>JBDWMJ010000025.1:0-451989 GCA_039972695.1 Roseibium sp. | reverse complement strand
GTCGGGATGGGGCAGGACAGTGTCAGCGGCGTCACAGTTATTGGTCGCCTGATCCAGAAGCCCTTGTTGATGTTCCTTGAAGCGTCGGCCAAAATCGACATCCTCGTCGATCTGCTGTCGCTGAAGCCGTTGCGCCGCGTTGATCTCGTTGACCGCACCTCTGAGCGCATGGACCGAGCGTTTGTCGCCATCTGCAGCAACTTGCGGGACACGACCTGATCAATGCTGACCTCCTGCTGCTGGCCATCGCTGACGATCGTGACCTTTCGATTGGCCTCCGCCAACAATGCTTGCCGCAATGGGGTGAGGGCAGGGCGCTCGCAGCCTTTGGTAAGTTCGCACAAATCAGCTGAGCGGCAGGCAGGCGAGTAACGTGCTGAAAATTGGCTGAATTCTGGAAAAAACCTTACACACCAGCAAGCACGAACAGGACCAAATCTCTGTCAGATATCGCCTTTGACCCCATCGAGGAATTTCTGGATGAGGGCCTCCTTTTGGCCGACAGTCAGCTGCCCAACCTGGCCCTTGATCTGCTTGGACAAATCATAGAGGCCGCGCTCAGATGACAGGCTCCTTCCACCGGGCGCTTTGGCTTCGATAATACGGCTAAGCTTATAGCCTTTTGCAGCTTGAATGAGTTTTTCGTCCTGAGTGCCCATCTCGGGCAACTCCTCCTTGAACTTGTTCAAAAGGTCCTTTCGGAAGGCATTGACATCAGCTTTTGCGATTTGCTGGCTGGAGCCTTGCTCAAAGAAACGGGTGGGCTGTCCAACTTCGAGGGGATCGCTGCCGCGCAGCGAATGGGTGATTTTGCCAGAAGGGTCCAGTTTATCGATCCGGCCGGTTGTCTGGTTCATGATGTCCTTGGTTTTCAATCCCAGATCGGAACGAAAAGCCCCGGTCCCCTGATCCCCGCCGTAGGCATGCGCTTTCAGGGACTCGGTCGTCAGCTTGCCGTCTGACACCTTGACCACTGCCTTTTCATAATACCGGGAGAACAGTTTTTCAGCTTCTTTGCCTTGCGCGGTTGCCGTTCCCTTTGGGGTGAAGTCTATGTCGGACGCTCCAAGGCGATAATTGCTGCCTTTCATGGCGTGGCTGCCGGTGTTCTCGAAATGCGTCAGATGTCCCTTGAGATCCGGTCGCGCCTTGTAAAGAGCCTTCACCGCCTCTTCACGGGCCGTCAGATCCAGATCGTGCCTGACAGCATCTGTCACCAGCTTGGCCTTGTCGGTCAAATAGCGTGGATTTTTGGTGAGTGCATCAATTCCAAGCTTGTATTCCGCACTCCTGGGGTCGAGGCGCATATGTGGATTTATCTTGCGCGGATCAAATTGCCGACCCGCCTTGGCCAATCCTTCATTGATTTTACCAATTGCCCGCGCCGGATGATTGGCGGGCAATTTTGCGAGCAGCTTCTTGTTGACCTCTTCTCGAATACCCTCAGAGGAGCTGTTCCAGTTGCCGGTAACTTTGGCCTTACCGGCAGCTTTGCCAGCTGTCTTGCCACCGGCAACGGCAACATCATCCGACGCCCCGACAACACCGGTTGCTGCATCGTCGGCAGAGCCCCCAAGTTTGTTGCCAATGGCGCCGAACGCTTTACCGCCGACATAGTTTATACCTCCAATAACAACCCCGGTTTTTGCGCCTTCCCACAACGCCTCTCCGGCGCTTGCGCCTTGCTGCAGGGCATTCTCGGATGCCTGATACGAATAGAGGCTGGCGGTTGCTGCGCCTTTGGTTAGAAAGGCATCCAGCGTCATGGCGCCCGTTTCGGCCAGAAACTGTTTCATCGAATAATCGGGCTGGTAGGTGTCGCGAATCTGATTGAGTGTGATCTTGCTCAATTCATCCAGTGCACCTGACTTGTCTTCGATATCGACCTGGTCAACCCGGTCCTGCAAATCCCGCAAGAAACTCATTCTGTCGGGATCAGTTTCTTCGCTGATCTGTTGCTCCAGAACGGAATCCAGTAAGTCCTTTTGTGTTTCGACATAGCCTAGGCGCGACGAAAGGATTTCCCCTTCCAGTTTGCCTTCGCGGATCCGCTGCTTCAGCTCGGTAATATCCTTGTCTTCCTCGTTCGGCCGTTCATTGACCGACTTGATATACTCCCGGCGCTCCTTTTCCTGATCATAGAGATTGCGCCCGATCCAGCCGCCATCTTCATCACTCCAGACGTCGCCATTTGCGTTTTCATCGCCATCGCGAGGTTGCTTTGGGTCATCCAGGTTTTCGTCGGACTCAGTAGAGGCAATTTGGTCAAGCTCGTTCTTCTCTGGAGCAACAAAATCCCCTGTCGCTTCCGAGTAGATCCATCCGCGGTCATCGCGCGCGCCCTCCTGAGGCTTGAACTCCGCGATGCCGTTCTCTTCCGAATATCGCCAACCTCGGGCCAGGTGATCCTGTTTCCAGGTGTCAAAGGCATCAATGGGTGGCGACGCTCCTTCATCTGCAACAGTTTCCTCTCCGCCTATGGCCTGACTTTTCAAAGCGTCTTCCAAGGCAATCGTCCCATCGACTCCTGAAAGGGAAACCGGCGCTTCGGCGGTTACTTGGGCGTCCGTTTCAGCAATCTGAATCTCGTCGTCAAATGGGATGGTGGCGGGCTTGTCTAACTCCTGCTGGATTGTTTCAGCTGTTATCGCAGGGTCGGTTCGTTGAATAAGGCTTGGATTAAACTTGAAGATTGAAATGGACTTCAACGACTCTCCAGCGTTTGTTTGAACAGGCTGCCAGATCCCTGTTTTATGCAAATGACCGGTTTTCTCGTCTTGCACCTGTTGTGCAGATTCCGTCTCGTCGCTGGTGAATGCCAGAGTGACTTTTACGGTGCCATCAGCATTCATAATTCCCTTTATCGAACCGGTTGCTCTGTTTCGGGAAGACAAGCCATCATCCATATAGGGACGCCCTTGATCCCAACTCTTTTGAGTGGATACGAAACTCCCGGAAAACACACCATCCTTGATTGTGCCAGACGCCCGAAAAGTTCCTGCCTGCCCAGTAGCTCCGGCTCCTTCTAGCGAGTGAATTTTATAGTTGGTGCAATTGTGCTGAAAGACATCACCTCTGAAGTGTATCCAGTGGCAATCATTATTGAAGCCCCAGTAAGACAAGTCCGCGGGACGGGTAATATGAGGGTCTGAACTGTTGGATGTGTAGTGGCGGCTGGAAACAAATTTGGCGTCGAAGTTTTCTGGATAGGTTACGTTTTGCTGGGCCCAGCCAATTCCAACCGACACAAGAAGGACAGCATAGGTCGCTAAAACTTGAACAATACGTTTGGTCCAGATAGTCATCCAGGTATCCATTTCTTCCCGCCTAATTGACGCACGAACTGTCCGTGCATCACAGGTCTCGCAAATGTCATTCCGTGAGAAGTCAGTAGTCCCAGGAATCCCGGCCTTTCTTGATGCCCCAGGACGACCGGAATTTGACTTTGCCTTCCGTTTCTTCGACTTTTGGCTGCTCATCCCTTGTGCTGTAGGTGAATGAACTTGGCTCCTGGCCCTTGGTCTTTCTGATCACCACAGTGCCGGCAACCCGGTCCCCAAGCCGCTGCTTCGTATCGGACCGCATCAAAAAAATGACGCCGACCAGATAGAACGCGATTCCGTCAATCAAACGCAGCACATTGCGGGAAAAGGCCTGGCCGAATGAACATGGTGAACCATCCGCAGAAACGACCTTGATGCCCAAAATTTTCTTGCCGAAAGACTGTCCGCCAGCACCTTCGGTCAGGGCGAAATAAAGGGTGGAAGCGAAAAATGTCAGCGCAATTACGATCAAGGCAGGCGTACCGTCCAGATCGAACCCGTCGGGGGTAAGACCTCCCGTTTTTTCAGCAACCTGCAGGCCAATGACGTAGAACATGATGAAGACGAGGATCAGATCCACAAAATGCGCAACAAAGCGCCGTCCCAACCCTATGTAGACCGGCTCGCGTGTCGGCTCGGCGGCGGTTTCAGTCGAACCTGCGGCTTGAGCTTCCGATACATTGTCAGGCTGCGAATTGCTGACCTGCGTAGTCGCTGCAACACTTGCTCCACAGCCACTGCAATGTTTGGCGTCGTCTGGCAATTTCGACCCACATTCAGTGCAAAAAGACACAGTTTCCCCCTTAATTCAGCTTGTTGTCATACAGAATGAGAGAGTTGAAGATCGACCAGACGAACAGCTCATTGCGTTCAGACTGGCTCTCGGGTGTGACAAAGCTGAAACGATAAATCAAACGCTTTGTTTCGATGAAAAAGGCGAATTCGTCGACCATCTTGCCGCTTTGCTGATGCGGATACCTGACCTGAAAATACCGGTAGGCATGGCCATTCAGACTGTCCTCAAAGGCGTAGAGCAGGGTCTGGGAAGCGATGCTTGTGTCACGGTAGGTCTCGGTCATTGCATCAAGATCAGAATAGTCTTGCTTTACGCCCATATAGACCCCCAACAGCAGTTTCACCGCAGGGTCTTCGGTACCGGTTGTGTCATCTCCACCAAAGAAAATTGAATATCCGTCTTCCTCTTCAAGCACATTGGCTTGCCAGAATTCGGGAATGGCCAAACGAAATCCGATGGGGTCTGCGTGTTCATCTGCGGCATTAGGCATCTCGCCTTCAACACCTATGTCTCGGCTGTCGGACCATTTAAACTTGAAACCTGCATCATCAGGCAGGTCCGCGTTCAGGGAGGAGCTTGAAGTTGGTTGCGCAGGGTTTTCAGCAGCTGTGGCTACAATCTTGGGCACAACGCCCCCAAGAATCAGGAGGAATGCCAGAAGAACAGATGATATGCCGCAGAACGGTATGCCGAAAACACCAAGTGGCCGTCTTGGGGCTGTCTCACAACGTATTGTTCCAACCTTGAATAAAGCATCGCGTTGAGCAGTTTGCGTCATCTTGCTTTTGGTTCCGAACAATTCTGTTTTCCCGACTGTTCGCTGCCACAATTGCCGTTTGTATTGGCTGTGCAATTTTCTTTAAAAGCACAGATCCATTTCTTCATGAACAGCAAGGTTCAGCATCAAAAAGAACAGGTCTATTTTAACACTGCTCCAATCGGTCTTAAATGATACACATTGTCATCAGTGTTTCTTGCTACATGCTGACCAAATACATCAGACTTGTTCAGCGTTAGCGCGCTGGGGGCGGATTTCGGGATTGGCTTGGGGAGATGCCCTGATCCATCTTCACAGATCTGGAGTGAAGCATGAGACAGAATAGTGAGCATCAACGGGATGCCGCTCTGAAGTTTTTGTTTAGTGGGCTTCATCCATTGTGACGGTGAGCGCCCAGAAGCTTACAAGTTTTTATTTTCAGGTCGGCTTCTTCAATCTGTTTGCGCGGGTAGGCTCAAGCGGTGTCGCAAACAACGATTTCGCCAATACAGAACTGCAAACGCCGATGCATCGGACGGTGAATGATCGCGACATAAAGAATTCGATGAATTGATGGTGCCGTAAAAACTTACGCTGAGACTTCCCAAAGCGTCTTGACGGTCGCATGGGCTATTGCGGCGGTTACGGACGCATCAACAACGGTCTTGAACGGTTCGACTGCCATCGGTTTTTGCCAACCCACATCTACCAGGGCAGCTATGATGTCGTTCATCGGGTCGTCCCCGGTTCCCGGTGCACCCCGATTTGTGTCATTGAGCTGGATGTGTCCAATCATACCGCCGGGTACCCATTTTCGGATGAGTTCCGCGACGGGTGTATCCTCTGTCAAACCGGCAGCGCTGGTGTCGATCATGGTCCGGAAAGCTGGCGAGCCGACACGCTCCACAAGATCCGCGCCTTCCTCCAACGTGTTTAGGAAAACGGTCTCATTGCGCGACAGACATTCGATACAATAGGTAACGCAGTGTTTGGCGGCATGATCTGCAATGGGACGAAAAAACTCGGCAACTTCCTGCGTCAATGCAGCCATGTCTGTTCCGGGAGGAACGGCACGCTGTCCCGGCGATCCGTGCACCAGCACCTTGCCGCCCAAGGTGGCGCAGAGCTCTATCAGGCCCCGCAAGACTTCACCGGCTTCAGCGCGTTTGCTCGGATCGGTGATGGAAAGCTGCGGATAGGGCGCAAGCAACCAGTGCAGGCCGGTAATGGTAAGCGTATGGCGTTCACATACTTCCCTCATTTCGCCAGCTTGTGCAGATGACAGCAGGTGAGGGGCCTTTGCCAGCGTACCGGGCGCAATTTCGAGACCGCCGTAGCCGATCTCAGCGAGTATCCGGCATTGCTCATTCAGGTCTTTACCTTCATCAGCCAGCAACTCGTTGCAAAAGGAAAGGACGGGCATGGTCATGGCAACGCTCAGCTTGGTTTGAGGAAGCGGATCAACATTTCGGCTGCATTGTCGCCGTGCTTTTCCAGCCATGGTGCGTCGACGTCGCATTTGAAGACAGCACGAAGTGTGTGGGCGTTCGACACAGGGAAGTAGCACAGCGATGCGATGGAGATATAAAGCTCGACGGGATCGATTCCGGCCCGAAACACACCCTGATCAACACCCTGGCGCAAAATCTCTCCTAGCTTCTCGAGCAATTGGGATTGAATGTCGTTTGCATCCTTGATCGCGCGGATCGTAGTGCCGCCTCGCAGGTTTTCCGTATTCAGCATCGAAATGAACCAGGGCTTGGACTGAAAATGCTGGAGCGTGAATTTGACGAGGGTACGGATTGCCTGCTCGGGTCCGAGATTTTCAAGGTCGAGGTCCTTCTCGCCTTCGCGGATCTGGACATAGGCTTCGCGCAGCGCTGCAGCGTAGATAGCGTCCTTGTCGCCATAATAGTCATAGAGTAGCGGCTTGCTGACCCCGGCTAGCTTGGCGATGTTGTCGATCCGGGCACCTGAGTACCCGCACGTCGAAAACTCCATAAGAGCTGCGTCTAGAATTGACTTTTTGGACCGTTCAGCATCGCGCTTCACTGGCTGCTTGGACTTGTCGGCCGCTTTACGTTTCGCGTTGCCGCTTGCGATGGGTTTCTTGTCGTTTGTCACGTGTTCTTACCATTTGTTTGTAACCAGCCGCGCGGCAGTATCCGCTGCAGACTTCGCGCAATCAAACGCTTAGCACTGGCTGAGCCCAATATGAACGACAACAAGATGATTACCACAAAGGTAGCAGATATAGGCCTGGTGATAAATGGCGTGAGATCGCCGTCACTCAGGGTCAGGCCGCGGCGTAGGCTCTTGTCGAGAAGATCGCCCAGGATGATGCCGAGTACGAGCGGAGCCATGGGATAGTTCATCTGCCGCAGCAAGAAACCGACAAGGCCAAAGACGACCATCACACCGATGTCGAATGGGCGCTGTGTCAGTGCGTAGGGACCGATCACACACAAGGTAAAAACGATCGGCATCAGGTATTCGCGCGGGACCTTGAGCACCATGACAAAGAAGCGGGTCAACGTCAGGCCAAAGATGGTGATTGCTATGGTGGCAAAGATCAGCATCACGGCAACCAGATAGAGAAAATCAGGTTGCTCGATCACAATCATCGGCCCGGGTCGAATGCCATGGATGAACAGCGCCGCAATCAGGACGGCTGAAGATGCCGAGCCGGGTACGGCGAGCGTCAGCGCAGGGATCATCGATCCCGGCACAACAGCGCTGTTGCCTGTTTCCGCGGCGATCAGACCTTCTGTCGAGCCTTTTCCGTAAGATTCGCGTTCGCGACTGCTCCTTTTGGCTGCGGCATAAGATGCCCAGGCACCAATATCCTCGCCAACACCGGGAATGATCCCGACGAAGGTACCGATAATGCCTGAGCGGAATATCGTTTTCTTTTGGGCCCACATATCGCGCCAGCGTGGCAAGGACCGGTCAGATTCCTTACCACTGTTCGCTATTCTGGGTTTTTTGCGCTGCATGGCCGTCAAGACCTCGGCAAAGCCGAAGGCTCCAACCATGGCGGGGATCAGGCCAATGCCGCCGTTCATTTGCGAAAAGCCCAAATTGAAACGGACATGGGCATGGATGCCCTCGCTACCGATCATCGCGACCATCAGGCCGAGGACACCGGCAATATAACCTTTGAGCGGATTGCCGGTGGCCGTGAGCTGACCGGAAATAATGATACCAAAGACAGCAAGCCAGAAGAATTCGAACGACCCGAAATTCAAGGCAGCTTCGGCAAGGGGAGGTGCCAGAAGCACCAACAGCAAAATGCCGACAATGGTGCCGAGAGCCGAGCCAGCCGTTGCCAACCCCATCGCATAGCGGGCACGTCCCTGTTGTGCCAATGGAAACCCGTCGAGTGTAGAGGCTGCGCTTGCTGGCGTTCCGGGAATGTTGAGGAGGATGGCACTGCGCGACCCGCCATAGATTGCACCAACATACATCCCGATCAGGACCAGGATTGCAGCGTCGCGTTCGAGCGAGTAGGTCAACGTGGTCATCAGCGCCACGCCCATAGTGGCGGTCAGGCCGGGCAGGCTGCCGACGAAAATGCCGAGCAACGTCGCCCAGGCGACATGAAACAACATCATTGGTGTGGTTAGCTGCGCGAAGGCTTCTGCGAGATTACCAAGAGCTTCCATCACGGTAACCTCACCAGAAAGCCATAGCGGAACAGGAGCGAGATGGCAGCCGATGCCACAATCGCAATTGTCGCAGCAATCAGTAACGATTTGATTTTGGCGGCCCGCATTCCGCCGGTCGGCCAGGTGAATACCGTGGCAAAGCAGAAGATGAACAGGGCGGACGCGGCAAAGAACGGAATACGACCGACAAGGCCAAAGGCAAACACGACGCACAGGCCCGCAGTGATCAACAAACGATGGGTGGCCGTAAACTTGGTTTCGCTCTGACTTGACGGGGCGCCCGTGCTCTCCGGTGGACTGTCATCAGGTGTCTCTTCGTCCGCCTGATTACGTGCATTGAGGAACAAAATCACCGAGAGGAGGATCAGAAGCGCACCGAGAAACATCGGTACAAGACCGGGAATACTTGCTGGGTGAATCTGGCGAATTTCAAGGCGATCCATCATAAAACCGCCGACGCCCATGGCGATGCCGAGGCTTGCGAATATCACTGACGCCACCTTGTCGGAGCGGGCGGAATCCAATTTCATGAAGTGTCCTTGTGCCAGGTTTTGGCGTGTTGTCTGCCAGAACTTCAGATCTGGACTTTAACGCGGGGCATCGTGAATGCGACACCCCGCGTCAATTTTCCCGCTGCTATTGCGCAGCAGCGCAATCAATGCCGATGGCCGATGGATCAACAACGGCCTCACCACGGGTTACGCGGGCGCAAGCCTCTGCGACGACAACCGGCATGGCGCGGTCGAGCGCTTCCTTGCCATAGCTCGGTGCGAAGACAGCGCCGCGTGCTTCGGCATAGTCTTTTAGCTCTTGCGAGTTCATGATCTTGTCCTGCCAGACTTTGGAGACCGTGTCGTAGACCTCCTGTGGTGCACCGACCGGGATAAAGACACCGAAATAGTCAGCGGCGATCGGCATTTCAGGCAGCCAGTTGGTGACCGGTGGAATCGGGTCAATACCTTCAACCACAAGCGGCTGATCGGACAGTACAGTCAAACCACGCAAACGTCCCGCGCGGATCATTTCTGTCTGCTCTACCGCGAGTTGTGTCGTGGCCACCACTTCTCCGCTTGCTGCTGCGACCACTGCCGGGTTGCCGCCGTCATAGGTAATCATCCGGGCAGTAAATTCTCCGCCGGCAGCTTCCTTGATGGCAGCAAGCGCCATTCCACCGGATGAGTTGATGCCAGCCGTACCTACCGTAACGTCGCCGCTTTTCATATCATCCAGCAACGCCCCGAAGTCCGCGTAGTCAGATGAAGCGTTGACACTGACCAATGGCACATTGGCAACATGCAGGAAGATCGCATAATCTTCGATCGAGGTGTCCTCAATCAGGCCGGTGATGGAATAGGTGGCGTTGTTTGCGATCGCGTTGGCTGTCCAGGTGTAGCCGTCACGAGGAGCGTCCAGCGCTGCTTTTGTGCCAATAGAGCCCGATGCGCCGGACTGATTGACCACGACCACGTCGGTGCCGAGCGCTTCTGACAGCAAAGGTGCGACAACACGGGTCACCTGATCTGTGGATCCGCCTGCCGACCATGGCACGATGATGTTGATCGGACGGTCCGGCTTCCAGTCTGCCATCGCATTGGATGCAAAGGCTGCCACGCCTGTGAGGGCAAGTGCGAGTGCTATTCTCCCAGATTTCATAGTTTATTCCTCCCTTGTTACTTACTAGTAGGTAATATCGACTTTCAGCCTGTGTCAAGCACGTTCTCCTCGCTCATCGTATGGAGCCTGAGGTGCAAGACAGAGATTATTCAAACCCGATATTTGCCGAAAACTCCCTATTCGGCGGCATGAAACAGGCGCTTCAAGCGACTGCAGTCGACCGATCCACACGCACTAGCAGTCGCGTGCGCGTTCGGTCATGGTCTTCAGCACGTCGTCGGCGTCGCGCTTCCACCAATTCTCGTTGGAAAAAATTTCAACCTCGATCAGTCCGTCGAAGCCAACCGCCTCCACGGCTTTGCGCAGGCTGGCAATATCAATGATGCCATCGCCCATCATCCCCCTGTCGGTCAGCATGTCGCGGGTCGGCACCAGCCAGTCACAGATGTGAAAGGCGAGCAGACGTTCCTTTCCGGCGCGCTCGATCTGCCCTTGCAGTTTAGGATCCCACCAAACGTGGTAGACGTCGCAGGCAACCCCGATACCGTCGCCCAGATCATCGCAAATATCGAGCGCCTGCTCCATCGTGTTGACGCAGGCACGATCGGCGGCATACATCGGATGCAGCGGTTCGATAGCCACCGGCATATCGACGGTGCGGGCATAATCCAGTGTCTTGGCAAGACCATCCTTGACAATCTCGTGGGCACCGTTGATGTCGCGCGAGCCTTCAGGCAGGCCGCCAACGACCATGACAAGGCATGCAGCCCCAATTGCGACGGCCTCATCGACGGCACGTTTGTTGTCATCGAGCACGCCTTGAGTCAACGCACCTTCTGCCGTGTACCAACCGCCGCGGCACAGGCCTGAAACGCCGAGGCCTGAGCCTTTGATTATCCGTGCAGCTTCGTCGACGCCAACTTCCTGCACCTTGTTGCGCCAAGGCGAAATTCCGCCAATCTCGTGCCTGAGGCAGCCTTCAACGCATTGTTTGAGGTCCCATTGGGCCTGCACGGTCGCGGTGTTGAGAGACAATTTGTCTGGTGTCAGCATGGTCATTCCCCCAGACCGCGGCTTGCAAAGACCGCCTGTGCGCGTTTTGCCGCCATTTCCGGATCAGGGAACAATCCGGCGGCATTGGCCATGCGGACGATATCGGCTAGATGAAGCAACGAGCGGGCGCTTTCCTGGCCGCCGATCATGGTGAAATGATCCTGATGACCAGTGAGATAGGCCATAAACACGACGCCGGTTTTGTAGAAGCGGGTTGGGGCCTTGAAAATATGTCGCGACAGCGGCACGGTTGGTGCGAATGAGTCATCATAAGCCGCCATATCGCCCTTGCCGAGGGCTGAAAGGGCACGCGCAGCGGCAGTGGCAATCGGATCGAAAATCCCGAGCAGGGCGTGCGAATATCCCTGATCGTCGCCCTTGATCAGG
Source organism: Roseibium sp. (assembly GCA_039972695.1). Lineage (GTDB taxonomy): Bacteria > Pseudomonadota > Alphaproteobacteria > Rhizobiales > Stappiaceae > Roseibium. The sequence continues at coordinate 440,391 of JBDWMJ010000025.1, read as the reverse complement.
TCCGGGTAATTGAAGTCGTCACCGGAGTACATCTTGACGCTGTCCGGAAGCCGTCGGCGCATTGCGATTTCCTTTTCCGCCGACAATAGCGAAACCTTGATGCCGTCAACCTTGGCGGCATTTGTGTTGATGACTTCCAGGCAGGTGTCTGTCGCCTCATTGTGATCCGCTGTGCCCCAATATCCGGCCAGAGCCGGGTCGAACATTTCACCTAGCCAGTGCAGGATCGCGGGTTGGGCAAGCCCACTCAGAACCCGGTCATAGACACGGATGTAGTCGTCCGGACTGTTTGCTGCGGCGGCAAGCGCCCGCGACGCCATCAGGATGACCTGTCCTCCGGTCGCTTCCACCGCCTCGCATTGTTCTTCATAGGCTTTAATCACGGCATCGATCGTCACATCAGGGCCAGGTGCTAGATGATCAGTACCGGCACCACACGCAATCAAGTGACCGCCGGCCTTGGCCTGGGCAACGCTTCTGCGGATCAGCTCCAGAGATGTCGGCCAATCGAGGCCCATGCCGCGCTGGGCCGTGTCCATGGCTTCAGCGACGCCAAAACCGAGCGACCACAGGTGTTCGCGAAACGCCAGTGTTCGGTCCCAATCGATGTTGCAATCGAGCCAGGGATCATTGTCGGCAAGCGGATCTGCAACAACATGCACGGCGGCAAAAGCGGTGCGGTTCCAGTCGCCACCAGTCCCTGCATTCACTGCAGGTGCGGAAGACAGAAGATAATTTTCCAAGGCGCCTGTGTGGGACGGAAGGGTTATAGAGATGCTCATGGCTCAGACCTCGATTTCCGGCAGATCGATCCAGCGACGCTCACGCCAGCTTTGATACCCGGCCTGCGCGAGTTGCACGCCCTTGGCGCCCTCCAGCAAGGTATAGTCCCATGGACCATCTTCGACGACATGGCGCAGGAAATTCTCCCACTGCACCTTGAAGCCATTGTCGAAGACTGTGTTGTCGGGCACTTCCTCCCAGCTTTCGAAAAAGTCGAGCGCCTGCGGTTGATCGGGATTCCACACCGGCTTTGGCGTGTTGACCCGTTGCTGGCTGTAGCATTTGTGTAGGCCAGCGACTGCGGAGCCATGGGTGCCGTCGATGTGGAAAGTCACCAGGTCGTCACGACGTACGCGTGTGCACCAGCTTGAGTTAATGTGGGCGACAATTCCGCCTTCGAGCTGGAACGTCGCATAGGCCGCGTCGTCCGCATCGGCTGCATATTCCGCATCTTGCTCGTCCCATCGCCTGTCGATGTGGGTCGCGCCGAGGCAGCTTACCGACTGAACCGGAGCGACAACATTGTCGAGCACATAGCGCCAATGGCACAGCATGTCGGAGATTATGCCGCCTCCGTCCTTGGCACGGTAATTCCAGCTCGGGCGCTGGGCCGGCATCCAGTCCCCCTCAAACACCCAATAGCCGAACTCACCCCTGACGGAGAGGATCTTGCCGAAAAAGCCGCTATCGCGCAGCCGCTTCAGTTTCAGCAGACCCGGAAGGTCGAGTTTGTCGTGCACGATGCCGTTCTTGATGCCTTTCTGTTTGGCATAGGCGGCGATCTCAACAGCTTCTTCAAGGTTTTCCGATATCGGTTTTTCACAATAAACGTGCTTCCCGGCATCGATCGCCTTGCGCAAAAGTTCCGGGCGCAATTGGGTGGAAGCGGCATCGAAAAACAGTGTGTCGTCAGGATTGGCAAGAGCCGCATCGAGATCCGTTGTCCACCGCGCAACACCGTGCGCCTTGGCAAGGGTTTCGATCTTCTGAGCGTTGCGCCCGACCAGAATGGGATCCGGCATCAACCGACTGCCGTCCTTCAGTTCAAGACCACCCTGATCGCGGATTGCTAGGATTGAACGAATGAGATGTTGGTTCATTCCCATGCGGCCGGTGACACCATGCATGATGATGCCAAAGTCTCTTGTCTGTCCCATAAATCCTCCGTCAAAATAATACCGGCCGCATCTTTGATGCTTTGCGCTTTTATATTACCTACTAGTAAGTAATATAAATTTTTCCGTCAAGCGTCTTCGTTAGTGATTGAAATTAATAGATTTATTGGGCGTTCTTAATATTTAAGGAGGATTCCGGCACTCATTTGGGTTCGCGCCGATCGTCTTCGTTGCGACCATCGGTCTTCAGCTAACTGCAAGACCCATTTAGAACAGACTACCGGCGTTATCGTCACGCACTCTGAGCCTGCTCAGAACGCTGGAGCGGAGCATAGCCCCACAGCCATTGGTTGGAATCGTAGCAGGTCTAATGCCGGTGCAGGTAATAAGAGTACTTGTTACCCGTATCCTCCGGCACCAGGTCGATTGGCAACTCAATTACGCGGAAGCGATATTGACCGGCCGTTACCGGCGCTTGCCAAAACCTGGTTTGCCGGTGCCTGCAGGGCGGGTGCGGCGGACAGGTTGTTGGGGAACCGGTTTGGGGTCATCCATATGGCTGCGCTGGAAAAAGCCGTCGAGACTTTCCTGCTGCTCGTCTGATTGCTTTTTCAAAGCTTCCTCAGACGATTTCAGGACCTGAGCCCTCATGCGGCCGGTTGTTCGTTTTTCGCTGATGAACTGAACGCCAAGTTTCAGGCCATCTTCCCAGCGACGCGCGCAAGTGACCTCGAAATCCTCAAGATCCATTTGCAGTTCAAATTCCTGTGGCAACAAGAAAGCTTGTTCGAATTGTAGCATTGCGCCGCCTTCCGACAGGTTGCGAACGATACAGGGGATAGAGCGCAGACCACCTTGAAATATGATCTTGCCCTTCTTCAATATACGGGTTCGTCGTTGGCGCGGCATTGAATCGCCAGCGTCATCTTCACCATGGACATGCGATAAAGGTTTTATATCCGACATAACTGCTTCGTTCCGGCTACGTATTTAAAAACCAGTGGCTCCTGCAGAGAAGTCTATTAACAAAGCGTTGCCAATCCGTGAATCCTACATTGTTTTGCTTCCCAATGGGCGCAAAATGGAGCCGTGCGGAATAAAACCCCCTAATGTGGTCCGCATTGAGATCTGACATTTCACAAGCGGAGACAATCGTGGAACAGCATTCCTTGAATTGATGCACATGCTTTTCCTATGTCTATACAACACGGAAATCATCCAAATTGATGTTATTCCATAAGAAAAAGGCGCAAGCTGACTGCCATGACAGATGACAGAATATCCAAATTGAACCAGCTTGCGCTTGATGCGGGGTCTGCGATCCTGGAGATCTATGCCAAACCGTTTGGATCTTCCGACAAGGCGGACGGTTCACCTGTGACGGAAGCTGACGGGCTTGCCGAGAAAATTATCCTGCGTGGGTTGGCTGACCTTTTTCCGGATATTCCGGTTATTGCGGAAGAAGCCGTTGAAGCCGGAAACCTGCCTGCGGTCGGTGAAACCTATTTCCTGGTAGATCCTTTGGATGGGACCAAGGAGTTTCTGAAGAAGAACGGCGAATTCACGGTGAACATCGCGTTGGTGGTGGATGGCGTGCCGGTGTTCGGTGTGGTCTCGGCTCCCGCCAAGGACGAGATCTTCTGGGGTGGCAGTCTGATATCGGGCGCATCGTCTGTCGGAACAGCTTTTACCGCACGGATCACGGATGGAGGACTGAGTGATGTTGAACCGATCTCGGTCCGTAAACCGCCGAAGGAAGGCTTGAGCGTTCTGGCCAGCCGGTCGCATTTGTCTGAAGAAACCAGTGCTTTGATCGAGCAGCTGAAGGTGGCTGAACGTGTTTCTGTCGGCTCGTCCCTGAAGCTGTGTTGGCTGGCCGCCGGACGGGCAGATTTCTATCCGAGGCTTGCTCCTACTATGCAGTGGGACATTGCTGCCGGCGATGCGGTGGTAAGGGCTGCGGGTGGCAAGGTGGTCTATGCGGACACGCATGCTGATTTTGTTTACCGGGTGCCTGAAAACGCGACCAAAGACGATCTCAGAAACCCGTATTTTATTGCCGTCAGCGATGCGGCGCTTTTATCGGATCTTGCACCTGCGGCCTGATGCCCGGTGCCGCCGACGCAACTGAAAATCATGCCGGAGTGTCCGGCGGGAACGGAAAAATTGACCATGAACATGCACGCCCACGGTGTCTCGCCTGAGCGCCTGAGCAATTTGAAGCGGCTTGAGGCGGAGAGCATCCACATTATTCGGGAGGTTGCGGCGGAGTTCCACAATCCGGTGATGCTGTATTCGATCGGCAAGGACAGCGGTGTCATGCTGCATCTTGCAATGAAGGCATTTTATCCGTCCAAACCACCGTTTCCTTTGTTGCACGTAGACACCACCTGGAAATTCCGGGAGATGATCCAGTTCCGCGACGAGACAGCCAAGCGGCTCGGGCTGGATTTGCTTGTCTATACCAACCCGGAAGGCGTTGAGAAAAACATCAACCCGTTCGAGCACGGCTCGTCGGTGCACACTCACATCATGAAGACAGAGGCCCTGAAGCAGGCGCTGGACAAATACGGGTTTGACGCAGCCTTTGGCGGAGCGCGCCGGGACGAAGAAAAGTCGCGGGCGAAAGAGCGTGTGTTCTCGTTCCGCAATTCCAGCCATGGCTGGGACCCCAAGACGCAGCGCCCGGAGCTTTGGAACCTTTACAACGCCCGTGTTGCCAAGGGCGAGAGCATTCGCGCCTTTCCGCTGTCCAACTGGACCGAGCTGGATATCTGGCAATACATCCTGACGGAGAACATCCCGATGGTGCCGCTGTATCTGGCGGCCAAACGTCCTGTGGTGGAGCGCGATGGCATGCTGATCATGGCCGATGATGATCGCATGAAACTGCAACCCGATGAGCGTATCGAAGAGAAAATGATCCGTTTCCGGACCCTCGGCTGTTATCCGCTGACCGGCGCAATTGAATCGGATGCCGACACATTGCCAGCGATTGTCCGCGAGATGTTGATTGCCCGCACCTCCGAGCGCCAGGGCCGTCTGATCGACAAGGACGAAAGTGCATCGATGGAGAAGAAAAAGCGTGAGGGGTATTTCTAGGATGACTGTTCTTGAGGACTCCCGGAGCGCCGAGCAGGCTGTCACTGATTATGTCGTTGCGCAGGAAGGCAAGGACCAGCTGCGCTTTTTGACCTGCGGTTCTGTGGATGACGGCAAGTCCACTCTGATCGGACGGCTTCTTTATGACACCAAGCTGATTTTTGAAGACCAGCTGGCAGCTCTTGAGCGCGATTCCAAAAAACACGGTACTGTCGGCGAGGACATTGACCTGGCGCTGCTGGTTGATGGTCTGGAGGCAGAGCGCGAGCAGGGTATCACCATTGATGTCGCCTACCGGTTTTTTGCCACGGAAAAGCGCAAGTTCATCGTGGCCGACACGCCGGGCCATGAGCAATATACCCGCAACATGGCAACCGGGGCTTCGACGGCCGATCTTGCTGTTCTGTTGGTCGACGCCCGCAATGGCCTGATGGTGCAGACACGTCGCCACGCCTTCATCGCCTCGCTTCTTGGGATCCGCCATGTGGTTCTGGCGATCAACAAGATCGATCTGGTAGACTTCTCCCAGGAGAAGTTTGACGAGATCTGCAAGGAGTTCGAAACATTTGCAACCGGTTTTGACTTCGAGACCCTGCAGCCAATTCCGATGTCCGCGCGCTACGGCGACAATGTGACGGGCAAAAGCGATCAGATGCCCTGGTATCAGGGGCCGACGCTTCTGGAGCACCTGGAAACTGTTCAGGTTGGTGACCATGAACTGGACGCGCCGTTCCGCTTTCCGGTGCAGTGGGTCAACCGGCCAAACCTTGACTTTCGGGGCTATTCGGGAACGGTTGCCAGCGGCAAGGTCGCGGCCGGCGATGAGATCGTTGTGGCCGGTCCGGCCAAGACATCAAGGGTCAAGAGCATCATCGGTGCGGCGGGGGAAACGGCCGTTGCTCGCGCAGGCGAAGCTGTCACGATCACACTGGAAGATGAAATCGATATCTCCCGGGGCGATCTCCTGTCGGGTACAGCGGCTCGTCCGGATGTGGCTGACCAGATGGCCGCGCACCTGATCTGGATGTCGGATGAGGCGCTGCTGCCCGGACGATCCCATCTGCTGAAAATCGGTGCCAAGACCGTCACGGCGACGGTCACAGAGATCAAGCATAAGATCAACGTTAACACGTTCGAGCATATCGCCGGCAAGACGCTGGATCTGAACGAGATCGCCTTTTGCAACCTGTCTCTGTCGAGCCCTGTTGCCTTTGATCCTTATGAAGCAAACCGGACAACCGGCTCGTTCATCCTGATCGACCGGATGACCAATGCGACGGTTGGGGCCGGTATGGTGTGGTTTGCGCTGCGCCGGGCAACGAATATCCATTGGCAGGCGCTGGACGTCGACAAAGCGGCGCGCTCTGAAAAACTTGGGCAGACATCGGCGGTTCTGTGGTTCACGGGACTGTCGGGCTCAGGCAAGTCGACGATTGCGTCCATTGTCGAAAAGAAGTTGCATATGGAAGGTCGCCATACCTACACGCTGGATGGCGACAATGTCCGCCATGGTCTCAACCGTGACCTCGGATTTAGTGATGTGGATCGGGTGGAAAACATTCGCCGGGTCGGCGAAGTCGCAAGACTGTTCACGGATGCCGGTCTGATCACGCTGGTCTCGTTCATCTCGCCGTTCCGGTCTGAACGGCGTATGGCGCGCGATCTGATGGATGAGGGCAGCTTCATCGAAGTCTTTGTCGACACTCCGATCGAGGAGTGCCGCAAGCGCGATCCGAAGGGCCTTTATGCCAAGGCTGATGCTGGAGAGATCAAGAACTTCACCGGTATCGACAGCCCTTATGAGGCTCCGGAAAACCCCGAATTCCATATCCAGAATGTTGGACGTGACCCCGAAGATGTCGCAGACGAGGTCATCTCTTATCTCAGAGAAAAAGGCTTCCTGAGCAACTCCGGAATGGATGGCGACGGGATTTAACCTTCACATTGGCGCTGGCCGGGACTCCCGGCCAGCGCTCGATGTTCAGGAATAGTTTCTTGGCAAAAATTTCATTCCATTGTCGCGCCTGATCAGATTTAAGTTGATATATTAGTATAATAATAGATTATTATACCAGTGCAGCATGATGCTAAACGGGCTGAATTCGAATGGATGCCTTTGTTGAGCGACATTAATTCTCAGCGGGCAAGCATTGATGACGGCGGATTGCGGCTTTGCGCTGTTGATTAACCAGGTTGAGCTCGGGTGAGGTTTAGCATCAAGATCATGGTTGGACCGCAAAGATTGGCGGGCCGAATTTTGACACAATGTTACCTGCCATAACAATACGATCCGAATGTCCCGAGAAGCCGGTAAAAGTGGCCCCATGAGGCTAGTTTAGTGGAGGGATACTCAATGAATTTCTTGAAATTATCTTCTTGGCATTATCGTGCAAGGCTCGGCAGACACCCGCTGTGGCTTGTTATGGCCGGGGTATTAATGGCCATTCTGGCCGTTGCTCCAGCCAAGACTGTTCGTGCCGAGGGCAGTGTACCGATTGATACCTGGTCTGCCGCAACACAGCCGATCTGGGAACCGGATTTCCTTGCTGGTCTGAGCTTTCCCCGCAATCTATGGAACCAGACAATGCGTCAGGTGGCTCGTGTTTCCGTTGGCGGTGAACAGGTGCGGATTATCCTGTCAAACGAATATGGAACACTGCCGATGACAGTTGGTGAAGCGCATATTGCTATCGCCGGAGAGGGGTCCGCAATTGTTGCCGAGACAGATCGCGCACTGACATTCGGGGGACAGACATCGATCTCGGTTCCGCCGGGCGCACGTGTGATCAGCGATCCCGCCGATCTTGATGTGCCGCCGCTGACAAGTCTGGCAATCAGCCTTTATTTTCCAGATGTAACGCCAACGACGACGATGCATTTTGATGGCTGGCAGACGGGTTATATCGTTGGCGGAAACAAGGTGGGCGATGCAGATTTCACTCCGGATAGCACTACACTGTCACGGCTCTTCTTGACGGGTGTTCGCGTCAATGCGGCAGAGGGTGCACGGGCGATCGTTACATTTGGCGATTCCATCACCGATGGTGACGGCTCCAGCGCAGATGCCAACAGCCGATGGCCGGATGTTCTGGCCGCGCGGCTGGTTGAAGCAGGCGGTCCACCGATTGCTGTCTTGAATGAGGGTATTTCCGGCGAACGGGTTCTGACAGATCGGATGGGTATCAATGCGCTGGCCCGGTTCGAGGAAGCAGTGCTGCTCCACCCACAGGTCGAGACTGTGATCTTCATGATGGGGATCAATGATATTGGCTGGCCAGACTCCATCCTCGACCAGAATGGTGTTGCGCCGTCAGCAGATGATATCATTGCCGGTTACAAGCAGCTCATTGCGCGAGCTCATGATCATGGAATCCGTGTTCTGGGAGCAACGCTGACACCGTTTAACCACGCGTTTGCCGGTGGGCCGCTCGGGAGCTACTACAACGAGGAAAAGGAAGCCAAGCGGGTAGCGGTGAACGAGTGGATACGCACAGGTGGCGCTTTTGATGGCGTGATTGATTTCGATAAGGTCGTTCAGGACCCGGAAAATCCGACCAAGATTCTGCCGGAATTCGACAAGGGAGACCAATTGCACCCGAATGATGCAGGCTATGAAGCGATGGCGAACTCCATCGACCTCAGTATTCTTGTCGCGCAATAAGTTCGGGACTTGAACTATGGCTCAGAGAAATCGGGGAAATGAACAGGTTTGTCTGGTTATTCCTTTGGTTTCTCTGGGTCGGAGTTAGGCGTTAAGTCTGAGGCGGTTCCTGGCAGACATCGACCCAGTCAGCGTCTGTGATCTGTGCCATCTGGTCCGGTGAAATGCGCACCGCTGCATTGGTCGCACCAGCGGCGGGAATGACCACGTCGTAGGCCTTCAGGGACACATCACAGTAGACTTTGAGAGGTGAGGGCAGGCCAAACGGACAAACACCACCAACCGGGTGGCCGGTCAATTCGACAACCTCGTCCGCACTCAGCATTTTGACCTTGCCGCCGAATGCTGCCTTGGCTTTCTTGTTGTCGATACGTGCATCGCCGCGCGCAACAAGAAGAAAGACATTGTCTTTCACCTTGAAGGAGAGTGTCTTTGCGATTTGACCCGGTTCAACATTGTGAGCTGCGGCAGCCAGTTGCACGGTTGCGCTGCTTTCTTCGGTGATGATGACATCAAGGTCCGGGGCAATCCTGGAAAGGTGGAGCTGCACACTTTTTAAACTCATACGGGAATGACCTGAAACTAAATCTCGGTTAGGGTGTGAATCCGAACAGGATAATGTTGGCAGAATTTGGCTCGGATAACGTCGGTTTTTTGTGTGTATCCGACTGTTAGCTCAAACCTTGAGTAAGCTTTTGTTCATAGTCTTTTTTTAAAGGGTTGTGAATGCTTCTGCACCAGCAGGTAAGGTGTCGAAGGTGAGGCGAAAAACCAGTAACTGGTTTAAGGCTGCTATGGAGACGTTCGCAATGGTCAAGCCAATGCATGCGACTGCGCGAGAGTATCGCGGAATGACGCCGCCTTCCGCTACCGATGAAAAAGAGAAGACATCTGTCCACCGAGAAACTGCATCCTTCTTGCTGTTTAAGAACCTGCTGTTCTGGGGATCCGCGGCGTTGACCTGTCTTCTTTTGTACGCAGCTGGAAGCTTTCTTCTGGGATGAAGTCGTGTTTGCTGCCTAGCGAGCGATAGCCGAAAAACTAAGTTCCCTGAAAATGATGATCCGGCAGGAACGTCGCCGGAAGAGTCTGTTTCGGGTCCCGGCCGGATATTTCCGCAACAAGGGCATCGGCCACAAGATGTGCAATGCCGAAGGAAATCTTGAAGCCCCCGGTCGCGGTATATGTTTTTTCAAATCCGGGAAGTTTTCCGACCAGCGGATTGCGTTTGTTGCATCTTGGCCGAATGCCCGCCCAGTCGGTTAAGACCTTGCGTCCTTCCAAACTGGGGCAGAAGGCGGTTGCCCGACGAACCAATTCTTCGGACCGTGCCGGATCGACAACCGTATCATGTGTGTCCCGGTCCGATGTGCTTCCGACGGCAACGGTGCCATTGTCATGGGGGACGACATAAAGCCCATCACAATAGATCGCCGGTCTGTCTTCCAGCCCCGCGCCCTCCAGCAGAAGCGCCTGACCTTTTTCGCCGCGACCGATTTTTTCACCGGTCAGGTGTTCAATGAGGTCAAAGGCAGAAAAACCGCCTGAGATAACCAGTTTACCGGCAGTCACAGTGTCGCCGCTGGCCAGACGAACTTCTCCTCTTTGCTCGTCAAACCGTTCAACAGTAGCGCCTTCAAGAAGATCCCCATGACGTTTCACATAGGTTGCCAGTGCCTGAAGATAGGCGCGCGGCGCCACTCTGGCGGCCAGGGTTTCATAGACGATGCCATAGGGGGCAGCCTCGGCGCTCAGCCAGTCTGCGCGGTTACCTGCAGGTTCGACTACATAGGAAAATCCGGTTGTCTCTGGATGCCAGTGCAGTTTGCTTTCCTCTGCCCGTTTCAGATGATGATCCAGCTTGTCCTGGGTGGTCAGGGGAAGAATACGCCCCAAGCGTTTATAACCGCAGCTCTCTCCTGTATCCGTCTCTAGCGCCTGAATGTAGTCCTTGAGAGATGCCAATGCCTGAAACTGAAATTCCTTCTTGGGATTCCAACGCGCGGGCATATGCGGCATCAGGGCGCCCAGAAGGCCGCCGCTCGATCCGGCACCAACATGTTTTGCTTCAAGGACAATCGTCTTCAGTCCGGCCTTGATCGCGGCATGGGCAACGGAAAGGCCAAATATACCGGCGCCTGCAATTGCAAGGTCATACCGGTCGGACGCGGATTGCACCATGAACGAGGGGCTCCAATTGATTGATTGGCGCGCAATGCTCCCTTAAGAGGGCATCACGGAACTGACGGTGGTATTAATCCTGTGACCGATGATGCGCAAAGAAAATCGAAACCCGCGGCCCAAAACCCGCCAAAGCTTGAGTGGCTGGAGGGCGATGTGCCGCGCGCTGAAAGCTTTGATGACACCTATTTCTCCAAAGCGGGCGGTCTTGCCGAAACGCAGCATGTCTTTCTGGCAGGCAATGGATTGCCGGAACGATTTCAGGGGCGCGACAGCTTCACCATTGCGGAGTTCGGCTTCGGTACGGGGTTGAATTTTCTGGCAACGCTTCTGGCTGCAAGGGCGATGGCCGCTGCGCCAAAGCTGACGTTTGTGTCCTTTGAGCTTTATCCAATGTCGGCGGACCAGCTCGCCAAGGCCTTGGCCGCTTTCCCGGAGATGTCCGATGTGGCTGATGAACTCGGCGCAGTCTGGGCTCCGGTGGAGGGGTGGACCAGAATATCGCTCCCGGGTGCAGACCTTCTGCTGGGTGTGGGGGATGCGCGACAGCTAATCAGGGACTTGCAGACGGGCAACTCTGACTGCATCGATGGTGGTCAGGCCATCGAGCCAATTGATGCCTGGTATCTCGACGGATTCAGCCCGGCGAAAAATCCGGAATTGTGGGACCTTGACCTTATGACTGCCGCAGCAAACCTGACGGCAGCAGACGGGACGCTTGCCACCTACACGTCTGCCGGATGGGTGCGGCGGAACCTTCAGGAAGCCGGGTTCTCCGTCCGAAAGGTGAAGGGCTTTGCAGGAAAGCGGGAAATGGTGGTCGGCCAGAAAACCGCGATTGAACGGCCCTCTTAGCCGCTACACCTGGTCTACGCTGATACCCGAACGAGCTCAGGATCGAAAAAGCGGTAACGATTCCGCCCGGCCATTTTAGCCTGATACATGGCTTGATCTGCCTGATGCTCAAGCTGCTCGGCTCCAATGTCACCTTCTTGCGGGTAGAAAGTTACGCCGATGCTAGCGGTAACGGATGCTGTTCCATCTCCGATATCGATCGGCTCTGCTGCGGTGTTCTTGATCCGGTCCAGTGTACCGATACAGTCCTTTGGATCCGGGAGATCCGTAATTAAGGCGACAAACTCATCACCGCCGATCCGTGCGAGAGTGTCTTCTTCTCGCAAATGCGACTTGAGTCTTCGCGAAATCTCGACAAGCAATTTGTCACCGGCCGCATGGCCGTTGGTATCATTGACTGCTTTGAAGCCATCCAGATCGATAAAGGCAACTGCAGTGTTCAATTGCCGCCGCCGGGATCGTGCCATTGCCTGGCCGAGCCGGTCTGATAACAGGGCCCGGTTCGGGAGGCCTGTAAGCCTGTCATACTGGGCGAGCTGGATGAGTTCGCTTTCACGTTCTTTCCGTCCGGTAATATCGGAGAACAGCCCGATATAATTCGTTGCGTAGCCGTTTTCGTCGTAAGCCGTGCTGATTGTCAGCATTTCGGGATAGATCCGACCGTCCTTCGCCTTGTTCCATATTTCGCCGCGCCAGCTTCCGGTGTCAAAAAGCGACTGCCACAATGCCTTGTAAAACTCCGGATCTTGATCTCCGGAACTCAAAATGCTGGCACTTTGTCCCAAAACATCTTCGCGGCTGTAACCCGTGATTTCACTAAAGGCCTTGTTAACATCAACGATCATTCCAGATGGATCGGTGATCATGATGCCTTCATCCGTCGCTGTGAAGACGCTGGCACTTAACCTGAGTGCATCTTCGGCTTTTTTCTGGGATGTGATGTCCTGGGCAGAACCATAGAACAGCTGGTTTTTTGTGTCCGGACGAGCAGACCAACGCAATGTCGCCACTGACCCATCTGCGCAATTCCAGCGGTTTTCAATTCCGTCGACCTTTCCGCCCTGCCGAAGCGTTTCCAGAAGCTCATTTGTAATGTCGTGGTCTTCGGCAACGACAAAATCCACCAGCGGTTTCGATTTCAGTTTGGATCGGCTGAAACCGAGAACACTTTCCCATGCCTTGTTTATCCGGACGATCCTCGCATCGCTATCAATCACCAGATTGAGTGTCTGGGACTGATTGAAGAAGGTTTCCACGATTTTCTGGCTGCGTTTACGGCCCTCGATTTCCTGAGTCAGCTGTTGGGTGCGTTCATGAACATGGGCATCCAGTGTTTCATTGAGCGACATCAGTTTCGCTTGCGCCCGCCGAAGTTCCCGATTGTGCGATGACATATGGACGTAACGCCAGGCTGCGCTTGCCAATATGCCAATGACGAGGATGACCGACGCCAACTGCAGCACTTTGGGCGAATTCCAGATAGTGGAGAAAAAGGATGGGTTCTCCGAGTTCGTTCCGATTACCGGGACAGACGTGTCACTGGCCGAAATAGAAAACTTCAGCTGAGGGGCTTCGGGCTTTACGGGCAGTGAATACGGAGAAGAAGAATTTTGAACGCCGACTTTGATGCTGGGAAGCGCTGCGAATGATGTGTTTGCCAGAATGCCGCAGAATACTGCCGCAGATGCAATCAGACTTAGTTGGCGTAATAGCAGTTTCAACATATCAATATCTGGCCACTCGAAGCGATCAGGCTGTAACTCTCTTCAATAACCGTCTTGTTAGAGCGAGAATTATCAACCCGGTTCCAGATTAAATTCGAATGTATGAATTTTCATCTAATTTGAATAAGTATAGATGAGGATAGTCTTTATAAATACTATAAATTGAGTGAGTTACTTATAGTTACTTTTGATTGCATTCGGAGTTTGGGCTCTCAATTGGCCAGTTTGTCCAATACTCTTTCCGCCAGAATTTACAGCGGTCAGGCGGCGTACCGATTGTCATGTCTTTGAAGAAAGGCCTTGGTTTCGCACGCGTCAACAGGGTGCCCCAGAAAAAAGCCTTGCCCGCAGTCGCACCCGAGCTCTTTCAGAATTTCGAGCTGACCGCTTTCTTCAATTCCTTCAGCTGTCGTGTGCATGCCCAATCCTTTGCCAAGTGACAAGATGGATTTGACGATATTCATTTGCTTGCCATCGGAGCTGCAATTGTTGATGAACTCGCAATCGATCTTGATGCGATCAAAATGCAGTTTCGACAAGTTTGACAGATTGGAAAAACCGGTCCCGAAGTCGTCAAGTGCGATGCGAATTCCCGCGGAACCGAGTTCCTTCAGTACCTCGGTCGTTGTCTCGATATCAAGAACAAGCGCACTTTCCGTTATTTCCACTTCCAGCCGGCTGGGATCAAAGCCGGTTTCTGCCAGAACATTCAAAATTCTCTCACTGATCATTCTGTCTGATAGCTGAAGCGGTGAGAGGTTAAAGGTCAGGATCATGTTGCCCGGCCATTCCTTGGCATCAAGGCAGGCCTGCCTGAGGATCTGGTCAGAAAGATCGGAAATGGCTCCAATGTCCTCTGCTACAGATATAAAGGTTGCTGGCGGCACAAAACCATGTCCGGGGCGGTCCCAGCGAGCCAGCGCTTCGAAGCCTCGGATCTGGTCGGAGGCCAAATGCATGAGCGGTTGATAATGCGGTTTGATATGGCCATCGGCAAGCGCCGAAAGCAGATCCTGCTCGAGCATGGAGCGGCGCAGATTTGTTTCAATCATCGCCTCTGTAAATTCGGTGACTTCCTTTTTGCCGGACCGCTTTGCGTGATACATCGCAAGATCGGAGCAATGAATGGCTTCCTCAAGAATGGGGGTGTCTATCGGAAACTTGCTGACACCCATGCTTGCGCCGATATGATTGATAATACCGTCAATATTGAAAGGCTTGCCAATCTCCGCATTGATGGTTTGAGCGAGCGTGTAGGTGTCGGGAAACTTTTCCAGTTCGGTAATCACCAGAAATTCGTCGCCCCCCAATCGGAACACCGTGTTCACGGCGGCATGGCTTTTGATCCGTGACGTCACTTCCTTCAGCAACTTGTCGCCGCCCGTGTGACCCAGAAGGTCATTTGCCTTCTTGAAACCATCCAGATCAATTGAAATCAGCCCGAAGTGTTTCTCGCTGCCGTTGTTGGTTTCAGCCTCCTGGAGTTTGACGAATTCGCTCAAACTGTGGCGATTTGGAAGTCCGGTTAGATTGTCGTGTTTGGACAGCCAATCGAGGTGGTCTTCGGCATGAAGGCGTTTCTCGATTTCCTTGCGCCGTTCAACCTGGCGCCGATAGGCATAAATATATCCAGCGATCCCCAGGGTCGCGACAGCGAGAAAAGCCTCGTCAAGTTCCAGCGCTTCATGCTTTTCCATGAACGCGGCCAAGGCTTCAAAAGCTTCATATTCGGCGCCAACAAGATAAATAATTGCTGCTGTCCCAAATATGATGACAGCTTCGATTTGATGCGCGTGTAAATACTTCTCAAGCATAGGGGATCCATGACTCTGGAAAGCTGACGTTGCGGATGTTTGCAGATGATCGAATACGATAAGAAAATTTCGCAGAAAAAAACAAAATCACTACAGATTTAGCGAAATTGATCTCAAATTAGACGAAGTGTTTAAGGGGTCGGAGGAACCGCCTGTTTTGGAACCCAATTTGTTGATTGTTGATAGGGTGGGATGAATTTTGATAAATTTAGGCATCGAAATAAATAATGATAAGAGGATGCGCTGTGAGGGTGTATTTATCTCCTTGGGCATGCACTCAGGTTGCAGGTTTCTTGAGTGACTCGGCGGCCACTCAGGAAGTAATCAATGCGATTTTCGACTGAGGTCGGTAGGGCCCGGCAAGGGTTTTCCTTGCGCTTGGCGAGACAAACCAAAGACAGGCGACCGAAAACAAAAAAGGAGACGGATTGATAATCCGGCTATTTCATTTCCGGGACTGGCGTGACGGGTTTACCGGCATCAAACCAACTCTTCAGATTGTCGACGACCAGTTGGCCCATGGCGTTTCGGGTTGACTGGGAGGCCGAGCCAACATGCGGCAGCAGTGTTACCCGCGGCAACTCCTGCAGTTTTTGTGGAACTTGCGGTTCCTTCTCGAAAACATCGAGCCCGGCACCATAGATGGTCCCGCTTTCAAGGGCTGCGATCAGTGCCGCTTCGTCGATGACGGTGCCGCGCCCGATATTGATGACGATCCCGTCGGGGCCAAGAGCCTCCAAAACCTCAGTATTGACGGCATGGTTGGTCGACGCACCGCCTGGAGCAACGATCATCAATGTGTCACAGGCCGCAGCCATGTCCTTCAAGGTGGCGTGGTAGGGGTAGCTGACACCATCCTGTTTGTTTCGGCCGAAGTAGTGGATCTTCATGCCAAAGCTTTCCGCGCGCTGGGCAATCGCCTTGCCTATCCGGCCTAGGCCGAAAATACCAAGCGTACGCCCCTTGAGGGTCGCCTGTGTCAGCGGGTACGGGCCCTTGCCAGTCCAGTTGCCGTCGCGGAGCCATTTTTCCGCCTGACCCAGTTCGCGAACGGTCATCAGCAGCAAGCCAAGGGCCGTATCGGCCACTTCGTCGGTCAAGACATCCGGCGTGTGTGTGACCATAACATTGGCTGCGAGGCAATCACCTGTGTTGATATTGTCGTAGCCGACGCCGAAGCTCGCAACGATTTCGGCATTCGGCAGTTTTTCGAGAAAGTTGCTGTTGACCGGCATTCCCGAGACCGCAACCCCTTTGATCGCGCCTCCGATGTCCGACAGCATCTGGTCGACATCATCAGCTTCATAGAGCCTGTGAACGTTAAAGACCTTGTCGAGCTCTTCTCCAACAATCGGCAGCATCGGGCGGGGCATGAGAATGTCAGGTTTGGTCATCGATCAATCCGGATAGGTGGGGCAACAAAATGGGTATGAATGACAATTGGTAGAAGAAACCGACAAAAACGTCGAGGGGTGGAACTGGAAAATGTGTTTTGGGAAATGCGGCGCCACTCGTTGGCTATATCCTCCCTTTTGCCGTCAATGAACGATGGATTTGAGCTCTGCAGCAATTGAGGAAAGAACGTTCAACAGAATTGTTCGGACTACAAAATACTAACGGCAGACTGAATAGAACAAAAATAAAACGCTTTTTTTGCGTATAATTTAAAAATATCGATTTTTCTTGCATCACCTCGTTTGCTTAGGTAGCTTTACTTAGGAGCAGTCCCCTTGGCGTTGGGTGAGTTTCACCGAAGGTCGGGGGTCTGCAGATTTCAGTTGGATTTTGGGAGGAATCAGACATGAGACTACTAAAGCTTTTTGGTGCGGCAGCCTTGGGGCTGGCGCTTGGCGGCTCACTGCAAGCGGAAGAATTGCGGATCGGAACAGCGAGCCAAGGTGGTGCCTTTTATCCGGTCGGGCAGGCGATCTCTTCGTTGGTCAACAACTACGCAGAAGGCCTGACCATGGTGCCAATCGTAACTCAGGGCTCGGTTGGCAACCCTCGTCTTATCAACACTGGCGAAGTTGAGATTGCCATCACAAACAACAATCTTTCCGTACTCGCTAACAAGGGCGTCGGCCCCTACAAAAAAAGCGGCAAGATGAACTTGCGCGCCATTGGTTCACTGCACTTTTCTGTCTTACACATGATGACGCTTGACGGTTCGCCGATCAATTCCGTGGCAGATCTCAAGGGCAAACGCGTTGCTGTTGGCCCTGCGGGTGGCGGGACTATTCCATTTTTGAAGCAGGTGCTGGCCCTAAAAGGTCTTACCATTGAAGACATTACGCCAAGTTTCCTGTCCTATGGTGATGGATTTAGCCAACTTGCGGATGGCAATGTCGATGCGGCTTTTGCATTGAGCGGTTATCCTGCTGGCGCTGTTATGCAGGCACAGGCCAACAAAAAGCTCAAATTCATCAAGATGTCTGATGAAGATGTGAGCGCTGCACTGGAGAAATATCCGAACTACAACAAGGTTGTCATTCCAGCTTCGGCCTACAAGACCGATGGAGACGGCGTGGTTCTGGGCGTCAACAACATGCTGATTGTCGATGCAGGCATGAGCGATGATACAGCCTTTAAAATTACCAGCGCGATCTACGATCACATGGACGAATTCAGAGCAGAAAATGCCTATGCGAAACAAATCGTGCCGGAAAAGTCTCTGGAGCTGAAAATTCCGCTCCATCCGGGTGCAGCAAAATACTTCAACAAATAACGCATAAGGAGGCGCCTGGTGCCCGGCTTTGGGCCACAGTGGGTGCCAAGTGCCTCCTTTTTACAATTATCAGAATCCTGGGCGAGGCACCGGTCTGGTTGATTTGTGAACATGCCCGGCTTTTGGAAGAGTACTGATGGATAAGTCGATCAATGTCGCGATATTAGCGATTGCTTTTGTCGTTGGCCTTTTTCATCTGCTGAATGTGTCAGGTCTGCTCGTTCTGTCGACGCGGGAAATCCGGGTTTTTCACCTCGCAATGATGCTGGTGCTGCTATTCCTTTCAAAGCCAACAATGGGGCGTTTCAAGGACGCTTTTGGTGACAAGCTGGTTCGGATGGGACTTGTCGCGGCGAGCATTGGCGCCAGTATCTACATTTTGTCGCGCTGGAAAGATATCGCCATGAGCGGCGGTGAGACCGAACCGGCAGATGCCTGGGTTGGCTTCTTGCTGATCTTGCTGGTGCTGGAAGCAGCGCGGCGGGGTGTCGGTGTCATCCTTGCCTCTATTTGTCTGCTGTTTTTCACCTATCCCTTTTATTGTGAATATCTGCCAGATCCACTTTATAGCCGCGGATACAGTTTTGAACGGATGTCCGAGGCTCTTACGACGACATCGCAGGGCATTTACGGGATTCCGCTCGGTGTTTCGGCGACCTACATCATCCTGTTTTCGATATATGGCGCGTTTTTGAGTGAATTTGGCGCCGGTGATTTTTTCTTCCGTCTGGCAAACCGGTTGACAAGAGGCATGCGGGCCGCGGGCGCCAAGACCGCAGTCATTTTCAGCACGCTTTTGGGAATGATCTCAGGCTCGGCCGCGGGTAATGTCGCCGTGACCGGAACGTTGACGATCCCCATGATGAAGCGGGAAGGGTACGCACCGCATCAGGCCGGAGCGATTGAAGCAGTGGTTTCAACGGGTGGTCAGCTCATGCCACCGGTCATGGGAGCAGCTGCCTTCATTATGGCTGAGATTGTTGGTACCCCATATTCCAACGTTATGAAAGTGGCGCTGATCCCGGCACTTTTGTTTTTTGCCTCCATGTTCTTCGTTGTGCATCTGCAAGCTGCCAAGAACAGGATAGAGCCTATTCAACGGATCGATGATGACGCAGAATCCATTTGGCTGATCCTCGCCAAGGGCGGTCAATTCATGATCCCGTTCTTCACGTTGATTGCCATGATGCTGAATGGTTATTCGCCGTTCAAGGCATCCTACATCTCCATTCTGGTCCTGCTTGCCTGCCATGTTGTCTGGACCCGCCGGATCAACCTGGAAATCCTGATTAAGTCTGCGCGGGCAATAACCGAAGGGGCAAAAGCGGTCATGCCGATCGCCATTGCCTGCGCGGCTGCGGGAATAATTGCGGGAACACTCGGCGTCACCGGGCTTGGCTCCAAGGTCTCTGGGCTGATTATCACTGCATCCGGTGGTATAACATTTCTAGCGCTTCTGTTTACGATGCTGACGGCTATCGTTCTGGGAATGGGGCTGCCGACAACAGCCGCCTATCTGATCTTGGCAACGGTGGTTGCACCCGCTTTGGCGAAGATGGGCGTTCCCCTGCTGACGGCCCATTTGTTCGTCTTCTTTTATGGATGCGTATCCACGATAACACCGCCAGTCGCCTTGGCGTCCTACGTTGCTGCGGGCATCGCCAAGGCTGATATCAACAAAGTCGGCTGGACTGCCTTTGCCTACGGCATCACCTGTTATCTCCTGCCGTTCATGTTCTTTTACGGCCCGGCCCTGTTGATGCAGGGGCCGGTGACCTTGGTTCTGCAGGCAGTCATCAGCGGTGCAATTGGCGCGTTTTGCATCGCGGTCTTTGTTGTCGGCCAGTTTAAAACGCCATTGCCACTTCTGCCGCGACTGTTGGCAGGAGCGGCCGGCCTTTGCCTGCTTCACCAGGGTTTGGCAACTGACATGGCAGGCGCCGCGCTGCTTGCAGTGGTCCGGTTTCTGGATCGATCCAAGTCGGCACCGGAACTCAAAATTTCATAACTTCAAGGATACTTCTCATGTCACGGAAAATCAGACGTGTTGTAACTGGTCATGATGAAAACGGGGTGGCCAAGGTCATCCGGGACGAAACTGCTACCTGCATATTGAACCGGCCAAACCGGCCCGGCGTTACGCTGACGAATCTTTGGCAAAACGAAAAAACACCGGCCGCCATGGAACGCCACGACGATCCCGTTGACGGGCCATTGATATTGCATCCACCGCAAAATGGCTCCGTGTTCCGCATTGTACAATTTGATCCGGAAGACCCGGAACAACTGGCAAAACTGGATGGTCCGTCCGCATTTGCTGAAATGGGCGCCGGGGCCAATGTGGTTGTTGGGGCCAGGCATCCTTTCATGCACCGCACTGATTCACTCGACTACAGCGTCATTTTGAGTGGTGAAATCTATATGATGATGGACGAAGATGAAATTCTTCTCAAAGCGGGCGACACTGTGGTGCAGCAGGGGACTAACCATGCTTGGTCAAACCGCGGCACTGAGCCTTGCCAGATCGCTTTCATCCTGATTGATGCGGAAAAATAGGCCTCACCAGTTATAAGTAAGCAAAAGGGTCAGAGGGATTGTGCTGGCCCGGAGCTAAAAACGATGAGGGACCGTTTTTTGCCGCTCATCAATCGCGGCTATCATCCTTAGGCTCGTACTATTGGTTCTGAAATTCGATTGCACGTGTATGCCTTTGCTCGGATCATGATGGTCCGGGGATGCGACAACACGGCCATCACTGATCAGTTTCGCCAAAGGAACTCGCACAACACACTCTGCGCTGCCTAGGACACAATCCGTGGGCGTTTGAGTTGACAGTGGTCTTGGGTTGGTGGTCAGGAAGGCACGAAGCAGATCGGACAATGCATACTAACAATCTCCCCCATTGCCTCACTGCCAAAATTCCCCTAAAAGACGCGGCAGATTTTTAAGCAGAATCCCGACATTCAAAACGTGGAGAAGCGGAGCCCCATGGCGCGCCAGTTCATCTATCACATGCACGGACTGTCGAAGTCCTACACCGGGGGCAAGAAGGTCCTCGACAACGTTCATCTGTCGTTCTACCCGGATGCCAAGATTGGTATTCTGGGCCCCAACGGCGCCGGTAAATCGACCCTGCTCAAGATCATGGCAGGTCTCGACAAGGACTTTCAGGGCGAAGCCTGGGCTGCGGAAGGCGCGCGTATAGGA
The DNA here is from genome assembly GCA_039972695.1 of Roseibium sp. GTDB lineage: Bacteria > Pseudomonadota > Alphaproteobacteria > Rhizobiales > Stappiaceae > Roseibium. The sequence goes on along the minus strand of JBDWMJ010000025.1, from coordinate 419,224 downwards.
TACCTGGAGCAGGAGCCGAAGCTCAATCCGGACAAGACCGTTCTGGAAAACGTCATGGAAGGCGTTGCCCACAAGCAGGCGATCGTCGACCGTTACAACGAACTGATGATGAACTATTCCGACGAGACCGCCGATGAAGGCGCCAAGTTACAGGACCAGATTGACGCGGAAGACCTGTGGAACCTTGAAAGCAAGGTCGACATGGCGATGGAAGCCCTGCGCTGCCCGCTGTCAGATTCCGGCGTCGAGAATCTGTCCGGTGGTGAGCGTCGCCGCGTTGCGCTGTGCAAGCTGCTGCTGTCCGAGCCTGATCTTCTGCTGCTCGATGAGCCGACCAACCATCTGGACGCGGAAACCGTTCACTGGCTGGAGCGCCACTTGCGCGAATTCAAGGGCTCCGTTCTGATCATCACCCACGATCGCTACTTCCTGGACAATGTTACCGGCTGGATCCTGGAGCTCGACCGCGGTCAGGGCATCCCTTACGAGGGCAACTACTCCGCTTATCTGGAGAAGAAGTCCAAGCGTATGGCGCAGGAAGGCCGTGAGGACATGGCGCGCAATCGTGCCATTTCCCGCGAACGCGAATGGATGGGTATGAGTCCGAAAGGTCGCCAGACAAAGTCCAAGGCCCGTATCAAGGCGTTTGATGATCTGCTGTCAGCTCAGGAAGAGCGGATGCCATCGATCGAGCAAATCCTGATCCCGGTCGGCGAGCGTCTCGGTGCGAACGTTATCGAGGTCAAGAACGTCTCCAAGGGTTTTGAAGACCGTCTGTTGATTGACGACCTGTCCTTCAAGCTGCCACGCGGTGGTATTGTCGGTGTCATCGGTCCGAACGGTGCCGGTAAATCGACGCTCTTCAAGATGCTGACCGGTCAGGAAAAACCGGACAGCGGTGAAGTCGTTGTCGGCGATACCGTACATCTGGGCTATGTTGACCAGTCCCGTGATGCGCTCAACCCGGAAAACAATGTCTGGGAAGAGATTTCCGGTGGCGGCGAGGTGATCTACCTCGACGACAAGGAAATCAACTCACGCGCCTATTGCTCGTCCTTCAACTTCAAGGGCCCGGCTCAGCAGGCGAAAGTTGGCGATCTTTCCGGTGGTCAGCGCAACCGCGTTCACCTTGCGAAAGTCCTGAAGCAGGGCTCCAACGTTCTGCTGCTCGATGAGCCGACCAACGATCTCGACACCGAGACGCTCGCAGCTCTGGAAGATGCGCTGGAAAACTATGCTGGTTGTGCCGTTGTGATCTCGCATGATCGTATGTTCCTCGATCGTCTGGCCACACACATGCTCGCCTTTGAAGGCGACAGCCATGTGGAATGGTTTGAAGGCAACTTCGAAGACTACGAGAAAGACAAGGTCCGCCGCCTCGGCGCCCACGCAGCCGATCCGCGCCGCATCAAGTACAAGCCGCTGACACGGTAAGTTGGCGCTGTAAGGGTCTCTGCCCTGAGATATAAAGAAGCCCCGGAGGAAACTCCGGGGTTTTTTTGTTTTTCTGAAACAGCAGCCTCCACGCCCTACGCCGACGCCACCCCATACTGAGGAAGTCCGCAGGCCTGTCTCGGAGCATGGGCAGCAAGCACTGAATGTGTTGCCCATCCTTTGAGGCTTCGCTTTACTGCGCGCCTCAGTATGAGGTGTTAGGAGTTATTTGGGTATTGTCAGCAAACTGAGGCGGTTCATTGGGCCGCCGTTTTTGTTTGAGCGCTCATTCGGCAGAAAGAACCTTGCCGATGAGGCGTGATTGACAATAGGTTTGATGAACTTGTTCTCCTTTCATCGGAGCCTTCAATGGGCAAACAGTTTCCGGAACTTTCCGACAAGCACCGCGAATACATTTCTCGCCAGCATATCTTTTTTACCGCCACGGCAGCGCCGACTGGGCGGGTGAATGTCTCGCCGCGGTCGACAAGCTCGCTGCGCATCGTATCCAGGAACAAGGCGCTTTATCTCGATCGGATCGGCAGCGGCAGCGAGACAGCGGCCCACCTGAAACTCTCTGACAGGATGACCATCATGTTCTGCGCGGTCGAAGGTCCGCCACAAATCATGCGGCTTTATGGAAACGGTCGGGTCATCGCGCGCGGGTGCGCTGAATATGCCGAGCTCCTTGAAACACATTTCGGCGGCGAGGAAATGCGGGGAGCCCGTCAGATTGTAATGCTCGATTTTGATCTGGTGCAGACGTCCTGCGGCTTTGGTGTACCGCTCTTCGACTACAAGGGGGAACGGGACTCCCTGGGCCGTTGGGCCAACGCCAAATCAAACGATGAACTGGAAGCCTATCAGAGGCAGAATAACATGGCCTCCATTGATGGTTTTCCCACCGGATTGTTCGAAGACGCCTGACAGATGTACGTCAGAGCATTTTAGGCGACGGGTTCATTGGGGTCCGGGGCCCGGCGCCTCAGGCAGATCAGCAGGAGATCGCCTTAACAGTACCCGGTTTTGGAACCGTACAGCTGTCGGTATGACGGGATATGATCCGGTCTATCGTTCCATCGGTCGACATGCTTTCAAGTGCAACGTCCATATCAGCGACAAATCGCCTGAGGTTGTTTTGCTCAATCGTCAGGCCGTAACCGATATGGGCCGGTTCGCTTGAAACCTTTTGGATGGCTTCAATGCTGTTGTATTTGCCGGAATTCAAATGGGTAACGACAGCAGTCTTTTCCTGGACGTAACAATCTGCCCGTCCTATTTGAAGAAGGTGCAGGTTCTCTTCAGTGGTCTGTTCTTCAACAACAGCCAGGGTGCCTTCTTCAACCATCTTGAAAAAAGCCTGCCCCGGAGTGCCGAAGCCACTGTTGTTGGCAAACAGTAATCCCGCATAATCATCAGGGTAGGTCCAGCCGCCCTTGGCGACACCCTGCCGACAATAGACAAAAACATCTTCACTCAGCAGTGGAGACGAATAGTGTTTGATCCATGGTCTGGCGGTGGGCCGGAAATAAGTTCCAAGCAGTGCATCGACTTTGCCGGTCTCCACCAGAAACTTGGCACGTGTCCAGGGAGCGGCCAGAAGGTCAATTTTGTAATCTGGTAACCGCTTGTCAGCTTCAACAACGATGTCGGCGTAAATTCCTGAAGGAGATCCGCCATCTGACATCATGAAAGGTGGATAGGCTTCATCCTGTACGATAGTTACGGTCGGCAAATCTTCTCCGACCGCTGATGCCAGAGGATATAAAAAGAGGAATGCGAGCAGAATGATCCCGCAAAAAGACTTTCGATCATTTAAAACCATATAAAACTTAATGCCATTGTCGAATTGACCTAATTGCCGTCAGGTTAGGGAATCTTGTCAGCTGCGACAATCTAGTAATTCTAACTACATCTATAGCGTTAGCTGTCTTCGAAATTCCCGGTAAAATCGTTAGAAATTTATTTAAGGTTGTTTATCAATTTATTATACAACTTAAAAGTGCTATTTGTACTTGTGTACACTTGATTTTCGGATCGAGGCTTCACTCGAAGAGTTCGTCGCGCCTGCCAAAATTTTGTAATCGGAACAAAGCCGATGGCTTCATTGGTACTGCAAAAAGCTGCGGGGCTCTAAGGTCGGTCCGCTCACCGTCCGAAAAGGTTGTGGCCGATCATAAAACCGGTATCAACTCCTTGATCAATCAAATCTTATGATGCGTTGCGCAATTGTTTTCATTGGTGCTTGAGCAGTTCCTGATTTAGGTCTGTCGTCGTCGATTCTCAGGAGTGTTCCATGACCGGACAGAAAGACCTTCAATCGGAAGAGCTGCTGGTAACCCCGAAATTCAAGCTGTCGGGGAGTGTCGAAGGTGTCTTTCGCACCAAAAACACTGACGACTTTCAGACCGAGGAGATCGACAGTCTGGAATTGACCTTTGAGGGAATTCCAGGTGATCGGCATGCGGGTTTTACACGCATGTCTGGCGGGCGTGAGCCCTGGTATCCGCGCGGGACCGAAATGTGTAACGAGCGACAGATTTCTGTCCTGTCGATTGAAGAGTTGGCGGTGATTGCTTCTCGGATGGATTTACCGGTTCTGAAATCGGAGTGGATTGGAAGCAACATTACACTGTCGGGAATTCCCGATCTGTCGCTTCTGCCGCCGCGCACACGTCTTGTTTTTGATGGTGGCCTTGTTATCCGTGTTGACGGTGACAACGCGCCGTGCCGGGTGGCGGGTCAGGCAATTGCTGAAAACAATCCGGGCCGAGATGGTCTGGATCTTCTGTTTCCGAAAATGGCCAAACGCCTTCGCGGACTTGTCGGTTTTGTCGAAAAACCGGGTGTGGTAACTGCCGGTGAAGCTGTTACGGCGCATGTCCCTGAGCAGTGGGTTTATCCAGTCAGAGCTTGAGGGCAGCCAGAGACAGGACCAAAACTAGTCGGTTTCCTCCAGGTTGAGGCGCCTCTGGCACCCCCAATCGGCCAGGAAGGTGTTGATGTCCTCGGCAACAAAAAACCGCGCTGCATCGCGATCATAACCGTCGTCTAGAAGAGTGTCATACTCTGTGTGCTCGTGGCGCAAATGGCTCGTGGTTGCCTGCCAGACCGCAATGGAGGGAGGCAGGTGCCGGAGGTGTCCGGCAAGCGCGATGTCCAGGATTGCTTCCGCATCACTCATCGGGACGCGTGGCACCAGTGCTCTCATCGCTTTGCGCATGTCTTTTTGTCGTTTGGTTCCCGCTGCCATGGATCGTCATTAGCACGGGTCTGCCTAATGTGCAGACTTTAGCCGCTGGCCTTTTTCAGATTTTCGGTATTCATCAACGCGGAAAGCGGAAGTCCCGCCACTGTTCCGGAGGTCTGTGCGGAGTCCAGAATGGTTTCAAAAGGGAGCGCTGCGGCAAAAAGGAAACCCTGTACGAGGCGGCACTGCAAATCCTCGAGGAAGGCGAGTTGATGATTGTCTTCCACACCTTCAACGACGCATAACATTTCCATGTTGTGACAGAGATTCACGATGGATGTGACAACATTGCGGGCTTCCGGTTCGTTGATGCCAGCCACGAAACTTTGATCGATTTTCACGCAATCTATGGGCAAATTGTGCAGGTATCCCAGACTTGAATAACCTGTTCCAAAATCATCCAGAGACAGCCTGGCACCAGCATTTCGGAGCGTTTGCAGACACTCTGAGGCAGTATCGTAGCTGCCAATGACTGCGGTTTCAGTTACTTCAAAGGTAATATGCTGAGGGTCGATGCCAGTGTTGTGCAGGGTGTCAACCAATGCCTGTACCGTATTTGGGCAAGTGATGTCATGGGCCGACAGGTTGAACGACAGGCAGAGTTCGCCAGGAAGCTTCAGGATCTGTGTCACTGCTTTCTGGAAGAGGACCAGCGTTAATTTCTGGATCAGTCCGCTCCGTTCAGCGATTGGAATGAATTCGGTTGGCGGAACTGCGCCGAGGGTCGGGCTTGTCCATCGGGCCAGAGCTTCAAACCCCACGACCGCTCTTTGCGGGAGTGCGACAATCGGCTGAAAATGAACCTCGAACTCATTGTCCAGATCCGCAACCTGCAATGCGCTTTCGATTGCTCGCTCAGACCGAATTCTGGCTTCATGACCGGCTGAATAGATCGTGACTGCGCCAGGCGAATTTGTTTTGGAAGTGTAGAGGGCGTAATCGGCGCGATCAAAGAGGGCGTGCGCCGTCGTTCCGGCTTCCGGGTAAAAGGCTATGCCGCAGGATGCGCCCACAGTTACACTGATCTCGCCAATGTCATAGGCTTCGCGGAGTGTATCGCAAATCTTCTTGCCAACGCCTTCCGCCTCCTTCGGATCACCAACATATACAAACCCGAATTCATCTCCGCCAAGACGACAGACGCTCAAGCCGTCTATGTCGAGCATTTGCAGTCTTTCACCAACGGTTGTCAGCAAATGATCTCCAAATTTGTGACCAAAGGTGTCATTCACAGGCTTGAAACGGTCGAGATCAACGAGACCCACGGCGAATACTGTCCCGTCTGCCTTGACTGTGTTGATGTGTTCGCGAAGGCGCATGAAGAAAAAGCGCCGATTGGGCAGTTGGGTCAGGGCATCGGTATGCGCAAGGCGTTCGTTTTCAGTGTTTAGCCGTTCGGTTTCCTTCTGCGTTTCGACCAGTTTGCAGAAGCTGCGATATCCGTTCATCAGAACCTGAAGAATGACGACGCAAACCAGAAAAATGTTCATGGCAATTGCAACATAAACATCCTCGCCCTGGCCGAGGTAATAAGCCAGATAGGGGATGGTCACGATTGCCATCACCATGATGGCCGCCTGCGGCAAATGCATCAGACAGAAAATACAGCCGACGACGGTGATGGCGATGAAGAGGGCAACATGTCCGCGTTCAGAGGGACCACCGTAGCCGTCCAGACTCAAAGACCACCAGATATAGATTACCGCTATCAAGCTGCCGAAAACGACAGTCTGGCGCATTTTTCTGATGGCAGCTTCAGGAGCAAGAATTATGTCGCCCGCACGCAGCCAGGAGACCATTCGAAAACTCGTCACAATCAGCATGGGCACCAGGATGCCTACGGTGAGGTAGAAGGGTGCAACATCGTAATGGGTGTAGGCAACGGCGGCGGCGTTGACCATCAAGAGCGCATAAAGCGCCGGAATTTGATACTTAAGTTCGTTGTATTGGGCTTGTGCAATATCGGTGCGGGATGGATCAATAAGCATCCACCTGCAAAAATCGCGAATTTTACCCATGAATTCCTCCGGCTCTCCGCGATGTTTGGCACCTGAAAGTTAAGACTCAATTATAGCTGCAATCTAAGATGGGAGTATATGGTAAAACTATCAAATATTCTTTGTTTCCCTGCGTCATATTCAGTGTAAATATTAACTATTCAGATATAATTGCTGCTTTGGAGAAAATTGATACATAAATGCAAATTATAACGCTCGGTAAACTCAAGCGAATCCAAGGTGAGATCGAGGATTGTTACATCGTTGCCTGATGTGCATTTTTCCGTTTGTGGCCGATAAATCCACTCGTTTAACCGCCTGATCGAGTTCCATGCTCAACCTGTGCAGCTGCACTGGCCTGCCGGGTTTCTGCCAAGTAAAGTCAGCCTCTCGTTGAAAATAGTCTTGTCTGTAGAATATTCTCTTTTTCAGTGATATCTGAAAACAATGGATAAAAGAGACCGTGCCGTGATGTTCCGGGAACGTTTGGCGAATGCCCTTCAGGACCGCGACATGAACCGAAGTGATCTGGCCCGCAGTGCCCAGCTTGATCGCTCAACAGTATCCCAGCTTCTGTCCGATGAGACACCGCGTTTGCCGAACGGTCAGGCGTTGGCTGCAATTGCAACGGCGCTAAGTGTCTCTTCTGATTGGCTTTTGGGGCTGTCGACCCACCGGGGTGCGGCTGCAGAAATTCTGGATCAGGCGGTTCAGGTTGCCGAAACCGATCGCAATCCGGTCGATGAACATCTGCTTGCATGGTACCGGGACGCTGTTGGCGCAAAGATCCGCCACGTCCCCGCGAACCTGCCCGATGTTTTGAAAACCGAAGCTGTTCTCGCGCATGAATATGCAGGAGAGACGGTAAGAACCGCTGATCAGGCGATCATTGATACCCGTGACCAGCGTGCCCTTCTGCACCGGGCCGAGTCGGATATGGAAATCTGCCTGTCAAAGGAAGCTCTGGAGGGCTTTGCACGAGGCGAGGGGCTCTGGTCAGGTTTGTCAGTCGATATTCGCCGGGAACAGCTCAAGGTTATGGGCAAGACCCTAGGCGAGCTCTACCCATCGCTACGCCTGCATCTCTTCGGTGCAAATGACCGGTTTTCGGCACCGTTCACGGTTTTCGGCCAGAAATGGGCAGCGCTTTATCTGGGGCAGCGTTATCTGGCCTTTTCCAACACCCGCCACGTCCAGCTGTTCGCCAGTCATTTCGATGACCTCGTGCGTCACGCTCTCATCCGATCCCACGAAGCCAGTGATTTTGCACTCGGCCTGGCCGACGGAATTTAGTCGACGAGAGTGGGAGCGGTGTACCTGATCACTGTTATCCCGTCTTCAGCTCCTTTAGGCGAAACATGTGGGTAAAGAAGGACCTGTCGGAGAGGCGGCGCAGGACTGCTGCAATGGCGGCTGTTGCCACCACGGCGAAGACTACCCGCCCAACAAGAATACCGTAAACATCAGCGCCAAGCGCGATCATGATAAGGGTGTCCTCGATCACGCTATGGGCAAACCCCATGAACACGCAGGACAGAAAGATCTGGCGCGGCGAAATGGAGCCTGATTGTGCTTCACGGATGAGAAGACCGGCGCCATAGGAAATTCCCAAAAACAGGCCGACAGCAGTCAAATGTCTGGCTTCGCCGCGAATACCTACAAGGCGCAGGACAGGCGAAAGCGCTGTCATCATCATGTCCAGGAGTCCGGTGACTTTCAGTATTTCGAGGCCCCAGAACAAGACAATGAGTATGACAAACATCCAGACCATGGTTTCCGCAAGGCCGCGGAAAAACACAATCCAATCAGGACTGGCGCTCATCGGGATCCAGGTGGGGTCGACAGGGGCGGACAGCCAGCCCGTTGCCGCCAGAACATGGTGCAGCAGAAACGCATAGAGCAAGCCGCCCAGAATGCGCAGCGATGTTGTTACGATCATGCCCGGCCCGGCCTTCTGAATGATTTTCTGCTCGATGGGCAGTCCGTGTGCAAACAGGATCAATGCCGAGAAGACCGTTACCTCTGCCCCACTCAGCGAAGACACCGGCACAAGCGTGAAAACAAGCGGCAACGCGCCCCATATCCCGACCAGCATTGCCGTTAGCCAGGCCAGCCCAAGCTCTGGGGGCAGGCCAACGAGGCTCATGACAGGTTCGAACAGCGGGGCCACCACCTTGATCGCCCCGATCCGCGACAGGATTTCAGTGATGATCGTAATCGGGACCATTATCCGGGCAAGTACCCAGTAGATCTCGAACGTTTGCGGTGTTTTGCGCAAGATAGTCATCAGGGTCGGCATCAGAAACTCCGTTCAATTTGTTTCGTGCAGAAGCCATCGCCTGTGCTTTTTAATGCGCGGGTGATGTTTACCGGCAAATCCAATGCCGCGTCAAAGAACTGGAAGGTCAGTTGTGGACCCCATCCTCGGTGCTCCTTCATGAAGTGATCTTCGGATTTCAAGTTCTTTCCAAACGTGTCGTTCGGAAAGTGCCTTTGAACAGGCATCAAAAACAGCATGAGAGGCTCCTTTCAGGGTGCCTCAGTTTCCTAGCTTGAGCCGGTTGTAACTTGTGGTCAAAGATTGCATTTTTCTGCAATATTATTGCAAGAAGTCATGTATTGGATATTCTGACGGAATGGATAGAATTGACCGGAAACTCCTGAACCTTCTGCAAAACGATGCATCGCGTACGAATGTCGATATGGCCTATGAGGTGGGGTTGTCTCCGTCGACGTGCCTGCGTCGCCTTCAACGGCTTCGCAAATCAGGCATAATCGACCGTATTGTCGCGATCCTGAACCCGGCGAAGGCCGGACGCAGGATAAAGGCTCTAGTGACAGTGGAGCTGAAGCTGCACGGCGAGCAGCACATGCGCCGCTTTCTGGACCTTGCGAGCGCTGAGGAGACCGTGTCCAATGCCTATTCCGTGACGGGGGAAACCGACGTCGTTCTGATGTTTCGATTGCACGACATGGAGGAATTCGACGACATTTGCGACAGGCTGTTTCGAGATCATAACAATGTCGCGCGTTTCTTCACCATGATCGTTATTCGCACAGCAAAAGAGGAAACGGCAATCCGGCTTTGAGTCAGCGATACCCGCAAATATCTGAAGGCCGGTGTTCCTAACGAAATCCCGGTTCCAGAACCAGCGGTTTGGGATTTCCGACCGGGCTGACTTGAGGGGCTCCCGGCTCGTTCCAGTGGAATAGCGTGATGTGCCAGAGACCGGGCCGGTGGCGGGACGGGTCGATGAGACCGTCATAACCCATGTCGCGAACTTTGTCGGCTGCCTGCCAGGAAGCATGTGTCTCGCCGTCGGCAAGTGGTTGCAGCCAAGGCTGTTTGGCCTGATCGTAAACAATAGAGTTGGCCGGGTCGCGCAAATCAAACAATCTAAAATCGCTAACCCGGTAGGTCAGCAGAACACGGCTGTGGACCGTTTCCTCGACATACTGGCCGATGGCGACCCGGGCGCTGAGTTCATTCGGGCTGAGATAAAGTGCATCCTGGCCCTGCCTGTTGAACCGCGCGGCGGGCCGCGATGGAAGGCCGCGTTTCAGAACCAGATCCACATCATCACGATGGATGATCTTGACAAATGTTTCGTTTGCCGTCCGGATCATTTGGGTGTTTTCCCGGGGTCAGGACCTAGAGATGATGTTGATGTTCGGCCTTGGTATCCACCAGAAATTAGACCGGGTAGAAACTCTCGGCATCCGCCATGCTCCAGTAAGTGGTATATCCGGCGATGTCGTGATCGTCGCTGAGAAGATCTCCATCCTTGAGCCAGGTAAGCGCTGCGCTGGCAGGCAAAACCCCGCGATTGCTTTCTCGGAGATAAAAGTATTCCGGCTTGAATTCACCTGGATGATTCAGACCGGCAGCTGCTGTGAATTGCGTCAGGGATTTCAGGGTATTGCGATGGAAATTTTCAACGCGCTGCGCCTTGTCCGGAACAACCAGCGCTTTCTGGCGGTGCTGGTCCTGTGTGGCAACCCCTGTCGGACAGCGGTTGGTATGGCAGCTTTGAGACTGGATACAGCCAACGGCGAACATGAACCCGCGTGCAGAGTTCACCCAGTCCGCACCAAGGGACATGGTTCCGGCAATGTCAAAGGCACTGATCAGCTTGCCGCTGGCGGCAATCCTGATGTCTTTGCGAAGGCCTGCCCCGATCAGGCAATTGTGCACGAAGGAAAGCCCTTGAAGCAAAGGGGTGCCGAGCCTATTGGCAAACTCGACGGGGGCAGCCCCGGTGCCGCCTTCCGCCCCATCAACAACGATGAAATCCGGTTTGATGCCAGTCTTCAGCATGGCTTTGATGATCGCCATGAATTCCCAGCGATGACCTATGCAGAGTTTAAAGCCAACCGGCTTTCCGCCGGAGAGGTCGCGCAATTGTTTGATAAAGGCCAGCAGCTCGGTCGGGGTGCTGAAGGCTGAATGGGAGGATGGTGAAATGCAGTCCTTGCCGAGCGGAATGCCCCGAGCTTCGGCAATTTCCTCGGTGACTTTTGCGCCCGGCAGAACCCCGCCATGACCAGGTTTTGCCCCCTGGCTCATCTTGATTTCGATCATTTTGATCTGCGGATTGGCAGCCTGTTTTTTAAATCTCTGCGGATCAAAGCTGCCGTCATCTGCGCGGCAGCCGAAATAGCCGCTACCGAGCTCCCAGACCAGGTCTCCGCCCCCTTCACTGTGGTAGCGCGATACGCTGCCTTCACCGGTGTCGTGATAGAAATTGCCGGCCTTGGCACCCTTATTCAGGGACAGGATCGCGTTGCCGGATAGCGAACCGAAGCTCATGGCGGATATGTTGAAGAGGGAGGCAGAGTAGGGCTGTTTGCAGTCCGGCCCGCCAACGGTCACCCGAAGATCGGCTTCGCCATGCAGTTTGGGACTGACGGAATGATTTACCCAGCTGTAAGAGCTGTCGTAGACATCGAGTTCTGTGCCGAACGGCAGCACGTCCTCGATGTTCTTGGCCCTGTCATACACCATCGATCTGCGCTCGCGCGAAAACGGTCTGCCATCCTGATTGCTTTCAAAGAAATACTGGCGCAGTTCCGGCCGGATGGCCTCGAACAGAAACCGGAAATGGCCCACCACCGGATAGTTCCGCAGGACCGCATGTTTTTCCTGATTGAGGTCGATGACGCCGAGGGCTGTCAGCGCTGCAAAGGCGACAAACACCCAGAAAAACAGGCTGCTGACAGCAAATCCCAGAACGAAGCTGATGGCAGAAGCGGCAAGACACAGGGCAAAGACGGTGTAGCGGGCAGGGAACACGGGCAGGCGACTCCTTCAGCAAACTGGCTGTCCTATTTGTGTCAGGCCTTTAGAAAAAAGGGAAGGGTCTTCAAGGTGATGGCTTTGACAGCTTGGCAGTGTTTGCCCGGATTTTCAGATTCTAACTGGTCAATAGGCGGGGGTGGGCCTGCTGGAAATTGTGACATGAGCTGCTCCCGCCAGCGGGTGCCATGTGCCGTGTTTGCAACCGCAGCAGCGATCCCTTAGGGAAATGTGGTCACTACACCTCCGGACCGGGGCCGATCATGCTCACCACTTTTTCACTGCGCACTCAGGGCAAGGGCCTTTACGAATTCACCCGAAATGTTGCCGGTTGGTTGGCGGATGAGGGCGCGGGCGATGGACTGTTGACGTTGTTCGTTCGGCACACGTCCTGTTCGCTGCTGATTCAGGAAAATGCGGACCCGGATGTGCAGGTAGATTTGAAGGCTTATTTTGACCGACTGGTGCCTTCTGCCGATCACCCGTCGATGAGCTACCTGACCCACACCTTTGAAGGGCCGGACGATATGCCGGCTCACATCAAGGCGGCGATCATGCCCGTATCCCTGTCGATCCCGGTCTCCGGCGGTCAGATGGTGCTCGGTACCTGGCAGGGGATCTATCTGGTCGAACACCGGGACAGCCTTCATCAACGGCAGATCGCAGCGCATTTCATGAGCGACCGCTGATAGTCAGACTGCAATCAGGTGCGCAAGGCAGGCAGGCCGACCCCGGTGGAGTCAAAGCCACCATCGGAAGCGATCACCTGTCCGGTGACATAACTGGCATCGTCTGAACACAGGAAGGCAATCACGGAAGCGATTTCTGTTTCTGCCCCATAGCGGTTGAGTGGAATGGCGTCATGATAGGCATCGATGATGTCCTGTGTATGCACTGCCATCGCCAGTTTTGTGCGCACCGGTCCCGGGCAGACACAATTGGCGCGGATGCCGTATTCGCCAAGTTCAGCTGCCTGCTGTTTGGTCAGCTGGATGACAGCCGCTTTGGATGTGCCATAGGCAACGCGAAGTGTGGAGGCCCTGAGACCCGAGATCGACGCGATGTTGACCAAGGCACCCTTGCTATTCTTCAAATGCGGAATGGCAGCCTGCGACACCAGAAACACGCCGTCCAGATTGGTTTCCATGACGGTGCGCCAGCGCTTGAAATCCGTCTCTTCGATGGGCCCGAAATCGGCAACACCCGCATTGTTGACCACAGCATCAATTCGCCCGAAGGCTGCCACTGTGGCAGCCATCATTTCGTCGACCTGCTCGGGGATGGAAACGTCATGGATAAGCGGCGCTGCCTCGTTGATGCCCTGTGCTGCCCGCGTCAGCTCGTCGCCATCCCGGTCGACCATCGCGACCTTCCAGCCTTTTTCGATCAGTAACTTGGTTGTGGCCAGCCCAATGCCTCGGGCAGCACCAGTTACGAGGGCAACTTTTTCGGTCATTTTCTCTCCGCAGATTGATGCTTTTTGAGTGTGGCGACGCTAGCAGGCGGGGGAGGTGGGTTCAATCGGCTGTTGGGGGAATGTGTCGATTGAAGAATTGGGCATGATCGTAATGCAGATCACATTAAAGGTACCGGTTTGCAATCATCATTCACTCGAAGTTCCGAATCCATCTGGAGTCAAACGAAGAAAGAAAATGATGCGCAAGTCGCTCTGTATTTTGATGTTTTTCGCAAGTACATCGGCCTTTGCCGACAATGATCCAAACAGGCCGACAGACAAGATCGCTACGGATCTTGGTATTGAGGAAGCAGTCTTCATTGCGTGTTTCAAACCGGTGAACCCGGAGCCCGGAAAATTTCCAACCGCCGCCCAGCAACGCGCCAACAAGGCTCTGCTCCTGCCGTGCCTGCAGGCGGCCAATCCGGCAATCACCAATCGCAAGCTGGATACCGTCATGGACAAATATCGCCCTGAAGGCGCGTTTCGGAAGGATTGAATAGGCATGCGGCAATACTCGATCCTTCGAGACGAGGTCTTCAGGATACGGTAGGTTGTGGTTGATCCCTTAAGCCCAATCAAACCGATAACCTCATCCTGAGGAGGTGCGCCAGCACCGTCTCGAAGGATGGGTAACCGGGTTTGTAGCGATGGACGTCTAGGAGCAATCAAGCTTCTTGAGGTATCTTTATGAGCGAGGAGATCTTGCGATTTCAGATCTTTGTCGTGTTTTGCTGAAGCATCTCAATCAAAAATAGGAATAAATTCCTTGACAGCGTGACGCTGATATGGCATGGTTTTGTCATGATCCGATAAGTGCGGTTGCGGCGGGTTGGTTGACCTCCAGGTTCGCCGGAAACGCCTGCAGCATGACACGGCCCCTATTCTGCATGTAAAAAGTGGGGCGGGGATAAGTTTTTTAAAATTGTTCGACGTTCAAGCTGGCATCCGCCGGCTTTTTTTTTGCCCGGAGGTCGCTCAACGGTGGTGGACAATCATGGCAGGGCGACTGTTCGGGAGCGGTTCTCGGGGCAAGGCTTGAGCGACACTCTGAAACGGGAAAGGGGCGAGGCCAAGCGAGAAAAGCGCCGGGCGAAAGACAAGAGCTTATCCGGGCGGCAACAGACAGAGCCTGATGCTGGTGCAGAGCTAGTGTCCCCACCTGAAGCACAAATGGAGCCCACAACAGATCCGGCGCTGACCGGCACCGAAACACCGCAGGAAATGATCGCGCGGCTCTACCGGGCTTTTGCCGGGCAGATGGATCAGCTGGATGCGCGGCTGAAGGCGTTGTTGCCAGATGGCGCCGGAGACAGCTCAACGGGCATTGCCGACATTGACCGGACCGTGAAAACACTGGCGAGCCTGGCAAAGACGCTGACCGTTTTGTTGGACATGAAAGAAGGCGGCGCAGACGACGCCAGGGAGAGCGCTCTTGACGATCCGGACGAACTCAGAGCGGACCTTGCGCACCGTCTTGAGCGCTTGTGCGAAAGCGGGCCGCATTGAGGCTGTTCTGGCGAGCCTTAGCGAGGATGAACTCCGGTTTCTGAAATTCCACTGGCCGACGTTCGCCCATGATCATCAATTGCCACCTTTGAACGACTGGTCGTTGTGGCTGCTGATGGGCGGGCGCGGCGCAGGCAAGACACGGGCCGGAGCCGAATGGGTCCGGGCGCGGGCCCTGGGCCATCAGTGGGGCGACAAGACGTCTGCCGGACGCATCGCGCTGGTCGGCGAAACATTTGCCGATGTGCGCGAGGTCATGGTGGAGGGTGTTTCCGGCATCCTGTCGGTTCACCCAAAGCAGGACAGGCCGGTCTGGATCCCGACGCGGCGGCGGCTGGAATGGTCCAATGGAGCTGTGGCGCAGGCGTTCAGTTCGGAAGACCCTGAAGCCCTGCGCGGCCCGCAATTCGACATTGCCTGGTGCGATGAACTTGCCAAATGGCGTTATGCCGAGGAGACCTTTGACATGTTGCAATTCGGCTTGAGACTGGGCGAGCTACCGCGCCAGCTGGTGACAACAACACCGCGCCCGGTTCCGCTGATCAAACGATTGATGAAACAGGCCGGTACCACGATCAGCCATGCGCCGACCAAGGCCAATGCGCTGTTTCTGGCAACAAGTTTCCTGGAGGCGATTGTTGGCCGGTATGCCGGGACCCGGCTGGGACGGCAGGAGCTGGACGGCGAACTGATCGAGGACCGGCCCGATGCGCTGTGGTCGCGTGAAGGACTGGAAGCCTGCCGGGTTGAAGTCGCACCGGAAGAACTGAGCCGCGTCGTCATCGCCATCGACCCGCCGGTAACGGCCCGAAAGACATCAGATGCCTGTGGCATCGTCGCAGCAGGGCTTGGGTCCGACGGCAAGGCATATATTCTCGCCGACCGGAGCAGACGGCAAGCCAAGCCGATGGACTGGACCGAAGCGGCCATCGGTCTGTGGCACGGGTTGAAGGCCGACTGCCTGATCGCCGAGGTCAATCAGGGCGGTGATATGGTCAGCGAGGTGATCGCCAGTGCTGACCCGTCCGTTCCGGTCAAACAGGTGCGGGCGACACGCGGTAAATTCTCAAGGGCCGAACCGGTGGCCATGCTCTACGAGCAGGGCAAGGTCCATCATGTCGGCCCCTATCCAGATCTTGAAAACGAGATGGCGGACTTTGGTCCCGGCGGCTTGACGAACCGTCGATCCCCTGACCGGCTTGATGCGCTTGTGTGGGCAGTGTCGGAACTGATGCTGAGCTCAAAGGCTAATCCGAGGGTCAGGGGCCTTTGAAGTCACCCTTCACTTGAATCACTTTACCAACAGTTTGAATCAGTCTCTGAGCTTATTGTGACAGCACTTTAAGACGTGCAGAAAGGGCAGTTAAGTCATGCGCTTAACAAAGGCACTTGAATCACTTTGGCGCGCAGGAGCTGAACCAGTGCGTGAAGAAAAAGCGTCTCGGATCGGGGCTATGCTGGCCATTCAGGGAACATCTCAGCCGGTGTGGAGCCCACGCGATTATGCGGCACTGGCCCGGGAGGGGTTTGCCAAAAACCCGGTTGTACACCGCGCCGTGCGCCTGCTGTCGGAGACGGCAGCCAGTGTGCCGCTGGCCCTGTTCGAAGGTGAAGACGAACTGAGTGAGCATCCGCTACTGACGCTGCTTGCCCGGCCGAACAGTCAGGAGACAGGAGCCGATTTTCTGGAGAGCCTGTTCGGATATCTGCTGGTATCCGGCAACGCCTTTCTGGAGCAGGTGCCTGTCGATGGTCTGCCGCGTGAGCTCTACGCGCTACGTCCTGACAGGGTCAAGGTTGTTCCGGGTCCGCATGGTTGGCCGGAGGCATTTGACTATACGGTTGGCGGACGGACGGTTCGCATGGCGGCACAGGAGGAGGGCGGTATCGCATCGGTGCGACACCTCAAACTGTTCCATCCGCTGAACGACCATTATGGTTTTGCGCCTATTGAAGCAGCACAAATGTCGCTCGACATTCACAACGCGGCAGCCAGCTGGAACAAGGCGCTCCTGGACAATGCAGCCCGGCCCTCTGGCGGGTTGATCTATGGGGCGGGGGACGCACTTAATCTGACCAGTGATCAGTTTGACAGGCTGAAATCAGAACTGGAGGATGGTTATCAGGGCGCGCGTAACGCCGGACGGCCGTTGCTGCTGGAAGGCGGGCTCGACTGGAAACCAATGGGGCTGACGCCGAAAGACATGGATTTCATAGAGGCGAAGAACCAAGCCGCACGCGAGATTGCGCTGGCGTTCGGGGTGCCGCCGATGCTGCTCGGAATTCCGGGCGACAACACCTATTCCAACTATCAGGAAGCCAATCGCGCCCTGTGGCGCGGGGCCGTGTTGCCTCTGGTCAAACGCACGGCCAGCCATCTGGTGGCTTGGCTCGGTCCTGCCTTCGGCGAGACCTTGAGACTGGAACCGGATCTGGATGCCATTGAGGCCTTGTCGTCCGAGCGAGAAGCCCTGTGGCAGCGGGTGGCGACAGCTGACTTCCTGTCCGAAGACGAGAAACGTTTCGCGGTCGGTTACGGCGTAAAGGGCTCTGATCATAGCGGGCAGGACGATGATTGACGGGCTGATGGACAGTGTCGTGACCCGCGGAGATCTGGCCCATCTGGCGCTGTTTCTCTGGGCGATGACCGTCACCGGGCTGGGATTTGTACTGGTGCGCGAACTGAGCCTGTCAAACCGGCGCTTTGCCGACTTCGTCAATGAAATTGCTCGCCTCAACCGGCGACTTGCCGATTTGAGCGGCGAATAAGCAGACGTCTGTCAAATACAACCTGAAAATTGAAACAAGGAGGTCTCATGAGCCTCGAACGCAGCTTCACAGACAGGCCGTGGCAGCGCACTTTTGTGCGCACGTTGGCCGCTGCCGCACGACGTCCCGCTGAGCGCACGCTTCATATGCCGGTGTTTCGGGATTTCTCCGGCAACATCTTTCGTCTGGCTGTGACCATGAAATCGGCAAAGACCGGCAATGCCCGGGGTGATGTCGCATGAGCGGCCAGCTGAAAATTGCCGGATATGCCAGCTTGTTCAGTCGCCGCGATGGAGCCGGTGATTGTGTGGAACCGGGGGCTTTTCGAATGTCCTTGCGCCAGCGGCCCGCTTCAAAAGTGGCCATGCTCTGGCAGCATGATCCGGCGATCCCGATTGGTCGCTGGACACGGCTCGTCGAGACATCCTTCGGGCTGTGGGTGGAAGGTTACCTGGCGCCCGGTGTCCTGAAGGCGCGTGAGGCAGCCCATTTGATCTCTGAAGGGGCATCCAACGGCCTCTCGATTGGTTTCAAGGCCAAAAAGGCGCACCGCGATCTACGCTCCGCCGAGCGCTGCCTCAAACAGATCGATCTCTGGGAGATCTCTCTGGTGACCTTTCCGCAAGTCGAGGAGGCGCGTGTGCGCCTTCTGCCCGCTGCTCAACGCCGCCGCTGACGTGGTCGGCACATCTCAATTGTTCAGGGAGAACGCGATATGACAGGAACTATCGACACCGGATTTGAAACGAAGAGCCTGGAATTCAAGGCTGATATGCCCGCCGTTATGGCACCGCTGGGTGCAGAAGCTCTTCCTGCCTCCAGTCACACAGATGGCGGTGATGTTGCGCGCAGCTTTGATGACTTTTTCCGGACCTTCGAGACCTATCGGTCAGTGAATGATGCCCGCCTGAACGAGATTGAAAATCGCGGCAGTGCGGATGTTCTCACACTGGACAAACTGGATCGGCTGGATGCAGCGCTCGATGCGACCCAGCGACGGCTGGATGATCTGACGCTGAAGGCCCGGCGCCCGCAGATCAGCCAGCGCGAGCCCCGGCAAATGACCTCTGCGGCGCTTGAGCACAAGGCGGCGTTCGAGACCTATCTGCGCTCAGGGCGCGAGCAGGTGCTGCGTCCGCTGGAGGTCAAGGCCTTGTCGGCGGGATCTGATCCGGATGGTGGTTATCTGGTGCCTGATGAGACCGAAACAGAAATCATGCGACGGTTGTCAGAGGTCTCGCCTATCCGGGCCATTGCGGGCAACCGGCAGGTGTCATCTTCGACTTACAAAAAGCCGTTTGCCATCACCGGCCCGGCGTCTGGTTGGGTGGGGGAGACCGCAGCCCGGCCCGAAACGACGGCCTCCACCCTGGCCGAACTGACGTTCCCGGCGATGGAGCTTTATGCCATGCCCGCCGCAACTTCATCCTTGCTGGATGATGCAGCCGTCGACATGGATCAGTGGATTGCCGAGGAGGTAGAAACGGCCTTTGCCGAGCAGGAAGGAACGGCCTTCGTCAACGGTGATGGCGTTAACAAGCCAACCGGGTTCCTACAGGCCCCAAGGCTTGCTGAAGACAGTTGGGCCTGGGGCTCGCTGGGCACGATCTCGACCGGTGAGGCGGGCGGCTTTCCGGCCATTGCCCCGGGCGACAACCTGATCGATCTGATTTATGCGCTCAAGAGCGGTTATCGGCAAAACGCCCGCTTTGTCATGAACCGCAAGACACAAGGAGAGGTGCGCAAACTCAAGAATGCAGGCGGCAATTATCTCTGGCAGCCGCCAACTGGCACTGGAAGTGCCGCGACCCTGATGAACTTCCCGATCACCGAAGCCGAAGACATGCCGGATATTGCCATTGATGCACCGGCAATTGCCTTTGGCGACTTCAGGCGCGGGTATCTGGTGGTGGACCGCATGGGGGTTCGTTTGTTGCGTGATCCGTATTCTGCCAAGCCGTATGTGTTGTTCTATACGACCAAACGTGTCGGGGGCGGTGTCCAGGATTTCGACGCGATCAAGTTGCTGGTGTTTTCGGTATGAGACCTCATTGGTAATCTGAAACCCTGAATTCAACAGGGAAATCATCACAAAGGGCTCACACATTCTTTTGTTGCAAGTCCTGTATCGCAGACCCACATCTTCATGTGAACGATGAGGGTCGTTCCTCCCCAGACTGGCGCCGCGCTCGGCCTTCGAGCTTGCGGCGCCTTCTTTTTGGGTGGCTTCCATGACATCGATAAGACTGACCGAACCTGCTGCCGAACCGGTAGCGGTTGCTGAAATGCGCGATCATCTCCGTCTCTGCGGGACCGAAGAGGATACGGTTGTCGAGAGCTTTCTGAAAGCTGCGCGCAGCCACATTGAACAGGCGACCCGCCGTGCCTTGATAACGCAGTCCTGGCGGCTCTATCTCGACGCCTGGCCAATTGGTCGCCTTGTCCGGTTTCCGGTCTCACCGGTGATCTCGATCGATCAGGTGACAGTTTATGATTTCGACGGCGCGCCCAGCATTCTGACATCGGATGACTGGCGACTGGACCGGTCCACGCAGCATGAACGTCTCAAGATCAAGCTTGGAGCCGGTTTGCCGACCAGCCAGATGATGGCCGCAGAAGTCGACTTTACGGCAGGGTACGGCGCAGCTTCGACAAATGTTCCGGAAGAATTTCGCCAGGCAATCCGGCTTCTTGCAGCCCATTGGTTCGAACATCGTGAGGCGGGAAGCGAACTGGCAACCGCCAGCCTGCCTCACGGCCTTGACCGGTTGTTGTCGACCGCGCGGATACCCCTGTTATGAGCGCCGGGAGCTACAGGGTGCCGGTTTTCCTGCAACAGCCGGTTGATACCACGGGCGCCGATGGCAGGGTGGTTCGGAGTTTTGAAGCTGCCGGAACGACGTTTGTGTCTCTAAGGCTGCAAGGGCAAACGGAACGGTTTGACAATGATCAGCTTGTCAGTCGCGGGCTCTATGAAATCAGGCTGAGACCGTTCTCAGGACTCAAGGGCGGATGGCACATCGTTGCCGGAACACGGGTGTTTCGGGTGCTGTCGATTGCCGATCCCACCATGAGGCAACGGGAATGGATCTGTGAAGCCGAGGAGGAAGGCGCATGAGTGTCCTTTGAGATCCAGATCTTGCTGCGTTCTGCCCTGTTTTCGGTTTTGTCCGCTGATCTGACCCTTGAGTTCCTACTGGGGACTGGACGCATTTTCGATACCCCTCCACGCGGTCAATCCTACCCGTATCTGGTTTTGGACACCCTTGAGAGCCGACCTTTGCTCGCAGATCCCGGCCTTGGTCTGATTCATGATCTCACGTTAAGCGCTTTTTCGCGGGAGCAAAGCCGGGATCAGGCTGTCCATGCAGCCAGCCGGTCTGCGGAAGTGCTGATGAACGGGCCAGTTCCTTTGACCGGTCACCGACTGGTCAATCTGACAGTGACCAACGTTGTCAGCCGACGCCTGCGGGATGGGCGCGGGTTTCGGGCGACCTGCGCTCTCAGGGCGGTGACCGAACCTTTGAGCTAACCCGCTTTTTCAAGTCTTGGAGGCCGAAATGGGCGCACAACGCGGACGTGATCTGCTTTTGAAACTGGATGTCGATGATGTTGGCACTTTCGTGACTGTCGCCGGGCTGCGGGCACGGCAAGTTGCCCTCAATGCCACAAGCGTCGACATTACATCGGCAGACAGTGTCGGCCGCTGGCGGGAACTTCTGGAAGGGGCGGGCACACGAGCGGCCAGTCTGTCCGGCTCCGGCCTGTTTCGGGACGCTCAAAGCGATGCCCAGGTGCGGGATCTCTTTTTCAATGGCCTCATCCGTCCGTGGCAGGTGATCGTTCCTGATTTTGGGACTTTGGAAGGGCCGTTTCAGATCACGGCTCTGGAGTATGCCGGACGTCACGATACTGAAGTGACCTTTGAACTGTCGTTGTCGTCTGCCGGTGCGGTAACGTTTACCGCGATCTGAACGCGGATATTCAAAAGAGCGGGGGAAGTTTCCATGCCCAACCGTATTCGTGGCGAGATATCGGCTCAACTCGATGGCCGCAGGTGGACGCTGGTGCTCACGCTTGGAGCTCTGGCTGAACTGGAAAATGCATTCGACTGCAAAAGCCTGTCCGAACTGCTGGCCAGATTCTCTGCGGACACCCTTTCAGCAAAGGACATGGTTGTCATTCTGGGAGCGGGGCTTCGCGGAGCCGGGCATGATGTTTCTGATGATCAGGTGGCCATGATGCAGGCAACAGGCGGTGTTGCTGGATTTGCTGCTGTCACAGCCGACCTTCTGTCCGCGGCATTCGGTGACCCCACGCCTGAGAGCGAAGACAACAGACAGGACAACGACTAGTGCTGCCCTGGGCGCACTTGATACGGTTGGCGGCTTCGCAGCTTTCATGGAAACCTTCAGATTTTTGGACCGCTACGCCGAAAGAGCTGAGCGCTGCGCTGGGACGCTCCTTTGTCGTTGATGCTCCCGAGCGTGCCAGACTGGATGTGTTGCTGAAGCAATTTCCGGATCAACACTGACCCCCATTCTTCCAAGGAAATGCCTTATGCCCGATCAACGCCTTGAGCTGGATCTGCCGCTGGACGAGCTTGAAGACTTCAGGTTGCAGATGGAAGAAATCAACCGGTCTGCACAAGGGATTTCGAGAACTCTTGTCGGTGGTTTGAAATCGGCATTGGTGGATGGCAAATCGCTTGAGGCGACGTTTCGACAGATCGCGCTTTCAGCATCGTCGCGTGTCCTGACCTCTGCCTTGGCTCCCTTGGAGAAGCTCGCTGGTCAGGCGATTGGCAACATATTGCCTTTTGCCAAAGGAGGCGTGGTGTCATCTCCCGCCTTGTTTGACCTTGGCAATGCGACGGGTTTGATGGGCGAAGCAGGCCCCGAAGCGATCTTGCCGCTGGCCCGAGGGGCTGATGGGCGTCTTGGAGTGCGTGCTGGAAACGCAGGTCGCAGCACGATGCCCGCGGTGCAGATCAATGTGACCACTCCAGATGCGGAAAGTTTCCGCCGATCCGAGGCGCAGGTTTCTGCAATAGTTGCCCGCGCCGTCGGACGGGGACGGCGCGGGCTCTAACACCGGCCCGAAAAGGAGGGGCTCAGGTCGCGGTGTTAGCCGCGGCCGCCAACATGGCAGCGATCTGGTCTTTCAGAAAAAGACGCTTCTTCTTGAGATCTTCCAGGGTTTCGTCAGAAGCCGGTGCAACATCAGTTTCAATGCGGTGCACTTCGCGGTTGATCTCGTGATATTCGTCAGCCAGACGAGCGAAGTGTGCGTCGCTTGTTTTCAAAGCATGCAATGCATCTCCGGCATCAGGGAATTCTTCGTGCAGTTCGTGTGGAACGTGGCTCATATATGCCTCCTTTTTATGTGTCTCAAAGTGCCGCTGGAGAAGTTTGCGCACCTTGAGACAGATCAATCGCAGTCGGATTAGCGGCGGAGAAATTCATGGATGGGTTCTTGAACGAAAGCTTTCCGGCTGGTGTCGCATTTGGTGCGCTGGGCGGCCCGGAACGGCGCACCGAGATCGTTCAGCTCGCGACAGGGTTTGAGACCCGGAATGCGCGCTGGGCAGACAGTCGGCGACGCTATGACGCAGCCACCGGTATCCGGTCTCTTACTGACTTACGAGCTGTACTCGCATTTTTTGAAAAAACCCGTGGCAGATTATATGGCTTTCGGTTCAAGGACCCGTTCGATCATGTCTCGACTGCCGACGGAAGTGCACCGACCGCCTTCGACGAGGTTATCGGGACGGGGGACGGAACGCTCGACCGTTTCCGCCTGATAAAGACTTATGGCAGCGGCGATGCGGCTTATGTGCGCGACATCCGGTTGCCGGAGGATGCCAGTGTCAAAGTGGCCGTTGGCGGTGTGCCGGTGACCGAGGGAATTGATTATTCAATTGATCCGGCAACTGGTGAACTGGTCTTGAGTTCTCCGCCTACCGTCGCAGTGGAGGTGACCGCCGGGTGTTCCTTCGAGGTTCCGGTTCGCTTCGACACCGACCGTCTTGAACTCAGCCTGACGCACTTCGAGGCGGGCGATATTCCATCAATTCCGATGGTTGAGATCAGACTGACCTGAGTTTCCGCAACAGAGTTGGAAATCAAATGAAAACGCTCCCGGAGAGCCTGGCAACGCATCTTGCGAGCCGGGTCACAACGCTTTCTGCCTGCTGGATCGTCACCCGAACGGACGATGTCAGGCTTGGGTTTACCGACCATGATCGGCCATTAAACGTTGATGGTGTCATCTGCCATCCTGAAAGTGGATTGTCGGCAACCGCAATGACCGTTGGGCCGGATTTGGCGACCGGCGGCGGCGATGTTGCCGGAGCTCTGACCAGCCCCGCTTTGAGCGAAGATGATCTGGAGGCAGGGCTTTGGGACAATGCCGAAGTCGGCGTTTATCTGGTCAACTGGCAACAACCAACAGACAATGTTCTGCTGCGCCGCGCCCACATTGGTGAAATCACGCGAACCGGCGACGCGTTTCAAGCCGAACTGCGCGGTCTTGCGCATCTGCTCGAAGCTCGCAGGGGACGTGTGTTCTCGAAATCCTGTGATGCTGACTTGGGCGATGCGCGGTGCGCGGTCGATCTTGATATCGCCGCCTATCATTCGGCAGGGACTGTTTTGAGTGCGTCCTTTGAATGGGTTCGGGCCAGTGGCTTGGGTGGCTTTGCCAGCGGGTGGTTTGGCGGTGGCCGCCTTGAGGTCTTGGACGGGCCGGTTGCTGGATATGCATCTGAAATTGCCAGTCACCGGATCGACAATGGTGAAACACAGCTGGCACTCTTCCAGCCTGCGCCCAAGATCCATGCAAACGGGACTGCGCTAAGGGTCACGGCGGGGTGCGACAAATCCCTCACGACCTGTGCGTCAAAATTCTCCAATCATATAAATTTTCAAGGCTTTCCGCACATGCCTGGAACCGACTTCGCGCTATCCTATCCGAACAGCAATACGGGAAAAAATGATGGCAGCGCACTTGTCTCCTGAACGGCTGAAACCGCAACAGAATGTCGTGCGGCAAGCAGTCTTGAACGAAGCGCGCAGCTGGCTCGGAACGCCTTACCAGCATCAAGCAAGCTTGAAAGGTTGTGGGTGTGATTGTCTTGGCTTGCTGCGCGGAATCTGGCGGGCGCTTTATGGCGATGAACCGGAAACAGCGCCTGACTATTCATCTGACTGGGCCGAGACCAGCGGTCAGTAAAGCCTTCTGGCGGCAGGCAGGCGCTGGTTGGTTGAGTGTGCCAAAGAACACGCAGAGCCGGGTGATGTCCTGGTCTTTCGCTGGCGAGACGGAAGCCCGGCAAAACATGTTGGCATCCTGAGTGCTGCCATCACAGAAAATCCGCACATCATTCATGCCTACGAGCGGGTCGGGGTTACCGGCGGAACCGTGCGCATTGCCGTGCATTGTTTTCTGCCAATCGCTCCCGAAGCATAAAACCCTCTGCCTCACAGCAGCGGCGAATCAGCGTCTTTTGAAAACGATCTGATATTTTCTGGAGGGGCTTTCATGAAAGTCAGTGACCAGGGCCTTGCCTTTCTGGCAGCCCATGAAGGATTTATGTCACGCGGTTACCTGGACCCTGTCGGGGTGGTGACGATAGGCTATGGCTTCACCATGCGTAGCCGTGTGTTTGCTGCCTGGTGGCGGACCATCCATGGCCAGAAACTTGCCGTCGGTGATCAGCTTTCCCGCGAACAGGCCAACAGGCTTTTGGTCAAGTTGCTGGATGAGGAATATACGCCGCCCGTTCTAGGCAAGGTGCCTAACCTGTCGCAAACACAACTCGATGCCTGTGTGTCGGTCGACTATAATCTGGGCGCTCGCGCGCTCTCGTGGCGCTGGGCCAAAGCCTTGAAAGACGAGCAAGTTGCCAAGGCTGCCGCGCTGCTGAGAAACACAGGAACCACCGCAGCTGGACAGCATCTCAAGGGGCTTGTCCGGCGACGGGCTGCCGAAGCGCGCTTGCTGGAAAGCGGCGACTATGGTGTTGTTACGGCGGCAGTGTCACCAGTCCCAGGAAGTGATGTTCTTGAGTTGCAACGTCACCTGAAGTCTTTTGGGCATGATCCGGGGCCGCTTGACGGTGTCTGGGGCAAACGCACCAAAGCCGCTGTTTGCGCTTTTCAAAGAGCCAATCCTCCGCTGATCGTTGACGGCGTTCCAGGTCCAGCCACCCGCACGGCGATGGAGCGCGGGGCCGCGATGCGCGATGGAACCGGGATAATCGGAGCGATGACCGTGCTGACGGGAGGCGGAATGCTGATCGTGGAAGTTCCGTTGCCGCTGATTTTCCTTGGTGTTTCTGCGGTGTTGATCACTGGTTGGCTTTTTCATCAGATATGGCGCAATCGCGGTGCCATCTTTTTCGGATTGAAGGAATTTCTCTGCCGCGCCTGAAGTCCGCCAGGTCCTCCCGATTTCTCTCTCATTTACGCCAATTTCTGGAAGGAGACCCACATGCGTGGATGGAAAACGCTCGTGCTGAACAGTGTTGCCGGGGTGACCATATTGGTTCTGGAGGTTCTGTCTTTCATGACTTCAACTGATTGGCATTTGATACTGTCACCCGAACGGGCATCTCTTCTGGTATTGGGGCTTGGACTTGCCAATATCCTGCTGCGCCATATCACGTCCGGACCGACCGGCTGGCGCAAGGACCAAACCCGGTGATTGGCTGGTTACTGAGGATCGCAAGTTCCGGGTTTCTCGATCGGGTATTGCGTCACCTGGAATCGCGGATGAGCTCAGAAACGCAACAAACGCAAATCAGTGCCGACCTTGCAGCAGAAGAGATCAGGGCGGAAATTGACGCCCGGCGTCAGGCGCGCGCAGTCCTGTTGGCTGAAAGTGGACACTTCTGGTCAGCCGGTCGTTTGGGAAGAATGCTCTTTGTTTTACCACTCGGACTGTGGTGGGCCGCAGTGTGTCTCGACAGCGTCTTCAGGTTCGGCTGGGCGATTGCGGAAGTCCCGGTCCTGCGGGACTGGGGCGGGGCGATTGTCACCAGTTTGTTTTTGGTGGATGGCGCTCGAAGTGTCATGCGGGGTATAAATTCCCGGTCATGACCATCTGTGTTTCGGTCAGGCTGTGTCCGTTGATGTTGCCAGAAATTCGGAAAGAAGGTCGTCGGGTCGAAATCGGTTACTGAAAGTGCTTTTCAGGAGATTCAGACCAAAGTCCTCGATCGGCATTGGTTTGGCGAAGAAATACCCTTGTCCATAATCGACGTTTTGGTTCTGGAGAGAGGCCAGTTGTTCCATGGTCTCAATTCCTTCAGCACATACTTTGAGATTGTGCGCGCGCGCAATATCCAGGATCGCATACAGGAATGCACTTTGGGCGACCTCGGTGTTTGGTGACAAATCCTCCACGAACACTTTGTCGATCTTGATCAGGTCCGGTTTCAGTTCCCTGATCTGAGCCAGGTTGGAGAAACCTGTCCCGAAGTCATCAATGGCAATCATGCATCCGAGACTGCGCAAATAATCAAGGGCATCGGTGATGCTTGAACCCTGGCGAATGCCGGTTTCCAGGATTTCGCAGGAAAGTGTAATGCCGTTTTCAAGTGCATTTGCCAAAACCTGCGACTGCTTGACCTGAAAAAATCTGTCGTTTTCGAGGTCTTCCGGGAAAAAATTGATTGAGATCTTGAAGTCTTGTTTGTCCTCGAGCAATGGTCGCAAATCATCCAGTGCCTTGTTGAGTATATTCTCTGTAAAGTCCCAGGTGCATTGGATATCCTGCACAATCGGGATGAATTGATCCGGGTATAGCGGGCCATAATTGTCCTCAAACCGAGCGAGTACTTCGCACCCTTCCACCTGCATGGTTTTGAGAGACAAGATCGGTTGATAGTGACAATAAAAATTGTTGCCGCCGTTTTGCATCGCTGCCTGTATTCGTCCACGTGGCGTCAACCGTCTACGAACAGACCTGCTTACACGCTCACAAACGAGCCACCCCAATGCAAGGCTGAAGACAACAAGTAGCAGGATCAATGAGAGATTTTCGCTCAGCACCTTTTGGGCCGGAATCATCGTCATATAGCATATGTCGCCTTTGAATGTGGCGCACGATTGAGCATACACATTCCCGAATATCGGACCAAAACTGTTCCGTGACAGCTCTGGAAGGTTTGGGTTTCCATTGATTTTCTGAACGATTTTGTTGGGATCGTCGGGATCCGCCAGATAAATGAAATCCTCTTCCGCGAAATCCTGATCCCCGGTCGGAGTATAGGAAAGAGCGTAACGATTTTTCTTGATAAGCGTCACACGATCAACGCCTTCGACCCCGCGAAACGGGACACCAATCCAACTGGTATATCCGTGACGGAAGACATCAGGAATAGTTGGTGCGCCCAAGTCTATTGGTGTCTTCCAACGTCCAAATCCTGAAGAGCATGCTGCATGGGTATCGCTGTCAGGGAAATACCAAATATTTTTGACATATTCGCTTTTATAGGCAATTTCATTGAGCTTCTGGAGGTGAGCCTCGCCGCACTCGGCAAATCGAAGTTGTTCCAGCTCAGCATAAAGAAGATGACCGGATTCGAGTTTGCTCAACCATGCCGTTGGTATTTTTTTTGTCTGTTCTCCCAAATCCCGCTGCGTATCGATGACCAAGCTGATCCAGACAACGAACATGGTTGTCAAAACAGTTGCCAAACCGGCCAATATACCTTGAGGCATTCTTTTTTTTATGTGTGCAGGATTTCTATCTGACATTGGTTCACCAGTGACCTTGGACGGTCACCCTGACGATTGTTCATTAAGAACAGGTCAATAGGTAGAATTGTCTATGGAAATATCATCAATTTTAGCGTGCACGCTGAACAAATGCCTAACGACATTGTGATAATTGGTTCTATGCCCCTTGCGAGCAGTCATAACTCTCATTTTTACAGTGGTTTGCCGGTGGAAATTAAACGACGCTGTTCCTCATAGCGGCGCGGTATCAGTCTGTTCTGGGCTTCCTCTACAGACTGGGGACGTGAATAAGGGTTTAAAAATAAGTCACGTGCACCTGACATCTCCTGACTCAATGCTGTCAGGAGGCCTTTGCTAGGTATCCTCCCAACGAAACGCCTAAGGAGATTTACCATGGCATATACACCCGATAACTTTACTGTCTGGATGGAAATTCCTGTTCTGGACATGGACAAGGCGATCAGCTTCTACAACAAGGTCTTTAAAACGGAGCTCAACCTTGTTACCGACATGGGACCAAATCCTTTTGCGATGTTCCCGACCAAAGACGATCAAGGCGCCGCGGGCCATCTTTATCCCGGGAAGCCAGCAGAAAAAGGCACCGGGGCAACAGTCCACATTTCGTGTCCGGACAGCCTTGAGGAAACCATGGAGCGTTTTGCATCTGCTGGCGGCGAAGTTGTTTCCGATCCAATTGCGATTCCCGCTGGACGCTTTGCGTATGGAGAAGATCCCGATGGCAACTCAATCGGCATGTTCTCCGCAAACTGAGGAACTTAATCCATGAGACGTGCCGACCGCCTGTTTCAGATTGTTCAATATCTGCGGGGTGGTCGGCTCGTTCGGGCTCGGCAACTGGCTGAATGGCTGGAAGTCTCCGAGAGGACCATCTACAGGGATGTGGCAGATCTGCAGGCATCAGGAGTTCCGATTGAGGGAGCCGCCGGGGTCGGGTATATCCTGAGAGATGGCTACGATCTGCCACCGCTCATGTTCACCCGCGATGAAATCGTTGCTTTGCTTGCCGGTGCCCGGATCATTCGGGCATGGGGTGGCGCGACGATGGCCCGGGCTGCCGAAGAGGCATTGGTCAAGATTGATGCTGTCATTCCGGAAAAGACACGGGTGCGGCAAAACGAGATCGAGATTCACGCTTTCGCGCGGGAAATGACGCCGGAAATCCGATCTCATATCGATTTTCTGGAAGCTGCCAGCGATAGTCGAAAACGTCTCTCCATTTCCTATTCCGACGCACAAGGCGAAGCCTCAACGCGCACAATCCGCCCGCTCGGCCTCTGGTTCTGGGGGAAAGTCTGGACGCTTGTTGCCTGGTGTGAACTTCGGGAGGACTTTCGCATGTTCCGTCTCGACCGCATCGACGCCATCTGGGAAGAAGGGGATCGTTTCAGACCGGAACCGGGGAAAACGCTGAAAGATTTCTACCATTCGATGGAAGAGGCTGGTTACAACAAGCCGGGGTCCTGAGCGAGTTTCCTGCTAGTTCAAGCGAGATCGGCAGGGATGTTCTTGGGCGTGACAATGTGAATGTCGCTCTGAGACGAGGTTGGTTTGTCCCCTATGCCGTGAAAAGCGAGAATTTGGCGGAAGGCAGCTCGCATATCTGCTTTCAAGTCATGATGAAGAACGAAAGTAAGTTTCTGATTTTGCAAGAGGTCCAGATTGTCCTCATCCAGATCATGCGCAATGTATACCGGCAGTGTTTTTTGAATTTCGGAGAGCACTTCCAGAGCAGCCTGGTTGCCGCCTCCCATGGAATAGACACCATCGACCTTGATGTGTTTGGGTACTTTGTCTGCGATTTCCCGACCGGTCGAAGGGTTCAGTCCGCTACCGCCACTGGCATCGATAACGGACAAGTCTGGACGAAGGCAGCTGAGTTCCGACAAAAACCCCTGATAGCGGTCTTCTTCTCCCTGAAATACATGCTGGCTGAGTGTCGTCAGGACCGTTTTTGCCGATCCATCGAGGAGCTCTTGCATCAGATAGGCTGCAGTTTGTCCTGCAGCGAAGTTGTTCAATCCGGCATAAGCTAGGCGATTTGAGCCGGTAACGTCGGTGAAAATCGTAACGACCGGGATACTCTTACGCATCAAATTCGATATCGCTACCCTAATTTCCCTGGTATCTCTCGCCTTGAGGCAGACGCCTTGACTGCCCCTTTTTCCAATACGCTCCAAAACGCCGACGCAGTCTTCTACAGACATAGTTTCTGAAAGGGTGAATCGCGGCCTGATTGCGGTCGGTTTGAAATCCGTGAGAACGGTCTCGCTGGCGAGTTGAATCTTCCGACTGAACCGGCTTGGTGCTTCAACGATGATATCTATAAAGAAACGACGGCCTTTTGCGGCAAGCTGCGTTTCCTGTCGTTTCAGTTCTTCTATTGCACCCTGAACTCGGCGGATTGTCTGAGGGCTGACATTCCGGCGCTGATTAAGCACACGATCAACCGTTGCGGTGCTCACTCCGGATTGTAACGCAATCTCTTTTACAGGAAACCGATGGGTCATTTGATGGATTCTTGATGGATTTTTGCCACTTGCGCAAGGCCGTGTTTTGCTAGGTTCATTCCAACAGCGACCGCGGGAGGGCATTATGGATCGTCAAGTTGGATCAGACGGCTATTTCGATGAAGCCAGCTGCAGTCTTGAAGACTTCAAGGAACTCGTCGGCAGACAACTGGATCGTGGCGAAGTTCCTCATGCTGATCGGATTGTCAAAAATGTTCCGATCTACAGCATCAATGGTCTGCAGAATGCGCTTGCCGGGGAAGAGGGACGAATGCGCCTGATGGCGGAATGGGCGAGGGTGCTCAAAGATCACTCTGGTGTTCTGGTATTGAAAGGCGCCTATGCCACGACCTCCGCGATCGACAAGGCAAGCGAGATTTACAATCAAGTCATTGCTGCAGAAAAGGCGTCTTCGGGTGGAGGAGCAGACCATTTTGCCGCGGCCGGTGCCAATGACAGGATCTGGAATTCTCTGCAAAAACTCTGCCTGCAATCCCCGGAGGCTTTTGTGGAGTATTTTGCAAATGCTGCAATAGATACTGTGTGCGAAGCCTGGCTCGGCCCGAACTATCAAATGACTGCGCAAGTCAACCTGGTTCGGCCTGGTGGAGGCGCACAACAGGCACACCGGGATTACCATCTCGGTTTTCAAAGTGCGGAAGACTGCGCCCGATATCCGGCACATGTTCATGATCTGTCACCGGTGATGACCCTTCAAGGAGCAATAGCGCATACAGATATGCCAGTGGAAAGCGGACCAACAAAACTGCTACCGTTTTCACAGCTCTACCGCCCGGGGTACGCGGCCTATCGTTTGGATGCGTTCAAGCAACATTTCGATAAGACCTGCATTCAACTGCCCTTGAAAAAGGGAGATGCGGTGTTTTTCAATCCGGCGCTGTTTCATGCTGCTGGTGCCAACACCAGTGGTGATATCCAGCGGATGGCCAATCTCCTGCAGGTGTCCTCCGCATTCGGGCGTGCCATGGAGACCATCGACCGGGAAGCCATGTGCCTCGCAATATATCCGGTCTTGCTAAAGAAGGTGCAAGGGGAGCAAATCAGCACCTCGGCACTGGATGCCGTCGTCTCATCTTGCGCGGAAGGCTATTCTTTCCCGACCAATCTGGATCGTGATCCACCCGTTGGCGGACTTGCTCCTGAAACCCAGAAACAACTGATGTTGCGGGCCTTGAGTGAACAGATGCCGTTCAATGTGTTTGCGACCGCCCTCGATGAGCAAACAAAACGGCGTCGACCGTGATAATTTGCCAACGAGGGTGAATTCGGCTGAAATTACTGCAAAGAGGCATATCCGCTGCCGAATATTTCCCGGATCAGCTTGCGCTTCATGGCCTCGGCGTAGTCGTTGTAGGTTCCGGCAACTTCGACAAAGGCACCGGGGCCCTTGATGACCTTGCTGCGATAATAATCGACCAACAACTCGTCCATGCCGGCAATCACGAGCGCATTGACGGTAACGTTTTCAAAATCGAACGCCTTGTAGGCGCTCGATGGCCCAAATCCATCATTGTTGCTGCCATCGCCAGCTATATCTATGACTTTTCGGCGGCAGGTTTGGGGCGCCTTTTGCAACAGCAGCGATGCGTGTCCCAGTGCGTATCCGAGCGCAGTCGGAAATTCGGTGTAGCCGCGAGCTGCCTTGCGCAATTTTTCGGCAGCACCTTGAGCGCTTATGGCATCAGATAAGTACCGCCAACCGAGCTGTTGCTGTTGTTGATAGCGGCCACTCCATTCAAAGCTCGTGATATAAATACCGCCAACAGCTAATATCGCCTGAACGACATCGGGGTCTCGCAAGGCATCCGCCAAACCATTGAGTTGCAGACGATGTTCGCGTTGATCAACGCTTGCGGATCCGTCCATGGCCAAAACCAGGGCGAGGGAACAAGCAGCCGCAGATTGTATGCCGAAACAGAGCGTTGCCCCTGTTAAGAAGACTCGCCAGACTCCGCTGGCAATCAATTTAGCAAGGAAGTGCTGCGATCTGAACTTGCTGGTCGGAAGGTACGAAAGGACTGACATAATTCGACCGTAGCATGATTTTTGAGTTCGATTGGTGCACGCTGTCGTGAACCATGGGGCGCAGGCTTTTTGTTCAAAAAGGAACAGTTTGGGCGATCGGTTCAGCTTGCGTTCAGGTGAAATTGATTACACCTTGCCAGAACAGTGGTGCGGCAGGAACGGAATTGAACACGTGAAACAGATTTTCGCCTTTATCGTATTAACTTTAGCTGCGGTTTTGCCCGCAGAAGCAGCCTGCTTGTCCCAGGGCGAGGCCCGGCAGGCTGTAGCAAGCGGACAGGCAAAATCTCTTGGCTCTGTTGCAGGGCAGGCAGGCGGTGAAATCGTCAAGGCTGAGCTCTGCCGTCGAGGTGGTGGTTATGTCTATGTTCTTTCGGTCCTAAAGAACGGCAAGGTGACCACCGTCACAGTCAATGCAAGCCGCTAGCAGGTAAGACCTCATTGCGGGCTGACGTCGTCGGCGCAAATATTTGAAAAAAGCATTCAGCGAAAAAGACAAACACGATGCGTATCCTTGTTGTTGAAGACGATACCGACCTGAACCGCCAGTTGGTCACGGCTCTCGAAGAAGCAGACTATGTGGTCGACAGTGCGACAGATGGCGAGGATGGTCACTTTCTGGGCGATACGGAACCCTATGATGCCGTCGTTCTGGATCTCGGCTTGCCGACGCTCGATGGATTGTCTGTTCTGGAAAAATGGCGCCGCGACGGGCGTTTGATGCCGGTCCTCATTCTGACCGCGCGCGACCGTTGGTCGGACAAGGTGGCGGGTATCGATGCCGGGGCGGATGATTACGTTGCCAAACCATTTCACATGGAAGAAGTGCTCGCCCGGGTTCGTGCGCTTGTTCGCCGTGCTGCAGGACATGCCTCCAACGAAATTACCTGTGGGCCGGTCCGATTGGACCTGAGAGCCGGCCGGGTCACGGTTGACGGTTCTTCCATCAAGCTCACCTCTCACGAATTTCGTCTGCTGTCCTATCTCCTGCATCATCAAGGCAAGGTCATTTCCCGAACCGAGCTGACCGAACACCTTTATGATCAGGACTTTGATCGCGATTCCAACACTGTTGAAGTTTTTGTTGGCCGCCTTCGCAAGAAAATCGGATCGGACATGATCGAGACCATCCGGGGACTTGGATATCGTTTGGGGGATGCTGGTGACAGCTGAGCAGCCTGAACGATCCGGCTCGCCAGAGCGGCGCAAAAATCAGCGTTCTCTGGCCGCCCGCCTGGTCCTTGTTGCCGCTGTCTGGTCGGCCTTGGCCCTGGCTTTGGCCGGGGTGTTCCTGGTCAGTCTTTATCAGAGCGCGAGCGAAAGGGCATTTGATGTTCAGCTGGAAGTCCACATCAAGGCACTGATCTCCGAGATGCTGGAGAGTAGCGATGAAGTGTCCACCCGCAATTCACCGACTGTTCAGCAGCCAAATTACCGGGGTGATCCAAGATTCTCGCTGCCGTTGAATGGTTGGTACTGGACTGTTCGGCGAGCTGATAGGCCGCAGATCCTTTATGCATCAGAGTCACTCGTCGGCGATCCGTTGAATGTGCCGTCGCTTGGTGACAAAGAGTCTGGCGCTTCGTTTATTGCAGGTCCGACCAATGACGAGGTCAGGGTTCTCCAGCAACGCATCACGATCGGCGATACGGCCTATGTCATCGCAGTGGGGGCGGCAACAGCCAGCTACTGGGCGGATATCCATGAATTCGCCCGACTGGTTGCACTGACGCTTTGCATCGTTGGGATCGGTCTGATCCTCGCTATTTTCTTACAGGTTCGGGTTGGATTGCAGCCGCTTTCGAGATTGCGCTCATCCCTGAGTACTGTCAGGCAGGGTGAGGCCGAACGCATAGATGAAGCCTTGCCGCGCGAGATTGCACCCCTTGCCGTGGAATTGAATGCGCTGATTGTTTCGAACAAGGAGATTGTGGAAAGGGCTCGGACGCACGTCGGCAATCTGGCCCACGGTCTTAAAACGCCGTTGTCTGTTATTTCCAACGAGGCACGATCATCCGATGGCCCTCTGGCGGACAAGGTGACAGAACAAGCTGCGATCATGTCGACACAGATCCAGCACCATCTGGAGCGAGCCCGAATGGCGGCGCAGCGGCGCGTGATCGGAGTATCCTGCGATACCGAGCCCGTTCTTGCCAGGCTGGTCCGTGCGATGGAAAAGATCTACCGCGACAAGGAACTTCAAATCCAATTGAGCCAAGCCGCTCCTATCCGCTTTCGCGGGGAAGGTCAGGACCTTGAGGAGATGACCGGCAACTTGATCGACAATGCCTGCAAATGGGCCAGTTCGAAAGTTGAGATTTCGGTTTCACTGTCGAATGACCCGACGAACAATCGCGCCATGTTCGATGTGATCGTGGAAGACGATGGACCCGGGCTGACTGTAAAACAGCGCGCGGAAGCTGTTCAGCGCGGCAAGCGGCTGGATGAAACCGTTCCAGGAACTGGATTGGGTCTGTCCATTGTTGCGGATCTTGCAGGGCTCTACGGCGGAACGTTCAAACTTGACCAGTCTGACCTTGGTGGTTTGAAGGCCCAGTTGACTTTACCGCAACTCAGCAGCGACTGAACCCAATTTAGGGGAAATCTGACAGGTTGTTATAGAATGTGATGCAAATCACAGGACAAATAACTGGATTGTGGCCAAGTTCGGCCACAAATAGAAAATATCACTGATTCCTATGTTGGGAATTGCCAGTCATTTGGCCTTCCAGGAGCTTTCAAGCATGCGTTTGCGCAATGCCATATGTCTTCTAACCGCTGTCCTGCTCGGTGGTTGTTCAATAGCATCCGGACAAAACGGTCTTGGAAGCTGGGGTTCGTCCTTTGGCGATCCGGCTGCCAGTGCCGCTGAATCAGAAGCCAACGTCGCAATTTCGGTGCTTGTGAACAACGAATTTGGCGATGCTCTTGACGGATCTGACCGGCGTGCTGCTGAAAAAGCCCAGAATCGCGCGCTTAAGGCACGCGGCGTCGGGGTCGCAGTATCCTGGCAGAACGAGCGTACCGGACGTAGCGGCCAGGTTCGACCCGGACCAGTTTATTCCGTGAATGAAACGTCTTGCCGAGAGTTTACCCATGAAATGGTTCTGCAGGGCCGCACATTACAAGCGCGCGGTACCGCATGTGAAACAAGTCGCGGCAAGTGGCAGGTTATAGGTTGATGGAAAATTAAAAAATGCAATCTATAAGTGCATATCGAGAAAAACATCAATATTATTCTAAATACTTAGTTAAGGCTTGCAGTCGTATTATCTGATTGAATTGGACGGATAATTGACTCATTGAATGGCTTATTCAGAGCAGCTTGAGACGAAAATCGCAACCTACTTGAGCAGCCTTAGCCCGAAGGCTGTTGAATCTTTGGTGCGTAATCTCGAACGTGCCAAGTCGCAAAAGAATGCTGATCCGCACCTTGCACTGATCCTCACATCTGCTTTGACATTGCTCCGCGAGCCGCTGCCGGTTGCGCCTGATATGCCCGGTGGGGACCAACGACGCGGCCAGATCCAGCGCATGTTTTTTACGCCGCTAGATAGCTTTCTAATCAACGAGTTATTGCCGATCCGCCAAGAAGGTCGCATCCTGAGAGGCTCACTGGATAGAGTCTGGAAATGGATCAGTCGCGACCTTATGCCAATGGATGTCAGGCTGGTTCTCGAGCAGGCGGGCAACGCCGCGGTGAGCGGTGAGCGAATAGATTTTCTCGTTCAGGCTTTGCGGACACGTTCCGTGGATGCCTTGGGAGAAGCTCTGCATGGCAGCACGCAATCTGACAAAGAGCGGCGCCGTATCAAGATGGAGCTGGGCGGCGAACGCGGGATCGCCGAACTGAACGATATACAGAAGATA
The DNA here is from genome assembly GCA_039972695.1 of Roseibium sp. GTDB lineage: Bacteria > Pseudomonadota > Alphaproteobacteria > Rhizobiales > Stappiaceae > Roseibium. The sequence goes on along the minus strand of JBDWMJ010000025.1, from coordinate 382,324 downwards.
TTCGCTGCTGAACGCTGGCTTTTGCCGTTTCTTCAAGCCATGCCGGACCGGATAAACGAGCATCGCCTTAAGAAAGATCAAGACGTTTTGCGTCTGGTGAACAAATGTTCGGCACGTTTTCCAGATCACGTGGCCATTCTTGCAGCTGGCTTGGTGGACCGGACTGAGGCGCCGTCCGCCCTGTGTTCATTCGCTGGCCGACTGGCAGGCGATGATGATCCGAAGACGATAGCAAATTCGCAGTTTTCACCATTTGTTGATGTGGTGATGAGCGAAGCGGAAAGACTGCATATCCTTGCGCTGGACCATCGCAACCATAACCCGGACCCAGTGGCCTTTTCCAATGCCTTGTCAGAGTACCACTCTCTGGTGCGCGGTGTAGAACGCGATTTCGACCTCACGGTTACCGGTGCCTGGCATAGACGTCTGTCTGATACAAAACGCGGTATTTCAGACGTCGTTACAAGGGAGTTGAACAACGCACACGGCGCGGTTCGCCGTGCATTGCAAGTTCCCAAGATCGACAAGAATGGCCAGCTGGAAACCAATCAGTTGGCAATAGATGATGCCGTGCGGGCTCTTCGAGTGGTTTCAATGGTCCGTAATGCTTCAGAGACTTTTGCGGTCAATGACATTGGCAGGCGGACACGGCAGGCTGTCGAGCAAACGCTGGAAATCGTGACGCGCTCGCTGATTTCGGATTTGGGAAAACTGAACGGCCCGCAATTGGAAGCACAGCAGTCAGCTGCTGATGTTTCGATTATGCTGTCTGAAATCTATTTTGGTGAAGAGTATGCGTCACAGTTGCGACGCAGCCGGCAATCTGCTGTGACAAAGCCGACGAATACGGAGGGTAATTTTGTGCCCTCAAACCCGGAACGCAAACTGATAAAGAATGCTCTGCGCCGGGCGTGACCCGCTATAAGAAATGACATTTTGCGCGTTTTGAACGGAATGTGTTCGCCGCGACTGCTGGTCACAGTTTGAATAGCTTGATTTTCAACTCCATCAGCGGTCTATAGTGCGCCCATGATATTATGGATCCTGATAGCTGTCTTGACAGCCGCCGCGGCGCTGTCGGTTTTGTTACCCATGGCGCGGGCTCGGCAATCGACCTCAAACCTGGACGATACTGCAGATGAAGCGGTGTACCGTGAACAGCTAAGCGCAATCGATAACGAACTTGAGCGCGGTTTGATTGACGTTAAAGACGCGGAAGCAGCCCGTACCGAAACGGCCCGCAGGTTGCTGGCCGCTCATGAGAAAAAGCAGCAGAAGGCAGAGGTTGGATCCGGGAGAACCCGTGTGAGGGTCGCGCAGGGTCTCGCGATCGTGATTCTTCCGCTTATAGCTCTTGTTGTTTATCTGGCATTGGGATCTCCGGATTTTCAGGATCAGCCGCTGGCAGCGCGCCTCAATGAGCCGACTGACAATCAATCTGTCGAGGTTCTTGTCGCAAGGGTCGAGCGCCATCTGGCTGCCAATCCTGAGGATGGCCAGGGCTGGGCGATCATTGCGCCGGTTTACATGAGGCAGGGCCAGCTGCAAGACGCAATCCGCGCCTTTGACAATGCAAACCGGCTGCTTGGACCAAATCCGGAGTGGCTGACCGATATGGGCGAAGCCATGACCATGATCAACGGAGGCGTTGTCACGGCTGAAGCCCGCCAGGTTTTTCAGCAGGCAGTGAAGTTGGATCCAAATGCTATCAAGCCGCGTTTCCTGCTTGCAGTTTCGCTTGGGCAAGAAGACAAGACCGACGAGGCCATCAAGGCTTGGGAAAACCTTCTTGAAGGCGCGGACGAAACAGAGACTTGGGTCCAGGTCGCACGACGCAATCTTGCTGAGTTGAAAGGCACGCCGTCCGGACTGCCCGGGCCGAATGCTGAAGAAATGGCTGCTGCTCAGGAAATGTCTGCGACCGACCGTCAGGACATGATTCGGTCAATGGTCGAGGGTCTGGCTACCCGTTTGGAAGCCGATGGTGGCAGCTCGGATGAGTGGAGCCGGTTGCTGCGTGCCTACATGGTGCTGGGCGAAAAAGATAAAGCAATCGCTGCATTCAAACTGGCTGAGAGTGCTTTTGCAGATAATCCGGATGAATTGGCAAGGATCAAGGACGCCGCTGACAAGATGGGTCTAATTGGGTCCTAATCTATGACAGTAGCTTCCACTCGGGCAGGAGGGGCACTGCCGCGTTTGGAAATGGACGGGAATTTGACATGACACGCAAGCAAAGACGCTTGACCCTGATCGGATCGGCAGGAGCTGTATTGGCAGTAGCGCTCGGATTGATCCTTTTTGCGCTTAATGACCAGATTGTTTTTTTTCAAAGCCCGACTGATATCGCGACAAACACCATACCGAGCGGACAACGTATTCGCCTGGGTGGACTGGTCGAAGACGGATCTGTCGTTCGGGCGGAAAATGCACAGGTGAGCTTCCGTGTAACAGACATGGAGAATTCCGTAGCCGTGACTTACAAAGGAATTCTTCCAGACCTCTTCCGGGAAGGTCAGGGCGTCGTTACCGAAGGTGTGGTCACGCCGGATGGCGTGTTCGTGGCAGACAGTGTGCTTGCCAAGCACGATGAAAACTATGTTCCAAAGGAAGTTGCCGAAGCCCTCAAGAAACAGGGACATTGGCAGGGTGATGAAAGTGCATCAAACTGACATTGCCACAAGCAGCCAGAAAACTATCTGACAAAAGACTTAAGTCTTGAAACAGGACGCGAAGACCAATGATCGTTGAGTTCGGACATTACGCACTGGTACTGGCCTTTGCATTGACCCTGGTTTTGTCTGTGGTGCCATTGTGGGGTGCCCTGACCGGCGATGACCGGCTGATGGCAGTCGCCGCACCAGCTTCAGCGACCATATTCGCATTGGTGTTATTGTCTTTCGTCGCTCTGACGGCAGCTTATCTTGTTTCTGACTTCTCGGTGGTGAATGTCTGGGAGAACTCCCATTCCGCCAAACCGCTGCTTTACAAGTTCACCGGTGTGTGGGGCAACCACGAAGGGTCCATGCTCCTGTGGGTGTTGATCCTGGTCTTCTTCGGCGCATTGGTTGGTGTGTTTGGATCCAACTTGCCAAAAGACCTTCGCGCGACAACTCTGGCAGTTCAGGGGTGGATCTCGGCGGGGTTCCTGCTCTTCATCCTGGCGACCTCCAATCCGTTTGCACGCATTCCAAATCCACCTTTTGAAGGTAACGATCTCAATCCGATCCTTCAGGATATCGGCCTCGCGATTCACCCGCCGCTGCTGTATGTCGGCTATGTAGGCTTCTCCATAACCTTTTCGTTCGCGGTTGCCGCCCTGATACTGGGACGCACGGATGCTGCCTGGGCCCGCTGGGTTCGGCCTTGGACACTGCTTGCATGGTGTTTCCTCACCCTGGGCATCGCCATGGGGTCTTACTGGGCCTACTACGAACTCGGCTGGGGTGGCTGGTGGTTCTGGGATCCGGTCGAGAATGCGAGCTTCATGCCCTGGCTGGCAGGTACTGCGCTGCTGCACTCGGCAATCGTCATGGAAAAACGTGAGGCGCTCAAGGTCTGGACTGTGCTTCTGGCGATCTTTACCTTCTCCTTGTCGTTACTCGGCACATTCCTTGTGCGCTCAGGCGTCCTGACATCTGTCCATGCGTTTGCAACAGACCCGGCGCGCGGTGTTTTCATTCTTGGCCTCCTGTGTCTGTTTATCGGTGGATCTCTGACGCTTTTCGCCTGGCGTGCGCCCATGTTGAAGCAGGGTGGACTGTTCGCACCGATTAGCCGGGAAGGCGGACTGGTCTTGAACAACCTGTTCCTGACAGCTGCCTGTGCGGCTGTGCTGGTCGGTACGCTTTATCCATTGGTTCTGGACGCGGTGACCGGAGAGAAAATCTCGGTCGGGGAACCGTTCTTCAATCTGACCTTTGGCCCGCTGATGGTGCCTTTGCTGATTGCTGTCCCCTTCGGACCGGTGCTGTCATGGAAGCGCGGCGATCTTTTTGCCGCGGCCCAACGTCTCTATGCAGCCATGGGGCTTGCTCTTTTGCTGACGCTGTTCACGTTCTGGCTCTGGGGTATGGAAAAGGTCCTGGCTCCCCTTGGCGTCGGACTGGCGGTCTGGGTCATGGCGGGGGCGGTTTCGGAAATTGTCACACGTGTGAAATTGTTTGAAGTTGGTTTGAAACGCGGCTTCGCCCGTCTCGTTGGTTTGCCCGGTTCGGCCTGGGGGTCTGCAGTCGCACACTTCGGTATCGGCGTAACGGTTCTCGGTATTGTCACGGCGTCTGCTTTTCAGGATGAGCGTATTGAAACCCTGCGACCGGGCGACATGATCGAGCTTGCTGGTTATGAAGTCACATTCGATGGGGCCGCGCCACGTCAAGGCGCCAACTATGTTGAAGATGTCGGCCATTTCACTGTTCGCAAGGGCGGCATTGTCTTAGCGGAGCTTGATCCTTCAAAACGGCTCTATACAGCCCGGCAGATGCCAACGACTGAAGCGGGAATTTATACCACCGGCTTCTCCCAACTCTACATTTCCATGGGAGAGTCACGTGGGGACGGGGCGCTGGATATCCGGATCTATTTCAAGCCGTTGATTACGCTGATCTGGATCGGTTGTGTGATCATGTCCATCGGAGCAGTTTTCTCCATGGCGGATAGGCGGTTGAGGGTCGGTGCGCCCAAGCCGGCGGTAAAGCGCAAAACCCCTGCAAGCGTTCCGGCGGAGTAATCAGATAATGCGACATGTTTTTGCTGCGCTGTTTGTCATTGTTGCGCTTGCGGCAACACCTGTCTGGGCGGTCACACCTGACGAAGTGCTCGCTGATCCAGCGCTGGAAGAGCGGGCCAGGGAATTGTCGACCGAGCTGAGATGCATGGTCTGCCAGAACCAGTCTATCGATGATAGCGATGCGCCTCTTGCCAAGGACTTACGAGTTCTGGTCCGCGAACGGCTGGTCGCAGGCGACACAGATGCCCAGGTCATAGATTATCTCGTCTCGCGTTATGGCGAATTCGTTCTCCTGAAGCCACGATTTGCATGGCACACGCTGCTTTTGTGGGCCGCCGGGCCCCTTGCACTGATTGCTGGTGCATTTGCGATCTTTCTCGCTCTTAAAAAAAGGTCACGGGCAGCAGCGGCAGTAACGACTGCATCTGATGCAAGTCTCTCTGATGAGGAAGAAAAGAAGCTCAAGTCCATCCTGAAAGACCGCGACTAGTTCTGAATTCAGCGGAGCGTGGTCACGAATTTCACACCAAGCCGTGATTTGCATGCCACGATGATAGACTTACCTCTTGCGGACCAATCCGCAGGAGGGCTCGAGAATGGCAAATCGTCCACTAAAACTGGAATTTGATGGCGCACATGGCGCGAAGCTTGCTGCGCGGCTGGATTTGCCTGCCGGCAAGATCAAGGCATTTGCGCTCTTTGCCCATTGTTTCACTTGTTCCAAGGATATTCCCGCAGCTCGCCACATCGCCGGTGCGTTGAGCGCTGAAGGCATTGCTGTCTTGCGGTTTGATTTCACCGGACTTGGCGGAAGTGGTGGCGATTTCTCTTCGACAGGGTTTTCCTCCAATCTTGAAGACTTGAAGCTCGCTGCTGACTTTTTACGCCAGAACTATGATGCCCCTCAGCTTTTGATCGGTCATTCGCTTGGCGGGGCTGCCATTCTTTCTGTTGCAGCCGACATCCCTGAGGCACGCGCGGTTGTTACCTTGGGAGCGCCGTCCGACGCCACTCATGTCGTGCATAATTTTGCAGAGGCTGTCAGTGATATCCGGGAACAGGGAGCTGTTGAAGTCAGCCTCGCCGGGCGTCCGTTTACAATTCGGCGTGAGTTTATCGAGGACCTCGAAAAACAATCTGTTCTCAATAGCGCCGCAAGGCTTGGCAAAGCCTTGTTAGTAATGCATGGCCCACTTGACGAGACAGTTGGTGTCGACAACGCAACAAATATTTTTGTCGCGGCCAAACACCCGAAGAGTTTTGTTTCTCTGGACAAGGCGGATCACCTTCTAACCGGAAAAGGAGATGCGGAATACGCCGCCCGTGTCATCGCCTGCTGGTCGAGCCGATATCTGGACGAAGTGCCGGATACCGCATTGGAGCATGAACAGGACGGTGTTGATGTGGTTGAGACCGGGCAGGGCAAATACCAGTCGATGGTGGCCAGTGGTCCGCACCGGATGATTTCTGATGAACCGGCAAGTGTTGGCGGGTTGGATAGTGGTCCTTCGCCTTACGGGTATCTGTCGGCGGCCCTTGGTGCCTGCACCAACATGACGTTGCGCATGTATGCAGACCGGAAGGGATTGTCGGTTGATCGGATAGGAACGCGTGTCCTGCACGGAAAGGTTCACGCGGCAGACTGTTTGGACTGTTCAGACGATCTGAAAACTGCAAAGGGCAAAATTGATCGGTTTGAGAGACTGATCACGATAGAGGGCGAAATTGATCAGGAAACGCGTGCCCGCATGTTGGAAATCGCCGACAAATGCCCTGTACACCGGACACTTGAAACCGGTGCGGCCGTGGTGACCCGACAAGTACAACCGGACCCCTGACGAGTAGACTGGCAGGGAGTGTCAAGCGGCCTAACCTCAGGCGGCCTGTGCTTCCAGAGTACCCAACCGGATCTTCATGAACGACAACAGGCGTCTGGCATCCCGATTTGTCAGGCTCTGATAGTCTTCCAGCCATTTGTCTGCCGTTGTGGCAGGTTGTTTGTTCTGTGTTGCGCGCGCTCGGCTGAGAGCCATGTAATCACTGTCGTCAAGCCCCATTGCCCGGCAAAGGACGGCAATACCGGTTCCGTCGTAACGCACCATGACATTGACAATGTATTTCTGATCCAGGCCAGCCATCTCCGACAGCAGAAAGCAGATGTCAAAAAGGTTGTTGGACAATGCGAGCTGGGTAATTGCTTTTCCCAGCGTGCGTTGTCCGGCACGAATTTCCTTTAAAGTGGCTTTCGCATTGATGCGGGTCGCCCGGCGTTCCAGTTTTGAACTGGTAACTGCCTTGCTGGCCTTGTGAAAGAGCTCATGGACAAGCTCTTGATTTTGATCCCGCAGTTTGCGGACCTGCTCTGCCTGTTCTGGCGGCATTTGGTTGATGAGCTTGTCGTAGTCGGATTCAGAAATGTCCGAACGCTCCAGCATGGCATTTCTGATCGTGTCATCGGACCCTGCGAGCTTAACCAGCAACCGGGTGCCCCAGTCGGACATCTCGGCCCCTGTGTTGGCGGCAACTGACTGTTTGACAGGTCGTTCGCCGCGCTCCAGCAAAATATCCGTGACATTGGATTCAAGATGGGACCGTTTGGATATTGCCAGCAGGTGCCCTTGCCCCATGGTCTTGGCAAGTCGGAGAACATCTTCTGTCTTCAGGGAAGCGGAAGATGTCAGCATTGGCCGGGCGATGTCGATCTCTTCCTTGGCCAATGCCAAGGCGACTTCGTGGGAAGTCGTGTCAATGGGCGCCAGCTGCTCGGAGACCGTTTGTCTTTGCTCCGGGTCCATTGTCGGCAACATGCTTTCCAGGACCGAGTTGAAAAGCGTAATCTCTTCGGCCTGATAACTGTCTGCTCCGTTTACAAAAAGGTCCGTGACATGTTCCACCAACTGATGACGTTTTTCCGGTGTACTGTCTTGAGCAAGGTTCAGGAGATCTTCATGCATTACTTGGCCATCCATTGTTTGGCGCAATATTAGATCCACGACAGTTTACACTTGGATAAAAACGTAGGAAAAATTTATTTCAACACCCAATATATTGTAATAAATGACGATATATATGCTTTGAAGTGTAGATTTATTTTCGATGTTGCTGACAAAAATTCGTACAAATACTTATACAAAGAGCCGCTTGGCAATATGATTATACTGGTAGTTGATGCTGTTTTTCGATTTTCGGAGCGAATATTTCGGCCGTGGCCGCAAGTCAGGCGGCTTCTTCCTGTTTGGCAGCCTTGAGCTTGACCTTCATAAGCGCCAGCAAGCGTCTTGCATCTGTATCATCCAGCATGTGGTAGTTGGTCAGCCACTTGCTGCCCGTACTTTCCGGGAATTTCAGATGTTTGCAGCGTTCCTTGCAGATGCTTTGAAATTCGGGAGCGCCAATACCATTCGCCCGGCACACGGTCGCAATTCCGGTGGCATCGAAACGGACCATGAGGTTAAGGACATATTTGAGATCCAGACCGGCGAAGTAGGACAAAAGCGCAACTACGTCGAACAGATTGTGTTCCTGGGCCAGCTGGTAAACGGCTTTGTTCAGTGTTGTTTTTCCGCTTTTGATACCAAATAGCCAAGCTTGCGGGCTCATCTTTGATGGTCGTCTTGGCAATTCCGATCCAGAGGCAATTTCGCCGTCATCCTTGAAGAGGTCCCCGATGAGTTCCTCGTTGGATTTCCTGAGATGTCGGATCCGGTCCCCCAGATGTTTAGGCATGTCTTTGACGAGACTCTCGAACACGGGTTCATCAAGATCTGCACCAAGATTGGCGGCAACCGCATGTTTGACCGCTTTACTGCCGCGTTTGACCAAAAGATCGGAAACGTTCTTGCTGACGTGGTCCCGTTTGGCAAGAGCCATCAAATGGCCTTCGCCTTTCGATTCGGCAAGTTTCAGAATGTCCTCTTCTAGAAGGACTTCAGACTTCTCGAGAACGGCCTGGGCAATTTCCAACTCATCGTTGGCCATGGACGCAGCAAGTTTGGAGGATGTTGCTTTTGTTTCGGCCAGGCGGGCAGACATCTGCTGTTTGGCTTCAACAGGCAGGTCGTCGTAGACACCTTCCAGCACATTGTTGAGCAGACGGGTCTCATCAGAACCCGTGTCCTCATCTCTTGCCGCAAGCAATCCACTGACATGATCAGTGAGTTGATTTTTTTTCTCAGAAGAACTGCTCCGTGCAAGCCTGAGAAGTGATTCATCCATAGCAACCCCCAACCCTGCGAATTGTAACTATAAAGTCTTTATAAGCTCTAAAACCCGCGTTTATGATTGATTTGAAACGACAAATATGAGCCGTTGACCTCATGAATTCTCTCAGTAACGGGATTTAGATGACTGTTGTGCCTATCCTTTACTCGTTTCGGCGGTGTCCCTATGCCATGCGCGCCCGGCTTGGACTTCTGACGAGCGGCCAAATTGTGGAACTTCGTGAGATTGTTCTTAAGGACAAGGCACTGGAGTTTTTCGAAGCTTCTCCAACCGCAACGGTGCCGTGTCTTAAAGATGGGGAGTTGGTCCTGGATGAAAGCCTGGACATCATGATCTGGGCACTGAAACGGTCAGATCCCGAGAGGTGGCTTGCACCGCACGGAGTTGATAGCTCTGCGATGCTGGAATTGATCAGTGAATGCGACGGCCCCTTCAAACGTCATCTTGATCGGTACAAATACGACACCAGGTACGAAGACGCTGACAAGCATGAAGAACGCGCGGCAGCATCAGAGTTTCTCTGGAAGTTGGACGAAATGCTAAATGGATCTCAATGGCTCTATGGAGAAACAGCCTGTCTTGCAGACTACGCCATTCTGCCTTTCGTCCGGCAATTCGCAAATACAGGGCGCAACTGGTTCAATAATGAAGACTGGACCGCGCTGAAATCCTGGCTGGAAAATTTTGAAGGGTCTGACCGCTTTCAGGCAATCATGGGCAAATATGCCAAGTGGCAAAGCGGAGGCGATGCCATTTTCTTCCCGGAAACCGCATGATTTTGCGACTTATCCCAACCTTACAAAAACGTAACCTCACCGACAGGCGCCTGTAAGGCTGGCATCACTACCTTCTTCCTCGAACATGGAGCGCGAGTCCCCGCGAGCGGTCCGATCGAAATGACCTTCAATTTGAAAGTCGGCAAAGGAAGAAAACATGGAAACTCGTCGGTCAAATTCCTCTTTGCGGTCCCGCCGCGCCAAATTGCTCGCAGGAGTGTTTGCTCTTGGAGCCGCCGGTCTGTTGACCGCGCAGACAGTTGTTCCAAATCAGTTGGCACAGGCACAGGCTGTCCGTGTTGATGCGGCCGCCCCAGCTGACTTCTCAGATGTTGTGCGCACAGTCAGCCCGGCTGTGGTCAGTGTGCAGGTGAAGCAGGCTGCAGAGCCGCGCATGATGAACTTTAACGGCAACAAAGAAGGCTTCCGCGACTTCTTTGAAGGCCTGCCGAAAGGCAACCAGTTTGAGCGCTTCTTCCGCGAATTTGGTGATCGAGACGGTGAAGAAAGCGGCAAGAAACGTCAGGCTCCACGCCAGTATGGCATGTCTCAAGGGTCCGGTTTCTTCATTTCCGATGACGGATTTGTCGTAACCAACCATCATGTGATCGACAAAGGCACAGAGTTTACTGTCATCGACAATCAGGGCAATGAATTTGAGGCTACCCTAATAGGCGCAGACAAACGCACGGATCTTGCTCTGCTGAAAATCGAAGCGGACAAAGAATTCACCTACGTGGATTTTGCTGATGATGCTCCGGAAGTAGGCGAATGGACTGTCGCAATCGGCAACCCGTTCGGTCTTGGTGGGTCCGTGACCGCTGGCATCGTGTCGGCGCGTGGCCGCGATATTGGAGCAGGTCCATACGACGATTTCATTCAGATTGATGCTCCGGTTAACCGGGGTAATTCCGGCGGCCCGGCCTTCAACATGAATGGCGAAGTCATCGGTGTGAATGCGGCGATCTTCTCGCCGTCAGGTGGCAATGTCGGTATTGCTTTCGCAATTCCGGCTTCGACCGCGCAAGATGTCATCATGGAGCTTAAAGACGGCGGGAGGGTTGTCCGCGGCTGGCTTGGCGTTCAAATACAGAACGTCACGGATGACATCGCGGAAAGCCTTGGTCTCGGAGAGGCCCGCGGCGCGATTGTCGCGGAAGCGCAGGACAACAGCCCCGCCAAGAAGGCTGGCCTGCGCTCAGGTGACACCATCCTCAAAGTCGATGGCGCGACCGTCGATGGCCCGCGTGATCTCTCCAAGATCATTGCTGCCTATGAACCTGACGCAGAAGTCGACATTACCATTTGGCGTGATGGCGAGGAGCAGGACATCAGCGTGACCCTGGGCCGCCTGCAGGAGACGGAAAAAGTAGCCGCAGCCAAGCCGGTGATCGAAGACACCAAAACCAGCCTGGATGAACTGGGTCTGGTGTTGACGACCAAGGCCGAAGCCGGTCTGGAAGGCAATGGTGTTGTCATTGCGGAAATCGCTCCAGATGGCCCGGCTGCGGAAAAACGCCTCAGAACAGGGGACGTGATCCTGGAAGTTGCCGGCATGAAGGTTGAAAGCCCTGAAGACGTGCTCAAGGCCGTTGAAAAGGCTGAAAAGGACGGCCGGAAAGCGGTTCTCTTCCGGGTCGAAAGCAACAACGCCACCCGGTTTGTGGCTCTGCCCATGAACTTGGTCTGATCGGGAACCGGCCCAGCCGGACCGGAACCTGACCACAAGACCGGTCTGCCTTTCGCCCCCGATCTCGACAGGCAGGTCTTGTGACAAATGGTCGGCAGCAGCAAATTCACATCCTTTGCTGCTGTCGGCCCATTTTCTTTCCAACTCCCACGCGGTAGAAGAGTGCCATGTTGCGAATTCTTGTGATTGAAGATGACCGTGAAGCGGCAAGTTATCTCGCCAAAGGCTTGAGCGAACTCGGGCACACGGCAGACAGGGCTGAGGACGGTGAAACCGGCCTCCAGATGGCCTTTGACAGCGACTACGACATTTTGATCGTTGATCGCATGTTGCCGAAGCGGGACGGGTTGTCAATCATCCAGGAGCTCCGCAAAGAAGGCGACCATACACCGGTGCTGATTTTGTCCGCGCTCGGGCAGGTCGATGACCGTGTAAAGGGCCTGAAGGCGGGCGGCGATGATTATCTGCCCAAACCCTATGCGTTCACCGAATTGCAGGCGCGCGTGGAAGCTTTGGCCCGTCGGCCCAAAACTGCCGAGCAGGTCGAGACCACCTATACTGTTGGCGACCTGACACTGGATCGCATGAAACACTCCTGTCGGCGAGGCGATGCAGAAATTCCGCTCCAGCCAAGGGAATTTCGCTTACTTGAATACCTCATGAAAAACGCCGGCCAGGTGGTGACCAGAACCATGCTTCTGGAAAATGTCTGGGAATACCATTTTGACCCGCAGACGAATGTCATCGACGTCCATATCTCTCGTTTGAGGGGCAAGATCGACAAGGGATTTACACCGCAATTGCTGCACACGATCCGCGGCGCTGGATACACGATCCGTGACACGGCTCACTAGAGTAACCCGCACGACAGCGTTCAAGCTATCGCTGCTTTATATTGGTGTCTTTACAGTGCTGTCTGGCTTTCTGCTGGTCTACATCGCGAAGAATACTGATAATTTGATGTCTGAGCAGGTGGTTCAAACCATCGACACGGAAATCGCCGGTCTGTCGGACATCTATGTTCGCGGCGGTGTGCGGGACGTGGTGGAAACAATTGACCGCCGGTCCCGTCACCCAAATGCCAGCCTGTATCTGCTTGTCGATTTTTCCGGCAATGCACTCGTCGGCAATATTGCCCGCCTGCCAACCATGGTTCTGGAAGAAGCTGATGGCGGGCTTCGCCGTGTTCGCTACACAAGGATAGGCCCGGAAGCGGCGGATGTTGAACGCCAGGCTATGGTCCGGATATTTGAATTGCGTGGTGGGTTTCGCATTCTGGTTGGCCGTGACCTTGGCGAGCAGCTCCGTTTTTCAAATCTCTTGGAAAACGCCTTGCGACTCTGGTTGTTCGTTGTCGTCATCATGGCTGCGATCACATGGCTCTTTGTCAGCCGCCGGGTCATGAAGCGTATCGACGAGATTTCGGCGACCAGCCAAACTATCATGACCGGCGATTTATCCGAACGACTGCCGGTTGCCGGAAATGATGATGAGTTTGACCGGCTCGCCGTTAGCCTCAACACCATGCTGGATCGGATTGAACTGCTGATGCAGTCGATGAAGGATGTCACTGACAACATCGCTCATGACTTGAAAACGCCGCTAACCCGGTTGCAAACGCGGGTCGAAAAAGCGTTGCGGGATGCCAAGGGCGGGGCCGGTTACCGGGAAGCGCTGGAAACCACACTCGATGAAACTGATCATCTCCTGAGAATCTTCAACGCTCTTCTGCGCATTGCACGAATTGAATCCATGGCACCCGGTACGGTGATGGAGCCGGTCGACCTGAATGTTCTCGCTTCCGAAATAGCCGAACTCTATGAGCCTTTGATAGAAGATGAAGGCGGAGCGCTGGTAAATGCGGTTCCGGAAGGACTGTTCGCCGATTGTAACAAGGAACTTATCAGTCAGGTTCTGGTGAACCTCATTGAAAACAGCTTGAAATACGGCCGCCCGGAAACGGGTGAATTTGAAATCAAGCTGTCAGGAGAAGAGGACGGAGGCAGGGTCTGTCTCAGCGTATCCGACAATGGTTCGGGAATCCCCGAAGCCGAAATGGATCGGGTGCAGAATCGCTTTGTCAGACTGGATGATAGTCGTTCAGAACCTGGAACCGGTTTGGGATTGAGCCTTGTCAAAGCCGTTGCCCGCTTGCATGGAGGAGACTTGCGCTTCAAGAATGAAGCACCGGGCTTGAGCGCCCGGATAGATCTTAATCCGGTCACCATCGGAACTAGCGGGAGCAGTCATGGGCGAGGAGACAAACAAGACAGCTGAAGAATGTCCGGCAAATGATGATGGTGTCTTTGCTGCCCTTGCAGATCGCATCTCTGTTATTCCCTCAGCGCCAGAGGACAGCCGGTCCGAGCTGTTTTTAAAAGATCTTCTGGAGGATAAGACCGCAGGTGTGGCGCTCGGTTCAGAACTGGATCGAAATGCCAATTTGCGGCCATTTTTGAATGGTGTGATCGCCAATTCTCCTTATCTTCGCGACCTGATGCTGGCTGATCCGCAGCGGCTTCTGGATATCCTGCGTGAAGCACCGGAAAAGCGGCTCGACCGGATACTTGCCGAAGCTCGAGAATCCCAAGCTGAAGATGAAGCCGGGATCATGCGGGTGCTGCGCCTCTACAAGCACGATCTGGCTCTAACGCTCGGCTTGGCTGACATTTCAGGCGCCATAGATCTGACGCTGGTGACCGGTGCGCTGGCAGGGTTTGCCGATGCGGCCCTAACCGCGGCCATCAGATTTTGCCTGAATGACCTGACCCGCCGCAACAAGTTCGCGCCCCTAGATGCGAAAAGACCGGAAGAGGGCTCCGGGCTGATTGTTTTGGCTATGGGTAAACACGGCGCGAACGAGCTGAATTATTCCTCTGATATCGATCTGATTGTTCTCTATGAACCGGACATTGCGCCAATGGCCGGATCTGCCGAAGCGCCTGTCGAATTTGTCCGCCTGACCCGCCGGTTGGTCAAGATCATGCAGGACCGGACAGAAGACGGTTATGTGTTCCGGACGGATCTCCGTCTGCGCCCTGATCCGGGCGCAACGCCGCTTGCCATGTCGGTTCCAGCTGCGCTGGTCTATTATGAATCTCTCGGTCAGAACTGGGAGCGGGCCGCCTTGATCAAGGCGCGGGCTTGTGCCGGAGATGTCCCGGCAGGCGAAGCGTTTCTGAAAGAAATCAGTCCGTTCATCTGGCGCAAATATCTGGATTTTGCGGCGATAGCCGATGTTCAGTCGATCAAACGTCAGATTCATATGCACAAGGGGCATGGGACGATTGCGGTTGCCGGGCATAACGTCAAGCTGGGACGTGGCGGTATCCGCGAGGTCGAGTTTTTCGTCCAGACCCAGCAATTGATTGCAGGCGGACGCAATCCCGCGCTTCGGGGTCGCCGTACGCTCGACATGCTGGATGCATTGACTGCGGCCGACTGGATTCGTGAAGAGGCGCGGGACGACATGGCAGCTGCCTATCGTTTTCTGCGGGATGTGGAACACCGCATTCAGATGCTTAATGACGAGCAGACACAGCTACTGCCAAAAGACGACGAAGGTTTGATGCGCATCGCCGCCTTGATGGGCTTTGAGACACTGTCGGCATTTGAAGCGGCCCTTCTGGATCATCTTCGGAAGGTCCAGGGCCATTATTCTGAGTTGTTCGAGGACGAGCCCGAATTATCCACGGAGCTGGGTAATCTGGTTCTCACGGGGGATGACCACGACCCGGATACTCTGGAAACGTTGGCTGGACTGGGGTTCAAGAAACCGGATGAGGCGGCCAGTATCATTAAATCCTGGCACTATGGACGATACGCCAGCACGCGTTCCACCAAGGCACGGGAACGGCTCACCGAAATGCATCCCTTGCTGATCGGGGCGCTCGCGGCGACTGAAAATGCAGACGTTGCCCTTCGCGCCTTTGACAGTTTTCTTGGAAAATTACCGGCCGGTGTTCAGCTTTTTGCGCTGCTGAGGTCCAATCCTCAACTGTTGACGCTGTTGGCGACAACGATGGGCGCTGCACCGCGTATGGCTGACACTGTGTCCAAACGGGTTCATGTTCTGGATTCCGTGCTGGATCCGGCGTTTTTCGGCGCAATGCCGACGGTCAATGAGTTTCGGACAGGCCTGGATAGAACACTTTCTCAATCCCAGTTTTATGAGGAGGCTTTGGACAGGGCACGCATTTTCACGCAAGAACAGCAGTTCCTGATAGGCCTGCGGCTGATCTCCGACACGCTGTCTGCTGATGGTGTTGGTTTTGCGCTCGCTCGTCTTGCCGAAGTCGTTGTTGATCGTATCTTGACGCAGGTCATTGCCCATGTCGGCGAGACCCACGGGTTTGTACCGGGAGGCAATCTGGCAGTGCTGGCAATGGGCAAACTCGGTGGACGGGAGATGACAGCTGCGTCCGATCTCGACCTGATCTTGCTTTATGAATTTCCGCCGGACGTCAAACAGTCCGATGGCAAACGCCCCCTGGCGATCACGCAGTACTATTCACGGGTCACGCAACGATTGGTGACAGCACTGTCAGCGCCCACCGCTGAAGGCTCACTTTACGAGGTGGATTTCCGTCTGCGTCCATCGGGCAATGCAGGTCCGCTGGCAACAAACCTGGACGGCTTTATTGCATATCAGAAAAACGAAGCCTGGACCTGGGAGCATATGGCACTCACCAGAGGTCGGGTGATTGCGTCTACGTCCGAAGACTTTCGGAAAAAGATCTACGAAAGTGTATGTGGCACCTTGGTGGAGCCACGCGACAGATCAAAACTCGCCGATGATGTTCGGTCCATGCGTGCGAAGATCGAAAAGGAAAAAGGTACCAAGGATATTTGGGATTTGAAGCAGGTTGCCGGAGGGCTGGTGGACATCGAATTCATGGCGCAGTTCCTGCAGCTTGCGAATGCATCTGAAAACCCTGCCGTTCTGGCTCAAGGAACAGAACCGGCGTTGGAAAAACTGCGGGATGCCCAATGTCTTGATTTGGGGGATGCTGAACTTCTTCTGGAGGCGCTTCGTCTTTATCAACGTCTGACACAGGTTTTGAGGCTTGCGCTGGAGGGCAAGTTTGTTCCGGCAGACGCACCACGCGGAGTTCTGGATCTGTTGGTTCAGGCCTCTGGCAGCCCGACATTCGCGAGGCTTGAGACCGAACTGGCAGAGCGGCAACAGCAGGTCAGAGCGGTCTTTGTACGGCTGGTAGGGCCGGTGGAAGTGGTTGAAGCAGAAGGGTCTTGAAGAGACGAGGCTTGGTTGCGATCTCTCGGGCCATGCCTGGATCTTCAATTGATCTGCGTCATGATAAATAGGCTTGGAAGTTCTAAGTTGTCGTAGGACTTGGCATTTACACATTGTGGGCAGGAGACGGGCCATGACTGACAAGCAGAATAAGTCATCCAATCATAGCAGTCATGACGATGAATTGGTTGACCGCCGGCGTTTCTTGACTGCAAGTGGCGGAACAGCAGGTGCTTTGTCCTTGGCGGCCCTTGCAGGGTCTGCAGGTCTAAGTTCAGCGCAATCGTCCGAAGAACGTCGCGTAATTCTCATCGCCGATGCTCAGACCCACATGATGCCGGCATTGGCGCTGGAAATGGCCCGACGTGGCCACAATCTGGTCATTGGCCCGCCAGCCGACGGACTGGAAGCTCAGCTAAAAGAACTTGGCGCAGAGGTGGAGATTGTCGCTGCCGCGGAGAATATCAACCAAGCTGGCGCTGTCCAGGCACTCGTCGATGCTGCAAAAAAACGGTTTGGCAAGTTCGATTCTGCTGCGATCCGGACCGGTTCTCACACCGTCGATACTGTGTTGACAGCAAGCGCGGAAAACGCGGATCAGATGTACAGGGACTGTTTCCTGTCCGTTATGTACGCTTTGCAGGCCGTTTTGCCATCGCTCACAGATCAAGGATCGGGTCAGGTGCTGATCAACACCAGCGCATCAGGTTATCGGCCAGCACCGACCGCGTCGACCTACAGCGCCATGCGCGCTGCTGCCAACAGTCTGATCCGGTCTGCAGCTCTGAACGTTGGCGGAACCGGGGTCATCGTCAACGGCATTGGAACCTACGCGCTTGATTATCCGGGTTTCACCGAAAGCATCAAGGAAGCAGCGAAAACCGATCCCGATGCGCTTGAGAAGGTAAATGCAACACTGCCGATGGGGCGTTTGGGACAGCCTGAAGAATGCGCCCATTTGGCCGCTTCTCTAGTAGATGGCAAAAGCAACTTCTCTACGGGGCAGTTTATCGCTCTGGATGGCGGCTGGTCTTTCGTCTGACCAGCATCAAAACGTTCGAGATAACAAACAATCCGGAGAAGCAACATGACCAAGTCCATCAGGTTCGCGGCCGTATTTCTGACATCGATGTTGCTGTTGGGGGCGGGTGCCGCCGCGCAGGATGATTTACCGCCAGGCATTTCACCCAAAGGTGAGGCAACAAATTTCAAGGAGCATGTCGCCAGGATCAACGCGACCGACAAGTTCCTCAAAGCATACGGCGAGCTGGTTGATGACCATCCGGTCATCCACCTGAATTTCCTGCAGTGGCGACCGCGCGGCAATGGCGAACGTTACGATCTTTACGGCGCTGTTGCCGGCAAGGAGATCGCCGCATTAGGCGGGGGCATTGTTCATGCGTCACTGGCAATAACCGACACTCCGGCGATCTACCCGTTCAGCGAAGAGTGGGATGAGGTTGCCTTTGCAGTTTATCCGCGCAAGCGGGCGTACCTCGCGCTGCAGCAGGATGTCGACTATCAACTCGCCATTCCGGACCGGGTTGCGGGCACCTATCGCAGAATGCTTTACGCCCTTGCTGATGGCGATCCTATTTATCAAGCGACGGAGTCCATTCAGGATTATCACGACAACGGCGCTGTAACGCAGGTCGAGAAAGGTAATGTCGTCATTTCCGAGCTCTTGCGATTCAAAAAGGACGGTGGCCGTGAATCCTACACCAAGTTTGCCAAAGCTTTTGAACCACTGCTCAAAGAGGCTGGCGGACATGTGGCTCTATCGCTCAATGCTGAGTTTCCTATTGTCTCGCAGGAATACTGGGACCACTTCGTTGCGATGGTATTTCCGTCTCGCGAAGTCATGGAAGCTGTACTGACCAGTGATGCGTTCCATGAACTCAATGTTGACCGGATCAACGGCCTGGATGCCCAGCTCACAGTTGCGGCAACACCAGTCATTCCGGGCAGCGAATAATCGAATTCAGGGATTGATGTCGATTTAAGAGGCTGGCGAGAACTCTATACTAGTTCTCATGCAGCTTCCTGTTCTGCCAGTGGCAGAGTGAAGCTAACTGTGGTGCCTTTTTTGACTTCAGACTGAATACTCAGTTTGCCGCCGTGAAGTTCAACAAGTGAGCGGGCAATGGCAAGGCCCAGACCGGATCCCTGATGGGTTTTGGTGAACTGGTTTTCCACCTGAACGAAGGGTTCTGCCAATCGTTCGATATCGCGGTCGGAAATCCCGATGCCGGTGTCAGTGACTTCAAACCGAAGCCGGTCGCCCCGCGGCAGGGCTTTCAAAGTGATTGTGCCGTCATCCGGCGTAAATTTAACTGCGTTGGCGAGCAAGTTGAGCAGGATCTGTTTGAGCGCTCTTTTGTCGGCGTGAACGTGAAGCGTGTCATCGACATCTGACAGCACCGATATGTTCTTTTCAGTTGCAGCACCAGTGACAATACGTCCGGCGTCTTCAGCAGCTTCGCTGGCTTTCAGGACTTCTGTCTCGATCGTCATGCGGCCAGCTTCGATCTTGGACATATCGAGGATGTCGTTGATCACATTGAGCAGATAGTTGCCCGAAGAGTAGATGTCCTTGCAATAGTCGGAATAGCGGTCGGTACCGATAGGACCGAACATTTCCTGGGTCATGATATCGGAGAAGCCGATAATGGCGTTCAGCGGTGTTCTGAGCTCGTGAGAAATATTGGCAAGGAACTCGGACTTTGCCTTGTTGGCCGCCTCGGCCCGTGTCTTTTCTTCCTGATAGTTGTCAGCCAGTTCGAGCATCTGGCGCGCCTGAACTTCCAGGGCATGTCGCGATTTCTGCAGGTCGGAGACGGTCGCTTTCAGGCGTTTTTCCGAATCCATCAATTTTTCTTCGTGTTTCTTCAGTGTCGTAATATCTGTGCCGACCGAAACAAAGCCACCGTCCTTTGTGCGTCGTTCTGAAATCTGTAGCCAGCGACCGTCTTCCAGCTGGGCTTCATAGGAGCCGTCCGGCGAATTGTCATGTCGGTTGGCAGCTGAGGGTTGCGGTGCAATCGTTGCGTTGGTTGCGGCTGCGATGACATCAGAGTAGGGCGTTCCCGCCTTGACGACAGAGCCTGGAAGGCTGTGCAGGGATTGGTAGTTGGAGTTGCAGATCACCAGTTCGTTCTTTGAATTCCACAGAACGAAGGCTTCCGAGATGGTCTCGATGGCATCGCGAAGACGAAGATCAGCCATACGGCTTTGTTCTGCCAGTTGATGCTGCTCGGTGATGTCGATGCATATGCCGATCAGATGGGGTTCGGCGCGTCCCGGTTCCTTTTGGATTTCTCCGCGAGCGCGAAGCCAGATCCAGTTTCCGTCTGTATGGCGCATACGGAAAGTTTCATCGACAAGGCTTTCACCGCTTTCCAGAAGATGTTCGGCCAGACTCAGGAGGTCGATATCGTCCGGATGCGTGAGATCCGAGACATCAGCGAAGCTTAGAATGTCGTCTTTTGGTTCCTGTCCCAAAAGCTCATAAAGGGACGATGACCAGAACATGCGACCTCGGGAGAGATCCCAATCGAACAAACCGCAACGGCCATGAGTCAGGGCCGTGTCGATCCGGGTGCGGGTAGCCGCGTACATGTCATCTGCATGTTCCGCGCGTGTCGCCTGACTGAAAAAGCCGTAGATGACGGCAAGCAGGACCAGTGATGTCCCGACAAACAGCGTGACATTTGCGGAAAGATCCTCGCGCCACTCTTCAAACATGGCATTTTCCGGCTGAAGCACAGCGATCATGCCAAGACGGCCATCCAGATGGTGAACCGTTGCCAGAACAGGTTCGTCATCATTGCGCCCGTCCAGATCAGTGGATACCGGCAAGACACCGGCACGCGCTCCAAAAACCATCAAGGGCTGCGAAGGGCCGAGCAGATTTGTGAGAGGGCGGCCTTCCAGGGATGGTTGAATCGGAGCGGAAGCGGCAATTTTGCCGTCCTTGTCCGAAATCAGAAAAACACGGCCATCGGAAGTCGCTCCTGATGGAAGGTTATCAGCCAAAATGCGTTTGAGTGTCGTGCGATAGCCGACTTCAGGCAGGCTGGTTTCTGAGGAGTTGAGGGCTCCGGCGACGACCGTTGCCATCAGCGTGAGCGTGTTTTCCGAGTGGGTTTTCGTGGTGTTGTAATTGGAAGCAAGCTCTCCGACCCGATAGGTCGCCAGAACCAGCAGGAACAAGATGGCCAAGGCCGGAATAGCCTTGCGCATGACACTGTCAGATTTTTCCAGTCCGTTTCGCAATGTGCCAAACAGATCGCGAAGGGGAATTGCCGCGCTGCCTGCGCCATTTCCCTTCGTTGAATCCTGTTCGTCGCGCCGCGCAGTTGCGTCGCTGGCCATCATTCGTGCCATTGGAAATATGCCTCAAAATCCGTCGTTTCAAAACGCCCGCCAGCGTTCCGAATCACTTTCATTTGAATCAAAACAGCAGTTCTTGTCCAGTCCTGATCAAGAATAAAATGGTTAACGTGATCCGATGTTTCACACTGTTTCGTTAACCTTTGCCGGTAAAGCCCAATATAGCAGGACAGGGTCAAGTATATCGTTGCCTGCACTTGCCAGTTCTTCGTATGCAAAAACCTTTAGGTCTTGGAATCCCTTAGGGAAGTTTTCTGTGGTTCAAGTGCTCGCGTCAGCTAAGGCGAGACCGGCTCTGGCTGGTTTGGAGTGTTTCATGAATTTGTTGGCAAAAATGATTCGCAGATTTGGCTGAATACGTCAGCATTGCTCTGATGGACCTGCCAAAACACCCTAAACTACGAACGAGCGGAACAGAACAACGCAAGCCATGCCTGCCGCAACGCTGGTAACGAGCGAGAAACGCAGGGCCAAAAGGCCTGTCACTGCAATGGCAGCTGCTTCTGCAAAGCTGTCAGTGGCTATTGAAGGGGCGACGAGTGCGGTCAATACAGCAACTGGTACTGCATTTAGGGCAGCGTCGACACGGAAATGCAATTTGCTAAAGCGTGACAGAAGCAGGTGGCCTCCGGTGCGGGTGGCATAGGTCGCTATCGCACACAAAAAGATCAGCAAGAAAGTCTCATTCATGGTCGGTAACTTCCTGTGGTCGGCTCAGTGCTGCAGCAGTTGCAAGTCCTGCAATGCCGCCAAGGGTGATGTGCCATGGGCTGCCAACCGTAAAAAAGGCCAGTAAGGAAGCAAGGGCACTGACAAACAGCACGGCGACGAAGCCAGGGCGCTTGTGAAATCCTGCAATTAGTCCGGTGAAATAAAGAGGAAGAATGAAATCGATGCCAAATGCCGCCGGGTCTTCTATCAGAGACCCAAATGCTGCACCTATGCAGTTTGCCACAATCCATGTCGTATAAATGCAGGCAGCATATGAAAAATAGTAGGCAGGTCGCAGTCCGGGATTGGCGGCGCGTCGTTCGGATGCAGCAAATTGCGGGTCGATCAGTAGAAAGAAGGCCGCTGATTTTTGAACGCCAGAAAATGCCTGCATGTGTCGGCCAATCGAAGCCGAATAAAGAACATGCCGAAAGTTGATAGCAAAGACGGCCAGAATAATTGACCAAGCCGGTACGCCCTGACCCAACAGGTCGAGCATGACATATTGGCTGGCAACTGCGTAAATCGACATTGACGTCAGAAGCAGTTCCGGAAAACTCAGGCCGCTTTCAATCGCAACTGCGCCAAACACAGCGGAAAACGGAACGACGGCAATTAGGATCGGAAGCGCATCTTTTGTGCCGTCCAGAATGTCGGCCCGCATTGTTACTGGCATTTGATTATCCAGTGGGACTTGGCTGCTGTTGCTGTTCATCTATCAACTCGCGTCACGTTGTGTGTGCTCGATCATTCAGACAGCCTTCAAAGGTTATTGTTATTATATTGAACGAAGTTCGGTAAAATGAACGATGGGAATCTGTTTGTCAAATCGATCATTTGATTTATATATCGAACGGATGGAGTTTCAGCAAAGATTTCAGACATGACACCAATTGCCTTGATTGCCCGTGCCATTCACCGGGAACGCACCAAAGCCGGAATGAGCCTGTCCGCATTGGCCAAACAAGCCGGACTGGCCAAGTCCACCTTGTCTCAACTCGAGGCCGGTCTGGGCAATCCGAGCGTTGAAACTCTTTGGGCCATAGCCAATGCTTTGGGGATACCATTCAGCTTTCTGTTCGAAACAGCAAACCCGGAAACCACATTGATCCGGGTAGGGGAAGGGACACCGGTTGCCTCTGACAGTTCTTCCTTTGGCGCGACACTTCTTGCCAATTGCCCACCGGGACGGCGGCGGGACATATATCGCACAGAGATGAAAATCGGGTCCGTTCGAAGGGCGGAGCCGCACCCTCAAGGCACTTTGGAGCACGTGTTTGTTGCAGCAGGCCGCGTACGTGTCGGGCCGGTGGATCTCACAGAGGACCTCAACGCGGGAGACTACTTTCGCTTTGTCGGAGATGTGGCGCACAGTTACGAAGCGTTGTCTGAAAAGGCACTCGTCATCCTGATCATGGATAGTCCGGCTTAGCGCCTATTCTGTGAACCTACTGCAAGGTCCGGTCGACGATGTCTCGGCTATCTCTTGAAAGCTCTTTGCTGTTCGAAATCTTCAGAAGTGCCACTTCAGCCAAAGCAGACCTTTGAGCGTCCAGTGCACGCCAGGACCTGAAGCTTGTCAGAAGCCTTGAGGCAACCTGCGGATTGCGCTTGTCGATTTCCAGAACTGAAGTGGCAACCAACTCGAAACCGGCTCCATCAGCGCGTGCAAACTGTGTCGGGTTGCCTGTTGCAAAAGACTGAATGAGTGAACGAACCCGATTGGGGTTGGTTGCATCATATTGAGGGTGATTAAATAGGGCGAGGACCTGGTCGAGTGTATCGTCTCCGGGAGCCATGGCCTGGGTCTGGAACCATTTGTCCATGGCAAGAGCGCTCGACTGGTGGCGCGCCAGATAGTCCTCAAGTGCAATATTCGCTTGGGGATGATGGTCGTGAACCATGAGTGTCAGGGCATTCAATCGGTCTGTCATGTTGTTTGCGGCAGCAAAACGATCCCATACAAGCTGCGCTGCATCACCTGCGCCCGATTGGGCATAGTAATGCAGTGCCCTGTTGGAAAGGGCTCGTTTTCCGGCAGATGCAGCATCTGGAGAAAATGTCTCACTGGCGGAATAATTCATCGCATAGGGAAGCAAGTCTGCACAAAGCTCTCGAGCGATTGATTTTCGCAGTTTTTGTCTGGCAAAATGAATTGCATCTGGATCGACGTCCGTACCGATTTCCTGGGCAATGTCCGCTTCACTTGGCAAGGTAAGAGTCTGGGCGCACAAGGCGTCGTCAAGTACGGTATCATTCAAAACACTGCCGAATACGGAGATAACCTGCGGATCAGCAATGGTGTCCTGACCTGACCTGTAAGTATTGGCCAGCCGGATCAGGTCTTGCATTGCCAAGGTCTGGACCGCTTGCCAACGGTTGAAGGGATCGCTGTCGTGTTGTGCCAGAAAAAGCAGTTCTTCAGTGTCCTGTTTCTGGTTCAGCCGAACCGGAGCTGAAAAACCACGCAGAAGCGACAGTACTGGCGGATTTGAAATGTTTTTAAAAACAACAGTCTGATGGGTCTTGTCTATCACTAGAACATTGTCGGAAATCTCTGCGCCGCTGTGATCGCCAAGCTTGAGATCCCGGCCATTCGTGCCAATCAAGCCAAATCCAAGTGGGATGACTGCTGGTTTGGTTGTCTGTTGACTCGGAACAGATGGAATTTCCTGAGACAGGGAGACAGTGAAAGTCCAGAGAGCCGGGTCGTGTTCTGTTTCAACGGTTACAACCGGAGTTCCCGCCTGCTCGTACCAGAGCGAAAACTGGTCTAGGTTCGTTGATGCGGTTTCTGCAAAACAGGCCAGAAACGCCTCAATAGTCGTCGCTTCACCATCGTGCCGGTCAAAGTAGAGATCTAGCCCGGCGCGAAATGCGTCGGCCCCCAGAAGTGTCTTTAACATTCGAACGACTTCAGCGCCCTTCTCGTAAACGGTCGCGGTGTAGAAGTTGTTGATCTCATGGTAGAGGCGCGGTCGAACCGGATGGGCCAGAGGGCCGGCATCTTCCGGAAACTGGTGTGTTTTCAGAAGTTTGACGTCAGAAATTCGCTTAACGGTGCGAGACCGCATGTCCGAGGAGAATTCCTGGTCGCGGAAAACCGTCAGCCCTTCTTTCAGGCACAGCTGGAACCAGTCCCGACATGTTATTCTGTTACCAGTCCAATTATGGAAATACTCGTGAGCTATAACGGCTTCGATATTGGCATAGTCCTGGTCGGTAGCAGTCTCGGGATCAGCCAGAACATATTTGTCGTTAAAGATGTTGAGGCCCTTGTTCTCCATCGCCCCCATGTTGAAATCCGATACGGCGACGATGTTGAAGACGTCGAGATCATATTCACGGCCAAAGGCTTCTTCATCCCAACGCATGGAACGTTTTAGGGAATCCATTGCCCAGTCGCACAACGGTTCCTTGCCGTGTTCGACGAAAATATTGAGTTCCACGTCCTTGCCCGAGGCGGTTTCGAACCGACCCGGTACTTGAGCCAGATCACCGGCAACCAGTGCGAACAGATAGGCTGGCTTCGGGTGCGGATCATGCCAGATGGCATAGTGGCGGTCTGTTCCCTCGAGGTCACCCGTTTCGGACAGGTTGCCGTTGCCCAAAAGGATTGGGCAGGCAGACTTTGAAGCTTCAAGGCGTGTGGTGAAGACAGCCAATACATCCGGTCGGTCCTGATAATAGGTAATCCGCCTGAATCCATCGGCTTCGCATTGCGTGCAATAGGTTCCGGAAGATCGGTAAAGCCCCATCAGCTGCGTATTGGCATCCGGGTCGATCTCGGTGGTTATAACAAGTTCAAAAGGCCCACTGGGAGGCGAGTGCAATTCGAGGGAGGATTGCTGCACAGTATAAGCATCTTCCGAAACATTCTTCCCATCAAGGGTGAGGGAGATCAGTTGCAAATCATCTCCATCAAGAATTAGAGGGCTCTTGGCATCCGATTCCGGTGACCTGGAGATGTTTAATTTAGCAGTCACGCGAGTGGCTGCCGGATCAAGCAAGACATCAAGATGAACTGTTTCAATGCGATGGGATGGCGGCGCGTAGTCTTCCAGACGAATAGCCGGTGCCGTTTCTGAACGCATCAAATTCTCCTGAAATGACGGCTTCCGATGAATAGGGCAGCCGATGGTCGAAAAGACCCGGTAAATATCTTTGTAAACTCACGAGTAGTCTACCAAACGGTGTCTTTCAATCAAAAGTCCACTACGGCACGAAACCGGATTTTCTGTTCGGGAAAGGAGGTCCAGGATCAAGAACGGTTCTCAGTCTTTTGACGTTGACGTCAGAACCGGATGAAACGCCGATAGGAAAGTCGAAGCGGAATCTGTATATGCACAGATCATCTCGGTTTGGAAACGCAGTTTGTTGGGCTGTGGCTTTGACGTGGCGGTGAGCTTTGTCTATGTGAGGAACATTGACACTGACAGGAACCTTTTTAATGAGTCGTTTGGACAGTTTCATTCGCCGTATGACGTCCCAGAAGATATTGCTCGAATATCTCGTCGACAAGGTCAACGAGGTAGACGGCCCAGTTCTGGAACTGGGATTGGGAAATGGTCGAACCTATGACCATTTGCGCGAGATCTATCCGAACAAGGAAATCTTTGTTTTTGATTTTGCGATGAATTGCCATCCGAGTTGCGCACCGGACGCCGATCACATGATCATCGGAGATATTCGCGATACGCTGGAATTTTGTGGCCCCCGTGTTGGAGCAAAGGCTTCTTTTGCCCATATCGACATAGGCTCTGCCGATCCGACCAATGATGCCGCGACCGTCAATTGGTTGAAACCGCTCGTCAACGAGCGGATGGCCGTCGGGGGCTATGTTCTGACAGGTTTTGCGCTCGACTTGCCTAACTTCAAAGTCCTGGAGAAGCCGGATGGCATTCACCCGGGTCGCTACCACATCTACCACAAGGTATCTGAAGCCTGATCAGGCTGTTTAAGGACTGAAATATGACTGCTCCGTTAAAGGGCATCAAAGTCGTGGAACTCGCCAGAATTCTGGCGGGCCCGTGGATCGGACAAACGCTTTCTGATCTTGGAGCAGACGTCGTAAAGGTTGAAAGCCCTCAAGGCGACGATACACGCGGCTGGGGCCCTCCCTTTATCAGTGATGAAGAGGGTGGGGACCGGGACGCAGCTTATTTTCATTCCTGCAATCGCGGCAAAAGGTCAATCACGGTCAATTTTCGCACTGAAGAAGGTCAGGAGGTTATCCGTCGCCTGGTCGCGGATGCAGATATTCTGATCGAAAATTTCAAGGTTGGCGGGCTTGCAAAATATGGTCTCGATTACGAGGCCCTGTCGGCGATCAATCCCAAGCTGATTTATTGTTCCGTGACCGGCTTTGGTCAGGATGGCCCTTATGCCCATCGTGCCGGATACGATTTCATGATCCAGGGGATGGGCGGGATTATGGATTTGACGGGCAATCCTGACGGTGGTCCCCAGAAGATCGGCGTTGCCTTTGCCGACATATTCACCGGGCTCTATGGCGTAATTGGTATTCTTTCGGCGTTGCGCCGCAGGGACGAGACAGGTGAAGGCGAGTGGGTCGACATGGCGCTTCTGGATGCGCAGGTCGGAGTTCTTGCCAATCAGGCTCTCAACTATTTCGTCACTGGACAGTCACCCAAACGGCTCGGGAATGCGCATCCCAATATTGTACCTTACCAGGTCTTTCCCGCCAAGGATGGTCATTTGATCATCGCTGTCGGCAATGACGGACAATACCAAAGATTGTGCAGTGTTCTTGGTCGACCGGAACTTGCAGACAACCCGAAATTTGCAACCAACGCCGCCCGTGTCGCCTCTCGAACCGAACTGGTTCCGATACTGATTGCAGAAACAGAAACCCGAACCAGGGATGATTTGTTGGCTGCGCTCGAGCTCGAAGGTGTTCCGGCCGGGCCAATCAACTCGGTCGAAGACGTCTTTCAGGATGAGCAGGTGGTGCACCGCTCCATGAAAGTCGAGCTTCCTGCATCAGGTGTGGAAGGTGGATCAATCGCGTCTGTCAGAACACCGATCAGTTTCAAGAACGGCAGCCTTTCTCTGGAGCGCGCTGCACCGCTTCTTGGAGAGCATACCGCCGAGATCCTGTCAGAACTTGGTCTGGACTCGCGAGAGTCGTAAAGCCCCAACAAACGAAAGCGCGTGATGTCCGATACCGAGTTTCTGAAAATTATCGGCACGGACATTCTGTCGGACAATTGGGGCACGCTTACCCGATACACGTTTGACTACCGCCGTAAAGACGGAAGTTGGCAACAGCAGAGTCGCGAGGTTTATAATCGCGGCAATGGAGCTACCTGTCTTCTTTACAATCCCGAGACCGATTGTGTGTTGTTGACCCGCCAATTTCGTTTGCCGGTTTGGGTCGCTGATCGCGACCCATTTCTGCTGGAAGCGCCAGCCGGGTTGCTCGAAGGAGCCCATCCAGAAGACAGAATGCGGGAAGAGTTGTTTGAAGAGACCGGGTTTGCGGTCTCCGAGCTGGAACATCTTTATGACCTTCACATGAGTCCAGGGTCCGTTACGGAGTATCTTGCATTCTATCGTGGTTATTACCATTTGGCTGACAAGGTTTCAGAAGGGGGCGGCAAGAAAGTGGAGG
The DNA here is from genome assembly GCA_039972695.1 of Roseibium sp. Classification (GTDB taxonomy): domain Bacteria; phylum Pseudomonadota; class Alphaproteobacteria; order Rhizobiales; family Stappiaceae; genus Roseibium. The sequence continues at coordinate 353,917 of JBDWMJ010000025.1, read as the reverse complement.
GCGAAGATATCGAGGTCCTGCATGTCCCGCTGTATACTGCGCTGGAGATGGTGGCAAAGAAGGAAATCCGGGACGGCAAAACAGTCATACTGTTGCAGGACCTGGCGCTTTCCAGACATCGCCAGAAGGGCCGATAACGAAATACTTCGGGTGCCGGAGGTCCAAAATCTGTATTGCCTTAATTTGGCGCTAAGTATCGCGCAAGTAAGTTGGAATTGACCAGAAAAAGGACACCGCCGTATGGTGAACCGTATTCGGAAAGACCGGCGTTTGAAGCTGCGATTGACGACGATTGTCGGACTGGGTTTTGGCGCATTTGTCGCTATTGCCATCGGTCTGGTGCTCGCGTTGTCGGTATCCGCCAATTTCCGCAATACGTTTTCGCTTCTCAACGACAAAACCATCTTGAGCAACCAAGCGCTTGAAACCCAACTGCTTACCCACTTTATATCCGTTGAAAATGCGGTGATCGGTCTTAAACCGCTGTTTGAGGCAGGCACGATCTCGTTGGAAAACCGTGAAGCAATCCATGAGGGATTGTCGATCGCGTTGAAATCCAACAGCGACCTGACAACACTTGCCATAACGAACCCGGAAACCGAAAAACGCTTAGGTGTTTATCGCTCAGACACAGGGAAAATATGGCGAATTGCGTCCGATGCGCCACCTCCAGGGCTTGAGCCGCAGGCAGTACCGAAAATCGACAAGAATAGCTCTCCTACCTGGGGACCTATCGTGACGCATGACATCGGCCTGTTCGCCAACGTTTCTGTGCCCATTGTCCAAGACGGGAACATGGTTGGCGTTCTGACGGCGGCCAGCACGATGGCAGATATCGCCGAGATCGTCGCTGCACAGGATGATGGGGCAGACAACACGGTCTTCATTATCGCTGGCAACGGAGATGTTATCATGCACTCTGATGCCGGTGCCATCATGACCGGCGGCAGTATATCGGATAACCTTCCGGGGTCCTGGAAGACAATTGGTGACCCGGTCCTGACCGCCATGGCGGACGAAGTGCCGCTTGAAGGGTTCAAGAGAGCTGCGGATCTTGGAATTGCTGTCTCGAAGGTCGAGATCGCCGATGAAGAATTCATCCTGATGAAGACGCAATTGAGCAGAATCTCGGAAAGGCCCTGGACAATCGGACAGTATTATCGCGGGACGACAGTCTCCCGTGAAGTCAGGCGTCTTGCAGGGTCCATGTTTGTCGGTATCGGTGCACTAATCATTTCTGTTCTGATTGCCTATTGGTTGGGACGACGGGTCTCGCGGCCACTTCGCAATCTGGCACTGCAATCAGAGCGAGTTGGCACCTTATCCTTGAATGAAGTTGAGCCACTGCCGCGCAGTCGGGTGACCGAGATGGATCAGGTGGCAATGGCTTTCAATTCCATGGTCGAGGGATTGAAGGCGATGAATACCTATGTTCCCAGGTCCCTGTTCATAAAATTGATGCGGCTCGGTGGTAGCGAAGCTGCAGAAGCCCGGGAAGCTGAGCTTTCCATTCTATTTACCGATATTGTTGGCTTTACAGCGCTGTCTGAAAACATGAGTGCGGAGGAAACAGCCAGTCTGCTCAATCAACACTTCGCTATTTTGGTGGAAGCCGTCGAAAGTGAAGGCGGGACCGTCGACAAGTTCATTGGCGATGGGATGTTGGCTTTCTGGGGCGCGCCTGACGCCCGCCCTGATCATGCGGAAGCTGCTATTCGAACTGCTCGCAAGATTGCAAAGGCATTGCACGAAGCCAATCTCGCTGCTCATGAGGCCGGTTTGCCGAAGTTGACACTTCGCATCGGTATCCACTCAGGTCCTGCTGTCGTCGGCAATGTGGGTGCTTTGGATCGCTGGAACTACACTGTCGTTGGCGACACGGTAAACGCAGCAGATCGTTTGCAAGCGCTGGGCCGGGAAGTCGCCGGTGACCCTGAAGTCGTGATCCTGGCCAGTGCGGAGACAGTTCGAAGACTGCCCTTTGAAAAATGTCTTCGACAGATTGGCGAACACTATTTGCGTGGTCGGACAGGCCGAATGGAAGTGTTCTGGATTGATCCGTTTCCTGCAGAAGAACTATTGGAGCATATGGAGGACAACGCGCCGATCAATGCCGCCGAATAGTTTCTGCAATTGCCAACAAAGACCATCTGCCAGATTTAATACGGGATATCTGGAACTGTGATCTACGTCACAGCAAGATTTATTTGAATCCTGCATTGCTATCCCATGGGGAATTTGGTTGTCTTTCAAATGTAATAAGGGCTTATTAAAGCTCAAGAAGATGATCTTGTTGGGGAAGGAAATGGGCGGTGAATGTTCTCTCTATCGAGGGATTGACGGTAGACTTTAATACCGCTGAAGGCCGGGTAAGGGCTGTTGACGACGTTTCTTTTGTAGTTCCTGAGAACCGTACTGTTGCCTTGGTCGGGGAATCCGGCTCGGGAAAAACAGTCATTTCGCAGACGATAATGGGGCTCCTGCCGAGTGCGGCTTCGGTCACCTCCGGCAATGTAATTCTGGCTGATCCAACAGGCACCGAACCACCTGTCGATATAGCGACGCTTGAGCGCAAAGGCCCGCAAATGCGTCATTTGCGCGGTAATCGTGTTGCCATCATTTTCCAGGAACCAATGACATCCCTGTCGCCACTGCACACCATCGGTGACCAGATCGGCGAGGCAGCTCTTTTACATCGAAATGTGTCTGGCGCGGAAGCCCGTGAGCTTACGAAGGAAATGCTTCGTCTGGTTCAGTTCCCCGATCCCGAGCGCGCCCTGGATACGTATCCTTTTGAATTGTCTGGCGGTCTGCGCCAACGCGCCATGATTTCGATGGCAATGATCTGCCGGCCAGCGCTTCTCATCGCGGATGAGCCGACAACTGCGCTTGATGTCACTATCCAGGCCGAAATCCTGAAGCTTATTCGAGAAGTGCAGTCCGAACTGCGCATGTCGGTGTTGATGATTACCCATGATTTTGGGGTCGTTGCGAACATGGCGGACGAAATTGCCGTAATTTATCACGGCAAGATCATGGAAAAAGGAACGGCTGAACAGCTCTTTACAGACCCGAAGCATGATTATTTGAAAGCCCTGCTCAATGCCGTGCCAAGTTTTCATTTGGATCGGAACGAACGGCTGGTTCCAATTCGTCCAATTGAATTGAAGTCAGAAGACCTGACGCAAAATCGCCCGCACTGCGATGTCGAGCCCGGCAAACCGCTGGTCGAAATGCGGAATGTGACCAAGAAATTCACCCTGCGCAAAGGGTCGTTCTTTGGTGGCAAGCCTAAAACGATGACAGCTCTGGACGACATCAACCTGACGATAAAACGCGGCGAGTGTCTTGGTCTGGTTGGTGAATCCGGATCTGGAAAAACCACTGCGGCCATGACAATCCTGAGAGCAATCAATATTGAAGGCGGCGAAGTCGCCTACAATCGTGGCACCGGTCTTGAAAATATTTCGGAGTTATCAGGCGACGACCTGATGGACTACCGACGCCGTGTGCAGCTGATTTTTCAGGATCCATTTTCTTCGCTCAATCCGCGTATGACGGTCAATGATATTCTGACCGAGCCATTTGAAGTTCATAAGATAGGAACGTCGACTGAGCGTGCCGAACGCGTCAGAACGCTGATGAGTTTGGTTGGGCTTGATCCAAGATTTTTGCGCCGCTACCCACATTCATTCTCCGGAGGTCAACGGCAGCGGATCGGAATTGCCCGTGCACTGGCCCTGAATCCGGAGTTCATTCTTTGCGATGAACCAACCTCAGCACTGGATGTGTCCGTGCAGGCGCAAATTCTGAACCTGCTTCAGGATTTGAAACGGGATCTCAACCTTACCTATCTTTTTGTCAGTCATAATCTGGCCGTGGTGGACTATATAGCTGACCGCATTGCCGTAATGTGCCGGGGGCGGCTCGTGGAGATTGGTGAAACACGAACCGTAGTCTCCAATCCGCTTCATCCATATACCAAAGCGTTGCTATCTGCCGTTCCGGAGCCTGATCTGTCAGCTCCATTGGACTTTGCAACACTTGACGCCAATCGGGCTTCAGAACCGAATTCCTGGCCGGAACCATTCCGGCTGCTTGACGGAATGGAGCCGTCTCTGATCGAAATGGAACCAGAACACTATGTTTGTGCACCAGGCCTGAAGAATGCCAGGGCGCATGAGGGGAACGCAGCATGAATTTAATGAAAACACTAAGCGCCGGAGCATTTCTGGCGACGGTCACGTTGGCCGTGCCGTTGTCTGCAATGGAGATCAAGGAAACGCCGGGACTGGATCCGATCCTGCCACCGGTTTCCGAGAGAGTTCCCGCGGAGCCTTTGATTGTAGACCTCGAAGCCAAGGGCCGGACCATCGGTCGTCATGGCGGAGCGCTCGATACCCTGATTGGCCGGGCCAAGGACGTTCGCCTGATAAATGTCTGGGGCTATGCGCGCCTGGTTGGGTACACCAATACGTTGGAGTTGGTTCCCGATTTGCTTCATGATGTGGAGGTCGAGGATGGCCGAATATTCACGCTTCATACGCGTGAAGGTCACAAATGGTCCGACGGTCACCCCTTCGGTGCGGAAGATATCCGCTACTATTTTGAAGATGTTGTCAGCAATGAGAGCCTGACACCATCCGGTCTGCCACCGTTTCTTCTCGTCAACGGGAAGGGTCCCAAATTTGAAGTTCTGGACGAAACTAAGGTCCGCTTCACCTGGGATGAACCAAATCCGCTTCTTTTGCCGGAGCTGGCAAAGTCACGCGCACCGTTCATTTATCGGCCGGCTCATTATCTAAAACAGTTCCATGAGAAATATGGAGATGCGGATTTCATAACTTCTGAGGCCGCGAAGGTAAAAGCGCGCAGCTGGGCACCTTTACATGCCAAAAAAGACGATATGTACAATGCTCGTAATATCGATCTGCCAACATTGCAGCCTTGGGTAAGGACCCGTGGTGACAGTGACTTGCGCTTCATTCTTGAACGCAATCCGTTTTATCACAGGGTAGATACCGAGGGGCATCAGCTTCCATACATTGATAACGTTGTCATGACGGTTGCTGACGGCAAGCTGATCCCGGCTAAAACGCAGGCTGGTGAATCCAATTTACAGGCCAGAAATCTGAGCTTTTCAGACATTACTGTTTTGAAAAAGGGTGAGAAGAAAAACGGGTATGTGACCGCTCTGTGGTCAAATACCAAGGGTTCTGAAATTTCAATTCTGCCGAATATGACAGTGAAAGATCCTGTTTGGCGCAAACTGCTGAGAGATACCCGATTCAGGCACGCATTGTCTCTGGGAATTGACCGCAACCTGCTTAATCGGGTGCTGTTCTTCGGTTTGGGAACTCCTGGAAACGATACCGTTCTGGCTGCCAGCCCGCTTTACAAGGCTGAATATACAACCAAGTGGGCACAGTATGATCCTGATCAGGCAAATGCTCTGCTGGATGAAATCGGCCTGACCAAACGTGATGCCAAAGGTATTCGTTTGATGCCGGATGGTCGTCCGTTGGAAATAATCGTCGAGACCCGGGGAGAAAGCCAAACCGAAGCCGATGCTCTGGAACTTGTTGCAGAGAACTGGAAAGAGATCGGGGTCAAGCTTTTTGCAAAACCAAGCCAGCGTGACAACTTGCGTGAGCGGGCAATTACCGGTGATCTCGTCATGTCGGTCTGGACTGGTTTTGAAAACGGTATTCCGACTTCGGAAATGCCGCCGGATGATTTTGCACCGGTCCATGGTGATCGTCTGTCCTGGCATGGATGGGGAGACCATTACGAAACTGCTGGCGAAGGCGGCGAAAAACCCGATTGGGCTCCCGCTGAACGTTTGATGGAACTCTATGAAGCATGGCTCGTGTCAAAAACACCTGAAGAGCGGACCGGAATCTGGGATGAAATGCTCCAGATACATGCAGATGAGACCATTCACATCGGCCTTGTCTCCGGCGTTCGCCAACCGGTTACGATCAAGGATGTTGAAAATGTTCCTCTCGAAGGTATCTATGGCTGGGATCCTGGAGCTCATTTCGGTATTCACCGTATGGATGAGTTCTATATGGCGAAATGAGCAGACCACTGCTTGATCGCATGTCCCCACCAAAAAGGAGACCAGATGGCCGACCGGCTGGAGATAACATCTGACCTGATCGACTATGTTTGTGAAAAGGGGACCCGGGAAACACCGGCCTTGAAAAAACTGCGGCAAACCACGCAAAGCCTTCAGCAGGCGGATATGCGGGTGCCGCAGGAACAAGGACAGTTGTTGCATTTCCTTATACGAACATTGAACGCGCGTAAGGTTATGGAACTCGGTGTTTTTACCGGTTACAGCACCTTGTGGATGGCGTCGGCCCTACCAAAGGATGGCAGGCTGATTGCTGTCGACAAGAAGAAAGACTGGCAGGAAATTGCTGAAACACATTGGCAGGAAGCCGGTGTGCGCGAAAAGATCGATTTCCGGGTAGGTCGTGCTGAACGGGTCATCGAGGCTCTACTGGCAGACGGTGAGGCCGGGACATTTGACTTGATGTTCATCGATGCGGACAAGAAAAGTTATACTAGGTACTACGAGTTGGCGCTCAAACTCCTCCGGACTGGGGGAGTGATGGTGTTCGACAATATGCTCCGGCTTGGCGATGTGATTGACTCGTCAGTGAGTGATCCTGCCGTCGACGACATCCGCGAACTCAATCGGAAGCTAAATGAAGACGACCGGGTCGTGATTTCCATGTTACCGTTCTCTGACGGGCTGACACTTGTATTGAAAACGTCATAGTTTTTAGAATGGGTACGTCACCGGTGGACCATTGGGAACCAAAGAAAGCGCATAAGGGCTGAGGGGGAATTAGGTGCTCTTTTATATTATACGCCGGATATTGATGATGGTTCCGACGTTGATGGTAATCAGCTTTCTGGTGTTTCTAATCATCGAGCTGCCAACTGGCGACTATATTTCCAACCAGATCGCGGCGCTGAAGGCGACGGGCGAGCAGTCTTCGATTGCCAAGCTGGAGTTTCTGCGAAAAGAATTCTCGCTTGATCGGCCGTTTCTGGAGCGTTACCTGATCTGGATCGGCCTATGGTCCGGGCCACATGGATTTGATGGCTTGATCCAGGGGAATTGGGGCTGGTCATTTGAATTCGACAAGCCGGTGGACCAGGTTGTCGGTCCGACTTTACCCCTGACTGTAGTGCTCAATTTCGCAACGATCCTGTTCGTCTATATTGTGTCTTTTCCAATTGGCATCTACTCCGCCACGCGCCAGTATTCCTGGGGTGACTATGGTTTCACCTTCATCGGTTATGTCGGTTTGGCGACACCGAATTTCCTTCTCGCTTTGATCCTCCTCTATTTCTTCAATCTTTGGTTCGGATTGTCGGTTGGTGGTTTGATGGCACCCGAGTATATCGACCAACCGTGGAGCGTTGATAAGGTCTTGTCGGTCATAGCGCATTTGATTGTTCCGACGATTGTCATCGGGACATCGGGAACTGCAGCTATGATTCGGCGTCTGCGCGCAAATCTGCTGGACGAATTGCACAAGCAATATGTCACCACAGGGAGGGCAAAAGGCCTGAAAGAGGGTGCACTTCTTATCAAATACCCCCTGCGGATGGCTATCAACCCGTTCATCGCGGACATCGGCAACTTAATCCCGTCTCTCGTGTCCGGATCGGTCATTGTGTCCGTGGTAATGAGCTTGCCGACAGTTGGTCCGGTTCTCTTGTCTGCACTTCAATCTCAGGATCAGTTTCTGGCAGGGTTCGTCCTGCTGTTTGTTGCGATTTTGACGCTGATAGGCATGCTGATCTCAGATCTCCTGTTGGCGGTGCTTGATCCGCGCATTCGTTTGGGCGGGAGGGCTTCGTCATGAATTCGAAGTCAGATGACAAGAAGCCGGTCCGTGAAGTAGAGCACTATGTCGATCCGACGCCGTTTAATCCGGCTGTCACCGAAGAGCTGACGGCAGAACAAGAACAGTTCTATCAAGCCTCCCAATGGCAAATCATGTGGTGGAAGTTCAAACGCCACAAACTTGCGGTTTGGTCTGGAGTGATCCTGATTCTGTTCTATCTTGCAGTTCCGTTCGCCGAAGTTATCGCGCCCACGACGCCCAGCGAACGCGATAGCCTGCACCTTTACGCGCCTCCGCAGCCTGTCCATCTGTTCCATGATGGAAGTCTGGTCGGCCCGTTCGTCTACGGTTTGAAGTCGGAAATCGATATGGAGACCCTGCAATGGGTCTATAAACCTGACCATGAAAAGGTTCAGAAGATCCGTTTCTTTTGTCGGGGAACACCCTACAAGTTCTGGGGGCTGATTGACGCGTCATTCCATTTGTTCTGTTCGGCAAAGGACGGAACCCTGTTTCTTCTGGGCACCGACAGATTGGGCCGTGATCAGTTCTCGGGCTTGGTTTATGGCGCAAGGCTGTCGCTGACTGTAGGCCTCGTCGGTGTCACGATTTCCATAATCCTCGGGCTGTTCTTTGGAGGTATCGCTGGATATTTTGGCGGATTGGCAGACACATTGATCCAGCGGATCATTGAGATCATGCGCTCGCTGCCGGAACTGCCGCTCTGGATGGCTCTTTCCGCCGCTCTGCCCGTGACCTGGAGTCCGGTCTGGATTTACTTCGGTTTGACGGTCATTCTCGGTTTGCTCGATTGGCCGGGTTTGGCAAGGGCTGTCCGGTCCAAGCTTCTCTCCCTTCGTGAGGAAGAATATGCCAAAGCCGCTGTCTTGATGGGGGCAAAACCCGGTCGCGTTATCAGTCGGCACCTTCTTCCCGGATTCTCAAGTCACATTATTGCGTCGGCGACCTTGTCAATCCCGGCGATGATCCTAGGCGAAACAGCGCTGTCCTATCTTAATCTCGGGCTTCGCCGGCCGGCGATTTCCTGGGGCGTTCTGCTTAACGAAGCGCAGAATATATCTGTTGTGACCGTCTACCCCTGGCTGATGGCACCGGTAATTCCGATAATTATCGTGGTTCTGGCGTTCAATTTCCTCGGTGATGGTTTGCGTGACGCGGCCGATCCCTATAAGTGATCTGCAACACCTGATCTGATTTAGCGGGCCGGTCTCCGGTCCGTGGTTCCCATTGGAGTAGACATGTCGAAAAACGCCACCACTGCCGAAGGCTGGGATGAAGAATATGAAGCCGGGCGTTGGGCCTTTTTGCGCTCGCTACCGGAAAGCGGTCGGTATGGCATCATTGGCATGTGGCTGTCCTTGACCAACTCAATGGATGAAGTTCTGGACATCGGCTGTGGCGAAGGTCTGCTCTATGAGCGTCTCCAGCCGATGGGCATCAAGCGGTATACCGGTATGGATCTGTCGCCGTCGTCGCTCGAAATTGCAAATGTCGACCCGGAAATTGCATCTCTGCGGGCAGGGGACATGCACACATTTGAACCCAATGATGGCGAATCTTTCTCGGCTATCGTATTCAATGAAGTGCTGCATTTCGCGGACAATCCAGCCGAAGTTGTCAGCCGGTATGTGCCGTTCCTGAAGGATGACGGTGTTATTGCGCTTTCCATGTATTCTCCGAAGAAACCGGAATCGGGCGCTAACAAGCTGATAAACAAGCTCTGGGAAGCGACAGACGATGAGAGCAAATGGGAAGTGCTTGATGACTACCGTTTGGTTTCCGACAAAAAGGGCGTCACCTGGCGGATGCGACTTGTAAAGCCTGTGAAATAAACAGGGCGATTATTTTAAATAAAAAGCAAGGCGTTCCTGAGCGACGCCTTGTTCAAAGATTTCAATTTTGTGGCGACTGCCAGCCTGAATCTTCAAGTCGACGGTTTATCTCGTCCGCATGTTTCGGGGAGCGGAACATCTGCAACAGAATTTTGTCGATCGGCACATTAGGCCAAGTCGTTTGAAGGGCAGAAGCATATTGTCTGGCCCGATCCATTCTTCCAAGCGCGTGACTGGCAGATACCTGAACTGACACGACCACCGGACTGATTGGTTCGCCAAGCTCGGCTGCCAGCTTCAGTGTGCTCAATGCTTCCTCGTGTTTTCCAAGAAAGAAGTAGGCCATGGCCAAGATATTGCGATTGGCTTGGCGGTCGTCCTTGGACTGCTGACTGATTGCGAGATTGGACAGTTCGCTGGCTATCTGAAAATCACCATTCGCCAGGGATATGGTTCCGTAGATTTCCAGGATGTTGCCATCCTCGGGTGCCAAGGCATGAGCCCGGGCAGATAACCGAATAGCTTCATCGAAATTGAGATTTGCATACTCAGCCCAGGAGGTGGCAGATTGGGTCCAGGGATCTGTCGGGTTGAGTTCAATGGCTTTCTTCGCCATGTCCATTGATTGGGACTGCAGCTCCGTTTTCTTGGGGCCGTCAGGACTTAGCAAAGCAAGAGTTCCCAGCGTTTGGGCTGCTCCGGCATATCCGCCGGAATAACCGGGATCAATCTGGATAGCTTGCTGGAAGAAGCCGAGCGACAACTTCTGCCGGGTCACATCAAACAATGGAAAAATCAAACCCCGCGCCTGTTCAGCCATGTTTGCTGCTTCCAGTGTCGCCGGCGATTTCTCCAGCATGGCCTGGCGCTGGAGATTGCGTGTCACATCTGCATCATCATGAACTTCATCTGGGCCGTGCAGGACGAAGAACTCAATAAGGCCGATCACTATAAATAGTGCCACGACTCCGCCCACAATCAGTCTGTGACGGGTGAGAGCGATGGCAGGCTTTTCTTCGAAATCTGAAACGATGTCCTGTCCGGCAAGCAAGGGATCCGCACGTAACTCGAAGCGCGGCGTATAACCGCCGCTGTCAATGTGAATGCAGACCTCGGCGTCCTTGCCTTCTAGACTGTAGTAATCTGCCAGCCGGCGACGCAACCTTCTCGCATCGACCCTGACGACGTTTTCCGGATCCCCGTCTGTCGCAGCTGTGCGTCCATATACATCCTGAGCAATGGTTTTGCCCCTGATGCCATCGCCGCGTCCTTCCATTGCTTCGGTAACGACATATTCCAGGAAACTCTTCAGGCGATCTGCATTTGCAAAGGAATCGCTGGCCATTATGTCGGAAAGGGCATCGGCAGTTCCCGCAGGAATTGGTGCGGTGGTATCATTTTCAGCACTGATCACAGGCTTTTTCATCAGTCCCATTAATTCCATTAGGAGTGTTGAAAATAAACGAAAAATTACGTCGCGTCACGTTCAATTTCACGGTGTAACACTTGTTTGAGCAACTAAATTAGCTCATGGGTTGCCGGAATATGGACGTGAATCAGAAGTCGCCATGTTTTGCGTGCAACGGATCAAAAGAATGTTCCCCGAAGAATGGCCAGCCATTTTGAAGAGGTGTGACACGGATCTGGAACTGGTCGAGATCTGTGAAGATCTTGATCGTCTGACGGCGGACATGGAAGAAGCCAAATGCAATTCGGCATTTATGTCAGAAAGCCTGAAGGCAGACGTTCTCGGAAGTATCGAAGCGCTGATACAGGAAATAAGGGAAAAGATAATCCCGACCTGAATTGGCGTTGGAAAACTGAAGTGTGTGGCCCCATCGCATAGAAACACATTCAGCTGAATACAGTTGTATGCCCGGTCTTCCGACCGGGCTTTTTTCACGTTCAAATCAAGAGTTACTGCACCAGAACAAGATGTGGATGAAAAGCTGCTCTTCCCGCTTTTATCCCGAAGCTTTGCTGCTAATGAGCCATCCCCATTTATATGGTATATTCTTCGGCAAATCCTTCCCCCTACATTGACCTTCGTGGGGCTGTCACAGCCGAATAGGGCTTGGTTGGGCCTTGTGGGTGCTGTGGAGTAGCTCAGGAAGCAGTGAAGCCTCCTGATGCCTTTATCCAGCTTAGGTCGGCAGAACAACTATCGTGGATTTTCCGCCTTTGTTGCGTAGTGCGTGGACGTCGGCCAGATCCGGATCGTTGATCCAGCTCTGCGCAGCTTCTAGATTCGGGAAGGACAGCAAGGCTGCAAGGTTCGGCGTATCGCCTGCGGCTTCCAGAACAACAGGAGCCGGATCTGCTGCAACAACATTGCCATTGTGTTTTGCCAGCGCGTCTGCTGCTTTTTCACGGTAACGGCCCATGGTGTCCTTGTCGGCGACCGTGATCAGGGCGAGGGCTTGAATGTTCATGATGTCTCTCCGTTTATTGATGTTGAAAAGCTAGGTGAGAAATGAACTGATAAAAATTCCACATATAGGAAACTCTTCTGTGCAATAATGCACGGCATGAACAACTGGGATGACTTGAAATTTGTTCTCGCCGTGGCCACGGCTGGAAATTTGTCGGCTGCAGCACGTCAACTCGGCGTGAATCATTCAACTGTATCGCGCCGTTTGACAGCCTTGGAAAAGCAGTTGGAGACCCGGCTGTTTGAACGCTTGCCGGATGGCCTTGTTGCAACCCCTGCCGGATTGGAGGCGGTTGAAAGCGCAAAGCGCATTGAAACGGAAGTCCATTCTCTGGACACCCGCATCACTGCTCAGGACACCGAACTGGAAGGCCCGTTGCGTGTGACGGCTGCTCAACTGATCTTTCAGGTGCAGCTTGCCGAGATCATGGCGCGGTTTGCCGAACTCCACCCGCGCATAGAACTGACCATGATTGGCGCCAACGAGATATTGAGCCTGCAGCGCCGGGAGGCGGACATTGCTATCCGTGTGTCAGACAAACCGGACGAAAACCTGTTCGGCCGTCTGGCCACAGGTCAGAATAGGGCATTTTATGTCTCTAAAGCCTTTGCGCGTGAGCATGCCGAGGTCCTTGCGAAGAACCACGATCCTTCACCAATCAACTGTGTTCATTTCAAATGGTGGGGGAAATACCCTTCAAAGGAAATCACAACGCGTTATCCCAACGCCCGGATCATGCTGGAAACCGATGACATGATCGCAATGCACGCCGCGATCAAGGCTGGATTGGGCATTGGGCGGATGCCGTGTTTTCTGGGAGATCCCGATCCGGATCTGGTGCGGGTTCCCGGTCTGGAACCAAACCGATACTTCGACATCTGGGTCCTGACCCATCCCGATCTCAGACATGTTGAGCGCATTCGCCGTTTCATGCGTTTTGCCGCAGATGCCTTCAAGAAGAAACAGTCTCTCTATCTCGGCAGGTAGCTCAATTCGTTCTGGCAAGAAACCAGCGCCGGGTAACATCGTCCGCAGGAAGCAGGGTCTCAATCCGGATGTCATCCAGAGCTGCATCTGCACTCATGCCGATGGTGGCGATGAGGGAAAACAGGCTGAGTTCGACATCTCCGAACCGAAATCTCAGGGTCAACACCGGTACGTTTGGCGTGATACCCGTATTGTCCAGCGCATCCTGAACACCGGGAAGGGCAGATAGCTCCGACAACAGCTCGCGAGCTTCCCGGTCATTCGGTCGGCGAACAACTTCCAGCTCCAGCAATCGGAGCAACGCGCATGCGTTTTCCGACCAGTTGGTAATGCAATCCCGGAGTGGTCCGGGTGTCATGACAGACCGCAAAATGTTGGGTTCACTTCCGTTGCCAATTTCAGAAAAGAAGGACTGTGCTGAAGCATTCGCCTTCTGAATGGTCCAGATCCGGTCCACACTGAACGCCGGATAAGGTTCGTGCCCTGCCAAAACATGATCGATGGACGCTTGAACGGCTGTTCTTGTGTCTGCGCTCCAGCGGGCGTCCATGGAAGGCGCGGCAAATCCTGCGGACACCAGCAGCGTGTCGATTTCAGCAGCCGGCATTTGAAGCGCGAACCCAAGTTGCGCAATTGCAGATCTGCTCGGTTTTGAGCGACCCGTTTCCAAAAAGCTTATGTGCCGCTGTGAGAGCCCGGCTTCCAGTGCGAGGTCAAGCTGGCTTAACCGCCGACGGGATCGCCAGGTTTTCAAGAGGCCGGGGAAAGCAGAATTCATATCAGACATGCGTCACTATTCGCCGGTCGATGGACAAATGTCCATTACCTCGCAGGTAATTGAGATCATTCGCCAGACCTGCATTCTTCGCGACATTCGACAAACACTGAGAGGTGCACACCATGTCTGCACGCCGAATTGCTAAATACATCCTGGTGGCCAACGCTTCCACATCCGGCCTGTCCGGGATCGCAATGGTTTTGATACCGGGCCTGATTTCGAACCTGCTGTTCGCTGTACCGGTTCAAGCGCATGTTATCGGAACCGTTTTGGTCGGTTTCGGGCTTCTGGTCTTCGCGCTGGACGTCGCATTCATTGCGAAAGACCAGTTTCTGACTGCCAAAGACCTCTATTGGATCTCAGCCGCCGATGATGTCTGGGTGTTAGCTAGTATCTCTGCCCTTGTGTTCATCCCTGACCAATTCACAGATATGGGCTGGTATGCTGTCGCCCTGACGGCTGCCGGTGTAGGCGGTTACGGCTTTTCCCAGACAATTATCGGACGCAAACTGGCACCGCCAGTGAGCCAGTTTGAATTGACGAGGTCGGGCGACACATTGGAGATTAGTGTCCGCCGCAGGACCAATGCTTCAAGCAAAACTGTCTGGCAGGTCATGACCGATCATGCACGGTACGCCGATGTTGCAGACAATCTTTCTAAAGTGGAACTCATTGACGGTGACGGTGACGGTGACGGTGACGGCGCGACCGCCCGGCGCAAGTGCTATGGCCCGAGAGGCGAGAGCTGGAGTGAGACTTGCGATCTCTACCGCGAAGGTGAAGTCTTCGGGTTTGAAGTTCACACAGAAGCGACGGACTATCCTTATCCTTTCACCAAGGTGCAGGGGCGTTGGTCCGTTAATGAGATTGAGGGCGGATCGGAGTTTCTGGTTGAAATCAGTGTTCAGCCGAAGAACGCCCTAACCCTCTGGATGATGAAAACATTCGGTTTCCGAAGCATCCGCGCGCTGATGATCAATTTGGCAGACCGCTGGGCAGAACGAATGGAACTGGAAGACCTTGATCCAGAGATTCGAATAGCGGCGGAATAAAACCCTGCAACAGCATAGGATTGTCACAAGACAGTCCTGTGCTGCGTCATTTCTTTCGGAAACACCTGAAGGAGAGAAAAAATGGCGCTGGTCGATGTCCTTAAAGAGCGGTCCACTTGGACTTACAATATGATGGGGTATTCTGCAGAACTTGGTGAAATGATCCGGGAGGACGCGTTGACTTCGGTCAATATCTCGATGATCCAGTATGAATCCACAAATCAAGGATTAGGTCTTTCAACGACGAGCCTGCAGGGATCAAACCTTGAAAAGGAATTCGGCGGAGACTGGATCTGGAACTACAATAACAAGACGTTTGTTATTCAAGCCAAACGGCTGGATGCTATCAAGAAAGCCGGATTGGTCTCCTACAAGATCGATATTCCACAGCTGCAGACATTAATCGAAGCGACTGCGGGCCCGAGTTTTTCAGGAACAAATGCTGAAGCTTATTACGTCTTCTACAACACCTATCTTCCTGGTAATCCGGAGGATTTGGGATGCATCATGATTGAGGCTGATTCCCTGTGGCGAGCGATTGCGGGCTCAGGCAAGGGAGGGCAGGCTACTGTCACGATGAAACCGGAGCACCTTCAGCAACTTGGTGCAAAGTCGTGGTGGATTTACTTTTCGAACTAGGGTCCAGCCCAAGGCTCCCTCGTTCGTCAAATCCACCTTCGAACGCGATCCATGTAGTCCAGATACTCTTGCTCAAAAACATCTGAAAGGCTTTCTTCTTCCGGTTTGATCTGGAATTCGGTCATGTACCAGATAAACAGCGGGCCAACGGCCACGAGTGTCAGCGTTCCCCAATAAAGGCCAGCGGCCATTAACAGGCACAACAACCCGAAATACATCGGGTTGCGACTGAATCGAAAAAATCCGCTGGTGACAAGCGTGGTCGCTTCTTCCGGTTTCATGGGATGCACGGTGGTTTTGGCCTTGATGAAGGCAAGCACCGCCTGTCCGCCAAATGCGCAGCCGATGAGTGCTATTGCAATCGCAACAAATTCTCGAAACGGAGGGGCAACGCTGGCGATTGGCAGAGCCAGATGTCCGATGAAGAGCAGGGCCAGAGCAATTGCGAAGACGGCGACCGGAGGAACTTTCAAATGCATCAGGTCATCCTAGCGGTTCAACTCAATGGGTTGGCCATGCGGTGTTGATTTGGCTGCCTTGTCCCAGGCCTTGCGCAATTCCGAAAGCATTCCGGAGTCGGCAATGCCTTTTTGAGTGAGGATCTTTTCAAAAGCGAGCAGCCAGTGGTCGTAGTAGCCGAGTTCTCCAGCGCTACCATCACCATCCTTGGCAAGTTCCGCGCCTAGCGTTTCGGCCCATTCGGGCCAGGTGAAGATACCGGTTTCGTGCGCCTTGACCGTCATCGCAAAGACCTTGGCTTCCCAGGGGGCTGTGAAAACGGGGTCGCCGTCCCGGTCCAGTGGAAGTTTGGGTGTTGCTTGAAGCGTCTCAGGCAAGGTCAAGATAGGGCTCCCAAAGATCAATCCGCAGGGACAGGCTCGGATCGCTGTCCGAGCCCCAGATATCCGTTCCCTTGAACGCAACGCTATAGAGCCAGGTTGGGTTTTCCCCCTGGCCATGGGCGCTTGTGTCCGGGAAAACATGCACACCGTGGATCGCGTCGATCACACCAACTGTGTCGCGTGCGTAGCGCGGCAGACGGGTATGGCCTTCCGGATGCATGCGTTTGGTGCGGATCTTGTCACCGACCTTGAAGCGGGCAGGCTGTTGTTCGGGCCGGTTAGCCGGGCCGCCCTTGGCAAGCACGGCAGAGACGTTTTCTGCCTTTAGAACCTGATTGACCGCTTTGGCCGGTTCTAGCGCTTTGCCGCTGTTGAGTTCGCTTTCGGTAATCAGGCCCTTATCGAGGCAGAGCTTTTCCAATCCCATGGTCCAGATCTTGTAGTAGCTGGAAGAGAGATAATCGGCCGGTGGCAGGCTTTCACGGGCATGCCGGGACGTGTCGATGTTCCAGCTGCCAGTGGCGCCCATGGCAAGGGTGAGCGCAAAGGCACGTTCTTCCCATTTGGCATGGAAATTCGGTTCGTTGTCTTCCAGCTCAATCGGGCCAAATCCCATTTGCCCGCCAAGATCCTGCGCACCGTTCATGGTGTTGCTCCTGATGCCGAGGGATCAAGGGCCAGACCGGTACCGATCATGCTGTCACGGGTGACCAGATCGGCAAGCTGGTCTTCGCGTAAATCTTCAGTACCTGCGGGGCGCTCCGGGATCACCAGATAGCGAACCTCTGCTGTGGAATCCCAGACGCGGATCTCCTTGTCTTCTGGCAGACTGACACCGAATTCGTCCAGAACACCGCGCGGATCGCGCACCGCGCGTGAGCGGTAAGGCGCGGATTTGTACCAGACCGGCGGCAGACCAAGCACCGTCCATGGATAACAGGAGCACAGGGTGCAAACGACCATGTTGTGGGTGTCTGCAGTGTTCTCAACCGCGACCATGTGCTCGCCCTGACGACCGGTGAAGCCGAATTCGGCAATGGCCGCGGTGGCATCAGAGAGGAGCCTTTCGCGGAATGCCGGATCTTTCCAAGTTCTGGCAACAACACTGGCACCGTTCTTCGGGCCAATCCTGGTTTCATAAGTATCGATCAGCTCGTCCAGAGCAGGCGGATCGATATAGCCTTTGTCGGTGAGTAGGGTTTCCAGCGCCCGAACGCGCAGTTCGATTTCCGAGAGTTCTGAATGGTCATGGTCGTGATCATGAGAGTGGTCGTGAGACATGTAGGCTCCGTTGGCGACAGTGTGCTCAGACCCTAAATGAGTGAAAGCAGGTCGCCAAGAGTCGACCGGTCACAAAATCGAAAATGGATTGGGGGCATCTTCGCCAAGGCGTTTTGCGTTTGGACGGTCACCCGGCAAAATGGGTTTGTGCATATGACTTCGGAGGCAGACTTGAAAATCGGGCTGGGCGGTGGGTGCCATTGGTGCACGGAAGCCGTTTTTCAATCCATCGCTGGTGTAAACCGCGTGGAACAGGGCTTTATCAGCTCCGATACGCCAGACGACAGCTGGTCGGAGGCGGTCATCGTGACTTTTGACCCGGGAACTCTTCCCCTCGAAGTCCTGATCGAAATTCATCTCAGAACTCATTCGAGCACGTCTTCTCACAAGATGCGCGGCAAATACCGTAGTGCTGTCTACGTCTATGACGCCGGTACAGGCGTGAAAGTAGGTCGGGTCCTGCGCGATCTCCAGCATGGATTTGATGCACCGCTGGTGACCAAGGTATTGACACTTGCCGCTTTTAAGGCGTCCGACGGCCGATTCCAAAACTACTATCTGAGTGGGCCGGAGCGCCCGTTCTGCAAAAACTATATCGACCCAAAATTGTCGATGCTCAGAAAAGACTATTCTGCGGTGGTGCGTGTGCAGGGAGAAGCGGCTGAGTAAAAAGCTTAAGGGTGGGAATGCGGGAAGCCATGGCGTTCGGTAAGCGCCTGCAATATGCCATCCTTGTCATTGATGAAGCCGCCTTCGGCAAGGATTAGAACGGGGAGGCTCTGGTTTTCTTCGCCAATCAGATCGACTAGCTCCTGTCTTGGGCGTGGCCATGAAATGCGGTGCACATCCAATTTGGTCGTAAGCTCTGGAAACGACACCAAAATGCCTTCCATCAGCGTACAGTGCCAGCAATAGAAGGTTTTGTCCGGATAAGCCGGATCTTCGAAGCCGGGAGCCAGAATGTAGAGCGTGTCTTTCATTGATGCGCCTGTTCGCGTGCGGTTGTTTAAATCAACTTTCGGAAAACAGCTGTCTCACACCCGGCCAATCAGCTCCCTCATGATGGGCGGCAAGCTCCAGAAACTCCTCCAGAAACTCAAAACAGCCTTCATCATGCGCCAGATGATGGCTAAGAATACCGAGCGGTTCGTATCCGGTATTGCGGCGGCGGGTCATTTGCAGGTCAAACCGCAGACGCGCACTTTCCCAGCCAATGAACCGCACCTGCTTCTTCCACTTTATGATGTCGATATGGGACTGAACCTGATGCGTTCTCGGGAAATTATGCCATGTGAAGGTCGACAGTCCCGAAAGTCCGATGCCGGAAAGCTGGCGGGAGATTCTGGGATCTATCCGGTTCCAAGGCGGCACCATCGCATGGATGAACCGGTCACCGAAGAGCTGTTCCAGCCGCACCTTGCCATCTTTCAGCTGGGCCATCAGCTCATCCGGATCACGGCGAGATCCGAGCTCGGCGGCTTTTTCTCCCAGGTCCTTGCGCTGAAAATTCTTGTGTTGCCAGCCATGTTGCAACACCAGTGCATGCGGTTCGTTTTTCAGGCGATCGACAAGTGCCTCGGTCGCATCTTTCGGGATAACGGCAAGAGCAACATCGACACTGTGCTGATTGGCGAGCGTTAACATCCGGTCAAGTAGAGCCGTCGGTTCAATCGCATCGTCATCGCGCCACCAGAACCGGACCTTTCGGCCACGCTCTGCAAACCAGTCCAGGTGATCCGTCAGGTCCTGCCGAAAACGTTGCAAGTCAGACGTCATGTGGTGCGGCCTTTCAAATCCTGGAGCATAATATCTGCACTGTTTTCGGCACCTCCGAGCTTGACCTGATGGCTGGCGCGCGCAAGACCTAGTGCGTCATCGACAGCCGCTGCAAGCCGTTCAGGTGTCAGGTCGGTTTCCGATGTCACGATTGCCCTGCCATGGGCTGCAAGGGCGTCGGCGCGTTGGCTTTGTTCGGTCTCATTGGCTTGCGCGAAGGGAACAAAAACGGCAGGGACACCGGCCATCAGAATATCCAGGGCCGTGTTGTAACCGGCCTGACTGATCGACAGTCTGGCGCGTTTCAGAAGGTCAGGGAAATCCTTGCGGGCTCGCTCCACAATCACACTGTCGCCGGTGCTTTTTTTGTAGATCTCGTAGGCATCTTGAGAGATGTCGTGCCCGATCAAGACGCGCCATGTTGTGTCTTCGGCCCGTCTGGAGAGCGGCCGCGCTTCGAGCGCCGCTGAAAGAAGACTTTCGGCAACGGCACCGCCACCACACGAGATGATGACTTCGTCTGTGCCATCGGTTCCCTCAACCTCGGGACGTTCTCCAGCACCGACATAACCGGTATAACGCACCAGTGGTTCGACACGGTCAGCAAACGGAAAACTGTCCGCCAATCTAACGAAGTCCGGATCTGAATGAACCAGCACACGGTCATAGTATCTGACCGCCTGATCGGCCATCCATTCCTCTTTCCAGAGTTCTTTCTTGCGCACGAGAATATCACGAATGGAAGTGGCAATAAGTGGTGGTTTGGCCCGCGCTTTGGCGGCCTCCAGAAGCGGTGTCAGTTCAAAGTCAAGCTGCCGCCTGCCGAAGGGGTAAGTCTCTGTCAGCAGAAGATCATAATCCGATGCTTCAAAAGCTTGAATCGATGCTTTAACGCGGGCTGATTTCCAAGTATCGTCAATATCTTCATCGTCTAATGTGACAATACGCTTGAACGTTGCGTCAGGGCTTTTGCACGCTGGCAGCTCAATTACGTTGAGTGGATCAGTGTCCAAAGTCGGTGGAATTTTGTTGCCACTCGCAAGCGTTACGTCCACTCCTTTTGCCGCAAGCGCTTTCCCGATACTCGCTGCCCGGACAACATGGCCAGTACCTAGTAAATGCTGAACATGAATGAAGGCTTTGAATTTCATAAACCCTGAAGGCCTTGTCGGTTTTTGTAATTGGCGATTGCCTTGCGGGCAAAGGTATCAAGGCGCTCCGCGCCAACGTCAAGACTGTGCCGTTCGCGAATATAGGTGGTGGCAGCTCTCCCCATGTTATCAGCCAAGGACGGTGTCTCGATGACATGCTGCAGGTTCGCAGCAAATGCCGAGACATCCCCCTCAGGTGATAATAGCCCGGTAACACCATTTTGCACGATGTCGGGCACACCGAAGGTATCTCCGGCGACAACCCCAGTTCCGGCTGCCTGGGCTTCCAAAAAAACGAACCCGAATGCTTCGCGTATTGCGGGCCAGACAAAGAGGTCGTGGGTCGCATATTGGACAGGCAGGGCTTCCGGGGCCAAGGCTCCAAGCCAGGTAATGCGTTTTTCCGGAAACAGATCGAGGATGTAATCCTTGTTGGGGCCATCCCCAATAATTGTGAGATGCCACGGGGCCGACTGAATCTCGGCCAAGGCTGCTGCCAGCACTTCATAAGATCGGGTCTTGTCTCCATCACGCATCATGCCGACAGTGAGAAGTTTCAGTGGGTTACTGGCATGATTAGTGAATTTTTGCGCAGCTTCCTGGAAGGGCGCCGTATCCAGAAACGGCAGGAGGACTTCAAGGCTGGTACCGGGAACAACAGCACCCAGACATTCTGCATCCGCGTTATGCAGTGCTGCGACTGCGTCTGCACGTTGGAGAGCTTCGTCAGCTGCTGCAAATCCGAAAGCCCAATCACCGGTCTGCCGTTTAGGAGCGCGGCTGGCTTCAATGACTGCATAGGGCAGGTCGAAACGGTCAGCGAGCGTCGGGCCGATCCAGTCAGGTGCCTTGTGATAGAGGTGATAGGTCAGGAACAGATCCGGTTTGCAACCGGTTTTCTGCCATTGTTCGGCAATTCGGTCAGCTTCCGCCAGCGCTTCGTCTTTTACGGTTGCCTGGATGGTCTGGCTGCCGGTCTTGCGCCAAGACCGGAAGATGCTTTCTGTTTTGACGTCATTCCCAGCCCATTCAAGACCTTTCACGATCAGCCGCCCCATCGTCCGGTCACCGGACGGGACCGGATGATCGAGCGGTTTCATGGGAGCGGTGAATGCAATCTTCATGTCAGGTCCAGGTCTGGCTCAAAGTACCTTACGAAATTTCTCCGCCAAGTGGTCAAGCCCCGGGTCACTTGAAAAGGCTTCCCGAACATATTTTGCAGCAGCTGAACCAAGCACGAAACGCTGGGCGGGATTTGTGACCAGGCTCTTCAGCGCATCTGCGAGCTGGCCAGCCTGTCCAGGCTCCACCAACATGCCGGTTTCATTGTGCTTGATGAGTTCGGGGATCGCTGAGACTTTTGTGGAGAGACAACACAGTCCCATGGATTGGGCTTCCATCAGCACATTCGGAAGGCCGTCGCGATCGCCGTTCCTGGCAAGTTTTGAAGGCAATACGAACAAATCTGCTTGCTGGCACGTCTTGATGACTTCTTCGCGTGGCTGCGCTCCGCGCCATGTAATCCTGTCTGATATCCCTAAACGGTCAGCTTCGGATTTAAGCTCTTCCGACAATTCTCCACCGCCGACATGAGTGAATTCCCAGTTGAGGCCTTTCGGGAGTTCTGCCAGGGCAAGCAGAAGGTCGTCATAGCCCTTTTTCTCGACTGCACGGCCAACGGACACCAGCCGCACAGGCTCGCCCGATCCGTCACGGGGTGACGGTTTATCAGACGGTGCCGGGAACCCGGAAAAATCCAGTCCATGATAGACAAGTTCCACCTTGTCCGGATCTTTCGACAGGTTTTTCAGATGCTCGGCATTGACGCTGGTACAGGTAACGCCCCAAGCCGCGTCATCGAGTTTGGTCTTCAAGTCCCACTCGGGACTGGTCCAGATATCCTTGGCATGAGCTGAAAACGACCAGCCTCGACCGGACAGATGAGCCGCATATCGGGCGGTGGAGCAAGGCGTATGCAGATAATGTGTATGGATCCAGGTTACGTCGTCTGGCAGTTCATGGGCAAACACGCAGCCTTGTGCCCATCGACGTCGGCGATCAGAGTTGGACTGATGCACAAAATCAGCATCAAACAATGCCTTGGCCGTCTCAAAAGTAGGCTGCTGTTCGGCCCAAAGCTTGGCCTTGGCAACGCGGGCAGGATCATCCTTCACGTATTCTGGCAGGTAGAGAACGTCTGCAGAGATCTGGCGGTGCAGCTCGTGGATAAACGGATCGTAAGGCTTGCGGAGTGCAACGATCAGGATTTCAACGCCCCGGCGCTCCAGTCCAAGCATTTCCTGAGCGATAAAGGTTTCAGACAGGCGTGGGTAGCCTTTGACCACAACGGCGATACGAGACATGGATTCAACTTCGCAAGGGATTGGATTGAGGCAGAGACAAATATGTCTAGAAATTGACCAGTTTCGGATTGTCCTCTGAAAC
This sequence comes from Roseibium sp., assembly GCA_039972695.1. GTDB lineage: Bacteria > Pseudomonadota > Alphaproteobacteria > Rhizobiales > Stappiaceae > Roseibium. The sequence continues at coordinate 330,810 of JBDWMJ010000025.1, read as the reverse complement.
GGAATTGTCAAGTATCTCGCATACACGCTCACCTATAACATCTAGTCCACCTAAAAGATTATTAATCCCGGCAGAAGACGGTGGGGCCATATCCGGTAATTCGGACAGGGCAATCGCCATCAGATCCGGGTCCGGGTATCTGTCGATTGGAAGAACCTTGAGCAATCCGCTTTTCTCGGCTCGCTCGGCCCTTATTGCCTGTTCGCGGCGCGGAACGATCCGCGGGATCATGAGGGTTGGTTTGTCGAACGACAGGATTTCGCAGAATGTGTTGTACCCGCCCATGCCGACAATCGCGGTTGCCTGATCAAGATACGGCTCGATCTGTGGTGTAAAGCGAATGATCTCGACATCTCGAAGGTGCTCAGCACGTTCGATAAATTTTGCAGCTGCGGCTGCAGGCATAAAGGGGCCCAGCACAATCATGGCTGGGAAAAGCGGGCGTTGGCGAACTTCATAGGCCCGCATTACCCAGTCAACAAGCTCCACGCCGTCGCCACCGCCGCCAGGCGTAACCAGTACATATGGCTCGTCGCCAAACGGAGTAATGGGCGGGGCGGCATCGGTATCCAGAGGAAGGTCACGGCGCAAATAGCCTGTGTACGTCATTTTTTCCGGAACAGATGCCGGCAAATCTATGCCGTGAAGCGGATCACATATGCCGTCCGGACCATAAACCCAGATCTCGTCATAGAGTTCATCAAGTGCCGGGTAGACGTTCTTCCGGTCCCATTCTTCCTTCAGAATTTCGGGATCATCCATAACATCCCGCAGTCCGAGGACGAGTTTGGTTTCTGTGTCCTTGAGCGCTTCAAGGGTTCCCAGAACTTCGCCGCGCAAACCCAGAGGTTCCTTGTCGACGATAAAAATATCCGGTTCAAAAACCTTTGCAGTGTGTTCAATGATAGAAGATCGGATGGCGAGCGTCTGGTCGATATTTATATGCAGGGACAACGGCGTGTATTCGCCGTTACGCAATTTGATTACGCCAGGAATACGAACGAAATCCACGCGCGAGCGAAATTCAAAACTTCCGATAATCGGCGATCCGGACAGGATCAGAACGGAAAGTGTATCGAAGTCACCAACAAGGGAATGAGCAATCGCACGGCACCGGCGCAAATGACCAAGACCAAACGAGTCATGGCTATAAATCAAGATCTTCGGTGTTTTGGAACTCATACTGCCCCTAAATTTGTAATGCGGCCCCGATGGCCTTATGTCTCAAGTTAACGGTTGTTGTCACGCGCTGATGTGTGTTGACAGCTGACTTTCGACAGGGAAACGTCCGAATGAATGATTCAAAGGGTATGCATCAAATGCTGTTCCTGGGTAGCGTATCCATCTAAGTCGGTTAATATACTAATTGTGATCTGTTTGCACGTAATTGATCCATGTTTGTTCGGATGATCTAATGGAAAAAAGCCTTTTTAGCTTTATTTGGAAGTATAGTGCACGACAGCAGATTTTCATTCTTATGGTTACGGTGCTGTCGTACCCCGTTGTTTATTTTCTTCTGGAACTCCCAAAACTTATTGTCAATGATGCTGTTCAAGGTGAAAACTTCCCAAGATCTGTTTTGGGATTTGATTTCGACCAAATACCCTACCTAGTTTTACTGTGTTGTACGTTCCTCGGTCTTGTCGTTGTCTCCAACGGCCTGAAATTTTACTTGAACGTTTACAAGGGACGATTGGGCGAACGCATGCTGCGTCGTCTGCGGTTTGAACTTTTTCAACGTGTTCTGCGCTTTCGCCTGCCGCATTTTCGCAAGGTGAGTTCTGGTGAGATCATTCCAATGATCACGTCGGAAGTTGAAGATGTCGGTGGCTTTATCGGAGAAGCGTTTGCGCTCCCTGCCTATCAGGGCGGAATGCTGGTGGTTCAGCTCGGCTTCATTTTCATGCAGGATCCCCTGCTCGGATTGGCTGCTATCAGTTCTTATCCGATACAGGGCTACATCATTCCGATGTTGCAGAAGCGCGTTATCATTCTGTCCCGTCAAAGGGTCAAGAACGTCCGCCTGATTGCAGACAAGGTCGGTGAGAGCATCACTGGCGTTGCGGAAATTCATGCCAATGACGCAGCTGCCTGGCATTCGGCAGATATCTCCGACCGGCTTTATGAGAACTTCAAGATCCGTTACGAGATCTTCAATCGCAAGTTTTTCATCAAGTTTCTGAACAACTTCATGAACCAGCTTACGCCGTTCTTTTTCTACCTGATCGGTGGGTATCTGGTCATTGAAGGTAATCTCAGCATCGGTGCGCTGTTGGCTGTGATTGCGGCCTACAAGGACCTCGCCGGTCCCTGGAAACTGCTGCTGTCCTACTATCAGATGACCGCAGATGTCAGCGTGAAATATCAGACAGTTGTCGAAAACTTCGATCCATCAGACATTTACGATACGGAACGCCTGACCAACGACGAAAATGTCAAAATCAGTGGTGATCTGAAATTTGAAAATGTCAGTTTTTCCGGTGGTGCGGCTGGCCAGGAAGTTCATGATGTATCTCTGAGTGTGCAATCCGGATCCAATTTTGCGATCGCGGGAGCTGATGGGTCTGGCCGATCAGAGGTGCTGCAACTCGCAGCCGGTTTGGTGTCGCCAACTTCTGGAAAAGTTTTCATTGGCGAAAACGATCTCGACAAATTGACAGATTCCACACTTGGCCGGGAAATTGCTTATGTAGGTGGTGCGGTGCATGTCTGGACCGGAACCATTCGGGACAATCTTTACTACGGCTTGCGCCATCGGCCATTACTGCCGCCGGATCGCGAGGGCGAGGATCTCAAGCTTTACAAGCGCCGCCTGAGCGAAGCCAATGAAACCAAAAATCCGACCTACGATATGGCGGCTGTTTGGGATGACCTGGAAGCTGCAGGTGTGACAGATGTTGACCAACTCGACCAGCGTGCATTGGAGTTGCTCGAAGCCGTCAAATTGGACAAAGATATCTATCGTCTTGGGTTGCAGTCACGTTTTGACCCGTCAATGAACGATGTTTTTGCCGAAAAAATTCTGAGTGTGCGCCAAAATCTTGCGGATAGGATTGTACATGAGCCTTCTCTGGAAGGTCTGGTTGAACTTTGGCATCCAGAGCAATTCAACTCCAGTGCAAGTCTGGCTGACAATTTGTTTTTTGCAGTTCCTGCCGACCCTGAAATCGGCATGGACCAGGTTCCCGATCTGCCGGATGTAAAGAAATTCCTTGCAGAAACAGGTTTTGATGAAAAACTGCAGCAAATCGGGTTGAAAATTGCCGAAACCATGCTGGAGCTGTTTTCCAATGTATCCGGAGACAGTGGCTTGCTCGGTTCCTATTCCTTCATCAATCAGGACGATCTGCCGGAATTTGAACGGATTGTACGCGTAGCGAGATCAGGACAACAACGCCCGGGATTAACGGATGCAGACAAGTCGCGACTGACCGGTCTGGCCTTCAAACTGGTTCCCGCCCGTCATCGTCTTGGTGTCATGACCGACGAGTTAAAGGTCGAGGTCATCGAAGCCCGTGGTCGGTTCTTGAGTGAAGTTGTAAAAAACAGTGCCGAGTTTGTCGCGTTCGATCCAAACGTCTATCTGCCGCCGCTAACGATAGAGGATAACCTGCTGTTTGGTCGGGCGCGCGTTGATCGCCGGGATGCCCGTCGGCGTATCGATGATGTTATACGGGCAATCGTCGAAGAGACGGGGCTACGTCATCCGATCATCTATGCCGGGTTTGGTTATCACGTCGGGGTCGCCGGCTCGAGATTGTCAGCGGGGCAGCGTCGTCGCATCGCATTGGTGCGCGGACTCCTGAAAAACGCAGGAACGACCATATTAGACGATATAGCGACCGGTATGACGGACGATGACAAGGCTTTGCGAACAAACTTGAAGAGCATATTGTCTGGAAAGACACTCTTGTTTGGAACATCCAATGCCGACATCGCCGCAGAATTTGAACACCATCTGGTCCTGGATCAGGGGCGGGTTGCCGAAAAAGACTGAGAAAATGTTGGGCGTCTGCTGTCCAGTGGGAGCTGATGCTGAGGGAATGAACAAAAGTGGGCAATAAAAACAATCGCCCTGGGAGACAAAAGTGACACTTGAAGCTGAAGTAGAAGCCCTTCGAAAGGTGCCGCTGTTTCGTGGAATCGACGAAACCAAACTTCGTCTACTTGCGTTCATCAGTGACCGCACGGAGTACCCGGAAGGCGAACGTTTGTGTACACAAGGCGAGGAAGGCGATTGCGCTTTTATCATTTTGTCCGGCGATGCGGATGTTCTGGTCCAAACCGCGCAGGGCGAGAAAAAAGTTGCCCAGGTTTCGGAGAATTCAATTGTCGGCGAGATCGCAATTCTGTGCGACGTTCCCAGAACCGCAACCCTTGTGGCTGCGAACCAAATGGATGTCCTGACCGTATCAAAAGATGATTTTTTGAAACTATTGAAAGAATTTCCGGATATCTCATTGGAAGTGATGCGTACTTTGGCAGTACGTCTTGAGAGAACGACACGTGATTTGGCCGCGGCTCGCCAGGGTGCCGCAGGCGGTTAGGGAGTTACAGTTGGCAGACGATTTTTCGCTTCGCTGCTGGGGTGTTCGGGGCTCTACTCCGACACCGGGGTCAAGTACACTTCGATATGGCGGCGAAACAACCTGCTTTGAGATCAGGGCTGGAGATGCACTGGTACTGGTCGATTGCGGCTCTGGTGCCAGAAATCTCGGGTTGGAACTGTGTCGCGACGGGGCCCGGTCGTTTGACCTGCTGTTTACACACACTCACCTTGATCACATTTGCGGTCTGCCTTTCTTCAAGCCTGCCTACGATACGAATTTTGACGTAAAAGCCTGGGCCGGACACTTCCAGGATGGGACGGACCTAGTTGAAATCGTCAGCCGGATCATGTCACCTCCCATTTTTCCGGTCGCTGCAAAAACCCTCAAGGCCGTCGAATTCAAATCGTTTACGGCTGGGGATGATATCCCGCGAGACGATAATCTCGTTATAAAGACCATTCGTCTGAACCACCCCGGAGGCGCCTGCGGATACCGGTTCAATTTTGGTGGTAAATCGATCTGCATTATTACAGATCACGAACATGGTGATCCGGAAGTCGATGATGCGCTTCCTCGCTTTGTCGAAGGTGCTGACGTCATGATCTATGACGCGATGTATACCGATGATGAATACGAGTGTTTCAAGGGATGGGGCCACTCCACATGGCAAAGAGCGGTCGAGTTGGCAAAAGAAGCCCATGTGAAACAGCCTGTACTTTTTCATCATGATCCTAGACGCTCAGATGATGAACTGGATGAAATCGGTAAGGCTGCGCGACGGGAATATCCGGAAGCGCTTGTTGCGAGAGAAGGCATGGTCCTGACGCCGTAAAAAAAGGGCGGCCAAATGACCGCCCTGAAAAACATGCCCTAAAAAATTGACCGATGTACCGATTGCAGGATGCGGGATCCTGTTTGACCAATCAGGGGGCTGCAGGCGTCCAGGCTAAATCACCAAAATGCCATTAGCGTATTGCGATCATCTGAAATATTAATATTATTACTTTTTTTGCGCATGACCCATTTGGGCTATGTTAGGTCAAATTGTCATTGAAATTTGTATCGAGTTGCGTTTCGCAGCATGGCCGGAGGGGGGGCGACATGGCGATCGCCGTGGAACACTTTGCACAACTATCGAACCTGATAGTTTCTGCAGCGATGGATCCGAAGCAGTGGCAACAAGTGGTTGATGATCTGGCAACGTGTCTGGGATCGCAGTTTTGCACACAGCTTATCGGTTATGACAAACAGTCCAAGGCTGCGCCGATAGCTTATTGGTCAGGCTATGATCCGGCAATCATGAATCTGTACGAACATCATTATGCAGATAAGAACCCTTATGCAGCGGAGTTTGAGCGATGTGAGGTCGGGCACGCTATTTCTTGCAGCGACCTTTGCCGTCCGGAAACCTTAAAGAAAACATCTTTCTACAGCGATATTCTGAGCCCGCATGAAGATATTCACTCGGGTGGCGGTTCAATGTTGGTGCGTGATGAAACCCGTATGTTTCTCATCGGTGGAAATATCCGGGCCAAAGATCAGGAACGCTATGAGAAGGACTGGATGGAGCTCTGCGTCCGACTTGCACCGATTATGCGCCAATCGCTCGAAATCAACCGAATGATTGCCGGATTGTCTTTCGAAAAATGGGCCGCGAATAGACACCAGCTTGGAACAGGCACAGCAATCATTGTGGTTGATCCTGCAATGAATGTTCAGTTTTCCTGCCAGGCCGCTCAGGATTTGCTGACCCAAGGTCGAGTTGTTGGCACAACTGGTGATCGGAAACTGTTTTTCCGAGACGAAAACATTCAGGGGTCACTGGCACACTTGGCAGGGCTTCACGCAAAGGGTAAGCAAACTGTATTCCAGAACTTTCCTCTATATGACGCCGCTGGACGTCGCTGGATTTGTCGCGCAATTGGCGTGCATCTGGGAGATCTTGACCAGACGCCATTTGGGAGATTCATGACAAATTCTCCCTCTGGATTGCTTCTGGCGATAAAACCAGATTTACCCGAACCGTTTTTTCAGAAAACGGTCGGGAATTCCCTCATGTTAAGTTCTGCAGAGGCGGAAGTTGCCGTGTCCTTGTCCAACGGATTGACGGTTGCGCAAATCGCAGAGGCCCGTGAGGTCAGCATTCACACAGTTCGAAACCAATTGAAATCCGCGCTTTCGAAAACAGATTGTAGTCGGCAATCGCAACTGATCTTGAAAGTGGAACAATTGCGCGGTCGCGGGATAACCTGACCTCAGCTGCTGATCACAGAGTGTAACAATCACGCTTGTTCTCTTGCACAATCGCAAGGGAACAATGACATTTGTCTGGAACAAGTTTATCGGGGTTCCATGGCATCATTTAAAGATACTTTAAGCTACATTCTGCGGGGCGGTCCGCCTGTGACCGGATTGCCGGATCGAGTCCGTGCTGAAATACGGGCTCAGGAAGCCTCATCCGAGCGCCTCATCAGTTGGGTGCAACTGGCGTTGGTGCTTTTCTTTGCATCTCTCTACGCCATAGCTCCGAGGGCTGAAGGTACTTCCGGTTTCAATTTTGTCCCGCTGGCGCTTGGCATCTACTTCCTGTTCACCTTGCTGCGCCTTGTGTTGTCCTACCGGTTCGTATTGCCGGAATGGTATTTGCTGACATCGATCGCCGTCGATATGGCGCTTCTGGTTGGCCTGATTTTTTCGTTTCACATTCAGTATGACCAGCACCCCACTTTTTACCTGAAGACTCCCACACTGATGTACGTATTCATTTTTATCGGATTGCGCGCACTGAGATTTGACCCACGATTTGTTCTGACAACGGGACTAGTTGCCGTTGCCGGTTGGTTGAGTCTGGTTTTTTATGCCGTATTTGCCGACATGCACGGCATGCGGATTACGCGAAATTACGTGGAGTATCTGACCGGTAACAGCATTCTGATAGGCGCAGAACTGGACAAGACCATGGTTATCCTCGCGGTAACGGTCATTTTGTCCGTGGCGCTTTACCGGGTGCGTTCTCTCCTGTTTGAAGCCACGCGTGACCATGCTGCTGCGACGGATCTGAAACGGTTCTTCGCTCCGGAAGTTGCCGCGTCAATTACAGATGCTGATACCGAACTCCAGGCAGGTGAGGGCAGTCTCCGGGACGCAGCTGTCCTCTACGTGGACATCAGGTCATTTACAGCAACCTCCAGCGAACTTCCGCCCAAACAAGTTCTGGCGATTCTTGCCGAATACCAGAATCTGGTGGTTGACGTGATCCATCTGGAGGGTGGCCGGGTTGATAAATTCCTTGGTGATGGTGTTTTGGCGACTTTCGGTGCGGTGCAGCCGTCTGAAACCTATGCTGCAGATGCGCTTCGCGCTGCCTTGCGGCTAGTGGAAACGGTTAGGGACAATCAGGAAAGATTTTTATCAGCAGGTTGGCCAAGTGGGCTCAGGATTGGAACCGCTGTTGCCGCAGGGCCGGTGACAGTCGGCGTGATCGGGTCAAAATCCCGTCTGGAATTCACCGTGATCGGTGATGCCGTAAACCGGGCCGCGAAACTTGAAGATGCAAACAAGGTTCAAAACAGCAGCGTTCTAACCGACGATATTACTTGGAGCATAGCCGAAAGGCAGGGATACAGTAGTGACCGGCTTGAGGTACGACACCAGTGCATTGTTTCAGGATTGAACAAGCCGATCGACCTCGTGCTTTTGGCGCGCTGACTTGCCCGAAAAACATGTTCTGATGGCGTGTTCGCATTGCCTGTTTCCTCCGTTGTATCTTGACGTCTGATGGAAACTCGGTCAATTTGCGGATAGATATTGACGTTACCGTCAATCGGATGAATTAAAATTAAAAAAATCAATAGATTGAAGTAAACGGAGACCTTTATGAAACTGGATTCGACCTATGCAGCCGTGGTAACTGGCGGAGCGTCCGGTCTTGGCGCTGCAACTGCTCGGATGTTGGCAGCTGAAGGCGTAAAGGTCACGATTTTTGACCGCAATGGTGATCAAGGTGATGCCGTTGCTGCTGAAATCAATGGTGTCTTTGCAAATGTTGATGTCACAGATCAGGCAAGCGTATTAGCGGGATTTGAGACAGCGCGGGCCGCCCATGGCCAGGAGCGCATACTGGTGAATTGCGCTGGCATAGCGCCAGTGGCAAAAACCACATCGCGCGGTGAATCTCACCCAATCGACATGTTTGAAAAGGTAATATCGGTCAACCTCATCGGATCCTTCCGATGCCTGTCCATTGCTGCGACTGGAATGACTGCACTCGATCCCGTTACCGATGATGGTGGGCGTGGTCTGATTGTATCAACGGCTTCTGTAGCAGCATTTGATGGCCAAATCGGTCAAGTGGCCTATGCCGCGTCCAAAGCCGGTGTCGCCGGAATGACGCTGCCGGTTGCCCGGGATCTTTCAAAGTCAGGCATTCGTGTCATGACGATTGCACCAGGTATCTTTGAAACACCGATGTTGTTGGGATTGTCGCAGGAAGTGCAGGATTCTCTCGGCCAGCAGGTGCCGTTCCCATCACGTCTTGGCAAGGCCACCGAGTATGCCCAGTTGGTCAAGGCCATCTGTGAAAACGACATGCTCAATGGCGAGACAATACGTCTGGACGGTTCAATCCGCATGGCTCCGCGCTAGAGCGGACAGGGCCTCAGTTAAAAAAGGCAAGCATCGGTCAGGAAGACCGCCGAAAACCGGCAGTCCTCCACTTTTGAAGGGACCTTCCAAGTTCCTTCATTTTCTTGTTTAGATGAGTTAGCAGACGGGTTTTTGCCGAACGTCGAGTTGTCAACATATAGGCCAGCAAATCCATTCGCGGGCGTCGATTTTCATCAAGAAACCGATCTGCCGCCAGGGCGCTGGTTTTTTGATCGGACAGGCGCAGGGTGCGTCGGTTACGTCGGGACCACCAAAACACGCGCGCAGACAGAACATTAAATCTCATAGCTGACAACTTCGAATTCAATGCCGTCTTCATCTTCGAAGTAAAAACGCCGACCCGGCTCATAATCGGCATGACTTTTGGGCTTATGGCCGGTTGCCTTGATCCGGTCTTCAACCGCGTCCAGATCATCCACCACCACTGCAATGTGGTTGAGCCCGCCACGAATTCCATAACTGGCGTCTTCGTCAAGCGAACTGGTTTCGTTTTTTGGACGGTAGGCCGCGATGTAGCTGGTGTCGTTTCCGATATGGTAGGTCACACCGCCAAAAATGCTGTCGCCTTTCCAGCGGACTTTCCAACCAAACCAGTCGTGAAGGCGTTTGGCAGTGGCTTCGGGATCGCTGACGGTAATGTTCACATGTTCCAGAGTTGCAGTGCTCATGGCGTGTCCTTTCAAGTGTTGACTTTGTCTGGACACCAGAGATAATTCCTCAAGTTAAGTTGAGGTCAAGAGGCAAAATGAATATTTTTTGGAGTAGCTTGTGAAAGGCTCAAAATTCCTTCCGATTGGTGAACTTGCGGAGCGGACTGGTTTGTCTGTCTCGGCGATCCGGTTTTACGAGACCAAGGGACTGGTCACGCCACACCGCAATGCCGGAGGTCAACGCCGTTTCTTGCGGGCGGATATTCGCCGTTTGTCATTTGCTCTTGTGGCACAGGAATTTGGTTTTTCAATTTCCGAAATCGCAGACCAGTTGAAGAAACTGCCTTCAGGCAGAGCGCCTACAAAGGTGGACTGGACCAGGATCAGCAAGGATTTTCGCGTTCATCTTGACCAGAAGATTGAGCAGCTCACCGCCCTGCGCGAAAAACTCGATGGCTGTATAGGGTGTGGCTGTTTGTCGATGAAATCCTGCAAACTTTATAATGCCGGGGATGCCGCCAGCCGTCACGGACGTGGCCCAAGATACCTTATGGGTGATAATCCGGATTTGGACTGAAACCCATGGCAAATGGAACGGAAAAGAAGCAAGTGCCTCTCTCCCGTTCGGTATGGATCAACGATTGTCGAGTTGAGAGCGGACCCGTTTCAATCCCAGTTGGGTGATCTGATAGGGGCCGCTGTTCCTTGATGCGATCAAGCGTCGTCGTTTGAGTTTTCGAAACAGAAACTGGTTGCAGCCGGACCAATACCAGCCATCGCGCGTTCTGGTTTCGTAGTCGACGATGTTGCCATGTTCGTCTTTTTCGAGACGAATGTGACCGCCTTGAGCCAGCAGATGTAGAATCCGCTGTTCAGCTTTTGAGATGTCCATTGATTTTCGGAAGCTTTAATTTGGATGCAAAACTTCAGTCACTGCAGCCGTTCGCATGCAATGCTGGTCTGTACACTCTCCCGACTGACGTCAGCCGGGAATTACCGGGTCTCTTGTAAACCGCGCATAAAGCCTCTTGGTTGATGCAATCTGCCTAACATGCCTGCTGTTCTCAGTTCAAGGATCTGGCATGCTCACTTGCAGCTCTTCTGATGATCTGTGGCTAATCTGCATCAAAGACCTGAAAGACGGTGCGGGTTAACTGCGCTCCGCTGGCCAAAAGCCTGATTCTGGATCCCGGGAGACCGGAACCGCGCGTACATCAGTTGACGAACAACTTGCACAGGTCAGTTTTTCAGCAATCTTGGAGAGCTTCTGATCGGCATCAAACCGGTGGGTTTTCATGTAGCGAAATCGGTTACATGCGTCGCAAATTATCGCAAGACGGCGCTCCGATTGTTCCAGGGATTCAACGGTTGGATCGTCCGTGTCGAACGACGAGGAAAAGGTCATTTATGAAGCGCTTTACGGTATTTGGACTTCCCGCTCTTTCCGGAAAGTCCAGTCGTCTATGACTGCTTTCAAGACTATAGCATAGATCTGGCATACAGTCCGATGTAGCAGGCGACAAATGACATTGATTTGCCAATACAAGCGACCGAAAGACACTCGCTTTTTGTCTCGCCGAGCGCTAAGAAGCAGGAATGATAATGCTTTCTGATACTTGGCACGATTTGCTCGGACTGTCCGGGCTTTTGAACCCGTTTGCGCTCATGATTGGCCTTTATCTAGGCTGGCGCGCGGATCAACCTGCAAAACTTTGGATTGCCGGTTTTGCAGCTGCAGCTCTGTCTCTCATTCTGGAAACGGCGGTTGGCCTTCTGCAATTGCCACAACCGGTCTCTCAGGATGCCGGAGCATTGGCGATGTTCCCGTTCAGGTTCGTCGGAGGCGCTATCGCGGGAACGTTGGCGTATTGGCTCAGCCGCAGGCGCGGTCCCAGGACGTAAGCCGCGGCTTATTTCAGGATTGCATCCAGCTGCGAAACAACGCCGCGTTCGGACAGTTCGTCAAAGGACCAGCGGAGCTGTCCGGATTGCTTTCAAGCCATCTCGCACAAGCTTCTGTTTCCCTGCAGCACATGCACCGGCGGGCGGCTGTCTCAAGGTCCACATCGGCTAATTCGCCATTGGACAATCCCTTCATCGTGCCAATGGTCTCCAGCATGCGCCCCATCAGGGTCGCACGTTCATTCAATCGGTCCATCCAGTTCACACTGCATCTCCTTTTGCCGGGACAAAGAGGGGCAACAGGCACCAGTTGCGCCGGGGTTGTGTCCATTACGGACAAACCGTATTTCCAAGAATCCCGTGTATCTCGGATAATCATGCAGGAGCTGCCAGCAAAATGCCTTGATTAGGGTCAACGCTGTGCAATCTTTAAGAAACCGGCCATACTCGCAGTCTATGAATCGCAGACCAGCGCAATGCACCTGGAGACGGTGTCATGGTTGAAACGGTGAATGCACAGATTTTGCCTGCAGGCAAAACCGGTGGAGCGGCTCCTCAGGGACTCGAACCCGGAACGGAGCTGCGTGCCAAGGTTGAGGCGAACTTGCCAAATGGTGTTGTTCGGTTGGCAACGACTGACGCCAAGATCGATCTGAAGGTTCCGTCACCGCTGCCGGTCGGCGGGGATGTCACCGTGACCGTATCCGGCAGCAAACAGCAGCCTGCTGTCCAGATCACGACGAGCAACCCGCAGGCTTCTCCGCCTCCATCAGAGGGCGCGCAAAGTTCGGGAACAGCAAAGCCTGCCTCTGTGCCGTCCCCTCAGCAACCACCTGCAACAGGGGCCGGAACTTTGGCTCGGCCAGCGCCCGTTCTTACCCAAATCATTCAAGCGGGCGGAAGTCTCCCTGTTGGTGCCGCACCTGCCGGATCGCCCAGCACCGCTCCTGTGCCGCAAACGCCGGCAACTGCTATCCCCCCGGGAGGTTCGGGTTCGGCACCGGCACCTCCACTAGGTAATCCGTCAGGACCTGGTGCCGGAGGTCAAGCCCAACCGGCCCATGCACTTCCTCCCGGTTCTGCAGTGCCGCTTCCTGCTGGTGCACCTGGTTCAGGCGCTGCACCTGCTGGGCCAGTCACAACGCCAAATTTGTCACTGCCTTCTGTGGCCTTGCCAAACGGTGTCAGTGTTCCGTCAATCGGAGCACCGCCAACGCAAGGGAGCGGGGCATTGCCTACTGCCGGTGTTCAAACGCCTCAGAATATGCCTTCTGGTGGTGTCCCACTGCAAAGCAGCGGGCAACCAAGCGGCAATCTGACCGCAAATTCGCCAGCGGCTCCAGCGGCACCTGCATTGCAGTCCGGCGCAGGGCAGAGCGGAACTACTCCGCAAACGTCGGCAGCACCTTTGCCAGCAGGTGGTTTTACCGGAGGTTCTCAAGGTGCTGGGACGCAGCCAATACTGAACGCCCCGTTGACAGGTCAACTGGCGTCCACGAATTCATCTGCCACTCAGCAGTCTGGAGCCAGCGCGAAAAGCTTTTACCCTGTCCAGGGAGCATCTCAGGCAACCACTGCCAGTACGCAGGTAGCTTCTACTGGAAGCAGTCCGCTTCAGCAGGCTGCCGACACGGTGCGCCAACCGCTTGCGGAACAGCAGGCCGGGGCTGGTGCGTTGTTCGCGCAAATTGGCAGCCTGATGTCAGCTCAGGGAGCTGGAAAAGTCTCTTTGCCTGACTCTGTTCAACAGGCGATGCAGCAGATTCTGGGCCTGAGGATAGGTGGTGGCCAGACCAGTGGACAGGCAAGCGGACAAGTGAACGCTCAGGGTGGTTTGGCTCAAAACCTTCAAAAGGCGGTTTTACAATCCGGCCAATTCAGGGAAGCGGCTTTGCTCAGGCCTGGAGGAGGAGCCTCCGGTCCGTCCACTGATCTGAAATCAGCGCTTTTGGCATTTAAGGGACTGCTGCATCGATTTGGTGCAGAAGCGCAAATTGTCAAACCGGCACAACAGCCAGCAGTTCCGTCAAAAAAAGGCTCGCCACAGGGACAAGCGCAACAGGCGGCGAGTGGTACTGGGGGCGGATCAACACCCCAGGTTCTTCAAAGTTTGCTGCAAAGCACCGATGCAACCCTCGCCCGAATGCGTTTGACCCAACTGGTCAATTCCGGGCTGGTCGGAGATGACGGCCCGCAAACGACCGCATCAAAACCGATGGATATCGTTCTGGAGCTTCCGTTGGCGTTTGGCCAGGAAACAGCTGTCATGCAGATGCAGGTCGGCCGGGATGGCGGCGGGGTAGACGACAAAGAGGATGGTGAACCAGCCTGGCGCCTGCGTTTTGCGCTGGATCTGACGGCAACAGGACCGCTGGAAGCAGCCATCAGTCTGCGCGGCAGCGGGACTTATGTTTCCCTTTGGGTAGACAGGAAAGACACGCTGGAAACCTTGAAAGGTCTCCGTGAGACAATGGAAGCGTCATTTGCTCATGCAGGCCTTGATTTGCAGGAGTTGCGTTTTATTCGAGGTCTGCCGCCCAGAACCGCCGCCAAATATGGCTCCCTGATCGACCGTCAGTCATGAGGACCGGATGAACGATACCAAAGACAACTCCGGAAAGATTGCCGTAGCGCTTGAATATGAGGACGGCGGAGCTCCGATTGTAACCGCAAAAGGGACCGGAGCGACTGCAGAACGCATTGAAGAAATTGCTCGCGAAGCCGGTGTTCCCATAGAGCAGAACCCAATGATGGCTGAAGCGCTGTCGCAGATCGAGATAGATCACGAAATCCCGATCGAACTATATCAAGCCGTCGCTGTCCTAATCGGCTTCGTCATGAGGACTGGGGAGGCGCAGAATCCGCCGGATCTGGATTGAGCCGATTTCCTCGCCCGATTTGTGCGAAAGCACGGCAAGCAAGCAAGGAAACTCTTGCAGCGGGCGCAATTCCACATTAGGTCATCAATCCGACGATTATCAGCGCTCCGGCCGCCAGGCCGTTGTCTCATTGGAGCGCTCCAGAAGACAAAACAGGATTAGACACCCCATGACGACCCTTGTCGATGTACGGACACCCGACCCGAAGAAATTCATCAAGGGCGCGACCGGCGACTGGGAAATCGTGATCGGCATGGAAGTTCACGCCCAGGTCACGTCCGAAGCCAAACTGTTCTCCGGCGCATCTACTGTTTTTGGTAATGATCCGAACGACAACGTGTCTCTTGTTGATGCCGCGATGCCGGGCATGCTTCCGGTGATCAACGAGGAATGCGTTCGGCAGGCTATCCGCACTGGCCTCGGCATGAAATCTGAAATCAATCTGAAGTCGGTTTTTGACCGCAAGAACTATTTCTATCCGGATCTGCCACAGGGCTATCAGATTTCCCAGTTCAAACAGCCGATCGTTGGTGAAGGCGAGATCCTGCTCGATATGCCGGACGAACAGGTCGTGATCGGTGTGGAACGCCTGCACCTGGAACAGGATGCGGGCAAATCCCTGCATGACCAGCATCCGACAATGTCATTTGTTGACCTAAACCGCTCCGGTGTGGCTCTCATGGAAATCGTTTCCAAGCCGGATCTGCGCTCATCAGATGAGGCCAAGGCCTATCTCACCAAGCTTCGCATTATCTTGCGTTATCTGGGCACCTGTGACGGCAACATGGACCAAGGCTCGATGCGCGCTGATGTCAACGTGTCTGTCCGTCGTCCGGGCGGAGGTTTTGGCACACGCTGCGAGATCAAGAACGTCAACTCGATCCGTTTTGTCGGTCAGGCGATTGAATATGAAGCACGCCGACAAGTTGCCATTCTGGAAGATGGCGGTTCAATTGATCAGGAAACCCGCCTGTTTGACAGCGTGAAAGGGGAAACCCGTTCGATGCGCTCCAAAGAAGAGGCGCATGACTACCGGTACTTCCCGGATCCGGACCTACTGCCTCTGGAATTCACGCAGGAGTATGTCGATGATCTTGCAAAAGATCTGCCGGAACTGCCGGATGACAAGAAGAACCGTTTCATCAAGGATTTCGGCCTGACGCCGTATGATGCTGATGTCCTTGTGGCGGAAAAAATCTCAGCTGATTTCTTCGAGGAAGTCGCCAAGGGCCGAGATGCCAAGCTTGCGGCCAACTGGCTGATCAACGAACTCTTTGGCCGCCTGAACAAGGAAGGCATGGACCTCGAAACCTCGCCTGTATCGGCTGCTCAGCTCGGCGGCATTATTGATCTGATCAAGGCAGGAACGATTTCCGGAAAGATTGCCAAGGACGTCTTTGAAATCGTCTGGACCGAAGGTGGTGATCCTGCACAGATCGTCGAAGACAAGGGCATGAAGCAGGTTACCGATCTCGGAGCCATTGAAGCCATCGTCGACGAGATCATGGCGGCCAACCCGGACAAGGTCCAGCAAGCCAAGGAAAAGCCGAATCTCGTCGGCTGGTTCGTTGGTCAGGTGATGAAAGCTTCTAAAGGCAAGGCCAACCCGCAGGCGGTCAACGATTTGCTGAAATCCAAGATCGGCGTGGAATAATCGGATGGCAGGCAAGGCAACATCTAGCGATGTTCCCTTGCCCATCAAAGGTACCTGCCACTGCGGCGCTGTTTCATACGAAATGAGTGTTGCGCCGCGCTGGGCCGTTTCCTGCAATTGTTCCAAATGTCGCCGTCTTGGCACTGTCTGGGGGCACGGCTCGGCAACGGAGATAACGATTTGCTGCGAGCCAGGCGCAACACTTGCCTTTTCTCACGGTGACAAGGCGCTTGTGTTCCATACATGCAAGACATGCGGGTCGACGACCCACTGGGAAAGCATCGCAGATGATGCCGTTGGCCGTATGGCTGTCAACCTGCAGCTGGCCGAGCCCGGAATTATCGAGAAAATCGGCAATCGTCATTTCGATGGTGCCGACAATTGGACTTTTCTGGATTGATCGTTGGCTATCTGCCTAACTGAAGTTCTGCAACCAAGATAATGTGTTTTCAGTTGGCCCATTCGGCTTGTATTCGGCGCCGAGCGGATGTGTGTACCCAAGGTCATCAATCAGTTTGAATATATGCCGGTAATTCACCTCACCATGGTCTGGTGCTCCACGGTCCGGGACAGCGGCAAACTGGATGTGGCCGATCTGCGGGAAAAGCCGTTTCAATCGATTGCTCAGGTCACCTTCCATCAGTTGGACATGATAGCAATCGAACATCAGTTTCAGGTTGTCTGCGTCAACTCTCGTGATGATATCGACCGCTTGATCCGTGGTCTTCAGGAAATACGTCGGCGCATCATAGTGATTGATCGGTTCAATCAGAATTGTTCGCCCCTGATGCGCAGCTTTCTCACTAGCGTATCGAAGGTTCTCGATAAAACAGGCTTCAGCTTCTACGCCTTTGGCAAGACCCGCCATGACATGTATCGCCGCGCAATTTATGGCGTCGGCATAGATAACTGCTTCGTCAATGGCCGCGCGAGCTTCAGGCACACGATCCGGCAAAGCGGCCAGCCCGAAGTCGCCAGCTGAAACATTGCCACGCCGCGTGTTCAACCCGAGCATTGGCAACCCGGTTGTCTGAAGCGCTTCTTTCACCTCAGCTGGATCAACATCAAATGGGAAATGACATTCGACAGCATCAAACCGGGCTGCTTTGGCAGCATGGATCGCCTCTGGAAGGGAAATGTCTGTCCATAAAAAGCCGAGGTTTGCAGAGAATTTTGTCAAAAATTTTTGTCCATATCTTTTAGTTTCAAGCCTGTTCTTGTTTTTTCAACAAAACCGTGACCTGATAATTATCCGAGGACCCTTAACGACGGTCCGAAATATCCATTGATGGCATTGAGGGTTCATTCGTTGTATTGCCAGTGCAATATTTGATACTTTTGAGAGCCCAATGATCAAGAAAATATTGTCCGCAATTGCTGTTTTGGTTTTTCTGCTAGGTGCATATCTGCTGTTTTGGCCGGTACCGATAGATCCCGTCGCCTGGGATGCACCGAAGAACCCAGGATACACCGGCTCCTATGCCCCCAATGAAAGCCTGGCTGTGATTGAACGCGTGAACTTGGGCACCCATAGCGGGCCGGAAGACGCAGCGCTGGGCCCGGATGGCGGGCTCTTCATCGCGACCCATGAAGGAGCGGTGTTAAGATATGATCCGTCATCAGGAAAAGTGTCCCCGTTTGCCGAAACCGGTGGACGCCCACTCGGCATCGAATTCAGCCGCGACGGAACACTCTATGTCGCGGATGCTTTTCGCGGGCTTCTGAATATCTCCGGCGACGGCGACGTTTCGGTTCTGGCCGAAAAGACAGCAACCGGTTCATCGATCCTCTATGCAGATGATCTGGATATTGCGCCCGATGGTTCGGTCTATTTCACAGATGCTTCGACCAAATTTGGTGCGCAGCAGAACGGCGGCACACTGGCAGCATCCCTGCTGGACCTGATGGAACACGGTCCCAATGGCCGGGTGTTGCGCTACGACCCCGCGACCGGCGAGACGGCAACTGTTCTTGACGGCCTCAGCTTTGCAAACGGACTGGCAATGACCCAGAGCGGTGAGCATTTTCTCGTTGTTGAGACCGGCACTTATTCCGTTTTGAAGGTGGCGGTTGACGGCACCTCAGATCCTGAGATCATTGTCGAAAACCTTCCCGGATTTCCCGACAACATCAACCGGAACCCGGATGGGACGTTCTGGATGGGGATTGTCAGCCCGCGTTCGCCAGTGGCGGATGCAATTGCGGACAAGCCATTTTTGAGGAAGGTCGTCATGCGCCTTCCGGCTTTCATGCGCCCGGCGGCGCAACGCTACGGATTTGTCGTGAAAATCAATGAAACCGGAGATATTCTGGAAACGCTGCAGGACCCGTCCGGTGATTATGCCCTGACGACAGGGTTGATCGAAGGGGCAAATGGTGTGCGGTATGTCACCAGCCTGACAGAGCCTGATCTTGGCGTTTTAAAACCCTAATCTGGTCAGCCAACCTCAGGTAGGCGGGTCTCCAGTCCATATTTCTCGGATGTCTTGTTGAATTTTCGGCCAACCGCCTCTCCGAGATCTACGCCGATGAGATCTGCGAGCAGATCGAGAGCAATGATGCTGTCAGCCATTTCCGAGGCAACATCTTCCAATGTGGCTGTCGATCCCTTGATGCCCCGCTGTGCGCGCAGATACTTCTTCAAGGCTTCCGCGACTTCACCGAATTCTCCGGCAACCTCCAGGCCGCGAAAGGCGATGTCGGCCTGATCATTTCCGGGCCATTCCTTCTGGCGTGTAATATTGGCGTCGCGAAGATCTGAGAATTTCATGGCCGAATGGTCCTTGGAAGCCGACAAGAAGATTTTGTATCGCAAGTATTATGTGTTTTTGAGTTGGAAGCGCAGCAACCGAAAGAGTTAAATCCGGATTGCATGAAACCCGGATGGTCTTCCCTGAACAGAAGAATTCAATAAAGAACAGTCTGACATGTCACAATCGCTCCGCATAGAATTTGCCCGACAGGATCATCTTCGGGAAATCGTCACCATCATAAATGCCGGAGCGACCAGCGTGCGCCGGAACAAGGAATTCGCCGACTGGCAGGACTATATCCCGGCATTTGAGGCGCTGCAAAACGCTCCCGAAGTTGACGTCTATGTCGCGCTGAATAAAGTTGATGAAGTCGTCGGAACCTTCCAGATCCATATTTTGAAAGGTCTGGCCTTTATGGGAAGGCCTCGTGTTGAGCTTGAAAGCGTCCATGTACGTGCAGATCAGCGCGGCAACGGAGTTGGTCGCCGGATGATGGATCTGGCTGAACAATTGGCAAAAGACGCAGATGCTTGTCTCCTGCAACTTACCTCCAACAAGGAACGCGAAGGCTCGCATCTTTTTTACAAAAGCCTTGGTTACGACCAGAGCCACAACGGCTACAAGAAGATGCTGGTGTAATTCTCTACCAGCGCGAATTTCTGATAAACGTTAGGGAACTGTCATGACCATCACGCAGGATAAACCGATTGAGCTGTATTTCTGGCCAACACCGAATGGCTGGAAGGCTTCAATCATTCTGGAAGAGATTGGCATTCCCTATAACCTCAAGCTGGTCAATATCGGCAAGGGCGATCAGTTCGAGCCGGATTTTCTGAAGATCGCGCCGAACAACCGTATGCCGGCGATTGTCGATCCGGAAGGCCCGGATCGAAAACCTATCTCTATATTTGAATCTGGCGCGATCCTTCAATATCTCGGCCGGAAATTCCAGAAATTCTATCCGCAGGATGAACGCGCCCGCGTGGAAGTGGAAGAATGGCTGATGTGGCAAATGGGCGGCTTCGGTCCGATGCTCGGCCAGGCTCACCATTTCCGCCACTATGCACCTGAACAGGTTCCCTATGCGATCGAACGCTACACAAATGAAACCCATCGGCTTTATGGCGTTTTGAATCGTCGGCTGGAGGGTAGAGAGTTCGTCGCAGCCAGTGAGTACACCATCGCTGACATTGCCATCTTCGGCTGGGCGCATCGTTTTCAGCGGCACGCGATTGACTTGAACGAATTTCCGAATGTCAAAGCCTGGTACGAGCAGATGTTGGCAAGACCAGGCGTTCAACGCGGACTGGCAGTCGGTGAAGACAAGCAGAAGACGCTGGTCATCGAGAAGGATAAGGACGCGCAGGACGTTCTGTTCGGCCAACGCGCACGCTGAAACTGTTGGATCTATTAGGTCGAAGAAGTCCCCGCCACAGGGCCGGATTCAATGCGCCACACATTATCGAACGGGCGCCTGAAGCGGGGGAAACCGATTTATAGTTCGATCGAAACTCTAAATACTCTGCTGTCGGTTATTTGGATCTGGTCCAGGTCTCGCCTTTGCAGATAAGGCCGCCCATAACGCAGCCTTCCAGTTTGAGCTTGTTTGTATCGGTCAGTTCAATAAACCCGGTATAGGTCTTGCCGTCTTCGGCATTATAGACCTTGCCCTTCCACTGATTGCCTTTTTTGGTCGGTTTCATTGACTGGATGACCTGAATGCCTAGCAGGGGGCGGCTGCGTTTGCTTGCGTCCGGGTTTTGTGTGTCTGGTCCCGGTTCACGTAGCCAGACCAGCTTGCCGCACAGTGCGTTGCCGCACGAACTGATGCGAATTTTTGACGCCCCGTCCGGGCGTGCCCAATTTCCCTTGGCATCGGCCGCGAGGGCAGGAGCGGAAATAATAGCGATCATGCCGATAGCACAGAGTACGGCGGTTAGTATGGACTTCAACTTATATCCTCCCAGAAGTGATGAAGTTTCCGTTTACGGAAAGGTAATGTATATCAAGTGCGCCATGCTGAAAAGCCGTGTCCGAACGTCATGTGATCACTTTCATATACGTGTAGATGCGGGGTGAGCCCTTCCAGAGCGAAAAACACTTACTGATCAGGTTCTTGGAAGTGCCTTTGGATTCTTTGGTGAACAGAGTGTTTAACAGCCCTGTCAAATTTTCGGAGAATGTTATTGAAAACAAACAGGAATTCGTAACCACATGGTTGCCAACGTGTAAATTTCAGATTTGCTTAAAGTTTTGTTCGCATTACGTTAAACCTGTATTTTAACCGCCTCTTTAACTGCTCCTGTTGAAGTACAGCTCAAGAAACGACGGGGAAAGCTTCACATAAGCTTGCGTTTCTAGGGAAGTTAAACAGAACTAACAGGGGAGAGCGTAATGGCTCGTTTTGAAATGCACTCGGCCGATATGGCCATCATGGGCGAGAAGCCTGTCACTGCTGATATTCTGCTTCAGATGGGGCTCGACAGCGCCAGTGGTCGTCATGGCGACACGGATCTGGTAACCGCACACAAGTGGTTCAACATTGCTGCTCTTAAAGGTAGTCCGGAAGCTGCCGTTTATCGCAAGGAATTGTCCGGTGAAATGAGTTCATCCCAGATTGCCGAAGCACAACGCTCTGCGCGCGAATGGTTGTCAATGCATTGATGGTGCCAAAGGCTGCCGGCCAAACGGCACCTGAAACACTTGTCTTTCTCTGAGGCGGCACATAACGACGCCGCCTCCGAACCTTTTGATTGATTGCGCCGAGCATGGCGCGGCCCGCCCAATACCAAAGGCCTTGCCTCAATGGGGATCCTTATGCCCGATCTCATGGATTGGTAGCAGGCCAAGATCGCTCCAGGCCTTGCGCGGGATCGGCGAACCGAGCGCATATTGGAATGCCGTTATTTTCGTACCGTTGTCATCAAGTTCGCAGCGATAGGCGATTTCATACCAGAGTTTTCCGCTGAAAAGCGCGCCGGCAGGGGCGATGATCCTGTTCTCCTGTTGAAACGCATTTCGCACAGCATGGGGATTCAGCCGGATCGGCTGTAAATCAGGTTCGTTTGCGGCTACCTGTTCCATGGCCTCCAACGCGCAAATCTGCGTCCACTTTTCTTCCATTACCAAAGTTGCCAATGCACGGAGCGCCTTGGTATTGCTTTTGTCTTTCAAAACATCAGTTGCCAGAAAATGGCTGGCCGTAACCCAGGTTTTCTGAGGTTTCGGCGCATTTTCTTGCGGCTCTGGTGGGTTTGGTAGCAATTTGGAAGAGTTGGCTGCAACTTCAGGGCTTGTTGCGTCAGGCGGAAGGGCAGCGGTGTTTGTTTCAGGCAGGGCCGTAGGCGGAGCAGGGTCACTCAAAAGCCGAGACAAGGGAATGAGGTCCACCATGACAGGATCAGAGAGCCGCGGAAGGTCATTCCTGGTGCCAGGTTGGCTCATCAGAACCGAATAAACCGCCAAGTGCAGCCAGATCGCACAGACCCATGCAAAATGGTCTGAAACCAACCTGGGTTTACTGCTCGCTCCGGGCGCTGTTGAAGCCGTCATGTCCTGAGCCAATTGCCGACATTATTTCAGGTCGAAAAGTCAGCAGGATTCAGCAGGATCATGTCGGATTTATGGTTCTTTAGCGTGCAAATTGGTCACATGCACCGATATCGTTGAAATTGGTCTGATCGACCTGAACAGGTGGTAGATGATCAAGGCGCACACAAATCACCCTATACATCAAGTGTCGAAACAAGCTCAGCTAAATACGTGCATGATTTGGCGACCGATCAGCAGATATCAGCAGCGGGTGGCCGGGGTGCCAAGGGA
Organism: Roseibium sp.; assembly: GCA_039972695.1. Taxonomy (GTDB): domain Bacteria; phylum Pseudomonadota; class Alphaproteobacteria; order Rhizobiales; family Stappiaceae; genus Roseibium. Next base: position 307,935 of record JBDWMJ010000025.1, on the reverse strand, counting down.
CACAGCGTTTTCCGTGGGAGCGTGGAAAAACGTTTGGTCGTGCGAATTTTGGCTTGCCTTTGAAGGGTTCCGCCACTAAACGGAACTTACCGGAGAGGTGGCCGAGTGGTCGAAGGCGCTCCCCTGCTAAGGGAGTAGGCGGGCAACCGTCTCGAGGGTTCGAATCCCTTCCTCTCCGCCACCTTTAAGTTGTTGATTTTGTTGAGTGTGGTGTGTTTTCGGGCGGGTTTGTACCCTTTATTGTACCCGAAAGCTCTATATGCGGTATCTCACCCAACGCTCAAGTGGATTTCGTTTTCAGATCCGGATTCCTTGTGATCTTGAAGCCGTTTATGGCAAAACACCTATCAGAATTTCACTCGGATCGATTCCTGCGATGAAGGCACGTGGCCTCAGTCGGCTGCTCGTAGGACGTTCGGAACTTGCTTTTTCAAGAACCAGATCACGGAAAAACATGAGTTCCTTAGATACTTCAGAGAATAATGAACGCGACCAACTCATTTCTGATCTTCAGGAAATGCTCGTCACAGTTATATCCGATGCGGAGACAGCCATTGAACAAGCCGATGAGCGAAGGGAGTTGGAGTTAAAGTCACTTGCGCTGAAGCTCCGAACGGCTGAGTTCGAGAAGCAACGACTGATGAACGAGAGATTAGCCCGGTTGGGTGAAGCAATACATACGCTACAGAATACTGCTGGCGAGATTGGGACAAACGATGCCCATTTGATGGGCTTACCCCAAGCCGAAACAAACCCAGTCGAAGGTCGACTTAATCACATAGAATCAATGATTGAATCCTTGATTTCTGGAGGTCCACCAAAACCATTATTAGCGTCTGTCCTTGACAGGTGGAGAGAAACCAAGATTAAGCAAGGGGTCGCTCAAAGGAATGTGGATGGTCAGATAAACAGGATTAAAAACTTCATCGAGTTTGCGGGTGAACGTCCACTCAACGAATACAAATTTCTGGATTTTCAGGAGTATGCGAACGTGCTGGGGCGTGTGCCAGCAGATTGGCGGCGTTTACCTCAGATGAGAGACGGCACGGTCATGGAGGCCGCAGAATACAACGACCAGTTGCCACCCAAGAGGCGGCACAGAGTCTTCACAAAGGTTACTATATCAGAAAAGTATTTGAGCCCGCTCAGGAGCATTTTTCGAGATATGGCTGGGCAACATGATTTTCCAAATCCCTTCCTCGGCGTTTCCGTTCGTGTTCCGGTGGTCGCTCGAGAATCTGTGGAGCGGCAGCCGCTTGCTACAGACGAGCTAAACCGATGGTTCCGTCAAGCAGCACATGAAGTACGAGCGGACCTAAAGTGGCTCCCTCTATTGGCGACTGTCACAGGCGCACGTTTGGCGGAGCTTGTTTTCCTTCAGGGAAAAGATGTTTTGGAGATCACGCCGGGAGTTTGGGCCGCGGATCTCGAAAAACCGCTTGAAAATGTAGAAGGTGAGGAAGAAGAACGTCCAACCAAGAATAAAGGAAGTAAGCGTCTGTTCGCGCTACATGATGTGCTCAAAGAAGTTGGTTTCATTGATTACGTGCTTACACGCCGCGACGATGATTGGGTTTTCCCTCACGCGCATGGCAAGGGAACGTCAGTGGTAAAGGACCCAGCGAGCGCGGCTTCGAAGCGTGTAAATCGGCGTCTTAAGGAGGTCGGGATCCACAAGGAATACGAATCTACCTTCCATTCCACCAGGCACTCAGCCAAGGACATTATGAGAGATGGTGCCGTTCCGGAACACACACACGACATGCAAACGGGCCACGTTACCAAAACTGTTGCCCGTGGTTATGGAGCGAAAAGACTTCGCGACAAGGATGTTGAGCTGCTTGCTGCGCTTCCGCTCCCAGAAGGTTTGGACCTTTCCCCATATCTGAAATCAGTGAAAAGACGGTAATGAAAGCTTTAATCTTTGGTTTGAACTCACGGTTCGGAACTTATTTGAAGAAAGATCAAGCCATATTAAAAGTCTCTCGGTCACATCCTTTATCCCCGTTCGAGGAATTCGGAAATTCTTCCAGTAAGTCGTTCGGGTTCCTTTGTCTCGCATTCCCAAATTGTTAAAACCCGCCAACCCAAACTGGTCAGTGCTTTCACGATTTCAATGTCGCGCTCAACATTACGACTAAGCTTTTTTGTCCAGAATGCTGTTCTGGTTTTCGGAGTGGTGGCTTTATTGCATCTCGTGTGTTGATGCCAGAAGCAGCCATGGACAAAAATAACAGACTTTCGGCTGGGAAACACCAGATCAGGACGACCTGGTAAGTTCTTTCTGTGAAGTCGATACCTGTATCCCTTGCTGAACACCAGGCGCCTGACGATCATTTCCGGAGCTGTGTTCACCCCTTTGATTTTTGACATGAGTGCGCGACGTTTTTCCGGTGGAATTCGATCCATTGCTATGCCCTGGAGTTGACGCCAAAGGGATGTTCTGATTCTGTTCTGTTACGTAACAATAAACTGTTCGATTCTGGTTTGGATATCTATGTTCACTTGCGTGGAAACGTTTGCTGGGGCCGGCGGTATGGCTCTTGGCCTTAGAGAGGCCGGATATGAGCTGAAGTATGCCTTCGATATCGAAAAGTCGGCAGTGGACACATACCGTGAAAACATCGCCGACCATGCCCATGTTCGGGATATTCGTCTCGTTTCCGGAGACGAAATACTCGGGGAAATAGGCATTTCCGAATTGGATGTTTTAAGTGGTGGCCCTCCCTGCCAAGGATTTTCGAAACAGAAAAGAGGAGCGCACCTAAACAACGATGATCGTAATGATCTCGTTCGGGAGTACGCACGTCTCATCGATGAGATTCAGCCGAAGGCCTTCATTTTCGAAAATGTCCAGATCTTTGGGCAGAAGCGGGGACTTGAACTGATTGAGTTTATGAAAAAGAAGCTGTTTAAGTACAACATTTTCCGCTTCTTTACGATCGCTTCTGATTTTGGGTTGGCTCAAAGACGAACTCGGTTTGTTATGATTGGTATCCGCAGAGATATCTCAAATGGCATCCCTGTCTTGGCTGGAAAGAGTGTTCGCCGAACTGTGAAAGATGAGATATCGCATTTTCCGCCGCCGCCTGACGATTACAGGGAACATCCTGAGATCCCTAATCATATCAAGTGCCGCATCACCAAACTCAATGAAGAGCGCTTTAGGCATGTCCCTCAAGGAGGTGGATGGATGGATATTCCGGAACACCTGCGGTTGGATTGTCATAAGGGAGTAGATACCAGCAAGGGTGGTTGGCCGGATGTCTACGGTAGGCTATCTTGGGATGGGCAGGCTCCAACAATCACCGCCGGCTTCGACTCTTTTACGCGGGGTCGATACGGGCACCCGGAACAGGACCGATCCCTTACATTGAGGGAGGGAGCTCGGCTTCAAGGTTTTCCAGACGATTTCAGGTTCACGGGAAATCGATCAGATGTTCGCCTTCAAATAGGCAATGCAGTGCCGCCACCACTCGCTACAGCTATCGGGAATGCAATCAAGCGCGTGCTGTCAGGTGACGACGTGGTACCGGATGTGCCAATTTGGCCCGAGGGAATTGCGCTGTTGGCCGCGGCGGAATAAGCCGATTAATCATTTGAACTTCGTTTGATTTTTTCGATTTCAGAGAACATCTCTGAAAAAGGCTTTACTTGAATAAAGGGATATTTATTTTTCAAATCCATGTATTTTTCAGGAATATCCAGATAATACACCCTGTACATCTGAGCGATATACATTTGATAGGTAATCCATTGCTGTGGGAGGCAAACTTCTACTACAGAAGTGTTATTTTGTTTGTTCGTTTCTGCTAGTGCCGCTAAAACACCCTTGAACCTTGCCACCCCATGCATACCGTCCAACACGCGCTGGTGAGCCCAGACCTGAATAACCCGTTCGCGAGTTGAGGTCTTGACCGGGAGATGAAGACGGTTATTGCCTTCACCTAAATCAAACACGAAGTCCGTTGGTATTCGTATTTCTTCATCCAATGTTGGGATGGTCACGTGCTTAGCAGGATTCGTATTCAGCGCGCGCGCTACCAAGTGGCCAACAAAATTCTCAAAAAATGTCCCAGGTGTTTTTTGGTCGCCTATCTTTAATGTGTCGCAGGCCGCACAGTATGATATCGCGAGTGTATATAAGGACCGATTGAGCTCCTCTTCCCCCAAATCTTCAAAGTCCAAATTAAAAATTTTCTCGCAGTTTTTCGTATCGAATTCCGAAATGAATAGTCCCTTGTTTACCGGCCGAGAGGTTCGTCCGCTCTCGGTATTCTCGAACATAAAATATTCTTTATTCGGTACTTTTGACTCAAGCTCCGCTTTTTCTAGTCCTTCAAGGTAGTTAAGCGAGAAAGCAGTTAAATCGGCGAGTGTTTTGGATAGGTCGTCGGACTTCAGCTCGACCTTGTTCGACCCTCTCTGAATGTCGATCAAGCGTTCATATAGCGAAATAAAGCGGTCTCGAGACATATTCAGGATCCGGATGTTCAAACAGATACAACCCTGAATCACATTCTTCGATCGATTCGTCCAGGTTTGAGTTCACCGCACGCACCACTGGCCATTCCAGAGTGAGTGATCCCCGCCAATCCGCAATCCGCGTAACCGGCCGCAGGCCGCTTTGGCATTTCGCTTTTTCGGTTGTCATTCCGTCGTTTCGCTCACCCCAGAGATAAGCGGGTCAGGGGTTCCGGATCGGGTCAATCGGTTCGGTGCGGGCAGGCGGAAACGTCGTTTTCGCCAACACGGCCGATTTACCCGTTCCGGGTTCTCTGACATGTCTGATCGATTGGGTGTGCGGGAGGACGGAATGAAGGTCGAGATTGACCAATTCTATTTCCTTTGGACATGCCGTTCGACTGAATGTCCATCAAGTGAAGATGGAAAGTTCGCCGGCGATTTGACCCTGGCTCCGGTGACAATCACGCTTGAAAGATGACCCCCGGATCATTGCGCCTGGCAGCGCTCCTCGGGGGTATCAATCAGAGAGGGTTTCATGATCAGACACCAGGGCATGCCCGTCAACAGAGCGCAGGTTGACAGTTGAGATCCAGGCTTGGATACGCCAGTTCCAAGCCAAATCCGAAGTCTAACCCAGCAGTCAAAAAAGTTGACGGACCCAGAGCATGTCTGGGTTTCTCGCGAGTTTCCGGTAATCTGGAACCAAAGCGGACGACGAAAAATCTCCGACCTTTTTATGTATCAGCGCTCAAGACCGCCGGCCAGATTCGTTCTCAGTCGGGCTCAGTCACTTCAAATCTTGTCGATCCGAACCGACGATACTCGCATGATCAGATCAGTCATCAGAATATTGCCTGGCCGATGAAGCCCGGCCAGTGGTGCGAGCGCCAGAAATCGAAGGGCGTGATCAGGCAGCAGACTGAGGCATTGGCGGACCTGCTCGAAGAGGCCGGCGAAAAAGCCCGGCTCGACACCAAGATGACCTTCCTGACATCCGTGACGGATATCAGAACAGATCACGTCGCTTTCCGGCCTTCGATGTTCTTGCCGGAAATCGCGGCACGCGATCGTAGACCGATGCTGAACGCACTTGGGTATTACCTTGAAGAAATCCACGAGGAACCAGCGCATGTGCGATATGGCGTTGTTACAGGTGGAGATCTCGTCCCAGCAATGAAGAAGGGTGAGCTCCGGAGAGCCATGCAGCGCATGAGCCGGAAAATTTCGAAAATCGCACATGAGGCTGACCGAGAGTGGGATGTCGAATTCTTATTTCGGGGCGGGGAGTTCACTCGCTCGACTGCGCGCGAACGTCACGAATACTCCGGCATGTTGGCTGATGTGGCTCATGCGACACCAGACTTGGTGCTCTATCACCCGCATCAGAATTTCCTCTATCGCCCCCGATCCAAAATGTCAGGGGAACGGTGGAAAGAATTTCTGCTCTGGATGGGCGAGAAATTCGGTACGCACTGGAAGGACAACGGCCCGATACGTAATCTCAGGGAGATCGTCAAATATGTCTGCAAACCAGGGGACTTGCTCGAAGGCGACAAGCCCATCGAAGCACTCGAGGCAAAATGGTTGTTCGAGGAGCTGTTCAAGCTGCGTCAAATGGCACCTCTCGGATGCTTCAAGGACTGGTGGAAGGAGCTTCGTGAAGGCGATCTGAAAATCGTTCGGCGAAATTCCGGAAATCTTTCTGAGCTCGTCGTCGTCCATAAATCAAAGCGACTGGATCACTCCGGAAATGAGGATGATCCGATCATGCAGGATAATCCGGAACAGACTGAAGAAAATCGTGACGAAACGAAAATGGAATATGTCGGGGAGGCCGAAAACATTTTTCTCGGTGTGACCTTGCCTCAGCACAGCGCGACACCCTGGGCCGAGCCAGTGTTGCTCATTCACAACTACAATCCGCAGCCTGTGTCGCAATCGTCGCTCGATCGACTTCAGGAAATCCGGCATGAGCAGGTCTATTGGAAAGAACAGTGGATGAAAAAAGGTGCACCATCGCCTGAAACGGCTTTGTGCATCGCTCGGGAGTGGGAACGTGCCGGAGCGACTTCCAACGTTATGGTTCTGTCATCGGCCGTGGAGCGGCTTGAGGATCGCACAGAAGCGCTCCTGGCAGCCGACGCGGAGCGTCGCTCCTTTAGAGTTCACAAAAGTAGGGTAAATGTCCGCGACCACCGGAGCTCAACTCGGAGAGTTCCACCCGATCCACCTCCTGAAAAAGTCCCTGTGATCCATCTCAGGGAGGGAGACGACATCATCAAGGCAGTAGAAGAAGTTCTGGGCACCAAAAAATCTGATGCCAACGCCCGGGTTGCGCCTGTGATCGACATCTGGGGCTGATGCATTTCCGGAATACCCGCAATTTTCGAAGTATGTGTCGTCCTCAAAACCGCCGGCGTAACCGTCAGATTTTGACTCTGCCGGATGCCGCGGCATCCTCATGAATACGCCCTCTGTGAGGGCAGCCAGCCGTGACCGATATCCGCGCCTCCGGCACGAATTCGATCAGCTGGTCAGGGGGTAAACCCCCGTGAACCCCCAGACCCCTTCCGGGTCCTTTGAAAACGGAGACAACATGAAACCCCATAGCAATCGCATTCAGACAGTCGTTGAAAAGGCTTTCGAGCCCGGACATCCTTTTCAAACCGGGATTACGATACTAGCCATTAACGCATCGTACGGTGCGACCTTTGATGATCCGGAACGCATAAAGCCGTTTGTCGCACGCCAAGTCGAATATGCGTTTATGCCGGATGCCACGTATCAGTTGGCCCGGTATACCGAACGGCTTGCCCAGGAAATTGAAAAGGAAATAAATGCTGATCATTCCGGTCCGGGCCAGACCGGAGACGTAATTGATGATCAAGTGACAAGTCGAACCCGAAGACTCACGGACGCAATCAAAACATCAGTCGATCATGAGATGATCAATGATATCGACGGCACAATCGCAGCTGTCCGCGAGGCTGTTCAGACGGTCGCAAACTGGAGGCAGGATGCACCAGTTCTAAGCCGCATACCTCAAATTTAAGAGACGATGATGCCAGGACAGCGCGGCAGTGAAAACCGGCAGAAATCGCAACAAGTACTTGTTCGTATGGCACCCGAGTTAGCCCGGCGTGTGAACGCTGTGTCTGAGGCGGCCGGGCTTTCCTCAGCGTCTTGGATCCGGGGGCTGGCCGTGAAGGAGCTGGGGGTGGCAACCAACCTCGCAGCTCCAACGCCGCGTGTCGTTGTTCCGCCGAAAGACCTTGAAGAGGTCTCCCGGCTGACCGCGACGCTCGCCAGATTGAACGGGGCCGTGGTTCAGCTTCTGATCGCGATCCGGGAAGCCGGAGCGATGGACATTCACGCCGAAGGCGAGCGCGTGTTCGCCGATCTCCGATCTATCCAGCCTGGGCTAGTCGATGCAACGCTCATGGTCCGCGATGCTTGCCGGGGCAACTAGAGGCTCCGGCGGTCCTGGGCTTGTCCGTCACCTGCTTAGCCGCAAGCAGGGACAGACCGTGACTGTACTACCGTCCCGCGGACTTGCCGCTGACAATCCGCTCGATGCGATGCGCGAGCTGGAAGCTATCTCTGCGATCGGCCGGACGAAACGTCCGATCCATCATGTTCATGTGGATCCGCCTGTGGGGAGGGAAAACCCGGAACTGTTGCTCCGGCATCGCGAGCTATACGAGGCCGAGTTTGGACTTCAGGATGCTCCCTCATTTTCCGTGAGTCACGAAAAGAACGGGCGATTGCATGAGCATCGCGTTTATACGATCGTTCAGGAGAACGGCCGATGTATCGATCTTTCTTGGGAGCGTGCGCGCAGGGAAAAAATTTCACGCATTATCGAATTTGAGTTCGGCCTGCCAATGATCGCTGGACGGCACAACAAAGCGGTTGAGAAAGCGCTCCGGCAAGACGGCAGGCACGATGTTGCCGACGCTATCGTCGCAGCCGGGATAATAGACCAACCGCGCCCGGAAGCCGTGTCGCCTGAAGAGCGGCATATCGCTGAGCGCACCGGGGTGTCGGCCCGGTCTTTGGATGCCCGCGTTTTGGCCGCCTGGAAGGCCGCAGACAGTGGCCCTTCGTTCCGGGCTGCACTCGAAGACAGGGGTATTTTCGTGGCCCAAGGCACGAAAACCCTAGTCGTTCTGCAAGATGGCAAACCCGAATCCCTGAACCGCGTTTTGTCCCGGGAGGCCAAAAAACAGGGATTCGGCAAGATTTCAGCCGCCGATGTGAAGAAACGGCTTTCCGGGTTGAACATCCCGGATCTGGCCGATTTGGACAGAACGTCAACTTTTTATCGCACAGAGAAGCCCGTGGAGTGCTGTTCCGGATCTTCCGTGGGTGATCCATCACCGGAAAACAGCCTTGTTTCAGGAAAAGAGGATTTCAATGCAGAACCCAAAACGGCCACCAATGAAGGTCACAGCTCACGACGTGCACAGGGACACCCAGGCGATCCGGGAAGAAACCAGGGTCATCAAAAGCGACATGAGCGAGTTGATGAGCCTGCTCGATCCGAAAGAAACCGCGGACGAGCCGGATCCTATCGATCAATTGATCGAGTTGCTGACAGAACTGAGCACGGACGTGAATCAGATCAAAATACATCTGGGGTTGTCGGAGGATCCCCACGCAACAAACTGATGAGTGCACCGATCCGGAAACGGATCCTCGATCAACGGAAATCCCGTTCTCAGAAAAACGTTCGTCACAAAATTGCAGCGGTCAGGCTGCGGCAAAAGTTGACCCCCGCCGCGATTGCGAAGATCAAGGATTCGGCGAACTTCAAGGCTCGGCAGAAAGCTGCACGCAGGCGTCGGGCAATTGCCCGGCTTTCGAAAATCGATGCGCCTGGGATCAGGGAGCGGATCGCTTCTGTCTTTAGATCATCAGAAGAAAATCTCGGCAGGCTGCTTAATGAACGGCAAGCCTTGGCTGAGGCGCGGGCAAATGAAAGCCGTGCCGAGCCTGCGGATCTGACCGCAGCCCGTCATGCTTTGACGAAAGCAAGTGTCCGCCGCGGCAAGACGTTTGCCAATTTTCAAAAGGCCATTCATAACCTCAAAAAGCACCAAGATACAAAGCCCCCGTGGGGCTATATCCAGGCGTACTTTGCATGGAAGAAAAAACGCGATTCCGTGCGGACAACAGCCGATCGTCTGAAAGCAAAAGATCGGATTGCAGCGCAGAATAAACGTGACGCAACGGAAAAATTTGACGCTCTCAAATCCGCTTGGGACAAGAATCCTGAAAAGCGTTTCGTTGAAAAACGTGACGCAACAGAAATCTTTGAAGCCAAGCGCGAGCTTGCGCTGATCGCCGAAGTTCGGCGTATTGTCCGGGAAGATCCGGCCAGGGCTTCATTGAAGCTGGAAACGCTGTTCGGTGTTGCCAATCAGCAGCTTCAGAAAAAAGACGAAGAGCGGGAAATCAGGTGTCAGATGAAGCTTCATACGCCTGATGATGACGATCCTGGATCCCGGTTCAAACCCTGAGTTTGATTTGCGGAAAAGGATTCAAACTGAATGAGCCGTTTGACGGCTCTTTTTTGCTCTGGCTCACCAAAGAACATGCTCCTCTTCACTCCCTCGCTTGTTTGACCTGGATCCCGACTGGCTCCAGCGCAAGGGACGCTACGCTTCTGCCCTTGCTCTGAACCCCGCCGGAACCCTTGATGGTCACGCGAAGGCGGCTCCGAAGAACATGTTCTCAAAGGTTCAGGGTTCACTTTGTTAATTTTTCGATGTCGGTCTGCTGGGGCTTTGGACGCTTCGCTTCTTCCAGAAGCTTGCCGTAATATGTCGTGTCGAGATTATCGGCGCGGTCTTTCAGGATCTGAATTTTAGTGTCGTCACACATTTCCGTGTAGAAGAATTTTTCGAAGAATCCGGCGACCGTTTCTTGATCTTCTTTCTTTTTTCGACGGTGGTCTGCGGCTCGTTCTGCCGAGCTTTTCGGTCCAGTCGTGCCGTCAGTCGGCCGCCCACGACGTGGCCTGATCGCATCTTCAAGATCAGCTACTTTTCGGAAGCGAGCGTGTCGCGCATATTCGTCGGCCATGATCATTTCTGTGATTTTGGCCGCAGAAAGGCCTTCCATATTTCCGTGTATACTCATAGCAAGTCTATGATTTGTCTTGTTAAACTCAACATGAAAGACAATTGGCTTCCCGAAATTTGAGACGTATCCAATGCGGGCACCGTTAAAATGACCTTTCTTTTCCCCGGTCTTATCGTACCGCGGCGGATCCTTTTCGAGAGCTTTTTTCACGGATTCTAAGACCGCTTCCTGCATCTCTTCCCGGCGTTCTTCAAATGGATTTAGCATGGCATTTCCTGAATTTCGTGATGTTACAATTTGGGTTCTCGATCAACCTCTCTTTCAGTCTGACCCAATTTTTGTGGTGCGAGCTTCCGCCGGCCGTTTTTTGTGACATCGTTGAGACATGGAACACGCAGCGAGACGAGACGCACAAAGACGAAAGCGCGATTGCATCGATCGTTGGCGGGGCGCGGCAATGAGAAGGCGAAGAACTCAATCGAAAGCGTTTCGGTTCTTTATTGCGTTGTTGCTCGCAAGTGTGTTGTCCCGGTTTTTACAGATTTGGATGCGGCGCAATCCGGAGCAATCAGTCACTTGTTTTGAGAGGAAAACTAATGAACAGGACACCAATTTCGCTCTTACTGAAGCAACTCAAAAGACAAGAGAGAAACCCGAATTTCTCTCCACAAAGCAAAATCTTCCGGGAACTACTCACGCGTACGCCGGGCGAACTGCACGGCTATCTCGAAGATCAAATTTTCCTGAAAGGGGATATCCCGGATCTTCGGTGCGCAGGTGACGATTACGCCCACTTTGCGTCATGGAGAGAGAAAGCGGGCTTTGTCTCGCCTGACCGAGTGTCAATGGTTTTTGGACAAAAGATCGATGACCTTCGAGAGGAAGTCAGGGATACTTTTGATGAGATCGTCGCGAGAGAGGCTGAGATCGTAAAAGATATAATTGCGAGATGCGGCGGGCCGGAAGCCCTTGCGTATATTGAACAGATGCACATCCGAGCTTTTGTGATTTGATGCGGGGCCGGGAATTGCTCGGCCCCAGAAGCCTACGCTGCAAGCGCTTTTAAGGCTGCCGCTTTTGCAAACCTCTTGGCTTCGGGCAGGCGTAGCGTTTCGTGGGAGCGGAACAAAATGTCCGTACCATGAACGACATCAATCTCCATTGTGCCGTATACTGTGGGTGTCACGACAACTTCAACCCCGTCAACTGATGCCCCTTGTTTCCAGTTGCCGAAGACAACGTAGCTCTTCAGTTCTGGCTCAAATTGCCAATGTCCAAATTTGATTTTCATCGTTGTTCTCCTTGTTGATGACTGCGAGACCGTATGATGAAAATGATCGAATTGGAGCCCCGGTTTTTGAAACACAAAACCGGGAAAATGAAACACAAAAGAAGAGGAAATGATGCCCGGACGGTACGTTTCTCACATCATCTTTTCGTGAGTCACGAAAAGCAGGGGTGTTCAAATTGTTGACAATACTCGCTGCCAATTGTACCCAACAGCGTACCCGGCTGAAATTTGACCTATTCGTAATATCAATAACTTACTGTAAAAATGGATGAGAATCCCTTCCTCTCCGCCACTATTTCTTCCAGCTTTCTATAATGACCAGGGCCTCCTGCAGGGAGGCAGAGATCTCTCCGTTCAGTAGTTCATCGCGCCGGCGTGGCAGAGAGCAGTTATTTCCTAATCAGTGAGTACGCGATCACGCGCAACTTCCTTGGTGGGAGATAGAAGAAGTCGTGATGCGTCTATCAGACCCTCCCAGACCACATCCAACGCAGCACCAAGAGACAAGTCTTCTTCGTGCTCCCAAAGGTAAATAGCCCTTCCTATCGTGTCGGTAACAAAGGTTGCTAGCGCGGTGGCGGTTTGACGATTATCCGTGCGCTTGCAAAGAGCCTCTGTGAGTTCGTCGCGTTCGGCAGTGAGAAACCCGTCAAGGATGCCGCGTGCTTTCTCATTCGACCGGAGGACTTTTCCCACCATCCGAAGAATGTCTTCATCTCCCGCCATTGCTTCCATTTGCTTGTCCAAAAGCTGTTTGATATCTGCCGCAATCGATCCTGACCCTTGGCGCAAGAATTCTTTGTCTTCCTCACTAAAGCCCGGGGGATGCCCGATCGCGGCGGCTTCCTTGTTGGCATAATAGTTGAAGAACGTTCTCGTGCTGACGCCGGAGGCGACGGCAATGTCGTCTGTTGTTGTGGTTTCAAGGCCGTTTTGCATGGCCATTTCCAGAGTGGCTCTCTGGATTTCAAACGCAGTTTCCTGTCGCCGCTTCTGTCGTAACGAAAGTGTCATTGATCAAAACCTTGCATAGTCTGCAAAAAATGCATACCAAGCAACTTGTATATACGCAAGTTAAAGGCTGGAAAGAAAATGAAACATGCGGGAAAGATCGCTCTTATGGTCGCCATCGTAGGTGCAGTGTGCGCCGCCCTTATGCTATTTGGAGCGCGATTGGGCTTCTGGGAACCGACTACTGGATTCGGGCTCTACCGAAATTACCTCAATCCACTGGGCGCAGTGATTACAGGTGTCGGCCTTCTTGCAATGATCCTTAACATTATTCGCAAAGAAAAAGGCGGAACCATTTTCGGCGGCGTTGCAACACTCATTGGTGTGGTCTGTCTGGTGCCGATGATCACTTCGACGATCAATCCGCCTTTGCGTTCTGCGCCTATCAATGACATCACCACCGACACCGCCAATCCACCAGCATTTTTAGTATTGAATGATACGCGCGAGGGGGGCCGCACTTCACTCGAATATGCTGGCGCAAAAGTCGCTGAAATCCAGGCTGCCGCTTATCCTGATATCGCACCACTAGAAATCGATCTCGCTGCGGATCTTGCCTATGCCCGCGCTCTGGAGCTTGCTCAAGATATGGGCTGGGAAATCATCGCGTCCGATGCAGAAAACCACCGGCTTGAGGCGACGGCACGGACATCCGTCTTTTATTTTGCGGACGATGTTGTGGTTGTCGTAACCGAGCAAGAAGGCGGTAGCCGTGTTGATATGCGCAGTGTTTCCCGCGTCGGTCGCAGTGATCGAGGTGTTAACGCCGCGCGTATTCGCGACTTTCAACAGCAATTCAAAAAATGACCCATTCGGAAAGGATTGACCCATGAAAAACATAGTTCCGATTTACACCACCATGATCGCTGCCTTATTTAGCGTGACCATCTCTCAATCGTCGTTAGCCGAAGCGCCTGAAATCAAGACCGTAGGGCCCGTGATTCACCTCGCCGACAACCTCGGGGAAGAAGCTAGGCTTGGCTGGTGTATCGACACCGAAGGCCGCGGATGGAGTGATCAGCTTCACGCACACTCCTGCAAACCAGCTGGCGACGATGTGCTGTTTTCCCACTCTTCAGACAGCGGCATGATTGCTTCCGCGACCTACGAGAACAAGTGCATGGCGTACAACGCGCCAGAAAATGCCGTAAGCCCGTTCGGTTTGATCAATTGCGACAACACGGCTTCCAACCAGAAATTCACCTATGATGAGGCCAGCATGGAGTTGCGTCTGGGTGCGGATGCGACGCAATGCCTGACTGTCTCTCCAATCATCGACGACGCGGGCCCTTTCCAATCCCGTGACCTCATCCTCGCATCCTGTGATGAATTGACCCCGAGCTTCAAGCAATGGGTCATTAAGGAGTGATCTGGCAAGGATCTTCGCTGGAGTCCCGTCGATAAACGTAGACGGTAGCTTTGGACCGGGAACCTACTAGGTTGGCCCCCTGGTGCGAAGTGGGTTTATTTAGTTGTAGCAACCTTCTGATAAGGCCGGTTTTTCGCCATAGAATCAATGGTGTGCTGAGAGGCGAGCTTCGCCCTTACTGTCCGCCGCTGTTTCCTGAACATCTAAGCAGACCAGATGTATCCGGTGATCAGTTGGCGCAGTCCAAGGGCGGCTCCGGCGAATATGGCTGTGAGTGTGATAGGAGCGCTCAGGGCCAGAACCGAGAACGCGGAGATACCTTGCCCTATCGTGCAGCCCATCGCGAGAATGGCACCGAACCCCATGCACATTGCTCCGAGAAACTGACGTTTCAATTCACGCGGGTCTTCGCACGCTTCCCATCTGAAATGACCCTTAAAAAGACTGCCAACGAAGGCACCGGTCAGAACGCCGAAAACGGAACCAACTCCAAAACTCAGGCCTCCGCCGCTGGATGTCATCAAAAACAGCAGTGTTTCGCCCACTGGTTCGGTGAATGTATGGCTGACGACCATCTGGGCGTTGAAACCCGTGTCCGCAATCCATTGTGTCCCGGCCCAGCCACTGACAATTGCCAAACCGACTGCTGTTCCCCAAATGATTGACTTCGGGTTGGCAAGAAACTGGCGCGAACTGACAGCTACGACAGCGATTGCAAGACAAACGAGAAGTCCTGCGACAGCCGAAGGTACTCCCGTCATTTGAGACAGGAGGTCGGCATAGCTGCGTGTCGTGACAGACCACTCGGTCGCATCGATAAACGCAACCCGAAGTTCAGCAAGGGGGCCGGACAACATGATGTATGCCGAGATGCCCATCACAAGAATAATGACGAAAGAACGCAAGTCACCGCCACCAAACCGGGCTAGTGCACCAAATCCGCAATTGCCGGCAAGAGACATCCCGTAACCAAACAATAGGCCGCCAATTATGCTGGCAAGCGGCGACCAGGGAGCGAAATAATAGGCGGTTTGTGAGGGGTCGAGCATGCCTGCCATGATCAGGGAAAATGACCCTGTTCCGGCAATCCCAATCGCTAGGAACCACATGCGCAGGCGCAAATCGCTGCCCTGATAGAGAAAGTCTTCAACAGCGCCCAAAGTACAGAATCGTCCAAGCCGTGCAGCCAATCCCAGGATCATGCCGCCCAACAATCCGATCATGGCCACAAATCCGGTATCCGAGATGCCCTCCAGCATACTCATTCCTCTCCCGCCGATTGCTCCGTCTAGAGATCCTGTGTTCAGCGTTGCTTGCAAAAAAGATCGTAGACGACGTCAAGTATCTGAATGGCCCGGTTGTCTGTCAAACTATAATAAATTGCCTTGCCCTCACGGCGGGCCGCCACCAGGCCTTCTGTCCGCAATCTGGACAATTGCTGTGAGACAGCCGCCTGGCGGGCGGACAACAATTCTTCCAGTTCGGTGACTGATTTTTCGCCCGTCGACAAATGGCACAGGATCATCAACCGGCCTTCATGGCTGATTGCTTTCAGAAAGTTGGAGGCATCACATGCGCTTTCCATCATCTGCTCGATTTCGGCGTCTGACATATCTTTGGTGATGACGGGAAGGTTCATGGAAGTGCAAGTGCCCTGCAAGATCGGAAGACGTTGTATCTAATTGTCTATATAACGTTACGGCTGGAACAACAAATACTGCAAGTCGCTCAAATTTTTGGCTTTTATATTAGTTTCCGACGTTTTCTTCATCAACATGTGCGTCCAGCAGGTTACCAAGCAAAAACCAGAAAAACTGATCTCCCGCATAACCTTCCAGACGTCCAAGCTCCTGACCATTTTCGACCAGCACAAATGTTGGCGTGAACACGGGCCTGCTTTTAAAAGAGATGTCATCTGGAAGATCTCGCAGGTCGATGCGCCGCAAGGGAGCTATACGGCCCTCATCGGTTTTAGGGTAGGCAGTTGCGATTTCTGCATCCCAGCGGGCGCACCAATGGCAACCGTTTTGCTCTACCATGACCAGCTCAACGGCTTGCAGCGATGCTGGCCAAAGACTGGTCGCCATTAGCAGGGCTATGGCGAATTGCAGGTGCCTCATGGCTATTCCATTTGACGATTGAGTTATACATATAATATCTTGAATGTGTGTTCGGTTCAACCGCAAAGGCGATAACCTTGGAAAATGTCACGATCCTGAGCGTATTTGCCGGTGGCCTGATCGTATTCTTCTCGCCGTGTATTTTGCCGATTGTCCCTTTTTATCTGAGTTACATGGCCGGGGCCTCACTTTCGGAAATAAACGCTGAGGGTGGCCTGTCCCCCGGGGTGAGGAGAAGAGCTTTTCTGGCATCGGTGATGTTCTCTCTTGGGATAATCACAGTGTTCGTCTTGCTGGGAGCGGCAGCCTACGGCCTGAGCCAAACATTTCGTAGTGCGCAAACCGAATTCCGCCTTTTTGCCGCCCTGGTCGTATTCGTGATGGGGCTTCATTTCCTGGGTGTTGTCCGGATCAGTTTTCTAAATCGAATATTCCAGCTTGATGTCGGCGAAACGCGGAACATGTCAATTTTGGGGGCGTACGTTGTCGGCTTTGCTTTCGCTGCGGGCTGGACACCGTGTGTTGGAGGCGTGCTGACGGCAGTGGTCTTCACGGCCAGTACTGAGGCGACCGCATTGCGCGGCTTGATACTGCTTTTGGTATTCGGTGTTGCCATGACAGCGCCATTTGTCATCGCGTCGCTTTTCATTGGGCCGTTTTTGAAGTTTGTTTCCAGGTTCCGGCGTCATCTGCCTATGGTGGAGAAAGCCATGGGTCTTCTGCTGGTCCTCTTTGCCTTTCTTATCGCAACTGACAGCGTGAACTACATCGCTCAATGGATGCTCAAAACATTCCCGGTATTTCAAAACATCTAAACAGGAGGATTGGTCATGAAACGCTTCTGGACGGCACTTGCAATCATTCTCATTGCATTCCCGCTGGCTGCAAGTGAGCTCGGCGACGACGGTCTGCACAAGACCGACTGGATGCGTGACACATTCAAGGATCTTTCGGAAGATCTTGCCGAGGCAAATGCTGAAGGCAAGCGTTTGGTCATAATGGTCGAACAGCGTGGCTGCATCTATTGCGACAAGATGCACAAGGAGGTGTTCTCTCGCGACAACATCTCGGACTATATCCGGGACAATTTTTTTGTCGTTCAACTGAACCTTTATGGGGATCTCGAGGTGACGGATTTTGATGGAGAGGTCTTGAGCGAGAAAAACGCCGCCAGAAAATGGGGTTTGCTGTTCACGCCATCGATTCTGTTTTTGCCGGAGCAGGTAGAAGGAAACCAGAATGCTCAACAGGCGGCTGTTGCAATGATCCCCGGTGCTTTTGGTCCGGGAACCACGTTGGATATGTTCACTTGGGTGAATGAAAAGCGCTATGAGGCTGAATCGGAGGAAGATTTTCAGCGTTATCATGCTAGGCGTATCCGTGAGCGATCGGACGGATCAGCGGATTGAAAATGAGTTTAATACATCAACAAATTCTGTTATTTGAATTTGTTCTTGCTACGACGCGAATTAGTAGCTTATAATATCTAATAAATTGAATGTGTTTTTGGGAGGACGCATGAGAATCACATTTGTTGCAGCTCTTGCATTAACGGTTTCATCCACGGCTTTGTTGGCGGCTGAAATTAATCCGACAGCAGTCGTCTATGATGAGGGCAAAGTCTCTCAATCGCTTTCCGGGGCTCCGGGAGACCCGGCCATGGGACGCGAAATCGTCGGCAGTAAAAAGCTTGGCAATTGCGTTGCATGCCATGCGGTCTCGGACCTGAGCGATGTACCATTCCACGGTGAAATAGGCCCAATGCTTGATGGCGCGGGTGACAGGTGGAGTGAGGCTGAGCTTCGTGGGATCGTTGCCAACGCTAAGTTGACATTCGACGAATCCATGATGCCGTCATTCTACAAGACAGAAGGGTTCATCCGGCCCGGCAACGCCTACACTGGCGAGGCTGCGGACGATACATTTGGTCCGCTTCTTTCGGCACAGCAGATCGAAGATGTGGTCGCTTACCTGATCACCCTCAAGGACTGATCTTCCCGGTTTAGGGAAACCAATTCAGGAGTTTCAAAATGGAACTGACACGACGCAATGCACTTATGATTGGTGCAGGCTCGATTTTGGCATTCAGCTTGCCCTTGAAGGCCCGTGCGGCTGGGGAAGACGAGATTTCGGCTTTTACTGGTGGTGCTGACATAAACGATGGTGGCATTACCCTGACTGCGCCCGAGATCGCCGAAAACGGCAATACGGTGCCGATCGAAGTCTCTGCCCCTGGTGCAACGGAAATAATGGTGCTGGCACTGGGCAATCCGACCCCAAGTGTGGCGACCTTCAAGTTCGGGCCGCTTTCAGGCTCTCGTGCTGCCTCAACACGAATTCGGCTTGCCGGAACGCAGGACGTGCTGGCGATCGCGAAGATGGCCGATGGCTCTTTCTCCAAGGCGTCCAGCACAGTCAAGGTAACAATCGGCGGCTGCGGCGGCTAAGCAATTCCAGGAGACTTTTATTATGGCAAAAGGTGTAAAACCCCGCGTCAAGGTGCCTAAGAAAGCGGCTGCCGGAAGCACGATAACGCTGAAAACCCTGATCAGCCACAAGATGGAATCCGGTCAACGCAAGGATGATGATGGCAAGGTAATTCCGCGGTCAATCATCAACCGGTTTACCTGTGATTTCAATGGTCAGAACGTGGTTGATGTCACGCTGGAACCAGCAATCTCGACCAATCCGTTCTTTGAGTTTGAAGCGGTTGTTCTAGAGTCCGGTGAATTCAAATTCACTTGGTATGACGATGATGGATCCGTCTACGAACAGACAAAAAAGATCAGTGTGGAATAAGTGCTGCCGAAGAGGGGAGGAGTTAATATGAAGATACTGATAGGAGCTCTCGGTGCGCTTGCACTGGCAGGGATTTCGTTGAACAGTGCAGTCGCTGATCCGGTTGATGCGACACTGGTTCTGAACGAAGAAGACACAATGGTGACACGGACCGCTCCTGCGCCGCATGTCGCTGATGCCTTGGACGAAGTCATCTCTGGCTGGCATTTCCGCGGAACAGAAACCCGTGCGATGCAGTCTGATGACTTTGACAATCCGGGCATGATTTTTGTCGAACAGGCCGAAGACAACTGGAATACAGCAGAAGGGTCCAACGGCAAATCATGCGCTGACTGCCACGGTGCATCTTCCGACATGGCTGATGTTCGCCCGACATATCCAAAGTGGAATGAAGCTGCTGGCGAGGTTCGCACTCTGGAAATGCAGATCAACGATTGCCGTGAAAACCAGATGGGTGCCGACAAGTGGAAATACACTGGCGGCGACATGGCTAACATGTCTGCTTTGCTGGCATCCGTTTCGCGTGGCAAACCGGTTAATGTAGCCATAGACGGGCCTGCGCAGTCGATGTGGCAGCAGGGCAAGGAGCTCTACTACACGCGGACAGGACAGCTGGAATTGTCATGCGCCAATTGCCACGAAGATAATTATGGCAACATGATCCGCGCGGACCATTTGAGTCAGGGCCATATCAACGGGTTCCCGACCTATCGGTTGAAGAACACCAAGTTGAACTCTGTCCATGCTCGTTTCAAAGGCTGTATCCGCGATACGCGGGCTCACACCTACAGCCCAGGTAGCCCGGAGTTCATCGCACTGGAGCTTTACGTCGCATCGCGCGGCAATGGCCTCTCTGTTGAAGGACCGTCAGTCCGAAACTAACACTAAGGCCCCGCGTCATTTTTATGGTGCGGGGTTTTTTGCAATCTAAAACATTCAATTTTTCGCATGTGTGCGACATGGTAGGCCTCAAATGATCTCACGGCGTGATTTTCTTCAAACCAGTATGGCGGCCACCGCTATCCTTGGTGCTTCGTCATTTGGCAACTGGAGCAGGTTGGCTGCTCAACAGACGCTTACGCAGGACCAGCTGCTGAATTTTGATACATTCGGCAATGTGTCGCTGATCCATATCACCGACATTCACGCGCAGCTGAAGCCTATCTATTTCCGCGAACCATCCATCAACATCGGCGTTGGCTCCAACAAGGGACACGTCCCGCATGTCTCAGGTGCCGACTTTCGCAAACTCTACGGCATAGCCGATGGTAGCCCGTCTCATTATGCCTTGTCTTCCGGTGATTTTGAAGCTTTGGCAAAGGGGTACGGACGGGTCGGCGGGCTTGACCGTGTGGCCACCGTCATCAATTCCATTCGTGCAGATCGCCCTGATGCTCTGCTGCTGGATGGAGGTGATACCTGGCACGGAAGCTACACCTGCTATCACACTGAAGGCCAGGACATGGTCAATGTGATGAATGCGCTCAAGCCGGATGCCATGACATTCCATTGGGAATTCACGCTTGGCTCGGATCGTGTCACCGAAATTGTCGAAAACCTGCCATTTGCAGCGCTTGGCCAGAATATCTTCGATGCTGAATGGGATGAACCGGCAGAACTGTTTCCTCCGTACAAGTTCTTTGAGCGGGGAGGGGTAAAGGTTGCGGTCATCGGTCAGGCATTTCCGTATATGCCGATTGCCAACCCGGGTTGGATGTTCCCTGAATTTGCCTTTGGAATTCGCGATGAAAACATGCAGGAAATGGTCGATGAGGTTCGTGCCGAAGGGGCTGAACTGGTCGTGGTCCTGTCACACAACGGCTTCGACGTTGACAAGAAAATGGCAGGTAAGGTCACCGGAATAGATGTCATCCTGTCCGGCCACACACACGACGCGTTGCCAGAGCCGGTACTGGTTGGAGAAACCATCATTGTTGCCTCCGGGTCCAATGGGAAATTTGTCTCCCGGGTAGATCTGGATGTTCGTGACGGCCGCATGATGGGTTTCAGACACAAACTGATTCCGATTTTTTCTGATGTAATTGCACCCGATGCAGAAGTCGCAGCAGTCATTGATGCCGAACGTGAGCCCCATCTCGACAAACTTACTGAAGTTATTGGCCAGACAGACAGTCTTTTGTATCGCCGTGGCAACTTCAACGGCACCTGGGATGATCTGATTTGTGACGCCCTGATTTCCGAACGCGAGGCCGACATTGCGCTTAGCCCCGGGGTTCGCTGGGGTCCTTCAATCCTGCCCGGTCAGGACATCACGCGCGAAGATATCTGGAACGTGACCTCCATGACCTATGGAGCGGCTTACCGGACGGAGATGACTGGTGATTTTCTCCATGTCGTTCTGGAAGACGTTGCCGACAATCTGTTCAATCCGGACCCCTATTACCAGCAAGGCGGCGACATGGTGCGCACTGGCGGTCTTGGCTATCGCATTGACTTGGCCAAACCCCAGGGAAGCCGCATCACCGACATGACTCTTTTGAAAACTGGCGAGAAGATCGACCCGGCCAAGAGCTATCAGATTGCCGGTTGGGCGTCCGTCAACGAAGGCACCGAAGGCCCTGCGATCTGGGATGTGGTTGAAAACCATATCCGCAAACAGGGCACGGTCTCCGTTGATCCAAACAACAGCGTCCAGGTCGTGGGCGCGTGACGAGAGTAAACAGGGAGCCATCTGAAATGTCAGAGAGTTTCAAGGACAAGACCACAACACGGCGTAGTTTTCTGCGCGGAGCTGCGGCTGCAGGTGCTGGTGCACTGGCCGTAGGCACAGCTAAGGCCGGTACGCCTGACCCGCTGATCACCGAAGTTCAGCCTTGGGCGCAGGGATTGGGCGACGGTGTCGATGTAAACCCATATGGTCTGCCGATTGAATTTGAGAAGGATGTCGTACGGCGCAATGTTGAATGGCTGACTGCAGATACGATCAGCTCAATCAACTTCACGCCCATTCATGCTTTGGATGGAACGATCACACCGCAGGGCTGTGCATTTGAGCGTCATCATTCAGGTGCCATCGAACTGACCAAGAGTGATTATCGGTTGATGATCAACGGACTGGTCGATCAATCTCTGGTCTTTTCCTATGCCGATCTGGAGCGGTTCCCGCGCGAAAATCACGTCTATTTCTGTGAGTGTGCGGCCAACACCGGCATGGAATGGGCTGGTGCGCAGCTCAACGGGGCTCAATTCACGCACGGCATGATCCACAACATGGAATACACCGGTGTTCCGTTGCGCACATTGCTGGAAGAAGCCGGTTATCAAACCGAAGGGAAGTGGGTCTACATTGAAGGCGCCGATGCGTCCTCGAACGGCCGCTCGATCCCGATGGAAAAAGCGCTGGACGATGTCTTGGTAGCTTTCAAGGCCAACGGCGAAGCGCTGCGCAAGGAGCACGGGTATCCGGTTCGCCTCGTGGTGCCCGGTTGGGAAGGCAATCTCTGGGTCAAGTGGCTACGGCGAATTGAAGTCATGGATGCCCCCGTCGAAAGCCGCGAAGAAACTTCGAAATACACTGATACGCTCGAAGACGGCACCAGTCGCAAATGGACTTGGGAAATGGACGCAAAGTCCGTTGTCACTTCACCAAGCCCGCAATCGCCAATCACACATGGCAAAGGGCCGTTGGTTATTACAGGCCTTGCATGGTCGGGGCGTGGCGCGATCTCACGCGTCGATGTTTCCAGAGATGGCGGGAAGACCTGGGAAACGGCGCGCCTGGCCAAGCCAGGTGAAAAGATGGCTTTGACCCGCTTTTATCTTGATGTTGATTGGGACGGGGAGGAGATGTTCCTCCAATCCCGCGCAATGGACGAAACCGGATATGTGCAGCCGACCAAAACCCAATTGCGGGAGGTCCGCGGCCTGAATTCGATATATCACAACAACTGCATTCAGACTTGGTGGGTGCGCGCCAACGGAGAGGCGGAAAATGTCGAAGTTTCTTAAAACTGCAGCCGTTCTTGCTGTTGTTCTTACAACCACTCCCGCGTTGGCCGCCAAGTACGGATTGGGCCGCCCCGCTCTCCCGGAAGAAATAGCTGCCTGGGACAAGGATGTTAGCCCGGACGGTACCGGCCTTCCAGCTGGATCGGGCAATGTCGAAGTTGGCGAAGAAGTCTTCGCCGACAAATGCGCATCCTGCCACGGTGACTTTGCTGAAGGTGTCGACAACTGGCCAAAACTGGCTGGCGGTGCCGATACGCTGGCAGACGAAGATCCGCTGAAGACTGTGGGCAGCTACTGGCCCTATCTTTCGACGACATGGGACTACGTCAATCGCTCCATGCCGTTTGGAGATGCGCAAAGCCTGACACCTGACGAGGTCTATGCCATTGTCGCCTATATCCTCTATTCCAACGATCTTGTCGACGATGATTTCGAGCTTTCCAATGAGACGTTTCTGGATGTTGAGTTGCCGAACGCTGCCGGTTTCATCGTTGACGATCGCATCGCTACGGAACACTCGAAATGGGTCGGCGAACCTTGCATGGAAAACTGCAAGGATGAAGTCAAGGTAACTATGCGGGCCATGGTTCTGGACGTAACACCCGAAGAGGAGGGGACGTCAGCAGCTGGTGAGGCAAGCGCCAATTCAGAGCCAGCTGCTGAAGTTGTCAAGGCTGTTGCGATTGATCCGGAGCTTTTGGCCGCTGGCGAAAAGGTCTTCAAGAAGTGCAAGGCCTGCCATCAGGTCGGTGAAGGTGCCAAGAACAAGGCCGGACCTCAACTGAATGGTGTTGTCGGGCGCTTGGCTGGCAGCGTGGATGGCTTTAAATACTCCAAGGTGCTTAAATCTCGCGCCGAAGACGGACTTGTTTGGAACGAGGAGACGCTTGCTGGCTTTCTCGCATCCCCAAAGAAGTTCATGAAAGGTACAAAAATGAGCTTTGCGGGAATCAAGAAAGACAAGGATCTAGCCGCGATAACAGCCTACCTTGCGTCCATCAAAGAGTAGCCTGATGACTTGGTTGAAAACCCTTTTATTGGCGACACTTTCCTTACTGTTTCTGCAGTCTGCCTCTGCGGAGCAACTGGGTGATGTTGAAGCAGGCAAAGAGGTTTTTGGTCAATGTGAAGGCTGTCATCAGGTGGGCAACGGGGCGAGGGATCGCATCGGGCCCCACCTGAATGGTATATTTGGCCGCAAGGCTGGCGCACACGAGCGTTACGGATATTCCAAGTCGATGAAGCGTGCCAGTGTAGATGGTCTGGTATGGAACATTGAAACGCTGAACTCCTATATCGAAAATCCTCGCGTCTTTGTCTCAAAAACACGTATGGCTTTCGACGGAATGGCCGACCCGGTCGACCGGGCAAATCTACTCGCCTATTTGCGAATTTTTTCCGACAACCCATCTGATATTCCAGAAGCGGAACCAACCGCCTTCGGAAGCGATCGTGACATTGATCCGGCAATCCTCGCATTGGAAGGAGATCCGGAATACGGTGAATACCTGAGCAATGAGTGCCTGACTTGCCATCAACTTGACGGCAGTGCCGAAGGCATCCCATCGATCACGCAGTGGCCGCAGGAGGACTTTGTTCTCGCTATGCATGCCTACAAGAAAAAACTGCGCACCCACCCGGTGATGCAGATGATGGCAGGCCGATTGTCAAATGAGGAGATTGCCGCGCTCGCCGCGTATTTCAAGGACCTCGAATGAGGGTCCGTTTCCAGGGAGAGAAATGATGAAATTCAACAGACGTGAATTCATAGGGACTGGTGTTGCAGCAGTCGCGACCTTGTCGGCCCCAACTGTTTTGGCCGATGGACATGGAAAGCCAAAAGTTGTTGTGATCGGCGGCGGAGCCGGCGGAGCCACAGCCGCACGATATCTCGCCAAAGACAGCAAAGGCGCAATTGACGTCACTCTTGTTGAACCTTCACGGACATATTTTACTTGCTTCTTTTCAAACCTTTATCTGGGTGGCTTCAAGGAACTCGATGATATCGGCCACACCTATGGCACGATTGCTGCCAAATACGGGGTCAATGTCGTTCATGACTGGGCCGTCGGTGTAGATCGTGACAAGAAAGTGGTCACGCTCGCAAGCGGTGCCAAACTTCCCTATGACAAGCTGATCCTCAGCCCCGGTATTGATTTTGTCGAAGGCGCTGTTGATGGTTGGAGCGTCGCCTCCCAGAACGCCATGCCACATGCCTACAAGGCGGGATCGCAGACAGAATTGCTGAAGGCTCAGATCGCAGCAATGCCGGAAGGTGGCACGTTCGCCATGGTCGCACCACCAAACCCATACCGCTGCCCTCCCGGACCTTATGAACGCATTTCCATGGTTGCCCATGTCTTGAAAGCTACCAATCCGACGGCAAAAATCATCATTGCTGATCCGAAGGAAAAGTTCTCGAAGATGGCCCTTTTCCAGGAAGGTTGGGCCAATCACTATGCGGGTATGGTCGACTGGATCGGATCGGATTTCGGCGGTAGTGACGTGTCTGTTGATCCGTCTGCAATGACTGTCACAATTGATGGTGAAGAAACCCAGGTCGATGTCTGTAACGTCATTCCAGCCATGAAAGCAGGGCGAATTGCCGAAATTGCCGGCGTAACAGATGGCAACTGGGCTCCCGTCAACGCGATGGACATGAGCAGCAAGGCAGATGCCGATGTTTATGTGCTCGGCGATGCAAGCCAACAAGGCGATATGCCTAAATCGGGCTTCTCCGCCAACTCACAGGCCAAAGTCTGTGCCAATGCAGTGCGCGGGGCATTGACCGGATCCAAAGTCTTTCCGGCAAAGTTCTCAAACACATGCTGGTCCCTGATTGCCACCAATGACGGCGTGAAAGTTGGTGCAACCTACGAGGCAACACCGGAAAAGATTGCCAAGATTGATGGCTTTATCTCGGCAACCGGCGAGAACTCCGCAACCCGTATGGCGACATATGAAGAGTCCGTTGGTTGGTATGCCGGTATTTCGGCTGACATGTTTGGCTAGCGTCGAACAAATGATGCACGGAAAAGTGCATCCGAACCCGCCCACGAAGCGGGCGGGTTCAAACTAAAAATAATTAGCCCTTTCTGACCTCAATTTTCTGGCTTGATCTGACCAAAATCAAGGCCGTTCGCTGCCGTCCGTGCTTTGCTCACATCATCTCTGGAGGAACCTAAATGAAACGATTATTACTGGCTGGTTTATTCACCCTGCTGTCCGGTCCGCTAGTGGCGGATGACCTTGCAACGACCTATGCTTTTGATGGCAGTTTCGATGACGCCACTTTTGCAGTCGAAAGCGCAATTGTCGGTCGGGGGCTGGTCATCGATTATGTCAGCCATACCGGCGAAATGCTGAAACGGACAGGCACCGATGTCGGAAGCGACGTCAAACTGTTTGAAGCTGCCGATATCTTCCTGTTTTGCTCCGCCCAGCTGTCCCGCAAGGTAATGGAGGCAGACCCGATGAACATCGCCCATTGCCCATATGGAATCTTCGTGACGGATAAAGACGGTAAGGTCATGATCGGTTATCGCAATTATCCGGACGGTCCGATGCAGGAAGTTCAATCCTTGCTCGATGACATTGCCAAGGAAGCTCTCGAATAAAGTTATTGGAAGGGCAGCAGGCAGAATGGTTGCCAATTGCTGTCCTCAATGTTTGGGAGGTCAGAATGCTGGAGACGTTGATCGACAGATTCGGGGAAGGGGCGGTCCTTGCCCTGACCGGGTTGCTGGTCGGCACGCTCTTCGGTGCTGCCGCGCAGCATTCCCGGTTTTGTCTCCGGGCAGCCAGCGTCGAAGTTTCCGAGCGCAAATTCGGGCCGCGTCTCTCCATCTGGCTGATTGCCTTTTGCAGCGGTGTTGCTGTTGTTCAGGGGAGCATTGCCGCCGGATGGCTTGACGTTTCCGAGTCCCGTCAACTGGCCTCCATCGGTAGCATGTCAGGCGCTATTATTGGCGGATTGATGTTTGGGTGCGGTATGATCCTAGCGAGAGGCTGCGCCAGTCGACTTCTGGTTTTATCTGCGACTGGCAACCTCAGAGCGCTCGTCACCGGGTTGGTTCTAACACTGGTGGCCCAAGCATCATTACGGGGGGCACTTGCGCCTGCGCGGGAGAGCGTATCGTCCCTCTGGCTTGTACCCGGTGGAGACGCGCGTGATTTGCTTGCTATCCTCAATTTGACTTCCGCCACAGCATTTTTCGTGACGCTCATTGTCCTGATTTCAGGCATCGTTCTTGCCCGACGTAGCCAAGTGCAGACCAGTCATACCGTGGCTGCCGCTATTGTTGGCGGCGCTGTCGGACTGGGGTGGATGCTCACCTATGCGATTTCACAGGTCTCCTTCGAAGTCGTGCCGATTTCATCTGTTACGTTCACTGGCCCGTCAACAGACACATTGATGGGCCTTGTCAACAGCACCGAACTTGCTCTGGGGTTTGGCGTTGGTTTGGTTCCGGGCGTCTTTATTGGCGCCGGGTTTATGGCTTTGGTGACAGGTGAAGCCAAAATCGAGCGCTTTGAACGGGAAACTCCAATGGAACGTTATCTGATTGGGGCCGCCTTGATGGGATTTGGTAGCATGACCGCTGGCGGGTGCGCCGTTGGGGCCGGAATGTCCGGCGGGGCGATATTTGCCCTGACCGCCTGGGTGGCTGTCTTCTTCATGTGGATCGGTGCTGTCGCCACACAACTGGTTCTGACACGGAAAGAAACAGGCGCCGCGCAAGCGCCTGTCTGATTTGTCTGATAAACCGAGTTATTCGAATTCCATTTGCTCATAGACACGGCCCGCATTTTTTGTCGCCAGTTCCTCGAATGTATCAAGGTTGGAATAGGGCGACTGGTCGACATAATAAGCGTCAGCCAGATCGCCACCAGCTTCCAGATGCGCGCCTACTTTCTCGCGCAGATACACCAGATAATCCTTCGTATATCGGCGAACCTGATCCATGTTGGTCGGATGACCATGCCCCGGGATGACATAGGTTGCTCCGAGCGGTTCAAACGCTGTATCCCATGTTTCCAGCCAGTCAGCAGTCATGGTGTCTTCAAAGATTGGCAGCATGCGTTCATGAAAGGCCATGTCTCCAGAGATCACCAAGCTCTGTTTGGGGAGCCAAACCACGATATCGCCGGGGCTGTGGGCAGGGCCGAGGTGTCGGGCTTCGATCCGAAAATCACCCATCTCGACGACATACTCGTCTGTAAATGTCTCAGTCGGCCCCTGTAACTCTGTACCCTCAGCCTTGTCGCGATTGTAGCGCTTCATGCCGGAGAAAATGCTGCCGCCATACTCCGCGACCTCATGGGCTGCATCTTCATGCGCGATGACCGGGATACCTTGTTCGACCCAATAGTTGTTGCCAAGAACCGCGTGGCCCTGACCGTTTTCATTGAAAACCAGTTTAACTGGCTGGTCTGTGATCGCCTTGATCTCCTCATGGAGAGCTTTCGCCAGAACGTATGCAGCCCCGCCATTGATGACGACAACACCGTCGCCGGTGACGATAAAACTCAGATTGTTGTTGTGACCGGAGTTTTCGTAAGTCGGAGGTGCTGTTGCCCCGATGGCCGAGAAGACGCCGGGAATGACTTCAACCGGTTTGTCATAGAGCATCGAGTTTGGATATTTGTCGGCGATATCTTCGCTGGCGTGGGCAGCCCCGGTCGTCAGGGCCAAGGCAATGATAAACGCTCTCATTATGCTGTCTCCGGCACGAAACGATAGCTGCTGTCTTTGCGCTCTACACGGCCAATACCGCCATCTGGCAAGTGAAAGCCGATAAGTGCCATTTGTTCATGTGCAAGTTTATCTAGGAGCTGAACCCGTGTTCGGGCAGCCGTTTCCTTGTCCTGATCCGCGCCGCTTGCCCAGTCAGGTCGCTCAAAAGCAACATGGTGATTGCCGATCGCGTCACCGCCAACAAGAACCGCGTCATTACCGGAGCGGATTTCAAAGCACATGTGTCCGGGTGTGTGGCCAAAACTTGCATGGGCTTTGATACCGGGCATTATTTCCTGACCATCAATGAAAAAGCTGCAGCGGTCCTCGATTGCCTCAAGTCGGCGTGCCGCGCCGACGGCAAATGTTGTCCGGGCATCACCAATCGTATTGACCGTTTCCGGATTGCTCCAGTAGTCCCATTCCACCTGTCCCATGAGATAGTTGGCTTCCGAAAAAAGTGGATCGTCAAAATCATCCAGAACACCCCAAAGATGGTCGGGATGGCAATGGGTGAACACTATGTCCGTGATGTCCTCCGGTGTGACGTCGAGCATATCCAGACTGTCCAGAAGATCTCCAGCCGTTGGCATGAAGGCCGAGCCGGACCCGGCATCGAACAGCACGGTTCTATCCCCGCTCCGCAGCAGAGTTACATTGCATGGCGGCTTCAGTTGATCGCTCGTCATGTCGTGACTGGCGAGGATGTTTGATAGCTCAGCTTCCGGCAGGCCAGCGAAGAAAAAATCCGCAGGCATGGACAGATGTCCGTCACTGACAGTGAGTATTTCCGCGTCACCAATTGCGATGGATGAAAACGCGGGTGAGGGTTTGATTATCCCCGCTAGGGCAATACCGCCAAATCCTGCCAACACTATTCGCCTGTTCATATGCATAAGTATCACCACTCATTCAAATAATTGAATGTGATAATCCAACACAATGACAGCAATTGCAATGCCGCAGCCATTAATCGGCGGCGAATTCGCTAGGTCTCGAGTTGAAAATTGTTAATTGAGATCCTGCAAAAGCCGTCCATGTTTGCGCGTTTCTCGAACGACATCGCCAAAGGTGCTGTAGTCCCGGGAGAGCAGAATCGGCAGCATCTTGCAAAGAGCTTCGGCGGTTGCCTGCGCATCGCCTAACGCCGTGTGCCGGAGCTCCGGCGGAATTGTAATGTCCAGACGATCGCAAACAGCATCCAGCGTGTGGGTTTCACTGGCGCCGAACAGGACGGCTGACAGAAGCACGGTATCCATGATTGGGTGATCCCAAGCCAGTCCGGAAGTTTTTCCATGCCGCTGCAGGAAAGCCATGTCGAATGGCGCATTGTGGGCAACAATGACGGAGTCTTTCGCAAATTCGTGGAATTGCGACACGGCTGTCGGCGCATCCGGCGCACCTGCTACCATGTCGTCAGATATGCCGTGAACCTTTGTTGAGGCAGGCGGGATACTACGTCCTGGATTGACCAGCTGATCGACCACTTCGCCCGGAACAATTTTGCCGTTGACGACCCGAACCGCTCCGATCTGAACAATCTCATCCTTGTTCGGCATCAAACCAGTCGTTTCCGTGTCGAACACGACAAAGTTCAGACCCTGAATGGGGCGTTCTTCGAGTGTGTGCTCGGTGTCCTGTTTGGTCAGATCAAAATCATAAATCAAAGGACGGGCTGCTTCCGGAGAAATCCGGGCATGTGTGCTATCAATCAGGATCATGTAGCCCGAGGTTTGTGCGAGTTTTTTAAGGCGTAATTCGAAACTCAAATTACCACGGGTTCCGTGCACCTTGATCAGGACTTCAGTGCGCTGTTCGGACAACTTCTCATAGGCTGCCAGGAGATCTGCCCTGGCAAAGTAGTCGAAAATAGATGCGTTTAGCCGGGGGACCTGAATCTGTCCGAGAATGTCCGCTGCCTGCCCATCATAAAGGGTGATATTATGCGTGGAGCTGACAAGGACTATTGCAACCGGGATTTCTGTCAAAAGAGCAGCCAGTTGGGCCTTTTCAGCAGCAAGGTGCGCCGTTTCATTGGCGACAATTTCACCCGTTCCAGCCGCGACTTTTGTCAACTGGCCAGCAACCGCTTCGACCGCAGGAGCCAGATCACCAAGATAACGTGCTTCGTTCATGTCTACGGTTGCTTTGACATCAGCATGCGCACGCGTCCGCATGATTGCGGCAATCCGTTCAATCGGTTTGGCGACATTCTCATCGAAGAGCAACCAGATACCTGCGCATATCGCGAGTAATCCGAAACCGGAAACGACCGCCGCATAAAGAAAGCCAGGTCCGCTATCTGTGTGAGGAACCCGTTGATATCCAAGATAAAGTGCTCCGCCGACAACAGCTGTGCTTGCGACCAGAAGGCCCAGAAACAGCAGGAAAATACGCAGTCGAAGGCTGAGCGAGGTCAACATCATTGGTCTCCGCACATAACTGATACAATCGGGTCGCCTTTTGGAACATCAATCCAGTCGGCACCGTTGATGATCCCGTCACTTTCAAAACTGATCCCGTCTGCCAATGCGGCCCGACGACTACCCGGGCAATCGGCCAGGACCGGCAGCTTGTTGACAGTCGACCAGCGGCCGAAAAAATAGACATCCGCGAGTTTGATTCCGGTCTGATCGGCGTGGCTGCGTGCTGTGGCGGTGTCGACGGCGACAAAGCGTTCGACAAACGGCCAGACGTAGGTCCATGGACGGTAGAAAGCTCTACTTTCAACAGTCTGGGCAATAACGATCCCGTCTGGCAATGCATCTTTGGTGCGGCCATACCAGCCATATTCGTTGGAGATAGTTGTCAGGATCATCGCTGCGCCGGCCGCAACCGGTGCGAACCAGCGTGGCAGTCGCCCGCCCAGCGTTTTGTTGACCAGCATGACAAGCCCGGCCGCCGCGACCCCCGCAACAAATGTCGCGATCAATTCCAGAAACATATTTCTCCTCCGTATCGTGTGCGGCGGCGATCCTCCTTGCCAATCCGCACCCGAATACTGTGTTAGCTTAACATGCCGCGCCCATGCCCGATTGCTGATTGCATTGTTTTGACCACCACAAAGGCATCTCGCAGGTGACTGCGTTCAAAATCCGACAGCATGGATGGTTGCAGGAAGTTGTCCGGTGGCATGTCCTGTTTGACAAGACTCACCTGATGCAACAGCCGTGTCTCGGCTATCAGGTCATAGGCATCAAGGAGATCGCTGGCACCTGATTGACTGAGTTGCCCTTTTTCGCGCGCTTCAACCAGTCGTGCCCTTGTATTGACCGCTTCGATCTCTCCCCTGAGAGTGTAAATTCGTGCAAGGTCAAC
This sequence comes from Roseibium sp., assembly GCA_039972695.1. Taxonomy (GTDB): domain Bacteria; phylum Pseudomonadota; class Alphaproteobacteria; order Rhizobiales; family Stappiaceae; genus Roseibium. Next base: position 275,767 of record JBDWMJ010000025.1, on the reverse strand, counting down.
CACCGGAACCACGCCATTGTGTTTCATATCAAGTGTATTTTTGTTTTCACCGGAACGGATTGTTGCCAGGCCGCGTAACAGGCTCAAAGGGGGCGTATGTTTTAGCGAGTTGCTGATCATGTGCGCCACGAAAATGGAGTTTTCGCTGGCGGCTTTCAAAGTTGATTGCTGCAGGTTCTCAAACAGGGCGTTGTGTCCGCCGATCGGCCTGAGATCGAACATGACCGAACTGAGCATTTGTGCCATCGGATCGGGTTTTCTGATCCAGCCTTCGAAATAGTCTTTCCAGACACTGACCGATTGGCACCAGCGTGGATTGGTCGCCATCATGTCACCCGGACAATAGACGTACCCGCAAGTGTTGAGGCCATCGCAGACAAGAGTTGCGAGCTGGGCGAAGTATCCCTCGCGGTCAGCATCGCTGACAGAGCTATCGAGGAACAGGCAATTGTCCTGATCGCTGACGCCTGTCTGTTCCTGCCGTCCTTGGGAGCCGCAGGCGAGCCACAAATATGGAACAGGTGGCGGGCCAAGCTTTTCCTCTGCCAACGTCAGGAGGCGTCGTGTGACGGTGTCAGCTATATCCGTAATCAATCGGGTAACGACATCGTGCCGATTTCCACCGGCAACGAGCTGAACCAACAATTTCGGGATGCTGCTCGTAACCTGGGCCATTTCTTCTGCCGAATTGGCAAAAGCAATTTTGCTCACGAGTTCTGCTGAGCTGACGGCCTGGAACCGGGTCAAATCCGTCTGGGTGACGATTCCGACAAGTTGATCACCATCGACAATCGGAACATGGCCAATGCGCCGTTCCATCATCAGATGCAAAACATCGGACCCAATGGCTGACGGAGAAAGTGTGATCGGGGAGGCAGTCATAACCTCTGCCACCGGAGTGTCTAGCGACAGACCGTTGGCGAGCACTTTGCCGGACAGATCTCTGGTGGTGACAATGCCCAAAAGATCGTTTGTTGATGCGGTAATACAGAGTGAGGAGACCCGCTTGTCCCGCATCACGCGCGCCGCGTTCTGCACGGAAGTATCAGGTGTGCAAGTCAGTGGATTGGCGGTCATGAGGGTTTCGGCCTGGCTGGTTGCCAGATCCTTGCCCCGCGACTGTGTTCTGCGCGTCCGGTCAAAAAATCTGGCGACAATATCGTGGCTTGCAATCAGGTCTTTAAAGTTTGCAGGCGGCAGAAGCAGCAATGTGGATTGTTCGTCGGCCCGGGCCGAGGTTACCGCGAGTCCGTCGCGTAGTAGACCTCGTTCGCCGAAGGAGTTGCGTAGTCCAAGATAGCTGACGATGGCTCCATTCTCGTCCGTAACCTCCACAGCACCTTCATAAATGATGAAAAGACCGGGGGCTTCCTTACCGAACGTATAAATGGAAGCATCAGCGTCAACTGTCCAAACAGCAAACTGTTTGGCCAGAGAATTCTGCGTGTCCTCAGGCAGTGAATCATAGGGATGCACGGACTTGAGAAAGCGCTGGATCTGCTGGGGATTGAGCTGCATTTGATAAACCTTGGAACCAAAAGAAAATGTCCTGCCCGGTATGCACCGGGCAGGACAGGATCGGAAGGGCAGATAACCGGCCTGCGGCTATCTGCGACAGGTTTTAGTGATCCTGTGCTGCGCCGGCGCCACGTGGGACACGAACGCTTTCGACAAGATCCTTGATTGCCTGCGGTGTTTCCTTGGTCATGCCGGCGACAATGTATGCCACCGTGAAGTTGACCATCGCACCAATCGCGCCGAAGGAAGTCGACTTGATTGTACCAAGCAGCGGATCTGCATCCGTGAAGCTGTTGGTGCCAGGGATGAAGAACCAGCCCTTGTGCAGGAAGATGTAGATCAGCGTCACAGTCAGGCCGGCCAACATACCGGCAACAGCGCCAGTGTTGTTGATGCGGGTCGAGAAGATCCCCATCATCAGAGCCGGGAAGATGGACGCCGCTGCCAATCCGAAGGCAAGGGCCACCGTTTGCGCCGCAAATCCGGGTGGATTCAGACCCAGATATGTTGCAATCGCAATCGCTACACCCATCGCTATTCGCGCCGACAAGAGTTCACCTTTTTCCGATATCTGCGGATTAAAGGCCCCCTTGATCAGATCGTGCGACACGGCGGACGATATCGCGAGCAACAGTCCCGCAGCCGTTGACAGCGCAGCTGCCAGACCACCGGCTGCCACCAGACCAATAACCCAGCCGGGCAGGTTGGCGATCTCCGGGTTGGCCAGAACAAGGATGTCGCGGTTGAACTTGGTCAGCTCATTACCGGTCCAGCCTTTTTCCTCGGCCAACGCCTGCATGTCGGCGTTTTTGTCGTTGTAGTACTGGATTTTGCCGTCGCCGTTTTTGTCTTCCCAATTCAGAAGACCTGTTTTCTGCCAAGTTGCCATCCAGTCATAGCGTTTTTCGTCTTCGATCTGCTGAACTGTGACCGCACCACCCTCAATGCCGCCATTCGGCCACATCATTTCAGTGATGTTCAAACGAGCCATCGCACCAACAGCAGGAGCTGTCAGATAAAGCAGGGCAATGAAGACCAGAGCCCAGCCAGCAGACCAGCGCGCATCAGACACTTTAGGAACAGTGAAGAAGCGCATGATAACGTGAGGTAAGCCCGCAGTACCGATCATCAGAGACAAAGTGAACAGCACCATGTTGAGTGTGTCAGCGTGATGCGTTGTGTACTCGTTAAAGCCAAGCTCTGTTACGAGACCGTCCAGTTTGGTCAGAAGCGGTTCGCCGCTTGCGACAGCGTCGCCAAACAGGCCAAGTGCCGGGATCGGGTTGCCTGTCAGCTGCAGCGAGATGAAAATCGCCGGAATAGTGTAGGCAGTGATCAACACGACATACTGGGCAACCTGCGTGTAGGTCACGCCTTTCATGCCACCAAACACGGCGTAGGCGAAGACAACACAGGCACCGATCAGGAGACCTGTAGTATTGTCGACTTCCAGGAACCGGCCGAACGCAACACCAACACCAGTCATCTGACCGATAACGTAAGTGGTTGAGGCAACGATCAGGCAGATAACCGCCACGATACGAGCGGTCTGGCTGTAGAACCGGTCGCCAATAAACTCAGAGACCGTGTATTTGCCAAATTTACGCAAGTAGGGAGCAAGCAGGAGAGCCAGCAACACGTAACCACCCGTCCAGCCCATCAGGAACGACGAGTTGTCATATCCGGTGAAGGCAATCAGGCCCGCCATGGAGATGAATGACGCCGCTGACATCCAGTCAGCCGCAGTCGCCATACCGTTGGTGACAGGGTGGATACCGCGACCAGCGGCATAGAATTCGGAAGTGGAGCCCGCACGGGCCCAAATCGCGATGCCGATGTAGAGCGCAAAAGAGCCACCCACAAACAGCAGATTGATTGTAAATTGTTCCATCTGTTCCCGATGCCCTTATTCTTCGTCGACGCCGAATTCTTTATCGAGCTTGTTCATCCGCCAGGCGTAGTTGAAAATCAGCGCCAGGAAGACCAGGATCGACCCTTGTTGGGCGAACCAGAAGCCCAGGTCAGTGCCGCCGACGGCAATACCGCTCAGCATCGGGCGCAGCAAAATGCCGAAACCGAAAGAGACCAATGCCCAGATCACCAGGCTGATCACAATTAAACGCACATTGGCAGCCCAATATCCGTTGTTGGGTGAGTTTTCGGACATCTGTTTCCTCCACGTCATCCGTTTTCGTCTAAGAGACTGCCCTCCATTGACAGCCGCTTGCCCCCTTACGCAGCCAGCCTGTAAGCGACCGCGTTCAGACATTCGGCTCAATCGCCGAAACTTCCCATGACGCAGATGCGTCTTGTTGGCTGCGGACAGACCGCAGACCAATTAGTTCATTCAAACACTTTGATCGAAAATCCGACCATAAGTTGTAAGGAAAACACCATATCGCGCTTTAGGCGCGTGTCGAGTAGCAAAAAGGGTAACTGGCCGATAGTGTTGACAGAGGTGTTTTCAATAATGTTCGATGATCACTAGCTCCAAGGCAAATTCGCAATAGATCATCAAGCCCCATCTTTAGTATGATCTTTTGCCGGTTCCCAGACATTCCGATTATTCCACGCTGAAGAGCTTTGGAATTAATAATTTGTTTATTATCAGCGCGCGGAATCTATTCAAGACTACTTAGGTATGAACTGGACGACGGTTCGGCTTCACAGCAGGTTGCATCACGGATAACGAACATTTTTCATTCACACATCGCATTAAATCGTTCTGCTCGGGAATGATTTGCGTCAATCGAGTTCGGTTCTACGTTGATAGACCGGATAGACAGCTGATTTGTCAGCATGTGTAGGGTGATACATGATTTGATGTTGGCGGAGACCGGAACTACCTCTATCAATTGGGTAAGTGACCCAGTGTGGTTTCCAAGTAGTCCCAAGGCAGCAGAGCATAATGAGCGATTCTACGACCTCCACTGACAACCAAGCGATTGAAAAGCGTGCACTCACTGTCGGCAAGTGGACCAATCTCTTCATGGGCGTTGCAGGTGTGACCGCTGCCTGGTTCTCACGTTCGGACGCAATGTTGGTCGACGGGCTTTACTCTGCGATAAACTTTCTTTCGGCGCTGGTAGCTGCTCGTGTCACAGCGCGGATCAACCGGCCGCCGGACAGAACTCGTCCTTGGGGGTATGAGTTTGAGGAAACGATTTATATCACCTTCCGAAGCCTGCTTTTGGTAGGCGTCCTGGTGTTTGCAGCGTTTGTGAGTGGCTCGAAAATTGCGACCTATGCTTCAGGTGGGGAGGTGCCGAAACTGGTGTTCGGCCCGATCGCGATCTATGCCGTGACGATGGTTCTGACATGCGCCGGTTTGGCCTATTCATTTCACAGGGCCTATAAAAAAACCGGACAGAGCAGCCCGATTCTGAAAACTGAAGCACGGGCAGCCATCGTCGACGGCGCATTGAGTGCCGGGTCCGGTGTCGCGCTTCTATCTCTACCATTTCTCAGCAATACACCGCTTGCACCGTTGACTCCCATAGGCGATGCCATCGTAGTGGTCGCGCTTGTGTCTATTATTATCTGGCAACCGATTGGCATTTTCAAATCCGCAGTCGGACAACTTTCGGGAATCAGCGCGCCGGCTAAAACAGTTTCGACCGTTGCAAAAACAGCGCGGGACTATGCCAATGAACACGGTTTCAGGTTTCTTCGTTCTGCCACTCAGAAAGCCGGTCGAGGTCACTTTGTTGTGGTGTATGTAGACCCGACGCGTCCGATAACATCTGCGGAAATTGATGTCTTCTGGAAAGGGCTCGGCGCGCGTCTGGAAGACCGGATTGGCCCAATTCGGATGGAAGTCGTTGTTACGGAAATTGGCGAAATCGACGTGCCCTTTAACAAGGTTGACTGAAATCAACACTGTATAGACCGGAAATCGGTATCGTTCCGCCAGGAAACAGGCATTTTTGCCCTTGGGTATTGAAGTGGACATGCATCATGGAACATCTAACCCAAACTGGCTGCAGTGATGCTCAACCTCATGGGAAACAGAAGCTATCCAGTGTTGAGCAAACGATTGAACGGGCTTTGCAGCTTTGCTCTCAAATAGAAAAATCGGAAGATGTTCCGCTTCCGGATGCTGTGGGGCGCGTCAGTTCAGGTGATACGATATCCCTGTTTTCACTACCTATACACGACCATTCCGCTGTTGACGGTTATGCATTGGGCGGAAGTGGGCAGGGCTCATTCAAGATTGTTGGGCGATTGATCGCAGGAGATAGCCGAAAAGCGAAGCTGCAGGCTGATGAAGCCATGCGGATCATGACTGGTGCGCCAACACCAGACGGAACCAAATGTGTGGTTATGCAGGAGCACGCAATTGCCGACGAGGGATTTGTGCGCGCCAATTTCGATATTCCTGAAGGCGATAATATCCGCCGCACCGGCGAAGATGTTCAGGCGTTCGATACTCTCGTGCGAGCAGGGACGCGCCTTGATGCCCGCCATACAGCTCTTATGACCGCCAGCGGATTCCAGAAAGCAAGTGTTGTCCGCAAGGTTAGAGTTGCCCTGCTATCGACTGGCAACGAATTGCGCGAAGCCGGGGTTGGCATGGGTCCGGGCCACATTTTCGATACCAATCGCCCGATGCTGCGCGCACTGCTAGCGACCAACCGGACCGAAGTTAGCGATCTCGGGATCGAACGCGATAATCTGGAAGCCATCACAGCCAAACTGAAACAGGCCTCCGAGACCAGCGATCTTATCATCACCTCAGGAGGTGTTTCGGTCGGTGAAGAGGACCATCTCAAAGCAGCTGTTGTTGCAGCAAGTGGAACCATTGAAAGCTGGAGTATGGCCATCAAGCCAGGCAAACCTGTCGCGCTGGGCCGGATCGGCAATGCTGTCTATCTCGGCCTTCCGGGAAATCCATTGGCCTGTTTTGTTGATTTTCTGCTTTTGGCCCGCCCGATACTGGATGCGATGTCAGGCGCATCCCGGCGCGATCCGCTAATCCAGAATGCGAAGGCTGCGTTTGAATGGAAACGGAGAGCTGGCCGGAAGGAATTTTTCCCATGCAACATTGTTGGAATGACGGAAGAAGGGCTTCCGCTACTCGAAAAGACCGGCCGCGCCGGGTCGGCCCGACTTCTGCCGTTAATCGAGGCTGATGGATTGGCTGCGGTTGCATCTGACTGCACGGATGTCGAGCCTGGAAGTCATCTCCAGTTTTTCCCATTCCGCGCAGATATGGGTCTCTAAACAGGTCTGCTGACCGCTGATCGCCTTCCATGTGGGAGTTTATTTGTTCGGGCGATGTGCTTTAAGAATTGCCGGGTCGGTCTCGATGAAGCCGGCGCCGATCAGGTCCAGGCAATAGGGAATTGCCGGAAACACTGCTGTCAGACAGGTATCGATGCTTCCAGGAGACCCTGGCAGGTTCAGGATAAAAGTCTTGCCTCTAATGCCTGCCGTTTGTCGTGACAGAATTGCGGTTGCTACAAATTCAAGGCTTTTCTGCCGCATCAACTCGCCAAATCCCGGCAATTCCTTTTCCAGGACGGTTTGCGTTGCTTCCGTTGTCAAATCTCGCGGTGAAGGCCCTGTGCCGCCGGTGGTCAGGACCATGTCGACGTTTTGCGTGTCACAAAAATCGATCAACGCATCTCGAACTTCTTCAAATCCGTCCGAGATGATCTTGCGCTCAATGTTTATCGGTGTAGTTACGGTTGCGCGCAGCCAGGCCTCGACCGCCGGGCCACCGCGGTCAGCATATTCTCCCCGAGACGCCCTGTCCGAGATGGTCAAAATGGCAATGTGCATATCCGTTGGCCTCCGAATTTAGTCATCGCTTGTGATTTTCCCTTCACGTCCTTGCGATCCAGCAGCTCGCTATCGGTCACCGGCAGGATACGGCAAGCCGCGACGTACCCGCACTGACCCGGAAGTGTTTTCCCGAAACGGACCATACAGTTGTGAGTGTTTCTTTTCGGGGCCGGAGACAAGCATACAAATCAGCAGGTGAAGGCCTAGCTGCCAACACTTTCCCGAAGTTTGGCTAGCAACAGATCAAGTTTCTTGCCTGGATGGTTTGTCAGTTTCTTGGTCCAGGTTTCCGGGGGATTGGTCCATGTCTCCGGCTCACCAACGGCAATCAACATGACCATGCCATAGCGGCCATGAACCTTGCAGGTCAGAACATAAAGTCCCGGTACATCCATAGTGCGGGTCGATGTGGTTGTGTTGGCAATAGAGATGTCTTTCACGCCGTCCGGAATGAGGCCGCTTATGCTGTGGACCGTATGCTGTCCGCGGGAATTGTTGAATATCACTTCGGCACCGATCGGTAGATGGACAAAGTCGGGTTCGAAGCGGAACATATCCAGGACATGGCCTGCCGTGGGATCAGTGACCTGGTCAACTTCAGTGGCTTTTGGGTTACTTTCAGCGCTTGAAATCAGAAACGGGCCATAAAACGCCCCGACTGTCAGGAGTGTTAGAAACCCGAACAGGATGGAGAACCGGATAATCACGCGCTTAGCTCCGTGTTTTGTTGCGCGGCGGTGTTCGACAAGACTGGCATGGCCCATGCCATGATTTGATTGGCATCCGCCGGAAGATATGTCGCCATACCGTCACTGAAGGTTTCCCATTCTGCTGCATAGCGGTCCTTGACTGCAGTCAAGACAGGAATGCCAAATTCGACGGCCTGTTCTATGACAGGACGGAAACCACGTCCTTCAGCTTCGCCTCTGCCAAATCGGTTGAGTATCAATATGTCTGGCCGACTGATCATCTGTCGGGAGAGGGCTTCCGATGCATTGGCGAGCGCGCCGGGGTCTAGCCGACATCCGGTGGACCCGGACCCCAGAGGTTGGGTAATGCGTGTTTGATCGCCGCTCGCAAGATCTTCGAGATGGGAAATAGGGCAACAACTACCAGGATCAGGAAGTTGGCGTTGCAGGCAGCCGACAATCGAGATATCGAGCGCTCGCAATTGTTGAACAAATTCATCAAGAGCAGGGTCAACATCTGCTCCATGATTGTAACGAATGGCAGCGAGTAATTGCTGTTCGCTCATAGTTTCAGGTCCTCAGATACCCCGTTTGCGCGGTCGTCCGCCGTTTGCGATCTGTCGGAGGTGTTTGACGTTTTCTATGGTGACGAGATCAGCCTCAGGGAGTGTGATCACCCCTTCATTCGTCAGCGAGGTAAAGCCCCGGCTGACTGTTTCTGGTTGCAAGCCCAGGTAATCGGCAATGTCTCGGCGGCCAAACGGTATGGCGATGCTCGTCATTTGGTTCGACTTGCGAGGGACGGACCTGTTTATCAACTCGAAGATAAAGGCAGCAATGCGCTCAATAGGGGTTTTCTTGGCCAGATCATTACTGTGATCGAGCTGCCGAAACAGGAACTTGTTGGTTTGGGTGAAGAAATGCGTTCTTGCGCCTTCCGAAATACTCAATAGACGGTCAAAGACGGATTGCTCCATCAATTGAACAGCACTGGCCGCGAGCGCCGTAATCTCTCCGCAGGATTGACGTCCCAGCGACGCCAGGTTGATGTAGTCACCTGGAAAAAAGAGACCGGAGATAGTTCGGCGCCCATCGCTCAAGTGCGTAACCATGCCGACGGAACCAGTTAAGATGCCCAGGACAGGCGAATTAGGTAGGCTGTCCGGATCTATCTCGTCACCGGGCTGCATCGTAAACTTGTGTGTTCCCTGAGGCAGAGACGCACCAAAATATTGCTGCAATTCCGAGCAGATGCAATTCCTGACGTGGAAACCGCAATGATGTTGCAGGACACAGTCGGTTTTTGCCGCCTGACAATTACCCTCGTAGCCTGGGATTGGTAATCCGTCAGGACGTGGCATCAAATAATCCCCCTTGGTACTGTGGGACTATAGAAGCGCTTTTCTGCAGGGTGTTTGACTTTGCTCAATAAGCGAAAAGTATATTAAAATTATGTATTTATACGCATCCGATCGAGCCGTTTTGGAAGATATATCCGCTTTTTATACGTAGAAACCAGCCTACTGATTGCAATCAATGCTGCCGATCTGTGGACTGCAATACTGACCCTAATGAGGGAGTCGCAGTGTAGCCCGGGTCCGGGCTTTTCGGTTCGTTTTGACTTCCTTCCAAAACGGAGGGTCTTATGCGCCTATCTGCAACTATTGCAGCTTTGCTATTAGCCACCACAGCTGCCTGGTCCGCTGACCAGGGGCCGGTTCAGTCACTGGAAGTGAACCCGGATTTGGCGGCTTTGGGCAAGCGGCTGTTCTACGATTCAAGACTTTCAGGTGACACCAGCCTGTCTTGTTCATCCTGCCATAATCCTGAACTGGCATTTACTGACGGCGAGGCCTTGTCGACAGCCTACAGCGGCTCGGAAGGTTTCCGTAACACGCCGACACTTGCAAATGCCGGTTTGCGTGCGAACTGGATGCATGATGGTCGTTTGGGGACGAACCTGAATGACGTCTCCCGTGAAATGATCACAGAAGACTACCTGATGAATATGGATATGCGGATGATGCAAGAGCGTCTGAAGCAGGATCCAGTCTATGTCAAAATGTTCAAGGCTGCTGGCAAAGGCGAACCCTCAAATGGAGGCGCACGTAGCGCCCTTCAGGAGTTCCTGAAGTCGATCACGTCTGAAGGGGCTCCATTTGACACCGGAGAAATGAGTGAAGCTGCAAAACGCGGTTACATCAATTTCAAAGGCAAGGCTGGGTGTACCGATTGCCACTCCGGGGACCGTTTCTCTGACGACAAGCCGCACAATATTGGTGTCCCGAACAATCCGGACATCTGGTCCGACCCTCTGCGTCATCAGACCTTTATTGCGTATGCGAAATTCATGGGCGTCGAGAACTATATGAATGTTCGCGAGGATCTCGGTGCTTACGTCCAGAACCATACGGAAGAAACCAAGCGGACCTTCGTCACACCGACACTACGTGAGCTGACCTACACGGCGCCGTACATGCACAACGGAACAATGGCGACACTGGACGATGTTGTGGACTTCTACAACAACGGCGGCGGTGATGATGTGAACAAGGATTCACGTCTCAAGCCCCTTGGTTTGACCCGCGGCGAAAAATCCGACCTGGTCGAATTCCTGAAGGCGCTGTCCGGCGCAAGTTTCGAACAACCTGCTTATGTCTGGGAAGATGATGACTACGGTTATGAAGTCGTCTCTGACTGGACAAAAGCGAAAAACTAAGGAGGCAGGATCATGTCAAATGCCATGAAAAAAACCGTCTCCGCATGGGCTTTGGCAGGTGCATCTGTACTCGCCATTGCCACCGGAGCCATCGCAGCGGATCGGCCCTCAAATCTGGCACCGCTCGGTGACCCGCCAATTCCGGCTGACAATCCGCAAACACCGGAAAAAATCGAACTCGGCAAATTGCTGTTCTTCGACCCCCGTCTGTCAGGTAATTCGGCGATGCCGTGTTCAGCCTGTCACTTGCCGGATGCCGGTTGGGATTTTCCGGACAAGATCTCGCTGGGATACCCGGGAACAACTCATTGGCGGAACTCCCAAACCATCATCAACTCTGCCTACTACGGCAACCTGTTCTGGGCTGGATCTTCCAAGTCTCTTGAAGGCCAGGCCAAGTCAGCTGCTGGCGGTGCTGTCGCCGGCAACGGCGAGGCCGATATAATGGAAAGCCGACTGGCTTTCGTTCCTGAATACCGGGAACGTTTCAAAGAGGTTTTCGGAACCGAGTATCCGCGTTTGCATCATGCCTGGATGGCGATTGCTGCATTCGAACGCACTCTAGTTCAAAAGGACACACCGTTCGACAACTACATGAATGGTGATGACAGCGCGCTGGATGAAGCTCAACAACGTGGTCTGGAATTGTTCACCGGCAAGGCCGGATGTGCGGAATGTCACGACGGCGCGCTACTGAGCAACCAGAAATACTACAACATTGGTGTTCCAGCGTATGACGGCTGGGAAACAGACGAGATCGCCCAAATCACCTTCCGCTACGAACTCTATGCAAAGGGTTCAACCGAGGAGATGTATCGTACCTACAAGGATGATCCCGGTGCGTACTTCAGGGCAAAGGCTCCGAACCACAAAGGCAAATTCCGCGTCCCGTCCCTGCGTTACACCAAATACACCGCGCCTTATATGCACAACGGCATGTTGGCGAGCCTGGAAGACGTTGTTGAGTTCTACAACCAGGGCGGCGGCGAAAACCAATTCGCTAAAACCAAGAGCGAACTTATCAAACCACTCGGCCTGAACGAAGACGAAAAAGCCGATCTGGTTGCCTTCCTTGAGAGCCTGTCCGGCGAGCGGATCGTGATGGAAGAGCCTGATCTTCCGGAATACGACGTGCTGCCAACGGCTGCGAACTGAGGATACGGATAATGACGAAGCATCAAAAGCCGATCGATCCGGCCCTGATCGATGCCATAAATGGCCCGAACGAAGTTGCCAAGACTGGCAAGCGTTGCCTTATGAACCGGCGGCAATTTCTTTTGACCTCCGGCATCACGACGTTCACCGTCATGGTTGCCATGAAGGCAGGACCGTCTTCTGCCAAAGTTCCTGCGGTCGTATCAACATACGAGCGCAAGCTCATAGGCAAGCTCTCCGAGCTGAAGGAAGATGAGCCTCTGGACTTCAACTACCCGGATGATGGAGCCTATTCTGAATCCATGGTGGTCAGGCTTGGCCGTGAGGCCGGCGGTGGCATTGGTCCGAACAAGGATGTGGTTGCGTTCAACTACACCTGTACCCATCAGGGTGGTCCTTTGCAGGGAACATACAAGTCCGAAGACAAGGCTCTTGGGCCATGTCCGCTGCATCTGACGACTTTCGATTTGACCCGTCATGGCATCTTCATCTCCGGTCAGGCTTATCAGAGCCTCCCGCAAGTCCTTTTGGAGCTTGATGGCGATGACATTTACGCGGTTGGTATGTTCGGCCTGATCTACGGCCGCTCCGACAATCACAAGGGCTGAGGAGAGCAAGAAATGTCCACACCCTATTACCTCCCAGAGACAAACATCCCGCTGCCTCCGGTAGACGCTGATGTGATCTCAACGGCATGCGATTATTGCATTGTCGCTTGCGGCTACAAAATCTACCGCTGGCCCGTCAAGGGCGGCAAAGTCGGCGGCGAAAAGGCTGATGAAAACGCCTTTGGTGCAGACTTCCCGGTCGATCCGCTTGGGGCATGGGTTGCTCCAAACCAGTACAATGTTGTGCTGCATAACGGCGAACCGCATCACGTCATCATTATTCCGGACAAGGATGCCGAGTTCGTCAATCCGAACGGAAACTCATCCATCCGTGGCGGGGCATTGGCACAAAAGGTCTACAATCCGCAGACCCCGACCCGTGATCGCCTGAGCTCCCCCATGGTCCGCATGTTCGGCGTCTTGATGCCGGTTACATGGGACTTTGCGATGGAAATCGCTGCTGAGGTTGGCAAGCACGTTATCAAGACGCACGGCGAAAACTCGTATTGCGTGAAAACGTTCTCGTATGGCTATTTGGAAAACACCTACGCCATTACGAAATATGCACTCAACATGGTCAATACGGCGAACTTCACGTTCCACGATACGCCGTCTGACGTCTCCTCTACACCAGGTTTCCGGGATGCCGGTTTCGATAACTTCGGACCGTCCTATGAAGACTGGCGTGATGCCGAGACGCTTCTTGTCTGTGGCACGGATCCTTACGAAACCAAGACGATCCTGTTCACTGACTGGATGATGCCTGGCATTCAGAATGGTCAGAAAACGATCTTCATGGTTCCGCGCAAGACTGGCGGCATTGCTTACGCTGAAAAGAATGGCGGCATGTGGCTCGACATTCAGCCAGGCACCGATCTTCTTGTTGTCAATGCGATCGCCCGTGTGATTGTTGAAAACGGCTGGGAAGACAGCGACTGGATCCAGAAATGGGTCAACAACAAATGGGAAAGCTCCTCAGGCTTCGGTCAGGGTACGCGGAACACTCCCTGGCAGTGGCGCACGACCTGGGGCAAATTCCAGACGGCAGGATTTGAAGACTGGAAAAAGTGGCTTCTGTCGCAGGACGAGTTTGTTCCTGAAACAGCAGCTGAAATTGCTCAGGTGGACGTTGAAAAGATCCGCACAGCTGCAGAATGGATGGCCAAGCCGAGAGACGATGGCTCCCGTCCAAAGACATCTGTAATGATCGAGAAGGGCTTCTACTGGTCCAACAACACTGGCAATACACAGGCCATCTCGGCTCTTGGCATCGTCGTTGGTGCTGGCGGACGTCCCGGCCAGGTCATCGGCCGTGCCGGTGGCCACCAGCGTGGTGGTCTGCGTGGTGGCAAGTACCCACGTAACAAGTCTCCGGAAAAACTGCCTGGTCGTCGCCGCCGCGCGATGGATACAGACCGTTATCTGATGTCGGGACACACACGCTTTGCTCATGTGATCGGGAACACCTGGATCCAGTCCATGTGCGGATCGCAGTCTCTTGCAGCCAAGTTCAATGAATTGACGGTGCAGAACCCGCATCAAATCAGTTCATTCGACAAGCAGGAAATCATCGATACCCTGAAGCGTCGCGTCGACAGCGGCGGAATGGTTGTCGTCAACCAGGATATCTATCTGGTTGATCCTATTGGTGCCCGCTATGCGGATATTGTCTTCCCGGCTGCTGGCTGGGGTGAAGATACCTTTACCCGAGCCAACGGTGAACGTCGTATCCGTCTCTATCCGAAGTTCTATGATGCACCCGGTGAAGCAAAACCGGATTGGTGGATCATTGCCAAGTTGGCTACCGCCATGGGCTACAAGGGATTTGACTGGAAAAACTCCAACGAAGTTCTCGAAGAAGGCGCGCGTTTCTCACGTGGCAGCCGGAAGGATTTCTTCAACGTCAAAGTTGCCGCTCAGCGAGAAGGCAAAACACTGCATGAAAAACTGGCCGAGTTCGGTACCAACGGTATCCAGGGCCCTGTGATGATGCAGGATGACGGCACTTTAGTCGGTACAAAGCGCCTTCATGATACCCAACGCGAGCTTCCGGCCGACGGTCCTTCCGGCTTCAATCGGATGGGTAAGAAGTTGACACACTTCAACTCACAAACCGGCAAGTGCAACATCCAGAAGTCACCGTGGAGCCTGTTCTCCGACTACTGGGCATGGCTCAAGCCGAAAGACGACGAGTTATGGGTTACCTCTGGCCGTATTAACGAACGCTGGCAGTCCGGCTACGATGACCGTCGCCGCCCATACATCGTGCAGCGCTGGCCTGAAAACTGGGTGGAAATGCACCCGGATGATGCCGCTGCTCGCGGTATCGAAAACGGTGACTATGTCATGCTCTTTTCTGACCGTATCCCGGTTCAGAAAGACACGATCCTGGGTGTTGAAGGCGATGATTTCCAGTTCGACAAGCTCATGGAAAATGGCCATATCGAGCTGACCGAGGCAGCGGTGACTGCAGTTGCAATCATTACGCCTGCTGTGAAGAAGGGGCTCCTGTATATGGACTTCCTGCATACTGCACAGCCCGCGAATGCTCTGTCCGGGCGTGTCGTTGACTGGATCAGCGGCAACTACAACTACAAGATGGGCGTTGGCCGGATCCGCAAGATTGGTACTTCGCCATATAAAACCAGTTATCGCTCCATGTCCTTTGCCCGCCGCGATATCGCCTAAGGCAGAAGAATCAGGCTGATCGAGATCAAGGCGGGGGCTGGCGCTCCCGCCTTATTGTTTGTTCAAATACGAACCAGAACACAAAGGGCCGATGATGCAACTCAAGAGTGCCGAAACAGATGAGTTGACGGGCTCATTGACCCTTGATCAGGCTACTCTCGATACATTGGGAGAGATCGTTAAAACCGGTGCTCCTGCAGAGCAGTGTCTTGCAATTAAAACGCTTCAATCCTGGCGAGTTCCCGAAACAAAAGATGTTCTGGTTGAAGCCACTCGCAATGAAGATCCTGATGTTCGGGTTGATGCACTTGAGGCTTTGGTGTCCCTCGAGGTCGATGGCCTTGGCGACATATTCTTGTGGAGTTTACAGAACGATCCAGTGGGCGAATCCAAAGTGGCGTCGCTCCGCGGACTTCACAAGGGTGACCGGGAAGCAGCGGCCGAACTTGTTTGCAAACTCATAATTGATAGATGCGAAGAAGATGTTGCCTGGGAAGACGACATCGCAGACTGGGATGATTGGCTGGACGTTCAAAAGGAAGCTATCCGCACTGTCGGACGTTTGGACATTAAGGACGCAGTGCCGGATCTTCTGGCAGCTGCCAACGATGAATTTGGTCAAGATCTTTGGATTGAGGTGATGTCCGCCCTGTCTGATCTCGGCAGACCGGGCCTGATGGCCCTCATTGAGGCTGGCCAGTCTGTTTCAGAGCGGCAACGTGCCCGAGCAGCGAGGGCGCTGGAAACTTCTCAGGATGAGCTGGCAGCGAAGGCGCTCGATGCGCTCAGTCAGGACAAGAGTTTAGATGTCCGCCTTGTTGCGATCGAGACGCTTCTTGATCGAAATGAACCTCTTGCGGATGCTCGCCTGATTGAAGATGACGCGGCAAGCATTAGACGATTTGTCGCCACGAAGTCGTCAACCATCTCTTCGGGAGATCTATTGAAGCTGGCGATTGAGGACGAAGACAAGGATGTCCGTTTATCTGCGATACGGCGATTGAGTGAACGTGACCTGACGCCTTTGCAGGCCACAAAACTGTCTGATCATGTCGGGACAAAGCTACGCGGCGATGGAGAAGCCTTTGTCGCATCCTTATCAGAAGTTCTGGGCAGGATCGGATCTGAAGAAGCTTTCGAGAGCCTTCTGGAGATTAGGGAACTGAACCCGAAGCCGCATATTCAAAGGGCAGTTCTCAACGCAATGGCGAACTTTCCGCGGGTTGAGGCGTTGGAAGCTTTTACCGACGGAATCTCCAGCAAGAGCCAGATGGTACGTGTCTCCGCCCTTGCTGGTGTTACAGCCCTCTCTAAGGGAACTGGAGAAATCGCCGACAATGCTGCTGCAATCCTGTTGCTCGCGGCTCGCGGTGATCTAGCTCCTGAATCGGAAGAAAAATCCGAAAACGAACAGACAGAGCTCGGCGAAAAGCAGTTCGGAAAACGGGCCCAAGACGATGAGGGTGGAAGCCGAAACCGTGTTGTCATTGATCGCGAAGGCAATGTGGTGACTCCCGACGACGATGCTGAACCAATCAAGTTGAGCGATTATCGCAAACCCGAAGACGTCACTGAAGAGTTGGACGAACCTGTTCTTGAGCAAGAAGTCAGTTCGTCAGATGCCGAAACGGACGAGACTGACGTTGAGGCAGACGTTGTACCGTTCCCCACAGGGACATTAGCGGCAATTCTGCAGGGTGATGAAGAGCAGGCGACGTTTGAGGAAGAAAAAATAGACCTGTCCAAAGAGGACCTCAAATTTCTCGAACTTGCGCAAAACACGCTGCAGAAAAAACGCGTTCGCCCTGATGTCGCTCCAGATGCCGCACTTGATGTTCGAAGAGTTGCTGTCCGCTTGCTTGCCGATGTGACACACACTGCGTTTACACCGGCACTGTTGGCTTGCACGTCTGCACGGGATAGCGCAATGCGGAGCGCGGCGTTCAATACGCTTGCCAAGCGTTTAGAGAACGGCGTGGAACTCAGCGATAGCGATTGGGAGGCGATCAATGCACTGCCGCCGGACGGCGATGCTCCAGCACGGGCTTCTCTATTCGCCTTGTTGGCCTATGCTCCTAAAGAAATAGCGGAAAAAAGGCTGTTGGCTGCTTTGAAGAGCAAGGAAGCAATTGATCAGGTCGCAGTGCTTGCCGCGTATGACAAAATGGGAAAAACCCCTGAACGGATTGGAAGCGTACTGGCTGCACAGAGCCGGTCACCGCGACAAGCAGCACTGAAACTGGCTTGCAAATATGATGAGGGCCAGGAGCCCATAAGAATTGTCGAAGCGGCATTTCTGGAAAGCGGTGCTTTGGGCAGTGATCTCGCAAAGGCCATGGCCGAGCGCGGGGCTTGCAAATTGACAGCGGATATTCTGTCCGAATTGTCTGACGCGTGCCGACAGGGTGGGTTCCATCGGATGGTCGCGCTTCAGATTCTGTCAAGCGCCGGTAACGCAGTCGCAAAAGCCTAAGACAGGCGCACATTCCCTAAGAGCTAAAAGACAACGCCAACGACCGATAACGGGCGCTGGCGTATTTTCACTATTCTGCTGCGTCCTGAGAGTTTGCTTTCGTATCTAGATCAGCTGCGCTGTGGCGCTCCGGAACCTGTTCAGATTCTTCACCCCATGTCTTGTTGACCATGCGTCCTCGCTGGACGGCTGGGCGGGCATCTATCTTTTCGGCCCATGCAACGACGTTTCTGTAGTCTTTGACAGACAGGAATTCTGCTGCGTCATACAAGCGTCCGAGCACCAATCCGCCATACCAGGGCCAGATCGCCATGTCGGCGATGGTGTAATCATTGCCTGCAATATATGGATTTTCAGCAAGCGCCTTGTCCAGAACATCAAGCTGACGCTTCGTTTCCATTGAAAACCGGTCAATCGGGTACTGGAATTTCTCTGGCGCGTAAGCATAAAAATGCCCAAAGCCGCCGCCAAGGTAAGGGGCCGAACCCATCTGCCAGAATAGCCAGCTCAGGGTTTCGGTCCGCGCAACGCCTTCTTTGGGCAAGAACGCGTCAAATTTTTCGGCCAGATACATCAAGATGGATGCAGATTCGAACACTCGGGTTGGTGTCTTGGTGCTGTGATCCATCAAGGCGGGGATCTTGGAATTCGGATTGGCACCGACAAAACCGCTGGAGAACTGATCGCCTTCATTGATGCGGATCAGCCAGGCATCATACTCTGCACCCTTGTGCCCGAGCGCAAGCAGCTCTTCCAGCATGACGGTGACTTTCACACCGTTCGGAGTTGCTAACGAATAGAGCTGCAACGGGTGTTTGCCGACTGGAAGGTCTTTCTCATGTGTGGAACCGGACACAGGGCGGTTGATGTTGGCAAACTGCCCGCCACTAGGTTGTTCCCAAGTCCAGACCTTTGGTGGGGTGTAGCTGCTGTCGTTGCTCATGAAAATATTCTCCGGGACCAATACAAATCAATATGCGCTTCAGGATCGACGTTTCTATAAATGACTATCCATCGCAATTCTACGATCAAATAGGAAGTGGCGATCTGTTTGACTAGAGGTTAGCAAAAAAGAAAACGAAAAAAGAAACTGATGCACGGCGAGGATTTGCCCGCATTACATGAACGCTACCTGAACAAACTTACCGTTCTCATGCCATATTGGAACAGCATGATCCTCACAGTTCTTCAAATAGGGGGTGTGACCAATGCGTCTTCCGTTTCTAATGGTGTTTCTGGTTTTCCTTGCAGGTCCTGCAAATGCGCGAGGGATTGTTGTAAAATACGATGGATCGCTGATGGGTATGAAAATCGGAGAGGCCCATCTCTCGTTAGATTTGAAGGACGAGAGTTATTCCATTTCGGGTCAGGGGAAGATGGCCGCACTAGGGAGCCTGCTCTCGAACGGACAGGGCACTGCGCACTCGAAGGGCGTATTGGCGTCAGGGAAATTGATGTCGGCCTTGTACAATTTGAATGCTCAGGAAGGTGGCAAGCCAAACACGGTAAGCCTCAAACTGGACCATGGCGATGTAACGAGCCGCGAGATCAATCCTCCCCAGGACCGAATGAGCGAGCGGATCAAGGTTACAAACGACCATACGCGCGGTGTGATTGATCCATTGAGTGCTGTTGTCTTCGCTGCACCTAAAGGCATTCATCGAGACAGCTGCAATCGGACCATTCAGATTTACGACGGCCGGGATCGCTTCGATGTCGTCATGAGCTACAAATCTAGATATCGGATAAAGGGCCGTAAAAAACGTTACTCAGGTGAAGTTCTGGCATGCTCGGCTCGTTACAAACCGATTTCCGGCCATCGGCCAAATCGAAGGACCATCAAGGAACTGGCGGCGAACAAGACCATGGAAGTTCATTTGTCGGAGATCCCCGGGACACCCTATCTGCTTCTGTATCGCGCAAGCCTCATGACGTCTGCGGGAAAAGCTGTCCTTCAGAATGTGAAATTCTATAATTCGAACTGATCCTGTTGTTCTATTGACGAAAAAAACGCCCGGCTTTGTGGGAAGCCGGGCGAATAGTGCGTCTGATGGTGCAAGTATTCAGTTCTGTACGCGCACAACATAAACCGAGCATTTGGAATGACGCACAACGCGGGCTGCATTGGGCCCGAGAAGAAATTCCCTCAATTGAGGTTTGTGTGCGCCAATCACGATCAGATCGGCGCTGATCTGACCTGCAACCTCAAGAATCTCTTCGTAAATGGAGCCTGTTGTGACGACGTGCCGGATGTCCTTGTTCCGCTCTTCGCCAACAACTTTGGCGACCATGTCCTTCAGAGTTTTTTGGGTGTCAGTCACCAGCTGATTTTGAAAATTTTCATCGAAGTAAGACCCAACCAGTGTCACACCCAGGTTTGGCACGACGGTGATCACATCAAGGCTGGCACCATCGAGTTGGGCAAGCTTGTTTGCGATCTCCAGAACCTCATTGTCTTCCGGATGGTTGATGTCTACGGCGCATAGGACTGATTTTGTCATGCTGGAACTCCTTCTTCGCGACCAGCACGGCTGCGCTGTAACAGGTAAACCAGGATCAAAAGAATGAGACCCGGGATATAGATCAGCTCCTTGGGAAGCTGACTGACTTTGACTTGCGCTGATTGAACAGAAACGGCTTCATCAGCATAGAAGTCAAAGTTGCTCATCTGTTCAAAGTACGGTGTGCCGGGGAACGGCTCATCCAGTTTCAGAAAACCATCCTCTTCCATAACGGTTAGGCCAACGGCTGAGAGACGCTCTTCACCGCCGGACTCAGAACCCGGGGTCAGGATGAATGTCGTCTCTACCGTGTTCCCGGTATCAAAGTCCGGTCCGCTGACTGTGACCCGTATCTCGTCACCAGGAGCGACTTTGCCAACAGACTGAACGAATTCGGTCGGTTGAACTGCTTCGAATGGAGGTTGGATCCTGTTCATGAAGAAGTCTGGACGGAACAGCACGAAAGCAATCAGCACAAGAGCAACGCTCTCATAGATCCGGCTCTTGGTGATGAAGTGGCCCATCGTTCCGGCGGTAAACGCCAATATGGCTATCGTCGCCATGATGAAGACGAGTATGCCTTGCGTCCACGTTACATCTATCAGCAATAGATCCGTGTTGAAGATGAACACGAATGGCAGCGCGACTGTCCGAAGCGAATAGAAGAAAGCGGTAAAGCCTGTCTTGATCGCATCACCGCCCGAAACAGCTGCAGCCGCGAACGATGCCAGCCCCACGGGAGGCGTCACATCAGCCATAATTCCGAAGTAGAAGACGAACAGGTGCACAGCTATCAGTGGCACGATCAGGCCGGATTGTGCGCCCAGCTCCACCACAACACCAGCCATTAGGGATGACACCACGATATAGTTCGCTGTAGTCGGAAGACCCATGCCAAGCACCAGCGAGAGCAGGCCAACAAAGGCCAGCATCAGCACAAGATTGCCACCGGACACCAACTCAACCAGATCGGCCATAACCTGGCCAATGCCGGTCAGGGTCACGGTTCCAACAATTACGCCGGCTGTTGCCGTTGCAAGGCCGATACCGATCATGTTGCGGGCGCCGTCAATCATGCCCTGAACCAAATCCGCGACACCTGCCTTGAAGGCTTCAGCTGTTTCGCTTTGGCCTCGGAAAATCGCCTTGATCGGACGTTGTGTCAGCAAGATAGCGAACAGAAGCGCCGTGGCCCAGAAAGCTGATAGGCCTGGAGATTTCTGTTCGATCATCAGGAAGTAGACCAGAACAATGATCGGCAGCAGGTAGTAGAGGCCCGCTTTGTAGATCTCACCGATATCCGGAAGCGTGATGTCCTTTGCATTGGGGTCATCCGGGTGCAGATCATCAACTGTCGAAGCAAGCTTCAGGAGTGCGAGATAGGCGACAAAGACAAGTGCTGCGAGAATCCAGGCAGCACCTTCAGGTACAGCTGCAGCTATCCAGCCAACCGGGTATTTGACGCCATAACAAAGCGCTGCAAATCCGGCAAAGAAGAAGAACATGCCAAGCACTGTCCGCAGTGTCGAAACAGCCTTGTGGCCAATCGTCGGCATGTTGCGCTTAACGGCTTCAAGATGAACGATGTAGACCAGCGCGATGTAGGAAATGACCGCTGGCAGGAAAGCGTGGGTGATCACTTCGACATAGGATATGCCGACATATTCCACCATCAGGAACGCAGCAGCACCCATGACCGGAGGCATGATCTGACCGTTGACGGACGAAGCCACTTCAACGGAACCTGCCTGTTCGGAGGTGAAGCCAACCCGTTTCATTAGTGGAATAGTGAAGGTACCAGTTGTCACAACGTTTGCGATGGAAGACCCGGAGATAAGGCCAGTGGCCGCAGAACCAACAACAGCAGCCTTGGCCGGGCCACCTTTCAAGTGACCAAGAGCCCCGAAGGCCATTTTGATGAAGTAGTTTCCGGCACCCGCTTTATCCAGCAGTGCGCCAAACAGAACGAAGAGGAAGACAAACTTGGTGGAAACGCCGAGCGCGATGCCGAACACACCTTCAGATGTGATCCACATGTGGCTCATCGCCTTTTTCAGCGACGCACCTTTCCAGCGCATGACTTCCGGCACCCATTCAGAGGAGCCAAAGAAGACATAGAGCATGAAGACCGATGCCACGATGGCCATTGCAGGGCCGAGGGCTCTGCGGGCGGCTTCAAACAGAATGACAATTCCGGCGAGCGCGAACCACTTGTCGACATTGTCCGCAAGTCCGCCAGCATCGACGATCTTGTCGTAAAAGAAAAATCCGTAGAGTGCGAGGAAGGCGCCAAAAACGGCAAGGAACCAATCCTGAATGGGGATATGGTGCCTCGGGCTGCTCTTCAGCGCTGGGTAGGCCATGAAGGCCAGGAATATGGCGAAGGCCAGATGGAACTGGCGGCTGTTGTTAATGAGATCTCCGGGCAGAATATAGTTGGAAACCGGAGACGCCAGAATGACCTGAAAAACAGACCAGATAAACGCCACTGATGCGAGAAATATGCCGACAGCTCCGGCCGGATTTCGCGATCCGGAATCAGACGCGGCTACCAAATCCTGAAGCTCTTCTTCAGAAAGACCGCCCCCAGCGCCCTGTTTGTTGGGCTGGTTCTGTTCAGACATTAATATTCCCCCCGGTTTCCGGCCAATTGACAGCGCCGATGCTGTAAAAAACTTGCGCCCAAACCGGTCAGCTGACCGACTGGGACAAAATCAAGAAACTTTGAAAGTCGCTGGCGGTCCATTTGTTTGGATTTTTTGCCAACGTGTTGATACGGGCCCGGAGAGAACTCCGGGCCCGAAAGTCGAAAACTGGTTTACTTCGCCCAGCCTTTTTCGGCGTAGAATTTTGCAGCACCCGGATGGATCGGAGCAGAAAGGCCGTCATTGGCCATTTCTTCCGGTTTCAGGTTAGCAAAAGCAGGATGCAGTTTCTTGAACGCATCGAAGTTATCGAAGACAGACTTCACGAGAGTGTAGACTGTGTCATCGGCAACAGCTGAGGACGAAACAAACGTTGCGCCCACACCGAAAGTGTTGGTGTCGCCATCGTTGCCACGGTACATGCCGCCAGGAATAGTCGCTGAACGGTAGTAGCTGTTGTCTTCGATCAGCTTTGCAACGGCAGGACCGTCTACGGTTACAAGAACGCTGTCACACGCAGTTGTTGCTTCCTGAATGGAACCGGACGGGTGACCAACGGTGTAAACCATTGCGTCGATCTGGTTGTCGCAAAGGGCTGCAGACTGTTCAGCTGCCTTCAACTCGGTTGCCAGTGCGAAGTCGTCTGTTGTCCAGCCTAGAGCTTCCATCAGGACTTCCATGGTGCCGCGCTGACCGGAGCCAGGGTTGCCAATGTTGACGCGCTTGCCTTTCAGGTCTGAAAAGTTCTTGATGCCGGCATCTGCACGAGCAACAACTGTGAAAGGCTCCGGATGAACGGAGAACACAGCGCGAAGCTCTTCAAACTTGCCTTTGTCAGCAAACTTCGAAGTGCCGTTGTAGGCATGGTACTGCCAATCGGACTGTGCAACACCAAATTCCAGCTCGCCTTCGCGAACAGTGTTGATGTTGTAGACAGAACCACCTGTGGATTCGACTGAACAACGAATGCCGTGATCTTTACGGCCTTTGTTGACAAGGCGACAGATCGCACCACCGGTCGGATAATAAACGCCGGTGACACCGCCGGTACCGATTGTGATGAATTGTTCTGCAGTTGCTGCGCCAGTAAAGGCGATGCTGGTCGCCAGCACGGCGCCCGCAAGGTTTAGTTTCATCATTTGACTAGGCTTCCCTCTTGTTAATTTATCTACCCAGGATGGCAAATACCCTAGACATTTTCGAATTCATCGAGCAAGCGATTTTGCTTGTCGACTTCTTGGATCCGTGCTTCCGCGTCGGAACCGGCTCGCGCAACCAGCATGCCTGTGATCGTTTCAATCAGAACGAGCGTGGCTGCGTAAGATGAGAAAAAGTGAGGACTTTCAGTGCGTTGTATAAAGTGAAAGTCAGCGAATTGTAAGCCCGGAAACGCGTGGCTGTCCGTCAGAACGATGACGGTTGCTCCATTTGCTGAAGCCAGTTCCGCTGCGCGAACAGACCGGTGCGCATAAGGATGTTTGGACAGAACCAGCACGCAATCGTCTGAGTTCAGTCCTGCCAGCGCACTTCCAAGTGTGGTTCCGTTGCGTCCGGCTACGATCCAGCGTTCATCAAACCACTTGGCAAGATATGCGAAGTAATCGGTGAATCCAGCAGACGCCAATGCGCCGATCAGGACGATGCGCCGGGCCTTTGCCATGCGCTCGACAACTTGCTCCAGTTGATCCTGATCAGTTTCCGCGACCAGTGCCCGGATATTGTCGATACAAGCCGATGCTTGTCTGGGAAGAAGAGGCTGGTCAGCTTCATTGCGCAGCTGGCGTGCCTTGTCCTGAAGACTGTTGCCACGTTTGCCGAGTTCTGTTCTGGCCTGTTCCCTTAAAGCCTCGTAATCGGAATAGCCGATCGCTCGGGCCAGCCTTGTGTAACTTGCAGGGGAAACACCACTTGCTGCCGCAATCGCCCGTAAGCTTCGTGTTGCGATTTCCAGTTGGTTATCAGCTAGATAGTCCGCAGCCGTGCGCAATGTCTCGCTGAGATCAGCATAGTTGGCCGAAATGGCCGACCGGATCTGTGGCTGTGGTTTGGTTTCCATTTTGTTACTGTTTCATTTGTTTTTTACATTGTCAATTTCTGAAACAAATGTTTCGTATAATGGAGACTTTGATGTCACGGACCGTTTTAACCTACAGACTTTCCCAGACGTCATATCATCCTGATTTCGGATGACTGGAATGGAAGCTCTTGACTGGAAGAGGTGCCTCATCCAATCGTCAACGCAATCAGATAATGAGTGTGCGATGATTCCGTTTGATATCCTCACAGTCTTTTTGGCAGCCGCTGTTGCTCTCGGCCTTGCGCCGGGGCCGGACAACATCTTCGTGCTGACACAATCTGCCCTTTATGGTCGTCTTGCCGGGCTGGTCGTCACGCTTGGGCTATGCACCGGGTTGATTGTGCACAGTGTTGCAGTGGCGTTGGGCGTTGCCGCGATTTTCCAGACATCCGAACTCGCCTTCTCGGTCCTGAAGTTTGTCGGTGCAGGCTACTTGCTGTTTCTTGCTTATCAGGCCTTCAAGGCAGGGCGGTCCGAACTGATCGGGCGAGAGAGCCCCAAATTGTCGCTGTTGTCTCTTTACAAACGCGGCATCATCATGAACGTCACCAATCCAAAAGTGGCGATCTTCTTTCTGGCGTTTTTGCCACAATTTGCCGATCCGGAGCGTGGGTCTGTTCCCTTGCAGATCCTTGCCTTCGGAGGCCTGTTCATTGTGGTGACGATAATTGTTTTTGGCGGTGTTGCCTTGGGGGGAGGTCTGTTGGGGGCTTTCCTGAAACAATCTCCCAAAGCGCAGCTCTGGCTCAATCGTCTTGCCGGCATTGTGTTTGTTAGCCTTGCCATGCGGTTGGCAATAGCAGAACGCTAAAAGCAGCGCGAGGGTTGCCCCGCGCAACTTTCAGGTGATGTCAGGCAACTGCTTTTAACGTGTAAACCGAGAACAAACCCTGCGGGTCGCTTTCCACATTCAGGGTTCGCCAGCCACTTTGCTCGGTAATCTCTCCAAAAGTCTCTTCGCTGTATTTGTGAGAGTTCTCGGTGTGGATTGTTTCGCCTGACCTGAAAGATATAGCTGTGCCAGAAATAGTAAGAGTCTGGTCCTTTAGACATTCCAGGTGCATTTCGATCCGGCTTCTTGGTTCATTCCAGATGGCCTTGTGCCGGAAGCTGGCCAGATCGATCTCTGCATCCAGTTCGCGGTTGATCCGCTGCAAGAGGTTCATGTTGAATGCCGCAGTAACTCCAGCAGGGTCGTCATAAGCCTGAACCAGCGTCTTTTTGTCCTTGGGCCGGTCGACGCCAATAATCATGTCGGCCTCCGGCATGACCGAGCGGATGTTTTTGAGAAGACTGACAGCATCAGCCTTCTCGAAATTGCCAATTGTAGACCCCGGGAAGAATACAAGAACCGGAAGTTCCGGTAACAGCGGCAACTGTCCAAATGGCTCGGTGAAGTCAGCTGTGACCGGAAGCACTGCGAGCGATGGATAGGCTCGCCGGATGCGGTCAGCGGCGTCTTTCAGATGATTGGCCGAAATATCAATCGGCATGTAGACCGACAAGTCCATGAGGGCACTCAGCAGAATATCGGTCTTTCGGCTTGAGCCGCTGCCAAGTTCCACCATCGCGCCTCTCGCACCGTTAAGCCTAGTATATCTCTTCGCGTTATTTTCTAAAATCTCCAACTCGGTCCGTGTTGGGTAGTAGGCGTCCAGTTCGGTAATGGCTTCGAACAAGTGCGAGCCGATATCATCATAGAGCCATTTGCTGCTGATGGTTTTTTGCTGTGTCTGAAGACCGGCAAGGATTTCAGCTTCGATTGCGCCGGTCTTGATATTTGCCGGTACATGTTTGGTCATAGGTCTGCTGCCAGTCTCAGGCCGAGCATTTGCCAGCGCTGGTGAGGGTAAAAGAAAGTGCGATAGGATGGACGCATCTGAAGCTTGGGTGTTGCGCAGGAGCCTCCACGCAAGACCATCTGGTTGACCATGAATTTGCCGTTGTATTCGCCAATGGCTCCCTCTGGTGGTTTGAAGCCTGGATAGGGAGAAAAGGCGCTGGAGGTCCATTGCCAGACATCTCCCCATAGGCTTTGTGTGCGGCCAACCGGGAGCAGGGCACCATCTTCCAGGAAATTGCCCTTGGGTTCAGTTGTATCGGCTGCTGCCTCCCATTCTGCTTCGGTTGGAAGACGGTTTCCCGTCCAACGGGCGAAGGCATCGGCCTCATAATAACTGACGTGAACGACAGGAGCGCTGTGATCGACAGGTCGCGGGCCTTGCAGGGTGTAGGTCCACCACTCGCCGTCTTGCTGCCACCAGTAAAGCGGTGACTGCCAGTCGTTTTTCTCGCGAACGGCCCAGCCTTCCATGAACCACAGCGGCTGTTTTTGATATCCTCCATCTTCCATGAAGGAGATCCAGTCGCCATTGGTCACTAGTCGATCCGAAAGTTTGTAGGGATTGAGCCAGACCTTGTGGCGTGGTCCTTCGCAGTCATAGGCAAAGCCGTTGCCATCATGGCCGATTTCTAAAAGACCGCCATCGTGTCTGATCCAACGTTCTTCCTGTTGGTCAATAACCGAAGTCGGTTTTGAATTGACGTAGGCGGGCAGGAGTGGATTGAATGAAAAGGCATGCAGAAGGTCTGTAACCAGCAGTTCCTGATGCTGCATTTCATGGTGGCAGCCGATTGTGATCAGTTCATCAATTTTGTCTTGATCGGCGGTAAATAAGTCGTTTGCCAACCCACTGCGCAAGGCTTCTTCGACATGCGCCCTGTAGCTTAAAACTTCAGAGGCCGTTGGCCGGGACAAAAGGCCTCTTTTGGAGCGTGCGTGCCGAGGACCTGCTTGCACATAATACGAGTTGAATAGAACTGAGAACCGGTCATCCAGGCTTTGAAAATCAGGCAGATGTGGCTTCAAAATAAATTCTTCGAAAAACCATGTCGTATGCGCCAGATGCCATTTCGGCGGGCTGGCATCTTCCATGGATTGAAGGCCCATGTCTTCGGCGTTAAGTGGGCGGGCTAAATCCATGGATTTGGCCCGAATAGATTCGAAAAGATCGGCGGGGCTTGGGTCATTGTCCCAGTCAAGCCGACTATCCAATAGCGTCATCAAGTTTCCTCCGCGCGGAGCCCAGCCTTCAATGCCTCAGACCGGTCCGGTTGTGCCGCCAGGCGAGTTGAAGGTAGGTGAGTGGAGGCAAATTCCAATGCAGTGAATCGCACCGCTCCTGTGCAAAAATGCACTTTCAAAGCGGTTAGATTCGATGCTGTGAAGAGAATAAACAAAGTGATGAAAAGTCCCGATTTTGGTAATTAAAGAGCAAAAGATCTACAAACTATTGGTTTGATTGGCTGAAAACTTCCTTTTAGTGTTCGTGAAATCGTTTCCCGTAGCCTGAGAACATCCTAAAGAAGCCCTCCTGACAGGGGTGTGTCAGGAGTGTTTTGATGGCAGCTCACATCGGTGTGAGGTCGACGTATTTAAGAAATTTGACAGTTTAGGACGATTGGCCTAATTGTTGATTGGGTCAATCGTCCTAATTTAGTAAAGCTTGGTTGATCGGCAGGACTGGAAACAGGTTATGGCAGGTGCAACGACCAGGCAGCAGATTGTCGACGCAGCAGATGATCTGTTCTACCGACAAGGCTATGAAGCGACGTCCTTTGCCGATATTTCTGCAGCTGTAAAAATCTCGCGGGGCAATTTCTATTATCATTTCAAGACCAAGGACGAGATCCTTGATGCTGTGATTGATAAACGCAATTCCGATCGTGAAAGATTGCTCGCGATGTGGAACGAAACAGCTTTGGACCCGCGAGACCGGATCGAGTGTTTCATCAAGATCGTCATCACCAATCAAACTAAAATCATGGCCTATGGCTGTCCGGTTGGCACCCTGACAACAGAGCTTGCCAAATTGGATCATCCCTCAAAAGCCCGTGCCAATCAGATCATGACGTTATTTCGCAGTTGGTTGACACGGCAATTCGAAGAACTCGGCTGTCATCATCAGGCTGATAATCATGCACTTCATGTTCTCAGCTGGAGCCAGGGCGTTGCAACATTGGCCCTGTCCTTCAGGGATGAGGCCTTTGTTGTCAGGGAGGTTCATCAGATTTTGGAATGGCTGACCGGAATATCCTCTGAAGCTCACTGATCAAGGCTGGGACAAAACGATATAGAACAAGGAGATACGGATGTTTGTTGTCACTTTGAAGTTTTCGGACAACAAGACCGAGGCTGGCGCTCACATGGCTGGGCATAAAGACTGGATCCAGCAGGGTTTTGCCAAGGGCCTGTTCCTGATGGTCGGAAGTCTGCAACCCAATCAAGGTGGCGGAATTCTGGCCCACAACACATCGCGCGAGGATCTTGAAGCCTTCGTTCAGGAAGATCCATTTGTTTCGGAAAATGTTGTCACTGCAGAAGTCATGGAAATCACTCCTGCACGCGTGGATAACCGGCTGGAGTTTCTGGCCGCTTGATTGAGCTGGCGCGAGCCGAAATCAAAAAAAACGCCGGCAAAACTGTCGGCGTTTATCAGTCTCGGACAACAGCTTGAAAATCGCCTATTGAACTCGCGGGAAGAGCGCGTCGATTTCACCGAGCACTGTGCCGCCTGCCAGCTTGTCAAGCTCCGGAGCCCAAGGCTTTGACGCTTCCGGCGCATTGAGCATCCCCAGTGCGCGGTCGGCTGAACCTGGGATCACCTGGCGAAGTGCTTCAAACAGGATGCGCTGACAATCCAGCGTTACATAGAGCACGGTCGCACAGCGTTCGCGGGTATCTTCGGCCTTGAAGAGGGACCATGGGGCCTGTTGGTCGATGTATTCGTTCATGGCCACTGCAGCATTGAGAACAGACTGTGTTGCTGCTGGAATATCCTGCAGGTTGATCCAGTCGGCAAAGGCCTTGGTAGCATCGACCACTGTCTGCCGAAGTGCTTCATCTTCAGCAGTCAACGCGCCCGGTGATGGCACTTTGCCCTCAAAGTTCTTGTTGGAGAACTTCGCCACACGCGACAACAAGTTGCCGATCTTGTTGCCAAGCTCGGAATTGTAGGTTTGCGTGATCAGGTCGACGGAGATCTGGCTGTCGCTGTCAGCCCGCATGTGGCGGGCAAGGTACCAGCGCAGCGCATCAACGCCGAGCTTGTCCATCACCTCGATCGGATCAACAACGTTGCCGATGGATTTTGACATTTTTACGCCGCCAGCGCCCACCCAGTGGCTGTGCACGGAGAGCTTCTTCGGCAGCGGCAGATCAGCGGCCATCAGCATCAATGGCCAGTAAACACCATGCGGCTTCAGGATATCCTTGCCGATCATGTGCTCACACTCGGCCCACCAGTCCTGATAGCCGTCCTCGGGCCAACCAATATTGGTGAGGTAGTTGGCGAGCGCATCAAACCAGACATAGGTGACAAACTCCGGGTCGAAGGGCAGGTCTACACCTAGTGTCACACGGGATTTCGGCCGGGAGATGCAGAGATCATCCAGTGGTTCGGCCAACATTTTTTTCAGCTCGTTCTTGAACGGCTCTGGCTGAACAAAATCAGGATTGTCATCGATGTGCTTCAGGAGCTTTTCCCGGAACGGTTCCATCTTCAGGAAGTAGTTGGTCTCGTCCGTCTGTTCCACCTTCATGGTCGGATGCAGCGGGCATTGGCCCTCATCGGTGAGATCGGTTTCCTTCTTGAACTCTTCGCAACCCTTGCAGTAGGTGCCGGTGTACTGCTTTTTGACGATCAGGCCCTTGTCGAAAATGCGTTGCTCCATCTCCGCGACAGCCGTTTTGTGGCCTTCGCGGCTGGTGCGAACGAAATAGTCGAACTCAACGCCGATCTGTTCGAAAACGTCGCGGAATTCCTTGCAGCGCATGTCGAGATAGTCCGAGACCGGCATGCCAAGTTCTTCAGCCGCTTCCTGGTTCTTTTGGCCGTGCTCGTCAACACCCGTGGACAGCATCATCTCGTATCCGAGCGCCTGCCGGTTCCGCTTTAGGATATCGGCCATGATCGAGGTAAAGGCGTGACCGATATGCGGGGGTCCATTGACGTAGTAGATCGGAGTTGTGATGTAGCTTTTCATCAATTGGCTTTCGAATTTCTGGCTGATGCGTGTGCCGCGATAATTCGGCAATCATGCGCATCGACGTGTCAGCGACCTTAAAAGTGAAGTTGCAGCTATATTTCACACTCATGCATACAAGAAAAGCCCCGGCCATTGGAAATGCCGGAGGGATGATCCTTCATATAGGATTTGTAGTCCGCTTCTTTAAGGGACATGACCAAGCGCAGTGAAACGGTCGAACACAAAATCTTTCTTATTCCGGGGCGATTTGTCCGAGTTTTCCGGAGAAGAATGTCAGAGCATCGCCCGTACGCATCTCAGCCTTTGTCACCTGACCTAGAACGATCAGATGATCGCCGCCTTCATAGGCGGCATAGCGGGTGCATTCGAAACGCGCCAAGCAGTTCTCGATAAGTGGAACACCGTTATCGTCCAGCTTGAATGTCAGCTGATCAAACGCGTGGGCGTTTCGGACGAAACCATTGCAGACTTCAGCCTGTTCATGGCTAAGCACATGAATCGCATAATGCTCTGCGGCTTCGAAGTAGCGAAAACGGCGGGAACCCTTGTCCGGCATCCAGAGGACCAGCGGTGGTTCCAGAGAGACTGACGAAAAACTGTTGGCTGTAATACCAACAGGGCCGTCATCGGAATGTGTCGTGACAACTGTGACTCCGGTCGCAAAACGTCCGAAAGCATCGCGAAGAAGGCGGGAGTTCTCTGCGTCCGGCGCGAAAGCCACTTTGTGATCAGCAGACTGCATCGTCATCAGGGAACCTCGTTGCCAAGGGCGGCCTCATAGAGGTGGTACCAGGTTTCGCGGTCAAGTTTGACTTTGAGCGCGTCCGATATCTTGCCAATGCGTTCCAGGTTGTTGGTGCCCAGGACTGGCAAAAGTTGAGCTGGATGCGCCAACAGGAAGGCAATTGCGATGGCGGACCGGTCAACGCCGAAGGTTCCAGCCAGTTCATCCATCACAGCACCCAGATCCCCATCTTCTGAAATCAATGAGCCGCCGCCAAGCGGAGACCATGCCATCAGCTTTGTTCCCAGGCGTTGGTGGAAAGCCAGATCGCCATTGGTGAACGGAGAGACTTCCTTCAAGGAGATTTCAATCTGGTTGGTCATCAGTGTGTTGCTCATCGCCGACTGCAGCAATTCCCAATCCCATGGACGGAAATTGGAAACGCCTGCCGCCTTCACTTTGCCACTTTGGATAAGCCCATCAAGCGTTGCGCCGGTCTCATGTTGATCCATCAGCGGATCCGGCCGGTGGATCAGCAACAGGTCAATTGTCTCGATACCCATCTCGGACAGGGATATCTCGACTGACTTTTCGATATGCTCACGGGACGTGTCGTAGTGTTTGACCGTTGCACCAGAATACCGGCCCATTGGAGCAACGATGTCGCATTTGGTGACAATTTCCATCTTGTCGCGCAGGGATGGGTTGGCTTTCAGAGCGCCGCCAAGAACGGCTTCCGCTGCATAGCCACCATAGATATCAGCTTGGTCAAATGTCGTAATGCCCTGATCCAGGCAGGACTGGATCTTGCGCTCTACATGCCCTGCGGACGTGTCAGCATCATCGCCAATGCGCCACATACCGTAGATCAGGCGGGAAAATTCGAGAGTGTCGGAAAGCTTGACGCGCTGCATTAGCGGCGGACTCCATTACCTAGTGGTGTTGCTGGTGTGGCAGCCGGAACGCGGCCATATTCATGTGGAAGTGAGCAGGTTTTCAAATTTGGCAAGACCCGTGCGCCAAAATGCTTGGCTTCCTCTTCATGCGGATAACCTGAGAAGATGAACGCTCGCATACCCATCTTCCTGTATTCTTCTATCTTGGACATCACTTGGTCGGTGGAGCCGACCAAGGCGGCACCACAGCCAGAGCGGGCCCGACCGACACCGGTCCAAAGATTCGGTTCGATGTAACCGTATTCATCCGCAATGTCGCGGTTTTTCGCCTGGTGGCTGACGCCTAGGGACTTGGCATCCAGCGCACGTTCGCGAATGGCCTTGCCATAATCATCATCCAGTTTGGAGACGATATAGTCGGCGTATTCCTGGGCTTCCTGTTCAGTATCGCGAACGATCATGTGAACCCGCAGACCGTAGTCGAGAGTGCGGTCATATTTCTCCGCAACCGCATTAACGGCTTTCATGCGACCTGCCAGCTCTTCCATTCTTTCCGGCCACATCAGATAGACATCGCAGTGCTGACCGCAAAGCTCCAAAGCTGCCGGGGAATAACCGCCGAAATAGAGCAAGGGCCCGCCGGTCTGGTAAGGCCTGACAGGATCGGTTGTCAGGCCCTTGAAGTTGTAGACATCGCCTTCGAAATTGATCTCGTCGCGGGTCCAGGCCTGTTTCAGGATTTCAACCACTTCACGGGAGCGTTGATAGCGATAGTTGCTGTCGTCCTGCTCGCCCGGAAAGTCCGAAGAGATGATATTGACCGTCAAACGGCCTTCCAGCATGTGATCAAGCGTTGCGATTGTCCGCGCCAGCATGATTGGTTGCATTTCGCCGCAGCGGACAGCTGCCAGAAGGTTGATCTTGTCCGTGATTGGCGCGCAGCCAGCGACGAAAGACAGCGTATCCTGGCCGACCTGATAGGAGGATGGACAAAGGATATTCCGGAATCCCTGTTGTTCAGCAACCTTCACGATATTCGAACAATGCTCCCAGGAAGACCTCAGACTGCCCTCCGGCACGCCCAGAAACTGGTAGTCATCGGAGCAAAGTGCTGCAAACCAGGATACCTCGGCTGCATCGAGTTCGGGCGAGGTCACCGGGACTACGGTCATAAAGGAACTCCCAAAAGGATTTTCGTTTCTTTTCGAATGGCTTCTTTTTGCCTTCGATTTCCTCTTGCTTATCATTCGATTTGATGTAAATCAATGATGTATCAATTATTTAAAGACAGATCGCCGCACCTTTCATGACAACAGCATCTCGCCCCTCAAATGCATTGCCGATATATGTGCAGATCAGTGAACTTCTCATTCGCGATATAGCTGCTGGGCGATTGATTGACGGAGAGCGCCTTCCGCCGGAACGGGATATGGCTGAAGATCTCGGGATCTCGATAGGAACGCTGCGCAAGTCTCTGGCAGATCTTACGAAAAAGGGTTTGCTTGAGCGAGTTCAGGGATCAGGAAACTATATACGTCAAGGCGGGACGCAAGAGAGCGTCTATGCCATGTTCCGGCTTGAGCTCTTGTCAGGTGGTGGTCTGCCGCGAGCAAATGTTCTTGATGTTGAGAGACTGGCCAAACCGACGGACTTACCGGAATTTGGAACCAGCAGAGACGGCACCCGCATCAGGCGTCTGCGGTACCTCAATGAAGTCATGATTGCCGTCGAAGAGATTTGGCTGGATGGCGATTGCGGAGACGTAAAACGCGATCTGCTTTCAGAATCTCTTTACCGATTTTATCACAAGCATCTTGGCTTTTGGATCGATCGGGCCGAAGACAGGGTAACAATCTCTCAAGTGCCGGATTGGTCGCCAAATGAATTCTCGAAGAAACCGCGCGCGCTGACTGGCTTCATCCAGCGGCTTAGCTGGTCAGACAAGCCTGATCCTGTTGAGTATTCGAGAACATGGTTCGACACCGACAAGGCGCATTACGTACAACGATTGAAATAGGCCGCCGATCAAGCGCTGCCTGACGGAGAACCATATGCCTGCGAAGGTGAGATACGGTGTTATTGGATGTGGCATGATGGGGCGCGAACACCTGCGCAATATCGCCCTTTTGCCCGACACCGAAGTGTCTGCGATTTATGAACCGGATGCCGGAATGGCAGCACGGGCGGCGCATATTGCACCGAACGCGCAATTCGTTGATTCGATTGATGCGTTACTTGATGTGGAAGAACTTGACTGCATCCTAATTGTTAGCCCGAACCACTGCCATCTACCGCAGATGGAAGAAATCCGGGTAAAACGCCCGCTGCCGTTGCTGGTCGAAAAACCGCTTTTCACCGACCCAAGGGACATTGCTGCGCTGGACACGTTCAAGGCCTCCTATCCGGTGCCGGTTTGGGTCGCCATGGAATACCGCTACATGCCGCCAATTGCTGCACTGATCGAGCAGGCGGAAGCCGCTACAGGCGGCATCAAGATGTTGACGATCCGGGAGCATCGTTTCCCGTTTTTGGAGAAGGTCAACAACTGGAACCGCTTCAACCGTTATTCAGGTGGCACATTTGTCGAAAAGTGCTGCCACTTTTTCGATCTAATGAGATTGATCATCAAAAGTGAGCCAGTCCGTGTGATGGCTTCTGCAGGTCAGGACGCCAATCACATTGAAGAAACATACAACGGCGAGACACCGGACATTCTCGACAATGGGTATGTGATCGTCGATTTCGAGAATGGATCACGCGCAATGCTGGAACTTTGCATGTTTGCCGAAGGCGCCCGTTATCAGGAAGAAGTGTCAGCCATCGGCCCTAAAGGAAAGATTGAAGCCTTTGTCCCAGGGCCTGGGCGGTTCTGGCCAGAAGAGCTTGGTGAGCCACCGGTACCGCAGCTTCTTGTGTCTCCGCGTAGTCCCAAAGGTCCGGAACTGATCGAAATTCCTGTTGATCCGGCCATCCTTGACGCTGGGGATCACAATGGATCGACCTATTATCAGCACGAGAAATTCGTCGCCGTGGTTCGCGGCGAAAGTGCGGTTCCGGACGTGACGTTGGACGATGGCAGACGCGCGGTCGAAATGGGATTGGCTGCGCAGCAATCCGCTTGGACGGGCCAGGCGGTTGCGGTGGCGATACCGAAAATCTCATCAGTTGCGTGCTGATTTTTGCGGTTTGATATCGATTAAAATACAGTTGTGGCCTGTGGGCTGTTGCGGCATTTTTTGTTATTCCGCATCTTTTCCAAGAAAGTGTGCTGACCCTGCGCAAGTTTTGTCCTAACCTCCAACAATTCGAGTGAGAAATAAGCCGCCACAAGAAGCGGATATACCCATCCTTTCAGGGAGAGCCGATCGTGCGTAAGGTCGTATCCGTTTTATTGTCTTCTGCGCTTGTCCTACAAACCGTCTTTGTAAATGGCGCATTTGCCGCGCCGGCGGTCACCACCGCAAAAGTGAATTTCCGGCAGGGACCAGGTACTGGTTTCGGGACGCTAGGAACCCTTCCATCAGGTGCTCAGGTCGAGCTTCAGGACTGTGATGACAATGGTGCCTGGTGTACCGTCACCTACAACGGTCAAAACGGTTTTGTCAGTGGCAACTATCTGCAGTTGTCCGAAGCAGAAGAAACCACGGGCTGGCCGCGATCGTTCCAAACCGATGCCGGGGCGACCCTGATTCTCTACCAGCCGCAATTCACCGAGTGGAATGATTTCAAATCCCTCGAAGCGCTAATCGCTGCGGAATATGTAAAAGACAAGGATGCCAAGCCGGTCTTTGGAGTAATTGGTGTAAAGGGCCAGACACAGGCGGACCCTCAGAAGGGTGATGTCGACGTCAGCCAGATCGCTGTCACAAAACTGGACTTTTCGGCCCTGGATCGCGCTGCCCTGACAGACCTGACGCTTCAGGTTGGAAAAATCATGCCAACCGGCACTGTTACCATCAAGGAAGACCGGATTACGGCAGGGTTGGCCGAGTACCAACGTATGGATGATGTTAAAGGTCTGAATGCTGAAGCACCCCCGATTTTTATCTCAACCGAACCGGCAATCCTTGTTCAGACAGAGGGAGATCCGATCCTGGCACCAGTCAAGGGTGATCAGGGTCTTTCGTTTGTCGTCAACACCAATTGGGATGTCCTGAAAATTGATGAGACGGAAGAGTTTTATCTGCGTGATGAAAAATCCTGGATGAAAACAAAAGACGTTTCAGCTGGCTGGCAGCCTGTTGCGGAACTTCCTGACCTGATCAGCAGTTTGCCAGATGACGACAACTGGAAAGAAACGAGGGAGGCAATTCCCGGAGAACCATTTCCAGACAACAAGCCGCCGAAGGTGATTTATTCCAATTCACCAGCAGAAATGATTGTTTTTGACGGTGAACCGAAACTGGAGCCAGTTGAAGGCACTGGTCTGGAGTGGGCTTCCAATACCGACAGCGACGTATTTTTTCTGAAGGAAACATCGACCTGGTACATTCTGGTCTCCGGTCGTTGGTACAAGTCAGCGTCTCTGGATGGGCTTTGGGAATTCACGACACCGGACATGCCTTCTGATTTCCTGAACATTCCGGAAGATGCGCCATATTATTCCGTCCGGTCTTCCATTCCGGGAACATCCGAAGCATCACAGGCGCGCCTGAAGGCCAGTATTCCGACAACGGCGCGGGTTGAACTGGGCTCTATCAGCGCAGATGTCTCCTATGCCGGAGATCCTGAATTCGAGCCAATCGAAGGCACATCCCTGTCCTATGCGGTTAACACCAATGATCAGGTCATTCAGGTGGGGGCCAAATACTATGTGCTTCAGGATGGTGTCTGGTTTGTCGGCGACAGCCCGGAGGGGCCATTTGAAGTCGCGACCGCTGTTCCTGAAGAAATCTACACGATCCCACCGTCATCTCCGGTCTACAACACGACCTATGTTCGTGTTTATCAGTCTGAACCCTCTGCGGTTTGGTACGGCTATACGATGGGTTATCTCACAGGCTTCCTTGCCTGGGGTGTCTTCGTTTACGGAACCGGCTGGCGTTACCGGCCATGGTATCGGCCCGGTTTCCGCCCGATTTATTTCCCGAGGCCCGTTACCTATGGCATCGGAGCTTTCTACAATCCGGTTCGCGGTGTCTACGGGCGCTATGGCTATGCCTATGGCCCACGTCGAGGCATTGCCGGTGGCGGAATCTATAATCCGCGCACCGGTGGCTATATTCGCGGCGGCGCGATCAGCGGACCTCGCGGTAGCGCCGGGTTCATCACCGCTTACAATCCCCGCACTGGCAACAGGGTCTGGGCGGGCGGTGCCCGGGGAGCCTATGGTTCTTGGAAAGGCGGCGGTGTTGTAGGTGGTCCGCAATGGTCCCGGACACGCGACGTTCAGGCCAATGTTGCCAAAAACTGGAAACAAAATGGCGATCTGGGACGTGTTGCGTCTCTTGACCGCCGCGGCGACGTCTTTGCAGGCCGCGATGGGTCTGTTTATCGGCGTGACGGCGACAATTGGAAGAAGTTTGAAGGTGGCCGCTGGGGAGATGTTGCTGCACCGTCCCGCGATGCCATCAGGGATCGTGCAGGTGAAATCGGAGCAGGAGCCGCGATAGGAGCAGGCGCTGGAGCGGCTATTGCCAATAGACCTGCTGGTGACCGGATCCAAAATCGTCCGAATGCCGGGCAACGGCCAAATGCAAACCGGCCAGCCAATCTACCCGCCAGAGAGCGACCAAATGCCAATCGTCCGGCGCAAAGGCCCGGGAATGCAACGAGACCGGCTAATCGTCCGTCGACTCAGCCAGCTCAGCGCCCTGCAAATCGACCCGCGACGAGGCCGGCGCAACGGCCTAATCAGGCGCCATCTCATCTGAATAGGGACAGACGGGCGCGTGACACCGGCAATAGACAGGTCAACCGACAGCGAAACGTCAATCGCAGTCGTCCTCAGTCGCGTCCGCAATCACGCCCGCAGTCAAGGCCTCAGTCCCGTCCGCAGAACCGGGGCGGAGGACAACGCAGAGGCGGCGGCGGTCGTCGGCGTTAAAAGTGGGTTAAATGGGCAAATCGCGGGCATCCGCGATTGCCTCCATCGTCATGTACGACGTGACAGTGTCCAGATCGACCTTGTCGATCATGCGTTGGTAGATCTGGTCGAAGGCATTCATATCTTCGGCCACAATTTTCAGCATGTAGTCGTAGTCACCAGCAATCCTGTAAAAGTCGATCACATTCGGGATGGACGACACTTCGCGCCTGAAGTCTTCGAGCCAGGTCTTTGAATGATGCCGGGTCCGCACCATGACAAAAACCGTAAGGTTCAATCCAAGACGCGCGGCATCGAGCCTAATTGTGTGTCCTTCGATCAATCCGCTTTCATAGAGTGTTTTAAGTCTGCGCCAGCATGCATTTTGGGATAGCCCGACCTGTTCGGCCAAATCCCGCTGCGACAAACGGGCATCTCGTTGCAACGCTCGCAGCAATGCACGGTCAATATGATCGAATTTTTTCTCCATGACGGTTCAAATGACACAATATTGGTTTTTGAACAATCAATTTATGTGAAGAAATCACATCAATAAGGATCGTATGATCTGAAAATTCCAATTCGGAGCAGGCAATGACCCAAAAAACTACTGGCACTCCCATCGATCATTTCAAGAAGTCATTGACTGGTTCGGACCTCACCGAGCGCCTGAGAGCAGGCGTAATCGGTGAGGGAATTTCCATAGAGGGACCATTTGGCAAACGCGATCTGATCTATGCCGACTATGTCGCCTCGGGGAGGGCGCTTCGGCAGATCGAACAGTTTGTCATGGAAGATGTCCTTCCTGTTTATGCCAATAGCCACACAGAAGCGTCTTATTGCGGCAGCGCCATGACGCGGATGCGTGAAGCCGCTCGCTCGGAGATCGCCCGGGTCTGTGGTGCGAACGAACAGTTTGCCACTATCTTCTGTGGTTCCGGTGCGACTGCGGGATTGAATCGGCTGGTGCATTTGCTTGGTGTCTCGGATGCCGTCGAACGCGGTGAAAATCCGCTGGTCATCCTTGGGCCATACGAGCACCACTCTGATATCCTGCCTTGGCGGGAGAGCGGTGCAGAGATTTTGGAGATCAATGAAGCTGCGAATGGCGGTCCGGATCTCACAGAACTTGAGCAGGTATTGGTAGACAAATCGGCAAACCGGCTGGTTGTTGGTGCTTTCTCCATGATGTCCAATGTCACCGGTATCGTTACTGATGATGAGGCTGTCACAAAGATCCTGAAGAAGTACGGTGCGCTTAGTGTCTGGGATTGTGCAGGTTCAGGTCCGTATCTTCCAATAGAGATGAAAGCGGGAGCGGAATTCGAAAAAGATGCGGTCGTGGTGTCACCGCACAAATTTATCGGCGGTCCGGCTGCTTCCGGCGTCATGATCATCAGGAAAGACGCAGCGCGTAAAACCACGCCAGTCTTCCCGGGAGGAGGAACCGTTCGTTTCGTGTCACCGTGGGCGCATGACTATTCTGATTGTATCGCAACGCGTGAAGAAGCCGGAACACCGAATGTCATCGGTGATATCCGCGCTGCGCTCGCCTTTCTAGTGAAAGAAGCCATTGGTCAGCAAACCATGGATAAGAGAAATGCTGAATGGCGCCGGAGAGCTCTGGCCGTCTGGGGTGAAAATCCGGCAATTGAGATTTTGGGAAATTCCGGTGCCGACTATGTTCTGCCAGTCTTTTCCTTCCGCATGCGTGATAAAGTACGCGGTGGATACATCCATCAACAACTGGTCACCCGGATGCTGTCAGACGTTTATGGTGTACAGGCGCGCGGTGGATGCGCTTGTGCCGGCCCGTATGCGCACCGGTTGCTGGGAATTGATGAAGCTGAGTCCAGTACTTTGCGTGCTGGCATTTTGTCGGGAGAAGAACTAAAAAAACCAGGCTGGACACGTCTGAACTTCTCGGTCCTGTTGACCGAGGAAAAGGCGGACAAGATAATCGCAGCAGTTGATGATCTGGCGCGAAAACCCTATCCAGTTGCTGATCACTATACCTGCAATGAAACCACCGCACGCTTCAAAGCCGTGCAAAACGCAGCTTAAAGGAAACATATCTACATGTGCCGTTGGGCTGCGTGGAGCGGGGCTCCCAAATACCTGGAAGAAGTCATCTGTGATCCGGAGCATTCTCTGATCGACCAGAGCCGCAATGCTCTCTCATGCAAGACCGCTGTGAATGCGGATGGGTTCGGTGTTGCATGGTACAGTGATCGCAAAAAGCCTTGCCTTTACAAGGATGTTCGCCCGGCCTGGTCTGACCCAAATCTGTTGCAGATAGCCCAGCATGTCCGCTCACCGCATTTTCTGGCCCATGTCAGGGCATCGACCGGGACGGCGACCACGCGGGACAACTGCCATCCATTCACCTATGACAAGTGGACGTTCATGCACAACGGTCAGGTTGGCGGCTATGACAAGGTCCGCAGACGTCTGGACTACATGATCCCCGACGATCTTTACCGGGACCGTTTAGGCGGTACAGATAGCGAAAGCCTGTTTCTAATCGCAATTGCATATGGTCTGAAGGATCATCCATGCAAGGCAATGGCGCGGGCGGTGATGGAGACGGAAGCGCTTTCCAAATACTCCGGGACGTCGCCTCATATGCGATTTGCATCCGCCTGGTCAGATGGCGAAACGCTCTTTGCGGCGCGGTATGCTTCGGATCGTTTTGCGCCCACACTGTTCTATCGGGAGTTCGAGGACGGCGTGATGGTCGTTTCCGAACCACTGGACGAAGCTGGCAATTGTTGGAAGAAAGTTCCTCAGGGCCACATGATCGAAGTGAAGAACGGGATCGTGAACCAGACCAGATTCGTTAGAGAAGACGAGCGGATGACTGCTTAGTCAATCGCGCTCGATCCAGTCCCAAGCAGCTTCGATATCGTTTTTATCGAAGTGTTTTTCTTCAATGCCAGCCAGTTTGGAAAACGTGCTGTCGACGGCGATCAGAGCCGCAAGCAGAGTGCTGTCCGTCAGGATTGCCAGTCTTTTGATCTTGTTGAGGTGTGTCGCGATCCATTTGATGTCGGCGGTCGCAGCTTCAAAAGAGACGCCAACATGCTCACCAAGAACGACTAGAAAGCTGACTTTTGGGTGGAGTTCAAGAAGCTCTTCGGCTTTTGCGATGAGCTCCCGTTCCTGATCGATTGTCAGTTTGCCAAATACTTCAATCCCGAGAACAGGGCCGTTACTTCTTGGCAGGATCTTGTACATCACCAGAGCTCCGCATTTTGAGTGCAGCGAATTGCTGCGCTTCTTGAATGTGGGGCTTGCGGGCCTGGATTTTCAAGTTCGCATTTAGATGCAGGTGTAATCTATGTAGACCCAAATAAAGGCTTTGCAGCGTGTCGGCTTATCCGTCGCTGGATACTACGGCAGCTTTGCCAACATACAGTCCCGGGTCTCGGTATCCAAAAGTTCACGAATCTGCCGGGTTAGCGCGAAGACATTGGTTCTGTCGCGTCCGTATGTCAGATTGAACGCGTAGAATTCGGATGACTGACGCGGCATTAGCAGGTGCTGCAACATGGTTTCCATTTTGTCGAAGGCTTTGACCGTTTTTGCCTCCGGAGTTGCAGCAGCCGCGTACTCCTCCCAGACGGCCAACAGCTCTCCGGCGAGATCGTCTGGTAATGGCTCACAAAGGGTTTTGAAGTCACACAGTTCCCGGTCCTGACGACCGTCATCAGGGGACTGTTGAGGTGCGGGCACATCTCCGGAGATAGCTTCGCCCAAATCATGGATCAGGCAGAGTTTCAGCAACCTCGTAATATCGAGACCTTTGAACTCCCTTTCAAACAACAGAACCGTCAACGCCAAGCGCCAACTGTGCTCAGCTGTGCTTTCCGGGCGCCCGGAGCGGGTCGTCCCGGATCGAAGCGTATCCTTGAGCTGTTCAGAGGCCTGAAGAAAATCAAGAATCCCGGACAGCCGGTGTTCGGCAATTTTATTGATGTCAAATGTGGGGTTATCGGTCATGGACCCGAGCTTACGCCGCTATAGGGCGCTGTCCTAGACCTTGAATAATTTATGCAGGAGGTATCGGTTCATCGCGCACAAGCCGCGCAAAACAGCCATCTGAGAGGGGCAGGCGCGTTATCCTGATCGGACGCGCCGGAATGGTAATCTCCGGATATTCCGCTCGTTCAGTCTTGAAGACGATATCAGGGGCTTGTGGTTCAAACCATCCGCAGTCCCCAAGTCGGTTTTCAGCAGTGCGAATACCGTCAGATGCAAACCGCCAAAGTGGCTGGTTCATCAATTCGGCCAAGGGAATGTGCCAGTCTTCAGCGCGTTTGGGCGACACGGCCAGCAGCCTGTGCGTCAGGTCGCAGACGAGATGCACGGCGATTTCAGAGCGCGTCACTAAATCTAGCAATGCGTTATCCGCTGACGTTTGTGGATGCGCTCGAAGCAATTTCAGGATCTTGCGCATTTCGATGCGCTCGGGTTGTGCTTGACCGCTTTCCCATCTGGAAATTTTCGATTGGGAAACACCGAGTTCCGCCGCAAGGGCTTGTTGCTTTACGCGGTTCAGCACCCGCCAACGCCGCAAGGACGGGCCAAGGTTGTTTTCAAGGGCGTGCATATCAACGGTCATGACTGGATCATACCCGGAGTATTGCTGGAAGGGCAGGGCATCTTGCAAGAAACGATGACGGGTTCCTAAAAGCAGAAAGGGTGTCGGCTTTCACCAACACCCCCCTGTTCAGGTCAAGATTATCGGATCAAAAGCAACCTGCCGAAGCTGGCGCAATAGTCCGCCTTGATCTCAACTCAACCTTGGGCTTCGTTAGAAGTCCTCAGTCCACAAACCTGAAACCCGGAGGTCCCTGGTCGGTGCTGATCAAACAGATAACCCGCTGTTTACCAGATCACCGGGGCACTTTTTGCGGAGCGCTCCGCGTAAAGTGCGGTCTGGGTGCCTCACAATTGATCCTCGGAATTGCCGCGAAGCGATCCTTCGGGATTGTGCCCAGTCAGCGATGGCGTGGTCCGTAATGTCTAGGTTGGCGATCCAAAACAGGTCCATGCCGTGCTGTTGAGAAACAGTTAACTACACGCTGCCACAGCTGTCGAATCGGGCCTGTGCATCAGTGTGACTTGCGGGGGAAAGTTAAACATGTTCGGGAGGCGCAGACCGTTTGCGTAACACGCAGTACTGAAAAATATCGTGTAGTGATATTGGGTTGGTCACCAAAGGGAAGAATGCAAGCGTTATTTGAGAAATATTTGGTCAAATCGGCCGACTTGTAACCTGAATCGAGTTTCCGTCCGGATCCTTGGCATTGTCGAACCGATACCCGTCAGCCTGATGAATGCTGCCAAAGATCAGGCCGTTTTCGATAGCTTGGTCAATGAACCCTTCGACGTCTTTGACATTAAAAGACAGTTTAACGGATGCTTGTCCAAGTTTCACCGCTTTGCCTGCCTTGTGCAGCATCAGCCGGGCTCCGCCGTCAACCGGTATCAACTCCGTGATGCGGTCTCCGGGAAGCTGCAGAATTTCGAAATTGAAATGGTGGGTGTAAAAAGCCGAGCTTCTGTCGACGTCCTTTACATACAAAACAATTCGATTGAGTTGAGGCACTAGGTTTCTAGTCTCCTGATCAGCGATACTTCTCTATAAAGCCATCGATGGGCAAATTGCGAAAATCGGGTAGACGTTGTTTCAATTGATCGTGGTTCCAGTCCCACCACGCGACCTCCATCAATCCGTCTTCCTGCACTCTCGTGAAACGCCGTTTGATCGGCTTGGCTGCGACGCCACCAACAACTGTGTACGGCGCAACGTCCTTGGATACGACTGCCCCGGCAGCAACAATTGCCCCGGTGCCGATAGTGACGCCTGCCAACACAGTTACATTATGGCCGATCCAGACATCATGGCCAATGGTCACCCAGTCGTCTTTGCGCCACTGGAAAAACACGTCGTCGTCACAACCTAGATCATAAGCTGCGGCGCGGTAAGTGAAATGATGTTGTGACGCGCGCCAGGTCGCATGATTGCCGGGATTGATGCGGACCCTCCGGGCAATTGAACAGAACTTGCCGATGGTGGACCAGACGACATCGCCTTCCTGAACTATGTAGGAATAGTCGCCCATCTGGCTTTCCCGCATTTCGGTGTGTGCACCCACTTCGGTCCAGATGCCGAGCTCACAGTTCAGGACCTGTGCATCCGGGTGAATGTTTGGGGCTTCGGCAAGGCCAGGTTTCTCGGTGGGAGCGGTCATCGTGCCTCCGTCTGGGTAGATGAGATGTGTTCATTGGT
The DNA here is from genome assembly GCA_039972695.1 of Roseibium sp. Taxonomy (GTDB): domain Bacteria; phylum Pseudomonadota; class Alphaproteobacteria; order Rhizobiales; family Stappiaceae; genus Roseibium. The sequence goes on along the minus strand of JBDWMJ010000025.1, from coordinate 230,916 downwards.
TCGTGACCGCCGATGGATCTGAATTCCGTGACAGCTTGATGACGGCTGCATGAAGATTTTGAACTTCTCCATTTCATGAAATGAGCAGGCACTGATTGCCCGTAGCGAGTAATTTCTCGTTGCGCTCTTTGTGGACCGGATGCCGGTGTCGCGACCGATAGGTCTGCCTGGACCCAGAAGTCCTTGCTGATGTGCATCTTTTCCAGAGAGAGCCGCTGTTCAGGTACAGCTTCGCCGAGCGGTTGTCATGGAACTGTCACTGGATCTTCAAGGGATGGATAAAAACCTGTCATGTCGTTGTAATCATCCAATGGCTCTTGTCGCCCAACACAAAAGTACAAACACGGACAGGGCTGACACGTGATTCAATTTCAGGAAGTTACCAAGACCTTCGGGGCTCGGGCTGCGGTCAACAAGGTCAGTTTCAATATCGACAAACCGCAAATGGTCGGCGTGATCGGTCGCTCTGGTGCCGGCAAGTCCACACTCCTCAGAATGATCAATCGGCTGACCCCAGCAACGACTGGTCAGATCCTGTTTAATGATCGCGACATCCTGAGCCTTAAGGGCGGCATGATGCGCCGCTGGCAGCGGGATTGCGCCATGGTGTTTCAGCAATTCAATCTGGTTCCGCGTCTGGATGTGGTGACAAATGTCATGCTTGGTCGCCTCAATGGCCACGGCACATTGAAAAGCCTCTTCAACATCTTCAGCGCCGAAGACGTAAACACCGCACTGAGCGCGCTGGATCGACTTGGAATTGCCCAGGAAGCGACCAAACGCGCCGAAGAACTGTCAGGCGGTCAACAGCAGCGCGTGGCGATTGCCCGCGCTCTGACGCAGGACCCGCATATGATCCTCGCTGACGAACCGATTGCCTCGCTTGATCCAATGAACGCCAAGATTGTCATGGACGCGCTGCGCCAGATCCATGAACGCGACAACAAAATTGTCATTTGCAATCTGCACACGCTCGATACGGCGCGCACTTACTGCGACCGCGTTATCGGAATGCGTGATGGGTTTCTTGTCTTTGATGGAGCTCCTGAAGAGCTGACCACGGACGTTGCCCGCGAAATCTATGGTGCAGATGAAACCTTCAACGAGGCGGCCACGTCCACCTCGATCGATGCCGGGCGCGCCGGTGCACAGGAATCCGCTGGTGCGATGGCCCCGGCGGCAGTGGCGGTTTAACCGCTCGCTCAAAACTGAACGTCATCACAATCTTACTCTCGGGGAGTGTCCCAAATGAAATTGGTTTCCAAAGTTGCTGCGCTGGCTGCAGTCAGCATGATCGCCTTGAACGCAACGGCTGCTGTTGCTGAAGAAATCTCTGAATTCCGCATCGGTATCCTAGGCGGCGAAAATGCTTCTGACCGTCTGCGCGCATATTCATGCCTTGAAGAAAAGACCGCTGACCTACTCGGCGTTCCAGTCAAACTGTTCGCACCAGCTGACTACAACGGTGTTATCGAAGGTCTGCTCGGCGGCAATCTCGATATGGCCTGGCTCGGAGCTTCCGGTTACGCCAAAGTTTACCTGACTGACCCTGAAGCCGTTGAGCCGGTTCTGGTCAAGGTCAATGAAGACGGTGGCTACGGTTACTACTCCATCGGATTTGCACGCGTTGATTCAGAGATCAGTTCTCTGGAAGACATGAAAGGCAAGCCGTTTGGTTTTGGTGACCCGAACTCCACATCCGGTTACCTGATCCCTTCCATCGAGATCCCTAAACTCGGCTACTCCATGACACCGGGCGAGTATTTCTCCGAAGTGAAATTCACCGGTGGTCATGAGCAGACAATCGTTGCTGTCTCCAACGGTGACATTGCCGGTGGTGTGACCTGGGCCGATGGTCTGGGTGAATGGGAAGATGGCTACAATTCCGGTGCCCTGCGCAAGGCTTCCGATGCTGGTCTGGTCGATATGACAGAACTTCAGGAAATCTGGCGCTCTCCGGTAATCCCTGAAGGTCCGATGGTGCTGTCCAAGAAGCTACCTGAAGACGTCAAGATCAAGATGACTGGCCTGATGGCCAGCCTCAAGTCGATGGATCCCGAGTGTTCTTACGGCGTAACTGCTGGCGAATCTAAAGGTTTCATGCCGATCACGCATGACGCTTACGTCTCGATCGTCGAAGCCCGTAAGGCCAAGAGCAAGAACTAAGCGTTTGATTTCAGGAACGCGGGCCGGGCATCGGTCCGCGTTTTTCATACATATGTTTTAAGGACTTTGGACATGGCCGTTGCCGCCCTGGAGCAGGAAATCCTCTCGTTACGCAAACGCCGCCAGCTGTATTCCCTGATCGGATTGCTGGTTGTCATTGCTGTCGTGGTTTCCGGTTACTCGAAATCCAATGCGATGAATTCCGGCAGTTTTCTGCAGGGCCTCTCAAAGTTCTTCGACTATCCGGGCGAAATCATCATTGAGGCCTGGCAAGCAGGGCCAGCGTTTTTCGCTCTGGTCATCAAATTCATTCCGGCCATGCTGGAAACTTTGAACATAGCCGGAGTTGCGACCCTGATTGGGGGCGCAATGGCGATCGTTCTGGCAATGGCCTCGACCCGCAACGTTGACAGTTGGGGGCCGCTAATTCCCGTGGTTCGGCGGATGATGGATATCATGCGAGCCTTCCCGGAACTGATCATTGCCCTGTTCCTGATCTTTGTTCTGGGGTCCAGCCCCGTTCCGGCTATGATTGCGGTCGCATTTCATACCGCCGGCGCGCTGGGCAAACTGTTTTCCGAGGTCAACGAGAATATCGACCGCAAGCCGATTGAGGGTCTGTCAGCCTGCGGTGCCAACTGGGTCCAGCGCATTCGCTATGCCGTCATGCCGCAAGTCGCTCCTAACTATCTAAGCTATTTCCTGCTGCGCCTTGAAATCAACGTACGCGCATCCGCCATACTTGGCTTCGTCGGGGCAGGGGGCATTGGCCAGGAACTGCGTCGGACCATTGGCTGGGGCAAAGGTGCTGGTGATGAGACTGCCGCCATCTTCGTACTGCTATTCGTAACCATCATGATGATCGATCAGACATCGTCTTACTTGCGCGGCAAGTTGGTCGGTTCTGGCCGCGCGCATTAAAGGGGCTGGAACCAATGTCTACTAAAGCACTGGAACCTGTCGTCACGCCTGATCTCGTTTGGCAGAACGTTCGGCGACGCGCGTGGATTACGATCGCGCTGCCACTCGCAGTCTTCACCTACCTTGCTTATACGTGGTTTGCATTTGGTGTACCGGATCTATTGGCGAAGGCACAGCCTGACAGAGCGGCGATTCTTGCGACTGACTCTGTCGCCCACAAGGTTCATGTCACCAAGAATTTCCGCCGCAATGAAGTTGTCGTAGCCATAGAAGGGGAACGAACAGCCACCTACAAGGCCGACGAACTGCCGAATTGGGTCGAACACAATGGCGACAAGGCCTTTGTCGATCTCGGTGAGGGATACACGGTTGAGATTGTGGGTAAAACTGCCTTCTTCACAATCCCGGACTATGGCATCATCAAAACAACTGCAACGGCCAATGGCGTTGAAACGGTATTGCCTGCCGGAGACGTGCCCGACTGGATCAAGGACGATCCGCGAAAGCTAAATGTACGTCCGACACTTGATCGTCGTTTGCAGGTCACCAAGACCAAGATCGAAATTCATAACTATTTCGGTGGCTGGGAAAATTTCTGGTTTCCGTTCCAGTCAGACCTGCATGGCATGTCGTTCAGCCAGCTATATGCTCTTGCTCTGAGTGCCGATCGGATGGACCCGAACTACTCAAATCTCTGGTTTATGGTGCACGAGTTTCTGGAAAATCCGGACTGGCAGCACGGTGAAATTTTCATCGCCTTGTTTGAGACCATCATGATGGCAGTGCTCGGCACTGTGACTGCAGCGTTTTTCGGGTTGCCGTTGGCGTTTCTGGCAGCTCGCAATTTCACACCATCCATGTTTGTCCGGTTTGGTACGCGCCGCCTGTTCGATTTCCTGCGTGGTATCGACATGCTGATCTGGTCTCTGATCTTCATTCGGGCGTTTGGTCTCGGCCCGCTCACAGGGGCTTTGGCGATTGCTTTCACAGATACGGGGTCGCTCGGCAAACTGTTCTCCGAGGCGCTTGAAAATATGGACAACAAACAGGTCGAAGGCGTGCGGGCAACCGGTGCCAATCAGCTGCAGCGTTATCGTTTTGGCGTCATTCCGCAGATCTTGCCTGTGTTCGTGTCGCAGGTTCTTTATTATCTGGAATCCAACACGCGTTCTGCGACTGTCATCGGTGCTCTGGGCGCAGGGGGTATCGGTCTGATGCTTGTGGAGACCATGAAAACAGCACGCGATTGGGAAAATACCAGCTACATCATCATCCTGACGATTGTGGTCGTGATCGCGATGGATCAAACATCCGGCTGGCTGCGTCGAAAACTGATCGAGGGCAAATAGCCCTTGGCTGTCCAGTCAGATTTGTGAGACCCGAACCGCGAAAGCGGTTCGGGTCTCTGTTTAGTATCGCTTGATAACTCGATTGCGCGCCTTTCTGCCGTATTTCCGTCGCGCTAGCGTGACAGCGTTTGAAAAGTGATTCAGATGTCGGACGGGGATGGCAATGACGCAGTGGTTCGGAAAATCTTTCGCAGCAGCGGCGCTTGGTGCGGTAATCGCATCAATTGGAGCTGTCCCAGCTGCAGTGGCCATTGAGAGCTGTGTCGCATCCCTGAAAAAACAGGCAATTTCGGCTGGCGTCACTCCGGCAATCGCAGAGCGGATGCTGTCCGGTGCGACATTCGACGAGAAAGTCATCCGCTTCTCCACGTCACAACCCGAACACAAGACCGAAATCTGGGACTATATGGCGTTCCTCGTTGATGTTGAACGGATCGAGGATGGCAAGAAGAACCTCAAAAAACATCGTAAAACGCTGGCGGCAATCGAAAAACGTTATGGTGTTGACCGCCACGTTGTTTTGGCTGTTTGGGGAATTGAAAGCGATTACGGCCAGTTTCGGGGCGATTTTTATACACCCCATGCGCTCGCCAACCTGGTTTGCAAGGGACAAAAAAGACGCCAGAAGTATTTTCGCGGTGAACTGATCAAAACCATGCAAATTGCGTCGCGCGGCGATGTCCCGGTTGGTGATTTTATAGGATCCTGGGCCGGTGCGTTCGGCCAGACTCAATTCATGCCCAGCACCTATATCAGTCTGGCCGTCGATTTTGATGGTGATGGCAGAAAGGATCTGGTGAATTCGGTCCCGGACGCGCTGGCGTCCACCGCGAATTTCTTGAAAAACGCGGGATGGCGCAACAGCCGGCTCTGGGGCTTCGAGGTGAAAGTTCCGAAAGGCTATAAGGGTCCTTCAGGACGCAAGAAATACGCATCGATGAATACCTGGACCAAGCGCGGGCTCCGGAACATTGATGGAAGCAAGTTCAAGAGCAAGCAGGAAACAGCTCTCATAAGACCGGCAGGTGCAAACGGTCCTGCGTTTCTTGTGACGCGCAATTTCAGGGCACTTCGGTCCTACAATGCTTCGACGTCGTACGGATTGGCGATTGCTCTGCTGTCGGAACTGGTTTCCGGAGGCGAGCCGTTCAAGGCGCCTTGGCCGACCGACAATCCAGGTTTGTCCAGAGCCCAGCGGCTGGAACTGCAGAAACTTCTCAACAAGAACGGTTTCAACGTCGGTGAACCGGACGGAAAAGTCGGTCCGGCAACACGTGCTGGAATCAAGAAAGCCGAAGCCAAATACGGTATGCCTGTAACAGGGCGTCCGTCGTGGAACGTCTATTATTCCCTCGGTGGCCGTTGACGATCTATCTGTTTGATTAAGCTGACCTGACCTAAGCGGAAGTACTGACTTGCGCATTATTGCCTTGTCCTCGTCATGATCCGGTGCCTTGATAGCGAAATGTTTAGGCCCGGGAGGACTGGCCATGATGCCTTTTCTAAATTTGTTTGAATCCAACTCTTTGTTTCATACGTCTGTTTTGAAGTTTGGAAAAAGTGCTGCAAGCCTTGTAATGGTCGCACTCATATTAGCGGGAATTTCAAGTCTTTCTGCTGCGCAAGACCGCCGGATTGTGACGGTGGATGACGCAGATTTCTTTGGCAGTGACTATAGGACGGTCAAGGATGTCGACATTGAGGGCTGCAAGGCTGTTTGCCTGTCAGACAATCAATGCAAGGCTTTTACGTTCAACACTTCTGCTGGCTGGTGCTTTCTGAAATCCGATTTCGGCCAGCTGCAGAGTTTTACAGGAGCCATTGCCGGGCGTGTTGTTGAAGTTCAGGCCAAACGGGCCGATGCCAGCGCTGACCGGAAAGCGGAACTAACTTTTCTATCTCGAAATACCCTCGAAAGCGCCGAGACATATTCCAGGAGTATTGCCAACTCTGCTCGCAACAACGGTTTGACTGCGGATGAAGTGCGCCGGCTTGGCCTTCGAGCTCTGGGGGAGCGCAATGGCGCGCTGGCAGAGGCTGACTTTCTGCTGCTGATCGGCTTGGACGCTTCGTCATTTGAAGCCTGGACACATCTGAGTTCTGCGCTTTTGCTGCAGAACCCGGATAACTGGCAGGAGAACGAGACCAAGAAAAAGAATGCGACGTCCGCTTCGGTGAATGCATACCTCCGTGCGATCAGCGACTCTGAACGGGCTTTGGCGCTTGAGTTCTTGGGACGGTCATTGGAGCGGCACAGCGCTTTCAAACCTGCAATCAAGTCTCTTCGCGCTTCGTTAGCTCTTGAAGACAACACAAGTGTTCGCCGTCGCTACGATCAACTGATTGCCGAACATGGGTTCAGGATTGTTGAGCATCAGGTGGACTCAGACAGCGCTGCGCCAAGGCTATGTCTGGTTTTTTCTCAAAATTTGCCGGTCGGTGAAGATCTCAGCCAGTACGTGAAAGTACGCGGTGAAGGGACTGTCTCCATTGAAAGCGAAGGATCGCAGATTTGCGCCGATGGCGTGCTTCATGGTGCCCGATATCAAGTGACAGCCCGCAGCGGCCTGCCCGCTGCTGATGGCGAAAAACTGGAAAAGTCAGCAGAGCTGTCAATCTATGTCCGCGACCGTTCGCCTTCTGTCTATTTTCTTGGCCGATCTTATGTGCTGCCGTCAGGCGGGGATCCGACCATCCCGATTGTATCCGTGAACACAAGCGAAGTGGAAACAGGAATTTACCGGGTAGGGGATCGCTCACTTGCTGACATTCTGCGAGACAATCGGTTCTTGCGCCAACTTGGTGATTATCAGGCAGAGCAGATCGAGCAGGATCTGGGTGAAAAAGTCTGGACAGGTGTCGTCGAGACAGAAAGCCAACTCAATCAAGACGTTACGACGGCAATTCCATTCTCCGAAACCGGTATTGAACTGGAGCCCGGTATCTATGCCATGACAGCGAGGTCCAAACTGGATGTCGAAAACCGTTGGGGGCCGATGGCAACGCAGTGGTTCCTGGTGTCCGATCTTGGTCTGACGGCGATGACTGGCGATAACGGCATTTCTGCAAATGTGCGCTCGCTTTCGACATCGTCGGCCAAAGAGGGCGTCTCCGTTCGACTTGTGGCGATCAACAATGAAGTGCTCGGCGAAGTCACAACGAACGAAGATGGTTTTGCGGCGTTTTCTGCTGGAGTTTCGCGAGGTCGCGGCGGCAGCGCGCCCGGCATTCTGGTGGCGGAGACGTCTGACGGCGACTATTCGTTTCTTGATCTTAGAAAACCGGCATTCGATCTGTCAGATCGCGGTGTTGAAGGCCGCACAGCACCTGGACCTTTGGATGTTTTTGCCTGGACGGATCGCGGAATCTACAAGGCTGGCGAAACCGTGCATTCCCAGGCCTTGCTTCGAACGGCAAAGGCAGTTGCCCAGGAAGATCTACCGTTGACGTTTGTTTTCAGGCGTCCGGATGGCGTTGAGCATGCCCGTTTTGCGGTCAACGACGGGGGGCTTGGCGGGCATCTGCAGGATCTGGACCTCAGCACAACGGCGCAACAAGGTATCTGGTCCTGGGAGGTTTTTGTTGATCCCAAAGGAACAGCTTTGGCGGAAACCACTTTTTTGGTCGAGGACTATCAGCCGGAACGGGTAGATTTTGATCTTGAAACGGATAACAGGGAATTCAGTAGGACGTCTGCGACCGAAGTTTCTCTGACAGCGAAATATCTGTATGGATCGCCAGCGAGCGGTCAGAGGCTCGAAGGTGACATTATTGTTCGGCCAACACGCAGTTTGCCTGATTACCCAGGATATCAGTTTGGCATTGATGACAGCGAAACCTATTCGCAGCGCGGTTCGATTACGAGTGGTTTGAAGACGAATAACGATGGAAGCCTGAGTTTTGCGGTCTCTCTTCCGGCCTTGCCCGAGACGACCGAACTTTACAGGGGCACACTAATCGCGCGCCTTGTCGAAACTGGCGGCCGCTATGTTGAGCGTGATCTTGAATTGCCGGTTGCACTCGACGGTCCGCGGATCGGGGTGAAGCCAGCCTTCGACGGCGGCGTCGACGAAGGCGGCCCGGCCAACTTCTCGGTCGTAGTAATCGACGCCAAGGGAGAAAAAGACGCGGCAACAAGTCTCGGATGGACCTTGTCGAAAGTCGATCGCCGCTATCAGTGGTATCGCCTTGATGGACGCTGGTCCTATGAACCGATTACGACAACACGTCGGGTCTCAAGCGGCACTCTGGATGTGGACGCCGATCAGGTTGCCGAACTTTCTTTGCCTGTCGAGTGGGGTGAATATCGTCTCGATGTTGAGGGCAATGGGGCCTTGCAGACAGCAACGAGTGTCACTTTTCAGGCCGGTTGGTACACCGCCAATGCAACTTCGGATACACCGGATTATCTGGATGTCGGTCTCGACAAGGATCGGTACCGCCCCGGCGACACAGCAAAGTTGCGCTTGAAACCGCAAATGGCTGGAACAGCAGTCATAAATGTTGTCTCAGGTGGTCTGGTCTCAAGCAAAACTGTCGAAGTATCTGCATCAGAGACTGAAGTTGAAATCCCGGTCGGGGATGATTGGGGCGCGGGCGCATATATTACCGCCAGTCTCTATCGACCGATGGACCTCGCGCAAAAACGGATGCCATCGCGGGCAATCGGTTTGTCATGGCTTCAGATTGATCCGGGAGACCGCGCGATTGACGTGGAGTTGGCAGCACCTGATCATATCCTTCCTGAAACGGTTTTGGATGTTCCTGTTCGCCTGGCCAATCTGTCTGCGGGCGAGGAAGCCTATATTACGGTCGCGGCTGTTGATGTCGGTATTCTCAATCTGACCGGATTTGAGACGCCTGACCCAGAAGGTTGGTACTTCGGCCAACGCCGACTTGGCACCGATCTTCGCGATCTGTATGGCCAATTGATTGACCGGATGGCGGGAACCCGCGGTCGGGTCCGCTCCGGTGGTGATTCCATGGCAGGTGGCCTTGAAGCGCCTCCGCCAGATGAAGAACCTGTTGCCTTGTTCTCCGGGCTCGTAAAGGTCGGCGATAAGGGAGAGGCAACAGTCTCCTTCGATGTTCCGGCATTCAACGGCGCTTTGAGATTGATTGCTGTTGCCTGGACCAAGGACGGTGTCGGCCATACAGAGCAAGACGTTGAAGTTCGCGCCCCTGTCGTTGTAACGGCAAGCGCTCCTGCTTTCCTTGCGCCGGGAGACTTCTCCCGTGTCCTGTTTGAATTCGACAATGTCGACGGTCAGGCTGGGGCATATGATCTGGAAGTCACGGCATCAAATGGTATTTCATTTGATGCCGGGGCGAGTCAGACTCAAACACTTGATCTCGCCAGAGGTCAAAAGCAACAGGTTATCCTTCCAGTTACAGCAGGTACAAACACCCTAAAAAGCGAAATAGTGGCGGCTCTGACCGGACCCGGTGGTGAGATCTTTGTTAAACGGCTTCCTCTGGAGATCCGTGACACTCAGCCACTTGTTGTTCGGAACTCCTCCTTTGAACTGGCCTCCGGCGGTAGTTTCCTGCTGTCCGAAGACAGTTTTGATGGGTTAAAGGCAGATACGGTTCAGATCACTTTGGCGGCAGGCGGTGCTGCAAGCATTGATGTTGCCGGGTTGCTGGCAGCTCTTGACCGTTATCCTTATGGCTGCACGGAACAAACAACCAGCAGGGCGTTGCCTTTGCTCTATCTGAGCGAAGTTGCCGAGGCTGCCGGACTTGGAACGGATGACGCCATCCGGGAAAGAGTCGTGAAGGCAATCGCCGGAGTTCTGGCCAATCAATCATCAAGCGGCAGTTTTGGACTTTGGAACAGCTATGGTGGTGGAGACACATGGCTCGATGCGTATGTCACGGACTTTTTGGTTCGGGCTCAAGAAAAAGGCTACCGCATTCCGGAGGTCTCTCTGACTACGGCACTGGACAATCTTGAGAATCGTCTTGCCTATGCTTCCGATTTTCAGGACGGCGGTGAAGGTATCGCATACGCGCTTTATGTACTGGCGCGCAACGGTCGGGCCTCCATGGGCGACTTGCGATATTACCTGGATGCCAAGCTGGACAGTTTCGCAACGCCGCTTGCCAAGGCGCAGGTCGCAGCTGGATTGGCGCTTTATGGAGAACGCGAGCGGGCGGCAACCGGATTTGGGGCTGCGCTTGAAGCTCTTCCGAGAGAGACCTCAGGGACATATCGAAGCGATTTTGGTTCCAGTCTACGCGACAGTGCTGGTGTTACCGACTATGTTGTTTCTGCAGCCGTCAGCGATCAATTGAGTTCGGATGCTCTCAATGCTTTGAAAAATGCGCAGGCGAGATCATCAGGCCAATCGACACAGGACATGGCTTGGTTGCTGCTTGCCGCCAATGCGCTGAATCAGTCGGCGGACGAAGCCCTGATTTCCTTCCGGGGAGAAGATACTGCCGGACGTTTGGCTTGGTCGATTGACGGGAATGATCTTTCAAAAGATGCAGCGCAGATCACCAACAACGGGTCTGCAAAAACCAACCTGCTGGTTTCTGTTGCCGGTCAGCCTTTATCGCCAGAACCTGCTGGCGGAAATGACTATGCGGTCGAGCGCAGCATTTATGATCTGGATGGCAACCTGATTGATCCAGCTGCTGTTCCTGTCAACACACGACTTGCCGTCGTGGTCACTGTCAGGGCTTTGACCAAACAACCCGGTCGGCTGATGGTCGTTGATCGGTTACCGGCGGGATTGGTAATCGACAATCCCCGACTTGTCAGCTCCGGAGATCTGGGCGTGTTGTCGTTCTTGTCTTCGGTCAGTCAACCGGAATATTCCGCTTTCCATGCGGACCGATTTGAAGTTGCCGTTGACCAAAGTCGGCAGAGTGGTCAGGAATTGACGTTTGCATATCTCGCCCGGGCGGCAACTCCTGGCGATTTTGTTCATCCGCCAGCCTCTGTAGAAGATATGTATCGCCCTGAACGGCGTGCCCTATCCGAAACTGGGCGCTTTGTTGTCCTTGGGCCAACGCGTTAGGATCGTCGGGATGGTCCTTGGACAGTCAAACAGATGGCGGTTCGTCCTGCGCCATTCTCTGACTGCATTTGTCTGTGTTGCTCTGCTCAGTGGTGCGGCGCTTTGGAAGGCCTCAGTCGACTATAAGTCTTTGCCGCCGGTGACGCAGATTTCAGACCTGTCGGTCTCAACGATTGTTCTTGACCGTAAGGACCGCTTGTTACGTGCTTTTACAAGCCGCGATGACAAGTGGCGGCTGCCGGTCGAACTCATTGATATTGACCCTTTATATATAGAGATGCTGCTTGCCTTTGAGGATCAGCGGTTTTGGAAACATGCCGGGGTGGATGTAATCGCACTTACCAGGGCGGCTCTACATAGTGTCAAAGCTGGTCGAATCGTATCAGGCGGATCAACGCTGACGATGCAGGTGGCCCGTTTATTGGATGAGACCCCAACCAAATCCCTCGGACGGAAATATGAGCAGATACTGAAAGCTGTTCAGCTTGAGGTCGAGTTTTCCAAAGACGATATTTTACGGCTTTATGCATTGCGAGCACCATTTGGCGGAAATCTGGAAGGTGTTCGTGCGGCAAGTCTGATTTGGTTTGGCAAGGAACCCAGACGTCTCACGCCAGCTGAAGCTGCCCTTCTGGTCGCATTACCTCAAAGCCCTGAGGCGAGGAGGCCCGACCGAAACCCCGGATATGCGAAGCGGGCACGGAACCGGGTTCTCGCAAGCGCAGTCGCTCGTGGTGTTTTGTCAGAAGAAGTAGCCAAGTCGGCATCTGTAGAGAGAATCAAGACAAAGAAACACACGATTCCGTTCTATGCTGTCCATGACAGTAGGTATGCCCGGTCTGCGGAGCCAAACAAGACTGTTCATAGACTGACACTGGACCGGGAGTTGCAGTCCAAACTGGAAGACTTGGGGAAGCGAAGAATCTCGTCACATCCGGCGCCTGTCTCTGTGGCAATCATTGTGGCTGATCACCAGTCGGGGGAAATACTGGCCAGTCTCGGGTCTCCTGATCTTTTGGATGCCGCCCGCCAGGGACATGTGGATATGACCCGTGCTATCCGTTCCCCTGGGTCCACACTCAAACCCTTTATATATGGTCTGGCCTTTGAAGAAGGAATTGGACTGCCGGAGAGCCTGATAGTCGACCGGCCAACGGAAATTGGCGGATACAAACCGACAAACTTTGATATGGCGTATCAGGGCACCGTCACTCTTCGCGAAGCATTACAACTGTCGTTAAATACACCTGCTGTTCAGCTGCTCGAAGCAGTGGGGCCGTCCAGATTGATTGCACGGTTGAAACGAAGCGGAGCACGGCCTGTACTTGGTGCACGTGTTGCCCCGGGCTTAGCCGTTGGTCTTGGCGGTGTAGGCCTGTCTCTTCGAGGACTGGTCTCAGCCTATGCAGCCCTTGCACATAAGGGGAATACAGTCGACCTGCGTCATTGCCGTAAAAATTGTTCTCCGAATCCGCATTCTTTTCGCAGTGCGTTGCCGGTCCTGTCGACCAAGGCAGCATGGCGGGTTGGTGATATTTTGTCCGGTCTTCCTCAGTTGTCGAGCACTGGGCAAATTCCGATTGCTTACAAAACGGGCACCGCTTACGGCTACCGCGATGCCTGGGCAGTGGGCTTTGACGGCAAGTATGTTGTTGGCGTCTGGTTGGGGCGTCCCGATGGGACTCCGGTTCCTGGCCAGACGGGAGCAACAGCTGCCGTGCCAATTCTATTCGAAGCATTCCAGAAATTGGGAATGGAGAGAGTTCCGCTACCTCATGCACCCAGAGAAATGGGAATGGAGTCTGCCGGACTATCTACTCCCTTGCCTGAACCACTACGCTACGCACGGGTCAGCAATCGTCCCGCCGCCAGTCAATTGGGCAAGCCACTGCGAATTACGTATCCGCCCGATGGCGCGGAGATTCGTCTTGAGAACGCAGATAGCGGCAGCGGCAATTTGCAGATCATTAAAGTTGATGGAGGCCAGCGCCCCTTCCGCCTCCTGGTGAATGGTACCCCGGTTTCGCAAGCACAATACGCCAGGAAATTGCTCTGGCAGGAGCCATATCCAGGCTTTGTTGATCTTGTGGTTCTGGATGCAAACGGAAGCAGTTCGCGAGTGACTGTAAGTCTGAAGTCCGGGGAAACAAACTAGTCCAATTGTTTCCGAATCTGACTCAAACCGATAGCCATACTCGCGTTTTCTGTCACTTTATCTGATGAATTCAAAGTAGACTACCGTGCAGAATCGGGCGCAAATGCCTCCAAATCCTAACACATTCTAAATATCAGACCTGAATTTGTGACATTCACGCAACACCGTATTTTGAAAACCCCCTCAGGAGGCTCCTGAATGGATTTCTGTGTTGAACCGAGAGCGGGGATGCGTATGGTCACAACTGCGAGCGGCTTCGGGCCGCGCTGGTTTGCATGCCACGGACATCCAACCTCCGACAGGAAGCAAGCGCAGACTTTATTCGCGGGGATAATGGCACTTTGTTGGTGTCGATTAATTTGACTATTGGAGGTCAGACATGAAACTTTTTAAAGGCATGATGCTCGGCGCAGCCGCAGTTGCTACAGCCACTACTGCCCAGGCAGCCGATCTTCCGGTTGCTCCGGAGCCAGTCGACTACGTACGTATCTGTGACGCATACGGCGCACGTTTCTACTACATCCCAGGCACAGAAACTTGCCTGCGCGTTGGTGGCCGTGTTCGTACACAGATCCAGACAACAAACGTTCAAGGCACCAACGAAACTGATTGGGCTAACCGCGACAGCGACGGCTACAATTGGTTGGCACGTGGTTCCGTACGTTTGGATGCTCGTACAGCTACAGAAATGGGCACTCTGCGCGCATATGTTGCTATCGATGCAAACTCTACGGAATCCGGCGGTTCAGTTAGCTTGGACAATGCCTACATCCAGTGGGGCGGGTTGACATCTGGTCGTCTTGGTTCAAACTTTGACATCTACACCGGTCAGGCTTTCATCGGTTCCGCTAACCGTGACTGGTCAGATAAAACATTGAACCAGTTGGCTTACACAGCTGCATTCGGCAACGGCATGTCCGCTACGATTGCTCTGGAAGACACAAACCAGCGTCGCGTTGGAAACTATGGTGGAAACCGGGTTCCTGATCTGGTCGCAGCTCTTGCTGTATCACAAGGTTGGGGTGCTGCTCAGTTGTCTGGTGCTCTTCATGACACCATTGTAAATCGTGCAAACTATGCGACTGGTGGTCGTAACAGCATGGGCTGGGCTCTTGGTGCCGGCGTGAAATTCAACTTGGATATGTTGGCTTCTGGCTCTAACATCTTCTTCCAGGGTTTCTATGCTGACGGCGCTCTGTCCTACATCGGTGCTGGTACAACCGAGCGTGGCGGTGCAACTCTGTTCGACATGAGCACAACATCCAGCAAGACCTCTAAAGGTTATTCACTGTCAGCTGGTATCTACCATCAGGCATCTTCAACCATCGGTCTGGCACTTGACGGATCATGGATGGACGTAGACCTTGCTGACACAGCAAATGATGTCACTAAGTGGGCAATCGACGGTTCTGTTGTTTGGCAGCCAGTTTCTGGCCTCAGCATCGGTGCAGACGTTGGTTACTCCGATACGGATGTCAAAAATATCTCTGCTGACGGCGACGACCTTCGCTTCGGTGTTCGTATGGAACGCACATTCTAATCAATCCTTACTTTAAGGTTTGATGGAAAACCCGGCGGGAACGCCGGGTTTTCTTTTTGTATTTTTGGGTTAGTAGAAGTTAGTGAAATTCGGTTTTCTGGCATTTCAGCTAGCCAGTCCGATAAATTGATCGCGGTTAGAGATCTTCCACGAAATCAAGTATGGCAGAATGGACTTCCGGTTCCCATAAAACGGGAGCATGGCCCTGTTTGGAAATAACTTTTAAACCCGCATCGGGATGGTCTTGAGTCATCTGATGGCAGGTTTCGATGTTCAGGAGATCGGAAAATTCGCCGCGAAGGACAAAAACAGGTCGATCTGCCAAGGTCTTATATAAAGGCCACAGATCAGGGAGCGGGTTATCCGGATCAAGGTCATCGAATTGGCGTGTCAGGCTCGGGTCATAATCAAAGACGAATTTCCCATTTTTCTCTGACGCCAATTGCCCAGCCAATTTCAGCCATTCAGCCTTGGTAAACTCGGGAAATTGAGAGCTGAGAGACTGTTGGAGCCAAAGAGCAATTTCGTTTTGTGAGGCGTAGGCCATTGGCCGATCGAGGGAACTCGCAATTCTTTGGAGCCCTCGCATGTCGATTTGTGGCCCAATATCATTGAAGATGACGGCTGCCATTCGGTTCGACGGGTAATTTTGAGACATAAGCAATGCATGAAGGCCGCCGCGCGAAGTCCCTAACAGAGCAAAACGATCCAGTTGAAGTTCTTCAATGGCTGCGGTGATATCTGTCTGTTCAACAGGGAGAGAATAATTCTGCCAGTCAGAATCCCAATCACTCAGGCCTCTCCCACGATAATCCAGCGCAATGACCCGGTGTCCATGGCTTTGAAGAAAACGTGCCACATCATTGAAATCGCGGGTATTTCTAGACAGGCCAGGTAAACACAAAACCGGAATTTTGTTCAATTGGGAATTAGGTTGACGCTGACGCCAATCAACGCCTGCCAGCTTCAGCCCATCATGGGTTCGCCAATTGAACGGAACTGGTTTCGGCAGGTTTTTATCTTCAGCAGCATGAGATTCATTCGTGTTCGGCATCGTTCATCCCGGGTGATGGTTGCTAGTTGTAGCGGTAGTATATCGAATGGAAGCAATTTGGCGGGGAAAGAAGAAGTCGAGATTATACGATAGTCAGATTGCTTCCGTCTTTGCGTAGTCGAAACCGGGCAACACTTTCAGAAAAGATGCTATTTCATTGTCAGAAAGCTGAAGTGAGGATTGCCCCTTCTTGGACAGATGAGTATGTTGCGCGACCACTAGACACCGCAATTTGCTAATTGCAGATGGCACTATCCATTCCAAGAGGAAACCGAGATGTTTAAAGGCTCCATTCCAGCGCTGATTACACCGTTCAAGGACGGGGCGCTTGATGAGAAACGGTTTCAGGACTTTTTGGAATGGCAGATTGCTGAGGGCAGCTCGGGTCTGGTGCCTGTCGGAACAACCGGCGAAAGCCCGACACTGTCTCATGATGAGCACAAAAAGGTAGTTGAGCTTTGTATCGAGACTGCTGCAGGTCGCGTGCCCGTGATCGCTGGCGCAGGCTCAAACAATACGCTCGAAGCCATAGATCTGGCTCAACATGCTGAAAAGGCTGGGGCGGATGCTGTATTGGTCGTAACGCCGTACTACAACAAGCCAAACCAGGCAGGTCTGAAAGCACATTATCAGGCAGTTAATGATGCGGTCGGAATTCCGATTATCATTTACAATATTCCGGGACGTTCGATCATCGATATGGCACCGGAAACCATGGCTGACCTTTATGAGAATTGCACCAATATCGTGGGTGTAAAGGATGCTACGGCAGATCTTGCAAAAGCGAGCCGACAACGCCACTTGTGTGGTCCGGATTTCGTCCAACTGTCAGGTGAAGACATTTCCGCACTTGCGTTTAATGCGCATGGCGGTACTGGTTGTATTTCGGTAACCGCTAACGTTGCACCTCGTTTATGTGCTGAGTTTCAAGCGGCAACATTGGCCGGTGATTACAAGAAAGCGCTGGCTTATCAAGATCGCCTTGCGCCATTGCACCGAGCCCTGTTCCTTGAACCAAGCCCGACTGGTGCCAAATATGCGTTGTCTCTTCTTGGCAAGATCGAAGAGGAACTTCGGTTGCCATTGGTTCCGATCACAGAACCAACAAAAGTTGAGATCCGTGAGGCACTTGCCCACGCAGGGCTCCTGAACTGACAACAAGCAA
Organism: Roseibium sp.; assembly: GCA_039972695.1. Lineage (GTDB taxonomy): Bacteria > Pseudomonadota > Alphaproteobacteria > Rhizobiales > Stappiaceae > Roseibium. The sequence goes on along the minus strand of JBDWMJ010000025.1, from coordinate 213,538 downwards.
CAAAGGGAACATTGAGCGTCCCTGAGGAATAATATAATGGCTCCGAGAAAAGGGGGCGATCCGGGCCGGACCATCATCTCCGACAACCGGAAGGCCCGGTTCAATTATGAGATTGAAGATACTATAGAAGTCGGGATTGAGCTGAAGGGAACGGAAGTAAAATCCTTGCGCACAGGAAAAGCCAATATTGGCGAATCCTATGCAGCTGAGCACAAAGGCGAGATCTGGATCTACAACGTTTATATTCCGGAATATCTTCAGGCCAACCGGTTCAACCATGAACCGCGCCGCCCCCGTAAACTGCTATTGCATAAACGTGAAATCGGCAAGCTTGCTGCGGCGGTCCAGAAGGACGGCAAGACGATTGTTCCCCTGAAGCTTTATTTCAACGACAAGGGAAGAGCGAAGATGGAAATCGCTGTAGCACGGGGCAAGAAGTTGCATGACAAGCGTGAAACGGAAAAGAAGCGCGATTGGCAACGCGAACAATCGCGTATCATGAAGAATTACGGCTAGTCCAATATACGGCAGTCTTCGATGAATTCACGTCCTTCTACACTCCAGGGCTGTGTATAGGTTGTGTGAAACGTGTGAACAGCCTGTGCTTATGTCGCTGTCCCAGGGTGTGGGAATGCTGTGGCTTCCCTGTTGAAAGTCCATGGTAACTGGCACGCACCGAGTGGGGCAGCCCTTGAACTGAGGTCAAGAGGTGAGCTGATTTAGGACTACTCGTGTTCTGTTTGAAATGGGAACCGGTCGGTGTGTTTCCCGGTCAACGTGAATATGTACAAAACGTCCGTGAGCTGCTGTGCTGTCTGCCTCTCCGGAAAAGAGGCCAACTCGAAAAATGATAGAACTTTGGCCGAGTTTCTCGATCCGTAGGCCTGCAGTAACGATACCTGGGAACAGGAGCTCAGAGAAATAATGACAGCTGGTTTCGGCGACAAGAAACAGTTGCTCGCTATGTGCCGGATCCAGGAGCCTGTTCGAAATATACCAGCCATTTACCGCCGTATCGAAGAAGCTCAGATATTGCACGTTATTCACATGCCCATAGATGTCCACATCCATCCACCGGGTGGGGATTTCCCGAAAAGTCCGAAAATCCGCGCGATATAGTGGAGCTGGACGGGGAGAGGAACCCAGACTATCCAGGGTCATAGAGCTGCCTTGTAGATTGAAAGCGCATCGGCTTCGTCCATTTTCCGCGGATTGTTAATCAGAAGTCGTGTCTGTTTCATTGCATCCGCGGCCATTTTTGGCAGGTCGTCTTCCGAAATCCCGACATCTCTCAAACTGGTTTGCAATCCCAGTTTCACCGCAAGCGCCGCCAGCTTGTCAGCGAATGCTTCGGCGCGTTTTGCAGCAACGCTAATTTCTTTAAGTTCCGGGAAAAGGTGCGGTGCCAGTTCAGCGTAAGTGTTCGCTGCAACGGCGTTGTTGAATCGGAGCACATGAGGCAGAACAAGCGCATTGGACAGTCCGTGAGGGACATGAAACGTACCGCCAATCGGATAGGCAAGAGCATGGACTGCGGCTACAGGCGAATTAGCAAACGCCATTCCGGCCAACATGGACCCAAGTAACATGGCACCACGCGCTGCGTTGTCTTCAGGGCGGAAAACAGCCGTTTCGATGTTTGCCCCCAGTAACTCCAGGGCTTGCAGAGCCAGTATTCGGGACATCGGGTTGTTGTTCGCCGACTTCGAGGCATAAGCCTCAATAGCATGAACCATCGCATCAATCCCTGTCGCCGCTGTGACTGGCGCAGGAAGACCTGCTGTGAGCAGCGGATCGAGGATTGCTATGTCCGGCAACAGGTGAGGAGAGACCACACCACGCTTTTCGTCGTCTTCGACTGTGATAATGGAAATGGGGGTGACTTCAGAACCTGTACCCGCAGTTGTCGGGATCAGAAGGAGTGGCAGGCGTGGACCTTTGGCATTGCCGACACCCCAGGCTTCATTGAGGTCTTCATTGCTACCGAGGAGCAGGGCAACAAGTTTGGCAACATCCAGAGAAGAACCTCCGCCAAATCCGATGATTGAGGTTGGTTGATGGGAACCTGCAGTATCTATTGCAGATGTGACAACGGAACGGTGCGGATCAGCGGTGACGCCATCAAATACGGTGACCTGTAATCCGGCACTTCGGATCTCATCCAAGACTGGGTTTAGCAATCCGCAGGATATGATTCCCTTGTCGGTAATCACCAGCGGACGTGCACCGAGATAATCAGCAGCATGCCTTGCAAGGTTTGCAGCAGCTCCGTCCTCGAAGACGATCCGGTGACTGGTATTGAATGTAAATGCGGCGTTCATGCTGCTTCCCCTTTTCTGCAGAGTGCAAGGTGAAACGCTTCGCGTCGAGTAGATTTGAGAAAAGGTTGTTAGTTAAAAAGACGAATGCCCGCAGAAGCGGGCACCGGAATGTCTTTTAGAGACTGCGTGGGCCAAACTTGTTTGATCTCGGGAAGCCACTAGGCGGCAGTCGCCCTGCCTGTCCGCGTTCGCCGCGCCATTCAGCGAGTTCATCAAGGGACCGGGTAAAGCTGCGCCCCGAACTGTCGGCCCAAGTCAGACCCCCATCCCCCTTGAATATCCGAATATCAGAGACGTTGCCGTCCTTGTATCTTTGTAGGCGGACACCGCGACCACGGCTCATTTGAGCGATTTGCGCAAGCGGGAAGACGAGAAGTTTCCGGTTTTCGCCAATGATTGCGACGTGGTCACCGGTAGCTTCCACACAAATGCTGGCTTCTGCAGGTGCTGACAGGTTCAGAACCTGTTTGCCCTTTCTGGTGTTGGCAACGACATCATCCTCGCAGACAACAAAACCTCGGGCTTCGTTGTTGGACAACAACAAATTTCGGCCTGGCTTATGGACAAACGCACTGATGACGTCCTGAGCTTCATCCATTTCCACCATCAATCGGATCGGTTCTCCATGACCACGGCCGCCGGGCAGACGATCTCCACCAAGAGTGAAGAACTTGCCGCCGGTTGAGAAAACGAGGATCTTGTCTGTCGTTTCGGCGTGGAAGGACAGTTTCAGCTTGTCACCCTGTTTGAAAGTGAGGCTGGAAAGGTCTGCCTGATGACCTTTAAGCGCGCGGATCCAGCCTTTTTCAGAGATAATGACGGTAATCGGTTCTTTTTCGATCATCGCCTGCTGAATATCGATCAGGTCGGTCTCGGGAGCTTCCGATTTGTCTGTACGCCGTTTTCCGATCGTTGTTTCAGGTCCGTAGACTTTGGATACCTCTGCGATTTCCTTGGAGATCTTGGTCCACTGGCGTGCATCAGAACCCAGCAGCTTGGTGAGTCCGTCCTTTTCGTCTGAGAGCTTGTCGTGCTCTTTCTTGATTTCCAGCTCTTCAAGCTTGCGCAAGGAACGCAAACGCATGTTGAGAATGGCTTCGGCCTGAACGTCGTTCAATTCAAAAGTTCTGATCAATTCGGCCTTGGCATCATCTTCTTCACGAATGATGCGGATCACTTCATCGAGATTCAGGTAGGCAATCAGATAGCCTGCCAGAACATCCAGCCTATGATTTATCTGATCAAGCCGATGTTCCGATCTGCGAACCAGGACAACCTTGCGATGGTCCAGCCATTCGCGCAGAACCTGCTTGACGCCCATAACCATCGGCACTTTGCCCATGGAAAGAACGTTCATGTTCAAGGAAAATCTGTTTTCGAGATCCGTCAACTTGAACAGGGATTCCATTAAAAGACTGGCATCAACGTTTTTGGAACGTGGAGCCAAAACCACCCGAATGTCTTCGGCAGATTCATCGCGAACATCGTCAAGCAGCGGCAGTTTGCGCGCGATCAAAAGTTCCGCGATTTTTTCGATTAGCCGGGACTTCTGCACCTGGTAGGGAATTTCGGTGACAACAATTACCCATTGGCCCCGGCCCAGCTCTTCGACTTCCCAGCGCGCCCGGACCCGAAAACTCCCGCGTCCTGTCGCATAGGCTTCGCGGATAGAGCCTTGGTCAGATACCAGAAGGCCACCGGTTGGGAAATCCGGGCCCTTGATGTGTTCTAGAAGCTCATCCACTTCTGCATTCGGATTTTTGATGAGAACCTGAGCAGCTTCACATAGCTCAAAGGCGTTGTGCGGTGGAATGGACGTCGCCATGCCGACTGCGATCCCGGAAGACCCATTGCCAAGCAGGTTTGGAAATCCACCTGGCAAGACAATCGGTTCTTTGTCTTCACCGTCATACGTCTCGCGGAAATCGACGGAGTTTTCGTCAAGTCCGTCCAGAAGACGTTTTGCAGTGTCCGTCATCCGCGCTTCGGTGTAACGCATCGCCGCTGCGTTATCGCCATCGATGTTGCCAAAGTTGCCTTGTCCGTCGATCAGCGGGTAGCGTTGCGCAAAGTCCTGAGCGAGACGTACAAGGGCATCATAAACGGCCTGATCACCGTGCGGATGGTATTTACCGATAACGTCACCAACGACACGGGCGCATTTCTTGAAGCCAGCACCTGGATCAAGTTTCAAAAGGCGCATCGCATAAAGCAGACGCCGGTGCACGGGTTTCATACCATCCCGTACATCGGGAAGAGCCCGGTGCATGATGGTTGACAGTGCATAGGCGAGATAGCGCTCTTCCAGAGCGTCTTTCAGGTTGATGCCTTCAATACCGCTGGGCGGTGGTGTCGTCTCTTTTCCCATGATTGCTTGCTAACTGGTTCGTCAGATGAGTGCAATTCTGTTCCCCGCCAAACAGAGCGAATTGGCAGATTTTCAACGGAAATTCGCAGCTCCTGTGGGCAAAAGGATCATCGCCATGGAGCTCGAGCAGCAGAAAACAGGAAAATCCGGTTACCAAATAGTACGGTGCGGAGGCACTAAAAGTTCCATGGAAAGTCGGCTCGATACCGTTTCTCCAGCGCATTGAGCAACAATCCGCGTGTGCCACTATCGGACGTGTTTCGCTCTTCAAGCTGCCGACCCAGAAAATAGCCTGTCAGCTCAAGTCCTTGCGTCACGTCGGTCCAGGTCAGTTCACTGCCTTTTTGCCGTTGTCCGTGAAGAAGAAACCCGGGCAGTGGCAAAAGCTTGTCGTGGTAAGGTTGGCCAGCTTCACGGCTTACAGCACGGGCTGACTTTGGAGAAACATAGGCAAGGTTATCCGTTGTACCCGTCGCGGCACAAGACGCCAGGTCCAGTCCAGTACCAAACTCCTTTAGAAGCTCCAGCTCAAACTTGATGAGCAAAGCCCCGGCTGAATCTGCCGTTTCCAGATGGTCGAGAACGACAGTCAAGGCATTGAAGATCTTCGGATATGGATGACGTTCCGGCAGGAGCCTCACCAGGAACGCCAGATGCTGAAGGGCCGCCAATCCAAGACCCGTCGTCATCAGGTCGCCTGCTCGCAAGGTATGCGGTTCGATCAGAAACTGTCCCAGATGATCAGAAAGGCGAGCCCGCCAAGTCAGGTCGAGCTCGTTGCCGGGTTGGAGCACGGGACGATTTCGTTTTGATCGTCCTGAACGCACGAGACCCAGATGGCGGCCATGATCGAGTGTCATGACTTCCAGGATCACATCATTCTCGCCGTGTTTGCGAGTGGTCAGCACCACACCGCGTCCGCTCCATTCCACGCGTTCAATCCTGTTTTATGATCACGTTTGAATAGGGGAGGATTCGGGCACTTTGGCCAGCTATTTTGGAAATTCCAGTCCCATCTCGCGATACCGTTCCGGATCGTCTCCCCAGTTTTCGCGGACTTTCACGAACAGGAATAGATGGACCGGTGCATCAATGATCTCGGACAATTCCTCCCGGGCTGACTGGGATATTGATTTGATCGTCTGGCCACGCTTGCCCAGAACAATGCTCTTCTGGCTATCCCGCTCAACAAAGATTGTCTGTTCGATCCGTGCTGATCCGTCTTTTTTTGTTTCCCAGCGTTCGGTTTCGACCGTGGAGATATAGGGAAGTTCCTGATGAAGCCGTTCAAACAGTTTCTCGCGCGTGATTTCGGACGCCAAAATGCGCAAGGGCAAATCTGATGGTTGATCTTCAGGGTAAAGCCACGGCCCTTCGGGAACCTTCGAGGCGAAGTGATCCAAAATCGCTTCAGTCCCATCGCCTTTGAGCGCGGAAACCATGAAGGTCTCCTCGAAGCGTAGATAGTCGTTGGCCTTTTGCGCAATGTCCAAAAGCTTCTCGCCTTTGGCAACGTCTGTCTTGTTCAGGATCAGGACTTTTGGCGCTGATTGACTGGACAAGCGTTTCAGGATGTTTTCGACTTCCTCGTCGATACCTTTGCGCGCGTCGATCAGAAGCGCGATGAGGTCTGCGTCCCTTGCTCCGCCCCAGGCAGTATCGACCATCGCCCTGTCCAGTCGACGTTTTGGCTTGAAGATCCCGGGCGTGTCGATGAATACTAGTTGGGCTTTGCCGTGCATGGTAACACCGCGAACGATTGATCGCGTTGTCTGGACCTTATGCGTGACAATCGAGACTTTTGTGCCGACCAGCTGATTGATCAGCGTTGATTTGCCGGCATTGGGAGCGCCAATAAGTGCAATGAAGCCTGCCTTGGTGTCAGCAGGCATTGCCGCAATCGGGTCCGGCAAAGGCATGTCAAATCGACCCTGCGGAGGCACGTACTCGTTGGTATCGTCATCAGGACCGTCGGGTGTGTTGTCGTCGCTCAATGTGTGCCTATTCTTTCCAGACGCCTTCCCGGCGCAGGACAGCTTCCGCTGCGTTTTGTTCCGCGATCCGCTTGGAACCGCCTTTTCCTTCTTCCGGTTCGAGCCCCCGCACGATCACTGCAACGGTAAAATTGGGTGCATGATCAGGCCCGTCGCGGTCAGTCACGTCGTATCTGGGAGTCGGCAAGCTTTTGGATTGAGCCCACTCCTGCAAGGTTGTCTTGGCATCCCTGAGCGGTCCGGTCCACGATAACATACGCGGTTCCCAAAGGCGTTCTATAAAACTTGCTGCGGCTTCATATCCGCCATCTAGGAATATGGCGGCAATGATGGCTTCGCAAATATCCGCAAGCAGGGCAGTCTTTTGGCGGCCACCTGTTTGTGCTTCCGCCTGGCCAATCCGCATTGCATCGCCAACACCGAGTTCCTGTGCAACTTCAGCACAGGTCTCGCGCTTGACCATGTGATTGAAACGACGGGCTAGTTCGCCTTCATCAGCCTTCGGAAAATGACCGTGCAACATCGCAGCGATTGCAAGGCCAAGAACCCGGTCACCCAGAAACTCCAGACGCTGGTAGCTCCCGGCAACAGTGTCGGAAGGAGCAAGCGCGCTGGCATGAGTAAGGGCTACCCGGAGAAGCTCGAGATCCCTGAACTCATATTGAAGCGCGGTCTTGAGCGCTGATATCCGATTTTGTTTTAACGTGTTCACTGTCTCATGAACCAGTTAGGCGCTGTTTTCGGATCGTGAGCGTCAAAGTGTCCGGCCAATCCGGTTCCAGCGCACTGTCCAAGGCCATGTCCAAATCTGCCATGCCGGTGTTCCGTCACCAATCGAGAAGAACAGAATTTCCGCCCGTCCAATGAAGTTCTCATAGGGAACATAACCGACACGGCTCAGAACCCGGCTGTCGATAGAGTTGTCCCGATTGTCGCCCATCATGAAATAATGGCCGTCCGGAACTTTGTATTCCCGTGTGTTGTCCAATTGGCCGCGCGGGGTCAGGTCCAACGTTTCAAAGCTGACGCCATTCGGCAGAGTTTCCCGAAAACGGGGGACACGGCGAACGGCACCTGACGGAGATTGTTCGATGTAATCATCGATCTGCTGGCGCTCAACCGCTGTGCCATTGATATGCACCACACCATCAATCATCTGGACGGTATCGCCCGGCAATCCGATCACACGCTTGATATAGTCTACTGACGTATCAGTGGGTTGTTTAAAGACAGCAACATCACCGCGTTCAGGCTCTGAACCAAATATGCGTCCCGAAATAGGGGCTAGACCAAACGGGAATGAGTACCGCGAATAACCGTAGCTGTACTTGGAGACAAACAGATAGTCACCAATCAGCAAGGTATCTTTCATCGAGCCTGACGGAATGTTGAACGGCTGAAATAATAGTGTCCGGACCACGAGAGCGATCAGCAGGGCTTGGACGATGACTTTTCCGGTCTCGTAGAGGCCGCCATCATTGTCTTTTCTGTTTTCAGACACGCTCATATTATCCCTTGGTCAATTTGATCAGCCACGGTGTTGTCGCGGGTTACTCACAATGCGCAACTCTTATCTCTTCAAGCCGGTTGAAGCAATGCACCAACTGCTTTGCGTTGTGTTGCCAAATTTAGTTATGCTCATGAGGCTCGCAAAGAACCTGCAAGTTGATCGGAATTCTTCTGATCCGTTGGAAGTCGATCAAATTTCTGCCGATCGTCAGAATCATGTGGATGTATTCAAATACCTAAAGTGTCGAGCGACTTATGTGGGTCAAAACCGCTGTTTTTCAAGAACCGGCGTCTTCTTCGACAGCAGTCGGCGCGGGAAACAAGCGACCATTCCCGTTTTCGATCGTTCTGCGGCGGCGGCGTTGATAGACTTCAACACTCTTCAGAACAATGACGTAAAATACCGTCCCAACGACCAGCCCTAGGGGGACTGAACCAATGAACATTGGTTTGACCATAGGCCAAAGGGCATCAAGCGATTTTGCAAAAAGTCCGCTCTGAAACTGCTGATGGACTTCATGGGGGTCCGTATCAGGGGCTTGCCCATGAAGAACCCATTGACCGATTTTGAAGGTTGATGCCCAGATGAACGGAAATGTAAGCGGATTGCCTATCGATGTGCCGATGGCAGCGGCAATCATGTTGCCGCGCACCAAATAGGCAAAAACAAACGCGGTTAAAAAATGAAACCCGATCAGCGGTGTACACGAAGCTGCAGTCCCTGCCGCAAATCCGATCGCAATCGCATGTGGCGTGGCGGTCAGGCGTAAAACACGTTTGCCGAAATAGCGTGTCGAACGGGCCCAGCTGTTGCGAGGCCACACTGCGACACGAAATTGCTGAATGCGAGTTGGATTATCTCTGCGGCGAAACAACATGTTTTAGCGTTTGGTCCTGTGTATTCGGTTTATCAGCTCAAGCCGCGACTGCCGGGCTTGACCGCAGGCAGCGCCGCAAGTTCTGGCGGCAGGTTATCAGGCTCATAGGCAGGCACTTTGTATTTTGCCAGTGATATCACTGGCGCACTGGCATCGGCCTCGCCACCTGAACGGTCAATGAGACAAGCAACTGCCAACACTTCAGCACCAAGTACTTTCAACGAGGTTACCGTTTCACGACAAGAAAGGCCTGTTGTCACGATATCCTCAATTACTATGACGCGGGACCCCTTGGGCAGTTCAAATCGCCGTAAACGAAATTCACCATCCTCCCGTTCGACCCACATGGCAGGGACGTTGAGGTGCCTGGCCGTTTCGTATCCCGGTATTAACCCGCCGAGCGCAGGCGACACAATATAGTCTATCGGACCAAGGTCCGCAGATTTGATCTTTTCAGCCAGCGCCTTGCACAATTTTTCGGTTTTATCCGGATACATGAAGACACGCGCTTTCTGCAGAAAAACAGGGCTGCGTAAGCCTGAAGTCAGGATGAAATGGCCTTCAAGAAATGCACCGGCTTCCTTGAATATTGCCAAAACGTCGTCACGCGTCATGGATATAATCCCTTTTTTGATGCTCTTTGTTAGCCGTTCACGCGGCTGACACTGGAAACATTCGGTTTGGAGCGCAATTGGTTGATGATCCGGTTCAGGTGTTTCAAATCCCAGACTTCAAGATCAATTATCATTTTGTGGAAATCAGAAGCTCTTTGAGTCATCTTGACATTGTCAATATTTCCGCTGTTTTCACCGATAATCTGGGCAATGGTTGCCAGTGATCCGGGTTCATTGGCTGCTGAAATATCCAGTCTGGCCGGGAAACGCTCTGGAGTGTCCACGTCAATGTCCCACCGGACATCAACCCATCGATCAGATTGGTCATCAAACTCCTTTAGTGCCGGGGACTGTATCGGATAGATGGTCAGTCCTTCTGTCGGGATCAAGATCCCAACAATCCGGTCCCCGGGAACAGCGCCACCATTAGGCGCAAAGCTCACCGGTATGTCGCCGCTCAAGCCTCTGATGGGTAAGGCTATGTCAGTGTTGGAGGCGTCAGGTATGCTGTTGGGCTCGGATCCAAGCGGTAATTCTCCCGGCGGAATTCTGAATTTCAAACCATGAGCCTGTTCTAGATCAAACCAGCCTTCGCCTGAAGGCGGTCCCGAGATAACAACTCTTTCGTCCTGATAATCAGGGTGTGCTGCCTTCAGGATTGTCTGCGCATTCAAGTCACCACGCCCTACGGCAGCCAATAAGTCATTGACGCTGCTTTGGTGGACCTGGCTCAAAACCGCTTCCAGAATGTCTGCGGAATAGGTCTTGTTTGCACTCGCAAATGCACGCTTTAAAATGTGCTCGCCGAGGGTGCCATATTGTTTTCGAACAGATTCACGGGTGGCTCGGCGTATTGCAGCGCGAGCTTTGCCGGTTACAGCAATAGCCTCCCAGGCCGGGGGAGGTGTTTGTGCCGGTGAGCGAATAATCTCAACTTCATCGCCATTGTGGAGTTCTGTGACCAAAGGCATGATCTTGCCGTTGATCTTGCAGCCTACGCAGGTGTTGCCGATATCAGTATGGACCCCGTAGGCGAAATCGATAGGGGTGGCGCCACGGGGCAGCGCGATAAGCCGGCCCTTGGGACTGAAGCAAAACACTTGGTCATGGAACAGTTCCAGTTTGGTGTTTTCCATGAACTCTTCAGGCGTGTCGCCTTGTGCCAGGAGTTCTGTTGTCCGCCTAAGCCATTCGAATGCGCGGCAGTCTTCCGTGTGTTGGGCAATGTTGCGGCCACCGAATTCACCGTCTTTGTAAAGCGCATGTGCTGCAATGCCGTATTCCGCAACACGGTCCATTGAGATGGTTCGGATCTGTAGTTCGACACGCTGCCGCGATGGACCAACGATCGTTGTATGGATCGACTTGTAGTCGTTCTGTTTTGGCGTTGAGATATAGTCCTTGAATCGTCCTGGAACAGTTGGCCATGTAGTATGAATGACCCCCAGGACCCGATAGCAGGCCTCTTCAGTCGCCACTGTTACGCGGAAACCGTAAATATCTGACAGTTGTTCAAAGCCGATCGCCTTGCGCTGCATCTTCCGGAAAATGGAGTAGGGTCTCTTCTCCCGGCCCTTCACCATAGCGGCCATACCGCGTTCTGAAAGACGTTCGGTAAGAGTAGACTCGATTTCGGCGATCTGGCCCTTGTTGGTTTCCCGAAGGTCTGCAAGCCGTTCGGTTATGGTTTCGTAAGCTTCCGAATTGAGCGTGCGGAAAGAAATGTCCTCTAACTCCTCCCGCAAATCATGCATGCCCATTCGGCCGGCCAGAGGGGCGTAGATCTCCATCGTCTCTTCGGCAATGCGACCCCGCTTGTGCTCCGGCATGTGATGCAGGGTACGCATGTTATGCAAGCGGTCGGCAAGCTTTACCAGCAGCACCCGGACATCATCGGCGATAGCCAGAAGAAGTTTACGGAAGTTTTCTGCCTGTTTGGCCTTTTGCGATAGAAGGTCGAGACGACTGATTTTGGTCAACCCGTCGACGAGTTTGCCGATTTCCTCCCCGAATAGGTCATCGATCTCTGCTCGGGTTGCGTCTGTGTCTTCAATTGTGTCGTGAAGCAGCGCAACGGCAATCGTAGCATCATCGAGCCGCAGGTCCGTCAGGATTGCAGCAACTTCAAGCGGGTGGGAAAAATATGGATCGCCGGAGGCCCGTGTCTGCGGGCCATGTTTTTGCATAGCATAAACGTAAGCTTTGTTGAGCAAAGCTTCGTCGGCATCCGGGTTGTAACGGGTAACCCGTTCAACGAGTTCGTATTGACGCATCATGGTCGCAATCGACCCATGCTACTGGTTGGAAAAACTGAGATGAATAATAGCATAAGCCAAAACGCTTAGTCAGGCCCGAAACGTCTTGGCTTGGAATATGCTGATACCTTAAACGTCGTCGGTCCGCTCAGGCGGAACAAGGCCTTCGAGACCGCGCAGAAGATCTTCTTCAGACATGCGATCGAATTCAACGGCACCATCATCAACTGCATTGACTTGAGTAGTCTGATGTTGACCGATAGCTGGAACCACCGGAACAGCTTCCGCTTCAGGCTCATCCACTTCCACAAATTTCTGCAGTGAGTGGATCAGGTCCTCTTTCATGTCTTCAGGGCTAACGGTTTCCTCGGCGATTTCGCGAAGAGCAACAACCGGGTTTTTATCGTTGTCACGATCTATGGTCAGGGGTGAACCGCTTGAGATCATGCGAGCGCGATGCGCAGCAATCAGCACCAGCTCAAACCGGTTTTCGACCTTGTCGATGCAGTCCTCGACGGTCACGCGCGCCATACGACGTCTCCATTAGCTGAATGAACTTGAATTCCCAGCGTATAGAGACGGAATTTACAAATTGCAACCCCTTGTCAGATTTAAGAGGGCAGCAGCATTAATTGCTGGAAATTTGACAGTTTTCTTTTGGTATAAACTCTTTTGCATTGCAGCATGCCGACGGAATAGTGTACGGCAAATGAAACGCCCAAAAAAGAAGCAAGAATTCTAACGGGAAAAAGTAAAACAATAAGGTGGCTGTGGTGGTACTATGTATCTGCTTTAAGCCACCAGCATATGTGCCGGATATTTCGAATGGCGATTTGTAGATAGGGTTGCGGGACCCGAAAACGCCGACGGCAATCCATGCGCATGGTCGAAGAAGGATTTTAATAATAATGTTTGATGCACGTGAAAAAGTTGCTCTGTTTATTGATGGAGCTAATTTGTACTCCACCGCCAAGGCAATCGGCTTTGATATCGACTACAAGAGACTTTTGAGGGAATTCCAAGGTCAGGCTTACCTGCTGCGGGCCTATTATTATACGGCCTTGATCGAAGATCAGGAGTATTCCTCCATACGTCCGCTTATCGATTGGCTCGATTACAATGGCTACAAGGTCATTACAAAGCCGGTCAAGGAATTCGTCGACAGTGCCGGACGCCGCAAGGTGAAAGGCAACATGGACATCGAATTGGCAGTTGATGCCATGGAGATTGTCGAAACTGTTGATCATGTTGTTCTGTTCTCTGGCGATGGCGACTTCCGCTCTCTCGTCGAAGCTTTGCAGCGCAAAGGTCGCAAGGTCAGTGTTGTATCCACACTGAAAACACAGCCTCCCATGATCGCCGATGATCTTCGTCGCCAGGCTGACCATTTTATCGAATTGTCCAGCCTTGCAAACAAGATTGGCCGTGATCCGTCTGAACGCCCGGTGCGCCCACAAGTGCCCGAGCAAGATGATGACGAAGATGACGACGACTACTGAGGTCTGGCAAAATGGCGGTGACGTCGTCTGACCTTGTACCTGTTGATCCGGCACTTGATTGCAAAGAGTGTCCTCGGTTGGTGGAATTTCGTCAGGAAATGCAGGCTGCTCAACCTGAATGGTTCAATGCACCTGTCCCGTCGTTTACATCTGAAGCACCAAGATTGCTGATAGTTGGATTGGCTCCCGGGATGCGGGGAGCCAATGCGACAGGACGTCCGTTTACAGGCGATTACGCCGGCGACTTGCTTTACAAGACGATGCTCGATTATGGCTTTGCAGAAGGCCAGTATCTGGCACATCCCGATGATGGGCTTGTTTTAAAGGACGCCATCATTACGAATGCTGTGCGTTGTCTGCCACCACAGAACAAGCCGACAGGCCCGGAAATCAAAACCTGCCGACCCTATCTTCTGTCAACACTGGCGGCTTATCCGTCAATCAGTGCTGTTCTGGCTCTGGGCCGAATTGCACATGAGACTTTTCTGACCGCGCTGGACATGAAACGGGCGCAGTTTCCCTTTGCACATGGTGCTCAACATGAGTTGCCGGGAACAGAATTGACCCTTTTCGACAGCTACCACTGCTCACGGTATAACACCAACACCAGGCGGTTGACGGAAGACATGTTCCGGTCAGTGTTTGACTCGGTTCGCAAGCACCTTCCTTGACTTCAATCTATACTTGGCAAAGTTCGTTGGTCTTCGGACCGTGAGTCCGAAGAGGTACGCGCAGCATCTTTGATTGCCCAACCATCCGGACCAAGATGCTCTTGCGGCCTGAAACGCGCTTTATAAGCCATTTTTGCTGAGCCCTCGACCCAATACCCCAGATAAATATGGGGAAGGCCGAGCTTTCGGGCGCGCTCTATGTGATCGAGAATCATGAAGGTTCCAAGCGCCGTATTCTCATAGGACGGGTCATAAAAAGAGTAGACCATGGAGAGCCCGTCAGACAATTGGTCACTCAAAGCGACGCCGAGCAAGGGACCTTCACCGGCCCCGGTCATGAATGACTCAGGCCCCTTTTTGCGATATTCGACAACCAGTGTTTCGACATGGGTGTCCTCGACCATCATGGCATAGTCAAGAATGCTCATTTCCGTCATGCCGCCATCTTCATGGCGGGCTTCAAGATAGTCCCGAAATAGATCGTATTGCTCTGCAGAGGGGCTTGCCGGTAAACGGGCCCCAATCAGGTCGGATCCGGAATTCCAGACCCGCTTCAAAGATTTTGTCCACTTGAATTCATCAACCCGGACACGGATGGAAACACAGGCTTGGCACTGTTCACAGGCGGGGCGGTAAGCAATGTTCTGACTGCGTCGAAAGCCGCCTTGCGTCAGAACTTCGTTGAGCGCCGGCGCGCCGTGGCCGACAAGATGTGTAAACACCTTCCGTTCCTGGTGTCCCTCAAGATAAGGGCAGGGAGATGGTGCCGTCAGATAGAACTGCGGATGGTCTGTGGGGTGCCGTGTCACCGAATTGTCCCGCGATCCTTCTAAGTCATGTTCAAAGTCCATAGTACCATGGCGCGACGATTGAGAAGGTCAACCATAAAACAAGCGCGAGCGGCGCACCAGCTCGCAGAAAATCGGAGAACTTGTAGTGGCCCGGCCCCATGACGATCAGGTTGGTCTGATATCCGACTGGCGTCGCAAAAGATGTGTTGGCCGCAATGATCAGACAGACGACAAACGCTTCAGGCGGTTGTCCGATTTGATTGGCAAGATTGATTGCAATCGGCGTGAACAATACGGCTGCAGCATTGTTCGACAGAAAATTCGTCAGTACCATTACGATAAAGAACAATGCAGACAGGATCACTGCAGGCGGTGATCCATGAAGCAGATACACAAGGCCCGAAGCGATTGCAGTCGCACCTCCAGTTGCCTCAAGTGCAACGGCTCCCGCCAAAGAAGCGCCAACAAGCATGAATATACGGCTGTCTATCGCGCGCATGGCCTGCCGTATGTTGAGGCAGCCAGTTGCGATCATCGCGAAGGTTCCGGCAACCGCCACCGAGACAATTGGAACAATCCCGCTGGCCGCGAGCAGAACGACGCCAGCAAATATCGCCAGTGCCCTGGGAGCATACCGGCGTCGTGGGACTTCGGTCATAGACCAGTCCATCAACAGCACGTCTCTGTTGCCGCGCAGACGGGCAATCTCGTCTTCGTTACCGGCAACCAGCAAAACATCGCCAGCTTCGAGCCGAATGTCGTTCATGGCCATGCGCGGCATCCGGCTTCTGCGCTGGATACCCATCACCAGACAACCGGTTTCATTGTAGAACCCAGATTGCGGCAAGGTTCGTCCCATCATTCTCGATGCAGGTGCCACGACGACTTCTGCAAGACTTACGGATCCTGGTTGGATAGCGGCGGGTTCCTTGCCGTCCGTGTTGGTATCGGTGTCGGCCTCCATGAGGGGTTGGCGGCGGGCAAGAGCGTTGGCCAGAGCCGCGCGGGTCGCTGCTACAATTACCGTGTCGCCAGGAGACAAGACAACGTTTTCAAAGGGTGGCAAGAGCGGCTTTTGACCCCGTTGAACAAGGCGAACGGTCATGTCCTTCAGTTTCGGAAACATCCCGGATACAGATACAACACCGTCGAGCGGATGGCCGTAAGTGATTTCGATCTGCGCAATAAATTGCTTTCCTGTGGTCGGATTAAATTCCTCGGTCATGGTTTTCCGGGATTTCAATAGATGAGGCATGATAAAAAACACATACACAGCACCAGCAGATGCAACCATTAAACCAATCGGGGTGAAGCTGAAGAAGGTCAGTTTAAGGTCAGAGTTCTGAGCAGCGTAATTGGCAACGAGCAGGTTCGTCGATGATCCGATCAATGTGGTCATGCCGCCAAGTATCGCGATGAAAGACAAGGGCATCAAAACGCGTGAAGGGGATTGGCCAACTGTCGCCGCAACAGCAGTGAGGATAGGCAAAAACATCACCACGACCGGCGTGTTATTCAAAAATGCGCTCAAGACCGCAACGGCGATCAGGATAGGAATGGCGGCCGTCTGGGACTTGCCTCTTGTCCATTTGACGATTGATTTTGCAGGGCCTTCGAGTGCATCTGTCTGGAAAAGGCCCTGTCCGATAATCAAAAGGCAGATCACGGTAATCAAGGCAGGGTTGGCGAACCCGGCCAGAAAGTCGCCGGTTGAAACAAGTTTTCCACCCGGCAGTTCAACCGGAAGGATTGTAAAAATGACTATAAAAGCTGAGACAGATCCTAGCGCCACCGTTTCAATCGGATAACGCTCCAGAGCGTAGAGTACGACAGTGGATGCAATCACCAGAAAGGTGAGTGCCATTGCAATATCAATTGATAGCATTCACCTGCCCAAAACCACCGACACCAAGTTGTTAGACAGGCACTTTAGAGCAACCGGGCGCAGCAATGGAAGGGTACTATTCCTTATTTAGCGCTAATACCGGTTTAGTTTTTCACGCTACACGGCTGAAAACAGAGTTGTTTTCTCTTGGTGTAAGTTCTTCAGGCGTTGAGGTCCTGGTTCAGAGCGTAGTCCCGATAGGCCGCAGAGTTGATGACCACTGTCCCGAGAACGATATCATGCAACAACCGTTTTTGATCCGAGAACAGGGACACCAGCAGCACCAGCGGTGTCAGTAGTGAAACCGAAAACCAGAAGAGGATGACATGGACCACTGCAAGCAAGGGATACGGTTTGGCTCCGTACCAGAGCCGCATTTCCAGGCCCATTGCGCGCATTCCAAGCGTAGAAGCAGCAGGGCCACCAAGGGTAACGGCGACATAAATCAACGCGACTGCAGTCGGCAGGATTGCATAGAGCATAAAGCCAAGGCCGAGTGTGAAAACACCAAGCACGAATACGATCACACCTGCCGCGAACGTCAAAAGAGCCACAACGACCAGATCGATGAAAAACGCAAATATCCGGTTGCTCCGAACACCTGAAAACAGGTTGGGATGCTGAAACGGATCAAACGCGTTTTGGCGTTCATAAGAGGTCGTCGTTTCAACAGACATTTAGTGCTCCCAAATTCATGATGACACAGATGTGGGGATGCTTTGCCGCAAAAGCAAACTCATCGTAGGAAGTCTGATCGTAGAATAGTCGTCTATTCCATCCGTTCACCGATTTCCATATAACGCACGATAAAGCCGCGTTCTCTCAGTTCCGCAACAATTCGCTCGCCGTGCGGGCGGTCAAAGGCCTCAAAGCTGACGTCGAGTGTCGCGCCCTTGGCTGGTACGTTCAGGAATAGGCGGTGATGCTCGACATCGACCACATTGCCCTGCATGTCACCGATCACAGTTGCGATTTCACCGAGAACACCCGGCCGGTCGGGTGTGTCAATACGGATGGAGACGAGACGCCCGTCACGAGCAAGTTCGCGGACAACGATCTTGGAGAGGAGGCGCGGGTCGATGTTGCCGCCGCATAAAACCAACCCGACACGTTTTCCTGCAAATCGTTCCGGGTCGGACAAAAGGGCAGCCATTCCAGCCGCCCCTGCACCTTCGGCAATCGTTCTTTGCATGGTCAAATAGGCGTTTATTGCGCGCTCAATGCTGCTTTCGGACACCAGCAGAACATCATCCACCCGGTGTTTGACCACAGCAGTGGGCAGTTCGCCGATGTCTCGAACGGCAATGCCTTCTGCAATCGTTGCACCTTCGCAGCGTACATCTTTGCCATAGAACGCGCCCCACATGCCGGGATAGAGCGTCGTTTCAACGCCGATCACCTGGATGGAAGGCTTGATGGCTTTGGCAGCCGTCGCAATGCCCGCAATCAGCCCGCCGCCGCCAATGGGGACGATCAGCACATCAAGATCCGGATGTGCGGATAGCATCTCGATCCCGATGGTGCCCTGGCCGTGAATGACGTGTTTGTCGTCGTAGGGATGCACCCAGACCAGGTTACGCTCGTTCGCCAGCCGGTCCGCTTCTGTCTTGGCTTCTGCCAAAGTGTCACCTACCAGCACGACTTCAGCGCCATAGGCACGCGTTGCCGCGATTTTCACAAAAGGCGTCAGCGCTGGCATGACAATTGTTGCCGGGATCCCCAAACGTCCTGCGTGGTAAGCAACACCCTGTGCATGGTTTCCGGCAGAGACCGCTATGACCCCGCGTTTGCGTTCACCGTCTGTCAGGCTGAGCAATTTGACAAGCGCACCATGTTCCTTGAATGCTCCGGTGACTTGCATGTTTTCGTATTTGACGAAAACGTCCGCCCCGGTGAGCTGCGACAGGCGCGGGGGCGGTAGACACGGCGTTTCAAGAACAGCGCCCTTGATCAAACCGGCAGCATTCTGAACCTCAGAATAAGTGACGTCTGAAGGATCAGCAGATCCTGATCCAATTGTCATTTCTTGTCTGCGAGCATCTGCGCAACCTTCGGCGCAAAATAAGTCAGAATGCCGTCGGCTCCGGCACGCTTGAAGGCCAGCAGGCTTTCCATCATGGCACGATCTTCATCCAGCCAACCGTTTCCAGCAGCTGCCTTGATCATCGCGAACTCACCGGACACTTGGTAGGCGTAAGTCGGTCCTTGGAATTCATCCTTGAGACGACGAACGATATCTAGGTACGGCATTCCGGGCTTGACCATCACCATGTCGGCACCCTCGGCTATATCGAGTTCCGTCTCGCGGATTGCTTCATCGGTATTGGCGGGGTCCATCTGATAGGTGCGCTTGTCGCCTTTCAAGGCGCCTGACGAACCGACTGCATCGCGAAACGGACCATAAAAGGCCGAGGCGTATTTCGCGGAATACGCCATGATCTGTGTATTGCGGAACTCCTCGGAATCGAGAGCCTGACGAATAGCGCCGATGCGACCGTCCATCATGTCCGAGGGCGCAATGACATCGCAGCCAGCGGCCGCCTGATTGAGCGCCTGACGGCAGAGCTGGTCGATGGTTTCATCATTGAGGATCGTTTCACCTTTCATCAAGCCATCGTGGCCGTGGCTGGTGTAAGGGTCGAGCGCCACATCGGTCATCAGGCCAAGATTGAGTCTCTCGGCCTTGATGGCCCGGCAGGCCTGACACGTCAGGTTTTCCGCATTAAGGGCTTCTGTCCCCATCTCGTCGCGCAAGTCCGGGTCTGTGTACGGGAAGACTGCAATTGCCGGAATGCCGAGCTCAGCAGCCATGTTTGCATCCCTGACTGCTTCATCAACCGAGAGACGCTCCACACCGGGCATAGAGGAAACCGGTTGGCGAACATTTTTGCCTTCGACCAGAAAAATTGGCCAAATCAGATCGTCAACGGTCAGCGTATTCTCGCGGACCAAGCGGCGCGACCAATCAGTCTGCCTGTTTCGGCGCATACGTGTGCCAGCAAGGAGAGCGTCCATATCGTCGGACGTGACTTTGGGAAAAGAAGTGTGGGACGCCATAACAAAGCCTGTTTGATGGGAGCGAATTCAAAAATGATGCCCTAGAGACATTTCGCACAACCTATCATGCTCGTTCGCGCAATCCAACATTCTGTAAAACAACTGAAATTTATAACAAAAAATAGATTGTTTGACGTATGCGTCAAATATGTTTTAGTGCAGCGGAAACAGATAACAGCCAATGCAGTGCACTGAGGATTCGGATCGATGTGCGCATAGGGAGGTCAGCCATGGATTTTACACTCAGCGAAGATCAGCGTGCGTTTAAGGACATGGCCGCGAGTTTCACCCGGGATGAGCTCACGCCAAACGCCAAGAAATGGGATGAAGACAGTTATTTCCCAATTCCGACTCTTCGCAAAGCAGCAGAACTCGGCTTCGGCGGCATTTATGTAAAAGAAGACGTCGGCGGGTCGGCTCTGACCCGACTGGATGCGACGCTGATCTTCGAAGAATTGTCACGAGGCTGCACATCGACTGCTGCTTACATCTCGATCCACAATATGGTTGCCTGGATCATCGATACATATGGATCAGAAGATCTGCGGCAAAAGTTCCTGCCGCAACTCTGCACCATGGAGCTGTTGACCAGTTACTGCCTGACCGAGCCGGGATCAGGCTCTGATGCCGCAGCCCTTCGCACAACTGCAAAAGATGATGACGATCACTATATCCTGAACGGTTCGAAAGCGTTTATTTCCGGTGGTGGGGTGAGTGACCTCTATGCTGTGATGGTTCGAACCGGAGGTGATGGCCCAGCTGGCGTGTCTTGTCTTTTGGTCGAAAAGGGAACACTGGGCCTGAGTTATGGCGCCAATGAAGAAAAGCTCGGCTGGAAAAGTCAGCCAACGGCGCAAGTCAATTTCCAGGATTGCCGCGTTCCCAAATCAAATTTGGTCGGTGCCGAAGGGCAGGGGTTCAAGATTGCCATGGCTGCCCTTGACGGTGGCCGTCTGAACATCGGTGCATGTTCAATCGGTCCTGCGCAGGAATGTCTCGATCAGGCTATCGCCTATATGAATGAGCGCAAGCAATTCGGCAAACCATTGACTGCCTTTCAGGCGCTTCAATTCCGCATTGCAGACATGGCGACGGAAGTAGAAGCAGCGCGTCTGTTGCTGCACAAGGCGGCAGGTGCTGTGGATGCCAAAACGCCCGAAGCCACAAAACTGGCCGCGATGGCCAAACGGTTGGCAACAGACACCGGCTTCAAAGTCGTCAACGAAGCTCTGCAGCTTCATGGAGGATACGGCTATCTGCGTGATTACCCGATTGAACGATTCTTCCGCGATGTTCGGGTTCACCAGATTCTGGAAGGGACCAATGAAGTGATGCGGTTGATTATCTCGCGTCATCTTTTGAAGGACTGACATAGAAAACGTCTCGATACTTTTGAAACGACTCTGATTTTGATTTGTGAGGATGCTCTGTGTGCGACGACATTCTTTTTGAGAAACGCGGTAAGGCCGGCTTTGTCACCTTGAACCGTCCCAAGGCTCTCAACGCATTGAACCATGGGATGGTCACGGACCTGGCCGCGCAGCTTGCACACTGGGCTGATGATGCCAGCATTTCACATGTCGTCATCAAGGGGGCTGGGGAAAAAGCGTTTTGCGCGGGCGGTGATATTCGCAGCATCTATGACGCCAGGATGGCCGGAGAGAGTAAAGGCCTCGCTGCGTTCTTCAAGGGTGAGTATCTCCTGAATGCTCAAATCAAAGCCTATCCGAAGCCCTACATCTCGTTAATCAACGGCATTGTCATGGGCGGCGGGGTTGGTGTGTCTGTGCATGGCAGTCATAGGGTCGGAACGGAGAAGACTACCTTTGCAATGCCTGAGACAGGTATCGGCTTCTTCCCGGATGTTGGTGGCACTTATTTTATGCCAAGGATGCCAAATTACATTGGTGTTTACTGCGCATTGAGTGCCGGGCGAATGAAACAGGGCGATGCTCTGGCAACTGGCGTCCTGACGCATGCAGTTTCCGAAAGTGATCTTCTGTCAGTTGAAAAGGCCCTAGAAGAGACAGAGTCTATAGATGAAGCGCTGAAGCCCTTTTCGATGACTGCGGAGCCAGGGCCATTGGTTGAAAACGGCAGATTGATCGAAGCATGTTTTTCTGCAGGTAGCGTGATGGAAGTTCTCGAACGACTTGATCGATTTGATGATCCGTTTGCCGGGAAAACAGCAGAAGCAATTCGGTCCAAATCGCCGACAAGCGTGTTGATAGCGTTTGAGCAAATGCAGCGTGGTGGACGCCTGTCGTTCAATGAATGCATGACACTAGAATACAGGATTGTTTCCCGGATCCTTCAGGGCGCCGATTTCTTCGAAGGTGTGAGAGCTGTCCTTGTCGATCGGGATCAATCCCCAAATTGGTTGCCTGATACGCTTGCACAAGTGGACAGCGAGGATCTGGCGTCGTATTTCGATGAGCCAGCAGACGGAGATCTGCCGCTCTAACTCGAGGCCGACACAATCATGATCACCAGCTTTCAGGACATTTTGGACGCCAGGCCGCCGTGGAGTTCCATTCTGATTCTGTATTTGCGGGCCATGGCCCTGCTGTTGATGGGCGGTGGTGTGATCTATTGGGCCCGGATCGTCGGTATCGTCGAGTGGCGCGGCCAGTGGTTCTGGGAAATGTCCGTCGCCTTGCAGGGAGCCATCGTCTTTTTCGCTGTTCTGGACCTTGTTGCGGCCATTGGGCTTTGGCTTACAGTTTCCTGGGGGACAGTCATGTGGCTGTTCCGCTGCTTTTGCCAGATTGTCATGCACACAGCGTTCTCGGACCTTTACGGCCGCCGACCCTATGAAATCACCTTCTACCTTTTGACTATCTTGATCTATGTCGGCCTGACATATCTGATGAACCGGGAATCCAGGGACGTTACCGGTGCGACCTGAGTTGATTCAGTTGTTGAAGCTCTTCGAAGTGCCTCTCAGCAGATCATCACAATCGATTCAAAAATAACGCAAAATTTGCTGGGAGATAGAAATGTCGAGCAATGTTGGTTTCATCGGTCTGGGCAACATGGGTGGTCCAATGGCCGCCAATCTGGTCAAGGCAGGGCACAGGGTGTTGGGTTTTGACCTTTCGGATGCGGCGATTGCATCTCATACAGAAGCGGGCGGTGAGAAAGCTGAAAGTGTAGCAAGTCTCGCCGCTGCAGCCGATGTCATCGTTACCATGCTGCCGGCAGGCAAGCACGTGCGTCAGATATATCAGGGCGAGGGCGGAATTCTGGACAACGCAAAACCCGGAACCCTACTGATCGATTCATCGACGATCGATGTCGAGAGCGCCCGAGTGGTCGGCGGGGCAGCATCAGACAAAGGCATGCTGATCGTTGATGCTCCGGTTTCCGGTGGTGTAGGCGGAGCTGCTGCTGGAACACTGACGTTCATGGTTGGCGGACCTGACGCGGCCTTCTCTGCAGCCAAGCCTTATCTGGACATCATGGGTAAAACCATCGTTCATGCAGGTGGGGCAGGGAACGGGCAGGCTGCCAAGATCTGCAACAACATGATCCTCGGTATTTCGATGATTGGTGTTTCCGAGGCTTTTGTACTCGCGGAAAAGCTGGGCCTTGATGCACAAAAGCTGTTTGATATTTCCTCGACGGCTTCAGGCCAATGCTGGTCACTGACATCCTATTGTCCGGTGCCGGGCCCGTTGCCGTCATCACCAGCCAATAGGGATTACCAGCCCGGCTTTGCAGCCGAGATGATGCTGAAGGATTTAAAACTGGCACAGGAAGCTGCAAATTCTGCCGGAGCTGCAACGCCGCTTGGTGCAGAATCAGCCGCGCTTTATTCGCTCTTCTGCAACTCTGGTGGCGAAGGCAAGGATTTCTCTGCCATTGTTAAGTTCCTGCGCGGGAGCTGATTAACAAGACATGAATCGACTGCCAAAAACACGGTCCAAATATTAACGGATGATTCAGCGTGTCTCTTAAGCGGATTTTAGAAACACTCCGCTAGATTACCTCTCAAGGCGGGAAAATATCCGTCGAATGACAGGTACAAAAGAGGCGCAAGCATATGATCACCGCAAGTAGGGCAGTCGACACTGTTGCTCAGGGTCAAGACGAAGAAGCGGAAATCAAACCGCTATACATGGAGGCACTGACGCTCGTTGAGCGACTTCACAGACGTCTCCTGGACGTAATCAAGGATGAATTCGACCGTATGGGGCGTTCCGACGTCAACAGCGTGCAGGCTCTGCTGCTGTTTAACATCGGAGATGCCGAGCTGACCGCTGGCGAGCTGCGGACACGCGGCTACTATCTTGGCTCGAATGTATCCTACAACCTGAAGAAATTGGTTGAAACCGGCTATATTCACCATCAACGGTCTCGAATGGACCGCCGTTCAGTTCGCGTCAGCCTGACAGATAAGGGGCAGGACGTGGCGAAGATCGTCAATGATCTTTACGAGCGTCACATTCTGTCGGTAGAGCAGGTCGGAGAAATTGGTCCTAGCGACTTTGTCGTACTGAACAAATCGCTTCGCCGTCTTGAGCGGTTCTGGACAGATCAGATTCTCTACCGTCTCTAAGCAATCGCGGTAAATCCGGATGACAAGGCACCGCCCAGTGGGCGGTGCTTTCTCGTTTCTGCAGACCTCACACAAAATTGCATGGAACGAGACCCA
This sequence comes from Roseibium sp., assembly GCA_039972695.1. Lineage (GTDB taxonomy): Bacteria > Pseudomonadota > Alphaproteobacteria > Rhizobiales > Stappiaceae > Roseibium. The sequence continues at coordinate 189,039 of JBDWMJ010000025.1, read as the reverse complement.
AAAATTGGTCATCTATTCCCGGTGATAGCGCTGCTTCAGATCATGACATGATGTGGTCACAATAAAGTGGCCATTTGCGGCCGTCAGATAACTGACGGGTTAAGAAAAACAAGAGTTTTGTTAACCATAGTTCGATACGAGTCGGACTATAAAGGCGTCGGCACGGTTGATATGGTCAATTCGTGACGGTTTTCAGTAAAACAATATGTGCGATATGTGCAGCTTTGTGAGGTCGGCAATGAACCTTTCTTCCGGACCGGTCGGGATAAAGATTCAATTGAAATCGAAAACGGGATTCCTGACTAAGGGCCTTTGCGCTCTTGGGATTGTGGTTCCTGTAGTCGCTTTTGGTAGCGGTGTATCGGCTCAGACTGCATTGCAGTCCCTGCAGCAGAACCGCCAGAAAGTCGAATGGGCCGACAATTTCGATATCGCTACGGACAATATTACCGAAGTGAAGTCGTCTGCGCCGACACTCTCACCTGAAACAGCGGGTTATATATCTGTCGCCATTGATCGCTATCAGCGCATTGTTCAGGCTGGCGGATGGGGATCTGTGTCAACAGGCGGCAAGCCACTCCGGATCGGTGCAAAAGATCCGCGTGTTGTTGAATTGCGTCGGCGTTTGATCGTCTCCGGAGATCTAGAACAGCAAGCTGGTCTATCAGGTACGTTTGATTCCTATGTAGATGCGGCCTTGCGCCGTTTTCAATTGCGCCACGGGTTGATCCCTGATGGTGTCATGGGGGAAACGACTGTCGAGGCATTGAATATTCCGGCCTATGTTCGCCTGCGTCAGCTGGAAACAAACCTTGTCCGTGTTCGCTCGATGTCTGGAGATCTCGGTGACCGTTACGTAATGGTTAATGTTCCTGCGGCCGAAATCGAGGCTGTCGAGAATGGCCGCATACGCTCACGTCATACGGCAGTGGTTGGAAAAATCGACAGGCAAACGCCAATCTTGAACAGCAAGATTTACGAGCTGAATTTCAATCCGACATGGACAGTGCCGGTCTCCATCATCCGTAAGGATCTGATTCCGAAGATGAAGGAAGATCCTGAGTATCTCGCGAAGAACAAGATCCGGATCTATAATTGGCGCGGCAATACGGAAATTGCCTGGCAGCAAATTGATTGGAATACGGAAGAAGCGACCCAATACCGCTTTACCCAGGATCCTGGACAGGAAAACTCGCTTGGTTCAGTTCGGATCAACTTTCACAACAAGCACCAGGTTTATCTGCACGACACGCCGTCCAAAACGCTCTTTGGTGAAGGCTATCGTTTCCATTCATCTGGCTGTGTACGGGTTCAGAACGTGCGCGAGCTGGTTACCTGGCTTTTGCAGTCTACAACGCCAGACTGGGATCGCTCCAAAGTCGATACGATCATCCGTAGCGGTGCGCGTGAGGACGTAAAGCTGAAGAAGTCCATTCCGCTTTATATGACCTATGTCACGGCTTGGGCCAATGCAGATGGCGTTGTGCATTTCCGTGATGATATTTACGATCGCGACGATGCTGCCGGAACGGATACGCAAGCACGTCTCTGATTGCTGGTCTTGACCCGTACTTTTTGATAATCGGTTTGCAAACAGGCGCCGACCTTGATCAAGTCGGCGTTTTATGGCTTCTAGCTGGCGAAACTGAACGGAGCAGGTTTGCATGAACAGCAATGCAAGACCCGGCGAAATCTATTTGGAATTTCGGCAAATTGCACAACAGGTGCAAGTGACGGCGATAGATGCGGCGACGGGTGTGGAAGTCTCTGCGTTTGGGCCGGTATCAACTAAGCAGGCAGATTTGAAACGTCTTGCAGTTCGCAAATTGAAGCGGCGCCTGGAGCAAATTGCATCCGAAGAAGAGCAACAGCGCGATCCGACGCTTTACTAATCCAATCAGAACCCTCGTCGGATAAATAATTTTCCAGAAATCCTGCCAGCTTTGGAATAGCCTGTCGTTTTCCCATAGTAGAGCGTCGCTGTGACCCTTGGTTCTTGCTGACGCCTGTGTTACTTCCTCGCCTCAAGACGGTATTGAAGCAAAAGATCGTTGGAAATCCAGCGTCTCTGCCGATACCCCAGTCCTATGCTCACATACCAAGGATCGTGCGATGTCTTTGATGGAATCCTCCAATCAGTCCCTTCAGTCCGACTTTTTCACGCGCTCTCTCGCGGATGCAGACCCGGAGCTCTTTGGCTCCATTGAAAAAGAGCTTGGTCGTCAACAGCATGAGATTGAGCTTATTGCGTCTGAGAACATTGTTTCACAGGCCGTTTTGGAAGCGCAGGGTTCTGTGCTGACAAACAAGTACGCAGAGGGTTATCCGGGCAAACGCTACTACGGCGGTTGTGAGTACGTCGATTTGGCTGAAAATCTTGCGATTGAACGCGCCAAAAAGCTTTTCGGCTGTGAATTTGCCAACGTTCAGCCAAACTCTGGCAGCCAGGCGAACCAGTCCGTCTTCCTAGCGCTGATCAAACCGGGTGACACAATCCTTGGAATGAGCCTGGATGCTGGTGGACACTTGACTCACGGCGCCAAGCCTAACCTTTCCGGCAAATGGTTCAACGCTGTCCAGTACGGCCTCGACCTTGAGACCGGTCTGATTGATTATGATGCGATGGCGGTTCTTGCACGCGAACACAAGCCTGCATTGATTATTGCCGGCGGTTCTGCTTATTCCCGCCAGATTGATTTTGCCAAGTTCCGGGAAGTGGCTGACGAAGTTGGTGCTTACCTGATGGTCGACATGGCGCACTTTGCCGGTCTGGTCGCTGCTGGTGAACACCCGAGCCCGTTCCCTTATGCCGACGTAGCAACGACAACGACACACAAGACCCTTCGCGGTCCCCGCGGCGGTATGGTGGTCACCAACAAGGAAGAGATTGCCAAGAAGGTCAATTCTGCGGTTTTCCCGGGCCTTCAAGGCGGCCCCCTGATGCATGTCATTGCAGCTAAAGCTGTTGCCTTTGGTGAGGCGTTGACGGACGATTTCAAAACCTACATCCGTGCTGTTCGTGAGAACGCCCAGGTTCTGGCAGAAACCCTTCGATCCGGTGGTCTGGATATCGTGTCCGACGGTACGGACACACATTTGATGCTTGTAGATCTGCGCCCGAAAATGCTGACAGGCCGCGACACTGAAAAGTCACTCGGTCGTGCGAACATCACTTGTAACAAGAACGGTGTTCCGAACGATCCGCAAAAACCTATGATCACATCGGGTATCCGTCTTGGAACTCCTGCTGCAACGACCCGTGGTTTTGGCGGTGCCGAATTCCGCGAAGTCGGGCTTCTGATCACGGAAGTGTTGGACGGATTGAAGGCCGCAAACAGTGAAGAAGGCAATGCAGCGGTTGAAGCAGCTGTCAAAGGCAAGGTAGAAGCACTGACAGCCCGGTTCCCGATCTACGGGGGATAAGCCGGCCCGCTCGGGAGCTTTGAACAATGAGATGTCCGTTTTGCGGTGGCGATGAGACCCAGGTAAAGGATTCTCGTCCAACCGAGGACAACACCGCCATTCGTCGCCGCAGGATATGCAACACCTGCGGCGGTCGATACACAACATTTGAACGGGTTCAGCTACGTGAGCTGATGGTGCTTAAACGTTCCGGTCGCCGTGTTCCGTTCGACCGCGAAAAACTGATGAGATCTGTTCAGATAGCAGTTCGCAAACGCCCCGTTGATCCGGAGAAGATCGAACGCATGGTCAGCGGGATCGTTCGTCAGCTGGAAAGCCAGGGCGAAAGCGAAATTACCGCTGAAATCATTGGCAATCATGTCATGGAAGGCCTGAAAGCCATAGATGACGTCGCCTATGTTCGTTTTGCTTCTGTTTACAAGAATTTTCGCGAAGCAAAAGATTTTGAAGCTCTGCTGGATGAACTGAACGTTCCGGATGATCATCCGTTGCAGACCGACTGACACGCTGAAACAGGCCAAATGTCAGACATAACTCAAACTGATCAACGGTTTATGGCTGCTGCCGAACGTTTGGCACGTCGCGGCCTTGGGCGCGTGTGGCCAAATCCATCTGTAGCTGCACTGATCGTAAGAACCGATCCGGCCGGTGAGCCAATCTTGATTGGGCGTGGGATAACCTCCCGACCGGGCATGGCCCATGCGGAGGTGAATGCGCTGGCTCAGGCAGGTGACCAGGCCGCTGGCACGACTTGCTATGTAACTCTTGAGCCTTGCTCGCATTATGGCCGGACACCGCCATGTGCGCTGGCCTTGATAAATGCCGGGATCAAACGGGTTGTGATCGGAATGTTGGATCCCAACCCACGTGTTGCAGGTCGCGGTGCCAGGATGCTGGAAGAGGCGGGCGTCGATGTCACTTTCGGTGTTCGCCAGACATCAATCCAGGCGCTGTATCATGGGTTTACACAACGTCAACTGAAACAACGTCCGAGCGTTTTTTTGAAACTTGCCGTGTCTCAAGACGGCTTTATTGGTCGTCAGGGAGAGGGGCAGGTGGCAATATCTGGTCCGCTTTCCATGAGAAAGGTGCATGGATTTCGCGCTGAAAGTGACGCGATCCTCATTGGGAGCGGGACTGCCCTCGCGGATGACCCCCAGTTGACCTGCCGCCTGCCGGGTTTGGCAGACAGGTCCCCGGTTCGGGTTATCATTGACCGCTGTGCGCGCCTTTCACTTCAATCAAAACTGGTTCAAACCTGTTTTGATGTTCCTGTATGGCTTGTATGCGGTAATGACGCAGATCCCGACAAACTTGCTGAATTGGCCGAGGCGGGGGTCAATATCATTCGAGTCCCTGCGTCCCCCGAGGGAATTGAACCGTCCGTCATCTTGAGCGCGCTCGCTACTCGCGGAATTACACGGGTTATGGTTGAGGGCGGCGCTCGGCTGGCCTCGGCCTTCCTCAACGCGGATCAGGTCGATGAGCTTTGCGTTGTGACCGGCAATATCGTGATTGGCACCGGTGGCATACCGGCCTTGCACGGACTTGAGCTTGCAAAAGTCTTATCCGACCCCAAATTCGAGCGCGTTGGTAGCGGTTTTTTCGAGAAGGACCGCTACGCTTATCTCAGACGGCGTGGAGCCTGACATGTTTACTGGTATCGTTACTGACCTGGGTGAAATTCTGACGGTTGAAGATATTCCCGCGGGCAAACGAACCCGTATCCGTACAGCCTATGATACCAATTCCTTCGACATCGGGGCATCGATTGCATGCGCCGGTGTTTGCCACACAGTCACGGCCAAACAGAACGGCTCAGATGGCAATTGGTTCGAAGTGGAATCTGCCGCAGAAACCCTGGCTTTGACTAACGTTTCAGACTGGAAAGCCGGACAGACCCTCAATCTGGAGCGGTCGCTGACGATGGGAGCTGAGCTCGGTGGGCATCTGGTTCTGGGACATGTCGATGGCCTGGCAATCGTTACCAAGCGCGAAGACCATCCCGACTCCGTCTACTTGCAGTTTGAAGCACCGCTTGATGCAGCGCCATTTATTGCCAAAAAAGGGTCTGTTGCACTAGACGGGACTTCGTTGACTGTGAACGAGGTTGATGGCCTTCTGTTCTCCGTGTTTCTGATCCCACACACACTGGAAGTCACCACTTGGTCAGGCTGCCGGGTTGGCGACAAGATCAATCTCGAGGTGGATATGATGGCACGCTACGCTGCCCGTCTTGCGGAATTTGCAAAGACGGAGTAGGGGACGGTCCATACATCGGCAAAAACCGCAAGGAATTCCGGCCGCATTTACCAGATGACGGATTAGTTGGCTGCGCCTTGCGATCTATCGCGATTGAGACTCGACAAATCTGGTTGGACATGGTTCCTGTCGCGGCCTTACAAAGGATACAAACCCATGAGCGCTGCACCTAAGCTTTTGATCATTGAAGCTCGCTTTTACAATGATCTTGCCGATGCTCTGGCTGAAGGTGCGATCAAGACAATCGAGAAAGATGGCGCGTCCTATGACCGGATTGCTGTTCCTGGTGTTCTGGAAATACCGGCTGCCCTTTCGATGGTCATGACCGCGATGGAAAATGAAGGCGTGCTCTATGACGGGTTTGTTCTACTGGGTGTTGTGATCCGCGGCGAGACAACGCATTACGACATCGTTGCCAATGAATCTAACCGCGTGATCATGGATTTGATTGTTGATGCAGACCTTGCTGTCGGAAATGCCATCCTGACTGTCGAAAACGGCGATCAGGCATGGGCACGGGCAAAAATTGATGACATGAACAAGGGTGGAGCTGCGGCTCAGGCAGCCCTTGATATGATCGCTCTTCGTGAGCGGCTTGGAGTATAGGAACAATGAGCGGCAAAGCCGATACGGATAAACCGGCTGTCCAGACTGTGCGCCCTGCGAACAAGCGCGGAGTTGCCCGTTTGGCGGCTGTTCAGGCGCTTTACCAGATGGATGTTGGTGAAGCCCCACTGACCAGCGTTGTCAGTGAGTTCACGGCATTCCGACTGGGCAAGGAAATTGACGGCGAGCAATATCGTGATGCTGACGAGCAGTGGTTCAAGCATATCGTTGCAGGTGTTGTAGAGGATCAGAAGTTCCTCGACCCATACATTCACACTGCCTTGACAGAAGACTGGCCGCTGAAGCGCATCGACAGTCTTTTGCGTGCTATTTTGAGGTCAGGTTCTTATGAACTCCTCAGACGCAAGGACGTTCCTGCGAAAGTCATCATCACTGAATACATCGACGTGACAAAAGCGTTTTTTGAAGATGATGAGCCGGGTCTCGTGAACGGTATTCTGGATCGGCTTGCTCACGAGTTGCGCAATGCGGAATTCGAGACCAAAAATACAGACGGGTAGTCCGGCCATGGCCGAAACGCGGCCCAGCGAATTTGAACTGATCAAACGGTATTTTGCGCCCTTGGCGAGCGATCCTGGAAGCGTCGGATTAACCGACGACGCCGCCGTGATTTCGCCTCGGGAAGGATACGACTTGGTTTTGACCAAGGACGTTCTTGCGGCTGATATCCATTTCTTCGCCAATGATGCCCCTGAAGCCATCGCGGCCAAGGCGTTGCGGGTCAATCTGTCTGACCTTGCCGCCAAAGGCGCTGCCCCGCGTGGCTATCTGCTCGGGCTTGCCTTGCCATCAGACTGGACAGCACAATGGCTGGAGCGGTTTTGCAATGCACTAGCAGCCGATCAGACGGCCTATGACGTCAAGCTGCTAGGCGGCGACACGATCCGATCCGGCAACGGACTACAGGTTTCGATAACCGCGATCGGTGAAGTGCCTACTGGGCGGACCGTTCGCCGGTCTGGCTCCAAGGCCGGTGATATCGTGTTTGTCACTGGAACGATTGGAGACGCTTCAGCGGGGTTGAAGGCGCGCCTTGATGCCGGTTTTTCGGCCAGACACAATCTAACGTCAGAACAAGAGGCTTACATTCTCGACCGTTACCTGCTGCCGCGTCCGAGAACCCGGCTGGCATCGGCCCTCCAGACCTATGCGTCCGCAAGCATGGATGTGTCTGATGGACTGACTTCGGATTGTGAACACATGGCCCGAGCCAGCAACATGGATTTCACTCTCGAGTTGGGGCAGATCCCCTTGTCGCCGGCGCTTCAGCAATTGAAGAGTGCGTGTCAGCAAGACTTCATGCACTGCATCAACGGCGGCGATGACTACGAAATTTTGGCGACAGTGCCTGCAGAAACGGCCGATGAATTCTCGAATGCTGCAGCAGCTTTGAAATGTCCGGTGACAAGAATCGGTCACGTGGATTCCGGAGCTGGCGATGCACGCCTGAGTAACTTCGGTACCACGGTTGAATTGTCGCCAGGTGGCGGTTTCAAGCACTTTTGATCGGACCACTCATCTGCGCTTTCTCAATTCTGTGACCGTGTGATAGGAAAGAGCTCCTGCCACTCCCGGCGTTATGCTTCACACATCGAGATTTGCTCATGAACTCAGCGACCCAGGACACGTTCGTTGATGATAGCCTTGCCAAGCGCAATGCCTTGCTACTGGCATTGGCCCAGGCGCTAGGTGGCGCGTCAGCATCCATCGTGATCGCGACGGGGCCGTTGATCGGTTACATGATGCTGGATGCGGACAAGTCTCTTGCAACCCTGCCTGTGTCGGCCATGGTGCTTGGTACGGCTTTCGGAACCATCCCCGCGGGAATGATTATGCGGCGTTTTGGCCGCCGTGCTGGTTTTATGGGAGCTGCACTGCTTGGTGCACTCTCGGGCTTGCTGGCATCCTACGCTGTCTTCCAGGATTTGTTTGTCCTGTTTTCTGTTGCGTGTTGTCTGGGCGGATTTTCTGGCGCTTTCGTTCAACAGTACAGGTTTGCGTCCGCAGATACGGCTAGTGATGCCTTCAAGCCCAAAGCCATCTCCTGGGTTCTGGCTGGTGGTGTTCTCGCGGGTATCGTTGGCCCTCAAACAGTGATTGCGACCAAAGACCTTTTCTCGCCGATCCTGTTTGCGGGAACCTATTTGGCCCAAGCAGGACTTGCGCTGATCGCCATGGGCCTTTTGGCGTTTATCAAGATCCCGAAACCGCCGCGTCAGAGCCACAAGCAGGCAGGCGGACGCCCGCTTCGCGAGATCATGGCCCAACCACGGTTTATCGTAGCTGCGGCCTGTGGAATTTGTTCCTACGCCTTGATGAGTCTCGTCATGACAGCAACACCGCTGGCCATGATTGGCTGTGGCTTGTCCGAGACAGACGCAGCACTCGGAATTCAGTGGCACGTCCTAGCCATGTTCGGGCCGAGCTTCTTTACCGGCAATCTCATTGCGCGCTTTGGCAAGGAGCGGATTGTTGCAATCGGTCTGGCCCTACTGGCGGCTTGCTCGATTGTAGCGCTTTCGGGTTTGGATCTCGCCAGGTTCTGGACTGCACTTGTTTTGCTGGGCTTGGGCTGGAACTTCGGATTTATAGGGGCAACTGCGATGTTGACGGACACTTACCGACCAGAAGAGCGCAATCTGGTTCAGTCAGTGAATGATTTCCTGGTCTTCGGATTCGTCGCCGCAGCGTCTTTTTCTTCAGGAGCGCTATTGAACGCGTTCGGATGGGGTACCGTTAACATCTTGGTGTTTCCGTTTGTTGCCCTTTGCCTCGGTCTTCTTGTCTGGTTGCTTCGGGCTGAAAGAAGAGCAATTACAACCGCTTGAAGTGAATTCAGTATAATCATTTAGTCAGTGCAGCAAAAATGCTGCATTGCGCCAAAAATTTCCCTAGCGGAAATTCCGAATTAGACAATGTAAGAGCTTGACGAAGCGCTCCAATTTGCTGCTATCGTGTGGCACTTTCACACTAAGGATTCTTGGTGTGAAGATTTTGGGTGGGTAAAACAACAATAAATTAGGCCCGCCATATCTTTTGGGAGGAAGTATGATCGAGCTTGTCGTCATCATTATTTGTGGCCTTTTGTCCATCGCTTATGGCGGTTGGGCAATTCAATCCGTTATGGCGGCGGATGCAGGTAACGCCCGTATGCAGGAGATTGCAGGTGCAATCCAGGAAGGGGCTAAGGCTTACTTAAATCGGCAGTACACAACGATTGCCATCGTCGGCGCTGTTGTTTTCGTTATCGCCTGGATCTTGCTTTCCGGCACAGCAGCGATCGGGTTTTTGATCGGCGCGGTTTTATCAGCTGCCGCTGGTTATATTGGCATGATGGTTTCTGTCCGTGCGAATGTTCGCACAGCGCAAGCCGCCAGCCAAAGCCTTGGCGCTGGACTTGAAATCGCTTTTAAATCTGGCGCGGTAACAGGTCTTTTGGTCGCCGGTCTCGCTCTTCTCGGTGTTGCCGTCTACTTCGCTGTTCTGACTGGCCCCATGGGTTATGATGCAACAGACCGGACTGTGATTGATGCGCTGGTATCACTCGGCTTCGGAGCATCCCTGATTTCCATTTTTGCCCGTTTGGGCGGTGGTATCTTCACCAAAGGTGCTGACGTCGGTGGCGACCTTGTCGGTAAGGTTGAGGCTGGAATTCCGGAAGATGACCCGCGTAACCCTGCGACTATCGCTGATAACGTAGGTGACAATGTCGGTGATTGTGCCGGTATGGCTGCCGATCTATTTGAAACCTACGCAGTGACAGTCGTTGCAACGATGGTCTTGGCGTCGATCTTCTTCACGGGCGGGCAGGCGATTGAGCTGATGCTGCTGCCGATGCTGATCGGTGCAAGCTGTGTCGTCACATCTATCATTGGTACGTTTTTCGTCAAACTTGGCTCCAACAACTCGATCATGGGTGCGCTCTACAAGGGGTTCATTGCAACTTCGGTATTGTCCGCAGTCGCGCTATTCCTGATCACCTTCTTCTGGCTCGGCTTCGACACGTCATACACGACGTCTGGCGGAGAAACGTTCACGGCCCGGCACCTGTTCTATTGTGGGGTGGTCGGTCTGATCGTAACTGGTTTGATCATCTGGGTAACCGAATACTACACCGGCACGGAATACCGTCCTGTGCGTTCGATTGCACAAGCATCTGTCACTGGTCATGGTACGAACGTTATTCAGGGACTGGCTGTTTCGCTTGAAGCAACCGCGCTTCCGGCAATCATCATCATTGCTGGTATCCTTGTGACCTACACGTTTGCGGGTCTTTTCGGTATCGCGATTGCGGTGACAACGATGTTGGCACTTGCCGGTATGGTTGTTGCGCTTGATGCGTTTGGTCCTGTGACCGACAACGCTGGCGGTATTGCCGAAATGGCAAATCTGCCGGAAGAAGTCCGCAAGACCACAGATGCACTGGACGCCGTTGGCAACACCACAAAGGCAGTGACCAAAGGCTACGCCATCGGATCTGCAGGACTTGGTGCGCTGGTGTTGTTCGCTGCGTATACGGAAGATCTCAAACACTTCAGCAGCACTGCTGCGGAAGGGTCGATCTTCTACGGGATTAACGTTGAGACATTGTTCTCGCTGTCCAATCCATATGTTGTTGCCGGTCTGCTGTTTGGTGGTCTGCTGCCGTATCTCTTCGGTGGTATCTCCATGACAGCGGTTGGCCGTGCAGCGGGTGCCGTAGTGGAAGAGGTCCGTCGTCAGTTCAAGGAAAAGCCGGGCATCATGGAAGGTACGGAACGGCCTGATTATGGCCGGGCAGTTGACATGCTGACAAAGGCTGCGATCAAGGAAATGATCGTACCGTCCTTGTTGCCAGTCTTGTCACCAATCGTTGTCTTCGTTGTCGTGCGTGCAGTCGCAACACCTGCTGATGCGTTTGCTGCCCTTGGTGCGATGCTCCTTGGTGTGATTGTCACGGGTCTCTTCGTCGCGATTTCCATGACCGCTGGTGGCGGCGCTTGGGACAATGCGAAGAAGATCTTCGAGGACGGTTTCACTGACAAGGACGGTGTTACCCATCAAAAAGGCGGGGATGCCCACAAGGCATCCGTAACCGGGGACACTGTTGGCGACCCTTACAAGGATACAGCCGGTCCTGCTGTCAACCCGATGATCAAGATCACAAACATTGTGGCACTCTTGATGCTGGCAGTTCTCGCTCACTAAGCGGAGCGACAGTCGAAAACAGAAAAGCCCCGGCAAATCGCCGGGGCTTTTTTATTGGTTGTTGGTTCTTTTGGTGTCTCTAGAGGCCGAGGCTTGGCGTGGCCGCACCGCGAAGGATCTGTGTCAGGAAGCCATAGTCGGCTCCGCCGGTCCGTGTTTCGCGAGTGGAGATGTCGACAATCTTGCCGTCTTCAAGAGAGTAGTTGCCAAGGTCCTGAACGTAGCCATCGCCATCAAAATAGACCGCGACAACTCTCTGTTCGAGGATGTCAGGCGCGAGAAACGCTGTGGTCGCCGTTTTCTGAGAAATATAATAGTAAGCGTCGCCATTCAGGCTGGACGTTGTCGAAGGTGATCCGAGCACCAACTCCACCTGTTCCCTGCTGGAGCCAACCTGTACCTGGTTCAGCATGTCACCGGAAATGACATGGCCATGAGTATAGGTCGATGTAAAACAACCGGCAAGCGGTAGTGTCGCCACAAGCGGAATGATCAGGGCACACGCCTTGAAGTTCATTTACGAATTCCTATTTCACCGGTTACTTGCAGTCACCTTCGAATTTCATTTCTTGGCAAAGTCACTATCGTGGGATAGGGCACAAAGCAACACCTGACTTTCAAGGAGACAGTCATGATATTCGGCTTGTTCCGACGTAAATCCCGTGACGCCGAGCATAAAGTTTATTGTGAAATCGTGGCCCAAGCACGGCAACCGGTTTTTTATACAGATTTTCTTGTGCCCGATACTATCGATGGACGATTTGATCTGATTGTTGCTCACGCCGTTCTCTATTTCCGCCGTATGCGCGCAGAGGGACGGGATGTCGCAGAGTTTACCCAGGCTGTCTTTGATCTCTTTTTTCAGGATATGGATGCATCTTTGAGGGAAATGGGCGTTAGTGACACACGTGTCCCGAAAAAAGTGAAGGTGATGGGGGAAGCTTTTTATGGGCGCGCCGACGTTTATATCCCAGCTATTGATAGCGGTAACATAGATGAACTTGCGGAAGCTTTAGGCCGGAATATCTATCCCGACCAACCAGAGCCGACGTCGCAAAAACGACTTGCTCGCTATTTCATAGAAACGGCAAAGCGCTTGGAGACTATACCAGCAAAAGAATTGATGGGCGGCAATATCTCCTGGGCCGACCCGGACGAGTTTAAATCTCTTTCCGTGTAACAATTTCGCCCCACTCGTTTCGTAAAGCGGACCAAGATGACTAAAGAAGTATTTCCATTCGCCTTTATTGTGAACGCGGCTCAGGTCGTTAACAGGGACCAGAAAGTACTGGTGCAGCCGGATCAAAAGAACCTTGAGCTGATTGCCAGAACTTATGAAGTAAACGGGATTAGGGACTTGAAGGGCGATTTTGTCCTCAAGCCGTATCGCAAGGCTGGCATACGTGTACTTGGGCCTATCACAGCAGTGATCAGCCAGACATGTGTCGCCTCGTTGGAACCGTTTGACTGTCACCTGGAGATAGACGTCGACCGGACCTTCGAGCCATATTCAACTCGCCAAAGAAAAATCCGTGACCTCAATGACAATGGTGAAATCGAAATCGATCTGGAAACGCTGGATCCACCTGATGTCATGATTGATGGTGTGTTGGACTTGGGTGCGCTGATTTGTGAGGAAATGGCGCTGGTATTGGACCCGTTTCCCCGCAAGCCCGGTGTTGAATTCGATAGCGATCAAACTGTTGAGCCCGTCGACCAGATAGAAGACGTGGAAAAGCCGTCAGCGTTTGCAGCGTTGGAGGCCTTGAAAAATCCTGCTAATAAATGAACAGGAGTTTATTAACAGCGAAAGCGGAATTGGGCAGGTCAGGAATGCCGGGTTTTCAGCCTTAGTTAAAACAGTGACTATGAAAACGGTTGTCTCGTGTGCCAAAACAGTTATGTTCGCGCCCGGTCTCGGCATTGCTGGACTTGCTACACTAATTAGACAGCCGGTCGGCAACTTACTTGGTAGAAAGCGTCTGAAGACTATTTGAATGGCGAAAAAGATTTCTATTTCACTGGACGTCATGGGCGGCGATAACGGGGCAGATGTTGTCATCCCCGGAGCCGAGATTGCACTCGTCCGCCATCCGGATATTCATTTCCTGCTTTATGGCAACGAAAGCGTGGTACGCCCGCTTCTGGAGCAGTATCCACGCGTTCGGGATGCTTCGACATTTCATCATTGTGAAGTGTCCATCGCCATGGACACCAAACCAAGTCAGGCTTTACGCCAGGGGCGGTGGAAATCCAGCATGTGGAAGTCCATCGAAGCGGTAAAGAACGGTGATGCAGCAGTCTCAGTATCTGCGGGTAACACCGGAGCGCTGATGGCGATGTCCAAATTCTGCCTGCGCACCATGGCCAATATCGAGCGACCAGCAATTGCGGCGCTTTGGCCGACGGCACGAGGCGAATCTGTCGTTTTGGACGTTGGTGCCACGATTGGGGCCGACGCACAGCAGCTTATCGATTTTGCTATTCTGGGCGGTGCAATGGCCCGTGCTGTTTTTGGTGTTCAACGCCCGACTGTTGGTTTGTTGAATATCGGCGTTGAAGAGGTCAAGGGCCTGGAAGACGTGCGAACTGCAGGCCGACTTCTCAGGGAAACACCGCTTCGATCTCTGGAATATGCCGGTTTTGTTGAAGGCAATGACATCGGGCAGGGAACTGTTGATGTTGTGGTCACAGAAGGATTTGCCGGCAATATTGCATTGAAGACCGCCGAAGGCACTGCCAAGCAAATCGGCAGCTATTTGCGCTCTGCGATGAACAGAACCGTTATGTCGAAGATTGGTTATCTCTTTGCGAAGGGTGCTTTCAATTTGCTGCGTGAAAAAATGGACCCGCGCAAAGTCAATGGCGGCGTATTCCTGGGACTGAATGGAATTGTCATCAAGAGCCATGGCGGCACGGATGCGGAAGGCTACGCCTCTGCAATTGATCTGGCATACGACATGGTCAAGAACGAATTGAAGCGCAAGATTGAAAGAGATCTCGTGCATTACCATCGAGGCCGCTTCACCGAAGCCGGACCTGCAACGGAAGGTGATTTGTGAGCGTAGTCCGTTCCGCCATAACTGGCACAGGCAGTTTCTTGCCTGAAAAAGTTCTGACCAATGCCGATCTGGCGGAATCAGTTGATACCTCGGATGAATGGATCGTTCAGCGTACTGGTATCAAACAGCGCCATGTGGCGTCCGAGGGGCAATTTACTTCGGACCTCGCATTGGAAGCAGCCAAGCGTGCCTTGGAAAGTGCCGGATATGAAGCTGGGGACATTGATACTATTATTCTAGCGACCGCGACCCCAGATAATACTTTTCCCGCAACTGCAGTGACGGTTCAAAACCAGCTCGGCATGAACCATGGCTTTGCGTTTGATGTTCATGCGGTGTGCTCTGGCTTTGTCTATGCGCTGACAACTGCGGATGCCTATATCCGGTCTGGGATGTCAAAGCGGTGCCTTGTAATCGGGGCGGAAACGTTTTCCCGCATTCTTGACTGGAACGACAGGACAACCTGTGTGCTTTTCGGCGATGGTGCGGGCGCGGTTGTTGTTGAAGCCGTTGAAGGCATGGGCGAAAATACGGATCGTGGAATCCTGACGTCTCACTTGCGCTCTGATGGGCGGCATAAGGAAAAACTCTACGTGGATGGCGGCCCGTCATCGACGCAGACTGTCGGTTACTTGCGCATGGAAGGCCGTGAAGTCTTCAAACATGCGGTTGGCATGATTACAGATGTCATCGAAGACGCCTACAAAGCAACCGGATACTCTTCAGAAGATTTGACCTGGTTTATTCCGCATCAGGCAAACAAGCGCATCATTGATGCCAGCGCCAAGAAGCTGTCAATTGATCCGGCAAAGGTTGTTACGACCGTTCAATGGCACGGCAATACGTCGGCTGCGTCCATCCCGTTGGCGCTCGATCTGGCAGTAAAAGACGGACGTGTCAAAAAGAACGATCTGGTGATGCTTGAAGCCATGGGTGGCGGTTTTACCTGGGGTTCTGTGCTTCTGCGCTGGTGAGACACGAGCTAAGGCGCTTTAACAAATATTAATTCCTTGCAGAGTTCCGGTTGACCGGTTCCGCCTGACGCAATACCGTAAGGCGGCGTAAGTGTAGTTTTATAACAATATCAGCCAGATCTTTGGCTATCCCTGGGAGGGGTTATGGGCAATCGGACTATTACCCGTGCGGATCTGTGTGAAGCCGTTTATCAAAAAGTTGGACTGTCACGCACTGAATCGTCTGAGTTGGTGGAAAGAGTACTTTCTGAAATTTCAGACTGTCTTGTTACCGGAGAATCGGTAAAATTATCAAGCTTTGGGTCTTTTGTGGTTCGCTCGAAAGGTGAACGCATCGGACGCAATCCTAAAACCGGCGAAGAAGTACCAATTTCACCACGCCGGGTGATGGTTTTCAAACCGTCTAACGTGTTGAAACAGCGGATCAATGATGCGCTGACCGGTTAGGCTAGCGATTGACAAGACTGAATGAGCACGCAGGATAAAAGCCCGGACGCATTTCGAACGATAAGCGAAGTTGCCGAAGAATTGGATTTGCCGCAGCACGTCCTGCGGTTTTGGGAAACGCGTTTCACCCAGATCAAACCTCTGAAACGGGGCGGCGGTCGGCGTTACTACCGACCGGACGATGTAGAGCTGCTGAAAGGCATTCGCCATCTGCTTTATGGGGAAGGTTACACCATCAAGGGTGTGCAACGTATCCTGAAAGAACAGGGTCCGCGCTATGTCATGCAGATTTGGCGGGAAGACGCCGACCCTGAACAAAATGAAGTCGTGTCTGGCAATGGTACAATAACCAGCCAAAACGGGGATGCATCTTCCGACGAAGACCTCAATCAGACGACTGGTCCCCAGGCAACAAAGACAGAGAAGCTTCCAGATGGTGTTCTGGCAGACGAGCCGGATGACACTACTCACACGGCGTCTGCTGGTCGCGGACTACTGGGGCGGCTGCGTGGCGACAAGGCGGAGCAGCTCGTTGCTGCGCCGCAGACTGATGTTTCCAAGGATGATATCCGGCGCCTGCAATCAACACTGTTTGAACTTCTCGAGTGCAAACGGACACTCGATCAGGCACGTTAATATTCGAATGAAATAGCCGCCTTGAACAGACGGCTATTGTCTTTGGAATCAGTCCCGACCCATGCAAGATGCATAAAAGCTGGTGGTCGCTGGCCAGTCAGAGAAAATCCCCTTAACCCCAACGTCTTGCGCCAGAACATCAACAACTTCCAGCATATTTCCATCACCATCTATCAGATCGCTGACCGTCTGATAGTACCAGCCTCCGCCTGAAGACAACGGACCGGACCGTTCAAGGGTCCAGGTGATCAGCTCAAGTCCAGCTTCTTTGGCTGCTATGGCATAAGGAGAAGGAACCATTTTGCCGTCTTTGACTGTCAGAAGGACCCAAAGCGGTGGTGCGATGAAGTTGACACCTTGCGCTTTCAGCTCGGCCATCGTTGGTGAGAACGTGGAAGGGTCGGATGGAACAATGTCACGACGGCCATCCAGAAAGACAGCCTGTTTGCCAAAATCCGGCTCATTCTCGATCCAATAGAGAACATCATTCAAATTGAAGGATTGCGGCCAGACGTCTTCTGCCGGAATACCAGAAGCCTTGTAATCATCTATCAGGCGTTGTGCATAGTCAGCTTGCGAGAGCCCGTCATAGGGCATACCCACCTTGGCTGCTTTCAGTTCCGGGGTGAATTTCACTCCGAGATCCTTGAAGAGAGCAATGGATTCTGCGTGGGTCATAAGCGTGCCGGTGCTGCCATAAAGTTCCGTACGCCACGGAGCTGTTCCTGCCATGTAGGCTTCGGCTGACCGGGCCTTTTTGTTGGCGCTGTCCATCTTGCCGCGCAGCGACTTGAATTCGCCAAGTGTGAGGTCAGATGTCCGGCATTCCGCTGTTGCCGGATCGTCTCCACTTGCCGGTTTGAAACCGGTCGTGCACTTGCCGGCAAGATCCGTTGCCAAGATGTTTGTCGTGGTGTGCAGATCGTTCTGGGAATGACGACAGACCAACTCCTTGTCTTTGGTGAAGGTCACGTCACACTCGAGAATGCCAGCGCCCATCAGCGCAGCAGCGCGGTAGCCTTCTGCAGTATGTTCCGGAAACTGAAGCGGCGAGCCGCGATGACTGATGGAGAAATTTGTCTGTTTCGTCGGTGCGCCAATACACGCGGTCAGCTTCGCCTTGAGCGGGCTGTCTGCCATCTGACTGACAAGATAGGCAGGGCGGGGGCCGAGCTCATAGGTGTCAGCCAACACAGCTGACGAAAACGTCGTGGCTATTGCTGCGGAAACTAGAATGGGGGAACGCATGAGATGTCCGATCAGATGTTCAGGTGACTGAGTTTGAAAGTGCGTTGGTATCCTTCAGGCCGAGGCCTGAAGGTCTTTGTCTAGAAGGGGGTCCAGGATATGTGCACGGCTTCGGGGCCGCGAACCGACAGGCCGCGCTTGTAGGTCGGTTTTTCAACCAGGTCGATGGACTTTAAGCGCTTCAGAAGTGTTGAAAAGATGATGTCCATATTGAGCCGTGCGAGGTGATTTCCAAGGCAGAAATGCGCGCCGCGACCAAATGCAATATGCCAGTTGGGGCTGCGGCCAATGTCAAATTGGTCAGCATTTTCAAATTGTTCCGGATCTCTGTTGGCAGAACCGTAAAGCACGCCAAACTTGGTGCCACGGTCAAAGTTCTGATCGCAGACAGTCATGTTCTCCGTGTTGTAGCGATGAAAAAACGGCAAGGGGGATTCATAGCGGAACATCTCCTGTACTGCAGTTTTCATCAGGCTTTGGTCGTCCCTCAGCCTCTGCATCTGATCCGGAAACTGCAGCAATGCATGCAAGCCGCTGCCCAAGACGTCAATGGTCGAACCATGGCCCGCCATGAGAATAAGCATGGCGGTCGAGATGAATTCATCCTCGTTCATGTGCCCGGCTCTTTGGGCTTCAATCATCAACGAAATCAGATCGTCTTTGGGATTGGCCTCACGTTGGCGCTTGAGGTCGCTCAGATAGTGATAAAACTCGGTCGTGTTGAGCTCGGCCAGCTCCTTGCGCTCATCAGAGCGATCAATATCGAAAAACTGGACGATGTTTTCCGACCATATTCTCAGCTGCGGACAATCCTCGTCAGGGACGCCCAAAACACGGCCAATGATATGCCCCGGAACATGTGCCGCCAGGTCCTCGACAAAATCGATGTCGGGCCGGTCAGCCAGGCTGTCAAACAGCGTATCGACATAGACTTGAATGTCGTCTCGAAGCTTGTTGACCATCACCGGGGTGAACAGTTTGAAGACCTGTTTGCGCAAACGGCCATGCACGGCGCCGTCGCTGTCCAGCAGGGAGAACTGAACGAAACGGGAATGGTTTGGCATGTCATGCCAATTGCCCGATCGCTTCTGCGCCGCGATTTCCTCAGCGGTGGCAATATCGTCCATCGAGCGGACCATTTTATCACCGAGAACAATTTCGGAAACATCCTCGAACCGGGAGGCCAGCCAGATATCAAAATCCTCGAAATAGGTCAGGCCCTTCTTGGCCCGAAGCGCGGCATAAAAGCGGTGCGGATCTTGCGCAAAGGCTTCGGATAATGGGTCAAAGGCGGGCTGAAGGAGTTGGTTCATTTACGTCTCATGGGATTGCCAGGGAAAGACTGGTGCTTTCCTTGTGATTCTTGGCAGTGTCCGGGAAATACCGTTCGCGGGGCAAGTGAAAAGTATTGGTCTTGAAGATTTCTGCTGTCTTTTCGCCAGCCTGAGGATTGCTTGCGGGGATAACGAGGAAAGGGAAGAACTGCCTATACCGGACAATCATGCAAACTTTGTAACAGTGACCAACCACCGGGAGGCTCAGGCCCGGAATAGCTAACCTCCAGATTGCAAGAGACCATGATGACCATGCCGCAAGACTTCCAGGAAGAGTATCAGTTGTTTTTGCGTGACACCGGCTTCGAGGACCCTGATCCGAGGGAGCTTCTGACGGATCTTGTTACCCGCAGCATGGAAGTCTACCCGAGGGAGATCGCCTGGCTGTCGCGCTTCATCGGTCGGCTGGACAAGGCCAGGTACATGGCTGCCTGATCGATGTAGAAGATTGAACGCGGTCAAACCGTCCAATCCGTGATCCTTGTCAGGTGTATTACGTTGGGGAATGTCTATATCAAAGTCATAGCAAAAACATCGAAGTGAACTGGAAGGAACGTTAAATGCTTAGCACCCTTTATTCGTTCGCTACCTTGCCGGTTGTCGCAATCGCCATCATGCTTGTCGCCGGTTCTGTGGCCTGACAGATTTAGAGTTTGATGAAAAAGGCTGGCCTCTGTGCCAGCTTTTTCCTTTTGAAAGAGTGCAATGAAAAGCCAAAAATGTTCGGAAAAAATGGTCGGGCAGGCCGGATTTGAACCGACGACCCCTTCACCCCCAGTGGGTGGTGCTCCCCTAAAGGTGGCTGTTTTCTGCCGTTTGTGAAATGCTAATGGCTCTAAAATCCGGGTATGTTCACGGGGTTTCTGAGCAGTTTCTGAGCGGGTTCCGTTTTGTTCCGGAACGTCCTTGGCAATCAGCGACGACCGGGCCGCCGACTGATTGCATCGGATGCTGCTTTCTGGTGCAGCGGATTCAGGTGTCCGTAGACTTCCAGAAGCATTTTAAGTGACATTCCCAGAAAATCTGCGAGAGCCTGGAGTTCCTGCGGCGTTTCAACGTTCTGCATTCCCCAGCTCGCCGCCGTGTGGCGCATGGTGTGAGGAACAACATCGGCGTCCAGTTCTGCAGCATCACGGCTGTTGGACCAGGCGCGTTTACAGGCCTTCATCGGCGTGCCGTTTCTATGAATGACGTGGGTGCACCTTCCATCCATTTCACGCCAGCGTTTCAGGTGCGGCAGAAGGCGTGAGGGGATGCGCACGCTGGGGCGGCGTTTGGTGGTGCTTCGTTCAGCTGCACCCTTTCGATACATGACGCCTTGCTCAAGATCGAAGTATCCGCTTTCGATGCTGGCAACCCAACGCATCGAGCGAATCGCGTTTATGCGTGTTCCGGTGTAGATGCCGATGAGAAGTATTCGTGCAACATGGTGGTTTTCCCTTCGCCGGGCCGCCTGGATGAAGGCTGCAGCTTCGCGCCGGGTCAGCCAACGCAACCGGCTTTCGCCAGCCTGCGGCATTTCAAGTCGACAGACAAAAGGGATATCCCTGTCGCGGGCGTACATGTTTACAGCGCTTTGCAGGGCCTTGAGTTCCCTGCGGGCTGTCCCTGATTTGACGCCCCGGGCCATTCGTTCGGCTGTGTATCTCTTGCCGTTCGACGTTTTTACATCCGAGAGATACAGGTCACCCCAAAACGGGAGCAGGGCCGACAGGATGTAGGCCTCGTTTTTCGGGTTTGCCAATGTGGGAATGTGATACGTGGCGTAGAAATTCAGGGCGTCGGCTAGCGGGACAATTTGCGGATCGAGGCTGTTGGACGGTTGGTATTTGGCTGTGATGTGCTCGATGAGCCGCTTTTCAGCCCCTGCAGTGTCAGATTCAGCGCAGCCTGTGCGTATGTAGGTTGCTCCGTCGCGGATGATCCACGTTGCGCCGTTTGGACTGTTTCTGAGTGCGAGCCTTGGAGCTTTTCTTGGACGCGACATTGTACCCTCATGGCCTGGATTGCTCCGGGAGTAGTGAAGTATCGTTTGCCGATTTTTTCCAACTCTAGCCTGCCGCGCTGAGCCTCTGCAACCAGCGTGGCGGGTTTGATGGTATCACGGAACAGAACCTTGCACGCTTCTTTCAAGGTTATCGGCGTGTTGTCGGTCCAGTCATCCGGCAGTGCTGTCATGACGCGTTCCTGTCACCTGATTTGAAGGGACCCGGCAGGCTTTTGCCTTTGCCGGGTCTGCCGATGGGGCGGCGTGTTAGTCCGGTTTTTCCGGCGTGATGCGGAAAGAGGCATTGTCCAGGGCGTTGTAAACCGAGCGGATGTCGGCTGCATGCCCGATCAGGCCCTTGTTCTCTGCATCCTTTGCGTGGCGGGCGAGGCTGGCCAGTGTTTCGTCAACACAGAGCCTTGCGCGGGCGCGCGCGGTCTTGGGTCGGGCCGTGGCTCTCATGACGGGCCTCCGGAAACCTTTGTCATCTTCGGGAAAATGGCCCCGCCGGGCGGGAGGGCGTCGGCGGGACCAGGTGCCAGCCGCCGTGCTGCATTGTCCGGGAGGATCTGGACACAGGCGGATGGGGAACGGGGAGACAATGTTTGCTCCTCCTCCGGCCATTGGCCGAAGCTTTTGCGCGCGTCTTGCGCTGAAAGTTGCCGGGTGCGCTCGTTGCGAAGCACGATGAGGATGCACAGGGCCGGAATCGCGGTCAGGGCGAAGGGGGCAAGGGTTTGGGCGATCTCAATCATCGGGATCTCCATGGCTGGTGTCGGTTTCGCCGGCAAACAGCGGTCTGCGCCCGGCGTGTGTGGCGATCAGTGTTTCCAGGTGGTCAATCGCGGCGGGGCGGCCCAGAACGGAATGCTCTGCCCCCGGCAGGGTCAGGGCTGTCATATGGGTGCCGCTGATGTGCTGATCCCCGACCAGAATTCCGCGCACCGGACTTTGCAGGCTTTCATGAAATTCGACTTGCCGTCTCAGGCTGACCATGCATTTGGCAACACTGTCGGCGAGTATGCCCAGCTGCTTGTGCGGGGCTTCGTCGGCAATTGCGCGGGTCAGGATATCCATGGCCCGGCGGGCATTGTCAGGCGAAGCGGTCATTTTATGTCCCCAAAATTGTAAAAATCGGGAACACGTTACCGGAGCCTTGGCCGGGATGCTCGCAAGCATGGATTGTAAAAATGAAACGCCTACTGAGCGTTCTGGTTTGGCTCCGAAAGTTACCTGACAATTCTCATTGTCAACTGAGCGCCATCGCAATTCAGAATGGTGCTGAGCGATAGGTGGGTTTGTTTTGCTAAAACGGTAAGGTTGGCTCCTGATCGCAATGGAACTATTTCCATTTACTCGTGCAAAAGGATGGCGTTTTTCGCCAGTCAATGAAGCCAAAAATTCCTTTTCAGAAATTTCCATAATCGAAATATGTGCAGAAGCCGCACAAAATGTCAACAAATATGACAATGTGTATTGCGAATGATATTCAAGGTAGCGATTAAAAGCTGTGGTGGGTGGACGCTATAAATGGCGTGGATAGATAGATATATGACCCGACAAGCGTGGGCCATATTGAAGAATAGTCTTTTGAATTCTGGATATTACCTAAAGAGAGGTTCTGATTTTGAAAAATTGGAAGCGAAGATTCTAAATAGCGATCGATCAATACTCACAGAACATTTTAGAACATCCATAAACACTTACACGCCGAATGAAGCGTTCTGGATTGCGGTAGAAACCGGTAGCGGTGAAACTGTTGCGCGGGTGGCGACTCGAATTGATCGTTTGGGCGAAATGACGCTACTAGAATATTGGAATAAGTACTGGCGGCGATGCTATCCAGGGGTGGTCAATGAGCAAGCTCAATTGGCTCCCAAGCAACCCAATTTTGCTAATTTAATAAAAGGGAACGTAGCCTACGTTGGTGATTTATTCGTAGAGAAAGAACATAGAGGAAAAGGTATTGCATCAACTTTGGTGAATATCGTGCAGATTGATGCGTTTGATGAGTGGTACCCGAACCTTGATTATCTCTATGGTTGGATGACGCCAGAGCAAGTCGCGAGCAAGCTATTTCCTAACTATGGCTTCAGGCAAGTGCGTGCCCATGGAATCCACTGGGATGATCCTCCGGCAACGATTGGCGGTGACCTGACGTTTGTCGGGAATTCCGCAGCTGATCTTTCAGATCTCTTGTTGGAGGTAACCACGTTTCCGAACGTTTGATGCTGTAACCGACTATATAGTCTCCGGCTCTACGTTTTTTGAAACGCAGAAGTAAACGTTCATAGATCAAGCTTGGTTTTCCGTCGCCAAGTAGGTCGCCGGTCCCGACTGTTTCAAACACTGGTTCGCCAGAAATGGCGTCTTGATATCCTGCGCTTACCAGATTTCGGTAGCTGTTGTGCAGCACACTTTTCGGGCTATCCATTTGGCCTTCAGTGAGTTCAGGATAATGATCGGAGAGTAGAGTATTTGCGCCATTAAACAGTATTTCGGGACTGTCTCCAGGAATGCATAGATCTTCAAATATTACCAAATATGGAGAGAGTTCTTTCAAGGCTGCGCTGGCTGGCATGCCGCCATTTTCTGCCCGCCAAAGTCCATAAAGGTACTTAGCTGTATCGTCAGCGAAACCACGCTCAATCGCGCAAATGTCGTTTCTTTCAACAAAGGCGGTCATTGAAGTCGATCTGGTTCCGTAGGTTCATAGCCTGCTCGCATTGCGCGCCTTGCTACTTTGGAGCGACAGGTCATGACTATATGTCGTTCCTCAGCCGATGACAGTTGCGTCAATCTATCATGCCCGAATTTTTTGAAGCACTCAAACTCAAGCAAGTCGATGCAATCATATTCGAGCGCTTTGTAAATCAGATCCACCAAACTGTCTTCATCATTGTCGGCGATGACTACGTGAATATGGGGGCGATCTGAATGCATTTTTACCGAGCCACAAATTGAGGTGTTATGTATCTTTCCGACGTCTCAGTATGTTATACAACTTTATGATGTGGTCAATATATTGTTCATTCGTAAGCATTAAACCGCTTTTTGCCTCTTCAGCGTCGACCCGCTGCTCGGCCAACGTCCAAAGCTCATCATCTTCTTCAGCGTAAATCGGGCCATCTTCCGCATTGTCATTTGATTGTTTTGCTAGTCGTGCTTGGCCATACCCGGGAATTCGCGGCAACTCCGCATCATAGTAGGCGGCTACTATGAGGAGTTCGTCTGCCTTTATATTCCTGGTGCCATTTACCGTCTTGTTCATTTGAGACGTTGTAAGGCCAAGTAGCTTCGCCAGCGCGACCTGCTTTTCGTCGCGCTCGTCAATGACTTTTGCAAGCCACTTTTTTAGTAATTCTTGTCGGTCTGTTGCCATAACGTGCGGATGATGCACGATTTCAGACATTTTGTCTGTTGCCAAATTCGACATGAAATGTCCATTACGGATATTTCTATAATAGAAACATCGTGCAATATCTGCCTTATGTTGATCAAGCGTCATAGGCAGATAAATCCAATGAACGAAGAACCAGCAGCATCAACCATCAAACACTTGGGTGGCGTTACGGTTGTATCGCGCGAGTTGGGTGTGAATCCGTCAACTGTTCGCAGATTTAAATATTCCGCTGCCAAGGGCGGTAAAGGCGGTTTGATTCCGTCTCGGTACATCTTTCCAATCCTATTGTTCTCCTATCGCTTAGGGCGTCCGTTATCACTTGATGAGATAGTGCTTTCGCCTGAGCAGCGCAGGTTGCTCCAAACATCATCCAACAAGTCTCTTGACCCGTCATCCCCTGAAAACCCGGAAAATCAGGGGGTAGGGCGGTGACACGTCGGAGAAAGACCAGTCCGGCGCTGCGCAAGCGCTTGAAAATCGCTACACAGCGCACTTTGGAAGATTGCGGCGCGCAGGAATTCATCGCGCCGGTCACACGCGTCAGCCAGAAAACGCTGTCCGATTATCAGAACACGGAAAATGACCGCCACGAAGACACGTTCATGCCGGTGGATGTGCTGGCCGATCTGATCCTTGACTGCAAGGGGCGCGGCGAGATTGCACCGCTCTTGACCTATCTGTGCGAGCTGGCAGGCGGGGCGTTCGTCCAGGTGCCTGCGGACACTGCCCCGGACGACGCCGTGGCGCTTGTCGATGGTGCTTTGAAGCAGATGATGACTTTGCGCGACTGCCTGGTGGACGGGGAGGGCGCAGCATGAGTTTATTTTCTAAATTTCCGGACTCTGTTGCGCGTATTGCTCGGGTTTGTGGGTTCGAAATGGTAAGCGCGCGTTCCTCGGTCGCAAACCCTGCAGGTTTTCATCGAAGAGCTGCCCTGGAGGATGCTTATCTTCGCATTCTCATAGCATACCGGACAGGCGTAATGGTCTGGTTGTTCCTCGGCATATTCGCTCTTGAGGCGGTATACCATCGCACCGGACGCTGTTTGCCAAAGCGCATAGCGGTCAATCTTGGCTTGAACGCGCTCTGCTTCCAAAGCCGCCTGCTTCAGCTCAAGCAGCGCCTCCTTAAGCTCAAGATTCGCGAGCTTCGCGTCTGTAATCTCGCTGATCAGGTTCGTAACAAGAGTTGCAAACTCTGGGTCGCTCGCCGTCTTCGGGTCGGAAACAAAGCTCTTGAATCTGGATGCAAGGTCAAGGGCGGAGTTGGTGTGACGAAGGCTGTTGCCGATGACATCACCGTTGTCCTTCAGGAATTCAAGAAAATCGAACACAGATTTCTCCTGGAAACGCCGACGATAAAGACAGGGTGTATCTCAGCAAAAATGCGCGCAAAAGTCGAGCGGGGCGCAAGATGACGCCCGCACGGCCCAGATACTCCGCGACTGACCTCACCAAACTGGCCGAACGTCTGCGCGGCCTGGCGGCGGACAAGACAACGGCGGCCAAGGCGGCGGTTTCGCTGGCCAAATTTGACGAGACCCCGGCCAACGCGCTCGGCGGGGCGGAAGGCTTTTTGCAGGACGCCAATGTCCTGTCCTGCGCCGCAGACGTTCTTTGCGACATGTCAGACCAGATGAAAGGCGGTGCCTCATGAGCCTTGCAGAGATCTTTTTCCCGACCCTCTGGGCGGATCTGACGCCGGATAAAAAACGCGATGCGGTTCTGGCGCAGTTGAGCGCGGGCCGCACCGCCTCGGAAGCGGCAGAGCTTTTGTCCGGCATCTATGGCCCGATTGGCACCAACCATGTGCGCGGCGTGATGAACCGGCACCAGCTGCACGATGCGCCTGATGTGAAGGCGGCTGTTGCCGCGCGGCGGCAGATGGAGCGGGCTGCCGTGCGGGCGCGGGCGCGCGGGGCAGGGTCGAACGTGGTCAAGCTGCCACCTGCGGCCCGTTTGCCACGTGTGCCGTTGCCGGACATGGGCCGAACCGGAAACAGACCGGGAAGCAGAACCGGAAAAAGACCTGAAAAAAGAGCTGAAAAACGACTGGCACAGCGGAGCGGCCTGACGCTGTTCGAGCTGCGGGAGAACACCTGCAAGCGCCCGCTTTGGGACGATCCGGACACGGCGTTTGCCGACAAGTTTTTCTGCGGTCGGCCAAGCCGTGAAGGCACAAGCTTTTGCGCCGGCTGCGCCAAAGAGATCTACCGCGCGCCGGGGGAAGACAGATGAGGGGCGAGGGCGCAGTTGAGGGCGGAGAGGCTGTTGATCAGTCGTCGGATGGGGGAGAGGGATGATGTCAGGTCTTGCCCTTCACGAAGTCGGTGAGGTTGGGCGGCTGGATATCCGGTTCGCCGGAACCGGGCAGGGGCCGAAAAAGAGCGTTGAGCATGATTGCGCGGTCACGGGCATCGTTTGCTTTGCCCTGGCCAATCAAGCGGAGGTAGGTGCTCGCCAGAACGCGGCGCTGGCTTGCATCGTCTGCCAAAACCATGTTCTGAAGAGTAAACCGGCTGATCAACCGCAAGATCCAAGCATAGCCGAGGGTCGGGATTGTAATAATCAGCAAGTTGGCAAACGCATAGGGCGCGCCAGCAGGTACGATTTTCTGAAATTCGGGAACAATCGTATCCCAGTTTGCAAACAAACTGACTACCGGGACAATAATTGCCAGTGCGAATACCCCTGCACCCAGTCTGAAATATCCGGTGTGTTGAGCGGCCTTGATTTTCCAGAGAGTCATCGCCGTCTCAAGCACGAAGCTTGCCTTGAACTCGTCCTTTGCTTTGGCGATGTGTTTGGCACCGTTTTCTTCGAGGTCAGCAAGCACTTCCTTACCCTTGGATTCTATATTCTGCAGCAATTCACTTTCGCGCTTATCCGCGGAATTTTGCAAAATTTGGTCGGAACTTTTGATCCTGGTTCCGACGTCCCGGTCCATTTCTTCCAGGATTTCACGCCTTTTCTCAGACAGTTTTTCAAGCGAAGGATCATATGCTGCGTTCATGACTGTATGAGTGGCCGCATAAAGAGCCGAAAAGCGGGCCGCGCCATCCATTTTGAGTGCGGAGTCCGTTTCGGGAAATTGAGTGACGAGACGTCCTGTTGCCTCAAAAAAGAGAGCAGCAAAATTGAAAGAGGCGATGTCCATCATGGCAATTGGTTGATCGCCACGGAATTCAAAGTGGTCCTGATACCGTGCCAGCACTTCGCGAATGTGGTTCAATTCATAGAACCATTCAGCTTTCGCAAAATACCGATCAGATTCGACCTGCGTGACGAATTCACGCCATTCAGGCCGGGTGACGATACTGCTTTCAGGCAGGTTACTCATCAACTCCACGACAATTTCCGGTCCAGTTCCAACTTCACCTTCCATCGTTTCCTGTTTTGGCCAATCTCTGAATTCTTCAACCCAGAATTTGGTTTGCTTCGCGTAATCAAATGGCATCAAGTTGTCCCCTTATCCCGCCACAACTTGGACGAAATCCCAAATCAGCGCAAGGCGACAGGGGGCAGGCGAAAAGGGTCTGGGTGGAGGGCTGCCAAGCCCTCTTTGTCATCAGGCGGTCAACGGGCCAAGCACCTGTGCGGGCGCGTTTTATCGGATGCGCGCCCGTCTCAAGACCTTGCGCGCACCGGCTCCTTCAGAGCGATTTTCCAACCTGATGTTCGCCCGGTCACCGGCGCTTTTGGAAGGGGTCCCTTGGCGGTAATCCCCTTAAGGAAGGCGGTCCTGTCCGCTGCCGAAACGCTGATGGAAAATCTCACCAGCGCCCACACTCATCATCACAAGACGCTGGAAGACTTGGAAATGGGTCGGTCCGCGAAATACGAACGGACCCCGGATCGATGTCCGGGGCAGGGGATGGTGTGATGTTAGTCTCAAAATGGAAAACTAGATTTCATGTTTTCGGTCCAGCCCAATTCCGGCCGCTCGCGCATGATGCGGCCGACAAATCGAGACCAGGATTCGTCGTACATTCGAGTGGCGAGCGTGCCAAATGGCTGCACTTCCATACCTTGAGGGGGTATGCCGTCATAGACCCAAGCTTTGGAAATGTTAGCATCACTCAGGTTGGCATTAGTCAGGATCGTTCCGGACAGGTTTGCTCCCGCCAAGTCCGCTTCAGACAGGTTTGCAAAGGACAGATTCGCTCCGTACAAGTTTGCTTCGTACAAAAATGCCTTGGACAGGTTCGCGGCAAGGAGGTCTGCCCCATCCAGGTTCGCTTGGGCCAGATTAGCTTCAGAGAGGTCGGCTTCCCGCAAATACGCTTTAGACAGGTTCGAGAGCAGAAACAGCGCTTTTCTAAGGTCCGCGTCGCTAAACATCGCTCCAAACAGATTTGCCAGTGCCAGATTCATTTTCCAGTCTGCGGCGTCTTCCAATGTGTCTGCATACGCAATTTTTTGCCTCAGACTGTTCAGTGTAGTAATGGCGCTATGGTGATCTCGCGGGAGCTGGCCGTATTCCGGATTTGGTTTGAATTTGGTGACCATCGAAAAATCCGGCTCCCGCTGCTTGGAGCGCTCGCGAACGAAATCGCAAAGCAGTGTTTGCACGGTGATGTAGGTTTCGTCCGGGTTGCTCAGGGCGAGGTCTCTAAGGGCATAGATGCCGGCGAAGCGCACGTCGAGCTTTTCGCTCTCCAGCATCTGCGCGCCTTTCTGGAAGCGGTCGATGATCAGACCGCTTTCGGAGATTTGGGCCTGGCGGGATGCGGTCCGCGTTCGGTTCCAGGCAAGCCAGAGAGCGGGCACGGCAATGATAATCAGGCCAATGTTTCGCGCGATGGCCGACAAGGCCTCCAGCTTGTCCAGAGGGATGCCCTCCACTCCGGTAACGTTCGTCCCAATCCCTGCACCAAAGGCAGGACCGGGCAGCAGCACGGCGATAACAATCAGCCAGATATGACCCCAAAGGCGGTCGATGCGTTTCATGCAGTTGTCCCCAAATCCCCGCACAACTTGGCGAATTTCTTCAATAAGTGCAAGCCGGTAGAGGGAGGAAGATGGGGAGGCCGTGGGGTGGTGTTAGTCCCAGTAACCGCCGATGCGGTTCATGTCTTTGGTCCAGCCCAGTTCAGGACGCTCACGCATGATACGATCCACGAATTCTGCCCACGGCTCTTCTTCTTTGCGGGTTGCGAGTCCTCCAACTGGCAGTGTGAGCACACCTTGCGGCGGGGCACCTTCATAGATCCAAGACTTATTGAGTTCGACATCCGTCAAGTTCGCATCGATGAGGATTGTGCCGGAAAGGTTTGCGGCGGACAGCACTGCGCCGGACAAATTGGCGCCAGAGAGGTTCGCATTCGACA
This sequence comes from Roseibium sp., assembly GCA_039972695.1. Taxonomy (GTDB): domain Bacteria; phylum Pseudomonadota; class Alphaproteobacteria; order Rhizobiales; family Stappiaceae; genus Roseibium. Next base: position 159,120 of record JBDWMJ010000025.1, on the reverse strand, counting down.
AGTCGGCATCAAACAAGAATGCGCCGGAGAGGTTGGTGCAAGAGTATTCGCCGTCAAACTCACCCCAGTCTGGGTCGGGTTCGCCCCAGCCTGGGGCGGACCAATCCACGCATTCAAGGTTGGCATGTCGCATGTTTGCTTGACTAAGACCGGCACGTATAAGTTTTGCGGCAACCAAATACGCCTTACGAAAGTCCACACTGTTGAGCTCGGCGTCGGTCAGGTCAACCGCCAACATGTAGGCATCGGACATGTCGGCTTCGTCGAGTACGGCGCGGGTGAGGTTGGATTCCGTAAGTGTTGCTCCGTGCAAGTCGCTCCCTGCCAAATTAGCTTCCGTCAGCTCGGCACGAACAAGGTGAGTTTGGTAAAGGTTTGCTCCTTCAAGTATAGCGCCGGAAAAATTTGCCATATTAAGATCGGCGTGTGGGAGTTGGACGAACCGCAAATAGGCTCCAGCTCTGCCTTTGGGCTGAGAAAAATCAACCCCATGAAGCGAAGTCCTCTCTTTCCAGCAACGACCTGCCCAAGGAAAAGGCCAGCTGATTGGGTTACAGCCATACCGGCTATTGAGGTACTCCAAAGCCTCTACTTTGCCGCTATTGCCGCTGGCAGGTGTTGTCACCAATTGCCAAGCCCGGGCTACGCGTTCGTCATGTCGTTCACGAAGCTCGTAGAAGAAAAACACGACTGCGAAGATCAAGCCGATAAGGCCAGCCGTTTCCATAATAACGACAAGAGGATGATTGCGCAGCCATTGGGCGCGGCGCTGCCAGCGAGTTTGTTCAAGTCCCTGCGGCAAAGGCGGCGGAGAGGGCGCCGCACTGGCGCGGTCGGCAAGACGTTTCGGGCGCGGAGATTTATCGAGCTTCATCAGCCCTCTCAAAAGCCAAAAATCAACAGGTTCATAAAACCAGAGCGCACAGTTGCTGACAAGCGGAGGGCCGCGGCATGAGCGATTTTGCGATGGCTTGGCTTGCGGGTCTCGAGTTTGATCCGGCTTCGGGGGCCTATCAAGTGTTGGAGGCCTTGGCGCGCAGGCATGAAAAGGGGCCCATCACCCTGCCAACTGCGACATTGGCGGCGCAAGTGAAGGCCGACCCATTTACCGTGTGGTGGCTGCTCTTTGAGCTGACCCTGCAGCACAAATTGATTGCCAGCAACATTGGCGGGCTGATGTCCGTCACGCTTGGATGCGATTTTGAAACTTCGGCGCATCGTTCTGCGTTGCCGACAGCAGGACAGGAGGCTGGACGATGAGGGATGCGTCTTTTAACCGGGCTGTTGACCAGCGGGCAGGGGGTGCGGGATGAGCACCCCACGGCTTTCCATCATTCCGGCGCTGGCGGCAACCGACAGCCACATCAAGCCGCGCGACCTGCAGCTGCTGTGTGTGCTCGGGCGGCATACGGACGATGGTGGCTGGTGTCGCCGCAGCCAGGTCAAAATGGCGCGGGAAATGGGGTGTTCGCGCGCAACCGTTTATAACGCTGTCGAGCGGCTGGTAAAACGCGGCTACCTGGAACGCCATATCATGGAAACAGAATCCGGCCGGGACAGCGCACATCTTTATCGTGTCGTGCTGGACCCGGATCTGGAGGACCTGTCCACTGTTCAGCCAGAAGAAACAGTGGCCGAAACAGATGCCGACCCCCCCTGCCACTATAGTGGCACCCCTGCCAGTATACTGGCACCCCCCTGCCAGCCCTGGGGTGGCACCCCCTGCCAGTCCTGGGGTGGCACCTATGTTAACGACCCCTCTTAACGACCCCTTGTTAACGGAGAGAGAGGGCGCGGGCGCGGACGAGCAGGAGCCGGAGCCGGAAAAACCGGTTGTGACGAAAGACACATGGCGAAGGCGGCTTCGAAAAGCGCATGCCGATTGGCCAACCTACGCTGCCGACAGTCCGCAAAAGACGGAAATCGAGTGGTTCAGGCTTTGCGACGCGGATCGGGACACGGCCGTGAGCCACCTGGGGGCCTACCTTCAACACGTCGGCGGCCTTGGCCGGTCCAGAATTTGCGCCTTCTCGGTCTATCTGCAGGAAAAACGCTGGCAGAAACTGCCGGAGCAGGCAGACGGCGCTGCCAGTGCTGCCACCATGGCCCGGCCCTTTGGCAAACTTTGGGGCGCGATGCGGTTTGCCGATCTGGTGCGAGACCCCTACGGCCAGTTTCCGCGGCCATCGCCGTTTTTGCAAAAGCTGCTGGCAGAGGGCGGACCGCAGGCCGAGCAGGAGCAGCTGGAACGCCGGGCCCGCTATGGCTGGCCGAAGGTGAACGCGATGCACGACCACGCGGTGCGGCGGCACAAGGGCGTGACCGGTGATCCGGCGCTTGCGTCCCTGGCAGAGCTGTTTGGCAAGGTGCACAAGGGCTCTGCCATCTGGATCGCCTGGCAGAAGCTGCACCGCAAACGCGGCTGGCCCTGGTTTGGCGATGACAAGGATTGCCCGGACTGGATCTGGATGCCCGATCCGCCGCACAACCCCGGCAACTATGCTCCGCCGGGCAACGATGCCATTGCGTTCGAGGCTGTGGTTGCAGCTTTGGGCCGCTTTGAGAACGAACACGCCACCTTGACCAGACATGAGGCCGCACAATGACCCATCAGGCGACAATCCCGGTAACGGCTGCGCTCAAGAGTGATTATCAGTTGATGCGGGCGCTGGTCAGCGTTCATGCGCTCGACTGGATTGTGGTGCACACCAATCCTGCGTGTGAGGAACGGGCGATGGCCAGCATGACGGCAACAGGCCTGATCACCTACCGGCCCATGGAGCCGATCCTCAAAAAACGGGCACGGACCAAGACAACGCTGGACGCAAGCCGGGCTTTTTTTCCGCGCTATGTGTTTGTTGCACTGGACAGGTCAGCGGCTCAAAACGCGGAAATGGTGCGCTGTTGTGATGGTGTGGAAAACATTTTGACGTTCCATCCGGACAAGCGTCCGCACATTGTGCCGGCTGGCCAGATGCGGGTGATCATGGAGGCGGCCTGGACGGCGCAGACAGCGCGGGAATACAAGATGCCGCAAAGCTTTAGCATTGGTGAGCGCATCCGGATGCCGACCGGAACCTTTGAGAAACTGGAGGGTGTTGTCACGGCCTATCACGCCGCCCGGGGCATGGTGACTGCGGACGCAGAACTGATGGGGCAGACGGTGCGCGTGCACGCCCCGGTTGACAAATGCCGGAAGGTCAGCTGATAAATGGCGCAGGACACATCGGATGAATCTTCAGGGCCTGGGCAGGCATTGGCCGCCACACCAAACAGAGCGATCCTGAACATCGATCCCGGCCCCACATAAGCCGCCCGAACGGGTGCCGTGTCGGCGCAACGGGGTTCTATGGGGCAAATGATACGGACAATCAGAGAGTAGATGGCTCGCAAGTTGGCGGGCCTTTTTTTGTGGGTGTTATTCGTTGTCCCGGCGCTCCGCAATGAGTTGGTCCACCTCTGTGATTTTGTCGTTAAAGTACCTGGCGTGACGGTCTCCATAGACTTCAAAACTGAGTTTGGAGGCTACATCAAATGCCTTTCTCGCTTCCGCGAGTGTGGCCCACCCGGCCGCCCTTTTTCCAAGCTCTTGAAGTGCATTGCCCAGATTGTTCTGGGTCTGTACCCACCGAAGGGGAACTCGATTCTGCGTTTGCTCCTCGAGCGCCAGGCGATAGGCCGCAACGGCCTCCTCAAGACGCAAAGTCCCGCTTTCGCGTAACCCAAGCTCCTTAAGCGCATTGCCCAGATTGTTCTGGATGCGAGCCCAGTCAAGCGGAACCCGATCCCGCGTTCTCTCTTCGAGTGCCAGGCGATAGGCGGCAACGGCCTCCTCAAGACGCAAAATCCCGCTCTCGCGGGACCCAAGCAGCCAAAGCGCATTGCCCAGATTGTTCTGGGTGCTAGCCCAGTCAAGCGGAACTCGATCCCTTGTCCTCTCCTCCAGCGCCAGGCGATAGGCGGCAAGGGCCTCCTCAAGACGCAAAGTATCGCTCTCGCGTGACCCAAGCCATAAAAGCGCATTGCCCAGATTGTTCTGGGTGAGAGCCCAACGAAGGGGAACCTGATCTCGCGTATACTCCTCCAGCGCTAGCCGAAAGGCGGAAAGGGCCTCCTCGAGACGATCCGTCCCGCTCTCGTGCAACCCAAGCGCAAGAAGCGCAGTGCCTAACAAAACGTGTTCTTCTGCCCAACCATCCGGATTATCGGCGCGATCCGTGCTTTCAATGAATGATTTCCGCAATTGGATTGCCGAGAGCAGGGCGGAACTATCACCGCGTTCATCACCCTGCCTGTAGAGCGCTTCAGCCTGTTTTTCCAGATAACCCTGCCGCTTTTCCTCGTAGCCATCTGGTAGGCGGCGCGCGGCATTGCCGTAGGACTGTGCTGCGTCCGCATAACGCAGGCGCAGCATGGCAACCTGGGCCTTTTGTGCTCGTGTCGCTGCTGCTTCAAGTGCCCGTTGGTCAAGCGCTGTGTCTTCCAGTTCAATAACCTCATCGAGAAGCATATCTGCATGGTCAAGTTCACCGTCTGAAATTGCCTGACGGGCCGTCTGCTTTCTTTGCGCAATTTCCGGATCATCGTCCGGACGCTCTTCAAGTTCCTGCAACAGCTCGCTGTAGCGCACAGCAATTTCGACCAGCTTTTCCGGTATCTGTTCAGGGGGTGTTTCAGCTTCACCTGCGGCTTCCAGTGCCGCCTTGATCTGCTGTTCATTGAGGTTGAGCTTGTCGCGAAGAAGTGTCCGGATTTCACTCAAATTCGCAATACGGTCCTTTTGTTCCGCCGTCAGATCTTTAAGGACCGACGTTGCGTTTTCGTGTTGTTCAACGAGCTGCCGGAAAAGTTCGGGGGAAATTCCGCAGACTATATTGATGTCATTGTCGGAAATATTGCCACCAGCAGCAATTGAGCACCGGTCGGCAGACGTGCGGTCATTTAACGAATAGGCGGGATCAACTGCACTCCAGCTCCAAAGTCCGGCACAGACCAAAACAAGGGCCTGCCTGCATCTCATTGTGGATCTCCGGCGTCGTTCCCAATTATCGTGATGGTGCTGCCACTGATATCACCACCGGCAGCCACACCGCCATTTGTTGCAGTCACCGTGTTTCCCGCAAAGGCTATTGCCAGAAAGATTGCTCCAAAAGCTGCAAACACAATGGCGGCAACGGTTGGCCCACTCACGCCGGTTGTTGTCTTGCTGCTCGTGTCGATGGAGATGTTGCCGCCAGCCGCAAGTCCGCCGCGATCTGCAAGAACCTCAGCGCCACCTGAAGATTGACCGGACCCTGCTTTTTTGGGCTTCCAGACAAAGGTGACAACAGTCCAGAGCGCTCCGCCCAGGACCACCAGGCCGCCTCCCAGCCATGTCAAGGTTTGCTGATTGCTTTCGTCTGCCAGAAACGCCCAAAACTCCGCCATCATACAATCCCGGTCATACCCTCGTCAGATCAAGTACTTTAGCGCGCATTGATGATTGTAACAATCATCAGCAACAGGTGGTGTTGGCAGTGAGACGATGACACCTAACCAGGTCTTCTGAGCTTTGCATCTCGACTGGTGTTTACGTTCAGATTTTTGGGATTTCGCCAGGGAAGCCATCAAGGAATGGTCCAACGGTGAGCTAGCGCTCGATGCCTGCATGGAATTGAAACGGGTCAGGTTGCAAGCGCACCAGGCTTGCAGACGATGGGCTGTTTGCAGGAATGACGGTCTTTTCGGAAGGTGCTTTTGCCATGCTTGGGATGTATTGGTCTGATGTTTCCGGATTGAAGAAACTGGATCGGGCGTTGTCCCGGCTGGACGGCAAATCCATTCGCAAGATCGGCTCGCGCGCATTGAACCGGGCAGGCGGCGCGGGGCGTGAAAAGACCAGGATAGCGCTCAAAGGCCAGACCGGACTGACCCCCGCAACCATACGCCGGTTTCTCAAGGTGAAACGCGCGACTTACAACCGGTTGGAATACCGGATCAATGGCCGGGGCGGGGACATCAGTCTGAAATACTTCGATGCGGAGGAAAGACGGAAGGGCGTCAGGGCGAAACCTTTCGGACAACGCCGTATCTTTGCCGGAACCTTCATCAAGGGCGGCAAGTTTCCCAATCGGGTGTCAATCGGGTTGGGCGGGCATGTGTTTGCACGAACCGGGGCAGGCCGTTCGCCAATCGAGAAGCAGAAGTCGGGTGTCATTCTCCCGCGGGAAGTGCTCAAGGGCGAAAGCGCCAGGGCTTGGCAGGCAACCGTCGCCAAGGTCCTGCCGAGCCGTGTCATCCACGAGATCAAACGCGAAACCGGCAAAGTCTTCAGCTGAGCAACTTTAGGGACCGTAGAACCGCATCCCCAACCCACGGGGCGGGAGCAGCCCAAAAAACTGTCTGTAATACACCTCGGAAAGTTGGGTTGTCAGGGTTGTCAGGCGGCTGACTTTGGTTGTCAGACAAGGCATTGATATGAGTGATGAAGAACTTGTGTTGGTCACGTCGGCCGACGTGGCGTCGCGCGATAAAATCACAAAGCAAGCCGTCACAAAAATGGTTCGTGCGCTCGTTGACCAGCACAGCATTCCAGTTGAACGAGACAGTCGCGGACGTATTGTCCGTTTCTCTCTGGCGCATTTTGATCATCATCGCGAACAGTTTGCGTCATCGGAGAAAACAGCGGCGGCGAGAACGTCAAGCAAGCCAAGTGCAAGTGTCGGACCCGATCCAGCTTCCCGTGATGAAGCCCTTCGGCAAGAGGCCTGGATCAAAGTAACCCGTGCCAAATTACAGCAGCAGGAGGAGCTTGGTGATTTGATCCGCACCGACCGGTTGCGAGATGGAATTCAGCGGTGCGCCCGAGAGATACAAAGTGCCATTACACGCTTGCCAAACCATGCAGACGATTTGGCGATGGAAGTATCAAAAGAAGGTGCGCATGGTTTGCGGGTCGCTCTGCGTAAGATTGCTTTCGAACTGAACCGGAGGGTCGCAGATCAACTCGAAGGAGTTGCTGCAGTAGCTCCGGAAAATGACCCGATGATTGAAGAAGCCGACGCTTGACCCATCATCCAGGCGCATTGGAATTCCTTTCTCGGGAGTTGGCGAACGTCATCAGACCGGTTCCGCCTAAGCCGTTTCGCGAGTGGTTGGAAACGAACATTGTTCTTGTTGATGGGCCAAAGAAGGGGGAATTCTGGTCCGCAGAAGATGCGCCTTATTTGCCGGAAATTGCCGACTGCCTGTCGATCGAACATCCCTGCAATCTCGTTACCGTCCGAAAAGCACAGCAGACAGGTGTTTCAATCCTGGGGCTTTCGTGGTCGCTATATCTTGCAGATGAAGCGCCGGACAACATTTTGTATGCAGTACCCGGTATAGATGCTCTGCAGGACATGAACAGCGGTAAACTCCAGCCGCTGATCGATAAGTGGCAGCTCGAAACGGGGAAGCGGATTATTGATCCGCCGACTAACAAAACCGGATCCGGCTCGACCACTTACGAGAAGAAGTTTGCTGGAGGGTCGCTATTCCTGGGCAATACCAATTCCAAGATGGATATGTCTGGAAAGACTTCCAGGTACGGGGTTAAGGACGAAGTCTCCAAATGGGAACTTCTTAAATCCGGGGAAGATCCCGAGACGTTGTTCTTTGGCCGTTTCACGGCGTTTCGCAGAACAAAATCATTCAAGATATTTGAACTTTCGACACCAGAAATAGACACCGGTGATGAACTTGGCGAAGAGCCGGGCCATTGCAGGGTTGATCGTTCGTTCATCAGGTCAGATCAACGGTTCTGGAATATCCGTTGTCCTGAGTGTTCGTTTGAGCAGGCACAGTTTTTCGAGAACTTCAGGGTGGACGAAGCGCACCCGCATAATTCGGCGTATGTTTGCGAACATTGCGGACACGAGATCTCCGAGACTGAACGAGTTATTGCGGTAAGGAGAGGTCGGTTCGTTGCAACCAAGGCCGGGCCAGACCGACATCCGGGCTTTCATGTTGATGCATTTGCCAGCTTGATGATGAGCTATGGCGATATTGCTGATGACTGGCTGAAATCTAAAAACCTTGGTGAGGCAGGCGCAAAGGACTTTTCGAACCTCATCCTGGCACTGCCTTATGCGATGAAAGGCAACGCGCCTGATTATCAGCGCCTTATGGAACGGCGTGAGGACTATCCGCGCGGTGTAATTCCCGCTGAAGGATTGATCGTTACGGCTGGGGCTGATGTTCAGCACAACGGAATATTCCTGGAAGTTGTTGCCTTTGCAGAAGACCGGCAAACTTGGTCGGTGGAAGCAGAATTCTTTCCCGGTGCTACAGATGACCCTAGTCGTGGTGCCTGGGTTCTGCTCGACTCTTTTGTCACCCAGCCTTTGCAAGATGCGCTCGGTCAGCAGCGCAGGATCGAAGCCCTGGCTGTGGATTCTGGCGATGGTGGCCGGGCCAACCAGGTTTATGAATGGTGTCGTCGTGGCCCTGATCGATATGCAATTAAGGGTCTGGGTGGTCGCGGTGTTCCAGCCATCGGGCAGGCGTCAAAGAAGTCGGTCACTAAAAGAGGTAAGCGCAAGCGTTTCGGCTCTGTCATGGTTTGGCCGGTTGGTACCTGGTCGTTGAAGTCAGAACTATACGGCAACATGCATAAACCTGGCCTTGCTGCAGGTGAGCCAAGCGACCCGCCAGGATATTGCCATTTTGGAATGTGGCTGGGCGAAGAATTTTTTAAGCAAATGACAGCCGAGTATTTTGATCAGCGACTGGTGCGAGGCCGCATGATCGAAGAGTGGAAGCCTCTTCGCCGTGATAATCACTTTTTGGACTGTCGGGTTTACGCCATGGCGATGGCCGAGCATTTGAACTTGAGCCGTATGAATTCGCAGCAATGGGCAGCATTGAGGGCTCGCCTGATTCCAGCGGCGGCACCTGACCTCTTTACGGAACAAGCCAAAGCATCGCCTGATCCGGAGAAAACACAGCCCGGTACCACGAGCCCAAAGCGCAATAAAGCCCGTTCGCGGCGGCGCGATAAATTCAAACGACGCTAAGCGCATCCGGAGCAAACAAAATGTTCGATAAGATCCGGTCTTGGTTTGGAGGTTCCCCGACAAAGATCAGCGCTCCGCTGCGCCCTCAATCGAGGTATTTGCGTGACACGCGATCTGGCGTTATTGCCTCGCGCCGTGCCGGTATCCACGACAGCCGCGATGACATTCGGCAGTCGTGGAACCGTTCAGCTGCGCTCGCCATCGATCTCATTCAGAACTCAGGTCGTTTGAAAGGGGCTGTTGATCAGGTTCTTGCAGATACAGTTGGTGTTGAATTGCAGCTGTCACCACAGCCCGATCTCGACGGGTTGGGATACGAACCCGGCGAAAGGAACGATTTAATTCGGCTCATCAAGGGCAGATGGAAACGATACGCCTGGAACCCTTCAGAATGCGATTTTCGCGGTAAATTCACATTGCCGCAGTTGGTTGACATCGGGTTGCGTTACTACATTGCATACGGTGAGGTCACCGGTCTTCTGGATTACATGCCGGTTGCGACAAGGACACGATATGGGATCGAGTCCGGAACCAAACTCTGCCTCATTCCGCCGACCAAACTGGTGCAAGACACCAATGATTTGATGAATTTGTTCCAGGGTGTCTATCACGACGAAAATAGCAGGGCGGAGAGCTACCTTTTTGCAGAACGATCTGGCGGGATGGTTCGCAAGGTTCCATATCCGGCCAGAGATGCAAGCGGTCGCGAAGTTGTTCTGCATATCTTTGATCCGCAATGTGCAACGGATGTCAGAGGCATTTCAGGCATTGCGTCAGCTTTCAAGAAACACATTCAGCACGAAATGCTGGATGATGCGACGCTGCAAACCGCGATCTTGCAGACGATCTTTGCCGCCGTCATCACCAGTGATCAGCCAGAAGCAGACGCATTCGAAGCGCTAGAGGCAATAAATGGTCTAGACTTCGGCGAAGGTGAAGATGAAATAAAAGGTTCGGAATTCGCGGCAGATATGATTGCGTTTATGCAATCGAAAATTGACCGGGCTGCCGAAAGCCAATTGAACTTTGGTTCTGATCCGCAAATTTCTCATCTTGGTCCAAATGAAAAATTTGACATCAAAACAGCGGGAACACCTGGTGGTCAGTACCTACCGTTCTCAGCATCTTTATCGCGCGACATGGCTCGGGCAATAGGTATCACCTATGGCGGTCTGACGATGGACCACAACAATGCGACCTATTCTTCGGTTCGCATGGAAACATCATCCATTTGGCCTGTTGTCGGTCGTCGGAGAGAGCGCATAGCTGCCCCGCTTTGTCAGTCTGTTTACGAGAGCTGGCTTGATGAGCAAATCGGTACAGGGCGAATTCCCTTCAAAGGCGGGCATAGAGCTTATCTTGCGAACCGTTCACGGGTGAATTGGGCGCAGTGGCAGGGCCCGGCGAAACCTACTGCTGATGATTACAAAAGTGCCAGAGGGTCGTCGGAACGGATTGAAAATCGCACCTCTACTCATCAAATCGAAGCAGCAGAACTTGGGCACGATTTTGATGAGCTGTTCGATGCTCAACTAGCCACTCACCAACGCTACGTGGACGCAGGAATGGTGTCGCCATATGAGCGGCAAACTATTTCGCGCGAAAATGATCCTCTGATCGAAGAGCCGATCAAAAAGGAGGGGGGCAAGTGAGCGTATCAACCCTGCTGAAAATTGGCGACGACGAAGTCGATCTAAACGCGCCGTGTGATGTCGTGACGGCATTGAGGAAAGTGCAACTCATCATCGTTACCGGTGGCAAGTCCGAAACCATCGAACTTGCCGGTGACCGGGTGACTTTCTCTCAGAGCAATGCGTCTCGGTTGGAGAAGCTAATCCAACACTACGACACTCAGTGCCGTCGTAGTTCAGGCAAACGAGTAAGACGCGCAGCCAGAACTGCACGCTGGGTCTAAACAAGGAAAATCAATATGCCGGTCTATGTGAACGGCGAACTCGTTTTGTACGGGTTCGTTGGTGATAACTATTGGCGTGAAGGCTTCACGTCCGTTGAAGTCCTCCAGGCACTTGCCGAACATGGGACAGATAAAGATTTAACAGTCCGGATCAATTCCGGAGGTGGATACGCCTTCGAAGGACAGGCCATCTACAACGCCCTTGTTGCGCATGTCGGCAAAGTCACGGTCAAAGTGGATGCGATCGCTGCATCAGCCGCTTCAACAATTGCGATGGCCGGTGACGAGATCATCATGTGCGCCGGATCTGAATTGATGATCCACGATCCATCAGGCGTCACCTATGGAACGGCAGCCGATCATGAGAAAGCCAAAGCAGCTCTCGACAAGCTCGGTTCACAGATGGCGGCGATCTATGCCGCTCGCAGCAGCAATGATGCTGATGATGTTCGGCAGGTCATGAAAGACGAAACCTGGTTCACGGCGGAAGAGGCTGTTGAAGCGGGTTACGCCGATGACACCACGGAAGCGAAGTCCAAACCTGTCGCTGCCTTTGATTTCAGAATTTATGCCAACGCACCAAGTCGGCTTGTTTCTCTCTCATCCGAAAAAGGGTGGTCGCTAGATCCAGCGGCCAGCCGAATTGCGGCGTCCGTCGCACCCACTGGCCAACAGGAGACCCCAATGGACCCCAAAGCCAAGGCGGACGAAATGCCCGCCGATACTGCAAATGCAATGGCGGAAGCATCTGCTGACACCAAAGCCCGGATCAAGGCGATTACCGGCCTTGACGAAGCTGCCGGTCGTGAGCCGCTGGCAAGCCATATTGCCTTTGATACCGACATGGATGTCGAAGCTGCAAAAGCGATGCTGGCAGCAGCTCCGAAACCAGCTGACGCATCTTCGGATGATCCTGCGCCTGCACCCGCGAACCCAGCTGCCTACGAAGAGGAACGTCTTCGTGCTTCCGCGTTGGCAGTGCCGGGTAATTCGCCCATCAAACCCAAGGCAGCAGTCAAGCCTAGCGAGATCTATGCGGCTCGCCGTGCAACTGCAACGGAGGCCTAACTCATGGACATGAAAACTGAACAGGCACGCGATCTGGCTTTCGTTCTGACGGAAGCCAACGGAAATCGTTCTCGTGACACAGTCACAATTCTTTCAGGCGAGGGGAAGCTCGAACCAGGCACGGTTCTGGGGATGGTAACAGCCTCGGAAAAATATGTTGTTTCACCGAATGCGTCGGTCGGCGGCAAGGAAGGCGCGGAAGCGGCAACTGCCGTCCTGGCCTATGGGGTCGATGCGACCAGTGCAGACGTCGAAGCCATTGTGGTTTCCGATGATGCGGAAGTGAAATCGCCGATGCTGATCTATGACGCATCGGTTGATGACGCTGCGAAAACATCCGCAAAACAGACCCAGCTCCGCTCGGTCGGAATCAAAGCCCGCTAACGAGCGCAGAACCGCAAACGAGCGCAGAACCGATAAGGAGCGCAGGACATGCCAGAAGTAGATATTTGGGAAGGTGATGGCTTTTCAATGCAAAGCCTCACTGCCGCAGTTAACGCCGAGCCTTACCGCCCTGGGCAGGTATCAGCGACAGGTATTTTTGAAGAGGACGGTGTCACTACAACCCGTATTTCAATTGAAATGCGTGATGGAAAACTCGCTCTTGTTGAGCCTTCCGAGCGTGGTGGTAGCGGTGAGACGACTGACGATGAAAAGCGGCGCAAGTTGCCCTTTGATGTCCCACATTATCAGCGTGACGATTCCGTGCTTGCAGATGAAGTACAGGGAATTGTTCGTTTTGGTTCTTCTGACGAACTTGAAACTCTGCAGGATCGTGTTGAGCGTAAGTCCGTCCGGCATGGCCGGGATTTGACCATGACCCTTGAACACCAGCGGGTTGGAGCAATCAAGGGGATCATTACATCAAAATCAGGTGGGGTCCTGGAAGATCTCTACAACCGATTTGGGTTGGCGGTTCCGGCTCCGGTTTCGTTGGAACTTGATGTTGAAGCCACGATCGTCACCAATCTCTGGCAGGACGTCATCTATTCAATTGAAGATACGTTGGACGAACCCTATAGCGGCCTTCATGTTTTCACCGGTCGGGACTTTCACAAGCAAATCTGGCAGCACAAATCTGTGCGGGAAACCTTCATGTACAACGGCGGTGCTACGGTGCTTCGCCAGGATGTGCCCGATGTGTTCCAATTTGGTGGTGCGACTTGGGAACGCTATAAAACGGGTGCAAAGGCTACTGCAGATCATGGTTCGCCATATATTGCAGCCGATGAAGCGCGAGTGGTTCCTCTGGGTGTTCCGGACTTGTTTATCACCCGATTTGCACCACCGGATTACGAAGAAACGGTCAATAAAATGCCACCTCTCGGAGTGCCATTTTATGCCCACCAGTATCCGAAGCCAAATGGCAAGGGTCGGAACCTTGAAGTGCAGATGAACGCAATCTCGGTTTGCACACGTCCGCAGGTTCTCAGAAAACTCACACTGACTTAATCGTCGGCTCTAAGTGCGTTGAGAAAAGCAGACCCTGACGCCTGTCAGGGTCTTGCCTTTGCATGCTCAAAATTCCGGAGTTCCGGCATTTTGACCATGTAAGGAGAACTGAAAATGGCTCGTAAAACATTGCTGATTGCGTTTCCTCTTGGCGGGATTATTGCGGCGGAGATCGCCAACAAAAAGGAAGATGTCCAAGTCGACCCGCACGAACCTGTTCGAGTGCCAGTTGAATACGGGGAAAGCCTGATTGCCGACAAGTTTGCATATGAAGCACAGCCAAAAGGCAAACAGGCCCCGGCAAACGAAACACCAGATCCGGAAAAATTGAAAAAACTGGAAGCTGCTGTTGCCGCTGCCCAAAAAGCCGTTGATGGCGCGAAATCAGAACCGTCAAAAGCAAAAGCGCAAAAATATCTGGCGTCGACCGAAAAGGCTCTGGCGGCAGCTAAAGCCTAGCGCGCGGGGAAGTTCTGTTGTCAGTCTTCGATCAATTTCGCAAAGAACTGTATTCAGCGACTGATCCCATGTTCGCGGAGCAAGTCCGCATAACAGCCTGGAAGGATGGGCGGGAAGATCCGGCACGACCTGCTGTTGTGATCCGTGCGCCTCTTAGAACGAACGAGCGGCGGGATCAAAACCTTGCCGGTGATCGGTCTGGGGCATGGAATACCCAACTCCGGACGGGTGGGGCGGTTTTGTTTATTGATCCCTCAGCTTATCCGGACCTTGAAATTCAAGAGGGCGATACCGTTACCGCAATCGAGCGACCAGGTTCTCCGCAGTGGCGGGTGGCTTCGATCGATAACAAGGGCCATGGCCGCATTCACATCAACCTGGGTGATACCTGATGAGCCTGGTGCGTATTGCATTACGAATGACCGCTGTATTGGCGCTGAAAGATCAGACGCTCGCCAACGACAATGTGCTGGACAGCGAAATCGGGGTTCTGAGTGAGGGAGCCGAAGGGCTGAGCCTGCATAAGAAACACAAAAGTAAACGCTTCATAGCGGTTTACACAGATGAGGCCGAAAGCACTCCGGACGAACTGCGCGGTTTTCATGACAATGGCGAGGTCAATCTGAGCATTGAATTCGGTGTCACCGATTCAATGGTGATTGAGGAAGACGATCCGGACGATTCGGAAAAGCGAATTCGGAGTGTTATCCCCGGCATCCCGTTCACCAACCGTATGCCCGAGCTTTATCTTGATTTGTTGAGCAAACAGATCCGCAACGTTCTCTCGGGTGGTGACAACGCTGCCGCTGAGGTGTTTCGAAGCCTTGTCAACAAGGTGCTCAAGATCAAGGTCGAGCGTGCCGGTAGCGCGCGAGAAGGTGAGCGGATCGCAGCACAAAAACTGACATTGACACTGGACGTGCTGGATGACCCGCAATTCAGTGAAGATGTCGAAGCGGATCTGCCTATGGGGCGTTTCTTCGAGTTGTTGGAAAATGGCACATCTGATGATCAGAAATTGGCAGCGCTCATGCGGGCGCAATTGCCTTCTGCTCCTGAAGGTCTTGAAGAAACGCAGACAAGGATCGGGTTGATCCTTTCTGAAATGCAGGCACTTGGTTTCAAGTACATTGAGTATGCTGATGAAACGTCGACAGCTCAAAGCGTCACAATAGAAGTTGATGGCGCAGCGCCGGTTGAGGTGGCGGGTCAATGATTGATCTGATTGCCGGTCAGCGTCTCGATCTGGAAATGCTGAAGACCCAATTCGGCAATTCCATGCGCGTCGGCCCGATCGAGGTTATTGATCCGGAAAAGGGATACCGGATCAAACTTGGCGACGGTGAGGGCGGTCCCGTCCTTTCGCCTTGGTACCCGCATCCGGAAAGCGGCGGGCAAACATCGTCCTGGATGCCTCTTTCAAAAGGGCAGGTTGTGGGTGTTCTTCATCCGAATGGAGATGCCCGACAGGGGTTCATGCTTCGCGGTGGTTTCACCGATCAAAACACACAGCCAAGTCAGGATCTTTCGGCCAATGTTCTGGACGGATTGGGACTTCGGATCTCCATGAAGGATGGGCTTCTCACAATTGAGGGAGATGTCCGGATCCAGGGGGATATCGAAATTGAAGGTGATCTGAAGGTCACCGGAAATGTCGATTTCGCGGACGGGCATGTCAGGCACAACAACACCAATATAGGCGATGACCACGTCCACGGCGGGGTTGTCAGAGGTGGCGCAAACACCGACGGGCCGCAGTAAGGGAAACATCATGACAAAGAAATCTTATGAGGTCGCTGAGCGTATCAGCGTCGTCAACGGCGCACCTGTGCCTGATGATCGTATCGTCAAACTCACCGACAAAGAGGCAATGTTCGATCTTGCCAATGGACGGATTTCCCCGATCGTGCCGAAGTCGAAGGGTGGGAAGAGCAAGTCTGACACTGCCCCGGAATAGACCATGGCAGGTATTGATCGAAACACGCTGAAGCCAATCGCCAACCTGCCGCATACGCTTCAAAGTGTTGAAGTGATCCTGTCGACAGGTATTGGCGAGCGCGTGATGCTTCGCCATTTTGGTGGCGGGATAGCAGAGCTGCTGGGGCGTGCTTTGAATGACCGGTTGATGGCAATCGTCAGCCAACTCATAGGCACGGCGATTGATATCTGGGAACCACGTTTAGCGGTCCGCAGGGTCGGCTTTAGCGGCAGTGTCGATGGTATCCGGGTTGGTACGGCAGAGATACTGATCGAAGCTGATTATCGGCCAAGAGGTCACCTTGGTGACACTACAGTTGAACGCACTCTCTCCTTTTCACTCAACTTCGCTCAAGGGCAAGTTTCAGCGTCAGGGTTGTGATGATGTCAGATCTTGTTGACCTATCGTCTTTGCCGCCGCCCGAGGTGGTTGAAGATATCTCGTATCCAGACCTGTCAGTTCAGATCAAAGCTGAAATCAAAGGGCGGTTTGGCGCTGTTGGTGTTGATTGGGATGTTGATGGTCTTGAGGCTGATGGAGCTGTAATTCAAGCCGAAAACAGCGCCTATCGCGAGATAGCTCTTAGAACGCGGATCAATCATGTCGCGCAGCAGGGGTATCTCTATTTCGCAGAAGGTTCCAACGCCGATCAGCTAGCGTCTTGGTTGGGGGTGTTTCGTCTTGACGGTGAAAGTGATGAGCGGCTCAAAGAGCGCTACCGTTTGGCGACAATCGGGGGGTCTACAGGTGGTCCAGCCGAGCGGTTTAGAAAGATCGTTCTGGATACCAGCGTTGACGTTCGGGATGTGGCTGTCTGGACAGAGCGACTGGATCCAACGATACACATTGCAGTTCTGTCGAGTGTTGGAAATGGTGAGCCGTCTACAACACTGTTAAATGCAGTCGAGGCTGCGTTGCTCGAACCTTCCGTCCGTCTGGTCAACGATCGGTTCAATGTGCAGTCAGCAGTTCGGAAGACGGTAGATGTTACCCTTTCAGTCCGTATTGCCGAAAGCGCATTGGATAATGTTTCCAATACTGTGGAAGAAACAGTTCAAGCTCTGTGGGTAAAACAGAAGTTGCTTGGCCTGGACATGACCCAGGCATTTTTGATCAGTGCTGCCTCTAGCGTTGAAGGCATAACAAATGTTTCTGTTGTGTCGCCTGCTGAAGATGTTGTCGCTTCTGAAAATGAAGCCATTGCGATCGGACTTCTGACTGTCGACACTATTGGTCGTGGCAGATGACGGAGACACTTCTTCCGCAAAACGCTACGCCACTTGAGAGGGCTTTGGAGCAAGTCGTTTCTTCAGAAGAAGCCTTGCTACCCGGTATAGACCAGATCCTGACACTGAAGCATGTGACGCGCCCGTCCGGCTTGATGCCTTTTCTTGTTTATGAGTATGGGCTGGAGGTTCTTCGACCCTATGTGAATGATCTGCACTCTCGCCTGGATGAACTCCGGTATTGGGCTGCTCGCCTTCGTGGAACGCATCAGGGCGTATATGACGGGTTGGGGTTTGTCGACTATTCCGGTGAGCTGATTGACCCGCCTGAACGCCGGAGAAGGTGGGCGGAATTCCAGATCAATCTGGACCGCATCAGGGACACTAAAGAAGATCTTGAGAAGATCTCCGGAATTGTCGGGCTATCCATACCGGCAAGATCCACCTTCCGGCGTGGTGTGCATGGTTATGATGTGCCGGCTGCAGAGTTCAGTCGCACCCGCCTGAGCGGCTCGATCCTGTCAAATGACAGCGGTGTGCGGATCGGCGGCAAAGGGCCTAAATGGTCGTTTGGTCGATCCCACGAGTTGAACCACACATTGACCCAGGTCGAATTGACGGCGCTTGGTATCTGGATTGCGGAAGTTCCGAGCCAGCAATGGATCGACATGAACATTCCCTGGCACACCGCCAACTTCAAATGGTCGGATGTTGCCGAACGCGCGCGTCGTGTTTCTCTGGCTACCAGCCTTCAAGGCATGAATGTCTGGCTGCGTTTTACGAACGCACAAGGCGCAGTGATTGGCTACCGGCGCGGGATCTGCCACGGCGTTGAGGTCGCGCTGGAAGGCTATCAGTTCGGCATGGACCATCTGAAGCCGAGCCTTGCTGATCCGGTCGGGGTCTATGTGTTTGCGCGCACAGGGTTCGGGGACGGTGACGGGCACGAAGCTGCCGAAGTTGCCGCTGTCTTCGGGGCCAGCACGATTGATCCAGACAAACCCGGAAAGCTCTGGCTCGATCTGCATGAACTGACCGGCGGTCATGCTGTCGCCAGCCAGCCACTCACTATCCCGTTCGGCGAGACCATCCGCGAGCATGTCCAGTATTTCATGAGGTTTTAAATGGCGTTTGAGCACCCTTCAAATCTGCCTGCTGTCTATAATCGTGGACCAACTGCGCCTGCGAACAGGACGGAACTCCTGTTTGCTGAAGACCGACTTCTTCAGGGCGCAGAACTCAATGAATTGCAGACCTTGTTTGGTCGCCGGACCACCGCACTTGGTGGCATGGTAGCAGCCAATGGCAACCGGATAACCGGGGCGGAGCTGAGCGTTGTTCCTGTACCGGTTCCAGGCAATCCGGAGGCAGCGCCCGTTTCGGCCCATTTGGTTCTGGAAGCAGGCCGGATCTACATCGACGGCAATGTTCTGGCTGTGGAAGAGGCCCGTTTTGATGATACGCCAATCGCGGGGGATATCATCGTCGGTGTCCGCAAGGTCACGACCTACATAGATCATGAAGATGATCCAACGCTGCTGGGTCCTCACGAGAACAGTGACGCTGAAGGTGAACCGGGCGCATACCGGGTCGAAGAAAAGCTGCAGTGGGCTCTTCTCAATCAGCCGGGTGTTGGTGAGTTTGTTCAGGTGTACCAGGTCCGCAACGGTACCGTGGTTGATCAGACAGCTCCGCCCGCGCTTGATGGTACCCTCGGGACCATTGCGCTCTATGATCGGGCGCGCGGCGGTTACATCGTTTCTGGAACCGAGTTGACTGCGCTCGGGGATGATGGTTCCGACAATCAGCGGTTTTCGCTGTCTGCCGGTGAGGCCAACATTCAAGGCTGGCGGCGCACACGGCTCGATGCTTTTCACCTACTTGAAGCAGAAGATCCGGATCTTGAGACTGTTGCCAGTGAAGCCATAAACTTTACAGATGCCGGTACCGGCACAGCAATACTGACAGTCGCACGGCCTCCGATCGCCAACATTCAATCGGTGTCCGTGACAAAACGGATTACGGAAAACAGGGTTCGCGGCCCGGTGCCAAACGGCCTCGATCCGTTGTCACAATCCTCGGTGATCGAGATCGAAAGCATCACCGAGGGCGGGACACCGCACACCGACTTTGAGCTTTCCGGCAACAGTGTTTCATGGGCTCCGGCTGGCGATGAGCCAGCAAATGGCGAGACGTACTCCGTCACATACTTGTATTTTGACGCGGTGACGGTTGATGAGTTCAATGATGAAACCGTGACTGTTTCAGGTGGTGTTACCGACAAGACGGTGCTGGTGTCCTACCAATCAAAGATCCCGCGCAAGGATATTCTGGTCTTCGATATCAACGGCATTCCAAGTTTTGTCAAAGGCGTTTCAGCCCGCCACGGGGCTTTGCCACCAGCTGCTCCTGAAGGTCATTTGAAAGCGGCGGAGATCCACAACGACTGGTCCGGGCCACCCGTCGTGGTCAACAACGGTACGCGCGTGGCGACATTCGACACCATGTGGGCCTATTTCGATCTGGTGCTCAGATCTGTTGAGCAGCTCAACCGGACCGTGATGCAGCAATCTGTGCCGGATTCGGCTGCCGTTGCCGCTGATGGTATCTTTACCGACAATTTCCTGAATGACGATCTGCGCGATGGCAACGAGGTTCAGACCGCAGCTGCCAACCGGGGCGTTCTTCAGCTGCCGGTCAATGAAGTGCAGGTTGAACGTTTCGGCGGTCTGGAATTGCTTGATTTTACTGAAGAGGTGATGATCTCCCAGCCACTGGCGACCGGCCAGATGAAGATCAATCCTTACGCCAACTTCAATCCGATGCCTGGGGATCTCCGGATCAATCCGAATGCCGACCGGTGGACCACGACCGAAACAGTCAACGTGTCTCCGATAACGCGGGAATTTACCGCTGCACCTGGTCAATCGCCAAGCACCTTACCTCTCAATGAGGAAGTCTCGCAGACCAGTCGGGCAGCTGAGTTTTTGCGTCAAATCGATATCGCCTTCACCCTTGCCGGTTTTGGTGTGAACGAAGAGCTGGCAAGCCTGACATTTGCGGGCCGGGATGTGACACCGGCAGGGCCATTGGTTGCCGATGCGAACGGTGAGATCAGCGGCACCTTCACCATTCCGCCGTCAATTCCTGTTGGACAGCATCTTGTCCAGGCTCGCGGTGCCGCTGACAGTTTTGCCAGTGCAGGATTTGTTGGAGCCGGGGTGATCACCACGGAGGTGATGCGGCAGGTCTTTCTGGTGACACGATCTGCACCACCACCACCGCAAATCATAAACATCATAAACAACATCAACAATGTGACCAACGTCACCAGAACCGTGACCAATTCCAATTGGGAAGCGTCCGACCCCGGAGGTGGGCCTGGTGACAACGACCCTCTGGCAGCGACATTCGTTCCAATACGCGACAGCTCCCATCTCGGGTTCAATGTGGAGGTTGCTGCTGTCGGCAATCCCAACAATGGCGTGAGGGCGCAGCTGGCGACCACTTTAAACGGTTATCCGACCAACGAAGTGCTGGCTGACCAGTACATCTCCATGACGGCTGCTCAGCCGGGCGACACCCTTCAGATACGCTGGGACAGTCCGGTGCCATTGTCTGCATCCGAAAAATACTGCGTCGTCCTGATGACGGATGACAATGAGCATGCCATCAAAATCGCAGTCCTTGGTGATGTTGTTCCGGAAACCCAACAACGTGTTGCATCGCAGCCCTATACAGCTGGTGATCTGTTCTCCGGATCCAATCGCACAACATGGATTGCGCATCCGGATATTGATCCGAAGATTGATCACATCATCGCCAAATTCAGTTCAGTCCAGAAAACAGTGCTTCTTTGGGAGGGAGCGATTGCCGGGGTTACCGATCTGGTAGTGCGCGGTACCGTTGATCTGCAGTCTGTCAGCACCCGGTTCCGGTATGAGCTGGAGCGCGCCAATGGTGACGTGATCAAACTGGCACCCGGCCAGCCGGTTGAATTTGATGAGGTCGTTTCGGAAACCGTCAAGGTCCGGGCCGTACTTGACGGGAACGAATACCAATCGCCGATCCTCTGGCCGAACTCCATGTTGATCTGCGGCGCTGTTCAGGCACAGGGGCAATACGTTTCGCGGGTCTTCAAGATGCAAGGGGCTGTTGCTTTCCGGGCGTTGTTCGACCAGTTGGCACCACCTGGCTCCAGCGTGGAGATCGCGGTCGATAAGGTCGACGACAACTGGGAGGTCGTCAACCTGGATCAAACCAGGCCCCTTAGCGGTGGCTGGAACGAGCTGTTGCACGAACTGTTGCTCTTTACCGCTCCCAATGGTGGCCGGATCAAGGTGACGCTTAACGGCGGCCCGGATGCCCGTCCATCAGTCGCGCGCCTTCGCGCTTACACCTACTAGGAGCGCGAAATGGCACCGATCATCGACCAACGTACACCGCACTACAGTCTGGAAGTTCCAAGTCAGGACGGCTCGGGAAGCAACGATATCAGCGTTGCAATGGTTCGGATCAAAACGGCTTTTACAAAGATTGATCAGATCCTGAAGGATCAGGAAACCGCGACAACGGGAAAGGCTGAAACTGATCACTCACATGCACTGGCGGATGTCACCGGCCTGGTTGATGCTCTCAATCAGCTTTCCGGCGATATAAACGCCATTCCGACAACGCTCGCAGGCCTGACAGATACCCAAACAACTGGCGTCTCCGAGGGGATGCTCCTGCAATTCCTGAATTCCAAGTTCCAGGCGGTTGTTGCAAGGGCTGCTCAATTCGGGATTGACCCTATAACGGGGATTGCCGCCAACAATGTGCAGGAAGCGCTGGCGGCGCTGAAGACTGCTATCGACACAAAAGCCGCTTCAAGCAGCCTTGGTGCGCTTGCTGCAAAAGAGCAGGTCGGGACCGGCGATTTCAAGGTTGAAGAAAGCCGGACGGCCCTCGGTACCAAGGTTCAGACCCGCAACCAGGCCGTTACTGGAATACCGCAGTTCCTCAACCCTGTGACCGGCAATTGGCAGGGGTTTCAATCCGGTATCGCGCCAATCTTTGATCAGGCTTATACCAATGCATCTGGTGTGCTTGGTGCCTCGGACGATGGCAAAAGCTACGTCATGGACCTAGGCATTCAGCCGCACTTCAATATAGGCGCAGTTGCCGATCTGCCTATTGGATGGACTGTGACCCTATTGGTGATTGGGGCTCCATCTGCATTTCAGGTTGCTGCAATCGAAGTGGCGGCGGGCAACATCAGTTACAAGTCCGACCTTCACGGGACCTCTTTTTATCTTATCGGCAGAGGAGAAGCTTTCCGTCTCACCAAAACAGCGGATGGTGCGCTTTCTGTCTTCACACTCGTGAACCCGCCGAATGTGAGAAACTACGGCTATTACACAGGTGCTGCCGCTTGGAACTCTGGTCTTACTTCATGGACGGGTATTCCGTTGAACGCGTCGACCCAGCATCTTGATCTAGTTTATCGGCAAACGGGTGGAGGCACTGTTGCAGTCTCTGGCCTGTATGCCATTCGCGCGCGGGTCTATTATTCCATCCAGACCGCGAACCATACCGGGACCGGATATCTGCGGATTTTCGCTGGTGGTGAGGAATTGTTTTACTCCTGGATAGGTGTTGGCGGTGGACCTGCTTCGGCGATCACCGGTTCCAACTCCATTTATCTTAAGCAAGGCTTTGTTATTGATGCGCGCCAACTCTCTTCGGATTCGCTTGTCTACTATTACCCTCCCAACGGCTTGGTTGGTATTGACCTGATAGGACGATAATCATGAGCAACTGGCAATTGTATCTACATCGCGCGATATTGACCGAATATCCAGATGCTCACCCTGTTGATGATTTTGAGCTGATCAACACTGGTGCCGGTATTGAAATCAAAACGTGGAATGAAGCCAAACTCGGTCCATTTGTCGAAGTCGAGTGGATGCAAAAATGCAATGATCTGAAACAGGCGCAAACGATTGCAATAGTCAAATCCGAGGCAGAGCGGCGGATCTTGCTTATCTGCCCTGTCTGGAAACAGAGAAACCTGACAGCCCGCGCAGCTGAGCTTGCCATAAAAGGCGTAGCAAACTGGACCGCTGATGAGCAGTCGGAAGTCAATGCAGGTCAACTGCTTTGGGATCAAATCAAGGCAATCCGTGAGGCTTCCGATGCCCTTGAGGCCATGGACCCTATACCGCAGGACTTCGATGACGACAGCTACTGGCCGTCCTAAGCCGACAGCCCTTTTTGACTGAACGACCGCACCGCCTCAAGGGCGGTTTTTTCTTGCCCGCACTTGAGCAAAATTGGAGACGGAAATGACTGCACCCGTATTTGGACAAAGTTTCACGCGTCCGGACAATGAAATCCAACCGGCGCTTGGCGCGGATTTTTCTCAAACACTTGTCATTGAAACATCTGAAGATGCGTCTGCGGTGGAGTTCCCGGAGGACACGCCAAAGCGGTTCTCGACCAGTGATGCAGATGC
This sequence comes from Roseibium sp., assembly GCA_039972695.1. Taxonomy (GTDB): domain Bacteria; phylum Pseudomonadota; class Alphaproteobacteria; order Rhizobiales; family Stappiaceae; genus Roseibium. Next base: position 135,491 of record JBDWMJ010000025.1, on the reverse strand, counting down.
CATGGCGGCGCTCGGGACCGGCCTGCTGAAGGACGCCGTGCAAGGCATCCATGATCAGTTGTCTGGTCTGAATGCCGGAGCTGATGTGACTGTCGTGCGTGTTCCCGAGGGTGTCGACACAGCCGCAACGGCTGCGGCCATTGCAGGCATTGTGGGCGGTGTCGCCAGCATTCCATCCGAGGTCAACAAAACACCCCGCATTGTTGTTGCTGGCAGAACGGCATGGCGTCCAGATCTTGAGACCACCAACCCGGTCATTGCTGCTCTTGAAGCCAACCTTCCCAAGATCCTGGCTGTTGCCCCGGTGGATGTGGACGATACATCTGCTGCCAATGCCATTGATGCCCGTGAGACCATGTCCTCCGAGCGGTTGATGCCGCTTGGTGTTGCTGCCCGTGTCTGGGAGGGGGAAACTGTTGTCACCCGTCCACTGGCACCGCGCATAGCCGGTCTGATGGCGCGGATCGACAATCAGGTGGGCGGCGGCAAGCCGTTCCATCCATTTGCCAATCGTCCGCTCTACGGTCTGGCCGGTCTGTCCCGCAAGATTCCGTTCTCGACGTTGGATGGGTCCGTTGAAGGGCAGCAGCTACTGGCTGCAAACGTTTCCATCGTTGCTGAAGGCGAGACCGGTGTTGACGGGGCAATTGCAGATGGTGGTTACAAGTTCATCGGCACCGACAATGCGCAGACCGGTGAGCTGTGGGAACAAATCCACCAGGTGCGTGGCACCGATTACATCATCACGCAGTTCATCGAGATCACCAACCAGTTCCTGGGCCGCCAGCTCAAGGCGGACACGGTGGAAGCCTGGATCAACTCACTCGCCTTTGCGCTGCGCGATCACAAGGCGGATGGAAACATCCTCGGGTACTCCGACAAGAGCAAGATGTTCACCCGCGCAAGCAACAGCCCGGAGCAAATCCGGCTTGGTCACCTGAAACTGGAAATCGGCATTGAACCGGCTCCGGTCTTCAAGCTGGCGCAGCATGAGATCCGCCGTTACCGGCCTGCGGTTGAAGGGTTGGTCAACGAGATCATCGAGCGTCTGGGTGCCGGGGCCTAACCGGCCACACAGCCCGGTTTTCAAGTTCAACTGACAGTCAGGAAAAAGATCATGCAGCCTCTTTATATTCTTCAGGCCGTCGATGTCCGCCGCGCGGATGTTGAAGGAACGTCCCGTGCGACGACGATCGCCAAAATGACCATTCCGAAAATCGAGTTTGCCTCGGCGACACATAATCCGGGCGGCGGGGTCATGGAAGTTGACTACACCTTGCCGCGCATAAAAGCCCTTGAACCGGCGTTCATGGCCAAGGGGCTCGATGTCGAGATCTTTGGTGAACTTGGCGCAAAGGGAAAATGGAATTTTGCCTGCGCCTATCGGGACACGAAGACCGGCAAGGATGTTGGCATGCGCGGTGTCATCGAAGGTGTGCCACACCTCTGGGAACCGGATGAAAGCGATCCTGAAGATTTTCAGGGCTGCAATCATGTCTTCAAGGAAGTCACCCATTTCGAATTGGTTCTGGGTGATGAAGAGCTTTGGTACATCGATGCCGAGGAACGTGAAATTCGGCGGAAAGGCAAGTCGCTGACTGAAGACGTTCGCGGCGCTCTTGGTGCTTAATTTCTCAGACCTGAAAGCAAAATCTCCATGACGAAATCAAAAACCACGCCTGCGTCCCGACCAAAAACCACAACGGTCGCGCTTGAATTTCCGTTTGAGCACGATGGCCGGGACGTGAAGGACCTCGTCATTCGCCGGATGCGCGCGGGTGACGCGTTGTCGGGCGAGGGCATTGAGGACGAAGCGCAGGCTGGCCTTCAGCTGCTGGCGACATTGTCTGACCTCGATGTCGAAGCCATCAAGAAACTTGATATGGAAGATTTCATCAAGGCGCAGGAGGCGATGGCGGACATGATGGGAAAGTCGTCCCGGGCCACAATGCAAGCAGTTCTGGCGGCGAAGGACAAGGCGTAGCCTGGCGCGACCTCATTTTGCGGGTCGCGCGTGTCACTGAGACACCGGTCAGGCAAGTGGAAGGCTGGGACATGGATGATTTCCTAGCCTACACGGAAAGTGCGACCAGGGTCATCCGGGCCGACAATCGCCCCGCAAAGGATTGGTGAGGGTAGGGGCCGTTTGCTTTCAATTTGCTACGAAAAGGCAATAGCCGCATTGCATGCCCATCTTGGTCATTGAAGCTCCGCCATCGATAGCCTGAAAGCTGACATTGGACAAAACAACGCTACATGGATGCATTGTTGAAAGGCCAGCAATGCCAAAGAACGAGGTGCAATCTGGGGAAAGATACCGGCCAAACACCGCCATCCCAAGTACGTTGCAAAGTGCCGCCCATTGATCGCCTCTAAATACACAATCTATTTCGATACCGTCGAGTTTATTTGCGCCTGTCGCCCATTTGGTCGTCTTCTGAGATTGCCTTTAGAAGAAACCGAAAGAAAACAAAAATGAAATAAATTGTCGATAATACTATACAAAAAACAAGACCGACCATGTATTTCGAGCGTACTTCTATGTATATATAAAATATTAAAGACGCTATACATAGTATATATATAATAAATGCTACGCCGCAGTGCGAATAAAATTCCTTAGCCGATTTCCTAAAACTAAACCACATAAGCCCCACCCACGAACTGAGCCCCGGCCGAGCGCATCAAACGGTCCGTCGATTTGAGATTTGTTCCGGTGGTAACATGGACGAACATTGGGCTGGCGTTCAGCGACGCTGCCCATTGTTTGAGACCGCCTATAAGCGCCAGGAACGCCTTGGCGCGCCGCAGTGGTTTTTCCTCCAGATCGAAGGCAACAACCGTTACGGGGTTAAATCCAGCGGCACCCAGCAACGCTCCAGTCGCAACACCACCCAAAAAACTTCCGCCAGTTGCAGAAACAAGCGTTCCTAGATGACTTAATACAAAATCACCAGTTGCTTGTAGGTCTTCAATAATTGATTTGTAATCATTGTAGTGAGACATTAATTTTCTCCAGAATTATCATTGTTATTTATTTGATTTTCTCTACTTCGCATCGTAGTAACAATAAATCTAATAATTACCAAAAATGGGAAAAAAATTACTAGAAGTATTAATCCACTTTTATACTTTGACGGATCCGCATATTGACCAAAAACAACATAGAAGAATAACATTATCAGCCATAGAAACACCTCTTGCCGATGAGTGCCCCACGCAATTTTCCAGCCATTTTGCTTCATGTGACAACCTAACTTAAATACAATATGTGAGTGATCTAAACAACATAAGCTCCGCCCACGAACTGAGCTCCTGCCGACCGCATCAGACTCAGATTTGACCCTGTCGTGACGTGAATGAATGTGTGGCTTGCATTAAGCGAAGCAGCCCTTTGTTTTTACCTATATTTCAAACGTCGCAGCAATCAGCTCAGAACTATCGTCCCCGATGCTCCTTTGGCCATCCAACTCCCAATCGATTACATCGCCAGTAGCAGAAACAATCGCACCTAGCTGACTCAAGAGAAAGTCTCCAGTAGTTTGCAAGGCATCAATCTTCGAATTTCGACCATCGTCCTGAGCCACTACGTACTACTTTCTTCATTTTGATTATCTTCAGTATTTTCACTTCTAATCGCTGTAAAAATAAAGCGAACGAGGAATAAAATCGGCAATATTATTACTAACAACAATAGGGTATACTTATATTTAGATGCCTCCGCCTCGTAACCCAATAAATAATAGAGAAATAATAAGACTATCCAGAGTATTAATTCTTGGCGATGGTAATTCCAGGCAATTTTCAAGTTTTTTTTCTTCATAAGAAGATAGCCTTCAGAACATAGATATGAACCATTTCAAACAACATTAAGCCCCACCCACGAACTGAGCTCCCGCTGACCGCATCTGACCTTTAGCAAAACCTTAATGAGCACGGTAAAAATGACAAGGCGTTTTTCGTCCTTGGGTAGAAATGCCGCGGAACAGCTCACTTTTGTGATGTGGATGGGGCATGAGGACCGGCGGGTGATTACTATCGGAAATCGAAATCATGCCACCCGAGCAGGTTTGGATCAGAAGCTACGACACACATGCCGCACATTAATGTCAATTTCCTGCTAGCTGCATCGAAAACCTGCCAGTCCACTCACGGCCCCAAAACAGTCCTTTGTAGCATCTGAATTCTAAGTCCTAATTGGACCGAGCCACACCAACTGCTCCCCCATAAGCACCCGCTGATCCGGACAACACCGGACACCTGTTCCAACCAGTCTCATCGTTCACTCCAAGGCATAGCGGTCTTTTCAGCCGGTATGCAATCAGAGGTTATGTCCCTTGGCAACCCTAACGTCTCAGCTCATCGTCTCGATGCTGGAGCGGGTCTCCAGCCCTGCGCGTATCGTCAGCAAAAGCCTGACGCAGATGAAATTGCGGGCCGACGCCAATGCCCGTGCCATGGGAGCCATGCGGGGGCGCATGCTCGATGCGGTCGGTGTTGGGTATCTGCTCGCCAAATCCATCTCGGCACCGATCAATGCGGCGCGGGAATTTGAAGGCGTCATGGCCGAGGTCAACAAGGTGGTCGACTTCGAGACACCGGGTGGTCTGGCAAATATGAGCAAGGACATCCTGGCACTTAGCCGGGAGATCCCGGTTGCGGCCACCGGCATTGCCGAGATCGTGGCGGCTGCCGGTCAGGCTGGCATGGCCGGTGATGAATTGCTGCAGTTTGCCGAAATGGCGGCCAAGGTGGGTGTTGCCTTCGATATCAGTGCCGACCAGACCGGCGAAAGCCTGGCCAAGATCAAGACCGCGCTCGGGATTACCGTTGAGCAGACGTCCGAGCTGGCCGATGTTCTCAACCACCTGTCCAACACGTCTGCATCGTCCGCAACGGACCTTCTGCAATTCATGCGGCGGGTCGGGTCCACCGGCATTCAGATGGGGTTCTCTGCGCGCGAGACCGCTGCAATTGGCTCGGCCATGGTTGCCGCTGGCGCGCAGGCAGACGTTGCCTCGACCAGTTTCCGGAACATGGCAAAGGCATTGGCGCGCGGAGAGTCCGCGTCTGCGCGCCAAAACAAGGCGTTCAAGAAACTCGGTCTCAACGCGAAGGCTGTCGCCAAAACACTGCAGAAAGACGCTGTCGGCACCATGAACGATGTGATTGCGCGGATACGCGACCTGCCAAAGGAAGTGCAGGCCTCGACCATCTCCGATCTGTTTGGCGATGAAGCCAGAGCAATCATGCCGCTGATCCTGAACGCGGATCTATTGACGAATGCGCTTGGCCAGGTGGCGGATCATACCAACTATCTGGGATCTGCGACCAAGGAGTTTGAAGTCCGCGCGCAGACTTTCGATGCCAGGTTGCAGGGGTTCAAGAACCGGATGACAGAGCTTGCCATTACAATCGGCAATGCGCTGCTCCCGGCGCTCAGCCGGATCATGGAGGCTATCATGCCGCTCGTGACCGCTGTGGCCGATCTGGCGAGTGCCTATCCGCAAGTGATCGCTGCCGTTGTCGGTGTATCTGCCGCGCTGCTGGCGCTCAACGTGGCTGCAATTGCCAGCCGGTTTGCCTTCCGGTTTTTAAAAGGGGGTGTCCTGAGTGCAGGATTGACTGTCGAAAGAGGTGCAAACCTCATTGTGGCAGCAACCAAACGTATGCGGCTGGCTGTTCTGGGGGGCAGCATGCTCGGGGCCGTTGGCGGCGGCACGATCTTTTCGATCCTGGCATCATCGGCAACGGTGGCTGTTGCCGGTATCCAGACAGCCGCAACGGCCATTGGCGCTGCGGTTCTGGGAATGACCTGGCCGATCGCAGCGGTGATTGCAGCCGTTGCCGGGCTTGGCCTTGCCGTTTACCGCTATTGGGAGCCGATCCGCGAATTTGTCGGCGGATTTGCCGAAGTGGTTGGCGCTGGCCTGTCGGCAGCAATGACGGCGATCAACGGGTTCGCATCCGACATCAGTGCGGTTGTCTCTGCCTGGTCAACCGACAGGCTGGTTGATATCGGAACCATGCTCGGGTTGGATGAAGCCGCCATTCGTTCAACGCTTGCGGCAGCTCGCGCGGCGATCGCCTCGACATTGACTGCCATTGTCGACCTGGTGCTGGCAATCCCCGCAAGGCTTGGCGACTGGATCTCCGATATTTTCTCGATGAAGGATTATTCGTCGCAGGCCGAAGCCGGTTTCCGCGATGCTGGCAGGCGGGCCGGGCAGGCCATGGTTGATGCCATCATAGAGGCCTTCAATCAGTTCTGGGAGTTTCTGCGATCCATTCCTGGACGGATCAAGTCCGCTATCGGCAAGATTGATATCGGCAGCTTGATTTCTATGCCGTCATTTTTGGGTGGTGGAACACCTGCGCCTGCCAAAGCGGCCATAGACGGCGCGCGCGCTGCCGGTGGTCCGATCGTTGGAGGCAGAACCTACCTGACAGGCGAAATGGGCGCTGAACTGATCACGCCGAACAGGAGCGGCTATGTCCATGATGCGAAGTCGACACAAGCGGCATTGACCTCGGGTGCGGGTGCAGAAGCATCGCCGTCGCTCAGCATTCAAATTGGTGACATCGTGATCCAGGGGGCTGTGAATGCCCGCGAGATCGCCGAGCAGATCGGCGCTGAAATCAAGTCGGAGCTGGCAGGGCTGCAGGCCGACAGTTCCTGGTCGGTGGCTTAGGGGGATGCACAGATGCTCTATATGATCGGTGCCATCCAGATCGATACCGTTCCCTTGTCGATTGAGACCGCCTCACGGTCCCATGGCGCGGACTTTGCGACCAAGCCCGTTTTGAACGGTCTCAAGGATATGGAGTTCATGGGCGAGGGGGATGATGTTCTGACGCTACGCGGGCAGATTCTGCCAACCAAAATTGGCGGGACAGCCGAGCTGGAAAGCGTCCGCGAGCATATGACAAAGGGCGCTGCCTTGCCGGTAATGCGCGGTGAGGGCACCCGCCTCGGGTCATTTGTCATCACCAGTCTGAAGGAGACCCACCGGGAACTCCTGCGCGGCGGTGTTCCCTTCATCTTGCGCCATAGCATCACCTTGAAAAAGGTTCCGGCGCAAAGTGAAACCGGACGGCAAACGATTCCCGCATTGTTGAAACTGTTTGATCTGTTGGGGTGATCAGGATGCCGGAAACGATAAAGATCGCGGGTGATAATCTCACGTTCGATTTGATCTTGTGGCGGCGCTACGGATTGCCCGGTCTGCGCCTTGTTGAAGAAACCATGGCGCTCAACCCGCTGTTTATCGGGCCGTATCTGCCGTTGGGCGCGGAGATTGTGATTCCGGATCTTCCGGTTCAGCAGGCATATCAGCGGGAGGTTGTGACTTTGTTTGGTTAGCTTCAAGACGGTACATGTCACCAATAACAGAAGTAAAAAGACTATACGGGCTGAAACTTACATCGATTAGCGTTTCCGCTCCGTTGTGCAAGACGATTGCATCGCAGGTTACAAGCGCTTCGGGTAGATTAGTTCCTTTCAAAAAATTCAAGAATCCTTCCTTACCAAGCGGTCCAATTACGGGTGCATCACTTGAGGGCCAATTGCGTAAACTTTCTTGATTATGCTTGTTATTCACGATGCTGGCGGTCCATGATCGTACGGCTACGATATATGAGCTGATGTTGTTTATGTACCGCTCTTTTGGATCCAGTTCGTCGTGCAAATCGAAGGACAAGAGGAAAAACACGTTTCTAACGGTAAATGTAGCTAAGCAATAAACCTGTCCAGAAAAGTAGGCGGGGTGCCTACTCGAATTTGTTACTATTAGCTCATGTCCAAACAATTGATCTTCGGAGGCGAAGCTTTCTTCATCAACATACCGATAGGCTAGCGATGCGGCGACCATTGTGGGATCGAGAAAATTATAAATTCGATCAAATATTGGAACACTCAGAGCCGCCAGTGCGACCAATAGAGCCAGGACTGATTGCGAAAAACTGAAATGACGTCTTGCTGTCTGCCAGTGTTTGCATTCCGTGCAGAATTTTTGACGCGGTTTAATGCTTGCACCGCAAGCCCAGCATTCCGTCCTATGTTCTTGTCTCGGTTTTGTCATCCAATCATTGTTTGAAAACAGAGAAAGCGGCCAGAGCGGTTTCGGTAGAGGTGGCTGTTTGTCCTGATCGTCTTGCACGGCAACACCTGATGCTTGAAACACTGCGCGCAATCCTAAGCGGCATTGCGAGTTTTGACCACCCAGCGCCCACGGACACACAATGACCCTTCAAACCAACTGGGCCGTTTCTGTCGATGGACAGAACGTCACAGCAAAAATGCAGCCCTTTTTGCAATCGGTCTCGGTGACCGACAAGGCCGGGGCGTCCTCGGACAGTTGTTCCCTGGAACTCAATGACAAGGATGGCAGGCTTCGGTTGCCGCAACCAGGCGGACAAGTCTCCGTGCGCCTGGAGGGCGTTAAGGTCTTCACCGGTGTGGTCGACAGCGTCAAATCCTCCGGGTCCCGGTCATCCGGGCGGGTCATCAATGTGTCCGCAAAGGGCTTTGATGTTGCCGGTCCGGCAAAGGAACCGCAGCTGTTCCATCAGGATGATGGCACGGTTGGCGACTTTCTGAAGAAGCTTGGCGAGAAGGCGGGCTTCAAGATGAAAGTTGACCCTGTGCTTGCGAAGATCGCACGGGATTATTTCGTGGCTGATGGGGAGAGTTTTTTGCACATGGGCGAGAAGCTTGCCCGTGAACTTGGCGGAACCTTCAAGCTGCGCGGTGAAGAGGCGGTGTTCGCGAAAATGGGGCAGGACGCCGGTTTGCCAACGATTGCCGGTCTGTTCGCGCCGGGCAGCGGCGGCAACCTGATCTCGTGGGACATTGAACCGATATCAACGCGTCAGACCTTCAGGGACGTTGCTGTTCGCTATCACGACCGCAAGAGCGGGCAAATCAGGACGCACACACAAACGACCGGCAAGCCGGGCGAGCGGGCAAAGGCGGTCAACCTGGTGCGGTCAGTCGCGCGCGATGAGGGTCACGCCAGGGACATTGCTGAAGGCCGGGTCATGGACATCGAGCGCAATGGCGGCGAGGGAACTGTTACTCTCGATCTGACGCCGGACGCGCAAGCCGAGGCCTTGTTTTCCCTGTCCGGAACACGCAGCGGTGTTGATGGCACCTACCGGATTGACAGTGTCACCCATACGGCCAGCCGGGGCGGTGGTGCCACCACAAGGCTTTCGCTCAAGCAGCCGCAGGATGGTGCGGGCGAAGACAACCGTTAGGGTCATGTCCCACAAATTTGGAAAGTGGCAATGGCAGGTTCGAGCCCCTTTTTGCCACTTTCCAGGTTAGTAGCGAACGACCGCTTTGAGATAGATAGGATGTGTCTCTTAATCTCATTCGGCTTGATCCGAACGCTTACGGACGGCCTCACGGTGAATAATGAACAGTGCGGAACCGATAATGATCGCTGCGCCAATCAACGTGTATGCGTCGGGGATTTCGCCGAACAATGCATAGCCCAAAACCGTAGCGTAGATTAGCTGCGTATATTGGATGTTGCCAATGACACTGGCCTCGCCCAAGCGTAAAGCTTTGACGCCCACCCATTGGCCGATTGTTGCGAGAACTCCCATAGCGAGTAGGAATAACAAGCCAGACAGGTCAGGCGTGACCCATAGCCAGAGCAACGGAACGCAAGCAAGCATACCTACAAATACAGCCTGATAGACCAACAACGTGGCTGTTGATTCCGTTTGAGATAGTTTGCGCACAGATATTACGGCGCACGCAGCGCCCATTGCACCCGCTAGCGGGATGAGCGCGTACAAATTTATGAAACCGTCAACACCGGGGCGCATAACCACGATAACCCCGATGAAACCAACAACGACCGCGCCTATCCGGTAAAGTCCTACCGGCTCTTTCAAGAACCACATTGCTAGCAAAGCTACAAAGAACACCTGTGCGAATGCCAGCGTAATCGCCGTAGTCAGAGGTAAAACTGCGACTGCCCAAATACTGGTTGATAATGCCACGAAGGCTCCCATCAAACGCACTGCATGTATTCCCGGATGCTGTGTCTTCAAACTCTGCGGAAAACTCCTTGCGATTGAAGGAAGAGACGACAGGAACACGACAATCTGGCGAAAAAAGAGAATTTGCAGAACGTGGTACTCAGTGACGGCGACCTTAGCCATTGCTGCAACTACCGCGAACAATCCTGTCGCGAGCAGAGCCCAAAGAGCGCCCTGAATATTCTCGGTCGTAATCGGATTTGCCGTTTCTGAATTTCTCGAGCCAGACATCGATCGGTACCCCTTGAAGTTACTAAAGTACCATGGTAACAAGTTATCAAGATGTAAATAGCAAACGGATCTCGATCATGGCTGAGCACAAAAAGAAGATCGAACGGGTTCAGACAGGTGTGCGAATTGAAAAGCGAATTCTTCAAGTTCTCAAGGCAATTGCTGCAAAGCATGAAATTGGAGTTGGCGATCTAATCGAGGGCATTGTGCTGCACAGCTTCGAGGGAAAATCCCCCTTTGAGGCTGAAAGCTTGGCCTTTGTCGAGCAGATGCGAACTGCTTATGGATTGGATTTGACGGCGGCAGATAGTCACGGATTGACGGAAGACTGACACACTCAACTTGCTCGAAATCGGAGTTCACCATGGTCGCTGAAAACCTATTGTCTATTTTGCATAACAGAGCGATGGCCTTCAAAATCTTTCATATAGTTTTTTCGGCTGTGATTTTGGTCGCCAGTCTGAAGACCGCAGTGAGGGCTGTTGAAGTTTCGAACTGGGCGCTATTCACGTTGGCGACGGCAGAGGCGATAGCTGTTGTTTTATTTGTCTTTCCAAAATTCACAAAAATATCTGGTCTAGTTTTGATGGCCATATTTCTCTTGGCTATCGTACTTTCCTTGGTTTCAGGCGTGATAATGAGCCAGTTGCATCTCATCGTATATTTCGTTTGCACTTACATCATTGTCGTATTGGACAGCCAAGAACTGACCGGCGAGGAATAGGCCATGGATTTGGATTGGAATTTTCTGGTTTTTGTGGGCGCATTGAGCATCGCGGCATTCTCACCCGGCCCGGGACTGGCCGCTCTTGTTGCAACTGTCTTCGCTATTGGCGCAAGAAAAGCAAGCTGGTTTTGTGTTGGCATCGTATTGGGCGATTTAGCATGGCTTGCCCTATCACTCAGCGGCTTAGCTTTGATTGCTCAGCAAGTGCCAACCGTCTTTCTAGCGATCAAATGGATAGGTGTCCTGTACCTCGTGTATCTCGTAATCAAGATCTGGCGGTCGCCACCAGAAGCAACTCAATTTGATACAAGAACGAAAGAACGGGGCGCACTTGCACGTCTTTTGGCAGGATTCTCAATTACGATGGGTAATCCGAAAGCTATGTTGTTTTATTTAGCTTTGTTACCAAGCATCGTCAGCCCGGACAGCTTGTCGATCCCATTGGTTACAGCCTTGGTTCTGGCCGTCATCGGCGTTCTTTCGGTTGTGTTAGTGGTCTATGCGCTTGCTGCCGAAAAAGCGCGAAGCCTGATGACCAGTAGTCAGTCTGTCCGGACGTTTAACCGGATCACTGCTTCTGCACTTGGCGGCGCGGCAACTTGGATTGCGTTGAGATGAAAGTACAGAAGCAGGCATTCAGCTTGTGATCTGTAAAGGTCGAAAAGTCCGCACACCGGCCATTGGCCCTTACCGCAGCGAAGGGCAGTTCAGAGCCTATTCCGTTGAAAAACTCGAGGCGTCAGAATTTCCGATGAATTTTTAGAATTCCATCTCGGTGATGATGAGTTAGTGCAATAAAATTTCTCAAAAATACGCAAATTGAAATTAAAATCTACGAATGCAGAGGGTCTACACTCTAGACCGAGTTTTTCGACAGAAATAGCCCGAAGTGGCCTTTGATGCTATCCAACTGCAAAGTCCACTTTGGACCGAAGCGCACGCCTCAGGTAAAGGTAGGGTGCGGCGGTTGGCGGCGTCAGGGTCGACGAGCATACAAGGGAAAAATGAGGGAATATGGAAGCAATCGGTGCACTGCTGATACTATTGCTGACCGCTCGGTTTCTCGGAGCACTCGCAGAACGGATCTCATTGCCATCCGCAGTCGGCGAAATGCTGGCGGGCATGGTGCTGGTTTCGGTCGCGCAGTTCGCCGGTCCCCACCAGACGTTTTTCGAAGGCTTGCCTGAAAACGAGACCTTGAGCCACGTCGCGGACCTCGGCATCTTCTTCCTGCTGCTCATGGCCGGTGTAGAAATGCAGCTCTCTGATACCGTTCATGACGCGAGCAAATCCCTTGTCGTTGCCTTTGGCGGTGTTGCACTGCCGCTTGCTGCAGGGATCGTCTTGGGTTTTGTGTTTCTCGAAGACGGACCACAGCGGGCGGCGCAGGCGCTGCTTGTCGGGGTCGCGCTATCGATCACCGCAATTGCCGCGTCCGCAAAAATACTGCAGGAATTCGAGCTGCTCAGGTCGGAAGCAGGCCGGGTGCTGATCACAGCGGCCTTGTTCGATGATATTCTCGGATTGTTTCTCTTGGCCTTGCTCAGTTCGATCATTGCGTCAGGCGAACTGCCCGGGCCATTTGCGTTTGCGATATTGCTGGCGAAGGTCATCACGTTCTTCGTTGTAACAGGTTTGCTTGGCGTTCACGTCTATCCACGCATCAGCAAGCAGATTCATCGCCGACAGGCAGCGGAAATCGAGTTTGGTGCGCTTGTGATTGTTGCGCTCGGCTACGGATTTCTTGCGGAACTTCTTGGACTGCATTGGGCGGTGGGGGCGTTCATGGCCGGGCTGTTCATGGAGCGATCCCGAATTGGCAAACAACCTCACAAGAGTATGCGTCTTATGCTCAATGCGCTCACGGCGGGCGTGTTGGGACCCCTCTTTTTTGCCTGGATCGGATTGCAGGCAAACCTGACTGCAATCATCGAGATCCCCGGGTTTCTCGTCGTACTGATCTTGGTTGCCTTCGTCACAAAGGTGTTGGGCGGTGGTGTCGCAGCCGCTGCCATTGGATATGGCAGGAAGGAGTCGGCGATCATCGGTGTGGGTCTCGCCCCGCGCGGAGAGATCATGATCGTCGTGATTTCGGTCGCACTTGCGGCTGGATTGATCGACGGCGGGACAACGGATCCGGTAGCCCAGCACTTGTTTTCAGCGCTTATCTTGATGGCCCTTGCCAACACGGTGCTCGCGCCATTGGTTCTGCGTTTCCTACTTCGTTCTCATAGTTAACCCGTCTGAACCTCAAGTCCCGATTCCGAAGTTCCAAAAGGCTGCCATCAACACTGGACGGACCGAACGGCAAATTCGTCCGCTTAACTGCCGTTCACATTTAGGCTGATCATTGGGGCCTGGCTCCAAGGCCCTATCAATTCCAAGACATTCACCAACCCGCCGTTAGACATGCGTCTGTGGCGGGTTTTTTCATGGAGAAACACCGATGAAATACTCTGTTCGCAAAGTGCAGCGGCGGCTCAGGGAGCTTGGCTACTACGCAGGCCGGATCGACGGCATTCAGGGTCCAAAGACCAATACGGCGATCATCAATTTCAAGAAATCGAAGGGGCTGGCGGCACGAGCGTATATAGGGCCGTTGACCTTGTCAGCCTTGTTTGACAATGCCCGCCCGCCAAAACGATCCACCGGAACGCTGCCATGGATGCGGATGGCGCTCGGGTATCTCGGTTTGAGGGAAATTCGCGGCAGCCGGCACAACCCGCAGATCCTGACCTGGTGGCAGCTGATCCGTGCACCCTTTACCGACGATGAAACGCCGTGGTGCGCCGGTTTTGTCGGCGGCATATTCGAAGGCCTCGGCATTCGCTCCACACGCTCGGCAGGCGCGCGTTCCTATGAAAAATGGGGCGTCGGGCTTTCCGGTCCGGCTGTTGGCGCTGTGGTCACCTTCTGGCGCGGCAAGCCAACAGGCTGGTCCGGCCATGTCGGGTTTGTGGTCGGGCGCGACCAATCGAACAATCTGATGGTTCTGGGCGGCAATCAGGGCAATGCGGTGTCCATCAAGCCGTTTGCGCGCAAGCGGGTCACGTCCTATCGCTGGCCTGATGGCGCACCATCTCCTGCGACCGGCATGGCTTTGCTGCCGGTCGTTAAATCCGATGGCCGTTTGTCTACGAACGAGGCTTAAGTCCCATGGAAAAAACCTACAAGCGCGAAACCGCGTGGGCGATGCTCGGGGTGTTGGCGGTGTTGTGTGTCTATGACCTGACCAACGGCGGAGACACAGCGGCCTGGCGATGGGCTGAAATGCTGTCTCTGCCGATTTTCGGGTTCGCAGTTGCCGCCTTTGGTCTTGATGCAGCTGCCAAGCAGTGGCGTCCGCAGAGGCGTTCCGAGCAGTCGCTGCCGCCTGAAGGGTTTGACTGATGGTCATTGCAAGAGCCTTCGCGTGGCTGCTCGGTTCCCGAACCGGAGCCATCTTGATCGCTGTCGCGGTTCTGGGTGGGGGGCTTTTCCTCTGGCACAAGATCGACAAATCGAGCGCGGTTCGCCGCGCCGTGATCAGCTTTGTCGCCAAGGTCGAGCTGCAGGCTGCCGAGGAAGAACTCAAAGCCCTCAAGGCGCGCAATGTCGCGCTGACCTATGCAAACAATTCTTTCAGCCGCCGCATGTCTGCGGCTGAAGTCCTCCAATCAGAACAGGTGCAGGAGCTGGACGCCTATGTTTCGACTGTTGACTGTCTTGTTGACGGTGCACTTCTTGGGCGGTTGCCAAACCGCTGAGGAAAAACGCGCTGAAGCCGCAGGCAAGCGGCTGGGGCATGCGGCCGCTTTGACGGCTGCGGTTCCGGGTATTCCGGAGGATTGCAGGAAGCGTGAGCGCTCCGGTGTCCGGCTGGGGGATCCACTCGACAGAGCCTTGATCCAGACCGACCAGGCGCTTGGCCGTGCGAACGCGCGCGTCAAGCGCTGCGCCGATTGGCACGATGAGTTCAGAAGTGAATTGAGCGGAGACAACAAATCATGACCGAATGGCTGGAATGGTTGAGCCGCGCGCCGGTTGTCAAATGGATCGTGATCATCGGCTTTGCGATGTTGAGTGCGGCCATGCAGCGCGACATGTCTTTGGTGGGGCGGATGCTGACCTTGGTTGCCGGTGTTGCAGCGGCAGTTGTTTTTGCAGATCCGTTTGTTCAGTTTTTTGATCTGAGTGCGACCTACGCCAACGCGGTTGCGGCTGTGCTTGCGATGACCGGGCGCAATTGGGCCGCCTTTGCAATCCGCGCATCACGCGACCCGATCAAAACACTTGCTGAAGTCAAGGCTGTCTGGTGGGGGAAGAAATAGCGGAGCTGTGTGGAGTGCGACGATCGCTTCAGATCCCGGCCCTAAGTGGTCATTGGGCATCTATAGTAATGCTGCTATGCAGCATCCGCATTGCGGACGTTGGCTTTTGCACTCAACGATCCTATAAAGTTGTAGCAAGCCAGCGAGGCATTCAGATGGAACGTGAACCCAATCTTGTCATATCAAGCGCCTCTAAGCGCATCATTGAGGATGGAGTTCCGTTAAAGGTGGAAATCTACAAACTGGAAGGTGGCGACGGCTGGTCGCTGGAAGTTGTGACCGAAGATGGAACATCCATTGTTTGGGATGATCTCTTCGACGACGACCAAACAGCTTTTGAAGAGGCACTTACAACCATTCGCACTGAAGGAGCCATTGCATTTGCCAATGGCGGGTCAAACGTCATTCCCTTCAAGCAGTAGCTGAAGCAAGATCGGCCCTGAGCCGTCATTGGTCGGAACTGCAGCAAACGACCGCTCCGAGCCCAGCATGGACATCACCTTCGCCGCAGGATACGTCAGCAGCTTTTGGAGCCTTGCGAGATCTCCGTAACCAGTTTCTGGGCTTCTTCACTGGTGAGTTTGTGGTACTGAGTATTGCCAGAATAGCTGAATTTGACGATGAAACGGGTGTTGCCTGACGCAATATGAAACAATCTTATGTGACTAGAAATACTCGAAATTTTTACTATTTTTTGTCGAAAGAGGAAAATCTTATCTGCAATTGTTAGCTTTTCCAATTGTTCCTCCAAACTGCAAATTTACTTGCGGAACATTCCTATCAAAACAATGCCGAAGGCAACAGAAGAATTTGATTTTGGCAGAACGTCAGATTTCGGTTCGAATGGTCAGTTCGTCCGCACAGCTGCCCTTCGTTCATACCGCAGCGAATGGCAGTTTCCCGCCCAAGCCAAGACTTTCCTTATGCCGCGAGTTGCTGCAGGGCGTGACCATCCCATTGCTATGCAATTGCTTTTGCGATGCCGCGAACAAACCTTCGCAGACCTGGACTGAGAGACTGGCGCGAAAGCTGATTAATCCGCGTGAAGGCGACTTAATGGGTCAAGAGTGATTTCTTGATCCGGTCAATTTCACCGGAGTTGAGCATTTCGCGAAGCACGTCAGTCAATCGCGGGATTAGGGTTGCATGTTTCTCGTGGATGAAATGAAAAAGAGGAATACTGTCGAGCGGATGACCGACCACCCGAATGCACCCTGGATCGTTTTCCCTGGTGAATGTGTTGAGCGCAATTCGAGGGCCAATTACCGCGTCAAGGCGGTTCAATTGAAGCATTTTGAAGAGCTGTTTGAAGTTTTCGCCCAACCAGACATTTTTATAGGGTTTTGTGTATTTGGAGATGAGTTCAGCTCCATCGATACGTCCGACGCGCTTGTCCGCCAGATCCTTGCGTACGATGTCGTCCGGTCTTTGATCGCAAGCGAATATAACAACATCGATTGTCATGATCGGAACATCTATTCTTTTCAGTGAGGGGAATTTCTTTTCAAACAATTTTGGTCCGGCAAGCTCACCATCGATCTCTCCCTTTGACGCCATGACCGATGCGCGGGACCGTGAAACCCGCTGTTTTTCAACTTTAATACCAAGTTTGGAATAGGCAGCCTCTATGATTTTGACCGCTAATTGCGTTGGAGCCGCATTCTGGGAGATGGAAAATTTCATCTGCTCCTGGGCTGCCAGTTGAGATGGCAGAAGGAAAATAAAATAAGCTAAAGAAAACAGTATTTTCTGTCGGCTTGGCATTTTATCTCCAACAATCGGGCAACGCCTATGGTTTACTCTAAACTCTGGGATTTAGCCAGGATTCTGGCAGATTGGGCGAGTGATCACGATTGTTTGCGGATTTAGATATTCGGCAGCAGGGTCCGCCGAGACCATAGGCCAGAAACCGCGATGCGGATGACAAGTTGCATGAGCGTATCAACCGGATGCGCGACGAGCACCAGCGAGAAGCGCGGCAAGTCCGGCACGAATTGACAAGTTTCAAACTCCTGGCAGCGCAGCAATGCGCGTCCGTCGATCATTTGAAGGAGGTTGAAAACCGGCTCGTCAACGCCATTGAAAAACTGCCGACGGAACTGAAAGGCATGCCGGCGCAGCTTGCGCAAGTGATCCAGCACTCGAAAGAAAGGTGAGGAGCGAATTCGGCGATTCTCAGCCTGTGTTTAGGGCGCTTGCCTTGGCCGCTTCAGTACCTGCGAGCCTAATGAATTTGTGCCAAGATGGCGCGACGAAGTGCTGACGCTCTCACTCCTCCGAAAAGAGATTGAACAATTCCGGGAAGTTCTGCACCGCTGCAGCGACCGCTCCCGCATGTCGATGGTTGCGGACATGGATTTGCAACAAGTCATCGACCAAGTTTTCGAAAACTAAACTGTGACTAATGCGGAGTAGTCATTTGTTATTTGCTGCTGCACCTTTGGCGTGCAATTGTGTGGTGATTTTGCAGTTTAGGTGTACTGGTTTGGAGTGGCCCGATGCGAGTTGTACTTCCATTTTTATCTGGTTTCCTGTTGGTTTCAATCCTCTGGATTCAGAGTGCAAGTGCCAACGATCGTTGCGAA
Organism: Roseibium sp.; assembly: GCA_039972695.1. Classification (GTDB taxonomy): domain Bacteria; phylum Pseudomonadota; class Alphaproteobacteria; order Rhizobiales; family Stappiaceae; genus Roseibium. The sequence goes on along the minus strand of JBDWMJ010000025.1, from coordinate 117,585 downwards.
GGCATTAAAGAAAAAAATAAGCTAGAAGACTGTTTGGACGAGCTAATCCATAGCCCTGAAATAACCTCTATACCAATTGAAGGAGGTTCATCGGAAGGCGGTGGGAAAGGCGGTGGCACCACAATGCGTCCCAGTGGATCATAGACAAGTCATCAGTTTGTGAGAATTGCAATGGACATTTTTACGAGTGATAGTGCTTTAAATGGTTTGTACTCGTATTTCTTTCTCAGTCTGATAGTTGCTTTTTGCATTATCGGTGCAATGCAGCTCTTCCGTCGAAATAGTTCTCTCAAAACTCGAAGACCGTTTGGCGTGCGTTCATCACGCTATTTACCGCTCCTCGTGATTGTCATGTCATTTCTCGGCATGACTGTTGGTCTCACCGGAGGGTGGAGCCGAGAAGGTGTTGTTGGAGATATTATCCCCGCTGTTCTTGGCGTGATTGGCGGGCTCATCGTTTACCTCTTTGGAAATAGGAGGAGCAAAGGGCTCGTCGCAATTCCTTCGGCTTTGGCGTTTACCGTTTCGGTCTTCTTAGGTTTTGTCATTGGAGCGGAAATTCGAAATCCGATAGATCGGTCTAAAGCCTATCGTGACATGTGTCTTAGAGCGTTATCAGATCCAAAGCTCCTTTCATCAACTGATGCTTATTGCAGATTTATGAAAGGTGCAGGCGATCATTGTACCTGGGAGATATTCAAGAACACTATGTCTTATGACTCGAGTAGCAGATACGGAGATGCCAAATTTGATCGAGCATGGGAAGCCAAGAAGTACAAACAAGGAAACCACGTCTGGTTTGAGTGCCATGCGCGGCAAATCACATGGGGCAAAGATCTGAAAGAGGCCTACAAAAACCAATAGGGATCGCTTTGGCCTGGTCACTTTGTGGGCGGATGACAGGCCGCGCGAGACGCCGCAGACCGAATGCTTTCGGAAATTCAATCGACAAAGTAGGAGCGGAAGTGTTGTCTGCTATGTTTTCAGCAAAAAGCTTGCATCAAAACCCTACAGACATCGAATTGATCAAAGAAGTTACGCTTCAGGAGTTTTTCGAATGGCTCCTGCAGTTTTTTGAAGGGCAACTGCCAGAGCATATCAAAGCGCGTTTGAAAGATCTGAATGCTCTTAAGATGGGTTTCGCGCCCATCTATGAAGAATTGAAGGATGGAGACAGCGTTTGGTTGTGCAGAAGCCGAATTAAAGGGCCTCTCATTGGGCATGAGGGTAGGGCCTCAGAATATGAGGTTTCTGAGCGGTTTCTGAGCAAATAACTGCAGTGAAATCCGCTAAGTTATTGAAATATATGGTCGGGCAGGCCGGATTTGAACCGACGACCCCTTCACCCCCAGTGAAGTGCGCTACCAGGCTGCGCTACTGCCCGAACGGCTCTTACCTAGCTTGTTCGTTTGCCAAGCGCAAGAAACTTGTTGGCTGATGTAGCCCGATTTCATCAGGTGAAACAGGACCTATACGGCGGCTGCCCGGCGGCGATCAGACCGGTTGCGGCGCTGTTCCAGTTTGTCCGTCGCAATCAGGCCCCAACACAGGCCATAGAGCAGATACATATGCCGCCAGTGGTCGGTATCGATGATGAACGACAGCAGCAGATGCGCGACAAAGACCGCGAAAATGCTCTGGGTGAAGGCTGTCCACGGGCGTGACTTGAAAAGGAGCGGCACCATGGCGCACATCGTCCACACCGCCATGAAAATGTAGACGGTGCCACCCAGCCAGCCATAGGTGGTAAAGCCTTTCAGATAGACGTTGTGCTCGTCTTCCGGAAAGTAGTTGTTGAATTCCAGGGCGCCGATGCCAAGCGGATGCTCCATGACCATCTGAAATCCAAGCGCGTATCGGGCAAAACGACCAAGGCGAGCGCCATCATAATCCTGAACCAGTCGAGCGCGCTGTTCAAACATCGACGCGACGGTGTCGATGGAAAGTGCCGCTGCCAGCATGACAACAATTGCTGCCATGCCAGCAATCGCGAGCAGGATGAGACGACCGCGACGGGCGGTGTTTTGTTCGCAAATGAGAGCCAGAAAATAAACGGTCAATGTAGCGGCAAACAAGACACCCCAGGCACCACGGGAGAAGCTCAGGAATATACCAAGCAGAAGGACGGCCAAAGGGAGCAACAAGGCGATGTTTTTCAACACGGATTCGCGCAACAGTTTCTGGATGATCAGCACAGTGGGCAGGACCAGAAACGGGCCGAACACATTCGGATCCTGGAAAGTGCCGCGTGCACGGCCATAAATGGTAAAATAGTCTGCGCCTGGAAACAGGTTGAAGTATCCGGCAATTCCGATCGCAGCGACCAGAACCGCGCTGAAGGTGTATCCACTCTGGATGACCCGAAACCGATCTGGATCATCTGCAAGGATGGCCGCATAAAATATTGCCGTGATTGCCAGAAATCCGGACACCGCAATATACATCGCCGCGTCGCCAATTTCCTGGGCAAATGGAATGGAAAGAATTCCGCCGGAAATATAAAGCATCAACATCACGATGAGTGGCGCAAACTCGCGCCGGATCTTCAATCCACACGCCAGCCAGACAACCGTGAGAAATACCATATACAGTTCATATGGTGCCGGTTCCTCGATCACGAATCCGGAGAGGAAGGTTGCCAGCCACAATGCCCCGTTGCCCAGGGCTTTCACCGACAGGCCAAACTGCGGGCGTCCAAGCTGGGCGCCGCCATATGGTTCGAACCATACGGTCAATAGGCGTTCTCCGTATTCAGCAAGCTGAATGGCGTCATGAACAGGATCTTGAGATCAAACAGGATCGACCAGTTTTCAATGTAATAAACATCGCACTCGACGCGTTTCTGGATTTTCTCCGGCGTGTCGACTTCACCGCGCCAGCCGTTGATCTGTGCCCAACCGGTCACGCCGGGTTTGACCTTGTGACGCGCGAAATAGCCGTCGACGACGTCGTCCCAGGTCTTGTCATTCGTATGCGCATTGACTGCATGCGGGCGAGGGCCAACCAGGGACAAGCTTCCGGCAAGCACATTGAACAGCTGCGGCAGTTCATCAATTGACGTTTTGCGGATGAACCGTCCGACATTGGTCACCCGGGCATCGCCTTTGGTAACAACGACCTTGGCGTCCGGATCTTCCATTTCCGTGAACATGGACCGGAATTTGAGGACATCAATGATCTCGTTGTTGAAACCGTAGCGCTTTTGCCGGAACAGGACGGGGCCCTTGCTGTCCAGTTTGATCGCAATTGCGGTCGCAATCATCACCGGAAACAGCGTGACGATCATGAGGCTGGCAAAAACAACATCAAAGATGCGCTTGGCGACCATGTCCCAATCTGCGATCGGTTTTTCGGCAACGTCCACGAACGGAACGGTGCCTATAAAGGATGCGCCGCGATTTCTGAAGCGAACCTTGTCCGTGTGCGCAGACAAGCGGATGTCTACCGGCAAAATCCAGAGTTTTTTCAATAGTTCCAGAACGCGCTTTTCTGCCCGTAGCGGAATACAGACGATCAACATGTCGATGCGGGCAAGGCGGGCAAATTCTACCAGCGCCGTGATATTTCCAAGCTTTGGATAACCGGCAACGACCGGAGGGGACCGGTCATTGGAACGGTCATCGAAGATGCCGCATATCCGGATGTCATTGTCGGCTTGTGCTTCAAGGTCGTGGATCAGTTCCTGGGCTGCTGTGCCGCCACCGACGATGATCGCCCTGCGCTCCAGTCGCCCGGACTTCACCCAATGGCGAACCAGGCGGTAGACGATCAGGCGCGATATGCACAGACCCGTCAGGCTGAGGGTAAACCACGTCCCGACCCATGCCTCGGAAAATCCTGTGCCAACGCCCGTTGTTGTTCGAAGGGCCGCGAACATGGCAAATACCAGCGTCCAGCCAGCTGCCACTCTGCCGAGTTGAGACAGACCCTGACGCATGACCGAAACCTGATAGACGTCTGCAGCCTGAAAGAATGCCAGTGCGAACAACACAGCAAAGCCGGTGGCCACAATATGGTGCAAGCCGAGAGACGTCACTTCGGCACCGGTAAAGGCCGCGATCAGTGCAGAGCTCATTATAAGCAGGACATCAGTCAGACGCACCAATCCGCCAAGAACTGGCAGGGAAACACCTTTTCCGCCGAGGCCCTCGGCAATTTCCAGCGCATCACGCGTGAGGCCGGAATTTGCAACGGCAACCATCTCGGCGTCCAGCAACGCTTCATTGCCCAAAGGCGACTGCCGCAACTGTCTTTCGAGTCGAGACCGAAGGTCTGCTCCACCATAGGCGAACGCAGGCGCTTCCATCTGATCAGGTGCTTTGTATGCAGGTTCGTTCATTATCGGTGGCTCGACCTTGCATAAATTGGTGAAGCGGAGCTCAATCCAGAAGAGCCGTGCATAGAAATTGGAATCCGGTCTTCTTCCGGTGCAAGTCCCCTGACCTCAAGGTAAAGGGTGTTGATTCGGTCGCTCATCAGTCCGATAGAAAAGGTTTCCGCAAGACAATTCCGCAGCTCTTTTGCCTCTGCGGCCTTGTTAGCTGGATGAACGATCGCGTCTTCCATTGCCAGGGTAAGTTTGCTGATGTGGCCCGGTTCAATCAAACGCTTGGCGTAACGGCCGAAGACTTCCGGAATTCCGCCGACCCGTGTTGCGATCAGCGGGCGTTCTGCAGCAACTGTCTCCAGAATTATATAAGGCATGGCCTCGGCTTTGGACGGGATGACCACGGTTTTTGCCAGCTTGAATGCTTCTCGCGCGGGCATGGCACCCATAAAGGTAATGGCATTTTCCAGTCCGAATTTTTGAACCATGGCCCGGTAACGGGACTCGCCTTCACCTTCACCAACAATAATGGCTTGAGGAGCTTCACCGTTCTTTAGGCGCATATTGTAAATGGCTTCAATGAAGAGATCCGGCCCCTTCAAATCCCGCAACATGCCGATGAAAAGGAAGTCCGCCGCATCTTCATTCGCAGAGACCGGTGTGAATTCATCCGGCGCAAGGCCGTTGTAAACAATCCGGCTCAGCGCCTTGGGCGCGCCAACTTTTGACTCATAGGCTGCATATTCATAATCTGAAACAAAGATCAGGCCATCGGTCAGCTTTCCCAACAAGCGCTCAAGCCCATGATAAACACGACCTTCCAAGCGGTGAGGATCGTAATGAAGACTGCCGCCATGCGGGCAGTAGATTCGGGTAACATCCTGTCCCCTGAAACGCAGGGCTGATCCGATCAAACGGGCATACGCACCACCCTTTGCCCCGTGACCATGCAGAACATCAGGTTTCAGATCACGAAGATGCTTGTAAATGGACCATGTCGCTGCGGCGTCCTTGATGGTCAGTTGGCGCTGCATTGGAAAGCGAGCAATACCGAGAGACATCATCGGACGCAGTTCTTCGACAAGCTGGTTGTCGAACGCGCTTCCAGTTGAGCTGTCGCAAATTATTCCAACATCATGTCCAGCTTCAGCCTGACTCGCTGCCAAGTCACGGATATGGCGAAAAATTCCGCCAATTGGCGAACGGACACAATGTACGATCCGCATGGGAGTCGTAGTCATGGTGCAGTTTCCCTGTTATCGCCTCCGGATTTCTTGTGAACCCGTGAGACTTGATAACTGCACCGTAACAAAGAGAGATGAGTCCTCGGTTAACTATCCGGCACCCTAGAAATAACGTTCTCGGACGTAAATTGTGTCACCTGGACGCAAAGGGTCCGAAATAGGCACACGGCCGTTTAGGATTTCACCGTTGATCTGACGGGTGATATCCACACTTTCTTGGCGTGCCCGAGAGCTGAAACCGCCAGCAGTCGCGATAGCATTTTGGACTGTCATGCCTGCGACGTAATTGTACTGGCCTGCATTTTGCACTTCGCCCATCACAAATACCGGTCGATAAGTGTCAACTTCAACAGACACGTCAGGATCGCGGATATAGCCTTGACGAAGCTTTGCGGCAATTTCCTCTGCGAGCCCTTGTTGGGTTTTGCCGCGAGCAGCAACGCTACCAACCAGTGGAAAGGAAATATATCCTGCCTGATCAATTACATAGGTGTTTGACAAGTCATCTTGTCCGAACACGATGATGCGCAACCTGTCACTTGAATCCAAGCGGTAAGGCTGTGTCAGTGTTTCATGAAAAGCCGTTGGTGGCTGCCTGTACCCACTGCACGCAGCAAGGCCCAGGCATATGCCCAGAACAAGAAGCGCTCTCATTGGCATCAAATACTCTCCTACAATTCAGGGCGAGCATCGCAAGTTATGGTTAATCGACAGTGAAGAGGCAAATGAAAGGGTTTGACACTCGTAAAAAGTGTCTATGAAAGAATTAACAGTTCAACTTTTAGATATTTTTGATGTTTAACCGAACGCTTACCCTAATCGGAGATAGTTCACCGGAAATCTGGAGAATTAGAGAATGGCTTCCGGGCAGCAGACGTACACAGAAGACGATATGGCATTGGATTTGGGCGGTCTTTTTCGGGCCATCATGCGCGGCTTGCGTTGGCTATTGCCTCTGACACTGATCATCACGTGTGTCACGTTCCTTGGTCTGCTGATGGTTTCGCCCAAGTATCTGGGTGAAGCGAGAGTACTGATCGAAAGCACCAATATAAATCTTCCGGGCAACAATCGTGGCGTGGAAGAGGAGCGGGCGCTGCTGGATGCAGAAGGCGTTGCCAGTCAGGTGCAGCTTCTGGTGTCTACAGATCTTGCTCGACGGGTTGCGAATAAACTGAACTTGGCTGCAATTCCCGAATTTGAAGCGCAGGATAGCCGATCACTTGTCAGCGGCTTGATGAGGATGATTGGACTTGGGAAACAGAGTGCCGGCAATTCTGAGGAAGATCGGGTTCTCAAGCATTTCTACGAGAATCTTAAAGTATACCGACTCGAAGGGTCGAGAGTCATCGCGATTGATTATTCATCGCAAGACCCCGTTTTGTCGGCAAAAGTCGCGAATACAATTGTAGATCAGTATCTGCTACTCCAGTCCGGTGCCAAGCGGGACTCAACAGAACTGACGTCGGCAGCACTTGAGCCTCAAATTGCTGAGCTCCGGAAGGAAGTTCAGGCCGCGCGCCAAGCCGTTTCAGATTTTAGGTCTCGTGCAGATCTTTTGATTGGCCGGGACAACATTCCATTGAACCAGCAACAATTGGCAGAAACCAGCACCAGCTATTCTGCCGCACAGGCGACAAAGGCTGAAGCACAGGCTACGGCGGACTTGATCCGCGAACTGCTGAACTCCGGTCGACCAATGGAAACAGCCAGCGAAGTCTTGAATTCACAACTGATTCAACGCCTGCGTGAACGCCAGATCGAAATCCAATCCAGTATTGCCGAGCTGTCAATTACCCTATTGCCGAATCATCCGCAGCTGAAAGCTTTGCAATCGCAGTTGAAGGATTACGACATCCAGATCCGCGCTGAAGCGCGCAAAATTCTTCAGGGGCTGGAGAATGACGCCAAAGTGGCAAATCAACAGGCACTCGCACTGGAAAAGCGCCTCAATGAATTGAAAACTGCGGCGGCCAAGTCAAATGCGGACCTTGCCCGCCTGAATGAACTTGAACGAGCGTCCAACGCCAAAGCTGCACAACTCGATCAGTTGATGCTGAATTTCCAGGAAGCAGACTCCCGATTGCGCGCCCAGGTGTTGCCTGCAGATGCGCGGATCATCTCGCGTGCGAACGTCCCTGTTGAGCCATATTCACCGAAGGTCATCGTCACCACGGTTATAGCCGCGCTCGTTACATTTATTCTTGGGTGTACGTTCATCATTATGCGCGAACTCCTCAGCGGTGCTGCACTTTACAGGTCGGAAAGCAGTCAGATTGCAGAGCACGCCCTCGCGCCGAATATAGAGGCTGGCGTTCATTCGAATGTTGATTTAGCTGCTCGGACCCCGGATCGTAAAGTGCACACTGAGGACTTACCCGCAGCGGCGGATATGGATGATCATTATCCGAAAGAAACTCGGACCGATGAATTTTCAACCGAAGCCGGAAGCATTGAAGACGGTTTCGCCAGTCCCAAGGCGGCCGCGCCAACAACGTTTGATGAATTCAGGAAATCACGCCGTCGAGCCAGCCGCGGTCATTATGATCAGGATGTTTCGCCGGATTGGGTCGGTGAAATCAAGGCTAAACGAAAAAAGAAGACTGAAAATCTCTCCAGGGCAACGGTGTCGAATCGCAATACATCTGGGGCCGTTTTTGTGGATGATATAGAGGCTTTTGGCCGGATCGTGGTTCTGAGCGTTGATGATGCAACGCTTTCGCACGACTTGGCGTTTGAATTGACGCGCAAGGCAGTGGCTCAGGGGCGCTCTTCGATATTCCTGGAGGTATTCCCGGAACAGTCAAATCCAACTGGCGCTGAGGGCTTTTCCGATATCGTTGCTGGGCACGCGCCGTTTTCTAAGGTTGTTTATCGCGATGCCGGATCCAAGGCTCACATAATTGAATCCGGACGCCTCGAAATCTCCGACGATATGGTCAAATCGGAGCGATTTAAATCCGCGCTTGATGCAATTGGGTCGACCTATAAATCGATCGTGGTCGATCTTGGTGCAATTGACGGGTCCCTAGCGAGTGCGCGCATGTTGAGTTTTGCGGACCGGGTCCTGATTGCGGCAAGTGCGCCTGATCAGGATCATGAACTGGAAAGCGCGGCGAATCTCTTGTCGCATAACACGGGCGCAAAAGTTGAAATTGTAACCGTTGGCGGAAACAATTCGGATCCGCGCAGAAATGGAAATGGCCGCGTCGCATGAAGCCCGCATTGTCGGAACTTAAGCAGATTTTGCCTTCCATTGCCTGAAACGGCGGACCAGAGGCCACAGTCGTTCGGAGTTGCGGATTGACGTTTTGATCCGCGTTTTCAAGGACAGCAACTTGATCAACAACTGACCTTTCAGGGTCACGGACAGAGCGCTGTCGCAAAGATGCATCGGAGATGTCCATGCTTCTTTATAACGTTCCTGGCCAAGTCCCATATCAAGTGTATCAATATCTGGATCCTCGCAGGCATATTTGATGATTTCTTTGGCGAGGATCAGAGCCGGGCTGTTCGGAAGCATGTCATCGTGAGCAACGCTGTTGCTGTACACATAAATCGTGGACCGTTCTTGTGCGCAGATATAGGTAGCCCTGATTTTTCGTGCAGCTTCAAGCGTCCACATTTGAAGCGAACCTATATCAGCTGTAGCGGCGCGATCATCTACAGCAAGTAGATGCTGTAAAAAGGCTGTCGCATCTGGTGTCGAAAAGGCATTTGGAATGCCGGTTGCCTGAGCGCGGAAGTCACGTTGGCTCAAAAAGGTCTCAAGCGCAGTTTTGATATCTGATTTTTCAGTGCATCGGACGACTTCAAAGCTCCCTGCAGATCGGAGATTTTTCTCTTTTCTTTGTAGGTTTTTTCGCGCTCGTTTGTTGTGTGTTTCAGTATAAAATTCTTCGAAATTTGATTGCAAATGGGTCCGATAGACCGGGCTGGGGCTCAACAGGGAGTTAGGCAATGCCAATGGGTGTGGCTTGCCGTGCCAATCTTTTGGGACATTTCGCAACAAAACGCAGTCAGTGCCAGAAGCCTCACAAATGGTTTGCAACACGTTCCGGGCACTATCTGAGGTGATAGCTTTGTAAAATTCCGAATTCCAGAGACCTGTATTCTGATTGCTAAAATCGGTGCCGAGAAAGGTTAAAGTTCGAACTCCGCATTGCTTGGTGACGCACATCGGCAGCAGAAAAACAGGCACTTCGCCAATTCTACCAAGAGCAACAGCCAGTTGAACGCCCTCGGAGTTGCCTATTGTCTCCAGGTAAGCGCGGCACCAGTCAATTGTCTGATAAGGATTTCCCAGACCCGAAGCCGTGAGTTGGCGCCAGTCTCCCGCAACCTCATCAATATCCGAGGAAACCGTCAGTTCGATTTCGTCTGTGCCCATATAGCATTTGGCGACTTTTCCAGCGTCCGGCACTGGCTGCGTTGCAGCTTCATCAGGTCTATCGGTGTCTATTGGGTGTGGAGTTTGCAATTTAAAACTCTTACTGGAAAAATTGAACCGAAATTTCGCTAGAAATAGCAATAAATATTAAAGAAACCGTGCCTTATTGTTCACAATTAAAAGTCAGGGCAAATTGCCATATGGGCCTAAATCAAAATGCAGTGAATAAGGCGTTTCGTGTGCTACGGGCGACAAGGCTCGGGAGCGCGCTGGCACCGTTTACTCAAGGCTGTGGTGCCGTTTTTATGTTGCACCATGTTCGTCCTGCCCGGCTGGATGCCTTTCAACCCAATCGCCATCTTGAGATCACACCGGAATTTCTGCGTCTGGCAATTGAGCAGATCAGGTCCAACGGATATGAAATTATCTCGCTCGACGAAGCCGTGACCCGTTTGAAATCCGGATATAGCCATCATCGTTACGCCGTGTTGACGTTTGATGATGGATATCGCGACAATCTGAAGATTGCCTATCCGATCCTGAGGGAACTGCAGGCTCCCTTTACAGTGTTTGTTGCGAGCGGTTTGGTAGATCGGGAAACCGAATTATGGTGGCTCGCTCTTGAACGGATCGTAGCTGAAAATGACGAAATACATTTCGCTCAGGACGAAACGTCAAACGGTATTCCATGCCGGACGCTTTCTGAAAAAGAAGAGTGTTTTCAAAAAATTATAGATTTTATTTCGTTAGAAGTCAGTGAGAAAGAACAAAGAGAAATCATACGTTCACTCACGGGCCGGTATGGAGTGGATCTTGCCGAACTGGCAGATCAGCAGGTCATGACTTGGGACGAAGTTCGGCAATTGGAAGCAGATCCGCTGGTTACGATTGGTGCACATACACATCATCATTTTGCACTCGCTCGGCTATCACCGGACGCGGCCCGGGAAGACATTCAACAAGGTGTCGACCGTCTTGAAGCGGAACTCGGCCAGCGGCCCAAACATTTTGCCTATCCTTATGGAAAGGCACATGCGGTCAGCGAGTGCGTTGCTGACATACTGCGTGAGACAGGTTTCAGTTCAGCTGCAACGACGTTGCCTGGAGTGTTACAATCGGTAAACGCCAGAGATCTGATGATGTTGCCGCGTGTCTCCTTGAACGGGCGTTTTCAGGAACCTGCAGTCATTGATGATTTTTTGACCGGTGCACCTTTCGCTCTCTTCAGGGCAGTTAAATGGGCACGATCGGGTTTTGGGATCAGGCGCGGGGTTTCCCGCCTCTTTCCATCCACCAGATGATGGCACCTGCCGGGATAACCCAAAACAATCCGGCCACTGCAAAATAGCTGAAGCGCACAAGATTGGATGACTGCTGAAGTGTCATGTCGCCAATGACCATGGCGGTGAGGGCATACACGACGACAAAGATGACCAGGATCACCATGCCAACGAATTTTCGGAATGAAGGGACCATGCTGACTGCCATTCATGTTGTGCTAAAGCGGTGAATTGCCGCTGTAAGTCGGCAACACCTTGCTGTCTTGCAACAGCACCTATATCTCCCCATCACAAAGGTCAAACCTATAACCGACACTTGGAGATATCGGGTGATGGCGATGTCCGCAGGAAATACCAGCGAAGCTCTTCAAAAATTGCTACCCGAAGAGCAGGACAAGCTTGCCAAGGATCGCACATTGATCCGGTGGTGGCTCTATTTTGTCTGCGCGCTCATTCTTGTCATGGTCGTTGTCGGCGGAGCCACCAGGCTGACAGAGTCCGGCTTGTCGATCACGGAGTGGAAGCCGATCCACGGTGTTATCCCACCGCTCTCGGAAGCTGCGTGGGAAGAAGAACTCGAAAAATACCGCCAGATTCCCGAATACCAGCTCATCAACAAGGGGATGAGTCTTGACGAGTTCAAGTTTATCTTCTGGTGGGAATGGGGTCACCGATTGCTAGGGCGGGCAATCGGCATGGCATTCTTTGTGCCAATGGTGGCGTTCTGGGCTATGGGACGCGTAGAACCGTGGTTGAAGCCCCGCCTGATTGTCGGGCTGGCACTGGGCGGACTTCAAGGGTTTGTTGGTTGGTGGATGGTAGCCTCCGGTCTGGTTGATCGCGTCGACGTCAGCCAGTATCGCCTGGCAACCCATTTGACATTGGCACTGATCATCTTTGCCTATCTTTTCTGGATCGCCCGTCGACTAACGCCTTTGCCTGTAGTCCCGGACAATGAACAGCTGAACCTCAAATGGTTGAGCATTGTTGTCCTGACGCTTGTTTTTGTTCAAGTATTCCTGGGTGGGCTTGTTGCGGGGCTGAACGCTGGTCTGACCTTCAATACCTGGCCACTCATGGATGGACAGATCATCCCGAACGGTTTGTTGGCAATGAACCCCGCGTGGCTGAACATGTTCGAAAACGTCATGACGGTTCAATTTCAACACCGCATGACAGCCTATCTCCTGACTGTCGCCGCGCTGTTTCTGGCAGTGCGAACTTTTAGGACCAGTCGCGTTGGAGCATTGCGCCGGGCAGGAGCACATGTTGGCGCATTTGTCGTTCTGCAAGCAGTGTTCGGCATTCTGACGCTGATCTGGCAAGTGCCACTCACAACCGCGCTGATTCACCAGGGATTTGCTGTAGTTGTTCTTGCGGCATCTGTTGATCATCTGGCGGTGCTAAAAGGGACTTATCTGTTCCGTCATTGATTTTGCATATTCCGAGTATACAAACAAAAAAGCCCGCCAATTGGCGGGCTTTTCTTATTCTAAAGGGGCAACTTAACCTGCCAGTGCCTGGTCCAGATCGGCGATGATATCGTCAACATCTTCCAAGCCGACAGAAATTCGGACGACTTCAGGTCCAGCTCCTGCAACTGTCTTTTGCTCGTCCGACAGCTGACGGTGGGTTGTTGAAGCCGGATGGATAATCAGGCTGCGGGTATCACCGATATTGGCCAGATGCGAGAACAGCTCAACTTTGGACACCAGATTGACACCTGCATCATAGCCCCCTTCAACACCGAAGGTAAACACTGCACCGCCGCCTTTGGGCATATACTTCTGCTGCATGCCGTGATGCGGGTCTTCCGGAAGCGCCGCATAAGACACCCACTTGACCTTGTCGTGGCCGGACAGATGCAGGGCGATCTTCTTGGCGTTGTCGCAATGACGTTGCATCCGCAAAGGCAAAGTCTCGATACCTGTCAGGATCATGAAAGCGTTGAACGGGGAGATCGCCGGTCCAAGATCGCGCAAACCCAGAACGCGACAAGCGATGGCAAAGGCGAAATTGCCGAAGGTCTCGTGCAGAACAATGCCTTGGTACTCAGGACGAGGCTCTGACAGCAGCGGATAGTTGCCAGATGCAGACCAGTCAAAGGATCCGCCATCCACGAGAATGCCGCCCATGGAGTTGCCGTGGCCGCCCATGAATTTTGTCAGAGAGTGAAGAACGATATCCGCGCCATGCTCGATTGGTCGGCACAGGTATGGCGTTGCCATTGTATTGTCGACAACCAGCGGAACACCTTTGGCCCTGGCGATTTTGGAGATGCCTTCGATATCGACCACAATACCGCCCGGGTTGGCGAGGCTTTCGATGAAGATTGCGCGCGTCTTGTCGTCAATGGCTGCTTCGAAAGTGCTGAGGTCTGCCGGATCAGCCCATTTGACGCCCCAGCCAAAGCTCTTGAAGGAATGACTGAGCTGGTTGATCGAACCGCCATAAAGCTTGTTCGCGGCAACAATATTGTCGCCGGGCTGCATCAGCGAGTGGAAGCAGAGCAGTTGGGCAGAATGACCGGATGCTGTGGCCAGCGCGGCTGTGCCGCCCTCAAGCGCTGCAACGCGTTCTTCCAGAACAGCTGTCGTCGGATTGGTGATGCGGGTGTAAATGTTGCCGAAGGCCTGCAGGCCGAAAAGTGAGGCTGCATGATCGACATCGTCAAAAACAAAAGATGATGTTTGATAAATTGGCGTGACACGAGCACCTGTTGATGGATCAGGTGTTGCTCCAGCGTGAATGGCGAGTGTCGAAAAACCTGGAATATTGTCGCTCATAAAGAACCTCCCTTGATATAATTGCGGGCAGTTTGGCTGAACCAAACAAGGAGGTCAAAGAATCGTATTCTCTGTTCAGGAGAAACTTGAAAAGAAATTTGTATTCAATGTGTTGCGGACATTGGTTTTGTGAGGTGATACGCGACGATCACTCAGTGTCGTTGAGTAGTTGATCAGTCGGGGCGTCTGTTCTAGTCGACCGATCTGGCGCGAAAGTAAACGCCAAACAACAGTGTGATCGCGATTATTGGCGCTGCCAAAGCAAAAAATCCGGTATTAAACACTGCATTTAACATCACCATCCTCCATGCAGATCAGTGCTATCAGTGCTAGTACGGTATTGAACGCTTGTGGACATAAATATAAGGCTTGGCGTCCAATTTATTAAAAATTGTAATCAAACTCCTGAAAGCGTCAAATCCAATAAAGCCGTGCGCTGCAAGGCTGAACCCGTTCGCGTGAAGTTCTCAGTCCTTGTCTTCTTCGGTATCAAGGGAACTGATTTCTCGGTGAAACCATTCCTCATCCCGCTCCGCGAATGGCGATCCCTTTTCTTCCCTTCTTGCGAGAGGCAAAAGAACCAAAGCAATGAGGGTAGCCAATGCCGCGAGAACCCATTCCATGTCTGTGAACAGGATAGGGTCTGATATCATGTCTACCTCGCAAACAACCTGATTGTCCCACCTGGACCGCCTATGTCCGATAGGAGGGGGAGGTTGCGCGAAGCTGATGTTGAGGGAAGTCCTGCAGCCTTAGCTGTCGTTGTCCCCGGATAAACCTCGGTGCTGAACGCCGGACTTCAGGGTAGGGCGTTTGGAAGAGATGGTTTTGGAATTGACGCCCGCCCAGCCAATTTCACCGGAAAGGCGACCGTATTCAATTTTCGGGCAGCGGTTCATAACCACCTTGATACCAGCTTTTTCGGCGTGCTTGGCAGCCTCATCGTGACGTACGCTGAGCTGCAGCCATATAACCTTTGGCAAATTGCCACTTGCTATCACCTGATCAATCATCTGACCCGCAGCTTCCGAATTGCGGAATATGTCGATCATGTCCGGTGTGGCTGGTAGTTCCTCTAGGGAGCTATAGACCTTCTGACCGAGAATTTCCTTACCTGCCTGGCCCGGATTGATCGGCCAGACGTCGTATCCTTTTGACAACAGGTATTTCAGTACGAAATAGGAGGGGCGCACGGAGTTGGCACTCGCCCCGATCATGGCAACAGTTTTGACGTTATCGAGTATGCCTTTGATAAAGGCGTCGGAATAGCTGTCGTGTTTCATGCGGATTACAAGCCTGTCTCGGTAAGACGCCCAAGAAACCGGAAGCCTCCGAGAAGGGCAAGTCAATAATGCGTTTCCGCAGGCTTCTCTCTTCTTGCTGGCCCAATTTACAGAACTCGCTCTAGACCAGCCATTCAAACAAATACCCTGCGGCGAGAGATCCCATGACGGCCAGAGCGAGATATAGAAGAAATGGCTTCAACTTGACAACCGGGGCAATTGCCATCGCTCCCCAGATGCTGACCACGCCGCCGGAAATCAAAAACGCCATGGCCGCGCCTTCCGACATGCCGTTGTCGATCAGTCCTCTGGTCAGGGGGAGTGCTGCGTAGCCGTCTATGTATGCCGGAGCACCGACAAAAACGGCTGCAGGGATCGCCCACCATTGCTCCGCACCAACATAAGCTGCTAGCGACCCAGGATCTAGGGCAGCATTCAAGGCATATTCCGCTGCAAAGGCCGGGATCAGGCAAATCAGCATCAGGCGGCTGGTTGCCCAAAACTGCCTAGCAAAGGACTGCCGACGCGATGCCACCTTCCAGATCCAGGGATTATAAGGCTGGTTGCCATCGCAACGAGCCGCCCCCAGCTGTCGCGCCAAACCATTGTCACGGAGGGACTGCACGGCCCATGATCGTTTAGAGAAAAGCGCGGTAACAGTGCCACCTAAAACGCCGATGCCAAAGGCCGCGACGGTTTTACCAATCGCAAAACTCAACCCGAGCGTGGCAATTGTTGTTGCCAGCATGGCAGGGTCCGTGACCGGCGAGGATAACCAGAATGCCATGATTGGGGCGAGCGGTACACCAGCTGCCAGCAGCCCTGCCATCAACGGCAAAACGGTCACGCCACAAACCGGAGTGAGCGCCCCGATCAAGGAGGCCATCAACACAGTCCTCAGGGTTCTGCCTTCAAAAGCACTGGCGATGTGGGCGTCAGCGTTGCTGGCAACAATCCATGATGCAAGCAGGATCCCCGGGATGACAATTGGCAGGACTGTGATCAGGCCCCAGAAGACAAACGTGGCGGCTTCAACGACATGATCCGGCCAAGTGGCCATGATCGCAAGCAACGCCAAGGTCAGCCCCAGAAGGACGATTCTTCGGTTTGATGGTTTTCTGACAACAGCTTC
The DNA here is from genome assembly GCA_039972695.1 of Roseibium sp. Lineage (GTDB taxonomy): Bacteria > Pseudomonadota > Alphaproteobacteria > Rhizobiales > Stappiaceae > Roseibium. The sequence continues at coordinate 101,143 of JBDWMJ010000025.1, read as the reverse complement.
TTCGGTCACGGATATCTCCTTTGACCTCTTAAGCTAGTGCCTCTATGATCATTCATGAAACGAATAGATTAAATAACAGGTATTCGATATTCATATGGAAAATCTGGACAGTGATCTTCTGCGAACGTTTGTTGCGGTGGCTCAGGCTGGCAGTGTCACCGACGGTGCGCAGCAGATACACAGATCTCAATCAGCAACGAGCTTGCAGATAAAACGCCTGGAGAGCATTCTCGGACTGGAAGTTTTTGAACGGCACGGCCGAGGTGTTGTCTTGAGCGAAACCGGGAGGCGATTGCTGCCGATAGCCAATGAAGTCACAGCACGGCTGGACGCAGCCCTCCGTGATTTTTCTCATGATGCCATTTCAGGAAAATTGCGTTTCGGCATCCCGGATGATCATGGCAAGGCGAGATTGGCACAAATCATCGCGTCCTTTTCGCGCCAGCACCCAAGCGTCGAACTGGATGTGACCTGCGCCATGAGCTCCGGGTTTCCCGAGGCGTTGGAAAAGGGACAAATGGATCTGGCCGTCTATGAGGTCGAGCATCCTGTTCCGGGCGAAGAAGTCCTTTTCGAAGACCCGACTTGCTGGATGGTCTCTGATAAACAGGACTTCACGTCCTGTGGAACCGTTCCTGTCGCGCTGTTTGATCAATCGTGCTGGTGGCGGGATGCAGCAATCCAATCATTGGCCGCGATGGAGAAGCCTTATCGTGTTGCTTATTCCAGCCAGAGTGTATCCGGTATCATTGCTGCGGTCGAAGCCGGAATTGCGGTCGGGTTGCTGGCGCGATCATCCTTCCAGCCCGGACTGTCGATCGCTCCAGCAGAGTTTGGCTTTGGACCGACGCCGACGTCAAAACTCGTGCTTGCGGCGAGCAGGTCGCCTTTGATCAGCGAGTCGCTGGAGGTCATGAAATCAGCGATACGATCCGCCTTTTTGACAGGCGCAGGGTAAAGCGGGATTCGATAGAATCCCAAGCGCCAATGTCAGCTGTCGGTCCATTCCGGTTTGCGCTTTTGCAGGAAAGCGGAAATGCCTTCATCTGCATCATTGGCCATCATGTTCTCAACCATCGTATTGGCTGCAAAATCGTAGGCGTCGGACAGCGGCATTTCCAGCTGATGGTAAAAAGCTTCCTTGCCGATCTTGAGCGTGTGGGCAGATTTTGACGCGATGGCCTCACCATATTTCTGGACAACCTGTTCCAGATAATCCCGCGACACGATGCGATTGATCAGGCCGAAGTCCTTGGCCGTCGACGCATCGATGGCTTCGCCTGTCAGCAGCATTTCCATGGCATGTTTCGGAGCAACGTTCCGAGACAATGCGACCATGGGCGTTGAGCAGAACAGTCCGATATTGACGCCGGGAGTGCAGAAGGTTGCCGTGTCTGTGGCAATTGCCAGATCACAGGAGGCGACCAGCTGGCAGCCGGCAGCTGTTGCGACACCTGTCACCACCGCGATAACAGGCTTTGGCAGTCTGACAATCTGCTGCATCAGGTCTGAACACTGACGCATGATCTTTTCATATTTAGCCTTGCCGCGATCCGCATCGGCCCGGGCTGCCGTCAGTTCCTTGAGGTCATGACCGGCGCAAAACACCTTGCCTTCCGCACCCAGCAGGATGACGCGAATATCCGGATTGTCGGCAGCTCTGCCGAGTTCGTCCGACAGCGCCGTCATCATGTCGCTCGACAGGGCATTCATGCGCTCTGGCTGCTGCATCACGATCCGGTAAACGCCTTCATGCAACAGCGTGCTCAACAATGGTTTTTGTGTTTCGCCTGTGGTGGCAAGGGCGTCCGTCATGACATGCTCCGGAAAAGATCAGATTTTCGGTGTTATAGCGGACTACGACCCCGGTGCGAAAGATGTTCTTCGGGCGTAGTTAAACCGGATCACGGATCTTTTAAGGTTTCCTGCTGGCGAGCGCCGCAGAATGCGATAAGCTTTTGACATGTGGATGTATCAACCGTTCCGCTTCGCCTTTGTCGGTCTGCTGGTTTTGCTGGCAGGAATGCCTTTCGCCCGTGCTGATCAGCCGGTTGATGTCGCCCTTGTGCTTGCTGTGGATGTGTCACGGTCCATGTCGCAGGAAGAGTTGCTTTTGCAGCGAAAAGGGTACGCTGCTGCAATTGCCAGTCCGGATGTTGTACGAGCCATTCAACTTGGCGCTCATGGCCGGATTGCCTTGACCATATTTGAGTGGGCAAACGTTGGCCATAAACGCGAGATCGCCGGTTGGGCCGTTATCGAAACCCAGCAGGATGCAGACGATTTTGCGAGCAGAGTTCTGGAAACGCAGAGCTTTGGACAGCGGCGCACGTCCATTTCCGGAGCCATACGCCATGCGACGCGATTGTTTCAGGAGCTGCCTTTCAACGCAGAACGACATGTCATTGATATCTCGGGAGACGGGCCAAACAATCAGGGCGGCGATGTCACAAGAGCCAGAGATGCAGCACTTCAAAAGGGACAGGTTATCAATGGTTTGCCGCTGATGACCCGAGGTGGCTTCGGAGAGCAGTTCAACATTGATGATCTGGATGAATATTACCGCCGGTGCGTCATTGGCGGGCCGGGCAGTTTCATGATCCCGGTGAATGACTGGGCCCAATTTCCAGAAGCCGTTCGTCGTAAACTGATTCTGGAAATTGGAGGGCTCGTTCCCGTGCCTCGTGCCCGGGTTATGCCTGCGCAACTGACGTTCCAGACGCCCTATGATTGCCAGATAGGCGAGAAGATCTGGCAGCGGCTGCGCCAGCAGTATTTCCTCGATCCGTAATTTGGACGTAACGGAATAGGTGTTCCGCCCAATTGGAAAGTTTAAGGTAATCAGGGAGAGTATCTCCATGGCTACGAAACCATCGAGCGGCGAAACACACCTCAGACGAACACTGACACTGCCGTGGCTGGTGTTCTACGGTGTCGGCGTTACGGTCGGTGCCGGGATCTTCGCGCTGATTGGCGAGGTTTTGGCGCTCGCCGGGGATCAGGCACCGCTGTCGTTCCTGCTTGCCGGAGTGATCGCCGGGATAACCGGGATTTCCTACGCACTGCTCATTCAGCGGTATCCGGTGGCTGGCGGCGAGGCGGTGTTCGTCAATCGTGGGCTCGGATCTGCGTTCGCTCGGATTTGCGGCTACGGCATTGTCGCGACCGGCATTATTTCCAGTGCTGTGATCGCTATCGCCTTTGCCGGATATGTTCAGGTTTTTCTGCCCATTTCCCAAGCAATTCTGGTCACGGTGATTATCTTGTGTCTTTCCGGTATTGCCTGGTTTGGTGTTCGCGAGAGCGTTGTTTTCGCCGCAATCGTGACCGTGATCGAAGTCGGGACATTGCTTGTGGTGATCTTTTTCGGTGCACCGCTGCTAAGTGATTTTCAGGCGGTTGGCGCTACCTTTGTCCCCGATCTGAATGTTGCAGCGGTCACCGGGATCATATCAGGAGGTGTCTTGGCATTTTTCGCGTTCATCGGGTTCGAGGACATCGAAAACATGTGCGAGGAGACGATCAGGCCTGAGTGGACTGTTCCGCGCGCGATTTATTGGACACTCGGCATCACGGTCCTGATTTACGTGGTGCTTGCAGTGATTGCAGCGCTTGCGGCAAATAGGGAGGCGATCACGTCGTCTTCTGCGCCGTTGGCAACGCTCTTTGAAGCTGTTTCCGGCCTGTCCGGCAAACCGATTGCAGCAGCTGCGACCATCGCAATGGTCAACGGCATTCTGGTGCAGATCGTCATGGCCAGCCGGGTGCTCTATGGCATGGCCAATGAAGGTCTGGCACCCAAATGGTTCTCCAAGGTTCACAGCACCCGACAAACACCAGCACGCGCCACGATGTCGGTTACCGGGGTTATTCTTGCCCTTGCGCTGTTTTTCCCGCTAGTCCAGTTGGCACAGGCTACCAGCCTCGTGACCCTGGCCGTGTTTGCGCTGGTCAACCTGTCGCTGTTTGTCATCGGCAGAAAGATAGGAAAGGGCGCGATCTATCACTATCGCTGGTGGGGCATAATCGGCGCGGGTCTTTGTATCGCCATCGCCAGCTTCCAGATTGTGTCCGGTGTCACCGGAGGGCATTGAGCCCTTGTAGCCTGATGTTCAACCGCGTCTTCGCCGTCTGCGACGTCCTCCGCCCGCGTCATCTGCTGGCAGTTCCTTGCGGTCCGGCAGCTCGACGGCAACGCGCAGGTTTGGAAAGAGATCGACCTTGTTGGGCAGCGCCATCGCATTGACGAAATGCTCCTGAAACTTGGGTTCCAGTGCTGTTTCGACTTTCTCGATGTCTCGAACGACTCTCTCGATTTCACGCCGGTATCCGCGATTGAGCAGCGCCATGCGCGCGCCTGTGCCTGCCGCGTTGCCGACACCGGAAACACCGTCGAGGACGCAATCCGGAAGGAGCCCAAGGATCATGGCGTACTTTGGATCAATGTAGCTGCCAAAGGCTCCGGCAAGACGAATACGGTCAATGTGATAGCTGCCGAGCTTATCCTGTAACAGTTTGACACCGGCATAGAGGGCTGCTTTGGCCAGCTGAATGGCGCGGATGTCGGTCTGCAGAATGGAGATCATTATATCCCGGTCGGCAATCAAATAGGAAAATGTGCGGCCTGTCGGTTGAATGCGGGGGGTGCGCTCCGCCATGGTACCGTCAATCACACCATCTTCTGTGATCAGGCCTGCCAGATACATCTCCGCGACCGCCTCGATGATGCCGGAGCCACAAATGCCCGTCACGCCGACACTGTCGATTTTCTCTTGAAAGCCGTCTTCATCTGACCATTCATCAACCCCGATGACTTTGAATCGTGGCTCGAGGGTATCCTTGTCGATCTGGAGCCGTTCGATGGCTCCGGGTGCTGCGCGTTGTCCGGAAGATATTTCCGCGCCTTCAAAGGCCGGTCCGGTAGGGGAGGACGCTGCCAACAAGCGGTTTTTGTTGCCGATCACGATTTCCGCATTGGTGCCGACATCGACCAGCAGTGTTGTTTCATCCAGATTGTAGGGACTTTCAGACAAGGTCGCTGCAGCAGCATCCGCGCCAACATGTCCGGCAATGCACGGCAACATGTAGACTCGTGCGCTAGGATTAAGCTCCAGATCCAGATCGCGAGCGTTCAGAACCATGGCGTCCGACGCGGCGAGTGCAAACGGTGCGCCGCCGAGTTCGACCGGATCAATGCCTAAAAACAGATGATGCATAACCGGGTTGCCGACAAATGTCGCATCCAGAACGTCAGAGCGGTCCGCTCCGACATCACCAACAAGCTTGCCAATCAACGAATTGATGGCGTCTCGAACCGCTTTCACCAGATCCGGCAATTTCGAAGGGTTCATCTGGACATAGGAGACCCGGGACATAAGGTCTTCACCGAACCGGATTTGCGGATTGGACGTACCGGCAGACGAGACCGTTCGCCCATTCTGGAGATTGCACAGATGGGCGGCAATCGTCGTGGAGCCGATATCGACGGCCAGTCCGTAGACGGCTCTCCTGTCTTCGGGCCACAGTGCAATCAAGGTCGGCGGTACGCTTTCATCCCTGTAGATAGCTGCCGTTACGCTCCAGGATCCTTTGCGAAGGATTGTCTGGACTTTGGGCAGAAGGATCGGATCGACGGATAGAACTGAAATTTCGGTTTTTTCGGATAATACTTCCCGCAGCCGGTCGATATCACCGCGCGGCGTTTCCATGTCCGGTTCGTCGATGGAAACGCTGACCAGAGACACTGCGCTGTCAGCCTCAATGGTCCTGGCCTCGGCACGTTTGCGCACAACCTGACGGTTCGTCTGTGCATCCGTCGGCACATCAATGACCAGATCCCCCAGGATTTTCGCCTGACAGGATAAACGGCGATTTGCGGGCAGTTTGCGAAGGGTTGCGTAACGGTCTTCTGCGTCCGTTGCTCCTTTGAGATGATCCGCAGAGCTGGTCAGGTTTTCCTTGGCAAAGGTGCCGTCAGAAACTGAAATCTGGCATTTTCCGCAAATGCCGCGCCCGCCACAAACAGATTCCACATAAACACCAAGCGAGCGCGCAGCATCCAGAAGCGGTGTTCCGACCGGGAATGTTCCCCGCCTGCCACTGGGTTGGAACACGACTTTGGCGATTTTATCGGTTTCGGTCATCAATGCCGTTTTTGTCCAGGAACACTCTTTTACGCAGTTCTAAGGTTACCCCGGATCTCGTTGTGCTTTTCCGGGATGACCAATCGAGTTGCACATATTTTTATCCGGCTGCACGACGTGCGGCCCGGCCACCGCGTCGACGTCCACCGGATGCTCCAGCTCCGTCTGCTGGAGCGTTTCCAGCTGCCGCTGGCTGATGGTCCCGATAAGTCATGATCCATTCCTGACAGTTCGGATCCGTGCCGTTCAGAACGTTTGCCGCGCGCACAGCTTCCATTTCCTGCGGGCGGCACGGGTTCATGATAGCTGAGGTCATGCCGGCACCAATGACCATCGGGATGAAGCCGGCATTGATACCGTGACGATGGGGCAGGCCGAAGGAGACGTTCGACAGGCCGCAGGTCGTGTTGACCTTCAGCTCTTCCCGCAGGCGACGCAACAGGGCGAACACCTGCTGTCCAGCTGTCCCCATGGCACCAATTGGCATAACCAATGGATCGACGACAATATCGTGTGCGGGGATGCCGTAATCGGCGGCGTGCCGAACGATCTTCCGGGCGACTTCAAACCGGACATCAGGGTCTTCGGAAATGCCGCTCTCGTCATTTGAGATCGCCACGACCGGCACATTGTATTTCTTGATGAGCGGCAGGATTGCCTCAAGCTTTTCCTCTTCGCCTGTCACCGAGTTGACCAGCGGACGCCCCTTGGCAACTTCAAGTCCTGCTTTAATAGCTTCCGAGACAGATGAATCAATCGCCAGGGGAATGTCTGTAAGCTCTTGAACAATCTCAAGAGTTTTTACCATCAGCGGTGGCTCTGTTTCATTCGGGTTGACGGCTGTCACCCCGGCATTGATGTCCAGCATGGTCGCTCCGGCAGCAACTTGCGCCAGTGCATCGGCCTTGACTGTCTCGAAATTGCCTTCGACCATTTCGGCGGCAAGCTTCTTGCGCCCCGTGGGATTGATGCGCTCACCGATGACGCAGAACGGCTGGTCGAAACCGATGACGATTTCCTTGGTGGCTGATGCAACGACAGTTCGGGTCATTTAAGCGCTCTCATTGGCGGTAAAGGATGTGGTGGGGGTTGGAAAGGACCAACTCCCGCGGGCATGCAGCCAGTCGGCCGTCTTGGCGATGCCGCCGAACGGGTAGACATGGATCTGTGCAAGTGGAGAATCCGGTTGACTGGTGATGCGGGTTTCCAGCGGCTCCACCAATGTTTCCGGATCATATCCCGACAACATGGAGACAACTGCACCACCGCGCTTTTTCAAAAATTTCAGGGAATTCTCGACACCTGCAAACGCGGCATATTTCAAAAGCGTTGTCATCTTGGCAGGACCAGCCACTCCGATATGAACCGGAAATCGGTTGCCCCAGGACTGGATCTCGTCCAGCCAGATGCTGACCTGATGGGGATCAAAACCGAACTGAGTGACGATCCGAAATTCCGCGTCGCTTTCGCCAGCAAGCTCATGTTTGCGCAAAAGGAAGGACCTTATGACCTCCGGCTTGATGTCCGGCGCGCCGTCGGGGTGGCCGGCAATAGCGATTTTTCTGATGCCAAACCTGTCGAAGAGGCCGGTCTCCAGCAGCGAGACGGAAGATGTCAGCGGGCCCGGCGTATCAGTTTCTCCAGCGATTGCCAGAATTTCGCGGACGCCGGCTTCCTGTGTCAACCGAATTATCCGGCGTTCAAAAGCCTCAAGGCTTGAATAACGCCGAGCTGCCATATGCGGAACGGGCGTCAAATGGTTGTCTGTCAGGATGCGGGCCGCCGACACAATCATGTCTTCAGGCGCATTGCCAAGGTCAGTGACGTAGACTTGTGTTCCAGCCGGAATATTGGTCAGAAGGTCGGTCTTCTCCACCACCTGTTTTGGGGACATCTCCGTGGAGGCGGGCAGTCGCCCATTTGCCAACAGACGGGTTTCAGTCATGGTTCCATGCCTCCATTGGCCAGAAGGCCCTTTATCCGGTCTTTCGGATAAGCAGACATCAGTTCGGAAAGAGCATTTTCAGCCTCGGTTTCGAGATCGTCGGACACGTCGACAGGGTCTGCCCGCCGCCATTCGGCCAGATAGGCTTCGCTGTCCTTGGCGCCAATACGCATGGCGCAGGCATCGATTGCTTCCATGAAAACAGGCGGCAGTTCGCGTCGTGCAGATTTACGGCCTTTCTTGACCATGACCTGTGCCGGAATATCCCGCCAGTAAACGATTATTTTCTGCGCCATATAACTCGTTCCCTTCCAGATCATAATTGCCGGAAACGTTTTGGTACCAGCCGCTTGATAGCGGCATACACGCGTGAAAAACCGACTTGCCAGGTGTCGGAGAACCCCTTCGTTACTTCGGTGCGGTCGTTGTTAAAAACGGATCCAAAAGGCCGTATCCTGTCCGCAGCATTTCGAAGGGAAGTTTCAGCCGGTCGGCCGCGCGCCGTGCTGCCTCTTCCAGGTCCGGATCTTCCGTCTGGGCCATGTAGAGCACCCTCGTGTAATGCTCGAAATACATGTCCCTAAGATGGGGGTGCCAATCCAGACCGAGCGGCTCGATCACCATGGTTTGAAAATGTCTGACCAGAAAATCGGTCAGATAAAATGTGCCGAGTTGGTCCTCTTCCAGCTTGTCGAAAGCATCGATCCCGGAAAAGAACGCATAACAATGCGCGCCTTCCAGCCGCCTGGTTCCGGTTTCCACCAGGACCTTGTCCAGAAGGCCGCCGGTTCCGCAGTCCCCATAGGCCACCAGAATGTCAGAATAGGTATCGCGGTTCATCGAAATCACACGGCGAACCTCGTCAGGGATCTTCTCAGGTGAATTGTGAAGTTGCGCCGGCAGGCAGGTCAAGTCGATGTGATCCAGGCTGTTCTGGTCACGCAGGGCAATGATTTCGCGGGCAAGGGCACCGCAGGCTATGACAAGAACGCGGCCGACCTTGTCGTCTGCAGTTCCTTTGGTCTCGAGCGGAAAGAGAGGCTCGCCAGTGAACATGTCGGCAGCCTCCCTGAACATCTCTGGTCAGCCTCGATTTGCAAGCTGGTTGTGTCTGCGAGCGATCAGGTCCTTTGCCATCTCGACGGCAACAGCAGCATCACGGCAGTAGCCGTCGGCGCCGACGGCTTCTCCAAACTCTTCGTTCAAAGGCGCGCCGCCGACGAGCACGATATAATCGTCGCGCAGGCCTTTGGCTTTCATCTCGTCGATGACGACTTTCATGTAAGGCATGGTAGTGGTCAGCAGGGCGGACATGCCAAGGATGTCAGGCTGGTGTTCTTCCAGGGCTGCCAGATAGTTTTCGACCGGATTGTTGATGCCGATATCAATCACTTCAAAGCCGGCACCTTCCATCATCATGGACACAAGGTTCTTGCCGATGTCGTGAATGTCGCCCTTGACCGTACCGATGACCATCTTGCCGACTTTGGGCGCGCCGGTTTCGGCAAGCAGCGGACGGAGGATGCTCATCCCGCCTTTCATGGCGTTTGCCGACAGCAAGACTTCCGGTACGAACAGGATGCCATCGCGGAAGTCGACCCCAACGATGCGCATGCCCTCAACAAGTGCCTTGGTCAGAACATCGTATGGGGTCCAGCCGCGTCCCAGAAGGATATTGACGCCTTCCTGGATTTCGTCCTGCAAACCATCATAAAGATCGTCATGCATTTGCTCGACAAGTTCATCGTCAGAAAGGGACGCCAGGTCGATGTCTTCTTCTTCAGACATAAGCAGCTCCTAAAGGACACTAAGGTCATCTCATCAGTGAAAAACCTTATGCCTCAAGCCGTTCCGGCGGATATCACCAATGCGACGTATCAAGTCGCACTTACGACAGCCTGTGGGGCCCGGTCGCGAAAAGTCGCCAAATACCGCGGTTAACTGCTAGTGACCCGACAGAACGTCGGGGGGCGATTTACAGCTGGATGTCTTATATCCCCTGAAACAAAAATCGGCCCAATACTTCGTAATATTCACATGTATGAATTCATATTATTTAAAGAGGTTGTGTGGAATTGTATTTCTCCCATCGAGGGTTGAAGAGTCGTTAAAACTGCGAAATGAGGAAAAGTTAGAATGAAAAACCTATTTGCCTTCGTATTTGCTGCAGTGGCATTTTTTGCAATGCCAGCGCTTGCTGAGGTGTCACCGACCGCAATTGACGGTGCAACCACCGTTTCGACCGATGAAGCCAAGGCTCTCTTCGACAAGGGCGTGACCTTCATCGACGTGCGCAAGGATTCCGATTGGGACGCTGGCCGTATTCCGGGTGCCGTCCACATTGAATTGAAGAAAGTCTACAACGAAGACGAACTGTCGAAGGCTGTCGGCAAGGACAAGGAAGTCGTGATCTACTGCAACGGCGAGAGCTGCCTGCGCTCTTCCGATGCCTGCGCCCAAGCGGTCAGCTGGGGGTTCAGCAAGGTCTACTACTATCGCGACGGATATCCGGCATGGGATGCCTCTGGCAACCCGGTCGAATAATTACCACGCAATAAACTGATTGAACTGGGGCAGGGGAACCTAAAACATGCTGCTACGTTATCGTATAGTCGTCGCCTTCGCGTTTGCGATTGCCTGTGTCTTCTCCGGGTTTATCTATTCCGGGCATTTGACACAGCAGCAGATGCAACAGGCGTCGGATGTTGTGAAGGCGAACGGCACCAGGTCCCTTGTCTCGGCAGTTTTGGCACAGCACGAACAGCGGTTTCGCGCTAATGCCAAGCAAATCACGCGGAACCGCGACGGATTGGCGGCGCTTGCCGGCGCCGATGCGGATGCGGTTCGCGAGGAATTCGGGTCGAGTTTCAACCGGGTATCGGCAACAGGAGAGCTGGACCGCATGGTCCTGAGGAATTTGGACGGAAGCACCTTTGTGATCCTGGGCGAAAACCAGGAAAAAACATCCAGCATGAATGCCATGCTGGACGAAGTGCTTGCGCAGAAAAACACGCTTTATGGAATTGTCGACGATGGCGAACGCGGTGCTTCCATGGGACTCGCGTTTCCAGTCTACAAGGGGCGCGACGTGACCGGCGTGGCCATGTTCACGCGCACCATCGCTTCGGATCTTGAGCAGATCGCAAAGACCGAAAACGGTGCTGCTATTCTGGTTGCTGACGGATCGGTTGTTTCAGTGGCTGGTGAATTTCTCTTAGAGAACGAAAATTTGCAGCGCGATGCCGCCAGTCAATCGCCCGGCGTTGTCCTGGTATCTGAGGCGGAGCGGCATTACGACGTGATCGCAGACCAGTTGCAGACCTATTCCGGAGCGCAGGCTGCGACGGTTGTTGTTGTCAAGGACGTTACGGAAAACGTCAATGCTCTGCGTACCTTCGAGGCCCGAAACCGTATGGTAATCGGCGGATTCGCGCTTGCCTTTCTCGTTTTCAGTCTGATCTGGCTGAAGTGGCAACTGTCTCCGTTGGAAAAGGCCATTGGTGCCCTGCAAAAAATTTCATCCGGTGAATACGACGTAGATGTGACAGGTGACAAACGTGGTGACGAGATCGGCGCGATTGCCCGAGCCGTCATAACCTTGCGCAGTTCGCTGAAGGAAGCGGATATGGCCAAAGCCGAACAGGAACACCGGGAAGCGGTTCAGGCGGAAGAAGCCGAGCAGCAGCGCCAGATGTTGATGCGCGAACTCGGCAACGAGTTGCGTGGTGCCATCGGTTCATCGATCGAAGTGCTTGAGCAGGGAGCAGGCGTTCTTGATGAGGCTGCCAACAGCCTTATCTCAGTGTCCAACAACACTTCCAATATTGTTGGTCAGACTGCAAGCACCTCCGAATCCGCATCCGTCAATGTTCAGACCGTTGCATCTGCTGCCGAAGAATTGTCTACATCGATCAGCCAGATCGACGTCGAAGTGACGAAAACCGGTGAGATCGTAGAGGCCGCAAACAACGCCGCTCGTGAAACAAGCGACAAGGTTGAGAATCTGGCTGCCGCCGCGACCCGGATTGGGGAGGTGGTCAGTCTGATCAAGGATATCGCCGAACAGACAAACCTGCTCGCCCTTAACGCCACCATCGAGGCGGCCCGTGCCGGAGATATGGGCAAAGGCTTCGCGGTCGTGGCGTCCGAGGTCAAGCAGTTGGCCACTCAGACCGGAAAGGCCACTGAGGAAATCGAGAAGAACATTATCGAGATCCAGCAGTCGACCGGGGCAGCAGTGGACGGTATCCAGCAGATATCGACGACCATGGAAGATGCCAACATCCATACGGTATCAATCACCGCGGCGATTAATCAGCAAGGCTCTGCTTCAATGGAGATCTCTCAGAACATCCAGAAGGCGGCAGAGGGAACCCGTCATGTGGCAGATAATGTGGCCAGCGTGACGCAGGCAGTCGGCGAAACCAGCGACAACGCCCGTCGGGTCGAGCAGGCCTCTGCCGACGTTTCGCTGCAAGCTCAGAAAATGCGCCAGACCATCGACGACTTCCTCAGTAACATCGAGGCGGCCTAAACGGGGTTCGCTCCGGATAGACCCCGCGGGTCAATAATATCGAATTCTGCCCGCGGGCGACTGATTTGATACCCGGTTACTAAAACAGTCCTTCGATCAGACCCTGATCGTTCAGCTTGATCTGGTTGGCTGACGGCACGCGCGGCAGACCCGGCATGGTCATGATTTCCCCGCAGATGGCGACGATGAAGCCTGCGCCTGCAGAGAGGCGGACTTCACGGATGGGAACACCGTGTCCGGTTGGAGCACCGCGCAGGTTCGGATCTGTTGAGAAAGAATACTGAGTTTTCGCCATGCAGATCGGCAAGTCACCAAATCCGTCTGCTTCCCAACGGCGCAGCTGATCACGGATGGATTTGTCGGCCAGGACTTCATCTGCCCGGTAGATCCGTTTGGCGATGGACTCGATCTTTTCAAACAGCGGCATTGAGTCTTCATAAAGAGGAGCAAACTGGGCAGCTCCGCTCTCCGCCAATGCGGCGACCTTTTCTGCAAGCTCTATTGTGCCAGCCGAACCGTTTGCCCAATGAGTGGCCAGAATGGCATCGACATTGAGGTCTGAGCAATAGTCCTTGACGGCCTGAACTTCGGCATCTGTGTCGGCTGTGAAGTGGTTGATGGCGACGACCGCAGGGACACCGAATTGTTTGATGTTCTCGATATGGCGACCGAGGTTCGCGCATCCTTTTTTGACTGCGTCGACATTTTCCGGGCCGAGGTCTTCTTTTGCGACACCGCCGTTCATCTTCAGCGCGCGGATCGTGGCGACGATGACGACCGCATCTGGTGCCAATCCGGCTTTGCGGCATTTGATGTCGAAGAACTTTTCAGCGCCAAGATCTGCACCAAAACCGGCCTCAGTGACAACGTAGTCGGTCAGTTTCAGGGCGGACTGCGTAGCCATGACCGAATTACAGCCATGAGCGATGTTTGCGAATGGGCCGCCGTGGATGAATGCCGGATTGTTTTCCAGTGTCTGGACGAGATTTGGCTGGATCGCTTCCTTCAGCAGAACGGTCATCGCGCCATCTGCTTCCAGGTCCCGGGCAGTGATTGCTGTCCGGTCACGCCGGTAGGCAACGATGATGTCGCCAAGGCGTTTCTGCAAGTCTTTCAGACTGGTTGAAAGGCACAGGATTGCCATGATTTCAGAGGCTACTGTTATGTCGAACCCGCCTTCACGCGGAAACCCGTTGGCAACGCCACCGAGAGAACACACGATCTCACGCAAGGCGCGGTCGTTCATGTCGAGAACGCGTTTCCAGGTCACGCGGCGTTGATCTATGCCAAGCGCATTGCCCCAGTAAATATGGTTTTCGATCAGCGCAGAAAGAAGATTATGCGCTGATGTTATGGCATGAAAATCACCCGTGAAATGCAGGTTGATGTCTTCCATCGGAACGACCTGCGCATAGCCGCCGCCTGCTGCGCCGCCCTTCATGCCGAAACACGGGCCCAATGATGGCTCGCGTAGGCAAATCATGGCGTTCTTCCCGATTTTGTTCAGCCCGTCGCCAAGGCCAACCGTCGTCGTTGTTTTGCCTTCCCCGGCGGGCGTCGGATTGATAGCAGTCACCAGAACCAGTTTGCCATTCGGCCGACCATTCAGGCTTTCGATGAAGTCTTCGGAAATCTTCGCTTTTGTCCGACCATAGGGCAGCAATGCCTCTTCAGGAATGTTCAGCCGGTCGCCGATCTCCTGGATAGGCTTCATTTTGGCAGCACGGGCAATTTCAATATCGCTGGCCATGGTCTTTCCTTAAATAATTATGTGCCGCCGCGCGGCGGACTTGTGATTTGTTAGTGCTGCAAACGCTATGAGAGAGCGCAGTGCAGTAGATGTTCCGAAACCGACAGGATCCGCCGTGGATACGACGGCATACTCAAGCCTAGCAAAAATGCCGCGATATCAAACAGAAGAATTGCATTTTCAATCAGAACCGAATTTAGTTTTGACATGACAGTTTCAGATAGTCTGTCCCGTCTTCTCAAGTTGCCGGAGTATGCCTGTGTCCAGTGCCTTTCTGACTGACATATCCAAAACACTGACCAAGATCGAAGCCGAAGGGCTTTATAAACGAGAGCGATTGATTACGTCACCGCAAGGCGGGCATGTCGCCGTTGGCGGTCATGATGTTATCAATCTTTGCGCCAACAATTATCTCGGGCTCGCCGATCATCCTGCGCTGATCGAGGCGGCACAAAAAGCGATGGAACCAAAAGGTTTCGGCATGGCGTCGGTGCGGTTCATCTGTGGTACGCAGGACATTCACCGGGAATTGGAACAGCGCCTGGCGAAGTTCCTCGGCAAGGACGATGCGATCCTGTTCGCAGCCTGCTTTGACGCCAATGGCGGCCTGTTCGAGCCGCTTTTGGGCCCTGAAGACGCGATCATATCGGACGCGCTCAATCATGCCTCGATCATCGATGGCATTCGGTTGTGCAAGGCAAAACGTTTTCGCTATGCCAATTCGGATATGGCTGATCTGGAAGCCAAACTGATTGAGGCGCGCGAAGCCGGTGCTCGTCACATCATGATCGCCACCGACGGTGTGTTCTCGATGGATGGGTATCTGGCCAGGCTGCCGGAGATTACGGCTTTGGCCCAAAAACACGATGCCGTAGTCATGGTGGATGATTGCCATGCGACCGGCTTCATGGGGCCAAAGGGCGAGGGAACACCGGCCCATCATGGCGTAGATGTCGATATTCTGACCGGGACACTTGGCAAGGCGCTGGGCGGTGGGATCGGCGGCTATATTGCTGGCCCCCAACCCGTCATCGATCTGTTGCGTCAACGTGCGCGGCCCTATCTTTTTTCCAACAGCCTGCCGCCAGCGATCGTCATGAGTGGTCTGGAGGCCATCCGGTTGGTGGAGGAAGGCGATGATCTGCGCAAGAACCTGTTTGAGAATGCACGGTACTGGCGCGTTGGTCTGGAAAATCTCGGCTTTACGCTACTACCGGGCGAACACCCGATCATTCCAGTGATGTTGGGCGAGGCAATACTGGCGCAGGCCATGGCCGCAAAGTTGTTTGATCTGGGTGTCTATGTCTCTGGCTTCTTCTTTCCTGTTGTCCCGCATGGGCAGGCGCGCATCCGAACGCAGATGAACGCTGCGCTGACACAAGAAGATCTTGACCGCGCGTTGGAGGCCTTCGGCAAGGCCGGCAAGGAAACCGGAGTATTGTCATGAGCAATCAGATGAAGGCCCTGGAAAAGTCCGAGGCGCGTGAAGGCCTCTGGATGACCCGTGCACCTTTGCCGGAAATCGGTCCGGATGATGTTCTGGTAAAGATCAACAAGACCGGGATTTGCGGCACGGACATTCACATCTGGAACTGGGATGAGTGGGCCGCCAAAACCGTGCCGGTGCCCATGATCACGGGACACGAGTTCGCGGGCGAGATCGTTGAACTCGGCAAGAATGTCGATGATCTGGAAATCGGTCAGCGCTGTTCGGGGGAAGGTCATCTGATCGGCAAACACTCCCGACAATCACGCTCGGGCAAATTCCATCTGGACCCTGAAACGCGCGGTATCGGTGTCAACGAACAGGGGGCGTTTGCCGAGTACCTGTGTCTTCCGGCTTTCAATGTGGTCCCTCTGCCGGACGAGATTGATGACGAAATCGGCGCGATCCTCGATCCGCTTGGCAATGCTGTTCACACGGCGCTGAGCTTTGATCTGGTCGGCGAAGATGTCTTGATCACCGGCGCTGGACCCATCGGCATCATGGCGGCGGCTGTTGCCCGTCATGTTGGTGCGCGCAATGTGGTGATCACGGACGTCAATCAGGCGCGACTGGATCTCGCAACCCAGGTTGTCGACGTCCTGCCGGTGAATGTGGCACAGCAGGACCTGAAGGGCGTGGAGAAAAACCTCGGCATGAAGGAAGGTTTTGATGTCGGACTGGAAATGTCTGGCAATCAGTTGGCGCTCGACCAGATGGTCGAGAACCTCGTGATGGGCGGGCGTATTGCCTTGCTCGGTATCCCGCCCGGAAAATCACCGGTGGACTGGTCACGCATCGTCTTCAAGGCAATCACCATTAAGGGCGTCTATGGCCGTGAGATATTCGAGACTTGGTACAAGATGATCGCCATGCTGCAAAACGGGTTGGATGTTCGCAATGTCATTACTCACCGTTTCGGTGTTGATGACTTTGAACAAGGCTTTGCAGCCATGAAATCAGGTGAGGCCGGCAAGGTCGTCTTGAGCTGGACCTAAGCATAGTTTGGATTGGGCATTTGGCAGGGACATCACAGCGATTGTGGCCGCTGCCCTGACGCACATGATCCGCCAGTCCTAGTTGAAGACCATCTTTCGGAAAAAATTGCCCTTGTCAGCATCCTTCATCGCTTCAAAAAAGTGCTCGATGACCGGCTCCGACACTTTGATCGGGGAAGGACCATAGACTTCGTATTTGTCGGAAAGCGCTTTATTGATCGTGTTGGAAAAATTGACGAAATCAATATGCTCTGTCGGAAACTTGGCTGAGGCCTGCCGAATGATTTCCTGAATGGTCTCGTCATTGGCGATTGTGATCGCCGTGATGGCGTTTCCATGCGTTCCGGCCAAACTGCGATAGGCTGCAGAAAGCTGGTTCTCGAATTCCGGGTTGGCCGTCCGGCAAATGTAGTCGCTGAACGCGTGCAGAAACTCGATTTCCCAATTGCCATCACTGCGTTTGATTTGCGGCTCGAATGTCGCCCTCAAAATATCAAAGCAGAGAAACCGCAGCACAGACATTGCGAAGAAATTCTTGTTCGCGCCGACAAAAGACTGTTTGCGGTGGATTTTGCCACAAGCCTCATAATTATGCCGGTAAACATCGAACATATCCTGCGACGCTGCGAGGAAATCAAACACCATATTGATGTCAGCCGCGCCTAGGTTCCCACCGCGCATATCAGCTGCGCTGAGCAAGCTTTTCCGGGCGAGATCTAGCGCCTGTTTTCCAGCCCCGGCACAAATATGCGGGCCACTTAACCTCGGCCAACTGCGGCCGTTTTTTGCTTGAGTCGCGCTCATGGCGTGATCTTTGTCCGGACCAAATAATTCGCGCTTCAGGAATTTCCCCAGCGCTCAGCAAAAATAGCAGTAAGTGGTTTTCTTAGTTTTAACGAGAAAGAACAAATTGTCGCAGTAGTTGCGTTATATATCTGATAGTTATTGTTTTTTCGGAATCAAAATAACTTACCCAACGTCGTTTTTGGAGCGTTTTTGGCCTTAACTTCGCGAGCGGAGCCAGTCAGAGGCGTAGCTGACATCCGTGCAACCGGCAAAACGGGCGTTACGGGCGACCTCCGTTTCGAGTTTTGTTATGCGGCCTTTTCCTACGCGAACACCTGGTTCCGGCCAGAACGCCTTGACGTGCAGTCGGTCCTTGTCGCGGTAGGCTTTCATGTCTATCCGCCCGATCAATCTGTCTCCCTCCAGAACCGGAAAGACATAGTATCCGTATTGCCGTTTGGGTTCGGAAACAAAGACCTCGATCCGATAATGAAAGCCAAACAGACGCTCGGCCCGTTTTCTGTCACGAAGTGCTGGATCGAACGGCGACAGAATCCGGATTCTTGAAGGTGGTTCTGGAACGGATGCCAAGCTATCCAGTGTTTCCGGAAAGACAAAGACCCGGCGCAACCGGCCGTCGGTGTCTTCCACGTCGGCTTCGATAATCCGGCCAGCTTCGAACGCGATGCGGCACCAATCCTTGGCCTCGGCAGGCGTGATCAGATCCCAAAAGGCCGCAATCTCTCCCGATGTCGCAAAGCCAAGTCTTTCAAGAGCAGACTGGCCAGCCCACTCTATCGTCTCATGGTCTTCGAAGTATTTGCCAAGGTGCTCACCGGGGATGACGCGTTCTGTCAGATCATAAACCTTATGAAAACCCTGACGGCCAGACACAGAAATCATGCCAGTCCGCCAGAGAAATTCCAGAGCTGTCTTGGACGGATGCCAGTCCCACCAGCCACCGTTGGAGCGTTTCTCATCTTTGCCGACGGTTTTGGAGGTAACTGATCCATGATCGCTGATGTGTTTAAGGACCTCGTCGAACTTTTCTTCAAAACCGTTTTGCCGCCAATTGCGCCAGGGCCCTACCAGGTTTTCCTTGTCGCGCTTGAAGCGGAGCCGCCAATGGGGAAAGAACTCGGTCGGGACGACTGAGGCGTCATGGGTCCAATGTTCAAACAACTGCCGGTCACGTTCCAGAAGAAGCTTAAGGTTCTTCTCCTTGTAGGCCGGTCTTCGGGCTGCCAGTATCATGTGGTGCGCGCGTGCGACCGTGTTGATGCTGTCAACCTGAACAAAGCCCAGTGTGTCTATGACAGCCGAAAGATCAGCGCCCTTGCCGGTCCCTTTCGGCGGCGTTCCAAGGCCATGTTTGTGCAGGAAGAGACGCCGGGCATCGGTATTGTACAGAACGGGAATCACTGAATTTGACATAGCCCAAGCTATCAACAGCGAGCTTCAAACAGCAATCTGAAAACCGAGAAGTGAATTCACCTTGTTGCTATCGAGGTGATGGTTCTAAAGTCAACCGATGTCAGATCCGCTTTTTTTCGTTCTCTTTTGCCTGATTTTCATGATTGCCGGTGTGGTCAAAGGGCTTGTCGGCTTTGGAATGCCCGCCATAAGCCTCGGATTGCTGACGATCCTGGTCGGCGTGGACAAGGCCATTGTCATTATTTTGTGGCCAGCGTTGCTAACAAATGTCTGGCAGGCTTCTCTAGGAGGCCATTTGCGCGAGTTACTGGTCCGGTTGTGGCCCTTTCTCCTGGCTGCAATGCTCACGCTCTGGTTCGGCACATTCATTCTGACCAGATTGCCGGACGGCGGTGCTGATCTGGTTCTGGGCGTGCTTATGGTGGCTTACGCCGTGCCGTTGTTGGCTGGCATAACGTTTTTCATCCCTGAAAAACTACAAACACCCGTCGGTATTGTCTTGGGAGCCGTGAACGGGGTGTTCTCCGGTTTGACTGGAACCTACGCCGTTCCGGGAATGATGTATCTCCAGTCGATAGGTCTGTCTCGTGATGCATTGGTGCAAGCCATGGGTTTGCTGTTCATGCTGTCAACTGTGACGCTTTGGGCCGCGCTCGGCAGTTTTGGTATGGTGGGGGCAAGTGAAACATTTGTGTCGATGCAGATGGTCGTGCCGGCGTTCGTCGGCGTTTGGCTCGGATTGGTCATCCGCAGAAGGTTGTCAGATGCCGGTTTTCGCCGTGCGGTTCTGATCGTCATTCTTGTGATGGGTCTTTATCTCGTTCCCCTAGGACTTGTTCGTTTGTCAGGTTAAGGGAATGATTTTTCATATATTTTTGCAATTTAAAACAACAAATAAGTCAAAAATGAATTTTATCGCATCAGGTGGCCTTTTTCGTCAAATGGAAATAGTTATATAAAGTAATGACCTCCCAGTCGGCCAGAATATTTTAAACCGACTCTACATCACATCAAGGAATTATAAGATGACAGATGTCAAAAACATCGGGCCAATCCCTCAGATTGGTTACGGAACCTGGAATCGGAGCGGTGATGAGGCCTACAACGGAGTAATGGCTGCGCTTGATATTGGCTATCGCCACATCGATACTGCTGAAGGGTATAACAACGAGGAATTTGTCGGGAAAGCCATTGCCGACAGTCCGGTCGCCCGTGATGATATTTTTCTGACAACAAAAGTGGCGCCAGAGAGCTTTGCACCGGGTCAGATCCGGGGGCATGTTGAAGCATCCCTCAAAAAACTTCGCACTGATCAGGTCGATATGTTGCTGCTGCACTATCCGGCTATCAACGATGAATATGATATCGAGGACTACGTCGGACAGCTGGCGGCGATATATGACGCGGGGCTGACCAAATCCATTGGAGTGTCGAATTTCACAATCCGGCACCTGAGCCGCGCGATCGAATTGCTTGGAGATCGCCCCATAGCGACAAACCAGTGCGAAATTCACGTCTATCTTCAGAATCATCCAATTGTCGACTTCACAAAGTCCAAGTCGATCTCGATGACAGCGTATTCGCCGCTTGCGCGAGGTGCTGTCGCGGATGACGAATTGCTGAATGCTATCGGCAAAGGCCATGATGCCTCTGCAAGCCAGATCGCATTGGCTTTCCTGATGGCAGAAGGGCACATCGTGATCCCGTCTTCAGGCAATGCGAAACGAAATGCCGAAAACTTCGCAGCCAAGGATATCGAATTGTCGGCCAAAGAAGTCGTGCAAATTCGCGGGCTGGAAAAGAACATGCGTCTGGTGAACGGCCCCTGGTGCCCGAAATGGGACGAGTAAGCGCTAACACTAGGCCCAAAGAAAACGCCGCCTCAAGGCAATCTGAGGCGGCGTTTTGTATTCAGTATTTGCAAGCGAGTTACTTGGCGACCAGCCGCATGGGGGTTGCCGTTCCAACATTTGAGGTCGGTTTGGTGTTCGCCCATTGATAGGACTGCCGCTCTTCCGTTGGCGTGCACAGGAATCTTTCCCGATAACACTTCGTGAAATGCGATGTGGACGCAAACCCGCAGGCCAAGGCAACGTCCAGAACCGGTCGGCTTGTTCTGCGCAGGAGGTCGCGTGCTGTCTCAAGCCGCAGACGCAGGTAGTACTGACCTGGTGTGCAGTTGAAGTGTCGACGGAACAGGCGTTCCAACTGACGGGGAGACAGGTTGACTGTCATGGCCAATTGCTGGCAGCTGAGCGGATCCTCGATGTGAAGATCCATGATCCGGATAGCATCCAGAATCTTGGCGTTGGAAATGCCGGTCCGGGCTTCAATGTCGTGGCGTTGAGCGGATTCTCCGGATCGCATGTTCTGATAAAGCGCCACTTCAGCAACCTCATGTGCCAGATAGGCGCCATGCTGAATTGCGATCAGCCGCAAAATCATGTCGAGGGAAGCCATGCCTCCGGCACATGTTATGCAGTTGCGATCAATTGCAAAGATATCGGACGTGACTTCCACATTTGGAAACTCCTCGCGCAGTGAGCGCAGGTTTTCCCAATGAATTGTGCAGCGGCGACCATCCAGAAGGTTGTAGCGCGCTAGAAGGTAGGCACCGGTACATATGGCGCCAAAAGTGCGACCCATGGCATTCAGGCGGCGCAATTTGTTGCCAAGTTCGGAATCAAGGGGTAAGCGCTCAACGTCAATACCAGTACACAACAATGTAATATCGGCGTCGTGAAGCTCTCGAATAGACTTTTTGACCGAAACTTCGCATCCGTTGCTCGCAAGGACCGAATTCCCGTCAAGAGAATAAGTCTCCCAAGCGTAATAATCTCGCCCGAGAAGCCGATTTGCTATGCGAAGTGGCTCAATCACACTCGCGAATGCATTCATGGAAAAACGATCCATGAGTACGAATGCTATTGTCTGACCTGATTCTTCGTGTATGTGTCCAGACATATACTTAATCCCATTGGAAGGTATTCTTTTTTGTTGTTTTGCTTTGATAGTAAGTTTTGCCTTTTTTTTATAACTGTCAAATAAAAAACGCGCGTTTTGAGAAGATCTTATTTCAGCCACAATTCAAGGAGGTTGAGCAACTGCGTTGTTCTTGATGTACCTGCATTCAGGCAATGGTTTGAGCAGGTTATTCGAAGGTCAAAAAGGGAGCCATTTACGGCGATCTACGGCATGATCCGTCGCTCTTGGTTCTGAACCTCGCCAACCGGTAGCTTTGCCAATGAAGCTCCTTGGGATAGCGTCAGGAGCGTTTCTATGAGCAATGAGGGTTGACGGAATGAGATTGCCTTAAATCCGGAATAATTCCGATTTTTAGAACGTTTTTTTTGCAATAGTGCGAATTCGTGGATTGCAGTTGCTTCAAGTCAAGGCGTTTGAAGTGATACATGGAGCTAAATGCACTGTGTGCGACGACCCATGGAACCTTATTCAAATGAATGTACTTGCCAAACCCGCAGACCTCGAAGCCGTAGCCCCAGCTGGCGCATTCGTGGAAGAAGTCAAAAGCGTTCAGCACTACACGGACAGGCTGTTCCGTTTTCGTATGACACGCCCGGCGAGTTTTCGCTTCCGTTCAGGTGAATTTGTCATGATCGGACTGATGATTGATGGCAAACCCCTGTACCGGGCCTACTCCATTGCCAGCCCGGCCTGGGATGAGGAGTTGGAGTTTTTCTCCATCAAGGTTCCTGACGGGCCGCTGACGTCCCATCTGCAGAAAATCCAGCCAGGCGATGCCGTTCTCATGAAAAAGAAGTCGACCGGTACCCTTGTGAATGATGCGTTGGTCCCGGGCAAGCGCGTCTACATGTTCTCGACGGGAACCGGTATTGCTCCCTTTGCGAGCCTGATCCGCGATCCGGACACTTATGAGAAATTCGACGAGGTGATCCTGACGCATACGTGCCGCGATGTCGCGGAACTCAAATATGGCGAGGATCTGGTCAATGAGACGATCGATGACCCGTTGATCGGGGAATTCGCCAAGGACAAACTGGTCCACTACACGTCGGTTACCCGCGAAGACTTCCCGCGCAAGGGACGGATCACCGACCTGATCTCATCAGGAAAACTGTTCGAGGATCTGGGCGTTCCGCCAATCGATCCGGCAATCGACCGCGGCATGATTTGCGGATCCATGGATATGATCCGCGACACCAAGGCTCTTCTCGAAGAAAGAGGTTTGACCGAGGGCGCAAACAACAAGCCGGCAGAATTCGTTGTCGAGCGCGCATTTGTTGGCTGACGTCGAAGCTAATTTACCTACAGAATCAGAAGGCCGGGAACACCCGGCCTTTAATTTTTTGAAAGGCAGTTTCGGTACTAACGCTAAAATAGTGCGGCTTTTTTGGTAAAAACACAGGAACGACTGGCCTAATCTGTGGAATGGGCCTGCTGTGCGAGTACCACCAATATCAACTGCCCAACCCATGCAATAGTCTTTCAAGCAACTGAGTGGAAATTGGATGCCAATTGCGGTTGGTCCTGGATCTGGATTGCTTGTGATGAAAGTTATTGCCGAGCTTGGTATTAACCACCGTGGCTCCTCTGAGATCGCCAAACAGCTGATCGGCATTGCAGCTGAAGCGGGGGCATGGGGTGCGAAGTTTCAATACCGCGCGAAAGAGGGCTTTTATCAAGCAGTTCATGAAATTGGCGACGAAATCCTAAGCCGAGAAATTGACGAGAGTTATATCGCGCCGAGCGACATTCTGGAGCTGGCTCGGCTCATTCAGCAAAAAGGTATGGCAGCCGGGATTAGCTTCTTCAAATTTGAAGACGCTGCCGATTTTGGAGACAGCATTTTCGAGTTTGATTTTTTCAAAGTCCCATCAGCAGAATTGTTGAACCTACCACTCATCACATCGTTGGCCGGATTGGGAAAACCTATAATTCTGAGCACCGGTGGTCATTCTGAAGAGGATATCTTTCACGCGATCGAGCTGACCAAGAACATACCCGCCATTTCCTATCTGCACTGCATTTCCAACTATCCGGTTCTTCTGGGAAATCAGCAGATGGGGTTTCTGGAAACTCTACGCAAACAGACGGATGCCCCGATAGGGTATTCCAGTCATGATCAGGACTGGGAAGTCTGCCTGATCGCTGCAGCGATCGGCGCGACTATATTTGAACGCCATTTGACGATGGACAAGAATGGAAAGGGCATCGATGACAGCTCCAGCTCAGATCCGGAAGAGTTTATTCGCCTATGCCGCCTGTTGAATGCATTTGAGACTGTCCAGGGTTCATCGCACCGAGAGATCAATCAGGGCGAACGCATCAATATGCAAAACCTCGGATCGTCTCTCTATACCAGCACCGCAATCGAAGCTGGTGAAGTTGTGTCCCAAGACAACACGGTCATCAAAGCACCGCGCAAAGGATTGACTTGGGGAGACTTGAGTAAACGCGGGTTATCGAAAGTCAAGCGCGCTGTTGCGGTTGGAACAGCGCTTTCGGACGTGCATTTCACAGACCCGAAACCACCGTTGGGGCCGGATCTGATTGCTTTTTGTGATAAAAAACAGCTGTCCATTCCGTTGCGTTTGCATGACGCACAAGTGCTCCAAGGCCGGTTCCCCATTTTGAACAATGAATTGCACTTGTCTTACGAGGAAGTTGGCTCGTTTCGCCATTCCATGGACGAGACACTTCAAAAGCTTGATTTGACCCGGCGCTATTCCATCCACATACCGGATTACATTGATAGCAAGACACTTATCGACCCGATGTCGGAAGACGAACGAACTCGTTTGGGTAGTTTGGAAGTCATTGAGACCTGCGTTGATCTGGCACTTGAGCTGGAAGCGCGTACAGGCGCCGGTGTTCCGATTGTAGGCAGCTTTTCCAGACTGCTGCCTGAAGGAAAGAAGCCGACCTATCAACGTCTTCAGGATGTCTTGGTGTCAGCAGGGCATCAGCGCGGTATCCCGATTTATCCGCAGTGGTTGCCGCGCATCGCATGGTACTTTGGCGGAGCAGATGTGTTGGACATGTTCTGTGGCGCCGATGACATTGAGATCGTGAATGAAATAGGCGTGGAGCTATGCTTGGACCTGTCGCATCTCATCCTGTCGGCCAATTATGCCAAGGCAAACTGGAAAGAATGGTGTGAACTTTTGCTTCCGCTCTCAAGACATCTTCATATCGCAGATGCCATTGGGATCGACGGTGAAGGAATTGAATTCGGGCAGGGGGACCTCGGTGATCCAACACCCTATATCAACGGTTCCGGACGTAAAGTTCTGGAAGTCTGGCAAGGCCATCTGTCGGAAGGTGATGGTTTTGAAAATGCCATCCGGCAGCTAGGAGAAAAAATATGACTAAGGTGCTGATAACCGGAATTACCGGTCAGGATGGTGGATTTCTCGCGCGTGCATTGCTGGAGCGCGGCTACGAGGTCTATGGAGCCATGCGGCGTGGCAGTACGTCGAAAACAGAAAGACTGAAAGAGCTTGGAATTCTCGAAAATGTCAAGTTTTGCACTTTGGAGGTGACCGAATTCGCGAATGTGCAGAATATCCTGAACGAGATACGACCGGAATACATATACAACCTTGCTGCCCAAAGCTTCGTCGCCGACAGTTTCCAGTTTCCTCACTATACGTCCGAAGTGAATTACATGGGGGTCCTCAATATCCTCGAGGCCATGCGAATTTTAAAGCTGGATGCAAAACTCTATCAGGCATCAACGTCCGAAATGTATGGTGATGTTCTCGAGAAACCTCAGACAGAAAAGACGCCGTTCAATCCGCTGAGCCCTTATGCAATTTCAAAACTGGCAGCGCATTCGTTGGTGGTGAACTATCGTCAAGCCTACGATATGTTTGCAACGTCTGGCATTCTTTTCAATCATGAATCCGAATTGCGTGGCTTGGAATTCGTGACCCGTAAAATCACCAGTTGGTTGGCTGAAATCAAACTTCAGGGCAAAGGCGCGCTGCCGCTTGGTAACTTAAGCAGCGTGCGGGATTGGGGTTATGCGCCCGAATACACCGACATGATGATCAAGATGCTGGACCATGACAAGCCAGACGATTTTGTCATCTCCACCAACACGGAATACACGGTTCGTGAGTTTTTGTTCATGGCAGCAGCGGAGGTCGGATTTGATCTGAAATCCGAAGGCGAAGGTGCTGATGAAAAGTGCTATGACCGCAAAACTGGCAAATTGATCGCTTATGTCGATCCGCGTTATTTCAGAGCCTCCGATGTCGTTTATCTGCGCGGCGACAATAGCAAGGCGCAGGAAGTCCTCGGTTGGAAACCGCAAGTACTGGCGCCTGAAATCGCTCGACGGATGGCGATCTATGACTTGAAGAAAGCAGCCATTGAAAAACCCGGCCTTTGACCTTCAGGAGACTGGAACCGCAATGGAACAGGTGGTCGCAATAATTCCGGCAAGGGGTGGGTCCAAGGGAATTCCGGGAAAGAACATCAAGCCCTTCCTTGGGGTGCCGCTTGTTGCGCACTCAATCCAGGCGGCACTAGGTGCTGAGACGGTATCAAATGTTATCGTATCCAGCGATGATGATGCGATTTTGAATGTCGCAGATGACTACGGCGCACTGGCCCTCAAACGCCCGCTTGGTATTTCCGGAGACGAGGCATCTACAGAATCTGCGGTGTTACATGCGCTGGCAACAGTCGAAGTCTGCCAGGCTGCCGACACAGTCGTATTCCTGCAATGCACAGCGCCACTTACCACCTCGGCGGAAATTGATCAGGTGGTTCGAAGCCTTACCGAGACAAATGCTGACACTGCGTTTTCTGTTGTCGACGTACATGCGTTTCTTTGGGAAATCGCATCGGATGGAAGCGGTGTTGGTGTCAATCACGATGCGACAAAACCTCGCCAACGCCGTCAGGACCGCAACAAGGAATATCGCGAAACAGGTGCGATTTATGCGCTTCGCAAAGATGCATTTATTGAAGCTGGCGAGCGTTTCTTTGGCCGAAGCGTTCCTGTAGTGCTTCCAAACGCTGTTGAAATTGATTTGGACACACCGCGAGACTGGGCTCTGTTGGAAGCCTATGCCGATATGACTTAACACTGAGGTCTGCGATTGATGACAAATATCTTCGAAACCCTGTCTGCGCTCGGTGTTGCCAGCAAAGATCATCAGGAAGTATTTGCAGATAGAACACGCGACAGGGATGGTGTGACGGTGTTCCGTGATCGCCGTTCTGGCGTGATTTATATTGACGGTTTTTACAGCGGCGATGATGTGTACGAAGAGGGCACTTACCGTGATACAAATCTGAAGGTCACAGGCACCAGAGACTATGAAATTGTTAGGGATGCTGCCCGTCGTTCAAAGGCCTATCAGGGATTTGTATCCGGTAAACATATTGTTGATTTCGGGTGCGGTGACGGCGCTTTTCTTCAGGCTGTCCGCGGGAATACGGCATCATGTTGTGGCGTTGAACTTCAAAAGGACTACGTAGCAGCGCTGAATGATGATGGTATTCAATGCCATTCTGGTCTGTCTGCTGTTTCTGACGGTTCATTGGACACTGCTGTCAGTTTTCATGTTTTAGAACACTTACCAGATCCGCTACCAATCTTGAGTGATATCCGCCGCGTTCTCAAGCCGGGTGGAACGGTGATTATTGAAGTCCCCCATGCCAATGATTTTCTGCTATCCCAAGTTCAAAATGATGCCTTCAAGTCGTTTACTTTGTGGAGCCAGCATCTTGTTCTGCATACGCGGGACAGTCTCAAACGACTGCTGCAGGCAGCCGGTTTTGAAGGAATTGTTATCGAGGGTGTGCAACGCTATCCGCTGTCCAATCACCTGACATGGCTTGCGTCCAAAAAACCTGGTGGACACAAGGCGCCATTGTCAGCACTAGATACGCCGGATTTGTCCTGTGCCTATGAAGCGGCTCTCAACAGGATTGATGCAACAGACACCCTTGTGGCAATTGCCAGAAAACCCGGTTGAGAGTGCGAAGGTAGTTCTTAGATAGACTAGCTACAGACCCAAACGTTGGTTCCTTTTGTCCGGGGTCCAGCCCTCCAATTGTTTATCCAGTTCGCGGATGATTTCCGGAACGAATTCAGCACAGGGACGATCAGTGTAGGGGCGCATATAAGTCATTGCTGGATACCAAGGCGGGTTCTCTTGTCCTAGCAAAAGTGGAGCTTCCACTTGCCCAAATCTAATACTAGGTATGTTTAAAAGCCCGGCCATATCCGCAACACTTGTATTTGCAGATACGATAAAATCACAGCAGGCTGTTAATGCAGCTGCTCCTAGTAAATCATCAAACAAATCTACATCTGCAAAATAGTTGAATTTGTCTGGGAACCTAGTCTTGAAAAAGGTGATTTCTTTGGCAATGGCTGCATATTGCAAGTTTAAAAATATTGCGTCTCGTGATTCCAATAGGGGAGCAATTCCGGGGGCAGATAGATAGTATCGTGCGCGGTTGGCAGCAAGGTTTTTGGAGCGCCAAGAGAATCCAATAATCGGTTTATGCTCATGGCCTTCCAGTTTTTCAATATACTGGCGCGCGCGCTCCGCTTCGAAAGAATAAACTGGACAGGGCGCCTTTCGGAAAGATTCAATACTTGGTCTGAAATTGGAAGTTAGATCCGAGATGTTGGCATGGACATCAAAATCATCCGCTGTTGAGTTGAAATCATTGTCCATTTGAGCCAACCGACACACTACATCCGGAAATGAGTATTGAAAGAATTTTGCGCCTTTGTCAGAGAGTTCGACAATTACTTTCCCTGCCTTCGACTGCAATTGAGGCAGCATGGTTCCTGCTTTTAGAGCATCGCCAAGTCCCTGGTCAGCCCAAACCAAAACTGTTTTCTTGGAAATGTCTTCACCATTCCACGCCGGTACATCGAACTTACGACGTGTTACTTGGGAGGTAGGGTCGTCAAATCGCGCAGTGTGGAGCTTCCACCCATTGGCTAGGTCACCGTTAGCTAAATAGGCAAGCGACAAGTTCCAATCGACAGTTCTATTGTCGGCAGGGGCATGTTTTTTCGCCAACTTCATCGCATCAAGCGCTTGTTTGTATTCTCCGTGCATTAGCAAGTTCACACCAAGTGTGACACATTTGTGGTAATCACTTGGATCAAGTTCTTGGGCTTGTTTTGCGTATTTGATACCTTTGTTGGTTTCATTCATGCTGAACAGGAGCCGCGCTGCTTCGTGCATGACCTCTGCGTGATTCGGAAATTTTTCTAATGCCTCAGACAATTCGTATTGAGATTTTTCGTATTGTTTCAATTTCAATCGGCAGCGCGCCCGAAGAATGTAATTCTGAACATTGTCCGGGTTCATCATCACTGACTTTGTAAAGAAATTTGCGGCATGTTCTGCCTTGTCGGCATCCATCAACAAAGCAGCAAAGTTTTCATAGGCTTCTGTATAATCGGGGAATTCGACAACTAGCCCCTGCAGTATTAGTTCTGCTTCTTCGAATTCCTTCATACTGGTGAGAGCGATCGCTTTCATGTTGCGTGCTTCGCGTTCTCTCGGATTCAAAGACAGTGCTTTATTGCAAATAGCGAGCAGGCTGTCGGGATCTGTTCCCAAATCCATCATGGCGCGGGCCAAATTCGCATAGAATACGGACTGATTCGGATTGACTTTTATGGCTTTTTGAATGAATTCCAGCGCACGCTTGGGAAATCCAAGTTGCCTGTATGTAACGCCAAGCAGGTTTAACGCGTCAGGATTTGACGGCTGCTTCTTCAGAACTTGTTTGTAGATTCTTTGGGCTTTTTCAAATTCACCGGTTTTTTGATAGGTGACTCCTTTCAGCAGTTTTTCGCGGATCGGATTTGCAGCTGTTTGCGTAGCCATTACTAAATTGCCCTGTAGGAATCACTTAGCAAAAGCATAGCAGCCTACAGAGTAATCTGCAGAGCGGACGGAGTAATAGACGTATTCTGCTGGGGATTGCCACGTTTTCCCAGTTGAAGCCCGCGATACCACAGTAGGATATATCTGCTATCCTAAGCGGATTTTGTCGATAGCTCCGGCCAACTCGTCAAAATGAGAAATCACCTTGTCTGGACCAAGTTTAGTCACCGGAACTGGTGTATACCCGAAATCCACTGCTATTACCGGAATACCTGCATTTCGGGCAGCGTTAATGTCGGTGATGCTGTCCCCGATCATGATTGATCCAGAAACGGTTCCCCCAGCCCGTTCGATAGCTCCGTGAACAGGTGTTGCGTCCGGTTTGGAGATCGGGAAAGTATCGCCGCCAACGACTGCATCGAAGTACTGTGTCAGATCCAATGCATCAAGAAGAGGCACTGTGAGCCGTTCTGCCTTGTTGGTACAAACAGCCAGTTTGGTTCCTCCATTTCTGAAGGCCTCCAACGCGGTTACAACACCAGGAAATGGCTTGGTGTGAACGGCGATGTTGTCAGCATAATGCTCAAGAAAGTGTTCAAAAAGACCGGAGACCATCTTTTCGGTCCAGGCAATATCATTGAACTCCAGGCCGCGCTGGATGAGAACCTTGGCACCCATGCCAACCATATGGCCAACCTTTTTCCGGGGAACAGCTTGGTGTCCGGCGGCGGTCAGAACCACGTTAAGCGAGACAACCAGGTCATCCATTGATGACACCAATGTTCCATCAAGGTCGAACACAAGGACAGACATATATAAACCCCAGCCGATTAGGATACTTTACTGCCTATCCGTGTTCGCTTGATCGTTCAAGCCGTGTTTGGGATGCAAGAGCTATAGTTTGTAGGCTGTCCGGAACCCGCCCCAGTGGCGTCCTTGCACAATGATGGGGACGTCTACTTCCTTCATCCAGACAATATTTCCGCCGCCCATGTCGCGTGCGTAGGACTGGATCAGGAAGGGCCTCGTATTTCGTCCGGCGCTAAGACCGGCGCGATCATCAAATATGCGTTTGTTCCTGCAATTTGCATTGTTCCAGACTGGATCGTCTGGATTCTGCGGTTTGGAATAGATCAGATTGTGCACAGGAAGGTAACCGTTCCGGTCAACGGCAGCGCAGAATACCAAACCTTTGCAATTACCAAGAATATCTTCCTGAATCGCCGGTAGAACTGTTTCAAGTGCGTCGACGGCCCGTGTCGTGACTTGCTGCGGATCTGTGCCCTTTATCGGCTGGTAGCTTGTATCGAACAGGTCGTCTATCGACAGTTTCCGATTGGCCACGAGGTCTTCCAAGGCACTCGCAATTCGCTCTGCTCCAGACTGGGCACGCTCGACGTCTTCCGAGTGGCTGGCCCGGATCGAGGCGAACTTCTGTTCCAGTACATTTGAGAATTCTGCGCTCGGTTGATTGAAACTGCAATGGTACCCAGCCTCGGACACATTCACGATTTTTACATTTACAGAACCAAGGCCATCCACGCTCAGATCAGCATTGCTGCCGCGACGAAGTATGTCCGGGTTTTCAGATGTCAAAAGGAGGCCGCCATCGGAAATGTCCCGGGTTTCAATTCGGCCTGTAACTGAACCAGCTTTGATTGTGCCCTTCAGCTTGACCGGCAGCCGGTCATATTGCCGACGGTTCCCGATTTGTGTTTGCCGGATCATCATTGCAAACCGGCTTTGAAGGGCTTTGGTCGCTGCACTCATTTCAGCGCCAGCAGCACGAGCGAGTGTTCCGCCTTCTTCCGCTTCGCTTGCAGATTGACTGATCGTCTCTACCCGCCGAACGACCTCCTGAACAAAATTCGCGGTTTGATTGGCTTGTTCGCCAATGAGATCAGTTGTTTGAACCTGAGTTTGGACAGCCTCGTCAACTGCAGCGAAACTGGGTCTGATCTGGCCAATGACTTCTATTATCTGGCTTACAGAGCCGAGGTTAGCCTCTGCTGATTGGTTGAGGCGTTCGATGTTTGAAACAATTTGCTCGGTAGCAGACTGAGTTTCGACCGAAAGGGCCTTAACTTCGCTGGCCACAACGGAGAAACCTCGACCGGCTTCGCCCGCGCGGGCCGCCTCGATCGTCGCATTCAACGCAAGAAGGTTGGTTTGTTTTGCAATATCGGAGATCAGGCTGACGACATTCGCGATGTCATCAATGGCACTTTTCAAATCCAGAACGCCTTGATTGACCTGATCGGCTACTTGTCTCGCTTCATTTGCCAGATCGTTGGAAACACCAACTTGCCGTCCAATTTCGGAACTGGAGGATGAAAGTTCCTGAATGGAGGCAGCAAGTCCTGAAGCATTTTCTTCAGCAATTGCAGACTGGCTGGCAAGAGAATTACTGTCTGTTTTGATTGTCTCAAGCTTGTCCACCTGGGCGATCAATCGGTCTTCTACTTTTCCAGCAGTCGAATCGATTGCTTTGGCCGCAACCTGAAGATCATCCTCCAGACTATCCAGCACGAGCGACATTTGGAGCGTCTTTTCGGCCACATCATCAGATATATCTTTTGGAATTTCTGTAGTTATATCAGGGCTTAAGTATTCATCTTCGACAATAGCCGTATCCTTGCGACGAGACTTAAACTTGAGAAGCTTCATCTAATTAGTACTTTCTATTCCCAGACAACTTTAGTCATAATAGTAAAACTGTATAAACTGATTGTTAATTCTAATTACTCTTGCGGGCGCACGTTAAGTCACGTAACGGCACGATAAATCTCTATGGACCCTATGACATTGGCCATGTTAAGCACCCGGCGGTTTGAGAACTGCTGTCGAGTAATTGGGGTTTGCTGCCTGTCAGTACCAATTTCGAAGGAATGAGAATGAGCGACCAGTACAAGCAAATGGCTGCAGAACGCGCTGCCGAAGATGTTAAATCCGGTATGCGGCTTGGAATAGGGACTGGATCGACAGCTGAGTATTTTGTGCATGCTTTATCCAAGCGCGTAATAAACGGGCTGGAAGTTGTCGGGGTGCCGACCTCTGAGCGGACAAGGGTTTTGGCGGAAAGCCTGGGTATTCCTCTGACAACTTTGGATCAGCTGCCGAAACTTGACCTGACAGTTGACGGGGCGGACGAACTTGATGCCCAGCTTTCCCTGATTAAGGGCGGCGGCGGAGCATTGCTTCGCGAAAAAATAGTCGCGTCTGCTTCTGCTGAGATGGTGGTGATCGCAGACGCCAGTAAAAATGTAGAATGTCTTGGGAAGTTTCCACTCCCGATTGAAATCGTTCCATTCGGACTGGAAACAACACGTCTTGCCATACTGGACGTTTTATCAGCGCTGAGTTTGCCCCAATCGCTGACACTGCGGGGTGGCGCTGAAACCCCATTTGTAACGGATGGTGGTCATTACCTTCTGGATGCTCAACTGGAAAAAATAAAAGAAACACAGGGTCTTGCAGAACGCTTGGTTGCAATTCCGGGTGTGGTCGATCATGGCCTTTTTCTAAAACTTGCGACAAAGGCTTACGTGGCCGGTGAAGATGGGGTAAAGACCATAACACCCACGTTTGCAGAGTGAATTATGGTTTCCGGGATTGCCGGAGGCCGTCTAGGAGTAAATAGATGAAACCGATCAAGATGTATGCAACGAGCACAGTCGTTGGAGCTGCTATGATGGCGTGGGGCGCAGTTGCAGGAACCGCGCATGCCCAAGACGCTTACTCGGAAAGTCATATTGCGGCCGCAAAAAATGTTGCTGTGGCAACAAAAATTCTCGAGCCATTTGATGACATCCTTCCGCTTTTAGCGGAACAAACCAAAACGGCGTTTATTCAAGTAGACCCAGCACGTGCAGAAGAAGTTATAGCAGTGACACAGAACGTTGCTCTAAAGCTGGCTCCTCAACGTGCAGAGTTGAACCAACAAGTCTACGAAGCATGGGCTGCCAAGTTTTCTGAAGCGGAGCTGAAAGAGCTTGCTGACTTCTACAACACTCCTTTGGGCACCAAATTAAGAGACAGTATACCGAACATCACAGCGGAATCTGTTGGTCGCGCCAAGGAATGGCAGGACAAAATCAGCACGGAAATGGTTACGTTGGTTCAGGAAGAACTTACAAAAGGCAATACGCCAACTACTGAGTAGATCCGCATTGCTTGGTTTGGGGCTGATTGTTTGACAACAATTGTTGCCGACACGAGGTAATCTCGGTTGATCATAGTGTTATTGGGCCGCTATTGCGGCCCAATGTGTTTTAGAGACCGGTTTCAATTCCGTGATCAGGATTTGTGAAGCGTTGGCCTTGACTGGTGTCTCAGACTACTTAAGTGCGCAGAAACTATTAAATAGCTTAACCGGTAATCCGGTGTAATGAGGGATTCATGGGCGACTACGATTATGATCTTTTTGTCATCGGTGGTGGGTCGGGCGGTGTTCGGGCCGCACGAATAGCCGCAACTCATGGAGCCCGTGTCGGGATCGCTGAAGAATACCGGTATGGCGGGACTTGCGTCATAAGGGGATGTGTCCCCAAGAAACTATTTGTCTACGCTTCAAAATTCTCTGAGGAATTTGAAGACGCGGAAGGCTTTGGTTGGAGCGTCGGAGAACGGAATTTTTCCTGGCAAAAGCTGATAGCAGCCAAGGATCAGGAAATTACGCGGCTGGAAGGCCTGTACCGGAAAAATCTCGAACGAACCAATGTCGAGGCTCATGACAGTCGTGCTGTGATAGAGGATCCGCATACGGTTCGTCTCCTGTCTACGGGACAGATCATAACAGCCAAATACATTTTGGTTGCTGTTGGTGCATCTCCGAATGTGGATGAAAATCTACCCGGCTCCCAGCATGTAATTACCTCAAATGAAGCATTTCACATGACCGAGCTGCCACAGAGTATTGTGGTATCTGGTGGTGGTTACATTGCTGTTGAATTTGCAGGTATTTTCAACGGGCTTGGTGTGGACACGACCTTGCTTTACCGCGGTGAGGAAATCCTCCGTGGATTTGATATGGATTTGCGCACAACTGTTCGCCATGAAATGGAGAAGAAGGGGATCAATGTGATCCTCAACGACACCTTCTCCAGCATAGACAAAAGAGCTGATGGGTCATTGGCGGGGAAGACCAAGGCCGGAAAAGAGATTGCTGCAGACCAGATTATGTTCGCGATAGGCCGTAATCCTCACACCAGAGATCTTGGTTTGGAAAAGGCCGGTGTGGAAATGGATCACATCGGAGCGATCAAAGTCAGTGCTGACTCGCGCACCAATATTGAATCCATCTATGCAGTAGGCGATGTCACCAATCGGGCAAACCTGACACCGGTTGCCATTCGGGAAGGACATGCCTTTGCCGACACTGTTTTTGGCAACAATCCCTGGACCGTGGATCACAGCCTCATTGCAACGGCGGTCTTCTCGCAGCCGGAAATGGGCACCGTCGGATTGACCCAGGAGCAGGCTCTGGAACAGACGCCCAATCTGGATATCTACAAGTCAAGCTTCCGCCCGATGAAGCACACGCTTTCTGGCCGTGACGAAAAAATGTTGATGAAAATGATTGTCGACGCCGATAGCGAAAAGGTGCTTGGCGTTCACATTGTCGGCCCGGATGCCGGTGAGTTGGCTCAAATATTGGGTGTGACGCTGCAGATGGGGGCAACAAAAGCCGATTTTGACAAAACGATTGCTGTCCATCCGACTGCTGCGGAAGAACTCGTGACAATGCGCGAGCCGTCTGAGCGTTTGCGCGGATAAATATTGAATTGATCGTCGCCGGGTAAATCCGGCGGCGGGTTTTGCTTAGCGCGAAGATGCCTCAGCTTTCCTAAGGACGTTGTCCAGAATGTTCTCTGAAACGAATGAGTCGTTTGGCAAGTCACTGTAAAACGCAAACCGACCTCGGCCGGCTTCCTTGGCTTGATAAAGCGCGGTGTCCGAATGGACGACGAGTTCATCCGGATCGATACCGTCATCCGGTGCCAATGCGACACCTATACTGAGACCTACATGCGCAAGTTTTCCCTGAGCCACTTCGATCGGTTTACTTGCTTCATCAATCAGCGCTTGGCATAAGTTTTCGACTTCTGGTCTTTCGGTTGAAGCGCGGTAGATGATCATGAATTCATCACCACCGACGCGACATACCAGCCCTGGTCCGCCGACTACTTCAGTCAGTCTCGCGGCCATGGTTTTGATGACCCAATCTCCTGCGGCGTGCCCATAGGTATCATTGACTGCCTTGAACTTGTCGAGGTCACAATGAAGAACCGCAAAGGGTTTCAATGGCAGGTCCTTGGCTGCATTGACCAGAACCCGGTTGAATTGCAGCCTGTTGGCTAGGCCGGACAAGCTATCATGCAGAGCGAGATGCCGGTTCTGTTGTTCGCTGGCCTGAAGTGAACTCGTCAATTGACCAATGCGCCAGGCAATTCCGAAGGCAAGCGCTGCCAGCAAAACACTCAGGACCGCGATAACTGGGATAACCGTAGGCCAGATTGATGTGCCGACGGTTTGGCTGTCCCATTGGAAGTATCCGATTGGAGTATCATCCTGCCCCAATACGACATGGTTGGATCCGCTCTGTGGTAATGATGTTTCCGCCTTGAACGTCAAGGATGAAAAGCTCAATTGCGAGTTCAGGCGTTTGAGAAGGGCGTCATCGATGTAATGCGCTGAAATCAGTATTGTCGGATCGCCATCCGGAAGTGTTACCTCGTATGCATCCGGCATGATCGGCATGGCACTGAATAGTGCCGGTTTTCCGTCCAGATGGACAAATCCCATCGTGGCGTATTGGCTTGGATCCAGTCCCTGAAGTGAACGATGCCCGAAACCGCCCGGAACCCGCACGCGGTTGTCGTGATAAAGGTCTTGAAGCTTGGAAATAATTGTCGACAATTCAGGCACTTCATCAGCTGAATGTCGCGTAATGTGGGTGTATTCCTCAAAGGACTCCGCCAGAACTTCGTTCTGATCGGAAATCAACATTACCTTGCTGAGACTAAATTTGTTCCAGAGCATATGAAAGCTTTGACGCGCAAAGCCCGGATCAAAATCTCGAACGAGTTTGGAAACCGATTTGTCGGATGAAGTGACACTTATTTGTTCGTGCACGATTGCGTGGAAACGCTCCTGAAGTGCGCTTTGAAACAAGCGCTTTTCATTTTCAATAGCCTGTTGATCTGACGCGTGAGATGCAACAAAACCGACAAATATCAATGATGCAGACGTGACCGCAATCAAAAGACCCGCAAGCATAAAAGCCAGACGCGAAATGTGCTGTCTGGGCATTCTTGCAGATTTGTCTTTTTGTCGATGACCCAAAACGGTTTGTTCTTTTCTCTTATCAGCATATTCACTGTTCGGCTGAGCTGGACAATGAAATCAGTTAATTCTTGTAGTAGTTTTCAGTTAATATGTTGTGATCTCCCGTAGAGAAAGATGTGGAGAGTAATAAGAAAGAAAAGTATTGATATTTATTACATTATAAATTTTCCATTGCGAAGATTTGTGTTGCTATTTTGGCGCAATCTTTTATTGAATTTACGAGTTCGTTTATCAGTTGAGTTCCGAGTTCAAGCGATCTTTTTTTCTTCGGGTTTTGCAAATTTGGCGGTGTTTCGACCGTTATCCTTTGCTTGGTAGAGCGCCATATCAGCTGCTCGTATTATGTCTGCTTCTGCACTTCCAGCGTCAGGGGCAAGGGCGATGCCAATACTGATCCCGATCTCCACGAATTGTCCTGGAAAGATTTCGATTGGTTGAGCGATGGATACTCGTATCCTATCCGCGAGGCGTTGTAGCCAATCCCGGTCAGTCTGATGTGTAATCAGAATGATGAATTCGTCTCCGCCAATTCGGCTCGCAAGACCGTCAGTATTGATGACTGACTTCAATCGCTCTGCAACGGTACAAATCACTTTGTCGCCAGCTTCGTGGCCAAACGTGTCATTTACCGGCTTAAATTTATCCAGGTCACATGCCAAAACAGCAAAGCTGCGGTCTGGTAGACCATCAAGCGCAAATTTGAGGCTGTCGGTAAACTGGTGTCGATTGGGAAGACCGGTCAAAGCGTCATGTCGCGCAAAGTGTCGGTTTCTACGCTCGCTTTCTTCCAGCGATCTGGAAAGGCGCGTGATTTTGGTTGCCGCGAAGATGCCCACAATTGCGATAATGGTTGCCATCAGGCCGACCAGGGGCAGGGCGGTTTTCCATATCTCGCGACCAGGCTTGGAATGGTTCCATCTGAAGTGACCAATAGTCTTGCCATCAGGACCTTGTATTAAAAAATTGGTCGGGTGTGGGCGCTCTGGCGCGTTTGCAAAAAATCTTAGGTCATTGAATGACAATTGCGATGCAAGTTCATTTATCCAGTCTTCATTGAGGTGAACAGCATTGATCAGTATCGTTGGCTCCATCGGCCTCTGACCGACGCGGCCTTGATCGGGCAGGATGGGAACCGTGCTGAATAATGCAGGTGAGCCTTCGATCACGGCAAATGTCGACTGGGATATTTCAACCAATGCTGATTGTGGCAGATACCAGTCGGCAAATACTGTGTCGGTACTTCGATGGTGTTCAGCCCATGCGGTTCTGGTTTTTTTCGCAAGTTTGAAGAGAAGGGTGTCAGGCGCAAGGGTGACGGGCTCGAGGTCAACCTCCAGTTCGTTCGCTCTGGCGATCAACGTGCCATTGTAGTCAACAATAAAGCTGCGACTGAACCCGTAGTCTTCCCACAGATATTCTATGAGTTCGTCTTCGATAAACCTGCGATCAATTGGCTTTTGGAGCGCTTTGAACGTCGCATCCCAATGTGCAACGTCTATTTGATCACCTGCGATCTGCCGGTGAATATCGGTGATCGCGTTTGAAAAACGAAGCTGTTCGCTTTCCAGTGCTCTGCGGTCAGCTTCGCGCCAGGCCAAGTTTGCTATGAATATCAGGGATGATGCCGAAAGGACGATCAGTAGCCCTGCGAGCCCGGAAATCCATAGACCAATCCTGCGAGTCGACCGCATTGAGGTTTTGTCAGATTCCGCTGATTTATAATCTTTTCGCCAGTTCACCGGTCCATCCCTCTGTCTGCCCGGCGGTTGCAGCTAGGCAAATTTAACCTAGCTAAGCAGATTTAACATTGGGTACATGAGCACGGAAAACTTCAGCGCGTACTATGGGTTTCTGCCAAGAGCCTTAATGAAAAGTTCAATTTCTTCTTCGCAATTGAATGCATGGAGTGAAGCTCTGATAACGGCACTCAATCCTCGGTGCGGCAGGTCAATTCGTGATGAACTGGCATTGCTGACAGACACATTGATTTTTTGACCAGCAAGGCGTTCCTTCGTGACTGCTGGTGCTTCTCCATCAAGGGAGAAGGTAACAATTCCGCCCTTACGTACGCCTTTATCGTGGAGATTTGCACCAGGGATTGTGAGCAACTCTGCCCGTAGCTGGTTGCCCAGATCGCAAACTCGAGAACCTATTCGGTCCATCCCGAAGCCAAGCGCATAATTGACGGCAACGCCCAAGCCGATCTGACCGGCGACGTACCGCTCCCAGGTTTCGAAGCGTTGCGCGCCAGGGACCAGTTCATACCGATTTTCATCAATCCAGTTGGTGGCTTGAAGGTCGACGAAAGGTGGCTCAATCTGGTCAAGAACGTTATCGCTCACATAAAGAAATCCAGTTCCGCGCGGCCCTCTCAAGTACTTGCGGCCGGTGCCAGACAGCATGTGGCATCCGATCGTATCAATACTGAGCGGGATTTGGCCGACCGATTGGCAGGCGTCCAGAAGGTAGAGCAACTTGTGTTTTTCCGCGATCACACCGATGTCTTCTGCCGGATTGATTAGACCAGAAAACGTCGGAATGTGTGTCAGGGCAATCAGTCGGGTCTTGGGCGTGATTGCTGCCTCAAGGGCTTTCAGGTCAATCTGTCCGGATGCGTCGTCCTCGACAAGGTCGATCTCGATACCCTTTCTTTTTTTCATCTGTAAAAGGGCTACGTAATTCGACACGTACTCCGACCGACCTGTCAGGATCCGGTCACCCTCCCGGAAACCAATTCCATAGAACGCCATGTCCCATGCCCGTGTGGCGTTTTCGACATATGCAATTTCATGAGGTTTGCAGCCAAGAAGTGTTGCCAGAGAGGTATAGAATGCCCCCATTTCGGCATCTGCAGCCGCTGCGGCTTCATATCCGCCAATCTTTGCTTCCAGGTCCAGTTGCTGTTTTACTGCATCGAGGACCGGAGAAGGAGCCAGCCCTGTTCCGGCATTATTGAAATGCGTGACTTGATCCACACCAGGTGTATCGTCCCGGATCAGAGCAACGTCCTCTTTGGAAAGCGACAAAACGGACATACATTACCTCTAAAATTGAAAATGCGATCTGGCTGAGAACTGACAAATAACAAGATGAAGATCACATATTTTGGATATGGTTCCCTCGTCAATGCCGAGACGGTTCCTGATAACGCAGAACTGATCCCTGGCCGGCTCAAGGGATGGGTCAGAGAGTGGCGGGTTTGCAGTGTCTGGGAGAATGGTCAGGGCAGGTGCACCTTAAGCGTTCGGGAAGACGCAACCTCGGAGATCTGGGGTGTGATGACGCATGAGCATCTGGCGCGAATGAACGACCTTGAAAAACGCGAAAGCAGCTACGAGCAGGTCGGTGCCATTGCAGCTGCATTTCGCTGTGAGGCTGAACAAAAACCCGGGCCAAGAGATTTGTTTCTCTTCAGGGCCGCGCCTGCCCACCAGAAATGGGGCTGCGAAAACCACCCAATTCTGAACAGTTATCTTGATTGTGTCCTGGCCGGTTACCACAGCATTTGGGGCGAGGCGGGGATCGATCATTTTTTGGAGACGACAGAGGGCTGGCACGTCCCGGTGCTTCAGGATCGGGAGAAACCGGTCTATCCAAGGGCTGTTCATTTGGACAAGGATCTTCGTTGCCTGATTGACAAGAAGCTGGAACCGATGGAACTCGAAAAAATCCGGTAGTTCGTGTGTTTAACCGAGCAATCGCTGCAAACCGTGGCCGGCACCAAATGCAATAGCGGCTGCCAGCATGCCAATCGCCATTGTCTCAAAGCCACAGGACATCCAGTGTCTTGGCGACCACCGTGCCCGGAAAGAGCCGATTGCGAAAAAGGCCAGAGCCGTTAGCATTGAGGCCGTCACAGCGCTTGCTGGCATCGAAATTACAAACGGCAAAAGCGGCACCGACCCGAACAGGACAAACGCCGCAAACGTATAAAGCGCTGCTTTGAGGGGCGCGCGTCCCCCATCCGAGATGCCATATTCTGCGAGCAGCATGGTTTCTATCCATGTCGTTCGGTTGGATGTGACAAGGTCGACAAGTGTTTCGAGATCGTCTCCTGAATAACCCTTGGCACCGAAAATCTGACGAATTTCCTCCCGCTCACCGTCCGGTTCAATCGAAATGTGCTTTTCTTCGATGGCACGCAGGCGCTGATAATCCTCGTTCTCCGATTTGGATCCGCTGTAGTTTGCCGCTGCCATGGAAAAGCCGTCGGCAAGCAAATTGGCCACGCCAAGGATCAGAATTACATTTGTAGACAAGCTTGCACCGACGGAGCCGGCGACAATGGCAAAAGTCGTTACCGCACCATCAATCCCACCATAAACCCAATCCCTCAGGTAACTGGTATCCGGTCCCTGTTCCAGTCGGGCAGCAATGTCGTCTGGTCTGTGACTGTGTTCGAGTTTTGGCTTCGGCATGACCGGTGTCCTCTGCTTGATAGACCCAGTTTCTCCTCGCCACCGGGCAGGCGCCATGATCCGCCTCAATTGATCGATTTCCAAGTCTGACACAGAAATAGAAATTACAATTTGGATTTAGGTGCAATATTGGCTGAATGTCTTGTGGCATTGGCGGCACTTGAGGTGTATAAGGCCGCACGTTTGCTGAGAATGAGCAAGCTTTCACGAACAATTATGATCGCGGATCACGTATTCAGGTTGCGTATTCAGCCTGTAGGTCCGATGAGGAGTTGGAAGTATGTCGGAGAAGTGGAGCCCGAACAGCTGGAGATCGAAGCCGATCCTGCAGGTGCCGGAATATCCGGATCAAAAGGCTTTGGCGGATGTGGAACAGCGCCTGTCAACTTATCCGCCGCTGGTGTTTGCAGGGGAAGCGCGCGCGCTGAAAAGTCAGCTTGCAGATGTTGCCAATGGCAAGGGTTTCTTGCTGCAGGGCGGCGATTGCGCTGAGAGTTTTGCAGAGCACCACCCGGATCATATCCGTGATTTCTTCCGCGTCTTCCTGCAGATGTCCGTTGTGCTGACCTATGCTGCGAGCCAACCGGTTGTAAAGGTTGGCCGTATCGCCGGTCAGTTTGCAAAGCCACGGTCTTCCAATATCGAGAAGAAGGGTGACGTTGAGCTGCCAAGTTACCGCGGTGACATCATCAATGACATCAACTTTACGCCTGAAAGCCGGATTCCCGATCCGAACCGCATGTCCATGGCCTATCGCCAATCAGCTGCGACGCTGAACCTGCTGCGTGCCTTCGCGCAGGGTGGATTTGCCAACCTGGATCAAGTGCATCAGTGGATGCTCGGCTTCATTTCCGATAGCCCTCAAGGCCATCGCTATCAGGAGCTGGCAGACCGTATCAGCGAAGCGCTTAACTTCATGCGGGCATGTGGCATTCAGTCCGACAGCGTACCGCAGTTGCGCTCGACGGATTTCTTCACAAGCCATGAGGCCCTTCTTCTCGGATATGAAGAAGCCTTCACGCGGGTCGATTCCACATCTGGCGATTGGTATGCGACATCCGGTCATATGATCTGGATCGGCGACCGGACCCGTCAGCCAGACCATGCCCATGTCGAATTCTTCCGTGGTATCAAGAACCCGCTCGGTTTGAAATGCGGGCCGTCGTTGACACCGGACGGATTGCTTGAGCTGATCGACATTCTGAACCCTGAAAATGAGCCAGGTCGCTTGACCCTGATCGCGCGCTTTGGTGCGGATAAGGTCTATGATCACCTGCCTGAGCTGGTTCGTGCCGTCGAGCGTGAAGGCAGATCAGTTGTCTGGTCCTGCGATCCAATGCATGGCAACACGGTTTCTGCTGGCGGATACAAGACCCGTCCATTCGACCGCATCCTCAAGGAGGTGGAATCCTTCTTTGAAGTGCATCGCGCGGAAGGTACTCATGCCGGCGGCGTCCATGTTGAAATGACAGGTCGCAATGTCACGGAATGTACCGGTGGTGCGCATGCATTGACGGCTGACCAACTCGGTGATCGCTATCACACTCATTGCGATCCAAGGCTCAATGCTGATCAAGCGCTTGAACTGGCCTTCCTGATCGCTGAGAACCTCAAAAAAGAGCGAGACGGGCGCCAAAGCGTACCAATGGCTGCGAACGCCTAACGCCTGATATTTTAAAGAGTGCATTAACCTTAGGGGCGGCAATTTCTGCCCCTAAGTCATTTCACGTTAGAAAAAGCAGCTGATCAAGCTGTTTGGTAAGTGTCATTTAACGCTCTGCACGCATAGGTGATCTCGGGGGGTCACGCCAGGTAGGGAATAGGCGTTTGCGTGATACGTGGGATTATTCGAAGATGTCGTGCCTGATTGCGGAAGACAATCCGCATATGCGCGCTATTCTGCGCTCAGTTCTATCCGGTTTCGGGATCAGATCAGTCTTTGAAGCAAGCGATGGGGCTGAAGCGCTGGAATTGGTTCTGGATCGGCGCCCGGATATCATTTTGTGCGATTGGGTGATGAGCCCATTTGGTGGCGATGAATTCTTGCGAACCTTGCGCGCCGACCCGGACATGATTATCAACACGACCCCCGCGCTTGT
Source organism: Roseibium sp. (assembly GCA_039972695.1). Classification (GTDB taxonomy): domain Bacteria; phylum Pseudomonadota; class Alphaproteobacteria; order Rhizobiales; family Stappiaceae; genus Roseibium. The sequence continues at coordinate 57,347 of JBDWMJ010000025.1, read as the reverse complement.
GGTCACAGCACATTCCATGCGGGCAACTATCCTCGAAGCGCTCGAAATCGGGATCCACGGATTCGTTGCAAAACCAATTTCCCCCTCAATACTTTTCAAGCATATCAGGGACGTTCTTCAGCGTCAGGAGCTAATGGGTCGTTCGAAAGGTCTTAGCGGATCGGACAATGCTTCGATAGCGGCGAAAAATGAATCAGACTTATCGGGGAGCATAGTTTCCCACACGATCCCGGGTCAAAACGGTTCCGATCTGGCAATGATCTAGCTGTAGGTTTTATCTGGTGCAGGGGCTCTGCTTAACGCATTTGTGTGATTGCAAGCTTCAGACCTTGCAGCTACATCTCGGGCAATGAAAATTCCTGGTTCGAGATCCATGATCACAGATTCCTTCCGTCTTGCCGTTGCTCAGCTCAATCCGACTGTTGGCGATGTCGCCGGCAATGCAGAACTCGTTCGAAATGCCAGACAGGAAGCTGCTCAAAAAGGGGCCGAGCTTCTTCTGACTTCTGAGCTGATGCTTGCTGGTTATCCTCCGGAAGACCTGGTGCTGAAACCAGCTTTTGTTCTTCACTGCATGGAAGCGGCGAAAGCACTGGCAGCGGAGACGGCCGACAATGGGCCTGCCGTGATTGTCGGAACGCCTTGGCGCTCGGAAGAAGGCAAGGTCTACAACGCGGTCCTGTTGTTGGATCAGGGAGTTGTCCAGGCCGTCCGCTATAAAAGTGATTTGCCCAATTACGGTGTATTTGACGAGAAACGCGTCTTTGAGGCCGGTCCTTTGCCCGGACCAGTCGATTTTCGCGGGGTCAGAATAGGCATCCCGATTTGTGAAGACATCTGGAATGATGAAGTCTGCGAATGCCTGGAAGAGACTGGTGCCGAACTGCTTTTGGTTCCAAACGGATCACCTTATTGGGAAAATCGGGCTGAAGAGCGTTTGCAGGTGGTTGTTTCCCGAGTGGTGCAGACCGGCTTGCCAATGGTCTACTGCAATCAGCTTGGCGGTCAGGATGAGCTGGTATTTGATGGCGGTTCCTTTGCGCTGCAGGCTGATCGATCGTTGGCATTCCAGATGCCGCAATTTGAAACAGCCCTTGCCATTAGCGATTGGAAACGGACAGGAGAAACCTGGGCCTGTGAAAACGGACCCGTCGCCAATTTGCCGGACATTGATGAAGCCAACTGGCGCGCTTGTGTCATGGGGCTGGGCGACTATGTGACGAAAAACGGCTTTTCAGGTGTGGTGCTTGGGCTGTCTGGAGGGGTTGATTCAGCCATCTGTGCGGCAATGGCTGTGGATGCGCTTGGCGCGGACCGGGTGCATGCGATCATGCTTCCCTATCGTTATACATCCGAGGAAAGTATCAAGGACGCAGCAGACTGCGCCAGGGCACTCGGCATTCGCTACGACACAGTGCCGATTGCCGAACCTGTTGAAGGGTTTACGTCAGCTCTAAGCGGTTTGTTCGAGGGCACTGAAGTCGGTGTGACGGAAGAGAACCTTCAGTCGCGAACGCGCGGTGTCGTCCTGATGGCGGTTTCGAACAAGTTTGGCCATATGGTCATGACAACCGGTAACAAGTCGGAAATGTCTGTCGGATACGCGACGCTCTACGGCGACATGAATGGCGGCTATAATCCGATAAAGGATCTATACAAAACCCAAGTCTATCATCTGTGCGAATGGCGCAACGCCAACAGGCCCGAGGGGCTGAAGGGCCCAGGCGGGGAAATGATCCCGTCCAACATCATTACCAAGGTTCCGACAGCGGAACTCAGGGAAAACCAGACTGATCAGGATTCTCTCCCACCCTATGATGTTCTGGACGACATTCTGGAGTGTCTGGTCGAAGAAGAAATGTCGGTCGGCGATATTGAGAGCCGCGGCCATGATCGCGCACTGATCCATCGCATCGAGCATCTTCTTTATATTGCCGAATACAAGCGCCGACAGGCGCCTCCGGGTGTAAAAATAACAGAGCGGAATTTTGGCCGGGATCGCCGGTATCCGATCACCAACCGGTACCGGGATCGTTCATGAAACATCCTGATGCTTGCCGCATAACAAGGTCCTCATGAACTATCTGACATTTCTGCGTGATAACGCACGGTGGCTTGCCGCCTGTTATTTGCTGACGATGTTCTCCGGATTTGGGCAGACATTCTTTATCTCGCTGTCTGGAGGTGATATTCGCGCCGAATTCGGATTGAGCCATGGTGATTTCGGTCTGATTTACATGGTCGCGACATTGGGGAGTGCGCTGACGCTTCCTTATATTGGCAAAAGCGTCGACTATTTCCCGGTCCACAAAGTAGCCGCAGTTGTCATCTCAGGTCTGGCGTTGTCCAGTTTCGCTTTGGCCAGCTCAACGTCGATCTGGGTTGTTGTATTGGCCCTGTTCGGTCTGCGCCTTTGCGGTCAGGGAATGATGACGCATATGTCGATGGTGGCGGCCGCACGATGGTTCTCGGCGCAAAGAGGGCGTGCCCTTTCAATTGCCGTGCTCGGATTTCCGAGTGCTGAAGCGTCCTTTCCGATATGTTTTGTGGCGTTGAGTGCCGCTTTGGGCTGGCGTAGCGCGTGGACCGTCGGCTCCGTGATCCTGGTGTTGATCGCATTGCCAGTATTGGTCACGCTTTTGTCGAAGGATCGGGTTCCATCTGCCGCTGAAGTTGCTGCGTCAAAGCCGGAGGGCAGGCAATGGACAAGGGTGGAAGTCCTGAAAGATCCGCTATTCTGGCTGACATCATTGGGCGTCAATGCACCCGGATTTATTGGAACCTCAATTTTCTTTCATCAGGTCTATCTGGTCGAATTGCGTGGTTGGTCGCTTGAGTTGTTTGCCAGCGCCTTTCTGTGCATGGCTGTGGGTGTTGTCATCGCTTCTCAGGTCATTGGGCCATTGATTGACAGGTATTCCGCGCGCCAACTGTTGCCGTTCACGTTGATCCCGTTGAGCCTGGCGTGCCTAGTACTTGCGACCATTCATGCACCCTATGCGGCTTTCCTGTTCATGACGCTTGTCGGGATCTCGAACGGGTTCAACGGGACACTGGTTGGCGCTTTGTGGCCGGAGGTCTATGGCACCCGGAATATGGGGGCAATACGGTCGGCGGCGGTATCGATAATGGTATTTGCGACAGCTGCAGGGCCTGGATTGGTCGGCTGGTTGATCGACATCGGTGTAGACTTTGATCATCAGATAATGGTGATGTCCTTTTATTGCATTTTTATGTGTTTTATCATGGCTGGCATCCGTCGCGTCTACCAAAGACGCGAACAATCTTTGTAATTGCATCAGTTAGGGCTTGCCGAGTGCAGGATCCCCGGCTAACTCAACCCCATGACTGTTACTGTACGCTTCGCGCCGTCGCCGACCGGCCACATTCACATCGGCAATAGCCGTCCCGCCCTCTACAATTGGCTATTCGCCAAAAAGATGGGCGGAAAGTTCATTCTGCGTTTTGACGACACCGATCTGGAGCGGTCGAAACAGGAATATGCCGACTCGATCGAAAAGGATCTGCGTTGGCTTGGGATTGAACCAGATGTGATCGAGCGCCAATCCGCGCGCGTTGCCAGCTATGATGCCGCTGCTCAGAAGCTGAAGGACGCCGGACTGCTCTATCCTTGTTATGAAACACCGGATGAGCTGGAACGTCGACGCTCGCGCCAACGAGCGCTTGGCCGACCACCGGTCTATGACCGGGCTGGTCTGAAACAGACGGATGAAGAGCGGGCTGCTTTTGAAGCCGAAGGCCGCAAGGCTCACTGGCGCTTCGTCCTGCCCAATCATCAAGGTGATCCATTCCAGACACAGCGCACGGAAGTGACCTGGACCGATCTGTGCCGGGGCGAGCAGACCGTTGATCTGGCGTCCATGTCTGATCCTGTTCTGATCCGGGCAGATGGGTCATATCTTTATACGCTGCCGTCAATTGTCGATGACATCGATATGGGCGTATCGCACATCATTCGCGGCGAAGATCATGTTTCCAATACTGGTGTTCAGATTGCGATCTTCAAGGCTCTTGGCGCTGAAGCTCCGATTTTCGGTCATCACAATCTGCTGACAACCCGGGACGGCGAGGGGCTCTCCAAACGGAAAGGGGCGCTCTCCATTGGATCGCTGCGCGAGGACGGCGTTGAGCCGATGTCTGTTTGTTCGCTTGCAGTCCTGACAGGAACAAGCCAATCCGTTGAAGCTGTTCCTGCAATGGACGCTCTGGTGGAGAAGTTTGATCTCACCAGTGTATCGCGATCGTCTGCAAAGTTTGACCCAGAAGATCTGAAGGGCCTGAATGCTCGCCTTGTGCATGACATGCCGTTTGGAACAGTCAAAGACCGCCTTGCAGCTCTCGGAATTCCAGGGAATCCAAAGTTCTGGGAGATCATCCGCGGTAATTGCGAAACTGTTCAGGACGCTCTTGGATACTGGAAGGTTGTCGAAGGTCCAGTGGATAGCCGTATTGAAGATGAAGATCGGGACTTCATCGAAAGTGCCAAAGGATTTTTGCCAGATGGTGATATCACGCAAGAAACCTGGGGCGCCTGGACGGGTGCTTTGAAATCCGAGACAGGACGCAAGGGGCGTGGGTTGTTCATGCCGCTGCGCCGGGTACTTACAGGGATGGACCACGGTCCGGATATGAAGGAATTGTTGCCGCTTATTGGGCGACAAAGTATTCTGGCCCGACTACCCTGACAGGGGCTTCACGGTCGGGGGCAGGGCTGAAACCATCGTCGTCTACTTTGAAGACTGGCGGGATCGTTCTCTCGTCCGGCAAGTCCTTATCGTGAGCATTCCGGCTGGTTAAAACAGGTAGCCCGTGTGAGGTTGCACGGGCGCTCACGCTGAAAGTTTTTTTCTGTTTCTGACTGGCTATCAAATCAAGATCCGCCGTCACATTGAAACCCTTTTCCAAGTTGGTCAGTGTGTCCGGGTCTTCATAGGCCGGAAGCTGGCTACGTGTCAGTGGCTGGCGGGCCAGAGGAGACATATCCGGCGTTGCCTCTGCTGAGGATTGGGTAAGGTCTAGCTGGCTTGGTTGTCCTTGCAAACCTGAGCTGATGTCTGAAAAAAATACTCTGCTGCGGGACGCTGACGTTCCCCTGACTTCCGACCAGGCTGAGCGACGTTTGACCTGACCGGCTTGACGGCAGCTGCAGTTCTCTACGAATTCGGTTTTATATTTGTTGGCAAAGGGCTGTTCGGAATAGATGTTACCGGCAAGCGACATCATATCTGCCTGATCGCCGCCCGGGTTTCGATAGACATAGAGCTCAGTTTCGGAAGCGGGACAGATTTCCGAGCAGCGTGAAGCGTCATAGGCAAACTGGTTCTTTCCTGTGGCGTAGCTGACGGGGAAGAAAAATCCATCGCAAGTGCGTACACATAGAGTTCTAAAGGTGCCACCAGACGGAATTCTGAGGCGCTTGCGGCCCGAATTTGATCTTTTTACCTTGATCGGATTGCGGTCGGAGGAATTGGCTGCCTCAGTCTCTGTTCCTGATTTCGGATTAAACAATCGCGCCAAGAGCGACCTGGGCTTGTCTCCAGATTGCTCAGGTCCGGCGCTTGCATCTCGCCTGGATCTCGTTGAGTTGCAGTTCTGTTTGGCGATGGCTGAACGGACTTCACGGATTCGCTTGGTGTGCTTTGGAGATGTCCCGCCAGTTTTCGCAAGTTGACGCTCAATGGCAGCCAGATTCTTCTGCATGCGGTTTATCTTGTTGTTCAAGCTCTTGCACTGGGCGTTTGACGTGCTTGAACACCCAAAATAGTTGGCGTCCCTCTTTGCGGAGGCAATCGCTTTTTTCTGTTGTTGTTGAGACGTTTTCCATTTTCGAGCAGCAGGAGGCAATTTGCCTGACTGAGCTCCCAGGCCAGACAATTCCGATTTCAAGCTGGCGCAGCTCGCAGCATGCGCAGCGCTCACGGAAACAATCGCGGCGGTACCGACTACAAACGCAAAAACAGCTTTGACAGACTTGGCATTTTTCCAAAGCCTCATCTTTGATCCCCTACAGCGCCCAATTGTCCTCGCGCCGAACCGGTATTTCCGGTTAGCCCCACTATTGCTGCATGACCTGAGATTAGCAATTAAAGCTCTGACGTTGGGTTAATAAACGTGCGTTAGGGCTTCAAAAAAGGATGGCGCGGATGTTGAAAGCGGAATGTAAGGACCGGAATTCGCCCAAGAGCCTTGGTGTAGCCATCAGCTGCAGTTCCATCAGTCAGGACCTTAAGAGCCTGCCTGCTAATCTTCCGAGGGGCTGTCCAGAAACGCCGCCTTGTGCAAGCGAGCAAAAATATCTTCCATGAGATTTTGTTGTTCTGGAGTAAGCGCGTTTTGCAGACGATCTGAATAGGCTCTTGCTCGCGGTACCAACTCCTCATACATGGCCGCACCGATCGCGGTCAGTTTCAGAGTTTGCTCCCGCTGATCCTTAGGGTTCTGAATCCGCCGTAAATGCCCTTTTGTTTCAAGCGCTGCTACCGCGCGGCTGACTTTGGTTTTGTGCATGGACGTTGCACCGCAGATATCGCGGGCCGTCATGGCCTGGTGTTCACCAAGCGTGGCGACAACGCGCCACTCCGGAATGCTGATGCCATATTCATCTGCATAAATCTTTGAGAAGGAGCGGCTAACGGTCTCGGCAAGATGATTGAGTTGATACGGCAGAAACCTGTTCAATGTCAGAACCGGAGTTTCTTTTTTTGAATGTTCTTGTTTGGTCGATTTGGACATCAGTCTCGGGCAAGTCTTGGAGAATAGGGTTATCGAACACGCGATCAGAAGTATTCGCTACAATTTAGGCATTATCGAGGTCCGACAAGTATAATTGAATGATTAAGTGTAAAAAACATATCAAAGCTATTTAGAATAATTCGCAATAAGGGAAACAAAAATGAATGACAGCTTGGTTGGTGTAAGACGTACCGCGACGTAAATTTAAAGCTATCTGTTGATAAGAAGGGAATAGTTAACGATTTCAGGAGTGTTAGTTTGCGAATCGATGCTGGAAGCTGAAACGTTGTAGTCAACAGGTAACCCGGTTGAATTCCGGGGAAAGGTAATGGCTGCCAGTTTTACCGGCAGGAAAGTGAGACACAATGACAGACAGCACGAAAAAGACTGAGGCAGGGCCGGGAGAAAATGCCCGCGTCGAAAATCTCGGTTCAGGCTGTTATGCATATTCCGCTGACGGTTGCTCGAACACCGGCTTTGTTGTTGGTGAGCGAGGCGTTTTGGTAATTGACGGACAGGCAACCCCAGTTCTTGCCGCCAAGACACTCGAAAAAATCCGCGAAATTACCGACAAGCCGATAAAGCTGGTCATCCTTACACATTACCACGCGGACAGTTCATATGGAGCGTCGGCTTTTGAGCCAGGCGAAATTATCGCTTCTGATCTGACACACCGGATGATCGAAACACGCGGCCGGGATGAATTGAGGTTCGCAAGAAACCGGTTCCCGAACATCTATTCCTCCGTTTCATCTTCCGAAAAGTTATCGCTTCCTTCGATGACAATTGCATCGTCCATGTCTGTTGATCTCGGCAACCGGCTTGTCCGCCTGATGCACCTTGGCAGAGGTCATACAATGGGAGATCTTCTGGTCTGGGTGCCCGATGGCGGTGTGATTTATGCCGGAGATATGGTTCAGACCAAGGCTTCGCCATACTGCGGCGATGCACATCTAGCGGATTGGCCGCGCGCCCTTGATCGGATTGCCGCCTTTAGGCCCAATGCACTGATGCCTGGTCGTGGAGCCTCTGTTCTTGGAGGTCCGGCCGTTGCAACTGCCATTGAGACCACTCGTGAATTTGTCACAGCATTGCGAGATTCAGCTGCCGCCTGTGTTGAAGGAAATCTGAGCCTGAAGGACACGTATTTGGCAGTTCGTGATTCTCTGGCACCTCAGTTCGGATCGCTTGACGATTTTGAATCCCATCTGAAATTCAATGTCGCGCGCGCCTATGACGAGGCTCTCGGATTGGACCAACCTCAAATGTGGACTTATGAGCGTTGTGCGGACCTTGATGACGCCCTGAATGGCATTGTTCCCTTGAACGAGCTAGTTGACGGCATTGCAAAAGCTAAAACATCGGAGAAGGAAACCGAAGTAGCGGCTGTTGCCGAAATCGAACCGGAAATTCTGGAGGTTGATGCTGCCGATGAAAATGTAGCTGATGAAGCCTCGGCGGAAGAGGATTCGGATGAGCTGGTATTGGATGACAGCTCCGAAACGGCCGACCTTGTCTCCGACGGCGACTTTGCAGCTTCTTTGCTGACGTCGCCGGAAGACGGCAATCCAGAAGCTGGAACCGGAGTTGAGGCTGACGCTGATGCCGAGGAAGATGACGTCCTGGATCTTTCGGAAGAGGGCATCATCGAATTGGATGAAACCGCCTCTGTGGATGAAGGCGACGGTTTGGAACAAGTCGAAAAAAAAGTCCTTGAAGACGCAGGTGCCTGATCGCCATTTGTTGATCTGAACGTTTGAACACACGCGCTTCTTTTGGCGCGCGTTTGTTTTTTCGATGGCATGAAGTGTTCAAAGGGACCTGAAAGTGTGTCCTGTTTCTCCGGCAGGCGTGCTAAAAACGAACTGGCTTTCTTGATCACGTGTGTGTCAACACCACATGAAGCCCAACCTGATATCGGAGAAATCTAACAATGCGTTTCCTGACTGCCGCCATAATCATTTTAGCATTCATCGTTCAGGGAGCGGGAACAGCGCTGTCTGCTGATGGGCCGGATCTGATTTTCAAGAAGTCGACAGTTTGGAAGTTCATGACACCGGACCACAAACTGGCGACCTATGCCATCGATGATCCGATCATTGATGGTGTTTCATGCCACTTCACCGTGCCGGAAAAAGGCGGTGTGTCCGGTTGGCTTGGCGTGGCTGAAGAAGTCTCTGATGTGTCCCTTGCCTGTCGCCAGGTCGGACCGGTCACAATCAAGGAGAAATTCGAGCAGGGCGAGGAAATGTTCCGCCAGCGCAGATCGATTGTCTTTAAAAAGATGCAGATCGTTCGCGGCTGTGACGAGAAACGGAACGTGCTTGTCTATCTGGTCTATTCTGACAAGTTGATTGAGGGCAGCCCGAAAAATTCAACCTCGACAGTTCCGATCATGCCATGGGGTGACCAGATGCCGCCAAAATGCGGTGATTTCCTGGAAGACTGAGAACGTTCAGTGATCCGCTACTATGTGGCGGATTACTCCGCCTCTAATGCCTCAAGATGCTTTGCAGCGGGGAGATCTGTACCGGCACAGAAATGCTTGTAGAGCATTGCCATGATGTCTTTGACTGGTTCGCTTGCCAGTCGGTAGTAGATCGTGGTGCCGTCGCGGCGGGTGGAAACAAGTCCCTGAGCGCGCAAGAGAGCCAACTGCTGTGACACCGTAGGCATCCGCATACCGGTCTTTTCTGCAAGCTCACTGACACAGCGCTCGTCTTCATGCACAAGGCACATCAGCAGAAGTCGTGGCGCAGACGCCATCAGTTTCATAAACTCTGCAGCAGATTCTGCTTTTTCTTCAAGTGCTTCGTAGTCCATGGATCGACTTTGCCAAACAATTTGTGGGACAGCAAGCTTGAGGCTTACCCTCAGCTTTTAATTTCTTTTATATCCGGCTGGCGAGCGTGACAACAACGTTTCCGTTGCCACACCCAGTTCCGGTTAACAGACACATGCTTTTCTGTTGCATTTCTTGACCAAAAGCCTGTGTACCATCAGTGATGGCAATCAGAGCGATGAACGGTCCACCCAGAACAATGATCAAAAAGATGATGACAAAAAGGCGGTTCAACATTTTCAGGCTCCTGCTGGCAATCTGTTGCGATTGACCAAAGATTAGGAGTCAGGCGTTGAACCCATGCTGAGTGGGCCATTCAGATAGCGTTCAGCTTTCTAAACAGAAGGAAAATATAATAAAACCATATGTTTAGGCTTAAAGATTTTCTGTCATTGCCTTGCGAAGAGCATCCAGAAGTTTTTTGTCCCGCTCATAAATATCTTTTCTGAAATGCGTTGAACCATCCTTGTTCATCCACGCCGTCAGATAGGTGAGATGGACTTCAATGGATTCTTTCGGCTTGACGATGGTGCGTTTTTCGCTGTCGCGAATCTGTTCCCAGCGACCCGGAGCGGCACCTGTATGTTCCAGCAGAACGTTGGCGAGTTGGAACGGATCTGACACCCGGATGCAGCCATGACTGAAGGTTCGTTCAGAGCGTGAGAACAGTGTTTTGGACGGTGTGTCGTGAATGTAGATGTTGAACTTGTTCGGGAACATGAACTTGATCCGGCCGAGCGCATTGCTGTTGCCCGGGTCCTGACGTAGGCGGAATGGAAAGCTTTTGCGCGAGTAGCTGTTCCAGGCAATCTGCGTGGCGGCCACTTCACTTTCTCCCTGAAACACACGAATGTTCTTGGAGGAAAGCGCCGACGGATTTGCCTGGAGTTCCGGCAAATACTCTTTGGTTGCGATGGAATAGGGAACGTTCCAGAAGGGGTTGATCTCCACATATTCCATTGTGTCGGAAAACACCGGCGTGGCGTGGTAGGGCTTTCCGACGACAACCCGTGTCGTATGAATAGTCTTGCCGTTGCGCACGACTTTCAGGTTTTGATCGGCCAGATTGACGAATATGTAGAAGTTGCCCAGATCGTCGCGCATCCACCGGCGGCGCTCCATGTTCAGTTCCATCTGGATCAGTTTTTGTTCAATGGGAATATTCAGGCGCGCCAGGGTGTTCTTGCCGATGACACCATCGGTCTCAAGGCCGTGGTAATCCTGGAATGTCTTTACGGCTTCAACCAGCGTTTCATCGTAGGTGTCGCCGGAGTGGTTCTCAGCCTCAACAATGTCTTCTTCAAGGAGGCGCTGGCGCAAGACCCCGACCCGGGGGTCAGTCATTCCCGGCTTCAACACTTCACCATCTGGAATGAGTGTAAAGCCGCCGCTGTCCGCTTTGTCACGGTATTGCACGAGGCGGCGTTTCAATCGGGCGTAATTGTCTGACTGCGGCGGTAGCTCTTCCAGAAATGTGCCGAAATCGTCGGGATCACGGGCGGCTTGCAGAAGCACCTGGGGATCAGGACGGTTCGGATAAAGGTTGAGAGCCTTGTTGACCTTGTTGGGTTGTACGCGGCCGGAAGACAGGTGGGTGGCGTAACGAATGAACTGGCGGGAGAACTCCAGGTCCAGCCGGGCCCATTCTTCCGGTGTTTGGGCTTCACGTGCCTGATCAACCAGTTCCAGGGGGCGGTAATTGTTCGGGTTGAGGGCATGCGCGTTGGCATCTGCCATGGCGGCGACCGCCAGATGCATGTTCTCGGTGACACCGTCCTTGGTGAACCAGACCGGTGCAAAAGCATTGGATCCGTAATGAAGCACCAGTCCGTCTGGCAGTTCAGGGGACATGGCTGCCTGAATGGCTTTTGCTATCGGCGTTGTCGGTTCCTGAAATGTCGGAAGAGTTGTTGTTGACGTGCCCGACTGCGCCAGGGCGTGTTTCGTGGGCACTGTGAGTGTTGCTGTGAAGCCTGCCAGTATGAGACCAAAAACAGCACAGGTGCCTTTTGCCAGAAACGTCATGATTTCTCCCCGGGTGATTCCTTGAGGAGATTTTAGATCATGCGACCTGGATCGCCAATGGCGCAAACCGGTGCTTTTAAGAACACGCTTGAGTAAATGCGGTCTTGACCGGTTCACAAGTTCCGGTCCATAAAGCCAACCATGATGACGGCCACACGGAACATCATTTCGATCACCATTATTTGCAGCTAGCGACACCGCTGGCTGTGGCCGTTCCCTCTATGCAAAAACCATTGTGAGACGGATCGCCCGGTCAGCCGGTTAGGAGACCGTTTGACATGAGCGCCGCTGATACAGCGAAATCAGGCACTTTCAAGGGCTTGAGACTCACCAATACGCTGACCCGCCAGAAAGAGAGATTTACTCCGATTTCTGACGAAAACGTGCGCTTGTATGTCTGCGGACCGACCGTTTACGACTTCGCCCACATTGGCAATGCCCGTCCGGTCATTGTCTTTGATGTGTTGTTCCGCCTGCTGCGTCACCTCTATGGCGCGGAGCATGTCACCTATGCCCGCAACATCACGGACGTCGATGACAAGATCAACGCGCGCGCGCTTCGCGATCATCCGGATTTGCCGTTGAATGATGCCATCGCACTGGTCACCCAAAAGACGGCTGACCAGTTTCACGAGGACATCAAGGCATTTGGTGTACTGGAGCCGACCCATGAACCACGGGCGACTCAGCATATCGACGGCATGATCCAGATGATCGAAACGCTGATCGAAAACGGCAATGCCTATGTCGCCAGGACCGACAACGGCGGCGAGGTTTTGTTTGATACAGTGTCCATGCCGGACTACGGCGGGCTTTCCAAGCGCAAGCTGGATGAACAGATCGCTGGTGCGCGTATTGCTGTCGACAGTCACAAGAAAAACCCGGGCGATTTTGTCCTCTGGAAGATGTCGTCGCCAGAAGAGCCTGGCTGGGACAGTCCCTGGGGTCGTGGCCGTCCGGGCTGGCATATTGAATGCTCGGTGATGAGCGAGCATCACCTCGGCAAGGTTTTTGACATTCATGGCGGCGGGTTGGATCTGATCTTTCCGCATCATGAAAACGAGATTGCCCAGTCCCGCTGCGCACATGGCACTGACACCATGGCAAACTACTGGATGCACAACGGCTTCGTGCAGGTCGAAGGCAAGAAGATGTCCAAGTCGGACGGCAACTTCTTCACCATCCATGAACTGCTCGAAACGGAAAACTTCGGTGGCCGGAAATGGCCCGGTGAAGTTCTGCGCCTCGCGATGCTGATGACGCACTACAAGGAGCCAATTGATTTTTCTGTCAGGAAGCTGGAGGAAGCTAAAACTCTGCTGTCGAAGTGGGCGGATGTAAAATTTGAGATCATGTTGCATCCGCCAGAAAATCTAAGTGGATATTCAATTGTAGATATGAAAACTGATTTCGGTCTACTCGATGATTTGAATACTCCAAAGGTCATTACGGAACTGCATCATTTGTCCGCTCAAGCTAAAAAGGGTGACATTGATAGTTCCATAATTTTCTTATTGGCCCTCGAGCTGTTGGGATTTGAGGACATTGAAGCATTTTCTCAAGCCGCAGCTCAGTCGGGAACAATGATTTCAGGGCATGATAAGGAAGTTAACGATCTTGTCGAAAAGCGTAAGGCGTTGTTGTCGGCAAAAGACTGGGCTGCTGCCGACAAAATTCGCGATGATCTGACGGCTAAAGGGATCCTTCTAAAGGATTCAAAAGACTCAGAAACCGGTGAGCGGATCACGACCTGGGAGGTCAAGCGGTGAGTGGCGATACAAAGCAGTTGACCGGCGGTTGCCAATGCGGCGCTGTGCGGTATCGCGTTGAAGGAGAGCTGCTCTACCCGCACCTGTGTCACTGCCGCATGTGTCAGAAGGCGTCGGGCAATTTTTTCATGGCGCTGTTCGCAGCTAAGCGGAAGAACTTTGAATGGACACGCGGCGAGCCGTCCTGGTTCCATTCATCGACACCGGTTCGGCGTGGCTTTTGCAAAAACTGCGGCACACCCCTGGCTTTTGATACGATTGGAGATGACGTCATCGCCCTGACCCACGGCAGTCTGGACAATGTCGAGGCTGTGGTTCCAACAGAACAGTCAGGCGTCGAAGGTCGCGTGAGTTATTTCAAGGCCTTGGGGCATCTACCGGAATCAATTTCTGACCGGAGTGATCTGCCCGGCGGCATCAACGATGTGGCTTCGACCAATTGTCAGCATCCAGATCACGACACTGACAACTGGCCGGAGGGTAACCGATGAGCGACATCCAGACAGGGGGCTGCCAATGCGGCGCGATCCGGTATTGCGTATCTGGACTAACGCGCCCGACCATCTGCCATTGCCGCATGTGCCAGAAGGCTGTCGGCGGGCCCTTTGCAGCTCTGGTTGTCACCGAGAACCTCAGCTGGACCCGCGGAGAGCCGTCATACTTTCAAAGCTCTAATTTTGTCCGTCGAGGATTTTGCGGGGAGTGCGGAACGCCCCTGACTTATGAATTTGAAGCCGCGAATATCGATATCACGATTGCGTCTCTGGATGAGCCGGAAAAGTTCGCACCGGTTCTTCAACTCGCAACCGAGAGCCGCTTGCCATGGTGCGAAGGCTTGATGGACTTGCCAAGTCGGACACCGGATGAGCAAGCCAGGGCGGATGATGTCTTCGCCAAGGTTCAGAACAATCAGCATCCAGATTTCGAGACAAGGGACTGGACGCCGGGACTGTCCGGCCAAACCAGTCAGACTTAACGGATAGACAGCCAAAGCGCTGGGCAGGAAAGACGCATGACCAAAGACCGCCTCTATCTCTTCGACACGACCCTGCGCGATGGCGCGCAGACCAGCGGTATTGATTTCTCCGTCAACGAAAAGATTGTGATTGCCGAGCTGCTTGAACGGTTGGGTGTTGATTATGTTGAAGGAGGCTATCCGGGTGCCAATCCGACCGATACCGAGTTCTTTTCTGAGAAGCGAACCGAGAGAGCGACATTTACTGCCTTCGGCATGACCAAACGGGCAGGGCGCTCTGCGTCCAATGACCCGGGTTTGCAGCAAATCCTGTCAAGCGCATCGCAGGCTTGCTGTTTCGTCGCCAAGGCATGGGATTATCATGTCGAGGTCGCGCTCGGCTGCACAAATGAAGAAAATCTGGAATCGATCCAGGACACCGTCAAATCTGCTGTCGCTGCCGACAAGGAAGCCATGATCGACTGCGAGCATTTCTTCGACGGTTTCAAGGCCAATCCCGATTATGCATTGTCCTGCGCACGCACCGCTTATGAAGCCGGAGCGCGTTGGGTTGTCCTGTGTGACACCAACGGCGGGACACTGCCGGACGAGATCCGCTCTATCGTAAACAAGGTCATGGACGTCGTACCGGGATCTCATCTTGGCATTCACACGCATGACGACACCGGCCATGCCATTGCCAATTCCCTGGCAGCTGTTGATGCTGGGGTGCGTCAGATTCAAGGCACGCTGAACGGTCTTGGTGAGCGCTGTGGCAACGCCAATCTGATCACCCTGATCCCGACACTGAAACTGAAACCCGCTTATGCCGACAATCTGGAACTCGGTGTCAGCGATGCCCAGCTCAAAGAAATCTCTGCAATTTCACATGCTTTCGATGAGATCTTGAATCGGTCTCCCAACCGTCATGCACCATATGTTGGTGAAACGGCCTTCGCGACAAAGGCCGGTATCCACGCATCCGCGATCCTGAAAGATCCGCAGACCTATGAACATGTTGCGCCTGAAAGCGTTGGTAACAAACGCCGGGTTTTGGTGTCTGATCAGGCGGGCAAGAGCAATCTGCTCGAGGAATTGTCCCGTGTCGGTATCGAGATCGCCAAGTCTGACACGCGTCTCGATAGGCTGCTGGCGAAGGTCAAGGAACGCGAATCGGAAGGGTATGCCTATGAAGCTGCTGATGCCTCTTTTGAGTTGTTGGCCCGCAGGGAACTTGGCGAAGTCCCGGAGTTTTTCGCGGTCAATTCCTTCCGGGTGATGGTCGAGCAGCGGTTCAACGCAATCGGTGACCTGGTCACCGTGTCAGAAGCTGTGGTGAAGGTGGACATTGATGGAGAAACCCGGATGTCTGTGGCCGAAGGCAACGGTCCGGTTAACGCACTCGATATGGCGCTGCGAAAGGATCTTGGAAAATACCAGTCCGATATCGTCGGTCTCGAACTGATTGACTATAAGGTACGAATCCTGAATGGAGGGACAGGCGCTGTCACGCGCGTTCTGATTGAAAGTCACGATACCAAAAGTCATCGGCGCTGGTTTACGATAGGTGTGTCTTCAAATATCGTCGATGCATCCTTTCAGGCCTTGGTCGACTCCATCACATTTGCGCTGCTGAAAGCCCAGACGGGTTAAGTTTCAGGCGCCAGAAAGGCACTAGATGTCGCAACCGGCTCCTTCAGCCGACGCGAATGCGGAGTTCCGTCGAGGGCTTCTGTTCGGCTTGGCTGCATACGGAATGTGGGGGTTCTTTCCGGCCTATTATAAACTGACAGATACGGTTTCGCCCGATTTGGTGGTTGCGCATCGGATCTTGTGGTCAGTGCTGTTCGTCGGCTTGTTTTTGTATTTTCGGGGCCGTTGGAGCGAAGTCCGACAAGTCTTTCGCGAACCGGCAGTCTTGAAAGGACTGACAGCGTCTTCCTTGTTGATCGCAGTGAACTGGCTGGTTTTTGTATGGGCGATCTCCAATCAGCGGGTTCTGGACGTATCGCTCGGTTATTTCATCAATCCACTGGTCAGCATTCTGATCGGTTTGATCATCCTGCATGAGCGCTTGTCGAAAGGGCAGTGGCTCGCGGTCGGCATCGCTGCATCGGCTGTCGGCTTGTTGGCTTTTCTCTCGGGTGGATTGCCTTGGGTGTCTCTAGTGCTGGCGTTTTCCTTCGGAGGTTACGGCTATGTCCGCAAGATAACTCCGGTCAAAGCGACGCCGGGTCTGTTTGTGGAGACATTGCTGCTGTTCCCGCTTGCAACCGGATTCCTGCTTTTGAATATGAGCTGGGGACGGGATGCGATGGTGTTGAATGATCCGCCAGCGCTCATTGCGCTCATCGGGACCGGGATCATCACGGCTTTGCCATTGATCTGTTTTTCAGCAGCTGCGCGGCGCCTGCCGCTCTTCATGCTGGGGCTGATGCAGTATCTGGCGCCATCCATGCATTTCCTGATGGCGGTATATATCTGGAACGAACCGCTGGATACCAGCAAACTCATTGCATTTCTGATGATCTGGGCAGCGTTGCTGGTGTTCACTGTAGACAGCTGGTGGCGTTACAAGAAAGCCAGCTGAGGATCAGGGCCAGGTATGCTCCGGCCCTTCTTTTTCAATCTCAATTATTAGAGCTTTGTTGTCGGCGCCCGGTCTTCACCCGCAGAAACGGTGCCCGTCGCGACGGCTTGTTGAAGAGTGGGCAGAATATCATCAATATGATCAGCAATCAGGTAGGGAACTTCCGTATCCGGCCCGATGTAGCCTTGCGCACGCATGTGGTCGAGCAATTCCAGCAGCGGTGACCAGAAGCCATTGATATTGGCAAGCATGACTGGCTTGCGATGCTGGCCGAGCTGGGCCCATGTCATCATCTCGACGGCTTCTTCCAGAGTGCCAATTCCACCAGGCAGTGCGATAAAGGCATCAGCCTTCTGGAACATCAGCTGCTTTCGCTCATGCATGTCGTCGGTGATGACGAGATCCTCAAGCGTTTCCAGCATGACTTCACGCTTCTGCAGGAACTTCGGAATTATGCCGGTCACCTGGCCACCGGATTCCATTGCCGACTTTGCCACGGTTCCCATTAGGCCTACGGAGCCACCGCCATAGACCAGCCGAAGGTTGGCGTCCGCAATCAATTGCCCCAGTCGGGTTGCCGCTGCTTCATGTGCGGGATCTGACCCGAAGCTGGAGCCACAATAAACGCATACGCTTTTGAGTTGTTTTTCTGATGCTGTATTCATGGCCCCAGATGTGGCACCTGGACCTGCAAAAGGTCAAGCATTCTGTTTGAAACCTGGCCGCTCTTCCGTGGTTTTCTTGCCGCAGCACAAAAAGGCCGCTATGCATTGGTAAGATTGCGTGTATGGCCGGAAGCGGTTGTGCGGCGAAAAGGAAAAATTACGAGAGGTCGTTATTTGAAATACGGTCCTTTCGATGGGATGTATGATGAGCAAGCTTGCATTGATCTGGACCATGATTGTGGCTGTACCTGTTGGTGTGGCGGCGATTGCAACGGGATATATTTATCGCGAAACGGGACAATTGCCGTTTCAGCAAGCGGATAATGCTGTTCCAGCTGCCACAGAACAAACTGACACCGGCAAGGCAGACGAAATTGCCAAGGCTCCTGAAGCAACTCCGGAAGCGGCCAAGGAAGATGAAGCCTCATCCACGACAGAGGTCGCGGATATAGACGCCAGAATCAAACCGAGTTTTGATGTTGTAGGTGTCGAGCCGACAGGTGAAACAGTGGTGGCCGGTCGTTCAGATGCAGGTGCGATTGTTGCTCTGGTTGCGAACGGTGTGGTCGTTGGAAAAAGCATCGCCAATCAGGACGGCGAGTGGACGATCATTCTGGATGAACCGTTGAAACCGGGTGATTACGATGTTGGCCTGCAGATCCATGATCAAAATGGCAGCACTTTGATCGATTCTGACCAGAGACTGGCTGTTTCAGTGGCGGAAAATGGCCAGGAACGACCGCTTGTCGTTCTGAACACAGCAGATGGCCCGTCAGACGTTCTTCAAAAGCCGGAAGCTGAGGCTCCTGAGACTGCCGTCGCAGACGCGCCCAAAGACGACCCGGCCGAAACTACTGTCGCAGCTGCTCCTGCTGCTGAAACGCCGACAGCAAGCGATGAGCCTGCAGTCAACGCCCCTGCAGAAACGGCTGTTGCAATTGAAACACTCGCGGTAGCGGAAACACAGGTTCCTGTAGCCAATGAGGTTGCCGAGACACCAGCGGCAGCTGCATCGACTGAAACGAAGGTATCCGAGGCTCCTGCAAAGCCGGAAAAACCGGCTGAGATTGCAGCGGTGGCTGCTGATCCGGTGAGCAGCAATGCCGATGAGGTGAAATCCGCTCCAGAGGTAACAGCTGATACTCCTGCACCTGCTAAGGCGGCTCCAGAGCGGAATACCGAAACAGCAGTGGCTACCGCGGCGCCAGTTACAACGCCGACGAATGAGACCAGTGCAACCAGTGGATCCACGTCGACCGTTACGGTCGAGGCAGTTGAATCCGAGAAAGATAAGGTCTTTGTTGCCGGAACCGGTGAACCGGGATCTTCCGTTCGTGTTTATGTCGGCGAAGAATTCCAGGGAGAAGCCAAAGTCGACTCCAGCGGGAAATGGCTTGTTCAGGGCAGCAAGAATGTACCTGAAGGCAATGTTGACGTTCGTGCCGACCTGATTGCCGAAGACGGCAACAAGGTTGATGCCCGTGCTGCGGTGACCTTCGAAAAGGAACAGGACAAGCAGATTGTTCTGACAAAGGTGGTTGCGACTGGAACAGGTGGCGGAGCTGAGGGGCAGGGTGCCGAGGTGAAAAAGTCGCTTCCCGTCGTGATCATCCGCAAGGGCGACAATCTTTGGCGCATCTCTCGCCGTCTCTATGGTGATGGTGTTCGCTACACAACGATTTATCAGGCGAACCAGGACCAGATCCGGAATCCGGACCTGATCTACCCGGGGCAGGTGTTCCTGACGCCGGAAGGTGATCTGAATTGGCCATCTCCAGATGGTGAAAACGGCACTAACGGCTGATCAGTCGTTCATCATAGACCCGCTTCTGAATGGCAGGACCTCGAATGAGGCCTGCCATTTATGTGTTGCCTCTTGTTTTTTTCAGGACTCATCGCATATTTACGATGTAACGCAGATTTGATCTCTGGGGAGAGGCAAAATGAGCGAGACGGTCACTCTGGCCGAGCTACCCGTTGATGCCGACGCTTGTGAGCTTGGCAGCTCAGCGGAGCTTGCGGGTATTTTTCGTGCTCTTGGTCATCCCGCCCGTCTTGCAATTGTCAAACGCCTGGCCTCGTGCAAGGAGGCGTGTTGCGGTGAAATCGTCAGCGCTTTGCCGCTCGCGCAATCGACAGTGTCCCAGCATTTACAGGTCTTGAAAGATGCTGGTCTGCTGACGTGCGACACACGTGGCCGAAACTGCCATTACCATCTCGACTGGAAAAAACTCGAACAGGCAGAAAAATGTTCGGGTGAATTCTGGACCTGCCTGAATACTTCAAATGATACAAAAGGCGTCACGACTGCTTGCAAGCAAGTGGACGCCGAGCAATCAACACAACGGTGACATTCGGTCCCCGGGAGCATCAATTTGACTGATCAAACTTCGTCTTCGCCCAAGACCGGAAAGGCGACTGCCCAAGCGGCTGCAGACAAATCTAAACCGCAGCAAGCAGCTGTAAGCGCTGACGAAGGCAATACGCTAACAACGCTCGCCAATCTGTGGCCGTACATCTGGCCGTCAGATCGCCCTGATCTCAAAAAACGCGTGATGTTGGCAATTGTTGCGCTGGTTGTCGCCAAATTCATAACTGTTCTGTCACCCTATTTCTTTGCCTGGGCAACAGATGTTCTCACGGGCAAGGATATTGGACTGCCTGCTTATATAGCTGCTCCTGTCATGCTGGTTCTGGCATACAATGCCGCGCGTGTTTTGGCCGTTGCTTTCAATCAGATCCGAGACGCCTTGTTTGCGCGGGTTGGCCAACACGCGGTCCGGCAGCTGGCTTACCTGACATTCCGCCATTTGCATCAGCTCTCGCTTCGCTTTCACCTAGCACGCCGCACAGGCGGCCTGAGCCGGGTCATTGAGCGCGGAGTGAAAGGGATCGAGTCGATTGTCCGCTTCACAATCTTGAACGGTATTCCGACGATCCTGGAATTCGCGTTGATGGCCGCGGTTATCTGGTATCAGTTCGGATTCTATTACGTCGTCATCGTTGCGGTGATGATCGCTGCCTATGTCTGGTTCACAATCAACACCACGAATTGGCGTATCGCAATCCGTCGCCAGATGAACGATAGCGATACCGAAGCCAACTCCAAGGCAATCGACAGCCTGCTGAACTTCGAAACGGTCAAATACTTCGGCAATGAAAAGATGGAAGCTGATCGATTTGATGTTTCCATGGCGCAATACGAGTCGGCAGCCACAAAAACCTGGACGTCACTGGCATGGTTGAATTTCGGACAGACCGCCATTTTGGGAATTGGCATGGCAGCCTGTATGGCGCTATCGGCTCAGGCGATCATGGCAGGCGAGCAGAATATTGGGGACTTTGTTCTGATCAATGCGTTGCTTATGCAGATTTCCATTCCTCTGAACTTTATCGGATTTTTGTACCGTGAAATCCGGCAGGGACTGGCTGACATTGAATCTATGTTCAACTTGCTGCTTGTCCCCGCGGAAATTCAGGACAAGGCTGGTGCAAACCCTCTGAAAGCCGTTGAAGGAACAATCAGATTCAACGATGTGCGCTTTCATTATGATGAGGACCGACCGATCCTAAAGGGGGTCGATTTCGAAGTGCCTGCTGGCAAAACCATTGCCATTGTTGGTCCGTCCGGCGCCGGAAAATCAACGATTTCGAGGCTTTTGTTCCGTTTTTACGACGTTACCGGCGGGGCCGTTGAGATTGATGGTCAGGATGTTCGCGACGTGACCCAGGAAAGCGTCCGCCATGCGATTGGAATGGTGCCGCAAGACACGGTTCTCTTCAACGATACGATTGAATACAACATCCGCTATGGACGACCGGACGCGACGGATGACGATGTGCGCGACGCTGCAAAAATGGCGCAGATTCATGACTTCATCGAAAACCTGCCACAAGGCTACGCGGCAGAAGTCGGGGAGCGCGGACTGAAACTCTCTGGTGGCGAAAAACAGCGGGTTGCTATTGCCCGCACCATTCTGAAGTCTCCGCCTATCCTGATATTGGATGAGGCGACGTCGGCTCTGGACACCCATACGGAACGCGAGATCCAGTCGGCACTTGATCAAGTCTCCAGAAATAGGACAACACTGGTGATCGCGCACCGCTTGTCGACTGTGGTGAATGCAGATCAGATCATCGTTCTGGAAGCTGGTGAGATTGCCGAGCGTGGAACCCATACAGAGCTGCTCGACCAGAATGGGCTTTATGCGTCAATGTGGGCTCGTCAGCGTGAGGCCGATGAAGCCGAAGAACGTCTGAGAGCTGCACGGGAAAACGATGATCTGGGAATTGTTACCAGAGGAACACCAGCGGACTTTGTCCCGGTAAAGTAACAGCAGAAATCGGTTAAATCGCGCTGCTATCAGGCTGCGCGATGTGTTGTCTGAACCACATCATTGGCGCAGTCGTTTGAATTGAAACGTGGCGCGGAAGACGGCGCATTTTGAGACCGGCAACCGAACAGGATGCCCCTCAGCGCTTTGCTCAACGCGCGCAATTCGTTGTTGCGGGCGGCGCGGGCACGAAATTCAAATTCATCTCCGGTATGAAACATGATGATCTCCTTCTTGGGTGTGTGGAGATGTATCTCACATTGCGCTCGTTCGAAGAATAAGGCTAAATTAGAAATAATACTTCGAAAGAATCGAATAATGCGCCTTGAAGATCTGCAGTTTTTTATAAGGATCGCGGAGCTCGGCAGTCTCGCTGCTGCGGGGCGAGAAACCGGATTGTCTCCGTCTGCCTCCAGTGCCCGGTTAAGCGGCCTTGAAAAGGCGTTTGATACGCAGCTTTTTGCTAGAACAACCCGTCGGACAACGTTGACGGAAGCAGGGCGGATCCTTCTTGATCATGCTCGGGCCGCTGTCGATGAAATTGATCAGGCGAAATCCATACTGGAAGCTTCTCAGGAAGCTCCAAGAGGTGCGTTGCGCATATCCAGTAATACGTTCTTTGGCCGCAAACACATTCTCCCGTATCTGGTCGAGTTTCGGACGCTTTACCCTGACATTCAGTTGGAGATGAATATCTCCGACACCCTGGTCGATTTGGTCGACGAAGGTTACGACATCGCCATTCGTGGGGCTCCGCTGGCAGATTCTTCGCTACTGGCCCGCCGTCTGGGTGGAAATCCCCGAGCGCTCTGTGCCTCTCCTGAATATTTGGCGCGCAAGGGCATTCCCAAAACGCCGGAAGATCTCGCCAATCATGATTGCATCAGTATGGCTGCTGTACCGGTCTGGTATTTTAATGGCCCGAATGGAGAGATCGCACATGAAATCAAAAAGCCCGTGATCAAGGGCGACAGCGGCGACCTGACCTATGATGCGGCAATCTATGGCCTGGGCTTGAGTCTCAAATCACTGGCCCATGTCTGGGAGGACCTGCGCGATGGCCGACTGGTTGCCGTTATGGAAGATTGCCCGGTTGCTCGCACAGGCGCGATCTGGGCCGTTTATCCACCAACCCAGTTTGTACCGCCAAAGGTTTCCGCGTTTATTGACTTCCTGATATCCAAGTATGGGCGCCCGCCTTACTGGGAGACTGATTACAGGCAGGAAGCCAAGCGCAGTGCTGGCAAATAAGATCAGGAAACCACCTACCAAGCGCTAGAATTTGGTTCTCTTATTTGCAAAAAACACTTAGAAGCGAAAGCAAATGGAAATGCGCCGCCAATGCGCATCTCAGCGTGGAATTGATATGACTGCGCTGTTTCGCATAATGTGCTGCTCCGAGAGCGGAAAGTTTGAAAATGTCGATCGTTGATTCTGTCACCAAGTCGCTTGTTCCGATCCATCGCGAAGGTTGGCCCTTTGTGGCGATTGCCCTGACCGCCACGGTGGTTATTGGCTATTTCGTTGACCCGTTGTTCTGGATCGGCCTCTTCTTCACAGGTTGGGTGTGTTATTTCTTTCGCGATCCATCGCGGGTGACACCGGTCGGTGACGGACTGGTGATATCACCGGCCGATGGCATCGTCAGCCATGTCGGTCCCGCGCGTCCACCGCAGGAACTGGAACTTGGCACCGAGCCTCTGGTGCGCGTTTCGGTCTTCATGAACGTCTTCAACTGTCATGTGAACCGCGCTCCAATCGGTGGTCGTGTCACACGTGTTGCCTATCGCGCGGGCAAGTTTTTGAACGCCGAACTCGACAAGGCCAGTGATGACAACGAACGCAACGGTCTGGTGATCGAACAGGGCGACAGCAAGATTGGTGTCGTTCAGATTGCCGGATTGGTGGCCCGCCGGATTGTTTGTTTTGTCCGCGAAGGCGAAAGCCTATCCGCTGGTGACCGGTTTGGCCTGATCCGGTTCGGGTCTCGCCTTGATATCTATTTCCCGGTTGGGACTGTGCCCAAAGTTGCGCTTGGTCAGACAATGATTGCTGGCGAGACCGTATTGGCAGATCTCAATCAACCGCAACCGCCTGCTCAGACGCTGACCCGGGTAAGCTGAGGCAAACTGTGTCCCAAGATCCGCTGGAAACAGATCCGCAATCCCAGAAAGCGCCGAGATTTCGTCGGGTACCATTGCGCCTGATCGTACCGAATGTGGTGACGCTTCTGGCACTG
This sequence comes from Roseibium sp., assembly GCA_039972695.1. GTDB lineage: Bacteria > Pseudomonadota > Alphaproteobacteria > Rhizobiales > Stappiaceae > Roseibium. Next base: position 33,175 of record JBDWMJ010000025.1, on the reverse strand, counting down.
TGTTCCGGTCTGACCGCTGTTCGCATGGCCTTCGAAGGGCGATGGGAATTTGCCGTTGGTGCCGTTCTGGTTGCTGCGATCCTTGATGCGCTGGATGGCCGCGTCGCTCGCTTGATGAAGGGCACGTCGAAATTTGGCGCAGAGCTGGATTCCCTCGCTGATTTCGTCAATTTCGGCGTGACGCCTGCCTTGATGCTCTACATCTGGATCTTGAAGGACGCAGGCTCGCTGGGCTGGATTGCAGCGCTGATCTTTGCGATTTCAGCTGCCCTCCGCCTTGCGCGTTTCAATGTCGCGCTGGATGATCCTGACAAACCTGTCTGGGCCTCAAGGTTCTTTACCGGAGTTCCTGCGCCTGCGGGCGCATTGACAGTTCTGTTGCCGCTCTACTTTGATTTTCTGGGCCTGTTTCCGCATTGGTTTGCCGACAGTGCTGTTGTCGCTGTCTATACAATTGTCATTGCGTTCTTGTTGATTTGCCGCCTGCCAACCTTCTCGGGCAAACAGTTGGGAACACGGGTACGCCGGGATCTGGTGCTACCGCTTTTTGTATTTGCAGTTCTGATTGTCGCTCTGACAGCCAGCTACCCTTTTCGTATGTTGGCAGCAGGGTCGGTACTTTATCTCCTGAGCATTCCGTTTTCGTGGCGCTCTCATCGCAAGCTTGTCCTGGCCGATGAAACGCTGCAGTTGGAAGATGATGGCGATGAATGTGATACCGATCTCGACAACATTGCGGACCGCGACAAGGATCATGGCGGTTGAACACCGAGCTTAGCGGCTTTTGATCCGGACAGGAGGAACCATTGAACGACTTTGGAACCATCCGGGAAAGTCGATCTTCAGATCTTGATGCGTTGATGAAATTGTATCCTGCTGCGTTTCCCGATGAAGATCTCAGACCAATCGTACGAAGTCTGTTGAGCGACGAGATTGACGTATTGTCTCTGGTTGCCACCAAAAACGATACCGTTGTTGGTCATGTGGCATTCACGCCCTGCACCGCAGGCGAAAGTGAGGCGCCGGTCGCGATGTTGGCACCGCTGTGTGTGTCTCCATCCTTGCACAAACAAGGAATTGGCAGCGCGCTGGTCCGGCAAGGCTTTCAGCAATTGCGCGAAAAGAAAATCCCGCATGTGACGGTGCTGGGTGATCCAGCCTATTATCATCGGTTCGGGTTTAGGCCCGACAAAACCATTGCTCCACCGTATCCGATGGAGGCGGAGTGGGTTGATGCCTGGCAGTCAATGTCACTGATCGATACCGCTGTTCCGCCGACCGGACAAATCAACGTCCCGGACCTCTGGAAGCGCGCGGAACTCTGGCAACTGTAGATCGGTTCCCGGGTAGAGAACTCGCAAATCGGGTTTCTTGCTGCTGATATCTAGTTCAATTAGGCGCCCTCGAAACAAAAGAGGGACGTTAAAGTGTTACACGGAAAAACAATTTTGATCACCGGTGCCAGCAGCGGGATTGGTGCTGCAGCCGTTAAGTTGTTCGCTGATGCAGGCGCAAATCTGGTCATCTCGGCGAGAAGAAAAGAACTGCTCGAAGAAGTACGGGCGTCCACAAAAACGGCAAGCGGTCATATTGAAATCGTAACCGGTGATGTCACGGATCCGTCTGTTGCCGAAAAGTCAGTAGCGACAGCAGTTAACGTATTTGGAGGGCTGGACGGAGCCTTTAACAATGCCGGTGTCATGGGAGACCTCGGACCAATTGAAGACATGAGCCTAGTAAACTGGGCCTCTGTTCTGGACGTCAATCTGACAAGCAGTTTTCTGTCGGCCAAATATCAGATCCCGGCAATGAAGAAGAAGGGCGGCGGTGCGATTGTTTTCACATCGTCATTTGTCGGCCACACGATCGGCATGCCTGGAATGGGTGCCTATGCTGCTGCCAAGGCCGGGATGATTGGCCTGACACAATCCCTTGCGGTTGAGTTGGGGCAAAACAATATCCGGGTAAATGCCTTGCTGCCGGGTGGTACCAAAACTCCGATGGCAGGAGATGATCCCGACTTTCTGGAGTTTGTCGAAGGGATGCATGCGCTCAAACGAATGGCCGAACCGGACGAAATCGCCAAGGCGGCGATGTTCTTGTTATCCGACCATGCATCGTTCGTGACAGGGACCGCCATGCTGTGTGATGGCGGCAACTCCATCTGCAAAGTGTAACCATCGCTGAAGGTGGCCCGGATTACCCGGGCCGCTTGCGGATGAATTTCTGCTCGGTGACTGCCTTGCCCCATTGATCACCGACGTATTCGTCTACCAGCATAAAATCGTTGGTCTCATAAAGGTGACGAGCGGCTTCAAGGCCTTTGAGTGTCCACAGGTGGATCTCGTCAAATCCGAGGCCGTCGCAATGCAAGAGTGCCTTTTGGAGTAGCTTTTTGCCGAGACCTTCGCCGCGCAGACGTTCCGACAAGATGAACCATCGCAGGTGGGCAATGTTGTTGCCAAGGTCCTCGCCATCAATACTGATCGATCCAATGATCTGGCCTTTTTCGACTACGCTCCAGCTGTTATTCATCGGGTTGTCTATGCGCGGCATGAACTCCGCCATGGCCTGTGACACAACACTTTCAAAAGTCGGACCCATTCCAACGATCGGGCCATGTGTGCGGCTATGCAGTGCGGCGACATCTCCGATCATGCCGGTCTGGTAGCCTTCAACAAATTCGAAGTCAGGTTTTGACCTGGTCTGATTATGGTCTTGTGATCCGAGTGCTTCGGCATAGGAAGACAGAGATGCAGCAACGGTGTCCGCATCAACGCCCTGGATCTTCTTCAGGGCACCACGCACCTGTCCATCGCCGAAACGGTCAATTGCGGCAAGTGTCTCCCGACCAGCATCTGTAAGGTTTAGTCCATAGACGCGGCCATCGGTATCAGAACGTGTCTGTATGAGTTCGCCCCGGGCCTCCAGGGACTTCAGCAACCGGCTGACAGTAGATTTTTCCAGCTTCAGTTTCGTCGTCAGTTCTTTCGCAGTCAGACCCGGATTAAGACCAATTTCCAGAACCGCATGAACACCGGAGGCAGAGAGGTCCGTCCCGGCAATTGTCTTGTCCAGAAATCCGAGTTCACGAACCAGATGGCGAGACGCTGCACGAATGTCATTGATGAGGGCAGGGGAAGCCGGTGTCATAGGGAAGCCCATATAGTTGTATAATGCAACAATATGGGCTTTATGCCAGAATTTGCAAGAGGATATTTGCGCAAAAAAAAAGCTGCCGGAAACTGGCAGCTTTTTTCGTGAGGTGTTGAGTTGGAAGCCTACTCAGCAGCGTGCGGTAATTCCTCTTGTTGCGGAATTTTCGGCGCTGCCGGTTTCGGCATGGAAACTACCTTGGCAGCAGGGCGTTCCTTCTCCTGCTCCGGGTCACTCCATTCGACATCCTGCTCATATTCAGCATCACCTTCTTTCCAGTTGGTATAGCTCTGTTGATTGAGGTCGATGACGTTCTCGCGCCAATTCCAGATGGTTTTTGCTGCCCCGGCCCAAGTGCTTGGAAGCGCAATCATGACCGGTATCATGATCAGGGTCAGGATCGTGGAGAACGCAAGACCAGCAATCACCGCGGTGGACAACTGAATCCACCAGATGGCCGTGATACCGCCAACTGCAATCGTCTGGGTAAAGAAGTCCAGATTGACCGCAGTTGCCATTGGAACAAGGCCAACGATTGTGGTGATGGTTGTCAGCAGGATCGGGCGGATACGCTGACCTGACGTTTTCAGGATCGCATCCAGCGGTTCGAACCCGTCATGTCGGAAGCGATTGTAGGTATCAATCAACACGATTGCGTTGTTCACCACAATTCCGGCAAGGGCCACAATCCCTGTTCCCGTCATGATGATCGAGAACTTCTGACCCGTCAGCATCATGCCCAGCAGAACACCCATGACCGACATTACTACCGTCGAGAGGGTCAAAAACGTCTGATAGAAAGAGTTGAACTGGGTCAGAAGGATCAGGAACATCAAGAACAAGGAGGCAACCATGGCCTTCATCAGGAATTCACCTGACTCCTTCTGGTCCTCGTCAGCCCCACGGAATTGCAGGAAGACATTGTCCGGGAAAGTTTGGGCCTCCAGCCATTCGTTGAGTTCCTTGACCTTCACATCAACTGTGATTGGCTTTCCGTCCGTATCAAGAGCCTCCTTGTCGACAGATGCCTTCAACATCATTGAATAGAGACCATTGCGACGGGCGATAGATGACACTTTCTGTTCAGGTGCCCGGTCGATGAAGTTGGCAATTGGCACCAGCCCAAGTGGTGTTTGCAGGCGCAACTGGTCGAACCGGTCAAGCGTTCGCTCGTCGGCTGGGAGACGGACCCGAATGTCGACTTCGTCTTCAGAATCTGTCGGTCGGTATTTGCCGATCAGGACGCCGTTGGTGACAAGCTGAACCATATTGCCCACCGACCCGATTCCAGCCTGATAACGGCCGGCTTGTTGGCGATCGATTGAGATTTGCCATTCGATACCAGGCAGCGGACGACTGTCTTCCTGATCAAGCAGGTGGTCCATCTGGTCCAGTTGGCCACGGATTCGAGCAACCTGCTGAACCATGGTGTCATAGTCAGTTGATCTGACTTCCAGCTGGATGTCTTTACCTGTCGGCGGGCCACCTTCGACCTTGCGGGTTTCTACCTTAACACCAGGCATATCTGCCGTTCTGTCACGGATTTCCGCGAAGATGTCGACAGCTTTTCGGCGACAGCAGTATTTGGCAAGTTCGAGTGACAGTTCGCCGATCACATCGGCAGGCTTGTCTTGAACACCGCCGATGAATTGCGGACCACTACCACCTCCGGGAGGGAAGGCTGCCGTAATGACATTCTGGATGCCTGCGGTCTGGAGGACTTCGGCTTCAACCTTCTGCACGATCTCGAGGGATTCCGCCGCAGACATGTTGCCGCGAGCAGATACCATAACCACTGCCTGATCCGGCTCTTCATCAACGAAGAACTCGACACCGGTCGGATTCGACGAGAAGGACAGGAAGATTAGCGCACACGTTCCCAATACACCGCCGATCGTCAGAATATTGCCAAGCGGCGTTCCTGCCAGCAGCTTCAAATACCGAACATACAACCCGGTGACACCGGGAACATGTTCGGCATGATACCGCAGCTCGTCCGGTTTACTCGCCAGCTCTGGTGAAACGTCAGCTCGGCTTCCAAAACCGGCTTTCTGGCGCAATTTGTCGGTCTTGTCATCGAGCAGATGAATGATCGGCGACAGGGCTGTGTAAAGCGCCCAGAGCGCTACTAGGCTCAAGGCACCAACCACCAGAACAAAGCCGATGTCGGAAGCAACAGGATGCGCCAATATGGCAAGTGGTTGCGCGAGTTTCGACAAGCCAGTGAACACGGATTGGATCGTGTTCGTGATGATGTCCGGGCGATTGGTCAAAAGGAATTTTGCAAAAAACGCTGCAAATCCAACCGACAGAATACCGAATGCCAAAGCAACAAATGTTATCTGACGATAGGTTTTGAGCGGTTTCTGGTTTTCCTCTTCCACCTGTTTGCGAGCACGTGCCCTGCGCCATTTAACAAACGGACGAAGGACAAAGTAGGACGCGATTGCAACGACTAGGAAAGCCAGAGCGGCAAAGGGGCCTGCCATGGGACCAGCGGTCGCACCATACATGCCCCAGACGATTGCCGCTCCTACAAGGCCGAAGCCCGAGGCGATAGCGCCCGCTGCATACCGTTCGATCCAATGTGTAAGTATCGCGAGGATCCCGCCTGTGACCGGCAAAAAGATCATCGCGGTAACAAGCGCAGCCGTCAGGACGATGATCACCATGATCGGCAAATAGCTCATGAACTCACCGGCAACACCGGGCCAGAGCAACATCGGCAGGAAGGCGACCAGTGTCGTGGCTGTTGAAGAAACAATCGGCCAGAACATCAGTTTTGCGGCGCGAATATAGGCCTCGCGGTCTTCCATGCCTTCATGGACCTTGCGGTCAGCGTATTCGACCATGACGATGGCACCGTCGACAAGCATCCCGACCGTCAGCACCAAACCGAACATCACCATGATGTTCACGGTGTAGCCAAGGCCGGACAGGATCAGGAAGCCGACCATGAACGACGTCGGGATGGCCAGACCGACAAGCAGGGCTGATCTCAACCCAAGGGCGGCCAGAACCAGGATCATCACGAGGAAAATTGCAGTCATGATGGAAGACTGCAGGGAGCCGAGCACCTCAAAGATGTTCGACGACATGTCGAGCATGTAGTCGACCTTGATCGTCTCAGGCCAGTCTTTGGAAGCTTCATCAACAACCGCGCGAATAGCGATGTTGTTTTCGATGATGTTGGTGCCGATCCGCTTGGTGACATCCAGGGCGATCGCTGGGCTGCCGTTCACCCGGGTGTAGGAATCCGCATCTTTGAAGGTTCTGCGGATTTCCGCGACATCACTGAGCGTAACAACACCTTCGCCGGATTGCTTGATCGGCAGGGAATAGACATCCAGCGCGGTTTCGACAAGGCCCGGAACCTTGACGTTGAAACGGCCTTGGCCGCCGTCGATGTAACCGGCAGGAACAAGCTGGTTGTTTTGGGAAAGGGACGTCAGCAGTTCCTGCTGCGTGATCGCGTAGGATTCAAGCTTCTGCGAGTCGATCAGGACTTCCAGAACTTCTTCGCGGTGTCCTTTGAGGTCAGCTGAGCGAACTGTATCGATCGCTTCTACCTGATCTTTCAGGCGGCGCGCATGCTGATAGAGCGTGCGTTCAGGGACATTCCCTGACAGAGCAATTGTGATTGTCGGAACCAGCGCGAAGTTCGTCTCGGAAATTGTCGGTTCCTCGGCATCCGCCGGCAACTCACCCTTGGCAGCATCGACCTTGTCCCGAACATCTGACATCGCTTCGTCTTTATCGAAGGAGATATCGAATTCCAGAATGATGCCGGCATGGCCCTCAGAGGCAATCGCAGTGATTTCCTTGAGTCCGTCAAGACCGCGTAGTTCGGTCTCCATCGGGCGAACAAGCAAGCGTTCGGCGTCTTCCGGAGAGATCCCTTGCTGGGCAATCGAGACGTAGAAGACAGGAACATCAATGTCCGGGCTGTCTTCTTTCGGGATGTTGATATAGCTGAACACACCTGCAACCAGCAGGGCGATCATCAATACGAAAACCGTTTTGGGACGTCGCAGGACGCCTTCGAGCATACCTATCATTGGCTCACCTCTGCGGTTTTAAACACCGGTTCAACAGGCTCGCCGTCACCGACATATTCCTGCCCCACAACAATTACGGATATTTTTTCCGGAAGCCCGCCGACCCACAAGCCATCTGATTCCCCGCCCAAAATGCTGACTGGGTAGAACGCGGTCTTGTTGGCATCATCGACTGCGCGGACACCGACCTGGCCGTCGTCGTTCAGCGTCAGGATTGCCGGGGAGATCTTGTGTGCCTTTTCTACAGGCAGCGGAAGACGAGTGACAGCTGTCACACCATCGCGCGCTTTACCATCAGGATTCGGCAGCTCCACTTCAATGCGGAAAGTGCGTGTGTCCGGGTTTGCCGAAGGAGAAATGTATCTTACGCGGCCTTGAAGCCTCTCGCCGGTGACCAACGTGACATCCGCCGGCATATTCAGGGAAAGCTGGCTGATGTTGAGCTCAGACACCTGGCCGATTGCAACCATCGGATCGGAATTCACGACCGTCGCGCAGACATCGCCGTTTTTCAGTTGAGCGCCGACATCAGCCATCGGGCTCTCAATAATTCCATCAATCGGGGAGCGAATGACCGTGCGGCGAAGTTCACGTTCTGCTTCTTCAAGCCGCGCTTTGGCTGCGTCGAGCTCAGCCTTGACCGTCATGACCCGGGTATCAGCGGTGAAGCCCTTTGTACTCAATTGCATGGCTGCTTTTTGGAACAGTTCGGCTTCAGCAAGCGCTGCTTCCGCCTCAAGGACAAGTGCGTCACGTGACCCTCTGTCCAGAACGCAGAGAATGTCGCCTGCAAATACCTCGGCACCTTCGCGTGCCGGCCGGTCAATGACATTGTCAGTTGTTTGGGATCTGACAGCAACCTTGGCCTCGGCCTCAGTCCGGCCACGCACTTCAAGAACAGCCTGGCGGTCCTGAGCGACCAAATTCATTACCTCGACACGGAAAGTTTCATTTGCGGTCTCTGCAACACGTTGAGCAGGTGCCGGAACCGCGTTTTCGCCATCGCCAACACCGCCGATGACCACATCACCGCTGGACATCCATACCCCGATACCGACTGCGAGCCCTGTCGCGAGGATGTAGGAAAATTTAACGTGCATTCTTGGTTACTCCAAAACGTAGGGCTTACTCAGCTGCGTCCACAATTGGTTTCGCCGCATCTTCAGCAATCTTGATAAGGGCTTCACCGTGCTCATCGAGGTAGGTGAGGGTAAAATTCATGCAGGCCATTCCGTAGGCGCGGGTCCATTGCGATCCGGGGTGGCTGCACTGCTGTTCGTCTTCGGATCCTGTCAGTAACCGCAGTTCTTCCTGAACCTGAACACGGCGCCTATCCAGGGCTCTGCGCAGCACGTCCGGTGGCAACTGCGCGGCGTTCAGCGCTATCAATAGAAAAGGTGATTTGAAGGTGTCTGGCCCCTGAGGTTCACAAAGTGAATTGATGAACTGTGTGCGACCAGCATCTGTAATCGAATAAACCTTTCGCGCCGGTTTTCCGGCCTGAGGTTCTTCACGAACAGTAACCAGCCCATCCGACTCCAGGCGCGCAAGCGCCGGGTAGATCGAGCCAAAGCTCGCATCTTCAAAATAGCTGAAACGCCCTTCAGTGGATTCCTTCCGGATTTCGTATCCGGTGGCATCCCCAAAGGACAAAATAGCAAGGCAGAGGCTGCGCACACTCATGAGGTTCTCCGGACCCGGAAATGCTCTCCGGGGAACATGGACTGCTGCGGAATTGGCCTGAACGGCAGAATTCATCCGTAGAAATGCCATATGCTGGATCGATATATCGGACAAATATATATCATTTAAGTATGGTTCAAGTGTGCAATGCAAAATAATCGAATGTTCGTGAATCAATTCCTATCGAAAAACAGGGTCTCGTCTGAATTGACATCTTGTCGTGTCGGATACTTGAGCTACTGTTTCTGATGTTACCAATCCTCAAAAAGCGAGGGGCCGAATGCCGCATTCCGCAAACTTCCGGATCAACAACTTGATTCCAAGAGATCCGCTTTTCCGGTTGTTCTTTATAAATGGGATTGCCGGTTTGCTCATTGCGGCCGTTGTCTTTGCTGGAATATTCTGGGCAAACATCGGAAATCTTCGTGTTTTGGTTCTCGGCGCAGAAGACCCTGTAATTCCAGTCATAATGCTGGCGGGCGGCCTCGTGATTACGCTGGGTTCGGTGGTAATTGGCTCGGCAATCATGTTGTTGGGAAGTCCCAGGAGAAGTGGCGGTTCAGGCGGGCAGCGTGCTGCGGTTATGCCGCTTGGAACCTTGCAGCCCATCCCTGTAAGGGTTGAAGCGCGGCGCCAAAGATCATGATTGGAAACTCGTTTCTCGTTTGAAAAAACTACAAGCCTCGTTGGCTTGTTCAGCGAGTTCGACAGTTAATTCAAATATCCGTGATATCCGCTGCCGGATTCTATGATTGGCGTGTTTTTGGTGTCGAAGTCGACAAACATCGTCATGGCCGCCGCTGTAATCAACAGCAGCAATCCAAAAGATGACAGCTTTGTCTCTCCGAACCAGTCAAACATTTCGAACTCCTCGCGTTCGCACATTTTGTACCTGGCACGATCTAAGGTCCGGGTAATACAACCTGTAAAATTTTACGGATACGCATAAATTACGAGGCTTTCTGTTATTTCCGGGTCGATTGTGTCCGTGGGAAACTATGTGCGGAAATTCTAACCCATTAACTATACTAGGGAAAATAAGCCTGAGTTATCGGTGGTCCGGTTGCAGGTTTCGTAAACGCTCGCTACCACTATAGGTGAATTAACAAAAAATTAACCTATAGCGGTGGTTGCAATGGGGTACTTGTTTAGAAACTTGCACATTTTAGTATTCGCATCGCTGTCATTGGCGTTGACGTTCTATGTTGCAAGTGACCCCGTGCGGACGAAGTCGCTCATTACACCTGTCGTTGAGGATGCGATTGAGCTCCATGAAATGGCAGTGGCAAGTTACCGGGTTGTCAGCAAGATTGATTTGGTAACGTCGGCCCGCGAAGCCACCAGGCTCTACGTGTCTGCCTTGCAAATGCCGAGCATGCTGTTTGATCGGCTCGCTGAAAATCTGGAGCAGGTTAATCGAAGCATGGGAATAGCAAATGGACCGGCAGCTGTTTCCTCAAACGGCCCTAAAAGCTCCCCCAGAGACGTTTTGATGTCCCTTAAACGGCTTTAGAAACGAATTAGAGGCCAATCGGATCAACATCCGTCGATCGGTATCATCTAGACTGCTGCCAGCCCGATTGCGATTCCCTGACCAACCCCAATGCACATTGTCGCCAGGGCCAATTTGCCGCCACGTTTCTTCATCTCCAAGGCAGCTGTACCGGTGATGCGAGCACCCGACATGCCAAGCGGATGGCCGAGCGCAATGGCGCCACCGTTGGGGTTGATGAAATCACCGTCTTCCGGCAATCCGAGGTCCCGAAGAACCGCAAGCCCTTGCGAAGCAAAGGCCTCGTTTAATTCGATTACATCAAACCCCGACGTATTAAGTCCGAAGCGGGCGCATAGTTTGCGCACTGCAGGGGCGGGACCAATTCCCATGATCCGGGGAGGAACACCGGCAGTCGCGCCGCCGACCACGCGCGCGATTGGCGTCAGGTTGTGTTTCCGGACGGCCTCTTCCGAGGCAATCAAAAGTGCAGCGCTGCCATCGTTGACCCCAGATGCGTTCCCGGCAGTAACTGACCCGCCATTGCGAAAAGGCGCCCGCAAACCGGACAAGGCTTCAAGGGTTGTGCCCGCACGTGGGTGCTCATCCTTGCTCACCAAAACCGGATCCCCCTTGCGTTGGGGGATCATGACTGGCACGATTTCTTCGCCTAACCGGCCGTTTTCCTGCGCCGCGACGGCCCGTTGTTGGCTGCGAAGCGCAAAGGCATCCTGATCTTCACGCGAGATGTTGAAGTCTTCAGCAACGTTTTCGGCCGTCTCCGGCATGGAATCGATGCCGTAATGATCTTTCAAAAGCGGATTGACAAAACGCCAGCCAATCGTGGTGTCATGAATTTCGGCGTTTCGCGAAAAAGCTGTGCCTGCTTTCGGCATGACGAAAGGCGCGCGGGACATGCTTTCAACACCGCCGGCGATAGCCAGATCAATCTCGCCGCTTTTGATCGCACGCGCAGCGCTGAGAACGGCATCCATACCGGAGCCGCATAACCGGTTCAGAGTTAATCCGGGTACGGTGTCGGGCAAACCAGCAAGCAAGGCTGACATGCGCGCGACATTTCGATTGTCTTCACCGGCCTGATTGGCGCAGCCATAAAAGACGTCATCCAGTTGGCCCCAGTCTGTATCTGCATTGCGTTCCATCAGGGCTTCAATCGGAATTGCCCCTAGGTCATCTGCGCGCACGGACGACAGAGCGCCGCCATAACGTCCAATCGGTGTGCGGATATAGTCGCAAATGAAAGCCTGCTTGATCATGGAAAGCCTTGTTAAAACGGGACCATACGGTCACTTGGAACACTGGTGCTGTCTTTGAGTTGTGCCCAATTCCACCGGCAAACGCAATAAACATCACGGATATACGTGTGAGTGTGCGCAAACTGTGATGTTTATAGGTGACGCTCTATGTCGTCATCCTGAAGATAAGTTCCGGACTGCACTTCAATCATCCGGACGGGAATTTTGCCGGGATTAAAAAGTGTATGCTGCGCTCCAAGCGGGACAAAAGCGGATTGGTTTTCAGTCAAAAGCCTGGCTTCGCTGTCGATTGTGATTTCCACTGTGCCGGAAACAACGATCCAGTGTTCTGCTCGGTGCAGATGACTTTGCAATCCGATACGTTTTCCAGGGTTTATCAGCATTGACTGCACGGAGTACCTGTCACCGGAGTTAACGCGCTCGCTGTAGCCCCAGGGCTTGTAGGCGCGTGGATGAACATCCGCTTCACTGCGCCCTTCGCTTTCAAGTTGTTCGACGATTTTCTTGACATCCTGTGCCTTGTCCTTGTGGGCAACTAGCACGCTGTCTGTGGTCGCAATCACCATGACATCTTCAAGGCCAATGACCGAAACCAGTCCGTTGTCGGCGTAGGCAAGACAACCCTTGCTGTCCAGAAAGCGGGCATCCCCCAGTCCGGAATTGTCGTCCGCGTCCTTAGGCTGGACACTCCAAATGGCGGACCACGACCCGAGATCGTTCCATTGGGGCGCTATGGGAGCACAAACGACATTGTCTGCCTTTTCCATAATCGCGTAATCAATCGAAATACTGGCCAGAGCCTTGAAACGTGCTTCATCAAACCTGGTAAAATCAAGATCACTATGGCGCGTATCCATCAGCTCTGTAATGCCCTCAAAGAGCGTTGGCTGATGTTGTTTGAAAGCTTCAATCATGGATTTCGCCGAATACAGAAATATACCGGCATTCCAAAAGTAACTGCCGTCCTTCAGGAAAGCTTCTGCTCGCTCAAGATCCGGTTTCTCAACAAAGGCATCAACTGATCGGACCGGAGTGCTACCACTAGCTATTTTTATATAGCCATATCCAGTGTTTGGTTCAGTCGGCGTAATGCCAAACGTGACAATCTGATCATTGGCGGCCGCATCCGCTGCAGTCATGACCGCATCAATGAACACATCTTCCCTTTGAATCAGATGGTCTGAGGGCAACAACAGGACCAATGCTTCCGGGTCATTCTCCGCTGCAATCATCGCCGCCATCAATGCAGGTGGTGCGGTGTTGCGCCCGACAGGTTCAAGAAGGATCGCTTCAGCCTTTATCCCGACCTGTGTGAGTTGCTCGCCCATCAGAAACCGGTGGTCATTGCCTCCGATGACAATGGGTGCGGCAAAACCGTTCGAAGTCACGCGTTTGCATGTTTTTTGAAAGAGACTTTCACCGTCAAACAGCGGCAAAAACTGTTTTGGACGATCCTTGCGGGAGAGCGGCCAGAGCCGCGAACCAATGCCGCCGGAGAGAATGCAAGGGAAAATCATTGATTTTGATCCTGAAATCGAAACGTGTATCGGGATAGATATATCAAAGACTGAACGCCAAATCGTTACCACGTAGCATGAAGCTTGCAAGCGGCTTAATATGAGGTTTATAACGTAATAACATTACATATACCCCTGATGCGCTCTTGAAAGTTGGAAATTGAAACGAATGATCACATCCAAATCGGACGAGATGTTGGTTCAGCTGAACGGAGCGGGCGTGCGAAAGGGCAGCAATTGGTTGGTCCGCGGGGTAGATTTGACGGTAAGTCCGGGCGAGATCGTGACGCTTATTGGCCCGAACGGATCGGGGAAATCCACCACGGCCAAAATGTCTCTCGGAATCCTGAAGCCGACAGAAGGGATCGCAGCGAAAAGGAAGGGGCTTGTTGTTGGTTATGTCCCCCAGAAACTGAGCATAGACTGGACATTGCCTTTAACTGTCCGGCGTTTTCTTCGTCTTACCAACAAGTTGTCTGACTACGTTTGCCGCGATGCTCTTGAGCAAACCGGGGCAGGGAGGTTGGTCGATACCGAAGTCCGCCATCTGTCCGGCGGGGAATTGCAGAGAGTTATGCTGGCCAGGGCGATTGCACGGTCTCCAGATCTTTTGGTGCTGGATGAGCCTGTTCAGGGTGTCGACTATGCCGGTGAAATTGCGATCTATGATTTGATCTCGGAAATACGCTCACTACTCGGTTGCGGCATTTTGATGATCTCTCATGACATTCATGTGGTGATGGCCGCTGCCGATCAGGTCATTTGCCTGAACGGCCATGTGTGTTGTCGTGGGACGCCGTCAGATGTCAGCAAAAATGACAATTACCATCAATTGTTCGGTACCCGAGCCAGCGGCGCGTTGGCCGTTTATGAACATCATCATGATCACACACATTTGCCGGATGGTCAGGTCCGTCACGCAGATGGCTCCCTGTGCTCAAGTTGCCCGGGTGAACATCATGGACCGGAAAAAGACACCCATTCTCATCCGACAACCGATAAACAGGATGATTTGACAAATGTTGGATGATTTCTTCACGCGGGCGCTGGTTGCGGGCATAGGCGTTGCCATTGTTGCCGGGCCGCTTGGTTGTTTCATCATATGGCGACGTATGGCATATTTTGGCGACACGCTGTCCCATGCAGCGCTTTTGGGCGTTGCCCTGTCTTTATTGTTGGATGTGAACACGACATTGGCGGTCGGCGCGGTTTCGATAGTACTCGCGCTTATTCTTCTGACTTTGAGGCAAAATGAAACACTCTCGTCAGACGCCTTGTTGGGGCTCCTGTCACACTCCGCCCTTGCGCTGGGGCTCGTGTGCCTGGCTTTCATGACCTGGGTTCGCGTCGATCTACTGGGACTTCTGTTCGGTGATATCCTCTCGGTGGCCAGGCTGGATATTTTGTTGATCTATGGCGGCGGCGCGTTGGTGCTTGTCGTTCTGATGGTTATTTGGCGACAATTGTTCGCGGCTACCGTCAGTCCCGATCTTGCAAGCGGTGAGGGGTTGCGACCAGAACGAGCAGAACTCATTTTCATGTTGTTGACTGCAATCGTAATTGCGATTTCGCTGAAAATAATAGGGGCACTTCTGATTACCGCGCTGCTGATCATTCCGGCCGCTGCAGCCCGAAGGCTTGCGGTATCTCCTGAACAAATGGCAGGTCTGGCATCGTTGATTGGAATTGCCGCCGTCGTTGGAGGGCTCTATGGATCACTCAACTATGATACACCGTCAGGGCCTTCGATCGTGGTTGCTGCCATGGTTCTGTTCGCTCTCAGCCTTCTACCTTTAAGTAGGCTTCTCAACAGGGTTTCTTCAAAGTCAAAGGGAGAGAGAACGTGACATCAGGCACGCACACCGATCTGACAAAGAACCAGTCGCTAGTATTCACGTCTCTTTCAGAAGCTTCCGGGCCGCTGACGGCCTATGCAATCCTGGATCAGCTTCGCGAGCATGGTTTTCGCGCGCCGCTTCAGGTGTACAGGGCTCTGGAAAAGCTGGTTGAATTTGGGATGGTTCATCGCCTGGAAAGCCTCAATGCGTTTGTTGCCTGCAGGCACAAGGGCTGTGCGGACCACAAGACAGCTGCATTTGCGATTTGTGAAAATTGCGGTGATGTCAGTGAGTTTTCTCCCGATGAAGCTATGGCACTTTTGAGTGACTGGACGCGGGAGAACGGATTTCAGCTCTCCAGAACGACGATCGAACTACGCGGACAATGTCAGGATTGCGCAGACAGCAATCCGCATTAGAACGATCTGGTTGATCTTGGTCGTTTTTCAAAACTAAATATATGAATTGGTTGCAGGCCTCAGGTAAGGCTTTTATGGTCGCGTGGCAGTCGGCATTGTGAGTTGTATCAGGCTGCCATAGGGCGCTTCTGAGGGGGAGTTATGTTTTTATTGGTCGTGGGCCTAATTCTGTTTTTCAGCATGCATTCTCTTCAAATGCTACCGGCCATTAGGACCGGACTACGGGAGAAACTTGGAGAAAACGGCTACAAGGGCCTTTATTCCATTTTCTCGCTGCTCGGATTCATAATGATCATCTACGGTTATGGTGATGCACGGGCTGCGGGATCCCCAATCATTTATGATCCGCCTATGTGGCTCAACCACCTAACCATGTTGTTCATGGTGCCTGTTTTCATCTTTCTGGTCGCGGCATATGTTCCGTGCCGGATCAAGAATTCCCTAAAACATCCTATGCTGGTAGCAATCAAACTCTGGGCATTTTCGCATTTGCTCGCCAATGGTGATCTTGCATCTGTTCTGCTTTTTGGCAGTTTTCTGATCTGGGCGGTTGTTGACCGGATATCTGTAAAGCGCCGCAGTCGGGCAGCAACTGTGGACGTTCCAGTGGTTACAACCCCAGGCAAGTTCAACGATATTGTGGTGATTCTCGTCGGCTTGGTCATCTATGGTTTGTTTGTTTGGAAACTGCATGCGCTTGCCATCGGCGTTCCGGTAGCCTAATCACAGCGTAAATCAGGCAAAAATCTTCAAGCCACGATTATTTCGTGGCAACTTGCCCCACTTGCGCCACGATGAGTGGCTTTAAGCCCGGACGGGAATTGCCCCAACCGGATCAAATGGATATTGTGCGCCTCACCAAATGGGTGAGTGGTTCAGACTTTGGCGTCTGGGCACAAATGTGAATGCAGGAACGAGACACGTATGTCCGATATATTTCGTGAAGTCGATGAAGATATCCGCCAGGAAAAATTCCGTCGACTATGGGACCGGTTCGGGCCTTGGGTAATCGGCGTCGCAGTCTTGATCGTTGTCGGTACAGGTGGGTATCGCGGCTGGCTTTACTGGCAGGAAACGCAATCGCATCAATCAGGTGACAGTTTTATTGAAGCAGCCCGTCTTTCCGGCGAAGGGAAATACGAGGAAGCTGCGGAAATATATGGTGAGTTGGCAGACGGCATTGGCGGTTATCCGGCAATTTCACGTATGAGATTTGCGACCGACCTGGCAAATTCCGGAAAGGCCCCAGAGGCTCTCGCCGAGTTTGATACCTTGTCAAATGACGCCAAATTATCTCCGCCTTTGCGTGATGTTGCAGCACTAAGGGCCGGTTATCTGGCTGTCGACCTTGAAGGCTATTCATCAGTTGCAGATCGGGTAGAGGGTTTGACCGGCGAAACTGGTTCCTTTCGCGGAGCCGCGCGAGAAATACTGGCTCTTAGCGCCTGGAAAAGCGGTGATGTAGGAACCGCGCGAAAATGGATATCCGCTCTACAGAGCGATCCCGAAACACCTATGGAAATTAACAGCAGGATCACACTCCTCTCTGATGTCATTCGTGCCCAGCATGGGGAAGTCCCGGCGGCCAGCGAGGGAAATGAGTAGTGAGTTTCGCTGGTACATTTTCAATCGGACGAGTGATGCTGGGCGTAATGGTCATGGCATTGCTTGTGACAGGTTGCGGATCCGTCGCTGAATACAGTCAAAGCCTGAATCCGTTCAACCGGGAGAAAATTCTCCCCGGTGAGAGAACTGCAGTCTTTGACGGTGCTGATCCGGCCGCACAGGCACTTGGGCAATCTGCAAAGATTGGTGCCGCAACCGGAGGTCAGACCTGGATTACCGCTGGTGGTGGTCTCACGAATGATCCGGGCAATATTGCTGTTTCAATCTCAGGAAGCCGTGCCTGGCAATCGAATGTAGGGTCTTCAGGCCGCAGCCTTACGTCTTCCGCACTTCGCATTTCGGCCCGTCCGGTCAGTGACGGCAGTCGCATTTTTGTATTCAAGCCGAATGGCGAAGTGGTCGCCTTGTCGACCGGCGGTGGACGCCAGTGGACACAGAATCTGCGTCCGGAAGGCGAACGGGACATCGGGCCTGGTGGCGGGTTGGCAGTTGCTGACGGTGTTGTTTATGCCGCAACAGGCTATCGGCAGTTAGTGGCGCTTCAAGCGGGTTCGGGTCAGGTTATTTGGACAGCAGATATGGACACACCGGCCCGCGGCGCACCTGTCGCCGGTGCTGGCCACGTTATTGTGGTGTCGCAGTCAAACGAAGTTTATGCCTTCTCCCAAGCAGACGGTTCAGTTGCCTGGACCTATGCTGGTATCGAGGAAACTGCTGGCTTGTTATCTGCAGCCAATCCGGCCATCTCTGGGAAACTGGCAATCGTTCCGTTTTCTTCCGGTGAGATCATGGCGATCGATATCAAGTCGGGCGAGCCAGTGTGGATTGACGGCGTGTCGCGCGGTTTCAGGACGCTTGCGCTTTCCGGCCTTGCAGATGTCTCCGCCAGTCCAGTTGTTTCCGGAAACGCCGTCTACGCGACGGGTGTGTCCGGTCGCACGGTGTCTGTAGAAGCAAAGACCGGTCAACGCCGCTGGGAACAGAATCTTGGAAGTGTTCACACACCGGTCGTCTCCGGGAATGCGTTCTTTATGGTGGATCTCGATGACCGCATGGTCGCACTTGATCTCAAAAGTGGCGAGACACTGTGGGCCACCCAGTTGCCCAAGCCCGAGAAGAAAAAGAAGCGCAGGAACTGGGCCGGTCCGGTTCTGGCAAATGGCGCTCTGGTCGCGTTCTCGAGTGATGGACAAATTGCACTTGTTGACGCCGCTTCTGGTCAGATCATGACCACGAACCGAACAAATACGGACGTTTTTGTAACGCCAATCGTAGCTGGAGGACGGATCATCGTTCTGACCGGCAAAGACGGTGTTGCTGCATTCAACTAAGATTCTCAGGCGAGGCCATAAAATGAGGCCTGCCTTTCAGGAGTAACCGCTGTGGGCGCAACAGTCGCCATCATTGGACGGCCGAATGTAGGCAAGTCCACCATATTCAATCGTCTGGTGGGTAAACGCCTGGCTTTGGTCGACGACACTCCAGGTGTTACACGCGATCGTCGTCCAGGGGATGCCCGTCTGGGCGATTTGCGTTTTACCATCGTTGACACTGCTGGTCTGGAAGATGCCGACAATGCATCTCTGGAAGGGCGGATGCGTCATCAGACTGAAGAAGCCATTGAAACGGCAGATGCGGTTCTGTTCGTCATTGATGCCCGTGCAGGGGTCACGCCGCTTGATGCGCATTTTGCTGATGTTGCCCGCAAGACCACACGCCCGGTCATTCTTCTTGCCAACAAGGCTGAAGGACGTGCTGGAGAAAGTGGTCTCTACGAATCCTTTTCTCTTGGTCTTGGCGACCCGATTCCATTTTCTGCTGAACACGGCGAAGGCCTGTCTGAGCTTTACGATGCCTTGAAGCCGCATGTCGATCGTATCGACGAGGAAGAGGACGCAAAGCGCGAGGAAGCAATCACCAATGTCGACGTCGACGAAGATGGTGAGTTCGTGGATGAGGAAGATCAGGCCGGAACCAAAGAGCGACCTTTACGGGTTGCTATTGTCGGCCGTCCGAATGCGGGCAAGTCGACCCTGATCAATCGACTGCTCGGTGAAGACCGGATGCTAACGGGGCCGGAGGCCGGCATTACCCGCGATTCCATCTCGGTCGACTGGACCTGGCGTGACAGGCATATCAAACTGTTCGACACGGCCGGTATCCGGAGAAAGGCACGCGTTCAGGAGAAGCTGGAAAAGCTCTCCGTTGCGGATGCCTTGCGGGCCATCAAGTTTGCCGAAGTCGTCGTGATCACGCTCGATGCGACCATGTCTTTTGAAAAACAGGATCTGCAGATCATCGATCTGGTCGCGCGCGAAGGCCGCGCACTGGTGATCGCCATCAACAAGTGGGATCTGATCGAAGATCGGGAAGCTGCCTGGAAAAAGATCAGAGATGCCAACGAGCGGTATTTCAACCAGATCCGCGGTGTGCGCATCGCAACCCTGTCCGGTATTCAGGGGCAAGGTGTCGACAAGCTCATAGAGAGTGTCTTCACTGCTTATGAAGCCTGGAATTCTCGCGTTTCTACCGCCAGCCTGAACCGGTGGCTTGATCGTGCGACAACTGCCCACCCGCCGCCAGCTGTGGCCGGTCGCCGGGTGCGTATTCGTTACATGACACAGCCGAAAACGCGTCCGCCGCATTTCGTTGCCTTCAGCTCACGTCCGGAACAGCTTCCGGAGAGCTACACGCGGTACCTGATCAATTCCCTGCGTGAAAAATTCAATATCCAAGGGACGCCGATCCGGCTGTCTTACCGCAAGGGCGAAAATCCTTACGCAACGAAGAAAAAGCGTAAAATACAATAGTTACAATGCGTCTGTGAGAACAGTTTAAGGGCCGTTTCGTTTTCGGATACGGCCTAACCATTAAAGTAGTTTCCTGAAGGAGTTTTTGATGTCATCTGAACGGCTTGATTTCGCTGTTGAACTGGCACGCAAAGCCGGTGAGCTTGGTCTTGAGTACTTCCGCAAGTTGGATACCCTGACCATCACCCAAAAGGGCCATCAGGACCTAGTCTCCGAAGCTGATCGCAATGTCGAGACACTGGTCCGCAAGGAAATTGCGGTTGCCTATCCCGATGACGGTATTTTGGGCGAAGAACACGGCGTTGAAGAAGGTTCAACCGGTTACACCTGGGTTATCGATCCTATTGATGGGACAGCCAATTTCGTCTGCGGCATTCCGCAATGGTGCGTAATCATTGCCTGTGTTTATCAGGGCCATGTGATTGCCGGTGTTATCCATGACCCGGTCGCGGGTGAAACCTTCAAGGCGTATGCTGGCGGAGGCGCCTATCTCAATGACAAACCAATCAGGGTATCCGACAGCACCAGCCTGTCTGTTGGCTCTGTTGGCGTAGGCTTCAATGGCCGTTCCGCCATCACAGACGCGGTCAACGTCGTCGGTGCTGTTGTCTCAAAGGGTGGCGTGTTTTTCCGCAATGCCTCCGGTGGTTTGATGCTTGCTTATGCTGCTTCCGGGCGCCTTATCGGGTATGTGGAATCCCACATGAATGCCTGGGACTGCCTGGCCGGGCTTCTGATGATCAAGGAAGCTGGCGGCAATGTTATGGAGCAGGATATCAACAATTCGCTCTATCACGGTGCGCGAATTGTGGTTGGTGCTCCGGGTGTCTTCCCGGACTTGATGGAAATTGCCGAAAGCTCTTTCGCGCCGTTGGCCGCAGCTGAATAAGTCCAATCAGACGTGTTGATCGATCAGGATCGGATTGCCATCCGGATCGATCAGCATGAAGCTCGCAGGCCCGCTGCCTGCTTCATCAGCTTCGCTGGCAAATGAATACCCTTTTTCCTTCAGATCTTTCTGCAAACCCCGGATATCGCTGAAGCTATCCAGTTTCTGAGCGTTTTGATCCCAGCCCGGATTGAAGGTCAGCATGTTCTTGCCGAACATGCCTTGAAACAGGCCGATGATCGTGTCGCCATTCTTGAGAATGCACCAGGTCTCATAGTCGACGCCTTCATGGCCCGAAAATCCAAGACCTTCATAGAAGGCCCTCGATTTCTTCAGATCCTTGACCGTCAAGCTGATTGAAAATGCCCCGAGTTGCATAAGTGTCCCTCCTGTTTCATTTCGGTTGAGGGATGGTGTCAAAGCCCCAGAAAAGTTGCAAGTTGTGACCGTGTTCTCTCGGTAAAGTGAAACGTATCCCAGCCAAGAGCTGCTGCTGCCCTTACATTCTTGGCACTATCGTCAATTAGCAGGAGGGCCGATGGTGGCAGACCAAGTTCATTGCTGACTGTTTCAAAGAAGATAGTTTCCGGTTTTGCATGGCCGATGCGGCCAGACGAAAAAACATGATCAGTCCTGTGGCTGAATCCGGAAACATCCTCGATGTAACGGCAACGATGATCTTCATTGTTGGTCGCGATGACCTGTTTAATACCCTTTCCGCGAAGGCGGTCGAGCAGCGCATTGGTTTCCGGATCTTTCAGGTCGTCTTTTTCAAACCAGTACTCCAGCAGTTCGAGCGCCGTCAGGTCGTGATCAGTTCGATCGAGCCAATTCTGGATATGATGCCGGAGATCAATTCTGCCGCTGATGACGTCGATAAACTGACTACTGAAAATCCCAGCTTCAAATGAATCCAGATCTATCCCGAGGTCACGTTCAATCGAGTCTGCCCAGACAAATCGGCCATCAATCATGTTGCGATTGAGGACACCGTCGAAATCCCAGGCAATAGCTTGAATGTCATTTCTCATGAGAGGATCAGTCTGGTGCTAAACGGATTGAAACCAGGTTTGAGACTTGTTCTTGTAAGCAGAAGGTTGTGCCGACCACACAAGGCCATGCCAAAGGCCCTTCATGCTATCCAGTTTCATCGAGAAATCGAGATCTTTACGTCGACGCAGTTTCAAGCGCTCCATCACCTCTTGAGAGCGCAAGTTATCAGGTCCGGTATAGGCAAGTACTTCAGGAAAATTCAAACGGGAGAACGCATCGGCTAAAATCGCTACGGCAGCCTCGCTCGCAAAGCCATTTCCCCATGCTGAACGGGCGAGACGCCAGCCGAGATCGTAGTGCACTCCCAACGCGTCGATATTGCGTTCCATGATGCCGCAATAGCCAAGAAATTTACCGCACTTGTCTTCGACTACAAATCGTCCGAAGCCGTTTTGCGCGGCGGTGGCAATATAGCCGGAGAGTTTGGTGTCACTTTGCTGCCGGGTTAACGGCCCTCCCAAATCCGCCATGACTTGCGGATCCGAGTTCAATTCAGCGAAAGCATCGGTATCGGACGTTGCGAAAGGGCGGAGTTTGAGACGGGCAGTTGAGATTGTATTTGCGTCCTGCATCATGCTCGATCCCCCTAACTTCATTAGAGCCGCATCCACTCCCGGCTGACACGGTCATAGAGTTTGCCGGTCTCAAGGACATCCGGTTTGACCAGCTCAAGTAACTCTTCGGCCACCAGGCTCGGTTCTGCTAGATTTTCCGGGACTTCACCCGGCATTGCCTTTGCCCGAAGACCGGTCCGCGTGGGGCCCGGGTCAACAAGATTGATTTTCATGTTGGTTTGCAGGCTCTCGTTTGCCCAGGTACGAGCCATCGCCTCAACAGCAGCCTTGCTGACCGATTGCAGGCCCCAGAAGGCTGTGCAGGTGCTTGCCTGGACTGCTGTGAGGAATAGCGCCCGTCCGGCGTCGGATTGGCGCAGAAGAGGGTCCAGAGAGCGGATTAGTCGCCAATTGGCCGTCACATTGACCGCCATGGTCTTTTCAAAGTCCTTCGGGCTGATATGCCCGAGAGGAGACAGAACACCCAACATTCCGGCATTACCGATCAGGACATCGAGTTTCTGCCAGCGCTCATAAATCGCCGCACCCAAACGATCAAGCGCATCGTAGTCCACCAGATCAACCGGGACCAACGTTGCCTGCCCGCCAGCAGACTGGATTTCATCATCCAGATCTTCCAGTCCACCGACCGTCCTTGCAATCGCAATGACGTGTGCACCGCGCTGGCCCAACTGTTTGGCGAGTTGGTAGCCAATGCCGCGGGATGCTCCAGTCACAAGGGCGACACGGCCTTCAAAGTCTTTTGTCATACTTGTTCTTTTGTCTTAGCCGACTTCTACGAGGCGCGGCGCGCTGACAAACTCCTGATCTTCCGAGAGATCTGTCAGCGGCGTCGGGTAGTCACCCGTGAAGCAATGGTCCGTAAACTGCGGGTTTTCGTTGTCGCGGCCTTCATATCCCATCGCACGGTAGATCCCGTCGACCGATAGGAAAGCAAGACTGTCAGCACCGATATAATTGCGCATTTCTTCAAGGCTGTATTTGGCCGCAAGAAGCTTTTCGCGCACAGGCGTATCGATACCGTAATAATCGGAATACTTGATCGGCGGACTTGCCAGGCGGAAGTGGACTTCCGTTGCTCCTGCGTCACGGATCATCTGAACGATCTTCACCGATGTCGTACCGCGCACTAAGCTGTCATCAACCAGGACGACGCGCTTGCCTTCGATCTGGGACCGGTTGGCCGAATGTTTCATTTTTACGCCGAGCGCACGGATTTGCTGTGTCGGCTCAATGAATGTCCGCCCGACATAGTGATTGCGGATGATCCCGAGTTCAAATGGAATACCCGATTCCTGACTGTAGCCGATTGCAGCTGGAACGCCGCTATCGGGAACAGGGACAATGACATCAGCGTCATTGTGGCTTTCCCGCGCGAGCTGTCTGCCCATTTCCCGGCGGACGTCATAGACACTGCGACCGCCGATGATTGAATCGGGACGAGAGAAATAGATGTATTCGAAGATACATGGGCGCGCCGGTTTTTTACCGAACGGGAAGAAAGACTGGATGCCAGTGGACGTACAAACGATGACTTCACCGTTCTCGACTTCGCGGATGAACTTGGCACCGATGATATCGAGGGCGCAGGTTTCAGAAGCTAGAATGGGAGCCCCGTTGAGATCACCCAGAACCAGCGGCCGGATGCCGAGAGGATCACGCGCGCCGATCAGTTTCTTCGACGTCAGCGCAACAAGTGCATAAGCGCCTTCCATCTGTGTGATGGCTTCGATGAAACGGTCGACGATCTTGCGTTCTCTGGAGCGAGCGACGAGCTGAAGGACAACTTCGGAATCTGAAGTTGACTGGCAAATCGCGCCGTCGCGGATCAGCTGATGGCGAAGGGTGAGAGCGTTTGTGAAATTGCCATTGTGGCAGACCGCGATGCCGCCGCCTTCGAGCTCGGCGAACAGCGGCTGTACATTGCGCAGGATGGTTTCGCCGGTCGTAGAATAGCGGACATGACCAACGGCCGCACGGCCCGTAAGCCGTCCGATTGTCTCGGCATCGGAGAAGTGATCGCCGACCAGACCCAGATGGCGCTCTGCGCGAAACTGGTCATTGTCGAACGTCACGATACCCGCAGCTTCCTGTCCACGGTGCTGCAGGGCGTGAAGGCCCAGGGCCGTCAGCGCGCTGGCATCTTCATGACCCAATATTCCAAACACGCCACATTCTTCACGCAAGCTGTCTGCATTGATATCAAACGGCTCGTGCACATCGGTCCCACCAGTCATGGGGAACACTCCTTGATTGTTGCCGGTCGGCGACGGGCCAACATTGTGTTATTTGGTTCGGGGCGCCGGTATCCGGCGTCAGTTGTTATCCGTCGTCAGCTGCTCGAGGCCCTGGCGCTCGGAATCGCTGTAGTTCGGTTCCTCGGCAGGCGCATTGGCGCTGCCACCACCCATCAGATCATTTTCCTTGATCTTGTCCATGATGGCTTTCTCCGGATCCTCCGGCAAAATCGAAACCAGACGTTCGCCGATCGACAGCAGGATCGGGCGCGCCTTCGCGCTCAAGACCCATTGCGGTTGTTGTTCCGGCTGAACAAACCAGTTGAAGAACATCATCGCGACCACAACAAGCAGGAGGCCACGAACTGCTCCGAATACAAATCCGAGTGTCCGGTCTAGCGCGCCAATGCGGCTGTCCAGGACGAAGTCGGAAATACGCATGGTGATGTAACTGACGACAATCAGCGTGACCAGAAACACAGCTGCGGCAGATGCGCCCATCGCGACCAGATCATGCGCGATATACTGTTTGGCGTAGGGAAGGACCCGCTCATAGAGCAGAAATGCGGCGACGGCGGCGGCAACCCAGGAGGCGATGGACAGAACCTCGCGGACAAATCCACGGATCATCGCCAAAACCGCCGAGATGAGCATGATGACCAGAAGCAGTCCGTCCAGCAGCGTAATCGGCATGTTTCTGAAAATTCCTCTGTCTGGCGCCTGACAGCGCTAAGTCTTCGTTTCAGCCGCCTCAATAATGCGTCAGGTTGTACCTTTAGCGCCAGCCTCAGCGGAGAGTTTGGCGATAAAGTCCCCAAGTTCCGGTAGTCCTGTCGTCTTGAAAGAAGACATGGAACCGTCTTTGAGATTGCCCTCCGGACAATAGGCCTGATCGAAGCCGAGTTTTTCAGCTTCCTTCAGCCTGGACTGAGCCTGAGCGACCGGCCGGATCGCCCCGGACAGGCTGACCTCGCCGAAATAGACGCAATTTGCCGGGAGGGCAAGCCCGCTAAGTGAAGAGACCAGGGCAGCAGCCACGGCAAGATCGGCTCCCGGTTCGTTGATTTTAAGGCCGCCGGCAACATTGAGGTACACATCATGCTGCGAGAAGCGAACACCACACCGGGCTTCCAGCACAGCAAGGATCATGGAAAGGCGGGCGCTGTCCCAGCCAATGACGGCTCTCCTAGGTGTTCCAAGGGACGAAGGCGCAACAAGCGCCTGGATCTCGATCAACAAGGGGCGGGAGCCTTCCAGACCGGCAAAAACAGCGGATCCTGGCGCAGAGGAACTTCTGTCACCAAGGAAAAGAGCTGATGGATTGGCAACTTCCATCAGACCCTTGCCGGTCATTTCAAACACACCGATCTCGTCTGTCGCTCCAAATCGGTTCTTGACCGAGCGCAGGATTCGATACTGGTGCGCGCCATCGCCCTCAAAATAAAGAACTGCATCGACCATGTGTTCAACAACACGCGGCCCCGCTATCTGGCCATCCTTGGTCACGTGGCCGACAAGAACCAGCGTTGTGCCGTTCTTCTTGGCATAGCGCACCATAGCCTGAGCCGATGCGCGGACTTGTGTCACGGTGCCGGGGGGAGAATCGGCCTGATCGGTCCACAGGGTCTGCACAGAATCCAGGATAAGCAGGGCAGGGGCAGTCTCGGATTCAAGCGTAGCCAGAATGTCTTCGACGCTGGTTTCAGCCGCTAGGGCAACGGGGGCATCCGCGAGCCCAAGCCGTTCAGCGCGCAGTCGCACCTGGGCAATGGCTTCCTCGCCGGAAATATAAACAGTCTTGTGGCCGAGATGTGCGACCTGAGCAGCTGCCTGAATCAACAGGGTGGATTTTCCGATACCCGGATCACCGCCCACAAGAAGCGCAGAGCCGCGAACAAATCCGCCGCCCGTGACACGATCTAGCTCGGCGACCTCGGATTGGAACCGGGGAGCTTCCTTGGCATCCCCGGACAAGCCGACAAGTTGCACGACACGGCCTTTGGACTTTGAGGCTCGGCCGGGGCCGCCGCCAATGCCACCGCCGACTTTTTCCTCGACAATGGTGTTCCACTCGCCACAGGATTCACAGCGGCCAACCCATTTGGCGGTTATCTCACCACAGGATTGACAGACGAAGGATGTTGATCGGCGGGCCATTGAGGCATGCTCCGTTCAAGTGAGCGGACCGTAGACACGTTCAAAGCGCCGGCCGAGACTCGTCAGATATTCGTAGTCGATGGTCTCGGCATAAGCTGCCAGGTCCGCCGCTGCAACATTCGGTCCCAGCATTTCCACAAAGGCACCGCGTTTTAGAAGGTATTCTGGCACATCCGTCACATCCAGTGTGATCATGTCCATGGAGATCCGGCCCAGAATTGGCACCTTGTGGCCATCTATCATGCCGAACCCGCCTGGAGCAGCATCCGTGGATCCAGCTCTTCGGATCATGCCGTCAGCATAGCCAGCCGCAACAACAGCGTTTTTCAAAGGCCGCATGGCGGTCTGATTGGCGCCATAGCCGATGGTGTCACCTGTCGGGACATCCCTCACGATCATGATCCGTGCCTCGACCTTTGCGACCGGTCGCATCGGATTGGGCATTGTGTCAATCGCCTTGCCACCATAGAGCGAAATGCCGGGGCGGGCGAGATCGAAATGATAGTCGGGGCCAAGAAACACACCTGCAGAATTGGCAAGGGATCGCGCGATAGGGGCAAATGGATCGGTGACTTTTTTAAACAGTTCCAATTGACGCCGGTTCATCGGATGATCCGGCTCAGACCCACAGGCCAGATGCGACATGATCAGCGTGGGTGTAAAATTTCCCATGAAATCCGGGTTTCCAAGCGCATCTGAAAACTCGACCGGTGACAGGCCCAGCCTGTGAATGCCGGTATCGACATGGATTGCCGCCTCAAGATTCGAACCGGTTGACCTGCAAACCTCGACCCACTCCTGAAGTTCTAGCAGGGACCCAAGGATTGGCCGCAACCTATTGTCGGTAAAGTGTCTTGATGTACCGGGAAACAAACCGTCCAGAACATAAATGACAGCATTGGGTAAGGTTTTTCGAAGCGAGACAGCTTCCGTGAGAACAGCAACAAAAAAGGTGTTGCAGCCAGCTTCAGAAAGCCGTTTGGCTACCTGTTCCTGTCCGGTTCCATAAGCATTGGCCTTGATGGTTGCCGCGCACTCCGAGCCGTCTTTGAGTTTGGACTTCAGAAATGCCCAGTTGGCGGCAATGGCATCAAGATCGATGGTCAGACGGCCACCATAGTGATCAGATGGAAAGTGATTTTCTGCTGAACCCATCAATCCTGCTGCGCCGTTCCCATTTGGATGTACCATTCATCATGTCCGATACAGCCTAATGTGATTTGGTCTGAAACGGGATACTGAATTTTCCAAGTGCCGAAAACCCTATTCGTAGCGCTCCGGCAAATGATCATCGGCAGCAAGATCGGAGAAGCGGGTGTACTGGCCTTCGAAGTGCAGGTTCGCGGTTCCGGTCGGACCGTGACGCTGTTTGGCGATGATCACTTCCGCCTTGCCTTTTGCCTGTTCGTGCTTGGCTTCCCAGGCAGCATATTCCGGTGACCCGATTTCTGGTTCGGTTTTCGAGAGATAATATTCCTCACGATACACAAACAGGATGACGTCGGCGTCCTGCTCGATAGATCCTGATTCACGCAGGTCAGACATCATCGGTCGTTTGTCATCCCGCGATTCCACCTGACGAGAGAGCTGCGACAGCGCAATGATCGGTACCTGCAATTCTTTGGCAAGTGCCTTGAGGCCAGTCGTGATTTCAGTCACTTCCTGAACACGATTGCCGTGGCTCTTGCCGGACCCGGACAGAAGCTGGATATAGTCAACCACCAACAGATCGAGACCGCGCTGGCGTTTCAGGCGGCGCGCCTTGGAGACGAGAGCCGCGATCGAAATGCCACCGGTCTGATCAACATGCAGGGGAACGGTCTGCATGGTCTGAGCACAGGCTGCCAGCTTTTCAAATTCCGCTTCGGAAATATCTCCTCGGCGGATCTTGGAGGACGAGATTTCCGCCTGCTCGGAAATGATACGTGTTGCCAGCTGTTCGGCAGACATTTCCAGTGAGAAGAACCCGACAACACCACCATTCATTGTTTTGAGGGTGCCGTCAGGCTGTTCTTCAGATTGATAGCACTGTGCGATATTGTAGGCGATATTGGTTGCAAGCGATGTTTTGCCCATCGCAGGTCGTCCGGCAAGAACGATCAAATCGGAATGCTGCAAGCCGCCCATCAATCGGTCGAGATCCTGAAGACCGGTCGAGATACCGGACAGGGCACCTTCGCGATTCCAGGCCGCATGGGCCATTTCGATGGTTTCGGTAAGTGCATCACCGAAGGCAACGAAGCCGCCTTCACTGCGGCCGGTTTCGGCCAATTCGAACAACCGCCGTTCGGCATCATCGATCTGCTGGACTGGCGGAACGTCAATCGGGGCATCGAACGCAATGTTGACCATGTCTTCGCCGATGCGGATCAGGTTCCGGCGGATAGCGAGGTCATAAATGGTGCGGCCATAGTCTTCGGCGTTGATGATCGAGGCGGCATCACCGGCAAGCCGCAGAAGGAACTGGGTGGCCGAAAGGTCTGCAATCTTCGCATCCGTTGGATAGAAGGTCTTCAGCGTGATCGGGGAGGCTGTTTTGCCGGCCCGAATAAGATGGCTGATCTTCTCATAGACTTCTTGATGCGGCGGCACAAAGAAATGATGCGGTTCGAGAAAATCGGACACGCGATAGAAAGTCTCGTTGTTGACCAGAATAGCGCCCAGCAATTGCCGTTCGGCTTCCGCATTGTGCGGGGCTAAGCGTTGTTCGCTTTCTTCTGTTTCGACCTTCTTCAATGTGCCTTTCATACCAACCCCCGTTGACCGCGTTGCATTCGAAATACCGTCTGGATGCGGGTCGCTCAAGAGACAATAATCACTGAACTGGATTCTATTCGTTTTCCCAAGATCAGCGGGGAAAGAATCGAAACAGGCTTGACTTCAAGACGGCAAGAGGACTCAAGGGGTTAGATGTTAGTCTTTGAATTCATTTGGATATTTCAAAAGGTTAACGACCAGTTAATAAATAAGTCTGCAGATTCAAGGCGTTGGCCGGAAACGGGATTTGCGATCAAAAATGCATTTGCATGATGAGAAATTTGATTTGTCGGCAAAAGAAAAACGGCGCTGCAAGCAGCGCCGTTGAATTTTTCAAACCTGAAGCGGGAAGTCTTAGACTTCTTCTTCCGCTGGAGCTTCTTCGGATGCTTCTGCAGCATCTTCAGACTCTTCTGCGTCGCCTTCAGCTTCTTCGTCTTCTTCTTCCTCGAATTCGAAGATGTCCTGCTCAGGTGTTGTGAGATCTTCACCGGCAGCCTGACGGGTTGCTTCGTCTTCAGAACGGGCAACGTTCACTGAAACAGCAACTTCGACTTCCGGGTGCAACTGGATCAGAACGTTGTGCAGGCCGATGGTTTTGATCGGTGTGCGCAGTTCAACCTGGCTGCGGCCAATCGTGAAGCCAGCTGCTGTTAGACCTTCGGCAACGTCACGAGTGGACACTGAACCGTAAAGCTGGCCGGTTTCACCGGCAGAGCGGATCATGATCAGAGCTTCACCGTCAAGCTTGCCAGCAACAGCTTCAGCTTCGGTCTTGCGCTCGAGGTTACGGGCTTCCAGCTGCGCGCGCTCGGATTCGAAGCGGGCGAGGTTGGCTTTGTTGGCGCGAAGGGCCTTGCCCTGTGGCAGAAGGTAGTTACGGGCATAGCCGTCACGTACGCGAACTGTGTCGCCCATCTGGCCGAGTTTGGCGATACGCTCAAGAAGGATAACTTGCATGGTATTTCTCCAACTGTCCCGCCATGTCACTTGTTCTGGAATGGCGGTTAGAGACCGTTTGCCCGCGGCCCCAATTCGGGTCTCCCGGGCGGGCCCGGGAGAAATGCATCTCTAACGACGAGAAATGCTTAGCTGATCAGGAACGGCAGCAGGCCGAGCAGACGCGCGCGTTTGATTGCGCGAGACAGTTCACGCTGCTTCTTTGCGGAAACGGCGGTGATACGGCTCGGTACGATCTTGCCGCGCTCTGAAATGTAGCGCTGCAGAAGACGGATGTCCTTGTAGTCGATCTTCGGAGCGTTTGCGCCTGAGAACGGGCAGGTCTTCCGGCGACGGAAGAAAGGACGACGGCTTGGAGATTGTGAAATTTCAGCCATGTTCGATTACTCCCCTTCAGCTTTGCGAGGAGCGCGGTCGCCCCCACGATCACCGCCACGGTCACCACCGCGTCCGCCGCGATCACCACCACGGTCGCCGAAGCGTCCGCCGCGATCACCACCACGTCCACCGCGATCGTCACGGTCACGCTTTTGCATCATTGCTGATGGTTCTTCGTCCAGCTCGTCGACCTTGAAGGTCATGAAGCGCAGAACGTCTTCGGAAAGACCCATCTGACGTTCCATCTCGGCAACAGCTGCGTGCGGCGCCGTGATGTTCATCAGGGTGTAATGGGCTTTACGGTTTTTCTTGATGCGATAAGCAAGAGTGCGAAGACCCCAGCTTTCGACCTTGCCAACAGTACCGCCAGCGCCTTCGATGAGGCCCTTGTACTGTTCGACGAGTGTTTCGACCTGCTGGGCCGAAACATCCTGGCGTGCCAGGAAGATATGCTCATAAAGAGGCATGAAAGTCGCCTTTCTCTCAGTTGACAACACGGGATTGGCGCAAAGCCTCCTCGTAGCTCTTGAAAGGCACGAGAAATCTTACGGGAGTGGGAACACAGGAAGTCGGATCATTTCATCGATCCTGGCAATTGCCCTTCCGTTCAGCCCCCGGCCAAACCCCGGATGAAGCGCGCTGTATACTCTGATTTGCGGGAATTGCAAGGGGAGGGACAGGGAATCTGGTGGCATAATTGCAAAGGCTGTCCCGCCCGTCCTGTCTCTTGGGTTTTTCCGGCAGTCCACCGCGCGTAATTGCTGCCTTGATCTCTTGGCCTGAGTTAGTAGCCTATCCTTCGAGACGCGAGCAGCCTCGCTCCTCAGGATGAGGTATTTGTGCAGCGACCACTTGCGGCCCCACCGCCTCTCGGGATGAGGTGTTTGTGTGGTGAGCGCTTTTAGCCCCCACCGTCTCTCAGGATGAAGTGCTTGCGCGGCGAGCGCTTTCTGCCCCCAGCGCCTCATCCTGAGGAAGCGCGGAAGCGCTGTCTCGAAGGATGGGCCGCAAATGTCATATCTATCTGAAGTCGCCATACCCACTACCTCATCCTGAGGAGCCGCTTTTGCGGCGTCTCAAAGGATGCACCGCATAAAGACACTTCACGGAGCGATTTCACGAAGCCGTCCCGCAGCCGCTCTATTGTCACGACGGGAATGCAGATGCGGGGTAGGAGCGTGCGATGAGCGCAACTGTCTATATCCTCAGGTGCTCGAATGGCAGCTATTACACCGGGATCACCAAAAAGGATCTCGAAACCCGGCTCAGTGAACACCAGCAAGGCATATGTGACGGATACACGTCTCGCTTTCGCCCTGTAACGCTTGTCTTCAGTTGCCATTTTGAACGCACTACCGATGCGATTTCCTGTGAGCGTCAGGTGAAGGGTTGGCGCCTTGAGAAAAAGGAAGCACTGATCCGTGGTGACTTTGACCTGCTGCCGGAGCTTTCTGAGCGCGGGCGCAAAAGCGGCGTTGGAAAGACCTGAGTTTGCAGCCCATCCTTCGAGACGCGAGCAGGCTCGCTCCTCAGGATGAGGTATTTGTGCAGCGACTACTTGCGGCCCCACCGCCTCTCAGGATGAGGAGTTTGTGCGGCGAGCGTTTGCGGACGCCACCGCTTCTCGGGATGAAGTGCTTGTGCGGCGACCAATTACGGCCCCCACCGCCTCATCCTGAGGAAGCGCGGAAGCGCTGTCTCGAAGGATGGACTGTAAATGTCATATCCAACTGCAGTCGCCAAACCCATCGCCTCATTTTGAGGATGCGCCGCATATGCCCCACACTTATCTACACCCCCCACCTCATCCTGAGGAGCCGCACTTGCGGCGTCTCGAAGGATGGACCGCAGGCGACAAAATGGTTTAGGTGATTGCCCAGTCGCTGTATCACCCATAAGCTGCGGATCGGAGGACGACACGTGGCGACAAAATCTGAAAAGTTTGATCGAGACGAATTGGAAGCATGGCTGAACAAGCAGCCTGTGGACGTATCATTGGTGATTGCAGCAAGGTCGGCGCTTCGAGTGACGCCGTTGCTGGTCAGATTAACCGGCTCTGATGGTGAACTCCGCACGGACCTTCTTTTGCCATTGTTTCGGGCTATGGCTTTGCCATGGGCTGCCGCCAGTTATCCAGCCCATGGCAAAGAGGTCCTAGCCACCGCCACCGACGACGCCACCGCCGCCGCCACCGCCACCGACGACGCCACCGCCGCCGCCGCCGCCACCGCCGCCGACGCCGCCGCCGCCGCCGCCTACGCCGCCACCGCCACCGACGACGCCACCGCCGCCG
>JBDWMJ010000024.1:0-25943 GCA_039972695.1 Roseibium sp. | reverse complement strand
AGAAAGGATCAAACGAAACACACTCAATCAACGGCGATTGCAATACCGCAATCAAGCCGCTTAAGATCAACCAACACGATGAGCCAGACTCTCCGCTAAATCACAAAGCCATCTGTTCCAAATACCCTGATGACGGACAGTCTGTTCTGCTGCGCGGTCGATTGGGAACCGAACATGCCATGCGCGATCCTGTTGCCAGTGGTGCCCGTGTTGTTCTGATTGATACGGCGCTGACGCAGGCCGATGTGCCGTTGGCCGATCGTGACATTGAACGCTCCTGGAGCTATGGTCCGGCGCCGCTATCCTCAACGGATTCCACCTTTACGGACCGTTTAAACACGCTTCAAGCAGTGGCTCTGAGGCCATTCTCTCCGGTGCATTTGCGTGGCAATCGAGATGCTGCCGGGAATCTCTATGTCACATGGATACGCCGGACACGGAAGGACGGCACATGGGCGGATAGCACTGATGTGCCGCTCAATGAAGACGCTGAGCTCTATGACCTTGAGGTTCTGAACGGTTCGACTGTGGTTCGAACGGCTGCAGGTCTGACGTCACCTGCCTATGCCTATTCAGTAGCTGATCAGATAACTGATTTTGGCAGTGCGCAGGTGTCCGTTTCCATCCGCATCTATCAGATCTCCGGAATAGTTGGCCGGGGCACGCCAGAGGAGAAGACCTTATGAGCAACACAGCCAAAATGGGCATTCCGTTTATCGCTGCCGGACAGGCGCAGAAAGAAGTCACGCATGCTGAGGGGCTGGTGTTCCTTGATGCGCTCGGCAACGCGGAGGTCCTGGACCGGGATCTGACAGCGCCGCCGGGTAGTCCAGGTGACGGCGATACTTATCTGGTCGCGACAGGCGGTACCGATAATTGGGCCGGGCAGGATGGCAAGATCGCTTATTACGCTGACAGCGCCTGGACGTTTTTTGCGCCGTTCACCGGCCTCAGGGCCTTTATCGCGGATGAGGGCACATTGGCTATCTACACATCCAGCGGCTGGAAGGACTATGGAGCGTTTCTGGCGGAGGTGTCGGTCTTGTCACAGACGCCGTCCGGGGCTGAGAGTCGAATGTGTACGGTAGAAGAAGAACTGACCGGATTTAGCGGTGCCAGTGTTGACACATCCATCGTCATACCGAATCGGGCCGTTGTCTGGTGTGTCTCGACCAGGACATCAACGGCCATCACCGGAGCGGCGTCCTATGACTGCGGGATTGCCGGGGAGACGTCGAAGTTCGGTGGATCATTGGGGATCGCGGAAGGCTCGACCAATGCCGGGGTGATTGGGCCGCAGGCGTTTTACTCAGACACGGCGGTTCGGCTGACGGCAAACGGGGGGAGTTTTACGGCTGGGGCGGTGAAGGTGGTGTTGCATTACATGCTGCCGGTGGTGCCGCAGGATTAGGAACGTCAGTCTTGACCCACTACGGTCATTCGTGGGAACTGCAGCAAATGACCGGAAAGAGCCCACTTTGACAAATGCCGCACCGAGTACGAATGTCGGCTTTCCAATATTGTTGGAAAGTAAAGGTGCCGCCAAATTGAGTGCTTCGAATACAAATGTACTTTTCCAGCCCTTGCATCTCCCGTGTGGGGTCGTCCTCAAGAACCGCTTAGCAAAATCGGCTATGTCAGATTCTCTCGGTGATGGCTGTGGCGTGCCGACTGCCGCCCAAATTCATCTATACGAACGATGGGCGGAAGGCGGTTTAGCTTTGTCAATTATTGGCGAGGTTCAAGGCACCCCACACTATGCAGAGAAACCCGGGAACTTAGTCCTCAATGCCGATTCTAATCCGGAACCATTC
This sequence comes from Roseibium sp., assembly GCA_039972695.1. Classification (GTDB taxonomy): domain Bacteria; phylum Pseudomonadota; class Alphaproteobacteria; order Rhizobiales; family Stappiaceae; genus Roseibium. The sequence continues at coordinate 24,129 of JBDWMJ010000024.1, read as the reverse complement.
AAGGTCCTGGCCCGCAGAGGATCGGCCAGCAACGCACATCTTTGGCTGCAACTTGGACATGCAGGTGCCATGGCGGATGCGCCGATTAGCAAACCGAAAGGGCCAAGTGCACTTGATTTGCCGGGATTGAAGTGTGGTGCCCTTTCAGTACCGGATATTAAAGATTTACCTGAAGAGTTTGCCCGCACAGCAGTTCTCTCAAAGGAGCTGGGGTTTGGGGGTGTCGAAATTCATGCGGCGCATGGATTCCTGCTTAGCCAGTTTCTATCTCCATTATTCAACAAACGAACAGACGCCTATGGCGGTAGTCTTGATAACAGAATGCGTCTCGTATTGGAGACTGTTGACACAGTGCGCCGCGCCGTTGGTCCGCATTATCCAATTGGTCTTAAACTCAACGCCACGGATCAGCTTGAAGGCGGCTTTCAAGAGGACGAAGCGCTTGCCGTTGTGGCCGCGCTCGACGGCACAAGTATCGACGTGATTGACATAAGTGGCGGCACGTATTTTCCAGGCGCGCCGTCTTCGTCCGATCGTGCAGGGTCAGGCCCCTATTTTCTGGATTTCTCCAAACGCGCCCGCGCCAAGACAAATATCCCCCTCATGGTCACTGGCGGGTTCAAGACGTTGCGACAGGCAAAGGCCGGAATCGAGGAAGGAAAGGCTGATCTCGTTGGTCTGGCACGTGCCCTTGTCGTCGATCCGGATTTGCCAAAGAAGTGGGAAATCGGGCGGGTTCCTGATCCTCAATTCCCACGCTTCGATGGTCCACCGGAAGGTGGCGTGACTGCCTGGTTTACAATGCAGATCACGAGGATCGCCAATGGAGAGAGTGACCTATTACCGGCTGATCTTCCCGATGCTATCAGAGTCTACGAGGAAAGGGATCAGCAGCGCCGTGGGATTTGGACGGGGCATTTCGGCGGTTGACTTATCGTTTAAGCGGACATGCATGCAATACTAGGAAAGTCAGGTGAATCCTCATTGCGGCCCTTCCTTCTCGACGCAACGAATGACCGTTTCGAGCCCATTTTGCCTGATGCTGCGGGGTGTTCGAAGGTCACCTTTTGAAGTAGAGGTTGGGAAACCACCGAATTCGACGGAAGGTTCATTTGATGCTAGGAACGACGCCCCGATCGACCGGTCGCTATGACGTCGTCGCACCTCTATGGGGCGACAAGATGCGAACGCTGGGATACTACGATGGCTATCTGGGCTTTCTCTCTCATCAACGGCGAAACGACGTTGGAGACGTGCGCGTCATTGACGTTGGCGCAGGCACGGCGTCCTTCGCCGAAGCCTGGATTGCAATAAACGGCCCGCCGCGAGAATTGTTTTTGCTCGAGCCAAGCCAGGCAATGCTTGAACATGGTCGTGAAGCATTGTGCAGGCGCGGCGTGGCACCACGGATGGTCAAGTCCTTGTTGGGCGAGACTGAATTGGGCCCGTTCGATGTCGTTCTGGCAGCGCATGTCATAGAGCATTGCCCCGATCCTTTACTCGCTCTTCGACAAATGCGCGACCTTCTTGAAAGGGGTGGTCGGTTGCATCTGGTGGTTTCCAAGCCACATTGGTGCAATGTCATCATATGGCTGCAGTGGCGTCATCGTACTTTTCAAGAAAGTGAGATCGTAGCGCTCATTCATGAGGCCGGATTTGAGATTGAACATGTATTCTCATTTCCGTCGGGGCCGCCTTCCCGGACCAGCCGCGGTATCGTTGCCGTTCGAACCGGTTGACCTCTACGCAAAGGCGCGACGCACTACTTAGAACCCGGCATTGAATATCGATAAGCGAGTGGCAGCTTTGTCCGCATTGCGGACCTTGGACCTGTGTGCAGCGAATTCACAATTTCCACCGTTATCTGGCGCTTTAAATGGTCGTTTAACGGGGTTTAAAGGGTCTTCAAGAGGTGTTCAAAAGCAGCTATGCGACGGCCCGAAAGTCCTAAAATGGGCGGTGAAAGGGGTGTTTTGCCGCCCAGCGCCGTCAAATCCACCCAAAAAACTGAAAATTCCAGATCGTGGTGTCAAAAATTCCAGTTTTGGGTGGCGAGCTACACAGGCAATTCGGCGATTAAGGCATTGATTTAAAAGAAAATGGTGGGCCCGGAGGGACTCGAACCCCCAACCAATCCGTTATGAGCGGACGGCTCTAACCAGTTGAGCTACAGGCCCTAAGCGCGCGGAATGATTCAGTCTGCACGCTGAAGTGCTACCTACACCAAAGGTTTGCCGTTTCGCAAGACCTTTGAGCCGCACTCAACAAGCCTTTGCGGTCCTGCAGCCAGATTGCGCAGAGGCAACCAGACAGGAAGCAGCATCCTCTCGACAGAAAATCGGCCCTCTACTGCCCGGCCTGCGTGTTGGTGTTGTCGGTTTTCTTGGTCAGCATGTCCCAGTTTTTGTAGAAAACCCGATTTATGCCGGACAGCAGGACGTTGAAAATCTTGACGCAAACATTCTGCAGCCCAGTTAACGCGCTGGGACGCAGCACATCGACAAAAACACAGGCACGGAGGCCATCTTCCCCATTTACCGATCGGTGCTGGATCGTGTCATCGAAGATGAAGAGCGGATCATCGTGCCAGAAGTGCTTGTCCCCGTTCACTTCAATGAAGATCTCGTCGCTCTGCCGCGGTGTCAGATTGTAAAGAAGACGGATTGTCAAACGCAGTGGACCAAAATGGAGGGATGTTTTTTCCTGGCCATTGAAGATCGAAACACCAATCGTCTTGATGTATTTGAAATCGTGGTTGAACTCGGAAATCGACGTATCAACGCTCTGATCATACCAGCGGTAAAACACCATTCCGCGACGTTTGTCCCCCATGCGTTCTACAAGGTCGGTCATGATCTCTTCACGCCGGTCGTCAAACACTTTCAGCATGCCTTCGATTTCCGCACGTTCCTCATCTGGGAATTCGGCCAGTTTCATCCGATAGGCGTGTCGCTTGGAAATCAGGTCGAAAAAAAGGTTTACCGGAGACAACAGCCAGGTGAGCAATCCGTTTCCGGAGAAATACTTTGAGACAAGAGCCGCATCGAAACGCTTGTGACGTGCCAAATCCAGAAGGCCGCAAACCAGAAACAGGCCCGCAACCCATGGCAGAAGCCAGAACAAGATGGCAAGCGGAATGACCACGCGTAGCAATCGGCGAACGGTTTTGGAATTCATCGATAACCTCATCAGAAGCGGCTCCTTCCGGAGCCGTAAACCGGCGCACATTCTCATGCCTTTGCCAAGCATGCAAGAACATGGAACCTCTAATCAACGCGCAAATATGCTGCAGGAAGTGGCAACCGGAGTTAAGGCTCCGTAATCCAATCTTTTAAGGGCTGCACAGCGACAGCCGAGGCTTTCCTTGCAAAGATGAACAGGCTAGGACAGTCCTAGAAGTTGTTTTGATCCGGAGCCCTCATGCGTTCACCCCTTCTCTCGGTTACCCTGACAGTGTTTTTGGTGTGCATGATCGGATGGCTGCTGGTTATCGGGCGATCCTTGGTTCTTCCGTTCGTGATCGCGATCATCGTTTGGTACATGATCAACGCCTTGTCACACCTGTTTGGACGCATTGAATACAAGGGTTGGCGCCTTCCCGGTTATGTAGCGTTTCCACTCGCACTTCTTGCGATATTTGTTGCCAGCACCTTTGTGCTGGACATCGTAACTGTAAATCTGACGCAGCTTGCACAGGATGCACCAACCTATCAGGTACGGCTGGAACAGCTTTTTGACCAAGTGGCAGCGCTGTTCAAACTGAATGATCCGATTGAGCTGAAAGACCTGTTCCCGGATTCACTGGTGCCCAGAATGGTGACGGCGGGCGCCAGTGTGGTCACTGCCATCGCCGGATCAGCCAGCATGATCTTCATCTATGTGCTGTTTCTTCTGCTGGAACAATCGACATTCGACAAGAAATTCGAACGGCTGTTTGCAACCAAGGAAAGAGCCGAAGCAGCGTTCGCCCTGCGAGCAGAAATCAACAGGTCGATCATGCATTACTTCACGATCAAGACCGCCGTATCCGTTGCAACCGGAGCTCTGACCAGTCTTGTTCTGATCGTGATAGGGCTACCCTATGCAGCTTTGTTCGGTTTCATCGCGTTTATCCTGAATTTCATTCCAACCATCGGCTCCCTGATCAGTGTAATTTTCCCGAGCCTTCTTGCCGTCGTTTATTATGACACTCTTGGTCCCTTCATCCTGATTGCTGGCGGTCTTGGCATGATCCAGTTCTGCGTCGGCAATCTGATTGAACCACGCTTAATGGGGGCAAACCTCAATATTTCTGGCCTAGTGATCATGCTGTCGCTGGCATTTTGGGGGGCGATCTGGGGCGTTGTCGGCATGGTCCTGTGTGTCCCGCTCACAGTCATGGTCGTGATCGGATGCTCACGCTTTGAAGGCACACGAGCCATCGCAGTTCTTCTGTCCGAAAATGGTGAAATCGCAGATCGACCTTAGAAAACGGTAGTCTGACTCTTCAGTAGATCTAGAGAGCGCTTAACTCGCTACGATCATCTGAACCGGAGATGAACCAGACAGCCATACCCCTGCCGCAATGGGGGAGCAAATCTGCAATCACGTTGGATTGTCGCATTACAGGATGAAACCATGAGAACAATGCTGCCTGCCGTTTCTGCATTTCCCGTACCTCACGTTCGCCGTTTGGGGTTGGCTGTCAGCCTTGCAGCCGCGATGTTTTCTGCACCCGCAGCATATGCAGAAGAGACTTCAACCCGCGGATCCATAACCATGGAAGGCCGCGGATCCGTCTCCGTTGCCCCTGATATGGCAGTCATCACGACACGGGTTGTGACCGCGGCCAAGACAGCGCCGGACGCTCTGGCTCAAAACACCAGGGACCTCAGCAAGGTGATTGAGACCATCAAGGCAGCAGATATCGAAGCCAAGGATATTCAGACCAGTGGTTTTTCGATTTATCCGCGCTACGAGCGCATCACTGATGGGTCCAATCGGCAACCGGAAATCATCGGCTATGAAGTCCGCAATGGCGTCGAGATCAACGTTCGCGACCTAGGCACACTCGGTAACCTGCTCAATACGGTCGTCGAAAGCGGCGCAAATGCCGTTGATGGCATCCGCTTCCAGGTCAGTGATCCCGATGAAAAGCTGGATGAAGCCCGCAAAGCAGCAGTTAAAGCAGCCCGCCACAAGGCAGAGATCTTCAGCAATGCAGCTGGTGTCGAACTCGTAAACATCATCACAATCGCAGAAACCGGTGTCCAAATGCCCCGCCCAATGATGATGCGCGCGGAAAGCATGATGATGGCGAAGGCTGATGCCGTACCGATCGAGGCTGGTGAAGAGACCATCAGCGCAAGCGTGACGATCAGTTGGGAAATCACCACCAAGTAATGCTGTTGGCAAACACATTTACCCGCTCCATTGCGCATGAATCGCGATGGGGTGGGTGCAGTTCTGCATAGTAATGGGAATTCAGCTCCTGATCACAGCGCCCGGTACCAGACCTGCATCGGTTTTTCTGTTTCTTCCCTCTCACCAACATCGGTCCACGGAAACACGACCGTGATACCTTCCAGCTTGAGATAACCGCGCTTCGACCAAAACGGATCCAATGGTTGGTAGTGTGCCGGCATCAGCGGATGATCGTCGGGGCGAATAACTGCGCAAAATACCGCTTCACGGTATCCGAGGCCACGCGCATGGGCTTCGCGCTCATCAAAGAACCTGTGACCAATCCCCCGCCCGCGATAGCCAGGTTCAAGAACAGATTCTGCCATGTAGAAGACCTGGGCGGGATCGTACCCGTGCGCCTGCAATGGCGTCTGAAAGGCCTCATACTCGGCGCCAAGCGGTTCCCCGGTCGCAGCCCCTACAAGTCTGTTGCCATCATAGGCTCCGATGACGACAGCGCCATCGGCTTCGGCATAGCGCTGCAAATACCTTGCTTCATATTCAAGCGTGCCGTCATAGAGATAGGGCCAGTCCCGAAAGACGGACATCCGCAACCGGGCAACATCATTCAGCGCATTTTCCAGCTTCGCCCCGGTCAGGCACCTGATTTCCACCGACATCGTTAATGCCTTCAATTAGCAACGTTTTTTTCTCCAACCTTGCTGTAAAGCAATAACTGCGCACCGGAAATGCAGTCAGCACCACAATTTTTTAAAAATAACGATTGAGAAGAAAAAGCTTTGTCTATAAGGAGTGCGCTCCGGAATTAAAAACCGGGTACATCTGCTGGTTTGGGAGAGCGATATGGAAAGCAACGCCCTCTTCGAACTGGGGATGGACTTGGAGGCTCGTGTAGCAGAAGACGCAATTTGCGTTGCCGAGCCAAGAAGCACCACCCAGAGGGAAGAAAACGTTTTGACCGTGGCCGCTGCAGTAAATGCAGACGACCGACTGGACCACTTCATTCAGAAGGAAGGGGTTCACTGCGCTGGTGCGCATATGATTATCGACCTTTATGACGCAGAGCGTCTGGACGATCTTTCCCATGTGGAAGACGCCTTGCGCAAATGTGTCGATGAGGCCGGTGCAACGTTGTTACACATCCATTTGCATCCGTTTGAGCCGACTGGCGTCTCAGGTGTAGCGGTTCTGGCTGAAAGCCATATCTCCGTACACACTTGGCCAGAAGCTGGTTACGCAGCGTTTGACGTTTTCATGTGCGGCGATGCCAAGCCTGAAAAATGCGTGGATGTTCTTCGCAAGGCGTTCAAACCCGGCAAGACCGCAGTCTCCGAGTTACTGCGCGGTCGGGAAGTGGCAGACCAACTGTCCAAACCCCATGCAATGGACGCAGCGGAATGAGCAACGGATTAAAATTCGACGAGACGCTCTACCCTGGCGTTCAAGTCAGCTACAGCTGCGATGAGATCCTCTATCAGGAAAAAACAGAGCATCAGGATCTGGTGCTCTTTTCCAACCCTGTCTTTGGCAAGGTTCTGATGCTGGACGGCGTCACACAGGTGACTTCGGCGGATGAATTCATCTACCACGAGATGATGGCCCATGTGCCGATCCTGGCTCATGGCTCTGCCCGCACCGTCCTGATCGTTGGTGGCGGTGATTGCGGGCTCGCGGAAGAAGCCCTCAAGCACAAGACACTCGAAAAACTGGTTCAAGTCGAAATCGACAAGTCCGTTGTCGACTTTTCGATGGAACACTTCGGTGATTTCAACAGGGGCGTTCTGGAAGACACTCGTTTCGAGCTGGTGATCGCTGATGGCCTGAAGTATGTGGCTGAAACCGAAGAGCGGTTTGATGTTGTCATCGTCGACAGCACCGATCCGCATGGTCCGGGCGAGGTTCTCTTTTCCGAGGGCTTTTATCGCGACGTTTACCGCATCCTGACACCAGGCGGGGTTCTGGTGACTCAGAATGGCGTTCCGTTTCTACAAAAGGACGAGTTGGTAACGAGCATCGAACGATTCTCCAGGATTTTCAAAGACGCCAGTGCTTATATTGCCGCGATCCCAACCTATTTCGGTGGTCACATGACCCTCGGCTGGGCTTCCGACAATGCAGAACTCCGCAAACAGGCGGTGTCCGTTCTGGAAGAACGCTTCAAGGCAGCGAGCTTTGACACCCAGTACTACACGCCAGATGTCCACGCCGCAGCTTTTGCGCTGCCGAAGTTTATTCTGGATGCTGTCGAAGAAGGTCGTGGCCGGGCGTAACAACTGCCCGAGCATACCGCCTTAAATTCAACCAAAAGACGAATCTGCGCATACCGGAAACGTTAGTCCTTCAGGACAACGAAAAATCTTCCTTAGAAATTTTTGCTACAAATTTCAAATATTACATCAGTTCTTTCCAATAATTTCGTTTACCGGCCTGATTTTAGGTAAATATGACAGTTCCCCCCTCTGCTACAGTTAAACTTTGGTAGGCCAATACTGGGAGGGATACATGGCGATCAAATATGTCGTTGGATATGACGGCAGTGACACATCTAGCAAGGCGGTTGAGTTTGCGGTGACGCAAGCCAAAGCCTGTCAGGCGCAGGTGGTCATTGCTCACGTACTGGAGTGGTCTCCGTATACATTTTTGACACCTCAGGAAATCGAAGAGCGGCATAAACGCCGTAACGAGGAACTTGAGCGTGCGGAAAAACATGTGCTTGAGCCATTGATTGCCAAGCTCAAGGCCAGCCACTCTGATGTGAAGAGTGTCATGCGCTATGGCAACATCGTCGACACGCTCATTGCTATATCCGAAGAAGAAGGTGCAGATCAGATCTTCATCGGACGAACAGGGCACAGCAGTCTGACAACCCGCGTATTCGGATCGGTAGCCGGAAGTCTGGCGCAACATGCGTCAGTTCCAGTCACCATCGTCCCTTGAGATAAGAGGTTGTAGATATGTCTGTCTTTAAGAAAGGCGCATTGAGCGCAGCTTCTTTGCTTCTGGCAACGAGCCCGGTTCTTGCGCAGTCACTCGATGAGCAGGTCAATTCCGTATTTTCAGCAGCGACCGGTTGGTTCGTCAGCCTAATCTTCAGCCCGTTCCCCGGAACCAGCTTTCCCTGGATCGTGGCCTGGCTAGTGATCGCAGCGACCATTTTCACTCTCTATTTCGCATTCATTCAGTTCCGGGCTTTCAAGCTCGCAATTTCTATCGTGAAGGGCGACTATTCCGACCCTAATGATGCTGGTGAGGTCAGCCACTTTCAGGCACTGGCAACAGCCCTTTCGGGAACTGTCGGGCTTGGCAATATCGCAGGCGTTGCAGTGGCCGTCAGCATCGGCGGTGCCGGGGCAACATTCTGGATGATCCTCGCTGGCCTAATGGGCATGGCGTCGAAATTCACCGAATGTACGCTTGGCGTCAAATACCGGAATGAATATGCAGATGGCACGGTTTCCGGTGGCCCGATGTACTACATCACCAAGGGCTTCAAGGAACGCGGTGTTCCGGGCGGCAAGTTCCTCGCGATCCTGTTCTCGGTATTCTGTATCCTCGGCGCGCTCGGCGGCGGCAATATGTTCCAGGCCAATCAGGCTCATCAGCAGATTGCCAGTATCGTTGGCGATTTTCCGGGTTGGATCACCGGCTTGATCTTCGCCGGTGTTGTCTTTGCCGTTATCATTGGCGGCCTCAAGTCCATCGCCAGCGTGACGGAAAAAGTCGTTCCGTTCATGGGCGTCATGTATGTGGCTGCTGCTCTGGTCATCCTGATCATGAATTTCGATAAGATCGGCTGGGCTTTTGGTGAAATCATCGACGGCGCGTTCACCGGATCCGGTGTTGCCGGCGGTATTGCCGGTGCCTTGATCCAGGGCTTCAAGCGGGCAGCTTTCTCCAACGAAGCCGGTGTTGGCTCCGCTGCGATTGCCCACTCTGCTGTGCGGACCAAGGAACCAATCACGGAAGGTTTCGTGTCCCTGCTGGAGCCGTTCATCGATACGGTTGTAATCTGTACCATGACTGCTCTCGTGATCATCATCACCGGTCAGCTGATGACAGATCCCGCAACGGGCAACTACATCGTTGAAAACGGAACAATCGTGACGGCAACCGGCGCTTCCGGTGTTGGCCTGACATCGGCAGCCTTCGGCAGTGCCTTCAGCTGGTTCCCGTATGTGCTGGCGGTGGCTGTGGTCCTGTTCGCCTTCTCCACCATGATTTCCTGGTCCTACTACGGGCTGAAAGCATGGACGTACCTCTTCGGTGAAGGCAAATCCAAAGAACTGGTGTTCAAAGTCATGTTCTGCGTGTTCGTGGTCATCGGAGCGGCGGCCAATCTCGGCCCGGTCATCGACTTCTCGGATGCTGCAATCTTCGCCATGGCGGTTGTCAACATCATCGGTCTCTATGTTCTGATGCCGGTCGTCAAAAGAGAGCTCATCAGCTTCCTAGACCGCATGAAGTCGGGCGAGATCAAAAAATTCAAATAAGCGTCCACATGCGATGCGAAAGCCCGGGCTGTCTCAGCCCGGGCCTTTTTTTGTGACTGCCGCAAACGGTTGATACAATTTGCGACAACGTGAACATATTGCTGCGACATCTGGGGATTATAATCTCGATTAGCCGCCCTCCCGCGGCCGAAATCAGCAAGCCCAAAGGTGCGCCATGTCCTCCAGCCAGCCTCTTTCCTACGCCCGCTCGCAAATCATCCTTCACTGGCTGATTGCCGCACTTGTCTTCTTCCAGATTATCTTTGGCGAAAACATTGGTGACTTTGGCCGGGCCCTTCGCGACGGCACCACACCCGAGATGATCACGGTCGTGCTTGGCAGATCCCATGTGATATTCGGAATTACCATTCTCATGTTGATGATCGCGCGCCTGGCGTTGCGCATAAAACACGGTGCACCAGCTCCTGTTCCGGCACCCAAAGTTCAGGATTTTCTGGCCAGGGCTGCACACAATCTGCTCTATGTTTCGCTGATAGCAGCACCACTAACCGGCATTGCTGCCTGGTTCTTCGGCATCAGGGAAGCTGGCGCAGTGCATCACTATATGAAACCTGCGTTCATTCTCCTGATAGCACTGCATATCGTCGGTGCGCTCTGGCACAAATTCGTGCTCAAAGACGCTGTCATGAAACGAATGCTGTCGTCGACCGCAGAATGATCGGGAAACGAGGCTAGTTCCGCGCTTCCAGCCAGATGCGGGCGGTGTCCATGTCCTTTGACAGGATGCCGTCCGCCAGTTTTTGCCCGACAACAGCCCCGAATTTGTAGCCATGGCCTGAACAGGCGGAGACGATCGTCGCCTTGTCTTCCGTTTTGCAAAAGAAATGCCGATCCGCCGTGAAGGTATAAGCGCAGGTCACAACATCATCGACCCGGTACTCCTCGATCCGGGCAAATGGTGGTGAGAAATAGTCGCGCAGGATCTCGCCCTCACCTGCCTTCGCAAATCGGTCCTGATCCGGTTCCGCCGTGTATTTGTGGATACCAGCTCCAAATTTCAGACCTGTGCCCGGCACGGGCGGCAAGACATATCCGTCAATTTCCCCGCCAGGATCGAGGATCGCGGGTGCAGTCTCCCAGGCATCTTTCAGATCCGCAGGAGGCGTTAAGTAGACGACGGCAGTCCGGTAGGTCGTCAGGTTCACATCCAGCGCCGGGAACAGGCCCAGCGTCCAGGCCCCTGCGGTAACGACGACATGATCGGCTGACAAGACAGATCCGTCTTTTAGCGTCACCGATCCGGCTCCCGGATCAACAGAGGCAACAGTCGTGTTCTCGCGCACATCAGCACCGAGGGCCATCAACCAGTCCCGCAGACCACTCGCAATCTTTTGGCATAGAAGAACGCCACCCTCCGAACTGACCGCTCCAAATCGGATCGTCGCGGGGTCAATGAAGGGATATCGTGCAGCGGTTTCCTTGGGGCTTAAGTCTTCGAACTGGTACCCTCCCTCGATCAACCCGTCACGATAGGTATCACCACCATCCCCCGGCTGCTGCGACAGGAGCATGTAGCCCGTCTCCACCAGATGTTTGTCACCGAGATCCTCCCACATCTCGTCCCACGCCGCATATGCATCACCAATACGCCGCTGATAGCCGCCCTTGCCCCCGTAAGCGCGGCGAATGATGCGATGCTGATCACCGGAAGCCGACATGGGATTGGGAATCGGTCCCTGCTCCAGCAGCGTGACATCCACGCCCTTTTTCATAAGCGCCCATGCGGTGGACAGACCGGAAATTCCGGCCCCGACAACAATAACTGACATGAATACACCTTGCGATTTCGAAGCCGCAGAGTATCGCCCCGCGCAACAGGTGCAAGCCGGTTTTAAAGCTCATCCACCATGACGAAATTTTGGGTCTTTATGCCGGACCTGAAAAGGCGGGGTCCACCCGATCAGGTAAGGTTTCTCGACTTACGGATTTCGGTACAGGAGACCGCACAATGGCAAATGCAGACATGTCAGAAACGGAAACCCTCTCCAGTCGGCGGCTATCGCATTATCCGGACTGGGGGTATCTGCTGCGCGAATATTACGAAGCCTACCGGTTTCTATCTTCTGGCGGCAGTGACCGCATTCGCTCGCACCAGCGCACCGTGCGCGAGGCCATCAGCCGAGTGACAAAGTCCAATGCCGATATCCAGTTTGATGCCCCCGCGCAAAAACCTGTGACCGCTCACCTGAAACGCGCGCTGGACGAAGGCCGGCAGGAACGCACGGCACCGCTCATTCGCGCCGTGGAATCTGTTCAAGACCAACTCATCTGGCAATATGGCTATGAAAAAGTCCCGCGCGGCCTTGAAAACACCTACGCCTACGCCGAGATCTGCGGCCCGAACGGCCCTATCCTGACGACGGAGGTCATTCTGGGGCTGGTGTTGTTTGCCCCCGGCTGCACGTATCCAGCGCATTCGCACTCCGGCATCTCGGAAAGCTACATTTGTCTGTCCGGCGCCGTTTCCGAAAATCATCAAGGTGTCTACTCACCCGGCTCCATGATTTTCAATCCGCCGGAACACACTCACCGCATCACCGTTTCCAAGCTCGAACCCGCTCTTCTGGCCTACGCCTGGACTGGCCCGAAGGATAAGCTCGCGGACCAGAAGATGGTGTTCAGCCGGAAGCGGAGATAAGGCACACGGATCAGGCGACCCTATAGTCATCCCGGACGTTGCGGCGTTTATCTCAATCCTCGTCCTGAGGTGCAAAGCGCAGCGGAGCCTCGAAGGATGGGCGACTGCACGGATCGTGGAATTATGCATTGACCGCCGAGTAGTATGGCCCATCCTTCGAGACCGCGCTTACGCGCTTCCTCAGGATGAGGTCGAGACAAAGGCACTGTTTTCTCGATCACCAAAACCAATCCGCCAGATCCTGCAGTGCTTTAGCGAGACGTTGAACAGAACGCGAGTCTGCGATTTTCGTCAATTTGCCGAGAACATCAAGAGACTTGTCTGCAAACCCGGCCTGTTGGGCAAGAGCGCGTTTCTTCGCATCGTCCACTCTGCGGGCCCGCTCTTCTTCTCTGAGCCGGTATTCTTCATCTTCGGTTTCCGGAATTTGGGGTGAACGAAGATCGAGAATGTCTCGCGTAACACGGTCCCGGTTCTCCACCGCTGCACGATACTCATCCGTAACAAGATCGTTTTCATGCGCTTCACGGGTCGCCCTGAGTACTTCTGCACGCCAATTTCGGCTTGCGTCAGGATCATATTTTTCTGGCGCAACATCGACCGCGCGAAGGAGACGTTCCCGGCTCTGATCCAAAGGATAATGTGCTATGAGAAGCGCATGATTTTCACGGATTTTCCGAAGAGCAGTCGTGAGTGTCGCCCCCGAACACCAATAGTCGGCATCTTCGGCTTCGGCCTCGGCTTCAATGCACTCCATCAGATCTTTCAAAAGACCGACTATGCAGTTGGGACCTCGGGCATCGAGTTCTTTGAGGTAACTCTCAAGAGCTTCCGGAAATCCCGAAGGGGAATTTCTGCCTCGAAGAGCGGCTAAAGCCGTCTTGATCAAAGCGCGCAGTCGTTCCGGCAATTCCAACAGGTCTGTTTCAGCGAAAGGCTCATCAAAAACCGCGTTGGCAGACGCATCAAGCTTGGCCTCAGTGGCATCCAACGTCACATCCGGGCTGATTAGTTCCTTCCACAGAGCCCGCTGGGCAACACGGTCGTTCGGCGTCTTCGCGTCCAGAACAGCATCCAAAATGGCTGTTCGTTCCTGCTGTGGTGACAAACCATAAAGTGGTGTCCAGACCAATCTTTTTGCCAAAGGCGGCGGAGCACACGGACGGACCATGAAAGGAACTGTTTTTCCCTTCTCGCCAGCAGCATCAAACAAAAACGCGGCTTCCCATTCTGCCGTGCACGGGCCAGAGCTGAAATAGTCCTCCGAATAGACCGCAATCATTCGCCCCATGCCCTCAAGGCCACGGTTCATTTCTCCGACAAAACTCTTGCCAGCAGTCATGTCATTGAACTGGGAAAAGACAGTATAGCCCTCATCTTCCAGAACATTGGAAATACGCTTAGCAGCAACTTCATCTGCCTCCGTGTAAGAAAGGAAGAAGTCCCAATCCGCAACGTTAGCCTCAGGCTGCCAGCCAGCAATCACCATGATGTGTTGCAAGATTGTTTCGGCAGAACGCTCTTCCGTAATTGCCCAGAATTCGTTCGGTTTTGTGGCTATTTCGATGTTAGCCGTTTCACTAAAAAGACTCCTAGGCTTCTGTCCACCATTCGCAGGATTAAGCGCCATTTGCCATTGGGCAAGTACTTCCCAGGAGTATCCTTGCCACAATTCACCTTTTGCAAAGGCGTCAATCGCCCCACCTACCCAGTCTGGCATTGCCGAGCCTGTGCTACCGCCGCCAACCTGGCGCCCTAACCACAGGGTTTCCGATATGAGATTCGCCGACTTTTTGTTGCCTTCCAGGTAAAGACAATCCACCCCAATTTCAAACCAGGCGGCGGCGGCTCTGGCGGTGGCGGCATCGGCGGCGGCGGTGGCGGCATCGACGACGGCGGCGGCGGCGGCGACGACATCGGCGGCGGCGGTGGCGGTGGCGGCATCGGCGGCGGCGGCGGCGGCATCGGCGGCGGCGATGGCGGCGGCGGCATCGGCAGCGGCGGCGGCGGCGGCATCGGCGGCTCTGGCGGCGGCGGCATCGGCGGCGGCGGTGGCGGCATCGGCAGCGGCAGTGGCGGTGGATCTCATTTCCTGGGCTGGATAATTGCACGCAGCCCAGGAAATGAAGTTTGCCCGGAAGGACTGCAAGATCAAGCCCTTCTTGAGATCAGCATCAAGGACATTGTCTGAAACGTCAAAGACCCGGTAGCCGATCGGTTGAACTCGGAGCGCCGCACGAACTGCAATAACTTGCGCCCAATCCAGCGGCCTGTCGTCAAGCCAGTTGACCAAATCCCTGCCTGATTTTATATTGATCGCCAATGTATTCCCCTGCCCAATGTTTGGCAGATTTGCAGAGGTAGAAAATGGGTGCAACCGCTAATTGGCCCTATACACCGCGGCAAACTCAACTTCTTAGGTCATTCCCGACTTGATCGGGGATCCAATGCCCGATCCTGCAAAACGAAATGCCCATTTGTATCGGCGAGAGGCTTTCGGCACTCCCGCCGCTCTGACCCGTTTTGATAGGTGGACTAGATCCCCGATCAAGTCGGGGATGACGTTCGGAAGGTGTGGCAACGTCGCACCTTACCTACTTAATACCCCTCAAAGACAGTGGTTGCCGGGAACAGCCTCCCCTCGCAAGGGGTAAGGGTAAAGAACCGCTCTGCTCAAACCACCGCCTGAAAGATCACACCGGACAGGATTGCGCCGGTCAGACCCAGCCCAATGTAGGTGGCAAAGACCGATGGTTTGACCAGTGACCAGACAGCGGCCATGGCAGGGATCGAGCTGACCGCGCCCGCAATCATGAAGGCCATGGCAGCGCCTGTTCCCATGCCCTGATCCATCAGGCCGGAGAGCAGCGGCGGGGCGACGTAGCTGTTAAGATAGGCTGGCATGCCCACCAATGCCGAAATCACGATCGAACCGATGCCGGTGCCGCCGACAACCCGGGCAATCAGGTCCGCAGGGATATAGGTGACAAGAGCTGCTTCCAACACATAGGCCAGCGCCAGCCATTTGATCAGGAATTTGGCGTTCGCCAGAAGCTCTGTCCTGAACGAGGCCTTGCGCTCGTCTTCCTTCCAGAACTGCCAGACAGGTTTTCCGGTTTTGGGAGATGCACCGCAACCGCAGCCCAACGTCTCGTCTCGAACCTTCACCGGATTCTTGAATAGCCCGGACCGCATTGCCAATGCCACCATAGCCCCACCAAACAGGCCCAGCGTGACCGCAAAGACCGCCTTGCCAATGGCAAAGGACCAGCCCAGCGCACCGGCGGTGATCAGCAATGTCGGCGGGTCGATCAACGGCGACGACAGCCAGAATGCCATGATCGCGGACAGCGGTGCACCGACGGCCAGCAGCCCGGCAATGAACGGAATGACTTCACAGGAACAGAACGGTGCCAACCCGCCAAACAGCGCGGCCAGCAGGATCGCCTGTGTTTCCCGGCCTTCAAATGCCTTGCCGACATAAGCCTCTGCGCCAGCTGCCTTCAGCCACGCGATCAGCAGAACCGCAAATGCGATATAAGGCAATGTTCCAAGAAACGCCCGGATCGCAAAACTGATGAAATCCACAAATTGCGACTGATCCAGAACCAGCACCAGCAGCGGACCGGCAACGACAATCGCCCAGGGAGACAACAGGTATTGTCGGCCAGGGAGCTGCTTCCACGACCAGTTTCTGGGCGATGCCTGCTTTGGCTCAGAGCCACAGCACGATGCGTTTGGAGAGGATTGTGTATCTGCAAGGTCAGTCATTGGCTGCCCTTTCTTCAAGGTCGGCCGGAATAAGACCGTAGTCCTCGGCACAGCATTCTTTCAAGATGTAACCGGCGAGCGCTTCCAGATGGTTGAACGCTGCCCGGTTGACCACGGAGCGTCCGTCCTTTGCCTGGATGACGAGATTGGCGGAGGCCAGAAACTTCAGATGATGGGCCAGGGTCGACGCAGCCAATCCGGTCCGCGATTGTATGTCCCCCACGGTTAGCCCCTTGTGCCCGGCTTTCACCAGAGCCAACATCACCTGCAACCGGGCCTCGGAGCCCAGCGCAGCAAATCCTTGCGCGGCTTCTTCAATAACCATCATCGCCTCACCATAAATAACTATTATTCTAGTTATATAGTTATATTGAAGTCATTACAAGAGGGAAGCGACTTGGATTTTTTGAGAAAGTGCTCTGGCTAGAAACTGAAAGCCAGCCCCATCATCGGCCCATGGGTTATCGTGTCATAGGCAAAGGCATTGGTCCCGGTTTTGCCGTTGTCGTAGTCAACGCCCGTTGCCTTGTATTGCAGGTGAAGCGCCAAATTATCCTTGAAGTGATATCCAACACCGCCTTGTGCGCCCCAGGTGAAATCGGAAACAAGACCAAACCCGCCGATGTTTCCACTCCCGAACAATGACCATTTTTCCGCAACGAACATTTGCCCGCGCACACCGATGACGGGATCAACCCAGCTTTCGGTCAGTTCTCTGTCGACGTTGAAAATCCCGCCAGATGTTTTGACGTCGATTTTGTTATACCACCAACGACCGCCCGCGTAGGCTTCCGCCCAGGCGCGTTCATCTTGCCAGAACCGGTATCCGAGAAACCCTTCGGTGACGGCCTGTTTGAGCCCGGTCTTCACTTGCCCGCCGGTTCGCGGAAAGGTCGTTCCGGCCCCAAGGTTCATATAGGCAATATCCAGAGTGGCTCCGAAACGGCGGTCATATAGAACTTCGAAATGCCCCATGGCGCCGAATTTCAGATTTTCAAATATGGTGCCCGGAGAAACATTAAGGTCAACACCCGGCAGACGACCTATTTTGGTATCCCCCTGAATTGTCGGTGCCAACAGATAGGGAACAACAACAAAATCCCAGCGGCTTTGCTCAGGTAATTCAGGATAGTCTTCGGCTTGGCCCGGTGCATCGGCAGCCGTTGACGCAATTGTCGAGATCAGAAAAAAACATAGCCCTGCACCAAATGTTTTCATGGTTCCACTCCGCTATCCGTGGCCACCAAAACAATCGCATTTTTAGGGGCAGGTCCAGCAGAAGTTGATTCAGGTGTTTTTACCGTCCTGCTTGCCAGCATCAACACCACCAACCTGCTTGGTCCAGTCCGTCAGATTGTAATAGGTGGTAATGCGGGCGATTTGCCCGTCGCGGATTTCAAAAAAGCTGCCTGCCGGCAATTCATACGTCTGGCCAACAGCCTCCGGCAAACCGTCGTCTGTCTGGATATAACTCCCCTGCACGACATACTCCGCCGCAACGCGTGTTCCCTCTTCATTGACAAACAGGCAAATATCCGTCAGCCGCTCCTTGTAGCATTTGGCCATGTGAACGTTGAAGGACCAGAACTTTTCCTTGCCGATCCGTTGTTCACCCTGATTGACATCATGGACGAGATCATCCGAAACCAGACTTTCCATCTTGTGGGTGTCGCCTGCATTGAATGCAGCGAAATAAGTATCGATCAGAAAACGGCTTTGCTTGTTCGGCATAATGATTGGAACCTGAAACGGGGCGCGGGATAGCGGTGGTCCGGAGTGTGCCCTGCCCCTCAAGTCGGAGCAAGGCGGGATTTCACCTAGAAGCAACAAACGGTGCAGTGCTTCTTGTTTGAGGGTTTACCAGCCGTGAATCAAATCCTTAAATGGCCGGGCTTTCCATGCCAGAAACCATTCGAGAATGGAACGGATCCTGTGGCTGCAGACAAGCGTACATCCCCTTCTCCGGGCTCGATCTTGTTATCCAGCACATCACGGAAGATTTCAGCAACGGCAACCATATCCTGCGAATGCGGTGACAACCGGTAGTGCGTGATCCCTGCAGCCTGCAGATCCGGCAGCTCGGAGACATAATTCAGATAAGTTTGCGACAGGGTCTGAATGCCGTTGATCGCCAGAAAGGGTTTACCGTCCAGCGTTTTCAGCGGCATGCCATCCGGATCATCTTCACAAACAAACTGGCAATTGTCCTTGGTGCGCGCATGGGCACGGGCGTGATAACACCGCGCAGACACAGCCAGTGAGGCACGTCCAAAGACCTGCATCTCGGTTCCGACGCTTAGATCCGCGGCGGTTTTTGCCAGAATTTCTGCAGACGCTCCGGGTAGCTCGACCGGCAAACTGAAATGGGTCGCACCGCCCTTTACCAGATAGGCCATGGTCGTCTCGTTATAGACGTTCATCATCGGTCCAATCCGGTGAGGACGTCCGTTCATATGCAGCAAGGCAGAGGAATTGTTGGCCTCGATCTCGAAGTCCGTCAGCTCGCAAAAGCCTTCAATTGCCCTGCGTTCACGCTTCAGAACCACTTCGCACAGGGACGAGAAGACAACCTTCTTACCGCCACGCTGCAGCCGATCGGCAACCTCGTCGTAGTGCTGTTCGAAGAACGGAGCGCGTTTGGAGCAGATCACTTCACCGAGATAGACCGTATCAATCGGTGCCTCGTCCGCGATCTTCGCATAGAAGTCCAGTTTTTGCTCTGCAGGCCAATGAAACAGGATCGGCCCGAGTGTCAGATTACCAGTCATTTTCTCACCGCCACTTCTTGGTCTTGAAGGCACCTTCGGTCTGCTTTTGTCCCTCGGTCAGGGCCACCAGATCTGCAAGATTGGGTTCATCGCCGGACATCACGGCATCAACAGCCTTCCGGAATGCGCTGACAACAGATTTGACGTAAGCACGCGAGCGCTGGCGTCCCTCGATCTTGAAGGCATGCACTCCGGCTGCAATCAACTCCGGCAGAAGCGGTGAGGAATTGAGACTGATCGGTTCTTCAAAGGCGTAATAGCCACCTTCGCGGCAGTCAGCCAGATAGCGTCCCTTGCAGATCGTCGGATAACCGGCTTTGTCATTGCAGGAAAAACAGTCGATGGTGAAATCTGCCAGTCGGCTGGAGAGATTGCCGTCCGCATCACGTTCATAATGAACCTGCGCGGCCGGTGAACAGACGCCGTCCATGTTGGTGGAAAGACCCGTGACATAATTGGTCAGGCTGCAACGGCCCTCAACCATCAGACCGTGATTGCCGAAAATGAACGTCTCGATCTCGCACGGGATTTCCGTGGCAAGCTGCTTGATTTCAGGCACAGTCAAAATCCGCGGCAGAACCACACGTTTGACGCCGAACTCACGGCAATAGTATCTGATCGCTTCCGGACTGGAGGCCGCCGCCTGAACCGATAAGTGAAGGCGCGCGTCCGGATAGGTTTCAGACCCATAGGCGGCCACACCGACATCAGCGACAATGAAAGCATCAACGCCGAGTCGCACACCGGTATCAATGGCCTCTTTCCAGAGATCAAATTTGCCGGCTGGTGGAAACGTGTTGACCGCCAAAAGCACCTTGGTGCCACGCTCATGAGCGTAGGCGACGGACGTCTCCAGCTCATCAACGGTAAAGTTCAGACCAGGAAAGTTCCGGGCATTGGTGGCGTTCTGAAAACCGCAGTAAACAGCATCGGCACACGCATCAACGGCGGTGCGCATCGCTGCAGGGGTTCCGGCAGGACAGATAAGCTCCGGTCGCATAAAAACCTCTCAAGGTGTAGGGGCAGAATATCCGGCACTGCGCCGAAGCGCGGCAAGCGCCAAACGTCCGGGAGGCCCGAACATATCGGCAACGCGCGCTGCAAGAGAGCCATCAAGGTCATCCAGCGCATTGCGCAAGGTGACGACAGCTTCGGTATCGCCGGAAATATCCAGCCCGCGCGAGAAGAACATCGCATCGCCGTCCTGATCACAATCGACAAGCTGAAGAAGATCGAAAAACTTGCCGGAAATACGTGCGTCGTGTTCAGGGATGGCAGATTTGGAACAGGCCCGCAGAATCAGATTGTCCGGATCCGGGTGCAACTCCAGCACAAACGGCAAATTGGCCGGATCAATGATAAAGCGGCTGTATTTATGCGGCCCGAGGCGGTTGAACACCGACGGCTCGTCATCGGCAACCCGCCGGACTATCCGACCAAGAATGGGCTGCAGCAAAAACAACGGCAACGGAAACCGGACGAGAGCTGGCAATTTGCCCGGCTCCGGCCCGTCAAAGAGCGAAGAAGACTGTGTCATTGCTAACTTGGCTATCACGCAGATTTCCGGCCAAGCTTGATAATGGTCAAGCGCCTTTTGTGCCGAAGTGACGCAGACACATAAAAAAATGTCTTCGAAGACGGATTAGTTCGCTGGCAGTCTTCGCTCGGCCCATTTGGATCTGGGGATCGGCTTACCGACCTTGTAGGCGAAATTCTCGACACGCCTGACACCGCTATCCACCTCGCAACGGAATGCAATGTCGTACCAGATCCCAAAGCTGCGGAAGGCCGCTCTGCCAGGCTCCAGAACAGTTCCTTTCTGCGGTCGGAAGTTCGGCAGGCGATCCGGTATGAACGGCGGCACTTCATTTTGAAGCTGCTCTCTGAGCTCTGTAATGCACAGCAGGTTCATGCGTTCACCCGGAGGCATGCCGTTCATCGCCGAACGCACCCGTGGATCCGCTGTAAAGTGGCCGGAAAACAACCTCTGGGATTTTGGCAGGGTACTGGACGGCGCACTGCGACCGCCCCCACTACCATTGCTTCGACTTGGGTTTGGTTTGGCTGTCGGTGTCGCCAAAGTCACGATTTCTCCAACCGTACCAAAATCAGTCGGCAGGATTTCCTTTTCGACAACGACCGCATCGGTCTCCGGCTGAGGAACATCTTCGGCCTCACTGTCTACCGTCTCGGCCTCGCCTGTGTCTTCCGTTGCCGGTTCGTTTTCAGTCGCCTCAGACGTATCCTCTGTTGGCTCGTCTTCCTTGTTCAAAGCCTCATCGGCCCCGTCCAATTCTTCTTCTGCCGGTTCCTGTTCATCAGTAGTTTCGTCTGCTTCAGCGTCCGTTGGCTCTTCCGGAGCCTGCTCCGGTGCGCCCTCTTCGCTATCCTCAGGAGCACTGTCTTCTTCGCCGAACTCCTTTACAGGCTGCAGGACCTGTACTTCTTCGGGTAGCTGTTCTTCAGGAAGTTCAGTCAGTTCTTCTGCCGGTGCGGGTTCCGGCTCAGATGGTAACTCCAGTTGCGCAGGAGGCTCCGGCTCCGCCGGCTCTTCAACTTCGGGCTGTTCTTCAGGTTCTGGTTCTTCCGGCTCGGGCTCTTCTGGTTCCGGCTCTTCCGGTTCAAGTTCTTCAGGTTCCGGTATCGCTAGCGGTGGAGGCGGCGGCACAAGCTCAACCTCGACGGCCTCAGGGACTGCAGGCGCAGAATGCGGATCAACTTCGTCCATGAATGCCAGCGCCGCAAAGACGTGCAGCATCAACGACGCAACAACACCAATCGCAAAATATCGCGTTTCAGTCAGCTGACCATATTCCACCGGCCTTTCCATATCCGCGATTATGGCCAATTACATGCCCTCATAAATAACTTGCCGGTCAAAATCGGGTTATGAAGCTTTCACCAAAAAACCCGACATCTCTGCCGGGTTTTCAAAATGACCTTCGATTAAAATCAGATTTGCGCCAAACTGTCGAGGACTTGGCGGTGATCAACCGATATACCCCTAGTATCAATTACATAGGAATAAACAATTTAAGATTACTGACCTTCACTAGGTCATATGTAAAACTACATACTCTTTCCAACAAAAAAACTCTGGCACAACTTTCTACTTGCCAATATTTTCTTTATATTCATGAACGCTCATTAACATTTGAAAAATCGGGAAGAGCTACAATAAGAACCGGAGTAACTTTGGAATGTTGAGAGATGTGTCTGCTCTGTCAATCATTGGGAATTGAACCCAAAGCCCCATCGAATCCCGGTTTTTTCTGCCTGGAAGAAGAATCTGAAGCAAGAACGGTTCTAAAGGCCTCGCATTCTGAGGTCAGCGATGCTTCTGCCAGCATCACCACATCCTATTCGTTGTCGGTCGGAGACACATTCACCGGCGCGCTTGGCCAAGCAGGTGATCGGGACTGGATAGCGGTCAAACTGGATGCAGGACAATCATATCAATTCGCCTTAGATGGAACCGGCGCAAATCCGGTCAGTGACACCTATCTTCGATTGTACGACGCGAATGGTTACCTAATTGCTAATAATGACGACGGAGGTCTTGGATTCAACTCATTGTTGAGGTATTCAGTAAATGCAAACAATACATTCTATCTGAGTGTAGGCTCATATGCAGACCTCTATACAGGAACGTACACTTTGTCGACGAATACATATGCGCCAATAGTTTTTTCAAACGATCAAATTGCAAGCCAGTTGACCCATGGCTATTGGCAATCAACCGGAAGAGACGCACGCTCGTTCAATGTCGCGGTTGGCGGAACAATTTCCGTAAATATCACCGGTCTGGAAGCCGCGGCGCAAACACTTGCCCGCGATGCATTGGAACTCTGGTCCGACGTAACCGGCCTGAACTTCTCGTTCACAAGCGGAAGCGCTCAAATAGGGTTTGGCGATTCAGACGTTTATAGCGCCTACAGCTGGTCTGATGTCAGCGGTTCCAACATCACCTACAGCTACGTGAATGTCGGCACAGGATGGCTTGACTATTACGGCACGTCGCTCGTCAGTTATTCATTCCAGACATATATTCATGAAATCGGCCATGCCCTCGGATTGGGGCATGCAGGCAACTACAACGGCTCTGCGACTTACGGTACCGACAACCACTATGCCAACGACTCCTGGCAAGCGTCGATCATGTCATATTTCAACCAGAGCGAAAACACTTATGTGGATGCAAGTTACCTTTATGCAGTAACCCCTCAAGTCGCTGACATCATTGCAATCCGAAATTTGTATGGAACCACAGGAACGACACGAACTGGCGACACGCAATATGGCGAGTATTCCAATGCAGGTGGAGTTATCAAAAAACTGTCGGACAATCCTACCGGTTTCACTGCAACGATTGTAGACGACGGCGGCTTTGATACGCTTCATTTCGCAAACACGTCTTTTAATCTAACCATTGACCTTAGAGAAGAAGGCATATCCAGCGTTCTGGGCGGAACCGGAAACCTGATCATCTCTCGTGGAACTGTGATTGAAAGAGCCATTGGAGGAAGCGGGAATGACACGCTAATAGGCAACTCTAGCGACAATCACCTTCATGGTAACGATGGCGACGACCACTTTTACGGCATGGGCGGCAGCGACCAAATATTTGGCGGCAAAGGGACAGATTGGGCGTACTTCACTCAAAGTATTTACAATTACTCATTCAACTTCTCATCTTATTACTTCTCCATTTCCCTCAATTTCTCTACTGATATTACCACATTTTACGGTATTGACACGGAATACAATGTCGAATGGTTTAGTTTTGCGGGCGTTACTCGTTCTTATCAATCGATTGTTGATGAGTTCGCTCCTTTGGTCTCGCTGGAAACTGACGGTGACATCGATCTGGCTTCCAAGGGCAACAGATACCTGCTGGTCGATTCTGCCAACACTCAGATATCCATCAAGCGTGATGGAAGCGACATCGGGCCAAACAGCTATGAGGGATGGTCGGTCATTCACGCCGAGGACAAAAGCGGTGGCGGTTTCAACGTCCTGTGGGAAAATGATGACGGCA
>JBDWMJ010000023.1:0-280108 GCA_039972695.1 Roseibium sp. | reverse complement strand
GCGTCTCGGTCTCATAGTCGAGCGCAGCGTCATCCTTCAGCTTCAGCATGTATTTGTCGCCAGAGACCACAACCTCGAACCGGTCATCAGACACCGTAAAGGTATGTGTGTCACCAACATCCGGATCAATGACGGAGAGCGCCCCGACTTCAGCGCCCAGTTCTTCTTCATAAACAGCGGCTTCCGCAGTCGTCTCAAAGGTGGCTTCCGCAAAGCGAGGGTCATCGAAATCCCTGTCACCGCCATTCACAAGGTCTTCAAACCCGATGATGACGCCGGTCTCCGTGGTGTGATCAAGTCCATCAGGATTGAGCGACCCATCTCCAGAGAAGAAGACATTCGCACCCTGACCTGTCAGCGGTGTGCCATTTTCACTGAAGGCCTGCCATTTGCCATTGATGTCTTGCTGAAAAGTGACTTTGTCACCACCGGCAAGTCCGGAGTTCAGATCCGCGCCATCCGGGATCAGAAAGTATCCGACTTCGGTGGCCTCGACACCTTCCAGATGCGTTGTTTCAGATTCTCCGGGCGCAAGACCGTTTTGATCAACCCAAACAATTTCCCCGCCAACCGGATTACCGTTTCCATCCATGTAAAACACACCAAGGACATTGCTGTACCCGGCGGACTCGTCGACAAAAGTCATTGTAACCGACACACCAGGACCAAGATTCGCATCAAAGTCCAGATCTGGCGCTTCGTTCACATCCAAAATTTTGACTGTGAAGGTACCTGTTGAACTCGAGCCATCTGTCGAGGTCGCAGTGATATCGACGTCCGTTGTCGGAGTTGCTTCGTAGTCGAAGCTGTATCCGTCCTTGACGGTTAACACGCCGGATGTTGGATCAATATCAAACCGTGGATCGTCGGTCGAATAGGTTACCGTATCGGTCGCATCCGGATCTTCGGCGAACGCCTTGATGCCGACGTACTCTCCACCAGCACCATTTTCGGCAACGGCATTGTTGGTAAGGTCGATATCTTCAATATCAGTAATGTCATCTTCGTTTTCATCACCAATATCGATGCGGAATGTACCGGTCGTGCTTGATCCATCATCGGACGTTGCCGTCACTTCAATATCGATGAACTCATCTTCTTCACGGTCAATCACAGCACCATCAGCCACCGTAATCACACCCGACGTTGGATCGATTTCAAAACGCTCATCATCAATGGAATAGGTAACATCGTCCTCGACATCCGGATCCTCGGCCAGTGCGGTCACACCAACGACAGTTCCACCAACTGCATTTTCCTGAACGAAATTGATTGCGTCGTTGCTGTCCGAAAGAGGACCTATACCTTCGCCATCATCTTCCGGGTCACCGTCACCGCCGCCGCCAATGTCATCAATCCCGTCGCCGATTTCGTTGTCGGACGCTCTCACACCCGGGCCGCCGAGATCAAACTGGGACAAAGACGCGTCCAGCCCGCGCGCATTCGGAACATTGCCGTCGCCCAGACCGCCGCCATCGTTGGGAACACCGTTTGCTGTTTCAACGACTTCCGTTTCACCATCCGGGAGCGGCACGTTGCCAGTCAGACCATTGTGCGGACCTTTGCCCGTCAGGCCGGTATTGGCATCACCCGGACGCCCGCCATCTCCGTTGAGACCTTCACCAAGATCCGACACCGCATCATTGCCTTCATTTTCCAAAGGGACTGCCTGGAAAAGGTTCGCAATTGTCGCCTCACCTGTATCTTCCGGTTCGATGGGCAAGGAATAATCGTTGCCTTCGCCCGGACGATAAGGATCACTGGCCTGTGCTTCGGCTCTCGCAATACTTCCTGAGCCACCCGAGGTGTTTTTTCCTGCATCGTCTGCAGGAGTGCCATCTTGTGGTTTGCCGGTTTGTACATTGGTGTCTGTATCGGCCATGACGTACGCGCTCCGTTAAATCATGGCCCAATATCGCGCAGCGTTACCTTAATAAAAGCAGACTCAGATCTCCGAAATTTCTCTTTAAATCGATGTAAATACAAACTTCTAGATTCTTTGGTAAACGATTTTGAAACAATTAAGAGCATACTTAGAGTATAGGAGGCGATAAGTATGGCTATTTTTACCAACAACAGTTTTATCAATACTTCATTGCCACAACTTACGTTTCGATCATCCGAGACTGGCGAGACAATAAATACTCCGAAATTACCTTCAACAGTAATTGCCGCTTCAATATTGATCAATGTATTGGGCCTCGCAATGCCGTTGACAATTCTTCAGGTCTACGACCGAATACTCCCGAACAAGGCTACGGACACATTGGTAGTTCTTGTCATAGGGCTGGGAGTCGTTCTGGCAATTGACGCAACTCTCAAAACACTCCGGTCCTACACTGTGGGATGGCTGGCAGCATCCTATACGCACAAGGCGAATATGGAGGCTACACGCCGCCTTCTAGCATCTCGCGGGCAGCATGGAGCAGACTCCAGCGTCTCGACACATCTGGAATCTTTAAGGGCACTTCAGTCAGTCGGCGATCAATACGGCGGCCAGGCAAGATTGCTTGCCATTGACCTGCCTGCCAGCATGATTTTTCTGGCAGTTCTATTTCTGATCGGCGGGCCAATTGGCTTCATTCCACTGGCGCTGTTGGCACTTTTCACCCTGCGGACAGCAAAGCTCAACACCAAGCTGAATGCACTAATCGAAAAGCGGTCCCAACAGGATCAACGCAAATATGATTTCGTCTATGAAGTCCTGTCAGGCCTGAATACAATCAAGGCCATGGCTCTGGAACCTGTCATCCTGAGACGGTTTGAGCGCCTGCAAACCCAAACGTCCCGCCTTGGTTACGACTACATCGACCTGAACAACATGGCCCGAAACTCAAGCGGGTTCTTTACTGTTTTAACCACTGTTAGCGTAGTTTCCTGCGGCGCTCTGTTGGTCATGGGCGGTTTTATCAGCATTGGTGCTGTCGCCGCCTGTACGCTGCTTGCCGGTCAGGTCGTGCAACCGCTCCTGCGCGGTATCAACCACTGGACCGACATGCAGAGGGTCAATCACGATTACCGGGAAGCAAGCAAACTATTCGAGCTGCCCTGTGAAGACGTCTCTGCCCGCGCTGATGTCCAGATTATCGGCAATATCAGGCTGCAGAACACAAGTTACCAGTCGCAGAGTGATGTTGTTGTCCCGGTTCACAATCTGGATTTGACCATCAATGCCGGAGAAACGATTGCATTCGAAGGCAGTGATGGCAGTGGACGAAACACACTTGCAAGACTGATATCGGGCGCGATCGAACCCACCTCTGGCTCGGTGCTGATCGATGACCATGATTTAAGCGGCCCGGACCAAAAGAGCCTGCGCAGACAGATTGCCTATGTCGGCAACGACGCTGAGATGTTCTCCGGAACCATCCTGCAGAACCTGACCCTGTATGGATCACAATCGACGCCGCAAACAGCCCGTATGGCGGCTGACCTGATTGGTCTTGAAAAGGACATTCATCTGCTTCCGCTCGGCTATGATACCCAGCTCGGGAATGCAATCGAAGAAAATCTGACGGATTCGATACTTCAGAGAATTGCAATCGCCCGGGCTCTTGCAAGCGAACCCAGGATACTCGTTCTAAACGATGCCAACGGTGCGCTCGACCATAGAAGCGAGGCCGAACTCATTGAAGGGTTACAGCGCCTTAAGGGCCAGTTGACGACAATTATCGTCAGTCACCGTCCGTCGTTCCGAGCGATCGCAGACAAACAGTTCCACCTGGACGCCGGAAAGTTGACTTCGATGCCGGAACAGGCCTCTCCGCCCCGTTACAAGCTGCGCCGCCGCGAAACCGCCAACACGCAAAAAGCCAGCTGAGGAGCTCGAGATGTCCCTGGCCGCCTTTGAAAACGCCGACACTATCTTCAAGAGTGTTGATCCTGCTCAGAGACGATTGAATCTCGAAACGCGGGTTCATCAGCATTCCGGCAATGCGACAAACAACAGCTCTACGGCCGAGGCCTGCCTTCTGCCTTTGCTGGAAGCCTTGCACTGGGATGGCATGGAGCGCCACCTCTTCGAAGCGCTTCCCCATCTTGAGGGCATTTCCGGAATTTATGATCTTCGGGCAGTGCTAACAAGGTTGAACTTCAGGGTGACGCCATCCGATCGTCCGCTGAAACAGCTGACGGCGGAACAATATCCTTGTCTCCTGAAAATCGGAGATGAAATCTGCGTCGGCCTGGGCCAAACAAGTGATGGCCGCCTTGAAGCCTTCAGCGGCTCGAACAACAGAAATGTTTTGCTGGCGTCCGGAGACATCAAAGACGCAGAACTTTACCTGATTGAAGCAGAGAACTACTCGATTGGCTCAAGCTTCAAACACTGGTCATCACGGATGTTCTACAGATTCCGTGGCACGCTCATGTCCATCATGACGATAGGGTTTCTGGCCAACATTCTGGCCCTTTCCCTGCCTCTATTTGTCATGAATGTTTATGACAAGGCGATTGGTGCCAAATCGGTACCGGTCCTGCTGACGCTGGTGTTTGGAATAGCCGTCGTCCTTTGCATGGACTGGATGGTGAAGGGTACGAAATCAAAACTACAGGCTTATCTGGGCGCACGTCTTGATGCTGTGGTTGCCAATTCAACCTTCCGGCACTTTCTGCATCTGCCGCTACCGTTGACGGCGTCCGCACCAATTGGTGCGCAGATCACGCGATTGAAACAGTTTGATGGTGTCCGGGATATTTTCCACGGCAACCTGGCCAACGCATTGGTTGACCTTCCGTTTTCCGCACTTTTTGTTCTGGTTCTGGCCTTGGTCGGCGGAAAGCTGGCATTGCTGCCCCTCGGCCTGTTGGTTCTTTATGTCTTGGCTGCGTTTCTGATCGTGCCGCGGATGAAAAGAGCGATCAACCTTGCGGGCGAAGCTAAATCCCGCATGCAGAACATCACGGTAGAACTTCTGTCAAAACGCAAAGCAATCCGCGATCTGTCTGCTGATGATATCTGGGTCGAAAAGTATCGCTCTATATCAGCAGATTTTGCCCTGAAGAACCTGAAGACCCGGCAGCTCTCTCAAGTCATGCAGGTCATCTCCCAAATGATGATGACCCTGTGCGGTATCGGTGTTCTTGGCTTCGGAGCCATCATGGTGATGAACCAGAGCCTGACGCAAGGCGCATTGATCGCGGTAATGGCACTGTCATGGCGCGCTCTTAATCCGATGCATCAGGCCTTCTTGAGCTTTTCCCAACTGGGTCAGGCCCAACAGACCATTGAACGCATCAATGCGCTTTTGAAGATCGACATGGAGCGCCAACCGGGAAAACTGCCAAGCCTTCACCGCCAGTACCAGGGAACCGTGCGCTTTTCCAACGTCGTCCTGCGCTATCCGAGTCGTCAGGAACCTGCATTGCGCAATTTTTCGCTCCAGATCGAAAAGGGCTCGGTCACCGCGATAACTGGTCCGAGCGGAAGCGGGAAGACATCACTGGTTCGGGCCGTCCTCGGCCTCTACCGCCCTCAGATGGGGGCCGTTCTGGTCGATGACCTTGATATCCGCCAACTTGACCCCGGTGAATGGCGCAATGCAATTGGATACGCCCCTGAACATTATGACTTCTTCTACGGAACAATTGCACAAAACTTCCGCATGGCGAACCCGCAAGCCGACAACAACCAGGTCCGTACAACGTTCGAGGAATTCGGCCTGAATGCATATGGCGATCTGTTGCCTCAGGGGGTGGAAACGCGATTGACCGGACAGCTGCTGGAGTTGCTGCCAGACAACGTGAAACAACGCCTGCTTCTTGCCCGTGCATTCGTTCGCCCGGCTCCGATTTACCTGTTGGACGATCCGGCGGGCAATCTCGATTTCGAGGGCGACAAGCTTCTCATGAAGAAAATCGAACAGGTTCGCGGCACTTCCACGGTGATACTGACAACCTACCGTCCGAGCCACATGCGAATGGCTGATCATCTGGTCTACATGCGTGGAGGCATGGTCGGAATGTCCGGCACACCGGATGAAGTTCTGGAAGACATTTTGAAACAACAGACAAAATAGCAGAAGCGTGCGCTTGGAAGAGCCGCACCTTTTATAACCGCCGAGGAAAGTCCAATGGCAACGAGAGACGACCCTGACACACTTCGCAAAGCAGTTTACGGCCGCGTTGGCCTGCCGCTGGAATTGGAAGATGGAGTGCCTCCGGCTTTCTATTCACGGCTTCTGATAGGCCTTACAATAGCAACGGTTGTCCTGTTGCTCTGGGCAGCGATTGGACAAATCCGCGAAGTTGCCAACACGATTGGTGAAATCACGCCATCCGGCCAGATCCTGACCGTGGAGCACCTGGAAGGCGGCATCGTTAGTGACATACTTGTCGAAGAAGGTCAGTTGGTCAAAGCTGGCGACCCTTTGGCAAAACTGGAAAAACAGGACACAACAACTGAACTTGCCCAAATCCAAAGCCGGCTAAGCTACCTTGAACTCGAAGAACAGCGGCTTGTTGCGCAGGAATACACGGATCCGAATACGGTCGGTCTGCGATTAGATCCCACAGTCAACGGTTTGAGCACCCAACAACGGGCAGCCCTTACCGCCAACCGGAAGGCCATTTCTGACGAGCAAGAGGCCTTCACTGCTCGCGTCGCACAAAAACAGGCAGAAGTCGTCAGTCTTGAAGCCCAACTTGAACTTCAGAAACTGCAGGTCGGCCTTGAGAAAGAGAAATTCGAAATTCAGGAAGGTCTCCTGAAAGACGGCTACACATCACGCCGCCGGTATCTGGATGCCAAGGGGGAATACCAGCGTTCCCAGGTCACTTTGGAACAGCTGATCGGCAATCTTGCCCAAGCTCGGGAGATGCTTGCCGAAGCTAACGCGAGCCTCAATCAGGCTGGCGCCGAAGTGAACCGGGACGTTGCAGATGAGCGCTCCCGTATAGCCCAGGAACGCGACGAGCTCCGCCAGGAAATTGCCAAGCTGAAAGACCGTCAGGACCGCCTGTTCGTCAAGGCTCCCGTCGATGGTTACATCAAGTCGCTTGGTCAGACGGGGCGCGGCGCTGTGGTCAATCCAGGCGACATGATTGTTGAAATCGTCCCGCAGTCAGAAGATCTGGTAGCCGAAGTCAAGGTCAACCCGAAAGACATTGGTCATATTAATGTCGGCGACAAAGCTGACATCACGGTCACCAGCTATGACCCGAACATCTACGGAACGATCTCCGCAGAAGTCCAGACGATCTCCGCGTCCAGTTTCCAGGATGAATATGGCGAGTATTATTTCAAGGCCGATCTGGCCTTCCCCGGCCACACAATCGGCTCAGGGAACACCGAAAGCCCGGTACGTCCGGGCATGCAGGTCAACGCGCAGGTGGTGACAGGATCAAAGTCAATCCTCGCTTATCTGCTCAACCCGGTCACACGGGCAATGCGGACGATCTTCAGCGAACGGTAGTCGCATAGACGAAACCAAAACGCCCCGGAGACTAACCTCTCCGGGGCGTTTTTTTATGTTAGTTCGATTTTCAGCTTCAGTGGGTTGCCGGTGTCACCATTGCACTGATCGTGTCTTGAACATTCAGGACGCCGAGTGGTTTGCCATCTCCGCCAACAACACAGCATTCACCCTGCCCGGTTTCGGCAAAGGCCTTCGCAGCCTCTTCCAGCATGATGCCGCTCTGGACTGTCAGTCCGCCTTCCAGCGTTTTGGACTTGTCCATCACCGTATCAACGATGATCACCCGGCCACGGTTCACTTCCTTGACGAAGTCGGCGATGTATTCATCTGCCGGGTTCAGGACAATGTCCTGACCACTGCCCTGCTGGATGACCGCGCCGTCGCGCAGGATAGCAATCTTGTCACCAAGGCGAAGCGCTTCATCAAGGTCATGAGTAATGAAGACAACCGTCTTGTGCAGCTCTTCCTGAAGATCCAGAAGGACCGTCTGCATGTCCATGCGGATCAGAGGGTCAAGCGCAGAAAACGCTTCATCCATCAGCAGAATATCAGCATCGTTGGTCAGTGCGCGGGCAAGACCCACACGCTGCTGCATACCGCCGGAAAGCTGGTTTGGATAATGATCCTCGAAACCATCCAGCCCCACACGAGAAATCCAGCGCGCAGCGCGCTGCTCGGCCTCTTTTGCCGGCACTCCCTGGATCTCAAGTCCATAAACGGTGTTTTTCATCACCGTCCGGTGCGGCAACAATGCGAACTTCTGAAACACCATCGCTGTTTTGTGGCGACGGAATTCCCTCAGCTCGGTCTGCGACATTTTGCAGACATCTTCATCGCCATACAGGACTTCGCCTGCAGTTGGATCAATCAAGCGGTTGATATGGCGGATCAGGGTTGACTTACCCGATCCCGACAGCCCCATCACCACCTGGATCTTGCCACCCGGCATGGAGATGTTGATGTCATTCAGTCCGAGCACATGGTTGAACTTTTCATTGAGCTCAGCCTTGGACATGCCGTCCTTGACCTTCTGCACCATGTCTTCGCCATTCGGGCCGAAGATCTTGTAGAGGTTGTTGACCTCAATTCCGCTTGCTTCACCCATGGATCACCTCTGAATGTTTCTGAAGGCGCTTGCCATAGGCCTGTGTTGCCCGGTCAAAGATGATGGCAATGGCCACGATGGCGAGGCCGTTCATCACACCCATAGTAAAGTATTGGTTGTTAATAGCGTTCAGAACCGGCTGGCCGAGACCCTTCACACCAATCATCGAGGCCACAACAACCATTGCAAGGGACATCATGATGCACTGGTTGATGCCAGCCATGATGGTTGGTAACGCCAACGGCAGCTGGACATTCACCAGTTTCTGGCGAGCGCTGGAGCCAAAGGCATCAGCGGCTTCCAGAACGTCCTGATCCACCAAACGAATCCCCAGGTTGGTCAGACGGATCATCGGCGGGATGGCATAGATCACAACAGCGATCAGTCCGGGCACCTTGCCGAGACCAAAGATCATCACCACCGGGATCAGATAAACAAAGCTTGGCATGGTCTGCATCAGGTCAAGGATCGGATTGACGAACCCCTGAACCCTGTCCGACCGGGCCATTAGAATACCGATCGGTATTCCAAGGACGATTGCAAGCAAGGTACATACGGTCACCATCGCAATGGTGCGCATGGTGTCATCCCACATGCCGAAGATGCCGATCAGGCTCAACGCGATCACGGAGCCGATTGTTATTTTCCAGCTTCGGCTGAGGGCAAATACAATTCCAACCAGTGCCAAAAGGACCAAAGGCCATGGAGATGTGATCAGAAGGCTTTCCAGCCAAATCAGAAATATCTTCACAGGTTCGAAAATCTGTTCCAGCGTTTCGCCGTAAGCTCTGGTGAATTCCTTGAATCCGCCATCAATTGTGATCCGCAAATCACGTAATGTGCCCCGGCTTAACGAGGGAAAGTCTATCAAGTCCATCTGCTTCGTCCCGATGGTTGTTTTTGCCCCTTAAGAAAAACCCGCGCAGTTTGCGCGGGTTTCTGTTCGTATCGGCAGATCAGAGAGCTGCCTTGATCTTTTCGGCAGCTTCCGGGCTTACCCACTGGCTCCATACGTCCTGGAAGTTTTCCAGGAAGTAGTAGGCTCCATCTTCGTTGGTTGCCTGATTGTCGCTCATCCAGGCCAGAACCTTACCGGCAGTGCGGTTGTCCCAGGTCCGGCCCTTGACGTAATCCATCGTCACGCCAGCCTTCTTCGCAAAGTCATCCGTCACAACAGTGTAAACTTCAGACTTCACCCAGGAATTAGGCTTCGGATCTTCACAGTCTTCAACAACTGTACACTTGTCCCATTCAGCCTTGTTGTGCTCAACGCCGAAATCAAGAAGGGTCATGTCGTATTTTCCCAGGATGGAAGTTGGTGCCCAGTAATAGCCGAGCCAGCCTTCCTTGCGCTCTTGGGCGCGTGCGATCGACCCATCAAGGCCTGCTGCAGAACCGGAATCAACCAGCTCGAAGCCAGCCTTGTCGAAACCGAATGCACGGAAAAGGTTGCCGGTGGTGATGCGGCAGTTCCAACCTGTCGGACAAGTGAAGAATCCACCCTTTGTGTCGTCTTCTGCGCCCTTGAACAATTCCGGATGCTTGATGGCATCTGCAATGGACTTGATGTTGTGCTCATCAGCGATGTAGGTCGGAACCCAGAACCCTTCGACGCCACCTTCATTGAGGATTTCGCCACCAATGATCAGGTCGCCTGCAGCAACTGCCTTGTCGAGAGGTTCACGTACTGCATTGATCCACAGTTCAGGCGCCATGTCCGGCTGACCCTTTTCGTTCATGGATGTAAATGTCGGCATTGTGTCGCCTGTGACCAGCTCAACATTGCAGCCATAGCCGTTTTCAAGAATGATCTTGTCGATATGTGCAATTGCGCCGGCTGATGCCCAGTTCATTTCGGCAACGGTCACTGTTCCGCAGTCTTCTGCCATGGCCGATGAAGCCATTCCGAACAACGAGGCGGCAGCTACCGATACAAGCAACTTCTTCATGAGGGGTACTCCTGTGCAGTCTGTTTTCTAAGACCTTGATTGGGCGCAGCGCATGAATACTTTAGGTAAAGTATTCACCTCCCGGCGCATCCAATGAATAAGTAAAACGCGGAGCGCGAATAATACACGCGACGAGGCATACAGTTTATTTTCAATCTGAAATGCTAACGCGCGACGCATATATTCGAAACTTGCTCCCTAGTCCTCGGAACGACCATCATTCGTTAGAACGAGGTCGACACTGGTATTTGCTCCAGCTCGAGGCCATACAGCCAATACAATTGCATTATGACGCCGTTAGCACAACAGCAGCAATCTCATTCTTATGGTGACTATGCAGCTTATTTCGTAGACATGCCATGATGCGACATTTTCGTACTCATAACCGGCATTTTGGATAATAAAAGAACCAGTCGTAAATTGTCATTTAACAACTATACTTGATTAGTTTCAATTACTGCAATTTTTAGGTGTATCAACACCATCGAAATTCAGGTTTTAGAAGTCCGATTCAAAACATCTGCTGCGAGGTCAGAGATTTCACAGATAACTCCAGAATAATGGTCAAGAAACAAGACCGTGCTCCATCCGAAGTAACTCCGGACACACGCAAAACCTGAACACTGGAATGTTGATCTCTAAGCCCAAGCCACTCAGGGTCAATCGTCTGACCAATACGCTTCTCCACCATTGCAGCAATTGCTTCCAACGCATCCAGCTCAAAGGAGATCAAATGGGACGCGGTGGCCATTTCGAAAAGAGTAGGTGTAAGAAAGGAGATATTTTTCTCGGAGAACCCAATGCAGCCCTGTTTTCATCTCGCCTATCATGTCACCGACCTGAACGATGCTCGCACTTTTTATGGCAATCTATTGGGTTGCAAGGAAGGCCGCAGCACGGACACCTGGGTCGATTTCAATTTTTTCGGCCACCAGTTATCCCTGCACCTCGGCAAACCGTTCGAGACCACAAAGACTGGCAAGGTCGGCGAGCATATGGTGCCGATGCCGCATCTGGGAGTCGTATTGGACATGCCGACTTGGAAAACGCTGGCTGACAAACTGACCCGAGATGGTATGGAGTTCGTACTCCCACCAACCATCCGTTTTGAAGGCGAGCCGGGCGAACAAAGCACCATGTTTTTCTACGACCCGTCAGGCAATCCGATAGAGATCAAGGGTTTTGCCGATGAAGCCGGAGTTTTTGCGGCGTGAAACCTGTCATTCCTTTTGTCTCCAATGCAGATGGCGCGGAACGTCAAGCATGGCGCACAGCTTTGCAGGAGGTCCTGAAGGACATTGCCGACGTGAAAACGTTTGAAGAGCTGACACCTGATGAATGCGAGGCCGCAAAAGTGGCCATCGTTGCCAATCCGGATCCGGCCGAAGTTGCAGCCCTTAAAAATCTTATCTGGGTCCAAAGCCTTTGGGCAGGCGTGGAACGACTGGTTGGCGAGCTACCTGAAGATGGCCCGCTGATTGTCCGGCTGACCGATCCGCAATTGGCAGACACAATGGCAGAGGCAGTCCTTGCCTGGACGCTCTATCTGCACCGCGACATGCCACGATATGCGCAACAGCAGAGCCGCAAGATGTGGAAGAGCCACCAATTGAAACTGCCAGAAGAACGTACCGTTGGCCTGCTCGGCATGGGCAACCTCGGTATCAAATCCGCCCAGCGCCTCAAGGCAAACGGATTTCCTGTCACCGGCTGGAGTCGCAACAAAAAGTCTATCGCCGGCATCGAAACCAGTCACGGACCGGAGGGTCTGAAATCGTTGCTTGCCCAGTCCGACATTGTCGTAGTTTTGATGCCCCTGACTGCAGAGACACGGGGTATGATTGGAGCAGAAACCTTCGCTCATTTCAAAATCGGCGCAAGCCTGATCAACTTTGCCCGAGGTCCGATCATCGACACCCCCGCTCTTTTGTCCACTTTGGACAGTGGGCATCTCAGCCATGCCGTTCTGGATGTTTTTGATCAGGAGCCACTCCCGGAAGAACACCCGTACTGGGTGCACGACAAGGTCACTGTCTTGCCGCATATATCCGCGCCGACGATCACCAGCACCGCCGCGAAAATCGTCGCCGGGAACATCGAACAGTATCTGAAAACAGGTGCGATTCCAGCTGCAGTTGACCGCACACGAGGATATTAGTGGCGCCCGGACTGCATATGTCGCAAAACTGTCAAGGATGACAGCGTATTAGGCGATCAGTTTCTTTATTCCTCCGGCAACAGGTGGTTCATGTCCGATCTTCCAATCCTTGGCGCGGCACTAATGCTGGACTCTCTTGAGATGCACAGAGGCCTGATACTTGAGAAACAGCGCGATCTCGAACTTCAGGACTTCACCACTCCAGATGTTTTGAATAGCGATTGGAAACCGCTTGTTGAACGCGCCAGAAAATTGCTTGATGGCCATACCGGTCGGGTTGGCATTCACGGCCCGTTTTGGGGTCTGGCGGTTGATACGATGGACCCAGAAATCCGCGAAATCGTCAAGAAACGTCTGCTACAGGGATTGGATATCTGTGAAGCTCTTGGCGCGACACATATGGTGGTGCATAGCCCCTATTCTGCCTGGGACCATTTCAACATCGACAACTACGACAATGTGCGCGAGCAGAAAATCGAACTCTGCCATCTGACCATGACAGATGCAGTCAAACGCGCAGAAGCGATCGGTTGCGAGCTGGTCATCGAGAACATCCAGGATATTGACCCGACATACCGCAAGGATCTTGCCGAGAGCTTTGGTTCAGACGCGGTGAAAATCTCTATCGACACCGGGCATGCGCATTATGCGCATGCCCGTACGGGGGGCCCGCCTGTCGATTATTTCATCAAGTCTGCCGGAAACCAGCTGCGTCACATCCACCTGCAAGATGCGGACGGCTATGCCGACCGTCACTGGCCGCTCGGCGAGGGCAATATCAATTGGGCCTCTGTCTTCTCCGCCCTTGGTAAACTCGACAGCAATCCGCGCCTGATCATCGAATTGCGCGACCACAGCGGCGTTCCCGGATCAATCGCAAACATGGAAGCCTTGGGACTGGCGCAGTAGTCACGTACTGCGTCTAACACAGCCCAATCGATCACGATCATTCGAGGTGGGCTGACAGACCATTCGCCCCGGCAAGAAAATCCAGAAAACTTCGGACCTTGGCGGGCAAATAGCTGCGATCGGGATAAACCGCGTAGAGTGGGACTTGCGGCCAGAGCCGGTCCGGCAGCACAAGTTCCAGGCAGCCATTTGACAGATCATCCCTCGTCAACCATGACGGTAGGAAAGCAAAGCCCATCCCCTCCAGAGTGGCCATGTGGATGAGGGTTTCGTTTCCGCTTTTCAGCACAGGTTCGAACTTGATATCTATTTTTGCATCGCCCTGCCCATATTGAACCCGCCCAGTCGCAGTTACTGGCGAGTAAGACAGAAACGGCGCACCGGTGAGATCATCCAGGCAGGTTGGACGCCCTTGCCGTTCAAGAAACTCTGGTGAAGCAACGAGCAGAAAATCGACCTGAGCAAGCTTGCGCGCAATCATTCCCTCGTCCAGTGCCTTGGTCACCCGCAGGACAAGGTCGAACCCCTTTTCGACCATATTGATCTTCTGACCGGTCAAGTCGAGATCAAGGACGACACTAGGGTTTTCTTTTTGGTAATGCGCCAGTACGCGCACAAAGGCAGGAGTCGTCATCCAGACAGGCATGGAGATTTTCAAAGTTCCATGAGGTGCAAGCGTCGTTTCCGATAACTGGGCTTCGGCAGCCTCCAACTCTTCCAGCAACGGCCCAACGGTCGCCAGGTAACGGACACCGGCCTCGGTCATGCTGACATTGCGGCTGTTGCGGTTCAGCAGTCGCGCGCCAACCCGCGATTCCACATGCTGGACGTGTTTACTCGTCATCGCTGGTGACAGGCCCAATCGATCTGCCACAAACGTGAAGCTCTTGTGTTCGGCCACCTCGGCAAAGACCCGCAGGCTCACAAGCGTGTCCATCGATCATTTACTCCTAGTAAATGTTGTATCAAAAAAATGCCTCATGATCTCCTATATGGAAAGATTTAACATGCCCCTCATGATTTGAACACAACGCGCCAGACGACAAGCGCCCAATGAGAGAGACATCCATGACCACGACAGACAGCTCATCCACCACCCCGGTAAAATCTGGTTGGAACATCGGCCTTTGGGTCGCCCAGATCGTCCTTGCAGCCATTTATGGTATGGCCGCCTACATGAAACTTCTCATGGCCCCGGATGCGCTGGTCCAGATGGGCCTCCTGTGGGTAGACGGGGCACCGGTCTGGCTTGTGCGGGCAATCGGCTTTGCCGAGCTCCTGGGCGCAATCGGTTTGATCCTGCCGACCGCCACACGCATCAAGCCAGAACTGACAACACTTGCCGCTCTAGGCCTTCTGGTCATTCAGGTTCTGGCAATCGGGTTGCACGTGTATCGCGGTGAATTCGCAACGCTTCCGTTCAATGCCATTTATCTGGCGCTTTCCGCTCTGGTTCTTTGGGGCCGGACCCGCAAAGCACCAATTGCACCGCGCAGCTGAACCAGGATTCAAACAGCGCTCCGGCCCAATCCGAAGCGCTGATTGAAAGGAAAGTAATATGCAGACCGACGCGTTGAAACTCGCCAAACACTCAGCTGACATCGGGCAATCCGAGCGCCTGTCCTGGGATGTCATGACACTTCAGGTCACAGACGTTGCACGGGCTGCTGATTTCTGGGCATCAGCTCTCGGCCTCAGGGTACATACGCAGGATAGCCAGGCAGCCGCTCTGGGCACCTCGAACAAGACACTTTTCTTTCTGGAAGCTGGTGCCACTGTGCCGGTCAGTTCCTGGCATCTGGGCATGTACCACGTTGCATTGGGCATGCCGGACCAGGCAGAGTTTTCGCGTCTGTTGGCACGGTTAATCACGATGCGCGTGCCCTTTTCGCTCGTCGATCACCTGATGTCCAAAGCCATCTATCTTGCCGATCCTGATGGGCTGGAGATCGAAATCGCACTTGAAACACCAGAGCGTTTTGGACGGTTTGGAGATATGTCCAAAGGATTGGTGCTTTACACCGCAGACGGCGAGACCCACAGTGGGCGGGCACCTCTGGATGCAAAGGCTGAACTGTCTCATGCTAGAAACGCCGATCTGAAAAAACCGGTATCGGATGAAGCATTTCTGGCGCATTTGCACCTGAAGGTATCGGACCTTGATGTCGCTACAGTTTGGTTCGAACGGATCGGATTTGCGCGCAACCTGATGCTCCGTGATTTCGGAATGGCCGATATGGGCGCTGGAGCCGCCTATACCCATCGCCTGGCCATGAACATCTGGGCCGGGCCAAATCTGGCCCCTGCCCCCAACCATATGGCAAAGCTCACCCGCTACACACTGAATGCCCATGACCCTGATGTGATGGCAAGCGTAGAGGGCCTGACGAAACATGACCGCAATTGGACTGGTCTTGACCCATCCGGCATTGAGATCAATATCGTTCCAGCGTTCTAGGCAGCTTCTGGGAAAGTCGTAAACCTAGGTGTCGTTTCCAAGAAGGTCAGCATCTGAAGAAAGCAAAATTGACCGTTGAACCGCAAGGGATCGAGCTCAAGAACCGGCGCTTTTCGTCAAAATGTCTCGTAGTGGACCTGCTCCTCGGGAATGCCTTGGCCTTCCAAATCGGCCTTGATCGCGGCCATGAAAGCCGCAGGGCCGCACATCAGGTATTGAGTGTCGGCTTGATCGGGCAGACCGGCAAGAACCTTACCGGATATTCGCCCGGTCTCATTATAGTCAACGCCAATTACGTCCTTATCAAGCGGGCGACTGTAATGTGTAATCACCTGAATGTTGGCTTTGCCATCGCTCACCTGTCGGACCTCGTCCTTGAATGCATGATGTTCACCGTCGCGCGCACCATGAACGAACCAGACCGGGCGACCGGGTGTCTCAGTGGCGACCTGATGCAGAATGCTCAACATCGGTGTGATACCAATCCCGGCGCTGATCAGAACCAATGGACAGGTAGTGCAGCTTAAGGGAAATCCGCCTGCTGGATTGCGGCTTTGAATGATTGTCCCGACCTGCAAGTCGTCATGCAGGTAGCGGGATGCCAAGCCCTTGTCCTCGCGCTTGACCGAAATCCGGTAGCGCGGATCTGACGATGATCCGGACAAGGAATAGGTTCGCTGGATCCTGCCCAGTTTTCCAGGCACCTGAATTTCAAGGGGCAGATGTTGTCCGGCTTCAAAAGGCGCAAGCGGACCGCCATCGCGCGCATCAAAGATAAACGATGTCACATCCGTGCTTTCTACGATTTTGTCTACCAGGCGAAGCGAGCGCGCTGACTCTGCCTCTTCCTGCCAGCGCAACCGCAACGCTGAAGACAGTTCCCGGACCTCGTCGATCTGGAAATTGACCAGCCTGCGAGCCCCCGGAAATTTTTCGACATCTGCAGAGTCCCAGTCGATGGTTGCGGTTCCGGTCAGTTGCAAAAGGCTGCCACTGGCAAAATCCAGAAACAGGAACCCGGCCTGCGGGTCGAGCAGGAAATTTCCAAGCGTGTTGTAGTGATTGTTGCCGGCATAATCTGGAAACCGGATATGCTGGTCATCCAGAACCTCGACAAACCCGCGATCCCCACCACGATGGGATGCATCCATGCCGAACGCGGGATCATCGCCCTCTCCCCGATATCCGCTGGCAATGAAAAATGTATCTGCAGATCGGATCCAGTCCCTTTGGGTCGCGGTCAGCCGCGAACCTTTGGTCAGAACGGGAGTAGGTGCATCCGGGCTGCGCCAATACGCCCGCTCGCGAATATATTGTGGGCAGTTGCCGAAGGATTGTTCGACTTCAAAGGTGATGCCCGACGCGCCAGAAATTATATGGCCGTTGACGCGGTTGCGTCGACGGGTTTCCAATTCAATCCCTAAAACACCAACATCGGCACCGGGCGTGAACGCAGCCTCCAGCGCATCCCCCCGAACTGTCTGCGTGTCAAAGGTCAGCGTTTTTGTGTCCGGCGAAGAGACAAATCCATCTTCGCCTTCCAGCAGGGTCGCCCACGGGCGCCCAGCCTCATCGCGGGCAGATACGATCAGAAAAGGTTGCGCAGTATAAAAGTCGCGATGTTGCTCGGGCAGGTAATCGCGGATGACCTTGCGCGCAAAATCCTCAATGCCTCTTACGCCAAGTCGTTCTTGCACCCTCTTCTCGCCAAGGTGAAACGGCGAGGCAAGGTCAGCGGAATTCTTCAATGAATGCAAACTGATCATCGGACGGCTCCTTGGAGTGGCGTAAACTCTTTCCCGGCGCTGGAGGAGGTGCACAGCGCACCTCCTCTCAACAGATAAATCAGGCGGCAAGGCCAACTGGTGTTTTTGGCATCGGGACAAAACCCGGCAGCCCTTCGATACGGTCAAGCAAGGCTCGAATATTTGGATAGGTTTCGAGGGAAACGTCACCTTCCGGCGCATGGGCCGTGTAGCTGTAGATCGCGACATCGGCGATGCTGGGCTTGGTTCCAACCAGCCAGTCACGGCCATTCAGATGCTTTTCGAGGATAGTGAAAGCGGTCTCCGCGATAGCTTTTGCACGATCTGCGTCCAATTGCGCTCCGAAAACATTGACCAGACGCGCTGCAGCTGGACCATTTGCGATTTCGCCCGCAGCAAGTGACAGGAATTTCTGAACTTCGGCTTCTGCAAGCGCACCGGCCGGCAACCACTGGGGCGCATATTCGCGCGCCAGATAAACCAGGATCGCATTGGAATCTGCAAGCACCACGCCGCCATCTTCGATGACAGGAACCTTGCCTGCCGGGTTGAGTGCCAGGAACGGGGCCTGCTTGTGCTCACCAGCCGCCAGATCAACCTTGATCATCTCGTGATTGATCCCGGCCAGGTTTGCGAAAAGCTCAACCCGGTGAGAGTGACCGGACAGCGGAAAACCATGAATTTTAATTGCGTTGGACATTTGAATCTCCTGAGAATTTGAACCTGCGAGACTGTCGTTATGACCTTTGGTGTCGCGCTGATTGGAATATACAAATCCTCAATTCAGATATAATCCTTCAATTCATTCAATAATTATGTATAAAACATAGACAATAAACACACAGGGGCAGCAGCGCTTTGGACAAGATCGAAACCATCAGGGCGTTCGTCGCTGTTGCTCAGGAAGGTTCTTTTACAGGTGCGGGTCGTCGTCTCGGGCTGTCGACAAAATTGGTCAGCAAATATGTCCAGCAGCTGGAGGCCTCGCTGCAAACCCAGCTGTTCAACCGGACAACCCGCAGCGTCTCCCTGACTGATGTTGGTGCGGCCTATCTGGAGCGTTCCCGCCCGATCCTGGAACAGATGGACGAACTGGATTCGCTGGTAAAGGAACGCCAGACATCCTTGGCAGGCCCAATCAGGATCACGGCACCGACCGGCTTTGGCAGCACCAGACTGACGCAGGCCCTGATCCCCTTCTTGCGCGAGCACAAGAACGTCGAGATCGACATGAAGCTGACCGACAACCGGGTCGCTCTGGTCGAGGAGGGATTTGATCTGGCGATCCGCATCGGAGCATTGCGGGATTCAACGCTGATTGCGAAAAAGCTCTCCGACATGCCGCTCATCCTGTGCGCATCACCCGAATACCTGGAAGACCATGGCCGCCCGCAGGACCCAAGGGCTTTGGCAACCCATACCTGTCTGGTCGACAACAATCAGGTTGAACTCAATGTCTGGCGCTTCAGGTCCGGACAGGAGGAACATGTCGTCCGTCTGAAAGGCGCTATTCAGGCCAATTCTCCAGGAGCGCTTGCGCAAATGGCGGTCGGGGGCCTCGGAATTACCATCGCACCGATGTACGCTATCGATGCAGCCTTGGAAGACGGTCGGCTAGAGCACGTTCTATCCGATTATAAGCTGGAGGTCTTCGGCCTTTATGCCCTCTATCCGCCCAACAGGCATCTGACCCGACGGGTCCGTGCCCTGATTGACCACCTGGCGGGCGTTCTCGGACCGCAATGAGGACTCATTCGGAGAAACTCAGGCTCTCCGGCAAGAACGTTTCCTCGATTGTCAAAACCCGATCCGCAAGACCCTGCTCATACGAATACCGGAACAACGTTTCGATTGTTTTCCGGTTGGCCTCAATACCATAGGGGTAATAGTTCGCGCCCATAAGCGTTCGTGTATTTTCCAGCTCTTGGCTGTACCAGGGCAACATGTCCGTTGCCCATGTCAACCGGTCCTTCTGCCTGTAGGCTGCAGTCTTGGCTTGGGAATAGGCATCAAAAACCGCTTTGGCCAGCCAGGGATGTTCCTTTGCCGTATCGCGCCGGATTGTAAGGATATGCATGATCGGAAAGATGCCAGTTCGCTTGAAATAATCCTGCTCAACGCTCCTAAAATCAGGAAACAGACGGGCGATCCGTGGATCGCCTTCCAGATAGGCTGAAGGTGTCGCCGCATGAAACAGCGCGTCAACCTCCCCGGACACCAACAACTCGGATTCGTCCATTCCCGCCGGACCGGCTGTCACGCTGATCCCGTCAGGTGTCCGATTTTCCTGGTCAGATATCTTGCCAGCCTCACCTGCCGAGCTGTCCTTTGTGGCGACAACCCATTCGACGTCACTTGGCTTCAATCCGTATTCGTCCTCAAAAATCCCTCGTATCCAGGTGAGAGATGTAGAGGAATATCCAGGTGTTCCAATGCGCCTCCCCTTGAGGTCTTGCGGGGACTTTATGCCGGCATTGATATTTACAAAAACGCTCTTGTGACGGAATTGGCGCAACAGGAAAATCGGCAGAAGCGCATAGTCCCGAAAGCCTTCATTGGCATGGGCAAGCATGAACGGATGCAGACCGAGCTCGGTGACCTCATTGCGTCCCTGACCGCTGAAGGCAGCGGTGTTCATGTCGCCGATGGCGCCTTGCTGAAAAGTAGCATTGGCCCCTTCGATCGCTACACTGCCGTCGAACAAGGCTTGTGTGCGATCCAGCAGATAACTGGACACAGTGATAGGCAAATCAGCGGAGCCGCTTGCAAGACTTTTGGAAGAAAGAATTGCTGGAGCAGACAAGGATGCCACTGCAGCGCCAACAAACGTTCTGCGATCAAGCATCACGAACCTCTGGGATATCAGGAAATACTCTAAGAAAAAACCCGGCCTCAATCACTTGAGGCCGGACTTCAGGATTAGTTGCCGATGTTCGGATCCATGGCCGGATCAAACGGAATCTGATCCAGATGCTCGATATACTCGAGGGGATCAAATGGCAAGTCTTTCAAGACCATCTGCGGATTTGCATGCG
The DNA here is from genome assembly GCA_039972695.1 of Roseibium sp. Taxonomy (GTDB): domain Bacteria; phylum Pseudomonadota; class Alphaproteobacteria; order Rhizobiales; family Stappiaceae; genus Roseibium. The sequence continues at coordinate 259,313 of JBDWMJ010000023.1, read as the reverse complement.
CTTTCACAGCATCAGACGCATTCGCAATTCCTGTCCATGGAATACCGTGCTTTTCAGGCGTATCCGGATACTTCTTCTTCCACAAATCGTGGCGAAGCCGCATCCGGTTGAAAGGCCGCTTCAGGTGAATGAGCGGCGTCAACATTGGCTGAACTTCACGCGGATCGCTTGGCAGGAAGTAGAAGGCTGCCGGAATACCGCTTGCCTCACCGACAGGATCCGGTGAAATCATATGCCGCTTGTAGTTGCCCTTGACGATAGCGCCGAGCTGCGGCCCCGCATAGGTAAACTGATAGTCACGCCGTCCATGCGTTTCGCCATTCAGGAGAAGCGCGGTCTGATCAAGACCATCGATGATGCGGTCAGTTGGAACGTTGTCCAGAGCACCGCCAAGACTTGCAAAGGTCGTGAACAAATCGGTGATATGGATCATGTCACCAACGATCTGGCGTTCTTCGACCATACCAGGCCACCAGGCAAATGCCGGCACGCGAACACCGCCTTCGAGGAAATCGCCTTTACCGCCACGGAAAATGGTTTCAGCAAAACCGGTTCCTGGAGGGGGATCATGAGACATAGGACCGTTGTCCGCCATCGCGATGACAAGTGTGTTCTCGGCAATGCCGAGCTCTTTCAGCTTGTCCATCACCTTGCCGACAAAGAGATCGACATTACACTGAATGCCATCTTGCAACATGGCACGCGCGACCGAACAGTTCTTGGGACGTGTCGGCAGGAAAGTGGACATCATCGGCCAGTTAGCCACATAAAACGGCTTGCCTGCTTTGGCGTTACGCTCAATGAAATCGAGGGTTCGCTTCTGCGCTTCCGGGTCTATCGCTTCATAGGTTTCGTAGGAATTGTCGCGCCATTGGAGCGTCTCGCCGCCCTTGGTGCCTTCCGCAATCTGCACCCAGTCCTTGGTGATGAAGGTGTCATCCAGCAGGAACGGGTCTTTTGGGAACAGTTCTTCGATCAGGCCGATTGAAGCATTTCCTTGCTCTGCGATATCAGAGTTCAAGGATAGGATCTGGTTATAGCCGGTAAAGAAAGCCTCATCGAAACCCTGTTTGTGAGGATAGCTTTCTTCGATATCGCCAAGGTGCCACTTGCCGTGGAACGCAGTCGCGTAGCCTGCATCCGACAGAACTTCCGCCATGGTCACTTCTTCAGCGCCCATGCCATGGCTCTCGAGAAGCATCCCGATGTTGTACATGCCGCTGCGGACTGCCATACGACCGGTTGCAGCAGCTGCGCGGCTCGGCGTACAGCCGACCTCGGTATACATGCGCGTGAAGAGAATACCTTCTTCAGCCAGCGTGTTCAGGTTCGGCGTTTCAAAACCCCGAATTTGTTGAACAGCCGGAATACCGACATCACCATAGGCCGTGTCATCCCACATGATGTGAATGAGGTTCGGCGGTGTGCCGTGCTTTTCTTTCAGCTCTGCAAGCCGCTTCTGAAGACCTTCGTCCTCGGCAGCCCACTTTTCACCGTTTTGCGCTTCAAGCACATAATACTCGGCATCGTGGACGATGTTTTCCGCACTTGCTGGCGCAACGATGCCTGCAAGTAAGGGAACGGCCAAGGCGGTTCCAAGTTTGGAGAAATACTTCATAACTGCGTCCCAAGATTATTTTCGGGTGATCCTTCCGATGGGGTAGAAATCCCGAAGATCCAGATCGAATATATGTCGCTCAGCATTCAGGTCAAACGAAAAACTGATCAATAAGACAATCAGGAAATCACTGATTACTCAGCGTGATATTGGGTGCTTGAACTGTAAAGGTAACGCAATTGCGGGCCGGGTTTTTAATCTCGCTGGCTGCAGTCAGTAGACCGCAAAACTTCGACGAGCCGCCCTTATCCAACAACTATAGGTACAGGTTGCTGCACATGCTGGTGCCGGAGCACACTGATCGGTGCGCTGGTCCTGTTTGAGAGGTTGGTTTTGAAATGATATATTTGACCGGTCAAAGGTCTGCAAAAACCGCCATATCTGACATCAATCAGGCGAATACTTCCTGAACGTCCTGCGAACCGTTGCTGTCAGTGTCTTCATCTGACTGACGCGCCCGCTCCAGAGAGTCCTTATAGGCAGACAAGGCTACCAGGGTTTCATCTTCAGGCGGACGAGTTGTTTCCTCAGGTGATGGCTCTTCGTCGGTTGCAGCTACTTCATCATCCTGTTCCCGGGTCGGATCGTTGTAATCCACCTCAGGGTTTGGATTGTTCAGATCCTCCTCTTCAGCTGCAAAGGGATCGTCTTCCTCGATCGCCAGAAGGTCTTCCTCTTCGACGCCCCCCACCGGCTCAACAAGTTTATCTTCAGACTCGTCAACAGGCGTAAGAGGATCATCCTCAATCTCGATAAAGGGATTGGTTTTCTGCTGGACTTCCTTCGCCTGCTTGGCGCCGTCAACATACTGGACGGCCAGTATGGCTTCCGTGCTGAGGCGAGGCGCGGAGTTGGTCGGTGTCCGGTTGTCCTGGGTCAGAGCCGCATTAATGGCGACCGTCTTTTTAAGCTGCGATTCCACCTGCGGTCCAACAGGCCCAAGCTTGGCCGTGGGCAACTGGGTATTCCGCTGAAGCGGATTTATCGGATTACGTATGCCAAGATTGACGGTCATGATCAGGGGCAACCATATGGTTTCACTCCACTATAGGTGATCAAGGATCGACCATCTGCAACCGCTTGACCTCAGCAAAGTTACCGCAACGTAAAACCAACCCTGAAATAAGTCCTGCATTCGACGAGAGAACCGCCTAACTATTTAATTACAAAGCACTTTCGATCAAATCAATCATTTACAATCTATTTACCATTGCCTCTATTCTTCCAGACAAGCCTTAAGCAACGGCGACGTAGTGGCCGAAAAATCTGGCACAAATCAGGGACCTCAATTAGACGATCATCAGATCTGCGGACCGGCTGCTTTCACCGCAGCCGATCTATTGTTTCATTCACATAAACGCCCGCTTACTCTGCAGGCGCATCCGGCGATTTGGTCAACGGGCTGAGGTAATGCGGGTCGGTCAGGCCGAGTTTGCGCATCGCCATGCCGGTCAGACATTCCCGAACGATCCGGTTGGCATTCAGGGCTGACACATAAGTCGGGTCCATATGCGGGGACAGCTCGACCAGTTCAAATCCGATAACGTTGGATTCCGCGCAAAGACGCCGAACAATTGGGAAAGCTTCCCGCGGCATCAAACCACCTGGCTCCGGGGTGCCAGTGCCAGGCACAAAAGCCGGGTCAAGTGTGTCGATATCAAAGGAGATATAAAGATACTCCGGCCCTTCCTTGGCCTCTCGGATCACGTCTTCCATCACCGGATCCCAGCCCCGGTCTTCGATCTCCGCCATGGTGTGATATCGAAGGCCATTCTCCCGCATCCATTCGAAGGCTTTTTCATCCGGGTAGTACCCGCGCAGGGCAACCTGAATGAAATTCTTACCCTCAACATGCCCCTCCTCGATCAGGCGGTAGACCGGCATGCCATGATTGATCAAATGCCCCATGCCGTATTTTCCGGCATCATAGTGTGCATCAAAATGGACAACACCGACATTGCCCTTGCCATAGACATCTGCCAGTGCAGCAACATTCGGGAACATCAAGGAGTGATCACCGCCGATGATCACTGGCATGACATTCTTGCCCGGCTCGCTTTCGGTTTCAGCGACCTGCCGAACGAAGGAACGCACAGCATGAATTGTGCGCTCCGTGCTCATCATGTCGTTGGGTGCGTTGCCATAATCAACGATGGTGAGGTCCTGCAAGGGGTCGACCATCACACCCATATGTGGCTGGCGGCCTCCGTAACCGAGATACATGGACGAATTGCGCACCGCGTTTGGTCCGTGCCCGGCGCCCCTCATGCCGCCGCCCATATCGGTGAAAGCACCCAGAATGGCCACATCAACCTTGCCGGCGACAAGGTCCTCCGGCGTGAAGGCAAGTGGCTGATGGAAGAAGGTCGGCATTTGCATCCAGCCCTGGCCAAAAAACCGCTGCGGATTGACAATCCCTGGCTCCCGACCTTCGCGTTCCCCTTCAAAACTGGGGAGAGGTGTCCGCCACGCATTGTAGCTGGGGTCACCTTTGTCGAGCGGAATGACGGGTTGCTCTTCATCACGAATGGGAGCCTGTGTCCCCTCATACTCATGACCGAAATACTGGGCCTGCGCACTTGTGGCGATGAGTGCGCCCAGAACACAGCTGCAAAGCGCGGCCTTGAGATTGCTATGATACTGCTTCATGTGATCCTCCAGAACCCATCGTAATCGTCAAAATCGAAATTCTCCAGTTCGGGGCAGTGTCAATCGCATTGTCTGCCTCATGTCAAAAAAACGCCTGAACCCGAAAATTGAGCACACCTTCCAGATCCGAAGAAATGTTGGATGGATTGCCGATCGCCATAACGCCGGTGGTGGCCGCAACAAGCGGTGTCAGTTGCAGCCGGTAGAACGTCTCGGCGACATATTCATTGTTCGTGTTCTGCGCAGTGGGCGAGATCCAGCCAAGACCAGCGCCCAACCAGTCTTCGTCATTTCCGAAGGGTTCTTTCCAGACAACACCACCAGCGGCGGCATGATCAACCGCACCCTTGCGGCCCCAGGAGGCACCATACCGGCCGAACACACCGAACGCTCCGATGTCTTGTTCCACTATAAAATTCACGCCTTGCGTGCTGGCCTGTCTCCGTGACGTTTCCTTGTAGGTCTCATCAACAAAATAGTAGGCGGCTTTGATTTGACCGTCTCCGGTGGCAGCAAAGGGATTGGTCAGTTTGGCGGCAGCGGCATATCCCCATTCACCACTTTCGAACGGGCGTCCCGGATTCAAATGTCCGGTGCCACGGGCATCGGCCATGCCAACCTCAAGGCTAACTCCGCCGCCAAATTCAACTCCGCCAGCAAATCCCATCCCTTGCCCAGGCAAGGTACTGGCTGGATAGGCCGACAAGGGTCCTGACATGAAACTGCTGGTGTCATCACACGAATAGGAACATCCGCCCACAATTCCCGCCAGCTCATGTTGACCAACCCGTACATTGGCCACGCCACCGGGAAGATCATAGCGGAAATACAGGGCCTTCAATGAATCTGAATCTGCTACGGAATCCGAACTGGTAAAGTTGATCCCGAGTGACTGGGTGAAATCAACACCTGTTGTGTTCGTTAGCTGGCGAATTTGCAGGCCATTGGCGACGATTGAGGCCGTACCGAGGGTCTCACTCTGCAACATGCGCCAATACAACAGGATATTGTGCTGATAATTGGCTGTCCAATTGCGATCCGGGCGGCTGCTTGCCTGAGCAATTACCGTCGGCTTCAAAAAATAGCTGAAGCCATAATTGTTCCAGAGGTCCCGATTGAGCTCTTCATATCGGTTCAGCACCTCCGGGAACGGATTGAAGCGTCCCTTTGCCGGCCAGCCGAAGGTGTCAAACTCTTCGTTCCGTTCGATCAGGTCTTCCAGCGACTGTTCGGTGGTCGCTCCTGGCGAGTTGGTCGATTGCCCATAGGCAGGTAGACCAGCAACGCTCGCGAGCATGAGCGTGCCGAGCAAGTATGACAGCCCTCCCCTTTGCGAAAGGGGTAGCGTACGGAAACGCATACCTCAACTCCTGCATCTGCCCTTAGGTCAGATTACAGGTCACTGTATCAGCGTCAACATCAAAACCTTGTTTCAAAAGCACAAATCTTGGCAGACCTACGGTTGAAACCAAAAGCTGAGCCAGTCGAACCCGACAATCTGAGGACTGCCGAAACGACACTTGGCGAAGCCGCTAAATGTGTTTTACTGCGGGATTGGCGTTTCGCTGTAGCGATTCAGATGGACCTGAATGCAACTGCTCTAGGGAAACCACAGGAATTCATGTCCCTGCCTGACCGATGGAGATCGTGAACACTCACAATGCCCGTGCCATCACGGATCCCATGCGCCGGACAAACTCAACCGGTTCCAGCGGATCTTCACCTTCGACAATGCGAGCTTGATCCAACAACAAATGTGCTGCGTCCGTTAGAAGGTCGTCTGAATTGGCATCATCCGAATTGGCGCGCTCAGCGAGCTTTTTGATGATCTGATGGTTCGGATTCAGCTCAAGCACGCGCGGCATGCCTTGCTGCAACTGTCCGTGTTTCTTGAGCAACCTCTCAAGGTTCACATCCATGTCCCCGTCATCGGCGATCAAGCACACCGGACTGTCCGTGAGGCGCTTGGATGGGCGCACATCCTTGACCGTGTCGCCCAGCTCCAGCTTGATTGACGCGATCAGAGCGGCCAAACCTTCAGGTTTTGCCTCGTCCTTGTCGGCGTCTGTATCCTTGTCAGATGCAATATTGTCCAGATCTGCTGCACCGCGTGTGATCGACTTGAACGACTTGCCCTCGAACTCGGTGACATGCTGCAGCCAGAACTCATCCACGTGATCGGACAACAGCAGCACTTCAACACCTTTGGCCTTGAAACCTTCAAGATGCGGGGAGTGCTCTATCTTGGCAGCGTCTTCGCCGGAAATGTAATAGATGGCATCCTGCCCATCCTTGCAGCGGCCGACATAGTCGCTCAAGCTTGTAAGGCCACTGCCATCGGTAGAGGCAAAGCGGCAGACTTCAAGAATGCGGTCGCGCAAGGCAGGGTCCTCGACCAGTCCCTCTTTCAACACGGCACCGAAGTTGCCCCAGAACGCAGCATAGTCTTCCGGCGTTTTGTTGGCTTTTTTCTTCAGTTCGCTCAGAACTTTTTTGGTAATAGACGTCTTGATCTTCACCAACATCGGATCTGCCTGAAGCATCTCGCGGGAGACATTCAAGGACAGGTCCTGTGAATCGACAATACCGCGCAGGAACCGCAGATAGGTCGGGATCAGATCCTTTGTCGTGTCGGAGATGAACACACGGTTCACGTAAAGCTTCACATGGCTCTTGCGCTCGGCATCGAACAAGTCAAAAGGGGCCGCTGAGGGGACGAACAGCAAGGTCGTATGATTGACCGCGCCTTCGACCTGGTTGTGCATGACATGCCATGGTTCATCGAAGGCGTGAGCGGTGTGGTGGTAGAACTCGGTGTATTGTTCCTTGGTGATCTCTTTTGACGGACGCGTCCAGATTGCGGCGGCCGAATTCAACCGGTCATCGCCAAGTTTCACCGGGAAGCTGATGTGGTCGGAATAGGTCCGGATGATGTGCTTGATCCGGGCCTCTTCCAGAAACTCCTTGGCATCCTTCTTCATCTGCAGAAGCACAGTGGTGCCGCAGGTTTCCCGGTTTCCTGGCTCGATGGTAAATTCGCCTTTGCCGTCCGAAGACCAGAACCAGCTTTGCTCTTCACCGGCCTTGCGTGTCAGAACATCCACGCGTTCTGCGACCATAAAGGCCGAATAGAACCCGACCCCGAATTGACCGATCAGACCAACCTGATCCTTTTCTTCCGCTTTGAGTGCCTCCAGGAACGCACCCGTTCCCGATTTTGCAATTGTTCCCAATGTCGCCAACAGGTCGTCATGGTTCATGCCGATGCCGTTGTCGCCCACCGACAGCGTCTTCGCCTTGCTATCAATCTCCAGCGTGATCGCCAGATCATCCGATCCTTGCGACAGGGATGCGTCTGTCAGCGCAGCGTAGCGAAGTTTGTCGCACGCATCCGACGCATTGGACACCAGCTCGCGGAGGAAGACTTCGCGGTTGGAATAGAGCGAACTTGCAACAATATCGAGAAGCTGACCCACCTCTGTCTGAAACGAGAATGTGGTTTTCTTGTTGTCTTCGCTCATCGTTCATTCCTTTGTGTTCTCTACCGGGTCAGCCCAAAGCGAAGCGAATATATGAATACTGATCGATTATTCAAGAAGGTAAAATCAACCCGTATGCACAAATCTGCCTGTATCTACTTTGAGATGATCCATCATATTGACTCGCCTACAGTCAGGACGTAACTAAGCATCGAAGCTGCTCGCCGGGACGACCCGGCCTTGACCGGGTAACGTCAGGACGACCTGCAAATGATGAGGTCGAAATGGCGTGGATATATCTCTTGGTCGCTGGCGCTTTGGAAGTTGCCTGGGCAACAGGGCTCAAGAAACTCGGCGACAATTTTTCAACACCACTGCTTGTTCTGACCGCGCTCGCAATGATTGCTAGTCTTGTCGCGCTTTATGCTGCGATGGCGCGGCTTCCGTTAGGGATCGCATATCCACTGTGGACGGGAATTGGTTCGGTCGGGGCAGTCGGGGTCAGCATCGCATTCTTCAATCAAACCTTGTCGATTTCCGGAATGCTGGGGTTGGCGTTGCTGGTGTTTGGAATGCTCTTGCTGGGCGCTGATGCGCATTGACGAGAAAGGGAAACAGGAATGGCAAATGCAAAGAAACAGGCACGAAACCTGATCGAAGGCAGACCTGCGTTGATCGTAATCGACATCCAGAAAAGCACCTTCATCGATGATAGTGACGTCCGCTCCATCGACAACATGCCCGGCTACAAAGATCGAATGATCGCTGCGCGTGATCTGGTTGATGCCGCCCACACCTTCGACGTACCAGTTATCTTTATTCAGGAAATACATCGTGCAGACCTGATTGACTTTGGGCGAGAGCTTGACGGCGATGAAGATGTACATTGCCTGGACGACGATGATCGGACTGAAGTCGCAAAGGAAGAAATGGGCTTTCGCACAGGCGACTATGTCGTACCGAAACGCCGATATTCGGCCTTCTTCGGAACTGACTTTGAGATTCTTCTCCGCGGATTGAAGGTGGACACCCTCATCTTGTGCGGCGGCCTCACTGACGTGTGCGTCCATTACACATTCGTCGATGGGCACCAGTCAGATTACTTCTGTCGTGTGGCGGAAGATTGCGTTGGAGGCTCATCTGTTGAGGCGCACGAGGCTGCATTAAAGGCGATGGAGTATCTTCAGACCGGCGCAATTCAATCCCGGTCGAAGATCATCGATGCTTTGGCAAATCGCGATCGCTCCTAATGTGTTTCATACCTCGTCTTCTTCGCGGCACGAAGCAGACTACCAGAAACGTACATGTTGAGCTCACGGCAGATGGCAACGCGATCTGACCGGGGTTCGGCGTGGATAGACGTTTTGTGTTTGTGGTTGAAGCGCCGGTGTCCCAACCCGTGGCAGCACACCGGCCTTGTCTATTCTGGTGAAACCGGCCAGAGGCCGCTCTCACCATTTGCTTACCCGGCTAATAATTTGGAAAATTCCGCCCTGAGTTCATACGAACCACGTTGTCCCTGGAGGATTTCCTGAAGCTCGCCTTTGTCGTCAAACAACATCAGGGTAACATGTTGAACGCCATACCGATTGGCAAATGCCTTTCCCTTGGCAGAGCGTATATTGGCAACGACATAGTCCAGCCTCCCCTCCTGAAACTGCTTCAGCGCCTTGCGGGTTTCTTTTTGTAAGGCAAGGCACAAGGAGCAATTGGGGTCATGGATTTGAACAACGGTCGGCCTGCCGTTTCCAACGCGCGTCAGGTCGTGCTCGTTCATGGTGCTGATGACGTTTTGCGCAAACACATAGCCACCGCCACTGAGCACACCTGCGCCAATTGCTAGATTGCGGGTCAGCCTCAGGAAATTCCGCCTGCCCGAAGACGGCGCGTCTTCGCTCTGAACGGAGCTATTCTGCTTGCTGGCTTTGGCAGCGGGTTTTCTGGACTTCCTTTGCTTTCTCATGAGTCACCTTTTTGAAAATTCTTGAAAATGTCTAATGTGCTAGTCATGTCACGACGATCTTCGCGCCCGAGCGGACACGGTCAAAAAGATCAACAACATCCTGATTGATCAGACGAACGCAGCCGGAAGACACGGCCTTGCCGATCGATTGCGGCTCATTGGTGCCATGCAGCCTGTAGAGTGTGTCGACATTGCCCTGGAAGATGTAGAGCGCACGAGCACCCAGAGGGTTATCGAGACCAGGTTTCATGCCGCCGTTTCGAGCGCTGTATTTTTCCAGTGACGGCTCGCGCGCGATCATTTCAGCCGGCGGTGTCCAAGTCGGCCAGGGCCGTTTCCAGGCAACCCGGGCTCTTCCAGACCACTCGAAGCCTTGCCGTCCGAGACCAACGCCATAGCGCATGGCCGTACCGCTCGGTTCTACCAGATAGAGGTAGAAGTTGCGGGTATCGACGACGATCGTGCCGTCGTCTTCCGAACTTTGATAAGCAACGCGTTTGCGTCGATATTTTGGCTCCAGAACCCTCGGATCGATTGCCGGAAGCGGGAACTGCTCATTGGGTCGCGGGCCGTAGTTCGTCAGAAAGTCGCTGTCGACTTGCGGCTGAACGATTTGGGGACCAGGTGTCTGACGCGTCTGATTGCAGCCTGCCAACGTCAGACCAACCGTGGCCAAACCGCCGGACAGGGCCTGACGCCGTGTCACGTTTCTTTGCATTACAGGTGTATCCAGACTGCCGGTTAGAGCACCACAACCTTTGTTCTAAGCGGAACACGGTCATAAAGGTCGATGACATGATCGTTGATCATGCGGATACATCCGTTCGAAACCGACCGGCCAATGGATTTCGGCTGGGTTGTTCCGTGGATCCTGTAATAGGTGTCGCGGCCGCCCTTGAAGAGATACAAAGCGCGCGCGCCGAGAGGATTGTTTTTCCCGCCGGGAACACCGCCAGCGTATTTGGCATATTTGCCCGGATCGCGTCGGATCATGTTCTTGGTCGGGGTCCAGCTTGGCCACTCAGCCTTTCGCTCGACCGTGGCACCGCCCTTGAAAGCGAGGCCTGCCCGGCCGACTCCAACACCGTAACGGCGCGCCTTGCCCCAACGGCCAATCAGATAGAGATAGTGGTTCTTCGGATCGACAACGATCGTGCCGGGCTCATATCGGAACGAATAGCGCACTGTTTGCGGTTCAAACTGCGGAGCAACTTTGAAGTTCTTGTATTTCTTGGTGTGATGGGCCTGCGCTGCAAGAGGATGCGCAGAAGCAAGTGCAGCTACACTCCCAATCAGCAAATCTCGTTTGGTAATCACGGAATTTCTCCTGAATTTCATTGATCTTGGGCGGAACTCGGTATCCGCCGGAATGAAACTCAGCTTTTGGGAGGTCCGTGCTCGACATGACCAACAACGGAATGACGAACAGAACTAGAGACATCATCCGGAGCCTGCGGAGATCTGAGTGGCACAATCAACCCTGACGAAATCACGCCTTTGCAGTCGGATTTGCAGTACGTCGACTTGCTCTCCACAACCGGCTTTTCATCGCAGCATCTGGGCGCAGCAAGTTCATCTGAGAACGTCGGGGTGATCACCAGTTTGGCCGGATCATCAACAACAACATCCACCTTGCGCGCAAACCCCTGGCTTGCACTGGCGAATAAAAGCCCGATGATGATCAGAATCCTAAACATTGACCGAGTTTACCAAAAGCGCTTACGGGAACCTAAACACCCTGCTTCACACTCGCGTGAACAACCATTTTTGGAATTGACGCTGCAACAAAAATCCAAACAACACCTTCAAATATAAATAGTTTTCAATTCATGAAACTTGATAATATAAATTGAAAATGCAACTAAATATTCTCTTAAATACCTAGAGTTACCATACAAATTACGGCAGGGAATTACTTCGGAGACATATGGGAAAGACACTACCCTCTACGGCAGCAAAGCGTGGTTTTAACGCCAGTACAATATTAATAGTATTGTTGTTTGCCTTGGTGATTAGCACCGGCTTTTTTGCAATTGTGACAACGGAGCTTGTCCGAACGCAAGTGAATGAGCGCAAGTATCTTGTCGACGCCACAAATGCCTTCACTAACACCTATTCCGAAGAGCGCAACAAGGACAATGTTGTGCCGGCCGTCTTTCGCCGTTTGGCGATCGAACATCTCGATATGGTCAAGCAGAGCGAAGCTGACCAGAGGGAAACTCCGATCACAATGCGCATGCCAGGTATGCCGGGCCTCGAGATTCGAACAGTTGAAGCGGACACCCGCATCAAAAATATCATTTCCAGAATTGGAATGGGCGATGATCGCTCCGTCTATGAGGAACACCTGATCGAAGACGACAGGTTTATCGGACGAACGATCTTTCCTTCAATTGCATCGAATGAAAATTGCGTCAGCTGCCACAATGAGTTGCTGGGAAGCACGCGTTACAAGCTGGGCGACGTCATGGGCGCTTATGTTGTCGAGAGCGACCTTACCCAAATCACCTACACAAACCTTGCCTATGCTTTGCTAACCGGTGGAATTGCTCTCCTGGGAGGCATTCTTGTGGTTCGCCGGGAGCATTCTCGTGCCGGCCGCGTCATTACAAGCCTCGAAGGACAGGTAACCGCCGAACGGGACAAACGCGAAGCTGAAGCCTACGCCAATTTTCTCAGTTCACATGATGCATTGACCGGATTGTCGAACCGAAACATGTTTCGGGACAGGCTGGACAAGGAAGTCAAATCCTACAAAACGGGCAGACAATCCGGAACCTTTGTTGCTCTGATTGACCTGGATGATTTCAAACTCGTCAACGACTCGATGGGGCACGACGCCGGTGATGCCTTGCTGATTGAAGTCGGTCGCCGATTGAACTCACTCATAGACTCCAAAAACGGACTGACAGCCCGGTTCGGCGGTGATGAATTTGCGTTTCTTGTTCAGTTGGGATCTCGTTTCACCAGCGCCGACCAGCTTGGGGAAGAGATTATTCAGGTCATGCAGAAACCGGTATCCTTCCGGGAACTGTCCATTCAGATCCGCTGCTCTGTTGGAGTTGCAGCACTAGCCGAAGCCCCGAAGAAAAGTTCGATTTCACTTTTGAAAGCCGCTGATACCGCGCTTTATTCTGCCAAAAAGCTGGGCAAAGGACGGTTCCGCATCTTTGACGCCGAATTGCGAGACTGCATGGTCCGGCGCTCGGAACTCGCAGCTGCACTTCCCGATGCCATCAGGAACGGCGATATTTGCGCCGCATTTCAGCCGCAGATAGACCTGAACACCGGGAAATACCGGGGTTTTGAAGCTCTGGCACGCTGGACCTGGCACGGCCAGGAAATTGTTCCGGATCGATTTATCCCGATTGCGGAAGAAACCGGGCTGATCCGCGAGCTTGACTTGCTGGTTCTGCGCAAGGCAGCGGAATTTGCAGTCAAACTTGAAAAAAGCAGCAAACACACCGTCCGCATGTCTTCAAATATGAGTGCACTGAATTTCCGTACAGCGGGTTTGGCACAAGACATCCTGTTCATTCTGTCTGAAACTGGCCTTCTGCCCGAACAACTCACCATAGAAGTCACAGAAACGGTTCTGATGGAAAATTGGGGCGAGGTTCATGACGTTGTCGAGACGCTTCGTGCGCAGGGCATCCGAGCGGCACTCGATGACTTTGGAACCGGATATTCGTCACTGTCTTATCTCAGCCAGCTGCAGTTTGAGGAGATCAAGATCGACCGGTCATTTGTGGTCGACCTATGTGAAGACAGCCAGAAACGGGCTCTTTTCTCCGGCATAGTGGATCTGTCGAAAGGTCTTGGTCAGACGGTCATCATTGAGGGTATCGAAACAGAAGAACAGGCAAATTTCGTCGTCGGCAAAGGCGCTCATATCGGCCAGGGTTTCCTGTTCTCAAAACCGCTGCAAGAAGACATTGCTGCAGACGCCTTTATTGAAAACATTACTTATGGCAACAACTACATCAATCTGCGAAAAACGGCATAGATCCAGCACCCAGAGACTTGGGCTGTTGCATGCATTGCGATTGCGTTGCAGCCATTGTAATTTCTTCTGAGATAACGCCACATTATTTCAACAGATGCGGTTCTGAACGCTTTAGAGCAGATCAACTTATTTCAAGATCACCGCTTGGTCGGAACCGGCATTGGAGCAAGCCATGCCTGATCAACTCACTATGGATTTCTCAACTACCACACCGCCGAAAGATTTCTCTCCTCCCCGACAGGCTCTCTGGTGGCTCAAAAAGGGTGACCTGAAACTTGGAGCAGAATGGGACCAAGCGCATGGCATTTGCCAGAGCGCCGAAGGCGACAAGACACATGACTGGATTCACGCGTTGTGCCATCTGATCGAAGGCGATCATGGCAACGCGGCCTACTGGTTCCGACGCGCCGACAAGCCGTCTGACAATCGTGATGTCTCGAAAATCTGGGACGACATCGCAATCACGCTTGGATAAGCACGTTAGGCGGAACCCGCAATTTACTTCGGTGCCAGTAGTGCCAGAGCGACCACCGTCAACATCGACAAGGCCATTGCGATATTGACGCGTCGCTGAACATGCGGCGCAAGATTTAGCCGGTGCAGGGTCATGCCTACATAGAGCCAAATGAAATGAATTGGAATCCAGATCAGGTTCATGATCAGGAACTTGAGGGCTGTCTCGGTCATCAGGCTGTCGGGCCAAAATGCAAATCCGGTCAGTAATGTCGTATTCACTGCATAGGCTTTCGGGTTGACGGCCTGAAGGATAATGCCGTCCCAAAACCCCGGCGCCTTAGGCGCTTCCCGGAATGCGATCTTTGTTCCTGCAAACGCAATTCTGGACGCCAGATAGGCAAGATAGACAACAGACGCAATCAACAGGACCAACCGGATATTTTCGTTCGCAAGAATGACAGTCGCCATTCCAGAGACGACTGCAATGGCAACAAGGTTTGTTCCGACGAACAGTCCACCAATGTAACGCGCCCCGGGCTTGAAGCCGAACGCAGACCCCACACCGGCAACAGATAGAACCCCGGGGCCAGGTGTGATGATCAGAAAGAAAACAGCGAGTGCAAAGGTGAGCATATTTTACCAATGACAGGGATCAGAACCAGCAATGCAGCAGATTGCCCAAGTTGGAGCAATGGCTGACCAACAGAATACGGTTCCCAAATATAACAATTCCCAACGAAAAAGGCCGGATCTCCCCGGCCTTTCCAATTCCTCGAAAAGCAGGCGAAGACTTAGCGCGGAGCCAGTACAGCAATCAGGTCGTTGACAACATGCGCCATTTCAATGCCCGCAGAGAAATTGAATTGATTGATGGACATGAACACGCCGACACCGCGATGCGGAGCTAAAGCCAGGTAGCTGAACACTCCATTGGTGCCACCAGCTTTTTGAAGGATAAGCGGGCGGTCTCCATCTGGCATCATGATGACCCAGCCAAGCCCCATAGCATCCATATGACCTGACTCATCCAGACCATAAACCGGGTTCTGACCATCACGCATGGCCCAGGCCGCTTGGCTTATCTTGCGAGCTTCCATGCCCTCACTGCCGAAACGATCAAGATGCCACTCAAGATAACGCAGCATATCGTTCGCAGTTGTATAGAGACCCGAGGCACCTGATCTGTTGGAGATCGGCTCGCCAGGATCCATCTCATTGCCATTCCAGTCATAGCCGACAGCAACGTTGTCTCCCGCAGGTCTGGCATATCCCGTCGCGCTCATCCCCAAAGGATCAAGAACTAATTCCTGCAAGACCTCCGCATAGGGTTTCCCTGACGCTTTCCCTAAAGCCAGCCCGAGGACATCAAAGCCAACATTTGAATAAAGCAGACCGGTGCCTGGAGTGAACAGCAGCGCATCATCCGTCAAATTCGCTGCAAAGGATCCATCACTGTATCTCTCGACACCATCAACGGGGAAAAGCTCGCGCGGCAGACCGCTTGCATGTGTAGCAAGCTCAATCAACCGGATAGGATGACCGTCACGCTCCGGAAATGTTTCTACAAGGTCAATCAAAGGACCAACAGGATCCGTGAGCGCAACAGTGCCGGCGCTGGCAAGATGCGCCAGTGAGAGACCGGTGAAGGACTTGGTGATGGAGCCGACACCAAAGGCCGTGTCACCATTCGGAGCTTTATTGGCGCCTTTTTTAACCTCTCCGACCCCGAACACCGCGGTTTCCCCATATCGCACAGCACCTATAACCAGTCCGGGAACTCCAGTGTCGAGGTGGAAGATCTCAGCCGTGAACTCCAGTGTTTCAGAAAGCAGTTTGTCCTCGGCGATCGCTGGCGCTGTCGCAACGCAAAGAGCGAGAGCCATGCCTATGATTTTCATGAAAATATCCTTTTTACAAATAGGGAAACTGCCGGAGCTTGGTTGCTATATCGTCACGGAATTCCTGCTGTCATTAGCGCGTCAGGCAAAAAGATTCCCGATGGACATGCAAAATGACAAATAGCTTGAGACATTATTGCAATCTAAAATTAGTGAGAAATCACACACACCCGCCCTTATTTACCCTCTCTGAAAAAACACTCCTTAAATATAAAAGGCCGGGTTGCCCCGACCTTTTTAATATCACCTTAACTCTGAAGAGTTGGCTCAGCCCATTGCCCAGGGGCCATGATAACCGGAGCCGTCCTTGTCTGTCCGTTCAAAGCCGTGCGCACCAAAGAAATCACGCTGGCCTTGCAGCATGTTGGCGGTGGAGCGTTCGGTGCGCATGATGTCAAAGTAAGACAACGCAGCGGAAAGCGCCGGAACCGGCAAACCGTGCAGGGCAGCCTGGGCGACTACCTGGCGTAACATCGTTTCAGTTTCTTTGAGCTTTTCAGAGAAGAACGGAGCCAGCATCAGGTTGCGCTCGTCATTGTCAGCCAGAGCGGACGACATGTCATTCAACATGGCTGAGCGAATGATGCAGCCCTGACGCCAGATCTGCGCAATCTTTGGCAGTGGCATAGCCCAGCCATATTGTTTGGCCGCTTCCAGGATCAGACCAAAGCCTTGCGCATAACAAATAATCTTGCCGGCAACGAGGGCCGCTTCCAGCGCATCGATGGTAACGGATTCACGGTCCACTTCGCTTGGTGCCGCACCAAACTCGGCTTCGCCAGCTTTACGCTCGTCCAGACGCGCAGACATGTTGCGCGTTGCAACAGCCGCTTCAATTGCACTGGCCGGAGTGCCCAGCATCAGTGCTTCGATAGCAGTCCACCGACCTGTCCCCTTCTGGCCCGCCTTGTCCAGAATGATGTCGAGCATTGGATTTCCGCTGTCCGGATCGCTTGTCTTGGCAACCTTGTAGGAAATCTCAATCAGGTAGGATTGCAAAATGCCGCTGTTCCATTTTTCAAAAACGTTGCCGATGTCGGCAGATGACATTTTGAAACCATCACGCAGAACACCGTAGACTTCCGCGATCATTTGCATGTCGGCATACTCAATGCCGTTGTGAACCGTCTTCACCAGATGCCCAGCACCGGCTTCACCAAGATAGGCAGCGCATGGCTCACCTTCATGTTTGGCCGAGATGGCTTCCAGGATATGGCCAACCTGATCCCAAGCGTCTTTGGCACCGCCGCCCATAATGGACGGGCCGAAACGCGCGCCTTCTTCACCGCCAGACACCCCTATACCCATGAATCGTGGACCTTTTTCGTCAGCGTCTTTAGCCCGGCGATTGGTATCATGATAGTTGGCATTGCCGGCGTCGATGATCAGATCCTGCGGATCAAGCAGAGGACGCAACGCTTCGATTTGCGCATCCACCGCCTCGCCAGCCTGCACCATCAGGATTACGGCGCGCGGTGATTTGATAGACGCAACAAACTCCTGCAACGTCTTTGATGGCACCAGCTTGCCGGCCAGATCACCGGCCTTGGTCATGAACAGGTCAGTCTTTTCAGCCGTCCGGTTAAACACCGCGATCTGAAAGCCGTTTTCAGCAATGTTGAGGGCAAGGTTTCCGCCCATCGTGCCGAGCCCGATAAGTCCGACTTCCGCTGTTGCCGCTGCTTCACCCATGAAAACGCCTCTCTTTAATCGATTAATATATTTGATCGTGCGGTGATAGCGGACCCACCAGTGATCGGCAATCCTGCTGATGCAACTTGCATGATTGAGGTACGCACCTCAGGTAAAAATTTTGGTTATTGGTAGTTCTTTACCCGCAAAAGACGACACATTCGGCAATTTTCCGCGCACCATCCAACTGGAATTAGGAACATACCTGCAGGATTACGTGTAACCGCCGAATCCCTGATTGCTGTGTTTTAGCGTTTTGGCAGGCCTTGCCATTCTCTCATTCACCCAAGCGAGCCAAAAAGGATCGTACATGGGTGCAGACCGGCATGGCATACCTAAACACGCCGGCACTGCCTGAATAAATCAGGTCTGGAACACATACGTCCCCGGAGCCGGGACACCTTTCATCTGCTTACCTGATGTTGTCCCTATCGCTGGCGCGGACACCAATCCGCTGCTCTTGTTTTCCAGCCAGCCTTTCCAGTCAATCCACCATGATCCTGATTTCGCAGTTTGTTGTTCGAGCCAGTGATCGGGGCCTACATACAGCGCACCGGCGGGGCGATGAGAAATACGGTATCGTCTCCGCTTGTTTCCCGGTTCATTGACAATACCGGTGTTATGGCCACCGCTGGTCAGCGCGAAGGTCAGATCGCAATCCGTAAACAGCCGGGTTTTGTAGACGGACTTCCAAGGGGCGATGTGATCGCTTTCCGTAGCAACGACGAACATGGGTGCAGATATGTCTTTGAGCGCAATAACCTGCCCCTCGACCGCGTAACGCCCGGCTGTCAGACGGTTCTCCAGAAACAAACTGCGAAGATATTCCGAGTGCATTTGGGCGGGCATTCGCGTGGTGTCGGCAACCCAGACACCGAGGTCTGTCGGAAGGTCTTCCTTGCCAAGAAAATACCGGTTCACAGATCTGGAATAGATGAGATCTTCAGCACGTATTATGGAAAAGGCACGTGCCATCTGCGGTCTATCAAGATAGCCCTGATCCCACATCATGTCTTCCAGCAAAGCCACCTGGGCTTCATCTAGAAACAGCAGCAATTCGCCTGCATCTGCAAAATCAACTTGTGCCGCAATCAACGTGATTGAGGCCAAACGCTCATCTTTGTCCCGCGCCATGGTCGCCGCAGCTATCGCAAGGATCGTTCCCCCCAGACAATAGCCTACCGTGTGGACTTTCTGGTTCGGGAGAATATCGCATACGGTGTCAATCGCCTCCATCACACCCCGGCGGCGATAATCTTCCAGAGACAAGTCGGCCTGATCAGCCGTTGGGTTGCACCAGGAAATCATGAATACGGTAAAGCCCTGCCCGACAAGGTAATTCACCATGGAGTTGTGCGGAGCAAGGTCGAGCACATAATATTTCATGATCCAGGCCGGAACGATCAGGATCGGTTCCGCCTGTACACTGTCAGTCTGCGGTGTGTACTGGATCAGTTCAAACAGATCATTGCGAAAGACGACCTGGCCTGGTGTGCAGGCGAGGTCCTCACCTACCCTATATCCCTCCGGCGGCATGTCCGGTGTCTGCGATAGTGTCTGCAGATAGTCATGCATGAAATGTGCGGCACCAGTTACCAGATTAGCTCCGCCGGTCCGGACCGTTTCATTGATGATTTCAGGATTGAGCCAGGGAAAATTCGATGGCGACACAAGATCTAGGGTTTGCCGCGCCAGAAAACGGGTTCGTTCTGCTGCTTCTGGTCGCAGGCCACGGGTTTGATCGGTTGCAGATTCCCAGAAATCCTGAAGCGCAAGAAATTCCTGTTTCCAAAAATCATATGGAGGCTTCTGCCAGTTCGGGTCATTAAACCGATGGTCATGTTTTCTGGGAGCAAAGGGAGGCGAAACATGGCCAGCAGTATCGGCGGCGTAACTCATCAGCTTGAGAGCATTTGCATGTGCAAGTTCAGCAAGTTCAAGTTGGCGACCCGGCGACTGAACCAGATGCTGCGCCCAGTCGGTCCAGGCCTGTATCATGGCATGGGTCGAAACACCGCCACTGAGCCGAGCCATGGCTGCACGCGCACCGCGATCAAGGTTGTGATGCGGATGGTCCGGGCTGCGCTCAACCTTTGGTTCTATTGTGACAGGAAGCAATGGCTTCGCTTTTTGCGGAGACACATTGGATTTGTCAGGTTTTTGTCGTGCAGCGGTCTTGGTCATATGAACGCCTATTGAACTGGTATGTTTCCTTCTCCGACATGTCGCGGAAAAAGGGAGATTGGTGTCACGTTCGCCTCAAGACTGAGCCAGAATTATGACAAGCGCAATGATTTGCAGCAACTGCGACAAGATGCTCTAGAGTCAGGCACTGCACCGAAGCAGGCGTATTGAAAAGGTCCCCTAAAGTTGCTTGGTGAAACACAGCAAGGACGATTAATTCAGCTACAAGAGAACCTTTTGCCGAGAGGCCATGTTTTTAATGCCATGGTCTTTAAGACGGCAGGCGGGACGAACATTTTGGCATGTCGAATCCATAGCCACCAGATTTTCAGCTGGACTAACGCAGCTGATCGTTCGGCGGCAAACCAATGTTTCAACTGACAACAACGAATGGTCGTTCCTGTCCGCTGATCGTGCCGAACCTGCTAGGGCGGCCAAAGAGGTCCGACAGGCTGTCTTCCGATACAATGCTGGCAAACGGTCCGGCATCAATAATCCGGCCATCCTTCATGAGAATGACTTCATCAGCAAAGCGCGTCATCAAGTTGATGTCATGCAGCACTGCCACAACGGTTTTCCCCTCCTCATCGATCAACCGTCTTAAAAGGTGCATCGTCTCAACCGCATGGGATATGTCCAGATGATTGGTGGGCTCATCCAGGAGAAGCAAGGGGGCTTGTTGTGCTAGTGCCATGGCAATCCACGCACGCTGCCGCTGGCCTCCCGATAATGCGGCCAAAGGGCGGTCTGCCAAATCCGCAATATCTGTTGCCGCAAGTGCATTCGTTATTGCCACGTGATCCGCTCGGGCCAGCGCGACCAGCGGTTTGCGATGCGCATACCTGCCCAAGGCAACCAGATCCCGCACCAGAAGCTCCGCAGGAGCCTCAGGAGACTGCGGTAGAAGTGCCATTGCCCGGGCACGTACTTTGGCAGGCAGTCCAAAAATGTTGGCAGAGGCCAATTTGGCTTCACCTGCAAGGGGGCGAACCTGACCGGATAAAACTCGGAATAACGTCGATTTTCCGCAGCCGTTCGGGCCGCAGATGACGGTCAGTTTTCCGGGCGCAAATGTGTGCGAGGCGGCGCGCAATACCGGTACCGGACCATAGTCAAAATCCACATTGCTCAGCGAAAGCTCAGGTTTGTCCATGTTTTATCTTCTGCATAAGAAGGAATAAAAAATAGGGTGCGCCAATGATGGCTGTTATTGACCCGGTTGGGAGTTCAAGCGGGAAAGCAATGACACGAGCAAGGATATCTGCCCCCAAAACCATTGCCGCCCCGAGAATGGGGACCAACACGGCGCGTCTTTTGAAACTTGCTCCCAAAAGAGCACGCGCAAGGTTAGGAACAATCAGACCCACAAACGCTATTCCGCCGGCAAAGGAAACGGCAGCGGCAGTCAAAATGACTGATAAGGCAAGAGCCGCGGCCTTGGATTGCGTGACAGACAGGCCTGTGGCGGATGCTGTTTCATGATCAAGGGCCATTTGTTCGCAAGCCGGGCACAATGCTAATATGGTGAGCAACGCGCAAAAGAGAACCGTCGCCAGAATGGCAGCATCCTGCCAATGGGCTGTGTGAACTGAGCCAGCCAGCCAGATCAGGGCCTGTGAAGATCTGTAAACCGGGCCGAGAATTACAAGCACCGTGACCAACGCCTTGGCCAAGGCAGCGCAAGCTATTCCATACAGGATCAAACGCGCCGGTTGCGCGATGTCGCCTTTGGCAAGGAAGGCCACAGAAAAGGCAAAGACTGCAGCCCCACAGGTTGCAGCCAATGGCAACCAATGAACCGAGACAGTCAGAGCGTTATTCTCATTCGAGCAAAGCCAAAGAAAGAGCACAACCCCGACAGCAGCCCCATCAACAATGCCCAGAACCGATGGTGAAGCGATGGAGTTTCGAACGACGGTCTGAAGGAGCAAACCCGCCAAGGCCAGTGCGGCCCCTGACAAGATGGCGAGAGCCACGCGAGGAAGCCTCAACGTCCAGATGATAATATGATCCGTCGCAGTTCCCTGGCCTACGAGCGCAGCGATCACCCGATCAGGGCCAATCCAAGACGAGCCGATAGCCGTTGCAAGGATTATCAGGAAACCGAGCGCCACTATCGGGATCACATATCGTGCGACATGCGTTTGCCTGCGCCCCTGTCTGGCTGATTGCGAAAGAACAATATTCGTCATGCTGTCGCTCGCAGTCGACTGGTCCGCACGAGACCAATCAAGACCGGGGCGCCGATCAGAGCAAGCGTTGCGGTTACCGGAACTTCCTGCGGCATAACAATCCGTCTCGCAGATATATCAGCCACCAACGCAATAGAAGCCCCGCAAAGCGCTGTTCGAGGCAACAATTGTGCATGTGATTGGCCGCCCATCAGCCGCGCAATATGCGGAGCAACCAGACCTATGAAACCAACCGGACCCGCAATCACGACAGAAAGACCAGCCAACGATGACGAAAGCCCAAACACGAAAAGGCGCAATCGGACAGTATCAATCCCCAGTGCTCTGGATGTCTCGTCACCTGTGACCATGACGTCGAGCTCACGACTGAACAGCGCCGCTACCAACATCCCCATGATGAGAAGAGGTCCGACGCTCCAGAGGATCACCCCTCCGCGATCGGCAAACCCGCCAGCCAGCCAGAACAACAACGCCTCCATCGTGCCTTCATCAGTCACAATCAGAACCTGGGTGAGCGAGCTTACGAATGCAGCAATCGTGACCCCGGCCAAAACCAGTGAAACTGGGGTCAACGCACCGCGCGCTGTAGCGACCAGAGCAAAGATGACAGCCATGACCGCACTTGCGCCCATCAAGGCGTAAATCGACAAAGCCAGGAACCCTGAAACACCCAGGACGGCAAAAGCAAAGACAACAGCAAAGCTGGCTCCTGCATTCACACCCAAAAGGCCGGGTTCGGCGAGCGGATTTCTTAAAACACCCTGCATCAAAAGACCTGAAACCCCGAGAGCCGCACCGACGAAAAGAGCAGCGAGCGTCCGTGGCAACCGCAAGCCCGAAATAATCAGGGCTTCGGAACTGCCGTCATTGGCTACCAGCGCGCGCCAGACCTCTTCAGGTGTATAGACCCGCAAGCCGATGTGCAGGCTCGCTACGATCATGAGACATGTAAAAAATATCAGGGATGAAAGTTGCCATCGCATGGCGCTTTCTATACATGAGTATTACAATCAAGTAATCAAAAATTCTGGCAAATTATTGAAATAAACACTTCTCAACACGTCTGAATGAATGGGAAAACCCTATGATTCGTAGTCTCCTTGCCGCCGCGTTTATCCTTCCCGGCATCGCTTATGCAGGTGAAATCGACCATGCCTTGGGAACAACGGATGTTCCTGATGCCCCCCAACGTGTGGTCGTTTTGACCAACGAGGGCACCGAAGCATTATTGGCACTGGGACTTCAGCCCGTTGGTGCGGCCAAGTCCTGGCTTGGGGATCCATGGTATCCTCATATCAGCAACGCTATGGGCGAAGCGATTAACCTGGGAAAAGAAAGCGCGATCAATCTCGAGCTTGTTGCAGCGCTTCAACCGGATCTTATTTTGGGCAACAAACAGCGCCACGAAGAGATCTACCCACAACTGTCCGCTATTGCACCGACAGTGGTCTCCGAACGTCTACGGGGAGATTGGCGCAAAAACTTCGAGCTCTATGCCAAGGCTGTCGGCAAAGAAGCAGAAGGGGCTGAAAAGCTGAGTGAATTCGAGGCGAGGGTAGACGAGCTTTCCGAAAAACTGGGCGACATCAAGAATGAAGAGGTGAGTGTTATCCGGTTCTTGCCGACGCAGATCCGCATCTATCAACTCGACAGTTTTTCAGGTTTCATTCTTAAGGAGATTGGCTTCAACCGACCGGAAAACCAGAATGTGGATGATTTCGCGATCCGCACGGGTAAAGAGAGCATTCCCGATATGGACGGAGATCGCATCTTTCATTTCACCTGGGATACAGGCGACGGTAAAGGCGTCGCAGCACGCGATGATGCGATGTCAGATCCTTTGTGGCAATCGCTTGCTGCTGTCAAATCCGGCAAAGTCCACGAAGTGAGCGATCCGATCTGGAACACCTCAGGCGGCATCCTTGCTGCAAACCTGATGCTTGAAGATATCGCAGATATCTACGGTGTTAAATAACGGCCAAGGCATTGCCTCAATTCGGAAACTCCACCTCTTCCAATGAATTGACTTCTTAGTTAGTCGTTTGATTTCGGCGGGGCCGGTTTTCCATCAGTAAGCAAAAATTTGTATGCACGTTTGCAAGGTCGGTAAATCGGCTCTTTAGTCGTTATACTTGGTTGACCGAATGCACCGATCACCGCACCACACCGGTCCGTGCTCCTGTAGCGCGCCTGAAGCCGCAACAATAGATCCACTTCTTCTTCCAGCGCTCGGCTACAAGCCTTGGCGGTCGGGGCGTTCGCGTGCACAGGGGCTTCGTGCCTGTAGAGGTAATAAGCTGCCAATCCCAAATGATCGCCGACACTAATTTACCCAAAAATTTACGGTCAATAGCGCTTAACGCGACACAAATTTGACATCGCAAAACCACAATCATTAATTGCTATACTTCTTAATGCAATGATAGGCTTCTTTCCTTGCTGGCCGGACAACCGCGAATGGACATTCCCTCCAGTGTTCGGTGCTCCAGCTATCATGGAAATCGGACCGGCACGATCCAGTTGCACAACTCAATTGCATATTTTAACATATTAATATATCAATTATTGACGCGATCAATAAATGCTCAACAAAGGAAAGATTGATCGAATAACCGGGAGGAATTTCATGACATTCAATATTTTAAGAAAAGCGCTGGTTTTTACAGCTGCAATTGGGCTTGGTATCAACGCAACTGCTGCCGCCGACCGTACCTTGAAAATCCAAACCTCATCGAATGCGAGTCACGCATCGCTCGCCTATCTGAATGAAGTATGGGTTCCAAAACTTGAAGAGATGACGGGCGGTTCCCTTGGCGTCGAACTTCTGCCAGTCGATGCAGTTGTTCCCAGACGAGAAACACCTGAAGCGATTGGCGTCGGAATTCTCGACGGTGACCTGACCTCAATCAACTATTTTTCCGGTATCGATCCAGCCTTTGCTCTGATGGGTGATCTGATATCCGGATACGACAGTGCCGACCAGATCCAAGCCTTTTGCGCCCAAGGCGGGGGCAAGGAGATGCTGCAAAAACTCTTTGATGCCCATTATCCGGGTGTTCATGTTGTTGGGTGTGGAGCCTATGCACGCGAAGCATTCGTCTCAAAAGTTCCCGTGCGCGGTGTCAAAGACCTTGCCGGCCTGAAAATCCGCTCACCGGAAGGCCTCGCAGCTGATGTGTTCAAACGCGCTGGGGCAGCCCCGGTATCCATGTCCGGGTCGGAAACCTATGGCGCGCTTGAAAAAGGCGTAATCGACGCTGCAGACAACTCGGCCTATGCCAACAATGATGCCAACGGCATGCACAAGATCGCAAAATTCCCGATCTTTCCAGGAATCCATTCCACCCCGATCCTACAGTTCACCGTTTCCGGTCAGGTCTGGGAAGAGTTGAGCGCCAGCGAAAAAGCGGCTCTCGATGTCTGGTTCCTGGCTGCGTACAACGGTCTACGCCAGCATTTCGACAGGTTGGACCGGCAACTCGTTGCTCGTGACAAGGCTGAAGGAACCGTTGAAGTCATCGACTGGCCTCAGCAAGAACGCGATGCCCTCAGGACAATCGCTAAACAGGCCTGGAGTGATTTTGCCAGCCAGTCTGATCTGGCAAAGGAAGTCTACGACGCGCATGTCAAATTCATGAATGAAGCCGGTTTGCTCTAAAGGCACAGACCTCATCAATCCATGTCTGCTGCTGAGTTCCTCGCAGACATGCATCCCCGGGCGGAGCACTTGTCTCTGCCCGGGGCATCCGTTTGCTACCGTCTAATACCGACATGCAGGTGCCTCGATGAGCCGGACTTACGACCAGACACTCTCCAACGCACCGTTGGAGGTATCGGGAAACGATCCACAGCCAGCGGATGACCATACAGTGCCCCGCGCCCACTACACTCCCGTTGATCACATAAGTCATCTTGTCGGCATAAGTATTTCCTGTTTTTACCTGATCGCCGCACTTGCGACCCTTTATGAGGTTTTTTCCCGCTATTTCCTCAACGCACCTACCTATTGGGCGTTTGAAACCGTCATGATGCTCTGCGCAGCATGCTGGATGTTGTCATCGGGCTTCATCACGCTGAAGCAACGTCATATTGCCATTACCGTCTTCCACGTTCTTGCCAGTCCGAAGCAACGCTGGTGGCTTGATCTCTTTGCCATGGTTGTGGGTGTGATCGCGCTCTACATGCTGCTGTCAGATGCAACTATCCGGGCCTATGACAGCATCGGGCGTCTCGAAAAATCGGGATCAGCCTTTAATTCGCCGCTGCCCATGCTGCTCAAGACACTCATGGTCACGGGTGCCTTTCTGTATCTTGCGCAGCTGCTGGTAAACCTGAACAGGCATTTTGAAACCCGCACGGCCCGATTTGTGGTCAAGGTTATCGCCATTTACATGGCCCTCTATTTTACCACGGCCTTGCTGGGTCATGCCTTCGACATTTCGTGGGCGTCCTTCATCTCTGACCAATTCTCAGCCATCGGCAAGGCAATGGATCCCTCAAAGGCGCTGAACATGCGCTCAATGGATCTTGGCACCGTATCCCTGATCATGGTCGCGCTGTTGATCGCCCTGATGATGACCGGCATGCCGCTTGGCATCGTCACCCTGATCGTCTCGGTCATCATGGCAATAGCCTTTTTCGGGCCTCGCGGTCTTTTTCTCGTCTCGTCCAATGCCGTTGGCCTTCTGGAGCATTATTCACTCGTCGCAGTCCCATTCTTTGTACTCATGGCTTCCATCCTTGAACGCGCGGGAATTGCCGAAGACCTGTTTGACGCCATGTCGATCTTTGCCGGCAACCTGCGCGGCGGGGTCGCCGTCCAGACGACAGTGGTCGCGGTTATCCTCGCTGCCATGTCCGGTGTCATGGGCGGCGAGATTGTCATGCTGGGCCTTGTCGCCCTGCCTCAGATGTTCCGTCTGGGGTATGACCGAAAACTCTCAATCGGCCTCATCTGCGCAGCCGGTGCGCTGGCAACCTTGATCCCCCCGTCGATCATCATGATCGTCTACGGGCTGTCGGCTGAAGTCGGCATTGGCGACCTTTTCATGGCAGGTGCGATGCCCGGCATCATGCTGGCTGTGTTCTATGCAAGTTATGTTTTGATCCGGGTAAATCTCAATCCGAAACTAGCACCCACCGCAGCCGAAGTTGCTGCCATTACCGGCACAGAGCAGAAGCTTTCGAAACACCGAATCATGGCAGTTTTTTTGTGCATTTTGCTGATCGGCGCAGTCATGGGTTCGATCTACGGCGGCATTGCATCGGTCACGGAAGCCGCAGCTGTCGGCTGCATCGGTTCCATGTTCGTTGCCGCCGTGCGCAATCGCTTCAACTGGGATGTTACCACGGCTGCGCTGCTGGGCACCATGTCGACAGTTGGCACCATCATCTGGCTGGTTCTGGGCGCAGTCAGCTTTGTCGGGATTTTCAATCTGGTTGGCGGCGGTAATTTCATGCGCTCGCTATTTCTGGATCTCGGCCTGCCTGCGATCGGAACCGTCCTTGTGATGATGCTGATCCTGATGGTGCTTGGCACTTTCATGGAATGGATCGCCATCGTTTTCATCACCGTTCCGGTTTTCGCGCCTGTGATCATGGAACTTGCACCGGACCTTGGCTTGACCGCAGATCAGGCCAAAATCTGGTTTGGTGTCCTTTTCGTCATGAACATCCAGATCTATTTCCTGTCGCCTCCCTTCGGCCCTGCATGCTTCTGGCTGAAATCGGTTGCCCCTAAAGACGTGACCCTGCAGGAGATATTCGTTGCAGTCCTACCCTTTATCGTCCTGCAGATCATCGGCCTGTTTCTAGTTATGATGTATCCTCAGATCGCCCTCTGGCTACCGGAATTCCTGACAGGAGGTCCATTATGATTGGACGCGATTCCAATGACGACATAAACGGCTATGGTATCTGGCCTTGGCTTGCAGGGCCTTCGCTTGGAGGCCTTCTGGTCCTGGTGATGTTCCTGGTGGCCAACCCGATTTCCTGAAACGCCTCGACCGTAAGCAGATCAGATTTAGCTACTTGGCTCTGAGCCGCAACAAAAGATCCACTTCTTCTTCCAGTGCTCGGCCACAAGCCCGGGCAGCCGGGGCGTTGGAATGGATAAGAGTTTCGTGTCTGTAGAGGCAATAAGCAGCCAATCGCCAATGATAGGCCGCACGTTGCTCCACAAACCGCTCGACAATCACCTGGTCCGGATAATGCTCCAGAAACAGGTCTTCTGCATAGAGAACCAGAGGTTTCAATCCATATAGCGTCAGCAGCCCGGGTGACAGAAAACACGCCAGATCTTCGACTGGGTCGCCGAGACCAGCGTATTGCCAGTCGATCAATTTCGGACCTCCGCTGGTTGTCTGAACGGTACCAAGACATAAACTGCGATGGATAAGGATGGGCTCAATTTTCTGGTTTGCAACGGTATTGTCGGCGGGCCGCAGACGCTTAAGATTTGCCGCTCGGCGGCTATCCGGAATTTCAGCCAGAATTTCATCACCATGAAAAAGCACCTGGTTGAACCCGGTTGGAACTTTCAATTGTCCTGGAGGCTTCAGCTTTAGCGCTGCAAGATGGCCAACCAACTTGGCCGCATCGCGTACATCAATCTCTGCTTCATTGCCCGGTTCATAGCCATAAACCACCAGCGGTGTTCCAACCGGACTGGTCAGAAAACTCTCCAATCGTGGTGCGAGGTTGTGCGGTTCAAGCACACTCAAAGCAGCGGCCTCCTGATCCGGCAGCGTCGGATAGAGAGGGTTTTCTTCAAGACCCGGGAAATACTCTTTAATGACGTAGACCCGTGTTTTGGTCTGTAAACGCCAGAACCGGTGGGTATACGAACTCGGCAAGGGTCTGAGATCGGCGGACCTCAAATCCCCGAATGGTGGGCGGCCACACAAATAGTCCAGCAGCGCCGCATCTGTCAGCCGTTCGTTCACACAACACCTTGAAAAATCGCTTCAAGCTCCCTGATCGCTGTCATGACGTTATCCGTCAAGGCTTGGGTCGGGCAAGGCTGAACTCTTGGCTGTTCGTAGGAGCTGAATGTCGCAGACAGGGCAGAGACCGTCGCTCCCAGATACCCTATCAAAATCAACCAGTCCGCTAAGCTTCAAGGACGCAAGTTCACCTCAAGGGTTCATTCGCGCGCTCAGCGTTTCAGCTCCTTGCTTACCGCAACACAAGGCGACTGGCATGACCGAACACTCTGACGCGGCCCAAACCGATCGTCCGGCACCTCCCCGGCGAGGACGGCGGCGGCGGGGTGGTGGTGAGAAAGCCAGTCCAGACCTATTTCCGCAAAAGCCATTCAAGCAACCACGACATATCTTCAAACCGATTGAAGCGGTTTCTAAAGATGAGTTGGAGTCCATTCACGATGCTTCCATGCGAATTCTGGAAGAGATTGGCATCGATTTTCTGCATGAAGACGCAATGGCGCTATTGAAGGCCGCAGGCGCGGATGTTGATCCCGGCTCGGACCGGGTGCGGATGGGTCGGTCGATGGTGGAAGAGCTTGTATTAAAAGCACCGTCCGAGTTCACAATGCGGGCGCGCAACCGGGCGCACGATCTTAAAATCGGCGGCGACGCCATTGCGTTTTCCTGTGTCGCCAGTGCGCCCAATGCGGTTGACCGGGATCACGGCAGACGACCCGGAAATCAAAGGGACTATCGTGATTTTCTGAAGCTCTCGCAGTTCTTCAATATCATTCACTGCATCATGGGATATCCGGTCGAGCCAGTCGATATCCATGCCTCGATCCGGCATCTCGACTGCGTTGCCGATATGGTCCGGCTGACCGACAAGGTGTTCCATATCTATTCGCTCGGACGCGAACGCAATCTGGACGGCATGGAACTCGCCCGGATCGGCAACGGCCTGACACAAGATGATTTCCGCAACACGCCTTGCGTTGCGACAGTGATCAACACGTCTTCTCCGCTGCGCCTCGATACGCCCATGCTGCAGGGGTTGATCGAAATGGCCAATGCCGGACAAGTCAGCATTGTGACACCGTTCACTTTGGCCGGAGCCATGGCACCGGTAACAATTGCCGGTGCGCTTGCCTTGCAGAACGCGGAAGCACTCGCAGGCATTGCCTTTGCCCAGATCGTTCGGCCAGGTGCACCTGTGGTCTATGGAGGCTTCACATCAAACGTCGATATGAAATCCGGGGCGCCCGCCTTTGGCACACCGGAATACATGAAAGCTGCGATCGTCGGAGGTCAGCTCGCCCGCCGCTACAATCTGCCATACCGCTCATCGGGTGTTTGCGCTGCGAACACCGTTGATTATCAGGCGGCCCTTGAGACCACCCTGTCGGAATGGGGTGCGATCAACGGCGGTGGCAACATCATCAAACATGCCGCTGGCTGGCTCGAGGGCGGGTTGAGCGCAGGGTTTGAAAAGTTCATTACAGACATAGACCTGTTGCAGAAACTGGCAGAATACCTGACCCCGCTGGATGTTTCTGAAGCGTCACTGGCGCTGGAGGCCATCCAGGACGTAGGTCCCGCCGGGCACTTCTTCGGAACACAGCATACCAAGGACAGATACAGGGATGCGTTCTACGCACCGATCGTCTCTGATTGGCGCAACTACGAGACCTGGGCAGAAGCTGGCAGCCCAACGGCCATGGACAAAGCCAACAGGCTCTACAAGAAGGCCCTTGAGGCTTACGAACAGCCCGCGCTTGATCCAGCAATCGATGAAGAGATTTCCGCATTTGTCGCTAGGCGCAAGGAAGAAGGCGGCGCTCCAACAGATTATTAGGCGACTAATCATATTTGAATGACGATCTATTTCGAGACGACACCGAAAAAGAAATACGGAGTTCCAGTGCCATGAAATCCCAC
This sequence comes from Roseibium sp., assembly GCA_039972695.1. Classification (GTDB taxonomy): domain Bacteria; phylum Pseudomonadota; class Alphaproteobacteria; order Rhizobiales; family Stappiaceae; genus Roseibium. Next base: position 228,312 of record JBDWMJ010000023.1, on the reverse strand, counting down.
ACTCAGGTCGTTGTGATTGGCGGCGGCGTCGTTGGCTGCAGCGTTCTGTATCACCTTACCAAACTGGGCTGGAAAGATGTTGTCCTAGTGGAACGCGACGAGCTTACATCAGGCTCCTCCTGGCATGCCGCCGGTGGTTTCCACACACTGAACGGAGATCCGAATGTCGCTCAGCTGCAAAGCTATACCGTCGATCTCTACAAGGAGCTGGAGGAAATCTCTGGCCAGTCCTGCAGCCTGCATCTGACTGGGGGTGTCATGCTGGCAGACACACCGGAACGGATGGATTTCCTGCGGCTTACACAGGCCAAGGGCCGATATCTCGGTATGGATCTGGAGCTGATTTCGGTCTCCGAAGCGAAGAAGATGTTCCCGATGCTGGATGAAAAGTATTTCATCGGCGCCCTCTGGGATCCGATTGAAGGTCATCTTGATCCCTCCGGCACGACGCATGCCTATGCCAAGGCCGCCCGCATCAACGGCGCCAAAATCTATCGCCATACCAAGGTTGAGGAACTAACCCAGACGCCAGACGGGACCTGGGATGTGATCACCAGCAAAGGTACGATTCACGCTGAGCATGTCGTCAATGCTGGTGGTCTGTGGGCACGCGAGTGCGGTCGTATGGTCGGGCTTGAGCTGCCCGTGCTCGCCATGGAACACATGTATCTCCTGACGGACGAAATGCCGGAAGTAACCGCCCACAATGAAGCAACGGGCAAGGAACTGATCGGCATTCTGGATTTTGCCGGAGAGATCTACACACGCCAGGAAGGCAAGGGCATGTTGCTCGGCACCTACGAGCAGAATTGCCGTCCATGGAGCCCGAAGGAGACACCCTGGGACTTTGGTCATGAGCTATTGGCACCCGACCTCGATCGGATAGCGCCAGAACTACAGGTTGGTTTTGAACACTTCCCTGCCCTGCAGAACGCAGGCATCAAACAGATCATCAATGGCCCCTTCACGTTCGCGCCGGATGGCAACCCGCTGGTTGGCCCGGTCAAGGGCCTGAGGAACTACTGGGTTGCCTGTGGTGTCATGGCGGGCTTCAGCCAGGGCGGCGGCGTAGGGCTGACGCTTGCAAACTGGATGATTGATGGCGATCCGGGGTACGATATCTGGGCCATGGATGTCGCCCGCTATGGCAATTGGGCGACACTCTCCTACACCAACAAGAAGGTGCAGGAGAATTACCGCCGCCGGTTCCGTATACGCTTCCCGAATGAGGAACTGCCAGCCGGTCGCCCGCACCAGACCACACCGCTCTATGACAAGATGCTAGAGCAAGGCGCCGTCATGGGTGACAGCTGGGGACTGGAAACACCGCTCTGGTTTACTCCAAAAGGCGACAAGCAAGAAGACATCGTATCCTTCCGCCGCTCCAATGATTTTGAGGCCATCGGCGCGGAATGCCGCGCCGTGCGCGAAAGCGTCGGCATCACCGAGATCGCCAACTTCGCCAAATACGCGATTTCCGGCCCCGGAGCCGAAAATTTCCTGTCAAAACTGATGACCAACACTATGCCCAAACTCGGCCGGTTGATCCTGACGCCTATGCTGAATGAAAACGGCAAGCTGATCGGCGACTTCACCATTGCCCGTGTCTCGACCGACCGGTTCTATATGTGGGGATCGTCTCAAGCCGAGGCCTATCACATGCGCTGGTTCGAACAGCACTTGCCGAAAGATGGAACAGTCTCGTTGCAGGCGATCAATCTCGATTGGGTCGGCCTATCCATTGCGGGGCCCAATGCTCGATATATTCTTGCCAAGGTGACCACGGATGACGTCTCCAATGCGGGTTTCCGTTTTATGGATTTCCGCGAAATGGACATTGCCAATGCCCCCTGCAAGGTCAACCGGATCAGTTACACTGGAGACTTTGGGTATGAAATCTGGATGGCGCCGGCATATGAACGTCAGGTCTATGTGGCCCTGATGGAGGCCGGTGCAGATTTCAACATCCGGAACTTCGGGATGCGTGCATTGCTGGCGCTGCGGTTGGAAAAGAATTTCGGAACCTGGTTCCGTGAGTTTCGCCCAATCTACGGACCCTTTGAAGCCGATCTTGGTCGATTCGTGAAACTGAACAAAGGTGAATTCATCGGTAAGGCAGCCGCACAAAGAGAATTCGATGAAGGCCCCAAACGCCTGCGCATTGCGTTCGAAGTTGATGCGTCCGATGCCGATGTCATGGGTGATGAGCCGATCTGGCACAATGGAGAAGTGATTGGTTGGGTTACGTCTGGCGGATATGCCCACTATGTCGAAAAGTCATTGGCCCAAGGGTATGTTCCAGCAGACCTTGCTGGAATCACAACCGATAGCGCGTTTGAAATCGAGATCCTTGGAGAGCGGCGCAAAGCAACAATCATTAAGGATCCACCGTTTGATCCAGAGGCCAAACGCATGCGGATGTGAGGCGGTTCCCGAATGAAAATGGCGGCAAGGATTTTCTGCCGCCACTTCCAGATACAATGAGACAGATCAGATCAACCTATTTCAGGCGAAGAATTTTCGCACCGAGGTTCCTGACATAATCGTCCTGCGTGACGACGACATTAGTTTCGTTGACTTCCGTCTGACGCAATTCCAGAGGCGTCTTTCCGCCTGGGTTGACGATCACCTTGCGCGTTGGCGCTAGGCCACGAAAAACCAGAACACCGGCTTCCTTGGTAACAATCGCGCCATAAGGCTCATTGTGCAGGATACGTGTTGTATCGCCAGCTGAAGCCGATGAGATCAGACCTGCGGTGATTGCAATCGCAACCACAGCGCCTTTAAGAACGGTTTTCATGGTGCCTTCCCTCAAGAGTTAACAATTTCTTAAGAGGAGATTAACGTCTTGTTAACGCTGGCACCAGCACAGAGCAGTTTTATCCTTAATAAAGCGGCCTGAACTTAGTTGGTTCAGACAGTATCGGCTTAGCGGATTGATTTCGGGCTTAGTTCGCAGTGCTGGAAACCCCCAAAGCCAGTTCCTTGAAGCATTCCTCGACATGTTCGGCGAAGGCATGGGTAGCACGGCCTGCCCGCGCCCGCTCTTTCATGATAATGTTGTAGTCACCAATCGTTGGCAGGCCGTGTCTGTCGTCCAGCACCTGAAGCGGAGTTTCGACAACACTTGCCGGAAACGGCGCCACCGCCAGATCGGCAAGCAAGGCTGCTTCCTGTCCAGCACTGTGGAAACTCGTATAGGAAATCCGGTAGGACTTCTGAGCCGCATCCAGTGACATGCGCGCCGCGCGCCGCCAAGGGCAGCCCGGCGTCGAGACAGCAAGCGGCAAAGGATCTCGCTCATAGGCAATGCCACCTTCCAGCCCGACCCAGACCAGTGGCTCCGAATAGACGGTCTCGCCACCACCCGCCAGATTGGAACCGGGTCTTGCTGTAAACAGCACCAGATCCAGTTCATTTCTTTTCAGCTTTTCGTCCAACATCGTGCTGCCATCGAGATGCACATCAACGTTGACGCCTGGATGCGAGCGGGCAAATCGAGACAGGATATTTGGCAGGAAACGTGTCCCAAAATCCGAGGGCGCTCCAAAACGAACTTCGCCTTCAACAGACGGTGCCACAAAAAGACCAACCGCTTCTTCGTTTAACATCAGGATTCTTCTCGCGTATCCAAGCAGAGCTTCGCCCTCAGATGTCAGGCGAACCGTTCTTCCTTCTCGGACAAAGACAGAAACTCCCAACATGGTTTCCAGTTTCTTAATCTGCATGGAGACGGCTGAAGGCGTCCGTCCAATCAAGTCGGAAGCTTTTGAAAAACTAGACATTTCCGCAATCACAAGGAACGTACGATAGAGTTCCATGTCGATCAGCTGTGTGCCACTGCTTGGCAGTTTTTCCATAACGTTGACCTGACTTTTTAGGAGTTCAATTTTTTTGAACTCAACGATGAATACTATTCGATTGATTGAAAGGCAAGTCAGGCGCATATAGCTATCAAGCGGCCCGTAACAAAAGCAGCGGACCGCCTTCCTTTACAACCACATCAAACCATCAGGATCGGGATCATCATGACCTATCTTGCACAAGCCCTCGGCACCGTTCTCATGGGTGTAGTTTCCCACCGTTCCGCTGCTGAACTTGACCGCATGAATAAGACTCTTCGTGAAAACGAGAGCAAAAACCGCCGCTAAGACTTTTCGGGAAGTGGCTTATCCGAGTTTCGGATACCCCAGTTCTTTCGCCTCATTCTCCATTTCGAGAATAGGCGCGTAGTCAGCCGGACCAAGTTTTGAAAAGCCGCAAATGCGCAAGCGTTCGCGGCTTTTTTGGGTCTGAGGATCAGATAAAACGTCGGTGATCACCGCGCGAATTTTTACTTGCGTTATATCGTCGTGCCGGCAAGACGAAATGAACGGCAGGTTTGGCACTTTCCGAGAAATACCAATGGATCTAAGACGTTGAGCCAAATCCGGTAGTTCCTGTTTCGCCAGCTGCCAGCAGACCGCATCAATCGCGGCAATATCAGCAGTTCCACCAGCAACAGCTGCCATGGAAGCCAGATGCCCACGGGATTCTATTACCTTGCCGAAAAATCCTTCGCCATTGGCAAGCGGTGCGATCATATGCCGGAGCGCGTTCATGCCGGACTGGCTGTCCAGATTGTTGAAGGCGGCAGTCGTGCCTCTCAAATCAGATAGTTTTTGATGCCCACTACGTTCCGCCACCACCAGGTGACTGCAATAACTCGAGCCCTCGCATCCTAAAGCATCGTAATGCGGTGCGCCCAGTAGCGTTACCTTATCGGCAAGCGCATGGGTTAGTGGATAACCGCAGGTTTGCGCTACGAGCAAACCGGGGTCCGTCCAGATACCGTAGACGGGCAAGTCATCAGGCCAAGGACTTAACCCAGACGGTGCGATCAGCAACGCGGCACAAAGCGCATCAGTCAGAAAAGCTTCAAGCTCACGCGTTTCCGCTCTGACTTCAGGCCAGTCATACATCGGCAACCGTACAGGCCTGTAATCCAAACCACTCAAGAAATTGTCTCTCCACCGGATCCAAAGTCGCGACGTTTCAACGGATGGGCGACCGGCTCCTTGGCCTTGAACAGATAGACCCGTGCCATCTCAAAATAGCTCTTAAAAACATAACCTTCATTCTTCCGTTGCCAGTCGGCACGGGCGCTCCGGTACATTTTTGGCAGGTTGTACCAAGGCACCCTTGGGTGCGTATGATGCACGATATGAAGGTTGTTGTTCAGAAACAACAGCGAGAATATTGGACAAAACTCCACAATCACAGACCGGGCATCCGCATGCTCATGGGCACGGTGTTCAGCATAGGTGCGCAGCATCAAAAGGCTCATTCCCGGATAAGCGATTGCCAGAGCATAGAACCAGATCGACATGCCTCCAACAAGCGTCACAAAAAGTACTATCGGCACCAGTCCGGCCAGATGATGTAACCAGGACTTCATAACCACTTGGTCCCCGGAAAGAAGCAGTCGTGCCTCAGCACCATAAAAACCGATCAGCGAGACCGCAGGGCCAATAATCAATCGACCGGCCAGCGTATTGTTGAGCTTCAAAATGAATCGGATCAAAGCTGGCAGCTGATCCCAGTCGCGCCATGCGAGATAAAAGCTTTCCGGATCATCATAAGGATCTGTCAGCCGGTCATTGTTGTGATGGCGTAGATGCAGCGACTTGAAGCGGCGATAGGGAATAAACAGGCTGAAGGAGTAGTAAATCAGAGCCTCATTCAAGGCCGGACTGCGGGTTGGGTGTCCATGAAGGACTTCATGTTGCAACGAGGATTGGAGCGTCACCAGGATGGCTGCAAACGGGCAAACCACCCAAGCGCCAACATCGCTGTAAAAACCAATCAAAAGACTCCATGCAACCGTCGCAGCAACTATAAGCGCAAGCGTCGGCCACTCGCATAGTTTTGCGGGCAGCACACAATTCTCCAAATGTTTGATAATTCGACGAGAATGCCGAAAGAGGTTTCAACAAATTTGCTCTATGCGCGCGGAAGATCAACGTGCATGTTAGGAACAAATTCTACAAACGATGCTATTTTTCTTCATATGTTCTTTTTTATCATCATATTTGGAATAAAAGTCACACTTCCAACTCAATTCAGGATCCGGTTGACCGATTTGCGATGCCCAATGGCGCAATTAACACTGGACAACTTCGGGCGACACTCGCAATCCTGAGGCTTCCTTTACAGGGATTTTGCTTTCATGACATCATCTACGACTCCCGAAGATTCACCGACCTCCGCCTATGACGCCATCATCATCGGGGCCGGTGTCATTGGCTGTTCCATTGCCTTCAATCTGGCAAAAAGAGGATATCGCACGCTGAATATCGACGCTCTTCCAGCAGCCGGCTATGGCTCGACCTCCAGTTCCGCAGCCGTCATCAGAACATACTATTCCACCCTGGACGGGTCAGCCATGGCCTATGAAGGCTATCACGAGTGGAAAAACTGGACCGACTACCTTGGCTGTGGCGATGGGGAAGAACTCGCAAAATTCGTTGAGACCGGCACACTGGTAATGAAAACCTTGGGCAACGGTTACCTTGAAAAGGTTCTGCGCAGCGCCAACCAACTCGGCATCCCTTACGAAAACTGGACAGCAGAAAAAATCCTCACCGAAATGCCAGGCTATAATCTGGAGTGTTATGCCCCCGCCAAGCAGATGGACAATGACGACTTCGGCCTGCCCAACGGTGGGCAGATCAATAGCGGCGTTTTTTTCCCCGGCGGCGGATATGTGGACGACCCGCAGCTTTCCGCCAGAAATCTGAAAACTGCTGCCGAGCACCACGGCGGCGCGTTCCTGTTCAAAACGAAAGTCGTTCGAATCCTGTCGAATGAGGATCGCGTCACCGGCATAGAGCTTCAGGACGGTCGCATATTGTCATCAACGATTGTCATCAACGTTGCAGGACCGCACTCAGGCAAGGTCAACGCACTAGTGGGAAAAGACATCGGTATGAACATCAAAACCCGGCCTTTGCGGCAGGAAGTGGTGCAAATACCGCCGCCGAAAAGTCTGGGCTATACGCGGCAAGGCTTGATCGTCTCAGACAACGACATTGCCGTTTATCTAAAACCCGGAAGTGGTGGTCAGCTGATGCTAGGCAGTGAAAACCCCGCTTGTGACCCTCCACTTGAAGAAGATCCCGATGATTTCTCCAGAGATTTGACTGACCGGGCGCTGACCTATGCCTATCGTTATTCACAGCGGCTTCCTGAACTTGGAGTATCCCAACACCCCGTTGGTGTCGCAGATCTCTACGATGCCACCGATGATTGGTTGCCGATTTACGACTGCAGCAATGTGCCGGGCTATTATTTGGCGATCGGTACCAGCGGCAATCAATTCAAGAACGCCCCGGTCGCCGGGCGCCTGATGGCAGACCTGATTGCCTACTGCGAGACGGGTGGATCACAGGATGATGAGCCACTCCAGTTCAAACTGAATCACATCGACCACACGATAAATACTGCCACCTTCTCCCGCAAACGGCAGGTCAATAAGGACAGTTCTTTTTCTGTGTTGGGATAATTCTTAAAAATGGAACGTGCCGGCTTTGCACCTTGGCGAATCCGCGCAAATCAGGCTATGCAGGCTGCTCCCAAAGATTGATCCGGAGCATCTCCTTGGCCTGGTCCCCACAACAAGACAATGCCTTGAAAGAAACTGCCGAATGGCTGAAGCGAGGAGATCGCCAGGTTTTCCGGCTGTTCGGATATGCGGGGACCGGGAAAACCACCCTTGCCCGCCATCTTGCCGAAGGAATAGACGGCGATGTCTGCTTTGGCGCTTTCACCGGCAAGGCAGCTCATGTTCTCAGGCAAAAGGGCTGCGATGATGCGGGCACCATCCATTCGCTGATCTACCGGCCTCGCTCGGCCAAGGAAGAAGACGAGACCGATGACGACGAAGAGGATGCCGGACCGCAATTCGCGATCAAGCGCGACAGCGTAGCCGCAACGGCGAGCCTGATTGTTATTGATGAATGTTCCATGGTCGATGAAGACCTCGGCAAAGACTTGTTGTCTTTCGGAACTCCAGTTTTGGTTCTCGGCGATCCCGCCCAATTGCCGCCAGTCAAGGGTGGAGGCTTTTTCACAGAAGCCGAACCAGATGTCATGCTGACAGAAGTCCATCGCCAGGCACAGGACAATCCGATTGTGCGCATGTCGATGACCATCCGCGAAGGCGGCAAACTGGATTACGGCGAGTTCGGCGAAAGCCGGATCATAAATCGCCGAGACATCGACAAGGAACAGATCCTGTCGGCGGATCAGGTTCTTGTTGGCACCAACAAAACCCGTCGGCTCTACAATGGTAGAATCCGAGAATTGAGAGACTTCACGACGCCGATGCCAGCTGTTGGCGACAAATTGGTTTGCTTGCGCAATGACAAGAAAAAAGGGTTGCTCAACGGTGGTCTCTGGACGGTCAAACGTTTGCGTCAACCACGCGGCAATACGTTGCGGTTCGATGTGATCTCGGAAGACGAGATTTCCCGTACCATCGTAAAGGTCAAGGTCCTGCCATCAATGTTTGAAGATGGAGCCGAGAGCATCCCGTATGCCATCCGCCGAAAGGCAGATGAGTTTGACTATGGTTATGCGCTGACCGTCCACAAGGCGCAGGGGTCGCAGTGGGACAGTGTTGTTCTGTTTGATGAAAGCTGGGCCTTCCGCGAACACAAGGACCGCTGGCTTTATACGGCCGTAACGCGCGCAGCAGAACGGATCACTGTTGTAAGGTAGAACTATCAGAAAAATTGACGAACATTGCAGCGTTGTCGACAACCGGCAGAGCACTGAGACCCGTTTCTATAAACAGATCCAATTCTGCAATTGAGCTACCACTCCGTCCGAGCATCGCTATTGCTGAAAATTGCCCATCCATGAAAGTCGCGGCCCGATCAACATCAGTATCTGGCAGCAATTCGCCTGCTCCGACACCTTTCAATATGCGATCCTTGATAGCCATGAACCTTGATTCACGTAATCCATTTACCAGGTCGCTCAACCGTTCTGAACCATAGGAACAATCAATCAATGCGTTCACCAAAAAACACCCAGAAGGCGTTTCTACGCCTGCAGTAACGACGGCAACTGCTCGCAGAAAATCCCGGAAATCATCAATGACGTTCTTGCGGGCCTGCTGCAATTCCGCGAACACCGGCCCCCCAATGGTCTTGAAATAGTGCAAAAGCGACTTTTCAAACATATCTTCCTTGTCACCAAAGGCAGCATAAAGACCGGGCTTGGCCATTCCAGAGGCTTCCGACAAATCACTCATGGACGTTGCCTTGTAGCCATTTTTCCAGAAGGCCAGCATGATCGCATGAAGAGCATCTTGCGTTTCAATCTTTCTGGTTCGTCCACGAGGCATTATTTGGAAACTCCACCTATCTAATTTGGTCCGGAAACCACCAGATTTTATACGCAAGGCAAATGCCGACCATAAACTTGTATCCTTGCCAGGTCTTATGGACAACAAGCAACATTAAACTGTCTTAATTGTCTGCATTCGCGCCTATGATAACAAATGATCGCACAATAATAAATTCGTATTATTTTGCCGCAAGTCCAAAAAAGCGGCTCATATCAAGTATCAAATACATAAATTTCCATTTATGTCATCAGGAGAGTCTTCAATATTATTAATCACACCTAGAGTTATCCGACTTATAGACTGGAGCTTATACTGATCCGAATTGCCGGTGGATCGATAGACGCGCCCTCTTTCCTGCTGGAGTGGGCATGACTATCGTCTCTGCACATTTTCAGGACTTTTGAGAGTACATTCCGCTGATGGCCAACCCTGCAGACACTGCCCAGATCAAACCGGCAACCGCTTCGCAAACATCGAGTGATACAGCATTGCGCATTGCGCACCGAATTGCCGAAGAAATCGGCTGCAAAGCTGGTCAGGTGAATGCCACAGTTCAGATGCTGGACGAAGGCTCGACAGTTCCGTTCATCGCGCGCTATCGGAAAGAAGCCACCGGAGGCCTAGACGACAATCAGCTGCGTAAGCTCGAAGAGCGTTTGATCTATTTGCGTGAACTGGAGGATCGGCGTGGCGCCATCACCAACTCTATCGATGAGCAGGGCAAACTGACAGACGAGTTGGTCAAAAACATTCAGTCCGCCGAGACCAAGTCGCAACTTGAAGATATCTATCTCCCGTTCAAGAAAAAGCGGCGGACCAAAGCCCAGATTGCACGCGAGGCCGGTCTTGAACCGCTCGCAGACTTGCTGCTGAACGACCCGTCCAAAACACCGGAAACAGAAGCCGCCGCATATACCAACGAAACAAATGGCTTTGCGGACACCAAAGCTGTCCTGGACGGTGCCCGTCAGATTCTTATGGAACGGTTTTCCGAAAATGCAGCACTCGTTGGCCGGTTGCGACGTCATGTTGAAACGCGCGGTGTTGTTCAATCCAAGCTGATCGAAGGCATGACTGATAAGGGTGCCAAATTCGCAGATTACTTCAACTATTCGGAAAGCTGGGCCAAGATCCCGAGCCACCGAGCGCTGGCGCTCTTCCGGGGCCGCAATGAAGGCTTTCTGTCGGTCGATTTGACCGTTGATGCTGATGATGTTTCGCCAGTGATACCAGCTGTCAAAATGGTTGCCGACACCTATGCCATAGCTGATCGCGGTCGCCCGGCAGACAAGTGGCTGATGGAAGTTGCCCGTTTTGCCTGGAAGGTCAAACTGGCCCTTCATCTGGAACTCGACCTGATGGGGGTCCTGCGCGACAAGGCAGAAGAAGAAGCCATACAGGTGTTCGCTAGAAACCTCAAGGACCTGCTGCTCGCGGCTCCTGCAGGCTCCAAGGCAACGCTTGGCTTGGATCCAGGTATCAGGACCGGTGTTAAGGTCGCTGTGGTCGATGAAACTGGAAAACTGACGGACACGGCAACAATTTATCCGTTCCAGCCGCGCAATGATCTGTCCGGGTCTCGCGCCACGTTGATGGCCCTGATTGCAAAACACAAAGTCGGCCTGATCGCTATCGGCAACGGCACCGCCAGCCGTGAAACTGACAAACTGACCGGCGATGTTTTGTCAGACATTCCGGCAACACAGCGCCCGGTCAAGGTGATTGTCAATGAGGCCGGTGCTTCGGTCTATTCCGCGTCGGAACTGGCCTCGAAAGAAATGCCCGATATTGACGTCTCGTTGCGCGGAGCAGCGTCAATAGCGCGCCGCCTGCAGGACCCGCTTGCCGAACTGGTTAAGATCGAACCCAAATCCATCGGCGTCGGCCAGTACCAGCATGACGTCAACCAGACCAAACTCGCCAGAGCGCTGGACGCCGTGGTCGAGGATGCGGTGAACGCGGTCGGCGTTGATCTCAACACCGCATCGCCTGCTTTACTCTCGCGTATTTCCGGATTGTCGGAAAGTCTTGCCAAAGGCGTCGTCGAACATCGGGAGAGCATTGGCCGATTTGAAAAGCGCTCACAGCTAAAAGAAGTTCCCCGTCTGGGAGCAAAAGCTTTTGAACTCTGTGCTGGCTTCCTGCGCATCAATGACGGCAAAGAAGCCCTTGATGCGTCGTCCGTTCACCCGGAAGCCTATCCACTCGCCAAACGTATCATCAAAGCGTGCGGGCGCGATGTTCGCCAACTGATGAGCGACAGTTCCCTGATCAAAGGTCTGGACCCTGCCGAGTTAACGGACGATAAGTTCGGCCTGCCAACGGTCAAGGATATCCTGTCAGAACTGGAAAAACCGGGCCGCGATCCACGCCCGGAATTCAAGACAGCAACGCTGCAAGACGGCGTCGAGGAAATCTCGGACTTGAAACAGGGCATGAAGCTTGAAGGGACCGTCACCAACGTCACCAATTTTGGCGCATTCGTTGATGTTGGAGTGCATCAGGACGGCTTGGTACATGTGTCACAGCTGGCCGACAAATTCGTCGATGATCCGCACAAGATCGTCAAGGCAGGTGAGATTGTCAGCGTAACCGTTCTGGATGTCGATATTCCGCGCAAACGCATTTCGATGACCATGAAAAGCCAGGCGGATTATCAGGGACAGAGGGAACGATCCGAGCAATCCCAGCGCGGCTCCGGTGGCAGACCACAAGGCAGCAAAGGCCAAAGTGGACGCGGCAGTGGCGGCGGAAATCAACGAGGAGGAAACCCTCCTGTTCAGAAATCAACAAACGACGGCGGCAACAACGCCATGGCAGCAGCTCTCGCTGCTGCCATGAACAAGAAGACGAAATAGAGCCTCTGTTCGTATCTCTTAAAACCTGCCTGCCGCAAACGGCTTGGGGTCCACACTTGGTGTTTTGCCGTCCATCATGTCAACAATCATCTCTGCGGTGATGGCAGATTCTGTCAGGCCGTGATGTGCGTGGCCGAAGCCATAAAAAATGCCGGAACATTTGGTTGCGGGACCAATAACCGGCAGACTGTCTGGAAGGGATGGACGGTAGCCCATCCAGCGTTTTCCACCTTCGGTCTTCAGGTCCGGAAAGAAACGACGGGCCTTGGTGACCATCGCATCGACACGTTTCCAGTTGGATGGAAGCTTCAGGCCGCCAAACTCGACAGCCCCACCAACCCTCAAGCCGGTAGAGAGCGGTGACAACACAAACCCATGGCCCGGCAGCATAATGAACCGATTCACGTCAATACCCGGCTCGGGAATTGTGATGTTGTAGCCGCGCTCTGTGTCCAGCGGAATATAATCGCCGAGCTGGGTCGCGAGACTTTTCGACCAGGCGCCACAGGCGATGATCACTTTTTCTGAAGTAATCTGTTGGCCAGACTTGAGATGCAACATGGCCCCGACCTCGAGAGGTTCAATCTTCTCAACTTCGCCAACGTCACCGACTTCGAATGCAACGCCCTGCCCCTTCAGCCAGTCTGCCAAAGACAGGCAGAGGATATGCGGGTCATCAACCTGCATCCACTCTGGAACAAGCGCACCACCGATTACACGATCAGAAAGAGCCGGTTCCAGTTCCCTAATTGCTCCGGCATCCAGCTCCTCAACGTTTATTCCATAGCGCCTTTGCTCTTCCCACGAAGACCGCTTTTTGGCGAGATCGGATGCACTGTCGAAGAGTTCCAGACTACCGTCCCGGCGCACCTGATTGTGCGTTCCGGACACCCGCCACAAACGTTCCCAGGCGGGCACGACCTCTGCATTCAGCGCGGCCAACGCTTCGGTGCTTTGTGCGACCCGTTTCGGATTAGATGCTGCCAGAAAACGAACCATCCACGGCAGAATTTGCAAGGCATATGCAGGGCGTACGGTCAGCGGACCAAGCGGATCCAACAGCCATTTTGTGGCCTGTTTCCAAAGACCAGGCGAAGCGAGCGGCGCAACATCAGTCCAGGCAATTGCACCAGCATTTCCCTGACTGGCACCGGCTGCTGGACCTTCACGATCCAGAATGGTCACACAATAGCCGCGCTGTAAGAGAACCCCGGCAGTTGCCAATCCGACTATGCCTGCACCAATGATGTGAACTTTGGGTTTTGTCATAAAACTGCTCGCAGGCTTTCGGCTTCAAATACATTAAGTTCTCAAAACGAATAGCCTCTTCCCTTTTTATCTACAACTGATATATCAACTGTACATTCAAAATTTGCAACGGTGTCCTTTATGACGGATGACAAGAGCCAGGCAGCCCAGGCTTATCGGCAACTTGAAGAAGATATTGTCACCCTGCAGCTGACCCCGGGCGAAGCCCTGACAGAAACCTATCTTACCCAGAAACTCGGTGTTGGCAGAACACCAATTAGAGAAGCTATTCAGCGATTGAGCTGGGAAGGCTTGCTTGTCATTCGCCCGAGACTGGGCGTCATGATTGCCGAAATGAACCCTGCTGATTTCTCCAAGGTTTTGGACGCGCGCCATGCCCTCGAGCGCCTTGTTGCCGGTCTGGCGGCGAGACTGGCAAGCCGTTCGGAGAGAGAAGCTCTTGAAACGTGCGCTAAGAACATGCGTGACGCCGCCGCACAACCGAACGTCGAAGAATTCCTCAGGCTGGACAAGGTGTTTGACGAAATCGTTGCAACAGCGGCCTGCAATCCGTTTGCGGCCAAGGCGCTGGCACCTTTGCAAACACAGAGCCGCCGCTTCTGGTATCGCCATTATGGACAGGCTGATCTCAATCCAGCCGCCTGGAACCATCTGGAACTGATGCAGGCAATTGCAGCTGGCGACGAGCAACAAGCGATGGATAAAGCCGAGAACCTGATGTTCTATTTGCGGCGGCAAGCCTCCGCCCTGATGACTGGGCCATCAGGGCGCTAACTGGAGATACTCCACGAGTTCAAATCCAGTGCGTTAGTCGAACCAGCGGCGCGTCCTGTTTGCAAAGGCAACCAGTGACAGCATCACCGGCACTTCAACCAGCACCCCAACGACAGTCGCAAGCGCAGCACCGGAGTTGAGACCAAACAAGCTGATCGCAACAGCGACAGCCAGTTCAAAGAAATTTGATGTTCCGATCAGGGCTGCAGGTGCTGCAGTGGTAAATGGCACGCGCCACAGGTAAGCCCAGCCGTAGGCAACCGCAAAGATGCCATAACTTTGAATCAGAAGCGGAATTGCAATCAGCGCAATCACAAGCGGTTCGGAAATAATAGTCTGCGCCTGAAACCCGAACAAAAGCACGACTGTCGCCAAGAGCCCCATGATGGAAAAAGGTTTTACCCTTGCCGTGAACTCGGCAATGCGGGAATGGTCTTCTGTGTTGTCCAGTGATCTACGGGTGACATATCCAGCCAACAGCGGGATCACCACATACAGCACCACGGACAGAAGCAAAGTCTCCCAGGGTACGATGATATCTGTCACACCAAGCAGCAACGCCGTCAGGGGCGCAAAGGCAAACACCATCAGGATGTCATTGATCGAGACTTGCACCAGCGTGTAATTGGCATCTCCCCTGACCAGTTGGCTCCACACAAAAACCATCGCTGTGCAGGGTGCCACTCCCAGCAGGATCATGCCCGCAATGTATTCCTTGGCATCCTGCGGATCGACTAGGCCTGCGAATATGTATTCAAAAAACAGGATACCCAACGCGGCCATTGTGAATGGCTTGATAAGCCAGTTGACCACCAACGTGATACACAAGCCCTTGGGTTTCTTGCCGACATCCTTCAACGAGGCAAAATCCACGTTGACCATCATCGGATAGATCATCACCCAGATGAAGACGGCCACGACCAGATTGACACTGGCATATTCCAGATTGGCAATTGCCTGAAACACATCCGGTACGAGCAAACCCAGACCGACTCCAATCACAATGCACAGGCCGACCCAGACAGAAAGATAACGTTCAAACAGGCCCATTGGCGACGCATCTGCAGATGCCATTCTTCATTCTCCTAAAAAGGTCTATCGACTTGTTTTTTATTGTCACGCCGATGTCCAAAGCCGGTTTTCAGCGCGACGTTCATTTGGTGTTGGAAATAGGTTCGTCTTGCGGTGACAGACACTTGAGGATTGGCAAGCAAAGATCAGGATTTCCACCGCAACAATCCTGCAAAAGATAGGTCACCAGAGAGCCCATAATGTCTAAGTCGGCGCAGTAATGAATGGTTCTCCCATCCCGTTCTGCGTGAACCAAACCGGACCGAGCCAATACTCCCAAATGTGTCGACAGGGTATTTGGCAACACATCCAGCGCTTCCGAAATTCCGCCGGCACTCATGCCGTCTTTTCCCGACTTGACGAGAAGGCGAAACACGTCGAGACGTGTTTCCTGCCCGAGCGCTGCCAATGAAGTCAAAGCCACTTCTTTTTCCATATTTCGAGAATAGTCGAAATATGTGACAGTTCAATGAAAATCAGACCAAAAGCACATGTGCCAATGCCTGTCGAAGAACGACTGCGCTTTTCGTGTCGGACCAGCCCCGGTCTCCGGTCAAAAGATCCCAAGCCTGAACGGATGACGCTGACCAGAAGAAATCGGTTGCATCATCAACCGTCCAACCATCCGCTAGCGCACCGTCCTCAAACAAGGTGCTCATTAGTTCTCTTTCCCATTCTCTCAGATCGACCATCCGCCCTTCCCAAGCAGCAGCAGCTTCCGTATCGGTTTTTCTGAGGCGAATAAGATCGTTCGCAACTGGTGCGATTTTCACGACAAAATCGAACCAGACTACCAGACAACGATCAAAGCGAAGTTTGGGATCGGACGTTGCCATCGCGGAATAAAAGTCTTCCTTGATTCCAAATCGATCATCGGCCCGTTTGACCAACGCCATCAGCAAACCACCACGCGTCTTGAAATGAAGATAGACCGACTGCCGACTGACACCGACCGCATTGGCGATTTCCTGTATCGAAACCTGCGCACCTTCCTTCGCGATCAATTCCCAGGCCATGTCGAGAATTTCATTGTAGGTGACACCGGTCGCTTTTTTTCTTGACACGTGTAAAGCTTTCTCAATAATTGACACATGTAAAGAATTTTGGAGATTTACCCGTGGAAGTCAAACAGAACGTTGAAGAGAAAGTCGAAAACCTCATGCGCTGGTATGAGGCAGAACAGACAGATGCCCGGCCATCACAGGCACAATGGCAACACATCCTGTCATTGCCTAAAGACAAACCAATCACCCTGATCAATTTCTTCAAGTTTCGGGAAGAAGCCCGTTATCAAACAAATGGATATGAGCCCGTTTCCGGGTCCGACGCGTTTGGCCGCTATGCGGCAGTCAGTATCCCCACAATGGAAACCATCGGCGGTAAGTTTCTGCATGTCGGGCCATCCGCGGGGTCCTTCCTCGGCGAAGAAGAAGATTGGGACCTGATTGCCATCGGATCCTATCCGGATGTAGACGCCCTCTATGCACTCTACAGCGACGCGGACTACAGGAAGGCCTTTCATCATCGCTCTGCTGCAGTAGAACGACAAAAGGTCGTCGCTTGCACAAGCTAAGAATCCGTTCTGGCAGACACAAAAAAGGCGCGGCATTGCCGCGCCCTTTCAACTCAATCCCAAGGAATTAGGCAGCTTTTGCGGCCAGACGTTTCCTGATGCTATCGACATCGGCTTTTGGCGTCGCGGCAAACAGTGTCTTGGTGTAGTCGTGTTGCGGATTGTCGAACACTTCGTCCCGCGTTCCGTATTCCACCACTTCGCCGAGGTACATCACCATCACCTTGTCAGCGAGATAACGCACGACAGACAGATCATGTGAAATAAAGACATATGTCAGCCCCATCTCATCCTGAAGATCAGCCAGCAGATTGAGGATCTGAGCTTGCACCGACAAATCCAGCGCTGACACCGGTTCATCCAGAACAAGAAGCTTTGGCTTCATCATAATCGCACGGGCAATCGCGATACGCTGCCGCTGACCGCCGGAGAACATATGCGGATATCGCCCATAATGTTCCGGCTGCAATCCAACCTTCTCCAGCATCTGGAGCGCAAGATCACGACGCTCTTCTGCAGCCATGTCGGTGTTGAGCAGAAGCGGCTCTTCCAGAACGTGTCCTATTTTCTGGCGTGGATTGAGCGAGCCATACGGGTTCTGGAAAATGATCTGCACCTTCTGGCGCATCTCTTTCGAAATCCCGGTTTTGGAGATATCAATCGGCAAGCCGTCAATCTCGATGCCGCCTGACGTCTGTGCATCAATCATCGTCAACATGCGGGCAAGCGTTGACTTGCCGCAGCCACTTTCACCAACAACGGCAAGAGTCGAGCCACGTTTGACGTCAAAGCTGACGCCTTTGACGGCAGTCAGCTGAGAGCCCTTTTTGAACATACCACCCTTGATGTCATAGGTGCGGTAGACGTCGCGAACTTTGAGAATTGTGTCTTCTGACATCTTAAAACCCTCCCGCTTCGGCAAAGTCACTCACTGTCGGCAAGCGGTCGCCAGTGGCATTTTCCGGAAGAGCGGACAGCAGTGCCTTTGTGTACGGGCTTTGTGGGTTTTCAAATAGGGCGAGCACCCCTGATTCTTCCATCTTGCGGCCCTGATACTGAACAATCACCCGGTCAGCAGTTTCGGCTACCACACCCATGTCATGGGTAATCATGATCAAGCCCATGCCGCTGTCTTGCTGCAACTGAACCAGCAGATCCAGGATCTGTTTTTGGATGGTCACATCAAGCGCAGTGGTTGGCTCATCGGCGATCAGAAGTTTCGGCGCACAGGCTATGGCCATCGCGATCATGACCCGTTGGCATTGACCACCGGACATCTGATGCGGATAGGCATTGAAGCGCCCTTCCGGGTCAGGCAAACCAACAGAGTGCATCAGCTCGATAACACGTCCCTTGATCTCGCTGGATTTCAGAACGGTATGCGTCTGCAGTGTTTCACTGAGCTGGAACCCGACCGTGAAACACGGATTGAGGCTGGCAATCGGCTCCTGAAAGATCATGGAGATGTCTTTGCCAATGACCTTGCGTCGCTCAGCCGCTGTCAATGCGCGAAGATCAAGACCTTCAAAATCCATCTTGTCGGCGGTGATCGTCGCACTGTCCGGCAGCAGACCCATCATCGCCAACATGGCAACGGATTTGCCGGAACCGGACTCGCCGACAATTGCCAGAACTTCGCCGGCATCGACCGTGTAATCGACACCATCCAGCGCCTTGAAAGGCCCTTTTGCGGTATCAAACTCGATCTTCAGATTTCTGATTTCAAGAAGAGACATTTTCTTAGCTCCTCTTCAGCTTGGGATCGAGCGCATCACGCAGGCCGTCGCCAACCAGATTGATTGCCAGAACCGTGATCAGGATTGCCAGACCCGGGAACGTAACCACCCACCAGGCACTGAGAATGAACTCACGCGCTTCGGACAACATCGTGCCCCATTCCGGTGTTGGGGGCTGAGCACCCATGCCCAAAAAGCCGAGAGCCGCAGCATCAAGGATGGCGTTCGAGAACGACAAAGTCGCCTGCACGATCAACGGAGCCAGACAGTTTGGCAGGATCGTCTTGAACATCAGACGGACATGTCCCGCGCCGGCAACTTTCGCTGCAACCACATAGTCGCGTGACCGTTCCGCCATGACAGCAGCACGGGTCAATCGTACAAAGTGAGGCTGCAATACGATTGCAATTGCGATCATCGCATTGACAAGCCCCGGGCCGAGAATTGCGACCAGAACCAGAGCCAGCAGCAGTGCCGGGAACGACAGGATAATATCCATCAAACGCATGATCATTGTGTCGACGGCACCGCGCATATACCCGGCAATCAAGCCAAGGATGATACCACCGCTCAGAGACACCGTGACGACCAGAAGACCTATAAACAGGGAAAAGCGTGCGCCGTAGATCAGACGCGACAGGATATCGCGCCCAACCGCATCAGTACCGAGCAGGAATTGAATTTTTCCATCTGCTTCCCAGGACGGAGGTGTCAGAAAACTGTCCCGGTACTGAAAACCCGGATCGTGCGGGGCAACAAAAGGTGCAAAGACCGCAACGAACACCAAAAGGACAAACACAGCCAGTCCGAGCACAGCGCCTTTGTTTTGCGAAAAATAGTACCAAAACTCGCGGAATGCCGCCCAAGTAGCGTTGCGGCTTTCCATTTCAATTTTTTCGGTCACATCCTTGGTAACCGGAGAGGTATTTGTCATTGATTTAACTCCCGGTTCAATTGTGACGGATACGCGGATTGATCAGACCATAGAGAACGTCGACGGTCAGATTGACGACCATGACAATGCCTGCAATCAGCAGCAGTCCGCCCTGGACCACGAAATAGTCACGCCGCGATATGCTGTCGAGCATCCATTTTCCGATCCCAGGCCACGAGAAGATCGTCTCCGTCAGGATGGCCCCCCCGAGAAGAACACCCACCTGCAGGCCAATTGTTGTAATTACCGGAATGAGAGCATTTCTAAGAGCATGCAAACCGATCACCCGCGAAGGCGAAAGCCCCTTGGCCCGTGCTGTGCGAACAAAATCTTCCCCAAGCACTTCCAACATCGCCGAGCGTGTTTGACGCGCGATCACAGCCAGCGGAATGGTGGCAAGGACGATAGACGGTAATATCAAGTGACGGACAGCAGACAAAAACGCACCCTTTTCACCAGATAACAAACTGTCGATAAGCATGAAGCCGGTAACTTGCGGAAAGAAGTACATTAACGAAATCCGGCCGGTCACCGGAGTCCACTGCAAGATGCCCGAGAAAAGGATGATCAGCAGCAATCCCCACCAGAAGATCGGCATGGAATATCCGACAAGAGCGGTCCCCATGATTGCCTGATCCGCAATGGAGCCACGTTTGACCGCTGCAAAAATTCCTGCTGGAATACCGATGCAGACGGCGATGATAATCGCGCAAAGAGCCAGTTCGGCAGTTGCGGGAAACAGAGTCATGAACTCGTCGAGCACCGGTTTCTTGGACGCAAAGGAAGTGCCAAGATCACCCTGAAAGATTCCCAGGATGTAATCGAGATATTGCTGCCAATAAGGTTTGTCGAACCCCAGTTGTCGCATAACCTCAAGTTTGCGTTCCGGCGAAATGCCACGTTCACCGGCCAAGAGCTCAGCCGGATCTCCCGGAAGAAGACGAATGAATGAGAAGGCGACCAGCGTGACGCCAAAGAATGTTGGTATCAACAAGCCGAGCCGGCCTAGAAGAAAGCGGAGCATAACATGTGTCCAGATATGACGAACCGACGTGACTGAATGGAAAACCACACAAACACGCCGGTCTAGTTGCAAAAAATGCCGGTTTTAAAACCGGCATTTCCTGTTTTTGATTATTCGGCGATATCAACGCCCTTGAACCAGTGGCCACCCAGTGGATCCATCACATAGCCGGTAACTTTGGAAGACATCGGCATGAAGACGACGGAGTGAGCGATGGTTGCCCAAGGAGCTTCTTCCTTGAAGATAACCTGTGCCTGCTCATAGAGCTTTGTGCGCTCTGCTTTGTCAGAAACAGTTTTTGCCTTCTGGATTACAGCTTCAAAGTCGTCGTTACACCATTGTGCACGGTTGGAACCACCAACACCGTCACAGCCTAGAAGAACCGCGAGGAAGTTGTCCGGGTCACCGTTGTCACCAGTCCAGCCGAGAAGAACAGCACCGTCGCGTTCAACGTCTTTCGAACGGGACAGGTATTCACCCCACTCGTAGGAAACGATCTCGACCTTGACACCGATCTTGTCGAAGTCCGCCTGAATGACTTCCGCCATACGGCGTGCATTCGGGTTGTATGGACGCTGTACAGGCATAGCCCAGACCTTCATGGAAAGGTCGGACACACCGGCGTCAGCCAGCATCTTCTTGGCCAATTCAGGGTCGTACCCATCGTCCTTGATAGCGTCGTTGTAAGACCACATGGTCGGCGGGATCGGGTTCTTCGCTGCCTGACCAGAACCCTGGAAAACTGCGTCGAGGATCGCCTGCTTGTTGATCGCATGGTTCAGCGCCTTGCGAACTTCTTTCTTGTCGAAAGGAGCAACCTTGGTGTTGTACGCGAGGTAACCAACATTGAGGCCCTGCTGTTCCATCATGGTCAGATTGCTGTCAGCCTGGATGTCAGCAACATCTGCAGGTGCCGGATAAGGCATGACATGACATTCGCCAGCTTTCAGCTTCTGCAAGCGAACTGCTGCGTCCGGTGTGATCGCAAAGATAAGATTGTCGATCGCTTCTTTACCGTCCCAGTAGTCCGCGTGTGCCATGTAACGGATCACGGCATCTTTCTGGTAACCAACGAAAGAGAACGGTCCGGTACCAACAGGCTGCTGGTTCAGTTGTTCCATCTTGCCATCAGCTTCCAGCTGAGCAGCATATTCGGCTGACAGAACTGATGCGAAATCCATCGCCAGGTTGGCGATCATTGGCGCCTCAGGACGATTCAGAACGAATTTCACAGTGTGGTCGTCAACTTTCACGATCTCCTTGATGAGATCAGGCATGGACATGCCGTTAAAGTATTCCCACGCAGTGCCTGGTGTGTATTCATGCCAAGCGTGGTCTTTCTTGAGCTGACGCCCGAAAGAAAAGACGACATCGTCTGCATTAAAATCACGTGTCGGCGTGAAAAAGTCCGTCGTGTGGAACTTTACACCTTTACGCAGGTTGAAAGTAAACTCCAGACCATCTTCGGAGACCTCCCAGCTTTCAGCCAGGCCAGGCTCAACATCTGTTGAACCGAGCTTGAACTCGACGAGACGGTTGTAGAGAGGCTTGGAAGACGCATCGAAAGTCGTACCAGCTGTGTAAAGAGCGGTATCGAAGCCTTCCGGAGATCCTTCTGAGCAATAGACAAGTGTCTTGGCGGATGCGCCGGTTGCCGCAATCACAGCAAGACTGGCGCCGAGAAGGGTTGCCTTCAAGGTTTTTTGGAATTTCATCAAACTGTTCTCCCCTTTGATGAATTTGTCGGGCCTTGCATCGTTGAGCCGTGCAATTTGGGTGAGCCCGAACCAGCGCAAACTAAGGCGTTTTTTTGACAGAAAATCAACTGCCTATAAATTTCTAATTTGACCCGGTTTTTGAAATATTTTTGCTAGGTAAGCGATACTGCCGTATATTTATTGCCTTGAAATCACCGAGGATAGAAATAGATACCATCGCAAATCTCTAACAAGCTCTTCTTTTGTAACTCTTTGAAAAACAACAAATTCTAACGAAGTAAGAATTCACTATATTTTCAATCTTGAGTTGATTTTGTGCGCCTGATTGCATCTCTCCAACCCGACAACAGCGCCTGACGTCTTTCGGTTCCGAGAGCAGGTTCAAATCTTCGTTCCAGCTTCCACTGCGCTGCAAATTCTTGCTGATCAGGCCAAATCTCGGCCCGACTGCCCGCCAGCCATGCTGCGCCAAGGGCCGTGGTTTCGGCGACTGTCGGTCGGTCAACAGGGGCTCCGAGAATGTCGGCAAGGAATTGCATGGTCCAATCGGACGCGGTCATACCACCATCCACCCGCAGAACCGGTGAGTGTGCGTCCGGCCAGTCAGCCTGCATGGCTGTAACAAGGTCGCTGGTTTGATAACCAACGCTCTGCAGCACAGCGCGTGCAATTTCTTTCGGGCCAGTACTTCGTGTCAGCCCGAACATGGCCCCACGGGCATCCGCATCCCAATAAGGAGCACCCAGACCAACAAACGCCGGCACCAGATAGACGTCCTGATTGGGATCAGCTTGCTCTGCCAGACCTTGCGTGTCTCCGGCATTTTCAATCAGGCCCAAACCGTCGCGCAGCCACTGAACAGCCGCTCCGGCAACAAAAATTGACCCTTCAAGCGCATAGGTCGTTTGACCGTTCAAACGGTAAGCAATCGTCGTCAGCATCCGGTTCCTGGATCGAACAGGCGTGTCACCCGTGTTCATCAGCGCGAAACAACCTGTACCGTAAGTCGATTTGACCATGCCCGGCTTGAAACACGCTTGACCAACCGTTGCAGCTTGCTGGTCACCGGCGACACCCAGGATAGGAATAGCCTTGCCGAACATTTCAGCTTTGGCGGTTCCAAAATCATCAGAACTGTCCTTGACGTCTGGCAGCAGGCTCATCGGGATATTCAGGATCTTGCAGAGACCTTCATCCCAGGCATTGTCATGAATATTGTAGATGAGTGTTCGAGCGGCATTTGTGGCGTCGGTAACATGAGACGAACCACCTGTCAGGTGCCAGATCAACCATGTATCAACAGTGCCAAAGGCCAGTTCACCGCGCTCGGCACGGGTCCGGACACCTTCCACATTATCAAGTATCCAGGCTATTTTGGTAGCCGAGAAGTAGGGATCCAAAAGAAGGCCAGTCTTGGCGGTAAAGGCTTCTTCATGACCTTCGCCCCGCAGCTTGCCACAAAATTCGGATGTTCGACGATCCTGCCAGACAATCGCGTTGTAGACAGGTTCACCAGTCGCCCGATCCCAAATGAGCGTTGTTTCACGCTGATTGGTAATGCCGATCGCCGCGACACTTGTAGCGCCACCCGGAGCTTTTTCAAGCGCCTCCCGACATACCCGAAGCGTACTCGTCCAGATATCTGATGGTGAGTGTTCTACCCATCCCGATTTTGGGAAATGTTGCGGGAACTCCTGCTGGCCAACACTTACCGGCTGAAAATCTTCACCGAATACGATGGCACGGCTCGACGTTGTGCCCTGGTCTATCGCCAACACACATCCGGCCATGGCGCACCTCCCAATATCTATCTGTCATTTTTAGAACCACCGGCATTCCCGGCAGATCTGTTCGTTGTCAAAACTATGCAGCAGCGGTCTGCATGTCCAGAAGATGAACGTCGAGGAAACTTTGAAGATCCGAAGCCTCGTCCATTGTCAGACGAAGCCCAAGTTTTGTTCGCCGCCACAAGATGTCATCAGCGGTTCGAGCCCACTCGCGCGTGACCAGCCACCGGACTTCGGCTTCGTAAAGATTGAAGCCAAACAGACGTCCGAGGCCGGACACGTCTTTGGCGTCATTCAATAGCTCACGAGCCTTCGTGCCATAAAGGCGTATGAGGCGTGTCGCAAAAACATCATCAAGGAACGGGTAATTATTTTTCAGTTTCTCAACTTGGTCATCAAATCCATCCACCGCGAAGTCGCCGCCAGGCAGAGGGTCTTCCGAGCTCCAATCGCCCCGGATGAACGGAAGGAAAGGCTCCAGTTTGGACAAAACCTGTTCAGACAGTTTACGATAGGTGGTGATCTTGCCGCCAAAGACCGAAAGAAGCGCAGGCTTGTTATCGCCCGAATCCAGTTCGAGAACATAATCCCGCGTGGCCGCTTTCGCCTCAGACGCACCATCATCATAAAGAGGACGCACACCAGAATACGTGTGCACGACATCATTCGGTGTTATTGGCTTTTCCAGATATTCACTGGCGGCCTTGCACAGGTAGTCAATCTCATTCTGCGTTATAGCCACTTCTCCGAGATCGTCTTCATAGTCGACATCAGTCGTCCCGATCAGGGTGAAATCGTTTTCGTACGGAATGGCAAATACGATCCGGCCATCTCCATTTTGAAAAATGAAACAGCGATCATGATCGAACTGTCGTGGCACGACAATGTGGCTGCCTTTGACCAATCGAATAGCAGATGAATTATTGGCGCCAACGACACCATTCAACATTTCAGCAACCCACGGACCTGCCGCATTGACCAACACATTCGCAGTCACGGTCTTCTCTGTGCCGGATGTGAGGTCTTTCAAGGTCACTTGCCAGACGTCGCCCTCACGGCGCGCACTGACGCACTTGGTTCGGGTAAGAATTTTTGCGCCGCGGTCAGCGGCATCTCGCGCATTCAAGACTACAAGCCGGGAATCATCTACCCAGCAGTCCGAATATTCAAAACCCTTCTTGAAGAGTTTTTTGAGCCCTTGGGAAAAAGGTGCCTGATCGAGCCGGACAGTCTTGGTTGCTGGCAATAATTTCCGCCCACCAAGATGGTCATACATTAAGAGCCCAAGGCGCAGAAACCATGCCGACCGAAGTTCCTTATGATGTGGAAGAATAAACCGCAGAGGCCAGGCGATATGGGGCGCCATATGCCATAAAACTTCGCGTTCTTTCAGAGCTTTTCGAACGAGATTGAATTCATAGTACTCCAGATAGCGCAGACCGCCGTGAATGAGTTTGGTGGAAGCAGAAGAGGTTGCGCCCGCAAGGTCGCCCATCTCCACGAGCGTTACCGATACTCCCCTGCCAACCGCGTCACGGGCAATACCGGTTCCGTTAATTCCCCCGCCGATGATCAAAAGATCGCAGTCCGCCGCCATATTCGCCTCAAGCTCCATTCAGCTCTCACACCAGAACAAAGTGAAAGTAAAACGAAACTTAGCGAAATTCAATCAACAATTAGCTATGCATAAGAAAAACAAAAGCGCCGCAAACTGTGCTGACACACAATTCACGGCGCTTGGTATTGAGGACAGAGGTTGACTGCCTGATTTAATTATTGATCAGCAACATCCGGCGGAGCATCCTGGCCCTTTTTCGGAGGTTTCGATGGCGATACTGTCGAGCCTTTTCGTTCGTCGCCTTCTTCAATGTAAGACGGTGTTGCAGCATGATAGGTTACTTGTGGGAACGGTATTTCGATATTTCGTTCATCAAACACTTGTTTGACATACTCGTTATAGGCCCTTCCAACTGACCATTGATCCCCAGGCGCCGTTTTTATCCTTGCCCTGATGTCTATTGAGCTGGCCCCAAAATTCGTGACACCATTCATCTCCAGGTCGGCGTAGATCTTGGGACCGTACTCGGTTTCACGAAGGCGTCGGAACGCTTCGTGCATAGCTTCCTTGGCAAAACCAATATCCGTGTCATAGGCCACCCCTATCAGCGCGACATGATACGAATAGCCACGCATAAAATTGGAAACCATATCAACAGACGAGAATGGAATTATATGCGTTGTTCCGTTCAAATCACGTATGCGGACGGAGCGGACAGTTATCCCCTCGACCGTCCCGGTTATACCGGCGACAGTTACCACATCGCCTTCATTTATGGCATTTTCAATTTGAATGAACGCGCCTGTAATGATGTCTTTGACAAGAGTTTGAGCGCCAAAGGAAATAGCCAGACCAACGACACCAGCACCGGCTATCAAAGGTCCGATGTTTATTCCGATTTCAGAGAGAGCCAGAAGCACTGTCATCACGACAATGACAACAGTCGACGCATTGCGGAACAGCTGGAAGAGTGTTCGTTCTCGCGCTGTAACAATGTGGCTGTTACGTGTTTGCAGTCGAAGGTCAACCCAGGACATCAACGCCACCCAGACAGCAAAGCCAGCTATTATGACAACGACCGCTGCTCCATAGTTACTAACCAAACGAACACCGGTTTCACTGGCAAGCCAATCCAGGAAGCTTATGACACCCCAAATTTCCAATAGCAAAAGAACCGTCACGACAAAGACGGCAAATCGGATAATCCTCAGCAATCGCGGCACAAATGCATTCAAGCGGTACTGAAGTGCCGGAAGTTTTTCATTCAGTTCATCCGGCAGCCTGATACCGCCCTTTATGGCCCGCGTCATAATCAGGGAAAGTGCCATTCCGGCCATTATCGTGGCAATGGACAGGCCCGTTGCACGCAGAATAATCGTCGTTGCATCGAAGGGCCGCGTCACCCACACAACAAACATGGCAAGAATGTAACCCGATGCAGCAATGTGCCAGAGATTGCCTAAATTGATAATTGCCCTCTGCGCCAGTGAGCTTTGCAATTTCTCGGCATATGCCCTGGCGCCGTCCCGAACGTTCAAGCGGTTCCGTTGGATCAGAACCATCATGTAGATCATTGCACTTAGAACGATCAAAAACCGGAGAGCATTTCCAAGAACAAAGGAAACAGCAATGTTCGCGAGAGGGACTGCGAGAAAGACTCCGTAAATGACCCAGTAAACTGCAAACCTTAGTCGTTTTGTCCAGTACACCGAACTCGCATCACCAAACGGCAACAGTCGTAACTCAGGTCGATTTGGGGCAAACACGAGACGAAGCGCAACGGTCGCCATTCCCGAAAAGAAAAATGCGTTGAGTGCTAGGCTTTCCTGAATCGTCACACCCGTTTCAAGCCCGCCATATGCAAGAAGAGCAACGAAATAACCAACTCCAAGGCCCAGCGCGACCGTTAGTCCGTCGATTATGGTGGTCAGGACCAAAATGGATGTACGGGCAAGTCCGCTGCCGTATCGTGCCTTCAGAGCCAGTTTCTTATAAGTTTTAAGCGCAACAATCTGGCCGATCCAATACGCAGCATAAGCAGCAGCCAAGACAACCAAAACCTGAACCAGAACACCCTGTACACGATCCCATTTTACCGGAATGTCTCCCCGGAATATCAACACAAGACCGTTTAGAGAATGCGCAGACCGGTCAATCAGGACACCAACATCATCCGCAAAGCCTCGTGTATATTCACCTATCCGGAGTATGAATCTGTCGCTTGAGGCACTTTCAGTACTCGCAGCATCGGTCACTTCGTCTGCCGCTGGCGCTGGCGAAGTTACTTCGCCGCCTTCCGCGCTGGGTTCATTTGACGGTTGTTCGAGCTGTTTGATCAAGGCAGCCCGGCTGTCCGGATCTTCCAGTAATCTGATCAGCGCCTCATTTGCCTGCTGGATAGAAACCGGTTCTGAATCAGTGCTTGTTTCAGTTTGCGCATGGGCAATGCCAAATCCAAGGAATAGCGCAATCATGATTGAAAATGCATACTGGCAATTTTTATTCATCTGTCCGGCTCAATCTGCGGTAGGGTTCGGGATTGATCCCGATTTCACCTTACATAGACAAATTTTCTGCGGTTCTGGCTACTTTATTTAAAAAATCACGCTCAAAAACCTCTTATAATTGCGCCAGCTAATTATTCACGCCCTCCAAGAATGATGTAAAAGTGCCGCAAAGCCATCAAAAGTGTACGAATTTAAGAAATATAATAAACAACACTAGGTTAGCCCCATGAAACCACCCGAAAAGTAACGTAATACTAATAATATAGATGGCATCCTCATCTTTCGACGGGAGATCTAATGATTAATTCGCTGATGACACTTGCAGAGGAAGGCACAGACGCAGCCATGGGCGCTCTGTTTGTGAAGCTGTGCGAGTATGTCGTATCCGACATCGATGAGCGAAGTGATCAGGAACTAACACTCTTTGCCGAAGTCGTGCTCAAGCTTTACGGGCATGCATCAGAAAAAGACAAATTGCGCCTGTCCAAAAAACTGGCATCATCGGAAAAGACTCCCGGCATGCTGGCGACGAGAATCGCAGAAGACAATGTCAGCGTTGCATTGCCAATTCTCTCCGAAAGCCCGGTCTTTGCCCAACAAGATCTCATCGATCTGATCGAGCGATTGAGCAATGATCATTTGCAGGCAATTGCCCGTCGTCCTGACTTAAGCACTGAAGTCTCCAATGCTCTGGTCAAAAAAGGCAACAAGCCTGTTCATCGCATACTCGCGGGAAACCGGGCTATACAATTGTCCCGTGAGAGCATGATGCACTTCGTGAAACTGGCCGCAGAGGACATGATGCTCTGCGATGAGCTCGTTTCAAGGACTGATCTGACACCTACAGCCTGCCGCGATCTTATGCCTTTGGTAAATGACGAAGCTAAAAAGCAGCTGCAAAAGGTCATTCAGGGCTCTTTGTCCCAGGATCAACTGGAAGAAATTGCTCGACTAAAAGAATTGCGCCAGGAGTTGGGTAGAGCACTCAACAATACCGACATAAAACTTCTGTGGTCTGACGCCGACCGGCTTAGAATTTCAGTTGATGACCTCACCATACTGTTACTTCAGGATGGGCGCTTCAATCACGTCATCGAACTTCTGGCCGATCGCGGACGAATCGCCAAAAGCTCTTTGAAAGACGCCGTGTTCAGTGGGAAGAAGGATATCGTCCTGCGGACAGCAGCTCGGAGTGGGATTAAGCTGCATACCTTTTCCCTCTTTGTAAAAGTCCGGTGCGAGCACCTTAAAATCCCAATGACTCAGGGTTCGGATTGGATCGCGGCGTATACCACTTACCTCAAAAACGCCAAGGGTAACGGCGAAAATCGAGGCGGCGACTTTCAGGCAAAGCGTAAAGACAAGAGTGCATCTGCTGATCCGACAAGGGTTTCGAGGTTTTCCGTCGGGTAATAAATGTCAGGTGCGAGCACAGAGTGCTGCAGCTAGAGCCGTTGTCAGGGTGGCACCGGCATAAAACCAAAGTCCTGGCAACAAGGTAGCAGATGCCAATCCGCTTGTTTTCGCAGCAAAGAGCACCAACGCCACCAACATAACATCAAGCATCGACCATTTGCTGACTGCAGATAACAGTGCAAGCGATCGCGTTTTGCCGCCAGTCAGCGCCGCAATATGGGTCAGTACGATTTTCGCAGCTGGAAAAACGATCGAAAACAAGGCGACAATACCTGCGAGTGCCGCATCTCCCTCACTCCAGAGCCCTTGTATCAAGTCGATTAAAGAAGGTCGCTCTTCCAAAAAGTAGAGTTTTTCCAGCCGCATGAGCGGCAGGGTAATCCCTAGAGCAAATGAGAAAGTTGCAATCGGTAGCAAAAAGGCAATCAAAAGGCGCATGAGGACCCGATAGTCATTATTGGTTTGACAGAAACCCTATCAGAATGAGCCCCCTTCTGACATGAAGCCCAGTTTTGTTTGCAGAATTATGGGAATTTAAGTGAAAATACCACGGGCCGTTGTTTCAAGTTCGCGGAAATCGAGTTTCAACGGCGCACTATATACGAATCAAAAGCGCGAAAAAGCAGGCAGCGGTCATCAAGACCACTGACCTTGTCGCACGAAGAAATTCATTAAGGTCGACTAGTAACGCGACCGCGATCTTGCTGCGACTTCGTCCAGTTGATCCTGCTCCGCCATTTCCTGGGCCGTCCGTTCGCGCTGCTGGTCACGTTCTTCCAGCTGCTCGAATTTTTTTAGCTCTTCAATAGCCTCGCTCAACTCATCTTGAGCACGTTGCAACTGATCATCCAATTCATGCGCCGAATTCCGCAGATTGTCACGACGATCCGCAGCAGCTTTTGCAAATGTAGGATAAGCAAAATGCGTCACATCAGTGATGCCGACACGTTCCTGCTCAGAGCGAATCTGATCGTCGAGCTCATCCGCCATGCGATTGAACTCAGCAACCATACTCTCGATCTGGGCGAGTTGCCGCCGTTTTTCGTCAACCTGAAACCGCTTCAAGCGGATCAAACTGTCTCGGGTTTTCATTACTCAATACTCCCCTAACTCGGGCAGTCTATTCCGGAGTCATTTCCAAAAGGTTGGCAAGTTGCTGATATCCGTCAAAAAGATTGGTTGTTTCCTCTTTTTGTTGATTCAAGAAGTCATCTATTGGCCCAAACCTGTGAATCGCTTCGTCAACAATCGGGTCAGATCCCTTCCGGTAGGCCCCGAGGCGAATAAGTTCTTCCATATCCGTATAGGTTGACAATAATTGTTTGGCCTTGCGCAAAACTGGCAAATATTCTTCCGGAACACATCGCGGCATGGTTCTCGAGACGGACTTTAACACGTTTATTGCCGGATAACGCCCACGCTCGGCAATTGCCCGCTCCATAACGACATGGCCGTCCAGTATGCCACGAACCGCATCTGCCACAGGCTCATTGTGATTGTCGCCTTCTACCAGAACAGTGAAAAGCCCGGTAATCGAACCGGAATCAGCCTTCCCTGGTCCAGCACGTTCCAGAAGTCGCGGCAATTCGGTGAAAACCGTCGGTGTATAGCCTTTGGATGTTGGCGGCTCACCAATCGACAATCCGATCTCTCGTTGCGCCATGGCGAATCGGGTAACTGAATCCATCATGCATAGAACATTCTGTCCTTCATCACGAAAATGCTCGGCAACAGTCATGGTGAGATAGGCAGCCTGGCGGCGCATCAGGACGCTTTCATCTGAGGTCGCTACGATCACCACAGAGCGAGCCATGCCTTCCTCGCCCAGATCATCTTCAATGAATTCCTGAACCTCCCGACCGCGTTCACCGATCAATCCGATAACGGCCACATCACACTGTGTATTTCGCGCAAGCATGGACATGAGGACCGACTTTCCGACGCCAGAGCCGGCAAAAATGCCCATCCGCTGCCCCTCGCAGCAGGTAATGAACGTATTCATTGCCCGAACACCGAGATCAAGCGGTCCACCTACTCGTGAACGTTCCGACGCCTGCGGCGGCGAACTTCGCAATTTGCGAGGCACTCCGCCATTCTGAAGGGCTCCTTTACCATCAATTGGTTCACCAAGAGCATTGACCACCCGTCCGAGCCATTCGTTGCCGGGATGCATGACGCTATCACGAGAACTAATGACTGCTTTGCAGCCCATTCTCACGCCTTCCAGTCCGGAGAAAGGCATGCAAAGTGCGTGTCCATCTCGGAAACCCACAACTTCTGCAGGAACTTTCGGGTTATCCTCACCGCTATCGATCATTAAACGTGAACCGACGCTCATTTCGTGAATCGGCCCGGCGATCTCTACAAGAAGCCCCTGAACCGCAGTAACCCGGCCATAAATCTCGGTCGGCAAAAGCGAATCAATCTCTGCAAAAAGCGCCTTCACGTAAATTTCCTTCCGCTGTTAACGGTTTTGGTAACCTATCGTTTACGACTCTGGTTAATGTTAACCTTTGAAAGGCTAACAAGCGAGAGCCATTCGCAGTCATTTCGGCTTTGTTGAAAGGAATCTGAAAGGAGTCGGTTACGCCGATTTCTTAATGTTCAACTTTAACGAATATGAATCCAAGATTTTTTCAGGGATTCAATAAGTTGTTCTTTGTTCACAGATTCGTTTCATTGGAGCTTGCTGCTAGGAATCATATTTTGTTAACCATAATCCGATAGCTTTGAGTCGGGGTTAATAACAGTCCTACGTAGCAGGCGCCGACACAGCCGTTGCGACTTGCCCAGGAAAGGCAGAATAAGGGGATTGGCATGCGTGTATTGTTGATTGAGGATGACAGCGCCACGGCGCAGAGCATCGAACTGATGCTGAAGTCCGAGAACTTCAACGTCTACACGACAGATCTTGGCGAGGAAGGAATCGACCTCGGCAAACTGTACGATTATGACATCATAATGTTGGATTTGAATCTTCCGGACATGTCCGGGTATGAGGTTCTACGCACGCTTCGCGTTTCGAAGGTCAAGACACCGATCCTGATCCTTTCCGGCAACGCAGGCATTGAAGACAAGGTTCGTGGCCTTGGCTTTGGCGCAGACGACTATATGACCAAACCATTCCACAAGGATGAATTGGTTGCGCGTATTCACGCGATTGTCCGACGCTCCAAGGGCCATGCACAGTCGATCATTGTTACGGGCGATCTGAAGGTGAATCTGGACACCAAGACTGTTGAAGTCGGCGGCCAGAGAGTTCACCTTACCGGCAAAGAATACCAGATGCTGGAACTTCTCTCCTTGCGAAAGGGAACAACCCTTACCAAAGAAATGTTCCTTAACCACCTTTATGGTGGCATGGATGAGCCGGAGCTTAAGATCATCGATGTCTTCATCTGCAAGCTCCGCAAAAAGCTTGCTGCTGCAACATCCGGCAAGAATTATATTGAGACTGTCTGGGGCCGTGGCTACGTGCTGCGTGAACCCGAAGTCGAGGCAGCTGCCTGATTGTCAGCTTTCTTTAAAGCTCAAAAGCCCCGGGTTTCCGGGGTTTTTTTTGTGTTTCAGAGTTGAAACAATGACCAAATTGACGTTGTTGGCGGCAATCCATCGACAATGATGACCTCTGGCATGTGACACGTATTAGAGTTCGCCGGTCATGGAACCCATGTCACACTTTCACAGTCAACATGGTGCACTTGATTTCAATAGTAAGCGGTAAGTGAAAGGGCCGGTCTTACGACCGGCCCTTTCTACCTCTTTTTTTGCTGATGGAGCTCGTGCATTAGAGGCTTAATTGATAGGACGCCGGCTCATACCGGAAGCCATCTCCGTTGGTAGCGACATAACCGACGGACGGGAATGGCATGTGGTAACCAACAAAAGGGATTTTATCGCTGGCAAGCATCCCGAACACCGACCTGCGGGTTTTCGCCGCCGCCTCCTTGTCCATGTCGAATCGAACTTCCCAATCCGGATGAGCAAGGGACCACACGTAATGGTTCGCGGTATCAGCAGCTAGAAGCAGCTGTTTTCCGCCATCTTCCAACATATAAATCATATGTCCTGGCGTGTGTCCGTTTGCTGCTATTGCAGTAATCCCAGACGAGATCGTTCCTCCGTCGGCTAAGAATGTCATCTTGTCTGCAAAAGGCTTGACGTTTTTCGCCAATAATTTGGTAACGCCATTAGCATCAGGGTCCATCGCCACCCAGAAATCAAACTCCTTCTGTCCGGTCACATACCGCGCATTCGGGAATGCTGGCGCCCCGTTTTCCATGAGGCCACCTATATGATCAGGGTGCATGTGGGTAATGACCACAACATCAACCTGTTCCGGTGTGTAGCCCGCGCTTTGAAGTGCCGCACGCATATTACCCCGCGCAGGACGTCCGCCTTCTCCAACCCCCGTATCGAATAGAATGAGTTCCTTGCCGGTGTTTACGACCGTCGGCGTGAAATAGGCCTTGAATGTGTCAGCCGGAATGAAACTCTCTGTGGAAGCTGCGTTGAAAGCAGCTGCGCCAACGTTCATCCCAAACGTTTTTTGAGGCTCTCCAACCGTTACAGCTCCATCAAGAAGCGTATTCACTTCGAAGGTACCGACGTTGTAGCGAGCCACTGGAGCAGTCAAAAGACCTTGTTTCTCAGCAGCAGCAAACGAAACTTTAGACGACAGAAGGGTAGAGCCTGCGACAGCCCCGCCAGCGCCGAGTATCGCAGCTCGGCGCGTCAGATTTACACTAATATTACTCATATGACTTCATTAACCCGCAGTTTTCCAGAACCGGGTGCCGAACCAAGCTACCAGCAAGAGTCCGGCCCTTGTTCAATCGTTGAAGAATGAGCCAAAGCTCTTGAGGGTATAGTGGCAAGATTGAATGCGATGAAAAGGTCCAATGCTCAATTGGTCGCTTCAATTTCGCGAATTCTTGAATGGCTAATTATGGTTATTTTTTACAATAACTTACGAGGCATACCATTCACGCATCATGAATGGTAAGGTGTAGTCCGCTCATTTTAGGGACAAACATGCTCCGGCAAAAGCTATTCCAAATAATACCGCTCGCTCTGTTCTCAGCATGTCTGCTGGCAGCAAACGAGATTTCTCGTCCGGAAGGATGGTCGGTTTCCAACCTCTATATTTATTGGATCGCGCGCATATTAATGGAAACGTTGATGTTTGTTGCGACCTATCTTCTGGTTAGTCTAGTCCCTGTTTTCTCAGGTCGACCGATTATTTCCGTTCTGACGGCTGCCCTATTCAGTTACACGCCATTTGTTCTGGCGATTATCGCTTTGGACATCATTATCGGCCTGCCAGAACTTGGTTGGTCTCCCAATACCGTCCAATCACACGGTTCTGCAGTAACGGCTTTTCTATTTGAACTTGTGTATCTGCTCGACAATCACTTCTTTCTTTGCATGATTTTATCAGTTCCACTGCTATTCGCTAAACACAACAACTTCGATAACATCGACGACGATCTTGGCTCGTCCTCCCAGGTCAAATTCGAGCC
Organism: Roseibium sp.; assembly: GCA_039972695.1. Taxonomy (GTDB): domain Bacteria; phylum Pseudomonadota; class Alphaproteobacteria; order Rhizobiales; family Stappiaceae; genus Roseibium. Next base: position 193,171 of record JBDWMJ010000023.1, on the reverse strand, counting down.
GAAAGACGTTACGCAAAACACGTCTTCAGTTTTGTTGCCAGATAGTGGGGAACTCAATAGTCCGTTCTTCAAGTCCCTGTCTCCGGCTTTCCAGGGCGCTTTGTTGCGAGCTGAAGCGCAGGAACACTACATCAGACTGATTGGAACAGAAGAGACACGCATGATCCTGTACAGATTCAGTGATGTACTCAGAGAACTACCGGATGAGTTGGGCCTTCAGGTCCATAGAAGTCACTGGATTGCATATGATGGCGTCAAAAGGGTATTTCGAGCAGGCGGCAATACTCGGATTCAAACAGTTGATGGAGTAGAAATTCCTGTCAGCAGACGGTTCTCGAAAACTGTCATGACTCTGCTATCCGATCATATTGACGATGCAGCTTCAAAATAGGCTGGGTCTAACTGCAAACTCGTTTGCCCCAATTGTTGCGGGCATGAATGGTTGTGAGGATATCGCTCTGCAAAACAAAACAGGCCGACAAATTGCCGGCCTGAAATCAGATTTCGTTGAATAGAAGGTCAAGCTAACGAGATAATGTTCCGCCAACTGCCAATCGCGGCGGCGTTCCGGAAACTGGGCGGGCAGCAGCTTGAACAGCTTGTTTTTTCTGAAACAGGCCACGCTTCCCGGGTACTGGTTTGAACGCATCAGTCAATCCGACAACAGTCTCCGCAGCCCCGAGGACCAGAAAACCGTCATCTGGCAACGCTTTCGACATCCGCCCCAGAATTTCAGTTTTGGTCGGTTGATCAAAATAGATCAAAACATTGCGGCAGAACACGATATCGAATTCACCAAGATGGGTAAATTGTTCCAGCAGATTAAGCTTTTTCCATTCAATCATGGCGCGCATGCCGGCATTTATCTGCCACATATCGCCCTTCTGATCGAAGTATTTCAGCAACAACTGGATTGGAAGGCCCCGTTGAACCTCAAATTGGCTGTAAAGCCCGGTCTTGGCTTTTTCTAGAACTTCCTGAGACAGGTCAGTTCCAAGAATTCTGGTTCGCCAGCCACCAAGTTTAGCTGCTGCTTCCTTGATACAGATCCCCAGAGAATACGGTTCTTGACCGGTTGAAGCTGCAGCACACCATATTTTAAGCTGTTTGCGAGTAGCGCGGCTATCAAGCAATGCTGGCAGCATTGTCTCTGTGAAATGGTCAAACGGTGTCTTGTCCCGAAAGAAAAATGACTCGTTCGTCGTCATTGCTTCCACAACATCGGTCTCAAGCGCACGATTGCCACCCTTTTGCAATACCTGAATGACAGCGCTGAGCGTCTCCAGTTTGGAACTGCGGGCAATCGGCAAAAGGCGACTTTCGACAAGATATTGCTTATCGTTTGAGAGCACCAATCCCGACTTGGTCTTCAGGAAGTTCTTGAGATATTCGAACTCACTTGGGGTCATTTTGTATTCCCCTTCAGTACGCGGGAAATCTTTGGTCCGATTTCCGTCAAGGGGAGAATGTCACTGCACATCCCGGTTTGCGCTGCTGCACCCGGCATGCCCCAAACCACGCTTGTTGCCTCATCCTGAGTAATGATACTTCCGCCGCCAGACGCGATGGTTTTTACTCCAGCCGCACCGTCATGGCCCATACCGGTCAAGATAACCGCCAACGTGGCCGATCCATAAATCTTTGAAACACTGTCAAACAACGGATCAACGGCTGGCTTACAGAAATTGACAGGAGCATCATCTGTCAAACGGACTTTGACGTCCGCTCCATCCTTTTCAAGGATCATGTGCTTCCCGCCAGGTGCAATATAAATATTACCCGGCTTCAATATCTCGCCATCTTCGCCTTCTTTAGAAGGCCGCAATGCAGCTTTGCCCATGTGCTCGGCCAGAATTGCTGTAAATGTGGGAGGCATGTGCTGCGTGATCACCACAGGTACGTCATTCATTGCCGTACCAACATCCTTCATGACATCCTGCAACGCCTGCGGGCCACCAGTCGAGGATCCAATTGCAAGGATACGCGGTCGGACGGAAGCATACGGACGAAGCTTGAATTCAGAAGCATCTTTCGCCCTTGCGGGTTGCGCACCGCTTCGAAAACTGGCACGCGTATCAACTGTCGGACGAGCTGTGGCAGGCGCATTCGGTTGGGTCGTGCGTCCTGCTTGCGTTGCCGCCCGCATTGTACGTACCGGACCGCGCATCTTGATTGCACGGGAACCAAGCGCCTTGACCTTATCGATAAGTTCCCTGCGGAAATCGACCGAAGTGGTGACTTCAGATGTTGATTCCGGTTTCGGAACGTAATCGGAAGCACCAAGGGACAAAGCCTTCAAGCTCACTTCAGCATTTCTGCGGGTAAGCGTCGAGGCCATAATGACAATTAAGTCGCGTTTCTTTGCCAGCATAAGCGGCAAAGCTGTCATACCGTCCATTTCCGGCATTTCGATATCGAGAACAACCACATCCGGATCGCTCTTTTCAATATCTTCAACGGCAAGCTTGCCGTTCCGGTGGGACCCTACGACCTTTAGACCTTTGTCTTCTCCAAGCCAGCGTGTCAGCAAGCCGCGGATGACAACTGCGTCATCAACAACCATGACTTTGATGGGATCACTGCCTGGACTGGTGCCTGCAGGCACACTTCTTTGTGCAAATGCCATTAAGACCGACCAACTCTATACTAAATAAGGCCAACTTCTTGAAACTTAGCTTCCACGATCTCGCGATCAAACGGTTTCATTATGTATTCATTCGCGCCGGCACGAATAGCCCGCGCAATGTGCGCGACATCATTTTCAGTCGTGCAGAAAACTACAATGGGATCTTCACCACCGTCTTCTGCACGCAAGCTGGTCAGGAATTCAAGCCCGTCCATAACCGGCATATTCCAGTCAAGCAGGATTGCATCCGGCATGGTCTTCCGGCATTCATCCAGTGCCTGTTGACCATCCTCAGCTTCCGTAATCTCGAAGTTCATGTCTTCGAGAATACGGCGCGCCACCTTACGAATGACACTTGAGTCATCAACCACAAGGCACTGTTTCATCAGGTGTTACTCCACTAATCAACCGATCTACCTAGGTCGGTTTAAGCTGCAGCCAATGCTGGTTCCGTAAACATAGATCCAAGTAGACGATCTACATCCAGAATAACCATCAGCTGCCCGTCCAGACGGTGAACACCGCCTGCAATTTCAGCCCAGCGGCGATCCAAATTCGACGGATTTGATTCCGCCGAACCGGAGGACAATGTCAGGACTTCTCCAACGGTATCGATTACCAAGCCATAACTTTCATGCTTGTATTCGATACCAACAGCCATCATCTGTTCGTCTTCCAATGGTGGAAGATGAAGTCGACGACGCATGTTGATTGCTGTGACAATGCGTCCACGCAAATTCAGAACACCGGCAACTTCAGGTGCCGAACCCGGCACCCTGGTTACACTCTCCGGCACAAACACATCATGAACCTGTGAGATCGGAAGACCGAATAGCTGACCACCAATTACGACGGTCACATATTGGATCATGTCACTTCCGGCGTTTTCATCCACGATGACATTGTTGTCGAGCACACTCATGCTGCTGCTCCCATTTCACCAGAAAAGACATCCTTCAAGGCGGCAATAAGGCCAGGCCGATCGAATTTCGCAACATAGTCATCAAATCCGGCCTGACGACCGCGTTCGATGGATGCTGGCGTGACCATTGAGGAAAGCGCTAGGATCGGAATGTTACGGAAACGTGGATCACGACGGATCGATTCACAGAACTCGAAACCATTGATGTCCGGCATTTCGATATCACTGACGATAGCATTGAACTTATCGCCATTCTCCAGAAGCTCGAAGGCCTCAGCTGGTCCGACACATGTCGTGACGTCGTAACCTGCAGCTTTCAAAACTGGCGTCAGCATGTTCCGGAAGAAGGATGAGTCATCAACGAAGAGAACTTTCTTCGTCAAAGCCTGAATATCCATTTCCTTGCGCATAAACCAATCTTCGAATGCCTGCGGCAGATAGTAGCCGAGATCGATGATTTCAGTCGCACGATCCTTCACAACCGCTGAACCGAGGACACCTGGTCGCTCTGACCCAACCTCAATGTTCATACGATCTTCAACTATATCGACGATTTCGTCGACAACGAGACCCATGGACCGGCCCGCGTCGGAGAAAACCAACATTGGCTGAGTGCCTTCGGTTTTGTGCGTATCCCCTTCATTGATGTAGACCAATGGCATGAGAGCACCGCGATACTGCACCAAGTCCCTGCCGTTGGAGCGCTCGATTTTCGAGATATCGAACTCTTCAAGACGCGTGACAAGTGAAAGTGGTACCGCTTTTGGTTCTGGCTCGCCTGAACGGAACAACAGAAGAGAAATCGCGCTTTGACCCGAAATCGCCTTGCGTTGCAGGTCTTCGTTTTCTTCTTCCTCGGATTCCGCAACAGAACTGGATGCATGGCTTGCCATTGCACCAGCGATGCCATTCGGATCAATAATCATGATCACAGATCCATCACCAAGAATGGTGTTTCCGGAGAACATGCCAAGATTGCGAAGCATAGTGGACATTGGCTTGACAACAATTTCTTCCGTATGGAAGACGCCGTCGACTACAACACCAAAAGTCTGACTGCCGACCTGCATGACAACGATAAAGCCGTTGTCAGTGTCGATCGCATCCTCGATATTCTCACCTTCATAAATACCAAGAAGCTGAGACAGATGGACGAGTGGCAACAACTTGTTACGCAAGCGCAGGACTGGTGTGTCCTTGATCCGTTCAATCCGGTGCTCTGAGTTGGTCTGAACCCGCACGAGTTCTACAACAGAGAGCTGCGGGATTGCGAAACGATCACCACTTGCTTCGACGATCAATGTAGAAACAATCGCCAATGTCAGCGGTATCTTGATGATGAAGCTTGAGCCTTTGCCCGCAGTCGAGCGAAGATCAACTGTTCCACCAATCAACTCGATGTTGTTGCGGACCACGTCCATACCAACACCGCGACCCGATACACTGGTCACTTCTGCGGCTGTAGAGAACCCAGCTGCAAAGATAAACTTGTGGATCTGAGGATCCGTCATCTTTTCAACTTCGGATTCGGTCGCGAGACCACGCTCAATGATTTTTGCTTTTACACGATCAACGTCAATGCCCTTACCATCATCGCGAACTTCGATGATGATGTGGCCACCTTCGTGGTAAGCGGCAAGAGTGATTGTACCCTTTTCCTGCTTACCAGCAGCGCGTCGAGCTTCTGGTAGTTCAAGGCCGTGATCAGCAGAGTTCCGCACCATGTGGGTTAGCGGATCCTTGATCATCTCAAGAACTTGGCGATCGAGTTCGGTGTCAGCACCGATCATATCCAATTCGATCGGTTTTTCGAGTTCCTGGCTAAGATCGCGAACAATACGTGGCAATTTCTGCCAAGCGTTACCGATTGGCTGCATTCGGGTTGCCATTACCCCTTCCTGCAGTTCTGCGGTTACGTTGGAAAGACGTTGCAATGGTACCTTGAATTCGCTGTCCTCATGTCGGCGAACGATTTCAAGCAGCTGGTTCCGTGTAAGTACCAACTCGGACACCATAGTCATCAGGTGTTCCAGGGTATCAACCGCAACACGAATGCTCTGATTCGATACACCGCCTCCGGCGGCTTTCTTTTCTCCGCCATCTCCCGCAGCAGCTTTCTTGGCCGCAGATTTGGCTTCGGGTTTAGGCTCAACCTTCGCTGCAACAGGTTCTGGCGTCGGCTCTTCAACCTTTTCCGCCACTTCTGCTACTTCAGGTTCAACTTCGACAACAGGATCAGCAACCTCAACCTCAATATCGGTTTCGCGGAATGCACGTTCCAACTCATCAAGCGAGACTTCACCAGGCCGCAGAGGTCGCTCGATCTCCTGATCAGGCACATCGACTTCTACAGGGGCTTCTTCAACGGAAGCTTCAGGCGCAGCGCCGCCAGCCATGGCAACATCAGCTTCCGCTGACATCGCTTCAAGCTTGCCTATCAATTCGCTGTCATCACCTTGGGGCTCTTCCCCACCGGCAGCTTCCAGATCGGCAAGGATCTCTTTAATCTGATCAATTGATATCAGAATAAGTGATACGGCACCTTGTGTGACTGGAGCGCCATCACGGAACTTGCCCATGAGGGTTTCAGCCGCATGCGCGATTCCTTCGAGTCTAGGTAGACCCAAAAAACCGCATGTGCCTTTGATCGTGTGCACTAAGCGAAAAATATTGTCTAATATAGTGGCGTTGTTAGGTTCTTGCTCGAACTTAACGAGCTCAACGTCCACAACATCCAGACTCTCATTAGTCTCTGTGATAAATTCACTGAGAAGGTCATCCATGGCCTGCTCTCACCCGACTTGTTACTGGTTCCGCATCCCTTGCAGGATGTCTGGACCTAGAAGTCCATGAGAGTAGATTGACCTCAAACAGTTAAGATACGCTGAAACAGTCGGAGACTTTTCGTCAGCTTAATTTCTACACTGGATTTGCTGTAATTTTTACCAAGTCTTCTTGTTTATCTATTGTTAATACCATGTCGCTTTCACGAGCCAGTAGTAGAGTATATATCGGCTGAACAGAGTGCGCATCTACCCTTTCCGGCTCTTCTCCGCCCAAAGTTTCCTTCATTCCGAGGGGAATGCGCGGATTAAGACCGATAGCGTCCAGCGTGAAAGAAGGTGATTGCGGTTCGCCAGTCATCTCAACCTTGATTTCGCCACCGCGTGGGACACATTGATTGGCAATCAAAATGAGATTGAGCAAAAGTTTTACATAATTCTTTGGCATCAGGTGCCGAGACAGTTGCCAATTTAGATCAGATTTTTCATTTTCCATAAATCCGGTAGCAACGACCTGAGCGTCCCCAAGATCAATTTCTGCGCCCGCGGACCCTGCAGCACCAAATGCCAGTCTGGCAAATTGTAGTTTTGCTGATGCTTGCCGTGCACTTTTGCGAATGAGATCCATTGCAAATTCGCGCATATCCTCAGATCCCTCTTCATCGAGGACTTCCAAGCCGTTAGTTATCGCTCCGACGGGGCTAATGATATCATGACAAACACGGCTGGCCACCAAGGCAGCAAGATCCAGTGAGGAAAGCTCTTTGAGTGCGGACATGGCGTTGCAAGGCTCTTCTGAAATTTAAAAAGGGCAATCTGATTCGCAGATGACGCTTCAGCGTTACACATACCAATTGTCACTGCCAAGACACGTACAGCGCACAAAACAGGCTCATCCAAATGAATTTAGCCTATATCGATAGATCTATCCGGATTTGACGACAAATCAGTTGGTAGGCACACAGCCGACTTTTAATGCATGCTCTTTTGCATCTTTTGTCAATTTTGAAGCATTCACAATGAACAAAAACCGACTCACCACAGTGTGAAAAAACATCAACCGTCCATCAACAACTGCATAAATAAACGGGTTTCCCGCCGCCGCAAATCCACCTGATAGGGCATACCCTCCACATCCAGCAAACAGAGGTGCATATGCCTCAGGGTGCTTCTTGAACGCAGCCATATTGCCTTCATTTGTAAAGACCCACTCCGCGCCACCCCACTGCAAGGCGTTGTCCCTGTTACCTTTGCGCGGATAACCATCAATAAAGTAGCTTACTGGATCATTTCCGGCGATAGCATACCCGGTTATCGGATCAGGAACGAACAATTCAGGACGCGCAACTCCGGGCCCTGCACAAACACACGCGATGGCGCCTATTATCAGGGAAAGACATAACCTCGTCTTTTTTTCAGGCCAGTTTTTCATTGATTCGGCGTATGTAAGTCCCAGGTTAAATTTGCGAATCAGTATTGCATTCACCGAGTCTAGCACTGCTGTATCGATCAGCAGCAACATAACGAAACGTACTAAGTAACAAGGAATTTCATTGCATGGCACAATCGTCCCGGCAATTTTTCGCCCACTTTTGGGTAATCGCTGCTTGTTTCGTTTGGCTTACCGCGACGCAATCCGTCTTTGCCCAATCCTCTGACGGCGCACCCATCGCTCCAGGCGACACATATAAAGAAGACGAAGTCGTCAAGGCAGGCCACCGATTTTTCGGGTCGGTATCCGGTGGTCTAGCCTCAGTTGTCGAAAAGGCATTTTCAAGCTACGGCGAACCGAATGGATACATCCTGGGTGAAGAAGGGTCCGGGGCTTTCGTTGCAGGTGCCCGCTATGGTGAAGGCCACCTCTACACACGAAACGCAGGAAACCATAAGGTTTTTTGGCAGGGACCTTCCCTCGGGTGGGACTTCGGTGCAGACGGTGCCCGAACCATGATCCTTGTTTACAGGCTTCCGGATGTCAGTGCGATTTACGAGCGTTTTGCTGGTGTAAACGGTTCTGCCTATCTCGTTGGCGGTATCGGCATGACAGTGTTGCTGAGGAATGAAGTAATTCTGGTTCCAATTCGCGCAGGCTTGGGAGCCCGCCTTGGTGTAAACCTTGGCTATCTTAAACTAACACCAAAACCGACTTGGAATCCGTTCTGATCACCAACGGAAAGTGACATAATCTTTCTTCAAGGATTTGGAGATCTCTTGGAGTCGTCATATATGTCGTCTAAAGATGTGTTTGGAACGGGCGCTTAAACTGCTGGGAACCTGATGTGATTGAAGCAGCGATGTATGTGGCACTGGGATTCTGCACCGCAGGTCTCATTGCACTTGCAATTCTTCCGGCATTTTACCGTCGTGCTTCCCGACTGACTGAAGAAGCCCTGCGTGCTGTCAATCCAACGACTTATGCCGAAGTCAGAGCGGCCCAGGACCAGGATAGAGCCCGTCACGCAGTTGAACTTCGTCGAGTTGAAAAACGCCTAGAAGACGAGCGCCAAAAAGCGGCCAAGTACAACACTGACGCATCCCAGCTGAAAATCGAGATAGATTCCCTAAAGAAGGCCCATGAATCCGAGACAACTGATTTTAAGGCCAAAATAGCCGATGCCGCAAGCGATCAGAAAGCGTTCAATCTTCTGTCAGTAGAAGTTAAAGACCTCAAACAGAAACTGTCTGACGCTGAGAAGGCCTTGGCGGAAAGTTGGGCTGAACGGGAAAAAGAAGAGGCATCAAAGGCAGCAGAAAACGAAAAGTCGGCTGAATGGATGCCTGCAACTGACACGATTTCTCTTGCAACCATCACCGGTCTTGAATCTGAAGTTGCCGCACTAAAATCGAAACTGGCAAAGTATGAGCCATCTGTGGCGGGTGAATTTGATACCGAGCGATCGGAAACCGCCAAATCTCGGCTAGCTGAGCTTGAAGCACAATTTGTCGACACCGAGTCCAAATATATCACCGCTCAAGCCGAAGTGACCCGCTTGTCGCTCCAGCTCGACGCCAGCAATCACAACGAATCTGATCTTCAAAAGAAACTGACAGTACAACTTCGTGCTCTTGCGACCGAAAACGCCAAGTATAAAGCTCAACTGCAGAGCAAGGAGCGTGCAATAAGTCGACAAAGTGGCCAAATCGAAAAACTGCGGCTGGATCTCATTTCAATGCCAGGAATGGAAAACCTGAGAGGTGATCTGCAGAAAATAGTATCAATGATTGCCCAGTCATCAGGAAAACAGGCCGCGCAACCTGCAGTGAAGAAACTGAACACCAAACCGGCACCAAACCTTCAAACAAAAAAACCACAGGCAACCGCTCCCGAAGATAATTCGATGCGGCCAAAAAGGCGTGCTCGACAAGATGAAAGCAAAAAGAAACCTGTCGAGCAACTAGCGACTGCAGCTCCCAAGCCAGAGGCACAGTCACCCAAGACAGCCGACATTGCATCTGCGGCACAAGCATTGGTCAGTCGTATTGTAGCTTCCAATCGACGGACAGTAGAGAGTCCCCTGCGCGAAAAAGAGCTTGAGAGCCAAACCTCTTCTGCAGCGGAAAAGACCACTTCCTCCGCACGAAAATCCAAGGCACCTAAACAAAAAAGCAAAGATGTGGCTTGATCTTCCTATCGTCAACAAGTCAGCTAGACATCAAGACAACTGCCTAGAGGGCATCCATTAAATGCTAATTGAACGCCACAACGCTATTTTGGAATTGGCTCGGCAAATGGGTCGCGTCAGTGTTGATGATCTTGCAAAACGGTTTGATGTTAGCCCCCAGACGATCCGGAAGGATCTCAATGAGCTTTGTGATCGTCGTTTGCTCGCCAGAACCCACGGTGGAGCTTTGCTTTCTTCCGGCATCGAAAATGTTGGCTACGAGGCGCGACGGATAATTTCCAGTAAGGAGAAAGCCGATATTGGAGCAAGTGTTGCAGCGCTTATTCCAGACAACGCTTCGATATTCATCAATATTGGAACAACGACCGAAGCCGTGGCGCAAGCGCTGCTTCAGCACCATGGCCTGATGGTAATTACCAACAATCTGAATGTCGCCAGCCTAATGCGCGGTTATTCGCAAATCGAGGTGGTGGTAGCAGGTGGAGTTCTAAGGCATTCCGACGGCGGAATCGTTGGTGAGGCGGCCGTCGACTTCATGCGGCAGTTCAAGGTGGACTTTGCTGTCATAGGGGCTTCCGCCATAGATCCTGACGGCTCGTTGCTGGACTATGACTATCGCGAAGTGAAAGTCACCAAGACCATCATGGACAATTCCCGGCAAGTCATCCTTGCAGCAGATAGCACCAAATTCGAGCGAACTGCCCCAGTGCGCGTTGGACACCTGTCGGAAGTAACAGTGCTTGTTACGGACCATTGCCCAAGTCAGGAATTCGAAGCAATTGCAGCAGACTCAGAAGTGCGTGTGATCGAAACTGATCATCAGGAATACGTTGATCGCTGACCCCACACTCCGAGGGGTGCATCGGATAACAATGTTTGCCGAGATATGATTGGGAGGCTTGGTACGCCCAAGGGGAATCGAACCCCTGTTTCCGCCGTGAAAGGGCGGCGTCCTAACCGCTAGACGATGGGCGCGCCGGGCTCGAAGCTTTAAAGCTTCGAGCCGAGGTTCGTGCGTATAAAGCCGCTCAGCTTAAGGCGCAAGACCTCTAATTCATTTTTCTTTAGCAGGCTGTTTATAACCAGCTCACCGAGCAACGAAATCTGTCCGCCCCAATGGATTTCCGGTTGTTGGATCAAAACGTAGCAAAGATGTTGAACTGCCCTCACGGACTAGCACCAACATCATTCCCTCCGCCAGGGTGGCTTGAAGTACCTCTGCATCCGGGCCAACAGCGACGGTCGCAGCGATGGCAACATTGGCAGGACCAGATTTATTGGTGTTGATCTTGTAGAAGATAGCTGCAAAGACAGCAATTAAACCGGCAAACATGATCAGAGATGAACCAAGCAACAAGCGTTTCAATTTTGCCTGTATACGTAGCGCAGCCGGATCCAGCGGCGCCTCTTCCGGCCCATCGCCCCGATTATCAGGTTGAGACATGACAGAGAATTCCCAAGAAGTTCCGGCCGAGATGGACACGGATTACAGATTAACAGTTGACCTCGACGACGCTGGCAAGCGCTTGGACGCGGTACTAGCAGCCAACTTGGAAACGTTGAGCCGTAACAGGATTCAAACCCTAATCAAAGCAGGAGACGTTACAGTAGGCGGCGCGAAAGTAGTGGAGCCGAAACGCCGGGTCAATGAAGGTGATGTCCTTACACTCACTTTACCTGAACCAGAGGATCCGGAACCCAAAGGCGAAGATATTCCAATTTCAGTCGTTTTCGAAGACGAGCATTTGATTGTCATCGACAAACCTTCTGGCCTCGTCGTGCACCCGGGTGCAGGCAATTGGACCGGAACACTCGTCAATGCCTTGATACATCACTGCGGAGAGAGCCTTTCCGGGGTCGGCGGCGTGAGGCGTCCCGGGATTGTTCACCGAATTGACAAAGACACGTCAGGTCTTCTTGTGGTTGCCAAAACTGATCAGGCTCATCAAGGCTTGGCTGCCCAGTTCGCTGATCACGGACGTACTGGACCATTAGAACGGGCATATTCCGCACTAATATGGGGTGCTCCTACAAGCCTTAAAGGAACGATCAATGCCAATCTGGCGCGATCTCAATCCAATCGTCAAAAAATTGCAGTTGTGAAAACCAGCGGACGACAAGCAATAACCCATTGGCAAGTCAAGGAACGGTACGGCGTCAAGGATGAGCCAGCTCTGGCCTCTTTAATGGAATGTCGCCTCGAAACCGGAAGAACGCATCAAATTCGCGTTCATATGGCTCACATCGGCCATCCGTTGATTGGTGACTCCGATTATGGATCAGGCTTTAAAACAAAGATTAATCGGCTAGAATACCCCCTAAAATCCTTGATCGGCATGTTCGAGCGCCAAGCTTTGCATGCAGGGCTCTTGGCATTTGAACATCCAGTATCGGGAGAAACACTGCGTTTCGAGAGCCAATATCCTGCAGATTTCGCAAATCTTTTGTCCGGATTACGAAAATTTTAGGACGCCATTCCCTCTGATTGCCATGTAATCGGCAAATTCCAACCTATATTAGAAGTTCTTGTGTGCCGAAATGGACACGAAATTTGCGTCTTGTTTTTTAGCGGACGGTTGCCTGCGTAGCATTCGGGGTAATATTGAAACGAGATGCGTTTGACAAAAGGGGGTGCATGTTATGGCCCGGAACGTTCCGACTCTTACCGCCGGTGAAGGCGGTTTAAGCCGTTACCTGGACGAAATTCGCAAATTTCCGATGCTGCAGCCGCAGGAAGAGTTCATGCTCGCCAAGCGGTATAAAGAGCATGAAGATCCGGAAGCTGCAGAGCGTCTCGTAAATTCCCACCTCCGTCTTGTTGCAAAAATCGCCATGGGATACCGCGGCTACGGTTTGCCTATCGGCGAAGTCGTTTCTGAAGGTAATGTCGGCCTGATGCAGGCAGTCAAACGCTTCGAACCCGACAAAGGGTTCCGCCTCGCAACATATGCAATGTGGTGGATTAAGGCTGCTATTCAGGAATATATCCTGCGCTCATGGTCGCTCGTCAAAATGGGCACCACTGCCAATCAGAAACGCCTGTTCTTCAACCTGCGCCGCCTGAAGGGCAAGATCCAGGCACTGGATGAAGGTGATTTGAAACCACACCAAGTCACAGAGATTGCGACACGGCTTGGCGTTTCCGAAGATGAAGTCATCTCGATGAACCGCCGCTTGGGCGGTGATGCCAGTCTGAATTCACCTGTTCGTGCGGAAGCCGATGCCGGCGAATGGCAAGATTGGCTTGTCGATGAAGGCGAAAGCCAGGAAACGCTGCTCGCCAATCAGGAAGAACTGGACTTGCGTCGACAGATGCTGAGCGACGCTATGGATGTTCTGAACGAACGCGAACGCCGTATTTTCGAAGCCCGGCGCTTGTCGGAGGACCCGATAACACTGGAAGACCTGTCTGGAGAGTTCGGCGTCAGTCGTGAACGCGTCAGGCAGATCGAAGTGCGTGCTTTTGAAAAGGTTCAAAAGGCCGTTAAAAACAGCGCACGCTCCTTAAACGAGCCACCGGCAGCCTTACCCGCCAATTAAGATGAGCTGCAAACGCCGGGCCTTGTCCCGGCGTTTTCTTATATATTTTGTATCTAAAAGGCCCGCTTGTGATTAAAGAAGCAGGCTTTTAGGCTGTGTTGGTAACTACACTGGACAGCTATGCGCGCCTTTTTAAAAAAACTTGTCACTAAACGAATTTTGGTTGCGGTTGTTGCCTGTCTTGTTTTGGGATTGATGACAGGTCTGCGAACAGTAAATCCTGATTTTCTGACTTCCATTAGAGAACTGACGCTCGACAACTATCAGCGCTTGAAACCGCGGGATTACGAAGCTGCACCAGTTCGGATAGTTGATATTGACGAAGCTTCTATAGCCGAAATTGGCCAGTGGCCATGGCCACGCACCAAACTGGCCGAGATGGTCAACACACTCACAAGGATGGGCGCGGCAGCCATCGTGTTTGATGTGGTCTTTGCAGAGCCAGACAGGACATCACCGGAACAAATCCGCTCATCACTACCGGCGACAACCGATCCTGCCGTGCTGAACACACTTCGAACCTTACCGGACCATGACAAGAGTTTTGCCGCTTCAATGAAAGAAGCTCCTGTCGTTCTCGGGTTCGCAATTACGACGACAACAAACGGAGCCACCCCAATCAAGAAGGCAGGCATCGCGTTTGCCGGTGACAATCCTGCTGATTTTCTGCTGCCATATCCCGCAGCCCTTCCGAGTTTGAATGTGTTGCAAAACAACGCTACAGGAATCGGATCGATTTCCATATCTCAGGATGATCGCGAAGGCATCGTGCGACGGGTCCCCATGATTGTCTCCGATGGAACCGATATTTTTCCCGGTTTGGCAACTGAAGCACTTCGCGTAGCACAAGGTGCCAGTGGCCTCATTATTAGATCAACCGGTTCCAGCAACGAGACCGCGACCGGCGAACCTGCTGTAACTGATGTGAAAATAGGAGCTTTTACGGTCCCAACAACCAAATCCGGAGAGCTTTGGATCTATTATACACTTGATTATCCGGATCGGTATTTGTCTGCAAGAGATCTACTGGATCCCGCCAAGTCGAACATCGCGCTACCGTTGGTAGAGGGTCAAATCGTCTTGGTTGGCACCTCTGCTGCCGGATTGCGAGACATTCGTGCAACATCGCTTGGCGAACTGGTTCCAGGTGTTTCAATTCATGCCCAAGCGTTGGAACAGATAATCAATCAGGACTTCCTGTCGCGACCTGATTGGGCAGACGGGCTGGAAGTTCTCATTACTTTCACAGTGGGAGCAATTGTCATCCTGGCTCTTCCTGCCATTGGAAGCATCGGAACAGCACTGCTTGGCGCTATCATCGCAATGTGTCTTGTTGGAGGGTCGCTTTACCTCTTCTGGGAAAAAGGTCTATTGATCGATCCTATCTATCCGAGCATTTCATCATTCTTCGTTTTTACTGCTGCAACAGCCCTGCTTTATTTCCTGACAGAACGGGAGAAACGGTTTGTTCGGCAAGCGTTCGGCCAATACCTCTCCCCTGATCTGGTCACACAACTTGAAAATGCTCCGGAGCAACTGGCTCTTGGGGGGGAGATCCGTCCGATGACGATTCTCTTCATGGATATTCGAGGCTTTACACCAATCTCGGAGCAACTAACGCCAACAGAACTTGTCTCTTTCCTGAACACGCTCCTGTCTCCACTCTCAGACGCCATACAGGTGGAAGGTGGCACAATTGATAAGTATATAGGCGACAGCATCATGGCCTTCTGGAACGCACCGCTGTCTGTCCCAGATCACGCTGAAAAAGCTTGCCGGGCAAGCCTGGCGATGTTGAATGTCGTCGACGAACTAAACGCTGCTGACGCGTTTGGTTTCAAGGCCCGCAATCTCAAGACACAAAATGTAAAAATCGGCATCGGGCTGAACAGCGGAGATGCCTGCGTCGGCAATATGGGGTCCGCCCGACGATTCAATTATTCGGTTATCGGTGATGCAGTGAACATTGCCTCCCGAATTGAATCGAGCTGCAAGGCTGTTGGCGCGGAATTGCTGGTTTCCAATGAAACCCGGCATCAAAATCCCGATTTTGCCTATCTGGAGGCTGGCGAAATACTGCTTAAAGGCAAGACTGAACCCGTAAAACTGTTTGCGCTTCTGGGAGACAATGAACTTCGGGAATCGGAAAATTTTCAAAAGCTTGTGAATGTCCACCAAAGTCTGGTGATGGCAATCAAGGACGGAAACTCAGAGCAGGCAGCAAATAATATTATTCAGGCCCGCGCTTTAGGCACCCCCCTGAATGATTTCTATGATCGGTTTGAAGATCTGATCGACGGACTAAACGCAGTTCAAGAAACCAACAGCGCCGCACAATGAGCGGCGCTGTTGGTAGTTTGTTACTTCGAAGTTAGCGGATTTCGACCGCATAACTTTCAACCGGAACGATTTTGCTGATGAGTTTGTTTTCAGCCATGAACTCGGCGAATCGCTGGTAACGTCCCTTATCCAGAGACGCCGGACGTTTGGCAAAACGCGGTAAAGTATCAGCCCAGGCCCGCTTGTTCAGTTCATCATCGAGATTAGGGTAAGCCTCAATAAAAGCGTTCCAGGCTTCATCCGGATGATTGGTCAGGAAAATCGTGGCTGCTTCAACCGCGGCCAAAAATTTCACGTACCGCGGATCGTCCGTTTTGTCCTTGTGAACCACATAAATCAGCTCATCGAAGACCGGTACACCATTCTCCTCTGGAAAGAATGCTTTGCCTTCCTTGCCTTCAATCTCGATCTGAGTCAGCTCGAAATTACGGTAAGCACCAATGACAGCATCAACCTGACCAGCCATCAGCGACGGCGACAAGGCGAAATTGACGTTGATCAACTCGACATCATCAACACTCAAGTCGACTGAACGAAGCATTTGCCCCAACATCGCATCTTCAAATCCGGAGACCGAAAAGCCGATTTTCTTGCCTTTCAGATCCTTCAACTCCTTGATCGGTCCGTCTTTGAGAACAATGAGCGAATTCAACGGCGTTTCAACAAGCGTTCCAACCCACTTTAGCGGCAGGCCTTCTTCAATTTGTGCATGAAGAGTTGGTTGGTAGGAAATTGCAATATCACCCTGCCCTGCGGCGACCAGCTTTGGTGGCATGGCTGGATCAGCAGGTTCGATGAGTTCTACCTCAAGACTTTCCGCTTCAAAAAAGCCCATCGCTTGAGCTGTTATTACCGGTGCATGGTCCGGGTTTGTGAACCAGTCCAGCAAGACGGTCAGCTTTTCAGTTGCACCGGCCGGGGTTGATACCAAAATACCGGCAGCAACAGCAAAAGACAGAAGTTGTTTTTTCATTCAATCCTCCAAGATATGGCGATCAATCTTCGATCTGCCAAGGAACCAGAAAACGGGTGAGACGATCGACAGTGAACCGGAGTATCAGAACCATGATCGCGAGTAAGATCAGGGCTGCGAACATGACATCCGTCTGCATGCGCGCATTGCTCTGAAGCATGATGAAAGCAAGCCCGCCTTTGGCGCCGACCCACTCACCAACGATCGCTCCGATTGGAGCAAAAACGGCTGCTATGCGAATGCCGGAGGCAAGCGAGGGAAGGGCCGACGGCAGGCGAAAAATCCAAAGCTCACGCATCCTGGACAGTCGGTAAAGCCTGCTGAGATCAGCAAGACCCGGATCAAGACGGCGCAATCCGTCGTAGAATGTCGAAGTGACAGCAAAGAAAATCACCAGGACAGCCATTACGACTTTTGAGGCCAGGCCAAAACCAAGCCACAGAACCAGGATTGGTGCGATTGCGAAAACGGGTAATGCCTGTGTGACCAGAACGGTCGGCATGACTGCGCGCCCGAACAACGGAAACATCCAGATGAGAATTGCCAGCAGTGTCCCTGCTGCGACGCCGAAGAAAAATCCCAGGAGTGTCTCATAGGCCGTGATACCGGCATGATGCAGAAGAAACAGACCCCGCTCCTGAAAAGCGACGAACACCTGTTCCGGACCTGGCAGCATAAACGGCGGCACGTCCAATGCAATGACAGCAACGTGCCACAGAAAAATGGCAACCAACACCCCTGCAAGAATTCTGAATAGAGACCAGAAGAACGTCATCAGAGCACCACCAGACCTTTGGGGTACCCATCGTTGACTACGGACTTGTTGGTCCGACGGTTTGGTCTGAGGTGCTGTTCAAGCACGTAGATAAACATAAGGATCTCCCGTCTTCGGACGAACCGAAAATGACACTGGAGATCCGGGAATAGGCTAAGGATTCCGTCCCTTCGCCGGCATGACCCGGATCAGGTTCTAAGGGTTCGGCGGTTAGCCATCTCAGTTCTGCAATGCAGGACACCCCTCGGACCAAGGCGGAACATGCCTTGCTGGAAAGAAAAACGCAACACCCAGAATTATACAAGATGTCGAAATTTCAGAAAACTCGACCTAGCCTGCTTGCCAGGCGGAAACGGCTTTTTCGACGGCATCAGATCCAATGGATCCTTTTTCCAAGGTCAAAATACCTCTTTTGCCGTTTTCATAAAGCATAGGGATATCAATCCATCCGCGCTCTCGCAGGAGAGCCAAGTTGCGCTGCTGTTCATTTGGAAGGCTGGATAGTGCAATCCAGAAATATCCCGGCGACACTTTGACTGACGCACCAATCAATGCATCTCCGCGAGCTTCTTCCGTTGGTTTCATCACGAGGCCAGGGACATTTACAATATCGCCTGACGCAAAATCATCGGGAAACTCGTATTTAATTTCAACGAGATGGCTCGCCGGCAAAGACGTATCATCGTTGGGCTTGATACGAACAGAGACATTGATATCCCGTTCGGGAATTTCCACCGAAGCGCTCAATACAGCGTGCGCCTTTCCATCAAGGCCGGTCTCTTCCGCAACTTCCCAAACAACAGCGCCTTGGGCGGCAGTCCCGGCACCGCCAGATTCTTCACCTTCTTCGTAAAGAATAGAACGTTGCACAGAAGATTCTTCTGAAGCTGCTGCCGAAGAAGGCGGAGCTTCTTCAGGAGCAACGCTCACTGGGCTATTTTCAGCAACCACAGCCGGAACAGTTACATCCGTTGGCGTTTGAGTATCTGATACAGGTGCCGGATCTTCTGGGGGCGGCGTGCTTTCGACATTTGTCACGATCGAAGGTTGACTCGGCGCGGTTTCCTCACTCGGCTGCGGATTTATAGTCGTTGTCGTAACCGTTCGCGCGTCTGGTGCAACAACATCCTCATCCGCACTATCAGTCAACCTGTCAGTATTTTTAGATCCGTTTGCTCCGGGTTCAGACACCGGATCAACAGCTGCTGACACAGGTTCCGATGCTTCCGGCTGTTTTTCCGGCGCGGATGCAGATTCAGTAGGAGCAGGTTCGGAAACATCCTGACCTGCTGTCTGCTCTTCACCGGACAGGAAGAAATAGGCTCCAACACCCAAAACCGCCAGAGTCAAAATACCGGCCAATGCGACCGGTAGAATTCGGCTAATTCCAGTGTCTCCACGCAATGCGCTGGATGCACTTTGCTTGTCATGTCTGGAACGACCATTTGCAGAGTTATCCTTTTCGGACAATTCCGGCTCTGTATGGCCTCCAGACACCACCGTGCTGTCTGTTTCACCGTGGTTACCAGATTCGAACAGACCGTTCTCATCCTCAGAAGAGCTGGAGAAAGCTGGTTCACGACGTGTTTCAACTTCAGCCGGAGCCTGAGAAACTGACGGCTCAATTGCGTCTTTGGCATTCTGAACGGCCTTGTTCGCGGCTGTCCCGAGTGCCTGAGCTTCAGTAAGAGTTTCTTTAAGAGGCGAGTGAACGCTGCCACCCTGAGACACTGTTTGCGCCGCACTCGACGCTGCTACCGGCGCAGCGGCTGCAGGTGGCGGAGATGCAGGCACTGCGGGCGATTGCTCCGCTGGCGCAGTGAGTGTCGATCTGGCAGATCCTGCAGGTGTTTGAGGCGATTCAGCGGCTGCGGGCGTCGAACTCAGGCCGAGACTTTCCCGCGCAGCTTCAGCTTCAACTTTACGAATGGCTTCTTCGAGCCGCAGCTGCTCGGAAGTGATTTCCGATGGAGACAGAGGCGGTTCGTAGGCTTTCAGTTGATTGACGATCGCATTGCGAGCGCGACTATAAACGCTGCGCCGCGCAGCACCATTGCTTTCCGGCAAAGATGCGATCGTTTTCTTTAGTATCGAATAGTAATCAGCCATCTTCCCGCCTACCGGCCAACCGCATATTTGTACGCGCTGACTTGGTCTCTGCCACCCATCTCTGGCTTATAGCAAGTTTTCAGGGGACGGTCCGAATTCTTCACGCCCCACCAAGTCTCAACAAACCTTGCAGTTGTCATTCCACCACTAACACCTATTGATCGCCCCAACCAATATGGTCTGAAACATTACTGGACGCTGCGCGATTCGCAACGCGTCTTGCATTATTTTGATAATGCCCTTTTCCAGCGCAGTTACTCAATCCTGGAAAGGATTCTGCACAAGAATAGTATCCTCACGCTCAGGACTTGTGGAGAGAACTGCCACTGGCGCTCCGATAAGTTCTTCCACATGACGCACATATTTAATGGCTTGAGCCGGCAACTCGGCCCAAGTGCGCGCACCTTCCGTCGATTCTTTCCAGCCCGGCATGGATTCGTAGATCGGTTTCACCCGCTCTTGCGCCCCTTGGGACGCAGGCAGGTAGTCGATGCGTTCTCCATCCAACTCATAGCCGACACAAATCTTGAGTTCCTCAAGACCGTCAAGAACGTCGAGTTTCGTAAGGGCTATGCCATTGATACCTGAGGTGCAAACAGTCTGGCGAACCAGAACAGCATCAAACCATCCGCAACGACGACGACGACCAGTTACGGTGCCGAATTCGTGGCCGCGTGTACCAAGAAATTCGCCAACTTCATTTTCCTGCTCGGTCGGAAAAGGCCCCTCGCCAACGCGCGTCGTATAGGCCTTTGTGATGCCGAGGACATAATCCACAGAGCCAGGACCGAGACCACAACCCGTCGCAGCCTGTCCAGCAACGGTGTTGGACGACGTTACGAACGGATAGGTCCCATGATCGATGTCCAGAAGAGCACCTTGCGCACCTTCAAAAAGAATGCGTTTACCCTGACGACGTTGCTCATCGAGCAGGTACCAAACTTTATCCATATATGGCAGGACCTTGTCGGCAACGCTTGCCAATTCGTCATAGATCGCCTGTGCGGATATCTCGTCTTGTCCGAGACCTCGACGCAGCGCGTTATGGTGAGACAACAACCGATCGATTTTTGCTGGCAGCTTGGTCAGGTTCTTAAGGTCCATCAGCCGGATAGCGCGACGCCCAACCTTGTCCTCGTAAGCAGGACCGATACCCCGTTTTGTTGTTCCGATGCGCGTGCCAATGTTTGAATTCTCACGCAGTGCATCCAGTTCGCGATGCAACGACAGGATCAAAGTGACGTTTTCCGCGACCCGAAGCGATTCGGGCGTGACCACGACGCCCTGCTCCGCAAGACGCGTAACTTCCTCAACGAGTGCATGCGGATCAAGAACAACCCCATTGCCGATGACTGACAGTTTTCCTTTACGTGCGACACCGGATGGAAGAAGCGAAAGCTTGTAGCTGACACCATCGATGACAAGTGTATGTCCAGCGTTGTGCCCGCCCTGGAACCTTACAATGACATCAGCTTGTTCCGACAACCAGTCGACAATCTTGCCTTTGCCTTCGTCACCCCATTGCGATCCGACAACAACCACATTCGCCATCTAGAAAATGCTCTCCTGGAAGCAAGTTTTGCGCCGTTAGCGCTAACACGAAAAGCCCAGGCACCTTACCGGGGCAAACGGCGCGGACTATAGTCATGAAAGCGGTACCATGCGAGTCTTCAGAGGCATTTTAATTGAGGTGGCGTCACTTTTTTTGCACTGCGAAGCAATAGGCTTCTGACCCAGACCATCCGCGCTCGATTATCCTGCTCGGTTTTCGGGTTTCAGCCTCTCATGGTCCGTGATATCCGAGTTACTCTGAAAACCGGCTTAGGTAGCTCAAATGCAACTTAGACAATGGATATTGCTGTTTGTTTTGGGTGTGATCTGGGGCGGTTCGTTTTTGTTTTCCAAGATTGCTGTCGCCGAAATTCCCCCATTTGTATTAGTGTTCTTCCGGGTCTCGAGTGCTTGCGCAGTTCTTCTGATGTTGCTGTGGTGGCGAGGGCTGCTAAGTAAACTAACGCTCCGCTTGGTACCGGCTTTTCTAATGATGGGCCTTTTGAACAACGCCATCCCGTTTTCGCTACTGTTCCTAGGTCAAACAGTCATCGGCGCCGGCCTGGCGTCTATCCTGAATGCGACCACACCGATTTTCACGGTCTTCGTGTCCAGCGTGGTTTTCAGACAGGAGAAATTATTTCCAAACAGGTTCGCAGGCGTCGTGTTGGGCGTATTGGGCGTCGCTGTCATGTTGTCCGGCAGCCTGTCAGGGATCGTCAACGATCCAATTTGGGCACAGCTATGCTGCCTTGGTGCCGCCATATCCTATGCACTTGCAGCGACATTCGCAAAGCGGTTCAGCGCGTTGCCACCTGTCGTATCCGCAGCTGGTCAATTGAGTGGGTCAACACTCATCGTGTTCCCAATCGCACTATATACTGCAGCTGGCTGGTCTATGGCAGACACGAGCCTGATCGCATGGATGAATGTTCTCGCCCTCGGCATTTTGGCGACGGCATTAGCGTACCTGATATATTTCCAGATCCTCGCTGAAGCCGGGGCGACAAACGCCTCACTCGTGACACTTCTGGTCCCGGCAAGCGCGATATTCTTCGGATGGTTGATCCTAGACGAAAGCCTCACTGCAATGCAATTGGGAGGGTTCGCGATATTGCTGGTTGGCTTGATCGTTCTGGATGGGCGTCTATTAAGACGCAAAGGCTCATCCACAAATTAGGGAAATGCCCGGAAGTTCCTCCGGGCATTTGATTGTTCTAAAAGTGCAAGACTTTGACCTGTTTAACGTGTGAGACCGCTTCCAAGCGAGCCAATGCATCTGCTGGAATTTCACCATCCACTTCAACAAGGCAGATAGCATCATCTCCGGCGGCTATCCGGCCAAGATTGAATGTCGCGATATTGACGCCACTGTTGCCGAGCTCCTGACCCAAGCGCCCAATGAAACCAGGCTTGTCCTCATTGGTAATATAGAGCATCTGCGAACCAAGTTCGGCTTCCATATTGATACCCTTGACCTGGATAACCCGCGGTTTCCCGTCCGCAAAGACAGTACCTGCGACCGATCGCTCCTGTCGTTCGGTAATTACCGTCAAACGAATATAGGTTTCATAGGCACCCTGTTTTTCTCGCCGGATCTCTTCAACCTTGATGCCACGTTCTTTAGCCAAAATTGGCGCAGAAACCATATTCACGGTTTGCAACAATGGCGTAAGCAATCCTGTAATTGCTGCGGCAGTCAGCGCCTTGACGTTCATTTCAGCAACAGCACCGGCATATTCAAGTTTTACGCCTTCAATACCGGTTTCGGTCAATTGGCCGGCAAAAGAACCCAGCTGTTCTGCCAGTCGAACGAATGGTGCAAGCTTAGGAGCTTCTTCAGCTGTGATTGACGGCATGTTCAATGCATTTCGAACTGCTCCCTGAAGCAGATAGTCACACATCTGTTCAGCGACCTGCAGCGCAACATTCTCCTGCGCCTCGGCTGTAGAAGCACCCAAATGCGGTGTCGACACAAAATTTGGCGCACCAAAGAGAACGTTTTCTTTCGCTGGTTCATCGACAAAAACGTCAAATGCAGCGCCCGCAAGTTTGCCTTCATCAAGAGCAGCACGAACTGCGGCTTCATCGGCCAGACCACCGCGCGCGCAGTTGATAATGTAGGCACCCTTCCGCATTTTCGAAATGGCGTCAGCATTGATGATGTTTCGTGTCCTGTCAGTAAGCGGCGTGTGCAGAGTGATGAAATCGGATCGACTGAACAATCCGTCCAGCTCAACCTTTTCCACTCCAAGAGCGACCGCCCGCTCCGGTGTAAGGAAAGGATCAAACGCGATCACCTTCATTTTGAGACCAATCGCGCGCTCGGCAACAATCGATCCGATGTTCCCGCAGCCAATCAGGCCAAGCGTTTTACCGGTAATTTCACGCCCCATGAAGCGGGATTTTTCCCACTTGCCCGCTTGTGTGGACGCATCTGCAGCAGGGATTTGGCGCGCTACAGCCATCATCATGGAAATAGCGTGTTCGGCAGTCGTGATCGCATTGCCGAATGGCGTGTTCATCACAATGATACCGCGCGCTGTCGCTTTGGGAATGTCAACGTTGTCGACACCTATACCGGCCCGGCCGATAACCTTGAGATTCTCAGCAGCGTCGATGACCTTCTCGGTTACTTTTGTAGCTGAGCGGATAGCCAGGCCATCGTATTGACCAATGGTTTCACGCAGCTTTTCCTTGTCCTTGCCGAGATCCGGCAAGAAGTCCACATCCACACCACGATCTTTGAAAATCTGGACAGCGGCAGGTGACAGTTTATCTGAAATAAGAACTTTGGGAGCCATTTGAGCTTCTCCTCTTGTACGAAACCGGGTCGGGCAGAAAACTGCCCAATGATTCATCTGATTTTGGAGAACAGGCTCAAGTGGCCTGAAGCAGTTTTGCTTTTTCGCTTTTAAATGCCCAATCAAGCCAAACTGTCAGAGCAGACAGGTCATTGGCCTCGATTGTCGCGCCGGCCCATATACGCAAGCCCGATGGAGCATCGCGATAAGCCCCTATGTCGTAAGCAACACCTTCTGCATCCAGCTGACCAACAATAGCCTTTGCGAATGCAGCTTGTTGCTCTGGGGAAAGTACTTGTACGTCCGGGTCAATCACTTTGAGGCAGACAGAGGTATTGGACCGGGTCGCAGGATCAACCGCCAGGAAGTCCACCCAGCTGGTTTGATCGACCCAGTTTTCCAGAGTTGCCAGATTGGCATCTGCGCGCGCGCGCAAACCGGACAATCCTCCGAGTGCGTCAGACCACTTCAATGCGTCGATGTAGTCTTCGACACACAACATGGATGGCGTATTGATGGTCTCGCCTTTGAAAACACCTTCGATCAGTTTGCCGCCTTTGGTCAGGCGGAAAATTTTGGGGAGCGGCCAGGCGGGTGTATAACTCTCAAGACGCTCAACAGCACGCGGGCTCAATATCAAAATGCCATGGGCAGCCTCTCCGCCGAGCACTTTTTGCCAAGAGAAAGTGACAACATCAAGCTTGTTGAAATCGAGTTCCTGAGCAAAGGCTGCAGACGTGGCATCGCAAATGGTGAGACCTTTCCGGTCTGCTGGAATCCAGTCACCGTTCGGAACACGAACCCCTGATGTGGTTCCATTCCAGGTGAAAACAACATCGTTTGAAAAATCGACGGTCGACAAATCCGGAAGTTCCCCATAGGGCGCTTCCAGAATTCGGGTGTTGTCTAGTTTCAACTGTTTTGCGACATCCGTTACCCAGCCAGACCCGAAACTCTCCCAGGCCAGCATATCGACGCCTCGGACGCCAAGAAGTGACCAAAGCGCCATTTCAACGGCACCCGTATCGGACGCTGGAACAATACCGATGCGATATTCGTCAGGAACCTGCAGAACCTTGCGGGTCAGCGCGATTGCTTCAGCGAGCTTCGCTTTTCCAGGCTTTGCACGGTGAGAACGGCCCAAAGGCGCGTCATTGAGTTGATCAAGAGACCAGCCGGGACGCTTGGCACAGGGACCAGAAGAAAAGTTGGGATTGGCCGGACGCACGTCCGGCTTGGTAGTATTATCTGTCATGTAGTCTACCCTCACAGATAGTAGCCCCTCGTTGGGGAGGGGTGGCCCACCTATGGGGATAGGGCTTTGCAGCGATTGCGTCAATTCACATATATACAAAACGCAAAAAAGGCCGGTTTCCACCGGCCTTTCGAAAACATATTACTACCTGCTACTAAGATCAGAAGTTACTGCTGATCGGCCCTTGCGGCTGGTAATAGACCGGTGCTGACGCAGTGTTGAATGAATAACGCGCACCAAGCCGGAACTCATGGGCGGTAAGATCTTTAAAGTGAGTGCGACCATTACCGGTTTGAGTATAGGCAGTTGTGACTGCGTCCCCTAAGTTCTTGTAACGATAGCCTGCGTCCAAGCTCCAGTTTGGAGTGAATTCATATTCAGCACCTGCCATCAAAGCCCAAGCAAAATTCCATTGCCCATTGCTATCACTATATGTAGATGTCGTGCCCCCTGGATTAATCGATACTGTATTGCTTGAGTTTACGTACGCAGCTCCAATACCCGCACCAACATATGGTGTAAACCTATTCCAAGTACCTATGTCATAATAGGCATTGACCATTACAGTCCAAACATCGACATCAGTCTTCTCTTCAGAGAATGAACCAGTACACGTTCCGCAAGCTGCATACCCTTTAGCCGTGGCTTTGGTCTCATAGTCTAATGTCAAATCACCACGAAAATACCTGTTAAATTGATACCCAACACCGACACCAAACATCCAGGCATTGTCCATGCTTTCTCGCTCATATCGAAGATCAGCTACTGTTGAGCTGCCCTGAAAGCTTCCTGACGGATCGCTATAGATCTTATAGCCGATATCACCGCGCAGATAGAAACCACCAACAGCTGGCGCCGCTGGAATATGCTCAATGACCGGCGTCGGCAAATCCGCTGCATAGCCAGCAGTGGAAAGCACAACAGCAAAACCAGTCAAAGACAAACGCTTAAAAAAATTGTCCATGTCCTCGTCCTCTTCCAGTGAAGCGCCCGCTCTACTCACAGTCGGACACGTCAAATTCCAAAGAACAGTGCCGCAATTTTATTAAGGTTGACTTAACTGTATTCTTTAACCGAGTTTTTTTACCTTAAAAATTCATTAACAGCAGACAGTAAATTTACCATTCGTTAAATATAACTCTCATCAGACCGGACATTGAATATTTAAAGAAGTGTTGTTTCACGCTGCAGATGTTGCGACAACGCCAGCGATATCATTTACGACCTGCTTGACCAGATCTGCATCATCACCTTCAGCCATGACACGAATAAGAGGCTCGGTACCCGACGCCCTGATGACAAGACGACCGGCTGCACCCAGTCGAGCTTCCCCGTCCATGATCGCTGATTTGACTTGTTCCTTGTCAAGCGGCGCTCCGCCTTTGTAACGAACATTTTTCAGCAATTGTGGAACAGGTTCAAATTGACGACAGACTTCTGATGCAGGTTTGTCTTGCTGTTTTACACAGGCCATAACCTGAAGCGCAGCTATCAGGCCATCTCCTGTTGTCGCAAAGTCTGATAGAACAATATGTCCTGATTGTTCTCCGCCGACGTTAAAACCGTTTGCCCGCATATGCTCAACAACATAACGATCGCCGACTTTGGTCCGCGCGAGGCTTAGTCCCAAGCTATCAAGATATCTTTCAAGGCCTAGATTGGACATGACAGTTGCAACGATACCGGGGGCCGACAAACGATCAGCAGCCTGCCAGGACTGGGCAACGACTGCCATTAGTTGATCGCCATCGACAACTGTGCCGTTCTCATCAACAATTATGACCCGGTCGGCGTCACCATCAAGAGCGATTCCAAGATCAGCACGAACTTCATGAACCCTTTTTGACAAAGCATCTGTCGACGTCGATCCGCAGCCATCATTGATATTGTAGCCATCTGGCGCAACGCCCATTGTGATGACTTCCGCCCCGAGCTCGAACAATGCATCAGGAGCCACCTTGTAAGCTGCACCATTGGCACAGTCGATAACAACCCGCAGCCCTTCAAGGCTCATCTTGCGAGGCAAGGTTCTTTTTGCAGATTCAATATACCGTTCTGGTGCACCATCGATTCGCTTCGCACGACCGAGTTCACGAGCATTGGCAAGCCGTGAGGAAAGGTCTACCTCAACAAGGCTCTCTATTGTCTGCTCAATTTTGTCACTCAGTTTAAATCCATCAGGGCCAAAAAACTTGATTCCGTTGTCCTGAAATGGATTGTGGGACGCCGAAATCATGACACCGAGATCTGTTCTGAGCGAACGCGTCAACATCGCAACAGCTGGCGTCGGAAGCGGACCAAGTAGAAACACATCCATGCCGACAGATGTGAACCCGGCAACCAGCGCATTCTCGATCATATATCCCGACAATCGCGTATCCTTGCCGATAACAACCCGGTGCCTATGGCCACCATTTTTAAAGACAAGACCGGCGGCCATTCCGACTCTTAATGCCATCTCAGCCGTCATAGGAAAGAGATTGGCTTCGCCCCGAATTCCATCGGTTCCAAAAAACTTGCGCATTAAACAAACTCGGTTGCATCTATATCTGGCGCTCTTTTAGCGCAGATATTGTTGTCATGGTTTCAAATAGTATGAGCAATTGTTACGATTCACTGGTGCACATCGTCGCAAGGATAACAAAATGCCCGGCAAGTAGCCGGGCATTTTTTAAACGACAGACTGTACTCCAATTCGATCAGGCTTGCGGTTGCGGTTCCATACCGCCGCTAGGCTCGTCGCCACCTCGTTTTGCGCCAGCAGATGGAACAGCAGAACCACGCCCTATCGGCTGATCATCATCGGTTTCTCGAACCGGAGGTTTTCCGTCAAGAAGATCGCTGATTTCGACACCAGAGAGTGTTTCGTACTCCAGAAGGCCATTTGCAATTGTATGCAATTGGTCTTCGTGATCTCCGAGAATCTTCTTGGCTGTTTCAAGGCCCTGATTGACGAAAGACTTGATCTCTGCATCAACAATCTTTTGTGTTTCATCGGAAACACTCTGATTCTTGGCTACAGAATGACCGAGGAACACTTCTTCCTGGTTTTCACCGTACAGCAGCGGACCAAGTTTGTCTGACATACCGAACTGGGTCGCCATGGCTCGCGCCAACTTGGTTGCCATCTGAATATCTCCAGAAGCACCGGACGTGACCTTTTCATATCCGAAAATCATTTCTTCCGCGACGCGACCACCCATGGCAACCGCTAAATCGGCCTTACACTTTGCACGAGTCAATGACACCTGATCTTTTTCAGGAAGGCGCATCACCATACCCAGCGCACGACCACGCGGAATGATCGTAGCCTTATGGATCGGATCAGACGCTGGTTGATGAAGCGCGACCAGAGCATGACCGGCTTCATGATAGGCTGTCAGCTTTTTCTCTTCCTCAGTCATGACAAGGGTACGCCGTTCGGCACCCATCATCACCTTGTCTTTTGCATCTTCAAACTCTGCCATGGTCACGAGCCGCTTGGAGCGGCGAGCTGCCAACAAGGCTGCTTCGTTCACCAAGTTCATCAAATCCGCACCGGAGAATCCAGGCGTACCACGTGCAAGCGTTCTCACGTCAACATCGGGCGCCAGCGGAACTTTTCGCATGTGCACTTTCAGGATTTTCTCGCGGCCGGTAACGTCCGGATTTGGAACAACGATCTGACGATCGAAGCGCCCCGGACGCAGAAGCGCCGGATCGAGAACATCCGGACGGTTTGTCGCCGCGATGATGATCACACCTTCGTTCGGCTCAAAACCATCCATTTCGACAAGCAACTGGTTGAGTGTTTGTTCGCGCTCATCATTGCCACCGCCAAGGCCAGCACCACGGTGGCGACCTACGGCATCAATTTCATCGATAAAGATGATGCAAGGCGAGTTTTTCTTCGCCTGTTCGAACATGTCTCGAACACGCGACGCACCTACACCAACAAACATTTCAACAAAATCTGAACCGGATATCGTGAAGAATGGAACGTTTGCCTCACCTGCAACAGCACGTGCGGTCAACGTTTTACCGGTTCCCGGTGGGCCGACCAACAAGACACCACGTGGAATTCGGCCGCCCAGCCGCTGGAATTTCTGCGGATCGCGAAGGAATTCAACGATTTCCTGGAGGTCTTCCTTGGCTTCATCAATACCGGCAACATCTTCAAACGTCACCCGACCATGCGCCTCGGTGAGAAGTTTGGCCTTTGACTTGCCAAATCCCATCGCTTTGCCGCCAGAACCTTGCATTTGGCGCATGACAAAAATCCAGATACCCAAGATGATGAGCATCGGCAGCCATGAGAACAGTGCACCCAGCAACGGGGAACTCTCTGAAGGTGGACGTGCATTTATCATCACGCCTTTGTTTCGGAGTTCGTCAACGTATTGGGCACCATCAGGCGCATAAGTCTGGAACGGACCACTCGAAGAGTTGCCTGAAATCTTCTGTTCCTGAATAGTTACGGACCTGACATCACCGGCATCAACCCGATTCATAAATTCAGAAAAGGCGATATCATCCGTGGCGCTATTCTGCGTTGGGCTTTGAAAAAGCTGGAACAACGCAATCAGCAGGAGGGCAATTATCACCCAAAGTGCAAAATTCCGGAAGTGTGCGTTCATATTGATCCCTTAACCGCCTAACGCGGCAAATTACGCAAGGCTACATTTCTTTCAGCGAAGATAGGTCGCCGAAGGCCCGCTGCCAAGGCGGTGCGCCATAGTTGCACAGATGCGCTAACGTTTTCCTTATGGCGCGACACTTATCAGATGTTGTTTCCGACGCAAACTCTAGACTTTGGTTTCAGCGTCAAGAATGTCGATATAGTTACCTGCCAAATTGGGCGGAAACGGGATGCGATTGAGCTTAATCACAAAAGGTTCAACAACCGCTCCTGTAATAAACAGTGCCGATTCCGAATCTATTGAAAGTATTCCGTTTGAACACCAAAAGACAGGCGAACTGGCAAACGCTTCTTTCGGCCATCCTTGCAGAACGGGCCAATCCCGCTGTTTTACGGGCGCATTGCGTAAAATTCCAAGCATCAATACGCCGCAACCGGAAGTCTTTTGGTTGGAAGGTTTCACATCAAAATCAAACCGGTCATCCCATGTCCCACAACCCGACACATCAACAAGCGTTGTTGGCGGAGACCGGCCAGCCTCTTTCCAAACGCACAGGTGTTTATCATCGCGCTCCACAACCGCACCACCAAATGTTTGCCGTACTTTTTTTTGAGACAAAATGTTTCTGTCGAGTGCTTCAATTTTTTTCAGCCGCGGCAAATAAGGCTTACCAGTGACCCGTTGAATGACCAGAACCAGCAAGCGCAGCCGAATTTCTTCCGGCAGTTTTCGAAATGCATCCATCGCCAGCCTGAGGGGACCTGCCGGGTGATCCTCAACCAGCCTTGTAAACGTATCCGCCAAAACAAATTCCAGCGCATTTCTTGTCCGGCGCATTTGACGAACCGTCGTTAAAATACGGTCTTGCGAAAACCCTTCATCCGCCAGAAGACCCGCAATCTTGCGCAGCCGACTACGTTTGTATTTTGTGCTGTCGTTGGAAGGGTCTTCACACCAAGGCTGATTACGCAACTTCAATGACTCAACGAGCCGGGCCTTGGAAACATCCAGCAGCGGCCGCAACAATCGTAGTCCTTCAGCTCCCCCGCGTTCATCCACCGACATGGCACCTAGGCCAAATACTCCGCTTCCACGGGTCAAACGATCCAAAAAAGTTTCGGCCTGATCATCTTTGTGGTGTGCGAGCACCAATGCTTCGGTGCCAGAAGCGGACATGTGTTTTGCGAACAGACGATACCGCGCTTGACGTGCTGCTTCTTGAACACCTGTCTGCGGCTTTCCATCTGACCAGCGCAGGATCGAGCAAGCGTAACCCAAGCTTATACTCAGCTCCTGAACAAAAATCGTTTCTTCTACGCTCTCAAGCCTCAAACCATGATCAACGGTGAGGACTTCACAAGCACCGGACCATCCCGACCTTGTGTGCCAATCGTGGAATAGGCGAAGAAGACAGATAGAATCCGAACCACCGGAAACGGCGAGCGCGATCCTGTCGAAAGGTTTTAGGGGAGCAAATAATTGATCAATTTCACTTGCCGAGAGCCCTGCCGGCTCAATCCGCAATTCAGGTGCATTGGGCACGTTGGCGTTCATCCCGAGCCTGTGACAAAACCGCTGGCGCTGCATTCGGAAACTTGGTCAAAAGCTCAGAAAAAGTCGCACAAGCAACATCTGTTTCGCCAAGCCCTCTCAAGGATACACCTAGTTTCAACAAACTATCCGGGCTCTTGGAGTTTCCAGGATGATCCCGATAGGTCTTGAGGAACGCATCCGCAGCGTCTCTATAGTTTTGCTGTGCAAGAAGGCTCTCACCGAGCCAGTATTGTGCATTGGCAGCGAGTTCGTGGTCCGGATAGCTTTCAATAAACGTTCTGAACCCAGCCTCAGCAGCGCCGTAGTCGCCATTCACTGCTAGGGAGTAGGACTGATCGTAATCGATCCGCGGATCGCCGCTCCCTATTATTCCTGCCAAAGCATCATCATTTGTAGACAATTCTGGCCCCGGACCTGTTTCGATACCTGAATCAGGAATTGTTTCCAGACCATTTGCCAAAGCAGACAAATCTATAGGTCCATCCGACGGCAAACCGTCAGAGGCCTGATAACCGCCGGTTTGGTCCCAATTGCCATCTCCAGACCCACTCCCGGCAGGAAGTGTCGCCAAACCTCCCCCTGGCTCCGTCAGGTTTCCGGATTTCGGGATACCGTCTGCGTCAAGACCGGGCGCTACATCCGAGCGTTTCCCGGGAGTACCCCCTTCAAGCTGCTGGAACCGGTATTCGTTGTCCTCCTGCATGCGACGCATCTGGTCCTGCAGTTCGCGCATTTGATAGGACAATTGTTCAAGCTGTCCGGTTAGAACACGGATCCGCTCTTCCAGTTGACCGATCCGCACCGCTGAATCATCTTTTTTACGCCCAAAAAGCTGGGCCTTCGACGGGGTTGCGGCAACGACGAATGTCACAGCCAGGAACAGGCATAGCAGCCCTTGTATTTTTCTCATTCGCTCCTCCGGTTTGATGAATGGAGTCTTAGCATGCCCGACACTTCACTCAAGCCCACAGAGCGCCCGGAGTTCGGCTAAATTTTGACCAAACACTACAAGATGAAACCAAAGGCTGTAAAACATGCCGTCAAAACACAAATGGCTGGACACGAGGCCCAGCCATTTGGTTGAATTTCAGAACAATGTCTAGTTCTTAGCGTTGTTTAAAACCGTTACAGCGCGGCGATTCTGCGTCCAGCAACTATTGTCATTACACACCGCAACCGGACGTTCCTTCCCGTAGGAAATGGTCTTGATCCGTGAAGCAGATACCCCTTGCGACACCAGGTAGTCTCGCGCGGACTGCGCCCGTCGTGCGCCAAGCGCGATATTGTATTGACGTGTACCGCGTTCGTCGGCGTGCCCTTCAACGGTAATCGTGTACTGAGAATAGCGATTTAACCACTTGGCCTGATTTCCCAAAGTAGCTTGCGCTTGAGCATTGATCGTCGACTGATCTTCTTCAAAGAAAACACGGTCACCAACATTGACGACGAAATCTTGCCCAGTGCCCGGCTTCACATTCGTTGCCAATCCATCCGGTTTGGTTTGGGCACAGGCAGCAGCAAGCAGAACAGCAAAGCAGATTGCAATCCAGCGTCCACCAGCAGCAATATTTAAACGTTCGAACATTCCATTCTCCAATCCCCAGCCCGCCAACCAGACATCCATTGGATCCGGGTTTTAGGTAAATGCTTTCTAGCCAAAGCTGGTTAAAGCGGTCTTTGCAAAACTGGTTAGTAAAACCTTAACACATCATTATCAGTTGATCAGCGGCGACCAGGATGGATCAGACGCGAAGGCTGGCGTTTCGACCCTTTGTTCGTTGTAGCCAGTCAAATCCACTGTCCATACCTGAGGTCCACCATTTGCCCCGGGGGTATCGCGGAAAAACACGAGAAC
Organism: Roseibium sp.; assembly: GCA_039972695.1. Classification (GTDB taxonomy): domain Bacteria; phylum Pseudomonadota; class Alphaproteobacteria; order Rhizobiales; family Stappiaceae; genus Roseibium. Next base: position 159,842 of record JBDWMJ010000023.1, on the reverse strand, counting down.
ACGGCCATTTGGTGACCAGGCAGGGCCTTCGTTGTGATAGCCCTCAGTTAAGATGCGTTCACCTTTACCGTCCGGGCGCATCACTCCAATCATAAACCGGCCCTGATGCTGCTTGGTAAACGCGATCAAGTCCCCACGCGGCGACCATACCGGGGTCGAATACCGACCGGGTCCAAAGGAAATCCGCTGTGCCCCTCCGCCACCGCCATTCATTACATATAGTTGCTGTGAACCGCCGCGGTCAGATTCGAAAACGACCTGTTTGCTATCAGGGGAAAAGGACGGGCTGGTGTCAATTGCCGCAGTGTTTGTCAAACGTGTGGTTTGACGGGACCGCAAATCCATTTTGAAGATGTTCGCGTTAGCGCCCTGCTGCAAGCTCATTACGACGCTTTGACCATCCGGCGAAAATCGGGGAGCAAATGTCATTCCCGGAAAATTGCCAACAATCTCCCGCTGTCCGGTTTCGATATTCAGCAGATAGACACTCGGGTCAGCACCACCATAGGACATGTAGGTGATTTCCTGATTGGTAGGCGAAAATCGAGGTGTCAGCACCAAATCGTCACCTCTCGTCAGATAACGGATATTGGCACCATCCTGGTCCATGATTGCCAGACGTTTAACCCGTTTATCCTTAGGTCCGGTTTCATCGATGAAGACAATACGAGTATCAAAATAGCCTTTTTCGCCGGTCAGCCGCTCATAAATCGCATCAGAAATGATGTGGGCCAGGCGGCGCCAGTTTTCGGGTGTCGTGTAGAACTGTTGACCCAGCATCTGCTCGGATGCGAACACATCCCATAGCCGAAACTCCGCTTTCAGGCGTCCGTCCGGCTGCTTTATAACTGTTCCCGTTACCAGCGCTTGGCTATTGATCGTCCGCCAGTCTCCAAAGCGTGGGGTTGAATTCACGCTCATGTTTTTCTGAATGAAGCTTGCCGAATCCAGTGGATTGAACAAACCCGAGCGCTTAAGATCAGCCGATATGACCGCCGTCATTTCCGCTGCAAGCTTGTTGTCTCCACCATCAGCTGAAAACGGCGGCAGGGCAATTGGAAGAGGTTCAACATTGCCTTGCGTAATGTCTATCTCGACAAGAGCAACAGCGGGTAAGGGAAGCAATGCCGCTACACATGCCAGAAGTGCAGCAAAACCGACACCCTTTCGGTGTGCGAGAGCAGAAACGCTTTTCAATATTTCACGCATGGGCACAACACTTCCCTTACAGACAAAATTGACAAGTTCATAACGAACTATCCCCCAAGCATCTCTCTCGGGTCAAAGTTTATGATCACTTCCTGCCAAGCGTCATACTTGGCAATGGGAAGAGAATAAGGCTGACATCGCATTATCGCGCGCACCGCACTGCTGGCGGCTGCACGGAAAGCCGGATTTCCATTCGAGTTCACGACTTCAGGACTACCTGACACTTCACCGTTTTGGGAAAGATTGAAGCGTACCCTTACTTTAAGCTCTTCAGCACCAACAGCTCCCACAGGCGGACTCCAGCATTGCGATACCTGTCCGCGCAGAGCATCAAGTTCCGACTGCGTCATACGAATGTTCTGCGCGCCCTGGTTTGAACCGAGCGAAGCCTGTTGTTGAGATGAACTCCCGGACTGCGCTCTCGGCTCGACCTTGTTCAGAAGTGCTGCAGCCTGATTGATTACCGACTCCGCTTTTGGCGGCTTCGGCTTAGTGCGCGGAGCAACACTGGTCACAATTGGCTGCGGTGTCGGTGCAGCTTCCTGCTGTTGCTGAGGTTCTGGTAGGGGTTCAGCAGTTGGCACTGGTTCAGGTGTTGGTGCGGGTTCTGGTTCTGAAGTGGGCTGCGGCGCTGGTTCCGGAGCCGGTGCAGGTTCAGGCTGGGCTGTCGGCGGGGTTGGTTGTTCAACCTGACTCTCGCCTGGCTTATCTGCTGGCTGCGGAGGTTCCTCGTTCGGTGTTTCGCTCGGTTGCAGCGCGGCGACGTCCCGAATTTCAGCTGTCTTTTCACCTAGCCGAAGCTGAGTGAACTCCTCGACTGGAATGAGATCAACCGGAAGAGACTCAACTTGCGGCACCGTAAAACTCTCCGCGTCCGGAAGGGCAACAATGCCCCAGACCAGTATGGTCGTATGACCGACCAAAGACGCGATGAGACCTGCCCGCATGACGCGTTACGAGTCCCGTTCTTCCAGAGTGACAAGACCTAGCCGTTTGAAACCGGCCGCATTAATCCGACCCATAAGCTTCATCATGATACCGTAGTCAGCATCCTGATCGCCGCGCACATAGATACGCTCCTCATAACCGTTAGCAGCAATTGCTTCGAGCTTAGAAACGATCTCTTCGATCATAATTTGTGTATCCTGAATGTAAATTTCGCCAGCAGAGTTAACCGAGATCGTTATCGGTTCTGTATCACCCTCAAGCGCCTTTGCCTGCGTTTCAGGCAAGTCAATGGGAACACCGACTGTCAGGAGCGGTGCTGCAACCATAAAAATAATCAGAAGAACAAGCATAACATCCACAAAGGGTGTCACGTTGATTTCGCTCATAGGGGCATTGCGGCGCCTTCGGCGCCCACGCCGACCGCCACCCGCTTGGCCGGATCCGACCTGCATGGCCATGGCCTAACCCCTCTCGTCGATCTGGCGAGATAGGATTGCGGAGAATTCGTCCGCAAAACCTTCCATTCGCCCGACGGATTTTCCGACATCAGAGGAAAACTTATTATAAGCAATCACGGCCGGAATAGCAGCCAATAGTCCGAGCGCAGTCGCAAAGAGCGCCTCAGCAATACCTGGGGCAACAACAGCGAGATTTGTGCTTTCCGAAGCGGCAATCGCCTGGAAGGCTGTCATGATCCCCCAAACAGTTCCGAACAACCCGATGAACGGCGCAGATGACCCGACAGTCGCCAAAACGAGGAGACGGTTTTCAAGGCGTTCAGCCTCCCTCTGAATGGTAACATCCATAACTCGGTCGATGCGTTGCTGCAGGCTTCCGATTGCCGGACGAGCACCTTCATGACTTCGCTTCCATTCTTTCATTGCCGCTACAAAAATAGCTGCCATGGAATGATTCACCCGGTTGTGAAGTGTTCCGTAAAGTTCTTCCAGCGATTGACCAGACCAGAACACAGTCTCGAACCTGTTCATCTGGCGCTTGGTCCGACCAATCAACAGTGCTTTGTCGACCATGATTGCCCAACACCAGACAGATGCTGCCAACAGACCTATCATCACGACCTTGACGACAATATGCGCCTGCCAGAACAGGGCAAAAAACGAGATTTCGCCTTCAGGCGCCGCCAATGTTGATTGGACAAGTGTTTCCATTTAACTCGATGACCTCTTGGCCTTATGATGCTGTCTTGCATTCTGGCGTTCGGGAATCGAACGCTGAATCGGGCAATTTGCGCATTGCCTCTTTAGGCCTGCAGCCTCTCTGACGTTCGAATTTGTCAAAACTGGGACTTAATCAGCGCAAATATGCCAATCTCTAAAGGAATGAATTAAGGTTACCGCAAGCTTAACGGTACCCAATGTTTTGGAACAATTTCACGTAAGCGGTCAAACAATGACAAATCATCGTGTTTGTTGGTCAGGTCTGGTCGGAGATTAATCGGTCCGATAACGCGTTAGTTTTTCAGCAAGCGCGACCGGCAACCGCGTGGGCTTACCTTCCGACGTTATCACAGCAACTGTGACGGCAGCTGACACCAGAAGATCCTCGCCATTATAGATCAGTTGATCCAGTTTGACCCGTGCGCCTTTGTGTTCAACCAGACTGGTTCTAACCTCCAAAACATCATCAATCTTGGCTGGCTTCTGGAAATCCAGTGTCATCGTGCGCACCGCGAAGGCAAGCGATATACCGTGAACACCGTCCGCGAGTTCCGCGTGGTGAATCTCGAGAAGCCTCAGGAAATCTGATCGAGCACGCTCAAAAAACCGAACATAGGCACCGTGATAAACGATGCCGGTAAAGTCCGTGTCTTCATAATAAACACGCACTGGGAGAACATGTCCGCCTTCGGACAGGCGACCAGAAAGATCGGGCCATTCGCTCACGGTAAAATCCTTACGGTTTTAAAAAGCAAAGGCCTCCCGGTCATCCGACCGGAAGGCCCTGTCTCAAAGCTAAGGTCGGCCTTAGGCCGCCGCAACCTCACTGAGGAATTTCTCTACCGATGTCCGCAGCTGATCAGCTTGTTGTTTCACCCCAATCGTTGCAGACAACATGGCATCGACTGCCTTGGAGTTTTCAGCAACACCTTCATTCAACGATGAAACAGTCGAAGCAACACTGCGTGTTCCATCTGCTGCCTCCGCAACATTTCGGGAAATTTCGTTGGTTGCAGATCCTTGCTGCTGAACGGCATCAGAGATCGTACCGGTATAGGAGTTTACCTCTTCTACCGATTCAGACACGCGTGCGATTTCCTCGACAGCCTCGGTTGTGGACGCCTGAATGGCCGCTATCTGTGTCGAGATTTCCTCGGTCGCTTTGGCTGTTTGGCCGGCAAGCGATTTCACTTCGGAGGCAACAACAGCAAACCCACGTCCGGCGTCCCCTGCACGAGCGGCCTCAATGGTAGCGTTCAGGGCCAGAAGGTTTGTCTGCTCGGCAATTTCCGAAATCAACGAGACAACATGACCAATTTTATTGGCAGCTTCTGCAAGGCCGGAAATCTTAGTGTTTGAACTTTGCGCCGCAACTGTAGTTTGTTCGGCGATTTTTGCAGTCGTCTCAACTTGCCTTGAAATTTCGGAGATTGAAGCATTCAGTTCTTCAGTGGCAGACGCAACAGCCTGAACATTTGAAGATGCATTGTCCGACGTTGATACAGCAGCTTCCCCTTGCTCTGCCGCTGAAGCAGAGCGACCACTGAGTTCGGACGATACTTCTTCAACACGCGCAATGTTAGATTCAACCAGTTCAAGCATGGACTGAGACTCAGCACGGAATCCGCTGATCAGGTTATCGATCTGTTCTTCTCGTTTTTGGCGAGCGATGTGGCCCACTTTGCGTTCTTCTGACAAACGCTCACGTTCGACCGAACTTTCCTTGAAAACGTCGATGCAACGTGCCATCCGACCGATTTCATCCGCACGCTCTGTCGCCTCGATTGGAACGTCCAAATCACCATCGGCAATCTGGCGTGCAGCGACAGAAAGGCGTTCCAGCGGAGCGAACATACGGCCAGTGACCCACCAAATTAGGCCAACGATAGGCACCAGACATAAGAAACCAGAAATAATAGCTCCATATGTAATGCTGCTCGCAGCAGCAGACAACTCGGTCTGCCGAACCGCTTCAACAACACCATATGGCATCGTTTCAAAGGAACTCTTCGCTTCCGCATAGCGGAATGTTTCATCATCCAGCTTGATCATCTGATCGCCGCTCGATATCGCATCAAGGCTATGGATGGCGGTCGATTGGCCCTGGTCGTCAAGCTTCACCAACTGACCCGCTGAATCGACCAGGAAAACCTGTTCGCTATCGGCAAGACCTGACGGCTCATTAAGAAGCTGGGCAAGATGATCCATGCTCGCCGAGAAGGCAATCATGCCAAATAGCCGATCCAGATAAAACACAGGAGCCGCGAGGACAAGCGACACCTTGCCGTCGGCTCCGGTTACAAATCCGGATGAGAAGATTTGCCTTGGCTCGAGCTCCTCCGCATTAGAAGCCTTTATCAGTTTGCTCAAGGCAATCTGGACAGGGTGTCCGGCAAGTTCAGGAGCATCAATATGCCGGGCAAATTCCTCATCTTTACGATAAGAATAGGTGATGAACCCTTCCGGGTTGGCAAGCGCTACATCTGAGAACAATCCCTGACTCATGACATCCTGATAGATCTCTTCAGCAAACTTGTGATTGTTTACGTAGTAATTCTTCGTTTCTGGCTCGAACGGCAAATGACGTTCAAGTGGCTGATTTGGATTGTCAGTCACATAGATTTTCCGCAGGATATCCGTCTGCCCCTCTTTCAGGTTTTTCCAGCCGGCAACAGTCTTCATAAGACTGTCTTTGGCTTCCTCAAGAGAAACAAAGAATTTGGCGCTGTAACTGACCTGATCTAGGGCAAGTTCTAAAATCTTCTGTTTTGATTTCGTCGCGCTTTGAAGACCATTATCGGCCTGGCCATTCGCGACATCGCGCGAAATGGTGGATGTAACGACGACAATCGCGACACACATTGTGAGTGCGCCGGCTAAAAACATAAGTGCCAGTTTTGATGAAAGACGCTTACGCATGGTACCCCCCAAAATATTTGGAGGAAAACTACTGTAAGAATCGCCAATTATTCGTTAACTAAAACCACTTGCCTTTGGCAAAAATGCTTAAGTCAAAATATCTGCAATGCACGTGTTCTGCCTACTCGGGATCAGCGAACAATCCAATTTGCGGACCGTCAGGCCTTTGCGGGACAGCCATACCAAGATGACTGAATGCCATCGGAGTTAATATCCGACCACGTGGAGTTCGTTGCAAAAATCCGTTCTGAATCAGATACGGCTCAACAATTTCCTCAATTGCATCCCGGGGCTCTGACAGTGCAGCGGCAATGGTTTCGATACCAACAGGTCCACCACCGAAATTGACGGCAATCTGATTGAGGTACCGACGGTCAAGACTGTCCAGCCCAGCTGCATCGACCTCCAACTGCAACAACGCCTTGTCCGCAAGGGTCCGATCAACACGCTCCGCGCCATCAAAAATCGCAAAATCTCTCACGCGGCGCAGCAGTCGTCCGGCAATCCTTGGCGTTCCTCTGGAACGTTTTGCAATTTCGTGGGCACCGTCTTCGGCAATCCCAATGCCCATTATGGACGCACCACGTTTGACGATGTGCTCAAGCTCGGCAATGGTGTAAAATTCCAACCGCACCGGAATTCCGAAACGGTCCCGCAGGGGAGTTGTCAGCAAACCAAGCCGAGTGGTCGCAGCAACCAGCGTGAATTTTGCCAGATCGATCTTAACAGATCGCGCTGCAGGGCCTTCTCCAATGATCAGATCCAGCTGGTAATCTTCCATCGCCGGATAGAGCACTTCTTCGACAGCAGGGTTCAGTCGATGAATTTCATCAATGAACAGAACATCACGCTCTTCAAGATTTGTCAGCAATGCGGCCAGGTCGCCGGCTTTCGCGATCACAGGGCCGGAGGTTGCTCGGAAATTGACACCAAGTTCGCGGGCCATGATCTGCGCGAGCGTCGTTTTGCCGAGGCCTGGAGGACCAACGAACAACACATGATCCAGAGCTTCGCCGCGCGCTTTTGCTGCACCGATGAAGACTTTCAAGTTGGCTCTTGCCTGTGCTTGACCAACAAAATCATCCAGCACCTGGGGACGCATGGTGCTGTCAATTTCATCACCACGGATCTCGGGCGTCACGATGCGGTCTTCATCCGACATAAGAAACAACCACAATCAACGCGACAAGCAAAAACACCGAATAAGCCATACGCAAAGCATAAAATTTACGGAATTGCGTCCTTACAAACGGATCATCGGTTTCTACTGTCTTACGTTTTACAGCGTAGCTGCGCCCTTCAACAGACAATGCGAATTTATGATCAATATACATGAAGCCGCCGAGACCCGAGATCACGAACACAACGGCAATAACAATATAGGTAAAGACGATCATCCCGCCAACTCCTTCAAACCCAATCGTATAAGGGTCTCGGTGGTAGCATCCTCATCAGCCGATTGCATTGCCTTGGCGACAGCAGCGCTTGCCTGTGCCTGCGCATATCCAAGATTGCTGAGCGCGGATACCGCTTCAGCTACCGGACGGGACGCAACATTGTCTGCGACATTCTGAGCCACAGCAATTGTCTCCTGATCGATACTGGCAAGCCCTGGGGCCTTATCTTTCAATTCAGAAGTGATCCGCTCGGCCACCCTCTTGCCGACCCCGGGCGCACGGGTGATCGTCGCCTTGTCGCCCAGCGCAATCGCGTTGGCCACTTCATTGGCTTTCAAGATGCCCAGAATGCCCAACGCAACTTTTGCTCCTACGCCCTGAACTGTCATGAGAATACGGAACCATTCCCGCTCCGCTTCCTGGCCGAAACCATATAGCCTGATCATATCTTCGCGAACGATTGTCTCGATAAAGAGCACAGCCGCCTCGCCAGCTCTCGGCAAGCCTTGCAAGATCCGCGAAGGACAATGGACCTGATAACCGACACCATGAACATCAAGGATCACATGATCCTCGCCATAGCTATCGATTGTGCCTTTCAGTTTTCCGATCATGCTGCCCCCAATGCCGCCCGCATAGCGTTGCTTGAGCGGTGTTGAGCATGACAAATTGCTATCGCCAATGCATCCGCCGCGTCATCTGAATTGAAAGTGGCGCGAGGCATCAAAACCTTCACCATCGCTCGGATCTGTTCTTTTTCGGCATGGCCGGTTCCTACCACGGTTTTCTTGACAAGGTTTGGGGCGTATTCTGCCACTTGCAACCCGGCAAGAGATGGAACCAGCAACGCAATGCCCCGCGCCTGTCCCAGTTTCAACGTCGCGCCAGCATCTTTGTTGACAAAAGTAAGCTCGACAGCAGCCTCTTCCGGATCATGGCTTTGAATAACCTTGGTCAATCCGTCATGCAGCTCGACCAGCCTCTCGGCCAGGCTTTTCTTGTTATTGGATTTTACGGTACCGGAAGCGATGAATGACAGTCGGTTTCCCGTGACTTCAATCATGCCCCAACCAGTCTGCCTCAAACCGGGGTCAATCCCCAGCAATCGAATCGGATGTGTCATGGAACAAAGCGGTAACAAAACTTAGGCGTTGACGCCAGTCAAAGCGCAACATACCAACGAATTGACTGCCGAATCCCGCTTTCAGCGAGTCTTCATGTTCGATATTTTCGCATCCTACTCGCCAGCGTTGCTGATCTTTCTAACCTGCGTGCTCTTTACTGCCGGATGTGTCCGGGGGTTTGCAGGCTTTGGTGCGGGAATGATTTTCATGCCGGTGGCGACAAGCCTGATGCTGCCCTCAACAGCTGCGGCTTGCTTTCTTTTCATTGACGGCGTGGTTGCGTTGCCACTTGTTGTCCGCGCTCTCAAGATATGTGACTGGTCGACAGTCATCCCGGCAGCGATCGGCGCAGTGATAACTGTTCACCTTGGCGCCGGGTTGCTCGCGAATTCGGATGTCCTGATCCTGCGTTGGATTATTTTCGGGATCGTTGTTGCGCTTTTAGCGTTGCTCATGTCCGGGTGGCGTTATCACAGACAACCAACGCGGCGATTATCTTTCAGCATCGGCGCAGTCTCTGGAATTCTGGGTGGCATATCTCAGGTTTCCGCGCCTCCCGTGGTCGCATTCTGGCTTTCAAGTGCAAAGGAACCAGCCATCGTCCGAGCTAACATGATTGTATTTTTTGCGCTTGCCAGCATTGGCACTGCGGTGGCCTACATCATGAACGGCTTCTTCACGCGTGAAGTATTTCATCTGATGGTGATTGCCATCCCCACCTACGGGATAGCCATTTACCTTGGGTCCACCGGATTCAGAAAATCAAATCCCGGTCTTTATGGAAAGGTTGCATACGGTCTGATAGCCTTGGCAGCCATTAGCAGCATGCCAGCTTTGGACCCTCTATTCAGATAATTTGGCTTTCCATTTTGCGCATTTCAGCACCATCAACCGGTCCAACTCTGCGTTAAACTCCTCCGTGCTTGAACAGGATTGTGCCAAGATACTGAGTGCTACAATCGCCGCATCAGCTGCCTCTTCGCGCACATCATCCATGGAATGGTCTTTATATGTGCTTCCAGGCGCTCTGCTGACCGATAGAACAGCTTGGGCCAGCTCTCCCGCTTCTTCAGCGAGTTTTAAGGTCCGTTCTTGCAGGGTTTTCTGATCAAGCTGCGTCAATTCATAAATATCGAACATGAGTTTCCCCAAGAAAAAACCCCGGGCAAAGCCGGGGTTTGAATCTATCAACGGCGTTTCAGCTCAAGACGCAAGTTTTGCCATGGTTTCCTCGTCGATGTCGAAGTTAGTGTAAACATTCTGGACATCATCATCATCTTCCAGCATGTCGATGAGTTTCATCAAGGTCTGGGCCTTGTCTTCATCGACCGGCGTCAGATTCTGGGGTTTCCAGATGATCTTTGTAGACTCTGCTTCACCGAGAGCTTCTTCGAGCGCTTTTGCGACATCGTTCAGATCTTCAAATGCCGTGTAGATCGTGTGACCGTTTTCATCGGACTGAACATCTTCAGCTCCGGCTTCAATTGCCGCTTCCAGAACGGCATCAGCTTCGCCAGCTTCAGGTTTGTAAGTCACTTCGCCAACCCGATCGAACATGAAAGATACCGACCCGGTTTCTCCAAGGGCTCCGCCACATTTGGTAAAATATGAGCGGACATTGGACGCCGAACGATTGCGGTTGTCCGTCAGAGCTTCGACAACAACGGCAATCCCGGCAGGACCATAACCTTCGTAGCGAATTTCTTCGTAGGTATCTGCATCACCGGTTTGGGATTTGTTGATCGCGCGCTGGATATTGTCCTTCGGCATGGACTGACCCTTGGCGTTTTGAACCGCCAGGCGCAGGCGTGGATTGGAATCCGGATCCGGATCGCCCATTTTTGCGGCGACCGTAATTTCCTTGGACAGCTTGGAGAACATCTTGGAACGAACGGCGTCCTGGCGCCCCTTGCGGTGCATGATGTTCTTGAATTTTGAATGGCCTGCCATGGCTCTTCCCGGCTCTTTATCAGATTACATGAACGAAAACTGCGCCGCTTATAGGCAAGTTGGCGCATAAAATCCAGTTCGCAGAAAACTCTATCTCTTCAATGCGTCGAGCCTCTACCAGAATGAAGGTAGGGCCGGTTCCAATCGGCCACCGATCCGCACCGGCGCAACTTTTGTCGCCAGTCCGGTTCGATCATCCGTCTCAATTGCGACACCGCTAACTGTCGCATCGCCTGTCGCCGGAGCAAAACGGGAACCGGGGATCTTTCGTTGAAAGCGGTTGATCGGTTCGTCCTTTTCCATCCCGAGTACGCTGTCATAAGCGCCGCACATGCCGGCATCCGACATATAGGCTGTACCATTTTCCAGAATCTGGTGATCAGCTGTTGGAACATGTGTGTGCGTTCCGACAACAAGACTGACACGACCATCCAGAAAGTGACCCATTGCCTGCTTTTCACTGGTGGCTTCAGCGTGCATATCAACAATGATCGCATCTGCTACTTGCCCCATCGGGCAATCATTGATCGCCCTGTCGATGACGGCAAACGGATCGTCAAGCGCATCCATATAAACCCGACCCATCACATTCGCGACCATCACCTGTGCGCCATTACGCGCTGTATAGAGATGCGCACCGCGGCCAGGAGTTCCAGCGGGATAATTGATCGGACGAAGCAAGCGGTCCTGACGCTCGATATAAACGAGCGTATCGCGCTGATCCCAGACGTGATTGCCGGTCGTGACAACGTCCGCACCAGCATCCAGAACATCTTGGAGAATGGGTTCGGTAATTCCAAAGCCCGATGCCGCATTTTCGCCGTTGACGATGACAAAGTCGAGTTGATTGTCTTCAACCAGACCCGGCAACTCTTCTATCGCAGCTGTCCGGCCGACACGGCCAACCAGATCTCCCAGAAACAGAATTCGCATAGTACCTCATTAGCCGCTTTGAGCCTGATCAGAAGACATTACTTGAAACTCCGATAGCCGTTTTCCGTCAAAATTCCGTTGAGTGGCTTGTCATGCTCTTCCGCCGGAATTAGGTCAACCTCTTGAGTTTCAAAAGCAAGTCCTATGCAAAGCACCGGACCTGTCTTTTGAAGCGCAGCAATCGCTGTGTCGTAATAACCTTTGCCGTAGCCAAGTCGATTGCCCGAGTGATCAAATCCTGCAAGTGGCATTAACAGCACATCTGGGCGCAACTGTTCTGCATTCGGCCCTGGTACCATGGTACCGAAACCCGACGATACCAATTCAGCGCCCCGCTCAAGATTTCGAAAGATCAGATGCGGTTCAGTAACCACCGGCAAACAAAGCCTATGGCCTGCCTGCCTCAGTTTGTCCATCAATGGCCGCGGATCGATTTCGTCCCGAATCGGCCAGAATCCGGCAACCACAGCACTTGACAATAATGGCAGCACATCAACATGGTCGGCAAGCATCAGGCTTTTTTCGATACGTTCGATTTCCGGCATCGCCTTGCGCCGTGCAAGTGCTTTTTGGCGCAAGAGATCTTTTTTGGCTGCGTGGGAAGAAACCGACTTCATGGGGCCTACAGTTTTAAATTCCTTGACAGCTCAGCCCGCCAAGGCGCGCACGAATCGTGCAGCCATCCAACCGTTGGAATTGCGATCCCAGGAAACCTACAATGTAGGTGGGCGCCGTATGCTAAGGACCACGGCCCAAAGCAGGGACAGCTCCCTTAGGAGTGCGTAAGGCCCCGGGGATAATGTTCCTGACGTATCAGACAGCTGCTGTTCGCATATAAACCCCGCCCCCAGCAATTACCAGACCGGCAAGAAACTCATTGCAAATGAAGTGAAAAGATTTCTGTCTGCATCACGAACTAGTCTGCTCCAGAACGCAAACTTTTGGTGATACCATCGGCAAGGCTTTCGATTCGGACTGCTGCAGTATTAATGGCTTTGGACAGTTCCTGCTCAGTCTGGCTCATATCATCGATAGCGGCAACATTCTGCTTTTTGGCGGTGGCCAAATCATCTTCAAGACGCGCCACCTTTCGCTCCAGCTCGGCAAGCTGGTCTGTCGCCATTATCCCGGCCATTACTGTCAGTCGCTGGTCGCCAATCTCACCGAAGGCACCTTTGAGCTCGCCAATCCAGCCATCAAATCTTGCCGCTAACCCGTGAAGACGGTCCTCTTCACCATCATCGCAAGCCATGCGGAAAGCTTTTCCATTTATGGTGACGGATATCTGAGCCACGGCCCTCAGCCTCCATGTGCGTCTAGGACGCTGCGTATCGTTTCCATTGCCGAGACCAACCGTTTGGAGACATCACGATTAGCCTCTTCAAGTCGAGATGCACGCGCTTCGCTTTCGTCCAATGTCACAGCAAGTTGAGATCGATCTTCGCCCATGCGTTGTAAATCATCCTGAAGCGCATTCAGGGAGCGATCGGCATCCATCCTGCGTTGCACGGCAGTTTCCAATTGACCGACGGCAGAATCCAGTCGCTTAACGGCATCCACGAGGCTGGTTTTTTCCAAGCAATCGATTTCCGCCATAAAAATGCTACCTCAAAACACTCTGCTGCGGCGGCCCGCAAGTATTAAAGATCCCGATACAGGAAAGTCTGCAATTTCGCGCAAAATTCTAAACCTCCAAAATGCGACTTGCGCAAAAATTCGTGAGGTCTACGACACGAAAAAAGCAAATCCTTATCAACGCGACGAGATTAGGCGCCGTAAACTCCCTCCGTCAATGCCGACATTGTCAGAATCCTCAGCTAGATAACCCGCCAAAGAGGAAAATTCTTCCCCCCCTTGTCCTTTAACCCTTTATTGACTCGCTGCCGGTTCCTGATATTTGTCTGGCGCCTGATCGAAAATGACACAACTTACTACTTGAGCAACGTACCTCAAAAGGCCTTGCCCGACGATCAGGTTTGGCCAAGGCTCCCAGAAGCAAGCAACGGGACACAAATGACCGATCTTGATAAACACCAGCGCATGGCAAATGCGATCCGCTTCCTTGCCATTGATGCAGTGGAGAAGGCCAAATCCGGTCACCCCGGACTGCCTATGGGCGCAGCCGACATTGCGACAGTCCTGTTCACTGAATTTTTGAAGTTTGATCCGACGACACCTAACTGGGCGGATCGCGATCGCTTCGTTCTATCTGCTGGCCACGGCTCAATGCTGCTTTACAGCCTGTTGTATCTACTTGGCTACGAAGACTTCACGCTCGAAGAGCTGAAAAATTTCCGCCAGATCGGTGCAAAAACTGCCGGTCATCCGGAATTTGGCCACGGTGCAGGCATCGAAACAACAACAGGTCCTCTCGGCCAGGGCCTTGGCAATGCAGTCGGCATGGCCATTGCCGAACGCTTGCAAGCTGATCGTTTCGGCAAGGATCTGGTTGATCACTTCACCTATGTGCTCGCTGGCGACGGTTGCCTGATGGAGGGCATAAGTCAGGAAGCCCTGACACTCGCCGGGCATCTGAAACTGAACAAGCTGATCGTTTTCTGGGACGACAACGGCATTTCGATCGACGGCAAAGTCGAGATAACCGATTCCACAGATCAGAAAAAACGCTTCGAAGCCTCCGGCTGGAACACTATCAGCATTGATGGTCATGACCCGGAAGCGATTGCTGCTGCAATTCGCACGGCGCAGTCCAGTGACAAGCCGACGCTGATAGCGGCTAAAACCACAATTGGTTTCGGCGCTCCAACGAAAGCTGGCACTGCAAAAGTCCACGGAGCACCGCTCGGTGCAGAAGAAATTGCAGGCACGCGTGAAGCTCTGAATTGGCCACATGAAGCTTTCGAAGTCCCCAACGATGTTCTGGATGCGTGGCGCATTGCCGGTCTTCGCTCTGCACACGCACACAAAGATTGGCAGAAGCGCTTCAACGAAGCAGCCAACGAGCTTCGTGCAGAGTTCGAACGGCGCGAGCGTGGCGATCTTCCGGGTGGCTTCACCCAAGCGGTTCTGGACTACAAGAAACAGTTGGCCGAAGATCAGCCAACCATGGCAACACGTAAAGCATCAGAAGCTGTTCTTGGTGTTATCAACGAAGTGGTTCCGGAAACCATTGGTGGCTCTGCCGACCTGACCGGCTCCAACAATACCAAGACCGCTCAGACGCTGCCGGTCACACCGGACGATTTCTCTGGTCGCTACATCCACTGGGGCATCCGCGAACATGGTATGGCTGCTGCGATGAACGGCATGGCGCTGCATGGTGGTATCATTCCATATTCCGGCGGCTTCCTGATCTTCTCGGATTACTGTCGCCCGTCACTGCGACTTGCAGCCCTGATGGGACAGCGCGTCATTCACGTCATGACCCATGATTCCATCGGTCTTGGCGAAGATGGACCGACCCATCAGCCTGTTGAACACTTCGCAGCTCTTCGTGCGATCCCGAACCTGACATTCTTCCGTCCGGCGGACATCACGGAAACACTGGAATGCTGGCAACTGTCTCTTGAAAGCCAGGATGGGCCGTCCGTTTTGGCACTTACCCGCCAGAACCTGCCATCACTGCGTAAAACCTATGAAGAGAAGAACCTGTGCGCCAAAGGTGCTTATGTTCTGATCGAATGCGAAGACGATGCAGCCGTGACACTCTTTGCGTCGGGCTCGGAGGTCGAACTGGCTGCTGAAGCTCATGCAGAACTCGCTGCAGCTGGTATTGGCACCCGTGTCGTTTCTGTCCCGAGCTTTGAGCTCTTCGAAGCCCAGTCAGATGACTACAAGGAAGCAGTCATCGGATCCAGCCCGGTCAAGATTGCGGTTGAAGCAGGCATTCGTATGGGTTGGGACCGCTTTATCGGCAACGATGGAAGTTTCGTTGGCATGAGCGGCTTTGGCGCAAGCGGACCTTACAAAGAGCTTTATGAGCACTTTGGCATCACCAAGGACGCTATCGTGACTGCAGCAAAGAAAAAACTGGACGCTTAATCAAAATCAATACCCGGCGACATTAGATCCTCCATATGTTGCCGGGCCCTGAGCGCATCCCAGTGCTCTCAATTGCAACTACGACATGTGGTTTTCCAGTCGGCGTGATTGTATTGTAGCGCCGAAGATTGCAGGAGTTGAATATGGTTACCAAGGTAGCAATCAATGGTTTTGGCCGTATCGGCCGCAACATTTTGCGTGGCATCGTTGAATCTGGCCGCACAGACATCGAGGTCGTTGCCATTAATGACCTCGGACCAGTTGAAACCAATGCCCATCTGCTGCGTTACGATTCTGTTCATGGCCGTTTTCCGGCAGAAGTCAAAGTAGACGGCGACACGATCTCAGTTGACGGCGGCAAGCCGATCAAAGTAACTGCCATTCGCGATCCGAAAGATCTGCCATGGGGCGAACTCGG
This sequence comes from Roseibium sp., assembly GCA_039972695.1. GTDB lineage: Bacteria > Pseudomonadota > Alphaproteobacteria > Rhizobiales > Stappiaceae > Roseibium. Next base: position 143,764 of record JBDWMJ010000023.1, on the reverse strand, counting down.
CGTTGATATCGCAATGGAATGCACAGGCATTTTTACTGCGAAAGAAAAAGCGACGGCGCACCTTGACGCGGGCGCGAAACGCGTTCTGGTTTCCGCTCCTGCCGCTGGCGCAGACAAGACAATCGTATTCGGTGTGAACGATAGTGCGCTGACTGCAAACGACCTTGTCGTTTCCAACGCTTCGTGCACCACGAACTGCCTGTCACCAGTTGCCTATGTCTTGAACGAGACTGTCGGCATCGAAAAAGGTTTCATGACAACGATCCACTCCTACACGGGTGATCAGCCTACCCTCGATACGATGCACAAGGATCTTTACCGTGCGCGTGCTGCGGCGATGTCCATGATCCCGACATCTACCGGAGCAGCGAAAGCTGTTGGTCTGGTTCTGCCGGAATTGAATGGCAAGCTGGACGGTGTTGCGATCCGCGTTCCAACTCCGAATGTTTCCGTCGTTGACCTCAACTTTATCGCAAAGCGCGATACAACAGTTGAAGAAATCAATGCTGCGATCAAGAAGGCTGCCGACGGCCCTCTCAAAGGTGTGCTCGGATACACCGAAGAAAGCCTGGTTTCCATGGACTTCAACCATGACAGCCATTCTTCGATTTTCCACATGGACCAGACCAAGGTTCTGGACGGCACATTCGTGCGCATTCTGACCTGGTACGACAACGAGTGGGGCTTCTCCTGCCGTATGGCCGACACTGCCGTTGCCATGGCGAAGCTTATCTAACGAATGGAGCGGATGACCAAGCATCCTCTCTAAAACGCTCAGGCGGATGCGGATTTTCCACATCCGCCTTTTCTTTCTACGGTTTCCGGGGGCCTATTTGCTCGAACTTTTCACTGTTATCTCACTCACTGTAGTCGTGGCCATTGTTCCAGGGCCTGACTTTGCAGTTGTTCTGCGCAATGCCCTTATTGGCGGTCGTCTGGCCGGAATCATGACGGCCCTCGGGATCGCTCTCGCCCTGGGCGTTCATGTGACATACGCGCTGGCAGGCATCGGTCTGATCGTGTCGCAATCCATATTTCTGTTCAATGCGCTCAAACTGATCGGTGCCGCCTACCTGATTTTCCTTGGAATCACCATGTACCGGTCCGCTTCCAGGGACATGCCCGCAGACCGCGCTCTTGGTGGCATGCCGCCGTTGAAAGCTTTGCGCTGGGGTTTCTTCACGAACGTGACTAACCCCAAAGCGACGATGTTTGCGTTGAGTGTGTTTCTGCAGGTGACATCACCTTCAACACCTCTTTGGACACAGATCGGCTATGGCTTCATTATGGCAAGCGGCGTCTTTCTTTGGTTCATCCTTGTCACTCTGTTCTTCACGCTTCCAAGGGTGCGGCAGCAATTCGTGCGTGCCAAACTCTGGATAGAGCGCTCCTTCGGTATCCTGTTGACCTTGTTTGGTATCGGGATCGCCGTCACAACAAATTCGACTCGTCCCTGACAACAGGTGGTTTAAATGGCTTTCAAAACCCTCGATGATCTTTCCGATCTTACCGGCAAACGCGCACTTGTACGTGTCGACCTAAATGTTCCGATGGACGGCCATAAAGTTACGGACACAACGCGCATTGAACGTGTTCTGCCGACAATTCGCGAACTCTCCGACAAAGGCGCAAAAGTCATCCTGCTGGCGCATTTCGGACGCCCCAAAGGTCAGGTCGTGCCGAGCATGTCGCTTGCGCCGGTCGCTCCAGCTGTCTCTGCCCTCCTCGGCAAGCCGGTCGCCTTTGCGACAGATTGCATGAGCGAGCCTGCCAAGACTGCCGTTGATGCCATGCAAAATGGCGATGTATTGCTGTTGGAAAACACGCGTTTTCATCCATGCGAGGAAAAGAACGGCGAAGATTTTGCAAAATCTATCGCAGAAAACGGCGACATCTATGTAAACGATGCATTCTCTACCGCGCACAGGGCGCACACCACGACTGAAGCTTTGGCACGACAACTACCCGCTTACGCTGGCCGCACCATGCAGGCCGAACTGGAAGCGCTTGGCTCGGCCTTGAGCGAACCAAAACGCCCGGTTCTAGCGGTTGTCGGTGGTGCCAAGGTTTCATCCAAGATCGACCTTCTGGAAAATCTCGTTTCCAAGGTCGACATGCTGGTTATCGGCGGCGGCATGGCCAACACCTTCATGGCGGCTCAAGGCATCAGTGTCGGGAAATCCCTTTGCGAACATGACCTTGCCGACACAGCCAATCGTATCATGGCTGCAGCAAAAATCGCGAATTGTGAAATCGTGCTGCCAGCTGACGCTGTTGTCGCGAAGGAATTCAAAGCTGGCGCCGACAATCAAACTGTTTCGCTGGACGCCATCCCTGAAGACAGCATGATGCTGGATGTTGGCGCGGCTTCTATCGACATCGTCAAATCCAAGATCGACGCGGCAAACACGCTTGTCTGGAATGGTCCGCTTGGTGCATTTGAAATCGCGCCATTTGACAAAGCAACTGTCGCAGCGGCTCAACATGCAGCCGAAAACACCAAAGCCGGAAAACTGAATTCAGTAGCGGGCGGTGGCGATACTGTTGCCGCTTTGAACCATGCAGGCGTGGCCGACAGTTTTTCCTATGTATCGACAGCAGGCGGTGCATTTCTTGAATGGCTTGAAGGTAAGGAACTGCCGGGCATAAAAGCGCTTGAAACCTGAATTGACCAACCGGGAGCAATTTGATGCAACGGTGTTTTACCAATATTCTGACAGAGGAAGTCGCCAAAACAGCTGCTTTCTACGAGGCTCTTCTTGGAATGAAGCCTCAGTTCTCGTCAGACTGGTTTGTAAATCTGGTTGCCCCAGACAATAACTCTCTGGAACTCGGTATCCTGAGCCGAACCCATGACATTGTTCCGGCCAGAGCGCAGCACGCTCCAGCCGGAATGATCATCACATTCGTCGTCGCCGATTGCGATGCAGTCTTTGACAAGGCGGTTGCTGGCAATGCAGCCATCATCGAAGCACCACGCGATATGCCTTACGGTCAACGCAGAATGATCCTTCGAGATCCCGCCGGGACCTTCGTTGACATCAGTTCAGTGATAAATTGACCGAGTTCCTGATCTCGACGAGCGATAATTTAATTCGAACATCAAATTAAATTCATCTTTCGGAAAACTGCCATGCCTTTGTTATTTAATTGATTTAGTCTAGGGAATAGCCCTTTCCCTAACCGTGAATCTTGCTAGAACCAGCAAGGATTGACGCACCGCAACACCAACGCGGCAATAATGCTGTAAGCTATTTAGAGCTTCACGAGACCGGACCTTTTGGGGAGACTTTCATGGCACGTATCACCCTTCGCCAACTGCTTGATCATGCAGCTGAACACGACTACGGCGTTCCAGCATTCAACATCAACAACATGGAACAAGCCCTCGCGATCATGGCAGCGGCGGATGAAACTGACTCTCCCGTCATTATTCAGGCATCTCGGGGCGCACGTGCTTATGCCCATGATGTCATGCTAAAGCACATGATGGATGCTGTCGTCGAAATCTATCCGCATATTCCGGTGTGTATGCATCTCGATCATGGCAATGCCCCGCAAACATGTATGACAGCCATTCAGGCCGGTTTCACATCGGTGATGATGGATGGATCACTTGAGGCCGATGGCAAAACACCGGCCGATTGGGACTACAATGTTGGCGTTACGAAGACAGTGACCGACATGTCTCACCTGGGCGGCATATCCGTTGAAGGCGAGCTGGGTGTCCTCGGCTCACTTGAAACCGGTATGGGTGACAAGGAAGATGGTCACGGCGCAGAAGGCAAACTGACTGAAGATCAACTTCTGACCAATCCGGATGAAGCGGTAAACTTCGTCAAGGAAACCAAGGTAGACGCATTGGCTATCGCGATGGGCACAAGCCACGGCGCCTATAAATTCACCCGCAAACCGGATGGCGACATTCTGGCCATGCATGTGATTGAAGAAATTCATCGACGTCTACCGAACACTCATCTTGTAATGCATGGCTCTTCTTCAGTGCCGCAGGATCTGCAGGACATCATCAACCAGTATGGTGGTGAAATGCCTCAAACATGGGGTGTTCCAGTCGAGGAGATTCAACGTGGCATCAAGAACGGTGTACGCAAGGTCAATATCGATACGGATAACCGGATGGCAATTACCGGCCAAATCCGTAAGGTTCTGACCGAAAACCCTGCTGAATTCGACCCACGCAAATATATGAAGCCTGCCCGCGATGCGATGCAAAAACTTTGTGTGGAGCGACTGGAAGCCTTCAACACAGCCGGACAGGCATCAAAAATCAAGAAAGTCATCACGCTGGCTGACATGGCAGCACGCTATAAAGACGGCAGTCTTGATCCGAAAATCGCCTGATTTTCGACGTCTGCCTTGCGATACTATGAATCACTTTATTGAAAGAGGGGCCTTGCGTCCCTCTTTCGCCGTCTTTAGGGACAAGAACCGGCATGTCTATGCCAAATATCTATCAGGACAAAAAACTCGTGAACCGACCACGCCTTTTTCTAATAACGCCTTCGATCTTTGAGACCGCTGTGATGGCGTCCCAACTCAAAGAAGCCTTTTCAGGTGGCGACATTGCGTGCGTCCTGATCTATATGCCGGACGCCAATACAAAGGATATCCAATCTGCCGCAGAAGTTCTGGTGCCCATTATTCAGGATGGCGGTGCTGCAGCTCTTGTCTACGGCAACACACAGGCTGCCGGGCGAAGTGGAGCCGATGGCGTTCACATTGACAACTCGCTTGAAGACGTAAAGCTGGCCGTAGAGAGTTTTCAGCCGGACCGGATCGTGGGAACGGGCGGAACCAAACTCAAGCACGACTCGATGGAATGGGCAGAGACCGGTGTTGACTATCTGTTCTTCGGCAAGCTGGACCTGAATGAAAAGGAAACTGCACACGCAAAAACCCTGACTGGGGCATCTTGGTGGGCAGAACTTTTTGAAACACCCTGTGTGGCCCTGGCCGGGAACACGCTTGACACTCTTGATGAAGTCGCGGCTACAGCCGCTGACTTTGTCGCCCTGAAAGATGCGGTCTGGCAGACTGACAACATTCAAAATACGATTTCTGAAGCAAACAAGATTCTTGAACAACACCCCTTTCCGGAGGTCGACTAGCGGGAAGATGACCGGAGCAGGATTGTTGCCAGCCTTTAGACCCACCCTTATCCGGAATGCGTTGTTGGGCATTACCGTTTCAACTGCATACATTTTGTCATGCACGTGGTCGGCAATCGGTCAAGACCCGGCTGCGACAGACCCCAGCGTAACCGAACCAGCAATTTCGGTCACGTTACAAGAAGCCCCAAAGATATCAATTCCAAGTATTGTTGATGCAGGCCCACCCGGATTGGCTGAAGGTGAAACCGCAAGTGCGGATACCGCCTATAGCGCTTTCCAGCGCGGCTGGTTTCTGACTGCGGTCGGGTTAGCAACTCCTTTGGCAGAAGCGGGTGATGTTGCGGCCCAAGCCCTGCTTGGCGTTCTTCATGAAGCTGGTCTCGGAATAAGGCAAAACAAAACGAAAGCGGTCGACTGGTACACCCTAGCTGCAGCCAAAGGCGACGCGGGATCCGCCATGCAGGTTGCTCAGCTTTACTTAGCTGGCGACGGGGTAGAGCAGGACAAGAAAAAGGCAGCCGATCTCTTTGAGCAGGCTGCAAACGCGGGAATCGCGTCTGCAATCTACAATCTCGCCATTATCTATCAGGAAGGTGAAGGCAGGCCGTTTGACGACGAAAAGGCTCGTGAGCTGCTTGCCAAGGCAGCACAAATGAATGATCCGGAGGCACAATATGCACTTGCATTGTCCTTCCTGGAAGCTGAAAGCAGCGTCCGCGATCCTGCCAGAGGAGCATTCTGGATGGGTCGCGCAGCCCGCCGTGGGCATACATCTGCACAGGTTTACTACGGCATTCTTCGCTTTCAAGGCAAAGGTGTCGATTTGAACGAACAGGAAGCAGCGGATTGGTTCGAGAGAGCCGCCACAGCCGGAAATCCTGTTGCAATGAACAGGCTAGCCCGGACTTATGCCTATGGTCGCGGCCGAGAACACGACAACACAGCAGCTGCAGGCTGGCATCTCATTGCCCGAACCCGTGGTGTTTTCGACAAAACGCTTGATGGGCTTGTCGGTACACTTGACGATGAAACCTTGGCCAACGCCATTAAATTCGCTGAACGATATTCCGCAACACTCATGGTTCCATCTCGGGACCCGGCGCGAGAATCTCCTTAAACCATCCAGATTCTCCGCCGATTAAGCACAATAGAACCTTTTTTCCTTGAATACTGTGGGCTTTTGTGGTGGACAGGCGCGAACAACAGAGCGCGGCAGCACCTGTTGGTATTCGTGCTGCGCCAGATCCAAACACTATGAAAAGTTAGTCGTTCCATGAAAATCAACGGTAACGAAATCAAGCCTGGTAACGTGCTTCAGCATCAGGACACTCTTTGGGCAGTTGTGAAAACACAACACGTCAAACCCGGAAAAGGCGGCGCGTTTGCGCAGGTCGAATTGAAAAACCTGTTGGATGGCCGAAAGCTGAATGAACGCTTCCGCTCCGAAGACAAGGTTGAACGTGTCCGTCTGGAACAAAAGGATTTCCAGTACCTATATACCCAGGACGACATGTTGGTTTTCATGGATACAGAAACCTACGAGCAACTTGAACTGCAATCAGATTTCGTGGGTGATCGTGCCGCATTCCTTCAGGACGGTATGATGGTCACTGTGGAGTTGCATGAAGAGCGGCCCATCGGCATCACCTTGCCACAGCATGTGACGCTGGAAATCAGCGAAGCAGACGCGGTGGTAAAAGGACAAACCCAATCTTCATCCTATAAACCTGCCCTCATGGAAAATGGCGTCCGCGTTATGGTTCCCCCGTTCATCACGGCAGGCGAAAAAATCATCGTGGACACCGGCACGCTGGAATACGTGCGCCGCGCGGATTAATTCGCAGAAATGCCGACCAATTGGTGCCCCGGGATCTGTCCGGGATGCGCCCAACAAGCAAGTGATATTTAATGGCCCGCACAGCAATCCTCAACGTGATGGTTCAAGCCGCAACCAAGGCTGGGCGCAGCCTCGTGCGCGATTTTGGCGAAGTTGAAAATCTGCAAGTTTCCCGGAAGGGTCCGGGCGACTTCGTTTCTGCTGCCGACCGCAAGGCTGAGGAAATCGTGCGATTCGAGCTTACCAAGGCCCGTCCGACATTCGGGTTGGTAATGGAAGAAAGCGGAGAGGTCGAAGGTACCGATGGTCAACACCGTTGGCACATTGATCCATTGGACGGCACGACCAACTTTCTTCATGGAATTCCGATTTTCGCGACATCAATCGCACTGGAACGTGCGGGTGAGATCGTCGCTGGCGTAATTTACAATCCTGTTATGGACGAACTTTATACGTCTGAACGCGGTCGTGGAGCCTTTCTCAATGACCGCCGTTTGCGGGTTGCGGGACGTCGGGACCTTCCGGAAATGATGTTTGGTACTGGTCTGCCCTTCATCGGACACGGCGACCACGGTCGTACGCTTCGTGAACTACGCTACATCATGCCGGAAGTTGCCGGGATCCGGAGAACCGGCGCGGCGGCACTCGACATGGCCTGGACTGCCTCAGGTCGACTGGACGGCTACTGGGAACGGAAACTGAATTCCTGGGACATTGCAGCTGGCATTTTGATGGTCAAGGAAGCCGGCGGCTTTGTCAGCGACCTCGATGGCAAGAACAAGATGCTCGATAGCGGCGACATTGTCGTAGGCAATGAAGACGCCCACAAACATCTTCTGCGCTTGCTGAAGAAAGCAGAAGCCCCACAGGAAAGCTGACAGAGTTCACAACTCGGCCTGAGTTTTATTGCGAGAGACTAAAAACCGCCGATTTTGGTGCTATCCAAATATAATTGGGGGCTTGCTCACGATTCGAGGTTTCCAAGCCATTAAAAATCACGCTATGAATCAATGACCTCTGCAACAGGTGATTGACAGCAAAACATGGCACGCGAATTTGACCCCTATAGCCTGTCCAGCCCGAGGGCATATCTCACATTCATGATCATCTTTTTGGTGATCGTTTCGTTCATTGCATTCATTCTGTTTCCGCAAATTTCTACAGCCTTCATGAGCAATCCCGGCTTGAACGGTTTGATTGTATTTGTTGGTCTTTTTGGCGTTCTTCTGCTCTTTGGCAGGGTCATACGGTTGTTTCCGGAGATAACCTGGGTCAACAGTTTCCGACTTGGAGACCCTGCGCTTGATACGCGTTCACCGGTTCTCTTGGCGCCAATGGCAGCCTTGCTTGGCAACAAGGCAGGTGACATGGCCCTGACACCAACAACGGCTAGATCCATTCTCGACTCCATCGGAATGCGTCTTGAAGAATCTCGCGAAATGTCCCGTTACCTAACCGGTTTGCTGGTTTTTCTTGGCCTTTTGGGAACGTTCTGGGGTCTGCTGCAAACCGTTAGTTCTGTAGGCGCGACGATCCAGTCTCTCGATGTTGGTTCGGGTGACGCCAATGTTATATTCGAAGATTTGAAAGCCGGACTGGAAGCTCCGCTTTCCGGAATGGGCACTGCGTTTTCGTCATCCCTGTTCGGCCTGACAGGATCTCTGGTCCTCGGGTTTCTGGATCTCCAAGCGGGTCAGGCTCAGAATCGCTTTTACAACGAGCTGGAAGACTGGCTGTCCACAGTGACAGACATTGATCCCGAAGATGGCATGTTCGGCGGTGCAGACTCACCAGGGGTCGAACAAATCCAGGCTTCCATATCTTCTCTTCAGAAAAGCGTCGACGAAGGTGGCAGCAAGAATTCTGCTCAGGCGATGGCCAATCTGGCTGAAGGTATTCAGGGCTTGGTAAAACACGTGCGTTCAGAACAGCAAATGATGCGGGACTGGGCTGAAGCACAAGGTGACCAACAAAAACGGATCGAAGGTCTGCTCTCCTCAATTTCCGCGGCCTTTGACCGCGCCAAGGAGTAAAGCAGATGGCCGGAGGCCTTCGCGCACGCCGTCGAACACAGTCGACGGACTATTGGCCGGGCTTTGTCGATGCCATGGCAACGCTGTTGCTGGTCATCATCTTCATGCTCTCGATCTTCATGATCGCGCAGTTCTTCCTCTCTCAGCAGCTTTCAGGCAGAGACACAGTCCTCAATCGTCTCAATGCACAAATCAGCGAATTGACAGAACTCCTCGCCTTGGAACGAGGCACTTCGGGCGAATTGGAAGATACAATCCTGGGACTGCAGGCAAGTTTGAGTTCTGCTGAAGCTGAACAATCTCGCCTACTCGGCTTGCTGGATAGCAGTTCCGGCGCCGCGGACGCCGCCGGTGGGCGGGCTGCACAACTTGAGAACCTTCTTGATGACGAACGTCAGGTCAGTCAGCAGGCCATGGCTCAAGTTGAATTGCTCAATCAACAAATCGCGGCTCTTCGACGCCAGATTGCCGCTGCAAATGCGGCCCTGGAGGCTTCGGAATCGAAGGAAGCACAAAGCCAGGCAAAGATCGCAAGTCTGGGTCGTCGCCTTAACGCAGCACTTGTTCAGCGCGTCCAGGAGCTATCTCGCTACCGGTCCGATTTTTTTGGCCGGCTCCGGGAAATTTTATCACAGCGCTCGGACATATCCGTCGTTGGTGACAGGTTTGTTTTCCAGTCCGAAGTTCTGTTTGATTCTGGCTCCGAAGACATAAATCCAGCCGGTCAGCAGGAACTTGACAAGCTCGCGGAAGCCATATTGGAACTGAGTGGCCAAATTCCTGACGAGATCAGTTGGGTCTTGCGGGTAGATGGTCACACAGACGCCCGGCCTCTTTCCGGTGCTGGTCGTTTGCGAAACAACTGGGAACTGTCCGCAGCACGAGCCATTTCTGTTGTCAGATACCTGATTGAAAAGGGTGTTGACCCCAAGCGCCTGGTTGCAGCAGGTTTTGGTGAATTCCAGCCGTTGGAAGAAGGTGAAACGCCTGAGTCCCTTGCCAAAAACCGGCGCATCGAGTTGAAACTGACAGAGAGATAACTGCGAACAAGTCCGCGAATGCTCTCTGGCGTATCGGCCCTCACCAGTACCATACACGCACGATGCCAAATCCGGGATATACTGAGCATACGAGCGACGCTGACACCCTTGATAGAAAATCGGCTTCACATGCCCGCTGAAGGGCATTAAGCACCCACAAAAAAGCCGCTGACATTCCCTGTCGGCGGCTTTTGAACGTCTAAGATATCAGACGACTATTTTGATTCGTCGGTCTCTTCTGTTGCCGAGGTCTCTTCAAACACACCAGCGTCGACGCTTTCTTCAGCAGCTTCCGCGTCGTCGCTTTTCAGTGAATTGAGTTTCGCGAAGACGGCATCTGCATCAATTGCCTCTTCTTCTTCGCGCTTGGGAACCGTGCTTGGGTCCAGCGAGAAGGCCGCAGCGATTGCATCTTCACTGGTGCTGTCTTCGACAGGCATCAGCGTTTCAACAGGCTCTCCTGCGACTGGTTGAGGAAGATTCTTGGCGGCTTTTTCGACTTCAATATCCAGCTCGAGCTGACTGCACAGTCCGAGCGTTACCGGATCAGATGGTGTCAGGTTGGCCGAGTTCCAGTGTGTACGATCCCGGATGGCTGCAATCGTTGGCTTGGTTGTACCAACCAGACGGATGATCTGCGCATCTTTCAGTTCCGCATGGTTGCGCACCAACCAGAGAATCGCGTTCGGACGATCCTGTCGCCGAGACACCGGTGTATAACGCGGGCCTTTTCGTTTTGATTCAGGAACAACGACCTTGGAGCCCTGCAATTTCAAAACGTAGTTTGGATCCAGCTGGGCTTTTTCAACTTCATCGCGGTTCAGCTGACCTGTCAAAATCGGGTCCAGCCCCTTGATACCTTGAGCAGCTTCGCCATCGGCAATGGCCTTCACCTCAAGAGGGTGCAATTTGCAGAACGACGCGATCTGAGTAAAGCTCAGCGCTGTATTGTCCACGAGCCAGACTGCAGTTGCCTTCGGCATAAGCGGCGTGTTCGCCATTGATCAAATTCCTCTCGTGTGCTCCCCCGCCCGGCAGGACAAAGAAGCGAATTCCAGTCAGAATTAATAGGAGTAGATGCCCTTATATGTCGAAGAGTGAATAAAAGCAATCTCCACATGGCACCTCGAATTAACTGCCAAGTCCAAATCGGCCTTAATTCAACAACCGGTGAATCCACTTCAGAATTCAGCAACGCCACATCCTTGGTAAAAAAGTGAACTCCTGCGCAGCGGTATCCGTTTCGGGTTTAGCACCAGAGGGCGGCAACCAAGGCAAAGAGCTCAAGAAACTGTCAAAACAATTTTGCCAATATGACCAGAGCTTTCCATTCGTTGGTGAGCTTTAGCCGCATCAGCCAGTGGAAATGTCGAATCCATCACAGGCTTGACCCTGCCAGCTTCGATAAGTGGCCAGACCTTGTTCCTGAGGTTATCCGCGATGGCAGACTTGAATTCCACACTGCGCGGTCGAAGCGTCGAGCCTGTGTGGGTCAGTCGCTTGACCATTAGTCGCGAGAAATTCACGTTTTCGGACACGCCATTTAGTGTCGCTATCTGGCAAATACGCCCTTCAACTGCTGCCGCCTTCCAGTTTCGCTCAACATAGTCTCCTCCGACCATATCAAGGATGACGTCAACACCATCACCATCAGTCAGCTCAAGAACGGCCTTCTCAAATGCCTGTTCACGGTAATTGATGGCGTGATCAGCGCCAAGTTTACAAACGGCTTCTGCTTTTTCATCTGACCCAACAGTCGTAAACACCTCGGCTCCAAATGCCTTGGCAAGCTGAATCGCCGTTGTGCCGATGCCAGACGTTCCACCATGAACCAGAAACCTTTCACCTTTTTTCAATCCAGACCGGTCAAAAACGTTGGTCCATACGGTGAAAAAGGTCTCGGGAAGCGCTGCAGCTTCCACCATCGATAATCCTGTCGGAATTGGGAGCGCATGGCCCGCAGGAACCTTGCAATATTCCGCATAGCCGCCGCCGGGAGCTAACGCTGTCACTTCATCACCGATTTTGTGCCCGTGAACATCACCAGCAACAGCCACAACCTCTCCCGCGACTTCCAGGCCAGGTAAATCAGACGCGCCCTTTGGTGGCGGATAGGCCCCCATCCGCTGAAGCACATCTGGCCGATTTACGCCTGCTGCATCAACACGGATAAGGATCTCTCCCACCAAAACTTCCGGAACTTCACGTTCCTGCAGCACCAAAACATCCGGACCACCGGGTTTTGAGATTGTAACTACGGACATTTTGTTCGGCAATTTTTGCATCAAACAGGATCCTTTTTTGGTTCATTATGAGACGCACTAGGCGATTGATGCCTATGGTATGGTTAAATTGAACCAAGACAATTGATTTCATAATCGCCAACACGAACGAGCGACCAGAAGACACAGGGAGAAATTCAAAGATGAGCATTTTTGATGAAGATGTCCCCAAAAAATCCAAACCAAGCGAGATCTCTGTCGGTCAGGATTTGTCTCGTTTGTCGGAAGAAGAGCTCTCGGAGCGAATCGAAGCATTAACGGCTGAGATTAACCGTACCCAAAGGACGATTGAGCAACGCGGAAATATTCGCAATGAAGCTGATGCCTTTTTCAAAAAATAGTCATGTAAATATTTACAAATAAGTTCTATTAACTCGACATAAATTGATATATTTTGGTTAATCTGAAAGGTACAATTTTACTTGTTTACCTCTCATTAATCTTTCCAAAGTATAAACAACAGATCCAGTCATCTGGATGAGAGTGGCTCCTGTCCACTCTGTTTGACGCCTCCCTGTTAATGACTTCGAGCCGCATTTTGCGGCTCTTTTTTTTATTCCTCAGCCGTAGTATTGTTGTTTTTGCAGTGGTTAATGCCCATCCGATGCGCGATTGGCATACCATTTGCTCCGTAATTGGCATGAAGGCCCACATTGTTCCAAAGAGGGACACGTGACCTGGGATGAGACAATCCCGCGAACGAAAACAAAAATGTGTGCCAGTATGTAAGTGTAACCGAGGCGTAGAAATCCAATGACGGAAGACAACAAAAAAGCCGATCGTATTACAGACGCTGTTCACATCGCACATCACCTGGCCAGCTCGGACAATTTCCAGAGCCTTTTCCAGGAAGGCATGTCACTTGTAGAAGAAACGGCCCTGTATCTAGACGGTGAAGGTCGCGAGGAAGCCAAGCAGCTGCCGCGTCCCGCTTCGCTTGCTTACGCAACCGAATCCATGCGTTTGACAACCAGACTGATGCAATTGGCGTCTTGGCTCCTCCTGCAACGTGCCGTGAATGAGGGAGAAATGTCTCGTGAACAGGCTGGCAGCGACAAGAACAAGGTTCGACTCGACAAGTTGAGCAGTGCCACAGGCGGTTCAGCTTGGGACGAATTGCCGGAATCAATTCGCAACCTGATCGAGAGATCAACGCGCCTTCAGGAACGCGTCGTCCATCTCGACAAAATGCTTTATCGGCATGAAGAAACACCGCAAATGGAAGTAAAGGCAACGAACGACAATCCGGTCGCTTCCCAAATCAGTCAGCTTCACGCCGCATTTGGTAAAATGGGCTGATCTTCAAGTCAGTATTGAACTCGAAAAGCTGCCATCAGGCAGCTTTTTTTTGCGATCCGTTCAAGCGACATTTAGACAAACAAAAGGCCCGCTCATATGACCGGGCCTTTTCGATTTCTTGCTGTATCTTCGGTTTAGGAGCCGAGGAACCCAGCGAATTTGTTTTTGAAGCGAGATACGCGTCCACCACGGTCCATCAGCTGTGCGTTACCGCCAGTCCATGCAGGATGAGACAATGGATCAATATCGAGCTGCAGCGTATCGCCTTCCGCACCATAAGTGGAGCGAGTATTAAATTCAGTACCATCGGTCATCACGACCTTGATGGTGTGGTATTCGGGATGGATGTCCGCTTTCATGACCGGTCCTTTCAAACGCCTGGCAGCCTTCTCAAGAAGAATTCTACGCTAGCGCAAAACGAGATTTAGGGCCGCCGATCCAGATGCGGACGCCGCCCTCAGAAACATGTGGCGCGGATATACCTTAAGGCGTCACGCAAAACAAGAGCCTAATTCTCGCATTTTCAGCCCTGATATCTGAAAAATTCAGTTCAAGGGTCTAATGACAAAACCATGCCACACGATTTATCGCAAAGACATTGAGCAAATGGCGGAACATGTTAAAGACGGAAACAATTACAGGGAGAACTACGTGGCAAACGTTTCATCGCGAGATCTGCAGGGAAACGCAAAAGACAAACGCAAATCGCTGAAACCTTTGGTTCAGCTACTTCCTTACCTGATGAAGCGTAAGGGTATGGTTATCGCTGCCTTATTTGCCTTGTTCTCAGCTGCTGTGATCACGCTCATTCTTCCCGCAGCTGTTCGACGCATGATTGATTATGGTTTTGGCGCTGATGACCCTGCGCTTGTGAATTCGTATTTCGCTGTTCTTATCGGTGTGGTCTGCGCGCTGTCCTGTGCAAGTTCCATGCGCTATTTTCTTGTAATGTGGCTCGGCGAAAGGGTTGTTGCAGAACTCCGCTCAGATGTTTTCGCGCACATGACACAGCTAAGCGCCACGTTCTACGACAGCGCCAAATCCGGCGAGATCCTGTCGCGTCTGACTGCAGACACCACGCAGATCAAATCCGTCTTCGGCGCGAGCGCCTCCCTTGCTATGCGCAACCTCATCATGTTTTCCGGAGCTGCCGTGATGATGGTCGTCACCAGCCCTCGCCTTTCGGTCATTGTGCTCGCTGCAATTCCCGTGATTCTTGTGCCCATCCTGGGCTTTGGCCGCAAAGTCCGTGTCAGGTCCCGCTATGCACAAGACAAACTCGCAGACGCATCGGCCTATGCCAGTGAAATGTTGAGCTCTGTCCGAACACTGCAAGCCTTTTCCCACGAACACCGTAGCGCCGATCGCTATAGTTCTGATGTTGAATCAGCCTTTCAGGCTGCCCGCTTGGCCATCACGGCAAGGGCCGCCCTCACTGGGTTTGCCTTGTTCGTGATTGGCTCAAGTATTGTCGCGGTGTTGTGGATCGGTGCCAGTGATGTTTTTGCTGGCCGGATAACAGGAGGGGAACTCAGCCAGTTCCTGCTCTATTCCATACTGGCGGCCGGATCTCTGGCAGCCCTGTCTGAAGTCTGGGGGGAATTGTCCCAGGCGGCCGGCGCTGCAGAACGTTTGTCTGAACTTCTTGAAATACAGCCGGATATTGCTGCGCCAGCCAATCCTGAAAAACTACCGGACACGCCGCGTGGTGAGATCATCTTCGACAATGTGTCCTTTGCGTACCAAAACAGCGAAGATATGCCAGTCGTGGAAGGCCTCTCTCTGAAGGTATCGCCCGGTGAAACCGTAGCTGTCGTAGGGCCGTCCGGTGCAGGTAAATCAACACTTTTCAGCTTGTTGATGCGATACTACGATCCGGTATCCGGCAGTATTTCCATGAATGGCAAGGACCTAACCCGTCTTGATCCTGAAGAGTTGCGTCAAAACATTGCGCTTGTGCCGCAAGACACTGCTATTTTTGGCACCAGCATTGCTGAAAACATTGCCTACGGACGACCTGATGCATCTCGCGAAGAGATCATTGCCGCCGCCACCTCGGCTCTGGCCGCTCCCTTCATTGATGCAATGACCGAAGGTTATGACACGATGGTAGGCGAGCGCGGCATCACGCTGTCTGGTGGTCAACGGCAAAGAATCGCCATTGCGCGGGCAGTCTTGAAACACGCGCCGATTCTTCTGCTTGATGAAGCCACCAGTGCGCTGGATGCCGAAAGTGAGAACCTTGTTCAAAAAGCACTTGATGTATTGATGCAGGACCGCACTACGCTCGTCATCGCACACCGCCTGGCAACAGTTCTGAAAGCTGACCGGATAGTGGTTATGGATGGCGGCAAGGTCGTCGAGACCGGTACTCATGAAGAACTGAGCACTGCAGGCGGACTATATGCAAAACTGGCGGAATTGCAGTTCGGATTGGCTAATGAAAAAGAGACAGCATGATCGCCGTCTCTTGAACTTTCTCGAACTGATCAGACCATTCGCTTAGTCGTCGTCCGGCACTGCGACTGTATAATTCAACGGCAAACGTCCACCATCTGCCATAATTGTCTGACCAGTCACATAGCTGGAATCTGCTGATGCCAGAAAAGCAGCAACACCTGCAATCTCAGACGGCTCTCCAATCCGCAACATTGGCGTCCGTGACATGATCCGGTTTTTGGCTGCAGGGTCGCTGTTCACTGAGGCCAGCATCTCGGTCATGATTGAACCAGGGCCAATAGCATTCACGCGAATGCCATGGTGGGCAAGCGAAAGCGCCGTGGTTTTTGTCAGTTGATTCAATCCGCCTTTGGATACGCAATACGGAATCTGATTCGGGATCGCGACCACCGAGTTGATAGACGACATGTTGACAATGCAGCCAGGCTCGCCGCCAGCTTCGATCTTCTCAACCATGTGTCGTGCCACCGCCTGGGAACACAAAAACGCGCCTTTCAGATTGACTGAAAGAACCTTGTCGAAATCATCTTCTTCAAGATCCAGGAAATCGGCTCCAACAACGATCCCCGCATTGTTGACCAGGATATCGATGTCGCCATAAGCATTCAGCGTCTCTGCGACCATGTTGCGAACGTCGAGACGCTCGGCCACATTACAGTGAATGTACATGGCCTCGCCGAGACCCTTCAGGTCATCGACAGCAGCTTCACCTGCATCATCATCAACATCGGCAATGACGACTTTTGCACCGTCTGAGACAAAACGCTTGGCAACGGCAAAACCGATCCCGCGTGCTGCGCCGGTAATAATGGCGACCTTATTTTCCAATGACACGGAAGACCTCACGGCTACTTGTGTAAAATTAAGCCGCGCAAATAACGCGGGCCGCTTTGCGGCGGCCCGACATTAGTTTGTGAAGACAGCCCTGTCGATGGCCCATATCCACTTATCGTAAGGGCACCCGATACAATCAGGTTGAAATCCCGTGAGATTTCAAGGCATCAGTGATTTCATCCAAAATGGCAGGATCGTCTATAGTCGCCGGCATCTTGTACTCTTCACCATCCGCAATCTGACGCATTGTGCCTCTTAAAATTTTACCAGAACGCGTTTTGGGCAAGCGATCCACCGTAATTGCTATCTTGAATGCGGCAACCGGACCAATCTTTTCGCGGACCAGGCGAACCAGTTCTTTTTCGATATCATCATAGGAGCGGTCAACACCGGCCTTGAGAACAACAAATCCGCATGGCAACTGGCCTTTCAGCTTATCGGCAATGCCGATAACCGCACATTCTGCGACATCCTTGTGAGTCGCCAGGACTTCTTCCATGCCACCGGTTGAGAGACGGTGCCCAGCAACGTTGATGATGTCATCCGTACGCGCCATGATTGACAGATAACCATCGTCATCAATCACACCCGCATCTGCAGTTTTATAATAGCCTGGAAATTCAGCGAGATAAGCGTCGAAGAACCGCTTGTCGGCATTCCACAAAGTCGGCAAAGCCCCGGGTGGAAGCGGAAGTTTCGCGACAATATTGCCAAGGGTGTTTGCACCAAGCGGGTGTCCGGCATCATCCAGAACACGAACATCATAGCCCGGCATCGGCACCGTCGGAGAACCCGGTTTGACCGGCAACGCACCAAGTCCGAGCGGATTGCCAACCATGCACCATCCCGATTCGGTCTGCCACCAGTGATCAATCACCGGCACCTGAAGTTGATCAATCGCCCAATTGACTGTTTCAGGATCTGCACGTTCTCCAGCAAGGAAGAGAGACCGGAATTGCGAAAGATCGTAATCCTGTATCAATTCGCCTTCAGGATCCTCTTTGCGGATCGCACGAAACGCAGTTGGCGCGGTGAATAGTGACACGACCTGATGTTCTGAAATCACTCGCCAGAAAGTGCCTGCATCTGGAGTTCCAACCGGTTTGCCCTCGAAGACGATGGTCGTGCAACCATGAAGCAACGGTGCATAAGAGATGTAGCTGTGGCCCACAACCCAACCGACATCAGACGCCGCCCAATAAACTTCGCCCGGTTGGACATCATAGAGATTCGACATGGACCACTTGAGTGCGACCATATGGCCACCATTGTCGCGAACAACTCCTTTCGGCTGGCCTGTTGTTCCAGATGTATAGAGTACATAAAGCGGATCAGTTGCCTTGAGGGGAACTGGTTTGACCTTGCGCCCCGCTGATTTGGCTTCGGCGATCAAAGCGCCAAGATCACGGTCACAATTCTGATTCAGGTCTGCTGCCTGTTCTTCTCGTTGGAACACAAGGCAGGAGCTTGGCTTATGGGTCGCTAAATCAATCGCTTGATCGATCAGTGGCTTATACGAGATTACCCGACCTGGTTCGATGCCGCAGGAAGCTGCGATTATGGCCTTCGGCGTAGCATCATCAATCCGGGTTGCGAGCTCGTTTGCTGCAAATCCACCAAACACGACCGAGTGGACTACACCCAGACGCGCACAAGCCAACATCGCCATAATCGCCTGAGGGATCATCGGCATATAAATGATCGCTCGATCACCCTTCTCAAGACCGTGATCCATTAATACAGCTGAGAAAGCTTCGACTTCTTCCAGCAACTCCGCATAGGTATAGCTGGCTTTCTTTCCGGTGATCGGGCTGTCGTAAATCAGCGCAGCTTGGCCTGGGCGACCACGTTCAACGTGTCGGTCCAGACAGTTATAACAAGTATTGCACTCCCAATCAGGGAACCAGCGGCCATACTGGCCCTGATCCGGATCGAAGACATTATCGGTAGTGCGTATCCAGTCGATTTCCGATGCGGCCGATTTCCAGAATCCTGTCGGATCGTCTTTCCAGCCCTGATAGACCTCGTGATAACGGCTTGCCATCATTTCTCTCCCAAAAAACAGCCTTCCGGCATTTGGGCATAGAGTGCTGTAAGGGAACATCCAAATGCAAGCCCGCAAAACTTAGCAATTCGATGAGCGGGACTTTACGTAAAACCCTCAACGTGCTTTTTTGCCCACCCTTACCGAACACTCCTTACAGTGATTTTCATGCATCCTATTGCCGATCCTTGGTTTTACGCTGCCGCAATTCCAGCGGTCATTTTTGTTGGCTTGTCAAAGGGAGGCTTCGGCGGCACGATCGCAATGCTTGGCGTTCCGATCATGTCATTGGTCGTTTCCCCGCTGCAAGCGGCCGGCATCATGCTGCCGATACTGATCGTCATGGATATCGTCGCCCTCATTGCCTACAAAGGCCGCGCAGACTGGAAAATTCTTTCCCTCCTGTTGCCGGCAGCAATGGTCGGGATCGGAATCGGCTGGACAACAGCTGCTTATGTCAATGATGCGTTTGTCACGTTATTAATCGGCGTCATCTCGATTGTTTTCGTTGCAGACTATGTCTTTAAGGGCCGCAAGGAAGAGCAGGCCCGACCCCAAAATGTGCCAAAGGGAATAATCTGGGGCACAGTCACCGGCTTCACCAGCTTCATCAGCCATACTGGAGGCCCCCCGTTTCAGATGTACATGCTGCCACTGCGTCTGGCACCGATGCTGTTTGTCGGCACTGCAGTGATCTTCTTTGCAACAGTTAACGCCGTCAAATTGGTCCCGTATTTTTTCCTCGGGCAGTTTGATTCAACCAATCTGGCTACATCCCTCGCGTTGTTTCCCGTCGCACTGCTGGCAACTCTGGCAGGTATTAGGCTGGTAAAGATCGTTAAGGCCGAAACTTTCTACAACGTCATCTATGTTTTCATGGGCGTGATCGGCGTGAAGCTTGTCTATGATGGAATAACGGCATTCTTGGCTTGATAGATTACCGCCAAGGAACACCATTTGGCGGATTGCACGTTCTCCTGTTTCCAGCTTTGATGGCCGGAAGAATGATCCAGGGAGGATGATCATGGATGCCAACCTTAGCCCCTATTCGCAGGGGCTCGACAAAAACACAGCAAATTACGCGCCCCTGAGCCCGCTCAGCTTTCTGGCAAGATCCGCCGAGGTGTTTCCGGATCAAACCGCAATTATTCACGGTAAGCAACGGACAGATTACCGGACATTTTATAGGCGTGCCCGCCAACTAGGTTCCGCATTGAGCGCAATGGGAATTGTCAAGGAAGATACCGTCAGCGTCATGCTGTCCAATGTTCCTCCCATGCTGGAAGCCCACTATGGGGTTCCGATGACCAAAGCCGTGCTGCATTCAATGAACACGCGGCTTGACGCATCAATCATCGCATTTCAGCTTGATCACGCAAATTGCAAAGTACTGATTGCAGATCGGGAATATGCACCTGTGATCAAGGAAGCCTTGGCTATTGCCAGCGTCAATCCGATTGTTATCGATTATTCCGACCCCGAATTTCCGCAAGATGGCGAACGTCTGGGAACTTTGGACTATGAAGAATTTCTACAAGCCGGCGACCCTGACTATGCCTGGCATCTTCCCGATGATGAGTGGGATGCCATTTCCCTGAACTACACGTCTGGAACGACAGGCAACCCCAAAGGTGTCGTCTATCACCACCGTGGTGCCTATTTGTTGGCCCAAGCCAACGTCATTACAGCATCAATGGCCAAACATCCGGTCTATCTCTGGACCCTGCCAATGTTCCATTGCAATGGATGGTGCTTTCCGTGGTCCTTGTCGGTCGTTGCCGGAACCCATGTATGTTTGCGTTGGGTTCGCCCGGACGCAATGTGGGAGCTGATCGCAGAAGAACAGGTAACTCACCTGTGCGGCGCGCCGATCATCATGTCGACGATATTGAATGCTGCTCCTGATCAAAAACGCGACCTTGATCATGACGTCGAATTTTTCACTGCTGCAGCGCCTCCTCCCGAAAGCGTACTGGCAGCGATGAAGACCGCAGGCTTCAATGTCACGCACCTTTATGGATTGACGGAAGTCTATGGCCCGGCGGTTGTTAACGACTGGAAAGTCGAGTGGGACGACCTCCCCCCTGACCAACAAGCCCATAAAAAGGCCAGGCAGGGCGTTCGTTATGTGGCCCTTGAAGATCTGACAGTTCTCAACCCTGAAACACTGGAGCAAACACCTGCAGACGGCAAAACCATCGGGGAAGTCATGTTTCGCGGGAATGTCGTCATGAAGGGATACCTTAAAAACCCGGATGCCACGGATGAAGCTTTCAGTGGCGGCTGGTTCCATTCCGGTGACCTGGGTGTTCTGCATCCGGACGGATATATCCAGCTGAAAGACCGTTCCAAGGACATCATCATTTCCGGTGGCGAAAACATCTCATCAATTGAGGTGGAGGATGTTCTCTTCAAACATCCCGATGTTCAGGCAGCTGCTGTTGTTGCGCGTCCAGATGAGAAATGGGGTGAGACGCCGTGCGCTTTCGTTGAGCTCAAAGGCGGATCGGAAACCAGTGAAACCGATCTGATAGCATTTTGTCGGCAACACCTGGCCAATTTCAAAGCGCCAAGAACAGTTGTTTTTTGCGACCTGCCAAAAACCTCAACCGGTAAAATCCAGAAAATTGCTTTGCGCGAACAGGCAAGAGCGCTCTAATCGGAACACAAACAAAAAACGCCGCGCTAGGCGCGGCGTTTAAAAACCTAAATGGCGGACGTCTTAGTGGAGCGTCTCGCCGATTCGTATTCGTTCGATCTCATCTTTGATCTTGAGCTTCTGTCGTTTCATGTTAGCCAATTTCAGAGAGTCAGTACTCGGATGCAACAGGGCGTCTTCTATTTTGCGTTCCATTTCCGCGTGACGGCGCTGAAGTTCTGCGAGATGCGACTGCATTGACATAGAAAAACCTCCGGTCTTTTGGCTCAACATTGACATCGTGCAACGGATTTTCAGTATTGTCGATTGCAGAATTCACATAACTGCGGTGTTTCACCCTCATATGATGCATTCCGCTTGTTATCCTTAGAAAACCCTAAAGCGACGTAGGGAAATAAGCCGTTTAAGACTCATGATTTTTTACCCTGACGTATTTGTCAGCGTACAAGTTATCCAGCCCGGTGGAGTTTCTTGTCAAATCTGAAAGACCTCTCGATGAAGACGCAAATCGAAGGGCGAGGCGATTCGAAAATCGTGATAACTTGTCGGGCAGCACAAAAATAGACTAGGACTGAGGCCAGATATTTTGGAGATGTGCATGGCACAAATGAACACTGATGCTTTGCGTACGGAACTGGCCCAGCTTCGTCAGGAACACCGGGACCTTGATGTCGCAGTGGAGGCTCTAGCAGAATCCCAAAAGCACGATGTCTTGCAGCTACAAAGACTGAAGAAAAAGAAGCTGATGATAAAAGACCGGATCTCAGCTCTGGAAGATCAGCTGTTCCCCGATATCATCGCCTGAACAGCAAACTCTTCGTATGAAGAACCTATCACCGAGCGACCTGGAAATTGCCTGTCCGGTGTAACGTCTTTTCGCGCTTGCGAAGCGCGGCGCTGTGCCTATACTCCGCCGCTCTTCCGGCCCTAAAGGAAATTTGGAGCAAAACATGGCGCAGGCGGATGTCGCAATTATCATGGGTAGTCAATCGGACTGGCCAACTATGAAACACGCGGCGGACACGCTCGAGCAATTGGGCGTCACTTTTGATGCGCGCATTGTATCTGCCCATCGCACACCTGACCGAATGTACAGTTTCGCAAAAAGTGCAAAGTCCGAGGGTTTCAAGGTAATCATAGCAGGCGCAGGCGGAGCGGCACATCTTCCAGGCATGGTCGCTGCGCTAACGCCGCTTCCTGTCTTCGGTGTTCCCGTCGAAAGCCGTGCGTTGTCCGGTGAAGACAGTCTTTTGTCTATTGTCCAGATGCCGGGAGGCATTCCAGTCGGAACTCTTGCGATTGGCAAAGCCGGAGCAACGAATGCAGCGCTTCTTGCAGGTGCAGTATTGGCTCTCAGTGACGAGGTGACCGAAACTGCACTCGATAAGTATCGTGCAGAGCGCACCGCCGCTGTTTCAGAGTTTCCGGTAAACAACCCCGCCTAATTCAATCATTTGACACAGGACTGCTGTTCATGAGCGCAACCAAAAAGCTGAGCCCAGGCGATACAATCGGTATTCTCGGTGGTGGTCAGCTGGGTCGAATGCTGGCGCAATCTGCGGCAAGCCTCGGGCTAAAAACACATATATTCTGTCCGGACCCAAACAGCCCGGCCTTTGACGTCTGCTCGGCCTACACAGTCGCACCATATGAGGATGTTGACGCGCTTAACAAGTTTGCTGCCGCGGTTTCTGTTGTCACTTATGAATTTGAAAATGTGCCTGGACCGACAGCGACGCTTCTTGATGCCAAGGTTCCGGTCCGCCCCGGCGTACGTGCTTTAGAAGTCTCTCAGGATCGCCTGTCGGAAAAACAGTTTTTGTCAGACGCAGGCGTTGCTATTGCAGACTTTGCCGAAATCAACTCGCAAGCTGATCTGGAATCTGCGGTTGAAACATTTGGCGGCAAAGGCGTTCTCAAGACTAGGCGATTTGGATATGACGGCAAAGGTCAGATCATGGTGCAGCAGCCCGGCGATCTACCGGGAGCATATGAGAAAATTGGCAGCGTTCCCGCTGTTCTCGAAGCACTCATTCCGTTTGAATGCGAAGTTTCAGTCATAGTTGCGCGTGATCTGGACGGTACTTGCGCAAGCTATGATATTGCCCGAAATCATCACGAAAACCATATTTTGAAGATGTCGACAGTACCCGCAGGCGTATCGGCGTCGACCGAAGAGACCGCACGTCAAATGGCTGAAGATATCGTATCTGCTCTAGGTTATGTTGGCGTGATGGGTGTCGAAATGTTCCTTGTTCGAGAGGGCGGTGGCGAACGGCTGCTTGTGAATGAAGTCGCCCCACGCGTTCACAATTCCGGGCACTGGACACAAGACGCTTGTTTAATATCGCAGTTTGATCAACATGTTCGCGCCATTGCCGGATGGTCTCTAGGCTCGGCGGCTCGTCATTCTGATGCCGTGATGGAAAATTTGATTGGATTTGACGCCGACAATTGGCAGTCCATTCTGTCAGAAGCGGATGCACAACTGCATTTGTACGGCAAAGCGGAAACCCGCGAAGGCCGAAAAATGGGGCACGTCAATCGGATCTCGTCCAAGACAAACTGAGAAATTCAACCAATCTAGAGCTTAACAAGACCGAGCTTTTCGCGCCGGGAAAATCTCATGTTTGCAAGTAGCGCCACTACAGCTAAACCGCCTGCCAGTCCGCACCAGACACCTACACCACCCCAATCGGCAAGAAAACCAAGTCCCAGGGACAGGCTCAGGCCGACAACCCAATACCCAAACAATGCGTAGAAAAGTGGTACCGTTGTATCACCCAGCCCGCGCAGATTGTTGACCCCGATGATTTGTCCGCCGTCAACCAACTGGAATATAGCGGCGACTAGCAGGAACGAGACACCATAAGTCAGTACTTCCTGGGATTGCGGGTCATCCAGATCGAGATAAAGACCAACCAGGGTTTCAGGGATCGTCCAAAACAGGATTGCAAAGCATCCCATGAAGGCAACGGTCACCCAAAGGGACGTCCATCCGGCTCGTCCTATCCCCTCATGATCACCGCGTCCGGCAGCCAGACTAACCCTTGTCATGGCGGCAACGGACAACCCGACCGGCACCATGAATGTCAGCGATGCAATCTGAAGGGCGATTCCGTGACCGGCGAGCGGAATGGTGCCGAGCCAGCCAATCATGATGGCAGATGCAGTGAAAAGAGATCCTTCAGCGACAATTGTCAGCCCTATGGGGGTTCCCAATCGCACAATCTGGAAGAACACCGGCCAATCAGATCGCCAGATCCGTCCAAAAATATGGTATCGACGTAACTTCGGATGCAGAAGGGCGTAAGCTGTCAAAAACAAAAACGTGGCTGTTGCACTGAAGACTGAAGCTATTCCCGCTCCAATCAATTCAAGACGCGGAAATCCGAATTCTCCAAAAATCAAAATGTAGTCGAGGACCGCATTGATAATCGCGCCGCCAAGCGTCGCCCAAAGCACTATTTGAGTTCGCTCCATCACAGTCAGGAACCCACGGATTGCCATGATCAGCAAAGCTGGCAACATGGTCCACTGCAACACACGCATATAGATTCCGGCAAGCCGAGCTAGTTCCGGATCCTGTCCTGACAGAACCAACAGGTCGTCAATGAAGAACAGGAGAAACCAGACTGGAATGCTAAAGATTGCTGATATCCAGAATCCCATGCGAACTGCTCTTCGAAGCTCACGGGAATTTCGTTGGCCGCGAGCCTTTGCCGCCAGCGGGATGACGGCTTGCAGAATTCCCATTCCGAAAAACCAGAGCAACATGTAGAAGTTGAATGCCAGAACAGATGCAGCAAGTTCCTCAGCGCCCAAGCGCCCTATCATCAATACATCGGTTGTATTGATCGCCATTTGCGCAAGCTGCGCACCTACCAAGGGAAGTCCGAGTGACAGGGTTGGCCGAATATCACTTTGCCATAGCGATTGTTTTGGCTCCGAATCGGGGGGCCCGTAAGCGCTCTGCGCCATTGTTACCTCCAACAATCAGGCCATCAGGTCAGCCTTTCACCTGTAATCGTGAAATCACACAGTGTCCACTGCTGTCCAGTGTTATGAACTTGCTGTAAGAGTCGGATTTCAGCGGTTTCTTTTAAGAATCGCTGTGGACAGCCCTTACATGCTCTGGTATGTACGCGGCTCAAAGTGGGCGACGCATTAGCGGCGATCAGGTTATTTTGCACTCGTGAATGCCTTCTAGCGTTAGCGCGACCTCGCTTCTATCATGGCTTAAATTTAGCTGCGGACTGACCGCAGCGCTTAGCAACGGGAAAAAACGCGTGCAGGTTCTGGTTCGCGACAATAATGTCGATCAAGCGCTGAAAGCGCTCAAGAAAAAGATGCAGCGTGAAGGCATCTTCCGTGAAATGAAACTTCGCGGTCATTTTGAAAAACCGTCTGAAAAGAAAGCGCGCGAAAAAGCTGAAGCTATTCGTCGTGCCCGCAAGCTGGCCCGTAAAAAGGCACAGCGCGAAGGTCTTCTGCCGGGCAAGCCAGCAGCTCGCCGCTAACCGCGGCTTGAGCATGCATCCGGTAGCATGCATCGCAATACAATTTGCAAAATTGCCGTGAGGCCGACCGGGACGATGGTCGGCTTTTTGGCGTTTTGTCAGGATTTGCACAAAGCAGCTTTGCGTTTCGCCTCGCAGCCACAATACCGCCCAATTGGAGGCAGATGAACGGCATGTTTCGTCGCTTTATAACAAGAGATCGTATGTGCCGGATGCGGAATTTTTTACCTCACGCAACACTTTTGGGTCTTGCTACCCTTTTGGCAGGCTGCCAGGGCAGTAGTGTCTATAACGACGTTCCGGTTAATTCATCTGTCGGGTCATCAACGAATATTGCTTCACTAACATCGGTCATTGAATCCAATCCGAACGACGCGACTGCATACAGCACACGCGGCATCGCTTATGGTCAGGCCGGCAAGCTTGACAAGGCGATCGAAGATTTTAATCGCGCACTGCAACTCAATCCACAGTCCTACCAGACCTACGCCAACCGGGCATTGGTCTATCGTCGTCTTGGTCAAAACGAGCTTGCGGTCTCTGATTACTCACGCGCGATCAACATCAAACCTGATTATGATCCTGCCTATGTCGGACGTGGAAACATCTATCGTCAGAATGGCAATTTCAGCGCGGCCCTTGCCGACTTCAACTCGGTAATCACGCGAGACAGCAGCGACGCTCGTGCTTTCTACAATCGCGGCTTGATCTATCAGGCACAAAACCAGGATGCTCGTGCGATTGAAGATTTTGCAACTGCGGTCGGCCTTAACCCGAAAGCGAGTGCACCCTACATTGCACGCGGTATTTCCTACCTCACATTGAACGACCCGAACGCTGCATTCTCTGATCTATCAATGGCCGTCAATCTGGATCGAAGATCAGCTGTTGCCTGGGCCAATCGCGGCCTTGCCCTAGAATTGCTGGGCAAGCCCAAAGACGCCCGCAGGAATTTTGCGAAAGCGCAAAACCTGGATGCATCCAACAAGATCGCCCGGGAAGGCCTTGGACGCGTTAGCGGGTAACCTGGCACACCCAGAGAATCGGTTTTCCAATCAAGAGTTGCGGTTGGGCATACTGTTCCCGCAATTTCAAGTACTCAGACCTCGCACCAATTTGGAACCATCATGCCAGCAGCTCCAATTGTCGTGTCATCACCAACGGCACGCTCTGGCACGTCTCTTATTCAACGCCTCATTTCAAGTTCGGAAAATGGCATTTGTTATGGTGCGAACGCAGCGCGCCGATTGTTGATGCTCACCGAATTCACGCATACAGAGTGTGTTGCCCTACAAGAACGCTCAGAACTGCAATCTCGTTACCTTCAAAATCTGCTCTCGGGAGATATGAACTTTGGGTCTGTTGATCTGGAAATACTTGGAGAACTTCCCAAACATGCTCTCGTCGGCGCGCTCACATTTTTCAAACAGCATTGCGATGAAGCTACAAAAGCAATTGAAAAAGAGATCTGGGCTTGCAGATCACCCAAGGGCTCATTTCTTACTATTGCAAAAGCCGCAGACTTTATTTCAGACCTGAAATGCATCTACGTCTACCGGAACGTCGTTGATACGATGCGCTCTCAAAAAAGTATGGGCTTAATCAGGAACGAAGACGATCTGGCAAGCGCTTGCATGGAGTGGGTTAGAAATACAGATGTCATCGCGGCATTGAACCACAACAATTTTGAACAGATCCCCGCGATGCTTCTCCCGATCAAACTCGAGACGTTTCTTGCACAGAAAAATGAATCCATCCGGCATCTGGAAGACTTCACCGGCCTTGAAAACATTCAAAGAGCAATTGCCGACTCAAAAGTGAATGTCAGCGAACCGGTGTCCGAAGCAGACCAAACTCCGGTCCTGTCATACCAGAAACCCGCACCGCTTACGGACGTTGAATTACATCTAATTGCGCATCTTTGCCGCGACAAGATGGCTGAGATATATCCGGAAAACAGCGACCTCCTGGAAACTGGTATGATGGTTCAGTAGGCGTGCCGATCAGAAATCCGCTTTAGACCTGAATGTAAAACGCCCCCCCCCGGTCGGGTGATGCACAGTCAGGCTTTCTGCGTGCAGTGCTAATCTACTTAAAGCCATCAGAGCCTCACCATCTGCATAAAACCGATCCCCGATGATCGCATGCCCCAAAGCTAGCATATGCACACGAAGCTGATGAGAGCGGCCTGTGTACGGGAACAAGCGCATTCGGGTCGTTCGCTCTAAGCGCTCAATCACCTGCCATCTCGTCAATGCGGGCTTGCCATGCTCAAAACTGACCATCTGTTTAGGACGGTTGGGCCAGTCGCAAATGAGAGGAAGATCGACTTCACCTTCATCGTCAGCAACATGACCCCATACTTCGGCAATGTATGCCTTTGCTGTCTTCCGTCGTTCAAATTGCAAGCCAAGATGTCGATGCGCCTTGGCATTCATGGCAAGGATCATCACGCCGGATGTATCCATATCCAGACGATGAACGATTCTTGCTTCGGGGTGAACCGACTGGGCCCGCGCTTCAATACAATCAGAATGCTCGGCAGCCTTGCCCGGCACGCTCAACAAACCGCTTGGCTTATCGATGACAAGAATATCATCATCCACATGCAGCACCGCCAGAAACGGCTCCTGGGGCGGATCATAAACAAATGGTTCGGGCGCAGATTGCATCATGCAGCGGCTTATAACGCTTTCATCAAAAAACAAAAGGCGCGGAAAATCCGCGCCTTTCGAAATCGTCTGAGTAAAACCGATTACATAGCCTTGACGATGTTCTCCGTCATTTTCTTCGCATCACCGAACAACATCATGGTCCGGTCGTTGAAGAACAGCTCGTTCTGAATACCAGCATAACCGGAACTCATACCGCGCTTGACGAAGAGAACCGTTCCAGCCTTGTCGACGTCGAGGATCGGCATACCGTAAATCGGTGACTGCGGGTCATCACGAGCGGCCGGGTTGGTAACATCGTTCGCTCCGATCACGTAGACCACGTCAGCTTGCGCAAATTCGGAGTTGATATCTTCCAACTCGAACACTTCATCGTAAGGCACGTTGGCTTCAGCAAGCAGCACGTTCATGTGCCCTGGCATACGGCCTGCAACCGGATGGATGGCGTATTTGACTTCAACACCCTCTTCCTTGAGCGTATCAGCCAATTCGCGCAGCGCATGCTGAGCCTGCGCCACGGCCATGCCGTAACCCGGCACGATGATGACCTTGGACGCATTCTTCATAATGAAGGCTGCATCATCAGCTGCACCCTGTTTCACCGGACGCTCTTCTGCATCTGCACCACCTGCAGCAGCAGTTTCCCCGCCAAAGCCGCCTAGAATAACCGAGATGAAGGAGCGGTTCATACCCTTACACATGATGTAAGACAGGATCGCACCGGACGAACCCACAAGAGCACCTGTAATGATCAGAGCCATGTTGCCGAGCGTAAAGCCGATACCAGCAGCTGCCCAGCCTGAGTAGGAGTTCAGCATCGAGACGACAACCGGCATATCTGCGCCGCCAATCGGAATGATGATGAGAACACCAAAGACGAAGGCAACCAATACCAGCAGCCAGAAGACCGTCATGCTTTCGCTGCCGACCAACATAATCGTCAACACGATGATTGCAGCCGCCAGGCCAATATTGATTATATGGCGAGCTGGTAACATGATCGGTGCACCCGACATGCGGCCATCCAGCTTCAGGAATGCGATCACAGATCCAGTGAAAGTGATTGCACCGATTGCGGCGCCAATTGACGCTTCGACCATGGCCGATGCGTGGATGCCACCAGCGGAACCGATACCAAAAGCTTCCGGCGCATAAAGCGCACTTGCAGCCACAAACACGGCCGCGAGACCGACCAGCGAGTGGAACGCTGCGACAAGCTGCGGCATCGCAGTCATCGGAATGCGTTTTGCGATGATCGCACCAACGCCACCGCCGATAGCAACACCGCCAACGATCAGCAGGAACGAACTACCGGTGATTCCGGATGCAAACAGCGTGGTCACGACGGCAATTGCCATCCCGATCATGCCGTAAGTATTGCCCTGACGGGAGCTTTCCGGACTGGAAAGGCCACGAAGAGCCATGATGAAGAGAACAGCGGATACGAGGTAAAGGACCGCGGTAAGATTAGCTGACATCGATCCGACCTCCTATTTCTGCTTTTTCTTGTACATGGCCAGCATCCGACTGGTCACAAGGAACCCGCCAAAGATGTTTACACTCGCCAGAACAAGAGCCAGGAAACCGAAGACACGCGCCATAAAAGCGCCATCGCCGGAGGTGAGATCAACACCAACTGCCAGCAGCGCACCGACAACTATCACGGATGAAATCGCGTTGGTCACAGCCATCAATGGTGTGTGCAAGGCAGGCGTCACCGACCAGACCACATAGTAGCCGACGAAGATCGCCATAACGAATACGGAAAACAGGAACACAAACGGCTCGATTGCACCGCCAGAAGAAACAGCATGACTTGCTGCGTCAACGGCACCAGCTGTAATCTGGTCTGCATATCCCTGCGCTGCAGTCGCAGCTTCCTGAGCATTGGACGCTGCTTCCCTGGCTGCTTCCGCAGCCGCATTCGCGCGTTCAAGTGCTTCGGTTTGAGACAATTCGCTCATCAATCCCCCCTCAGCTTTCAGCCGGAGCAAAGGCGGAGTGAACCACCTTGCCATCCCGGGTCAATACGGTGGCTTGCACCAGCTCATCCTCAAAGTCGGGCTTGAGAACTTTTGCTTCCTTGTCGATCATCGTCTCGAGGAAAGCGAGCAGGTTCTTGGCATAAAGCGTGGAAGCCGAAGCTCCGATCCGCCCAGCCATATTGAGATGTCCGACCACTTTAACGCCGGCGACAGTCGCAACCTTGCCCGCCTTGGCACCTTCAACATTGCCGCCGCGCTCTACTGCCAAATCTACAATCACAGATCCTGGCCGCATGGATTCCAGCATTGCTTTGCTGACCAGCTTGGGAGCCGGACGGCCCGGAATCAATGCAGTCGTGATGACGATGTCCTGCTTGGCGATATGAGACGCAACCAGCTCAGCTTGCTTTTTCTGATATTCTTCAGACATCTGCTTGGCATATCCGCCAGCAGTTTCGGCCTGTTTGAACTCTTCGTCCTCAACAGCGACAAACTTCGCACCAAGCGACTCAACTTGCTCTTTGGAAGCAGGACGAACGTCGGTTGCCGTCACTACAGCGCCAAGGCGGCGCGCCGTAGCGATAGCCTGTAGACCTGCAACACCGGCACCCATAACAAAAACACGCGCAGCTGGAACCGTTCCCGCTGCCGTCATCATCATTGGCATCGCGCGGTCATATTCCGCAGAAGCTTCAATGACAGCCTGATATCCGGCAAGGTTGGCCTGAGAAGACAGGACATCCATCACCTGCGCACGTGTGATGCGCGGCATGAATTCCATCGAGAAGGCCGTGATGCCCGCTTTTGCCATGGCAGCAACGTCTTTTTCGTTCCCAAACGGATCCATCGCCGCGAGAACCAAGGCACCTGCTTTCATAGGCTTGAGTTCGGCAGCACTCGGCCTGCGAACCTTCAGCACAACATCTGCATCTGCAACTGTGGCGTCAAAATCTGCCGCGATCTTGGCGCCAGCGTCTTTGTAGTCTTGGTCGGGAATACGAGACAATTTACCGGCATCTTTTTGAACAACGACAGTTGCTCCGAAGCCGATAAGTTTCTTGATCGTGTCCGGAGTGGCGGACACGCGGGTTTCAACCGCGTCGCTTTCGCGCGGCACAGCTATTTTCATATACCCCTCCCAAGGATTGGCGTGCCGAGAATTCGGGCACGCGGAGTAATAATTCGGATTAAACAGTCAGGATTGCCAAGACGCCAGTCAGTACAAAAACGACTGCCGGAGGAATCCAGCCAGCAGCACCGAGCGCCATACCGATTCCGGCGGCGACAATCGTTGCCACCAACATCAACCAACCAAAGACAGTTGCGGCGGTGCCACCGAAAGCAAACAGGATCAAGCACAATACGATGTTCAGAACCGCAATCGTGCCAACCTTTGAAAAGTTTATGAAACCCTCATAAGTTTGCTCGTGCGCGTCATAATCCATTGCAGGTACGTTTTCGTCAGACATCAAGTCCCCCAGAAAAATTCGACATTCGGCGTTCTCTTTACAATAAAGTTTTCCCTCTGGGCAATCTTTTGCAAAAGGAAATCCTTCCAAGCGCACTCCTATCCGGTTTCTGACGGCGGAGGTTGTTCGCCATTTCCATTCGGGCTGCAGAAGCTACCGTGTCCAAACATCCTATCATGCAGTTTGAGAGGCCTTGTCCAAACCTGCTGATTTCAATACCAAATCTTGCCTTTTTCGAACTTTGGCAGCCTTAAACCCATCGATTTGTTCGTTGAACAATTCAAAGAAATTCAATTCTGCGCGCAAATGCAAAAACACACCACCGAGACCAATCGCCGCGCGGTCCATAAAGACAAATTCCTGCGGGACGGTCACCGGACCAAGCTCTTTAAGAGCGGAGTGAACCTTGAAGGCTTCTTTTCGCCCGTATTCAGCTGCCGAAACACCATCGGCAATCGATCTCACTTTGTCAGTGAGAAGTGGGCCATAGATAAAGCGGGCCCAGATGTTGAGGACTTCAATAACTTCCTTGTTGAGATTCTGGAACCCCCACCGCTCATATGCCGACACAACACGGTCATTGTCTTCTTCCAAGAGGCCCATGTAGAGATCAACGACACCTTCTACAAAGCCTTCCGGGAAGATCCGGATACAGCCGTAGTCCAGCAAGTTGATTCCCGACGGGACTCCATCTTCTTCAAAAACAGTGTAGTTGCCAAGATGTGGATCTCCATGAATCACCCCGAAATGGCTGAACGGGTGCCACCAGGCATGAAACATCGTTTTTGCCAGAACATTTCGTTCTTCCTGCGAATGCTCCTTGAAATCCAGCAACGGTCGGCCTTCAAGCCAACCCATTGTTAAAAGGCGTTTCGTCGAGAGGTCATCAACCACCGTCGGCACTCGGATGTGCGGAGCATCCTTGAGAATCTGCTGATACATGGCGATATGCGCCGCTTCACGGGCATAATCTAGTTCTTCGCGAACACGGGCGCTGATTTCCTTGACCATCTCGCTGGTGTCAATCGCCGGGCTCATCCGCTTGTGCAGGGAAAATAACATCTGCAGCTGTTTGAGATCGGCCTCTACCGCCGAAGCCATATCCGGATACTGCAGCTTGCAGGCCAGGATGCGCCCATCATGCCCGATCGCGCTATGAACCTGACCAAGCGATGCGGCTGCAGATGGGTCTTTGCCGAATTCCTCGAAGCGCCCCTGCCAATTGGCACCAAGTTCAGCACGCATCCGTCGTTTTACAAACGCCCAACCCATTGGCGGAGCATTGGCCTGCAGTTTGGCGAGTTCTGTGGTGTACTCTGGTGGAAGGACATCAGGAATGGTTGACAGGAGCTGGGCCACTTTCATGAGCGGCCCCTTGAGACCGCCCAGCGCGGCAGCCAGCTCTGCAGCATTCTTGCCGTTGTCGAGATCAAGGCCAAACAACCGAGCCCCCGCCACCTTTGCCGCGATACCGCCCATATTGGTGCCGACCTTGGCATAACGGCCCATCCGGGCGCTCAAGCGGTTGCTTTCGCGATCTTTTTCCTGCGGCATATGGCCAACTGCTCCCGAACAATTCTAACGAGTGTTACCCGCCAATACATAAGGACAATAGCCGGGATATCCAGCAGACTTAACCGCCAAACTGCCGCAGTCAGGTTTCAGTACCCAATGCAAGAGTTCCCAGTGCTTCTACCAGCGCATTTCTACTTGGTGCTAATCCTTTGTAGGCAAGCTGATCATCATCCAGCGCGAGAAGCTGCGTCTTGAGCTGTTCGGCAACATCCGCCTGATCGGCTTGCTGGCTCAAAGCGGACAACGGATCATGGTGAATCTTGATTGTGAACAAGATGTCTCCACTCCCCGGCAAACGGCGCAGGGTTTGTCGCTCTACCCGAAGAAATATCTTTGCCAACAGAGCTTCAGAAGACTCGACAGGGATTTGTCTCGCCTCCGGATGGTGTAGCTGTCCGTCGGGGTAAATAGACCAGTTGAACCGGCACAAAATCTGTTCTGTGCCCAAATTTTCGAACACTCTTGCAACCATTTGCCCCATGCGGCTACCATTGAAACCGGGAACGGTCTCATGAATCCCGGTCATTGACTGGCCAAATTTTTCTGCCAAAGACCAAGAAGACGGGAAGCACAGGCATGCCGCTACAAGCCGATAGCCCTTTGGCCCTGGACGCATGATGACCAGATCCTCCTGAACAATGCGCGCTGCCGTCAGAAGCGCAGGTCCTTCAGAAAGATTAATCCGTTTGTCATTTGAGCGAAGTGAGACGTAGTCTGGATCGACCTCATAGATTGATGAATGGTACGCATCCAAATTGTCCGCAATCAGCGTTAAAACTTCACGCTGCGCATTATCCGTGTCTGATTCTGTACGAAAGACGGCTTCCAGATTCGCCGCGATCAGACGATCTTTTTCGTCCAGATGACTGCGCAGCAACGGATCAGGTTCGAGCCAAGCGTTCTCCCGAAGAGGCTTCAAGCCAACGGTAAACGGGTGGCTAGAGCCATCATAAGGGCGATGCTGAAAAGGCGGTGTCACATTCACCTGGGGTCTCTTGGGCAACTAAGCCTTATC
This sequence comes from Roseibium sp., assembly GCA_039972695.1. Taxonomy (GTDB): domain Bacteria; phylum Pseudomonadota; class Alphaproteobacteria; order Rhizobiales; family Stappiaceae; genus Roseibium. The sequence goes on along the minus strand of JBDWMJ010000023.1, from coordinate 108,908 downwards.
GAGTTCTTCCAACTCATCAATGAGCCTCTCGATGACTGACAGACCCTTCTTCCAGAAATCCGAGTCCGTCGCACTAAGACCGAAGGGCTTTAAAAGCTCTGAATGATGCTTTGTCCCTCCAGCTTTCAGAAGATCAAAATACTTCTCCTGAAATCCGGTCTCGGCTTCCTCGTACACCGCATAAAGCGAATTTACCAGGCAATCGCCAAAGGCATACGCATAGACATAAAACGGCGAATGAATGAAATGAGGAATATAGGTCCAGAACGTTTCGTAACCTTCACTCAGCTTAATTGCCGGACCTAGGCTTTCTTCCTGAACAGATAGCCACAATTCGCCGATCTTGTCTGCAGTGAGCTCACCATTGCGACGTTCTGTGTGGATCTTGCGCTCAAAACTGTAAAACGCAATCTGGCGAACCACTGTATTGATCATGTCTTCTGCCTTGGCTGCGAGCATGACTTTGCGCGTTTGTGGATTGTCGGCCTTCGACAGCAAGGACTTGAATGTCAGCATTTCACCAAACACGCTGGCAGTTTCTGCCAAAGTCAGTGGTGTCGGTGCCATCAAAGGACCGTTTGGTCCAGCCAGAACCTGATGAACGCCGTGCCCCAATTCGTGCGCCAACGTCATCACGTCCCTGATTTTCCCCTGATAGTTCACAAGCACATAAGGGTGAGCACTGGGCACAGTAGGATGGGCAAACGCTCCGGGAGCCTTTCCAGAGCGCGCCGGAGCGTCAATCCAGCCTTTGTCAAAGAACCTGCCCGCAATTTCTGCCATGTCGGGCGAAAACGTATTGTAGGCGGACAAGACAGTGTCTTTGGCTTCAGCCCAAGGGATAACACGCGTGTCTGCATCCGGCAGCGGAGCATTGCGATCCCAGGTGTTAAGCTGGTCCATTCCCAACCATTTGGCCTTCAGCTTATAATAGCGGTGCGACAGCCTCGGATAGGCGTCACGTACTGCAGACACCATCGCATCGACGACTTCGCGCTCGACACGGTTGGCCAGATGACGGCTATCGGCAATATCGGAAAAATTACGCCAACGATCAGAAATTTCCTTGTCTTTGGCCAACGTATTGGTAATCAGCGTGAAGGTCGGCAGGTTTTCCGTAAATGTCTTCGTCAATGCAGCCGAGGCGTCACGGCGTTTCTCCGGTACAGGATCAACAAGCAGATTGAGCGTCTGTTCAATCGCAAGTTCTTCGCCGTTTACGTCAAATTTCAACGAGGCCATTGTTTCATCGAACAACCGGTTCCACGCGCTGCTGCCAGTCACCGATTTCTCGTGAAACAATTGCTCGACGCGGTCTTCGAGCTGATAAGGCTTGTCTTTGCGAAGGTCTTCAAGCCAAGGTCGGTAATGACCGAGATGCTCATCGTCTAATGCTGCATCCAGCACGGCATCGTCTATGCGGTTTATCTCAAGGCCGAAAAAGAGCAGATGGGAGCTTGCAGTGGTAATCTGCTCTTGAACGTCTCCATAGAATTTTTGCCGTGGTGGATCGATCGTGTTGCCAGCATAGACGAGGCCTGCAAAGGAGATTACTCGTCCCATGAGGTCTTCAAGGTCTTCATAGGCGCGAATAGCCGTTACAAGCGCTGCAACATTTTCTTTTGCAAGGTCGGACAGGCGCCCCTTGTAAGACGCCTCAAAGGTCTTGGCACGCTCCAGACATTCCTTTAGATCGGCCGCGACTTCCGGTGCCTCTATCGAAGAATAAAGATCCGACAGGTTCCATTCCGGCAAATCACCCAGCTCCACAGATGCTGATGACTCAGGCGCAAAATTAGGGTGCGGCAACGGCATGTTTTTCTCCGGAAAGCAATCAGCCTGATCGGCATTGGAAATTTCGATACGGAATTTGTAGGCCGTGGGCCCGTATAATCGCAATGGAGATGATTAGACTTTTTTGTGCAACCTTGGACGATTTGTTTACCCAATTACGACCAGAATGGCCCGAAACGAGACAATACAGACCGAAACGATATCTCCGATGCAAGCAATCAGTGGTAAAATTCTCATTGTTGATGACGACCCAATCCAGCAGCGTTTGCTGCAGGAAGCGGTGAAAAAATTTGGATATCGTTCCAAAACGGCTGAAAACGGAGCTCAAGCCGTTCAAATCATGACTGGCCCTGAAGCCAGCGAGATTGATCTGATCATTCTCGATATGGTTATGCCGGAGCTCGACGGGCTCGGTGTACTGGAGCGGTTGCGGTCCGACAAAATTGCCACTCCGGTCATCGTTCAGACAGCACACGGCGGCATTGACACAGTTGTAAGCGTCATGAATGCGGGTGCCCAGGACTTTGCAGTCAAACCTGTCGCTCCCGAACGACTGAATGTCTCGATTCGAAATTTGCTGAAGACGTCTGCACTTGAAGGCGAAATCACAAGAATTCGAAAACAGGCCTCGGGAACACTGACTTTTGCCGATATTATTACCCACTCCCCCGCAATGGAACGAGTGATCAATCTCGGCAAACGGGCTGCGGCGTCCAATATTCCGATCCTGATTGAAGGTGAAAGCGGCGTCGGCAAGGAGATGATTGCAAGTGCCATTCAAGGCACAAGTGATCGAAAATCAAAGCCACTCATTACGGTGAACTGTGGTGCGATCCCGGATAATCTCGTTGAATCGATCCTCTTCGGACACGAAAAAGGCGCCTTCACCGGCGCCGCCGACAAACATATCGGAAAATTCCAGGAAGCTCACGGCGGAACATTGTTTCTCGACGAAGTCGGCGAACTTCCTCAGGACGTCCAAGTCAAACTGCTACGAGCCATTCAGGAAAATGAAATTGACCCGATTGGTTCCCGCAGGCCAGTCAAAGTGGATTTTCGCCTGATATCGGCAACCAACAGGCGTTTGATTGATCAGGTCAAAGACGGTCTTTTTCGAGAAGACCTATACTATCGGCTGAATGTTTTTCCGGTCTGGATACCGCCCTTGCGGGACCGGCGGGAAGATATTCCGGCGCTTGCGAGACACTTCCTGGCTCGCTTTTCTGCTGAAGAGGGTAAGCCGCGTGTTGCCGGCATTACATCAGATACGCTTGCCATGCTGCAGGAGTACAATTGGCCAGGGAACATCCGCCAATTGGAAAACGCAGTTTTTCGCGCGGTTGTTCTGTGTGATGGACCACAGTTGACTCAAAATGACTTTCCGCAAGTTGCATCGTCATTTGAGCAGCCGATAACACAAAGTGTTCCCGTTACATCTGCACCTCTTCCGGAACACAACACGGCGCCTGCACATCCACATTTTTCGCCTGCGGCACCCAATGTCTCATCGCAGCAATTGGCGACGCCCCCAGTACAACCGGCGGGATTTGAGCAATCGGCTCCCTTTGGCTTCATGCGCAACCTCGACCAGGAAGGCCATGTTCGAAAACTCAACGACATTGAGGAGGAACTGATTCGCGCCGCGATCACTCACTATGCAGGGCGCATGACCGAAGTCGCAAAACGTCTAGGCATCGGTCGTTCCACGCTTTATCGAAAGTTGAAAGAATATGGTTTGGATGAAAGCGGCAAAGATGCCGCAGCATGATCTGACGTAACTCAATGCACTAGAGGCCGTTTTGGCCGATATTTTGTCATAATCAGGGTCTAAACAGCTTGTGTTAGGTCTTTTGCTAAATGACAGATGCGAAGTTGCATTTTTGCCACGATTTTCTCGCATTTGGAATTAGGGTAAAAACTTCTTAACCTGGGGCAGCTAAATTACATCACCTGCTGGGGAGCATGGGATGGATCTGAACCATCAATAAACGGCGAGATAGAGATTGCGTAAACGGTTGGTTGGTTGCGACGCCGTAAGGTGGTTCAAGCGTGCTGCGATTGCAGCAAGCGCTCTATTTATATGCGCTGTCAGCTTCTCCATTGCAGCTCAAGCTGAAACCAGGACACTTAAGCTTTACAACACGCATACCAAAGAGCGTGTTTCGATCACCTTCAAGAAAAATGGTCGTTACATTCCGGGCGGTCTGCGCGAAGCGAACCGCTTCCTGCGCGATTGGCGACGCAATGAAATGATCAAGATGGATCCGGAACTGCTCGACCTGATCTGGGAAGTCTACAAGAAAGTAGGCGGCCGGGAGCACGTCTATGTCGTCTCCAGTTACCGTTCGCCAGCAACCAACAACATGTTGCGAAAACGCTCAAAAGGCGTTGCCCGAAATAGCCAGCACACCCTCGGCAAGGCGATGGATTTTTATATTCCTGGAGTGAACCTTACCAAGCTTCGCGCAGCGGGATTGCGCAAACATGTTGGTGGTGTTGGATACTATCCACGTTCAGGGTCGCCATTCGTACATATGGACACAGGCCGCGTGCGCCATTGGCCTCGCATGAGCCGTTCTCAGCTCGTAAAAGTCTTCCCGAAAGGGCGAACACTCCACGTCCCGTCTGATGGAAAACCACTGAAAGGTTACAAGATTGCTTTGGCTGAAGCCAAATCAGGAAAAAGCGGCTCCAGAAGACCGACGATTATTGCGTCGAGCCGTGACAGCAATTCACGTCCCGCCACCACCCGCGATCAGCAGCTGACAAATCCAGGGGAGCCAATCGTCCAGACGAACTCGGGACAACAGCGATCAGGTGGACGAAATCTATTCGCAAGTCTTTTTGGCGGTGACGATGACAAGCCTTCTGGAGGCGCCACTCGGTCAGGCACTGTAACTCCGCCTCAGAATATCGCTTCAGTAGCGCAAACAGCCCCGGTCATTGAAAACCCACCAGTCCCTGGTCGAAAAGTGCTAGCACGTCCAGCGGATCCTTTGGGAACAGCTATTGCGAGCCTGGCTCAGGACAGCAAACCGGCGATCGATGCACCCACACAGCTGGCAAACGCAGCTCCGGCACCAATTAGACGATCAAATACATTGAATGCGCAAAGATCAGCACTTGCATCGGGCCAGCCAAGTACAGCAAGCCAACCTTTGGGTGACCGGTTTCAGATTGCACAGTCTCCTGCTCAAAAACCGAACTCCGAGCTGACATCAGCTACACAGACTGCTGCCGCGAAACAGAATGGCAATGCCGTTCCAATACCGGCATCCGCACCTACGAATCCAGTCGCGGCCATTGCTGCTGCCACAGGAACCACTGTCCCATCACCATCGCCGGCTCCGCGTCCTGAAACAACATTGGCCTACGCATCGGCTGCAGCTACACCGCCAAGCCTGAACAGATCATTGCGACCGGCGATAAGTGCACAGCCTGACCCGACCTCAAACACAACAGCATCAAACCAGCGCCCTCAGCAAGCGACTGTCTCTGGCCGAATTCCCAGAGATCAGATCATCGATCCGCTTGCAGGATTTGCAAGTCTGCCTGACAAATCCGAGCCCGCTCTCTTGTCTGGTATGGGTACAACACGCCAACAGGCCTTTGCGTGGCTTCGCCACCCGAACCAGCGCCAGTTGAAAAATGTAATGCTACCGGGCAACAGGTTCGTTGCAGCCAGTTTTGAACCGAAGCGCACTTTTAAAATGAGAACCGATCGCTTTGCGGGGCCGGCAATCGTCGTATTGCCAGTTAGGTTCGCACGATAATCTGCACCGAAAGAACTCTCGGCAAATAAAAAGAGCGGCCCATTGGCCGCTCTTTTTATTTGTATCTGTTAGCTAACTAATATCAGCTTTCAGAAGACGCAGGTCCTGCCATGCCAAGAGCATGCATATAGAGATCCAGAACAGCTTCTTCTTCTTCGCGCTCATGCGGTTGTTTTTTCCGCAGAGAAACTATTTTTCTAAGAATTTTGACGTCGTAACCGTTGCCCTTGGCTTCGGCATAAACGTCTTTGATGTCATCTGCGATGACCTTTTTTTCTTCTTCCAAACGTTCAACACGCTCGATAAACGCCCGCAGCTGATCAGCTGCCACTCCACCCGGATCGGACATAAGGCTTCGTCTCCTTGTTGGTTCTCTTAATTGTCAGTTCCCGCGCACGATGTGAGCATTGGCTCGACTCGCACAGCAAATTTGTGTCCGTGCCGTGCCAGACTTGAAATGTTCCGTCAAGCGGGCACGACCTAATCTCGGGCAGTTTCAAACTTATTGTTGCGGTTTGTTCTGCTCAAACGCAGCTTTCTGTTCCGCACTGGCCTCTGTCTGATACTGGGATTTCCACTCGTCATAGGACATGCCGTAAACAATCTCACGTGCCTCTGATTTTTCAAGATCAATGCCTTTTTCTCCCGCGGCGTCCTGATACCAATTGGACAGGCAATTTCGGCAAAAACCTGCCAAGTTCATCATGTCGATGTTTTGCACATCGGTTCGCCCGCGCATGTGCTCTACAAGTCTGCGAAAGACAGCTGCTTCCAATTCTGTTTTCGTTTGCTTGTCCATACCCATATCTCCCAAGTTTAATTGCAACACCGGTATCTGATATCAATCGCACCGGGATTTATAATATTTGACGTGCCGACAGTCCTGGCTTTGAGAAAGATCTTTCAGGATAGGTTCCAAGCGATCTGCCCATTCCAGTGCGCCAGCTTCATCCGCAATCAGATCCTGGCGCAATTCCAATAGCGCCTGAGGCAAACCCCTGCGGGTTGCATGGCGATACATTGTATCGTTCCTGAGAGCACCGTCATAAGGTTCATTATCTCCGACAACCAGATCATCCTGTGCCCTGAGCCCTGCTATCAAAGGAGTTACGGCACGTGCGTCACTATCCCAAAGGACAGTTGCATGCCATGGTCGCGAAACACCTCGCCAGACTGGCGTAAAACTATGTATCGAAATAATGACCGGAGCCGGAGCAACCGCCATCATCTGATCAAGGGTCTGATCTATCAGATCATGATAGGGCTTGTGAAAGCACGTGACTCTCCGCTGCCGCTCAATACCATCAACTTTCGCATTTCCAGGTACAACAGCACCATCTGAAAGACGCATGATCAAGGTGGGGTCGTCTTCACCGCGGTTTGGGTCAATTAGAAGCCTCGAAAAAGTAGAAAGGCAAGCCGGGGCATCAAGCCTTCTGGCAAGTTCCAAAGTAACTGCGCGCGCTCCGATATCATATCCAATATGGCGCTCAAATTGAGCTGCAGGTACTCCAAGATCACCATATTCCTCAGGAACCTCATTCCTCGCATGGTCACACAAGATCAGAAGGCCTGCCTTCCAGTCGCCGGGAATGAATTCGAACGGCTGAAAACCTTCACAAGGCCGATTTGGTGCGTTGTTCATGATTCACTTCATGCATGTGAAAATACTGCTGAAACCGCAGGCGCATAGGTTTACGCCAAAGGCCGTGCGGAACCAAGCCCATAACAATTTTGTATTCGGAAAGTCTGTTTTCAATGCGTATCAAAAAGCCGCATATGCTGAATTTGAGCATTGAAGGGATTTTTCGTGTGGATGGCCAAAATTTGTATACGTTTTTTTGACAGCTAAAATCTATGGATGAAGAAACGGTCATGTTACCGCCCCAATTCTCTACGCATAGGGGACTATATATCGGTCCAAGCAGATTTTCAGAAGATAGAAACACAGCTTGGAAGCTGGCATATGCCCGCACATATCTTGTTAACGACGTTGACAAAAAGGCCTTGTCACCTCAAAAAGCAGTTGTCTGTTAAGCAGCAAAGTGAACGACTACATATGTTTAAAGTAGGGGAACAGCACCGGGGCAGGTCTCTGGCACGCATTAGCGTGTTTGCAAAGGCCGTCATTGCCTGTGCATTCGCTGTACTTTTGAACACCGTATATAGTGTTGAAGCGAAAGCTGATCTGCGTCTCTGCAACAAGACTGATAGTCAGGTTGGAGTCGCCATTGGCTACAAAGACAAAAACGATTGGGTCACCGAAGGTTGGTGGAACCTGTCGTCCGATAATTGTGAAACGCTGGTACCAGGTGCGTTGGTGTCGCGTTATTATTACATATACGCTGTAGATTATGACCAATTCGGTGAGTGGGGCGGACGAGCATTCATGTGCACCCGCGAAAAAGAATTCACCATTCGCGGAATTGAAGATTGTGTAGCTCGTGGCTTCGAACGGACAGGCTTTTTTGAAATCGACACGGGGGAACAGAGCAGCTGGACAGTTCAGCTGACCGAACCCGTGCAACAAGGAACAGGTGGGCGATGAGGCGAAACCGGCGAGTTAAAATTCTAGCAACTCTCGGACCCTCTTCCTCAGAACAAGACATCATTGAAAAGCTGTATCGTGCTGGTGCGGATGTTTTCCGCATCAACATGAGTCATACCGATCATGATCGTCTCAAGATGCTTGTGGACCGCATCCGTGCTGTTGAAGAGATTGTAGGACGACCAATAGGAATTTTAGCCGATTTGCAGGGCCCCAAACTCCGCGTCGGTACATTTGGTGATGGCCCAGTGGTGCTCGAAAACGGGGCAACGTTCACTCTGGATGCAGATACATCTGCTGGCGATGTGAACCGAGTACATCTACCGCACCCAGAAATTCTAAAAGCGCTTGAACCCGGGCATCGGCTCCTGATTGACGACGGCAAAATTCAGCTGAATGTCACAGAAGCAAATGCAACCAAGGCAGTTACGAAAGTGATTGTCGGCGGCAAGATCTCTGATCGAAAAGGTGTCAGTGTTCCTGACTCTGAAATCGCGACAAGCGCGATGACTGAAAAAGACCACAAAGACTTGATCGCGGCACTTGATCAGAATGTGGACTGGGTTGCTCTGTCTTTTGTCCAACGCCCGGAAGATCTTGCGGAAGTCCGCAAAATCACGCGCGGACGTGCTGGCGTATTGGCCAAGATTGAGAAGCCTCAGGCAATTGGCCGTCTTGATGAAATCATTGAACTTTCAGATGCCATCATGGTTGCCCGTGGAGATCTCGGCGTGGAGATGCCTCTGGAGCAGGTGCCTGGTCTTCAGAAACGAATTACCCGCGCTTGCCGTCGGGCTGGCAAACCGGTCGTAGTTGCCACCCAGATGCTGGAATCGATGATTACGTCTCCTGTTCCAACACGCGCAGAAGTTTCAGACGTTGCAACGGCCGTTTATGAAGGTGCGGATGCCGTGATGTTGTCTGCGGAATCTGCTGCCGGTGACTTCCCTGAAGAAGCCGTCTCAACCATGGACAAGATTGCCCAGGAAGTTGAGCAGGACCCGAACTACCGCACAATCATCTATGCACAGCGGACCGAACCTGAAGCTACTGGTGCGGATGCAATATCGGCTGCGGCACGTCAGATAGCCGAGACCCTGAATTTGGCAGCTGTCGTCTGTTACACCACTTCTGGTGCAACCGGGCTGAGAGCTTCACGTGAAAGGCCTTCCAGTCCTGTAATAGTTCTTTCGCCTGTGATGGCGACAGCACGTCGACTGTCACTAGGTTGGGGCTTGCACTGTGTAGTCAGTGAAGATGCTGCAAACGAGGAAGACATGATCGACCGGGCTTGCCGTATTTCACATTCGGAAAACTTTGCAAAACCTGGACAGCGGATCATTGTGACGGCCGGGGTTCCATTCGGCACGCCTGGCTCAACAAACATGTTGCGAATTGCCTTTGTCGGCAATGATGGACAAGGCGGCATTTGAACCTTTAATTGATTAAACGAAATCAGGCGGCCCATTGGGTCGCCTTTTTTTCATTAAGGCCTCACCTGGAAGCTGGTAGCGAATTGGAGGCTATGACGGTGTTTCTGGTTGCAAGCCTCTGACACGCTCGACAAGCCGTTCCAACGCCACGCAGATCTCTTTTGTGTGCGTGTGGTGCGGCATATGGCCAGCGCCATCAAAAACAATCAGTTCGGCATTCGGTAGATCGCGGAAAAGCGCTTCACTGTGGATTGATGGCCAAACAACGGTATCGTCAGTTCCCGTTATCACCAAAGAAGGTTGGTTCAACGAGATGTAGTTTGATGAATTTCGAATGACATGCTTCTCCAAATTCGCGATGTCACTTGAGTTGGCTCGAAATATTTGCGGCAGAAACAAGAGCGGTAAACGGATCTGTTCCGAATAATCATCCGGCACTTTGCCTGGATGAAAAACGTGGTTCATTGCACGAGGCGCCAACCACTGGGAAATCGGCAGTGTGATGGTCCAACAGAACAGCTTCCCGATTATCGGCTAGGATGCGACGGAGTAATACCATTTGACTCCGCCGGGCCAAGGATGGGTTGCCGGTGAAATGAATATCAATCCCTTCACACGCTCAGGCACCGCCAGCCCAAGATCTGCCGTCACGGCGGCGCCCAGGGAATGCCCGATAGCTATGACATCCCGGATCCCAAGTGTTTCGAGGAGTTGGGCAATCAATCGGGCTTGCGCTTCTGGAGTGCTGTGGGTTGCGTTGTCTCTTTCAGAAAAGCCCAACCCTGGCCGATCCACAAACAAGAGTGAATAGCGCCCCATAAGTTCATCCTTGAATGCGAGCATGGGGTCATGAGCATTGCTGCTTGCACCATGTACAAACAGCAGAACAGGAGTATTTGACTGCCCTTCAGGTGCTTCAAAATAATGGTAATGAAGGGATATCTCGTCGATGAGGACAGTTTCACCCACAGGCTGGTTTAAAGCTGAAATATTCTGTACTTGCCAATATGTATATGCAGCGCCTGCCAACAGGACTGCGATTATTCCGAACAACAAATAGATCATATGGCGGAGATAGCACTGAGAGCGCCGTGATCAAGCCCCACGAAGCGTTAGACACTAACTTGGCAAGCCTTGAAGGCACTTTAGGCTGGTGCGCCTTCTGCTGCCTTTTCCAAGCTTTCGACCGCTTCCGAAGCATTTTCCAGACCCGGGTGGATCTCAAGTGCTTTTTTGAAAGTAGCAAGTGCGTCCGACTCAAAACCCAATCGACGTTGAATGATCGCCAGACCGGACAAAGCCCCCCAATGTCTGGGCTCAAGAGCAAGAGTACGTTCTATATCAACAAGCGACTTGCCAAATTCCTCACGCATATAGTGAACTGTCGCACGTCGATTCCAACCCTCGGCAAACGACGGTTTCAAGACAACAACCACATCAAGAAGATCAAGCGCAAGCGCATGATTGTCAGCCTGAATTGCCTTACCTGAACGCGACATCAGGACATCGACAGTATCGCTACCGGATTTTATCCATAGTGCGCGGATTTTGCGTGTGGTACGTTCACGTGTCGCAGGGTCATCAGCCTCTGCTAACTCCGCATACAATTGATCCAGCTTGGATTCGGCTTCGTCGGCGTCATTTTCTTCAACAACAACCTGCCCACCTTCTTCAGGCGGGTCCTGGGGTACAGCATCAAAGTCTTCGGCAGACGGAGGTTGGGTTTCGGGTCCGAGATCCGGAACCGGCTGCGCAGAAGCAAGTCCCGCGCTTAAAGGAATAAGAAGGGCAAACACAAAAATTCGCATCCAACGATTATGGGTCGTTGAATGCGACGGTCAATCCAGAGTTTTGACACATCTTTGTGCGCTGAAAATGAACATCTGCCTTTTTTCACAACCACAGCCAAATCAAGTGACTGCGAATTAATGTGTTTTGGACGCTCATTGCTGCTCAGCGCAGCTACCAAGATTAACCCTGACGCGCTTTAAAACGCGGGTTTTTCTTGTTGATGATGTAAACGCGGCCTTTACGACGGACCATGCGGTTGTCCCGGTGACGGGTCATCAACGCTTTGAGCGAGTTTTTGATCTTCATGGCACTGCCCCCCGTGGGGTTTTTCTACTTTAAATCAAATGAGCGCCTGCGGCGCTCACATTCGAATGGATCTAGCTGGAAGAAGCTGCATTATTATGCGCTTGTCTTCTGTTCGATCCGCGCTTCTTGAAACCGTCAATCAGCGTAACAATGGTGGGCGTGACAGGGATTGAACCTGTGACCCCTTCGATGTCACCGAAGTGCTCTCCCGCTGAGCTACACGCCCGAATTTCTCGGTATACGGCGCCCCAACGCCGTGGTGGAGAGCGATATAACGGGGATCGCAAATCTGTGCAACCCCCTTTTCATTGATCTGCAAAAAATTCCAGCCTGTTAACAGGCCCTATTCCAATGAGGCTATTTATGCGGCCAGCATGCGTTCCACTTCCTGCACAAGATCCTTCAAATGGAAGGGTTTAGACAAGACTTTGGCATCCTTTGGCGCGTCCGACTCAGGGTTCAATGCAACAGCTGCGAAACCGGTGATGAACATGACTTTCAGGTCCGGGTCCAGTTGCGTTGCGCGGCGCGCCAATTCAATGCCATCCATCTCCGGCATGACAATGTCAGTCAGCAGTAGCGAAAATGGCTCTTCGCGCAAACGCTCGTAAGCACTTTTGCCGTTATCGAAAGACACGACATCATATCCTGCGTTTTCAAGCGCCTTGGCCAAGAAGCGGCGCATGTCATTATCATCTTCGGCAAGCAGTATACGTGACATTGTTAGCGACCAATTTCCTTTTTCATAATCAGGATAGTACCACCTTTGCCGGTTATAGCCCGAAATCCAAAGAATGATAGGGCGAAATAGTTCTCCTAAGGTTTTGATTAATGCACTGTGGACTGTATGCCGATTCCTTGGCACGATAGGTCAACGCATTTTTCGGGACACCCAATTTGACAAGCAACACACCGAACTCATCAGAAACAGTGTTCGAAGCCGATTTTAACGGCTTGCCGCCATTTGATGTTCTGTGTCCCGCTGATCAACGGTTGCCTTTTGTATTCAACTCTCCACACTCGGGTCGGCAATATCCAAAGAGCTTCCTGGAAGCCTCACGCTTGGATGAAACTGCAATCAGACGCTCTGAAGATGCTTATGTCGATGACCTGTTTGCACATGTTATCCCACTCGGAGCGCCTATGTTGAGGGCTCATTTTCCGCGCGCTTATCTTGATGTGAATCGGGAACCCTACGAACTCGATCCCAAAATGTTTGACGGTCGTCTTCCTTCATATGCCAATAGTCGCTCAATACGCGTCGCAGGTGGACTGGGAACCGTAGCAAGGATCGTCAGTGAGAATTTTGAAATTTATCGGCACAAGCTTCCGGTGGAAGAAGCGCTCGTCCGCGTTGAACATATATACAAACCGTATCACACAACGCTGCGGCGGCTGCTGGCTCAGACCCATGTGACATTCGGCCATGCGGTGCTGATTGATTGTCACTCCATGCCATCCAACGTGAAGTGCCAGACTTCAGAGAGCCGTCCGGATTTCATTTTGGGGGATCGCTATGGAACAAGCTGCAATAGCGAGTTGACTGATTTTGCCTATGAGAGCCTTAAAATGCTCGGTTACAGCGTCAGCCGAAATAAACCCTATGCCGGCGGTTTCATCACTGAACACTACGGCCGACCTGCAAGTGGTCTGCACGCCCTGCAAATCGAAATCAATAGAGGGCTCTATATGGATGAAGCTACTCAGGAACCCACGACTGGCTTCGCCTCACTTTTCCAGGACCTGCGAGAATTTGTTCGCGAAATCACTTCGATGCCAGATTCGGCGCTTCCGGCAGACTCGATAGCAGCAGAATAAAAAAAAGGCCGCACTCGGATGAGGCGGCCTGAAGTCTAGGGAGGAAACGCCCAAGGAGGGCGATACGGCAGAATATCTACCGCACTGCAATATTTCGCATCGCAACGCACAAAAGTCAACACCAACACATATTCGGCATGCTCAAACAATGAGCAATCAAGCCGATTTTGCTGATTCATTTTTTCTCAGATCTGGTTATATAAACAGCAAAAATATTTAACCTACAGCCTTGAAATAGCTTTCCGAAGAGGTAATCGGATGACTCAATCCCTTCCGAGCTCCCATGAGTATGCTCCCTTCCTTGACCGGCTTGCCGATGCTGCGAGCGACGCGATCATGCCGCATTTCAGGCAAGGTTTTACGGTCGATAACAAATGGGATACCGGATTTGACCCGGTAACTATCGCCGACAAGAATGGCGAGACGGTTATGCGGGATCTCATCAACAAGCACCACCCGGACCACGGGATCCTGGGCGAAGAACATGGCGCAGAAAATCTTGATGCCGAAAACGTCTGGGTCCTGGATCCAATCGACGGAACCCGAGCATTTATCACCGGCCTCCCGACATGGGGTAGCCTTATCGGTCTTCAAACTTCAGGTAAGCCAAGCCTTGGTATGATGATGCAGCCCTATATCGGCGAGCGGTTTGCAGGGGATTGTCAATCTGCCTGGTTTCACGGCCCCCAAGGATATACCGTTTTAAAGGCGCGATCCTGCAGCGCTCTCAACGAAGCAATCCTATTCACGACGTCTCCGGCACTGTTCTCTCAAACAGAGCGGCCAGAATTCGATCGAATTGAAAAGGACGTTCGCCTTTCCCGTTACGGAACTGATTGCTATGCTTTCTGCATGGTTGCAGCCGGTCACGCGGACGTCGTGATCGAGACAGGTTTACAGCCCTACGACATCGTTGCGCTGGTGCCGGTTATTGAGGGTGCCGGTGGCGTTGTTACAACATGGACAGGCAGTTCGCCTGCGGATGGTGGTCAGATCCTGGCTTCAGGAGACCCACGCATGCATGACATTATGCTTGGCGAACTGGCAAAGGTAGCTATTTGACGTCCAGAGTTAGCCGCTGGCTTCTCTGAGTTCCAGGTCTGCCTCAAGGCCCGGAACAAAAGCGTCAAAGGCCGCCCAGAACTGATCTCGATAGGCGTCAGATTCCATCATCAGTTCGTGGGATGCACCCGGTATTTCCAGATAGGCTGCTGCTTTCGTTCGGGAAACAAATTCCTCTATCGCAGGCGTAGAAACCACTTGATCGTTGCCTGCACCAAGGATGAGACACGGCAATTTCATATTCGGACCCGTCTCACGCATTCGCATGACACGCATCGTCCTCGCAGCTGCGTTCAACCATCCCATCGTCGGGGCACCAATGCCCAGTACAGGATATTCTTTCAGCACATTTGTAAAACGCCGAAACCGGCTCCTGTCGGTCGTTTGCCGATTGCCCTCAAAGGGCGAGGTTATTTTGCCATTTCCGCCCGGAACAAAAAGGCGGCCAAATCCAATCGCTGACGTCAGGCGACTTAACGGGAAAGCAATTGTTTCAACTGCCCACGATGTCTTGGGAGCTTCTGCTTTAAGCCTTGGCTTGCCGAGAATTCCCAGCGTTGCGATCCGCAAAAATCTGCGCCTCCATGAAGATCCACTTGGCTCCCATGCACCCTGCGTCAGCCCCAACAATGGTGCAGTTATGACCGCGCGATCCAGCATCGTCTTGAGCCGCTGTGAATCAGACAGGAGAACGAGACCTCCAGTTGAATGTGCCAACGCAAAATGCGGCCCTGGATAGGTCGCGAGCGAGACCTCTTTCAAGATAGTTCTGAGATCTGTTCGAAACTTTCGGAAATTGGAGATATGTCCGCGATTTGGATTTCGTGTCAGACGCTCAGATCCGCCTTGTCCACGCCAATCAAATGTTACGACATCGAAACCACGACCGCGAAGGTCTTCGATAATTTCGAAATACTTTTCGATGAACTCGGCCCTGCCTTGCAATAGGGTCACCGTGCCGCGCCGCTGCCGGTTCGTTGCCGGCCAATGGGCATAACGGAGTTTAATCCGGTCTGGTGTAGCGATAAATCCGGCAATCGCCCCTTCGGGGACCGGATTTCCTTTTGTTTCGACAAGGCTCATGAGGGTCCGATTCGCTCAAGCAATAATCAGTGATACCTGTCTGACACCCGACCGACAACATCCTTCAGACCGACCCTCTCCGGGTCAGCCTGAATCACAGCCAATCCCGGGTTACCAATTATGGCTCCACTGGTGACGACGTCCCATCGGGCGACTACGTACAATCTGTGCACTTCGGGAATCAACAACCAGACGTACGGGATGACCTCTCCAGCCACGGGCTTTTACGATGTACATCGGACCTCGACGATCCAAAATCCTAACGCGGTGAAAACCGCGATGGCGTAAACTGCGCCGAATTTGACGCGGCCCCAGTTCTTGATGCCACCCGCGACCGCCATGCCAACCATTGCGATGCTTGCGTGAGTGTTTCTTTCTATGGTCGATCTGGACAACCAGTTCGGTCTGAACATTTGCAGACAATCCCCGGCCATTGAGAGGGGCAGCATTTGCGCCTGAGGAAAGTCCGACAGACCCGAGCAACACTGCACCAACGAGTGAGACGGATAGTATGGAACGACGAGCGAGCATCTTGTTTCTCCTGATCTTCGCCAGCCCGTTGCTGACGTTGAACGCAAGATTGCTCCAATCCGTTTGAACCAAACCGGAAGGCTCTGTTCATCCGCAGTTCATATTCAATGAACGGCACAAAACCGACCCCTCTTGACAAGAAAACTTCGAATTCCCACCTGTCTTCTTGCAGGCGCCAAATGGGTCTGCATCGCGATTTGATCCCGCCAATACGGGGGATATAGATCAAAAAGAACCGTGAAGTATCAGTTGCTCAATGAGAGGACAGAACACATGCGACACCTAGACTTTTCTCCGCTTTACAGATCCACCGTCGGATTCGACCGGCTATTTTCAATGCTCGATACTGCTGGCGCGGAAACGCCTAGTTATCCGCCGTATAATATCGAGCGGACTGGCGAAAACGCATACCGTATTACAATGGCGGTTGCCGGATTCACAGATGATGAATTGTCGATCGAAGCAAAAGAACACGTCTTGACCATTAAAGGTGAGAAGGCGGAAGAAGACGAGGACCGCGAAGTTATTTACCGCGGCATCGCTTCCCGTACCTTTGAACGCCGTTTCCAGATTGCGGAATTTGTCCGTGTAGACGGCGCGAGCCTGGAAAATGGATTGCTGCACGTGGATTTGGTCAGGGAACTTCCCGAAGCCATGAAACCGCGCAAGATCGAGATTACTTCCGGCGAAACCAAACAAATAGAGTCCACCGCTCACTGACCCCTCAGCTTTTCCCCTTAAGCTGAAGCGATGGACAAGGCGCCTGGATACCAGGCGCCTTTCTCAGTCTCCAATAAATCTGGTAATTAGCCGATCTCATTGAGCGTCTTGAGGAAGGTATCCACATCCGCTTCTGTTGTTGCGAAACTGCACACTGTGCGCAGGACAACTTCATCTGAAGCCAATGCAATGTCCTTGGCAGGCCACTCGTAGAGTTTGGCACCGGCAGCTTCCAGCTCCTCGAACTGTCGACGTTTCAAGATTGGAAATGCTTCATTGGCCTCAACGGGCCATGCCGTGCGACCACCAAAGGCACGAATACCTTCAGCCAGCTTCAATGCCATGCCATTTGCGTGTGATGCCGTTTCAAGCCAGTTGTCATGTTCAAAATAGCCATCAAACTGGGCAGCAACAAACCGGCTCTTTGAAAACAGATGCCCACCGCGCTTCCGGAAATACTCAAATCCTTTGGCAGCCTCCAAATCGAAAAACACAACGGCTTCAGCGCACCAGCAACCAT
This sequence comes from Roseibium sp., assembly GCA_039972695.1. Taxonomy (GTDB): domain Bacteria; phylum Pseudomonadota; class Alphaproteobacteria; order Rhizobiales; family Stappiaceae; genus Roseibium. The sequence goes on along the minus strand of JBDWMJ010000023.1, from coordinate 91,529 downwards.
TCTTGGTCGCACCAAATGACAATACGTCGACACCAGCTTTCCAGGTCATATCTGCGGGGGAGCAACCAAGTGTCACAAGCGCATTACCAAAACGGGCTCCATCCATATGCAATGGAACGGACCTACAATTAGCGACTTGTTTGATAGCTGCTATCTCATCGAGCGTATAAATCGTTCCGCTTTCGGTGGCTTGGCTTATAGAAACCGTCGAGACCTGACCGTGATGAACGACACCATCAGGAATCGAGGACATAGCCTCCTGAAGAGCAGCCGGTGTAAATTTTCCGCCGCCACCTAGAACACTGGCCAATTTGCCGCCATTGGTCATAAATTCAGGACAATTGCACTCGTCGACCTGAATATGAGACCCGCTGTGGCAAAAGTTTATTCCACCAGGTTTTGCATAGGCGGCCAAAGCCAGTGAATTTGCGGCCGTGCCGGTGGCCACAAAATAGACATCCACTTCGCGCTCAAAAAGTTCGTTGAACTTGTCTGACACAGCTAAAGTCAACGGGTCGGCACCATAGGCTGGTGCGGCCCCATCATTATGACGGGACAGCGCTGACATCACTGCCGGAGCTGCCCCTGCCCAATTATCACTCGCGAAATTCATGTTCCGGTTTAACCATCCAAATCAAGGTCCGGCAACAGGATTTTCTTAATAGTACATTTCTCGCTTGCGGTAGGATGATCCCAACAACGCATCAAGAGATATAAGTCCCGGTCCCTTTAGCATTGGCACCAACAGCAGAAAGATCCACAGTAGCCGATCATCCAGAATTTTCGCATATGGCTGCCCATCGAAGAGCGCTCCGATAGTCGACGCATCAGCCCCATGACCGTTAATGTCAACGTATGACATCACGAGAATGAAGATAATCATTCCAAGACTTGCAAACCGTGTAAAAAGCCCAAGAACCACCATCACCGGCAATAGAAACTCCCCCCAGGTCCCCAGGAGGACCATCAAACCATACGGAAAGAAAGCGATCTGGCTTGTGTCGTAACTGACCTGCTCCATCATGCCAGGCAACATCTGGGCATACGCACCTGCAGTCGGTGTAAAAATATTCATGATGCTGCCACCGATCTTTGTCATGGCTGAGTTCAAAAAGAACTGCAGAAGAACAGCCGCAAAGATGAAGCGGGCAGCCAGCCCCAGAAACCAGCCTTCAGTAATGCGCTCAAGCGCACTGAAAAAAATTGTATAGAGCCGGACAAAAAAACTGATGATCATTCCCATAAGGGTCCCTTTCCAATGTGACCGGTCCCCGCCGGTGTTTAATACTAATCGTTTTTCTGAATTTCGGTAAAACAGCCGCTCGACAGACAGTCCGACAGACAATCGGACAATGAAAACAATTCATCTGTCTGTTGACCCAAAACTGCCGCATTGCCTAGCGTTGAGTTGGAAAACAATTCCGTAACAAATACACCTCCACCAGGCCTGAGGAGATAAAGTCCAACATCCAAGTCCGGACGGGTAATCAATACGGATTGCGCTGTGCTCAGATCAAGGTCTATTTGTGTGTCCATCTCAAACCGATTGGCGCGTATAAGATCCCAGATGGGCCATCGGGAAATCACGATTTGAGCAGATGGGTGGCGCTTGAAGCTGACGGCACCAATCTGTTCCTGATCAATGGAGCCTAATTCCGCAGGATCAAAAGGAACGGCATCTTCAGCGTGATATGCTTGTACCCAGGCCCATTCGACTCGTGCGACATCTGCCAGATACGGAAACTCGGCCAATGGTGGAAATGCTTCCAGAAATTCAGCGAACTCCTCGCCATACCATATCAGAACGGGCGATTTTGGCGGGTGCTGCCCAACAAAAACACGGGCGAGCGCTGAAAAATACTCTTCGCCAAGCAAGTTTTTGATCGCAGGAAAAGTCTCGCCAATGGCTTCGCTCAAGCTCGCAATGACATTGTTTCGATAGACATTGAACCGTTTCGGAGAACTTTTTCCGTCCGGGCCAATTATTCCGGTCGGCGTCGCACAGTCAGGATCAAGCAGCGCTTCACTGAACCTTGTTACCGTTACTGTCGAAATGTCACTTGTAGCGTTCATCTCAGACCGCTCTTTTCAATCGATACTCGGACGTTTTCGATAAGATACGATCTGCCGCTTCAGCTTCAGCCAATAATGTCGGCCAATCAGGAACTTCATTGTCCCATTCAATCAGAGTCGGGAGAGCACCGTGTGTGCGAACAACTGTTTCGTAAAGGGCCCAGACAGCATCATCAACTGCCCGATCATGCGCATCGATCAGCAATGGTCGACCGCTATCATCCAAGTCGGGGGCATGTCCACCCAAATGGATCTCGCCAACGGCCTCCATAGGAAAACCAGCAAGATAAGCTTCAGCAGAACGTTCATGGTTCGTGCAAGAAACGTAGACATTGTTGACATCAAGCAGGAGACCACATCCAGTTCGCTTGGTTATCTCCTTCAAGAAGTCCAGTTCGCTCATAGTACTTTGTTCGAATGCCACATAGGTGGACGGATTCTCAAGAAGCATTCGCCGCCCGACGACATTCTGAACTTCCTCTATGTGCTCGCAGACCCTTTCCAGCGTTGCAGCATCGTAGGGAACCGGTAGAAGGTCGTTGAAATAGGTCGTGTCGTGCGTCGACCATGCAAGGTGCTCAGAAAACAAACCGGGCTCGTAGCGTTTGTTCAGATCAGACAAACGCCGAAGATGCTCTTTGTCCAACGGCTGCTCACCGCCGATAGAGAGACCCACGCCATGCAGTGACAATGGATAATCGCGTCGAATAGTTTCCAGCTGCCGATGCGGTGGGCCGCCTGCACCCATGTAGTTTTCAGCGTGAACTTCAAAGAATCCTATATCCGGAGCGGTCTGCAGAATTTCAGAAATGTGCTCTGGCTTCACTCCAGCGCCTGAGCGCAAAGGAACGTTAGCCACGATAGGGTCCCGGCCTTGATTTCTTGATTGTGAGCCCATCTTCCGCTCCAGCCATAAGACAATTGTCAGGCAGGCGACCACGACCGCCTGCCTGAGTAACAGCTGCCTCAGCAGCTTTTAGAAACTTTATGATCAGGCTTTCGGAAGATCGCGGTCAAGTTCAGTAAGAGAACCTTTGCGCCCGTCCGGCACATCCATGGAGACACATGTACCTTTAGGAACCAGTGTCCAGGCATTGCCCTGATAATCAACTGTGGAAGTTCCAGCACAGGTCGTACCGGCACCAGCTTTACAGTCGTTTTGGCCCTTCAGAGACACGCCATAACATTTCTCTTTTGCTTGAGCATGAGCCGGTGTGGTCACGGAAAGACCGGCAACTGCAGTAGCAACGGCACCAGCGACAACCGCCGCAGACATTACCTTGTGCTTCATTTTAATCTCCCATAATGGAATACAAGAATACAGATCAGAACAGCTCGGTTCGAATTGAACGCTGCCGTAACTCTTACATGCGGACTTTACCGTTCAATGGGAAATCAAACGGATGTGACTACTTCGCGAGCGACACTTAACCAATCTTAAACAGACGAAATAATCTTACTCAAACTCCGCCAAAAACGACCGTTCTGGACGCTTGGCGGTTTTCATGCGAAACAATGACAATATCGCGGAGAAGAAATGCTCTTGCTCCCAGCAGAGAAATCTGCCATGTTCGCGCCGCTTGGAATAGGACAGGCATGCTGTCCTTTTAGCTCTTTAACTGGATGGATCGCACCATTTCAATTATACAGCTATCCGAGTTGACCAATCGTCCGGTCCAGGGGGGACCGGTACCGAGGCGAAACACACTGTTTCGGCAGCAAATCGAATGCTGCGTCATTGCGACGTTTTGCATAGCAAAGCAGTCGCGGTAAGTACATCGACAGAGCCGGGGCAAAGCCAGGGTTCACCGAGCCGCATTCTTGATGGGATGCGACCCGAACCGAACCTTACGCTCCAAACCACGGCTGACCCTGGGGTTAACATTGAGGGCGCACATGACGAGATTAGAGCTGACGACCAGCACAGCCATGCAAGCAGGCGACGCGGATGCAAAGTCCCCGATAGCCACAGCACTTGCCGAACGACTGAGCACGGCCGCGGACAAAGGGCTCTACAATCCGTCTCGCGAACACGACGCCTGTGGCGTCGGCTTTGTCGCTCATATGAAAGGTGACAAGTCTCACAAGATCGTTGCAGACGGTTTGCAGGTTCTGGAGAACCTCACCCACCGCGGCGCAGTTGGTGCCGACCCTCTGATGGGCGATGGCGCTGGTATGCTTGTTCAGATCCCGCACACATTCTTTGCCGAGGAAATGGCCACTGCCGGAACACCTCTGCCGGAATTCGGCCATTATGGTGTCGGTTTTATTTTCATGCCGCAGGACAATGCACTTCGCGCCAAATGCGAAGAGACTGTCGAACGTGTCATAAAGAATGAAGGCCAGGATCTGATTGGTTGGCGTGATGTGCCAGTCGACAATTCGTCGCTTTCAAAAGCACCAGACATTGCAGCCACCGAGCCGGTGTCACGTCAGGTCTTCATCAAACGCGCTGCAGACGACGACCAAGATGCATTCGAGCGCAAGCTTTATGTCTTGCGCAAGGTCATATCGAATACCGTTCGGGCAGAAACTGATGCGGTTGAAAAAGGCTTTTATATTGTTTCGCTGTCCAGCGGCACGGTTGTCTATAAAGGCATGTTCCTAGCGTACCAGCTTGGCGCCTATTATTCCGATCTGAAAGACGAGCGATTTACATCTGCTCTGGCATTGGTGCACCAACGGTTCTCGACCAACACCTTCCCGTCCTGGGATCTGTCACATCCCTACCGCATGGTGGCCCACAACGGCGAAATCAACACGCTACGTGGCAACGTCAACTGGATGGCGGCCCGTCAGGCATCTGTATCTTCAGCCCTGATTGGAGATGATATTTCCAAGCTCTGGCCTATTTCCTATGAAGGTCAATCGGACACAGCTTGTTTCGACAACGCCTTGGAATTCCTGGTCATGGGTGGTTACTCCCTTGCTCATGCAGCGATGATGTTGATCCCGGAAGCTTGGGCCGGCAATCCGCTGATGGACGACAATCGTCGTGCATTTTATGAATACCATGCAGCACTGATGGAGCCATGGGACGGGCCAGCAGCCGTTGCCTTTACGGATGGCCGCCAGATTGGAGCAACGCTGGATCGAAATGGTCTGCGCCCCGCACGCTACATCGTCACTGACGACGACTATGTCATCATGTCTTCTGAAGTGGGTGTGTTGCCGGTCGAAGAAGAAAAAATCGTCCAAAAATGGCGTTTGCAACCAGGCAAAATGCTGCTGATAGACCTCGAAGAAGGTCGCATTGTTTCTGACGATGAAATCAAACGGCAGCTGTCCACCGCGAACCCATACAAAGACTGGCTACACCGTTCCCAGATCGTTCTTGAGGATCTACCGGGCGTTCGCCAGCGGGCACCGATAGCAGGTGAAAGCCTGCTCGATCGCCAGCAGGCCTTCGGCTACACTCAGGAAGACATCAAGCTTTTGATGACGCCAATGGCAACAGTCGGTCAGGAAGCCATCGGCTCCATGGGCACCGATACGCCAATCTCCGCGCTTTCTGACAAATCAAAGCTACTCTACACCTATTTCAAGCAGAATTTCGCGCAGGTCACCAATCCTCCGATAGACCCGATCCGCGAAGAACTGGTGATGAGCCTGGTATCTTTCATCGGCCCGCGCCCGAACATCTTTGATCTTGAAGGTCTGTCAACTTCCAAGCGGCTCGAAGTCCGGCAGCCAATTCTGACCAACGAAGATCTGGAAAAAATTCGTGCGATTGGCGAAATTGCAGACAACCAGTTCTCTGCGAAAACACTCGACATCACCTATAACGCCGAAAAAGGCGCTGAAGGTATGGAGGGCGCGCTGACAAGGTTGTGTGATCGTGCAGAAAAAGCAGTCCTAGATGGTGATAACATCATCATTCTGTCAGATCGCCAAATCAACCGGTCCCGGATTGCAATTCCGGCGTTGCTGGCAACCGCTGCCGTTCATCATCATCTGATCCGCAAGGGCCTGAGAACCTCAGTCGGCTTGGTTGTCGAGACCGGTGAAGCGCGCGAAATTCATCATTTTTGTGTTCTGGCCGGATATGGCGCCGAAGCAATCAACCCGTACCTCGCTTTCGAGACCCTCCTCTCCATGCATATGGAAATGGATTTCCCGGAAGAAGTCGATCAGGACGAAGTCGTCGAACGCTACATAAAATCTATCGACAAGGGAATTCTGAAGGTCATGTCCAAAATGGGCATCTCGACCTACCAGTCCTATTGCGGCGCGCAGATTTTTGATGCTGTCGGTCTGTCATCGGAGTTCGTGAAGAAGTTTTTCTTCGGCACCGCGACAATGATCGAAGGTATCGGTCTCAACGAAGTTTCCGAGGAGACCGTTCAGCGCCACGCAGACGCATTTGGCGATGTCGCGATACTGCGCCGCTCTTTGGATGTCGGCGGCGAGTACGCTTACCGGACACGCGGCGAAAGTCACATGTGGACACCGGACTCCATCGCGACCTTGCAACACGCTGTCCGGTCCAACCTGCCTGAGATGTACCGCGCGTTCGCCAAGGAAGTGAACGAAGACAGCGGCCGGTTCGCAATCCGAGGCCATTTCCGCATCAAGGGCGCTGAAGAAATCGGCCGTAAGGAAATTAATATCGACCAGGTCGAATCGGCTGATGAAATCGTTAAACGGTTCGTCACCGGCGCCATGTCCTTCGGATCCATCTCCCGTGAGGCGCATACGTCCTTGGCAATTGCCATGAACAAGATCGGCGGCAAGTCGAACACTGGCGAAGGTGGTGAGGAGCCAGAACGCTTTAACCCGCTTCCAGATGGTTCAAGCAATCCACAACGATCTGCGATCAAACAGGTTGCCTCTGGCCGCTTCGGCGTGACTGCAGAATATCTGGTCAACTCTGACATGATCCAGATTAAGGTCGCACAGGGTGCAAAACCCGGTGAAGGCGGTCAGCTTCCTGGTCACAAAGTTGATGCCGTGATCGCGAAAGTACGTCACTCCACACAAGGCGTCGGGTTGATTTCGCCGCCTCCGCACCATGACATCTATTCGATCGAGGATCTGGCGCAGCTGATCTATGATCTGAAAAACGTCAATCCGGCGGCAGATATCTCAGTCAAACTTGTGTCAGAAGTGGGTGTTGGCACAGTTGCGGCAGGCGTTGCGAAGGCCCGCGCGGACCATATTACAGTTTCCGGTTTTGATGGCGGCACCGGTGCATCACCACTAACGTCCCTCAAGCATGCCGGATCTCCCTGGGAGATCGGTTTGGCTGAAACACAGCAGACATTGGTTCTGAATGGATTGCGGTCCCGTATTGCCCTTCAGGTCGACGGCGGATTGCGCACAGGTAGAGATGTCATCATCGGCGCGCTTCTGGGAGCTGATGAATTCGGCTTCTCCACCGCGCCCTTGATCGCTGCAGGCTGTCTGATGATGCGCAAGTGTCACCTCAACACCTGCCCGGTAGGCATCGCGACCCAGGACCCTGTTCTGCGCAAGCGTTTCAAAGGCACACCCGAGCACGTGATCAACTACTTCTTCTATGTCGCTGAGGAAGTGCGCGAGTTGATGGCAGGTCTCGGAATTTCAAAACTTGACGATTTGATTGGCCGCTCCGATTTCCTCGACAAAGAAGCCGCGCTCAATCACTGGAAATCCAATGGTCTCGACTTCACAAAGCTGTTCTTCCAACCGGAAGCAAAGCCAGAAGAGACTCGTTGGACACAGCGTCAGGAACACCCGATTGTCGATATCCTCGACCGTCGCCTGATTGCAGCCGCTAAACCAGCGCTCGATAGCAAGGAGCCGACGATTGTCGAAGAGACAATTTGCTCGGTCGACCGGTCTGTCGGGGCCATGCTGTCCGGTGAGATTGCCAAACGTTATGGCGGTAAAGGCCTCAAGAAACCGGACACACTTCAGATCAACCTTAAAGGTACTGCGGGTCAGGCATTCGGAGCTTTTGTCGCAAAAGGCGTTACATTCAATCTTGTTGGTGATGCCAATGACTATGTCGGAAAAGGCTTGTCTGGCGGAAAACTCATCGTACGTCCGCCAGAGAATGCTCGGATCATTGCGGAAAAATCAATCATTGTCGGCAACACCGTCCTTTATGGTGCGACAGAAGGTGAGTGTTATTTCCGAGGTGTTGCCGGCGAACGCTTTGCGGTTCGTAACTCCGGCGCTCTTGCGGTCGTCGAAGGTGTTGGCGATCACGGTTGTGAATACATGACCGGCGGTGTCGTCGTCGTAATTGGTCAAACAGGCCGCAACTTCGCAGCAGGCATGTCTGGTGGTATAGCTTACGTGCTCGATGAAGACGGGACTTTCGGATCTCGCTGCAATCTTGCAATGGTCGAATTGGAACCGGTTTCGGAAGAAGACGATCTTCTTGAGAAGCTGCATCACCATGGCGGCGACATTGAGCACAAGGGCCGAGTGGACTTGTCCTGTGACATGACTCGCCATGACGACGAGCGCCTGCGCCAGATGCTGACCAAGCATATGAATCTGACAGGATCGACCAAAGCCAAGGCTATTCTTGACGATTGGGCTACCTATCGACCGAAATTCGTGAAAGTCATGCCGGTTGAATACCGCCGAGCCCTGCGCGAAATGGAAGAACAGCGCCTGGGAATGGTGGCTGCTGAGTAACAGCACTTGGAATACTATGGCTCTCGGCCGCACAACGCGGCCGATTGTAACCACCTTGAGGATGCATATAGTTTGAGGAGGTCGCCTTGGGCAAGGTAACCGGTTTTTTGGAAATCGATCGTCAGGAACAGAAGTATCAACCTGCTTCTGACCGAATTCGCCATTTTCGTGAATTTACCATTCCGTTGAATGATCAGGAAGTCGTCAATCAGGCAGCCCGCTGCATGGATTGCGGCATTCCGTTCTGCCATGGTCCAACCGGTTGCCCGGTCAACAACCAGATCCCGGACTGGAACGATCTGGTGTATCAGGGCGACTGGGATATCGCGCTGCGCAACCTGCATTCAACCAACAACTTCCCTGAATTCACCGGCCGTATTTGTCCGGCACCGTGCGAGGAAGCCTGTACGCTCAATCTGGATGATATCCCGGTCAACATCAAAACAGTTGAGCAGGCGATTGCCGACAAGGGTTGGGAAGAAGGCTGGATTGTTCCTGAACCGTCAGCGACGAAGACGGGCAAAGCTGTGGCAATCATCGGCTCAGGTCCCGCAGGCATGGCAGCTGCCCAACAGCTCGCGCGCGCGGGCCATACAGTTCATGTGTATGAACGGGAACCGAAGGCTGGCGGCTTGCTGCGCTACGGCATTCCGGACTTCAAGATGGAAAAGCATTACATCGACCGCCGTGTACAACAGATGGAAGCTGAAGGTGTTACCTTCCACTATGACATCAATGTTGGCGTAACTGTCAGCCTCGAAGAACTAGCGGAACGCCATGACGCAGTGATCTTGTGCGCTGGCGCAGAACGCCCGCGTGATCCAGGTGTTGAAGGTATGGAACTGGAAGGTTGCCATTGGGCGATGCCGTATCTGGTTCAGCAGAACCGCCGCGTTGGCGGTGAACCTGCAAGCGACGAAGCTCCGATCTGGGCTGGCGGCAAACATGTCGTTGTCATTGGCGGTGGCGACACCGCATCTGACTGTGTCGGCACGGCGTTCCGTCAGGGCGCACTTTCAGTCACACAGCTGGATATACGTCCTATCCCGCCGCTAAAAGAAGACAAACTGGCGATCTGGCCGTACTGGCCTACAAAATTCCGCACTTCGTCTTCTCAGGCGGAAGGCGCAGAGCGCGAGTTTTCCGCAGCAACCCTCGGGCTTGTTGGTGAAGACGGAATAGTCACAGGCGTGAAATGCGCACGGGTAGATGAAAAACGCCGTCCGATAGAAGGTACTGAATTCATCCTCCGGGCTGATCTTGTACTCGCAGCTATCGGCTTTTCCGGACCATCGCTCGAGACTTACATTGCCCAAGCCGGTGACAAACTGGAACTGGACGGTCGTACGAACGTGAAGGCCAACACCGAAGACTATAAAACCAGCATGGACAAGGTCTATGCCGCGGGCGATGTCCGAAAAGGGCAATCTCTTGTGGTGTGGGCAATCCGTGAAGGCCGTCAGGCGGCCCGTTCAGTTGATGAACTCCTGACCGGATCGACAGACCTTCCAAGGTAGGTCATTTACATTAGACAAAAAAAACTGCCATCCTTTTTGGATCGGCGGGTTTCTTTTTGTCGAAATACACGACTTCAGAACCCGTCAGGGCCTTTTCCCGTCAAAGACGATGTCCCGTCGACAGTCATTCGTGGGTCATCAACCCGCCCGAAGACAGGAGTTAACTGCTTGCCTTCGACAAACAGCTTGTAAGCTGCACTTGATTGATCCATTTGGGCATCATCTTCACCACCCAAAAGCAAAGCTTCCGGAGATGTTGTCCGGCCAGTCAAAACGATGAAGTTCGGATCGTCTGCCACGCCTTCGAATGCCAGACCACCATATCCGCCCAGAATTCGAGATAGTTCACGTTCAACGAAGAACGCAACCTTCCGGTACCCTGCCCATGTGAAGTCGATTCTATTGTTTGTCCTCAGACGCGCATTCTTGCCGTCAACATCCGGGCCAAAAGATGAATAGGATCCGTCTTCTGCCAGAAAAATATCCCAAATATCAACGTATCGTACGCGCCGGTCTTCAGCTGCTCTTTGAAAAAAGGAGTTCAACTGCGTGAAATCACCACTCACAACATCATCGTTGGTTGGTGGCAAACCAGCCCATACGATCGGCTTTTTTTCCTGACGAACGGTCCGCACAAAACCATTAATCCGCTTTTGATAGATATCCAGCCATTCAGATGTCATGAATTCAATGGGAGGTTCCCCCGGAAAGGGTTTCCCCAAATCCTGGCGGCCGATCATTACGACGATAGCTTTGACATCGGCGCCACGGATTTTCGACAATACCCGCGTCGTCCAGTCCGTCGGGTCTATTCCGGCAAACCCTTTTTTGTCTTCGGTAATTTGCTCGACCCGAATTTGCGGTTTGTCTGCGAGCGTAAACTTAAGTCCTTCGGCTACACCACGCGCCATGCGACCACCAACAACCAGGATCAGACCAGCGTTCGGATCTTTCTCAATTTCCGTGAATTTTGGAGCAGAACCTGAAGGGCGTGACACCTTTTGTTTTTGTTTTACCGGCTGCTTGCGTTTCCGCTTTTGTCCGCCGCCAAATAAACGTTGCAGCGGTGCAAAAGGATTGAATCCGCTAAACGGACCACTTTGAGCGAGAATAATTTTTTTGCTTTTGGATGCCTCGATGCTTTGTGCCAGCGAAGTCGAAACACCCTCACTGGCGAAGAGCAAAGCCACTGTTAGAATAACAGCAGTGGCTTGCTTCAAAAACAAAGCATTTGCACGATCTGCGAGTCGGAAATTCACCATGAGCTCCTGGACGGCATCAACTCTGTAAGTCTACCCGCCCATTTTGAGGTGCGCCAGTAAAACAACAGATGCATACCCATCGGGAACAAGGCCTCGCGAGCGTTGATAGGCCCTGATACCTCGACGCGTTGCAGGTCCAATTCTACCGTCGGCAGATCCGACTGCAAAACCTTTTTGGTTCAACAGAGCCTGGAGTTCGGTCGCTTCGGTTCTGCTGAGAGGAAGGTGCTGGCGCGACCAGTCACCCACAAAGGGACCTCCGCCAACAATCCGGTCAGACAGGTGCCCGACCGCCAAGGCGTAAGCAGTCGCATTGTTGTAACGCTTGATTACATAAAAATTTCGCAGCATCAGAAATGCCGGCCCCGCAGCGCCTGCAGGCAATACCAGGACACCGTTGTCGGATGGTCTGGGGAATGGCCGACCATTCGTACGCTTGATCCCGTATTTAGACCATTCACCCAAGGTAAGCGTCTTGTTGCCATCAGCCAAGTGGTAATCAAAACCGGCGGGTAGCGCGACCTCGTAGCCCCAGGTTTTTCCCGTCTTCCAGCCGTGTTTTTTCAGATAAGCTGCAGTTGATGCCAACGCATCGGGTATTGATGTCCATATGTCACGGCGACCATCGCCGTTATAATCGGCAGCATAGGCTTTCCAGCTGGACGGCATGAACTGGGTATGCCCCATCGCACCTGCCCAAGAACCTTCCATATCCTGGAAGCGGACATGACCAGCCTGAACAATACCAAGCGCTGTTACCAATTCCTTTTTCCAGAATTTAGTCCGCCGGGGAGCTGCATAAGCGAGTGTTGCAAGCGCATTAATGACGTTGTGCTTGCCCATAAAGCCGCCGTAGTTCGTCTCCATTCCCCAAATCGCCAGAACTGCTTTTCGGTCAACCCCGTAGCGCGCTTCAATCTGGCGCAGAACAGGTTCGTACTCGGACAATAGTTCCTGGCCCTTTTCGATCCGGTTCTCCGAAACAGCACTATCGAGATAATCCCAGATTGGCTTCACGAACTCCGACTGTTTGTTCATCAGACGCAGCGTATCGGTATCCGGTTGCATACCGGTAAAAACAGCATTGTAGGTCTGTGATGAAATACCCGCTGATCGGGCGGTCGGCCAAAAATCAGAGATGAACCGACTAAATCCGGGATCTGATTGACCAGAGCCTGTCGCAAGCGCTGGATTGATCAAAAGCGCCAACAGTCCAACTTTGGCAAGAATTCCGGTCCATTTGCGGCAGACATGTCTTTGCGACCTGGCTGGGGGCAGCGAGAATATCACGCTGGCAGTCTTACGCATTTTGGTCAGCATAAGGGCCTCCTAATGCCCATGTCAGATAGTCTCAGCCCCGCCCATCAATGATATCTATTTGGTTACTGTATCGTTAATGCCGGAAACGAAGCCCCGCTTCAACTGCATTTTCAGTATAGTCGCTGCCATCGCTCGAACTGTCAAAACGCCGGTGCACGTAATTTGTGGTGAGAGCAACATTCTTTGTCACAGCAAAAGTCAACCCACCGCGTCCGTTAAGCGTGCGCTCTTCGATTTCTGCACCCTGATAAGTTCGATAACTATAGCCAACGCCAAGTTCACCGACAAAACGGTCGCTGAAACCGTGCGCCAAACGCAAGTCGCCTGAATAAATTACCGACCCGCTGGCACCATCAATATCCGTCGCCTCAAAGCTGGTACCCAAACCGGCAGTGACCGTCGTAAGGCGGCTTGGAGACCAGACGAGAGAACCATCAACCAAAAGGCCCGACAAATCTTTCAGCCTGGTGTCTTCAAGATCTTCAATGCGCCAACCCAGGCCGACTTCGCCGACAAGTTTTGGCCCTGCGGCGATGGCAACACCGCCACGCAGTTCATATCCGTTAGCGTCCCGCTTTTCGCAAAGACTATCACTACACGTCTGATCGAAACGCCTGAACAACAAAGACCCTTCTGTAAATGGCGATAGAAGGCCACCAGCATTGCCATCAAGACGCAAACTGGCGGAGAACACAGTATTGTCACGACCGCTTTCGTCAGTATCATCGGAATTGTAATGTGTCCGATCGGCCCCGATTTCGGCCGTTGCAGCAATCAGTCCGACACTTCGAGTACCGCTTAAGGTCGCTGAACCGTCATGAACATAAGTGATACCAGATGATGATTCCGCGCTCCCATCTTCTTCCCGGCTAAGCGAGTAACTGATATCGGCATCCACCTGCGTCGCTTCACTTATATCCAGCCTCAAGCTGGCTGCCGCAGTACCCGATGCATCATCATCATCACGATTGTTGGGGAAAGCTGCATAAGAGCCTCGTAAAGATGCATCGAACTGGTGGCGCACCCAATCAGACGTCAGAGCGAAGTCTGGAGCAATCCGGTAAAATTCACCGGGCTTGCCTGTTGGAGATCGCGATGCATTGTCAGACCAGCCAGCCGTTGTGGTTAGCTGCGGTATCAACGTGAATGAACCGATACGAATTCCTTGGGGGGCGTCAAAAGTGGTATCCCCGGCAAAGACGCTATCATCGATCCGTCCCCGAGAGAGCGGTGCTGATTGGTTCACCGCCGCCAGACGATCTGAAAATGGTCGTATCGGAACAATTCTGCCATTCGTTCCAAGTCCGCTGGACCCGGTTTCAGCTTCGGCACTATTCAAGCGCCCGCGTAAAGCAAATACATTAGCTTGTGTTGGATTGGGGTCAGCCTGTTCGACCGGTTGCTCCGAACCATCACCTGCCGTGATGATGTCTCCCGAGTCATCAGTTCCCCGCAAACCCGGTAGCGCAGTTTGCGCAACCAGTTGACTGACCTGCAGGAAGGCAAGGCAGACAAATATGGGCAGGAAACGATGCATTTGGAGTCCAAAACTGATCTTGAGATATACCTGCCCAAATTGACGAAGGATGGTTAATGCTTCGTTTCCTATTCGCAAAATGATAGCGGAAGTTAACCGAATCCATTCTAATCCATTAAATGAAACCCGGCTTCTTGATCCAAAGGAGTGAGTGTCATACTGCTACGCCATTAAAAAAACAAAGACCTGAACCATGACCAATCAGTCGCAAGAAGTCCCAACAGAAAAAGAAACCAAAATGTCTCAGCAATGCCTGGTTTCAGCGGAACGGACCCTCGAAACCGAAATTGCAGGATTAAGCGCTCTAAGATTGGCATTGAAGGACGGATTGGCAACTCCGTTCAAGAAAACTTGCGACCTTATTCAGGCAAGCACGGGTCGTGTCATTGTCACCGGGATAGGTAAAAGCGGCCACATTGGCACAAAAATAGCTGCGAGCCTGGCATCAACCGGTACTCCGGCTTTTTTTGTTCATGCTACAGAAGCCAGCCATGGCGACCTCGGCATGATCACCAGGGACGATGTTGTCCTGGCACTCTCCTGGTCTGGCGAGACACAGGAACTGGCGAGTCTCGTTGCCTACACCCGACGGTTCAAAGTACCATTGATCGCTTTAACATCCGGCGAGAACAGCACTCTGGGCAAAGCAGCCGACATTGTGCTCAAGCTCCCGAGCGTAACCGAAGCTTGCCCACACGGCCTGGCACCGACAACTTCGGCCCTTGTCCAATTGGCGATTGGCGATGCACTGACAGTCGCTGTGCTGGAAGGCCGCGGTTTTACGGTTCAGGACTATAAAGTGTTCCATCCGGGTGGCCGCCTTGGTGCGAGCCTCAAGACAGCAAAAGACATCATGCATGATGGCAATTCAATACCGCTTGTCTCAACCTCAACACCAATGAGTGAAGGCATCGTCCTGATGTCTCAAAAAACCTTCGGCGTTCTGGGTGTCGTTAATGGACTCAATCAGTTAATCGGCATCATCACGGATGGCGACCTGAGACGCCACGTCAGCTCAAATTTGCTGGACAAGACCGCAGGTGAAATCATGACAGAGTCTCCCAAGACTGTCCCCCCAAACACCTTGTCTGCTTCCATACTCGAGCTCCTGAACAGCCTCAAGATCACTTCAGTATTTGTCGTTGAAGATGGCCGTCCCGTTGGCATTATTCATCTGCATGATCTATTGCGGATTGGCGCAGCCTGACACTGCGATTGGCCACTAACAACCACCGCACTTTATGTAACATTTCCTCGATTTTGAAAAATTGCTGTATTTCATTAGCAATTGATTAGCCTTAGCGCACTTACACTGCATCAGAGTTTTAACGGGCATTTGTCCCCAGAACGGGTGTGTGTACAGAATGGATCTGGCGACCCTCATCGGTATTGTTGGTGCGTTTGGTATTGTTATTACCGCCATTTTTCTTGGCGGAAGCATGAGCCAGTTTATCGATGTTCCTTCAATGCTCATCGTTATCGGCGGCGGCTTGGCCGCTACACTTATACGATTTCAGGTATCCGATATCACTTCCGCGTTCGGCACCGGTTTTAAGGTCGCGCTCGCCGGTAAAAATATAAGCCCCCGCGATCTCATTTCCGAAATCACCAACCTTGGCGAAATCGTTCGTAAATCTGGTCCGCTTGGGTTGGAGAACGTTGATGTATCCGATCCGGTTCTTGCGAAGGGCGTTCAGTACATCGCCGATGGATACGAACTCGATTTCATTCGGGAATCCATGGAGCGTGAACGCGACCTACAGCTAACCCGGCTGTCGGAAGGTAAGCGAGTGTTTAAGGCGCTCGGTGATTCTGCACCCGCTTTTGGTATGATCGGTACGCTGGTAGGTCTCGTCCAGATGTTGGCCAATATGGACGATCCAGCTGCAATTGGTCCGTCCATGGCTATTGCGCTCCTTACGACCCTCTATGGAGCACTCATCTCAAACATTGTCTGTCTACCACTGGTCGACAAACTCGATTCGAAGTTTGACGTGGATGAGGTCAATCAGACCCTGATCATCGATGGCATTTGCCAGATTCGGGAATCAAAAAGCCCGGCGCTCATCAAGGAAATGCTTGTGGCCTATCTGCCTGAAAAAATCCGGGCAGAAATTATGGACGCTGCATAATCGCATTTGGGAGCGGGTAATCGGCAATGGCAAGAAAAAAACCCCAAGGCGGCGGCGGCGCACCTGACTGGCTGGTGACTTTTGCCGACCTCATGTCTCTCCTTGTGTGTTTCTTCGTTCTGATTATCTCATTCTCCATTCAGGACAAGGAAAAGCTGCAGGTCGTTGCAGGCTCTATGCGCGAAGCCTTTGGTGTGAAGGACACTTCACGCAAGACAGGTATTATCGAGGTCGAGGGTATCCCAATCCGTGAGTACATGAAGGATATCAGTCAGGCCGAACAGGAGATGGATTCCGATTTCTCACAAGAACGCCACGAAAAGCGGCGCAAGCAGGGACCGGAAGCCAACACCCACGATACGCTGGAAGCGGAAATCGAAAAACCACGTCAGTTTGCAACCGCTGCTGCTTCTCTTCGCCAAGCCTGGCAGGAGATGCCGGAAATCACGGAAATCTCCAACAATATTATCCTAGAAGAAAGCGACGAAGGCCTGAACATCATGCTGGTGGATCAGGATGGCCGGTCCATGTTCCGCGAAGGATCCAAATATCCCTATGAAACCACACGCCGATTGATTGCCAAAATGGCGCCCGTTCTGGCCCAAATGCCCAACCGTGTCGAAATCACCGGTCATACTACTGCTGGTCAAACAACAATTGATCCGACTTACACTGGCTGGGACCTTTCGACAGAGCGCGCAAATGTGGCACGCAGCATTCTTTCCGAATACGGCGTCCCTGACGACCAGTTTTTTGCTGTGGTGGGCAAAGCGGATACGGAACCGCTCTTTCCAAACGATCCCTACCTCGCCGCAAACCGCCGGATTGGAATTCTGTTAAAAGCGGAAGCACCACCGGTTCCGCCGGGACACAAGCTTTAGGGTCCAACGCCAGCACCTTGTCTGATGTTGTCGATTGTTCAGTCTGTCGCTGAAACGACCAATCGCGCGCCCTCAACGCTGTCTATACGAACTTTGGTTCCCGCTGCCATATCAGGTCCTGATATTCGCCAGATTGTATCGTCGATAGAAAGATGCCCCGCCCCTTCGCTCAAAGGCTCGGTAAGCGTGAACTCGCGGCCAACATAGCGGCTTCCACGTTGATTAAGTCCGGGGTCACCCTTTTCCGAAGATAATCTAAGCATCAATCTACGTCCGATAAACAGACTGACAAGAGACAACACAACGAAAAGGCCGATGTTCACTTGCCAGCTCAAATCAAAAATGAGTGCGACAATTCCGACAACTATTGCTGACAGACCGAACCACAAAAAGATGGTCCCAGGAGCCAGAATTTCCAGCCCCAGGAGGATTAGACCGAGGACAACCCAACTCCAGGATCCAAGAGACTGGACTATGGTTTCCGTCAGGCTCATGTATTTCCTCCTTCAGAGGAATTGGTGTCCGGAATTCCGGACGATGAACGACCGACCTTGGTGTCATTGCCAAACGCTTCTTTTGCAATCTCTCCGATCCCGCTCAATGAGCCAAGCAACGCAGATGCTTCCATTGGCAAAATAAGCGTTTTCTGATTTCTTGAAGTCGCAAGTTCCTTGAACGCTTCGACATATTTGTTCGCAACAAAATAGTTGATCGCCTGAACATTTCCGCCTGCAATCGCATCGCTAACCATCTGTGTCGCCTTGGCCTCAGCTTCGGCTTCCCGTTCACGAGCCTCAGAGTCCCGGAACGCTGACTCTCTTCGGCCTTCGGCTTGCAGAATTAGCGACTGCTTTTCGCCTTCCGCTTTCAATATCTCAGACTGGCGTTTGCCTTCAGCTTCCAGAACGGAAGCGCGTTTTTCGCGTTCGGCTTTCATTTGCCGACCCATGGCTTCAACCAGATCACGTGGTGGATTGATATCCTTGATTTCGATCCGCGTAATCTTCACTCCCCACGGCTCTGCCGCCGCATCAACGACCCGAAGGATTTTCGCGTTGATTTCATCGCGGTTGGACAGAAGACTGTCCAGATCCATGGACCCCATAACAGAGCGTATATTCGTCATTGTGAGGTTGAGAATTGCATTTTGAAGCCCAAGCACCTCGTAAGCCGCGCGAGCTGCATCGAGAACCTGGTAAAAAGTAATCCCGTCTACAGTAACCGTGGCATTGTCACGTGTGATAATTTCCTGCGACGGGACATCCAGAACCTGTTCCATCATGTTGAGCTTGTTCCCAACACGATCGATAAACGGGATTATGAAGTTAAGGCCCGGTGCCAACGTTTTCCGAAATTTGCCAAACCGCTCAATCGTATAATTGAACCCTTGGGGGACTGTTTTGACCCCTGCAAAAATGACGAGAATGACTAGAACCAAAAGGCCAATCAGAACAATATCAAAACCGGCAACGGGCATGAAAAACTCCAAAACAAAAGGACTGCAGAAGACAGTATGCGACGAACTCCGGCATTGTTCCAGTCAGAACCACCGATGAGTTTGAAAACCGTTAAGCGTTTCAGATGGTAGATCTGTTTAAACCACTACCGGCTTGCGCCGGTAGATTTATCTGAGTGTTCTTCCAAGTACTGAAGTACGGTGTTTTCTGTAATGGCACCGTTTGTAGCCGAAAAGTATCCCCGCGCCCAAAAGTGCCTGCCCCAGTAGCGCTTCTTTAGTTGAGGGAACTCTTGCTGCACCTTGTGCGACGACCGGCCCTTCATCTTGCGCATCAGGTCACTGACCGCAAGGCTCGGTGGGATCGATACAAACATGTGTACATGGTCCGCCGCCAACACGCCCTTCAAAATCTCCACCCGGTTTTCTGAGCAAACCTGACGGATGATATCACGCACACGCAGGCGCACATGCCCGTGCAAAACCTTGTACCGGTACTTGGTGATCCAAACCAGGTGATAGCGATGGTGAAAGGTGCAATGCTTGCCTTTGTCGTAGTGCATGATCATCCTCTGAGGAAAATGAACCTTCAGCCCTTCGGCGGTTCATTTTCCTCAGAGGATGATCATTCATTGTAAGCTGCGCTAAAGCTTGCCCATCTGGAAGACGGGGGAGCTAACCCAACACAATGGAACTTAGAGCTTCAGGAGAATGACAGTTGGATCAAATCCAACCGCCAAGTTCGCGACGAACAACAGCTTCAAGAACACCCATTCCCAGTTCACTGTCGTTCAGGCAAGGAATGTGGCTAAAGTTTTCACCACCATTTTCCTCAAAAATCTCGCCAACTTCCCCTGCGATTTCCTCAAGAGTTTCCAGGCAATCAGCTACGAAACCAGGATTCATCACCGCGACATTTTTGACGCCATCCTTCGCAAGTTGCTCGACAGTCTTGTCAGTATACGGCTGGAGCCACTCTTCCGGGCCGAAACGGGATTGGAACGTTACCCGAAGTTTCTGAGGTGACCATCCTGTAACCTCCTGCATCAAACGAGTCGTTTTCATGCAATGGCAATGATAGGGATCACCGCGTTTGAAGTAGGATTGAGGAATACCGTGATAGGATGTCAGGATTACATCTGGCTCGAAATCAAGGCTTTCAAGGTGCTGCTCAGCCGATTTGGCCAACGCATTCACATAGACCGGATCATCATGATAGGGCGGCACAGTTCTGATCGCCGGTTGCCACCGCATATCCAGAAGCGTCTTACAGACGACATCATTAACTGTTGCAGTGGTTGATGCAGCATATTGCGGATAGAGCGGGAAGATCAGAATTCGGTCGCATCCATCGTCTTTTAATGCTTTCAGCTTGTCCGGGATTGACGGTTGGCCATACCGCATGGCCCAGTCAACTTTCAGGCGACCATCGCTGTCACCGAGCATTTCGGCAAGTTTATCCGACTGGCTCCGTGTGATTGTACGCAGCGGAGACTCATCTTTTTCGCGATTCCAGATTTCGTCATAAGCCTTGCCCGATTTACCCGGTCGGGTCATCAACACAATGCCGTAAAGGATCGGATACCAAATGGCCTTTGGCCATTCGATAACTCGCTTGTCAGTCAGAAACTCACGCAAGTATCTGCGCATCGACCAATAGTCTGTTGCGTCAGGCGTGCCCAGGTTCACGAGAAGCACGCCAACCTTGCCACTTTTAACCGATGGATGGTTATCCGGAAGCTTTACCTTTTGAAATTCGGTTACCTGATCCGCAAGCAGCGTTGTCGGTTGAACAGTCATGGATGGTGCGCGTCCTTAAACTTCCTAATATTTGCCAACATACATAGGCCAATGCATAGCCAAGGCCAATGAGGCATGACAAATACGCTCAGGAAAACATCCGGATCACAATTTCTGCCCGCTAACCGTAGTCTCGTTCGTCCGATATAACTTTGCCATCATTTGGCAGCGCTCCGGGAGGAACAAGTTCAACCTCACCTTTCAGACGGGTGACGTCACGAAGTGTCTCTGCCACTTTATCCAACAAGCCATTTTCGATAGCATCCGTCTCAACAGACAACTTCATGGCGTCTGCGGCACCAGCTCGACTGACCGCAAGTCGGGCTTTTTTGACTTCCGGGTGTGCTGAGACAATTTGCGCAATCTGCGACGGATCGACAAACATCCCCTTGATTTTGGTCCGCTGGTCAGCCCGCCCCATCCAACCAGCAAGACGCATATTGGTGCGACCGCAAGAAGACTGTCCAGGAACCACCATAGACAAATCACCTGTGCCAAACCGAATTAGCGGATAGATGGGATTGAAATTTGTGACAACGAGCTCACCGACCTCACCTTCGGCGACCGGCTCTCCGGTTCCAGGTCGAACGATTTCAACTATGTAATCTTCGTTGATTACCATGCCTTCGCGCGCAGAGGTCTCGTAAGCGATCACACCAAGATCAGCTGTTGCATAACACTGAGCAACCGAGATCCCCTGGTCTTCATATTCCTTGCGCAAAGCCGGGAACAAGGCACCTCCGGAGACCAATGCGGTCTTGACCGACGACATATCACGACCTTGTTCTGCCCCGCGTTCCAGAAGAACCTTCAGGTAATCAGGAGTTCCGACAAAACCGCTTGGTTTCAGGAGCTCAACAGCCTCAGCCTGCATATCCGTATTGCCGACACCCGCCGGGAATACTGTGCAGCCGAGGGCGATGGCGCCTTGGTCAAGAATGAACCCACCCGGTGTCAGATGATAGGAAAAAGCATTTAGAACGATGTCACCTTTTCGTATACCGGCAGCATGGAGCGCTCGGGCACCGTTCCAGGGGTCCAGACCCGGCGCTTGCGGTTCCCAGATGGGGCCAGGAGACATGAAAACACGGGTTGCACCAGACAATTCACCAGCGAGAAATCCGCCGAAAGGAGGGTTTTTCTTCTGTTCTTCCAGCATTTTGGATTTCCGGAGGATCGGAAGATCCGCAAGTGCAGACCGGTTGGTCATACCGTCAAGGTTATGATCACCTAACAGCGCTGCCCAGCCCGGTGCACTTTCCTTTGCGCGGTGCAGGAGCTCCGGCAATTTGGCAAAGAGTTCCCGTTCGCGCTGAGCAGCGTCCTGCCGCTCACGCGCGTCAAATTCCTGGTCGCTCATGGTCGTCTCCGACTGATATGGCCTCGATTAGGCCAGCCAGCGCTTTCTTCGTTTGTAATGTTTGACATCGCGGAATGACCTGCGTCCTTCTCCGCCAACACCAAGGTAAAACTCTTTAACGTCCTCATTCTCGCGTAAGGACTTTGCATCGCCATCGAGAACGATACGACCGGATTCCATGATGTATCCGTAGGTGGCATATCTCAGCGCCACATTCGTATTCTGCTCAGCGAGAAGGAAAGACACACCTTCGTTCTGATTCAACTGCCGAACAATTTCAAAGATCTCTTCCACCAACTGCGGAGCAAGCCCCATGCTGGGTTCATCAAGCAGTATCATTTTCGGACGGCTCATCAGAGCGCGCCCAATCGCGCACATTTGTTGTTCACCACCGGATGTATAACCAGCCTGGCTCTGACGTCGTTCACGCAGCCGTGGGAAATAGTTGTAAACCATTTCCAGATCCGCTTTGACAGCGCTGTGACCGTCCTTGCGGGTGTAGGCACCGGTCAGCAAATTCTCTTCAATAGACAAATGGCCAAAACAGTGACGACCTTCCATGACCTGAATGCAGCCACGACGAACCAGATCGTTCGGAGACAGTGCTTGCACTTCTTCTCCATCAAACTCGATCTTGCCTTTCGTAACCTCGCCACGTTCAGCTCCAAGCAAATTCGACACAGCTTTCAGCGTTGTCGTTTTACCCGCACCATTTGCGCCGAGTAGTGCCACTATCCCGCCTTGCGGAACCGTTAGCGAAACCCCCTTTAGAACAAGAATGACGTGGTCGTAAATGACCTCGATATTGTTCACTGTAAGGATCGTTTCAGCTGCATCAGCAGCACTTTCCGAACTGGTTTTATCTACATCCAGCAATGCCATTCGATTCTCTCCTGAGAGGCTCCGCCGCAAGACACGCGGCGGAGCAGTACCCGATTAGTTCGGGCAGGCTTCTGTCCGTGCTGGCCACGGAGCATTTTTCTCAGCGTATTCCTTCGCAGCTGCCTGGAGCAGCGGACGAACGAGATCTGTCATTGGCTCAATCCAACCAGATACCTGACGCCACTTGCTACCGTCCCACTCCTGAATAAAGACCGGATGGCTACCAGCGTGATCTTCACACGTCACCTTCATCGGATGAGCGAAACCGGCCAGACCCAGCTCTTTCAAACGGGCTTCAGTCAAATCGATTGATTCAAGACCTGCACGCATGTCTTCACCAGTGATGACTTTCTTACCGGTCAGTTCCTGAGCAGCTCGGATGCCTTCAGCGATGATGACTGAGTTCAAAACACCGCGGTTGTAGAGTGTTCCGCCAACAGTCTCAGCATCAGTTGAAGACAAGCCAGCGCCGATGACATGTTTCTGAATGTCGTCAAGTGCAGGATAGTCACTGCCAACACCAGAGAAGTTCATGGCCTTGTAGCCCTTGGCGCCTTCACCACCAGCAGCAGCATCGTCATCACCTGCGGACCACCACACACCAATGAACTTGTTCATCGGAAAGCGGATTTTCACAGCTTCCTTGATGGCGGTCGGGTTCATTGCACCCCATCCCCACATGATCATGTAGTCAGGGCGATCCCGACGAACATTCAGCCACTGCGAAGACTGGTTTTGCATTTCCTTGCCTGGAACAGCATATTTCAGCAGTTCGAAGCCATATTTCTCGGCCAGATTATCCAGAAGCGGAATTGGTTCACGGCCATATCCAGCATCCAGGAAGATGTAGCCAATTTTTTTGCCTTTTAGATTTTCAAGGCCGCCTTCCTGCTCACCGATGTATTTGATAACGACAGAAGCGCCGTCCCAATATGTATCCGGCACATTGAAGATCCACGGAAATACATTGCCGTCAGCAGCTGCTGACAGACCATAGCCCATGGACAGAACCGGAATTTTGTCGACACTGGCTTTTGGGATCAATTGAAGAGTAATACCGGTAGAATACGGATTGTAGACCAACGCGCCTTTGCCTTTGGTGGCTTCATAGCACTCAACGCCCTTTTGAGCGTTATAGCCTGTTTCACATTCTTCCAGTTCCAGTTTGACACCGCCGATACCACCGTCACGCTCGTTCAGCATTTTCAGATAATCATGCATGCCATTGGCGATGTGAATACCTGAGGACGCATATGGTCCAGTGCGGTATGTCAGCAACGGGACATAATTGCTGTCTTGAGCTTGTACAGCTGGTGCGAGAACACCAGTCACTGCAACTCCGAGTGCAACTGCAGTTCCCAGCGCAAATTGAGTTATTTTTCTCATATGTTCCTCCCATGCGGCATCAGACCATCCAATACCACTAGACCAGTAACGCCATTCCTCCCCGGATCGGTCCAAGTCCGGATGACAGGCAAAAAGGTTGGCCGCCCTAGTATGGGTACGGCCAGACCCTGAGTTTTTGTTTCGCGATCTGCCAAAGCCTTGCAAATCCGTGCGGTTCGACAATCAGGAAGAAGATGATCAGCGCACCAACCAGCATGAATGTCACATGTTCAACAGTTTCTGCCGCAATATCAAAGCCCAATACACCTGGAATGAATTTCAGGAATACCGGCAAAATCCAGATGAAGGCCGCGCCCATAAATGCGCCCCCGAGACTGCCCAGGCCGCCAAGAATGACCATGAACAGGATCTGGAATGATAGCGAGATAGAATAAGATGACGGCTCAGCTGCATTTAGCCAGAAGAACACCATCATCGCACCAGCCACACCGCAGATGTAGGACGAAACCGCGAACGCCAGGAGTTTGGTTTGCAACGGGCGGATGCCCATCAGTTCTGCAGCAATATCCATGTCCCGGATCATCATCCAGGATCGTCCAATACGGCCACGCAGCACATTCGCCATCAACAAGGCGATTACAATTGTAATCGTCAGAACTATGAAATAGCGCACCAAAGGCGATGCTTCAGCGCCGGAGACAATCACACCAAACATTTCACGATGCGGAACTTCGATCGCACCGGACGCATTGTCGTTGTAGAGCCACGAAATACGGATGAAACACCATTCGAGGAAAAACTGTGCAGCAAGGGTTGTCACTGCAAGGTAAAGTCCCTTGATCCGCAGGCTTGGCAATCCGAAGATTGCACCGATCCCTGCAGAAAACACGCCTGATAGCAAGATCATCAGGATGAGATTGGCATCCGGAAAAATTGTGGTGAGTTTGTAGGCCGCGTAGGCCCCAACACCCATGAAAGCGCCGGTCCCAAGAGACAACTGCCCGCAATAACCGGTCAAAACATTCAGCCCGATGGCCGCCAGGGAGAACACCAGGAACGGGATCATGATGGAGGTCAGAAAGAAGTCGTTTGCCAGCGCCGGTACGGCGATAAATGCAATCAACAGGATGACTGTCAGTCCGATCCGGTCCTGACGGATCGGGAATAGCGCCTGATCCGCATGATAGCTTGTCTTGAACTGGCCAGCTTCGCGATAGAACATAGTCTTACACTCGCTCGATGATACGTTCGCCGAAGAGGCCTTGCGGACGGAACAGAAGGAAAATCAGGGCGATAATATAGGCCAGCCAGGATTCAATCCCACCGCCAACCAGACCACCCCAGTAAAGCTCGCCGATTTTTTCACCAAAGCCGATGATCAGACCGCCAACGATGGCTCCCGGAATGGAGGTGAACCCTCCAAGGATCAGCACCGGCAGGGCCTTGAAAGCAACGATCTCAAGGGCGAAAGACACATCGGAACGCGCGCCCCACATGATACCGGTGGCGAGTGCGACCAGGCCGGCGGCAAACCAGACGATAGCCCAGATCTGATTAAGCGAAATGCCGACGGACAGCGCCGCCTGGTGATCATCAGCCACGGCGCGAAGCGCCCGGCCGATCCGTGTCTTGTTGAAGAAGATTCCCAGAGCCGTCACCATGATCGCGGCGATTACGGCAGCGGCTATGTCAATATGCTGCAGAATAACGAGGCCACGCTCGCCAAACTCGATTGCTGTCGAGCCGGTTGGAAGGCCAAGTTCCTCAGTAATCATTTGCTTGGGCTCGCCGCCGAAAACAAACTCACCAAATCCAATCAGGAAGTAGGTAAGGCCGATGGTCGCCATCAACAAAATGATATCCGGCTGGTTGACCAGTGGTCGCATCACGACCCGTTCGACACCGTAGGCGAGAATACCCATAACGCCGATCGTCAAGGCCAACGCCAGGTAGGCAGGAACGCCGTTTTCATGAAGGCCAACCAACGTCAGGCCAGCAAACACCACCATGATGCCTTGAGCAAAGTTGAAAACGCCGGATGCTTTAAAGATCAGCACGAACCCCAGAGCGATCAACGCATAGAGAATTCCGGCAACAAACCCTTCCCAAAGCACCTGCAGGAAAAAATCCGGCATGTCGTACATCTGGACGAAGGGATCAATGAAAATGTCGTATAGCATGTTCTGGTCCCCCCTTAGTGGCTCACGCCGAGATAGGCATCGATAACGGCTTGACTGGCCTGAACTTCTTCAGGCGGCCCATCGGCGATCTTTTTGCCGTAATCAAGAACGACAACTCGGTCAGAGAGGTCCATGACGACACCCATGTCGTGTTCGATCAGCGCAATTGTCGTCCCGAACTCTTGGTTCACATCCACAATGAACCGGCTCATGTCTTCTTTTTCTTCCAGGTTCATTCCGGCCATTGGCTCATCAAGCAGCAACAGATCCGGTTCCATCGCCAAGGCGCGACCAAGTTCCACTCGCTTTTGAAGTCCATACGGCAACCGTCCAACAGGCGTCTTGCGGATCGCCTGAATTTCAAGAAAATCAATGATGTCCTCGACCTTCTTGCGATGCTCGATTTCTTCCTGTTCAGCCGGTCCTCGCCACATCAATTGCCAGAAGAAATTCTTGTGCATTTTCAGTGAGCGACCTGACATGATGTTGTCGAGAGTGGTCATCCCCTTGAAAAGGGCAACGTTCTGGAATGTGCGGGCAATGCCATTGCTTGCAGCCTCATAGGGCTTCATTTTCCGGCGGACCTTGCCTTGCCACGTAATGGTCCCTTCCTGCGGATGATAGAACCCGTTGATGACATTCAACATCGACGTCTTACCGGCACCATTGGGACCGATAATTGCCCGGATTTCTCCCTTCAGGATATCGAAGGAGATATTGGTGATGGCTTTCACACCACCAAAAGCCAGCGAAACGTTATCAACCCTCAGAAGTTCTTCACGTTCAACAGCCTGGGGCACTTCAGCTGGCATGGCCGCCTCTCCCGTTACAAAGGCATTCATTCGGCAGCCTCCTGAATTCCCTTGCCAGGTTCATGAGCTTCCATGTCCCTGATTTCTACAGTAGCTTCGATTGCACCGGTGCGACCATCTTCGAACGTTACTTCGGTGCGGACGTGTTTGGATGTAGATCCGTCATAAAGTGCTTCAATCAGCGGCGAATACCGATCTGCAATGAAGGTACGTCGGACTTTTTGTGTACGCGTCAGTTCACCATCATCAGCATCCAGTTCTTTATGCAGAACAAGGAACCTTTTGATCTGGGCACCGGCCATCATTGGCTCCCGAGACAGATCCTGATTCACCTGATCCACATGACTTTCGATCATGGAATAGACGTCAGGGTGTGCTGCCAGCTCCTGATAGGATGCATAGTTGACGTTGTTTCGCTCGGCCCATGAGCCGACCGACGTCAAATCGATATTGATGAAGACTGCAACCTTGTCTCGTTCATGTCCGAAAGCGACGACTTCTTTGATGTTCGGGAAGAACTTCAGTTTGTTCTCGATGTATTTCGGTGCAAACATGGCACCGTCGTTCAGCTTGCCAACATCCTTGGCGCGATCGATGATTTTCAGGTGGCCGTTGTCGGCGATAAATCCGGCATCCCCGGTATGAACCCAGCCATCTTCGGTTTTCGTGTCTTTGGTTGCTTCATCATTCTTGAAATAACCGACAAATACCCCGGGTGAACGATACATGACTTCGCCGTTGTCGGCGATCTTCAGCTCAACATCAGGAGCCGGTTTACCGACCGTATCACCAAAGATTTCTCCATCCGGCTGAAGCGTGATGTAAACACTGGCTTCCGTTTGGCCGTAGAGCTGCTTCAGGTTCAAACCAAGCGACCGGTAGAATTGGAAAATCTCAGGACCGATGGCCTCACCAGCTGTGTAGCCGACCTTCAACCGGGTCAAACCCATCCGGTTTTTCAAAGGTCCGTAGACAAAAAACTCACCAAGCTTGTAAAGCAGTCGATCCTTGATGGAGACGGTTTCTCCATTCAGGATTTTTTCCCCGGCGCGGCGCGCAACACCCATGAAGTAATCAAACATTGAGCGCTTGAGTTTACCGGCATCTTCCATACGCACCATGATCTGGGTGAGCATCATTTCAAAGACACGTGGCGGCGCAAAAAAATAGGTTGGTGCTATTTCCAATCGATCAACGTCGATGGTTTCCATGTTTTCCGGGCAATTTACGCAATAGCCGGCAGTAAAAGCCTGAGCGAGCGAGAAGACATGGTCACCAATCCAGGCCATTGGCAGATAGGCGACGACTTCCTCAGTCTCATTCAAATTGTCGAACGTGTTGCCATTGCGGGCTGAGATAACAAGATTATCGAAGGAGAGCATCACTCCTTTCGGGCGCCCCGTTGTACCGGACGTGTAGAGCATGACCGCCATGTCACTGCCCTTGCCGCCAGCAAATCCGTCTTCCCACTGACCTTCAAGAGCTGGAGTTTTTGACAGCAACTCGCGGCCCGCTTCCTGTACAGACAGATAGTGATGCAGTTGGGAATGATCATAGTCACGCAGACCGCGCGGCTCATCATATACTATGTGTTTGAGGGTAGGCACTTCTTCCGACATGCTGAGCAGCTTATCGACCTGCTCCTGATCCTCGACCACCGCGAAAGTTATTTCCGCATGCCCAAGAACGTAAGCCATCTCTTCTGCAACTGAATCGGCATAAACGGGCACTGGTACAGCACCAATCGCCTGCGCCGCAACCATCGCCCAGTAAAGTCGAGGCCGATTAGCTCCAACAATGGCGATCTTGTCTCCGGTATTCAGACCAAAAGACTGGAAGCCAATTGACAATGCGCGGATTTCATCCTGCACCTCGGACCAGGTCCAGCTCTGCCAGATCCCAAGATCCTTTTCCCGGAACGCTGTCCGATTTCCGAAAACCTTTGCGTTGTGCATAAGGATCTTCGGAAAGGTGTCATCATTGCGCGGTGAAGCGCTGACCGACCCAACCATAGATGTTTCTTCCCTTAGAAGCGCTCCGGTTTTCCGAAGTCATATTCTCATCAAACATGAAACAGTCAGCGGCCCATCCGTTCAACCACTATTTTGGTTTTGGATGAATACAGTGACCTGAACATCTCCGACAGGCATCACGCTAGAGGGGCTGGTTTGCACCAGTATGTTTCAATCATGTCAAAATGTTTCATCTGCGCTGCACCTGCGAACCTACCCTGTAGCCAAAGCAGATTTCCGAGCTTAGTCTCCCGCCCATGTCGGAGACACAACAACTCAAAACCCAGCTCGATTTGCTTCAGGCTGCTATCGACCACATCAATCAGGGCTTCACTGTCTTTGACAGTGATCTCAGGTTGGTGGCCTGGAACCGTGGCCTATACGATATGCTGGACATGCCGCCAAAAATCGTTCGACGGGGCTCTCATCTGGAATCCTTCATCCGGGTAAATGCGGAACGCGGGGAATATGGAACAGGTGACATTGAGGGGAAAATCGGACGAAGAATAGAACGCGCAAAGCTGTTCGAACCCCACTATTTTGAACGAATTCGACCCAACGGGCAGATTATTGCAGTATCCGGAACACCCTTGCCGCAAGGCGGCTTTGTTACGATCTATTCCGATGTGACCGAGGAACGAAAGCGCCAGGAAAAACTTGAACGAACTGTCGAGGAACGCACCAGAGCTTTGCAACAAAGTGAGGACTGGTTGCGGTTGGTCACAGACAATATTCCAGCGCTGATCGCCTACCTCGCCCCCGGTCCTGTCTTCCGGTTTGCCAATAGACGTTATGCTGACTGGTTCGGTCAGTCTGTCGCTTCAATTGCCGGCCGCAATGCAACAGAAGTTGTCGGAGAAGATCTCTTTTCGGAGATTAAACCGCATATCAACCGTGCTTTTAAAGGCAATGCTGTCAGTTATGAGTACCAGCGCAAGCGCTCAGACGGGACCATCGCCTATATGCGCTCGACATTGATTCCCGACATGACTGTTGATGGCAGAACGCTCGGCATATTCGTCTTGTCTCTTGATGCAACAGACCAGAAGGCGGCAGAAGCCGCCTTGGTTCAGTCACAACGCATGGATGCCGTTGGCAAATTGACCGGCGGCTTGGCGCACGATTTCAACAATCTGCTCGCGATTCTCATGGGCAACCTGCTCTCGCTCAGCCGGATGCAAACACCTCTGGACAAAACCACGCTCGACAGCAAACTCACTCCGATGATGGAAGCGGCTAAACGCGGTTCCGAACTCATTCAACGTCTTCTGGCTTTCAGTCGCGGAAAGGTCATAGACCCGCAAACTGTTTCGTTGGCGCGCCTGATCGAGAATACCGCGACCCTTCTTGAAGGATCGCTCCCGTCAAAAATTACACTGACAACGGACACGAGCGACCTCTGCATCGGCGCTCGGATCGATCCTCCGCAGATGGAAACCGCCTTGATCAACATGGCTTTCAATGCCCGCGATGCAATGCCGGATGGCGGGGTACTCACTATTGCTCTGGATACCGCGCATCTGGACGGGAAAGACGCTGATGAGATTGGATTATCATCGGGTGATTTTGCCTGCATAACGGTTCGCGACACCGGAGTCGGTATGAATGAAGACACCAAGTTACGTATTTTCGAGCCGTTCTTCACAACGAAAAATTTTGGCACCGGCAGCGGCCTCGGGCTCTCAATGGTTTATGGGTTCATCCAGCAGTCTGGTGGCGCAATTAAGGTCAAAAGCGTGCCGGGAGACGGCACAACACTGAATATTTATCTGCCGCTCCAGACAGTTGCCAGCATTGGAATGGATCCTGAAACTGGCGATGTTTATCCCGAACGCGGTCAGGGTGAATTGTTGCTTTTGGTCGAAGATGACAACAATGTCGCAGATACAGTTGCTGATCAGCTGCAAAACCTGGGCTATGCTGTATTGCGCGCTGAAAGCGCAGAAGACGCGCGCCAGCTCGCACTTGATTTACCGGAACTTCGCGGTGTCCTCAGTGACATTATTATGCCCGGACAGCTAAATGGACTTGCTCTCGCTCGGGAGATACACAAAGTTCGTGCGGACCTTGGTATCGCACTCATGACTGGATATGCGGATTGGTCATCATTGACCGATCAATCAGAAAGTTGCGAGTTCCCGGTTCTGGCAAAACCATTTGGTGACCTGCAACTTGCCAAAACAATACATGAGATTCTCTAGCCAGGCATCAGGGGGCCTGATCTTGCAGAAACATTCGGTATCCACCACCAAGAAGACCGCTTTCATCGTCGATGATGAACCGGAAATAGGTCAGCTTTTGCTTGAGGCCATGGAGCCGTTTGACATTGAAGGACATGTTTTCTCGACAGCTCGCGATGTGCTGAAGGCGCTCAGAGAGCGTATACCCGATGCCTGCATTGTGGACCTCGGACTTCCTGACATGGAGGGTATGGCGCTTATCAATGAGATACGGCTCCGGTCGTCCGTTCCTATCATAGTCCTGTCTGCTAGAAGCCACTCCACCGACCGAGTCATGGGTCTAGAGCTCGGTGCCGACGACTATGTTGTTAAACCTTTTGACCCGCGCGAAGTAGTTGCCAGGATCAGATCCATTCTCCGGCGATCCTCAGAGCAGAGCAAACCAACAGTCTCTGTTGAAGGCGCTCAATTTGAAGGATGGTCATACCTTCCCTCCTCTCACTGTCTGACGTCGCCGGAAGGTCAAGAAACATTTTTATCTACTGGAGAAGCCACTTTATTGGAGGCCCTTCTGCGCGCACCAAAACGCGTTCTGACGCGGGACTACCTTTTGGAGCACGGCGGACGCGATGAAAGCCTTGACCGGTCAATAGATGTCCGGATTTCGCGGATACGAAAGAAACTCAATCGGAAGAACGAACCGGCACATATTCGTACGATTTACGGATCCGGTTACATGCTGGCCTGCGACGTGAAATGGTCCTGATTTATTAGCATTGGCGCAAGCGGCTGCTACTCTTCATGACAATTGAACAAACAGACACAGACACAAAAACGGGGAGGTAGCCCGCCCCGTTTTTGTGTCTATTGAAGCTTCAGTTAGAAGCTTAGTGATATGTCCCGATGATGCGATAAGCAGGCTGCAACATCGAGTGCCAAGTCGTTCGGAAGACGGCTTTGCTGTCTGAGGCCAATATTATTGGCAATCGCATTGTCGAACTCAGCTAGCACCGGCAGCAACTCCCGCGAGGCCCTCTGGCGCCATTCCAAGTCTGCTTTCAATGCTTCAGTTGACTTGTCGATTTCACTGATTGCCTTCTCCGCATCAGGCGTCTTGCTGCGCATGACCTTTCGTGCAGCTGACAAGCCCTTACGGATATCACCAGTGCCTTCCGCTTCGCCAATTTTCGATCGCATAGCGGCAATTGCATCAACAGCAGCTTTTGGCTCCAACTGAGATACCTGTCCCTTCAAGACTTCAAGTTCGGCCTCAAAGCTCGCAACAACGTCTGAATCCGACAGGATTGCCTTCAGCTCAAGGATCGGTTCATAGGCGCTGTCGACGGTTCGGCGGTAGGTTTGACGAGCCTTGTTCTCAACTTTCTGGATTTTCGAGAAATCACCATAGGTCGTCTCCCAATCACCCGGGATCTCGGCCAACAGACTATCTCGCTCTACCGTCAAGCCTTCAATTCGAGCCTGCGCTTTTTCGCCCTGTTCAGCAGTGTAGATGCCGGTTCCGCCGGACCTGCTGACGACCACTTCCAGTTCTTCAATTGTTTCGTTCAAGCGACGCGCGTCACGCTCGAGTGCACGTACCTGACGATGGACTGGTCGATAGGCATCAGACACAGCATCAACGTCAGCTTCAGCATCCTTGATCGCCTGCATGAGCGGCATGGCTTCACGCGCTTTTTCAAGAGCGCCTGCCATGTCCTTTTGCACACCCTTCGGCAGATAGCTCATATCAATGCTTTCCGCTTTCTGGATAGCTGAAAGAATACTGTCTCCGTTTGTCTGGAAATCCTCATATACGAGTGTTTCCATGCAGTACTGTAAGCGTGGATTTTTAGGTGGCGGAGCTGTCTCCGACAACAAAGTTGACCGGTTTGGCAAGTAATTCACCAATGACGGATAGAACCCCACAATTGCCAACGCCACGAGCTGAAGACCGATAAAGGCAATCACGCCCTTATACATATCGATCGTCTTGACAATGGCAGGAGCCACGCCGCGCAGGTAAAAGAGCGCAAAGCCAAATGGGGGCGTCAGGAAAGAAGTCTGGATGTTCAAACCGATCATGACGCCAAGCCAAACGGCAGTCACGTTAGCTGAAGGATCAGACAACAGGATCGGGGCCACAATTGGCACAACAACAACAGCAATCTCGATGAAATCCAAGAAGAAGCCGAGGATGAAGATCACCAGCATGACAATCAGAAACTGGGCCCAAAAACCACCAGGCAATCCTTGAAGGAAATCCTTGACCAACTCTTCGCCGCCGAAAGCGCGGAAGGCAGACGTCAGCATGGCCGCACCAAGCAAGATGATGAACACGAGCGATGTTGTCTTGGCTGTTTCAACCATGACACCGCGCAAAGTGTCTTCAAACTTGAGCGTTCGCCAACCGGACCAACAAATCGCGATTAGCAGCAGGGAGACAGCCATAACGGCCAACACAAGTCCAAGCAGATCCTGACTGCTCTGGATTAGTTTGATGTTCACAGCACCTATAAAGCTGATCACCATAGCCAAACCAAGCAATGCGATGATCGCCATAATAGCTGGCGTGTAAGCTCCCCTGTTGCCTTCACGGAGGCGGTAGCCCGCCATGATCATTGCCCCAACAGCGCCAATCGCACCAGCCTGGTTCACGGTTGCGACACCAGCAATGATCGAACCCAGAACCAGGAAAATCAGTGACAGCGGCGGGACAAGCGTAATAACGACTTTACCGGCAAATTCGCGGGTAAACGTGCCTTCTTCATGGACAGCTGGTGCTGCTTTTGGATTCAGCAACGCAAATCCGAGAATGAACAACATATAGAGGCCAACAAGCACGAGACCCGGCAGAAACGCTCCGAGGAACATTTCACCAGCACTTGTTGAAACGACTGCGAAATCCGACGGCATCGAAAGCTCGCCGGTGCTGGCCTTGTAAAGTGACTGACGAAGAGATCCAGCCTGATCGACCGCACTGGCAAGCTGATCAGCCAGAATAATCAGAACAATCGATGGCGGAATGATCTGGCCAAGGGTGCCGGAAGCAGCAATCGTTCCGGTGGCAAGTGGCACCGAATAGTTGTTGCGCAACATGGCTGGCAGCGAGATCAAACCCATCGCGACCACCGTTGCGCCAACAATACCTGTTGTAGCCGCGAGTAGCGCGCCGACGAAGACAACGGAAATGCCCAGTCCACCCGGAACCGGCCCAAACAGGCGAGCCATGGTAACCAGCAGATCTTCAGCGATCTTGGACCGCTGCAGCATGATCCCCATAAAAATAAACAGCGGGATCGCTATGAGCGTATCTCGTTCGGCCTCCCAGTAGATTCCGCGGAAATTGGTCACCCCAGCGCTGAGCCATTGACCTGGTCCACCGTGGGAGAAAAACGCATCGGTTCCGTCGCCGAACAAATAGCCCGCCCCGGCCGCGATACCGATTGTGAGGATGGCAGAACCTGGAAGCGCGAACGCGACCGGAAAACCGGACCCGAGCGCGAAAGCCATCAGGACTACCAGGAGAAGAAGGAAAAAGAGTTCCATATCAAGCGGTCTCGTCGGGCTCTATTGAACGGAGTGGTTATCATGGTCCCGGCCGCCCGGCTCCCCACGAATATCGGCGACAGCATCCAGAAAATAGGACACGAATTGCACCATCATGGATACAGCGAACACGCCCAGGAAACCGGCCATGAGGTATTTCACATATAGGCCAAAGCCTGCCTGTGTGACTTCATAACTGAGGATCGGACTGTTGATGATGTTTTGTTTGCCACCCATACCGATCACAAGAATGACCGCACACAGGGACATGCCTAGAACAACAGAGCCGACGGCATTGACGTAGCCCTTTGTCTTTGTGGCCAAGCCCGCGAAAAACACGTCAACGCGGACGTGCCCTTCCTCTTTCAGGGTGTAAGCGCTGGCAAAAAGAAACAGCGCAGCATACCAGAAGCGAACCAGGTCAGCCAAAAATGCTTGTTCGTACGAAAAGACAAAACGTCCGATAACAATCAAAAGTTCGGCGACAACAACCAATAGCGCCAGCCATGTAAATCCGAGCGTTCTCGAAAATGCTGCGACAAGCACTGACAAACCGATCAGAGGCATATGGATATTTCCACCGCGGAATCGTGATTTACCCATATCTTCAGCCAAACCGCCACCGACAACAGCGGACAAAATTCCCTCAACGCGCAAAAACGATATCACCGCATCAACAAGACCAACGATCAGAACTGCAAAAAACGCAGCGCGTATTAAGAACGCATTGAAATCACTAATGCGGATACTGTCCTGACGAAGGGAAGTATGGCTGCTCCGGTAGACATAACCAACGGCCAAAATCAGGGAAACAATGTAAAGCGCCAGTTGCAACCAGGACCACGTAATTGATAGTGATCCGTTTGCTTTCCCGCCAAATATTGGTGCAACACCGGGCAGGTCTTGCCAATAATTCAGATAGTTATTGAGCAGAAACGCAGCCATTAGCGCGAGCACACCCCAGCCGAACAGGCGGAATTTGCGGGCGCTCTCCGGGGAAGATACTGAACCGGAATTGGTGGCATGCGTGCCGTCTTGAACGTTGTCCAAGGCCGTCATCGTGGCGCTGCCTTTATGTCTTTTTCTTCAGATAGAAAAAAGGGACGGAATTGCTTCCGTCCCTTCGTGAAGTCTTGCGACTTATTCCGGAATGCCCAGAACGCGGTTCCGCTTGTTGCTGTATGCAACATCGGAAATCGCCATCCAGCTACCGATTTCGCCACGCGCATTAATGAAGCCTTCGAAGATCTTCTTGGCAAGCGGGGAGTGATCCATCGCTTCTTCCAGAACTTCCTGAGCCGCTTCACCGAATGCGTCATAGATCTCGTCATTGAACTCACGAAGTTCAACGCCGTGCTCATCGATGAGGCGTTTCAGATATACACCGTTGTTGGCATTGGTTTCAGCCATCGTCCGTGCGTTTTCTTCGTTACAAGCAGCCTGAATGATTGCCTGATCTGTTTTCGACAGACCTGACCACCAAGCTTCGTTCATGCCCATAGCAAGCTGTGCGCCCGGCTCATGCATGCCCGGCCAGTAGTAGTACTTCGCAGCTTCGTAGAACTTCATGAAGTAGTCGTTGAACGGACCAACCCACTCAGTTGCATCGATTGCGCCGGAAACGAGGTTTTCGTAAATCTGGCCACCAGGCAGAGAAACCGGAGATGCACCGAGTTTCGCCAGAACGTCACCGCCCTGACCTGGAATACGCATCTTCAGACCCTTGAGGTCATCAGCAGATTCGATTTCCTTGTTGAACCAGCCACCCATCTGAACGCCAGTGTTACCACAAGCAAAGTTCTTCAGGCCGAATTCACCAGCGATTTCGTCCCAGAGTTCCTGGCCGCCACCGTATTTAATCCAAGCATCCATTTCGGTGTAAGTCAGACCGAAAGGAACAGCGGTAAATGCAGCCCAACCAGGATGCTTACCTTTCCAGTAGTAGTCAGCAGCGATATACGCCTGAGCATTACCGGAAGCAACTTCGTCGAAAGAGTCGAATGCACCAACGCGTTCGCCAGCAGCGAAATACTGGACATTGATACGCCCTTCTGTCAGCTCAGCGATACGAGCTGCAAGACGCTGTGCCGGGATACCAAGACCCGGGAAATCCCGCGGCCAGGTCGACACGATAACCATGTCTGTTGCGCCCTGAGCGATTGCCGGAGCAGCCAGCGCAGAACCTGCAGCAATACCACCGGCGCCAAGACCAGCTTTTTTGATAAATGAACGACGATCCATTAGATTCCTCCCTAAACGGACCCGATATTCGGACCAGCGCACACACTTGCACCGATCTCAGCGTATGTCTAGTTGACCTGATGGCAGCGGCGCTATTCGTGGTTCTGCGTAAATTCTCAGTAATTATACTGAGCAACTCGTAAGAGAACCTAATTATACTGCTTGATTGCAAAAATAGAGGGCCAACCCGGTGACATTTAAGACGAAATTGCTACTGATCACGATACTGCCCCTGGTTGCAGTATCGCTCTTGATTGGCGGCGTCACCTACTACCAATCACGCACTTTGATTGACGCTGAAACCCGTTCCATCGAACAGCGAATTCTGTCTTCAAAACGGCAGGAAATTCGCAACTATGTCAGCCTCGCGCTGACCTCTATAGAACAGATCTACAAGGAGGAACCCGGGGGCCGAGATAATGCCCAAGCTGAAGTCAAGGAAATCCTTCAAAATCTGACGTTCGACTATGATGGATATTTCTTTGTCTATACATTGGATGGCACCAATGTCGTGCACCCGAAACTGTCACATCTGGTCGGCGAAAACTGGTGGGATCTGCAGGATGACAATGGCGACTATGTAATCCGGAATCTCATTCGGGCTGCCAAGGACGGCGGCGGATTTCATCAGTATGTCTGGCACAAACCATCAACCGGTTCCGTTGAAGAAAAACTGGGCTACGCGATCCTGCTTGATAAATGGGGTTGGATGTTGGGCACCGGTCTCTACACCGATGATATTTCAAGAGAAGTGGTTGCCATTCGGGCAGAATTTACTCACAGCATCCGACAAACCCTATTCGTTATATTCATGATTACACTTGCGGCCATTATCATCGCCGGCTCTTTGATCGCGGGTGTCCGGTTTTCAGAGCAAAGATTCGCCGACAGCAAATTGAAGGAACTGACCAACAGGATCTTCGACGTGCAGGAGCAAGAGCGAAAACGCGTATCAACTGAACTGCATGATAGTATTTCCCAGTTATTGGTCTCGGTTAGATACGGTATCGAGATGATCCACAGTGAGGCCAATCAAACACCGCACCTCCAGATACAGGCTGCAAAGTGTCTCCAAATACTGGACGGTACAATCGCAGAGGTTCGTCGAATCTCTAGGGATTTACGTCCCAGTGTTCTTGATGACATGGGTCTGGCAGCAGCTCTTGGAAGCCTCGGAAAAGAATTTCAGAACCATTCCGGCATAACTGTGAATGTCGCCGCCGAGCAATGTCATAGCAGATTGTCGGAAGGCGCCAAGACGGCTCTCTACCGTGTGGTCCAGGAGTGCATGACAAATGTCGCCCGCCACGCGAAGGCTAATGAGGTCAACATTTCTCTAAAAGTTGGCCTGCAGAGTTTGACGCTGAACGTCGAGGACAATGGCGTTGGACTGCCAAATCCATTGCCAAAAACCGGCGGGCTCGGTTTCAGAAACATGCGGGAACGCATAGAAACCTACGGCGGTAGTATCACGTTGAGCCGTCGTACTTTGGGCGGAACAAGTATCAAGGTGCAAATGCCGCTCGACAATATGGCGGCGAAGGCGGCATGATTGGATGATGACTGGACATTATTACTCTCCGTCTACAACAGTTAAGCCGATCCGCATTCTTCTGGCTGATGACCACGAGCTTGTTCGTGACGGCATTCGTGCACGATTGCAAAAAGTTCCCGAACTGGAGGTCGTCGGCGAAGCAAGCAACGGACGGGAAGCATTGGAATTGGCAACCACGCTTCAACCAGATGTATTGCTGATGGACGTGTCTATGCCCGTTATGAACGGACTTGAAGCTGCGACCGAAATCCGAAAAGCACAGCCGAATATTGCCGTTCTCATCCTATCGATCTACGACAATCCCGAATATGTCCGCGGTGTCGTTCAAGCTGGAGCCCGGGGTTATATTCTCAAAGACATCTCGGCGACTGAAATGATCACGGCTATTACAAGTGTTGCTTCGGGTGGCTACTATTTTTCATCGGCGGTCGGTCCGACACTTGTGGGTGCTAGCACATCTGCACCAGTCGAAGATCCTTATGGACTCACAGATCGCGAACGCCAGGTGCTTGCAGCAATTGCACGAGGCCAACCAAACAAGGAAGTTGCCAAAGAACTTGGCATCAGTGTTCGCACTGTTGAGTCTCACCGATTGAATTTGCGCGAAAAAGTCGGCAACAAAAACGCGGCTCAACTCTATAAGGTTGCAGAAGACTTGGGATTGCTGGAATAGTCGCAAATTCCTCGATCAAACAAGCACATCAGTAGCTAAGCATTATCCGGGCCGCATCATGACCAAACCACTCATCCTCGTTACAGCAGATGTCAAATCCATCGACGGTTTCAATTGGCATGCCGTGATTTCGACATATCTTCAGGCGATCGTAAAAGGGTCTGATGCGGTCCCGATGATTCTGCCGGCGCTTGGCCCTGATCTGGATCTTTATGCAGCACTTGATCAGGTTGATGGAGTTCTCGCAACCGGATCCCGGTCAAATGTCAATCCCCAGCACTATGGCCAGGAACCGATCGAAGCAAATGGTCCGTATGACCCGGATCGCGATTCTACGACACTACCACTGTTAAAACGCGCCATGGAGCGTGGCATTCCGATTTTTGCCATATGTCGCGGCATGCAGGAATTGAACGTCGCACTTGGCGGCACATTGCTTACAGAAATTCAAAACCTTGAAGGCCGAAATGATCACCGTCCACCGACGTCAGATCACCAGGATGAACGATTCCGAATTGCACACCCGGTTGAAGTGACCACCGGCGGAACACTGGAAACAATTCTCGGCGCTGAACCATTTGAGGTCAATTCGCTTCACAGGCAGGCACTTGGAGATCTTGGCAATGGCCTGATCATCGAAGCTCAAGCTGAAGATGGCACGATTGAAGCTGTTTCCGTTAAAAACGGCCCCGGTTATCTGCTCGCCACACAGTGGCATCCGGAATACTGGGTCATGACCGATGGACCGTCAAAAAAACTCTTTGGAGCCTTTGGCGATGCCGCCAGAGCCTATCGGGAAAAACGTCTAGGCTTGTAAAGGACATGGCAGCTACAGGACAGGAACGCATCTACCCCCAGCCAACCGCAGCTATAAGCAATGTAGCTCCGAGCAGGAATACAAATGCCGCTCCCAGAATTTCGATTGTTCTGTGAATTTTGACAGCCGCTGGACTGCCTGCACCAAACAAACGGATCGCCAGATCCTTTGCGCTTACGGCAAGTCCAGCCAATAGAGCAACTGTGATTCCGGTCCCGACAGCCATGGCAAGTGTGGACGCAATTCCTGCTGCAATCATGTTCTGCGACAAGGCAAATACAAGAACGACGAGAGCCCCGGTGCATGGGCGTAATCCGACTGCGAGAATTATAGAGATCGCGCGCCGAATCGTAATCGTTCCTTGCACCATATCCGGAGTTGGTGCGTGAGCATGCCCACATGTGGAGCAAACACCATCCGGACCCGCTGTGTGTTCGTGATGATGATGATGGCTGTGATCATGGGCATGGCCAACTGATCCAGCAAAGGCGATCTTTTCATTGCCGAGACGAGCAGTAACAGAGCTGAGCATTGGTTGCAGTGCCTTCTGCCACAGCAACCAGCCGCCTAGTCCGGTAATCAGAATATAGGATCCGATTTCGAATAGCCGGGCTGTTTCCTGGATCGCAATGCTTGTCAGATTGAAAACAACAGCCATTCCGCCGACAAGCACAATGGCCGTGACGGCCTGCGCAAAAGCCGAGGCAAAAGACAGGATCACTCCCTTTTTCAGCGTTTCGTTGTTGGCAACAACATAAGACGTAATGATCGCCTTGCCATGCCCCGGTCCTGCGGCATGAAAAACGCCATAGGCAAACGACAAGCCGACCAACAACCAGAACGCATTAGGATTGCTTCGGAACGATCTCAGGCTAGCGACAAGCTTTTGATAAAAATCCTTTTGCATTCGGGCAATTGTGCCAAACACCCGATCAAAAACACCTACCTGAACAGACGGTGTCGCACTCAACTCCAAGGATCCAGATTTATCACTTTCGTCTAAAACCGACGCGGTATCCAGTGACGAAACCTTGGTGTTTTCTTCGGTTTCAGACGACGGGGCTATTTCCGAAGAGTTGTTTCCATCTTCAGAACTTCCGCTAGCAACAGCCGCGCAATTTACGATCATCTGATTGACTTGGGTTGCCGCTGCGGATTGGAGTTCAGGTGGCAAATCGCGCTGATCTGGACCAATTTGCGAAAGTGCATAGGCCGTCACGTCGTCGAGTGGCGGCGGTTCCTTGCGTGTAATTTGGCAGGTTCCTGGTGCGTTGACCGTACCAAGGGCATTGTCCGAACGGGCAAACCGGAAATCGACATAGTAGGTTGGATCATAAATATCCAATGTGATCGGGTTGATCGAGTCACTCGCCTCTTCCAGCGGCAAAGTAAAATGCAATTCTAGAAGATCCACGGCTTCGGGAGCTGACCCACCATTTCTGTCGATGTCTTCCTGAATGGCCCCGAAGTCCTCGGGTTTCATCACCCAATAGTCTTCAAGCTCAACCGTTGCGACCTCAAGCCAATAATCCGTTGGCGTGCCGAAATCGAGTTCAATTCGTGTGTTGTCACCGAAGGTGAAATAGCCGAAGTCGGCCATGCTTTCGATGTTGACGTCAGCCAGTTCGCTGAGCTCGTCACGGGAATAGATCCCGTCTCCGTTTTTATCGAAACCCTGAATGGCAAATGCTGAAAAAGCATCATCGAAACGAAAGACATGACGGACAGAAACGGCTTTTCCGGTGTCGTCAAAAACCAGCGACGAACGCGCTTCAACAAAAACATGAGGATGGGCGTAAACGCCGACAACAGCGCTCAACAGAAAACCAAGCGCAATCAACAACCGCTCACCAGCTGTCAGCCGCCTCATCCGATCCAAGACAGACTTCACGAACACAAGCTTCCCCATTCCCGGAAATGTAATAAGTTTACATTCCTCTTTCCGCTTTCTCTGGCGACAGAACACGGCGAGAAAATGACTGACGCCTTTTCGCGTCGCAATACCCACAACAACAATATTTCGCCCCACATCACATGCGCTTGGAATATTCTCATCTGATTTTCATAACTGATGAGGATAAAAAGCACATATTTCCCGAATTTTCGCACAATATATATCCAAAAACCAAGTCATGTGGAAAGAACCAGCAATGAACGCCTTGCACAAAACCACTCATCACAGTGCCGTCTTTGACCATCCGGAATTAAATGACCATGAAAATGTTGTCTTTGTTCAGGATAAGGAAAGCGGACTGAGGGCGATCATTGCGGTACATGACACGACACTGGGTCCAGGGCTCGGAGGCTGCCGTATCTGGCCTTACGAAAATCCATCTGACGCGCTCAACGATGCTCTGCGCCTGTCACGGGGCATGACATACAAGAATTCCCTTGCTGGGCTGGAATTGGGTGGCGGTAAAGCTGTGATCATTGCCGATCCCAGAAAAAACAAGACCGTTGAAATGATGGAAGCCTTCGGCAGTCATGTAGAGCGATTATCAGGAACATATATCACAGCTGAAGACGTGGGTGTATCTCCTGACGATATGGAAGCTGTTGCCCGTCACACAGCGCACGTTCGTGGAACCAGCGCTACCGGACTAGGTGATCCGTCACCCTACACTGCACTTGGAGTGTTCGAAGGTATCAAGGCGTCTGCCAAACATATGTTTGGCGCAGATCACCTGATCGACAAAACTGTCTCGGTTCAAGGCCTCGGTCATGTTGGTTTTGATGTAGCGCGCCAGCTTCATGAAGCTGGAGCCAAGCTCATAGTATCCGATATCCACGTCCCTGCAGTCCTCAAGGCCATTGAAGAGTTTGGCGCAACGGCCGTTGATCCGTCGGAGGCTCACCGGGTGGACGCCGACATCTTTGTTCCCTGTGCACTAGGTGCCGGCCTAAATGCACGCACCATTCCTTATATCCAGGCAAAAATCATTGCAGGTGCTGCCAACAATCAGCTGGAAACCCCGGCCGATGGTATCGCACTGAAAAAACGCGGTATTCTCTATGCGCCCGACTACGCCATCAATGCCGGCGGAGTTATCTCGATAGCTCTGGGCAAGCCAGGCAGTGACGACGCCATTGTTCGCGAAAAAACAGTCGCGATTGGCGAGACACTCGGCAAAATCTTCGAACGCGCTGATCGGGAAAACACAACACCGGAACAGATCGCGGATCGATTGGCCGAAGAACGTTTGGCCAATACAAAACTGTCGTGATCGGGTCAGTGTCGGCACGGCAAGCTGAAGTATACTGGTGATAACTCCCGGGATAGTCACCGGGTACAGATTAAAATATCAGGAGAGCAGGCTTTCATTTGCTTTTTTGAACATCTGACGAACCATCACCTTGGCTTCTTCGACTGCTCGTTCGCCGAGTTCAGCATAACTGGCGGTTACGCCTTCATGCAGCAGATAGAGTGTGGTCGCAAAGCCCATGTGCCCGCTGAGAGTCCCGAAGAACGTCAAGAGTTCCGCCTTGTGCCGTTTTACCGTCGCACTGATTTCTACGCTGTCCGGATTGGCTGCCATCGCTTGGCGGAAGAAACACTCCTTGCCCTCAGTTAACCGCATCCAACCGCCCAGCTTATCGAATAGTTGTTCGGAGGCAGCAAGACCCGGTTCGCTCACGCCTTCTTGTACATAACTCAGGTAGCGGTGATGACGATACTCCAGAGCACCAAGAATCATGGCTTCTCGGGACGGGAAATATCGATAAAGGGTACGCATGCTGACACCAACACCAGCGCGCAAATCAGGAACGCTAGGATCGGAGAATCCCCGGTTCCAAAAGACCTGCTCAAGGCCAGCCGCAAGTTTTTCCTTAGCCTCACTCATACAGAGAGTGTGTGGATGCTTTGTCCAGTTATCAAGAAGGAAAATTCCCAGGGCCTAATAAAAAACAAGTTTTGTGATATTTATCTGTGCAGAAGTATGCGCAAAAATACCAGTATGGCAATGCTTGGCGCTACCGGAAATTTACTTAGACCGATTTACACCTGCATACCACGCCACCAAAAAATCGACGAAGGCACGCACCTTTCCGGTCAAATGGCGTTTATGCGGATATACAGCGTATATTCCCCGCATTGGTTCCTCATACTTCTCCAACAGGACAGTGAGCCTGCCTTCTTCGATGTCTTTTGCAACAAAGAACAACGGCGTCCTCAAGAAACCCAAATTGTTCAAAGCAGCTTCTCTGGACGCGGCCGCACTGTTTACTTCCAGCGGACCTTTGACAGGTATGGATAACCGCTCACCCTGCTCCTCAAACGCCCAGTTCTGTTTGAAACGGTAATTTGTGTCGATAATACAAGGGCGTGTTGACAGGTCGGATGGTATATTGGGCAATCCGAAGGTTTCTATAGCCTTTGGCGTTGCACAGACCACCGTTCTGAATGGAGCAATTTTACGGGCAATCAGGCTTGAATCTTCCAGTTGAGCCACACGAACTGCAAGATCAAATCCTTCTTCGACCAAATCGACAAACCTGTCTTCTAGGCGAAGATCCAAATTGACTTCGGGATATTGAACGAGGAACTCCATCATCGCCCGATTGAGCATACTATCGCCAGCTGATCTCGGTGCTGAAACGCGCAAACGTCCGCGGACTTCCTGATGAGACGACTGAACCGAATCTTGGAGATCGTCTATCCGTTGAAGGATGTCGGTGGCTT
The DNA here is from genome assembly GCA_039972695.1 of Roseibium sp. Lineage (GTDB taxonomy): Bacteria > Pseudomonadota > Alphaproteobacteria > Rhizobiales > Stappiaceae > Roseibium. The sequence continues at coordinate 46,635 of JBDWMJ010000023.1, read as the reverse complement.
CCTTGTAATAGGATTCTCCAACTTCAGTGAGAGACACCTGACGGGTCGTCCTGTTGAGAAGCCGCACGCCCAATTCGTCTTCCAACTCTCCGACATATTTTGAGACCAACGCCTTCGATCGCCCCATATCGCGGGCGGCCGCAGAAAAGCCATTGGAATCCACAACCTGAATAAAGCATCGCATTCGGGTAATGGCATCCATTCGAATTCCTTTCCGATCCGCCCAGATCGCTTGCACAGATGTTCGATCAAAAAACAGGCACTTCAGTTTTAATCTTGTAGCGAAATAATCCCGGCTTCACTGGCTTCTGCGCCAAACGCCAAACGGTTCCCTCCCGGATCCCAGTCCATAGTCGTGACCGGCGAATTCCCTGGACGGCGAAGCAGGACTTCTGCATTGTCCTCAAATCGGCTCATCATGATCATGCCATCCTGATAACCGATCGCGACAACGTCTTCTTTTGGATGGCACACGACAGCGGTCACCAGTGCATCACTGCGCGTTCCGAGTTGCAGTGGCGCTTGCCCCATTGGGCCGGTTTTACCAAAGAACGGCCACAGGATTGCAGCGTTTGCTCCGGATGTCGCAAGATATCGACCCTTGACGGACCAACTAAACGACTTGATTTTTCCAGGATAGCCAGTCATGCGCATGTCCTGAGTATCAGACAGCCTCCAGCCGTGCAGAGCATTCTCCTGCATGGACGTCACAAGGTATTTGCCGTCCGGCGAGAAACTGATACCAAGATGCGCACCTTTCCAGGACATCTCGACAGGCGCTCCATCAGTTCCGGCCCACCAGAGGGTCGCACCGTCATAACGGGAAACTGCCAGACGAAATCCCTTGGGCGCGAAAGCAAGGCCGCCGACGGCCCGCTCATGAGCAAACTCTTTTTCTCTCCCATCTTTAAGGCGCACCCAAGCTGTGCGCCCGGAAGCAAAAGCAATGGCTCCAGACGGTCCACTGGCAATCAAGTCAATCCATTTGCGAGGGCGCTCCGCGAGAAGGTTTGAAGACCCATCCTCAGCGGTCACATAGATGCAACCATGATCACCAGAGGAAATCAGCCCAGAACCATCACGCGCCGGTTCAGCGGCAAGTAGGCCGCCTTTATGTGGTTTGGTTCGTTTTTCGCCAATAGCAGAAAAGAAGATCTCGCCTTCACCGGAAGCAAAATAAGCGCTTTCATTCAGAAAACCGGCGCGAACAATAAAACCATCAACATCTAAAGGTGCAACAGTTGGCAACTAGTTCGCTCCCTGCTCAACGGAACACGCCATGAAGCTGTCCTTCAAAACGTCCCAATTGAGGTCACGTCCAATGAAAACCAATCGGCTTTCGCGAGGTTCATCTGCTTTCCAGTCGCGTTGATGGTCACCTTCAACAATCATATGTACGCCTTGAATGACATAGCGTTGCGGGTCGCCCTTGAACGCGAGAATGCCTTTCAAGCGCAGAATATTAGGCCCTTGAACCTGAGTAATCTGGTTGATCCATGGAAAGAACATCTCTGGATCCAAATCCCCTGCCTTCAAGGAAATGCTTTTGACAGAATGAGTGTCTTCATCATGATGATGGTCGCCGTGTGCATGATCATGATGATGGTCATGATCGCAATCCGGGCTGCAATCATGCTCGTGATGCCCATGCTCCAGAAAATGAGGATCAAGCGACAGGATACGGTCCAGATCAAATGCACCACGATCCAGAACCTTAGCAATATCAATCCCGCACCGTTCACTGCGATGAAGAACAGCGTAGGGGTTGATGGTTCGGATCCGCGCTTCAACCGCTGACAATTCCTCTGCAGAAACAAGATCTGTCTTGTTGATCAAGATAACATCGGCAAATGCGACCTGATCTTCGGCTTCTTCAGTATCTTCGAGTCGTTGCAAGACATGACGGGCATCGACGACTGCAACAACGGCATCCAGCCTTGCAGAGGCCCGAACATCGTCATCCATGAAAAATGTCTGCGCAACAGGCGCAGGATCAGCAACTCCGGTTGTCTCCACGATGATTGCGTCGAAAGCGCCCTTACGCTTCATCAGATTTTGAACAGTTCGGATAAGGTCACCCCGAACAGTGCAGCAAATGCAGCCGTTGTTCATTTCGAAGATTTCTTCATCAGACTCGACCAACAAGTCATTGTCGATTCCAACTTCACCGAATTCATTGACGATGACGGCATATCGCTGGCCGTGGTTTTCAGTCAGTATCCGATTGAGAAGGGTGGTTTTCCCGGCTCCCAGATACCCAGTCAAAACGGTGACTGGAATTTGGGCCGCAGAAGTTTGAGCGGATGTATCCTGGGTCGCAGACATTGCGCACTTTCCTGGCATGGTGATGTCAATTGGCACCGCTGTCACGGGCCGAGTTGCGGCACATATAAGCATATCTGCGATACATTGGGAGTGCGGGCGTTCGATTTCCCGAAATCAACATACATTTTATTCGCACCGAACGCCTTTAAGGCCTTTCGCGCTTTTCAAGTAATCCCATTTGACGCTAACAATTCTTGCAGAAGAGTCGAATTGCTGGGGGGCAGAAATGCTGAAAACGATTGCCGGGTTTGATCGAATTGGCGAAGAAAATGCATTCGCGGTTTTGGCACGTGCGACTGAACTTGCTTCTCAAGGCCGTGACATTATCAACCTGGGGATAGGGCAGCCGGATTTTAAAACTCCGGAGCACATCGTTGAAGCTGCCATCAAGGCCCTCCGCGACGGGCATCACGGCTATACGCCAGCCACCGGGATCGCGCCATTGCGTGAAGCCGTTTCCGCAGACCTCCTGAAGCGTCATGGGGTTGAGACCAACCCGGACAACGTGATTGTTGTTCCCGGCGGTAAAGTCACCATGTTTATGGCCATTTTGATGTTCGGCGAGCCCGGCGTCGACATTCTATACCCGGACCCCGGCTTTCCTATCTACAGGTCCATGATCGAGTTTACAGGGGCAAACCCGATCCCCGTTCCAATCCGCGAGGAAAATGACTTCGCCTTTTCGGCAGAAGAGACCCTCTCTCTCATTACAAACAAAACCCGATTGCTGATCCTCAACTCTCCGGCAAACCCAACTGGCGGTGTCACGCCCAGATCGGAAATTGAGAAACTGGTAGCCGGTTTGGAAAACCATCCGAACGTCGCCATCATGTCAGATGAAATCTATTCTCAGATGACTTACGACAATATGGAACATGTGTCCCTGTTGTCATTTGATTCCATCCGCGACCGTCTCATTCTCCTGGAAGGCTGGTCCAAGACCTACGCAATGACGGGGTGGCGCATGGGATTTGCAGTATGGCCGGACACACTCATCGACAAGGCTCGCAAACTGGCTGTCAATGCGTGGTCATGTGTCAATGCTCCCGCGCAATTTGCGGGACTAGCCGCATTGACTGGGCCACAAGACGCAGTACGCGAAATGGTGCGAGAATTTGACTCTCGCCGCAAAGTCGTCGTTGACGGGTTGAATGCCATTGAAGGCATCTCGTGCAGGACACCCCTAGGCGCCTTTTACGCATACCCCAACATCAAGAAAACTGGCTGGAAATCCAAGAAACTCGCTTCCGCTCTTTTGGAAGAAACTGGTATCGCAGTAATCGGCGGCCCCGACTTTGGTATTCTTGGAGAAGGTTACATCCGGTTGAGTTATGCGAATTCTACCGAAAACATTAAAGCCGCTCTAAAAAGAACCAAAGATTTCTTATATGATCAGTAAAATTACAACAGCATCGGCAGAAAAGACAATATCAAAGGCTCCGGTAAAGTACTTATAGATGAAAAAGTACGCATAACTACTCTACGTATCTCTTTTTTAAACTTTTACCTATTTTATTCCCAATGAAGCCCTACGTAAGGCATGGTTATGGGGATGGATATGACGAACAACATTACGCTAGATTTGGAGCAGTCCTTCGGCGGTCTCAACGAATGCGTGATGATCACGAGCGCGGATCGCAGCATCGTCTTTGCCAACAAAGCGATGGAAGATCTGGTTAAAACCAAACGTGAAGATCTTATTGGCACTACGACTGAACGTTTTTTTGCCGATCCCGCCGAATTTGAAAAAATTGGCGAACTATACAATTCTCCAGAAGATCAGAGATATCGGAAAGCTTACAAATTCGATATCAAAGACGGTGAAGGAACCAAGATACCGTTAGAAGTGGTCAGTGCCCCGCTGTTCAACAAAGAACGCGAACTTTGCGGCCTGCTTTTTATCGCCAGAGATGTAAGTGAACGAGTCGCCTTGGAAACCAAGCTCAGCGATGTTGCCGTTACACTGGAAGATGCCCTTGAAGCGATTTCCGAAGGGTTTGCGATTTACGATTCTGAAGACCGACTAATCATTTGCAACGACAATTATCGCGATATTTATGCCGAGTCGGCACCCGCCATGTTTCCGGGCAACCGGTTCGAAGACATTCTCCGATTTGGCCTGACAAAAAAACAATACAATACGGGCGAGGAGTCTGACGAAGAATGGCTGAATGAAAGACTGGACCGTCACAACAACGCAGATGGTAGCGTAGTCGAACAGCTACTGAGTGACGGACGCTGGCTCCGAATTTCCGAAACGCGCACGATGAGTGGCAGCATTGCAGGAATCCGTGCCGACATTACAGAACTCAAATTGGCACGAGCTCAAGCTGAATCTGCCTTTCAAAACCTCTCATTGATCGCAGATAACATTTGCGCATCGATTACAGAGGTCGACCTTGAGGGCAAATGCCTTTTTGTCAATAAAACCGGCTGCCAATGGTTTGGCGGAACACAGGAAGAATTGATTGGCACAAGACTGCGCAATCGTCTTCCTTGGAAAGAACGAGAGCTGGTCAAACTATTGTTTGAGAAAGCTCAAGCCGGGCAAACAACGTCTGAGGAAGTCTGTTTTCATTTCCCGGATGGCGTAACACGGGAATCCCAAATCGATTGTAATCCGCGCATCAATGAAGACGGCGAAGTGCAAGGCCTCGTTGTCATGATCACAGACATCACAGATCGAAAGAAAACGGAACGGACACTAGCCGAACTCTATGGGATTACGTCCACTCGAGAACTTGGGCACGAAGATAAAATTGCAGAAATACTGCGCCTGGGCTGCGAACATTTTGATTTACCCTTTGGCGTCATCAGCCATGTCATCGATGACCACTACAACATCATGTACGCTCAAAGCCCAAATGGTGAACTGGCGCATGGAATGTCCTTTCCACTAAAGGACACTTACTGTTCCTTGACGCTGGCTGCGGACGGACCAATTGCAACGCCTAACGCTGCCCTTTCGGAATTCGCGAAACATCCATGTTATGAAATCTTCTCCCTCGAAACTTACATCGGTGCTCCGTTGCTGGTTGACGGCGAAGTCCACGGAACGATCAATTTTACTTCCTCTGATGTCCGCAAACGCGCCTTTACTCCGGCAGATATGCAGATCATCCGCCAATTTGCTGACTGGATCGGCCATGAAATAGCGCGCCAACGCGACCACCAGGCTTTGATGGATGCCAAAATTAACCTTGAACGTGTTGCAAGTGTTGATGACCTGACCGACATTTTGAACCGCAGAGCCTATCTGGAGCGTGCGAATACGGAAGTCCAGCGCTACCGTCGCACCAAGCAGACCTTTACGGCTGTGATGATGGACATAGATCGATTCAAACAGATCAATGACTTGCATGGACACGCTGCTGGCGACACCGTGTTGAAGAGATTTGCCGGGATCATCGCTGGCGCTTTGCGCTCAGTTGATGTCTTTGGCAGGGTCGGCGGCGAAGAATTCTGTATGATTTTGCACAACACGGGCATGGAAGATGCCATGCTTGTCTGTGAGCGCCTTCGTATAAGAATTGAAAAAGAATGCCAGCTTGATCAAGTCAACCAGACAATTACCTGCAGCTTCGGCCTTGCGACAGTCGCAAGAGACGATGTCGAGTTTTCTACGCTAATGCAAAAAGCAGATACGGCGCTCTACAAAGCCAAGACAACCGGCAGAAACAAGTGCGTCGCTTATCAAGCGGAAGCTGAAGCTGAAGCTGAAACTGTGGCTTAAATCGGAGATAATTCCCGTTACCAGTTGCTAATCGGCCAGTTTTTATTGGCCGAAATAACAATGGGTCAATCAGCTAAACGCGGTGCCAGACGAACGCCCGGAGGTGGTGAACTTTCGCGAATGCGCAACTCCGGCTCAATAACAATTGGCTGGTTTGGGACACGATCTCCAGCGATCTGGCGCAAAAGAGTTAAAGCCGCCAGACGACCTATTTTATCCGGATGGGCATTCACAGTCGTCAATGCAGGTGTCCGTGCATCAGCTCCATCAATGTCATCATACCCGGTGATTGCCATATCAGGGCCTGGCTCAACCCCGGCCCGCCGAAACGTTGTCATCATGCCAAATGCAACAAGATCATTGAACCCTACAATCGCAGTTGGCCGGTCTTCAACTTCAAGAATTTTGGCAACGGCATCTCGACCATCAGCCTGAGTCATCAACTCGGGTAAATCAATCTGGCTATCCGGATCAAGATCAGCCTCTTTCAAGGCCTTTCTCCAACCCATATTCCGCAACTTGCCTGTCGAACTCCCCCTGCGCCCACCAATCATGCCTATTTTCTTGTGGCCTTGTTCAAGTAAATGATTGGTGAGCTTATAGGTTCCGAGTTCATCATCACCACGAACACAAGGAGCCCAGACACCGGGAACCTCTCTGGCAACCAGGGTCACCGGTATCCCTTGATCGACAAGGCGATTGATGTCCTCCGCTGATGTGTCTACCGACGGGCAGAGTATCAGTCCATCAGCACGGTGCTGAAGAAGCGTATTTACAAAGGCCTTTTGCCGCTTCACATCGTCCCGGTGGTTACAGATGAAAATCATCTGCCCCTGCTCCTCGAGCACGTCCTCAAGCGCGGAAAAAACCTCGGCAAAATAGGGATTCTGGATGTCGTGGACTGCAACCCCGACAATCTGACTGCGTGCTGTGCGGAGTGATGCAGCCGAGCGGTTATAAATATAGCCGATCTCTTCGGCCGTTCGCTTGACTGTCGCCCGCGTTTCCTCGGCAACCAACGGACTGTCCCGAAGCGCAAGCGAAACCGTTGCTGTCGAGATGCCGAGTTGGTCCGCTATGTGACCGAGAGTGAGCCGTTTTCCGGGCTTCAGCGGCAGGCCTTGATCAGAAGGCCCGGATTCTGTGTCTTCAGACATTTATTGTTCTCAGGTACCGGAACATTCAGGTTTTTCTAGTTATATCCGCCTGGACGTCCCGTATACAGTCATTTGGTCTAACTTCACCGTGGAACTCAGTCGCCAAATTCCTCGCGCAAGTTGACTACAACTCTCCTGTTCTGAGATTTGCAGGTTATTTCGTCACAATCTGTGACCGGACGCTCGATCCCGTAACCTTTGGCCCACAAACGCTTCGGATTTACACTGCGTTTGACCAACGCCGCCATAACAGCATTTGCTCTTTTGGTAGAGAGCGTTTTCTGAGCCGTTTCAGAGCCGGAGTCATCAGCATGGCCCTGAATTTTCGCATACCATTTTTTGTTGTTAATCAGCCATTTGGCCTGTTTCTCAATAGTCATCAACGCTTCGTCGGAAACTGTGGAAGACCCATTGCTGAAATAGATCCGCCGACCAACGTTGATGATGAATTCTTCTTCGGATCCGGGGCCTATGGTTCCAAATCCTGTTGCTGGAGCATTGGTTACATCCGGTGACGACAATTCGCCCGATGTGTTGCATCCTGCAAGCATAACTCCGCACATCGCAGCGAGAAAAATGCCACGGGCAATCTGACCCATATTTTTTTCCAAGAAATCCCCCATTCAACTCAGCAATTCAGTGGCGGTATTATCCGGCACTGGCACCAAGATGTTCCAGCACAAGAACACCTGTTCCCTTCGGACAACGCTGATAAAGATCAATCACATCTTCCGGGAACATACGGATACACCCGCTTGAAACATCCCGACCGATACTCCAAGGCTCCAAGGTACTGTGCAACCGATAACCGAGATCTGTACCATCGCGATAGAGATACAGCGCACGCGGTCCTAACGGATTGTTCGCGGCGCCCCCCTCAACTTTGCGCGGCAGGTCTGGTTGGCGTTTCAACATTTCAGGCGGCGGAACCCAGCGCGGCCAAAGCGCTTTCCGATCGATACGGGCACGTCCATACCATTTGAAACCTTCTTTGCCGACACCCACCCCGTATCTAAGGGCAGTGTTGTTTTCCCAGATCCAGTAGAGGAAGTGGTTCGAAGTGTCGACGACAACTGTTCCTGGTGGTTCCGGGCTGAAGTATTTTACCATTTGGCGTTGCCAAACCTGATCAATCCGCTTGAAATTTGTCCGGCGGTATTGATACCCGTTGTCTTGCTCATACCCTGCGAAATATGCATTTGCGGCGGCATTCGCGCGGGCGATGTTTGGCATCGCCAAAGTTCCGGCAAGGGCAGCAGCACCTCCCAAAAACGTGCGACGATCGAATTCCATGCCAAATCTCCCAAGTCGACCGATCAATTGGTTGGATCGGTTGTCTTTGTCCAGCTGATATTAAGCACGGAATACCGGTAGATGGTCAACCTCAGACATTTTTGATGTCCTCAGCTTAATTACCTTTGGCCCGCTCACGGTAGAGAATATAAAGACCTGATCCAACCACTATTGAAGCCCCTACCAGGGTCGTCAAAGTTGGAAAATCATTAAAAAATACAAGCCCGAGTGCAATCATCCAGATAATCTGGATATATATGAAGGGCGCAAGCACAGGCGCCGGCGCAATCCTATGTGCCACGATAAAAAGGTAATGGCCGACAGCTCCAAACACTCCGGTCGACAACAATAGCAGCCATGTCCAGATATCGTCAGGCATCACCCATACAGACAAACCGGCAGGTGCCATAACTACGGACGCGATGACCCCGGATATAATCAACATACCCGGCGTACTATCCGTTGCAGTCAATTGGCGGGTTGTTAGAGCATAGAGTGCGTATGAAACCATTGCGGCGACAGAAAAGATGGCAGCCCAGTGCATATTTCCCATGCCAGGCTGAACAACGATCAAAACACCAATGAATCCGACAATAATGGCTGCCCAGCGCCGAATTCCTGCCCATTCACCCAGGAACGGCCCGGCTAACGCTGTAATAACAAATGGGGCGGCAAACATGATTGCCATGGTTTCAGCAAGTTGCAGATAGCGCAGCGCAAGAAAATTGAACACGGTTGTACCGAACAGACATACGGCGCGAACAGCCTGCAGCATAGGACGACCCGTTTTCAGGTATTGCGGAGATTTCCAAACTTGGAACATGGCCATTGCCAGAATGGCGTGGCTTACAAAACGCACCCATGCAATTTGAAGTGTCGGCAAACTGGTCGAAAGATATTTGGCGACAGCATCGAGAAGAGAAAAACAGAGACAGGCAAGCACAATCAATCCGATACCCGCCAATGGAGCAACCGCTGAAGGGGGTTTTGCACGACTCGAATTACTTGGCTCCAGAGGCATAAGCGGTTGACCTTCCTACAAAAGCGCTCAAAGCTGCGGCTGGCTGCTCTGGCTGGATTCGCCGTGGCAACGTTGTATTTTAGGAACTTTCACAAACACTTGCGTTGAAAAACGAACAGGGTTCAACATGCCAGTTGCAAAGATAGAAACCTGGCTCGGCAGCTTATCAATCTTCGAAGAAGAAGAGGCTATAACCCAGTTACAATGGAACGACCAGTCCAGCCAAGGAGAAACTCCGCTGCTCCGCGAGGCCTGTTCTCAGGTAACAGCTTATATGGATGGTAAACTCAGAGAATTCGATCTCCCGCTTCGTCCCAAAGGCGGTGACCTCCATCAAGGTGTCTTCAGGGCAATGCTTGCCATACCTTACGGTGAAACGCGAACATACGGAGATTTGGCAAAGGAATTGAATACGTATGGGCAACCTGTTGGGCAAGCCTGTGGAGCCAACCCTATACCGATCATTATTCCGTGCCACCGCATTCTTTCCGCAAAAGGATTGGGCGGATTTTCAGGATCCGGAGGAACAGAAACGAAAATTGCGCTACTCAAGTTGGAAGGCGGTTATCCGTTCCTCTTGTAGTAGGTGCTTTCAGAAAATGCTCAAACCGACCAACAAAACAACGGCTGCCATGCCAATCCAGACGGCAAATTCGCTGAAATGGCTCCGGCGTGACATCTTGGACCGACCAGCATGTTCTGAAGTAGATGGCCAGATCCCGAATTGACGACGCCCGAACGAGGCGTCTGAAATATGCCGAAACCGGTTGCGCAATTCCGCAGCGCGTTGCTCGCCCCGGTCTTCATTTATTGTCTGATAGGTCATTGCGGCACCTCAAAGCCAAAGACGTAAGCGTTTTCTCTAACTTGGAGGTAAGAACACTGCTTTGGGTTTTCCAATGAGCATTTTGTAATGTTCGATCAGCATGGACGACTGTCTTCGGCGTGCTAATCACAGCATGCCTCGGTTGGAATATAACCCGATTGCAGAAAGATCTTGTTTTTGACTAGGCCGCCGTTCGTTCCCTGGCCTTGGCGCCATCTTCAGCTTCAGGTTCCAGATCAACTTCATGCTCGGGATCATCATCGACGGAAAGAGACAGGTTTTTTTCCACCTGACGCAACATCTTGCGTAGCTTCTTGCGATCCTTGTCATCTAGACCTGCCATCGCTTCACGCTCCAGCCGTTTCCAAGCCTTGTCGACCGATTGCACCAACTCTAGACCTGTGTCAGTCAAATAGACACGAAAAAGCCGCCCGTCGGTTTCAGACGCCTGGCGCCTCAGATAACCTTGACCGGAGAGACGGGTTACCATCTTGGTAACTGTTGGCGGTTGAACACCAAGGGCCACAGCAAGTTGGCTCATGGTTTTGCCATCTGTATCAGCCAGAACCTTCAATACCAGTTCTTGCCCTGGGTGAAGACCTATCCGTGACAAATGCGCCCCGGAACGGGAGCGTTGAGCTTTTGCCGCCTGAAGCAATCGAAACGTTATGCTCTTTTTGTAGTTAAAAGGCATCCACCGTCCTCATCATGTCTTCAATTAAAATCGCTCATTTTGCGATTAATAAGCAACCTAATGGAGTTATTTAACCGTCAAATGACAATAGAGAAAAATATCGGAATTTTTGCTACGCAATTGGAATATAGAAGTTTTTTTGCCGGCTCAATTTGAAATGTTGCCTTCAAAAGAACAACAAACCTAGGAAACAAAACCAATTTAGTCAGAGTAGCGCTAAAGCGCGCCCTCAAAATCAATGGCACTTAGGAGTGTTCCGGAAATATCCTGACAGTGCTTTTGATAGGCTACCGATCCTCGAAAATCGTTACCACGTGGATAGGAAGCATCAATCTTCTTGTCGGCCGCAATACGCCCCGGGTTTGATGCCATGACAACGATGCGGTTGGAGAGATAGACAGACTCATAGACCGAGTGCGTCACAAACACGACCGTCCAACAAAATGTCGACCAGAGCTCCAGCAAGTCATTGTTCAACTTGAATCGGGTAATCTCATCCAGCGCTGCAAAAGGCTCATCCATCAGCAAAACTTTCGGGCGAGTAACCAAGGCCCGCGCAATTGAAACCCGCATTTTCATACCGCCAGAAAGCTCATGGGGCGCATGATCGGCGAAATCCTCAAGCCCAACCATCTCCAATGCGTTCATGACTTGATCACGGGCAATTCGTTTTGATAACCCTTTCAGCCGAAGCGGTAACCAGACATTTCCAAATGCTGACGACCATGGCATGAGAGTCGGTTCCTGAAACACAAAACCGAGATCATCAGAATGCTTCGATGTCGAGCCTCCGGTCAATTTGACCGACCCATGGGACGGCTCCATTAATCCGGATACGATCCGCAAGACAGTCGACTTCCCGCAGCCAGATGGTCCCAACAGCGACAGAAACTCACCTTGCCTGACGTCCAGGTTAAGACCGTCCAGGGCTCGGGTGCCATTTGGAAACACCTTGGAGATATTGTTCAGAGAAATCGCAGACATACGCTTTTCATCAGGTCAGGTTTTGACTTTCAAAGAGGTCGCCAAAAACGGAATTGCCAACGTCATGACAGCAACCGCTCCAAACGACACTCTCAATGACCAGGCTTCACCGACGAAACCAAGCAGTGGCGGCCCAAGCAGAAACGAACCATACCCCAGTGTCACAACCGCTGCGAGGGCTTTTCCAGGAGACATATCCGGATCATTTGCAGCCCGCGACATCGCCAGGGGGAAAAGAACGGCATACCCCAAACCCATAACAAAGCAGCCGACCCAGACCATCCAGATATTTGCGCCAGACACCAGCAATAGGCAACCGACAAACGCAGCTACACCGCTAATTTGGGCGACTTTTACCGGCCCGAACCTGGCGATAATCTGATCACCAGCAAGCCTCATGATGACCATTGCAATCGAAAAGATCGTGAAGGCAGTTGGTGCAAGAGACTCTGGATATCCAAGATCGTCAATTTGATAGAGAGCCGCCCAATCTGTAATCGCGCCCTCTCCGAGCGCAGCAACCAATGCCACGCACCCCGCGAGGATAAGGGCGCCCTTTGGAATTGCAAAGAGGGGAGCTTTGGTCCCGGCGTCGGGAACCTGTTCGGCTTTAGGCCACGGTTGAGAGTAGGCCCAAACAGCGAGTGGGACCATAGCGAGACACCAAAGGCTAAAATGGGCTGGTATTGACAAGCCACCCCAAATCGCAAATCCGCCCAGTTGCGCACCCACACCGGCTCCAAGGCTGAAAAAACCATGAAAAGAAGACATTACCGGGCGACCGAGATTTTTCTCGACTTCAGCACCCCAGCCGTTCATGGCAACGTCCAATCCACCAAACGAAAACCCGGCAAGGAATAACGCGGCCACCAGCAACTCCATGTTTGGAGCAAAGCCTACAAGGCCAAAACTTATGATTGTCGCGGTAGACAACACCTTGCTGACTGTGGCTGCTCCAACCCGGTCCACCAGTGCTCCTACATATGGAAAGGCGACAAAAGATCCACTGGCAACGACAAGCAACAGCAAGCCGAAACCGGCTTCATCCAGACCAGTCTGCGTCTTGAAATCCGGAATTCTTGAAGCCCAAAGCCCTATAAAAGACCCGCACAAAAAGAATATCGCCAAAACAACTCGGCGGGCAGCGACAGCTGGCATGGTAATTCCTGAAAGGTAGTTTGCCACAAGTCATGTGAGGAAACGTCTTGTCTCATGCATTGAGAGGTTTCTCAAGCACTCGTCCTTCAATGGACAGTTGGCGGAGATTTCAAATGGACTGCAGCTTTGAGGGGACCCGAAGGACTACGCGATCAACGCGCCGAAGATGGATTGTGCATCATTTGTATTTTTAATTGTCGATTGATAGGCGGCAATTGCGTTTTCATTGATAGACTGACGGTAAGATGAGCCATCGTCATCCTTGCCAGTTTCTGAGTTCGGATCACCTGTTGGGTCCTGTGCTGCGGTTCCTTCAGATGTGCCTCGAGAACCACTTACACTTTCCGGAACTGTTTGATCCACACCGTTGGCACTATCGTCATCTTCGCCGGTTAGTTCCTCAGCCTTTTGCTGGCGCAGCTCAGCCTGTGCTTCGGCCATCTGGGAGCGCGCTTGTTGAGCTACTTTCAAATCCTGTGAAGATGGTTCTGCCGGTGCTGTTGCGGCACGGATAACGATCTGCATCTTACGAACAGTGGCTTCAGGGGTGCGTTCAGTTGACGTATCAATTTGCACTTCACCGCCGACAGCATAGCGTTTGCCATCTGGACCCTGCTGGAACGTATAACTCGGCGCGCTGGCATATGCACCGCCTACACGGGCGTGAGCTTGTTCATGTGCCTTAACTTCACGGTCTCGTTGGGCAAGTTTCTCAACTTGCTTCTCTTCCGCCTCGTTCAATCCGTCGCCGTCAGCATCATCTTCCTTTTCAGAGCTTTCGACGGGTTGGGCCTTTGAAGATGCAGCTTTACCGCTTCCATCTTGCTGGGCAGATCCAGATGCTTTCTGTTCGGGTTGATCGGATTTCCCAATTTTCGCTTCTGGTGTCTCTTCAGTTTCCTGAAGGGCGAGAACTGCTTCCGGTGTAAGCGGGGCACTGTTGTTGGAACGAAGAGACGCGGCACGCGGGCTTGCCTGACTTTCGCGCGCAAGATCAGGTTCCCGGTTCCGGGCGTTATCCTCAGAACCAGGTAAATTTTCAAATGCGACACCGTTGCTTCTCAGCAAGTTCGCCGGCGTATTGGACAAAAGAGCGCCAATCATGAGCGTAATCTTCTGAGAAATTTCTCGCCAATTTCTTAATTCCCTTTAAGAATCGGCTTCATAACTTCGTGATTGGACTGAAAGCGTGTACATGTTTCAAAGCACGCCTCGTGCAATTCAAAACAAGTGTTTTTCGGCAAGGTCACCGCAATGCTTCCCAAAAAATTCTGGCAGGACATGACTACAGAAGACTTCAGCCATCCCTCAAGGAAGGACTGGATTGCTATTCTGCCGGTCGCTGCAATTGAACAACATGGTCCTCACCTGCCGGTATCAACTGACACCACAATTGCTGAAGGCCAGATAAAGCGCGTCGCTGAACTGATCCCGACCGAGTTACCCGCAATTTTTCTTCCAGTGCAGCAGGTCGGTAAATCGGATGAACACATATCTTCTCCAGGAACACTGACCCTATCCTGGGAAACGGTTACCCGTTGCTGGATTGAAATTGGTGAGAGTGTTGCCCGAGCAGGCATACGCAAACTTGTTCTGATTAATTCTCATGGCGGGAATGTCCCTATTCTGGATATCGTTGCTAGAGACCTACGTGTGAACCACAACATGTTGGTTACCGCCACAAACTGGCTCAGATTTGGCCAACCCGAGGAACTGTACCCGGAAAGCGAACTCACCTATGGCATACATGGTGGGGACATCGAAACTTCCTTGATGCTTCACCTCAGGCCCGATCTCGTCAGAATGAACAAGGCGCAGGATTTCACATCCGAACAGCAACAGTTTCTCGAAGAATTCAAGCACCTAAGAGGACATGGAAAAGCGCAGTTCGGTTGGAAAGCGCAGGACCTGAACCCATCAGGGGCGCTTGGTAATGCAGGACAAGCCACCGCAGATAAAGGGCGAAAATCACTTGATCATGCAGCCAAGGGGTTTGTTGAACTGCTTCAGGACATTCACGACTTCGATCTAAATAGGCTTTGGGCACCGAGCCATGGCGAATGATCAATCAGGGTTTTGATCCAGCACACTACATTTGTGCAGGTTCGTAATTTCAATCAACCCCACACGTAATAATGGAAATGGTTTTTGAAATAGATTTGCGGAGTACGTTTCGTCAGCAAAATTGCCTTATCTCTTGTTGATAGAGGGCTAAGTTACGTAGATCGTTTTTTTACAAGTAGTTGACGCTCATCAGCTTCGGCTTCACAGTGCTACTATTAATCAATGGATCGGGTTTCATCGAGTTCCAATGAACCTCTCAATACGGCAACTGGCGACCTTTCGTGAAGTTATGCGCAGCGGATCAATTTCCGAGGCTGCCCGTACACTTGGACGCACGCAACCTGCTGTAAGTTCAACAATATCGGGACTCGAAACGGAACTTGAGCTCAAACTCTTTGTCCGCGAACAAGGTCGTCTCGTTCCAACACCAGAAGCGGAGTTCTTTCTGGAAGAAGCAGAAGCAATTCTGAAGCGACTGGAAATCTCCAAGCGAACCTTACGCGGCCTTGCCAATCGGGAACATGGTCAACTCCGGATTGCCGGAATTCCGGAAGTCACCGACGATTTCCTGCCAAACAGTTTGTCCGGATTTATTGCAGACAAGCCAAGTGTCAAAGTTGCCTTGGCCAGCCGCACATCTGCAGAAATCGAAGAACTCATCGCAGCCCAACAATTCGATATCGGCCTTGCAGAGACCCCGCGCGTTCGTAACTCATTCGACCAGATCGATTTCGATCTCGAATGCATGTGCGCAATTCCCGCGACGGACCCGCTGGCATCAAAAGAAGTCATAACGCCTGCCGAACTCGACGATTATCCATTGGCACTTCTGCATTCAGAACACCGCAGCCAAAAGCAGACATTGGCTCGTTTTCGGGATGCCGGGGTCCAGCTCAACCAGCGTTTTGAATTGCAGACTGCACTTCCCGGTTTGAAGTTTGTCGAAGCTGGGCTTTGTGCGCTGATCTGCGACATGATTACAGCTTATAAAACTCAGGAAAAAAATCGTTCTGGTATAGGACCTCCGTTGATTGTATTTCGGCCATTCCGGCCACGTATACAAAACAGCATTTCCATACTGACGCCCACGCATCGGCCTATTTCCATCGTTGCAAAAGACTTTTGCAATCAACTCAGCTCAGAGATCGCCGGCGTGCGAGCGGCCCTGATAAAGCCTGGCACCTAGCGAATGGAATTCCCTCGTTCGCGGATTAAGCTGTAGCTTTTTAACCGAGATTTTGTACTTTTAGCCGAACTTTGGCTGAGTGTTCGTTTTTCGCGAGATACGTTGGTGATTTTGTGACAATTCTGATTACCGGTGGCGCCGGCTATATAGGATCTCATTGCTGTATCCGATTTATGGAAGCTGGCCACGACGTGGTGGTTCTTGACAACTTCAGCAATTCCCACCCGAAGTCTCTGGAGCGCGCCTCAAAAATCATCGGTCAGGATATTCAGTTCGGAAAAGCTGACATCCGAGATCAGGACTCAGTTGAAGCAATCCTGAAAAGACATCAATGCACCGCAGTCATCCACTTCGCCGGGCTCAAAGCAGTTGGCGAGTCCGCTACAAATCCACTCTCCTATTACGACAACAATGTCACAGGAACGCTTCGGCTGTTGGATGCCATGAAAAATTCCGGCGTTCATGATCTGATTTTTTCTTCATCAGCAACAGTTTACGGCGTACCTAAGGAACTTCCACTTCGGGAGAATCATAGTCTCAACCCGGTTAATCCCTACGGGCGTACCAAGCTGATGGTTGAGGATATTCTCCGGGATCTCGCAGCAAGCAATCCGCACTGGAGGTTTGGCATTCTTCGATATTTCAATCCGGTCGGAGCCCACAGCAGCGGATTGATAGGCGAAGATCCATTGGGCATTCCTAACAATCTGATGCCATTCATTGCCCAAGTTGCAGCTGGTCGACGCGAAAAGTTAAGTGTTTTCGGCAAGGACTATGAAACTCAAGATGGAACAGGAGTTCGGGACTATATTCACGTTCTGGATCTGGTTGAGGGTCATTTGCGCGCCTACGAAGCGCTCGCAAATCTTGAAAATACCGAAAACTGTTTTGTAGCGAACCTTGGAACCGGCACTGGGTACAGCGTTCTGGAAATGGTTCATGCCTTTGAGCGAGCGTCTAACAGAAAGATAGCCTACGAGATTGCGCCAAGGCGTGAAGGCGATGTTGCCGAGTGTTACGCCAACACAGAATTGGCATCACATTTTTTGAACTGGAGCGCAAAGCAGGACCTGCACCAGATGTGCCAGGACACATGGAACTGGGTTTGCAAAAATCCTGACGGATATGCTTCTTCTTGAATGGCTGTAACCTTCTTGGCGCCGAAAATTTCGGCCGCCGTCAAATGAAGTTCCTACCACGATCAGAAAGCACAGATATCAACGATTATAATTAGCCAATTCCGCTTATTAAAGAAATACTAAGCTGTAATTCCGCCATCGATATTGATGGCTTGTCCTGTAATAAATGCACTTTCATCAGAGGCCAGGAAGGCAACCAGGTTAGCGACTTCCTCCACCGTTCCAAACCGGCCAGATGGTTGCCGGTCAGTAAAGAACTTCATGGCGGCTTCCTGCCCGCCCAACTTTTCCGCAAGCTCATCAATTCTCTGGCGAAGGCTAGGACTGTCGATAGTACCCGGACAAACGGAATTACAGCGAATTTTTTCCTGCAGGTAGTCAGCAGCTACCGCTTTAGTTAGGCCGATGACTCCGCCCTTTGCTGCCGAATAAGCAGCCCGCCTTGGAAAGCCTTTTGTGGAGCTGGCAACCGATCCAATCGTGATGATGCTACCACCGGCATTTTTCATCTTCGGGATACCTGCCCGCAGAATGCGGTAAGCACTGCTAAGCGTGATGTCGCAAGACCGCGCCCAATCGTCCTCATCGCATTCCTCAATCGTACCTTGATGAACGTATCCGGCACAATGCACCAGCACATCGATCTTTTCGAAGCCGTCAAAATAAGTATTGATTGCGTTTGGGTCAGTGGCGTCCAACTGAGCTGTTTCACCACCGACAAAATCGTGGAACAGGGCATCACTTAGATCACTGGCAAAAACAGCCGCGCCTTCGTCGCGAAGACGTTCTGCCACGGCTCTGCCAATTCCCTGACCTGAAGCCGTAATAACCGCTGTTTTGCCTTGCAATCTATTCGACACCCGCACCTCCTACAATTTGATGACAGACTGCTGCTGTTCGCCAAGGCCGTCAATCCCGAGTGCAACGCTATCGCCAACTTTCAAGAAGACAGGTGGCTTCATACCCATTCCAACACCGGGAGGTGTGCCGGTACATATGAGATCACCCGGCTCCAACCGCATGAATTCACTTAGATAACTGACGATCGTTGCCGGATCAAACACCATCGTATCCGTGTTTCCGAATTGCATACGCTGACCATTGACGTCCAACCACATCGGCAGAGACTTGGCATCACCAAGGTCGTCACCAGTAACAATCCAAGGGCCAGTCGGACAGAAATTAGGAAAACTCTTGCCCTTTGCCCATTGACCGCCACGCTCCAGCTGCCAGGCACGTTCCGAAACATCGTTCACGACTGTATAGCCGAGAATATGGTCCAAAGCCTCTTCCTTGGAGACGTTAAAAGCGGCCTTCCCGATCACAACTCCAAGCTCGACCTCCCAATCAAGTTTCGTCATCTTGTCAGAATAAAGGATTGGATCAAATGGACCGCAATACGTTCCGGCAGACTTGTTGAAGAGGATAGGTTCGGACGGGATCTCCATCCCTGCTTCCTTTGCATGATCGCTGTAGTTCAGTCCGATACAATATATATTGCGCGGCTGACTCATTGGCGTACCAACCCGGACATTTTCTTGTGCAACTTCCGACAAACCGGAAACATCAACACCTGCCATAGCATCCACAAGACCCGAAATTGTTTCCGGCCTGATGTCCGGTACAACGGAAGAAATATCCCGCGCTGTGCCGTTCTCATCCAGCACACAGGGTTTTTCGCTTCCAGCTGCGCCCAATCTTAAAAATTTCATCTATCCGTCCCTATTGTCTTTTGTCTTACCTGACCCTTCCAGGGGCTGGCAGATACGGTTGAACCCTAGACAGGCATTTTTGCCGCTAGTGCGGCATGAATGAACTTACTAACGATACTAAAGAGTTGAACCTTGTTGGAAAACCAACGGTGAATTCAATATCGCAGGATTCATTTGATTTCGAGGCTGAACTAGCCATCCGTTACACACAAGTCGCACCAATCTCCAATACTGCATGCCGGGTGTCATTCATCATCCCAATCAAAAGTCACCCGGACGAATTCCCAGGCAGCATTGAGGTGGTTGATGAGCGCTTCCTCTGCAGCCATTGGATCACGCTCCAGGATCGCATCCAATATGGCTTTGTGCGCCAAATAATTTTGTTCATTTCGCTCGGGCGAGCGAAGCATCTGGTTCCACCGCGGCGCTAGCCACGAGGAATATCCCTCGTGAATCGCTGGAAATATCGGGTTTTGGGGGATGCGGTAGAGAACACCATGAAACGCAATGTCAGTTCGAAAAAACTCATCGGAGTCTGAAATAGCTTTCTTGTTGTGCTCAAGTGCGGCTTTCAGGTCGACAATGTCATCTTTCTGCGCCGATACAGCGGCATCTCGCACCAGCGTGCGTTCAACGAATACGCGGCTATCGTACAGGTTTTTAATACCAGTTTTGTCCGCAAGCAGATGCTGCACGACATTTCCGCAGGCATGCAGAACGGTCGCATAGTCAGGTTTGCGAACAACCGGACGAAATCGCGGCCTTGTCTCGACCAGCCCAAGGCTGGCCAGCTTCGAGATCGCTTCGCGGATCACCGTTCGACTAGTACCGAACTGCTCCATAAGTTCGCGTTCGGCAGGCAAAGGTTCGCGGTTTTTCAATTCCCCTGAGACTATCAACGCTTCAAGTGCTGCCACAACGTTGTCAGCGGCGCGGCCACTGCCAACCCCAGTCCCAGTCCCAGTAGATGCGCTCGTATCCATACCCATCCTCAAAATCCTACATTTTGGTACGACAGAAAGAGAGATTTGGCAAAGACTAAAAATGACCCAGAATTCGGACGGTAAAATTTAGTATTTCAATCAAAAAGGCTAGCCTGCCCTTCAATCAAACGACCATATTTGGTTTGACATCGCAGTGCTAAGTTGGCACTCATTCATATGTTTGGTCCGACCAAAGTTTCGACCATAAACCAATATGCAGATTTTCATCAAAGAAGTTCCCGCGGACTTCCAGATATTCAGAGGGTATTATGACGACGCAAGCTGCTGTCTACCGTGGCGATAAGACTTTTAGTCTTGAGCAAAAAGAAACCCCGGCACCCGGTCCTGGGCAAGTGCAAATCAAAGTCGCATATTGCGGGATTTGCGGCACTGACTTGCACATCTATCTCGGACACATGGATAAGCGCGTTGGCTTTGAGCGCACGATCGGTCACGAGATGTCTGGAACGATCGAAGCACTCGGCGACGGTGTGGAGGGTTTGCGGGCCGGACAGAAAATTGTCGTGCGTCCGCTGGATCATTGTGGAGACTGCCCAGCATGTAATGCAGGCCATGAGCACATCTGTCACAGCCTGAAATTTATTGGCATAGATACCGAAGGTGCGTTCCAAGAATACTGGAATGTTCCGGCGCATACCATTCACGAACTGCCAGACGATATCGACCTTGCTCATGCGGCGCTAATCGAGCCGCTGGCAGTTGCGTGTCATGATGTTCAGCGCGCCAAAGTCGCAAAAGATGAAGCTGTTTTGGTTATTGGCGGTGGACCGATTGGCCTACTTGTGGCGCTTGTTGCGCGGCATTCAGGCGGCAAGGTAACCATCAGCGAAGTCAATGAAAATAGGCTCGCCTATGCGCAGAAGCTTGGCTTCAATACAATCAATCCGCTGACCTGCGACCCTGTCGAAACTGTAAACGTTCAGACTGATGGCCGGGGCGCAGAGGTTGTGTTTGAAGTTTCAGGGACCCAGCCGGGTGTTGACCTGATGACCGCTGCAGCGGCAACCCGTGGCCGAATTGTTATGGTCGCAATTCATGCCAGTAAACCGTCAATCGATATGTTCCAATTTTTCTGGCGCGAGCTAGAGCTTTTTGGCGCACGTGTTTACAAGCCAGAGGACTACGAAGAAGCCATGCGCTTGCTCGCAGACGGTGTTGTTGATTGCAATTCCTTCATTACGGACATCCAACCGCTTGAGGATATTCAGAGCGCTTTTGAAGCCCTGACGCAAAATTCGAATGCAATCAAATCCATGATCCAGATAAGCAAGGTCTCCAAATGAGCGTCTTAGAAAAATTTAACCTGACGGGAAAAACAGCCCTTGTCACAGGAGCAAAACGTGGCATTGGAAAAGCCATGGCTATTGCGCTCGCAGAGGCTGGCGCGGACATTATCGCCGTGAGCGCGACATTGGAAACAAGCGGTAGCGACGTCGAAAAAGCTGTTACTGCCCTGGGCAAAACCTTCCATGGTTACAGCTGTGACTTTTCTGACAGAGCTGCTCTAAAGTCGTTCATCGCCGAGGTCAAGCAGAAGCATCCAGTCGTCGACATTCTCGTCAATAATGCGGGAACGATAAAAAGAGCTCCACTGGTGGAACACGGCGATGACATCTGGGATGAGGTAATTGAAGTCAATTTGTCTGCTCAATTCATTCTCACCCGTGAAATCGGCACAGGAATGGTCGAACGCGGAAATGGGAAAATCATTTTCACGGCGTCATTGCTAACGTTCCAGGGCGGCATAACTGTTCCAGGATATGCGGCATCAAAAGGCGGCGTCGGGCAGCTGACCAAAGCTTTTGCAAATGAGTGGGCGGGCAAAGGCATCAATGTGAATGCGATTGCGCCCGGGTACATTTCCACGGACAACACCGAGGCCCTTCGCAACGACCCGGCCCGCTCAAAATCAATTCTTGAGCGTATACCGTCAGGCAGATGGGGAACTGCAGAAGATTTCGCTGGCCCTGCAGTCTTCCTCGCCTCATCTGCCTCAGACTATATGCAAGGAACTGTCATGACCGTCGATGGCGGTTGGATGGGTAGATAACTCTTCGACTTAAAAACAATCAGCTGCTTGTGCAATCACAAGCAGCTGATCCAGTTGATGTGTTGAATTAGCAGCAACCACAAGAGCTATTGCATTGCGTACTTGACCAAACATTACCACATCAATATTTTACAAATATAACAAATACGTTCCTGAATTTTACAACTGGATTTGGAAATGATTGTACACTCCGATGCAGCATCCGAATGGATGAACTCCGGCCCTGACGCACAACGGCGAATTCTCTGCGAAAACAAAGAGGTGATGATGGTTGAATTTCGTTTTGAGAAAGACGGAGAAGGCGTTCCCCACAACCATCCGCACGTTCAGACGACCTATGTCTCTTCCGGAAAATTTCGGTTTACGGTCGGCGGTGTCACCAAGGTCCTGGTTCCGGGCGATGCTATGTCGATCCCATCCAACGTGGTTCATTCCTGTGTGTGTGAAGAAGCCGGCAGTTTGATTGACGCCTTCACGCCCCGTAGAGACGACTTCTTGGAAGCCCATGGCTGGCCAAAGACCTGAATCTTAAGACTGACTCTATTCGGACGCATTTCTGGAATCTGTCGTTCTGTAAGCAACTGTTTTCGGAAGATGCCGTTCGCCCTTGGGAAGTGGCGGAACGATCAAGACACTTCCTGAGAGCCCTCCCAAATACAAAGCCCGATCAACGCATTGCTGGTTCGAAACTTCCGGAAAGAAGCAATCAGCCCTCAAAAATGCGCTTGCGTGCGTTCTCAACATGATCCTGCATGCACTTTCTGGCAGCATCTCCATCGCGTTTCTCAATAGCCTCGAAAATCGCATAGTGCTCTGCCTGAACCAGGCTCATTCGGTCCTGAGGCTTTGTCAGGGATAGATTACGGGTAAGGTTCATACCCGTTAGAATATTGGATTTCATCGACGAACGTGCCGCTACGAAATACTTGTTGTCAGCAGCGTTGCAAACGGCGACATGAAACTCTTCGTCCGCGGCAACACCCAACTCACCTTCCTGAATACAGCGATCGAGTTCTGTTAACGCAGCCCGAAGTTCTTGCAGGTCCGCATCTGTACGACGTTGAGCTGCAAGGAAGGCGGCTTCTCCTTCTACTGCGGCTCTGAATTCAAATGTTCGCTGGATATCAGCAATAGACCCAACGGGGGCAAAATCCAGGACGGCACCTTCCGGACGGCGTTTGACGTAGGACCCCGAGCCCTGACGGGATACGATTACATCATCTTCACGGAGTTGTTTGAGCGCTTGACGAAGGACCGGACGAGAAACACCCATTTCTTCTGAAAGAACATGCTCGGTTGGAAGCTTGCCGCCAACAGGTATATCGCCGTCCATGATCTTGGACAGGATACTCTCATAGGCCCTGTCAGACAGGGTACGATCTCGCACTTGCCGTTCTGACGTTGAAGATTGGTCTATCTGCCGTTTTCCTGTCGCCACGCCTTAAACCTATGTTCGGTGTCGGGGTCTGTCGGGGGATATAACCCGAACGTCGAAGCACCCTGTTTCACCATTTCCATTACGAAGTCTTCAAAGACCGTCATCTCTGCAGCTTCGTCTGCAACATCCTTTGCCATATGTAGCGGTATGCAGACAACACCTTCGTTATCTCCAACAATAATGTCGCCGGGGAAAACCGAAACCCCCCCGCATGCAATTGGGTCATTCACAGCGACAGCATGATGCTTGGTGAGGTTCGTCGGAGCACTCGGGCGAACGTGATAAGCTGGCATATCCAAACTGGCAATTTCTGGGGTGTCTCGAAAACCACCATCCGTAACAATTCCATTGCAACCGCGCTCCTGAAGACGGGCGGCCAATATACAGCCAGCCGAAGCGGCAGATGCATCTCCTCTGGAATCAATCACAAAGACCACACCGGGCGGACATTCTTCAACGCCCTTTCGCTGCGCGTTTGTCTTGTCCGCAAAAGATTCAAGATGATCAAGATCTTCCCGAGCAGGAATGTATCGGAGCGTG
This sequence comes from Roseibium sp., assembly GCA_039972695.1. GTDB lineage: Bacteria > Pseudomonadota > Alphaproteobacteria > Rhizobiales > Stappiaceae > Roseibium. The sequence continues at coordinate 22,311 of JBDWMJ010000023.1, read as the reverse complement.
TATGCAGCCCCGACCATATTTGCACCATGACTAAGCCGCTGTACGCCTTGCAGAAATATATTTCTGAGGCCTCGTTTGAACATTACTGTCGTCAGTGTTGCGGTGCTTACACTACTCAGTTTTTCATATGTTTGTTCACTCAACTCTGTCATTGAGACCCCCCGCAACTTTAAACAAGAACCACGCTCATCATCTCAGACTGTTAAACGTGCACTTATAATTTGTCAATTTTTGTAAATTTATATCTTGAAGCAGCGACCCTCTTTGCGGTATCATTTTTAACAGCAGATCCAAAACAAGAGCCAACATGAGCGGCATTCCACTTATCGGAGGCTCTCCTACCGAGTGACGTGTTTTAGCTTCACATAACCTGAAATAGAGATATCCATTATTTTTCAGACAGTTATAGATAATTACAATGTAGTCCACCCGGCAGTTAGTCTTAAAACACCTTGCGCAAGCTAAAGCTTTCATGATTGCGCCAATCGCAGAGAACAGACTTTTCGGTCTTCAAAATTTACAGAAGACCCATTTGTAAAGCAAAACCGGAATGCCAAGCTTCTCTTGATTCTGAGCATAGCCGGAACTCCCTATCAAACAACTTCAGGAAACCAAGTCATGGACCTCAAAGGAAAAACTGCAATCGTTACAGGCGGCGGCCGCGACATTGGCCGAGCATGTGTAATTGCTCTGGCAGAAGCCGGTGCAAATGTTGCGGTCAACTACTTCAAAAGCAGCACTGGCGCAGACAGCGCAGTAAAAGAAATCGAAGCCAACAATGGCAAAGCCTTCGCACTTCAAGGGGATATGACCAAACAAAGCGATGTTGATGCACTCATTGACAAAACGTCCGCTGAGTTTGGCAATATCGATGTTGTCGTCACAGTCACTGGCGGCATTGTGGCGCGAAAGACAATTGCAGAAATGTCGCAAGACCATTGGCAAACTGTTTTTGATCTAAACGCGACTTCAGCGTTCTTGACCATCAAGGCAGCATTGCCGCATATGAAAAATGGCGGATCAATTGTAAATCTGGCTTCTCAGGCCGGGCGCGATGGCGGCGGCCCCGGAGCAATTGCTTATGCAATGTCCAAAGGCGCTATCATGACGATGACTCGAGGCATGGCAAAAGAATTCGGTCCAGACATTCGCGTCAACGCAATCAATCCGGGGATGATCGACACAGACTTCCACAACATCTTTACAAAACCGGAAGTTCGCAAACATGTCGCTGGTATTACGCCATTGAAAAGAGAAGGCACCTCAGAAGACGTTGCCAATCTGGCTGTATACCTTGCGTCGGACAAGTCGGCATTCATCACCGGTGCGTGTATCGATATCAACGGTGGAATGCTCTTTTCATAGGCACAAAAATGAGGCCGGGTTCCGGCCTCATGCTCTTCCGGCTGCATAAAATATTTGTATTCTTGCAAAAATAAAATTTACAATCTGACTATAACGATTGGATTTTCTTCATATATATCAGTTTATTAAAGCGCATATTACACTAAATATGTGCCAGTTATTTTTAACTTGTAAAAATTTGTATTTTTAATATCGTAGCATTTGTCAATTGGGAGGAACTCATGACAATTGCTAAATCATTGAAAGTCGGTGCTCTGCTTGGATCAGTAGTTGCCGCATCTATCGCATTCGCACCTGCATTCGCTGAAGCTGCTGACTGGCGCGGATGGAACATCCATGTCGAAGACTATCCAGTCTCACACGGCATGGAAGCGTTTGTTAAAGAAGTCAACGAGAAGTCCGGCGGCGAAATCTCCGGAAAAGTGTTTCATTCAGGCGTCTTGGGTTCACAGCCTGATGCGATTGAACAAACCCGTCTCGGAATCATCGATTTCGGTGTTTTCAGCCTTGGGCCGATGGGTCAGGTTGTTCCGGAGGCAAACGTTGTTTCACTGCCGTTTATCTTCAAAAGCATCCCTGAGATGTACAAGATCATGGACGGCGAGCCAGGAGCAGCTTTGTCGAAAGGCCTCGAAGCAAAAGGTCTCGTTGCACTCGGTTTCTACGACGCCGGAGCACGTTCTTTTTACACGTCAATCAAGCCGATCAACGAGCCGAAAGACGTTGAAAGCCTGAAGATCCGTGTCATGAACAATGACCTGTTTGTTGGCATGGTTGATTCAATGGGTGGCAACGCCACTCCGATGGCCTTTGCTGAAGTTTACCAGGCAATCAAGACTGGTGTTGTGGACGGTGCGGAAAACAATCCTCCGTCCTACGAATCTACAAATCACTTCGAAGTTGCTAAGTATTATTCACTGACACAGCACTTGATCATCCCTGAGTGCCTGTGCATGAGCAAAAAGTCTTTTGACAAGCTGACACCTGAGCAGCAGGATATTGTCAAAGAAGCTGGCCGTAACAGCACCGAACTTCAGCGCAAGTTATGGCAGGAGCGTGAAGCTGCTTCCATGAAAAAGGTTGAAGCTGGCGGTGTGACAGTAAACGCTATTGAAGACAAGGCGGCTTTCCAGGCAGCTATGGCTCCGGTCTACGACCAGTTCCTGTCGCAGAATCCTGAGTTGTCCTCTTTGGTAGACCTCTTCCAGAACGCACAGTAACATTCAATAAGTCGGGCCGTGCTGCCGAGAGGCTGCACGGCCCGATTTTTTTAGGAGAAGATGGATGTCGAATTCCGGGGGATTTACCGGTCAGCTCGAAAAATGGCTGTCCCGGTTGAAACATGTCTGCGTTCTAGTCGCCTCGATCGCACTTGTTGTTCTTGTGGCCACCTTCGGGTGGTTAGTTTTTGGGCGCTACGTTCTAAATGAAACCCCTACCTGGGTTGAACAGTTGGCCCTTCTCCTCATCTGTTACATCACATTCGTCGGTGCAGCTGTTGGAATCCACGAACAATCCCACCTTGGTGTTACCCTTCTCCGCGATGCTCTGCCTGCCAAATTGCGGCAGCTTCTGTTTCTGTTGACGGATCTCGTTCTTGCGATCTTTGGCGCTGTGATGCTTGTAGCGAGTATCGAGCTCTTCAATTTCGGCTGGTCGACACTGCTTCCAATGCTGAACATTCCAGAAAGTGTTAGGACAGCATCTGCGGTTATTTGCGGCGGCCTGATGGTGATTTTTGCTGGAACACGGTTTGTTTTAAGAGGCCTCAGTGCCCTGCGCGGCGAGATCCGCGTATACGAAGAGGTAGAATAATATGGGTCTCGCAATTCTGCTTGGCGTCTTCGGCGTAAGTGTCATTTTCGGCGTTCCGGTTGCCTTCGCCATGGGAATATCCGCTGCTGCGGCCTTCTGGTATGAAGGCTTCCCGCTGTTGATAACCTTTCAACGAGCCATCTCCGGCATTTCCACGTTTTCCCTTTTGGCGATCCCCTTCTTTGTCTTCGCCGGAGAACTGATGCTGCATGGTGGTATTGCGGTCCGCCTTGTTCGCTTCGCATCTTCTCTTGTAGGTCACGTCCGTGGCGGTCTCGCCTCAGTAAATATCTTCTCAAGCATGCTGTTCGGCGGCATTTCCGGATCCGCTATTGCAGACATTTCTGCACTTGGCTCGTTGCTTATTCCGGTGATGAAGGAAAAGGGGTATCGCCCGGACTATGCGGTTAACGTGACTGTCACATCATCTATCGCAGGCATCGTTATCCCTCCTAGCCACAATATGATCATTTTTGTCGTTGCAGCAGGCGGCGGTATCTCAATATCAAAACTGTTCCTGGCAGGCGTTATTCCCGGCATTCTGATGTGTTTCTGCCTGGCAGTTGCGGCTTATTTTGTTGCACTCAAGCACAATTACGGTTCTGAACCTTTCCCGGGCTGGCGGGTTGTTGCACAGACAGCCATCAGCGCTATTCCAGGATTGATAACGGCAGTGATCATCGTTGGCGGTGTTTTGTCCGGCATCTTTACAGTGACGGAATCCGGCGCATTCGGGGCTATCTATGCGCTGGTGCTAACAGCTGTTGTCTACAAGACACTTGGTTGGGAAGAATTCAAAATCTCTGTCACGTCGGCCATGCGCACCACAGCCATGGTGATGATCCTGATCGGTTTTGCCAGTTCTTTTGCGTATCTTCTGGCATTGTATCAGGTACCGACCAAATTGAGTGATTTCCTACTCGGAATTTCCGAGCACAAGATAGCGATTTTGCTCATGATCAACATCATGTTGCTGATGCTTGGCATGATCATGGATATGGCGGCGCTTATTCTGATCTGCACACCGATCTTCCTGCCGATAGCGAGAGATCTTGGCATGGACCCGGTCCAGTTCGGCATCATGATGCTGGTCAACCTTGGATTGGGCTTGTGCACACCGCCTGTCGGCACATGCCTGTTTGTCGGTTGCGCAGTCGGAAAGATCAAAATTGAAGAAGCACTGAAGTCAATCTGGCCTTTTTATCTGGCCCTTTTGGCAGCTTTGATCCTGGTAACCTATGTACCAGCGATCTCAATGTTCTTGCCCACTTTGCTGGGACAGTAAAACAGAAAAGCCGGGCGACTTACGTCGCCCGGCTTTTTTTCAATTCAAAGACCAGTCTGAGAAATCAGATCTTTTCGTGTTGCTACCAAGACCAGATCGGCAACTTATTGGAACTGCAATCCGGTCATCAAACCTCTAAGTTCTGCCAATCCCCGCACACGCCCTATCAAAGGGTATCCCGGCATACTGTCCCGGTCCAAGTCGGATAACAGGTCCTGCCCATGGTCGGGCCGCATCGGGATCTGCCAATCAGATCGTCCTTCGCTTTTGCGGCGCTTTTCTTCTTTGAGAAGAGCAGCCACGACAGCAACAATATCCGTATCGCCGCCGAGGTGTTCCGATTCATAAAAGCTGGTCATCTGACGATGCGTTGGGCTGGTCCGCTTGGTATTGCGCAAATGTGCAAAATGAATGTGGGAGCCCAGACGCTCAACAAACCCGGCACCGTCAAAATTTGGCGACACCCCGAGCGAACCAGTACAGAGTGTGACCCCGTTGGCCCTAAGGTCCACTGCCTCGACAACCGTTCGATAGTCATTTTCGCAGGACATGACCCTTGGCAAGCCGAGCAGCGAAAATGGCGGATCATCCGGATGGCAGCACAAGCGGATACCAAGCTTTTCTGCAATTGGAGCAACTTCCGCAAGAAAATCGATTAGATGAGAACGGAGTTGCTCGCCTGAAATCCCTTTATAGCCAGCCAAATGCGTCTTGATTTCTTCGATCGTCCAGCTGTCATTCGCCCCCGGCAAACCCGCGACTATGTTTTGCTGCAGTGCCTGACGTTCTGCATCAGCATATCGGTCAGCACGTTCCTTTGCAGCGGAGATGAAGTCATCATCGTAGTCGTCAGAAGCACCGGACCGTTCCAGAACAAACAAGTCAAATGCCGCAAAATCCAGAAGATCAAACCACATAGCCGTTCCACCATGCGGCAACCGACGCCGAAGATCGGTCCGTGTCCAATCGAGTACGGGCATGAAATTGTAGCAGACAGTTTCGAGACCGCAGTCAGCCAGATTTTGCAGACTGGTTTTGTAATTCGCGACATGTGATTCCATGTCCGAAGACTGCATCTTGATCGCTTCGGATACAGGAAGGCTTTCAACCACGTCCCAGTTAATCTCTTTGGCTCCCGGTAGGCATCCACGAGCAATCTCGGCCTGACGTTTCTGGATTTCGCCCACACTCCAAACCTCACCCGGCTTCAAGTGATGTAGCGCAGTAACAACACCCTCTACACCCGCTTGATGAAGATCAGATATTGCTATCGTGTCCTGTGGTCCAAACCATCGCCAAGTTTGTTTCATGCTGCAGGAGCTCCCTTGGCGTCGGCAGTCCTCTCGCGGAGCAACGTCACGCCGGTCTCTCTATCGAACAAATGGGACTTGTCCACTTCGACTTCCAGAAGCAACTCTTCCCCTGCTGAAATACTGACCTGGCCAGGGCGATGAATGGTTATGCTCTCGCCGTTCGCACTCTTTGCATAGATATAGGAGTCGCCGCCAAGCTGCTCGACTGAACGGACAGTCGCATTGAGGCCATGAGCAACATCGTCACCAGGTTTGATATCATTCGGGCGAATTCCAAGCGTGACCTTCTCACCATCCGAAACGTTGAACCGACCCTTTGGCAGTTCAATGCTCTCGCCATTCGTCAGTCTCAAAAGCTCGCCTTGCATTTCTCCCTGGATGAAATTCATTTTCGGCGACCCGATAAATCCGGCGACAAATATGTTGGCAGGATCATTGAAGAGATCGAGTGGCTTGCCGAATTGCTCCACTTCCCCACTACGCAAGACAGCGATCTTGTCCGCCATAGTCATGGCCTCAACCTGATCATGTGTCACGTAGATCATCGTGTTGCCAAGCTGGCGATGGAGCAGCGCTATCTCGCCACGCATATCAACGCGAAGTTCTGCATCCAGATTGGACAGTGGCTCATCAAACAAGAAGATCCGCGGCTCGCGCACAACAGCACGCCCGATCGCCACACGTTGACGCTGACCGCCAGACAGATCACGTGGCCGACGATCCATAAGTTCATCGATCTGCAACATTTTTGCAGCGGCGTTGATCTTCTTTTCAATCTCGTCCTTGGGCGTCTTGAGGTTTTCAAGGCCAAAAGAAAGGTTCTGCCGAACACTCATATGCGGATAGAGCGCATAGGACTGGAACACCATCGCCAATCCACGTTCGGCAGCCGGAATGTCATTAACCCGATCGCCGTCAATTTCAACATCTCCGCCGCTGATGCTTTCCAGTCCTGAAATCATCCGTAAAAGCGTTGATTTACCGCAGCCGGAGGGGCCAACGAACACGCAGAACTCACCGTGTTCGATGTCCAGATCGACGCCCTTAATCACCTCAATATTGCCGAAAGCTTTTTTCACATTCTTCAGGCTGAGATTTGCCATGGACCAGAGTCCTCATTTCCAAATTTGTTGTTATTTACCGCCGGTCGAAGCAATGCCGGTCGCGATGTATTTCTGTAAAAAGGCAAACACGAGCGCCACCGGCAGCAATGTCAGAACCGTCATCGCAAGGAGATTGCTCCATTGCGTGGCCATTTCGCCCTGGAAGGAGTTCAGCGCCAGTTGAAGCGTGAAATTCTCCGTCCGAGACAACACAATCAACGGCCACAGGAAGTCGTTCCATCGCCACATGATCGCCAGGATCGCAAGAACGGCAATCGCGGGAGCGCTGAGCGGAAGAATTATCCGCCAATAGATCTTCCACTCGCTTGCCTTGTCCATCCGCGCGGCATCCAGAATTTCGTCAGGAATGGTCAGCATGTATTGTCGCAGGAGGAAGATGCCCGTTGGCGTAGCAGCTCCCGGAATGATGACACCCCAGAGAGTGTCGAGCATTCCAAGTTCCTTCGTGACAATGAACAACGGAACCAAAACAACAGTCTGCGGCACCATCAGAACACCGATAACAATTGCCATCACGGTTGCTCGGCCCTTGAACTGGTATTTGGACAAGGCAAAGGCCGCCATCGAGTTGACGATCAGCATGATGATGGTTGCAGCGACTGTAATGAACGTGCTGTTCCAGAAAAACTGCAGAAAATCGAACTTACGGAATAGATCGGTGTAATTCTTGGTCGCGATGGATATCTTTTCCATCGGTTCCCGGTCCTTTACGCTGATCTTGATTTTCTTGTCCGGTTCAGACAAGCGCACGACCTGCGATGTCAGTCCGATGCGTCGGACTTGCGCGACCTGTTCGCCGGCCAAATCACCCTTTGTGACTTTGAATAGTGGTAACGGCTTGTCATGCCCTTCCAGTTCCACTGTCAACGCAGCATGGGGCAGGAACCTTGGCGGAAACTTGTCGAGCTCGGCATCCGTCTTGAAAGAAGATGCCACCAGCCACAAAACGGGTCCAAACATCAACAAGATACCGCCAAGCAGATAGGCGTAAGTGAACCAGTCGGTCCAATGCAAACGCCCTTTGCCGCGTGTCCCAGTCAGAAATTTCACAACGCTAGCCATCGGCATTTTTCCTTGTGGCCTTAAGTTGCAAGAATGTCAGCGCGGCAAGCACCAACGCCAGGATGATCGAGGCAGCCGATGCCAGTCCGAACAGACGCGGCGCTCCGGCGAATCCGGTCTCGTAGATGTATTGGATGATCAGGGTCGTTGCAGAACCTGGTCCGCCGCCCGTAAATGCATAGACCTCGTCAAACGTTTGCACACCCTTGATCAAGGCCAGCACCATAACCACCAGCATGGTTGGCATCAGCAGCGGCATGGTGATCCGATAAAACGTTCTAAAGGGCTTTGCGGCATCCATGAGAGCGGCTTCATAAACATCTCGAGGGATTGCCTGAAGTCCAGCCAGCAGGATCAGCGTGTAGAAGCCCATATGAGCCCAGACAGACAGGAAAACCGACCAGAAAAAGGCCCAGTGTCGGTCCAGCATCCACACAATGCGGTCCATGCCCAGCGCCTCAAGTCCTGCATTAGCAAGACCATTCCTCTGCAAGATCCACTTCCAGATCAACGCAACCACCACAGGCGACAGAAGGACCGGAAAGAAGAATACACTGCGGAAGAAACCGCGAGCTCGAATCTTCTGGTTCAGAATCAAGGCCGTCAAAAGCGAAAATCCGACCATCAGTCCGACTTGCAGCACAATAAAGATTGCCGTGTTATGCACGGACCGCCAGAAGAAATCCTTTTCACAGCTGTTCGCGTCAAAATAGTTTTCGCACCGACTCAGAGTAGTGAAATTATCGGCCCCGACAAATGTCCGCTCCCAGAGCATGATGTTGTCCGTGCCGGTAAAGGCATAGGCAATGTTCAACAGGATCGGCAGAAAGGCGAACAGGCCGAACAGGATCAAGTTCGGCAGCAGAAACATCCAGGCAATCCTGTGTCCGCGCAAATACTTTTGAACAAACTGCATCGGCACATCGATCAGCTCCATCAGAGCAGACAGAAGTCGAAACATGACCCGGCCCTCCATAAAGGCACTATTGTCCTGGACGCGGCATCTGCCGCGTCCAAAACCAGTTCAATGAAGTTGTTGTTATTTGCCGGCTTCTGCGAGGGCTTCAGCCAGATCTTCCTTGGCGCGATTCATCGCTTCTTCAACCGTCAGCTCACCAACGATAGCCTGCGAGATGCGGGTCAACGTGATATTGAACATCGCGCGATTGTTCTTGTAGCCCTGATATTTAAAGGCGACAGGAAGAATCTTTGCGACCTGCCCACCCCAGACATTCAAAGCGGCGTTTGCGGTCTCAGATGCATCGACATAATCGACACCTTTTGCAGCAACACCGGAATGCGCAGGAATGTTAAGAGATTTTGCGGTCAGCTCAGCATAGTTGTCTTCCTGAGCTAGGTAGTCGATCAATTTTGCAACTGTCTCAGGATGTTTGGTGTCTTTGAAACCGACAAAGCCGGAACCGCCCGGCATGCCCGAACAACCTGCTGCACCACAGGGAGACCCAACGACTTCCCAGTCAAAAGCGTCGCCGATGGATGAATCCAACCGCTGAACTGCCCAGCTCCCGGAGAAATAGTAGACCAGTTCACCGCTGATGAATTCTTTCGCTGCATCTTGGTAACTTGTGCCACCACTAGCGCCCCAAACATCGCGCGCCATCGTGCCGTCATTATGCCAGCCAACAAATTTTTTCACGTATTCTGTAAATGCATCATCAACAAGGATTGGGTCGCCATTCTCATCAAACAGCTTTGCGCCGTATGAGATTGCAGGACCCGCTATACGGTGACCGGAACGGTCCATTGCCATAGGAAATGGTGTTTCCGTTATCTCAGCGACTTTGCGGACAGCTTCAACCCAAGTATCCCAATCTGCATCAGCAGCAGGTATTTCTACTTCGGCTTGCTCAAAAAGGGTCTTGTTGATGAATGGTCCGGTAATCGTCAGCTGCGAATGCATGCCGTAAATACCGTCATCATCCGGTCCTGCGCGGTACCAGTCCAAAGTCCCGCCGAAAGACTTTTCCCAGTAGTCACGATCCACATATGGCGCAAGATCAAGATAATATTTGTTCAGACCACCAAGATCCGTGATCTTCGCGATATCAGGACCGGTTCCAGCGGCCAACTGAACTGGAAGGTTTTCTAGAATAGACTTGTACGGAACCTTGTCCATGACAACTTTGACGCCGGGGTTTTCGGCTTCAAATCTGCTGATGATCTCCATTGCAGTTTCGCACTCGTTGCCATCAGCATTGCACATTAGACGAATTTCTTCAGCCGACACGGATCCCGCACCAACCAGCATGGTGGCGAGCAATACGCCCTTTGCTATTCCAGACTTCATTTTTTCCTCCCAGTTTTTATCTTCATCAGGGCACTTAAGGTGCCCAGGTTTTATAAAGTTCGTTTTCAGCTGTCAGTGGCAGCTGCACCTGACCACCCTCCCGAGCGGCCTGATAGATAGCGGTCACGAGTTCGATGGAACGGCGTCCATCATCCCCGGTGACCGAGCGTGTCCCGCCTTTTTCGAGCGTATCAGCCATGGCTTCAAAGAACCCGGCAAAACCGACACGTCCTTCTTTCACCCCGGCGAGCACTTCATCGATCTGAGATTGCTTGACCGGCGCCCTTGCCGTGAAAGTCCAGTCTCCCATGGCAGGAGCATAAGGCTCCGAACCACTTTCTGCTGTAAACCCTTCAAAGCAGAACCGCATACGACTGGTATTGTCAGCAGCCCCAAGCGTGATTGAGCTTGTCGCGACGGATCCATTTTCCATCCTGAACATCACGGCCGCGCAGTCTTCAACCTCGATGTCATTAACTCGCGTTGCAACAGAAGCCGACACCGAAGCAATTGGCCCCATCACAGTGGTCAGAAAATCATGATTGTGAATGGCATGACCAAGAACGGCGCCACCGTTCTCCCCTTCCCAAGTGCCACGCCATGACACTGAATAGTATTCAGCATCTCGGTCCCAGTGGGTTTCCAGGCTTGCCGCATACGGCTTTCCAGCCAACCCTGCATCGAACAGAGCCTGCAGCTTCACCATTGCAGGGCCATAACGATACTGGAACACCGGCACCAATAAACGATCATTGCGCTTCGCTGCCTCAAGAAGTTCATCGGCTTCTTTTAGAGAAGTCACAAGCGGCTTTTCGCATACCACATGTTTCCCGGCATTCAGCGCCTGCAGCACGACAGAATGATGCAGGTGCGGCGGAAGACAAACATCTATGACATCAATGTCTGGATCCGACATGATCTTGGCCATGTCAGTCTCGATGCGAATGTCATCATCACCGATAACATTTTTGGCTCTTTCCGTATCAAGCTCACCAAAGACTGTGACCTTGAACCGGTCAGGCATAGCCCGATAACCTGTAAGATGCGCGGCCCCAATGCCTGCTCCAAGAATGGCGACCCGGATCATGATTTGGCTCCAGCTTCGGCCAGGTTCTGTGCTTTCATGGCAAGTTCCATGACTTTAAACGCATGTGCCTGTGTCATAGCCGTTTCAGTCCGATTGCGGATGTCGTTCGTCAAACGATCAAAATACGGATACCCAGCGTCAGAACAGTCGATTTTCTCGCAGCGATCACCATTGACCAGGAACAAATGATCAATCCCCGGAGCACCGGCGACATCGACATACTTGCGCAGTTCAATGTAGCCCTCGGTTCCAAGAATAGTCAGACGGCCATCACCCCATGTCGGCAATCCATCCGGCGTGTACCAGTCAACACGGACATAGGCATGTCCATTCTCATTACGCAAAGCCACTTCACCGAAGTCCTGCAAGCCCTGGTGGCGTGGATTTGTATAATTCGCCACGCTGGCAAGGCTGACTTCAGCGTCTGTAGATCCAGTGAAATAGAGAAATTGGTCAATCTGGTGGGACCCGATGTCCGTTAGAATTCCACCGTAGCATTCGCGTTTGAAAAACCAGTCAGGTCTGGTTGGTTCATTCAGCCTGTGAGGCCCCATCCCGAGGGTTTGAACGACTTTACCAATAGCACCAGCCTGTACGAGCTCAGCTGCGCGAGTCACACTGGCAACTTCGAACCGTTCAGAAAAGTTTACAGACCAAATGCGGCCAGTCCGGGCAACACATTCCTTGATCGCATCAAGCTGCTCCAGTGTGGTGCAACCTGGCTTGTCGACCATGACATCCTTGCCAGCTTCCATGGCGGCAATCGCCAATTCCGCGCGCTTGGAGGGTATGTTGGCGATCAACACGAGATCGATGTCTGCATTTCCAAGGATGTCCGAAAGGTCTTCAACCTTAGGAACATCCGGGAAACGTTTTTCGAAACTTTCTTGAGTGTCCGGCGCACCTTCTGTCCACCAACTGACAAATTCAGCACCGGCAGTTTGCATGTTCCCTGACATGCCAAAAATATGCCGATGGTCAATACCCAGTGCAGCAAATTGCAATGGTTTAGTCATTCAATACTCCAACGCAGGAATTGTAACCGCTGACTTCGTAGAAGAAGATTTGGTCAGCGCGTCAATTAATTGATGAACGAGAAGGGCCTCGCGACCGGAGCAGGCGGGCGAACGCCCAACCTTCACGGCCTCTGCAAAGTCCTCGATGATTGATTGATGCCAGGCATGGGTAAACCCCATGGGATCGGCTCCACCACCTGTGGCGGCGTCCTCACCAAACGTTTCTGTTTCGCCGTTATGCCAAGCGAGCTCCAGCTTACCGGACTTGAGGATTGCCGAACCATTTTCGCAATGAAGAACGATTGATTCTGCACTCCCCGGGAAGCTCGCCGTGCTGGCAACCATTGAGCCGACAGCACCATTTGCGAAGCGCAGACCTGCTGTGACAAAGTCCTCAGATTCCATTTGGTGTAACGAGCTTGTTGACGACATTGCCTGGACTTCTGAAACAGGTCCCGTCAACGACAGGGTAAGGTCCAGTGTATGGATCGCCTGAGAAATCAGAACGCCGCCGCCATCGCGGGCATAAGTGCCGCGCCCCGGTTCATCATAATAAGATTGGGTCCGCCACCAGGGCACGGCGATCTCAACAACAGACATTTTACCAAGAGAACCACTTTGAATGGTCTTCGCCAAGAGTTTGGCCGACTCACGCATGCGATGCTGAAATACGATACCAAGCGGTATGTTCTCCGCCTCACATTGTGTGACAATGCTTTCTGCCGACGCAAAAGTACGTTCGATGGGTTTTTCCATCAGGATCGGTTTACCGGCAGCGGTCAATACCGAAACGATATCCGCGCGCGCGTTTGGCGGAGTGCATACGATCACAAACCCAATTTCCGGGTCTGCTGCAATTTCTTGAACATCAGCATATGCTTGTGGAACAGCACCCAGTATCGGCGCCACACTTTTTGCAAAAACTCTCGAACGCTCAACATCACGAGACAAAACGCCCTTGAGCTGCAACTGTCTTTCGGTCGCCGCTATAGCGCGAACATGCGTCTGCGCAACCATGCCGAGACCAATCAACGCTACTTTCATAATCCAGTTTCGAGCCTCTAAATCATATCAACGGATATTGTCCTAGCACACCGGTATACCGGTTGTAAATATTACTACGTACCGGTATACCGGAATGAAATTTCGATCTAAAAAGCTGTATCAATTTAATCAAAGCAGTGTGCAGATGAACACAGACGCAGCTCTTCTCTCGAACTTGAAATTCAAGCGAATTGACGCTTCCCGGCCAGCTGGTGATCAGATATTCAAGTCGATCAAACGGGCGATACTCCAGATGGATTTAACGCCGGGATGTATTGTTTCCGAATCCGATATAGCGTCTAAATTCGGTGCCAGCCGAACGCCTGTTCGCGAAGCCTTCATGCGATTGCGCGAAGCAGGGCTTGTCGAAACATTTCCTAGTCGTGGGAACTTTGTATCGCGCTTGAACAAGCAGAAAATCCTTGAATCCCGCTTTTTACGGGAGGCTTTGGAGATCGCAAACATAAGGCGCTTGGTTACCGAAGGTGTACCGGATCAGTCTCGAAGAAAACTTGAGAGCATTCTGACTGCGCAAAAAACGGCGGCGGAAAATGGCGATGCTGCCGCATTCGGGAAACTGGATGATGCTTTCCATCTTGAGCTTGCGCTGGCAACTGGATTTGCCCGTGCTGCAAGTGTCCTTGAAACTGAAAAAATGATCCTGGACCGACTACGGGTTCTTTCTTTAAGTGACAAATCGCATCTTGAGTTTCTCTACAATGAACATATGCGGATTTATGAAGCAATTCGCGATCAGGACATGGAAAAAGCACTGAGGATGGGCCGAATTCATTTTCGATCCATCCTCAAGCTTATGTCCAATTTGGAAGAGCATCATGCAGATTACTTCGATGACGAATTTCCAATATAAATCAAAGATATAGAACGACGTTATTTGACTGACAGACTAATTGTTTCGGTCGGAAATCTGGAAGTTGAAATGCAGATTTCGGCGCCCCCCTTTTTTCCTGTAATTGTGCGGACCCAAAACCCGGTACCGCCGCCTCTTAAGGCTGAAGTTCGCGGACCGATCACTTCAACAGGACCATCTACGTCAATCGAAATAGCATCGTTTAGGAATGGAAGCGTATTGCCAACCTGATCCAGAGCTTTGACAAGTACTCTTGTCTCGTTCCGGTCCTCGCTCAGAACTGTACTGTCTACAGTGACACTCAGTGAACTTGCAACAGGATCAGCAACAAACTTTCGCGAGATGACTTCCCGACCATTCAGGAATCCGGTCATGTCGACATCAGGCCAGTTCTGCCCCCAGACTCCAATTGCCTCTTCAGTCTCGATTTCCCGGTGAAGCATAAGTGGTGGATGTGGCAAATGCGGAAACTTGGTTCGATCAGGATAGGCATCCAGGCTGTTGCCATTAGAGAATTCCAGCCGCACATGATCACAGTTGGACAGGATCATTAGAGGCAGTGTTCCACCGATATTTCGTTCACCGCGCGCCCAATGAGTAACCGGTTCCATAACCAAACGCTTGTTTGGATCAGCCTGACTGGCATAGGCATGACCCGCAAACTTCATCTCCCGGAACATGGTCATGACACCGTGATAACAAACCCTATCACCGGAACCGAAGTCCGGATGAGTATTGTAGTCGAACATGCACCAGCCGATGCAACCGGATATGGTGTCATCACCATAAGCCGCGTTCAGGATTTCCAGGTGACGGGTTACATGTTCCACTTGGCGCTGCTCTTGATCGAACACCTTGGTCGGAAACATGTGGCCGTTATATTCAGTCACCAAGTAAGGAACCGGCGCTGAAAGGCCCGTAGATTCTTTCCGGCTTCTCAACGGTGTTCTTGCACGATTAACTCTCGGATCTTCATTTGAACCGAGGACGAAATCGTTGAACGTATAAACATCCTCTAAAAACGAACTCTCGATATGCTTGCGAATGCCACCAGTCTGCCGAGTACCATCAAGCTCCCGCGCAAGCGAATTGGTCCGTTGATAAAACGCATCATCGTCCGAAGATTCGTTGATACGAACCCCCCACATGATGATCGAAGGGTGATTCCAGTCCCGCTCAATCATGCGCCGGACATTGCGAACCGCTTCGTCTTTCCAGACATCGCCACCGATATGTTGCCAGCCGGGAATTTCCTCCAGCACCAGTAGGCCGATGCGATCACAATGGTCCAGGAACCACCTTGACTGCGGGTAGTGGGATGTACGCACAATATTGCAGGCAAGATCATTTTTGAGGATCTCCGCATCACGCTCCTGCGATACACGGCCTTGCGCGTATCCGGAGTACGGGAAAGACTGATGGCGGTTCAAACCGATGAGCTTGAGCTTACATCCGTTCAGTAAAAAACCGTCCGGAGTGAACTCGGCAGTCCGAAACCCAAATGCCTGCTCTGATTGATCCCGGTAATCTCCCAACATCATTGTGATTCTGAGCTTGTACAGTGTCGGTGTTTCAATGTCCCATAAGGCTATATCCGACAGATTTTCAAATTCGAGTCGACATCTCGTAGTTGGCTCGAAAACGCTCTGCACCGTCGCAATGACATTGCCTTCCGGTGACAATAGCTCCCCAACAAGCGTGCCGGTGCCAAAAACGTCTACCGGATTGTGAAAACAAACATCAACTGAGACGGACGGTTCGCCGCTCAGAACTTCCTGAGGCTCAATCTTAACATTGCCGATGGAAATCTTGTCCGAGACCATTAACCAGACCTCGCGGTAAATTCCTGCATAGGTCAAATAATCGATCCGCCCTCCAAAAGGCGGAATATCAGGGTTCTCGGAGCCGTCAATACCTACAGTGATCAGACAACCGTCTGGGCCAAGAAAATCGGTCAACCTTATATCGAAGGGTGTATAACCATCAGGGTGAGTGCCAGCAAACTCACCATTCACATAGATCTTTGCGTTGGCCATGACGCCGTCAAATACAAGGCGGACTTCCTTCCCAACGAACTCTTCTGACCAACCAATACGTTTTTGATAGGTGAATTGTTTCTGATAACAATTTTCGTCAAAATAATCGAATGGCAATTCCACTGCTGTATGCGGGAGGTTCACCTGTTCACCGCCCAGCGTTAAACTAGCTTTCTCTGGTTCAAATCCCGCTGTAAAAATCCAGTCGTCGCAAAATTTTTGCATGTTAGACATGGCACTTCCGGTAATATTTCATTGGCTGAGAACCTCGCCAGAGCCTCACCAAAAATGGCTTAAACTCGCCAGTCATTTGCGGTGCTCGGTATTTACTTTGCCTCACGGCTAGTCCGTTACAGCGGGCCAAATGTAATGAAAGTCACCGCAGTTTACCGTACAGTATATTTTTACGCAAAAATGATTTTTTTGCCTATTTGACGCTTTGCCGCCAGATCATTCGACATTGCAAAGTCACTTTCTTTGCGATTTTTCGCCCTGCCAACCGCTCCAATAAAAGATCTACAGCAGTGGCTCCGATTTCCTCCGGAAAGAGTTTAACGCTTGAAAGCGGCGGATCCAGAAGCTCGGACGAAGGATTGTCATTGAATCCGAGAACCGCAATATCATTGGGAATAGATAGTCCAGCTTCCCGCAGAGCCTTGCAGGCTCCGATTGCCATGTCATCCGTGCAGGCCAGAACAGCATCTGGTTTTGGATCAGCTTCCAGGACATCCTTCATACAAGAATATCCCTTGTCAGTGGTTGTTCCTTGCACGGAAATCAGGGAGGCATCGTGACGGTCGTTCAACTGGCACCAGTCAACATAAGCTGCATACCGCGCTTCTTGCGTATCAGATTGAGAGCCCAGGGCACTTCCGCCAATAAATGCAATTCTCCGGTAGCCACGTTGTCTCAATTCATTCAGGAGGTTTTCCGTAGCTGTAGCCAAATCATGCCCGACACTATCAAAATTCGGATTGTCAGGTTGCCAATCAGCGAAAACCAACTGGTTTTGCCAAAGGTCTTTATCATCTAAATATTTTTGGGTGCCCCGCCCGATCACGATGGCACCGCTACCCTCGGTCTTGCTGATCCTTTTTTCGTCCAGACGTTTGGTCACCGCTACATCGACGCCCAAATCAAAACACCTATCCTCAATTCCCTTTCTAAGACGAGAATAATAGGGATCGTCAGCAATGCTGCTCCACCGCTCACCCAACTCCACAATCACCTCTGCGACATCAGGGCGACGCAGAACATGGATCTGCCGAGAAGACTTATTGCGAGCTCGCGGCGGCTGGTAGTCGAGTTGCTCGGCAACTTCCAGGATTTTGGATCGTGTCGACGGAGAAACAGAGATGGATTTATCCTCGTTGAGTACGCGAGAAACGGTACCCATGGAAATTCCGACTGCCTTGGCAATGTCTTTAAGTTTGGCCAAATCTACCTGCTTGAATTTTCCGCTGGGCGCGTCAACTGATAAAACCCTGTTTTATATACTAGTATTTTTTTATATTCATAGACCAAAATATGTCTTCCACTTCGGCAATTTTAAAGTTGAACACAATAGTCAATAATTAAAAGCAACTCCTTTTCTTGTTAATCTGCAAGCTCACTTTACAAGACACCAAAAAACCTCCCTTACAGTTTCACCCAAGTGGTCATCGTTTTTTGAACTTGATCCACTGTCCAGGAAATCGACCCCAAAGCCTCTGCAACGATCTTGAACATAATTTTGGCGGTGCACGAATGCGGTTGAATCGAAAGGCTTTTCAGATACGATTGGCTTCACGCCAGATGAAGGACACAGATAATGACCAGGGCCCGAACGCTGAAAGACGAAGTCTCTCAGTTGCAAACGGATGCAGATAGAAAACGTCCCGCAAGAAAACCTCGTTCAAAGTCCACGTCAAAGGTGAAAGCTATCCCGGAATCGAACGACGATTCTGAAGATATTCCCGAAGAACAAACTGAAACGCTGAAAGATTTGTCCGAACAATTATCTGATCTTGTTCACGATGCTGAAAACGAAATTCGGGAACACCCTGTTGCGGTCGTATTGGGCGCATTTGCACTCGGCATTGTAGTTGGCGCTGTTCTTCGCCGTTAGGAGATACCTATGGAAAGCCTTGTCCGAACGCTCAGAATAATCTGGCGTGCCGAACTCCTTATCATCGAAGCAAAGCTCAATGTCGCCACCAAGCGGATCGGTGCTACAGCGTTTGCAAGCCTGATTTTTGTCTTTGGCCTTGGAATGTTGAACATCTCCGGTTTCTTCGCACTCGAAGAAGTCTGGGGACCAGTATATGCGGCCCTGGGAGTTGCGATTGCTGATTTCCTGGTTGGAATTTTGCTGATGCTTTGGGCATCAAAACTGACAACGGGGCCCGAACTTGATCTTGCCCGCGATGTTCGCGACGCCGGCCTTCAGGAACTTGAAGCCAAAGCAGAAGATATTCAGGATGAAGTTGAAGCTGTCCGGGACGAGATCCTGTCATTGAAGAACAGCCTGATGTCATTTTCAAAGAACCCGTTCGACGGTACCCTCAACACCTTGCTCACCCCAATTCTGACTTTACTGATCAAGTCGTTGTCCAACCGGAAAAAATAAACCAGCGATGCAATCCGTTATTGTCATTTGGTTGGTTCGCCGCTGGTGAACCTTGTTCGGCAGTTTATGTTGACTTACCCAGCACCACTCAGGGCCTGATCGCATGCAAAAACCGACTTCGTTTCTGGTCTTTCTATTCGTGGCATTCAGCCTATCCGGTCCGTTGGCATTGGCTCAATCCGTCCCCGAGTATGTCGGTTCAAACACCTGCAAATCCTGTCACAGCGAGGGCTATACGGCTTGGCAGACCAGCCATCATGCCAAGGCGTGGATGCTACCGTCTGAAGCGACAGTTGACGGCGATTTTAATGATGCAGAGTTCACACATCTTGGACGAAAGACACGGTTCTTCGAAAAGGATGGCAGCTATTTTATCGAAACCACCGACGTAACCGATGGTCCCAAGGTTCTGGAAGTCAAAGGTGTTGGCGGGGTGGAGCCACTGCAGCAATACCTGATCGAGACCGAACCTGGACGCCTGCAATCACTTGATGTTGCCTGGGATCAGGAAAAACAAAATTGGTACCACATCTATGAGGATCAACAGCTTCCACCAGATGATGCATTCCACTGGACCGGGCCATACAAAAACTGGAATGCCCGCTGCGCCGAATGCCATGCGACCGGATTTCAGAAAAACTATGAAGCAAAAACGCGATCCTATGCCAGTGAACAAATAGAAATTGGTGTTGGCTGTGAAGCTTGCCATGGACCGGCGCAAGCTCATTTGAAATGGGCGGGAGAGCCCAAAACCTATCAGCAAAGCCCATTTCCAAGCACAAACGCCAAGGGTTTTCTGCTCAGCTTTCAAGAAAAATCAGCTGAAACCGAAATCCAGCAATGTGCCGGATGCCATTCAAGGCGGGAACCGTTCACCCAAGGCAATCCGGTTCCGGGCACACCCTTTCACGATAGCTATCGCCTCGCGACACTGAGAAACGGTCTTTATCATCCCGACGGACAGATTTTGGACGAGGTTTACGTCTACGGCTCCTTTTTGCAGTCGAAGATGTACGACAACGGTGTCCGTTGTTCAGATTGTCATGACCCGCATACAGCGGAGGTGAAAGCCGAAGGCAACGCACTCTGTGGCCAATGCCATTCACCAGCTGGAAACTCGAGGTTTCCTTCTCTCAGACTAAGTAATTACGACGACCCGAGCCATCATTTTCACGAAGTGGGAACTGAAGGGGCCGAATGTAAAACCTGCCACATGATCGAACGGACATATATGGGAATTGATGGCCGCCGAGATCATTCCTTCCGCATTCCGCGACCAGACCTTTCAGTCACTCTGGATACGCCAAACGCATGCAGCGACTGCCACACGGATCAAACGGCAGCCTGGGCAGCAGGTATTCTCGAAAAACAGTTCCCGGATAGCAAGCATCGTGGGCCACATTTTGCCGAGACAATATCTGCAGCCCGCGCCGATGCCAGTGGTTTTGGCAAAGACCTGATGGACATCGCCATCCACGATCAGTTTCCGAACATTGTCCGCGCATCGGCACTGGATCTTTTGAGAACACGGGCAACACCAGAACAGCTCGAACAAGTATCAGTCTTGATGAAGGACCCGGACCCGTTAATTCGGGAAGCCACAGTCTCTCTCCAGGCTCTTCGTCCAAAAGAACAGCGCATTCAGGCAGTTGCGGATGTTTTGACTGATCCGGTCAAGTCAGTCCGAATTGCAGCGGCTCGCCAGCTGGTCGGAGCTCCGGCGGCTGGCGCATCTGAAGAAACCAGACAAGCTGCCAGTTCAGCTAACCGTGAATGGCAACAAACCCTGATCGACAAGCTGGATTTTCCTGAAACTCATATGGTTATTGGAGGTACGGCCTTGTCACTACGCAACACCGGAGCTGCCATACGGGCGTTCCAGGAGGCGACAACACAAGATCCGCAACTGGTACAAGCCTGGATCATGCAGGTGCGCATACACATGGCCTTGAGGGATCTGGCAGCTGCCGAATTCACGCTGCAGAAGGCATTGCGAACCAATCCGGAAGACCCTGTCTTACTCGACCTTAAACGTCAATTCACACAGCAGTAATACAAGGTTTTCAGAATTCCCTATTTAGGTCGTATCGTTAGGTAACCGCCGTTACGATCTTAAACTAGCTACAGTTGAAAATGGATTGTCATTTTCACCTGTTGACGCTTGGGTATTTTCCCGGTCAGATGCGTTTGCCAAAAACCAAAGCATTGACACTAGGCACTTATTCGAAGCGTCAACAATGCATCTGGGAAGGGATCAAACCATGTCATTTCGATTAACGCTTATGGCCAGAAGTCTGGCTTTGGGTGCTGTTGGAGCTTTTGCGCTCGCCGCCGCATCAACAGCCTCTGCGCAGGATTCAAAACCGAACATCCTCGTCATCTGGGGGGATGATGTGGGTCAGTCCAACATCTCGGCCTATACGATGGGCCTGATGGGGTATCGGACACCCAATATCGACCGCGTTGCCGATGAAGGCATGATCTTCACGGATTATTATGGTGAGCAATCCTGCACAGCCGGCCGCTCCTCCTACATCATGGGCCAAAGCGTCTACCGCACAGGCCTGTCGAAGGTCGGATTGCCGGGAGCTGATCTGGGTCAGCAGGTCGAGGATCCGACAATTGCGGGTCTTTTGAAGCCGCATGGCTACATGACCGGTCAGTTCGGCAAGAACCACCTGGGTGATCAGGATGACATGCTGCCGACGAACCATGGTTTCGATGAGTTTTTTGGCAATCTCTATCATCTGAACGCAGAAGAAGAGCCGGAAAACCCGGATTATCCGAAAGATCCGGAATTCCGCGAAAAATATGGCCCACGCGGCGTTATCAAATCATCTGCTGATGGGTCGATCGAAGATACCGGTCCTCTGACCAAAAAGCGGATGGAAACCGTTGACGATGAAACCGTGGCAGCTGCCATTGATTTCATCAAACGGGCCAACGATCAGGGCAAACCATTCTACGTCTGGTGGAATGGCACACGGATGCATTTCCGCACCCATATCAAGGACGAAATCCGCGGCATTTCCGGTCAGGACGAATACAGCGACGCCATGCTCGAGCATGACGGTCATGTTGGCCAATTGCTGGATTTGCTCGACGAGCTGGGAATCGCCGACAACACCATCGTTCATTATTCGACCGACAACGGCCCACATATGAATACATGGCCGGATGCAGCCTCTTCTCCGTTCTTTGGTGAGAAAAACACCAACTGGGAAGGTGGCTGGCGCGTGCCGTCCATGGTTCGCTGGCCGGGCAAGGTCGAAGCCGGATCCATCTCCAACGAAATCATGCACCACATGGATTGGTTGCCGACCTATCTGGCAGCCGCAGGTGATTCTGACATCAAGGCAAAGCTGAAGGAAGGTGGC
>JBDWMJ010000022.1:0-172867 GCA_039972695.1 Roseibium sp. | reverse complement strand
ACACCGCAAACGATGCTTACATCTGTCCCGGTGGCAAAGAGCTCAAACAATTCCGCCGCGCTTTCACGACGCCACGAGCTGGAGCGAACAAGGATGGGACATTGCGTTACCGCGCCCGAAAGGCCTATTGCGATTCATGCGACCTGAAGCCGAAGTGTTGCCCGAAGGAGCCGCAACGCAAGGTCACAAGGTCGATCCACGAGCCTTCGCGCGATGTCGCCCGTGCCATCTCACACACCACACAATATGCAATCTCATGTAAGCTCCGAAAAAAGGTCGAGATGCTGTTTGCCCACCTCAAACGCATTTTGAAACTCGACCGGCTTCGATTGCGTGGACCGTGCGGAGCCCGCGATGAATTCCACCTCGCAGCCACAACCCAGAACCTCAGGAAACTCGCAAAACTCATCCCGGTGCCGCAGATCGGTTGTCCTGCATAAGCAAGGCACGGTTTGCTTAAACTCAGCACACCGTTCAAAACGCAAAACCATCGAGTTTTTCAACGGAATAGGCGTATAGTTGCCGTTGATCTGAGGCGCAGCGAACGTCGTGTTCCCGCCCTCTGTTGACCTTCGCACGTCGCGCAACGAATGGCTGCTTTTCAGATCGGGCTGAGATCCAGAGAACGTCCGAATTGGGGACGCAATGCAGTCGTTGCTCAAAGGAGCTTACGGCCAAAATCACTCTCCCCATCCAGGTTTACATAAAATGAAGTCTCCTGCCCGGATTCGCATAACGTGCCTTATGGAAATTGAGAATTGTAGCGGACACTTTCATTGACAATGCCGAAGTTAAATGACGGCACAATTTTGCTATCGTTGGATTATTCTACTAACACCTAAACACTGGCCTATATCTTTTCTTTCTGGCCTTTTTTTAAGCATTCAAAGTCTGCTGTTTGAACTTTTTTGCCCTTCCCGCTGTCCTCAATGTATTACTCTTTCGCTTCCCGCGCCTCGCTGACTGCCGCTGCCAGCTGTGCCTGTGTTGGCAGACCCGGCAAAACTGTATCGCCGATGACGAAGGATGGGGTGCCGGTGATGTTGAGGCCCTCCGCCAGCTGCATTGAAAGAAGTATGTGGTTGTTCACTTCTTCTGCCTGCATATCGGCGCGGAGTTTTTCGATATCCAGACCAACTTCCTTGGCGATCTCGAGAACAGATTCTTCCTCGGCCCGGCCTCTGAAACTCATCAGCGCCCAGTGAAATTCTTCGTATTTATCCTGGTTTCGTGCAGCCAACGCAGCGCGGGCAGCAAAGACAGAGCCCTCGCCCAGCACGGGCCATTCGCGGAACACAACGCGAATATTGGGATCGGTTTTCAGCAGTTCCTCAATCAGCGGCTTGGCGCGTTTGCAGTAAGGACAGTTGTAGTCGAAGAATTCAACCAGTGTGATGTCGCCCTCGGGATTGCCTATAACTGGCGCATTAGAGTCCTGTTCCAGGTTGGCGCGCTGCGCTCTTAAGGTAGCAACCACAGTTGCCTGGTCGCGCTCGCGCTGCATTTGCTGCAAGCGCTGGATTGCAAGCTCGATAATTTCCGGATTTTCCAGAATTGCTTCCAGGGCAAGTTCCTTCACTTTTTCCTCGGACATCGTTTCAACGGTGTCTGCGAATGCAAGCGTCCCCACCGACAAGGGTGCGAGAAGCAGAATGCAGAGTTTCAAAAGCAGGCGTTTCATTGATTTGTGTTCCTTGCACGTTCGTTCATCATGTCGTGCCGTTCTCTGATTTCGTCTGGCCATTGGGCCTTTATCCAGGAGAGAACGGCGATGATCTCCCGGTCGGTCAGGGCTTCTTCGAAGGCGGGCATGTTGGACTGAAAGTCATCAAGTCCAACTGCTTTTGCCGTCCCGAATTTCGTGATCCGGAACAGCAGATCGTCGGCATGGTGCCAGGTGTGACCGGTTTCATCGTGAGGAGGTGCCTTGAGCGTGCCGTCGTCATTCGGCGATTGCCAGTCCTCTTCGCCTTTCAAATCGGCTCCGTGGCATGACGCACAACTCTGCGCGTATATCTCGCCTCCTTGGCGCACCATGGTTTCGTCATCTGGCTGCAACTGACTGTCCGCTGAACCAGCACCGCTGACCGCGTAAAGTCCGGCGGCAACCATCAACAAAATCCCGAAAAACCAGGACCAAGGCTTAAAAGCTTTGCCCATCACAGCACCACGACCGGGGTTCCGACAGGAACCCGTCCATGCAGATCAATGATGTCCTGGTTCATGAGACGTACACAGCCGCTGGAAACCGCTGTTCCGATCGTCCAGTATTCGGCCGTGCCATGGATCCGGTAAAGCGTGTCTTTGTTGCCTTGGAAAATGTAAAGAGCGCGGGCCCCGAGCGGGTTCTCAAGTCCGGGCGGCATTCCCCCGTTCCTCCAGCTCCATTTTTCGAGTTCCGGCTCCCGTTCGATCATCTCGTCGGGCGGTGTCCACTTCGGCCAGGCGGATGTTCGTGCAATCTTGGCCCGGCCCGACCATTCAAAGCCTGCACGGCCCAACCCCACGCCGTAGCGCATGGCCTTGCCATTCTCCTGAACGAGATAAAGGTAGAAGTTGCTCGTATCGACTACGAGTGTCCCGACCCGCTCATTCGTCGGATAATCGACCTGTTGCCGATAGAACCGGTCAGGCACCTTTTTCAGATTGATCGCAGGAAGCGGAAACCGTTCCTCCGGCATCGCACGATACATGGAAAGGTAAGCTGGATCCTGAGACAGAGGCAGGGACTCTGGTGTGGATGTATTGGAGACGCAGCCGCTGACGGCGAGCCCGGCGAGGCTCGCCGTGCCGGCAAGAAAGGTTCTCCTTGATAGCCTGATCATGGAGACCTATTCACCTTCGGTCATGTAGGGTTGCGGCGGCTCGGACGGCTTCGTGTTTAACGAATAAACCGTATATTTGGCTGACGGATCGTTGCCCATGCCAAGAGATCCTTGCGGCATACCGGGAACGGCAATACCGCGAATGTCAGGGCGTTCAGACATCATCTTGTTGATTGCCTCCAGGGGAACGTGCCCTTCGAGGACATATTTACGATCGTCACCAATGACAGCGGTGTGGCAACCTTCCATTTCCGCCGGTACACCTGCCTGCTTCTTGATAGCCGTCAGATCTTCCATGTCTTTCACGACCACATGGTAACCGGCTTTTTCAACAGCATCCGTCCATACCTGACAGCAACCGCACCACGGTGTTTTGTATACCGTTACGGTTTTGTCTTCGTCGGCCAGTGCCGCGCTGGAAATTAAAACCAGCCCGGCCAGGGCGACAGCAGAGAGTGATAGTCTAGTCATCTTTTTGATCCTTGTTTGCTGTGCTGTGGCATGACTTGCCCATGAACCGGTGCATGACGACATGCATACCGAGACAGCCAAGTACGGGTGCGGCCAGCAGAAGTGTTTCTCCCAGCGACTGACCAGCAGGAGCCGTAGCAAAAACAATCGCCGCTCCTGCGACCATTGCGGCACAGCAGGCCATCATGAACAGGGAGTGTCCGCTGAACTGTTTTTTCACTGGGTTGTCACGGGCAGCCCTAGCCTTCACACGAGGCACGGCTCCCGGGATTTGCGTTGTATTTTCCTGAATGCTCATTCGGCATTTGCCTATTTTTCAAGGCGAATGGTGCCGAGCCAAATAACCAACTGATATCGGGTTTCACCATTCGTCCTTCCAAACCTTTGACACATCCGGAGTTCGAATAAGCGAACACCGGTTCGAAGCGTCAAACGCGTTTGGGAGGGTGGTCCTGAGGCAAGGAAAACACTGCGAAGAGAAGAGAAGTTTGACTATGCTCCGGGGACTCGAGCGATGCGATCAACATGTCCACGTTGCTCATAACAAAAGACACGCAGTCCGCTCCGCAACCAGACAACTTTGAGCCTGAACTTGTGTCTCCGGTCTTTTCACAACATTTCATATGATGAGAATGTGCATTATCTGCGGCTTCCAACTGGCCGTGTTCAATACCAGTCGCATGTTCAATGCCGCTTGTCTCCATTTGCGCAGCACTGAACGCAGCGGCCGTGTGGACCCCTGAAAAAATGACGATCAGCAATGCGACGAGAAAACTGCGCATATTGCGTCATTACTCCACATTCATCATCAGTACCACTCCCTGCCGAACACAGACGGGTGATCTAAACGACTTCGAACCAAGTGTTCATTCCAGCCGCAGCATGTTCCAGCATATGGCAATGGAACAGCCATTTACCGGGATTATCTGCCACAAAGGCGATCCTGACGCTTTGATCTGGCCCAATTGCGAAAGTGTCTCGCCATGGACGGCCATCATCAATTGTCGCCCCTTCCCGTTCGATTACCCTGAAATGATGACCATGGACATGCATTGCGTGCACAAAGGAAGTGTTGTTGAGCACTTCCAGGATGACGCTTTCACCACGATTGATGGAGAAAAAGGGGTCCTCGGCAAGATTGGCAACCCCGTTGAATGCCCAAAGTTGGCCGGTTCTCGGAAAATCTTCACCGGAAAGCACTTTGCCATTGTAGACCGTTTCGACCATGCGCCCCATGGCACCGCCGGTCATGTCGAGAACAAATGACCGGGCATTGTCCAGATCCGGTTCCGGGATCGGGTTTGGTTTCAAGGGTCGGTAAACGTTCTCTTCTGTTTGGCGCTGCTGAACCTTGAAAAAGATAAATGGATACGGCGTATCACCTGATAGTTCTTCCAGAGCAAAATCAGACTTGGCAGTAACCAGCAGGTCCATGCGTTGAGCCGGAGCCAGCAGCATAGGCGAATAGGCGGGCGTTTCCGGCTCCAAAAGCGGTTGTCCATCATACGCCAGGATCTTTGCATCAAACCTGTTTGGGTCGATATCAAAGATCCGGGCGTTCGCGGCGTTGATCAGCCGCAATCGATAGGTTTGCCCGTCAACCAATGAGATTTCTGGACGGCTCTTGCCGTTGACCGTCAGAAAATTGCCGAACCGACCACCATGGCTCCAGTCCATGAGATGTCCAAGGCTTTCAACGTCGAGGCTTCCATCATTGCGAAGCCGCCAATCATCGATGACGAGTGTCAAATCATGGTCCGGATCGAAGGCTGGCGTGGCTTCGTCGACAATAAGCGAACCATAGAGCCCGCGTGCGACCTGTTTCCAGCTCTTGTTGTGTGCGTGATACCAATAGGTGCCAGCATCCGGCACGACAAAGTCGTATTCAAATGTCCCGCCGGGTTGGACCGGTTCCTGGGTGAGACCAGACACACCGTCCATCGTGTTGGCAATCCGGATGCCATGCCAGTGAATGGATGTCGGCTCTTCCAGATTGTTTTTAAGGCGAACTTTGACCCGTTCTCCGACCCTTACTCTGATTTCCGGCCCGGGTGTGCTTCCATTGTAGAGCCAAAGATCGGAGGCTTCAGCATCCGGACGATACAGTTTCGTGGAGGTTGGCCCGGCGGTGATTTCGAGAAAACCATCATCCGCATAAGCTGTGTTGAAAAAGGGCCGCCCCGCATAAGCCGCCGTTGCAGCCCCAGCGGAGATCAAAAGGTTTCGTCTACTGATCATGGCGCTATTCATCTCTCTCCAGTAGGTAAGTCGCGATGGCTTTCCTGTCCTCTTCAGACAAAAACGCCGTACCATCCCTCACGACTTCTCCCATTGAGCCACCAAACACATCGCCATCTGGCATCACTCCCGTCTGCAAGGCATAGGACAATGAGCCTACCGTCCAGCCGCCCTCCCTTAAAGATGAAGCGGTAATCGGCGGCGATTTGCCGCCGTCTGGCAACTTGTCTGCCCCATGCAAATAGAGCTCAGCCTGCCGGGCGCCAAGGAGGTTTCTGGGCGTATGACACGCCCCGCAATGAGCAGGCCCTTCTACAATGAATTTGCCCCGGTTCCACGTTTCACTCCGGTTGGAATCGGGCCGAAAGGCTTCGGTGCCGAGAAATGCGCCACGCCAGACTTTCAGACCAGAACGGACATTGAATGGCGGGACCATTTCATGGGCCTTCGAGGCTTCCGCCACCGGCGGAACGGTTTGAAATGCGGCCCATAGATCGGCTACGTCCTGATCTGAAAACTTGGCGTAAAACGGAAATGGAAAAGACGGATAGTAAGGATCACCGTCTGGAGACACGCCCTGCCGCACCGCCTTGGCAAAGTCCTCCAAAGTCCAGGCCCCGATACCGTTCTCCCGGTCAGTGGTCAGGTTGGGGGAATAAAACGTGCCAAAGTCGGTCGGCAGTTTCAGTCCCCCTGCGAGCGGCGTTCCTCCACCTTCAATATCCGTATGACACGCGATACACCCCGACATGCGTGCGAGATAGGCCCCACGCTGCGGATCGCCCTGCGAAGCTTCGAGTTCAACCGGTTTTCCTATGGGCCAGTAGTGCAGCCCAGCGAACCCCGCTCCTGCTATCGCAAGAGCGGAGAACGCACCAACAAGCCAGATCCGCACGGGTCTACTTTTTCTCGATACGGAACTTTGTGTGACACGCCGAGCACGTCTGCGCTGTCATGTTAAAGAGCCCTTGTACTGGCATTTGGGCAAGCAGCTCAGGGTTTTGCATGTGCGACGGGTTGCCCATCATACTGCCCTGGCCCATCATGCCACCTTGGCCCATCATGCCGCCCTGGCCCATCATGCCGCCTTGGCCCATCATACCGCCCCTGGCGCCCGGCTTGGAAAGTCCGTTGTCAGCGGCTTCTCCCAGAGCGGTTGCGAACAGTTTCAGTTGCCCAGAAATGCCGGAAAACTCTTCCCAGTTGGACCAAATCTCGGGCTTGGCTTCTGAAGGCCCTTCAATGCTGCCTTCAGGGAACTGCTTCGTCAGCGCTTCGCCGGAATGGCTTTGAAGGACTTCAGCACCCTTGCGAACGGCCTCAGCGTCATACTCGGTTTCACCGCGCATCATTGCGGAGAGCGATTTCATGACTTTGCCCATGGCACCCATGGCATCCATGCGCTCTTTGACAATTCCAGTGGCGCCACCATGCGCCACAGCAGCAGCAACGCCTGAAACAACAAGCGCTCCCGAAAGAAAAAATACGGACAGTTTCATTGGTTTCTCTTTCCTGTAACCAGAATACATGGTGGCTTGAACCACCGTTTTGTGCTGGGACTAGGAAAGGTGTCGTGGGGGCGGAGGTTCGACGGCGCTGGATCT
This sequence comes from Roseibium sp., assembly GCA_039972695.1. Lineage (GTDB taxonomy): Bacteria > Pseudomonadota > Alphaproteobacteria > Rhizobiales > Stappiaceae > Roseibium. The sequence continues at coordinate 165,729 of JBDWMJ010000022.1, read as the reverse complement.
CAACAGAACCAATCCCGCCTCAATGATTTCAACGTCGCCTGGGGACGCGGGCGAAATCGGTTCAAATTCACATGTCAAAGCAAGCAGGTTGGCGCCGCAATGAACCGTCTGTGCGTCAGCTGACCCGAATTCACCGTCATCAGTGTCTGCATGATGATGATCGAAAGTATCCGCATGCTCGTGACCTGCATGGTCATGCCCTGCCACCGGATGATTGAACGTGGCCCCGCCGACCAAAAACATCAGAACTGTAACTGACATCAAAAATCGGCTCAGGAATGTTGGCACGGCACTCTTCATTGGACCTTCACTGAATTCCGTTGGCTCTTTGAACGAGACGGACATATGCAACAATCCGCTCAACTTCCTGCTGGGTCAAGCCTTCGACCTGTGGCATGTTCCCAAACTGCCAGTGATGTGCTCGAACACCCTGCTTGACGGCAAGAAAAAACGATCCGTCGGCATGATGGCTCGGTTCATAGATTTTGTGTACGAGCGGAGGAGCAACGCCTTGCTGTCCGGCAGCGTTCACGCCATGGCAATTGGCACAATTTTCGTTGTAAGCCCGCTCACCAAGTTTTGTTGTTCCGTCGAGGGGCGGGACGACAACCTCAACCATCGCCTGCCCCTGCGCACCTGAAGGTTCACCGGTCTGTTTTCCAAACAGCAAATAGCCTCCCAAAGCGATCAGTGCCACACACAGAGCAATCAGAAGATTCCGTTGCATCAGGTTTGCTCTCCCGCGAGATCTTCAAGAATAGGGCAGTCTGGACGATGATCCCCGGCACATTCATCAATCAGATGCGCGAGGGTTCCACGCATGGATTGTAATTGCGCGATTTTTTCATCGATCTTGTGCAAATGATCTTCCGCCACCCGTTTGACCTGTGCACTCTCCCGGCCATCGTCTTCGTAAAGTGCAAGGAGCGTTCGGCAGTCATCGATTGTGAATCCTAGCTCCCGGGCTCTGCCCAGGAACGCCAGTTTGTGCACTTCAATCTCGCGAAAAGCCCGGTAGCCGTTTTCACTGCGCGGCGGCGTGACGAGGCCGATATCTTCATAATAACGGATCGTCTTCGCTGGAAGGCCGGACTTGCGGGATACGTCGCCGATGTTCATGGGTATCTCCATCATTCTGCCGCAGCCGGGATCTGCGCCTGTGCCGGTCTATCCGGAACTTCCTTTTCATCCATGGACGGCTTAATGCTTCTCAACCGCAGTGCGTTCGTCAAAACGAAGACAGAAGAGAGCGCCATCGCACCAGCAGCCAGAACCGGAGAAAGAAGCACCCCGAGCGCAGGATAAAGCACGCCTGCCGCCACCGGTATGAGCGCAGTGTTATATGCGAATGCCCAAAAGAGATTTTCCCTGATATTGCGCATCGTGCGCTTTGATACCTCATGGGCATTGACCACGCCGCGCAAGTCGCCTGACATCAGGACAACATCGGCAGATTCAATTGCAACATCTGTTCCGGTTCCAATTGCGATGCCGACATCCGCATGAGCCAACGCGGGCGCGTCATTTATACCGTCGCCCACAAAGGCGATTTTCCTGCCCGCCCCCCTAAGGGTATTCAATGCAGCGACCTTGCCATCCGGCAGCACTTCGGCAACGACGGTGTCAATTCCGGTTTCCGCGGCAATTACCTCCGCGGTCTCACGTTTGTCACCGGTGATCATCGCTACCTGTAGGCCCTGCACATGAAGAGCGGCAATCGCGTCCCTGCTCGAAGGCTTGACCGGATCAGAGACCCCGATCACCGCTGCTACCTGTCCATCAATTGCGGCAAAGAGCGCTGTCCGGCCACGTCCTGCAAGGTCCGTTTCCTGATCCTGCAAGTCGCCGATCTCAATGTCTTCCTTGAGCATGAGACGATCGGCGCCGACCAAAACCTTCTTTCCCGACACCAATCCGCTGACACCATGTCCCGTGATTGACGCAAAGTCCTCCACGTCCAGGCGTCCTCCCCCTTCAATGGAAGCTGCGCGTACAATTGCTTCTGCCACGGGGTGTTCCGATCGGCTTTCAACGGCAGCGACCAGCTCCAGCACAGTCTGCCGGTCAAAACCCTCTGCGATCACCATATCGGTCAGTTCCGGACGGCCTTCGGTAACTGTCCCGGTCTTGTCGAGCGCGACAACACTGACTTCCGCCAACTGCTGAAGCGCGTCGCCTTTTCGGAACAATACACCCATTTCCGCGGCCCGCCCGGTCCCGACCATGATTGATGTGGGGGTTGCCAGTCCCATCGCACACGGACAGGCAATGATCAGGACCGATACGCCAGCGACAAGCGCAAAAGTAAGCGCAGGTTCGGGGCCAAAAATTAGCCACGCGACAACTGTGAAAGCTGCCACCAGCATCACAGCGGGAACGAACCAAAGGGTTATCTTGTCAACCAGTCCCTGGATCGGGAGTTTTGCACCCTGCGCTTCTTCCACCATGCGGATAATCTGCGAAAGTGTTGTATCAGCTCCAACCCGGGTAGCCTGGTATTGCAGGCTGCCAGATCCATTGACCGTGCCTCCGGTGACCTGCGTTCCAGCGGTCTTTTCAACTGGAACCGGCTCTCCGGTAATCATGCTTTCATCGACATGCGATGAACCTTCGGTGACATCGCCATCAACGGCGATCCGTTCGCCAGGACGGACAACAATCGTGTCGCCGATTGCGAGGGTCTCAATGGACACTTCGACTTGCTCACCATCCCGCAAAACTCTCGCCGTCTTCGCCTGAAGGCCCAGAAGTTTTTGAATTGCGGCACCGGTTCTCCCCTTTGCCCGGGCTTCAAGAAACCGCCCAAGCAGGATCAAGACCACGATCACAGCCGCTGCTTCGAAATAGACCGCCCTTACTTCGTCTGGGATCAATGCCGGAAGGAAAGTTGCGACAACGGAATAGATATAGGCCGCGCCCGTGCCAACCGCGACAAGGCTGTTCATATCCGGTGCGCCCTTCAGCAGCGCTGGAAAGCCTTTGGTGTAGAAGCTTCGCCCTGGGCCGACCAGGACAATGGTGGTCAGGATGAATTGCAATACCCAACTGGTTTGCTGGCCAACCGTCGCATTGATCCAGTGATGCATGCCCGGAACAACGTGGCTTCCCATTTCGATGACGAAGACAGGAAGAGCAAAGGCGGCCGCAATGGCCATCTTGCGAAAAAGCTCCTGCGCTTCTTCGTGTTTCCGCTCGCTGCGATCTCGCGTTGCACCGGCTTCAGCAAGCGTTGCAGGGTATCCGGCCGCTGTAGAGGCCTCAATAAGCACCTGAGGTGTCACGGAGCCTTCAGCATAGGTAATGCTGGCTGTTTCCGAAGCGAGATTAACGCTTGCCTCGACAACGCCGGGCACAGCTTTCAGAGCTCGGTCCACCCGGCCGACGCAGGATGCACAAGACATCGATCCAATGTTGAGAATGACGGTTTGCGTGCGTGCCGGGTAACCCAACTCTTCGAGTTTCGCGATCACACTTACCGCCTGCTCGGCGTTTTCGACCGACAGGTGTGCGGTTTCTGTCGCGAGGTTCACGGCAACGTCTGTAACGCCTTCAATTTCGGAAAGGCCGCGCTCCACCCGCCCAACGCAGGACGCGCAGGACATTCCCTGGACGGACAATGACAGTTTGTATTTCGAGGACATGAAAGGTCCATTGCGAAGTTATTCGGTGCTCCTCACATGGGGCTTCCAGCCGCTGGAAGGTCAATAGTACATCTCAAATATTCTTGTAAGTAGTTCTACCGGTTGACCTTCCCCCAACAAGAACCTCCATAAACCATGCGTTTCCCGCAGGAGGTATTTCATGAAATTCAAAGTTCCGGATATGAGCTGCGGCCACTGTGTCGCCGCAATCGAGAAGGTTGTACTAGCAACAGAGCCAACAGCCACGATCTCCTGCGATCTTGAGACACGCACGGTCGAAATCGAAGGCCCGCAAAACCATGATGAGATCGTAAGTGCAATCCGGGACGCCGGATACGAACCCTCGCGGCTCGCTTTGGTTTGATCCCGACCCGTTAGTGCAGGTGCGCAAACGTTCTCATAAAGACTTCAGTTCATTCAGCGGTGGCACAATCAGTCGTCTTGTTCGGTAACTTTTTCAAAGAGGCTGAATTGGAAGGACTGCGGGCTCCCCCACGGGGTAAAATGCCGGACCTGTCGCTGCGCTCTCAATCCAAATCCTGAACCGAGTGTTTCCGAAAGGCTTTCGGGACTATACTGCACGACCGGCAAACCACTGCATTTTTCGGGCCCATCAAGTTCAAACGTCGCAATTATAGCATGCCCGCCAAAGCGAAGACTGGTCGACAGATTGCGCAGATAGGCGGATCGGTCACTCTCATCGACAAGAAAATGAAATACCGCTCGATCATGCCAAAGGTCATACTGACTTGTGGGTACCCAATCGGTGATATTAGAAGCGACCCAGGTGACTTTTTCACCTTGGTCCCCAAGCCTTTGGCGAGCCATGTCGAGAGCAGATCTGGAAAGATCCAAGACAGTTATGTCGATCACACCCTCTGAAAGAAGGGAATCGACAAATCTCGATGTTCCGCCGCCTACGTCTATTACTTTTGAAGTGACCGTGAGGCCTGCTTTTTTTGCCATTTCAAGAGAAGTCTCTGGTTCCTCTTGATGCCAGCTCATTTCAAAGTCGTTTTTGTTTAAGTAAACCTGTTCCCAATGTCGCGTCAGGTTTTCATTCATTCAGATCGTCCCGTACTGAAATCTCTTCAGTTGATTTAGTCACGACGTGGGTGGAATTCCAGCGGCCGCTCGGATTTCATAATTTCAGTGCGGATTGTGCCCCAGCGCAAGTGCCAGGTGATGGCTTTGGTGATGCATGCCAAGCGTCATGATGCCGATAAAACCAAGGCCCTGGATCCTGGTCGCGTCCGCGGCAGGTCCGGTTACCGTCAATACGGCCCCTTCTGGGACCTCTTCCGCGCTCAGGTTCCAACCGAAGGTTCCCGACATTTCGAGGCTGTGTGCCAAAACCATGTTCTTGATGGATTGACGCACATTCTCCTGCCTAGATGTAACCTTGAACCGGGCGCCGTCATCCATGTGTTCCACTGCAACTTCTGAACGAAGCGTGACATTGTCCATGTCAGCCAGATGAAGGCGCAAAGCTTCAAGATCAACGTTGTCCCAATCTGTCTCCGGATCGGAAAGCAGGAGCGCTACAATTTCCTGAAGGGACGCAAAGGCGCTTTGACCAGGCTCTTTGGGTATTGAGGCATTTGAAGTCTGATGTTGGTGCATGGCGGCGTGACTGTGTGCTGGTGTTTCAGCAAGGCTGGGGCCGATGACCAGTGTTATTATCATTGGCAACGTCAAAAGGTGTTTCATGAGCACTTCTCCCTGTTTCGGTCTTCAGGGTTTACCCGGGGCGCGTCCCCATACATATGATAGCAATCATGTCTGATTGGCTTTCACAGGTATTCTCGGATGCAGTCCGGAGATCATATGGAAAAGGCGAGCGCCTCTTTCATACGGGCGATGGCATCTTGAACGTGTTTTTGGTTCTGGACGGCCAGATCGATCTGATCCGAGTCACCCCTTCGGGGAACGAGATCGTGTTGCACAGCGCCGGTAAAAGCACGGTTCTCGCCGAGGCCTCTGTCTATTCAAAGGTCTACCACTGCGATGCGATTGCCCGCAGCGAAGCCACAGTTGCACAGCTTGGAACGAAAGTGTTCAAAGACCGCCTGGCATCCAACCGGACCTGGGGGGAAAACTGGGCAGCCAGTCTTGCTCATTCCGTTCAACGGGCACGATTGAACACGGAAGTCCGTAGCCTGAAAAAGGTATCCGATCGCTTCGATTTCTGGATGTCAGTCAATTCCGGCGCCTTTCCGGAAAGACAGATCAAGGACATCGCCGCAGAAATCGGCGTGTCACCGGAAGCGCTTTATCGCGAACTGGCGAAGCGGCGGGGAAAAGACGCCTAACTCGACTGCACCTAAACAGTCAGAATCCAGAAGTGGACATCTGTTCGATTAGTGACAAACGTCCGCTAGCCGCCGCCAAAAATTCTCTGCATCTGGAATGAATGTCAGCTATCGGAATGCGTTCTCAAATTGTTAAACGGCGGAATTGGGAGCGCATAGCGAGTATTGAAAATCCGAATTCAACTTAAACTCCAATGAGGCCGAAGAGACGGTATTCGTTTCATTGCGCTCAAACCTAATTCACCTATGAAAATTGTAAAAATTCACAATAAGATCGATCCGTTAACCTTTTGTCCGGGTTAATCCGGAAAAACAGGTCCTGCCGAGTCGTAGGAGCCCAGAATGAGCATACAAAACACCCGTTATCTTCTTGATACTTCTATAATAAGTGAGCTTGCCAAGGACTCATGCCAGCAGCAGGCTGGCCTCCGTATTTGGTTAACTCACGTCCCAGAACACGCACTTCACGTGCCCTATGGAGCCGCCTTGGAGATCGAGCGTGGCATCGTCCGATTGAGACGAAGCAATCCATCAAAAGCGGACACGCTGGATCTCTGGTTTCACGAACTGAGATCAAAACTCCCGTTCATTCCAATGTCGCTGAGCGCCGCTCACATACACGCTGAAATGACTTCCGAGAGCGCACTCAGGCATCTCTGGATTAACGACCCGCGCGCGAAAAGCCCAGGGCCTCGACAGGCACTCGCAATCGCGGCTACCGCGATAGCATCAGGATCATGTTTGGTTACCCGAAACACTTCGGACTTCGAACTGGTCGATCGGTACTTCCCGCTTCCAGGACTTATCAATCCGATCGACACCGAACCGACCATGACACCTCAATCAAGAACGACCTTTCACTGACCTACTGGAGACATCTCGATGACCACCAAGACCAAACTACACCAGGCGATACCAGCGATATCCGACGGACCAATAACAGGCACCATACGGCGCACTCCCCTGAATTCAATTTCCCGGCAGCATCAATTTCGCACCTTGTCGAAGCTCGTCACAGCCCTCAGTATGGACCTTTCAAATCATGAACATTCACGTTTCTAAATTCCAACCGATCAATCCGTTTGATCCGGAAACACTCCTGTCGCTTGCCAGAGATCTCAAAAGCTTTCGTCAGACCGGTCATCTAGTCGGCGTAAAAGACCAGGCAGCTCCTGTTATTTCGTCCTGGAGCCGTACCCTACTCCCTCACCCCGCAGTCATTGGTTCTCTGAACAACGAAACCATTCTTCGCCCCCTTTTCGCTACCTGGAGCACAGCCAGACTTTGGACGCTCCTGAGCTTAATCCCTTTATTGTCGATAATTGGCAGGTCTTGGCTCCCGGCTCGTTCTTGTATGAAAAAGGCGCGCGCTGATGAATGTGGCTCCCCGTGCACGCACTGCATGTGGGTTCCGCCACATGCACGAGGACATGGAACCCGCGGTCGGATTTGCCTCACGATTGGCTCGGGTGAACGGGCGGCCTCTAAGATACTTTCTCGCCGACATGGGCATACCAACCAGAGGCGTTGAGGAGGCTGACGAAAAAGCCGTTCGAACAGTCGCGCAACTTGGAGGAACCAGCGAGGCCAATCTGCTTCGGTAGTTTCGGATAACAACAGGTCGTTGTTGCAGCGGACGGTCCTGTTGAGATTTCGGCTGGACGATTAAGTTCGCGGAAGTGAAGCAGTAGCAAGCTCGGGAAGGAGACATTCGTCGCAATGCTCTGCAATGACCAGAATGGGCCGAAAGCCACCGCAGATATTGTCCGAACGAATGTCGGCTTAGGTGAGCTGATTGTCTCCAAGCTGCTAGTCCACTTCCGGCCCCGTTCCGGACACTGCTTAAGTTCGAGATCCATTGTTCTCGTTCACCCGTCGCAGTCTGTTGAGCGCTTGAGCAGTGCTTTCTCCCCTACCCGTACTTTCTGAAAACTCAGTCCAAATTCAGTGTTAGACCCGGTCCTGTGCACGCAGGTTTAAAACTTTGGGGTCGTTTGGCACAAAACATTGGTCCACAAATTTTACGGTTGCTATTTCTTCAATTAATTCCATACCCTTACAAAGGGTGTTGTTTAGAACTTTAGTCCTCTCACCATTGATGGCCTCCCTTTATCATCGGGTGGAAATGTCGGATTTGGGATAGTTAGCGGACTGGCGCTCTTTGGAGTAAAAAGTCTCGAAAGTTGCCATTCGATTTGCATATTTTCCAAACAATTTAAGGCTTTGTCACGCCTTCTGCCAATGTCTGGATAAGGGCAACGGCAGCAGATATCGGCTGTAATCGGCTCCTGGTGTCCGTCCCGAGCAACAGGACCACATCAGCATAGTTCGCCAAGGGACTTTCTGCGTTGTCGGTCAGGGAAATGATGCGCCGGCCTGAAACATGGGCGTCCATGACCGCATCCACGACATGCTTTGAGTAAGGCGAAAAAGCAATCGCGAACAGAATGTCGTCATTGCTGATGGTTGCGATCTGTGGCCCGGCCATACCACCGGCAAAATCAAGCAGACTGCAAGACCGCTCGCCCCGTAGCAAACAATAGTTCAGATAGTCGGCGATCGGGCGCGAGCGGCGTAAACCGGCTATGTAGATGTGGTTGGCGTTCCTGAGAAGCTGGACGGCTCTGCAAAGCGTCTCGATGTCGCAATTCCGGCCCAGATTGTTCAAGCTCTCGATATGCGCGGCGATACATCTTTCCATTTCTGCCTGAGTATCCGCGGGCGCAGAAACGGCATCTTTTTCCAGAACCCGTTCGCGCACCTCTGCATTGCCTTCGATAAGCCGTTGCCGGAACACCTTTTGCAGGTCCGAGAAACCCTTGAAATTGAATTCCTTTGCGAAGCGTATCAGCGTCGACGGCTGGATCTCGAGCGTTGACGCGATCACCGATGTCGTATTCAGCGCAAAACTGTTCGGCTCCTCCAGAGACGCCCGCGCAATTCTTTGAAGGTGTGGCGTCAGGTCCGAAAACCGATCGCGAATTTTCTGTCGAAGCGCGTCGAATGTCTCGGGAGGCTGTTCTGTCATGGTGTCCTAATTGTTTGAAATCTCAAGATAGAATTTGCGTTCACATTAAGAGAATAAAAATTCATTGACAAGAATAGAAAATATTTTCAATCTAATCGACGTGGCGTTCGATTGACCTTGCGGAGGGGGTTGCGAGTTGCCGATCGTTGGCCCAACCGGGCCGATTGAATGGGAGGAAATGATGTCAAAATCCAATTTAACCCGGCGCGCGCTCCTTGGGTCCGCAGCGGTTGCAGGCGGGCTCTCCGCTTTTGCAGGACCTTGGAAACACAACAGGGTATGGGCCCAAGCCACGGACAAGCCGATCAAGATCGGCATTACGTCTGACGCGAGCGGACAATACGCCAATTCAGGCGCCAGCGACCGGCGCGGCATGATGATGGCCATTGCCGAAGCCAATGACCGCGGCGGCGTCCTCGGCCGAAAAATTGAAACAATGCACATCGATACGGAAACAACCCCTGCCACGGGATCGCGTGTCGCAGAGCGTCTGATTGCCCGTGAAGAGTGCGGCTTCCTGATTGGAGCCGTCAGCTCCGGTGTCGCCAATGCCATCAGCCAGGTGGCGCAGCGCAACGGGGTGATCTACTTCAACACCAACTCGTCTTCACCGACCGAAAGCGGGAAAAACTGCCATCGGGTAAAATTCGTCTGGGATGGCAATGGCACAAATTTCGCCAAAGCAGCCATCCGGAATTCCATGAGCAGCTACGGTGAAAAAGTTCTGCTGTTGACCAACGACTATGTCTGGGGACACGACACTGCACGGGCAACACGTGCCCTGGTGGACCAATATGGCGGTGAGGTGGTTGACGAGATTCTGGTTCCACAGGGCACGCGCGACTTTTCCGCTGCACTGCTCAAGATACAGCAGATCAATCCGGACGTGGTTGCCGCGGCAATAGGCGGCGATGACCAGATAGCGCTCCGCCAACAGGTTGCGCAGTTGGGCATTGGGTCTAAACCGGCCTGGGTCAACAATCAGCAGGACTGGCCGGATGTCTACGGTCTACCGATGGACAATCTGTTCGGAGTCTTTGGCACCACCTGGTACTACGGACTGGACTTGCCCGGCGTCAAAGAATTCGTTGCGCGTTACCAGGCCATGTATTCAGACACGTCCATGCGCGTTCCAGGCAATGTCTTCTACAATGGCTATATGGCGACCCGGGAACTGCTCAATGCAATTGAGCGGGCAGACAGCACCAACAACATCGCGATCATCAAACAACTTGAAGGTCATATGATGTCGGCGGAAGACCGGATGCAGCACCACGCCGCTCAAATCGATCCGAACACGCACCAGGTCCAGCAATCGATCTATCTTGCAACGGCGAATGACGAGCCCAGGGATGAGAATGACATGTTCAAAATCCTGACGCAGTCCGATCCGAAAGATGTGCGTGATGAGGGCAGCCTCGAAGCCTGCAAGCTTGAGAGCTACGAGGACACACCGACCTTCGACGCATAACGCTGAAAAAAACCAAGACCGGGCGGCCCCGTTTGGATCAGTCCGGTCTTTTTTTACGCATTTGCGTTGAACGTCCGGTTCGCGCTTTGGAAAAACAAATGATGGAACTTGTTCCCCACATTATCAACGGTCTGACACTAGGGCTCTTGTTTGCGCTGATCGCGCTCGGGTTCACCTTGATTGTGGGCGTAATGGAAGTGATTAACCTGGCCCACGGCTCGCTGTTTGCACTCGGCGCTTATTTTGGGTTGGCAACGATTGGCGGTGACTGGTTCGGCTCGACGGGGCTCGGCGCCTGGTGGCTCAGTCTGCCAATCGGGATGCGTTACGTCAGCGCGATCATCATTGGACCACTTCTGGCAGCTGGAGCAGGCATGATTATTGAAATTTGTCTGCGCCCGACTTACGGAAAGGTTCCACTTTACGGTTTGCTGTTGACCTTCGGTGCAGCCCTGGTCGTGGAAGAGGTCATTCGTCTTGTCTGGGGAACCGGAGAACAGAACCTGACCGTGCCGCAGGCGATCAATGGTGCCTTCCTGATGGGTGGTCTGATTTTCTCCAAATACAAGTTTTTCGCGGCGGGGTTTGCCATGGTGGCGATTGGCGCTGTCTGGTTCTTTCTCGAACGCACGCCTTACGGAGCCATCATCAAGGCGGGCAGTCATGACAGCGAAATGGTCCGCGCCCTTGGATATGACCTGTCCAAACTGCGACTTCTGGTGTTCGGCTTTGGTGCTTCAATTGCCGGTTTAGCGGGGATCATTCTTTCGCCCATCTGGGGGCTGAGACCGCATGTCGGTCTCGACGTGGTCATACCGGCTTTTCTGATTATCGTGATTGGCGGCGTCGGCAGTTTTTGGGGGGCGGTGCTTGCGGCTCTTCTTGTCGGCATGTCCGTCGGGATTACGGGTGCCTATGCGCCGGCCTGGTCGATGATGTCCATGTACCTGCTGCTAATCGCGGTTGTCGGAGTGCGCTCCCGCGGGCTTTTGGGCCACAAAAGCGCATTGGAGAACTGATCGTGATATCCCTTTCAGACGTCTCCGCACGTGGCGGCTCTCCAATGACACCGGCCATGGGATTGTTTGCGCTTCTTCTGCTGACAGCGCCCTTCTGGCTCGAACCAATTGGCCTTTACCAGTATCTGGGTATCGAAATCGCGATCTGGATCCTGTTTGCCCTCGGCTTCAACCTTCTGTTTGGCTACATCGGCCTCCATTCATTTGGCCATGGCGCCTATCTTGGCATCGGCGCATATGCCTTCGGCCTTTTCCAGCAGGAAGTCGCCGTCAGCCTATGGGGTGGCTTGGCCGTTGCGATCCTGGCGGCCACAATTGCGGGCGCAATTGTCGGTGGGTTTGTCTCCCATCGGCGTGGCATTTACTTCGCCCTGATGACTATCGCCTTTGGCCAGGTGTTCTGGTTTGCCGCGATCAAGCTTCACAGCATCACAGGTGGTGAAGACGGATTGCTGGGTATTCCACGACCTGATCTCGTGCTCGGTCCCTTTGAATTCGACATATCGAAAAATGGAACACTTTACTGGTTCGTCGCCATCATCTTGTTGATCTCGATCCTCGCCCTGTGGCGACTGGTAAATGCACCTTTTGGCCGGGTCCTTCAGGCCATACGCCAGAACGAAACGCGCGCCCGGTTCATCGGGTACAATGTTTGGCTCATCAAATGGCTTACCTTCACAGTTTCCGCAGCCTTCGCAGGGCTGGCTGGCGGACTGTTCGCAATGGCACAGGAAAGCGCCTACCCGGATGTCATGAGCCTGCACCAGTCAGGACTGATCGTAATGATGGTTCTGGTCGGAGGCGGGTTGGTGAGTTTCTGGGGGCCCGTGCTCGGCGTGCTGCTCTATTTCATCGCAAGGGATATCATCGGAGGTTTTACAGAAACCTGGCTTCTGTGGTTCGGTTTGATGTTCATGATCATGGTAATGGTGCGCCCGGAGGGTCTCTCCGGTCTCATTCACGTGGTGCGTCAACGTTTTGCTCAAGCGCCGCAAAATTCCATCACGCCCGCCGACACTCCGGAAGGGGCCTGACCATGACCCTGTTCAAGGTAGAAAATATTCACAAACGCTTCGGTGCACGGGTGGTGCTTGAAGACATCAGTCTCAGCGTGGAGGAAGGCTCTGTTCACGGAATAATGGGTCCCAACGGCGCCGGGAAAACGACCTGTTTTCATATCCTGACGGGTTTTCATGCGCCGGACAGCGGACGGATCGTTTTTGACGGTAGGGATATTACCGGTCGCAGCCCCCACCAGATTGCACGTATGGGTATCTCGCGTTCGTTTCAGATCATGAATCTTTTTGACGATACAGTTGTCATTGAAAACGTTTTGCTGGCGTTGCCCGAGTTCAGGAGCAGGGGGTTCAATCTCACAAGGAGCGTTTTCGACGATACTGCCTTGTTGAAAAAGGCGCTTGGTGTCCTTGACCAGGTCGGACTGGCAGATCTCGCCTGGCATAAAGCCGACGCCCTTTCCTACGGCAACCGACGTGCCCTGGAAATCGCGGTCGCGTTAGCCGCTGAACCACGCATCGTTTTTCTGGATGAACCAACCTCTGGACTTGGGTTAGAGGCGACCCGGCAACTGACCGAGCTTATCCGGAAACTTCGCAAAAGCTACACCATCGTCATGATTGAACACGATATGGGTTTCCTGTTCGATCTCGCAGACCGGGTCTCGGTGATCCATTGGGGACAGGTTATCGCTGAAGACTCGCCTGACGCACTCAAGTCAAACAAATGGGTGGCACGATCTGCCTTGGGGGAGGTCGCATAATGCTTCAAGTCAAGGCAATAGAAACTTTCTACGGCGAAACCCAGGCGCTTTTTGGCCCTTCACTCGAAGTTGGTCAGGCCGAAATCGTTGCTCTTCTGGGGCCAAATGGTGCCGGAAAAACAACAACCATCCGGTCCATTTTGGGTTTATCTCCGCCGAGGCGGGGTCAGATCCATTTTGACGGCAAGAATATCACGTCTCTGTCGACCCACATGATTTCGCGACTTGGCATTGGCTGGGTCCCTGATGATCGGCGTGTATTTCCGACCCTGACCGGCAAGCGAAACCTGGCGCTTGGAACCCGAAAGACACGGTTTCGCTCATGGAGCGAAGACGAAATGTGCGAGATCTTCTCTGCGCTCCAACATCTTCTGGCTCGCGAATGTGAAAACATGTCAGGCGGCGAACTGCAGATGGTCGCCATCAGCCGCGCGCTCATGGGATCTCCGGGAATTGTTCTGCTCGATGAGCCAAGCCAGGGCCTCGCCCCCAAGATCGTTCAGGACGTGCTCAAGACGATCGTGCGTCTAAAAGAAGAAGGGGTTTCCAGTCTCTTGGTCGAACAGAACGCACTTGCTGCGCTGGAGGTCGCCGACCGGGTTTATGTCATGGATCGGGGCCAGATCATTCACGAAGGAACTGCCCGGGAACTATTAGAAAATGCAGCGTTGCGGCGTCGACTGATCGGGATGTGAACCATGACCAAAATGCTTGAAGTGCGAAATCTCGAAAAGGTCTATACGCGCGGTCGTTTCGACCGTACGCCCACGTTCCGTCTGTCAGCAAACTTCACGATTGAAAATCCGGGTGTCGTTGGAATGATGGGTCCGAACGGGTCGGGAAAGACAACCCTGTTTGAGCTCATCACAGGCTCAAATAGTCCGACGGCAGGTGAAGTCTTTGTCGCTGGACGCAATATTCACAAGATCCGCACAGATCAGCGGGATCGCCTGGCGATCCATTACCACCAATCCTACCAGGTTCGGCATTTTAGATCGTTCAAACCGAACATGTTCATGGAGCCGGCTCACTCGAAGTACCCGCTCTTGCATCTTTTCGACGAGCCGCAATTCAATACCCAAGACGGCTACATAGGCTTCATGCTGGACTTCTTTCGCAAGCTTCGAAATGAAGGCCGGTTGGTCTTTTTGTGCGTTCACCCAAACGAACGGTTTCACTTGGAAATCGTCCAGGAGATTTGCGAGAGTTTTCTCTTCGTGGAAAAGGGAACCGTGACTCCGTTTCCAGACTATTCGTCATTGCTCAAGCATGAACCGGCGCAAAATTATTTGGGTGATTTGCTGAGGGAGCGAGCCGCATGACAGGGCATTTTCAAAAAGGCATCTACGAAATCCCTGTCTCGGATACTGCAATCAGGGCGGACTTCTCCGACTTTTCCTTCGGGACCTTTCGGAATCCGCCCGGACAGATTTGGAAGGATTTCGTGCATGATGCCGACGAATTTGTCGTCGTAGCCGACGGATTGATGGAAATAGAGGTCGCCGGGCAAAAAAAACAGTGTGGACCAGGCGACTTAGTGTGCATTCCAGCCAATGCCGAACACACATTGATCACCTTGTCTGAAAAGGGGTCAGTCTGGCACTACGGCTATGGGTTCTTTGGAGGTACCAATGACTGAAGCACTCAAGGTTGCGGTCGTTGGATGTGGCTTGATCAGTCTTTATCACATGAAGGCCTGGCAGGCGGTCGGGGCTGAAATCGTCGCTGTGTGCGATACGGATCGAGCAAAGGCAGAGGCAAGGTCCGCCGAATTCGGCGTTTCCCGTATTTACACAGAAGTCGATAAAATGTTTGCCGACGGCGGATTTGCAGCGGTCGACAATGCGGCATCTGTTGGTGCTCATGCACCTGTGAGCCGTCTGGCCGCCGACAACGGTGTGCACATCATGTGCCAAAAACCGCTGACCGAAACTGTTGCAGAAGCGGAAGAGCTGATCGACTATGTGGGTGATCGGGTGCGTTTCATGGTTCATGAAAACTACCGCTTCCGGCCGCACTACATGACAGTTCGTCGCTGGATAGACGAAGGCCGCATTGGCAAGATCCGTCATGCGTCGATTTCCTGCCGAGGATCCGGGCTGTGCGCACGCGAAGGAACCGTTCCCTTTCTTGTGGAACGTCAACCCTACCTGACTGGGTTTAAACGCAATCTCGTTTTCGAGACGATGATCCACCATCTTGATGTGTTGCGCTGCCTGTGTGGTCCGCTCCAGGTGGTTTCAGCCAGGGTCAACCGGTTGGCTGACGGATTGCCAGGAGAAGACACGGCTGCAATTCTCCTGGAAGGGGACAATGGTTTTATTGCGACGGCCGATGGTTGTCTCGTCGCACCCGGTTATCCGCCGCTACACGGTGATCGTCTGGAGGTGATTGGAACCAAAGGAACCATCGTCATGGAGCTCAATCGCATTTTCCTGGTTGGTAACGAAGACGAAGCCGAGCAAGTCGACCTGCTTGGTCGCTACCAGGAGTGTTTTGATCTCACCATGAAAGCCTTTGTCACAGGTCTGCGCGAGGGGACGCCCTTTGAAACGGATCGCCTTGATAATCTTGAAACATTGCGCCTGATGGAAAGTGTCTATCGCGCGGCGGGCGTGGAGATTGGGACATGAACCATCCTATCGGCGGCCTCACGCCTGAGATCGATCTTGGCAAGATCGACAGGCTGTTCAAAATCGACGGACTTCGGGTTTTCATTCCGGGCGGGTATGGCGCAATTGGCGAAGCGATAGCAACCGCTATGGCACGGCTTGGCGCAGTGGTCGTTGTCGCAGGTCCCTCGCTCAACAAGGCAACCAGACTTGCCGAACAGATTGCAGCACATGGCGGTACCGCCTATGGACTTGAACTTGATGCAAAAGACGTTTCGTCCATCGAAAGGTGCACGCTCGAAACCATCAAGCTGATGGGCGGGATCGACGTCCTCGTCAATTGCGTCGGTGTGCAACATGAGCAGTCCCTCATGGACGTCACCGAGGAGACTTTCGACGAGGTCTATCAGACCAATCTCAAGTCGGCGATGTTTCTGGCGCAGTCTGTGGCGCGGGATCAAATCGACCGAGGTAACGGCGGCAGACAGATCCACCTCCTATCGGTCCGGTCTCAACTTGCTCTCAGAGGACGCGGATATTCAGCTTATTGCGCGACAAAGGGCGGGCTATTGATGCTTGTGAAACAGCACGCCATGGAACTTGCCCCGCATGGCATTACCGTCAATGGCGTTGCGCCTACCTTCATTCAATCTGATCGGATCAGACCCCATTTGGACAAGCCGGAATTCAAGGACTTCATCCTGGAGCGCAACCCTCTTGGCCGGATCGGTGACCCACTGGAAGTCGCCGGGCAGGTCATCACGTTTGCTTCAGATGCCGGCAGCTACATGACCGGTCAGGTCGTATATGTAGACGGGGGCGTGACAGCATCGCAATGACATCAAAGCTCCGTTCATCCAGATGGTTCGACACCGACGATTTGCGTGGATTCGGGCACAGGTCCCGCCTCATGCAAATGGGATACTCCAAGGAAGATTGGGAAGGCCGTCCGGTCATTGCGGTCATCAACACCTGGTCGGACATCAACCCTTGTCATGCACATTTCAAGCATCGTGTTGAAGATGTAAAACGCGGTGTTCTTCAGGCAGGCGGGTTTCCGATCGAACTCCCTGCGCTCTCCTTGTCCGAGAACTTCGTCAAACCAACGACCATGCTCTACCGGAACCTGCTTGCGCTGGAGACCGAAGAACTGCTCCGGTCTCACCCGGTGGATGGTGCCGTTCTCATGGGAGGGTGTGACAAGACAACACCGGGTCTTTTGCTTGGGGCGATTTCCATGAACCTGCCGGCGATATTCATGCCTGCTGGCCCCATGCTTCGCGGTAACCTGCGCGGCGAAATGCTTGGATCGGGCGCAGATACCTGGAAATATTGGGACGAGCGCCGTGCTGGTCGGATAGGCATAGAAGAATGGCAGGGCGTTGAAGCGGGCATTGCCCGATCCTACGGTCACTGCATGACCATGGGCACCGCAGCGACAATGACCGCGATTGCGGATGCGCTTGGCCTCTGTTTTACAGGCTCTTCGTCCATTCCTGCTGCTGATGCCAACCACATTCGCCTTGCGACTGACTGCGGTCGCCGCGCTGTAGACATGGTGCGGGAAAACCTGTGTCCCTCCGCCATCCTGTCACGGGCTTCGTTCGACAACGCCCTTGCGGTTGCCATGGCAATGGGGTGTTCGACAAACGCAATCATACACCTAATCGCCTTGTCTCGTAGAGCCGGGTTTGCCCTGACGCTCGACGACTTTGATGCCGCTGGCCGGAAGATTCCGGTACTGGCGAACATCCGACCCTCCGGCGAAAAACACCTCATGGAAGACTTCTTCTATGCAGGCGGCTTGCGCGCGCTGATGGCACAAATGCCTGGATTGCTGGATGGGACAACAAAGACCGTCTCGGGCAAATCGCTGGGTCAAGAAATCGAAGGGGCCGAAGTCTTTTTGCCGGATGTTATCCGCTCCCTTGAGAACCCTGTGTCGACAGAACCGGCCATGGCTGTTCTGCGCGGAAATCTTGCGCCCGATGGGGCCGTGATGAAACCGTCTGCTGCCGACAGGAAACTGCTGAAACATAGGGGCCCTGCACTTGTGTTTGACAACTACCGGGACATGAAGGCCCAGATTGACGATCCTGCCCTTGGCGCAACACCTGACACAGTGCTTGTCATGCGCGGGGCAGGGCCACAAGGGGGACCGGGCATGCCCGAGTGGGGCATGCTTCCGATCCCGAAATACCTCCTTGAACAGGGTGTGCGGGATATGGTGCGCATTTCTGATGCCCGCATGAGTGGCACCAGTTATGGCGCCTGTATTCTGCATGTTGCTCCAGAAGCCCATATCGGCGGTCCGCTCGCCTTGGTTCGAACTGGCGACATCATTTGTGTTGATGCCAGCGAAGGACGGCTGGAATTGGACGTTTCTGACGCCGAGCTTTCAAAACGAAAGTCCGCGTGGGCACCGCCTGCGGCCAAATTCGGCCGGGGGTATGGCTGGGTCTATGCGGCCCATGTTCTCCAGGCCGACCTGGGATGCGACTTTGATTTTCTGGAAACAGGGTTCGGTGCAGCTGTGCCAGAGCCGGATATTCTCTGAACCAACTAATTTCAATAGGTAAGATGATGACAAACATGCAGCCAAGGCTCCTGATTGGAGACGAGTTTCGGACAACCGGCAGTGCGCAGCCCATTGCGGTGATAAATCCGTGCAACGGCGAGACCCTTTGGGAGCAACCAGCCTGCGGTGAAACCGAGGTTCGGGAGGCATTGGCACATGCGCGGGACGCCATGAAAACCTGGCCGCTTGTGCATGGCTGGGAACGTGGGCGTATTTTGAGATCAATTGCCGCGGAAATGCGGGTCAGAAGCGAAAAGATCGCGCTGGCATTGTCTCTGGAAATCGGGCGTCCGCTTGCTCAGTCAGCAGGCGAAGTTGGCGCTGCAATCGAGCAATTTGAATGGTATGCGGGGGAAGCTGAACGACTGTTCGGGCAAACAATTCCGTCCCGGCAAGGCGGACGGCTTCTAATTGAACCGGAACCTGTTGGCATTGCCGCAGCTTTCACGGCATGGAACTTTCCCGTGAACCTTCCCTGTCGTAAAATCGCACCAGCGCTTGCTGCAGGATGTCCTATCTTGGTCAGACCATCGGAACAGGTTCCGATGACTACCACGCTGATTGCCGAGGCCTGTTCTGCGGCAGGTGTTCCCAAGGGTGTTGTCCAGCTGCTGCTCGGCCGGGCGAGCGATATTACGCCTGTGATCATGAACGCAGACGAAGTCCGCAAGATCTCTCTCACCGGCTCGACCCGTGTCGGTCAGATGTTGATGGCGGATGCCGCCAAAACAATCAAGCGCTGCTCACTGGAATTGGGAGGGCACTCGCCGGTTGTCATTTGCGCAGATGCCGACATCGAGGCCGCTGCCGTGCAATGTGCAGGATTCAAGTTCCGCAACGCTGGTCAGGTCTGCATAGCTCCAAACCGCTTCTACGTCGAGGACAGTGTGGCAGATCGGTTCATCGCAAAGATGAAATCCGAGGCCGAATCCCTGGTTATCGGGGACAGTCAGGATCCAAAGGTGTCCATGGGGCCCCTGACGCTCGCATCGGGCCGCGAAAAGGTAGAGGGTCTCATTGACGACGCGATGCGAAGCGGTGCCAGACTGGTAACGGGTGGATCAAGACCCGCCAATCGCAACGCCGGATTTTTCCTGGAGCCGACAGTGCTGGCAGACGTTCCGGCTGAGGCACAGATCATGAATGAAGAACCTTTTGGACCAGTTGCTCCAATTGCCCGTTTCAAGGATTTCGACGAAGCAATCGACAAGGCGAATGCGACGCCTTATGGACTGGCTGCCTACGCTTTCAGCGGAAGTCACGCCAAGGCGGAAGCGCTTTCCAAACGCCTGCATGCGGGTATGGTTGGTGTGAATACTTTCATGATCGCGCATGCCGAGGCCCCTTTCGGAGGGGTCGATCATTCAGGCATGGGCCGTGAAGGCGGACTTGAAGCCATCAAGGATTATCAAAACACCAAGCTCTCGCACATCATGCCAGATTGAGTGATGTCGAGTATCTCGAAACCGTTGCGGGATAGGAGTTCTGACTTTTGGACATGCAGCATTGAACAGCCGATTACACGTTGTTTCTGTCCCTCCTGTCGACGATCGAAAGGTCCGGTGCCGCTTCGCTGGTCCGCGTTCCCCGGGTGGTCGAGGTTGCCGTCATGCGCACCGACGATAGAAACCTGCGGATGCGGAACGATTAGTCTCCGCCTGCCTGTATCCACCTGATGGGACCGGAGCTCCGGTCCCATCAGGGTGAGGCTGGAGCTTGAGGCTGATTGTCAACAATCCGCCAACAAGGAGATTGTCACCCTTGCGATGATCAAAACAAAATCCGCGGTTTATGGTCTGGAAGACATCCTCAAAGTCCCCGATGTAACAGGAGTTTATATAGGCTCGTCCGATCTCGGCTCCGCGTTTGGGTTCGGTCCAGGTCGCGACCGGACACATGATCCGTCGTTCAGCCAGAACCGCCCTCTCTTCGGTTGTTTCATTGGCACTTTCAGCCCCTCTCGTCGCCACAGACGTTCGACGCGCTTGTCATTCACATGCCAACCAGCATCTCTGAGCAGAGCTGCAATACGCCTGTAACCGTAACGGCCATACTCACGGGCGAGTGCGATCATATCTGCCACAAGACGTACTTCGTCAGCACGCCCTGCTGGACGTTTCCTCCGCGTGGACCGGTGCTGGCCCAGAACACGACAGGTTCGACGTTCCGACACGCCGAGATGTTGACGAATATGATTGATGCAGGCGCAACGACGGGCGGGGCTCAGAAGTTTCCCTTTGCAGCCTCAGACAAGATCAACTTGTCCAAGGTTAGGTCAGAAACGGCTTTGCGCAGCCGTTCGTTCTCTTTCTGAAGGCGTTTGAGTTCCTTCAGTTGGTCGGTTCCCTTCCCACCATATTGCTTGCGCCAACGGTAATAAGTCTGCATCGGTGATGCGAACCTGCCGGATGGCATCGATCCTTGGCATGCCCTGACCGACAAGGACTTCAACCTGCCGCAACTTTGAGACAATTTCTTCTGGCTTATGACGTTTCGTAGCCATGTTGATCCTCCGTTTTTCTAAACATAACGATGGACCACTTCAATTGGGGAGGATCAAAAATTGCTGCAAAGTCGTCAGGTTTGATCCCTTACGTTAAGGCCAAGACACCAAGAGACTTCAGATTGTGATGGGCGGTTTGATTGTAGAGCACGCAAGCATGACTACAGAAGATTATGTATTGGCAACGCCTTTCGTGAACAGGGTTATGCATGCAACAGACATCTGCCGTCTTCATACCAAATTCCTGCTCCCTCAAAATGCCGATGATTTGTTCTTTTGTGAACCTTGAACGCTTCATTCCGACCATCTCATGAGTGCGACGGACTCTACACTAATATGGAGGAATTTCAGGGTCTCAGGTGAGGCAGCAAATCAAATTATATCGCCAGCTGATATACTCAAAAAAAGGCCCCGCCTTTTTGGCGGGGCCAATGATGGACTTAGCCATCACCATCTGGATAAACCATGGTAGCACCTATCAGTTAAAGCCACATGGCTTTGATGCAAATGACGCTAGAACACAACACCCTAACAATCAATTAAATTCTCCGTAAATTCCTAGGTAAACTACGTTTTTTTGAGGAATCATTTCTTTTGACCTTCGAAAAAATACATGATCACCTTTACAATCGAAAATAACCCCCTCCTTCCCAATAATCAATTCCTCAAATGTCAATAATTTGCCAAGCTGACTTCAAAACATAATCGACAACTTCGCCGCCAAACTTCTCTCGTGCGTTTTCCGAAAGAGAAATTCTAATGCTTCTTTTTGCTAAACGCTTGGCGTTTTCTTGATCGCCCAGTTCCAAGTATATCTTACTCACGGTATCAAGTTCCCGAATATCTTCGTTCTCAAGATCGTCAGCCTTCTTACAAAACCACATCCCGAACTCATTCAGGCACCCGTCCTCAAAATTCTGCGCATCAACTCTGATATTGTAGCGTTTTTCTACCGTTTTAATGTCGAAATAGTAGGATAAAAGATTGTTTACCAACCTCGAGCGCAAACGATCAATTTTGTCAAGATACTCTGCATCTCTTCCTTCAACGTCATTTTCAGAAAGGTAATCGAGCCCTTTATATGTAGACTCCCATGCCAACCTTATATGCTCTATGCACTCTTGGTTACCGCGAATATTTTCTTTTTCGAATATCTTCCAATGAGCAAAACCCTTAATTCTATGAATGTTCTCCTTAATATAGTTCCGTTGCTTCTCGTAGTTGAGCCAAAAATATTCGTTTTTTGTATCCAGATTATTTAGACACTTTTCAAAAGAAGCAATTGCGTCTTCATGTCTACCTGATTTGCTTAGTGACTCGCCTTTCCTAAAATGCACTACAGCAACATCATGATGTAAAACAGAAATTTGATCATAGATTTTGATTGCGGCCAGCCTTTCGTCATTATGGCCGACTTTCAATCTACAGAATGCCTCTTCCATTTTTATTACATAAAATAGAAACTTCTTTTGCTCTTCATTCAAATCCGAGTTAATAAACAGACCAGATTTTTCTCTTTCCGATATTTTGGAAAGCTTTTCTGCCAAAATTGCATATGCCTCTGAAAACTCCTTCTCCTTTTTGGAGGAATAACTATCAACACGTTCATCCCGATAATAATCTGCAAACCTCTGATCTAAAACGTCTTTTTGTCTAAACAGTACTTCAATTTCTTGAATAATATCGTCTTTTATTTCCAAAGAACGTGCTGCTTCCAAGATTGTAAAATCATCTCCAATCGGACGAATTTGCCCGCGGCTTGCGTCTTCGGTTTCTTCCAACTCATCCTTTATAGCTTCCGCGAACTCTGCAGTAATATCTATGTATTTCTTAAGTATAACCAAGTCCCTTTCGGCAGCAACAGGGACATTCTTTTGCGTTGATTCATTTTTAATCCTGGATTTATGATATCTTAGTTTGTGATCGATTTGCGCCCATGTATCTTCAAACACGGTTCTTATTTGTATTTCAATCGGCACTGCTAATTCATCAATATTTTTTTCAATCACAATGTGAACACTCGAATATTCTCTTCGCGTTTCGATCGTAACATCAACATCTGATATTCCTACTTCTACCAAGCGTCTTGCAAACCGTCGCTGCATTGTTTGAACCGGTGAAGCAAGCCCAATCGAAGCTTGTGTGGTAATAAGGAGGAATTCTTTTATTTTACAATCTAATAATTCATTTGGATTGAGATCGGTTTGCCCTGTTATAAGATTAAGTATATCATTCACAGCAGATAATATTTCGGAATTAAAAAGCGTTATAATACGTATGCCAACTACATCTGTTACATTAGAAACTCTGTAACTTCTGTCCTTCTCTTTCTTTTCTTGTTGGATACTATCAAGTATTTCAAATCTTCTTCTAAGAACCTTACTTTTAATGGAAACAGGATCTTTTACTCGCCCCTTATAAGAATAGCAATATCCATTAATATTAGATACTCTTATAACGTTTAGTGAGTTTCTTAATACCTCCTCGCCTTTGAGTGAGAGACTAGTGGCGAGCAACTCCTCGTCCGAACTAATTCTGACGGAATCGGCATCGTTTATTGGTTCATCTGCCATATCATTTGTATCAGTTATGTCCATTTTACCATTCCATTAATAAAACAATTGAAAGTCGCACTTCAACATCTATGCTCGGTTTGATTGTTACATGAAATTGCTGTCGGTCTCAATTTATTATGTACGAATAAAACAAAAACCAATATTTGGGATGAGGTAATTGGCAGGCAGATAATTGGCTGTTACCCGCGAACCAGGCTTGATTATTTCAATCTTCAATATTTAAAATATATACACAACAAACTCAACATAATTACATTACAAATACAACAAATAAAACTTTCTTATTTAATCCCACACTGTAATTTCTTTATAAACATTAGTCTCTACCTTCCCTTGTTCGAACTCTAGCCACTCATCATCTGTTAGCCTTCCGATTTTTGCATTTGGATTTGGGCGCGTTACACATTCTCTGTCATTGAATACTACGCGCCCGCGCGCCTTTTTCATCAATGCATTTTCAATCTCTGGCAGTGGATGTTGCCACCCTCTTTTGCTTCTCGCCCAGGACGAATGCACAGGCACCATTGCTACAAAATCCTTTGAATATTCACCTCTGGCAAACCAGCCCAAATTTGGATAATCATCGTCAGCGGTGCCATTCAAGGTCGCATTATGAGATCCGTGATGACCACATTTATAGAATACACAACGGCTCAGGATGTCCTTAGCGGTCACAATCTTCTTTTCTGGTGTCTCCCAACTTTGGTCCGACCAAGAAATCCAGTTTCCGCGTTGTGCATCTCCTGTGAAAAGTAACACTTTTTTGGTTGTAGGTAGTTCGAAAGCTAACACAAGACTAGTGTTATTCACCTCATTGTTGAGCCGCAGAGCCAAAGAATTTGAACTCTTTAGCCACTCGCCATCTATTCTCCGCCACTTTTCTTTTGTTGCTGGCTTCCCTGCTTCGCAATATATACGCGAATTGTATTGGAATATTTGTGATTCGGCTTCTCTTGGGGTCTGCGCGTCAAGCTCCATGCCGAATATTTCTTCTTCGGAGCGCGCGTACCTTCTGGCAAATGGCGACGCAGCGCCGCCATTCTGAAGATTCGTGACTGCCGCGTGAAAGGCTTCAACTTCCCCGGAGAGCGCAAATCCTGGACTAATGTGAAACTGTTCCCTGCCTACGGGGTCAAGATGCTGGAGTAACGTTTCATCGCGTGGTGGACCAAGCACATAAGTTCGAATGCCCAAAGTACCTTCAATCTCGAAAGCCTTTTGGCCTGGTCTTAGGAATGAAGGAGGCCTTTCAGATTTGTTGCGCAGATATTTTATAGCTAGTTTGTTATTTATACCGTCTATGCTATCCGCACAAAAAGTCGTAAACATCGGGCCGACAGCTTCATGCAAATTACGAGTAAAAGCACCTCGTTCATTTTCTGGACCCAATTCTAATTCCAAAAGAGCTGAAACATTATCAAGCCCATCGCCGGAAAAGCCCAGTTCGGTCATTTGCCTTTCGGCCATCGCTAAAGCTACAAGTTGATCTTGATAGCGTTTCCGCAAGTCATTGGCGAACGGCTCATCATCTTCGGTCCAGGCAAGCCAAAGGTTTTTAATACTAATACGGTCAAAAAGTGGGGCACCATCACTATCTTTAACAGTAAATCCATTCACATGATCCGTATGTTCATGTGACACAATCACATAGTCGATGACGCCACCTGTAGATTCTACTATATGGTCAATAACGTCCCTAATGGTAACGCTCTCGAACTGTGACCCTCCAATGTACCCGCAATCGATTAGTACATACACAGGATCATTCTCATCACCATCGACCCTTGGAAATGCAATGAGAAAACAGTCCCCTTGCCCTTGACGATACATCCGAATACGCGCGCCGGTTTTGGGCGCTGTCATGCGGCTCACAACTGCACCTTTTCCATTTTTTGTCGATGCAAAGCCGTAAATTTCTTTACTCCTTCGGCCCGTTTGATAACCCCATCAAATGCATTTGTCGGTTCAAGCATGCTGCGTTTACGGTAATCACGATGCCGGTGCAGTACTTGATCGTCGCTAACAATACCATTTGTACGGATAACGCGTCTTATCTGAAACGAACGGGCATCAATCAGCAGCGTTGCGCCAGAACGGGCGATAAAATCACGTTCTTTTTCAACGTCACCGCTGTCAGCCGCCAACTGATCGTTCGGATCGAAATACCCTGAACGGGATTGCACCAATTCAACGACATATTCCTGTTCAACTTGACCGCGATCTCCGAGCCTATTGGCCATTCTTACGGAATGCACTTGGATAGCAGGACGCCCGGTATATTTTGAACGGCTAATAGATTTTGGCGCCCGATCCGTTAAATCTATGCCAATTAGATCATATAGGCCCTTGTGCTTTTGATCATGGATCATACCCCAAAACAATTCGCCGTAGAAATAGCGGACGAGGTGCTCAACTTTCCTATCTGCGGATAGCCCTAACTCCAGTAAATTTCGTGATAGCACAACTTCCTCGCTTAACCGTCCTGGCGTTCGATCCCATTTCTTAGGAACACGGCTGTCAATTTCTTCTTCCATCGCGAGCATTATCCGCCGTGCGACTTGATCCAATGCCGCCTTCATCGATTGCCCATCTGAATCCGGGCTAATTGACAGTTGGCCGATGCGGTCTTTGCTTTCTTTTGGTGAATTTAGCAAAAACCCAAAATCTTCTCCAAAACCCGCAAGACCGTTTTCTGCATCAAGTGATGCTTCTTCGATGGTAGGCCAAAGCAATGTTTTTTCAGTCACAACCATCATTCCTTGGGGCTGAATCCCCCATGCGGTAAATGCTTCAATTAGGGCAATGCGATAGCCATACTTATCTTCTGGATAGAGGTCGTAGTCTGCTGTAATCAAAGCACGATAATAATCACCAAATGTGACATCTACTGGCGGACAGTAGTCAAGCGCCCTAATGCACATTTGCAAAAGGTGTCGAGCGGATTTGGCCGCTTCGCGAGCTAAGCGATGCTTTAGGTCGGGATCAATTTCGCCATTCGGAAGGATACCACGTCCGCCGGAAGAAATTCGAAGCAAGTCGGCGATCCGATCTTTATAAATACTTAAAAATGAACGAAAAACAGCGGCAACTAGGATTGCACCTCTTTGATGAGGTCCAGATGTCTGATCCAAAGCACGGTTGTCAGGTTCTTTGGGTGTCCAATTACCATCTTTCATTTCGCCCAAAGCGTCACGCAAAGCGCCCCCTCGCCCCAACGCTTTGCCAAATTCCTGTGCCAACTGCCCCAATTGGCTTTGGTTTTCTAAATTTCCTTGTGTCTTAGAAATTTGATCTTCTAAAACTTCAGGATGCGAGAAGTGCTGGAGAATCGCCACGATGTCCGCGAAAGCTTCATGCAACGCCAAGACATCTGGGTTTGACGATTCAGCGAAGTAAGGATGCATACCATCGAGCAGCGCATGACATGTCTCGTGAACGATTACATCATGGCTCAAACAAGTAAAAACAGTTGATCCGGGTAGAAGATCTGCATTCTCGAATCCGGCCAAAAAATAACCGAATAATAGTGCCTTTTTTTCGGGATCATAATAGGCATTGGCCTCCCGAAAAGCGTGAGGATAAATCCGCAACCTTTTTACAAAACCCTTATCATCATCAAATTCAGAATTATTCCAATTTCGAGGTGCCCACAAGGCTACTCGCCCCAAGGCTAACTCAAAAACAGAAATTGTGTTCATAGCAACAGCGTATACCATCTGCTGATGAAATTTTGGATTTTCCGCTGACGGCGTAAGGCCATACATTGGTCGTGTCGCCGAATCGTTCAAATCCACCGGGCTATAAAAAACCCCGCAGGAAGGATCATAATCAACGACTTCCAGATATTCTCCACGTGGACCGACAAAAGGCTCGTCATCTGGCAAACGCTCCATGTCCCAAGGGAGAGAAATAACAAGATTCTTAATTCCTCTGTTCTCATGTAAACGAGCTACTGAAGGATCAACAGCAAACACAGAAAGTTTTCTTGGGGGATAAAGCGGCATGTAAATTCCTTAATAAAGGATCAAATTTTGAATTCCATGACAAAAAAACTTTAAATAGAAATACTACAATACGCAATTCAACACCATTCAGATTATTATTATTTTACTGGAACTATACCCTGTATATTATCTTTGATATAAAAAGAAAAAAATACATAATTTCTGTCTTGATGATTCGTACATTATTTTTTACTTTAGAAAACTAAGCATCTTGGAGAGTACATCTGTTTTTTCTCCACCTCGGCTCAACGAACCAATACTGATGGTTCCCCCACCTCTGCAGGACTCTAAGAGGCAAAAAATGGTTTTGGAACACTTTTCAAGGGCATAGGGCCGGAGTTTGTTAGAGCAGTGCGAAATCAACATCCGCAAAGCAACCCTTGATCACAATGGCTCTTCTGGGGAGGTTAGAGCGCTTATCCCACGATACATCTGAGTCTGCATGGGTCATCTACTGTAACAAATCTGGGAGACAGGCTACTTTGCAGAAGCCACACTCTACACCATCTTTCTAATCCGCAACAGTGGCAAGTATTGGTGGCTCCTCAGAAGTCGTATTGATCGCATTCGTCTGTTTCGGGGAGACCGAACAAAGAAGGAAATGGTCAAGGAGGTGTCCCTCAGCAAGCAGAGCAAGACACCAGTCGCAATAGATGCTCGAACTGGCAATCGTCTTGGCCGAGACATCCAGTCCGTTCTGGACCAAATCGAGGATCCGGATATCACGGTCGATCTAACGTTGGACATGGACAGTGGCGCCGTTTCACTTGCAGTTGAAATGGAATCTCCACTTGTCAGCCAGGATTTATCGTCTTTAGTGCAAGACAAAGAAGCAGGAAAGTTTCCTACAAGTATTTCCATACGCTTACAGATGGCATTTTTCAGAACTTTGGTCTCCTCACCAAAATTGTCCCTATCGACAAACCCAAAGGTTGGAATATTGAAGCCATAGTCTGGTTCAGACAACGTTGAAAAAAAACCGCCCATCGGAGAACGATAGGGCGGGTTTCTTCTTCGCTGCGCGGCAATCGACAGTTTAATCTCGCACAACAAAGACCGAACATCCGGCCCGGCGAACGACGCGGGAAGCAGTGGAGCCGAGAAAATAGTCGGTTGCAGATGGATGATGCGATCCGACAATAATGAGATCTATTCCATCCTCGGCGGCGCTCTGCGCAATTTGAACACCCGGCTTTCCAGTCACAACCTTGCAGTTGATTGCATCGTCATCGCCCGCAACACTTCTGAGCCGTTCGACAACTTTCTGGCTGAGATGATTGTCGACCTTGAGATCGACGAATTCCGACACAAAACCGGGGATGTTCTCCAGAACCGTCATCAGCGTTATTCGGCCGCCTACCGACAATAAATGCCTGGCCGTTTCCAGCTTTAGGTCAACGATGGCTTCGTGGTCCAAAGCCACGGGAATGAGGATGTTTTTATACATCAGGCTTGTTCCTCCTCGTCTGTTGGAATGTCACGAACCACTGAGAGGTTCGAGTGCCAAAATCATGAGCCCTGCCCCAACCAGAACGGCCAGGAACAATGTCTCCGCAACCAACAAAGCAACGGACGCCCGTCCGACCTTCATCAGATCCTTCGGCACGGTTTTCAACCCGACCGCAGCAATCGCCAGCAACAGGAGCCAGCGGGACGATGTTGCCGAGGCATCGATTATGAAAGACGGTATGACCATGAACGTGTTCAACGCCGCCAATACAACAAATCCCAAAACGAAAAAGGGAACCAAGGGCGGCCGCGGACCGGCTTTGTCCTCCTTGTTCCCGGTCGTCCGGATTACCAGAACTGCAAGCACGACGACCGGCGCCAGCATGGCGACACGGATCAATTTGACCAGTGTCGCGGTTTCTCCGGATACTTCGGAGATCGAGAACCCGGCCCCCACCACCTGCGCAACATCATGGATTGTCGCTCCCAGATAGATGCCTGCCGTCCAATCATCAAAAGCAAGCATTTCCCCGAGCAGCGGATAAAGAATCATGGCGACGGTCGACAGAAGCGTGACACCAACAACAGTGAACACCAACCGCTCCTCGGAGCGATCATCACGCGGCAATATGGCCGCAATCGCCATCGCGGCAGACGCACCACAAATGGCAACTGATCCGGCAGACAACAATCCAAATCGATATCGGAACCCGAACAAACGAGCTGACGCCAGCCCGAAAGCGATGGTCGCCAGAACCGAGCCAATCACCAAGCCGACGACAGGCAGACCGAGTTCACTGACCACATCGAAACTTATCCTCAGGCCCAACAAGGCGACACCAACGCGAAGCAACTGGCGGGCACCAAACGCTATTCCTATTTTGCAGCGCGCATCTTCGGACAGGAAGTTGAGGGAAATTCCAAGCAACAGGGCCAAAAGCATAGCCGGAGCGCCGTAGTGCTCAGCAATGAATTGACTTGCCAAGGCAATCACACCAGCCACAAGGACACCTGGAAAGACAAGCTGGGCCTGCGCCCATAATTGGATTGGCGACCAGGTACCAGAGCCAACGAAACGCCCAATCAGCCCATCAAAACTAGGCCGCTCCATGTATCACCTCACGTATTGCCCGCAGATAGCGGACCGGTACGTCGATTCCGTTTTCATGCGCAGATTTGACAGCTGCTGCACGACGTTTGCCGGGCAGACGGGTTCCGTCCATCACCTCTATCTGATCCAGCAATGCGGTCAACCTGCCCTGAAAGCCCGCCGTTTCGAAAGGTTTCATCGCAATCAGAAACTGACCCACCCCTGGAGGTGGGCCTTCACTGGCAAAGAACGAAGAGGCTTCGTTGCTGCGGGCCGCTCCGGTCATGATTGCCGCGAGAATCTCCACCATCAGAGCCAACGCAGTTCCCTTGGCTTCTCCAATGGGGAGCATTGTTCCGCCCAGCGCAGCCTCGGCGTCGGTTGTCGGATTGCCATCCTTATCGAGCGCCCAATTCTCCGGAATAGGCTTACCGGCCTTGTGAGCGTTCATGACCTTGCCACGCGCAACACGGGACAAAGACAAGTCTATGATCATGGGATCACCATCGCTTCCGGGCGCTGCAAAGGCGATTGGGTTGGTGCCGAACACCGCTTCTTTTCCGCCCCACGGTGCCATGGCAGCCGGTGCGTTTGCCACCATCAGTGCACAAAGCCCTCGTCTGGCCAGTTTTTCAACCTGTACCGATAACGCTCCGCAGTGATGTGATCGTGTTATCCCAATCATGGCGCAACCATGCTGCAATGCCAGATCGGCTCCGGCTGAAATTGCCTTGTCCAAAGCCGGATAGGCAAACCCGTGTCCTGCATCGACCAGCAAACTGGTGGTACCGGTCAGTTTTGTTTCAATCTCGGCATTGGCCTTAATTTTTCCGGACCGGACCTGTCCAAGATAATCTTCTACGCGGGAGAACCCATGACCCACCTGCCCTTCCGCTTCGGCGGCAACGAGCGCAGTGGCAACAGACCGCGCAACAAAAGCGGGCACTGCCGCGCTCAGGAAAGCGGCCTCCATCAGGTCAGTCGCCTCCGTGAGGCTGATCCGTTCAGATGCTGTCATCGTTGTCCGCCATGCGGGTGACCAAATAAATGATCACCCGCAAGCCAATCAGGCGCTTCGATAGAGTTTGGTCATCGAGAATTCACGGTGGCCAAGAGCTTCCGCAGCCGTGTTACGACCATTGGCGGTTCGGCGAACCATATCGATCAGCTCGTCGCCCGCTTCATCAATGGTCATGTCCCGGCGCAGAATTCCGGACACATCAACATCCACATGCTCACTCATGGTGCGCACTGTGCGTGGATTGGCTGTGATCTTGATAACCGGGACAATCGGGTTGCCGACAACATTCCCCTGCCCTGTCGGGAAGGTGTGGATGACAGCGCCACCGGCAGCCATCAACGTGACGCATTCCGCAGCCGCCGAGGAACTGTCCATGAAATACAGTCCCTTGCCGGACTTCGGCGCTTCTGCCGGTTCCAGAATATCGATGTATTGGGATGTCCGTCCGATTTTCTCCAGATTGCCCAGCGCCTTTTCCTCGATCGTGGTCAGCCCGCCTTCGATATTACCTTTGGTTGGCTGACTGTCTGACAGGTCATCCGTCTGGTGTGCAAAGATGACGTCGTCCTGATAGGCCTTCCACATCTTGTACCAGCGCTCGCCAACTTCTTCGTTGATTGCCCGCTTCTGGCAGATGTGTTCTGCGCCGGTGATCTCTGACGTCTCGCCGAAAAAGCCGGTAATGCCTTCAGGCAGAAGTTTGTCGTACATGTTCCCGACCGTCGGACAGGATCCAAGGCCAGTCGTTGTATCGCTTTCCCCGCACTTGGTAGACACCCAGATGTCGGAGATCGAGCACTCTTCCCGCTGCAGCTCGGACGACCAATGAACGAATTCCTTGGCTTTCCAGGACGCGGCGCGAATTGTCTCAAAGTCACCGTTCTGCTCGATTGAGAACTCTGCAACCGGCTTGCCGGTTTCCCGGATACCGTCCGCGATACGTTTGGTCCAACCGGGCTCGATCCCGATAACCACGACGGCAGCGACATTCGGGTTGGCACCGGTTCCGATCATGGTGCGGAAATGCAGATCCAGGTCCTCACCGAATTGTAGCCGTCCGTAAGCATGTGGAATCGCGAGCGTGCCTTTGACGTTATTGGCAACCGCTTCACACGCTGCATTCGAGATGTCGTCGACCGGAAGAATGACAACATGGTTGCGTACACCCACACGGCCGTTTTCCCGCTTGTACGCCTTCACAGTTATGTTTGAGTATTTCGAAGACATCAAAGGGCTCCTTACCAGCGCTTGGTTTTGCAATTGTGTGTGTGGACATGAGCGCCCTTTTGGATATCAGCGACAATCTTGCCGATGTCCTCGCCATATTTGATGGCGGTGTCACCGTCCTTGAGGTCCTTCAATGCGATCTTGTGGCCAATCGGAACATCAGCGCCGGCCGTAAGACGGAATGTGGAATTGTCGTGGGTGACACAGCACAGCATGTCCGTGCCGGCAGTGAGCCCCTCCACAACGACCACACCGACGTTGTCGGCGCTTTCATGCACGAGCAGGTGGGGAATTTCAGACATGAATGTCTCCTGTTAGTTCTGGCTTAAGCAATATTTTCGGAGCCGCAACACGGCCCGCGCGTAAATCGGAAAAAGCGGAAGAGCCGTCAGACAACGGCCTGATGTCGACCCAGCCGACCGCACCCAGACGACCATCGAAAATGGCACTCGCAGTGTCGCGAAAGTCCTTTGCGGTATAGGTGTAAGTTCCCAGAAAGGTGATTTCCTGAAGGGTCATGCGGCGGATATCGAGCCCACCTTGAGACGATCCCAGACCTATGTGCGCTATGACACCACCCGGCTTTACACTTGCGGATGCAGTCGCTCTGGTTGCCGCATACCCGACCCCGTCTATGATGATATCGACTTGACCGGCATTGGGCGCGTCATCTGGCGACAGGACGCTAAGGCCACAGTTATCACTCAGTAATTTGGCGCGGTCTGAATTTGGTTCAATCACACGAACATCAGCAACGCCTTGCGCTTTTAAACTCAGAGCTGCCCCGACCCCGATGGCACCACCGCCAATAACCAACGCAGAAGGTTCGCTCCAATTTGTGTCCAAAGCCCGCCGGGCAAGTCTGGCGGCATGCCAGCCGCAAGCGATGGGTTCGGCCAGGGCTGCCTGAAAATCTGAAACATGGTCCGGTATAGGAACCAGATTTTTCTCAGGCATGGCGAGGTAGTCGGCAAAACCACCTTCTCGGGGTTGCATTGAAATTATCTGCCGATCCGGGCAGAGATTATCCCTGCCCTTTTGACAGGCCGGGCACGTCCCGCAGGTCACAAGTGGATTGACGGTCACGCGCTGACCAGTTGAAGCGCCGCTGACAATTGTTCCTGCAACTTCATGTCCTAGAATAAGCGGCGCAGGTCGGCGTTCATCATGCCCGAGATACGCATGCATGTCGGACCCGCAGATACCGGTACAGGAGATCTGAACGAGAACTTCATCTGCTTTGGGTTCCGGGTCAGGGACTGAGCGATATTCAAGAGTTTCCGGACCTGTATAAACGAGCGCTTTCATTTTGCGGTGAAGCCTCCATCGACCATGAGTATCTGACCCGTCACAAAATCCGACGCGGACGAGCACAGGAACAGCAGTGGTCCATCAATGTCTTCAAGGCGGCCATTGCGACCAACACACGTTTGAGCCGCATTGCGTGCAACCCGGTCAGCATCCCCGAATACGGCTGCAGTCAGCTCTGTCGGGAAAAAGCCGGGACCGATTGCATTGGCATTGATCCCGTCTTTGGACCACGCCTCGGCCATGGCCCTGGTCAACTGTGCGACGCCCCCTTTCGAGGTTCCGTAAGCAAGCCCGCCGGGGAACGCCCGGGTGGTTTGGAGGGAAGCAAAATTAACGATCCGCCCCCATTTCGCCTTTACCATTGCCGGAACCAACGCCTGGCTGAGAAAGAACGGCACCGTCAGATTAAGCGCCATCGTGATATCCCACCCCTCCGGAGTGACATCACTTGCCGGTTCGCGGGTGTTAATACCGGCGGCATGCACGATGATTTTCGGTGGACCGAAAGGATCTGCAATCCGGGTAGCAAGGCTTTCAAGAGTGCTGCGATCACTCAAATCTGCTGGTATGGCGGCTGTCTGACCACCGGCCTCTGTGCGCC
Organism: Roseibium sp.; assembly: GCA_039972695.1. Taxonomy (GTDB): domain Bacteria; phylum Pseudomonadota; class Alphaproteobacteria; order Rhizobiales; family Stappiaceae; genus Roseibium. The sequence continues at coordinate 131,506 of JBDWMJ010000022.1, read as the reverse complement.
AGGTGTCCAGTTCCTCAGCACGTCGGGCAACACCAACCACCGATGCGCCTGCTTGAGCCAGAACAGTCGCAGCCCTGCGCCCCAGGCCGGAGCTGGCCCCAGTGACACACGCAACTTTTCCCGAAACATCAAAGATACCTGTCATCTGATTTTGCTCAATTTTCTGCGGTCAGATCGAAAGTTTCGTCCGGGAAATACTTCTTCAGCCGGATATCGGCCGTACGTGCATGCCCCTCCATGCCTTCGAGGCGGGAAATACGGGCTGTTGCCTCGGCAACCGGCTTGGCTCCGTTCCGCGTTGCGCGTTGCCAGGTCACGATTTTCATGAACTTGTGGACCGACAAGCCACCGGTGTAAGACGCTGCCCCGGACGTCGGCAGAACGTGGTTGGTTCCCGAAGCCTTGTCTCCGAAAGCGACCGTGGTTTCTTCCCCGAGGAAGAGAGAGCCGTAGCAGGTCAACCGATCGAGCCACCAGTCAAGGTCATCCGCCTGGACTGTCAAATGCTCTGGTGCATAGGTGTCAGACGTTGCCGCCATGTCTTCGCGGCTGTCACACAGGATGACTTCAGCATAATCGCGCCAGGCAGCGGTGGCATTATCGCGGTTGACTTCGGGAAGGTCGTCGATGAGTGGCGGCACCAGCTTCATGACGCTTTCAGCCAACTCACGACTGTCGGTCACCAGCCAGACCGGGGAGTTGTATCCATGCTCCGCCTGCCCCACGAGATCCGCGGCGACGACGTCAGCGTCGGCGGATGCATCGGCAAGGATCAGGCTGTCGGTCGGGCCTGCGATCATATCGATACCAACGCGGCCAAACAGGATACGCTTTGCCTCGGCCACAAACTGGTTGCCCGGACCCACTAAAATATTTGCTTTTGGCAGTCCGAACAGACCGAAGGTCATGGCGGCAACGCCCTGAACCCCTCCCATTGCGAGTATTTTGTCAGCCCCGCAAACCTTCGCTGAGTAGACAATTGCCGGGTGGATACCAACACCTGGTCGTGGCGGAGAGCACGCAACGATGTTTTCGCAACCGGCCACCTTGGCGGTGGTGACAGTCATGATTGCGCTGGCGATATGCGCATACCGCCCGCCCGGGATGTAACAACCCGCTGAATTGACAGGGATGCTTTTCTGGCCTGCGATCAATCCCGGTACGATTTCGACTTCGACATCTGCGCACGTCTTCTTTTGCGCCTCGGCAAACTTTTTGACATTTGCATGGGCAAATTCGATGTCACGCTTCAGCTTTTCAGGAACCAGCGCGGACGCTGCCTCAATCTCCGCTTCGCCCAGCACAATTGCGCCATCGTACTTGTCAAACTTTGCAGCATATTCGAGCGCAGCAGCATCTCCTCCGGCCTCAATCGCATTGAGAATATCCTGCACTGTTTTTGTTGTATCAGTGGCATCGCTGCGCGACGTCAGAGGCGCTTTTTTGAGGTACTCAATAGACATATTCAGTCCTACTTGTAGATGTCAGGGAGAAGCGTAGTGGAGATTGCCGGGACATAGGCAATCAACAACGTCACGCAGAGCATGAAGAGTACAAAAGGAACAGCCCGTGCTGCAATCTTCAGAATAGATTCCCCTGTGAGTCCAGACACGACGAATAGGTTGAGCCCCAGCGGCGGCGTGATGAACCCGACCCCGAGAGCCGTAATCATCATGATGCAGAACTGGATCTCATTCATGCCAATGTTGTCAGCAAGCGGCTTCAGGATCGGTGCAAGGATCACGATGTTCGGCGTTGTCTCCATGACACAGCCAGCAGCGATCAGAATGCAAATCATCAGCAAGATGAGAAGCACCGGATCTTCGGTGAGTGTCGTTACCGAATAGACGAAGCCTTGAGGCACGCCGAGAATTGCCAAAGCCTGTGCCAATGGCAGGGAGAAAGCAATAATCGGGACGATGACGCCATTGACCTTGGCGGAACTGACGAGCATCGCCGGGAAGTCCGAGAGCTTCAGCGTACCGAGGATGAACCCCATTGCAATCGTAACTATGACGGCAACCGCACCGGCTTCCGTCGGTGTCAGTCGACCTGAAAAGATCCCGTAGAAAATGATGCCGGGAACAATGAAGGCATACCATCCGGACTTCAGGGCCTTGCCGAAATTCGAGAGCCACTCGGAAAAGGTCATGAGACCGCCGCCTTCATAGGCGTAGATCCGGTTCATGACGATGTTTGTCACCAGGATCGAAGCCAGAATGGCAACGCCAGGGATTAGTGCAGCTAGGAACAGCGTGGACGCCGAAATTCCCAGAACCAGCCCGATGATAATATAGGCAATCGAAGGCGGGATCAGAATGCCGGTACAGGCTCCCGCTGCGACCAGTGCGCAGGCATAAGGCCGCGGATATCCGCTTTCCACCAGCCGGTCTATGGTCATCCGGCCGACGGCTGCGGCACCGGCGGCATCCGAGCCGGAGATGGCCGAAAACATCCCACAAACCAGAACAGTCGCAGAGCCGAAGCCACCTTTTGCCCAACAAGTCAGCGCTTCCGCGACATCCAGAAATTTGCGGCTGAGGCCGGCCCGCACAAGCACGTCCCCGGTCAAAATGAACAATGGCACCGCCGTCAGGGCGAAGTGATCGATACCGTGGAACAGGCTTTCTCCGACAAGCGAAAGCGGCAAGGCCCCGGAAATCATCAACATCGCTATGGCAGCCGCCCCAATTGCGGCCCAAACAGGTACGGCAAAAGCGATGAGCGCCACGAAGATCAGGACCGGGCCGTAAAAATCCCATCCAAGTTCGACAGTCTGATTTTGTAATTGTTGCCAAAGCATCTGGGATCTCCGTCAGTCAAACAACTTGTCGCCTTCGTAGACGGGACGCCCGCCTCTGAAGTCACGAATGTCGCGGAGGAAAGATTGGACCAGCCGGATGAGGACCAGGCCGAAGCCGAAGGGAACAGCCATCAGGAACCAGACTTGGGAAATCCGAAGGCCGTGCGTGACAGACCCGAACTTTGCGGAAACAAGAACTGTTTCGAAGGACCAGTAAAAGGCTACCAGCGCTACGACGAACATCACTAGGTCGCCGAAAATATATAGAAGCGCCTTGGAGCGTGGTCCGACGTATTGCATGATAACATCGATGCGGATGTGACCACGTTCCTTGACCGCCGCCGCAGCTCCTATCCACGCCAGATAGATAAACGAATATCGGACGATCTCCTCTCCCCAGATTGAGGAATAGGCAAAAACTTCGCGGCGAACCACTTCGATGAACATCGTCAGGACAAGCATCACGTAAAACACGAGCAACAGCCAACGTTCGCCGTTTTTGTTCACTGATTGAAGAAATCTGGACATAAGCCCCCACTTGCCGAACGCACGAAAACCCTTCTGCGGCCAACTCACGTATCAGTGCTTTTGGAGAAGAAATGCCCGGCGCCAGGTGGCGCCGGGGGAGTTCACATCAAGCGTCGTGGACGTAGTAGCGCCCTCTGGTGCTGGCGGCTTCTTCGAGTTTGGCGAACGTGTCCATCGATCCGGCGAGTTCAACCTTGAACTGGTCCCACTCGGAGCGCTGGTATCCACCGGCATCTTGCCATTCGGCCAACTGGTCTTCAGACAACGAGTGGAATTCGACACCCGCCTTCACAAGTTCAGACATGGCGTGTGAGCGTGCAGCCGGCACTTTTGCAAGGTTTTGCTGAGATGTTATTTCACCGGCAAATTCAATACCTTCCTGCACATCGGCAGGCAGGGAATTGAACCACTCCAGATTCATGGAATAGACCTGACTGTCAGGAACAGCCTGCGTAAACGTCACGTGGCTGAGAATGTCCTTGAACCCGAAGACATAAAGCGCACCAACGGACGGATCGAGTGCATCGGCGACACCCTGCTTGATCGCTGACGGTGTTTCACCCCAGGCGACAGGTGTCGGGTTGGCACCGACCATGCGATAATACTGCTGTAGCATCGCTGATCCCGGTACGCGGAACTTCACACCGTCCAGATCGCCCGGTGTGATCACAGCACCGGCACCGCCCTTGCGAACAGCGACAACACGCGGGTCAATCACAACATAAAACAGTGCCTTGAAACCGGACGCCTCGACTTTCGGGTGTACTTCCTTTTTCCAAGCATCGGAGGAAACCAGATTTGTGAAGCGCTGATTGGAGCCGCAGAAATAAGGCATGTTGATCAGATCAACGGCCGATGCAAAGGGTGCAAAATTAGACAGGGAATGTTGTGCCGCCTGAATGGTTCCGCCCTGAACGGCCTGAGCCAAAGCTCCTCCCGCACCAAGCTGTCCACCCGGAGCCAGTTTTACATAGACCTTGCCGTTTGTAGCGTTTTGGATGTTTTCCTTCAGGTCCAGCTGCATGATCGGGTAGCTGCGTGATGCCCCCAAAACATAGGCTGTTGCCAGGGTCATGATATGATCCGCATTGGCTTCCCGCTCGCGTTCTTCCTTCGCGGTCTGTGCAACGGCAGCATCTGACCAGAGCGTTCCGGCAGCACCCGCCACCAATCCAGCGGTCAGACTGCCGGTTCCTGCAAGTTTCAGGAAATTCCTACGTTCATGTGATTTCACTTCGTCAATTCTCTTCATAAATTCCTCCCAGAATTTCGATTTACTGACTTGTTCAATACCGAGTTACCTGTTTGCTTCTCGTTGCAAGATGGCGATGACAAACGTCACCGACACAGCAAACAGCAGCAGCATTTCACCCACCGTTCCCAGGAACGGTGCACTGCCGAATGACCCCATCGACACGTTCATTACGAAGACTGCCAGTAGCGCTGCTGCAAGAGCCAACATCACGATCACCTCCCAATGACCCAACGACTAACCATCAAAAATGTAAGCGCTTACATTTTCACATGCAAGACAAAAATATATTTTCTCGGAAGCAGAAGAGTTATAAGGAGAATCTCGCCTCGGACGCCTGTCTGGCGACCATCTTTGGAAATGGAGCGATGGAAGAAACCAAAGATCTGCAAAACAATATGGTGCCAACATTGGCCGATGTTGCGCGCACGGCAGGTGTCTCCACTGCCACGGTTTCCCGTTGTCTGAACCTCCCCGATCAAGTCACTGAAAAGACGATGCGCCGGGTGATGGCAGCTGTTGACCACTTGGGCTACTCGCCGAATTACAGTGCCAGATCATTGGCGGCCGGTCGAACAAACACAATTGGCGCTATTATTCCGACGATGGACAATGCCATCTTTGCCCGGGGGCTACAGGCCTTTCAGGAAGAGCTTCATAAAAACAGCTGTACATTGCTTGTTGCAAGCTCCTCCTATGAGGAGGATCTGGAAGAAGAGCAGATCAAGACGCTGACGGCGCGCGGAGCAGATGCCTTGCTGCTTATCGGCTATCACCGGCAACCGCGTTTGTACGAATACCTTGAAAAACGACGTATTCCGGCGCTCGTTGCATGGGCCCATGATCCGGAATCCCCGCAAATGTCTGTCGGCTTTGACAATCGCGGTGCGATGAAATCCCTGGCGCAGGAAGTCCTGGGCCGTGGTCACAAGAAACTCGGTTACATCTCAGCGCATACGGAATCAAATGACCGGGCGCGAGATCGGATTACCGGGGTACTAGACGCTCTCTCGCAAGCAGGTTTGAACCCGGATGATCTGCAAATCATCGAAACGAACTATTCAATTGAAAATGGCGGCAAGGCTTTTCGAGAATTGATGAGTGTCGAGGACCCTCCAACTGCCATCATGTGCGGCAACGACGTCCTGGCAGTTGGCGCCGTGCGTACCGCGCTGGAAATGGGACTTCAGGTTCCGGGCGATGTGTCGATTACCGGATTTGATGACATCGAATTGGCGAGCATGGCCCCCGTCCCGTTAACGACAGTGCATGTCCCGCATCGAAGAATGGGAGTATTTGCCGCGCGTTCCCTCATAAACACACTGGACAACAAGCCGCAGGATCAAACCGTAGAACTTCCGACGACCATCTGCCTTCGAAAAACTCTGGGCGCTCCCCCTCAAGGCAAAGCCTAAAGAGACCGGCACCCGAAAACCTCGTTCCATTTAACTTAAACAGGCGGATGCAACCCTTTGATCGTGTTGTAATTTCCTCTTTACAGAAAGAGTTATTTCATCTTTATTGCAGAGATTTACTGCATATTTCTAATGTTTAAGATGAAGATAACGAGGCACCAATGCCTTGGTGTTCTAGGCGATTTGAAATCGGGCTAATTCAAGTGCGATAGTTTGGACAACTGTTTCGACCGGAATTCAGTAACTCAATGCCGAATCCCAATCCTGTTCACCGGGTCCAATTTCTGGAAACACGCCCAAACAAGAAAACGCCAGGTTTCTTTTCTGTTCAACTTCCGATGTTTAACTCCCATAGAGTTGTTGATCTGGTTTCAATTCGCTGTAAATACGGCCCATGAGATCATCCACGACCGCTCGTGGCAGCTTATTGTTTTTAAGACCCCGTGGAGTCCTCGCTTGACCATTACCTACCTTGTCACTCATTCCGGTGGCTTTCATGCCGACGAATTGCTGTCTTCGGTCGTGCTCACGCGCCTATTTCCTGAGGCCAAGTTGATGCGCACGCGGGATCGCCAATGGCTGACGCCTGCAGCTGACAAGATTATTTACGATGTCGGGGGCGACTATGACGCCAAGACGCAGATTTTTGACCACCACCAACGCCCAAGTCCGCTCCGTGAAGATGGCCAACCGTTCAGTTCCTTCGGATTGATATGGGCAAACTATGGCCGGGAATATCTGGCAGCACTTAATGTGCCCAAACAGGATGTCGAAGGCATTCATACTGCCTTCGACACAAAATTCGTTTTGCCGATTGATCTCTTGGATAATGGTGCGATTGATCCATCTGCAGCGGGGCAGATGGCTGATTTGACTCTCCCTGCCCTTTTGGGGAGTTTGAAACCGGTTTTCGACGACACATCACCAACTGCTGATGATGACGCATTTTTTTCCAGTCTGCTTATCGCGCGCAGCTTTGTTGAAGCGTTTGTTCGCAATCTGGCAGCCAAGGCACGCGCTCAAGGTATCGTTTTGGATGCTATCGCTGCAGCGGGCACCTCCGCCATTCTCGAGTTGCCCTCGGGCATGCCCTATGGTTCGGCACTCGAAAAAGCAGGCGCAGATCACATTCTGTTCGTGGTCAATCCACGAGGCGATGACTGGACGCTCAATGGAATCAAGCTGGGAAATGACACCTTTGATCAACGCGCAGATTTACCAGCTGCCTGGGCCGGTATGACAGACGCAGCACTGGAAGACGTCACCGGCGTCAAGGGCGCCAAGTTCTGCCACAACGCCCGCTTTATTGCAGTTGCCAACTCTCGCGAAGCAATCCTGAAAATGGCTGAGCTTGCCGTGAAAGGCGTACAATAGCCTCAAATTAGTCTACTCACGAAAGCGTTGGTGTTTGGGTATTGAGGCCTGTTCAACCTGTATCGCCTTCAATTCGCTGTCCGAGATGGAACGGGTAACCGCAAATATCTTGTTCGGTTCCGCCTTGCCCTTTACCCGTATCGGTTCCAAGGCTCGAAATTCGAAATCAGCACTGTCTTTGGCATCCTGGTAGACGGCGTCGGAGATTATGGTCTGCTTTGGATCTGCAGCGGAACACAGGCGGGCAGCAAGATTCACATTATCGCCAAGGACCGTGTAATCCATCCGATCCGGGCTGCCCATAGCCCCGACAACCACTTCACCAACATCAATACCGATGCCTATATCGAGCTGCCAGTCAGGGTTCTTGCGTCCGGATTCTTCCATGATTTCCTGTATTTCATCCGCGCAATGCATGGCATCGATGCACATCTGAGGGCCCTTGAAGACCGCCATCAACTGGTCACCTACAAACTTGTCAATGTCACCGTTGTTGCGCTCCACTGCTGCGCCCTGGTCCGCGAAATAGTGGTTCAGCACATCTACGACGACTTCCGGTTCACGATCTTCGGAAAAGGCGGTGTACCCTCTGATATCAGCAAACAGGATGGCCACCCGCTTGCGAGAACCGCCAAGCTGAACACCGCTTTGATCTGAATGCTGAATGGCGCTCAGGGTTTCATGGGAGACAAATTTTTTCAGCTGAAACCGTTCATTGACCTCCACAATCATCTCATTGATGCGCTGGGCCAATTCACCAATTTCATCGCGGCTTTTCACGCCTTCAACCCGTGCCTGAAAATTGCCATTGCCAACGGCGAGAGCGGCCTGTCCTATTTTCAGGATTGGCCGCGAAATGCCTAGAGAAAAGAAAATTGCGCCAATCCCGGCAACTGCCAATCCGGCCCCCACCCAGATCAACAGGCTTCTGGTCATCACATCGATGGTAAAATAGGCGGATTTTTCGCTTTTTTCCGCTATGACCACCCAGTCGAAAGGCCTTGGGAAGGCCATTGCTCCAAGCATCACTTCTCCATCGGGTCTCACGTATGGTTTTACGGAAATCACGTTCGAATTCAGCGCCAAGAGATCGACTGCTTCCTCAACGATCTGATGATCAAGGATGATCTCGGGATTGTCGGTGAGGACTTTTTGACCGGAACCATTCACCAAGGTGATTGTGCCGGACTTTGAAAATGCATGCTTGTCGATATAGGACAGAACACGTTCCAGATTGATCCGCGCTGACAAGGTCGCGCTACGACCATTCAATGGCCGTTTCAACGGAATGATGATTGTCGCGAGCCAGTCACCGGTTTCGGCCACAAATTGAGCGCGGCGATCAAGGCTGTGCTTTCCGGATTGGTACTGGGAAATCAAATCTTCCGACAAGGACAAGACATCCTTCGGGTCCCGTCCCTTGTCGGCAAGTTTCTTGCTGAACAGATCCCTGGACACCAGCAGCGGCCGCGCAGACCCTTCAACGGTAATCTGCAAGGCAACAATGTCCGGAAGATCGGCAATTCCCAAAGTCAAAAGCGCAATGATTGCATCAATATTCAGGCTTTCATCGTTAACTGCATTTGCAATCAGCGATAACGGTGCCCGCCAGGCATTGCGATAGACACTATCAATTTCTTCGGAGACCTGCCGTGCAGTTTGGGTCAACTGATCATTCGCGGAGCTTTTCAGCTCATCTTGCGCAATTCGGATAAGGGTCTGGCCGGCAATCAGAAGCGGCAGGATCGCAATAAACACAGAAAACAGCAGCAATTTCTTGCGAAGCGTAAGCCGCATAACAGACCCCCCACCCGGCTGAAGCTTGCGAGTCTACCCCTTGAAATCCTCGCGCGCATACACCTGAACATTCATCGTATCAGATGCACGTCCACAATGCAGTCCTGATCCATCATCTCCAGTCAAGGTTACCTCATAGTCTCCAGGAGACTGGAATGTATGCGCTACCTGCCTGCCCCGACGTTGACCGTCCTGACCAAATGTCCAGACATGATCGAGATCCGTCCCATCCAGATCATAGGACCGCCACGCAGTGAAAATTTCTCGGTCATTGGCACCGCCAACATACGCAACACGATCCGGCCCGGCATCAACAGACGGCTGGGAATTCACCGAGACAGTCAGCGTATCAGTGGATACTGAACACGAAGATCCAGCGGAATCTTCCACTCTTAGCGTCACCTCATACGTACCCGGCTTATCAAACACATGCGCAGGGGCTGCCCCGACACCTGTGGTTCCATCTCCGAAATCCCACTGATAAGTCAGATCTACATCGTCAGGATCACTCGAAAATTTGCCACTGAAAAGCACAGGATCACCCGGACAAACAAGGCGGTTTTCGCCCGCCACGGCTTTGGGCGGCGTATTGACCAGAATGGATTTGGACGCTTCCTTCAGGCTGGACGTTCTACCATTGCCGTCATCTGCCAGCACGGAAACATTATAACGCCCCGGGGCGGAATAGCGCTTTTGAACTCTGTCCGAAGTCGCCGACGTGCCGTCACCAAAACCCCATTCGTAGTTTGATGCAGATGATCCGGTTCGACTGGCACTCAATTCGAATTCTTCACCGACACACACCGCGTCGGGCGCATTCAGAGCGACAACAGCACTATCAACCACCGTTACCGTCACCGTATCGCTGGCCCTGGAATTGCTCACGGCCGCAGTATCAGTAACAGCAAGTGCAACTTCATATGTGCCAGCTTTCGCAAAACGATGTCGGACAATAACACCCGTTTTCTGGGTGCCATCGCCGAGAGTCCAGACGTGACTTGCCAGAGCGCCATCCGGATCATCGGAGGACGACCCGTCGAGCAGGACTTCCTCGTTCACACCGACAACGACATCGGCACCCGCATCAGCAATCGGAGCTGCGTTGACCGTCAGCAAATGATAGTCGGTGATCTGTCTGCAATCGCTCGTTTGGGCAGTGCTATCAACCGTCAGGCCGATTCTATAGATACCCGGATTTTCAAAAATGTAGGTCTGCCTTGGTCCTTCAGCGGAATTTCCATCGCCAAAATCCCAACTCCAACCAACAATCTCACCGCCCTCAAGATAGGAGCCAGACCCGTCGAACTGAAACGGTTCACCAGCTGCAATGATGTCAGGGGCCGCTATCCGAGGCACCGGTGCGGCGGTCACCTCGACGATGACGTCGTCCGCGGCCCTGAAATCGCATTGACCTACTGTATCGCCTTCAATCGTCAAACGGACATTGTATTTACCGGCACGCCGGAAAATGTGTTTTGGCTTGTCACCACCACTGGACCCACCGTCACCAAAGTCCCACAGATACCGATTGACGACACCATCGGAATCCCAGGATCCCGAGCCGTCAAAACTGGCTTCGGTATTGGCGCACACCTTCATGTCTGCACCGGCATCAGCGACAGGCGCTTGATCAACCGTCACTGCGATCTGGTCTACTGCAGTATTGTTCGACAGGCCAGAGTCATCGGTAACCGTCAGCGCGACCGGATAAACTCCGCCTTTCCGGTAGGACTTTGTCGGATTGATGATGTCACTGGTGCGTCCATCTCCGAACGTCCAGGCGTATTTCAGAACCCCGCCGTCCGGATCACTGGACCCGCTGCCGTCCAACACCAGAATGTCACCGGTGCACAGGCGCTGATCCTCTCCGGCAACCGCGATTGGTGCATTGTTCAACGTCACTGTCAGACTGTCCTTGTCCTCACCATTGGCAAGTCCAGTGCCATCACGAACTGTCAAAGTGACCGGATATACCCCGCCGCTGGCAAAAGTATGAGCGACCAGTGGCCCGGTTGCAGATGCCCCATCGCCGAAATCCCAATAGTAGGTGAGACCATCTCCATCCGCATCGAGGGAGGCACTGGCGTCAAATGCGACCAAACTGTTTCCGGTATAGACATCTGCCCCCGCAACGGCTTTCGGCTGATGATTGACGCGGATGGTCAACAGGTCTTCCGCGATACTGTTGTCTGCGCCGCTTTCATCCAGAACCGTCAGCAAAGCTGTATAAGTGCCGGGGTCAGCAAAGGATAGCTTGAGGGATGGCTCGTAAATCGGTTCCGGGTAGTCCGTTACATCCCAGCGATAGTCAGTGAGGATTCCGTCAGGATCAAAGGAACGGTCTGCATTAAGGGTGAATGTTTCGCCAGGAGCTACCCTGATGTCATCTCCAGCGATTGCTGTCGGTTTTTCGTTGATGAAGGCCTCGGTTTCATCAAAATCCATCGCTTTCGCATGACCGGTCTCATCAATGACTTTCAATCCGACAAAATACCGACCCGGCTTTTCGAAAGTATGCCTGACGATTTCCCCCTCACCTTTGGTACCGTCTTTGAAATCCCATTCATACTTGAAAATGTCCCCGTCCGGGTCAATTGAACGAGATGCCTGAAAGACGAGTTCCTCGCCCGGAGCTCCGACCAGGTCTGCACCGGCATCGGCAATTGGGGGCGTATTTACAAACACCGTCATGCCATCGCTGGAGGTATTACGCTCGGTCTCGGATGCATCCGTAACTGTAAGGCGTACGTTATAACTTCCAGGGCGTTTATAAACATGGACCGGCTGAAGTCCCTCACCTACCGAGCCATCACCAAAATCCCAATCGTATCGAACAATTTGGTCATCAGGGTCTGATGATCCCGTTCCATCGAATTGAACTGCACTTGTCGTTACGGTCTGATCCGGGCCTGCCGACGCAACTGGCGCACCGTTCACACGAATGACAACAGCCTTGGACACCTTGTTGGTGTTTGTCCCGGAATCATCGGTTACCGTCAGCTGCGCCCGATAGGTTCCAGGCTTGTCGTAGGCAAATTCAACTAATTCGCCATAAGCAACCGTGCCATCGCCGAATTCCCAGAGATAGGAAATGATCTCTCCATCCCTGTCGCTGGATGCAGAGCCGTCGAAGCGAATGATTTCACCAACTGCCACGCTGCGGTTCGGACCTATTTCAGGGACAGGCGGCGCATTGACCAGAACACTCAACCAATCGGTCGCGATGCTGTTGCTGACACCGGCGTTGTCCGTCACTTGCAAGGTTACCCGGTAGGCTCCCGGCAAATCGTAGAAGTGGCGGACATCGGGTCCTTCAAGTTGCGTGCCGTCTCCCATATCCCAGACAAATGATCCGATTTCGCCATCGACGTCATAGCTACCGGTTGCGTCAAACCGCAATTCGGCATCGGCCTCTATCCGGCGATCAGGCCCGGCTTCTGCAACCGGTCCCGCATTGACGCGCAAAGTCGTAGTCAATTGAGCGGAATCACAGGTGTGTCCTGAATCGTCAGTTACGTTGAGCGTAATCTGATAATCACCCGGCTTTTCGAAAACACGGGCGACACGGTTTCCTTGCGCAATCGACCCGTCGTTGAACAACCAGTTGTAGCGAGCCACCTGAGCGCCGTTTGCAAAGGAACCGGTCGCGTCAAATTGGACACTATCGCCAGCGCCAACAATCCCCGGCGCAGCAATATCGGGTACTGGCGGTGCCTTTACCCAGACATCTATGTCTTTGGCGCTGCCGTTACCGATTTGTCCGGAATTATCCCGAACCTCCAGGCGTTCGGTAAAACGGCCTCTCGCGTCATAGGTTTGGACAACCTTGTCCCCTGTCATCGTCGATCCATCCGAGAACCGCCAGAGGTATGTCACTTCATCTCCATCCGGATCAACAGTTGCACTTGCATCGAAGGAGACCGCCCGGCAGCCATCAAGGAACGTCGTCGTTGTGGCGATCTGCGGCCTGCGATTTGGCAACCAGTTGTAGGGCGGCAGTTCAACGGCTAACGGTTCACCTGTGCTGCTGGATACGAAAAATGTCGCATCATTCGGGATTTCTCCGCCGCCTTTCAAGGTGATCGCAACAATTTCCCCGCGCTCTTCAGGCAGGAGTTCAACAGTACCGTCACGCCATTGATCCTGGCCCGAGGCTTTGAGGTCGATTGACCTGAACGCCGACGTAAATTGCAACTTGCCGAGGGCAGCATCAAAATTATGGACAGACAAGGTTTGAGCATCTTCAGAAATCCCGAAGCGAAGCTCGGTTAGCGACTGACGGTCGGGGACACGAACTGTCGGGGAATACGTAAAGATGCGAGCACCCGGAACATCCAGTTGCCGCCGGTCCCGCAAACTCAACGCGACATCATAAAGGTTACCGTCGTTCCCCGTTTCGCCCGTCACCACGAGCCTGAACAGGCGGGCTTCGCCGTGTTTTTCTCCTTGCGCAGCTTTCAACAGGCCAACATTAACCCAAGTGTTGTCAAATTGATCTGACTGTTCGAAACGCTTTTCAGATAACAGTTCACCGCCACCAAGTTCCTCAACGCTCACGGTTTGGCCGGTATCCTCAGGTGTTACCAGAGTGCCCTCGCCGCCGTAAATCGCAAACCGTGTCGATGTGTTCTCCTGGCCATAGATAAGATCGTGTTCGCCGCCGCTGTCAGGATCAAAAATGCGAACGTAGACACGTTCTTTCAGGTCTTCGGGAAGTTGGAGATATATGACTTGCGAAAAAGTTGGATCGCCTTCCCGTGTTCCGGCTTCCGGGCCATAGGTAATCAGAAGCGGGACATCAATCGGACTAGCCGACTGCCCCCAAGCAGAAGACAACAGAATGGCGACAGCCAAAACTGTTTTGACAAAGAAACCACCGAGCTTTCGAACTATTTCGAAAGCCGTAAGGCTACACGCTTCGACTCGATACATCCCCGCTTAAGGTCCTTATTTTATTCGCACTCTTGTCCGATTTCCCGCATCATCTTGAAGTTCAACTGTCTTTAAAACGACAGCACCAGCCGAGGCCAAGCTGACGTCACTGCGATAGCTTTGGCTTAATTTGTTGTATTTCAGATATCCGGAGACTTCTTCACCGCCTACTGTCAATGTAAATGGCGCGGCCTTGGCCAAACCATTTTGATCTTCTGCAGCGACTTCAATCGTAATCCTGCCAGCCCCCGCGCCCTTCACCTTGTGATCCACAAATGCCGGTGGTGTCTGGTCCAGAATGACTTGCCAGCTCTCGACGACCACATTGCCAACTGTGTCTCGTGCTGACATTTCGATCGTATTTCGACCGTCAACGAGTGTGATAACTTCGTCGAAGCGATCATCAGCCAACGGAATGTCGCGACCATTCAGCATCACCCTGTCCGCATTGGATACCTGACCGCGTACAGGGAGCCATTCGACGGATGTCAGCCTTGGCAAAGGCATTTCGAGTTTGATTTCAGGTGCCAACAAATCCTGCGAAACCTTGAAACCGTCTTCACTGGTAAATCCGGACGCGCTGACAATCTTCACAAGGAAGTCTTCCCGCTCAAAATTAATTGGAAGCAAGAACGCAAATTGTCCGTCAGGTCCCGTTGCTGCCTCGGCTCGCAACCCACCGTCACTGTCGTAAATCTCAAGATATGAGTTGGCATCAGTAGCCCCCGACACCGAAAGTTCTGACCCATTTGCGTAAAAATGCCTGGCGGACTGGCGCGGCATTGCCTGATTGAACGTCAGGAGCGCATCAGCATCCGGCATATGGGCGACATCCAGACTTATCCTGGTTTCATTTTCTGCCGGATCGACCGCAACGACCTCAAGCCTGTTCGCCCCGGGTGCAAGTGTGATGTCCAACGAGAACCTACCTGAATCAGATACACTTGCGGTGGCTCCGTTTACTGTGACAACCGCGCCCGGTTCGCTTTCCCCTTCCACCTGAACAGATGCGTTCCGATAAACCTTGTCGGTGTTCGGAGTATCAAGTTTCAGGAAAGGTGGTGCCTTGTCGACCCGCATGACGAACTTTTGCGCAAGACTTCGGGTTCCGGGAAGACCAAATTGATCAAGCGCTGCCACGCGCCAAAAATGGTCCCCCAAATCCAGTTTCTGTAACAAAAACTTGGCGTCCGGCAGACCAGTGGCAGACTCTGTCATCTGATTGAAATTCGGATCCCGGGCGACTTCCAGCCAGTACCCGGCGGCGTCATCAACCGGTTCCCAGACAAGTTCAGCGACGGAATTGAACACTAATTCGTCGGAAGCCGGTTCGAGCAATACGGGGGCGGGTAGAAGATCTACCTTGCCCAGGGGCGCTGTACCGGAGCGGATAACAATTCCCTCATTGCGTCCGAGGACCAGAGAGGACCCGCGTGCTGCTATCTCAACCTTGTCATCGTCGTAGTTTGTGAACTTCGCCCCGGCTTTATCCTGGCTGACCCAGAAATCTCCTGAGTCAATTTGCGCATCTACATCCGGGACGTCGACCTTCAACGCTTTTCGGCCGGGACTTCCGCCGAGCAAGGCATAAAAGTCTCCTTCAACCAAACTGACTTTCGCGTTCCCGCGGTTCTTGAGCGGATCAACCCGCATTTGCTGAATGACGGCATGGGAGTTGGCGTTTAGCCTCAACCTCCCAGAGTCCCGGAAGGTGATCTGCGCCGTGGACCGGGACAGTGTCCGGATTTTTTCTTCCTCAATGAGTGTGGCATTGAGCTCCCTGTCATCCCAGCCAAGTTCTTCAGGACGCTTGCCCTCGACCCACCCTTGACGATCGCTCAGGCGCGCTTCGGTTGCCTGGTCACGAGAAACCAGTGCCAAGGAATACGCATCAGATGCGAGATCACCAGCCTCAACGGCATACGCCAGAGCCTGACTCCAAATACCCTGCTTTTCTGCAACAAGAGCCTCGTCATGTTGTGTAATGGCAGCATCTATTTGCTTAAATGCAAAGACTTGTGCGCCAATCTCGTTGGCTTTCTGGATTTTCGTCAGGGAAGCGGCGATCGCCGACCGCGCGGCAGTTATCGCGTCGATTGGAATGGTCAGTATGGAGCCGGATTGAATATCGGTAAATTCCAGAAAGCCGTTTTCTTTCAGTATTTCCGGCCAGAGGTCTGCATCTCCAAGATAGGTTTGTGCAATATCGCGGAGATCACTTCCACTCTTGAAGGCAACTTCCACCTGTGCATTGGAAGCAAAAGCGGACGCAAACTGAAGCAACAGCCAGATACCGAATATTCGCACACTGCCGGTGGCCGGGATGCATCGCATCGGCCCAAACCGGTCAATCCTGCGAACTACCAATCTCATCTTCAGGGGACCCCAAAATCTGAGTTACGTTGGGATACACTAGCAAAAACAGATGAATAACGCTTGCTACAAATAATATTCGTAAATTTTTAGTTAACACTCAAGATTGAAGGAAACTAATATAGATGATTACTACCGAACCAACTTGCATCTTCCCCGTCACATTTACCTGCTAAAATACCCTGGAAAGAATAACCTCAAAAACTGGAGGAGCCCGGCGCAGAAGGTATCAGTGGGTCTGCGACTTCCAGGAGCACCCTACTTACCGATTGGTAGTGTAAAGGTCCAATTTGAACGTCCGGCGGATTTTGGGATTGGCGGAAAAGGCGCAGCGCGTCCAACCGCTTTCAAGACTGCCTGATCGAACGGTTTTGACCCAGAGGACCGTGTCAGCCTTGTGGTGCTCACAGACCCGTTCCTTTGTACAGTAAAGCGTACGACAGCATCTCGTTTGGGACGACGACCGCCCCCCCTTGGCGCTCGGACTGAACGAAGCAATTTCCGATGGACCTTTGCCGGATAATTGGTCACATCCGAATTACCGGCGGTCTTGGCTTTCCCTTTGCGTTGAGAACCACCTTTTTGTGCTGTCTGTTTGGATTTTCCGCCTGCCCCGGACTGACTTGCACGTTTTGCAACTTCAGACTTCTGTTTTTTCTTCTTGCTCGCAGCCGGTTTGGTTTTTGAGACCGTCTTTTCAAGCTTCTGCCTTTGCGGCGCAGCCGGCTTCTGAACCGGCGTTGGAACCGCGTTCTCAGAGGTCGGCTGCGTTTGCGCCTCCGCTACCTGCTGCGTGGAAGGTAAATCGACGGGTGGTGTGGGCACCGGCTTCACCGGCGTTGCGTCTATCGCTTTCCGTTGCGCCGCGCTGTCCTGAACCGGAACAGACTTCTGCGATTGTTCTGTACTGGTTTTAAGCGGCGCCGGTTCAGGCAAGACAGGTTTTGCTTCGGCGGGTGTTTGCTGCGAGACGGCTGAAGGGGCTTCGGCCTGAACTTCCGGTGTTATGGCAACAGCGAGCGCATTTACTTCCCCTGCGGTTAAAGACAGGCTCTTTTGAACATCAACAGGCACCAGAGGTTTTTGGACTTGCGACCGAGCCGCCGAAACCGGTTTTTGAGCCTGAATGACTTCCGGGACGATCGGCTTGTTCTGTTGCTTTACCGGCGTCGCCTGCTGAGGCTCAACCTCAACCGGGGGAGCGCTCTCGGCCTGGGCTATTGTCCCTGATATGATCGTATTGAATGGGGAGCTTCCCAAAACAGCATGCTGAACCTCACCTGCGCCCGATATTTCGAGCTCGGGCTTTGAAGTGAGCGTCAGTGCAACGCCGCCCAGATGCAGCATTCCAGAAATCAGCAATGCAATCAGGATTGGACTTGTGATGTATTTCATGGCGACGACTTCTGCGTGACCAGAACAACGCGGCTTGCACCGGCCTGATAGAGCGCTGCGACATGTTTGAGCAGATGGTCAGTCGTCAGTCCCTGATCTGCCGCTAACCGGATTGTGGTTTTTTCCGCGTCCCCTTCGCCTTCAAATTCCGAGAGGTAAGCCGCCGCAGTGATCGGCTGCTCGCGATAGACAAGAGCCCCGTCCTTGCGCACATAAAGCGCATCTGGCGGCGGCAGCGGATCAATTTCCTCAATTTGCGCCAGGGTCACCTCAGGATCCAATGGCGGCGCAAGCTGTCCGGCAACCAGAAAGAAAATCAACATCAGAAAAACGATGTTGATCAACGAGATGGTTGTCTCCAGAGGTTTTTTGTCCCGTTTCAGCGTCAGTTTGATCATGTGCCCCCCGCAACAGTCACCTTCAATCCGGGAACTGCCTTCAGCCGGGTCAGCACAGTGACCAGTTGCTGTGTGGTGGTCTCCTTGCGCGTGAGAACAAGAAGTGTATGGCTTTTCTGGTCAACAAGGATTCGAGCCCGCTCAACCATCTGATCATTTTCGATCTCGGTTCCGTTCAACCGCAACAATTCGCCGTCCAGCACCAGGATCGCTGTTGGAACCGAAGACGTCCCTCCACCACTTGCTGGCGCGCCGATCTCGACTTGTCCGAAGTTCGTGAATGTTGAAGACAGCATAAAAAACAAAAGCAGAAGGAAAATGACATCGACGAGCGGCGTCAATGAAATCGGCTTGTGTTTTTTGCCCGGTGGTTCAATGCGCATGGGCCAACTGAACTTCCGAGTATCCCTGGGAATTGTCTGTGTTTCCCGCATCAAGTGGCCGTAAGAGCAAGGCTGACGTCAGTGTTTCGGTCACCACCCGCTCGGCTTCGATCCGTCCCTCAAGCCAGGTGACGACCAGCGACACCGGCATGGCAACCCCGAGACCAGCTGCTGTTGTCATCAGCGCAACCCAGATCCCGCCTGCCAGAGCCGATGGGTCAACGTTGCTGCCAGCTGATTGCAGAGCCTGAAAGGCCTCGATCATGCCAAGGACTGTTCCGAACAAGCCAATCAAAGGCGCAATTTGAGCAATTGCCTCCAATGCACGAATGCCTTTTGAGAAGTGATGCAGCTCACCTGAGGCCAGAGCAACAATTCGCTCTTCGACTTCTGATTTTGGCGCTTTGACTTCGAGCTGTTGAAGCGTTGCTGCCACAGCCTTTTCGGCGACGCTTTTCGGGATCCTGACATATGACTTTGCCTCGCCTGGCCGACCGAGATGCCACAATTGGACCGCTTGGCGGCACCTTTTGGAGTTGCCGATGTTACACGACAGAAATTCAAACACCTTCACAAGCACTAGTGCCACCGCAATAACCGACAAACCGGCAATAACGGTCACGACCGGACCACCAAGTTGAAGAAAGGAAACGATTTGATCTACGAGCGAATGCAACATTGCAGGCTCCTATTGTGTGAGATCCAGGCCGGTCCGGCTGGATAGGGACAGAGGTGCGGAACAATGCGGAGACGTCGGGTCTCCAGAGCAACCGGCAGGACCGTTGACCAGCAGCCTTGAACTGTCTGAACACCCAATTGAAGAAAGCTCAAACTGTCGGACGACGGTTTTTGCGACCGGCAGGTAACCGAAATCGAAGACCGACATTTGATGAATGATATTGTCTTTGGAAAACAGGACGAGCTCGTAGGACGCCGACGCAATCGTCTGTCCGGTCCTGTTGGACATGACAAAGGACAAACGACATTTGGTTTCGGTGTCCTCGGCCTTGTTCAACTCGAGAGAGATGGCAGATGCCATTTCTTGCGACCAGGCAGGATTGATCGGAAAACCAATCAGCCCCAAGCCCAGTGCCGCAAAAGCAGGAATGTTTAATTTTCGGATGACCACAATCAGACCGCCCCTATGTAATCCCGCCGCCCATTGGGGCGACGGGAAATTCATCAGAATTTTTTGGAAAAACTCAGCTTGAAACTTCGGCCAGCGCCCTCATCATCGCGAAGATGGTTCTGATAGGGTTGGTCGAAGACATTGTCGATGTTGAACCGCAATTCGGAATCGGCAAAATGACCTTCAGTTGGTTTCCAGGCTGCATACAAGTTGTGAAGCGCGTAACCAGCTGTTTTCTCTTCGGAATCACCAACTTTATCCTGCGGTGCGTGAAGGTCGCCCCGCCAGCCGAAATCCAGTTTCCATGGGCTGTAAACATATCCAACCTTCAGGAACATATTGTCGGCAGGAACGGCATTCAAATAACCGCCAGTGGACTCATTTGTTCCCCGGATCAGGGACGCACCTAGCGAACCGTAGACAGATTTCGTCCAGTAGGATGCCTCGACTTCAATACCCTGATAACGAGCTTCCGGGATCACTTCGCTCTTGACTGTCGATCCATCCCAAAAGCTGGCATAATAATTTGAGATGTCGTTGTGAAAGCCTGTTGTTTTCAAACGAAATGCATCGCCTTCCAGCGCGACATCGTCAAACGACAAGGTAAACCCTGCTTCAAAGTTGTTCGATGTCTCTTTTTCGACCCGGTTGACCTTATAATTGGAGAAAACTTCATCCAGTGAAGGCAGTCGTTCGGTGTGCGCAAATGAGCCAAACAGGCCGAACCAATCGGTGACATTGTACATCGCCGCGATTTTCGGCGAATAGCCGATTTTGGTCTTGTCTTGATTGAGAGTAATGAGCGATCCCGAGGTGTTTACATAACTGCCAACAGAAACATTGCTGTAGTCGATACGCATCCCGGGAATGAGGGTTAGTTTGTCATTCCAGATGAATTCTGCCTGCGCAAATGCACCGACGGTTTTGGTTTCTCCCTCGGGATGGGAATTTGACCCACTTTGAACCCGTGTCCCGAAGTCTCTTGGATTCAGCCGCTCCTGATATTGTGCGTCCAGACCCGTGGTCAGATACGCCATCCAGGTGTCGCTGATTTCATACGTTGAAACGTTATCAACCGCAGCTTGCCAGGTTTCGTAGGAGTATTTCGAACTGTTGCCGAAGGGGTAAGAGCAACCTCTACCCGGCGAACACACCTCATCTTGGTTGTCCTGTGTGATGCGTGTATCCGACCAGCTGATCTGTGCATTCAAATCAAGGAGATCATTGTCGGAGAAACTGTTTTCATACCCAACAATTGCAGTCTGGTCATTTACCTCACGATCGACAGAGCCAAATGAGCTGCCCCAGGTAATTTGATCGTAGTTCTGATTTTTTTCATCGCTGAACCAGTTCTGGTAACTGGCGAAAACGGATTGGTCTTCCGCATCCCCGAACGTGTAACGGCCCTTAATTAGGCCGTTGATTGACGAAAAGTCGGTATCTGGCATTTTATCGCCGTTCCCGTTCGTCAGGTCTTGCGAATGCCGGTAATTGAATGCTCCCAGAAGTTCCAGGTTCTTGACCGGTTCTGCCGCAATGATGGCGCTTCCTAGCCAGCCATTTCCATTTGAGTCCCAGGATGCCTTTACTCTTCCGCCAAGCATGTCGCCCGGATCCAGGAAATCACTTGCATCCTTTGTCTTGAATGTAAGCACGCCGCCCATAGCGCCCGAACCGTAAAGTGTTGAAGATGCCGGGCCGCGCAATACTTCGACCTGTTTGTACAGTTCCGGATCAGAGAAGAACGATCCCATCCGGTATTGTTCGAAGAATTTGTTGACCCCGTCCACCTGGACGATAATGCGCGTTTCATCGCCAGATAGCGCTTCGCCAACACCGCGGATATTGAAGCTCTCACCAAATACCGAATTACTGCCGATGGCTGTAACTCCAGGTACTTCGACGAAGAGATCCCCTATTGTCGTGCTTTGCAGCTCATCGATTGCTTCCTGATCAAGCACGGTTGCGGCCTGTGGCGTATCGATTGCGACCTTGTCGACGCCGGTTCCCAAGACGATCCGCTGTAACGGAGTGGCTTCCCGGCTCGTTGTAATTTCCTGTGCAACTGCGTTGTTAACAATTGCCAGCGCCCCTAACGCAACACCGCCCATCAGGTTGGTACGGCAGGCAGATTTGAACCCCATAAAATTCTCCAATGAGTACGCGTGATCGCGTCCTAACTGCTGCCTCTCAAACAGCAATTTATACATGAGTCAATGACTCAGGTATTGCCTCCCATAGAAAACATGAGTATACGAGTCAAGTTAAAGATTTCTGGTTCGATGAAATTTCTGAGATTTCCCGGCACCATATATTCCCCATGAATTACATGGGCTTATTGGTGGTTCTTGTGAGAAATTGCAGACGTCGTCCGGTTGTCTTGAGGATCGGATTTTTACAAAGGCAAGGCGCATGACCGGCGACATTAAACACTCGAAAACAAATCTCTCAGCGGCGGAAATTCGCGAAGCACGGACTCAGTATCCCAAGATGCGGGAGCGGGATTTGGCCAACACCCTGGGCATTTCGGAAGCAGAATTTGTTGCAAGTTTTGTTGGTCATGGCACGCGTCGCATCGAACCGCGTTTCGACGACCTTTTCCCGGCCCTCCAAAAGGCAGGTGAAGTGATGGCACTCACCAGAAATGAAAGTGCCGTCCATGAAAAGATCGGCCTGTTCGAAAAATTTGTGAATGGCAAACGTGGTGCTCTGATGCTGGGTGAAAACATCGACACCCGGATGTTTTCGGCAAATTGGATCCACGGGTTCGCGGTTGACAAAACGGACGGAAAGGATATCCGCCGTTCCTTGCAGTTTTTTGATGCACATGGGGAAGCCGTTCAAAAAATACACGCTCGCCCGGACACAAACATGGTCGTTTGGGATCAATTGATCGAAACTCTTGCCGCCGATGACCAGACCCCGGAGATACTGCCGGTTGTCACGCCAGCCGAACCATTTTCCAGAAAAGTACCTTCAAGGGATGTGAAAGCCGAGTTGCGGGATCGCTGGCAGAAAATGAATGATCCTCATCAGTTTCACGGATTGCTCAAGGATCTTGAACTTGACCGGATCAGCGCGTTTGAGCTTGCCGGGGAGACTTGGGCCTGGCCACTCGACACCGGATCTGTAACAGCCATGCTGCGCCTAGCCGCCTCCGAAGACATTCCGATCATGTGTTTTGTCGGCAACCGTGGCTGCATCCAGATCCATTCCGGCGCCATTAAAAACGTCATGGACAAAGGCCCATGGATAAATGTCATGGATCCAAATTTTCATCTGCACCTTCGCACAGATCACATCGCCGAAGTCTGGGCGGTCCGCAAACCTGCAGACACCGGCCATGTCACCTCGGTTGAGGCCTACAACTCCGATGGTCAACACATCATCCAGTTCTTCGGCGTTCGCGGCGAAGGAAACGAGGAACGTACAGACTGGCGGGAACTGGCAGAAAACCTCCCAAAACTGGAAAAGGCAGTGTTGATGGGGGCAGCAGAATGAAACTTCTACCAAATTCAAACATCAGCGCAGTCGTTGCCGCCACGCTACTTACATTGACCGCCATAGCAGGCGGCTCTGCACCGCTGTTTGCAGACAGCGCAGCCCAGAAACCAGCAACCAGAATAGTTGCTATTGGGGGCGCTGTTACCGAAGTGGTTTTTGCACTCGGACAGGAAGACCGCCTTGTGGCCAGGGATACGACCAGCGTTTACCCTGAAAAAGCCAATGACCTTCCAAATGTTGGCTACATCCGTGCCCTGTCTCCAGAAGGGGTGATGTCGGTGGATCCGGATCTCATCCTGATGTTGGAGGGAAGCGGACCACAGGAATCCGTTGATGTTTTGAAGAAATCCGGAATTCCCATTGCGGACATTCCGGAGGCCTATACCGCTCAAGGAATTCTCGACAAGGTCCGGGCTGTTGGGACAGCGCTTGGCGCTTCGGAAAACGCTGAGGCGTTGGCCAGCAAACTGGACGCTGAGCTAAGTGCGGCTGAGGCCGAAGCCAAATCTGTTTCTTCCGGGAGCAGAGTTCTCTTTATCCTTTCAACCCAAGGCGGCCGCATTCTCGCTTCGGGCACAGACACTGCCGCCCACGGCATACTGGAACTCTCCGGAGCTCAAAATGCGATCTCCGATTTTTCCGGTTACAAACAGCTCAGCGATGAAGCAATCTTGAGTGCCAACCCGGACGTCATCCTGATGATGCGCCGAACCGGCGATCACGGAACCAAGGCTGAAGACCTCTTCAAACACCCTGCACTTGCCTTGACACCTGCCGGGAAAAACAAACGCCTTATCGTTATGCCGGGGCAATATTTGCTTGGTTTCGGTCCACGGACGGCGGGTGCAATTCGGGATCTGTCGAAAAATCTGGCGCAAGTCGGGGGCTAACAGATCATGAGTGAAGCAGCGCTTTCGTCGCCCCCTACCCGCCTTGCGGGCTGGCTGGGACTGGCTGATGCACGCAATGGCAATCGGGATGTTCTGGCCCAGTCGGTCATTGTCTTGCTTGCGGTCATTTTGGTTGCAACCATGCTGACGGGGCTCGCCATCGGACCGATATCTGTCCCCGTTCTGGACCTGTTGCCGCATATTCTGGCACATGTAGTTTCGGGCAACAAAGACATTCCTGCTGACATATCCATCCGCGACTGGATTGTGGTCATGGATATCCGGCTACCTCGTATCGTGTTGGGAGCACTGGTTGGGGCCGCATTGGCCGTTTCCGGTGCTGTTATGCAGGGTCTGTTTCGCAACCCGTTGGCCGATCCCGGCATCGTCGGTGTTTCTGCCGGTGCGGGATTGGGCGCAGCGCTGTTCATTGTTCTAGGCAGCACATCATTGGCGCCGCTGTCGGCTTTGTTCGGCATCTATGCCATTCCGCTGGCAGCCTTCTTCGGGGGGCTCGTAACGACCTTGCTGCTTTACCGGATTGGAACACGTGGAGGGATAACGTCCGTTGCGACCCTCCTGTTGGCAGGGATTGCGCTTGGAGCCCTCGCCGGTGCAATAACCGGGTTGTTGGTGTACGTCGCGGATGACCAACAGTTACGCGATCTTCAGTTTTGGGGTCTGGGGTCGCTTGCGGGCTCAAATTGGGAAAAAGTCGGATCGGTAGCACCGATCATTTTGGCCATGCTTTTCAGTGTCCCTCTTCTGGCGCGAGGACTGAATGGCATGACACTTGGCGAAGCGGCCGCTTCTCATATCGGTATTCGGGTTCAACGTCTAAAAAACATCAGCATATTGCTCGTTGCGGCGGCAACAGGCGCATCCGTTGCTGTCAGTGGCGGGATTGGGTTTGTCGGCCTCGTTGTGCCTCATCTGTTGCGGCTTACCATTGGTCCTGACCATCGTTTTCTGTTACCAGCGTCGGCCTTTTTGGGCGCAACGCTGCTCATTGCAGCGGACACTGTCAGCAGAACCCTTGCAGCACCGGCTGAATTGCCAATCGGCATCATTACCGCTTTTGTCGGCACGCCATTTTTCCTATGGATCCTGCTGCGCAAACGCGGCTTGACCGGGCTTTGAAACACTCAATGATAAAACAGAATACAGGCGACTCCGCTTGTGGAACTTCAGGTCTTGATGTTCGCGGCGTAAGCATATCGATCGGGACAACACAGATTGTCTCGCATGTTTCCTTTCATGCGACTACAGGCGAAGTGCTTGCAATCATCGGCCCAAGCGGGTCGGGCAAAACCACATTGCTCAAGGCGATAACAGGGGAGTTCAAATACGCCGGGCATATTCAGTTGGCAGGCGATGAAATAGGCACCCTGAGTTCTGAAGATCTGGCGTATGTCAGAGGAGTACTTCCGCAAGCAAGCTTCATATCGTTTCCGCTGACGGTTTCAGAAGTTGTCGGACTCGGCATTCTCGACCTTAAGCTGGATCGCCGAAATCGGGCCTTGCGCGTTGGTGAGGCGTTGCAAAAGGTTGGACTTGCAGGATATGAGGGGCGAACCTATCAAGAGCTGTCGGGCGGAGAACAACAAAGAGCACAGCTCGCCCGTGTTCTTTGCCAGGTTTGGGAACCAATCACGCCTGACGGTACGAAGCGATGGCTGTTCCTGGATGAACCTGTCTCAAGTCTCGACATCAAGCATCAGTATCAAATCATGCAATTGGCCGCTGATTATGCCAATCGGGGCGGCGGTGTCGTCGCTGTTTTGCATGATCTCAACTTAACGTCGGCATTTGCAGACAAAGTCATGGTCATGAAATCCGGGAAAATGGTTGGACTGGGAACTCATGATGACGTGCTTCAGGCCGAGCTCTTGTCACATGCCTACGACATACCTTTGGAAATATGCCAAACGCCCCATGGTCGGCCCTATCTTCTTCCCAGCTTTTGATATAGTAAGCGAAAGGATTTCCGACGACTGTGACCGGAATGCCGAATCGCTGAAGACATGTTAAAAACATCGCAAATCGTTCGCGAAAAGTTACAGTTCATTCTGGTATTTCATCAAAATATCGATATTATTAAGTATGAGTATTCAAACGCATATTGATCCGGCGCAGGAACCTTCAGCGACCCAGCGGGCTTATCTTGCCATTCGCCGAATGATTGTAATCGGTGAACTTCCACCTGGCGAAAAACTGAAGATCGAAACCCTCAGAACTATACTCGATATGGGTGGGTCTCCTATCCGCGAGGCTTTGACGTTACTTGTTTCTGATCTGCTAGTGGAACGGCTGGATCAAAGAGGTTTCCGGACTGCAGCTATCAGCCCTGAAAATTTTTCAGAAATCCTGAAGCTCAGGTGCCAGCTTGAAGAAATGGCCCTGCGCGACAGCATTCAGCTTGCAGATCAGACCTGGGAAGACACGCTTGTGATCAGCCATCACAGGATGATGCGGGAGCAACGCTCAAACATCGAGCGTTTTGAGGAACTCCACAAAGCCTTTCACATGAATTTGCTGAGCGCCTGCAATTCACCGGTTCTTCTAAAATTCTGCAATCAGCTTTATGATCTCAACATCCGCTACCGGTATCTCGCCGGCAAGGCTCTGAATTACTCCAAGCGCGACATCGGCAAGGAACACACCGATATCATGAACGCGGCAGTCGACAGGGACGCAGAAACCGCGTCCAGACTACTGTTGGACCATTATCGTAACACCGGCGCATTTTTGGAAAAACACTTCTCTACAGAAGTCACTCTGACCTGATGTAAAAGAGGTATTTCGGGCGACACTCATAATCGCCCGAAAACCGGCGCGCTATCAGGAGCCTTCTTTCACGAGTATGAGATCAAAATCAGCTTTCAGGTAAGCATCGTCGACCTTTCCGGAAAGTTCAAATCCCTCAGCCGGAAAACTGCCAGCCGGTTCCTCGACATATTTCATCACGAGATCTTCACGCACACCAAAGACGGTGTCTTCATCAAGATATGGATCATCATCGGGGAAGATTTCAGTAACCAGCGGCCGGTATCCGGGGGCTGTTACGATGTAGTGGAGATGGGATGGCCGCCATGGATGGCGTCCGCTTGCACGTAAGATATCACCGACAGGACCGTCGCCCGGAACTGTGTAGCTGACCGGTTTGACGGTGGTGAAGGCATAACGCCCGTCAGGCCCAGTCGTTTGAATGCCGTGGAAGGAGTAAGTGTCCTGATCCGGATCCTGACTGGAATAGAGCCCGTTCGGGGCTGTCTGCCAGATATCGAGTTCTGCTCCCTCGATCGGATTGCCATCTGTGTCACGAATAGTGCCCTGGGCAACCAACACCTGATCATCAAAGTCCTTTTTCATATCCCCACCAACCGCCAGTGGAGGCGATCCGGTTATATGGAAAGGGCCAAGAACGCTGGAAGATGTGCCTTCCGGGTTGGAATGCAGCATATCGACCAGCGATGACAGACCGAGAACATCTGAGAGCAAGACAAACTCGTGACGCTCCTTGTCGGAGATGTCCCCTGCCCACTCAAGAAATTCGATGCCCTTCCGCCATTCGTCATGGGTCAGATTTGTTTCTCTGGCAAAGTCGTGCAGATGGGTCACCAGGCTCTTCAGGATTTCCTTCAGGCGAGGATCTGTGTCCGCACCGAAATATCCCATGAAGACGTCGGTTATGTTGTCTTTGGTAACTTGGCGCATGGAAAACCTCTTAGTTCAGGATAGCCAGGCTGAGTGACGGCCAGCGGATCAGCGCGATCAGGACAATCAGCATGACGAGCGCGAATGGAAACGCACCGACAAAGACGTCCTTGAGCGTGATCCGGGGATCATTCAGGGTGGCTTTGATAACAAAACACGAAATACCGAGCGGCGGTGTCAGCAGACCTATCTCGGCCCCAACGACCGTGACGATACCAAACCAGATCAACGACAGACCCATCGGTTCAATGAGCGGCAGGAACAAGGGAACAACGATCAGAATAATCGACGCCGTGTCCAGTAACGTGCCAAGGAAGATCATCATCAGCACGTAGATGAACATGATCCAGAAGAAGCTCATCTGCGTCTCGTTGAGCATGTCGCCCAATTCGTTTGGCAGACCGGCAAGCCCTAGCATGCGGCTGTAGATGGATGCAGCTGTAATCAGGAACAGGATGGACGCGGTAATGTGGCCTGTTTCCAGCAAGGCACTCCAGATCGAATTGAGTGTCAACTTTTTCCGAAGAGCTGCAATCACCAACCCGAGCAAGGACCCCGTTGCGCCTGCTTCCACGGGGGTCAACCACCCGGTATAGATCCCCCCAAGGACGGCAACAATCAGGATAAGGATCGGCACAGTCTTGTCGGCAATTTCCAGAGGTGTCATCCACTCCGTTTCATCAGCCGGACGTCCGCCGACATAGGTCGGTGTAAATCTGCCCATCAGGTAGATTGCGGCGACATAGGCAACGGCCAGCAACAAGCCCGGCACGACACCGGCTAGAAACATGTCTCCAACGCTTTGCTCTGCAACAAAGGAATAGATGATCAGCATTGCCGATGGCGGAATGATCATGCCAAGAACCGAAGAACCGGCAACCACTCCAACCGCAAAACGTGGATTGTAGTCAAAGGCGAGCATCTGGGGCACAGACACTTTTGCAAATACGGATGCCGAAGCGATGGAAGAACCGGTTACAGCCGCAAAAACCGCATTGGCGCCGACTGTTGCCATGCCTATGCCGCCTTTGACCTTCCGGAACCCGGAATTCATCACCGAATATATGTCGGCCCCAAGGCCGGCCTTGGCCACTATCAACCCCATAAAGGTGAACAGCGGAACCGTGGCAAATGTATATTCCATCACGCTGTCGCCGATGGCGATCTTCAGCAAATTGACAGCAAGGTCAAAGTTGTCCCGCATCAGAACAATCGAGACGAACGAGACCAATCCAAGAGCGATCGGGATATAGACGCCGAGATAGACCAGAACGACAATCGCGACGACAGACAACATGCCAATTTCGATAGGTGTCACGAATTACCCTCGGAGTTTTCGTTGAGGCGCACCGGAGCGACTGTTGCGTCCGGAGTGATGACCTTCAGGATAAACAAAATAGTGCACAAGGTGGCGCTCAAATATATGGTCAGCTTCACCGGCCACCAGGGTGCCGTAAAGATCCCGGGAACGCCAAAAAAGTCTTTTGTCTCATACATCTCAACGAATTCCGGCCAAATCGCAAAGGCAACAAGTGCCATCAGACCAGCCGATGCCGTGTTGATAATCCGCCGAATCGTTTGAGCCAGTTTAGGCCGGGTCGACTGCAGGATTGTTAGGAAACCGTCAGACCTTGTCAGGCGGTTCATGCGTACGACATCCGGCAGCTGAAAGAAGACGATGAGAACCATCGAGAACTGAACAACTTCTACAGCGCCGCGGAATGGCGCGTTGAACAATCCACGCGCCACAACGTCATAGTTTACGACCAGAACCAATCCGAGGACGATCAGGGTGCCAACAGCGTTGGCACCTATCGCGACCGAATTGGCCAGTTTTGAGACGGCGCGAACGCCAGTTGATAACAATTGCAGCATACTGGCGCTCCCGTTTGTCAGTGGACGCGTTTACTGCGCCAACTCTGCTGACCAGTCGCGAACCGGCGTGAAACCGGCAGCCTTCAACTTGGCAGTATAAGCTTTAAGCATGTCGCTGCCCGGCTCGCCCTTGCCGTCAAGGTTTTCAGCCCATTCAACTGCAATGTTTGGCATGTCTGCCGCCCACTGGGCACGTTCTGCCGGATCCATCTCAACAACATTACCGCCAGATTCTACGTAGGCAGCCCGGCTGGCGCCAGCACGGTCCATTGCGATTGCGGCAACATGATCCCGATAAGACACTGCAACTTCCTGAAGCGCAGCTTTAACTTCGTCGGGAAGTTTGTCCCAGTAGTCCTTGTTGACGGTGATTGTCTTGGAGTTCACCGCACCCAGGTCTGCCTTAAGCATGTAAGGAGCGACTTCCGCGATCTTGAATGTCTTGGCAGCTTCCGGCCACAGCATGGCGTTATCAACCAGGCCAGTCTGCAGCATGTTGTAAAAGTCTGTCAGGCCGCCTCGCACACCAGCTGCATCCTTAATACCTTCAAGGTAGCGCAGGTTCATGCCCGCACCGGCAACCTTGCTGCCTTCAATGTCCTTCAATGAAGTGACAGGGTCCTTGGAGAACAACTGATAAGTGTCCAGGACAACTCCGGTTGCCAGATAAACCTGGTTCTGAGCTTCGAATTCCTTCTGCATGGTCGGGAATTCCTTGGCGATTTCGTCAACTGCCTTGGCGACCGCGCGAGAATCCGCTGCAATGAAAGGGGTGACAGCTGCCAAAGCCTGGCTTGGCAGTTTGGACGAATGGAAGATCGTCGTAACGATACCGATGTCGCCAAGGCCGAGTTTCACACCTTCCAGCACACCCTTTGGTTTGACGATGGAGCCACCATAGCTCTCCTGCCAATCCATCTTGTAGTTGCCGGTTTCATCAAGCTTTTTATCAACTTCAGGAATGAAGAAGTTTGTGAACTCCTTTACCCACAAGGCGCGCGCCGGATAACCGTCGATCACAACAGCCTTGATGGTTTCAGTTGCGAATGCAGGCATGGCCGTCGCACTCAGCATCGCCAGCGCCAGAGCGCCGCCTTTCGTCAGATGTCCAATCATGGTATTCTCCTCCCAGTGACTTTAATCGATCACGCTTTTTTCCAGTTGATCTCTAGTTTGGTTCCCGCATGCTGATACAGCTTTGAAATTGCGCAGTATTTTGCAGTTTCCAAAGCCACGCTCGCCAACTCCTCCTCAGTAGCGGGCCCATCAGCGGTGACATCGAGGCGGATCTCCTTGAAAGGAATATCCACTTCTTCCATCAGCAAGACGCCTCGGCGGTCGAAATCGACTTCCATTTTGAAATCCAGGTGACCGATATCGATCCCCAGTTTTGCGGCGCATTTGTTACCGATGGTATTGGTGCAGCCGATTAGGGCTGCGTAAGCCGTTTCAGTTGGTGACAAACCTGTGTTTGTTCCACCACGTTCAACAGGCTCATCAATTTCTAATGACAGATCCCTTACAAAGACTTCGCACCTGGCGTGGCTGCTAGCCTTCCCTGTCATGGGGACCTTGATTACCGTTTTCTGCCGAATTGCCATATTCAAAGCACCTCAGAGATACTTGCAGGCTTGGTCAAACGGCAGGCGTGGCAGCTTCTGGAACAAAGCTGTTTCGTCTGCATAACCAAAATTGCAAAGGAAGTTGGATTTCAACGTCGTTCCCGCAAAGAACTCTTCGTCGACGATCTTGTTTGAAAAGCCTGACATTGCGCCGACATCAAGACCGAGCGCACGCGCTGCAATCATGAAATAGGCACCTTGCAACGTCCCATTCCGAAATGCTGTGGTTTCAGAGTGTTCAGGCTTGCCTTGAAAGTGCGGCCTGCGATCTTCATGCGGGAAGAGGTACGGCAGCTCTGTCCAGAACTCGAGATCATGCGCAATGATGACCGTAGCGGGTGCGGACATCATCTTGTCGATGTTCTTGTCCTTGAGCGATTTCGCCAATCGCTGCTTGGCCTCAGGTGTCTCGATAAAGAAGAACCTTGCCGGACAACAATTCATGCTGGTCGGCCCGGCAGCAGTGATATCGTAGATCTGCTCCAGCAGATCCCGTGAAACCGGCTTGTCCTGCCAGGCATAATGAGAGCGAGCATCGCGGAGGATCATGTCAATACTGGCATCATCCAGATGGCTGATTTTCTCCCGAAGACCTCGGACCGTTTCCTGAGCTTCAGCCCGGAGTTTGGCCAGAGCCTCACCCGTCGGCGCCTTTGAAGCAGACATCGTCATTCGGCGGCCTCCGTAGAGACTACGTCTTCTTCGGCAACGATAGGATTGGCGCAAATGCCAATACCTTCGATCTCCACTTCCACAACCTCGCCCGGACGCAACCAACGCTGCGGTTTTTTGGCATGGCCAACACCTGGAGGTGTTCCCATTGCGATCAAATCACCTGGCTCAAGGGTCGAGTATTCCGAAATTGTCGCAATTGTGCGCGCAACGCTCCACAACATGTCGGACGTATTGGCACTTTGAAGGATCTCGCTGCCGACACGGCTTTCGATTTTCAAACCTACCGCGCCTTCCGGCAACTCGTCCGGCGTCACAACAACCGGGCCAAGCGGGCCTGTTGCGTCGAAGTTCTTGCCTGGTGTCCATTGGTGGGTCTTGCGCTGATATTCGCGCACCGAACCATCATTGAAGATAGTGTAACCAAAGACGTGGCTGAGAGCGTCTGCTTCGCTGATATGCTTGCCACCCTTGCCGACAATCACCATTAGCTCGGCTTCGTAATCGAGCTGTTCAGAGCAGGACGGCCGGATCATTGGGGCGCCCGCCGGTATCATCGAGGTCTGGGACCGCATGAACAGCGCCGGATAGGTAGGCACGTCGTAGCCACCTTCCTTGATATGGTCGACATAGTTCAAACCAAGGCAGATGATTTTTCCAGGTCTGGAAACAGGAAGTGCTGGCGTAATAGACGACAGAGCTTCTGAAGGAATCTGATCTTTTTGAGCGAGCAATGCGCTCAAATCGACACTCCCATCGACCAGTGCCTGCAGATCAGACCCGACATTGCTGTTCAGAGCAGTCAAATTCCGAGCCTGATCGCCCTCGACCAGAAAGACGCCCTGCCCTGACGTACCTGTTCCCACTAGAAATCGCATAATAGCCTCGGTGTTTCTATAATTTTGAATACAATGACGACGATTTTTATGATTGTCAAATAATATCGATTTTTTTAAGGTGCAAAAAACAAGGAGACACAAAATGCCAAAATGGGCCGACTATAAACGGACTGCCAAAGAGCGCGGCGCGCTCGCACTGGAACTCTATGTCGTCAATACAAGGCCGGTTGGGCCGGACGCAGATATTCCAGGATCTCTTCCGGACCATCTTGCGTACCAGGCGCACCTGGAGAGAGAAGGCAACCTCGCCTTTGCCGGACCAGTCTCCGACTCCTCTGGTGAGGAAATGACCGGCGAAGGTTTGATAATTTACAGGGCAGCGTCACTCGAAGACGCACGTGCACTTGCGGCCGATGATCCGATGCACAAAAATGGCGTTCGCACATTTACGATCCGGCGCTGGCTGATTAACGAAGGCAGCTTCAGCCTCTCCGTTGGCCTGTCAACAAAGTCCGTCGGCTTTAAGTGACAATACCATGTAGATATTCACTTTTTAGGGTTTGGATGCGGATGATCATACCCCATATTCGCCATGATGCCCCTGCCCACACCATCCGATTCCATTGGAGAGGCAAATGACGATACTCGGCGATTTGCTGTCGACAATATTTGAACGCCGCTATCGACCAGACGCACCGGACAGAGCTGATTCACGGTCTATCGAGGAGTTGGTAACTGCGCTTGTCGGTGCAACTGGCGAAGTGTCAGGCGTATCTGCTGCCGTTCAGATTCTGCGCCGATTTCAGGCCATGGATGACCCTGAAAAACTGAGTTTCTTTCGCCATTTGGCGAAGGGTATGAATATTGATCCCGAAACTGTCCGGCAAACACTCGACGCCTATGAAGCCGCGCCCAACAAACGCACTTACAAGGCATTCATGTCCTCCGTGGAGCCGGATCGTCAGGAACTTCTCCGGCGATTAAACCAGATCCCCGGGGCCACGGAAGAATTGGTGCGCATGCGCGCTGACCTTTTGCGCCTTGGTCGCCAGGACGATGAATTACAGGCACTCGATCAGGATTTCCGACATCTGTTTGTGTCGTGGTTCAATCGTGGTTTTCTGGTTCTAAGGCCCATCAACTGGGAAAGCCCGGCGCATATTCTTGAAAAGATCATCGCCTATGAAGCTGTGCATGAAATTGCCAGCTGGGAAGATCTGCGCCGCCGCTTGGCCCCGAAGGACCGTCGGTGTTTTGCTTTCTTTCATCCCTCCATGCCCGATGAGCCACTGATATTCGTTGAGGTTGCTTTGACCGGCGCGGTCCCGGGCTCCATACAGGAGCTGCTGGCTGAAGACCGGGAGCCGATAGAAGCGAGCAAGGCCAAAACCGCTGCGTTTTATTCCATTTCCAACTGCCAGAACGGTCTTGCAGGCATTTCGTTCGGAAATTCGTTGATCAAACAGGTCGCAGCTGACCTTTCTGCCGAACTGCCCAACCTGAAAACGTTCGTGACCCTGTCTCCAATTCCGGGCCTGACAAAATGGCTATCGCGTGAAGGCATCGCCTTCGAAGATGCCGACCCGCAGCAGTTAAAAACGCTTGCAGCGCACTATCTCATGTCGGCCAAACAGGAAAATGGTCGGCCACTGGATCCGGTTGCCCGGTTTCATCTCGGCAACGGCGCACAAATCCATGCTGTCCACGCTGGAGCAGATCTTTCCGATAAAGGTCAGGCGCAGTCGGCCAGCGTGATGGTCAATTACCTTTATGACCTGAACAAGGTTCCGCAAAATCACGAGCGTTATGCAGCTGATCTGCTGATTACCGCTTCATCAGACATCCGCGCGTTTGACAACGCTGCCAAAAAACAAAAACTTGGGAGACAGGTGCATGAGCAACCTGCTGTATGACACATTTTTCCGCCCTCATGCGGGAAGCACCAACGTCTTTCTTTACTTGGGCGATGGAAAGGCAATCAGTTACGGCGACTTTCTGGCAACTGCAGCTCAAATAGCTCACACATTTTCTGATTATGGCATCGCCCCCGGCGACCGTGTCGCGGTTCAAATCGCAAAGTCTCCCGAAGCGCTTGCGCTTTATGCTGCCTGTGTACAGGCTGGGGCCGTCTTCCTGCCGCTCAACACCGCTTATACGGTCGATGAACTGGAATATTTCATAGAGAACAGCGGTGCCAAGCTGGTCGTTTGCGATAGCGGAATGAAAGACGCTCTTGCGCCCGTCTGTGAAAAACTGAACGCCCGGTTGAGTACGCTAAATTCTGACGGCTCAGGCGAACTCATGGAGTTGGCAAAAGACAAGCCGGAGGCGTTCGACACTGTAGCCCGAACAGGGAGTGACCTTGCCGCATTTCTCTATACCTCCGGAACGACCGGGCGATCCAAAGGGGCGATGCTGACGCATTCGAACCTGGCATCCAATGCCCAGACCCTGGCCGAACACTGGCGTTTTACGTCCAGTGACGTGCTTCTCCACGCCTTGCCAATCTTCCACACCCACGGGCTCTTTGTGGCAACCAATGTCACGCTCGCAGCTGGCGGGTCGATGATCTTCCTGCCCAAGTTCGATCTCGACCAGATGTTGGGTCTGATGCCCAAGGCTACAACGATGATGGGCGTACCGACATTCTACACTCGCCTTCTTGGAGATGAGCGTTTCAACAAAAACCTGGCGAAGCATATGCGGCTGTTCATTTCCGGCAGTGCGCCGCTGTTAGCAGAAACGCATGTGGAGTTCGAAGCCCGCACCGGCCACCGAATTCTGGAACGTTACGGAATGACCGAAACGAACATGAACACGTCCAATCCTTATGATGGGGACAGAAAGGCCGGAACTGTCGGACTGCCGCTGCCGGGCGTGGAGCTCAAGATTACTGATCCGGACAACGGTTCAGAATTGGCCGCTGGCGAGATCGGGCAAATTGAGGTTCGTGGTCCCAATGTCTTCACAGGCTATTGGCAAATGCCGGACAAGACAGCTGCCGAACTTCGCAGCAACGGATTTTTCATAACCGGTGATCTCGGCAAAATCGATGAAGACGGGTATGTGCAGATCGTTGGCCGCAACAAGGATCTCATCATTTCCGGCGGCTACAATATCTATCCGAAGGAAATCGAACTTCTGCTGGATGATCAACCAGGTGTTCTGGAGAGCGCGGTTGTTGGCGTTCCGCATCCAGACTTCGGCGAAACTGTTGTTGCTGTTTTGGTGGCCGACACGACCGGCACGATTGATCCCAAGGAGATCGAGCAGTCAGTCAACCAGTCCCTCGCCCGTTTCAAACAACCACGAAGGCTCTTCGTGATCGACGAGTTGCCACGCAATACGATGGGCAAGGTTCAGAAAAACATGCTTCGGGACACTTACAAGGACCTGTTTAAACCGGTCTGAAATCTGGTTCAAATGAGATAATGTCTGTTCCGGCTGCCTCCGGCACATACGCTGTGACTTGGATTGTTCCTCGTCATCGCATCCCTTTGCCCTTCGCCAATCGAAGACAATTCCTGTTCTGAGAAAGAAACTCTGTGGCTGGCAAGACAACAGATATCGCCATTGTTGGCGCTGGGTTGAGCGGATTGACCACTGCCGAGAGACTTCTCGGTCAGGGTTTCGATGTGGAAATTTTTGAGGCCAAACCCCGTGTGGGTGGCCGTGTCCATTCTCTGGCTGGCGCCCTCTCACCGGAGCTGCGGTATGATCTGGGGCCCGCCTGGATCTGGCCGCATAACACCCGGATGCTGCAACTGATCGACGACCTTGGCCTTTCGGTGATGCGGCAGCACTCAATTGGCATTCTTATTTTTCAGGATCAAACCGGCCAGATACGCCGGGATCTGGATTTTGCCACTATGGGTGATGCCTTGCGCATTCCTGGAGGACTGGCCCACCTGACAGAAACCCTGGCAAAGCGGTTGCCGGCGGAGGTTCTTCATTTGGGGCATGAGGTAACCGCAATCGACTGCGGCCAGAACACGCCGACTGTCAACGGACATGCCGACGGTGCCCCTTGGCAGATCGAGTGCGACAGGATCGTTCTCGCACTTCCGCCGCGCATTGCAGAAAACCTGATTTCGTTTTCCCCGGAACTCGAATTGCAGACGCGGCAAATACTTGCAGCTGTTCCAACCTGGATGGCCGGACAAGCCAAGCTTGTCGCCACCTATGACAGTGCTTTTTGGCGTACTGCAGGACTTTCCGGCGATGCCATCAGTCATGTTGGCCCGTTGTTTGAAGTCCACGATGCCACGGCAACCCCTGAGCCGGAGGGTGAAGCAGCCCTCTTCGGGTTTATCGCGCCGCAAGAGGCTACCCGGAGCGGAGATAGGCATAACCTTGTCGAGCGGTGCCTGTGTCAACTTGGAGACTTATTTGGCCCGCAGGCGGCTTCCCCGACGCAGGTTCATCTCCAAGCCTGGGCCGAAGACCAGCATGTCGCCACTGACAAGGACAGGGCTGATACTGGCGGTCATCCAAGTTACCGGCCTATCCAGTTGGCAGGTACCCCTTGGGCAAATCGGCTTTATTTCTCGGGCACAGAAACAGCGCCCGAGAATGGCGGATTTCTGGAGGGAGCGCTGGAAGCGGCCGAACAGGTCACCGACCTGATAAAAGCCAATTCATAGCTCCGACCGACCAGGAAGTTATAATTCTGGGCTGTTCTGGCTGATCATAAATGGCAGCCAGGCCCGGGTTCATGCAGTGACAAGAAAGCATTCCCGACACCTACCTAAACGATCCCACCACCTGCGCCAGAGGCCTCTGGCCGTATCGCAGCGACCTTTTGGCGATACCCGGCGGATCGATAGGTCGCGACCGGATCAATGGCACCGCTCGTCTCAAAACGCGCCATGGCCAGGATAGGTTCTACATCCGTGCGGAACGCTGCTTTCAGCGTGGACGTCGCCATCAGGGCATCGTTATCCTGCTGGAAGCCTTCCAATGCAGCACGGTCAACGAGGAGAGCCTGAGCGTAGGCCCGCTGGACTTCCATTGCAGACACCATAAGGCTTTCGATTGGGTCGGTGACATTGTGAGACTGATCCAGCATATGGGCCGGGTCGAACCCTGGTAGGTTGCGCACTTCAGCGTCGACCAGTTCATTGAACACCAGGAACAAACGATAGGGATCGATGGATCCGGTATCCAGGTCATCATCGCCGTATTTGCTGTCGTTGAAATGGAACCCGCCAAGTTTTCCAAACTGGACCAGCCGGGCGACAATCATCTCGATATTCACATTCGGGGCATGGTGGCCAAGGTCAACGAGACAAAAGGCCCGCTCGCCGAGTTCAGTGGCAATCAGATAGTTGCTGCCCCAATCCTGCACCACTGTTGAATAGAATGCCGGTTCGTACATCTTGTGTTCGGTAAACAGCCGCCAATCGTCCGGGATGGTAGCGTATATGGTCTTGGCGGACTTCATATAGCGCTCGAATTGCCGTGTAAAATGGCTTTGACCCGGGAAATTCGAACCATCACCGACCCAGACGGTCAGGGCTTTTGAGCCAATGGCCTTTCCGATCTCAATGCATTCCAGATTGTGTTCGATCGCCTGCTGACGGGTTGCGGCATCCGTGTGCGAGAGAGATCCGAACTTGTAGGAGTGATCCAGGCCCGGCTGGTCCTGAAATGTGTTGGAGTTCATCGCATCAAAGCCGAGCCCGACTTCGGCGGCTTTCGCCTTAAGCTCTGACGGGTCTGCCTTGTCCCAGGGAATGTGCAGTGAGACGTTGGGCGTTGCGCGGGTCAGCTGTTGAATGACACCACAGTCATCGAGCTTGTCAAAGACCGTGTTGGGTTCACCTCGCCCGGGAAACCGTGCGAACCGCGTGCCCCCCGTACCGACACCCCAGGACGGGATCGCAACGCCGTAGTTGGTGACCAGTGCCTTGATCTTCGCAATCGCAATTCCGCGCCGGTCAAGATGTTCGCCCAGAGCATCATAGTCACGCTTCAGGGTTTCAAGGCGCTGCGCGTTTTCCTGGTCAACCAGAGATGTTTCAATCATGGACATCGTAACCCCTGTTAGCGCGTAAAGGCTTGAACATTGCCGGCATCAACATTGATGATGTTGCCGGTCGATTTCTCTGAAGAACTGGAGGCGAAAAAATAGCTCGCTTCGGCAATGTCCTCGGGAATAACCGACCGTTTCAGAAGAGATCTTTGACGGTAGTGTTCTTCAAGTTCGGAGGTATCCTTGCCATAGGCTTCGGCACGTTCTTTCAGCCAGTCACCAGACCAGATCTTTGATCCGCGCAAGACGGCATCAGGATTGACCACGTTGACCCGAATTCCGTGCGGAGCCCCCTCAAGAGCCAGGCAACGCGCAAGATGCAGTTCAGAAGCCTTGGCCGTGCAATAGGCGCTTGCCCCGGGAGAAGCTGCCAGTCCGTTCTTGGAGCCGATAAAGACGATTGATCCGCCAAGTCCCTGTGTACGCATCATCTGGAACGCAGAGCGGGACACCAGGAAATAACCAGTCGACAGGATCGACATGTTTTTGTTCCACAGTGCCAGCGTGGTGTCTTCAACTGGCGCAGAGGACGCTATGCCTGCGTTGGAGACCAGAATGTCGACACCGCCGAACTCAATTGCGGCGCGTGTATAGCTGTCGGCAACCGCGTCTTCATTGGTGACATCCATTGTCACAGTGCGAACAACGTCCCTTGTATAACGCGCGGCCAGATTCTCAGCTGTAGCCGAAAGAGCATCCGCGTCGATATCCGTCAGAACAACACAGGCCCCTTCTCGCAGAAATCGCTCGGCCGTTGCTGATCCGATGCCACCTGCTCCACCCGTTACCAGGGCAATTTTCCCGGCCAGACTCTTTGGCTTTGGCATGCGTTGCAACTTGGCTTCTTCGAGCAACCAATACTCAATATCAAAGGCTTCCTGCTCTGGCAGGCCGCAGTAGGTGGATACGCTGGACGCGCCGCGCATCACATTGATTGCGTTGGTATAGAACTCAGCGGAAATCCGGGCTGTTGCCTTGTCCTTGGCAAAGGTGATCATTCCGACGCCGGGTATAAGGTAGACAACGGCATTCGGATCACGAATGGCCGGGCTGTCATCATGCTTGCAGCGTTCATAATAGGCTGCATAGCCTTCCCGGTAGGCGGCTACGCTGTCCGGCAGTCCGTCGAGCGTTGCCGCCAAATCGGGTTTTGCAGGATCGAAGTTGACCACCAACGGACAAATTTTCGTGCGCAGAAAATGATCGGGACAACTTGTGCCAAGAGCGGCAAGCGCCTCCATGTCATTGGAGCAAACAAATTCCAGGACGGCGTCACTGTCATCAAAATGACTAACCATATGTTGTTTGCTGCTTACCATTCCCCGGATTGCAGGCATGAGCTCGGCAGCAACCCTGCGCCGTTCTGCAAGAGGTAATGATTTGTGCTTAGCTCCGCCGAAAACACCTTTTCCGGCGCTTTTCTGTTCAAACCAGGCAATGGCCTTGTTGATGATTTCGATTGTTGTCTCGTAGCAGGCCTTTGCATCGTCGGCCCATGTGAACAGGCCATGGCTTTCCAGAACAACACCGCGAGCGTTCGGGTTTTCCTGACAGAACTTTTCCAGCCACAGGCCAAGTTCATACCCTGGCCGCTTCCAGGGAAGCCAACCGACATCGTCTCCGAAAATCTCGGCCGTGATGGCCTTGCTGTCAGCAGCTGCTGCAATCGCGATGATTGCATCGGGATGCATGTGATCGACATGTTTTTTGGGTACGTAGGCGTGCAAGGGCGTGTCGATGGAGGCAGCGTGGGCATTGAGGTTAAACGTGCAATGCGGCAGATAGCCAACCATTTCGTCTTCGAATTCAACGCCGCGGTAAATGCCCTTCAGGGCACGGAGCTTGTCCATATAAAGCGTTGCAAAACCATCCATCTTGATGGTTCCCACATCGCCCCCGGAGCCCTTTACCCAGAGAACTTCAACGTCCTGCCCGCTTAACGGATCCTTTTCCGTGACCTTTGCCGATGTGTTGCCGCCGCCATAGTTGGTTATGCGCTTGTCAGATCCAAGAAGGTTGGACCGGTAAAGCAACAACTCGGCCTCGCTCATGGATGACGCCTTCTGGCTATCCCAAAGGGTTTCCAGCCGAGATCCGGCGGCAGAATTCAACATCGATTTCTCCCAATTATTTCCTGACAGAGCCTGCCTGTTTGATTAGAGCCTCGCTGATCGGAACAGGGCTGTCAATCAAAAACAATCAAAAACAATCATATTGCATCGCATCATGATTATAAATGACATTTTGTGATTGACACTGAATGGTAATGATGATTGCATTTGATCAACGGGAGGCATGAATGCACGAGAAAGAACGCCACAGAATAATTCTATCTGCAGTCCAGGATCGTCCGGTTGTCACGGTCCAGGATCTGGTGGCATTGACGGAATCTTCTGAGGCCACCATTCGGCGGGATATTGCCGGGCTACATATGCAGAAGAAGTTGCGGCGTGTGCGCGGTGGTGCGGAGTCTATCAACCCGCCTCAATTCGTCGGATTGGCTGGCAGACCTTTCAGCGTCAACGAAACGATCAACATCGCGCAAAAACGTGCGATCGCTCAAAAAGCCGTCGAACTCTGTGATGACGGCGACGCAATCATCATCAATGGTGGCACAACGACATTCCAGATGGTGCACCCTCTGGCCACCAAACGAATGCAGGTCTTTACAAACTCGTTTCCGATTGCAGAGCATCTCCTCAAAAATTCAAAAAACACGATCATGCTGTCCGGCGGTGTAATTTACCGAGAACAGCACATCATCCTGAGCCCCTTTGAGAATGATGTGACGCGGAACTTCTATGCCAAACGCATGTTCATGGGCGCACAGGGCCTTGGACCGCTCGGCCTCATGGAGGCCGATCCGCTGTTGATCCAGGCTGAGCAGAAACTGATTGGCCAGGCCGACGAGCTGATTGTTCTGGCGGATTCTTCAAAGTTCAGTGCGCGCTCCAGCCTTATCCTGTGCCCCCTCGACCGGATCACCACCATCGTGACCGATGATGGCATCCCGGACAGTGCGGCAAACATGCTGGAACAAGCAGA
This sequence comes from Roseibium sp., assembly GCA_039972695.1. Lineage (GTDB taxonomy): Bacteria > Pseudomonadota > Alphaproteobacteria > Rhizobiales > Stappiaceae > Roseibium. The sequence goes on along the minus strand of JBDWMJ010000022.1, from coordinate 89,529 downwards.
CATCAAATTGATCGTGGCGCAGTCAAGTGCCACGCAAACACTGGCGACCTCGAACAGGTAGCCGACATTCTGCCGGAACCGTGGAGGACCGGCAGCTATCCAGGGAGGAAGACAATGAGACTTTTCAAATCACTTCTGGCGGCCACGGCAGTGGCTGCAATCTGCATTGCCGCACCGGCACAAGCCGAAACGAAACGCATCGCGCTGGTGGTCAAGGCTTTGGGCATCGGCTTCTTTGAAGCAGCAGCAAAGGGCGCCGAGGAAGCCGCCAAGGAACTGGGCGATGTGGAAATCATCTACACCGGCCCAACCGACACGACAGCAGAAGGCCAGATCGAAGTCATCAATGCTCTGATTGCCCAGAAAGTTGACGCAATTGCCATTTCCGCCAACGATCAGGATGCACTGGTCCCGGCCTTGAAAAAAGCCATGCAACGCGGAATTACGGTCGTTTCATGGGATTCCGGCGTGGCTCCAGAAGGACGCCAGCTGCACCTCAACCCGTCATCCAATCCTTTGATTGGAAATATGATCATCAAACTCGCTGCAGATCATCTGCCAGATGGCGGTGATGTTGCTGTTCTATCGGCTTCCGCAACTGCCACGAACCAGAACATCTGGATCGAGGAGATGAACAAGGTCAAGGGGAATTACCCTGGGATCAATGTTGTCGCTACCGTCTATGGGGACGACCTTGCGGATAAATCCTACCGCGAAGCCCAGGGCCTCATGCAGACTTACCCGGACCTGAAGGCGATCATTGCGCCGACGTCTGTTGGAATTGTTGCGGCTGCACAGGCTGTCTCGGACGCTGAGAAAGCTGGTCAGGTCAATGTTACCGGACTTGGTCTTCCCTCTGAAATGGCAGGTCACATCGAATCTGGTGCATCCAAGTCCTTTGCAATCTGGAACCCGATTGACCTTGGCTATTCAGCGACAGTGCTGGCTTACAATCTCGCAACTGATAAAGCCGAAGCAAAGCCGGGCGCGGAAATTCCAATGGGCCGCATGGGCGCGCTTACCCTGGACGACAACAATGAAGGTGCCATGGCCGATCCGTTCGTCTACGACAGCTCGAATATCGACGCTTTCAAGGACATTTTCTAATCTCCCGGGCCTAGACACCTAGCCCCCAACTGGACCCGGCGCTTGCAGACTGCGCCGGGTCATTTCAAACTCCTCCATTCATTCTACCGCACCGGGAATTGGTCATGCTTGCGAATATGCAGGGCATCGAGAACGCAAATCCGCAATCGGCGGACAGCTCGGGGCAGCCCATTTTATCCCTGAAAGGAATCTCAAAATCCTTTCCCGGGGTCAAAGCGCTGGCAGACGTTGAGCTTGACCTTTATCCCGGCGAAGTCACCGCATTGGTTGGTGAAAACGGTGCAGGAAAATCAACAATCGTCAAGGTTTTGACCGGTATCTACCAGCCAGAAGAAGGCGAGATCAGCATCGCAGGAAAGCCTGTAGTTTTTCCAACAGCGCAGGATGCAGGCAAGGCGGGCGTCACTGCAATTCACCAGGAAACCGTGCTGTTTGATGACCTCTCCGTTGCTGAGAACATTTTCATCAGTCATGCGCCTAAGACTCGCTTTGGCCTGATCGACCGCAAGGAGATTCTGCGCGGTGCAAAGGAACTTCTTGATCGGATCGGGGCGCAGATCGACCCGACGGTGACCCTCAAAGACCTTGGCATCGCGAACAAACATCTGGTCGCGATCGCGCGTGCGCTGTCAATCGACGCCAAGATCGTCATCATGGACGAGCCGACAGCGTCCTTGTCTCACAAGGAAATCGAAGAAACCTATGAGCTCGTCGAACGGCTGAAAGCAGAGGGCAAAGCGATCCTCTTTATCAGCCACAAGTTCGATGAAATCTTCCGCATAGCGGACCGCTACACCGTCTTCAGGGATGGAAAGATGGTTGGTGCCGGAAAGATCACCGACATCACCGAGCACGATCTGGTCACCTTGATGGTCGGTCGCTCGGTCGATCAGGTCTTTCCCAAACGAACAGCCGATTTGGGCGATGAAGTCTTGAAAGTTGTCGGATACAGCCATCCGACCGAATTCGAGGACATTGGTTTTTCCCTTCGAGCTGGCGAAATCCTCGGGTTTTACGGACTGGTCGGTGCAGGCCGAAGCGAATTCATGCAAGCCCTGTTCGGGGTCACCAAACCTTCCAAGGGCGCGATCAGAATTGATGATCATGTTGCGGTCATCAGAACGCCCAATGAAGCCATCAGCCACGGCATCGTTTATGTACCTGAAGACCGTGGCAAACAGGGCGCCATCAAGCGCCTGCCAATCTTTCAAAATGTCTCCTTGCCGTCACTGAAATCCACCTCAAGGAATGGTTTTTTGAGGCTTGCCGAAGAGTTCAAACTCGCTAGGGACTATACCCAGCGGCTAGATCTCAGAGCAGCGGCGCTGGATCAGGATATCGGTGAGTTGTCGGGCGGTAATCAGCAAAAGGTCGTCATTGCAAAATGGCTGGCGACACAGCCTAGGGTGATCATTTTGGATGAACCCACAAAAGGCATCGATATCGGCTCAAAAGCAGCGGTTCATGAGTTCATGGCAGAACTTGCCGCACAAGGCCTTGCAGTTATCATGGTGTCCTCCGAAATACCTGAAATTCTGGGCATGTCTGACCGGGTGATTGTCATGCGTGAAGGTCGAATAGCAGCCGAATATCAGGGCGATGACCTGACACCTGAAAACCTCGTGCGTACAGCTGCCGGAATAGCGGAGATGAAATCGTGATCGTTTCCTCTTTAAAATCCCGCGAAACCATTCTGGGCGCTGCTATCCTGGTGCTCGTCCTGGCAATTGCAGTCCGCTTTCCTGCCTTCGTTGCGCCTGCGAATTTAGCAAATGTCTTCAACGACACCGCCCCATTAATCATTCTAGCGCTAGGTCAAATGGTCGTCATCCTGACCCGGTGCATCGACCTGTCGGTTGCCGCCAACCTCGCCTTGACGGGCATGGTCGTTGCCATGCTGAACACGCTCATGCCGGAGCTCCCGGTCCCGGTAATCCTGCTGATTGCTGTTGCCCTTGGCGCTCTGATGGGGCTGGTCAACGGGCTGTTGGTCTGGAAACTCGATATTCCCCCGATTGTAGTGACGCTTGGCACCATGACGATCTACCGTGGCATGATTTTTCTGATCTCCGACGGTCAATGGATCAATGCTCATGAAATGAGTGACGCCTTCAAGGCGTTTCCAAGGGCAACGGTCCTCGGCCTTCCGATGTTGTCGTGGATCGCCATCCTCGTTGTTGTGTTTTTTGTGATCCTGATCGGGCGCACGTCTCTTGGCCGGGCATTCTTCGCCGTGGGCGGTAACCCGCATGCTGCGGTCTATACCGGCATCAATGTTGGCCAGACTCAATGCGCGGCATTTGTTCTGTCTGGTGCCCTTGCGGGACTGACCGGATATTTGTGGGTCGCGCGTTATGCGGTTGCCTATGTAGATATTGCCGGAGGCTTCGAGTTGGAGGTGGTGGCGGCCTGTGTGATTGGCGGAATTTCCATTGCCGGAGGTATCGGGTCCGTTGGCGGAGCCGTTCTGGGCGCGCTGTTCCTCGGCATTGTCAAAAACGCTTTGCCGGTGATCAATATCTCGCCATTCTGGCAGCTCGCAATTTCCGGTTCCGCCATCATCATTGCTGTCGCCTTCAACGCGACATCAAACCGGACCAAGGGCCGTGTCATTTTGAAAAAAGCGGAGCATGCACTATGAGCCTCGCCTCCCCTGAAGCCCCATCAGGCGCTGGCCGCCTGTTGCCGGACCGGTTGAAGTCTCCGCTGCAACGGTTTTTGGCTAGCTGGGAGCTACTCCTGCTCTTCGTTGCTGTCGGTGTTTTCATTTTGAACAGTTTCGCGTCGCCCTATTTTCTGGACCCGTGGAACCTGTCCGATGCGACCTTCAATTTCACCGAAAAGGCAATGATCGCCTTTGCAATGGCGCTACTGATCATATCCGGTGAAATCGACCTGTCTGTCGCCTCCATCATCGCATTGACGTCAACAGCAATGGGATTTGCTGTTCAAATGGGGGCCGACACAAGTCTTCTGGTTGTCATCGGTCTTTGCGTCGGGCTGGCCTGCGGAGCGTTCAACGGATTTCTGGTGACCGGTTTCGGGCTGCCGTCCATAGTCGTCACCATAGGTACCATGAGCCTGTTCAGAGGCATTTCCTATATTGTTCTCGGCGACAAGGCCTACACAGGCTATCCGGCAGACTTTGCCTTCTTCGGGCAAGGGTATGTCTGGTGGGTGATTACCTTCGAATTTGTCCTGTTTGCCCTGATCGCCGTCGTGTTTGCCGTGCTTCTTCACCGCACCAATTTCGGCCGCTCGGTTTATGTCGTCGGCAACAATCCTGTTGGCGCGCTATTTTCCGGGATCCGGGTACCGAGGGTTAAATTCGTCCTGTTTCTGCTGACAGGATTGATGTCCGGCGTTGCCGCCATCTGCCTGACCTCGCGTCTCGGCGCGACCCGGCCATCCATCGCCTTTGGCTGGGAACTGGAAGTCGTCACGATGGTCGTTCTTGGCGGCGTCAACATTTTAGGAGGATCCGGGTCCATCCCGGGCGTCGTCATTGCCGCTTTTGTCATGGGCATGGTGACCTTCGGTTTCGGCCTGTTGAATGTCCCGGGCATCGTCATGTCGATATTCATCGGCCTGCTGCTGATCGCTGTAATTGCCCTGCCCCGGATTGCCCGGCATCTGCTTGCCAAACGGAAGGCCTAAGGTAATGGAAAAATACGCCTTCAAAATGCAACTCAATCCGGGCTTGGAAGCAGAATACCAAAAGCGCCACGACGAAATCTGGCCGGAACTTGTGACACTTCTCAAACAGGCCGGCGTCAGCGACTATTCAATCCACCTGGACCGTGAAACCGGGATATTGTTTGGCGTCTTGTGGCGTCAGGACGGTCACACAATGGACAATCTGCCATCGCATCCGTTGATGCAGAAATGGTGGGCTCACATGGCCGACATTATGGCGACCAAGCCCGGCAATGAACCGGTCGCGACACCGCTCGAAACCGTCTTTCACATGGACTGATATCTGATGAAACAAGTCCGGCATGTGGCTGTAATTGATATCGGCAAGACCAATGCAAAGGTTGCCGTCGTTGATGTGATTGACGAGCAGGAAATCGGCGTTATGACCCGGCCCAATCATGTGCGCCCCGGCCCGCCTTATCCTCATTACGATATAGACGGTCATTGGGCCTTCATCTGCCAAGCGCTTGGAGACCTTCACCGAAAACACAGGATCGATGCGGTGTCAGTCACCACGCACGGTGCATCCATTGTCCTGCTCGATGACAGCGGCGACCTCGCCGCCCCGGTTCTGGATTATGAATTCGAGGGGCCGGACGATCTGACGGAAGAGTATGATGCCATCCGGCCTGATTTCAATGAGACCGGATCCCCTCGCCTGAAGATGGGTCTAAATGTTGGTGCTCAGCTATTCTGGCAAATGACGTCGGATGACACGCTCGCTGATCGCATCGCAACCGTCCTGACATATCCACAATACTGGGCGTTTCGCCTGAGCGGAGTTGTCGCCAACGAAGTCACCTCGCTCGGCTGCCATACGGACCTGTGGTGTCCTGAAAAACAACATTTCTCTGCCTTGGTCGAGCAACTGAACCTGACCGATAAAATGGCTCCTGTGCGCAAGGCTTCTGACTGTCTGGGAACGCTCCGACCCCAGATTGCCGCGGAAACAGGACTGCCGCTTTCCGTCCCGGTGTATTGCGGTATCCACGATTCCAATGCCTCCCTCTATCCGCACCTGTTAAAGCGGCAAGCGCCGTTTTCCATCGTCTCGACTGGAACCTGGGTGATTACACTGGCTGTCGGCCGCCCGTCAAAACCGCTGGACGCGACACGCGACACATTGATCAATGTGAATGCCCTGGGGGATCCGGTTCCCTCTGCCCGTTTCATGGGCGGCCGGGAATATGAGATGATCCTTGATGGCGCAGACACCGACTTTACCGAGGCTGATGTCGCAAGTGTGCTGGACAATGACATCATGCTGTTTCCAGCGATTGATCCGCGCTCAGGTCCATTTCAAGGCAGGCAGCATAATTGGAGCGTCGAGGAAAGCACTCTGAACTCCGGTCAGCGTTTCGTAACCCTGTCTTTCTATCTTGCCCTGACCACATCCGTATGTCTGGACATGACCGGGGCCGATGGACCGGTCATCGTCGAAGGCCCCTTTACCCAGAACCGGCTGTATCTGGAGATGCTTCAGGCAGCCACGCAGCGTCCTGTTGAATCGGCTGGTGGATCGGTAACCGGTACCAGCATCGGGGCGGCCCTGCTGGCACTGGACAATAAACGGCATCCAAAAACACCGTTCAAAAGACCGCTTGAAGCGTCAAACGCTGACCCTGGACTTCAACAGTACGTGAAAAAGTGGACCGAAAGGACAGCTCGCCTGAACCTGTAATTCTGATAGCGGTCTTCAAAACCAACATGTGGCCGAGGTCTTACGGCCAGGAAGCAAAACTGTCGGGTGCCGTGCTTTTTTGACGTCGTACCTTCTGACGGTACTTGCCCGGATTTTCGCCGACATACCGCGTGAAAAACCGGTTGAAATAGGCCGGATCTGAAAATCCGAGACGAAATGCAATCTGGGCAACCTGAAGGGCTGAAACCTCAAGAAGCTCCCTGGCTTCACGCATCAACTCCCTGTGCAGGTACGCCCTCGGGGAAAGCCCGGTGGCCTTTTGCACCTCCGCCGCCAGTTTGTCCCGAGTCACCCCGATCCTCTCGGCATATTTCCCAACGCTCATATGATCGACACGAAACCGTCGCTCCAGAGCAATAAACCTGTCGACAACCGAACGCGGTATCGGGCGTGTCGTGTCATCGCGATGCAGGTAGCGCCAGATATGCACGAACAGCAATGCACACAGGTTGGACAGCATCTGTTCAGACCCGGGCCTGGTTTCGTAGACCTCTTCCTTCATCGCAACGAGATAGGATTCCACCATGTTCATCATGTTCGGATCAGAGCTGTTCTGGGAAAACGGATGGCGCTGATACGCTGGCAGATCTTCGCCTGGAGCCCCGTCCGGCATGGTTTTGATGAGAACATCTGGCGGAATTGCAGCTACAATTGCCCGTGAAGAGGCATCGAACACTGCACTTGCACCGTTTTCTGCAGGAATCCAGGCAATTTGCCCCGCTTTAAGCTCAATGTTCAGTTTTGAACTGGTGAGGACGCACCGTCCACGAGGCAATGCAATCAACCAGTTACGCCCCTGGCGCTGACTGATCGTGGTGTTCGCCAACCGACTTTCTATGTCGTGAATCTGGATTGACAGCAAAGACGACGTGCCACTTAGCGGGATATTCATCGAGCCAATTCCTCCAGTATTCCTCTTACAAGTACAATTAACATCCGCACAAGTGTATTTTTTGTGTGAATTCGTTCGACCATGATTGAAGAACAGCGCGGAAGATTGCTCGAGGAGGAGCGCACTGTCGGGCTGTTTCAGTTCTGGGAGGACAAGAAATGACTAAGTTGACGCGCAGAAATGCGCTGGCAAGTTTGGCGGCTTTGACTGCCGCGTACAGCATCGCAACAGCACCGGCATTCGCTGAAGATCGTAGTTCCGTTAAAATCGGCTACGCTGTTTCGAAGTCTGGCGGAAACGCAACCGGCGCCGGTATCACGACAATTCCCAATTACGAACTATGGGTAAAGGACGTAAACGCGGCAGGCGGGCTGGAGCTGCCTGACGGGTCCCGCCTTCCGATTGAAGTTGTTGAATACGATGACCGGAGCCAAACGGAAGAAGTCGTACGCGCTGTCCAGCGGCTGGCAACAAAAGACGAGGCAGATTTCATTCTCCCGCCCTGGGGCACTGGCTTCAATCTTGCAATCGCACCGTTGATGGACAAATTCGGCTATCCTCATCTTGCAGTGACCGCGGTGACAGACAAGGCACCGGAATTTGCCAAACGCTGGAACAAGAGTTTCTGGTTCCTGGGTGGCGGTTCAGATTATGCCGAAGCCCTTGCTGACGTTCTGGCAGCCTCGCGGGACGAAGGACAGATCAACAACAAGATTGCAATGATATCCGTTGCCGATGGTTTTGGCATCGACTTGGTGAATGCAGCGCGGCCTGCTCTTGAAGAAAAGGGCTTCGAGCTGGCTTATGACGTATCCTATCCTCTGGGAACGTCCGATTTCGCTGCGATTGTGAATGATGCAAAGAGCAGTGGTGCCGACAGCTTTGTCGCGTTTTCATATCCGCCAGGCACCTTCGGTGTAACCAAACAGGCGCAGGTCGCGGGTTACAATCCCAAGATCTTTTACACCGGCGTTGGCGGAGCGTTTCCGGTATTCACCAAAATCTCTGGTGGCCAGCAAGAAGGCGTGATGGGGATCGGCGGCGTCCAGTCTGACAGTGAAGCCATCCAAGCCTATTTCGCACACCACACGAAGGAAATCGGCAGCCCTCCAGACAGCTGGGCCAGCGCGATTACGTATTCCAGTCTGCAGATGTTGCAAGAAAGCATTCGCAGGGTAGGGCTTGACCGCGATGCAGTCGCTGCAGAACTTTCCAACGGCGAATTCGAGACAATCATGGGGAAAATCAAATTGGAAGATAACCAGCTGCGGACCCTGTGGTGGGCTGGACAGTGGCAGGGCGATGCATTCGCTGCGATCGCTCCCGTCGGCAAAAGCGGCGCTGTTGCCGCCACTATTCCCAAGCCTGCCTGGAAATAATCAGACAGCCGGTTCTGCGCACTGCAGGACCGGCACATGATCCCCTGACCGCAATAGTGGTCTGATACCACGGTATATTCCATGTTAATGTCAAACCTGATGTTCGGCCTGGTTCTTGGCGGAACATATGCGTTGGTCGCTCTTGGCCTATCAATGCAGTACGGGATCTCAAGGATCATGAACCTCGCTCACGGGGAATTCATGATCGCCGCAGCCTTCTGCGCCTACGTTCTGTTCGACTATTCCGGTCTATCACCTCTTGTGACGTTGCTGGTGGCTCCCGTGATCGGTTTCGCCCTGTCTTGGGTGATCTACACAGTAATGATGCATCCACTTGTCAAACGCTCAGCCAACCGTGGCCAGCTTGAAGCCGACAGTATTCTGGCAACATTCGGTCTGTTGTTCATTCTTCAAGGTATTATGCTTGTGGTGTTTGGCAGTGACTTCACCAGCTATTCCTATCTCAACACGCCTGTTGATGTCTTTGGTGTGACAATTGCCGTCAGCAGGATCATTGCCTTTGTGCTGTCTCTCTCCTTGGCACTTGGACTTTATTTTCTGATTACGCACACCCGGTGGGGCGCGACTTTGCGCGCAGTAGCTCTGTCCCCAGCATCAGCTCCCCTGGTTGGCATTCAGGTCGACAAGGTCGCGCGCGGCGCGTTTGCCATTGGCGGTGCCCTGGCGGCATCGGGCGGTGTTCTGGTCTCGATGTTCGTGACGTTCTCGGCAACTGGCGGCGTGGTCTTCACCATGAAGGCACTGATCGTTGTCATCATGGGCGGTGTTGGAAACCTCATGGGGGCCTTGATATCCGGGCTTGCCCTGGGAGTTATTGAAACCTTTGTGACATCCTACATTGATCCCGGCCTGTCGCTGGCATCGACCTATCTCCTGTTCATCATCGTGTTGCTTTGGCGCCCCCAAGGCCTCTTCGGCTCGGCTCGGAGCTGACACATGACACGTATACTCCTTTCCATTGCAGCACCTCTGATCGCTCTGACCGTTCTCGCATTTGCGCCCAGTTTCCTCGGGGAATACGAGCTCGGTTTCATGGTCAGTCTGATGAGCTATGTGACCCTCGCGACTGCCTGGGCCATGTTCTCAGGCCCAACCCGATACATTTCGCTGGCCACGGTCGCCTTTTTCGGCATTGGCGCTTACACGGTGGCGGTCTTCAATGAAGTGCTTCCCTACCCTGTTGTCTTGTTGATCGCGGTCTCTTTGGGCGCGCTTTTGGCAACATTTGTCGGGTTTGCCACGCTTCGCCTTGCCGGGATCTACTTTGTTATCTTTTCATTCGGGCTCGCCGAGCTTGTTCGCCAGCTGATCACCTGGTTTGAAGTGAACATCACCGGCACGCTGGGGCGCTACATATTCCTGCCCTTTGATACAAAGCACATCTACTGGCAGTTGCTTGCCCTGGCGGCGATCACAATCGCAATCGGCTTTTGGATCCGGCGCTCCCGTCTCGGGCTAGCCCTCAAGGTGATTGGCGATGACGAGGTTGTTGCCGCCCATAGCGGTATCGCGTTGGCCAGAACCAAAGTGTTGTTATTCGTTCTGAGTGCGTCCCTTATGACATTGACCGGAGCCATCCAGTCACCGCGTTGGGTCTATATCGAGCCAACTATTGTCTTCAATCCGACTATCTCCTTCTTGACCGTAATCATGGCCTTGCTGGGTGGTGCCACGCGCCTTTGGGGCCCGACACTGGGTGTCATTCCCTTGATGATCATCTTCGAATGGTTGTCGGCGAGTTTCCCCGACCATTTCTCAATCTTCCTTGGAGCCCTTTTCATCCTGATTGTCTTTTTGTTGCCCAACGGTGTGCTCAGTGAAATTGAGGCCCGGTTGGCCCGATTGAAAAAGGAGCCAGCCAAATGACAGCATTGTTGGAGTTGAGAGGTGTTTCCAAGAGGTTTGACGGTCTGGTTGCCGTCAATCAGATGGGGTTTGACATCAACAAGGGAGAGGTTGTCGGCCTGTTGGGACCGAACGGTTCGGGCAAGACAACTCTTATCAATCTGATCTCGGGAGCACTCTCGCCAACCCAAGGGTCCATTTGCATCAACGGACAGGATATCGCCGGTCAACGTGCCGACAGGATCGCAAAAGCTGGTATTGCCCGGACTTTTCAACTTGTGCGCATCCTGCCCAGCATGACGGTTCTGGAAAACGCCCGTGTCCCGGCGGCCTTCGGAGCCAAGTCCCATTGGGGTTATGAAATTGACCAGATCGCCATGTCCTGTCTGAAAATGGTTGGTCTTGAGGACATGGCGGGAGCCTATCCTGCAGAGCTCACCTACATCGACCAGAAACGATTGGAACTGGCACGCGCGCTAGCGGCTGAACCGGAAATGCTGCTGCTTGATGAATGGCTTGCAGGCCTCAATCCAACAGAACTCCAGATGGGTATTGCGCTCATCAAGAAGTTGCAGTCGACCGGCATCACGATCCTTCTCGTTGAACACATCATGGAAGCGGTTCGTGCACTGTGTCCCCGTTGTGTGGTGATGAATGCAGGCGCCCTGATCGCTGATGGTCCCACAAGTGAGGTGTTGGCCAATCCGGACGTTATCGCGGCCTATCTTGGAGAGGGCCATGATGCTTGATATTCAGGATCTCAGCATCCGCTACGGTGCGCACCTGGCTCTGGACAAGGCCTCGCTAGAGGTGAACCAGGGAGAAACTGTCGCCATTTTGGGTGCAAATGGCGCTGGAAAATCGTCACTGCTAAAGGCCATAGCTGGACTTGTATCTCCAGCTCCGGGCAGCTCCATCAAGTTGAATGGTGATGAACTGGTCAATCTCCCGACACACGAGATTGTCGAACGCGGTGTCGTGGCTGTTCCGGAAGGTCGAGGCATCTTTGGGGCAATGAGTGTCGAGGACAATCTGATGCTGGGCGCCAATCCACGGCGCGCGCGCGACGGAGAACACGCGAGAAAATCGGAAGTATTCGACCTGTTTCCGCGGTTGGCGGAACGCCGTAAGCAGCTGGTGCAAACCATGTCCGGCGGTGAACAGCAAATGGTCGCCATAGGGCGCGCACTCATGTCCCGCCCCGACATTTTGCTTCTGGATGAACCAAGTCTCGGACTGGCCCCGATTGTCATCGGACAGATGTTCGAGACATTGACTGCCATCAAGGAAGCAGGTTTGACCATTGTGATCGTTGAACAAAACGTCAGTGCCAGTCTGAAACTGGCCGACCGTGGCTACTTGATCGAAGCCGGTCGAATAGTGGGATCCGGTACAGCAAACCAACTCAAATCCGATGACGCAATCCAACGCGCCTTCCTTGGCGGCATGCCAGCGCCAACCACGTCATGAGCAAAGGGCAATAAGATGAACACCACACAACTCCTGATCAATGGCCAAAAGACAGATTCCAGCGATGGCCGGACGTTCGATTGCAAGAACCCGGTTACCGGCGATGTGGCAACGACAGCACCAGCCTGCTCGCAGGAAGATGCCATCCGTGCCGTTGATGCAGCTGCGCGTGCGTTTCCCGAATGGTCAAATACCACACCAAGGCAAAGGCGAAACTACTTGTTGGCAGCAGCCAAGGCGCTGGAAGCCAGAAGCGAAGACCTTGTTGCAGCTATGAAAACTGAAATCGGGGCAACGGAAGCCTGGGCACGTTTCAACATCATGCTCGCGGCCGAAATGTTTGTCGAAGCGGCGTCCATCACAACCCAGATCAAGGGTGAAATTCTTCCGACAAACCGGCCCGGCTCCACGTCCATGGCCATTCGCCAACCTGCCGGTGTCGTCCTTGCAATGGCCCCCTGGAATGCTCCGGTCATCCTGGGTGTGCGCGCATTGGCGCTACCGTTGGCATGTGGCAATACCGTGGTGCTCAAATCTTCGGAATTGTGTCCGCAGACCCATGGCCTGATCGTTGAAGCACTGATTGATGCCGAATTGCCGGCTGGTGTTGTCAATGCAATATCAAATCGGCCGGATGACGCGCCCGAGATTGTCGAAACCTTGATCGCACAACCCGCTGTTCGCCGCGTAAATTTCACCGGATCGACGCGGGTTGGGCGCGTGATTGCAGAGACAGCGGGTCGATATCTCAAACCGGCCTTGCTGGAGTTGGGCGGCAAGGCTCCGCTGATTATTCTGGATGATGCGGACCTGGACGCTGCTGTCGCGGCTGCCGGATTTGGAGCCTTCATGAACCAGGGCCAGATTTGCATGTCGACAGAACGCATCATTGTGATGGAGAGCATTGCCGATCAATTCGTAGAAAAGTTTGCGGCGAAAGTGGCATCCCTGACCGCCGGTGATCCTCGCGAGGCAAAGCATCCACTTGGGTCATTGATCAGTGAAGAAGCTGCAACGCGGATTGGATCTCTGGTCGAAGACGCCGTCACAAAAGGAGCGAATATCATTGCAGGTGGCGGCGGTCGTGGATCGCTACTGAATGCCGTGGCTCTGGACCATGTCGGCCCCTCGATGAGGCTCTATGCCGAAGAAAGCTTTGGCCCCGTGGCGTCGATTATTCGCGTCAACAGCATTGATGAAGCTGTCTCTATCGCCAATGAAAGCGAGTTCGGCCTGTCGTCCGCCGTGTTTGGAGCAGACCACAATCGCGCCATGTCCGTCGCACAGCGCATTGAAAGTGGCATCTGCCACATCAATGGCCCAACGGTGCACGACGAAGCCCAGGTGCCCTTTGGCGGTGTAAAATCATCGGGTTATGGCCGCTTTGGAAGCTCCGCCGGAATTGATGAATTCACAGAGGTACGCTGGATAACCGTTCAGGACGGGCCCATGCATTATCCGATCTAATGGTCCAAAACAGGCTGCAATCAAAAATCTCCCGTTCATCGCACATGAACGGGAGATTTTTGCATCCGGGGTTCAAGACCGAGATCGGGTGGTGCGGTAGTTGGTTTTCCCGTGCAACTCGATCGACCTGCAGGCTGGAACCTTCACAGGATCATTTGTGTTCCCTAGACCGACAACGCATTTGCAACGCGGTCCACGTTCCAAAACGGAGCTTGCATTACCAGTTCAACCTGAGCGCAAAAGTGCGGTAGTGTCGAGCGGATCAATTGCACTATGCGGAGAGCCGAGATGTTGAACCGGATTGCGTTTACCTTGATGGCCGCTGCACTGACTTTCGGTACGGTTGCGGCTCAAGAGGTCCCCTCACCACTTCAGACCAACGCTGATGAAGGGCTATTCCTTATTATCACTGACATTCATTTCGACCCGTTTGTCGATCCGTCTCTCGTTCCAAAACTGGATCGAAGTCCGGTTTCGCAATGGGCGTCGATCATGGGACAAGGCCCTGATCAGAAATTTCAGGGATACGGAAACGATGCCGGTTTTCCGCTGATGCGGTCAGCCATCCATGCAGCCGCGGCGCTGAACTACCAATATGACTATGTATATTATACCGGTGATTATCTGAGCCACGGGTTCGGCAAAAACTACCAAAAGTATGCAGGTGCTTCTCCGCAAGGGATCGACTCATTTGCGGTGAAAACCACGCAATTCGTCTCATCCCTCATCAAGGAAGCTGTCGGCGACATTCCCGTCTTCGGTGTCCTGGGCAATACCGACGCGGCTTGCGGCGATTACCAAATCGCACCATCAGGCAACTATGTCGGCGGTCTTGCCGACCAGTGGGCGGAACTGAGCCAACAGCCGGATCGTTTTCCGCAATTCGATACAGGCGGATTCTATAAGGTTGGCCATCCGACAATGGCCGATCACGATGTTATCGTTCTGAACAACATTTTCTGGACACCGCGCTATTCGGACAGCTGCAATTCCGAGGGTGGTGAACCGGGAGATGCGATGATGTCCTGGCTCGACTGGCAGCTTTACGAGACCCGGCAGGCAGGCAAAAAAGTGCAGATCCTCATGCATGTACCTCCGGGCGTTAATGCCTACAGTACAGCCAGAAACACGGGTGTCTGTGCGGCAAAGATCAGCTTGTTCTGGAAAGAGGACTACACATCTGAATTCATCAACTTGATGCGCAAGTATGCAGGGACCGTGAACTACACATTTTCCGGCCACACCCATATGGACAGCTTTGCGATAATCGAGGCTGCTGACGGCACACCGCTGGTTGCCAGCCAGATCACACCTGCCGTCAGCCCGATTTTCGGCAACAACCCAGCCTTTGCCGTGTTCCAGTACAATCGGCAAAACGGCGAACTCAAGAATTCAGCGACCTACTATCTTGAGAACCTTCCTGATACCGAATCGGGACGCCCAGCGCAGTGGAAGGCAGAATATACTTACCAGGACACATATTCTGTTCAGAACCTGACAGCCAAAAGCCGCTCAGCCGTTGCGCAGCAAATCAAGAACGACGACAAGCTCCGAAGCCGCTTTATTGATCTTTATGCGGTGTCGACGAAAGGAAGCAATCCAATAACCTCTGACAACTGGCAGGCCTTCACCTGCGCCCAAAGTGCCGTTGGTAAGGCCGACTTCCAGAAGTGCTACTGCAAAGGGAATTGAAGCATCGGGTAAACTAGACCTTTTGGCAGGTGTTGAAGCAAATCTATGAGCTGCCGGGGTGGGCCTGTGCATGCATATCGATGATCCACCGTCGAACGCTGTCTTCACTGGGTGTCAATGTCCGGCTTTTCGGCCAGACAATATAGAACCCCTCTCCGGTCTTCATATGATGGTCCGTGACCTCCACAAGTCGGCCGTTTTTCAAAAACACATCTATGATGCAGCGCCAGCCCAGCGCGATGGCGTCGCCATCCAGAGCTATCTGCAGAACTGCCACATAATCATTTGCGCGAACGCCGCGCCCGCGGATCGCCGACGGAACACCAGCCGCACGGAGCCATTTTTGCCAGCTGACAGCCCCGCGATGAGGTTCATCCAAATGGGCAAGGTGATGGTCAACCAGATTCCAGGACGTATTGATTGTCGGGTTGTTTGCCAGGTAATCAGGTGAAGTCACCGCGACAATTTCTTCCGGCGCGAGAAAAACATGATTGTACGTAGGCCAGTTTTCAGGTCGCCCTCGCCGGATCCCGAGCGGAATATTCTCTGCTGCCAAATCAAGATCACGATCCGATGTGTGCAGGCTGAACTCAATGTCCGGCAGATCCCTATGCAAAGCCTGCATGCGAGGTGCCATCCAGAGTGTGGCAAACGCGGTTGATGCGGACAGCGTAATGACATTCTCTGCCGCTCTGGTGCGCACAGAGTTCAATCCATGTGACATCGCAGCCAATCCGGTCGAGACATCCGCGTGGAGTCGTTTGCCTGCGTCCGTCAGGCTGACCTTTCGATGACTGCGCGTGAACAACAACTGGCCAATATCGTCCTCCAACGCCTTGATTGCGTAGGAGACTGCAGCTTGTGACATACCCAATTCCGCGCCTGCCTTTGTGAACGAGCCAAGTCGTCCGGCAGCTTCAAATGCGACCAGTCCTCGAAAAGACGGCAAAAGATGGCGCAGGTTTTCCATAAGGTGAGCTTATGCAAAACATCAGAATTTTCAAGCGTCACAAACACTCCATTTGTTTCTAGCCTTCTTCCCAAGGAAATAGGAGGACGTCATGGCAGAGGCACTCGATATCTTGTCCGGCGAACCGGCACCGACAGGTCGCCGCAGCAAAGGTGATCGCGCCAAACGTCGCGCTGCCCGTCTTGATAGCAAACCGGCGATCGGACGGCCGTTCATCACCCGGAACATGCCGACCTATAACATCTTGTCTGAAGAAAACCTGATCCGGATTGAGGAAACGGCTGACAAGATACTGGCCGAAATCGGCATCGAGTTTCGCGACGATCCAACGTCACTGGACCTTTGGAAAAAAGCCGGAGCAGATGTTGACGGTGTTCGTGTCCGATTTCCAAGAGGCATGCTGAAAGACGTCCTCAAGACGGCACCTTCCAAATTCACACAACACGCGCGCAATCCCGCAAACAATATCGAGATCGGTGGCGATAAGGTTGTTTTTGCGCCCGCCTATGGCAGTCCGTTTGTCATGGACCTCGATGAGGGACGCCGATACGGCACAATCAAAGACTTTGAGAACTTCATCAAGCTTGCGCAGTCTTCGCCCTGGCTCCACCACTCCGGCGGTACGGTGTGTGAGCCGGTGGATGTGCCGGTGAACAAACGTCACCTCGACATGGTCTATGCGCATATGACCCTGTCGGACAGGGCCTTCCTGGGATCCGTTACGGCGCAGTCTCGCGCGGAAGACTCTGTCGAGATGTGCCGCATTCTCTTCGGCGCTGATTTCGTTGACAACAATTGCGTCATCATGGGCAATCTCAACGTAAACTCCCCGTTGGTCTGGGATGGTACTATGACCAGTGTTTTGCGCGCCTATGCAGCCGCCAACCAGGCTGTCGTGCTGGTACCCTTCATATTGGGTGGCGCCATGGGGCCGGTGACAAATGCAGGGGCAATTGCCCAGGCTCATGCCGAAACGCTTGCCGGATGCGCCTTGGCCCAGCTGGTGCGACCGTGCGCACCTGTCATCTACGGTAATTTCCTGTCTTCCATGAGCCTGCGGTCCGGCTCCCCGACATTTGGCACGCCAGAACCGGCGGCAGGGTCTCTGGTGGTCGGTCAACTTGCCCGCCGGGCCAATCTGCCACTGCGCTGTTCCGGCAGCTTTACAACGTCCAAGCTTCCCGATGCCCATGCGATGAATGAAAGCACCATGTCGATGCTGGCGGCTGTTCAGAGTGGTGCCAATTTTGTTCTGCACTCAGCCGGGTTCCTCGATGGTCTCCTGTCAATGAGCTACGAGAAATTCATGATGGATGTCGATTTTTGCGGCGCTCTTCACACCTATCTCGACGGTGTTGTCGTTGATGACAATACGCTTGCTATCGATGCATTTCAGGAAGTTGGCCCAGGCAATCATTATTTCGGATGCGCCCACACATTGAAGAACTACGAGAACGCGTTCTTCGATTCCGCGCTGGCTGACAATGACCCTTTTGAAAAGTGGGAAGCTTCCGGTTCCGTTGATGCTGCAACGCGCGCCAACACAGCCTGGAA
Organism: Roseibium sp.; assembly: GCA_039972695.1. Taxonomy (GTDB): domain Bacteria; phylum Pseudomonadota; class Alphaproteobacteria; order Rhizobiales; family Stappiaceae; genus Roseibium. The sequence goes on along the minus strand of JBDWMJ010000022.1, from coordinate 71,734 downwards.
GAAAACGCTTGCCGAGTTTGAAGCTCCAAAGCTGGATGAAGGCAGGCGTGAAGCCCTCTCCGACTTTGTCACACAGAAGAAATCTTCCGTCGAAGACAAGTGGTACTAAATGACAAATGACCCCCTCCTCCAGCCTTACAAACTGAAGCATCTCAAGCTGCGCAACCGGATCATGATAACCAGTCATGAACCGGCCTACCCTGAAGAAGGCATGCCGAAGGATCGGTACCGTGCCTATCATGTTGAAAGGGCAAAAAGCGGTGTTGCGCTGACCATGACGGCTGGGTCTGTCGCGGTCAGTAGGGATTCGCCGCCGATCTTCAACAACATCCTCGCCTGGAAAGATGAGGTTGTTCCTTGGATGAAGAAAATCGTCGACGAGTGTCACGATCACGGGACTGCCGTGATGATCCAGCTCACCCACCTTGGGCGTCGGACCCGGTGGGATGCTGGCGACTGGTTACCATCGGTGTCACCGGCTTATGTCCGGGAGCCAGCTCACCGGGGCTTTTCAAAGAAGATCGAAGACTGGGACATTGCCCGCATCATTTCAGATTATGCCGATGCAGCGGAGCGCATGAAGGCTGCCGGGCTTGATGGTATCGAACTTCAGGCTTACGGCCATCTGATGGACCAGTTCTGGTCCCCGAACCTAAACCATCTGGACGCGCCTTATGGAGGCACTCTGGACAATCGACTGACCTTCACGTTCGAGGTCCTGAACGCAATTCGGCGACGCGTTGGACATGACTTCATTGCCGGCATCCGCTGTGTGGCAGATGAGGACATGGAAGGCGGTATCACACGCGAGGAAGGCATTGAAATCTGCCAGCGGTTGAAAAACTCCGGACAAATAGATTTCCTGAATATCATTCGCGGGCATATCGATACGGATGCAGCTCTTACAGATGTCATTCCGGTCCATGGAATGAAATCCGCGCCGCATCTTGATTTTGCGGGTGACGTCCGCGCTGCAACCAAGTTCCCGGTGTTTCATGCGTCCCGCATTGCCGATGTTGCAACGGCCCGCCATGCTATCGCTGAAGGCAAGCTTGATATGGTGGGCATGACGCGGGCGCATATGGCTGATCCGCATCTTGTGCGCAAGGTAATCGAGGGCCGCGAACATCAGATCCGCCCATGCGTCGGTGCCAATTACTGTCTGGATCGCATCTATCAGGGCGGCATGGCCCACTGTGCCCACAATGCCTCGACCGGGCGCGAACTCGAATTGCCGCATACGATCACGAGGTCTCCACACCCGAAACGCGTTGTTGTCGTTGGAGCCGGGCCCGGCGGACTGGAAGCTGCCCGTGTTGCTCGCGAACGAGGGCATCAGGTCACGGTTTTTGAAGCTGCCGGCGCTCCCGGCGGCCAGGTCCGGTTGCTAACGCAATCAAAACGCCGGTCAGAGTTGATCGGCATTATCGACTGGCGGTTTGAGGAATGCACACGACTCGGAGTTAAATTCAATTTCGGTACCTGGGCTGAAGCCGACACAGTTCTGGCGCTCGACCCGGAAACTGTCATCATCGCGACAGGCGGCTATCCGCAAACGAAGGGATTGAAGACCGGCGATGATCTGGTGGTGTCAGCCTGGGACATCATTTCCGGTGACGTAAAACCCGGACAGAACGTATTGGTGTACGACGAGGCTGGCGATCATGCGGCGCTGCAAGCAGCTGAAGTTATCGGTGCGACCGGCGCTTCCGTTGAAATCATGACAGCTGACAGAACCTTCTCTGCCGAAGTCATGGCCATGAACCTTGTGCCTTACATGCGGTCGCTGCAGAAAATGGCGTCAACGTTCACTGTCTCCTATCAGCTGGATGCCGTTCAGCGCGATGGCAATCAGCTTGCGGCGACAATCGGTTCGGAATACGGCAGTATCGCAAAAACACAGCATAACGATCAGATCGTCGTAAATCGGGGGATCCTTCCGCTGGATGACCTTTATTATGACCTAAAGCCCTCTTCGCGAAACCACGGGGCGGTGTCGTATGAAAACCTGCTAAAACTGGACGGCGCCCTCTTTCCCAACGCCAACCCTGATGGGGCATTCGATCTGTATCGCATTGGCGATTCCGTCTCTTGCCGCAACATCCATGCAGCGATCTACGATGCCATGCGGATCGGCGTTCGCTACTGATCACGCGGTCATTGTCAGATACATGAACCAAATCGCTCGACCAGATTAGCCTGAGCGCATTTCGTTACGGCCAAATCGCTTTTCGCACTGACTGATTCAAATTTCAGGGTCGGCAAGACAAGCATTCGACCTATATAACGAGGCAGTTAGTTTCCTCACTCCGGAATTTACGTGGCCATATGACCTCAGCACTCTTTGCCTTCGACAACAGCTACGCCCGGGACCTTTCCGGTTTTTACGTTGACTGGCAGGGCGAAGAAGTGCCCAAGCCGGAGCTTATGCTGTTCAACAGTCCGCTGGCTCAGGAACTTGGGCTTTCAACTGAAGCACTTGAGTCGCTTGGGGTTGACGATATGGCCGCTGTCTTTGCAGGTGTTAAAAGCCCCGAAGGTGCGTCCCCCTTGGCCCAGGTCTATGCCGGTCATCAGTTCGGCGGGTTCTCGCCGCAGCTTGGCGATGGTCGTGCGCTCCTGTTGGGAGAAGTCATCGACCGCCAAGGCAAGCGGCGCGATGTTCAGCTGAAAGGGTCTGGCCGCACGCCGTTTTCGCGAGGTGGTGATGGCAAAGCCGTGGTCGGTCCGGTCTTGCGGGAATACATCATTGGGGAAGCCATGCATGCGCTCGGCATTCCGACAACACGTGCGCTGGCCGCGGTCACAACGGGTGAGCTGGTCTTTCGGGAGGGCCCGAAACCCGGTGCCGTTCTGACCCGTGTTGCCTCCAGTCACTTGCGCATTGGCACCTTCCAGTATTTCGCCGCGCGCGGAGAAAGCGACAAGGTGCGCCAACTCGCCGATTATGCCATTGCGCGCCATGACCCGGATTTGGTCAGCGACACCGACAAGTACCTCACATTCTTCCGGCGGGTTGTGGAACGTCAGGCAACTCTGGTTGCCAAATGGGTTCTGGTCGGATTTGTCCACGGCGTCATGAACACCGACAATACAACGATCTCCGGTGAAACCATCGACTATGGTCCCTGTGCCTTTATCGATGCCTATGACCCGGCAGCTGTTTTCAGCTCCATCGATCATGGAGGCCGCTATGCCTTCGGTCGCCAACCGATGATCCTGCAATGGAACCTTGCCCGCCTGGCGGAAGCGCTGTTGCCCCTGATTGATGCGGATGACCCGGACAAAGCGGTCGAGCTTGTTTCCGAAGAACTCAATCGGTTTCCGGACCTCTATAGATCAGCGTGGCTTGAAGGCATGCGGGCAAAGCTGGGTCTCTTGTCAGACCTGGAGGGTGATCAGGAACTGAGCGATGACTTGCTCAAACTTATGGCCGAGCAGTCCGTTGACTACACACAGTTCTTCCGGGCTTTAGCAGAGGCTGCGGCAGATGCTGTTTCAGGCCTCTTCAAGGATACCTCGCCATTCGAAAGCTGGCTCCAGACCTGGCGGAACCGGCTGGCCAAGGAAAACACTGACGCCGTAGACATCAAACAGCGCATGGATGCGGTCAATCCGGTCTACATCCCGCGCAATCATCTGGTCGAAGGCGCCCTATCAGCTGCCGAGGTCGGTGACTATGAGCCCGCCAAAAAGCTGATCAACGTTCTGGAACATCCATTCAAGGAGCGCGCAGGATTGGAAGCCTACGCCCAACCTGCTCCCAAAGACTTCGGGCCCTATCAAACGTTCTGCGGAACCTGACCCTGACAAGAACAGCGCAGTATCTTTGTCTGATACCGCGCGGCTCCTTTCGTTAGTTCAAACCCTCTACATACGATGCGATTGACCTGACAATGTCCGCATGAATGCCTGCCCGGTCGGTTCCTTCAGGATCGTCGCAAACCGGATCATCGGCTTCTTCCTTCAAGATATGTGCGCCTTTTTCCGTGCATTCCGCCAGAAACGTGAAGTGATGTGCAGGAGCAAATGTGGCATGCGTAACGTTTTGCAACCGGCCAGCCAGATTGCTGCCTGATGGCCCCAGGTCCGTTGCCTTCCAGATATTTTCTTTACCCAGGCTGATCAGGTGGACAGGCAGGTGCGTCTTCTGAAGGCTTGCCTCGCTGATCGCGTAGGTGAACCCTGGATCGATTGCGATAATGCCCGAGAGCCTCGAGTCTGTGCTATCGGCGGAAAACGCATCCGGCAGGTGATCGACGTCCACTCCACCTTTTGTGAAAAAGATACAATCTTGTGCTGTGTTGCCGAATTTCTTGCAGTAATCGGCATAGGCCGCTGCATCGAACGAAATGCCGCCAAGGTTCAAAGCCGTCCCTCCGCCGAGGGAAAAACCAGCGGCAACGACCCGGTCCGTATCGATAAACTGCGCAAAATATGGATCTGCCAACAGATGGTCCAGAACAGCACTCAGATCATTCGCCCGTTGTTCCAGCTGAATAGAGCGCCTTGGCGAAGAATCTCCGGACGTGGAGCCCGGGTGATTGACCCCGGCTACGATCATGCCCCGGTTCGCCAGGTCAGATGACAACCAGGAAATCGCATCCATGTTGCCGCCAGATCCGTGGGAGAGCAAGATCAGCGGATACCGCCCAGGTTTCACTCCGGCACCGACCATGGCCTTGGTCGCCTTGAACACTGGGCCCTTGCCAATAATCCCGGCATAGGTTTTCGTGCCAACCGGATACCATACAGACCCTTGCATCAAGGCTGGCCGATGGTCGGCAGAAACGGTAAAGCGGTCATACCCAGCCAACCCAGGTTCAGCGGCAATGGCGGTCCCTGCAGCCAACAGAGAAAAAGCAAAGACTATCGATTTCATTTCAGGACATCCCGTTTCGGTTTTTGGATACCGGTGGTTTAGATCAAACTGCAGAAATCTGCGTCCTAAATCCGGATAAAGGTCGCCTCGAACCGGTTTATGTCCTATCGCAAAGTGTGTTTTCATCTTACGAGGCCTCACCAATGCTGGTTCTGCCGCTGCCGCTTGTCGTTGCGCTTGTTCTTGGTTTCCTGTTCCTGCAAAGCCGGTTTTCCGGGAAGAAACCGATCCTGTTCTCAACACTCCTGGCCGTTTGTGCGTTCCAGAACCTCGTGGTCGCTCTCGGGCATTATTACGGTGTGCCGGGTGCTATCCAGCTGCAACCGATTACAGCGACAATTGTCCCGCCAATCGCGTGGCTTGCCTTTGTCTCCGCTTCACTGCGGCCGGTCACCATCAGGAAAGACATCATTCACTGCCTCGCGCCTGCCTTCACCCTGTTTTGCGCGATCTTTGCGCCTGTCACGCTGGATTTTGTCATCGCCGCCATTTTCCTGGGGTATGGCCTTGCAATTCTGGTAGCCCTTCATCGGCACCGGGCTGCATTGCCATTGGCGCGCCTTGAAGCCGGTGCAATCCCCGAGCGCATCTGGACTACAATTGCCATTGCCCTGCTGTTGTCGGCGTTGGGGGACATCGCGATTGCATTTGCGCTTCAAAGTGGAAGTCCGGGTTTTGCGGCAAAAGTCCTCACCGTTGGTTCTACCGCAGCCCTTTTGGCGATCGGGTTCATGAGCCTGTCCCCCAATGTGGCCCCGTCCGATTTAAAGGATGAGGCTTTTGTCCCTGTACACTCATCTGCGCCACAAATCCCAACAGAAGAAGACGTGGCGCTGATCGAGCGGCTTCAGAGCCTTTTGGCTGACACGCAGCTCTTTCTGGATCCTGGCCTCACGCTCAGTCGTTTGGCCCTGAGACTGCGGGTTCCTGCAAAACAATTGTCAGCAGCTATCAACCGGCAATCGGGCGAGAACATTTCCCGTTACATAAACCGGCATCGCGTTGAACATGCCTGCTCTCTTTTGGAAACGGGGGCAACGGCAACAGAAGCCATGCTGAACAGCGGCTTCAATACCAAATCGAACTTCAATCGCGAGTTCTTGCGGGTTACCGGAAAGTCACCATCAAACTGGGTCCGGCAAACCGGGGCCAATCTGAAGACATCTGATGCGCAAGCGCATCCCCATGCCCCCCGGCTCGTTGGAAACAGCCCAACAGAATAAGGGGCTTTTCCGACAGCCACACCAAAAAGCTTTCCAGCGGTACGGCGTTAGCCGAAACTTTCGGCAACGTCATACATGACTGGCTCGAAGCTTTTGCAGAGCGCGGAAATACGGCGATTGCGTTCCCGCATTTCTGCTGACCGCAGCATAGCCAGAAAGTCTTCGCGTTTGCGCCACTGGGAATAATTGGCAATACGGGTTTGCGCATCATTCACATGAAGACCCGCGCCAACAAAACCTGGCTGATGTCGGATGAAATTGTCGTAAGCATCCTTCAATTCATCCAGAAGATCGTAACAGGTTCCCGGAGTCATCTCGAAAGTCGTGATGACGGTCTGGCAGTCGGTATCACTGGAAATCTGGGGCATCGAACCTCTCCCTGATCGATTGATGTCAGGCTGGCATGATTTCCCCGCAGGAGCAACTTGTCAGCTTTCCGCAATATCCAGTTCTATACCATCGATGTGCATGCTTTCAACGGCGCTTCTGCAAAGATCAAACAGCACATTGAACTGCTCGGCCCGCGAGCTCCCGTGACGCCAACACACACATATCGTTCGGCGCATTTTGACACCTTCAACGTTCTTTAAAAGAAGATCAGGTTCCTTGCTGAATTCCGAAGCAATGTAAGACGCCGGGAAAAGTGCCAGCCCCATGCCAATCGAGACCATCTGCCGCAAGGCATCAAGGCTGGTTCCCTCGTAGTCCTGACTAAACTCGGCACCAGCAGCGCGAGCCAGTGCCTGAACATCATCATGAAGCCGGTAGCCGTGGCTGAGCGACAGCAGCCGCTCTCCGCGCAGCATGTCCACCGGGATCACCGCTACCCCGGACAAGGGATGAGATGCGGGCACTGCCAGTGACAGGTCTTCATGGCAGAGGACCTTCAAGTCCTGACGGTCATTGGGAAAGACATCCGGTGTGATGATGCAGTCCAGACTGCCACCGATCAGCCCCTGCTCCAGCAAATTTGGCCTGTCTTCCCGAATATAGAGCTGTAAATTCGGGTATGCGGCCTTAAGGATTGGGAGCAAATACGGCATGAAGTATGGCCCAAATGTGGGCGGTACTCCCAAGCGAATTAATCCGCCAAGATTTTCCTGCCCGGCATCGGCTACTGACACAAAATTGTCCAAAGCCTCCAACCCTTGCCGGGCCAAAGGCACCAGCTGCTCTCCAGCTGCCGTCAGGCAAATGGTTCCGGTTCCGCGTTCCAGAAGCGATGTACCAAGACTGTCTTCCAAGAGCTTGAATTGAGACGATAAAGTCGGTTGCGACACATTGCACTTTTGAGCTGCTTGTCCGAAATGACAGGTTTCAGCCAGCGCAAGAAAATATTCCAGTTGGCGCGCTGACGGGCGGTAACTCATGGTCCAATTCCTGCAAATTACAAATCAATAGATGTTTTCTATCACAGTAATTGAAACTATGTATTTTATCTATTCATTGTCCATCCTCATATACGGAGTGTCACCGCAACACACCCGAGAAGGACACTAAGCGATGTTCACCCGTCTGAAATCCTTGCGCAACCAGCACAACACATTGGACAGCCTGATCAGGCGGGAAGAAATGCATCCCTATCCGGACATGATGCATATCCGGGCTTTGAAAAAATTCAAACTGCGTTTGCGCGATGAAATCGCCCGCATGGAAATGAGTTTGCCTATGCAGAAAATAGCCAGCTGACACAACGACACCGCATCTGGAGACACGCTAATGCTCCCATTTTGGAATTTCATGACATTCACACCTCTTGCCCCGACGGCCGGAACAGCCACTCGGCATAGACGGTTGCGAGACCTTGATGCTCGCATGTCTTCATTCCTGGCTGAAAAAGAGTGCAGACAGGCCACTTCGCCCCTTGTCGTCGGCAACGTGAAAGGAAACCGCATGAATGTCCGGCGCGAAATCGCGTCCTAGACCCTCAATACAAGGTCCGGCCGGGTGGCCCCGTCCCCATGCCCTCTAATAACCCACCGGATCAATCCCGTCTGTCATGCCCCGACAGGCGGGATTTTTAATTGCTGTCACGGAAAATGTGCCAGCTTTACAAGTTGAGTCTTGGAATTCCTGAAAGTGACTGATTTATAATAAACAAGTTTGCTCCGAACTCTTGGCTCCCTTGTCACTCAGCGCCCCCCTGCGGGAGCTGTGTCAGCCGGTAAATCCTTGGGTGTTTCAGATCCTCTGAATTTTGGCGGGCGCACTCTGAAGAAAATCGCGTAGAGCACCGGGGCTGCAATCAGGGTCAGAACTGTCGCAAAGGCCAGACCGCCCATGATTGTGACCGCCATGCCTCTGAAGAAGGCGTCCGACAACAGTGGTGCCATACCGAGAATGGTCGTGATCGCCGCCAGCATCACAGGACGCATACGCGAGACGCTTGCTTCAACGATGGCCTGATACTTTTCCTTACCCTCATTGATCAGCAGATCAATCTCTTCAAGCAGCACGATGGCATTCTTGATCAACATGCCGGACAGCGACAGAATCCCGAGCAAAGACATGAAGCCAAAGGCCGTGTCCGTGGCAAGCAGCGCAATGGCCACACCATTGATAGACATCGGCACCATCAACCAGATGATCAGGGGTTGGCGAACAGACCCGAACAACAGGATCGAGATGATCAGCATCACCAGAAAACCAAGTGGCAGCTGCGCGCCAAGAGAGGCTTGAGCATCATTGGTGCTTTCATACTCCCCGCCCCACTCCAGTTGATAACCAGCGGGCAAATCCATTGCTTCGATTTGCGGCCGAACCCTCGCCAATGCCGCCGTCGCGGTTTCCCCGGCTGTCGTCTCTGCATTTACCGTCAAGGTTCGAACACGGTCACGGCGATGGATCAGGGTATCCTGCGGCTCCATGACAAACTCGCGCACGACCTGATCGATCGGGATATAACGGCGCTGACTGCTGCTCCAGACCAGAGAATCTGAGACACTTTCATTGACGGAAATGCCATCAGGGCCCGCTCTGCGGGCAACAATCGGAATGCTTTCATCGACGTCTCTATAAGCGCCGACACGCACGCCGTCGGTGGCAAATTGCAGCGACAGGGACAACTCTTCCCGGGTCACACCGGAGATGCGGGCACGGTCTTCGTCAAAGATCGGACGAACCACCAGTTCGCGCTGGCGCCAGTCCGTATTGACGTCGGCGAGTTTGTTGTCGGGCTGTGAGAAGATTGACTGCGCTTCATCGCCAAGACGCTTAAGCACATTTTCATCAGGACCGGAAAAGCGGGCAGAAATCTTTGCGCCACCACCTGGCCCAAAAACAAGACGTTTGGTGATCACCTGCGCAGATGGAAACCGTTCAGCAAACTCTGTCCTCAGGTCCACCGCCAGCAGGTCTATGTCGTCTCGGCTATTGGCGCGAACAATCATGTGCCCATAGGCCGGATTGGCATCCTCCGGACCATAGGTCAGCATAAACCGGGTGGCACCACCACCGGCAAAGCTGGTCACCGTGTCGACCCGCTCGTCGGCGCGGACAATCTTCTCCATCTCTTTCAGGTCGGCTTCGGTCGCCCGAATATCCGTCCCTTGTGGGGACCAGTAGTGGACATAAAAGAGCGGCGTGTTGCTGTCCGGAAAGAAGGCCTGTTTGACATTCCCGAAGGCCATCACACAGGCAACAGTAATGCCGACGAGCGCCATGACCGTCAGCAGTCTGGCATGCAGCGTCGCGACGAGAAACTTGCGATAAATCGTATAAAGAATGCCCTTGTAGGGATCGTGATCGTCCCCTGAGGCCTCATTGGTGATGAAGAAATACTTGCCGAAAAGAGGTGTGACCGTGACAGCAAACACCCAGGACAGCAGAAGCGAAATTCCGATCACGGCAAACAGCGAGAACAGGAATTCTCCTGTCGCATCCGGCGACAGACCAATGCCCGAAAACGCCATGATGCCAATGACTGTTGCCCCCAAAAGCGGCCACATGGTCTGTTTTACGGTTTTGCTGGCAGCTTCAATTGCCCGCATGCCGCGTTGCATGTTGATCATCATGCCTTCGGCAACAACAATCGCATTGTCCACCAGCATGCCCATGGCAATGATCAACGCGCCCAGCGAGATACGCTCCATTTCGATGGTGAAGATCCGCATGAACAAGACTGTTGCCATCACGGTGAGCAGCAACACGGTTCCGACCACCAGGGCCGCGCGCCAGCCCATGAACAGAGCAAGAACCCCGATCACGATTACCACCGAGGCGGCAAGATTGATGATAAAGCCGTTGACCGACTGATCAACAATGATGTTCTGCTCGTAGATGGAATGGATCTGCATGCCGACGGGCAACTGAGCTTCGATTTCCGCGAGCTTGTCGATAACCTTGGATCCGACATCAACGATGTTTGTTCCGTCGACCTGCGACACACCAATCGTTACGGCTTCATGCCCATCGTGGCGGATCAAACGGCTCGGGCGGACCGGTTCACCCAGTTCCAGTTCAGCAATGTCAGACAGGCGGATCATCGCGGTCGATCCCGGCCGGCCAATCACAAGATCCTGAATACCGCGAAAATCATCGAAAGCAGAGGCTGTCATCAGCCGAATGCGTTTGTTGCTCGATATGCCGGAGCCGTTGGTCTGGATACGGTTCTCAGCATCCAACACGCCGGTAATGTCGGTCATCGATATTCCGAGCCCGGCCATCTTGTTCTGATCGACATTCAGATAGATAACGTCTTCGGGTTCTCCGGCGACTTCGACCTTGCCGACACCAGTAACCGTCAGCAGTTCACGCCGGATCCGCTTGACGGTATCGCGTATATCCCGGTTGCTGTAGCCGTCCGCAGTAAAGGCATAAAACAGGCCATAGACATCGCCAAAGTCATCATAGACGAGCGACGTTTCTGTTCCGGCCGGAAGATTGCGCTGCTCGTCACTCACCTTGCGCCGAAGTTCGTCCCAGACCTGAGGCAATTCGGAACCGTCATAGGTCGGCTTGATTTCAACACCGATGCGCGACAATCCGGGTTCTGAAACCGATTTGATCAATTTCAGTTGCGGCATTTGTTGAATGGCTGTTTCCAGGACTTCGGTGACTTCGTTTTCCACTTCAGCGGCGGTCGCCCCAACATAGCGGGTGATGACCTGCGCTTCCTTGATGGTGAAGGCAGGGTCTTCCAGACGACCAACTGTGCTCAATCCCCAGGCCCCGCCAAGAAGAGCCATGAGGACGATCATCCAAGTGTTGACCGGTTTTTGGATGGAGTAGCGTGCAATATCCACGGCGCCTGATCCTTATCTGTGAATTTTGATGGGATCAGCGCAAACGGCGCACGATCTGGCCTTCGCTCAAATATGCAACACCGGCGGAAACGATCTCGTCGCCAACTTCCAGACCGGAGCGAACGGTAATGAAATCTCGCATGATGGTGCCAACTTCGACCGGGGCTTTCGATACCGCCCCTGTCGTGTCGTCAAACCGCCAGACGTAGGACTTGCCGTCACCATCGACAGCAATGGCATTGCTTGGAATGAGAATAAGGTCGTCCAGCTCCAGACCTTCCGGCAGAAACTTGACTGAAACTGATGCTGTCATGCCCGGAGCGAGCTCTTCTGCGCCATTCTTCGGCATTGCAAGCGTAACGCGATACGTCTGGGCAACTTCGTCGACTTGCGTGGAATGCTCCCGGTAAGTCAGGGGAAACATCTTGTCGCCATAGGCCGGAAACCTGGCTTCAACGGAAGACACTTCGGATTCGGTCACCCGGCCAAACAAGGCCTCGGCGACGTTGATGTCCACCTGGACTTCGGACACATCATGCATCCGGACGATAGGTGTCCTAACGTTTACGGTCGTGAAGTTGTCTATCAGCCGGACAGAGACGATCCCGTCGAAAGGTGCCCTCAGCTCGGTGTATTCCAGGTTTTGTCGAGCCTCTTTCAGAGTTTCGACAGCCAGATCGTATTTGTTCTTCTGATCATCATAAGACGACTCGGAAATCACAGACCGATCTTTAAGCGTTTCAAGCCTGGCCAAATCCCGTTTTGCCTGATCTGCGTTGATGGTTGCCTCGCGCACAGCCCGGTCATAATCGGTGGTGTCGAGTTTTGCGATGATATCGCCAGCTGAGACCCGTTGGCTTTCCAGTACCGGTAGTTCAACCAGACGCCCAGACACCTGGAACGACAGGTCGACCGTTTGCACCGCTTCAACACGGCCGGCAAACCGGCGCTCCACTAGACCCATCTGGTCCGAAACGGTAAAGATACGGGCCGGACGTGGAGCGGCGTTGAACTTTGCCTCGGCTTCGGCAACCGGATCAACTGCATCCTCCTGACAGGCCGACAAGAAGCCGGTTGCCACGACAAGGGTCACCATCCGGAAATAGCGTGAATCAAGAAAGGCCAGCATGGCGAGTTGTCCTAGTTGTTTAGTTCATTCAGACGGTTGCGAAGATCTTTGAACACAGCGATACGGTCATCGTCCGAAAGAACGGAAACTGAATGGGCTTCCGAAAAATGCAAGCCTTCGAGACAGGTCCAGATCGACCAGGCTGCACCGAGATTCGTTGTTTCAGCCTCAATGGCCTGCTTCAGACGGAGCTTAACTGCCATGAAAGGTGCGGTGAGTTCCGGTTTGTCTGCTGTTGCAGGCAGGATTGCGCGCGCAACGTCTCGTTGCTGACGAATCCAGCCGTCAGTCACATCAATCATGGCAGACAGGGTTGGCGCTTTTGAATTGGCGGCATTCTGCTTTGCTGCTTCAATTTCCGCTTCGAACTGGCCAGCCAGAAACTGGACCATTCCGGTAATCAGCGCGTCCTTGGACGGGAAATTGTAAAGCAGTCCGCCTTTTGAAAAGCCAGCAGCTTCCGCAACCGCATCCAGCGTCAGGGCCGGCGGCCCTGCCTTGCGAACAAGGTCAAGGGCAGCGACCAGGATTTCGTGTTTCGAATCCTGCTTTTTTCCCGAAGCGCGTGGCATAAATCTCTTTACCGTCCAGTTCGTACAGTTGGCGGTATATAAACCGTCCAGTCGGTACAGACAAGAGTGTTTACTCACGGACTGCAAATACCGGCGTTATAAAGCGGCACACAAGATTGTCATGCAGATGATTGGGAGCGCTCTTATCAGGCAGCCGCGTTGGACATGGCGGCTTCTGCCGCGGCCTGTTCCGCTGCTGCAGCCTCGGCTGCGAGGCGGACTTTTTCCTGCGCTTCCTCTTCCTTGAGACGCGCAAATTCGATGAATTCATTAGCTGGCATTGCCGGAGCAAAGAAATAGCCCTGAGCTGCCGTCACACCAAGTTCGAGAAGACGTTCAATCTGCTCTTCAAGCTCAACACCTTCAGCGATGATACCCATGCCAAGGTTGTCAGCGAGCTCGACCATGGAATCAACGATCGTGGTCGAATTGTCATCGGAACTGATGCTGTCGATAAACATCTTGTCGATCTTGATGATATCAACGCCCAGTTTTTGCAGATAAGCCAGTCCGCCATGACCGGTCCCCACATCATCAAGTGCTACGCGAACGCCAAGAGCCTGGAGTTCTGCCATGATCTTGCGGGCAAGGTCCATGTCTTCAAGTGGATGACGTTCTGTGACCTCAACAACAATCTGCTGGAATGAGATTTCTGACGGTTCAAAAATCGCCCTGATATCAGAAACGATTTCACGATCCAGAAAATGCCCGGCAAACAGGTTTATGGACAGTTTGAAATCTGGGTTCTCTCCATACAATTCGCCGACTTCGTCACAGGACACGCGCATCATGTGACGGGTCATGTCAAATATGTGCCCGTTCGATTCAGCATAGGCCATGAACTGACCGGGCGATACAATGGACCCGTTCGCACGTCTCCAGCGCATAAGCACTTCACAACCCCGAACACGCCCACTCTCGATATCCATAACCGGCTGATAGTACGGAATGAATTCGCCCTTGCGGATAGCGGCAACGAATTCGTCATTGGCTTCACTTTCCGGCCGCCAGGAGAACCAGACACCGATCGCCACAAACAGGACCGCAAAACCGGCGCAGGCAGCCGCAGCGATGACCTTGAGCTCCTGAACAACGCCAAGCGGGGCCGATATCGGCGCTGTGACCATCGCCACAAGCGGATATAGCTCCGAAGCAACTTCAGCGGTCAGGATCTGGCTCGGATCAGAACCTTCCGAATTGTATCCACCGACATTGTACCAAAGCAGGTTGTTGCCCAACCGAAGCTCGCTGCGCCGATATGACCTCAGGTACTCAGGTCCGGGATCCATGGCTATTACCGCTGGGGTCACTTCTGCAAAAAGACGGTTATCGTTTTTGAGATCCCAGCTGATAACGGCTGCCCTCGCGCCCAGATAACTGCGATCCAGCATACCAATACCGACGAGCGGACCATCGGCCTTGAGCGGCGGCAGAATTACTTCCGCAGACAATTCGCGGTCAGGAATTATGCACATCCGGCGACCGGACGCGTCAGCCACGCCAATGGCATCGATCATGCCGTTTTCGATAATCAGCTTTTCAAATATGACCCGGTCTTCAGCGCTACATGTTTGGACATCGTCTCGGTCAAGCCGCTGCAAAAGACTGACCGTGGTGCTGATCGCTTCTTCGGCCCTGTGGATGGAGACTTCCCCCATCGCATTCATTTCGGCAACTGCGCGGCCTTCGGCATACTGATTTAAAATTATGTTCGCGACGAATAGCGGCGTGGTCGCCAAAACGAGGGCAACCAGTACAGTTTTTGCAAATCCAATGTACCGAAGTGACAAATCATAGGCCTGTTAGTGAACAATCTCTTTTCGACCATGGCCAAAATGGGTAAATAAGGACTGAATATTATTGCATTTCATCCAAATCAAAGCCGACCATGATGCAGCTGTGGTTAGCTGCCTGTTGAGGATGAACGATCAGACCCAGGGAGGCCTGAATGCAGGCTCTTTTTATTGGCCAAGCCTATATCGACGTAACTTTCCTGGCAGACAGGATGCCCGTGGGCGACGAGAAAAAGCTCGCGGAAGACTATGCGATCAGCTTTGGCGGTAACGCAGTCACCGCAGCATTTTGCTGCGCTAAACTGGGCGGCAAACCGGAGCTTCTGTGCTCACAAGCTGACGATTGGCTGTCCCGCATGTTCCTCGACATGGCGGCCGCATACGGGATTTCCATACATGGGCGTAAGGTGAAGGAATCGTCCCTATCGTTCATCATGCCAAAGGATGGCAAGCGTGCGATTGTCCGTTGCCGCGACAACGAATTTCTGCACCCGTTTCCGCCGCTCAATCTGGGGCACATGAAAGCCCTGCATATCGATGGCCACATGCCGGATGCTGCGCTCCACTACGCAGCCACCTGTAAAAGCCAGGGTATCCTAACCTCTCTGGATGGCGGTGTCGTGCGGGCCAACACCGAGGAAATCCTCGAGCATATCGACGTGGCCGTGGTCTCGGAACTGTTCTGCGAGCAACTCGGCAAGACACCGGGCGAGACACTCAGCTACCTGCGCACAAAAAACTGCCACGTCGGGGCGGTAACACTCGGTGAACATGGCACGGTCTGGTACGAAGCCGGTGGTCCGGACAAGACCCTGCCCGCTCTCAATGTTCCAATTGAAAAAGTTGTCGATTCAAACGGAGCCGGTGACATTTTCCACGGGGCGTATATTTCATCCTATCTTCACGCACCACAAAACACTTGGGAGCAGCATTTCAGATTTGCCCGGGGCGCATCTACTCATGCGATCCAGCATCTGGGAAATGAAAACAGCCTCCCAACGCTTGAAGACATCGAAGTCGCGAACAAAGAATTCGCGGAAAAATCCGTGGCTGCGTGACGCGCATCACAATCCTGCCATAACAGGACGGCGTAAATGATACCTCGGTGTCATTGCCGCACTTGTTTATCAAAGAGGCATGGCGCAAATTGCGCTGCTACGAACGACCTCTGTTAGGTGGAGTATTAGATGTTTTTTTCCCGGAACTCCCGGACCTGTCTTGGCCTGTCTACAGCGGCAAGCCTGCTTGTACTGCAAGCCAGCCCCGCGCTTGCTTTTGATCCGACCGGAGATCCGGTTGCCGATGCTTTTCTGACTTTGCTGGATTCCGAAGAAGGCACCGTGGAAAGCTATGGAACCGTGGACAGCTCTGGCGGAATTGTTTCGATCAACGATATCGTCATAACCAATGATGACGCCGATGATGCCAAGGTGACGATCAGCACGACGGTTTTGACCGATGGTGTGGTCGAGGAAAACGGGCGCCTTAAACTCGCAAGCCTCAAACTGGAGAATCTGGCGCTGGCAGCTGATGACGGCGGCATGACGCTGCAGACCATGAAAGTGACAGATCTTCTGCTTCCGGCTGCAGCGGAACTGAAAGACGATGCCGCTTCAGTTGGCCCAGGTTACAAATCACTTGAAATCATGAACGTCGCGATCAGCGATGAAGAGGGTCAGGTCGCAGAGATCGAAAAAATACAATCGGCCATCGATGGCATGGACGGCGACCTGCCGACCAGCGGGCATTTTTCGATTTCCGGGGCCAAGGTCAATGTGAAGGAAATCGAGGCTGAAGAAGCCAAGACGCTGTCGGCTCTGGGTTACGAAACGTTGACCGTCAACGTTTCCGGTTCCGGCAAATGGGACCCTGAAGCTGCCACGCTTATGGTTCCGGACCTGAAGATCGACGGCACGGATGTCGCGGCCCTCTCCCTTTCCCTGTCTTTGGGAGGAATTACCCGCGATGTCGTCAACCAGCTGGATGCCAGCCAGGACAATCCGGAAGAGGCTCTTGCTCTGTTGCAGGGCATGACGGTTTCAAACATCAAGATCCGGCTGGATGACGCCTCATTGACAGGCCGGGTGCTGGATCAGGAAGCCAAAAATGCAGGCGTGGACGTACCGCAGTACATTGCTGGCCTGACAGGTAGTCTGCCTCTGATGCTTGGCATGCTTCAGAACAAGGAACTGGAAACAAAGGTCACGGAAGCCATTACCCAGTATCTGAATGAACCGGGTTCGCTTGAAATCACCGCAACGCCTGGCGCTCCTGTGCCAATGGCGCAGATCATGGGAACAGCCATGATCGCACCCCAAATGATCCCGCAGATCCTGTCGCTCGGTATTACGGCAAACGAGTAGTACTGATTTGACGCTAGAATCGAAAAAGCCCGGAGCAATTACTCCGGGCTTTTTTCATGCAAAACCGAAGTCATAAGGCTACTCGGCAGCTTCGTTGCGGTCCTGAAACTGCAACTCACACAGGCGGCGATAGATGCCGTCGTGTTCAAACAATTCATCATGCGTGCCGCTCTCAACAACCGTGCCCTGATCCATGACGTGGATCTGATGGGCGTGGCGCACTGTGCTAAGCCTGTGCGCAATCACCAGTGTCGTACGTCCCTGCATCAGGGTTTCAAGCGCGGCCTGGATCTTGGCCTCGGATTCTGCATCTAGCGCAGAGGTCGCCTCGTCCAGAAGCAGGATCGGTGCATCGCGCAGCATGGCCCGGGCAATCGCGATACGCTGGCGCTGTCCACCTGAGAGATTGTTTCCGCTTTCCCCGGCGGAGGTGTCATAGCCGTTCGGCAAGTCCTCGATGAACTCATGGGCATTGGCCGATTTGGCAGCCGCCTCGATCTGCTCCTGAGTGGCTTCCGGCCATCCGACTGCAATATTATCGCGAATGCTCATGTTGAAGAGGTAGGCGTCCTGTCCGACATAAGCGATGCTGCCTCTGAGCGACGCAACCTGAACATCCGTGATTTTCTGGCCATCAATCAGGATGTCGCCCAAGGTCGTGTCGTAGAAGCGCTCGATCAGGGAAAAGACTGTCGATTTACCAGCGCCCGATGCTCCGACCAGCGCCGTCATCTTGCCAGCCTCGGCCTTGAAGGATGCCTGTTTTAGCGCAGCCCCCTCCCCGTAGGAGAATTTGACCTTGTCGAAGACAATGTCTCCCTGCTTGACCACCAGTGGTTCGGCACCAGCGCGATCAACCATTTCAGGCTTTTCGTCAACCAGATCATACATCAGCTGCAGGCCTACGATTTCACGGCCCAGGTTGACGTTGAGCCGCGCCAGACGACGCGCAGGATCGTAGGCCAGCAGTAGCGCAGTAATGAAAGAAAACAGCGAGCCCGGATCATTGCCCTGCTGGATGACGGAGAACCCGCCGTAGAAAATCACCATCGCAATGGCAAAACCGCCGAGCGTGTCCATCATCGGCGACGTTCTGGCGCTCAACGTGGCAATCTTGTTCGCCTGTGTGCGCACATCTTCAACCGAGACACCCATTCGCCTGCGCATGGCGTCTTCCATGCCGAACGCCTTGACAACACGCACGCCCAGAACGGATTCCTGCAAGGCTGCGGTGATCTTGGCGGTCGAGACGACCTGCCGGACCATGTGTTTTTTCACACGCCGGATCAGCAAGGCAACGCCGATGACGGCCGGTGGCATGATCACCAGGGCAAAGAAACTCAGCAACGGGTTCTGGATGATCATCACCGCAACAAGCCCGATCAGCGTCAGGGCATCCCGGCCCAACGAGACGATGACCATGTCCATGACGGCGCGGGCCGACATGACACCCTGTGTCACCACCACGTTGATTTCAGCCAACGACTTGCGGTCAAAATAGGCCTGATCCTGCTGGACGATATGGCTGAAAAGGCGACGCTGAAGCGTTGCGATGATCGAATTGCCAACCCGGGCCAGCACGACAAGCTGGCCGTAGGTCGAGACACCCTTCAGGGCAAAGATCGCCATCACCACACCGGCAATCACATAGACCATGTCCTGGTCGCGATTGACGAAGACCTCGTTGATCACGTCGCGCATGATCCAGGCACTTGCTGCTGTCGTTCCGGCAACAATTGCCATGAACACAAAGGCCAGAGCGTATTGGGGGATATAGGTGCGTAAATTCTCGCCGAACAACCGCTTGATCAGCGGAATGGTCAGGTTCGGATCAACCGAGGCTTCCGATTTTGGACGTTTAGCCAAACAATTCAGCCTTTCTATCGCGGAGCAGCCGGGACATTGCCGAGCCTGTCGCCACAAGGATCGCCACCGGGGCTGTTCGTCCTGCTGACTACCATGATTCGAAACATCCGTTCAGCTGCAGGTCCGATGATCTCAACATGACTGAGGCCAGCAAAGCCGGCCTCGTGTCTCGTTAAATGCCGTGTTGCACAAAGCATGTTTTATCAGATTTGTCCCCTTGCCGGGAATTCATCACTCTTCCGGCAGGTTAAGCCGCAGATGCAGATCCCGAAGCTGGGCCGGCTCGGCATTGTTCGGAGCGCCCATCATCAGGTCTTCAGCCTTCTGGTTCATCGGGAACAACATGACTTCGCGGATGTTGGCTTCATCAGCCAGCAGCATCACCATGCGGTCGACACCAGCTGCACAGCCACCATGCGGAGGTGCGCCATACTGGAACGCGTTGACCATGCCGCCAAAGCGGTTGTTGACCTCTTCAGCCGGATAGCCGGCGATTTCGAACGCCTTGTACATGATTTCCGGCTTGTGGTTCCGGATCGCGCCAGACACCAGCTCGTGGCCGTTACAGCTGAGATCGTACTGCCAGCCCAGAACGTCCAGCGGATCGCCTTCCAGAGCTTCCATTCCACCCTGCGGCATGGAGAAAGGATTGTGCTCGAAATCGATCTCGCCGGTTTCCTCGTCCCGCTCGTAGATCGGGAAGTCAACAATCCAGGCAAACTCGAACCGGTTGAGGTCGGAATGACCAAGTTCTTCGCCGATGATCACGCGTGCCTTGGCCGCAACAGGCTCAAATTGCTTCGGTTTGCCGCCCAGGAAGAAGGCTGCATCACCACTTTCAAGACCGAGCTGCTGACGGATTGCTTCGGTGCGCTCCGGACCAATGTTCTTGGCCAGAGGACCGGCGGCTTCCATGCCGCTGCCGTCCTGGGCTTCGCGCCAGAAAATGTAGCCCATGCCCGGCAGACCTTCCTGCTGGGCAAACTTGTTCATGCGGTCGCAGAATTTGCGGCTGCCGCCCTTTGGTGCCGGAATGGCGCGGATCTGCGTGCCCGGTTGTTCCAGAAGGTTGGCGAAGATGGCAAAGCCTGAGCCGGCAAAATGCTCGGACACGACCTGCATCTTGATCGGGTTGCGAAGGTCCGGCTTGTCGGTGCCGTACCACAGCGCTGAATCCTTGTAGGAAATCTGCGGCCAGTTGCGGTTGACCGGACGACCATTTCCGAAGCGCTCGAAACAACCGGCCATCACCGGCTCGATGGTGTCGAAGACTTCCTGTTGGGTGACAAACGACATTTCCATGTCGAGCTGGTAAAAATCTGTCGGCGAGCGGTCAGCGCGCGGATCTTCATCGCGGAAACACGGTGCGATCTGGAAGTACTTGTCGAAACCGGAGACCATCAGCAGCTGCTTGAACTGCTGCGGAGCCTGCGGCAGCGCGTAGAACTTGCCCGGATGCAGACGGGACGGCACCAAGAAGTCACGCGCGCCTTCCGGAGACGAGGCGGTGATGATCGGTGTCTGGAATTCGTTGAAGCCGATGTCCCACATGCGGTCACGCAGATCACGCACCACGTTGGAGCGCAGGATCATGTTCTGGTGCAGCTTTTCGCGGCGCAGATCCAGGAAGCGGTATTTCAGGCGCACTTCTTCCGGATAGTCCAGCTCGCCAAAGACCGGCAGCGGCAATTCCTTGGCAGCGCCGAGGATTTCCATCTCGCGGATAAAAACTTCGATCTCGCCGGTCGGCAGTTCCGGGTTAGTCGTGCCTTCAGCGCGTTTTTTCACGCTGGCATCAATGCGGATACACCATTCGGAGCGCACGGTTTCTGCCATGGAAAACGCCGCAGAATCCGGATCGACCACACACTGTGTCACGCCATAATGATCGCGCAAATCGATGAACAGCACCCCGCCATGATCCCGGACCCGATGGACCCAGCCGGAAAGACGAATGGTCTGGCCTTCGTCGGACAGACGGAGATCACCGCAAGTATGGCTACGGTAGGGATGCATGTGCGTTCCTCGACGTTTATTTCGAGCGCCAAAAGCGCTTCTTGGCATAGAAAATCATTACGGCCCACCAGGGGCAGGCCGTCTCCGGCTGCACAAGCCATGATGGGCAGAGAAAGTCAAGGGAATGGGGTGATGTGGGGATTTAAACTCAGCGGTCATCCCCGCCTTGTGTGGGGATCCATTGGCTCCCGTATCACTGGCTATGGCCCGGAAGATCTACATCTCGGCACTACCCCTTCTCCGGCCCACCTTCAAATCAACATGGATCGGATCCCCGATCTAGTCGGGGATGACAGCCTTGAGTGGGGCAAAGCCGAGCCATTTGGCCAACACCCTCATCCTGAGGAGGGCCAAAAGCCCGTCTCGAAGGATGGGCGACGTCCTCCGTGGTTGCAGCCCAGCCTTCGAGGCAACGCAAAAGCGCTTCCTAAGAATGTGGTCAGACGTTGCTTGAATGCTAGCAGGTGAATTTTTGCCTCCCGTCCAATGCAGTCGGTCAGGTAGGCTTGGTCAATGCAAGCAGGCATGCCGCAGCCAAGGCACGATCAGGTTTCTCGGCACCCAGCGGAGTTGCCCAACCAGCCTCTTCAACAATCCCGCGTTTCTTATAGCTGCTGGCCTTCTCGATTTCCGCCAACACGTCAGTCGACTTTGGGTCATCCTGTGAATTGCGGACACAATAGGGTGTGAGCGCTGAGGTTGTGGCGGCAATGGATTGTTTGTTTGACAGTTTTTCTGCCGAACTGCTGGTCATCCAACCACCCCAGCCAAATCCCACTATTGCAAGAGCGATAGCACCCGCCCCTGCGCCCAAAAGGCCAGGTTTAGTCCACTCAGGAATTTGCATATTCACATCCAATCGGTAATGGGAATCGGCAGACAAGATTGAATGCCGGAAATAAATATTACCACACAAACAAATTTAAACTAAGTATTTTAATAATAATATTTCTCGAAATGATAATTGCTGTAATATTTTTGATTGACTTTATTCTGGTTTAATTATATTAATTCATAAAATAAATCATCATTTTCTATTCGATCACGCGAGTTATACTCAAATCTGCACTGCAGATAAGGGCATCTATAAATATATCACGGACTGACCTTTCCCTAAGGGCACATTCAAGAGCCAGTCCAACCGCGTGAACCACTGTTGTTTCTCTTTTTCTTTCGAAGCCGCCGTTTCAATCGGCTTCATTGGACAGGGATGCCTTGTGGCGATCAGTTCGGATGATCTTGATACCGCCCTTGAAAGGAAAACTCGCAACACATGACAAATTCCAAATCACCGAAACGCAGTGCCGGTTCGCCGCGGCCCGATCCAGAAACCCATCTTTTCAAAATCGGACAGACTGTCCGGATGACGGATCGGACAGCAGCCCGGGTTCTGCCAGGATCCGTCCACACCATAACCGGCATGCTGCCACCTCGCGGCAGCCATCCCCAATACCGAATTCGCAACGAAAACGAACGGCATGAGCGGGTGGTCACTCAAGACTGTCTCGAGCCGGTGGTGATGCCACAACACGGATCCAGTACGGATCTCATTGAAAGGACTTTCAATCATGGCTAAAGGCCAGCAACGCAGCAACCGCGAAGTCAGAAAGCCAAAACAGAAGAAACCTGAGCCGAAATTGGAAGCGACGTTCACTGACCGCGTTAAATCGGCCGTGAGAATCCCCATTGGCAAGGGCAAGAGTTGACCATTTCCTTGGTCTTCAAATGAAAACGGCCTAACCTGACGTCACTCCAAACAAGCACAGGGCCTGTGCGCTGAACAGTGTACACGATCTGCGTGGTGCTCGTGGTTTTTGTCCGAAGGCCCTCCTTTTCCAACACCTCATCCTGAGGAGGGCCGACGGCCGTCTCGAAGGATGGGCGGTGAACTCTGAATTGGAGGCACATCCTTCGAGACAGCGCTAGAGCGCTTCCTCAGGATGAGGTCGGAGGTTGCCAGAGTGCTGGCGGGTAAATCTGTGCCCCCAACGGGGTCATCCCCGACTGGATCGGGGATCCATTGATTCACGTATCATTGGATATGACCGGAAACATCGATACTGCGGCCCAGCACTTTCTCCGATCCACATTCTATTCAACGTGGATTGGATCCCCGATCCAGTCGGGGATGACGGCAGTGGGAGGTGGAAACGTTCGCAAATCACGCCATGAGCTGGCACCCTATTTTAAGTGTCCACTGCCATTAGAAACGGGTGCCATTGGCCCCTGACCTCGTGATCCTGCGCGTCGTGATGGTCGAAGACGCCGGTTCCGGCAGCTGCATGGCGGGCATAGAGCACGCGGTCCGAAATCCGGCACAAGACCGGATACCCTTTTTTAGCCAGAGCGTGTTCCAGATCAGCCACTTGTGTTGAGCGCCGATCAATCCGGTTGGCGACGACATGAATGTCCGCCTTGCCCTTGCGAACACGCTTGATGTCGGAGATGCCATCCAGGAACTTCAACGTCGCGTTCCAGTCAAAAGCGGAGGCGAGCACGGGCACAACGATCTCCGAGGCCTCTGCAATCAGGGTTTTTGCCAGTTCGGAGCGCAGGCCGCCGGGGCCGTCGATC
Organism: Roseibium sp.; assembly: GCA_039972695.1. Taxonomy (GTDB): domain Bacteria; phylum Pseudomonadota; class Alphaproteobacteria; order Rhizobiales; family Stappiaceae; genus Roseibium. Next base: position 48,073 of record JBDWMJ010000022.1, on the reverse strand, counting down.
ACGATGGTATCCAGATCCTTGAGCTTGTCGCTGTCGCCGATTGCATCCGCCTTGGTCCAGTTCAGCGCTTCGATCTTCGGCAGGCCGGCAGGACGTCTCTTGGTCCAGGCAAGGCTGGATTTTTGACGGTCCGCATCCGCCAGTGCAACGTCTTCGCCGCGTGCGGCCAGCGCAACAGCCAGGTTCGTGGCGATCGTCGTCTTGCCGCAACCGCCTTTAGAATTGACCACCAGGATCTTGCGCATGATGTCTCCCTGCGGGCTTCGATCCGCCCGATTTCGTCGGCTTGCAGCTTAGGCGCACCTGTTGCGCCGCATCAAGACATCAGGCCATGAAAAATTACCATTTCGTGGCGACAAAGAGGCAGAACTCTTGTATAGCTTTCGATCACCATGGAAGTGATTACAAAAACAAAAGACCTCGCTGCAGCTTGCCAGCGTCTCGCCGCCAATGATTACGTCACCGTCGATACGGAATTCCTCCGTGAGACGACCTTCTGGCCGAAACTTTGCGTGATACAGATGGCCGGGCCAGACATGGCCTTCATCGTCGATGCATTGGCAGAAGATCTGGATCTGGCTTCCTTTTTCGACCTGATGCGCGACGACAGTGTGACAAAGGTGTTCCACGCGGCGCGCCAGGACATCGAAATCATCTATCATCTGGGCGGATTGATCCCGGCCCCCCTGTTCGACACACAGGTTGCCGCCATGGTGTGCGGTTTTGGTGATTCCATTTCCTACGACCAGCTGGTCTACAAGGTCACGGGTGCCAGCATCGACAAGTCCTCGCGATTTACCGACTGGGCCCGTCGCCCCCTGACCGACAAGCAGCTGGATTATGCGCTTGCCGATGTAACCCATCTGCGCGATGTCTATCAGTTCCTCAATGCCAATCTTGCCGAGCAAAACCGCACCCACTGGGTTCGTGATGAGATGGAAGTTCTGACGGCCGTCACCACCTACGTGACAGATCCCGAACATTCCTGGAAGCGGCTGAAGCTGCGTGTTCGCAAGCCGATTGAACTGGCCGTGATGATGGAAGTGGCCGCCTGGCGTGAACGTGAGGCGCAATCGCGTGATGTTCCGCGCAACCGGGTCGTCAAGGATGACGCCATCTACGAAATTGCGTCCCAGCAACCGGCAACATCCGAAGCACTGGGTCGTCTTCGGACAATTCCGCGCGGATTTGAACGCTCACGCAGCGCGGACGATATTCTCAAGGCCGTCAAGCGGGCGCTGGCCATTCCAAAATCAAGCCTGCCAAAACTGCCCCGCGGACGGCAGGCACCTGATGGCTCTGCTGCTGCGGTCGACTTGTTGAAAGTGCTTTTGAAACTCGTCAGTGAAGCCAATGGTGTTGCCACAAAGGTCATTGCAACAGTCGATGATCTGGAAAAGATTGCCGCTGATGACAATGCGGATGTCGCTGCGCTCAAAGGCTGGCGGCGGGAGTTGTTCGGGGAAACCGCGCTTAAACTCAAGCGCGGTGAAGTCGCCCTCGCCTTCCGCAATCGTCAGATCATCGCGATTGAGCAGTCACCTGAAGGTGCCGCCGAAACGCAGGCAGCTGAGTAACAGACCAGCCTAGCAACAGGCAGGTGACGTAATCTGAACCGGGCGCTTTGACTGAAGCGCTCTTCAGGGTGAAATCAGCCTGACCTCACCACAACATCCGTTTCAAGCGCCTTGCCGAGTTGCGCTGCCCGTTTGCGCAGCCGCTCCCCGTCGAGGTCCTCCAGGTCTTTTCCCAGATCCAGCACCAGACCATCTTCAGTCTTGCGGATGGCAACCTTCGGCAACATGCCGGCCATGGATGCGCTGAGCAGCGAGGCAACGCGCAAGGTTGCGCCAAGAACTTTCGCGCGTATCCGCAGCCGGTCCGTTGACAATTCCTTGATCACCGGCGAGAGCGCCCCTTCCCTCAAGCCCTGATGACGATAGAACACGGCGGCCGCCAGATAGGCCCGGCTGGCATGATCCAGACCGACAAAGGATGCGTTGGAGATAATGTTGAGACTCTGTTCTCCGCGATAGTCGGGGTGTGCCCGCCAGCCTATATCCGACAGCAGGCAGGCGGCATGGCGCAACCGGGTCTCATTTGCGGTTTCCTCAATACCCATTTCCGCAAACAGCAGATCGGACCAGGCAATCAGTTCTTCGGCATGTTCAGGAGACCGCGCTCGCAACGTGCACAACTCCCGAGATGCGGCAATGACGGGGTCCTGATTGCAGATGTCATCCGTCAGCAGGTCATGGAGAACGCCTTCACGGACGCCGGTTGCCGAGAAGATGACCCGGTCGGCCTTCATTCCCGTCAAAACCTTTTCCAGAACGACTGCCCCGAAAGGCACGAGTGACCGACGTTGCTTGGAAATGACGTCTGCCTTTTCAACGTCCTTCAAATCCTGAACGGCGACCTTCCTGCAGAAGGCAATCGCTTCTTCGGCATCGATTTCATAGTTGTGCATGACATGCAGCGGATACTTGTTCTGCATCAGGTGCAGCCGGCCAAGCGACCGCCAAGTCCCGCCGACTGCATAAAAGGTCCGTTCGCCTGGTGGCAACGCTGGCCAGTCGTAGTCCGCCAGAATGGCTTCCGTGATTTTCTCGGCCTTGGAGATCTTTCCTTCCGCGGTCTCCGTCAACCGCAGACCTCCGAGGGGAAAAGTTATTCCGTCGCCCGGGGTTCCATCTGCGATCTCGACGAGCTCCAGGCTACCGCCGCCCATATCGCCAACGATGCCGCGCGGCTGCCAGAAGCCCGCAATCACGCCGACTGCGGAATAATAAGCCTCTTCATTGCCATCCAGAATACGGACGGGCGCGCCGAGAATATGTTCCACTTTCTGGACGAAGTCCGGCCCGTTTTCCGCATCACGCACGGCCGCCGTTGCCACAATAAAGAGCTCCTGACATCCCGTGTGGTCTATCAAGGCCCGAAAACGAACGAATTCCTTAAGCGCCAACCGGACGGATGAATCCGCCAGTTCTCCAGTTGCGGCCACGCCGCGCCCAAGGCCTGCAAGCAGTTTTTCATTGAACAGCATGGTCGGCGTCCGAGCCATACGCTCGTAAATCACCAGCCGAACAGAGTTGGAGCCGATGTCCACGACTGCAATTGGTCCGGAGCCGTTTAGCCGACCTCTTGCCGGTTCAATTTGGGCTGTCATTCTAGCCTCGCCTCTGCCGCTTCAGGAAAGGCTTAGGCCGATCGCTGTTCAAAGACTTGCCCCGACCGGAAAGCGACGGGTTCGTCATAAAATACTCATGCGCATTGAAGGGCTCTTCATTGGGGCCCGGTTCAATACGCTCATGGCTGCCATCTGAGAGAATGCGCCAGCTCTGCTGATTGTCTTTCAAATTGGCGACCATGATCTGATCAAGAACCTGTTCGTGCACGGTTGCTGTTTTCAAGGGTGTCAGCACCTCGACCCGGCGATCGATGTTGCGAGGCATAAGATCTGCCGAACCGATGTAAACATGCGCTTCCGGTGACGGCAGGCCATGACCATTACCAAAACAGAAGATGCGTGAGTGCTCCAGAAAACGCCCGACAATCGATTTCACCCTAATGTTTTCAGACAGGCCTGAAATGCCCGGACGCAAACAACAAATCCCGCGGATGACAAGGTCAATTTGCACACCAGCCTTGCTTGCCTCGTAAAGGGCGTCGATGATTACCGGATCCACCAGCGAGTTCATCTTCATCCATATTTGTGCCGGCTTCCCGGCGCGGGCATGCTCGATCTCTGCCGAAGTCATTTCGAGCATGCGACTGCGCAGGTTGACCGGCGAGACAGCCAGATGATTGAGCTCTGCCGGTTCTGCATATCCGGTGATGTAATTGAAAACGCGCGCGGCATCCTCGGCAATGCCTGGATCATCGGTAAAGAACGAGAGGTCCTCGTAGATTCGGGCCGTGATCGGATGGTAGTTGCCGGTGCCTATGTGGCAGTAGGTTTTCAGTTGCCCATGTTCTCGGCGAATAACCATCGAGAGCTTGGAGTGTGTCTTCAGCTCGATAAAGCCGAACACCACCTGAACACCAGCGCGCTCCAGATCGCGCGCCCACTTGATATTGGCTTCTTCGTCAAAACGGGCTTTCAACTCGACCAGCGCAGTAACGGATTTGCCGGCTTCGGCAGCTTCTGCCAGCGCCTTAACGATCGGTGAATTGTTGGAGGTGCGATACAGCGTCTGCTTGATCGCAACGACATCGGGATCGGCAGCCGCCTGCCGCAAATACTGAACCACCACATCAAAGGATTCATAGGGGTGATGGACGATGATGTCCTTCTGATGAATGGCTGCCAGACAATCTCCGCCATGTTGCCGAATGCGCTCCGGGAACCTGGCCGAATAGGGCTCAAATTTCAGATCCGGACGATCCAGATCTACGATTTGAGACAGGTTGTTCAGGGCAAGGAGGCCATTTGCCAGAAAGATTTCATCGTCTTCCACATTGAGCGCATCAGCGACAAATTCCCTCAAAGCCGCAGGTGTCGTATCCTGGATTTCCAGCCTGATAACCGATCCTCGGCGGCGGCGCTTCAAGGCACTTTCAAACAGGCGAACCAGATCCTCTGCTTCTTCCTCGATTTCCAGATCACTGTCCCGAATGACTCGGAAGGCCCCTTTGCCACGGATTTCGTAACCCGGGAACAGTCGGCCAATGAACAGGCTGACGACCTTTTCAATTGCAATAAAGCGTGTCGCGCTGTCTCCGGAATTTGGCATTTGCACAAACCGGTCGACCTGGTTCGGAATGCGCAAAAGGGCAATCATTCCGCGCCCACCGGACGTGGGCACCAACTCGAATACGATTGAAAACCCCAAATTTGGAATGAACGGAAACGGATGGGCGGGGTCAATTGCAAGCGGTGTCAGGACCGGAAAGACATAGGCCAGGAAATAGTCGTGCAGCCAGTCCATTTCGGAAGGGTCAAGCGTATCACCGTGGACAATTTCGATGCCTCTTTCGGTGATTTCGCTGCGCAACTCGCCCCAGATCTTTTGCTGGGACGCCTGAAGATCCCGAACTGCCTGGCTGATTTTGCTGAGTTGCTCTGTCGGTGTCATGCCATCATCGGACAGATGGGCGACTTCTGCGCGCTGCTGGCCGCGCAGACCGGCTACGCGAACCATGAAGAATTCGTCGAGGTTGTTGGCGGAAATCGACAGAAACCGGACACGCTCAAGAAGAGCATGGTTCGGGTTCATTGCTTCTTCAAGGACGCGCAAATTGAACTGCAACCAGGACAATTCTCGGTTCATGAAACGTGTCAGAGAAACTGCCCGTTCTCCAGTGGATGACTCCGGTGCATTTAACGAGTTATGGATCGTTTCAGACACTTCGGCAGTTTCAGTCATGTCACTGTCCTACACATCAGACAATTGGAAACACACGGACAATCCAGTTAGACGACGTCACTATCATGATCTCGTCATCAGTCAATTGATACAGCAACGTTGAAGGTATTTGTTATTCGCCTTTGTACACATTTTCCAGAACGCGGCCCACCAGTGGCTTGGTAATCTTGACACGTCCGGCCAGAGCTTCACGGTCTATCGCTTCAACCGCACGCATCGCCACTTCCAGGGACCGTTCCATCCGAACCACAAGATAGTCCACGACACCAATATCGACGGCAATCTGCCGATCGGCAAAAAGCTTCACCAGAACCCGGCGCAGCAGATCATCGTCCGGTTCCTGTATTTCGACCGGCGTCGCCGCCCGCAATCGAGACATCAGATCCGGAAGGTTGATTTTCCAACTCACCGGCCATGTCTTGCTGGTAATCAAAACCGTTTTCGATGCCTGACGTGCGGCGTTCAGAAGATGAAACAGCGCGGTATCATTGACACCGCGATGTGCGTCCTCGACCACGCAGGCAGGCGCTGCCACCAGTGCTTCGACAGATTTTTCCGTCAAATCGTCTGCAGATATCACGACAGCCCCGGTTTCATCCCGAAACGCTTCGACCAAATGGGTTTTCCCGGCGCCAACCGGTCCTGCAAGGACAACTACCGGCGACGGCCAATCCGGCCAGCGTGCCAGCAGTTCAAACGCTGCCCTGTTGGAACTGCCCACCAGATAGTCCTCACGACTCAAAGCTGCATCATGGGGCAGGATCAGGGGCAATTGGCGCGGTTTATCCGCCATAACACTACTATCTACTCTTCGGCGGCCGGGTCTGACCGGCCAACACCTCTATATACAGGGCTTGCTAGGTACTGCCTCAACGCGAAGCGCGCAAGCACGCCTATCATCGCAGCGGCGGGAACAGCGATCAACATCCCCACAAATCCAAAGAGATATCCAAAGGCAAACAGAGCAAACATCAGTGTCACCGGATGCAGTCCGGTGCTATCGCCAACCAGCTTTGGTTGAAGAATGTTTCCTTCCAGAAACTGCCCGACAGCAAATATTCCGCCGATGATCAGAATCATCGGCCATTCCGGCCAGAATTGCACCAGCGCGACCCCAACGGACACAACAAAACCAAGCCCTGCACCAACAAACGGAATAAAACTGATCAACCCGGCTCCCATGCCGATCAGTAAACCGAAATTCAGACCGGCTACAGCCAGGGATGCCGCATAGAACGTCCCGAGAATGAGACAGACCGAAAGCTGACCACGCACAAAACCGGCAACGGCTTCATCCATTTCGCGGGCAAGGCCCCTGATCTCGCCCAGATGATCTCGCGGCAACCAGCTGTCGACGCGCGACACCATGTGATCCCAGTCGAGCAACAGATAAAATGCAACAACAGGCGTGATGACAAAGAGCGACAGGATCGACAACAGCGCCTGTCCGCCGCTCCAGACCGATTGTGCCAGCTTTCCGGCAAATGCAGCGCCCTGCCCCACCAGATCAACCATACTGGCCTGCAGGTCCTGAAGATTGATCCCAGCGACATTCGCCAGGCGCTGACCAAGCTGCTCGTTGACAAGGATTTGCAGTTGGCGCACGAGTTCCGGAAAATTTTCAATGAACAGTGCCAGCTGATTACCGAGCGCAGGCAGCAACAGAATGAAGAACAGGATCAGCACCAGCAGAAAGGCAAACAGGATCGTGAACGTTGCCCACATGCGGCGCATGCCAAGTTTTTCCAACCGGTCACAGATTGGATCTAGCAAATACGCAACAGCCATTCCTGCGACAAAGGGCAGCAAAACACCTGCAAAAACAAAAAGAAAAGCACAAAATACAATCAGGGAAATCAGCCAGAACTGAATTTGACGGCGCAATGTCATGAATGGCGCTCCACTATGTAATTTAGAAATCTACCTGACTTTCTCGCGACTGGGATCGATCCCTGTCTCCGGTCTGGTCTCGTTTCCTGTCGACTGTGTCTTTTTCTCCTGATTGAAACATTCAATCAAGGCTCGAATCCGGGCTGTGTGCCGCAGCTCCTCAGGAGCCAGCAACCATACTCCAAGACTGAAACAGATTTCATCGCTCAGCCGGACAAGGTCAGGCTGCTTGTCTGCGATCACGACCGGCAGCGCTCCAACGCCCATTCCGTTGGAGATGGCGTGCATCATGATCAAGGGGGTCGGCAGAAACGCAGCGCATTGCGCCAACGGAAAGTTTGCCTTTTTCCAGAGGGCCGACCGCTCCCGGCAATCACGCGTGCTGTACTCCAGCCAGGGAACATCCGCTTCGTTGCCGAGGGAGTTTTGCAACTCCCTGTGGTAATAGGCTGAAAAGTCGAACCGGCAAATCTCCCGACCAAACAGATATCCCTCGGGATTGTTGGTCAGGCGCAAAGCAACCTCGGCCTCACGACGGGACAAACTGACCACATCGACCTGCGTGGAAACCGTCAGTTCGATTTCGGGAAAACGATCCCGAAAAGCTGCGAGTTCCGGCATGAAGTGCCAGACCAGGATATCGACACTCGTCAGATGGATCTTCCCGGTCAATCGGGTGTCGCGACCGGTGATCCGTCTCTCAAGCTCATCGATCTCTTCAGCAATCCGGCCAGCACTTTGGACGGCTTGCTCGCCTTCTGCCGTCAATTGCACCTGGTCATTGACACGCTCGATGAGCCTGGTCCCGAAATGGGCCTCAAGTTCTCGCACTTTTCGTGCAACTGTGGTGTGAGACACCTTCAGGTGTCGTGCAGCTGCCGTGTAGGTTTTCAGCTCCGCCAAAACAGCGAGCGTTTTGAGATCCCCGATGTCCAGCACGCACCTCCGTTGATCACTTTTGCACAGCAATAGCACATTTATATCTATTTACTGAATTTTTTTGATCAATTACTCCATCTACGGGAGAGCAACCCAGGTCCCTGTATCAAGCAACAAAGAGGTTTTATGGAAATCGTCGTTCTTGTCGGAATATCAACGTTGATCTTCATTTCAGCTGCGGTTCAGCATTTCAGCACCGTTCTGTCCCGGGGGGTGAAGTTTGTCATGACGGACCGGTCCGTTCCCATGCCGGAGAGCGGATTTTCCGGCCGAGCCCGCCGGACACTGCAGAACAATATGGAATCAGCTCTGATGATGCTGCCTCTGGTAACCGTTTTGCTCATCATGAACGTCGGCACGGGACTGACCAACATCGTTGGCGTTGTTTATCTCGTTGCCCGAATCGGATTTTCAACGTCGTATTGGCTGAACCTCAGCCTCTTGCGCTCGATATGCTGGGCTGCAGGCATGGCTTCCATCATGGTGACATTTACCGCAATCCTCCCCCACCTTTTCTAACGTGAGTTAAGGTGCATGAAGTTTCGCCAAATGGCTCCGAAAAGCCATTTTTTGGAGCCATTCTGCTGTCTGTTGACCCTTTCGCCTCTTGTTTTCGCCAGCTCCAGCCTGTAAGCGCGGTGCAAACAGCACCTGCATTCAGTCTCGGAGTGTCCCATGAGCCAATCTCCTCCTTTCGGAACCAACGGTTTGACCTATGCAGATGCGGGCGTCGACATTGATGCGGGCAACGCGCTGGTCGACCGGATCAAACCCTTGGCCAAAGCCACCTCCCGTCCGGGTGCAGACAGCGACATTGGTGGTTTTGGCGGCCTGTTCGACCTGAAAGGCGCTGGCTTCACGGACCCTGTTCTGGTCGCGGCTAATGACGGCGTTGGCACTAAACTCAAGATCGCCATTGAAACCGGTCAACATCGCACTGTCGGCATCGACCTTGTGGCCATGTGCGTCAACGACCTGATCGTGCAAGGCGCAGAGCCTCTGTTTTTCCTCGACTATTTTGCGACAGGTGCCTTGGATGTAGACACTGCGGCCGATGTCGTGGCCGGAATTGCAGATGGCTGCAAGATCTCCGGTGCAGCGCTTATTGGCGGCGAAACAGCGGAAATGCCGGGAATGTATGCCGCTGGCGATTATGACCTGGCAGGCTTTTCCGTCGGCGGTGTTGAACGCGGTGAGATCCTGCCACGCAAGGATGTTGGCGAAGGCGACGTTCTTCTTGGATTGGCATCATCCGGTGTTCATTCAAACGGCTTCTCCATGGTGCGCAAGATTGTCGAGCTTTCCGGGTTGCAATGGTCGTCCGCTGCGCCATTCGAAGGCGGCAAAACGCTCGGCGAAGCCTTGATGGAACCAACAAAGATCTACGTCAAACCATTGCTGGCAGCTCTGAAGGCCACGTCTGGCATCAAGGCTCTGGCGCATATCACAGGCGGCGGCCTGCCGGAAAACCTGCCACGGGTTCTGCCAGACAACAGCTCCGCCCGTATCGATCTGTCACAGATATCTGTCCCATCGGTGTTTTCCTGGCTTGCCAAGGTTGGCGGTGTTGCGGAAAGCGAAATGCTGCGCACCTTCAACTGCGGCATCGGCATGGTGGTCGTAGTTGATGCAGATGATGCAGACAACGTCACAGCGGTGCTGGCTGATGCAGGAGAAACCGTTTTAAGGATTGGCCAGATCGAAGCTGCTGGCGCCATGCCAGTGCTGTTTGACAATGCGCTGGGTCTGGCTGGATGACCCGCAGGAAAACTGCCATTCTGATTTCCGGGCGCGGCTCCAACATGAACGCGCTGATCTCGGCTGCCATGGATCCTGCCTATCCGGCAGAAATCGCGCTTGTTCTGTCCAACAAGCCTGATGCCAAGGGATTGGAAAAGGCAGCTGAATTCGGCATCCCAACGGCTGTTGTCGATCACAGGGATTTTCCACGCGACAAACAGGGGTTTGAACAGGCGATCGATGATCACCTGAAAGAGCACAAGATCGAAATTGTCGCTCTTGCCGGCTTCATGCGGATCTTGTCGCCCTTTCTGGTCAATGCCTGGGCTGGAAGGATGATCAACATCCACCCGTCCCTGCTGCCATCATTCAAGGGGCTGGCGACACACGAGCGGGCGCTTGATGAAGGTGTCAAATTGCACGGCGCGACCGTGCACTTTGTGTCAGCCGAAATGGATGACGGTCCGATCATCATGCAGGGCGCAGTGCCTGTGCTGGATCACGACACGCCTGATGATCTGAGCGCGCGCGTTCTGGAGATCGAACACAAGATCTATCCAAAAGCGCTCGAACTGGTTGCCGGTAAAAAAGCGAAAATTGCCGGTGCCCGCGTTTTGACCGGCCAAAACATGCAAGAAGCTATGTCGCTTATCTCACATTAGTGGATACGCGCCGAGCGTTTGGCTCTCTTCCAGGCATCGGCATGTTGAGACCGGGTCTGAGAAACTAAATACGGTTTCTGCCACCGCTTACAGCTTTCGTGAAATCCGAACGGGCAAAATCACGGTTGAAGATCGGCAATAGTTTCGTATCCAGTTTGCCCTTCATGTCCCACATGATCGTCACGGCAACTCGAGGGCTATAGGGTGCCTTGTAGGCTCTCTTTTCGGTCAGGGCAGCAAATATATCTGAAATTGTCAGCATCCTGACGAACTGCGGAATCTGGTCTGCCGTCAGACCATCGGGATAACCACTGCCATCCAGGTATTCGTGATGCGAGCGCACACCCATCAGAATTTGGTCCGAGAACCAGCCTTTTTCGCGAAGAAACTCAGCTCCGATTTCCGAATGTCGTTTTATGAAATCGATCTCGGAATGTGTCAGCTTGTCCGGCTTGTCCAGGATACTCAACGGAACCCGTAGCTTCCCGATATCGTGCACCAGCGCCATTTTCGTCAGGATGAGTTTTTCGTCTTCCTCAATGCCAAGCAAACCGGCAAAACGATACATGATATTGGCCACTTCAAGCGAGTGCTGCATTGTCGGGCTATGATGCTGCTCAACCTGGCTCAACCATTCCAGTTCCCGGCCTTCCCCCAGCAACGCGTTGATGAAAGTTGCTGCGGCAGTTGTGGATTTCGTATTTAGATCGCGCTCGCCCAACATCGTGGCCGACATGTCTTCAAAGGCGCTTTCTGCAATGCCCAATACTTTTTCAGGCGCCCGTTCTTCGCTCTTCACAAAGTCTCGCGCATTCTCGGGAGTACAATTGGAAATCAGGGTCAGCAACTCGTCCTGCGGCGATGTCTTGTGGAAAGTATCCTGAACGCCGAGAGAGGCCCAAAAAGCGCATTTTTCCTTGTGATTGTGATCAAACATGGCCACAATTTTTGAAGTTCTCAGGCCTTTGACAATCTTCTTTATCTTGGCGCAGACATCTGTGTCCCAGGACACAACATCGAACAGAGCAAGCACAGGGCGCTCTTCAAGAATTCTCTCGAAATCGTCAATAATATTTCTGTTCTCAAAGCTCATATCTCCATAACCCGATGGAAGATCAATGCTCCCACCAGAATAATTGTCAAAAATACGTATGAACACTTCTGTATGTTCCCGATCGGAGAAAAATAAGCTTTGACTTAAATCGGTACAGTTAAAGTATTAAAGGTCTATTATTTAAATTGGTGATTTCACTACTAAACGTATACTATTTACATAAGTACAAGCGAAAGAATTTATAGTTAACTTCCACCAAGCAGGCAACGAAAGGCGTGTGACGCACACCTTGTCAGGTAACAATTGCCACCGGACACACGCGATTTCCGTAGAGTAACGAACTGATTTGATTACGCTATTTCGTGCCTATCTGGTCCATTGAAATCTCGCGGTCAAACAGTCTTTCCGCGTTTTTGTAGGCAATTTTCTCCGCAACATCCCGCGGAAGCTTCGACAGCCATTGGCGATTGCTGTCCATGATTTCAGAATAACTGTCCCATTGGCCATTGACCCAGGTGTCACTGCCGATCATCAGCCGATCCTGAAACGCAAATATGATCTCCTGCCATTCTGGATTTAGATCATCTCCAGACCCGAGGATGTTCCACTCCCGCAAGGATGTGTCTGCCAGAAGTTTAGGGAACTCTGCCATCAGCGCGTGAACTTCAGAAGCTCTAGAACTAAGCCCTGCATGTGCCCAGATGATCTTTACATCAGGATCCAGGCTGTAAAGCCAGCGGATCGGTTCCACACCCGAATGAACGTGGAGGTAAATGTCCCGCGCCTTGGCCATTCCAATGACCTTTCGCAGCAACGGTTCGTCGCTCGTGTCCAGACGATGGATATGAAATTCACCGATGCCTTCATGAGGATAGTCAGTCAATCTCTTCTCGAGATAAGCATCCATGCCTTCCATTTTGGTCCAGTTCGAGGACCCCGCACTGCCATGGTAGGGGCGCAGCTCCGGAACAATCCGGTTCGGTGCGTATTCCCATAACATGATGGTGCCTTCGTCCGGTGTCGAGGACACAAGCGCCATTGCCACGCCATTTTGGTCCATCAACTCGATGATGCTGCTGACAGGGTACGCGTCCCATGCCGGTTCCTTGTAGTGGACGTGAGCGTCAAAGAGCGGCAGGTCCTTCACCGCATCCCCGATTGGATTGCGGTCGTCATTGGCCGGTGACAGGTCGGTCATTGCCCCAAGCCAGATTATGGTTCCGGCTGCAAAAATTGTTGCTTTCAGCAAATTTCTCATACCCAAACAGCCTCTCCAGCTTCTGCACGTCCCGGACCAGCACGCGGCGGCCCACACAAGATATGCACTGGATTGTAGGCCGGGATCGATCTGAGACAAGCCGTCTAATACTTTTCCGGAGTTCCGGACGCTGGATGTCTCATCCTCACGAAAACATGTCCGATTGCCCTTCCGCCGGGATACTCACAAAAACCTCGGAAAAACAGCGCGTATCGGCTGTATCTGCGTGTCGGGAGCCAATTTGCCGCATAGCGTTTGGGTTGCATTGATCGTGTCAGATCGTATTTGCAGACTGTTATCTTGTTTTGAACGACTGTTGGATCAACCGAACATCAGCACCACAGGTTCTAGAAGCGCTCATGAGTACAGACACCAAATGGCCCAAGCTGCCGCCAATCAAGACCGGCTTGAAAGGGCGCTGCCCGCAATGCGGTGAAGGCAAGATGTTCGACGGTTTTTTGACAATAAAACCGACATGCGACCATTGCGGTCTGGACTACAGCTTCGCTGACCCGGCGGACGGTCCGGCGTTTTTTGTCATCTGTTTCGGCTGCATTCCCGCTGTCGCCTTTGGTATCTGGCTGGAAATAGCCTTCACGGCTCCCTATTGGGTGCATCTGGTGACCACACTCCCGCTCATCTTGCTAACCTGTATTCCGATCCTTCGCCCACTGAAAGGCTGGATGGTCGCCAGTCAGTTTTTCTACAAGGCAGAGGAAGGCAAGCTGGTAACGCCGACCGACACAAATCCGGCACCCTCCCCGTCCCCTTGACACCTCCCACAAAAAACCGCCGAAAAACTTATCCACGCCCCCTGCACCCTGATGTACACTTCACGCCATTCCTGTCACGCGGAACCAGTACCGGACCGTCCGGTTCAGGTGGCAGGGATCGGGTTTGAGGTTTCTGTTTTGGCGTAACGGACCGGACAGACAACCGGTGATCTGACGGCTCTTTCAATACCTGCGGGGTCTGGCGCAGTGTGTTGCTAGGGAAACAGCTCCAACTGGCAAAGGCTACGCCACACCCCGCGCAGCTGGCGCAGCAAAGGCGGGGCCGCGCCGACATATCACTTCGGGAACACAAATCCGGGCAGGCGTTTGCTCTTGCCACTTCCCACATCTTCTTTCGCACCCGGCAAGATCCGGGCGCCTGCCACTCCGCCCGTTTTTGGACGGGCAGATCATGACAACGTTGAAGGGACACCTTGCGGCGGGTTTTCAGTTGGAAAAACGCCTGTCAACAAAGGGCTCGCCTCGGGAGAGACACCACTGCAATGTTAAGACGAAATGGCCGACGCCCTCAGAACAAGCGGTCCATCCTTCGAGGCTTCGCACTCGCTCCGCACCTCAGGATGAGGCGGTGTAGTCAGAAATCTGTGAAGTCATTCATTCCAGTCTTATGCGAAACACTCTAAACCGCTCGCACCCAGATCGCCGTGTCGTGATAGGCCGCGCCGCCGTAGGGGGCGACGGGGTCGGCTCCGGTGAGCGTGTTGATGCCCTTGCCGTCCTCAAAGGCCTCGTTCGGCCAGATGCCTTCCGAGATGACCGTGCCCGGCGCAACAGTGTCGACCAGTCTGGCATGCAAGGTGACAGTGCCGCGCGCGTTGCCCATCTGGACTTTCGCTCCGTCATCAATGCCAAAACGGTCCGCATCTTCCGGGCGCAGCCAGACTTCCGGGCGGCCCTCCTTTTTGCGTGAACCATCCGTCTCGTTGAACGTGGAATTGAGGAACGAGCGTGCCGGAGCCGTTACCAGGCGCAGCGGATGCGCGTCATTGGCCAGCTCAATACTGTCCCACTGGTCCGGCAATTCGGGCATGGACTGCCAGGGCCCGAAAGGATCGCCATCCGGCTTGTTGGGCGCAAGTGATCTGCCCCAGTCGGGCTTGAAATGAAACATCTTATCAGAATGTCCGAAGCCATTGATAAAATGTGCCGTTTCGAAATCGGGTTGCAAGTCGATCCACTTGTTCGTCTCAAGATCTGCCAGCGATCCATAGCCGGAATTCTGCAGCATCCAGTCGATTTGGTCGCGCGCGCTCATATCGAAACCCGGATGAGGATTTGAATCAACGCGGCGGGCTATCTCGTTGATGACGGAGATGTTTTCCCTTGGTCCTGTCGGCGGTTCAACAGCTTTTGGCCCGAGCATCAGATACTGGTGGCCGCCGCCCTTGTAGATATCGTCATGCTCGAGAAATTGTGTTGCGGGCAAAACGATGTCCGCCATTTCGGCCGTCTCGGTCATGAACTGTTCGTGGACAACGGTGAACAGATCCTCGCGTGCAAACCCTTGCCGTACAAGCTCCTGTTCCGGCGCAACGGACATCGGATTGGTGTTCTGGATCAGCACGGCCTGGACCGGCGGTCCGCCGTGGAGAGCTGCCGCATCGCCGGTCAGGATGCGACCAACAAGACTTTGATCGAGTGCCCGAACAGAGGTGTCGGCGAGCGAATTGGCCTCGATCATTTCCTTGTTGAGCTGATAGATTGCCCCATTGTTGTGGAACGCACCGCCACCCTCATGTTGCCAACAGCCGGTCACAGCGGCTATCGAGCTGGCCGCATGCATGCTGACCGCACCATTGCGCGAGCGGGTAAACCCGTAACCGAGCCGGAAATAGGTCTTTTTCACGTCACCAATCAGTTTGGCGACGTCTTCAATCTGGGTGATTTCCAGGCCGGTGATACCTGCCGCCCACTCCGGCGTGCGGGATTGAAGATGTGATTCAAGCTCTTTGGGGAAGTCCGTGTATTTGTTCAGATAATCCCAGTCGGCATATCCATCCCGGAAAAGCACATGCATGATGGCACAGGCCAGCGCGGCGTCCGTTCCCGGCTTCAGGATCAGGCCAATGTCGGCCTGCTTCATGGTCTCGGTCTTGTAGACATCCACTACGATGATTTTGGCACCCCGCTTTTTGCGCGCCGAAATCGCATGGGTCATGACGTTGACCTGGGTGGCGACCGGATTGGTGCCCCAGATAACGATCTGATCGGAGACCGCCATTTCGCGCGGGTCGGGACCTGCAAGCTTGCCGGTTCCGGCGACATAACCAGTCCAGGCCATGTTGGTGCAGAAGCTGTCGAACTGGCGCGAATAGCCCTTGGCATGGCGCAGCCGATGAATGCTGTCGCGCTGCACCAGCCCCATGGTGCCAGCATAGTAATTGGGCCAGACACTCGTCGCGCCAAATTCGGCTTCAGCTGCCAGAAACTTCTCGGAGATGAGGTCAAATGCCGTCTCCCAGGAGATCTCCTTGAACCGGCCCTCACCCTTTTTGCCGACGCGCCTCAGTGGCTGCAACAACCGGTCCGGGTGGTAGAGACGTTCCGCATACCGGGCAACCTTGGCGCAGACGACACCGGCCGTGTAAGCGTTGTCTTTTGCTCCGTTAAGCCGCTTGACCTTTCCGGTTTCGTCAAAGGTGACATCCAGTGCGCATGTCGACGGACAATCATGCGGACAGGCGGAAAAAGTGGATGTCTTGGGCTGCTGCGTCATCAGGTTTCCAGTCTAGAAGCTGTCAGACCTTATCGGAACAAAAAAGCGGCGCCGTCAAGCGCCGCTTTGTCCCGGTGACATTCATCGCGGTACCCGGGTTCAAGGTCCTGTCAGCCGCCCAGCTTAATCCGACTGTTGCGGCCTTGCCATTTCGGACCAAAATCTTCAACCGTCACAACGCCATCATCATTGCGGTCGATCATCTCTATCCAGCTGGCGGAATTCTCCAGAAACTCGCCTTCAGAGACCTTGCCGTCGCCATCGATATCATTGATGTCGAGCCCCATCAGGCTTGCAGGGCTCTGACGTCGTTTGCCCATGCCCTTTGGCTCGTTTTCAGCGCGATCAGCCTCTCTGGCTGCATCAAAGACCTTGTATTCCTCCTTGTCCAAAAAACCGTTGTCATCAGCATCGAAGCTGGCAAACACATCACTGCGCCGCTCCCGCGCTTCCTCGATGGTGACTTTGCCATTGCTGTCCAGATCCCAGTTCTCGATAAAGTGGGCACCGGGGCCCTCTGCAGCCATGACGGTGGAGGTTGCAAGCAAGCAGGACATTGCAGCCAAAGTGCACAAGCGTTTCATGGTTTTGTTCCTCTATTTTGACAGTTGCGAAACTATGAATATTTTTGCGTTTAAAAAAGTGCGTGAAACCACGCACTTTTCTGATGTTGAGAGTTAGCTTCCGCTACACGGTGATTTGCCACCCTGAGCGCGCTGACCATTTTGCGCACGCTGGCCACCTTGCCTTTGTCCGGCTCCTTTGGGAGGCCGACGCCCGCCGGGCAGAAGACGGTTTGGGCGTCCCCCTTGCGACTGGATAAGGGTCACGGCTGCTTCGCTGTTGTCGGCGAATGTCGTGAAGTCGATCGTCAGAAGGTTGCCTTCAGCGTTGGCCGTTGCTGCTGCGAATTCGATTGCAGCAGAATTTCCATCAGTGTCGACATCCGCCCGGCGTTTCAGGCGTTTGAAGCTGCTGTCGGCAGATCCCATCCAGCACCGCGGAATGAATGGAAAGGCGTCCGTCAAAACGTAATGATATGTTCCATTCGGATATTCCGGTGTTACGGCAAAACGGCCATTGCACTGGTCCAGATCACCGGCACCTGAGACATAAGCCCAGTCCTGAGTGAATTTGCCATTATGTTTTCCGCCAGGACCGCTAGGACGTGTTCCGTTTTTGATCCGGTAGCTGCTCTTCAGCTTTTTGACCCGTGATTTCTGCTTCGGATCCGAGTAGCCGTAGGGACCGTATATCGGGAACCCATCCGCTGCATATCCCAGCATCGCCGGAACGGATTTTCCGCCACTTGAAGCCAGAACACCTGTCGGAATTGAATGATAGTGGTAGGTTCCATCCGGCTGAACGTGAGCGTTGTACTTGTCGAGCCCCAACTTGCAAGCACCGCCCAGCGCCTCATAGTTCCAACCGGACTTTCGATTGTTCTGCCAGAACTCGGCAGTGCCAGGCTCCATGACAACGCCATTAATCGCGATGCCAAAAACAGCACTTTGCGCCGATGTCGGACTGCCCCGTTTTTTCGGGTTCAGCGGGACCTTCAGATTGTAATTCTTTTTGGAAATCGCATGCGGATTGTTTCTGTTCGGGAAGGTTCCTGGCGCCTTGTCCGGATAACCATTGGCACGGATCTTCCGGGAATTACCATTCACAGTGATATCGGCCGATGCATCTGCTTCCGGAACTAGCAGTTTCAAAAACTCATCGCTCAGGTTCCAGGGTTCGACGACCTCCTCCCCGGACAGCTGGCCATGGCTGTCATGAGCCCAAACCGGGCTCGTCGCTAATGCACAAATAAAAAATGCGGTGGTACGCATACCTAAAATCTCCCATGTCTTAATGCCCAAGACACCTCTAAATATGCCTCGCGAGTTATCAGATTGCTGTCGCGAAGCCGTAACGAAGTGTATCCAATTGTAACAACCCCAGACTACAATTGGTCAAACAAAAACCGGCCCCACTTGGAGGCCGGTTTGTGCAGATCAGATCTGAGTGTCAGCTTAGCCGACCAGCTCGGTGCCGGAGAACCAGAACGCGATCTCTTCAGCAGCTGTTTCAGGAGCATCAGAACCATGTACAGAGTTTTCGCCGATGGACAGGGCGAATTCCTTGCGGATGGTGCCTGCGTCCGCATCAGCCGGGTTGGTTGCTCCCATGACTTCACGGTTTTTCGCGATTGCGTTTTCGCCTTCGAGAACCTGAACAACAGTTGGGCCGGAAGACATGAACTCTGTCAGTTCACCGAAGAACGGACGTTCACTGTGAACAGCGTAGAAAGCTTCAGCTTCGCGGATGGACATCCAAACACGCTTGGAAGCGACAACGCGAAGACCAGCGTCTTCAAACTTCTTGACGATAGCACCGGTCAGGTTGCGCTTCGTGGCATCCGGCTTGATCATGGAAAATGTGCGTTCAATCGCCATTTTAGTGTCTTTCTCAATTTGAGGATTGGACCAACCATTTGCCGGCCCCGGAATTAAAGGATTTCGCGGCCTTCATAACGGGGCCATGGCCTGCCCGCAAGAGGGGCAGCCAATGACAATTACATGTCAACGAACAAACCCGTCGGAACGATCCGTCTGGCAATAAGCTCGTTGCCTGCCTAATGTGACGATCAGGCAAGGGCAAATCGGGGCAATCATGCTTGGTCAGGTCATAACCACTTTCGGAACTTTTCGCAGTCTGGCTGGAGCCATATGCCTTACCGCATTGCTGTCCCTCAACACGACTGGCGCCTTTGCGCAGCAGGCGAGCAACGGCGAAACAACGCTAGACGAGACCTTGTCTGAGCTGACCTCAGAAGAACTTGAAGAACTGCTCGTTTTTGTCGCCGGCAATGCGCTGTTCACGCTCTATCACGAAGGTGGACACATGCTGATTTCAGAACTTGGTCTGCCGGTTCTGGCGCAGGAAGAAGACGCAGTCGACAATCTGGCGACTGTCACCATGCTCAGCGCTGACAACGAAGACATGGACCTACTGCTGATCAACGCGATGATCGGCTGGTTCATGATCGCAGGCGAAAGCTATGATGATCTGATTTTCTACGATGAGCATGATCTGGATGAACAGCGCGGTTATCGGATGTTGTGCCTGATGGTGGGCGCAGATGAGGAGGCCTTTCTGGGGTTTGCCAAGGATTTGGAGTTGCCCGAGGACCGGATCGACACCTGCCTTTTCGACTATGAACAGGCCGCCGATTCCTGGGAGTTTGCGACCGAGCCATTCGCAAGGGATAGCGACACGCCAGCTGGCAAAATCAAGGTTGTCCACGAACCCGCCCCGGAAGGCCTGCAAGCTCTTGGCCTGTTTTTGAAAGAAGCCGAACTCCTTGAGCAGGTGGCAGACGAGCTCGATACACTCTATGACCTGCCGAAAAAGGTAACTTTCCGGGCTACGACATGCGGCGAGGAAAATGCATTCTGGGATCCGGGCAACCGGGAAGTGATCCTGTGCCACGAACTGCTCGGCGGTTTCGCCGACATATATCTGCCAGTCCTGCGGG
Source organism: Roseibium sp. (assembly GCA_039972695.1). Lineage (GTDB taxonomy): Bacteria > Pseudomonadota > Alphaproteobacteria > Rhizobiales > Stappiaceae > Roseibium. The sequence continues at coordinate 28,125 of JBDWMJ010000022.1, read as the reverse complement.
GCGAAGGCTAAATCGGCGAATTATTCAACGACAACGTCCAGATAGCATGCAGGAATGCAACAGATTAGCTCTGGAACGCTGATAACATCCGCTTTCCGCTTGCATCCTTGGGTGACCTCCGCCAAACACACGCCCATGCTACAGATAACCGACCTTACATACCGCATCAGCGGCCGCCTTTTGATTGAAAATGCCAGCGTCACCTTGCCAGCCCGGACCAAAACCGGCCTTGTCGGGCGCAATGGCACAGGGAAATCGACCCTGTTCAAACTGATCACGGGCGATCTCAGCTCTGAGACCGGTTCGGTCAAGATCCCCAAGTCCTCACGCATCGGACAGGTCGCTCAGGAAGCGCCAGGGACGGAAGACAAGCTGATCGACGTGGTGCTTGCTGCCGATACGGAGCGCACGTCTCTTCTGGTGGAGGCCGAAACGGCGACCGACCCGCAGCGTATTTCCGAAATCCATATGCGTCTTGCCGATATCGACAGCCACACAGCAGAAGCCCGCGCCGGGGCCATCCTGTCCGGTCTCGGGTTTGACGCCGAAGCCCAGCAACGCCCCTGCTCCGCCTTCTCTGGCGGCTGGCGGATGCGTGTTGCCCTCGCGGCCGTTCTGTTCTCCGAGCCAGACCTGCTGCTGCTCGACGAGCCGACCAACTATCTCGATCTGGAAGGCACCTTGTGGCTGGAGAACTATGTCGCGAAGTATCCGCATCAGGTGCTGCTGATCTCCCACGACAGGGACCTTCTGAACAAGGCGGTCGACAGTATTGTGCATCTGGACCAGCGCAAACTGACCTTCTATCGCGGTGGCTATGACAGCTTTGACCGGCAGCGCCGCGAAACGCTGATCCTGCAGCAAAAGGCCCGCGAGAAGCAGGATCAGCAGCGCAAACACATGCAGGCCTTTGTTGACCGTTTCCGCGCCAAGGCCTCCAAAGCCCGACAGGCGCAATCACGCCTGAAAATGCTGGAACGTCTGCAGCCGATTTCCGGTCTGATGGAAGACAGCTCGACACCGATCCATTTTCCGGACCCAAAGGGCCGTCTGGCTCCGCCAATTCTCAAACTGGAAGATGTTTCCGTGGGGTATGACGGCAAGGCAATCCTGAAGAAGATTACTGCCAACATCGACACCGATGACCGGATTGCGCTGCTCGGCGCCAACGGCAACGGCAAGTCTACCTTCGCCAAACTTATTTCAAACCGCCTAGAGGCCATGGGCGGTAATATCACCAAGGCCTCCAAGCTGAAAATCGCCTTTTTCGCCCAGCACCAGATGGACGAACTGCGCCCGGAAGAAAATGCGATTGCCCATGTGCGGTCCCTGATGCCGACAGCGTCAGAAGCACAGGTTCGCGCTCGTGTTGCCGGGTTCGGATTGCCGACAGAGAAAATGGTCACCCCGGCCAAAGATCTGTCAGGCGGCGAAAAAGCCCGCCTGTTGCTGGGTCTGGCGACGTTTGACGGCCCCAACATGATCATCCTCGATGAGCCGACCAACCATCTGGACATCGACAGCCGCGAAGCATTGGTGATTGCGTTAAACGAATATCAGGGCGCTGTCGTGTTGATCAGCCATGATCGACACCTTGTCGAAGCCTGTGCCGACCAATTGTGGCTTGTCGCCGATGGCAGTGTGGCCCCTTATGACGGCGACATGGATGACTACCGCGAGCTGATCCTCAAAGGTCCGGATGCGCGAAAGAAAAGGGCCAAGGACCAGGCGCCAGCTGCCACAAAACCTGCAAAATCGCCGGAAAAACGCAAGGATGCAGCGGTCAAACGGGCAGAGCTCAAACCTTTGCGCAAACAGATCAAGGACGCGGAGAACGAAATTGCGCGCCTGCAAATGAAGCTTGAGAGGATCGATGAGGAATTGGCCGATCCAAGCTTCTTTTCCATGGATCCGGTCCGGGCCGCCAAATTCGCCAAGGAACGTGCCTTCTGCGAGAAAAAACTCAACAAGACTGAAGAACTATGGCTGGAACTCTCCTCTGAAGTGGAGGAAGCTGGATAGGCAACCGGCTTCTGGCACCCGTTACTGTGGTTATTCACGACAATCTTTCCACCCACAATAACCGCCTTACTGTACCAGTCTTAATGGAGCCAATCCGTTCCACGATTTGATTTCTGCTCTTGGTGGCATCTGCGCCCTATACAAATCAGAAGACTATAGACGGTTTGTTGTCGGACTAGGGTCCCACTGGGTCCTCATCAAATTGCAGTGCTGCCTCGATCATGTGGCGTAGCTGGCGAGCATAGACGTCTGGCTCGACCGCTGCCATTCCAGGCAATTGCAGGGACTGACGGACCATCGATGCGCCAATAACGACGGCTATGAACATGGCCAGTCGTGTAGAGGCCTTTTGACCACCCATTCGGGCCTCTAGAGGGTCAAACAATTTATCGCGCAGGGTTTGCCGAACCAATTCGCCCACCTGAGGGTCATTTGCGTTCATGACAATCATCCGGATGAACGAGGTTTGGTGTGCATCAGACTCCGGGTTCGCGTATTTTTCGATGACAACTTCGACAGGATCATTGTCCGGCGAAACCAACTCGGGCCAATCAAGGGCTTTCGTCAACGTTGCTTTAAACAGCCCGAGTTTTCCGCCAAAGTACCGCGAAATGAGTGCAACATCGACGGATGCCACCTGAGCAATCTTTCGAAGTGATGTATTGGAGTAGCCCTGTTCCCAGAACGCTTGTGTGGCTGCCGCAATCAGTTTGTCGCGGGTAATATCCGAATTTCCCATAACTTCGAACTATAAACGCACACTAAAAAGTCAACAAGTGTTGACATTTTCAATTCAGCCTCAATATAGAAGTCAACACTCATTGACTTTCTGGAGAAAACTTTTGTCAAATACAGCCCTTATTACCGGTGCATCCTCAGGAATTGGCCGGGAAATGGCCCGTTATCACGCAAGCAAGGGCGGTGACTTGATAGTCACGGCACGGCGCGCTGCAGAATTGGATGCATTGAAAGAAGAGCTTGAAACCGAACACAGCGTCAAGGTTACAACAATTGCCCTGGATCTTGTCGCAGAGGAAGGCGCTGTCGCTCTCTATGAGGCCACCAAGGATCAAACTGTTGAAATCCTGATCAATAACGCGGGCTTTGGCGGACACGGCAAATTCCTTGACCGGGAGTTGGCAGCAGATTTGACCATGATTGATTTGAATATTCGTGCTGTGGTTACACTCTGTCATTTGGTAGGCAAAGACATGGTAGCCAGAGGCCACGGCAAGGTTCTGAATGTCAGTTCGACCGCGGCCTATCAACCCGGGCCGCTTCAGGCGACATATTTCGCGACGAAAGCATTTGTGAGCACCTTGTCACCTGCGCTTGATTTTGAATGGCGACCTCACGGCGTTACTGTGACAGCACTTGAACCGGGGTTTGTAGATACAGAATTTGCAGAAGTCGCGGCAATGGACGGCCTGGAAATGACCAAGTCAGGTGCAACACCTGAAAGCGTCGCGAAGTTTGGTTACGATGCCATGCTCAAAGGCAAATTACGGGTGATCAACGATCCAAAATGAGGTTCATGCTGAACTGGCTGGTGCCGTTATTGCCTCGGCGGATGGTTCTCAAAATGGTCAATGACATGCAGGCCAAGTGAACAACGTCTCACGGAAAAAGTCTCTGTTCTGAACGGTTTGAGGCACATTTTTCTTGCACCATGTGAGATCCCGGTCCAATGAACAGCTCACCCTTTGACGCCTAAATTGAAACCCATTCGAGGCATAGTGCTTTGAATGAGTGCTGCGATGTTCTTATCGAAGAGTTAAATCAAAACCTACAGAACTGGACTGCAGCAAAACGTATTCTTGAAGACGCGCGTGCATAATCGCCAGAACGGTAAAGCGGGCACCTGTTTACAGAACAGTCAGCCTGATCAGGTTTTGGGCGAAACATATGGCGAAGATTACGACACTCGGTTTTGATGCGGACGACACGCTGTGGCACAACGTGCACCTGTTTCGTTTGACCGAAGACCGGTTCGCGGACCTGCTTGCCAATTATACCGACAAGGGTAATCTCAAGGAGCGTCTTCTGGACGCTGAACGCCGTAACGTGCTGCACTACGGCTATGGCGTCAAAAGCTTCACGCTCTCCATGATCGAGACCGCGATAGAAGTGACTGATCGCCAGGTCCCTGCGGAAATTCTGTCACAAATTCTGGAAGCAGGCCGTGAAATTCTCACCGAACCTGTCGCCCCTCTGCCCCATGTGGCGGACACATTGCGGGCGTTGACAGGTGATCACAAGATCGTCCTGATCACCAAGGGCGACTTGTTCGATCAGGAACGCAAGATCACCAGCTCCGGTCTGGATATCTATTTCGACGCAATTGAAGTGGTGTCAGAAAAAACAGCAGAAACGTACCAGACGCTTTTCAAGCGCCATGGCTCGGGTGCAGATCAGGCCATGATGATCGGCAACTCGCTGAAATCCGACATTCTGCCTGCTCTGGAAGCCGGATCACACGGGGTGCATGTACCTTACGAAATCACCTGGGCACTGGAAGAAGCCGACCGGCCCGCCGTCACCGACCGTTTCCACCAGTTGGACCATATCGGCAAGGTGCCGGAGCTTTTGGCTCAAATCGCCTAGTCGTCCATTTTTTCAACCGGACCGTCCTGTTTTATCCAGTCTGCAAACCCGTCAGTGATGTGAGCGGCTTCAAAGCCCATGGTCTTCAGCGTCGCAACGGTGAGCGCCGACCGCCATCCTGCCGCGCAATGAAAGACGAACTTCTTGTCTTCGGCAAATATATCCTTGAAATAAGGGCTTTCCGGATCGATCCAGAATTCGGTCATGCCGCGCGGGCAATGAAAACTTCCAGGAATAAAGCCGGAGTGCTTGCGTTCGCGTATGTCCCGAAGATCGACGAATTGCACCCTTGGATCTTCCACCAGAGCGATGGCGTCCTTGGCATCAATCTCTTCGATTTGCGCGCGAGCTTGCGCCACAAGTTCGACTGAGGAGACCTTCAGTTTGTTGCTCATCGATAAATCTCCTCAACCTTTTTCAATTGGTGCGCGTGATCACAGCGCCGGGATGCGCAACACCTGACCCGGGTAGATCTTGTCCGGGTGGGACAGCATCGGCTTGTTGGCTTCGAAGATAGCCTGGTACTTGGCCCCATTGCCATACGCTTTTTCGGAAACCGCCCACAGCGTGTCGCCTTTTTCCACTGTATGGAACTTGGCTTCCGGCTCAGGTGCCGCAACAGCAATCTCTTCCTCGACCTTTGAAATTCCGAGAACATTGCCCACGGCCAGGATCAGCTTTTCACGCGCTTCCTGCGTCGGTGCTGCCCCGGCGATTTTCACGGTGTCGCCTTCAACCTCGACCTTCACGTCACCATCCAGACCAAGATCAGCGACTTCCTTTTCGATCGCCTCAGCACCTGCTTCCGACGCATCGTCATCGCCCCAAAGGCTCTTACCGGCGTCTTTTACAAAATCAAAAAATCCCATTGTCCCGTCCCTGTTCTTAAAAATCATCGACTGTGCCAGCAGGCATTGGCTCCTGCCTGCTTCCATCAATTAGGAAAAACCGGGACTCAATTGCAATGGATTTTCTTGCGCATACCGCACTGTCCACATGATGGATTTACCTGAACGCTACGGCAGAGATGATCCCCGCCAAGATCTTCAGGAGAATTACCAAGAAAAACAACGGAAAGTTGCTTTTTATTGCAATTCATCATCATTCTATCAACTATGCGAACAACAACGGCCCTTTATCGGACAGACAGCGAAACACCAACTTGGGAGAGATACTAAACCCGGCAAATTGCCGGAGAACAATCAAACAAAAGCCGACATTTGGCTGCGACACCGGGAGCATTCCAGGCACTAAGCCAAAAAGACGTTTTTGCAGGCTCTTCACTGACGGGACGGACGACATGTCAGTGATCCAATTGATTAAAGGAGGGAACCATGCGGCAATTGATACTGGCACTGTGCCTAACTGTGGTCGGGACCGCACAGGCAGCGGAAAAACCGGAAATTGAACGTCTCATAAAGGCAGCACTTCAGAACAACGATCAATGGAAAACGAAGTTTGCCGAGAAAGTCGGCAGAGCGCCTTTGAACAATGAAGAGCTGATCGATGTCGAGTTTATCGGCAATGCAGCAGCCCTCCCTGTAGATTTCGAACTGCCGACCAACGGCGCACCGGCTGTATTGCAACAGTCCGCCTTGCTGAACTGCTCGGATCTGCCTCAATCGGCAACATTCTCCGTCGACAAGACATCAACACGTACGGTGTCCGTAAATTGGTCGCAGTCCGTCAAGTTGGGTGCATCCGTAAAACTCTCCGGCAAAGTCCCGGGCGTCGGCGCACTGGAGGGCTCTACCAGCGCCGAAACGACGAGTTCTATTGGCGGCACGCTGACATCGACAGAGACCCTCCACTGGAGGATTGACCAACCGACCGACATGAACCCCAAAACTTTGCAGATTGCACAATTTGTTATCGAGGAAGTCGAAGCCAACGATGTCCCCATCACACTGAACATCCTTTACTCAGGCGCCTACAAGATGATCGTCGGAACCCCGACATATCGCGTTCGCAATGTCGAACGTAATAAATGTCTGGACGTTAAAGGCGAAACAGGACCGGAGGTGATCACCTGGACATGTCACAACCGCCGGAACCAGCAATGGGTTGTGCGAAACAACAAGCTGATTTCACGGAAACCAAACGGACAATGCCTGGATGTCAAGCGTGCCTCGGACAAAAGCGGTGCCGATCTCATCGTCTGGAATTGCCATAGCCGCTCAAATCAGAAGTTTGATTTCGACGTGAACAAGACTGGCCAGATCCGCACCTTCTCGGACAAATGTCTGAATGCAAGTGCCGGCAAAGTTGAAACCAGATCTTGTAACGGATCAGATCGGCGCAAGTGGACATTCGAGCCTGTCGAGAACGTCCGGAAGATCACCCTTACTTTGGAAGACCTGCTTCCTGAAGCGGAAGACCGCACAATTTCAATCGACGGAACAGTCGATGTTGCTGCGGGTTTAAATGGCACCGTCCGGTGGGGTCAGACACAACCCGTGACAGACGCATATTGTTCCAACGAGACTTATGACCGGGAATCGGAAGTCGACATGCCGCTCGCGCGCGGCGAAACTGCGGTCCGGTCTCAGGAGGTGTCACCGGCGCTGGAGTAATATCCGCAGGCGGAGCTATGCTATTTGCGCTGAAACTCCGCCCGCACATGCGGGATGGTCCGTCCGGGTCGCTCAATCTCATAAAACTCTTCACGGACTTGTGTCAGGCCCCATTTCTCGAACTGGCGCCATTCAGATGGCATCATAGGCCAAGGTGGTCCGCTGGCTTCACTGCCCTCCTCCCGGCTACGGTTAATCATCAAAAGCGTACCGCCGGGAGCTACCAGACCCGCAATCACCTGAATGGATTTTGTCCGCAAATTCCCATCCAACGCCTGAATTGTGTAACACTCATGGACGAGATCGAATGCGCGGCTCCAGTCCTGAGGAAGATTGAAGAGATCCGCAGCGGTGTAGTTCACTTTACTGGTCGAAAACCGTTTTTGAGCCCAGGAGATCGCCTCTGGAGACAAATCAAAAGCGGTCGTCTCATATCCAAAACCTGCTAACGCTTCTGCATTGTCCCCAAGCCCGCAGCCGATATCTATAGTGGTCCGTCCGTTTCCCGGATGCCCTGCCAGCCAATCCAGGAGAGCCTGTTTCGGTGCCAGATCAGCCCAGGGCACAGCAGCTGCATCGCCGCGCGCTTCTTTGTAAACAGCATGAAACCAGCTCAAACGGTCATCGATTGCGCCGCCCTTGGCGCCGGTCAGTTCGTCGATATACTGACGGGCTTTATCCCTGCGCGCCATGAATTGCTCGTCAGAATGCACGGTGTCCTTGGCCATATTGGGCTCACTTCCTGCTTAAGCCTTGCGCTCCCAGCCACCGGCTTCTGTCTGCTGCCAGTAGGCAATCTCAAAGCCTTCGTCCTTGGCTGACTTCCAGCGGGTTCGGGCTTCCTGAACAGCGGACTGGTCGTTGCCATCGAACATGTAAATCGCGCGTTTGTAGGTGTTCAGCGACGGCGGCTCGGCCCGGTCCACTAGAAACCGGACGTCGGCTTCATTCGGGTTGTCCTGCTCGGTGGTCAGATAAATCGGTTGTTGCTCGGCATAGCCATCTGCCTTGGTGCCGTGTGGCAGAAAGCTGTCATCAGCGAAAGTCCACAAATGCGAATCGAGCGCGCTGCATCGTTCTTCAGACCCTGTCTGAACAACAACTTTCCAGTCCCGTTCCAGGCATTTTTGCAACAACTGCGGCAAGGCCATCTCCAGTGGCTTGTGCAGCAGATGATAGAAGACAACTTCAACGCTCATGTGTTTCCCAAATGGTTTCCACAGGTCTCATGTGTACAATTCCCCAGGCTTGAGGCGAAAAGTGATGCAACAACGCAACAGACCTGTGATCAAATTCCATTAACAACAAAGCGACAATGGACTTGGTTGTCGACTCGTATCATTAACCCTTCGCAAATGTCGATTGATTAGGTTTCGTCCCCGGGGATGATCCAATGGATCGTGTGTTCGACTGGTGGACGGTCTTCCCGAACCAGTCATTTAGGGGATTTTGTATGATTGCACGTGTTGTTGTGTTTTGCGGTCTGGTAACTGTTGTTGCTGGTGCCACCGTTGGAATGGGATTGTTGGTTGAACCTGCGACTGCTTGTCAGGCCTACAAGACCTGTTGAATATTGTTCAACGAATTTGAATCATGAAAAACCCGCCAATTTTGCGGGTTTTTCTTTGGATTCATGACTGTATCAGGTCTCGTAGTGATCTTTGACCAGTTGATTGAGCAACCGGACTCCGTAACCGGACGCCCAGCCCTGGCTGATATCATCCTTGGGTGCTCCGAAGGCCGTCCCGGCAATATCCAGATGCGCCCACGGCACATCATTTGCGAAACGTTGCAGGAACTGGGCAGCGGTTATTGAGCCAGCCCAACGCCCACCGGTATTTTTCACATCGGCATTGGGTGTGTCGATGATCTTGTCATATTCCTTCGACAACGGCAGACGCCAGAGCGGCTCGCCGCTTGCCTTGGCCGAAGCCAAGAGATTGTCGGCAAGATCATCGTTGTTGGAAAAGAGACCGGCATTCAGATTACCAAGCGCGACAAGAACGGCTCCGGTCAATGTAGCCAAATCAATCATGATGGCCGGTTTGTACTTTTTCTGGGTGTACCAGAGTGCATCAGCCAGAACGAGGCGACCTTCGGCATCGGTGTTCAGAATTTCAATCGTTGTGCCGGACATGGCCTTGACGATATCGCCCGGTCGCTGGGCATTGCCGTCGGGCATATTCTCGACAAGACCGATGACACCAACAACATTGGCTTTTGCCTTTCGCCCTGCGATCGCATGCATGGCGCCGACAACAGCTGCCGCACCGCCCATATCACCTTTCATTTCTTCCATTCCGCCAGCGGGCTTTATAGAAATGCCACCGGTATCAAAGACAACCCCTTTGCCCACCAGAGCAACCGGAGCATCCCCCTTCTTGCCCCCGTTCCAGCGCATGACAGCGAGACGCGCAGGGCGTCGGGAGCCCTGAGCCACGCCAAGCAATGCCGCCATCTTGAGTTTCTTCATTTCCTTTTCGCCGAGAATATCGACATCAACGCCGAGCTTTTTCAGCTCTTCCGCTTTTTGCGCAAATTCAACCGGCCCCAAAACATTGGCAGGTTCGTTTACAAGGTCTCTGGCCAGAATTACGCCATCTGCAATGGCATCAGCCGTTACCCAGGCCTTTTTAACACCGGTCAAACTTGGAACTTTTATCGACAGCTGCAGTCCCTTTGGCGGCGCGTCATCGCTTTTTTTGGTCTTGTAGGCATCGAATGAGTAGGCGCTCAGCTTCGCGCCCATAGCAAATTCTGCTGCAGCGTCGGCCGAGACATCACTCCCTTCAGGCAGCTCAAGAAGTACAGTTGCTGTTTCCGTTTTTGCCTTCGCCAATGCGGCAAACACAGCGCCGCCCAGGGACCGCCAGCTTTCGAGAGACAGTTCCTCGATTTTTCCGAGGCCAAACACAATCAGGCGATCCACGTCAAGACCTGCAGGCGCAACCAAATCAACACTGGATTTCAGTTTTCCGGAGTAGTTCGAAATTTTGGCGACCCGCTGCAAACCACCCGAGAGCCCCGCCACGATAGCGCCTGCCACCGGACCGCAGGAAAGATCATCACTCGTAAGAGCGACAACCACTCCTTTTTTCGGCACTTCGATCTTGGAAAAGGAGACCTTGTTCAACTTTGTCATTGTCGTTTCCTAATGACTGAATATTTAGAGAGAGCGGTCGCTCAGGACGAGATCACTTGTTTACCTGCGCGACATCGCCCCCAATCTGATAAAACATGGCAATTCAATCACTTTTCAGCAAGAGTTTCCCAAATTAATGTATATTAACCAATCTTATTCACGGGCCATTCACCACATTCCGTGTTATTCGATCTAGAGAAAACTACGCGCGTAATTCGAAAGGACATTTGCCGGCTGTTATGAAAACGATTGAACGGTACATCATTCGCCGGGCTGTCTTCGTATTTACGTTCACAACTGCGGCCATGACGGCGGTTGTGTGGGCGACGCAGGCACTTCGGCAATTGGATCTGGTCACGTCCAAAGGCCAGACGATCATTCAGTTCATCGGCATCACGATGCTCGCATTGCCAGTCCTTTTAGTGATCGTTGCGCCTTTCGCCTTGATGATCGCACTCATTCTGGTTCTCAACAGCATGTCTGGAGACAGTGAAATCATCGTCATCAATGCCAGTGGCGGTTCCAGATTTCTGATCTTGAGGCCAGTTCTTGTGTTTGCAACATTGGTTGCGCTTCTGGTTGCCAGTTTGTCGATATATTTTGCGCCACTTGGCCTTGCCAATTTGAGGGATGAAGTCACCCGCGTTCGCGCCGACCTCGTGGCCAACATTGTCAAGCCGGGCAAATTTATCAATGTCGAAGAGGGCCTGACGTTTCATATCCGTAACAGATCCGGAAACGGAACCCTGGACGGTCTCCTGATGCACGACACGCGGGACGAGGAGACTGCTTTCACCTATCAGGCTGATACCGGAAACATTGTCGAAACTTTCGAACGTACACTGCTTGTGATGCAGAACGGTACTATCCAACGCCGACCGAAGCAGCGCGGTGACATGTCGATTGTACGGTTTCAGTCCTACGCCTTCGATTTATCTAACCTCATCCCAGAGGCCGGCGAACCTTTCTACAAGGCAAGTGAACGCAGCACTGCGGAGTTGATGTCTCCGAAAAAAAACGACTCCTACGCCTTGAATTACTCTGACCGGATTAAGTCAGAACTGCATGGTCGCTTCAGCCAGCCGATCTACGTCATTTCATTCGCAATGATCGTTTTTGCGTTTCTCGGAAAGGCGCAAACGACGCGACATGGCCGGAGTTTTGCAATTATTGGAGCCGTTTCGGCATGCGTCCTTCTGCGCACGACTGGATTCGGAATAACAGCAATTTCCGGAGATTCGGTATTCATCAACTCATTGCTTTATATCGTTCCCATTGTCGGCGCAGGCATTGCTCTGACTTCAATATTGCGGGATTCCACAGGCAAACAATCCAAGTTGATGACCCAAATTCAGTCAACTTTAGGTAATTTGAGCGTTGCGATTTCAGGACGGATCAACGGCAGCCCTACAGGAGGCGCTACATGATCCTGGGCCGTACGCTCGCTGCATATTTTTCGGGTCGCTTTTTGAAAGCAATCCTGGGACTGTTTCTTTTTGCAGCTGTTCTCATTTACATGTTTGATGTTTTGGAACTCGTCCGAAGAGGCAGCGACCGTGAAGGATTTACAGTCCTGAGGGTTGCCTTGATATCGGCGCTACGTGTCCCTCTCCTTTTGGAACAGGTGATCCCGTTCACTGTACTGTTCGGATCAATTGCCGCCTTTGTAACGCTCAGTCGTGCCCTGGAATTGGTAGTCGCCCGCGCCTCCGGAATTTCTGTATGGCAGTTTTCAGTGCCCGCCGTGTTTGTTGGATTCCTCCTCGGTGTCCTTTCAATCACTACCTATAACCCGACCGCGGTCTGGTTACAGAAAAAGTCTGACGAAGTTGCTGCTGGACTGTTTGGTGCAGATCAAACTTTTTTAATCCAGAATTCAAACGAAGTCTGGGTCCGCCAGGACGGCGTGGATGGAGAATCTGTGCTTCTTGCCAAACAGCTACTCGATGCAGGAACACGTCTTCTTGGGGTAACTGTCTTCACCTTTGAAAAAGATGGAAGTTTCCGGGAGCGAATAGAAGCTGAACAAGCTCGTTTAGGGAATAAAATCTGGCATCTGGACGACGCCATCGTCTATACAACTGAAGAAGATCCACAGACTTATGGACAATACCAAATCAGCACATTCCTCACTGCGACAGAAGTGCGCGAGAGCATAGGTGCACCCGAATCAATTTCATTCTGGGACCTCCCTCGTTTCATTGATCTGGCTCGAAATGCCGGGTTACCCGCGTACCGTTATAATTTACAATATCAATCTTTACTCGCAAGACCGCTGCTTTTGGTCGCAATGATTCTCATTGCGGCGGCGGTTTCTTTAAAAGTTTCACGATTTGGTGGACTTGGAAGTATGATTCTGGGTGGAATCCTGTCCGGGTTCGTGCTTTACGTTCTAACCGAGTTAGCGAAGGACTTTGGGGGCGCTGGAATCGTCCCCCCTACGGTGGCTGCATGGGCACCTGGTATTTTTGGAGTACTTATGGGGTTAACAATTCTCTTGAATCAGGAAGACGGGTAGGCACGCATGTCTTTTCCGAATTTCCTGACAACAGAGACTTGGGCCAATAAAGGCCAATTGCTGGCAGCTGCGAGCGCTGTTGCCATCGCTGTGTCTTTTTGGCACGGCGCCAGTAATGTTGCCCTGGCACAAGACTTGGCTGCTGATCTGGCAGGGCAGAATAATCCGGATGCGGAACTGTTACTGGAGTCTGACGAAGTCGTATATGATTTCGATCGTGACCTCATCATTGCGACTGGTGATGTTCAGGTCTACCATGACGGCAGCACGGTCCAGGCGGCGAAAATTGTCTTCGACAGAAAAAACCAACAGCTGACCGCCAGTGGCAATGTAATTTTTATTGAAGCTGGCGGGAATGTCATTCGCACTTCCGAAATGACACTGTCTGAAGACTTCTCACGCGGATTCGCGCGCGCTCTGCAGATCGATATGCCAAACCGGACACGGTTCATTGCAGACCAGGCGCAACGTGAAGGCGACAACGTTACAACAATAGAAAACGGGTATTATTCGGTTTACACAAGCCCGGCCAATCCGCCTGACAGACCGCCACTTTGGCGAATTCGTTCTGAAAAAATCATTCACAATCAGCAGGAAAAAGTCATCCGGCTGGAGAATGCAGCATTTGAAGTCTACGGAAAACCGATTGCGTATCTGCCGTATATGTCCATGGCGGATCCTACTGTTAAAAGAAAGTCCGGTTTTTTGATCCCGAACTGGATCATAAATGACAAGTTGGGTTTTGGTGTAAACGTGCCGTATTATTGGGCCCTTAGCCCACATTATGACCTTACGACAACTTTGACACCGCTTACCAGACAAGGTCTCTTCGCTGATTTAGAGTACCGGCAAAGATTTGAAAAAGGTAATTTTACGCTGGCCGGCGCAGGCATTTATCAATTTAGCCCAGAACAGTTTAAAACCGATGGCGCGGATTCAGATGTTCGTGGCGCGATTTCCTCAACCGCTAACTTCGCCGTTGCTGACCACTGGAATTTTGGATGGGATGTCACTTATAAAAGCGACAGAGCTTTCTTCAGTGACTACAGTTTTACGACATGGGGCGGCAAAGAAACCTCGAGAGTCTTTTTTGAAGGCAAAACGGAACGCAACGCACTTTCCATCAACACCTACGCTTTCCAGATAGCCCAGTCCGACTATTCAAACTCTCAGTTTGACGCCGCTGGATTTTCTCCAGTTGGTAGTGACCTCCAATCGAAACAACCCCTTGTCTTGCCGTCCCTGGACTATGATTTTGTTTTTGCCGACCCAGTCCTTGCCGGTGAATTGTCACTAAACGCAAATTTCACTGCTCTTAACCGTGAAGAAACAGACGCCTTCTCGGTCAATGGTGGTTCCACTGCGAAATTCCGTGGTGTTGACGGAACATTTTCACGGGTTTCGCTGGAAGGAGAATGGCGCAAGACATTTATCGATCCACTCGGTCAATCATTCACCCCATTTGCCTATATGCGCGGTGATGTTTTCGTTTTGGCTTCGCCGGACTCCGATGTAACAGCTCTTGCCGCACAAACATTTGTTGGCCGTGCAATGCCTGCAGTTGGGCTGGAATATAGATATCCGATTATGGCTTCATTTAGCGGCGGCAATCAGATTGTGGAACCTGTAGCGCAGGTGATCGTCCGTCCTGATGAACAGCGGATCGGTGAATTGCCGAATGACGATGCACAAAGCATTGTCTTCGACACAACCACCCTGTTTGACTATGATAAATTCTCGGGATTTGACCGATCTGAAGGTGGAACGCGTCTCAACCTCGGATTCAATTATAAACTTCAGCTTGATAGTGGCTATTATTTGAGCGGCCTGTTCGGCAGATCGTACCAGCTAACTGGTCAGAATTCATTTGCAAAAGCTGATATATTGGGTGCTACGGCAAGTTCTGGATTGGCAACAAATTTATCCGACTATGTAGGTAGTCTTTATTTCGACACACAATATGGTGTGAAGCTTGGAACCCAGGCGCGATTTGACAAGAAGGATTTTTCAATCAACCGGCTGCAGGCTCAAGCCAGTGGTATATATGGCCCCGTGGTCTCATCAATTGCATATGCATTCCTGGGTCCTCAACCTGATGCAGGTATCAACGAGACACGAGAAGAACTTCTTGGTTCCGCAAGCTTGCGGCTTCAAGACAACTGGCGTGTTTTTGGGTCGATGCGATATGATCTTGGGAACAGTAATATTGTTCAGGACGCATTTGGCCTTGGCTATGACGATGAAGGATTCTCGCTTTCCGTTTCCTTTTCCGAGGATCGAAGCCGGAACAATGGCGAACCAGTCAACAAGATGCTCTATTTCCGTTTAGGCCTTCGAACACTTGGAAATACCCAGCTTGAAAGCGGTGCATTGAACAGTCAATAATCGGGTAGGTATCCGGCCATCATAGAGCCATAAAGCCCGGCTTTCCTTTGCCTGATTTTGAAATTTGCGCACCAGCATGTAAAGAAAGACGGTAACAGTTTTTTATCTGGAGCTTCGATTGTTACCGGTTCGAATGGTGAATTTATGAGACATTGGTACGTCCCCTTTTTGATTTTGATGGCAGCGACTATAGTGTTGTCGGCGCCACTGACCTCGCCTGCCCAAGCGGCCATCAAGGTCATCGTCAATGAAGTACCCATTACCGATTATGATATTAGCCAACGCGCACGCTTGATAACGTTGACACAGCGGAAATCTGCAGCTGCAGCTAGACAGCAGGCCGAACAGGACCTTATCGACGATCAAGTTAAATTGGCGGAAGCCAAGAGGTGGAACATTGATGTCAGCAAGAGCGACGTTGATAACGCCTTCAATAACATTGCCAGAAATGCAAAGTTGTCGACCAAGCAACTCACTGGCGCATTGCGTCAAAGCGGTGTGAAGCCGGAAACCTTGAAAGGAAGTCTGAAGGCGCAAATTGCTTGGCAACGGGTCGTTCAAAGCCGGTTTAGTAGCAAGATTGAAGTTGATGAGTCCGATATTATTGCGGCTCTTCAGAAAAAAGATGAAGCGGAGCGATCAAAGTCCATAGAATATGATCTGAAGCGCATAATCGTCGTGGTACCAAAAAAATCTTCGGCTGGCTTTCGTTCTAAAAGAAAGGCTGAAGCCAATAAAATCAGATCCACATTCGACAGTTGCGATAGCGCTGGAAGCGTACTCGGGCAATTCAGTGAGGTTGTTGTCAGGCCTATTGGACGAAGACTGGAGACGGAACTTCCGAAGAATTTACGTGAAGAAATGACCGATATGGAGATCGGAAGTCTCACAAAACCAAGTCCCACCCCTGTAGGTTTCGAATTGATCGCGCTATGCGGTAAACGGGAGATTGCCTCTGACATCGGCGTTCGGACTGAGCTGGAAAATGAATTGCGATCCAAACAAGGTAAAAGCCAGGAACGTCGTTTCCTGTTGGATGCAAGGCGCCGCGTAACCGTCATTCATCGCTGAATAATATGTCAGATACTGAACAGCCAGTTGCAGTTACACTCGGAGAGCCTGCTGGTATCGGTCCTGACCTGGCTTTGCTCGCCTGGTCAAACAGAAAAGCACTATCACTCCCACCCTTTTATATTCGCGGAGACGCAGACTTGTTAGCCGCCAGGGCGCAACGGTTGGGTTTGAAAATACGTTTGACAGATTGTGCACCCGGTGACGCAGCCCAATGTTATTCCAAATCTCTGCCAGTCGTTCAAACGGGAAACAAACTGGCAGACACTCCAGGACAGGAAGATCATCAGTCAGCAAGTTCAGTCATTGCTTCAATCGAGAACTGCGTGTCTGACATCAAAAATGGCGACGCGATTGGAGTTGTGACCAACCCGATCAACAAGGCTGCTCTCTACCGGGCGGGGTTTTCTCATCCCGGGCATACTGAATTTCTTGGCGAACTGGCCGAGAAACACTGGCCGCTGTCGACTGTTCGCCCGGTGATGATGATCGCTGGTCCCAAACTCATGGTTGTTCCGGTAACAATCCATATTCCGATCCGCGATGTACCTGATGCTCTGACAGAGGATCTGGTTGTCGAGACAGCAGAAATAACGGCAAACGATCTGATAAATCGGTTTGGTTTCAAGAAACCCAAATTGGCCGTGTGTGGGCTGAACCCCCATGCGGGTGAAAATGGTCAGATCGGCAAAGAGGACCTGGAGATCATTCTACCGGCTATAAAGCGGCTGCAGAACAAAGGAATTGAGGCTACAGGCCCCTATCCTGCTGACACCCTTTTTCACGCAGAAGCCCGGCAATCCTACGATTGTGTGCTCGGCATGTACCATGATCAGGTTTTGGTTCCAGCCAAGACGATTGGTTTTGACGACAGTGTAAATGTGACGTTGGGCTTACCGTTTATCCGCACATCTCCGGATCATGGTACCGCCTATTCACTGGCCGGGACTGGAAACCTGCGTATCGACAGTTTTGTAGCGTCCATTCGTATGGCCCATGCATTGGCCCATCCGGAACAATTCTAGGCCTTTAGCGACCATGGCACAAATCGATGACCTCCCTCCTCTTCGCGAGGTGATTGCAGAACATGCTTTGAATGCCAAGAAATCACTTGGCCAAAATTTCTTGCTCGACCTGAACTTGACTTCCCGAATTGCGCGCTCGACGGGTAGCCTCGCAGACACAACGGTTCTCGAGATTGGCCCGGGTCCCGGCGGTCTCACCAGAGCCTTGTTGGCGGCTGGAGCCAAGAAAGTGGTCGCGGTCGAAAAGGACAGCCGCTGCCTTCCTGCGCTTGCCGAAATTGCGAGTCATTATCCTGGCAGGCTCGAAGTGATTGAAGGAGATGCACTGAAGCTTGATCCAGTCGCATTAACAGGTGGCGGCAAAGTTCGTATTGCGGCCAACTTGCCTTATAACGTCGGCACTCAGCTCCTGCTCAATTGGATCACTACACCGGAATGGCCGCCATTCTGGTCGTCACTCACGCTGATGTTCCAAAAAGAGGTCGGTGAACGCATTGTCGCAAAGCCGGGTTCAAAGGCTTATGGAAGACTTGGGGTCCTTGCCGGGTGGCGGTGCAAGGGTGGTATTCTCTTTGACATAAGTCCAAAGGCATTCATTCCACCGCCGAAAGTGACTTCGGCAGTTGTTCACCTGACACCAAATCAAGAACCGCTTGATTGTGATTTGTCCAGCCTGGAACGGGTAACCGCGGCTGCCTTTGGACAGCGACGCAAAATGCTGCGTGCCAGTCTGAAAACCCTCTCTCCGAATGCCGAAGCAATCATTGAAAATTGCAACATCAAGCCAACGGCAAGGGCGGAAGAGATCGATATTGAGGGATTTGCAAGACTTGCAAACGCATTCAAGTCTGAAGGACTTGTATGACTGGAATCGACGTCAGTCTTTCAGCTCGTCTTTGAGATCGGATGTCATACCGTGAATCAGTAATCCGATTTTGGATGAACGTGCCTGTTTAAGGCGTTCGGCTCTCAAGATTGCCCGTACATTGTCATAGGCCCGCTCCAGATCGTCATTGACGACAACATAGTCATATTCCGACCAATGGCGCATTTCACCAACGGCAGTTTTCATCCGCTTGGCGATGACTTCGTCATTGTCCTCTGCCCGGCGATAAAGGCGGGATTTCATTTCTGCAATCGATGGCGGCAAGATGAATATTGAAACGACATCATCCCGCATCTTTTCGTACAATTGGAAAGTGCCCTGTATGTCGATGTCGAACAGTATATCGCGACCGCTTTCAATCGCCTTTTCGACCGGGCCTCTCGGTGTGGCGTAATAATTGCCGTGAACTTCTGCCCATTCCAGAAGCTCGTCATTGTCCCTCATCTGCTCAAACCGTTTGGCATCGAGAAAATGGTAGTGAACACCGTCAACTTCGCTGGACCGCCTTGGACGGGTTGTCATCGAAATAGAAAGTTCCAGATTTTCCTCTTTATCAAGGAGTAGCCGTGCAATCGTTGACTTTCCAGCGCCGGACGGAGAAGACAGAACGAGCATCAAGCCGCGGCGTTGTTGTTCCGCTTCATCTGCACTGACTGTGGTTCCTGATGGGGCGTCCGGCATAACTGGTTTACTCCAGATTTTGTATCTGCTCACGCATTTGATCGATGACCGCCTTCAAGTCCAGTCCAATTGCGGTTAGATCCACATCATTGGACTTTGAACACAAGGTATTTGCTTCACGGTTGAATTCCTGGGCAAGAAAATCTAGGCGGCGGCCGATTGCACCACCTGTATCCAGGAGATCGCGAACAGCACCAACGTGGGCATGAAGACGATCCAGTTCTTCGCGAATATCCGCTTTGGTTGCAAGAAAAACCGCTTCCTGATGCAATCGCTGCTGGTCGAGTTGACTATCAGACACTTCCAGAAGCTCTGCAACCAGTTTCTGCAACCTTGCCTTGATGGCCTCCGGACTACGTGCCGGCAATTCTTCCGCTGCCTGTTTCAGCCTGGCAATGGTCTCCACCTGATCATAAACGACCTTGCCAATCGCCAGACCTTCCGTATGGCGCATATCTACAAGATCGATGAGCGCGGCATCAAGCGAAGTGAGCAAGGCGCTGTGAAGAGCTTGTTGGGCCGCTTCATCATCTTCCTGCTCCTTGATCTCGAACACACCTTTTTGAGCAAGTATGCCGTCAAGCGTCGGCGACGCGACATCAGGGATCCGGTCTTTCAAGAGACGAATAGCGCTGAGTACAGAGTCAAGCGCTGCCTCATTTACCTGCAGCAGGTTGTCCTGCTGGTCCCGTTGCATGGATAGCCCGATTGAAACGTTGCCTCGCCGCAAGACCTTGCTGCACCGCTCCCGGATTTTAGGCTCAAGCGTCTCGAGACCCGCCGGAATACGGATCCGCAAATCCAGCGACTTTCCATTGACCGATCTGAGTTCCCAGGTCCAGCGCACAGGACCCGATTCACCTACCGATCGTGCAAACCCTGTCATGCTGGCAAGTGCCATGCTTCCCCCTCGGACTGTTACATCCGTATCGTGATTGAGCCTGATGCACAATCGGCGTCGAAAGGCAGGATTGTCGACCTAATTCTGCTCGTTCTGCCGACGTTCGCGCTCAATCTTGCGCCATTTGCGGACATTCGCCTGGTGCTGTTTGTACGTTTCCGCAAAGATGTGACCGCCGGTTCCATCAGCCACAAAGAACAGATCCAGAGTGCGGGATGGATTTGCGACGGCCTCCATCGCTGCTTGCCCCGGGTTTCCAATCGGTCCGGGTGGCAAACCATCAATCTGGTAAGTGTTGTATTTGTTTTCAGCCTTGAGTTCCGACTGCTTGATTGCGGAGCGATCCTTGAGCCAGGCTTCACTCCCATAGAGCCCGTAAAGAATGGTCGGGTCAGACTGGAGACGCATGTTC
Organism: Roseibium sp.; assembly: GCA_039972695.1. Lineage (GTDB taxonomy): Bacteria > Pseudomonadota > Alphaproteobacteria > Rhizobiales > Stappiaceae > Roseibium. The sequence continues at coordinate 7,905 of JBDWMJ010000022.1, read as the reverse complement.
TTGTTCAAACGATTGACAAAGACACCTGCGACACGCGACCGCTCATCTGCAAGGGCAGTCTCTTTCTCAACGATAGAAGCCAGAATAACCAGTTCTTCTGGAGACTTGATCGGTAGATCATCGACCCGTCGTTCCCAGATTTCAGAAAGAAGCTTTGATTGAGCCTCGGCCATTTGATCCAGAACGTCCTGACGCGATGCACCGCGCGCAAAGGAATATGTTTCCGGGAGCAGCGCTCCTTCAGCTGGAATGTTTGTGATCTCACCTACCAGAATCGGATGATTGCGGACACGTTCAATGATCTGCGCTGTTGTCCAGCCTTCCGGAATTGTCACTGAATGGGTAACCGCATTTCCGTCCACTAGATCGTTCATGATCTCGTGCATGGATACACCGGGAGCAAACGCGTATTCGCCAGCCTTCAGATTGGTAGCGTTCTTGTAAAAGCGGATACCGAGATTGAATATCCATTCATCGAAAATACTGTCTTCGATGACCCCCTTGGAGGACAACCTATCTGTAATTCCGGACAGGCCTGCGCCTGCGGATATCACAACCATTGCCTCGTCGTTGAGAGGGCCTGATTGCTCAAACTTCTGTTTTCCGAAGTAGAGTGCGCCACCCATAGCGGCAAGACCGAATACAACAAGTGTAATCAGCAAGTTGACCAAAATAACAAGAGGATTTCGCACATGCCGTGAGCGCTGTGGCGGTCCCGGAGCAGTTTCCGGTTGAAGAGCTTCACGCGGGCTTTTCGGCTTTATGCGCATGTTCGGTCGCATCTCCTCAAATGAGCCACCAAGGGCTCAGATGTTTTCAGTTGTCTCATTCACAGCGTAACTCAGACAGAAGAATCACTATCCGGTAATTAAAACTGTGACTGGCTTATGCGGCAACTTTGCGGAAGACCAACGACGCATTTGTTCCACCAAATCCGAATGAATTCGACAGAGCCACATCAATGTTCATTTTCTTCGGTTTGCGCGGCACCAAATCGATCTCGGTTTCCATCGACGGATTATCAAGATTGATGGTCGGCGGTGCGATACTGTCGCGAATTGCAAGAACCGAGAAAATAGCTTCAACCGCGCCGGCAGCCCCTAACAGGTGGCCAATGGATGACTTGGTCGAAGACATTGTCAATCCGGAAGCATGCTCGCCTGCCAGACGTGTTACCGCGCCAAGCTCAATTTCATCGCCAAGCGGTGTTGATGTGCCATGTGCATTGACATAGTCAATATCGGCAGGGCTGATATCAGCACGTTTAAGGGCTGCTTCCATACACCTGTAAGCGCCATCACCGTCCATCGACGGAGCAGTGATGTGGTAGGCGTCGCCCGACAAGCCGTAACCGACAACTTCCGCATAAATCTTGGCACCGCGGGCAACAGCATGCTCGTACTCTTCCAGAACGACGATACCCGCGCCTTCGCCCATGACAAAACCGTCCCGGTCCTTGTCGTAGGGACGCGAGCCTCTTTCAGGTTCATCATTGAAACCGGAAGATAGGGCACGACATGCGGCAAAGCCTGCAAGTGAAAGACGACAGACAGGCGATTCCGCGCCACCAGCGACCATCACGTCCGCATCACCGAATGCAATCAACCGCGACGCATCACCGATCGCGTGCGCACCTGTTGAACACGCCGTCACAACGGCATGGTTAGGGCCCTTGAGGCCGTGCCGGATGGAGACATAACCACCGGCCAGGTTGATCAGACGACCTGGAATGAAGAACGGGCTAATGCGGCGCGGACCTTTTTCGGCCAGCATGTTAGCGCCTTTTTCAATGCCCTGAAGTCCACCGATACCCGAACCGATCAATACACCGGAGCGCACCTGCTCTTCGTATGTATCTGCCTTGAAACCGGAGTCAGCCATTGCCTGGTCAGCAGCAGCCATCGCATAGACGATAAAGTCATCGACTTTTCGTTGTTCTTTGACTTCCATCCAGTCGTCCGGATTGAAGTTTCCGTCGGCGGCTGAGCCAAGCGGTATCTGGGCAGCAATCTGACACGTCAGATCATCCACCTTGAAATTCGTGACCTTTGTGGCCCCGCTCTTGCCTTCAAGGATTCTCTTCCACGTGGCATCAGCGCTGCCGCCCAGCGGCGATACCATGCCCAACCCAGTTACGACTACTCGCCTCATACATCCGCACTTACGTTAGAAGGGCCAAGCGGGAGATTCCCGCTGGCCCGATCTTCAAACAATCATCAAGAAGGGAAAATCCCTTACTTGTTGGCTTCCAGGAACTTCACTGCGTCACCAACCGTCAGGATAGTTTCAGCAGCTGTGTCTGGAATTTCAACACCAAATTCTTCTTCGAATGCCATGACCAGCTCAACGGTGTCGAGGCTGTCTGCGCCCAGATCATCGATGAAGCTCGCGCCTTCAACAACCTTTTCTGCATCAACACCAAGGTGCTCAACGACGATTTTCTTAACCCGATCAGCAATATCGCTCATGTTCTACTTCCTTAGTTTTCGTCTATTCATCCCGCACGAACCGATCCCGAACCGATTTGCATCAAAACGGTGGGTCACCCTCGTACTTGTCAAGATGTTCCGGCGCAGCTCAGCCCAAAACCTGAGCCAGACTGTGCAATTTGTAACATTTGGCGGGTAGGTAACACACTTTGTTTGGCTTTACCAGCCGCTCAGGACTGCTAGTTTGCAGCCCCGATTTTTTTCACCGGTCTGGCGGAATTTTCTTTTAAATCATGGCCATACCGCCGTTGACGTGCAGCGTCTGCCCAGTGACGTAGGCCGCTTCGTCGCTAGCAAGGTACAAAGCCGCAGAAGCAATCTCGGCAGATGTGCCCAAACGGCCCGCTGGAACGCTGCCCAGAATCGATTCTTTTTGCTTGTCGTTCAGCTCATCGGTCATCGCAGTTTCAATAAAACCGGGGGCGATTGCGTTGACAGTGATTTTCCGACTTGCGACTTCGCGGGCCAGCGACTTGTACATGCCGATCATTCCGGCTTTGGCCGCTGCATAGTTGGTCTGCCCCGGATTACCGGTGACACCGACAACAGACGTGATGCCGATGATGCGGCCTGTGCGGCGCTTCATCATACCCTTGATCGCTGCACGGCAAAGGTGGAACCCGGACGTCAGATTGACTTCAAGAACCTGATCCCACTCATCGTCCTTCATGCGCATGAAGATATTGTCGCGAGTGATGCCGGCATTGTTGACCAGAATATCAACAGTGCCCATTTTTTCTTCGGCAGTCGGCAGAAGCGCGGCAACAGCCTCACGATCAGACAGATTGGCTGGCGTGACAAACGCCCGCTCGCCCAAATCGCCCGCAAGCGCCTCGAGCTTTTCTGCGCGCGTACCGGACAGACAGACCGTCGCCCCTTGCCCATGCAATGTGCGGGCGATGGCTTCGCCGATTCCACCTGTCGCGCCTGTCACAAGAGCGTTTTTGCCTTCCAAAGAAAACATATGGAGTCCTTCCATTCTTAAAAGCTTCCCCGTTCAGGGCAATGGTTTGATGTCAGCAACAGATTTTAGCCGGAAAGCTTTTCCATCAGCGCGTCGATATCCTCTGGCGTGTTCACTGCCACACCTGCAGCGCCCTTGGCAATGCGTTTGACCATCCCGGTCAGGACTTTGCCCGTGCCGACCTCGACAAACATTTCGACACCCTGATCGGCAAGCCATGTAATGCTCTCGCGCCAGCGGACCGTTCCGGTGACCTGCTCAACAAGGCGGTCGCGGATGTCGGACGGGTCGGTGATAGGGGTCGCCAGGACATTGGCCACCAGCGGAACCACGGGAGCCTTGATATCGGCGTCTGCAAGGGCCTCGGCCATCGCTTCGGCAGCAGGCCCCATCAGGGAACAATGGAACGGTGCGCTGACCGGCAGCAGGATTGCACGCCGTGCACCTTTCGCCTTTGCGATTTCGACGGCACGCTCGACAGCCGCAACATGGCCGGACACAACGACCTGTCCGGGCGCATTGTCGTTGGCTGCCTGGCAGACTTCGCCTTGCGAGGCTTCTGCGGCAATTTCGACAGCAACATCAAATTCCAGTCCGAGAAGAGCTGCCATGGCACCCTGCCCGACCGGGACAGCATTTTGCATGGCATCACCGCGCACACGCAGCAACTTGGCTGCCGTGCCGATATCCAGGCTGCCTGCAGCCGCCAGAGCCGAGTATTCACCTAGTGAATGGCCGGCCACATAAGAGGCTGCAGATTTCAGATCCAGACCCTTGGATTCAAGGACACGCATCGTTGCAAGACTGACAGCCATGAGAGCTGGCTGTGCATTGGCCGTCAGCGTCAGATCACCTTCAGGACCATTCCACATGACATTGGACAGCTTCTGGCCCAGCGCGTCGTCCACTTCATCAAAGACAGCCTTTGCTTCGGGATATGTGTCAGCCAGGATCTGGCCCATGCCGACAGCCTGGCTGCCTTGTCCGGGAAATGTGAATGCGGTGGTCATCTGGATTAGTCTCCGAACTGGCAACGTCAGCGGGCTGATTTTAGGGGCCTCTGTCCGCGCGGCAAAGAAGAGAGTGTTACGGCTAACTCAAAACCGCCAGGATCTGCTTGGCGGGAGGCTATGATACGGACGAGGGTAAAGTGTCAAGGTCTGAGTGCCAAGAAATCCCCGGAACGCCTGTTTGAAAAGTAAAAGATTACGACCGCGGGCGTCAAAGGAAAACAGCATACGAACGATTTTCGGACTATCTCCCATTCAGCGGGATCAACTCGTTCAACCAGCGGACTGTGTCCTCTGTAATTAGTGTTTGTTGCACCTCGCCGCTGGTGTCACGGAGTTCCGTCTTGCTCAGTAGTTCCACGAAATTCTTATTTCGGCTCAGAGACTGATACTCTGCAAACGCGCTGGAGTTGGCGGTGGTACCTTCGCTCGGCAAGCTCTCCAATCCTGCGCTAAGCGGTTCAACCCAATCCGGGTGATGCGTAAGGAGAGACCAGGAATTTGGATAGCCGACCATCAGTACCACGCCAATCACCAGCTGACGCCACTGGTCGCCGCCAAAATCAGCCTCATCATAATCTTCCTCGGTCAGGAGCAAGCTGTTCTGGTACATGAAAACGGCGTTGATGATCCGTTTGATATGACGCGGGTTTCCCGGAAGATATTTTGCCAGAGGCTGGAGCCAATGACGGATCGCCTCCTCGACCTCCTCGCGCTGCGCAGACCTGCGCAAGACGGTTTCTTCGCGTACGGCACGTTTCAGTGCCCGATCCCCGCCAAAGGCCTTGCTTTGAGCCGCGCCGACAGCCGAGATTTCCTTCGCGGTTTTGGCTTGAGACATTTCATTCCGGACACGGAGCAGCGCAGCGTCTGAAATTTCCTCGTTTTCGTCCATGTTCGTGTTTCGACCGGACATCTCGGCGCTGCCCGCAGCAGATCCTTTTTCAACGCCCGCCTGATCAGCGTCATCCAGCAACAAACTATCAAGCGAAGCTTTTTGGATATCCAGCCTTGCCAATTCCGGCTGCGCGGTTTGGACCGACCGAGCAGCAGATGAGCCGGAACTCCGCCCTGACAAGACCTCGCGGACATAATCTTCCTTCTTGCCGGTAATACCTGGTAGAATGAAGGAGAGTTGAATGGCCTTTTCGACAAACCGACCGCCAAAGGTGTGCTCTGCCCCTACATCGATCGACTTCATGTCTTCGTGGCAGACTTCAAACGCCTGTTCGATCCAATTGCGGTCGCCGAGCAGAAGGTACACCACTCGCGGGCTTTTGAGGATCGTCTGCAGCCCACGCGTCATCTCGACGATGAATTTCGGTTCACAGCGGTCGATGTCGTCGATAATGACAAGGACCGGCCTTTCGACGGCCTTCATCATCTTGGCGAAATGTGTCCGGAACCTCTTGAGCGGGTCCGCCGAACCGAGGGCAACCTTTTCACCGAGTGCGTTGCGGCCCGGTGCAAGTGCATCAGCCAAAACAGTAATCGCTGCACCGATGAAGGATCCAGCCCCTGTGATCAATGCCAGAACCAAACCGATGCCAGATGTCGTCACGATCGCTGCTTTGCCTTTGACCTCCGCGACAAGTCCCAACTGATAGAGCAGATAGCCGATCAGGACAGAGACAAACGTTACAGACAGTTGAATGACAACTTTTGGCGTTGACAGACGCCACCAGAGCTCACGCACCCAAAGGCCCCGCCATCGATCGAAGCGATTGAGCCAACTCTCCTTATGGTTTTCATAACTGCCGTCGCCTTTTTGGACAACTTCAGGGCAGCCTTCCTTCCGAATGCTCTGAAAACAGGTTTTGCGGATCGTCTGATAGAAGCTCCACCAGGGTGGATCGACATGCTGATTCAGCCAGGCGTTATAGGGAACGATGATCCAGGGGCGGCGCGCGGCGCGGACATACTTTGCCCTGTCGTTTTCGACCAGGCCGCCTTTCTCATGCGCAGCTGCCAGAAACAGCCCGCTCATGTCCTTTCGGTCCGGATAGCGTTTCTTCAGGAATTCCGGGATCTTGTCATCGAGGTTCGGATTGAGCGTACGGGCGATCAGGTTGGCAAAGCTTGTCTTGCCGCCACCCCAGGGCGCATCAACGTGAGCGACGAACCCCGGCGCTTCTTCCTGCGGCTCATGGCCTGAGCGCTGATTGAGACCCTGTTCATTGCACCAGATTTCATGGAGCGCCCAAGCGAGCGAAATGGCAAGAGGGGCGCGCCCAAGCGCATCATGATCGCGCTCCGCATCATCCCGGCGCATGTTGATCTCACCCTGAACACGCTGCGCGGCAGCATCGTCAGCGCTGGCTTTTGCTTCCTGTGTGTCACCTGGGTTAGGGTTCGCTTCCGGCCCAAATCCCAGCCAACCCTTTTCTTTTAAATGATGATTGAGGCGCTCAGCCTGATCGGCGGGCAAGTCCAGAACGGCACCGCGCCAGTTTTTGCGGTCAATTTTGGCGGCTTCAATCGCCTCTTTTCGCGGGATCAGATTGTCTTCGTTGAATTCGCGAACTTCGGTCGGAAACCGGTTGATACCGTTTTCATCTTCAACGTCAGTGGACAGAACGTGCCCCGTTCCGACGACACCGCCTTTTGCCGTTGTGCGCCAGTAGACAACTGAATCCCCGGCCTGCATGGCCCTGGGCAACGCCTTGCCTGTCTTCCAGCGGATGGTTGAGCCCGGCACAGCCTCGCGTGTCCAGTTGGAGACCCGGTCACCTTCGTTATATTGCAGCAGCCAGACGTTTTTGGCTGTCGATAGCCGCTCTTCAGCGGCTTTTACATCAACATTTTCCGCTTCGTTGTCTTCATCAGCAGGTAGCTCCGGTTCGAAGGTCTCAAACTCAGCAGATCCACCTTCAATTTCAAAACTCCCTCCTTCTGTTTTTAGGGTTTTTTCTGGTTTACCCGTCTTGGAATACTCTTGCTGCAATTCTTCCAGGCGCGCCCAGACAGCGTCATCGCCCCCTTTGGCAGCAAGGTCTGTCAGTTTGCGGAGCGTTGCATTGACCAGCTCGGAACCTTTTTCCCTCATGGGTTCGGGCAATGTTACCCGGGCAACTTCAAGCGCTGCGCTTTTGGAGGCGCGGCCATGTAGCCGGTCCTCGTACCAGACGGTCCAGATGTCCCAATCTGGGCCAGCGGACAGAAGGATGGATGTCAGCTCTTGCCAGTTCTTATAAATGTCATCTGGTATTTGGTTGTCTGGCCAGAGTGGATGACCAGCAACCTCAGCCGGCGACAGGCCAGCTTCCAATTGCGCCAGATCTATCCGAAGCGCGGTGGCGGCGGCGGCGGTGGCGGCGTAGGCGGCGGTGGCGGCGGCGGCGGCGGCGTCGGCGGCGTCGTCGGTGGCGGTGGCGGCGGCGTCGTCGGTGGCGGTGGCGGCGGTGGCGGCGGCGGCGGTGGCGGCGTAGGCGGCGGTGGCGGC
>JBDWMJ010000021.1:0-8792 GCA_039972695.1 Roseibium sp. | reverse complement strand
CGCGACATTGCGGGCCTGGATCGAGCCCTGGACCCCGCTTCGGGTTCCTCTGATCACCAACTTGCGCCGGGATCCTTATGAGCGGGCTCACGTTACATCCAACACCTACTATGACTGGATGATTGACCGGATCTTCTTCCTAGTTCCAGCTCAGGCCTACGTTGCGAATTTCCTGAAGACATTCCAGGAATTCCCGCCACGACAGAAACCGGCCAGCTTCTCCATCGATCAGGTCATGGAAATGATGACCCAATCAACCGGTTCAAAATAATATATAGAATTGGAGGGGCAGCTTTTTGCTGCCCCTTGCTTTTGTTGAAAGGACGAAAAATGGCCGACCTACAAGCAGTAGTCGACGAACTCAAACAAACCCGTGACGAGGTAAAGCTCAAGATCCACCTTGGCAGCAAAGAACTGCAAGATGAGTGGAATGAACTCGAAGGCAAATGGAACGACTTCGAATCCAAGGCAAAACTCGGTGAATCTGCGGACAATGTCGGTGAAGCCGCATCTCTGCTAGGTGCGGAACTCGGAGCTGCTTTCAAGAAAATCAAGTCAGCGCTGTGATGATGACACCGCGTTTGCCAATACTTGGATTGACAGCTGCAATTGCAGTCTTGCCGATTCATACGGCGAACGCCGATGACCAGGTGAAGCTGGTTTTACAAATCACCGTGGATCAGCTCCGCGGTGATTTGATCGACCGGAATATCTCTCATTTTGGTGAAGGCGGCTTTCGTTACCTTTTGGACAACGGAACCTATTTTACCGATGCTCACCACCGCCACGCGAACACCGAAACCGTCGTTGGTCACACAACGCTTGCCACCGGAACAGATCCGGCGATCCACGGTATGGTGGCCAATCTCTGGTTCGACAGGAAGAGCGGGCTGCCGCATTATAACGTGCAAGATGCCAACTACCCGCTGGTCGGTAAAGGCGGTGTCGACCAGTCTACAGAATTGGATCCGACGCAACGGGCCGCAACATCTGATGGCCGTTCGCCAAATGCCATTTTGTCATCTACGTTTTCCGATGAAGTTGCTATCGGGATTGGTCCGGAGGCGAAGGTGTTCGGAGTATCCGTCAAGGACCGTGGTGCGATCTCAATGGCAGGACATACCGGCACGGCCATGTGGTTCTCCAAAAGCGAAGGCCGATTTATCTCTTCCAGTTACTACATGGATGACTATCCGGCCTGGATGAACGACTGGAATGATGCCGGGCATGTTTCTGCCTTTGCCGATACGAACTGGACGCTTCGGGATGGTCTGGAAACTTACCGCTTCGGGGCGATGGATGACATGGAGTGGGAGACGGATTTTCCGGGCTTCGGACGTGTCTTTCCACATCCATTTGGAGCCGCGGACGACAAATATCTTACCACGAGGCTGACTCTAAGCCCGGCCGGAGACGAATTAACCGCGTCCTTTGCAAAGGCTCTGATCGAGGCAGAAGAAATCGGCGTGGATGATGTTACCGATTATCTTTCAGTCAGTTTTTCCTCGACCGATTATGTCGGGCATATCTTTGGCCCTTCCAGCCTTGAAACCGAAGACAATCTCAGGCGTCTGGACGACACGCTTGCCGATTTCCTGAGCTTCATTGACGAAAAGATTGGCCTGGACAACATTGTGATTGCCCTTTCTGCCGACCATGGCGGAGCAGAGGTGCCTGCCTATTTGCAGTCAATCGGCATTGATGCGCATTACTTTGATTTCGACGGTGTGGACAAGCGGCCAGCTGTAGAAGCCATGAAAGCGGAATTCGGTGTTGCTGAAGAACTGATTGCTGATTTCTCCAATCCTTACGTCTATCTGGACCGCGACGTCATGGCCGACAAGGGACTGGACCCGGTTGAGGTAGCGCGGCGACTTGCGAGTGAACTGATCAAGATGCCGGGAATCGCCATGGCAATATCAAGCGATGACCTTGAATCTGGAGCGGTGGCAAAAACGCCGGTTTCGGATGCTGTCCTGGCGAATTTTCATGCTGCCCGATCTGGCGACATCTACATTGTGTTTGAACCGCATTGGTTCATTGGCGACCTGGACGGTCTGACAGTCGCCGGGGCGCATGGGTCGCCCTGGTCCTACGACACACACGTACCAATTGTTATTGTAGGCCCTCGCATCAAAACCCAACGGATCTACAGACGGGTCGAAACGGTCGATCTGGCACCGACGCTTTCTGCCTTGTTGAGGATCAAGGCGCCGAGTGGATCAAGAGGCCAAATTCTGACTGAAGTATTCGACTGAAGTCACAAAACGGATTTGATCCAGTACGCAACAACGCCGGAAAGGTTTAAATGACAGCCAGGGAACAAATCCAAGACCTCAAATCTCGCATGCAGCAGTCCATCATAGGTCAGGAAGGTGTCATTGACCGCCTTATCATCGGCCTTTTGGCAAACGGGAACCTTCTGGTGGAAGGGTTGCCCGGTCTGGCAAAAACGCGGGCAATCAAGGCTATGGCAAAAAACATGGAGGCTGATTTCAGCAGGATCCAGTTTACGCCGGACCTTCTTCCCTCTGATGTCACGGGAACCGAAGTTTATCACCAGTCTGGCGGCAACGGGACATTCCGATTTGAGCAAGGACCGATCTTTGCCAACATTGTGCTTGCCGACGAGATCAACCGCGCGCCGGCCAAGGTGCAAGCCGCCTTGCTGGAGGCGATGGAGGAGCGCCAAGTAACGGTTTCCGGCACAACCCACAAGATGGACCCGTTGTTCATGGTTATGGCAACCCAGAATCCGGTTGAGCAGGAAGGCACCTATCCATTGCCGGAAGCCCAGATGGACCGGTTTCTAATGCACATCCTGATCACCTATCCGCCAGTGGAAGACGAAGTGAAGGTAATCCAGTTGGTGCGCAGCGAAGAGACAGCTGCCCTACAGAAAAAAGAAACAGCAGACAATAAGGCGTCAAAAGGCAGCGACAAACCAACACCAATTGCCCAAGATGCCGTCTTTGACGCGCGAAGTGAAATAGCGAAGGTCCATGTTTCAGAAGCAATTGAGCGCTACATGGCAGACCTTGTCTACGCGACCCGGACACCAGAGATCTACACCGAAGACCTGGCACGCTGGATTGAAGTCGGCGCTAGCCCACGTGCATCCATTGCGCTCGATAAATGCGGTCGAACACATGCCTGGTTGGCAGGTCGGGACTATGTCGATCCGCTGGATGTCAGGGCCATAGTTCATGACGTCTTCCGTCACCGCGTGACACTGAGCTTTGAAGCTGAAGGAGATGCTCTGTCACCTGATATGGTCATTGATGAAGTGATCAAAAACGTCGCCTTGACCTAGTCCGGCAGCCTTGAGGAGACGGATATGCGTGATCGTATTGCCAGAACACGGACCGGCCTTTCTGCGGCTGCGAGCGTTCAAACGGGCTCGATAGATCCGCGCATCCATGTGACTTTGCCGCATTTGCGGTCCTTGGAAAATCAGGCGCGGGCCTTGCGGTTCCTTCCCAAACAACCGGCGGCAAGTGTTCTCAATGGCCGTCATGCATCCAGACTTCGCGGCCGGGGCCTGAATTTTGAAGAATTGCGCGGTTATCTCCCAGGTGACGATCCGCGGACCATCGACTGGAAAGTTACCGCACGCACCGGCAATCCGCATGTGCGGGTCTATAATGAAGAACGGGATCGCCCTGCCCTTTTGGTTGTCGATCAGCGTATGTCGATGTTCTTCGGCACCAGGCACAATATGAAATCGGTGACAGCCGCCGAAGCAGCAAGCCTGGCAGCATTTCGTATCCTCGATCAGGGAGATCGTGTCGGCGGCATTGTCTTCGGGGATGAGTTCGTAGCTGAGATCAGGCCCAAGGCCAGCAAAACGGCGCGCGATCAGTTCCTGGCAAGCCTCATCAACGCCAATCAGACGCTCCGGGCAGATGCGCCTGCATCTCAAGAGCCGGTTTCGCTGAACACTCCCCTGGCAACGGTTGCCCGAATGGCAAAACGCGATCATCTGATAATCGTTTTCAGTGACTTTGACGGGATCGATGAAAAGACTGGATCCTTGATCGGTCAGATTGCCCGGCGCAACGACCTGGTACTATGCCCCGTTACCGATCCGATGTCGGAGGAAATCCCTGAAGACTTGAAACTTGTTGTCTCTGACGGAGAATTGCAGGTCGAACTTGATACCAGTCGCGGCGAAACACACAAACGGCTGAAGAGTTTCACCTCCGGCCGTCTATCTGAGGTCCTGTCCTGGCAGCGGCGTTATGGGCTACCGGTCATGCCCTTGAATGCCGGGGAAGACACAGTTCCGCAAATGCGGCGCCTGACCGGGTTTGCGCCGAGAGTTCCGGATCATCCGAGATGAAGGAAGACTGGCAAGGCCTGAACCTCCCGGATCTGATTGATCTTCTGGAACCCGTTCCGGAGCCGGCACCAATCTCGATGGTTCCGCAGACGGTCGGATGGTTGTGGTTGGGGCTTGGTGTCCTTGTCGTTCTTGGCATGATTATCTGGCGAATTTGGACCTACAGGAAGACAACTGCCTATCGCCGTGAAGCGCTCGCAGAACTGAAATTGAAGTCCGATCCGGCAAGCATCGCACATCTGCTGCGCCGAACGGCTTTGGCCGCTTATCCACGGGTCAAAGTCGCGTCCCTGACAGGATCCGATTGGCTGTCGTTTCTCGATACCAGCTATGGCGGCACGGAGTTCAGCAATGGCCCTGGTCGAGTGATTGCCGACAGCCCCTACATGCGGCGCGTTGAGACACAGGACCTGACGTCCTTGGCCCGCATCTGGATCAAGACCCATCGCAAGGATGCGGCATGATCGAGTTTGCCCATCCCCTTGCCTTTCTGATGTTGCCGCTGCCGGTGGCAATCTACTATCTGGTGCCGCCGCATCAAGAGCAGGTGTCAGCCTTGCGGTTCCCGTATTTTCGCAAACTCGCAGATGCAATTGGTTTGGAGCCTAAGGCGGGATCCGTAATTTTCACCCGCACGAAACTACAAAATATTGCCGCTGTAATTATCTGGGTTCTTGTTGTAGCCGCTCTTGCCCAACCCGAACGTGTCGGCGAGCCAATCGTTCACGAAAAGGCCGCACGGGATGTCATGCTCGCCATCGATATATCTGGCTCCATGGATCAAAGGGACTTTGAATCGACTGACGGAGAGCGGATACAGCGTCTGGATGCGGTCAAACGGGTGGTTGGGGAATTTATCAGCGCGCGTGATGGCGACCGTATTGCGCTTATTGTCTTTGGAGCCAGAGCCTTCGTGCAGGCCCCTTTCACCGAAGACCTCGCATCTGTCCGGGGCCTGCTCGAACAAACAGAAGTCGGTATGGCCGGTCCACATACGGTTCTTGGCGATGCGATCGGGCTCGCGATCAAGACATTCCAGACCAGTCAGATAGAGCAGCGCCTGTTGATAGTGCTCAGTGATGGCGCAGACACAGGCAGCCGCATGACACCAGTCAATGCCGCTTCAATTGCTGCTGCCGAAGGCATTGATATCATTACGATTGGTGTTGGAGATCCCGACGGGTCCGGCGATCAACGGCTGGATCAGCGTACACTGGCCAACATTGCGTCTGCTGCAAACGGATCCTACTTTTTTGCCGGAGATGAAACAGCTTTGGCAGACATCTATGCCCGGATCGATGCCCAGGCACCGCGGAATGTAGAAACAACCACCTTCCGCCCACGCGACAGCCTCTCGCATTTCCTACTGGCGCTAGCAGCAATCATTGGCCTTTTGGCTTTGACCTATCTCCACCTTTCCAATCGGCGGCGGAGGGTGGCATGAACATCGATCCTGTTTTCGCCAATTTGTCTGCATTTCATTTTATCCGCCCGCTATGGCTGCTTGCCTTGCTGGCGGTCGCGTTGATCTGGTGGCTCATTCGGCGCGCAGCGAACAGAGGCACTGACCTGCCCGCTGCTATTGCGCCGCATTTGTCAGAAGCCCTGACGGTCGGCAAATCGGACACCAGACGTATACGACCGATCGACATGGTTGCGATCATGTTTTCCTTGTTGGTTCTTGGGGCGTCAGGGCCAACCTGGTCCCGGGTCCCTAACCCGTTGGTATCCGATACCGCGCCACTTGTCGTTGTCCTGAAAGTCACCAAGTCAATGATGCAGTCGGACATCCCACCGAGCCGACTGGAACGCGCCAAGCACAAGGTCCAGGACCTGTTAAATGAACGTTCCGGTGCCAAGACAGCATTGCTCGCCTATGCCGGAACGGTTCACCAAGTAGTACCTCCAACCGAAGATCCGGACGTGATCAAACCGTTTCTGGAAGGCCTTACACCTGCGGTCATGCCGCAGGACGGGGAGAGTGCTCGAACGGCCCTCCGATTGGCGAATGATGTGCTTACCGCTCAGGAGACACCCGGAGCCATCCTGTATCTGCTAGACCGGATAACCGACGCTGATCCCGCTGCATTTGTCGAGCACGCGAAAAACGGCGGTGCACCAGTTCTGTTCTGGTTTGTCGGGCGAGAAAATGGCGATCGCGCCAAACTGGCTGCTCTCCCGGGCTCAACAGTAATCGACATCACAGCCGACACCAGCGATGTTGCGATCGTTTTGCGAAACATCGAAGCTGTCTATCAAGCAGCCCTGTCAAAGGATGATAGACAAAAATGGAAAGATGAAGGCTGGATCTTTGCCTGGCCTGCCGCAATCCTGTTGCTGTTCTGGTTCCGTCGCGGTTGGACCATGCAGTGGGCCGTAATTTTGCTCGCTGTTGGGCTGACGTTGCCCGCACCACAGGCAAAAGCTGATAGCTGGCTCGACTGGTTCCTTACGCCGGATCAGCAAGGCCGACTGGCATTTGAAGACAAGGAATACCAACAGGCTGCCGATCTCTTTCAGAACCCGATGTGGAAAGCTTATTCGCTCTACAGGCAGGGGAAATACGAGGAATCTGCCGAGATTTACGCTTGGCAAGACAGCTCCGAGGCAGCAATGGGCGAGGGCATGTCTCTCATCAAATCCCGCTCCTATAGGCCTGCCATAGCAGCTTTTGAAAAAGCCGTTGAACGCGACCCGGATAATGCCGCTGCACAACATAATCTGGAATTGGCGCGCCATATACTGGATTATGTCGAGACAGCCAGAGAACAGTCTGACACCGGCGAAGAAGGCGGAATTGGCGCAGATGAGGTAGTCTATGACAATGAGGCTAGCCGGGGGGCTGACAGCCAGGTTCCCTCTGAACAAGCGTCAGACGATAAGGCTCCGCAAACGGCAGAACACTGGATGCGAACGGTCGATTCTCGCACCGGAGATTTCCTAAAGAGCCGTTTTGCACTTGAAGCAGCGAGGGGACCCAAATGACCCGTCTCTTTATTCTGCTGGTGACAATGGTCCTTGCCTCCCCATCTTGGGCACAAGACACACCGATCCCGCTGATAAAAACATCGCTCGAAGAGAATACAGCGATTCCGGGTCAGCCGCTTGTTTTCCGGATCACGATCCTCGTGCCGACATGGATGCCGAAACCGCCAATCTTTCCAAGCTTTGAAGTCCCTAATGTGATTGTTCGGCTGCCTTCGCGGGCATCCGGTCCCGCAAGCGAACGGGTTGACGGTCAGACTTGGTCAGGCGTCACCCGCGCCTACCGGTTTTATCCAATGGTGCCTGGAATATTTCAAATTCCCGCAGGTACAATTCACCTGACTTACGCAGATCCGGAGACACGCAAACCTGTCCAATTAGATGTCACAACAAAGCCCTTCCAGATCAACGGAGAAGCGCCTTCTGGTGCTGAAGACCTCAGTCCCTTTTTGGCAGCCAATTCAGTCACACTGGAGCGGACAGTCGATGGGTATTCTGACCAACTGGAAGCCGG
Source organism: Roseibium sp. (assembly GCA_039972695.1). Lineage (GTDB taxonomy): Bacteria > Pseudomonadota > Alphaproteobacteria > Rhizobiales > Stappiaceae > Roseibium. The sequence goes on along the minus strand of JBDWMJ010000021.1, from coordinate 951 downwards.
TGATGCGATAACCCTGACGACCAAGGCGAAAGTCAACGGCGTTTCACCGATATTCATCGCTCCATTTGAGAGCACTTTCGAAATTGAAGGTCTAAGATTCTATACGAAAGAGCCTGTTGTTGAAGAAAAGGAAGATCGCGGAAAGCTGTCCGGCTCCCGGACTGAAACCGTGACAATAGTCGCCGAATTTGCCGGCGACTATCAGATCCCGGAAGCAAGCCTGTCCTGGTACAATCTGGACAGCGGGAAGATTGGAACCGAAAAGGTTCCCGCAATTGAATTTAAAGTGACCGGAGCAGCAGCTCCGACAATCGAGAATTCCGAACCGGTAAACTGGCGGTCAATTGGCATAAAAGCTTTGGGATTGATGGCGCTACTGGCACTCTTTACTCAAATTGTCAGGTGGCTCGTTCCACGATTTAACGCTTTTGTTCATCGTCAAAAAACCAGATACCGGGCATCCGAGTGTTTTTCCTATCGGCAGCTAAAGAAAGCCATCGCAAGACAGGACCGGAACGAAACCAACCGCGCGGCAATAATCTGGCAAGTACGAATTAAAACGATATCTCCAAACCTCGACTTCCAACCCTATGACAATGCTATTTTGAAGCTGGGTCTAAATCACTATTCAAATCAGAAAAAGACGCCTGATATGACCCATACGAATGGTTGGGACAAATTTCGAAGCACCATAAAAATTATGCGCCAACAGGCATACGCAAATCAATCGAATTCAAATCAACGCAGCCTTCCATCGCTGAATCCGTCGGTCAAACCATGATACTACAAAGCAATGGTTCTGGACTTAGTTTCACCACCAATCTGAAGACAGCGTTTTTTTCGCTCATCAAGGTGGTTTTTGAATCAAAAAGGCGCCTTGTGGCGCCTTGGTTTTTTGTGATTATTTGGTTGCGGGGGCAGGATTTGAACCTGCGACCTTCAGGTTATGAG
>JBDWMJ010000020.1:0-4511 GCA_039972695.1 Roseibium sp. | reverse complement strand
CCTTCACCGTGCGATCTGCTGCATCACGGTGACGCTCGTTCTTCTGTCTCATGCTTCACTCCTGAATAGTGAAGATGGGCCAAAATCTCTCCCTTAAGCAATCAGCTTATCTGGACCCATAGGCGCTGACGGGAAACAGTCGTTGATCACGTTGTCGGTGCAAAAGATTTTGAACTGAGAAATCCAGATTCCGTGAAAGCTGATAAGCCCAAATTCTAAGGTCAATTCGGGCGTGTCCAAAGGACCGCGCTCTATTCCGGCCGGCAGCCGGCCTCCACCAAGCCAAATCCAAATTCTACCGGGAATACCTATTGCGAGCAGCGGTCTCCAGGAGCCCCCTGCCCGCAAGTCATTCCAACGCCTGAATCCGCATTCGTCTCGGCCCATTCGGGTAACGATCGCTCACGTAAAGCGGCTGTGCAGCTGTCGGCCTGGCTACGCCAGTCATTCCCATTGCTACCGGGGCTTCGCCCCCGTCAGATCAAGGATAAACCGCTTGGCGGCCTCCAGCGGGGTTTCCCCACGCTCCGCGGCTGCGCCTTGTGCGCGAGGGTGATCCCCCTCCCCGCTTCCGGTCCTTGACCCGCCTCCCCCGTTTCCGACGACGCGAAAAATGAAACGCGGCCCATCTGCCCGTTTTGGAAACAGGAGCAAACTGATGACCAAAGCAAACCACGAAGCCAAAGAAATCAAAATTCCCTTCAACAAGCTGCAACTCGATCCTTTGAACGTCCGCAAAAAGGTCGATCAAAACGGCATTGTTGCACTCGCCGCAAACATCGAAGCCCAAGGCATTCTGCAAAACCTGATCATTCGCCCAGCCAAGAAACGCGGCCATTACCTCGTGACCGGTGGTGGTCGCAGGTATCGCGCCGTGGAACACCTGATCAAAGAAGGTGTTTTGACCGAGGAATTCGAAATCTCCTGTCAGGTCCGAACAGAGCAAGAGGCAACTGAAATCAGCCTTGCCGAAAATGTCATGCGCGAAGCAATGGACCCGGCAGACCAGTTCAAGGCGTTCAAGGCCCTTGCCGATGAGGGTGCAATAACCGAAGACATTGCCAAGCGCTTTGGCACCACAGACGTGATCGTTATCAAGCGCCTGAAACTTGCCCGTGTCTCGCCTGTCCTGTTCGAACTCTATGAACTAGGCGAAATGGAGCTGTCTCAGCTTCAAGCCTTTACCGTCAGCGATGATCATATTGAGCAAGAGCGCGTTTGGAATAACCTGCCTCAATATTATCGTAGTGGCCGGGATATCCGCAAAGCGCTGACCGATGGAAAAATCCCGGCGATTGACAAGCGGATAAAGTTTCTGGGGGGACTGGATGTTCTGCAGGAAGCTGGAGCCGTTGTTGTCCGTGATCTGTTTGCGGACCAAGACGGTGGTTATGTCGAAGACGTTGCCCTTGTCGAAAAGCTGATTGCAGAGAAGATCGATGCAGCATCAATCGAAATCGCCGCCGAGGGGTGGAAATGGGTCCGCTACCAGCCTGAAATCGATTATTCAGAAATGCAGGCATACGGTCGCAGTTACCCGGAGCCGCAGGAGCTATCTGACGCGGTAGAAAACGAGCTGCGCCAGTTGGAAAACGAGAGCGACGATGCAGCTGTGCGTTGGGAAGAAACTGATGCAGAGGAAGACCGGATTGCCCATCAAACGCTCGAGACTGCCATCGATGAGCTGAAAGCCAAGTATCCGCCGCTCTATTCCGATGAGCAGAAGGCAATCTGTGGTGTGATCATTACAATCGGCTGGAATGGTGATTTGAGTGTTGAGCGTGGTCTTGTCGCCCCGCAAGACAAGAAGATGCAAAATGCCGCCTGTGCTGCCAATGGTGAAACAGTCAAAGAGGCCCCTGTCCATTCCAAGGCGCTGATCACAGAGCTGACCGCTCGCAAGACTGCCGCGCTTCGCATGGAGCTTGCCACAAATCCGCAAGTTGCCTTGGCGGTTGCGGTTCATGCAATGGCTATCAAGTGGCTTTATGATTTTGGTGCCGCACGGGACAACGGCAGCGCTGAAATCAGTCTCGACAGCGCATGCCTGGAAAGTCAGATCAAGGACGCCGGTCAGTGCGTAACGCTCGATGCAATTGAAGCAACACGGGAAGCATGGAAACAGACGGTTCCCATCAATCCGGCTGAGCTTCTGGATTGGTGTTTGAGCCAACCGCAAGCAACGCTGCTTGATCTGCAAGCTTTCCTTGTCGCGCAGTCAATCAACGCAATCGATCAAGGCGATGGTTACAACAAGTCAGGTGTTGAGCATGGCGACCGGATTGGTGAAGCCCTTGGCGTTGATATCAACGACCACTTTCAGCCGACCGCGGAGAACTACTTTTCCCGTGTGAAGCTCGATGTCATACACGCAAACCTAGTCAAGGCATGCGGGGAAGCCATCGCCGCGCCCGTTCTGAAAATGAAGAAGAAAGAGGCCGCAGCCTATGCCGCTGAGAAAGTGGCAGGGACAGGCTGGGTGCCCGAGTTCATGCACTTCACCGATCAAGCTCCTGTGTCGGATGAAGTCATTGAGGAAGCAGCTTAACGCTGCCCCTCAAGGCCTGTTCTGCGAGTACTCCGGCAGGACAGGCCACCTCTCTTACGAAAGCGCGACCTCATGAAACTCGTTCAGGACATTGCCGGGAAACAGATTTGGGAAGTCATGGAGTCCTACGGCATCACTTATCTTGTCTACGGCTACTACGATAGCGGCGATCCAAAAGAATGCGCATCCCTTTCAATGGCTTATGAATATGCAGCCCCTGAATTATTGGAGCAAACCGATCAATGGGCTGATATGATGGATATACGGAATCAGTTTTGAGGGCAGAAGCAGCAGCGCCGAGCCAGCGGCGCGACCGGGTAAGATTGGCTTTCCCGGCTGTGGCAACAGCCTTGCCCTCATACGGAGGTAACGACTATGTGGCTTTTGCCAATTAGCGTTACCCTTACAATGAAAAAGACCCGGACATCCTGGCAGATGCGAATCCGGGTCTCGATCATTATGTAAGGTAAAGAGGCGGCAGGGAAACCTGCCGTCTCGCTCCGGATCTCAATATAACAATTTCCGCAAAAAATCAATCTGAATTTGGCGGTTTTCAATCTCAGAAAAACTGAGGTTAAGAGTTCATATGTAGCAAATTCAAGACCCACTGATGCGACGAATATGTCTCCCAATTTGCCGACACCGGGCACAGGGCTCATCAGATGTGTTCGTGGAATGACTGCCAAAAACACACGTTGGTTGTCCGAATTATTGGCTATTGAGATAACAATAAAACTAAAACCGGTACTCCGGTGTTTTAGAGTGTTGTGCGGACGAAAACTCCAATTTGGCTACTCTTACGGGACTGATCAGGGCGAGCATAGGAACCGCCCAGATACCTGAGCCAAACATTGGCAAACATAGGGTCCCATAAGGAAGTTTCCGAGGAGCATTTCAGATTCACGAGATGGGAATACAATGCAGGAGGCACAAAATATCGTGCCTCCTGATAAGGTTGACGAAACGATCCTAGATGAACTGGAAATCATCCTGATCAAGATTAGACATTGTGACACCTAGCAGCTTGACAGATGTGTTCACGTCGACCGTGATTACAACATCCCCGCCGACATCCGTCGCGGCAGCCAGAACAGCGGCCATATCTGCAAACATTGTTGTTTCAAATTGCAGCAGATCGTCAGTACTGGCACCAGCTGAGAAATCCGTCACAATGACATTTCCAGTGTCACCTGATCTGAATACGAACGTATCAGATCCAGAGCCGCCGATCAGAGTGTCATCTCCAGCTGCTCCGTAAAGCGGATCGGTGCCAATGTTTAAGTCAGATGCAGCTACGCCGCTGGTCATTGCGGCACTAATGGCGGGAGTGACAGTCACAAGAGCGCCGCTGGTCTCAGTCCTACTGAGGTCGGACACGTCGTAAGAAAAATGGTCAATACCATCGAATCCAGCCGGTGGAATATAGGTGAAATCACCATTTGATAGTATCGTTACCGAGCCGCCCTGGGCGGTTACAAATGTCCCCGCGGTGACAGTCAAAGGTTCACCATCATCATGAAAGTCAGGCCCCGAGCCATTGTCCTGTAGTACGTTACCGTCCAATTGGGTGTCTTCACTGATGATGAATTCGTCGCCACGAGGATTGAGTGGGTCACCCTGGACGTCTATGGTTACCGGAGTAATTTCGGATTCCCCTCCATGGCTGTCAACGACTTTGTAGCTAAAGACGACCTCTTGGGCTACTGGTCTTCTACCTGCAGAGAAACTAAAATCACTATCATTTGTGGTTACCAAACCGCCGCTTACTTCTCCTCTACCTGGAGAACTGGTCATTTGATAAGTCAATGTCGTACCATCATCGTTGTCCGTCATCAGGGTATTTGGAACAGATGGCTTTGTGATTTAGCGGAGAGTCTGGCTCATCGTGTTGGTTGATCTTAAGCGGCTTGATTGCGGTATTGCAATCGCCGTTGATTGAGTGTGTTTCGTTTGATCCTTTCTC
>JBDWMJ010000019.1:0-540306 GCA_039972695.1 Roseibium sp. | reverse complement strand
ATCCTTCACCGTGCGATCTGCTGCATCACGGTGACGCTCGTTCTTCTGTCTCATGCTTCACTCCTGAATAGTGAAGATGGGCCAAAATCTCTCCCTTAAGCAATCAGCTTATCTGGACCCATAGGCGCTGACGGGAAACACCTGCGGCAGCACCATTTTTCTTAATCGATCATTTTCTCAGCGATTTTTTTTGAACAGTTATCGCTGTTTCAAATTTGCTATGGCAATTTTGCTGCGACTCAAGATTGCCTGTAGAACGACAACATCGTGCATTGTAACGGACTTTACTGAAGGAAACGGCAGTATCGAAGTTCTGAAATATATGGCTGAAGATTATCATTGGCTTGATGGTGCCAATGCCTAAAGCCAAGCCGACCTCCAAACCAAAAGAAACCGAGCTTTATGCGCCGATCAAGGCCTTGCTTGAAGGGCAAGGCTATGAGGTGAAGGGCGAGATCGGCAAGGCTGATATCGTTGCCGTTCGCACAGGCGATGACGGTGCGGATCAAGACCCAGTGGTGGTTGAGCTCAAAACTGCTTTTTCACTGTCCCTGTTTCATCAGGGTATAGACAGGCAGAACTTGAGCGATAACGTTTATATTGCTGTTCCCCGGAATACAGGAAAGCTCTTTCAAAAAGCGCTAAAGAATAACAAGAATCTATGTCGTCGACTGGGACTTGGACTGATCACGGTGCGGCTCAAGGATGGTTTTACCGAGATTCACCTCGACCCGGCTCCGTATCAACCGCGTCAGTCAAAGATCAAGAAGTCCCGCCTTCTGCGTGAATTTGCAACGCGCGTGGGCGATCCCAATGAGGGGGGCGCGGCGCGGCGAACACACATAATTACCGCCTACCGACAGGATGCACTGCGCTGTTTGGTGTATCTAATCCAGCACGGCCCAACCAAGGCCTCACTCGTTGCAAAGGCAACGGGTGTCGTGCGGGCCCGCACCATCATGGCGGACGATCACTATGGCTGGTTTGAACGCGTTCAGATGGAACAGGATGGCAAGCCCCTCAAAGGCATCTACAGCATCACGCCCAAGGGGAAAACAGCAATAGGTGAATTCAAGGATGCCCTTGATGAAATCAGGACGTCGAGTTGACCCTCAGGAATACGGGTTTGGTTTTGTCCAGGTGATCGTTGCCCCTCCTGACCCGATTTGACATCAAATCGCACGAATATGGCACCATTCTTCATTTACACGCTCAAGCTACATCTTATCTACAGGGTGTCGCACGAAGCCCATCGATCGCGACCAAGGCGGACACCAGATCCGTTGTGAAGAAACAGGAGGCTTGCGTGGGAAAACACCTCCCGCGCAAGCCCGATTCACGAAGACGCGAAGTGGCAGCACTCGGAACCAAACTGCAAAGACCGATCACCCCAGAGCCGTCCGAAATTCGCCTGGTGACTTACCTTCAAGCCTTTTGAACCCGTGCGTGAAAGCACTTGAGCTGGAATAGCCGAGAAGAAAGGCTATTTCCTTCATGCTCAGCTGCGGATCCTTCAGATATACCTCCGCCAGGTCAATGCGAAGGTCATCCGTCAATTTCTGAAAACTCGTTTCAGACTCTCTCAACCGACGCAGGAAGGTTCGGGGACTTAGGCCGAGTTCTTTGGCAACGATAGTTGCGCTCGCTCGCCCCTGAGGGAGCAAATCAACAATACGGGCGTTCACATCAGCAAGAAATGGCGTTTCATGCCTGTTTCGTTTTGACAAAATATCTTCGCAATAGTGCCTCAGAACAGCCAGCAGTCTGTCGTCGGAAGACGCCAGTGGACTGTTCAGGTCCGCATTTTTGAGGAGAAGACCCGTCGTTTCACATTGAAAATGCACTTCACATCCAAAAACCTTGCGAAACGCAGCAATGTTGGATTTACGGCTGTGTTTGAAATTCACCTGCAAAGGGGTAATCATGCGCCCGGCAAAGAGCCGGTAAATGCCCAATAGCGCGCTCAAAGCAGCTTCATTGGCTTGTCTTGCGGTAAAGTCAGCAGGTCCATTGACAATTGAATGAACCATTGTTCCCTCTGGCTGCTGATCCAGGCGGAGTACAAAGTTGTCCGTGAACACCTGGACATAATGGGACAGGTTGCGGATCGCGTCGAGAAGCGTCGGTGAACTCAGGCCCAGATAGGCCAGCAAACCGATCTCCCGCGGGTCGATACTCTGGCCCATGCGCAAACCATACAAATCATCCCCGGTGAGTTCTGCCGCCGCTTCAAACAATGCGTCGCACTTGGCGATCGCAACCCGACTGTGTTCCCTTGCAATATCGCCTTTCGATATTCCGGCTTTCGCAAGTGCGGCAGCGCTGTCAAATCCCTGGTTGATCAGTTGAGTTTCAACCAACCTTGCCCAGACTGCGTCAACCTTAGGCTCCCAAGCCAAATACTCTCTCCTTTTGGCATCAATTAACAACGGATAGTCGCCAGTGTTCAAGAGACCGTAGGCACGATCTGCAGCTGTCACGGGGAAAACATGCTCGCCTTAAAAATGATGCGGAGTTAATTCATCTTTGGATATGCCGTGATGACCGAATGACTTGCCAACCGCTTTCTGGTCTTACTCAAATGGGTTTTTGAGCATGATCGTCAGGTTGACGAAACCTACGTGCCTTATTCTCACGCCATTGGAACCACCCGTGACTTGATGGGCATGTACCGAGAGCTAGGATCAGACAATAAAAAACGGCGATCAGGGACAATTCAGCGCAGTGACCGCGGGTTATGGCTTGTTTGTCAATCCGACGCGGTGGAGTGCGGCCGCATTTTTGCTCTTCCTTGTTGTCACAGGGACAACCGAGGCAACACCCGGTTCAGCGAATACCATTAGCACCCAGGCTGTCCGGTCCGCCAACTCTCAAAAAGCATCGCTACATCAGAAGTTCCGTGGTCCTGAACGGCTTCAATTTGCCCAGCAACGCCAACAACAGATCACCCGACCGCGACCAAATCGGCAACCACAACATCAGCGGCGGCAACATCGACCTCAACAGTATCAGCCGCAGCAATACCGACCCCAAGTGTCCACTCGGCAACGACGGCTGCAACAACAATATATTCGCCAGCGATACCAACGACAGCTGCAATTGCAACGAAGATATCAGCGTGGAGGTTACCAGCGTCGCGGGTATGTCAGGCAATAATGTTTTTTTGAAAGGTCTCTATCGCGCGGCAATCGGGAAAGCCTGCTTTGCCGTTGCATTGCGATACCAGCGAATGATCTTCGTGCGGTCTTCCGGCTCCATGTGCGAGACATTGGCAGGTGGCATGGCATTGGTCACACCGGCTTGCAGGTAGATCTGCTTGGCAGACCGGATCACATCCACTTCTGTTTCCAGAAAAACGTTCTTGGGTGCCCAATGGACGCCCTCAAAAAAGGGTTCGCGTGCATGGCACATCGAGCAGCGGCCCGGAACGATTGCCATCACATCTTCAAATCCATCCGCGCTGGCAAACACCCGCTGGCTGGCGGTCAGCTCGCGCGCTTCCGACGCTTCATAGGTATCCTGCTGGAGCGGTGCCATGCTGAGCTGGATAACACCAAGGAATAGAAGTGCCGTGACCAGCCAGGTCCAGGTCGGATTGCCGCTACCGGCATGAATCGAGTTGAAATAATGTCGGATGGTGACGCCCATCAGGAACACCAGAGCCGCAATCACCCAGTTGTATTCAGACGCAAACGCGAGCGGGTAGTGGTTGCTCAACATCAAAAAGATGACCGGCAGTGTCAGGTAGTTGTTGTGGGTCGAGCGCAGCTTGGCGATCTTGCCGTATTTGGCGTCCGGCGTGCTGCCTTCCTGCAGATCTTTCACCACAATGCGCTGATTCGGCATGATGATGAAAAAGACATTCGCGCTCATGATTGTGGCGGTGAAGGCCCCCAAATGCAGCATCGTTGCCCGGCCGGTGAAAATCTCGTTATAGCCCCAACCCATGACGACCAGCAGAGCAAACAACAGAACCATCAGGGTTGTCGGGCTTTCTCCCAGCTTCGATTTGCACAGGAAGTCATAGACCAGCCAGCCTATGCTCAAGGAGGCTGCTGAAATCAGGACACCCTGCCACAAGGAAAGATCGGCCTTGGCCGGATCGATCAGATAGAGTTCACCACCAACCCAATAGACCACCATCAGGAGCGCTGCTCCGGACAGCCAGGTCGAATAGCTTTCCCACTTAAACCAGGTCAGGTGCTCCGGCATATTTTCCGGCGCCACCAGATATTTCTGGATGTGGTAGAAGCCGCCGCCATGCACCTGCCACTCTTCGCCATGAGCCCCGACCGGCAAGTGCGGCACTTTCCTGAGGCCCAGGTCAAGCGCGATAAAATAAAACGATGACCCTATCCAGGCCATTGCCGTGATGACGTGGACCCATCGGACGGCGAAAGCCAGCCAGTCCCAGATGATGGCAAGATCCAACATAGATTGTCTCCAATTTCACACTTGGCTTGAATCCTAGTACACACTCGCATTTTCTGGTATCGCAACATAATATCGAGCAGTTTCAAAAATTCCGGAATAATCGCCAGATGGCCTATCTCGACAACATTCGCACCTTCTTGCGCGTTTATGAACTCGGAAACATGTCGGCAGCAGCCCGGGATCTCAGAATATCGTCTGCAGTTGCCTCCTCGCGAATATCGCAGCTCGAAGAGCATCTGAATGTGCGCCTGTTCCAACGCACGACCCGCGCCTTGAGCCCGACCGAACAGGGCAACCTGTTTTACCGGGGAGCGACCAAAATCGTCGAGGCAGTGGAGGAAGCGGAAGCGGAAATCAGCGACATCACCAAGTCGCCAAAGGGAACCTTGTTCATTGCCGCCCCGATTGGAATCGGACAGCGTTTGATTGCACCGGCCATTCCGAAATTCAAGAACGAAAACCCGCTGATCGAAATTCGCCTGCGTCTGTCAGACCGAAAAGTGGACATGACAGCAGAGGGACTGGACGCGGCCTTTTTCCTGGGCCTTCCGGAAGACTCCAACCTGAAGATCCGCAAGATCGCGGATTGCTCAAGGGTTCTATGTGCGTCACCTGAGTACATCACCCGTAAAGGAGCTCCAAAGACAAGCGACGAACTGGCCTCCGGTGCCCATGATTGTCTGAACATGCGTTATCCCGGCGCGCCTGAATTTCAGTGGCCTCTGCAATCAGCAGACGGTATCAAACGCGTACCAGTCAGTGGCCCGTTTGAATCAGACCACAGCGATGTTCTGACCGAATGGGCCCTGAACGGCCACGGTATCATCCTGAAACCCGTGTTTGAAATTGCCGATCACCTGAAAACCGGACGGCTGGTCCCGATCCTCGAAAACGAGCCCCCGATTTCAGCGCAAATGGCGTGTCTGTACACCCACAGACGTCTGCAGGATCCGAAGGTGCGGTTGTTCATCGACTTTGTGGTGTCACACATTCAGAGCGAACTTGCGGTGATGAAGGAAGGGCGGGACGTGGATAAGCCGTAGGCCGAAGCGCGCGCCATCTACATGATTTCGCCAAGCTCAGGAACGGTCGATATTTCGTGATCAGGAGACATCGACTTGACGTGCTCGAAATCATGAAAAAGGATATTTTGTTCCGGTGCAAACCAACACGTTTGACAGCCACTGGATTGACCAGCCTGAATATCTACGTGCGAGTCGCCAATGACCAAAGTCTCGGATGCCTTTGCGCCAACACGCTCCAACGTTGTTACAAAAGGCAATGTGCTTGGTTTGTGACCAAACCCATCGTCACCAGCAACTACTGAGTCAAAGAAATGCCCCAAACCATGAGCGTTCAAGGCGCGATCAATGAGATACCGCGCGCTGGACGTCACCAGCGTCAGCGTTTTTCCCCTATCTTTCAACGAACTGAGCGTTTCAACCGCGCCCTCATAAAGCTCCACGGTCGGCAAACCTTCAAAAACAAATTGTCTTGTTTCCTCGATAATTTCAGGAAACTTCAATTCCGGATGCTTGGCTGGAACCTCGTGATGGTTATGGAAAAACTCACTGGCGATGAACTTTGGATCAAAATGGTGCCCCCTTCTCTCAAAGGCTGCCTGGTAGCCTTGAAGCCACAGATCCAGTGTTTTGGCTAGCGTTCCATCCCAATCAAAAATGACGTTTCTGACGCTCACCCGTCCACCCCGCACACATGGAATATTCTGCGAAAACATAGTGCAGTCTTCATTGGACAGAACAAGCCTTGCAGGCTCGTCCATATCCAGAACTGGTGTCCCCTAGCTCCCCCGGTACGTCGAATAGCCATAAGGTGAGAGCAGAAGCGGGACGTGATAGTGATCGGCGTCGGACATTCCGAAGCGCAGCGGAATCTCGTCCAGGAACAGCGGCTCTACGACGTCCAGACCAACAGATTTCAAATACTCTCCGGCATGAAAGACAAGTTCGTAAATGCCAATTTCAAAACCGCTTTCCGGCAGGATCTGGCTGTCGGTGCGCCCGTCGCTGTTTGTCACCAGCGATCGTAAAAAAGTCCGCTCAGTGCCGGAAATCCGGAAGAGGTCAATCCTGATCCCTTCTCCTGGACAACCGCGGGCCGTGTCCAGAACATGTGTTGTCAGATAACCGGCCATTAAAAATCCCATCATTTTTCAAGGTTGCTGCCATAATGAAACGCCGGGACTTTTAAGAGCATACGTAGTTCCCCGAAAGCACTTTTCGGAAATGCCTGAAAATGAATCGCATTATTCTGTTTTATAAGAAGACACCATCTGGAGAAGTCCTTTGACTCGCTACCCTCGAAACATGCGTGGCTACGGCCCGGTCCCGCCAGATCCTCAGTGGCCGAACGGCGCAAAAGTAGCCGTCCAGTTCGTGCTGAATTACGAGGAAGGTGGCGAGAACTGTGTTTTGCACGGCGATGCGGCGTCTGAAGCATTCCTGTCGGATATTCCGGGCGTTGCCCAATGGCCCGGACAGCGCCACTGGAACATGGAATCGCTTTACGAATATGGTGCCCGAGCCGGTTTCTGGCGGGTGCACCGGTTGTTTACAAGGTCGGGTATCCCACTGACCATTTACGGCGTTGCGACAGCTCTGGCCCGTAATCCCGAACAGGTCGAGGCCATGAAAGAGGCCGGTTGGGAAATTGCCAGTCATGGTCTGAAATGGATCGAGCACAAGGACATGAGCCCGGAAGACGAACGGGCTGCGATTGATGAAGCGGTTCGACTTCACACGGAAGTCGTCGGCGAACGTCCACGTGGCTGGTACACAGGCCGCTGCTCGGAGAATACGGTTCGCCTGGTCGCGGAAGAAGGTGGTTTCGAGTACATCTCGGACACCTATGATGATGACCTGCCTTACTGGCTCAGCGTCGATGATCGCGACCAGCTGATTATCCCCTATACGCTTGAAGCCAATGACATGCGATTTTCCGTGTCTCCGGGCTGGTCGAGCGGTGAAGACTTTTTCGAGTACCTGAAAAATGCCTTTGATACGCTCTATGCCGAGGGTGAAGCTGGGGCCCCGAAGATGATGTCCATAGGCCTGCACTGCCGGTTGATCGGTCGCCCGGGCAAGATTGCAGCACTCAAGAAGTTCATCGACCACATTCAAGGTTTTGACGGTGTCTGGTGTCCGCGCCGGATTGAAATCGCCAAGCATTGGAAAAACAACCATCCGCCCCAAAAGTTCGACCGACCAAGCCAGATGAGCAAGGAGGCTTTCGTGGGCGCGTTTGGTGGGATCTTTGAGCATTCTCCCTGGATTGCGGAACAGGCATTTGATCTGGAACTTGGCCCCGCCCACGATTGCGCTGCCGGGGTCCACAATGCCTTGTGCCGCAAATTCAGAACGGCGAGCGACGACGAACGCCTCGGCGTCTTGAAGGCGCACCCGGATCTGGCCGGAAAGCTAGCAAAAGCCGGACGGCTCACGGCAGAAAGCACCAATGAACAGGCAAGCGCAGGTCTTGACCTCCTGAGCGATGACGAGCGCGAGGCCTTCACAAAGCTAAACAATCAGTATGTCGCAAAGCACGGTTTTCCATTTATCATCGCGGTCCGAGACCATAACAAGGCCTCGATCATGGCGGCATTTCAGCGCCGGATCGGCAATAATCGAGCAACTGAATTTAATGAGGCCTGCAAACAGGTCGAACGGATCGCGCAGTTTCGGTTGAAGGATCTTCTGCCATGAGCAAAACGATCTCGCCCGTGCCGCTGACACCAGATGCATTTGCCGCCTATGGCGATGTCATCGAGGTTGAGGGCGCGCCGGACAAGATCATAAATCAGGGAATGTGCGGTCGCCATCATGATCTGGCGACACTGGACTTTGGTTCCGGCCAGGCGGGCATCAGTCTGTTTGACGCCAAAGCGAGGTCATTCCCGTACAAAGTTGACATGGTGGAACGCCATCCGGAAGGTAGTCAGGCCTTTGTTCCGGTGGACGGCGTTGCGATGCTGGTGATTGTTGCAGATGACAGAAACGGGCAACCGTCGGATCTGAAAGCCTTCATCAGCCAGCCGGGCCAATCGATCAATCTGCATCGAGGCACCTGGCACGGAGTACTGGCACCGATTGGCAAACCAGGGCGGTTTGTGGTCGTGGATCGAATTGGGGACGGAAACAATCTGGAGGAACATTGGTTTGATGATCCCTGGATCGTCGCGGCAGCGAAAACATAAAAAATGCACGCTGTATTACATGGGCAACCCCTTCTGTCGAAAACGGACGGGACTTTAAAGGGTTTGGGAGTTTTATAAATGACGACATCTTCAGTCGGGACGCCGGAGCAGCTGCGCGATCCCAATTACACACCGCCTTTGATGAAGGCGGTGCCACTTGGCATCCAGCATGTGCTGGCCATGTTCGTGTCCAATGTCACCCCTGCAATAATAGTTGCAGGTGCAGCCGGTTTTGGCTTCGGGTCCAATTCACCTGATTTTCCGGAACTTCTCTATCTGATCCAGATGTCAATGGTGTTCGCTGGCGTGGCAACACTAATGCAAACCGTGACCCTCGGTCCGGTCGGCGCGGCCTTGCCAATCGTTCAGGGCACGTCTTTTGCGTTCCTGCCGATCATGATCCCGCTGGTCGCAGGCAAGGGCGTTGACGGGCTCGCCGCGCTGTTCGGCGGTGTTATCATCGGAGGTATCTTCCATGCCATCTTGGGCATGTTCATCGGCAAGATCCGATTTGCCCTGCCGCCGCTTGTCACTGGTCTGGTCGTCACCATGATCGGTCTGGCGCTGGTGAAAGTCGGCATTCAGTATGCTGCTGGAGGTGTTCCGGCCATCGGCACCCCTGAATATGGCTCGCTGCTCAACTGGTCTGCGGCTCTGGTCGTGATCGTTGTCACGCTTGGTCTGAAGTTCTTCACCAAGGGCATGTTGTCCATATCAGCTGTTCTGCTGGGCTTGATTGCGGGTTACATCTACGCGCTGATGACCGGCATGCTGTCCTTTGATGCTGTCACCACATCCTGGGACCGCGCAGCCGTATTCGCTCTGCCACAGCCCTTCAAATACGGCTTTGAGTTCTCGTTGGCAGCTGTCATCGGCTTCTCGCTGATGGCGTTTGTCTCTGCTGTTGAAACCGTTGGCGATGTCTCCGGCATCACCAAGGGCGGCGCTGGCCGTGAAGCTACTGACAAGGAAATTGAAGGCGCAACCTATGCAGACGGTCTTGGCAGTGCCATTGCCGGGTGTTTCGGTGGCTTCCCGAACACGTCCTTCAGCCAGAACGTCGGTCTGATTGCCATGACCGGGGTCATGAGCCGCCATGTGGTCACCTACGGTGCGATCTTCCTGATCGTCTGTGGCCTGATTCCGAAAGTCGGCAGCATCATCCGCACAGTGCCGATTGAAGTGTTGGGCGGCGGTGTCATCGTCATGTTCGGTATGGTGGTTGCAGCCGGTATTTCCATGTTGTCAGATGTCAACTGGAACCGCCGCAACATGGTGATCTTCGCGATCTCCCTGTCAATCGGCCTCGGCCTTCAGCTCGAGCCTGGTGCCCTGCAGCATATGCCGGACACGGCCCGTATCCTGCTGACCAGCGGCCTGCTTCCAGCGGCAGCTCTTGCGATTATCCTCAACCTGATCCTGCCGACAGAACTGGCGGATGAGTCTGTTGAAGAAGTCTCCGGCGGCATGGCCGGTCACGGCAAGGGCTCCCTGCCAAAAGACGACTAACGTCACCCGACATCAAAACGATCAAGGGCCGCTTCTGCGGCCCTTTTTCTTTCAGCGCTTTTGAGAAGTCTAAGTATTTAAACAGGACGCGACTGAGGACAACCGTCTCTTCTAAGCGGCATTTTTGCCTAATAGTTAGCTCACCAGTTCATATCGGAAAACTTTTGGTCTTTGGCATCTGTGTCGTTCGGCCATTTACGCTAATAGTGACCTAGATTCTTCCGCTAGTTGCCACAAGTCCAATAGAGCCGAGCGCTGGTATTTAGAACGCTCAGCAGCCATCAGATCCGGATCTACTTTACGGCAAGCAGTAGACATCATTCAGAAAGCACACAGAAGCTTCCAGCCTCAGCACTTCAGGCCCGCGCCGTCATCAACCACGCCATATCGATCATGCGTGCCGAGAAGCCCCATTCGTTGTCGTACCAACCAAAGATCCTCACCTGTCGCTTTCCGGTGATGAGGGTTTCAGGCAGGGCGATGACACAGGATTCCGGGCGGGTGCGCATGTCGGTTGAGACGACACGGTCGTTGGTGAAGCCGATGACCGGGCTGCCAACGAAAACCTCTTGAAGAGTCACGTTGAACGACCCTGTTACATCTGATTTCAGGGTCAAAGTCACATCAACGGCAGATACGCTGATGGCCGGGACCCGGACCGCAGCCCCGCTAATCTTCCCGTGCAGCTGCGGAAGAATGGTTCCGACGAGTTTGGTCGCGCTGGTTGTGGTCGGCACCATGGAGACCCCGCCTGCCCGACTGCGTTCCAATGGTCCGCGCGGTGCATCGACCATCGGCTGGCTGCCGGTGTAACAATGCACTGTCGTCATGTGGCCGGTCTCTATACCCAGCGCATCATCGATGCCGCGCAGCAGCGGCGCGAGCGCATTGGTGGTGCAGGATGCGTTGGAGACCAGACGATGATCGCCAAGTTTCTCTTCGTTCGCACCGAGTACAAGCGTGACCTCTGCAGCCGCTGAAGGGCCGGATATCAGAACGTTTCCGGCACCAGCAATCAGGCCCCTTTTCGCCACCTCTATGGTGTCGGCCTTGCCCGTACACTCCATCACCACATCAACACCGGTGAGATCGAGTCGGAAAAGGTCAGGTTCTGCCGTGAAGCGGATATCCTGACCATCAATTGTCAGGATATTATCGCCTGCCTCGACGGTCCCAGCATATGGGCCGAACACGCTGTCATATTTGAAAAGATAGGCGCAGGTTTCCAGTGGTGCAATATCGTTGATCTGCACAATCTCTATTCCACTGGTATCAGCGGAAGACAATATCTGGCGCAAAACTGTCCGGCCAATCCGGCCGAACCCGTTGATGACAATCCGCATGAGTGTAGCCCGGTTTTAATATCGAACATGGCGCCAGTCACAACCAACGACGCCCTGTCTGCAGATGTATCAGTCCGGGCTGTTCTGTCTTCAAAAACATTGTCTCTAGAGACAATTACGCTCTTTCGACAAAACAGTTATCTATCGAACAACAGGCCCAAGCGGCATGTGCCGGTTGACGTCCTTGTAGAGCAGATAGCGGAATGGGCCGGGGCCACCGGCATAACAGGCTTGCGGGCAAAACGCCCGCAGCCACATGTAATCACCCGCCTCCACTTCGACCCAGTCCTGATTGAGCCGGTAAACCGCCTTGCCTTCCAGCACATAGAGCCCATGCTCCATGACATGAGTTTCGGCGAACGGGATCACAGCTCCCGGCTGAAAGGTCACGATAGTGACATGCATGTCGTGGCGCATGTCTGCAGGGTCGACAAAACGGGAGGTTGCCCATTTGCCGTCGGTTCCCGGCATCTCGTTCGGCGTGATGTCATCTTCATGCGTTACGAAGGCATCCGGCATCGCAAGACCGTCGACGGCCTGATAGGCCTTGCGCACCCAATGAAAGCGGACAGCCTCCGGGCTTGTGTTCTTGAATTTCCAATCAGTCTGAGGCGGCAGAAACGCATAGCTTCCCGGCCTCAGGTCATGTGCCTTGCCATTGACGGTTAAAGTCGCTTCGCCTTCGACGACGAACAGGACGCCTTCAGCGGACGGGTCAGTTTCCGGTCGGTCTGAACCACCACCCGGTTGAACTTCCATAATGTATTGCGAAAATGTCTCGGCAAATCCGGTCAAGGGCCGCGACAGAACCCACAGCCGTGTTGCCGTCCAAAACGGCAATGCGCTGGTCACGATATCGCGCATGGTTCCACGCGGTATGACAGCGTATGCCTCTGTGAACATGGCCCGGTCCGTCAGAAGCGTATCCTGTCCTGGATGGCCACCTTTAGGCGCGTAATAGGAGTGTGACACGGTTGACCTTTCCACATTGTACAATCGCTGTTCAGTATGGTGCCAGCCTTGCCCCAGCGCCACGTTTGTTATGGGAAGAAATCCTTTCGGAATATCAAGATAATACAGCTTTCCGAACTTGGTGAGAGCCACGGTCTGCGCCGATCAGACAGTCTCAAGCGCCATCCAGACAAGATATTCGGCCGCCGCACCGGCAACTCCGGTGTGCCCAAATAAGCTTCGCATGAGCCTCTGCCTATAATTTTTTCCCAAACGTTCAAATTTTTTGCATTTTAGACGCCTGCTCAACTTGTGAGCAGATTGTTTCTGTGGTCATCTCGGTAGGTTATAAAAATATATTCCAGGGGTAACACATGGCGCATTCCAAACCGTTTTCGACGGCCCGGCGAACCTTTATGGCCACCGCTCTGGCTGTCACAGCCTCTTTGGGCTTTACGCTCCAACCTGCTGATGCTGCAGACCCGCTGAAAGTGGCAGCGATCTACACCGTTCCGGTCGAACAGCAGTGGGTCAGCCGGATTGACAAGGCTCTTAAAGCTGCAGAAGCTCGCGGCGATATCACCTACACATTCTCTGAAAACGTCGCGAACACCGACTATGAGCGTGTCATGCGCGAATATGCCGAACAGGGCATGGACATGGTCGTTGGTGAAGCCTTTGCCGTCGAGCGCGCAGCTCGCAAGGTTGCTGCGGAATATCCGGATACAGCCTTCCTGATGGGCTCGTCCTTTGGCGCAGCTCAGCCGAACTTCTCCGTGTTCGATAACTGGATCCACGAGCCGAGCTACCTGTCCGGCATGATTGCCGGCTCGACCACCAAGTCGAACGTCATCGGCATGGTTGGTGGATATGCCATTCCGGAGGTGAACCGCCTGATGAATGCCTTCATGGACGGCGCGACTTCGGTCAACCCTGATGTGAAGTTCCTCGTCACCTTCATCAACTCCTGGTACGACCCGCCAAAGGCCAAGGAATCCGCCTTTGCGATGATCGAAAAGGGCGCTGATATCATGTACGCGGAGCGCTTTGGCGTGTCCGATGCAGCCAAGGAAAAAGGCATTTTGGCTATCGGCAACGTGATTGACACGTCCGCTGATTATCCGGGAACGATCCTGTCTTCCGCGCTTTGGCATATGGAGCCGTCCATCGACCGCGCGATCGAACAGGTGAAGTCCGGCGCATTCGAGCCAGCTGATTTCGGTCCTTACAGCTTCATGGGCTATGGCGGCGGCAGCTTCCTCGTTGATGAAACCTTGGCCCCTGCGGACGCGGTAAAAGCTGCCAAGGAAAAAGAACAGGAAATCCTGGGTGGCCTGTTCCGTGTCAACGTCAACGACACTGAACCAAAGTCCACCATGTAAATCTGCCAACCGGCAGTTCACCGGCGGCGTTCTGCCGCCGGTTTTCTATCCTGTTTCTGTATTCATTTCCTATCGGAGATCCAGATGGCGCCCTCAGGTTCCGACGCACCGGTCATGCTCAGACTGGAAGGCATCACAAAACGCTTCGGATCGTTGACCGCCAATGGCGACGTTTCGCTTGATCTGCGGCGCGGAGAAATCCTTGCACTGCTCGGCGAAAATGGCGCAGGCAAAACCACTTTGATGAACATCCTGTTCGGCCATTATGTGGCTGACGAGGGCAAGGTGCATGTTGCTTCAAGTGCAGGTGGCCTTGTAGATTTGGAACCAGGATCACCGCATGCGGCATTGGAAGCGGGCATCGGTATGGTCCACCAGCATTTCACGCTCGCGGAAAACCTGACCGCGCTCGACAACATCCTGCTTGGCACTGAAGCGCTTTTGACGCTGAGGTCTGCAAGATCACCTGCACGCAAAAAGCTGGAAGACCTAATGGAACGGTCCGGATTGACGGTCAATCTGGACACCCGGGTTTCTCTGCTATCTGTCGGCGAAAAACAGCGCGTTGAAATCCTGAAAGCTCTCTACCACGATGCGAGAGTTCTGGTTCTGGATGAGCCCACAGCGGTTCTGACACCACAGGAATCCGAAACGCTTTTTGTGACGTTGAAAAAACTGGCCGCCGATGGCCTCGCGATCATCTTCATCTCGCACAAGCTGGCCGAGGTAGTTGCCTCCTCCCACCGTATTGCAGTGCTGCGTGGTGGCTGCAAAGTCGCGGATCTTCCGACGAGTGAATGCGATCAACGCCAGCTGGCTGAATTGATGGTCGGCCACGAAATCACGGAAATCATCAACAATGGCGGCGCCCCTGGCGGCCCGCTGTTTGTCCTGAACAACATCTCTACGGGTGCAGGACGTGATGCACTTCACAATGTCTTTCTTGAATTGAAGGCGGGTGAAATTCTCGGCATTGCCGGGGTGTCCGGAAATGGCCAGACTGTTCTGGCCAAGGTCATCTCCGGTCTTGAACACCCCACCGAGGGAACAATCACGCTCGAAGGCACCAACCTTAGCCGCGCTGATGCACGCACAATGATCGACGCCGGGTTGGCCCGTATTCCGGAAGATCGCCATCATGACGGCATAGTCGGAGCAATGAGCGTGTCAGAAAATCTCGCCCTCGAAACTATTCGCGCACCTGAAAATCAACGTTTCGGCTTGCTGCGATTCGCCGATATGCGCGATCGGGCCCGAAAAGCCATTTCAGCCTATGACATTCGCTGCCAGAGCGAGGATAGTCCCGCGCGATTGCTGTCCGGTGGCAATATCCAGAAGATTGTTCTGGCCCGGACACTGGAAGCAGAACCTCGTGTCGTGCTGGCAGCGCAGCCATCGCGCGGCCTGGACGTTGGCGCAACGTCTGATGTCCACCGCCGTTTGCTGGAAGCCCGGGCCCGCGGCGCTGGCGTTATCCTGATATCTGAAGATCTCGACGAATTGATGCGGTTGTCTGACCGGATTGCCGTCATCCACCGCGGTCATCTGTCATCCGCAGAACCAACAGAAACAACGGACCGCGGCACACTTGGCCTCCGGATGGCCGGTCACAGCGGAGAAGATGCGGCATGATCCGTTTTGAACCAAGGGGACCGGCTCCGGTTTCCCGCCTCATTTTGCTGCCCATCCTTGCAGCCATCGCAGCGCTCATTCTGGCAGCTATCCCGATGTTGTTCGCAGGGCTGTCCGTCTTTGAGGCATACGGCCTCATGGTGAAGGGGGCCTTTGGCTCCATGTTTGCGTTTACAGAAATGCTGACACGGGCCACACCTTTGATCCTGACCGGCCTTGCAGCTGCCGTCGCCTTTCGGGCAAAACTCTGGAATATCGGCGCAGAAGGCCAGCTTTATGCGGGCGCTCTTGCCGCCGTTGCAGTGGGAACCGGATTTTTCCCCGGACCATCTTATATTCTGATCCCGGCTGTTGTTCTGGCGGGTGCCCTTGCGGGCGGACTGGTCATGCTCGGACCAACGTTGCTCAAGACCAGACTAGGCGTCGACGAAGTTGTTACAACACTGCTGTTGAACTTCGTCATTCTGCTTTTTGTCCAGATGATGCTCGAAGGCCCGATGAAGGACCCGATGGGCATGGGCTGGCCACAGTCTGAACCCATCCTGGATGAAGCTGCCCTTCCCAAACTGATGGCCCGCATGCGCATTCACGGCGGATTGATCATCGCATTGATCGCCTCTCTCGGGGTCTACTTCCTGCTGAAGCGAACCGTCTGGGGATTTGAAATCCGGGCGGTTGGAGAAAACGCCTCTGCGACAAAACACGCCGGCATGCCAGTGACAGCGACCTTTGTCCGTGTCGGTCTTTTGTCCGGCGCGCTGGCTGGGCTTGCCGGTGTTGGCGAGGTTGCAGGCCTGAAAGGATATCTGACCTCGGATTTGTCGCCCGGCTTCGGCTATTCGGGAATTGTTGTTGCCATGCTGGCGGGCCTATCACCAATCGGTGTTGTGGTCGCAGCGTTGTTCATTGCCAGCATTTTTGTCGGCGCGGACTCCATGTCCCGCGCAACTGGCGTCTCCAATTACCTTGCGGATCTGATCGTGGCGCTGTCGCTCTTGTGTGTGCTTGTGTCCGGCCTGTTTCTCAAGTTCAAAATCAAGTTCGTCGGGGTCAAACCGACCGTGGGGGCTTCCGAATGAGCGACATTATCGAGATCCTTCTGTCGGCAAATTTCTGGGCAGCGGCCCTGCGCATTGCCACGCCTTTAATCTTCGGTGTAATCGGCGCTCTCATTTGCGAGCGCGCCGGTGTCCTGAACCTCGGTATCGAGGGAATATTTACTGCTGGTGCCATGGCAGGCTGGATGGCCGTCTGGCTAGGAGCAGGTCTTTGGGGCGGTGTTCTGATTGCAGCCATCGCAGGCGGTTTTTTCGGACTGATCCACGCCATCCTGACTGTCCCGCTTGGCCTTTCACAACATGTCTCGGGGATAGGCGTTACACTCTTCGCAACATCGCTTAGTTATTTCATTTACCGGACAGCCTTGCCGGAGGTTTCCTCCCCTCCCCGGATTGAAGCCTTTCAACCGCTGAACATTCCCGGCCTGTCTGACCTGCCTTTCATCGGCCCAGCGCTGTTCCAGCAAACGCCCATGACGTTTCTCGCGCTATTTCTGGTCGCAGTGACAGCTTACGTGCTCTATCGCACCCCGCTCGGGCTTGCGATCCAGGCGGTTGGCGACAATCCGTCGGCTGTTGAATCCCAAGGGCTGTCGGTCTATGGGCTTCGGATCGGGGCGATTGTTGCCGGGTCAGCTGCAATGGCGCTGGGCGGGGCGTTTCTGACCATGTCCGCATTTGATGCGTTCTTCTTCGGCATGGTCAACGGGCGCGGCTGGATCTGTATCGCCCTGACGGTGTTTGCGTCCTGGAGACCGGGCAAGGCGCTGATCGGCGCATTGCTGTTCGGGGCCTTCGATGCGTTTCAGGTTCGTCTGCAAACCGAAGTCGGCAGTTTCATTCCAGGGCAGGTGTTCCTGATGATGCCGTATCTTCTGTCGATTGCAGCGCTGATATTCGTTGCCCGCAAAGCCGATTATCCGCGCGCCTTGCTGGTCCCCTATTTCCGGGGTCAGCGCTGATAAATGAGTGCTCTCATGCAACTTGATCTTCTCGTCAAAAACGCAAACCTTCCTGATGGCCGCACAGGGATCGACATCGGCTGCGAAGCTGGACGGATCGTTGCCGTTGAAAAAGACATATCAGCAGACGCTGGCCGTGTGATTGATGCGGACGGCAAACTGGTGTCGCCCCCTTTTGTCGACAGCCATTTCCACATGGATGCAACTCTCTCGCTTGGCCTTCCGCGTATGAATCAAAGCGGCACGCTTCTGGAAGGCATAGCGCTCTGGGGCGAACTCAAAGAAGTTTTGACGGTTGAGGCCGTTGTCGAGCGGGCCCTGAAGTATTGTGATCTGGCCGTTTCGCAGGGATTGCTCGCCATCCGGACACATGTCGATGTTTGCGACGACAGGTTGACAGGTGTCAACGGTCTTTTGGAAGTTCGCGAACGGGTGAAGGACTATATCGACCTTCAGCTGGTCGCCTTTCCCCAGGATGGACTGTTTCGCTCGCCAAATGCGGAAAAGAACCTCCTGAAAGCGCTCGACATGGGCGTCGATATCGTCGGTGGTATTCCGCATTTCGAACGCACGATGGATGACGGTGCACGATCCGTCTCGCAGCTCTGTGAAATCGCGGCAGAACGCGGCTTGATGGTCGACATGCATTGCGACGAGACCGATGACCCAATGTCGCGCCATATCGAGACCTTGGCCTATGAAACCCGGCGCCTGGGTTTGCAGGGGCGGGTCGCCGGATCTCATCTGACGTCGATGCACTCGATGGACAATTATTATGTCTCGAAACTCCTGCCGTTAATTGCAGAGGCAGACATTCACGCGATTGCCAATCCGCTGATCAACATCACGCTTCAGGGACGGCATGACAGCTATCCGAAACGGCGCGGTCAGACCCGTGTTCCCGAACTCAGAAGCTATGGCGTCAATGTATCCTTCGGCCACGACTGCGTCATGGACCCTTGGTATTCCATGGGATCGGGAGACATGCTCGAAGTCGCCAGCATGGGGCTGCATGTGGCGCAGATGACCAGCCGGGACGATATTCGCTACTGCTATGAGTGTGTCACCACCCACCCGGCAAAAGCCATGAGGCTGGATGGCTATGGCCTGGAAAAGGGATGCAAGGCCGACTTTGTCCTGCTACAGGCGCGCGACACGATTGAGGCAATCCGCTTGAAAGCAACCCGTCTTGCGGTCGTCAAATCCGGCAAAGTGATCTCTGAAACGCCAGCCCGGGAAGCGGCCCTCGCTCTCGATGGTCGCCCATCTACCGTCGATGCGGCGGACTATGCACCGAACGAAGCCTAAAGCGCATAAATGATCTCGGCTGCACGAACTGCTGCCGAGGCGCGATTTTCGACCCCGAGTTTTACGAATATCTGCTCCAGATGCTTGTTCACCGTGCGAGGGCTCAGCTCAAGAATTTCAGCAATATCCTTGTTGGATTTGCCTTTGGCGATCCAGATGAGCACTTCGGCTTCGCGGTGAGTCAGCGCAAATTGTTGCTGTAAAGCTGATACCTGACCCGCTTCGTCTTCAGCCGTCACACGAAACAGATTTTCATCCGGACCAACCCGCCCAAGCGGGTGAAGCTGAATCGAGAGTTTTTCCGCAAGCTTCAACATGAAACTGTTCTTTCGGATTTCGGTTGTTTGCTCGCTGTCCAGCCATTCTCCGAGCGCCTGACCCAAAGTCAGCAGGCTATCGTCCGGACTACCTGTTCGCGCCAGAAGGCTCTGGATTTGGGGTGTCGCCCACAACACGGCCCCTTTTGACGACACCGCAACCAGATGGCGCCCCGCAGCGTCCAGTGCAACATGAGCATTTTGCACGGAACGAGCGTTTTTGAGGTGAACCTTGATCCGGGCTTTTAACTCATCGACATCAATCGGCTTTGTCAGGAAATCAACACCGCCCGAGTCCAGTGCTTGGACGATATGTTCAGTTTCGGAGAGGCCGGTCATGAATATCACTGGTACATGTTGGAGCGCAGGGTTTTCCTTGATCCGTTTGCACGTTTCGAAGCCATCTAGTTCGGGCATCAATGCGTCCATCAAGATTGTATCCGGAGTGACCTTTTCGCAAATGGACAATGCTGCCTCGCCGCTTGTCGCAACAAGAACTGCAATACCTGTTTCTTTCAGCGCCTCAGTGACAAAGCCAAGTGAATCCGGACTATCGTCAACCACAAGAACCGTATCGCGGCGATTATCCGTCATGATGCTCCAATCCGTTCAAGAGCTTCTTGTAACTAACAAAATCGAAGCGGGTCAGATGGTCTTGCAAGGCTTCAACCAAAGGGCGATTTTCGGAACGTTCAGCAAGCTCGGCCAGCTTTTCTTCGATGCCCTCGACATAACCAATTTCTGCAAGGTTCAAGAGATCAGTAATATGAGCGTCACCCGGAGACCTGATTTTCTCCGACGTATCTGATTGCTCTTGTGCTTGTTCAGTAGTTTCAGTCCAGACAATACCGGTTTGTTTTTGCACCAGATCCAGCATCTGCCCGATGTCATAGGGTTTGGCGAGCGTATCGGAGTGAAGGGTCGGCCCCTCCGGCCTCAGGTCCCTGTCACCAATGTTGGCAGACACCATGATAACCGGCGCTGAAATCCCAGTTTCGCACAATTGTTGCACCAGCTCCCATCCGTTCATACCCGGCATCAAGATATCCACCAGATATAGATCCGGATTGAGCGGCGATATGGAACTGAGGCAGTCATGCCCGCTTTCTGCTTCCAGAACAGCAAACCCGAGCGGTGCCAGGATATCGCGTACCAAAGCGCGATGATCAGGATTGTCGTCGACCACGGCAATCGACTTGCGCGGACCTTCATAGCCGCGAACCTGCTTTTCACCGCGAACAGCATCTTCCCGCCTATCAACCGCAGCTAACATCAACCGTACGTCAAACTGCGCGCCTTTCCCAGCTTC
Organism: Roseibium sp.; assembly: GCA_039972695.1. Taxonomy (GTDB): domain Bacteria; phylum Pseudomonadota; class Alphaproteobacteria; order Rhizobiales; family Stappiaceae; genus Roseibium. The sequence continues at coordinate 519,888 of JBDWMJ010000019.1, read as the reverse complement.
GCTCGAAAGGGCAATCGCACCGCCAAGCGTTTCAGTCAGAAGTTTGGTGATGGTCAGTCCAAGACCGAGGCCAGGTGTTCGTGCATTGTTGGCGGCTTCACTGCGTTCGAAAGGTTCAAAGATCTTCGCCTGCTCTTCCAGCGGTATTCCGGGACCAGAATCCTTGATCGTAAAATGCGCGACCTGTGACCTATAGGATATCTTGAAACTGACCTGACCGTTATCGGTAAACTTGATCGCGTTGGACAGAAGATTGACCAGGATCTGGCGCAGACGTTTCTCGTCGGTTCTCACGAAGGTCGGAAGATTTTCAGCGCGCTCGTAGTCAAAGCCAAGCCCCTTTGCCAAAGCCTGTACTTCGAACATGTCGGCGATCTGATCCAGGAATTCGTGGCAAATTATCTCATTGGAATAGACCTGAAGCCGACCGGCTTCGATCCGGGAAATATCCAGAAGACCATCGATCAGACCGGAGAGATGTTCAGCGCTTCGCCGAATAGTACTGACAGCGGGCTTGCGAGCTTTTGGCAGGCTGTCATCGCGCTCCAGAACCTGCGCATAGCCCATCACCGCATTGAGCGGTGTGCGCAACTCATGGCTGAGCCCCACGACGTAACGGCTCTTCGCCAAATTGGCGGCTTCTGCGTCTTCCTTGGCCTTCTGCAAGGCCGCATCGGTTAATCGGTGTGCATCGATTTCCTGTTGCAGCAGCGCATTCTGGCGGGCGGATTCTTCCTCTGCCACATGACGCGTGTCATGTGCCAGAACAAGGAACCAGGAGGCTATTCCGGCAACAATCGCAAAGACAAAGAAGATCAGTGCCACAGTCTGCGCAATGATACCGGTTGGATCACCCAAACGGCTTTCCGCTTGTCCATAAATGATCCAGAGCACGGTCCCAATGGCCGCGATGGCAAGCACTGATGTCAGTGCATATCGACCCAGACGAGTTCTGAATGTTGCAAGGACGGTCTCCGGCAAGACATAAGCGGCAACCGTGCCAACCTGATGGACCAACCGGGCATGAGGTTTGCAGGAATCATGACATCGCGCATCCAGCGAACAGCACAGCGAACAGATTGGTGCCTGATAGGCCGGGCAATACGCCATATCCTCCGGTTCGAACGGATTTTCGCAGATGGAACACGCGATTTCATCCTTTGCCTGCCAACTCTGACGGGGTTTGCGAGCAAGGTAGAATTTCCCCTTTGTGACCAGGGCAATCAACGGCACGGCTACAAAAGCGATCGCCATTGCCATAAAAGTAGCAAGCGCCGCTGGAACTTCTCCGAAATGACCAAAATGGGCAATCAGCGCGAGGCTTGCCGCAAGGAGCATCCCACCGGTTCCAACCGGATTGATGTCGTAAAGATGCGCGCGTTTGAATTCGATACCCGGCGGAGACAAGCCCAGCGGCTTGTTGATGAATAGATCTGCCGAGATAGCGGACAGCCACGCCATGGCGACAATTGAGAAAACACCAAGCGTTTCTTCAAGCAAGCCGTAAATGCCCAACTCCATCAGGAGAAGTGCAATCGCCACGTTGAACACTAGCCAGACAACACGGCCGGGATGCGAATGAGTCAGGCGCGAAAAGAAGTTTGACCAGGCAAGGGACCCGGCATAGGCATTCATCACGTTGATCTTCAGCTGGGCCACAACAACGAACGCGGCCATCAGCAGCATGACCATGGTCTCATTCGGGATCATGTACCCAAAGGCAACCGCATACATGCGCGATGGATCATCGGCATATTCAACCGGTACGCCATGAGACAAAATCAGGACGGCAAGAAAAGACCCGGCAACCATTTTCGGGGCGCCCAAGACCACCCAGCCGGGCCCGGCCAGAAACAACGCAAACCGATAGCGTTTCTTGGCGTAATCCTTGAATGGGAGAAATCTTAGAAAATCGACCTGCTCGCCGATCTGCGCCATCAATGCCAGAATCACCGCAGACGCGGCTCCAAAACTTATCAGATTGATACTGTCCCATCCGCTCGGGCCTGTTTTTGGAGCCTGTGTTATCGGGTCAATGCCAGAGAACGACAACCAATTGCCGACGGCTTGCCAGTCGGTAAAGGCGATAAAGACAAACGGCAGAATGTTGAGAATGATCCAGAATGGTTGCGTCGCAATCTGAAACCGACTGATCCACTTGATGCCATGGGTTACCAAGGGAATGACGGCAACCGCACTGATGATGTAGCCGATCCACAGCGGAACACCGAAGGCGAACTCAAGCGCGCCGGACATGATCGAGGCTTCAATTGCAAACAGGATAAACGTAAAGCTGGCATAGATCAGGGAAGTGACTGTCGAGCCGATATAGCCAAATCCGGCACCGCGGGTCAGCAGGTCAATATCGACGCCATAGCGGATGGCGTAACGGCTGATCGGCAGACCAACGAACAACAGTACAAGGCTGCCGATGAGGATCGCGAGGAAGGCATTGGCCGTCCCGTGGGACAAGGTGATCGCGCCACCGATTGCCTCCAGCGCCAGAAATGAAATTGCGCCTATAGCTGTCTGGGAGATCGCACGTGATGAAAAACGGCGGGCGCTTTTTGCAGTAAACCGCAGGGCATAGTCTTCCAGGGTCTGGTTGTTGACCCATTGATTGTATTGGCGCCGAACCGGGAGAATGCGCTGACGCGCTGTCATGCCCCTGCCTCAAAAAACATCAACTGCCCAATTCCCATGCAAATACAGCAGCAAGCGCCGCTATTTTCGCGGAAAATGCTGGTTCGGTGTTTGTTGAGAAGAAGTCAGTGCACGGATCATGCCGTTTGCTGGCGGGACTGATTTCTGCGTCAGGAAAGCTTCTTTCTGGCGGGCTCACATCCATACTTGCCACGGCAAAGGCAGTTATGCCCGCTGCACAGAGCAGCGGGCATATTCGCTAGCTTATTTTCCAGTGTGCTCCTGATGAAGTCCTTTCCAGATGGCATAGCACATCAGCAGCAGCACGACTGCGAACGGAATGCCTGTCGTAATCGCCGCAGCTTGAAGCGCGGCCAACCCTCCCGCAAGCAGAAGTACGATTGCGACCAGACCTTCGAAAATCGCCCAGAATACGCGCTGTGCGACCGGTGCATCGAGCTTGCCACCTGCCGTGATCGTATCGATCACCAGCGATCCTGAGTCTGACGAGGTCACGAAGAACACAATCACTAGTACAATGCCGATGAAGGATGAGATCCCGGCAAGTGGAAGTGCTTCCAGCATGACAAACAGTTTCAGAGGCAAAGCCGCGTCGGTGACTGCTGTATAACCGTCATTCACGATCTGATTGAGCGCCGTGCCACCAAAGGCTGTCATCCACAACACACACGCAATGGATGGAACCAGCAGCACGCAAGTGACGAATTCCCGAACCGTGCGTCCCTTGGAAACACGGGCAATGAACATGCCGACAAACGGTGACCAGGAGATCCACCAGGCCCAATAGAATGCCGTCCAACCGTCGTAAAAGTTCTTGTCTTCCCTTCCGATGAAATTGCTCAGTGCCGGCAGGAATTCAAAATAGGCGACCAGATTTTTGAAGAACCCAGTAATGATCGCGACAGTTGGCCCAACCAGGATCACAAACAGCAACAAGCCTGCCGCCAGTACCATATTGATCTCGCTGAGCCGTTTGACACCGGCATCAAGCCCCGCAACCACGGACACGAGTGCTACCGCAGTAATGGCGCTGATCAGAACAATCTTGCTGGTCGCCGAGATTGGCACGCCAAAGAGATGGTTCAGACCGGCATTGGCTTGCTCGGCTCCAAACCCCAGAGATGTTGCAAGACCGAACAACGTTGCAAATACAGCAAGCGTATCGATGACGTGGCCAAGCCATCCCCAGACAGCTTCACCGAAAATCGGGTAAAAGGCTGAGCGAATGGTCAATGGCAGGCCCTTGTTGTAGCAGAAGAACGCAAGTGCCAGACCGACCACAGCGTAAATCGCCCAAGGATGCAGACCCCAGTGAAATATAGTCGCCGCCATGCCAAGACGCATGGCTCCGGCCTGATCGCCAGCAGCCCCGGCCAAAGGCGCCCAACTCTCTGGCGTTCCAGCATTGTCGGCAACGCTGGATGAGTAATGAGAGATCGGCTCGGACACACCGAAGAACATCAACCCGATGCCCATACCGGCTGCGAACAGCATCGCAAACCATCCCGAATAACTGAATTCAGGTTTGGCATCCTTCCCGCCTAGGCGGATCTTTCCATAGGGAGAGACAATCAGAAACAAACAGAACAGCACAAAAACATTACCTGCAATCATCAGCAACCAGTCGAAGTATTCCGTCACCGTCGGACGAAGCCATCCGAAGAAATCAGTGGCACCCTCCTGCATCAAGGACGTCAGGACCACAAATGTGATGATGATGCCGGCAGATATGATGAAAACCGGATTATGGACATCCAAGCCCATGAACTGGACATTATGCTGACCGGCCTTGTAGTCGGTCTCATTGTTTTCAGACATGATTACTCCCCCCTAAATTGATTTCTAAATTTCCGCTTCGTAGGCTCCTACATCTTTGCTTGTTCTGGCAGGTGTCCTGCGTTCCCGCACTCTTAACGACTTAGAATATTGATCGACCCAAAGGAACAGACGGCATCGGCCAGTTTGCTCAATTAGACTTAAGGAGAACACAGTCCCGACCAACTTCCAATGGTTAATGCGACAGACGTTCTCGCAAATGCGACCGATACGCCTTGGTATCTCGCGACAAATCTGTCCGATTTCGCATTCCGTGATTTCTCCTGTGATCGCCAGCTACGTCAATTGACGTATGTTGCAGCGCGGTAGTTCCAGCGCACCATCCCCTTCGACAGCGGCAGTCCTTCCAGCCGCGGATCACCGGCCCCAAGACCCGGTTTTGTCACTCAAAAGGGGAATGATGATGAACAAGATTTTCAATAAATTTGCACTTGCAGGCCTGATGGCTTCCACAATGATCGGCGGCGCAGCAGCTGAAGAAACCATCAAGGTTGGTGTTCTGCACTCGCTTTCCGGCACAATGGCCATTTCAGAAACAACTCTGAAAGACGCCATGTTGATGCTCATCGACGAGCAAAACAAAAAGGGCGGCCTTCTTGGCAAGCAGCTGGAAGCCGTTGTTGTTGATCCGGCCTCCGACTGGCCACTGTTTGCCGAAAAAGCACGAGAACTGATCGAAGTGAACGATGTTGACGCAGTTTTTGGAGCATGGACATCCGTTTCCCGAAAATCCGTTCTGCCGGTCTTTGAAGAGCTGAATTCTCTGCTGTTCTACCCGGTCCAGTACGAAGGTGAAGAGTCGCAACGCAACGTCTTTTACACTGGCGCGGCTCCAAACCAGCAGGCAATTCCGGCTGTTGATTACCTGATGAGCGAAGAAGGCGGGTCTGTTAAACGCTGGGTTCTGGCCGGTACTGACTACGTTTACCCGCGCACAACCAACAAGATTCTGGAAGCTTACCTGAAGTCCAAAGGCGTTGCGGAAGAAGACATCCTGATCAACTACACGCCATTTGGTCATTCCGACTGGCAGACAATTGTTTCCGATATCAAGGCCTTCGGTTCTGCCGGCAAGAAAACTGCTGTTGTCTCTACCATCAACGGTGACGCGAACGTTCCTTTCTACAAGGAACTCGGTAACGCGGGTATCAAGGCTGAAGACATCCCGGTCGTAGCTTTCTCGGTTGGTGAAGAAGAACTCGCCGGTCTCGACACCGAGCCGCTCGTTGGTCATCTGGCTGCCTGGAACTACTTCCAGTCCGCTGACACAGATGCAAACGCTGAATTCATTGATACCTGGCAGGCGTTCATCGGCGACGACGAGCGTGTAACCAATGACCCGATGGAAGCGCATTACATCGGCTTCAACATGTGGGTAAAGGCAGTCGAAAAAGCCGGCACCACTGACGCTGATGCGGTGATTGATGCCATCATTGGTGTATCCGTGCCGAACCTGACCGGTGGCTACTCAGCCATGATGCCGAACCACCATATCACCAAGCCGGTTCTGATAGGTGAAATCCAGGAAGACGGTCAGTTTGAAACTGTCTGGGAGACATCCGGCCTTGTTGTTGGCGATGCTTGGTCTGATTACCTGGAAGGCTCAAAGGACCTGATCTCCGATTGGCGCTCCCCAATGTCTTGTGGAAACTTCAACACGGTTTCCGGCAAATGTGGCGGCTCTGAATAATCAACACAACAACGAGACGGGCCAAAGCGGCCCGTCTCTTTCTGTCTGAACAGTCGCGAAACGCTTTCCAATCGACATCAAAAAATTCGCAAGGCCGGTGGACCTATGTCCTTACTGAAATCCTTCATACTCTTCTTGTCTCTGATAACCGGGCTATCCGTCTCGGCTGTTGCGCAGGGAGATGTGGAAACGCTCCGCCCGCTGATCAATGAGCTGGCAAAAGGCAAATACGCCGAGACTCAGCGGCAGGTTGAAGCACTCACGGCAACGGGTAATCCGGACGCAGCTCCGGCACTCGAAGCACTCGGCAAAGGCGCTCTTTTTTATCGCAAGTCGGATGGCGAAGTGTTTATCGCTGAAAAGACCGGCAAAACATACAAGCTGACCGATCCTCTGACGCTGAACTCTGCAGGTGAAGCTGGTAGGCGGGACGTCAAGAAAATCAAGGTCAACAACAATCTTCGCCGGGTTATCAGATCGGCGCTCGGATCTTTGACGCTTATGGCACCAGACCCGAATGTGCGCATTGCCGCAGCCGAAGCCATTTTCAAGGCGCAAGATCCAGACGGGATCGAAGCGCTTGATTTGGCATTGGACGCCGAGGCAGATGATGACGTTCGCACCGTCATGGAACAGGCGCGCGCGACCGCTGTTCTGAATTCCGATCTTGATGATGCTGAAAAAATCAAAGCCGTTACAACTCTTTCGACGATGGGAAATCGTGACGCCTTGTCGTTGCTGATCAATTTTCAGGCGAGCTCCCAAGGCGATGTTCAAAAGGCCGCTAGTCAGGCTATCGACAAAATCGAAAAATCGATTGCAGCTTGGGATACCGCTCAAAATGTCTGGTACGGTCTTTCCCTCGGCTCCGTACTTCTTCTTGCAGCTATTGGCCTTGCCATCACCTTTGGTGTGATGGGGGTCATCAATATGGCCCACGGCGAAATGGTCATGATCGGTGCCTATGTGACATTCGTTGTTCAGGAACTGATCCGGACATCTGCACCCGGCCTGTTTGACTACTCGCTCTTTATCGCCTTGCCACTCGCCTTCCTCACATCCGGCCTGATTGGCGTTGCCATTGAGCGCGGCGTAATCCGCTGGCTCTATGGTCGTCCGCTAGAGACTTTGTTGGCAACCTGGGGCATTTCGCTGATCCTACAGCAAACCATCCGCTCGATCTTCGGCCCAACCAACCAGGAGGTTGGAAATCCTGACTGGATGTCTGGTGCCTTCGAAATCGGCCAGATGACCATCACCTACAATCGCATGTGGATCATTGTTTTTGCCATGCTTGTTTTTGCCGGACTGATGCTGGTTCTGAAGAAAACGCCGTTCGGGCTTTATACCCGCGCAGTTACCCAAAACCGGAAAATGGCCGCATCCATGGGCATTCGCACTCCCTGGATCGATGCCATGACGTTCGGCCTCGGATCCGGTATTGCAGGCATTGCAGGGGTCGCGCTTTCGCAAATAGACAACGTCTCGCCAAATCTGGGCCAGGGCTACATCATCGACAGTTTCATGGTCGTGGTGTTTGGCGGTGTCGGCAATCTCTGGGGCACATTGGTCGGTGCCATGACGCTCGGCGTGGTCAATAAATTCCTTGAGCCATATGCAGGGGCGGTTCTCGCCAAAATCCTGGTTCTGGTCTTCATCATCCTATTCATTCAGAAGCGTCCACGGGGTCTGTTTGCCCTCAAGGGCCGGGCAGTCGAAGCATGATGACCTCTTTTCTCTTCCGCGCGATGGATGCCAAAGCCGGGATCTTCCTGGCGGTCCTGGCCGCTGTGATCCTTCTAGTTCCTGCGGGCAACCTGCTGCTTCCCGAAAGCTCACCGTTCCATGTGCCGACTTATGCGGTCACTCTTATGGGCAAATACCTAACCTATGCGCTGCTGGCTTTGGCAGTGGATCTGGTCTGGGGCTTTTGCGGTATACTCTCGCTTGGCCACGCAGCTTTTTTTGCGCTCGGCGGCTATGCCATGGGCATGTATCTGATGCGCCAGATCGGTACCCGCGGTGTCTATGGTGACCCGGTCCTGCCAGACTTCATGGTCTTCCTGAACTGGGATGCCCTGCCTTGGTATTGGTACGGCTTTGATATGTTCTGGTTCGCTGCCCTGATGGTGGTGCTGGTTCCAGGTGCTCTGGCGTTTATCTTCGGTTGGTTTGCGTTCCGCTCTCGGGTAACCGGGGTTTACCTCTCCATCATCACACAGGCCCTGACCTATGCTCTGCTGCTCGCCTTCTTCCGCAATGACATGGGCTTTGGCGGCAACAACGGGTTGACTGATTTCAAGGACATTCTCGGCTTTGACGTTCAGGCGAGCACAACGCGTGCAGCCTTGTTTGCTGCCTCTGCGATCGCTCTTGCAGTCTGTTTCCTCATCTGCCGGTCAATCACCCGCTCAAAACTCGGCAAGATCCTTGTCGCCGTCAGGGATGCAGAAAGCCGGACAAGGTTCCTCGGGTATCGTGTTGAACACTACAAACTCTTTGTCTGGACAATCTCGGCCATGATGGCGGGAATAGCGGGCGCTCTTTACGTCCCGCAGGTCGGCATCATCAATCCAGGCGAATTTGCTCCGGCTAATTCCATTGAAGTCGTCATCTGGGTAGCTGTTGGCGGTCGCGGAACACTGGTTGGTGCTGTCCTCGGAGCTGTCCTGATCAACTTCTCCAAGACCTGGTTTACCGCAGTTCTGCCGGAAGTCTGGCTCTTTGCGCTCGGCGGCCTGTTCGTCGTGGTGACACTGTTCCTGCCGAAGGGAATTATAGGAACCTTTAGCGATGGCTGGACGGCCTTGCGACAACGCAAGATCTCGGCTGAGGCAGAAGCAGGATCTGGTGAACCGCCAAGTGTGCCACCGCATTCACCGAGTGCAGCTGCCAATGTTGCCAAACCGGTAGCTCCATCGAAACCTCCTGCGCCATCCGGTGCCGAACCACAGCCGGCGGAGTAAATCCATGGCCAGAGCAACAAGCCAACTCTATCTCGATGGTGTTTCAGTTTCTTTTGATGGCTTCAAGGCCCTCAACGAGCTGTCCTTGACCATTGCACCGGGCGAAATGCGTGCGATCATTGGCCCCAACGGTGCTGGTAAGACAACCATGATGGACGTCATCACTGGCAAGACCACCCCTGACTCAGGTGAGATCTTTTTCGACGGTTCGATAGACCTGACGGGAGAAGATGAAGCCTCTATTGCCGAACTCGGTATTGGGCGCAAATTCCAGAAACCGACAGTCTTTGAAAGCCACACAGTCTGGGACAATCTGGAATTGGCCCTAAAAGCGCCACGTGGTCCGTTTGCCACTCTGTTCCATGTCATCACGGATGAAGAAAAAGGCCGTATCGAAAAATTTCTGGAGCTGATCCGGCTTGGCGAAAAGCGCGATGAGTTTGCTGCAAATCTCAGCCATGGACAAAAGCAGTGGCTGGAAATCGGCATGTTGCTGGCACAAGATCCGAAACTGCTACTGGTCGATGAACCTGCCGCAGGCATGACAGACGCCGAGACTGCGGAAACCGCGGACCTTCTAAGGGATATTGCCAAAGACCATTCTGTTGTTGTCGTTGAGCACGATATGGACTTCGTACGGGCTCTTGATGTGAAAGTCACCGTTCTCCACGAAGGCTCAGTATTGGCCGAAGGTTCACTTGATCATGTATCCGCTGACCAGCGGGTTGTTGAAGTTTATTTGGGGCGTTGAACCATGCTGCAAGTTGAGAATATTGATCTTCATTATGGCGCTGCTCAAGCACTAAAGAGCGTTTCATTGACCGCTGAAGTCGGCAAAGTCACTTGTCTGATGGGGCGTAATGGCGTCGGTAAGACCTCGACCCTTCGCGCCGTTGCAGGACAGCAAGGCATTAGCGCCGGTAAAATTCTCTGGAATGGTGAGGATATCTCCTCGCTTCCCGCCCATGCTCGGGCCAAAAAGGGCATCGCTATCGTTCCTCAAGGCCGTGAAGTCTTTCCATTAATGAGTGTAAAAGAAAATCTGGAAACCGGTTACGCGCCAATTGCGAGGAAAGATCGCTTTGTTCCGGAAACCATCTACGACCTGTTTCCTGTCCTGAAAGACATGCTTCACCGTCGCGGTGGTGACCTGTCAGGTGGTCAACAACAACAATTGGCAATTGCACGGGCACTCGTCACCCGGCCGCAGTTGCTGGTTCTGGATGAACCGACCGAAGGTATTCAGCCATCCATTATCAAGGATATCGGGCGCGCTATTTCGTGGCTGCGGGATCAGGGAACCATGGCGATTGTTCTGGTGGAACAGTATTTCGAATTCGCTCGAGACTTGGCTGACGACTATGCGGTCATGGACCGGGGCGAAATCGTTTTATCCGGCTCCGGAGCAGATTTGTCTGAGACTGAAGTTCGCCGGTATCTAACTGTCTAAAATCTGCGAGTCTTTCAAGCAGTGAACTTTTTAACTGGCTCATGGAACGGCAAGCCATGGCTCTACCCGTACTGAAGCTCTGGCCTCTGCCTTCCAATTCGTCCGAAAACACTGTTGGATTAGGCAATTAACTGAAAATAGAACAGATGACCACACGAATCGAATGCGCGTAGCTGCATCATTTGTTCGAGTTTGAGCTAATTCCGGCTTTTCACATTGATTGCATCAATGAAAACAGATACCAACGCGCTGGGTTTATTACGAGCCGTATCAATCGATCGCTCGGACCATAAATGACTAGGAAATACAATGCGTGTGGCAATGATTGGGACCGGGTATGTCGGTCTGGTATCCGGTACCTGTTTTGCTGACTTCGGTCACACGGTGACCTGCATCGACAAGGATGCAGCTAAGATCGATGCACTTAACACCGGACAAATTCCAATCTTTGAACCAGGGCTCCAAGAACTAGTCGCCAAGAATGTTGCAGAAGAGCGACTGTATTTCACCACAGACCCAGCAGAAGCGATCAAGGCAGCGGAGGCTGTGTTTATCGCTGTTGGAACGCCGACCCGACGTGGCGATGGCCATGCAGATCTTTCTTATGTTTATGCAGCCGCTGAAGAAATCGCCAGTTTAATTGACGGGTTCACTGTAATCGTCACAAAGTCCACTGTTCCTGTTGGAACAGGAGATGAAGTCGAGGCGATTATTAAAAAAACCAATCCTGACGCCGACTTTTCTGTGGTCTCCAACCCGGAGTTTCTGCGCGAAGGCGCCGCAATAGAAGACTTCAAGCGACCTGACCGTGTTGTCGTGGGAACAGAAAACGACCAAGCTGTCGATGTCATGCGTGAACTGTATCGACCGCTCTATCTCAACGAAACGCCGATCCTTGTGACCAAGCGCCGGACCTCCGAATTGATCAAGTATGCTGGCAACGCGTTTCTCGCTGTCAAAATTACTTTCATCAACGAGATCGCAGATCTCTGCGAAAAAGTTGGCGCAAATGTGCAGGAAGTGTCGCGCGGTATTGGTCTTGATAACCGGATCGGTGGCAAGTTCCTGAATGCAGGTCCCGGATACGGCGGTTCTTGCTTTCCGAAAGACACACTTGCCTTGTCCAGAATTGCAGCTGACGCTGACACAGACTTGAAAATCGTGGATTCTGTTATTGAAGTAAACACGGCTCGCAAAAGAAAGATGGCAGACAAAGTCATTGATTTTTTGGGCGGTAGTGTATCAGGTAAAACAATCGCGTTGTTGGGTTTGGCTTTCAAACCGAATACTGACGATATGCGAGAAGCGCCAAGCATCGATATTGTCGAAAAACTTCAGTTGGAAGGTGCCAAGATCCGCGCTTACGATCCTGCCAGCATGGACGAAGCCAAAGAGATGATGCCCGACGTCATGTTCTGTGACGGACCCTACCACGCCCTAGAAGGCGCAGATGTGGTCGTCATCGTCACAGAGTGGGATCAATTCCGAGCCTTGGACCTTGATCGGGTAAAAACTCTGGTAAAGGCTCCAAAGGTTGTCGACCTTCGAAACATCTACAAGCCAAGTTATATGGCCGAAAAAGGTTTTGAGTACACCAGCGTTGGCCGTTCAGACTAGTTTCGAAATCAGACACTGATTTCCCAAATGCTGGATTGGGATGAGATTTATGAATTTACCAAGTCATAGTGTGCCGATTTTTCCAATAGATCCGCATCGCAGATATGACTTCCGGAGCCCTATTTGTTAGTCCGGGCAAATAAGTGTCGACGCGCCTTCAAGGCTAACAAATGGTGGGCAAAACGCACCTGCAATTTCACGTTGCACTATGAAAACGTTACGTTTTTTTCATCTTTAAAATCTTTCGGGGCACGTTAACTCTTTAATAATAATTAATTGGAACTGACCTGCCATCATAACTATGTTCGTCTCAACCAGTGGATTCAATCATTCAGAGAGGACATGGTTGCAATGGCCAATGAGACGTTTTCTGACGATCCGTTTGGATTGAAGAAAGCCAAACGTTTTTCAGCATTTTCGTCCACCGCACGTTTTTTTCGTACTGGTGAGAAGAGTACTGAACGGGCGTCTCAGACAGGTCGCGCCCAGCGGATCAGGGCAGCAAGAGCCCTGAGGAAAACTGAGACCCGTGCACTTGGTCCAGTGCGCCCCAGCTACAAAGCCGGCTTTTTGGAAATTGTCTTTAAGCGTTCTCTGGACATTTGTGGTGCTGGGGTCGGCCTTGTATCGCTATCCCCATTGTTGTTCGGCATCGCGATAGCAATCAAACTAAACGATGGTGGCCCGGTATTTTTTAGGCAAACACGGCTTGGCTTGAACGGGAAACCGTTTTCGATTTTGAAATTCCGGACCATGTATGTCGAAACTTGCGATGCCTCCGGAGTTCAGCAAACGGTTAGTAATGACCCGCGCGTGACACCAATCGGCAGGTTTCTGCGGCGAAGCAGTTTTGACGAACTGCCGCAACTAATAAACGTCTTGAAAGGCGAAATGTCACTTGTCGGACCACGCCCCTATGTCCCCGGGATGCGAGCTGCAGGCGTTCCCTATGAAGTGTTCGATTATCGCTACTTCGATCGGTTGAAGGTTCTGCCTGGCATAACTGGCCTTGCACAGATGAATGGGTATCGCGGAGAGACAGAGGACGAAAAATCGGCTCGAATCCGTCTTGAATATGACTTGGCTTATATTGATCGCCAATCATTGTGGCTCGATATAAAAATCGTATTTGGCACAGTTATCCGTGAGTTCGTCACAGGCAACGGCTACTGATCAAATAGTGCATAACGCCCTCTACCTCCGCAAAATTAAGAAGCATCCAGAGGCCGTTAATCTCCGTTCAGGAGAACAGCCAAGTGCTGTACCGCCATTTCATATCCACGGACTCCACATCCCGCGATCACCACATCGGCTCTCTGGGAAACATATGAGTGATGCCTGAAGGATTCACGTTTGTGAATATTTGAGATATGAACCTCGATCACCGGAAAGTCACACGTGTTGAGCGCATCAAGTATTGCAATAGATGTGTGGGAGTAGGCTGCCGGATTGATGATAATGGCCTTGCCGTGCTCACGCGCTTCATGGATCCAATTGATCAAGTCATGTTCAGCATTGCTTTGATGAAATCTGACCTCAATCCCTTCGGGTCCAGCAATCGAATCGCAACGCTGTTTAACATCGTCCAGCGTGTCCGAGCCATAAATTTCAGGTTGCCTTTTTCCCAAAAGGTTCAAATTCGGACCATTCAAAAGATAGACGATGCGCGTCATACTCATTTTCCTCAATTACCGGTAACACCATGATGTCGAAACGTCATTTTTACCAATATTTCCAGTTTCTTGCATGTGAACGACTGTGGACGTTTTACGATTGCAATTAAACCCCTATTGCAACACTTGCTCTTTATTAATTTAGGTATTATTAACTATGAAAGTACTGCGTTGCTCGAACTATTTTGCTTATTCGGATGACCATGATCAAGCTACGTGAAAGATTGGACAGTCTCGACGCGCTAATGGATGCGATTGAGGGATACCAGCACCTTCCGATAGACGTGCTTTCGCAGTTCCTATTGGATCGCTATACGGTTGATTTGGATGTTCTTGCCGAATTTGCGGACGCGCTTGAAGCGCGGGATCTTGGTAATGAAGAGCAATTTGCAGCTGTGGGCGCCGCTTAACATCTGACTTCACTATACTTGGCAACAAAAGCCTACCCAATAGCCGTGACAGCGCTGTTTTCTTGCTCTTCTGGCTGTTGTCCGGGAGCGCCCTGCCAGATTTTCTGTCTATTTCGGATTTCCCTAGGTGCAGGACCGAAATAAGTCGCTGTCTTGATGAAATCACGCGGCTGCAGGATCACGCTTGAAACCCGCTGGTAAAGCGCCTTGGCAGAAATCGGCTTTGACAACAGCTCATGAACACCCAACCGCCGGGCTTCGACAATACGGCTGCGCTCTGTATGTGCGGTCACCATGATAATAGGAATATACGCGAATGGGTTGTTCGGGCTGCGGATCATCCGGACCATATCTGCTCCATCAAGAATTGGCATTACCCAGTCCATGATGAGGATATCAGGATTCGCGCGGTCCATGGCTTCAAGGCCAGACGCGCCATCTTCTGCTTCCACAATTCGGCGCGCGCCGAAACCCTGCAGCATAGTGCGCAGGATCGTCCGCATATAAGCGCTGTCTTCAACCAGCAGAAATGTAAGAGAGGCAAGATCCAGGCTCACCAAAAACCTCCATGTTTCTTTTAAGTCTTGCCAGAAAAGTCTGAAGAATGAGTTAGCCGGTTAGCCCATAGTCATGTGAATTGATTTAGTCGGAAAGATTGAGCCTTTGATAAAAACGAATGGCTTAATGTAGGCCGGAAATCATCATGTTGATTTTCATGATGCGGTAATCTTGCGGTGAATTAACACTTTCAACGCACCGGAATTAACGCGACTTTCAATTCTGCGGTGCCAATTTGTCCAACTCAAGTTATGGAAAGTGAGCTTTTTGTTGGTAACCTCGGAACAATACATTTCCACGCCTGAAAACCCCAATCATGTAGATGACGGGATCGCGGACAATTTTTCGCAAACCTCACGATATACGGGTATTGCCTGCCGGGAAAATATGCTGCTTGTTTCCGGACTTGGTCTAGTGTTCCTAGGTGTCGGCATGGCACTCACAAGAGTTTTTGCCTAGGGTTTTCTTGCTTTATCTCCGGTTGTGCGGTCAGGCGGTTTATTGCTCGTCTTTTTGATCCGGCAAGTCATCATCTTCAAGAATTCGCCATTTAGCGCCTTCCAGATCATCATATTGACCGCTTTTCAACGACCACAAGAATGCAACAAGTCCCAGTGCCCCGAGCAACAGTGCTATCGGGATCAGGAATATCAATACATCCATTGATTATTGCCCCGACTTTGAGATTTGTGCGTTAGTGAAAAGCTGATGTCTGGCATTTGTCCCTTTGTTCCCAAGCCGCAAACGAAGAGCGTTCCCGGTAACAGCAAGCGACGACGCTGACATTGCGACAGCTGCCATAAGTGGTGTGACAAACCCGGCGACTGCAATTGGAACAGCTACAAGATTGTAGATAGCTGAGATCCAGAGATTCTGTTCAATCGCCTTGCGCGCTCTTTTCGACAATCGGAGCGCATCGAGTATCGGCTGCAGATTGTTACCTAAAAAAACTGCATCTGCTGCAGCTTGACTCAAATGAACTGCAGAGACTGGCGACAGTGACACGTGTGCACCTGCAAGTGCCGGCGCATCATTCAAACCATCACCAACCATCAGCACTTTCCGGCCAATGGCCTTCAATTCTTCAAGACGAACAATTTTGTCCGACGGTGACATTCCGGATTGCCAACGATCAACACGAAGCGCCTGAGCGCAGTCTTCTACAGATGGGTTGGTATCCCCCGACAGGATCTCGAGCTCGTATCCCTGATTCTTCAGATGATCAATTACGGACTTCGCATCAGGTCGCAGACTTTGTTTGAACGCCAACAGACGCACCGGTTCTTCCCCGAGCTGGATCGCAAGCAGCGATGCTCCGGGGTTTTCTGATAGTTTTTTCTGAACGTCACTGGGTCTTGCACCACAGAAAACCGGACTTCCAAGACGCAAACACTTCCCCTCAATTTGGGCTTCAAGTCCTGAACCGGAAACTTCGGTAACATCTGACAAGGGAATGAGCGCACTTGTTGATTTAACGAACGCAGTAGACAGGGGATGTCGGCTTGCCAATGCAAGTCGACCTGCCAGCTCAATGACCGGATCTGTCGGATCAATATCTTGACAAAGTTCCGGCTCAGGGAGCGTCAGCGTACCTGTCTTGTCAAACAGGATTGTATCGACGTCAGACAGGCGTTCAATGGCATCGCCCGAATTCACAAGAATCCCGGCCTTAAACAATTGTCCCGAAACCACAACCTGGACTGCAGGCACTGCAAGCCCCAGCGCGCACGGGCATGTGATAATTAGTACTGAAATCGAAATGACAAGCGCCGGTTGCCAGTCAAGTCCGGCCAACAACCATCCCAGAAACGTAAGTCCTGCTGCTCCGTGAACTAAAGGGGCGTAGAGTTGAGCCGCCCTGTCCGCGATCCGTACATATTTTGACTTTGCCTGGGAAGCGGTTTCCAGGAGCCGGTTAACTTCATCGAGAAGTGTCGCGCCAGAGGCTGCTTCAACCCGAACCTGCAGCGCACCCGCCCCGTTCATGGTGCCTGCATAGACCCTTTGTCCCTGCTTGACAGGCACCAGAACACTTTCTCCAGTCACCAGGCTCTGGTCAATTTCAGAAATACCATTTTCAACCACACCATCGACCGGCACCCTTTCGCCGCCTGACACCAGAACCAGGTCCCCGGTAGCAACCTTGGACAAGGGAATTTCGCGAATGGATCCGTCCGGATTAATCCGTGCTGCCACTTCAGCTTTCAACGCTGCAATGTTTTCAGCGAATGATCGCGTTCGCCCACGCATGTTGTGATCGAGATATCGACCAATCAGTAGGAAGAACAACAGCATGACCGCTGATTCATAATAGGCATGATGATGGTGCTGTATTGTCTGAACGACCGAAAGGGCGACGGCCATTCCAACGCCGATTACAATCGGGACGTCCATGTTGAGACGTCCAGCTGACAATGCCCGAAATGCACTATTGATGAATGGACGCCCTGCATAGGCAACAGTTGGCAGGGCAATCAGCGCTGAGAGCCAATGGAAGAAATCCCGTGTTTCCGGGGTTATGTCGGTGCCATTTCCTGACCAGACGGACACTGACAGCAGCATGATATTCATGCCGGCAAAACCGGCCACAGCCAGGCACCGAAGCAGTTGTTTGCCGGTCTTGTCTTGACGGTCTTTTTGGCTCGCTGGATCGAATGGGTGCGCCGTATAACCAAGACGAGACAGTTCAGCGATGATTTCATCGGCTCCGGTCTGGTCTTCGACCCAGTCTACGGCCAAACGTTCGCTCGTCAGATTTACCCTTGCGGTCTTGATGCCGGGCAAACGTTTCAAGCCACGCTCGATTTCCCCCATGCAAGCAGCACAAGTGATCCCGTCAACGGCGAGATCCATATGAACTGCGCCATCCTTTGCAGGTGTTACGAACGACTGCCAATCGCGCTGATGGACTGTCACAGGAACGTCCTTAATCCTTCACAAACAACCTGTTTTCAGACTTGAATTTCCGCTCGCTGTCCTGATCGATTTCAAGAACAAGGTTCCAGTTCCCAGCTGGAAGGCTATCAATCTCAGACACGTATCTGCCACCGCCATCCGCTTTCAAGATGATTTCGATGTCAGAATTTACCTGGGCAGGGTGTTTGAGCGTTGCATGAATTTCAATGCCATAAAGCGGAGTACCTTGACCATCAGCAGCCGACACCATCAATCGGGCGCCATTTTCTCCAGCGCGAACCAGTTCGCTTGATATCTGCCAATTCAAATTGGCCTGCTCTTTGGCCGCAGCAATTTCCTCATTGTAGGCCTGACCGGCCTCATAGGAGCTTTCCACAACCACGCCCGGGAAAGAACCCACGGCAAGATAGATAAAGACCGCATTGGCCGCGAATATGACCGCGAAAAACGCCAGCAACCAAACCAGAACCGTTTTTCCGGTGATTGCTTTTGGATCTTTAGAGTTTGGCTGAGCCATAGTCATTCATAACTCCTCAGGGCTTGCCAGCGGCTTTGAACTTGTCTTTGGAAGTTATCACTTCCCCCATCACACTATCAGTGATCCGGAATGTGACATCCGTATTTTGTGGCATTTTTTCGGTTGGTGGCGATGTGACAAGAATTCTGACCTCACGCGTAGTGTCAGGCCCGACCTCAATGATGGGTCGTCCAGCAAATGTCGATGTCACACCGACGGCTTCCACCTGTGTATTGGGCGGCATGCCCTCAACATGCAGCATGAAGCTGCGATCGTATTGGCGCTTGTTGGAAAGCCTCACCGTGTAACCATTCCGAACAGATCCGTCAGACTGCTGGACAAAGACCGGATTGCGATCATGCAACACACTGATATCGGCAAAATCGCGATTGAGAAGAGTGAACAGCATGATCAGAGCGACAGCAACAATGACGATCGCATAGACGATGGTCCGCACACGAACAATCTCAAATACCGGTTCCTTGCCTTCGACCCGGCGCTCTATGTTTTCATCCGTGTCATAGCCAATCAGACCGGTCGGTTTGCCGACCTTGTTCATGATGTTGTCACATGCATCAATACACAAGCCGCATTGAATGCAGTCGAGCTGCATGCCTTTACGGATATCAACTCCTGTCGGACAAACATGCAAACACTGAAAACAGTCAATGCAGTCCCCGGCGGGTTTGCCTTCCTTCTCAAGGATCTTGTTTTGTTTCAAGGAGCCACGCGGTTCGCCACGATCCCAACGGTAGGTAACGTTTAGCGCTTTCTCATCCGTTAGGGCCGCTTGAATTCTCGGCCAAGGGCACATGTAGATGCAAACCTGCTCCCGCATAAACCCGGCCAGCAGATATGTGGTCGCTGTCAGAATACCAATCCAGATGTAGGCCACCATTGGAGCCTGAAAGGTCAGCAACTGCAGAACGAGAGTTGGCGCGTCGTTGAAGTAGAGTACCCAAGCACCCCCGGTCCACCAGGCTATCATCAACCAGAAGAAATGCTTTGTTGCCCTTTTGCCGACTTTGCCGGCCGACCAGGGTGCCTTGTCCAGAGCAATGCGTTCTCGGCGGTCGCCTTCAACCTTTCGTTCTACCCATAGGAATAGATCGGTCCAAACGGTTTGCGGGCAGAGATAGCCGCACCAGATCCGGCCAGCCACGGCGTTCATCAGGAACAGTGCGACCGCTGCAATGATCAACAATCCGGTGAGGTAATAAACTTCCTGGGGCCAGATCTCTATGTAAAAGAAATAGGCCCGCTTCCGCTCCATATCGATCAGAACCGCTTGCCCCGGCGCATTGGGACCACGGTCAAAGCGAATGAACGGAAGAAAATAATAGATGCCCAGCGTGATGAAGAGCAGCGCCCACTTGATCCGCCTGAATAAACCATGCGTTGCCATCGGATAGATTTTTTTGGCCGAGGCAAACCACTCTTCCGGCTCGCCATTCTCATGCGTTTCGGTGTCCGAAGACATGCCGTCCGTCCTTTTAAACGCGACCCCGCCCCAATAGGATCATCTGATTCATAAATATGTTCCCATGGGAACACTTTGTGAAAAATAATCCGGCGCAAAACTTCTCACTTTGCGCCGGATCAAATCGTCAGGTTTTTAGTGCCCGTTCAGCACAGTATTTGCTCGGTTACTGGCCACCGCCAAAGGAGTGGACGTAAACTGTCAGCGACTTGATCGTAGCTGGATCCAGACGATCCACCCAGGCTGGCATTACACCATTTCGCGCCTTGTGAACCTGCGCCTTAATGTCCTCAAGTGTCTTGCCATAAAGGTAATTGGCGGACATCAGGCTTGGCGCACCAACTTCCTGAATGCCTTCCAGATTATCTCCGTGGCAGGCAGCGCAATTGTCGACATAGATCGTTTCTCCAGCAGCAATATCAACGCCTGCTTCCGGCTCAAGACCCGCGCGCGATGCCACATAGTTGGACACCTGGTTGATTTCATCACGCTCGAGCAGTTCATCGACACCAAAGGACGGCATGTCACCAATCCGGGCATCATCATTGTTTCCGCGAATGCCATAGAGCAACGTCGTGTGAACATCATCCAGAGTACCACCCCAGATCCAGGTATCATCCTGAAGGTTCGGATAGCCCTCTGCCCCAGTACCGCCGGAACCATGGCATGGCGCACAGTTGTCACCAAAAGCGGCCTTGCCGTTGGCCAAAGCAAACTGCAGCAGTTCCTGATCCTGGGAAATCTCTTCAAGAGACGTTGTAACAATCTTGTCTGCGAACTGCGAACGATCCGCGACGCCCTGCTCAAGTGCGGCAAGAGCCTCGGCTCGCTGATTGGAGCCCAGCACACCTTTTGTGTAGCTGGAAACCAATGGCCAAGTCGGATACAGCACCCAAAAGAGCACAGCCCAGGCAATACAGACATAAAAGAGGTACAGCCACCATCTCGGCAATGGGTTGTTGAGTTCCTTCAGGCCATCCCATTCGTGACCAGTGGTTTCGACCCCGGTGAACTGGTCGATTTCCTTGTTGTGTTGATCTGCCATGTATCAATCCTCCCGGAACGGGATCTGGGAAGCATCGTCGAATTTTTTGCGGTTCTTTGGCCACAAAACATAGGCGAGGACGATGCCAAACAGGATCATGAAGTAGAGAAGGCCCCAAGTCTGTGCGAAGCCTGCGACTGCAGTGTAGGATTCATTCATCGCACTTACCTCAGATTTGCTTTGTCATCGTAGATCGAGAAATCGACCATTGTTCCAAGCACCTGAAGATAGGCAACCAAGGCATCCATCTCCGTGACTTCACTGGGATTTCCGTCAAAGTCGCGGATCAATGCACTCGGGTACCTTTCTTCAAAGCCATCGGCTGCGTCTGTATCAGGCGACGCTTGCCCTCTCAGATCCGAAGCTGCGTTCTCGACCTGATCGTCCGTATACGGCACACCAATTATCGTGTTCACCGTTAGCGCAGACTGGGTGTCCCGTGTGCTGAGGCTATTCTCAGCCAGGAACGGATATCCGGGCATGATCGATGCCGGAACCAGCGAGCGCGGATCAACCAGATGCTCGACATGCCATTCATCAGAGTATTTACCTCCGACACGCGCGAGATCCGGACCAGTTCGTTTTGACCCCCACTGGAATGGATGGTCGTACATCGACTCAGCTGCGAGTGAGAAATGTCCATACCGCTCCAACTCATCACGCATCGGGCGGATCATCTGTGAATGACACAGATAACAGCCTTCCCGGATGTAGATGTCGCGGCCAGCCAGCTCCAGCGGAGTGTAGGGACGCATACCCTCGGTCTTCTCAATGGTGCTTTTCAGATAGAAAAGCGGTGCAATCTCGACCAGACCCCCGATAGAGACCGCGACCAGGATTCCGATGAGAAGAACAAAAGAGTTCTTTTCAAAAATTTGGTGTTTGTTCCAAGCAGACATTTATCGTCCCTCCCCTATTCGGCCGCAGCCAGGGAGCCTGCCGACGTGGCTTCAGCTTCTTCAGCTTCACCATGACGGATGGTCATCCAGAGATTGTAGGCCATGATCAGGGCGCCGAGCACGAAGAGTGCGCCGCCGAGAGCACGAATGATATAGAAAGGATGCATCGCTTCTACTGTTTCCACGAAGGAATACTCCAGGAAACCGAGGCTATCATATGCACGCCACATCAGGCCTTGCATGATACCAGAGACCCACATCGCTGTGATGTAGAGAACGATCCCCAGCGTTGACAACCAGAAGTGCCAATTCACCAGTTTCAGCGAATAGAGGTTCTTCTTGTTCCACAACCATGGAATCAGGCAGTAGAGCGCACCGAAGGAAATATATCCCACCCAGCCAAGAGCACCGGAGTGAACGTGTCCGATAGTCCAGTCAGTATAGTGCGATAGGGAGTTCACTGAGCGCAGGCTCATCAGTGGGCCTTCGAAAGTCGACATGCCGTAGAAGGCAACAGACACAACCATCATGCGCAGAACCGGATCGGTTCTCAGCTTGTCCCATGCGCCGGACAGCGTCATCAGACCGTTGATCATTCCGCCCCAAGATGGCATCCAGAGGATGATCGAGAAGGTTGCACCGAGCGTTGAAGCCCATTGTGGTAACGCTGTGTAGTGAAGATGGTGCGGTCCTGCCCAGATGTAAAGGAAGATCAGCGCCCAGAAGTGCACGATGGACAGGCGATATGAATAGACCGGCCGCTCAGCACGTTTCGGGATGAAATAGTACATGATCGCCAGGAAGCCCGCGGTCAGGAAGAAGCCCACTGCGTTGTGGCCATACCACCATTGCACCATAGCATCCTGAACACCTGCCCAGACGATGTAGGACTTGGTCGAATAAATCGAGACCGGGATCGTCAGGTTATTGGTGATATGCAGCATGGCGATCGTGACGATGAACGCCAGATAGAACCAGTTCGCCACATAGATATGCGGTTCTTTCCGTTTCCACAGCGTACCAAGGAACAGAAGGAGATAGAACACCCAGACGATGGTCAACCACAAATCGGCATACCACTCAGGTTCAGCATATTCTTTACTCTGGGTGACACCCAGCAGATATCCTGTGCCCGCAATTACGATGAAGGCGTTGTAGCCCAGGATCACGAACCAGGGCAGAACCCGGCCCGGCATCCGCGCGCGGCAAGTCCGCTGAACCACATACATGGACGTCGCCAGCAAAACGTTTCCGCCAAAGGCAAAAATCACCGCTGATGTGTGCAAGGGGCGCAAGCGGCCGAAATTTGTCCAGGGAAGATCGAAATTCAACGCAGGCCAGGCAAGCTGGAGCGCAATGATCAGCCCGACGGTAAAACCGGCGATGCCCCAGAACATTGCGGCTATAGCACCGAATTTCACTGGACCCATATTGTAGTTGGGTTTGCCATCGATTTCCTGCGGGATTATCTGCCCGCCATCATCGAAATAATTTTTGAAAATAACAAACACACCAACAGCGGCGAATAATGCGCCGATACCAGCATGAAATGCCATGACCTGATCAAAGGTCTTACCCGCCACAATCAGGCAGGCGAATACTAGCAGCACAAGGAAGATGGCGAAGCCGCCTTCCTCGAGCGAGACCAATTTGGCCTTAGTTTGTGCCATTTCTAGCGCCCCAGTCTTTACAATCGTTACAAGGTGCAAACGATAACCACGAGCAAAAGCATGGCTCGAGACCCTGCGCGTTGATTCATATCAACTTTTCCGACGTCCAGTGCGGGGAAAATCCAAATGGATTATCGCCTCGGTCCTGGTCATCACATTACGCAGGGTATGGTTGCGCAGAATTGAACATTTTCACAAGTAAATTCGCGAATTTTGTCAAATAAGAAACAAGAAACTCAGACCTTAGTTTCAAAGCTCATCACTTCGTATCATGTGGATAAAATCCGCCGTCACTTACTTCTGCTTGAGGAAAAGCCCGGTGATAAATGGCAGCAGCAAAATCATGCCCGTAAACCGGACAATTTGGTGGGCAGCGACAAACGCCGGATCAAGATCCATAATGAAAGCCAGCAAAGTCATGACTTCCAGTCCACCCGGCGCATAGGCCAGCAGCGCTTGTCCAAACGGAATATCAATCAAGTGAGAGACCAAAAGTGCGCCGAGAACCGACACTGAAAAGGCCGCAGCGAAGGCTGCCAGCGACGCACCAAGCACACTAACAAATTCACGGACGGTTGTCTCACTGAAGCGGCACCCAATCAGCGCGCCCATCGCGACGAAACACAGCGCCATGAACTCATCTGGCAGAATCAGGGTCAGTTGCCCGGATGCATTCAAACCGGCACTCATGAAAAACGCCCCGGTCAACCATCCCCCGGGCACCCGGAGTTTGACCGCAATCAAGCTGCCAATCAGACACAACGGAAAACCGATCAGAAAATCCAGCAACGTGCTCTTTGCAACGTGCTCAGCGCTATCAGGATTTCCCACACCTGAGGAAACGAGAAAATAGGGCAGCAGAGCCACCAGAAACAAAAGCCTTACGGACTGTGAGGATGCAATTCTCGGTAAATCAGCCTGGCGATCTGCGGCCAATGCGATCACATAAGACAGCGCACCCGGAATCGCGCCGAAAAAGGCGGTTTCCTTTGGCCATTTCCCGATAATCCTGAGAACAGCATAACCAGCGACCGTCACAGCCAAAACAACGATCAGCAACAACGCCATGGAGACCGGCCACTCGCTGATTCTATTAACGACATCTGGTCGGACACCGGCTCCCATCGATATTCCAAGAAGGACAAAGAGACCATCCCGAAACCTGTTCGGCATAATAGTCGGCGCACCTGCGAGCGTGGCAGCAGCTGTAAAAACCATACCGCCAGATAGCCAGGCAGCCGGAAGTCCGAACGCAGAAAAACTCCAACCGCCGACGGCTGCAATCAACAAGGTCAACAACAGGCGCCCGGCATCACTTTTCAAAAAGGACAATGTCACTTTACCTGTAAAGCTGTTCAATATGGCGCCTGTATACCTAAAGGAATTCCGCAGTTCATGATTGATTGCTGCAATCAACATGTCGAGAGAACAATGATCAAAACTGGCAGGAAAATTGTGTCCCGCTTCCAGTCTTGAGCAATATCAAGGCAGACTTCTATCATTTGAATGATTTTGCGCTCATGACCAAGGACACGCTCTCTTACGCAATGCGCAATGTACCGCGCTATACCAGTTATCCGACCGCCCCACATTTCCACGACGGCGTGACGACGGAGACTTATTCAAAGTGGCTTGAAGCCATCGGCCCAAACGATAGCCTGTCGCTTTACCTGCATGTGCCCTACTGCCGCGAAATTTGCCATTATTGCGGCTGTCACACCAAAGCGACTCGGCAGGATGCCCCATTGGAGGCCTATGGCAAGACGCTCTTGAAAGAGATCGAACTGACAGCAGCTCATCTTCAACAGGCTGGTCCGGTAAAACATATCCACTGGGGTGGCGGAACCCCAAGTTTGCTGCCGCGTCAAAGCCTTGTTGATCTGACCAAGCTGTTAAGCCAGCTGTTCGATTTCGCACCCGATATCGAGCACGCAATCGAACTCGACCCCAGACTAGTGACTCGAGAGCTTGCCGAAACGCTGGCAATGACAGGCGTCAACAGGGCAAGCCTCGGCGTTCAAGACTTTGACCTTCAAGTGCAGAAGGCAATCGGTC
Source organism: Roseibium sp. (assembly GCA_039972695.1). GTDB lineage: Bacteria > Pseudomonadota > Alphaproteobacteria > Rhizobiales > Stappiaceae > Roseibium. The sequence goes on along the minus strand of JBDWMJ010000019.1, from coordinate 494,442 downwards.
GAGTTCAGCCCTACGAGACGGTCGTGAAAGCTGTCGAACATCTGCGGGCGGTCGGTTTGAATGACCTGAATTTTGACTTGATGTATGGTCTTCCGGGTCAAACGGAATCTACAATCCGGGATACGGTAGCAAAAACGTTGTCATTAAGGCCTGGCCGCATAGCCTTGTTCGGCTACGCCCACGTGCCGTGGATGCGCAAACACCAGCGCCTGATCGACGAAGCGACTCTGCCTTTCGCGAAAGAGCGCTTGGTACTTGCCGATTTGTCCAGACAAGAGCTGCTGGACGCCGGATATGTCGCTATCGGCCTTGATCATTTTGCCCTTCCGGACGACAGCATGGCAATCGCTCTGGCGGACGGCTCTCTTAAGCGGAATTTCCAAGGCTATACAACTGATCAGGGCGAACAACTTATCGGTCTGGGAGTGTCGTCCATTGGCAAGGTCTCGGGCGGTTTCATCCAGAACCTTCCAGATGTCGGAAACTGGACGCGATGCATTGAAGCCGGCGATCTGCCTATTTCCAAAGGACTTGCTCTGTCCAAAGATGATCGGCTCAGAGGCCGGATCATAGAAGAGTTGATGACAAACTATACCTGCGACCTGGAACGGGTTTGCGGTGATTTCGGAAGCGACCTGTCCGGATTGAACAGCTCCCTGACATCCCTTGAGGAACTCGCTGCGGATGGCCTCGTGAAGTTCCAGCGGGAATACAGAGAGAATACTCGGGTGGTTGTCACGGAAGCAGGACGCCCTTACGTCCGGCTGGCGGCGGCAGCTTTCGATGCATATCTGGCAGACAGCCAGACACGCCATTCCGCAGCAGTCTGAAGTCCACAAAAAAAAGGCCGACGGAAACGCCGGCCATTTTGAGTTTTGGGAGGAGTTTTTATCAGTGCATTCCGGTCATCTGGCAAAGGCCGCATACCCGGTTCAAATGAATCAGATCTGAACGGTCAACACGAATAACCCCGCGGCGCTTCAGATCGGAAATTACACGGCTAACGGTTTCAATCGTCAGACCAAGATAGTCTGCAATTTCCTGCCGGGTCATGTGGAGTTTTAGGTCATGGCAATCGTCAGCGGCACCTTTGATCGGCCCCGGACAGCCAACACCGCCGCGATTAGGCACCAAGTGCATCAGGAAACTGGCTACGCGCTCAATCGCTGACTTGCGACCAAGCAATACCGCATGTTCATGCAACACACGCATCTGACTGGTCAGGCACTTGGCCAGCATGGATTGAATTTCCGGGGATTTTTCGACCAGTTTCAGGTCGATTTCCTGAACTTCCGAATCCATCAGGGTTTCTGCTGTGCAGTCAAATTCATCTTCTGCAGATAAACCGAAGATATCACCCTTGCGGAGGACTTCGACCACTTGCCGACGACCATCCGGCAACAGTTTGTAGAGCATCACCGAACCGGTGACCAACTCATAGAGACGCTTCGCCGGATCGCCTTCGTAATAAACTACGGCATGAGTATCGAACCGGATCGACTTGCCGCCAAACCCAGAAAATGATGATTTGTCCGGAGTGCAAATCGGCATCCCGTTTTGTCTACGAACAGATTGTTGGCCAGTGATTGCTGGGTCGAAATAGTTCATCTGCCCCTCCTTCGCGCATCATGCGCGGCACAGTCTGCAAAGTCGGCGATGGGCCTTTGATTTCTTCTTTGGCCAAAAAGGCCAGTCAGAAAAGTCTCACCGCTTCAAGCGCCCCGTCCGACGCTTTCTGCTTTGGTAGAAGAACTCTAGCCATAAGTTTCAAAGGTAGAAATTCGGTCGACTGCGTAAGAGGAACTACATATGTGTACAATCGACGCAGGAGCCTAACTAATTGCTTCTGCAAGCGTATCCATCGATAGCGGCTTTCTGAGCACCCTCAGACTCGGCAATTTTTTTAAATGTTGTTGTAATCGCGTATGTGATTTACCCGATATGGCAATCATTCGCGGTGGGTGTTGCAGCGCGCTCAGTTTCTGAGCAACCTCCACTCCGCTCATCCCTGGCAATCCGAGATCAAGAATCACGACATCTGCCTCAGACACAGGAGCCTGAGCAAGGAATGTTTCCCCGTCGATGTAAGTCTTCGGAAAATGATCCAGATTTGTAATTGCCATCGCCAACGCATCGGCTACGGCCGGATCATCTTCTACAATGTGCACAACCACGATGTTCGATCTCGATGCATTAGCCTTATTGCTAATGCCATCCCGTATAAATACGCGACATTTCATCCTATTAAAGTACGTATAAATACGAAATAAGCTTAATACCTACAGCCTATTTCTATTGAATTTCATAGGTATTCAGCCGGTTAATGCCTTCGTTCTACGCATGGCCCAGCACGATTCGCACCAGATCGGCTGCATTGCGTGCTCCAAGCTTTTCCATAATACGCGCCCTGTGGACCTCGACGGTACGAGGACTGATGCCCAGAGATCTGCCAGCCTCCTTATTGGAAGCCCCTTCAGTGATCTCCTTCAGGACTTCTAACTCACGCCGTGTCAAAACGTCAGCACCTTGAAATGTCGGTGCAGGCCCGCCATTTTGCCGTTGTTTCATAATCGACAGGCTTTCACGGATTCTATCCAGAACAACTTCTGCCGAGAAGGGCTTCTCAATAAAGTCGTAGGCACCATTCCGTATCGCTTCGACGGCCATTGGTATGTCGCCTTGACCCGAAATGATGAAAATAGGAGCCGGATAGTGCTCTGCATTCAGAGCCTTTAGGATCTCGAGGCCGGATCTTCCTGGCATATGAACATCCAGCATTACACAGGCAGGCACCGACTTGTTTGCAAATTGAATGAAAGCGTCGCCGTCAGAAAATGTCTCGACCACATAACCTTCCATATTGAACAAGACAGACAAGGCATCTCGCACAGCAGGGTCGTCATCAACGATATAAATGGCCTCTGCATCTGCTTTCATTGTCATCAAGTCCTTATGCATTTCACTAATTAAATCGGGCGATTCTAGTTCTCAAGCGGAGGTTCATCTACTACATCAACGGGAAGAGTCAGTAAAAAAGAAGCGCCTTCACCTAACTTGCCTTTTTCCAGCCTCAGGTCTCCACCATGGTTTTGTGCGATTGAACGGGAAATCGCCAATCCCAGGCCAACACCTCTTTGCTTGGCCCCAGTAAAAGCCTTGAAGAGTTCATCAACAATTTCATCAGGAACTCCGGGTCCATTGTCCTGAATCCGGAATTCCAGATTGCCTGTCCCTTTTCGAACGGACAGGATAACTTCTTTTTCGTCCTGATCGGCGACCGCTTCACGCGAATTACGAATAAGATTGATCAATATCTGCCGGATTTGAACTGGGTCAGCCTGTAGTGGAGGCATATCCTCGGCCACATCAGAACGAAGAAATGCATTTCCTTCGCCGTGCCCGAGTTCTGCCATCTCGATACAGCTATCCACCAATTCATAAACGTCAATGGTCTGGCGTTCCGGCGCTTTTTTCTCCACCAGCTGGCGCATGCGCTGAATAATTTCGCTTGCGCGTTCGGCTTCCCTGACCGCCTTGTCGATCACGCTCAAAATAAGTGGATCAACACTATTGTCCGCCTTGGATTTTCGCGAAACAGACTGGAGATACAAAAGCACTGCAGTCAACGGCTGGTTCAACTCATGCGCAATCGCAGCGCCCATTTCATCCAATGCACTGATGCGTGTAACATGCAGAAGTTGCGCCTGGGTTTTGGCGAGACGGTCCTCGATCTGTTTTCGAGGTCGCAAATCTCTCAAAATGCCAATGAACTGTCGGCCTCCCGGAGTACCAGCTTCGCCGACAGACAGCTCAACAGGAAACACCGTGCCATCCTTGTGACGACCCTTCACTTCCCGGCCAATGCCGATGATTTTTTTCTGACCGGTCGTGAGATAGTTGTCAACGAAACCATCATGCGCAACAGCATATTCATGCGGCATGATCCGGTTTACATTTCCGCCAAGTAGTTCTGATGCTTCAAAACCGAAAAGTTGTTCGCAAGCCTTGTTAAAGGCGAGAATTTGGCACCGGTCATCAATAACAACTATGCCGTCAGCAGCCGTATCAAAGACACTAGCCAGACGAGCTTCGGATACACCGGCAGCCTCGTCCAACTTATCTATTATACCCTCATGCTTCATCCCAGAACCCAAACGGAATTAACTCCCATTCAAGGTATACGGACATTCACTTAGTCCAGCAACCCGCCATTGCACTAGTTGGCTGACAACCAAGCGGTAATTCTGTGAACTGCCTCTTCGAGATGATCTTTGCGCCGCGCATAGCAAAGTCTTAGATACTGCTCTCCTCCATTCCCAAATGCGGTTCCAGGGGCCAAACCGACGCCTGTTTTTCTAACAAGTTCAAGCGCAAATTGACGCGTGTTTGCAACACCTTCAATGGAGAAAAAGAGGTAAAAGGCTCCGTCGGGCGCAACTAATTTTACGCGATCATTGGCCGATAGGCCGTTGACTACACACTCGCGCCCCACTCTGGCCCGGGAAATTTGCTGGCCCAAAAAATCCCTGCCCTGTGTCAACGCTGCAATGGCGGCATGCTGAGAAAATTCAGGCACTCCGGACGTTGAGTATTGGATAAGGTTTTCCATGACCTGTCCCAATTCAGGAGGTACCGATACCCAACCAATGCGCCATCCTGTCATTGCCCAGTTTTTGGACATCGAATTGACAAAAATAACCCGATCTTCTTCATCTGCGACATCGTAGAAGGAAGGTGCCCGATGTCCTTCGCCGTAGAAGAACAGAGCATAAATTTCGTCTGCGATGATCCAGAGATTGTGTTTCCTTGCCAAGGTGAGACAATTCTTCAACAAATCCTCGCTGGCCACCCAGCCAGTTGGATTGCACGGTGAATTCAGAAACAGCGCCGATGTTCGTGGTGTAATCGCGGTTTCAAGATCTTCGACATGCAAGTCCCAGCCGCTCGGCCCTATTTTCATGGGAACTGACACCGCTTTGGCACCGTGAACTTCGACAGCCGCAGAAATATTCGGCCAAGCGGGCGTCGGGACAATAACTTCACTGCCTGAACTTGACACTGCCTGCACCGCCAATTGGATCGCCTGCATGCCGGAACCAGTTACAAAAAATCGCTCAGAAGAAAACGGTTTAGAATAGAGATTTTCGTGATAAGCGGCGAGCGCTTCGCGCAATGGTGGGATCCCGCGCTGATATGTGTAGAAGGTTTCACCGCGATCAAGAGACTCTTTTGCAGCACGGCAAATGAATTCTGGTGTGGGCAAATCACCTTCCCCAGCCCATAGCGGGATGAGGTCTTCCCGCCCCCAACCAGCATTGAGCACTTCCACAATTCCGCTCTCGGGGGCATTGCGTGCTTCCGGGCTCAGACTGTCAATCAGAGTTGTCACCTTTGGGTCCTTCATTCAAAGCAGACTTTGCCGCATCCTAACTGCAAACTATCTGAATGTTGCATGAAAGACTGTGAAGTCAGCGGCACAAAAAATGATGGATTGCATCATCCAATCTTGCCTTGGCCGCATGGCGAATAGACATGTGGCATAAGCTGTGATCGGATCGATTTAAATGAAACATGGCATTGGTCATCAATGCCGATAGCCGGTCAGGGAAATCAATGGCCGGGAAGACTAGTTAAACGAGGACAGTCGCCTGACAATGCTACACGGATGGGTCGTGATTCTGGCTGCAATGGCCTATATTCTGTTTCTGTTCGGTATAGCCAGTTACGGCGACCGAATGACACGGCGAACCAACGGGACGCGGATCGGTGGCCGCCCCCTGATTTATGCACTGTCGCTATCCGTATATTGTACATCCTGGACATTCTTTGGGTCGGTCGGAAATGCCAGCCGCAGCGGCGCAGAATTCCTGACCATCTATATTGGTCCGCTGCTGGTGTTTGCGCTTGGCTATCCGCTGCTCCGGCGCATTATCCAGATCTCCAAAGCCGAGAGTATTACGTCAATCGCAGACTTCATCGGCGCGCGTTATGGCAAAAGCCAGTCGGTAGCCGCTCTTGCAACACTCATCGCAGTCATTGGCGTCATTCCCTACATAGCCTTGCAGCTCAAGGCAGTGTCCCTCTCCATCACCACTTTGGTTGGCCCGCTGATTTCACCCAGCGACACTTTCACACCAGTATTTGATGACGTCACTTTGCTGATTGCCTTGGGGATGGCCATTTTCAGTTGGGCATTCGGCACGCGCCATATCGATGCAACGGAACATCAGGAAGGTTTGATGCTGGCGATCGCAGCCGAAGCGGTCGTAAAGCTGGTGGCATTTCTGGCCGTCGGTTTCTGGGTGACTTACACCCTCTTTGATGGCCCGATTGATCTGGTTCGAGCAATTTCGGAAGCGCCGGAGGTTTCTGCTGTTTTTGAAGGGCCGGTCAACATCAGCAATTGGGTGGTCATGTCGACATTGTCTGCCTTTGCCGTTTTGCTTCTTCCAAGACAATTTCATGTAACAGTGACCGAAAACAATTCGGCTGCCGAGTTGAAGCGCGCAAGCTGGATGTTTCCGGTATATCTGGTGCTGATCAACCTCTTCGTCATTCCAATTGCTGCTGCGGGTATGTTGCGCTTCGGCCAGGACATCAATCCCGACACATTTGTTCTTGCCTTGCCCATGGACGCGGGTGAACCATGGCTCGCGTTGTTCGTATTCATTGGCGGTTTGTCCGCGGCAACAGCCATGGTCATTGTCGCAACGGTTGCACTGGCAATCATGATTTCAAATGACATTGTTGTTCCACTCTTGCTGCGTCGGCATAGCGAAGAGGACTTGATCAACTCCAGTGGCACCGACATGAGCCGTCGCCTGCTGACAATTCGAAGACTTGCCATTTTCGGCATTCTTGTCTTGGCCTATGCCTACTATGACGTCGCCGGCGACACAGCGGCACTGGTATCAATCGGACTGCTCTCCTTTGCGGCAATTGCACAATTTGCACCTGCGTTTGTTGGAGCCTTGTTCTGGCGCCGGGCGACTGCACTCGGCGCCCTTGCGGGACTTAGCGGCGGCTTTCTGGTATGGGCTTACACGCTTCTTCTGCCAACCTTTGCGCAATCCGGATTGATATCAGACGCTATCCTGATAACCGGTCCGTTCGGAATTGATGCCCTTAATCCACAATCATTGCTGGGCATCGAAGCTGACCCGTTCATTCACGGGACTGTCTGGAGCCTCGGGATCAATATTCTGTTCTTCGTCACAGGATCCTTCATCAGGGCGCCGCTTCCCGCCGAAACACTTCAGGCAAACGTTTTTGTTCCGATAGAACTCACGCCATCTCCTAGTCTGCGCTATTGGCGGACTTCCGTTACCGCAGGTGACCTCCAAATCGCTGTTGCCCGCTATCTCGGCGAGGAACGCACAGAACGATCCTTCCAAAGATTTGCGGGTGAGCGTGGCATTCAGCTGGATCCCAACACATCTGCAGACGCGAGTCTGTTGCGCTTTTCCGAACAATTGCTGGCCAGTGCCATTGGTGCGGCCTCATCGCGCCTTGTGCTGACACTCATGCTCAAGCGGCATGACCCTTCCACAAAGGGAGCAGTGAAACTTCTCGACGACGCCTCGATGGCGATCCAGCACAACCGGGACCTTCTCCAAACAGCGCTAAATCAGGTCCGGCAGGGCATAGGTGTTTTCGACCGGGACCTGAGGCTGATTTGCTGGAACCGACAATTCAGAGACCTTCTCGGCCTACCTGCTGAGTACGGTCAGGTCGGAACGACACTGGATGCAATTTTACGGTTCAATGCAGAACGCGGTGAACATGGCCCAGGACCTGTGGAGGTCATTGTTGCCGACAGGATCGAGAAACTCGTTGTCGGGCAGGAAACGTTTCAAGAGCGTCTCATTTCCACCGGCACCGTTCTTGAAGTCCGTGTCAGCCCTATGCCGGATGGCGGTATCGTTACAACGTATACCGACATCACGGAACGCGTCGCCGCTGAAGAAGCTCTTGCCCGCGCGAACGAAACTCTTGAACGGCGTGTTAGAGAACGCACAGAAGAACTGACACATGTGAATGAGAGGTTGGTCGTTGCAACCCACGCGGCTGAAGAGGCCAACATCGGGAAGACACGCTTTCTGGCTGCTGCCGGCCATGATATTTTACAGCCCTTGAACGCGGCTCGCCTGTATTCTTCGGTGCTGGTCGACAAGCTGAAAGGCGGAGACACGGGGACATTGGTTGAAAATGTCGAGTCTGCTCTGGAGTCCGTTGAAGACATTTTGGGGGCCGTTCTTGATATCTCCAGACTCGATACTGGCGCACTCAAGCCCGAGCCAACCGTCTTTCGGCTTGATGAGCTGCTGCACGGACTCGAACTGGAGTTTAGGCCAGTCGCGATGGAAAAAAATCTGGACCTTCGTATCGTGCATACGGGTGTTTCGGTCCGAACAGACCGACGATTGTTACGACGCCTTCTTCAAAACCTGGTCTCGAATGCAATCAAATACACCCAAAAAGGTCGCGTTTTAGTAGGGTGTCGATTACAGGGCGAAGATGGTGTTCTGGTGGAAGTTCACGACACCGGCATGGGCATTCCGCATACGAAACAGAAAGTGATTTTCCAGGAGTTCCATCGACTAGACGACGGAATGCGTGTAGCAAAAGGGCTAGGCCTTGGTCTTTCGATTGTAGAACGGATCAGCCATGTCTTAGGGCATCAGGTTGAACTTCGCTCTGAACCCAACAAGGGGTCATGTTTTTCAGTCGAATTACCGCGTTCAGCAGCCATTCCCGACCAACAACCCCAACCGCAGGCTCCCGCAGTTGTCGGCCAACTGGACGGCTTATGCGTTGTTGCAATCGACAATGAACCAGACATTCTTAGCGGTATGCGACACCTTCTGACCAACTGGAACTGCAAGGTCATTACGGCTTGTGACGATGCACAGGCCTCATCATTTTTGACCGATGCAGATTGCATCCCTGATGTCATTCTGGCCGATTACCATCTGGATCATGGTACCGGTATCGAGGCCATAATCAATTTACGTTGGAAGTTTGGCGCACAAATTCCAGCTATTCTGATCACTGCAGATCGAAGCCGAGCTGTCCGTGCTGAAGCGAACGAAAAGGACATCACGTTCTTCAACAAACCGGTCAAACCGGCAGCGTTACGGGCTCATCTGGGACGTTGCCTTGCTGAACAGACCGCAGCTGAATGAGGCTTTTAGGAGAGAGTTTCAAGTCGATGGGACGGACACCAACCCAGGATTATTCGGTGCTGTACTCGGGGAGCGGTCTTCCCAATCCTTCTTTTCGATCTGAGTAATCTTGAGCGGATTAGCGTCCGGTTTGCCGAAATAATATCCCTGTAGGGTATCGCAGCCCAAGGTCCTGAGGGCATCAACCTGGAACTGACGTTCGACACCCTCTGCTGTCACTTCAAGCCCAAGATTGTGCGCAAGTGCAATCACCGCAGAAATAATCGCGAGGCCGTCGCTGCGTTCACCAATCTCATCGACAAAAGATTTGTCTATCTTGATTTTATCGAACTTATACTGGCGCAAATAGGACAGCGAAGAGTAACCGGTTCCGAAATCGTCAAGAGCAATATGGATACCCATATCTCTGAGTTGCTCCAATTTCTGGGACGCTGAACCAACGTCCTTTAGAAAAACAGATTCGGTGATTTCCAAAACCAAACGTTCTCCCGGGAACCCAGTTTCAGCCAACACTTCTGTGACCATATCAACGAGATTAGGGTCCATAAACTGGATCGGTGACAGGTTAACTGCCACGCTTTTAAGGTCAGGACATTGAGCTGCCACTGTACATGCTCGTCTGAGAACCCAGGCTCCAAGAGGCAGTATCAATCCGGCATGCTCTGCAATAGGAATGAACACATCTGGGCGTATTTCGCCACGTTCAGGATGGATCCATCGCACAAGGACTTCACTCGAAACCACCTGCCCTGTTCGAGCTGCAACGATCGGCTGAAATTCGACAGTCAGCTTTCTGTACTCGAACGCCTCGCGAAGATCGGCTTCCAATTCCCGGCGTTCCCTGACTTCGCGTTCCATTTCGCTTTTGAATGCCTGGGCGCGACCGCGTCCGCTTTCCTTTGCTTTGTAAAGCGCAATATCGGCCCTTCTCATCAAGTCGCTTACAGTATCTCGGTTCTCATGAAGACGCGCGAAGCCTACCGTTGCGCCAATCGCAAATTCCCGATCGCCGATGCGGAATGGTTTTCTGATCGCGCCAACCAGTCTATCGGCAAAGGCTTCAGCGGCCTGATCGCTGACAAATTGGCCAAGAGCAGCAAATTCATCCCCCCCAAACCGAGCCAAAACCGTTTTGCCCTCGCTGATCGCCTGAAATCTATCGGTTACCTGTTTCAACAATTCGTCGCCGGCTGCATGTCCACTTGTATCATTCACGACCTTGAAATTGTCGAGATCAATGAGATAAAGCGTCAATGTTTGCTGACCGGTCTCCAATTGTTCTGACAAAAGCAATTCCGCCTGTTTCAAGAACCAGTTGCGATTTCCTATTCCGGTAAGAAAGTCGTGTTGAGCCATATGTTCGATAAGGGCATTGGCATGGTGGGCCTCGGTAACATCGGAAGCAACTCCCCGATATCCAATGTAAGTTCCATGGTGATCGTAGGCTGGCCTGCCGACAAGCGACCACCAGCGCTCTTCACTGTTGACCTGTACTCCAATTACGATATCGCGGAACGATTTCTCATCATAAAATACGGTCTGCAGATCAAGAACCGCTTCTCGCGCATCGTTGTTTTCAACTGTATAGGCTAAGTCCACCATACGCATGGCTTGCAGTTCACTATAACTACGGCCACTTGCGTACAAAAACCGGTCTGAAATATTTCTCAACTGGCCAACACTGTCCGTCTCCCAGAGCCAGTCACTTTCCTTCTCCTCAAATTCGTTCAAGAGAAGCGAAATCAACTCCCGCCGTTGATCCAACTCACCTTCGACAAGGAAATGTGAAGCAAACATCCGAGCAGCCGCTGCTGTACTCCCGATAATGACAAGCGCGTAACATGTCAGGAGAAATGTAAGCGGACCTATTTGCTGGACATCGCCAACAATGAGAGAAACGACCGAAGCAAAATATAGAATAGTAACCCAGCGAATAGCCGCGTGTGGCACTGTGGCCAGTGCAAATCCACCAGCGCACAGCATGCCGATTGTTATGCTGGATGCAATCCAAACCAAGTTGGGATCACCTACGGCAAATGCCGATACAGGGACCACGGCCCAAAGCAAACTGAGAATTGTGGCGTGCTTGACGGCTCTAGCGAGTGCATTGCGAGAAACCGTTTCGATTTTTTTGCCTTGCCCCTTGAACCAGTGCCATCCCATATAGCCCACAACTGCTATCAGCGATGAAGCCCATATTAGGACATAGGCCACCGGAAAATACGGAAGCGAAATCGGAACAATCACCAGGACATTGACGATGCACGCGCAAACGGTAAACGGGGTTAGTCGACTAATACCTCTGATCTGTGATGCTCGGATTTTCCGTGCCAGAAATTCGTCAACGACAGGATATCCAAAGGCCAATAGGAAGGCCCTTATGGACGTTGTCTGTGCCAGATAGGAACGACAACCATCGTCATGGCCTGAATGCCAGATCTGCTTCCTGGGCAAAAGAGCTGCCAACAGGACTGTCTGGAGGACTGTTTTCCAGTGAGCGGTAAGCCGCATTTGAACTCCGCCATTACACAATACGAATGCGCGGTGTAGCCCCGCAATTTCAGGGATACAGGCATTCCCTGAAATTACGGTAAAAATGGCAATGCAAGTCTAGTTATTCGGAGTAATCAACAAAGAACATGTCTTTATTTCAGAAATAATTTTACATCTAACGCTACACCTGTGACGCAGAGTTCACTCCAGAGCACATCTAAAATATGCCAATTTATGCAGATTCAGCGGCTTCTCCGCCACCTTGCCATTGCCCTGCTTCTATTTTCGAGGCAGCAATAACGGCTTGAGTTCTGCTTTCTACGCCCAACTTTTGCAAAATTGCAGACACGTGCGCTTTCACTGTCGCTTCCGACACAGATAACTCGTAGGCAATTTGCTTGTTTAGCAAACCTTCTGACAGCATCATCAAGACGCGAACCTGCTGAGGTGTGAGAGTTGCCAAACGTTGTACCAGATCACCGCTTCCATCATCTGCAGACAAATCCACGTCCGGTGGTGTCCACATACTGCCCGCCATCACCTGTGAGATGGCCTCGCGGATCACTTCGATTCCGTGAGATTTAGGAATAAAACCAGACGCACCAAACTCCACAGCCTTTCGGATCGCTTGCGGTTCCTCGTTGGCCGAGACAACCACAACCGGAACTCCGGAATATTGAGCTCTTAGATACATCAACCCTGAAAAACCGCGCATGCCCGGCATAGTCAAATCCAGCAAGATCAGGTCGACGTCTGTTCCCTGCTCCAACTTGGCTGTCACATCTTCCAAGGCACCAGCTTCATCAATCGTTGCTTGCGGATATTGAGTTTCCAGAGTTTGGCGCAATGCTCCCCGAAACAAGGGATGATCATCTGCGATAATGAATCGATACGATGTCGACGCCACTTTAAGTTCCTCCCTATGTAGCCTTAGGCACAGAGCGCTCCCCCGTTCCAACCCAGACCACTTCAACTCACCAGCCCGCGCTGCACAGTCTATTTGCAACACTTATTTCGGACAATTCGAATGTATGTTTGCATCATGGACCGCGCGCAAGTCAAACCCTGCTTTGTGCCATCCGTCCCCCGATACACTGTCAGAGCGAATACAGCAGCTAGCGCCACTTATTAGGCGGTGAATAAAAATTCACAATTACAAAAAAATACTACAACCATAAGGAAGCATTCGTTAAGATGAAATCATTCTCCTTGCCGAACTAACGCAATTGCAAATCCCATATTTCGCCATCGCTCGCTGTATACTTCTGTTTTTTATCCACAGACCTGATTTTATATTGATAAACATCTGAAAAACAGCAAAGTGTTTTCCGCAATCAAGATACAAGAATAAATTAAATCATCAAAGAAATAAGAACTTACCCGTATGACACTCCATCCAACTATGTTCTCTTTTGTGAATCGCTGGGAATGCGATGAAAATGACCATTTGAACGTTCAGTTTTATTTTAGCCGATTTGAAGAAGCAGACAGACAATTCAGACTGATCAGCGGATTGAGCGATACATTGGTGGGTGCCCGGCGGGTCCGACATGTGCGCTACCACTCAGAACTTCGAACCGGCGATCTGATTACAATTCAGTCCGGAATCGCTTTTGACGGACCGCACATGCTCACCGTTGTCCATGAATTGCGGGAGTCCGGGACTGGAACCTTGGCCGCAACCGCTATTGATGGGTATGAACCAAACAGCAATTCAGCCAAAACACTACGCCAGCGTTTTAAAGACTATCAGTGTTCAATGATTGACGAAGCTTCGCCAAAAGGCATACCGGCTGGCGTGAAGCGCCAAAAGGCCAGCTTCCAAAATCTTCAGGACAATGGTGCTGCAATTTGTTTCCGCGGCACCGTCCTACCAAGACACATTGGCATTGACGGAAAAGTGGATGACCAATTTGTCCTTGCCTGCTGCACGGATGGTGTCGCGCACGTCTGGCAACGCACTCCGATGACGCATGCCTATCTTTCTGAAAACAATTTCGGTCGCGTGGCAGTGGAAATGAAACTCTGCTGGCACACTCCACTGAAAACCGGCGAACCAATTGTTGTTGCCACCGGATTTACAGGTGTTCACGGCAAAACATTTGGAATGCGCCACCATATGTTTGAAAGCAGAACAAACAGGCTGGCAGCCACACTGGATGTTATAGCCCTGACCATGGACCTTAACTCTCGAACCGCTGTTGCGATGCCCGAAGAAGCACAAAAGTCCATCAGCCGGATGTTGGTAGACAGTTAGTTCGGGTGCGGCGTATCAGTTTCCGCTCCCTTCCATATCTTGTTGCAGTTCGCGGACCATTCCGAAAAACCGGCGCATAGCGCCTTCTGTGAAATCGAGAACCTTATCGAGTTCTTTCTCGTCCTCCGTGCTGAGGCTGGAAGACGGTTTTGTGGTTTCACTTTTCTCTTCCGGGCGATCTGTGGCCGCACCGGGTGGCACCGGCACAGCTCCACCGCCTTTCGGTCCCTGATTTTCTTTCAGACGCTTGGTCAGGCGATCCACCTCTGCAGCCAATTCCGCTATTTCGGCAAGATAAGCGTCTTCAGCCAGTGGAACCGGGTTGCATCGCCAAGCATCGTTTATTTGCCGACACACTGACACTGTCCCATTCTGCCGATCCACACGCAGGATGTCGTCATCAACCGACACAAGAGAATACCGATCGATTTCATCGTCGCTTACAGATTTCGCGATTTCAGGGGGAACGAGTTCGTTTGCGGAGGCGGGAACATATAGAAGGCAAGCGATTGCAATGGCGGATACAAAGGCCGTCACCGAAAGATCGACGCGGATGTTCATATTGCTCTCCGGTTTGCGTTAGTAAAGCACACTGACAGGTTCAGCTGTGAACTGGGTCGCATGATTCCGTGACCAAAGCACGGCTACAATCATTTTTTCCGAAATTTCAACCGATCAGGAACAAGAAGCGACCAAAATATTCATGGCAAAGAAAGATAGACGATCCCCCGGACGCAGGGGATCGCATCAAAATGCGTTCGTCTCGTACTAACGAAAATGCCTGGCAGGACATTTCCTGGCATGTCGCTTGGTTCAAGACATTCCGATGAGATGCTCCAGATTTTCATGATCAGGCAGCCAGCACATTCGCTCCAGTTTCTGCCCGATATTGAAGACCGACAGAATTGCCGCGAACCCATTTCACTTCCATCGGGAAACAGTCCCCGGCAGTATCCTCATAAACAACCCGCATACCCAGATGAGCTCCATTGAAGTCTCGAACACTCATCCCGCCTTCGGATGAGTTTACCATCCGGGTTGTAACGTCCTCGCCATTCTCCAGAATGATTTTGGCATGCTGACCCGCTTCTTGTTTTCGGGTCGCCCGACGGCGCTCTTCGACATCACGGGTCATATCAGCAAGGAAATGTTCAATGCCTTCTGACATTTCGATAGCAACGTTCTTAACTTCACCAGAGATCTGATCCACATTCTCAGCTTCACCAGATGTCGCAGTTATAGCCTGGTCGACTGCCTCTGCACTGCTTACCGCATTGGTTGTTTCGCTGGCGGCCATTGTGATGCTCTGCGAAATTTCTTCTGTCGCGACACTTTGCTCTCCAACGGCAACGTTGATTGCACTGGTCACGTCACTGATCATTTCAATAGCCTCAGATATCCGGCGGATAGACCCAACGGCTTCATCGGTCAGACCTTGAACCGATGAAATCTGAGATGAGATTTCCTCGGTTGCCTTCGCCGTTTGGGTGGAAAGCTCTTTGACTTCAGCAGCCACAACAGCAAAGCCCTTGCCGGCTTCACCTGCGCGCGCAGCCTCAATTGTTGCGTTCAAAGCGAGCAAGTTAGTTTGTTCCGCGATCGCGCGGATCATCTCAACGACGGTGTCGATTTTCGCCACTGCATCGGCAAGGCTGGAAACACTACCATCTGTCTGCTGCGCGATACCTGTCGTATCTTGAATTACACCGCTTGCCCGTTCGGCCTGGTTCATGATTTCCTGGATGGCTGCCGACATTTCTTCCGCAGCTGCAGCAACGGTTTGAACATTATTGGACGAAGACTCTGATGCGTTTTTCGCTGCCCCGGCTGCGTGCGATGCCTCTTGAGAAATGGACCGTACTGTTGATGCGATATCTGTCATTTGTCCGGTTTTAGCGAGTACATTTTCCGAAATACTGTCCATCAAGGACCTGAATTTATTGATGACCTCTTCAACATGATTCTGGCGTTGCGTTTCTCGATCCCGCTCCTTAACGGCTTCTTCTTCCAGAGCCGCGCGCATGCGCGCATTCTCCTGAAACACCACACCGGCTCGCGCAAGGTCACCAATCTCGTCATGCCGTTGTGTATGCGGCATCTCCAGATCGACTTCACCATTGGCAATGCCCATGAGGCTACCCGTCAAATCTGAAAGTAGTTTTCGGATCCTTCGAAGCTGCCAAACTGCAAATACAAATGTCAGGAATACCACAACACCAACTTCTACAAGAAGCATGGTCACAACCGAATTTGCTTCTTTCTCAACTTCGATAGCCCTTTGTTCAGCTACCGCCAGTTCCACCAACGACACTTCCCTAATCTTGTTGAGCCGTTCTGTAGCCTTACCGAACCAGGTAGACCCTTCAATTCCCTGTCCATCCAAGCTGGCAGGCAATGTTCTCAGAACCTTGCGCCATTCCATTACGGTTTCGACTGGTGACCCTGTCACGGTTTTCTTGAACTTTGCGAGCTGTTCGGGTGTTGCAGTTTCTTCAAATCGTCTGAGGTACTCCGTTTCGACAGACAGGCGGTCATAATACGCCAGGAAAAGGTCGCTTGGGACCTGGCCGGTGTTTGCGACAGTTGTAAACAACCTGCCGCCAATGGCCCGTTCCAGTCCGCCGGCTTCCAAAGCTTCTGTCAGAAGAAAGAAAGGGGTCATAAGCTCCGCATATTCTTTGTCGGGGCTCGACAGGACAGATGAATTAACGAGACGGATAAGATGACTGACTTTGTCGGAGTAGAATTTCAAATTTGCAGCGCCGTTGACTGTATTTCCATCGATACCGTCTCGGTGCGCCTGGATCTCATTCAAATTGGCGATGGCCGATTTGATTTTTTCCGTAAGCTCAATGTTTTCCAAATCAAGATTTGATGCGCTCTTTTGTAAATCGGCAACGGCAGCGTCGCTTTTTGCTCTCTGGGAGTTCATCAGTTTTCGAGGTTCGTCAGCACTTCCGCTTGCCAGGAAAACCGCTGTGCGACCTCGTTCTTTTTGGAGTTCGTGAATAACAGCTTCTGATTTTTCAGCAGTGAGCGCGATTGGCAAGATATCCGCAGCAACTCTGGCTTCGTGATAAGCTTCCTTGAACGCCAGCAAGTTCAAGACGATAATTGCGCACAAAGGAACAATCGCTAATAGCGCTATTTGAACACGAATCGATTTTAGCATTTCCACCCCCAACCCGAAGAATCCATTCAATCTAATTGCAAGGGCGAGTTAACAAAGATTATAAACCTATAGGTGAAATAATAGGCATCTTTGTCGCATTTGTATTTTCAGCAATATCATTACCTTCAACCCTAGATTTAGTATTGTAACTAATTCCATTACGCTTAATATTTGTGCAAAAGTGAGCCTGTGGACGGGCACTCTTTTTGCCTGTATAAGCCGCGCCACATAAGGGCCTGCATGGTGATGGCCCAATCCGGTAGACTGCTGATTGGCATGCAGATGACCCGGAGCAGTTGAAAGATTCCAATGACCATTCCTGAAACGCTCGCACCGGTCCTGTCGGCCGCGCTGGCGAAAAAAGGCTATGAAAGCCTTACACCTGTCCAAAACAGTGTTCTCAACGAAGCCCCTGCAGAAGCAGACCTTCTTGTCTCGGCACAAACCGGATCCGGTAAAACCGTTGCCTTTGGCTTGGCCCTTGCCTCGACAATCCTTGGTGACAAGGACCGGCTTGGAAAGCCGGGTGCACCTATCGCCCTTGCAATTGCGCCAACCCGTGAATTGGCCCTTCAGGTCAAGGATGAGTTGACCTGGCTATACAATGAAGCCGGTGCAGCAACGACGTCCTGCGTTGGCGGCATGGACCCACGAGCCGAACGCCGTGCACTTGATCGAGGCGCTCATATTGTTGTCGGAACACCGGGTCGGTTACGCGATCATATTGAACGCGGTGCCCTTGACCTTTCTGAACTGAAAGCCGTCGTGCTTGATGAAGCTGACGAAATGCTCGATATGGGCTTCCGCGAAGATCTGGAATTCATTCTGGATGCAGCTCCGGAAAGTCGGAGAACACTGATGTTCTCGGCAACAGTTCCGCGCCCGATTGCAGAACTTGCAAAGCGTTTCCAGAAAGATGCAGTCCGCCTTTCTACCGTCAACGCCCGCGAGCAACACGGCGACATTGAGTACATTGCCCACCCGGTCGCCCCAAATGAGCGCGAAAACGCGCTGATAAATGTGTTGCGATTGCACGATTCCGACAAGGCGATTGTCTTTTGCTCTACTCGTGAAGCGGTCAACCGTCTGACCTCCCGTTTGGCCAATCGCGGCTTTGCGGTTGTTTCCCTTTCCGGCGAACTTAGCCAGGAGCAACGTTCCAGTGCTCTTGCCGCCATTAAGGACGGTCGCGCCCGCGTCTGTGTTGCAACAGATGTCGCAGCCCGCGGCATTGACTTGCCCAATCTGGACCTCGTCGTTCATGCAGACTTGCCAACTGGCAAAGCTGCCCTTTTGCACCGGTCCGGCCGCACCGGACGTGCAGGCCGAAAGGGAACCTGTGTTCTTATGGTGCCTTTCCCGCGCCGTCGTCAGGGTGAGCGTGTGCTTTATGCAGCAAACATCAAGGCGACCTGGAAAGGCGCACCGACAGCTGCGGACATTCGGGCCAAGGACAAGGAGCGCCTGCTGAGCGATCCTGCACTTACTGTCGAACTGGAAGATGAAGATCGTGCCATTGCCAGTGAACTTCTGGCCCTTCACAGCCCTGAACAACTGGCAGCAGCCTTTGTGAAGTTGCGCCAATCTCGCCTGCCAGCTCCTGAAGACGTTGCCGACCTCGACGAGACTTCTCTGAAAGGCCGCGATGCCGGTGCACGCGGTGGACGCAGCGCCGAGATTACCGGCAAATTTGAAGATGGTGTCTGGTTCTCACTCTCGCTTGGCCATCGCCAACGCGCAGAACCACGTTGGATTCTGCCGTTGATCTGCCGGTCTGGCCATGTGACCAAGAAAGAAGTTGGCGCTATCAAGATCTTCCAGAACCAGCTTTATTTCGAGATCGCCGGGAACCACGGCCAACGCTTCAACGAAGTGGTCAAACGCGAAGGAACTGGTGAGGAAAACGTCAACATCACCCTACTGGACGCGCGTGGCGGCAAAATCCCGCAACCTCCAAAAGAAGACAATTTCCGTGGTGGTGGCGGCCGAGATCGTGATCGGGACCGAAGTGGCCTGCCAAAACGGCGGCCGCGCAAAAATGATGCGCCAGATTACGAATCCATGGGTCGTGAGGACACGCTCAAGAAAGACAAGCCACGTCGCGGGCCCAAGCGCGACTTTGATGCACCTCGCGGAAAGAAACCTCGCCGCAATAACGACGACGAAGGCGTATCAAACCATCCAGCTTACGAGCCACTCGACTTAAAGGCTCTTGTCGGTGATGCGGGTGGAGACAAAAGAGCTGCCCCGCGGAAGGACCGTAAGAGCGGCCCGCCAGAGAAAGACGGTGAAATCCGTCGCAAGCCAAAGGCCAAAACAGGTGGAAAGCCTGCAGGGCAAAAGAAGAGGGCTGGCAAGAAAAACAAGCCAACCCGTTCAGAACGCAAAGTTTCCAAAGCAAACAAATAAAAAAAGCCGCTCAAACCGAGCGGCTTTTTTTTATTTCTGAGCTCACTGCACCCACCGCAGCACTCATTATTCGTTGACGATGCAGGCAATCACCCAATCAACTCCATTCTGGATCAGTTGATAGTGGCAGGTAAACTCAAGGACTGCTTCACCGTCGGAGGACTCCTGTGTCCAATCGAGGGTCACCAGGGCCGTTGCTCCACTGACGTGACTGGAGACAACCTGGAAGTCTGAATGACTGACGCCTTCTTTTTCGAGCGCTTTCAGAAGTGCTTCGATGTTCTCAAGAAGCTCATCTTCATCGTTGAAAACATGCCCTTTTTCATGCTGCCAGATGATCGCCGGCAGCGCAAAACAATCGCATACCCGATCTGCGTCATAGTCGTTGAACCCGGCCTGATAATCATCAAACAATTGGGCGATGACTTCTTCTGCATCCTCGTTTGCAATGGCACTATCGCCATCGGTCTGGCCGCTGCCAGAGCCTGTAAAGTCATCGGTCATGTTTGCCCCCTTCAAGGACCTGGCACTGCCGCTCGTCAGCCTAGTATTTGCCTATAGCCTGCTTCGCAACTGAAACCAAAAATCCCCAGCATGTTCCTGCACCATCATATTGAGTGGACCGACCTTTCGTCCATTCAATTAGCACCGGCGCTCTAATGACAATTAGTTTTTCAGGCAACCATCGGCAAATGCGTCGTCAAAGATCCGCTTGGAGACTTTGGGAACAACATCCGCAAGCAGCGGCGCCGTCTCCTGTTCTATTGCCGACGCCAATCGTTTCTGGGTCTCAGGTTCAGCAAACTTGAGTCGCAGCTGGTGCGCAGTCTTATCTTTGGCATCTTTTAGAAAATCGGCGTCAAATGATTGCGCGACGGCAGTTTCCAGACCGGCATTCCAGGCGCTTTCGACAGTCTTCCATTCAATGCGGATGGCATCCAAAAGCCAGTTCCCCATCTTCGCACGGCACTTCTCTTCAACCGTTTGTCCGGTGGATGTTTGGCTGATGTAGGCCGCCACAATCGGCGCGAAATTGGCGTTGAGACCCACCTTTTGCACAAATGCAGCTGCGTCTGACGTTGCTTTGTCTTCGGCGCTTGCGCAAGAAGCAGCAGCCAGCACACCCCCAACAATCAGTGTTCTTGTGAAGTTCTTGCTGACGTTCATAAGACAAATCCCAAATTGGCTAGACGTTCCGTTTTTCTTTAGCCCCTTATGGCATCGAAAGGGGGACGGATGCCAATCTGAATTGCATTGTCGCACTCGCCTTTTGCTCGTCGCCATCCTAAAACGGAACCATGGATGCCACGCTTCTTCCCAACCGATTTCAGAACTGGTTCGCTTCTCGAGGCTGGAAGCCGCGTGCGCATCAACTTCAACTGATTGATCATTTGGGAAAGGGGCATTCGACCCTTTTGATTGCACCAACCGGTGCGGGCAAAACCCTTGCAGGGTTTCTACCGAGTCTTGTTGAGTTGGAAGCTCGCGGAAGACGAAAACCAGGGGACGCCGACAGTGGCATCCACACCCTGTACATTTCTCCGCTCAAGGCGCTGGCGGTGGACATTGCCAGAAACCTCGAAGCGCCTGTGTCCGAGATGGGTCTTCAGATCAAACTGGAAACCCGAACCGGAGATACACCGTCTCACAAACGTCAACGCCAGAAACTCAATCCACCGGATATCCTGCTGACGACACCAGAACAAATTGCATTGCTGTTGTCAGATCCTGCTTCAGAAAAACTCTTTGCGTCCTTGAAGACAGTCGTCCTCGACGAATTACATGCTTTGGTCACGTCCAAGCGTGGAGACCTTCTGGCTTTGGGGTTTGCGCGATTGCGGCGACTGGCTCCCGAAATGCGGACAATTGGATTGTCTGCTACAGTCGCAGAGCCCGATGACCTGAGGTCCTATCTGGTCGATCAGCCTGATACTGAAGTCCGAAACCTGGCGCAACTCGTCGAAGTTTCCGGCGGTGCACAGGCGGATATTTCCATACTCGATTCCGAAGAGCGTTTGCCCTGGTCCGGCCATTCATCGCGCTATGCCATTGGTGACATCTATGAACAGATCAAGAAACACAACGTGTCATTGCTGTTTGTGAACACTCGCAGCCAAGCCGAAATGGTGTTTCAGGAACTCTGGCGGATCAACGAAGACACCCTGCCGATAGCCCTTCACCACGGTTCTCTGGACGTCGGCCAAAGGCGCAAGGTTGAGGCTGCCATGGTGTCCGGCTCCCTACGTGCCGTCGTTGCGACGTCCTCATTGGATATGGGAATCGACTGGGGCGACATCGATCTCGTCATCAACATCGGTGCCCCTAAAGGGGCCAGCCGACTTGCACAGCGCATTGGACGGGCCAATCACCGAATGGACGAACCATCCAAGGCCATTCTTGTACCCGCCAACCGATTTGAAGTGCTGGAATGTCAAGCAGCGCTCTCTGCCTCAAAACACGGCGAACAGGACACACCTCCTTTGCGAAAGGGCGCATTGGACGTCCTGGCTCAACACTTGCTCGGAATTGCCTGCGCTAATCCACTTGAGCCGTTGGCCACTTTTGAAGAAATCCGCTCAACGGAAACCTATCGCCATCTTGATTGGGGGACGTTTGAGCGCGTTCTGGATTTTGTGGCGACCGGGGGTTATGCGCTCAAGAGCTACGATCAATATGCCAAACTCAGGCAAGGCGATGACGGTCTCTGGCGTATAGCCAATCCCAAAATCGCCCAGCAGTATCGGCTGAACGTCGGCACAATCGTCGAAGCGCCGATGTTGAAAGTGCGGCTGGTCAAATCCAAGGCTGACGGGCGGAGAACACCGATAGGCCGCGGTGGGCGTGTGCTCGGAGAGATCGAAGAGTATTTCATCGAGCAACTGACGGTCGGGGATACATTTATCTTTGGCGGCGAGATTCTGAGATTCGAGGGCCTGCGCGAAGCCGAGGCCTTCGTATCGCGCGCCAAGACCGACAACCCGATGATCCCGTCCTATATGGGTGGAAAATTCCCGCTTTCGACTTATCTGGCAGAAAGCGTTCGCGCGATGCTGGCGACACCAGCTTCCTGGTCAGAGCTTCCGGATCAGGTTCGCGATTGGCTCATGATACAGCAAGACAAGTCCGTTCTTCCAACCAAAGACGGTCTGCTGGTCGAGACTTTTCCGAGAGCCAACAAACATTACATGGTCTGTTATCCGTTTGAAGGTCGCCTGGCGCACCAGACCCTCGGCATGCTTTTGACCAAACGGCTGGAACGACTTGGTGCCCAGCCGATGGGGTTTGTGGCCAATGACTATGCGCTGTCAGTCTGGGGACTAGCCGATCTGTCTTTGCTTTTTTCCTCGGGGAAAATCTCACTCAATGAGCTCTTTGAGGAAGATATTCTTGGTGATGATCTTGATGCCTGGCTGGCTGAATCCAGCTTGATGAAAAGGACATTTCGTAACTGTGCAGTGATCGCCGGATTGATCGAACGGCGTCATCCTGGTCAGGAAAAGACCGGCCGACAAGTGACTGTTTCCACGGATTTAATCTACGATGTCCTTCGCAGCCACGAGCCGGACCATATTCTCCTGACGGCAACCTGGAACGACGCGTCCGAAGGACTTTTGGATATCTCGCGTATAGGTGAACTTCTTGCGCGAATACACGGACGAATCACGCATACTGCGCTTGAGCATGTCTCTCCTCTCGCAGTGCCCATCCTTTTGGAAATTGGCAAGGAACCGATCTATGGTGACGCCATAGACACCCTTTTGGAGGATGCTGCTGAAGAGTTGGTTCTGGAGGCTATTGTATGAGTGTTCTCGCATCGCATATGCGCAAGTTTGCAACTGCGCCGGTATGCCATGACATTCAGATCAACGGTCAACTGGTTGGATTGCACGACAGCGGTGTTTTGTGGTGGCCGGAAGAGGCCACTCTTGTTGTCTCGGACATGCACATGGAAAAGGGCTCCAGCTATGCCAAACGCGGCATTATGCTGCCGCCTTATGACACCGGGGCAACTCTTGAAAAGCTTGCCGGGGTCATGGATGCATTCGATCCTGTCCGAGTGATCTGCCTAGGAGACAGTTTTCATGACCCGGATGGGTCAGACCGTCTACCAACTCCCTACCGTGCCATGCTCACCACACTGCAGCTCGGACGCGAATGGATCTGGGTTACAGGAAACCATGACCCGATTGCTCCGGTTCGTTTGTGCGGTGAAACAATGGAAGAAATCACGATTGGATCTCTCTCATTTCGTCATGAGCCAATCGCAAAAGTTGACTCGATTGAAACACAAGGCGAGATTTGCGGTCACCTTCACCCTGCAGCGCGCATTCGCCGTTTCGGAAGATCCATTCGCCGCGCTTGCTTTGCGACAGATGGAACCCGATTGGTGTTACCCGCCTTTGGTGCCCTCACCGGTGGACTGAATGTCACTGATGAAGCCTACAGCATGATATTCCGGCGCCGGAAGTATTCCGTGTTTATGCTTGGGAACAACCGGCTGCACCCCTTCACAGCCAGCAGACTCGTAGCAGATTGATCTAAAAATCCCACCGGCAGATACTTCACCCGTTTTTGGATTGCTCACTATCGTTGTCTTGCTTTTGATCCATTTTCACCCAGGCCATTACCAATTCATAGAATACAGCCAGAACAACCGGACCGAGGAAGAGGCCGATCAGCCCATAAGCGAGAGTGCCCCCCAGAACACCAATCAAGATCACCAGCATCGGAACATCGAGACCGCGTGACATCAAGATTGGTCTCAGGAAGTTATCGAGCAGCATCACTGGTAACATCAGAACCGTGAAAAGCAGCGCCGGGACAAACTCCCAGGACATCCAGGCCCAGACGATGGTTGGCAAGAGAACTAATGCAGGTCCTATCTGGATGATGCAGAGGATCAGCGCGACAAAAGTCAAAAGTCCGGCCATTGGCACCGAAAAGGCAATCAGCAGAACGCCGACCAGCAGCCCTTGAATAACAGCTACTCCGATAACCCCTCGCGAAACATTTCGAATGGTCGCTCCCGCAAGGTCGATGAACTCGGCACCTCGTTCTGCAATGATTCTGTCGGCAAACATCTTGGCCCCATTGCCAAGTGCTGGCCCTGGCACGAACAGGCAGCCGGAAATCACGATTGAAACAATGAAAAACAGAACACTTCCGCTGATCGAAGCGAGAATGGACAGAACCCGCTCACCTGCAGGAATCAACATTGGGCCAATTTTAGTGAGAAACAATTCGATACTGCGCGTTGCCAACTGCCAAAGTTCCACAATCTTGGCGCCAATCAGCGGAAGTTTGCCAATCGTTTCCGGCAAAGGTGGTAATCTCAATCGGCCGTCTGCCAGCACCTGGAAGAAGTGTTGAAAGGTGTCAACAAGGCTGACAACCAGCATCGCTACAGGCCCGATTACAATCGACAGGCACGCCATAGTGATCAGAACCGCAGACAGAACCTTTCTCCCGCCCAGCTTGCCAGCCAGCCAATTGAATATCGGATAGAGTGCGACAGTCAGCACCACCGCCCAGAGCAAAAACGCAAAGAACGGCACCACCAGCTGCAAAGCGAAATAGGCAAATAAACCCAAGACTCCGAGCCTGATCGCAATATCGATCACTCTTGAATCCAACGAGACCGCACCTCTGTCCGCTGTTTTTTCAGAATAACTGGAAGATGATTGATCTGGCATATCGCTACTGCCCCCAACGCAGAGAATCGGACGTAACGTAAACATACTGGTAGGCGTGACAGGTTTCAGCAGGTTTTGTGTCAAAACGCATAATCTGCTTAGACTTTTAATCCTTGCGGAAGATTACGCCCGCAAGCCAGCCTGTAAAAATGGCTAATAGGACTGCCAAAATTCCATAAATCAGCGAGTGATTTTGTGCCAATTCAAAAGTGATTTGCTCGAATCCGATCTTCGCCACTGCCAGGGTTTCTTCAGTTTGTGAAACCACTTGTCCCTGATGAAACAGGAAGCTTTTCACTTTATAGTCCCCCACCGGAATATTTGCCGGCAACGGAACATTTGTCCGGAACATTGTGTCGGTCAGAAAATGGATTGATGTCTCCTGCTCGGAAAACAGCCCCATATCTTCGCGAAGCCTGACGAACGCCTTTCGGAAATCATCCCGATCAGAAAGCGGAACATTGGAAACACCGGACACCGCAAGATTGAGATGGTTCAGTCCGATCCCCAGTTCGTCCAGAACTGTGCGGTTTGCTATTTCTCCAATATCGATGGTGCTGGCGACCGCATAAAAGGATGGAACGTTTGTAAATCTCTCCGCTTGCAAGTTGACCCAGACACCAAGAAACCGACCTTTGCGCCGGGTCGTAATGTCCTGCGGCGGACCTTCAACGACGATCGCCAGTTCATAGCCGTCGGTTGTATCAGAAACTTGGCCGATGCGTTGGGCCTGACCAAAGATTACAATTTCGGTTCCTGTAAAATTCGACTGGATCGACACAACATCCGAAGAAAGAGCCGTGACCAGGTCACTCTGTTTTTCAGCGGTTGCAGCTCCTGCTGTAGTAACAAACAGCAATATCGCGAAGAGAACGGTCCGGATCATTGGCCCGCCCCCTTCTGAATTGCGATAGAATAAAAATCATTTGGCACCAACAGAAGATCAACAGCAAACCGTAATCCAACACTGAGGACCAGCAACGCCAACAGCAGGCGCAAGTGTTCGCCGCGCAGGTTCTGTCCCATTCGCGCACCAAACTGTGCTCCCATAACCCCGCCGATCATCAGCGTCATTGCGAGCACTATATCGACCGTCTTTGTCCCCATCGAATGGAATATGGTTGCCGCTGCCATCGTGAACAGGATCTGGAAAAGAGACGTTCCAATAACGATGCTTGTCGGCACCCGCAGAAGATAGATAAGCGCCGGGACCATCATAAAGCCGCCGCCGATACCAAGCACTGTTCCCAGGAAGCCAATTATGGCGCCAAGACCGACCACCGGAATGACACTGACATAGAGTTTTGACCTGCGAAAACGGATCTTGAGCGGCAGCCCATGGATCCAATTGTGTTGACCAGGTTTTCTCGCCCGCGGCGCTTCTCCCAGTTTTCGCCGGCGAATTGCCTTTACAGACTCAACAAGCATCAGGCCGCCGATTGTTCCCAGAAAGGTCACATAAGACAACGAGATAACTACATCGAGTTGGCCCAACGACTGGAGAACATCAAACAGAATGACTCCCAATAAGGATCCCACGACTCCGCCTGCGAGCAGGATTGTTGCCAGTTTGAAATCAATCGCCTTCCGCCGCCAATACGTAACAACGGCTGATGCAGAGGAGGCGACAACCTGGGTCGTCACTGTCGCAACTGATACAGCAGGCGGAATACCGGAAAAGATCAGAAGTGGGGTAAGTAGAAACCCGCCACCAATTCCAAACAGGCCTGAGAGAAAACCCACAGCTCCACCCATGCCAAATATCACGAAGATATTGACCGGAATTTCGGCTATGGGCAGGTATAATTGCACAGGAACACGCCGGAAGATTGCAGATAAGACTGCGGAAACACTACGATAAAATGGTTAAAGACCTGTACGGGCAAGTGTCAACAGTCCAGACGCGTTGCCCGATAAGGCCAGTTGTTTCCATTTCCTAGATCGCCTGACTGCTCAATTCGTCAATCAATTTGCGATCTACAACACCTGTCTCCGCGAGACCAAGGCTCCGCTGAAACGCCTTGATGGCGCTCAGTGTTCTGGGTCCCATTTGGCCATCCGGTGTCCCGGTGTCAAACCCGAGATAGTTCAGCTTATCCTGAGCGTCGCGGATCATTCCTGTATTGTCAGGGATTTTTACTGAAACCTTGCTCGCAGGACTCGCAGATTTATCCGCCCACTCAGGGCTCAAAGAGACCGTATTCGCAGCAGGATCAGGTGTCTTTTGCTTGAAGCTTTCCACTGCAAGACGCGCATTCGCCAGTGTTTCCTGATCCATCATATTTGCAACGTCATCCCGACGTTTTGCCGCTTCGGGGTCACCCTGATCAGCAGCAATGGCAAACCATTTGTAACTGGCGACAAGGTCCTTATCGACACCAATTCCTCCGGCATAAAGGATCCCCAAGTTGAAGAGGCTGTCCTTCACTCCGAAATTGGCTGCAGATTCAAACCATTTTGCAGCAGCGGAATAGTCAGGTTGACCACCACCACCCTCAGCATAAAGCACTGCAAGGTTGTGCATCGCCTTTGCATTTCCAGCTTCAGCGGATTTCGTGTACCAGGCTTTGGCCTTGGGTAAATCCTTTTCTACACCACGGCCTTTTTCATAAAGGCTGGCAAGGCGATACTGCGCTGGAGGTAGACCCTTTTCTGCCGCTTTCTGATACCAGGCAGCGGCCTTTGAAAGGTCCGCCGGAACACCATTACCTTCAGTGTATTTTACCCCGACCAAAAATTCTGCGGCCGGATTTCCACTGGCAGCCGCGCTGCGCAGTGTCATTGGCCCGACACCCTCAGGTGGCAAACTTGCAATCAGATCCGCTGGTGCAGTTTCCGAAGGGGAGCTATTGACCTTGTCCTGCGTAAATGCGCCCGTCCGTGCAACTGGTGCATCATTGAACGACGTTTCCACACCAGTGGGAGGAGCAAATGCAATGCCGGTGTCTGGTTCACCCGGTTCCGTCGCAGATACCTGGACTGAACCGGAGGGCGCTGCCGGGCTGGTGGTAGTCGGTTCTGTTGCCCTAGATATGCCGGAACCTGCGTCTGCTGTTTCTTTTGGTGCGATAAGCGGCGGAGGTGCTCCCGCTGGCGGCGTACTTGCCGTTTCCGTATTCACCGTCGAACCCTCACGGGCAATCACTTGTTCTTCCTTTAGAACAAGTGTGTCTGTATTATTTTCAACACTCTCCTGCGGTGCTGCAGCGACTTTCGGCTCGCCGTCTTTTGCAGGACTTGTTATCTGGGAAACATAATACGTTCCGAGCAATATGATGACAGCGGCTGCCGCATACAAAATCGCGCGCTTACGCCCACCGGAGGCATTTGAGACTTCAGGAGCCGGACGATCACCTGGTAGAACCGTAGTATCGCCGTCAAATTGATTTGACTTTGTTTCTTCTGAACCACCTGTTTCTGCAAACGCCTCGTCGCTCAACGCTTCCTTTTCAGAGGCTGTGGACTTGTCGCGTTTTAGAACATTGCGCAACCAACCGACGCGTTCCTGGCCGCGTTCTGCATCGGCACTATCGATGATCTGTGATTTTTCGCTGTTTTCCAGCTGAGCCGCTTCTGCAGATGCTGCCTGCGCCGCACGCCGGGCTGCTGCAATGAAATCGGCCTTCCGATCCCGCGCACGATCTTGTTGAGTCGGCGTGTTTTCATCCGTATCAGCAACTGGTTCTTCTTCGATATTATTTACAGGCGAAGGTCGTGTGAACAGCGGTTTGCGTTCCTGAACCTTGATCGGGGAAAACAAATTTTGGCCCGCTGGAGGTTGTGTGCTGGAAGTTGGGCCTGAATTGTCGCCGCGTTCCAGGTGGTCCAGCCGCTCGGTAATGGAACTGAGAACCGACTTAACACCGTCAAAGGTGTTGCGTGTTCGCTCCTCGCTGCCTTCTGCAGCGTCCAGCAATTGCTTCAGGTCCCCTTGAAGAGAAGAGAACTGATCAATACTCGGTGCTTTTTCCGATGTGCTTTCGATCTGTTCCGCCAGAGCAGCGACTTTGGAGCTGAGCTGTTCGAACCCGCTATCGCCCGCCCGCTCACTCCCCTTCGAGACGACCTGTGCAAGATCCGATATTCTTTGCTCAAGCGCCTGGGTTGATCCCGGCTCAGAGACCTCGACCCGCATTGCACCGATTTCTTCCCTCAACTTGTCGAGATCGGCAGTCGTTACCGTGTCTTTGGGTTGATCCAGTCGTTCGGTCAGATCTGTTAGCCTGTCCTGCAGCTGGTTCAGAAATTTGTTGTCGGTCCCCCCACCGCTGCGCATGGCTGCCGCATCCAGGACCGGAACTGGTCGGGATGCGCGCTTTTCAATGACATCGATCTTGCCGACGATGGTCTCCAGCCGGTTTTCCAGTGCCTCGAAAGCACCAGTGTCAGCTGACGGCAGAGGACCTGCCTGTTCCATCCGCTCAAGGCGATCAACGATTTCATTGAGGCGCTGATCGACTTTCGATAAATGCCCGCTGTCAGATGACGGAGATGCACGGTCATCTGACATCATGCCTACGATGTCTTCCAGACGGCCCTGTAACCTGGAAATAGTCTCAGGTTCAGGCATACGCTCTTCCATCGCAGACAGGCGCGTGTCGAGACCCTGTTGTTCGCGTGCCAGGACTTCGAGATCATCAAGACGGCCGGAAACGAATTTCATCCGATCGTCGATGCTTTCGACCAAACCCTTGATATCGATCTGCTCGATAAAGCTGCGAACTTCTTTCAGTTCACCGCGCAGAGGTTCAATATCTGCGTGTTTCTTGTGCTGCAGCAACTCTTCCATGCGGTCCGCGATCGCGACGACGCGATCCTCCAGAACAACCATATGCTCGGAGCGCGGCAGTGCAGCGAACGCCTCTTCGATCTCACCGAGGCGCGCAGTAACACCGCGAAGTACTCGCGGATCGATTGAAGCGCGTGACAGCTCGTCGAGACGCTGGAGAATATGAGCATAGCCGTGTTCGAGGGTCTGAAGTGCCCCCTCCACATTCGTGCGCCCGACCATCCCCTTGAGGTCAGCTATTTCTCTGCGAATATCTCTTGAAAGCTGATCGTTTTTCTTATCCGCACGAAGGCGGTCGACCATGTTCGTCAATCGGCGCAGTTCTGAATTCTGGCGACCTGCTGACTTGTTTGTCCCCTGAGCCAATCCACTCAATGCATTGCGAAGCGATCCCAGTTCCTCACGAACATGGCCAAGGGCCTGTTCCTGGGGTTTTCTCAAGGCGTCAATACGCCGACCCAAGTCCTTGTAAACACTATGGGACGCATCGCGAGTCGGGCGGGAATTGCGACGAGAACGAGGCGACGGGCGATGATCGTATTCTAAATCATCATCCTCATAGCGGTCGTCGTAGTCGTCATTGTAATCATGATGATCCATCGCATAACGCTCGTCTTCATCAGAACAACGGTCGATGGCATGGCGCCCCGGACGCTGCCGCTGTCTGGGTGCGGTGTCGTAATCATCCTCATACTCTCGTGGATTGCTCAGGCCCTGGACCTGTTCATCAAGACGGTCCAATGCTCCCAGTACGTCATCCAGATCGGTCTGGTGCATGGGAGGTGGGCTTCTGCGCGGCGCATCCATAGGCCGCGATTGTCGGGAAGCTCGCGATTGCGGTTGTTCCGACCGCTCCGAAAGCAGACGATCCAGCTCATCGGCGACAGCATCCAGGTCGTCGTCTGGCTCATGACCACCAGGCAAGCTGCGGTCATATCCGCCGCCGAGTGCAGTCGCTGTGCGTGTCAACCGTTCGACCCTGGAGCGCGCCTGTTCACGGCGCGGCATTCCATCGTAATCGTAGTTGTCATACACATCTTGGCCGCGGCGTCCTGCCTCGTGTTTTTTCCAAGCCGGCATATCTTGACCCTGGACTTTTCTGGTCTTCTGACCGCTAAAAGGAGTTCGTTGCAACGCGGCAAGCTAGAGTGCGAGTCCATGTCCAACATTCCAGATAACTTTGTCGGGTTAGGGTAAACAGGCAGTTAATTGGGCTTGCCATTTGCGATTCTGCGGGTTTTTGCGCCTTGAAACTGCCCCAAAGGAAGTTCATTTGAGCGAATCGGTAAACACGGCGTTAAGCCATTCACAAGACCTACCGTTGCGTGACTGGATCTTTACGCAAACGTAAGCTACATAAGGCGCAAGAAATCGAACCGAAGTCTGTGCCGGGTGTTACGGCATTAAGGCAAACGAACATGGATTCGTCTGCTCCTCGATTTCAGCAAACGTCAATCAACAGTGAGCAGCCTTGTAAAAAGGCGCCGAAAACGAGACATAAAAACAATGAGCGAAGCGCTTTCAATTCTCGATAACGACGAACTTGTCGACGTCGTTTCTGCATCTGACGATGGCAGCAAAAAAAACCAGTTCACAATTGGCGATCTGGCGAAGGAGTTCGGGTGTACACTTCGTACTCTTCGTTTCTACGAAGACAAAGGCCTGATAAATCCAAAACGTGATGGCTTGAACCGTATCTATAACCGGCGGGACCGTGCACGTCTGAAACTGGTTCTCATGGGAAAACGGGTTGGTTTTTCCTTGTCCGAAATTCGCGACATGCTGGATCTTTATGATCTTCGTGATGGCCAGGTGACGCAGTTGAGAGTTGCCCTGTCTAAATTCAACGAACAAATATCTGTTCTTGAAGACCAACGAAAAGACATTGAACAAGCAATTGACGAGCTGTCTCGGACCGTTGAAATCGTCTCCGGAATGCTCAAGCAGAAAGAAGCAGAAGAGGAATAACTGCTCACGCAGTCAGCCACTTTTGTGACAAAGAGAAGCCGCCGACGTCCCCGTGACTTCAGCGGTTTTTTCTATTTTGACATGTATTTCCCGCCTAAAACACACCCTGCCGAGCATTCACGTGCTTGAAGTGATTTTGTCAAAAACGTAACGTCACGCACTGATTTTGAAACCGGAACAGCCTAAATATGGCGTTATGAGCCTATTTGGAGCATATTATTCGGACAACATGCCGTTACGACACCCCTTGCCGAGTAAAATAAACGCGCGTATAAAGTCTCTAAGCTTACGTTTACGGAAACGTCATGTTAAAAATCAAGGCAGCAGCTCTGGGAGGGTTCCATGCCGAGTTATACCGCCCCCGTTGATGATACACTCTTCCTGCTGAGAGAAGTGTTTGATTATGACCGCTACTCCAACCTGCCGGGTTTTTCCGATGCGCCATTGGACCTGGTGGAAGCAATTCTGCGGGAAGGTGGCAAGTTCGCTGCAGAAGTCATCCAGCCGCTGAACCAGTCCGGTGATCAGGAAGGCTGCACGCGCCATGACGATGGTACGGTAACCACTCCCAAAGGATATTCAGAAGCTTACAAAGCCTTCTGCGACAACGGCTGGGGGACTTTGTCCGCTGATCCGGATTATGGCGGACAAGGCCTGCCACATACGCTGGCCACGATTTTCAACGAATATTCATCTTCAGCAAACATGGCCTTTTCCATGTACCCGGGTCTTACAGCCGGCGCAGTTGCCGCTTTGACATTGCATGGCACGGATGAACTGAAACAAACATACCTGCCCAACATGATCTCCGGGACATGGACCGGCACAATGAACCTGACGGAGCCGCATTGCGGCACGGACCTTGGTCTGATCCGCACAAAGGCCGTTCCTCAAGATGATGGCTCATACAAAATCTCCGGAACCAAAATTTTCATCTCGGCTGGGGAACATGACATGGTGGACAATATTGTCCATCTGGTTCTCGCCCGTATTGAAGGGGCGCCTGAAGGAACGAAGGGTATTTCCCTGTTCGTAGTCCCTCGCAATCATGTCGGCAAAGATGGTTCGGTTGGAGACAACAATGGCGTCTCCTGTGGGTCTATCGAGCACAAGATGGGTATTAACAGTAACGCTACCTGCGTGATGAACTATGACGATGCTGCCGGTTGGTTGGTCGGCGAAGAGAACAAAGGCCTGCGCGCCATGTTCACGATGATGAACGAGGCGCGCCTTGGCGTGGCCGTTCAAGGCCTTGCGCAGTCTGAAGTTGCATACCAGAACGCCGTTACTTACTCCAAAGACAGGCTGCAAGGCCGCGCATTGACCGGCCCGAAAGAAAAAGACAAGCCTGCCGACCCCATTATTGTTCACCCGGATGTTCGAAGAACATTGATGAAGATCCGTTCATTCAATGAAGCCGCTCGCGCATTGGTTATCTGGACGGCGTTGCATGGCGATGTTTCCCATCGCTCGGACGATGAAAAAGCGAAACAATTCTCGGACGACATGATGGGATTGTTGACGCCGGTCCTGAAAGGTGTCCTGACGGATGTAGGCTTTGCCAATACGGTCGATGCCCAACAGATGTTTGGTGGCCACGGGTATATTGCCGAGTGGGGTATGGAACAGTTTGTCCGCGATGCCCGTATCGCCATGATCTATGAAGGTGCCAACGGTATTCAGGCGCTTGATCTTGTCGGCCGAAAATTGCCTGCAAACGGCGGCCGGGCCGTGATGAGCTTCTTCAATGAGGTCAACACCTTCCTGAAGGAAAACAAGGACAAAGAAGACCTTGCAGCCTTCACAGGCCCGTTGAAGAAAGGCATGGACGATCTTCAGGCCGCGACCATGTGGTTCATGAACAACGCGATGAAAAACCCAGACAACGCCGGGGCTGGATCGACCGACTATATGCACCTTTTTGGCCTCGTTGGGATGGGTTACATGTGGGCCCTGATTGCCAAAAAGACGAAAGAGCAGCTGCAGTCCGGTGCAGGTAGCAAAGAACAATGGCTGACCGACAAACTTGCTTTCGGCACATTTTATATGGAACGCACCATGCCGGAAACAGCAGCACATCTGTCCCGGATCTCAACCGGATCAGCAGTCATGATGTCGGTGAGTGCTGACGCATTCTAATTATACCTGACCCGAATGTTCCCGGGTTGGATATTCACTCGCTCAATTCAATCGAAGCGGTATAGTCTCGCCATCGATTTGATCTGCAAGGGAATAGACGAGTTATGGCTGAATACGTTCTTCACTGCATGGCCCAGTCCGGCCATTCGTACAAAGTGGCTCTAATGCTGCAGCTGTGTGGTGCCGATTGGGATACCCGTTGGGTAGATTTTTTCAACGGTGAAACCCGAACAGATGAGTTTCGCTCAAAATACAACGAAATGGGAGAAGTCCCGGTTCTGGAAACAGACGCTGGAATGGTCACACAATCCGCAGTCATCATGGACTACCTGTTCGAAAAATTCGGCAAATTTGGTTGGAGTTCAGAAGATGAACGCCGGGAAATCTTGCGCTGGACTATATTTGACAATCAAAAAGTCTCCGGTGTTATCGGACCTTTGCGTTTCATGCGCACACTCATCAAAACCGGTGAAACGGACGTTGTGAAATTCCTGGATGGCCGGGCACTAAGTGCACTCGCAATTCTGAACAAGCATCTCGAAGCAAGCGATTTTGCCATCGGCTCAAAACCGACAATCGCCGACATTTCCCTGTGTAGCTACCTCTATTATGACGGTGAACTCGGCATCGACTTCACACCCTATCCTGCAATCAATAACTGGCTGGAACGGATCAAGACCCTGCCTGGCTGGAAACACCCTTATGACCTCATGCCCGGCCATCCAATGCCGGATGCAAAATGAGGATTATCTGATCTTGAGGAGGATCTGATGCCTGAAGCTTACATCTATGATCACGTGCGCACACCGCGTGGCCGCGGCAAGAAGGATGGCGCCCTGCACGAAGTGCCAGCTGTTCGTCTGGCCGCAACCGCGCTGGAAGCCATCCGTGACCGCAATGGGTTGGACACAAAAAAGGTCGATGACGTGGTTCTCGGCTGTGTCGACCCTGTCGGAGAGGCCGGTGGTGACATTGCACGGGCTGCGGTGTTTGCAGCGGATTATGACGTTTCCGTTCCCGGCATGCAGATCAACCGCTTTTGCGCATCAGGTCTGGACGCGATCAACATGGCCTCAGCGCAGGTCATGTCTGGTCAGCACAAGCTTGTGATTGCGGGCGGTGTTGAAAGCATGAGCCGGGTCGGCCTGGGTGCTTCAGGTGGAGCATGGCCAATTGAGCCACAAGTGGCCATTCCCTCCTATTTCATGCCTCAGGGTGTATCGGCCGACCTGATCGCAACAAAATACGGCTTCAGCCGCGATGATTGTGATGCCTATGCCGTTGAAAGTCAGAAGCGTGCAGGTAAGTCCTGGGATGATGGCCGGTTTACCAAGTCCGTTGTGCCGGTCAAGGACATTAATGGCGTTACCATTCTGGATCACGATGAGCATATGCGTCCGTCAACTGACATGCAGTCCCTCGCCTCATTGAACGCATCCTTTGAGATGATGGGCAGCATGGGCGGCTTCAATGCAGTTGGCATTCAGGCTCATCCCGAAATTGAAGCACTCAAACACGTTCATCATGCTGGCAACTCCTCCGGGATTGTCGATGGTGCAGCAGCTGTCCTGATCGGATCGAGTACAGCGGGCCGGTCAATCGGCATGAAACCGCGCGCACGGATCAAGGCATTCGCCAACATTGGCTCCGAACCCGCCTTGATGCTGACAGGCCCTGTGGATGTGACCGAGAAGCTCCTGAAGAACGCCAAAATGGAGCTCGGAGACATCGATCTCTTTGAGATCAACGAAGCCTTCGCGTCCGTTGTTCTGCGCTATCAACAAGCTTTCAGCCTTGATGCTGACAAGGTCAACGTCAATGGCGGTGCGATCGCGATGGGACACCCACTCGGTGCGACTGGGGCGATGATCCTCGGCACGGTTCTGGATGAGTTGGAGCGCCGTGATCTCAACACGGCATTGGTCACGCTCTGCATCGGTGCAGGCATGGGCACAGCAACAATCATCGAGCGCGTTTAAGAGCTGAGTGGAGGAACGATTATGAGCTACAAAAACTTCACCACCGAAATAGATACAGACGGTTTCGCCCTGATCAATTGGGACATGGCTGATAAATCGATGAACGTCATTGACCTGACCGTGATGGACGAGCTGAATGCTGTCATCGATCAGGTTGTCGGCGATGATGCAATCAAGGGCGCTGTCATAGCCTCCGGAAAATCTGCTTTTTCCGGCGGCGCTGACCTGACCATGCTGGAAGGCCTTTTGAAAGACTTCCACATCAAGCGCGATAACGATTCTGAAGGCGCTGCAAAAGCACTTTTTGAAGGCTCACGCAGACTGACGCAGATCTATCGCAAGCTGGAAACATGCGGCAAACCGTTTGTTGCTGCGGTTGCGGGCACATGCATGGGCGGCGGCACTGAACTGGCTCTTGCCTGTCATGCCCGCGTAGCCGACGAGAACCTGAAAATGGGCCTTCCTGAAGTCAAGGTTGGCCTGTTCCCGGGTGCTGGCGGTACACAGCGTGTCATGCGCATGACTGATGGCCAACAAGGTATGCAGTTCCTGCTTCAAGGCCGGACACTTCGCGCTCTACAGGCCAAACAGCTGAAACTCATTGACGATGTTACCGCGACCAAAAAACTGGTCGTAGCGGCCAAAAAGATGCTGAAAGCCGGTGTTGATCCGATCAAGCCTTGGGACAAGAAAGGCTTTAAACTGCCAAATGACAAAGTCTATTCCCCTGCCGGTTTCCAGTTCTGGCCAGCTGCCAACGCCATCTATCGCCGTGAGACGTTCGACAATTATCCTGGTGCGCGTTATCTGCTCCATGCGGTTGTCGAAGGTTTGCAACTGCCGATGGATCTCGCACTCCAGGTCGAAAGCCGCTACTTCGCCAAAGTTCTGCAGACTCCCGAAGCCGCAAACATGATCCGCTCTCTGTTCGTCTCCATGCAGGAGTTGAACAAAGGTGCCCGTCGGCCGGTCGATCAACGTCCCAACAATATCAAGAAAGTCGGTATTCTGGGTGCCGGATTCATGGGCGCAGGTATCGCCTATGTCACAGCCCAAGCTGGCATCAATGTAGTTCTGATCGACCAGACCCAGGAAGCTGCCGACAAGGGCAAGGCCCACACTCACGAGTTGATCAGCAAGGCCATCAAACGGGGCCGCGCGAGCGAAGAGCAGAAGGTCAAACTCCTGTCCAAGATCAACGCGACCACAGACTATGACGCACTTGCCGATTGTGACCTTGTGATCGAAGCTGTCTTTGAAGACCGTGAGATCAAAAAGGTCGTCACCGAGAAAGCAGAAGCAGTGATGAAGTCACGGGCGATCTATGCGTCCAATACATCCACGCTACCGATTACGTCGCTGGCACAGGCGTCCAAACGTCCGAAAAATTTCATCGGTATCCACTTCTTCTCGCCGGTCGACAAGATGATGCTGGTTGAAGTGATCATGGGCAAGCGGACTTCTGACCGGGCACTGGCAATGGCCCTCGACTACATAAAAGCCATCAAGAAAACGCCAATCGTCGTCAACGACAGCCGTGGTTTCTACACCTCGCGTGTTGTCATGACTTACATCCGCGAAGGCCTGATGATGCTGGCGGACGGTGTTCCGGCAGCGATGATCGAAAATGCCGGCAAAATGGCAGGCATGCCGGTAGGCCCTCTGTCTCTTGGCGATGAAGTCGCACTTGATCTGGCCTGGAAGATTGTCTCGGCGACCCGCAAAGATCTCGGCGTTAAATATGTCGAAGGTCCGCTGGACAACATTCTGGAAGATATGGTGGTCAAACAGGAACGCTTCGGCCGCAAGAACAGCAAGGGGTTCTATGATTACAAGGGCAAGGACAAGACCTTGTGGCCCGGAATCCCGGACGTCGTCGGTCAGCCAAAATCTGCAGACAGCTTTAATGTCGAGGAACTTAAACAACGTCTTTTGGTGATGCAGGCCCTCGAAACCGCTCGTATTTTTGAGGAAAAGTGCCTGACAGATGTGCGCGAGGCCGATGTCGGTTCGATCCTCGGCTTCGGATTTGCCCCCTACACTGGCGGCACGCTGAGCTACATCGACATGATGGGAACACCTGCCTTTCTGGAGCTTTGCAAAAAGTTCACACGCAAGTGGGGACCACGTTTCAAGCCGAACAAACTGCTTCGGGACATGGCCAAGGAAAACGCCACTTTTTATGGCAAATTTCCGCCAAAGGCTGAGGTCCAGGAAAGGGACGCCGCCTGAAAAACCGCTGCCCCTCAATAGGGGCAGCGCAATTTCCGTGGGTAAGTCGCACGATTTTTTTGGCAATTTACGACGCAACTTGACGTTACGTGACGTATCATGCAAAGTTCACCCAACACCAAAGAATGTGCACAGCCCCGCTGGAGATAATAATGCCATTGGAAGGCGAATGGGCGCGAGCGGATGTGTTCCGTGTTTTGCGCGACATATGCCCAAACAACAGTTTGGACTGGCCCGCAATTGCAGAAACTTACAACTTTGATATTGCCGTTCTGGATGACCCGCAAGGTGTTGTTTCGATAACTGCTTGGCATGGTGTATTTGAACATGTTGCCGAGGTTTTGGACAATGACGGCATCCTGTTTGACTTTTTCAACAAGGTCGAAGTCGGCAGCTTTTCCATATTTGACTATTTGTTTGCCTGTGCTCCTTCACTTCGAGACGCCTGCAAGGCATGGATCAAGTTCATTCCGATCCGTACCAACGCATATCGAATGATCTATCAGGAGACGGAAACTGGCGGTTATGTGGAATGGCCAATTCTGGAAGGCCGCGGAGAATGGCGTCAAAACATGTTCGCTCGGGTTGGTTGGGCCACACAGCAGCTGGAACATGCCCTGAATATGTCCACCCCCCCGATACAAATTGAGCTGGCGACGAATGCTCCTCGTCGGACTTCAGCCTTTCAACAAAAATATGAAGGCCGCATTCGTTTTGATGCGCCCCACAACAGAATTGTTTTTCCAAAGACCCTTCTGTCACACCCCCTCCGCCGCAATGATTCCCATTTGTATCCAATCATTTTGAAATCTGCCGGTGACGAGCTGGAGGCATTCGGCCAATTGGAATCACCGCTGTCTCAAGTTGCCAATGAAATTGCGACAAATCTGTCAGATGGCGGATATACGCTTCCAAAGATCGCGGAAAAGCTTGGTATGTCGCAACGTGCTATCCAGCGACTTTTGGAAAAGGAAGGCACGACGTTCCGCAAACTCAATGAAGAGATCCGGAAATCTGCAGCAGAACGTTACTTGCGTTCCAGCAACCTTCCCATGAAGGAAATTGCCTATCTACTCGGATTTTCTGAACTCAGTACATTTTCCAGAGCAGTAAAATTATGGTTCGGAAATCCCCCTCGCAGGGTTAGGGAGATGCTGATCAACTCCAGAATTCCAAGCCAAACTCCTTGCTCTTCTGAACCACCGCTTGCCAATCAGGTGCCTAAGCACGAGCGCGGGGTGTTCGAAGCCTTCCCTTAAGGCTAATAGAACTGATCCGATGCTGCTGCATTGCAAATCAATTGGAAGCTTCTTACCTTCCGGTCATATGATTTGGTCGCGGAGAAAAACATGTCAGACAATAGCTTGAGCCGTTTCCTGGGAGGCTCACCAGCTCAGGTTCTGCTGAGGCTGGTTTTTCTGTCCTTTGTTGTTGGCATTGTTTTATCAGCGCTTAATCTGGACCCGCTTGATCTCGTCAATATCGCCGTTGAGTTTGTTGAGCGCCTTTGGAACATGGGCTTCCACGCACTTGGACGCATCGGGAACTATCTCGTGATTGGGGCAATCATTGTGCTGCCAATCTGGTTGATCTCACGCATTCTTGCCATGGGTCGGTCCCGTTAATCCACCAACTCACCGTTCGTCAATCGAGTGATTTAATCCTATCTTAACTGAAGTTAAGAGAGACTGAACCGTTCGACCAGCTACCGAGGCGAGTCATGTCGGTTACTTCGACAATCAATAGACACAACCAGCAACAATTCAGTATGCGGGCCGGAAACGGAGCTCAAGCAGGCTCCAATAACACGAAATCAGCTGATGCACTTGTCAAAGGCCTGACCAGTTCTGCTTCACCGCTGAGCGACGAAGACCATAAAGCGGCCAAGTCGCTGATCGAAGACTACAAAGAAGCGGTTGATCTCAACAGCAAACTTTCGAAATCTATAAAAGACAACAAGGATGCTTTGAGAGAACAAAAAGTTGAGCAGATTCAGCAACGTATCAAACAGCTGAAAGAAATGCTCCGCTTTGCATCACCGCAACAAGCAAAGCGTATGTTGAAGGAGCTTAAACAGGTCTCGAAGGAATTCAGCGCGGCAGCAAAAGATCTGGGCAAAGCAGGCACTGATGCTGGAACCGGCGCACCGAATCCTGCAGTCCAGGCAAATACAAAGATAGTCACCTCGGTCATTGACAGTACATTTGCTACGTCTCAGCAAAATAGTTTGCCGCTGAACACAAGCACCACGTCCGAGATTCTTGCGACAGCCTCGGTTGAAGCTCATGCGGCGACGGCAGCCAGCGCTTACAAATCGTCCGGCGAACCAACCACTGCAGCCGAACAGAAGGAAAGCCTGAAAACCGCTATTTACGCCTATGCTGATCAACAGGCGACTGCGGACAAAGCCCACTTCGACAGCCGGATTGACGGCATGCGCGAAGAGCACGAAGAGCTGCGGAAAATATCTGAAGAATTAAAGAACTTGGCTGGCTGGCTGGAAACTTTGGCCGACAAGGATGACAGAGACACCAAGAAAACGATTAAGGACACTTGGGACGCCATAAAAAAGGGTATCGACCACCTCAATGACTCTGATTTGCATGAAAGCCTCGAGGTAAGCTCAGCAACCCAATCGGAGAGCAGTCAGGTTTCTGCATCAAGCACCACAATCAACGTGCCTTCCGCTGTCACTGGCTCCAGTATTATTGCTTGAAACCTTGTTTCCTTTATGTGCGCTCGACCAACGCCTCTTCGGCATTTATCAGAGCACCTCTCCCGCTTGCCACAGCATGAGCAACGCGGTGCAAGGTCACATGGCGATCTGCCAATTCATCGATATCCGTTGAATATCCGCCGCCCAACACGCCCGCCAACGGAATTCCCGCATTGCGAACGGTTTGGATTATGGCTTGATCCCTTCGGAAGAGCCCTTCACGTGTGAGAGACAATCTGCCGAGACGATCATTCTGATATGGGTCAACACCCGCATTGAAAAACACGATGTCCCAGGCTTCTCGAGACATCAACTCCGGTAGAACCTGGTTCAGGGCTTCAATGTAGGCATCGTCCTCCATACCGTCAGCCAATCCGATATCCAGATGAGAGGGGACTTTGCGTACAGGATAATTCTTCTGCGAATGCATTGAGAAGGTGAACACATCCGGATCACCGGAGAATATGTCTGCGGTTCCGTCTCCCTGATGGACATCGAGATCAATAACCAGCGCCTTTCGGATCGCACCATCTGCCTGCATCACCTTGATGGCAACGGCGACATCATTGAAGACGCAAAAGCCTGCCCCGTGAGCCCGGCGGGCATGATGACTACCACCTGCCGTGTTGCAGGCGATACCGTGCTCCAGCGCCAGATATCCGGTAAAAACCGTACCACCTGTTGCACAACGGGCTCGCAGGGCAATATCTGGACGCATCGGGAACCCTATTTCGCGCGCAATATTCTCCGGCACCTGACCATTGAACACCTGATCCACATAGGCCGGATCGTGTGCCAAAGCGACCCACTCGAATGGCGCTGGTCGAGGTCTGACAAAACCATCCTCACCTGAAAGCCTTTCCTGTTCGATGAGCCGGGCAACAGCGCGGAATTTGTCCATTGGGAAGCGATGATTTGCCGGAAGGTCGGCGCAATAAGCCGGGTGGTGAACGATTGGCAACATGCTTGCCAATATAAGGCCCTCGCAGCGAACGAACAGCATAATCAGTCAGCGCCGGACTGTTGTTCCCGGCGCTGATTGCTTCTGATTTCAAGCCGGCGAGGTTTGAGCAACCCGTTGTTGTCTCAGTTTTGCGATCGAGAACACATGCGCTGCCAAGAAAATCGGCACGAAAAAAGCGGGGAACAGCACAAGTGGATAATGGTTGATGATGTTCGGATTTTCGGCGGCCAACACGTGAGCAAAACCTTCCGAGGTCATCACGCCGGTCAAAATGGCGACCAGAAAATCCAACAAGCCGATTATGTTGGCTCTCCAAACCAGAGCAGTCGCATTGGCCTGACCGCGCTCCAACGCCTGATATGCCTGCCAACCTGCAATACCGGCCAATATATCGCCAGCACCGGCTGGCAGAGCAAATTGCCAGGAGATATCTCCTGTAGCCCAACCGACCAGAAATACAAATCCCATTACCCGTGGGATCTGAAAGCCTATCAGAATTTTTTGGTCAGCTGCATCCGTCAAGACTCTGCCTGCCTGGGTCAATCGACCGAGAAGAACCAGCAGCGCAGTTCCGCCAAACAGGAAAAACAGAATGTATGGTGTACCGGTAATGGTTTCCGGTGGCATGAGCAGGTCCAACTCCCCCATCCATGATGCCAGGGCGTACCAGACACCCCAAACCAGTCCCATTAAAGCGATAATCGTGATTGTCGATTTCCAGGGCATTGCCGCGCGTTGAGCTGACACGGCAATACCTGCTGCTGCGAGCACCGGCAGCAACGTTGCAAATGCCCTGACATAGAATTCCATCAAAGTGACAAACATAAGTAACATCCTACTTTCCAAATTGTAGTCACTATTATTTTTGTAGTCACTTCACATTTTTCAAGTGACGCACTACATTTCTCTTCATGAAAAACATTTCCCGTGCCAACTGCCCGATCCGCAGGACAACAGAAGTCCTGAGCGATCAATGGTCCTTCCTGATTATCCGGGAGTTTTTTCTCGACGGACCTACACGGCGATTTCAGGATTTGCAGGACCAGCTCGAAGTGTCACCAAATACTCTTTCAAGTCGGCTGAAACGTCTTGACCATGAAGGCATTGTCGAACGCCAACAGTATTCCGATCACCCACCGCGCGCGGAATATGTGTTGACGGAGAAGGGAAAAGCACTGGCCCCAATCATGAATGCCCTATTTGACTGGGGAACAGCGTTCCCCGATCAGAATCCTCAGGTAAAGTGATTGACGAAAGCGTCCAAGTCAGTGATGAAAGCTCCCCATTCAAAGTGAGCTTTCATGTCCCGATCTTCATCTGAGGATACTCCCGACAACCAGTTTTTTGTGGTGACACACCGTACGGTCCTGTCGATCGCGATTCCGATGACACTAGCTTACTTGTCGACGCCGCTTCTGGGACTGGTCGACATGACCGTGATCGGGCGGTTGGGAGATGCTGCTCTGCTTGGCGGCATCGCGATTGGCGGCATCATTTTCGACCTGGTATTCACCACTTTCAACTTTTTGAGATCCGGGACGACCGGCCTCACAGCGCAGGCACTCGGAGCCAGAAACCAAGAGGAAATCCGGGCAACCTTATTGCGAGCGCTGATCATCGCAGGCGGTGGCGGTTTGCTGGTGATCCTGTTTCAATCTCCGATAACAGAAGCCGGACTTTGGTTTTTGGGCGGCAGCAAAGAAGTCCAATCGGCGACGTCACGGTACGTGGATGTTCGGGTTTACAGTGCCCCGTTCCTGCTGGCCAATTACGCGATCCTCGGCTGGTTTATTGGCCTTGGGCGGGCCGGTACCGGATTGGCCCTCCAGCTGTTCCTGAATGGTCTGAATATCGCATTGAGCATCTGGTTTGTTATCGGCCTTCATTGGGATGTTGAAGGTGTCGCCCTGGCGACGGTCTTGAGTGAAGCTGCGGCAACCCTACTCGGTGTCGTCCTGGTTCTGGCTGCCACACGATCTGGCAAGTGGCCCTCGTTGAGCGCTGTATTCAATCGCCGTCTGTTGCTTCGCATGATGGCGCTCAATCGTGACATCATGATCCGCTCGTTCGCACTTTTGTTCGCGTTTGCCTTCTTCACGGCGCGATCAGCAGACCAGGGCGTTCTTATCTTGGCCGCCAATGCCGTACTTCAGAAGTTTTTTATGGTGGGTGGTTATTTTCTGGACGGTCTTGCAACAGCGGCCGAACAACTGGCTGGGCGCGCAGTTGGCGCGAAGTATCGACCTGCGTTTGACCGCGCACTCAAACTGACCGCCATTTGGAGTTTCGCACTCGCAGGCATCCTCTCCCTTGTCTTCTGGACGGCCGGTCCAGTGATGATCGATCTCATGACGACGTCTCAGGATGTCAGAAATCTGGCGCGCGAGTACCTGATCTGGGCCGCTCTGACGCCGCTTTTTGGCGTGTTGGCGTTTCAGATGGATGGAATTTTTATCGGTGCAACCTGGTCGGAAACCATGCGCAACATGATGCTGGTGTCGCTTGCAGTCTATCTTGCCGCATATTATGCGCTGTTCCCGCTGTATGGAAACCACGGACTTTGGCTTGCCTTGGAGATTTTCCTCGGATTGCGCGGTCTGACGCTCCTGGCCACCTGTCCAAAACGCGCCGCACAGACGTTTTCCAAAGCTTAGAGGGATTCTGCCGCCCAGGCCTCGACATTTGCGTCCCGCGCTTCAGCAAGCGACGATAGATCGTTCTGATCCAGTTTCGCCGACAGTCCGGTCAGGATTTCGTCAATCAGGCCCGGGCCCTTGAAGA
This sequence comes from Roseibium sp., assembly GCA_039972695.1. Taxonomy (GTDB): domain Bacteria; phylum Pseudomonadota; class Alphaproteobacteria; order Rhizobiales; family Stappiaceae; genus Roseibium. Next base: position 449,665 of record JBDWMJ010000019.1, on the reverse strand, counting down.
CGAGCGCAGAATAAAGTTGAAGCAAATCAGCTCCGGCAGTGATTTTGGTCCATGCCGCTTCTGCGCTGTCGATACCACCGACACCAATGATCGGCAGGTCAGGACCCGCCAACTTGCGAGCACGCGCCAACATGATGGTCGACTTGCGGAACAGGGGTCGACCAGACAGACCGCCCGCTTCATGCGCAGGACCTTTGCCGGTCAAACCGTCCCGCGAGATGGTCGTGTTGGAAACGATCAATCCGTCGACGTTTTTGGACAGAACCTCTTCAACAATGTCCTGCAAGTCTTCATCGGCAACATCCGGTGCAATCTTCAACAGCACCGGCACATATCGCCCGATTTTCTGTGTACATTCGTCTCGTGCGGAGATGACGGCTGTCAACAACTCGGCAAGGGCGGAGCGCGCCTGCAGATCCCTAAGACCCGGCGTATTCGGCGATGAAATATTGACCGTGAAGTAAGACGCCATGTCTGCAAATTCATAAATCCCGGCGACATAATCCGCGACCCGATCAGTCGAGTCCTTGTTGGCACCTACATTGATACCGACAATCCCGGTCAGGGTAGGCCGGGTATTGAGCCGCTGAAGCAATGCGGCGTGGCCTTCATTGTTGAAGCCATAACGATTGATGACCCCCATATCGGCCGGCAATCGGAATACACGCGGACGCGGATTGCCCTGCTGCGGCTTCGGAGTGACGGAACCGACTTCTGTAAAGCCAAATCCAAGCTTCAACAAAGCGTCAGGCACTTCACCATTTTTATCAAAACCAGCAGCCATCCCGAGTGGATTTGGAAAATTCAGGTCCCAACGCTTGATCGCCAGTCTCGGGTCTGACGGGGTCTTGCGAGGAGGCAGAAATCCGGATTTCAAACCCATCACTGTCACACGGTGGGCTGTTTCCGCGTCAAGACATTGAAGGCCTTTCAGCGCTGCACTTTCAAGCCAGGAAATACTCATGCCTGCATATCCGGGAAAACATGGTTTCCGTCCGGTCCGAGTGGCAAGTCCTTGACCCAGATTGCAGCCGCCGGGTCGAGATCGTCATAAAGATGCGGAAACAAGGCGCCTCCGCGCGAGACTTCCCATTTTAAGGTGTCACCGAAGGCATCGGCATCAAATGCTGCCAGCAGCAAATCTGTTTGGCCCACGAAGTGCTTGGCAGCTGTTTCTTTAGCTTGTTCCGAAGAGGAAAAATGAATGAAGCCATCTGCCAAATCGACCGGAGCGCCCTTGAAGACCTTGGCCTTCACCGCATCCTGCCAGAGCGAAATGGGAACGATTTTAAAGACGAGTTTCATTGACCACCCCGGTTTTGCAAACATACTCGGCTGGCGGTCAATATCGCAGAACTCACCAGTCTCAAACGGTGCGGACACTATCCGTCCAACTTCGCTCAAACAAGCAGACGTAGTGGAAGTTTGCGGGCCTCATTGCATTTTGACAGGGAAAAACCGAAATTCCATACTTCCTTTAGAGGTATTTATTCCTGTTTAGATCAAACCGGGAGGCACACAGTTATGCTTTCGCATGAAAAAGTCTGGGCGGCTATTGACGCTTTGGCCTCACACAACGGCCTTTCCACATCGGGTCTCGCCCGGAGAGCAGGACTGGATCCCACTGCATTCAATCCATCGAAGCGGACCGCCGGTGATGGCAGGCCAAGGTGGCCCTCAACTGAATCTCTTGCCAAAATTCTTGAGGCAACAGGTGAGCGACTGGACGAATTCGCTACTCGGGTTGAAGCCCCGGATATTCTTTCAATACAAGATGAAGCTTGTGTTCCCTTTGCAGTGCTTGGTGATGTTTCCAAGCGCAACTCCTTTGATCCAACAGGGACACCGACGGGCAGCCACTGGAATACACTGCAGTTTCCTGTCAACCGGTCTCGAGGCGCGTTTGCCTTGGAGGTTTCGGGAGATGACTTGCTTCCGTTATACCGCTGCGGCGATATTATTCTGGTAGCTCCAACTGTTGCAATTCGGCGCGGTGATAGAATTGTTGTTAAACCAAGAGAAGACAATCTTGCAGTCTATACAATGTCTTTCAGATCTCCTGAACATCTTGAACTCAGGACTATCGGGGAAAAACCCGATACAAAAACCTTTGTGCACTCTGAAATCGAGTGGACTTCCCGTATTGTCTGGGCGAGCCAGTAACAGGTCGGACCCCTAAATGAAACTGCGATCCATTGTTGTACCTGTTTGTGTCCTCATTGCATTTGGGGGGGCTGTGCTGTGGCTTCTTTTCGCCAACCCGCCAACTGCGCCAGAGCAATCCCCAATTTCACATGAACAGGTCGCTGCTACATCGCTTCCGATTGCCCCTGCAGAAACCTCATCGGCAAGCGCAGGACTGACAACCGCAGCTCCGCTCCCCGACAATATCAGGGACGTATCCCCTGACGGTGTCTCTGCACCGAAAGTGACCAGCAACCTTAAACGCATTGAACCGTCAAAACGGTATCTGGAACTCAAGAACCCGCCCATCGAACCTATTCCCGACGGACCGCTTGAATTTAAACGGGTGCAAGTCCTTGATGCCGGCCACCTCAAGGCCGGTCGACTGACGATAAAGCTGGCTCATATCGACCACCTGGCGCTGGATGAGACCTGCAAGTCCATGCTGGACGGAACATGGCCATGCGGCACCCGAGCTCGAACTTTTCTACGCGGTCTGGTCCGCCAGTTGAAGGTAACCTGCGAAAAGATCGAAGAGCTCGGGCCTCAGAAAATTCTGGCTACGTGTAAACGTGGAACAATTGATCTCAGTTCGCGGCTTGTTCGGTATGGTTGGGCGAGCCCAAAAGAAGACGCCCCTGCCCCCCTCCTAGAGTTGGCCTCATCAGCTCAGGAAATGGAATTCGGAAAATGGCAGCAGAATTGGTTCACCGAGGCCAGCGACCTGCCTGAATGGGCGGAGACTGACACGCTCATTCTGCCTGATCTGGAAATCGTATTGCCGGAAATTGTTGATTGGAGCCAACAGACTGACCTGTTTTTCAACGACGATGGCGCTGAAAACACAATTTCCGAAGCTCCAGATGTCAGCAACGCGAACCCGCAGTAAGTCAATTTCGACAATACCACCCGCCAAAATTACATATTTCACCTTAGGTACTAATATCAATTTTTCAGTAATATATATTAGTATTCACGACCAAAGATAACTAATTATTGTAAATATTATCAAGTATTCATTAGTTTGAATATTATCTCTTTTTTTACCTAATAAAATCAACTTTAAGTACACGTAAATTTTTTGAGAGATTTGGTACATGCCCCAGACTGCGCAAGTGTCTGCTTCAGAAACTGACAATATCCAAAAGTATATCCGCTTCATGTCTCCCGAAGGCAGCGACACGAAGGCTGCGCAAAAAGTCTGGAAATCTCTTCAGCCAGCACTGCCTGGAATGCTGGAAAGATTCTATTCGGATTTGCTGGCGCAAGATGAATTGCGCAGCAAAATGGGAACCCACATTGATGACACCGGCCCGCTGAAGAACGCGCAGAGCAAACATTGGGACTACATCTTCAATAATGAGCCGGACCTCGAGTTCATCGGCCAGGCGGCGCGCATCGGTCAAGCCCATGTCAAAATCGGCCTACGTGCCGAATGGCTGATGTCGGCGTTCGGCAGATTGTTGAATGAAGCCATTCCTGTTCTTGTCCGCAAACATCGATTGTCACCCAGTGCCCTGACCGATGCCATGCAAGCACTGGTCACCCGTTTCTTCCTCGACATGATCCTGGCTCAACGAGCATTTGAAACCGAGCAACGCCGACGGGAAGACATACGTGAGCGCGAAACCACCGGCCTGTCCAATCTGCGCTCTACGGCAGATTCCATTTGTGAACTGAACGATCTTGTCATGGCCATGGCCCTGCTGTCTCGAAATACACAGGAAGCCAATGAAAACGGGCAATCAATTTCAGCAGCTGCAGATCAGCTCGTTGCGTCCATAGGACAGATATCTGAAAACAGCGAATGCGCTGCAGAAGACGCCAACCAAACCAACCACGCAGCCAAAGACGGTTTGGAAAAAATGTCGGCTGTCTCCCAGGCAATTGGTGAAATTTCCACGACCTCGCGGCAAACATCAAAAAGCCTGTCCGATCTCAATGAAGCCGCCTCCCAAATCGGTGAATTTCTGTCCGTCATTCAGTCGATTGCTGACCAGACCAATCTTCTCGCCCTGAATGCAACGATTGAGGCAGCAAGAGCGGGTGATGCCGGAAAAGGCTTCGCAGTTGTTGCCTCCGAAGTCAAAACTCTGGCATCGCAGACCGGTAAGGCAACGGAAGATATTGCGCAACGCATCGACGCACTAACCAGCGGAATGTCGACGATTCAGACTGCTATTCAAAGTTCGGAAGGGGCAGTCAACAACGGCGAAGAAGCTATTGGTGCGGCAAACGAAATCATGCAGTCGATAGACGGAATGGTCGGAACAGTTTCCGAACGCATAACCCAGATAACAGAAATCCTGCATCAGCAGAAAGACGCCAGCCACGAAATTGCGGGCAATGTGTCCAAGGTGGCGGAGTCCAACCGAAACACGGATGAGCGGCTTGGTGAAATGCAGAGAATCCTGCGCGACAGCAACTCTCAATTCAGTGAGAACGCTAGATCATTCTTTGATGCGGACTCAGACCGTTCTCTGTGTGAAATGGCGCGAATTGACCATGTTCTGTTCAAGAAACGTGTTGTCGACACTGTGACCGGACATGACGATTGGGCTTCTGGAGACGTACCGGACCATCATGGCTGCCGATTGGGCAAGTGGTATGATGGTATTCGAAATGAAACCAGTCGCAATCATCCAGCGTTTAAAGCGCTAGTCAAACCACACGAGAAGGTCCACGACGCTGGCCACCGCGCCTTGAGCGCAATGGAAACCGGCAATCGAAATGAGGCTTTCCTCGCTCTCGCGGATCTCGACAAGTACAGCAGCGAGGTTATCGAAGGCCTCAAAACGCTTGGCATGGCGATGGAAACGGAACTCAAGGGGGCAGAACCTCGCAGGTCTCCGAGAACCGATACATCCAAGTCTGCAGAACTGAAGATGAACGGTTCAAAACAAACGGTCGAGATTGAAAATACTTCGCGCATGGGCGTTGGCGTGAAAGGCCTGTCGGGATCTCAAAAAGGTGAAACCGTCAGTATCAGTGTTGATGGAAATGAACGCCTTGGACATACCGTCTGGTCAAGTGGCGACAAAGCTGGAATCGAATTCTTTGATGAGGACAAGTAGCCTTTGTCTTTGAAACAAACAAAAGGCGGGCCGATTGACCCGCTTTTTTTTCATAAATGCAGTTGTAGTCCTTAAGCAGCCAATTCGCCTGCAAGCGCCTTGCGGATCATCTCGCGAGTCTCGTTGATCCCGTAAAGCGCAACGAAGGAACCAAAGCGTGGTCCTTTTTCCTGCCCCAGCAGCAGCTGGTAGAGCGCGGAGAACCAGGCAACAGACACGCCCGGGCCGCCATCTGGCCCCTTCTTCTTCGGATCCTGATAACGTTCGATTGCACGCGCAACATCCAGAACTGCGTCCTGAATAGCCGCACCATCGGCATCAACTGGCAGCGCTGCCAGTTTGGCATCCAATTGTTGCAATGCTTCGGTCTCAACATCATCCGGTGTCTTGAACGACTTGCTCGGCTTCACAAAGTCTTCAAAGTAGCGGATCGCGTAGCCAACCAAAGCATCCAATTCCGGATGCGTTTCGGCGGTCGCCCCTTGCGCATAGCGCGAAATGAACGCCCAAAGCACATCCTTGCTGTCGGCATTGGAAGCGGACACGAGGTTCAACAACATGGCAAACGGCACCGGCATCTCGAATTTCGGGATGTTACCGGAATGGATATGCCAGGCCGGGTTCTGAAGCTTTTGCTCAACCGGCATCTGCTCGTACTTCTGAGCAAAGGTGTAATACTCGTCGACAGCCTTCGGTATCACATCGAAATAAAGCTTCTTCGCGGTCCGAGGCTTCTGGAAATTGTAAAGCGCGAGGCTTTCCGTCGGCGCATAAGCTAGCCACTCGTCGATAGTAATACCGTTGCCCTTGGACTTTGAGATCTTCTCGCCGTTTTCATCGAGGAAGAGTTCATAGACATAGTGCTCCGGCGCCTTGCCACCCAGAATATTGCAGATCTTGTCGTAGATCGGCGCATTTGTCTGGTGGTCCTTGCCAAACATTTCAAAATCAACGTCCAGCGCAGCCCAGCGCATGCCGAAGTCCGGTTTCCATTGAAGCTTCACGTTGCCGCCAGTCACCGGCAGCGTCACATCGGCACCGTCTTCCCCTTCAAATGTGACAGTCCCTTCCCTGGAATTCACATCTTTCATCGGGACGTAAAGAACACGACCAGATGTCGGAGAGATCGGCAGAAACGGCGAATACGTCGCGCGGCGCTCTTCGCCGAGCGTCGGCAACATCACGTCCATGATTTTCTGGTACTTCTCGGTTGTCCGCAGAAGGACTTCGTCGAACTTGCCCGATTTGTAGTATTCGGTCGCGCTGGCGAATTCATAGTCAAACCCGAACGTGTCCAGGAACCGGCACAGCATTGCGTTGTTGTGGGCAGCAAAGCTCTCATAGTCACCGCCGAAAGGGTTCGGCACGGCACTGAGAGGCATCTGAAGATAGGGTTCAAGGGCTGCACGGTCCGGTACATTTTCAGGAATTTTGCGCATCCCATCCATATCGTCGGAAAAGCTTAGAAGACGTGTCGGAATCTTGTCTTCAGTCAGCAGGCGAAAAGCGGTCCGCACCATTGTTGTGCGCAGGACTTCGCCAAACGTCCCGATATGCGGCAAACCGCTTGGGCCGTAGCCGGTTTCAAACAGGACTGGTTTCTCAATATCCCTCTTACCGATCCGTTTGACCAGTTTTCGCGCTTCCTCGAACGGCCACGCCTTGGATTTGGCGGCCGCCTCGATAAAGTCTTGCGAAAGGTCAAGCGGAGGCAGGGATTGATCGGTCATGTTCTCAAAGTCGTTTCAGTTGTTGTGATTGAAAGGGCAACAGTTCCGACCAAATCCGGAAAATTGGCCAAATGTTGCGGTGCGACACTATGTAAGCTTAGGCGCTGCGTCAATAAAATGTCAGTAATTACGGCCTTGAAGCCGTGCTCTTGAACCGCTAAATCGAACGCAACCACACAGCCCAAGGGCATTTTAGGAGAAATTCGCAGTGTCAGGACAAGACCCGATCAGCATCGAAGAAGCGCTCATCTACATCATGGTCATCGTTTCCGCTTCCGATAACTCCATGACCGATAAAGAGCTTGCTACGATTGGAGACCTGATCAAGACCCTGCCGGTGTTCAAGGAATACGATCCGAACAACATCATTCCTGCTGCCCAGCGATGCGGAGATATCCTCCAGGAAGACAACGGTCTGTCTCTGGTATTGGAACTGGTCGGTGATATCCTGCCAACCAAGCTTTATGACACAGCCTATGCGCTTGCTGTCGAAGTCGCTGCCGCAGATCTGCATGTAGAGCAGGAAGAACTCCGCATCCTTCAGCTTCTTCGTGATCGCTTCGGTCTTGAAAAACTTGTTGTTGCAGCAATTGAACGCGGCGCAATCGCACGTCACCGGACGGCCTGATCCGACGACAAGCGAAAACAGCTTAAAGCGACAGCGCGCCTAATCTGGCCAGCCCTGACACCCTTCGGAGTACCGGTGCTGGCTGTTTTTCTTGGCGTGTTTTTCGATCAGGATTAGAATGAACGCACCCGTCGCTACAAAGACGGCCGATAGACACTCAATTCAGGCTGTGGACTGCGTCCGGTAAATCTAGCGAGAAAGCTGGAATTGCAACTTCAAATGTCGAACCGTCCGGACGTTCCATCATGTAGGCACCAGCCATGATGCCACTATCCGTCGAGAGTGGACAGCCAGAAGAGTATTCAAACGTTTCACCGGGTTCAATCACAGGCTGTTCGCCAACAACGCCTTGACCACGCACTTCCTCGACACGGCCCTGACCATCAGTGATATGCCAATAACGGCTTTTCAACTGGATAGTCTGTTTTCCGCCGTTGTGAATCTCGATCATATAGGCCCAGATGAACTCACCCTCTTCAGGTTTTGATTCATCGTCCAGATAGTATGGTTCGACCGAAACTTCGATACCGTCAGTAATGGCGCTGTAGCTGCCCGACACGTTTATTCCTTTTGCCCGTAGGCCCAAGTTGACTGCGTTTATCCCGGCTTATAGGGCGATTGACACAACCGTGAAAGGGAGTTGCTTGTTAAAATTGAACGAATTTTGCATTAACGCCGAATATAGTTAGTCCAACAGTCAGTCTGATCAATGCTTGATGCCCGCCTGCGCCCCCTAATTGACCCACCGCTCAACCGAGCAGGCGAATTCCTTGCTAAGGTCGGGGTAAGCGCAAATGCTGTGACACTGGTCGGATTTGGGCTCGGCATTCTGGCCGCGGTTGCGATTGCAAGCGGTAATTCGATGATCGGATTTGTGTTTATCGCACTCAATCGGCTGTTCGACGGCCTTGATGGCGCGGTCGCCCGGGCCACCCACAAGACCGATCTCGGCGGCTATCTTGATATTACGCTCGATTTTTTCTTTTACGGTGCCATTCCGATTGCCTTTGCAATCCAGAACCCTGAAGTCAACGCGTTGCCAGCAGCGGCTCTACTCGCGAGCTTCTATGCAAATGGTTCAGCATTTCTTGCCTTTGCCATCATGGCTGAGAAACGCAAGCTCTCGACGGAACAGCAAGGTTCCAAGTCCCTGTATTATCTTGGTGGTCTGGCCGAAGGCACTGAAACGATTACTCTGTTTTTCCTGATGGCTTTGGTGCCGGATTGGTTCCCCATTCTCGCCTGGAGTTTCGCTACAGTTTGCACGATATCTGCCGGCGCCCGCGTTTTGATTGGTGTTCGCACATTGATGCACAGGTAACTTTCATCCTTTCGACCAAACAAAATGCCCCGACCAGACAGCCGAGGCTTGTATTAGCAAAAGCAAATAAATCAGATCAGATTGCAGCGAACGCTCTTTCGACATCCTCCAGCAGATCCTGCGGATCTTCGAGACCGACTGATAAACGCAAAATACCATCGGAAATACCAAGCTCATCGCGAGCTTCTTCCCCGATGGACTGGTGCGTGGTGGTTGCCGGATGCGTGATCAGGCTTTTGGCATCGCCAAGATTGTTGGAAATCCTGATGAGCTCAAGCGCATTCACAAAACGGAAAGCGGCTTCCTTGCCTCCTTCGACCTCGAGCGCCACCATGGTCGATCCGCCGGTCATCTGGCGTTTGATAATGTCAGCCTGCGGATGATCCTCGCGTCCCGGATAAATCAAACGACTGATCTTGGGCTTTCCAGCCAAATAATCTGCAATCTGGCCAGCGCTGCTGGTCTGCTGCGCAACGCGCAGTGGCAATGTTTCCAAACCCTTGAGCAGCACCCAGGCGCTGAACGGGCTCATATGGGGGCCTGTGTGTTTCACAAACGGCATGACCTCATCGACGATCCATTCTTCGTCAGACAAGACCACACCGCCAAGACACCGGCCTTGGCCATCTATGTGTTTGGTCGCGGAATAAACAACAACATCTGCGCCAAGTTTCAGCGGAGACTGAAATGTCGGCGTCGCGAAAACATTATCGACGATCAAGCGCGCTCCCGCAGCCTTCGCAATGTCTGCAATCGCAGCAATATCGATGACTTCCAGCGTCGGGTTGGTCGGGCTTTCCAAGAAAATGGCCTTGGTATTCGGCCTGACGGCTGCCTTCCACTGATCAATATCAGTCGCGTCGACAAGTGTGCTTTCAACACCGAAACGCGGCAGCAACGTTTCACAGATGTAACGGCATGAACCGAACAAGGCTTTCGCTGTGATGACATGATCCCCTGCCTTGACGGATGCCATCAGCGCCAGATTGACTGCCGCCATGCCGCTGGCAGTACCCCGCGCAGCCTCGGCACCTTCAAGGGCCTTGATCCGGTCTTCGAACATGGCGACGGTCGGATTGGCATAACGTGAATAGACATACCCGGGGTCTTCTCCATTGAAACGGGCTTCGGCTGCCTCGGCATTGTCGTAGACAAAACCCTGCGTCAGATACATCGCCTCTGAGGTTTCACCAAAAGGAGACCGCGTGGTGCCACCGTGAACCAGTGTGGTTGCAGGGCGCCAGTTTTTGTTTCCGGTCTTGCTAATCTCAGTCATGTCTTCATTCGCTCCAAACGCAAAAAACCCCAGCCTAAGGACCGGGGTTTGCACCTCCGGCCTATTTAGCGATTTATTTAACGTGGCTGCAAGCCGGCCGGCCCAAATCACCACGAAGTGGGCTATTCTTTAAGGGAAAAACTGCGGATGGTCAATTGCGAAGGGGCGTTTTCGCGCATCGCCTACGAAATGGTGTTGGCCTGAACCGCCGCATCCTTTAAGGACGATGGGTAAAGATTGCAGGGACGAATATGAACGGCACAGCGGATCAGGCCTTGAACGGTAGCGCAACACTCAACGCGAGCGGCATTCTGCCCGAACGGATCATTCAGGCGATGTTTGCTGCGAGCGAAATTTCGGCTGACGCGCCACCGGTGACTGGCCAGATACAGCCTGCCAGTCTGGATTTGCGACTAGGTCAACAGGCCTATCGCGTTCGGGCCAGTTTTCTTCCCGGCCCGTCCATTAAAGTTGCTGATCGTTTAGAGCAACTAAAATTGCACACGGTTGACCTGTCAGAGGGTGCGGTTCTTGAGACCGGATGTGTTTACATAGTCCCCCTGCAGGAAAGCCTGGCGTTGGCGGCTGACATTTCGGCAACCGCCAATCCCAAAAGCTCCACAGGACGGCTGGACGTGTTCACACGTGTGATCACTGACAATGGCCAGGCATTTGACACCATCCCTGCCGGTTATACCGGTCCGCTTTATGCCGAGATCTCTCCTCTCACCTTCCCTATTCTGGTGAGGTCTGGCTCTCGGCTCAGCCAGATCCGTTTTCGGCGCGGACAATCGTTAATTCCGGATACGGAATTGGAAGACATTCACAAGGCGCAGACCCTGATGAGTGGTGGCAATGAGCGGATTGGTGGCGGAGTTCAGCTGTCTATAGACCTTGAAGGGTCTGGGCCGGGTAGCCTGATAGGCTACCGGGCCAAACAGCATTCCGGTCTGATCGACGTAGACAAGGTTGGCGCGCAAGACCCGCTGGATTTCTGGGAACCTATCTACCGACGCCAGAATGCCGAACTGATCCTCGATCCGGACGCCTTCTACATCCTGGTCAGCCAAGAGGCCGTTCATGTGCCGCCAGATTATGCCGCTGAAATGGTGCCGTTCGATCCTCTGGTTGGCGAATTTCGTGTCCACTATGCTGGCTTTTTCGATCCGGGCTTTGGACATGTCGGCGCGGGTGGTGTCGGTTCCCGTGCCGTTCTGGAAGTTCGCTCCCACGATGTTCCGTTTATCGTCGAACACGGCCAGACCATCGGGCGGCTGGTCTATGAACATATGGCGGAGCGCCCGGAAACCCTTTACGGAGAAGGCATCGGCTCAAACTACCAGGGACAAGCGCTGAAACTTTCCAAGCATTTCAGGGCTCCTGCTTGAACAACAATGCGATAGCCGAACTGGCTAAAATTGCGGCAATAGCCCGCACCTTTCTGCTGACTGTTTGGCCTACCTGGCAGCCGGAAGATGCGGCTGCGGACAGAAACTTGTCAGAAAATACCTGTGGCCGATCAAGTGTGTTTCTGTGCAAGCTCTTGCGCGACCAAGGCCACTCGGCAGATTTTGTATCCGGAAACCCTTTGAATGGACCCTTGAGCGAAGAAGGCACCGCAGAGGAAGGCCTGTTTGACGGTCATCGCTGGTGCAGTCATGCATGGGTTCGCAGTGGTTCCTATATTGTCGACATCACTGCCGATCAATTTGGCCTACCGCCCATCATTGTGACCGATCACCGGGACTCGCGCTACCGGATGTCAACCAAAGATCTGGCGACCCCTGAGGCACAAGCCCGGCGTCACAAAACCGCTGAAAAGCTTTGGCCGAAATGGCTTGACTGGCAAGCTTGTGCAGTGACTACACCCCTGCCGCAGAATTCACAAGAGGCCCAGTGAGTTGAGCTCTTTCAAGACAATCACGCAAGAGTTTGAAGGGTATCTGGAAGATCGGAAATCCCGTTTTCTGGCACATTTGGTACCATTTGAATTGTTCGATCAGCGCCTCGAAGAGCTTCGCAAGGAGCACAGGAAAGCTAATCACATCGTCACAGCGCACCGGCGCCTGCTCGAAGATGACAGAGTTGATGAGAGCGGCAAGGATGACGGTGAACCGGCAGGGACTTCAGGAATGCCGACCTTGCGGGTCCTGCAGGGCGCTGAACTCATCAATTGCGCGGTGCTGGTCGTCCGCTATTTCGGCGGCACAAAACTTGGTGGTGGCGGCCTTGCCCGCGCTTATTCTGGTGCTGCGCAGGACGCCATCAGTAACGCAGATCTGGTGCAGTTTCAGAAGGTGTCTCACAAAACCGTCAGCGCCGACTTCGCCGCAAGTTCCGAACTGGAGCGCCAAATCGAAACGCTTGGGCTCTCGGTCCTTGCACGAAACTACACCGAAAGCGGCGTCGACCTCACCATAGAAGGTCCCGAGGACGACCTTCGGCAGCTATAATCGTCTTCTATTTGCTGATATCGGCTCGCAGGTCTTTCAGCTCGGCTCTCAGCGCTTTCACTTCATCCAGAATATGCACGGTATCATCATGAATAGCCTGCCGGTTTGCGTCGGCTTCCGCGTCATGCTCCTCTTGCATGGCCGACACAATGATACCGATAAAGAGATTCAGCACTGTGAAGGCCGTGCACAGAATGAACGGCACAAAGAACAGCCATGAAAGCGGATACTGCTCCATCACCGGACGGACAATCCCCATCGACCAGCTTTCCAATGTCATGATCTGGAAAAGCGTGTAGAGTGACGCTCCGAGATTGCCGAACCATTGAGGAAAGGCTTCCCCGAAGAGTTTGGTTGCCATGACCGCAAAGACATAAAACACCAGCACCATAAGCATGACGATGGAGCCCATGCCCGGGAGCGCTGCGATCAAACCCCCGATCACCCGGCGCAGAGATGGCATGACGGAGATCAACCGCAGGACACGCAGAATTCTCAAGGACCTGAGGACCGTGAAGGCACCACTCGCCGGCATCAGTGAAATGCCGACAATCGTGAAATCGAACAAACTCCAGGGATCCTTAAAGAAATTCAAGCCATGCGCATAGAGACGCAGCAGGAGTTCGACAACAAAGATTGCCAGAATTACCTTGTCTATGGTGACAAGAACAGGGCCAAATGCGCTCATGACAGACGCACTCGTCTCCAGGCCAAGAGTGATCGCGTTGACTACAATCACTCCAATGATCCAGTATTCCCACCGTCTTGAAGTCACGAGGGTCTTGATCTGATCCCGCATAGCCTGTCCTGTTTCATACACGAATTTCAATGGCACCAACGCCGCGCGGAACATGGCTACTTATGGCGCGTTTCGCAAGATCTGGGGAGAAGGGAACTGCGTTGTCCTCAACTTGACAGCTGAACGGACTGGGCGCAGAAATCTCAATTGTGCGAGTGTAGCTCAATGGTAGAGCATTTGCTTCCCAAGCTTAAGACGACGGTTCGATTCCCTTCACCCGCTCCACGAGTTCTGAATTGTCCGCTTTCTCAATACAGTTTTTTCATCAGTCGGAATGATCGCCGTGTTTTGGAAACGCCATGTTCGGTCTTGTTCCAGTGATAAGGACTTACGAACAATTCCCAAACTGCACGATAGAATGCAGCTCCAGCCAGCAACCAATAGAAGGGGACGCTGATAACGTCGGCAATTTTCACTCCGTAACCGCGTTGAATCGCACCGATCCAGAGTGCGGCCAATGTCCCCAAATATCCAATGCTTCCGGCAACGACACACATTATGGCAATGACCGGGCTTTCCAGAATGAAAAAAGGGCTCTGTTGGAGCCCCATCCCATGAGACAGGATCACGGCAACAAAAATAGGATGCAGCCCAATCAATAAAAATGTACCCAGGAAAAGGGATGCCAGGACCAGCGTTCTTTTCAATCCAAGGTCGGCGACAATTTGCTCCGGTTCGCGCGAATGGACGAGAATGGTCTGCAGCCATCCCTTATGCCAACGTGCTCGTTGGGCAATCCAGGCATTGATTGTTACCGGTGCCTCTTCAAGCGTTTGACTTGGCAACATACCAACGCGATATCCCAGCCGCTCCAGTCGTACACCCAGATCGGCATCTTCCGTGACATTGTATTTGTCCCATCCGCCGACCGCCTCCAGCGCGCTTATCCGAAAGTGATTTGATGTGCCGCCAAGCGGAAATGGCCAACTGTTTCGGAAAAACCATGGCAAAAGCTGATCAAACAGGCAGGCATATTCCAGCGCGAACTGACGAGAAACAAAACTCTCATTCGCGTTATCAATAGCAAGCCGCGCCTGCAGACAGGCAAATTTTGCAGGGAGCTGAGAAAAGAAAAAAGCTGCGGTCTTTAGTTGATCCGGATCCGGGCGGTCCTCGGCATCAAAGACGGTAACATACTGGCCGGCCGCGCTCGCCAGCCCATAACTGAGGGCACGGGGTTTGGTTCTGGGAATACCATCGGGAACAACCATCACCTCAAACTGATCCGGAAGGCCTTTGGGAATTGCGCAGAGCGTTTCCTTGTCATCTTCTTCAATCAGCAAAAGGATCTGTAATTTGTCTGTGGGATAATTCAATTGCTGGAGGCCCGTAACCAGATCTCCAAGGACGCGCGCCTCACGGTAAAGCGGCACCAGAACCGTATACCTGGGCCATCGAACAGGCCCGGACCGGAGCAGATTCGGCAATCGGTAAAAAGAAGCATTCTTTCGAAAGGATACTGCACTGTACAGCCTCGCGCAGCCGGAAACCGTACATGCGCCTGATCCCAGAAGCATGATCGTATAGACGAACGGGGAAAAGCCCCATCCGAGGATCAAGGGGGTGATCAAGATAACCAGAGAAAGGGCAATTGCAGTGGCGGAATACCGAATCTTGCTCGCAGAAAAAAGCGGGAACCTGCTTTCCAGCTCACCGGACGGGGAGTTCACAATAGAAGACGCGTGATCGAGCCCATCGGGAGACGATATGCGGATTTGTTTGGCAAAATCCGGATTCTTGCGCAAATGGACATAAACGTCTTGGAATTGCGAAATCTCGGGAGCAATCGCGTAAAGCGTTTTATCCCTGTAAAGTGATAACAAGGTTGGTCCGCATTCCTGTTTTCCAATCGCCAGTGGTTTGTCGTTAAATGTGCGGAACCGAAAACCTTTTTCCGGCATGAAGGGCACACCACAAAGCTCTGCAAAAGCGCTATAAAGGCATTCCATGCTAACAAAAGCATGGCGAACAAGGTATTCTGCCGGTGAGATACCTTCTGCAACTGCGGCCCGACATGCCGTTTTTAAGATGGATTTGGGAACACCGCGTGACAGCAGAACTTCCAGAACTCCAGGCAATTGATCCGGAGCCCCGCTGCGGTCCAGGGGCCCCAGGCAGTTTTGCGAGTCCATATTTGATACTCCGCCCTAGTTACTACGCATGCACACACTAGAGTTGAATTCAATGATTATTATTCCCCCTTTGGTTGTATTACTATTCATCAATTTCATTTTTCTTGCAACTTTCGTCCCCGCAGTGGCTCAAAATGCAGAATTGAAAGTTCCCAATTTCTGGGATTCTAAAGCTGTGCATGACCGCCCGGCGTCAATTCCGGACAAATTCCAGTTCCTGGCAACAGATGACTACCCCCCTTTTGTTTTCAGAGACCCTCAAGGGCGCCTCACCGGTTTCAATGTTGACCTCGCAAGAGCGCTTTGCCAGGAACTGGGGAGCTCTTGCGCATTGAAAATCAAGGACTTTGAAGTGCTTCTCCCGGCGCTTGAAGAAGAGGAAGGCGACGCAATTATTTCCGGGTTATCGCGGTATCAGCCTGCAACCCGAACCCTGAATTTTACGGAAGACTACCTCAAGCTGCCCGCCCGACTGGTCGTTTCCAAAGGTCGGTCAGACGATATTGATGAGCGTAAACTATCTGATCTCACTCTCGCAGTCGAAACGGGCTCCAGATTTGAAGCGTTTGCCAAAAAATTCTGGTCGGGAAGTGAAATCATCGTCTTTGAGACTTCGACCGAAGCACGGAATGCCTTGAAAAATGGCGACGTCGATGCCCATTTCGGTGATGGGTTAGGCCTTTCCTTCTGGCTACGTAGTGACGCAGCTGATGACTGCTGTCGTTTTGCCGGCGGCCCCTGGCTGGAACCGGGGTATTTCGATCAAGGCATGGCTATTGCCACCAGAGCCGATGACGTGGAGCGTTCGGCCGCCCTGAATTATGCACTCCGACAACTTCAGCAGAAGGGCGTTTATCAGGAGTTGTATCTGAGATATTTCCCGCTCAGCTTTTACTGATCATAGTGGTCAGGCTGTCTTCATTCTCGCAAAACAGGCCATTCGAATAGTATTGGTACCCAGCTCCTTTGAGCCGAAACAAACTCCACGCAATCCTCGCTTTGCCAACTTGCAATCTGTAGACTCCCTA
Source organism: Roseibium sp. (assembly GCA_039972695.1). Classification (GTDB taxonomy): domain Bacteria; phylum Pseudomonadota; class Alphaproteobacteria; order Rhizobiales; family Stappiaceae; genus Roseibium. The sequence continues at coordinate 433,040 of JBDWMJ010000019.1, read as the reverse complement.
TGTAGTGCAGTTTGCCTACCCGGACACCGACGAAAATTAACCCCTTTGGATAGTTCAACACATCATGATCGAGTTTCTTTGGACACGGCCCGACAGCGCTCCCGTTGCCACATTTCTTCTGGCCCACGGATCTGGTGCGCCAATGGATTCCATGTTCATGGAAAAACTGGTCAAAGCGCTATCAGTTGAAGGCATTGCGGTTGCCCGGTTTGAATTCGCCTATATGGCGGGGCGTAGGACCGGTGGATCCAAAAGACCACCGCCCAAGGCGGAAAGGCTCATCGGAGAGTTTCAGACAGCACTACAGGAATTGATCAAGACAACGGAAGGCCCCGTGTTTCTGGGTGGCAAATCCATGGGCGGTCGGGTTGCAGCCATGCTTGGCGGTGGGGGGTCTCTTCCGGGACGGGTCAAAGGTGTTTACTGTTTCGGGTATCCGTTCCACCCGACAGGTCAGCCTGACGCAGACTGGCGATTAGCACCGCTGCAAGAGACAAAACGTCCTGTTCTGGTCCTGCAAGGAGATCGGGATCCCTTTGGTACGAAAGCAGAGCTGGAGACCATCACCCTTCCCGATCATGTTGCGCTGACGTATCTCGAAGACGGCAATCACGACTTCGGGCCACGCGGGAAATCACCGGCAACACTCGACGGCAATATTAAAGAAGCCGCAAAACAGGCAGCAGCGTTTGCTTCACGGCTTTAATTTCTACTCGGCAGATGTCAGTTCGCGGCCGCCACTGGGCACCCCGGACGGCACTTGCCTGCGGCGCAGTTGAATGACACCTGCAATATCGTCACCGATTTTTATCAACGCTGGAACCAGAACCAAAACCAGCACTGTCGCTGTCGCTAGACCAAAGACAATAGTGATCGCCATAGGAAGAAGGAACTGCGCCTGAAGGCTGGTTTCGAACATCAGCGGCAGCAGGCCGCCGATAGTCGTCATGGACGTCAGCAGAACTGCTCGGAGCCGGTCGCAGCTTGAGCTGATCGCTGCCGAGTTCAGGTCTTCCCCCTCGGCGCGACGCTCTTCAAAGCGGGCGACCAGAATAATCGAGTTGTTCACCAAAATGCCTGCCAGGCCCAGCAACCCGATCATGCTGAGGATCGTCAGATTGAACCCCATCAGGTAGTGACCAACAATCGCTCCGACGATGCCGAACGGAATAATGGACATCACGACAATCGGTCGCGAGTAGCTCGCAAAAATGGCCGCAAGGATGATGTAAATCCCCGCAATTGCCATGACGACACCTGTCAATAGATCCGAAAAAGCATCTGACTGTTCTTCAGCGCGACCAGCGAACGAATAATCCAACGCATAGCTTTGTGCGAGCTTCGGCAGGAAACCCTTTTCCAGTTCAGCGATGATTTCATTATTTGACGTGATGGTGCTGTCGACATCGGCAACCACGCTGACAACTGTCTTGCCATCGCGGCGCTGGATAACAGAGAAACCTTGCGCATCCGTCAGATCGACGATTTCAGTCAGTGGAACAAATTCACCCGCCGGGGTGCGCAGTGAGAGGTCCCTTAAGGCGGCAGTCCCGTCCTTGTCGAAAACCTGACGAACACGGACAGTAACTTCCTCATCGCCTTCGGCAAACCGGCGGGCAATGGAGCCTTCGAAAGCATTGCGTATCTGCCTAGCCGCACTTTCAACTGTGAAGCCCAACGCTCTTCCGCGCGGTGTCAGCTCGACAAGCAACTCAGGTTTTCCATAAGGAAGATCATCCTCAACACCACTGGTACCCGGGAATGCGGAGAGCTCTTGTTGCAACTCTTCTGCCGCAGCTTTCAAATCCTTCAGCGATGCCCCGGTCAACCGAACATCGAGGTCACGCCCCGGGGGGCCGCCGCGCCGTTCGGCAATCGAAATGCGGGACAGTCCCGGTATTGGCGGCACAGCGGTGCGCCAAGCACGGACAATATCCGGTGTGCGGATAGTTCGTTCCTCGGACAGTGTCAGCTGGACGGTGATATTGGCGACATTATCGCCCCGGTTGTTACCCGCAGACCCAAGCGTCGCATAGGTCGCCACCACGAGATCCTGAGGGTTATCCATGGTGAGACTTGCCTCTGTCTGCTTCAGGGCATCTTCGACCAGCATAATACCGGCAATTGCGTTTTCTTCCGGAATCCCTGCATGGAAGAAGATGGACGCTGTCAGATTTTCTGCTTCCGGGGACGGGAAAAACGTGAAACCAACCCGACCACCGCGCACGAGACCGATAGCCAGGATCATGGACGCAATAGCAATGGCCACAGTGACGTATCGCCAGTTAACCGCCAGCGAGACCAATGCATGGAACGGATAGTCTCTCATCCAGTTAAAACCGGTATCAAAACCTCTCCGGAACCAGCTTTGGCGTTCAGCCCCTCCTCTTTCACGCTTGTTCCTGCTGCGCAGCGCCATCAATAGCGTCTCGATAGCCAATGCGGCTACAAAACAGGCGCTGACAACGATCAGCTCAAATACAACTGGCCCTACAATTTCCTTGAGTGACCGGAGCGGGTCATCAATCACATCGAGATAAGGCGGAACGGAAATATCCGGCTGACTCACCAACCCGCTCAGGAAAAATGCTGGCACTCCGGCGATGATGACCACACGCCACCAACTCCATCCGGGACGGCTGCCGAGAGCATGAGACAAGTGCCCGGGCAGCACCAGAAAACACTCGATCAGGGATGCGATGACAACCGCAACAACTACTATCGGCAATGTCCCCATGATCTGACCGATAACGTCTCCTATCAGCAAGATCGGGAGAAAGGCTGCAATAGTCGTCAGGCTTGCCGCGAAGATCGGCGCCATCATTGTGGTGGCGCCTTTGACAGCCGCTTCCTGCGCACTATCACCCATATCCTGCCGGGTCGCAGTGTGTTCGCCGACAACAATGGCATCATCCACGATCACACCAAGCATCATGATCAGGGCAAACATGGACAGCATATTGATGCTTTGGCCCGTCAGCCACATGATTCCGAGCGTCGCCATCATTGCGACCGGAATTCCGGCGGCCACCCAAAGCGCAATCCGGGCGTTCAGGAAAATGAACAGTATAGCTACAACTAGAATAAGGCCGGTCAAACCGTTATCCAGCAGGAGGTTGATGCGGCCCTTTACGGCATTCGCCAGCACATCATATTTCAAGACTTCCAGCGTTGGTGGCAGTTGGGGTTTGGCCTCAGCAAGATAATCTTCAACGATTTTGGCCGCTTTGAGCGTGTCTGTGTTTTCAGTTCTCAGGATCCTGATCTGGATGGCCTTTGTGCCCTGAGAAAAGCCCTGATCTTCGCCCTCATCGAAGTCCCGGACCACGGTCCCGATATCATCGACCAGCGTTTTCTCGCCGGATGCAAGGGATTTCACCTCGACCCGTCCAACGGCTTCAGGTGAGCGATCTTCAGAAAGTGCGCGGATCTGTCGTTCCAGAGCGCCATCAAGATTGCCTGCCGGGATGTCGATCGTATTTCCGGATATCTGGTTGGCAACATCCGAAATCGTCAGCTCCAGACGGCGCAATTCCCTCTCCGGGATTTCGACCAGATACTCCGGAGACCGATAGCCATAAAGGTCGACCTTATCGATACCGCGCGTCAAGAGATCGTCACGGATCTGACGGGCGAAAACTTTCAACGCAGATTCTGAAAACGGGCCGCGCAAGGCTAGTGTTGCCACCGCATCGGTAAAGGTGGACGCAGATACAACTGGTGTCTCGGAATCAATCGGGAGTGTCGTGACACCGGAAACAGCCTGCTCAACGTCAGAAAGCGCCTGTTGTAGATTTGTGCCTTCAACAAATTCCATCCGAACGGAAGCACTGCTTTCCCGAGCGTACGAAGTGATTTCATCGAGCCCGTCGATAAACCTCAGTTCCGGCTCGATGACTTCAAGGATATTCGACGTGACGTCTTCTGCACTGGCTCCGGGCCAGGCGATGGTCACCGAGATCATGTCGATTTTAACAGTAGGGAAAAACTGCGTATTCAGTTTGGCCAAACCGTATGCACCAAACAAGATCATAATCACCATGATCAGATTGGCTGCATTGGGATGGCGGACAAGCGTTTCGAAAACACCTCGGGATTTTGCTTCAATTGCCATGCCGCGGTCCCTCACTGACCGTTAGCAGTGCTTGAAGTTTCATTTGGCGAAACCTCAGGTTCAGCATCTACCGGCTCGTTTTTGACATCCACAACCAGCAGACCTGTTCCCGCTTCCGGAATTCGGGTGACAAGAACGGTATCTCCAGGCTCCAGGCCGCTTTCGACCAGAATAGAGCCGTCATCGATTGCCAGAGGGGTCACCGCTCTCTGTTTAAGTCGGCCGTCCTTCACGATATATACGACACCATCCCCATAGTACGCGGTCTCGGGAATACGGAAGCTGTTTTCATAGGTACGGTCATCCAGGGATACATCGACGAATGCGCCCGGTCTGAGTGGTACTTTTGCAGTGGTAGTGTCCATCGTGGCTATGAGATCGACGCCACCGCGTGCGCTTGCGACATCAGCCCCGATCCGGATGACTTTTGCAGGGTAGACGATAGGATCATTGCCCAGATACCAGACGACTTCGACGGGCCGGTCCACGACAGTACCGTTATCGGCAATAAGGCGGCCATACTGATTGTCTGACAACGTGAAACGCACTTCGAATTCATCGCTGCTATAGAGCGATACAACGGCATCATTGACGTTGACCAATCGCCCAAGTTCCGCCGCTTCCGAGCGAACGATTGCATCAAAGGGTGCGACCAGAACTGTGTTTTCAAGCTGGCGTTCCGCGTTTTCCAAACGCCACTCGGCCCGATCAATTCCGGCCTGTTTCTGGATGACCTTGGCTTCTTCAAGTGCAAGCCTGTTTTGGGTCTGTTCAAGATTCTGTTGACGCTGTGACAGCAGCAGTTTGCGGTCATCCAATGTGCGTTCTGTTATCGCTCCGGTTCCCAACAACTCTTCGGCACGTTGCAAATCCCGTTGCGCAAATTCCAATTGTTCGCGAGCACGCACCAGATTGGCTTCTTCCAGAACAACCCGGCCTTGGTTTTCGACAAGCGCAGCATGTGCTTCAGCGAGATTGGCTTGCGCTTCAGTTAGAGCGCCCAAATAATCAAATTGGTCAATGGCGACGAGCACCTCGCCCTTCTGGACCTTACCACCAGCCTTCAGACCGGGATGAACCTCAATGACCTCGCCGCCGACCAAGGCCCGAAGATCGACTTCACGGCCAGCAGTTGTTTCACCAAAAACATTGATGACCGGCGCATGATCCCCGCGAGAAGCCGTTATGGTCTCAACGGCATAACTCTTTTCCTGAGGAGGTTGTTTGGGAACATCCGGCCGGGTTGCGACCAGAGTATTCATGCCCTTGAACGCACCAATCAGGATAATAAAGGCGATTGCCGTTTGCAGAACAGCTTTCAGAACCAGTTTGATCCGGCTTTCACCCTGATGCCCTGCTGGTGGGAGGACTTCAGGTGTCGGGGTTGTCCCGGCTTTCTGTTCCAAAGACTGCAACATGCTCTGCTTTCCAAAGTCCCTGATTTCGTTCAGGGCACCGAATTTTAGATACTGGGAGGTTAAATTTCCTTCGCAGCGCAAAATTCAAGCCCGAGTTAGGGATCAAAGCAATGCTGAACAAGCAGAATAATGTATCAAAGTGTGTCTGCAGGACGGATAAGTGTTCGTCCCGCCGACTAAATCAGCTGTCGAACTGGTAGGCTTCACTGCAGAATTCGCACGTCACAACGATTTTGCCGTTCACTGTAACTTGTTCAACTTCTTCCGCTGTGAAATTTGCAAGAACATTTTCGATTTTCTTACGCGAACAGCGACATTTGTCTTTCAGCGGCTGAGGTTCGAACAGCCGCACTCCCCGCTCATGGAAGAGGCGGAAGAGAAGCATCTCGACACTGACTTCCGGATCGGTCAGCTCATCATCTTTCACTGTATCGACAAGAGCCTTTGCTTCCACCCAAGCGTCGTCCTCGTCCATCTGGTGCAGCTCGGTACCTTCGGGTGCATCTCCGGGATCGATATCAGCCTGACGCATCCGCTCCGGTGTTTCGGGTAGAAACTGAATGAGAATTCCGCCGGCAGTCCAGCTTTTGGCAGGCCCACCGCCGTCCTGACGTGTGAACAATTCTCCGACACCCAAACGGACTTCGGTTGGAATCTGCTCGGATCGCTCGAAATAACGACGTGCAACCTCTTCCAGAGAAATACCATCCAGCTCGACCAGACCCTGGTAACGCTGCATGTGTTTTCCCTGATCGATGGTCATGGCAAGGTGGCCATGCCCCAGCAAGGCTTCCGGTGTTGCCTTGTTCGCCTCAATCAAGGCCTCAACCTGGTCAGCATCAAATGTCGCGCAGGCACGGATTGCATCCGGAGAAGCAAAATCCACTACCAGCATCGAAACCGGACCCTCAGTTTGAGTTTGCAAAGTGAACCGGCCGTCGAATTTCAACGACGTCCCAAGCAAACCAGTCAGAACGACCGCTTCCGCCACAAGACGCGAGACAGGTTCCGGATAGTCATGGCGATCCAGGATTTTCTGAAGTGCCGGGCCAAAGGCCACGGCACGACCGCGAACGTCCAGGCCTTCCACGGCAAAGGGCCGGACAGCGTCCAGCCCTGCAGGCGTCATGCCCAATTCATCAAGATTTAATGCCACTTTGGCTTTGCCTCAAGCTGCGCCGAAACACCAGGCCAGAATGCCTTTCTGGGCATGGAGCCGGTTTTCGGCTTCATCAAATACAACAGAATTCGGACCGTCCATGACCTCAGTCGTTACTTCCTCGCCTCTGTGGGCAGGCAAGCAATGCATGAACAAGGCGTCTTTGTTGGCTTCCGCCATCAATCGCTCATTTACCTGATAGGCGCTGAGCAGATTGTGACGCGTTTCCGCATCATCATCTCCCATCGACACCCAGCAGTCTGTAACGACACAGTCGGTCCCTTTGACTGCCTCATATGGGTCTGTGGTCACGACAATGGAACCACCCTTGGCGCGAGCTATGTCGATCAACTCCTTCGGGGGAGCCAATTCGCCTGGCGTTGCGATCCGCAATTCAAAGTCAAACCGCGGTGCCGCATGAACCCAGGACGCAAGAACATTGTTGTTGTCTCCAGTCCAGGCAATGCTTTTGCCTTGGATCGATCCACGATGTTCTTCAAATGTCATCAAGTCGGCCATGATCTGGCACGGATGAGAAACTCGCGTCAGGCCGTTGATGACCGGAACCGTTGCATATTCCGCCAATTCAGTAAGCGCGTCGTGGTCCAGAATACGGATCATGATGCCATCGACAAAACGCGACAGAACGCGGGCAGTATCGGCAATGGATTCACCGCGACCGAGCTGCATTTCAGCGCCCGTTAGCATGACGGTTTCACCGCCGAGTTCTCGCATGCCTACATCGAAGGAGATGCGTGTCCGTGTCGACGGCTGTTCGAAAATCATCGCCAGCACTTTGCCTGCCAGCGGGCCTTCTCCGCGACGGACACCATTTCGGGTCGACTTGATCTTCTTGCCTGCCTCCAGAATGGCACGCAGTTCATCGCCTTCGAATTCTGTCAGATCCAGAAAATTCCGGGAAACTCCATCAGCGGTCATTCGGCCGCTCCTTCTACCAACGTGCTTTCAATAGCTATGGCAGCCTCTTCGAGGCGCTCAACAGCCGTTGCAATTTCTTCTTCTGTTATCGTGAGTGGTGGCATGATCCGAACGACATTGTCGCCAGCAGGAACAGCCAACAGGCCAGCTTCACGGGCCGCAACGACATAGTCACCAGCAGGCACCACACATTTGAGACCGATCATCAGGCCATTGCCACGCACTTCATCAAATACGCGTGGATGGCTGTCGACGAGGCCAGCAAGTTTTTGCTTCAGGTTCAGGCTTTTTTGCTGGACGTCTTGCAGAAAACCGTCGCCGAGCACCACATCGAGAACAGCGTTGCCAACGGCCATCGCCAGCGGATTGCCGCCAAATGTCGTACCGTGCGTTCCGGGGGACAGAGCTTCGGCTGTTTCAGCTGTCGCAAGACAAGCACCCATCGGAAAGCCCCCACCGATGCCCTTGGCGATCGCCATGATGTCCGGCTCGACACCGATCCATTGGTGCGCGAACAGTTTTCCTGTCCGCCCAACTCCTGTCTGGATCTCGTCAAAGATCAGCAAAATACCGTTTTCATCGCAAAGCTTGCGCAGATAGCGCAGGAATTCGGCATCAATCTCGCGGATACCGCCTTCGCCCTGAATTGGCTCAATCGCAATTGCTGCTGTCTGAGGGCCGACGACGGCTTTCAAAGCATCGATGTCGCCAGCAGGCACCTGATCAAATCCCGGCGCTTTCGGACCAAATCCTTCGTAGTACTTTTCCTGCCCACCTGCTGCGATCGTTGCGATTGTCCGGCCATGAAAGGCACCTTCAAACGTCACGATGTGAAACCGGTCCGGTTCGCCGCGATCATAATGGTAACGACGCGCGCATTTGATCGCCGCTTCCATTGCCTCAGCACCCGAATTCACAAACAGGACTTTTTCAGCAAAGGTTGCGTCAGCCAAACGCGCAGCAAACCGTTCTCCTTCAGGTGACTGGTGCAGGTTGGATGTATGCCATAGCTTGGCCGCTTGCTCTTGAAGGGCGCTGACCAGATGCGGATGACTATGTCCCAGCGCGTTCACGGCGATCCCGGAACCGCAATCGAGGAATCGTCGGCCGTCCTGATCGATCAGCCAGACACCTTCCCCGTGATCGAAAGACAATTTCGATCTTGCGTAATTCCCAAAGAGCGCGGACGCGGACATAACTTTCAATTTCTCCTTTGATGTCCCTCACGCGCATCTGGTCTCGTTTCCCTACAAGGAATGACCGAAGACAGCACGAAAGGCTAAAACGCAACATGCCGCCCGATGAGGCGGCACGTCACAGAGGTACTTATACACTTGTCGGGCCATGGCCTGTCAATCTATATGGCTGCAGACGTCTCCAAAGTTGTCTTATCCTAACCTTCCCGCAACTCGCTATATTTGGGGAAAAGTCGGTTCATCCCCAGATGACTTAAGCCCAACGGTTGCCTGATAAATTAACGATATTGTAACCTCTGGGCAATCAGACACGAGATCTCGTGAGGCAATCAACTGCGAGGCACTAGATGTGCCATCACAGAGCACGTGGCGGCGTGTGATCCACGAGGTAACTGACCGATCAAACGGTCATACTAACAGAGGTGCGGCTATGAGTTGGACGAACGAACGGGTTGAGCTACTCTCAAAGCTCTGGGCTGACGGTTTGAGTGCAAGCCAGATCGCGGGCGAACTTGGTGGCGTAACCCGGAACGCTGTCATCGGTAAAGTTCACCGCCTCGGCCTTTCCGGCCGCGCAAAAACTCCTTCAACAAGCAGCAAACCGCGCCGTCCTCGAGCAAACGCTACATCGAGCAGTTCATCTCCTAAACGGTCGACAAATCAGCCGCAAACACATGGTTCTGCTGCACTGAAAATGGACCCGTCACCAGCGCCAGTCGCTCAAATTCGGCCAGAGCCTGAACCAATTGCAGAGCTAGTCGTGCCAATTTCCCAGCGCGCGTCGATCCTGACATTGACCGAGCGGACCTGTAAGTGGCCGATCGGTGATCCGGCAACGGACGACTTCTATTTCTGCGGTAGGAATTCAGATCCAAACGCACCTTATTGCGCGCACCATTGCAAGATTGCATATCAACCAGTGGCTGACCGCCGCCGGGGTGTAACAAAGGCCGTGGCCCGCGCTTCCTGAGCCTCATGAGTTATCAATCAAAAAGCCCGCCAATTTGGCGGGCTTTTATTGTTTATGGGGAACCAATTCCCAACAGACGAGAGTTGACCTCAGACTGCTACCGAAAACTGATCATTGAACGAGTAACCGGCACCACGCACCGTGCGAATAGGATCTTTTGCTTTGCCTTTGTTCAGCGCCTTGCGGAGGCGTCCGACGTGGACATCCACTGTCCGCTCATCGACGTAAACGTCGTGTCCCCAGACACCGTCGAGCAGTTGCTCGCGTGAGTAGACACGACCAGGTGACGTCATCAGAAATTCCAGCAGGCGAAATTCTGTCGGACCCAGATGAATTTCCTTGGCATTGCGGCGAACACGATGAGTTTCACGGTCCAGCTCGATATCTCCAGAACGCAGCATCGAGGACACCACTTCCGGACTTGCCCGGCGCAAGATCGCACGCACGCGCGCCATCAGTTCGGGAACCGAGAACGGCTTCACCACATAATCATCAGCACCAGTGGCAAGACCCCGGATACGCTCGGCTTCCTCACCGCGTGCTGTCAGCATAATGACCGGTAGACGTTCTGTGTCTTCACGTGCCCGCAAGCGTCGGCACAGTTCTATACCGGATAGTCCAGGCAGCATCCAGTCCAACAGGAGAAGGTCCGGTTGGCTTTCGCGCAGACGAAGTTCTGCCTCGTCGCCGCGTTCACAAACCTCAACTGAATAGCCTTCCGCCTCCAAATTGTATCGCAACAGAAGGCTTAATGGTTCTTCGTCTTCGACGATGAGCACCTTCGGCATGAATTCAAACTCCACTTGCCTCAGCAGGCAGGAATTCGCCTGCCTGATTGTTTGTTTGCTTCAATGTTAGTGACTAGACGGCGCCCATTTCGTCGATCTTTGCACGCTCTTCCGGTAGACGTTCGCCGGTGACCATGTAGTAGACGTTCTCCGCAATGTTGGTCGCGTGGTCTCCGATGCGCTCGATGTTCTTGGCACAGAACAGCAAATGAACGCACTGGGTGATGACCCTGGGATCTTCCATCATGTAGGTCAGGAGTTCCCGGAACAGCGACGTATAGATGGCATCGACTTCCGCATCTGCTTCCTGAACCCGCCGGGCAACTTCAGCGTCACGACGCGTGTAGGCGTCCAGTACCTGTTTCAGCTGACCGAGAGCCAATTCGGTCATGTGTTCGACACCTATAGCGAGCTTCTTGTTCTGAATATCGCTATCAATTGCCACAACACGCTTGGCAACGTTCTTTGCCAGATCACCGACCCGCTCCAGATCATTCGCGATCCGGCTTGCTGCCGTGATTTCCCGAAGGTCCTGTCCCAACGGTTGACGGCGGGCGATCATTTCGATCAGGTTCACCTCAACATCCTGATGCAGGGCATCCAGACGAGCATCTTCCTGAATGGTGGTCTTAGCCAAAGCAATGTCGCGCGAAATGAGGGCGGACACGGCATCTGCAAACGCCCGTTCTGCCAGACCACCCATTTCGGCGATCCGACCTGCCAGTGCGCCCAGTTCCTCATCATAGGCCGTGACGATATGTTCAGACATCTCTTGTGCCCTTTCCGATTTGTGGAAGCCGGCTTAGCCGAAGCGACCTGTGATGTAGTCTTGAGTGCGCTTGTCTTTGGGGTTGGTGAAAATGTCCTGTGTCGGACCTTCTTCAACCAGAACGCCAAGGTGAAAAAATGCCGTTCTTTGGGAAACGCGCGCTGCCTGCTGCATGGAATGCGTGACGATGACAATCGTGTAGTTCGCGCGCAATTCATCAATCAGTTCTTCGATCCTTGCAGTCGCGATCGGATCAAGAGCAGAGCATGGCTCATCCATCAAAATGACTTCCGGACTGACAGCAATTGCCCGTGCAATACAAAGACGCTGTTGCTGACCGCCCGACAATCCGGTTCCCGGCTTGTCCAGTCGATCCTTCACCTCGTCCCAAAGGCCAGCTTTTTGCAAGCTTGAGGACACAATGTCATCAAGCTCGTCCTTCGACCGGGACAGACCGTGAATGCGCGGCCCGTAAGCAACATTATCATAAATCGACTTCGGGAACGGATTAGGCTTTTGAAACACCATACCGACCTTGGCCCTGAGTTGAACCGGGTCGACCTTGGGATCATAAACGTCTTCGCCATCAACCCGGATGGAACCCTCAACACGGCAGATATCAATCGTATCGTTCATGCGGTTGATGGTTCGCAAGAACGTTGATTTTCCGCAGCCTGACGGACCAATAAAGGCGGTTACAGATCTCGACTGGATTTCCAGGTCGACGTCCTTGATAGCGTGCGTATCGCCATAATAGACCTGAACCCCTTGGGCAGAAATCTTGCTTTCGGTCATTCCCGACGCCTGTTCAAATTGCGGCATATCATTCATCTAGTGAGGTCCTTACCAGCGGCGCTCAAACCTGCGGCGCAGGATGATCGCTATAATATTCATCGTCATCAGGAACGCGAGCAGAACAATAATTCCGCCCCATGCGCGTTCATAGAAAGCCGGATCGGCGCGCTTCGCCCACTCATAGATTTGTGCGGGCATGGCCGAGTTCGGCGAGAAGAAGCCCGCGGCAATTCCATCCGGGAAGTTCGACGCGATAAACCCGACCATGCCGATCAACAACAGAGGTGCGGTTTCACCAAGGGCCTGAGCCAGGCCGATGATCGTTCCGGTGAGGATACCCGGCATTGCCAGTGGCAGCACGTGGTGGAAGATCGATTGCATCTTGGATGCGCCAATTCCCAGTGCGGCATCGCGCAGGCTTGGTGGCACCGCTTTCAAAGACGCGCGTGTCGAAATAATGATGGTCGGCAGCGTCATCAGTGTCAGCACAAGACCACCGACAAGTGGCGCGGACTGCGGTAGGTGCATGAACTGAATAAAGACAGCCAGTCCCAGAATACCGAAGACGATGGACGGGACAGCAGCCAGATTGGAGATATTCACTTCAATAAGGTCCGTGAGTTTGTTTTGGGGCGCAAACTCTTCCAGATAGATTGAAGCTGCTACGCCAATCGGAAGTGACAGGAACAATACCACCAGCATCATGAACAGGGAACCGATCATGGAAGCCCCGATGCCTGCCTGCTCCGGCCGGGAGTCAGATGCGTCCGTTCCCAGGATAAAGTCCAGGTTGAAGCGTTTTTCAACGATACCTTTTTCGATGAGTATGTCCGTCAAATCCAGATGCTCGGCATCCAGATTTTTGTCGTTGACCAGTGCGTCCCGAGTAACCCGGCCCTTCATGTACCCATCGACACGAGACGACGCCACAAGATGGAAGGAAACCGTTGATCCAATCGCATCCGGGTTGGAGAGGATATAGTTTCTGACCGTCGCCGATGAACCTGAAGAAAACAGTTTACGGACCGACTTCTTGTCCATGTTCAGGTCAACACCAGCCTTTTTCGTTTCCATGATAAAAGCGTCGATAATCATCGACCGGTATTTGGATGTCTTCACGACAGACTTTTCAGCCTTTTCGATTAGTTCATTGTTCAGCGGAATGTCGACTTTGATGAACGTCTGGCTAAATGCACCAAGACCGTTGGACAGGATTGCCCAGAGCAATGCGACCAAAAAGAACAGGCCAATGCCGACGGCGGTAATCCCGTAAATCTTGAAACGGGTTTCGGACGCATTTCGCTTTTTGGTCAGCGCACTGATTTCATAGAGCGACGATTTTCTGATGGGCTTTCCAGCGCCATCGGAGTCCAGCGGCAGGGATTGTGGGATGTCGGTCATCAGTCGTACTGCTCCCGGTACTTACGCACAATGTAGAGTGCGACAAAGTTTAGGCCGAGGGTCACAACAAACAGGGTCATGCCAAGCGCGAAGGCAACCAGCGCTTCCGGCGACGCAAAATCGGCATCCCCTGTCAGCTGACTGACGATTTTCGCTGTCACCGTGGTCATTGCTTCAAGTGGATTGACACTCAGCCGCGCTGCTGCTCCTGCACCCAGAACAACAATCATGGTTTCACCAATGGCCCGAGACGCTGCCAGGAGAATGGCTCCAACAATACCGGGCAAAGCTGCGGGCAGAATAACCTGCTTGACCGTTTCAGAGTGGGTAGCCCCCAATCCAAGTGACCCATCGCGCATTGCCTGAGGCACTGCATTGATGATGTCATCGGAAAGCGAGGATACAAACGGGATCAGCATGATCCCCATCACAAGGCCAGCTGTGAAGACCGAAGATGCGCCCTGCATCCAGTCAACGCCCAATCCACCACCTTTGCCAAACAGGCTTACCAGAAGCGGGCCAATTGTCAGTAGCGCGAACAGGCCGTATACGATTGTAGGTATTCCTGCCAGAACCTCCAAAAGAGGTTTGGCGATCGAGCGAACATGTGAACTGGCGTATTCTGAAAGGTAAATCGCGGCAAACAGTCCGATTGGAACGGCGACGGCGAGAGCGATCAGCGAAATATACAGCGTCGCCCAGATCAGCGGGAGAATTCCGAGTTCCGACCCACCGCCAAAGCTCGGGCTCCATGTCAGCCCAAAAAAGAAGTCCTTGGCCGGATACAGCTTGAAGAATTCGACCGTGTTAAAAATCAGCGACAGAACAATGCCGGCTGTTGTCAGCACGGCAATAGACGCCGCGCCAATCAGCAAATAGCGAATCCCGCCTTCGACAACGTTGCGCGCCCGGAAATCCTTGTGTGTGCGACGGTAGGCGTATCCAAAGCCAAGTCCGGCGATACCAAGCACGATGATTGTGCGAAGCAGATAGCCAACGGATGAAATACCACGAAAAGTCTGAGCAGCTCGTAATATCTCGGGCGTCACGTCAGATCCGAGTGCGACGCCAATTTCCCCAAGCAGATGGCGAACATCTGTCACATCAGCCTGAAGGGCCCCAGCATTTTGCAGCGTAAGAGCGCCACGCTCGACCGCCACATCCAGGCCCTGCGCGACACGCACAACGTCGCTCATGATCAGATCCAGAGAACTGTCAGCAACGGTTGCTTCGGAGATCATGGAAGAAACCTGATTGTTGACATGAATCGGCTGGATAGCAAGCCATGCAGCCAGAACCAACAGGGCAGGCACCAGCGTAAACACCACAACATGCCAACCGTAAAAGCCCGGAAGAGAATGCAGCAAGCGCTGGTCTCCGCCAGCGGACTTCATGGCTTTCCAGCGACCCGCGATATAGCCAACGAATGCCAGAAGGAGCAGCGCACTAAGGAGAATTGGAAGCGACATCAGGTGACCCAAACGGGGATTGATAAGAAAGGGCGGCTTAAGCCGCCCCTCCGGGATCATATTAGTTCATTGTATCTTCTGCAGATACAGAAGCCTGAGTTGCTTCGAGTTCGGGATCTGAAACCAGGCCGTACTCAGCAAGAGGACCTTCGGAACCAGCAATTTCTTCGGATACGAAGAACTCAGCATATTCCTTGAGGCCCGGGATAACACCGATGTGGGCTTTCTTCACGTAAAAGAACAGCGGACGGGACACCGGATATTCACCCGTTGCGATGCTTTCAGTTGTCGGAATGACGCCAGACATGGTCGCAACTTTCAGCTTGTCTGTATTGTTCTCGTAGAACGCCAGACCAAACACGCCGATGCCATCTTTATTGGAGTCAATACGCGCCAGTGCTTCTGTGTAGTCACCGTCGATGTCGACAGACAGGCCGTCGGTACGCAGAGCGATACAGGCTTTTTCAGCAGCTTTGGTCTTCGCCTTGTCGTTGTCGCCTTCAGCAGCTGCCAAATACGTTTCGAAGTCGCCGGTTGCTTCGCAGCCTGCCAGGATCACTTTATCCTCGAAAACTTCGCGCGTTCCATGCTTGGTGCCTGGTACGAAGGCCATGATCGGCTGAGCCGGGAAGTCCGGGTTAACGTCTGCCCAGGTCTTGTTCATGTTCTCAACGACTTTGCCGTCAACAACCAGCGTGTTGGACAGAGCCTTGTACCAGTCGCCCGGTGTGAATTCGAAGGAGTTGCCGTTGATGTCTGACGCGAAGACAATTCCATCATAACCGATGCGAACTTCGATGATGTCTTTGACGCCGGCTTCAGCACACGCCTTGATCTCTGAGTCTTTGATCTTGCGGGAAGCGTTTGCAACATCGATGGTGTTTTCTCCAACGCCCTGACAGAATTTTTTCAGGCCAGCAGAAGAACCACCTGACTCAACGACCGGTGTCGGGAAGTCTGTGTTTTCGCCGAAGGCTTCGGCGACGATGGAAGCGTATGGCAGAACGGTGGACGAACCAGCAATTTGAACCTGGTCGCGAGCCTGAGCGGCACCAACGAATGCAGTGGAAGCAACAGCAACAGCAGTTGCGCTAACGAGGGTCGTAATTTTCACTTGACCACTCCCTTTGAATGTCAAGGTTTGCAGATGTACGCTGAACGCGGTTTCGCCCAAGCGCTGCCGGGAACCTAGGCCCGATGGATGAGAGTTCTATGACACTTATCTATCAGTTTTGTGACATCGTAATTCATTGCAATTATTATGTTTTTTTGATTTTTGATGAAAATATGTCTTAAATAGCCCGGGAAAGTGACATGAAACTCACTTCTGCGCGCCAGAAAAACCGGTGGCGTATGCGAGTCTTTGGATCAGAGTGGATCAGCAGCCGGGAAAGTCGCCTTGAATGTGGAGCCTTGGCCAAGTTCGCTTTCTATGTCCAAGCGGGCGCGGTGACGGGTCAGGATGTGTTTGACAATCGCAAGACCCAGTCCTGTTCCCTTCAACGCACGACTTGAATCCACATCTACTCGATAAAACCGTTCCGTCAGGCGGGGGAGATGTTCAGTTGGAATTCCTTCGCCGTAGTCTTTTACTGAAAGTTGCCATTGCGGACTGTTTTCGGATTCGCCAACCAACTCCAGTCCGACATCAACGACCTTGCCTGTACTGCCGTATTTGAGCGCATTCTCAACGAGATTTTCTGTCACCTGGATCAACTCGTCGCGATCACCAGCTATGTTGACGGGATCTGCTGGTAAATCGAGCTGGATCTCCATTTCCATATCCGTGGCCAAGGGAGCCAAGGCATCGGCGGTGTGGCGAACAATATCAGACAGATCAACCATGCTTGTCGGCAGCACATGGGCTTTCAACTCGATACGGGACAACGACAGAATATCATCGATCAACCGTCGCATTCGTCCGGCCTGCTCAAGCATGATCGAGAGGAACTTGTCTCTTGCAACCGGATCATCTTTGGCCGGACCCTGGAGGGTTTCGACAAATCCGGTCAGCGATGCGAGAGGTGTGCGCAGTTCATGACTGGCATTTGCGACAAAATCCGTTCGCATCCGCTCCAGACGTCGATTTTCTGTCAAATCCTGAATGACCACCAGAATGAAGTCCGGAATATCCTGTTTCGCTTCATTGCCAGTCGAGCCAGGCATAAAGATCGGCGCTATATTCGCTTCAAACCATAACTCGGTGGGGACCTTTTCAGTCCAACTGATCCGTTCGGATTTTCCGGAGTTTTTGACGCGGTCAAATGCCTCGAGCAATGAAGGGACCCTTAGAGAAAGCGAAAGTGGATCTCCAGGTTTCACTCCTTGATACACCGTCATGGCTCGCGCATTGACGTAACGGGTAATTCCACGCCCGTCCGCCACAAAACATGGATCCGGTAAAGCATCCACGGTCAGCTTCATACCTGTGCCGGGCCACATGCGGCGCAGTTCTCGCCTGGACTTCAACTTGACGCGTGAGTCGACAGGGCGCCGCGCGCTCCAAACAGCCGTTATCATAAGGACGACAATGCCGACGACGACCGCCAATACCGGAACGTCATAGAAAACGGCGAAGGCCACAGCAATACAGATCGCTGAAAACAGGACCCAACGAAACTCACCAAGTCTAGCAAGTGTGGAGTTTTCAGTCTTGTTTTTTGATGTATCAGTGGTTGGCGCGGGCGTATCGATCATGGCTGGCATTTGGCGTTGAAAATACTGATGCGACATTCAAAAAGTCACATCGATTAGACGTCTCAGTAATAGAGCACTGATTTGAATATGAAACCCTTACAGCGGTGAAACACTCGCCTAACACATCAACCATGACAATCTGGCGACAGTTGTCCGACTTGCGGACAAGTCCTTCAAAGGTGCCGCGCACGTCCGGCTGCCTTTTTCAGATTTTCGATTATCTTCGGCCAGCCGTTTGGTCCTGCCACTTCCTCCATATAGGATGCACCTTGTTCACCGTGCCGTAAAAACTCGCTGTGAACAATTTCCAGACGGGTTGTGTCGCCAGCGTCCCTGAAGTTCACCATGACCCTGCTGGCCGCAGCGGGATCTGCAACAGAATTTCCGTCTTGAGATACTTGCCAGGCCAAACGCAGAAACAACGGTTCCTCTATGGACAGAACCATCCCCCAAACACGGTGTTGACCGGTGTTATCGATCTCATAACATGCTCCTCCTGCGAAAGGTTCAATCCCGGCCTCAAGGCTTTGGTTTTCAACGCCATCGAACGGTGACGTCCACCAGAGACTAGGATGATCCACAAAAAGCTTGAAAGCCTTTGCCCGCGGTAAATTCAAAACATCATCAAACCGGCATTCAAGGTGCTTTACCATTCTTCCCTACTAATTCCGGCAATTGGATTACAGACAAATATGATCCGATGTGCATCTGGACCCAAGGATGTAACTGAACAAAGTTCTGCTTCCCTCTCCTAGCAAAACATAGGATACAGGACACAAGGCACTGGTGTGGTTTATTATTCACATATTCCGCAGGTTTGAGACACTTTCAGCATCCGATCATCCTTATTATGAAACATGACAAAAATTTTGATCCTCAATATGGCACCGGTGTTGAGATCATCCCCGGCATTCGACGCTTAACAGCTGAAAATCCTGGCCCATTCACTTTTCACGGCACCAACACCTATTTGCTTGGCCATCAAAACCTTATTGTTGTCGATCCGGGACCGGACTTTCCTGCGCATACAGATGCCATCCTGAAAGCAACAAGTGGCAGCAAGATTGAAGCAATTCTGGTTACCCATACCCATGTGGATCACTCACCCGGAGCCCGGCTGCTCCAGCAGGTAACCGGTGCCCCTATTGTCGGCTGCGGTCCCCATATCGCAGCACGGCCGCTTATGGAAGGCGAGGTCAATCCGCTGGATGCAAGTGGTGACAAGGACCACCAGCCCAATCATCTTTTGAAGAACGGCGACACATTCGAAGCGGCAGGACTGTCGTTGACGGCCATCGCAACACCCGGCCATACGGCCAATCACCTCAGTTTTGCGCTGTCAGGTGAAAGCCATCTTCTGTCGGGCGATCACGTCATGGCATGGTCAACATCCATCGTTGCAGCACCCGATGGCAACATGAGGGATTACATGGCGTCGCTGGAGACACTTCTGGCGAGACCGGAGCAGATCTACTTGCCTGGTCATGGAGGTCCAGTCCTAAACGCTCCGGACTACGTCCTTGACCTGAAAAAACACCGTCAGTCCCGCGAGAGTGATATTTTGCAGGAGCTTGCAAGTGGAACAAAAACCATTCCGCAGATTGTTGAAAAACTATATGCCGATGTTGACCCCGCGCTTCACACTGCAGCCGGGCTGTCGGTATTCGCCCATTTGGAAGATCTCACCTCCTGCGGAACGGTGACGTCCGATCCTTCGCTTTCGCTGACAGCTCGGTTCAGTGTCGCTGGCTAGGCGTCAGCCCTCCAGTTCATCGAGTTCAAACGCTTCAGTGGAGAACCCACCATCACCTTCAAAGTAAGGTTTGAAGCCCGGAACAGGTATTAGCTCACGATCCGTTTCAACCGGATCGACCGGCAATTCTCCGTCTAGATCTTCCTCTTCAACAGACAACCTCGCCAAGTCCCCATAGGTTTCCAGCAAAACCCGGTCAATTTCATCGAGTACATTACGAATTCGGTCCGCATTGCCGGTGAAATCACGAAGTGGCGTTCGTGACCTTGATCGCACATCCAGTAGAGCACCAACGGGATCAGGCCGAACACGGACAGCAACATCCTGTTTTAGCCCCAGAACAGGGGTTTTCCCTTCAACTTGCAGATAGGTAGGAGCATCCAGCAAATCTGCAGGAAGTTCATCGACAATCCTCCAACCAAGCGTGTCAACAGCCTTCAGGCTCGCTGCATGTAACTGTCCGGGCGGTATCCGGTAGCGGCGCGAGACAATGTCAGGATAGAGGGTGCTTTGAATTTCTGCCTGAGAACTCACCGACTTCGGCAAGTTGACCAGACTGGGCCAGATCTTTTGTTCCAAAGTTGTGTTTAGCCAACTCACCACAGGTTGATCCTCAACAACCTCGGTCACCGTCAAGTCAGGCGGATTGCGCAGATCGGTCGAAACGTCTTGCAGATCGGGCGAAACAACAACGACGCCTAGGATTACTGCAGGGGGAACAAGCGCCAACAAACTGAACGTCATGCCACCAAGGGCAGTGCCTAGGCCTGGTCCACCCAATGACCAGATCCGTTGCATCGCTGTCAGGGACAACAGAAGTGACGCCAATGCAAGCAGCGCAGCAACACCAAATGACAGAACCAGAATGTCAGCGTCAATCAACCCAAACCGCTTGCCGGCCAGCGACAAGAGCGCAAGGGTCATTGCAACAGCCCCAAGTATACGGCTTCTAGGTGCTGCGGAAGTTCTATGGACGGCAAAACGCTTCATTGCACCGGTTCGAAGGTGTTAATTATATGAGCTTCTTCTCTAGCATCAGTGCCCTTGTCTTCATAGAGGTCAGAAGATGCATGATCTTGACACCCATTTAGCAAGAGTTCCGTTTTGCTTTAGATCGATTTAAAGCGGCCGGCGGATTATCGTTTGTCTGACATGCCCGTTGATGGCTTTGCTCAGCGCAAGGCTACTATGCAAATTCGCGACAACTGGATAGGCCCGACCTATTGCCTCGAACAGATTTCTTGATACGAAAATCCTTAATAAAACCTTACGTCAATTCATCAATTTTGATCGAAATCCGTTACATCCTGTCATGATTTTTGACTGGCCGGATCGCGCTCAAAGGCGCATGCTGAACGTGTCAAATTTGTTAGTTTTCGAAATTCACACAAGCTGCCTTTCGAAAGCCTTATTTGAGGATCACTTGCAGGCTGAGCGGTATGAAAAATGTACAACTCGCAAGACTATGAACCGATTTTCGAATACGGAACCAAGAAAATGTCTGACCAAACTGCCCGCCCCAAGGCCAACTCACTTACCGGTGCAAAACTTGAAAATCTCTACAAGCCGGTCGGAATCGCTGCTTTGAACGCCGCGGCTCTTTGTTCCCAGTTTAAGACCCACAAGAAATCCAACTGACAACCTCGTCCGTCTGATTTTTTGTTTGACTGTCTGGCACTGTGCGTTTGCGTGGCTGAACAGGTCAATGTTGTCGCCAACTGACAACGTTTCCACCACGTTCTGAGCGCAAACGGTTGCCAAGCCGTTTCTTTATTAGGCAAGCTTCGACCCTAACAATTCTGTTTGGTGTTACACGGAGCTGTCCCAGATGATTGTCGCATATTGCCCGTCTAGCAGTGGCCTTGAACGCATAGAACTGTCCACCGGCGAACTGCTTCCAACGACATCTGTCTGGATTGACCTGATCAGCCCATCCAAAGACGAACAAATAGCCGCCGAAAAACTGATGGGCGCGCAGATTCCGACCCGCGAAGCAATTGCGTCAATTGAACCATCTGAACGCCTGTATCTGGAACCGGGTGCAGTGGTCATGACAGCCCATATGCCTATGGCGGCGCAAATCCAGGACCCTGCCCTGTCCTCCGTAACGTTTGTCGTCAACGCCAAACGACTGGTAACGCTGCGCTACGGCAATCCGAAACCTCTTGAAAAACTGTCCAGAAAAGTCCAGGTGGATGGCTCAATCGCCCATCAGGGGCCAGCTCTCCTGTTTACCCTGCTCGACATCATTGTTGACCAGTGTGCTGATGAAATGGAAACAGCGTCCACCCACTACGACGAATTGGCTTTCAAAACGTTTGGCGACAATTTCAACACCCGGAAGACTGCAGGATACAAATCCGCGATCCAACAGATTGGGCAGATAGGCCTTCAAGTTGCAAAAATGCATGATGTATGTGCCAGTCTTGCACGACTGCTGCTGTTTATGAGTGCCCACGCGACACGGCTTGATTTGAGCAGTGACCAAAACCGCGAGTGTAAAATGTTCAGTCGCGATATTCACTCCATCAAGGAACATGGAGACGCACTCGATAACAAGCTGACCTTCCTGCTTGATGCCACGGTCGCGCTTGTAACGCTCGAGCAGAACCAAATTTCGAAGATTTTTACAGTTCTCGGACTGATCTTTCTTCCGCCCACGCTCATCGCATCAATCTACGGCATGAACTTCATCAACATGCCAGAACTGAAATGGGAGCAGGGTTTCTTGTTCTCGATAGGCCTCATGGGCCTATCAGTGTTTGTTACGTTCCTGCTATTCCGCTGGAAACGCTTGCTCTAGGTGCTACACGACAGGCTAAGGGTAAAGCCTTTCTTTCGACCATGCCTGGTCAGGTGATGCACGTGTAAACAAGACACGATCATGCAGCCGAAAAGGTCTGTCTGCCCAGAACTCCATGGAGGTCGGCGCAAGCCGCATGCCCGACCAATGATCCGGTCGCGGAATATTTCCAATACCGAATTTGGCAGTGTATTTGGCGACTTCCTTTTCCAAAGCAAACCGGCTCTCAAGTGGCCTGGACTGTCTCGAGGCCCAAGCCCCAATCCGGCTACCCCGCGGACGGGATTGATAGTACTCGTCGGCTTCTTCTCCAGGCACCTGCAAGACCGGCCCACGAATTCTGATTTGGCGGCGCAAAGATTTCCAATGAAAGCACATTGCCGCTTTGCCAGCGGACAAAAGTTCTATTCCCTTTGCGCTCTCGAAATTTGTATAAAAAACAAACCCGGTTTCATCGAAGCCTTTCAGGAGAACCATGCGAACATTTGGCAGACCATCTTCGTCAACCGTTGCCAGCGAAAGGGCATTCGGATCATTGGGTTCTGTTCCCTTTGCATCCTCAAGCCATTCATTAAACAGTTCAAATGGCTCCACAGCCTCTGCAAAGTCACCTTTTGTTAACTCTTCATGGGGATGCTTAAAGTCTGTCATTGGTTACCTGTCGAAGGATTCGATGGCCGAGAGGACGGCAAGTAAGGCCGCACCGCGAAAGCTATCCAGAAGATGAGCTGTATGCGTTCATATACTGCCAGACCCGCCAAGATCCAGCCCTTGATGCTTTGTATGCTCGTACTTGGCATGATTGTCTCGGGTTGCAGTCAGGTCTCTATGCAGATGGGCAGCGCGGATGTGACCGAGCCAACGTTGCTGACCGGATCCATCTCTTCAAATTCAGACGTGGCATTTGCCGATATCAGTTCCGATGATCGACTGATTATAGCTCAGAACCTTGATGAATTGAGCGGAGACCTGAGCGGCAGCTCCGATCTGGCCGAGTTATCCCTTCCATGGTTGAACACGGCGAGTGGCAATTCGGGGACTGTATCGGCTTTCGACAGATCGACATTTGAAGAAACAGGCTGTCTGAACTTCCAGACTACGGCGAATACAATAGTCGGTATCAAACTTTATGCAGGGACTGCCTGCCGAGACATCACTCAGAAATTTGCAGTTACGACACTGACTGTCGTTGAAGCTTGAACAGGCACGAAAACCGGGTAAAACCGTCGCACCCTTGTTCGGTTCTTTGGACTGGAATATTTTCCTGGCAATTCCGATATATAGGAAAAGCTCGGTCTAGCTTTCCCTGAAGTCTTGCCGTTTCCAACAGTAGATGCGATGGCATTTCAGAGACGAAGCACCGCGACCGGCACTCTTGAAGTTATTGGTGAAACGTATGCGTGATCCCTACAGTGTTCTCGGGGTGGCAAAATCTGCCAACGAGGGCGACATAAAAAAGGCCTTTCGAAAGCTGGCCAAAAAATACCATCCGGATCAAAACAAGGATGATCCGAAGGCACAACAGCAGTTTTCCGAAGTGAACCAGGCCTACGAAATAATAGGCGACAAGGACAAACGCGCTCAGTTCGACCGCGGCGAAATTGACGCAGACGGTAAACAGCGTTTTCAGTCCCAAGGTTTTGGCGGGTTTTCCGGCTTCGAGGATTTTGGTGCTGCCGGTGGAGCTCGCGGTCCCAAAGCCCAGGGCGGCGGGCCGGGTGCAGGTGGATTTGACGATATTCTGAACGATATTCTCGGCGGTTTCGGCGGCCGTGGTGGCCGAGGCAATGCGGGACCCGGCGCCGGATTTGCAGGTGGTCCGGGAGGCGCTCAGCGCGGACGTGCAGCTCCTGCCAAAGGCAAGAACGCCGAGATCATTGCGCGGGTCACATTGGAAGATATTGTCAACTCCGGCAAAACACAGGTTTCCTTGCCGAGCGGCAAAACCGTGAATGTGACGCTGCCCAAAGGTGTGGTCGAGGGCGAAAAAATCCGTTTGAAGGGCCAAGGTCACCCCGGCGAAAACGGTGGACCTGCTGGCGACGTAATGGTCGAAATCCGCATCAAACCTCACAAACTGTATGAGGTGAAAGGCTCGGATCTTCACCTCGACCTGCCAATTACCCTTTATGAAGCGGTGCTCGGCGCAAAGATACGTACGCCTACCTTATCAGGTGCTGTGAACCTAAGTGTTCCCGCCAACGCCTCCAGCGGCAAAGCCATGCGCCTCAAGGGTAAAGGGTTGCCGACAAAATCCGGAGGCCACGGTGATTTGCTCGTCAAACCGCAGATCATCATGCCGCCGAACAGCGACGACGAGCTGGACACGCTGATGAAGGCCTGGAAGGAAATCACACCTTACAGGGCACGTGGTCCAGAGTTCGACTGATCCAGACCACGTGGTTTGATCAAAATAGAACGATAAGTGATGTCCCGGTGATTGCCAAGACAGCGCCCGATACCGCCAAGGTATTCGGGCGTTGTTTGGTTTTGACCCACAGGATCGGCAAAACGAACAGCGGGGATAGAGACCCAAGCACGGCGGCAATACCCGCCTCCATGTTGGCAAAAGCATAAAGCAGCAAGGAAGACGAGACGCCGTACCCAATCACACCGGGCAGAATAGTTCGAAATACCAGATAAGGCGTCGCGTCTGTACCAGGCCGGAATGCACGGACAGGCCAAATCCCAATCAGGGAGATGATTGCCGCAGCTCCGGATAGCCGTATTGCAGACACCGCAATCGGTTCTGCTCCCATTTCCAGCATGGGTTTCACCACCAAAAACCCACCACCCTGACAGGCTGCTGCAAACGCTCCGAAGAACAACACTGGCAAAACACTGCCAGCCGACTCTTTTAGATCTAGCTCACCTTCATGGCTCGCCAAAATCGCCAGCACGACACCTGCGAGAACAACCGCTGCCCCAATGATATCAATGCCCTTTAGCGTCTCGCCAAGCCAGAAGTACGCAACCAGCACAACGATTGGTGCTTTCAGACAAAGAAGCAGTTCCGTCAATCGCGGGCCGCCAAGTCTCAGGCATTCGATCATTGCCAGGTTTCCCAAGAGAATACCGACAACAACACTCGCCGCATAAGCAGGCCAGTTCATCAGATCCACGCTTTGCCAGAGCCCGAAAAGGGAACTCAGGATCACCATGATAGCTGCGCAGGAGATCAACTGAATGCGTGTGAACTCAAATGCACCAAGGCGGCGGGCCGGCATCTGCGCCAGCACAGTACCACCGGCCCAACCAAATGATGCGGCCATGGCCGCCAGGGCCGGAAACAGGACAAGCATTTCAACTTCCATTTATCTGCTATGATTTAAATAGCTAATAATACGCTACAGAAAGAATAGCAAGAAATGAACTTAGAATTCCTGTTGTGGAACCTGAAAACCGGTTTCAAACTTTTAGTGAAAATGGATGAACAGCCTGCCCAAAGAGCAGGCTACTCGGATTTAGGCAGCTTCCGAACGCAGCTCTTCGAGCAGCGCAGCAAGAAGTTCCATACCTTTGCCCCAACCTTTGTCCATACCGGAAATGGCCTGGCCAAAACAGGCGATCTCGGCATCAGTGGCTTCATACGGTGCCCAAATCAGCCTCATCTCGGTTTCATCGCCAACTTGCTCGAAGGTGACAGTTGTCATCAGGACCCGAGGCCAATCCGGCATCATTGGATTCGGTGTAACCTTCCACTCGGCATCGGACACTGAGTGCAGCCAAACGAGCTTTGCAGGTTTCTCCACCTCCAGATATTCGACCCTCTGATAATGCGATCCGCCGCCCATCCGCATTTCATTGAGCCAGAGTCCGCCGGGAGTGACGTCCAGTTTGTGAATGACTGTTTCAACACCCGGCCCATACCACTGTGCCAACAATTTTGGCTCGGTCCATGTTTTCCAGACCATCTCGCGGGGTGCATTGAATTTTCGGGTCAATACATACTCAGGCAATTCGGGCATACTAATCGTTCTCCTCAAAATCAGTTTGTTTAAGTTCGTCCAGAAGTTCATCCAGCTGATCAAAACTCGATGTCCAGAAACGCTTGAATTCTTCCAGCCAGGCTACGGCGTCTTTCATGGGCTCCGCCGACAATCGTGCTGGTCTACGCTGCTTATCCGCGCCCCTCTCAATCAACCCTGCCCGCTCCAGTACCTTCAAGTGTTTGGAGACCGCAGGCTGACTCATTTCAAAAGGCTGAGCGATATCGTTCACCGATGCCTCGCCAGCTGCCAACCGCGTCAGGATTGCTCGACGTGTTGGATCTGAAAGCGCAGCGAACACTGTGTCCAGATTCGGGTTTGATATTATATAACCATCCTGTTCCATAACTCATTAGTTATATAAAAAGCAAAACGTCGTCAACACTCGTTTCAACAGGCACTTACAAAAAATCCATTGAGCGAACCAATGGCTTTGCAACGGGAAGAGATGCCAGCGGACACAAAAATTGTGACTAGCTGGCCTTTATCCTTTGACGGAGATATTTTGCGGCAGATCTATAATGGCTCGGCCCAGCCGCTTCCGCCCATCGTCCGGTCGTCCAGGCGTTGTTTGCACCCTTCATGGGCCCACCATAGAGCTGGTCCTCCGACAGGCCTTCGATCAGGGCAAGAAGTTCATTGTGATTGGTATCCAGCAGCGAAACAACGGATTGCCAAGAGAGTGCAGATTGCCGGTCCCTGAGGTCGGCATTGTACCGCTTGAGGTCGTTCCACTTGTAGCCCTTGGCCGGAAAGTAAACCTGTTTGCCTTCCTGGCCATCGCGATACCAACCGAGATACAACTCAATCCAGTGAGCTCTGTGACCAACAATGTCCTTCGGAGAAGTGCCGTCGTTGTCTTTCTCCAATTGCAATACCGCAGGCAGGTCTTGCAGTATTTTCTGGAATTTCTCGAACTCTTTTGCAGTGACAGCCAACAGTTCTGACTTGGATTTAGCAGCCATTTGTTCCTCCTCAACAAGTCAAAGAACTTAGCTGAGAACGCTACTTTTTCGTTGATTCAGCACAACATTGAGTAGTTTTTTTGAAGAGAGCCTCATCTTATGATTGTTAATATCATTGAAACCACCACACAAATATCAAAAATACCTATCTATAAAATCGCCTTGCGAATCGCAAAAATCGAAGCTAATTTATTGATATTTATATCAATGATGTAGGTGCTATGAAATACATACTTGTTGCATGCTCGATACTCTTCGGTATTTCCCATGCCTATGCTGAGACTTTCAATCGAACTGTGCCTGCCAACAAATCGTCTACAATTGGAGCTAACGCAACTTATAATCGCGGCACATGTCTTGGTTCAATAATCCCCACATTCAAAATTACCAAGGCACCTAAACACGGCAAAGTAACCTTCAAACAGGCAACATTTAAATTAAGCGAGAAGGCAGGTCGATGCGCTTCAAAAACGGTAAAAGGCACTGCAATTTACTATCGACCCAATAGCGGATACCGGGGGAAAGATACCTTCAAAATCAGTTACAAGTATATCAGAGATGATCATTCGGGAAGGCAAGTCTACAATGTAGACAAATATAACATCAACATCAAATAGGTCATCGTCTACTTGGGAGTTAAAGGTCCCGGGCCCCGTACCACCAATAGGCTCCCTGCAGATATAACTTTCGAAAACTCGGGAATGGAAACCGTTCGAACGGGTTTTGGATTGCCACCGGCAAGTCCTCGCGCCTAATCGCGCCCGTGATCAAGCCTGCGATTTTCTCGCCTGAGATTGACGCCATTGCGATCCCGCTTCCATGCCACCCCATTGCAGCGTAAACACCGGGCATTTCAGGAACCATACCCACAAACGGGGTCAGGTTTCGGGAAAGACAGACGTGGCCATACCAACTGTAGTCGGTTTCAACGCCTTTCCAGGCAGGAAACATCCTGTCAAAATCGGATCGCCCGCGTTTGCGCATGGCTGAAAGCGACGCCTTGTTTTCGAAAATCCCGCCGCGGGTTCCAAACAAAAAACGTTTGTCCGGCATCAATCTGAAATAATGAAGCAGAGTGCGCGTATCAGCGGACATCATGTCAGACGTCCAGCCTTGGGCTCTCAGTTCTTCGTCTGTCAAAGGACGTGTGACGTGAACAGAAGACATCACCGGCAAAGTCCGTCCCTGCAACCACTTAGGCACATCTTCGCGGGAATATCCGTTTCCGGCCAGAACAATACTCTTCGCGCAAACTGTCCCGTGGCCCGTGTCGAGTTGCCAGCGGCTTCCATCGCGGATCAAAGTTTCCACTGCGGACTTGCCGAATATCTTTACGCCGAGTTTTCGAACTTCAGCAGCCAGCGCCTGCACATAAGCCATCGGATTGAGTGCAAAGCCGTACGGCATATGCAGCCCGCCGAAAAACTCAGGACCGCCATATCCTTCGCGGTCGAGCGTAGATTTATCAAGAAGGCGCGCCCTGATCCCGAAATTTTCCTTCAAGAACGCCGCTTCTGCGCCAAGTGCGTCCACATCTTTCCGGCGATGAGCCAGAGACGTCTCTCCCTTGGAATGGCAATCTGCATCAACATTCCATGCCTTTAACCGATCTGCGACAAGGTTTATGCCCGCCAGTTGATACGCCGTAAACCGGCGGGCCTCATCCAGACCAAACCGCTTGACCAATTGCCGGGCAGTCAATTTGGTCCCGCCAAAACAGCAGAAACCGCCATTGCGCCCAGATGCACCGTAGCCAACATGCTCTGCTTCCAACACGCAAACCGACAAACCGAATTCTGCGAGCTTCAATGCTGCACTTAAACCCGCATATCCGGCACCGATGATTGCCACATCAAAGAGAGCATTGCCCATCAACTGACGGTCCTGGCGCTCATTTGGCCGGGAGGCCTCCCAATAGCTGCCCACAGTCCGGGGGCTGTCCTGGATACTCGGCAACATCTTAAAACCCAAGCCGGTCGCGGAGCGAATACCATGTCATGGCAAGCGCGAGCAAAGGAGAACGCAGGCTATCACCGCCCGGAAAGGCCGGAATGTCGAGACGCTCAAAAACATCAAAACGGCCGGAGATCCCAGCGATTGCTTCTGCCAACAACTGACCACCCAGCGTCGCCATTGCAACGCCATGTCCGGAATAACCAGTCGCCGTCAGAACGTTTGGCGACAACTTTGCAAAGTAAGGCATGCGTTTGGGAGTGATTGCCAGAGTCCCGCCCCATCCGTAATCGATCTGAACATCCTCAAGCTGCGGGAATATCTCTAGCATCGGCGTCCGCACAAAGGATTTGATGTCTTCGGGGAACCGGTAACCGTAGTTTTCTCCCCCACCGAACAACAACCGTCTGTCGGCGGAAAGCCGGAAATAATTGATGACGAATTTGCTGTCGGCAACCGCAACATTGTCCCGGATGATTTTTCTGGCCTCTTCCTCGGAAAAGGGCTCGGTTGCCACAATGAAATTGTTGATCGGCATGACATGAGCTGCCGTTTTGCGGTTCAGCTTGCCAAGATATCCATTGCAGGCAAGGATCAAATGCTGTGCACGAACGTCGCCCAGTTCGGTCCGGACGCGGATACGGCCCTGTTCAATATCACCTACTTCCAGAACCCGAGTGCGTTCGAACAGTTTTGCTCCGGCAGCATTTGCGGCTCTGGCCAACCCTAATGCGTAATTCAATGGATGCAGGTGTCCAGATCCCGTGTCCAGAGTTCCACCATGGTATTTCGGGCTGCCAACCAGTTCGCCGATCTCGTCTTCGGCGATAAAACGGATATCCTCGTAGCCGTAGACAAGCCGCAAATGCTCGACATAATCGCGGCTTCCTTCAACAAATGCCTTGCGATGATCTGCGTGGAGAATACCAGAGGTATAGTCACAATGAATCTGATGCCTTGAAATCAGGCTTTTGACCAGTGCCTTTGACTCTTCTGCCAGATCCCAAAGAAGTTTGGCATGTGATTGTCCGTGCCGTTCTTCCAGGACAGTCTGCTCGACCCTCTGGCCGGAGCCAACCTGACCGCCATTGCGTCCGGAAGCGCCCCATCCAACCTTGTTGGCTTCCAGCAAAATGACATCGACACCGCGCTCCGCCAAATGCAGGGCAGCTGACAACCCGGTGTAGCCACCACCGACAATGCATACATCTGCGCTTCGCGCGCCATCCAGAGACTGGTAATCTGGCTGCGCATTGGCTGTCGCGGCATAATATGACGCTGGGTGCTGGCCTTGCGCATCATTCGCCGTCAAGAGATCAAGCGGTTGAAGCATTTTAGAGTGCCCGATTTCTCCAAAAAAAGTTCGCTTTATTAGCTCTAGTCTGATTGATTACAATCATCTGTCAAAGACAATGTTGCAAGGTGAAACTCTCGGAACACACGCAATATTTCCTCAAATTTTGCAATAGCTTGCGGGTCTCCCTACGGAACCCTTAGCCGACAAATTGACTATTGAATCGAATTCTAAGAAAGGCATATCCGTGTTTGGTCCCGTTGAACATCCCTGGTTTGACCCGCTTTGGCGCCGCATCGCTCTTGTCGGATTCTGTACTGTATGGACAGGCGTTGAGTTTTATTTCAACAACACAACCTGGGGCTACATAATGATTGCGATCACCACCTACGCCGCTTGGTCCTATCTCTTTACGTACAAAGGGTCTGAGGCAAAAGATCCTGAAACTGCTTCGGACGAGGATCCGAATTCGGAATAGGCAGCCTACTCGTCAATTTCTGACCGTAAACGTTTTGTCATGAGCAGGCCCTAAACCTTTGTGATTTCATAGCAACCTGAAATGTCATTCCAGCTGGACGAACTTTCATGAAACTCGCCGAAATCGAAACCTTTGTTGTCGGGAACCCGCCGCCTCGCCACGGAGGGCGCTATTTCATCTTCGTGAAGTTGGTCACCGCTTGCGGGGTTGTCGGGTATGGAGAGATCTACAACGCGACGTTCGGCCCGCATCTAGTAGCCGACATGGCAAAGGATGTTTTCCAGCGCCAGTTTGAGGGTGAAGATCCGCACCATATCGAAAAGCTTTGGCACAAAACCTATGGCGCAGGATTCACACAGCGACCGGACGTGAGCGTCATGGGCGTGCTTTCCGGCCTCGAAATGGCTTGCTGGGACATAATCGGTAAAGCGGCAGGTAAACCCGTTTATGAACTGCTCGGCGGCAAGATCCATGAGCGTTTGCGGTCTTACACCTATCTTTACCCCTCATCGGGCGACGTCTATCCGGACCCAGAAAAGCCTAACGTCTATAACGACCCCGGGATGGCGGCTGAAGCGGCTATCATAGCTGTCGAACAAGGTTTTACCGCGGTCAAATTCGACCCTGCAGGTGCCTACACCATCTACGACGGCCATCAACCCAGTCTGGAAGACCTCGAACGCTCGGAAGCGTTCTGCAAAGCTATTCGGGAAGCTGTCGGGACAAGAGCCGACCTCTTGTTCGGAACACACGGCCAATTCACCGTGTCCGGTGCCAAGCGCATGTCGCGCCGTTTGGAGGCCTATGACCCACTCTGGTTCGAAGAGCCGACACCGCCTGAAATGCCGGAGCGAATGGCCGAAGTGGCTCGGTTCACGTCCATTCCTGTCGCGACTGGTGAAAGACTTTGCACCAAATATGAGTTTTCACGAGTATTGGAAACCGGAGCTGCCAGCATCCTGCAGATGAACCTCGGACGGGTCGGAGGAATACTGGAAGGCAAGAAGATCGCGTCGATGGCGGAATGCTATTCAGCTCAAATTGCACCGCACCTTTATTGCGGTCCCCTTGTCGCTCTCGCCAATATCCAACTGGCCACCTGCAGCCCGAATTTCCTGGTTCTGGAATCGATCCGGACCTTTGATGGTTTCTATGCGGACGTACTGGATCGACCCATTCACTGGGAGAACGGCTACATCATCCCGTCGACCGAACCGGGCCTTGGCCATGCGCTCAACGAAGACGTAGCACGCGCGCATTCATATGACGGAAACGAGCTACATCTCGGTTTTCAGGAAAGCCCTGCATTGCCATTGTAATCCACGGCCAATCAGTTTCTTCGAGCGGCGGCTTGATCCAGCTGATCATGTTTTTGCCGGATCTCTTCGGGCCACGTCGACTTTATGAACGACAGGACTGCAATGATTTCCTCGTCCGTCAGAACGTCCTGATAAGCAGGCATGTCAGTGTCGTAGTTTTCCAGACCAGCGGCTTCGGCAATGCCATACTTTGTCATATCGAAAAGCAACGCAGAAGCATGATGCCAGGTATGGCCGCTGACATCATGCGGTGGTGCAGGCCGACGTCCATCGGGCTTTGGTGTCTGCCAGTCTGGTTGACCTTCAAGCCCCTTGCCGTGGCATGATGCGCAATTGGCGAGGTAAACGGCTTGACCAATCGCCACAATCTTTGGATCGTCCGGTTTGAGCAAACGTGTATCTTTGGCACCGAGGGTTTTGAGTATGCCTTCACTGCCATAGGCGAGCCATCCGACGATCGCCAGCGTAAAGATTCCAATCGTTATGGCAGGCAGGTTTTTGGAGTCCAGATTCATATTCTAAAGGCCACCTCGAATGTATCGTTTGCGATTTAATGTCCATCGCATCGGTTTGCCAATAAAAAACCCCGCATACGTTAAGTCTGCGGGGTTTTGGATATTGGTTAGAATTGATCGCTGATCAGGCAGCTTTGGTCTTGAATTCGATCCGGCGACGATGCAGCACTGGCTCGGTGTAGCCGTTCGGCTGCTGGGTGCCTTCAAATACCAGCTCACAGGCTGCTTGGAAAGCGACAGAACTATCATAGTCAGCTGCCATCGGACGATAAAGCGGATCGCCTGCATTCTGCTGGTCAACCACTGCTGCCATGCGTTTCATGGTTTCCATGACCTGATCCTTGCCAACCACCCCGTGGTGGAGCCAGTTTGCAATGTGCTGTGAGGAAATCCGCAAGGTGGCCCGGTCTTCCATAAGGCCGACATTGTTGATGTCCGGGACTTTGGAACAGCCAATGCCCTGCTCTACCCAACGCACCACGTATCCGAGAATGCCTTGCGCATTGTTGTCAAGTTCAGCCTGGATATCATCAGGTGCCCAGTTCGGACGCTCGGCAACCGGGATCGACAGAATATCTTCCAGCTTGGCGGCTTCGCGTGATTTCAACTCGGCCTGACGCTCTTTTACGGCAACCTTGTAGTAGTGCATGGCATGCAGGGTTGCAGCTGTTGGAGAAGG
Source organism: Roseibium sp. (assembly GCA_039972695.1). Lineage (GTDB taxonomy): Bacteria > Pseudomonadota > Alphaproteobacteria > Rhizobiales > Stappiaceae > Roseibium. The sequence goes on along the minus strand of JBDWMJ010000019.1, from coordinate 399,577 downwards.
CACCCAGGCAGTGTTTGCACCGGACAAGGGGTGGCCGATTTTCTGCTCCAGCATGCTTTCCATCAGATCCGGCATGGCCCACATGCCTTTGCCAATCTGGGCATGCCCCGGCAAGCCACAAGCCAAACCAACATCAACATTGTTGTTCTCGTAGGCACCAATCCAGGCTGCTGCCTTCATGTCGCCTTTGCGGATCATTGGGCCTGCATCCATGGACGTATGCATTTCATCGCCTGTGCGATCCAGGAAGCCGGTATTGATGAAGAACACCCGATCCTTTGCCTGACGTATGCATTCTTTCAGGTTCACCGTTGTCCGGCGTTCCTCATCCATGATGCCCATCTTGATCGTGTTGCGCGCCATGCCCAGGGAGTCTTCAACGCGGTTGAAAATCTCGCTGGCAAAAGCAACTTCTTCCGGACCATGCATCTTCGGTTTGACGATGTAGACAGAACCCGCGCGACTGTTAGTGTTGCCACCGTTCGGGCCAACGTCGTGAAGTGCGATCATTGAAGTGATCATACCGTCGAGCAGACCTTCGGGCACTTCATTGCCTTCCTTATCCAGAACAGCATCAATCGTCATCAAGTGACCCACGTTGCGCACCAGTAGCAGCGAGCGGCCGTGAAGGGTCACTGCACTACCATTTGGGGCGGTGTAATGGCGATCACCGTTCATCCGCCGTGTGACGTCCTTGCCACCCTTCTGGAAAGTCTCTTCCAGATCACCACGCATCAAACCAAGCCAGTTTGTGTAGACCACAACCTTGTCTTCGGCATCAACGGCAGCGACAGAGTCTTCGCAATCCATGATGGTCGACATGGCCGATTCCAGCACGACGTCTGAGATATGGGCCTTGTCGGTCTTTCCAATCGGGTGCTGGCTATCAACGTTGATTTCCAGATGCAGACCGTTTTTGACCAGTAAAACTTTGTAAGGCGCAGCGGTGTCGCCGGAGTAGCCTGCAAACTGCGAAGCGTCGGCCAACGTCGTATCACCACTTTCTGTCGCGATTTTCAAAGCACCATTTTCAATCGACAGACCTGTAACACCTGTCCAGCTGCCAGAGCTCAGCGGTGCAGAGTCGTCCAGAACCTTGCGCGCATAGGCAATCACTTCTGCACCGCGGGCTGCGTCAAAACCGCCAGCTTGCGGTTTGGAGCCCATTGCATCGGTGCCGTAAAGCGCATCATAAAGCGAGCCCCAGCGGGCATTGGCAGCATTCAAGGCATACCGTGCGTTCATCACCGGAACAACGAGCTGCGCACCTGCGACTTCGCCAATCTCAGGATCAACGTTTTGCGTGCCAACGGTGAAATCTTCTCCCTTGGGAACCAGATAGCCAATTTCACTCAGGAAGGATTTATAGGTAGCCATGTCCGGCGAACCAGGATTGGCTTTGTGCCAGGCATCGACTTTTTCCTGAAGCGCATCGCGTTTGGCCAAAAGCTCGCGATTTTTCGGAGCCAGATCATGAATCAGATCTGACAGGCTTTTCCAAAAATGGTCCTGATCGACCCCTGTTTCCGGCAAGGCACTGCCATTGATAAAATCATAGAGTTCTTTGGCGACTTGCAGTCCATGGGCATTGATGCGATCAGTCATATCTTCTTCTCCGGCCTATCCGCGCGAATTGTAATTAACCTGTGTTTTGGCGCTTTACTCCTGTTGGGTCAATTGCCAAGAAGCGTTCATGACCTTTTCCAATTGGGAAACAATAAATTTCATTATCTCCACACCTGTCGGACACGTGGTCGCTAACCAGCACTTTCCGAACCGAACGTTATCCATTAAGCCCGAATATCAATCATGTGTTCTGCATCATCAGAACAGAAAGAAAAAATCATGAGCGTGACAGCATGAGCCCATGGGCAAGGCACATCGGCGGCCGGGCATATGGCAACGCAATTCTTTTGCTTGTTCTGACAACTTTGTTGTGGGGCGGCAATACTGTCGCCGGGCGACTTGCTGCCGGAGAAGTGTCCCCGATGGTCGTCGTCTTTTTGCGCTGGCTGATTGTTGCAAGTGTTTTGATCCCGCTTCTCTGGCCCAGGATCCGATCTGAATGGCCGCTGATGCGTCCGGCTTTTGGGCGAATGATTCTGATGGCTGTTTTCGGTTTTGTCAGCTTTAACACCCTGTTTTACATCGCGGCGGCAGATACGACCGCTGTTAATCTCGGGATTATTCAGGGGTCGATGCCAATCCTTGTGCTCGTCGGGTCCGTTATTGCGTTTGGAACAAAGGTGCGAACTCTTCAGGTTGTCGGCATTTTGGCAACATTGATCGGCGTCACACTGATCGCTGCGCAAGGCAGTCTCGACGTTCTTTTGTCTTTGAAGGTGAACCCGGGGGACAGCATCATGCTGATCGCCTGTGTGCTTTATTCAGGCTACACGCTAGCCTTGAGGAACAGACCTCAGGTCTCCGGACTGGTGTTCTTCGCCGTCCTGGCAGGTATTTCCGTCTTTGCATCGCTCCCAGGGCTGGCCTACGAAATTGCGACTGACACGGCACTTTGGCCAGACATGAAGGGTTGGCTGATCGTATTGTATATCGCACTTGGGCCTTCCTGCCTGTCGCAAATCTTTTTCATGCGCGGTGTAGAACTGATCGGCCCTACCCGTTCGGGCGTCTTTATCAATCTGGTCCCGATATTTGCGGCTGTTCTGGCTGTCATGATCCTTGGCGAACCATTCGAGTGGCATCATGGATTGGCGCTGGTTCTGGTCCTGGGTGGGATTTGGCTGTCCGAACGAAAAGCAACCAAGACTTCGGGTTGACCCCGTTGATCGCAAAAAACTGCATGACAATACTACCAATAAATCTTTACGGTTTGGCAGTTGAAATCAGGCATAAATGAACACGAAGAGTATTTTTTACGGTATTTGAAATTGCCGTATTTGCGGGGCACATTAGCGCCATGGAAACACCTTTTATTACCGGCGTATTCGCGCTGCTGTTGTTTACAATTGCTCTGCTTCAACCCCTTGCACGTCGTCTGGGCCTTGCACCAAGTGTTTTACTGGCGATGGTCGGGACGTTGATTGGCATTGGGGCAACCTATCTCCTGTTGACGCCCCAGACGGACGCCTTCAACACGATTGCCAACATCTTTGTAAACCCACCGCTTGATTCCGAAAAAATACTCTATGTATTCCTGCCACTGCTGTTGTTTCAGACATCCCTGACACTGGATGTCCGTCGTCTCATGGAGGACTGGGCCCCTATTCTCGTCATGGCGGTGGTCGCCGTTTTTGTCGCCACAGCCTTTATCGGATTTGCCCTGTACCCGCTTTCCGGAATGCCGCTGCTCGTCTGTCTGCTTCTGGGGGCAATCGTAGCAACCACTGATCCAGTCGCAGTTGTTGCCATTTTCCGCGACATTGGTGCCCCGGCACGCCTCGGCCGAATTGTGGAAGGCGAAAGCCTGCTGAATGACGCTGCTGCAATCGTCATATTTGTGATCCTGGTCGATATCCTGACCGGGCAACAATCTCTTACTGCGAGCGAGGCGTTTGTCGCCTTTATCAGGTCATTTGCTGGAGGTGTGATTGTCGGAATGCTGGTGGCACGACTTGCCATCGCATTGTTGCCATTGATGCGGGATTTGCCGCTGGCTCAAGTCACGCTCAGCCTGGCATTGCCTTACGGCATATATGTTATCAGTGACCAGTTCGTCGATGTTTCAGCCGTCGTCGCGGTGGTTTGTGCGGGCGTTGTCTTCAATCTACAGGGGCCATCGCGCATTCAACCTGCGAACTGGAACTTCCTGCATTCGGTATGGGAACAGATTTCCTTTTGGGCGGCATCGCTCATCTTCTTGTTGGCAGCCATCCTGATCCCGCATCTTGTTGTTGATCTTGCGCCAATCGACATTCTGCTCTTGTTCATCGTGATTGCCGCCGCTCTGGCTTCCAGAGCTGTTGTCATCTATGGACTGCTGCCTGTCTTGAGCAAAGTCGGCTTGGGTCAATCCGTAAACAGTAAATTTAAAACGGTCATGTTGTGGGGCGGCATGCGTGGAGCCGTGACATTGACACTGGCCTTGAGTATCGCCGAGCACCCGGGGCTTTCTGATGAGCTTTCCGCATTCATTACCAAGCTGGCAACAGGATTTGTCCTGTTCACGTTGCTTGTTTATGGCACCAGCCTCAAACCCTTGATCAAACTCCTGAAGCTCGATCAGTTGAGTGTTCGCGATGCAGCGCTCCGAAAACAGTATCAGGCGCTTGCCCTTTCACATGTCCACCAGGAAGTCGAAGAGACGGCCAAGGCCTATCACATCGAGCCCAAAGTCACCCAGAGGGTTCTCAAGAACTATGAAAACCGGTCTGCCGCGGCAACTGCTGAAGCAAATATGCTGGAAGAACTCACGGATCGTGATCGCGTCAACATCGGTCTCATTGCCCTAGCAGACAGAGAACAGGAACTGGTCCTGGACCATTTCCATCACAAAACGATTTCTGGTCGTTCGGTATCGAAGTTTCTGGCCATTACCGGGCGCATTGGTGACTTAACGCGCAGTGAAGGGCGGACTGGCTACAATCGTGCAAGTCGGCAACCGCTGAAATTCGGATACGGCTTCCGGTTTGCACAAGCCCTTCAAAGACGACTGCGGATCAACCGTCCCCTTGCCAACCAACTGGCAGACCGTTTCGAATTCCTGCTGGTGTACCGCATTCTTGCCAGTGAACTCATCGAGTTCAATGAAGCCCGGGTTCGTCCGCTTCTGGGGGAACGGGTTGGGTCCATTTCCAAGGAAACACTTGTCGCCCGGGAAGAAGAAACCGTTCAGGCAATGGAAGCCCTGCGACTGCAGTACCCTGACTATGCGGATGCTCTGGAAGACCAGTTTGTTCGCAAGGCTGGTGTCCGGCTCGAGGAGACGGCCTATGACGAGGCGCGCGACCAGATGTTGATCGGCCCGGAACTTCATCAGGATTTCATGCGCGAGGTGGAACAGGCAAGAAAAACCAGTATCCAAAGGCCCAAACTCGACCTGGGAATGAAAACCCGCGATCTGGTGCGAGCCCATCCATTGTTCGAAGGTCTCCCGGAAACACAGCAAAAGGCCATCATGAAAATGATGCGGCCGCAATTCGCCATTCCCGGTGAAAAGCTGATTGAAAAGGGCGAACGCGGCGATGCAGCCTATTTCATAGCATCGGGTGCCGTAGAAGTGCGGACACCGACACGGAATGTGCGGCTTGGTCGAGGTGATGTCTTCGGCGAAATTGCCTTGATGACTGGTGGTCGGCGAACAGCTGACGTCGTAGCACTCGGGTATTGTCAGCTTATCTGTCTTGGCGGTCAGGACTTCAAGAACCTTATGGCACAATCAGACGATTTGCGGACTCATGTCGAGGATCTGTCGAAATCGCGCCAGATCATGTTCGAAAAAGATCTGGCAGGAGAAGCAGAGGACACTGTCCTGCCCCTGTTCGACAAAAAATCGAAGCCTGACGATGATAAAGACATTTCCGAAGGCAAGCCTGAAACCGGGCCAGCAAATTCAGACAACAGATCCGAAACGTGATCGGACGAAACGGAGGACGGCATGACAATGGAAAACAAGGTGATTTTGGTCACAGGCGCAAGTTCCGGAATTGGACGGGCAACGGCACAGGCCTTCCTGAAGGCTGGTGCAACGGTCGTTTTTGCGGCACGACGCCTCGACGCTTTGCAGAAAGCTGCAGCAGGCGCAGATGCAAGCAAAGTTCTCTGTGTCGCATGTGATGTCTCCGACCCTGCTTCGGTCGACGCGCTCTATGCCCAGATCAAGGAAAAATACGGCCGACTGGATGTTGTCTTCAACAATGCCGGAATATCGGCGCCATCGGCTCCGATTGACGAAGTGTCTGTAGAGGACTGGCTGCAGGTGATCAACATCAACCTGAACGGTGCTTTTTTGATCGCTCGCGGTGCGTTTGCCATGATGCGCCACCAGGATCCTCAGGGTGGCAGGATCATCAACAACGGCTCGATCTCGGCTGACGTTCCGCGCATCGGCTCTGTGGCCTACACAGCCTCAAAACATGCCGTCAGCGGCATTACAAAAACCCTGTCACTTGACGGGCGTGCATTCGACATCGCCTGCAGTCAGATCGACATCGGCAATGCAGCTTCTGAAATCACTGCGAACTTTGACAAGGGATTGCCGCAAGCTGATGGCTCCATGCGGCCTGAGCCCGTCATCGACGTCGTCCATGTGGCAGATGCTGTCGTCAATATGGCCAGCCTGCCACTGTCTGCGAACGTCCAATTCATGACGATCATGGCAACAAAGATGCCATACATAGGGCGCGGTTGATCCGCGCCCCTGTTGGCTATTGACCAGGCGTTCAACCGGCCTTCTGGATTTCCACCTGATGCGGGTAGGGAATTGAAATTCCGCCCGCATCAAAGGCTTCTTTCACCGCTTTGAGCATGTGGAACTTCAATTCCCAGTAGTCACCAGCCTCGCACCACAGACGCACACCCAGATCTACGGAACTGTCGCCGAGGTTGGTCACGCGCACCCATGGCTCCGGGTCCCTTTTGACCCGCTCATCTGCGATGGATACATCCAGAATAATCTGGATCGCCTTATTCGCATCATCGCCATAGTCGATGCCAAATGTCAGGTCCAGGCGTCGGGTTGAATGCGCTGAAAAGTTGGTGATTACCGCGCCCCACGCCTGGCCGTTCGGCATGATGATCTGCACGTTGTCCGGCGTGACAAGTTCCGTCACGAAGATGTTCAGGTCCTTGACCGTCCCGGAAGTGCTGCCAATCGAGACAAATTGCCCGACCTTGTAAGGCCGGAAAATAACCAGCATAACGCCTGCTGCGATGTCGCTGAGAGTTCCTTGCAGGGCAAGGCCAACCGCCAATGTGCCTGCACCGAGAACAGCAACAAGGCTCGTCGCTTGAATGCCGAAAAGCTGAAGAACCGCGATCAGTGTGATCAGCAAGACCAGCCAGCGCACGAGCGAAGCAGCAAACCCGCCTATTGTGTCGTCGATGCGCTCGTGGGCGACTATTCGACGCTTGGTCAGACCCGAGAGAAAACCAGCGAGAAACCAACCGATGACAAGAACGATCAAAGCCTTGATCGCGTTCATGAGCACCGGTGCATAGACGCTTACCTGATCGACTGCACTTTCCATGAAACCCTCCTGAAATGCATACATCACGACTTACGTAAAGTTGTTTTATCAGGAGGTTTCCCGACAGGAAAGTGAACCGGACCAATTCGATCCGGCTCATACAAATTTTATGGACGCTGCGTTAGGGATCGCGGATTTTCCGAGACCCAGTTTTGCAGGAAGTCAACCATCTCTTCATTGCCGCAACCGGAAATGAAATCCGGAAAAATCATGCTGCCTGCTGCCAGAAGCAGTCTGGCGCATTCTATGTGATCCGACTGGGCATGCGCCGGCGCAAACTCGGAGCCGTGCAGAACCGTATCCAGAGCATCGCCCCCAAAATTGTTCTTTCTGGTGAGATCCGGCTTCAGAGATAGAAAGTATTTCACCTCTGAACTCAAACCATTCCAACCTGCCACATGAAGCGGTGGCAACCCCATGTCGTCGGTGAGTTCTGGATCAAACCCGACAGAAACGAGGGTATTCATGTGAGGCAATCGGCCTGGAGCAGTTGCCAGTTGTGTCAGAAGCTTTCGGTCTTCTGGACCAAGGTCACGCATATCCGATGAAATTCGCGGTGTTTTTCCATCCGCGCAGTCAGCCAGTATTTCTTCCATAACTGACAGAGTTGTCCGGCACCCCTTTTTCTCCAATTGAAGCGCAGCTTCCTGGTTGCCGAATATCCGCGCCATTGCATAAGCGGTATGCCCTTCCCAAACCGCTTCCGTGTCAGCTCCATGGCTCAAAAGCAAGTCAATAATCGGTGCTGCGACGTTTCGGCGAACGGCCTGGTGCAACGAGGGGATCGTGTTCATGGGCTGCCCGCTTGGATGATCCGGCACAGTAATGTTCGGATCAGCTCCATGTTCCAAAAGTAGGCGGATCATTTCCTGATTGCCAAAATCCAAAGCTCTTGGCAGTGCATTTGTGCCATCAGGCTTGGCTCCATGTTCCAAAAGGCACTTTAGAGCCTTGGTGTGGCCGAGCTCCGTGCTGTGGTACAGGCTTTCGTTGTCATTCGGATCAGCGCCATTTTCCAAGAACCAGCGACCTAGCGCGAAATTGTCCGCATGGCACATGGCGCCGTAGAGCGCGGATAATGTGTGATCTGCTCCGGGCTCGGGCGGGTACCCGTCATTCACACTTGCACCGTTGGCAACAAGAAGCTCAGCAATTGCGACTATGTCGTCGCACAATTCCGGTCGCCGATGCACTTCCCTCGAAAAACAAAGATGCAGGATCGGTGTTCGGATACCGATTGGCCGGGTGGCGGACCGGATGTCAGATTTAAGTGCGGATTTGACAGCCTGCAGATCACCAAGCGCGATTTGCAGGCCCAAATTGGCCGTTCCGAGATCCCGGTCAACCTCAAGCAGTTTTTCTGTCACCCAATGCTGGCCGAAATAGAGTGCCGTTTTCAGCCGTTCTGCGCGCTGCTCACGGTTCATGGTTTCACTTTCCATAGCGAACTTCAGCTTCGGCCAACTGTCATGCCCAGCTTCGCGGGCAATCACATGCAGGTAATCAGCGTGTTTCAGCGGCTTGTCCGGCGCGATATATTTCGCCAAACGACCAAGCGCATCTGCATCATGAAGAGCATGCGCTTTCTTCAGGTGACGCGCTTCTTTTCGGTAAGTTTCAAGGGAAGCTCTTGTCTCTGCGGACATGGCTTTTCTCCTGATCAAGGGCCCGGATGATCCGCTGGTGTCGGGCGCAGGTGAAAAACCGGCAATGGTCATTCAAGTCAGGGTGCTTTCGCTTTCCGCGGATCCGGTTGCCGCCCTCAACGGCTCCGGAACATTGCCGAGGCGGGCCTGAAATTGCAAGCCTGCCTCGGCAAATTTCTGATCAGGATTTGACAGGCCCAAGATCACAAGGGGCGATGCTGTCATCGGGAACAAAGAAATCCGGCGCCAATGCCAATGACGGATCCACACGGTACTTGTCGAAGTCCGTCACACCTCTGCTGGCGAGGAACGTGTCATCAATCAGGAACTGGCCGGTCAGCTCTTTGGACGGCGAAGTGAAGATCTCATAGGCAGCATCAGCCAGAATGTCCGGTGTGCGGCTCTGTTGCATCATCTTGTCACCGCCGATGATGTTCTTGATCGCAGCTGTTGCAATCGTTGTTCGTGGCCACAGCGCATTGACCGCAATTCCTTTGGAGCGCAGTTCACCGGCAAGCCCCAGAACAACCAGGCTCATACCATATTTGGCGATTGCATATGGCGTAAACGGTGAGAACCATTTCTCCTGCATATCAAGCGGTGGGGACAGCATCATGATATGCGGATTATCGGAGTTTTTCAGATGCTCAATCGCATGTTTGGCACACGCCAAAGTGCCTCTCGTGTTGATCTGATGCATCAGATCAAATCGCTTCATGTCGGTCTGCTGGGTTGGCGTCAGCTGGATGGCGCTGGCGTTATTCACCAGGATATCCAATCCGCCAAAATGATCTGCCGTCTTGTCGATTGCGGCTTTGACCGCTTCGTCGTCCCGAACATCCAAAAGCACCGGAAGAGCCTTGCCGCCTGCAGCTTCAATCTCTTCAGCGGCGGTAAATATTGTGCCTTCCAGCTTGGGATGAGGTTCAGCAGTCTTGGCTGCCACAGCAACATTCGCGCCGTCCCTTGCAGCCCGAAGCGCTATGGCTTTGCCTATTCCGCGCGACGCGCCGGTGATAAATAGCGTTTTGCCCTTCAGGGACATTGCAAACTCCTCCGAGTGAATTGGCGTAGAGCCGGTTATTTCTTGGCTGTTTTGCTCATGAAGGCCTGAAACGCAGCGATGGCTTCAGGGGATGACAGCCTGGCGGCAAATAACCTGGCTTCTTCTTCGACACGTTCCGCCAAACCTGACGTGTCACCGCGCAGCAGTTTTCTGGAAATTGCCATAGCTTCCGGCGGTTTGGCCGCGATTTCTCTTGCACAGGCAAGAGCGACCGCATCGACATCACCTTCTACAATTTCATTGACCAGACCTGCAGTCAGCGCTTTTTCCGCTGAAAACTTGCGCCCGAGGCATAGGAGTTCGAAAGCGCGGGCGTGTCCCATGATTTGCGGGCCCAACAAGCTGGACCCAGCTTCCGGGACAAGCCCCAGATCGACAAACGGTGAACTGATGACGGTGTTTGGTGACGCAAAGACAATATCGCAATGCATCAGCAGCGTTGCACCGACACCGACAGCAATACCATCAAGCGACGCCACCAACGGCTTCTGGTTGCCAACAAGCGCCCGCAGAAACCGCACAACCTCGGTCTCGGACATGTCGACCTTGCCCGCGTATTGAAGAAAATCTGCAATATCATTGCCGGATGTGAACACGTCCGGTTGGCCGCAAATCAGGTGACAACGAACACTTTCGTCGCCGTTGCCGGTCTCCAGTGCCTCGGCAAGGTCAGCATACATCTGCCTCGTAAGGGCGTTCTTTTTCTCAAGGCGATCCAGACGCAAGGTCTGGACCCCCTCTTCAAGGCTGATGCGGATCATGAACTAGTTCCTTTTCACCTTGTCAGGAGGCCAATGTTTCAGCGTCAAATGCCTGAATGGCTTCCGCTGACAGCAAAATGTCGGACTTCAAACCAGCTGTTTCACCGAGCGTGGTTTCGCAAAAACTGCGCGCCAGAAGAGTTCTTTCAGCCAGTTTTTGCGCTGTATCCTCAGTTGACCGCAAAGCACCTTTGGCCAGCAGAGCACCGCCGAGCGCCAAACCAGCGATCCGCAAGTATGGGGTTGCGCCAGAAAGCGCGTCAGCGACTCGCCCTTCCGCCTGCGCGGCCAGCATGTAATCAGTCGCCTCTTGCAAATCCTGAAGACTTGCTGCCAGACGGTCAGCCGTGGCGCCGAACTCGGGACGGTTGGATGCAGCGACTTCATCGCAGATTGATTTCAACTCCGCGATAAACCCTTTGATCTGATCACCGCCGGACAGCGGAAGTTTGCGCATCACCAGGTCAATTGACTGAATTCCGTTTGTGCCCTCATAGATCGGTGCAATCCGCGCGTCGCGCAGATGCTGCGCCGCGCCGGTTTCTTCAATGAAGCCCATACCGCCATGGATCTGAACACCATAGGAAGCCACTTCAACACCAAAATCTGTCGATAGCGCTTTGGCAATTGGTGTGAGCAAGCCAGCCCGCTCGCTCCAATGTTTTTTGGCACCCTCATCAACAGCGATATTTGCCATGTCGATGGCATGCGCACAGGCAAAACAAATCGCACGGGCAACCTGTGTGCGGGATTTCATGGCCAGCAAGGTACGCTTGATGTCCGGGTGCCGGGCAATCGGGCTCATACCCTCAGCCTTGTCGCCGGGCGCTCTGCCTTGCTTGCGATCCAGCGCATAAGACAGCGCGTGCTGATAAGCACGTTCAGCAACACCAAGACCCTGAATGCCAACCGCAAGACGGGCATTGTTCATCATGGTGAACATACAGGCGAGACCGCGATTTTCCTCGCCAACCAACCAACCGATTGCTCCGCCTTCGTCCCCATAAACCATGGTGCAAGTCGGCGAACCGTGAATTCCCATCTTGTGCTCAACGCCAGCGCAAACCACATCGTTGCGCTCTCCAAGCGAGCCATCATCATTGACGAAAAACTTTGGCACCAGAAACAGGGAAATCCCTCTGGTTCCAGCAGGAGCATCCGGCAGGCGGGCCAAGACCATATGGACAATATTGTCCGTCATGTCGTGTTCGCCATAGGTAATGAAGATCTTCTGTCCGAAGATCCGGTAAGTGCCGTCCTCATTGCGCTCGGCTTTTGCCTTGAGCGCGTTCAGATCAGATCCGGCCTGTGGCTCGGTCAGATTCATGGTGGCCATCCATTCACCGGACACCAGTTTCTCGAGGTATTTGGATTTCAGCTCATCGGATGAATGTTTCTCGAGCGCTTCAACTGCTCCAAGTGTCAATGTCGGGCCAATGGCAAATGCCATTGATCCCGAGTTCCACATCTCCAATGTTGCTGCCGACATCATTTGCGGCAACCCCTGCCCGCCAAACTCCGGTTCAGCGCACAAACCGTTCCAACCACCCTCAATCCAGGCATGGTACAAGTCGCGCCAACCGGGAGGAGTTGTCACTTCGCCGTTGTTCAGCGGCGTTCCGTGCTTGTCGGCGACGCTGTTCAACGGTGCAATTTCTTCCGACGCGAAACGGCCTGCCTCATTCAAAATGGCATCAACAAGATCGTCGCCTAGTTCGGCATGATGACCTGTCTTCTGCAAATCACCGAGGCCGCAAACCTGTTTCAAGGTAAAGGCGATTTCTTCGACTGGAGCGCGATACATTCAGTTCCTCCCGAGAACCGGCGGTCAATTTGACCAAAAACCGTCATTGAGACTGTCAAAAGCTTGACGATGCAATTCCTTGTCCGCAAAAGGCACTTACGACAGCAGATTGACGAGAACCTAGTCAGGTTGACGTAAACGTCAACCCATTTCGTAACGGCATGTGTTCTTCTTTCTGATTAACTTGCAAAAACGACCTGATGGAAAACGCTCATGCAGCGCTGGACACCTGATATGGCCACACCGGGATGGCAACAGAGCGACGATGCTGGAAAAGTGTCTGACGCTCTAAAGGCTGGCGACCTTGTCGCGGTTCCGACAGAGACCGTCTATGGTTTGGCAGCAGACGCGACAAGCAGTATTGCCTGCGCCAAGATATTTGCAGCCAAAGGCCGACCCAGTTTCAATCCTCTGATTTCCCATGTTCCTTCGCTGGAAGTGGCGCAACAACATGGCGTCTTCAACGAGCAGGCCTTGAAACTCGCAAAAGCTTTCTGGCCCGGACCGCTGACGCTTGTTGTTCCCAAAGCCGAAACCTCCACAATCTCGGAGCTCGCGACTGCAGGGTTGAAGACGGTTGCTCTACGTGTTCCGGCTGGACCGGTCATGCGGTTTCTGGCAGAGGCTACCGGGCGTCCCTTGGCGGCTCCCAGCGCAAACAGGTCGGGCAAAATCAGCGCCACATGCGCCGACGACGTCATCGCTGATCTAAGATCATCCTTGAGCTATGTGGTTGATACCGGCTTCTGCGAAGTAGGCATCGAGTCCACGATTATCGGTCTGTTTGGTGACCAACCGCGCCTGCTTCGTCCCGGCGGACTTTCCAGGGAAGACATAGAAACTGTGCTGGGATCTTCTCTTCAAACACATTCTTCAGAAGAAACACCAGACGCCCCGTCCGCCCCGGGCATGCTGACATCGCACTACGCTCCAGATGCCATCATGGTCTTGGACGCTGAGGAAATTACCTTTGAAGATGCGCTGCTGTCTTTCGGATCAAGCAAGCTACCGGGCGCCGAAAAAGCCACAAAAGAAATCAATCTCAGTCCCTCTGGCGACATGACGGAAGCGGCTTCAAATCTCTTTCAAGCCATGCGAACACTTGATAATTGCGGCGCCAAGACCATTCGAGTCCAACATATCCCCAACCTGGGATTGGGCGAAGCAATCAATGACCGACTTAGGCGGGCTGCCGCGCCACGCGACTGATTACTTTTTCAGGCAAAGTTGAATTCAGAGTCCCAAGCGCAAGACCAAACGTTTCTCAAAGACATCCCAGTTAGAAATATTCTGTCTTTAATTTCAGCAACTCAGACATAATTGTTAAACCGAAAGTCCACGCTATGATCACCTTAAGTTAATCATCAGATCTGAACTGATGTGAGTTAATTGATATCAAAACAGACCTGCAAATGAATGGCCATTGGTTAAGCAAACCATACATTCAAAGCTAATTTACAGCACTACTATTCAAACTTATCAACACCATGTACTCAAAGAATTGTTCTAAAGGCTCGCTTTCCCATAACGGAATCACTTATGCTGGTTTCAGATTTGAGATGCAGCGGACCTCCCCTCGGGCATCGCGATGCTCGCACCTTTAGACAGACCGGCAGATATGTGCCGGTCTTTTTTTGTTTTCCGATTCCCTGGCAAGGCGCTTGAGAATTATCTTCAGCGACAAGGCGTCACACTCCTAGGTCGCTGCGATGCCGAAATTCAACGCAGGCTGCGTTCATCCCTATGCCGGATTACCAAGACTGACCACCCCCATCCGGATGGCTCATTGACAGGCCTCCGTGCACGCGTTCTGATGCAGCAAATAGTCAAAAACTAATAATTCTGGAAACGCATCAAGTGTCCACGCTCCTATTGCACCATACGTCCTATCTCGATCATCTAACGCCTGTCGGGCATCCAGAACGACCGGACAGGATTCGGGCAATAGACCGTATCCTGGAGCACGAAAAATTTCAGCCACTGGAGCGCGACCTTGCTCCCGTGGGAGTCCTTGAGGATATCGCCCGTGCACATCCTATGGAGTATGTGGATCGCCTACACCGCCTTGCTCCCAGCGAGGGCACCGCTCGTGTAGACGAAGACACTACGATGTCACCGGGTACATGGGAAGCTGCCATCAGAGGCACTGGCGGGGCTTGCCGTGCGGTCGACGAAGTCCTGACCAAAAAGGTCAACAATGCCTTTTCGGCGTCCAGACCACCTGGACATCACGCGGAAAAAGACCGTGCAATGGGCTTTTGCTTTTTTAACAACGCCGCTGTTGCCGCCAGATACGCTCAGGAAAAATACGGTATAGACCGTGTCGCAATCATCGACTTCGATGTCCATCATGGCAATGGAACGCAAGACATTTTCTGGGACGACCCGAGTGTCATGTATTGTTCAACACATCAAATGCCACTTTATCCCGGGTCTGGAGCGGCCTCAGAGACCGGGGACGCCAATACGATCGTCAATGTCCCACTCGCACCAGGTGAGGATGGTGCCGGTTTCAAAGAGGCATTTGAAGTTGCTCTTCTGCCCCGACTAAACAACTTCTCACCCGAGTTTGTGATAATTTCAGCTGGTTTTGACGCCCATGCACGAGACCCCCTCGGAGGCCTTAATCTGGTCGAAGCCGACTTTGCCTGGGCAACCAGAGCACTGATGGACGTCGCGGACAAACACAGCAACGGGCACCTCATATCTGTCCTTGAAGGCGGATATGATCTGGAAGGACTGGCACGTTCAGTTGCTGCTCATATGTTGACGCTTATGACCGGCTGACGGCAAGCACTGCGATTTCGGCACAATCCATCCAAAACAACGTGGATGGTTGGTGTGAATATGATTTGATGTCTTGACCTTCTGCCCAAGGACCGCAAGTTTGCGGTGATCATTTCGAGAGCATTCAAGGACCGTATCGATGGCTGAAGCTGCAAACGACATCTCTGCCCTTTCATTTGAAGAGGCTCTGAAGCAGCTGGAAACAATCGTTCGCGAGCTTGAGCAGGGCAATGTCCCCTTGGAGCGTAGCATCGAGATGTACGAGCGCGGAGACACATTGCGCAAACACTGCGACACCTTGCTCAAATCAGCTGAAGCCAAGGTTGAAAAAATTCAGTTGGGCCAGAACGGCGAAGCAGCAGGAACCACAGAGCTGGACCCGCAATCCTAGGGCCATTACCCTGTTCCGGCTTCACTTCACATCATCCTCGTTCGTCAGAGGCTCGTCGAACGAGTTGTCATTCATTCAAATGAACGAACACCAAAGGGCAGTGCATACCGCCCAACGATTGCTCGTCCGTCACAAAATTTCTGCCAAGACCGGATTACGAGCTCACAAATACAACCCCAGATAATCATAAGTTGCATTTTTTACACCATTAAATTAGTAAGAACACCCTTTCACCACCTAAAAGAATTGCCTCCCTTATTCCTTAGTATAAGTCCAAATAATCTATCAATTTATACAATTACTACTATGCTTTTAATATAGACTTCAAAATATTCCGTCATATAATAAATCAAATGCATCCTTTTGAGTAAATGAAACGCTGCATGGAATTTTTTAACGCAACAGCTGAGACAGAACTACTTAGAGAAGTTATCAGGAATGTCGCTCGCCCGTCAGGATGGAGCTCAATTCTTGAAAGTGTAGACTCCCGTTTGAGCTGCCGGACTTTTTTCGCCGAGTATCTTCCCGATGGCATACCCAGCAGTCGATATGGCGGCTTCAAATCTGCTGCCACCCTCGCGGACATCCTGTCTTCAATTACGATGCAGCATAATCAGTCTTGTTTTCAGTTTTTGAGGTCGGAAGCCGAACTCGATTTTCCATATTGTAAAACCTCACTCAGCTTGTGTCGCGACAAGTCTAATCTCGAAAGCCAGAGTGTTGTAGACGATCACGTCCTCCGCGATGGCCTTGTTTCCGCACCTGGCCTGATTTCGCTTATTCGGCGCAACAATGGAACGACCCTTTTATTTGCATGCCTTTTTCCCGGCAGATCTCCAAATTCAATCGACATTGATGAGGCAATTACGGCTTTCCGAAAAATTTCCGAGATATTGAAAACGGGTTTGGAAACATTTGATGCATTTCAGGACGCTGTAGCTGCCAAGTCGCATAGGGAGGTTGTCCTCGAGGGTGTGGGCAGCAACGCCGTTTTAATCAATAGTGAACGCCAGATTTTGGCTCATACTTCGCGCGGACTAGCAGCCCTTGTAGACAGAGATCTTGCAGGCTTGCAAAATGATGTTCTGATCGTTCGCAATCGGCAACTGGATACCTGTCTTCAGGACATGGTAGAATTTGAATCCAATATCATCAAAGACAGTTTTTCAAACAACTTGGTGGACAGTCGCGTTACGGATTTTTGTCAACGCAACAAAAATGGTGAGCTCTTTCGCATCATCATCGAAAGCGTAGGACCGGAGATCCCAGAGGCCGATAACCATGAAGGGCCACTTTTCCTTATATATACATTAAGCCCGACCGAGACCTCGGATGATGTGGAAACGCTACTCCAGGAAGAATATGGCCTATCACAGTCTGAAGCCCACCTCGCGCGCTTGCTGACCCTCGTTGGCTCACTGGTTGCGACTGGCGAAAAACTGGGTATCAAACGCAACACCGCGAAGACGCATTTACGCCGAATATTCGAGAAAACCGGACTTCATACACAGTTGGAACTGGCCCGCCTGGTCCATGAACTCTCAGGCCTTACGCCGCCTAAACGATAGGAAACAGGGACACCGGGAAATAGCAGACTTAAGGAATTTATCGAAGTAATCTGCGGGAAATATAAAAGTGGGGTCGCTTGACGCGACCCCAAGTTGCTTACTGTGCACGTGGCCCCATCGACCACAATTATTAATTAAAATAGTTTCACTAGCCATGCATCACCCAATCGGGTGACTACAGGAAAAAAATCGCGTCATTTTAGCAGAAACAGCGATAGCAATCACTGGTTACGTGATAATTATACCAAACTGATAATTGCGTTAAATATAAGTCGCACTCCTATTGATGCATTTGCGCCCTATACTTGGTTAGTGTATGCCTGCCCGCCAGTTTGATAAGTGGAGCCGATTGCAGCGTGACGTCCGATTCAAAAACCCCTCTGCTCGACCAGGTCAAGTCCCCTGCCGACCTCAGGCAACTAGATGAAGCAGACCTCGTGCAGCTTGCCGACGAGCTGCGCACGGAGACCATCGATGCGGTCTCCATCACCGGTGGACATTTGGGTGCCGGACTTGGTGTTGTCGAGCTGACTGTCGCGCTGCATTATGTTTTTAATACACCGGATGATCGCGTGATCTGGGACGTAGGCCATCAGTGCTACCCGCACAAGATCCTGACAGAACGCCGCGACCGCATTCGCACTCTTCGTCAGGGTGACGGGCTGTCCGGGTTCACAAAACGCGCCGAGAGCATCTACGATCCCTTTGGCGCGGCGCACTCATCGACGTCTATTTCCGCAGGGCTTGGAATGGCTGCTGCGCGGGATCTTGATGGCGGTGACAACAACGTTATTGCAGTCATCGGCGACGGCGCCATGTCTGCTGGTATGGCCTATGAGGCCATGAACAATGCTGGGCATCTGGGCTCTCGCCTGATTGTCATTCTCAACGATAATGACATGTCTATCGCGCCACCGGTCGGGGCGATGTCAGCCTATCTTGCCAAGCTGGTTTCGGGACCGACTTACCAAACACTGCGTGACGCTGCGAAGAACCTTGCCAAGAACCTGCCTAAACCGGTTTTTGAAAAGGCCGCACGTGCTGAAGAATATGCCCGCGGCTTTTGGACCGGCGGGACGATGTTTGAAGAACTAGGGTTTTATTATGTGGGCCCTGTCGATGGCCACAATATGGAACATCTTCTTCCTGTATTGAAAAATGTTCGCGATACCCATCATGGTCCCGTCCTGATCCATGCAGTCACACAAAAAGGCAAGGGCTACGGACCGGCAGAAGGCGCCAGAGACAAGTACCACGGCGTTGCCAAGTTCGATGTTGTGACTGGCAAGCAATCAAAACCGAAAGCAAACGCTCCGAGCTTTACTAATGTTTTCGCGACGTCCCTGATCAAGGAAGCGGAGACTGACGACAAGGTTGTCGCAATTACGGCCGCGATGCCGGATGGCACGGGCCTTGATCTCTTCGGTGAAGCTTACCCGGAGCGGACTTATGACGTTGGTATTGCCGAACAACACGCCGTTACGTTTGCAGCCGGTATGGCGACAGAAGGCTACAAACCGTTCGCCGCGATCTATTCGACCTTCCTGCAGCGCGCTTATGATCAGGTCGTTCATGATGTTGCTATCCAGGGACTACCGGTCCGCTTCCCGATCGACCGGGCTGGACTGGTCGGCGCGGATGGCCCGACCCATGCTGGGGCTTTCGACACGGCTTTTCTCTCCTGCCTGCCAGGGTTTGTAGTGATGGCCGCAGCTGATGAAGTCGAACTCCGCCATATGGTCGCGACAGCTGTGGCTTATGATGAAGGTCCAGTTTCATTCCGCTATCCACGCGGCGAAGGCGTTGGTCTGGACATGCCGGAACGTGGAAGTATTCTTGAGATTGGCAAGGGCCTGATCCGACGTGAAGGCACCAAGGTGGCGCTGCTTTCTTTCGGGGGCCGGATGGCTGAATGCCTCAAGGCTGCAGATGAATTGGACGCCGCCGGGCTATCAACGACTGTTGCCGACGCCCGCTTTGCAAAACCTCTGGATATGGATCTCATCCGCCGCCTTGCCCGCGAGCATGAAGTTCTGATCACGATTGAAGAGGGTTCTATTGGCGGTTTCGGCAGCCACGTTCTCACGCGGCTTGCTGACGAAGGTCTTCTGGACAACGGCTTGAAGGTTCGCTCACTCGCTCTACCGGACACATACATTGACCAGAATAAGCCTGATCTTATGTATGCGAATTCCGGTCTGACCTGCGACGGAATTATGAAAACAGTTTTCACAGCATTGGGAGCTGATAGCCATTCTACGATCCAACGGGCCTGATTTTGATTTTTCCTATCCGGAAAACGACCTATCCAGTCGTTTTTGGAACACTGTGTTAATCTCGATTGACACAGGTCCGAAGACCTGAAAATTGATCAGTTCCGGAATTGCCCGGTATTTGATTTCGCACATTTTCAGGAAGAGCCATGGCTCAGACGCTTATATCCGTATCAGCACTATTGCTGTCGGTCGCCTTGCTCATATTTGGGCACGGCCTGCAAACGACATTGCTACCGCTGGCAGCTGATCGATTTTACTTTTCAGATTTTGAGATCGGCGCGATTTCGTCAGCCTATTTCGTCGGAATGGTGCTGGGGTGCCTGGGCGCTCCCTGGATAATCATGCGTGCCGGGCACATTCGGGCGTTTGCCGCACTCGTCTCGATGATGTCCGCTGCAGCAATCCTGCACCCTGTCATGGTTGACCCGATCGCTTGGGTGCTGATCCGCATTGTTTCCGGGTTCTGCCTCGCCGGTTTTTATATGATTGTCGAAAGCTGGCTGAATGAAAGTGCGACCAATGAAAACCGTGGCACTGTCATGTCAGTCTACATTTTGGTGCTGTTCGGCGCTCTGATGCTCGGCCAGGTCACAACAGCAACCATGAGCGTAAGTTCGTTTGTACCGTTTGTTATTGCCTCGGTTGCAGTAAGTCTCGCGGTCATGCCGATCTCGTTGACGACATCTGCTCAACCAGCACCTATTACGCTTGTCCGCTTCCGACCCGTGCAACTCTACAAGAACTCCCCGGCAGCCTTCGTTGGAATCTTCTTTATCGGAATTTCACAAGGCGCGTTGTTGGCGCTTTCGCCGCTTTACGGATCGCAAATCGGTCTATCGACCAACCAATCATCCTTCTATGCGGCAGCCATCATTGGTGGTGGCCTGTTGGCACAATGGCCGGTCGGTCGGTTCTCCGACATGATAGATCGTCGTGTTGTTCTCGTCTTTATGGGCGTTGCCACTGCAGCAAGCGCGTTGGCAATCGTCTTCTTTTCTCCAACCGTATTTGTCGTTGCAGCGGCGGCAGCTATTCTCGTGGGCATGTTTTCACAACCGCTTTACGCCATCGCCGTTGCCCATGCATTTGACCATGCTTCAACCGAGGACTTCGTCGAAACTTCATCAGGCATGCTGCTGTTTTTTGGGATGGGATCAATTGTCGGCCCGCTCCTTGCCTCATTATTGATGAGCCAGGTTGGCCCTTCAGGCCTTTACATCATGGTGATCATCGTCAACTTGATGATGGCGGCGTTCCTGTTGACCCGTGTGCTGACGAATGACGCACTGACAGCTGACGAAAAAACAGACTTCGAATACGCTGCAACGGCGCAGGTCGGTACGGTTATCTCATCTGAACCGCTTGATGCCGACACCGAAGAATATGTCATTTCGCCAGAAGAATTCCCGGCCTATGAAGATGACATTTACAACTTCGAGACGGTCAACGAAGAGGACGGAGCAAGCACCGCCCCAGCAGAGGGTACGTCCTCGGATGTGGTCGAGACAGCCGGGAATACCGATACCGGCGATACACCCGATACGGGCCAAGACATGAAGTCGAAGACGTAGCCGCACTTAAGTACCTGCGCGGTTTCGTCGCTCGACAGATCAGAATAATCGGCTTATAGCCGATATATGGCAGTGCGCATGACACTTATGCAGGTACTACGACACGAGCAATCCGCTTTGGGTTCGCTTGCGGCCCTGGCGTTTGTTTTACGTCTGAGCCTTGTCGTTCTTGGAACTGCGCTTTCGCCACACACAGCAGTAGCTGATGGACTTGTTAGCCTGTGCCAGCCGTCGGGGCAGGAAAACAGTATTCCAGCAGCTCATGATCCGGCCATATGTCAATGTGGCCCGATTTGTGTGCATGGCTGCACCCTTGGACCCTCGTTGGCCAGCACCAATGCGGTTCCTTCGGTACGTTTGCCGTTGCCGTCCGTCGTGTTCGCCTATGGCGAACCAATTGCTGTCGCCGCAGCAATTGACGGGAACAGATCGATCCGGGCACCACCACTTACCTTGACCTGATTTGCAATAACACTCTCAGATATCAAGGTACTTTCAAAAATGGCACTCTGGAAATCCGTAGCTGCGGCTGCAGCACTTTCACTCGTCTCCGTTTCTTCCTTCGCAGCCGAATACAAGGCTGGCGACCTGAT
The DNA here is from genome assembly GCA_039972695.1 of Roseibium sp. GTDB lineage: Bacteria > Pseudomonadota > Alphaproteobacteria > Rhizobiales > Stappiaceae > Roseibium. Next base: position 377,963 of record JBDWMJ010000019.1, on the reverse strand, counting down.
GATCACTGAAACATGGACACGGGCAACACCGCCAAAAGCCAAGGCAGGCGGCGGCTTCGTTCAAATAATGAACAAGGGTACCGATGCTGATCGCTTGGTAGCGGTCGCATCTGACGTTGCAAAAAAGACCGAAATTCACGAAATGGCTGTCACCGACGGCATCATGAAAATGCGTGAACTGGAAAACGGCATTGAAATTCCGGCTGGTGAAACCGTCACCCTGAAGCCTGGTGGCCTGCACATCATGTTCATGGGTCTGAACCAGTCCTTCGAAGAAGGCACTGTTGTTCCTGTCGTCCTGACATTTGAAAAAGCAGGTGACGTGGCTGTCGAGCTTGCAGTTTCCAAAATGGGCGCAAAGACCATGGGCAACATGGATCACGGCAAAATGAACCATGGAAAAATGGAAGCCGGTAAAATGAAGAAAAGCACGAACTGATTTCTCCAGAAGAGGAAACCTTGATGTCAGGTTTGAAACTCTTTCGGTACGCAGCTTGGGCGGCAGTTGCCGTCCTTGCCGTCGTTTCCGGCGCATTGGTCTACATGCAAACGACTTCGAGCAAGAACTCCGGTGCCTTGATTGAGCCTCTGGCTGCAATTGGCGGCCCCTTCGAGCTGGTCAACGGCAAAGGTGAAACGGTTACAGACAAGACTTTTGCCGGTAAACCGACAGCAATGTTCTTCGGCTTCACGTTCTGCCCGGATGTCTGTCCGACCACGCTCTCCGAGCTGCAGGGCTGGATGGAGGCTCTCGGGCCGGATGCCGACCGTCTGAACTATGCTTTTGTCACCGTTGATCCCGAGCGGGACACACCAGATGTGATCCAGGATTACGTCTGGGCTTTTGACGAGCGTATAACACCGCTTACCGGTTCTCGCGATCAGGTTGACGCCATGATGAAGACCTATCGTGTCTACGCCAAGAGGGTCCCCCTTGACGATGGTGATTATACGATGGACCATTCGGCTGCTGTTTATCTGATGAACGAAGACAACAAGTTCGTTGGCACGATTGCTTACGGTGAAGCGGAAGAAAACGCTTTGGCGAAGCTGAAACGCCTGATCGAAAACTCCCCGCCGACCTCCTGATCGACCGGGTACAAGGATACTGAAACCCATGCGGATGCCGCTTTACATGGGACTGGCTTTTGGCGCGACGAGCCTCGTCGCGCTGTCAGCCTTTCTTTGGCTGTATGCTGGTGAACGCGTTTATGTTGACCGCCTCATTTCGGCAATTGCCAACTGCTTCTAAGACCTTCTCCCCTTCCCTTTTCCGCGCCCACTGCCTAAAACCCGGCGCATGTCGAAGCAGCGTCTGGACCAATACCTTGTTGACAGTTTCCATTTCCCGAGCCGCGCCCGGGCACGCGATGCCGTGTTGCGTGGAACGGTGTCAATTGATGGAGCTGTGTGTCTGAAACCAGCCCAGAAGGTGACCGCTGGTGCCGTGATCAGTGTTTCTGATCCTGCGTCCGGCTACGTTTCAAGAGCTGCCCTTAAATTGATCGAGGGTCTGAAAACCTTCGACGTTGATGTCACAGACAAGATCTGCCTGGATATTGGCGCTTCGACCGGTGGTTTCACACAAGTGCTTTTGGAAAAAGGCGCGGCAAAAGTTCATGCAATTGATGTTGGCCACGATCAGCTTCACAACAATCTGCGCAGCCATTCCAAAGTGGTGGCACAAGACGGTTTGAATGCCCGGGAGCTGACATCAGACCATCTGGGCGGTGATCACCCGCAACTGCTGGTCTCTGACGTTAGCTTCATTTCACTGAAATTGGCATTGCCGCCTGCACTGGATATCGCTGCAGCGGGAGCCGAAGCTGTTTTTCTAGTCAAACCGCAATTTGAAGCAGGAAAAGACAACATCGGCAAAGGTGGCCTGGTCGATCCAGAGATTGCTGCGCAAACTGCAAGAGACCTGCAGCTCTGGCTTTTGACAGTGCCCGGCTGGCAAGCGGGCGACCTGATCCCCTCCCCGGTCAAAGGCGGAGACGGCAACGCTGAATGGTTGCTCTACGGGAAAAAGAGCGCTGGAGGGCACAACTAGGATCCCCTAACGTCCAATTCATGTAGTGTAGCTATTATAATTACTATTTTTAGCTGCATTCAGGATAAGGATCGAGATCATGAACAAACATTCACTTGCTGTTTTTGCCATCGCCTTGACGCCCGTATCGGCTGGCTCGGCTTTTGCGGCTTGCGGCTGCGACAGAATGGATGTTTCGCATGCCGGTATTCAGACCCTTTGCTCGAACAATGACCTGGTTTTTGCAGAGTGCGTCAAAACCGGGGGTGGAGCTGCTACGGTCTGTCCAACCGCAAATTTCGTTTATACCTGCCCGACCGGAGCCAACAACCTAAGTGTACTTGAGCAAAAAACCGGGTTCAAAGTGGAAGCCCGTTACACCGCTGGCAGCGACGCTGTTGCCTGCACACCCGGCCAGATCCTGCAGGAAACGATCAACAGCGACCAACAAGTTGACTACCCCAAAATCAACCCAACTACGCTGACCGGAAACGAAACTTTTGGCACTCTGGATACGAGAATTAACAACAATTCTCTCCAGAAATTTCCATTGGTTGACCAAGTATATGGAGCAACCACCCGGCAGCTTTTCGGTGGCGACAATTACAACGCAGGCGCATTAGATGTGATATCCAGCCAATCAGATGCTGGCGCTCAATGGTGGGACAACCCGGATCAGACCAAGGACGACGCAACTGAAAATGCCACGTGGCAGTTCCGGTTCATCTCTTTTGTGCAAGGAAGCGCCGGAGAGGCCAGTTGTTCTTGTGCTTTCGACATCGACGTCGAATGGCAAGCGCACATGAACCCGACGACGACCTATACACAACAGGCAGCAGGATCTGAAAACTGCCATTTTTAACGGCAGATTGACCGGCAGAGAACAACCCGCTGGACGAAGATCGCAACTTTTGGCCTTAGGGCAGCTCTTTACACAACAGTCATCTCACGTGCGCGCTTGCCACCTGACCTGAAGGGCGTTATCGCTGGCGCCCATGAGGGAAACACATATTACGATCGCGGAGCTGGGCCACCGCGGCGACGGCATTGCCCATCTTGAAAGCGGACCGGTCTATGTCCCTGGCGCTCTGCCGGGCGAAGAGGTTACCGCGTCTGTCGACAAGGGTCGTGCCACATCGGTCGAATTCCTGTCGAAGAGCCCGGAACGCATAGACCCTATCTGCAAACACTATCAAGCGTGTGGTGGATGCTCGGTCCAGCATCTGGCGGAAAAACCTTACCTTGCCTGGAAACGCGGGCTTGTCGAAAAGGCATTTAAAGACCGCGGTATCGAGACAACCGCGGCTGACACTGTCGCAGCAACTTCTGGCGGGCGGCGCAGAGCCGTTCTGACCGCCACACGGGCCGGTCGTCATATTCTTCTGGGCTACCATGAAAAAGCCAGCCACAGGCTGGTCGACATCTCGGAGTGCCCGGTTCTTGATCCCGCCATTGTCGCGGCCCTGCCGGGTCTGAAATCCATTGCGGCTGAAGCCATCGCAAAAAAGGGCGATTTGCGGGTAACAGTTCTGGCGACCACAGCAGGTCTAGACGTTTCCCTCGACAATGCCGACAAGAATTACCATCGAAAGATCCCGGCGCTCTCGCAAAGGACAGTGGAGCTTGATTTGGCGCGACTGTCTGTGAACGGCGAAGTCATTCTGGAGGTCCGGCCACCTTTACTGGATATGGCAGGAACGGGCCTGGTCCCTCCTCCCGGCAGCTTCACCCAGGCAACGCATGTAGCTGAAGAAGCTCTGGCAAGTCTCGTTGTTGATGGAGTAGGCGCTGTCAAAGCGGTCGCCGACCTCTTTTCAGGTTCAGGAACGTTTGCATTGCGCCTTGCGCGGACCGCGAACGTCCACGCCGTTGAGGGAGATGCAGCTGCGATTGCCTCTTTCGACAAGGCCTTGCGCAAACCGCAGGGGCTTAAAAAGGTAACCTTTGAAAAGCGCGATCTCATTCGGCGTCCGGTATTGCCGGAAGAGCTGGCCCCGTTTGACGCTGTTGTCTTCGACCCTCCGAGGGCTGGCGCACAAGCACAAGCTGAGATGCTGGCTCAGTCCAAAGTCAAAACTGTCGTTGCCGTCTCGTGTAATCCGGCCACTCTGGCGCGTGACCTCAGAATTCTAATTGACGGCGGATATGTGCTCCAAAAGGTCACACCGGTGGACCAGTTCCAGTTCTCGCCCCATATTGAAGTCGTGGCGATCTTGAAACGGGAGTGATCCATGAGTGCAGCGGCAAAGAAAACCGGAACCTCTGGTAAATCAGACAGCCGGAACCCATTGCCGCTCGCCAGCCTGGCTCGCACAGCCCGATATGCGCTTCATCAAGGCAGCCGCATGGCGCTCTACACGCTGCATTCCGAAGCCATGAAACGGATAAACCGGCAGATTCAAAGGGACTTGCCGGAGATCCCGAAGATAGTCCCGGACGGCCCTGTACCCAGTCAGCGACGGATGTTGTCCGATATTGTCACCCTGTTCGCAGACGACCTGAAGGCCGTTGAGGCCGGGCATTATCCAATGCCCTCGGACGGCACGATGAGCCCGCGTGAGCTGCTCAGCACAAGCCGAGCATTCTTCAAGGATGTGCCAGAAGTCGCCCGCCGCCGCGCGACTGGCTCTCATCAGGAAGTCAACGAAGACGCCGAAGGATTTGCCGAAGCCCTTCCACGCTACTACCGCCAGAATTTTCACTTCCAGACAGACGGTTGGCTGTCAGAAGACAGCGCCAAGATCTATGATTTTCAGGTCGATGTTCTGTTCTCCGGCGCAACAGCGGCGATGCGCCGAACCGCGTTGGTACCGTTCGCTGAAATCCTGAAACACAAGGACCAGCGCACCGTTGCTTATCTCGATCTTGCTTGCGGTACCGGTGGTTTGCTGGGACCGGCCCTGAAGGCGTTTCCGAGACTGAAAGGGATCGGGCTCGATCTCTCGGAACCCTATCTGACAGTTGGTCGTGACCGTCTCAAGTCCCGACGTGCCAATTATGTGACGGCGATGGCAGAAGAGTTACCATTTGCCGACAACTCGCTTGATGTTGTGTCTTGCGTGTTCCTGTTTCATGAACTGCCGCCAAAAATCCGACGCCAGGTCATTGCCGAAGTTGCCCGTGTTTTGAAACCGGGTGGCTCTTTCCTGTTTGTCGACAGCCTACAAACAGGCGATGTGCCCGACTATGATGGCCTGTTGTCCATCTTCCCGCAGTTATTTCACGAACCCTATTATACGTCCTATCTCACCGAAGATCTGACTGGGCTGTGTGCCGATCAGGGTTTGATAGAGCAGCAAATGCGACCGGCCTTTGTGTCCCGAACGGCGGAATTCGTGAAATCCGCCTAATCTTTCAGTGATACTGAAATTTTCACTTGTCGGGGAAATCGCTCGGGCATATATCTGCGTAATGAGACTGGACCATTGGTTATCGCAGACAGGAGAAAACCGGAGCGCTTTTGCGCGCCGCGCAAACCTGTCACCGGCATCTGTCACCGCGCTTTGCAACGATCCGAATGCCTGGATCTCGCGCGACATGGCTCGCAAGATTGCGATCGCCACCAATGGCGACGTCACCCCAAATGATTTTCTCGGACTGTCTACAACCAAGGAGCATCCCGTGTCCCAGGCCCGTGTCGCAGAAGCAATCCGCGCGTTCGAACGCGGTGAAATGGTAGTCGTGACCGATGACGATGATCGCGAAAACGAAGGCGATCTGATTGTCGCGGCCTCCAAGGTTGTTCCCGAGCAGATGGCGTTCATGGTCCGGCACACGTCCGGAATCATCTGCGCGCCCATGACAGTTGCCCATGCACGCCGCTTGCGTCTGGATCCCATGGTCGCAGAGAATGATGCTCCATTGGCAACGGCCTTCACTATTTCGGTCGATTACCGGCAAGGCCTGACGACCGGAATCTCCGCCGAAGAGCGCTGCTCCACCGTTCGCGCGCTGGCAAATTCAAATGTCGGTGCGGATGACTTTGTCCGTCCGGGCCATATCTTCCCGCTGGTTGCCAAGGAAGGCGGTGTCATGATCCGTTCCGGGCATACAGAGGCGGCTGTTGATCTTTGCCGCCTGTCAGGCCTTGAAGAGGTCGGCGTCATCAGTGAACTTGTCAATGACGACGGCACTGTCAAACGTGGCCAGCAGGTGGCGGATTTTGCTGCAGAACATGACCTCAAGATGGTGTCGGTATCAGACTTGATCGCCTGGAGACAACGCACCGAACGCATGGTCGAAAGGGTCAATGAGCAGCCAATCCAGACCGTCGCCGGGCCTGCCTATGCGATGACATATTCGACGCCTTACGACCCGATGCACCATGTTGCCATCATCTATGGCGACATCCTGGATGGGCGCAGCGTACCGGTCCGTCTGCAGCTGGAATCCGTGCTTGACGATGTCTTCGGCAAGGCACAGCCACTCGATCCGATCATGCAGCATTTTGCTGAGCGCGGGCGCGGTGTGATCGTCTATTTGCGCGAGGGATCGGTTGGTGTTGCACACCAGTCCACACGTCCGAGATCCGACTTTGAAGCAGCCGATGACGAGGAGCACAGCTCCGCACAAGCTAGACAGGAACAATGGAGGGAAGTTGGACTGGGAGCTCAGATCCTGAAAGATCTGGGTGTCAGTTCGATTCGCCTTCTGGCTTCCCGGGAAAGACACTACGTGGGACTGGAAGGTTTTGACATAAAGATCGACGAAACCGAGATCCTCGATACATGAGGAGCTAGAATAGGCAGTCCTTGATGGTGGCACAAGCAGTAAATTCAAGTGAAACCAATACCGAGGACACCGACAAACCGGCTCCAATACCGTTCACGGTCGGATATGAACGCAACAACAGTGAAGTCATTGTATTCGGCTGCCTGATCTTTGGTGTGCTGTTCCTGATTGTTGGGATCGTCGGGAAAATTCCGTTGCTGGCCATTGCTGGAATAGCCCCCTTGGTGACAGCGTACTGGCACTTCCCGATGATCGAAAAGGGTCGGCCACAACTGGGTGCCAACGAAGACGGCCTCTATGTCGAGCGAATTGGATTCATTGACTGGAGTGCCATCCGAATGGCCGAAATCAATCGATCGAAAGCCCGGAACATTGACCAAGTCAAACTGAACGTGTTGTTGACCCGGCCGATAACCGACGCTGTCAAAAAAGCGCAGCAGACACCGCTCTGGAAAAAATTCATGATGCGCAACTGGAAACGGAGCCCGCGCGAGCACGGCAGAGAACTGGTCGCGATCAACCTGCACACACTCGCCGCCGATCCGGACGAAATTCTCAGCCGAATTCGGGCCTTCAAGTTCATCTGACCAAGAGATTTCATGTGTCTTGCGACTGCGCGGCATCGCAACTCGTATCCGCAAGATCATCTCTTTTCCTTCGAACATGCAGTCACTAGAGTTCTCCCGACAAAGGAGCCCTCATGCTGTCCAGCATAATCGAATTTTCAGGCCTTACAGACACACAGTTCTGGCTTTGCGCTGCAGCCGTTTTTGCAGCAGGTCTTGTGCGAGGGTTTGCCGGTTTCGGGCTCTCGGCAGTGGTGATGGCCGGTGTTGTGACCATCATTCCCCCCGTCGAGCTTATTCCCGTTTGCTATGTGCTGGAGGGAGCAGCGAGCCTCGCAATGCTGCGCGGCAACTTCAGATCTGCTGACTGGAAAATGGTGTTGGTGCTCGCGGCCAGTTCAACCGCAGGCGTCCCGATTGGTCTTGCAGCAACGACCTACTTCGACCCGGCAACATCACAGCTTGTCGCGCTTTTTCTAATTCTAGCGCTGACTGTGGCACAGCTGTTCAAGATTGTTCCTCCCGGGTTTGGCGGGCGGTTCGGTACACCTTTTGCCGGTATTCTTGCCGGCATTGCGACTGGCCTTGCCTCGGTCGGCGGCCTGGTTGTCGCTCTGTATGTTCTGTCGCGAAAAGTCGAGCCGAGCGTGATGCGTAGTTCGCTTGTAATCTACCTCATGGTGGGGATGGTCACTACCCTGATATCGCTGCTCTACTATGACCTTATGACCGTTCAAACCCTGCAGCGCGGATCGATTTTCATTCCGTTGGTGCTATTTGGCGTCTTCCTGGGATCAATGCTGTTTTCTCCGCGCTTTTCTCCCTATTACAAAAGGGTCTGCCTTACGCTTCTGATCTGCCTGTCAGCAGCCGGAGTCTTCCGGCTGCTTTAAGGACTTGGTTGCACCAAGGTTACTTGAGGTTTTCCTTGAAGAAGGTAATCGTTCGCTCTTCAGCCAACTTGGCAGCCGCTTCATCGAAACGCGGTGTGGTGTCGTTGTGGAAACCGTGGTTCACGCCCGGATACATATGAGCAACATAGTTTTTGCCGTTGTCCTTGAGCGCCTTTTCATAGTCAGGCCAGCCCGCATTGATCCGCTCATCCAGTTCGGCATATTGCAGCATCAAGGGTGCCTGGATTTTTGAAACATCATCCACATTGGGTTGGCGGCCATAGAACGGAACACCGGCAGCCAACTCGGGGTAAGCAACGGCAATCGCATTGACCACGCCGCCGCCATAGCAGAAACCAACTGCGCCGACCTTACCAGTGCTGCCCTCGTGGTTCAGAAGAAATTCAAATCCGGCAAAGAAGTCATTGAGCAGTTTTTCCCGGTCGACTGTCCGCTGGAGTTCCTTGCCCTTGTCGTCACTTCCAGGGTATCCGCCGACTGACGTCAATCCGTCTGGTGCCAGCGCAAGAAATCCCGCCTTGCCAAGTCGGCGTGCGACATCCTCAATATACGGATTGAGCCCCCGATTTTCATGTATCACCAGAACAGCTGCCAGTTTACCGGTCGCTACAGCCGGTTTCACAAGGTAGCCATTCACCTCTCCATTGCCGTTTGGCGACGGATAGGTAATGCGTTGTGTCTCTATCGAAGCGTCGTCAGGAGCCACTTGCTCAGCCAGGGCATAATTCGGCGACAGCTGATTGAGCAACATCGCTGCGGTAACACCGCCAACTGTAAATTTCGCGGCACCACTCAGAAATTCACGCTTCGTGATCTTCCCGTGGGCGTAATAGTCATAAAGATCAAGAAGTTCCTGCGGAAAGTCCTTTGCCGTCATGCGGCGCACCGGTGTCATGTCATTCATGTGATCGCTCCCTGAAAACCGCAGAAAATCTGCGTTCTAAAGGAAACTAGGACCGGGGTCACGACAGGTCCATGTCCGCAAACCAAATAATTTGTAAGAAATTGTATCTGCCAGTGCCAAGACCGACGCGATTTTATCCAATCTGACCGCGATGGCGCAGGAAGTGGTCTGCAAGCACACAGGCCATCATCGCTTCACCGACGGGCACCGCCCGAATACCAACACACGGATCATGACGCCCCTTGGTCATGACATTGACTTCTTCGCCCTGACGGGTGATCGATTTGCGCTCTGTCAGGATAGACGAGGTTGGCTTGACGGCAAACCGCACGACCAGCGGATCCCCGTTTGAAATGCCGCCCAGCACTCCGCCGGAATTGTTGGTCAAAAACACAGGCTGCCCGACGTCGTCGATGCGAATTTCATCGGCATTTTCTTCACCAGACAGGCAAGCTGCTTCAAAGCCATTGCCAACTTCAACGCCTTTGACCGCGTTGATCGACATCATGGCCGCGGTGAGATCCGTATCCAGTTTTCCGTAGATCGGCGCGCCCCAGCCTGCAGGCACACCTTCAGCAACAACCTCGATGACAGCCCCGACAGAGGATCCGGCCTTGCGGATAGTGTCCAGATATTCAGCCCATTCTGCTGCTGTTTTTGCATCAGGGGCAAAGAACGGATTGTTGTTCACCTCAGACCAGTCCCAATTGCTCCGATCGACCTTGTGCGGGCCAACCTGAACAAGTGCACCACGGATCGTTACCCCTTGCAGGACCTTGCGCGCGACTGCTCCGGCCGCGACCCGCATGGCGGTTTCACGGGCAGAAGAACGTCCACCGCCACGATAATCGCGGATGCCGTATTTCGCGTCATATGTGAAGTCAGCATGGCCGGGACGGAAGCGGTCCTTGATTTCGGAATAATCCTTGGAGCGCTGGTCCGTGTTTTGAACCATCAGAGAGATCGGCGTTCCGGTGGTTTTCTGAACACCGTCCTCATCGACCATGACACCCGACAAGATCTGGACTTCATCGGCTTCTCGGCGTTGGGTCGTATATTTGGACTGGCCGGGCTTGCGCTTCTCCATGAAGCCCTGAATATCGGCCTCTGTCAGCGGGATCAGCGACGGGCAACCGTCTACTACACAGCCGATGGCCGGACCGTGGCTTTCGCCCCAGGTGGTAACGCGAAACATATGGCCAAAACTGTTGTGAGACATAAATGGCTTCCAGAACCAAGAGAAACAGAAGGTAAGCCGAGCGATAAGCTATTGAACAAAGAAGCTCAAGCCCGGTGCAGCGCATATATGCCCAAAATGGACTGTACTTCGGGATTTGACATCATTGGGATTGCTTCGCAATTGGCAACATCTCGTTCAAATTTACATGTCATTGGCTGCGTTTGTTAAATTTTCAATGGATAGTTTTCTATCCATTAAGGCTCTAGGTTTATGGTCAGCGTTTGATCCAACAACTTAGAGCGTCAAACGTGTACATTCGTGGCTGGCTGACAGGGTTGATCGTATTTTTGCTTGCACCCAGCTTGCTGTTTGCTTCGCTCTGGTTTTACAACAAATTCGAAAACGTCAGTGCAATCGATCGAAGCCTTTCTGGTCTGAGCCTTGTTCAGGCCCTTGGCCCCTTGATTCAGGAAAAGGCCATATCAGGGGAAATCAGCCATGCCCCCCCTCAGCTTCGTCAAGAGTTGTCAGAATTTGGTGGAATAGATCGTTCTGACTACCTGAACGGGCTGCTGGTTAATTTCATAGAAGAAGAAGATGTGTCGAAATCTCTCCGCAAAGGTAGAGACCTGGCCATCGCCATCGCTCAAATGGGCCAGCTGACGACATCAGGTACCTACGAAGGCTCAAAACTCCCGCATCTCCTCAATGACATGCTTCTATCGGTTGTTATCGAATCAACAAAGATGGCGGAAAATGCCCGAAAGCTATCAAAACGTCCTGTCATTAATGTCTGGGACAAGATGTCGATTCCAGTCCAAGGCGGTCAATTCAAGGTCGCTGCTGATGGAGCGTCCCGGGAAACCAGCCGTAACTTCGGACTTTTGAACGGCCCACAAGCCGAAAAATTGCGGCAAAAGGCCGAGCAATACCGCAAAGCCAATGTAGAATTTCAATCAAATGGGGCGAAACTGCTCTCTACGACTATCAAAGCCTCTACCGGAAAGGACATAACTACCGAACCGGTTATTGCTGCGCACCCTATGTTGGTTCAGGCAACTTTTATGCTCTGGCAAGGTGTTCTGGACTACATGAACGAGGATCTGCAGCAGCAGAGGACCGAAACGGTGTTTGCTGTTTCGCTCGCGGGTATAGTCGGGGCAATTGTCATCCTTGGCGCCTTTGGGATCGCTATTGCCCTTAGCCGAGCGCTTGCTGATCGAACCCAACGGGAATTTGAAGACCTGGGATTTCATGATCCCATGACAGGTCTGCCGAACCGCCGAGCTCTCCTGCGGGCCATTCGGAAACTTCCGGAAACGAGCGCAGAGGACAAGGTCGGCCTTATCGTATTTGACTTGAGGCAATTCAAGAAAATCAACAACCAGCATGGCGACCGCAATGGCGATTCCATACTTCGATCAGTTGCCGATCAGCTCGCCACACTCGCAGAACCAGAAGACTTTCTGAGCCGCACGAGCGGTAGCGAATTTGTTCTGTTGCGGTCGAACCTCAAGGAAAATGAGGACTTTGAACAAGCCGCTCGAGAAATAATTGAAGCTATTTCCAACGAAAGGACGGTAGGTGAGCTGAAGGTTGCTCTTGAAGCGAATGCGGGTCTGTACATCAAACAACCAGGTTCTCCCGTAACGGAGAGCATGTTGATTGACGCCACGCTGGCATTACGCTCGGCAAAACAAAAAGGCCCCCGTCAGAACGATACATTTGCACCGGAGATGCGAACCATCTTCGAAAAGCACAACGAAACAGCACATGAACTGCTGGATGCCATAGATGCCGGCAATATCGTTCCCTGGTTCCAGCCTCAAATTGATATCAACACCGGTACCATTATTGGGGCAGAAGCGCTGGTCCGTTGGATTGACAAAGGAAACATCCGGTATCCAGGGTCTTTCCTGCCAGCGGCCGAAGACGCCGGATATATGGAATTGATTGAACAAATTGTCCGACAGCAAGCTCTCGCTCTCGCAGCCGATCTGACCAAACGGAAAAAGGGCCAAATTCATCTCGGGCTCAACGTATCAGCGGATCTGTTGGGCAACCGGGAAGCTGCTGACGCCCTTCATGACAATATTCTGAAAATGGGATTGAAACCCTCAGACTTCAGCCTTGAAATCCTGGAAGCCGTCATGATTGACGAAACGGCATCCATTCCAATCAAGGAGAATATCGCAAGGCTTTCAGAACTGGGCTTCTTTATCGAGCTCGATGATTTCGGCACGGGGCACTCCAGCATTTCCAGCTTGCGGGACCTGCATGTTGATCGGGTCAAAATTGATCGCAGTTTTATTTCAGGTGTCGACAAGAACCCTGACTTGCAGAAATTCACCAGCGCGCTGATCAATTTGGCGAAAAGCCTCGACATTAGCGTTCTTGCAGAAGGCGTAGAAACCGCAGGCGAGTTTAACTGGCTTAGAAGAAATGGTTGCGATGTTGTTCAGGGCTTCCTGATCTCCAAAGCTATACCGGTCGAACAGCTCATGGACATGATCCTTCAACAGGATCGCCAATCTGCAGGCCATGAACGAGAACTCTATCAGGCCATGGAAGCTTGAGTGAGCTCATCGGCAAGGCCTTCTTGCCGCTGCTTGAACTCAGTTGCTGCCATTGAAAGACCCCCGCCTCCGCCATCCACAAAATGGATATGTTGGCTTTTACCGATGTCCTGCACGAAGCATGTCATCAGTGCAGTGTCCGAGATGTGTAATCCATATATGAGTTTTCTGTCGCGATAGGCGGCCTCAAGAAACGCTTTTATGTCGGAAAGCTTTTGAGGACTTACATCCAGAACCAGTTGCAGACTATCCCCCAACTTGCGGTGATCCGTATTGAGACTCAGTTCTCTGAAGTACTTTTTGGGATTGAAGGGACCTACCGGCAGTCCTGTTGAATACCCAATCAGGAAGGCAACATTCTCGATCATTCCCTTAATCCAGCCTTTCATCCGGTTTCCGGCATGACTGAGCCGGATTTCCAGACCCATTCCTCTTGGAGGAAATCGAAACTTCAATCGCTGCTGTGTAGCCATCAAGGTCTTCTCGGTCTCAACAAGCGGATTGTACCCCAAGCGCTCTGCAAGGCCGCGCATGATATCCGGCAGTGTGGTATCTCCAACAGGTTTCATGATCAGAGAGATGATATGGCCGTTTTTTGCCGGAAGCGGCTCCCAACGGCATGACAAACCATCCAGCGGTGGCAGTTCTGCACCTGCCGCAGTCACAACAAATGGTTTTGAAGCCTCAGGATCTTTCAGGATACGATCTGCAATCCACAACCCATCACCGATCACCATGGCTAGATGATTTCCCGGGCTTAGGCTGTATTTGCGGATCCGGATATCGCCGCCTTGTATTCTGATATGAGAAACCGGGATTGCCGCTGCGCGCAGCTCAAGTTCCATGACTTGTCGAGCAAGATCAACCACTCCAGCAAGCGCCTCCCTGCCCGCTTCAATATCATGTGCCGGAACAACCAGAAGAGCGCCATCTCCGCCGAACACGAAGGGAATGCGATCCCGGCCGAGTTTGTTCAGCACTGCTGCAATAACCGCAGCGCCGACCATGTTCACTTCCTTGTAGCGGCCTTGCTCTATTGCTTTGCGGGACTGGACAATATCGGTGGCAAGAACAACCCAGTCATCCGGAACCGGACGAAAGTCGCCCAGATTGCTGTCGGCTTCGAATTCCGTAAATTCTGGAAGGTCACTGTAGAAACTGTCTGCGGACATGGTCTGAATATCCCGATATTTATCAGTCTTACGGCTTAGTCTCCTCGCCCGATGACTAAAATATGGCGCCTCTCACTCACGTCTTTGTGTGCGGTTGGCATATCCGGCAGTACTCAAAAAAAATCGCCCGTATCAAACAGCCGTCATTTTGCTGTTCCGCCAGACAAAAACCTGATCCTGAGGAACATCGAGTTTGGGAACTTTTACAGTCTCCATTCCCTCAAGCAGGCCCCGTAATACACGGAATACTCCGCCATGAGACACCACGACTGACGGCCGGTTCACGGTCTTGAGCCAGGACCCGATGCGTTCAGACAGCATTTGATAGCTCTCACCATTTGGCGGTGTAAAACGCCATTTGTCAGCACGGCGCTGGAGAATCAAATCCTGCTCCCGGTCCGCCAGTTCTTCCAGCGTGAAGCCTTCCCAGTCGCCGAAGGTGATCTCCCGGAGTATATCTTGCTGACGATAGGCTTTCGGGTCCAGCTCCATAGCAGACCGCAGCCGTTCCATTGTTGTGCGGGTTCGGCCCAGCGGAGACGACACAAAATCCAGTGAGGCCGGATCTATTTTCTCTACTTCCAGAAACCGCTTCAAACGACTGCCATTTCCGGACGCCTGTCCCTCTCCGATGGAGTTGAGCAGGATGTCCTTTTGTCCCTGCATCCGCCCTTCAGCATTCCAGCTTGTCTGGCCATGTCGAATAAAGATCAGCAACTCAGGGTCATGCAGCTTCGGCAAAAATTCGGTTTCCAGAGAAGAAGAATGCAAAGTCATAAATGGGTCCAGATATAAAAACGCTCCGGCTAGACGAGTGCCAGAGCGTGATGACCAAAAAATGGTCAGCTAGAAGCTGGCCATGAATATCTAGTGTCAGTCCTTGACGACGGAAATATCCGGCGCGTCGACCGCTTTCATACCGACGATATTGTAACCGCAGTCAACATGCTGGATCTCGCCGGTAATCGCGCGACCAAGATCAGACAGAAGGAACAGTGCACTATCGCCAACTTCTTCGATGGTCACCGTCCTGCGGAGCGGCGAGTTGTATTCGTTCCATTTCAGAATATAGCGGAAGTCGCCAATACCGGACGCTGCAAGCGTCTTGATGGGACCTGCTGAGATCGCATTCACACGAATGTTTTGCGGGCCCAGATCCATTGCCAGATATTTGACGCTGGTTTCCAGAGCAGCCTTCGCAACACCCATGACATTATAATGCGGCATGACTTTCTCAGCCCCGTAATACGTCATGGTCAGGATTGATCCGCCATCAGTCATCAGTTTTTCGGCACGTTGGGTCACGGCCGTCAGAGAATAACAGGAGATGTCCATTGTCTGGGCGAAATTTTCAGACGAGGTGTCCACGAAGCGACCGGTCAGTTCGTTCTTGTCCGAAAATGCGACCGCGTGGACAACAAAATCGATCTTGCCCCATTTGTCTTCCAAAGCCTTGAAGACATCATCCATGGACTGGCTGTCGGTAACATCGCAGTGACCGGCCACAAACGCACCGAGTTCCTCACCAAGGGGTTCGACCCGTTTCTTCAACGCATCCCCCTGATAGGTCAGCGCCAGCTCGGCTCCGGCATCGGCAAGCGATTTGGCGATGCCCCAAGCAATAGACTTTTTGTTCGCCAAGCCCATGATCAAGCCACGTTTGCCGTTCATCAGTCCTTGCGTTCCCGCCATCGTCTTCTCCGAAAGATTCCGTTTACCACCCGAGTGGGCTGGGATCGTATGGCACAGTCATTTTTTTCCATCAAGAGACACCAAGACGGAATGAAGCGTCGACGAGGACAGATTTGCCCACTATGTTGGCCCGCAAATTTGATCGTCAATCTTTACGAGGACACCGCTCATGGAGCGCTCCCCCCATGCCGACCACTTCGCCAACCTGATTGGCGAGGCCAATGTTCTGACGTCTCCGGACGACAAGGCACCCTACCTGACCGAGTGGCGCGACCTTTATCAGGGCGTAACCCCGATGGTCCTGCGTCCAGGGTCAACCGATGAGGTCAGCGCGGTCATGCGCTACGCCTATCAGAACGATCTGAAGATCGTTCCGCAAGGCGGCAACACAGGCCTGGTAGGAGGCCAGATTCCGCAGAATTCCGGGGACGAAGTCGTATTATCCCTATCGCGACTGAACAAAATTCGGGCGGTTGATCCGGACGGATTCACCATAACAGTCGGGTCTGGTGTGGTCCTTGAAACGCTCCAGAACGAAGCCGAAAAAGTCGACAGATTGTTCCCCCTGTCGCTCGGTGCACAGGGCTCCTGCCAGATCGGTGGCAACATATCGACCAACGCTGGCGGCACCGCTGTTCTTGCTTACGGCAACACCCGTGATCTGGTTTTGGGGCTTGAAGTTGTGCTCCCAACGGGGGAGATCTGGAACGGTCTGAGGACCCTTCGAAAGGACAATACCGGTTATGATTTGAAACAATTATTTATCGGCGGCGAAGGCACTTTGGGGGTGATTACGGCTGCGGCTCTGAAACTTTTCCCCAGACCGAAGAAACTGGAAGCCGCATTCATCGGTTTGCCCGATCCACATGCAGCTCTAAAACTGTTCTCGACTGCCAGGGCCCAGGCAGGTCATGTCCTGACGGGCTTTGAAATCATGCCGCGCGTGGGGGTCGAATTCTGCCTCAAGCACCTTGAGGGCGCGCGGGACCCGTTAGACGGCGAACACGCCTGGTATGTCCTGATGGAACTTTCAAGCGGTTCAGAAACTTTCCCGGTGCGGGATCTGATGGAAAGCATCCTTGGTGAAGCCTTTGAGGACGAGCTGGTGGAGGATGCAGCCTTTGCTCAGAACCTGACGCAGGTTCAGGCGTTCTGGCATATCCGCCATGGCATGTCTGAAGTCCAGAAAGCTGAAGGCGGATCGATCAAACATGACGTTTCGGTTCCGGTCGCGCTGATTCCGAAGTTCCTCGACAAGGCAATTGCAGCGGTCGAAGCCTTTGTTCCCGGGTGCCGTCCGGTTCCGTTCGGCCATCTTGGCGACGGCAATATCCATTTCAATGTCAGCCAGCCAATCGGCGCTGACAAGGAAGAATATATTGCCGAGTGGGATGAAATGAATGCCATTGTCCATGGTATCGTCGCCGAGTTCGGCGGCAGTATTTCAGCAGAACACGGCATTGGCCGCTTGAAAAAAGACCTGCTCAAGGAAGTGAAGTCCGACATAGAGCTTGATCTCATGCAGCGCATCAAGTCTGCGTTCGATCCAAAAGGATTACTCAATCCGGGGCGCGTTCTCTAACACGCCTTGAAGTCAATCCGAGTTAGACAGATGGCTGTGTCTTCTGTTCTCTTCCTCGTTATGGTCGGGCGTGTCCCGGCCATTTCTTTGTCCACTCAGCGGCAGATCCTCTATGCAGGATTAGGATGACGATCCAGAGGGTAGCGGTTCACTACCCACCTCCATCAGCAAGAAACCGTCAATCGTTGTTTTGGTATTTGAATGTCAGCCGCTCATCGCAAGAATTCGAACGGTTGCGGCCACTCCCATCCAACACCCCAAGATGTTGGACAGCATTACTTCCCTTTAGTCTTATGATTATTACAAAAGCACCTAGACGAAAGTCACTGACGGTCCGCCCGAGTTGCAATACCGATCAGAAGACCCGTTTCAATTGTCTAAAATGACGAATTGCCAATTTTTTTTCGCTGCACGCTCATCAAACAGCCCTAACCGGTAATTGCGTTCGCTAAAGGATTCTACTCACATTAACGTATACACTGTTGTTCCATATTCGCTTTCGCCTGAATTACGGAAGGCGGTTTTGGATCAATGTCATTTTTTGCGTAAAATTTTGTATTTATTTTTCCCCGAAATCCACGTCCCGAAACTGCCGAAACAACGTGAGTCGAACCAACCTCCAAAAATAGGTGAGACCGGGAAACGGATTCACATTGTAAAAAATGACTTATTTTTCAATCAGAAAACAGAGCTCGCATTCCAATAAATTACTATTTTCTGAGCTGCCTTTTGAAAACTTTGAGAAAATTTCCGAAATAGTTAAAATTTTCCTAACACTTGTTTCGTGCCCAAAGGCATGCCCAAAACAGGAACAAGGACAACAACTAAGTCACGACTTCAAGATCATGAATGACCAACAGTTACCATAATAATTCCTGTGTAATTTTTACATGATCAACGCAAGTCATCTACAAAAATTACAATACCAATCGTCTATGACCTCATAAAAATAAGCTATTTGAAAATATAGTAAGTAAAAGGTTAACGTGAAATCATAGGCGTTAATAAGCCACCCGGTTCAAGAGCTCAAAACAGGAGTCGGAACCGAATAAAAGCAAAGAGCTGCGACGGCGTAATGCGTAGCTCATCAGACAGTGCACGTGAGGAAACGTTTCACCGTTTTCTAAATGGAGGCCACAATGCAGGTTCAGAGCTTGAACAATTCGGATCAATGGGATCGTGTCAAAATTGAATTGAGAAACGAACTCGGCGATGATGCTTTTTCCAATTGGTTCGGAAGAGTAAAACACGAAGAAACCAATGGTGACGCAGTACGTTTGTCCGTTCCCACGCGATTTTTGAAAAACTGGATTCAATCCAACTACGAAAAACAACTCGTAGGCCTCTGGAAACGTGAACAAGGCGCGATTAATCGCGTTGAACTGACTGTTCGTGGCGCTCTTCGCCCGCGGTTGTCTCAAAATGCCACTCCGAAACCCATCATGGCGCGTCGCATCAGCGGTCGCCCGGCACCTTTCGGCTCAACACCTCAGTTCGGCTCTCCGATGGCATCTGCTGTCATTCCTTGTCTGGCGGACTCTGGGGAAGAAGCTGCAGCGGATTTCCTGAACGGCGCAGCGCTCAACCCGAAATTGACTTTCGATAACTTCGCTGAAGGCAGCTCCAACAGTCTTGTTTGCGCAGCCGTCCGCCAGATGGCGGTTGGCCATGAAGGCACATTGAATGTTCTTTACGTTCATTCATCGACCGGCATTGGCAAAACCCATCTGCTGCAAGCAGCAGCCACAGAAGCTCGAAAAAATGGTCGGCGTGTCGCTTACCTTTCCGCCGAATTTTTCATGTACCATCTGGTACCGGCGCTTCGCACACCCGCATTCCCGGTATTGCGCCAGGCAATGAAGACAATTGACCTTCTGCTTGTAGATGACCTTCAGTTCCTGCACGGCAAACAGGGCCATGAAGAATTCAGCAAGACGCTTGAGATATTGATGGAAGCACCATCACAGATCATCATGGCATCTGACCGGGCACCGGACGAACTCGATACACTCGGCACATCTCTGCGCCAGCGGATACAGACCGGTGAAACCGTAAGCATCCAGTCAACCGACTATGCATTGCGTCTGGAAATCCTGAAGAAGCGGATTTTCTCGGCTCGCCGTACACATCCAAGTTTCACGGTTCCAGATGAAGTCATTGATTATATCGCTCGGTATGTCATCTCATCAGCACGTGATCTGGAAGGCGCTTTGAACCGGCTGTTTGCTCACAATCAACTGACAAAACAGCCAGTTACAATGGAACTTGCCGAAAAAACCCTGCACGACCTGGTTCGGATTGGTGAACCGCGTTCCATTAAGGTGGAAGAGATCCAGCAGGTTGTCTGCAAACACTTCAGCGTCACCAAGGCCGACCTCCTGTCATCCTGCCGGGCTCGCACGCTGGTACGTCCTCGCCAAATCGCGATGTATATCGCCAAGGTCATGACGGGACGTTCCCTGCCGGAAATCGGGCGTCGTTTCGGCAACCGCGACCACACGACTGTTCTTCACGCCGTGCGGAAAATTGATGGCATGGTCGCGCAAGACAAGGTTCTCGCTCAGGAAGTCGAACTTCTGAAGCGCCTCGTCCATTCATGATCAGCTTCGGGACAGGTTCGTCCCGTATACAAGAAGCAGAGGCGGGTTCTCCCGCTTTTGCGCAGAACAGTTGGCACTAGTTGCCACAGTTCATTTCTCCTCCCTCCCCTTGAAGCCGCTTTTTGCGGCTTTCTTTTTGCCTATTGATTTGTTTGGGCCAGCAACCTACATGTGCTGCTGGTTTGAAGGGGCCGGCCGTCCACGAGCGCAGCTTTTGGTGAATTCCTTCCCGGATTTTTCAAAACCCGGATCAAATCGACCTTTGCTAAGAAGCGCAGGCCGATGGCAATGTGGACCCCATTTGAAACGCCTGCCTTTCTTGGAAAGGTACTATTATGACGTTCCCTAGCGTTGACAATCTGAAGGCCCAGGCCAAGCGGCTGCGAACTGCGATGGCAGATGCGGGCAACCAGTCGCCTTCGCACAGCAAGTCTCTTGAGTTGCTGGCTGCACAATATGGCTTTCGGGACTGGAATACGCTCCATGCAGCAGCTTCCGGCTCTGTACAGTTTCCGTTCGCGGTCGGAGACCGTGTTCGTGGCTGTTATATGAAGCAGGCATTTGCGGGTGAAGTCGTCGGGTTGAACAAGGTTGGCCCATCTGGCCATCACCGTGTGACCTTGCAGTTTGACACGCCTGTCGATGTGGTCAGCTTCGACAGCTTTTCTTCCTTTCGCAGCCGTGTCTCATGCATCGTGCGTGAAGACGGAGTTGCAGTGAAGAAAACGTCTGACGGCAATCCCTATCTGAAGATGAACCTGGCTGCGTAAGACAGCCGGTGTTAACGCAACCGGGCCATCACAAGGTGGCCCGGGACCGGCTCTCCCTCTTCGAGGCGAACTGTAATTGGATCCATACCAAGGATTTCGAAGCCGAACGTGTCCAGTTCGGAGCGAACATATTGTTCCCCTTGGGCGAACCTGCTCTTGGTGCCGACCATAAAGGGTCTGCCGTTCAGGACCTCTTCAGGAAGTGTCTCGGTAGAAAATGCCAGATACCCTCCAGGACTGAGGCGATTAACTGCCCCCTTCAAAAACGGGTCAATCGCTCCCAGATACGGGAACACGTCCGTTGCCGTAATGAAATCCCAACTCGGACGGGGCCCATCTTCGTCTTCAAATTCTTTCAGGAATTCAACAGCTTCACCGACATAAAGATCGTCATAGACTTCCCGATCGTAAGCGAGTTCGACAATCCTCTCCGAAAGATCAACACCTGTACGCGAGCTGGTGCAATCTGCCAGCGCCATACCGGTCAGGCCGGTTCCGCAACCAAGATCCAGCAAGCGCTCAAAAGGACCGACCTTCAATTGCGAAATGAGTTCACGCAGCAGAAGCGGGACACAGTATCCGAGTTCATCGACGAGAATGTCATCAAATACATCCGCATGTTGATCGAATAGCGTTGCAACATAGGCATCCGGCATTTTGCTCGGCGCTTCACTCGCCCCAATTGCAGCAAGACGAATACTGGCACCACCGGGATCTGACGGATCCAGGGTCAGCGCCTCTTGAAAAGCTGCAGCCGCGCCAACAAGATCTCCCGACTTTTGAAGATCCAGACCTCTATTGTATGCCTCTGCGAGCGCTTCGTTTTCTTCAGAAACGTCTGGATCTGCAGCATTCAGGTCGTTGTCTTGATCAATCATCATCTCGATACCGCATTATGATGCTTCGCCCTAAAGTGATGTTGACCAAATTGCACGGTAAAACTGGATACAGGACTGTCAGAACAGGTCCATCTGATTGTCATCGGTTCCGGTTTTGGCCCGGGCTTTCTGCTTTGGCTTGGTGACAACTGGGGCGTCATGAACATCCACCATGACTTGCACATCCGGATCATCATTCGCAACTTTGTTTACCCGGCTTGAGACCGGAGTCGCGGTCAGATAATCATCTTCGATCGGCAATAGCAGTTGTTTGACTTCCTTCACCGGAACATTGCCGGTGTCCAGCCAGAGATCAAAGAATTCCGGCTTCAGGATCACAGGCATGCGGTGATGGATCTGTGCCATCATTCCGTTCGACTGTGTCGTTAGAAGTGCTCCGGTATCAATGTCCCCGCCATCTGGATCGGACCAGGTGTCCCAAAGGCCAGCCATCGCCATGATCCCGCCATCAGCCGGCGTGATCCAGAACGGTTGTTTGCCATCAGGTGTTCTGCGCCACTCGTAAAACCCGGACGCAGGATAAATACAGCGATGATGGCGCATTGCGCCGCGAAAGGAAGGTTTTTCAGCTGCTGTTTCTGCTCGTGCATTGATCAACAGCGTAAAACTCGCCGGATCCTTGACCCAGGGCGGAATAAGTCCCCACCGAACCAGATGAAATCGCTTTTGCTGCTGATCCATCCGCACAGTGGCAACTGGTTGCGTGGGAGCGATATTATAACGTGGCGGAAAATTCGGCTGATCAATGTAACCGAACAGAGCCCGAACATCTTCTGGTGTCGCGGTCAGGCTAAAACGGCCACACATTTCGGCGATCCTTCCTGTTAGCTATTAAGACCGCAACGTAACTTGCTGCAATGCGATTAGGCAATTGGAAACAAAAGGGAAGTAACATAGGTCACAATATAAAACACACGGGGGCAAGTATGGAATGTTTGAATCCAGTTTTGGGCGCCGGAGATCTGGCAGCCGAACGGCTGGAGCACGCAAACATTAACCCGAATACTGGCCTGGCGACGGATTACCTCAATCATTTCAATGAAGTCATGATGCTGCTGGAAATGCTTCCGGCTATGCCCGAGTGCGCTGAAGACGTCATTGACTGGGGACCTCTCGATTATGAGGGCCACTTTGAGAACTCGACTTTCAAGGACAAGCAACTGGCAATTCTCGCCTACCATGCAGCCCCGGCGTTTTTGCGCGAGCACCTTGAAGTCCGTGTGAACGAAATCAATGAAAAGGTCGGTCAGATCCAGACGCAACTGAAGGAAGCTCCGGAACCGTCAGTGGTCGCCGCAGAAATCGCGGAATTCGCAAGCCAAGAGATCAGGCCATTAATTTCTTCTGCCAGTGCTATCATTCATGGCCATGTTGAACCTGAAGCAACCAATCATGAAGGTGAAGAGGCCCAGGCTGAGATCGACGCCTTGTTCGCCTAAGGCTCCGATTTTTCTCCGTTGAGGGCAATCATGCAAAGATCTTATCCATCCGCACCGCTTGTGGGAGTCAGCGTTCTTTGCATTGATGGCAATCGTGTCCTCCTGATCAAACGCGGCAAAGATCCATACAAAGACCATTGGAGTCTGCCCGGCGGACTGGTTGAACTTGGCGAACCCCTGATCGCAGCCGCTCATCGCGAACTTTGGGAAGAAACCCGGATCAAGGCGAATTTGACGGGGCCTGTCGAAACCTTCGACACCATTCAACGCGACGACAATGGCCAGGTTGTTTCACATTACGTTCTGTCGGTATTCCTCGGGAGTCCGGTCAGCGGAGAAGCAATCGCAGGGGATGATGCTGCGGCGCTGGAATGGGTAGCTGCTCATCGTGTTCAAGACCGGCTGACAACACCTGGAACACCGGACAGAATTAGCCGTCTGCTCATGAAATAGACTGAACTCACACAAGTTTGCGCGAACTTGATTTCCGTTTTCGCTTCCCATCACGAGACTGATTGGACCACCTTTAACGGGAGACAATCGGATGCTGTCATGTTCCAGTCTGGTGCGGGTTCCTGAACGTCTTTTATTTCTGCTTCTCCTGATGTCCATTGCCCCAGGGGAGGCATTTGCAAACCCGGACCAATGGAAACGCGGCGGGTTCACGACCGACTTCTCCAAGTCGACAGTCTCGTTTGAAACGATCTTTTCCGGCGGCCCGCCGAAAGACGGCATACCTTCCATCGATGATCCCAGCTTCGAACCGGCAACCTCCGTTACTTGGCTGGAGGATGCCGAACCGGTCATACAGTTGGAATGGGACGGTGTTGTTAAAGCATATCCGCTGCAAATCTTGATCTGGCACGAGATTGTCAATGACAAGATAGGCGACAGGCCCGTATCCATTACGTACTGCCCCCTTTGCAATTCTTCGATCGTTTTCGACCGACGCCTCGATGCCGACGTTTTCGACTTCGGTACGACAGGGCTTTTGCGGAATTCGGATCTGGTTATGTATGACCGGCAAACCGAAACCTGGTGGCAGCAATTCACAGGTGAAGGCATTGTTGGCAAGCACTCTGGCCGCCACCTGAAAATGATACCGTCACGCGTGATCTCATTCGGCGTGTTCAGGAAAGACCATCCCGATGCCATGGTACTCGCCCGTCCAGCTCCGCCCCAGCGAGACTACGGCCGCAATCCATATGTCGGATATGATAGCCGGTCCACCCCCTATCCGCTATATCAGGGAGACTTGCCCGAAGACATCAATCCGATGGCGCGAGTCGTGATCGTGAATGATGGTGACCAGCGCTTTGCAGCAACACTTGATCATGTTCGGACACAACAGGAAGTCACGCTGTCAGACACAGTTGTTCTGCGATGGACAGGAGAACAGGCATCCATACTGGACAAAGGCGCGACTGATCTTGGACGGAAGATTTCCACGGTCTCGGCAGTGCGGATAAACAGGGGTCACGAACAGCCCCTGGTTCATGACCTCACATTCGCTTTCGTCGTTCATGCATTCCATCCAGACCTGTCAATTCTTGGGATCAATGCGCAGTAGCACTTGATGCCGATTGACGCTGCGCGCATGATCGCGCGCATGAACACGCGAAAACTTCGAAGGAGCGCGAGCCGGGTTTTGGCTTTGGCGACACTGGGCCTATGTTTCGGGACACAGGTTGTATTCGCCCAGGCGATTTCGGAGAATGCTCCACCTTATGAACAGCAGCTGATGCGGCTGTCGGAAATCTTTGGGGCCCTTCATTTACTGCGGCCGCTCTGCGATCATAACGACACACCGAGTTGGCGCGACCGGATGGAAGACTTCCTGGACGCCGAAACGATCGAGGAAAACCGCCGGCGCAGGTTTATAGAACGATTTAATCAGGGATACCGTGGTTTTTCAGTAGCTTATACCGATTGCACGGACGCTGCACGTCTCGCAATGGGACAGTACCTGATTGAGGGTGAAACCATCATTTCCGATGTTACCAGCCGCTATGGCCGATAATTTTTCCACTTTTTTCACAATTGTTACGACTTCGTAAACCTTTTGCATCAAATTTGTGGGTGGCCGTTAAGTTTGTGTTCACGGTTGCTTATCAGCACGGTTCGCCGTGTTAGGATCTAGCTACAAGATTCGGGAAAGGGACACGCGGGAGTTGACTCCTCGTGTCGGGGAAAGACCGGTAAGGGAACGAATGATCAACGACGATTACGCCGAAGCGGCAATGGAAGCTGAATTTGCTGAAGATGAAGACATCCGGCGCGCCGCGCTTGGCTTCATTTCGGATGCTTGGGCAGAAGCCATAGCCAATGGTGTCGATGCTGATGCAGTTGCGCATGCTGCCATGTTTACTGCACTCGCGGATTTGGTCGCAGCTTATGGTGAAGACGCCGTAGCCAAGCTTGCCGAGGGTTTGCCCGACCGTATCCAGCGCGGTGACTACACCGTCAACCGTGTGCTTCAGTAAACCACATCAGATAAACCATTTGATCTGAAGGCCGGCTTTGCCGGCCTTTAAGATTCCTGACATAGCGTTTTGCCATGTTCACCGGGCAGGCCTATGCCAACAGGTCCATGGCCAGTTTCAAATAGATCAAACCGCCGAAACCCATCAGAACAATCCCGGCAATATGATTGGCGCGTTCCAGCCAGTGATCATCAATACGGGACCTGAAATGCGATACTGTCGCCGACACTATCACCCACCAGGTCGTGGCACCTGCGGAAACACCTGCAACCATCAACAGGGCTCCAACATGATCCCCTTGTGCCGGACGCATATCGCCCAGCGCACCAAATATGGCGATGAACGCCAGTATTGTCCCCGGGTTGGTGATTGCCATGAAAAAGGCCGCCGTGGCATCTCCCAGAAACCCATGATCCTTGCCATTCTTGGATTTATTCAGATGCGGATGAGTGTTCCAAATCTTTAAACCGAAAATGATGAGAAGCGCTCCGCCGACAATTTCAATGAAGTCAATCTGGCCTTCGACAAACGAAGTCACCGCTGAAACACCGAATATCGCAGCCACAGCATAGATCGTGTCTGCAATCACGGCGCCAAGGCCTACATAGACACCATGTTGAAATCCACTTTTCACTGCATGCTGGATCGCCATGACATTGACCGGGCCGACCGGGGCTGTTGTCAGAATACCGATCAGATATCCGATCAACATATATTCCAGATAGGTCACGGCCAGTCCTCTTGCAGAGCTTTGTTTCCGAAGGGGTAGAATAAGGTTGGAGCCTTATGCAAGCACCAATTCGTGGAGTGGTCGGTAAAATTAGCGCCCGTATTCGGTTTCCAGAATGCCATGAATTGTTTAAGGAAAGGACGAGGAATGTACCGTCGCTACGGCTTGGGGAGGTTTATCGCAATGAAACTGAGTTTTTCGGTTATCTGCCTGATTGCGGGCCTGTCAGCCAATACGGCAGCTGCCAAGACCGTCGAAATCCAGACGATTGAAGTGTCCCCGTCAGCGGACTCCGGGCAATCAACAATCCCGACAGACGTTATCAAGGGCGCCAAAACCGGGCAAGACGACAACATGCCGGTTGAAGATCCGACAGAGCCGGACGGCGCTGTAACGGCACCTCAGGTCTATTACAGCACAGATACTCTTCCCAAGCCGGTCGCGCGTATGCGTGCACAGATGCGTGAAGCCGCACTGTTGGGTGACATCGAACGCCTTCGAATTGTCTTTGAAAGCAACGAGGTCATGCCAACTCTCGCGTTCGCCGAGATAGACGATCCCATCGATTTTTTGAAACAAAGTTCCGGAGACGGTGAAGGTTTTGAAATCCTGGCAATTCTGGCCGATACGCTGGACGCGGGATTTGTCCATGTCGATGTTGGTACACCGCAAGAAATGTACGTCTGGCCTTATTTTGCCCAGTATCCGCTCCACCAACTGACGCCGGAACAGAAAGTGGAAATGTTCCGGATCGTGACCGCAGGCGACTTTGCTGAAATGCAGGATTTTGGTGCCTGGCTGTTCTACCGGGTCGGCATAGGCCCCGATGGAACCCTGCATTATTTTGTCGCTGGAGACTAACTGCAAAGACAGAAAAAAGCCTCCGACGAAGCGGAGGCAATTTTCGGTCATTTGCGCTATATGGATTTTAGCGTGTGATCACAACGAAGTCTGTTCCAAGACCCGTGTTTCGTTTGAAACTCCGGTCCGTGATCGTCAATGACGTTCCCGGGGTCAGCAATTTGGCTATTTCCTTGGAAACCTTATCGGACATTTCGACCCGGCTCAGGAGTTCGTTGGATGTTCCGCCACGTTCCCCTTCAGCCGAAACGGCGATCCATTCGACAGTGTCGTCACCCTGTTCAAAATCAAGGGCGGTGAAAACATGGGTGCCGATTTCCTGATCGATATCGGCCACAGATACCGGTGCCTGATAAATATCGCGGAATTTGCGGCGTACCCGCAACATGGCGTTTTGCGGTTTTTCGTAACCTGCCTCGGCATGAACCTGCGCGACCAATGCGTCGGTGATGTTGCCAGTGACCGGCAGTTCAGCCCCTTCCTGATAGAGGCGGATGGCTGTACGCGTCTTGCGACCTGGAACACCATCAACCGGGCCGGCATTAAAGCCCATATCATTGAGAAGGCGTTGCAGTACCTTTATACGGCTCGGCTGTTTTTGAGGCGTAATGATCATCCGAAGCGGTTGATCAAAATAAGGATTTTCCGGAAGTACGAACGGAACCCCCTGTTCAATTGTTCCAGAATCGATCGCACCGCGAAGAGCAGGATCAGCCTCGATTGTTTTCTTGGACAGGCTGGCGACTTCCGTACTCGGCACATATGGCTGCGGAAGGACAGAGTGCGTAATCGATACCGGAACCGCCGGTTCGCGTGTCACCAGAACCTGAACACCGCGCTCGGTCATGCCGTAGATCGACTTGGCAAAAGAGCGGGGCAGTCGAATGCAGCCATGAGATGCCGGATATCCCGGCAATTTACCGACGTGAAGCGCGATTCCTGACCATGTCAGGCGCTGCATGAATGGCATTGGCGCATTGTTGTAGAGATTGGAGAAATGCTTCCGGCGCTTTTCAAGGATCGAAAACACACCCGTTGGCGTGCTATTGCCGCGCTTTCCCGAAGAAATCGGCGATTTGTCGATCAGCTTTGTACCGCGATAGACCTCAATCTGCTGTTCATCCAGTGACACCACCATATGAAGCGGATGCTCAGGTAGTTGAGTTTCATCCGGATCCTGTGGCGCTTCTGCAGCCGAGACCATTGTAACAGATGTCGCGGCAAACAGGGCAGCGGCTGCAATTGTAGCCAACCCGGTTCCGTGACGACGAACAAGCATATTTTCAGTATTCTTTTTAACCGACAGCATCCCAGAGCTCCCCAACGCAATACCCTAAGCCCGGCCGAGACCATAATCATAAGCCGTGTATTTTGGGTTAGGAGACTTGGTTACTCATTGGTTTCTCTAACCCTTTGACACGAAGCTCGCACACTAACGTGGTTCTGACTGTAGTTCACATCACAAATTGTTAGATTGTTTTCATCCTGTGAGCTGTCCAAGAGAGACTTCAGACACCTCAGGCCTTCATGCCATCCTGAAACAGGACAGCTTCACCGCGAGACGGTGTTGAAAGCTGACCGTCCCACATGACTTGTTGGCCACGTACAACCGTGCCAACAGGCCAGCCTGTTACATCCTTGCCGTCGTAAGGTGTCCAGCCGCATTTGGACGCGATCCATTCATTCTTGATCGTTTCCTTGCGCTTCATGTCAACAATGGTGAAATCCGCATCATAGCCAATCGCAATCCGGCCTTTGCGCGCTGTCTGAAACAGACGGGCCGGACCTGCACTGGTCATGTCAACGAACCGTGCAAGGCTGAGACGGCCTGCGTTCACATGGTCCAGCATGATCGGCACAAGCGTTTGTACACCTGTCATGCCGGACGGCGACGCCGGATAGGGCTTTTGCTTTTCTTCCAGAAGATGCGGTGCATGGTCGGACCCGAAAATATCCAGAAGCCCCTGCTCAAGTCCCCACCACAAACGTTCTGAATGGCGCGGCGCACGAACCGGCGGGTTCATCTGAACCAGCGTTCCAAGACGATGATAAGCCTCGTCTGTCAGCGTCAGGTGATGTGGTGTGACCTCGATAGAGGCAACATCCTTGTGATCGATCAGGAAATCGACCTCTTCAGCCGTCGACAGATGCAGGATGTGGATCTTGGCGCCGACTTCACGGGCAATTCCGACCAGCCGTTGCGTGCATTTCAGGGCAGCGATTTCGTCGCGCCAGATCGGATGCGAGCTCGGATCATTTTCGACGCGTTCACCCTGGCGTTCCCGGAGCCGGAATTCATCTTCTGAATGGAATGCAGCCCGGCGACGTGTCGTGCTCAGGATGTCACGAACACCCTGATCGTCTTCCACCAGCAGATCCCCGGTAGAAGAGCCCATGAACACCTTGATCCCGGCCGCAGCAGGCAAGCGCTCCAGATTGGGAATGTCTTTCACATTGTCGCGCGTACCGCCAACCCAGAAGGCAAAATCACAATGCATGCGATGATGACCACGTTTGACCTTGTCCGCTAGCGCGGCCTCAGAGGTTGTCAACGGGTTTGTGTTCGGCATTTCGAACACGGAGGTTACACCGCCCATGACTGCCGCTCTGGAACCGCTCTCTAGGTCTTCCTTGTGATCCAGACCAGGCTCGCGGAAATGCACCTGCGTATCCATCACACCCGGGAGAACATGCAGACCTGTACAATCGATTACTTCACCCGCCTGACTGGCATTGAAAGAGCCCAGTTCCACGATCCGGCCATTGCGGATGGCAACGTCGCGAACGCCCTCTCCATCCTGATTGACCACGGTTCCGCCCTTCAGGATCAGATCAAACGTCGCGCTCATGGAGCTTCTCCGGTAATTTGAGATTCATGTGTCTGGTTTTGCGTGGCTTATACGCCGCTCCGCCACAAAGTGCCAGCTACTCCATACAGTCCAAGTCTTGCCCAATTAGAATAATGCGCCTATCTGCCGGTCAGAGACTTTGCTGCAAACACCCCTTTCGAGGAGCCTTCTGTGCCAACATCAACATTCGTCCATCTGACTGACCGGGCCTTGATTCGTGTTTCAGGTGAAGAAGCTCACCACTTTCTGCAGAATCTGGTGACATTGGACATTGATGTCGTCGACCAGAAAGGGGCCGGTTCGGCAGCCCTTTTGACTCCGCAGGGCAAAATCCAGTTCGATTTCCTCATCTTTAAGGATGCCGATGGCTATCTGCTGGATACGCCAAAGGAAATTGCTGCCGACCTTCTCAAACGCCTCACCTTCTATCGTTTGCGGGCGAAGGTTACTCTTGAACTCCTTGATGAAGATACCGGTGTGTTTGCTTCCCTTGGCGGTACAAAGCTAGATGCAGGTACAGCCAGGATCGATGTCGAAGACCCTCGCCTTGCTGCGCTTGGCCGCCGTATCATCGGCTCTGTCTCCGAGCTTTCAGGAGGTACGACCTTACTTGAAGACTATGACCGGCACCGGATCGCGCTCGGTGTTCCAGAAGGCATCAAGGACTATGACTACACCGATATTTTCCCGCATGATGCAGACATGGACCAGCTTGGCGGAGTCTCGTTCCAAAAAGGCTGTTATGTCGGTCAGGAGGTCGTTTCGCGCGTCCATCACAGAGGTACAGCACGCAAACGGTTTGTTCTGATTGAAAGTGACACTTCCCTGCCAGAGAAGGCGACTTCCATTGTGGCAAAGGACAAAAGCGTCGGGGAAATCGGATCATCCACATCGCTCGATGGCAAGTTTGTGGGACTGGCATTGCTTCGCCTTGACAAGGTGCATCAAGCCATCGACAACGGCAGCCCGATTTTCTGCGGAGATGCGGTCGTGACGGTCTCTTTGCCCGAATGGGCAGGTTTCGGCTGGCCGGAAACCAGCACTGCAGACTGATAATGCTTGCAACCAGTTGAGGTCCAATGGCTGCCGACCGTTCCCAAAAAGCTCCGCGCGCCTGGCAGCGCATGTTGTCTGGCAGGCGATTGAACCTGCTGGATCCTTCCCCGCTTGATGTCGAAATATCGGACATCGCACATGGCCTTGCCCGTGTCGCCCGCTGGAACGGACAGACCCATGGTGATCATGCGTTCTCTGTTGCCGAGCACTCTTTGGTTGTTGAAGATATTGCCTTGATGTTGAAACCAGACTTGCCGCCGCATTGGCGTTTGGCAGTGCTGTTACATGACGCTCCGGAATACGTCATTGGCGACATGATATCTCCCTTCAAGGCGGTGATCGGTGAAGCCTACAAGGCTGTAGAGTCACGCTTGCAGGGTGCCATACACCTGCGCTTCGGCCTGCCAGCGGAAATCCCGCAGACCGTGAAAAAACTGGCCAAGCGGGCAGATATCATTTCTGCCTATTTCGAAGCGGTCGAACTCGCCGGCTTTGAAGATGATGAGGCCGGCAAGATCTTCGGCCGACCTCGTGGTTTTCCGCTGAATTCGGACGGATTGATGCGTTACGGGCTGAAGCCACAACCGGTTGCAACGGCGGAAAAGCTCTTTATGAAGCGCTTTGAGGAAATCGAGGCGTTGCGCGAAGCCGGTAACAAACAAAAAAGTCAGAATTGCTAAGGGTGACCTTGGCCGCGAATACACCTAGTTTACTGGCAGTGAATTTTTGAATTGGTTCTGCCATGCTCCATGTGTGCTCTCTGTCCAAGCTGACGGATACTGTCGACAAGACCGGCGCTAAATCTGTTGTCACCCTGATTAATGGTGAAATGGAGGTTCCGACGCCGTCCGGTGTTGCATCGGAGCAGCATCTGTTTCTTGCCTTCAACGATATTGTTGCCCCGATTGATGGCCTGACGCCTCCAAGTGAAGCCCACGTGGTTGAGTTTCTGGATTTCATGCAGGCATGGGACCAGCAGGCGCCTCTGGTGATTCATTGCTGGGCAGGCATCAGCCGGTCGACAGCGGGGGCCTATGTTGCCGCGTGTGCTCTCAATTCATCAGCAGATGAATATGCGCTGGCGTTGCAACTTCGCGAAAACTCGCCTTCGGCAACACCTAATGCCAGAATTGTTGCAATGGCCGACAAGATCCTGGGCAGAAATGGCAGGATGATTGATGCCATTCGTGGAATTGGACGGGGTGCCAACGCTTTCGAAGGCACACCCTTTATTATGCCGATAGAGTGAGGCCATCGAGAGGGTCAATGCCGCACAACCAAGCCAGCATTGAAATCGGACTGAACGCGGTGATCGTATCCGTAGCAGAAGGCACGCCGCAGATCGTCCATGTGGATGCCTCGGAAGTAGATGCGGCGGATAGCCTCCCCTTTGGTCCGTTTGATCCTCTTCATCACCGGACATTCGAGATCGGCTTGCGCGCCTGGGTGGAGAACCAGACGGCCTTGAGGCTGGGCTATATCGAGCAGCTTTACACATTCGGCGATCGTGGCCGGCACCGGGTGACAGGTGACGAGGGGCCACATGTGGTCTCCGTCGGTTATCTGGCTCTGACGCGGCAAACGCTGAATTCTGAAGACATTTTGGCTCAGCACAATTCTTCTTGGCGATCCTGGTATGACTATTTCCCTTGGGAGGACTGGCGCGATGGTCGCCCGGCCCTGCTTGATGTTGAAATTTTGCCGGCCCTCGAAAGTTGGGCAGCAGAACCACCGCCTGCCGAAGAACCGCCCCGGGCGCTTCGCCGATTGGAGCGGGTTCATCTTGCGTTTGGGATGGGTACCAGCGACTGGGACGAAGAGCGGGCACTGGAGCGGTTTGAATTGCTCTATGAGGCGGGGCTTGTCAGGGAGGCTGAACGCGACGGGCGCCCGGCCGCGCTATCGCGTGATCACTTGCCCCGGCTCGGTGTCTCCATGCAATTCGACCATCGCCGGGTTCTCGCTACTGCCATTTCCCGGCTACGCGGCAAACTGAAATACCGGCCTGTCATCTTCGAATTGATGCCTGAAGCCTTTACCCTGACAGACCTCCAGAATTCGGTCGAGGCGATTTCCGGACGACATCTGCACAAGCAGAATTTCCGGCGCCTTGTTGAAAATGCCGATCTCGTTGAACCGACAGGGGCAACGTCAACAGCCACCGGCGGAAGACCGGCAGCCCTGTTCCGGTTCAAACATCAGCTTCTGAGCGAGCGCCCAACACCGGGCTTGCGGGTTGGCGGTCGCTAAACCGCTGGTAAAATTAACCATAATCAGCTGATGTCGAAACTTTCTTCCCTGATTTTCTGCGAATCTTTGAGCCATTAACGGTCTTTCAAGGTTAAGCAGACATCCTCAACTTCTGCGCTGGCGTTTACTTGGCGTTAGGCAGATCGACCCGGCGTTCCTCGGGCGATTGGTATCGAGTTGGAGTTGGCTGCGTATGTCTGGCCTCATATCCCGCGACAAGAAGCGGCATTCTTCTGCAATGACACAAGAATACGGTCCGGTCCGTGCACGTATGCGCAGGCTCTCGAGGGTTTTGTTTGTCAGCCCTATTCTGTTTCTCGGGCTCAACGCTTCCGTTGGAGACCAGGATATTTTTGCCCTGATCAATGCGCGCGACAACGAAACGCCGCGCTGGATGATGGCTCTGGAACCGGCCAATTACACATCCAAGATTGCACCAAAACTCGATCTGGCCACACCAAAAGTCCCAAATCACAAGTCCGCACCGCTGCTGACCTTGACCTCTGCAGATTCCAAACACCAGTCTCGACCTGTCCCCGGTCTTGAAGATGTGGCCCGCAGTACAAGACCGACCGACATTCCCGAAAATGTTGCAACCAACACGACGGCAAAGAGCGACCGGAAGATAACGATGGCACCAGATCGCCATCTCGTCGACATGTCCGCTGGCAACCTCTACGCCATGTCCAACATGATTTCGAATGAGAAACAGCCCGAAGACCTGCCGCGTGTTGCTTTTGTAAAATCGCACCCATTGGACGACAATCAGACGTCCCAGATGGCAAGGGCGGAAAAGAACCATCCGCACGAGGCAAGGCCTCTGGATCTCCAGAAGGTCATGATGGCGCGCAATGCTGCAGCGGCCAGCTTTTCGCTTCTATCTGCTTATGCGCCTGAAAGTGTCAAGGAAACCAAAGAGCCCTTTGATGCACTCTTTGGCGCTGCCAAATACGAACAGGAAGCGCCTCCACCGGAAGATCCGAACAACCCGCACTGGTGGGCACAAAAGCCTCTTCCGCTCTCTGTCGGGACAGCCAAGGAACAACGCTGCTTGGCAGAGGCCATCTATTTCGAAGCCAGAGGCGAAGAAGAAGAAGGCCAGGTCGCCGTTGCCCAGGTGGTGCTCAACCGCGTCAAAAATCCATCCTATCCAAACTCCATTTGTGGTGTTGTCTACCAGAACAAACACAAACGGAACCGCTGCCAGTTCTCCTTTGCATGCGACGGCATCAAGGATCGCATTTCTGCAAAGGGAGCCTGGAAAACCGCCCAGCGCCTCACAAAAGATGTTCTGAACGGCAAGCAGTATCTGAAAATGGTCGATGCCTCGACCCATTATCATGCGGACTACGTCAATCCGCGTTGGGCCAAGTCCATGTCAAAACGCGGAAAGATCGGCTTGCACATCTTCTACAAGACCTATGCCGGCGGCTGGAACTGACCCGATCAAGCGGGCACGGGGTCATTCAGCTGATGTGAAGACATTGGTGACCACATAGGTCGCCAAAAGGATCAGGTGAAAGCCCAGCAGAGCAACTACTTCCATCAGGCTCATCCGCGAGAATTCCAGAAGTTCACTCAAGACGTGGATCGAGGAGATGATGATGATAGTCGAGACAATCCGGTGTTTCATCCGCCGATAAGCCTTTTGCCCTTGCTGGATGTAGTCTTCCCCATGCGCTGATGCCTTGATGCGAAACGTGTTGTAGGTGTTGGTCGCAATCATGATCACTAGGTTCGCTATAAACACCATGTCGAGCAGGTTCAGCATCAGAAGGATCGTTTTCTTTCGATCCAGGAACTCAAAACTCTGAACAGATTCAAATATATAGACAAAATACGTAATCAGAAACAGGATAAGCCCGATGGCCATGCCGATGAGCAGGGGAATCTGTGAGGCTCTTGTCAGGCGGGTAACCGGGTCCATGACCTGCTTCTGTTCGCCTGTGTCCACGTCATCCGCCATTTGATTGCACTGCCGTTTGCTTCGTTGATCGTTAGCAACGCAAAAGCTAGTGCGCTTTCAAGGGAGGATCAACAGGTCTTCGTTCAGGAGATTTCGATATCAAGGCCCAAATCCAGAACCGGGGCGGAGTGGGTTATCCAACCTGAGGAAATCAGATCGACACCGGCTTCGGCAACAGCCTTAACCGTATCCATTTCAATACCGCCAGATGCCTCCAGCAAGACTTGTCCCCCAGCCAATTCGACGGCCTTTTTCAAAACTTCAGGAGGCATGTTGTCCAGCATGACAACATCCGGTGCCGATTTGAGCGCCTCTTGAAGCTGCTCCAGCGTGTCGACTTCAACTTCGATTTTGACCAAGTGCCCGGCGAACTTTTTCGCAGCCTGAATGGCTTGTGTAACGCCGCCTGCAACGGCTATGTGATTGTCCTTGATCAGAATGGCATCATCCAGACCAAACCGATGATTGGAACCACCGCCGCATTTAACGGCGTATTTCTCGAACGCGCGTAGCCCCGGTGTGGTTTTACGGGTGCAGACAATATCTGCCTTGGTATGCGCAATCAGATCCGCAAAGCCAGCTGTTGCCGTCGCAATTCCGGACAAATGACCAAGGAAATTCAGCGCGACCCGTTCAGCAGACAAAAGCGCTCTGGCCGGCCCTTCAATGCGGGCAACGATGTCTTTGGGAGCAAGTCGGTCGCCGTCCTGCTTCAACTCTGTGAAGGACAGCACCCTGTCAGTTTGCTCGAAAGCACTCCTGGCCAGACCGATGCCGGCAAGGGTGCCGGGTTTTCGGGCCGCAATGACTGCAGTTGCTTTTGCATCAGAAGGGATCGTCGCCTGGCTGGTGACATCGCCCGCCCTGCCCCAGTCTTCCAGCAAGGCGGATTTGACCACTTCGTCGATCATCAGGCGCGGCAATTCAGGCAGTGCGTGTGTCATTGAGGCAATTCTCTCAGGAGACTGTTTCCAGCGTTTCGGCTGTCAGCGCCTCAACTTCTTTCAAGGTGGTGTAGGACCGCTTTGCCAACTCCGGTTTCTCGTTCGGGAAATCCGTCCGGAAATGGCCACCCCGGCTCTCTTCACGCATGAGCGCAGCTGCTGCTATGATCTTCCCGGTCACCATCATGTTCTTGATGGATTCGCGCACACAAATGCTCTCTGCCTTCGAAATATCTGCAAGGGCAGCCTTGAGACTATCCTTGCTCCGTAAGACCCCGACATTTTCAGCCAGCGTTCGGCGCAGAACGGTAATCGCCTCACGCTCATCGACATTGCGCTGACTGGGCAAACCGGGCGCATCATCCATTTCGTCCCAGAAGGCACTGCGCGGCGTTGGCATAAGACCCTGAATATCTTCGGCAATGCGTGCTGCAAACACAACTGCTTCAAGCAGAGAGTTGGAGGCAAGCCGGTTGGCGCCATGAGCACCGGTGGAGGCCACTTCGCCTGCCGCCCACAGACCATCCAAAGACGTCCGGCCATTGGCGTCCGTCAAAACACCACCCATGTGATAGTGCTCAGCGGGAGCGACCGGAATAGGTTCTTTCACCGGATCAATACCGGCGCTTTGAGCCGCGGCATAAACAGTCGGGAAGTCGTCCTGGAACCTTTCACCAATTGCCTCACGACAATCGAGGAATGCGCCAAGGCATTCCGAAACCTGTTTGTGAATGGCCCGAGCGACAATATCACGAGGAGCAAGCTCAAGATCCGGATGGATCCCTTCCATGAACCGGGCACCATTGTTGTCGACGAGTGTTGCGCCTTCACCGCGCAGCGCTTCGGTCGCAAGTGGAGCGGGATCTTTGCCGACATCAAGAGCCGTCGGGTGAAACTGAACAAATTCGGCGTCGGCGATCACCGCACCGGCTCGTGCAGCCATGGCGAGGCCGTGGCCATTCGTTTCAGTCGGATTGGTGGTCATACCAAAAAGATGACCAACTCCGCCTGAAGCCAAGACAACAGCTTTCGCCGGAAACACCATCCGCTCAAGGCTGCCACGGCGACGTGCCAGAACACCGGTGACATATCGTCCTTCGCCGATGAAGCTCTCGCCAATATAGCCTTCGAGGATACGGATCGAAGGAGTTGTACGAACGGCAGCGATCAACGCATCCATGATGGCCCTGCCGGCCATGTCGCCGCGAACACGAACCACCCGGCTGTGCGAATGGGCCGCCTCCCGTGACAACTGCAGCGCACCTTCGAGGTCGTGATCGAACGGAACCCCGTAAGACAGCAAGTCACGAACACGATCACTGCCTTCACGGGTCATCTGGTCAACGATTGGGATTTCACAAATACCGCAGCCAGCGGCAAGCGTATCATCGCGGTGTTTTTCAACCGAGTCCTGCTCGGAAATTGCGGCGGCTATCCCGCCCTGAGCCCAGGCTGAGGATGCTCCCTCTCCGATCGGCGCATTGGAAATTACAGTAACGGGCCTCGGGCTAAGTTTCAGCGCACAGAAAAGCCCGGCCAGACCGCCACCAAGGATGACGACATCATCGACATCCTTGCCTTGAAAGGCAGGTACAAAATCCTCTACCGAAACGGCCATGGGAACTTCCTGGAAAGGTGGCAACGGTTTTCCCGAACCGAAATGCGGGAAAACCTAGTGTGTGCGGGTTTAGCCCAAAGCTGATCAGATTTTCAAGTTGATCATCCGCTCGACAGAGACGCGCGCCTTGTCAGCGATAACAGGATCAACAATTACTTCCTCTTTCATCTCCAGCAGAGACTCGAGAATTTTGCCCAATGTGATCCGTTTCATGTGCGGGCACAGATTACATGGCCGAATATAGTCGACCCCCGGTGTTTCACTGGCAACGTTGTCCGCCATAGAACACTCGGTGACCATCATCACCTTTTCAGGCTGCTTGGTCTTCACCCAATCGATCATGTGAGCCGTTGAACCCGCAAAATCCGCTTCAGCCACCACTTCGGGCGGGCATTCCGGATGGGCGATGATCTTCACATTCGGCTCGATCTTGCGATAGTCGCGCAGTTCTGCAGCCGTGAAACGCTCGTGCACTTCACAGGCACCGTCCCAGATCAGAACCTCCACATCGGTCTTGTTGCCGATATTGGCTGCAAGATACTTGTCCGGGATCAGGAACACCTTGTCGACGCCGAAGCTTTCGACGACCTGTAGCGCATTCGATGATGTGCAGCAGATATCGCATTCAGCTTTCACATCAGCTGACGTGTTCACATAAGTGATGATCGGAATACCCGGATTGCGTTCGCGCAGTGCACGGACATCTGCGCCGGTAATCGACTCGGCCAATGAACATCCGGCTTTCATATCCGGGATCAGAACGGTCTTTTCCGGGCTGAGGATCTTGGAGGTCTCGGCCATGAAGTGCACACCGCACTGGACGATCACTTCCGCATCGGTACGAGTCGCTTCAATCGCCAACTGAAGACTATCGCCAACAATATCCGCCACGCCATGATAGATGTCCGGCGTCATGTAGTTATGCGCCAGGATGACTGCGTTCCGCTCTTTTTTAAGCTTGTTAATCGCATGGATCGTAGGTGCCAACGCAGGCCACTCGATCTCCGGGATGATGTGCTTGACCTTTTGATAGATGGGCGCCGTCGCTTCCGCGACCTCAGGTGTGTAGCTGAGGACCGGGCGTTCCAATTCGCCAAAGCGCTCAAGCGCCGACAGGCCAGCCTGTATCGGTTCACCAACAGGCGTAGTAGTTTGGGCGATGGTCATGGCAACCTCCCTAAGAAGCGGCAGAAGGTCCGCTTTCTGCCGCAAATAACTTATACTCAATTTGAGCATATTAAAGTCAAAAGAAAACGGGCCGCCGGCCCATCTTTTGCTCGTTCGGAGCTTATATAAGGGTGTTCAGAGCAGAAATCCACCATTTTCATGACAATTATGATGCGACTTTCTATCCCTCCCTGATATTCAAGGCGCAAATTTGCGACTATTCCGGGATTTCTTGACGACCGGACAAACCGGACGATTCATTCCGAACTCTTATGAATTGATCAAAAATACGCGTTTTGCCTTATCTGCATTCTGACTTATCGTATCGTAAATCAACGATATGAGGTTTTGATGCCCGCAGTCTCTGCATCCCCGCGCACCGGCCCGAACATCCCACTGGTGATTGTCTGCGGTTGTTTAATCGCGCTGATATCCTTTGGGCCCCGTTCTGCCATGGGTCTGTTCTTTCAGCCGATGACAGAGGCCCGTGACTGGAACCGCGAAATCTTTGCGCTGGCAATCGCGATCCAGAACCTCATGTGGGGCCTTGGTCAGCCTTTTGCCGGAATGATGGCGGACCGGTTTGGTACATGGAAGACCATGACCTTCGGGGCCGTTCTTTATTTTGCTGGTCTGTTGTTGATGGCCGACGCACAAAGCGCAGTCGCACTTCATGTT
The DNA here is from genome assembly GCA_039972695.1 of Roseibium sp. Classification (GTDB taxonomy): domain Bacteria; phylum Pseudomonadota; class Alphaproteobacteria; order Rhizobiales; family Stappiaceae; genus Roseibium. The sequence continues at coordinate 338,304 of JBDWMJ010000019.1, read as the reverse complement.
TCGGCGGGCGTTCTGATCGGGCTCGGCGTTGCGTTTTCGTCCTTCTCTCTGGTTCTGGCCACGTTTGGACGGACCGTTACACCCGATCAAAGGTCAATGGCGTTCGGCATCGGCACAGCGTCCGGGTCCCTTGGACAATTTCTGTTCGCGCCGCTCGGTGGCGCTCTGATTGCCGTTATTGGCTGGCAACAAACCCTGATAATTTTCTCCGGATTGATCGCTCTCATCCCCCTGCTCGCCATTGCCCTCAGAGGCAAATCAGCACCACCGGCCAACAGCAGCGCAGCGAGCGAACTGAACCTGCCTGCAGCGATCGCTGAAGCGTTCGGGACACGCGGGTTCATTCTGCTAACGCTTGGGTTCTTTGTCTGCGGCTTCCATGTTGCTTTCATCACCGTACACTTGCCGCCCTTCATTTCCGATATGGGACTTGATCCATCCTGGGGGGCTACAGCCATCGCGCTCATTGGATTGTTCAATGTCGCAGGTGCGTTGATCTCCGGTTATATCGGTGGACGCTATTCAAAACCGATCTTCTTGGCCCTGATTTATCTTGGACGATCCGCTGCTATCTTTGCCTTCATCATGCTGCCGGTCACCCCCGCCTCGGTTCTGATCTTTGCAAGTGTCATGGGGCTGTTGTGGCTGTCGACCGTGCCGCCGACATCCGGCCTCGTCGCCGTCATGTTTGGCCCGCGCTACATGGCAACGCTGTTTGGTTTCGTGTTCCTGTCACACCAGATCGGTTCGTTCCTCGGCATCTGGTTGGGCGGCAAGCTCTATGATGAAACAGGGTCTTACGATGCCATCTGGTGGGCTGGAATTGCGCTCGGCATCCTGGCAGCCATCGTACATTGGCCGATTGAGGAAAAACCGGTTCCCCGGCTGGCACAAGAAGCTGCAGAGTAGCTGGTTCGCGTTGGGAATATTGATGCCTCAAGCCGATTGACAAGCGGCTCCGGATTTTTGCATAGTCCGCCTCAAGGGGTCTCTGCGACGTCCCCGTGAGGCGTAAGCTCAATTGTCGCGTTCCTTGTTCCAAGATGAATGGAGAACGCATGCCTGCGCCCAATCAAATTACGATATCTCAATTGAATCGCCTGATCGGAACACCCGAGTGCCCTGTGCTTGTCGATGTCTGTCTTGATGAAGCGATTGAAGAAGACCCGTATCTGATACCCGGTTCTTTTCGCCATCCTCATAAGGATATAGACGGCCTCGTCCGGAAATTGGACGGACGTAGTTCCGTGATAATCTGCCAGAAAGGCAAGAAACTCAGTGAAGGCGTGACCGCCTGGCTTCGCCATGAAGGTCTTGCGGCAGAAACACTGGAAGGCGGTATGTACGGCTGGCGTGACAAACAGCTCCCGCGTATTCCGGTCGACAAACTGCCGCCTCGAGACGCACAGGGGCGGACCGTCTGGGTCACCCGGCTACGCCCGAAAATCGACCGGATCGCCTGCCCCTGGCTAATCCGCCGGTTTGTCGATCCCACTGCCGTTTTCCTGTTTGTGGCACGCCAGGAAGTGGAGGCTGTCAGCGAACGATTTAACGCCACACCGTTCGACGTTGAAGACACCTTCTGGAGCCATCGGGGTGAAAAATGCACCTTCGACACAATGGTGGAGGAATTCGGACTGGACTTTGAACCCCTGTCACATTTGGCGAAGATAGTGCGCGGCGCAGACACTGATCAGCTTGACCTGACACCGCAAAGCGCGGGCCTGATGGCCGCGTCCCTGGGCCTGTCGCGCATGTACCGCGATGATGTTGCCCAGCTTGACGCCGGTATGGGGCTCTATGACGCCTTTTACCGATGGTGCCGGGACGCGGCTGACGAAACCCATGACTGGCCCGGAGCACACGGCGGAAAATGACAAGTCCCAACCCTACGATCAAGGAAGCTGCTTCAACGTGGTTGAAAATCGGCTTCCTTTCCTTTGGCGGCCCGGCCGCGCAAATCGCCCTGATGCACAAGGTTCTGGTCGATGAGAAAAAATGGCTGACTGAGAAAACCTACCTCAATGCCCTCAGCTTCTGCATGCTGTTGCCCGGACCGGAGGCGATGCAGCTCGCTGCCTGGTCCGGCTGGCGTCTCCATGGTGTTGTCGGTGGTCTGATTGCCGGCATGAGCTTCATCGTGCCGGGCGCAATCGTGGTTCTCGCTCTGGCCGCTCTTTACGCCGAATTCGGTGCTGCTCCAGTGGTTCAGTCGCTGTTTCTGGGTATCAAGGCAGCTGTGATCATCATTGTGGTGGAGGCGCTGCTCCGCATCTCAAAGCGGGCCCTGCATCGCAGGGACCATTGGGTGCTGGCCGGGGCGGCGTTTGCGGCGATATTCTTCTTTGCAGTGCCGTTTCCTGTGATCATCGCCGCAGCTGCGCTCTATGGATATGTCACCAGTCGGCATGCCCCCGAACCAGCCCCGCCGCCGCAACCGGATGTCGTCAAGACAACTGTGAAAACCGTTTTGACATGGCTGGCCCTGTGGTTGGTCCCTCTGGCTGTCCTGTGGCTGGTTCTGGGGCGCGGTGATGTGCTGGTGGAGGTCGGACTTCTGTTTTCCAAGCTTGCCGTTGTGACGTTTGGCGGTGCGTATGCTGTGCTGGCCTATCTCAGTCAGGAAGTCGTGATCAACCGGCCCTGGCTCAGTGCAAACGAAATGATCGACGCACTGGGGCTGGCGGAAACAACTCCCGGCCCGCTCATTCTGGTGACGGAGTTCGTCGCCTATCTTGCCGGGCATAAAGCTGGCGGTGTGCTGCTTGGATTGAGCGCGGCACTGGTAGGTCTTTGGGTCACCTTCACACCCTGCTTCTTGTGGGTCTTTGCCGGGGCACCCTTTATCGACAGGCTGGACAAAGCGCCAAAACTGCGCGGAGCTCTGGGGGCAATAACGGCCTGTGTTGTGGGGGTGATCCTGAATCTTGGCGTCTGGTTCGCCCTGCACACAATATTTGGATCTGTCGCGCAGCAATCCTTCGGACCATTGACCCTCTGGATCCCGGACGCAACGAGCTTCAACTGGCGTGCGGCGCTCTTGACCATTCTGGCAGCTCTGCTGCTGCTCCGCTTTCATCTGGGCCTCGGCAAGGTCTTGCCGATCATGGCCGCAAGCGGCTGGATCATCAGTCAGGTGTGATAACAAATCCTCTTTGCAACGCCATACACCTTCATCCTGCGGTGTGGAGTACAGCGAATCTTCGAAGGATGGACGTCAAATTCCGTGACTTGCGGCCCATGCTTCGAGACAGTCCTTCGGACTTCCTCGGCATGAGGTGATGGAGAGTGGATAGACAGCGCTCCAAAGCGGGCAAATGCCCGCTTCTTCGTCGATCTCGTGATCTGGTTTATCCAGCCACTTTCGAGAAGTCGGCAACGACGTGGGTTGCGTCCCGGATTTCAGCGAGCAACTGGAGACGGTTCATGCGCAGTGCCGGATCGTCGGCATTGACCATGATGTCGTCAAAAAACTTGTCGACCGGCGCGCGTAATTTGGAGAGCGCTTCCATGGCACCTTCGAAGTTCTCAGCACTGACAGCGTCCGCAGCTTCAGCGCGCGCCGTATCGATGGCCGACGCCAGATCGACTTCGGCCTGTTCCTGAAGGTGATCTGCATGCGGTTTACCGGAAACCGGTTTGCCGTCCTTCTTCTCTTCCGCTTTCAGGATATTGATCGCGCGCTTGTAACCTGCCAGCAAGTTGGTGCCGTCATCAGACGAGACAAATTTTCCGAGCGCTTCCACTCGCTTGACGACCATCAACAGATCGTCCTGGCCTTCCAGAGCAAAGACAGCGTCGATCAGATCGTGGCGCGCGCCTTCGTCTTTTAGGTGAACTTTCAAGCGGTCTGCGAAGAAGGACAAGAGATCTGCGACAAGAGCGTTTGCATCAGCTACTTCCGCAGACTGAGCTTTCAGAGCCGACAGGATGACTTCACCCAGTTTCAAGCGAAGCCCGTTGTCCAAGACAATCCGGATCACACCCAAAGCCGCGCGACGCAGAGCGTAAGGATCCTTGGAGCCGGTGGGCTTTTCGTCGATGGCCCAGAAACCAGCCAGAAGGTCGAGCTTTTCAGCAAGCGCAACTGCTGCAGCAACAGGATCCGTTGGAACGTTGTCGCTTGGACCTTGCGGTTTGTAATGCTCTTCAATCGCTATAGCGACAGACGCATCTTCGCCCTGTTTGTTCGCATAATAGCGCCCCATCAAACCCTGTAATTCAGGGAATTCATAGACCATGTTGGACACGAGATCCGCCTTGGCAAGTTCCGCTCCACGTTTTGCCTTTGTCTCGTCAGCACCGACCAAGGGAGCCAGTTTAGCAGACAAAGCCATCAGGCGCTGGACGCGCTCGCCAACACTTCCAAGCTTTTCATGGAATTTGACACTGTCCAGCTTTGGTAGATTGTCGGCAAGTTTGGTTTTGAGGTCGCTTTCCCAGAAGAACTGGGCATCGGCCAGACGGGCGCGGATAACCTTCTCGTTGCCGGCAACGATCAACTTGCCTCCATCCTCGGCGACGATGTTGGACGTCAGCACAAAACGGTTCGCCAGATTGCCGGTTTTCGGATCTCTCAAAACAAAGCACTTCTGATTGACCTTGATGGTCAGCTGAATGCACTCGTCGGGAATATCCAGAAACGCCTCATCGAATGAACCTGTCAGGACAACCGGCCATTCGACCAGACCGGACACTTCGTCCAGAAGCCCGGGATCTTCGACAAACTCGAGACCAAGCGCGAGCGCACGATCCTTGGCGTCATGCAGAATGATTTCCTTGCGGCGATCGGCTTCCAGAACAACCTTGTGCTTTTCCAGTTTCGGCGCGTAGTCGTCAAACCGGCGCACTTCAAAGGCTTCATCAGCCAGGAACCTGTGCCCACGTGTCGTCTTGCCGGAACGAATGCCGTCAAACTCGAAGGCAACCACATCCGGCTCTTCGGTTTCAGGTCCAAAAGTCGCAACGATGGAATGGAGCGGGCGCACCCAACGCGTTGACGTCGTGCCCCATTTCATGGATTTCGGCCATGGGAAATTGCGCAGGATTCCGGGCATGAACTCGGCAATGATATCAATCGCGGACCGGCCCGGTTTTTCAATCACGGCAACATAGAGATCACCCTTTTTGGGATCGTTCTGGATCTCGGTCTGATCGATGGAGGTCAACCCGGCACCGCGCAGAAATCCCTCAACCGCCTTTTCAGGTGAGCCAACGCGCGGACCCTTGCGCTCTTCGCGGGTCGCAGCGGAGCCAACAGGGACACCGGCAACATGAAGCGCCAGGCGGCGCGGCGTCGAAAAAGCCTTAGCGCCCTCGTATGACAAACCCGCATCCACCAGAGCATTGGTGACAAGGGATTTCAGGTCTTCGGCTGCCTTGCGTTGCATGCGGGCCGGAATTTCTTCGCTGAACAGCTCAAGCAGAAGATCGGGCATAGATTTTGGGCCTTTGGTCTTGGGTAGAGCACCATCGGAAAAGTGTTGAGCGTCCGTTAGCAAGTCAGTGCCGACTTGTCACCCCCTGCGCGCCAGTCCGTTGTCGTTGGCGATCAGATTCAGCCGCCCAGAAACAGCAGAATGATTGCCGCATTGGCGAGATCGACAAAGAACGCCGACACAAGCGGCAGGATCAGAAATGCCTGTGTGGCCGGACCATATTTCTTGGTCACAGCGGTCATGTTGGCAATCGCCGTTGGCGTCGCGCCCAGCGCAAAGCCAGCGAACCCCGAACCCAGAACAGCCGCGTTGTAATCGCGCCCCATCGCCGGATAGAGAACAAAGATGATGTAGACAGCCGCAACAACGACCTGGGTCGCCAGAATGATCAACATCGGACCGGCAAGACCGGCGATGGTCCAAAGCTGCAGGCTCATCAGCGACATGGTCAGAAAGATACCAAGGGCAAGATCCGAGATGACGGCCAGTGACCGCGAGCGGGCAGGCCAGGTCATGTTCTTGAAAATGTTCGGCACCGTGTTGGACAAGACGATGCCCATGAAGAGACAACAGACAAAGACCGGCAAATCCAGTCCGACACCGACAACCAGGGCTTCCTGAAGGCTAACGCCCAGCGCAATTGCTATGTTTAGCGCCAGAAGGGATCGCATCAGGCCGGTGTGTGTGACACTGGTATCAGCTTCGCGGTCCGTTTCAATACCGATCATCGGCGCTTCTTCGGGCCGGTTCGGGTCCGGTTTGCCGCCTCTTTTTTCGATCAGGTAGTTGCCGATCGGCCCACCGAGCAAACTGGCGGCAATCAGGCCAAGTGTGGCGGTTGCCGCCCCGATCTCGACAGCGCCGACCACACCGTAGGTTTCCACCAGTCGCGGACCCCAGGCAATCGCAGTGCCATGACCACCGACCAGAGAAATGGTGCCGCCAAGCAGACCAAACCCGACCGGCAGTCCCATTGAGACAGCAATGCCCGTCCCAACAAGGTTCTGCACGAACATGTATCCGACTGTCAGAAACAGAAGGATCAGCAGCGGTTTACCGCCCTTGGCCAGATCAGAGAATTTTGCGTTCAGGCCAATGGCCGTGAAAAAGCAAAACAACAGATAATCGCGAGAGGCCAGCGAGAAGCTGATTTCCCTGTCAAACACCAGATACGCAAAAAGCGCCAGGGCCGCGACCATCAAGCCGCCCGAGACGGGTTCCGGAATGTTGTAGTGGCGCAGAAAAGGAATTTTCTTGTTGAGCCGGACACCGACGAAGTAGACGAGAATCGCCAGGTTAAAGCTGATAAATTCGTCCAGTGTGATTGCTTCACCGCTCATCAGTCACGTCTTCCAGTTCCAACAAAATCTCAGATACCACTGCCCAGCAAGGAGCCGGGCAGCGGCACCATAGTGTCTCGAACCGGTCTCTACCAGCCCCCGCCGCCACCGCCGCCGCCGCCGCCGCCGGACGAACCACCGCCCGAAGATCCCGAGCTGGAGCTCTCCGAGACTGGCAAGGACGAACTGAAGGAGCCGGCCATGGCGGTTGCCGTTGATCCGATGCTGCGTGCGATGTCACGGGAATTAAAATCACGACCGCTGTACCAGTTCGGATGATAATCCCGGTCTCTACCCGACTGCGTTGCGCTGGTCAGCCACGTCTGGAAACTCTCGGCCCATGGCTCTTCGACCCTGAGAGAAACAGCATAGGGCAGCAAGGCCTCAAAATGCACCACTGACATCTCTGGAACTCCCGACATGTTCAGGCGTTCCTTTTCGGCAACCGACAGATAAAGCTTCAATCCCTCTATCTCGTTCATGACCGAGCGCCCTTCGGCTGTCGGGGCATCAATGTGCATCGCATAAAAGAAAAACAGCACCACAATTGCCAGAACAAACAGCGGCACCAGGGGAACCTGCACGCCAGTGCCTATGATCAGCGCTGTCAGAAGACTGATCAGATACAGGCCACCAATGGCAATCGCTGCAAAGACAGTCCAGAACAGAAAGTCCTCAACAGCCTCGCTCACAGCAGACGAGAACGGCATGATGACCAGGTGTGCCAACCCGAAAGACAAAGCTGTCGAGAAAACGGAGAAGAATCCGAACAGCAGGGATCGCTCCAGCTGTTCATCGCTCAAGCTGCCGAAAATGAACAGGGACGCGATCGCAATCACGCTCAGCACAAAACCGGCAAACAAATACCAACCATTGGTGATGAAGTAGACACCGCGATTTTCATCGGCAATTGCCGAGCGGAACTTCTCTCCCAAGGTCTTGATTGCCTCGCCGTTGTCCGTATCCAGCGCCAGCGGACTGCCCCGCCCAGTGACAAACGCCTCGATTGCCGCCTCCCCTTTCGGAAGCTGCGCTGCAGAACCGGACTGCGGCGCGTTGGCCGGGGTCAGCACCATGACATCCTCGTCCTTGGACAGGGTCAGATGTCCCTTCTGTGCAAGGCTCAAGCAGGCTGCCGACAGAGCTGTCCAGCCAGCCCCGGCAAAGCCTCGGTCGACAATGTAACTGGCAAGGGCTGGTGACACATTGTCCGGTGCTTTGAACCGGGGGAATATGGCACCTTTTTGCCGGTCACGCCCGACCTTCCACCAGGTAATAAGATAATAGAGCCCCAAAACAGCCAGCCCCAGACTGCCAATGACAAAGACACGCTGGTCCTGAAGCCAGGTCCGGAATTGTTCCTCGCCGCTTGGTTCAATCGCCACACCCTTGGGAAAGGCAACGGCAACCGTTAGCCCCTCATTGGGGCCAAGGGGCGCTGTCGTCTTGATCACGACCTCGGACGTCACCGGATCCAGCTCGGCAGCATAGGCAGACCCAGTGTCCCCGTATCCACCTGTATATCCCGACCATTCCGTCGCTTTGGTAGCCCTGGGCAACGAGATCCGGGCAACGGCTTCATCTATCGGAAAGATCCATTCATTGCCGGTGACATTCCAGTAGATCTCATCGTAACCGGAGAAAAAACGGACTTGCCGGTCCATCATGTAGCTGAGGGTGTAGGTGTAGATGCCCGGCTCCAGAAAAACACTTTCATCGCCGATATAAATCCGGACACCGCCGCCATTGTATTTGGTGAAATACTGGGCGCGATAGCCGTCCTGCTGAACCGACAGCAACTCGAAACCGACATCATGTTCCCAGCCATTGGCGTCCCTGGCCCTGAGCGGAATGTCCCGGAAGATGCCGCGTTTGATTTCTTCCCCCTCGGCGCGCACCTCAATGGTTTCGGTGACACGAAGGCGTCCGTCTTCATTGAGTTCGATATCGGAGAGGAACCTCAGAATGCGTTCTTCGGCCAGCACACCGCTGACGGCGATCAACCACAAGACAGCTGCCAAAACAGCCATCACGATTTGATGGAATCTCATGACTGCCTCCCCGCTTAAAACTGGACGGTCGGAACAGCGCGGTCGGCGTCATCTTCGATCTCGAAATATTCGGCCTTCCGGAATTTGAACCGGCTGGCAATCAGGTTCGACGGGAAACTCTCAACGGCCACATTCAGGCCCCGCACTGCCCCGTTGTAATAGCGCCGCGCCATCTGGATGGCGTTTTCGATCTCGTCCAGCGATGCATGCAGATCGGAATAATTCTGACTGGCCTTCAAGTCCGGATAGCTTTCAGCAACGGCAAACAGTTTTCCCAGCGCCTGGGACAACATGCCTTCGGCCTTCGCCCGGCCCGCAACATCATCGGCGGAAAGCGATGACACCTGTGTCCTCAACTGGGTCACCTGATCCAGGGTGTCCTGCTCGTGCGCGGCATAGCCCTTCACGGTCTCGACCAGATTGGGAATGAGGTTGGCCCTGCGTTTCAGCTGAACGTCGATACCGCTCCAACCTTCCTCCACCATCTGCCGCTTTCTGACGAGCGTATTGTAGAGAAAGATCGCAATAACGAAGAGAACGATCAAAAAAGCCAAAAGAAACCAGGACACGATACTTACCTCCAAAGAAACCCTGCGCAGGCTACCCGGAGCGCCCGGGATTGTCATTACTGCGCAGAAACGTTCCTTCAGGGATAGCGCTTATTCGGCTGCCTGATTGTGATATCCAACACCACCTGCCTCTGTTTCCAGAAACGCCGCGCCGCAAGCCTTGGCCAGCTCACGCACCCGTAAAATATAGCTCTGGCGCTCGGTCACGGAAATCACACCGCGGGCATCCAGCAGGTTGAAGGCATGAGACGCCTTGATGCACTGGTCATAGGCCGGCAGCACGACCTGATGCACATTGGCACCAGCCTCATCGCGCGCCTTCGCGCCAGCGGCCAGCAATGCTTTGCATTCTTCTTCGGCGTCCTTGAAATGCTGGAACAGCTTGTCGGTGTTGGCGTGCTCGAAATTGTGCCGCGAGTATTCCTGTTCGGCCTGCAGGAAGACATCGCCGTAGGTGACCTTGTCCGCGCCTTCCTGGCCATTGTAATTCAGATCATAGACGTTATCGACGCCCTGAATATACATCGCCAGCCGCTCAAGGCCGTAGGTCAGTTCACCGGAGACGGGCGAACACTCAAAGCCCGCGACCTGCTGAAAATAGGTGAACTGCGAGACTTCCATGCCATCGCACCAGCATTCCCAGCCAAGTCCCCAGGCGCCCAGCGTCGGGCTTTCCCAATCGTCTTCGACAAAGCGGATATCGTGCACCTTCGGATCAAGGCCGATGGCGTAGAGCGATTTCAGATAAAGATCCTGCAGGTCGCTTGGCGACGGCTTCAGGATCACCTGGAACTGGTAATAGTGCTGCAGCCGGTTCGGGTTCTCACCATAGCGGCCATCGGTCGGGCGGCGTGATGGCTGCACGTAAGCCGCTTTCCACGGGCGCGGACCGAGCGAGCGCAAGGTGGTTGCCGGATGGAAAGTACCGGCGCCAACTTCCATGTCATAAGGCTGCAGTACCACGCAGCCCTGGTCCGCCCAGAACCGCTGCAGGGTCAGGATCAGACCTTGAAAGGAATTTTCAGGACGCATATGCGCCGGAACGTCGCTCGACATGTTTTCTTGTTCCTGGGAACCGGAGATCATTTTTGTGCAGCAAGGCAACGCCTCACCCGTTGTCGCGACAGGTGCCATGAGGGGGGCAGAAGGTCAAGGGTTGGGGGAACCGCTGTATGCACTTCTGGTATAGGGCTGTTCAGCTTTCCTAATAGGGCAATTTATAGTTATTAGAACGGCTTTGATTTCAAAACCGGGTCCTGTTTAACCATCAAACACCCACAAGAATGCAGACTTCGCCAAATCATAAGCGGCGGGAAACAACAACACACTTCCAACAACAGCAGCAATACTACGATGAATGTATGCTCCTATGCGACTTCGCTTGTAATATTCCATAGACGGAAAAAGCCAGCGAATGTATTGGTAAACAAAGCGAGCAAATAATAAAATTAGAAACAATGCATACACACCCAATAATACATTCAGAAATACTGTTTGCTTTTCCAGCCATCGATTCCCAACCGGCCCCAAACGGTGAAGAAACCAAATAATAATAGGAAACAACACTAAAAACACCAAGTAATCATATGTACCTGCTCTATGTATTAGCGGCCGGATAGCTGCGCGCTTTTTGAAGAATCTTTCGATCCGGTCTGCAGTCGAAATCACCCAGTCCTCATCTTGCCCAACGACGTTGATTACACTCCGGTTGTTGGTCGGATTGGATGGTAATGTCTGCAAATCTATTTTTAGAGATGGTTTTTCGAAATCAATAAATGATTCTACAGTATTTAAAGGGCGAGTCTCGATCGCACGCTCAGTATAACTAGCATTTGAAACAAACAGTGACAGCAGATCATCTGGAAAGGTACGTTCATTAGTGCGAGGAATGTCCAGCCCGTTCATTGAATCACCATTCATAGCGACATATCTGTATTCCAGCCGCACAAATTCATCTACACGCTCTCGAGCCTGTTCTGGGCTTTCGAACTTATCAATACTGAGATTTTGAAATTCAATATCCTTTGCGCGTTCATTCGCCTCTTTAAGTAACTCGCAAAACTCACGCAGATCATCAGCGGACAAAACGACATTACTCGGAAACAAATCACGTCGGAAACGCGAAATATGAACCGGTTCCGATGGCCGAAGGTTTTCCGGTGTTTCAACACTTGTCGCTTCGGGCAAGTTCTCAGTCGCGTCTGTCATTGATATATTTTCCCGAAAAACCTAATCAATCGATGAAGTTAAACCATAGGTAAAATAATACACTCACAACACCCTACGGCACACATCTATTTCCATCTCAATAATCTCAATTATTCAGCACAACAAAGATTTGCTTTTATGTCATCCCATGGATCCATTCCGTGACCGAACCACATGCACCGCTGATCCAATGGAGCGCAAACGGTATGGATCACCGGATCAAGTCCAGTGAAGACGCCATTGGGTGGGGTGAGGCTAAAAATCCTAAACCCAGAGGTCATCCCGCACTTGATGCGGGATCCAATCCACGGTGCGGCATCGGCCAGAGAAGTCCCTTCACAGCGAGACAGTGTTCTTGTCTCTATAGCGATCTACCGTGTAGCCGATAGGGGGAATGGATCCCCGATCAAGTCGGGGATGACCGCTGCGGGTTCCGCCGGGTCGTGCTTCTTGCCTCTCCCCTCATCCTGAGGAGGGCCAGCGACCCGTCTCGAAGGATGGGCGGTGAACTCTGAATTGGAGGCCCATCCTTCGAGACAGCGCTGACGCGCCTCCTCAGGATGAGGTCGGGTTTTCATCGGTCTCTTTCAGCTTCCTCAGTCATGCCATGCTTGACCATGGCATCCACTCCGTAACCGTACCCAAAGCGCCGCCGATCGAGTGGAGCAATTGCGAAATGATCAGCTGGTCATTGCGCGACTTTGGGTTTGCTTGCCGGCGCAGATGAGTTCGGGGCAGCATTGCTGTTTGCCGGCGCATTGCCTTTCAATGCCCGGCGGATATCAGCAGCGCTGCCACTGCGGGCTTCGAAATGCGAGCAGGTGCGACCGTCAGTGGTACAGCCAACACAGGACATGGTGAGGTCAGCGTTTTCGGTGCAACAGGCAACCACAGTTGGTGTTCTGACAACTTCACCGCCGCCGTTCTTACAGATCAGAATATTGTCACTCGCCTGATCCCGCGGGATCTGCTTTCTGGTTGCCTTTGCTGCAAATGCATCACTTGCAATGAGTGTGACGCCGAAAAGAATGATGACCGTCAGAACGAGACGGGTCAGGTCAAATCCCCGGTCCTGACTGCATTTGAAAGGTGATGGCACTGCTCTGAACATGAGATTTTCCTATACGCATAAAAACATGGCTTTTAGTAATTGAGAAAGCATCAGACGGGGCTCCCGTCTCAGTCAGTAAAGTCCAAAAAGAGACTGCAAGGCCCATCGAACGATGTCAAATAGCATCGAACAATGACAGGTACAGTATCGGCGATCCCTAAGCACAGCTGACCATGTAGAGAGCGAACGGTATGGATCACCGGATCAAGTCGGGGATGGCTCATGTGGGTGTGGTGAAGCCAAGCCAGCGCATGCCGAAGCACGCGCTGATGTTGGCAGCTCAAAAGACACCACAGATCATTCCGCTGGAACGTGCGCCTCTTCACAGACGATCCGCTGCGGTAACAGGAACGCCACAACAATGAAGACAAGGCCAAGCGCAAGGCCGAGGACATCACCTGGAAGGCCGGTCAAGCCGTCATACCCAGAGAGGGGCACAGCGCCCAAGGTTACCTTACCGCCGAGAATGGCATCCAGAAGACCGGTTGCCTTGATCACCGGATAGGTTGCCATATAGGCAGCGGCGCCAAGTAACCCGCCCGCGATGAAGACGATCGCGTCGCGCCGCCCCGCACCTGCGGCCACAACACCAGTGCCGGGGCAATACCCTGACAGGGCCCACCCGAGGCCAAGCAGGAGACCGCCGACAAAGACACCGAGATAGGCTGTCTTGACGGACATGTGCCCGACATCGACCAGACCAAGCATCTGTCCGCCAAACATCAGGACAGAGCCAACTCCAATGGCCAGCAAAATGGTCTTCATCAGGTTCAGATTTGTCAGATTGAGCATACGCCCGATTACACTGGGATTGGACGCGCCGATCCGGTCCAGAACAGCACCGAAACCAGCGCCTATGATCAGAGCCAAGAGAATGTCCATGTCTTATCCCTCCTCACGATAAAGCAGCAGGGCGGTGGGGATCGCTGCGGCAAAGGCACCGGCAGCAAAAATGTAACCGGAGATTGATGTCTGCATCATGCCGGACATCATGTGGCCGGAGGTGCAGCCGCCTGCGAGCCGCGCCCCATAAAGAACGATAAACCCGCCAATGAATGTCGCCGCGTAGCGCTTCAGCGTGCTATCGCCGAAATTCGCCCGCCACAGCGCTGGAATACCGCGTTCCTGCGAACCGATACCACCGCGCATCCAAGCTGAAACCGCCCCGCCGACAAGCATCGCCAGGACAAACAAGAAACTGTAGTTCAGGGGATTGGCCACCGATTTGGCATATTTGCCGCCTGATTTGGCCAGATAGGCATTGGTGGATGTGTAGCCATCGTCCGTTGCTGTCACCACTGCCGGATTGGCCGCGTCCCACAAGATGCCGTCCAAAATGACAAACTGCGTTGAAACGCCAATCGGTTTGACCAGAAGGACCGCGAGAAAGAAGACCAATCCGAGCGCCAGACCACCCGTTTTCCAATCAAGAGTCATATTCGCCTCCATAATATATTCATATATTCGAATATATATTATTTTAAGGCGCGCGTTTTGATATTTGTCAAATGGCAAGCCGGGCGAGTGTTATCCCACCACGGTCGCCGCCTGCGCAGTGAAACGGAGAACCGGGTCCAATCGCAGCACGATCATCAATGCAGACTTAGCAGCACCTCGATGTCGCGCTGGGACAGGTTCACCAGAAGGTTCTTTTCCTCGACATGAAGCCTGGCGTCGCTTTCAATATGTTGCTTGATCTGCAGCGCCACCTGACTGGTCGGCTGGTAGTAAAGATCAGGGTTCGTTTGGCTCAGGTCGTCCAGAAGTCGCGTGATCAGTTTCTTGCGCTTCTCAGCATCCAGATCACCGCGTTTGTCCTGCAACATGATCTTGCCTCCCGTTTTTGGCTTGTAACGTCCTCCAACCCAATAGATCGGGCGCAGACCCGCTACGTCGACGGCAGGCGGCAATCAATTCCGGAACAGTGCCCCAAGCGCGGTTGATCGAGTGGAGAGCGAACGGAATGGATCCTCGGGTCGAGCCCGAGGATGACCACAGTCGGTGCTCTGGAACAATCCACCACTCTCTTGGGTCATCTGGCTCTAGGGTCGGAAATCAAACGCATTACTTCGTCCAGCGGTTCACCTTCAAGGCAAGTTTCAGTTTTTTTAAACATCACTTCCGACCAAGAGAAATAAACGACAAACAGGCGGGCACGGGCCTCGAGATCATCGCCCGTATAGCCTTCTAAAGCCAAAAGCTTTTTAACAAAGGCTATTCGCATGTCTCGAACGTCATCGACCAGTTTGCGAATGGAAGGATCATGTACAGCCCAGGACGTGAACGCGAGGTCATATTTTCCTGCGCCCCGCTCCCGAATCATTCTGACAAGCTGCGACATTTTTTCGAATATCGGTGCATTTGAGTGAAGCGTTTCTGAAATTATTTGTTGGCTGAACTCCTCCATCCAATACCGCTTCATTTCGTCCATAAGATCTTTCCGGCCTTTGAAGTGCCAGTAGAAGCCGCTCTTTGAAATCTTTAGGGTTTTGGCAATGTCCACAATCCGAACGGCCTCGACACCGCCCGCGACAAGCGCGTCCAGAGCGGCCTCCAACCATTGCTGTTTTGAGATCCGTCCCGTGGGATGCCCGCCTCTGATCGGTTTTACATCAGAGCTTTTAACTGGACTTATGTGTCCAGTTCCATGCACATTGCGGTTCATGTCCTACCCGTTTTAGGAGGTTTTCGTGTCTTCTTGTTCAAAACCCAATACCACAAATTCTAAGAATATCGGTCGTCATTGGCTTTTCAACGCCCTTGCTGTCGCCGCATTTCTAGTTGCTACACCGATGAGTGTTGACGCGAAAGACACCATTTCACCGACCAAAGCCCATACAGATCGCGACACTTATTACCCCAACACTGAAGATATTGCGTCTCATGAAATGAGAGTCATTGCCTGCGGGACAGGCATGCCGACAACGCGGGCATCGCAGGCTGCAGCCTGTTTCCTCGTCGAACTTGGAAATGGCGACAAATTCCTTTTCGACATTGGGGCCGGCTCCGCCGAACGCATATCGTCTTTGCAGATACCGTACGATTTCCTCGACAAAATCTTTATTTCCCATTTACACGCTGATCATTTCGGAGCGTTGGCCGAAGTGTGGATCGGAGGAGCCTTGATGGGGCGTCAGAAACCATTGCGGGTTTGGGGTCCAAGCGGACCGACGGAAGAACTTGGAACAGCGTCCGCAATTGAAAGCTTGAAAAAAGTATACGCTTGGGACCTCGCAGGGCGGGTCGGCCTTGTGGATTTTCGTGGTTATGATCTTCAGGTCAACGAATTCGATTACAAAGGTGAGAATGCTGTTGTGTACGAAGACAATGGTGTCGTGATCCGATCTTTTCCCGCAATCCACGCCCTCGATGGGCCAGTCAGCTACAGCTTGGAATGGAACGACCTGAAGTTTGTCTTCGGCGGTGACAGTTTCCCAAACACATGGTTTAACGAGTACGCCAAAGATGCTGATCTTGCGATCCACGAATCCTTCGTAGCTGTTCCAACCATGATCTCCAAAATGGGTTTCACACCCGAGAGCGCGCTCTTGGTCGGCACACAGGTCCACACCGCGCCGGAAGCGTTCGGAAAGATCATGTCAGAGATCAAACCGCGGATGGCGATTGCCTACCATTTCTTCAAGGACTTCGACACCACTGGAGAGATCAACGACAGGATCCGCACGACCTATGACGGACCGTTGAGCCTGGCAGAGGATTTCATGGTCTGGAATGTCACGGAAGACGAGATCCGTGTACGCATGGCTGTGGCAGCAGAAGAAACCTGGTCGCCGCCGCTTGCCGGAGAGGCCGAGCAACCTAATAAGGACGACAAACAGAAATTCTCAGAGACAACCGGCATTCCAGCCGAAGCCATGGGCTATACCGATTTCGTTCTCAGTGGCAAATGGGACGGCGTTGATGACGCGCTACGCGGTGTCTACAAGGAAGCGGAAGAGGCACTGGGCCAGGAATATCCTTATCCGGGAGACAAATAGGCTAAGGTGAGTTCCATGACTGGCCCTTCTCGGCACAGGACATCGTGTCTGTGACTGCGCCCCGGGCACGGCTGACCATGTGGAGAGCGAACGGAATGGATCCTCGGGTCGAGCCCGAGGATGACGCCGATGGTTTTGGTAAGGCCGCGCTTCTTGTCGTTCCCCTCATCCTGAGGAGGGCCACCGGCCCGTCTCGAAGGATGGGCGGCAAGGTCTGAAGGAGAGGCCCATCCTTCGAGACAAAGCAGTTGCGCTTCCTCAGGATGAGGCCGGAGGGTATGGACCGCCGTGTCCAGCCGGAGAATGAGCGCGGAGGATGAGGGAGAGTGAGGTGTCTTCTGTTGCCGATGTTGCCTCCCCGGCTTCTGTTGTCGCCGTCACCTCAGCGTCTTTTGCGCCCGCAATTCCTTCGGCAACTTTTATCCCCGCTGGAACCGGTCACAACAGTGATCAAGACCTTGATATGACTACCATGTTGCCGAGGCTGTACAAACTTATCCTCGCCGGAAAAATCTGGCGTAGTCTACCAGTGTTTTTCGCACGCGGGGCCGTTGTACGGACCGTCCGGACGCGGTGTGGAAGACCGGATCTCCAGGTTTTTGGCTTGCGGTAACGCAGCAGGCCCGAAGCCGGTGAATTGAAGACGCGTTGCGGTCGGCAGGTTCAGGTGCCGGTTAGCGTCGCAGGCTTGTTACGCCCGGCAAACCCAAGGCCTCACACCACCTTCGGCGCGCGTGAAACGGCGGACGATCAGACGCAATTCATTTGGGACGAAGTTCCGGGCAGGCGCGAAACGCCTTGTCACTCCCCCTCTTCCCACTCTCCCTGCGCGCGGCAAGGTCGCGGAGCGCCTGCCATCCCGTTCGAGAGTGAACGGACCACTGCCCAAAACGCCGGAGGAACCCTCGCGGCGGGTTTTGGGCTGCAGTTTTCAAGGCGAATGCCCCGGGTCAAGCTCGGGGCAACCAGTTATCGAGTGGATTTCCTATTTTGCCGGCAACCGCAAGGTCGCCAGATCGGTGCCGACGATGACATTTCCGGTGTACCCCGCGCCTGTCGCAGCACTTGCATAGTCGTCCTTGGTAAGCGCTCCGCCCGGCACCTTGTAAGGGCCCTGGTTCTTGGTGCCCAAAGGCGGGATCAGGTGCGTCAGCATCAGGTTCTTGACCCCGGCACGCTCCGACAGAGCCCCCAGATCAGACGCGGTGCTCTGGCGGAAATAGACCGGCGGCGGAAAGCCGCTGTCCTTGTCAGGCCCCATGACCGGATGAATGGTCGAATGCACAAGGATATCTGCGCCTTTCGACAAGTTCTCGACACTGGCGGAGGTGGAAGAGTCGCGCGGTGGTTTCGGCACATCATTGCCAGCATCACCGCCGATCACGACGCTGCCAGCGGGCGTATCAACCCTGAAGGACGAATGACCGGCGATATGGCGGGAAGCAACAGCGGAGACGACCACGTCACCAGAGTGCCAGACCTCCTGCGGTTCGGCTGTTCCCTCGAATGTTGCCATGGTGATGAGATCGGACGGACCGCCGGGCAGCCTCTTTTTGTTTTCAACAAGCCGCTGGGCAATTTCACCAGACGCGACATAGGCATCGCCAAGATGTGCGGCGAGTTGAGTGCAGCTGGCAACATGCCCCGGTTTGGCTTCGACATCGGCGCTGCAGACCAGATCAACCTTCGGCCCATGGGAGACAAAATGCCAGCGGATCTGCATCAGGTCCGCCAGTCCGTCCGTATGGTCGGAGTGAATGTGCGTCAGGAATATCGCGTTGATTTTTGCGGGCGGCACCTTAAGCTTGGACAGCTGTTGAAGGGTTCCGCGACCGGCGTCGAATTGCAGCAGGACGTCGGAACAATTGTTGGCCTCATCGCCGTACCGCACCAGAGTACCGGCCCCGGCCTGGCCGTTGAACACAGGCGGCCCTCCCTGTGTGCCCGTCAATGTGACTTCCAGACAGGGGGCGGCTGATGCTCCACCTGCCAAAACCAGACCGACTGCCAATCCCAACAGACCGGCACTTCGCTTCAGAAAAACCATGACTTCTCTCCTCCTCGTAACGCTCCAAAAATATTGGATTTTATCCAAATTCTATTATTTTTATCGATATTATTATATTTCGGGAAATTTTGCAGGTTTTTTTGAAGGTTACAATCGGGGAGATGTTTTCGTCTGCAGAACGCGTCCTTATTGCTCGTGCCGGATAAAGCGGGTGTGGCTTGGCGCAGCTGGTTTCAAACGTCCCTCAGCATCAAAGTCACTGTCCGGATTGAATTGAACTTCGGGAAGACTGTCGAACCTGGCAATTGTCTGTGCGTGATCGACAAGAGACGTTTTCAAACGGGCTTCTAAGGCTGTTTTCGCGTCGCCCTTGAAATAGCCGTGCACGCCGTGGATGAGTTTGGGTTTAAGCACCGACATGCCGAGATACCGCAGCGTATAGGCAAATGGCCAGAGCAGCATCTGAACATCACCTTCCTTGCCGTTGAACAAGCTTTCAGACGACTTGGACCCAGTTGTCACACAAAAGAGTGCCTTTTTGCCGCTGCACCTGCCCGTGTCAAAACGCTCGTCAACCGTATGCAATCCGCCATGCGCCAGAACCCTTTCGCACCAGCCCTTCAAAATGGCCGGCGGGCTGAACCACCAGATCGGAAAGTGAAAAATCAGGCGGTCCGCTTGTTTGACCTTGGCAATTTCTGCGACGACCTCACCCGGAAAACTGTTGTTTTCAGCAGCCTGTTCCTGTGCCTTGAGCGTATCGAACGGCGAAGCCGGTGCCGCATAATGATGCGGCCCTTCCACTGGGTCAAACCCCATGGCGCAGAGATCCGACAACAGCACATGATGGCCAAGCTCCCGGGAGAGGCGCGCGCTTTCGTTCGCCCAGGCCCCATTGAAGGACCGTTTTTCTGGGTGTGCGAGAATGATCAATGTCGTTGGCATGTCAGTCGCCTCAAGCGTTACGGTTCCGGGAATGTCTTAGCTGAAACAAGGCCAGGTCGGTAGCCACTCGGTCAGCCTGGCAACTGTTCGGTGAACCATCCCTCGCGCCCTGAACACAATGTGACCCAAGGAATCACCGCGTGTATGGCGCAAGGATTGACGGCCTCCAACATTGTCTATATCGACAGGGATGGTTCCAGACGCCTGCCGCTCGCAGACTCAATGTCACGGTAAAGTTCTGACGATTGTCCTTCTGTTCTTCCAAGCATTTCGTGCTGGTGGCAATGCGAGCCCTTCCATTTTCGAAATGAAATCCATGGAGGACAGAATGTCTGCGGACACTGTTCAAGACAATTTCTATACGCATGGCGCGCTCGGCAAAATTCTGGCCAAAACGGCTTTGCCCATCATTTTCATCATGGCAATGAATGGCCTGCTCACTGTTGTGGATGCCATGTTTCTCGGAGCCTATGTCGGCGCGGATGCATTGGGGGCCGTCACCTTGATGTTTCCGGCAACCATGATCGTTGTGGCGCTATCGACCCTCGTGTCCAACGGCATGTCCAGCCTTCTGGCACGTCATCTGGGCGGCAACCGGATCGACGACGCTCGGGCAGTCTTTGCCGGCGCCCACGGCCTTGCAATCCTGTTCAGCGTGGTCCTGATCACGCTGTTCCTTTTGTTCGGGCGGCACATCACTTTTCTGGCGGCCAACGGCGTCGCTGAGCTTGCAGACATGGGCCACACCTATCTACTGGTCACCATCCTGTTTTCGCCCGCCCTGTTTGTGCTTTCGGTGAATTCAGATGCGCTGAGGAACGAAGGACGGATCGGGTTCATGGCGGCCATGAGCCTATTGGTTTCGATCGCCAATATCTGTTTCAACTATATCCTGATCGCGGAGATGGGCTGGGGCGTTGCGGGGTCGGCCATCGGAACAGTTCTGGCGCAAATCCTGGCGGTGTCCATTATCATGGGCTTTCGATTACGAGGTGCCACAAAGCTGCGCATCAGCACCCTGGTTCGCTATCGCCCAACAACTGCCTGGCGGGATATTCTTGCACTGGGGGCCCCTCAAAGTCTGAATTTTTTGGGCATATCCTTAAGCTCTGCAGCAACGATAGCAGCGCTCCAGATGGTCCAGTCTGCACACTATGAAACGACGGTCGCGGCCTTTGGCATCATGACCCGGGTGATGACATTCGTCTTCCTGCCGCATCTAGGTCTTTGTTTCGCTCTGCAGTCCATGATCGGCAATAATTACGGCGCAAGTCTATGGGGCCGATCAGACAATTCGCTGCGGTTGGGATTGATCACATCACTGGTTTATTGCCTGTCCGCCCAGCTGCTGATGAATTTGAATGCTGAGGCAATTGGCTATCTGTTTATCGATGACACTGCGGTCGTGTCTGAGGTTCAAAGAATCTTGCCGATCATGACAGCCCTGTTGTTCGTTGCTGGCATAATGATGATCATTGCCACGTATTTCCAGGCAATTGGCGATGCTGCCCGTGCAGCCCTGCTCAGTCTGATCAAGCCCTATCTGTTTGGCATTCCACTGATCTTCATCCTAGCCCATGGCATTGGAGAGCCTGGTATCTGGTATGCCGGACCAACTTCAGAGGCGCTGCTTGTCGTGCTTGCAATATTGGTCCTGTCGAACTCCGCCAAAAGAAAGCAACTCAAATGGGGGCTGTTCATGGCCTCACATCCGCAACCGGCATCTACCGTTCAGGATCCTGCCGCTTGATGTGGTTGGGTTTGCGGCCTAGCCAGCCCTGAGTTTTGGGGGGTTGTAAGAGCCATTTTTAAACAGCGACATTGATTTGCCGGTGGAACGATCAAGATTGATTTGTAGAGACAGATGTCCCTACACGTTTGTTTTCGATCGTTCCGCTGGCCTCATAGTCGAGAGAAAATGGTCGTCAGGATTGTGGTCGGTATTTTCCGCTTACAGGATCTTGAATCAGTTTTTCACCACGCCCGTTCGGATCAGCCTTGGCAGCTGCCCGGGAAATCTGGTTTTCGACCTCGGCCATTTTGCGTTTAACGCGTTGAACGATCCAGTACCCGCCAACTGCCAACGCCGCCACACCTATCAGTTCTGTCATCTGAACTCCCCTTGAAGCCGGATCAAGCCATTTTCGCACAACGTCTTTTAAAGACCAAACCGCATCCACAGCATGCGTTCTTCCGCCGCAGATATCAGTTCATTGCCAAGACCGTCAGTCAGGTTCTGACCTCTGACTCCGATGCCAGCCTTGCGGCCAAACAATCCCCTTGGAGCGGAAATCAGTTTCGGCTCGGCCTTTTCGCCATAGCGCTTTTTCAACACACCGCGCAGATCACCGATGGCATCAACCAACCCAAGGTCCAATGCACTTTGTCCGGTCCAGAATTTTCCGGTGAAGAGGTCGGGATCATCGGTCAGCACATCGCCTCTTCGAGATTTGACCATTTCGATGAATATGTCGTGGATCTCCAACTGCAGTGATTTCAGGTATTCAACGTCTTTGGGGACTTCCGGCTGAAACGGGTCAAGCGTTACCTTGTTTTTTCCTGCGGTATAGACACGGCGCTCGACACCGATTTTCTTGATAAGTTCCGTAAACCCGAAACCTGCCGCAACCACACCGATCGACCCTACAATCGATGACGGGTCGACGATGATTTCGTCACCGGCAAGCGCGATCATATAACCACCACTGGCCGCCACATCTTCAACGAAAACAAGAACGTCTTTTTCGTTTTCCTTGGCAAGATCGCGAATGCGCTGAAAGATCAAACGGGATTGAACCGGCGATCCGCCTGGCGAATTCACAATCAGGGCGACAGCAGGTGCCTTCTTGAATGAAAACGCCTTTTCAAGCGGCGTCGCCGCGGTCGCAAGAGACAAACCCGGGCGTAATGGGCTGGCCATTCCGATGGGGCCCTGCAACCGGACAACCGGTATGACTGGAGCATCGTTTTTCAGGAAACCCGGTAAAAACCGGCGATAAGAAGACAGCACAAACAAAATCCCAAATGAATTACATTAAGGACGATATAGGAACTGCGGACGGCTTTGCAAAGTCAGACTGAACCAGAGTTTCAGTTTCGGCGTTTTACACCAAATTCACTTCTGGATTTGCGTTTATTCAACTTCTCGGATTGTGCTTCGTCATTCAGCTCACGCTGCGACTTTATTGCGTTGTTACTCAAATCAATTTTACCAGAGAATTCCCAAAGCAACCGGACGCCTGCAACCCCGGCCCCACGCCACATAATCCTACCCTGAACCGGCAGATCAATACCAGTAATCTTCAAACTAATTTCATCTGGCAATGTATAAAGAGCATCGCTGGACAAACGACATCCCGAAAGGCTGGCATCGACGATTTCGCATTTGATAGCAGCAGCTGAACCACCATTACTGGATACCCGCGCCGAGATGGCAACAGGGCGCCGACGTTCTTTTCTCTTTTCCGAAGTGGTGTCTTCGTTGAATTCAAAACTGACAACGACTTCTTCGTCGAGTATTTGAGTGACCCTGCCTTTGATCATCTTCTCAAAACCGGCCACTCTGAGGCCGATGTGCTTGTCGAGAATCTTGAGTTTCTTAGATTGGACACGGCAACCTTCGCGACTGAAATCGGAAGCGATAACTTCTTCGCATTCCAGTGTTTCAAAATCCAACACCAGAATCCAAAGATTAGCGTTCTCGAGTTGGAGTTCTGCCAGCTCGTTCAATTCTGCCTCCGTGCCGTCCTTGCCCTTGACAACCAAGAATACACAATAGCTGATTTGACAAGATTTTAAAACCTGGACACGTCAAACCATCGTCATTTTTACAGATATGCTTTACAAAAACAATCTAAATAAAATTCAATGCAATTCTTTACTTTATCACCCAACAACGCAACTAATTGATATCTCCGGCATTTGCGAGTTCAACTCAGATCGTCGCCAAAATTTACTCAACGTAAGTTTAAAACAATTATCCACTTACATATTAATCGCCAAATGCGCTTACCCGTTTTCTCTGCTTTCGAGCATGCACATCGTCGCTGACATTTTCATGCGATGGTTCATCTGGCCAAATAAAACTTATGCCAGCCTGATTTATACTGCGCCAAACGATCTTGCCGATAATCGGAATATTCAGGTCCGGAATTGAGATCTCAACAGATCCTGGCAATTGGGAGATTTTCTCGCTCTCCAGGCGGCATCCGGATTTGCTGGCATCAACAATCTTGCACTTCATCGTCGAGGTAGAATCCGGGCTGCTTACACTTGCCGTAATCAGAACAGGACGACGCTCTTCACGCCGTCGTTCCTGAGGTTCCTCCACCGGATCAAACGATATCTTTGCCTCATCGTCGCCAAATGCCACGACAGTGCCACGGACCAGCCTATCCCTTCCGGGAAGACGCAATCCGACTTCACCTTTGAGAAGGTCAATCTTGTCTGAAACGATCCAGCATCCGTCGTCTGACACGTCGTAGGCAGTTGCCTCGAAAAAAGACATGTCGGAGAAATCGACGACTTGCGCCGGTACATTTTTCCGAGCTTCAACGTTTGTCGCTTGTGTGTTCAATTCATCCCCCCACAGAATTCGGAAAGACTACAGCCCAAATCTTAAAATGTAGGTAAAATTGACGCTGTTTTTACACGCATTGCATGCATGGAACGTGACCTAGATGGGAATGGTCTTGAAGCCAAAAAAGGCTTGGAACCTTGAGCTTGATCAGGAACCCGAGAGCCGGGATTTGACATTTAAACAGTCTCTCCAGGACAACCGCTTTTCGAGCGGGCTGCGCAGAAGATATGCAGGATGGTAGGTTGCCAGAGCTGCTATATCCCGACCATTGACGGAATAGGTCATCCAGCGCCCACGCATTTTCCGAATGCCGTCCTGAACACCCAGCAGTGTTTTGGCCGATGCCGCCCCCAGAAAAACCACCACATCCGGATTCACCAATTCGATTTGTCGCTGGATGAACGGTTTGCAGATTTCTGTTTCCTGAGGCGTCGGTGTGCGATTGCCGGGAGGTCGCCAGGGCACAACATTGGCAATGTACGTTGACGTCCGGTCATATCCGATTGCAGCCAGCATCTGATCAAGCAGCTGCCCTGACCTGCCGACAAATGGCTTGCCTTGAATGTCTTCATCACGACCGGGGGCTTCGCCGATCAACATCAACTTGGCGTTTACATTCCCATCCGCGAAGACGAGTTTCTTGGCCGTCAGCTTTAGATTACAGCCGTCGAATGTTTCCAGATAGGAACGCAATTCGTCCAATGATTTGGCATTTGCCGCAATTTCTCTCGCCGATGAAATCACTTCCCGATCAGGAATTACGGCGGTTTGCGAAGCCTGATTGTTTGGCGCTTGCGGTGGCACCGAAGCTACCGGAATAGCAGCTTGGCGCGGCTCTGTTGCACGATTTTGAACAGGTATACCTGCCGGTGCAGACACCTGGGCAGCTTGCGTTCGCTGAATGGTCTGTAGGTTTGTACGTTCAAACCAGTCAACCGGGCCGTCGTCCAACACGCTGTCCACTCCCGATGCCAGATAGAAATCCAGCACGGCTTCCAGATGTCTCAGATTGTCCGGGTTTTGGTTCAACAGGGTGCCTCCTTTGGAGAGTTTTAAAGGTGCAGCCAACAATGACAAGGTGCCTTTTTCTTGCGCTCTTTATCTTGCGGGGCTTATCAAGACTTTCACACAGAAATCAAATGTTAGCACGTACATAAATTACGTTTACGTAAACGTTAACTTTCTGCTTGACGCATGGACCCTGCTTTGGTCTATCTGGCACAAGAACTTGGATTGTGACCAATTCCGCAGATAGGCACAAAAAAACGCGTGTTTTGCTTTTCATAATAGGGCAAATAGTGAGAAACATTCGTGGCCTTTGAGGGTTGAGGGAGACAGAATATGAGCGATCAAGACGCGCTAGGCGAACGCGAAAGCATGGATGTCGATGTTGTAATTGTTGGCGCTGGCCCGGCAGGGCTATCTGCAGCAATCCGGTTGAAACAGCTGGCGAATGAAAAGGGTGAAGAGCTCAGCATCGTCGTCCTGGAAAAAGGCTCGGAAGTCGGTGCCCACATCCTGTCCGGTGCTGTTGTTGACCCTATTGCCATTGATCAGCTTTTGCCCAATTGGCGAGAAGAAGACTCTCCCCTCAAGACTGAAGTAACAGCCGACCATTTCATGGTGCTCGGCCCTGCGGGATCAATTCGCCTCCCCAATATGTTCATGCCTAAACTCATGAACAACCATGGCAATTACATCGTTTCGCTTGGAAATGTATGCCGGTGGCTTGCTGAAAAGGCCGAGGCTCTTGGCGTGGAAATCTATCCGGGCTTTGCCGCGGCTGAAATTCTCTATGACGATGCAGGCAATGTTGTTGGCGTTGCGACCGGCGATATGGGTATAGGCCGGGACGGCAAACCCAACGCGATGTTTACCCGCGGTATGGAGTTGCGCGGCAAATTTGTTCTGATTGGCGAAGGCGTTCGCGGTTCGCTTGCCAAACAACTGATCGAAAAATTCGACCTCGACAAGGACTGCGATGTTGCCAAGTTCGGTATTGGCATCAAGGAACTCTGGCAGATCGATCCGGACAAACACACACTCGGCCTTGTGCAACATTCATTCGGCTGGCCACTGGATGGTAAAACCGGCGGAGGATCCTTCCTCTATCATCTGGAAGACAATCAGGTTGCCGTCGGATTTGTAGTTCATTTGAATTACGAAAATCCGTGGCTGTCTCCATTTGATGAGTTCCAGCGGTTCAAGACGCATCCAGCGATCCGCGATACCTTTGAAGGCGGCAAACGCATATCCTATGGCGCGCGTGCAATCAGCGAAGGCGGTTATCAGGCCGTGCCTAAAATGTCCTTTCCGGGCGGCTTGTTGATGGGCTGCTCGGCCGGCCTTGTTAATGTTCCGCGTATCAAAGGATCTCACAACGCCATGATATCGGGCATGCTTGCGGCCGAAGAAGTCATGGCAGCCATCGGCCGCGGTGAGGCCAATACCGAATTAACGAATTATGACACCGCCTGGCGTGAGAGCTCGATTGGCAAAGATCTTTGGAATGTCCGAAATGCCAAGCCTCTTTGGTCCAAGTTCGGAACGGTTCTCGGAATTGCCCTTGGCGGGCTGGACATGTGGACCAACGAGCTTTTCGGCTTCTCCTTCTTCGGCACAATGAAGCACGGTAAAAAGGATTCCGAGACACTCAAACCGGCCAAGGACTGCAAGAAGATTGACTATCCGAAACCCGATGGCGTTGTGTCTTTCGACAAGCTCTCTTCGGTGTTCCTGTCCAACACCAACCATGAAGAAGACCAGCCGATTCACCTGAAGGTGTCGGATGAAGCGCTTCAAAAATCATCCGAGCATGATGTGTTTGCAGGCCCTTCCAACCGGTATTGCCCGGCAGGAGTATATGAATGGGTCGAAGAAGATGGGACAGATCCTCGTTTCCAGATCAATTCGCAGAATTGCGTTCACTGCAAAACCTGCGACATCAAGGATCCGAACGGCAATATCACATGGACGGTTCCCGAAGGAGCTGGCGGACCGAACTACCCGAATATGTAATTCAAGCAGCACCTGTTGAAGTTTTCAAAGGCAGTTACAGCACATCAAGCTGTGGCTGCCTTTCGGTTTTACAGAGAAGATATTCATCGGTACGGAACCCGAAAACACCAGAAAAGATTCACGTTGTGTTGAAAAACGCTGGACCGAAAATCGGAAGAGACAAATCACTTACAAATAAAAATGGCACCGGGAAGTGGGTTCCCGGTGCCATTATCTTGTGGCCGATGGGTCGTAAATGACTGACGATCGGGTGCCAGCCTATTGCGGAATTTTGAAACGCATTAAATACGCAGGTTAGACCCCCCACACATTTAGTTTCAGTTGCGCTCCGTCCGCACCACAAGATTTCCAGTTGTTTTACACAAACAACAACTTCATATTTAAAACATTAAGCCAAATGGGGCCGGCACAGTTCCCAGATATTCTTCTGAGTATTATTAGCGCTCAAACAAATCAAAACTTGTTAACCATGAGCTTGAAGTCTGTTAACTACCGCCAGCTGGTTGGTCAACGTGATTGTTAACCAAATAAAAACTTATTATGGCTCCAAAAAGGATCATTATACCGTTCGGTATCATTACCACGTTTCGGCTAAATCGCCATTGCAGGGAAAATGCCCCTCCTCAAAATTACTTAAGGTAAGAATTTGACTACTTAAACAAGAATCATGAGCCTGCTTTCGAAATTATCAGTGAAATTACATATACTTAACTACGCTCCTCACTTTAACTTTTTGATATAAATTTAATTTATATGTCAATAACTAAAGAAGATAACACCACTAATTCTTTGAAACTAAAGAACTTCCTGAGCATTCAGGCACAGCAATAGACTTAACAATAAAGTCCCTTAACCTGCAAAGATACATGTTACTCATTTAACTTATTGTTTTTATTGTAATAATTTTTTTCCACATGTAAACAATTGTAAAATCGCCTACGGTTGCAAATTAAGTTTAGTTAATTTACGTTTACTTTAACGGGGCAAATCAGAATGATCTAAATCCTCCCTCCTCTCGGGTCGTTCTTCTTGATCGCAAGCTTTTAGCTGCAGGGACTCCGGAAAATTGAATCAAGTCTGTAATGGCTTGGTGTCTTGTGGGTGGAAGTACTGTGATCAGAGACCGAACGCGGCGGTTTGCGTCTATGGTCCGGCGTACTACCAACCTTGCTAATCAGAACGGAACTGAGCCGCTCTGACCCCATCGACCACAAGGCTCTAGCGCCGGGAAGGCCACTTCCCGGCGCTTTTTTTATCAAACGGACCAGCCTTAAAGGCTCAGCATATTTTTATGCAGCGGATTTTCGCTGTTGTGGACGCTTGCGGCGCTGCTTGCGAGGCCCGGCCGAATTATCATTGTGACCGTGTTGCGACGCTTTTTTAAACCCAGGCTTCCGTGAAGGCCCTGATTTACGATTGCCGCCGCCTCGTTTGGGGTTACATGCCGCTGACATTGGCGGAACGTCTCCGCTTGCAACGGTAATATCGATCCCAATCAGCTTCTCAACCTGCCTGAACAGGCCAATCTCTTCCGGGGAGCAAAGTGCGACAGCTTCACCTGCTGCTCCGGCCCGCGCGGTTCTGCCAATCCTGTGAACATAGGCTTCGGCAACTTCTGGCAGTTCAAAATTGTAGACATGGCTAACACCCGGGATATCGATACCACGGGCAGCTACATCAGTTGCCACCAGAACGTTGATCCGGCCTTCGCGGAGATCCTTGATGGCACGGTCGCGCTGGTTCTGGCTTTTGTTTCCATGAATTGATCCAGCATCAATGCCGGACTGAGTCAGCTTGCGCATCAAGCGCTCAGCACCATGTTTTGTCCTGCAGAACACGAGTGACATGTCTTCCGGCTGAGCAGTCAATTGCTTGATCAGAAAGTCCGTTTTGGAGTTCTTGTCAATGAAATGAACGCTCTGGGTGATCTTGTCTGCGGTCTTCCCAGCTGTTGCCACTTCCACCCGAACAGGGTCGGTCAGATAGGAACTCGCCAGTGTGCTTATTTGTTTAGGCATTGTAGCAGAGAACAGCAGCGTCTGCCGCTCCTTGGCAACGAGCTTCGAAATCCGGCGCAGATCATGAATGAAACCGAGATCAAGCATTTGATCTGCTTCATCCAGCACCAAAAAGGAAGCCGTCCCGAGGTCGACTGCCCTGCGGTCCACCAAATCTAGCAAACGGCCCGGCGTCGCAACCAGGATATCGGTTCCGCGGTTGAGGCGCTTGATCTGACCGTTGATCGAGACGCCACCGACGACAGACATCACCTGGATTGGTGTCTTCTTTACAAATCCGACCAGGTTCTTCGCAATCTGGTTCACCAGCTCACGGGTTGGCGCCAGAATAAGAGCGCGCGTGCCTTTTGGTTGCGGTCTTTCCTGTTTTTCCAGCAACCGTTCTATCAATGGCAATCCAAATGCAGCGGTCTTGCCGGTGCCGGTTTGCGCAAGCCCCATCAAATCCCTGCCTTCAAGGATTGTTGGAATGGCTTTTTGCTGGATCGGAGTTGGCGTCTCATAACCGTTGTCAGAGATCGCTTTCAGGAGACCTTCGGACAAGCCGAGAGTGTCAAAGTTCATTAATTCGTTCCTCTGTGGCATTTGCCACATTTGCAGTACAGCCGGATTATGTAATCGGATCTGTTTGTGTACTGCCTAATTGGTCCGCTCAAAGTGAGTGCGCCTATGTCAAATCCTGCAAAAGCTTGAAGGATCTGGCCACTGATGATCTGGTCATCAATGTCATCGCTGCACATCCGATTGCCAAGGAACGGAAAGTAAAATGCGTTAAATGGTGTTTCGGCCGACATCAAAGCGGCTTCAGCAACACCGTGCCCCGTATATCTTAGCAGGCGGGCATGATGTCAAGGGACTGATCAATTGTTCCTTCAAGATCCGTTAACAGATTTAGGAATTTATTGATGAAATCCATTTTATTGCTTTATATGTCAAAGGCTCCCTAAAGGAAGATTTGATTTTGAGCGATTCTTCAAAAAACATCGTAAATTTTACAAGTATACTTGGCCGCACCCATGTAGACGCCATTGTTATCTCTTTTATTTCCGTCATCCTTTGGTTGCTGGCAGTTGAGTTTGACTTTTATGAAGACATAAGTGGTTTTCTATCTAAGCATGAAGATTGGCAGTTAGATGAATTTATAGTTGCAATTACTCTTGCTGGTTTTGGTGGCTTTATCTTCGGCTTCAGGCGCTACAGGGAGCGCGAACACGAACTGGTTTTGCGAAAAAAGGCTGAAGTCCGGGCGAATTGGCTAGCTCAGCACGATCCGCTAACACAACTGCCAAACAGA
The DNA here is from genome assembly GCA_039972695.1 of Roseibium sp. Taxonomy (GTDB): domain Bacteria; phylum Pseudomonadota; class Alphaproteobacteria; order Rhizobiales; family Stappiaceae; genus Roseibium. The sequence continues at coordinate 307,727 of JBDWMJ010000019.1, read as the reverse complement.
CGATATTTGAAAACTCTGTCAAAGAACATTCACAGCGGCACTTCTGGTGCTCCGGATATTGCCGTGCTGGCAATTGATCTTGACGGATTCAAGAAAGTGAACGACCTCCTCGGACACGAGGCCGGTGATTCACTTCTTAAAACTCTAGCAAGCCGGCTGAAAAATGCCTTCCCGGACAGCACAGTGCTTCGTCTTGGTGGCGATGAGTTTCTGGTTGTAACGTCGGCGTCCGTGGTCTCAGTCTCTGATGGCTGGGAAACGGTCAACGAACTCATCAAAACCCTGAACCAGCCAGTTGATCTCTTCGGTGTCAGTGCAGAAGTTGGCGCCAGCATCGGTATCGCATTGAAATCCGACGACACTGAGAGCCTGGAAGATCTTGTCCGTGCTGCAGATGCAGCTCTCTACTATGCCAAGGGAATTGGCCGAAATAGTGCGGCGTTTTATGAACCTTCCATGAGCCAGGCCTTGAAGGATCGTGCGACACACCAGTCTAATGTGCGGACCGCGATCAGAGACAAAGACCTGGTTCCCTATTTTCAACCAGTAATCGATTTAGCTACCCAGAAGCTAATGGGGGCGGAAGTTCTGATCCGTTGGCCCTCAAGGACAGACGATACAATTTCGCCGAAAGAAATCGTGCAGATTGCCGAGGAAGTCGGAATGGTGATCCATCTTTCCGAGCACCTTCTTCGGGAAGCAATCCTCTCGGCAAAAAACTGGCCAAACGCCCCTTCTCTATTCTTCAATTTCGCGCCGACAATGCTTGCCGACAAATTGCTTGCACAGCGAATTGAAAAAATTCTGACGGACGCTAGCTTTGCACCCGAGCGGCTGATTGTTGAAATTCCGGAAGCTGCGCTTCATGAGCATCGAGACACCGCTGTGGTGGTTCTGGATCAGCTCAAATCACTGGGCGTCAGCATTGCCGTGGACGGGTTTGGCGGCGGGCATTGCAATTTGATCGAACTGACCAAGATGCCGATAGACATGTTTAAACTTGATCGCACACTGGTAGTAGGAGCTGTTGCAAGTAAAACCGAGCGCGCAGTCATGGAAACCTATTTCAATTTCGCTCATTCTCTTGGGCTGCCAGTTGTCGCGGTAGGCGTTGAAACAAAAATACAGCAAGCGCTTTTGAGAGAGATCGAGTGCGAATTTGCGCAGGGCTTCTTGTATTCCCAAGCCGTTCCCGATGTCGATTTCGTCTCACAGATCCAGGCTCATGGCAGCACCAAGTCGGCCTAACAACTGACGCCGTCTAAACTTCATCAGTTGTTCTCTGGAACCAGTCTGATCAGCGCTCCATCATCGCTATCCGTAAGGACATAGATGTATCCATCCGGAGCTTCTCGCACATCGCGAATTCGTTCAGACAAATCCGTGAGCAACTGCTCTTCAGAAACGACTTTCTCACCGTTCAGTTCAAGTTTTGCCAAATGCTGACCGCGCAGGGCTCCCACAAGCAGATCACCTTGCCAGTCCGGATACTTGTTGCTTGTGACAAAGGACATTCCTGACGGGGCGATGGACGGATCCCAATAGTGGATCGGTTGTTCCATGCCGTCCTGTTCAATGCCTTCGCCAATCTTGCCACCTGAATAGTGACGCCCGTAGGAAATCACCGGCCAACCGTAATTCTTGCCGGCCTGAGGAATATTCACCTCATCGCCGCCACGTGCGCCATGCTCAACAGTCCAGAGTTGGCCTGAAGCCGGGTTGATCGCTGCGCTTTGCGGATTTCGGTGCCCAATGGACCAGATTTCCGGCTTGTAGGCATGATCTCCAAGGAAGGGATTGCCGGGAGCAGCAGCCCCATCGGATGTCAGCCTCAAAACGGATCCGGCATGATCATCTGGGGCCTGAGCACGCGGGCCATCGCCACGGTCTCCCAATGTCATGAACAATGCACCATCAGGAGCAAAGGCCAAGCGCGATCCAAAGTGGCGTCCTCCATAAGCCTTGTTGTTTCCGGTAAAGATCGTGGAGCCATCTGTGAGCGCGAAACCGGCACTACCTGCCTCAAGTTTGGCCCTGAAGATCGACGTTCCAGCGCCTTCAACAGACCCTTGCGAAAAGGTCATGAATACAGTGCGGTCGCTCTCAAATTCCGGGCTGAGCACAACATCAAGCAGGCCGCCTTGCCCTTGTGCGAAGACCTCTGGCGTTCCAGGCACTGTTGTCTGCAGGCCTTCCAGGTCAACGTGTTTGAGGATGCCGTCACGCTCAGTAACCAGATAGCCACCGTCCGGCAAGAAGGCGACACTCCAAGGGTACGACAGACCGTTGGTAATCGTCTCCAATCGCACTTTGGATTGTGCGGAAGCAACTTCGGAAAAGCCGGACAAAACACCAACAACAGCAATGAAAGCTGCTGCCGACGACCAAAACAGCTTGGTCAGATTGTGTTTCGCGCTTTGACGCCAAAGCCCGTGTTTCATGCCAACCTCCCCGGCGAATTCGTCTCGAAAACCTGGATGCAACGCAACCGTTTTCATCACTGAGCTCTAGAGATAGGGAGTTATCCGGGGCAGAACAGAGGGGATTTGAGAAAAAGCGATTGAACCTTCTCACATCCATTTGCTGTTAGCGGCGTTGCAATGGTGCTTTTTTTCAAAAGCCTTCTTCCAAACGTTCAGCCCCCGGATCAGCTTAAGCGGACAGGCTTCCAAACCAATTCGATACGCTCTCCATCAACGGCCCTGAATACCGCAGGACTGTTGATGGCTAAAACATTCGAAGGGTAAACAACTCATTCCGCTGCGCGGTTTTGAGCCTCAACGGTCGCCAGCGCAGACATGTTGACCACACCACGGGACGTCACTGACGGCGTTAGAATATGAGCCGGTTTGGCGGTTCCCAGCAGGATCGGACCGACGTGCAAGGCCTGGGTGGCAACTTTCAGAAGATTGTGTGCGATGTTTGCCGAATCGAGGTTCGGGAACAGCAACAGGTTCGCTTCTCCTGTCAGTTTGCTGTTCGGCATTACCCGCTCGCGAAGAGCAACACTCAGTGCACTGTCGCCATGCATTTCACCATCGGCTTCCAGATCCGGATAACGTTGCCAGATCAGATCCAGCGCTTCGCGCATTTTACGCGAAGATGGCGTATCCCGAGATCCGAAGTTCGACATCGAGAGCAACGCAATCTTCGGCTCAATACCAAAGCGGCGTATTTCCTCGGCGGCCAAAGTCGCCATTTCGGAAATCTCTTCGGCCGTTGGGTCTTCGGTGACAAACGTGTCCGACAGGAACATTGCACCGCGGCTGTTGATCAGCAGCGACATGGCTGACAGATCGCGTGCTGTCTCGCAAATACCGATCACCTGCTTGATATCGCGCAGATGTTTGGTGAACCGTCCTTCCAGACCGCAAATCACCGCATCCGCATCACCGCGTCTGACAGCAATTGCCGAAATGACAGTGGTGTTGGTCCGCACCACAGTTCGTGCGGCGGTCGGCGGCATGCCTTTTCGTCCAACACAGTCCAGATATTCGTCGGCATATTCGCGATAGCGCGGGTCATCCTGCGGATTGACGAACTCGAAATCCGTCCCTGGACGAATTCTCAGGCCGAAGCGTTCACATCGTGCCTGCAGAACATCCGGGCGTCCCACCAGAATTGGCTGAGCGATATTGTCTTCCAGAAGAACCTGGGCCGCGCGCAGTACGCGCTCATCTTCACCTTCCGCATAGATGATCCGTTTCGGATCGTTGCTGGCGGTCTGAATGATCGGCTTCATGATCAAGCCGGACCGGAACACAAAGCGGTTCAAGCGGTCGAGGTAGGCATTAAAATCTTCTATCGGACGGGTTGCGACACCCGTTTCCATCGCCGCTTTGGCAACTGCAGGTGCAATCCGCAAGATAAGCCGCTGATCAAATGGCGACGGGATCAGGTAATTTGGTCCGAAGGTTTCTGTCTTGCCGCCGTAAGCACGAGCCGCAACATCGGAAGGCTCTTCCTGTGCGAGTTCAGCAATTGCCTCAACCGCTGCCCGTTTCATTTCTTCGTTGATTGTCGTCGCGCCGACATCCAGCGCGCCGCGGAATATATAAGGGAAACACAGTACGTTGTTGACTTGGTTCGGGTAATCGGACCGCCCGGTGCACATCACGACATCATCGCGAACCGCCTGTGCATCTTCCGGCATGATTTCCGGGTTCGGATTGGCAAGCGCAAGGATAAGCGGGCCCCTGCCCATTTTCTCAACCATTTGCGGCTTGAGAACACCAGCAGCAGACAGCCCAAGGAAAACATCGGCACCGTCGATAACGTCGTTCAGCGTGCGTTTATCGGTCTTCTGGGCAAAAACGGCTTTCCATTCGTCCATGAGGCTTTCGCGGCCTTCATAGACAACACCTTCAATATCGGTGACCCAGATATTTTCGCGCTTCGCTCCGAGCGACACCAGCATGTTAAGGCACGCCAGCGCTGCAGCACCTGCGCCGGAGGCAACAATCTTGGCATCTTCGATTTTCTTGCCCGCAAGATGCAATCCGTTTCGAACAGCGGCCCCGACAATAATTGCAGTGCCGTGCTGGTCATCATGGAACACTGGAATGTTCATTTTTTCCCGAAGCTTTGCTTCGATCATGAAACATTCTGGTGCCTTGATATCTTCAAGATTTATGCCGCCAAAAGTCGGTTCGAGGACCGAAACCGCATGAACAAACTTGTCGACATCAAATTCATCGACCTCGATATCGAATACATCGATGCCGGCAAATTTCTTGAAGAGGACTGCCTTGCCTTCCATGACCGGTTTTGAGGCCAGCGGTCCGATATTTCCAAGACCCAGAACTGCTGTGCCGTTGGAGATAACCGCTACCAGATTGCCGCGGGACGTATAGTTGGCCGCCTTTGCCGGATCATCAGCAATTTCAAGACAGGGAGCCGCGACACCGGGAGAATAGGCTAGTGCAAGATCGCGCTGGTTGCCGAGCGGTTTGGTTGCCTGAATTTCCAGCTTTCCAGGCTTGGGATGCTCATGAAAAAACAGGGCGGCTTCCGTCAGATCGCTTTCAGTCTTCTTGGTGTCGCTCATATCGGTCTGTTTCTCCCTGCCGCATTCCCTTAGGTCACTGAGTTAATCTCATTTTTGCGCCGGAAGCGACCGGTCAAGACCTATGATATTTCATAAACTATGTCTGAGACTTACCCGCCTCGATGTAAAATGAGAACCCGTAACAGCGCATAGAGCACAAGACTGTTCAGAATATGCCACAGGAAATGCGTTCCAAGCGCCCACTGAGCACATAACGGTTCATCCAGCATTCGGAAAGTTAGCGAAACAGTGAACAGAACGCCGATGGCCAGAACCTGTTCGCCAAGACCCTTGTCGCGTTGATAAGACATGCCGCCGACGACAAAAATAGCCAGCAGTGCAGGCAGATACGCAGCAGAAGAACCGATAACTGGCGCCCAGACTTCGCCGACCATTGGTGACAGCACAAAGAAACCGATCACAATGCAAATCGAAACGACCCAATGCAGGCCCAGAAACCGGCGCAGCGCGAACAGCAGATAGACATGGATGAAGATCGCAATCGGGATCACATCCGCCAAGGAAGCCCATTTGGTCGCGTAGGTATGGAACAGAAACGAACCAATGCCTGTCAGCAGAACCACAGCAATCAAAAACAGCGCAGCCCAATCATCCGGCGCCCTGCGCCGCCAAAGCACGAATGCGGCCAATGCAGCCAGGATAAAGGCCGCATTGGTGACCGCATTCACAGGTTCTGACCAGAATTCCGGACCAATGCGTTCGCAGTAATTGTTCACCTTATCACTCAAGGCCATGCCGGTCTCCGCGTCTGGGTTGTCTCCGGATCATACAGGCTCTGGTGTGACAGTCTCGGAAACTAACTGTCCTAGACGCGAGATCCCCTGATCTATTTTTTCTGGCGAAGCACAGGAAAAGCTCAGGCGAAGCCTATTGGTGCCGCTGCCATCTGCGTGAAAGGCTTTGCCGGGGACAAAGGCGACCTTGGCTGTCTCAACAGACCGCGCCAGCAATTCACCGGCATCAATTTTATCCGGCAGTTCAACCCAGATGAACATGCCGCCTTCCGGGCGGGTCCATCTCGTGCCCGGCGGCATATGATTTTGCAGGGCCGACAGCATGGCATCGCGGCGAGATTTATAGACTGATCTGATCCTTTCGACCTGCTCGTCAAAGACCGTTTCGGCAACAATGGCCATCGCCTCCTGATTGAGGCTGGAGGTGTGCAAATCACTCGCCTGTTTCAAAAGGACCAATCGCGAAATAACCTTTGAGGCCGCACAGACCCAACCGAGGCGCAGGCCAGGAGACAAGGTTTTGGAAAAACTGCTGCAGTAGAGCGTGCGGGTGTATTCAATACCCCCGGACCTTTCACAATCCAGCGTCAGAATGGCCGGGACTGGCTCACCGTCATACCGCAGGCTTTGGTAGGCACCATCTTCAATGATCGGACAGTCCAACTCACTGGCGAGATCCAGAAGACGGGTTCTTGCCTGCAGGTTCTGTGTTTCACCTGTCGGGTTTGCAAAGTCCGGCGACAAATAGGCAAACTTGACCGCGCCGCCAACTGCTTCTGCAGTCTTGCGATAATCTGCGGCAGACCGGTTGGTCAGCGGATCCAGACGGTCATAGTTCGGTTCATAGGCGTTGAAGGCTTGCAGCGCACCAAGATAAGTTGGCCAGCCAACCAATGCCGTGTCGTTTGGCGACAGAAACAATTTGCCGAGATAATCGAGAGCTTGCTGAGACCCGGATGTGATCAGGATATTGTCCGGGGTACACTCAACACCGAGCTTGGCCATTTCGCCGACAAGCCAGGTGCGCAGTCGAAGGCTGCCTTCGCTGACCGAGTATTGCAGGGCCGACGCCGCCTCCCCGCCAGACAGGATATCCGCATAGGCTTTCTGGAAAGCAGCTGTCGGAAACAGGGCAGAATCTGGAATGCCACCGGCAAATGAAATAATGTCCGGCTGATCCAACAATTTCAACAGTTCACGAATTTCCGATGGGCTCATGCGCTTGGAGCGTGTTGCTAGAACGATGTCCCAGTTCATCATGATCGGCTCAGTATGATTGTTATGGCTTAATTAAGTCAATAATACTGACCTATTTCGAATGCAAGTGTCGCATTCTTGTTATTTTTTGTAATTTTATTTCGTCGACACACCCCAAATCCAATTTAACTACCCACTGGCAAGAACGGTCTCTATCGCCTATCTCTTTGAGACAAAGGAGTTCTGCATGTCCCGTCTTGACGAAACCCGCGCGTTCATACCGCTCAACATCGCTGTCCTGACAGTCTCGGATACACGCTCTCTGGAGGAAGACCGGTCCGGCAATACGCTGGCAGAGCGCCTTCAAAAGGCTGGTCACACCCTTGCTGACCGGAAAATCGTGACGGATGACGTGCCAGCCATTCAGGCCATTGCGAAAGACTGGATTGCAAACAAAAATGTTGATGTCATCATCTCGACCGGCGGCACCGGATTTACCGGCCGGGACGTGACACCGGAAGCCATGGAACCATTGTTTGAAAAACGAATGGATGGCTTCTCAGAGGTCTTTCACCGGATTTCCTATGACAAGATTGGGACGTCAACCATTCAGTCACGCGCCACAGGCGGCGTAGCCGGTGCCACCTATATTTTCGTGCTGCCCGGCTCCCCCGGAGCCTGCAAGGATGCTTGGGACGGGATCCTGAAGTTCCAGCTGGATTATCGTCACATGCCGTGCAATTTCGTGGAAATAATGCCGCGTCTAGATGAACACCTGAAACGCGGTAAGCTGCAGGAAGCCTGAGGCCCGTAAATCCCCGAGAACCACTATGGCGATCCTGAACCCCCGATATTCCTAGGCTACGGGAGCCTGACCGGCCAGTCTTCCCAGAACAACCGCACTGAGCAGTCCGTTTCCCGAGAGATATCCGCTGTCAGATAGTCCTGAAACGCCACACGCTGCACCGCCGCAAGCATAAAGGTTCGGGAAAGGGGATCCTTTTTTGCGCAGCACACGGGCGCTCTCATCTGTATTGAGCCCCCCCTGTGTGTGGAACAGGGCCCCGGTAACACGGACACCGCAATATGGCGGTTTCAGTGGTTCACCTGTGAAAGTCCGGTTGAAAGCATCGGTTCCGTCTTGAGGAAGATCCTCTATCGCCTGCACCAAGGCACCAGCCGGGAGGTCCAGATCCTGGGCGAGGCCTTCCAGCGTTTCGTTCTTCTTGATTGCTCCCGCGGCCTCGGCATTTTTGAAATCTTCAAACTGGCGTGCAATTGCAGCGATGCGGCTGTCAAATATCGAAAAGGCCTCACCGCCAGGCTGCGCCAGAACAACACGAGCCGCTTCCGAATAGCCCTGGGATTCATTCCAGAAGCGTTCGCCATTGCGATTGACCTGAACACCTCCTTCGGTAATCACGGCCCAGGTGATCAAGATGCCATGTGGGTGCGCGACATTGCCATGCCCCTGGTAGGACCCGAGGTGCTCCAATTCAGCACCTATACCCTCTCCCCACAACAGAGCTTCGCCCCGGTTGCCGTCATGACCAAACCACAGTCCGTCTTCAATCGAAGGCAAGAAACGGCTGACCAAATCGCGGTTTCCACCGAACCCATTGCAGGCAAGGATCAATCTGTCGCAACCGATTGTTTCTACACCGCCATCAGGCCGGGTGACCGAAACACCATGGATGTGTCCATTTTCGACAAACAAACGGTTCGCTCTGCGTTCGCAAATGATGTCTATATCCAGAACTTCACAGGTCGCACGCAGCGCATCAATCAACTCTGCGCCTGAGCGAGTCGGTAGTCCGTGCATCCGCCGTTTGCTGTGGCCCGGATAATCGAAATCCGAAACGACTGAAAATGGCAATCCGTAGGTTTCACTGAGCCAGTCAATCACAGAGCCTGAATTTTGGGCCAGCCGGTCTACCAGGTCTTGGTCATTCTCTCCGTGGGCTTTGGCCTGAATGTCAGCGGCGAACAACGCTGAACTGTCATCAATTCCGGCAGCTTTTTGCGCCATGGTACCAGCAGCAGGTATGAGACCGGCTGATAGCGCCGTCGAGCCGCTTGGAACGGCATCCGCTTCGATCACCAGAACAGATTGCCCGGTTTCGCGGGCAGACAAAGCCGCAACCAGACCGGCAGCACCTGCTCCGATGATGAGGGTCTCACAAGGTAGATCAAACGTTGCAGGAGGTGGCGCGGTGTCAGCTTTCGTTTCGGTCATATTTAACGCCCTGAGCCAACATCTGCGGTGTCCCTATAACCTCGTTGAGGCCGTCGAAATCAAACATTCTGTCGGAAAACGGCCTGTTGCTGCCATTCTGGTGAAGGCTCCGGTAGTAGTCACCTGTGGTTCGGGCAATAGCGCGTACAATGCCGCCTGGAAAAATAACGATTGAAAAGCCCTGCTCTTCCAGATCATCAGCGCCAGTGATTGGGGTGGCACCGCCCTCAACCATGTTGGCCAGCAAGGGAACACGGTTGGCGAAGTGTTGCGCTATTTCGGTAAGCTGCTCACGAGATTGAGGTGCTTCGATAAAGAGTACGTCCGCGCCGGCTTCCAGATAGGCTTCAGCCCGATCAATCGCTGCCAGAAATCCCTCGACGGCAATTGCGTCAGTACGCGCTATTATCAACGTTTCGCTGGAACTACGGACGTCGGCCATGGCCTTGACCTTGCCAGCCATTTCACTTGCAGAAATCAAGGATTTATCGGCCAAATGACCGCACCGTTTCGGATAGGTTTGATCTTCGATTTGCAAGGCTGATGCACCAGCCCTTTCATAGAGCCGCATGGTGCGTTGCGCGTTGAGCGCATTGCCGAATCCGGTGTCGGCGTCGATGATTACCGGCAACTCGGTGCGGTCTGCAATCAGTGCCATCGCATCCGTCATCTCGGTAACGGACGTCAGTCCAATGTCAGGACGGCCAAGGCGGGTATAGGCAACTGCAGCACCACTGAGATAGAGAGCTTCGAACCCGGCAGAGGTGGCCAGAGTGGCAGTCAGCCCGTCGTAAACACCTGGCGCCAGCAGGATCTCGTTTTGCAAAAGGCGTGTCTTCAGGCTCATGCCATATTCTCCAGCCACACCATCGCGTCAGCACAGCTCATTTGTTTGGTAACGGTCGCCAGCGACAGGAGCGTCGCATCGTGGACATCTTGCTGAAAGGCCGCACAGCCATCCGTCAACACAAGTGTTTCGATATCGCGCAGATGAGCATCGCGCAAGGTTGAGGCTACGCCGCCATTGGTAACAATGCCGCCGACAATCAGATTGTCGATACCAACTGCCCGCATGATGTATTCCAGCCTCGTTTGATAAAGCGCCGAATACGCAACTTTTTCGACCACATAATCAGCCGGTGAAAGCTCATCCACCAATGTGTGGCCGAAGCTTCCCGGTGCAAAATCCCCCTTGCCCAAAAAGGGTCGAAGCTTTTTCAAATGCGGAGAAATCAGAGGTTCACCGTTGGCATCGGGCACCAGCGTGAACTGGGCAGAGATGTAGTGACCGCCTTTGGCTCGTAGCGCTCTTGCCAACGGTGCTATCCGGTTCGGTAAAATTGCGATGCTTTCGGCGGATTGACCAGCGCGCCCATAAGCGCCTTTCGGATGGAGAAAGTCGTTTTGCAGATCAATCGTCAAAAGCGCAGTGCGGGTCAGATCCCATGTCTTCAGGTCGCTCATGAAGGACCCCTCAAAGGTTCAATGATGGTGTTGCCAAAGCTATCGACCCGCGCTTGAAGATCAGGCTCCACCAGAACAGTCGTATCCGGTTGTTCCAATATCGCGGGACCTTGAATGACCGAGCCGATCGGCAGCACAAGACGGTCATATATCGATGTCTCATGCCAGGCATCACCAAAATGAACAGGACGTGTCGCTTTTGCAGCAACGCTTCCCGTCGTCGTAGGTGCAAGGGTCTTCAGGTCGAACTTGGGCCTTTTGCCAGTGACGGCGCTGCGCAGGTTCAAAATGCGCCGCACACCGTTGTTCAGCAATCGCCCGAAGGTGGCCACGTAGGCCGCATCAAAGGCACCATCGATGTCAGCCTTGGTCGGTGGCAGGACCTTGCCGTCTTCAACGGAAACACTGAGTGGTACTGACACCGTGTGTGTCTGACCGATATAGGCCATATCCAGTTCGAAACTTAGGTCTCGCGCTTCAAAAGTGGTGCGGGCTGCATCCAGCAGCGCCATGCCCTGATCGGCATGACTTTGCATGAAGTTGCCAAGGTCGGCTTCATCGAGAGAGCTGACCAAAGAGTTGATCGTCTGCACAAAATCCTGACGCATATCGGCAATCACACAGCCCATGGCCGATGTCACCCCGGGATAACGCGGCACGATGGCACGAGCGATGCCAACCTCGGCCAGCATAGCCCCGGCATGCAGGGCTCCACCACCGCCGAAGGGCATGAAGGCAAATCGTTTCGGATCAAACCCGCGTTCAATACTGACAAGGCGGATGGCCCCGGCCATGCGGGAATTGGCTACCCTTAAAATGGCTTCGGCTGCCTCAAGAGTTGTAAGGCCCAGAGGTTTGCCGACGTGCGTATCAATTGCCTTTGAGGCTGCATCCACGTCCAGCCGTTTGAGCTTTCCGCCAATTGGATTTTCAGGATCAATCCGTCCGAGAACAACATTGGCGTCGGTGACGGTTGGACGATCATTTCCAAGTCCATAAGCCACCGGCCCCGGATCGGAACCAGCGCTTTCAGGTCCTATGTTGAGCAATCCACCTTTGTCGACCCATGCAATTGAACCACCCCCTGCACCGATGGTGGTGATTTCGATCATGGGGTTTCGAACAACCATGCCGAAGTCGATCGATGTCTGTGGCGACAACATGGATTGCCCTTCGGCAATCAACGACACATCAAAGCTGGTGCCCCCCATATCGCCGGTAATGACGTTTTCAAAACCGGCTGTCGCTGCGATATATCCAGCCGCGATCACTCCGGCTGCAGGCCCTGACAATGCCGTGCGAACCGGCAGTTTGCAGGCCGTATCGACTGCCATGACACCGCCATTGGACTGGACAATCATGAACTCGCCATCAAACCCGCCGGATTTGAGTGCCCGTTCCAACCGATCCAGATAACCAGACACTTCGGGTTGCAGATAGGCGTTGAGCGCAGTCGTGGAAAACCGTTCAAACTCGCGGATTTCCGGAAGGATCTCCGATGAAGCTGAAACGTGCGGATTGTGCCAGATTTCCCGGACAGCGGCGACTGCGGCCGCTTCATTGTCCGGATTGGCGTAGGCATTGGCAAAAAGGATCGCGACGGCTTCACAGCCTTGATCCCGCAATTGCCTTGCTGCCGCCCGGACGGCCTCAAGATCAACGGGTGTGCGGATGGAGCCATTGGCAAGTGTACGCTCTGGCACTTCGAGACGATTGCGTCGGTCAACTATCGGTTCAAAATCACCGCGCAGGCCCCAGGTTCTCGGCCGATCACGGCGTCGCATTTCCAGAACGTCGCGCAGACCTTCAGTGCAGATCACACCGGTCGTTGCGCCTTTGCGCTCCAAAAGTGCGTTCGTACCCGCAGTTGTTCCATGCACAACAACAGAGATTTCCGAAAGGTCCGAAACCTCACGCCGGATCCCGTCCAGAAAGCCGCCGGACTGATCCGGGCGCGTGGTCGGCACCTTGGCAACGGATGCGCTGCCATCGCTTTCGTTTAAAGCAAAGACATCGGTAAAAGTTCCCCCGACATCAACGCCGATCATGCGTCCGCTCATGCCGACACCTCCCGCCAGGCATTTCCATATTGTTCATCGGCTTTCTCGGCGTTCACCAAGCCACGGGCCACATCCCGGGCGACCTCACTGGCCATGCGATCAGATGCCTTGCCATAACCGCCGCCGCCGGGCGTTTCGAGCCGGACAGCTTGTCCCTGACGGAGTTTTATCCCGCGCATCTTCGACGCCAACGGCGGTGACTTCCAACCATCATCCTGCTCGTAGGTGAACTTGTTGAGAGCAGCGTTCTGTCCTTCGGCAATGCCCTGCGGCGCAAAGCGACCGCGTTCACCGAACAGGAAAGCTTCTGCGCCGTTTTCTTCCAGGACTTCGATCTCGTAAATTGCACCCATACCGCCTCGATGAGCGCCCGCCCCGGCACTATCAGGCCTGAGTGCCCACTGCCGAAACATCACGGGATAGGCTGCTTCAAGGATCTCCATCGGCGGGATCGTCGCCGTTGAAATCGGTGCATTGCCGTGATTAAGCCCGTCGCATTCCGGTGAACCGCCATGCCCCCCACCATAGAAACTGAACATGACCCAAGGTTGGCCGTTGCTGCGTTTACCGGCAATCGACAACGCGTTGATTGTCCCGTAGGCATTGGCCACGACCCGATCCGGTGCGGCCTTGGCAAAGGCACAGAAAATGACATCAATCATCCGCAGGATGGTCTCTGTATACCCGCCTGTCGGCGCGGGAAACTCTGCTGAAAGAAGAGACCCTTCCGGAACCCGAACTGTGATTGGTCGCATGACACCCGCATTTGCAGGCAAGTCCTGAAATATGTGTTTGATGGCTACATAAGCCGTCGCAACCGTCGTTGGCAGAGCAATGTTGACCGGCCCGGCGCATTGCGGTGCTGAACCGGTAAAATCAAGCGTCATCAGATCGCCGCTGATCTCAAGCGCCACGCAAATCTTTAGCGGCACATCGGTTATGCCGTCATTGTCAAGAAAATCCTCAGCCTCCCATCGGCCATCCGGAAGCGCCTGAAGTTCGGAGCGCATCAAGGCTTCGGCCCGGTGGCCAAGGGCATCCAGCCCTGCTGAAACGGTCACGGCACCATATTCGTCCAGCAATTCATCCATACGCCTTATGCCGAGATCAAGCGCTCCTAACTGCCCATTCAAATCACCCATGGCTGATTGCGGCAGACGCGTATTGCGCAGAAGGATGTCGATGATGTCCTGATTGATTTCACCACCTCGGGCCAACCGAACAGGTGGGAGAACAAACGCTTCCTGGAAGACTTCAGTGGCAGCGGGATTGTAGTTGCCGGGAACAGCACCGCCGACATCATGCCAGTGCCCAACCGACGCGAGGTAGCAAAACAGTTCGCCGTCGCGGAAATAGGGGCGCACAAGTCTCATGTCGGACAAGTGGGTTCCGCCGATATGGGCATCATTGAAAATATAGATGTCGCCATCTTGCAAGTCGCCATTGGCGGCCGCTTTCTCGATAACCGCCTTCACGGCAAATGACATGACACCCACGAAAATCGGCAGACCCGATTTGCCCTGAACCAGGGTATCTCCGCTGGTGGCATGATAGAGGCCATGGCTGGCATCATGAGCTTCGGCAATGATCGGATTGAAGGCCGCGCGAAACAGCGTTGCATCCATTTCGTCGGCTATCTGTTCCATGCGACCCGCCAGGACCGACAATGTGATTGGATCAATCTCGCTCATGTCTTTGACTTTACCTCCGCAATGTCATTCCAGACGTCCTGGCGAGTGATCTTGCCAGCTTCGATTTCAAATCTGTCAATAAACCGGATGTTGTCAAACGCATCGCCATCGGGCCATTCACCTGACAAATAACCTCGACAATAAACCAACGCTGCGGCGCCCGGGCTCTGCATCGCGTCAAAACCTTCGTAAGTCTTTTTTACAAAGCGATAGCGAGGCTTGGCCCAGTCAAGCAATTCCTGCAAACGGGTCATGGGGCCAGCACCGGGAAAATGCATTGTAAAACTATCACCCAGCATGGATTGGGCGACATCGAATTCCCTGGCCTCCATAGCCTGGAGATAATTTTTGACAATCTCGGCGGGATCATCAAGCGCCCGAGCACCTGTGCGACTACTGCGACCACGAGAATAGTTCTCCGGCTCCATTTCATGGATCATTACCGTGATTGCTTCCGGTGCGGCGGGAACAACCAAACGAACGGCGTCCGTCAAGGCTTCACACATCCGGCGCTTTTCGTCGGGTCCGTAGCCTTTCAGAACATGTAATTCCACGATTGGCATTCAGTCCTCCCAATCAAATATGTTCTATTTATAATACCAATATACCTCTTTTGTTAATACTGAAAATTTCACAATTATCAGACAGGCGCTTGATATTTTTAAAATCAGCTGTAACATCTCCACTAACTTAAGGAGGAAGTTGGTACGTGAACAATCCGGCAAAATCTCAGCTTCCTGATGGAGCCAAGGCGCGTCGGGTCTATCTGTCCTTGCGCGACCAAATTGCCGACGGGCGTTTGGCAGATGGCGTAAACTTGCCGGCAGAACAAAAGCTTACAGAGATTTTCGGTGTATCACGTGTCACCATCCGAAGGGCACTGGACTCCTTGGCCGAAGCTGGACTGGTCATACGTCGACCTGGTAGCGGAACGACAGTGAATACGTCCGGTCAACCAGGTAAGCCGATGGCAATGAACCTGGCAACTCTCATGCCGCAGCTCGTCGAAATGGGCCAGAATACAACGGCGCGCCTTTTATCCTTTTCCTACGACACCGCACCGGGGTTTGTTGCCAATGCGCTTCAAATCGAGCCCGGAGTACAAGTTCAAGTCGCCATACGCGTGCGCAGTGCTGATCAGATACCGTTTTCTCATCTGACTACCTACGTGCCGGCCGAGATTGCAAGCAACTACTCCGAAAATGATTTGGCAACCACGCCACTGTTCAAACTGCTGGAACTCAGCGGTGTGCAAATCAGGGATGCACACCAGTCGGTATCCGCTTCGCTAGCAGGGCCGGAAGTTGCTGAAGCTCTGGGCATCGCAGTTGGATCTGCATTGCTGTCTTTACGGCGGGTAGTTCGCGATGTGGATGGCAACGGTGTCGAGTATCTTTCTGCGCTTTATCGCCCTGACATGTTTCAACTTGAAATGCCTTTGTCCCGTGTCGGGAACGGTGGCTCGCGGCACTGGCAGCCGGCAATTGGCAAACCCCCGGTGGACAAATCTTGAGCTCGCCCCGCACACTTCTGGACCGGTTATGGGAAAAACATGAAGTTGTTTGCCATGCCGACGGTAAGTCCCTTTTGTGGGTTGATCGGCATTTGGTCCACGAGGGCTCTCATCATGCATTTGCCAAGCTGAAAGCCCGGGGTGCAAAGCTGGCCGAGCCGGATCTGACCTTTGCTATTGTCGACCATTATGCACCAACGCGCCGCCAGGGTCCGATTGCCGATCCACAAGTTGCGCGCATGATCCAAACTTTACGAAGTAACGCCGAAGAACAAGGGGTTCGCCTGTTTGACCTGGAAGATCCTGAACAGGGAATTGTCCACGTAGTCGGGCCTGAGCAGGGACTGACCTTGCCTGGCTTGTTGATCAATTGCGGCGACAGTCACACAGCGACCCACGGAGCGTTCGGTGCTCTTGCCTTTGGCATTGGCGCGACCGAAGTTGCCCATATATTGGCGACACAAACGATCTGGCAGAAAAAGCCGGCATCTATGCGCATCCAAATCGATGGTGCACTTGGTCCCGGAGTAAGCGCAAAAGACATTGCCCTGAACTGGATTGCCCAGCTGGGCACCGGCGGCGCGAAGGGCCATGCAATCGAATATGCAGGCAGTACGATACGAAACCTGTCGATGGAAGGGCGCATGACGCTCTGCAATTTGTCGATCGAGGGCGGCGCGCGAATGGGCATGATTGCGCCGGATGAAACCACTGTTGCCTATATCAAGGGACGCGCCTTTGCGCCTCATGGATCAGCCTGGGATGCCGCAGTGGAAGCCTGGGCGCAACTGCGTTCCGATGATGACGCTGAATTTGATACCAACGTTCTGATCGACGGCGCTGATATTGCGCCCACAGTAACCTGGGGCACCAGCCCGGAACATGCGCTGCCGGTTACTGCCAGTATTCCTGATCCGGCATCCTTGAAAAAGGATAAGGCCAGCTCGGTGCGTGACGCGCTGGATTACATGCGCTTGTCGGCAGGACGTCCGATCGAAGGCACACCGGTGGATCAGGTTTTTGTCGGATCCTGCACCAACGGACGGATTGAAGATCTTCGTGCAGCCGCTGCAGTCCTTGCAGGTCGGAAAGCCAAGGTTCCCGGTCTCGTTTCTCCGGGCTCCTCCCTGGTTAAGGCCCAGGCAGAACAAGAAGGGTTGGATCGAATTTTTATCGAATCAGGACTGGATTGGGTGGCCTCCGGGTGTTCAATGTGCGTCGGTATGAATGGCGACTTGGTGGCGCCCGGCAAACGCTGCGCGTCGTCGACAAACCGGAATTTCCGCGGCCGTCAGGGCCCTGGTGCACTGACACATTTGATGTCGCCTGCCATGGTTGCGGCGGCGGCTGTCACCGGCACCATCACCGATGTTCGCCCTCTCCTGAAAGGCAGGACTGTGTGATGACGGGATGGACAGAACACACCGGGCTTGCAGTAGCCCTGCCGCTTCAAAACGTGGATACAGACCAGCTCATCCCTGCACGGTTCATGTCAAATCCCCGCAGTGAAGGCTATGGACGCTTTCTTTTGCATGACCTGCGCCGGGATGCCAACGGAGTGGAACAGCCGGATTTCCCGCTTAACAATAAAGACAACGTTAGCGTTCTCGTTACCGGGGGCAATTTCGGCTGCGGGTCGTCGCGCGAAGCTGCGGTCTATGCGTTGGTTGATGCCGGTATTCAGGCCGTAATCGCACCGAGTTTCGGCGAAATATTTTTGGGCAATGCCGTCAACAATGGCCTTTTGCCGGCTCAGGTGTCCGAGAAAAGTCTCGCCGAAATGACTGATATCCTGAAAGCTGCACCCTGCCCCATCCGAATCCAACTCGAAGCCGGGCGCATCAGGCTTGGCAACCTGGATGTTGCTTTCACTCTGGAGACCAGCCGACGCACGAAATTGATCAACGGATGGGACGACATCGATCTGACATTGCAACACCTGCCTGACATTGCCCGCCATAGAGAACAACAAGTTCGGGACGTTTCATGGACATGGCCCAAGGCGGGGCAGCGTCAATAACACCGGAATTAAGTGTGTGGCACGAGGGAGTTGCCGCACACCCAATGGGACCATTGCAAAAGCGTGACCCAAAAAGTGGAGGAAGACTATGATTAGAACTATTTTTGCCGGGCTTGTTGCCGGTTCAACTCTTTTCGCTGCGACAGCGCAAGCGGAAGACACAGTTTCCGCAGTGCACGCATTTCCGGAAACACTGATCTACACCAAGAGCTTTCTGTCCTTTGTCGACAAGGTCAACGAAGCCGGCAAAGGCGTGGTCCAGATTGACGTGAAAGGTGGACCAGAGGCAATTGGCATGTTCCAGCAGCCTGACGCTGTCCGCGATGGCATTGTCGATATGGTCTACACACCTGGATCGTTCTATGGCGGCGCGTTGCCAGAAAAAGATGCGATGGTGGCATCAAACCTGACAGCTGTTGAAACCCGCGAGAATGGTGGTATTGCCCTGATCGATGAAATCCATCAGGAAAAGATGGGCCTGAAATACCTCGGCTGGTTTGACAGTGGCGTCTGTTACAACCTGTGGACCCGCGAGAAACCAAGCTTTGATGCAGATGGAAACCTTCAAGTTGATGGCCTCAAACTGCGCGGCAACAACGTCTACAATGCGTTCTTCACCAATTACCTTGGCGCTCAGGTGATCGATCTGCCGACCGGTGAAGTCTATGCCGCTCTGCAACGTGGTATCGTCGACGCAACCGGCTGGACGCAAATCGGGTTGATCGACCTGAAGTGGAACGAATTCCTGAACTACCGGATCGAACCTTGCTTCTTTTCGACCGACCTCGGTGTAATCATCAATCAGGAAAAATGGGATTCTCTTTCTGACGAATCCAAAAAGATCCTCCAGGACGTGGCCATTCAGCACGAGAAAGACAGTGTCGAAGCCTTGCGTGCCAAGCGGGACGAAGACTTCGCTGCGCTGGATGCGGCAGGCATGATATCAATCTCGCTGGAAGGCGAAGCAAAGGCAAACTATCTGGCAGCTGCCCGGGAAAAGACCTGGGAGCGGATGAAAGGCCTGATGGCAGAACAGCCTGGCGGAACCGGAAACTATGACCGTTTGATCGAACTGTTCTACGATTTGAACTCGGCAAAATAACGACAAGGCGGGTCCGCTTATTTAGCGGGCCCGCACATTTGTATTTCAGGACTGACTCATGACCGCTGTCGCCAAGACTTATACGACCTTGCTCTACGCCATGGCCTTTGTAGCCGGGGCCACGCTTGTCTGGCTTATGGTCTCCGTTGTGGTCTCGGTTCTGATGCGCAATCTGGGTCTCCAGCCTTTTGCCTGGTTGTTCACCTCTTCCGAATACGGGATTCTTTACATGACCATGCTCGGTGCCCCTTGGTTGGTGCGCGAAAAGGGGCATGTTCACATCGAATTGGTAACCTCGACCTTGCCTGAGAACGTCCGCCATGTGGTCAGCCGACTTGTCGCGGTTGCCTGTGTGCTGGTGTGCATCATTCTGGCCTGGAAAGGCCTGGAACTGTTTTTGAAAAACATCGAGCGGGGCGATTTTGATACCCGCGCCTATTATTACCCGCGTTGGCTGCTGACGATCACGTTTCCACTCAGCTTTGGGCTGATGGCCGTTGAATTCTCACGATTTGTCTTTGGATCAGAGCTGATGCACAGCGGCGAAGCAGGGATTCACGAATAATGGAATGGTATGAAGCGCTTGCCCTGCTTCTGGGAGTGATCGTGTTTTTCATGGCCATGGGCATGCCCGTGGCGCTCGCCTTTCTGGCAGCAAACATCATCGGCGCATGGGTGTTCATGGGCGGCGAGCGCGGCATCGGTCAGTTGCTCAACAATGGTCTGGGATCGCTCACAAAGTTCGCCCTTGTTCCCATCCCGTTGTTTTTGCTGATGGGAGAAATCTTCTTCCACACCGGCCTTGGCGGTCGTATGTTCAATGCGATTGATCGGCTTTTGGGTCGTCTGCCGGGGCGACTGAGCTATGTTACGGTTCTGGGAGGAACTGCGTTCTCGACCCTATCCGGCTCCTCCATGGGATCAACGGCTTTGCTGGGTTCCTTGATGGTGCCTGAGATGGGCCAGCGCGGTTACAAACCTCATATGAGCATCGGTCCAATTCTCGGGACTGGCGGGCTTGCGATTATCATTCCTCCATCGGCTCTCGCCGTTCTTCTTGCGACTCTGGCGCAGATTGATGTCGGAGCGTTGCTGATTGCTGGTGTCATCCCGGGCCTGATCCTTGCTGCCTTTTATATCGCAACCATCTGGCTGCAGACAAAACTAGACCCAACAGCGGCTCCTGCCTACGACGTCGAGCCATTGTCCGCTCTCAGCAAAATCAGCCTGCTGCTTCGCGAAGTGGTTCCTATGGTGGGTGTGATGGTCGTCATAATCATTCTGATGATAAACGGCTTTGTGACACCGTCAGAAGCTGCAGCATTCGGCGCTCTTGGCGTCTTGGTTCTGGCAGCTGCATTCAAATGCCTGACATGGGAGGCCATGCGAAAATCCATCAAGGGGGCATTGAGAGTGACGCTGATGGCCTATCTGATAGTCTTCGGATCGGCCACATTCAGTCAGTTATTGGCATTTTCCGGTGCATCGCGCGGGCTGGTCAGCTGGGCAACATCCTTTGAACTGGCTCCGCTCGCCATGTTGCTGGTGATGTTTGCGGTCTTGCTGTTGCTCGGGATGTTCATGGAGCAGATTTCCATGATGCTTCTGACTGTGCCTATTTTCTTCCCCCTAGCGCAAACCCTGGGCTTTGACGCAGTCTGGTTCGGCCTGATCATGCTGTTGGCACTGGAGATCAGCTTTACAACACCTCCGTTCGGCCTTCTACTCTTCGTGATGAAGGGCGTCGCGCCTCCCGGAACAACCATGCGGACGATCTACACCTCCGCCTTTCCCTTTATCGGCTGCTCATTGTTGTTGGTTGCCCTCCTCATCGCCTTCCCCCAAATCGCGCTTTGGCTTCCGGGGAGATGAAGATCAAGGCGATCGACTAGAAACCGAAACTATCCGTGAAGTTTCACGGCCAGGCTGGCAGGCAGGCGCAAGGTTCCGACGCAAAATCGGGCCAGAGACTGGCGGAACGAAGCGGTAAAACTGCCACCTCTTGTTTCACCAGAAGTGACAGCAGCAGCCCGCAGAAATACCATCCGGCTTCGGCCAATGCGTTTGGCAATGTCGAGATCTTCCAGCTCACCCAGAGGTCGGTGACCACCAAGCGAATTATAGAACTGGCGTGAAATCAGAAGCCCCTGATTGCCATAGGGCATTCCGAGAAGTTGTGATCTAAAACCCGCCAACATCTCGGAAAACCGCGCGCCCAATCCGAAGGCTTCATAGCGAAGACGAAAAGACGCCGCCGTACGAGCGCCATTCGGCGCACGGGAGGCACGGTCGATGAAAGCCTGGGCTTCATGATGCCATCCGCTTTCCAGAAGTGTTTCTGGACGCAGGAACAACAACCATTCGCCGCGCTTGGCCAGAGAAGCGCCGTGAACCAGGCGCTCGCTGCGTGAGCCATCCAGAACCACCCATTCGCACCCGGCAGCATCTGCTACCTGATCCGTATTGTCTTTGGAGCCACCGTCCACAACTACAACCTCGCGAACAACACCTTCAGCGGCTGCGGGCACAAGCGCGGAAAGCGTATGAACCAGTTCGGTTTCAGAATTATCGGTTGGAATAACGACGCTAATCATGGCTCTGTTTTTTACATGAAATTTTTTAAAGTGCGAGCGTGAGGGCTTGTTCAGGCTCATTTTTTGGATAATGTTCCTATTATGTTCTCATAAAAGAGTCGTTCAGATCATGACAGCTGCGTCCCCCTCATCGCGATACTCTCTCCCGGATGGGACGCATGAAAGCGAATTACCGCGATTGTCGGAAGATCGTCGCCGCGGGCGCGGTGCAGCTCTGAACAAATCCGGGCGGTTCGAACCGCTTTCCCGCGAGGCCTTTGATGACGGCTGGGACAGCCTGGACGATCTGCCGGAGCTCAAGACCAATGTACAGGATGAGCGCGCGCGCACCATCATCACCCGAAATGAATCTCCGGACATTTCCTTTGACCGGTCAATCAACCCCTATCGAGGCTGCGAGCACGGTTGCATTTATTGTTTCGCCCGCCCGAGCCACGCCTACATGGGTTTGTCTCCTGGGCTCGATTTCGAGACGCGATTGTTTGCCAAACCGAATGCTGCCGAGCTTCTGGAACGCGAACTTTCCAAACCGGGCTATACGCCACGCGTTATTGCCATCGGCACCAACACCGACCCTTACCAACCGCTTGAGCGAAGCTACCAGCTCCTGCCCAAAATTCTCGAAGTGCTTGAGAATTGCGGCCACCCGGTAGCGATTGTCACCAAGTCATCGTTGGTGACACGGGACATAGACATTCTTTCAAGAATGGCGGAACGGAATCTTGTCAAGGTCGCTCTATCAGTTACGACACTTGATAAAAAACTCTGCCGGGTGATGGAGCCCCGCGCGTCTGCGCCGCACAAACGTTTGGCGGCACTCAAGGCCTTGAGTGATGCAGGCATTCCCACATCCGTGATGATGGCACCAATCATTCCAGCGCTTACAGACAGTGAAATAGAAGCCCTCCTAGAAGCTGCAGCAGAGCATGGAGCGAGCGAAGCCGCCTATATTCTTCTGCGCCTGCCACGGGAGGTCTCGGAACTGTTCCGGGACTGGTTGCTGCGGGAACGACCAAACCGATACCAGCATGTCATGAACCTCATCCGGTCCATGCGCGGCGGCAAGGACTATGATGCCAAATGGGGAGAACGCATGCGGGGACTCGGGCCGTATTCGGAGCAAATCAGTAAACGCTTTTCGCTGAGCGCCAAGCGCCTCGGATTGAACTTGCGACGCAAGAAACTGTCTATCGAGCATTTCATTCAACCGCAAAAAGGTGGCGTGCAACTGGGTTTGTTTGATTAGGCCGGATGTCTGCTATCTGCAAAATACGTCAGAGTGATCTTGCAAGTTTTCCAAGAGCGAGACACTCTGCCGAACAAGCTGCAAATCAAACAACAGACACAGTGACTTGAAACGTGGATCAGAAACCTTGCGTTTTTTGCGAAATCGTCGCCGGCAGATTACCTGCCTGGAAAGTCTACGAAAATGACCGTATCCTGGCGTTTTTCGACCAGAACGCGATTGCCGATTACCATACTTTGATTGTTCCGAAGCGCCATGTCTGTGACATTTTCGAAATTGAGGATCGAGACATCAAAGCATTGGCGTCTGCCATTCGGAGTATTTGCAGGACTTACAAGGATAAACTCGGACTAGATGCCTTGCAGGTCATAAGCAGCAATGGAGCGGAGGCTCAGCAAGACGTCTTTCACTTGCATTTCCACATAGTCCCGCGCAAAGAGAACGATGGCCAGAACATCCAGTGGACACCGGACGAAAGTGTTCCGGCACGTTTTGATAAACTATTGGAACGGCTTCAAAGAGTGCAACAAGACTCATGAGCAAGACCCCTTCCCTTTTTGATCTAGCCTTCAAAGACGCTCCGGACCTGACCTTGGAACGCAGGCATGCCGCATCATTCAACGGCCTGATCTGCGGCGTGGATGAGGCGGGCCGCGGGCCATGGGCCGGACCAGTGGTCACATCAGCTGTCATGCTGGATTACTGCAATGTTCCAGTTGGTCTGAACGACTCCAAGAAGCTGACGGAAGCCAGACGAGAGGAATTGTTTGAACAGATCGTTTCCAGCGCTTTTGTGTCAGTCGCGAGTTCGTCTCCGGCAACGATAGACCGGATCAACATTCGGTCTGCGACGCTGTTCGCAATGGTCCGGGCTGTCAACGGTCTTGCCAAAACCCCTGCGTATGTACTCGTCGACGGCCGCGACGTTCCACTTCGCCTGAGGCAACCAGGACAAGCCCTCATCAAGGGTGATGGGCGTTGTTTGTGTATCGCGGCTGCCTCCATTATCGCCAAGGTCACACGAGATCGCATGATGGTCCTTTTGGAAGACGACTATCCGGACTATGGCTTTGCGCAGCACAAGGGATACGGCGTTCCAAAACATCAATCGGCACTGGAAGCGCATGGCCCCACCCCTCACCATCGTCTGAGTTTCAAGCCTGTCAGACTGGCTGCAGAGGCGAAGGAGTAATCCGGGATGCACACGTTGAACAAGTCTATCGAATTGGCTGAAGCAAAACCTGCGAATGCTCCGGAAATACTGAAACTGCAACGGGCGACTTACATGCGTGAAGCCGAGCGGTACAAGAACTGGTCAATTGCCCCGTTGGTCGAAACGAGGGACGAGTTCGTTAAGGCGCTTGAAACGAACCACATTATCGTCGCGCGAATTGGCAGCACGATCGCGGGCTCCATCCGAGCACGTGAGGAAAAGAATGTCTGCCATATTGGAAGGCTCTTTGTGACTGAAGAATTTCAGGGCCGTGGGATCGGTTCGGCACTCGTTCAAACTATTGAGGACCGTTTCAGTCATGTGGAACGATTTTCACTCTTTACCGGACACCTGAGTGACGAAAACATCAGATTGTACAGAATGTTGGGTTATGAGGTCATCGGTGAGAGGGTTGCTAAAGACCACCTCAAACTGGTCGTCATGGAGAAACTTAATTCGATAAGCTCAATCTGAATTCCTGTTCCATTCAGCGCAACATGATGCGGTAGTCATCAACAAAAAAGCGGCCCAGAAGGCCGCTTTTTAGATTCATTCAAAAATCGCTGAAGCTTAGTTCAGGTTTTCTTTCACCTGATCAATGCTCTTTGACAGAATGCCGTCAGCAACCTTGTCCTTGACCTTTGCAGTCAAGATCGTTTCTGCTGCCGTAGCAGCAATGTCCGCTGCTTTGGCGCGGACATCCGCAATTGCCTGTGTCTCGGCCTGTGCGATTTTGTTCTCGGCCGCCTTGGTCCGGCGAGCAATCATTTCTTCAAGCGCCTGGTTTGTTTCAACAGTCAAACGCTCAGCTTCGGAGTTTGCTTCGGCGATGATGGCCTCGGCTTCCCCTTCAGCCTCGTGACGTTTGCGCTGATACTCGGACAAAAGCGCCTGAGCTTCCTCGCGAAGCTTGCGGGCTTCATCGAGTTCCTTGCGGATATCGTCAGCACGATTGTCGAGTGCGCCTGTGATTTTACCAGGAACTTTGGCCTTGATAATCACGGCGAAGAAGAGAACGAGACCAACGAAGGCCCAAAATGTTGCATCCATTATCGTCTCCTCAGTTCATCGCCGACTTGAGCGCTTTGGCAAGATCGGTCTTTGTCGGCGCTTTGCCCATCAGAACTTCAACAAGCGCTGTTGTCGTATCACCGGCAATTTCACCAACCTGAGCCATTGCTTCTGATTTGGTATCGGCAATCTGCTTTTCGGCAGCAGCCAGTTTACCAGCCAGATCTGTCTCAGCCTTCTCGCGACGAGCTTCATTGTCAGACTTCAGCTTGGACCGAGTGTCTTGAGCAATTCCGTGCGCCTTGTTCCGAGCTTCGGCAAGTGCCTGCTCGTAAGAAGCAATCGCTTCGTCGGTTTCCTGCTTCAGCCGGTCGGCTTCTGCAAGATCACCTGCGATACGATCTTTACGATCTTCAAGAATGCCCGCAATCCGCGGCACAGCCACATTCTTCATGATCCAGTAGAACAGACCAAAAGTAATGGCCAGCCACAGGAGCTGAGAAGCAAATGTCGCGCTGTCAAACGGCGGAAATCCAGCCTCTGCATGAGCATCATGCGGAACTTCGGTTCCCGTTTGTGTATCGCCTGCCATATTCGTCTCCAGATGCCGAGAAGGCGGCGCAATTGCGCCACCGCCGGTTTCTCATCAGTTGTCGTTTCGATCGAAGATCGATTAGACGACGAACAGCAGCATCAATGCTACGAGAAGAGAGAAGATGCCGAGAGCTTCGGTAACAGCAAAACCGAAGATCAAGCGGCCGAACTGGCCGTCAGCAGCTGAAGGGTTGCGCAATGCGCCAGCAAGGTAGTTACCAAAGATCTGGCCAAGACCAATGCCTGCGCCGCCCATGCCGAGACATGCGATACCGGCGCCGATGTATTTTGCAGCTTCTGCTTCCATGACACGTGCTCCTAATTAGCTTTTGTCAGTTTCACTTGCAGCCCTGATGGCCGCGTGATTGGTGAACTTTTAGTGGGATGGATGAATTGCATCGTTGAGATACATGCAGGTCAGGACCGTAAAGACGTAGGCCTGCAGGAACGCAACCAGAAATTCCAGTGCCGTCAGAGCAACAGTCATTCCAAGAGGAAGGATAGCTCCGAAGATACCAACGGCTCCCAGTGTGCTCAGGCTCACAACGAACCCGGAGAACACTTTAAGAGTGATGTGGCCTGCCAACATGTTCGCGAACAAACGAACCGACAGGCTGATGGGACGAGAGAGGAACGAAATGACCTCGATCATCGTCACCAGAGGAATAAGAGCTGCTGGCACGCCATCGGGTACAAACAGCTTCAGGAAACCCATGCCATGACGCATGAAACCGTAGAAGACCACCGTGAGGATCACCAGCATTGCCAAGGCAAAGGTGACGATGATGTGGCTTGTTACGGTGAAAAAGTAAGGGAACATGCCGAACAGGTTCGCCACGAGGACGAACATGAAGAGCGAGAACACCATGGGGAAGAAACGCATTCCCTCCGACCCGGCGGCATCTCGCAACATACCGGCTACAAACTCGTAAGCCATTTCCGAAACCGACTGCATCCGCGTCGGAACCAGTCCCCGGCCGCTTGTCGAGAAGATCAGAAATGCTGATGCAGCGGCTACAGTAGCCACCATAAACAGCGAAGAGTTGGTAAATGAGAAATCCATTCCCCCGACTTCAATCGGGAAAAGTTTTTGGATCTGGAACTGATGGATCGGATCGTTCGCCACCGGTCAACCTTCGCGTTCATATTATTCAAGGGCGCGCAAAGCGCGGGCACATTCAGTCAGATCTGTCATCTTGTTTGGGGGGTCTTGCACCCGGTTCGGCAATTTGACCTGCCGCCCTTAGCACATTCAAAACCCCCGCCACAAATCCAAGCAGCAAGAAAACAATCAAACCAAACGGCGATGTTCCAAGCCACTCATCCAGGAGCCAACCCATACCCGCACCAACAACAATGCCCGCAATAAATTCCGAGGACATTTTGACAGCCTGAGCATAACCGGTGGCACTTCCTGTAGATCGCCGGGAAACCGCAGCTTCCTCTTGCTTTCGTTCATTCAGTGTCCGGTTCAGTTGATCCCGTCTTCCTGACAGACCAGCTTCCGGTGGATTCGCAGCCGAATTATCATCTTTTTGATCAGGCGAAGAACTGTTCATGCGGTCCTTTCGCGAAGCTCAGAATGATTGATCCGGTTGACTTTCAGCCCCCGTAAGCCGCGCGCACCATAATCGGCGGACCCTGCCCTGTCAAGAACAGCAGATATCTAATTAAGTTATTGTTTTATATATTGAAAATGTAATTCATTCTAAAATCACAAGACCTAAGTCGAATTACCGCCAGCCTAAACCACCGGAAATAACCAGATCAGGCACTTTCGCGGAATCGTTCCGCTGTTTCCAGATCCACCGATACAAGCTGGGATACTCCGCGTTCGGCCATTGTGACACCAAACAGTCGGCGCATTCGAGCCATGGTGATCGGATTGTGTGTAATCACCACAAATCGAGTCTTCGTGTTGCGACACATCTCGTCCAAAAGATCGCAATAGCGCTCGACATTGGCATCATCCAGCGGCGCATCGACCTCATCGAGCACACAAATTGGTGCCGGGTTGGTCAAAAACACTGCGAATATCAACGACATGGCAGTCAAAGCCTGCTCGCCGCCCGAGAGCAACGTCATTGTCTGCGGTTTTTTTCCGGGAGGACGAGCAATAATTTCAAGGCCGGCATCCAGCGGATCGTCCGAATCGACCAACTGCAATTCTGCTGTACCGCCGCCGAAGAGATGGGTGAACAGGCGCTGGAAATGCCCATTGACCACTTCAAACGAGGACAGCAACCGTTCGCGTGCTTCCCGGTTGAGATTGGAAATGCCGGTGCGCAAGCGACGAATGGCCTCAATCAGGTCATCACGCTCCGACGTCAGAGTGGTTTTCTGTTCGTCGATTTCCCTAAGCTCTTCCTCGGCACGCAAGTTCACGCCACCGAGCCGTTCACGTTCCGACTTAAGCCGGTCCAGCTTGCGCTCCATGGAATCAGGATCCGGCAGAGGTGCTCCATCTTTAAGACCGGCGATTTCCGGTAACGCAGCTACGGAGACCTCAAGATCTTCATCAATCCGGCGCTCGAGGTTCGTTTTCCGTTCACCTGCAGCTTCCAGACGTTCTTCCGCCCGGATCTTCTGCTCCCGCGTGCCGGCAAGACCTTCCATGGCAGCTTTTGCTGCGCGGTCAACGTCTGCCAGATCCAGTTCAGCCCGCTGCAGCTGATCGTCCCTGGCCTTTTTCTCTTCCTCTGCCTTGGCAATCGCCGAAAAGAGATCCCGGCGCTTGATCTCGATGTCTTCCGGCGCTTCGATCAGTTCCGCGCGTTCTTCCTCAGCCTCTTCTCGGCGCTCGGTCAGGACGGCAATCTGCTGCGTTGCATTGGCGGCGCGGGTTTTCCAGCTGTCATATTCTCTTGCGATGGATTCAAGACGTCGGTCTCGCAGTTGTTGCTCGCGGCCAAGACCTTCAGAGACGGCCCTGGCTTCTGCAAGGGCACCACGAGCTGCAGTAACCCTGGTCTGATATTCTTCAATTTGACTTTGATAGCTGGTAGCGTCTGGCGCAGCCCCCAACAGCTCCTGCGCCTCTTCCAGATACTCCCGAGCCTCAGCGCACTCCTCTTGAAGGCGCTGGGATCGATCCTGAGCAGCCTCCCGACGTGATGCCAGCTGAGTAATTGCCCGTTCTGCTGCAGCCAGCGCTTCGCGCGCAGCGGCGGTCTGACGTTGGCTATCCCTCACCTTGCCTCGTGCGGTCTGCTCCAGTTCCACCGACTGACGCACCTTGGCCGCTGTTTCTTCCAGGGTCCGCTGCTGATCTTCTACTGAACGCTGAGCAGTTTCAATTTCATCCGCAAGTTCCGTGAGCCGATTTTTCTGAGCCAACCTTTGAGCGGCAGGTGTTGGTGCATTGGCTGCTACAATAAAGCCGTCCCAACGCCACAGATCTCCTTCTTTGGAGACCAGGCACTGTCCTGGCTTCAAGGTCTCCCTAAATTTCGGTCCGTCGGCCTGTTCAACGATCCCTATCTGCCCCAGCCGTCTTTCAAGTTCAGCCGGTGCATCAACCACCTCCATCAAGGGTCGAATGCCGGATGGCAGGCCAGGATCAGTATCGCCCGATAGAACTGAACCCCATTTCACAGCTGCTGCTGCTTCCAGCGATGCATCCAGATCTTCTCCGAGAGCGGCGCCCAGCGCCGTTTCGAATCCGGACTCCACGTTAAGAAGTTCGACGACCGGCGTGTGATCTTGCTCGGCGTGAACATTCAGAACCTGCTCAAGTGTCCGAGCCTCGGTCTGAAACCCTTGCAACAGGGATTTAGCCTCGCCGAGCGGACCTCTGGCGGCCTGTTCCTGCTCACGGGCTGCACGTGTCGCGGCCTCGGCCTCTTCTGCGGATGTTTCCGCTTCGACAAGAACTTCCTCAGCCAGTTCCACAGCTTCACGGTTTTCCGAAACTCCGTCTTGCTCGGCCATCCTGGCGTCCAGCTCTGCAAGAGCCTGCTGCGCCTCCTGGGCTTGTGCAATCAATCTGTCGGTACGCTGGCGGCTATCTGCAACGGCGCGCTCCAACTGGCGGCGCTCCGCACTCGCCCTGGCTTCAGCTGCGGTAAGTTCAGACAATTTGGTTTCGACAGTCTGCACACTGTCTTCAGCCTCTGCGACCTTTTCGCGGGCAGCTTCAGTCCGCTCCTGAACCAGTTCATTTTCTTCCAGAAGCTCTGCGCGCTCTTCCGCAAGTCGCTCCAGAACTTCGTCATTCTCGGAGACCATGCTTTGCTCACGGCGAATATCTTCGGCGAGCTGAACCAGACGACGCTCGAGATCCTGTAGCCGTTCCTTGACACGCCGCTCTTCGGCATCCAGTTCGTTACGTGCAATAATCAACCGTTGTAGTGCAGCCCCCGCCTTTGCCGAATCATCTCGGAGTTCGGGGAGCTTGTGGGCTGCGATAGCCTGGAGGCGGGCGCTTTCTGCCTGCAATCCCGCAGCTTCATTGACATGTTTCTGCGCTTCGGCGAACTGCGTTTCGGCAGCTGTCAGTGCATCGCGCGCTTCGGTCCAACGGATATAGAGGATGGATGCTTCCGCTGCCCGGATTTCAGAGGAGAGATTACGATAACGAGTCGCCTGCCGGGATTGACGTTTCAGACTGTCGAGCTGGCCATCTATTTGAACCAGCACATCTTCCAAGCGCTCGAGATTTTGTTCAGCGGCCCTGAGCCGGATCTCCGCTTCATGGCGACGGGAGTGAAGTCCCGAGATACCGGCAGCCTCTTCCAGAATCTGGCGACGTGCCGTCGGCTTGGCTGCAATCAGCTCACCAATCTGGCCCTGTCGCACCATAGCCGGTGATCTCGCACCTGTTGATGCGTCGGCAAACAAAAGCTGAACATCACGGGCACGGACATCCTTGGCGTTGATCTTGTAGTTGGAGCCTTGTTCACGCTCTATACGGCGGCTGACTTCCAGCAAATCTGCATCATTGAAGGCCGTTGGTGCGGTCCGGTCGTCATTTTCCAGAAACAACGTTACTTCTGCGGTGTTTCTGGCTGGACGATTGAGACTTCCGGAAAAGATTACGTCGTCCATGCCCGACGCGCGCATATTTTTATATGAGTTTTCACCCATTACCCAACGAAGGGCTTCTACGAGATTTGATTTACCGCAGCCGTTGGGGCCGACCACACCGGTCAGGCCATCGCCAATGACGAACTCCATCGGTTCGACAAAGGACTTAAAACCAACAATTCGGAGTTTCGAAAACTTCATCGGCGCTCAAGCCTCCGGGACTTGAGCGCCGATGTATTATTGGTCAGATCAGAGCATGCCTCATCAACCAGCAGCAAAGCTGCCGGCTTAGAGGTTTTCCTCGATGATCTTGCCCATCTCTTCAATTCGAAGTGCTCCAGGGTGCTTTTCACCATTGATGAAGAACGTTGGCGTTGAGGTCACTCCAAACTCATTGGACCCGCGTTCTCTCACAGCATTAACTGCGTCAAGCAACCCCTGGTTTGTCAAGCATTCCTCGAAGGACTCCTGTGTAAATCCGATCTGCTTGGAGAAATCCAGCAGGGATTGGTAGGGATTGTCGGTGAATGCCCAGCTGCGCTGCTGCTCGAACATAACGTCGATAATTTCGAAATATTTGTCCTGCGGTGCGCAGCGCGCCAGCATGAAGGCTGCCGCGGCGACTGGGTCGAGCGGAAATTCGCGGAAGATGAAACGGACTTTTCCGGTTTCAATGTAGTCTTTTTTCAGGGCTGGCCACGTGCCTGTGTGGAAGTTGGCGCAATGACCACAAGTCATGGACGCATATTCGACGATCGTGACAGGCGCATTTTCATCGCCAATGATCTTGTCTCCGAGTGGACCCGGCTTCAGCAAATCTTCTTCGCCAACGGACTGAGCGAATGCAGGCATGGAAGCGGCCATGCCGAATGCGGCAGAAGCCAGAGCGGTCGTTTTTAGAAATTGTCTACGGGTCTGGGTCACAAAGATCGTCCTGTTACAAATTTAAATACGCTCCACCCTGAAGCGCAAATCTTTCCCTTCATGTGCCTCTTCAAGCGCGGAAGGTCAATAAAGCTTAGCAAATGGAGCAATGGAGAAGACGTTACAAATTTGTAATTCACAGTGATGTTATGGTCCGTGAACAGGCCCGGTAAGGTCAGCCCGACGTCCCTGCGTTTTTGGCGATGACCTGCTCGCCAAGTTTCTTTAACGCTTTGCGCAGTCTGTCATTTTCCACACCATCCAGGCTGTTTTCCAGCCGCTGGTCTTCCTTTTGCGACAAGGGCCTGAGCGTCTTGCGGGTTGCCACGGGTTTTGTTCGAACCGGCTTTTGAATGATTTTTATGCGGCCAATGGCTGCCCAGCCATAGAACGTGTTTATGCGTTCAATCACCTGCGGGCTTTCATGAGATAACAGGAGTGCTGT
Organism: Roseibium sp.; assembly: GCA_039972695.1. GTDB lineage: Bacteria > Pseudomonadota > Alphaproteobacteria > Rhizobiales > Stappiaceae > Roseibium. Next base: position 275,590 of record JBDWMJ010000019.1, on the reverse strand, counting down.
CGACCCATCGGTGTGCACGACAAGCGTTGCCGGTTGCGGTGGTTTGTCGGGGTCAGTGAGTTCAACCTGGCGCGGCCAGACAAGACGATCCGGCTGAACGCGAGTTCCATAACGGTCCCCGACGATATCTGCCCAGGATGCGATGATATCGATGGAAGCAAATCCGCGTTTCTTGCAGGCAGGTGTCATCGCTCTGCCGACAAGATCACCGAGCAGCTTCGCCCCTCTCGGCTTTCCGGATGAATTTGCCTTTCCAGCGGTTATAACCTACCTCCTGTTTGCGCCCTGCATGCGATCAAAACGCCAGAGATCGAAGCTGACACTAAATTGCCTGACAATAGAATACGACAAAATGAAGACGATTACTTTTCACGTTACAGTGCAAAACTTGAGGTTCGTCAAGTTGTCCCCAGGCTTTCCCATAATAGCATTTACTCTCCAAGGGTAATATTTGACGCAAGATGACCACGACATCCCAAGCCTCCACTCTGCTCGACTGGTACGACAAACACGCCAGATCACTTCCATGGCGTGTCAGTCCGGAAGATCGACAACATGGCGTTGTTCCTGACCCTTACCGGATATGGCTATCAGAGGTGATGCTGCAACAAACAACAGTGGCCGCGGTCAAATCCTATTTCGAGAAATTCACAGCCACATGGCCCACCGTCGAGGAACTGGCTGCGGCGCCTGAAGAAGACGTCATGAAAGCCTGGGCGGGTCTTGGATATTATTCCAGAGCGCGGAACCTGAAGAAGTGCGCCGACACAGTCGCTGCAGACCATGATGGCCACTTTCCGGACACCGAGCAGGAATTGCTCAAACTTCCGGGTATAGGGCCTTACACTGCTGCGGCGATTTCCACGATAGCATTCGACAAACATGCTGCTGTTGTTGATGGAAACGTTGAGCGTGTCCTGTCTCGTCTGCATTTGATTGAAACCCCGCTGCCGGATGCCAAACCCGAAATCAAGGCAGTCATGTTCGACCTGACACCCGATGACCGTCCTGGAGACTTCGCACAAGCCGTCATGGATCTCGGAGCAACTATCTGCACACCCAAACGACCAGCCTGTGCACTTTGCCCCTGGAGACCTGAGTGCCGAGGATTCGCCGCCGGGCTGGTGGAAACGCTGCCCCGAAAAGCACCTAGAAAAGAAAAGCCGACACGCTACGGCGCAGCCTTTGTTGCAATCGACCCAAAAAGCGGAGCCGTGCTTCTAAGAAGGCGCCCTTCAAAGGGGCTTCTTGGCGGCATGAGTGAAGTTCCCGGCTCCGAATGGTCCGAAGCTTTTGTCCTGGATACGGCTGTTGACCATGCTCCCTTCCCGGCGGATTGGTCGAAGAGCCTGAAAGAAGTGAAGCACACCTTCACACATTTTCATCTGAAGCTGATCGTCTTTCGCGCTCACTTGCCAGATCCCGATACGCATTCACTGAATGAAGCGTGGTGGTCGTCACCTGCCGATGTGGATGGCGAGGCCCTCCCGACGGTCATGCGCAAGGTCCTTACAGCCGCCATCGAATAATTGTAAACGAGTTGCCCCACGCAAGATGACGGCGATCGGATCATCCGCAATCGCGGATAAATCGAAAAAGACTTTTTCCTCATCCAACCCCGAACAACCGGCGTACTCCCTTCCGTTACAAGCAGAGAGATTGACTCGAAGAACCGGAACAATCGTGTTTTCCGGAACGGGACTTCTTTGCCCACTCGATGAACCTTGGAGTTACCCAATGAAACTGATCCAGAAACTGGCATTCGCTCTTCTTCTCATTTTGCCTTTGTCCGCAGCCAAGGCCTCTGAAAAAGATATCGTCGATACGGCTGTTGGTGCCGGCTCGTTCACCACGCTGGTCGCAGCTGTCCAGGCTGCAGGTCTGGTCGACACTCTCAAGGGCGATGGACCGTTCACAGTATTTGCCCCGACCGACGAAGCCTTTGCAAAGCTGCCTGCCGGCACTGTCGAAATGCTTCTTGAGCCTGAAAACAAAGACAAGCTTGTGGCAATCCTGACCTACCATGTCGTTTCAGGCAAAGTGATGTCCGGCGATATTGCTGGCAAAAAGGCAGCCGTGGCGACTGTCCAAGGGTCTGACATCGCGGTCGACGCTACCAATGGCGTAAAGATCAACAACGCGACCGTCGTCTCCGCCGACATCGAAACATCCAACGGTGTCATTCACGTCATCGACACGGTAATCCTTCCAGCGTCCTGATACTGACCCGGGGCGACATTTCCTCCCCTGAAATGTCTTTCCCTGATGGCGCGGCCTTGAAAGAGGCCGCGCTTCGTTTTTTTGGGCCGTTTGAAGTTTTCTTATATCGGCATTCCTTATTGACATTGACCTCACGGGAACGCTTTACATTTAATGTAGAATAATTCTAAACTAGCTTCATTATCCCCCCTAAAGGAGGCACTGCCCATGAAAGGGAATGCAAAAGTCATAGACCGTCTGAACGAGGCTCTTTTTCTGGAGCTCGGCGCGATCAATCAGTATTGGCTTCACTACCGTCTCCTGAACGATTGGGGGTTTACACGCCTTGCCAAAAAGGAACGTGAAGAATCCATCGAGGAAATGCAGCATGCAGACAAGTTGGTAGACCGCATCATCTTCCTCGAAGGTCACCCGAACATGCAGAAACTCGCACCACTGCAGATCGGTCAGAACATCAAGGAAGTTCTGGAAGCTGATCTTGCAGGCGAATACGGGGCTAAGGAATCCTACTCCAAATCGCGTGACATCTGTAAAGACGAAGGTGATTACGTCTCCATGAAGCTCTTTGAAGAGCTTTTGACGGACGAGGAAGGCCACATCGATTTTCTGGAGACGCAGCTAGATCTGCTCTCGAAGATCGGCGAAGAGCGCTACGGCATGTTGAATGCTGCACCAGCTGACGAAGCTGAATAAGCTCATTAGCTGAAATAAATTTCATGAAGAAGCGCGGCCTCAAAGCCGCGCTTTTTGTTTATCTGCCCGAGGTTTACTGAAAAGCCGTTTCAGCAAAACTTCTGAGTTTGCGTGAATGCAGTCTGTCTGCAGGCATTTCCCGCATTTTTTCGAGAGATCTGATACCGATCATCAAATGCTGGGCGACCTGACGCTTGTAAAAATCCGTCGCCATGCCGGGCAGTTTGAGTTCGCCATGCAGTGGCTTGTCGGAGATGCAAAGCAACGTCCCATAAGGCACACGGAAGCGGAACCCGTTGGCCGCGATGGTTGCCGATTCCATATCCAGGGCAATCGCTCTGGATTGCGAAAAGCGTTTCACCAAGCCCGGCTGATTCCAGAGTTCCCAGTTTCGATTGTCCAGCGAGACGACCGTGCCAGTACGCATGACCTTTTTCAGCTCATAGCCATCATACCCGGTGATCTCGGCAACAGCATCTTCCAGCGCGACTTGCACTTCGGCAAGCGGCGGGATTGGCACCCAGGTTGGCAGATCCTGATCCAGAACGTTGTCATCACGCACATAGCCGTGAGCCAGTACATAATCACCGAGGGTCTGGCTGTTCCTGAGACCTGCACAATGGCCAAGCATCAACCAGACATGGGGCCGCAGGACGGCGACGTGATCGGTAATGGTTTTGGCATTGGATGGGCCGACGCCGATATTTACCATCGTGATGCCTGCCCCATCGGCACGCTTCAGATGATAGGCAGGCATTTGCGGCAACTTGGCAGGCTCATCCCCGCTACAGGGCGCATCCTCGCCCGCTTTCGTCATGACGTTGCCAGGGCCCACAAAAGATTCATAGCCACTGTCCGGATCAGCGAGAAATTCCTGCGACATCCGGCAGAATTCATCGATATAGAACTGGTAATTTGTGAAGAGCACATAATTCTGAAAGTGCTCCGCTGCGGTCGCCGTATAGTGTTGCAGGCGGTGCAGGGAATAATCGACGCGCGGCGCGGTAAACGAGGCCAGAGGCATGATGCCGTCGGTCGGCTCATAGGTCCCATTGGCGATGGAATCGTCCATCACAGTCAGATCAGGCAAGTCAAAAACATCGGCCAGCGGCCGGTCAAGATTGGCAGCTGCTGCGCCACCTTCCACATGTGTGCCGTCATAAAAAGCGAAATGCAGCGGGATCGGCATATCACTGTCACCGATAAGGATCGGCACTTCGTGGTTATTCAGCAAAAGCGCCAGTTGGTCTTCAAGGTAGTGTTTAAAAAGGTCAGGACGGGTAATGGTCGCCACATGTTTGCCCGGACCGGACACAAAACCATACGCCAGCCGACTGTCGAACCGGAAATGACTGTCAGTCACGATTTGGACTTGCGGATAAAAGGCCCGCACCCGGTGATCAAATGGTTTGCCATCGAGCAGATTCTGGAAATTTTTTCGCAAGAACGCGGTGTTGTCTTCAAAAATCTTGATCAGGCGCGCAACAGCTTCCTTCGCATCACTGAAAACCTCCAGCGGATGGGAAGGTGCCAGCCGGGTTCGGCGCACGCCGTGATTTAAAGTCACATCATTAGAGTTGGACATCTCAGTACCTTATTGTTGTTATGCCTTAACAGTCTCGCCAAGTGCGCTTTGGGTCAATAGTTCTACCAATCGTTTTTGAATTATTTTTCACGTTAAGAAATTTTTTTCATTAAATCACACCTACTTGGCCGCGAGTTGACCTTTTCCTGCGGTCACGAAGTTTGTAAGCTCGGGTCAAATAAATTTTGGCTTGGAGTTCATTATGTTCCGTTCGCTTCTTTCCGTCGCTGTCGCCGTTTCCGCAGCCTGCCTGTCGACAACGGCTGTTCAGGCCGACAGTCAGCCGGGGCTGCAAGGACGCGAAATCATCGTTGCTTCGGAAAACACGTATCCGCCTCTGCAGTTTGTCGATCCGAAAACCGGCGATGCGATCGGTTGGGAGTATGAAGCCATCGCCGAAATCGCCAAACGGATCGATGCAAAAGTTGTGTTTCAGAACACCAGCTGGGACGCGATGATCCCGGCAATTGCAGCAGGTGAATATGACCTGGCAATGAACGGCATCACAATCCGTGAAGATCGTGCGGAGAAAGTTGCCTTCTCTGATCCTTACATGCGCTCGGAAATGTTCATGCTGGTGCGCGCTGATGAAGACCGGTTCACAGACCCAAAAAGCTTTTCGGCCAATGCAGACTTTCTGGCCGGATCACAGCCGGGTACGACACCGTTTTATGTGACCGTATATGAAGTGCTGGACGGCGATGAGGCCAACCCGCGCATCAAACTGTTCGAGACATTCGGCGCGGCTGTTCAGGCTTTGAAAGTCGGTGATGTTGATCTTGTTCTGACCGACAGCACTGGCGGTCAGGGATATGTGAACGCCAATCCAGACACTTTCAAACTGATCGGCGATCCATTGGGATCCGAGGACTTCGGCTTCATTTTCCCTAAAGGCTCTGATTTGATCGAGCCGTTCAATTCCGCAATTGCCAGCATGCGTGCTGACGGCACCCTAGATGCCTTGAACAAAAAATGGTTCTTTGACTACAAGGTTGCCCAGTAAATCCCAATCCAAGGTCACGGCTGGACAGGCGAAATCAGGGCCGGTATTCGGGACTTCTTCCGGGACCGGCCTTTTTGTTTGTAACTGTCCACACACCGCTGCCGACCGCCAATCACATGCAAAAAGCCAGAGCACATGTTCGGAAAAAAGACAGCGATCAGTGATCCAAAAACGGATTTTCCCTATTGGCTTCTGGTGGCTTGCGGCATCGCCATTTTTCTACTGTTCCAAATCGCAACGGATGACATTTACACGCAAGTTATGCGCACGGTGTCCCGCGGGGTTGGTATTACTATCTTCGTGACGCTGGTCGGCTTTTTTCTGGCGTCGGCCCTCGGCCTTCTGCTCGCCCTCGCCTCTCTCTCGGGATCCCTTGTTCTTCGGCAGATCGCGCGATTTTACGTCGAGATCGTTCGCGGTCTGCCAATCATGGTCTTGCTGCTCTATATCGCCTTTGTAGCAACGCCACTCATCGTCATGAGCATCAATGCTGTGCTGGAACCACTCGGTTTTGACGCCATACGCACCCGGGACTTTCCATTGTTGTGGCGAGCCATCGTTGCTCTGATGATCGGCTACTCGGCCTTTATCGCGGAAGTGTTTCGTGCCGGAATTCAGGCCGTCGATACGGGCCAAATTGAAGCAGCAAAAGCCCTTGGCCTGAACCGCTGGCTGCGCTTTCGATTGATTGTGTTCCCGCAGGCGCTGAAGACCATCCTGCCGCCGCTCGGCAACGATTTCATTGCCATGATCAAGGACAGCTCTCTGGTCTCAGTTCTGGGCGTTGCTGATATTACCCAGCTCGGCAAGATTTATGCGGCCAGCTCATTCCGGTTTTTCGAGACTTACAATGTGGTCGCCCTTATCTATCTGATGATGACCATCACACTGTCTTTAGCACTGCGAAATTTTGAACGGACGAGAGATATCGGAGAGCGATAATCTTTTTTGGAAATTTACCAGCATGAGGCATGCAGGAACATTCAGATGAATTCCTTTGACAACATTGAAGCCCTTGCAGCTCGAAATAAAGGCGGCGCAGATCAACTCGCGACTCTTCTGGCGGAGCAAAGCGGCCCCAAATCGCCTGATGAACTGGAACAGATCAGCGATGACCGCTGGCTGGCCATGTTCACGAAATGCGTTTTCCAGGCCGGTTTTTCCTGGAAAGTGATCGATCAGAAATGGTCGGGTTTTGAAGAAGCCTTTGAGGGCTTCAATGTTGCCCGCCTCGCCTTCCTTCCGGATGAAGCTTTTGAAGACCTGCTCAAGGACACGCGTATTGTCCGCAATGGTATGAAAATCAAGTCGGTTCAGGGGAACGCTGTTTTCCTGAGAGACCTGGCCCAGGAACATGGTAGCGCGGCCAGGTTCTTTGCCCGTTACCCGGTGAACGATCAGATCGGTCTGATGGAGATTCTGAAAAAGCGAGGCAGCCGCCTTGGTGGCAACACCGGACAAATCGCCTTGCGCTTCATGGGCAAGGAGAGTTTCATCCTCTCAGGCGACGTGGTTAACGCCCTCATCCGTGAAAATATCATCGAGAATGACTCCATGTCGAAAAAAAATCTCAGGGCAATTCAGGCAATCTTTAACGATTGGAAAACAACTTCTGGTCGGTCATTCAACGAAATCAGCAGAGTTCTGGCCTTTTCGGTTGGCACACCACGTTAACTTCTTATTTAACTTTTACTATTGTAAACAAAGCATTGATTCAAAGAGATTTTTTGTTTTCATCGATTAACCCCTGATTTACTAAACCCGGTAACCATGACACTCTAAATTGCGTGAGGTATTGCGTCGCAATGAGTGTACTGCGTACTGGGGTGTCCAAAGCGGCACCCCTCGACTCTCAAGTTCCGGAAGCATCCGTTTCCTGGTTGAATACGATCCTTAAGGGCGACTGTGTAGCCGCCCTTGAAAAGCTGCCGCCCCGGTCTGTCGACCTGGTCTTTGCAGACCCACCTTATAACCTGCAGCTGGGCGGTGACCTACACCGACCGGATCAGTCCAAGGTGGATGCGTGCGATGATCATTGGGATCAGTTCGCCAGCTTCGAGGCCTATGATGCCTTTACCCGAGCCTGGCTGCTTGCTGTCAGCCGGGTGATGAAGGCTGACGGCTCGATCTATGTGATCGGCTCTTATCACAACATCTTCCGCGTTGGCGCGATCCTGCAGGATCTCGGCTTCTGGATCATGAATGATATCGTGTGGCTGAAGTCCAACCCGATGCCGAACTTTCGCGGCAAACGGTTCACCAATGCTCACGAGACCATGATCTGGGCCACCAAGTCCAAGGACGCCAAACCGACGTTCAATTATGATGCGCTGAAGACCTTCAATGAAGATCTCCAGATGCGCTCTGATTGGCACTTGCCGCTCTGTACGGGCTCCGAACGCCTGAAAGGCAAGGATGGCCAGAAGGTTCATCCGACCCAGAAGCCGGAAGCCCTGCTCTACCGGGTGCTGACAGCCTCGTCCAAACCGGGTGATGTTGTGCTTGACCCATTCTTTGGCACGGGAACCACAGGTGCCGTCGCCAAAAAGCTTGGCCGGAACTTTGTCGGTGTAGAGCGCGAGCAGGATTACATCGATGCGGCAACTGCCCGGATATCCGGGATTGAAACCGGCGACGCGGCCTCTCTGGAAATGCAGCAAGGCAAACGCGCCCAAAAACGCATTCCATTCGGCACACTCCTGGAAAACGGACTTCTGGAGCCCGGAACTGAGCTCTCCTGTTCCAAGGGTCGTCATCTGGCAATCGTTCGGGCTGATGGATCCCTGAAGTCAGGCGACCACACCGGTTCGATCCACAAGGTTGGTGCTCTGGTGCAAGGTCAGGAAGCCTGCAACGGCTGGACCTTCTGGCACACTGTTTCCGGCGGCAAGCCATCTCCAATTGACGAGCTGCGCAAGGAAATCAGATCCCGCCTGCAGTCATAAGCAGGCACTATAAGCGAAAGCGACCTTCGCGTTCCCCGCGAATACCTTGAAGCCCCGTCTCCCAGAAAAGGAGGCGGGGTTTTTCTTTGGGAAATCACGTTCAGAGCATTGCTGGAACAAACCAGATTTTGTCAGCGAAACCGGTTCTTCTAAACCGGTGCCTTCCTGTCACCTATCATCTTCAATTTATGACCAACGGCGACAATTCCCTCCAGTGCCGGGATCAGCTCTTCGCCCAGCGCGGTCAGTTGGTATTCGACAGACGGTGGTGACGTTGGTTTGACGTGGCGATCTATGACGCCCCGTTGTTCGAGTTCGGATAGGCGTTGCGACAAAACTTTTGAGGAGATGGGCGGAATATCGACTTTCAGTTCATTAAAACGGCGTGGCCCGGCCCTGAGGCTCCAGATGACATTTGGTGCCCAAGCTCCGGAAATCACCTGCATGCACTCCGTCAGCATACAGGGCTCCGGCGGTTTCGGGCTTTGGTTCTTGCGCATTTTAAGCGGCATTTTCTGGTGACCCGTAAGACAGCAGGTTTCTCCATGGTAACTCGATAATTAAGTTACCATCAGATACCTACTTGTCAACAGTAACTTCGATGCGCACCTTCCGATCATCAATGACACGAAGGAGCTTTCGCATGAAACTGTTTTATAAATCCGGTGCCTGTTCCATGGCAGCCCATATCCTGCTGAACGAAGCGGGAGCAGACTACAACCTTGAAAAGGTGGATACTGAAAAGGGCCAAACCGACTCTGGCGGAGCCTATGCAGAAATCAATCCAAGAGGCTATGTGCCTGCGCTTCAGTTGCCGGACGGCAACATCCTGACGGAGAACGTTGCGGTTCTTCATTGGCTGTCGGAAACGTTCCCAACACTTGCGGCAGATCAGAGCCGATCCCTCGACAGGTTCCGAACGTTGGAATTGCTGAGCTTCCTGTCTTCTGAGCTGCACAAGGGCTTCAGTCCCTATTTCTCCGGAAAGAGTTTTTCCGAAGAACAGCAGGCCGAGATCATGACAAAGCTCCGCTCCAAGATTTCTCAGTTCGATCAGCTGTTGCCGGAGGATGCTGACTTCCTGCTCGGAAACCGGTTTACCGTCGCCGACGCCTATGCGTTCGTGATCCTCGATTGGGCAAACGTCCTGAACATTTCTCTAGCTGACTGGCCAAAGACCGAGGCCTATGTCGCCCGTATCATGGCGCGCCCTGCCACACAGCAGACCCTTCGTGAAGAAGGACTGGCAGCATGAGCAATTCCTTCGATGACCTGCAGGCAGTGATCTCGGAGTATTTTGATGCCCTGTATCATTGCGACACAGAGCTGCTGCAACGGGTTTTTCATCCAAAGGCAATTTACGCCACTGCCGACGAAACACCTCTGCTCCACCGGTCAATGGACGAATACGTCCCGGTCGTCGCCAAGCGACAGTCACCTGCCTCTCGAGAGGAAACTCGCACCGACGCCATTGATGAAATTCAGTTGGCCGGTGAAAACACTGCCTTCGCCCGCGTTCGCTGCAGCATCGGCCAGAGCGACTTTGTCGACTTTCTGACGTTTGTGCGCACGGACAACCGCTGGCAGATCATGTCAAAAATTTTTCAAATCATTCCGCGTCAACAAGGGAGTTCCTGACCTTGCCCCATGTAACTATTCAGGTGACGCAGGAAGGCGTCACCAGCCACCAGAAATCCCAGCTCATCAAAGGCGCGACGGACCTGCTGGTAAATGTGCTGAACAAATCTCCGGCCACGACCTTTGTGGTGATTGAGGAAGTAGAGATGGAAAACTGGGGGATTGGTGGATTATCGGTTGAAGAATTCAGAGCCCGGCAATCGGAAAGCTAGCAAAAAACACACACTGGACAACGCACAGTCCCGGCCGCGAAGCCGGGACTGTCAATTCAAGTTTCACTCAAATCCAACCAATGCCTTCCGACGCTTGCCGACTGACAGGCTTAGCCGATCATTCGCTGCCAGATCACCAGACGAAATGCGGCGGCGCGGGTCCTCAACAACACGGTTGTTGAGGCGGACACCGCCGCCTTCCACCAACCGCCGGGCATCGCCGTTGGAACTTGCAAAACCAACCGCAACAACAAGTTCCAGAAGCCCCAAGCCTTCTGCCAGTTTGGGCAACGGCATTTTGTGGGTCGGTTCCAGGATTTCGGTTTCACCCGCAAACAAAGCATCACCTTGTTCCAAGGCCGCGCGGGCTTCTTCGGGGCCGTGAACGATAGTGGTGACCTGGGTTGCCAGGATCTTCTTGGCTTCGTTCAGCTCTGCACCCTGCAACTCAGAAAGACGCTCGACTTCACGAATTGGCAACTCGGTGAAGAGGCGCAAGAACTTTCCGACATCGGCATCTGCCGTATTGCGCCAGAACTGCCAGAAGCCGAAAGGTGACAGGTGCTCCGGGTGCAGCCAGACAGCACCAGCGGCCGTCTTGCCCATCTTTGCGCCACTAGCGGTGGTCAGCAGTGGCACCGTCATACCGTGGAGTTTGCGGCCATCACGGCGACCAAGGTCCACACCATTGACTATGTTGCCCCATTGATCCGATCCACCGACCTGCAACACACAATCGTGGCGTTTGGAGAGTTCCAGGAAATCGACAGCCTGCAGCATCATGTAACAGAATTCCAGAACCGTCAGCGGCATCTGGGCTTCGAGGCGCGACTTGACGCTGTCGAAGGTCATCATGCGATTGACCGTGAACTGGGAGCCGTAATCCCGCAAAAATTCCAGAAACCGGAATTCGTTCAACCACTCCGCATTATCGATCAGGCGCGCTCCATCTGGTCCGCTCATATCAACGAGACGTTCTACGGATCGACGGATGGTAGCAATGTTGGCTGCGATCTGACGCTCTTCCAGCATTGGCCGCGCATCATTTCGGAAACTGGGGTCACCTATCTGACTTGTGCCACCACCCAGAACGATGATCGGCTTGTGGCCAAGTTTCTGAAGCCATCGCATGGTCATCAGTGGCATCAGATGGCCGACATGAAGACTGGCGGCTGTCGCATCGAACCCGGCATATGCTGTGATCGGGCCGTCAGACAGTGTCTTGTCGAGGGCTTCGATATCGGTGCATTGATGCACGAGCCCCCGCTCCAAAAGCACGGACAATGCTTCGGACTTGAGTTTAGTTGCCGGCTTTCCGGCTTCGATCATGTGTTTGGTCATTTTCGGCGTTCCTGACGGTGTTTCTTCCGGGAGGCCCGTCAGGAGCCTTGAAACCAAAAAGCCGCCTGACGCGGCGGCTTTTGAGGTTTATTTAGAAGAGCAAGATCCTACGCAGCCGCCAATATGTCGGTGACGTAATAAAAGTACGCGAAGGTTGCTGGCATCTTGTTCATGCCGGATTATGTGCGCGATCGCCTAAAGAATGTCAAGCAACTCATTTTCAGATTTTTTGTGAGAGGGTCTTCGGCACCCAAAAGTGGAGCCATTCAACATCGATTTACGGCAGAACCTTGCCCAAAACCCGCATAAGATCATCGGCATCGGCATCCGTCATTTTCTCTGAAAATTCCTGTTTCACAGCTGCTTCATAAGCCGGCCACATGCGGGAAAGAAGCTCTTCGCCTTGAGATGTCAGTCGAACAACGACGCCCCGGCCATCGTTTGGAGCCTTCAGTTTTTCGGCAAAACTGGCCGCCACAAGACGGTCGATCAGACGCGAGACATTGTATTGCGCGAGCAAGATTCGTTTCTCGATTTCGACCGGACGCAAAGTTTTTTGATCCGCGCGGCGCAGCTCCAGCAGAACATCGTACCAGCTCAGCGGCGGATATCCGTCCGCCTTCAACTTTGCTTCCACACGGTCCAGAACCGCAGTGCTTGCCTTTTGCAGGCGCACCCAGGCATCCATTCGCGGCGGTTTTGCCAATGATGAGTCGTCCATCATTTCTGCATAGGTTTTTTATGCAAATGCATGAAGGAGTATAAACATGTCCCCATCTCTCACTTTGTTGAGCCATACCCTGTGTCCATACGTTCAGCGGGCTGCGATTGTTCTCAAGGAGAAGGAGATTTCCTTCGAACGGCTCTATATCGATCTTGCAAATAAACCGGATTGGTTCAGGGATGCTTCGCCTCTTGGAAAAGTCCCGTTTTTTGAAAACAGGTACAGACGAATATCTGTTCGAATCCGCGCCAATCGTGGAGTATCTAGATGAAACACTGTCAAGGCAGTTGCATCCGGAAGATCCCATTGCGCGTGCACGACACCGGGCCTATGTCGAGTTTGCTTCACAGATCCTCAACGGAATCGGTTCGCTTTATAATGCCAACGACGAGAGATCTTTTCAGACATCTTTGGGCGCTCTCAGATCCAAATTTGAGCACCTGGAAACCGTTCTGGACCCGGATGGGCCTTACTTTGCCGGCTCAACCTTCTCGTTGGTCGATACCGCAGTCGGGCCAGTGTTCCGTTACTTCGATGTCATCGAGGAATTCACGAATCACGGACCTTTTCGTGGCCTAAACCGGGTCAATACCTGGCGTTCGGCCCTGCACCAAAGAGCATCCGTCAGGCGAGCTGTTACCGATGATTATGCACTTACACTTCGGGCGTTCTTCGAAAAAAGAGCAAGTTGGATATCAGTGTTGTTGACCAGGCACGAAGCAAGCCAGAATGAGGCTGCAGAATAGAACAATTAGGTAATGCCAATGATTTCCTCTGTGGTTGTCAGCATCACTCAGATGGTCTCGGATCAGCTGATTTGTTCCGCCAGATGGACACCAAGACGCTCCGAGAAGGCGACGATGGATGCAGTCGGGTTTGCATAGCCGGATGTTGTGAAAATCGAAGACCCGGCAACATAAAGGTTGCCCATACCGTGAACACGGCAGTTTGCGTCCACAACTCCGGTATTCGGATCCGAACTCATACGGGTTCCGCCCATATGATGATACCCGCCAATCTCACCATCCTCCGGATAGTCATTGACGTCACGCACCCATTCATCAAGGCGCATGCGACCGATATCCTTCAATGCCAGGGTTGTCCCAAAAAGACGAGCACCTTCGCTCATTGTTTTCCGGTCCAAGTTGCCCTTGCGCCAATGAAGCTCAACCCGCGGCACTCCAGCAAAATCCTTGTCAGTCGCAGATAGCGCGACACGATTGTCAAATTCCGGCGACTGTTCCCAAGCCATGCTGACGCGATTGCCGTAACAATTGAGAGATTTCCCTGTCAACCCAACAAGCCATTCGCTTGTATCAGGCATCGCGCACATCAGGTCGGATACCATCTGCTTTGTGCTCGAATACTCCAGAGGCCGAATGACGGCATGGAAATTCATGATCTCATTTTTTTTCATCGCATGCTGCGTCGGCGCAAAGAAGGCCACGCCATCGATTTCATGTGGATAAACTTCGGGACGAAGAATGAGTGCATCGCCAACAGTGTATTCTGGATGCTCCATCCAGTATCGGCCTAAAGATGTTGCATTCGGCACCACCGGATCGCCTGATTTTTCATTCGACCATAACAAGAGACGCGAGTTTTCAATGCCGCCGGTTGCCGCAACAAAATACGGCGCTGAGATGCGCCCGGAAGGCTTTCGATTGGACACTACATTCGCGGCAGTCACTTGATTATCATCAGCCACGAGATCGGTGGCGTAGGTATTTAGAACCACACAAATCAAGTCACTTTTGGCAAGTTCATCGCGGTATTTTTCACCAAAACGGACCGGTTCACTGCGAATAAGGTCGATCCAGTTTATATCGTTGGAAATACTTTCGTCCGGTTCAAATGTCCGCAATCCAAGAACGTCACGTGCCGCCTCAAAAAACGGCTCGATAGCATCGCGGGCAATTGGCCAACCGCTATTGGGTATCCAGTCGCGTTTTTCGAAATCGTGAGCATCAAGGAAACGGCACCAACCGGCCCAATGACCAGACGTACCACCCAGATACCGCAGACGAGCTGCATCCAAATTAAAATAAGGATCGCCGATTGTCTTGCCCTGATAAACGTCCTGTGTGTCCTGGCTGTATTCTTCACCACCTGCATCGAGCAACGCGCACGGTACATTTAAACTTGCCAGTCGCCGAGCAAGAGTTATCCCTGCCGGACCGGCCCCGATGACAACGACCTGTGGCTGAAACCCTGTTGTGCGAAATGCCTCGATACCATCGACGATCATGAGATATCGCTTTCTTTCAGGATCCAGCCGTCGCGCATGATGATGCGGTCAAACACCCTGCCCGCTTTTGCATCAAGCGTAGCGGTCAGAGCGACGACGGCAATCCCAGAAAGCAATGTTCGTCTGCTGAGACGTAGAACCGAAGTTGTTTGCATGCGAGGCATCCCGATTAGTGACGATGGAACGCTGCCTCAATAACCATAAAAACCGGTTAAGAAGACGCCTCCCCTTTTGTCCGCATTTTGGCATCTGGTGTCAGGACATTGGACTGGTCACAATTCATTCGAAGACAGGTTTGTTTGGTGTTGTTTCGTTCAACTAACTCTCTGCCGACCACAATCAACTTTTGTACACTTCAAAACAAAAAAGCCGCCTGACGCGGCGGCTTTTGAGGTTCATTTAAAAGAGCAAGATCCTACGCAGCCGCCGATATGTCGGTGACGTAATAAAAGTACGCAAAGGTTGCTGGCATCTTGTTCATGCCGGATTATGTGCGCGATCGCCTAATGAATGTCAAGGCACCTCCTGAATGCACTTCTATGACACCGGCAAATGTGGCCAATAAGCCTCACGACAATCCAAGGTCATGCTCGCCGCGCTCCAGGATCAGAGGCACGATCAAGTCTTCTTCGTCATCAAGATGGCGCATCAGGCCGGAAATCAGAGTGTCGCTGACAGTTGCATAGTCATCCGCAGCACGACGGATTTCATCCCAACCACCTTCCTGCATCTGTCCGAAAAGTTTGTTGGCACTGCCAACCACGGTTTCTATCCTGTGATGAATCAGCTCGTGATCATTTTCCAGAAGCTCAAATCCCGCGACCAGTCGCTTCTCGGCGGTTATGAAAACGGGAAAATAGTGATGATCCTCAATGTTGTGATGGTGTTCCAGTTCCCCGAGAAACTGATGCAAACGTGGAACAAACAATCCGCCGAACTGATCCGCCTGAATTTTCTGTTCCCGGAATTTGGTCAAGAGATCGTCGAGCACAGTGCCCAACTGGCGAAAACCATTGTGCCTTGCAAGCCAGAATTCTGTCAGCGGCCCCAGGTTCTGGTGAGCAGCCCAAATTTCACGTGGGTGTTTTCTAGCAAGGAAAAGCCACTCCTCGGGAAGGCCAGTCCGCTCGTCCAGATTTACCAATTCGCTCATTCGCCGCATTCCACACTCATCTCATCCCTGAATTTCCTTATAGGTAAAAACCATCGGCAAAGACATCGAACACAGTGTTCACTAACCCAGACCATCTGGCGCACCCGGATGCTCCGTGCCTATTCATCAAGCCCGGTTCCGATCGCACTCCGCACGAGTTCCAAGGTAGGCCCCTTTGTGAAGGGTTTGTCATAAAAAAAGGCCCGGTCAAATGGCCGGGCCTTTCGCAATTTTATCGTTATTAACAATGCGCTATTCAGCCACTTCAGGTGTCACATGTGCAGGCTCAGGCTTTGTCCATTTCAGGATCGGCTTGCGGGCTGCACCGGTTTCATCAAGGCGGCGACGCGGGGCCAGATAAGGGGCACCGGCAAACCGTTCCGTCTCGCCGCGTTTTGCGCTCATCACCAGATCACGCATTGTTGCGACGAAGAGATCGAGCGCTGCTCGACTTTCCGATTCCGTTGGCTCAATCAACATTGCTCCATGGACGACCAGCGGGAAGTACATGGTCATCGGATGATACCCCTCGTCGATCATCGCCTTGGCAAAATCGAGCGTGGTGACGCCGGTATCCTTCAGGAAACTGTCATCAAACAGAACTTCGTGCATGCACGGACGTTCGCCGAACGGCAGGCTCATCAGATCTTGCAGACCGACACGAACGTAGTTCGCGTTCAGGACAGCATCTTCCGATGCCTGCTTCAGGCCATCCGAGCCGTGGCTCATCATGTAGGACAGAGCCCGGACATACATGCCCATCTGACCATGGAATGCGGTCATGCGGCCAAACGGCTGCTCTGCTTCTGTGGTCGCATCTTCAGTCTCAACCAGCTCCAGACCATCGTCTGTCTTGCGGATGAACGGCAGTGGAGCGTATGGCGACAAGCGCTCTGACAGAACGACCGGACCGGACCCTGGGCCGCCGCCGCCATGAGGTGTAGAGAACGTCTTATGCAGGTTGATATGCATGGCATCAACCCCAAGATCACCGGGGCGAGCTTTTCCGACAATCGCGTTGAAGTTGGCACCATCACAATAGAAGAAGCCGCCAGCCTCGTGGATCCTGTCCGCAATTTCCTTCACATCTCGTTCGAACAGGCCGCAGGTATTCGGGTTGGTCAACATGATGCCGGCAATGTTGCCGGTATGCTCGGCGATTGTGGTCTTGAGCGTACCAAGATCGACGGTCCCATCGTCCTTGGCGTCAATGGAAACCACCCTGTATCCCAGCAAAGCCGCCGTTGCCGGGTTGGTGCCGTGGGCACTTTCCGGAACCAGAACGATTTGCGGACTGCGACCAGCGGCCGTATGGGCTGCCTTGATGGCCATCATGCCGCAAAGTTCACCATGTGCGCCGGCTTTCGGGCTCATGGCGACAGCAGATGTGCCTGTGGAAACCATCAGCCAGTGTGCCAGCTCGTCGATCAGCTCCAACGCGCCGGGAACGGATGACACAGGTTGCAGCGGATGAACGTCACCAAATCCCGGCAGACGTGCTAGCTTCTCGTTCAGACGCGGATTGTGCTTCATAGTGCACGAGCCAAGCGGATAGAGGCCACTGTCGATCGCATAGTTGTTGCGCGACAGGCGCACGTAGTGGCGCATGGTTTCCGGTTCAGCAAGCCCCGGCAGGCCTATTTCGTCCTGCCTCTGATGACCGCCAAGCTCGAACTCGGGCAGATCGTCTTCGTCCAGATCAACCCCGGTTGTTTCCAGTGATCCCACTTCGAAAATCAGCGGCTCTTCCATGTCGAGCCCGCGGTTTCCGGTGAAGGTTTTCGGACGGAAGCTTTCGCCTGCATCACCGGCGGTTGTCGGACGGCCTTGTGTGTTCATGCTCATGCCAGCACCTCCTTCAGAGCGGCCGCAAAGGCTGCGCGGTCTTCGTCCGTATTGACCTCAGTTGAAGCAACAACCAACAAATTGGCCAGATCGCCCTTTCCAGGCTCCAGACGGGAAACAGGAAGGCCTGCCAGAATGCCTCGCTCAACCAGTTGCTCGACAACACCGTCAGCAGCCCTTGAAAGGCACAGCGTGAATTCGTTGAAATAGGCCGAATTCAGGACTCCAACACCTGGAATACCAGCGAGCAGTTTCTTCAACTTCACGGCATTGCCGTGATTGATCCGTGCCAGTTGGCTGAGCCCCTTTTGACCAAGCAATGACATGTGGATCGTAAAGGCCAGACAGCACAGGCCGGAGTTGGTGCAGATATTGGACGTCGCCTTGTCTCGGCGGATATGTTGCTCACGCGTTGACAGCGTCAGCACAAATCCGCGCTTGCCTTCTGCGTCGACCGTTTCACCGCAAAGCCGTCCCGGCATCTGGCGAACGTATTTCTGACGGGTCGCAAACAGGCCAACATAGGGTCCACCGTAGTTCAATCCGTTGCCAATGGACTGGCCTTCACCAACCACAATGTCCGCACCTTGTGTTCCCGGAGGTTCGATGAGACCCAACGAAACGACTTCCGTGAAGACGGCAATCAGCAACGCTTTATGCTGATGGGCTTTTTCGGCAATCGGCTTCAGATCAATCAGCTGGCCATAGAAGGACGGTGACTGAACAACCACACAGGAGGTTTCGTCATCGATCTGGGACAGAATGTCTTCTGTGCCTGACGGATCTGCCGGCAGGCTGACAACCTTGTCACCGGCCATGTTTGACAGGCCTTCGACAACTTCCCGGTATTGCGGGTGCAGACCACCAGACAGAACAGCCTTATTTTTCTTGGTGACACGATGCGCCATCAGAACAGCTTCACCGGTACCTGTGGAGCCGTCATACATGGACGCGTTGGCGACATCCATTGCAGTCAGGCGGGCAACCTGCGTCTGGAATTCGAACAGGTAATGCAGCGTTCCTTGCGTGATTTCCGGCTGGTACGGTGTATAGGACGTCAAAAATTCAGAACGCTGGATCAGATGGTCCACGGTCGCCGGTACATGGTGCTTGTAAGCGCCTGCTCCAACAAAAAACGGAACGGACCCGGCCGAAGTGTTTTTTGCCGCCATGGCCGAGAGCTTGCGCTCGACTTCCATTTCACTGGCACGTTTCGGCAGGTCCAGAAGACCGTTCAAGCGCACATTTTCAGGAATGTCCGCAAAAAGATCATCAATGGATGACACACCAACACGCGCGAGCATATCGCTGCGATCGGAATCACTTAAAGGTAAGTAGCGCATATCATGCGGCTCCAGAAATTACGGTGTGATCAGGCGGAGCGGTGCTGGCTCCACGACGATGTCACATTTAACGGAGTTGGCGATAAAACAGACGTCATGCGCCTTTTCATGCAAGTCGGTCAGCCAGGTTGGATCGGGTTCTTCGGCTGCTTTCAGAGTGATTTCCGGTCTTAGGATTACTTTTGAAATCGCCATCTTGCCGCGCCCCACTCGGCTCATTTCGCCCTGTGCATCATCCCGGTAGCTGGCAACGTCGAAATTCGCCCGGCGCGCAAGATCCAGAAACCACAACATGTGGCAGGACGAAATTGCTGCAACGAAGGCTTCTTCCGGGTCGACAGCTGCTTCAACCGAATGCGGCAAAGGCACCACAGTTGGCGAAGCGCTTGCCGGGATCTCCAGACCACCATCAAAGCGCCAGATGTGCCCACGAGAATAGGCGTTGGCCGCGTAGTCGCCATCACATGCCCATTCGACTTGCGCTGAATAATAGTGCCCTGCCATGGATCAGAGTGTCTCCACGTAGGCCTTGTAACCGGCTTCATCCATCATTTCAGTCAGCTGGTGAGCATTGGCAACCTTGATTTTAATAAACCAGGCCGCGCCTTCAGGGTCTTCGTTGACCTTGGCAGGTTCGTCCGCCAGCGCTTCGTTGGCTTCGACAACTTCGCCGTCGATCGGAGCGTATACTTCACTGGCAGCTTTCACTGATTCAACAACAGCAGCTTCATCGCCCTGGCTGAGTTCTTTGCCCGCGTCCGGAAGTTCGACATAAACAACATCGCCCAGCTGTTCTTGTGCGTAATTCGTGATGCCGACAGTTGCGACACCATCTGCTACTGCAATCCACTCATGGTCTTTGGAAAAATAGGTGGTCATGATTTTGCGTCCGTTCTCTGGAAATTCTCAGGATTTTGGTTTGCGATAATAACGGTTCGGTACAAAGGGCATCTCGGCAACTGTCGCCGGCAAACGCCTATTGCGGACGATTAGCTCCAGGGGAGTTCCAACCTTGGTGTACTCTGCCAGGACATAACCCATGGCAATTGGCGCGCCCACAGTTGGTGCAAAACCGCCCGACGTCAGAATGCCTATGACTTCGCCATCCGGAATTGCTATCTCGGCTCCCTCGCGGGCAGGCGCCTTGCCGTCGATGCGCAATCCAACACGAACTGTGTCCGTGCCTTCAACCAGTTCTTTCTGGATACGATCTGCCCCCGGGAACCCACCATTCTCGCGGCGACGCTTCTGCATGCAGAACGTGATTGCACCGTCGACAGGCGATATTGTCTCATCGATATCGTGACCGTACAGGCAAAGCCCGGCTTCCAGCCGCAGGCTGTCCCGAGCGCCAAGCCCGATCGGCTCAACACGCTCATCAGCGAGCAGGGCACGGGCGATCGCCTCGGCAGCGCCAGCTGGAACGGACATCTCGACACCATCTTCGCCGGTGTAGCCAGCGCGGGCGATGTGGCAGTCTATGCCATCGAATTCCATCGAAGAGGCCGACATGAAACCGAGCCCTGCAGCTTTTGGTGCGTGCAAAGCAACAGCAGCAACCGCTTCAGGTCCCTGAACGGCAATCAAGGCACGATCTTCGACAACTTCCAGCTTGACGTTCTCTGGCAACTTGTCCCGAAAATATGCGTAATCGACATCCTTGCGACCTGCGTTGACGACCAGCATCAAGCGCCCATCATCATCTTCAGAAACGGACCGGGTTACCATCAAATCATCAATGATCCCCCCCTCGTCATTCAACAAGACGGTATAGCGCTGTCGACCAAGGCCGAGTTCAACGAAATTCGACGGTGTCAGCGCCTCAAGAGCCCGAGCCGTTGTCTCATGATCAGGGCCAACCAGAAAAGCCTGCCCCATGTGTGAGACATCGAACAATCCAGCTTTTGATCGGGTGTGCAAATGTTCGGCCATGATACCGGCCTTGTACTGCACGGGCATCGAATACCCTGCAAATGGCACCATACGTGCGCCAAGTTCCACATGAAGGTCATGAAGAGGCGTTTGTTTCAGATCTTCGTCTGCAACGGTGTCCGCCATGTACGGTCCTCGCATTCGGGGTTACGCAGTCCCAAACCAATCCATTTTCAGAATCAGCCTGTCCGCACCCCCTCTGTCCGAGTACCTGAGAGATTTCCCGCATGGACAAACAGCCTTGCGGTTACTCCTTCGGTGAGCAGTCCACGTCTAACGCGCAGAGCACTGCTTTCCAGAGCGTTTAGCCTATGCGGTCCTTTAGCCTGAGAGTTTCCGGGGCGGTTGCTCCTTCGGCGCCAGGATCATTTCACCCGGCCTCTCCCGCATATGCTTCATCGTGCTTTTCACACGATTATCAGGGGACGACCCTGACATCCGCTATAATTGTGCGAGGCAGACATGATCTTGTCAATATGCCACGCAGCTGGTTGTTGCAACTTCCGAAACTCTCAACATCGCAAGTGCCAGATGCTCAGTGCCGCTAGCGACGACGTCCTTCTTCAAAACCGAAGGAAATGCTCGCACCCTGGTTTTGTTCTATAACGTATTTGTTCTCGATTAATGTCCAGTCTTCTTTTGGCGAGCCTGCTCCCAATGAAACGGGGATCTGGAGCAATTCGGATACAATCGGTTTTTCGCCGTCCTCGACCGGTAGGACTTCGACACGAAGTGGCAGGACAATTTCACCACCCTTCCATGCAGGGCCTGGCGTTACGCTTCCGGAAAATCCAAGTTTAATTCTCCGTTGCCCGGTACCTTCTCTACTACAAGTGTTGGCCCAATCCTTAAGCGTTGCCTGGTAAAGGAGTGCATCCGCTTCGTCTTCCTTGCCGCGTTCAAATTTGCGGATTAAGTATGTATTCGTTTTCAATCGCATTGGCGGGCAGGATACTGGTGCAGCAAATGTTTCCGGCGAAATCTCAATAGGTTCTTGACCACCCGAGATAACCTTGCCGGCTATTCCATCAGCGCCACCGCATCCACCCAGCATAAGCGCGCCGAAACCAACGGCCAGAAAAGTTCCAGTTTTTCCTTTGGTTACGGTGTGAATTCCAGCAATCATCATTTACCCATTTGAACAGTTTCCATTTGAACTGGTTCATAGCAGTTGACGATTTGGTTGGCGAGCGTTGTGTTGCCATTTCATATTGAGGTACAAAACAGGATAATTGCCGATCCGTTCTGCACAGCTCTCTTGACAGACCGCCATGCCAACCCCTTATTGCGGCAATCAAAGTTTCCGAAAGTGCTCTTATGACCGAGACACAGGCTATCAAACCGCCTCTAACAATCAAACTATGTGCACCCCGCGGATTCTGCGCTGGTGTTGACAGGGCTATCCAGATCGTCGAACTGGCTTTGGAAAAATACGGCCGACCAGTCTATGTGCGCCATGAAATCGTGCACAACAAATACGTTGTTGACAGCCTGAAGGCCAAAGGCGCAGTGTTTGTGGAAGAGCTGGATGAAATTCCTACCCAACATACTGACCGGCCTGTGGTTTTTTCCGCACACGGTGTGCCAAAATCGGTTCCCGAAGACGCGCAATCCAGGAAGATGTTTTATCTGGATGCCACCTGTCCGTTGGTCTCGAAGGTTCACAAGGAAGCAGAACTTCATCATAGACGTGACAAGGAAATACTGCTGATCGGTCATGCAGGTCATCCCGAAGTAATCGGAACAATGGGGCAGCTCCCAGAGGGAACAGTCTCCCTGATCGAGACTGAAGCCGATGCGCATGCGTTTTCGCCGAAATCCGACAGACCACTTGCCTACATTACGCAGACCACTCTGTCGGTTGACGACACGGCCGGTATTGTTTCCGTTCTGCAGAAACGCTTCCCGGAGATCGTCGCTCCACACAAGGAAGACATCTGCTATGCGACGACCAATAGACAGGAAGCGGTCAAGCACGTTGCGCCAGGCGTTGAAGCAATGGTTGTTGTCGGAGCGCCCAATTCTTCGAACTCCCAGCGCTTGCGCGAGGTCGCTGAACGGGCCGGCTGCAAAATCTCTGTCCTGATTCAACGTGCCAATGAACTCAAGTGGTCTGATTTCGAAGATGTCCATTCTTTGGGTCTGTCCGCTGGCGCTTCAGCACCGGAAACGCTAGTAGAAGAAATTATCGACGCCTTTCGGGACCGATTTGATGTCACCGTCGACACAGTCCGCACTGCGGAAGAAACAATCTCGTTTAATTTGCCGCGCGAACTGAGAGAAATGGCTCTCCAGTCGCAGTCGGCTACCGGATAAAAATATGGCCGTTTATACTGAAGTGACCGATGAAGAATTGAATGAATTCATCGGAACCTACGATATCGGATCCCTTTTATCATTCAAGGGCATCGCAGAGGGCGTAGAGAACAGCAATTATCTAGTCCATACCGAGAAGGCCTACTTCATCCTCACGCTTTATGAAAAGCGTGTAAATCAGGATGACTTGCCTTACTTTTTGAACTTGCTTCAGCACTTGGCGGCCAAGGGTCTATCCTGCCCGCAACCGGTTCCCTCCAAAGATGGGGAATTGCTTGGAACATTGGCCGGGCGCCCTGCTGCGCTAGTCACTTTTTTGGACGGTATGTGGGTCAAACGACCAAAGCCGCTACACTGCGCTGAGCTCGGCAAGGCAATGGCTGAGCTTCATCTTGCAGGTATGGATTACGATGGCACGCGCAGGAATGCATTGGATGTCGCCGGTTGGCGACCGCTATTCGCACAATGCGGTGGCCGCAGCGACGATGTCAGTCCGGGACTTGGAAGCGAGATCGAGAAAGAACTCGACTATCTGGAACACAATTGGTTAGATGATTTGCCACGCGGTGTCATCCACGCAGACCTTTTTCCTGACAATGTTTTCTTCCTGTCAGAAAACCTTTCCGGTCTTATCGACTTCTATTTTGCCTGTAACGACGCTTTTGCATATGACGTTGCGATCTGCCTGAACGCGTGGTGTTTCGAACCAGACCTATCCTTCAATGTCACCAAAGCGCGCGCTCTACTCAATGGTTACACGTCCGTCCGACCGCTCACAGATGCTGAACACACGGCCTTACCAACGCTCTGCCGCGGGGCAGCCTTACGCTTTCTCCTGACCCGGCTTTATGATTGGCTCAGTGTTCCCGAGGGCGCGCTTGTCACACCGAAAGATCCCATGGAATACGTCAAGAAACTTCGCTTTCACCAGACCATCAACAACACCCGTGCTTACGGGTTGGAGCAATGAGCGAAGAAAACAGGGTTGTCATCTACACCGACGGTGCATGCTCCGGAAACCCCGGACCAGGTGGGTGGGGAGCCATTTTGCGGTTTGGCGGACACGAAAAAGAGTTAAACGGCGGCGAAGTGGAGACCACAAATAACCGCATGGAGCTGACAGCAGCCATAGAAGCCCTGAACGCCTTGAAACGGCCATGTGCTATCGATCTCTACACTGACAGCACCTATGTTCGCAGTGGTATCAGCGAATGGATGGATGGTTGGAAACGCAAGAACTGGCGAACCTCAACCAATAAGCCTGTCAAAAACGCAGACCTCTGGCAGGCCCTTGATGCGGCCAGGGAACGGCATGACGTGGCTTGGCATTGGGTCAAGGGTCATGCAGGACATCCGGATAACGAGCGGGCCGATGAATTGGCTCGCGGCGGAATGGCTCCCTATAAAGTCTTGTGAACTAGCAGATTTAATACGAATTAGATCCAGCGCCTGATCCGGGAATTGCGCTCGGATTTGCTAATCATCGAGACAAAATGGTCCTGAAAATTAGGACCGACCTTTGCTGTTCGATTGCAATGGGCTCCACATTTCAGACATTTTGCGTCAGAAACTCAAGCGTTTGCAGCTTCCACCGCTGGCATCTTTCTGAGCACCTTTGTCGCCTCATTTGCCGACATTGCTTCACCAAAGAAGAACCCTTGCGCGTATTCACAGCCCAACTGGTAAAGCTCCAACGCATCCGTTTCGCTTTCAGCCCCTTCTGCCACAACTGACATGCCTAGATCGTGCCCCATTGCAACGATCGTCCGCAGAAGAACCGGGCGCGCAGAGGAACCATTTGGTTTCACGAACGATTGGTCAATCTTAATCGTGTCAAACGGGAACCGTTGAAGATAGGACAGCGACGAGTGTCCTGTCCCGAAATCATCAAGGGAGAGCCCGGCTCCAAGGGCGCGCAACCGTTCCAGAACCTTGGCTGAAAATTCAGGATTAGACATGACCAAGGATTCTGTCAGCTCCAGTTTCAGTGTTCCGGTGGCAACTGAAGTCCTCGACAGAACAGCCTTGACGTCATTGATCAGATCCTGTTTCAGAAGCTGACGCGAAGACAGGTTTACCGAGGCGAATAACGGTTGCGGCAACGGGAATTCTTTTTGCCAATAAGCAAGCTGCTGCGCTCCCTTGTCCAGCATGTACATGCCCAACTCGTTGATGAGGCCGGATTGCTCTGCCACGGGAATAAACTCGGCTGGTGAAATTTTGCCACGTTTTGGATGGCTCCATCGAGCAAGTACTTCAAAACCGGCAACCGACTGGTCTTCCAATCGTATGATTGGTTGAAAGAAGACGCCCAGAGTTTCCTTTTTAATCGCCTCTCGTAAATCAGCTTCCAGGTCGACAATGTTCTTGTCTAGTGGCCGAAGAATGGCTCGGAACACCTCCTGGCGATCGCCTCCCAGACGCTTTGCATGGTTAAGAGCAATTTCTGCGTTGGTCAGCATATCTTCGACGCTCTGCTTGCTGCCTTCAGAGAAAGAAATGCCAACAGAGCAGGTCAGGAATATCTCGCGGTCGCTGAACGTAATAGGTGCGCGAACTGCTTTTCGCAGCGCATCAGCAAGTGCAACGATCCGGTCTGGTTCCTGTTCTGACAACAACACCAATCCGTATTGATCGCCAGAGAGGCGACCCAGCGTGTCTTGCTGGCCGATAAGACGGCCCAAACGACGCGCAACGGTTAGGAGGATGCTATCCCCAGCCGACAAGCCAATACTGTCATTTACCTGTTTGAAACGATCAAGATTCAGAACAAGGACAGTCGGTTTGCTGGTTGATTCCGCTTCCGCCCGTACAGAACTTGTTTTCAGACGGTCGACAAACAGCTCACGGTTGGGGAGGCCTGTCAGATTATCATGGACAGCATCATGCAAGAGACGCTCTTCGGCTGTCCGCTCCTCAGTGACATCGAGCAGCGTTCCGACACACCTGATAACTTCGCCATCAGATCCAATTATCGGCCGGGCGCGTAAACGAAACCAGCGAAAATGCCCGTCTTCAGATCGAAGACGGAATGTCTGAACAATTTTGCCCCGCCGCTGATCGATCACCGCATCAAGAGTGCCCCTAAAACGGTCCCGGTCTTGCGGATGCAGTATTTCCAACCAATCTCGGACCGGCCCGTCCAACGTACCGCGCTTCAAATTCAGGAGATGCTCGACTTCATTTCCCGTGTAAACACGATCCCGATCAATGTCCCAATCCCAAATGATGTCGCCAGACCCTGTTAGCGCCAACGCTTTGCGTTCAACGTCCGAAATCAATCCTTGAGCAATTGCGCCACCAGCAAATGCATGCTGCATAACTGTAAAGCCAATCAACAGGACGATCAGCACCAGCCCGCCCCCGAGCGCCGGTTGGACAATATCATTGGATATTTGGCCGGTTATCGTCATGCCGGCACCAATCAGCCATGCGATCAGCAAACACCAAGTTGGTATCAGCAGGATTGCGCGGTCGTAGTGCTGGAAAGCCAGCACAGCGATAGTCACAAACCCAAGGGCGCCAATGATTGCAAGCGAAAGACGCGCTATGCCGGCCGCAACAGCAGGATCCCATACGGCAACGCCTAACAAGCCAAGCACCAAAATCAGGGTCGTCAGTGCCAAATGGGAATAATGAATGTTCCAACGATTTAGATTGAGATAGGCGTACAGGAAGATAATTAAACTGGCTGCGAGCATGACCTCTGCGGAGGCGCGTGCCAATTGACTTCCACCGCTTTCCAGATTGAACACCATTCCCCAGAAGCCGAAGTCAATACACAAGTATGTAAGCACTGACCAGGCAAGCGCGGCAGTTGCCGGGAACATCACAGTTCCCTTGACCACGAAAAGGATCGTCAGGAAGAGCGCAAGAAGACCGGAAATGCCAAGAATTATGCCGCGATAAAGCGAATAGGCGTTGATGGTTTCTTTATAGACGTCCGGTTCCCAAAGCCGGATTTCCGGCAGGTTCGGCGTCGTCAATTCCACTACGAATGTGACAATGGAGCCGGGATCAAGCGTGACCAGAAAAACATCAGCTTCAAGACTTTTCTGGCGGGAAGGTTCTATACCCTGGCTTGGCGTTATGCTCGCAATCCTGGAGGAACCCAGATCCGGCCAGAACAAATTCGACCCAACCAGTTTATAGTTCGGAGCAACGATCAAACGGTCAATCTGCTCGTCACTGGTATTGGCCAGAGCAAACACGGCCCAGTTTGTATTTTCGCCAGTTCGCGACGGAACTTCAATTCGCCGGACGATTCCATCAGCACCTGGAGCTGTCGACACTTGCAGCCGATTGCCCGCATCCCTGTGAAGGTCGATGGCATTGGTAATGTCCAATGCCTCGATATCAATCGGCACAGGAATAGGCTCGATCGCCTGAGCTGGAACCGACACAAGCAAAGATACAACTACAGCGATGAAAAGCACTACGCTTCGAAGAGGGCTGTATATATTTTCCGGTATTGAAATCGACATGGGGCGCAGAACTACCGGGTTGAGACGCTTCTCACAAGAAATCTTTCAAAATTCCTTCAACAACCGGAGCAATTTTTCCAGGCCGCAGCGCATGATCTTCTGAAAGGCACGAAAACAGCAGGTGATCCTGCCAACTTCCATTTATCAGCAAATAGTTACGTGCGTACCCTTCTCTGTTGAAACCGGCATTTTCAAGTAGTCGAATAGATGGTGTGTTTTTTGGTATACAAGATGCTTCTATTCGATGAAGGTTCAGAACGTCGAAACAAAACGGCAAGAACATGGCAACAGCAGCAGACATGTAACCTTTTCCAGCATGTCTTTCGCTCATCCAGTAGCCAATCGTTGCGGATTGGCTGACACCGCGCCGGATATTGCTCAACGTTAATCCGCCAAGCATCTGGTCTGTTTTTGTCCGAAAGAGGAGAAAAGACAGGCTACGGCCTTCTTTCCGGTCACGTGCATAACGACGCAAGCGGCGCCGAAAACCGGATTTCGTCAGGTCATCTGATGGCCAAAGAGGTTCCCACGGCTTAAGAAAGGTCTCACTGTCTTCCCTGAGTTCCTTCCATACCTTGAAATCGGACATGATTGGCGGGCGTAGATACAACCCGGCGGATTCAATCAGCAGCTCCGAGTCGGGCGGTGGTCCTGGTCTTAGCAGCGACATCCTCCCGGTCCCCCACACACTCACATAGAGGCGGCTTGCAGTACCGGTGCCTGTTGCAACCGCTCTGCCAGTTCGTTTGCGCTCATGATGCCATCGATAGGGCCAATGGCAGTCAGCGTTGGTTTTGTGCCAACAAAGGTTTCATGAGCAACACGGCGAATATCTTCAGACGTTACAGCTTCGATCTTCGCAGAGATTTCATCAGGTCCAAGAACACGTCCATGAACCAGGATTTGCCGGGCGATCTGGCCGGCTCTGGCAGCCGGGCTTTCCAGAGCCATCATAAGACCTGCCCGAATCTGAGCTCTGGAGCGCGCCACTTCATCATCACTAATTGTCTGCGCTGCGGAGACGAGCTCATCAGCAATCATGGGCATCAATGCACCAAGGTCGTCGTGGCTGGTCGCAGCATGCACGCCAAACAAGCCGGTATCGGAGAATGCCCAATGAAAGCTGTAGATCGCGTAACACAGACCGTGTTTTTCTCGAATTTCCTGAAACAATCGCGAAGACATGCCACCGCCGAGCACAGAGGCCAGGATCTGGATCGCATAATAGTCCTTGGATTTGTAAGGACGTCCTTCAAATCCGATGAGAACTTGCGCTTCCATCAGGTCCTTGTTGCGAAGAATTTCGCCCCCGCCATAAGTCGCCTCGGCTTCTTTGGAAGCAGGTTCCTTGGTCAGCCCGCTGAACTTCTCATTGGCAAGTGCGACCAGTTTGTCGTGATCGACAGCCCCAGCGGCAGCAAGCACCATATCCGGTGCGCGATAGCGATCCGACAGGTAGGCATTAAGTTTGTCGCGATCAAAACCGCTGACGGTTTCAGGTGTCCCTAGGATTGGTCGACCGATCGCCTGCCCCGGCCATGCGGCATCCTGAAACAGATCAAAGGCCTGATCTTCGGGCGAATCGTTTGCCGCTCCAATTTCCTGCAAGATCACATGCTGTTCGCGAGCCAGTTCCTGCGCATCAAATGTCGAATTCTGCAGGATGTCCGCAAGGATATCGACAGCAAGCTGCAGATCTTCTGCCAGTATCCGAGCGTAGTAGTTGGTGTGCTCAATGCTGGTTGACGCATTCAATTCACCGCCAACAGCTTCAATCTCTTCGGCAATAGCGCGTGCACTGCGGGTCCGGGTCCCCTTGAAAGCCATATGCTCCAACAGGTGGGTAATGCCGTTTTGATCCAGATTTTCAACGCGGGATCCAGTGCGAATCCAAACGCCCAAAGCAGCCGTTTTTAAATGCGGCATCTGGTCGGTGACCACCGTCAACCCGTTGTCGAGAACCGTTGTTTGTACATTCATATAGTTACACTGCAGCACGTACGGCGCGGGCGTGCTCTTCGATGTAGTTTTCCACTACGCCCTGTTCCGCTGCCAATACCTGCTGACGCTCCTCCGCAGTCATCATGTCTGTTAGATTTTCCGGCAGATCCGGCCGAACACCAGACGCCTTCTCCACTGCATCCGGGAACTTGGCTGGATGTGCCGTGCCAAGAACCACCATCGGTGTTGTTGAATCCTCGTGACTTTTGGCGACATGCACTCCAATCGCCGTATGCGGATCGAGAAGATAACCAGCTTCCTGCCACAGTGACGCGATCGTGGTTTCTGTCTCCTGCTCATTACAGCGCCCAGCACCGAAATGGGTCCGGATTTCGCCAAGTGGCCCATCTTCGATTGTGAAACTACCCGACTGGTTCAGCTGGTTCATCATACGCCGAACGGCTTCACCATCCCGGCCGCAAACTTCAGACAACAGACGTTCAAAATTGGACGATACCTGAATGTCCATTGACGGCGAAATCGTCGGCTCAACACCACGCTTTTCATATCGGCCGGTCTCAAGCGTACGCGCCAGAATGTCATTTACATTGGTCGCAACAATCAATTTCTCGATGGGAAGCCCCATTTTCATGGCGGCATAGCCCGCAAATATATCGCCGAAATTGCCAGTTGGAACCGTAAAGGAGATTTTTCGGTTGGGCGCGCCAAGTGCTGCGCCTGCAACAAAATAGTAGACAATTTGCGCAAGAATTCGCGCCCAGTTGATGGAATTCACACCGGATAGAGCAACACGGTCGCGGAAAGCGAAATGGTTGAACATACCTTTGACGATTGCCTGGCAGTCATCAAAATTGCCAGTCAATGCCAATGCATGAACATTGTCTTCCTTGGGAGTTGTCATCTGCCGACGTTGGACATTCGACACGCGACCGTCCGGAAACAGGATAAAGATATCCGTACGCTCACGGCCACGAAAAGCTTCGATCGCGGCTCCACCAGTATCGCCTGATGTCGCTCCGACAATTGTTGCCCGCAAGCCTCTCTTTGTCAGAACATAGTCCATCATCCGACCGAGCAGCTGCATGGCGACGTCCTTGAAGGCAAGGGTCGGTCCGTGAAACAGCTCCAGAATAAACGTGTTTGATCCGGTTTGAACCAAAGGCGTCACCGCTGGATGGCGAAACCCGGCATAGGAATCGGCGATCATCCCTTTGAGATCGCTGTCTGGAATGGACCCGTCCACAAACGGACTTATCACCTCGAAGGCAACGTCTTCATAGGATTTTCCGGCAAACGAAGCGATCTTTGCAGCATCAAATTGGGGCCATGTTTTGGGAAGATACAGGCCACCATCACGAGCTAGCCCCTGGAGCAGGACATCTGAAAACTCCAAAACTGGTGCTTCACCGCGCGTACTGCTGTATTTCACCGTGTCACTTCCCTTTTCGTACTCATTGCCGCGAGCTGACCTTTTCAGCATCCAAGCTCAAGCGGAAATTGCCACACTACTTGAAATGGCCCAAGACAGTAACGACCATGCCACTCTGCCGACTTACGCGCCACAACAATCATGTGCAAGCCGTTTCGGCCAAAAAGAGGGTGTCTGCCATCAAAGAAAGTGCATTGCGATTACTGCAATCCAACTCAGGCATGGCCAGGTTCAGAGACCAGTAAAGCTGGATCAATACCCATTGAACCAAGTGCCCGGTGCCACTTCCCTTCAAAATTGGTGTCAAATAAAATGTCCGGGTCTGCCGGAGCCGTCAGCCAACCGTTTTCCTGAATTTCTGCCTCAAGCTGGCCCGGAGCCCATCCGGCATAACCGAGTGCGAGGATCGCCTGGCTTGGTCCGTCTCCCTGAGCAAGTGCACGTAATATTTCCAGCGTAGCCGTCAGGCAAATGCCATTGTCGATATTGAGCGTCGATTTCCCAAGCATGAAATCATTGCTGTGCAGAACAAAACCCCGCTCAACTTCTACCGGACCACCCTTGTGAACAGCCATATCCTTGATTTTGGTCGGCAAGCGGATCGCACTTTCGTCATTGACGATATCCAGCTGAAGTAGCAATTCCTCCAGTGATAAATGGGAAGCAACCTGGTTTACCACGAGGCCCATGGCTCCCTGGTCGGAATGCGAGCAGATATAAATGACTGAATGGCCAAAACGGCTGTCAGCCATGCTCGGCATCGCGATCAAGAACTGCCCATCGAGGGTATCCGGCTCTACCGTTTCGGCCATAAGTGCCTCCGGGTTCATTGGGGGTCAACCAAAAGCATACCGCTTATGCCTGCCCTTGTTAATGTCTGATTGTGCCGCGTCGTCGTTTTGATGTCACTTTACCGTCACGAGGATATGACCGGATTACCGCGGGTTTACCGATGACCCTTTCGCGAAACTCGTGTAGCACTTTGCCCATGACACGGTTATTCCAGGCGATTATTGTTCTTCTTTTGACAGCTGTGGTGCCGGTGCAGGCAGCCATGACCGATTGGACGGAGGTCCAGGGTGGTGCTGTTCGGCTGATTGCGTCGGGTCCGCCGGAAGACGGCCATTACCGTGTCGGGCTGGAATTCCTTATGGAACCTGGTTGGCACACCTATTGGCGCTATGCTGGCGAATCCGGCATCCCGCCACAAATCACCTTCAAGGACCAGACCAATATCAAATCCCTGGAAGTGCTCTACCCGGTCCCGGAGCGGTACAATGACGGGTTTTCAGAATCCATTGTCTACCACGACGGAATTGTTCTTCCGATCATCGTCAAACCGGAAACTCTTGAGAGCCCTGTACGCCTGTCGATGGACGTGTTTTTCGGGATCTGCAAGGAGATTTGTGTGCCAGGCGATGCGAGCCTAACACTTGAGCTCTCATCGGATGCCATAAGCGACACACTTGCAGACAAGCTGATCAGTCGTGATCTTGCAGCAGTGCCTGGAAACACTGCCGTCGGAGCACTCAAGATCAACTCGGTAGAGCATTCCGGCACCGCAGAAGAAGTCCTGATAATCGAAACAGAAACCGATGGGTCTGGCGAGATTGATCTTTTTGCTGCCGGACCGGTTGGATCCTATATCGGCCTTCCCAAACTTGTCGATCAGACAGGGACCCGTGCGATATGGCACCTATCGACAAAAGGCCTCAAATCCACTCCCGATGACAACATATTGAGGCTGGTGCTCAAAGATGGTGCAGTTGCCGTTGAGCATCTTGAACCAGTTCCTGCCAGCTGGGTGGAGTGACTTTTTCGCAATTCCTCCTGATTTTTACCTAGTTACCTCTCGACGTACCAGTCCAAACGCACTATCTGCGCTGCTGACTACAAATCTATTTCTAGTTTTAAGAGAGGACCTACTCTATGACACTCGAGGTTGGGGAACGCTTGCCAGACGCAAAATTCGGTATCATGACAGCAGATGGGCCGAGTGAGATTTCGACAGGTGAGCTAACCAGTGGGAAAACTGTTGTTTTATTCGGAGTTCCGGGCGCTTTCACGCCGACCTGTCACAACAACCATTTGCCAGGCTTCGTCGAACATGCAGATACGCTAAAAGCCAAAGGCGTCGATACGATTGCGGTTGTTTCCGTCAATGATGTTTTTGTGATGGATGCATGGAAGAATGCAACGAACGCTGGTGACAACATTACGTTCCTGTCAGATACCGCCGCAGAATTTGCTGAGGCAGCAGGGCTTGGCCTTGGTCCAGCACCAATTTTTGGCCATCTGCGGTGTCAGCGTTTTGCACTGATCGCCAAAGACGGTGAAGTAATTTTCATGGCCTCTGGAGATGCGCCAGGCGAAGCAACCAAGTCCGGCGCGGCCGCAGTCCTGGAAGCGCTTGCTTAAGCATCTTTCGCGTTTTCTTTGCGCGGCCACAGTATTGTGGCCGCGTACGCCAAAAAGACGCCAATGAGCGTTGCTGCGAGTCCGAACCAGGTCAACGCATATCCCAAGTGGTCATTTTTGAAACGAACTATCGTTTCACCCGCCTGCGGCAGGCCTGATGAAGGCGTGTACCGCTTGTCGAGGTCAATGCTGTATGGCGCAAGGAATTGCGCCTCAATACCAAGGGTCTTTCCCATGGCATCCGTATCGCGTGCGAACCAAATACGGTCGTTGGGGTTCGAGGCAGGTGTTGTCCAGTTCGGTTTTTCACCAAGTCTCATCAGCCCGGTAATCTCAGAGATGCCTTCAGGCGGTTTCAAAAAGTGCGCACGTTCATTCTCCGGCAATTCTTGCGGCAGAAAACCGCGATTGATGAGAACGATCCAGCCATCAGTTGTCTTGAATGGGCTATAGGCCATCACACCAGGCCCCCCAAACTTGCCGAATGGCTTTGAAAGCGCAGTGTAATAGAACGTTTCCCCGTCAAGATATTCACCAGACACCGAAACATTCCGATAGTCGTCCACGTCTGAAAGCGTGGCCCAGTCTGTTGGAACCGGTGCGGGCACGGGCGCCTTTGCAACACCTTGTTCCACTTGAACAATCAGATTTTCTTTCCACTCCAGGCGACCTAATTGCCAGAAACCGAGGTTCAGCAATATGGCCAAACCTATGGCTGCTGCGATGGACGGGATTATCAGTTTTTTAGTGCGTCCCATGGACCAAAATGTCTCGCTCTTTACGGCTCATTCGTCGTCGCCGGTATCAAGACGACCTTCTTCTGCGTCATGGCGATACTGTAATCCGATCATCAGTCCTTTGAGTGACCGGAGTACGCCTGCCGCCATCACGATGGTCAGGGGCAACCACAGCAGAAGATGAAGCCAGATCGGTGGTTGAAACGAGAGCTCCACAAACAGGACCAGGCCAACAATCAGAAACCCTACGATCATGATCACGAATACAGCCGGTCCGTCCCCACTGTCTGCGAAGTCGAAATCAAGGCCACAGGCCATGCAGGAACTTTTGACGCTCAAGAAACCATCAAACAGCTTTCCTTGACCGCACCGGGGACATTTGCCGGCAAGACCGGCAGATGCCGGATTAGCGGGTGGAAAATGCGCCTTGTCTTCCATGAGCTGTGTCCTTTGAAGGCCCTGGTAGCAAAAACGCCCGATCCTTTTGGGACCGGGCGCCTTTAGAACGTTTGTCAGTACCCGTTAGTGGGCAGCTGGAGTACCTGCGCCCCAAATGTAGATAGCGACGAACAGGAACAACCAGACAACGTCAACGAAGTGCCAGTACCAGGCAGCTGCTTCAAATCCGAAATGCTGTTTCGGAGTGAAGTGGCCAGCCAGCGCACGGAACAGGCAAACTGCCAGGAAGATTGTTCCGACAATAACATGGAAACCATGGAAGCCGGTCGCCATGAAGAAAGTCGCACCATAGATGTTGCCATCGAATGAGAATGCAGCATGCTGGTATTCGTAAGCCTGACAGATCGTGAAGATCACGCCTAGCAGAACAGTTAGTGTCAAACCCCACTTCAGACCTTCGCGGTCATCATGCAGCAGTGCATGGTGCGCCCAGGTAACAGTCGTACCGGAGCAGAGCAGGATCAGAGTGTTGAGCAACGGCAAATGCCAAGGATCGAATGTTGCTATACCATCGGGCGGCCAATGGCCGCCGGTGGCCTCAACACGGGCAAACTGAATAGCTTCACCTGCATACAGCGCCGCGTCGAAATAGGCCCAGAACCAGGCAACGAAGAACATCACTTCTGAAGCGATGAACAACAGCATACCGTAGCGCAGATGCAGGGAAACAACGCGGGTATGATGACCTTCATTTGCTTCTTTGATCGTGTCGCGCCACCAGGCGAACATCACATAAAGAACAACCAGCAGTCCAACCGCGAAAAGACCCCAGCCCGTCAGGTTGATTCCCAACGGAATGAATTCATCTCCGGCAGCAGATCGCATCCAGCCTATCGCGCCGAGCGCCATGCAAAATGCGCCGATTGACGCTAAAACAGGCCACGGACTTGGTTCCACCAGGTGGTAGTCGTGGTTATTGGTATGTGCCTCAGCCATCGGCAAGCTCCCCAAAAACGTTCAAATTCAGCGCATAGAGCGCCAATCACTCATAAGTCGTTTCAGCTGCGGACGGATTGGTTCTCGCCGCAACTGGTTGTTCCGGTTGTTCTACCGGGAAGAATGTGTAGGACAAAGTTATTTCCTTCACATGCTTCAATTCAGGATCTTTGTTCATCTCCGGATCGACAAAAAAGACGACCGGCATTTCAACGGTTTCACCGGACTCCAGCACCTGCTCGGTAAAGCAGAAACAGTCCAGTTTATTGAAATAGGCGCCCGCTGTCGGCGGAGAAACATTGTAGGTGGACGTTCCAACCGTTTGGCGCGCGCCTGTATTCGTCGCGACATATGCCAATTGGGCAGTTTCACCCATCTTGAGCGTTACTGAACGCTGCATGGGCTTGAATTTCCAAGGC
This sequence comes from Roseibium sp., assembly GCA_039972695.1. Taxonomy (GTDB): domain Bacteria; phylum Pseudomonadota; class Alphaproteobacteria; order Rhizobiales; family Stappiaceae; genus Roseibium. The sequence goes on along the minus strand of JBDWMJ010000019.1, from coordinate 239,548 downwards.
AGCGTATGATTAACGTTGCCATCAAATCGCACGGTGATCAGGCGATCTATCACCAAATCGCTCTCGGTTTCAGCGACTTGCGTTGTGCCTCCAAAACCGGTCACACGACAGAACAGATCGTATAATGGGACCGCAGCGTAAGCTGCCCCAACCATAAACGCGAACATGCCGACACAGGCAATCGCAACTTTCCGATTGCTATGCGAAAGGCTTTGACTCGTCTGATTGTCGCTCACGCAGCCTCCCTCACCAAGTCCTGTTAATCACACCTGGCCCCAACTTGATGATGGTAACCACGTAAAACAGGACGACCAGCGCAGCCAGAACCACTGCAATCGCTATAGAGCGACCACGACGTTTCTTCTTTTGCTCTTCGGTCAGGGTGATCCCTTCGTTCTGCTCTGGCATCACGGTCATACTCCGGCAACCAGGCTTTCGCCCAATAAAAGGGCGAACAGCATGAACAAATAGAAGATCGAAAACTTGAACAGGCGCATGCAGGCACCTCTGGCCTCAGCACCTTCTCGCTTGCGCCATACATCTGCCGCCAGTGCGATGAACGTAATACCAAATACCGCGGACACAACACCGTAGACCGGACCAGCAAAACCCAGAAAGTACGGAGCCACACCAACTGGAGCCAGCAGTAACGAATAGGCCAATATATGATGACGGGTGCTGACTTCACCGGCAACGACCGGCAGCATCGGGATCTTTGCCGCCTGATAGTCACCGTTCTTGACCAGAGCCAGAGCCCAGAAATGCGGCGGCGTCCATACAAAGGTAATCAGGAAAAGCGCAAAACTTTCCAAGCTGACACCACCTGTTACGGCAGCCCAGCCAATCATTGGCGGAAACGCACCTGCAGCACCGCCAATAACGATATTCTGCGGTGTCGAACGCTTCAGCCACATCGTATAAACGACAACATAGAAGAAGATCGTGAAAGCGAGGAACGCGCCTGCAAACCAGTTGACCAGCAGGCCAAGGGTAACGACCGAACCAATCGACAGGGTTACACCAAAAGCCAATGCTTCATCAGGTGTGATTTTACCCGCCGGGATTGGACGTTTTTGGGTGCGCGACATGACCTTGTCGATGTCAGCATCATACCACATGTTCAGCGCACCGGAGGCACCTGCCCCGATGGCAATACACAGGATCGCGACGCCACCCAGCACCGGATGAAGAGATCCGGGAGCCAGCATCAGACCGACGAAAGCGGTAAAGATCACCAGCGACATGACACGTGGTTTCAGGAGCGCCACATAGTCGCTCACAGATCCCATTCCGCCGTTCCATACGGCGACGTCCTGGTCCATCATTTCCTGGCGCTCAACGAGCGACATGGGCGCGTCCTTTTGAATTCTTGTTGCCACCCGGAGATGTTCGCGGGTGAATAGGGTGGCACATCACCCTGCAGTCTCTTTTTAACGGTGCACCGCGCCGGTACCCGGCGCGGTGCAGATTGGTCTCCGGAAGGAACACTATCCTTCCAGCCGAACATTACTTGATGCGCGGCAGAGTTTCGAACTGGTGGAACGGCGGAGGCGACGTAAGTGTCCACTCCAGGGTTGTTGCACCTTCACCCCATGGGTTGTTTCCAGCTACGCGTTTCTTGGAGAATGCCTCGACGATACCGAAGAGGAACACCAGAACCGCAAAGGCGGAAATGTAAGACCCGTAGGAGGAAACCATGTTCCAGCCTGCAAACGCGTCCGGGTAGTCAGCATAGCGGCGTGGCATGCCGTTCAGACCCAGGAAGTGCTGCGGGAAGAACACCAGGTTCACACCGATGAATGTGATCCAGAAATGGGCTTTCGCAATGGTTTCGTTGTACATGTACCCGAACATTTTCGGGAACCAGTAGTACCAGGCCGCAAAGATCGCGAACACCGCACCAAGTGACAGAACGTAGTGGAAGTGAGCCACGACGTAGTAGGTGTCATGGAACGCGCGGTCGAGACCGGCGTTGGCCAGCTGCACACCTGTTACACCACCAACGGTAAACAGGAAAATGAAGCCGATGGCCCAAACCATTGGCGCCTTGAACTCGATGGAGCCGCCCCACATTGTGGCGATCCAGGAGAAGATCTTCACACCTGTCGGAACCGCAATCACCATCGTCGCAGCCACGAAGTAAGCCTGCGTTTCTACAGACATGCCGACTGTGTACATGTGGTGTGCCCACACGATGAAACCGACGACGCCAATAGCAACCATGGCATATGCCATACCCAAGTAACCGAAGATCGGCTTACGGGAGAACGTGGAAATGATGTGACTGACAATCCCGAAACCTGGGAGGATCAGGATGTACACTTCAGGGTGACCGAAGAACCAGAAAAGATGCTGGAACAGGATCGGATCACCGCCACCGGCCGGATCAAAGAATGTCGTACCGAAGTTACGATCTGTCAGCAGCATGGTGATGGCGCCAGCCAGAACCGGCAGAGACAGAAGCAGGAGGAATGCAGTAATCAACACCGACCAGGCAAACAACGGCATCTTGTGCAGGGTCATGCCCGGCGCACGCATGTTGAAAATGGTCGTGATGAAGTTGATTGCACCCAGGATCGAGGAGGCACCTGCAATGTGCAGAGACAGGATCGCAAGATCCATCGCCGGACCAGGCTGGCCGGAAGTAGAAAGTGGCGGATAGATCGTCCAGCCACCGCCAACACCGTTAGCACCTGGAGGTCCCTCGACAAAAAGCGACAAGAGCAACAGCAGGAAGGCTGGCGGAAGCAGCCAGAACGAGATGTTGTTCATTCGCGGGAACGCCATGTCCGGCGCACCGATCATGATCGGAACAAAAAAGTTGGCGAAACCACCGATCATCGCCGGCATAACCATGAAGAAGATCATGATCAGGCCGTGAGATGTGGTGAACACGTTGAACATGTGCGGGTCTGCAAAGATCTGCATACCCGGTTCCTGCAATTCCATGCGAATGCCAACGCTGAGCGCGCCGCCTACAATCCCCGCAAAGATCGCAAAATAGAGATACAGCAGTCCGATATCTTTGTGGTTGGTCGAATAGACCCACCGGCGCCATCCATATGGATGGTCATGTGCCGCATGTGCTTCGGTCGCAGCCATTTTGGGCTCCCTCATTAGTCTTGTCTCAGCGGCGCCACGATAAACGCGTGCGCATCGCCAAATGGCAAAGCCGCTACGTTATTTCGCAGCGACTGAAATCTGGTTCAACTCACCCTTTACTGCGAGCTTTTTCTCGTCAGCAATCGAGGCCAAAAGCTGTTCATTCGCTGTATCGAGATCGTCCTGCGCAGCTGCAGCCCAAGTCTGGAATTGGCTGTCGGAGACAACCCGTACCGCGATTGGCATGAAGGCATGATCCTTACCGCAAAGTTCAGAGCACTGTCCGTAATAGACACCTTCTTCGCGCGCATGGAACCATGTCTCGTTCAGACGGCCCGGTATCGCATCGATCTTCACGCCGAAGGTCGGCATGGCAAAAGCGTGAATGACATCTTCTGATGTGACCTGAAGGCGAACAGTCTTGTCGACAGGAATAACAAGATCGTAATCGACTGCAAGAAGACGCGGAACTTCGCTCAGCGGAACACCACGCGCATCTGCAACATCCTGGCGCTCATCTTCGGCAACCATGATGGAGTCAAAATACAGCTCACCCATACCTTCATCGGTGTACTCATAACCCCAGTACCACTGGTATCCGATCGCCTTGATCGTCATGTCGTATTCCGGAATTTCCAGCTGCTTGTAAAGCAAACGGAAAGACGGAACCGCAATCACCACCAGGATAAGGATCGGGGCAATCGTCCAGACCACTTCGATCATGGTGTTGTGAGATGTGCGGGACGGTACCGGATTTGCTTTCGCACTGAACTTGACCATAACCAAGATCAGAAGAGCCAAAACAAACAAGGTGACCACAGTGATGATGACCAAAGTAAAATCGTTGAACCAGGAGATGTCATCCATGACATCTGTGGTCGACGCCTGGAAGCCCAGCTGCCAGTTGGTAAATCCCGGTTCTGCTGCCAGAGCAGCTGTCGACGCCCCAGCATACGCGGCCACCAGAGTGACCAGATTCATGAGACGCTTGAAGACTACCTTCACGTCCGCGCTCCCTTCCCTCAACCGCCCAATTGGCGGCATATGCACAAATACCGAGCAAGGCCCGGTCCAAAAACTTTTGCGGCAGTACCGGGCTTAACGGTCAATCGCAAGCCTAAACTGCCTTTCTGAAATCCGGATATCCGTGTCAGATTCCCGGATAATAACCACAATCACTTATAAAGAGCGATTGCTACCAATGGACAGAGCGGCGATGTGCCGCAGCCATATGTCGGCAACTTCATGCCGCACAAAAACCACAAGAAGCAGCGGGCTGCAATGGAATTTCCACTTTTTAACAGCCTGTGGCAGGGTTTAAGCGCTTGACCGATGTCAACGACATGCGAATTTTCGACAAAAATGCGGATTATCAGTGCCAATTGAGATGGCTTGGACTGGAATCGCGTGCGCGCATGCTGCAATGTCTGGCCAAGATAACCCAATGATTCGCAAACTTTGAAAATTTCAGTCAAAGAGATTACGGATCAGACGATAAATGGCTGGAGGAATTCTTGTCGACCCAGTTGCCGAGACCGCGTACTGAACGCGCAAAACTGTCTACTTTGTCCCGACTTTTGATTGCGGCGGGATTGGCGCTCGCCACTATTGGACACGGTACATTGCCAAGTTTGGCCCAAGGCGAAGTCCGCGCTTCACATGGCGACTGGCAATTGCGCTGCGACATGCCCCCTGGTGCTGCGAGTGAACAATGCGCTCTTGTTCAAAATGTTACGGCTGCCGACAGGGAAAATGTCGGCCTGTCTGTCATTATCTTGAAAACGGCAGACAAGCAGGCTCGCATCATGCGTGTTCTGGCACCACTCGGTGTCCTGCTACCGTCGGGCCTGGGGCTGTTGGTCGACAAGGCTGACATTGGTACAGCTGCCTTCGTTCGGTGCTTGCCCAACGGGTGCATTGCCGAAGTCATTCTTGAAGATGAGCTGCTGGGCAAACTGAAATCCGGGTCGCAGGCAACATTCATTATCTTCCAGACTCCGGAAGAAGGCATTGGCATTCCGATTTCATTGGCAGGTTTTTCAGCAGGCTTCGACTCCTTGCCGTAGCCTGAGTGTGTTTAGGTTCATTCGAAAGGCGCCCAATGCGGCGCCTTTTTTTATACGGTCGCGTCGTGCTTTTTGGTCTTGGTAATCTTGCGCGGTGTCACAGTGTGAAGTTTTTCAGCACCTGCGTACATTCCGCCAGACATCTGTTGCACCAACCGTTCATCATCGCGGTGGCGAACATCTTCTACAATCTGATCCACCCGATCCAGCGGTGTGCCTAATGCTTCCAGGGCGGCACGGCCAAAGACGACACTTGATTCAAAAGTCTCCCTGATCTGGAAGTCCACGCCTTTTTTGGCCAAATCCAAGGCGTGGGCGCGATCAGTTGCCCGGCAGAATATCTGCGTACCCGGATACCCTTCACGGATCAGATCAATTGCCTTGCCCATCACCTTGTCATTTTCAATGCACATGGCGACGAGCGCGGCAGTTCCAGCACCCGAAGCTTCCAGGACATCCGCTCGGGTCGCGTCCCCGTAGTAGACTTTGTAGCCAAGCTTCCTCGCATAAGCGATCCGGTCCGGGCGGTTGTCGATCGCCGTAATTTCAAGACCTTCAGAGGTCAGAATTTGCGCCACAACCATACCAAACCGGCCGAATCCGATGACCAATACAGTTGGTGTCGCTTCTTCGAAGGTTTCGATCGACGGGTTTTCAACACCTTTGGCTTTGACGCGGGCAGCCAGTCTATCCAAACCGAGGCAGGCGACCGGCGTCAGGACCATCGTCAATATGACGACTGCATTCAAAATATTGGCGGTTTGAAAATCCAGCAGATTGTTCACGATCGCAGCCGTGAACAGGACAAATGCGAATTCCCCACCCTGAGGCAAGGTCACAGCAATGCGAAGCGCATCAGAATTGCTGGAGCCGGTGCTTCGCGACAATGCCCAGAGGAAAAACCCTTTAACGTTCATAACCACAGCGACACCTGCGGCGACAATCATCCAGTTTTCAATCACCAAGGAGATATCCAGAGACATTCCAACGGCCACAAAAAACAGCCCCATTAGGAGAGACCTGAACGGCTCAATGTCCGCCTCCAATGTGTGCCTAAAACTGGACTCCGCAAGCAACACCCCGGCAAGGAATGCTCCCAACGCCATAGAAAGCCCTGCCGTATGCATGATGCCCGCACTGCCAAGGGCGACTAGCAAGGCGGCCGTAAGCATGACTTCGCGTGCCCTGCTTGCTGCAAGCAGCAGGAAGACCGGAGAAACGAGATACCTGCCGGCAAGAATAACAGCGGCAACAGCGCCGAAAACGATTGTGACTTCGCCTACTATTTCGGCATTGGTCGAAGGGCCTTCATCAGGCGCCAGAATTGCGACCATCGCCAGTAGCGGTACGATCGCAATATCCTGAAGCAAGAGAATTCCGAAGGCACGCTGGCCATATGGCGAGGATAGCTGGCCGCGTTCCTGCAAAATCTGAAGCGCAAAGGCAGTTGACGACAACGCAAGTCCAAAACCGGCGACCAAAGCCGTTGACCACTGCATCCCCGTAAAGTGTGCAATCGCGAAGAGACTCAATCCGGTCAACATGACCTGTGCTGTTCCGAGACCAAAGATGTCCCGCTTCATTCGCCAGAGTTTCTTGGGATCAAGCTCCAGACCAATGACAAAAAGCAGCAGAACAACACCGAGTTCTGCGACATGCAGAACATCTTCTCCTGAACCAAGAAGTCGAAGGCCATGCGGCCCTATCGCTGCACCTGCAGCCAGATAACCGACAACTGAACCGAGGCCTAACCGCTTTGCAATCGGGACAGCCACAACTGTCGCTGACAAAAAGACAATAGATTCAGCAAATAGAGGTGGTACACCTTCGGCTGCCATTCTGTTTCCACATCAGATGATTTTGATCTAACCTTAACCAAATAAAGACCAGAAATCTCAAAGGATTTCTAAACAGTTTTTCAAATTGGAAAACCAAATTTTTTGAGGTCCTCCAGCAGGTTCCCATAACTTTGGAAATGATGTCCCGATAACCCTGCTTTTTGAGCGCCTTCAACATTCTCCAGCCTGTCATCGATAAACAGGGATTGCTCTGGTGTGTAACCATATCCGGAGCAAACCCGTTCATAAACAACCGGATCGGGTTTGCGCGCTTTGAATTCTGCTGAAACGTGAGCCATTTTGCCGAAAATATCGATCATTTCCGGCGCACATTCAGGAAGTGCCGCCTTCAACATCATTCCGTTGTTGGTCAGAAGCGCCAAGTCAGAATGGTGTTTCAGGTTCTTTGCAAGAAGGAACATCTGCTCCCTACCCCGCATCATTTGACGCCGAATATCGGTCCAGGTTTTGAAATCGATAGGATACCCCAGCAACTTGCCATACTGCTGCAAGTACCCTTCAGCAGTATCCGGGATGCCTGCTTCCGCGACCGCTTCGTGCGGACCACCCCAAACTGCTTCGTCAATTTCGATAGCGGGTTTACCGGTTAATTCTTCCAGAAGGCGCAATCGGACCTTGTGGTTGTAGTCATAAAACACCTCATCCATGTCGAAAATGATGAAACGGATGGATGACATAAAACACTCCTATGCATTTCCCGAATCCAGACGGCGGTGTGCCAAACCACACTGTAAAAGCGTTTGGATACTCAACCAGATTATGTCAGTGGGCTCATGACACCCTTTTGATAGGCTGGGCGCTCTATCAGGCGTTGATACCACGCAGCAAGGTTTGGCAAATCAGGCCGCTCAATATCCATGTTGAACCACGCGTAGGCCAGGCACCCCAGTGGGATATCACCGACACCGAGGGATTGACCGGATAAGTAAGGCATTTCCCGCAACACGTTATCGGCAACTGCGAATTGCGCAGAGCAATGTTCAATGCCTAAATCAATGTCCTGTTGGTTGCGCTCGCCCGGAGCTGTGCGGACCATATTCCAGAAAAGATTCCGGAAAGGCATTCCAAAAGAATATGTCGTCCAATCCATCCACTGGTCGGCAATTGCCCATTTTTCAATTTCGTCGGGTACGAAAGGTGCGACGCCGTACTTTTTTGCCAAATAACGAGTAATGGCATTGGATTCAAATATCGTGAAATCGCCATCCTGCAGGCAGGGAATACGGCCATTGGGATTGAGCGCCCGATATTCGGGCGTGTCGACGACACCATATGCACCGCCCGCATCAATCTGCTGGTAATTCAGCCCTAGCTCTTCGAGGCACCACAAGACTTTTCGAACGTTAGAGGAATTGATGCGCCCCCATACGGTAATGTCGCAGGTCATTTAATTTCCAAATAGTCTTTGATTGCACGGGACCGAAGAGATTGAAGTTGGCAATCAACGAGACTAGACCGCCGTTCCGCCTATCGTCATCGCATTGATGCGCATGGAGGGCTGCCCAACTCCGACAGGCACGCCCTGGCCCTGCTTGCCGCAGGTACCCATTCCAGGATCGAGCTTCATGTCGTTACCGATCATCGTAACCCGCGTAAGTGCATCGGGCCCGTTACCGATCAACATCGCGCCCTTGACCGGCGCGCCGACCTTGCCGTTTTCGACTTTGTAAGCCTCAGTGCAGGAGAAGACGAATTTTCCTGATGTGATATCCACCTGACCACCGCCAAAGGAGACTGCGTAAATTCCGTCCTTGACCGATTCCAAAATCTCCTGCGGATCCTTATCGCCACCCATCATGACCGTATTGGTCATGCGCGGCATCGGAATGTGAGCGTAAGACTGCCGACGTCCATTGCCAGTCGGTTCCATTCCCATCAATCGGGCATTTTGACGGTCCTGCATGTACCCTTTCAAGATACCGTCCTCAATCAGAACCGTTTTGCTTGCAGGTGTGCCTTCATCGTCAACTGTCAGCGATCCGCGCCGATCCGGTATGGTTCCATCATCGATGATGGTAACCCCCGGAGACGCCACGCGTTCCCCCATCAACCCAGCAAAGGCAGATGTTTTCTTTCGGTTAAAATCGCCTTCCAGACCATGGCCGACGGCTTCATGGAGCAATATTCCAGGCCAGCCGGACCCAAGAACGACATCGAATGTTCCAGCTGGTGCAGGAAGAGCTTCAAGGTTTACGAGCGCCTGACGCAACGCTTCTTCAACACCGCCCTGCCAGTTCTCCGGCGTTATGAAACGCTCAAATCCCTCGCGACCGCCGCAGCCGAAAGAGCCGCTTTCCTGACGTTCATCATTGCCGGCGACGACCGAAATGCTCATACGAACCATCGGGCGAACATCTCGGACCCGATGTCCATCAGCTCTCAGAATTTCAACAACCTGCCACGAACCGGCCAAAGATGCAGTTACCTGACGAACACGGGAATCACTTGCGCGCGCATAGGCGTCAATTTCCTGCAGCAATTTGACCTTGTCTTCAAAACTCGGGCCGCCAAGAGGATTTGCATCCGTATAAAGGGAAATATTGGTTCGAGAAGGCGCAGCGGCATAGGAACCGGAATAACCGCCTTTAACTGCGCTGACTGCGTCTGCAGCGCGTTTCAGCGCCCCCTCAGATATATCACCTGCATGGGCGTAGCCTGCAGCCTCACCAGCAACCGCCCGAAGGCCAAATCCCTGGGCTGTATCGTAATTCGCGCCTTTCAGCCTGCCATTATCGAACACCAGTCCTTCAGTCTGCCGATATTCCAGAAACAGCTCACCATCATCTGCACCAGATAATGCTTCCGAGGTAATTCTCTTGGCCGTTTCCAGTCCGAGGCCAGAGGATTCGATCAGATCAGAACTGGAAAGGGTCATTTGCTTTTCCTGTGCGCGCATTTTTCCGGAAACTTTCCAAAGACGGATAAACCATCACTGTGGTCAACATAAGTGTTTGCAGCAACAAATCACCCCATAAGCCAAAAAATCCACTTGCCAATTACAATACATGAATATAATACTCATATTTAAATCGCAACCTGGTCCCAGACCGCGAGGCCTGAAAACACGGCCACTGCCAGACACTTCCCTCACTGTCCAATTCGTTCCTGCGGTCTCATTCGCTGCGATAAGGTTTGTTGTGCCATGCCGTGCCCTCCCAAAGAACCTTCGACCGAGACGATTCTCTCGTTCAACTCTGTTGCCCGTCTTCGTGGAGACGGACTGCACCCACTGCTATCAGAAGCGCTCAACAAATCGGGAAACGTATCTGGCCCTCCAGTGGCGTGTCACAAGAACTTCGACAACGTCGTCAGGGTTGATTTCAGCAAAACCATCACAGAAAAAAACAGAATCCGGCTTTGAAACTATGAAACCGATTCTGGTCGCGATGCACCTGGTTGCGTGCCAACCGGACCTCCTCATTTGCGAAGACGTCTCAATCAACACAAAACGCTGGACACAGATGTCTACCTGCCAAACTGATCGCCCCTTGGAAATGGCGCGTGCCAAGACACAATTGCCTGACTGGGCTGTTATCATGTCACGATGCAAATACTTGATCGGGCGCGACAGAAGATCAGGGGCAGTTTTTTAAAGCTCTAGGGGAGTGGCCGATGCTTTAACTTGCCCAAACGCTGAATTGTGCCATATAGGTTGGAATTCGGACGCTTGTGTCCGCTAAATACTCTATCAGGCAACCATGAACCGTTACGAAAACCCGCGCATGCCAAGTGAAGCCCGAATTAGATATCTCGACGGCGACTATCAGGTCGAGTCGCCAGGAACTTTCGTGCGTTGTGCAGTCACAGGAACAGCAATTCCGCTGGATGAGTTGAAATACTGGTCTGTAGAGCTCCAGGAAGCCTATGTCGATGCACATGCTTCCATGAAGCGCTACCAGGAAGGCCGGGCATCCTAACACTCATGTAGCAGATCCCATGGGCCTTGCCTCACTCGGCAATTGAGAGCCTCAATAATCCTCCGGTTACCCAGACCGATCTTGTAATCTGTGTCAAAAGTCATCAAGAATCTGCAGCGTGCTATCTAGACTCCAGCCCAATCAGGTAGATGATAGCCACGCCGAACGAGCGTCTCCCTGATAAGACCAATGACCCTATCATAAGGTTCGATTTCCATTTTCACTTCCAGAACAACAGTTCTGGACCTGAGCCAATGGAACAACTCACCGTCTGTCGTCTTGAGGCGAGCCATGTCTTTGGCAGTGGTGACCAATTGCAGCCCTTCGGCTTCAGCGTCCGCAATTAGCGATCTTGCATCTGCTTCGCTATAGGCGTGATGATCGGCAAAGCCACGCGTCTTTCTCACATCCAATCCCATGTCATCCAATGTTTTGTAGAATTTGTTTGGGCGACCGATTCCGGCAAAGGCAAACAAGCTCTGATCTTGCAGCAACTCATCCTGCTCCGGAACAATCCGCGCATGGATGATAGGCAATCCCTTCCGGCCAGCGAGATGTATTGCCGGTTCTGCAGCGTCCCCTTCACCAACGAGAACCAGACAATCCGTTTTCAATACTTGTTTGTCTGCAGGCGCCCGCAAGGGGCCGGCCGGGATACAAAATCCATTGCCGAACCCGACAGAGCAATCAACCAGCACAAGACTGAGGTCCTTTTCCAATGCCGGATTTTGAAAACCGTCGTCCATGAGAACGATATCTATCGGCTGCTGTTCCAACAATTTTGCACCAGCAGGCCGATCCGCAGCGATCACGGTCGGTCCAACGGGTGCCAGTAGTAAAGATTCGTCGCCAACTTCCCGGGAACTGTGCTGTTCGGGGTCAACAAGCAACGGTCCAGTTTCCTGCCCCCCATATCCACGTAATAGAAATCCGGGCCGATAACCTTCTTCCTTGAGACGTTCAGCCAAGTGGAGCGCAAAAGGTGTCTTGCCCGTACCACCAACCACAAAATTTCCAATACAAATCACCGGAAGAATGCATTTAGAGCTTGGTTTGTCGAGCATCCTGCGCCCAGTGATCCGGCCGTAGAGCCAACCAATTGGCGCCAATAAAATTGCCTTGGCTGTCAGGGAGGGAGTCCACCAAAAATCAGGCGCTTTCGTCACTGCCAGGCTCCTGGGGTGAATGGATCTAGGGGCTGCCCAAATAGGGATTGATCAAGGAGATGGTTTTGTCAACGGCACCGCGACCTGCCTTTACGATATCCTTCGCGCGCTCAGTTTGTGCCAGACATTCTGATCGGTTGTCGAGCAAAATTGAGATCACAGCAGAGAGCTCGCCAGGATTTTCGATCCGTTTTGCAGCGTCAGCCCGCCAAAGCTCACCATATACCGCTCTGGTATTTGCAACTCGAGGGCCAGTCACAAGGGCAGTGCCAAGTAGAGCTGCTTCGACCGGACTGTGTCCTCCGGCATCATTTAAGGACCCTCCGAGGAATGCTACCGGAGCCAATCGGTAGTAGAGTCCCATTTCACCCAGTGTATCGCCCAAATAAACTGCTGTTTCCTCGGTGATTGGTGCATTCCGACTTCGCCTTGAGACAATCAGGCCCTGACCCTCAATTAATCTTGCAACATCATCAGCTCTTCCTGGATGACGCGGAACGAGGACCAGCAAGAGGTCCGGAAATTGTGCCAGCAGAACCTTATGTGCATTCAAAACGTGATCTTCTTCCCCAGGGTGGGTCAAAGCGGCAAGCCAAACCGGCCGTGTTCCTATTTGACTGACAAGATCATCAACCAACGCCGGTTCTGCATGGGGTTCCATTGCGTCGAGTTTTAAATTGCCTGGCGTTTCAACTTGGCGGCAGCCCAGCGCCTTTAAACGCAGAGCATCGGCAGGGCTTTGCGCCAAAACAAGATAAAGAGAACCGAATATGTAACCTGATGATTGGGAAAACCTGGACCAATTGCGGGCAGAACTCTCAGACAGTCGCCCATTCAACATGACAAACGGTATGTTTCGGGTGCGCACCTCATCAAACATGCACGGCCAAATTTCAGATTCCACCACCATTGCAAGATCAGGTTTCCAAAAGTTCAGAAACCGGCCAACGTTTGCAGGCGTATCGAAAGGGGCAAATTGATGCAGGCAACCATCTGGCAATCGCGCGTCAGCGATCTGTGCAGATGTCACGGTTACAGTCGTCAGCAATACCTTGTGACCAGCAACCGAGAGTTTCTCGATCAAGGGCAAAATGGACATTGTTTCCCCGACACTGGCTGCATGGATCCAGACCAGACTGCCATCAGGCCGTTCACGGGACGGCTTCCCGAACCGCTCGCCTTTTCGAGCAGCGATTTCTTTGCCTTGGCGGCAACGCAATTCAAAAATTAGATGGAACAATGGCGTCAGGGCACTTGAAACCGCCCTGTACAAGGAAACCAGAGCGGGACGCCGCTCAGCCATCTTTCCTCCCGACAAGTTCGTAAGCCTGGCGCGTTGCCGCATTCAAACCGTTTTCGACCTGTTGGCGGAAAGTCTCCAAATCATCGTCAGTCGCGTCGGCGGGAACCCAGATCAGATCGTCAACGGCAATGCTGCCGCGGCCAAATGGAAGATTCACACTTGCCTTGTCCCAGCTGTTGAGCTCGATACTTCTGCTGGTCGCCACTGCTACCGGCATAATGGGACGACCTGAATGCTTGGCAAGCTGGACAATACCAACACCCGACTTGCGCGACGGACCTTTAGGAACATCCGCCGTCATGGCAATGCTGTGCCCATCCTTTAACGTTCGCAGCGCTTCGATGAAGCCGCGCATACCGCCTCGCTTTTTGACTTGACGCGCGTCTTTCCCTCCTGAGGCCCTGATGAGCCCCAACCCGAGCTTTCGAGCAGCAATGGCATTGATTTCCCCGTCGGCAGACCGGGAAATCATCACCTTTGCGGGCCAATGAGACGGCTTGGCAAACGGCACCATGAAGTGCTGACCATGCCACATCGCAAAAATGACAGGCAATTCCTTTTCAGTGTCAGCATGGATACCGTCGGGTTTTATGACAAAGCGGTTCGTCCGATAGACCAGGGTCAGAAAACCCGCCATCAGGGATCCAATAGCCGATAGAACCAGCGGATGGCGACCTAAGCGTTTAAACATGTTCTAATTGCCTGAAGGGATTTCAATCAGCTCAGTCGGCCGTATCCGGCTCCAGCAAGCGATGCATATGGACAATGAAGTAACGCATGTGCGCGTTGTCCACTGTCGACTGGGCTTTTGCTTTCCACGCCGTATAGGCTTCAGCGTAATTTGGGAAAATGCCGACAATATCCAATTTGTCGAGGTCGCGGAAAGTCACGCCTTCCGGTGATTCAAGCTCTCCGCCAAACACCAGGTGCAACAATTGTTTAGGTGTATCGGTTTCGCTCATGAATGTCCTCGCTTTCAATACAGGCGGAAGTACCAGTTATCCGATCAGTTCCCGAAGTGTTGTGCAGACTGGCTCAACAAGCCCTTCCGATGCCGCAATCAAAGCCGGGTGGCGAGTCTTTGCCTGATTATAAATAAGGCTCTGCCCCGCAAGATTAGTCATTCTTCCGCCCGCTTCCTGCACCAAAAGATCAGCCGCTGCAAGGTCCCAATCGCTTGGACCTCCCCGCGCCGCGCCAACATCAACCCGCCCTGCCGCGACGACCGCCAGTCGATAGGCCAATGAACGCAGAACATCGGTGCCTTGAAATCCTGCGGCTGTTACATCCCTATTTGTAATGATTGAGTGCGGACCTGTAAGCGTTGCGTTGGATATTTCGGCCTTGCCGGACACCCCCATTTTATTCGAATTGAGGAAAGCTCCATTGCCCTTGGCAGCCAGAAACATCTCTTCCCTGCGTGGGCAATAAACCGCACCGGCTACAGGGCGTCCATTGTCCACCACAGCAATGGAAACAGTCCACTCATCTCCACCGGCCAGAAAGGCGCGCGTGCCATCGATCGGATCCACGATAAAGACTCGCTCACACTTCAGCCGGTCGGGATTGTCAACAGTCTCCTCTGACAACCAACCATAATCAGAGCGCTCGGAGCGAAGTCTGTCAGCAAGAAAACGGTCTACCGCCAAGTCTGCTTCAGAGACTGGTGATTTGTTGCCCTTGAACCAAGTTTCGGGATCTCTTCCGAAATAGGTCAGTGCCAACTCCCCGGCTTCCCGGGCAGCTTCTTCCAAAAGCCTCAGATCAGAATTCAGGTCGCCCCGGTCAGTTTCCTGCAAGAGCCATACCCTCAATCATGATTGATGGCGCTGCAGCGGAGTATCGATTGTCCAGATCACTTCCGGGAACAAGCCGCTTGAACATGTCATTCAGATTACCGGCAATCGTGATTTCGCTGACCGGCTCGACAATTTCACCGTTCTCAAACCAGAAACCTGCAGCCCCGCGGGAGTAATCGCCCGTCAAGCCGTTGACGCCATGACCGATCAGATCCGTGACCAAAAGCCCTTCGCCAGCTTCCGCCATCAGTTCTTCCAGAGATTTCTCCCCGGGCATCAATGTGATGTTGGTAGATCCGGGCGAAGTGCCGCTGCCACCACGATGAGCGCGGCCATTTGGTTTTAGCCCGAGTTCACGAGCAGATGCGCCATCCAGGAACCAGTGCTGCAAAATACCGTCTTCAACCATATTAAGAACCGACGCCCCGGTGCCCTCACCATCAAATGGCCGGGTTGCCGCGCCGCGATGTTTGAAAGGATCGTCAATCACCTGAATTCCGGGCGCAAGGATCGCTTCACCCATTTTGTCCCGCAAAAAGCTTGTTTTGCGGGCAACGGATGCGCCATTGATCGCGCTCACCAGATGACCAAGGATGCTTCTGGCAGAACGCGATTCATAAATGACGTTTGCCGTTCTTGTAGAGAGTTTTTGAGGATTCAGGCGGCGGACAGCACGCTCCCCTGCACGCTTACCAATTTCCGATGGCGATTCCAGATCTTCAAAGAACGTTCGGCTGTCGAAATCATAATCGCGTTCCATTCCGGTGCCTTCGCCGGAAACAGCGGTCATCGACATGCCAAACCGGGATGACATGTAAGAGCCCTGAAATCCGTGGCTTGTCGCAAGAACAACACCAGCCAGACGCCATGACGCCCCTGCACCGCCTGATTTGCTGACACCTTCGACTGCCATACCTGCAGCTTCGGCTTCCATGGCAATGTCCGCCAGCTGCGCAGCAGATTTTTCGGTCGCATCGAGAAGTTCGAGTTCCGGAAAGTCTTTCAATAGAAGATCGGCATCCGCCAGACCGGCATAGGGATCTTCCGGCGCAACCTTGGCCATCGCAACGGCGCGTTCCGCCAGACTGGCCGGATCGTCCAGCTGGTTTGCCGAGACCGCTGCCGTGCGTTTGCCGACAAAGACCCGCAGAGTGACGTCATCACCCTCGGCACGTTCGGTCTCTTCAACCTTGCCGTCCCGCACATCAACGCCGAGGGACACGCCGGTCACAGCGATGGCATCACACGCATCAGCCCCTGCCTTTTTTGCCGCTTGAACGAGGCGCTGCGCCCGCGACTGCAATTCGCTTTGGTCAATCAGTTCAGACATCTATCCCGCTTTCATGCTTTGGCTTTGTTTAAGCCCACCGCCAGCCCGCTGCAACCACTGCCGCCCAATTGACAACAGGCAGATCGGCCTTGTTTCTGACATTCCAGATATGGTGGTTCTCCAGCAATCCCAGAGGGCCATGCTAAACAGAGCGTTAGCGTCTCGCTTACATTCCAGTAACCCTCTTTAAAATCACAGTTTTTTAACCGTATATCTTAAGCGGTTTACGACTCTTCGCAGCTAACCTCCAGTCCATTAAGAGACCACAAGGTCCTTCGGAGAGTCATTTTGAGACGTCAAACAGAAATACAGGAAAACTCAACAGCCGGGGTAGAAGCAGGTCACATGCTTCACCCCGGTTGCCTTCCGGTTCACTTCCAGCAACGCCTGGAATCCAGACCCGGAACAGCCTCTCTGCCTGCCGATATTCATCTTGATCGCGAAAATGCGATCATCAATCGCCGTATTGCCGGTGTTCCCATCACCGTGGTGGTTCCAACATCCGTGTTTGACGGCGTCATGGTGCGGATTGTTCCGGGCAATGAACCGGGCGATATTGTCGCTACCTTGATCTTAAAACACTCAGACCCGGCTCTGTCGATCACGCTGGCTGAAACTTCGTCATCAGATGATCTGGCAACCCTTTGGAGCCGTTGGGCGCAGACGCTCAACCTTCCCATGCTGGTCTGTGATCTGGGTGGCAAAGTCAAACCCATTGAAGCGTTTGAAGCTGTCCCGTCAGCAGCTCCCGCCCCGCGCCGGAAAATGCGCATGCTGACCGGTCGCCGCCCCCGTTTCCTGAACCGTCGGCAAGTCGGTCGTGCTCAACAGGGAAAATCGAGCTTCGCCCACGAGCGGGAAATCATCGCTCGGAGTTAGATCCCGTTACTCACCAAAGCGTCCAGCACAAAACCGGCGAATACGATCAAGCCGTAGGTCTTGTTTGATTTGAACAGCTTCAGACATTGATCGCCATCATCGATGTCCAGCACGAGTATCTGCCACCCCAGATGGATCGCACCGATCAGGATACCGGCAAAGGCGGCCGGGCCGGCATCTGCCAGGGTTGCCGCGAGCGCAAACAACACTGATGCAACGAGATACAGCAGGACCAGCGCAGGCCGGGTCCAGTCTCCAAACAATCTTGCGGTTGATCTGACACCGACAACGGCATCGTCTTCCTTGTCCTGATGGGCATAGATTGTGTCATAGCCAATGGTCCAGCAGATGCCACCTAAATACAGGAGCACCGGTGCCAGGCCGAGTGATCCCAGTTCAGCGGCCCATCCCATCAACGCGCCCCAGGAAAACGCCAACCCCAAAAACAGCTGCGGCCAGTTGGTGACGCGCTTCATGAACGGGTAGATCGCAACCGGCAGGAGCGACGCCACACCCAGCCAAATCGTGAATGTGTTGAATTGCAGCAGAACAATCAGACCGACCAGCGCCTGCAAGACCAGAAAGACTTTTGCCTGGCTTCTGGTAACCTGCCCGGCTGGAATGGGTCGGGATCTGGTGCGCTCGACCTGCGTGTCTATATCGACATCAACGATATCATTGTAGGTGCACCCGGCGCCGCGCATGGCGATGGCACCCACCATAAACAGGACAAGGTGCCAGGGATCCGGCCAGCTGTGTCCCGCTGCAATCGCCACCAAGGCCGCAGACCACCAACACGGCAACAGCAACAGCCACCATCCGATTGGCCGTTCCCATCGGGCAAGGCGCGCATAGGGCCGCAACACAGAGGGTAAACGCGTGTCGACCCAATGTTGCTTCACAGCATCGGCAACCGGCCCGGTGTCCTTGGTGGAAAAAAACATAATTCGCCTGTTCGAAATGATCGGGCTCGGGCCCGATTGAGACACTTGGTTACAATTTAACGGCTCTTCTAACGGGTTTTAAGATGAAATTCATCCCGCAAGAACCCATTGTTTATTGGTGTCTGGGAAACATGATGGAGAATACCGTGAGAAAAGCATTCGGTGCTGGAACGACAATCCTCATTTCGTTCGGAATTGGCCTGACCGCCCTTTCCTCTGTTGCCCTGGCCCAAAAGAAGCCGCCGCCACCCAAAGGCGGGAAAGGCCCTGCTGTTCACGAAAGCAGCATCGACAGCTCTGGCGCGCAGTCTGTTGTTGGAGAAGTCTGGGTCGATAACTGGTTCAAGCTTTACGTCAACGGAGAACCACTGCTTGAAGACAGCGTGTCTTTGAAAACCGAAAGATCTTTCAACGCCGAGCGCTTTGAATTCAATGCTGATTTCCCGATGACATTGGCCTTTGAATTCCGCGACTTCATGGAGAATGAAACCGGGCTTGAATATATCGGGTCCCGCAAACAGCAGATGGGCGACGGCGGTGCCATCGCGCAGTTCAGGGACAAGGCGACCGGCAAATTGCTGGCGACGACCGGGTCGGACTGGCGATGCCTTGTTCAACAAGTTGCTCCTATCGATAAGAGCTGTGAGGGTGAACGAAACCCGACAGTTAACAAGGGGGCCTGCGCCCAACAGCAGATTCCAGTTCCCGGAAACTGGACAGCGCCCGGCTTTGATGACAGCTCCTGGCCGAAGGCATCTGTGCACAGCGCGCGCGATGTTCGCCCGAAAGACGGTTATGACCAGATCGATTGGGATAGATCCGCAAAGCTAATCTGGGGCGCTGATCTGGAACGGGACAATGTCATTTTGTGCCGGTTCAAGGTGAACGGATAGTGTCCAGACCAAGGGCTTGGATACTTGTGTTCAAGCCTTTGCGGAAGGGTCAGAATTACATCCCCCCGTCTTCCGGTATGCAGTCATCTGAAAACCGGATCAGTCTTGTGCGCGAGAATCCCTCAAGTTCAAACACCCGGGCAAGTGGATCCGTTTCCTTCAAATCGGCAACAACCACCAGGGCTCCGAAAGCTTCAAGATCACCAATTGTGGCGCGCAGCACACGTTGTGCCAATCCACGTCCGTGAAATTGTTCCAGCAAGTATATTTTCTCAAAGACCGCCAGGCGGCTGGCCTGAAGAATGGAGTATTGAAAGGAGACGCTAACAAAGCCGGCCGGTTGCCCTCTTACCTCGACGAGATAAATCCGCCCTGCCGAAGCATCCACCAGCAATTGGCTGACGGCCGCTTCATGGTTCTTGTCAAACGGATTGCCTGCCAATTTCTGGCACTGCGCCACGATTGCCAAAACGTCCCGACGATTCGCCGGTGTTCCCAACAACAATTGCCAGGTCCTGCTCATGGAAGCGCCCATTCATGGCTTGAAATCAGACTTGCACACGCTCTGCCGGTGCGCTGATTGCAGCCCTGCCGTGCCCATGTTAGACCCCGCACAAATTCGGGACACCAACCTGCATGGATTGGCTCCCGCTCCCCTGCGACCCGTAGCATGAGAGATTGGCATTTCATGAAAGTTCTCCTGATCGGATCTGGTGGCCGTGAGCATGCTCTGGCCTGGGCCATGGCAAAGTCACACAAGCTGACCAAACTATATGCAGCCCCGGGGAATGCCGGCATCGCCAAACATGCCGAGCTCACGGACCTGGACGTTTCAGACCACGGTGCCGTGATTTCTTTTTGCCAGTCGCATGACATTGATCTGGTGGTGGTCGGCCCGGAAGCGCCGCTGGTTGCAGGACTTGTGGACGACTTGAGCGATGCAGGAATCAAGGCATTTGGCCCGAGCAAGGCGGCCGCGCGACTTGAAGGTTCCAAGGCATTCACAAAAGGTGTCTGTGACGAAGCCAACATCCCGACGGCCGCTTATGGGCGCTTCGACAACGAAGCTTCCGCACTTGCTTATGTTCGCGAACAAGGCGCACCGATCGTGGTCAAGGCTGATGGTCTTGCCGCAGGCAAAGGTGTCGTTGTTGCTATGTCCCTTCAGGAAGCTGAAGACGCCGTCTCGGCCTGTTTTGAAGGATCATTCGGTGCTGCAGGCGCCGAGGTCGTTATCGAAGAATTCCTGGAAGGCGAAGAAGCCAGTTTCTTTGTTTTGTCCGATGGAACAAATGCGCTGGCACTCGCCACGGCGCAGGACCACAAACGCGCCTTTGACGGCGATGAAGGGCCGAACACCGGCGGAATGGGGGCCTATTCGCCCGCTCCAGTTCTCACAGACGACCTCATTGCTCGTGTCATGCGTGAGACCATCGAACCGACTATCGCAACCCTTGCCAAACGCGGCACACCGTTCAAGGGCGTCCTCTATGCTGGCCTGATAATTACAGCTGATGGCCAGAAACTCATTGAATACAACACCCGTTTTGGCGATCCGGAATGCCAGGTTCTGATGATGCGCCTGAAGAGCGATCTGCTCGACCTTCTGCTTGCCAGCGTGAATGGCACACTGGATACCTGCTCTGCGGAGTGGCGTGACGAAAAGGCCTTATCTGTCGTCCTGGCTGCCAATGGTTATCCGGGATCGTACGCGAAAGGCACCGAGATCAAAGGCACCGAGAATTTAAGCGTGCCTGACCTCGAAGTCTTCCATGCAGGTACAAAACAGGACGGAAACCGGATTGTTGCAAATGGGGGCCGCGTTTTGAACGTGACGGCACTCGGTGCGACGGTCAAAGAAGCCAAAGCTGTTGCTTATCAGGCTGTTGACAAGATTGACTGGCCAGATGGTTTTTGCCGGAATGACATTGGCTGGCGCGCTGTTGAGCGTGAATCAAAAAGCTGATTGAAAAATAGTTTCTCCAGCGATCATTCTTGTTTGCAGATTTGATCCTGCTTAGTCTCGCTGAAATTATCAAATGGGTGAGACTCTCATGGACAAATCCCTGCCGGACCTTTTTCCCGGATTTGAAAGCCATTCGATCCATACAGATCTCGGCCCGATTTTTTGCAGGACAGGCGGAATCGGTCCTGCCTTGTTGCTGTTGCATGGGTATCCTCAGTCTCATGTCATCTGGCACAGGATAGCTCCAGACCTTGCACAGAATTTCACGTTGGTGATGCCGGATCTTCCGGGATATGGCCAATCCGCCATTCCCTCTCTCAGCACAGATCATGAAGCATATTCAAAACGCTCCATGGCAAATTGCATGATCGCCGTTATGAGATCATTGGGCCACGATCAATTTTTGCTCACAGGCCATGATCGCGGAGGACGGGTCGCTTACCGCATGGCCCTTGATCACCCTGAAACGGTTCTAAGGTTGGCAGTTCTGGATATTCTCCCGACCTACGACTACTGGAACAAACTGGACAGAACTTTTGCGCTGAAAATCTATCATTGGGCCTTCCTGGCCCAGGCAGCTCCGTTTCCTGAAAACCTGATTTCTGCTGCGCCCCTACAATTTCTTGAGCACACATTGGCCAGCTGGACTGCCAAAAAGGATCTGAGCTGTTTTTCAGACGGAGCACTCGCCCACACCCGCGCATGGTTCAATGATCCAGGTCGAATTGCCGCCAGTTGCGAAGACTATCGCGCTGGAGCTCATATCGACTATCACCATGATGAAAATGACCTCCACATGGGCAATACACTTTCCATGCCCTGTCTGGCGCTGTGGGGGGAAAACGGGATAGCAACCAGTGTCGACGATCCTTTGGAGACATGGCGGCGATGGTGCCCGCTCATCCAAGGGAAGGCTCTTCCTGGCGGACATTTTTTGCCAGAGGAAACGCCCGAAGAATTGCAAAAGTCTTTGGCGAGCTTTTTCGCAGGCTGACTGCATTCCGCATGCAGACGATACCATCTCCAATGCCAGAACTTGTTCTGACGAATGCCAAATGTCGCTAATTCTTTTCCAGTAGACAATTTTTCTTTGTTTTTCTTAAATTTTTTAACATTCGCATTCAATGCAATTTAACCTCTCACAACTATTGCTATTACTAGCAGTGATAGTTCGTACCAAATACCGGGTTCCCCTAAAGCAAACATGACGATCCAGTCTGCTGAAGGACGCTTGATTTGGCTGCTTTGAGTACAGGTGTAAGGCGTGAACGGTCGTAGTTCAGAAGAGTTGAATCATCAACCGTCCAGGAGACCCTTGTTGGTATCCATGAGCAAGCGTATGGACCGAATTCTATCCCAATGGAGCGAAAACGGTTCTCAAATTGAAAAACCACTCAAAGCCGTATTCGTTGCCTTTCTGGTGTTCACAATTCTGGTTGTAACTGCTCAGAACCTGGTGACGGAATATCACAAGCTTCTTGCCCCACATAACCGGGTAGCAGATGCAGCTAAGAACCTGTTGCTGGAGCACAAGAAGCTCGGTTCCGGCGTGCTGATGCAGGTTGCGGATGTGATCTCGGAAGACGAGCGATTCCGAAAGGCCGTTCTCGCTGGGAATATAGAGGAAATTACCGCTATTACGGACCGCGTTTTCATGCGCTGGGCGAAAGATGCGAGCATTTCCGAATTCACGATCTATACGCCGAACCACGAATTTAGGTACCGCGACAACGGGATAGCGCTAAAGAGCAATCCGAATGTGGCTTTTCTATCAGACCTGTCTTCTGCAATGTATCGCACAACCAATAGTCTGGAATTTGGCAACAATGATGAGATCGTTGTCAGCTTGTTCCAACCCTGGTTCCACGGTGGCCGGCTTTTAGGATACTTCAAACTCGCTGCGGAGATAGAAACCCCTCTTGCGCTTGCAGGTACGGCTGTAAACGCCGAGGTGGTTAAAGTTTACGGCACGCAGTCCCCGATCTCTGGCGAAACTTCTGCATTGCCAGGGGAGGTCAGCACATCAAAGCTTCGATATAAAACCTTGGGTCAAATTCAGGCATCTCCGGCCGCGCTTGAGAATATTTTGAACAATCGATCCTTCTCCGGAAAAATTTCGCCGTTCTACATAGATGGCAATAAGATACTTTTTTCGCAGGAACTCTCGAATAAAATCATCAATGGAAGCGATGATGCCAAGTTGGTGCTTATTCGTGATGTAACAAAAAACGTCCTTGCTTTTGCCAAGTACACTTTAATTTCCCTGTTGGCAGCAATTGGCCTTGCAATGCTTGCCTGGCTCGTGTTCCGGCGTCTTCTTGGAAACCTTCAATATGCCGTTAAAGCCACCCGCTCGCGTCTGGAACATGAAGTCGACTCAAACACCAAGGAACTGGAAATAAGCCGAGCAAAACTAATTGAAGCTCAGAAAATTGCATCCGTCGGCAGCTGGGAACGTGATATCGCTACAAACGAAGTCCGAGCCTCGGAAGAGTTTTTCCGAATTATGGGTATTCCTTCGGAAACACCGCCAGAGAAAATCCAGGAGCATTTGTTTGCTAGAGTTCCTCCAAAAGAATTTGCTTTAGCCAAAAGACAAATCGAACCGGCAATAGCGACATGCGGTGAATTCGATTTCGAGCATTCTGTCAAACTTTTGGATGGCTCCATTGTGTTTGTGCATATTCGGGGTTTTGTTATGCCTGATGCCGCCGGCAACCCTGCAAGGGTGGTCGGGACCGTGCATGACATCACTGCGCGGCAAAAAGCCGAACATCAGAACAATTTGCTCGCAAGCATTTTATCCACTTCACTCAACGAAATTTACGTGTTGAACGCTGACACTTTTGCAATTGAATATGCAAACACGTGCGCGCAAAGGAACCTCGGTTACACACTTGATGAGTTAAAGTCGCAAAAGATCTGGGACATCAACTCTGTTTACCGCAGAGAGGCTGTTGAGCGCCATGTCGCGCCACTTCTCGGCGGCAAAGTCTCATGCCTGTCCCTGGAGACTTCCCACAGGCGCAGCGACGGCAGCGAATACCCGGTCGATCTTCAAGTCCAGATAATGAAAGATCGCGGCAGAAACCTGTTTGTCGGTATCGCTACTGACGTGTCGGACAGAGTGCAACGGGAAAACGAAACTCGGGAGGCCAAGGACCGGGCAGAGTTGCTTGCCTATTTCGACCCTCTTACCAAGCTGTCCAACCGGGCGGGCTGTCAGCGTGATGCCAAGACAAGGTTCTCATCAGATAACAGGCCAGCGTTTCTTATCCATGTTGATATGGACAATTTCAAACGGGTCAATGATACGCTGGGCCATCTTGCCGGAGACTATTGCCTTGAAGAAACCGGCCGACGCCTGCGAAAGGTCAGCAGAGGTTTGGGCACGCCCTATCGATGGGGCGGCGACGAATTTGTCATTCTCGCCGATTCAGATCAGTCCGACCCAAATCAATTGTGTGAACGAGCGCGCAGACAAATGCGCGAACCGATGGACTTCCAAGGCAATCGCTTCTGGCCGACCGTAAGCATGGGAATAGCACTATGCCCGGAAGATGGAGACGACTTCGATACCTTGCTTGTAAATGCTGATTTGGCGCTTTATCGCTCGAAAGACAGTGGCAAGGATCGATTCACATTCTTTACTTCTGACATGAAGGTGAATAGCGAAGCGGAAGCCGAAATTGAGCTTGAGTTGCATCGGGCAGTCCGGAATGATGAGTTCTTTCTTGAATTCCAGCCCCAGGTAAACCTTCGCAGCCAAAAGGTTACCGGAGTTGAGGCACTTGTGCGCTGGAACCATCCAGATCACGGTGTTGTTCCACCAGCGCAGTTCTTGCCAATTGTCGAAAAAACCGGCCTTGCCCCGGTTCTTGGCAAGATCGTGATCAACAAGGCCTTGTCCGCAGCCAGAAATTGGCAAGATGCAGCATTGGATTTCGGGCGGATTTCCGTCAACCTTTCTCCAGCGCATTTATCGTCCGGGCAATTTATCGAACACTTCAAGTCAGCCATGTCCGAAAACGGTGTTTCACCAAACAGGATCACCGCAGAAGTTCTTGAATCCGTGTTTTTGGATGACGAACGTACATGCCACCTGTCAACTCTCACGGAACTCAATCAACTGGGCGTGAATATTGAGCTGGACGATTTTGGTACAGGGTTTGCCTCACTGACGCATGTCGCCGACCTGCCCATCAATGGCTTGAAAATTGATCGATCCTTTACCAACCAGCTATTGGATGATCGCAAAAAAGAAATTGTCGTCAACCAGCTCATTCAACTCGCACGCTCGCTTGATATAGGCGTCGTATGCGAAGGGGTGGAAACAGAAGCCCAATATGACCGCTTGCGGATGATGGGGGATTTCTCCATCCAGGGCTATCTCATCGCACACCCAATGCCCCTGAAGAAGGTCACGGAGTGGATGTCCGATTCGGCTGATGAACTGTATTACCTGATTTGATCGCTATCTAAGCCCTCCGGAATTCCTCATCCGGAGACGCATTTGGTTGTTTCAAAACAGCAAATCACCGGTTTTTTTGACGAACCCTTAGATTTCCCCAATTGACGGCATTGAACGCCCGCCCAGAAATCTGTTTGGACCAGCGCTCAAAACAGCGATACCACACAATGGATTTGGAACGGGTCCATTTTCTTCTTAAATTTCATAAACATATGAAATCTGCACAAGCGCCAGACATGACATGATCCCAATCATGGCGCGCCTGATCGGAAGAAACAAATAAAAAATAGATTCAAGAAACAACATTGGTTTTTATTACAACTCCTAACAAATACTCGACTGCAATCACCCCTAAAACAACAGTGTTTTTCATCCCTATATTATGGTTTTTATTGAGTCTATTCATGCACTTAACCTATCGTTAATCAAATCAGGAAATAATTTGATAAATTTTTAGGGAGTGTGGTGATGGGATTGCCATCAGGATCAGCAGACTTGGAGAATTGTCCGGTACCCGAAGAGCTTCTCAAAAAGCTCATGGACGCTACTCTGAATTCAACTGCAGAAATTGACACACAACTATCGCAGGATCAGCGAGCGGCATTGGCTGTTTATTGTTATCGCCGATCCCATTTTCGGCGCCTCGGTCTGAGTATCGCGGCCCATTGTGATAAAAATGCCTTAGTCCGCGAAGCTGGACACGCCGGAGAGCTTATTTATGCACAATCACGCAATGCAAGTTCCGCGACCGAAGACCTGAACACCCGCCCACGCGGCACCAAGGCCCCTGTCAGCCTTCATGTAGTTTAACACTTTCGTTCCCGGGGCAGGTACCTCCTCCCACCCGCCCCCACCTGGCAACCGCCCCTACGGTCGGTTGCCTTTTCTTTTGTCAGTCGGTCGAGTATTTCAATTCAAGACTGCTGAACATTAGTCTTCCGGTCTTGCCCTCACCTGTCAGTCGCCTACCCTAAGAGTATGGTAGAGTTCCAGTAGGAGGTCTGAGATGACGAAACAGTACATTCCGCTTCCCAATAAAAGTCTGGTGCGTTTTCTTCGGCGAAGTCGGCATGGCATTGCCAGTATTGCCGCCACCTTGGGGATGCTGTTGGCCGGACCGGCCTTCGCTATCTGCCAACTGGTAGCCGGTGCCCCCTACGAACCCGTATCACCAGGCGAAGTCCGTGTCTGGCAAGTCGCGCTTCAAACAGATGAAG
The DNA here is from genome assembly GCA_039972695.1 of Roseibium sp. Classification (GTDB taxonomy): domain Bacteria; phylum Pseudomonadota; class Alphaproteobacteria; order Rhizobiales; family Stappiaceae; genus Roseibium. The sequence continues at coordinate 212,636 of JBDWMJ010000019.1, read as the reverse complement.
TACAAATACGGTATATCGGGCACTCCACGTTTGAACTGGAAACGCCGAAAGGAGTAAGAATTGCAACGGATTACAATGACAGTATCAGACCGTTCCTGCCGCCTATTGTTGCTACGATGAACGGTGCACATACCACCCATTTTTCCATGTCACCGGACACAAGCATTGAACACCTGCTCTACGGTTGGAACCTGAATGGTGGGCCGATTGATCATGACTTGACTGTCGACGACGTCCGTATCCGTAACATTCAAACCAATATTCGCGGATGGGATGGTGATATCAGGAGACTTGGAAATTCCATTTTTGTGTTCGAAGTTGCTGATCTTTGTATCGCCCACCTTGGCCACCTGCATCATCGGCTAACCCAGGAGGACCTCCAACGCCTGGGTCAAATCGACATCGTCTTCGCTGCTATCGATAATTCGTCAACGCTGCGCCTCGACAGCCTGATGGATGTCCTGGAAAGTATCAGGCCAGCAATGGTTATCCCTATGCACTTTCATTTCGCTGGCGCACTGGAGGCCTTCACGGGCCGAGCTCGGGAAAAGGGATATCAACTGGTACAAGCGGATGCACCCAAGCTCATCGTCAGCCGGTCGAATTTGCCACATCAAAAAACCGTCTACATCATGATGCCCGGTGGCGCTTGAAACCCGCTATTTACGCCGGATTAGCGTACGAAAGAAAAACAATCTGGCTATCGCCAGCTTCCCGTCGATCCAGCTCGGAAAATCCGTCTGGAATGTCCACGTCGGCTGTGGCCCGCTCCTCCAGAACACATATGGTGTTTTCTTTCAGCCATCCGCCTGCTGCGGCTGACGATAATGCCTTTTCCCCCAAACCCTTATCGTAAGGCGGATCAGCGAACAGCAAATCGAACGGTTGAATGTTTCCGGAACTTCCCAAACGTGTGGCATCGCGCCTGAAAATCTTGGAGACACCGTTTAGGCTCAGTGTCTCCATGTTTTTGCGAATTACACCGCGCGCTTCAGCCCCTTCTTCGATAAAGGTACAGTGACGTGCCCCTCGGCTGATGGCCTCAAAGCCCAGCGCGCCAGTTCCTGCAAAAAGGTCCAGAACCCGCGCACCATCGAGATCAACATCAAGGCCATGTGCAAGTATGTTGAAGATTGTCTCGCGCAAGCGATCACTTGTCGGCCGTGTCGCCTGCGATTTTGGGGCAGCCAGGGCAGCACCTTTAAATCTGCCGGAAACAATCCTCACGAACGTCCACCACCACGCGGTGGACGACCGCCGCCAGATCCGCCCTTGTGGGGCCCCTTGCGTTGATCCTTTTCGCGATCATAGCGATTTTGTTGTTGCTTGTCGTCGACAAGGCCGTCGTCGCTCCAGATTTTGCGCTGTGGCAACGGACGAAGTTCTGCGGCGGCATCTTTCCGGGGTTTTGGCTCCGACGTCAGCCTGAACCGTGATCGCGGCGAGACCTTTTCCTGGCGCGGACCAGCATTCTTGCGATTACCTGACTTTGCTCCTGAGCGCTCAGATTTGGCAGCCTTCCGGCGATCCGTCTCAGACCTGCCTTCGCGTGCAGTCAGCCATTTGCCATCTCCACGCTCTTTTCCGCCACTATCGCTGCGACCACCATCGCGGCCAGCACCGTCTTTAGTACCTCCCCGTGAACGGTCTCCCGTTTTTCGACCAGGGCGTTTCGCGCCGGTGGTTTTATTGTCTTCTTCCTGCTGCGACACATTGAAAATAGGTGCATCGAAATCCGCACCAGCTTCTTCTGCCAAAGCTTCGCCAAGTTGGTCGCGCAGAACACGTCCCCGAATTTCACGGACATCGCGTTCCGGCAAATCCATCAACTGGAAGGGACCATAAGACAAGCGAATGAGCCTGTTTACCGACAAGCCGAGATGTTCAAGAACCCGTTTAACTTCACGGTTTTTGCCTTCGCGCAGGCCGACAGTCATCCAGATATTGCTGCCTTGTTCCTTGTCCAGTGTCGCTTCGATAGCACCGTAAAGAATGCCTTCAATCGCGACCCCATCTTTCAAGGTATCAAGGTCCGCCTGTGTCACTTTGCCGAAAGCACGCACGCGATATCGGCGCAGCCAGCCGGTGGCCGGCAATTCAAGGACGCGAGCCAAACCACCATCATTTGTGAGCAACAACAGACCTTCGGTGTTTATGTCCAGACGTCCGACAGTCAGTACCCGCGGCAAATCAGCAGGCAGTCTGTCAAATACAGTCGGGCGGCCCTCGGGATCCTTGTTCGTTGTCACCAGACCCCTGGGTTTGTGGTAGAGCCAAAGACGTGTTCGCTCACGCAATGGCAAAGGCTTGCCATCGACCAGCACCTTGTCATTAGCGGTGACTGTAATGGCGGGCGTGGTCAGCAAAGTGCCATTGAGCTCAACGCGGCCTGCCTCGATCCAGGTTTCTGCTTCGCGGCGAGAGCATAATCCGGCACGAGCCATGACTTTTGCGATGCGCTCACCACGATCTGACGTTTCGTCGGCCAAAGGACGAGGTGCCGGATTTGAAGCAGGCTTCGCACCAGGTTTTGGACCGGATTTGATCCTAGGCTTCGAGGCGAACTTCGGGACAGCTTTTGGACCGAATTTGGATCCAGGCTTCTTGTCACCTTTGGGACCGGAGCCGCGCTTTTCCGGTGCGCGTTTGCTATGCCCGCGTCCATCTTCGGAGCCGGGCCGTTTTGAAGAGAATTTTTTTGTGGTCATGCGCGCGTCATAGCAGACGTTGAGCGTTTCGGGAATCGCTTGTTTTCACCATTTTCTGCAAAGATGCTCTTTCAAAAACGCATAGCTCTTCCAGTCGTGCTTGTTTCAGAAGCATTTGGGGCTGACGAAACAAAGGTTTCCCTCTAAATATCGTTCTCTATTTGCCAGCAAAGATTACATAAACATGCCGCATCCTAGGCGATCTGAAAAATCATATATGGACCTCGCTCTGGAGGAGGCCCAAAAGGCAGCAGATCGCGGTGAAGTCCCGGTAGGTGCGGTTTTGGTCAAAGATGGGCAGGTTATTGCATCCGATGGCAACCGGACACTGGAACTCAATGATCCGACAGCCCATGCGGAAGTTCTCGTCATCCGGTCCGCATGCGCCGAGTTCGGATCACAGCGTCTGCCAGACAGCGACCTTTATGTGACGTTGGAACCCTGCCCGATGTGCGCAGGGGCAATTTCATTCGCGCGTTTGCGGCGACTGTATTATGGCGCTGGGGATGAAAAAGGCGGTGCTGTTGACCATGGCACCCGCTTCTTCTGCCAACCAACCTGCCACCATACGCCAGAGGTCTATTCCGGCATCGGTGAAAAGAAGGCCGCAGATATTCTGAAAACATTCTTTCAAATAAAGCGATGAAATAGACAGTTGCACAAATGCGACACACACCGCATTTATCTGAATTCACCAAGATGTGGTCGCAGGCATGCGTGATCTGTTGCTCTTGTTAATCTACACTTCCATTCGACGGGGAAATACTTTCTTTGGAGGCACAGATGAACAGAATTGCATTTTTGGCGACGACTGCCGGGCTAATGGCGTCAACACTGAGCGCCCATGCAGCTGACTTACCGATTGCCCCGGAACCGGTTGATTATCTACGCATATGCGATGCGTTTGGTAGCCGGTTTTATTACATCCCCGGAACAGAAACTTGCCTACGGGTGAGCAGTCGCGTTCGTGCAGAATTTAGAGTTCGCAATTTTGGCAAAGCTGAGAGTGCTTGGAGTGACCGGAATAATGATGGATATCAGTCACGCGCGCGTGGATATATTTACCTGGACGCCCGATCAGCAACAGATTTTGGCACTCTGCGAACCTATATGGAGATCTATGGAACCGCGACGAATGCCAACAACACTTCATTTACGCTAGACGATGCCTATGTTCAGTGGGGTGGATTGCTAGCCGGTCGCGCTCCGTCAAATTTCGATTTCTTCACTGGCTACTCTTTCAATGCCCAAATCGAAAGCTACACAGACCAGAATTTAAACCAAGCCGCATACACTTTTAACTTCGGCAACGGGTTCAGTTCCACATTTGCAATCGAAGACCGATCGGCGCGCGAGCAAAACCTGGCGGTTAATGGTGCCAATCAGGGTTATGGCGGTACACGCCTTCCTGACTTTGTCGCTGCATTTGGATTAAACCAAAGCTGGGGCACGGCACAGTTGATGGGAGCGCTTCATCAGATCTATCCAAATTCAGCCTACAAAGCTGCCTCAGCTAATTCCAGCAATACACTTGGATGGGCAATCGGCGGCGCAGTTAAACTCAAATCCAACAGGATAGGCAATGGCACAAAGTTTGCCGTCCAAGCCGTTTATACAGACGGTGCAAGCGCCTATGGATCCACTGGATGGAATAGCCGAATATCTGATGCGGTCTCGAATGGAACCAATTCCAAATCAACAAAAACCTGGAACATTTTTGGGGGTATCCGGCAAGATTTTGCCGAGACTTTTCAATTTAACCTCGAAGGCGGGTATCACAATGTAGTCGGCGGAACCAATGCATATGATTTTACGCAGTGGGACGCTAGCGCGAACCTTGTATGGGAGCCTATAAGCGGTTTTATCATAGGACCTGAAGTCCAATATCGAAATGTGGACTTCAGCAACTCGTCCGGACTAAGTGATACCTCCGAGTGGTATAGCACATTGCGGATGCAACGAACATTTTAGGAGTTAGATTTCGGGACAAAGGCTGAACCGGCAGATGTTTTCCCGCCGGTTATTTCCAAATCAAAGGTGCCTATCATAAGCCGCCATGACCTCTTCCCAAAGACCGTTCTTCCATAAATCGCTATGGCCAATGCCGTCGATGATCACGAGGCCCTTTGGATCGTTTGCAGCGTCAAAGACACGCCGTCCGTGCTCGACAGGAATGACACGATCTGTCGTGCCGTGCAGGATCAGGACAGGCATTGTAATATCTTGAATGCGTTCCCGTGTCAGCATCGGGTCTTTCATCAGCATGGAAACCGGAAGCCAGGGATAGGACGCAGAGGCCATATCCAGAAGAGCGGTGTAAGGAGCCTCCAGAACAAGCAAGCTGGTATCGGGTCGCTCAACCGCAAGAGCCGTGGCAACACCTGTACCAAGGCTCTCGCCATGGACAATGATCGAAGCGTTGTTCGATCTCAGATAATCAAAATGCTCGATAGCATCCGATATAAAGCCAGATTCCGATGGTTCGCCGCCACTGCCCGCATAACCGCGATAACTCGGTGCATAAAGCCCATATCCGCTATCGACAATCTGCTTGAAACGTTCCCATCGCGACGACACGTTTTTTGAATTTCCATGAAAATACAGCACTGTCGGAGCATCAGGTTTCGTCGCCTTAGCGGTCCAAACCGAGATACTGGTCCCGTCGGCCATCTCAACCAATTCGACCGAAACACCTTCCAGGCCCTTTTCAGCCGGTGTCGCCAATTCCCCAGACGGCACGAACACAAAACTGCGTTGATTGAGGTACATGTACCCGGCTGCTACGCAATAGGCGCTGGCGAGAACAATGCCTGACCAGACGCAATATTTGATGGCCTTTCCGAAGCCGGAAGTCGGTTGTCCAGATGGAGCCTTTTGCTGGCGGGCGTCCACTTCTGACATTTATTTCTCCCGTTCCGAAATGTATTTGAGTACGCTCGCCAGCGTTTGACGGATGCGATTTATTTGCTATTTCCGACCAAACAGTTTCTCAATATCACTCAATTTCAGTTCCACCCATGTCGGGCGACCATGATTGCATTGGCCTGACAACGGTGTTGCTTCCATGTCGCGCAGCAGCGCATCCATTTCTTCCGGGCGCATCCGACGCCCCGCCCTGACTGACCCATGGCAGGCCATAGTTGCGGCAACATGATCAAGCTTTTCCTTGAGGCCGTCCGCCGTCTCCCATTCGGCTAGCTCGTCGGCCAAATTGCGCACCATGCCCTGGATGTCCATATCACCAAGAATTGCAGGTGTTTCGCGAACGGCGATTGCCCCCGGGCCAAAGGCCTCCAGCGACAGGCCAACCTTTTCGAGGTCTTCCGAACGCTCTGCCAATCTCGCGGCATCTTCTTCCGGCAACTCGATTATTTCAGGAATCAGCAAGATCTGGCGAGCGACGTCCTTTTTTGCCAGCGCTTCCTTCAATCGCTCGTAGACAAGCCGCTCATGGGCGGCATGCTGATCGATAATGACCACGCCATCTTCTGTCTGGGAAATCAGATAGGTCTCGTGGACCTGTGCCCGGGCAGCCCCAAGTGGCAAACGCGTTTTTTCTGCCTCGACAGGAACATCATGTGCCCGAGCATCTGCCGAAGGAACGGCTAAATCCGAAAAGCCATTCTGGGTTTTCATCCCCGGCTGCGGATTTTCTGAAAACTCCGTAGCCGCTGGAGAGTTGGTTGTATCCTGCGGCCGGAACGCATCCGGCGACCAGTGCTGGTTTGGATCCAGGCGCTTATAGCCAACTCCACCTTGATAGCTACCCGATTGTGGCGTCGGCCTTTCAGGGCCGGTTTGAAATCCGGCACCTTGAGCCCGCAGCGCATCCAGAGCAACGGCGGCATTGGATGTCGACGAGCGATGACCTGCCTGCACCAAAGCATGTTTGATGGCACCGACCAGAAGCCCTCTGACAAGCTGCGAATCTCTGAAACGGACATCCGATTTGGCCGGATGCACATTCACATCAACCTGGCCTGGCTCCAGATCAATGAACAGAACCACGACAGGGTGTCGGTCTCTCGCCAAAACGTCTGCATACGCACCTCGAAGACCTGACAGCAACAACTTGTCTTTCACTGGGCGTCCATTGACAAAGAAAAACTGGTGCTGAGCATTGCCGCGATGATGTGTTGGCAAGCCGGCGAACCCGGTCAACCGCACACCTTCTCGTTCAGCGTCAATTTCCATGGCATTATCAACGAAGTCCTGCCCGAGAATTTGCGCAATGCGTGAAAGATGCGGTTCGGCTCCCCTCGCCGCTGGCCAGGTTTGCGCTTGCCGGTCTGCACCTGACAGGGAAAAGCCAACCAAAGGATAGGCAAGTGCAATCCGTTTGATGATTTCGGTAATCGCTGCAGCTTCTGCGCGATCCGATTTCAGAAACTTGAGACGTGCAGGCGTGGCAAAAAATAAATCCCGGACTTCGACCTGAGTGCCGCTGGTACGAGCTGCAGGGGTAACGTCATGTTCCTTGCCACCGTCGACCGCGATCGCCCAGGCGTGATCTTCATCTTTATGGCGGCTCAGGATTGCCAAACGCGCGACAGATCCAATGGACGGCAGAGCTTCCCCGCGAAAGCCAAGTGTTCGGATGTCGAACAAATCATCATCGGATATTTTGGATGTACAATGGCGCCTGATCGCGAGTCTAAGATCATCTCGAAGCATGCCAATACCGTCGTCGCTGACCCGCATCAAGGTTTTGCCTCCGGCGGCCGTGACAATGCCGATCTGTGTCGCGCCAGCATCAACAGCGTTCTCAACCAGTTCCTTGATAACGCTGGCGGGCCGCTCAATAACCTCTCCGGCGGCGATCTGGTTGATCACTTGTTCGCCAAGTTGCCTGACCTGCATGAAACTCCCTTTGCCGGTTTCGCACTGCCGCATGTTCCTATATGGTCCGCGCCGTATTCCCTCGATTCCACCCGACCTTATCAGAACTCTATCGATCCGAGTGACCCACCATGACCGTTTCTGCACCGCTTCTTGTTGACGGGCTTCGCACCCTGGCACCTCAGTACAAAGGCATTTTATGTGATGTCTGGGGCGTTTTGCACAACGGTATTTCAGCCTTTGATGATGCACATAAGGCACTTCGGGCTTATCGGGAAGAGACTGGCGGCAAGGTTGTCCTGATCACCAATGCCCCGAGGCCCGCCAAGTATGTCGGCGAGATGCTGGACAAACTCGGTGTTGACCCGAAAGCTTATGACGAAATTGTCACTTCGGGGGACGTCACAAGGGACATTCTGGTCGCGCAAGGAAGCAAAACCTTGCTGCATATTGGCCCTAACCGTGATCAACCACTCTATCACAATCTCGAAGCAGCATTCACGTATAACGACGACGAGGCAGAGGCTATCAGCTGTACAGGCCTTGCTGATGACGAAACCGAAACTCCAGATGACTACCGTGACCGGCTTCAGAGACTCGCTGATCGCAAGTTGCAGATGATCTGCGCCAATCCGGACATTGTTGTTGAACGAGGCGACAAACTGGTCTGGTGTGCAGGGGCCATTGCGCGGCTATATGAAGACCTAGGCGGCGAAGTTACAATTCTGGGAAAACCTCATGCGCCGATGTACCAAACCGCGATGAAACGATTGGAAAACCTCTTTGGCGCTCCGGTTTCCAAAAGAGACGTTCTTGCCGTGGGAGATGGTTTGCCGACAGACATTCGTGGTGCCGTGTCCCAGGACATTGATGTTCTGTTTGTCACCGCCGGGATTCACGCATCAGATTTCGGCCCGACAGATGCACCTCAAGAGGAACTGATCCAGAGCCGTCTCGTGGAAGAAGGTTTGCGAGCGCGCGCCGCCGTTCCCCGGTTGGTTTGGTAATGAACCAATCTGACTTTTGAAACAGAAAAAGCCGCCAAAATGGGCGGCTTTTTTTTTGAAAGTTATGTGCAGGCAAAACTCAGTCGAACAGCTTGTCGATATCCGCCTGGGCATCACCCAACAATGCATCGATGTCGTTCTGTGAAACGCCTTCGCCTGCATGTTGCGGGCCATGAAGAATGAGTTCGCGCTTGCGCCGTTCTTCATCAGACTCTTCAAAATCGATGTCGAGATCTTCAGGAATACGTAGATGCTCGATAAAGGATGAGACACGCTCATCGATGTAGTTGAGCGTTTCGACAACTTTTGAAATCCGCTGACCAGTTATATCCTGGAACGTACAGGCTTCGAAAATGCCGATCATTTTGTTACTGACAAGTTCCTGGTAAGCATCAGTGTCGCTGGTATCAGCGCCCATGATTTCTTCAGCAGCTTCCATGATCGTATTGGTAGCTTCTTCTGTCGCTTCGACAATTGCGTCAAGCTCCAGGCCTGCACTTGGAATTCGATTCCCAGTCATGTCATTCGCGCGCAGCTGGGAAATTTCCTGCTTCATGCGCGAAATTTGTTTGGCAATCAGGGTCAGTTCTTCGGTCACGGCAGGCTGCACAGTCGACAGAAAGTCATGCATTGAGCCTGACATGACTTCCGCCAGGTGCATCACATCGTTGAGCGAAACCTCGCCTTCCCGGTTTTTGTTTTCCTCAAGGAAATCAATAACGCGAGCGACGTTTTCCTGTTTCATGTTTGCCATCAGATCGAGCCTCTCCATCTAGATTGCCATCTCCGAATTCATGAAGTTCCCATTGCTTTGGAAACCTTCATTAAAACTCTGCGGATACACCAATTCGTTACCCGGTTCGCCTTACTTGGCAAAACCGAGTTGATCAGGAGTCCGACTGACACCAGCGGAGATCAGCCTTCTGGCAAGCTCCGCTTGGTGTGAGTTGTTATTCGGAGAAGACAGCCTCGATCTTGCCTTTCAATGTCTGCGCATTGAATGGCTTCACGATGTAGTTGTTCACGCCAGCTTTTTTCGCTGCGATCACGTTTTCAGTCTTGGATTCCGCTGTCACCATGATGAATGGTGTTTTGCTGAGGCTTCCGTCCGCACGAACCTGCTTGAGCAGTTCGTAACCGGTCATCGGCTCCATGTTCCAGTCTGAAATGACCAGGCCATAACGGCGCTGTTTCATTTTTTCCAAGGCTTCTGTGCCGTCCGCAGCATCGTCGATGTCTTCGAAACCAAGTTGCTTCAAGAGATTTCGAATGATGCGAATCATAGTCTTGTAGTCATCGACCACGAGGACCGGCATCTGAAGATCAAGGGCCATTGTCTACTCCATACTGTCAATTTGCATATCCCTGGCCAAGAGCCCCCGGATCTGCGTTATGACTTCCGAAGGAGAGCAACACATTTTGTGTTCTCACCTCCCCACACTCAGAGCAATTTAAGCGGAGCTACTGAAAAGACCGTTAATAACAGACACTTTTTTTCTTCGCCCAAAGCATAATTGCCAGAAAACCTTGCGCCGCCTAGCGTCCGCGAAGCTCTAAAACTGAAAATTCGGACCAAATCTGTTATGTTGGAACTGCAAAAACTCTGTTTTGAAGATCTCAATGTCGGAATGACTGAAGAGTTCGTAAAGCATGTCAGTTCTTCTGATGTGGTCGGATTCGCAGAAGTATCTGGTGATAGGAACCCAATTCATTTGTCAGAGCACTTTGCGGCACGGACACCGTTCAAGACACGCATCGCACATGGCCTCTATACGGCAAGTTTGATTTCTGCTGTTCTGGGAACCCGCCTTCCCGGCCCTGGCGCAATATATTTATCGCAAACCCTCAATTTCAAAGCACCAGTCAAAATTGGCGATGATGTGAAAGTCATAGTTCGCGTGGAGGAATTGATGGAACGTGGCAACCGCGCCCGTCTTACCTGCATCTGCAGCGTCGAAGACACCATTGTTTTGCAGGGGGAGGCCTTGGTCAAAGTGCCAAGTCGAGACGAAGACCGGTCCGGCCTCTAACAGACCAAAGCGCAAAAAGCTTTCAATTGAAGCTCAACACCAGCTTGACCTTTGCCAATTCTGGCGGCAGGTTCCACGCGGCTTGGGTCTGAATGCCCTTGTTCGCGTTATGAACGGTATTCCCATCTGTTCTGGTCGTCATACTGCGCTAAGGTTTGCTGAATGAGCCTCTTGAAATCTCCTACTTTCCAAGTTTTTGACAATTTGGACGCCTTTCCTGACGACCTGAAAGGTGGAATTGTTGCGATCGGGAATTTCGACGGGGTCCACAGAGGTCACAGGGCTGTCCTTGATGCTGCACTTGGCCTCGGCCAAGGTACTCATCACCCGGTTTTTGCAATGAGCTTCGAACCTCATCCGCGAACAGTGTTTAATCCGGCAAACCCGGTCTTCCGTCTTACACCCCATCCGCTCAAAACTGACTTGCTGCACCTTTGCGGACTTGGTGGAGCACTAATCCTTCCCTTTACGAAAGACTTTGCGCGCTTAGAAGCCGAAGCTTTCGTCCAGGAAATTCTTATAGACAAGCTCAATATCTCGCACGCGGTGACCGGCTACGACTTTCATTTTGGCCGCGCCCGGAAGGGCACGCCTGATTTTTTGCGAGCAGCCGGCGCCAAACACGGGTTTGGTGTAACAATCGTGCAGCGTGAGGAAGACGAAAGCTCAGAGGTCATTTCGTCTTCGCGAATTCGGGATTGCCTTGCACAAGGGGACATGGCCCAAGCTAATGCCTTACTAGGTTACCGATGGTTTTTCGAAGCTAATGTCCAACACGGAGACAAGCGCGGCAGAGACTTGGGATACCCGACAGCAAACTTGCGTCTGGAAGAAAACTGTCCGTTACTCAGAGGAATTTACGCGGTAAAGGTCAAAACCGGAGACAACTGGTTCGATGGTGTAGCGAGTTATGGTCGACGACCGACATTTGACAACGGACACCCGGTCTTCGAGGTCCACCTGTTCGACTTCGACGGCGACCTTTACGGTCAAGGCCTGCGTGTTCATTTGATCTCTTACCTGCGCGGCGAAGAGAAATTTGCCTCGGCGGACGCTCTTGTTGCCCAAATGGACAAGGACAGTGCGGAAGCTCGAGCTGCAATAGCCTCCATCCAATCGCTTTCCGAAATCGACTTTAGGCTTTTGGAATTCGAAGCGTGAGGCCGTCCAAACACTCGTCACAAATCGACCAAAATCCAATATTGGCGATTATATTGATGACCGCTGCAATGCTGATCATCCCGGTGATGGACATCATTGCGAAATACCTCTCGGCAGATTTTCCACCCCTGGAAATTACGTTCGGAAGATTTCTTTTTCAGTTTCTGATTGCGTTATTGCTCGCCATTGTCACCGGCAAGCTTCACCGTTTGCGCGGAGAGCAGCCGTTGATCAACTACTTGCGCGGGGTCTTATTGGCATCTGCATCACTGTGCTTTTTTATTGCGGTCAAATACATGTCCGTCGCAACTGCAATCTCAATCTTCTTCATTGAACCCATGATTCTTACTGTATTGGCAGCAGTGATCCTTAAAGAACATGTCGGGATGCGGCGGATCGGCGCGATCGTCGTTGGACTGGCGGGTGCAATGATGATTTTGCGTCCGAGCTTGGCTGAAGTCGGGCTTGTCAGTCTGCTGCCTGTTTGCACTGCTGTCCTCTTTTCTTTCTATCTGGTTCTCAACCGGCTCTATCCGGTCACTGACGACCTCCTCACCATTCAATTTAGTGCTGGATTGGCCGGGACACTATTTCTGGGTGGGGCGCTTGCTTTGGGCATAACGTTCCAGATCGGTGAAATGCAGTTCATTCGGCCTGAACTCTGGCAAATTGGCCTGCTGGCGCTGATTGGGCTGATTTCCTTTGCAGGCCACGGCCTTGTGGTTTCTGCATTCCAGCGTGGCAGCGCAAGCCTCCTAGCGCCGTTGCAATACGTCGAAATCGTCAGCGCAACGCTGTTCGGCTACCTTGTATTTTCCGACTTTCCTGACGGTCCGACTTGGGTTGGAATTTCGCTCATTATTGGTAGTGGCATGTATATTACGCATCGGGAACGAAAGCTCTCTCGGCAAGCTCGCGCGGCCGATCCAAACACGGCAACTTGAGCTAACGCCAATGAACATCTTTATTCATCGCCAAAGTGCTGCTATGTCCCATGCCATGCGATATCAGCTTCACATAATATCCTGCGTACCCGGCAGTGAAATTACGCGAATTACTTGCCCGGCCCTCGGCTGACGCATTTGCGGCGCCAGGGACCGGGACAAACCTCCATTCCTTGCAGCTTGATAATAGCTGCCTCGACCTATCATCTTAATGATTACGGGCTCACTGCCCGAACGACCGGACCCACCAAGCGATGACCGACACACCTGAACGCGATTATTCCGAAACGCTCAATTTGCCCAAAACCGAATTCCCTATGCGGGCGGGACTGCCCAAAAAAGAACCGGAAATCCTGGCGCGTTGGGAGAAACTGGAGATTTACAAAAAGCTTCGCGAACAGGGTAAAGACAGAAACAAGTTCATCCTGCATGACGGTCCTCCCTACGCCAATGGCAACATCCATATCGGCCACGCGCTCAACAAAACGCTGAAGGACATTGTTACCAGGTCCATGCAGATGAGCGGCTTTGAGAGCAATTATGTTCCGGGCTGGGATTGCCACGGGCTGCCAATCGAATGGAAGATCGAGGAACAATACCGCTCCAAGGGCAAGAACAAGGACGAGGTTCCGATCAACGAGTTCCGTAAGGAATGTCGAGAGTTTGCTGATCACTGGATCGATGTTCAGCGCAAGGAATTCAAACGCCTTGGCATCGAGGGAGATTGGGACAATCCTTATCTGACGATGCGCTTCGAAAGCGAAGCGGTCATCGCAAAGGAACTGATGAAGTTTGCCACATCGGGCCAACTCTATCGCGGTTCCAAACCGATCATGTGGTCAGTTGTCGAAAAGACTGCGCTCGCCGAGGCCGAGATTGAGTACCACGATTATCAGTCGGACCAGATCTGGGTGAAGTTTCCCATCGTCGAGGCCGGCGGCACTGATGAGGCGGCAGCCGAACAACTGCTTGATGCAGCGGTTGTCATCTGGACGACGACCCCCTGGACGATCCCGGGGAACCGCGCTGTGTGTTTCTCCTCTCGCATCACCTATAGCCTTTATGAAGTAAAACAGGATGGTCTCCCGGAGGATAACTGGGTCCAAAAGGGCGATCTGTTGATCCTTGCAGATGCCTTGGCCAGCGACGTGTTCAAGAACGCTCGCATCGAAGACTTCAAGCTGGTACGCGCAGTTTCTGCAGACGAACTTGGTGCTGTGACGCTTTCCCACCCGTACCGCGAAATGGACCTGGGTGGTTATCAGTTCGATGTGCCACTGCTGAACGGTGATCATGTTACTGATGATGCCGGTACAGGCTTTGTGCACACAGCTCCGGGCCATGGAGCAGATGACTTTGAGATCTGGATGGCAAGTGCAAAGGAACTGGAAACACGCGGCATTGACACCGCGATCCCGTTCACTGTCGCTGACGATGGCTTTTATACCAAGGACGCACCGGGCCTCGAAGGCAATCAGGTGATCACCCACAAGGGTGAAAAGGGCAAGGCAAACAAAGCCAATATCGAACTTCTGAAGGATTCCGGTGCATTGATCGGCCTTGGCCGGATGAAACATCAATATCCGCATTCCTGGAGATCAAAGAAACCAATCATCTTCCGCAATACGCCGCAATGGTTTGTCTATATGGACAAGGACCTTGCCGGTGAAGGTGATACACTGCGCGCCCGAGCACTGAATGCAATCGACGAAACACGCTTTGTCCCTGGCGGTGGTCAGAAACGCCTGCGCTCGATGATTGAAAACCGTCCGGACTGGGTCCTCTCCCGTCAACGCGCCTGGGGTGTGCCAATCACCGTCTTCATCAACAAGGAAACGGCAGAAGTCCTGAAAGATGAAACGGTCAATGCCCGCATTTATGATGCTTTCGTCAGCGAGGGTGCGGATGCATGGTTTGCCGATAGTGCCAAGGAACGGTTTCTTGGGAATGATTATGCAGCCGATGAATGGGATATCGTCACGGATATCCTGGACGTCTGGTTTGATTCCGGGTCCACTCACGCCTTCGTTCTGGAAAATCGAGACGATCTCAATCCGAACCGCAAAACCAAAGGTGGCAAGGACTACGTTCTTTATCTCGAAGGCTCAGATCAACATCGTGGCTGGTTCCACTCCTCGCTTTTGGAAAGTTGCGGCACCCGCGGCCACGCACCGTATGATGCGGTACTGACTCATGGGTTCACCATGGCTGAGGACGGACGCAAAATGTCCAAATCCCTCAACAACCAGGTCTTCCCTCAAGACATCATCAAACAATACGGCGCTGACATCCTGCGCCTTTGGGCCGCCTCTTGTGACTATTCGGAAGATCAGCGCATCGGCCCGGAAATCATCAAGACCAGTGTCGATAGCTACCGCAAGCTGCGCAACACGCTGCGCTGGATGCTCGGGTCACTTGGTCATGCAACAGGTGAAGAAGTCGAATTCTCTGACCTTCCAGAACTTGAACGACTTATGCTGCACCGGTTGACCGAGCTGGATGAAATGGTCCGTGAAGCCTACTGGGAATTCGACTACAAAAAGATCTTCCATCAGCTGTTCTCCTTCATGACACTGGAGTTGTCAGCGTTCTATTTTGACATCCGCAAAGACGCTCTTTATTGCGATCCGGCCTCGTCTACGCGGCGAAAGGCTTCGCTTTATGTCATCGACAAGATCTTCAATTGCCTGGTGACCTGGATGGCTCCAATGTTGCCATTCACAATGGATGAGACCTGGGTTTCCCGCTATGGCGAGAACACATCGGTTCATCTGGAGCAGTTCCCCGCAGTTCCTTCCGAATGGAAAGACGATGCCCTCTCTGCCAAATGGGCGAAGATCAAAACAGTTCGTCGTGTAATCACTGGTGCTCTTGAAATCGAACGTCGCGAAAAGCGCATTGGATCCTCCCTTGAAGCGCATCCGATCGTTCATGTGACAGATCCTGACTTAATGTCCGCGCTGGAAGGTCGTGATATGGCCGATATCTGCATCACCAGTCAGCTGACATTGACGACCGATGCTGCCCCATCTGGTGCCTTCACACTGGACGACACCAAAAGTGTCGGTGTCATTCCGGGTCTTGCAGAAGGTCAGAAATGTGCCCGGTCCTGGAAAATCTTGCCGGAAGTTGGTTCTGACTCTACCTATCATGACGTGACACTGCGCGATGCCGATGCCTTGCGTGAATGGGATGCAGCCCATTCTGCAAGCTAAGCGAAACCAGATAGCAACGGTAAAGTGGTGGATGAGCGACCCAGTAGAACCAACTGATGCCGAAACGAAGCAGCCCCTATGTTGGGGCCGCTTCAGTTTTTTGGTTGTCTCGATCGTATTGATCGGGGTCATTCTGGATCAGGCTTCAAAACTCTGGCTAGTTTACAGCTTTGATCTTGCGACAAATGGTCCGATTTCTGTTTTGCCGGTTCTAGACTTTGTTTTGGTTTGGAACAGAGGAATTTCATACGGCCTCTTTCAGCAGGACAGCAATGTAGGACGTTGGCTTCTCGTGGCATTGACGGTTGCCGCAACTGTCGCCCTTTGGATTTGGTCGACCCGGGTGACCTCAAAACTCTTGGCTTTTGCTCTCGCCCTTGTCATTAGCGGTGCCATTGGGAATGGTATTGACCGGATTGCTTATGGAGCAGTCGTAGACTTTGTCTATTTCCATGTTGGAGACTTTTCCTGGTTCGTCTTCAACCTTGCCGATACCTGGATCGTTGCGGGCGCTGCAGGTCTCCTGTATGACAGTCTCAGAAATGGTCCTAATTCAGCCGCAAAATAGCAGTTTAAGTCTGGAGAATGGATCGGGCAGGTTAAGCACTGCTGCTGCTGAACAAGAATTGTCGAGGAATCTGCTGTGATGCAGGCGGTTATTGGGTTGGTCAAAAATTCTATAGTTTTTGTTATGCTAGCGGGCCTAGTTGCCTGTCAGGCAGCAGACGGCACTTCCCAGGCTCCGGATACAGCGCTGGTTGGCAGCATTATGCGCGGCCTTGGGGCTGTAGACCCCAACGCGAAACAGATTGAATACAAACCGCGAGCTCCTCTGGCCATGCCAGCTGAAGCCGGTAAACTTCCCGAGCCGGAAACCGCTGCTGCCGGGCTAGATGATGCAGACTGGCCAAAGCAGCAGGAAAGCCAGGAACTCACGGAACTGAAAGCGCTTTATGCAAAACGGGGTCAGAGCGCTGACGATGCCCTAACTCCAGAACAAATGCGTGGTTTTAAAATTACAGGGGTAACTGGCACAGCTAACAGGGATCTAGTAGCTGAGCGCCGCGATGAAGATGTTTCCGATGGCGAGCCGTTAACGAAAGCCGAACAGGAAGAAGAGTGGAAGCGCCTACAGGAACTCAAGGCCCAAGAGGCTAACCTCCAAGGCGATGGACTGCCTGCCCGCCGCTATTTGACTGAACCACCCAGCGCCTACAGTACGCCTTCTCCTGATGCACCCATGCCCGATGTTACGGAAAAAAAGAACAAAAAGAAGACCTGGCGAAAAAGTGCAAATGCACCTTTGGATCCCAGGTGTCTTGAAGGCGATACCGACTATTGCAAATAGCCGCTCAATTCAGTCAAGCACGCATGACAAAATTGTAACGAGACCTCCGGACTTCCCGGCCCTATATGGGAAGGAAGTTCGGAGGTTTTTCATTTTAAGGCCTGACACTGGAGCCGCTCGTGACCGTACCAAACAGACTCAATTCATCGACAGAATGGAAGATTCTCCGTTTCAGACAGGGCTTGGCGGCTTTGATGTTAGCGTCAGCCACCTCATTTGCCATTCCCGGGAGCCTATCTATTGCTCCTGCGATGGCTCAAGAACAACTACAAACGGATATGCTGATCGCACCTAATTTGGAGAGCTTCTCTCTGGAAAACGGGCTCCAAGTTGTCGTCATTCCCGATCGCAGAGCACCTGTCGTTACGCATATGATCTGGTACAAGGTTGGCTCTGCAGATGAGCCCGAGGGCCAGTCAGGTGTTGCCCATTTCCTCGAACATCTGATGTTCAAGGGAACCAGCACCCATCCTGATGGAGCATTCTCCAAAATGGTAGCCGAACGAGGCGGACAGGAAAATGCTTTCACCAGCGCAGACTATACATCTTACTTCCAGCGGGTTTCCAAGGAACATCTTCCCTTGATGATGGAACTTGAAGCCGACCGGATGAAAAATCTCATCTTGAGCGATGAAGTGGTTGCACCAGAACGGCAAGTCGTTCTGGAAGAACGCAGATCCCGTGTGGATAGCGAACCGGGCTCTCGTTTGCGCGAAGCGATGAACGCGATCACTTTCGTCAACCATCCGTATGGTTCCCCGGTGATTGGCTGGGAAAGCGAAATTGAAGCGCTCAACAAGGATTCTGCCATCGCTTTTTACGACAGGTTTTATACGCCCAACAACGCAATTGTTGTTATCGCAGGCGATGTGGATACAGAAACCGTCAAACAACTAGCCGAAAACACCTACGGCAAAATAGAAAGACGTGCTGAACCTGGCGACCGAGTTCGCCCGTCCGAGCCACCTCTGGCCGGCGAACGCAGAATTCAGGTCAGGGACCCCAGAGTTCGGCAAGAATCTATATCCCAAACATGGATTGTACCAAGCCAGTCAACAGGAATTGGTCAAACTCCGGAAGCATTGGATGTGCTTGCGTATATTCTGGGTGAAGGGCCTAGCAGCCGCCTGCACAAGGCACTTGTGCTGGACAAGAAAGCAGCAATCAGCGCCGGAGCTTACTATCAGGGCGGCGCTTTGGATGATGGCCGGTTTGGTGTCTATGCCACTCCTCGCCCCGGACATACGCTTGCTGAAATGGAACGCCTGATTGCGAACGAAATCGATACTCTTCTTAAAAACGGTGTAACCGAAAAAGAGGTCGCTCGCGCAAAACACAGCATGATTGCCAGCTCAATTTATGCTCAGGACAGTCAGTCCGGCCTGGCAAGATTGTTCGGTTCAGCGCTGACCACAGGCCTTTCGATCGAAGATGTCCAGACCTGGCCTGCACAGGTCAATGCTGTCAATCGTGAAGACGTTTTGAGTGCTGCGCAAAGCTACTTGCTTGGATCTCCGGTCATTGGCGAATTGAGAAGTCTGGCCGACGCCGAAGACGACGCTGCCCAGTCAACCGCCAAAACAACCGAAAAGAAATCCTAGAACATGAAACAGAACATCAGAGTCTTTAACGTTCTTCCCGGTCTGGCCGTTGTTTTGGCAATTCTGTTTTTTGGAGCCATTTCCGCACACGCGGTAGAGATACAAAAAGTCGAAAGCCCCGGTGGTATTGAAGCCTGGCTGGTTGAAGATCACACAGTTCCGATTGTTGCGTTGAACTTTTCGTTTGACGGTGGCTCAGCTCAGGATCCGGTTGGCAAGGAAGGACTTACCCGTCTGCTTGCGGCAACACTGGATGAAGGCGCCGGGGAATTAACATCCGAAGCATTCCAGGCTCGTATGGAAGAGCTGGTCATCAGCATCGGGTTCAGTACGGGTAAAGACAGATTTTATGGAAGTCTCCGTACTCTCACGAGCACGGTAAAAGAGTCAACGGACCTTCTTTCACTCGCTCTTTCAGATCCACGGTTCGACGAAACCCCGGTCGAACGGATGAAGGTCCAGTTAACGGCCCAGGCCAAACGAAGCGAAACTGATCCGAATTCCATCGCTGGGCGGGCACTGGCCAATGCCATGTTCGGAGACCACCCTTATTCGAGACCAACCATCGGCACGATTGATACTATCTCAACCCTTTCACCTAACGATCTTCAGAGTCATCATCAAAATATCCTATCCCGAAAGGGTTTGAAAATCGGTGTTGTTGGTGCCATAAACGCCAAAACCCTCAAACCGCTTCTCGACAAGGTCTTCGGTTCACTGCCAGTAGCTAGCAACATCACCGAAATTGCAGAATTGGCTCCCAAAACGGGTGAAAACATTCATGCTGAGCTCGATGTCCCGCAAACGAATATCCTGATCGGGTTACCTGGAATAAAACGCGAAGACCCGGATTACCCAGCTGCGTTTGTAATGAACCATATTCTTGGTGGCGGCACTTTCACATCGTGGATGTATCAGGAAGTGCGCGAGAAACGCGGGCTGTCCTATGGTGCGGGCACATCATTGTCGCCCTACAAGGCAACCGGCCTTCTGATCGGATCAGCCGCTACGAAAGCCGACCGCGCTAATGAAACCGTCACTGTAATGCTGGGACAGCTGGAGCGGATGGCAAGCGACGGCCCGACCAAGGCAGAGCTCGATGCTGCAAAACAGTTTTTGGTAGGGTCCTATCCGCTGCGTTTTGATAGTTCCGGAAAAATTGCCCGACAACTGGTCGCACTACAGAATGCCGAGCTCGGAATGGACTATTTTGATCGGCGCAATAGCGAAATCGAAGCCATAACGCTTGAGGATCTTCAACGCGTTGCAAAACGTCTGTTGGCTGACAAAAAACCGACAGTTATTCAAGTTGGCCCTAAACAAAGCTAAGATTTGATAATCGAATCGGGAAAAGAAAAAGCGGCGAAGTTTACATCGCCGCTTTTTTTCTGGGGCCGGGAGCTGGTGTTCCTTGCAAGACTTCCGCCCTGACAGGTCTGGGCGGTGAGAAAAGATTGCCTTGGGCAAGCTTCACATCATAGTCGAGCAGTTCAAGGACCTGAGATTCTGTCTCTACCATATCGGTGATCAGCTCCACCCCATAGCGATGCAACAAATCACCAAAATCGGATGGATGGATATGGCCATGCTTGGCTTCACGGCGACCGATCAGGTAGTCCGCATGCAACTTGCCATATCTGAAGCCGCGTCCGGCAAGAGCGTTGAAATCCATATTCATGTCATCAATTTGATCGATGGAGAACCGGAAACCGGCCTCATAAAGAGCGCTAAGGCTCTCGAATTCCATTGCGCCCATGTTTGCAACGTCATACTGCGAAAACTCAAATACCAACACATCTGAATAATTGCGGTTGGCATTCACAAATTCAAGAAAACCAGGGAAGAAGGTCTCGTCGATAAGGGACACAGACGAAATGTTACAGAACAGAATTGCGTTGCGGTTGCGAGAAGTAAGCTTTCGAATAACCTGGATAGAACGGAACAACAAAAGATTATCAATGCGCGCTATCTGACCGGAGCGAACGGCTTCCGGAACAAATGCCGATGCTTCAATCAGCTGACCATTGCCGTCGCGCAACCGAGTGAATGCCTCATAGTACTTAACCTGCCTTTGAGGCAGGCTGACAATCGGCTGCAGATGCAATTCCACGCGATTGGCATTCAGCGCTGAAATAATAGTCTCGCGCATCGCCATATTGGGCTGCGGTTTTTCAGGCCTTGGAATTGGGTATTCACTTATCGCAGTTTCATGCGAACCAAGTGAATGCGGGTCGTTTTCATGTGTCGAAAAGGAATGGGGACGCCGATGATCATCGATCTCGTCCCGAGGCACATGAACACCGTACCTTCTATCTAACTCGGACATATCCCGATGGTTCGGGACAATACCATCAGCATAGGGGTTCATTGCTTCTATTGGCTGCGCATACGGGTCAGGGTGAGGTACCCGGGATTGCTGCTGCGGCTGTGCATGTAAATGCTGCGCAGGAGGTTGTTCCGGCACATAGCCTTGCATGGATTGAGGAGGTTGCTGCTGCGGATATCTCGGAAGGCTTTGCACTTGAGGTGGCGGTGCAATTGCTTGCTGGTCTTCAACCTTGGTCTCAAGGTCCGACATGGCTTCTGCCATTTGCTTGACTAGTGTGCCCAACACTTCGACTTCGGCAAACAGCGGGTCAATTTCCTCGCGTGCCCGGTGTGGCACACTGTGCTCCACACCTGTCAATCGACCTTCCAGGTTTCCGACATCCTCGTCAATATCGGACATACGTTCTTCCAGCCGGTCAACCGCATCCCCGACAGCACTCCGATCGCGCGCGCGCCCTATCAGAAGATGAACCAGGATCATGGTGCACATCATAGCCAGAGATAGAGACACGGCTTCGCCAAATGGACGTCCAAACTGGAAGACCAACACTGTCGCTGAAGACAATGCGATTATCGCCATGCATATCGCTACAAATATGGTCCCAGTCCGGCCCATGGAATTGTGAATTCACCTTTGTCGAATCAAATAATACTTCGCAATCATGCCTCAAGAACCACCTTCATCCGAATCCACAAGCTACTTTTGGGCGTAGAATCCGTAACTTGTCCCCGACTATGCGACGATTGGGCAATAAACGTCGCGTTTTTCTGGATAGTTTTCTGCTGAGGGGCCAAGAAAAAAGTGACAAGCGCAATAATACCAATTCCCCGGCTCCCGGAAACAAGTCGCCAGTCTGTCAATGAGAGTAATCGTTTTTTGTAAGGTGTACCGGGTTCGTTGGAAAAGGGCATCGACTTCCCCATACAAACCTTCGGCAAAATTCAGACAATTTGGTTTCGGATGCTATTTCTAGAGCATCTGGTCGAATATCTTGGTGCCTTGCGCCTATTGGGGATTGTCCCCTTAGTTTGCTCATTTTCAATGCAATCCGGAACGGTTTGCGCTGGCATTTTCCCCAACAGGGCGGCATTTCGGCTCTTTTCTTTTGCTAAAATGCAATTTGCGTCATCTGACAACGCTTTGTTTACCCTGTTCGGCGAATTATCTAATTGATGGATCTTTCGATTTCCGAATGACTCAGAATGAGTGATGGGGGTTACCCAGCGATGGGGAGTAACAACGGCCAAGTCTTGCCAGTAATTGTACGCGTTCTAGACGCATCGGCATCTGAAGCCGCACGAACTTCTGCTGTTTGCGCAAAATTGTCTGCAGACTGCTCCGACCCGATCATCTACACGGATTCCACAAGCTGCCTTCGGGACCTTGCTGATAAATCTACCGACATTTTGGTCATCGACATTGAAACTATCGGTGGTGATGAGGCGCTGGAAGCCTACGCGGTAAGATGCCCCAAGTCTGTCATCATTGCTGTTTCGGCCCATGGTTCAGTTTCCCGCGCCGTCAGCACAATGCGTGCCGGGGCGCACGATTTTCTGACAAAACCCTTTTCTCTCGATGCGCTGGCCTCAAAGATAACGTTCCAGCTCAAGCAGCGCAGACCTGTAGCTCCACCTGCGGAACGTGTCGAACATGAAACGCAAGATCTGACATCTGATATGTCACCGCAGTTGGCAACCAAACCGGCACCAACCGGCCTTGGTCAACAAACCGGCCTAAACCGGCTTGTTGGTCATTCGCCTAAAATGCGTGACCTCCATGACCAAATTTCAAGGATGGCTCCTTCCCAGGCTCCGGTATTCATCACAGGGGATTCTGGAACCGGCAAGGAGCTCTGCGCCAATGCGATTCATGATTTATCTGACCGCAAGGACAACCGATTTGTAACATTAAACTGCGCTGCAATCCCGCGCGATCTGATTGAGAGCGAGATATTCGGTTATGTGCGCGGGGCTTTTACCGGAGCAACAGACAATCGCGCTGGTGCAGCGGAACAGGCAAACGGCGGAACCCTTTTCCTTGATGAAATAGGTGAAATGGATTTGCTTCTTCAAAGCAAATTGCTTCGCTTTCTTCAGACAGGGACTTTCCAGCGTCTGGGAGATACGGAAAGCCGTCATGTTGATGCCCGGATCATCTGCGCTACCAACCGGAACCCTCTTGCAGAAATAACTGCAGGGCGTTTCCGCGAAGATCTCTATTACCGGCTACATGTCCTGCCGATACATATTCCGCCTCTAAAAGAACGTCGTGACGACATTCTTCCACTCGCAGAAACATTTCTGGCCCGCTACTCACAAGAAGAGCGGCGCGGTTTCAAAGGCTTTGACGCTGATGCCGAAACCAGGATCACATCTTATTCCTGGCCGGGGAATGTAAGGCAACTGGAAAACACCATCCGCCAGATTGTCGTTATGAATGATGGCGCAGCAGTCACGTACGACATGCTGCCAATGATCATACGCGATCAATCAGGTCGTCCGAATTCGATTATCGACCTGTCACGGGAAAGAACCCGGACCATGGCGCCTGCACGTGCATTCGGATCAATCGAGCCATTATGGTCTCAGGAGCGCCGCATAATAGAGGACGCACTGGATGCGTTCGATGGCAACATCGCAATGGCTGCCGCTGCGTTAGAAATAAGCCCTTCAACTATATACCGAAAACGCCAATCCTGGATTGCCCGTTGCGTTTAGTGCCTCCTGTTTACTGCAACGCACACATTTTCTTGTCTAAAACTGCAAGTCGGTCTATATCGGCCTATCGCTAAAACAGACAAGATGTAGGGGCGTGCGGGGATTTATGACAAAACAGGTCATGCAAATTGCTACAGGAAAAGTGGCACGGGCTGTTCTAATCACAATAGGAACTCTTGCGGGCACATTGACCGCGTCCTCACAGGATAGGTTAGTCTCTGAACCTTCTCCCGCGTTTTTGAGTGCCCTGACGGCCTATGATCAAGCTTGGAACACCTCCGAACTTGCATTTGCAGTTGCCACGTTTACAGACGGTGCCAGCCAAGGTTATGGCAACTACACGCCACGCGAAACTTCAGAATATTCAGGCAATGATTCAATCTCTGTCTATGCAGAACCAGTCGCTTATGGATTTACCGAGACAGAGTCCGGTTACCAATACGAGCTGACCGCAAGCTACAAGTTATTGAACACATCCGGCCAGGTGCTCGCGGAGCAGAGCAATTTTGCCAAGTTTACTGGATCTGGCCGGGCGAAACAGCGCGAGTTGTCTGCCTCTTTGACATTCCAGTTCAGCGGACTACCTGCTGGTGATTATCAGCTTGAAACTCTGTTTGCAGATGAAACCAACGGAAAGCAGTCCGGATTCACATTGCCATTCACGGTTTCCGCTAACAATTAAACAGGCCTTGGAAACCATGGAAGAGTCTAGCCCCTGCACGAGCGCACGCTATTAGCTGGCTGTTTATTCGCGCACCTGCCGCACTGTTTGCGGCAGTTTTTCACTGACAAACCATTGACATTTTCGGCTTCGATACATAAATCAACGTCGCTGTTAGCACTCGCCTATAGGGAGTGCTAATTTGTGACGGGTCGCCTTTTTTGGTTCCCGTGAAAATCAACACCCTAGTAATCATGTCTCGCGCGCTGCCCAATGCGTGGGGCGCGCTCATGAGAGGAAACAAGTCTTATGGCATTTCGTCCACTTCACGACCGTGTCGTTGTTCGTCGCGTAGACTCAGAAGAGAAGACCGCTGGCGGCATCATCATTCCGGATACAGCACAGGAAAAGCCTCAAGAAGGCGAAATCGTTTCTGTGGGCGCTGGCGCGCGCAAAGACAACGGTGAATTGATCCCTGTAGACGTCAAAGCAGGCGACCGCGTTCTGTTTGGCAAATGGTCCGGCACCGAAGTCAAGATCAACGGCGAAGACCTGCTGATCATGAAGGAATCCGACATCATGGGCGTGATCGCTTAACCAGCGAACCGCACCTGATCGCATCCAAATTCCAATTTTAAGTGAGACGACCCTATGTCTGCTAAAGAAGTAAAATTCTCATCTGACGCTCGCGAGAAAATGCTCCGCGGTGTCGACACACTCGCAAATGCTGTGAAAGTAACGCTCGGTCCTAAAGGCCGTAACGTTGTTCTCGACAAAGCCTTCGGCGCTCCACGCATCACCAAAGACGGTGTATCCGTTGCCAAGGAAATCGAACTCGAAGACAAGTTCGAAAACATGGGCGCACAGATGGTGCGTGAAGTTGCTTCCAAAACCAACGACATCGCTGGTGACGGTACAACAACTGCAACAGTTCTGGCCCAGGCTATTGTCAAAGAAGGCGCAAAGTACGTTGCAGCCGGCATGAACCCAATGGACCTGAAGCGCGGCGTTGATCTGGCTGCTTCTGCTGCAGTTAAAGCTCTGGAAGCTGCTTCCAAGCCAATCACGACTTCTGAAGAAGTTGCACAGGTCGGCACGATCTCAGCGAACGGCGACGTTCAGGTCGGTACAGACATTGCTGAAGCAATGCAGAAAGTTGGCAACGAAGGTGTTATCACCGTCGAAGAAGCCAAGTCTCTGGAAACCGAACTCGAAGTTGTTGAAGGCATGCAGTTCGACCGCGGCTACCTGTCTCCATACTTCGTCACCAATGCTGACAAAATGCTGGCTGACCTGGAAAAGCCTTACATCCTGCTGCACGAGAAAAAACTCTCTAACCTGCAGGCGATGTTGCCGATCCTGGAATCAGTTGTT
Organism: Roseibium sp.; assembly: GCA_039972695.1. Taxonomy (GTDB): domain Bacteria; phylum Pseudomonadota; class Alphaproteobacteria; order Rhizobiales; family Stappiaceae; genus Roseibium. Next base: position 186,702 of record JBDWMJ010000019.1, on the reverse strand, counting down.
CAGTCTTCTCGCCCACTTCTCATCATCGCAGAAGATGTTGAAGGCGAAGCTCTGGCAACTCTCGTTGTCAACAAGCTGCGCGGCGGTCTGAAAATCGCTGCTGTTAAAGCTCCTGGCTTTGGCGACCGTCGTAAGGCAATGCTCGAAGACATCGCGATCCTGACCGGTGGTACAGTGATCTCCGAAGACCTCGGCATCAAGCTGGAAAACGTCACTCTCGACATGCTCGGCACTGCTGAAAAAGTCGCGATCACCAAAGAAGCAACAACCATTGTTGATGGTGCTGGTTCCAAGGACGACATCCAGGGCCGCGTTGGTCAGATCAAAGCACAGATCGAAGAAACCACTTCCGATTACGACCGTGAAAAGCTGCAAGAGCGTCTTGCCAAGCTTGCCGGTGGTGTTGCAGTTATCCGTGTTGGTGGTGCAACTGAAATCGAAGTTAAAGAGAAAAAAGACCGCGTTGACGATGCCCTGAACGCAACCCGCGCTGCGGTTGAAGAAGGCATTGTCCCAGGTGGTGGTGTTGCTCTTCTTCGTGCAAAGAACGCTGTCGCCAAGTTGTCTTCCGACAACTCCGACATCGAAGCTGGCATGAAGATCGTTCTTCGCGCTCTTGAAGCTCCGATCCGTCAGATCGTTGAAAACGCTGGCGTCGAAGGCTCCATCGTTGTTGGCAAGATCCAGGAAAACACTGACGACACATTCGGCTTCAACGCTCAGACCGAAGAATTCGTCAACATGATCGAAGCTGGTATCATTGACCCGACCAAGGTTGTTCGTACTGCTCTGCAGGACGCAGCTTCCGTTGCTGGTCTTCTGATCACCACAGAAGCCATGGTTGCTGAACTTCCTAAGAAAGAAGGCGGCGCGCCAGCAATGCCTGACATGGGCGGCATGGGCGGCATGGGCGGCATGATGTAAGCTGCCCGGATCCAATCCGGACTATTGAAAAGGGCGGTCTTCGGATCGCCCTTTTTGTTTTTCTGACCTAGTTATCGTAAGACTTTTTGCCTTGTACGGATTTGGCGGTTTGAGCTGCAGTGTCCATACAAAAATTCCACCTGGAGTTCCAAGGAGACCCAGATTTGAGAAAGGCACGGATGAAAGTCCCTGTCCTTGTTCTCAATTGTCGACGAAATTATTGATCATGTTGCAGATGGCAGCCAGCTGCAGTTGTGCCTTGGTGTCGTCATCGCGGTCATGATCATAATAGGGAAAATACTCGAACATATTGCGGCGATAGATGCCCTGACGCGGCTGGATCTCGGCTGTTATGCCGGGCACACCGTTTGAAGCGAGACCGAAATACTGTTTGTAGGCCCCAAGCCGAAACAGGTTGGTCCAGATGTTACCCCCCGGTATTTGTCCTCCCTGCCCGTTTGGATAATTTTGGGTGCCATAATAGGTCTGGAGCCCGTCAACCGTTATCAGTCCATGGCCACGGTGCACCCGGTCACGATTTTCCGGCATCAGCTGGACGGCAGCCGCCATATCGTCGCCCTGCGCGGTATCGACATCATCATCCGGCAATCTGAAATCCACAAGTGTCATAGGCCGATAGAGATTGTTGCGAGCACCGCCGTCCAAAGCATTCGTCCAGACAGGGTTCTTGATTGCCCAATAGGTTCCCGAAAGCGCACCTTCGTTGATGAAAACCGCGATGGTACCTGCAACGGCTTCTTGGGCTGCATTAAGATCAACAAGCTGCTGGGTCGTGATGTTGGGGACGCTTGCAATCAAAGCTTGCAAGCTCTGCTGGATGACATTTCGGTCTACACCAAGGCGGACGAAGACATAGTATCTCGATTGATAGACCGGACCACACACCTGTTCCATTTCAGTGGACAGCGCCGTGCGTGGATTATCGATTTCTCCTGTGAGTCCGGCCACAGCCCAATATAAACGTGTCGCTCCGCCGACCGCATTGAAACCATGGTTATGGTATGGTCTCAGGCGCAGGGACTGATTGGAGTTATCCGGATTGTCGGCGCAATAGATGCTCGGCAACTGACCGTTCTTGAACGCCAGATTGTACCGGTAAAAGGTATCCTCACAAGCTTCGGTAAACCGCATCGTCCCAAAACAGGCATTGGCCTGCTGGATCATTCTCAAGCTTGCATTGTCCTGAACCGGCATTTTCGTCCCCTGTGCACCTGGAAAGCAAACGCCTTGCTTTCTTTGGTACCAGAGACGTTTCATGAGCCCTGACGTGATCACCACTATGAAAAAAGGACGGCCGAAGCCGCCCTTTGATGCTCAGAACATTGTCCGGTGTCAGTCTCTCGCAGGAATGTTGGTCGCTTTCTCGCTGGCGGGACGCGCCAGACAGGCCTCATACCAACGCACGACGTTTTTGCGCGTTTCCAGCTCGACATGGTCGGCCGCCTCATAAAACCCGTCTATGGTGCGCACCCACGGCCAGGACGTAATGTCAGCGATGGAGTATTCATTGCCCATGAGAAACTCCCGACCTTCCAGCCTCTGGTCAAGAACACCCAACAGGCGTTTGACTTCATCACGGTAACGCTCGAACGGGCGGCGATCTTCAAACTCCTTGCCAGCGAACTTGTGGAAGAATCCAACTTGCCCGGTCATCGGACCGAGCCCACCCATTTGCCACATGACCCACTGAATGGCTTCGTATTTGGCAGGCCCTTCAGGAAGTAGCTGACCGGTTTTCTCAGCCAGATAGATCAGGATCGCACCCGACTCCCAAAGAGGTAACGGACTTCCATCCGGACCGTTCGGGTCAATTATCGCAGGGATCTTGTTATTCGGGTTGAGCGACAAGAATTCCGGACTTGTCTGATCATTCGTCGCAAAACTCACCAGATGTGGCTCGTATGCCAATCCGGTTTCCTCGAGCATGGCAGAGACTTTTATTCCGTTCGGCGTCGGCAAGGAGTAGAGCTGTATCCGATCTGGATATTGCGCGGGCCATTTTTGCGTAATTTGAAAACTAGATAACTTAACCATCGGAAGACTTTCAGTGGGAAATACAGGTCAGGGTGCGTACCTGAGTGAGATACTTCGAAATGATTCCTCATAGCGCTTGATGTATTGCGCATAACGATCCGACCGTCATCTAACGAATTGGTCAACGATCAGCAAAAAGAAAAGGCAGCCAACCTTTCGGTCACCTGCCTTTTGAACTTTCGTTGCCGAAGTTTGGGCTTTTAAGCCGCTCTGACTTGCAACAGGAATTCTTCTACCTGCTGGCGCAACGAACTAGCGTGTTCTGAAAGGTCTTCAGATACTTCGAGGACTTCTTTCGCAGCGGCACCGGTCTCGGTAGCTGCTTTCGCCACATCACCTATCGTACTGCCAACAGTCGATGTGCTGGATGCGGCTTGCTGCGTGCTCGCTGCGATTTCCTGCGTTGCGGCGCCTTGTTCGGCGACAGCTGAAGAAATCGTCTCGGAGATATCCTTGATCTGCACGATGGTCTCGCTGATCGTCTGAATGGCCTCCACAGCGTCACCGGTTGCAGATTGCATGCCGGTAATCTGTGTGCTGATTTCGTCAGTCGCCCGCGCAGTCTGTGTCGCCAGGCTTTTCACCTCGCTTGCAACAACTGCAAAGCCTTTGCCCGCTTCACCGGCTCTGGCTGCCTCAATCGTTGCATTGAGTGCCAACAGATTGGTTTGTTCTGCGATACCACTGATAAGGTCAACAACTTCGCCAATCTTGCTGGCTGCATCAGCCAAACCACGAACTGATTCATTTGAACGCAAAGCTTCTGCATTGGCCTGATTGGATATTTCCGCAGACCCACTAACCTGGCGGTTGATTTCACCAATAGATGCCGACATTTCTTCTGCCGCAGAAGCTGCTGTCTGAACATTGTGAGACGCATTGTCCGCTTCTGTAGCAACTGCTGAAGCCTGGCCTCTGGTCTGGTCGGCAACCGAAGACATGTTCTGTGCCGTGGACTGCATGCGCTGAGAAGAATCTGCAACTGTTTCAACAATCGTCATCAGACGAGATTCAAAATCATCGGCCAGAGCATTCATGCTCGCGCGCTTTTCTTCTGCTGCCTGCTGTTCGCGTTCTACTTTTTCATGCTCCATCTGCTCGACTTCAAGAGCATTTTGTCGGAAGACTTCGAGCGCTTTTGCCATCTGTCCAATCTCGTCACGGCGATCAGAGACTGCTACTTCGACGTCGGAATTCCCCTCGGCCAGCGCCGTCATGGATCCGATGATCTCGACAATCGGACGCGATATCATTCTGGAAATGACGAAATTCAACAGCAAGCCAATTGCAGCAACTGCGGCCGCGGTTAACAGAAACAAGGTCATGGAGTCCTGCGCACCTTTAGTGGTGGCCTTCGTCGCTTCAACTCTCATCACATCGACTGCACTGTTCAATTTGTCTACATCACTCACCAGCACCTGGTGCAAATACACTGCGTCGTTCAAGAATATACTGGCGGTCGCGGCATCCAGTGTCGCCATATCAGCGGTCCCCAATGCAGATTCAAGATATTCACCAGCATGCCCGATCGCCTCATCTCGTATCGTGAGCAGCTCTGCGTTACCTAACGCCGACAGATCCAAAGCTTCAAACACAGGAACAACAGCGCCCAATGCTGTGTTGGTTTTTTCCACCTGAACGGCGACTTTATCTTCGTTGGATTCGTTGACGACTGTTGTCATCAGAGCGTAAAGCGCCAGTTGAGCGTCTGCCAAGGTTTCCTTGATTTCGCTCATATCCGCGAATGCCTTGATCTGGACATTACTCAACGTGTCGATCGCAGTTCTCTGCTGATCGATCGCAAAGTAGGAAATAACCGAAACAATACCCAGTCCGACTAGCAAAATTGCCGGGGTCACAAACATTTTTGTTGCGAGTGCTAGATTGGTGAACCAGTTCATTGTTTTGTCCATTCTGGAATTCTTAGTGAAATCTAGGGCCGACTTCTGTCGGCACTGAAACTGGAGCGGAAAGCCAAACTCTCCGCCCCAGAATTTTCAGCATTATTTATAGATGCCAACACCGCAAATATCGGCACCCGCCTGCTTCACGACGGAGGATTTCTGCTCGACTTTCTTGCTGACAGGATTCGGCCAGCGATAGTCAACCCAACCACCACCACCAAGACCGGTGGAAATCAGCTCGCCAATGAACATTTTTCCATCAGCATCCTTGATCTTCATCAGGTTTTTCCCGATCAGTTTTGCGTTCGCCCCATGAGCGACAACCTTGCCGTCCTTGTCGAAACAAAACACGTAAAGGTCACGATCTTGCCAATCATTGCCCGTAGTCGAAAAGTCGGTATAAGCCTGTTCGTTTCCAGCTGAGCCGACATGACCAACAGCCTTTTCCAGCAAGGCAGTCGCTTCATCCGCGGTACCATAGTCTTCAGATTGAGCAGCACTTGAGGCAGTCATGACTGCTCCGGCAACCATGAGCATTGCGAATTTTGATTTGAGCATCCCGTAGGGTCCTTCTGAGAAATCTTTAATAACCAATACGTGACCTAAAATTGCTAAAATAAGTATAACGTGCATATCCGTAAATATTGACATTTAATATATTTTACATTGTCAATATTATCATGCAATTTTTGATTGATCCTATAGATGTTTACGTAACTGTTTTGTAATTTTTGTTTTAACTTCATCATAACAACATAATAAAAACTCCAAATTCTTATCATTCTCGCGAGTTGATTCATCGTATAGCGCAAATGAATAATGGTTTGACAGAAAACATTGATTGTCTAGATACAAGGCACATATTTGAACCATTGGACGCCGCCGCACTCCAATTCTAACAGGATTAATATGAATACCGAATCTGAATCCCGGCTGGACAAGGTCGAAACCGACCTTGCTCATGCAAACCAGACAATCGATGAGCTGAATAGTGTGGTCATTGAGCAAGGTAAGCAGATAGACCGAATGTCACGATTGCTTACAAACATGACCGAACAATTCGAAGAGTTGGCGGATAATGTGCTACCAGGCCATCAGATCGAAAAGCCTCCCCATTACTGACGCGATCTCGAAATTTTCCAAAGGATCTCCCGTGCAAAACACTCGCTACATTCTAAAAGCCAGGCCTGAGGCCAACCTGGGGCCAGAGCACTTCGAAAAAGTCGCAGAGGATCTCAAGCCGCTGGAAGATGGCAAGGCAAGGGTCCGAGTGATCTATGTTTCCCTGGATCCCGCGATGCGGGGCTGGGTCTCAGCCAGCAAAGACAGTTATCTGCCACCAGTCCCACTTGGTGATACCATGCGGTCTCTCGGCGTCGGGATCGTTGAAGAAAGCAAATCGGATGCGTTCAACGCTGGAGACTGGGTGAGCGGCATGACCGGCTGGACCGAATACGTCGATGTGGCCCCTGGTCAACTCAGCGTCGTCCCGAAACTGCCCAAGATTGAAGACTATATCGGCGTGCTTGGACTGCCCGGAGCAACTGCATACCATGGGCTTGTCGTTGAGGGTCAGGCAAAAACAGGCGAGACCCTCTGTGTAACGGGAGCCGCAGGATCGGTTGGATCGCTTGTCGGCCAGATTGGCAAGGCGCTCGGTCTCAGGGTCGTCGGTATTGCCGGTACCAAAGAAAAATGCGACTGGCTCATCAACGACCTCGGATTCGATGCTGCGATCAACTACAAAACAGATGATATGGATGCCGAACTGAAAGCCTTTGCTCCAGACGGTATCGACCTCCACTTTGAAAACGTCGGCGGAAAACCGTTCAATGCTGCGCTTCGCAACATGAAGGCTTTCGGCAGGATTATCTTTTGCGGGTTCATTTCAGTTTACAACGGCGAGCGCCCTGATGAGCAACCGGAAATGACCGCTCTGGTTCGTAAACGACTGACCTTTAAAGGTTTCGTCATGACAGATCATTGGGACAGTTTCCCCGCAATTTTCCAGGAACTCGGCAAGTTGATGATGCAGGGCAAACTGAAGTATCGCCTCGATATTGAAGAAGGTCTTGAGCGGGCACCATCCGCATTCAACAAGCTCTTTGACGGTACCAACAAAGGCAAACTCGCCGTCAGAGTCTCGGAACTCTAGACGGCGACCGACAATTCGATTTGGATTAAAATCACTGAACCGGCTCGCTTTCGGTTTGATCCATGCCAAGGCACCGCATTTTGCCGGTTCTATTCTGACGACTAACTTCAAAATGGGATTGTCATGCGATCTCTGCGGTATTTGGTTATCATCGGAATTACCCTTTCAGCAGTCGTCGGCTGGAACTGGTGGGGTGCGCGCCCGCCGGAAGTGACAGTAACCATAGTCTACAGGGGTTCAGCTGCAGAAATTGTCTACGCCACAGCGATCGTTGAACCTGTCCGTTGGGCCAAAGTCACCAGCATCGTCCGGGAAAGGATCGTTACTCTTTGCGGCTGCGAGGGCAACAAGGTCAGCAAAGGCGATGAGCTGGCTGAGCTTGACAGCGGGGACGCCCGCGCGACCCTTGCAGAACTGGAAGCGCGCCAATCGTTGGCAAAGTCGGACAGCGACCGTGCGATCCAGCTTCTTGAGCGCCGTGTCATCAGTCAACAGCTCTATGACAAGGCACAAAGCGAGCTGGTGCGGATCAACGCCATCATCGCAGCCCAAAAAGAGCGATTGCGTGACTACAGGATCATCGCACCTATGGATGGTGTTGTCTTGCGTCAGGATGGTGCCGTCGGCGAAGTCGCGGAACCGGGCGACATCCTGTTCTGGATCGGTCAACCGACACCGCTTCAGCTTGTTGCTGAAGTCAACGAAGAAGACATTCCCAAAGTCGTAAAGGGACAAACGGCTTTGGTTCGGGCAGATGCCTTTCCGGATACGGACCTGAGCGCGGAAGTCATCCGCATCACGCCGAAAGGTGACCCGATCCTTAAAAACTACCGTGTGTACCTCAGCCTTCCCGACGAAACACCGCTTCGAATTGGCATGACAACCGAGATCAATATTGTCACCAAGGAAAAGCCGGACACACTGCTGGTACCGGTTGCCGCATTGGACAGGGATCGGGTTCAAACCGTCACTGAGAAAAACACGATATTGCCTGTCGCCGTGGAAACCGGAATTACCGGAACACGTGCTGTCGAAATTCTAGACGGTCTTGAAGAAGGTGATCGGGTTATCTTTCCCTATCAGGGAAACCTTGTCGAAGATCAGAAGATAGTTCCGGTGCAAGGCGCGGACCGATGATCCTGCAATTCAGGATCGCGGCGACACATGTCCGCAACAGGCTCCGGCAAACAATTGTCTCCACGCTTGGCGTTGCACTTGGTGTCGGGTTCTCAATTGCCATGGCTGGCCTGATGGAAGGTTCGCAGCGCGATTTCATGTTCAAGCTGATCGATGCCATTCCGCATGTAGAAATCAAGGATGAGCAAAGACATCCAGCGCCGCAACCTGCTAGTCGGGTCTATGACGCGGTTGCGTTTCATGGACTTCGGCCCCTTGAGGATTTGCGGGGCATAAGAAACCCGACGGAAGCCCTTGCGTCCTTGAGAGACTGGGTGGATGGCAACTTGGCTCAGCGCCTGAGCGGACAAGCCGTTTTGCGCTATAGCGGTCAGGATGTTGGCATGACGCTAATCGGCGTCCTGCCCAAACAGGAACTGCTAGTCTCCAAGATCGGTGAAGACATACGCCAGGGTTCTTTTGAAGAGCTGGGCATCACAGCCAACGGGCTTGTTTTGGGGGACAAGGTTGCTGAACGTCTAGGCGCAGGGCTCGGCGATACAGTGACTCTCACCTCAGCCAACAGTGTCGCCAAGCGGTTCAAGATCGTCGGCCTGTTCCATACCGGAATCACTACTAGCGACGAAGGGCTCGCCTATGCCCCGCTTAAGGCGGTCCAGATCCTTTTGGAAAAGCCAGACATCATCAACAGCATCACCATTCGTCTGACAAATCTCGATCAGTCCAACGCTGTTGCCTTGCGCGCTGAACGGCAACTGGGGTTCAAGGCAATATCATGGGAAGAAGCCAATGAAGGACTGATGGAGGCATTTTTCGTTCGGAATGTCATCATGTACACAGCTGTCGGTGCCATTCTCGTTGTCGCCGGCTTTGGCATCTTCAACATCATATCAACGATAGTGCATGAAAAGGCCCGTGACATCGCGATCCTGAAATCGCTCGGTTTTCCCGAGGGTGATATTCAACTGATCTTTGTTCTGGAAGGCCTGGTAATCGGCATTCTGGGAGCTCTTGCCGGATCCATTCTCGGGTTTGGACTGTCGAATTACCTCGCCACTATCAAATTCGAGGTCACCACTGACATCGAGATGACCAGGCTACCGATCTACTTTTCCTATACCCACTATGTGCTGGCGAGTTTCCTGGCCTTGATCTCGGCCGGTGTTGCCGGTTTCATTCCGGCCCGCAAAGCTGCTGCGCTCAATCCGGTCGACATCATCCGCGGAGCTGCCTGAAATGGCCCAACCTCAATCCGCACACCAGCCACTGATGGAGGCCAAGGACCTTACGCGTATTCTGCCTGCCGTCGTTCCGGTCACCTTGGTCGAAGACATCAATTTTTCTGTCGGCGCTTCTGAGTTCGTCGCGATCACCGGACCTTCCGGATCGGGAAAATCGTCTCTCCTGTACCTTCTTGGATTGCTCGACCGTCCGACCAAAGGCGAGGTTCTCATCGGCGGCCAACGAACCCACGAATTGTCCAAGGCCGAACTTGCCAACCTTCGCCTTAAAAGACTTGGTTTTGTCTTCCAGTTTCATTTCTTGCTACCCGAATTCACGGCGCTGGACAACGTCATGATCCCGATGCAAAAACTGGGAACATTGTCCAGCAAGGATCAAGAAGTCCATGCTGGAGGTTTGCTCTCTGATCTAGGTCTTGGTGATTTTTTGCACCGCCGACCTGATCAGCTGTCTGGTGGGCAACGCCAACGCGTTGCCGTTGCCCGGGCCTTGGCAAACTCACCAGATTTGATTTTGGCCGATGAGCCGACCGGAAGTCTTGATTCCGTTGCGACTGAACAGGTGTTCGAAACACTGCAGTCAATTGTTGACGACCAGAAAACGACCGTTGTGGCCGTCACTCACGACATGGATATCGCCGGGAGAATGCAACGGCGTATTCACCTGGTCGATGGCAAGATCGACTATGATCGTGAGCAATAACTCTCTTTGAACAACGGGTGTCAGGTCCGGCTTGCCAAGACCAAATCGCCGTGGCATAAGCCCCCCATCATCAAGAGAAGGGCTGGCGCCCTCGCCAACCTGCCTGCCGGGCAAGGTGGTTCCACAACAGGGATGCGGCCGAAGAGGTCCTCTTTTGAGGCTCATTGGCAACTAACCGGTTTCTTCAATGCGCCAGTTCTCCTCGGGCAACCGATGGAGGATTTTTTGTTTCAGGAAGCAATTGCCGGACACGCGGCAGAATTGATTGACCACCCAAACGCTAACTCGGCTGAACCGGCCGGAATCGAAGTTTGGGAAAAGGCTGCGGAAGATTGCGTAATGGCGCGCATTTCAGGCATGCGTATTTTTGGCGGCCTGCCCCGCCACAAGGCCCCTCTTGCTCCGCAGGAGCGGATCGCGCGATATCAGGCGCTTCTGCGCTTATGGGCAAACGGCTGCACGTGCGCCGTCGATGAGGATCTCTTTGCAGATATCCTCAACCGACAAGATAAGATCGACCGCTATCGAGGCAATTAGGCTTTTGGTACGGGACGTGGTTTGCCATCATCATCAATGGCAACCATCGTAAACAACGCTTCCGTCACCTTTTCCCGATCGCCATATCTGTGCCGCAATGCCCAGGCTGCCAGCTTGATCTCCATGGATGAGTTCCCAACCCGGACAACTTCGGCATAGACGCACAAGACGTCACCAACATGGACTGGCTGGATGAATTTCATCTTGTCGACAGCAATGGTAACCACGCGCCCGGCGGCGCGTTGCCCGGCGGCAATTCCGCCGGCAAGGTCCATTTGCGACAACACCCAGCCACCGAAAATATCACCATTGGCATTAGTGTCAGCCGGCATGGCCATTGTTCGTAATGTCAGATCACCACTTGGCTCTTCGTCACTCAAGATCAACCCTCCAGCTTTGTGCGTGATTGAAAGACTAGCGGGCCAAGCGCGGAACACAAAGCCTTCATCACCAAAGATCACGAAGATCCACAGCGGCAACTTGATTTGGAGGGTTGGCGCCCTCGGCATTCCTGGGCTTTGGATCTCAACCGGGATTAGTAGTTAACTCCGGTGGTGGCACAGCTCCGGCATATCCAAATGTTGCCAGCCACAGGCTTTGGGCAATGCGTTCAGCCATTACGATGATTTCGTCGGCAAGATCCGGAACAAAAAGCGAGCGAACAACAGGCCTGAACACGCCAAGCCATTCACCATAGTCAGAACTCACCAGTTCTTTCTGTTTCTGATGGGCCGGGACCGGTTTGCCTTTGTAAGCACCATTTTTCAAGAGAACCGACTGCCAAAACGTTTCCATTCTTGCCAGATGCTCATCCCAACGACCATCTAAACGTCGCTCAAATATTTCGCCGAGCCGGGGATGCTCGCGAACGCAACCATAGAACGTGTGGACCAGTACCTGCACAGCGTCCTCAGTTACCGTTTCATATCTAAGCATACGGTCATTTGCCGATGGGCCTATGATGTCCGCTGTTTTATGAAATGTTGCGTATTGATTACAGGCGCTCATACTCGCCTCCATAAACATTCATATGAAATGCATCTTTTAAATGCCACATCGACACCCTAAAATCAACATTTGGGATGAATGTTTACGGAGAGCGTTTCATGCGCCTGAGTCAGGCCAGCGATTTTGCATTGAGAATCCTGATGGCGGCAGGTCAATCTGATGATCCCCAAACCGTCGACAAACTGTCCTTACAGCTGGATCTCGCCAAATCCCACGTCATGAAAATCGTCGCAAAACTCGCCAAGGCCGGCTACCTCGAAACCACCCGTGGACGAGGTGGCGGCATCCGGATAGCCATATCACCTGACAACATTCGCCTAGGAGAAGTGGTCCGCCTGATCGAACCAGACCTTGGTGTGGTTGGCTGCCTGAAACCAGTGCCGTCTGATTGCACTTTTCTGCCCCGCTGCGCCCTCAAAGGAGCAATGGCAAATGCTGCCGAGGCATTTCTCGACAGCCTGAACACTCAAACACTCGCAACAATCCTGGCAGGAACACAGAAAACGACTTTGCCGGTGAGGCCGACCTAAAGCGTCGAGGCCTGCTCGAGAAACTCAATCCGCTCCAGACAATAATATCCGGAAATGCGGCTGATGGTGCCAGAGCGTTTCCAATCGTTAAGCACACGACTGACATTCTCACGTGCCGCACCGGACATGTTCGCAATGTCAGCCTGACTCAGCTTGTAGTGGATCAGCATCCTGCCATCATCCAGTGGCTTCCCAAATGTTTCAGCAAGCTGCAGCAGTGTTTGCGCCACTCTTCCCGGCAGAGGCAAGAATGACCTTGCCGCAAGAACATCATTGGCATGACGGAGCCGTTTGCCGACGATTGACAGCATGTGGCGATAAACGGCCGGGTTCTCATCTGCGAAACGCGCAAAGGCCGCCTTGTCGACGAACGCAAGCTGCGCCTCCTTCAAGGCGCTCACAGTGGCGGAGCGTGGTCGCCCGTCCAAAAGTGCCAATTCCCCGACCAAATCGCCAGGCCCCAAAACGGCCAGAAGCTGCTCATCGCCATCAACAGACAGAATGGAGACTTTCAAAGACCCCTCAAGGACCGCATAAAATCCGTTTCCCGGATCGCCGTTTTCAAACAGGATCGCGCCTGCGGCCAGCTTCATTGGACGCGCAAGACGCGACAAACCCGATGTCAGTTCAGGATCCAGCCCCTCCAGTGAAAAGCTGTTTTTCAGAAAGTCTTTGATTTCTGCCACCAGTTCCCCCTGCCGCGACACCAATCGTCACGATGTTTTCCAGCCCAACCGTCATTTTGTGATCTGCATCACGTGTAACAGCGCAAAGTAACCCTATATACAATGGTATGGAAGCGGGGCCGCCCCTCCCCACTTTCATGACCTCCACGAAAAACGGTTCTGTTCCCCCCAGAGCCGTTTTTTCGTTTTGAGATGCTAATTCAAAAACACGTTCTTCTTGTCGAGTGTCCGGAAAAACTGATCGCTTGCCAGCACTTCATATTGGCACTCGCGAATTGCCACCTTGTCATGCGGCTCATCCCGTCTCAGGCGGTCATCAGCCCTGCCAGGAATGCCGGTCACAAAGCTCATGTCTGTCAGACCGTCAAAATGATTGTGCAGCAGCCGGTGCAATTCTTCCGGGTCGCTCGTTTCCGGCAACGGATCTGCTCTGGGAAGAATTGTTATGCCGTACGGTTTTGCCATTCTGGCAAGTTTCGACGCCCTGATTCCAGATTGCGCCGGTGAGATTACATAAGGTGGGCGCGCAAAATCAGCGTGGTCAATTGCTTTCAAAATAATCCGGGTAATTCCCGGAGACGCCAGCAGACCGTCCCTGACGGCGACAAAATCCGGCTGACGTTTCATAAGAACCGAATAACGTGCAAGCTGGGCTTTTGCTTCTTCGAGCAACAGTTCTTCGGGAAGCAGACGAAACGCGGCGCGCCACATCAGTTTTTCGCGGGAATACATCCGGTCGCCAAGTTTTTCCTGCATCTTCGTGCTGACCGGATGAACACGATCACCGCTAAAACACAGCGTGATACCGAAGAGCGTTCGAGAGCCGACTTTCTCGGCGGTTTCCTGAAGCGGGCGAAACTCGCGCGGCCAAAGCTCTGTCGCGACCATTGCTCCAAGCGCGCTTAGACGGCCTTTTTCGGCAAGAGCCCGCAATGCACGATCAACCCCGAAGGCCAAGCCGTAATCAAGAGCACCGAGCGTAATTCTCTTCATCATAGTTTGCAAAAAGACCGGATAAAATACATTTCACATATTCCCTGCGGCATTCCTGCTTGTATTGCAAGGGGAAGCTTCAAGAACGTCCGGACGATCTTTGGTATTATTTGTAAGCAATGGGCTCCAGCACCGGACCGGTCTTCCCGTCGACTTTGTAGACCAGAAGGTCCTCCAGCAGGACACCCTTTACACTGCGCTTGATGACCGCGACCTGTTCCACTTCCGCAAAGGAGGTCTTCAGCCGGGAACTCTGATCTCGTCGTTTTTCGGTAACGTAAAGACCGGGCTCATCAAAAAGCGTTTCCTCCGGATCGGGAACCATAATGTAGCGGATCCGTTCAGACACCTGATGAACCGACAAAACATCATTTAAAAGAAAATCCAGTTGCCCATTCAGACCATAGCCCGTGGTGACCACATAAGCGGCTTGTTCGCGGTCCGCAATTTTCTGAACCTGGCAGCCAATTTCAGGCCAGCCACGAAGTTGGAAGGTCGGGTCTTTGCGCGCCAGCTGGCCTGTGATTGGCCAAACAGCATGGAACTGGACAATGACCGCAATTACTCCGCCCAGAAGCACACCGACCACCGCAATCCGTTTCCAAAGCAAAGCCCCCTTCTCCAGATGGGCAACAAAAACGGCTGCCATCAGGGCAAACACCGGGAACAGTGGCGCCGGCCAGTTGGCCTGAACCCGCGCATGCAGGGAATGATAGAAAAGATACAAAAGAAACGGCAACGAGGTGAGGATCAGCAGGGATGCTGTCATGTCTTTCTGGAGGAATTTTTTAAAAACACCGACAGCGCCGAATATCGCCAAAATGGCAATCAGCGGGTTTAGCAGACCAATCAATGCACCAAGAAATTCAAAAATATACTTGGTCGTCAGTGCGCCACCGCCAGCTCTGCCGAACTGCTTGTAGAAGCTTACCCATTCATGGGTGTTGTTCCAGTAAAGCACCGGCGAGAAACATATGATCGCTATGAGACCGCCGATCCAAAGTTGCCAAGAGGACCACCAGCGACGGGCGCCGGGAACCCAGAGAAGCCACAAAACAATTCCTGCGCCGAAGAACAGCAAAGAGTACTTGGCAAGCAAACCACATCCCGCCATCAGGCCAATTACCAGCCACCAGTTCGCGTTTTTCGAGATGGAAAACTCTGCAAGAGCCCATAAGCCTAGCCCCCAGAACAAAACTGAGGGGGCATCCGGTGTCGCCAGAATACCGCCTATACCAACCAGAAGGCTGGTGCTGAGAAAGAGAACCGCCCATCCTGCGGTGCGCTCGTCAAAAAGGATCTTTGCTGTGCGCCAAAGTGCCAGCGTTCCGATCAGGCCGGTAAAAACAACCAACGCCCGAACTGCAAAAACGGTGTCACCGAAAATCTTCTGTCCGGCAGCGATCCACCAGCCAATCATGGGGGGGTGATCGTAATAGCTCAGTGCCGGATAGAGCCCCCAGATACGATAGTAGGCTTCATCCTCAACGAAATGAGCGTTGCTGGCTGCAAAAATCTTCAATGCCGTCAGCGCAGCAACAACCACACACAGTCCTACCGGGCGTAGAAAGAAAGGCAGTTCGTAATGGACCCTGCTGTTCACCACGTGTACCTCAGGATTTGCGCCATGTGAGCGCGGAGCTCGCTGCGTAGTTCCACACAGCTCCCATGATCGCTCCGGCAGCTCCGGCAAACCACCAATAGGTCGGATCCGTGTAGATCAGATTTGCGACGCCCACATTGGCGAGGACACCAACGGAACAAACGGCATAGAACGTCAACAGGCCTATGATGGCATTAACACCACTCAAGCGCCGATCCCTGTAAGTGAGCTGGTTGTTCAGGAAGAAATTGGTCGTCATGGCCACAAAGGATGCAGCTGTCTGAGAGGCATTAAAGCTCATGTCAGACAGGAGAAAAACCCGAAGCGCGAACAAGTGCACGACAAGGCCGCTGGCTCCGACAAGACCGAACATCAAAAAGCGGATGGACACCACATCGCCGAAATACTTGGCGAGTAGCAATCCGAAATAGTCGAGCGTTACCAGTGTATCGAGTTTGCTTTCACCATGCTGGCGCTCCCGGAACGTAAAGGGCAATTCCTTGATTTTCAGGGTACCATCAGCGGAAGACACAAGATCCAGCAAGATCTTGAAACCTTGTGGCGACAACTTGGGTGCCAGGGCTTCGGCCTTTTCCCGGCGCACCATGAAAAACCCGCTCATAGGATCCTGAAGTGTGACATTGAGCAGCTTTTGCGCCAATCCGTTGGCGATGTTGGATCCCCAGGCGCGAATACTCGACAGGCCTTCACCGACCGTTCCACCATCAACCTTCCGGCTCGCAACGACCAGATCCGTTTCGTCGGTCTTGATTTCGGCAAGCATTTTGGGAAGCAGAGTCTCATCGTGCTGCAGATCTGCATCCATGACGGCAACATAGGGTGCAGATGACGCGAGTATGCCTTCGATACACGCACCGGAAAGGCCCCGCCGTCCGATCCGGCGGATGACACGGACCCGTGGGTCGGCCAATGCGATTTTACGTGCGACTTCAGTGGTGCCATCCGGGGAATTGTCGTCGACAACAATTGCTTCCCAGGAAATTCCCTGCAGCGCTTTATCGAGCAGACCAACCAGGATCGGAATGTTGGCAGCTTCATTAAAACTTGGAAGAATGACGCTCAGTTCAGCCGTCAGGACATCAGATGTTTGCGAAGCAACATCTGTTTCATCGCCAGTCTTGTTTCCCGCAATGCCCACCGCATCATTCATACTCGAACCGTTTCCAATGCCCACGCCCCGATAGTCTTTTTGTAGCGATCAATGGCGTTATAACTTTTGTTCCGCTCTTTTAGCGGCAACTGTGGTGCAAACAAGACCTTTGAAGCGCTTTATTCCGTCAACTTGGCGCGATCCCTTGTCTTCAAGTGCCAAGACAACCGCCTCTGCCTTGCCCTTAAGGCTGCTTTCGTCTAGGACAACCGCAACAAGATCAGCGCGCGCAGGAGCTTAACTCGCATCGTGCCGCCCGCCAGGACACTCGCCAGGACTTAAGTATTTTTCATGGCCAAGAAACCTAATAAATTGAAGGCCCGCCTGCCGCGCGGCTTCGTAGACCGGTCTGCAGTTGATATCCGAGCGACGAACGAAATGCTCTCAAAGATCCGCGCGGTCTATGAACAATATGGCTTTGACCCGATTGAGACACCGGCCTTTGAATATACGGATTGCCTCGGCAAGTTCCTCCCTGACACAGACCGTCCGAATGCGGGTGTCTTCTCCGTTCAGGACGACGACGAACAGTGGATGAGCCTTCGTTACGACCTGACTGCGCCGCTTGCGCGTCATGTTTCAGAGAACATCAACGAGATCCAGCTTCCCTACCGCACCTACCGCAATGGTTGGGTGTTCCGCAATGAGAAGCCGGGACCCGGCCGTTTCAGGCAGTTCATGCAGTTTGATGCCGATACTGTTGGTGCTCCCGGCGTTCAGGCTGATGCCGAAATGTGCATGATGATGGCCGACACGATGGAAGCCCTCGGCATTCCGCGCGGAGACTATGTCATCCGCGTCAACAACCGCAAGATCCTCGACGGATTGTTGGAAGCCATCGGCCTTGGAGATGATGAAGATGCTGAAAAGCGCCTCACCGTTCTGCGGGCCATGGACAAGTTCGACAAGTTCGGCGCTGAAGGCGTTCGTCTTTTGCTCGGCGAAGGCCGCAAGGACGAGAGTGGCGATTTCACAGCTGGCGCCGGTTTGTCGGACACGGCAATTGACGCCATTCTTGTCATTTTGAATTCTGCAGCTCTCGACGACCTGATCGATGACACGAACGATCTGACATTCAAGGCGGCAGCCCTCTCCAAATTTGCAATCAACCAATCCTTTGAAGCAGGCTTCAAGGAATTACGCTTGATATCGGATCTGGTTCAGGCTGCAGGCTATAAATCGGATCAGATCACGATAGACCCGTCCGTCGTGCGCGGTCTCGAGTATTACACGGGCCCCGTTTACGAAGCCGAGCTTCTGTTCGACGTAAAAAATGAAAAAGGTGACGTCGTTCAGTTCGGCTCTGTCGGTGGTGGTGGCCGATATGACGGGCTGGTGAAACGCTTCACAGGACGCGATGTTCCGGCAACCGGCTTTTCCATCGGTGTCTCCCGCCTGATGTCAGCCCTCAAAAACCTCGACAAGCTGAAGACATCTGATGTCGTCGCACCTGTCTTGGTCACAGTCATGGACGGCGATGTCGATGCACTCGGACGGTGTCAAAATATGGTGCAGGATCTGCGCCAGGCTGGTATTCGTGCTGAGATGTACCAGGGCAACTGGAAGAAATTCGGAAATCAGCTGAAATACGCTGACCGCCGCAATTGCCCGATTGCAATCATTCAGGGATCCGACGAACGCGACGCGGGCGAAATCCAGATCAAGGATTTGATTGAAGGCGCGCGATTGGCATCAGAATCAACCGATGTCGACAACATTACCTGGCGCGAAAGCCGGCCAGCGCAGATCACTGCGAAGGAAGCAGACTTGCTTGAGACCGTTCGCGGTATTCTGGAAAGTCAGGCGGAAGACCGCAGACGGGTTAACGAGGGTTAAAATGACGACGGCGGCACAGCAACCGGAATTGGATCCGGCCAAAATTGATGCGGTTATCGAGCTTTTCAAGTCTGCCGGGCACGACCATGTCAGCCCGCCGATCCTTCAGCCTGCCGATGTGTTTCTGGATCTGACCGGCGAAGACATACGTCGCCGTCTATTTCTGACCAATGGCACTGACGGTGCCGACTTGTGCTTGCGCCCGGACTTCACCATTCCGGTTTGCCGTCATCACCTTGCCCAAGTTGCTGCGCAACTGCCTGCATCCTACTGCTACCATGGACCCGTGTTCCGCCAACGTCCCGACGGACTTGGCGAGATCCCTCAGCTCGGCGCTGAAAGTCTTGGCCGTGGGGATACCGCGCTTGCCGATGCCGACCTTCTGGCTCTGTCAGTTCAGGCGCTGAACACCTTTGGCTTGAATGAAGTTTCGATCCGTATCGGCGACGAGACCCTGTTTGCTGCCGTGCTTGCTGGCCTTGATCTTCCGGTGGTTTGGCGTCGTCGCCTTCGTGATCTATTCGGAGAGACTGACAAGCTGGCAACAGCGATTGATCGGATGGCTGGCGGCAACACAGCCAATGATGACAACCGCGATGTCCGCCTCGGCTTTCTGTCTGCGCTGGAAGGCGCTGACCCCGAAGCTGCGCACGCTGTCGTCGAGGACCTCTTGTCGATTGCTGGTATATCAGCTGTCGGCGGAAGGACGCCTGGCGAAATTGCAGATAGGTTCCTGGAGCAGGCTGCCCTTTCAAGCGGCGCAGGCGGTCAGGAAAAAGCGGCAGAAACTCTGAAAGAATACCTGTCGATCAAATCAGTCGGCACCAGCACTCTCGAGTCTCTGAACAAATTCGCGGCTCAGGCCAACCTTGATCTGAGTGGCGCGATTGATGCGTTTGAACAACGGTTGAACGCGCTTTCTCAAAAAGGCATTGACCCGGCGCGGTTGACCTTTGCTGCTGAATTTGGTCGCAGGCTTGACTACTACTCAGGCTTTGTTTTCGAAATCCACGGCGTATCCAGCGATACCGAAGGCCCCCTCGTTGGCGGTGGCCGCTATGATCGGTTGGTAACACTGCTTGGGTCTGAAACAGATGTGCCGGCCATCGGCTTCTCGATGTGGCTGGACCGGATTTCCAAAGCGATTGGGGGCTGACCAAATGAGCAAACTCGTTATTGCCATTCCGTCGAAGGGTCGCCTTCAGGAAAACACACAGGCCTTTTTCGGTCGGGCTGGCTTGAAAGTCATGCGACCCGGTGGCGCCCGCAATTACCGCGGCGCAATCAAGGGGCTGCAAAATGTCGAAATTGCGTTCCTGTCGGCTTCGGAAATTGCCCGCGCGCTGTCTGAGGGGTCAGTCCATTTCGGCATAACCGGGCTTGATCTGGTTCATGAAACCATCTCGGAACCAGACAACACGGTTCACATTGTAACCCCGCTCGGATTTGGCGGCGCTGACGTGATTGTGGCTGCCCCAAAGGCCTGGATCGATGTGGAAACCATGGCCGACCTCGGTGATGTCGCTTCCGATTTCCGGAGCCGTCATGGTCGCCGTCTACGCGTTGCTACAAAATATGTGAACCTCACACGCGCATTCTTTGCAATGCATGGCATTGCGGATTACCGGATCGTTGAAAGCGCGGGAGCAACTGAAGGTGCCCCGGCTGCCGGATCTGCCGAGTTGATCGTCGACATCACCTCGACAGGCTCAACGCTGGAAGCCAACAACCTGAAGATCCTGACTGACGGCGTGATGCTTAAAAGTCAGGCCAATCTTGTGGCATCTCTCAATGCAGACTGGTCCGATACTGCCCTTGCCGGTGCGCGGGACATTCTTGATCGCGTGGCAGCCGAGGAAACCGCTCGCAATGTCAAACTGGTCAAAGCTGTGGTCGACGACAGGATGCAGGCGCTGCGGGCAGTGAGCAATGTCGGGGCGGTGCAAAGATTGTCAGATGCCGGCGATAACAACCACGTCAATATTCTGTGCCCAAAAGATTCTGTCGCTGATTGTGCAAAGCTGCTGATTGCAGAAGGTGCCGAAACGGTGACAGTTGAGACTCTGGATTACATTTTTTCCAAAGAGAACAAGCTGTTCGCACCGCTGAAAAGCAAAGTGATCCGATAAAGAAACACCGGGACATTGTCCCGGTGGAGTTTTCAGTTTGGAGGGGGCAGGCTGCTAAGCCTGACTCGAATACGCTGCAAGGGCATTGTCGGATCATTTCGGACGCACGAATTCCGCTCGTGCCAGTTCAACCGGCCCACGGCAGATACAGCCTTCCAAATGATCATTGACCATACCCATGGATTGCATGAACGCATAGACGGTCGTCGGGCCGACGAAGCTCCAGCCTCTTTTCTTCAAATCCTTTGAAAGTGCTGTGCTTTCATCTGTCTTGCCAAGGGTTTTTGCCGTTTCAAAATCAAGCTTTTTCGGGCGGTTCTCGGGCTTTGTCTCAAAGGACCAGAAATAGGCCGCCAAGGATCCGAATTCTGCACGCAACTCAAGCGCTTTTTTCGCGTTGTTGATTGTCGATTCAATTTTCTTGCGGTGGCGGACGATACCCGCGTCATTCAGACAACGTTCGACATCGGCTTCTGTAAACTTGGCAACTTTTTCAAATTCGAAATTGGCAAAGGCTGCACGAAATGCATCCCGCTTGCGCAAGATCGTCAACCAGGACAGACCTGATTGAAAACCTTCGAGGCAAATCTTCTCGAACAGACGCCTGTCTTCAGAGACCGGCAAGCCCCATTCGGTATCGTGATAACGCTCATAATCTTCAAGACCACCATGCCACCAGCACCGCTGCTGGCCATCCTCACCGACCAGGAGTCCGGTAATTGGATCTCGTTCCGGTTTTTGCGCCTTTGCAGATTTTGCGTCAGTCATCAGAACCTCAAATTCACGTTTTGTTCTTTATCAAGTAGCCTGATACTTGAGATTTCGCAACGTGAAATTCGTAAAGAGTTCAAACAAAAAGCCCGGCAATCTGCCGGGCTTTAAAAACTTGATTGTCCGACGAATTATGCAAACAACGCGTCGATATCGTCCTGGCTGGCAACATCAACATCGTTGTCGAGCGCAGGTCCATTGAGGAGCGCAGCATCGCCTTCCGGAAGATCCGGCTGATCCAGCTCGATGTCCTTGAAGCTTTCAATACCGCCCCAGATATCCATCATCTGCATGATGCGATCTTCGACGAAGCGCAAGGTGCCAACAACCTTGGTGATCCGCTGGCCTGTCAGATCCTGGAAGTTACAGGCTTCAAAAATCTGAACAACTTTTTCCTGGATGTCTCCTGCGAGGTCTGCATCTTGCCCATTCAGGCGCGCAGACAGTGTATTCGCGGTTTCATCGATAAACTCTGCTGCCGTCAGAATGGTTTCTGTCGCGCCTTCAGTCCCGTCAACAACCGCGTCAAGCTCATTGGTGACCCGGGTCATTTCTTCGCCTTCGGCACCAGTCGTGTGGTGCAACGATGCGATTTCCTTTTTTGTCTGGGAAATCGCTTCGTAGATCGCGTCCAACTCGACTTTGAGCTTGGCTGCTTCGGACATTTCTTTCCGGAACTCGCCGATGAACTTTTTGCTCATCTCCTCCGGATCGAGAACTTCCTGCTGTCCCGTACCACTGCCGATCATGGATTTCAGGCTGGCGATTTCTGCCATAAGTTCCTGATGACGGCGGTCTTCAGCAAAGGCAGGGTCATCATTTGCCCCAGAATTTATTCGTATCAAGCTTTCCGCTCGGAAGGATCTTTTCACCGCGGCCATGCCTACTCCCGTCCCTTGCCCCTGCAGGCGAATTACAATTCAGTTATCCGGTTATACCGAGTGATGTTTAAGGAATTGTTTTCTTGATCCTATAACTTGGAAAATACTGATTTTTGCTTTCCTACCTCCCCCAATTCCCTAGAGGAACAGCTCAAATTCTCTAACTCATTTGAGGAAGAAAAGTGTCATTTCAAATTGCCCGGTCATCTTGCACGTCAACAGTAGCTGTCCGCCAATTTTCACATTACTGTACCATCATGCGTTCTTTGCTGATCCTTCTGCTATTGTCATTTAACCTGCACGCAGGAGCGTCACAGGCCGCCAACGATTCTTTCTCAACAGAGGAATTGCTCAACGGTTTTGAGAAAACTGTCTTTGGGCTGGAATACAGGAGTTGGAGCTGGCGCCCCTATCAGGTCAAGAAATTCACCAAACCGGTTCAATTCTACATTCATAATCTGTCGCGGCGTGACCGGAGCAAAGCCGTGAAGCGGTTCGTTCGCGAAATCGATCGCAGAATCCGGGGCCTGACAACAACCTTCGCAAGCACCCCCGCCGACGCAAATTTTGAAATCTATGTCGTCGACCGCAAGCAATATGAGCCCGTCGTGCGAACAGATATCTATCGCAATCCGCGCGCGCGCGTTCCCGGTCGTTGCCTCGTGCGAGTCGTATCAGGGAGGAAGGGCATCAAAAGGTCCGCAGCAGTCATCGTGGCAGACGAGGGCGAATTTTTGTTTCGTCGATGTCTGGTCGAAGAAGTTCTGCAAGGTCTGGGTCCGATGAACGATGACGAGAATCTGACACACTCGGTCTTTAACGATTCCTCCCGTCACAGCCGGTTCACGGTCTTCGACCAGATCATTTTGAACATGCTTTATGATCCCCGGATCAAACCGGGCATGTCTTCAACCCAGACTCGTGAAGTTTTGCCATTGGTCGTTCGGGATGCCCGCAACCGGGTACGTTAACCAACGAATGTCCGAAATCTCATAAGATTCAATCATACCTTTTTGCGCAGTTCCGCTCTAACCGGAGGCATTAAGATTCGATTCAGCTACTTCCTCAACCAACAGCTAACCATAGGAAACGATTGTAGGTTTTCAGGGAGCCTGATTCACGAATGGCATAGCTCTACCTCTTATTATCATTGCTAATCCGTTAACCGGCGACAGTAAATGTCGCTGAACGTGGTCATTGAAAAGTTGAGAGTGCTGCCATGTTCTTCAAACGTAAAATGCTCCCGAACGCCCTGGCTGTCGCCGGAGTTGTCTCCATTCTGGTCGGCACGGTAAGTGTCCCGGCGCTTGCTGGTCAAGTGGCGCCACCGCCCCTCGTCCTCAGTCCAAATCTGACAGAGCCCTGGGTCCTGCAACTTCGGCCGCGCGGCACTCGCAGAGCAACGGCACCAACGCAGCGCCGCGTGCAACAGCCTCAGGTTCGGCGTGCCAACTGGTGGTCACCTCGTCAACAACCTGTCCGCCAGCAACAAAAGCAGCAGACCAGGTCGCGCCAGGTCGCACCACAATTCCTGCCAACAGTTGTCCGCTATGAAGGAAAACACAGACCGGGGACGATCATTATTGACACCAATGACCGCTATCTCTATCTGATCCAGAATGACGGTACCGCCCGCCGGTATGGTGTTGGTGTTGGCAAACCGGGCTTCGAATGGGCCGGGACACATAAAATCACCCGTAAAGCGGAATGGCCGGACTGGCGTCCACCAGCAGCCATGAGAAAGCGCCGCCCGGATCTGCCCGTCCATATGGCAGGTGGCCCGGATAATCCGCTGGGCGCAAGAGCGCTCTACCTCGGATCAACGCTCTATCGTATCCATGGTTCCAACCAGCCCTGGACCATCGGTCATGCTGTTTCGTCCGGTTGCATCCGAATGCGCAACGAAGACGTTACAGACCTGTATGAGCGTGTAGGTGTGGGCACAAAAGTAATCGTCATGTGATCCGGCAGTCCGGCAATCATCATGTGAATTTCAAACGCGCAGCCTGGCTGCGCGTTTTGCATTCGGCGGCCGTGACTTGCGGTGAACCTGAATTCTCTGCAGGCTGCGACCGGAATAAACACTGACTCGCGTTTTGTGACGAACAAGCCAAACCTAGAGGCTGTATGACCCCGAAATCCTTCTCATTCTCAGCAAAATCGGATGCAGCCTATTTTGTAAAAGCTGCGCTGGTTGGCATTCTGGTTGGAGGGCTTGCAACGGGATTTCATACCGGATTGGAATCTCTGTTTACCCAGTATTCCAATTTGCGTGCGTCACTGGGAAGCAGCCTCCTGCCCTATGCGGTTTCGATGGTTATCTCGGCCGGGTGTGTTACCGGAGCGTTCTTGTTGGTACAGAAAGTTGCTCCGGAAGCGGCCGGAAGCGGCATTCAGGAAATAGAAGGTGCCATGGAAGACAAGCGCCCACTGAATTGGGCGCGTGTTCTGGTTGCCAAGTTCTTTGGAGGATTGCTAGCGCTTGGATCCGGACTAGTGCTTGGCCGTGAAGGGCCAACTATCCATATGGGTGCGATGACTGCGGAGGCCCTCTCCAGGTCACAGAAACTGTCGCCATCTGACCACAAAGGATTGTTGGCGGCCGGTGCTGCAGCAGGTCTTGCAGCAGCCTTCAACGCCCCTCTCGCCGCGATCCTGTTCATTGTCGAGGAAACCCGCAGACAATTCCCGTTCGGATACCGTACTTACATGGCGGTGATCATCGCCTCCATCCTAAGCGCTGCCATTACTGAGCAGCTCACCCATGTTGGTCCGCCGCTGCAGATCGATGTGAGTTACATTCCAGTATGGAGTTTTGTCCTGCTCGGACTACTCGGGGTTTTTCTTGGGGCTTTGGGAGTGTTCTTCAATTGGGCCCTCATTGCCGTGATGGATTTGTTCAGCCAAATTCCAAAAGGAATGAAGTGGTTGCCAGCGCTCGCCATTGGGGCCATCACTGGACTTCTTCTGGTCGCTTTTCCTGCGGCAACAGGCGGCGGTGAAGACCTGGTCCACGATCTCGTCACCTCAAAACTCGGCGTACTTGCACTTCTTCTGCTGACACTTCTGCGGTTCGGCGGTGTCCTGTTTTCCTATGCGTCTGGCGTACCCGGCGGTATTTTTGCGCCAATGTTGTCCATTGCAACATGCGCCGGTCTTGCGTTCGGTACTGCCAGTGTTGAAGTTTTGCCGCTGGATCAGGACTTCCGTGCTGCCTGCGCCATCGCCGCGATGGGCGGTTTTTTCGCAGCTTCTGTTCGGGCTCCGCTGGTTGGTGTTGTGCTGGTCATGGAGTTGACCGGTGGCTACGCGCTCCTCATGCCTGTTCTGGTAACATGCACCGCCGCTGCTTTGACCGCACATCAGCTTGGCGGCCGACCGATTTACGAACAACTTTTGGAACGCACACTGCGACTGTCCGGGCAGGCGTCTGAGGACGAACCAGACAAGACCCCGGTTCAGCTTGGAACCCGTGAAAGCTGACAGTCACGTCGACTATTCTGCAGCTTCCATGTCGCTTGAATTCTGCAACAGACTGTCGGGTTCAGGACCACCATAAGCCCAGTCAAGCAATTCCGCAGTGTGCACGATAGGAATGCCGGTCCCGAGACCAATCTGAGTCATGCAACCTATGTTACCGGTCGCAATCACATCCGGTTGGGTCTTTTCGATATTGGCAACTTTCCGGTCTCGCAAGCGGCTAGCAATTTCGGGCTGAAGAATATTGTAAGTGCCAGCCGACCCGCAGCATAAATGGCCTTCCGGGACGTCTTTCACGATAAATCCGGCACTCTTCAGCAGATCCTTCGGCTGCCGCGTAATCTTCTGTCCGTGTTGCATCGAACAGGCGGAATGATAAGCGACTGTCAGACCAGGCTGAATGATCGGTTCACCGAGATCTATTTCCGCCAGATACTCGGTTATATCCTTTGCAAGGGCAGAAATTCTGGCAGCTTTTTCAGCATAGGCCGGGTCGTCTTTCAGCATGTAGCCATAATCTTTGATGGTCGTGCCGCAGCCGGAAGCCGTGATCAGAACTGCATCCAGCCCTTCGCCCTCGACCTCTTTCATCCAGACATCAACGTTCTGGCGTGCATTTTCCAGAGAAGCCTCTTCTTTGCCCATATGGTGCACGAGCGCGCCGCAGCACACTTCACCTTTTGGCAAGACTATCTCGTAGCCTGAACGCTTGAGCAGCCGGATGGTCGCATCGTTGATACCGGGGTTCAGCACTGGCTGAGCACATCCGCTGAGGATTGCGACACGCCCCTTGCGCTCCGGAGCCTCTGATTTGAAAACACCCGGCCCTTCAAGCTGGCCGCGCATCGGTGCACGTACTGGTGCGAGTTCAAGCATGGCTCCAATTTTTGCCGTCGGGCCACCAAGCTTCTTGAACGCCCCAGCCAATGGCCGACCGAAAAACGCTCCGATCAACGCCAGACGGAACCTCTTGGGATACGGCAATACAAAAGCCAGAACTGACCGGATCAACCTGTCGCTCAACGGGCGCTTGTAGGTCTTGTCGATATGTATGCGCGCATGATCGACAAGGTGCATGTAATGGACCCCTGACGGACAGGTCGTCATACAGGCAAGGCAAGATAGACATCTGTCAATATGCTTGACGATCTTTTCATCGGCAGGCCTGTCATTTTCCAGCATGTCCTTGATCATGTAGATCCGGCCACGCGGACTGTCGAGCTCATCGCCTAGCAGGGTGAATGTTGGGCAAGTCGCCGTGCAGAACCCGCAATGAACGCATTTGCGCAGGATCTTTTCCGATTCCGCAACATGAACGTCTTTCAGCTGCTCAGCGGTGAAGTTGGTTTGCATAGCGCGTTCAGTCCCTCATCAACCCAGGGCGAATTGGGTTATCCCTCTCGATTTTGGCGGATCGTAAAGTCTGCCTGAAAACCACACAAGACGCCATTTCGGCAAAAAGGTTTTGCTAACCCGGACAAGCTGTCACAGGCGTTTTGGTGTTTTAGATCACATCCGAATAATCATGGATCGAATTCAAAATGACCAAGTCTGCGGGTCCGGTATGGCCTCACCGCGCGCGGCGAGTTGCAGGCCCTTGACGCAACGGATTATGACCCAGATTGCCAATGCCAGAAGCACCAGAAACCCAATCAGGACAAATGCGAGGATCACTCCAGCGATGCTGACGATGACCGATATCCAGAATGTCCTGATCTGGAATGTGTAATGGCTGTCGGCCCAGCCCTCCGCCTTGCCGCGATTAAGATACGCAAAGATGACGCCAATTAGAGGCGTCAATCCTATTAGAAATCCAACAAGGTAGAGAATATAAACCAGCGTGACATTCTTCCCGCCGGCATCCAGATACCCATCGACGTCTGACTGCTGGTTCATTTTTGCGCTCCCGCGAATTGAAGACGGCTACTTTTGCATCTGGACTAAACCCCGGCAACCATTCGCCCGGGATTGAGTACCCCATTGGGGTCAAATTGATGTTTGAGCCTGTATTCCAGGGCTGCCAATGGAGCAGATTGCGGCTGGAAGACAGGCACATGCCCGCGAACCGAAGCATCAGCACGCACCAGCGTCGCATGTCCACCTGCAACCTGATCAATTGCTTCCCGAATGGCGACGTGGTGGTCCGCTCCATCCAGACATGACACCCAGGCAAGCCCACCGCTCCAGTCATAATAGGCTTGAACGTCCAGTTTGTTTTTTAGCAATTGAACCAGCTGAGGTCCGTCTGTTGGCGCAACAGACACGCGCCAGACTGGCGTTGCTCCGCCGACAAACGGCTGCACATCCCGGATAGACGTCCAAATCGCCTCGGACGCGGACTGATCGACACGAGAAACCGAACCGAATTTTCCCAGTAATCTTTCGAGTGTTTTAAAACGATAATCGACAGACGTCTCAAACCCTTCAAGTCTCAGAACAGTCTGGCTATCCTGACCGCCAACATTGGCAGGCAAATGAGCTGCGCCGGACACTTCTGCAGAGGATCCCATAGCAAGACACAATGCCTTGATGCCGTCTTCGTCCGTAAGACCAGACAACTGGAACGTCGCTGACGTTTCCGGTTTCGGATTCACCTTTATGGTCACGGTTGTTGCAACGGCCAATGTCCCAAAAGAGCCACAGAGTGATCGCGGCAGATCATATCCTGTTACGTTTTTAACCACCTTGCCGCCTGAGTTGAAGATTTCACCGCGACCTGAAACGGCTTCCATACCGAGAATGTGGTCGCGCGCTGCGCCAGCCTTTATCCGGCGGGGACCAGACAGATTGGCTGCCAGCACACCGCCAATAGTACCCTGCGCAGCGTCTTTTCCGTGCAGAGGCCCATAGTCGAGCGGTTCAAAGGACAGCTCCTGGCCATTGTCATCGACCAACTTTTCAACCTCAGCAATTGATGTTCCGGCTTTAACTGTCAGCACCAGCTCAGCCGGCTCGTAACTGACAACACCGGTCAGGTCCGACAAGTCCAGCACATGTGCAGTTTGCATCGGGCGACCAAGATCACGCTTTGATCCCTGCCCTATGATTTCAAGAGGTTGCTCCTCGGCCGCAGCCCATTTTACGGCATCTTCCGTTTCCTGCGTGTTCCGCGGTTTCAATCCAGCACTCATTTAATAAACCTCAGAACCTTGGAATGTCGGGGAAAGGAAGTTGCCCCTTGTGGACATGCATCTTGCCGAGTTCGGCACATCGATGCAGCAACGGGAAGACCTTGCCCGGATTGAGCAGGTGCTTTTCATCAAAAGCACATTTGACGCGCTGCTGTTGTTTCAGGTCTGCATCTGAGAACATGTCCGTCATCAGGTCACGTTTCTCGATCCCTACGCCATGTTCACCTGTAAGAACACCGCCAACCTCAACACAAAGGCGCAAGATATCAGCACCAAAAGCTTCGGCTGCGTCGAGTTCCCCTGGTGTGTTCGCATCATAGAGGATCAGCGGGTGCAGATTTCCATCGCCAGCGTGGAACACATTTGCAACCCGAAGACCGTGCTTTTCAGAAAGGTCACGCATCCCGGCCAAAACCTTTGGCAATTCCCGGCGCGGTATCGTGCCATCCATACAAAGATAATCAGGCGAGATCCGGCCAACTGCCGGAAACGCAGCCTTCCGCCCGGCCCAGAACGTCATCCGCTCTTCTTCATTTTCGGAAATCCGGACATGACTTGCCTGATTGGCTTTGGCGATCTCTTCCACCCGATTGATCAGATAATTGACTTCATCTTCCGGGCCATCCAACTCGACGATCAGTAACGCCTCAACATCAAGCGGATACCCTGCATTGACGAAGTCTTCGGCTGCCTGAATGGCAAGTTTGTCCATCATTTCCATACCACCCGGAATAATTCCGGCGGCGATAATCTCCGCAACACAACGACCACCATCTTCGCTAGTCGGGAAACCGATCAACAGGGCCCGGGCTGTTTCCGGCTTTTGTAGAATGCGAACGGTTACCTCAGTGACTACACCCAGCAAGCCTTCGGATCCGGTCATCAATGCCAGCAAATCGTAGCCTTCCGCATCCAGATGTTTGCCGCCGAGCCGGATCACCTCACCGGTGATCAGAACCATCTCGAGACCCAGGACATTGTTGGTGGTCAGGCCATACTTCAGACAGTGAACACCGCCAGAATTTTCGGCGATATTTCCGCCAATCGAACACGCAATCTGCGATGAAGGGTCAGGCGCATAGTAAAAACCTTCGTCTTCAACAGCTCTCGTGATCCCGAGATTGGTGACGCCTGGCTGAACGACAACAGCACGATTAGCGTAATCGATATCCAATACCTGATTGAACTTCATCAGCGACAATAAGACGCCGTCTTCCAACGGCAAAGCGCCTCCGGAAAGCGAGGTTCCAGCTCCGCGTGGCACCACCTTGACGTTGTTGTCATAGCAATATTTCAAAATTCTGGAGACCTGATCAACTGTTTCCGGCAAGGCGACAATCAGCGGCAGTTGGCGATATGCAGTCAGTGCATCGGTTTCATAGGGACGCATCTCACGCTCATCGTGAATTACGCCCTCACCTGGTACAATCGCCTGCAATGCCTTCAGAATTTCCTGACGTCGATTAAGAACGTCCTGATCAGGTGCAGGCATTGCGATCGCGGTCACAGCAATTTCCTTCCAAAGTCAGTTCCCGCATTGATCCGTATCGATTTCTAATGCGTAATGGGAACTGGTAGAACATATTCGATCCTGAGTCTGGCAGATTTCAGACGCAAGGAAAATGGTCGACAAGACATAATTGTCTTTCTGAGAGTTTGAAAATGAGCAATCTGACGGACATGGAGATATTTGCACGGGTCGTAAGCGCAGGCAGTATGTCTGCGGCAGGACGCGAAATGAACCTCTCTCCGGCTGTTGTTTCCAAGCGCATTCGTCGCCTCGAAGAAAAACTCGGCAGCCGACTTTTGCAGCGGACGACCCGTCAGATCGCGATGACTGAATCCGGTCAGGGTTTTTATGAACGAGTGGTCGCCATTCTGGCTTCCGTCGAAGAAGCTGAAACCTTTGTTTCACGCGGATCGGCAAAAGCCCGGGGCAGTTTGAAAGTCGCCGTTCCCACATCCTTTGGACGGCTTCATATCGCCCCACATATCGGAAAATTTCTTTCAGAGAACCCTGATCTATCCGTAAATCTCGTTCTGGCGGATGATTTCGTCGACATCGTCGGCGATGGATATGATCTTGCAATCCGGATTGCTGAACTCTCGGACTCCAGTCTGGTTGCACGCCGACTTGCACCAGTGCACCGCATCCTGTGCGCCAGCCCTGACTACATTCAAAAGCATGGCGCACCGACGACAATCGAGGAGCTGACTTCGGAACACGTCACACTTGCCGCGGTTAATCAGGATCCATGGCGTCTTGCCGGTCCAAACGGCATCGAGACGGTCAAAACCCAATCACCGGTCAAGACGAACTCAAATGAAGTGGTCCGTGAATGCCTGATTGCCGGCGTTGGTATCGCTCTGCGCTCCACTTGGGACATTGGTCCTGAACTTCGGGACGGCAAGTTGCAGATCTTGTTGCCCCAGTACAGAGCGTCCAAAGATGTTGGTCTGTATGCGGTTTATCCAAGCCGACAGTTCCTGCCGGCAAAAGTCAGAGTGTTTATTGATTTTCTGGCTGCGCTGTACGGCTCCTCTCCTTATTGGGACGATGGTCTTGAGGAATGGCTCCGCCTGCCACGCGCAGCAAAAGCGAGCTGACCAATCCGATTTGGACATGAGAAAATCTGAACGCCATTGCAACAGCGCGGACAACCGTCCTCTTGCGAAGTTAATGATTCAGATGCGCTAATTATCCGCCCAACCGTTCGTGTTCAAATACCGGTTCTTCCGGTCTTAATCCGGCTTCCTATCGTTGTCGTGGCCACCCTCTGCATGATGTTTACGGATGCGGCGCACGGTCCACCAGATGACCAAAACTACAACAGGAACTGCGAGGGCCGTCGTTGTGTTTGAGGACGGCATGGGAAGGCCAGCGTCCTTTGCCCCCTTTGCAAGGTAGGACAGAAGCCCAACGACGTAGTAGCTAACCGCCGCGACCGACAATCCTTCGACAGTTTGTTGCAATCTGAGTTGCAATCGAGCCCGCCGGTTCATGGACTGCAGCAGGGATCGGTTTTGCTGTTCGAGATCCACATCCACCCGGGTCCGCAGAAGCGTCGTGGCGCGTGCAAGCTTGCGTGAGAGCATTGCCTGACGGTCCTCAATAGACTGACACGTCCGCATGGCAGGAGACAGTCGTCTGGCCAGGAATGACGCCATGGACAATTCACCAGGGGCTGCGACTTCCTGCATCGTTGTCAATCTTGCCGTGACGATCTGATAATAGGCGCGGCTTGCGCCAAACCTGAAAGTCGACGCTGTCGCACCTGCCTCTAAAGAGGCGGCCAGCGCTGTGAATTTCGTGAGCAGCTCCCGGTTCGCATCAAGTGCAGAGGCATCTTTCATTTTTCGCGTCAGGTCAGCAAGCTCGATCTCTGCCAGCCTAATTTCTGGCTGCAGATCGCTCGCCTCAAACAGTCCCAACATGGCCAAGGTTCGATAGGTCTCTACTTCAAGCAGCCTCTGCACAACTGCACCAGATTGGATGTCGGTCATCGACCGATCCAATACCAAAAACCGTGTGAGACCATCTCCATCCTGCCGAAAGTCTGTCGCAACCGTTGCAGCGCCACCCTCAAGATTTGATACCGTCAGACTTCCCGGGTCGAAATGCCGTCGCCAGATTTCTCCTGGCTGTTCAGGCAACAATTCCAGTCGAACAGCTACCAGTAAATCACCTGGTGCATGAAACGCCGCCCCGAACGGATGTACCGGTGGTATAGGACCGAATATCTTGTCTGGGTCACCAGCCCCATCCCAGGTGTAGGTCGTAAATTCAGCATGTTGCTCCCAGCTGAGCGTCCCCTCTCCAAATGACATCGTGTGATGACGAGCATTGTTTGCGGGACCAGCTATTCCCCGAGACGTGCAGAATTCGGTAAGCCATGCCTGATCCGCCGCAGCCTCGGTGGCGCTGGTTAGAAATGCATAGTGAAGAACCGTCCGTGGCGACGATAGAGGACGAAATGGACGGGCGTGAACTTCGCCCAGAACCCGCTCCCGAAGCGGAGATGTCCGGAAAGATGGAAGGGATGTCCCCTGTTCTGGTTCAGACCCCAAGACATGCCTCCGGCTATCATGACAAAATTGGTTGTCGAATACTGTGCCTCTTTGAACGGAGCAAGGCTACCAGAATAATGGAAAGCGGAACCATAGGTCGTAATGCCGCGCTTAAAATTGGACAATTTATTTGACCAATTATATCGAACTGGTTATTTTGCGCTGAAATAGAGGATTCAAACGGCATGTTTCAGCCAATTGATCATCACAAGACAGCCGACGCAGTGGTTGAGCAAATCGAGGACCTCATCCTTAAAGGGGTTCTGGAATCCGGTGACCGCTTGCCAGCCGAGCGTGTTCTTGCCGAACAGATGAGCGTTTCCCGTCCGGTTTTGCGAGATGCCTTGAAAAGGCTGGAAGAACGAGACCTTGTCGAATCCAGGCAGGGCGGCGGGACATTCGTATGTGATTTGATTGGGCCGATCTTTTCAGAAGCCGTGGTGCAATTGATTACCCGGCACCCGTCAGCAACCAATGACTATTTTGATTTTCGGCGCGGTATTGAAGGACAGGCTGCCTCGCAAGCTGCCATTCGTGCTGCGCCGTCCGACATTGAACGCCTGGGAGAAATCGTTGAGCAAATGAAGAAGGCTCATGATGAAAAAGACTCAGAAAAAGAGGCCCGGTTAGACGTCAACTTTCATCACGCAGTGGGGGAAGCGGCTCACAATGTTGTCCTGCTCCATACATTAAGATCCTGCTACCGGTTGCTTGAAAACGGCGTTTTTTACAATTGCGGACGGCTTTATGACCACCCGACCGCACGAACCGAAGTCTTGCACCAACACCAAGCCATATTTGACGCGATCCACACAGGCGACCCTGTTGGAGCCAGATGCGCCTCGGAACAACATATCGACTATGTCAGGGGCACAATTTCTGAGGCCGAGGTTCTGGATCAGCGAGAAAAGCTTGCTGAATTGAGACGTATGAAACACCCCAAATCTGCTACCAAATTTTGAGTTTGCCGGAGGATAATACATGCCTGTCGTAACCGATGTTGCCGATATGAAGACCCTTGCCAAACGGCGGGTTCCGAAAATGTTTTTTGAATATGCTGATAGTGGCTCCTGGACTCAAAGGACATATCACGACAATGAAGCTGCCCTTCAGCGCCAGAAGCTACGCCAACGGGTCGCTGTCAATATCGACAATCGCAGCACCAAGACATCGATGATCGGTCACGATGTTTCCATGCCGGTAGCGCTGGCACCGGTCGGCCTGACAGGCATGCAGCATGCCGATGGCGAGATCCTGGCAGCGCAGGCAGCAGAGGAGTTTGGAGTTCCTTTCACACTCTCCACCATGAGCATCTGTTCGATTGAGGACTTGGCAGCCAATACCAAGAACCCCTTCTGGTTTCAGCTCTACGTCATGCGGGATCGTGGATTTTCAGAGAATCTGATCAAACGTGCAAAGGCTGCAGAATGTTCCGCTCTTGTCCTGACTTTGGACTTGCAGGTGCTGGGACAGCGTCACCGCGATCTGAAAAACGGTTTGAGCGCTCCGCCCAAGCCGAAACCACATGTTCTGCTTGATCTTGCTCTAAAACCGCGCTGGTGTCTCCAGATGCTTCAGACCAGCCGTCGCCAATTTGGCAACATTCACGGCCATGTCAGCGGTGTTGACGACATGTCCTCCCTCTCGGAATGGACCAACAGCCAGTTTGATCCGACACTTGACTGGTCATCGGTTGAATGGGTCAAGAAACACTGGGACCGCAAACTGATCCTCAAGGGGATCAATGATGTTGAGGACGCGAAAATTGCCGCGGACATCGGAGCCGATGCCATCATTGTATCAAACCATGGCGGCCGTCAGCTTGACGGTGCTCTCGCATCTTTCGATGTGCTGCAGGACATAATTGACGCCGTCGGTGACAAGGTCGAAGTTCATTTCGACGGCGGCATCCGATCCGGTCAGGATGTTTTCAAGGCTACGGCGATGGGAGCCAAGGGAACTTATATTGGTCGTGCCTTCGTCTATGGCCTTGGTGCAATGGGCAAGCCGGGTGTCACCAAGGTTCTGGAGATGATGCACAAAGAGCTCGATATCACCATGGGTCTTTGCGGTGAAACTGACATCAACAATGTAGGACGGCACAACCTCGTTTTGTAACGTACTCGTTGGAATACCTGAAACCGGTGCTGGTCACACAAGACCAGTTCCGGTTCCAGAAAACACCAGTGCCAGAATTATTCATTTACGAAACTCATAAGAATATCAAAAACTATCATTTGTTCTGAAGTATCAGCAGGCGCACAGTGAGGCACATAATTTTTCCTTGACTGGACCTGTAATGACCATCGCTCTTCCGACCAACACCCAGCAATCAGATCGCCTGACCGGTACCGATTATACGCTTTATGCCATGACCGTGCTGGCCTGGGGGTTTAGCTGGATTGCCATGAAAGGTCAGGGAACAACTGTTGCGCCGGAAGTTTCCGTGTTCTGGCGATTTGTTCTGGCAGCATGTCTCATGATGGTCTGGGTAAAGGTGCGTGGCCATGGTCTCCGTTTTGCCTTTAAGGACCACGTTCGGTTTGCAGGACTTGGAGCCTTGCTGTTCTCGACCAACTTCACGCTGTTTTACTATGGAGCAGCCCACCTGCCTTCGGGACTCCTGGCAGTGGTTTTTTCAACTGCATCGATCTTCAATCTGTTTCTGGGATTGCTTCTGTTTGGCCAACGCCCGAACGGTCAGGCATTGATTGCGGGAACATTGGGTTTTACGGGCATCGCGTTGATGTTCTGGCCAAATCTGGTTGGCGCAGAAATTAACAGTGAAGCCGCCCTTGGGCTGGTACTCTGCATTTGCGGGACGCTGTCGTTTTGCTGTGGCAACATGCTGTCTGCTGACACGCAGCGCCGCGGCATCGGAGTTACTCCGGCAACGGCCTGGGGTATGGTCTACGGGATGGTCTTTTTAGGGGTGTTTGTATTTTTGCGAGGCCAGGACTTTGCCATCGAATGGACCACCACCTACATCGGCACCCTTGTTTACCTGGCTGTGGTGGCGTCGGTTATCGCCTTTGCCTCTTACCTCACATTGCTCGGGCGTATTGGCTCAGCGCGCGCCGGATATGCAACGGTAGTCTTTCCGGTTGTCGCCTTGACCGTGTCGACCATCTTTGAAGGGTATCAATGGACAGCGCTTGCCATTGCAGGCCTCATCTGCGTCCTTACAGGCAATTTCCTGATGCTTCGAGCACGTTGAAAAATCCCCGGTGCGACGTCATCTTGACAGCAAACAATACCTATTCGGCGGCAACCTGACTGGCTAACTTGCCGACATTCCCAATCGCCGCAACGAGGTGATTGCAGAGCGCATCATGCATTGGCGCACGGGCAGAATCTGATCGTAAGAGTGTCAGGTCGCAAAACGGTAAGCTGGGGAAGCCTTCCCGTTCGTCAAGAATGCGCATCCCATCGCGTATCGCGCTTTCCGGGAAAATCGTAACTGCCAGACCCGCCATAACTGCACCAACCAGCGCCGATGCGCTGGAGCTCGTATAGGACACTCGATATTGCATACCCGCCCGATCAAGAGCATCCATGGACACCCGCCGCCAGACGCATGTCGCCGGTCCCAATGCCAAGGGAATAACCTCTTGTCCATGCGCGGAATGCTCACGGCTGGTTACCCAGTTGAGTTGCTCTCTGCGAATGACTTCCCCGTGCATGCCATTGAGATCGCTTGAGGTTGTAATCGCAACATCCAATGTGCCTTCGCGAATAGATTCAGCCAACTGAGAGCTGTTTGAACACTCCACCAAAACTTCAATAGACGGATTGAGCCGATTGAATGCTGCGAGAACTTGCGGAAGCAGCCGGTCAGCATAGTCGTCCGGAACGCCCAGCTTGATATACCCAATTTCCTTCTGGCCATTGAAGGCCATCAGGATCTCATCATTCAGCAATATCATTCGCCGAGCGAATTCGACCAGGCGCACACCATTTTCGGTCAAACGGGATTGGCGTCCGTCCTTAATGAAAATCGGCTGACCGACCCGCTCTTCAAGACGGCGCATTTGCATGGAAACAGCAGACTGTGTCTTGTGAACAGCTTCACCCGCCTTTGTGAAACTTCCAAGTTCCGCAATAGCAAGGAATGTACGCAGTTGATCAATGTCGAGCGCGTGATTCATGAGAAGTCCTAAAGGCAGCAGCAAATGCTCAGAGATAAGCGTTTTGAATTAATAACATAATTTTATATGAAATATAATGACTAATCAATTCACCATGCGATCACAAATGCAGTGAAAAAACATCAAACAATCGATGGGGGTTATTCT
Source organism: Roseibium sp. (assembly GCA_039972695.1). Lineage (GTDB taxonomy): Bacteria > Pseudomonadota > Alphaproteobacteria > Rhizobiales > Stappiaceae > Roseibium. Next base: position 149,464 of record JBDWMJ010000019.1, on the reverse strand, counting down.
TGTAAGCAAACCATCCTCATTGTGCAGCAAGAGGCACCGACAGATTGTCGAGCGACGAAACAATGTGCTCGACAAGCGCATCGGTCACGCGAGAACTGTTGTGCCAAGATTTCATGATACCGATCTCGCACTCCGGCAATCTCGGGAAACCTTCTGCTTCCGTCAGCACGCGCATTCCAGACCGAAGCGCGGATTCCGGCAGGACCGATATGGCCAGGCCAGCAACGACTGCCGCGCCGACTGCGGTAGAATTCCAGCTGGAATACAGCAGGCGATATTCGCGTAGCTGGTCTTCAAGAGAGCTCAGGGCTGCCTTCCGCCAGTCACAGGTCGCACGACCAAGGGCCATTGGAAGCGGCGACTCATTTTCGACAGCGTGGCGCGCTGAGGCAACCCAAAGCAAAGGTTCTCGGCGGACCACTTCAACATGTTTACGGCCCTTCTTCTGGACGTGCGTGATAATCGCCACGTCCAGCTCGCCTTCCGCAATCATGTCCGCGAGATTTGGCGTGGGTGCGCAAACAACGCTGACTTCAGCCTTCGGGTTGGATCGTGAGAACCGCGCCAGAATTTCCGGCAAGAACCTGTCTGCATAATCATCAGGTGTCCCGAGACGCACGAGACCGGCCAGTTCGGTATCATCAAACGCAGCCATGGTTTCGTCATTTAGCTGAACCAGTCGCCGGGCATAGTGCAGCAAACGTTCTCCATGCTCGGTCAGACGAGATTGCCTGCCAACACGCATGAACAATGGTTTACCAATCCGCTCTTCCAATCGCCTCATCTGCATTGAGACAGCAGACTGGGTCTTGTGAACATTCTCGGCAGCACGCGTGAAACTGCCGCTTTCTGCAATTGCAACAAATGTCCGCAGCTGATCAAGGTCAAGCATGGCGATCCTATCTATAAGCGTTGCTCATACCTAACACGCCAATCATTCAATCAGGAAATGTTTTTCATGCCCACCCTTGAGAGACATCAAGATCCCCCATCAAAACCTCTTCATCACAAATACTAATCATTCTCATCACAAACATTCGTTGGAATAATAGATCGACTTACGCCATCTAGAACATGTTCCAAACAAAAGATGGGCCCGTTGGGCAGGGAACAAGCTGCCGAAAATTCCTTCGGCCGCTCACTGGAGAACTTTGCCATGACACATACAGCATACCATCCAATTCTCGCTCTCTCCGGGCAACTGGTTGCCCGTGTATGGCGTTTGTTCGCAAACCGTCAGCAGGCGGTGAAGTTGACGTCCTTAACAGACGAACAACTGCGCGACATCGGTCTAACCCGGGGGGATGTTCGACGAGCCCTTACGCTTCCCCTCCATACAGACCCGACATCTCATCTAAAGGCTCTGGCAAGCTGTCATGACGGTCTGGCCTACCAATCCGCTCTGGTAGCAGCCAACTCTGACAGCACCGTGCCAAGTATTTCGCAGGCCCCGATTTTCGGCAAAACGAAAATAGCCGCCTGACATCGAACGGGTTTTGCAGCCCCTGTCGGCAAGCCTTGCTGACATAAACTGACCCGCCTTTTGGCGGGTCTTTTTTTGCTCAAAGCTAAACCCTATTTGATGCCAGAATCCTCGGCCGCCTTCTGGAAGAAATGATCAAATGCCTTGAACTGGTTCGACTGAAAGTCACGACCAGCATCCATCCAGCCCGAAACCATGTCTTCAAATTCGGATCCGTTGTCGTCAGGCACCTCTTCTTCGGGTTCTTCGTCGGCAATTTCAGGTTCGGGTTCTGATTCGTTTTCCGGCATATTGCTGTTGGCGCCAGTCGGATTGGCAAATGCGCTCCAGAATGTCTGCATTGCGTCTGTATAGCTTTGAAGATAATCGACGGGTGTCGGTTGGGGTTTTGGCCGCCCGCGCGAAAACCCGCGCATATACGCATCAAGAAGATTGCGTGCTTCGCCCTGCACGAAGGACCTTGCCACCTGACCAAGCGCAAGCGTAGCGGCCACCGGCATCATTTCCTGGATCGCGTCACTTTGAAGGCCCGTCAATCCAGCAATCTGCGCAGCCACCGCTTGTTGCACTGCTTCCGGTCCAAAAAATGGGGTCAAACCGGCATTGGTCGGATTTTGGAACATATTTGTTCCGCCCGCGAACGGGTTATATACAAAGGGATTTGAAGGCGCTGACTGACCCATAAAATTTGAAAATCCGGGTACTGCGCCGCCAAAATGCTGAAACCCGTTCAGGGCCGCCGGCATCAGTTGTCCCATCGCGCGGTTCAGATCGTCATTGGACCAGCCAAAACGGTCACGCACATCTTCGCTGATTGTGAAGATATCGAACGGCGGTGTTGTCTCGTCAGTCTTCGGCATCACGCTGTCCCCGGCTTCCGTGCACAAGGTCTTGAGAAACAAGACCAACGGACATCAGAGTGACCGGTTGCGCAAGAAAGTCAATTCGCGCCACTACCGACAGAAGACTTGAATCACAGCAATGTCATGTTTAGCCGACTTAATATGCGTATTCCTGGAAGACTTTGGCGAGATCCTTGTTCCAGGAGCCATTGTAGCGCTGCAACAGAACATCAGCCGGACACATACCCGACGCCAGACCTTCTTCGATCGGTGCCAGATGCACGCGCTCGTCCAGATTGCCATCGCTCAAGCGATTGCGGCGTTTCAGGCCCTCCTGTGCAAGCGCAAGGACTTCCTTGGCGACATCAAGAACCTGACCGTTTCTAAAGGGCGTTTGCAGACCGGTTTTCGGAACATCAGATCGCAGGGCGGCACGCTCTTCCGCGGTCCAGTCTTTTACCAGCTGCCATGCCTGATCAAGAATACCTTGATCGTACATCAGACCGACCCAAAGTGCGGGAAGCGCGCAAATCCGGCGCCATGGCCCACCATCTGCGCCGCGCATCTCAATGTATTTCTTCAGGCGCACGTCCGGAAATAGAGTTGAAATGTGGTTGTTCCAGTCCCCAAGGCTTGGCTTGGCGTCAGGTAAACGGCCTTCCAGAGAGCCATTCATGAATTCACGGAATGTCGTATCTGTCGCATCGAAATAGGTGTCGCCGCGCTTGACGAAATACATCGGAATATCGAGAGCCCATTCGACATAACGTTCAAATCCGAACCCCTCTTCAAAGGCGAACGGCAAATCGCCCGTGCGATCCCGATCGGTATCCGTCCAGATCTGGGCCCTGAAAGATTTGAACCCGTTTGGCTTGCCATCGGTGAAAGGAGAGTTAGCGAATATGGCTGTTGCGACAGGCTGCAGGGCAAGCCCGACGCGCATCTTTTGCACCATGTCAGCTTCAGTCGAGAAATCCAGATTCACCTGGATAGTCGACGTCCGGTACATCATGTCGAGGCCAAGCGATCCTACCTTCGGCATGTAGTTGGTCATGATGTCATAGCGCGATTTTGGCATCCGCGGCATTTGCGCGCGTGTCCATGTCGGGGCCATACCCAAGCCGAGGAACCCTACACCCAGCGGATCGGCAACCTCGCGGACATGCGCCAGGTGAGCATTGGTTTCGCGGCAGGTTAGATGAAGGTTATCGAGCGGTGCTCCGGAGAGTTCAAACTGGCCTCCTGGCTCGATCGATATCGCACCGCCGCCGACATTGTCTGCGAGACCGATGATTTTACCGGCATCCTCAATCCGTTCCCAACCAAGCAGTTTCTCCATGCCGGTCAAAACAGCTTCAACACCATTCGGGCCTTTATAGGGGATCGGTTTGAGACTCTCGAGACAAAAGCCGAATTTTTCGTGCTCGGTCCCGATCAGAAACTGATCGTCCGGCTTACAGCCATCCGCGAGCGTCGCAGCCAAGTCGGCAACCGAGTCTATCGGTGTGGAATCTACCGTATCGCGGGCCATGAAACCGTCCTTAGTGTTCTGCGGCGCAAATCATAAGGACCTCTTGCCCCCACATACCGCGATAATCCTGCACTTTCAGCAATCGCTCAAGCTTGCGTGATTTAGGAGTCCTGAAAGTAGATTGCAAGCAGGTTTGCGACATCGAATTGTCTATCACGCGATCCTGAAGATTGTGAGAGGATCATCACGGCCTCTGAGCTGAACGGAACCAAGGCTCGTTGCGCTTGCGCCTTCCGGCAACTGGGACATGGTTTCGCCGCTTGCCAGGGCAATGACTTTTGCATCGGCATCGACCTGTTTGCCATATTCCTGCAAACGTGCTGCGACATTTACCGCATCGCCAATCACGGTGTAATTCATCCGGGCGGCTGACCCTATGTCACCAACAACGACTTTGCCTGTATGAATACCGATCCGGATCCGCATGTTTCCTGATTTGTCACTCTGGACATGGTCGGCGAGTGCCTTGGCCGCAGATATCGCTTTGGCCGCATGATCAGGCTGGTCGGACGGAGCCCCCCAGAACGCCATCACGCCATCGCCAAGGAACTTGTCGATGGTCCCATTCTGTTCGGCTATCGCTGTCGACACGGTTTCGAAATAGCCGTTGAGATAGGCAGCTGTTTCTTCCGCACTCAAATGAGAGGCCATGTTTGTGAACCCGGCAAGGTCGGTGAAGACGATGGTCATCTCGCGAAGTTCAATGTTGCGGGTGTCGGTCATGCCTTCTTCGATCAGGCGGGATACCAGTTGGCGCGGAACATACTTGGCAAATGCGTTCAGCGCTCCAATTGACCCGTTGAATGCCTGATTGACATCATCCAGTTCGGCAAGTCTGGACCTTGGCAGTCGTTCTGCCTCCGAAAAGTCGAGTTGGCGCAAATCTGCAGCCGTTTGCGCCAGTCGTGTCAAGGGACGACCCAGCATGCGGCCGACCATGAACGACAACAAGGCCCCGACCACCAGGGCGACAAGGGCGGCATAAAGAACGATACGGGTTTGATCGAGCGCAGCCCCGAACTTTGAGGCCTCATACAGCATTCCGATATGCCATCCCTTGGCCGGGCCGCTTGAGATTTCCGCGAAAATCGCCGTGTACATACCCCTGAGACCGGGAAACACCCGACCGCTCATGGAACCGCCCATATTAAAGGCCCGCGGCTGGGGTTTCCAAATCAGATGCAGGGGCGTTTCTGTCAGACTGGCAAGTTCAGGCAACGGGACGTCCGGTTGTGCACGAAAGGCCGTTTCAGGCAACCCGTCCACAACGATTGCCCTGTCCTTGCCCGACAGCATGAACACATTTTGCCGGTCTTCCCAGATCATGTCGCTGGACAAGGCGGCGAACACCGGCTGCGGGTAAAATGCCAGCAGCGTCTGACCGTTTCCAAGCTTCAGTTCTGCTGTCTTGATACCGGTGGCAAATCCCTCCCGGTATTCAAACGGCCGCCATCTGACTTCAGATGTACTGCCTTCGTCAGCAGACGTCTGGAGACCAAATTCGGCTTCCGATGGAAGCAGGTGCTGATAAGAGTTCAGATCGTTTTGGTCGAGTTTTCTGTTCAGAGAATTGCTTTGGACCGCTATGGACTTCAGAAGAACTTCCTGTTCCTGAAAAAAGTTTAGGAGAATGGTTTCATTGCGCTTAAGCACTGCAACGCCCTGCTCATCAAGCAGACGACCCGCGATGCGTCGGTCGGAAGCGGCCATATAGGTGATGATCACGCCGCAGATGACGACCAGCAGCACCGAAAATACAAAACCCAGCGCCACGCCAACGGAAACCCTGAAACCACGTTTTCCGGATTGTTGGTGTGGTGGGTGTCCATGTCCTGTCGGACGCGAGTCCGGCTCCGGTACGGAAGCGTTGCCTGGTGGAAGAATTTCCTGCGCCATTCTATTTCCAGTCGCCGACAGTTGCCTGAATAACCGCTAGTGCAGCGACAGCAGCTGTATCCGCCCTGAGAATTCTGGGTCCCAGTGGAATTGGTGTCACGAAATCCTGGTCACGGAGCAAAACGCGCTCATCTTCTGAGAACCCGCCCTCAGGGCCGATCAGTACGGCGATGGATGCTGTCCCGGTCTCTTTCATCTGTGCAAGCGTCAGCAGTGGATTTTGACTTTTTTCGCCTTCATCACAGAACAACAGCTTTCGTCCCGGCTGTGTATCTGGCCATGCTTCCAGAACATCCTTGAGCGGCTGGGGAACCTGAACATCAGGAACAGTGAGCACCCCGCATTGTTCGGCGGCCTCAATCACGTTGGATTCCATGCGTTCCAGATTGATCCGGTTCGCCTGTGTATGTTGTGTCATCACCGGCTTGAGACTGCCGACTCCCATTTCAACAGCCTTTTGCACCATGTAGTCGAGCCGCGCGTGTTTCAGCGGAGCGAACATGTAAAGCAGATCATTCTTTTCCGTCTGCTCACGCGTACGGTCCATCAGCTGGAAAGCGCAATCCCGCCGGCCGTTACTATGGAGTTTGGCGAGCCACTCTCCATCACTGCCGTTAAACACCAGGACATAATCTCCATCCCTCAGACGCAACACGTTCATCAAGTAATTGGCTTGACTTCGGTCGGCATCGATCCGTGCGCCGTCGGCTAGAATGTGTCGGAGAAAAAGACGCTGCATTTTGAACTCATATTTGGCCATTGAATTAGACTGGCGGTCGATTTTGGCAATTTCAATGCGACAGCGAAGACTTTCTCATCCTTTACACACCCATTTAAGCGCTTGGACAACCCGGGAACTTGTATCACTTTGTCTTGACCGGTCTCGTTGAAGTCGCCACTTTCAGGTCAGAAAAAGGAATCGCCTGTTTGCCTGACTCCAAGTCCAACGTTGCCGAATTTTCCGTTTCGGAAATCTCGTTTTCCATCAAACGCACGATGGAAGATACGTTCGGCTATGTGCGCGTACGCGGTGAGCTTGGACGCATTTCAAGGCCAGGGTCCGGACACATCTATCTGGACCTGAAGGACGACCGCTCGGTTCTTTCCGGAGTTATCTGGAAGGGTGTAGCGTCCAAGCTGAAAATCCAGCCTGAGCAAGGTCTGGAAGTGATCGCCACCGGCAAGATCACGACATTCCCCGGCCAGTCGAAATACCAGATGGTCATTGACGCTCTGGAACCGGCTGGCGCAGGCGCTCTGATGGCGCTTCTGGAAGAGCGCAAGAAGAGGCTTGCCGCGGAAGGTCTGTTCGCGGAAGAACGGAAACAACTTCTACCGCCGCTGCCTAAAGTCATTGGTGTTGTCACCTCACCAACAGGTGCTGTCATCCGTGACATTCTTCACCGGATCTCCGACCGGTTCCCGTTGCATGTGCTTGTCTGGCCCGTCCGTGTTCAGGGCGAGACGTCTGGAGCGGAAGTTGCCAACGGCATAAAGGGCTTCAATGCACTTGATCCCAACGGTCCAATTCCGAGACCGGATCTCCTCATTGTCGCCCGCGGCGGTGGCAGCATTGAGGACCTATGGGGGTTTAACGAGGAATCAGTGGTTCGTGCTGCTGCTTGCAGTGACATCCCGCTGATCTCCGCTGTCGGCCACGAGACCGACTGGACACTGATTGATCTTGCCGCTGACTTGCGTGCACCGACACCGACTGGTGCTGCCGAGATTGCGGTGCCGGTCAAAGCCGAACTGATGTCGATGGTCGATGACAGGGCCCGGCGCCTGTCCACCGGGCTGCAACGGTTTGTAACTACCCGGCGCACAGAGCTCAGGGCTGCCAGCGCGGCCCTGCCTGCTCCGCATGAATTGCTGGCTCTGCCGCGACAGAAATTTGATACCGCTGCAAGCAGTCTTGAGCGCGGACTGCTGTTCAACACCAAGCATCACCGGACAAACTATCAAAACGCTTCGGGTCGTTTGTCACCCCTTCTGCTATCCCGCCTGAGTACAAAGGCGCGGCAGGACCTTATTACGATCAGTGATCGTCAGCAACGCGCCTTGCATGTTGCTGTGGGACAAAAGCGACAGGGATTGTCAGCCGTTGAAGCTCGTCTGACGCCCGCCCGTCTGGCTCAACAGACAACGCTCGGCAAGGAACGGGTCAATGGTTTGAGCGACAGACTGAACAGAGCTTATCTTGCCCGTGTGACACAGGAAAAATCACGTCTGGATGGGCTGCAGAAACTTCTGAAATCACTCTCATATAAAGACGTTCTGGCGCGCGGTTATGCCGTTGTCCGAGATGACAGTTCTCAACCGGTCAGATCAGCTGGGTCCGTTGCTTCAGGCGCGGCGCTTTCCATTGAATTCTTCGATGGAACTGTCGATGCAGTCGCCATGAGCGAGAGCGCTGCGCCCAAAAAGCCGAAGCCCAAAGCCAAGAAACCTTCCTCTGATAAATCCGGTCCAATGGATCAAGGCAATTTGTTTTAAAAAAACCGCCGGAATTTCTTCCGGCGGCCATTAAATTCAATATCGTATTTCAGCGCCTATCCCATCAACGACGGCAGTATCGTGATGATCGACGGGAACGCGAGCAAGCCTGCGATTGTCAGAACATCCGCCACGAAGAACGGAATACAGCCGCGGAAGACTTCCTGAACCGGAATGTCGGGCCGGACGCCGGAGACGACAAAGCAGTTCAGTCCTATGGGCGGTGTGATCAGGCAGAGCTCCGCCATCTTCACCACCAGAATCCCGAACCAGATCGCACAGGCTTCGCCTGACATGCCAAAGGCACTGTCAGCGGCCGAAACACCTTCGCCGCCATTCAGGGCCATGACTGCCGGATAGACGACCGGCAACGTCAGAATCAGCATGCCGATGGCATCCATGAACATGCCCAGCACGGCATAGGCCAGCAGAATGCAGATCATCACAATCCAGGGGGAGAACTCCAGCGCAACGATGAAGTCCTTGAAGGCATCGGGCAGACCGGCGAAGCCCAGGAACCGCACATAAACTAGAACACCCCAGATCAACGTGAAGATCATGACTGTGAGCTTGGCCGTCTCGTGAAGTGCCTGCCCCAGCTGGTTGAACTTCATGCCCTTGGCAAAGGCGACAATCAGCACGACAAACGCACCGAGCGATCCTGCCTCTGTCGGGGTTGCCAGACCAAAGAAGAACGAACAGAAGATAATCGCGATCACAGCAATGATCGGCAACGTGCCGGGAACACTTTCAAAGCGCTGTTTCCACGTAAAGCCCTTGATCGCCGGGGCATCGCCGCGCCAGCTGGACACACCGACAATGATCGCCACATAGATGAGTGCGGAGAACACGCCGGGGAGGAAGCCCGCAATCAGCAATTTGCCGACTGATTGTTCCACCAGGATCGCGTAGATCACCAGAATGGCAGACGGCGGGATCAACGAAGCAAGCGTTCCGCCAGCGGCAACAACAGCAGCAGACAGGCGTTTGGAATAGCCTTCCGCCAACATCTCCGGAATGGCAACGCGGGCGAACACGGCAGCAGTCGCCACAGAGGCACCGGACACAGCCGCAAAGCCTGCAGTGGAGAAGACTGTACCAACGGCAAGGCCACCCGGCATCCAGCCGAGCCAACGTTTGGCAGCTTCAAACAGCTGCTTGGTAAAGCCGGCATAGAAAGCCAGAAATCCAATCAGAATAAAGGTTGGCAGCACAGACAGAGCGTATGTGACCGATTTGGAATGCGGGATCGTACCAGCCATTTTCAACGCAACGAAAAAGCCGCGCTCAAAGCCCATTTTCATGGAGAAGTGGATAATCAGGCCGGTCAGGCCAACAAAGGCCGCAGCGAAGGCTACTCGAACCCCGAGGATGACAAGGACCAGCAGCACGCCGGTCATCAGAAGACCAACTTCAAACGGCGTCATTTGCTGTCTCCTGCAATAGCGTCTTCGCCAAAGGCTTCTTCAATTTCATGTTTGGCGACGTCTTCGACGGCTTCGATCATTGGAACAGCAATGGCCTTGCGCGTCGGATCGGCAACCAGGCGGGCATAGCCGTAGATTTGCAGCAGAAGCCGGAGAAACAGCAGGCTAAGAGCTACCGGAATAACCAGTTTGGACGGCCATGTCGGCAGGCGAATATCCATCGTGCTATCGCCAATCGACCAGGACCGGTCGAAGTGATAAAAGGAGCCCCAGATCAGCAATGCGATCGTGAAGGCAATGACAATCACGCCAACCATTTCGGCGATATAGAGCGGTCGACCCTTCAATCTGCCAAGTACGATTTCCATCCGGATATGGCCACCGACACGCTGACAGTAGGCAACGCCCGCAAACGCGAAAATTGCCATGGCCTGCTCGGTTATGTCGATGAAACCGGGTATTGGCGTGTTGAAGAACAGGCGTCCAAATACCTGCGCCACAGCTAGCAACATCAGTGCCAATATCGAAAACGCGGCGATCATATTAAATGCGTTTTCGACATGGCCGAGCCAGCCGTCGAACTTGATATAGGTGGCCGGTCGTTCCTCGTCGGAACGTCCACCGGGATCTATTGTGGTCATGAGTGTCAGCCCCGAGAAAAGTCTCTCCGGCACACGATGCGCCGGAGAGGTGTCAGTTCAAGCCAGGTTGGCTGAACTCATTCAGCGATGGTCTTCTTGACCATGTCGAGCAATTCCTGAGCCGGCAGGCCGTTGGCTGTTTGCTCTTCGATCCAGGCTGACTGAATCGGGCCTGCTTTTTCAGCGAAAGCCGCCAGTTCAGCATCGGAATACTCAATCTGGGTCACGCCACGTTTGTCCAGCTCAGGCCACCACTTGTCGTATACCTTTGCGTAGGTCGCCAGGTAATGGTCAAGCGCCGGGTCAACGGATGCATCAAGAGCTGCCTTGTGCTCGTCAGACAGCGCTGCATAGGCGTCTGTGTTGACAACAACCGGACAATGAACTGTTCCCGGGTTCAGGTTCTTGGTCCACCAGTCAGCTACTTCGATGACCTTGAACGCAAGGTGCGCGTGCGGGGCAAAACCAGCAGCCTGGACAGTACCGGAGTCGATTGCCTGATAGGTTTCAGAAGCTGTTACAGATGTCGGAACCGCACCAGCAGCTTCCATCAGCTTGCCGAGGCCGCCCAGCGCGCGAACACGCATGCCGTTGAAGTCGGCGACTGATGATGGAACATCGCCTTTACCAGCAAAGTTGTATTGCGGCATTGGAGACGGCATCAGAAGTTTGGCGTTCCAGCGACCGAGGTCTTTCTGAACTGCCGGGTGCTCGTAAAGCGCCTTTGCAACTTTAACTTCAGTTTCGAGATCAGCAACGCCGAGGAACGGAAGTTCCAGAACGGTCAGCGTCGGGTTTTTGTCCGCATGGTAAGAGGCACAGAACTGCGCCATCTCGAATGCACCAAAGGAAATTCCGTCGAGGTTTTCGCGGGATTTCGACAGTGCGCCACCGTAATGCAGCTTGATTTCAAAACTGCCGTCGGTTTTCGCTGACACTTCTTCAGCGAGCTTTTCAACATGCTCGGTGAACGCCCGGCGCTTGCCCCAAAGGGACACGTTCCAGGTTACGTCAGCAGCGAATGTTTCTGTGGCAAATACCAATCCCAGTGCAGCTGCAGATACAGCAGTCGCGGATTTAAGCGAAAAGAGCATGCAATCCTCCCAGATTATTTTGGCTCAATTCCTTGGACCCTCAGCCTGTCCGCTCTCGCGTGTCAGGCCCGCGCCAAGTCGTCGAATACAAAGCATGACCCGTGCCAGTTAGAAATGACAACACCCAATCGGCAGAATTTTGCCAAAAAACTGGAAAGCCAACCGCTATACCGCACCGCACCTAGGCGAAATCTTGCCTATAGTTGCAAAGCGTCGGCCATATTTCGCCTAATCCTGAGGGCTCGACGTCTCAGCTTCAGAGGGTTGCTCCCTGCTGAGGCCAAGGCGGGTCATCTTTTCATTGAGGGTCCGGCGCGGCAAATTCAGCTCCCGCATCACATCTGAAATGCGCCCTGAATGGCGGCGAAGAGCCCCTTCGATCAAGCTGCGTTCGTAAGCATCCATAAGATCTCTGAGACCGCCATCCGTGCCTGACCTTTCGACACCGGATTGGCCGGTCACGAGAGCTTCCAGAGGTTTCGGATTCACTTCGGCATTGAGAACAAACCGCTCAGCTGCATTGCGCAGCTCTCGTACATTCCCTGGCCAGGCATAGGTCTGCAAAAATGCCTCGTCCTGAGCAGATGTTACCGGAACATCGAGGCCGTATTGCGCGGCAAAACGGTTCAGGAATGTGTCAAACAACAACAGACTGTCCCGGCCACGCTCGCGTAAGGGAGGCACCTTCAATTCGATGGCGTTGATGCGGAACAGGAGGTCTTCGCGCAGGCACCCTTCTTTGACCGCATCCATTGGATTGATATTTGCCGCACTGATTAACCGGATATCTATGTCGACCGGTTTCACACCGCCAATCCTGTCGATTTCCCGCTCTTGCAATACGCGCAAAAGCTTTGGCTGCAAGGCCAATGGCATGGAGACAATTTCATCCAGAAATAGCGCGCCACCATTCGCCGATTCAATGCGGCCTATTCGCTGCCTATCCGCCCCGGTGAACGCTCCGGCTTCATGGCCGAACAACTCCGCCTCGACCATGGTTTCCGGTAAGGCGGCAGCGTTGATTGCCATGAAGGGACCATCCTTGCGCGCACTAAACCCATGCAGCGCTTGTGCGATCACTTCCTTTCCGGTGCCCGTTTCACCGGTGATGAGAACGGCAGCATCGGTCTTTGCGAAATGCAGGATCTGCTTGCGAAGCGCCTGCATTGCCGGACTGGTTCCAATCAACTTGCTTTCAAGGCTGTTCACGTCTGAAAGCTGCGTCCTGAGTTGTCGGTTTTCCAGAACCAAAGACCGCTTGCCGCAAGCCCTCTTGACAACCTCGGCTATGTAATCCGGATCGAACGGTTTTTCGACAAAATCATAAGCACCGGCCCGCATGGCCTCAACTGCCATCGGCACATCGCCGTGTCCTGTTATCAACACGACTGGAAGATCACTATCAAGGCGGCCTATTCTGCGCAGGAGATCCATACCGTCATCACCATCCAGCATGACGTCGGTCACAACACAGCCCTGAAACTCCGGAGACAGTTTCGCCAGCGCTTCGTCTGCTGTTGCCACCTCGATCGTGTCGAAATCCGCAAGCCTTATCCATTGACGCAAGGCAGCACGCATGGACGGATCATCATCCACGATCAGGACAGGGATATTCGATCTGGCTTCAGTCATTCGGCGGCATCTTGATCCATGAACATGTTTTTGGCGTCGATTCCGGCAGCCTTGCCGAGTGCGGGAAGGGTCAGGTCGAACCGGGCTCCTTTAGGCAAATTCGCACTGGCTGACAAGCGACCGCCAAGGTCTACTGCCAGCCGTATTGAAATTGCCAAACCGAGCCCCATACCTTCCGAACTTGCCTTGGTCGAAAAGAACGGGTCAAAAATCCGCTCCATCAGGTCTTCAGGTATTCCGGGACCATTGTCGGTAATTTTGAGCCTGATCATGTCCCCGTCATGAGATGCTTCCAGCCGGACCTCCGCGTTTTCTTCACCGGCAGCCGCATCCGCACCATTGCGTAACAGATTGGTGAGGATTTGCTCCACACGCAGCGGTGCGGTTTCGACTTTCAACGGTTCATCATTGAAATCAAGAACAAGGCGGACGCCGGTCTCTTCAAACCTCGGGCGAACCAGCTTTTCAGCCGCCTGGATACTGTCACGCAGATCCACCGTTTCGATACGACTTTCCCCCGGACGTGCGAACCGCTTCAGTTCCTGTGTCAGACTGGCCATGCGCAATTGAAGCGATTCAATCTCGGTGAGATTTTCCGATGCAGTTTGTGTGTCGCCCTTTTCGAGAAATTTACGGGTTCCGGAAACAAACATGCGCAAGGCTGCCAGCGGTTGGCTGAGCTCATGAACAACGGCGGCAGACATCTCACCAACAGCCGCCAACCGGTTCGATCTTGCCAACCCACGTTGCGCTTCAAGGAGTTCCTGTTCGACGCGGCGACGTTCCTGAATTTCGCCGACAAGGCGCGTGTTCAGCTGTTTTAGGTCTGCAGATTCCTGTCGTAATTCCACCGATGTTTTCCGAAGGCGCCGTCCCCGCATGACCAACACCACCACCGCGTATAAAAGGCAAAGCGTGAACGCGACGGCCCAGATAGGCAATGCGCTGGTGCGTGTTTCTTCTGCCGGAACTAAGAAATGCAAATTCCAACCAAGCAGTCCGACCTCGGTTGAATTATGGCGATAGACCTTGCCGTCAATTGTGAGACTGTTGCTGGTTTTAACAGCGCCCTTGCTTAAAGGTTCAAGCGCCTGACCAACATACTTGCGCGCAGCAGCCAGTTTCTCTCGGGCGTCCGGCGACAAGGCAGCGAGTGTTCGGTACCGCCATTCCGGATTGCTCGACAGAAAAATCACGCCATCGGCATCCGAAGCAAAAACAAGCTCACCACCTTCAACCCATGCCTGCTCGAGTTGGCGTGTATCGACTTTGACCACGGCAACACCGTTCGGAGCACCCTCAACCGGAGTTGGCCGAGCCAGGAAAAGGCCTGGTCTTCCAGTGGTCATGCCGATGGCAAAATACTGGCCTTCCTGACCATTCATTGCCGTTTTGAAGTAGGGTCGAAACGCATAATTCCGGCCGACAAGCGATTGCGCTTCACGCCAGTTGCTCGCAGCCAGCGTTGTCCCGTCCTCATTCATTACATAGAGAATTTCGGCCCCGGAATTCCGCGCCATTTCTTCAAGAAAACGGTTGGCGCTTTCGACAGGATGCCCCAGACCCAACGCCGACGTCGCCCTTGGATCCCGGGCAATCATGTACGGCAGGTATCGGAATTTTTGATATTCACCCAAAATGGTCTGGCGATAGAGCGTCAACCGCTCGCCTGCTTTCAGGTCAACGCTGTCCTCGTCCAGCTCCATGAACAACTGAACCAGAATGGCGGCCGCACTCACCAAGAGCAGCGGCGGCAACAGCAAATAGAGCACACGCTTCGACATGCCCCCATATTGCTTATTTTTTCCAAAACCGCCACCATTTCAAAATCGTCGAATGGCCCGAAGATTTGACACGCGTCAAGGACGGTTTCGGAGCCTCTCATATAAAATTTTACCGAGGCTGGTCGATGACCGGCGTGGCTACAGGAGGGGAAAATGCCCATCAAAGACATTTTGACAGTTTTGGATCTGTCGGGCGAGCAAGCGGCTGCAAAATATGCGCTGGAATTCGCTCGCAGCTACGACTCACACGTGACAGGACTGGCAGTATCGTTTGAGCCTGTTGTGCCGGCTTTTGCCGCTGCGCCCATGCCGGTGGACTATCTTCAGGCGGCTCATGATCAGGCAATTGCAGCTGCCAAGGAAGCCAAGGGGCAGTTTGACGAACTCGCCCGCCTTGCAGGGGTTAATTACGAAAGCAGACTGGCAGAGATCCTGACCGGCGGGCCTTTGGAGAATATTCTGGTTCACTGCCGCATGACTGATCTTGTCGTCATCGGTCAGAGCAACCCGGATCGCCCGGAGCCCATGCGTGAACTCATGATCGAAACCGTCCTCTTTGAAAGTGGCGTACCGGTACTGGTCGTTCCGTACATTGGCAGCGAAGCATACCAGCCCAAAAATGTACTCGTTGGGTGGGATGGAAGCTCGACTGCCACACGGGCAATTCATGCGGCTCTGCCGGTTTTGGAGAAGTCTGAAAAAATCACCGTTCTCGTCATTCAGAAAGACAATGCCTCGACACACGGTCAGCCTGGTGCCGATGTTGCCAACTATCTTGCTCGCCACAACATGAACGTCACGATTGAAGTGGTCGCCAATGCCCAAACCGGTGTCGCTGATACAGTGCTCAATCATGTGTCGGACAATGGAAACGACCTTGTTGTCATGGGTGGATACGGTCACAGCAGAATGCGTGAATTCCTGTTCGGTGGAGCGACCCGAGAAATCCTGGAAGCCATGACTGTGCCAATTTTAATGGCCCACTAAGAACCTGTCGAATTTGACGCACCCGCAACCTGTCAAAAAGCAGGTTGCGGGTATTATTTTGTCTTAAACATTCAATAGGCAGTATGCTGTTTACCGCAGTCCAAAAGGATCAGAGCTGTGTCCATCCTTAATCTTGATGGCTTTTTCGCGCCGAATTCGATCGCCATAATCGGTCCTAACCGACATCCAGGCGTGCTGAAGGGCAAGCTGATCGAGTGCCTGCATAGTCTGGAAGCCAGCCATTCCGTAACACTTGTCGGCATTGAACCGCCGAAAGCCTTCAAGGGTCAGACCGTCAAAACCTTGCAGGAGATGGAAACAGCTCCGGATCTGGCAATTTATCTGGCCGAGGCAAAAGCTTTGCCGGATGTGATTGGAAAACTCGGAGCCCGTGGGACGCGTGCGGTGTTGATCCCGTCACCCGGCTATGAAGAATGGCCTGAAGCGCTGGTCCAAGCCTGCCGGGAAGCTGCTCGTCACACCAATCTCCGGCTCATTGGTCCAGGAAGTCTGGGATATTCTGTCCCAGGCAGGGGTTTGAATGCGCTTATGTCCGCTGAACCGCCGACAAAAGGCGATGTCGCTTTTTTCTCCAGATCAGATGCGATCCTCAATGCCACCCTCTCCTGGGCAAAGACACACAACACGGGCTTTTCCTCCGTCGTTTCACTCGGCGCCCGGATGGATGTTGATGTCAGTGACCTGATCGACTATTTCGCGCAGGAATACCGAACAAGGTCGATCGTTCTTCACCTCGAGGGGGTCGCCGTTCCCCGGAAATTCATTTCTGCAGCTCGCGCTGCTGCCCGCAGCAAACCTGTCATTGTTCTCAGATCGGGCCGCAACCGCGATACCGGGGGCACCGGCAGAACCCATGCAGGCCGCCTTGCCAAAACCAATTTGGTCTATGAAGCCGTCTTCCGGAGGACGGGATTGCTGCGCGTTCATGACCTTGATGAAATGTTTGAGGCCCTGGAAACCTTGTCCCAAATCCGGGTGCCAAAATGTCAGAATGTTGCGGTCATGGCCAATGGCCGGAGCCTTGCAGGTCTTGCGGTCGACCGGCTCACCGACCTCGGAGCCACGTTCGCACATCTGAGCCCTGAAACGCGCGCCGAGCTGGCAGGCTTCACGGCCGCCTATCCGGACAATGCAGACACGACGATGATGAACTCATCGGTGATATTGCGCGACAATACGGCTCTGGAAGATATTACCAGTGCAATCACCACACTTTTGAAAGACCAGAATGTCGACGGAGCATTGGTATTGCAGTCGGCCAGTGCTTTCCAGCCGCTTGAAGCTCTTGTTGGCGCGGTTGCAGAGGCAGGCCTTCAGGACCGGAAACGTGCCGGCCGACGCAAGGCTCTCGTCGCAGGTATAATTGGAGGAGACGGCACTTCTCGAGCTGCTCTGACTGAGGCTAAAATCCCGAATTATGCGAGCCCGGCAGCGGCAGCCCGCAGTCTCATGCATCTGTCACATGACGCGCAATCTCGAGAATTCCTGATGGCCGCGCCGCCGAGCTTGCCAACAAATTTCACACCTGATGTTGCCAAAGTGCGAACCATTGTCGATCAGGCGTTGAAGGAAGACCGCATCTGGCTCACGCCGCGAGAAGTCTTTGATGTCCTGAGCGCCTACGACTTGCCCATCATGGCCACTGATATAGCAACCACCCCTGAAGAGGCTGCCACGCTGTCTCAACAGATTTTCGAGACTTCGGAACGCTGTGTCGCCAAACTGGTATCACCGGAACTGCCCTTCAAGTCCAAAATTGATGGGGTCCGGCTTGGCCTCGAAAGCCCCGCAGCTGTCAAAAAGGCAGCTCAGGAACTGATAGAAAACACGAGCAAGAACTATCCAGATGCCCAGATTTTCGGGGTTTCCATTCATCCGATGCTCGAGGACCGCCATGGTCTGGAGCTCTATGTCGGCTTGGCCGAGACACCGGAATTTGGTCCGGTTCTGGTCTTTGGTCACGGCGGTACATCTGTTGAAGAAAGTGAAGACATCTCACTGGAATTGCCGCCGCTTGATTTGAACCTTGCCCACGCGCAAATCAACCGGACACGGATCTCCCGTTTGCTGGATGGCGGCCCGTCCCGACCTGCTCTCGACAAGGCCGCTCTTGCCGAAGCGCTGGTAAAACTCTCGCAGATCACAATCGACATCCCGGAAATCCAGGAGCTCGACATCAATCCGATGGTGTCGTTACCGACAGGCATCATCGGACTGGATGCCCGTATGACTCTCTGCCATCCAAAACGGCTACCCGGACGAACCGGCGGTTCACGCCTGGCAATTGCACCTTATCCGCAGGAATGGGAGCAAACGCTGACGGTGAAAGGCGGTAAACAGGTATTTGTGCGCCCAGTCCGACCAGAAGATGAAGACAAGTTCAAAGCGTTTTTCGAACAAATCACGCCAGAGGACCTGCGCCTTCGGTTCTTTGCTCCTGTCCGCGATTTCAATCATCGGTTTCTCGCCCGGCTAACCCAACTGGATTACGCACGAGCGATGGCTTTTGCAGCTCTCGACCCGGAAGACAACACGCTGCTTGGCGTGGTGCGCCTTCATGCTGATGCCAATCACCACACAGGCGAATATGCCGTGATGGTCCGCTCCGACCTGAAAGGCACCGGACTTGGCTGGGCCCTGATGAAACTGATCATTCGATACGCCAAAGCTGATGGCATCGATACAATCAAGGGCGAAGTGCTGAAAGAGAACACATCAATGATCTCGATGTGCCACGCACTCGGCTTCAATGTCTCGACGTCACCTGACGATCCGGGGGTCGCACTGATGACATTGCCTGTTGGCGAAGTACCGGAAGACGTCGACTAAGCGCTATTTGGCCAGTGTAGTTTTCCGGATCTGGCTCAAGGAAGCTGCAGGCGTAATAGCTTCCGGATCAAGTTTGAGGTGCAAAATGGCCGGAGTTCCGGCGGCCCGCGCCCTTTCATAAGCTGCGCCGAAGGCTTCAGTGGTTTCAACTGTCTCCCCAAAGGCACCATAACTGCGTGCTAGCGCCGCAAAATCCGGATTAACAAGGTTTGTTGCCGATGGGCGTCCCGGATAGGTCCGTTCCTGATGCATGCGAATGGTTCCGTACATGCCATTATCGATCACCAGAACGATGATATTGGCACCGTCCTGACATGCCGTTCCAAATTCCTGCATGGTCATTTGCAGACAGCCATCGCCTGCAAAACAGATCACTTCACGTTCCGGGAATGTCAATTTGGCGGATACGGCTGCTGGGAGACCGTAGCCCATGGAGCCGGAAGTCGGGGCCGCTTGCGTGGCATAGCGCCGAAAGCGGTGAAACCGGTGCAGCCAAGTGGCGTAATTACCGGCCCCATTGGTGCAGATGGTATCGTCCGGAAGGTTTGCTTCCAGCCACTCCATGACGCCTGCCATTTGAAGGTCACCGGGAGTTTGTGGCCGAGCCCCTGACCATTCCAGATATTCCTGATGGGAAAGGGATGCAGCTCCGGCACCTTTTATGACCTGAGGTGGCTGCAATCCTTCTGCTGCCTTGCAGAAGGCTGTCGGGCTGGCGTGGATGGACAGATCCGCCCGGTAAACTCTGCCGAACTCTTCAGCGTCGGCATGAACATGCACCAGTTGTTGAGAGGGCTTCGGAATGTTCAGCAGGCTATAGGATTGGCTTGGCATTTCCGACAGACGCCCGCCGACCAGCAAAATCAGATCAGAATTCTTGACCCGCGCCAGAAGCTTCGGATTGATGCCAATCCCGACATCACCGGCGTAGTTGGCGTGGAGATTGTCAAACAGCATCTGGCGGCGGAAGGAACAGGCAACCGGCAAATCAAACCGCTCGGCAAACCGGGTAAAGGCTGCAACAGCCTCTTCTGACCAGCGGCTCCCGCCAAGGATGGCAATGGGGCGTTCAGCTGCCCACAGCCGTTTTTGCAGATCGGCCATGGCGCCGAGACCGGGGTTGGTTTCGATTTGCTCCCAAGCCGGGGGCTGAGAGACATCAGCCAGTTCCACCAGCATGTCTTCCGGAAGAGCAAGCACGACCGGCCCCGGACGCCCGGATGTGGCGACATGGTAAGCACGTGAAATAAACTCCGGGACGCGATCTGCATGGTCGATTTCAGCGACCCATTTCGCAATACCGCCAAACATCTGCCGATAGTCGATTTCCTGAAACGCTTCCCGTTCGCGCATGCCGCGTTCGATCTGGCCAATGAACAGGATCATGGGTGTGGAGTCCTGAGCCGCAACATGCACACCGGCAGACGCATTGGTCGCGCCCGGACCGCGGGTTACCATGCAGATACCAGGCTTGCCGGTCAGCTTGCCATAAGCGTCTGCCATCATCGCAGCGCCGCCTTCCTGGCGGCAGACCGTTATCGGAATCGAGGCATCATGCAGGGCATCCAGAACAGCCAGGTAACTTTCTCCTGGAACACAAAACACGCGATCTGCCCCGTGCACCTCGAGTGCGTCCACCAACAATTCGCCGCCGGTCTTCTGATTCATGATCCATGTCCTGATCTGAAATTCTGATTATCATTCTATAACGTATGAAAGAACATCTCGTCAGAGCCAAAAATCAGATTAATTTGCAATAGGGTTATTCCTGTTTGGAACAAACTTGAAAAATCCGCCTCAAATGAAAAAAGACTCCACCATCCGGCAGAGCCTTTCATTCAGGAAAAATCCATTTTCAACGTCAAACTGATAAGACTGTCACCACCTGAAATGTGTGCAGGTCGCCATCCTCATCCTTGATGGAAACATATTCACCCGGATTGAAGGCATGGGCTCCAAAGCGGTATCCGGCCTCGTCGTCGTCATCGCCGTCAATGTCGTAGTGAAAGGCCCATGAGCCGCCGGGTCGATGAATCAGATGGCCGATTTCTTCCTCTTCATTTCCCCAGAACCGGCGCACACGACAATGATCGCGCTCTTTTTTCCAGAGACCTGCGTCAATATGGCCGGTTTCATCGAGTGGTGCGGTAAACTCATACCCATGGCGCGCTGAGCCTTGCGGATATTCTTTTGTCCGGGCCAGATTCAACCTGATCTTTTTCAAAGCTGGATAGTCGCTCATAGAGCTCTCCTGTACTGACATTTGAGGTTAAATGTGGCACATCCCGGTCACCTCACATTGAGAAGGATCAAACCAGCCATTTGATTGCAAGGGCTGGTGTGCAGGGCCAAACAGCAGGGACAGAAAATGGATCAAATGACAACTCAGACAGAGGCCTTGGCATTTCTGGCCGAATTGCCGTCCGATGATCTGTCCAGACCCGATGTGAAACGCATCGATACCCATGCCAATATTGTCTTTCTGGTCGGCAGCAAGGCCTACAAAGTCAAACGTTCGGTCAAATACCCGTTCCTTGACTACTCCACTCTTGAATTGCGCCAGAACGCCTGTCAGGCGGAGATTGCCTACAACAAGCCTAATGCGCCGATGATCTATGCTCAAGCTTTACCAATCACGCGCGAAAGTGACGGGTCTCTCGCATTTGCAGGACGTGGCACCGTTGTCGAATGGGCAGTCGAGATGAACCGTTTCGAGCGGAGTGATGAGCTCGACGTCATGGCTGGCGTCTCCGCCATCGAAGATGACCTGTCAGAACAGCTTGCCGACATGATGGTTGCGGCCCATGAAACCGCCCCGCTTCGAGATGGGTCAGCTTTCTATCAGGAGCTTGCTACCTATGTTGAGCAGAATGATGAGGCTTTTCATGAACATCCTGATCTGTTTCCCACAGATCAGGTTCGCCATCTGACAGAAGCCTCCCGGACTGCGCTCGAGTTCATCCAAGACCTCATTCTGAAACGCGGTGAGCAGGGGCTGATCCGTCGATGTCATGGGGATGCACATCTCAGGAATATCGTTCTGATCGACGGGCGACCGATCCTTTTTGATGCCATCGAATTCTCTGATGCAATTGCGACAAATGATGTGCTTTACGATCTGGCGTTTCTATTGATGGACCTTTGGGAACGAAACCAATATCGCGCCGCAAATCACGTATTTAACCGTTATCTGGACAAGACCCGGCTTCAGGAACATCCGGAAGGGCTTGCGGTACTGCCATTCTATTTGATGATGCGGGCTGCCATTCGTTCCAAGATCGCAGCCAGCTCGGCATTGAACCAGAGTGATCCTGACCAGAAAGCTGCCCAGCAGGAGCAAGCCAAAACCTACTTCAGATTTGCATTGGACTTTCTGGAGCCATCCCAGCCCAGGCTGACAGCGATTGGTGGCCTGTCAGGCTCTGGTAAAACCACCCTCGCCTACTCTCTCGCCCCGGACATCGGGCGCGTGCCCGGAGCACGGGTGATGCGGACAGACGTCATGCGTAAGCGCTTGCTTGGCCTGGCGGAAACAGACAAGGCCCCTGACACGGCCTACACCAAGGACGCTTCAGACCAAGTTTATCATGCCATTGATGCTGATATTCAATCGGTGTTGGCGGCCGGTTACTCCGCAATTTTTGACGCCGTATTTGCATCGCAAACAGAGCGAGACCTCATCCAATCCATCGCCGCGCGGGTCGAAGCCGACTTCTCGGGCCTGTGGTTGTCAGCCCCCGGTACCGTTTTGAAGGAGCGGGTTGCAAATCGGGATGGTGATGCGTCCGATGCGACAATAGAAGTTGTCGATCAGCAACTGACTTACGACCTTGGGGAAATGACCTGGGCCGAAATCAGCGCTGCTGACAGCATCGAAACGACTTTGGAGAATGCCCGTTCAGCGATCAAGATACGTTAAACGCCGACGGCTCGCAGAGTGGCGGCGGCGGCGGCGGCAAGAAACACCGCAATATATTCCTTTTTCAGACGGATCTGCGCACCGGCAGCAACCAGCAGGCACAGGCCCACAATCACGCCGCCCTGCAGGACTATCGGCAGGATCGTCGAGACGATAATTGCCCCTGGAAGGGCCTCCATTCCGCGCTGGACCCTTGGTGTCAGCGGCATGCGGCCCATGATCCAGTAGCCGCCAGCTCTCAGAGCATAGGTGACACCTGCCATTCCAAGCACCAGCGCAATGAACATGTGATCTGCAGAGAACATACCGTCATTCATCGTAGTAGGCTCCCGCGACAGCGCCGGCGATGGCACCCGTCAAAATGCTCCAGTAGCCACCAAACAGCATCCAAGTTGCAGTCGCAGCAGCGCCTGCAATTAGCCAGCTAACGGTTTGACGTTTGCCTTTCCACAACGGGATCAAAAGGACCGCAAAAAACGCAGGCAGAATCATATCCAGACCAAAGACTTTTGGATCCGCAATCAGACTGCCTGCAAAATAGCCGGGAATGACGGACAGCGACCAGATGGTCCAGGTAATCAGGCCACTGCCGAGATATATGCCCCAGTCCCGCGTTCCCTTGTCATATTCAGACAGGGAGAGAACCCAATTCAGGTCCGTCAGAAAAAACAGGGCCGGATAGGTCTGATGCGCTGGAACCTGCCCGAGCCACGGCCGCAAGCTGGCACCAATCAACAGCATCCTCATGTTGACTGCGGCAGTAACCCCAACCATTGCGATGACAGTTCCCCACGTCATCGGAGCGTTGTAGAGTTCCATCGCAACAAACTGGCTGGCACCGGCAAACACGATTGAGTTCATCAAAAGCGTTTCCAGAAAGGTCAGTCCCTTTTGCGCCGCGACAGTGCCGAAAACAGCGCCAAACGCAATGATCCCGGGAAAGACAGGTACACACAGGTACGCACCCTGTATGCAGCCCTTCAGGCTGAGGGTGACATTTCGTTCCAACATCATGTTCCTAAATCAGATAACCAGCGGCACTTCAGCCAATCTATTAATCCGCACTATCTCCGATATACGCATCAGGTACCAATAAAACCTTTTGATCTACTCATCAGCGAGACACGAGTGAGCTTACATCATCACGTCATAGATCATGCGCAAGCCGGTGAAACCAAGGAACAGCGCAAAGATCAGTTTTAGCTTTGACGGATCAATCGCGTGCGCAATCTTGGCTCCAAGTGGTGCGGTATAGGTGGATGCAGGGATGATCAGCAGGAAGCCGATCATGTTCACATAGCCCAGCGAGAACGGCGGGCGTCCATCTGCTCCCCAGCCGAAATAAATCGACATCAAGGTTCCGGGGATCGCAATAATCAGACCGATAGCAGCAGCAGTGCCAACGGCTTTGCGGATCGGATAGTTGAACAGTGTCAGTGTCGGCACACCGAGCGTTCCACCGCCAATCCCCATCATCACCGAAATACCGCCAATCAGAAATCCAAGAACTTCTTTTATCGGGGAACCCGGGAGTTTTTCCGCCAACGCTGCGCCGTCTTTGCGCAACAACATATTGGCTGAGACGACGAGGGCGACGATACCAAACACCAGTGTCAGTGCTCCGCCAGATATGTTTCCGGCCAATGTCGCACCGGCCACAACCCCAAGAGCAATCGCCCACCACCAGCGTTTCAGAAGATCCATGTCAACGCTGCCGCGTTGATAATGCGCGCGCGCCGACGATGTTCCCGTCGCCAGAATTGTCGCCAGCGACGTGCCAACGGCCACATGCATTAATACGGAGGGATCAACTTTCAAGGCGGTAAACATGTAGTAGAGCACCGGTACAATGACGATACCACCACCGACCCCCAGAAGACCTGCAATGATCCCGGCGACAACACCTGTCGCCAGCAGAGCTACAGCCAACAGGCCAAGAGAAACTAGGCTGAGATCTTCCACTGGCACACCTTTGCAATTCCAGACTCAAATCACATGACAACCTGCGTAAAGTGTCGTCAATCGACGCGCACAATAGACAGGCTTATTCAAAACACCAGTCCACAAGTGACTTTCCATTTCTGAACGAATGGAACTGCGCAAATGCTCTCAGATCGTGAGACAGTAAAGACACACATCTGGCCGAAACACCCCGCCTCCCCTGTTTCCAATGTATTTGTTACAGGTTTTGAGCAATTCTTCGAGTGTCGAGAGTTCCCGGAGATTACATGACCAAAGCCGTTCTGGCCGCCTACACCTTCAATCAGTTCGTCGCACCGTACAATTCGGCTGCAATCAAGGGCTTTCGGGATGCAGAACCAGGTGCATTTGCTGCTATCGAACGCGCATACGGGTTTGTTGCAAGGTCGGGATATGACGGCGAAGACGGTCCGGAAAGCTGGGGAACGCAGGTGTTTCCAAAATGCTGGACAGACAATGGAGACGGGTTCGCCCCCTCGACCCTCTCCCTTTGGGAAAACATTGAAGCGCTTATAGCAGCCACTTATCACGGGCCTCATGGGGCTGCCTTTCGCAAAGGCGGCGATTGGCATGTTCCGGCCGATCACATTCCCGAATATGTCTTGTGGTGGGTGTCAGACACCCACATTCCAGAGTGGGGCGAAGCTGTTGCACGGTTTGAAAGTCTAATGGCAGAGGGCCCCTGCCCTAGAGCCTTTTCGTTCAAAAAGGCGTTCGACCACAACGGAGCTTTTATCAAACCGGATACGGCACTTGTTAAAAGCCTTGCTGCGCGCAACGAAACAGCGTCATCGCTCAAAAGCGATGTTTGAAATAATCGAAGTTTTGGGGAAATGGTACAGACGAGTGGATTTGAACCACCGACCTTCGGAGCCACAATCCGACGCTCTAACCAACTGAGCTACGTCTGCATAAGGTCTGAATTAGCGCGGACACTACTTGTCCGGTCCGCCAATTGCAAGGCCGTCTTCTAACGCCGTTTTTCCCAACCGGCAAGCGGGAATTTACACAAAATGAGGGTCTGTTGAAAAGCAAATGCCCGAGGCGATTGCCCCGGGCATTTCTGGTCATTCAGCACTTTCGTGCCTTGCCAAATTAGTTGACTTTAAAGTCCTTGAAAGACTTTTCCATCGCATCCTTGACCGGAGCAGAAACATCGGAACCAAGTTTGGTTGCCAGTTCCTGCAGGTCTTTGGTCTGTGTTGTCAGCGTTTCGAACTGCTGGCGTGCGAATGTAGATTGCAGCTCAACAGCTTCAGCAACACTCTTCGCGGACATGATGTCTTTGAAGAAAGAGAAAGCCGCATCGGCATTGCTCTTGGCCGCATCAACAGCCTTGTGGTTGAATTCCACAACGCCCTGACGGGAAGTTTCAAATGTGTCTTCCATCAGATCAGTTGCGCCTTCGGCAGCTGTTTTGACTTTAGCGTATGCGTCACGAGCGTTTTCGATGCCCTTTTCGCTGGCTTCACGGAAAGCTGCTGGAACTTCCATCTGTGGCATTGCGAAAGCTTCGAAGTCCGGGAATGCGGCACCTGCAGCAGGAGCTGCTTTAGCTTTTGTTGCGCGGGCTTTGGAAGCAGTTTTTGCTGTTGTTGTATCAGTCATGATCTCATCTCCTTCAAGAGTTCGGATGCGATCATTGGTGCAAATTTTTCCGCCGAACGTTCCGTCGACGGACCCTGTCGTCATCCGCTAACCCTATATAGGACAGTCTTTGTTGCATTGCAACATTATTTTGCACTGCACAATAAACAAAATCGGAAATGATTGAATTCTAAAGGGCTTTTGGTGGCGAACCTCATGCCATACAACCGGAAACCTAATTGAAGGGGCTTTCAAAACTTGGGCCGACGCACTTTTCCGAGCGTCGCACCCATTTATGTTGGAGATCCGGGATCAGTCCTTTTTGGAAGCCGCCTTGGCCGCATCCTGAGCTGCCTTGGTCGCGCTGTTGGAGAATTCGCGGGTTTGTTCGCCCAGTGTCTCCATCTGTTTGCGCAAATAATCCTGCTGGAGGGCCAGCATATCCTCGACATTGCCGGATTTGAACAGTTTCTGCGCGAATTCGAACGCAGCATTGACATGCTCTTCGGCATAACCAAGTGCTTGCTTGTTCACATCAGCTGCGCCAGCCTGTACCGCATTGGCACTACCCTCTACATTGTCGACGGCCTTCTGTGTCGCTCCCATGAAATCGTCGAATGCCTTGCGGGCCTGGTCTACGCTTTTTTCGGCAAAATCTCTCATTTGCTCAGGAACTTCGTAACCGGTCTTATCGTCACTCATGTTGGCACTCCTCGGATCGTTCAATGCAGTAGAAATAAATACTGCCAAGTCTTTACCTTGCGAAAAATTGGTAACACGCAGAGGTTAATCCGGCAAATGTCACCTATTCAATTAACCACGCCTTCATGTAACCCCTTTAGCAACCATGCTAATCGTGGACGATGTCTCGTTTTGTCTGTATTAACGAAGTGTTAAGATTGCAGGCAAATCCGGCCACCGTACCAGACCGCCCGGTGTCGCAAGACCAGTTTGGAGCAGAGCATGGACCACCAGACCCAGAGCTTTATGGACCTAAGCGCCATCAAAGATTTGGCTGAGCTTATTGCAGACACGCGTGCTGCATGGCTCTGGTCGGCTGACGGCGCAAAGGTGCTTTGGGCCAATGCGGCCGGTGCAGCGTTTTTTTCGGCGCGCTCAGTCTCCGATCTAGAGAACCTCAAATCCTTTGATCGCTCTCCTGCACGTCCGCATCTTGCCCGGATTGCCAGCTCGGGTTTCAGCGATCGTTTGAGCATCGAGAGGCTGCGTTTTTATCGTGGTCTCCGGGTTATGCTACTGACCTGTCAATGCAAGAAGATTGAATTGGAGAACGGCGCCAGCGCTGCCTTGATAATCAGCGGTGACAAAGGCCTTGCGACCTCGAACGATCCCGCCAGCGCATTCGCACATATGCTGGGCTCATCTGCGACGACGGTCTATTTAACGGACGACGGCAAGGTCAAGGAAACAATCGGAACGCTTGGGGGAACGCCGGAAGATTTGTCCTTGCCCGACGAGCAATCCGCATTGTTCGGGCCGCTCGATCTGGACGGCACCTTCCATGACGGTGTCGTGCTTCGAATTTCAACGAACCAGAAAATCGTGGTGCTTGATAACGAACAGACAAGCGATGCTCTAGGCGATGAACCGTCAAATCCTGCCGACCCTGAAAATGAGACTGTCAGCGCCGAAACACCAACGGAAGACGAAAGCTCCTCCGAAAGTGATGAGAGCCTAGCTCCGGTTCTGATGTCATCGCCTGACACTGACGTCGCGACTGGGAACGTTACGGACGAAATTCACGACTCGAATGAAGCCGTTGAGGAAACGGATAATGCGGATTTGTCCTCCGATGATGCGGCGACAGTTGAAGTCCTCCCTAACGAGGAGGACGCTCTGGAAGCGGAGCGCGAAGAGAGCCTCCTTCAGGATACCGAAAATGAGATTGATGCCTCTGGCGACACCGGGACCGCGGAAGACATAACGAAATATGGTGGCGAGGACGCATCTGAACGCGCGGAGACGACAGACGGACAATCTCTAGACGCATCATCTGAAGAAACCTCCGAACCTGATGAATTCGTCTTCAAACCTCGACGGCATCCGGTGCGTTTTGCCTGGAAAATGGACATTGAACAGCGTTTCACTTTCCTTTCTGACGAGTTTTCTGAAATTCTTGGACCATCAGTAACCGATATTGTCGGTTTGACCTGGGCTGAAGTTGCAGAAAAGTATGACCTTGATCCAAGCGCAAGCATTGGCCGCGCGCTTGACCGGCGAGATACATGGAGCGGCAAGACAATCGACTGGCCGGTAAGCGGAGCTGCGCTTCGGGTGCCCGTGGATATGGCTGCCCTGCCGGCTTTCGATCGGGATCGGAAATTTGAAGGATATCGCGGCTTCGGTGTGTGCCGGTCAGCTGATGCACACCAGGACACTGAAGAACTATCCTTAAGTCCGGCAATGGCAGCCTTCGACGAGAGTTTTGCCGTCGAACATGCAGTTGACGTGTCACCTGACGATACTGAGACTGAAGACCCGGAAGAGATTGAAAGTCCAGACGTCTCTGCAGTGGAAGAGTCCGATGCCGGTGATATTGAGACGAACCCCTCCGCTGATGATACCGAACCACCTGCAGAAGATGCTGCTCCTGTCGAAAACAGCCTTGAAGACCTGAAACCGGCACAACCGAATTCACTCGCCGGCAAAACAGTTATCGGGGCGAGCGCTGCTGCTGTGGTCGGGACCCTTTCCAAATTCTCCGGAGGGTTGGAAAAAAATATAGAACCGCCAGCATTGGCGCCTTCAGAAGACACAATCGTTCCGGACATTGAAGACCAAGCGGAAGCTGTCAACAAGGACAACCTTCACGAACCGGTTGAAGCGGAGAATGATAACAAGACAGCGCATCCAAAAGAGATAAGTGCCGATGCGGATCAACTGGAAGAAACCATCCAGCAGGCTGCCAGCGAAACCGACTCTGATGATGTAACGCCTCAAGAACCGGAGCCAGCAGAAGAAGCCGATTTGGACGTCGAAGACATCCAATCGGAGCCATCGCCCCCGGCTGCTCTAGAAGAGTCAGAGATCGAAGCACAAGACAAGTCTGCTGAAGTGTGGGACGAGACGTCTTCACATGACGATGAACCCGTTGGAATATCGGGTTCCGCACCGCTTGATCCGACTGAGATCGAAAGTGCTGTCAAATCACTGGCCAAGGCTTACAAGGCAACGCCACAGCCTTCGCCAGACCTGTTCGATGAAGACAAAAATGAGGTATCGTCAGAACCGGAAGCTAATCAGTCTTCCACGGATAGTGACCTGACTTCAGACCCCGAAGACAAAGCATCGGAAATCGCTGTCGATGATGATTTGTTTGAACCTGAACTGCGGGATGACGACACCCCGGACAACAAGATAGCCATTGTTGCATCCGATGAGCCGGAAGCCGGGCAGGACAACGAACCTGCGGAGACGATAAACGTTGACCAGGAAACTGATGAACGGGAGTTTTTTGGCGAAACAGCCGCTTTTGAAGACGAAGACAAGGCTGCCGAAAACGGCAACACTTCTTCGGAGGAAGACGAGCCGGTTCAACGCACCGGGCAAGTGATCCCTCTGGTAACTGCCCGTCCACGGATTGTTCCGGTGGATACCTCCGGCCTGTCACGCCCTGAAAGACAGGCTTTCCGGAAAATAGCTGAAGCACTTGGTGCGCGCCTTGAAGGGGATCTGGAGAAATTCGACGAACCCGATCAGGAAGAAGAAGCATTTGACGAGCTTCCGCCCGAAGTGCCGGAAGCTGGACCGATAGATCCGAGCCTACTTGACCGGTTACCGATCGGTATTGCAATCGTGAACGACCGCGAAGTCCTTTATGGCAACAAGGCACTGCTCAAGCTTCTTGGCTACAATTCGATTGCTGCGCTCTGCGAAGCGGGTGGTCTTGAAGCCCTGTTTATTGATGATTCCGACGACCTTCCAAGTGCCGACGGCATGGATGGGGAAGTCGACGAACCGATGAAAGTGCGCCATGCGGATGGTGGTGTTCGATGTGTCGATGCGCACATGCACTCGGTTCCCTGGAATGAAGCCAGGGGCCTGATGATTTCGATAACCGAACGGCCTTCAAAGGCTGTCCAGCCGGAAGCACCTGCATCTCCCAATTTCTTTGCCGAAGTTCGCTCCGAGCTCGACAGTGCTCGTGAACAGATCGCAGAGATGGACACAATTCTGGAGACCGCGACAGATGGTGTCCTGATCCTCGACGAGAAAGGCACCATTGTTAAGGTCAATGGATCAGCCGAAGCGTTGTTCAGTGCCAATCGGGTCGACATGGTCGGAGCACCGTTCACCGACTTTCTGGCCCCGGAAAGCCATAGGGCAGCCGCAGATTACCTAGACGGACTGTCCCGCAATGGCGTCGCCAGCATTTTGAACGATGGCCGCGAAGTGCTCGGCACGGTTCCATCCGGTGGTCTGATCCCGCTTTTCATGACCATGGGCCGGATTACCGGTACGAAGGACGAAGCCAAATACTGCGCGGTCCTGCGTGACATCACGCAATGGAAGACGGCAGAAGACGAACTCACGCAGGCCAAGCGTCAGGCGGAAAATGCCAGTTCGCAGAAGTCGGATTTCCTCGCCAAGATAAGCCATGAAATTCGCACGCCCCTGAACGCTATCATCGGCTTTTCAGAAGTCATGATGGAAGAGCGCTTCGGTGCGATCGGCAATGATCGCTACAAGGATTACCTGAAAGATATCCGCACATCCGGCTCACACATCATGAGCCTGATCAATGACCTTCTTGATCTCTCGAAGATCGAGGCTGGCAAGATGGACTTGAAGTTCTCCGCTGTCTCGACCAGCGAGGTCATCAATGAGTGTGTTGCCCTGATGCAGCCTCAGGCCAACCGGGAACGGGTTATCATCCGCGCAAGCCTGCCAGACTCCGTGCCCAACGTTGTGGCCGATCCGCGGTCCCTGCGACAGATCGTTTTGAACCTTCTGTCCAATGCCATCAAATACAACAAGTCCGGTGGCCAGGTGATCCTGTCAACGGTTCTTGAACCCAATGGCGAAGTTGCCTTGAGGGTCCGCGATACCGGCACGGGCATGACGGCAAAACAGCTGACGGCTGCTCTCGAACCGTTCCGCCAGTTGCATACAGCAAGCCGCGGCGGTGGAACCGGACTTGGCCTGCCACTAACCAAGGCACTGGTGGAAGCCAACCGAGCCAATTTCCATATCGATTCCACACCGGATCAGGGCACCTTGGTCGAGGTCACTTTCCCGACCCAACGCGTACTTGCTGAATAGCCATGTCCGCAGCCGTTGCAGTTGCCGAAAACATCTGGATTTTTGAGGGAACCATCGTTCCCTTTTTCAGCTGCCCTTACCCGACACGCTGTGTCGTCGTCAGGCTTCCTTCGGGAAAATTGTGGGTCTGGTCACCGATTTATCTCACTCCGCCCCTGAAGGCTCAGATCGATGATCTCGGCAAACCGGCTCATTTAGTGAGTCCAAACAAGATCCACCATCTGTTTCTGCAAGACTGGAGCGCAGCATGGCCCGAAGCCAAACTATGGGGCCCGCAAAGCACCATCGACAAACGCACTGATCTGTCGTTTGAAGATGCCTTGGACAAGGCGAGCCCGGAAGCTTGGGAAGGGGTTATCGATCTGGTTCGGTTTTCCGGGTCACCTGTAATGGATAAGGTTGTGTTTTTTCATCGCCCGTCCAAAACAGCTATCCTTGCAGACCTCAGCGAACATTTTTCTGAAGACTTCCTGATGGAGCACTGGAAACCCTGGCAGCGCTGGATCGCGCGCGTCTGGGGGATCGTGGAAGGCAAGGGCTATGCACCACTGGAATGGCGGTTGACATTTTTTAACCGCAAAAAAGCACGCGCAGCAAAATCTGATATTCGGGACTGGGACCCTGAAAAGGTAATCATGGCCCACGGTGTCTGGCAATCCGGGAATGGCAGAGCCTATCTCGAGAAAGCCCTTTCCTGGGTTTAATGATCCGGCTTTGGTTACGGCGCGATCGGACCAGTCCGCCGATTGTCGTTTCAGAATATGGTAAAAAACGAAATGCGCCCGGGCGAAATCACCCGGACGCATACCTCACCTGTTGCAAATCCTGAGTGTCAGCAGCCAGCCGTGCATTTCCCGCTGCCGTCGAACTCCATCGTTTTACCGCTCAACGGAAGGTGCGCCGGCATTGAAACGGCCTCAAGGAAGGCTGCCGTCCGTGTTCCCGCAATCACGACACCATCTTTCGTGGCTGCCTCATTGGCATGAGAAGGAATGACGGCTGCCGGTTTGACCAATTCGTTGACCACATAGGCAGCTTCGGTTGGTCCAGTGGTAAAGGTGTCACCGATGTTGATGACCACCAGATTGGCACCATAGAAACCCCGAACCACCTTTTCCTGTTCTGCCGTCATGCCGGTATCCCCGGACAAATAGGCGACCAGACCATTGGAAAACCGCAGGATATATCCAGTCGGCGGTCCGACATAGCCGGAGAACCCGGCGGCCTTCATCATTCCCCCCAACTCACCACCAATCAGATCTGGGTGCAGGCCGTTGCTGTGGACTGCAGGCACAGTGGAAATTCCGACTCCGCCGATTTTCTTGGTCGCGCCAAATCGCACCAACATGGAGTCTTTCGGGTCTCCTCCAAGTGCCTTCAGCTTTGCGCCGAAAAATGGCGGCATTTCACTGCCAGTGACAATCTTTGCACCCTTGGCATGAGCGATCCGGACAATATTGGTATCTGGTGCTGCGAGGACAGACAGGTCCGGTTTGCCACATTCACCAGCATCAACTGCACTGGTATGGCGCGAGCCAACATGATCGCCATGCATGTGACTGACCAGCATCACGTCAACATCCCCGAGCCGCGGGTCCTCCGCCCCGGCCACCGTCATGCCCGCATCGTAAAGGATCCGCGTTCCGTCCGGATCCTCGAACATCATTGCACGATCGAGCCTGCAGAATTCTCCCGTTTTACCGCCAAGAGGTGTCACTTTTACGGTTTGTGCGACCGCTGAAACGGTTCCAAGCGCCATTACTGCCGCGCTCAAAACCATCGATATTCTGACTACCATTTTCATTTGCTGCTCTCCATTTTATATCGATTTTATTATTTATAAATAACAATAATCGACAATATCTCACCTGCCAAGTGGATACGCAAACGCACTTACTTTGG
Source organism: Roseibium sp. (assembly GCA_039972695.1). Taxonomy (GTDB): domain Bacteria; phylum Pseudomonadota; class Alphaproteobacteria; order Rhizobiales; family Stappiaceae; genus Roseibium. Next base: position 116,130 of record JBDWMJ010000019.1, on the reverse strand, counting down.
ATTTGGTCTCAAGTTCTCAAAAAAGAAATTTTCAAAGGCCTCTCAACTTTGTGATCACGCCGCAAAGTCTACCCCCGCTCATCAAGACGCAAACCTGAGCAGCAAACTCCTGTTTTTAAATCATTTTTGGCGAATAAAGCTGACTATCACGCTCAACATAGTTTTGAATCATTCTAAACTATTGAATTTAATAGGTTATTGACTTAACACAATGCCTAGATCATATACTTGACCGCAGTATTCAGCTTAATTGACTGAAGCCAAAATCATCATGAACTCCCGGGAGTAACCCATGCGTTCCACACTCCGTGCCCTCACCGGCGTATTTGCACTCACCACCGCGTCGTTTGCCGCAGCACCGGCGCTCGCTGATGGCGAAGTGAATATCTATTCCTATCGCCAGCCGTTCCTGATCCAGCCGCTTCTGGACGCTTACACGGCTCAGACCGGTGTCAAGGCGAATGTAATTTATGCCAGCAAGGGCCTTGGCGAGCGTATTGCAGCCGAGGGTGCAAACTCCCCGGCTGACGTCCTTCTGACAGTTGATATTGGACGCCTGGATGGTGCCAAACAGCTCGGCATCACACAGCCGGTTGTTTCCGATGTTGTGAATGAAAACATCCCGGCTCAGTATCGTGACCCGGAAGGGCATTGGGTTGGTCTGACTAACCGTGCGCGCATTATCTATGCATCCCGCGACCGGGTTGATCAGGACACCATCACCTATGAAGAGCTTTCTGATCCGAAATGGAAAGGTCGCATCTGTACCCGCTCCGGTCAGCACGTCTATTCCATCGGCCTGATTGCTTCGATGGTTGCCCATCACGGCGCGGAAGAAACCGAAGAATGGCTCGAAGGTGTTCGGAACAATCTGGCCCGCAAGCCTGCTGGCAATGACCGTGCCCAGGTAAAAGCCATCTATGCCGGCGAGTGCGACATCTCTATCGGCAACACCTATTACATGGGCAAGATGGAAACCAACGACAAAGAACCTGAGCAGAAAGACTGGGCCAAGTCAGTCCGCATCATGTTCCCGAATTCCGAGGACCGCGGCAGCCACGTCAATCTTGCTGGCATCGTTCTGGCCAAACATGCGTCTAACAAGGACAATGCGGTCAAGCTGATCGAATTCCTGACATCGGCTGAAGCCCAGAAAATCTACGCCGAAATCAATTTCGAATACCCGGTCACACCGGGCGTGGATGTGTCCGAGCGGGTCCAAAGCTGGGGTGAATTGAAGCCTGATGCGCTGCCGCTTGCAGATGTTGCCAACAACCGCAAGACCGCCAGTGAGCTGGTCGACAAGGTCGGCTTCGACAACGGTCCGGCGTCCTAAGCGACATCACGTCCCGAAATGACAAGAGCGCCGTGATTCACGGCGCTCTTTTTGTTTGAATTTTTCAATTTCAAACGATCATGCCCTCCAAGTGACTCCAGTCCGGATTTTATCTGGATATCCGGCTCAAGGATTTTCACCCCGGAACAAGCTATCCAACTCAGTGCTTCATCAGCATACGCTTGGCTTCGGCTTCCAGGTTTTTGTAAGGCTTGCCCGAAACCGAGACAGCAACTTTCTGAATCATACCGCCTTTGAATTTGCCAGGTGTCTTGTACATCTCGCTGACAGCATCGCCGCTATCATAGCCGATGCACAGCCCGTCACCGGACAAAGTAAATTTTCCTGGCTGAGTTTTCATGTCCCCGGAAGCGACACTCTTTTCATCTATATAGAGCGTTGTCTTGCCTTGAATTTCGCCGTTCTTACCGGTGCCTGTCTTCTCGAAATCCATACCGAAAGTATATTTTCCAGGCTTCAGCTCTGTTTTGGATTCAAACACTTGCTCCGGTTTGATACCTAGAAAATTGTAGACGTAGTAGAGTTTCTTGTCCTTGATAAACAGTGAGTGTCCGCCGAAGCGCGATCCATGGGCGAAGATTACACCTGAAGCGTCTGCATCTTTAATCTCGACATTTGCCAGGATCTTGTAGGAGCGCCCGCGAACATTGACAGCTACACCTTCCGGTACAGGAGCTGTGTCGGGATAGTAAACATATGTATCGCTCGACTTCTCAGACGTTGGGCGTTCAATACCGAGCAACTCGACCGCGCTGCGGTCATCAAGCGGCAGAACATTGTTCTTTGCGGCTTCGTCAAACCAGGTATCGATGAGTTCCTTCAGTTTCTCCGGGTGTTCCTTTGCCAGATCCTTGGATTCCGATCGATCCACTGCAACGTTGTAAAGTTCCCAGTCATCCTTGTCGAAATTGCCTTTTCCGGAAAGCGGGGCATGAATCGCCGCAGCCTTCCAACCGTCTTTCCAGATCCCGCGTGAACCGAGCATCGCGAAATACTGCACCTGCTTTTGGGTCGGATCGTCCGGCTTGGCATCAAACGTGTACGCCATTGAGAGTCCCGAAAGCGGATACTGATCGACACCATGATTTATCTTCGGCATCTGGGTCCCGGTGATCTCCAGAATGGTAGGAACGATATCGACAGAGTGATGGTACTGGTGCCGTATCTCGCCTTTTGCCTTGATACCCTTGGGCCAGGAGATGATCAGCGCGTCATTGGTTCCACCTGCATATTGGGAATACCGCTTGAACATCTTGAACGGCGCTGAGAAGGCCGCAGCCCAACCCGTTGGGTAATGATTGTAAGTGTCTGGACCTCCGAGTTTGTCGAGGTATTTCATATTCTCGGCCAGGTCGTCGGGGTAGCCATTGAAAAACTTGTTTTCGTTGACTGAGCCATTTGGCGTTCCTTCGCCAGATGCACCATTGTCAGCTGCATAAATGATGACGGTGTTTTCGTACTGACCGGTTTCCTTGAGATGATCGACGACCCTGCCAATCTGGGTGTCGGTGTATTCCGAAAACCCGGCATAAACTTCTGCCATTCGCGCAAAGAGTTTCTTTTCATCGTCATTCAATGATTTCCAGGGTCGAACAGCATCGGCCTCGTTGGCCATATCCTTACGCATCGGGTTATCCGGGGTATTCACTGTGCCTTCGGGTAAAATACCCTTTGCAATCATTTGCTTTGTCACCCACTCCCGATAGGCGTCATAGCCATCGTCAAACTTGCCGGAGTATTTGTCAGCCCACTCCTTTGCGACATGATGCGGCGCATGGTTTGCTCCGGGATTGAGCCACATGTACCATGGCTTGGAGGGATTGGAGGCTTTCTGGTTACGCAGCATACTGATTGCTTGATCAGCGAGGTCTTTGGACAGGTGGTAGCCATCTTCAGGCCCATATGGCTGATCAATAAAGTGGTTGTCCTCAACAAGGTCCGGGTACCAGTTGTTCGTTTCGCCGCCGAGGAACCCATAGAAGCGGTCAAAACCCTTACCCAGGGGCCATTCGGTCCGGCTCGCACCAGAGGCAACGTCCTGTTCAGGCACGTTATGGTTCTTTCCTAGCCAGAAAGTACTGTAACCGTTTGCCTGCAAAACCTCGCCAATTGTAGTGACTTGCGGCGGAATGCGCGCGCTTGCTCCCGGATACCCCTCAGCACCTTCAGTGATCGACGCCATACCGTTTAGATGGTGATTGCGCCCTGTCAGAAGTGTCGACCGAGTTGGCGAACACAGCGCAGTTGTATGCCACTGTGTGTAAATCAGTCCTTCGGCTGCGAGACTGTCGAGCGTTGGCATGTTGATCCGCCCACCATAGGGCGACCAGGCACCTAACCCGGTGTCATCGTAAAGAACAAATAATACGTTGGGTGCGCCTTCTTTGGCAGCTTTGGGTATGAACGGGGTCCAGTCAGGCTTGGAATCCCGGACGTCCAGCTCAATTTTGCCATTAAAACCGGGATACCCAAGTGGTGTTTTAATCTCTGACTTTTCCTGTGCCAGTGTCGGCGCTGCCAGAAAAGAGACAAATGCACAAATCAAGAATGTTTTTCTAATCAGCATTTCGAAACCTTTCGCATAATAAAATAACACGACCTATGCGCGAAAATTTATCATGCACACCATCGCATTACCATGGGTAAGATTCCTGATAAAAACTTAGCGGGTACTCATGCAGACAAGCGATACTGCTGCATACGCTGTCGGGTTATGATCTGCCGGAATTCCAAACTCAGAAACTCCACCCTGATGTCGGAATAACTCCTGAGACATGCGCGTCGCTATCATAACCTTCAGCATCACATCGGCAGACTGGCTGGGAAAACCATTGAGGATGGACCTCCAGCGGTGGTTAGCTTTTTATCTCCGAATGACAGTCATCGGAATAGCGCATCAAATTGAGCGCTATGCCATCGCTTCTGTCTCACGCCGCAGTTTTACCGCGTTCAGGCTTTCATCAATCTCGACATCATCATAGGTCAGGATAGTATCGACAGGCACATCGCGGATTAGCTTGATATCGCCTGTCAGGCCCAGAGGCAGGGCGCGCATGGGGACAGAAATCCGGCTGGGCCGCAGTTGACCTGCGACGCAATATCCGCCTTCGCCATCCAGCATCTCACCTGCCTTCATATCCTTCTTCGACACGGCGACCACGTCCGACCGGAATTCTTTGCTGGTCCCAGTCGCCTCTTTGCGAATACCAACCGATCCCACACTCAAGCCCAACTCCAACCCGATCAGATGAAACCGTTTGAAATTGCAGTAATAAAGACCACTTTCGTCGGTTGAAACCATGTATTCTTCAAAGCAGTTTTTGACGTAGTCAGATGTCGCCTTCACCACAACCCAGACACCCTGACGGATGTCATTGTGGATCAATGATCCATCTTCTGCGATGCTGGAAATCACTTCGACCATCCCCGCCTCTTCCAAGACACCACCCTCATTCCGTGGCCGCATCAGGGTCGCGATATCGTCGATGGAACCTGAGGGAAATGTCAGCCCGTTGGTTGGCGCATTCAGTCCTGTGGCGTTGGAAATCGCGGCGCTTTCGATGGCCGGTTTGGTTCCGTCGAGAAAGCTGTTGAACATCTTTGGATTCAAACGGCCACGTTCTGCCTTTTCCGCTGAAACGCCCCAGTAATCCCAGATCGTGTCTGGTGTCGAAAAGCGGTACTCAGACTTCCACTTGTGCCCTCGCCCGGCCGCCGCAACCTCGAACCCGCAGGTACGGGCCCAATCGACAAGATCAACTGTCATGGCAGGTTGATCGCCATAAGCCTGGCTATAGACAACGCCAGCCGATCTGGCCCGTGCAACAAGTGCCGCACCGCAGACCGCATCGGCCTCGACCGTGGCTGAAATGACGTGCTTGCCCGCTGCGAACGATGCCAGTGCGTGGTCAACCGCAATCACGGGATTCCCCGTGCATTCTATGACAATGTCCAGACTGTGGTGGTTGATCATCGCCATCGCGTCCTGCCCGACATAGGTCGCACCAGATTGAAAGGCGGTGTCCATGGACGACGCCTCTACCTGGTCGGCTGGCCAGCCCGCGTATATCAAGTTGGATTTGGCACTATCGACCCTTAAGTCAGCAACACCGACAACATGAACACCCGGAATACGGCGAGCCTGGGCCAGAAACATTGTTCCGAATTTTCCTGCCCCGATGACGCCCACGCGCACCGGGTTTTCCTGTTCCTGGCGTTCCTGAAGCTGTTCATATAAACCCATGGTTTTCTCCTCCAAAATGCAAAATTCTTTTGTTTTTAATCTGCATCGGATACCGCAATAATTTCGATTGGGAAAGGTCACCTTACCTGGAATAAGATCTGTTTGTTGCTCACGGGCGGAGGCTTTTTCGAGCCCCCCCCCGATAGTCGATATGACGCCGCAAATGCTGCTTCAGTTTACGGCGTCAAGCCGCTCGACTGGGCAATGAACCTGCTCTTCATGCATTTCCTTGCAACGCTTTGCCGTTTGATGCGCGTTCCTATCAAAGTAATGAGCCCGGCCCTGAACTGGCCGACCTAAACAAGCGATTTTTCCCTCCCCGCTTTGCTTTTTGTTGGCAGACCCGTTAGAGCTTTTGCGACGCATTCCCAACTCAAAGAACCGCTTTGCTGCGCACACCCTCCCTCACCCTGATTGATCGTTTCTGGCAAATCTCCGCGCTCGTCATAGCGTTGATGGTGCTGCTGCCTTTGGCTGCGATTGTCTGGATTGCCTTCACACCATCCGGCGACGTTTGGGGTCATCTGCTGCGCACAGTTTTGCCGGGATCACTCGCAACGACACTGCTGCTCATGCTCGGTGTCGGCATAACCACCTGTGTTACCGGCGTATTAGCCGCCTGGCTTGTGACCATGTGCGAATTTCCGGGCCGGAAAATCATGGACTGGGCGCTGCTTATTCCGCTCGCCGTGCCGACCTACATTGTCGCGTTTTCCTATGTGGAAGTGCTGGATTATACCGGGCCTGTTCAAAGCCTGATCCGGTCGATCTTCGGCTTCAAGACATCGCGGGACTACTGGTTCCCCGAGGTCCGCTCGCTGGGCGGCGCCATCTTTGTCATGGGCTTGGTGCTTTACCCGTATGTCTATCTGACCACGCGGGCCAGCTTTCTGATCCAGTCTGCATCAACTCTGGATGTTTCGAGGACGCTCGGCGCTTCGCCCTACGGCCTGTTCTTCCGGATCGCCTTGCCACTGGCACGCCCGGCAATAGTGATCGGTGTTTCGCTGGCGTTGATGGAGTGTCTCAATGACATTGGGGCTGTAACATTCTTCGGTGTCAAAACACTGACGTTCTCGGTCTATGACACCTGGCTGAACCGCTCCAGTCTCGGCGGCGCGGCGCAGCTTGCGCTGGCGATGCTCGCCATGGTGTTTTTGCTTCTCTGGCTCGAACGGTTTGGTCGCCGCAAACAACGGTTTGACAGCGGTGGCGGCTCCAAACATCGGCCACCGACCCGCTTTGACCTGAAAAGCTGGAAAGCGCTGCTGGCACTTGGCCTGTGCATCCTGCCGATAACGCTCGGCTTTATCGTGCCGGGGCTTCTGCTTGCTGATCGTGCCAGTCGCCGTCTCGACGACCTGTCCTCCGACGGATTCCTGACGACCATCTGGAACAGTTTCAGTCTGGCGACCGTCGCGGCGCTGATGACCGTTATCATCTCGATTGCACTCGCCTATGCGCTGCGGCTTAACCCGCGAGGCCCTCTGAAGCTCGGTGTCCGTCTGGCCTCAATCGGCTATGCAATCCCCGGAACAGTGCTGGCAATCGGAATTTTGATCCCGATGGCCAATTTCGACAATTTCCTGGATGCGCGAATGGAAAACTGGTTCGGCATCAACACCGGCCTGCTTCTGCTGGGCAGCGGCACAGGTCTGGTCTATGCCTATGTGGTCCGTTTTCTTGCCGTTTCTTATGGACAGGTGGAAGGCGGGTTCGGCAAGATCTCGCCACATCTGGATATGGCAGCACGTACATTGGGGCGCAACACCAGCCAGACCCTGACGCAGATCCATTTACCGATCCTGAACCCGGTTCTCTTGTCTGCTGCGCTGTTGAGTTTCGTGGATTGCATGAAAGAACTCCCGGCGACAATCCTGCTCAGGCCGTTCAATTTCGAAACGCTGGCGACAACAGTCTTTGAAGCTGCGTCCCGCGAAGCCTTTGAAGAAGCTGCCCTCCCCTCCCTTGCGATTGTTCTGGTCGGCCTGATCCCGGTGATCTATCTGGCCCGCTCCAGCGCCACGTCCTTCCGCAACAAACAGTCCAAGCGACAGGTTGCTCCTGTCGTCTAACCCGTATGCTGGTTATCTTGACAGACCCCTGTCAACACGCCCCAATGCTCACGGAAACACAAATTAATGCGGTATCATATAAATGATCGCCTCATGGCAACAGGCTTACGGTGGGCGTGGGCTCGAAGGTTCGGAGAAAAGGCATTCGACATATACTAACGCTCATTGGCAGGATTGATCTGGCACTGCAGGTCCTGATTGGATTATTTGCCGGTCTATTCGCGGGTCTTTTTTTGGGTGACCTTGCCGCGCCATTAAGCCTCGTCGGAACCGCATTTATCAGGCTGCTTCAGATTACAGTCATTCCGTACATTATGGTCGCGCTCATCACAGGTCTTGGCCGTCTGGAAATTGGAGAAATCGGAAAACTGGCCCGCAGTGGCGGCGGCGTGCTGCTCCTTCTTTGGGTGCTCGGTATTTGCCTCGTTCTTTCAATGCCGTTGGCCTATCCTGACTGGCCGCAAAGGTCGCTTTTTCAAAAAGCGTCTCTTGAGGCAAGCGCACCAGTTGATTTCCTGTTACTCTTCATTCCCTCAAACCCGTTTCATTCGATGGCGAATGCAATCGTTCCGGCCGTTGTTATCTTCAGCATTTTTGTCGGTCTTGGACTGACCGTGACCCCACGGCGGGAGTTGGTTATTGATCCCCTGCTGGTGTTGGGTGATACCCTATCCAAGATCACCGGCGCCATCTCCCGCTTGTCTCCGATCGGCGTTTTTGCTCTTGTGGCGGTACTTGCAGGTACGGTCAGTGCTGAAGATCTCTATCGGCTGCAAGTTCATGTGGTCGTATCAGCAACAGTTGCCATCATCGCAGCCCTTTGGCTGCTGCCCGCCATCGTCGCAAGCATCACACCGCTCAAGCATCAGAATATCCTCCGCGGACTGCGCGCTCCAATGCTGACGGCTTTTGCGACCGGGAGTACTTTGGTCATTCTTCCCATGCTTGCACAATCCTGCAAACTCATGATCGAACAGTCGATTTCCGAACGACCAAAACTCATTTCACAGGACGAAGCCGAAGAAGAGCGAGAAGTGCAATCCTCGGTTGATGTCCTCATCCCCACTTTTTATAGCTTTCCGACAATTGGAAACATCCTTGCCCTCGGGTTTGTTGTATTTGGCGGTTGGTATGTCGGAACCCCTTTGGAGGTTTCACAATATGCCACCATGGTTCTGGGGGGTATTTCAAGTCTTTTCGGGGGGACGGCAATTTCGATCCCTTTCACGCTGGACCTGGTCGACCTGCCAACCAATCTTTTCGGCGTGTTTTTGTCGATCGATTTTATCGGGAGCCGGCTTTCGGCACTCGCCGGGGTGATGCACTACGCTACGATTGCGCTGATCGGCACCTTCGCTCTTCAACGGCAAATTTGGTTCCGGTTTTCTGTCGTCTTCAAAAACGTGCTTCCGGGCGTATTGGTGACAATCGCGTTACTTTTAGGGTTTCGTGTTGTCTATACCAACTATGTTGTTGTTCCCTACACAGCAGCGGATGTCCTGTCTGAAGCGCAATTTCTAGGCGCCGAGAGAGACGCGGTTGTTCACGTTCACGAACCTGAGAAAACAGTTCCGAGTACGCCCAGATCCTACGATGACATCTTAGCTTCTGGCATAATTCGGATCTGCTATATACCGGGCAATTATCCCCTTTCGTTCTTCAACAGCGACGAAAAACTGGTGGGTTTCGATATCGAAATGGCACACCGATTCGCTCAGCAATCCCAACTAACACCGGTTTTTTTTGCCTCTTGATAAGGTCAGTCAGGCCGCTGAAAAACTCAACTCCGGCTATTGCGATGCCGTCTTCAATTCGACAACACTTACCCTGGACCGAACGACCGAGACTTTGCAGACCGAACCACTTGGTCTTGCAACGCTTGCATTGGTTGTTCCAGATGATCGCCGCAAGGACTTTGAAGCATGGTCGGACATAAACAACGCCAATACCTTTAAACTCGCATTTGGCGGATACCACGCAATTCCGCGCGCGGTTCAAACCAACCTGCCAAAGATCGAGTTCGTCTCCTTAGAGGACTTTGATGCCCAAAGGGCCTTTTTTGAAAGTGATGGGTCTGGCGCAGATGCATATATTGACACTGCTGAAGAAGGGGCTGCATGGACTCTTCTCTACCCTCGTTTTTCGGTTGTAGTACCAAGGCCGATCACGCGGCTGCCCGTCATCTACATGACCGCTCGGAATAACCCGCAGGTTCTCAATGCCCTGAATACCTGGCTGTTAATAGAACGGGAAGCTGGAGGCATTCAGCAGCTGGAAGAATACTGGATTGAAGGCAGACGTGACGCAGTCGCGGCTCCGCGCTGGTCAATCCTTCGCAATGCGCTTGGTTGGATTGAATAGCAGAACAGCAAGATTGGCGAAGATCCGCTACTTCACATTCCCTTGACAGGCCGGACACAAATTACGCCAATGAAAGACAGACGGTTGGCTAGCCTGGATACAGACATTCATGGACAAGAAATTCCAGATCAATCTTTGGTACGCGTTTATCGCCATGATGTTGGTGATGTTTTTTCAGAGCTGGTGGGCAACTCAAAAGACCGTTGAACAAATCCCCTACAGCCAGTTCGAGCTTTATCTGAAGGATCACAAGATCGAGGAAATTGCCATCAAGGAAAACACCATTGAGGGCAAATTCAAGGAACCGCTGGCAGACGGCAAGCAGTATTTCATCACCACCCGGGTTGATGTTCCGCTGGCCGAAGAATTTAGCAAATACGGGGTGAAATTCACCGGAGTTGTCCAGAATACCATTGTTCGGGATCTGCTTTCCTGGGTCTTGCCTGTCCTTCTGCTCTTCGGCCTGTGGGCATTTTTCATTCGGCGCATTGCAGAAAAACAGGGCTTTGGCGGCATGATGACCGTCGGGAAATCCAAAGCAAAGGTCTATGTCGAGACCGATGTTGACGTCACATTTGAAAATGTCGCCGGTGTCGATGAAGCCAAACGGGAATTGAAGGAGGTCGTGGACTTCCTGAAGGACCCGCAAGCCTATGGCCGTCTTGGCGCTCATGTGCCCAAGGGCATTTTGTTGGTCGGCCCGCCGGGCACTGGCAAAACTCTGCTGGCCCGAGCTGTTGCCGGTGAAGCAGGCGTTACCTTCTTTTCCATTTCCGGTTCTGAATTTGTCGAAATGTTTGTCGGTGTTGGCGCGGCTCGCGTCCGGGATCTGTTCGATCAGGCACGCAAAGCTGCACCGGCAATTATCTTCATCGACGAATTGGATGCCCTTGGCCGGACACGTTCGGTCGGTCCGATGGGGACCAATGATGAAAAGGAACAGACCCTAAACCAGCTCTTGTCGGAACTGGATGGCTTTGATCCTTCAGGCGGTGTCATTCTGCTGGCCGCCACCAACCGTCCGGAGATTCTCGATCCGGCCCTCTTGCGCGCTGGACGCTTTGACCGACAGGTTCTGGTCGACAGACCAGACAAGATCGGTCGCAGGGCGATTCTGGATATTCATGCCAAGAAGATCGAATTGCATACCGATACCGATCTGGATCAGGTCGCGCAGCTGACGGCCGGTTTTTCAGGGGCGGACCTGGCCACCCTCGTCAATGAAGCGGCTCTACTTGCCACCCGGCGCGGCGGAGAAGCAGTCCGGCTCACTGATTTCAACGAAGCCATTGAGCGGGTTATTGCCGGTATTGAAAAACGAAGCCGGGTCTTGTCTGACAAGGAACGCAGGACTGTTGCCTTTCACGAGATGGGACATGCGCTGGTAGCGGCCAATCTGGAGGGCTGCGATCCGGTCCACAAGATCTCTATCATTCCGCGCGGTATCGGAGCATTGGGCTACACCATGCAGCGTCCCACCGAAGACCGGTTCCTGCTGTCGACCCGGGATCTGGAAAACCGCATGGCCGTGCTGATGGGCGGACGCGCGGCAGAAGATATTGCCGTTGGCGAGATCTCCACTGGTGCCTCGGACGATCTACAAAAAGTCACTGAAGTCGCCCGGGATATGGTGGTGCGTTACGGTATGGAAGATACGCTCGGCAACCGCGCCTATGCCAGCCCGCAGCAAAGCTTTTTGGGCCAACCGATGAATGACCGGGCGGACGTCTCGGAAGAAACCCAACGGGAAATCGATTTGGCAATCAAGGCGCGCGTCGAGACAGCTTTTGACCGGGCAAAAGAGATCCTGACAAAGCATCGCGCTGATCTCGATGAAGGCGCGGAACTGCTTCTGGCTAGAGAAACGCTGACAGATCAGGATTTCGCGCCGATCCGGCCGATTGCAGAGAGACGCAAGAACGATCAGGTGGCGTAACATCCAAACAAAAAACGCCCGCGAAACTGCGGGCGTTTTTTAGTAGGTAGTCGCACCAGGATCAGATGATCGTGGCTTCCGTCTTGGACTGAACTTCAGCAAGAGTGACGTCTGTCGCAAGATCGACAACAGTCAAGCCGTGCACCGTGACATCGAAAACACCAAGATTTGTGATGATCCGGTCAACGCAACGCACACCCGTCAACGGCAGGGAGCAATTCTTCAAAAGCTTCGGATCACCCGCCTTCGACGTGTGGTCCATGATGACAACGACGCGCTTGACGCCAGCCACCAGATCCATCGCACCGCCCATGCCCTTGACCATCTTGCCAGGGATCATCCAGTTGGCGAGATCGCCGTTTTGGGAAACTTCCATTGCACCAAGGATCGACAGGTCGATGTGACCGCCGCGGACCATGCCGAAGCTGTCTGCAGATGAAAAATAACTCGTCTGCGGCAGTTCGGTAATTGTCTGCTTGCCAGCATTGATGAGGTCGGCATCGACTTCATCGTCCGTCGGAAACGGGCCCATGCCAAGCATGCCGTTTTCCGACTGCAGTGTTACGTGAACGCCGTCAGGAATATAGTTCGACACCAACGTCGGGATGCCGATACCAAGATTGACGTAAAACCCATCGTGAAGTTCTTTTGCCGCGCGCGCGGCCATTTCATCACGTGTCCAGGCCATGTTTTATCTCCTCAACTCGCTCAGGCTTCGCGTGTGGTGCGCTTTTCGATGCGCTTTTCATGGCTGCCGACGATGATACGGTCGACAAAAATACCGGCGGTGTGGATGTTGTCTGGATCCAGCTCCCCGACCTCAACCAGCTGCTCGACTTCCACGATAGTGGTCTTGCCGGCCGTCGCCATCATCGGATTGAAGTTCCGAGCCGTTTTCCGATAAACCAGATTGCCTTCCTTGTCGGCCTTCCAGGCTTTGACAAGTGCAACATCAGCCACCAGACCGGTTTCCATGATGTAGGTTTCGCCGTCGAAATCCTTGTGTTCCTTGCCTTCGGCGATCAGCGTACCAACACCGGTTTTGGTATAGAAGCCAGGGATACCGGCTCCGCCAGCGCGAATGCGTTCGGCAAGAGTGCCTTGCGGGTTGAACTCAAGCTCAAGTTCGCCGTTCAGATACTGTTTCTCGAATGTGGCGTTCTCGCCGACATAAGACGATACCATCTTCTTGATCTGGCGGGTCTGCAGAAGAAGACCAAGACCAAAATCGTCTACACCCGCATTGTTTGAAATGGCGGAGACGTTCTGTGCGCCAGAATCTCGCAGCGCAACGATCAGGTTTTCCGGAATGCCGCAGAGGCCAAATCCACCGGCCATCACAGTCATCCCGTCAAAGGTCAGACCCTCAAGGGCCGCCTTTGCATCCGGATAGATTTTGTTCATGGTTCACTCCCACTCGATGTCGAAATGTGTGTTTGCGGCACATTCCATGCTTGATACTGCCCGGTCAAGTGATCTTTGGTGCAATGCAGCGAAATGTGGCCCTGAACCGCCATTTCGTTGAATTTACCCTGTTCCACAATTTTCGTATCCGGGGCTGCACTTAAGTCCATGACCCGGTTTTTCGTCGCGCCAGATATGGTATGTAAATCTTGAGCCGTCCAAGTCAGGGCTGCCGCATGGCCCTGTGGACTGCGGGTAGCCAGCGGATTGCCCTAACAAATGCGAGAAAGACCCGCCCACCTTGTCTCAGTTTCTGTCGACCCTTTTGAAAATTGCAGTGTTTTCCCTGCTGGTCGGCGCCGGGCTGTCTTTTGTTGACATAACGGCAGAGGACGTTCTTGCGTCTGTCGGCCTGAGCCCGATGGAAATATGGGTCTATCTGCATCTGTTCATCGACTGGGCAATTCCCAACATGATCCTCGGAGCCGTCATTGTCGTGCCGGTTTGGCTGGTCATCTACCTGCTCCGCCCACCAAGGGCCTGATTCATCCGTTTTGAGAAAAAGCAGCTCTCTCTTCGCGCTCGCGCCGGGATTGCTGGCGTTTTGTCATGACAGAGGCCGCAATGACCGCCACTGTCACAACGGCAACCAGGATAGTGCAGACCGCGTTGATCTCCGGGGTCACGCCGAGGCGGACCTGCGAATAGATTTTCATGGGCAAGGTTGTTGCCCCCGGCCCTGTTGTAAAGCTGGCGATCACCAGATCATCCAGCGACAGTGTAAAGGCCAGCATCCAGCCCGCAATAACACCTGGCAGGATGATCGGCAGGGTGATCAGAAAGAACGTTTTAACGGGCGGGCACCCGAGATCTTCAGCTGCTTCCTCCATCGACTTGTCGAACCCGACCAGCCGGGACTGAACGACCACAGCCACGTAACACATTGCAAACGTCGTGTGCGCTAGCATCACCGTCCAGAAGCCGCGGGCCTGCCCCATGGCTACGAACAACAACAACAGTGACAATCCCAGAATGACTTCCGGCATCACCAAGGGCGCAAAAATCATTCCGGAGAATAGTGACCTTCCCAGGAAGCGGCCAGAGCGCACCAGAACCAGTGCAGCCATGGTGCCAAGAACTGTCGCCACCGAGGCTGATACGAACGCAACGCGAAGCGTTACCCAGGCCGCATCGAGCAGCTGGTCGTTTTGCAGGAGCGACACATACCATTTGGTGGAGAAACCACCCCAGACTGTCACCAATCGGCTCTCATTGAACGAATAAATCACCAGCAGAACGATGGGCAAATACAGAAACGAAAAGCCCAGAACGAGTGAAGTGATGTTGAACCAGGTTGGACCGCGCGTCATCCGTCTCTCTCCGCGATTTTCTGTTGCTGGTTCTGGAAAAGGACGATCGGGATCACGAGAATGAGCAGCAGGATCACAGCCACAGCCGAGGATACCGGCCAATCGCGATTGTTGAAGAACTCGACCCAGAGCGTTTTGCCGATCATCAACGTATTCGAGCCGCCCAGAAGATCGGGAATGACGAATTCACCGACCGCCGGGATAAACACCAGAAAACACCCGGCGACGACGCCCGGAAGCGAGAGCGGCAACGTGATTTTCCAGAAGGCTTTCCAGGGCGGGCAGCCAAGATCTTCCGCAGCTTCCAGCAGGCTGCCATCCAGCTTTTCAAGGCTGGCATAAAGCGGCAGGACAAGGAACGGCAGGTAGGAATAAACGATGCCGATATTGACCGCGATATTGGTGTTCAGGATGACCAGAGGTTCATCGATAAATCCGAGGAACAACAGCAGTTGATTGAGCAGGCCTTCGTTCTTCAGGATACCGATCCAGGCATAAACGCGGATCAGGAAACTGGTCCAGAATGGCAGGATCACCAGCATCAGCAGCGTCGGCCGCCAGGCTTGCGGACTGCGCGCCATCCCGTAGGCAATCGGATATCCAATCAGCAACGTCAGGAACGTCGATATACCGGCGATAACGACTGAAGACACATAGGACTTCCAGTAGAGGTCATCTTCGGTCAACCAGATGTAATTCTCCAGCGACAGCGCGGTGAGACCATTCCAGATGCCCGCCCAGCCATCAACCAGATTGAAGGTCGGAATATACGGCGGAATGGCAACAGCCACTTCGGACAGCGATATTTTGAAGACAATCAGGAACGGGGTCAGAAAGAAAAGCAGGAGCCAGAAATGAGGAACCAGTATCAGGCCCCAAGCGCCAGCCGATCGTCTTTTGGGAGCAGGTGTCTGGTTTTCCAAATCGACCTCCCTAAGCTGTCAGAATGACACCGGCATCGCGGCCGAAGTTCAAAACCACTTCATCATCCCAGGTGATCGGATTTTCCACCAAACGGGAGACATTTGCCTTGGTCGCGCGGACGATATCATGGTCCCCGTCACCGACCTTGGCATGGAAGATCGACACGTCGCCCAGATAGGCGATGTCCCAGACAAGACCGTTGATCTGATTGACGGAGCCTTCGTCACGTCGACCAATCTTGATCCTGACCTTTTCAGGACGAATTGCATACCAGACCGTTTCACCGACATTGGCGTCTGTGGTTTGTTCTGTATCGATCAAACAATCGCCAACGATGGCCTTCAGTTTGGTGCCTGCATCGGACTTCTCGGTGATCCTGGCTTCAATCAGATTGACGTCACCAATAAAGTCGGCGACGAATTTCGAGTTGGGCGCTTCGTAGATTTCTGCCGGTGTCGCCACCTGAACCAGTTGGCCGTGATCCATGACGGCAATCCGGTCGGCCACAGTCATGGCCTCTTCCTGATCGTGCGTGACAATCAGGAAGGTCATTGCAAGATCTTCCTGCAGGGCCATCAGCTCGAATTGTGTTTCTTCGCGCAGCTTGCGGTCCAGAGCCCCGAGCGGTTCGTCGAGCAACAGCACTTTCGGACGTTTGGCGAGTGATCTTGCCAATGCGACGCGTTGGCGCTGACCGCCGGAAAGTTGATGCGGTTTGCGCTTTGCGAATTGCTCCAGCTTGGTGAGCCGCAGCATTTCGTCCACACGATCCACGATTTCCGATTTTTGTACCTTGTCCTGTTTCAGGCCGAAGGCGATATTTGCCTCGACGCTCATATGCGGAAACAGCGCGTAAGACTGAAACATCATGTTGGACGGACGCCGGTAAGGCGGAATGCCGGCGAGATCCTGACCATCCAGAAAAATCTGACCTGAAGTCGGTGTCTCGAACCCGGCCAGCATCCGCATCAACGTGGTCTTGCCGCAACCTGAACCGCCAAGAAGCGCAAAAAACTCGCGCTCATAGATTTTCAGGGACAGGTTGTTGACAGCAACAAACTCACCAAACCGCTTGGTGACATTCCGGAATTCGATAAACGGTGCGTGGTCCGGGTTTTCCCAGGGAGTAAAGTCCCGTCGCACAGGTCCGATAGATTTTTTTGCCAAAACAGCCCCACCCCAAGACGTTCTGTTTTCAAAGTGTCAGGCCGGCAAAAGCCGGCCTGACATCGTTTCAGATTTTACTGACCGCTTTTCACGGACGTCCAGGTCCGGGTCACGACCCGGTTTATTTTCGGTGGGTAGGACGTAACGGTGTAGAGGTTTTCGATGGCTTCCGCAGGCGGATAAATTGCAGGGTCACCGATAACGTCATCATTCAGCAGTTTTTGAGACGCCAAGTTGCCGTTGGCGAAATAGACGTAGTTCGACGCCTTCGCCATCACGTCAGGACGCATGATGAAATTCAGAAACTCATGAGCCTCATCCGCGTTCGGAGCGTCAGCCGGGATCGCCATCTGGTCGAACCACATCAGCGCGCCCTCTTTCGGGATGGAATACGCCACGGTCACGCCATTGTTGGCTTCTGCAGCCCGGTCACGGGCCTGGAGGACATCGCCGGACCAGCCAATGGCCACACAAATGTCGCCGTTTGCCAGGGCGTTGATGTATTCAGATGAATGGAATTTCCGAACATTCGGACGGATACTCTTCAAAAGCTCACCGGCTTTTTCAAGTTCTCCCTTGTCCTTGCTGTCCGGATCCAGGCCCAGGTAATTCAAGGCCGCTGGGAAAAGCTCTGTCGGTGCGTCGAGGACGTAAATTCCGCAGTCTTTCAGCTTCTCGACATTTTCCTTTTTGAACAGCAAATCCCAGCTGTCGACAGGCGCGTTGTCGCCGAGCGCTGCCTTCACCTTCTCGACATTATAACCGATACCGGTCGTGCCCCACATGTAGTTGATTGAATAGGCATTTTCCGGATCATATTTTTCAACCCGTGCTTCAATGTCCTTCCACATGTTGGACATGTTGCTCAATTTGGATTTGTCGAGCTTTGAGAACACACCAGCCTGAATCTGGCGAGCAAGGAAGGTTCCTGTCGGAACAACCACATCATAGCCAGTACCGCCGGCCAGAAGTTTGGTTTCCAGAACCTCGTTGGAGTCAAAGACGTCATAGACGACTTTAATACCGGTTTCCTTTGTGAATTCTTCAAGCACGGACTCGTCTATATAATCAGACCAGTTGAAGACATTGACCGTCCGGTCTTGCGCGACGACGCCCCCGCTCATGAGGCTGAGCACTGTCACACCTGACAGAATTGCTTTCAAGTTCATTTTCTAACTCCCCTGCGAAGTCCGGGTGGCAATTTTTGCTTCACCCTTGAGTTCAAACGGCACCAACCGCTTGCTGGTTATGACGATCTGCACCAAACTTTGTCGGTGCTAGGTATTTTTGTCCAGACCGGATTTTGAGCACGTCGTGCCTCAAAGATAAGTCTGACGCTCCAGGGACGATATTTCTCGCCCGAATTCGTTCAGTTCTTCCCGCTTTATTTCTGTCAGAACCTTGTGCATTTCCTTGCCGACAGCCTGCTTCATCAGTTTGGAAGCTTCGAAGGCATCAATGGCTTCATCCATCCAGGGCGTCAGGCGTTTTTTGCGTTTTTCATAGGCATTGCCGGTCACCGGAGCAGGCGGATCCTTTTGAAGTCGCAGCCCTTCCATCATGCCAGATAAAATGCCTGTCAGGACCAGATAAGGATTGGCATCGGCTCCTGCGATCCGGTGTTCCACACGGGCAGCTTCCGGCGACGATGCCGGCACGCGAAGGGCCACAGACCGGTTATCATAGCCCCAGCAGATCGAAGCTGGTGCATAGGAACCCGGCTGCATGCGCCGGAAACCGTTGAATGTTGATATGAAGAGCAGCAGCGCTTCTGGCATGGTCTTCATCAGGCCATTGATCGCATGACCCAGACGGATTGGCCCCTGTTCCGGATCAGCAAACAGATTGCCGTTTTCATCTTCCATAGAGACATGCACGTGCATGCCGTTGCCTGGCCACTCCACATAAGGTTTGGCCATGAAGGATGCTTTCAGCTCGTGTTTGCGCGCAACTCCCGCAACAAGTCTGCGCAGCAGGACGACATCATCGGCGGCCAACAACGGATCACGGCGATGATGCAGATTAAGTTCGAACTGACCGGGCGCTGCTTCTGAAACCGCCGCATCTGCCGGAATTCCCTGCGCTTCGCAGGCCCGGCGCAAATCATCGACCACAGGCAGCAAGGCCTCCAGATCAGACAGTGCATACATGTTCTGACGCGCTGGTCCCAGATGCGTGGCAAACAGCGGTTTTGGCTGTTCGGTCCAGTCGCCGTCGCTTTCTTCGAAAAGGTAAAACTCAAGCTCAAAGGCGCAGGTGGCCGAAACGCCAAACTCGTCTTTCATCTGCGCGACGGTGTTTTCAAGCACATGACGTGGGTCGGCCGGAAAGGGTACGCCGTCGCGGTCATACATGGACAACAGAACCTGCGCGGTTTTGCGGTCCGTCCAAGGCACCAGTTTGAGGGATTCCGGGATAGGCCAGCAAACGCCATCCTTGTCGCCGGTTTCCAGATGCATCCCGGTTGCTTCCACTTCACGGCCCCAAACATCCAGTCCAAACAGCGAATAGGGAAACGCGACCCCTTGCTCGAACACCTTTGGCAGGGCATTGCCCGGCAACCATTTCCCCCGCAACACGCCGTTGGTGTCCGGCAACACGACTTCCAGTGTGTCAAGGTCCGGGTGTTCTTCCAGAAAGGCTTCAAAATTCGACTTCCAACCGGGCTCCGCCGGATGTTCCAGAATCTGGTGAGGAAGTTCGTTCATATATGTCCTGCTTTCGGGTCAATCAGATGAACTCAAGCTTGACTTGGTGTCAGCTCTTGTTGCACCTCTTTCAAAAATGTGATCACTTTCTGGAAAGTCTGTCAAGCTTCCGAGGCAAAATGCATTGGTAACCCGGCGCTCTACATCGCCAAACGGCCCCGACAAAACCCATGAACCCGGCTCAACCGGGTCCAGAGGCGCAACGCGCGGCCAGGTGGACAACGCCATTCGCTCCGGTCTCTTGACCGGCCACTTCATTCCGGGAAAAGCCGTGACGATCCGGGGCCTTGCAACAGAGCTTGGCGTCAGCCCGATGCCGGTGCGCGAAGTTCTGCAAAGACTGGCTGCGGAAAATGCCCTGGAGGTCAAACCGAACGGGCGCGTTCAGGTTCCCGACATGACGCAACTACGCTTCGATGAACTGCTCAAGGCCAGGCTTTTGCTGGAACCTGAGCTGGCGAAACTGGCCCTTGAGAACCTCACGTCCAAAGATGCCCGGGACCTAACGCGGATCGATGATGATATCGATGTCCGGCTGAAGACTGGAGACGCAGAAGCCTATATGCGCCTCAATCATGCCTTCCATTTCTATATCTATCGCGCATCCGGATCTGAAGTTCTGTTGCCGCTTGTCGACAGTTTGTGGCTGCAATTCGCACCCTTCATGCGCACCGTTTATGGCCGCGTTGGCACCGCAAATCTTGAAGATCGGCACAAGGAAGCTATCCGTGCAATCGAGAAACAGGATGCCATCGGACTGGCTGCAGCGATCACCGCTGATATCGAGGATGGCATGGGTTTGCTCGGGCGCGAAATCCTTGCTCAAATCGGCTGAGGTTGATCCTCCTGCAACATCATGTCATTTTGTGATCACAAATAATCACACCCCTGAACCGATGTCATCGAAAGGCATCAACCATCTGGAGCCACCTCGTGCCTGAAGAAGCATCAAAAGAGTCAACGCAGAACGTCACTGACAGTGTCCGCGGTGTCGCTAATGAAGAAGCGGCCAGGGAGTGGCTCAGCACGCGCAATATACAGGACATCGAATGTATCGTCCCGGATCTTGCCGGTGTTGCCCGTGGCAAGATGATGCCATCGGAAAAGTTCTTCTCCGGTCCGGTAATGACCATGCCGGCGTCGATTTTTGCACAAACGATTTCCGGTGATTATCCGGATGACGACGAACGTTTTCAGCACAACCCGATTGATGGCGATCTCTATTTCCGCGCTGACTACAGCACCTTGACGACAGTACCCTGGGAAAGTGATCCAACCGCTCAGCTGATCCACGATGCCTACACACGCGATGGTGCCCCGGTTGAAACGGCGCCGCGCAATGTACTCAAGCGCGTTTTGAAGCTCTACGAGGACAAGGGTTGGGAGCCGGTTGTTGCACCGGAGCTTGAGTTCTATCTGGTCCGCCCGAACACCGATCCGGATTACCCTCTGGAGCCGCCAACAGGCAGATCCGGGCGACCGGAAGTCGGTCGGCAATCTTATTCGATCTCGGCGCTGAACGAATTTGATGACCTGATCGACGATATTTATGACCTGTCTGAAAAACAGGGCCTTGAGATCGATACAATGATCCACGAGGAAGGCGCTGCGCAGATGGAGATCAACCTGCGCCATGGCAATCCACTTGTGCTGGCGGATCAGGTGTTCCTGTTCAAGAGAACGATCCGCGAAGCGGCCCTACGCCATGATATGTACGCGACCTTCATGTCCAAGCCGATGTCGAACCAGCCCGGTTCCGCGATGCATATCCACCAGTCAGTCATCGACAAAGCGACCGGAGAGAACATTTTTTCCGGTGAAAATGGCGATGAAACGCCCGAATTCCTGTCCTTCATTGCAGGTCACCAGAAGTACCTGCCGAAGGTCACCTGCATCATGGCACCCTTCGTGAATTCCTACCGCCGGTTCTCCAAAACCTCGACCTCACCCGTCAACGTTTATTGGGGATACGATAACCGCACCGTCGGATTGCGTGTGCCTTATTCCAGTCCGGATGCACGACGTCTTGAGAACCGGATCCCAGGTTCCGACGCCAATCCTTATCTGGCAATCGCAGCGTCACTGGCCTGCGGATATCTGGGCATTGTCAACGGTTTGAAACCGGACCGCCCGAAGGCGGATGACTGTACAGAGCTGGCAAAGTCCCTGCCACGTGGTCTGCCGGAAGCCATTGCCAGTTTTGAGAAATCAGACGAGATGGTTGAAATCTTTGGCGAACAGTTCGTCGCCACTTACCGGGCCATCAAATACGAAGAATTCGAAACATTCATGTCCGTGATCAGTTCCTGGGAGAGGGAATATCTCCTGCTCAACGTCTGATCCCGAAGCCTCTCTTTTACCGGAGCATAAGCCATGACGGCTCATTCCAACATATATCCGACCAAGGCTCTTCAGGAGCTTGATGCCGCCCATCATTGGCACCCTTTTTCCGACATGAAATCGCTGAACGAAGAAGGCAGCCGCATCATAACCAGCGCTGATGGCGTCTGGTTGACTGACTCTGATGGCAAGAAAATCCTCGACGGCATGGCAGGCCTCTGGTGCGTTCAGGTGGGCCACGGCCGCTCAGAAATTACTGACGCTGTCACCAAGCAGATGAATGAGCTTGCCTACTACAACACGTTTTTCAAGACGACCCATCCGCCTGCAATTGCCCTGTCTGAAAAACTGGCCAAGCTGGCACCTGATCACATGAACTCGGTGTTCTATTGTTCTTCCGGGTCTGAAGCCAATGACACCGTCTTCCGGATGGTCCGCACTTATTGGGACAAGATGGGCAAGCCGGACAAAAAGATCATCATTGGTCGCTGGAATGGCTACCACGGCTCGACGTTGGCAGGCACCAGCCTTGGCGGCATGAAAGGCATGCACGATCAAGGGGATCTGCCCGTTCCAGGTGTCCATCATATTGACCAGCCATATTGGTTTGGCGAAGGTCAGGACATGAGCACGGAGGAGTTCGGCATCCATGCGGCCCGCAAATTGGAACAGGCGATTGACGCGCTCGGCGACGACAAGGTTGCCGCGTTCATCGCCGAACCGATCCAGGGTGCTGGCGGGGTTATCATTCCGCCGGAAACCTATTGGCCGGAGATCAAACGCATTTTAGATGAACGCGATATCCTGTTTGTTTCCGACGAGGTCATCTGCGGATTTGGCCGTCTTAGCGAGTGGTTCGGCTCAACTCGCTACGGCCTGAAACCCGACCTGATGCCGATCGCCAAGGGTCTGACGTCCGGCTACCTGCCAATGGGCGGTGTGTTGGTGTCAGACCGGGTCGTCGACGGCCTGATGAATGCCGGCGACGATTTCAATCACGGCTATACCTATTCCGGTCATCCGGTTTGTGCAGCCGCTGCTCTGGCGAACCTCGAAATCATTGAACGCGAAGGCCTTGTGGACCGGGTCAAAAATGACATCGGGCCTTATCTGAAAGAGCGCTGGCTCAAGCTCGGCGAACATGAGTTGGTTGGCGAAGCCCGCATGGTCGGCCTGATGGGCGCATTGGAACTGGTGCCAGACAAGACCAATCTGACCAAACCGTTTTCAGATGTCGGCGTGGCGGGAACCCTGTGCCGAGATGTTTCCTTCGAGCATGGCATGGTGATGCGTGCTGTGCGCGACAGCATGATCATCTCACCGCCGCTGGTCCTCTCCTACGAAGAAGCGGACCATATGGTGGCCACCGCAGAGAAAACGCTGAATGACACCTACCGGATTTTGAAGCGGGACGGCTGGACAGGTTGATACCAAATCAACGGGTCGTTTCAAACGAAGGAAACAACCCGTTCAATGAACCAGTAGGCGGACCAGCCGCCTATTGCATAGGCCAGTGCTACTGTGACCGGTTTGAGATCCAGAAGCGATCTCTTTCCGAGCCCTCTGGAGACCAACCACAAGACAATTCCGGCTGCGAACACAAAGGCCAGCTGTCCAGCCTCCACACCGATGTTGAAGGCCAGCAGAGCCAACGGAATATCCGTCTGCGGCAGGCCAATTTCCTTAAGCGCACCGGCAAACCCCAATCCATGTAGCAAGCCGAATGCAAACGTCACCAGCCATGGCGAAGATTGCGACAAGCGCGGTTTTTCAGGATTTGACAGTGCTATTTCACTCGCCAGAAACACAATCGACAAGGCTATGACAGCTTCAACAGGCGGCGGCGGTAGAGTGAACCAGCCCATCGCCGAAGCGGCTAGGGTTATGCTGTGCGCAACAGTGAAGGCGGTGACAGCGCCGACAAGCCGCCAGAAATCTCGGATCAGGACCAGCAGCGCAAACAAGAACAGAAGATGATCCCATCCTTCCAGGATGTGCTCGAATCCAAGCACCGTATAGCTGGTGAATACATCCCAGGCATCAGGCGTTTCCGGGACCAGAATGGAGGGATTTTCCGCCGTCAAACGCAGGCTTTGGACTGGCTCTTCGAGAGGCGCAAATCGGACAAGAACATCCGTCTGCGTTTTCTCCAGCCCTTCAATCAGCAATGTCTTGCCGGAGACCCCATCCAAACAGGTCGCGACCCAAGCCGTCTCCCAGGCCCCTTGCCGTTGTACGGCTGCCGAACCTCTGTCAGGCGAGCAACCTTCAGGAAGAACCAGATCAATCGGCATCGGCCTGCCCGAGACATCCGGTCGGCGCCAGAAAACCTTCCAGCTGTCTTCACCGATTTGCTCAATGGCGGCAAAGCCTGGCTGCAATGCGTGACCAAACGACTGGGTGGGCAGGAACATGGCAAGCGCCAGAACGAGCCAACAGGCCAGCGCTGTCAGCCGTTTCATTGAGCTGTCTCCGGAAGGACAATCTCATATTGTGCCTTCAAGGTTTCGAACTGTTTTTTCTTCAGCTCTTCGGCCTTTTGCAGAACGAAGTTATCAGCCACGTGTTCGCGAATTGTGTCCCACTCCCGCTCGGAAGGGTCCTGACGTTCTCCAACTCGAACAAGATGATAGCCAAACCCGGATTTTACCGGCCCTTGCCACCCTTCTTCGGGCAGAGCCAACAACTGCTCAAAAAAGCCCTTGCCGAAAATGCCATCCACTTTCTGACTGACAGCCAGTTTCAACCCTGAAGGCAACATGGACCGTTCGCCCAAGTTGCCGGGACTTTCGCCCTCCTGCAGCTGTGACTGGAGTTTCGCAACGTTGGCATCATTCAGCTTTTCGCCGAGATAGATTTGTTCAAAGGCAACCCGTCCGGGCCGCATGTAAATTTCTCGCGTGTCTTCGTAGAATGCCTTGAGCTCTTCTTCATCCGGGGCGATTGCGCGCGCTGCAGACGAGGTCAGGAAATCCATTTTCTGGACCAGCCGTCTGCGGATCACCGTGTCATCCCGATTGAGCCCCAGTTTCAGGGCTTCGCGAACCAGAATTTCTTCGCGGACGTAATTGTCAATCAGCGCAGCACGCTCATCCTCGGTCGGATCCCGCTGCCAGACGGCTCTAAACTCCGTATCAATGCGTTCCAGAATCTGAGGTGTGAATCTTATTTCCGAACCTGGATCAAAAGGCGCTGAAACAACCTCTTCCGCCTCCTCCTGAGGAACCACTGCATAGAGTGCAAAGATTGCCGCGCCGATCAATAGAAAATGAACGAGGGGCTGGCGAACAAACCGACTGAAACCTGACAAAACTCTTACCGCTTCAATTTATGGAAATCAGGCGGATCCGCACCGAATCCGCCTGATCACTCTCAATACATCAGCTCTCAGGTGTAAACCAGATCGGAGACGTGTAAGCACGTTCTTGTTGGCTCGTCGGGGCTCCCTCTGGCAGGCTCACGCCATAGCGGAAATGGTCGTAGACGTACCAAGGCGGGGTTGGGATCTCCAGAACCCGGGCGTAATAGACTGCCCGCTGGCTTGGATCGAAGTCCGGATCGGTCCAGACTGTTGCCAGCTCGGATTCCCCAATCGTGTTGCTCCAGCTGGCCGTCGTCACATCGACTGTGTTTCCAACAGCCGGCAGTTTGCCATCGGCACCTTGAGTGCGCTCATCGGACCAAGCAACGTCATAGACCTTTTCCTGGGTTTTGCCATCGTTATCGACCCAGCCCTTGACGATCTGGATACGGTCAAGATTGGCTCCGATCGGATCGCGCAACGCATAGACCATGAAGGAAGGTGCCTTGGCGTCTTCCGGCTTTGGCATCAGATCGCCGCCCATAGGCACACCTTTACGGTATCCGAGAACAGCCGGGTTCCGAGTGCTCATGTCAGCATCTGAAAATTCCCACCCGCCGAACAGACGAACCATCATGCGGGACCCCGTTGTCGCGTAGACCTCTTTCCTCTGCATGGCATCAAAAAGTGACTCGCGCGTGTTTTCCCGTGCCCAGACACCGGTAATTCCCGAGGCAACCATCTGCCATGCGAAGAGTTCACCCTGATCGGTTTTCATGAACGGATGGGTCAACCGTTCTGCTGACGGTTCATAACCGGTGTGCTTGCCGAAGAAGTTATCTTCTTCAAATGTCGCCAGACCCGTATGGCTGTCGGTCGCACCGGAAAAGCCGAACTTGTAAGGGTTGGTTCCGAACTTTTCTTCCAGCAGCATTCCGTTTTTCAGCGCTTCACGTGCGTATTCGCCCGCCAACATGTCGTTCGTCTTGGCAACAGACACATCAAGGTTGCCGACATCCCAATTGTAATAGTCGGCGAATTCATCGTTCGGTGACAAGAACGGATGGGCTTCGCCATCTCCCTTGATTTGTGTGATTTCGTAGAGCGGTTCCCACTTGGCGCGCAGTTCAACGTAATCCTTGTCGATTGCCTTGCCCGTGAATTGCTTGTCCATCGGGAACATGATCCCGTTGGAAAGATTGCCGTTATGGGCAAGCGCGAGGACCGAACCGTTTGTCTTGTCCTCGTAATCTTGCATCCACTTATACAGCGCGAGCGGATCGGGGCTGCCATAGGGCGGTGTCATTGTGAATGGAACCACCTGTCCTGCCCGGGTTGAATCGTCACGGAAGATGACGTTCCGGTGCAGGTTGTTGCCTTTGTCGAGCGACGTCCATTCAAAGCCTATGAATGCAGTGAACTTGCCGGGATCATTGAACGCGTCCGCGACTTTGACATTGTCCGACCAGATCGATGCGAAGCGCCGGGCGCCGGGCTGATACTGTTTGAAAAGGTCCGGCTCCATTGCTCCCTGGCTGAACGTCGCGATCAGGTCGAGAGTAGCTTCCACGGCTTCTTGACCACCTGCACGGTACCCATCAGCCCAGCGCCGACCTTGTTCGAACTTGGTCACACCCGGAATTGCGTCCAGAATATCCGTGATCAGCCCCATGCCATCAGAGTGCTCGGTGATCACCATCCAGTCCAATGGCCGCGCCAGACGCACCGGCTGTCCGGAGGACGCCATCACCTCTTCGCCGCGCGCGAAACGCCATGCTTCTTCCTGGGTAAGGCGAGCCCCAAACCCACCAGCATCCATGGACTGGCCTGTGTGCAGGTGGTTGTCACCCCAGAGCGGCATTTCAGGGAAACTTCTGTTGGCATAAGGCGAATAGGCTTCGCCTGGATAGACTTCACTCAACTGATCGGAATTAACCTGGAACTCCTGAGCGCCAGCAACAGCAGTACTCAGACACATGGCTATCGTGATCAAGGATACAGAGCGCATTGAAACCTCCCGAGGTATGTCGTTACGCAAAGTAATGCACACTCAAGCTTCAATTTGAAGGTGACAAATTGAGTAATACAGATTGTGACCTCAACTCGAGCTGAACACTCGCAGTTGAACTCGTCAGGGTGTTTTTTTCTCCTAGCCTGTCGGATAAGGTCGGCCCAATCCGTTCCTTGGTCACCCAATAAGGAGGCTGACCCCATGCTTTTTTCCGTTCTTATCTACAATAACGAGACACTCGTCGATGCCCTCAGCAAGGAGGAGATGGAAGAGATTATGAGCAAACACGGCACTTTCCATCAACATACCAAAACCGGAAACAATTTCGGTGCTGCGGTCAAACTGATGTCCACCGGTACTGCCCTTACAATGCACCGTGACAACAACGATGTTGTCGTGACTGATGGTCCCTTTGCCGAAACCAAGGAGCAGTTTCTAGGATTGTATTTGATCGAGTACCCGACACTCGAAGACGCCATGGAAGCTGTCAAATTGCTTCCTATCGAACATGGCCGGGTTGAAATCCGACCGGTGGACTTCTTTGAGGGCGCGGACTTCAGAAACGGTGAACGGATGGTCGTCAATGAAGCCTTTCTGGACGGTGTCGATACAATGCCTGCCGACACATAACGACCTGAGGGCGCGGGTTCCCGATGCAAAGCGCATGGATATCGACTCATCTCAAGGCCTCTCGCCCTCAGGCGCTTGCGGCGCTGAACCGGTATTTTCAAGATATTGATCTTGCCGAAGATGCTTTTCAGGAAGCTTCAATAAGAGCGGTCAAATCCTGGACAATCGAGACGATCCCAAAGGACCCGGCGGCCTGGCTGATTGTGACCGGGCGCAACTATGGCATCGACCAGATCCGAAAACGAAAACGCGAGACGCTGACAGCGCCTGAGGATCTGTCTCCGGTTCCCGATGAAGTCAATACCAGCGATTGCCTCGCGGACGATCTGGACCGGGCGCACTTTCGCGATGATATCCTGCGCCTGCTGTTCACCTGCTGTCATCCGGTGCTCCGAAAAGACCAGCAGATAGCGCTCTCTCTGAAAATCGTTGCAGGTCTCACGGTCGACGAAATTGCGCGGGCTTTTCTGGTCCAGCCCAAAACCATGGAACAGCGCATAACCCGGGCAAAAAAACGTATCCAGGCCGCCAAACTCTCCTATGAAGAACCAGATAGCGCCCAACGCGCCGACCGGCTGCACGCTGTCGCCAATGCGATTTATCTGGTTTTTAATGAAGGCTATTCGGCTTCACAGGGAGAAGAGCTGATCCGCGAGACACTCTGCGAGGAGGCCATCCGGCTGACGCGGTTGCTGGTCAGACTATTTCCGGAGGAACCGGAGCTGAGGGGGCTTCTGTCTCTTTGTCTTATTCAGCATTCAAGACGGCGGGCACGGTTATGCGATAGCGGCAAACCTGTCACCCTGGAACATCAGGACCGTGCTTACTGGGATCGCACGTTGATTGCCGAAGGCAATGTGCTTCTGGAAGCAGCGCTTTTGAAACGAACTCCGGGGCCGCTTCAGATCGAGGCTGCAATTGCGGCTACTCACACACGGGCAAAGTCTTTTGCGGAAACGGACTGGGCCGAAATTGAACGGCTCTATCGGGCGCTTGATCTCATACGCCCGTCCCCTGTGGTCAAACTCAACCGGGCCGTGGTGCTTGCAAGACTGAAGGGACCGCAACACGCTCTTGAATTACTGGAGCCCCTCAGCGCACCGCTCGAACGCTACGCCAGTTATCATGCGGCGAGAGCTTCAATGCTGCATGAACTGGGGTCCCAAGAGGAGGCTAGGCTGGCCTATGAGCAAGCCCTGAAGCATGCTGGTACCGCGACCGAGCGCGACTACATCCGCGCCCAAATAGACAAAATGAAATAAAAATGTTGCCCCCTGTCGGATTTACCGAGTGGGCGCCGTCCTTTGATCACCTGGAACAACCAGGTGCAATTCTCAAGAGGACGAAACATGACCAATTCTATGCAAACTCATGGCGCATTCAGCTGGATGGAACTTTACAGCGGTGACAGCGCCGGGGCCAAGGCATTCTATACCGGGCTTCTGGGCTGGGAAACCGAAGACATGCCGATGCCGGATGCCGTCTATACGATCATCAAGAACGGCGAAGAGAAGGTTGCCGGGTTTCCACCAATGCAATCAGACGAGGCCCGCTGGTTGCCTTATGTCACCGTTGACGATGTGGATGCACGTATCGAAAAGGCCAAATCACTCGGGGCAAAGGTTCTGTCAGAGCCGATGACAATTCCAGGTGTCGGCCGAATGGCGACGATCTGCGATCCTGTCGGCGGGGTGATTGCACTGATCACTTACGAGTCGATGTAAGACCAACCACAAGAGTTTGAAGAAGCTGCCGGGTGCCCTCGCCAGCTTCCTCACGCTTAGAAAGGACCGACAATGGACCTCCTCAATTCTCTTTCCGTCACCTTGCTGTTTGTGGCCGTTTTAGCGCTTTTTCAAATCCCGATCACCATTGCCGTCGGGCTTCGCCGTCTGCAGACCAATATCTCGTTCTGGGATGACGGCGATGAGGCGCTCCAAAGGCGCATGCGCGCTCATGGCAATTTTATAGAAACCGTCCCGATAATCCTGATCGCAATGGCGGCTGCAGAAATCTCCGGAGCCCCGGCCCTGCTTCTCTGGGTCGGCGGATTATCTCTCTTGATTGGCCGAATCGTCCATTACTGGACGCTGATTAAGGTGGGCTGGGGCAATGGTCGTGCCATAGGCATGCTGCTGACCTTTCTTCCGCTCGCGCTCTTTCCCGGATACGTCCTGCTACATCTGGCAAACCTTGTCTGAAATTTAGTCGGCTAATAAATAACTCTCACTGAAGATCTGATGCATTTAGCCAGCACAAAAACCGCCGCGGGATTGCTCTCCGGCGTCTTGATGTCAGTTTTCCGCTTTTTGCAAAAGCGGGATGGCAGACGCCCCGGACTTGCCGGGCGAATTTGTAGGTGGGAGAGTGGCAAGACAAGCGCGTCTGCCCGGACATTGTTTCCCGAAACGGATTCTGCCTGTGTTTCTTTCGTTGCTGCGCGCCGGAAGCGGGGTGTGGCTTCCGGGTTGCCGGATCAAAACGCCAAACAGGTTGTCATCAGCGCCAGACCCCGCTGGTGACCCCTGCTGCAATATCCGCCGAATTTCGGGCCAGTCCGTTACGCTGACCCGAAAATCCTCAATGCCGATTCCTGTCACCACGACCGGACGGTCCAGTCTCAGCCCCGCACAACAAGAACGCGGAGAAGTATACGGCAAGACTTGAGGGGGTGGATAAGATATTCCGCCCGGGGATTAATCAGCTGATTGCTATCATCGTTGCCAGCAAAAGAAGACCCAGCTTGGAGCTGAAATTTCCGTGCCTACCCGTTATCTTCCTCAGCTTTTAAAAGTACCCTTGCGAACTGGGCAAAGACCGCCACGAAAACACCTACCCCGACCAAAATGTAAACGACGGTGAAGAGCTTCCCGACATCGGTTTGCGGTGACAGATCACCCAGACCGACTGTCGATATTGTCGTGACGCTGAAATACAGGGCATCGATCCACGACCAGCCTTCAACTGTCCGGTAAAAAATTGTCCCCGAACTGAGGATCAGGAACGCAAGCAGCAACCCTGAGCGGAGTTCAGGCTTTTTCCAGGACCGGTAGATGGCTTTGAACAACCTCAGGAGATTTATAGACATTTGGAACATGGGGTTATGACCGCTCAAACTGGGGAGTTGGATGTATCTCTGGAACAGACAGTAAGCCGCCTGATTTCAGGGGGAAAGTAACGCAATCCCGGTTTTGGCCCAGTTTTGGCCCAGTTTTGGCCCAGTATCTGCCCAGTATCGGCCAGTTCCAATCCAGTTCCGGCAACTACCCGGAGACTGGCAACACACGTCCAGCCACCGGATGAGCCTGAAATCACCGTTTGGTTTTCTGCTTTTCCTTGATGACCGAGCGCACCATTTTCCCGAAGGATTTGTCCTTGGCACGTCGCTCGGCAAGGCTTGCTGAATTGAAACGTTCTTCTGCAGCGAGCTTGCGCCAGCGGGCCAGCCTGGCGGGGTCGACAACACCGGTTTCCAGCCCCTCCAGAATGGCGCATCCGGGTTCGGATTCGTGCTTGCAGTCATTAAACCGGCACTCACGAGCGAGCTGGGTCAAGTCCTCAAAAAGATTGGCGATGCCGTCTTCGGCATCGGTGAGCTGAAGTTCACGCATGCCCGGCGTATCCAGAACGGCGCAGCCCTGCGGCACGAAATGCAGTTGGCGGCGCGTGGTCGTGTGCCGCCCCTTGCTGTCGTCCTCGCGGATTCCGGCAGTGCTGGCTTCCTCAGCCCCATAAAGCGCGTTGATCAAGGTGGATTTCCCAACACCGGAGGAACCGAGAAAAGCCACCGTTTGCTCCGGTTTGCACCAGTAGGAAAGCCTTTCGGCAGGCTCGGTCGTCAGGGCATTGAGCTCAACTACGTCGATGCGATCCGATATCGCATTTGCAGCGTCAATGTAGGGTGACGTGTCCGGGCAAAGATCCGTTTTGGTCAGTACGATAACCGGTGTCACATCGGCATCAAAAGCCATGGCGACAAAGCGCTCCAACCGCGCAACATTGAAATCCTGATTGCAGGACGTCACGACAAAGACCGTATCAACATTGGCTGCAATCAGCTGCAGTTTTCTGTCGGTACCCGGGGCCTTGCGTTTGAAAAGGCTTTTGCGACGCAGGACACTGCTGGCCGTTGGCCGATCTGCATCATAGAGCAGCCAATCACCCACCGTTGCCTCCGGTCCGGGAGGGATTGTGGTGTCAATCTGGTCACCAAGCACATGCAAACCGTTGCGGTGTACTTCCACCACGCGCACCGGCGGCGTTATGGTCATTGCATCTATGCTGGTCTGCTGCGCAAAAAAGGGTTGCCAACCGAGGCTCTGCAGGTGCGAGCGGGCGCGATTGGCCTTGTCGGCAGAATGGGCCGACGGAAGAAACTGGGAATAATCCCTCGCCATTGGGGTCGTCTTTCATTGTCCGGCCTCCGGTTTCACCCGGGGCTGCAAGGTCACTGGAAACTGATCACAAGCCATCTCGCCCGCAAAGTCTTCGCGAGGTGTATTCAGGACTTGGCTTGCAACGGAAGGCTCATCAGCCTTCCCACCTTACCGGGACATAAAAACTCCATTTTGATGTATTGAAGATAAGCTCGAACATGAGCCTTTTCAACCACTCAAGCGTTTCAGGCGTTGATGCTTTGCGCCCGAACACCGTCCAGAGCCTCTTCAACGGCCTTTTCAGGCGGCAACGACACATCGATCTCCAGATAGCGCTCATCTCTATCCGGTGGCTCCAGCGTTTTCAGCTGACTGTCAAGGAGACCGGCGTCGACAAAATGCCCGGTTCGGTGGGTCAGGCGTTCTGCCAGAATCTCGCGGGATCCGGTCAGATGAATGAACATGCAATCGTTGAAACCGGCGCGAAAAACATCGCGATAGACTTTCCGCAGGGCAGAACAGGCGATGATCACACCGTTGGCGTTTGCGGTTTTCTCGCGGGCTGCACTGGTAACCGCAGCCAGCCATGGCATGCGATCCTCGTCGGTCAAGCCAATGCCTTTGGCCATTTTCGCGCGGTTGCTGTCGGAATGAAAATCGTCCGCCTCAACCATCGGAAATCCGAGCGTTTCGGAAAGCTTGCCCGCCAGCGATGTTTTGCCAGCGCCACACACACCCATCACGATGATGGCTGTTCCGCTCAAATCCGTTGATTGTTGCCCAGACATGAAAAACTCCGCTTCCCAAAGAGAGCGGAGTTTAACGTCACGATCAGAATTTCCCAGCCCTATTCGGCTGCAATTGCGATATCCCGTTGTGAGCGGCGGGCCCAGGGGCGGGTACCTGCAGGGATCTCTTCAATGGAGCCAAAGGCCGGCTGAAGATATTTGGTGACCTCCGGCCATTCTCCGGCTTTCAGGGCTTTCAGGACTTCGGGCTTGGAAATCTCGAAGCTGGAAACACCACACCGGCGGGCCAGAGGCACCTGATCAAGAATATACTGACCCACGGCACGGATATCGCCGTCATAGTTCAGATGTTCGCGCAGATCGCGGGCTGTCGAGAAAGCCCTGCCATCAGCGAAACTGGGGAAGGACACAGCGACGAAAGCAAGCTGGTCCAGATAAGCAGCTGCCGTTTCAACATCTTCACCGGGTTCAACAACCACAGCGGTTCGGCCAGCACGATCCAGCCAGGCGTTGGCGTTTTCCAGAAACAGCGTCAGCGGGATCAGCAGATCCCCTTCCGCAGAGACTGCGGTTTCCGCGTCGACCCTAACCCAACTCTCTTCGACAAACTCGCCGTCTTTGTAAATCGTTGCCATTGTTATTGCCCTTAAACCTGTGAATATCGGTAGCGATCAAATTCCGCTGCCATCAATTTCTTTTCCATGTGTCGGCCAGTGAATGCCGCATTCTGTCTTGTCCTGCCCGCGCCAGCGCCCCGAACGCGGATCTTCGCCGGGCGCGACCTTGTCCGTGCACGGCATGCAGCCGATGGATGGATACCCCTGCGCCACAAGAGGATGAGGCGGCAGGTCATACGCCTTGGCGTAATTCAGAATTTCAGCTGATGACCAATCCGCCAGCGGATTGACCTTCACCCGGCCCTCGTCGATCTCGAAGGTTTCAAGACTGGCCCGCGTCGCGTTCTGGAATTTCTTGCGGCCGGAAATCCAGGCACCGAACCCGCTGAGTGCACGACCAAGAGGCAGCACCTTGCGGATATGACAACATGCGTCTGTGTCACTCATCCAGAGCATGCCTGCCGGGTCTTGTTTCAGCAGGTCTTCCGCGCTTGGTGTATGGGTACGGACGTCCGTCAACCCGAGTTTTTCAATGACTGCATCCCGGTATTCGATCGTCGCGGGGAACAGTTTTGCCGTATCAACAAAGAGCACCGGCGTTGATGGATCGATCTGAGACACCATGTGCAAAAGAACAGTCGAATCTGCGCCGAAACTCGACACCATTGCGATGTCTTCGGCAAACTGATGCCGAATGGCGGCCTGCAGAATGTCGTGCGCCCGCGCACCCCGAAACTGGGCATTCAGCGCCGCAACTTCCGACTGCAGACCGAGTTCAGGATCTACGCCCAGACTGAATGTTTCATGCAGCGCCATAAAGCGCCTCCTTGAACGGTGCCTCCCCAACCCGGCGGTAGGCATCCAGGAAGGTTTCTTCCTTGGCAGTGCGCAGACCGAGATAGGTATCCACGAGCTTTTCGATGGCATTGATCACTTCATCAGAGGAAAACCCGCGTCCGATGATTTCACCAATCGAAGCGTTTTCGTTGGCGGATCCGCCAAGCGTCACCTGATAAAATTCCTCGCCCTTTTTCTCCAGGCCAAGGATTCCGATATGGCCGACATGGTGGTGGCCGCAGGCATTGATACAGCCGGAAATCTTGATCTTCAGCTCGCCGATTTCCGCCTGACGTTCCGCCGTACCAAAGCGCTCGGAAATCCGCTGCGCCACAGGAATGGAACGAGCTGTCGCAAGTGCGCAATAATCCATGCCCGGGCAGGCGATGATATCCGTGATAAGGCCTGCATTGCCTTCGGCAATTTCAGCCGCAACAAGCTTGTCGAAGAGGGCTGGCAGATCGTCCAGCTTCACATGTGGCAGAATGACGTTCTGCTCATGGGAAATACGAAGTTCATCCTGGCCATATTCTTCGGCAAGATCCGCAATCACATCCAGCTGAGAATCTGAAGCATCGCCCGGAATGCCCCCGATCGGCTTCATGGACAGCGTGACCGAGATATAGCCCGGCACCCGGTGCGGGTTGAGGTTGTGACCCACGAACTGGGCGAAGGCTGCGTCTTTCTCACGGCGCGCTTCAACGGCTGCAGAGGTAGCAGAGCGGACTTCAAGTGGTGGCGGTGCGAAATAAGCCTCGATGCGACGCACTTCCTCGTCCGGCAAGCGCAACACACCATACCGGATCTTTTCAAATTCGGCTTCGATATCCGCTTTCAATTCTTCAAGACCGGTCTCGTGAACCAGGATCTTGATCCGCGCCTTGTATTTGTTGTCGCGGCGGCCATAGCGATTGTAAACGCGCAGGATCGCTTCGGAATAAGCCAGCAGGTCTTCTTCTGGCAGATAATCACGCACTTTCCGTCCAATCATTGGTGTGCGGCCAAGACCGCCTCCAACGAAGACTTCAAAACCAATCTCGCCAGCTTCATTGCGTGTCAGCTGCAAACCGATGTCATGAACCTGCACAGCAGCACGATCATTCGGTGCGCCCGTGATGGCGATCTTGAATTTGCGCGGCAGGAACGAGAATTCCGGATGCAGGGACGACCACTGGCGCAGGATTTCCGCATAAGGGCGCGGGTCGGCGATTTCGTCAGCTGCAGCGCCAGCAAAATGATCCGCTGTCACGTTGCGAATGCAGTTGCCGGACGTCTGGATGGCGTGCATCTCGACTTCAGCCAGCTCTTCCAGGATTTTCGGGGTGTCTTCCAGCTTCGGCCAGTTGAACTGAATGTTTTGGCGCGTGGTGAAGTGGCCATAACCCTTGTCATAGGTGCGAGCGATGTGCGCCAGTTTGCGCATCTGGCGCGCATTCAGCGTTCCGTAGGGAATTGCGACCCGCAGCATGTAGGCATGAAGCTGCAGATAAAGGCCGTTCATCAGGCGCAGTGGCTTGAACTCGTCTTCGGACAATTCACCAGCCAAACGGCGGCGAACCTGATCCTTGAACTGCTCGGTGCGCTGGTTGACGAAACTCGCGTCAAATTCGTCGTAACGGTACATGTTTCTCTCCTGTCGGGCGCTGCCGTCTGGGGTCTGCCCCGGGCGCTGCCCTTGCCTCAGTTGTCTCTTGGTTACGCCGACACGGCCTGGGCTTGCTTGCCGAATTCCGGATGGGTGGTTGGTCCGGCGGCCCGGATTTTTTCGCGCAGCCGTACCGGGATAATGACGCCGTCTTCAACGGTTACAGCCATCTCGTAGACACTGACGACGTCCTGGTTCTTTTCAGCTTCCGCGCCGAGCGCCAGACCTTCGGCAACGGCATCTTTGCCCTCATAAACCTTGGCGAGGGTGATACGTTCGACCCAGTTTCCGCTTTCGCCGAGCCAGACAACGTCTCCATTCAACAGACGGTTTGCGGTGATGACATTCATTTGTCTTTAGTCTCCTTAAGCCGCAACTTCGCGGGCCAGCTTGAGCGGCACCAGCGGTTCGGCATGTTCCAAAGCGGCATGGCCAACGGCCTCACCGATCACGATCAAAACCGGCCCATCGATTTCCGCGCGGTTCGACAAGACCGCGAGTTCCGAAAGAGTGCCGGTGAATTGGCGTTCATCCGGATGCGCTGCATTTTCAATGACAGCGACCGGCGTTTCTGAGCGCAGACCTGCGCCAATCATTTTTTCAGCGACCGCAGCAGCAACACTGCGGCCCATATAGACAGCAACGGTCGATCCCTTGAGGGCAAGGTCAGCCCAATCCGGCAGGGTTTCCGATTTGGCATTGTGACCTGTTGCAAAAACAAGGTTGGAGGCGACACCGCGCAGTGTCAGCGGGATCTGAGCTGAAGCTGCGGCGGCAAAGGCTGCTGTCACCCCGGGCACAATCTCGAACCCGATTCCACCAGAGCGGAGCGCCTCCATTTCTTCTGCGGCCCGGCCAAAAATCATCGGGTCACCCGCCTTCAGGCGAACAACCTTGAGACCCTGGCTCGCAAGCTCGACCAGCAAGCTGCAGATTTCTGACTGTGGAACGGAATGTGCGCCTTTGCGCTTGCCGACAGAAATGCGCTCGGCATCTCGGCGGCCCATCGCCACGACATCTGCCGGAACCAGTGCATCATGCACGATCACATCGGCTTCCTGTAAAAGACGCTGAGCCCTGAGAGTGAGGAGATCCTCAGCTCCCGGGCCAGCCCCCACCAACCAAACGAACCCCGGCTCGTCGGCCATGGAGTTCAAAAGACGCTGCGCTTCGGCGCGGGCTATATCGGATTTGCCTGCATAAAGATTGTTGGCAACTGCACCTGAGAAAAACCGTGCCCAAAAAGTTCTTCGCAAGGCACCGTTTTCGATCACCTGTGCCGCTGCATCTCGGAAGCTTTCGGCAAGACGGGCAAGAGCTCCGGTAGAACGCGGCAGCATGACTTCAATGCGTGCGCGAATATGGCGCGCCAGAACCGGACCGACACCAGTTGATGTGATCGCGACAGCAATCGGTGCTCGATTGACGAGAGCACCGGTGTAAAAATCACAAAGCTCGGGTTTATCGACCGCGTTGACCGGAACACCCATAATGCGCGCCGCTTCAACAACGGCGGTGTCGAGATCAAGGTCTTCACGTGCCGAGAACACCATCGCAGCGCCATTCAAATGCGCCGGACGAAAGTCTTCGGAAATATGTTCGACCTGGAAAAGATCGATAACCTCGGCGAGGTCCGGCTCTATCTGTTTAGAGACCACAATGATCCGGGCACTGGTTTCACCCAGGAGACGCACCTTGGCGGCAGCTTCCGCGCCATGTCCGACAACCAACACACGCTTGTCCTCAACCTTCATGAAAGCCGGAAATACATCCAGCCTTTGATGACGGTTTATTGCCGTTTTCGCGTTGTCGATTTGGCCACGGGCCATCACAAGGGTCTCCAATCCCATCTTGATGGCCTGAATGTAAGCGCCCTGCCTCACTCGTGCCGGGTACTGGTTTTCAAAGCTGAAGGAAAAAGAGAAAAACTATTCTGGTCAGGGGGAAAACGACGCAGAAATCGACCCTAAATACGAAAAAGGCCTGGTTGCCATCTGTGTTTAGACGGCAACCAGACCATATTTTCAGCTGCAATGAGGGTAATCAGGCAGCAAGCTTGCGGATGAATTGATCAATCTTGTCCGTCAATTCACTGGTGCTTTGTGCCACGACCCGTGCCACTTCCGATACCTCGGTCGCCGCATCGGTCGTCTGCTGCACTGTACCTGTCATTCCCGCAACATTTCGGCTTGCCTCTTCCGTTCCGGTAGAAGCTTCATTGACGCCACGGGAAATCTCCGTTGTTGCTGCTGTCTGCTCTGTGACTGCGGCGGCAATCGCAGATGTCTCAGCGGTGACATTTTCCATGATTTTCGAAATATCACGGATAGCGCTGGCAGCTTCAGTTGATGCACCCTGTATCGCTGATATCTGCTGAGTGATGCTCTCGGTTGCCTTGGCTGTCTGATTGGCCAATGCTTTCACCTCACTCGCCACAACGGCAAATCCCTTGCCTGCCTCGCCGGCACGCGCAGCTTCAATGGTTGCATTGAGAGCCAACAAGTTCGTCTGATCAGCGATGTTGGAAATAAGCTGAACAACTTCGTCGATTTCCTGCGCAGCAGAAGAAAGCGTGCTGACCTTGCCGTTTGTTTCTTCTGTTGTTTGAGCCGCGGTGTTGACCACTTCCGTCGTTGAGGCAATCCGACGATTGATCTCTTCAATAGAAGCCGAAAGTTCTTCTGTGGCAGCCGCAACCGTTTGAACATTATGGAGCGCACTGGTTGTTGCATCCGCAGCCTGGCCAGCATTTTCAGATGTGGAGTTTGCAACATCCCCCATCATGGCGGCGGTCGTTTGCAGCTGCTGCATCGTACCGTCGACGTCCTGAACCAAACCGGACACGCTGACCTGGAATTCCGAGATCAAGGTATCTCTGGCTTGTACACGTTCAGCTCTCTCTTCTTCTTCCACGCGCTGCGCTTCAGCGAAGGTTTCTCGTTCAGCCGCTTTTTGAGCCAAGACCTCGACAGCGTTTGAAATATCGCCAATCTCATCTTTTCGCGACGCATTCTCCAGGGTGACCTCATAATCTCCTTCAGAGATCCTGGTCACAGCACCGGAAAGAGACCCGATCGGGCGAATGACCCGGAGTAGGAAAAATGCTCCAGCTAACAGGGCACCGCCAATTACGATTGCCGCGCTCACAAATGACATGAAGTCGGCCTGGGACTTGGCGCTTTCGAAGGACGTTAGCAATTCCTTGAGTTGCCCGCGTTCTTCAGCGAGTGCAGCAGCATGAATTTCCAGAGCGCCTTCCAATTCAGCGGTCAAAGCAGCAGCTGCGTCGTCAAATGATCCCATTAACTGGTTACCGCCAGAAGGCCCATCCTTCACATATGCGTTGGCCATTTTCTGGCCCACTTCATAGTATGTCGGAAACTTGTTTCGGATCGCTTCGATTTTTGTGCTGAGCTCAACCAACCCGAGCCCAGACGCCAGTTCTTGCGCTTTTGCGCTATCAGCTTCAAATTTATCGGCAAATTCGGCGGCAACATCAAATCCATCGTTCAACCCGTCAAGGCCGCGAGTTGCGGAGATATCCGTCAACCATTGCTGTACCTGAACAACATCAAACTGAGTTTCCTTCATCGTGATTGTCAAATCCATGACATCACCGGAAAACAGCAACGCATTATCACCCATTGTCTCTGCAGAATCCTCCAATGTATGGAGAAATGACATTGATGCCGCCGTTACACCGATCATGATCAGTGTGAATGCAACAACCGAGACCGTAACCTGGGATTTTAGACTTTTAAATTTCATCAAAGGGACCTCCGGTCTCGCAATGGCAAGACCCAGTAGCAATAATTATTGCGGAAAAATACACTTCACCTGATGATTGAAACGTTAATTATCGCTGCTTTTTCAACGAATTAGACTAACTTCTATATTGATATTTTTACTTATTTTCTCGGCAATCAGCGCGTGTACTACAGGTTTCTACGTAGAAATATTCTGGTCTGCGTGCCGTGCGTTTGGAAGAATCGCCATTTTGTCATTGAGCTATGGCCACCGAACCGTCACGGCGCGAATCACCTTTACCGGCTAAGTTTCCGGTTCCGTCAGAGAAAACAGCATGAACGCCGCCATAGAACATGTTGCGCTCAGGCCAGAGCCGGTGATCCGGGAAAGCGGACGTCAACTGCCGGGTATCGTCCCCGGAGAAATGCCCTTCAAAATCGAGATGCCCGTCTTCGACATGGAGCCGAGGCGCATCAATGGCACCGGCTAGACCCTGCCCCTCCAGACACAGCCGTACAACGGTTTGGAAGACCGCAGAGCGAATGCGGCTTGACCCGCCAGAGCCCAGCGCAATCAGGCCACCATCAGATGTGTCAATCAACGTGGGGCACATCATCGATGCCAGTCTGGTGTCCAGCGGCCAATCGCAAGACCCGTGAGGATTGACATCTTCCTCACCCAGAATGTTGTTCAGCATGAAACCGTGCTCACCAACCATCTCGCCGCTGCCAGCGCCGTTGGATACTGTCACAGCACAGGCGTTTCCATCAGCGTCGATTGCTGAAATATGGGTCGTGCCTTGTTGGCGAATTGGCCGGTCCAACAACACACTCAAGTCACCACGCGCCGACAACCGCGCCTGGTCCGCTTCGTTCAGGGCCGTGGCCAGGCTCAAGGGTGTGCAGTTCTGAAGGTGTGCCAGCGCGTGTCGGATCAAGGTCCCGCTCGCAGCCGGCAGTGGATTGAGGAATACTTTTGCGCCGCCAAGGGTCAACGAAACCGGCTGGCGTTCTTCAACATGGTAGCTTTCCAGATCGACCTTCGTCAGGTGCCCGTCTAATGATTGCTCACGCAAGATCTGGTCCGGGATATCTGTTTGTGTCCAGCCGTTTGCTGCCACGTCGCGAAATGTCTCGGAAAGGCCGGGATTGTTAAACAACTCCCCGGCGGACTGAAGATCACCATCAGGCGCAAACAGGTTTCTCGATGCTTTCGTTGCCGTCAGGATTGGTTCAACGACAGTCGCCAGATAATACTGGTAGGGCGAAATTTCGACACCATCTGCGGCCGCAGCGATTGCGGGTGCAAAAAGATCCGCAAGTGAAAAACTAGCCCCTTGCTGGCTAAGCGCATCAATTCCGTCAAAAAATCCTGGCGTCGCGACGGTTGCCGGGCCGATGTGAAACCGCTGGGTCGTGGCACCAAAATCGGCATGAATATGCCGGAACCCGGTTTCGCTGTCGCCGCATCGTACCAGCGGGGTCTGGGGAAAAAAATCGAGCAGTGTAGTGTCACCGCTCGATCCATCACGCAACATCGCAAAACCGCCACCGCCAGGGGACGCCAGAACCGGTTCGCAGACGCAGGCCATGGCCAGAGCGGCTATGGTTGCATCAACAGCATTACCGCCCTCCCGCAACATCGCTGCGCCTGCTTCAGCAGTCAGCCTATGTCCGGCGGCAACAACGCCTTTTGAGTGTCGTGTCATGCGATACGTCAAACCATGCCGACCGCTTGAAGACAAGTCCCGGTTACTTCATCGCCTGCAGGATCGAGACATAGTTGGCAACCGCTGCACCGCCCATGTTGAAGATGCCGCCGAGCTCTGCATCCTTGACCTGAATATCTCCGGCCGTGCCCGTCAGCTGCATCGCCGTCAGAACATGCATGGAAACGCCGGTTGCCCCGATTGGATGGCCCTTGGCTTTCAGACCGCCGGACGGATTGACCGGCAGCTTGCCGTCCATTTCGGTCCAGCCTTCGAGAACTGCCTTGGCTCCTTCACCTTCCTTGGTCAGGCCCATGGCTTCATACTCGATCAGCTCCGCGATTGTGAAACAGTCATGCGTTTCAACGAACGACAGATCTTCAATGGCCAGGCTGGCGTCGCCCAACGCTTCCCCCCAGGCCTTGGAGCAGCCTTCGAATTTCAGAATGTCGCGCTTGGACATCGGCAGGAAATCCTGAACATGGGCCATGCCACGGAACGCCACAGCCTTCTGCATGCCCAGCGCCGTTGCCGGATCCGTTAGGACAAGCGCTGCGGCTCCGTCAGAGACGAGCGAACAGTCTGTTCGTTTCAAGGGGCCCGCCACAAACGGGTTCTTTTCGCTTTCAGCACGGCAAAACTCGAACCCAAGATCCTTACGCATCTGGGCATAGGGATTGTTGACGCCGTTCTTGTGGTTCTTTGACGCGATCTTCGCCAATGCATCAGATTGGTCGCCATACTTCTGGAAATAGGCATCGGCAATCTTGCCGAACACACCGGCGAACCCTGCCGGAATATCGCCTTCCTCTTTCAGGTAAGACGCTTTCAGGAGGTTCTGGCCGATTTCCGGTCCTGGTGTTGTGGTCATCTGTTCCACCCCGACCACCAGCACAAAGCGGGCCTGTCCGGAGGAGATCGCACGAACACCCTGGTGAACTGCAGCGGACCCTGTTGCACACGCATTTTCAACACGCGTTGCCGGTTTGAAACGCAGCGCCGGATCTGCTTGAAGAACGAGAGATGCGGTGAAATCCTGCTGTGAGAAACCGGCGTTGAAGTGGCCCAGAAGGATCTCATCAACATCCGCAGGCTCAATACCGGCATCATGAATAGCATCACTTGCGGCCTTGACGATCAGGCTTTCAACCGTTTCATCGGCATGTTTTCCGAAAGGCAAATGTGCCCATCCAACCATTGCTGCAGTCATGATTTTTCCTCCAGATCTCAAATTCGTAATGCGGGGTGATTGACATCCGACACATCAGGATGTTTTCACGAGAAATACCGCAGTGCAAAACTTTTCTAACCGGACATTTCCAGCTTCTTTGCCGCATTGCAAGGGGAAATTTACCTAAACGTCATACAGGTTTTATTTCTATATTTATTACAGCCACTTATCTAATTACCGCTTCACGAAATACGGCATTGCCTATATTCAGAAACGCCGGATCTCTAGCCAATCCCAATTCCCATTCAAACTGCGTATTTCACTGACTGAGAACGAATTCACCGCCGCAACATGATCATACAGGCAAAAGATACGTTCCATACCGAACCCTGTTTCAAGGTATTTCCCCGTTCTCAACGGTCCGGTGATGCAAGGCCGGCTTATGCTTGGCAAATCTGCAGATACTTCTAACCAAATCCCGGTCAGCATTGGTTCACGCTCAACAATTACCCATATTTTTTCTCCAATTATCTTGACCCAATCCGCTGCTGCCTGTAGCGCATTCAAAGCGCTTTGAGACTATAGATACCGTGCGTGTGCGAAATGGAGACAGGCGATGTTTGAAGAAGCCGAAACAGGCCAGGAGACCGACATGTCTACACATTTGATCAAGGACCCGGATTGGTGGAAGGGTGCGGTCATATATCAGATCTACCCGCGATCCTTTAACGACA
Organism: Roseibium sp.; assembly: GCA_039972695.1. Taxonomy (GTDB): domain Bacteria; phylum Pseudomonadota; class Alphaproteobacteria; order Rhizobiales; family Stappiaceae; genus Roseibium. The sequence goes on along the minus strand of JBDWMJ010000019.1, from coordinate 72,719 downwards.
CCAATGGAGATGGCATTGGTGATCTGAACGGGATCACCGAGCGCATGGATTATATCGCCTCGCTCGGCGTAGACGCGATCTGGTTGTCGCCCTTTTTCAAGTCTCCAATGGACGACTTTGGCTATGACGTATCGGACTATGAAGACGTCGATCCGATGTTTGGCACGCTTGCCGACTTCGACCGGATGGCCAAGGCGGCCCATGCGCGCGGCTTGAAACTGATTATCGACTTGGTGATTTCGCACACATCTGACCAGCATCCCTGGTTCTCCCAAAGCCGCTCATCCAAAGACAACGCCAAGGCAGACTGGTTCGTCTGGGCCGACGCCAAGCCGGACGGTTCGGCCCCCAACAACTGGCTCTCCATTTTTGGTGGATCGGCCTGGGAGTGGGATAGCCGTCGTTGCCAGTATTACATGCATAATTTTCTCGCCAGCCAACCAGACCTGAATTTCCATAATGAGGAAGTTCAGACCGCGGTGCTGTCTGCGGCGAAATTCTGGCTGGACCGGGGCGTCGACGGTTTCCGCCTCGATACCGTGAACTTTTACTTCCACGATCAGCAATTGCGGGACAATCCTGCGCTTAATGCAGAAGAAGCGCCGTCAACCGTTGATCCGACCAACCCCTACGGATTTCAGGATCACCTCTACGACAAGACCCAGCCGGAAAACCTGGTATTCCTTGAAAAACTTCGTGCCCTTTTGGACAAATACCCCGGTGCGACGTCTGTTGGTGAAATCGGAGCAGACGGCCAGGCCGTTGAGTTGACAAACTCCTATACGGAAGCTGGCAAACGCATTCATATGGCCTACAGCTTCGACCTGCTGACACCTCAGCATTCAGCAGCTTATATCCGCCAGATTGTAGAAGGCATGATTGCCGGAATAGGCTCAGGCTGGGCGAGTTGGGCCCTGTCCAATCACGATGTCAGCCGTGTGGCGAGCCGTTGGGGCGATGGCCTGGATTTGAACAGTTTCGCTCCCCTTGCGACAGCATTTTGTGCCAGCATTCGCGGCACACCCTGCATTTATCAGGGCGAAGAGCTTGGCCTGCAGCAGGCAGATGTGCCTTTCGAACAATTGCAAGACCCTTACGGAATTCGGTTCTGGCCAGAATACAAAGGCCGCGACGGGTGCCGCACTCCGATGCCGTGGACCAATGACAATAGCCATGCCGGGTTTTCCGACATCGACCCATGGCTACCCGTTGCACTCGAACACCGTGCGCAGGCAGTCGCCGAACAAGACAAAGAAGACCAGTCGACCTTGAACCGAAACCGGGCTTTCTACACCTGGCGGCAGAGCCAAATTGCGTTGAAGAAAGGCGACATGACTTTTCTTGAAAGTCCGGGCGAAACACTCGTTTTTACCCGGTGTTTCGAGAATGAAACTGTGCTTTGCGCGTTTAACTTTGGCACGACGCCCGAAACCATTACGTTGTCAGGGCTGGAGTTGAAGAACCTCGACGCGCCAGAATTTGGTGGAACTGCAAACGGCGAGAGGATCACCCTGAAGGGTCTTGATGCGGTTTTCGCAGAAGTGAAATCCTGATTTTGCCCCTTCAAAACGCGATTTAATGCGGCTACATAGTCCAGCCGGGATTTTCCGGTCACTTTTCTGCAGCATTCCGGATATTCCATGACCAATCGTCTTCCTCTTTCCGCTTTCATTATTGCCAAGAATGAAGCGGACCGGATATCACTGCCTATCAAAAGCGTGATTGACTGGGTCGACGAAGTCATCGTTATCGACAGCGGCTCCACCGACGACACGGTCGCCGTTGCCGAAGCTCTCGGCGCGAAGGTAATCTTCAATGAATGGCCAGGGTACGGGCCACAGAAACGATTTGGTGAAGACCAGTGCCGCAATGATTGGCTGCTCAATCTGGACGCGGATGAAGATGTCACCGTAGAGTTGGCATCCGAGATTCAAGCCAAATTCGCCGATGAAAGTTATCTAGAGGCAGACTGTTGGCGGATGATGATCCCCGAAGCTTTCCCTCATGAGGAAACTCCTGCGCCCTGGGCTCACGGGCATGACTACATTCGTCTTTATGATCGCCGGAAAGCCAGGTTCTCTGCATCCACCGTTCACGACGCGGTACAGCCGGAAAAAGACGCTGTAATTGCACGCCTGAAAGGCACGATGGCCCATCATTCCATTCGATCTCTCGAGTTTCAGGTCGGCAAATACAATCGCTACACGGACATGCAGGTCTCGGACATGCGCGGCCGCGGTCGCAAGCTGTCCAACTTCCGTCTCCTTTTTGAATTTCCGAGCAGTTTCCTGAAGGGCTATTTCATTCGGAGATACTGGAGATACGGCTGGTGGGGTTTCATACTCTCAGTCAACTATGCCCATTCTCGTTTCCTACGCGTTGCGAAATCGTACGAAGCCGAGTTGATGGACAGTATCAAGAAAGACTGAACGGGGCCTTGGACGATCTCAAGCAGATTTGTAGAGGGTTTGCGTCGACACTTCATGGCGTTCAACGCGGATGGGCTGACGAATTCCCGCGGCCTGATTGAAATGTTCCAACCGGCGTATCGTTGTTGGTGTCAGCAGGTGGCCCCGTGACAAGACCAGTTCATGACTGCTTTCGGTGAGCACATCATCGACAAGTACATCGTCAGGCCGAAGCGAGCGGATATAGCATTTTGTAACATTTTTCTTGCGCTTCTCGGGCACGTCATCAAGCAGCGCGTTCTTTGCCATGTCCAGCAGGACCGGGTCATATTTGCGGCGATTGATCGTCAACGCCTCGAAAGCCGCCGCATCCGGTCCGCCTTCCGGGCTCGCATACCAAAGATCGGTCAACAATCTCAGCATGCGGGAAATTTGCGGAATATCCTTGCCGGTAGGCCCATCCTTGGGAAAACCCGAACCGTCATATCCGCGAGAAGACAGATAGAGATAATCCGAGACCTTTTCGAGCTGCGGAATGTTTTTCAAGAGCTCGCGAGTCTGAACCGGAGAATTCTCCAAGATTTCCCGTTCCTGCTCTGTGAGACTTCGAGCGGCCCGATATCGCGCGAGGATCTGCTTTGGCAACAATGCCTCACCCAAGGGTGAAAGCATGACCGCCATTTCCAATTCCCAAGTCTTGGTAATCCCCACCATTTTGGCGAGTTTCAGGGCCTGTTTTCGGACTGTCGCAGTGCGCCGGAAGGCTTCGGGATGGAACAGCGACAGCATCTCGATCAACATCTTGACTGACCCTGCAAGTGTCCGTTCCAGAAGCAAACGTTCCTTGGCAAGTTGCTCATGGTGTGCCGTGGCGGCTTCCATGGCGTTCATAAGCTCGCTTTTTTGGCAGGGCTTTTCCAGAAACATGAAGGCATGGCCTTCATTAATCGCTTTCTTGATTGCTTCAGCCGACTTTTCCCGGGTCAACATGATCCGGGTCGCTGTTGGCGCTATGGTCTCACAGGTCCGCAGAAACGCTGTTCCACCACGTCCCGGAAGGTTGAAACACGAGAACACGACAGCAACATTCTGGTTTTCTTTTAAAAACTTAATGGCGACATCGGACTCGGAGAAACAGGCAACTTTGAATATACCGCCAAAAAGCCGGGAAAAGCCGGTTTGAACGGCAGTGTCCGGATCTGCGACAAGGATAATCTTGTTTCCTGTTTCCATTTAGCAGCTTCCCAATATTCCGCTGACGAGCACGGCAAAGACGCCGAAACCAGTCCTCTCATCATCAGATAATGTCATGGGACAGATAATAAAGTCTTGATAATACTCGATTTGTTCTAGCGATATGTTTTGGAATTCTTTCGGGAAAACTCTTGTGGTCTTTGGCGGATCATCTGGACTATAACGCCGCATGCTTGATGTTGTGATCATAGGTGCCGGCCCGTCCGGTTTAACTGCTGCCGACGAGTTGTCCAAAATTGGTTATCGCGTTGCGATTGTTGATCAAATGCCATCGCCAGCCCGGAAGTTTCTCCTGGCTGGGCGTGGTGGATTGAATCTGACGCACAGCGAAAATGTGGCGACCTTCCTGGGTCGTTACAGGGAAGCCGAGCCATTTCTGGCGCCGATCATTGAAGCATTTTCACCACAAGACCTGATCGACTGGTGTCATAATCTTGGTCAGCAGACGTTTGTCGGAAGCAGTGGCCGGGTATTTCCCAAGTCCATGAAGGCGTCCCCACTCCTGCGCGCCTGGTTACGGCGTCTGGATGATCAAGGTGTTGAACTTCTGACACGGCGCAGCTTTTGCGGGCTCGCTGACGATGGCACCGCGCTCGTTAAATCCGGAGACGATGATCCGGCACCCTTTCCGGCGCGGTCAGTCCTTCTGGCCCTTGGTGGTGCCAGTTGGCCGAAGCTTGGATCCGACGCAGCCTGGGTAGACCCCATGCGGATGCGCGGCGTTACAGTCAATGAATTTCAACCTTCCAATTGCGGTTTCCTGGTTCCCTGGAGCGATGTCCTGAAAGACCGGTTTTCAGGTCATCCTCTAAAAGGCATTCAGTTGTCGATCGGATCGAGATCCGTCATCGGTGAAGCCATTGTATCTGTGCGCGGGCTTGAGGGCGGAGCTGTCTACGCACTCTCAGCTGATATCCGCGAGGCCATCAATCAAGCCGGAAAGGCGGATGTGTCAATAGATCTGCGCCCTTCGCTTTCCAGCGACGATCTGATTGCAAAGCTCTCTCGTCCACGCGGCAAACAATCCATGGCAACGTTTTTGAAAAAAACGCTGAAATTCAAACCGGTCGAACACGCACTGGTTCGCGAAGCCAGCCCGCTGCCAAATTCACCAGAAGAACTCGCCGCTCGGATCAAGTCCCTCACTGTAACCAGCAATGCCCCTTATCCTATTGACCGGGCCATCTCTTCGGCAGGCGGTATTGCCCTAACTGAAGTGACCGACAATTTGATGCTGAAGAATATTCCGGGAGTATTTGTCGCTGGTGAGATGCTGGATTGGGAAGCACCAACGGGCGGTTATCTCCTCCAGGCCTGTTTTGCTACAGCCCGTTGTGCCGCAAAGGGAATTGCGACTTATCTTGAAACCAAAAACACCGGAGAAAATCTGGGATGACCATTTTGTACGTTGATGCGGATGCATGTCCAGTGAAAGACGAGGCCATTCGGGTGGGAGAACGTCACAAGGCTCCGATCAAGATCGTCTCAAACAGCTGGATGCGACTGCCGGAAGGTGATCTCATTGAACGGGTTGTCGTACCTGAAGGGCCTGATGTCGCTGATGACTGGATAGCTGAACGCGCTGGCAAGGGTGACGTGGTCATCACTGCTGATGTGCCGCTTGCGTCGCGCTGTGTAAACGCAGGAGCGCAGGTCATTTCACCTTCAGGCAAACCGTTCCGCGAAGACGCCATTGGCATGCGCCTGGCCATGAGGGATCTCAACACGCATTTACGGGAAACGGGCCAGATCAGGGAAAGCAGCCCCGGTTTTACCAAGAAGGACAGATCGCGTTTCCTGAATGAACTGGAAACATTGATGCGCGCTGCCAAACAACAATCAGAAACGGGGTAGTCTGCAAATTATAAGCCCCGCAAACGGATAGCCATCCGTCTACGGGGCCGCTGGTAATTGCGCCCAGCTGTTATTGGTTTAACTGCAGAAACGGTATTGACCGGAATAGGCAAGGAAGTAGCCGGTGCGCGGATTGAATGAACGGTATTTGCTGGCACAATAGTTGTACCAGGCAGGTGACCACGGTGCAGGGCGATAGGAAACCACTGGCGCCCGATAGGCTGGAGCTCGATACGCCGGAGCCGGATAATAGGCACGCGGAGCTGCATAATAACGGCGCTGGTTCAGCGCTGAACCAATCACAGCACCAGCAACAAGGCCACTGGCGACACCAACGCCAACCTGCCACCCTTCAGCTGCCTTTGCAGATTGAGTTGGGATTGTAAGCATAGCTCCAGTTGCAAGAGCCAGCGCGGCGGAAGTGGTTATAAACTTCTCAAACATGACTGCGTCCCTTCTGTTGTCTGAAGCTGTCATCTGCGCCTCAGTTGATAGAAACATCATGCCGACCCGACGTCATTTTATCTGTGACCGGCGTCACACAGACCACCTTTGTCAAAATGCGATCCTGGTCCGTTGATAAAAATGCTCCGGAATCTTTCACTTGCCGGAACTCCACAACGCACCTACATTATTTTTTATCGGTGCAAGTTGTGCCGTACGGGACGTGACGTAGACTTGGTGAGACTGAACTTCGGTGGAGCTCCATTAGGCTCCACTCTGAATTTACAAGCTTTCCGTTTCTTATTGACTTCTCGTTTATTCGCACGGCTTTCCGGCGAGGAAACCGCGCATTTTAGAACTACGGAAAGGTCTCTCCATGCGTGAGAACGGCACAATCAAATTTTTCAATCATGACCGTGGCTTTGGTTTCATTACGCCAGATGATGGCGGCAAGGACGTCTTCGTCCATGTGACTGCATTCGAACAGGCTGGTATCGGAACACCTGTTGAAGGCGCAAAGGTTTCTTTTGTTGCTGAAGACGACCGTCGCGGCCGCGGCAAGCAGGCTGCACAGCTCGAAATGCTTTGAGCTCAAAAAGATTTAATGCGCGCCCGAATAATATGTTTGGTGGGAAGCGCAACAATTAAAAACGGGGCCAAATGGCCCCGTTTCTTTTTCTCTTAATACAAGCTCAAATCCGGTGTTACACCATGCAGCCCAGCAATTCGTGTTCGCCGATGACCCCGACAATCGCGCCGTCTTTTTGAACCACGACCGGTTCCGGTGTGGTCTTCTTGAGTTTGGCCACTTCGCGGATAGGGGTGTCGCTTTCACAGGACAAGCCGCTTGCCAGAGATCCAGGCAGGCTTCCTGGCGGCACCATAATATCGCGTGCGCGCAAGACGTTGAGCGGGTTCATATGACTGACAAAATCCGCCACATATTCCGTTGCCGGTTTTTTGACAATTTCCTGCGCAGTACCGAGTTGGATAACCCGTCCGCCTTCCATGATCGCAATGCGTGAGCCGATCTTGGCGGCTTCATCAAGGTCATGACTGACGAAAATAATCGTCCGGTTTAGCTTTTTCTGCAGATCCAGAAGTTCATCCTGAAGCTTGTCGCGGATGAGCGGATCGAGTGCGGAGAACGGCTCGTCCATGAGCAGGATAGGCGCATCAGTCGCAAAAGCCCGTGCCAGACCGACACGCTGCTGCATGCCACCAGAGAGCTCGTGGACGAATTTCTCGCCCCAGCCAGAAAGTCCGACCAGCTTGAGTTGCTCGTCCACTTTTGAAGCTCGTTCTTTGACCGCCATGCCAGCCAGCTCAAGACCCAAGCCAACGTTTTCCGAAACGGTCCGCCAAGGCAACAAGGCAAACTGCTGGAATACCATGCCGATCCGGCTGCGGCGCAACTGGCGCAGCTCTGTTTCCGAACACGATTCCGGGTTTACATAACCGCTGCCATCAAAAACCTGAACCTCACCGCGAATGACCGGGTTGAGGCCATTCACCGCTCGCAGCAAAGTAGACTTGCCGGAGCCGGACAGGCCCATCAACACGATGACTTCACCCTCGTGAATGTCAAAGGTCGCGCCGGCAACTCCTAGAATTTGTCCGGTTTCGTCCTGTATTTCCTGTCGGGTCTTCCCAACATCAATGAGCGGAAGCGCGGTTTCCGGCGTCTCGCCGAACACGATATCGACGTCCTTGAACGAGACGATTGGAGCGTTTTCTGAAGAGGTCATCGTTTGCCTCCTTCTTCTGCGCGGAAGAACCGGTCCAGGACGATAGCGATCAGAACGATACAGACACCAACTTCAAATCCCTTGGCTATGTCAGCCCTGCCAAGCGCGCGTACGATTTCGGTGCCGAGACCCGGAGCGCCCACCATGCCCGCAATGACGACCATTGAAAGAGACAACATGATTGTCTGCGTCAGACCGGCCAGGATTTGCGGCAATGCGTAGGGAAGTTCAATTTTCCAGAGTATCTGTGACTTGGTCGCGCCAAAGGCCTGCCCTGCTTCAAGGAGATCCTTGGGCGTTGACGACACGCCGAGCTGTGTCAGGCGGATCGGAGCGGGGACTGCGAAGATCACTGTTGCGATCAGGCCCGGAACCATACCAAGACCAAAAAGGATCAGGGCCGGTATCAGATACACAAACGTCGGAATTGTCTGCATCATGTCGAGAATGGGACGCATGAAAACGAAGAGCTTGGGGCGATGAGCTGCCGCCACACCAACAGGTATCCCTATGAGCACACAGACGAAGGTCGCGGCAACGACAAGCGCCAGCGTTTCCATCGTTTCTTCCCAGTAGCCCTGATTGATAATGAATAGCAGGCTGAGGGCGACAAATGCCGGGAAGGAAATTGTTCGACGAACTGCATAGGCAAGGCCAGCAGCGACGACGACGATCACCAAAGGATGTGGCGTCAGCAAAATCCAGAGAATGCCGTCGATCATCACTTCAAGGGCAAGCGAAATACCGTCGAAAAACCAGTAGGCATTGTCAGTCAGCCAGTCGACAAAGGTCCGCGCCCAAGGGCCGATTGGTAGTTTGTTCTCAGTCAACCAGTCCAAACTGACACTCCGAAATGTTTATCTATGAAAAAAAGGCGCCGGACTTTCAGGTCCGGCGCCATAACATCCTGGATCAGAGGCCCAAGGAACTCTTGACCGCAGCAAAGGAATCGCCACCGTCAAACGTTTTCACGCCGACGAGCCAGCTTTCAAATGTCGCCGGATGGACTTTCAGCCACGCTTTTGCAGCCGCTTCAGGATCTTCGCCATCGTTGAGGATCGCGCCCATGATTTCGTTTTCCATGGCCAGCGAGAATTCGAGGTTCTTGAGCAGTTTGCCAACATTCTCACATTCTTCGGTGTAGCCGGCACGAACGTTTGTATGGACAGTTGCGCCGCCAAGGTTCGGGCCAAAAATGTCGTCGCCGCCTTCAAGATAAGCCATCTCGAAGTTTGCGTTCATTGGATGTGGTTCCCAACCAAGGAACACGATGTCCTTGTCGCGCTTGGTCGCACGGGCAACCTGAGACAGCATGCCCTGCTCTGAAGATTCTACGACTTCAAAGCCTTTTAGGCCGAACAGGTCTTCGTCGATCATGCCGATGATGAGACGGTTACCGTCGTTGCCAGCTTCAATGCCGTAAATCTTGCCGTCGAGTTCGTCGCTGAACTTGGCGATGTCCTGAAAGGTTTTCAGGCCTTTGTCATAAGTGGATTTCGGAACCGCCAGGGTGTATTTCGCGCCTTCAAGGTTTGCCCGCACAGATTCAACTGAACCATCTTCGCGGTAGGCCTTGATGTCGCCTTCCATGGTCGGCATCCAGTTGCCGAGGAAAATGTCGATGTCCTTGTTCTTCAAAGACGCATAAGTCACAGGCACGGACAGGATCTTGACATCCGTGTCATAACCAAGTGCGTCAAGAACCACAGTTGTGGCTGCGGTTGTCGCTGTGATGTCTGTCCAGCCGACATCCGAGAACCGGACCATCTTGCAGCTATCAGGCTCGGCAGCCAATGCTGTTCCGGACATCATAAGTCCAAGAGCCAGTCCACCCGCGATTTTCGCAGCAATTTTCATTTTGGTACCTCCAAAGGAAAGTTGGTTTTGTTTCTGTCGGCTGCCTGATCGTTCAATCGGCTTTGAACAATTGACCGCTGTCTAACCCCTAATAGCAGCCTGAGTGACCATAATGGAAACATCCATCAGAAAAATTTGCAAGTTTTCATTGATTGATTGATCAATTAAAAATAAGACGCTGTGAGTTCAGGAGAACAAAATGCCAAAGGTCGGAATGGAAGCCGAGCGGCGTCGGAGCCTCATTTACGCTACCGTCGATGCTATTCATGAACGCGGATACAGCGATATTACTATGGCGCAGATCGCGAAACGCGCAGGTGTGTCCGGAGGGCTGGTCCACCATTACTTTGGCTCTAAAGATCAATTACTTGCCGCAACAATGCGACACCTTTTGACCGAGCTTGGACGGGAGATTCGAGACGGGCTTTCAAAGGCAGAAACACCGCGCGAGAGAATAACCGCGATCATTGCCGGCAACTTCGCCATTGATCAGTTTCAGCCGGCTGTCATTGCGGCTTGGCTGGCCTTTTATGTCCAGTCACGCACGACAGACAGCAATAGCCGACTGCTGAAAATCTATGCGGCTCGCCTTGCCTCCAACCTTACCCACAACCTTCGTGCCTTCATGCCGCAGAGCGAAGCGCGCCGGATCGCAGAAGGAACAGCCTCGATGATCGACGGCGTCTGGATCCGACAAGCTTTGAGTGATGCCACGGCCGATCGGCAGGCCGCCATCGCCCTGGTCGAAGATTATGTCGAAACCCAAATTTCAGCTTTCGTGTCGAAACGCGCCGTAAACTAGAGCGCATCGGAGCCCTTATGGCAGACCAGTTTGATTTCATCATTGTCGGTGCCGGCTCGGCGGGTTGCGCTTTGGCCAATCGGCTTTCCGAAGATCCGCAAAACCGTGTGCTCGTCTTGGAGTTTGGCGGAACGGATATCGGCCCATTCATTCAGATGCCGGCGGCCCTCTCCTACCCCATGAACATGTCTGCCTATGACTGGGGCTACGAGAGTGAACCGGAACCGCATCTGGGCGGCCGCAAACTGGCAACCCCGCGAGGCAAGGTCATCGGCGGGTCGTCTTCGATCAATGGCATGGTCTATGTGCGTGGCCATGCCTGCGATTTCGATACCTGGGAAGAGATGGGGGCAAATGGTTGGGGGTATCGCCATGTGCTGCCCTATTACAAACGTATGGAAACCAGCCACGGTGGACAGGCCAATTGGCGTGGCACAAATGGACCGATGCATGTTCAACGCGGCACCAAATGGAACCCGCTGTTTGAAGCTTTTCAGGATGCCGGTCAGCAAGCCGGATACGGTGTGACCGCCGACTATAACGGCGAGCGCCAGGAAGGCTTCGGCGACATGGAGATGACCGTCCACAAGGGTCGTCGCTGGTCAGCCGCCAATGCCTATCTCAAGCCGGCCCTGAAACGTGGAAATCTGGAGCTGATCAAGCGGGCGCTTGTCCGCAAAGTCATAATCAAAGATGGCCGTGCAACCGGCGTTGAATTTGAAGTTGGTGGAGAAATCCAAACCGCCAACGCAGCCCGGGAAGTTATTCTGGCGGCATCTGCCATCAACTCTCCTAAAATCCTGCTGCAGTCCGGAATTGGACCCGCAGATCATTTGTCTGAATTGGGGATCGATGTTGTTGCAGATCGGCCGGGTGTTGGGGCAAACCTCCAGGATCATCTGGAGCTTTACCTGCAGCAGGCCTGCTCACAGCCGATTACGCTTTACAAACACTGGAACCTCTTCTCCAAAGCTCTGATCGGAGCGCAATGGCTGTTCCTGAAAAAAGGCCTTGGCGGCTCAAACCAGTTTGAAAGCTGCGCGTTCATTCGCTCCAAAGCCGGGGTGAAATACCCGGACATCCAATACCACTTCTTGCCGTTTGCGGTCCGCTATGATGGCAAGGCAGCTGCAGAAGGCCATGGCTTTCAGGCCCATGTCGGCCCGATGCGCTCAAATTCCAGAGGACATGTTCGTTTGAAGTCGAGCGATCCACGCGACAAACCGTCCATCCTCTTCAATTACATGTCTCACGAAGACGATTGGGAGGACTTTAGAACCTGTATTCGTTTGACACGGGAAATCTTCGGACAAGAGGCCTTTGCACCTTATCGCGGTAAAGAGATCCAGCCGGGCGACCAGGTTCAAAGCGATGATGAGCTCAATGGCTTTATCAGTGAGCATGTCGAAAGCGCCTATCACCCGAGCTGTTCCTGCAAGATGGGAGCGAAAAATGATCCAATGGCCGTCGTCGATCCGGAATGCAAAGTGATTGGGGTCGAGCGTTTGCGTGTCGCAGACAGTTCGATTTTCCCTCAGATCACCAATGGCAATCTGAACGGGCCGTCCATCATGGTTGGTGAAAAGGCCTCGGACCACATTCTCGGCAAGACACCGCTGCCAGCCTCCAATCAGGAACCCTGGATCCACCCGGCATGGGAAACCAGCCAGCGCTGACATAAGATTATCCGGATCAAACCGGTTCATTATTTTACAGGAGCCACTTCATGCGTGCCCAACCGCAAGCGTCTCACTATATCGGCGGGACCTATGTCGAAAGCCAGAGCGGTACGCCGTTCGATTCCATCTATCCAGCCACTGGCGAAGTGATCGCCAAGATCCATACCGCCGATGATGCTGTGATTGACGCCGCAATCAAGGCCGCCAAGGAAGGCCAAAAGATCTGGGCTGCCATGGCCCCGGTGGAACGCGGGCGTGTGTTGCGCAAGGCTGCCGATATTCTTCGGGAAAAGAACCACGAGCTGTCTGTTCTGGAGACACTAGACACCGGCAAACCCCTGCAGGAGACCCTTGTTGCCGATGCAGCATCCGGTGCGGATTGCCTGGAGTATTTTGGAGGTCTGGCCGCGACACTCACCGGTGAGCACATCGATCTGGGTGGTTCCTTTGCCTACACAAAACGCGAACCGCTCGGTATCTGCTTTGGTATTGGTGCCTGGAATTATCCGATCCAGATTGCCTGCTGGAAAGCCGCACCAGCTCTGGTTTGCGGCAATGCGATGATTTTCAAACCATCTGAAGTCACACCGCTCAGCGCACTCAAACTTGGTGAAGCCTTGAGCGAAGCTGGCTTGCCGAATGGTGTCTTCAACGTCATTCAGGGCTTTGGCGATGTTGGCGCGAAGATGGTCTCACATTCGGACATCTCCAAGGTCTCGCTGACGGGCTCCGTTCCAACAGGTGCCAAAGTTGCGGCGCTGGCAGGAGAACACCTCAAGAAGACCACACTGGAACTTGGCGGCAAATCTCCACTGATCATCTTTAAAGATGCGGATGTCGAAAACGCTGTCTCGGCAGCGATCAACGCCAATTTCTATTCAACCGGTCAGATCTGCTCCAACGGTACTCGTGTCTTCGTACACAAAGCCATCAAGGACCAATTCCTGAAACGGCTGGCGGAACGCACGACAGACGCAATTCTGGGCGATCCGCTGGACGAGACAACCAACATTGGTCCGCTGGTCTCCAAGCTGCAGCTCGACAAGGTGCTCCACTACATGCAGGTCGGCCAGGAGGATGGTGCCCGGTTGCTATGCGGCGGCGGCGCAGCCAAGGTTGATAGTCTCCCGGATGGATATTTCGTTCAACCAACAGTCTTTGCAGATGTGAAAGACGACATGCGCATTGCACGGGAAGAGATTTTCGGACCGGTTATGTGCGTGCTTGATTTTGATGATGAAGATGATGTCATTGCCAGAGCCAACGACACTGAATTCGGGCTGGCTGCTGGTGTCTTCACCAAGGATATCCAGCGCGCGCACCGTGTGATTGACCTGCTTCAGGCCGGCACCTGCTGGATCAACACCTACAATCTGACCCCGGTTGAAATGCCCTTCGGCGGTTACAAGAAATCCGGAATTGGCCGTGAGAACGGCCACGCGGCCATCGAGTACTACAGTCAAATCAAGAGCGTCTATGTCGAAATGGGCGGCGTGGAAGCCGCTTTTTGACGACGTAATTTGACAAGATGATTTCAGGATCCCCGAGAGCACTCTCGGGGATTTTTTGTTGCATCATCACTTCGATGCTTCCAGCCAATTGATCTTTCCGGGAATACGACCACGTTAGGGGCGTGACGAACCCGGACCCGGAGCCACGATGAAACGGTCGAACAACAATCCATCCTCGCGAGACTATTCGTCCAATATCCGTCTCATCTCCCGTTCCGAACGTGGGCCTGATTGCACGCCCCGCCCCCAAACGCCGGAAGATATCAAGCACTGGCTTTTGCACGATGCGACACGGATCGACAGTGTGCTGCAGATGTTTGAAGAGTTCATGTGGCGTTGTCAGGCAGCGGGGCTCGGTGTGGATCGTGCAACATTGCACATAGGTACGTTGCACCCGCGTCTTATCGGCTTTTCCTGGAAGTGGAGTGTCAGAGACAGAATCTGCGACGAGCTCGCCGCAGAAGCTGGCACCAGGTCGCAGACAGCCTTTACAAGAAACCCCCTTTACAGAGTCATGACCTTCGGTGAACTTGTCAGGGTCGATCTTGAAACCGAGGAGGGTGCCAACTCCGCCCCCTTGATGCGCGAACTTGCCGACGAAGGCTTCACCACCTATGTAGCCCTGCCGCTAAACACCGGCACAGAAATGCACAACGCCCTGACGCTGGCTACCATGCGACCTGGTGGTTTCACCCCGGAACTGAAAGAACAAATCCGAACGTTAATCGAGCTATTTGCCTTGCATGTGGAACGGCATATCCTTCAGCGCATCGCCCGCAATGTCGCCGATACTTATCTCGGTCCAATAGCTGGTCAACGGGTGCTTAGTGGTGAGATCAAACGCGGCGATGGCGAAGCGATTGAAGCCGTCGTATTCATGACTGACATGCGAGATTTCACGTTGCTGGCCGATCGCCTCAGCGGCCCAGAAGTCACTTCGATCCTGAATGCGTATTTCGACAAGGTTTCAACTGCAGTTATCGCGCATGGCGGTGAAATTCTGAAGTTCATGGGCGATGGCGTTCTGGCTGTTTTTGATCAAAAATCCCTGGGCAAGGCCGCAGCTGCAGAATCAGCGTTAAAGGCTGCAAAAGAGACGCTTCTGACCATAGATGACCTCAATGAAAACCCGCCAGACGATTTGCCCGATGCTTCTTATTGGCACCCGCTCAAGATCGGCATTGGTCTTCACCAGGGCGAAATTTTCTTCGGCAATGTCGGTGGGCAGGAACGCCTGGATTTCACTGTTATAGGTCGCGCTGTCAACGAGACCAGCCGTGTCGAGTCGCTTTGCAAGTCCTTGGGTCGAACCTTGCTGCTGACCGAACCTGTCCGGTCAGCTTTGTCTCAAGGGGCCCAGGCTGACTTGAGCAGCATGGGCGAGCACGCTCTGCGTGGTGTCGGACAGCCTGTTGCAATATTTTCAGCCGAAGCTGTGAACACGACGATTCAATAAACAGGCTTGCCTATCTCATTTTGTGAGAATCAGTTTGCCCTGCTTCGTGATTGTCAGCCGGTAGGTATCCTCGTTGTGCAGGATGTGGATTTCACGCGTACCGCTGAACAACTGATCGGAACTCAGTTGCGGTTTTCCGTTTTGACTCGGTTTTTCGGGGAATTCAGTGCGCATTGATGCAGGTGCCAGTGACAAACGTTGTCTACGGATATTTGTTGAAGGGGTCATGGCGTTGAATTCGTCCTTTGCCTTGATTTTCCAGCCATCTCTCGAATTCGAAAACGATGGCTATCCAGAGCTGATTTAAAAGCTGAGTATCTAACTCCACTTTATACTTGACAGTCATACTCAAGTTTTCCTATCAAGGCAATGCCTGATCGAAATGGAACTGGAAATCGCGTCCTCTGGTTTCAGGAAAATCAGGACCTCTGAAACTTCAGAGTGCCAAATGCCCGGCAAGCCAACCGCCCTCTCCTCTCCCTCAGCGGCCAGCCAGCTCGGCCTTTCTTTCAAGAAAGACCCTCACGAAAAAAGCCGCCCGATGGGCGGCTTGAATAAAACTTCTGGAACCGGATCTGGATCCGTCAGGCGTTGACGGTAATCGGCTGTTCTACGGGTTCGATTTTCAGCAGATCCCGCATGCCAAAACGATCTTCAGAAAGATCTGCAATCGACTTGCTGTCCAGAACTTCCATGAAGGCTTCCAGAGCCTCATGCAGCAATCCGTTAAACCCGCAAGACATAATCAACGGGCAGTCTTTGCTACCGGAATCGAAACATTCTGCGAGCATGAAGCTTTCTTCAGCAGCGCGAACCACTTCTCCGACAGTAATTTCTTCTGCTGGTCGAGCCAGCATCACTCCACCATTCCGTCCACGAATGGTCTTGATCAGATTTCCATCGACCAGAACCTTCATGATTTTGAAAAGGTGAGTTTCAGACATCTCAAAGCTGGACGCGATGTCCGCGACCCTGCTTGGTTTGTCCGGATTCACTGCGCAATACATAAGTGCGCGAACGGCGTAATTTGTCTGATGTGTTAGGCGCATGACACAGATATGGGCTGCAGAACGTCAAAGGTCAATCTATAATTGGAGTTTTAGAGACTACTTTAATCGAGGAGCTCTTGAAAAGAACTGAAAACCATATTTGCATACCACATCAATCATCTCTGGGCAGATTGTCTTTCAGGAAAACATCAATGCCGATTCGCTCCTGACCTTCATTTATTGGCGCGCTATCACACAGCGCCTTCAACACACGAATGGCGCTTCGGATTTCATGCCCGGGGTCCTGAGCAATAATCGCATCCAGTACATTTTCCTGAAGTGCCTGCCGTGTATAAGGCGTCAATTCGTGGCCGATAAAGACAATGTTCGTTGCCTTGCCGCTTTTTGACAATGCAGCAATTGCGCCGCGGTTTCCCGCACCAATGTTATAAAGGCCTGCCAGATCCGGATGGTCGTTCAAAAGTCGGCCGATCAGGTCTTCATTTCTCGTGTTGTCATCGCGCCCCTCGCGAACCTTCAAGAGATCCAGATGAGGATAATCCTCGTTGATCACTTCACAAAGCCCGGCATACCGATCTGCGTGGTCCCGCAGCCCGAGTGATCCTGCGATCAATCCTATTTTGGCTGGTACCTTCGGCAGGAACCGGCCCAGCAACCGCCCGGCGGTTCGCCCGGCCGCGACGTTATCGATGCCGACAAAATGCTGACGAGAAGAAGAAGGATGATCGGAAACCAGTGTCACGACAGGCACACCCCTGTCCTGCAGTCGATCAATAGCAGCCCGCACTTCGGGAAACGCTGGTGCGACCACGGCAACACCATCACAGACGGATCGATCCAGTATTGCCAATGTACCGGTCACCCGATGACCATCAAAGGCATCGATCGGTTCAACATGCACATGCATACGATCACCGCTGACAGACTCTGCATGAGACCGCGCCTCGAAAGTCAGGTCTTCCATGAAAGCATTTGGGCCGTTCGGAATTAAAAAATGAAAACGATACAGCCGCTTCTTCGCGAGACCGGCAGCAAATACATCAGGCGTGTAATTGAGTGTTTCGACAGCTTGTTTGACCTTCTCGATAGTCGCCTTGCGAACACCCGGACGCGCATTGAGAACCCGGTCGACGGTCGCCAGGCTAACCCCGGCTGCTTCTGCAACATCATGAATGGTTACGCGCTTCATATCGCCCTCGATTTTCGCCAGTATAGCGACGAATGAGGGGCGGTCATCAATAAATGCTGCATTGCATAAAACAACTTTAGTCCATGCCCGGTTCTCTGGTTACACGACTTGCCCAGCCGCATGACCTGAAGACCAGGCCCACTGGAAATTAAAGCCTCCCAGATGACCGGTCACGTCCATGGTTTCACCGATGAAATAGAGACCGGGCACTTTGGAACTCTCCATAGTCTTGGACGAAAGTTCTCTGGTATCGACACCGCCCAGCGTGACTTCAGCCGTTCTGTAGCCTTCCGTACCGACGGGTATCAACTGCCAACGGTTCAGCTGATCAGCACAGCGCCTCAAAACCTTGTCGGACTGGTCTGCCAGTCGGCCCTTCAGTTCATAGGCTTGGGACAACTCGTCAGCAAGGCGGTTCGGCAGGAGCTGCCCCAATGCAGTCTTCAGATCCTGTTTCGGGGCATCCTTGCGCGCCGTCCTCAAACTCTCAAAGACATCCGTGTCCGGCAGCAGGTTGACAGAAATCGGCTTACCCTGCTGCCAGTACGATGAAATCTGCAGAATGGACGGGCCTGACAAACCCCGGTGGGTAAACAGCAGACCTTCCCGGAATATCGTCTTTTGAAACGAGACAATTGCATCAAGCGACACGCCGGCCAACCGGCTGCAGAGATCCTTGTTTGCATCCGAAAATGTCAGTGGCACCAATGCGGCGCGCGGCTGTACAACTTCATGCCCGAATTGCTTTGCAAGGTCGTAGCCAAAGCCGGTCGCGCCCATTTTCGGTATCGACGGTCCTCCGGTTGCCACGACCAGCGACTTTGCTCTGAGCGGCCCATTTGACGAAACAACTGAAAAACTGTCATCAGGTTTGCCAACTGCCTTGATTTCTGTCTCCAGCTGAAGCGTGCCACCAGCGGCTTCCAGCTCATGGAGCAGCATTTGAATGATGTCTTTGGCGCTGTTGTCGCAAAACAGCTGCCCCAGTGTTTTCTCGTGCCATGAAATGCGGTGCTTTTCGACCAGAGCCAAAAAGTCTTGTTGGGTATAGCGCTTCAGGGCAGACACGCAAAAGCGCGGGTTTTGTGACAGGAAATTAGATGGCGCGGTATACAGGTTGGTGAAATTGCATCGCCCGCCACCAGAGATGCGGATTTTTTCCGCAGGCCGTCTGGCGTGGTCAATCACCAGCACCTTGCGACCGCGTTTTGCAGCTTCAATCGCACACATTAGCCCGGCTGCACCACCGCCAAGCACAAGAACATCAAGATCACGCATGAGCGGGCTTATACACGTTTCCAGGGCCACTAACAGGTAGGCAAAAGAAAACCGGCGGTTCTTTCAAACCGCCGGTCTCGAACAAGTGCTGCTGCGAAAGAAGCCTTATTTCATTTCTTTGATGACTTCAAAACCATCAGCGCCAACTTCGAACAGGGCGTAGGTGCCCGGTACGTCGCCGTTCGCGTCGAAGTTATGGTCGCCAGCTGCGCCCTTGTAGTCGATGGCTTTACCAGCTGCGATAGCGTCCTTGGCCTTCTTCCACTCACCCGGCTGGATGGCTTCACCTTCGCCGTTTGAGATCTCAACCAGAGCAGCGCCAACGCCTTCCTTCTTGCCACCGGTCTTTTCAAGAGCCAGAGCCAGCATGAAAGCTGCATCGTAGGATGTGTTTGCGAAGATCGCATCCGGATCGCCGCCGGCATCCTTGAAGGCCTTGTTGAACATGTCGAGAGACGCAGACTTCTCACCAACCGGAGAGGAAGACACGAATGTCGCAAGGTTCTCGGCACCAAGTTCATTGATCACAGCGTCGGACTTCATGCCGTCGCCGCCAACAAACTTTTCAAAGAAACCGTTTTCCAGCGCCTGGCGCAGGATGGTCAGGCCAGTGCCGTCACCATAATCGAAGATCACCAGTGTGTCCGCGCCGCCCTTGGCAAGTTCAGCCAGGTTAGACCGGTAGGACGCCTTGTCGGCTTCATGACCCGCGTACTGGGTGATTTCGCCGCCTTGAGCTTCGAATTCGCCCTTGAACGCACCGGCAAGACCTGTGCCGTAGTCGTTGTTGAGGTAAGCAACAGCAACCTTGTTGTAGCCCTGTTCTTTCAAGGTACGTGCCAGTGCACGGCCCTGATAATCGTCAGACGGAACGGTCCGAAACACTGTGCCGTTATCGGCAAGGCCAGTGATTTCAGGAGACGTGCCAGACGGTGTCACAAGAACAACACCGGCAGGAATGGTCACAGAACCGGCAGCTGCCAGAACAGCACCGGAGCAATGCGGACCAACGATCCCGGCAACACCTTCGATGTTGACAGCCTTGGTTGCAGCATCTGTTCCGCCTTGCGGGTTACAGGCACTATCGCCAACGACACCAACCAGCTTTTCGCCAGCACCAATTCCGCCCTGTTCGTTGACCTGCGTGATGGCCAATTCAGCCGCGCCAATCATCGCTGGTGCCATGGCTGCAATTGGGCCGGACACGCCGCCGATCAAACCGATTTTCACGTCAGCTTTTGCCGGAACAGTGGCAAGGGCGGTGGCCGTCATAAGGCCTGCAGCAAGCGTCAGAAGCTTGGTTTTCATGGAAATACCTCCTCATTATCCGGTCTTTGCCGGGTTTTTGAACTTATTTGCGTAACACACTCTTTGGTGGGTGCGCTACCCGGACACGGGCCAGTCAGTGGTCCGCGTCGGTCTTTGTTGTCCGCTGATCCCCTCTGACAGGCTCAGGAAGAAGTCCTTCCGGCCTGAAACGCAAGACGAGCTGCAGCATGAGGCCTATCAGGAACAAGCGGATATACTTTGCCTGAATGGCATATTCGTGCGGAAGTTGATCAGTTGCAATCTCTGATACGGACCAAATGATCCAAACCACGGCTGCACCAAGGATTGCCCCACGGTTATTGCCCGACCCACCAAGGATCAACATGATCCAGATAAGGAACGTTGCGACCATCGGATCAATCGCTTCCGGTGTTATGGAGCGGTTGAAATGCGCGAACAATGCGCCGCCAAGCCCCATCAATGCTGAGCCAAAGACAAAGGCTTCCAGGCGTCTGTATTCGACGTCCTTGCCCATTGCCTTTGCAGCACCTTCATTGTCCCGGATCGCCCGCATCATGCGCCCCCAGGGCGCATTGAACTGGCGTTCGACCAGAAAGTAAGCCGCAATCAGGACAGCCACCACAATAATCAGATAGGCGACCTGGGATTCCATGTACCCGATTTCGCTCATCGGACGGGGAATGCCCGGAATACCTCGAGCACCGTTTGTCAGGGCCGGTTCAGACTTGATAACCAGACGGATTATCTCTGCGATGCCGATTGAAGCGATCGCCAGATAATCGGAGCGGAACCGCAAACAGATCTTGCCAATCGGCCAGGCAACAAGCGCTGCTGCGACCATTGCCCCAATCCAACCAATGATGAAGTGCTGGTCGAAACCGCCGAGACGCCCCTCAACTTCGGGCGTCGACAGGATCGCCGACGTATAGGCGCCAACAGCGAAAAATCCTGCAATACCTGCGTTGAAGAGGCCTGCAAAACCCCACTGGATATTGAGACCCAGCGCCAACAGGGCGTAAATCCCGATGAAAATGCCCATGAAGAGGGCGTAATTTACAAGACCCAAGAGTTCCATCTTGATCCCCTCCCCTTAAAGCACCTTACCCTTGAGCAACCCGGTTGGGCGCACAATCAGCATGAACAACAGAATGGCAAACGCCATCGCCGCCTTGTATTCGCTTGGAATGACAAGGACCGACAGTTCTTCCGCAATCCCGACAATGAGACCACCCAGCACAGCCCCTTCAACCCGGCCGACACCGCCAAGAATGGCTCCGGCAAACATTGGCAGAAGCATATGCCAGCCCATCATCGGCTTGAGTTCCGTGTTCAATCCGAGGAAGAAACCGGATGCCGCGCAAAGCCCGCCTGCAATCACCCAGGTCAGAATAACGACTTTCTTGTTGTCGATCCCTGATAGCAGCGCGAGACTTGGGTTGTCGGACATGGCCCGCATCGCCTTGCCCCATTTTGATTGGGTCAGGAAAAGCTGCAGGAAGCCGACCAGCAGGATCATCGCAACAATCGTGTAAATTTCACGGTCCCGGATACGCAATCCAAAATAGTCTTCAGGACGAACAATGCCACGCGAGTAGGTTTGCGTATCTACGCCCCAAACGACTTGGATGACGGCGCGGATCATCAGTGCGATACCGAGCGAGGCCATCACCGTGACGATCTTGGGCCGTTCGCGCAGGTGTTCATAAAACACCTTGTCAATCCCGACGGCCACTGCAGCGGTCGCCAGTATCGCGACGGGAAGAGCGGCCAGTGGCGAGATGCCAAAACTGGTCACGGCTGCAAGAGCTATGAAAGCTCCAAGTGTTGCCAGATCTCCATGGGCCAGGTGAGCGTACCGCAGGATCGCAAAGATCAGGGTAATGCCAACTGCACCAAGCGCATAAATGGACCCAAGCACAATGCCCGGGATGACGTAGTAATTCAGGAGTTCCAAAAATTCCATCTCGCTCAGCCCCCCAAGAACATTTCGGCGACTTCACGATCAGCCAGCAGGTCGGCCCCCGTGCCTTCGTGACGATTTTTGCCGGCAGCAAGAACATAACCCCGGTCGGCAAAGGCAAGCGCCTGTTTGGCATGTTGCTCCACCAGAAGGATGGCAACACCGGTATCCCTGACATCCCTGCAGATCTGAAATATTTGCTCCATGTATTTCGGTGACAGGCCAGCCGTTGGTTCGTCAAGCAGCAGCAATTTGGGATCGAGCATCAAAGCGCGACCCATAGCAACCATTTGCCTCTGGCCACCTGAGAGACTGCCTGCAGCTGTCTTACGGCGTTCCTTGAGGTCGGGAAACAATTCATAGATCCGGTCATAGGCCGCGGACAGGTCCCCCTTCTTAAGGAAACCGCCCATCTCGAGGTTTTCATGAATCGACATCTCCCGGAAGATATTGTCGACCTGGGGCACATAACAAATGCCGCGCTGAACTATCCGGTTTGGTGTCCACTTGGTTATGTCGTCACCGTCGAACAGCAAGTTGCCACCGCGGATCTTGAGCATTCCGAAAACCGACTTCATCGCTGTCGATTTGCCCGCCCCGTTCGGCCCGACAATCACGACGATTTCGTCCGGATCAACATGTAGGGAAACATCGAACAGGATATCGGCATCGCCATATCCGCCAGTGACTTTTTCCATATTCAGGAGCGCGCTCATGCAGCATCTCCTGTCGTTTCACCGAGATAGGCCTCAAGAACCTGAGGGTTGGCGCGAACGGTCTGGAAATCACCCTCGACCAGGACAGTCCCTTCGGCCATGCAGACGACCGGCGCGCACAGCTTTTCGATCATTTCCATATCGTGTTCGATCAAGATGAATGTGTAATCGCGCTCTTTGTTCAACAGCTCGATTTTTGTTTCGAGCTTGCGAAGCAATGTGCGGTTCACACCTGCAGCCGGTTCGTCAAGCAAAACCAGCTTGGCATCGGTCATCATCGTGCGACCAAGTTCCAGAAGTTTCTTCTGACCGCCGGAAAGATTTCCGGCACGCTCATGGGCAATGTGAGTGAGTTCAAGAAACTCCAGCGTTTCATACGCCTTGCTCTCAATATGCTTTTCAGCCGACTTCACCTTGCCCCAGGAAAGCCAATTGGAGAACAAGCTCTCGCCAGGTTGAGATGGCGGAACCATCATCAGGTTCTCAAGTGCCGTCAGTTTGTGGAATTCGTGCGGGATCTGAAACGTGCGTACCAGCCCTTTGTGGAACAGCTGATGACTGGCCAGACTGGTGACATCCTCACCCAGAAAACGAATTTTACCGCTGGTAGGCTGCAAAGCCCCGGCGATCAAATTGAACAACGTGGTTTTACCGGCCCCGTTAGGACCAATTAACCCGGTAATGCTGCCCTCTTCGACACGGAATGAGCAGCCATTGACTGCTCTGAACCCGCTGAAATCCATGACGAGCTGATCAAGCTCCAGCATTCATGCTCCTCGCCGCCCCCCAAGCGGTCTTTCTTTTTTCATCTTGGCCGCAGTGTCCTTGTTCACCAGGACTTTCCGTTTGATTGGAAAGGATTCAAACGGGTACGGCATCAGCTCTTCTATCGTCATTGACGGAGCAATCAACACATAATCTCTGAAAACCGCGTTGTTTAGCGGAATAGATGGATTGTTTGATCTTTGACGCCGACGGTTCAAGCCTAAAAAATTAGGCCAATAGTGCGGTATCAGCACCCAATTCACTCGGATTTTGGGAGCAATTTGGAATATTTGGTAAAATTTTACTCTGAAATAGCGGGAGCGTAACGGTTCATTGATAATTTTGATTATATTGTCATTTCTTGAAGTGACAGTTTTACGTAGAAAAACGGCAGCGCAAAGACCGGAATGATCTACTGCCCGTTTCAGGCACTCAGCGGCGCTGAGAGAAAGCAATTTTTGTCGATCACCGTACGCAATAAAATCCTTAAATAACAACGCTTTATTGCCTGATAAACTGATGATTAAAATTTAACACATATCTTTCATCAACAAAGCAATATTTCGGACTAATAGAGGCATACACGTTCGTAATCGTAATGGTAGGTGATAATCGCAGATTAAATCTAACATTGCACTCAAAAATGCATACATGTTGTTGCGCCGATGAAAGCGCGTTTGATGTTGGAGAATAACACTGTCTGATCGCCGGAAGATTGCCAGGCTGGAACGTTTCGATGTGGACAACACCGCGTCGTTGCGAATCCCGTCAAGTACATCACTGGTCGATGCCAGGCTGATCAACAGCATCTATGACCGGCTGGACACAGCTCTCTGGATCTTTGATTTTGACGAAAAGCGCATCATCTGGGCAAATCTGAAAGCTCTGGAGATAACTGCAGCGTCCTCTTTAGAGGAACTGCGGTCGCGCGATATGGCAACAGACATGTCGCCATCCGTCAGCCAACGCCTTGAACAATATCATCAGGATTTCCGCAAGCGGGACGTCAGCTTCTCCGAGATCTGGACTCTTTATCCGAAAGGCAAAGCCCGGGTTCTGCAAGTTGTCATGAGCGGCATCCAGTTGAACGACGGTCGGATGGCCATGCTGTGCGAAGGCCGTGATCATCACGAGCAACAGCCTGAAACCCTTCGTAGCGCCGAAGCGCTCATGCATACAACAGTGATGATATCGCTGTTCACGAAAGACGGTACACCGCTTTATAGAAACACCGCTGCGAGGGCTGCGTGTGTTGATCTCGATACAAATTTCTTCCAGCAGTTTTTTGATGCTTCAGACGTTCACCAGTTGAAGCAGGAATTGGGTCAAGACAACAATTCCAAGCTGGTTGCTCGCGTTTTGACCGATGCCGGGTATCGCTGGCATGAGTTGACAGTGAGATTTTGTAGCGATGCCGTAACGGGTCAGGACGCTTATCTGGTCACTGAAATTGACGTGACCGAGCTTCATGAAACAAAAGAACGGGCGCAATATCTGGCAAGTCACGACGCTCTCACGGGATTGTCGAGCCGGACCTATTTGACGGACCGCCTGTCAAAAGTTTTGAAAACGGCGGAAGCAAACGACCAGAAGGCAACGTTCTATCTCGTCGATCTTGATGACTTCAAACTTGTCAATGACACGATGGGCCATGCGGCCGGGGATGGCTTGCTCAAACTCGTCGCTGACAAGCTCAAGGAGCTCGCGGGGCCCAACGATATTGTTGCACGCTTAGGCGGTGACGAGTTTTTGATATGCCATCTTGAAAAATCGGAAAGAGATGATCCCGTCTGGTTCGGCAACTCCCTTCTGGGAGCCTTCGCTTTCCATCAGATGATCGATGGCAAGCCGCGTCATGTCGGTTTGAGCATCGGCTATACGCACTATCCGGAAGACGGAAAGACAATAGATGAGCTGATGCGCAACGCCGATCTGGCGCTGTATGAGGCCAAGCTGAATTCCAAGGACAAGTGCATAAGGTTTGAAACCAATATGCGGATGCGTCGGGATGAAAATCTCGCGCTGAAAAAAGACCTTGAACGGGCCATCCTGAATGATGAATTTGTTCTATATTATCAACCGATAGCTTGTACGCAGACCGACCGGATCATTTCTGCTGAAGCGTTGATCAGATGGATACACCCCGAAAGAGGCATGGTGCCTCCTGATCAATTTATACCGCTGGCTGAAGATACCGGGTTGATCAATGACATCGGAGCATGGGTCAGCAAGAACGTCGCCGAGGCACTTTCTCGTTTAAAGGACCGTGATTTCCACATTCCGATATCCATGAATGTGTCGCCCTGGCAGTTGTCTGATCCCGATTTTCTTTCGATGATGCAGGGCCTTCCGGCACGATATCATCTGGATGCTGCGAGAGTATCTCTGGAGATCACCGAAAACGTTCTTCTGGGCGAAATACCCGATGCTTTCGAGACCCTGAAAGCGCTCAAAAAGGTCGGATACGGAATTGTAATCGATGATTTTGGGACCGGTTATTCCAATCTCGCCTACCTTCACAATTATCCACTCGACGGTATCAAGATCGATCGAATGTTCATGAAGGACGTCAATTCCGGTGGCGAAATTGTCAAACTGATCTTGTCACTTGCCAAGGCGCTTGACGCAACAGTTGTCGCCGAAGGCGTGGAAACCGAGGAACAACGCAAGTGGCTCTCCGACAACGGTTGTAACCGTTTTCAGGGATATTTGTACTCACCTCCGGTTCCGGAAGACAAGTTTATCAACCTATTGGAAAATCGATCGAATTCCGAATTTAAGTGACTTTAGCCCGGGTCTTGAATTCCGGACGGTTCCAGCCTTCAGTCTTTAAAATGCTGGCCAAAATCGCGACCGCCTCGATGACATCCTGATGTGAAATGTACAGTGGTGTAAAACCAAAGCGCATCACATCCGGTGCCCGGAAATCACCGACAACCCCTTGTGCGATGAGAGCCTGCATAACGGCATATCCCTCGGAGAACCTGAAGGACACCTGACTGCCGCGCTGAGCGGGATCACGCGGGCTCGCCAGTTGAAGCTGCGGGCAGTTGGTCTCTACCTCGGAAATAAAGAGTTCGCTCAAGGAAACCGATTTCCTGCGAATATCGGCCATGTCTACATCATCAAATACATCCAGAGCC
Source organism: Roseibium sp. (assembly GCA_039972695.1). GTDB lineage: Bacteria > Pseudomonadota > Alphaproteobacteria > Rhizobiales > Stappiaceae > Roseibium. The sequence continues at coordinate 46,355 of JBDWMJ010000019.1, read as the reverse complement.
GCGTTCAGGCTCGAGAGCGACAGGATTGCAGGTGTGCCGACGGTCATTCGACTGACACCGTCGACCGGACGATAATCAAGATCGAATGCGAACGGAGCCTCATGGCCCATCCAGCCGGTAAGTGGGGACGTCACCCGGTCTTGATGCTCTCGGGCAACGTAGAGGAATGCCGGAGCACCCGGACCGCCATTCAGGTATTTATAGCCACAGCCGACTGCAAAATCGGCATTTGCACCGCTTAAATCGACAGGTATGGCGCCGGCAGAATGGGCGAGATCCCAAATGGTCAAGGCCCCGTTGTCATGAGCAACCTGAGTCAAACCAGCCATGTCATGGAGCCTACCCGTCCGGTAATCAACTTGGGTCAACATCATCACTGCGACGTCGTCCGAAATCGCAACCTCGACCTCTTCGGGAGCAACAATTTTCAATTCGTGCCCATTGTCCAATAGTGTCTTTAAACCTTGGGCAACATAGAGATCCGTCGGAAAATTGCCGTTGTCTGACAAAATGACTTTGCGCCCGGGTCTCAAAGACAATGCCGCTGACAGAACTTTAAAGACATTGACTGATGTGCTGTCGCAAGCAACGACGGTTCCGGCAGGCGCACCGATCAAACGGCCTATGCGGTCGCCAACGCGTGTTGGCAAATCGATCCAACTGTGTTCATTCCACGATTTGATGAGACTATTGCCCCATTCTTTGGTGACGACCTCCTGCAGTCTTGCAGGGACATGCTTCGGCAAAACCCCGAGCGAATTTCCATCCAGGTAAATCATGTCATCCGGAATTTGAAACGCACTGCGTTTGCCAAAGAGAACGTCATTTTGATCGGCTGGATGCATTGATGTCATTGGGAACTCGTTTGCGTGCAAAGCACTTGAAGTGGGAGCGGCACGCTATCAAAGACACATTTCCGGAACAAGCATTTCCGATGCCCGCGCCAGCGGGAAAATGTATCAAAGGAAAAGGATGTCGTAATTGACACAATAAATCGCGTTTGAAGGAATGACTTTCAAACACTATCTGATAGCCTGCGAGCGGAAATCGCGCTGTCATGGCAGCTTTGTTGGTCAGGTTTTTTGGTTACGGGTCAGATGTTTATCAGCGTCTTTGATATTTTTAAGATCGGCATTGGCCCGTCAAGTTCGCACACGGTCGGACCGATGGTTGCCGTCCATCGGTATCTTGAACGCATTCGTGGTCTGCCGGGCCTCGACGGCAGGGTTTCGCGCATCACCGTTACGCTGCATGGATCGCTTGCCTTTACCGGTAAGGGTCATGCGACTGATAACGCTGTCTGCCTCGGTCTATTGGGCGAGCGTCCTGACACGCTTGACCCCGACGACGTCGAACCGATGCTGGAGGCTTTACAGGCTGAGCAGAAGCTCAAGATCGATGGTTTGCCGGAGCTTCGGTTCAATCCCGAACAGGACGTCATATTCGATTACGGACCCGCCCTGCCCCTACACGCAAATGGGATGACCTTTCATCTACTGGATGCTTCAGGCGGTGTCGTGGACACATTTGTCTACTACTCCATCGGCGGCGGATTTGTGGTCAGCGAAGCCGAGCTTCGCAAGACAACCAACGAACCGGTCAATGAGCTTGCCCTTCAGGATGTCCCCTTCCCGTTCGCATCGGCCAGCCAGATGCTGGAGATGGGCCAGGAAGCCGAGCTTCCAATTGCCGAAATGAAATTGCAAAACGAAGCCGCTGACAGCTCACGGGAGGAAGTTGAAGCTGGTATCGACAATGTCTGGTCAGCGATGGACGCCTGTATCAATCGCGGCATCAGCCAGACAGGCATTCTGCCAGGTGGGCTCAAGGTCAAACGACGTGCATCCGAAATCTACCAAAAGCTGATCCGCGAAGGCCGCAGCAATCCTCCGTTTGAACATAACGTCGTCGATTGGCTCGGCGTTTATGCCATGGCCGTCAATGAGGAAAACGCTGCCGGCGGACGCGTTGTAACGGCCCCGACGAATGGCGCTGCTGGCGTGATACCGGCAGTAACGCGGTATTATCTCGACCATTGTTCCGGCGCAGACAAAGACGGCATCCGCACCTTTCTTCTGACAGCAGCTGCCATCGGCGGCATCATCAAGTCGAACGCGTCCATTTCAGGAGCGGAAGTCGGCTGTCAGGGAGAAGTAGGCTCTGCGTCAGCCATGGCAGCGGCAGGTCTGTGTGCTGCTCTTGGAGGAACCAACGAGCAAATCGAAAACGCGGCGGAAATCGCGCTCGAACACCATCTTGGCATGACGTGCGATCCGATTGCCGGGCTGGTACAGGTTCCCTGTATCGAGAGAAATGCACTTGGCGCCGTCAAAGCCGTGACCGCCGCCTCTCTTGCCCTGCGCGGTGACGGGTCCCATTTCGTACCGCTGGATGGTTGCATCGAAACCATGCGGCAGACCGGCATGGACATGATGGAGCAATACAAGGAGACCTCTCAAGGCGGTCTTGCGGTCAATATCGTTGAGTGCTGAACCTTGTTTCAAATTCCAGAAGGCGGGTCGCAATGCCCGCCTCCGGAATTGTTTCTAGCCGACATAGAATGGTGAATTCATATCCCGGCTTGCCGCCTCGGTAATGCTGGCATCAAACACCCGGGTATAGAAGGCACTGCCCAGTCTTGCGGCGGTTTTCGGGAATTCGCCAATGGCAAATTCAAGTGCCTGATCCAGTGTATCGAACGCATCAAAACCGCCCAGAGTGTTCGTGTTAACACCGCTCAACCAAATCTTGTTTTGCAATCCGGCACTCTGTTTCAACGCCTCATTTCGGCCGTGCCAGTCAAATTCGTTAAACGGCTTTGAAAACTGCAGTTCGGTGTAGACAAAGGCCCCCGGTGATTTGACAACCGGAGTACCAAAATGGACAGCGCCCATATCAAGACTAGCATCGCGAACAAGAGCGGCATCGAAGACACGCGTGGTGTGCGCGACACCAAAAGCACGCGCTTCATTCGGGAAATAGCCCGTGACAAAGGCTTGCGCGTTTTCGAGGCTGTCAAATGAATACAGCCCGCCGATTGACTGGGTTGAATGCCCCTGCAGCCATGTCTTGTTCAAAAAACCGGGTTGTTTCTTGATCTCATCATTGATCTTTTTCCATGGCGCTTCAGCAAACGGAACTGATATCGCAACTTCAGTATAAACAAAGGCTTTTGGTTCCATTGTGGGGATTTCCTGTGCTTGGAGCAGAGTTGGAGAAAGCAGCATGGCTGCAGATGTTGCTGCCGTACCGGCGATGACCTGACGTCTGGAAATTGCATTTCCAGATGCCAGGCATGCACTTGAATTGTCTTCAGTCATACGAACACCTTTCTTAACTTGCGTTTTGCAAGTTGACTTCATTTATGGCATTAACTTGCTTTTTGCAAGTTGATTATCTATCCATTTTGAATGATGAAAAAAGCTGGAAAATACGATTCTGGTTGCCCGATAGCGTATGGGCTCAGCATCTTCGGTGATCAATGGTCTTTGCTTGTCATCCGGGACATGGCAATCAAAGGAGTACAGACCTACGGTGAATTGCTGGAGGGATGGGAAGGCATTTCGACCAACATTCTTGCCCAGCGCCTGAAGCACCTGGAGGAAAATGGAATTATTACGAAGAGACGAGATCCGGATAACTGGCGCAGTTTTGTTTATGAACTTACTGTCAAGGGACGGGAACTCGCGCCCGTCATTGCCGAGATCATCTTATGGAGTGGCAGGCACAACACGGCACCACATGCCATGACTGACACTTTGAAAAAAATCCAGGCTGATCGCGGACAGTTCGAAGATAGAATTCGGAATGGGCAAACGCCGTAATTCGTCCACGAAAGTGTCAGATCTGCTGCAGCCGGGTCTTATGCGCGTGAGCAATATGGAGACGGGCCGCTTCTTCGGCAGCTTCACTATTGCCAACAGCTATGGCCTCGACAATAGCAGCATGCTCTTCGACAGCGGTTTCCCGGCGTTCGGGAGTATCCAGCGTTGTGCCCGCCATCAAGATCAGGGACAGGCGCAGATGTTCGATTTGATCAACCAGATACCGATTGTGAGACGCAAGGCAAAGGCGACGATGAAATTCCCTGTTTGAACGCACCAGACTGTCTTCATCTTCGATGCGTTTTCGGTCAGCGGCGACCAGATCCTGCAGGATTTCAATTTCCGGGCCGGACGCATGTTTTGCAGCGAGGCTTGCTGCAGTCCCTTCCAGAATCTCCCTCATGAAATAGACTTCATTGATCTGGCCATGATCCAGCGTCGGGATAACCATACCCCGGTTGGGTTCATGAACGGCGAGCCCTTGCGCTTCCAGCCGTTTCAGACCTTCACGAATGGGGGTTCGCGACACACCAAATTCCTCGGCAAGATCAGCCTCACGCAGACGGTCGCCTGGCTTCAGGGTACGCTCTTCAATAAGGCCAATCAGCCGCCGGTAGATTTCAGATCCGTTCATGCAATCTGGTTAGCCGGTTCGTCGGGGCCTTGCAAGGCTGGCTGCCAGCAGGATCCTTTCTGGGTAAACGGCTTACTCCGGCAAATACACCTGGCCACCGACCACCGACTGCCGTGCACCTGTTGTCTCCGGAAAGGTTGTCGGAAGCTGAGCCTTCAGGCGTGCACCCAGAAACGCCATTGCCTGTGCTTCAAGTGCATCGCCGTCGATCTTGTAATTGTCCGATGGTACAACTTCGCCGGACAGCCGATCATCGAGCGCTTTCATCAGTGACGGGTTAAGTCGGCCACCGCCGCAGACCAGCCACAGGTTGGGCACTTTTGGCAAAAGCGAAACCGACTTGGCAATGGCCTCTGCCGTGAACGCCAACAAGGTCGCCGCCCCATCTTCCAAGCTCAATCCATCCGCAAATGTGCCAGAGAAACTATACCGATCAAGCGACTTCGGTCCGGCTTCGGACAAAAACGGATGTTTTAGCGCGTCGGCCAATCGATCTTCATGAACTTTGCCGCGAGCCGAGATATGACCGTCCGCATCGTAATCACCAGCCTCATGCTTGCGGATCCAGTCATCCAGCAGTGCATTCCCCGGCCCGATATCAAACGCATGAAGATTTTCGCCATCGACATAGGTCAGATTGGAGACACCGCCAATGTTCAAAAAACAAATCGGCTCCTTGCCCTCACCAACCAAAGTTTTGGCCAGGGCTTGATGATAGACAGGCACAAGAGGAGCCCCTTCACCGCCAGCTTTCATGTCTGCAAGCCGAACATCGCCAACCACCGGCAGCTTCACGGCATTCGCCAAGACTTGCGGATCACCAAGCTGAACCGTTTCTCCGGCTTTCGGGTCATGCCAGACGGTCTGGCCGTGAAAGACCACCGCATCCGGCGTGAGACCATGTGTTTCCAGATAAGCCGAAATCGCCTTGGCATGATCATCAGTGACTGCACGGGCCAGATCTGGCCATCCTGTACGATCAACGCCTTTGCTTGCTGACGCACTCAGCACACGCGCCTTTATGTCGCCCCGGTAGGGCAATGTTTGCGAAGGCCCAAAGCGGGAAACGGTTTGGCCATCTGTCTGGATTTCTGCCAGATCAATCCCGTCAGCAGATGTCCCGCTTATGGTTCCGACAATCGACCAGTCCGTCATAGGCTTGCTGCAACCGATGTGATGCTGTTCTCAGCGATGTCGAACATCTCGTTGACTTGTTGCTCCGTGATGATCAATGGCGGACAGAAGGCCAGGGCATCCAGAATGTTGCGTGATATCAATCCGTTCTCATGAAAAATCGTATTCGTCTTGAGACCCAGCTCCCCAAGCGTATCGGCAAAAGCGTCGTGGGACAATTCAACGGCTCCAATCAGACCAACCCCACGCGTTTCCACCACAAGCGGATTGGCTGCCAGATCCCGGAGACGATTTTGGAAAGTCGGCGCTATGGCCTGCACATGTCCGACAAGGTCCCGCTCTTCTATGATCTTCAGATTTTCCAGTGCAACGGCTGCGGCGACCGGATGACCACTACCGGTAAACCCATGCCCCAACACACCTATGCGATGACTTTCATCGGCAATCGGCTGATAGACCGTGTCGTTGATGAGCAGGGCTGAAATCGGCTGGTAGGAAGACGACAACGCCTTGGACAGGGTCATAATATCTGGCTGCAAATTGTAGGTTTCGGTACCAAACATATTACCCGTCCGGCCAAATCCACAGATCACCTCGTCCGCGACAAACAGGATGTCGTATTTTTTCAGGACCGGCTGCACCGCCTCCCAGTAACCGTCCGGCGGCACAATGACACCACCGGCTCCAATCACCGGTTCCGCAAAAAACGCTGCGATGGTGTCCGGGCCTTCCGCCAGGATCAGGTCTTCGAGATCCTGGGCGCAGCGTTTGGCAAAGTCGGCTTCGCTTTCGCCGTCTTTTTTCATGGTCCGGTAATGCGGACAGGTTGTGTGCAAGACTTGCGGCAGGGGCAGATCGAACGAACGATGATTGTTGGGGAGGCCTGTCAGACTGGCCGAGGCAATAGTCACCCCGTGATAGCCGCGTACGCGCGAAATGACTTTCTTGCGCTCCGTCTGCCCAAGTGCATTGGACCGGTACCAGATCAGCTTGAGGGCCGTGTCGTTGGCCTCGGATCCGGAATTGGTGAAATAGACCTTCGACATCGGCACCGGGGCCATTTCGATCAGTTTTTCAGCCAGTTCGATCGACGGGCCATGGGTTTTGTATGTAAACGTATGATAATAAGGCAGCTTTTCCATCTGCCGCGCGGCAACATCCACCAATCGCTTTTCCCCAAAACCGACTGCAACACTCCACAGACCGGCCATGCCCTCGATGTAGCGTTTGCCATTGATATCGTCGACGTAGATGCCCTCCCCCTTGTCGATCACAAGGGCACCGGTTTCCTCCTGACGGCGGGCGTCGGCATAGGAATGAAGCTGAACAGCCGTGTCGCGGGCTTCGAGAGAATTTGGTTGGTGCGTCATGAAACGCCTCACAGGTCTGACAATTGGAAGGAACAGCGGATCGCAGGCCATATGCCCAAAATATAAAGAGCAAAATCACTTAGCATAAAGAACGATTCCCACAATAAGTGGGAATTGCAAAGAACTAGCTGTTTTCGACTAGTTTCATTGGCACTACCAATAACAGCTAAACCACTAGGAATGGCAACTACAGTCGGCCGTTACCGACAGCACTAAAAGCTATCGATTTTTATTCTGACTATCAAACATTCGTTATCTCGAGGGAGAATCTGAGTTCGTTTGCGACTTCGTCAGATCACATCTCAGGATGTGCTCAGTGTACCACAGGATATGCAATACATTTCGTGCGGGTATTCGTCGAGGGCGGGAACTGACAAAGACCAAAGTTCCATATGACACGATATGCGCTTCCAGCCAGCAGCTGTCGCTTCACTTAGGATACGACCAAAGATCCAATTCTATCTTTTCCGGCTTAGGTCGTTTGTTCACTATTCCAAGTCCGCCGCTTCCTTATCATAACGATGGACCAACTCAATGAGGCTGGCTCATTCGGATTCAGAACCTTTCATTTCAGTCGACAATGAGTGCCAAGTAGTATTGAAGTTCTGCAGTTCAATCAGAGTTCGATTTGATCTAAAAGGAATTTGGTTGAGTCCACTTCAAAACAAATACTCGGGTTATTGGCTTTCAAGAATGCAAAATAAACGCGCTTTCATAACCGGTACAGCCGGATTCATCGGCTTCCATCTCGCGGAGTTATTGCTTCAGGAGAGCTGGGAAGTTGCCGGATACGACGGCATGACGGACTATTATGATGTCCGCCTGAAACAGCGTCGACATGAGATCCTGCACCAGCACTCCGGTTTTTCATCAAGTAAAGCCATGCTTGAGGACGCAGATGCGCTTTCAAAGGCGGTTACTGATTTCAATCCAGATGTGATCGTTCACTTGGCAGCCCAGGCGGGTGTCCGCTACAGCTTGGAAAATCCACGGGTTTATCTTGATGCGAATGTAGTCGGCACATTGAATGTGATGGAAGCTGCCAAAGCCGCCGGTGTCCAACATCTTCTCATGGCGTCCACAAGCTCAGTATATGGTGCCAACGAGATCATGCCGTTTGATGAACGGCAGAAAACAGACACACCGCTCACCATTTATGCCGCGACCAAAAAGGCCAACGAGGCCATGGGCCATGCTTGGGCCCATATTCATCAAATTCCTATTACCATGTTCCGGTTCTTCACGGTCTATGGTCCTTGGGGACGCCCTGACATGGCGTTATTCAAGTTTACCAAGGGAATTCTAGAAGATACCCCGATCGACGTTTACAACCACGGTGACATGTGGCGCGACTTCACATTTGTTGAGGATCTGGTGCGTGGAATACGTGGCCTGATAGATGCCGCACCCAGTGAAACTAGTCCCTGCCCGGACAAAGACAATCTCAGTCCAGCGGCTCCTTTTCGTGTGGTTAACATCGGAAATTCCGACAAGGTTCGCTTGATGGACTTTATCGAAGCGATTGAAGACGAGCTTGGTAAGAAAGCAATCCGCAATATGATGCCGATGCAGACTGGGGATGTACCGGCAACATGGGCGGATGCATCTTTGCTGCAGGAGCTAACCGGGTACTCTCCGCAGACGCCGTTCAGGGAGGGCGTCGCGCGCTTCGTCGCCTGGTATCGTGACTACTACAAGGTTTAAACTGAAGTAATGCTAAACCGCACTCCTGAAACCGCTCGCATTGCCATCATTGGCCTTGGCTATGTTGGCCTTCCTCTGGCTGCCGAGTTCGGAAAGACGCGTCCTGTGCTCGGCTTTGACATCAATCAGGAACGTATCGCTCAACTGAGTGGCGGTGTTGACAGCACCCATGAAGTCTCGAGCGATGAACTGGCTGTATCCAACCAATTGCGATTTTCGTCTGATCCGTCAGAGTTAAAAACCTGTGACACCTTCATCGTCACTGTACCAACACCGATTGACGAACATAAACGTCCTGACCTCACGCCTTTGATCCGTGCCAGCCAAACGATCGGTACTGCCTTGAAGCCAGGTGACATTGCCATTTATGAGTCAACGGTCTATCCCGGCGCCACGGAAGAAGATTGTGTTCCCGTCCTGGAAAAGACCTCCGGCCTTACGTTCAACACCGACTTTTTTGCCGGTTATAGCCCAGAACGTATCAATCCAGGTGACAAAGAACATCGCGTGACCACGATTTGCAAAGTCACTTCAGGGTCAACACCAGAGGCTGCCGAGTTCGTTGATAGGCTCTATGGGTCCATCATCACGGCGGGCACCCACAAAGCTCCGTCAATCAAGGTCGCTGAAGCTGCGAAGGTCATTGAGAACACTCAAAGAGATCTAAACATTGCGCTGATCAATGAGTTGGCAATTATTTTCAACCGCCTCGATATCGACACTGAAGCGGTTTTGAATGCAGCCGGAACGAAATGGAATTTCCTGCCCTTCCGGCCAGGCCTTGTCGGCGGTCACTGCATTGGTGTAGATCCCTATTATCTCACCCACAAAGCTCAATCGATCGGCTACCATCCGGAGATCATACTTGCCGGACGCCGCCTGAACGACGGCATGGGTTCTTATGTCGCCGCCCAACTGGTCAAGGCTATGACCAAGAAGCGGATTAAGATACATTGTGCAAAAGTGCTCATAATGGGTCTGACTTTTAAAGAAAATTGTTCTGACCTCCGAAACACTAGAGTAATCGACATAGTCAAGGAACTTAAGGAATATAATGTCGAAGTAGATGTTTATGACCCCTGGGTAGATGTAATTACGGCAAAAGAAGAATACGATGTGCACCCAATTTCCAACCCTACCCCGGATACCTACAATGCCATTGTACTAGCTACCGGACACAAAGAGTTCAAACTGTTGGGCATTGATGAAATCCGAAGATTCGGAATGTTAGGATCTCTGATTTATGATTTGAAATATGTGTTTGACGAAAGTGAAACCGATTTAAGGCTTTAATCAAATACATCACCTACAGCTTCATTTTAAAGAACCTAATCCATTGGAAAACTTAACGTATCGACTATTCCGACAATTGATTGACTATAGCTTCGCGCTGTCGATCATCTTTCTGTTTTGGTGGTTATTGGCGGTCGTCTGGATTCTTGTCAAATTCGGATCCGAAGGCCCAGGTATTTTCGATCAAAAGCGAATTGGAATAAATGGAAAAGTGTTTACCTGCTACAAGTTCCGCTCAATGGGCAAGGATACGCATCAGGTTGGAACTCACAACGTCTCAGAAAGCGCTGTGACACCGATTGGTACTTTCATCCGCAGGACAAAGATTGACGAACTGCCACAGGTCTGGAACATCCTGAGGGGTGAATTAAGCTTGGTTGGCCCCCGCCCCTGTCTTCCTGTTCAGGAACAACTTGTTGCAGAACGTAAAAAACGTGGTGTGCTAGATGTTTTGCCTGGCATTACAGGACTCGCTCAAATTCAAGGTATCGATATGAGCGATCCGGTTCGCCTTGCAGAAAAGGACGCTGAATATATCGCAAGGCGGGGATTGCTTTTGGATTTGAAAATCATCTTGGCAACGTTTACCGGTAAAGGTCAGGGAGATCGAACCGCAAAATAGGCAGTTTTGCAACATCCGATAGGGTTAGCAGCTGTCAACTCTGCTATTTGTTTCGTCGAATTCCAATACGCATGATGACAGCTCATTTATGAAATCGAAAGACACTGCGGGGACCGTTGAAATGACCGTCGGCGAATACCCTCCGAAGTGATCAGAAACATCAGATTAATTCTAATTTCAGAGTTATTGTGCAATTGACCTCCCCCCCGTGAAATAGTTCTCCCTTATAGTTAGGAAAACAGGAGATATTGCGGTGAATTTTGGGGTAAACTGAAGTGATAATTAGGCAGTACATGGCCCAGATTTGAGTATCCGGAATGACTGGTTTGATTATATTGTTGGTGCATCATCGGTCTTTTTTCTATGGTGGTGATTCTTTCTGGTGCGCAAGGACGATAACACAGAGCACTTTGAGGTCTCTTAGTGTTATAGTTCTTCCCCCATTCCTCGATGATGATCTGTGCTTCGACCAAACTGTCTCGCCAATTCGATGATGTCCGCAACCAGCCGACACTCATTTGCGTGGACACTTGGGATATGCCTCAGTGCCGAACGTTGTTGCCCCAGAACACGACAGCTCCGAGCTGTGATACCCTGCGTAATCGATACAGACGCAACGGCATGCAAGGTTTAGAAATTGGGCTGCGCAGCCGCTTCGCGGAACACCTTGGCAAGCTTCCTTCAGGATCAACTTGTCCAAAGTCACATCCGATACAGCCCGTCTCAACTGCTCATTCTCTCGCTGGAACCGTTTCCGTTCCTTCAGCTTATCTATACCCGTTCCGCCATATTGATTGCACCATCGGTAATAGGTCTGTTCAACGACGTCTATCTGCCTAACGCAAGCAAGCGGGACTTCCTTGCCCCAAAAAACCTCAACCTGACGCAATGTGGAAACAATCTCTTCCGGCTCAGGTCGTTTGTTCACCATTCCAAGCCCTACGCTTCCTAATCATAACGGTGGGCCAGCTCAATGAGGCCGACTCACAGCCCAAGCGAGCCCACAGGTTTTTTAAAACAAGAACGGTCGGGAACTGTCCCTCCTCACAGTTATACCTGCCAATTGATGAGCTGAATGGACCATCAATATGGATGCTTAACTGTTATTCCGGAGATCTTGGATGCTCCATTTGGCCCAGCTTTTGATCGGAACAAAATCTACATAATAATGTCAGAGATTCCGGATCTCAGTTCATAATGTTAATGTTAGCAAAACCCGACAAGGCCAAAACCTACTTCTAATACTAAACATTAAATGTAAGACAGATTATTCAACCGACTTATTTAGAATTTGTCGCAGCAAATCAGCTAACAACCCAAATCCAAACATAATTATACTGATAAGCAAGCTACCTATCGACAGGTAGTAAAACACTCCGACATTGGTTATCATACCAACTAGAAATCCAATTAAACTCATCAATATGCAAAGAGCCGAAAATAAAGTGAATATTTTCATTGGATTATAATATAAAATAGCCTGCACTATATACTGTAATGTTCTAAGGGAATCTTTAAACAACTTTACATTTGTTTGTCCATGTCTATCATGGTATTCAATTGGTATATGCTTGACGAATTTGGATGAACGCATATAACCAAGCGTCATAGAAGTCGTGAAGCTGAACGTATCGCACAAATATGGTTCCAGTTGTCTAATTGTTGACTTTGAAAACACCCGAAGCCCAGAATTAGGGTCTGGCACTGGCCGACCTGCGGCGAACTCAACTAGATGCCTAAGAATCCACCGTAACGGCCCCTTGGCTAAAATTCCGGAAAAATTCGATCCAGTCCTTGAGCCAACTACCAAATCAAACCCCTTTTTATGCTCTTCATACAATTCGGGTATTCGATCGGCAGGATAGGTCAAATCTCCGTCAATTATGCAAATAGTGTCATGGATAGCTGCTGCGATACCATTTTTTAGTGACCGTCCGTATCCAAGATTGTGCAAATTTGTAATAATTCTTGCGCCACACTTTTCTGCATTTTGGCCAGTCTCATCACACGACCCGTCATCAACAACAAGAATTTCATATTCTGAAATGTTCTCGTCGTTCTCCAGAATTTCTTTGACTGTCGCTACAGTTTTACCTATGGCGCCGGCTTCATTATATGCGGGTATTACAATTGACAGCATTATTTTTGTACAACGCAGATCAGGGATTGGCCAAAGAATCGGCCGGTGAGACCACCTAACACTTTTGTAAAAGGGAGAACATACCTATCAAAAAAAATAATCTGCCTATTTATATTTTCAGTGTCCAAGTCGTTGTGGCTTGCAAATCTGTTGGCAAACCATCCTAAAGCACCCACTGGATTAATATATCTTACTTCCTTAATAATAATGCCTTCAGGCAAACGTCTCAAAAGCATCCTTCTACTATAGCGCCGATGGTGCCCCGCTAGTTTGTCCATATCGGAATACAACAATTCGTGGGAAGGCACTAAAAGTAAAAGATGCCCGCCAGGCCGTAAAGCACTTAGCAAATGGGTGAGCGCCAGGTCATCATCCTTAATATGCTCCAAGACGTTGCAACATAGGATCGAATCAAAGTCGTTACCAACGGTTTCTGAAAACGAAGAGGCTGCCAAATCCGCTTGATAATACTTTCCATTTGGGTCACTGCGTTTAGCATGCTCGATACACTGGATATCAATGTCCGCTCCAGTATAATCAACGTTTTTGAGAAATGCTCTATAGCCGCCATGACCAAGACCTACTTCTAATATTTTGTCACCGAGGTAACTTTGAAAAAGACTAACAATCCAGGAAGTATAATTCTTTGCATCTATTATAGCTGACGAATATGTATTTGCACCGGTCTTCAATTATATGTCTCCATCCACATGCCCAGACAAGCCAATGTATATAGCCTAAAGCTATGATCAAACCGCATGTTTCTGTGTTCGTGAACTAATGTATCAATAGATTTCTTGCAAACGAATTCTTCCAGTTTTTTGCTTTTTAAGCGATCAAAAAAAATATCATTAAAGTTGTCGTTTACAAGAAGATGAGAAATAGGTGCATTGAAACCACGTTTTTTTCTATAAATAGTACTGTCAGGCAGTCTGTTTCGTTGGCTATTTTTGAGTGTGGCTTTTAGCCTCCCATAGCGTATATTTTGATGAGAAGGAATTGTTACAGCCCATTCAGCAAATTTATGATTTAGGAATGGTGCTCGAACTTCCAATGAATTGGACATACTTGAACGATCAACTTTTTCAAGGATGTTATCAGGCAACCATGTGTTTATATCCACATATTGTGCCCTATCAAGGTTAGATACGCCGTCTAAATCATCCCAGTATTTATCAAAAATATCAAATCCGTTTTCGCTTAGAATTCTTTGCCGTACATCTTCGCTACATAACTGCCCCAATTGATTTTGCGAAAAAATCAAACGCCACCAGTGATGTGCGCGTGAACTGGACATATCAACCGCCCCCAAAAACTGACGCAGTTTGTAGTCAAAGCTTACTTTGTTGCGGGTAGTTGGAACTAGGTTGTTTGCGGTATACTGAAGTGCTTTTAGAATTCCTTTTGGGGTGTATCTAAAAAAACGATGAAGCAGTCCTGCACGGTAGGTATCATAGCCAGCAAAAAGTTCATCCGCGCCGTCGCCCGAAAGAGACACGGTTACGTGTTTCTTCGCATGCCCACTGAGTTCAATCATTGGAAGATACGAATTGTCCGCGATGGGTACCCTCGCCGCTGATGCAAAGGCTTTATCAACTGCATCGCGGGAATGCATTGCCAATCCAATGTGCGGATCAATATCCAAAAAGTGGCTGAGGCCGGTGACAAACTCGGTCTCATCAAAACCGCTTTCAGAAAACGCCATTGAAAAACACTTCAGGTTCTTAACCCCGCAATGCTTTACTAATGAAGCAACAATTGCAGAAGAATCTAGTCCACCGCTCAAAAATGCACCAAGAGGAACATCCGCGATAATTTCTCTCTGAATGGCTTCATCAATTCTATTTGCAATTTCGGTACTATTTTCGCGGAATGAATTTGAGTTTTTTGTTTCGAAAAATGGCTTTAAACTCCAGTAACGGGAGATGGAAGGAGTTTCTCCTGGCCTATATGTCAAAGTGCTGGCGGGTTCTAACTTTCTAACACTATCTATTAAGGTGTTTTGGCCCAAACAATAACCAAGGGATAAGAATTGCCCCAAACCTTTAAAATTGATATTTTTTTCATATCCTAGAGAATTCGTTATTACGTGCGCCTCGGAGGCGAACATGAACATTCCGTCATGACTGACAGCATAGTATAGCGGCTTTTCACCAAATCTATCTCGGGCTGCGAAACAAAGGTTTCTATTCCTATCCCAAATCACAAATGCAAACATGCCCTCTAATTTGTCGACACATTTTTCATTCCATAGCTCGTAACTCTTTAATAAAACTTCAGTATCACTACTAGTTTCGAAGTTAAAACCTTTGCTTTTGAGAGTGCCTCTAATTTCTTTATAGTTGTATATTTCCCCGTTGAATACAATCATCAGGTCGGAATTGGAACTCAACATTGGCTGATTTGCTGCGGCATCAAGATCAACGATTGCTAATCGTGCATGTCCGAATATTGCCTTATCCAGCGATTCTGTCCCTTGATGATCGGGCCCTCGGTAAGAAATGCATTTTACTCCGTCTTCAACGCGAGATTGCCAATGCTGCCCACGCCCACCGATGACTCCGACAATCCCACACATATACAACACGATCCTTAGTAAAAATGCCGAACAAAAACTGTTTGAATCCGCTAGAGGGATCAAATTTGATTGTTAGTATATAAACGATGTCTGGTCCATTGGGATGATTGGTGCCAGGGTCAAAAGGGATATCCTAGTGACTCATTTAATTGAGTTTTTAGGAAGTGTATTCCTTGGTATTGAAGCTCTCGCAGTATCCGTTTTCGCGGGGAAGTCTCTTTCAAAGTAGGCTGATTGAGCACTAACGGCGGTGGTCCAGCTTCTGACGCCTTTAGCAACACACACTTCGATTAATCACACAACCGTCTGTTCCAAAAACCCTGATGAAGGGCAACTCGCGGCATAATAACCGCAATAGATTATATTCATCCTTCGGCAAACTCATTCCCACCGAGTTCACCGTGAAAGTGGTATTGCAAAAGCAGGCCGCTTAATGTCAAAAACCAACCGAAAGATTCGACACTGAAGTGGAGGATATTTGGGTCTCGGGTCAAGAGCCCAACCGCAAACATAGGTGAATGATTTTAGAAACCCGTGAATATCCAAAGATTACTCTTTCTGCTACCGCGAAGACTATGATTTGCAATAAGCGCCGTGGTAGAAGTCTCGGGAAATTTTTGAAGGCAACAAACAGATGATGAATGTACCGTTTTTCGACTACAAAGCTATTTACACTCGTTTTGAAAAGGAATTTAACGCGGCATTTCAGGATGTGTGTTCTAGAGGGGCCTTCATACTACAAAAGGATCTAATTGAGTTCGAAGACGCTCTGGCCGATTTCTTAGGCGCGAAACATGTCTTAGGTGTGGCTGATGGCACAAATGCAATGATTATTGGCTTTAAAGCAGTCGATATAGGTCAAGACGATGAAGTGATAATCTCTTCGCATACCTATGTCGCTACAGCCGCAGCATTGCATATGGTCGGTGCCAAACCAATTTTTGCTGATATCGATGAAGACAATATGCTCTGTGCCGCCTCTGCTGAGAAAAAAATTTCCGACAAAACCAAAGCGATCATGCCCACACAAGTGAACGGTCGTTGCGCTAACATGGATGAAATTCGCAAGCTCGCCGATCGTTACAGCTTATTGGTTTTGGAAGACAGCGCACAAGGTTTAGGGTCCAAATTTAAAGGCAAATCTGCAGGTACTTTTGGTCCATTTGGTACACTAAGCTTCTATCCCGCAAAGCTAATTGGCTGTTTCGGTGACGGGGGAGCAGTCATGACTAATGACGATGAGTTGGCACACCGGCTATCATTATGGCGGGACCATGGCCGTGACGATCAGGGTAAAGTTGTAGCTTGGGGCACAAATTCGCGGCTGGATAATCTGCAAGCTGCATTTCTCAAGATCCGACTGGCTCATTTTCACGAAGATATTGAGCGTCGGAGGCAGATCGCCCAAAAATATGAGTTAGCATTCCGAGGACACCCAGAGCTACATCTACCAAAGGGCCCCAACTTCGACAACGAGCACTTCGATGTCTACCAAAATTATGAGATGGCTGCGGAAAACAGAAACGAATTACAAAGCTACCTCTCGGAAAATGGCGTAAAGACAATTATCCAATGGGCAGGAACACCGGTCCATCATTTTGAAGAACTAGGATTTGGAAAACACCAATTCACCGACCTTCCTCGGACAGATTGGTTTTTTGAACGTTGCCTGCTATTGCCCATGCACATGGGTTTGACCGATGCGGAAGTCGATTATGTGATCGATAAAGTTCTAACGTTTTACCATGTTTAGAATGAGACATATTAATGAAAAAATACTCTGGGCGAAACACGATCGACACTGAATGGCTAGCAGCTAAAGTGCGGCGCCATGTAGTTGATATGACACACCGCGGGAAAAGTTCTCATGTTGGCTCTGGTCTTTCGATATGCGACATAATGGCTGTTCTTTACGGTAAAGTCATGCAGCTTGATTCGAGTAATCCAACAGCATCTGATCGTGACAGATTCATATTGTCAAAAGGGCATGCAGGTGCAGCTGTTTATGCAACTCTTGCCGAGTGCGGTTACTTTTCAACAGAGCAGCTGAAACTACACTACCAAAATGGTAGCGTGTTTTCCGGCCATGTTTCGCATAAAGGGGTGCCGGGAGTAGAATTATCCACCGGGTCTTTGGGGCATGGTTTGAATGTCGGATGCGGTATGGCGCTTGCCGCAAAAAAACAATGCAAATCGCATCATACCTATGTCCTATTGTCAGATGGTGAGTGTGACGAGGGTTCGAATTGGGAAGCAATTCTATTTGCCGCTCATCATCAACTTGACAATTTATGTGTAGCTGTTGACTACAACAAGATTCAATCACTTGCTCCCGTTGCAGATACAATTGGTTTGGAACCATTTTTGGACAAGTGGGTATCGTTTGGCTGGCATACGCAAAACATTGATGGACATAACCATTTGGAGCTCTCCAACGCATTTGAAAATGCTAGGCAAATAAAGGAGAAGCCATCGGTAGTGATTTGCAATACGACGAAAGGCAAGGGCGTCTCCTTTATGGAAAATTCTGTCCTATGGCACTACCGCAGCCCTCAGGGCGAAGAATATCAAGCCGCAGTGTCCGAACTGGATATAACCCTGTCACGCTGGGAGAACTGATCTGTGAGAGATTCCTTTATTAAGGCACTGACGCAGCTTGCAGCAGCGGATCCGATGGTGACTTTAATCACCGGCGATCTGGGTTTTGGCGTTTTGACGGATTTTGCCAAACGGTTCCCTAACCAATTTATTAACGCCGGTGTTGCAGAGCAGCATATGACTGGACTTGCATGTGGAATGGCATTGGAAGGCCATAAAGTCTACACATATTCTATCGGAAACTTCACCACGTTACGCTGCTTGGAACAAATTAGAAATGATGTTTGTTACCACAATTGCGATGTTACTGTCGTTTCCGTAGGCGGTGGATTTTCATACGGGCAGTTAGGTGTTTCTCATTTCGCAACGGAAGATTTGGCAATACTCAGAACACTGCCAAACATGAAAGTGGTGGCGCCATCAGATCCCTGGGAGACTTCAATTCTTACCCACCAAATGGCTGAGCTGAACGGCCCTAAATACCTTAGGCTTGACAAAGGAAAGGCCGGACTTCCAGAAGACCCCAATTCGGTCCAGTTTGGGAAAGCAAGGACAATCCGAGAAGGTAAGGATATCACATTGATCGCAATTGGCGCTATTCTATCTGAAGCGCTTTCGGCGGCGACAACGTTGGAATTGGAAGGTTTTGATCCACGAGTTGTTGTATTCAATACAGCTAAACCGCTGGACCAGGATACAATTTTGAAAGCAGCACGTGAAACCAAAGGTATTGTCATCGTTGAAGAGCACATTAAGATCGGTGGCTTAGCAAGCGCAATTGCAGAATGTTGCATGACCAACGAGGTGCATCCTAAGGCATTTCGATCAATAGGCGTCGAAGACAGCTTCCCGACAATAGTTGGTGATCAGGACTATTTGAGAAAAGTCTACAAGCTGGATGCGAAATCTATACTTGAGGCTGCGAGAGAAATTTTGAAGAATTAGAAGAATTGAATTGGTCACGTGCAGTACGGCTCGATGATTATACACTAGTTGGAAGCATTTGAGCCCACACAATGGAAAGCCGTAAAAACAATCTATTAAACACTTCGTTTTTTCAGAGTATTACGACTTTTTTTTCAAGTCGAGTTCTGTGGGCGGGCGGGCTGCTGCTGATCGGGGTATTGACAGCGCGTATCCTCGGACCATCAGACCGTGGCCTCTATGCAATGTTTTTCACGATAGTTGGAATAGGCACCAACCTGTCCAATCTTGGCCTTTCACAGGCGAATGTATATTACCTAAATAAAGAGAAGACAGATATTGGATTTCTGTTTGCAAACACCTTCATTGTGTATGGTGTTTTGTTTGTAATATACATTACTATTTTTCTCGTCATCTGCAATTATTATAATTTTGGATTCTATGAACATTTCTTATTAATTGCTATCGGATTGTCATTGATCGAAGTTGGTGTATCCGGCTTCATCTATGGGCAGCACTTGTACCGCGCGCAGTCATATCTCCTAATACTACAATCAGCAATTCTGATTTTGACAACTTTATTAATTATTCCGCTAGGTGTCAGCCTCTACATGGCGCTTCTACTCAGATTGCTCGGTATGTTGCTCTTTGCCGCAATATATATGGGCGCGTTTTTTTGCTTAACCCCTAGAATGGAAGTGCTGCCTTCGCTTAAAGTGATGTTTAAACAGTTTAAATATGGCGTTCGAAATTGGATTCAAAACTTAATTGGTCTTGTGAACTATCGCGTCTACATGTTCGTTTTGGGGTATTTTTCAGGCTCGGAGGCTATAGGTTTTTTTTCCGTTGCGCTTTTGTTTGTCGAACTAATTCGATTCTGGCCAGAAACAATTGCGACATTGCTTTTCCCCAAAATGACATCGCTTTCTTCGAATACTAAGAGCGCCAACTATATGGCCATTAGCACTCGACTAACGCTGTTGATTATGTTGGCAGGTGCGTTGGTGTTGATTGCAATTGTTCCTTGGTTACTACCTCTTGTTTTCGGCGCCGAGTATTCTCAAGCGGAAACAAGTTGCCAAATTTTATTGCTGGCATCGGTTTTTGGAGTGTTATATCAAATGCTGACCCGTTACTTCAGCAGCGAGAACCAGCAACAATGTTCGATCTACACCGGACTAGGTGCTCTAGTGGTCGCAATCAGCAGTTCCGCGTTGCTAATCCCAAATTTTGGTTTAACCGGGGCTTCTCTAGCCTATCTGCTGTGCAACATGTTTTCGGGTGCCCTCATGGTCTATTTTTTCATCAAACAAACGAAAATTTCTGCCGTGGAGTTATTGATTGTGAAACGATCTGATTTCGACTACGTGCTGCAGAAAAGATAATAGAGGTAATACGGCATGAAAAAACTAATTCAGTCGCTGATTTCCAGCGCTGGTTATACACGAATAGTAAAAGCGTTAATTCGCAGTTCTATCATTCATGAAAAGTCCGAGAAATTTCGTCGCGATGTAATTAACGCAATCAGTGCAGCTCAGTTCGAAGCCGATGAGCTGCAGGGTGTGAAAAAATTCCCAACTTACGACGAATTAGTTTCGTCCACGATCGAACGTGCATCTAACGATGATCATATTTGGGTGGAATTGGGCGTTATGACCGGTCGATCCGCACGTAAACTGGTAGCTGAAGCAGCCAGACAAGGAAGATCAGCAGAATTGCACGGTTTTGATTCCTTTGAAGGACTGCCTGAAGACTGGCATGCACGTGCTAAAAAGGGAGCGTTTGCAATTCGTCAGCCGACATTTTCTGAAACCAATATCCATATACACGTTGGATTGTTCGATGAAACGTTGCCGGTATTTGCTAAGGGCCTGAAGGCGCAAATTGGTCTTATCCACATTGATAGCGATCTATATTCATCGGCTAAAACGGCATTTGATGAGCTTAAGCCGTTCATCGGAAAAGGGACAGTAATTCTATTTGATGAGTATTGGAACTACCCTGAATTCATGGAGCATGAAATTAAGGCGTTTCGCGAATTTCTGGCGCAAACTGGTTTGGGATTTGAATATATTGGTTATTACCCTGACCACATGCAGTTGAGTGTGGTAATCACATGATCACTGGACCACTCCGTATTTGCCATGCATTTTTGTTTTTCTCGATCCGATTTGCTGGTGGCACATCAGATCTAATGTTTAAGATTTGCAAAGCTCAGGAAAAACAAAAACACCATCCTATTGTCTATTCTGGTGATTATAAATTCGATTCCGAACTTGCCGATAAACTTCCTAAAACTCGCTTCAGAATATTGAAGTCATGGTTTGACAAGGCCGGGTTCTCCATTATGCCCGGCCTGGCCAAACAATTGCATGCAGATCGCAACCAAATCGATATTGTACACATGCATGTATTTAGGACGTTTCAAAATTTGATTTTGTACAAATTTTGCCGGCGGAATAACATTCCTTATGTCATAGATGCTCATGGTGCAGTCCCCTATTACCATCGCAAAAATCTAATAAAGAAACTGTTTGATCGAATCTGGGGACGCAAGATGCTCAATGATGCGGAATTCTTGATTGCCGAGACCGAAGTTGGCGTTCAAGAATACCTGGATATCGATGCTTCATTAAACCGCGAAAACATCGCAGTTATCTCCCCGCCATTCGATACCGACGAATTTGAAACTCTCCCAACAAAAGGTCTATTTCGAGCTGAACATCGGATTTCACCGGATCAGAAAGTAATTATGTTTCTGGGTCGCGTGCATCACATAAAAGGAAATGATTTTCTAATCGAAGGATTTGCCGAGCTTTGCAAAAAACGGCAAGATTGTTTGTTGGTCATCGTTGGCGGAGACGATGGACATATGGACGATTGCAAGACACTCGCGGAAAAGCTTTGTATAACCGACAAAGTCAAGTTCACCGGTTTTATAGGCGGTGCCGACAAGAACTCGGCACTAATTGATGCCGATATTGTCGCCCAAATGTCACGCCAAGAGCAGGGAGCATGGGCTCCCTTCGAAGCAGTTTTATGTGGCACACCTATCGTAGTCACTGATCATACCGGCGCTGGCGAAGATGTAAGGCGCGTTGATGCGGGAGAAACAGTTGAATTCGGCAACGCACCAGCACTTGCGAGTGTTTTCAATGACATTTTAGACAATTATGCAACTGCCAAAACTAGAACACTGAAGGCGAAAAATTACATTGAAACAAAAATGTCAATGAATGCTCGCGCTCAAGAATACATCGACATATATGAGAGTGCGATCGCCAAACGCAGAGGTTTTTGACGTGTCAAAACCTACAGCCGAACTAATCATCGGAGTCATGCCAGAAGGGCCAATTGCTCATGACGGAAATGGGTATAGGTATTCTAAAGGCGAGCGACTTTATCTCGACAATTTGGCAAAAAACTTCAAACGTGTAGTATTGATCACACTTGTATTGCGCAGCGGCGATGAGGCATACGAAAGTTGTATCCATTCGCCGTTTGAAGCGCCTAATATCGAAATTGAAGAATTACCTCGTCCCCGCGACTCTCAGCTAGGTGTGTTGGGTAAAGCAGGACATTTCTTTAAAGTTTTTTTAGCTTTGATTTCAATAGTTCGTAGCGTTGACGTACTCTACGTATTTCTCCCAAGCTACCCTAGCGCGATGGGATGGTTAGTCGCAAAGCTGTTCCGCAAAATTCACATTGTATATGGCGCCGATGACTGGGAACAAGCTTCCCAAAGCATGTTCAAATGGAACCACCTACGGAATGGTCTTTTTTATAGGGTTTATGCTGCACTCAACAAATGGATGGAAAAACGCATAGTGAATTCAGCCCTATTTGCAGTAGCAGCCGGAGGCCAACTCAGACAAAAGTACACCAATTTTGGGTGTCCCACTTACGATACATCGCCTAGAATGACCCTAACGAGGGCGAACATTTATGAACGCAATGATACTTGCCAAGGTGATGAAATAGTTCTCATCAACGTCGGTGCGCTGATCCATGACAAGGCGCTTCATATCTTGCTTGATGCTTTCCAAATGGCCTTACTACAACACCCCAAATTAAAGCTGAAGATAGTAGGCCAAGGACCACTACTAAATGAACTCCGTGATCAGGCTGAATCTCTTGGTGTGGCGGAAAAGGTGGACTTTATGGGATATATAGAAAAGGAAGAGCAACTTTATGATCTTTTGAAGCAGGCAGACGTTTTTGTGCTATCCAGCGTAACAGAAGGATTTCCGCGCGTGCTATATGAATCAATGAGCCATAGGCTTCCGATTGTAACGACTGATGTTGGCGGAATTCCTTATCTGCTGATAGACGATAAGAATGCACGTGTGGTAACTGCTGGCGATTCGAGTGCCCTGTCTTCTGCTATTACTGATATGGTTTCAAATGACAAAAAACGGCAGTCAATAATTTCCCGTGCTTCTGAAACAATGGAAGAGGTATTTGACCGACTGGATCCCGAACAAATTGCACATTTACTCGATAAGCACCTAAAAAAGACACCAGGTTGCTAAACTGACTATGGGATATGTCACGGTCTTGCCGACGGCCACATTACGGCAGTTTTTGATAGCCAGTCCACGCTATCCTGTTCCCAATTATTTGGCTCCAGCACAATTTTACGACTACGGTCGAAGCGCGCTCGGCGTCGCCGTTGATTTGCTCGGACTTCCGAGCAATTCGGAAATTCTTATGCCGGCAACGATTTGTGAGGTTGTGATTTCAACGCTTGTTCACAAAAAACTAAAAATCCAATACTATAATCTCACAAATAATCTAGATATCGATTTTGACGACTTATCTCGAAGAGTTAATCCGAATACTAAGGCAATATATGTAAATCATTTTCTTGGGCGGGCATCCTCTCTTAGTGAAGTGAGGGACTTCTGTAACAAAAATGATATTAAACTAATTGAAGACTGCGCCCATGGCCTCGCAAGTGAGTATGAAGGGCAACAACTTGGCTCCACTGGCGATGTTTCCATATTCAGTTATCGTAAGTTTTTGCCAATCCCAGACGGTGGCGGATTAGTAATAAACGACAAAAAGCTAATGCAAAACCCAACGACGCTCCCTAACCAAAATTGGCAAAGACAATTGATTTCTGGCATAAAGCTAGTTGGTCTACGCTTGGCACAAATGGGGATATTGCCAATATCAATTTTAAAAAAACTGCGCGGTAATACTGTAGAAACATATATTGACGGATCTGACGAAATAAACGAGATCAACTGGAGCCCTCCGCAAAACATTCAGTGGTTATCCCGTAAGGCAATCGAGAAAAGCAACATTGACTTCATGCGCGAGCAAAGGCAAATTAACTATCTTGCATGGCAGAAAAACCTAATTTTTGGGGATCAAATGGTACCGTTGTTTAACCAACTCCAAAAAGGCGCTGTTCCATACAGTTTTCCTATATTGGTTGAACGACGCGAACAACTGATTAGATCATTAGCAAAGCATTCTATTTACTTGGAGCCGACCCTAACTAATCCACCATACTTTGGACTTTCCAAATCTGAAATAGCTTTAAACTCCTTTGATCAAATCACTTCCATCACTTCCAGGCTACTGAGTTTACCTGTGCACCAGTCTATTTCCGAGAATGACATAAAAAATATGGCTGTGCTTATAAACTCCGCGATTTCTAATGCTGAACCGCTCAAAATAGAATATTCTTGAATGCCGAACACTTTTGGGAACCCTAACAACGTTGATCAAAGTTTAAATCAAACGATGAGGCGCTTTAGCGTTGCCGCGCTGTCTATTACACTATTTGCAATCCCTTTTGGACATTTACAAAATGCAGTTTTTGATGGCCTGACGGTAGCCAAATTGTTGATACCCTTACTCTTTCTCATTCTTGCAATCAATTTACGGAATGAGTTTCGTATTCATCCTTATTTGTGGTGCTACGTTGCATTCGTTGTGATGACAACACCTTCTCTAGTAATGAGCGCCAATTATCCGACGATATTACTATCCTTGTCCGGTTATATTCTTCTGTTTCAAGTTATATACAATGGTTTGAATACCATGGATTCTTTGAAACTAATCTTTACCTATTACGTGATTGGATTGTGCTCCGTTTCCGCAGCAACTATATTGGCTTTGTTTACTGGGGTTGATCTCGGGCAATTGATCGCCCTACCCATGATTGACAACTGGTACGGATTGCCAATTTTCCTTGGAACATCAGGTAATCCAAATGGATTTGCCACTCTTTTTGTGGTTGGTGTGCCACTGGCGTGGATGCTTTACCTGACAGCAGACAACACTTTAATACGTGTCCTGAGTTTGTTTGCAATGACCGTAATTTCTTTCACTCTAATTATGACTTTCTCGCGGAGCGCAACCGCTGCCGCAGTAATTGCGACCGTTCTATTACACCATTTTTACAACCATAACTCTATTTTTTCTTATCGATTCTTTGCGAAAATGGCGATCACATTCATATTTCTTTACTGGTACTTTAAATTCCCCTATTTCACCTTAATGGCAGTGGCCTCTGGAGAGACTGACATAGCCACTATCGTTTCGGATTTATTTCAGAATCGAAGCCGCCATATTGCTGCTAACTCAGTGCCAGCTAACTCAATACAAGCTAACAAAGCAATTTCGGGAGGGTATCGCCTACTAGTGTTAGAATATCAATTATCAGCATTTTTATCGAACCCATTTTTTGGAATGGGATATGGCAATTTCTCAAATTATTTGAACAATGCAATAGGACTTAAAGTTGGGCCGCACAATGTTTTCTCCGGAATTGCGATAGAGTATGGAGCTTTAGCGCTAGCGTTCTTTATAGGCTTGCTTGCTCTAGGCTCTCACAACATCATTCGATACATCAATAAGTCACCTACAAAAAATTCAAAAATGGTTGCTGCGAGTGTTTTAGCTGGTTTGGGTGGGTTATTATTTCACGGGTTGTTCCACGAGATTTACATAAACTTTACTTTGTGGTTTTTCATCGCCACTGCTGGCGTTGTCCATAAATTGAAAGTAGCCTAATGAAACATAATTGGAGCCAATTTACCCACAAATCAGACCGCAGATACGAGGATGCGCTTACCACCGGTGAGACCGAGAGTTTAAAGACCCACAATATTTTGGACGACGGGCAACTTGAGATCGAATTTATACAGGATGTGATAACTGCATATTTTGGCAATAAACTATCAGGAGGAGCTGCGCTTGATATCTGCTGCGGCGCTGGGTATATGAGCCGCTGTCTAAGAGATTTTAATTTTCAAACTACCGGGATAGAGCTAAACGAACATGCGGTGAAACTGGCTCAGCGGTTAGACCCGGCGGGACAATATATAGTTTCAGATGTGACAGAGTTACCGACAGGAGTGACATCTCAACGATTCGACTTGATACTGATCCGCGAAGCCCACCCCTTGTCTAGGGTTGCAGATGAAATATTCCATAAAAAGTTGATTTCGCAATATTTGGAACTGCTTAGCCCCGGTGGTTTCATGGTCATTGCTCATGCACGAAATGGCGGCGGTATGTCGTATCCTTCTATATCTTACAATATGCTGGGTAAGTTTTTGAAAACAAAAAAATTGGACTATGCGGGCCCGCTATTTATGTTTTGCTATAAAAACCTGGGGATGCGCTCAAGGAACAGACTTATACTAAAATTACAGTCAACTTTGTCGTATTTAATATCACGATTAACCAATCAACGATTTATTGAATTCTTTATTCTACAACGTGGAAAACAGTCTAACATTCAGCCACCTAATCCGCAAAAACAATGAAAGTACTCATTGTAAGCCAACACTACTGGCCAGAGGAATTTTTGATCAACGCAGTTGCTGCGGATCTTCAGGCAAACGGAACTGAGGTCTCGGTTCTTACCGGGCAGCCTAATTACCCTGGAGGATCAGTTTTCGAAGGCTATACAGCCTTCTCTTGGGGGCAATCAACTGGACATGATGCAATTAGACTATTTAGAGTTCCTGTAATTCCTAGAAAACACGGCAAATCGTTCAACTTAATACTTAATTACGTTTCCTTCGTTCTGTTTGGTGTCGTTTTTGCTCCGTTTTTGCTTCGAAATGAAAAATTTGACGTCATTTTCGTATATGGCAATTCACCCATATATCAAGCTTTGGTAGGCATTTGGTTACGCCTGATTAAACAAGTACCTTTGATCATTTGGGTCCAAGATCTTTGGCCAGATGTATTGGTAGGTACTGGCATGATCAAGAACCGGTTCTTACTCAATATAATTGGTTATACAGTGAATTGGATTTATAAACGCGCCGACCTTATTCTTGCTCAATCAAAATCATTTTTGTCAGAAATTCTTAAGCGGGCACCCTCAGCAGAAGTTCACTATCATCCTAATCCAGGTATCAAATTGACGGATTCTTCTGGTTTCAATGACCTCAAACTTGATGAAGTGTTTTCAATTATGTTTGCCGGGAACCTTGGTCGCGCCCAAGCACTCGAAACAATAGTGGGGGCTGCAAGACTCCTAAGAGATCAGAGCGACATAGTCTTTGTCTTAATCGGTCAAGGAACAGAACTCGAAAAATTGCGATGCATTGCCGAAGACGAAAAACTGAACATTCGATTACCAGGAGCATATCCGCGGGATGACATGCAGAACATATTGTATCAGTCGAATGCGTTACTTTTGACCCTAACCGGAAACCCGATTGTATCCAAAACAATACCAAGTAAACTTCAGACATATTTTTCCGTAGGAAAGCCTGTGATTGCAGCAATTAATGGAGATGCAGCTGATCTCATTTTAGAAGCAGAAGCTGGTTATGTGGGGCCAGCTGAAGATGCCTATCAATTGAGCCAAAACATACTGAATCTTAAATCAGTTGGTAAAACTGAACAACAAAGACTCGGTGAAAATGGCCTCAATTATTTCGATAAACACTTCCGCAGCGATAAATTGACTAATAACTTACGTCTACATTTTGAAGGCGCAGTGTTGAAGTATAACGCCGACCGATCAAAAAAAGGGGCGCGAAGTTGAGTAAAGTAAAAGTATTGATTGTTGGCGCTTCTGGTATGTTGGGACACGCAATAATTCGTTTACTCAACGATGATGTAGAGCAGTTTGAAGTAATTGGTACTTTGAGAGGGACTGACACATCACTCTATGCCGAAAACATGCATAGAGTACACTTTTGTGAAAATGTAGACGTTCTTACAACTACTCCGCTAAATACTGTTTTCCAAATACATGAACCCGATGTAGTTATAAATTGTGTTGGACTTATCAAGCAAAGACCCAATGCTGAAGACCCGATAGAGGCTATAAATCTGAACGCTCTTTTCCCACACAGATTGGCACAAATGTGTAACCGGTTTGGGGCGCGTCTAATTCAAATAAGTACAGATTGTGTTTTTTCTGGAAAGTCTGGTCGTTACTCTGAAGAAGATACTCCAGACGCAATTGACTTCTATGGACGATCCAAATTATTGGGCGAAGTAACTTATGGTAATGCTGTTACATTGCGTACATCTATCATTGGGCACGAGCTTTATCGACGAGACAGTTTGTTGGAATGGTTCCTATCCCAATCGTTACCTATCAATGGATATTCAAAAGCAATTTTCTCGGGCTTGCCGACTGTTGTTTTGGCGGGAGTTATTAGGGACAAAGTGATACCAAATGTAGGATTAAAAGGATTGTTTCATGTGTCCGCTGAACCAATTGACAAATATAGGCTTTTGAAATTGATTGGCGAAGTATATGAACATGACATTGAAATTAATCGGCACGAGGGCGTGCGGATCGATCGATCGTTAGATTCTACCAAATTCCGCAAATTGACCGGATTTGAACCTGCGAATTGGAGGCAAATGATCATTGACATGAGAGATTTCTCTAATCCTACTTTGCCTCGCTTTTAGATTTTGGAGAGCACCTTGTTCAAGGCAAAAAAGATACTGATAACTGGTGGTACCGGTTCGTTTGGTGGCGCAGTTTTAAAACGGATCCTCGAGACTGACTGCGAGCAAATTAGGATATTCAGTCGGGACGAAAAAAAGCAAGAAGACATGAGGATCAACCTAGCTAATGATCGCGTGAAGTTTTTCATCGGCGATGTGCGAGATCCCGCATCACTTGACGAAGCTATGCACGGCATTGATTTGGTATTTCATGCAGCAGCTCTCAAACAAGTTCCTTCTTGCGAATTCTATCCTATGGAAGCTGTTCGAACAAATATACTGGGTGCCGAGAATGTTCTTCATTCCGCATCCAAAAAAGGCGTTGATCATTGTGTCGTACTAAGCACGGATAAAGCAGTGTATCCAGTTAATGCCATGGGTATGTCGAAAGCGATGATGGAAAAAATTATGATTGCTCGTTCTCGTACTGCACAAGAGGCGGGATCGGTTTTCTGTGCTACACGCTACGGCAATGTGATGGCCTCTCGGGGCTCGGTAATCCCTCTTTTTATGGATCAGATCCGCAACAACGTGCCCCTCACTGTGACTGACCCAAATATGACACGCTTCCTCATGACAGTAGAGGAGTCCGTAGATTTGGTGTATTATGCATTTCAAAATGCCAAGCCTGGTGACATTTTTGTTCAAAAATCCCCGGCTTGTACAATTGGTGACCTTGCCGAAGCTATACGTCAGCTATTGAAACCTAAACACCCCATAAATATTATCGGTACGCGGCATGGTGAAAAACCATTCGAAACGCTTGTCTCGCGGGAGGAGCTACTACGCTCCCAGGACATGGGAAAATTTTTTCGTGTCAAGTCGGATTCAAGAGATTTGAATTACGGGAAGTATTTTGTCGAAGGCTCTAGGGATTTGGATGACTTAGAAGACTATTCCTCCCACAACACCCAAAGACTAGATGTGGATGAAATTAAAACAACGCTACTGAAGCTTAAAATTATCCAGGATGCTCTAAATGGATAAGCTTCGTGTAATGACAATTATCGGAACTCGACCAGAAATAATTCGACTATCTCAAGTCATTGGTAAACTGGATCGTTTCTGTGACCACACATTGGTTCACACTGGGCAGAACTATGACTATGAACTCAACGAAATATTTTTTAATGAATTGGGAATCCGAAAACCGGATTTTTTTCTAGCTTCGGCGGAAACAACACTGGCGGAAACTATAGCAGCAATCATTGTTAATGCAGACAGTGTTTTTGAACAAGTTGATCCTGACGCTTTATTAATACTAGGCGATACGAATAGTGCCCTTTCGGCTATTCCTGCCAAACGGCGAAAAATTCCGATTTTTCACATGGAAGCTGGAAACCGTTGCTTTGACTTCCGAGTTCCAGAAGAAATCAACCGTCGAATTGTAGATCATATCGCTGATATCAATTTGCCGTATTCAACAATTGCTCGAGAATATCTACTGCGTGAAGGTCTTAATCCAGCACAAATTATCAAAACTGGCTCTCCGCTTGGCGAAGTTATCCAAAAACACGAACGGCAAATTTCTGATTCAACTGTCCTTGATCGTCTCAAACTTAATCGGCTGTCTTATTTTGTGATCTCTTCTCATCGTGAAGAAAACGTAGATGATTCAACCAACATGGAAAAGTTGTTGGATGTGCTGTTTTTTCTGGCGGAGCACTATGCACAACCAGTAATAGTATCGACGCATCCGCGCACGAGAAATCGTTTGAATGATGAAATCAAAAAGGGTATTTCGCCGCTTATCAAATTCATGCCTCCATTTGGTTATTTTGATTACGTCAATTTGCAAATGAACGCCCGCGCCGTTCTTTCGGACAGCGGTACCATAACTGAAGAGTCTTCATTGCTGAATTTTCCAGCATTGAACATTCGCGACCAACATGAACGTCCAGAGGGTTTTGAAGAAGGAAGTGTCATGCTCACTGGCCTAAGTCGAGACAGAGTACAACAAGCTATAAGCATTCTGGATGAGCAAAAGCGTGGCGCGAATCGGAATTTGCGCGTGGTAAATGACTATGATGTGCAAAACGTTTCAGACAAAGTTTTGAGAATAATTCAGAGCTATACTGATTTTGTGAATGCAAATGTATGGAAGAAGCTAAATTGAAGGAGACCATAGCAGGTATCCCAAATAAGAGTAGTTATTCAATTGATTTTACCAATGTGCCCCAGTTGCGAACAGATTGGTGCCGTTTGTTTGAAAAATCAGGTAGTGACAATCCCTTTCTGACATGGGATTGGAATTTACGTTGGATTCAGGCATTCGGGGATCAGTCGAAGTGTAATGTGGTTGTTCTTCGTCATCAGAGCGAAGTGGTAGCTCTTTCATTGTTGAGCAATACACCTAAACTCCACTTTTATGGTGATCCGTTCTTCGCAGATTATGCCAATTTTCTTGTTCATCCGGATCACATCGACGCGTTGGACTTCGTTTACAATGCCTTATTTATGCAAGATGATTTTAAAGGCGCTGTTTTTGAGCCATTGAGGAGTGACGAAGCCGCTACTGTAAGCCTGAGCAGCTTTGCGGAACTAAACAAGTTGCATTGGCGTGCTACAAAACTATGCCCCAATCCAGTTGTTGATACCACTAATTCATTCGAAGAGGTTTTTAGAGCACGTCGAAAGAGTTTGCGTCAAGATGTTAAAACCAGTGCAAATCATCTCAATCGATTGGGTGGCTGGTCTTTCCAGGTCGCCCAAAACACCGAACAAGCAAATGCAATTTTTCATGCACTTGTAGAATTTCATCTGCAGCGACAGTTCGGCAAGGTTGGCAATTCGATTTTTATAACGCAGCAAAACATCGCGTTCTTCGAAGCCCTGATCAAAAGCCCTGCTCAAGGCTACCGCGTGCATCTTTCTGCTATTTATGTCGGCGATAGAATCGTATCAGCTGCTTATTCAATAGTTTGCGGCGACACATTTTATTACTGGATTCCTTCGTTCGATCAAACAGTACCTTCAGTATCCCTCGGAAAACTACATATCAAATGTCTAATTGAAGAGTGTTGTGCAAGTCATGTGAAAATATTTGACTTTATGGGCGGCGGCGAACCTTACAAATATCAGTGGGCAGACCAAGAGTATTCAATAATACGTTTTTCGATATTTGCTAATCAATTTCAAGCTCGGTTAATGGACTTTAGAACGAGATTGCGTTCCTTTGCCAAGGATAATAAAGACCAAGCAAAATTTTTGCAGTCTATTTGGCGCAAAATTTCAAAATTTGGTAATAAATGAAAGACATCTGATGCGAAACGGGATCAAAAACCTTCTTTCGATGGCTTATCCTCCAATGCTCTCGAAATTGGGTGGGGCCAAAAGTATTCCTATTTTATGCTACCATAGTATAAATTCCAATCCTAATAATGAGTGTTTTCCACTATCACCAGAAGACTTCCGGGCGCACCTTAAATACTTATCGGCAAATTGGAACGTGGTGCCGCTTCGCGACGTATTGAAACATTTGATTGACGGCCAACCGCTACCGAAGAAACCGGTTGTTCTGACATTTGACGACGGTTATCGAGATAATTTCGAGGTGGCGCTTCCTATCCTCGAAGAATTTAAATGTCATGCAACATTTTTTGTAGTCTCCGGATTCATTGAAGGTCGCGTGGATCTAATTGGTGATCCGGGATGGGAAGCTATGTCGTTGAAGCAATTGAGAATAATGGACGCGAGTGAATTCGCTGAAGTTGGAGCGCACACAGATACTCACGCTATTCTCAGCGAGCTATCTAACGCTAAAGTCCTTTGTGAATTGAAGACATGCCAGAGTATTTTACAGGGCATCTTAGGTCGTTCGATTGACTTGTTTGCATACCCATTTGGGCAGGGAAAGCACATTGCAAGCATTTCCCCCAAGTTGCTAACCGATCTAGGTTTTTTAGGAGCCTGTTCGACCTTTTGGCGTAGCACTCAATCATCTGGAAACCTTTTTCTGCTCAACCGAATAATGGTCAACCAAGACGATAATGTTGAATTGTTAAACCAAAAACTAAATGGACGATTTGATTTCATTTACTTCGTTCACAAATCGACTGCTTTAGCGAGTGTGATCTTCAAGAAAAAGGGAGTGTGGCGTTGAGTTCGAGTACTTTTTCGAAGGGATTACATTCAGAGACAGAAAAACCTGGTGAAGCATTTCCGCTGGAGACACAGTCGATCATAAGAGATCGCTATGAGTTTTCTGCTTCGCTTTGCCAGGGTAACCGAGTTTTGGAAATAGGAAGCGGTTCGGGGTTTGCGATAAACTATTTATCAGGCGAGTTCTCAAGCCTAACCTGTCTAGAGTTCAGCAATGAAAATTATGATGCGTTAAAAACCAAAAAACAAGCAAATGTGGACATTCACCTAGGAGATGCGCATGAAATGCCATTTTCAGATCAGTCTTTTGACTCTGTTATCGCTCTGGCAATGATTTACTATTTGGATCTGGAAAAATTCCTATCAGAGGTTCGTCGAGTTCTAGTACCTGCCGGGACTTTAATTTTTTGCACTAGCAATAAGGATGTGCCTGGGTTCGTGGCCGCACCCTTTACCACCCGATATTACTCGATTCCTGAAATGGCCAAAATTCTCTCAAACGCCGGCTATCAACCGCGCTTCTATGGCGCGTTTCCTGCTTCATCGGGATCTCTGCGCGTTCGGCAATTGAAAGCGAGCCTAAAGAATGTTGCCAAATTCGGTATTCAAAAATTGCCTTTTGGACCAAAAATTTGGAGCAAGATGAGAAAGTCTACTCTACTAGATGTGTGTCCGCTTCCAGACAGTATCTCGGTAATGCCCCCGTATGAAGGAGACAGAATAAGATTACCCGAGAACATTCCGAATACCTTGTATAGAGTAATTTATGTTGTAGCTGAGTCCGAAAGCTTATGATTGTCGAGGTTACTGGGCCAACAGGAGTCGGGAAATCTACTTTCCTCAAAGCGTTAATCAACAAACTGAACAAAGGCCACTATCCGACTGGAGCGGTTCTGGAACACAGATTCAACTTCAGTTCCGAAATCCCTGAAAGCCTGTCTGATCTGGAAACTCATAACATTCAAACTGATTTGCTAGTACTGCCATATACATTGAAATTTTTGTCGCGAAATCTTCGATTTTTTTGGTTTTGCCTCTTGCACATTTTACATGACACCTGCAGCTTTCATGAGAAATTGAACTTAGCGCGCAGCTTCACGCGAAAGGCGGGTATTCGAGCGTTCCTTACACGATTGCAATTAAAACATTTGATTGTATGTGTGGATGAAGGTCTCATGCATACAGCCCATAACATTCTCGTTTCGCCAACACATCTTGCGCCCAGTACAAGTATTGACGACTTCTTGCGAGTGTGCCCCCCTCCCGATTTGTTGATTGTACTTATGGACAGCCCCGAGACTTTGCTTGGCAATCTAAATGCACGTGGCAATTTATCTCCCCGAGTCAGAGGGACTGAAGATCTTGCATGTTTTGTTGAAAACGCCAGCGAGCTTTATTCTTCAGTTATCAATTCCGCTCACCTACCAGACAACACGATTATCATTCACCAACCTCTAGCCCAGTTAGATGAAGCCTTGAATTTCTGCGTTGATAAAATCGACGATTGTTGGAATAAGCACTATTAGCGTATCAGCTCTCTGTCAGGGTCAAGCGATACCTAAAACATCCTACTGGCCAATTGGACATGGAATATGAACGAATTCATTCTTGCACTTTTCGACGATTTCCACACCGAGAAAATCAAATACTGTCACTTCAAGAGCAACAATAATTTAGAACCGGCACTGAATGGTGTTGATGACCTTGATCTCTTGGTATCACAAGCAGACAAGGATCGGTTCATGTCTATTATTGCTAAACGCGGATTTCGTTTAGCGCACGATAGAGGTGAAAAGCCAACACCATTTGTGTTTCATTTTTTTGGCGCAGATCCTGAAACTGGCCTACTGGTCCATCTACATGTCTACTTTAGGCTGATAACCGGCGGCTCCATACTAAAAAATCACTGGATCAGGGTCGAAGATATGCTTCTGAGCTCGGCTGAACCTCGAGGCCCGGCCGGTGTTTTTATTCCTTCCGCAGAGGCAGATCTCATTTTGTTTGTATTACGAAAGCTTATTGAACAACCATCCATTATTGAGCACTATTTGTTTTTGAAGGATTGGAAAAACATAGAAACTGAACTTCTTTGGCTTTCCCGACAGACCTCTACCAAAAAGTTGCATGAACTCTTGAAGATCTGGTTGCCCCAGATTGAAACCGAGTTCTTTGACGAATGCCTTGGTGCTTTAACAAAAAATAGCACCATCGCAAAGCGAGTAAAGCTTGGTAGAATGATGCACAAGCGTCTCCCGTTCCATGTATGCAATGAGTTCAAGGCATCGATACTGCGCAGCATCTCCTTTTTTAGTGCACATGCACGAGGCCGGCTTGGGTTACTTCGCAACAACCGTGTCGTATTTCCTGGTGGATTGCTGATATCGTTTGTCGGTTCCGAAGCAAGTGGTAAGTCCACTTGTTCCAAACAAGTCGTCAAATGGTTAAGCAAACGTTTCGATGTCACTCACATTCACATGGGGAAACCGAAGAAGAGCTGGAGAACCATTCCATTCTGGCTAGCCATAGGAATTTACTCAAAAACCAAACGAGCCACGGCAACGTTTGTGAAGTCAGCGAGTACTGACTTAAATACTGAAACGTTGACAGCGCTCAATCAGCCGCATCCCTTGGTTTCCGTTTTAGATTCTTATGATCGAAAAAACTGGATTATGAAGCATCTGTCGCACGTAATGAGCGGTGGCGTGGTAATTACAGACAGATATCCCACACAGGCAGAAGTTGGCTTGGATGGACCGCGTATTTTGGCGACTAACAAATTCACTACCTTTTTAAGCAAGTTAGAACAGACAAACTACGCTGTTTTGCCTCCGCCCGATTTGGTCTTTAAAATGATAGCACCTTTGGATGTTACTCTCGCAAGAAACTCTGAACGGGACAATCCGGAGCCCGAGCCGTTTGTTCGTGCTCGGTATGCACTTGCGCAGAATTTACATTTCCCGCTGTCGAAAGTAGTAGAGATAAAAACTACAGAACCGCTAGATTCAACCATACTACTAATCAAGAGATACTTGTGGAATTTGCCTCGATAGTTCCACCGATTGCCTGATGTTGTTCCTCACATAACTCGGGAAAAAGTGGTTCGTTTACTTGCTCATGCTGCTCCCTCAGGACTTGTAGCCACCGGTTAACGCTGCCCAGATCAAAAATTTATCGTGCAGAGGACTTACAATGGTTTATATCTCCTTTTAGGCAGTGCCCGGTTCAGAAGAATTCCGAGTTGCAGTCTAGCCCGTCATCATTGTGGATGTGATTCTTGACCTATATATTGCTGTTTTCATTCGCACTGTTTATGGCGTTAGGACAAGTACTACTCAAAAAGGGTGTTCTCGCATCAGGAGACAGCCTGTTTCCTGGTATAATAAATATTTGGATGTTTTTTGCGATTATACTCTACGTGGGGTCAACTCTATTGTGGGTTTGGCTGCTAAAACAAGTACCTTTATCGCTAGCCTATCCTTTTGCTGGCTTAGCGTTTGTTATAGTTCCAATTGGCTCCTATTTCGTTTTTGGAGAATTACTCAGCGTGCGCTATCTTGTTGGATGTGTTGTAATTATTCTTGGCATCGCACTAACAGCCACTTAATTTTCAACGACGCTTTAGACTTTAAGTTCCGACTGTAGGTAGAATTGTCTTCTAAATTAAATCTATCTATTTGTACTCACCTATCGAAACTTGGATAACAATATTGCGCCCTAGAGACCTTTCTTTAGTATTGATTTTTATGACTATTGTTCATGTAACTGGTTTTTTTATTTTTTCAGCCGAGCGTTATAAAGCTGATGACGATTATATTTGGTTTTATCTTCAAGGTGCAGATATAAATTACTCGCAAAAATCTGACACAATATATAGTAAACGAAATGAGTTTATGCAGTGCAACGCAGCATCCAATGAATATATATATCGATCAATATTGCGACAAGAACTCCATAAAAAAGGAAGTTACGTTGGCTCTTCTATTTTTTACTCAATAGGCAGTTGGTTTATTCAAGAATACACCTCCTATTCTCCCCAAATAAATTATCCGAAATATCTTTCATATTCGATGTGGCTCGGTTCAGCGCTACTGTTCGCAGCGACGCTATTGATTGCGATCTCTGTAATGATTTTTATTCGAAACAAGAAATTGCTAATATCAATTACCGTTGCTTCTTCCTTGTCACTGCTAATTGCGATTTTATCTATGCACGAGTGGTCTGTTTCCGGCAGATTAATCGATCAGAATATATTGCTTGGTAACCTCAAAAATTTGGTGGTTAACAATACACTCTATTTGCTTAATCCAGGACCCGCATTTGCGCCATTTGATTTAATGCCGAAGGCGCGCTTTCAGTTGCTACTCATGGTCGCTTTTCTGGCACGTTGGAATTCAAACTATTTTTTGGCATATCTGCTCATATTACCCATGAGTTTCGTGCATCAAAGTTATGCTGGGCTCGTGTTGTTTTTAATGATCGCGATAGATGTTATTATGAGACCCCGTTTGTTTCGTGATTATCGGATCGTAATGGTTATTGTTACTGCCTTTGCCGTATATTTGACGAAGGGATACTTATGGAAAAGTGCAATTTCAAATGTGAACAGCGGCGCCGGCTGGTTTGTTGGTTTACTAGCCTTTGCTACTGTACTGGCTTACAAGCCGATCAAAAGAATAATTACTAGAGGATACAAAACCAAAATCTATAATATATTTTCTCAACTACCAATTTATCAGAGTGATTTGTTAGTATATATTTCCATTTGGTTCATAAGCCTTACTCTATTTATACCCATTAGTTTAACAACCGACCCTGTTTCAAGCCACTACCTTTGGGGGCAGGTACACGGCCGGATAAGTGGGTTATTCTATCCAGTTATTTTAACAGGCATTGTATTGTTTTTCGTAAAAAAAGCTGAGCGTTTGAACTTAAATTTGAATGCTTTAGCCTTTACCATCGTGCTAAATATGATGGTATTTAGTGTAATGAATTGGCGGTTATCCGGTGTGAATTTCTTCTCTCGAGTTGAAAATAGTTTGATCGAACATGAAAGAAACATAGGCTATCCCTTGACTACTATCGATAGTGAAACTGGGGAGTATTTGTTCTTTTATGCAATGGCAAAAGAATTAGAAACTGGCAAGAAACTGATAGATCCTTTGATGAATCAGTGTCATCAAAGATAAGATACGTATATTCGGAGAGTAAATCGTGAATGAAAATCCTCAAAAACAGCATTATATTGATGTGCATGACGCTTATACCGCGCATTATTATGATGCGTGTTCTATGAGGTACCGCGAAAGGTATATGTATTCCCAGTTGTTTAAGGGCTTAGACCTGAATGGTTTAAAGGTCGCCGATCTGGCCTCTGGTTCTGGCGCAAACTCTCAAGCGATAGTTCGTCTATTTCCGGATGCTATAGTAACTGGATATGATATTTCACCTGCTGCATGCCAAGAATATTCGGAAAACATCAAGAGACCTGCATATGAAGTAGACCTCACAATTAGAGGTCAGGAATTCTCGGAGACATATGATGTAGCAATGATCGTTGGTGGTCTTCATCATTGTGTCGCAGATCTAGAATCGACATTTTCAAATATTGATCAGATGCTTAAGCCAGGTGGAATACTGATAATGTTTGAACCCAATTCTCGGTTCTTTTTGGAAAAACTGCGGAAAATTTGGTACCGAAACGATCGATATTTTCATGCGGATACTGAAGAAGCTCTCTCTCACGACGAAATATTGAAATTAAACGAAGCGACTTTTGAGCTAATTCATCTAAAAAACATAGGCGGACCCGCATACTTCCTAATCCTAAACAGCTTAATTTTCAGGATACCTCTCAGATTGAAGCCTTATATTGCGCCACCACTAAATGTATTGGAAGATTTTTATTCTCTACTTTCACATCCACTTTTTTTCCCTGGCTTCATTGCTCAGTGGAGAAAAAGGTAAATGTGCCTAAAAAGCCTTATTGAGCGAAAAACTTTTTACGCCCTAATATCATTAGAATGAAATTTCGACCTGCTTTAAGAAATGGGTAAATATAAGCAGATCGTGTAGGTGATTTAAATATCCATGCAATGCTCCTATTAAAAAGACCGCTGTCTGTTGTCATAGATGCAAGTATGTGCATGCATTCATTTCCGTGAAAGAAATTATTACCCATTTTCAGAACCATTCCGTCGTCGAGGTCCAATGGAATCTTCTTTATCTCGTCGACTATGGCACCGCCTTCACGAGCATTAATCAGATTTACATTTGAATAGATTTCACGAAGTCGGACTAGTTTAACGTAAGCGCTACAAAACGGACAATCTCCGTCATAAACAATCCATATACTTTGATCGCTTTTTTGGAGTGCAGCCAGATCGTCAGAGTTCGACAATTAATTCACTCCCATGAACCAATTTTTCAATCAAGATTCCATCTTGGACAGAGAGGCAAACAGATTCTACTACAAATTTGTATTTCTCGATCGTTCTTTTATCGAGAGATTTGAATGAATTGAATTGAAATAGGTTCGACCAAATGTGATGAGGATAAAAATCGTAATTCAAGCGGCCATCTTTGTTCACATTCTCGAGGATGAACTGATGATGCATTTTTAAATATTTTCCAATACGTTGACGGTTCTTTTTGTTGTTAACTCCCAGACTTGTATCAACTGGCAAAGCACAATTTTCTGCCTCTTTCATGATTTCTTTGTTCTGTGTATTACCATATGTCGAGGTGTCAAAATGACCTTCAAATGGACGGCCTAAGCCTTGTTGTGCTGCGGTAACCGAGAAACTTAAAAAATAATTTGAAGGGACACGATACTCATTTCCGTCTTTTGTAATTGCAACAAAATACGCGTTGTTGAAGGATCTAGTGTCAAACCATCCCAGTGTAGCTGTATTAAATACAGTGGGTGATAAAATCAAAACAACGAGCGAAAAGACTGAAATTTGAGTTGGTACCGTTTTTCCGTTCAACTTCTTTAAAGTAATTATAATCCCAGTATTCAGCCAAATCCATTTCCAGAACAGTAGCCCGGTTAGCAAAAAAATCAAAATATGTTGAATGTCATAAATCAAAGAAATTAGACGAACCCACGAAATCCTGAATACTGCCACAACACATAGTAGTTGAAAAACAATTGTACCAAGATTAATTAGGAAAACCATATTAGTTACCATTGGATATATGGTATTAATGAAGTATCCGTTGAGGTCGAATGGCAGTGAATTGGCGCTAGAAGATATCATTGCAAGATAATGGGTCGGGCTATCGAACAACCAACCAAAAAAATGTGTATCTATTTTAAGCTTTTTTACGCCTGAATATAGATAATTTCCAAAATGAGACGCTATTGCAACATATCCGATGGTATCGAATGCGTTGAAATGTTGCTTTAACTTGGATAGATTTGAATTAGTTCCAAGTTGACCAAGTACATAACTTTTAAGGAAAGAATAACTACTTGTCGAAAGTGTTGTATAATGATTATATTTAGCATGAAAAAGAAAAGTAATTATAAATCCTATAACTACAAATATTCCGAATTCGAGTATAGTTAAGTAGTCTGTTGTAGAAATATGTATTTCTACAACAGACAGGGAATAGTGCTAGACTTGGGCGCCAAAATGCCGCTACAGCCATTACTATCGATACATACCGTAGCATTTCGAAATAAAACCAATTTTTACTTCCTAATTCAGTAACTGCGGAAGGAAGGGAAATATAACTTGTAAATATATAAAAAAGAACAAGTGAAAATGGCGCGTATGCTAGATATTTAAAAAATGTCGAGGTGCCATTCACGTGAAAACCTGCGCCCAATAGGGCGAAGATCAACACAAGCGGCCAGCTAGAAAAATCAGTAAGTAAATGGACTTTAAATAAATAGAACGAAATCAGCGTTGCTATAGAAATAAGAATGTGATTTGAATAGGTAAAATTTCGCTTTGCAATGAATTTCAACATCGTTCGATTGTATTTCATCTATTTGTTGACCAAGGATGTCAGGGAAGCAAATATTCATGTATATCCCTAAAACAATTTGCTCGCTGGTAAAAGTGGCTTGTGATCTAAAGAACGTTATTATCAGTTAGTCAGGTTCCTTGAGGATATACATCTGTTTGATCACCCAGTTTCAGTTAATGCTTTTTGAGCGGGAACGACTTTTTCATTATTTATAGTAGGAACTATTTCGCCTAATATTTTAAGACTCTCAATCAAATGACCATTCAAAGCAGCCTGTTCGAGAATGCCGACAAGGCATTGAATCTGCTCCAATTCAATTAAACTTGCAGTAGCGACAATTACGCCGTCAGCTCCTGAAGGAAGGTTCTCTTCATCGCTTTCAAAAAGCTCCTCAAATAGCTTTTCTCCAGGCCTGAGACCGGTGTATTTGATTTCGATGTCTTTTTCCGGCCTTAGGCCAGTCAACGAAATCAAGATTTTGGCAAGATCCGTTATCTTAACTGGATCTCCCATATCAAGAACGTAAATTCGGCCCCGTTGGTTCGAATTGTCAACGCTGAAAGCTGCTGCTTGCAGGACTAATTCAGAGGCTTCGGGAATCGTCATGAAGTATCGGCGCATGTCGGGATCTGTAACGGTGATTGGCCCACCTGCTTCGATCTGCTTGCGAAAGAGCGGAATTACTGATCCGTTGGACCCAAGCACATTACCGAATCGAACTGTAATGAACCGGGTGTCTGTACCTGAAACATCCAAGGCCTGACAATAGACTTCAGCTGCCCGCTTGGTGGCCCCCATGATGCTGGTCGGTTTCACCGCTTTGTCGGTCGATATAAGAACAAAACCTTCTACCTGTTCAGCAATAGCTGCGTCAGCTACATTTTGTGTACCAATAATGTTGGTCTGTATTGCTTCTAGCGGATTGTCCTCCACAAGCGGCACATGCTTAAGAGCCGCAGCGTGAAAAATGATGGCAGGCTTTTCGGTATGGATGACCTCGTGAATACGTTTACGGTCGCGCACATCTGCTATAATTGCACTTTTAGATAGTTCTGGTGATATATTTGCGACTTCTTGGTCGATTTTGTAGAGTGCGTATTCGGAGTTTTCGAGAAGAATCAATCGCGTCGGTTCGAATTTGAGGATTTGCCGAACGACTTCGGATCCAATACTGCCACCAGCCCCAGTGACAAGAATGACCCGCCCGCTGATAAGGTCGCTCATGCGACTTGCGTTAAGCTTGACCGGAGGTCTGCCCAGAAGATCTTCAATCGTTAATTCAGAGAAATCCGGTTCTGACAAATCTAGTGGTCGCGGCGAAGCGCGTTTCACTGGAATGCCAAGTTCTGCGGCAGCTTGGGTGAGTGCCTTTGTGAATTCAGATGGCGGACGCATAGTCACGGAAAGAATAGCTTCGATTGGTGCGCCCCCCCTCTCAAACCGATTCACAAGGTCTTTAAGTTGAGATACTTCACCAAGAATAGGAATGCCTCGTATACTATGGCCACTTTTAGTTATGTCGTCACAAACAAGACCGTGAACCGAATAGCCGTTAGCAGTGTCGAGCTGATGGGATCTGATCACCTGTTCAGCGTCGCGAACGTGACCGGCCAAAAGGACGTGCTTTGCGTCAGGAGATGTCTTACGAATACCGCCTAGCCGTCTGAAACTACCATCCTTATAGGCCCTATAAGCAAGCCTGGGAGCTCCGATCAAAACCACCATAATAAACCAGGCAATGAATGGGACAGATCGTGGCAGGCTGTCTAATCGCGTTGCTAGGAACATGACAAGCACGAATGCAAAAACTGTTGCTATAGAGGCAAGAATAATAGCACGTAGGTCTGCAAGTGATGCAAACCGCCACAATCCCCTGCCCAGCCCAGATAACTTGAAAACAGCAGCGGCAATGCCGATGAAGACTGCCAACCAGGAAATGATCAATTCTACAGGAGGGAGCTTCTCAAAACCGTAACGCGCTAAAATAGCCAAAAAAAGGGCCACGCCAGCCATGCTGGCATCGTGGATAACTGCGATCAGTCTTTTGTTTATGAGTCTCATCAAATTTTAAGGCAATTCATTTTACAAAGGAGCAAGCATGTCCGCTAGCACCATCTGGGAAGGATTGCAATTTTCTTAGCAGGAGTATATTCGGCTTGATAAGTAGGTTCGGCGATTTAATCGTAGAGGGATTTAGACCGCTAGGTCATTATTAACAATGAAAAAAACCGATCTTAAGACGGAAGATCTTCTATTCAAGATAGTTCAAGTTGCTATCTATACTGCGCCAGTCCTGATGGTGTTTTCTAGAAACATATCAACACCTATTTTGTGTTTCGTAGCGCTGTTACTCTGTTGTATTGCATTTAATCGTAGTAAATTCGGCAACAAACTCTCTCCGGATGAAAATTTATTATTCAAGATATCAGTATTAACAATCATTACACTTTTTGCTTTTATGGCAATTTCTTCATTGTGGTCAGCAAACCCGATAAGAGCGCTTCAGTCAACTAGTGGGATCATGGCAGTAGCCGTGGTTTGTACTCTGTCATTGCTTAGTTTAAAAATGTTACCTATGCGAAGTGTGTTAAGTTCGGAGTTATTTGTAATAATTTTATTAATCACTGCCATTTTGATTCTGGAAGAACTAGCTTTCGGATCACAATTGCGCATCCTTTTAGGAGGTTCTGGCGATGCATTTAGGATAAATCGCGCGGCCGTAGCACTAGTCCTATATTTACCTTGCGCACTAAGTATAATGTCAAAGGATAATCGCGGTCTGTTCCTCGGGTCTTTAAATCTGATAACTATTGGCTGCGCTGTATTTTTATCTGAGAGTGAATCTGCAAAGCTAGCATTTTTGATTGTTGTGACAGCGTTGCCATTTTTTGTTTTATTTGCTCGAAAGGTGTTTTGGCTTTTTGCATCATTGATTGTTCTTAGTTTAGTAATCCTCCCAATTTTATCTCCTTTGCTGTCAACTGTTCTA
This sequence comes from Roseibium sp., assembly GCA_039972695.1. Classification (GTDB taxonomy): domain Bacteria; phylum Pseudomonadota; class Alphaproteobacteria; order Rhizobiales; family Stappiaceae; genus Roseibium. The sequence goes on along the minus strand of JBDWMJ010000019.1, from coordinate 2,519 downwards.
AAGGTGATCGTTTCCGATGGCGCAAGCTATGGCTCAGCTGGCATCCGTGCAGACATTTGGGCAGCCTATGCAAAGCAGTTCATAAACGCGCCGTTTTTTGGTCATGGTGTCGAAGGTAGTTATTCCGCTGGTGTTATATACAAAGAAAACAATGGCCCTGACCAGTTACTGGCAAGAATGCACCCCCACAACTTTGCAGTTCAAGTCTGGTACGAACTTGGTTTGTTAGGTGTAATGCTGTTCTCTGCATTGATTGTGATGTATTTTCGCGCGCTGTGGTTTGTACCGGACAAATTCCTTCCAGCAATACTTACAACAACGGCTGCTGTCTGGACTATATCGCTTGTCAGTCACGGGGCTTGGCAGGCTTGGTGGTGGAGTCTTGTGGGGCTGCTGGTGTTACTCTGGGTGATTGTTTTACGTGCTGATGAAGCGTTAAGCGCACAAGATCAAATCACAGATTGAGTAGCCTCAGATACTAAAACGGGGTGCCTATTAATAATGTTTGTACGTGATGTTTTGGTATAGTTCGACGTTTATATGAGAACTGTAAATAGCTGGGGTTGATTGGACTGTGTGTTTTAGGTTCTGGTGACAAGATTTTTAATAAAGGGTGGACGCCAGTTTAGTTGTCTCAACATACGATACCTACTTTGGGCGAATGAGTGCTTGAGCAACCCGGACCTGACTGGTCTGATTATATTGTTGGTGCATCATCGGTCTTTTTTTATGGTGGTGATGCTTTCTGGTGCGCAGGGATGATAACATAGAGCACTTTGAGGTCTCTTGGTGTTATGATACATCCTCATTCCTCGATGATGATCTGTGCTTCGTCACCAATTCGATGATGTCCGCAACCAGCCGACACTCATTTGCGGGGCTACTTGGGGTATGCCTCAGTGCCGAACGATGTTGCCCCAGAACACTACAGCTCTGCGCTGCGATACCCTGAACTGATCTTGAACGTAATCGATACAGACGCAACGGCATGCAAGGCTCAGAAGTTGGGCTGCGCAGGCGCTCCGCGGAACACCGCGGCAGCTTCCTTCAAGATCAACTTGTCCAAAGTCAGATCCGATACGGCCCATCTCAACGACTCATTCTCCCGCTGGAACTGAACCGCACCGGGTTTGCCGGAGGCTCCAACTCCTGAGTAGGATGGAGCACGATGAGCAAGACGACGAACAAGTTTTCCCCTGAGGTCCGCGAGCGGGCGGTTCGCCTTGTGCTGGGCAATGAAGGCCAGCCCGAATCTCGTAGGCAGGCGATCGTATCGATATCAGCCAAGATCGGCTGCTCGGCGCACACGCTGAACGAATGGGTCAAGAGATCCGAGGTTGATAGTGGTGCTCGGGTCGGCATTCCGACGAAAATGGCCGAGAAGATGAAAGCCCTAGAACGGGAGAACCGTGAGCTTCGTTAGGCCAACGAGATCCAGCGCAAGGAGTCTGCTTATTTTGCCCAGGCGGAGCTCGACCGCCCACTGAAGCGATGAGCACCGCCCGGTGTTCGGGGTCGAGCCGATTTGCAAAGGTCTGCCGATTGCACCGTCGACTTATTATGAGAATGTCTCAAAGCGGCTGGACTTCGGTCGCCTGTCGGCGCGCGCTCGCCGCGATATCGCTCTGAAGATCGAGATACGCCGTGTCTTCGAGGAGAACTTCCAGGTCTATGGCGTTCGCAAGGTCTGGCGGCAGTTACAGCGGGAGGGTTTCGATGTCGCCCGTTGCATCGTGGCCCGGCTCATGAGGGCGATGGGGCTTCAGGGGGTAATCCGCGGCAGGCCGGTCAGAACGACGGTTCCGGACAAGTCAGCCCCCAGTCCGCTTGACCGTGTGAATCGCCAGTTCAAAGCTCCGGCGCCGAACAGGCTCTGGGTTTCGGACTTCACTTATGTGGCCACCTGGCAGGGCTTCGTCTATGTCGCCTTCGTCATCGATGCGTTTGCCCGGCGTATCGTCGGCTGGCGTGTCAGCCGGACAGCGCATGCGGCCTTCGTTCTCGATGCTCTGGAACAGGCGCTTCATGATCGACGTCCCGTTCATGGCGGTGGCCTCGTGCACCACTCGGACAGGGGCGTCCAATACGTATCGATCAGGTATTCGGAGCGGTTGGCAGAAGCAGGGATCGAACCCTCGGTCGGAATTGTTGGCGACAGCTACGACAATGCTCTCGCGGAAACGATCAACGGTCTTTATAAGGCCGAGGTTATTCTTCGGCGTGGACCGTGGCGAAGCTTCGAAGCTGTCGAGTTCGTAACACTCGAATGGATCGACTGGTTCAACCACAGGCGCTTGCTGGAGCCCATAGGAAGCATTCCTCCAGCTGAAGCGGAGGACCAATACTACGCCACGCTGGATCAAACAGCTGTGGCCGCATTGTCCGTCATCAGGGTATTTGGAACAGATGGCTTTGTGATTTAGCGGAGAGTCTGGCTCATCGTGTTGGTTGATCTTAAGCGGCTTGATTGCGGTATTGCAATCGCCGTTGATTGAGTGTGTTTCGTTTGATCCTTTCTC
>JBDWMJ010000018.1:0-375593 GCA_039972695.1 Roseibium sp. | reverse complement strand
CGCCGAGGACAAAAGCGGTGGCGGTTTCAACGTCCTGTGGGAAAATGATGACGGCAGGTATTCCGGATGGGTACTTGATGCCGCAGGGAACCGGGTCTCTGGTTTCAAGATAGACGACATCGTCGAACACGAGACAACCTTCCAAAAGGACTTCAACGATGACGGCGACATCGGATTGCCTTCCATGGCGTCTTCAGGCCTACCCAATAGTAGCGCTATTGGCACAACTGAAGCTGATACGTTCCATTTCAGCGAATCAGGACCTCATTCCATTATCAATTTCGACGATACTATAGATCTGATCGAGTTTGATACAGACTTGGTCAGCAGCTTCTCTCAACTCACTTTCATTGACAGCGGAGACGACGTTCTTGTAGCCTATAATAATGGTTCTATTCTTGTCGAGAACTTCGACCTGGCTCTCCTTTCCGTTGATGATTTTAAATTCGTCTAACGAACACTAAAATTGCTAAACACGCTTGTCGCCGAACAAAAAAGGCTCCGGAGATTGTTTCTCCGGGGCTTTTTTTTCGAAAATCCGATTTGCGCCTAGCTGTCGAGGAACGACCGCAGTTTGCGCGAACGGCTCGGGTGCTTGAGCTTGCGAAGGGCCTTTGCTTCGATCTGGCGGATACGTTCGCGGGTCACCGAGAACTGCTGACCGACCTCTTCCAGCGTGTGGTCGGTGTTCATACCAATACCAAAGCGCATGCGAAGAACACGTTCCTCGCGCGGTGTCAGGGACGCCAGAACCCGGGTCGTGGTTTCACGTAGGTTCGACTGGATTGCTGCATCGATTGGCAGAACAGCGTTCTTGTCTTCGATGAAGTCGCCGAGATGCGAATCTTCCTCATCGCCAATCGGCGTTTCGAGAGAGATCGGCTCTTTCGCAATCTTCAGAACCTTGCGAACTTTCTCAAGCGGCATCTGCAACTTTTCAGCCAGCTCTTCCGGGGTCGGTTCACGGCCAATCTCGTGCAACATCTGGCGCGAAGTACGAACGATCTTGTTGATCGTCTCGATCATGTGCACCGGAATACGGATCGTGCGGGCCTGGTCAGCGATCGAACGTGTGATCGCCTGACGGATCCACCAAGTCGCGTATGTCGAGAACTTGTAGCCACGGCGGTACTCGAACTTGTCGACCGCCTTCATCAGGCCGATATTACCTTCCTGAATGAGATCCAGGAACTGCAGGCCACGATTGGTGTATTTCTTGGCAATGGAAATCACGAGACGCAGGTTGGCCTCGACCATTTCCTTCTTGGCGATCCGCGCTTCACGCTCGCCTTTTTGCACCATCGAAACAATGCTGCGGAATTCAGTAATCTCAAGACCCGTCTCGGTCGCCAGCGTCTGAATTTCCTGACGCAGTTCGCGGACGGTTTCTTTTTCCTTGGCAATGAAGTTCTTCCAGCCACGGGTGGACAGGTTCGCAACCTTGCGCAGCCAGTTCGGATCGAGTTCCGCGCCCTGGTATTGTTTCAGGAAGTCGCCACGGTCAACATTGTAGCTATCAGCCAGGCGCAACAGGCGGCCTTCATAACCCATCAGGCGCTTGTTGATATCATAAAGCTGTGCCACCAGAGCATCGATACGGTTCTGGTTGAGGGACAGGCTCTTCACATCAACAATGATGTCTTCCTTGAGTTTCTTGTAGCGACGCTCCTGTGATGGCGACAGGGTCTTGTTGGCCAGCTTGTTTTCGACGAGCTGATCCTGCAAGCGACGCAATTTCTTGTAGTTGTCGGCAATGTTGTCGAAGGTTTCCAGAACCTGAGGCTTCAGCTCGGCTTCCATTGCAGAAAGAGACACATTGGACTCGAACTCGTCGTCGTCCTCATCGTCGTCGCTTTCGCCTTCCTGGTTTTCCGTTTCTTCAGACGCGCCACCCTCAGAACTGCCGCTCTCAGGGTTTTCACCTTCTGCATCCGGATCATCGTCATTGGCGACCGCGGGACCGGCTTTTGCGTCCGGGCCTGCATATGTGGCTTCAAGATCGATAATGTCGCGCAGGAGAACCTGGGCTTCATTCAGTTCGTCGCGCCAGATAATAATCGCCTGAAATGTCAGTGGACTTTCACAAAGCCCTGCAATCATGGCTTCCCGGCCGGCTTCGATACGCTTGGCAATAGCGATCTCGCCTTCACGGGAAAGAAGCTCAACAGAACCCATCTCGCGCAAGTACATGCGAACCGGATCATCGGTTCTGTCTGCAGGCTCTTTGGCCGGTGTTTTGGCAACAGCGGTCGTGGCTGCGGCGACTATCTCGCCGCCTCCAACTTCCTCAGGTGCATCCTCGGCTTCTTCTGCCTCGACCACGTTTATGCCCATGTCCGACAACATCGACATTGTATCTTCGATTTTTTCCGAAGAATTCTGATCAGAGGGCAGAACTTCATTTAGCTCGTCGTAAGTGACATAGCCGCGTTTTTTTGCAGCCTTTATCATCTTTTTGACAGCAGCATCCGTCAGGTCCAGTAAGGGTCCGTCAGAACCCTCTCCGCTTGTTTCCTGATTTTCGTCTGCTTGTGTCGCTTTGGCTACCATATCGTGCTCCAGTTCGTGGCCTTATCGGCCACGCCGCGCCCATCTCTCAGCTTCAACCGAACCTCCCCCAACGCGCCAGCAGGAAACCGCGGCAGCGTCCAGAAGAATCATTCTGTGGTCAGGTTTGTAAGCCGTGTCCCTTAAGTCCCAATTAACCGTACCAAAATCGACATTGATAAATTTCAGCATCGAAACAGCGTACGACCTTTGTAATCAGCACCTGATCAATCAGGCACCGGAATGGTGTTCAACGGGTTGCAGCGTTGTCTAGACTATTGGCCGCGAGCAGGCTTTAGGCTGCGGCGTGTGCGAGCTGCAATTGTTCTATTTAGCTCGACGCACACGATTCGCAAGTGTGATTCGTCATTGGTCAATCAGAAAACGCGTTTTTGCGCTGTTTGATGGTCACAATTCTGGAAAAACCAGTCTTTCAGATCTCTGCAGAAAGTTTGCCTTAGGCTTCAAACCGCGTCGCCAAACGTTTTTTAGTGTTCGGGCGACTTAACCGGCAGCGGCAGTTGCAGATGCTGGAGGAGCGATTTTGATCCGCTTTGCCCGTTCTGCGAGATCAGATTCGTCTCGAGTGCATTCTTCACGCCTGCGACTGAGATCCTGCGTCAGAGCCTGAATCCGACTCCACGCATTTGCATCAAGCTGTTCGTCAGCGGTGGCAAGTTCTGCTTCAAGCTCTTCATCAAGCGCATTGAGTTCAAGCACATCGAGAAAATGCAAGAAGGCGGCTTCGACAAAATCCTCTGGCGGATTTGTTTTCAGAAGTGGAAAGCGATGATTCAAGACAGAGAACTCTGCCCGCTTTTGTTCCTGCAGTCCGATTGTTTCCGCCATCATTTCATTCATGATGTCGCGCAACGGTTCATCAAACGCACGGGTCAGGTCAGCAATTGGCGTTGCTTCCAGATCATCAATAATACGGCAAAGGACATCACGCAGTTGACGGTGCAGATCGTTTGAAAATGGCAATCCGGAAAATCGCTCAAAGTTCCGGTCCAGCAAATGCGGATAGCGCATGCAGATGCCGAGGATCAGGCGTTCCGTTCCGAAATCGTCGCTGGTTGCAACGCGTTCGCGGGCGATCCCCAAAGAAGGCGATTGGTCACCGGTCTTTTTGCCGTCACGCCTTGCTGAGCGCGCAAGCTCAAAAAAGAGATTTGACAGTTTGAACTTCAGATCGAGCTGATAGCGCCTGCGAACACGCTCGTCCTTGATGGACCCGATTAGATCATCAAACCGTTTCTCCAACGCCGCCTTGCGTTCCGGCGTATCCATGCGGGATACGGAAATCTCGCGATCCCAAACGACATCAAAAAGTGCTTGAGCCTTGCTTGTCTGCTCGTAGAACCCTTCCGGGCCGCGTTGTTTCAGGAGATCATCCGGGTCCATTCCATCGGGCAAAAAACAGAACTGGAAGGAATAGCCGCTTTTCAGAACCGGAAAGATGCGGTCTATCGACCGGTGTGCAGCAGAGACACCGGCAGCATCACCATCAAAACAGACAATCGGTTCCGGCGCGAACCGCCAAAGCCTAACAATCTGATCTTCCGTGAACGCAGTTCCCAGAGACGCTACCACATGCGGTATTCCAGCCTGATGGAGAGCAATGGCGTCCATATACCCTTCCACGACCAAGGCTTCGCCGCTCTTAAAGGCGGGCTCGCGGGCACGGTGCGCATTGAACAGCATGACACCTTTGTGAAACAACGGTGTTTCCGGTGAGTTCAGATATTTTGGTTGCCCGTCCGGCAAAAGTGTTCGGCCGCCAAAAGCAACAACGCGTCCACGATCGTCCTGGATCGGGATCATCAACCGGCCGCGAAACCTGTCATAGGAAGGACGTGCATCATCTGGCTTGATGAGAAGCCCGGCTTCGATCATCGCCGCTTCCGGGATGTCACGTGCTGCCAGATAGGATTTCAAGGCGTCGCGACTTTCCGGAGCAAATCCGAACCGGAACTCGGTGAGTGTTTCACGGGTCAGTCCGCGTTTCTGGACATAGCTTCTTGCCGTTTCACCACGCGGGCCGGCAAATTCGGATTGGAAAAACTGCGCTGCCATCTCGCAAATATCAGCGAGCCCAGCGCGTTTTTTCTCCCGACGTGCCGCCTGTGGATCTGGCGCCGGGAGGGCTACGCCCGCCTGTTCTGCCAACCGTTCAACAGCTTCCGGGAAATTCAGGCCTTCGGTTTCTGTTAGGAACTTGAAATGATCGCCAGACGCACCGCAACCGAAGCACTTGTAGCGATTGCGCCGGTCGTCAACATGGAAGCTCGGGCTTTTTTCCTGATGAAAGGGACAACAGGCCCAGTAGTCGCCTTTACCGGGCTGCGTTTTACGCCGGTCCCAGGAGACACGCCGACCGACAATGTCCGACAACAGCAAGCGGGCACGGATTTCATCAAGAAGGCGCGGTTCGAAACGCATAAAGGGCCAAGTGTCCGTCGCTAGAGAAAACTATTTCTTCCACCGAATGCAGTGCACACCGGCGGCACCCCAAATTACTGCGTCCGGTGGATTGGCGCCAGTGTTTGATTGTGATCATTTCAGATGGGGATGACCTGTTGAAATATCAGCCGTTATAGCTGTGTTCACAAGCACAAACATCCCACCAGAAGGACAGCTAATCACTGGAAGTCCCACCAGTTATCTCAGAGGATCCTTCATTTCCACCTGACCGCAATAAATCCTTGATAAGACAGGATGCCTGCACAAAATCCATTTGCCCGGGATACCGGACTTTGAGTTCACTCATGCACCGACCGATGTCGCGCAAACCGTGAGCATCAATGTCCTTGAGAGTTGCTTCACAAGCGGACCGCATTTCTTCTTCATCAAGTTGGTTCGGCAGGAATTCCTTGATGATCGCTTGTTCAGTGCGTTCCTGTTCAGCCAGATCAAGCTGGCCGCTGTTCTCGAATTCTTCAGCAGAGGCATCGCGCTGACGAACCATCTTTTGAAGAATATCGATAACGTCGAACTCGCCGACACCGTCCTTGCCGCTTTCGCGCGCAGCAGCTTCGCGGTCTTTTACTGCAGTCTGAACAAGCCGCAATGTCGCACATCGGCGCTTGTCATCAGCATCCTGTGCAGCCTTGAATGCTTCACTGATTTTTTCACGCATTACATCGCGCATGCTTTACCTACCCCTGCCGCACGGTCTCGCCAAGCATAACCGTGTCCGCCGGACCTATATGCTCAAGCCACTGATTTTAAAAGATCTTTTTTCCAAGGATCAATATTGACGATCCTGCCCGCTTCCCATAGAGTCCCGCGCTTAATGCAGACGGCCAGATACGAGCTACTTTCACAGCTCCAGTCGCCTTCCCTGCAGCGTATGATGTCACCAACGAACTCTGGACACAAGACATGACGACTGCAGACGCATGGTCTGAGACCCCGGCGACCGCCCTGATTGTGCTTTCCGATGGCAGTATCATCGAAGGACACGGCATTGGAGCAACAGGACAAGCTGTTGGAGAAATTTGCTTTAATACAGCCATGACAGGTTATCAGGAGATCCTGACAGACCCGTCATACTCCGGTCAGATAATCACGTTCACTTTTCCGCATATCGGCAATGTCGGCGCGAACGACGAAGATATTGAAACGGTAAATATGGCCGCAGACAGCGGTATTCGCGGTGCGATTCTCGCCGCCCCGATTACCGACCCGGCCAATTACAGGTCAGCAAGCCATCTGGACGCCTGGCTGAAAAAACGAAACCTGATCGGGATCACCGGGATTGATACACGTGCCTTGACCGCGATGATCCGCGAAAAAGGCGTGCCCAATGGTGTGATTGTACATGCACCTGACGGCAAGTTTGATCTGGATAACCTCAAATTAGCAGCTGCCAATTGGCCAGGCCTGGTCGGAATGGATCTCGCGAAAGAGGTCACAACTACCCAATCACACCCATGGTCACAAAAGAGCTGGGTTTGGGACAAAGGCTTCTCAGACGCAGAAGGCGGACAGTTCAAGGTTGTTGCGCTCGATTTCGGCATAAAGCGGAACATCTTGCGCCTGCTAACCGATGCTGGTTGCGATGTAACCGTCCTGCCAGCAACTGCAACAGCTGAAGAAATCATCGCTCACAATCCTGACGGTGTCTTTCTGTCGAACGGCCCGGGAGACCCTGAAGCAACCGGCTCCTATGCCGTCCAGACCATCAAAAGCATCGTGGACAAGGGCATTCCGACGTTCGGCATTTGCCTGGGGCATCAAATGTTGGCGCTCGCCCTTGGTGGCACGACAGTCAAGATGCACCAGGGTCACCATGGTGCAAACCACCCTGTATTTGATCACACCACTGGCAAAGTTGAAATCACATCCATGAACCATGGATTTGCGGTCGATGCAGAGAGCCTCCCCAAAAATGTCCAGCAAACGCACGTATCTCTGTTTGACGGATCCAATTGCGGACTGGCAATGAACGACAAGCCGGTGTTTTCAGTTCAATACCACCCGGAAGCCTCCCCTGGCCCGCAAGACAGCCATTACCTGTTCAAGCGGTTCGCGGATCTGATGAAAACAAAACAGGCAGCGTGACTCTCTCAGCAGAGGGAAACTGGACTTTAAACGACCCAGACCTGGCGTTTGAACAAAAAAAGCGGCGCATCAACTGCGCCGCTTTTTAATTGCAGTAAACGTTTACAAAGTCTGATTTAGCTAAGAAGCTGATTGAAGGAAGACAGGATATCTTCAACTTCGGCCATTTGCTCATTCAGCATCTGTTGTTGCTCAACGAGAATTTCCTGCTGACCTCTGCAGATTTCGTGCAGTTCCTTAAATTGCTCGGTCCGCGATGTATTGCCCTCGACGAGTTTAATCACGCGACGGATTTCAACCAGAGTCAGTCCAATTTTCTTGGCCTGAAGGATCACCTGCATCCGGGAGACATCTTGAGCACCGTATGAACGACGAGCACCCTTGCGCACTGGATTGAGGAGTCCCTTTTCCTCATAAAACCGCAGTGTGCGCAGGGTCACCCCAAATCGTTCGGACATTTCGGATATTGCAAGTGCCCGGTCTTCTTGGACTACGTCTTTGCCAGTCCCTGCAATATCAGGGACAATTGCCATATTGGCAGCTAAATTATTCATTTTTAAGCCCGATCTTGTCTTTTTTCTTAGAGCTTGGCCGAATTGTCATTACCTCTCGAAAATCTGGTTCCCACTTTCCAGAAATCGGGATTGTGACGGCTCCGCAATTCTTACAGCATCCGCAAACAATAACTTGTCGTGTCAGATGGTGTCAGCCCAAGCTCATATGAGACTAAACATACAACGCATTACACTGATTTGCCTAACAAGATCTAGGTAAAAATCTATGCTTTGATCATTTTTTGTTACGAATTCAGTTTTATCAAATCTAAAATGTACTCGTTTCCTGTAAGATTTCACTTACCTGATGAAGAATGTACATAAATACAACCAAATTTCATTTTGAATATTAATTATCGATAATCATATCCAGCCAAATATCTAGACTCTCTCTCAAGAACCGGCCATAATAATTTCCGGATATTTTGGCGCAATTTGCAAAGTATATACTTCGTCAAATTATATTTCGAACGCATGTCTATTATAATCATTGGTAAAAATAGCAATTATTTTCAATAGTTGCCGCAATAAACCTCAAGATTTTCAGTGAAACAAACAAACATATTTCGAAAATACATAAATTGTAGAATATGAAGCATTCCTGCAAATATGCGCTATTCGCAGGAAATTAGGCTCGGCATTAACAATTTGGCAATATTCGCCAATTCAGAATCAGAATAACAACTTAAAATTGAAAAAAATAGTGTAGATATCTTTAGTTGAACCGTGATCCGCACTCCTCCATTGACAAGTGACCGCCCAAGTTATTTCTGTCACGCAAACGCATCAGCAGTTTTCTGTTACAAGAATACGAAGTTCTAACGTCGTGAAGCGCAAATGGCCGACTCGAAACAAAAAACCACTTCGTCCGCAATGACGCCCCAGCAATTTCGGTTCTGGAGGCGAACATTAGGCCTCAAACAGAAAGATGCGGCGGATTACCTCGGATTAAAAAAACGAATGATCCAGTATTACGAGAAGGGTAATCGCGACGGACGTGCAGTTGAAATACCAAAATCCATCCGACTCGCCTGCTATGCTCTGGCGCAAGGCATAGCGGATTTTGATGGCCAAAATACCACACGCTTCTCCCAGAAAACTGCATCTGAAGAGTAAGCTTGAATATTCCGGTCAAAAAACAACGGCTTTCCGTCTGATCGGGGTTCCCTAGTGCGCAGGTTTTCCATATAAGACGCGCTCAGCCAACATCGTCATTCATTCAGATTGAGCCGAACCGGAAAACTCGTCTTTCGCGTTTCTCGGATTGGCCGCTGCGAGCTGCGAGCCGAGATGCCTAAACGTACAGATATTTCGTCCATCCTGATCATAGGCGCCGGCCCGATTGTTATCGGTCAAGCCTGTGAGTTCGACTACTCTGGAACACAGGCCTGCAAGGCCCTGCGCGAAGAAGGTTACCGGATCATTCTGGTCAACTCGAATCCTGCAACGATCATGACGGATCCGGATCTGGCTGATGCGACTTATATCGAGCCGATCACGCCCGAGCTCGTGGCGAAGATTATCGAAAAAGAACGCCCTGATGCCTTGTTGCCGACGATGGGTGGTCAAACCGCCCTCAACTGTGCACTCGATCTTGAAGAAATGGGCATATTGGAGAAATTCGGCGTAGAGATGATCGGTGCGCGCGCCGATGTCATCGACAAGGCCGAGGACCGGGAAAAGTTTCGGGCCGCAATGGATACGATCGGGTTGGAGAACCCGAGAGCATCAGTGGCTTCCTCGCCTGCCATTCGCGATGAAGATGGCAAGATCACAGGTTATGACCGGAATGCCGGCTATCTGGAGGCCATGCGCGCCCTGGATGAAATTGGACTCCCAGCGATCATCAGGCCAGCATTCACACTCGGTGGAACCGGCGGCGGCGTTGCGTATAACCGGGAAGAATTCGAAACTATCACCCGCTCCGGGATCGACGCATCTCCGGTTGGTCAGGTGCTGATCGACGAGAGCCTTCTTGGATGGAAAGAATATGAGATGGAAGTTGTCCGTGACAAGGCGGACAATTGCATCATCATCTGTTCGATTGAGAACGTTGATCCGATGGGCGTGCACACGGGCGATTCCATTACGGTCGCCCCGGCACTTACCTTGACGGACAAAGAATACCAGATCATGCGCGATGCCTCGATTGCGGTTCTGCGCGAGATCGGTGTGGAGACGGGCGGCTCCAACGTCCAGTTTGCTGTTGATCCAAGCAGCGGTCGGCTTGTCGTCATTGAGATGAACCCCCGCGTGTCCCGCTCGTCAGCCTTGGCATCGAAAGCGACCGGTTTCCCTATTGCCAAGATCGCGGCGAAGCTTGCGGTCGGCTATACGCTGGATGAGCTGGAAAACGATATTACCGGCGGTGCGACACCTGCGTCGTTCGAACCGACAATCGACTATGTCGTCACAAAAATACCACGCTTTGCATTCGAAAAGTTCCCGGGCTCAGAACCAACCCTGACCACTGCCATGAAATCCGTTGGTGAAGTCATGGCGATCGGTCGAACATTCGATGAAAGCCTCCAAAAAGCGCTGCGTGGCCTGGAAACAGGTATCAATGGTCTGGATGAAACTGAAATTCCGGGCCTCGACCAGGGCGATGACAAAAACGCCCTGCGTGCTTCTGTATCCACAGGAACACCTACGCGGATCCTGAATGTCGCCCAGGCGATGCGGTTTGGCATGACGGTTGAAGAAATTCATCAGGCAAGCGGCATCAACACATGGTTTCTGGAACAAATGGCAGACATCGTCGCGATGGAAGCCAAAATCCGGAACATCGGTCTGCCAAAAGATGCCGAAAACCTGCGTAAACTAAAAGCCATGGGCTTTTCTGACACGCGGCTCGCCAGCCTCGCAGAATTGGATGTTGATGACGTTGTGAAGCTGCGGGAGGCCTTGAAAGTTCATCCGGTGTTCAAACGTATCGACACGTGCGCAGCCGAATTTGCGTCTCCTACAGCCTACATGTACTCAACCTACGAAGCACCGTTCATGGGCAAACCAGCCTGCGAAGCTCGCCCTTCTGACAGAAAGAAGGTTGTAATCCTTGGCGGCGGCCCGAACCGTATTGGTCAGGGAATTGAGTTTGATTATTGCTGCTGTCACGCGGCATTCGCATTGGAAGATGCCGGTTACGAAACCATCATGGTCAATTGCAACCCGGAAACCGTCTCGACTGATTACGACACCTCAGATCGCCTCTATTTTGAGCCGCTCACACCTGAGGATGTTCTCGAGATCATTCGCAAGGAACAGGAAAACGGCACCCTTCATGGTGTGATTGTCCAGTTTGGTGGTCAAACACCATTGAAACTGGCGCAGTCTCTGGTGAAAGCTGGGGTTCCGATCCTGGGCACTTCCCCGGACATGATTGATCTGGCCGAAGACCGTGACCGGTTCCAGAAGCTGTTGATCAAGCTGGACCTCAAGCAACCGGAAAACGGCATCGCCTATTCGGTCGAGCAAGGTCGACTGATCGCCGGTCAACTCGGCATGCCGCTGGTTGTTCGACCGTCCTACGTTCTTGGCGGACGCGCCATGCAGATCATTCGGGATGAGGAAGGACTCAACTCCTATCTTCTCGGAACGCTGCCCGAATTGGTGCCTGGTGAAGTCCGCGCCAAATATCCTAACGACAAGACCGGCCAGATAAACACTGTGCTCGGAACAAATCCGCTTCTGTTTGACCGGTATCTGGAAGGCGCCATCGAGGTCGATGTCGACGCGCTGTGTGACGGCAAGGACGTTTTTGTCTGCGGTATCATGGAGCATATCGAGGAAGCAGGTATTCACTCCGGTGACAGTGCCTGTTCACTGCCTCCGTTCTCCTTGTCCGAGGAGCTTATCGAAGAGCTGAAACGGCAAACCAAGGAAATGGCTCTGGCGCTTGAAGTTGGCGGCCTGATGAACGTTCAGTATGCGATCAAGGAGGGCGACATCTATGTGCTGGAGGTCAACCCGAGAGCATCCCGGACGGTACCTTTCGTTGCAAAAACCATTGGCGTGCCAGTTGCCAAGATTGCCAGCCGGATTATGGCGGGTGAAAGCCTTGCATCATTCGGCCTTACAGAAAAGAAACGCAATCATATTGCGGTCAAGGAAGCAGTCTTCCCGTTCGCACGCTTCCCGGGCGTTGATACGATCCTCGGCCCGGAAATGCGATCAACCGGCGAAGTAATGGGGCTCGACACTGACTTTGGCACCGCATTCGCCAAGTCCCAGATTGGGGCAGGAACAGGCGTTCCCGTAAAGGGGAAGGTTTTTGTCTCCATGCGAGATCAGGACAAGGCCAGCGTTACCGAAGCTGTGCGCAGTCTTGAACAGGCCGGCTTCTCGATCATTGCGACTGCGGGGACCCAGCAGTTCCTGCAAGATCAGGGGATTGCAGCGGAAAAAATCAACAAGGTTATGGAAGGCCGTCCCCATATTGTGGATGCCATCAAAAATGGTGACGTTCAACTCGTCTTCAACACTACAGAAGGCGCACAGGCAATCTCCGATAGCCGCTCCATGCGCCGCGCAGCTCTTTTAAACAAGGTGCCGTACTACACGACACTTTCCGGCTCCATTGCCGCAGCAAAGGGTATTACTGCGCATAAAGCGGGTAGCCTTGAAGTTAGACCTTTGCAATCCTACTTCGCCTAGGGCTAGTATAGCGTGTGACCGGCCGGGAAAATGAACCTTTCCCGGCTGGGTTTCTTTTTGCCAAACGTGGTCCTCGTGAGGGGGGACCCAATAAGTTGAAGGTCTGAGACCCATGGAAAAAGTTCCTATGACGTCCTCTGGTTACGTAATGCTTCAGGATGAACTGAAGGAGCGAACAACAGGCGAGCGTCCGCGTATCATCGATGCGATCGCTGAAGCTCGTGCACATGGAGACCTTTCAGAAAACGCAGAGTACCACGCTGCAAAGGAAGCTCAGAGCCACAACGAAGGCCGGATCGTGGAACTTGAAGACAAGTTGTCACGCGCAGAAGTCATCGATGTGAGTGAACTGTCTGGCAATGTTGTGAAATTCGGGGCGACCGTGTACCTGATCGATGAGGACACGGAAGAAGAAAAACACTACATGATTGTTGGCGACGTCGAGTCAGACGTGAAGCACAACAAAGTGTCGATCTCTTCACCGATAGCGCGTGCGCTCATCAGCAAGACAATTGGCGACAGCGTTGAAGTTGCGGCACCCGGTGGTGCTCGCTCCTACGAGATTGTTGACGTCAAGTTCCTCTGACAATAATTCGTCCGGATTATTCCGATCTGACATGCGATCAACCCTTTGACGCACAACGGCCATTCGCTATTGTAGTGTTTGGCAGTTGGCGGAGGGTTCGAAATGGTATTCCAGGTGATCGGGTTTTGGCTTCTGGTTTTGGCCATCCCGTTGTGGGCTTACCGCTGGTATCTGGTTGCAGCACTCGACCCGCGTGAACGGAGTGCTTTCAGAAGACTGATCAAGCAGCGTCACGAGCATGCGGTCAAATTCGGCACTAAAGTCTTTGGCTACCTGATCATAATCGCAGTCGCCGTAATGACACTTGTCTTTGGACTGACATTCCTGAAGCACGGGGCGGTCAGAATAGGGTCTTACCGAGACACGATGCGGGGGCGTTTATACTCCGGTGTCGACACCGTTGATCAAGCCCTGGATACTTTTCACTATGATCAGATCCTGCCAATCGCGGTCATAACCACATGCCTGGTACTGACTTTGGGTTTTACGCTGGTCACCACTGCTCTTCGCGATATTTCGGTCGTTAGGCAGCTTAAAAAGCGGCTGGCCAATTTGCTCAAAAAGACCGAAGCGAACGCTTCCTGAGCGCCAAAAGACGGCAGCCAATCAAAACGAAGTCTGACCTCAATCTGCGATCGGGACCACTGGCTCGTCTTTGGTCCGCCGAATGGTCAGGGCTGTACGCACGCTGTCAACATTGGGAGCAGCGGTCAGCTCGCGAATAACAAAATTCTGGAACGTCTGCAGGTCAGGTGAAACGCACTTCAGCAAAAAATCAACCTCACCGGACAACATGTAGCTCTCCCGAACCAGCGACCATTTTTCAGCCGTTTGCTCGAAAGCGATCAGATCTGCCTCGGTCTGGCTGTGCAGCCCAACCATTGCAAAGGCAGTGACGTCGTAGCCCAGTTGCTTTTCATCCAGGAGAGTGCGGTATCCGAGGATCAACCCTGCTTCTTCAAGCGCCCGGACCCTGCGCAAACAGGGAGGTGCTGAAATCCCGACCCGGCGTGCCAGTTCGACATTGGTCATCCGGCCATCGTCTTGCAATTCCTTCAGGATTTGCCAATCAATGGCATCAAGCCGCGCTTTCAAACCAGTCTCCTTCGAATTTTTTAAAGTGCTGAACTCTGCTCAGATGCTATCTGTCCAGCAAAGACGCTGTGCCGGACTTGAGAATTCCGCGCAAACGTGTTTCACCGGTGTCGAGTTATGATTTTTTGCGCGTTTGTGCAAGACTATAACAAAAATGCGCACGATCTCGAAAGATTACGACAGGGAAATCTCTCCATTCATGTCGACTGCAACACTGATGCCGCCCTCCATTTGGGTTCTGACCGATGGCAAGGCCGGCGATGTTGCGCAATGCGTTGGTGTTGCTGAAGCGCTTGGCGGCACCTACGAAACGCGAACAGTGGCTCCACGCGCCCCATTTTCGTGGTGGTTGCCATATGGACCCTGTGACCCGCTTGAGCTGGAAAGCAAATCCGGTAGCCCGATCGCACCACCCTACCCCGATATCGCCATCGCATCCGGACGCAGGGCAATTTCCTATCTGAAGCGTATCAAGCGCTTGTCTGAAGGGCGGACATTTACGGTCTACCTCAAGGATCCACGAACGGGCCCAAAATCAGCCGACCTTATCTGGGTCCAGGAACATGACAAACTGCGTGGACCAAACGTTCTGGTGACACCGACATCACCACACAAGTTTTCGGCCAAGCGAATGAACGCATTGCGATCTGAAGACACACCAGAGATTGATGCGCTTCCATCTCCCAAAGTCGCTGTGTTGATAGGCGGGAACAGCCGCCATCATGTTTTTTCAGATGCAGACCAGACACGTTTGTTAGACGGCCTTCAACATGTTGCCGACGAATATGGTGCCCATTTCATGATGACGGCCTCGCGGCGCACACCGGCTGCGCTTGCCAATGGTCTTGCCAATCTCGCAAAGTCAGGCGGCCAACTTTACTGGAATGGCGGCGATAACAATCCGCTCGGGAATTACCTCGCAAAAGCTGACGCGATCATCGCAACAGCTGATTCCACCAACATGATTGGCGAGGCTACTGCAACGGGAAAACCGATCCACGTGTTCCATCCAGGTGGTGGTCACGAAAAGATCACACGGTTTCTGGGGACTTTGGAGCGCCTTGGCTGTGTTCACCCCTTCCCAGGACCGCTCAAAACCACTACCTACGAGCCAATAGATGCAACACCTGTGATCGCCGAGCGAATTCTGGCAGAGTACAGGCTGTTGCGGCAAAGCAGTACAGAGCCGTCAGCAGACTGAGAATTACTCAGTGCTGATAGACATGACGAACGGATAGGGGCGCGCCCATGAGTACACAGCACAGCAAGCTTTTGATCATTGGGTCCGGCCCAGCCGGTTACACGGCCGCGATTTATGCAGCCAGAGCCATGATTGAACCAACGCTCGTTGCTGGTATTCAACCAGGTGGCCAGCTCACCATCACCACCGATGTGGAGAATTATCCTGGCTTTGCCGATCCGGTCATGGGCCCGTGGCTGATGGAACAGATGCAAAAGCAGGCTGAAAACGTCGGCACCAAAATAATCTATGACACCATTACCAAGGCAGACCTCTCCCAGCGCCCGTTCCGACTGGAAGCTGATAGCGGGACGACCTTCACCGCAGACACGCTTGTGATTGCGACAGGCGCGCAAGCGCGCTGGTTGGGACTGCCGTCTGAAGAAAATTACATGGGAGCAGGCGTGTCTGCTTGTGCAACCTGTGACGGCTTCTTCTATCGCAACAAGGAAGTTGTTGTCGTCGGCGGCGGCAACACGGCTGTTGAGGAAGCTCTCTATCTTGCGAACCTCGCCTCAAAGGTGACGCTGGTTCACCGCCGAGACAGCCTGAGGTCCGAAAAGATCCTTCAGGATCGTCTGTTCCAGAACCCAAAGATTGAAGTGATCTGGGACCATCAGGTTGACGAGATCCTTGGTGCCGGCATTCCGAAAGCCGTCACCGGTGTGCGTCTCAAAAACACCAAGTCCGGCGAGCTTCAGGAAATCTCGACGGATGGTGTTTTCATAGCTATCGGCCACGCACCGTCTGTTGAATTGTTCAAGGACCAACTGACGCTGAAGTCGAATGGTTATCTGGAAACAGAACCGGATTCGACCAAAACGTCTATCCCCGGCGTCTTCGCTGCGGGGGATGTCACAGACGACATTTATCGTCAGGCAGTAACTGCTGCAGGCATGGGCTGCATGGCAGCTCTTGAAGCTGAGAAGTTTCTGGCTGAAACTGAAGCTTCCTCGACTCAGGAAGCGGCGGAATAACTCGGCATACACAAACGCTCTAAGGGTGACGCATGGATTGGGACAAACTACGGATCTTTCATGCGGCCGCCCAGGCGGGCAGCTTCACCCACGCAGGTGATACCCTCCACATGAGTCAGTCGGCCGTCAGTCGTCAGGTCAGCGCACTGGAGCATGATCTCGGCGTATCGCTGTTTCACCGACATGCCAGAGGCCTTCTGCTAACAGAACAGGGTGAATTGCTGTACCGAACGGCAAACGATGTCCTGATGAAGCTGGAGGCGGTGCAGTCCAACCTGACGGACAGCAAGGAAAAACCATCAGGTACGCTCAAGGTGACGACGACCGTCGGTCTCGGGTCTACCTGGCTCACCTCCCGGATTAAGGCATTCGTCGATCTTTATCCGGAAGTTGACCTGCATCTGATTTTTGATGATGACGAACTGGATCTCGGCATGCGCGAAGCCGATGTTGCAATCCGGCTGCGGCAGCCAACGCAGCCAGATCTGATCCAGCGCAAGCTGTTCACCGTGCATTTCCATGTTTACGCATCACCGGACTATATCCAGCGCTTCGGAAGTCCAACTTCCATCGAGGACATCGACAACCATCGCATCATCACTTTTGGTGAACAGGCACCGGCCTACTTGAAGTCGATGAACTGGCTGGAGACTGCCGGGCGACCGACCAACAGCCCCAGGCGCTCTGTCCTCAAAGTAAACAACGTTGTTGCCATCAAGCGAGCCGTACAGACCGGGGCAGGCATCGCCATTCTCCCCGACTACATCATCGATGGCGGAGCGAATCTCGTTCCGGTATTGCCCGAACAGGAAGACAAGGTCCCCTCTTTTGACACCTACTTTGTCTATCCCTCTGAACTCAAAAACACCGCGCGTGTTACAGCCTTCCGCGAGTTCCTGCTGAAGAACGCACAGAAGTGGGTGTACTAATCCCACCAAAATGGCCAGCATTCATATCTTGGTCTGAGACTATTTTTGGCAATATTGAGTCGAACAGCACCATTTTTTGAGCGAATCTGATTTCGACGCCTGCAACAATGATCTGCTTTTTGCAGATGGATCGGTCATTATTTACAGTTCACATTGACGTGTTTCGCTCAATTCAAAACCGAAAAATCCAGAGAAACTGCTGATTTGGAAAGACAAATTGATAATTCAACAATGAATGCACAAGCTCTGCGCAAAATGCATAGCAGCTCTGCGCCACTGCCTCTTGTTTGAGCAGCTTGTGCACTGCATATAACCAGTACTGTTGGTCACTTAGGCATCACGTCCTCCTCCCAGTGATGCCGCGACCAGCTGTTCCCCTCTGGAAGGTGATTAGACTGTTTTCAGTCAATCAATCCAAACTGCCGGGTCTTTGACCCGGCATTTTTTTGCCCAATACTCTGGCGGCATATTCCAACGTTATAAATCCATCCGCATCTGAACCACGTCAGCCACCATCCCTTTCGGGGCAAGATCCGGATCAACATAAGTTTGAAACCCAAGCGTTTTATAAAGTGGCAAAGCTTCTTCGTGCCTGTCCCAGGCATCGAGAATAAGTTCCGAATACCCAAGGTCTCGTGCGGCCTGTATCAGGTTCTGTCCCAGCTTGCGTCCGACACCATGGCCACGAGTTGCCTTGGTAACAAACATGCGGTTCATCTCAGCCACGCTATCTGAAACTGGGCGCATCATAACGATACCAACAGGGTTACCATCCATATTGGCCAACAGGCATTCGCCAGCTGGCGGATTAAAAAACGTGGCAAAATCGGCCAACTGACCTGCAACATCTTTCGACAGTATGTAGCCATCGATATCTTCCAGACGCTCGGGATATCGATGCCGGATATGATCAAAAAACCGCCAAACCAAATCCGTGACAGAATTGATCTCGCCCGACTCACGCACTTTATGTATCTCGATCACAAGTTCATCGTTTCCTGCTTGCGAATGCTGTTCGGCCTTCAAAGGTGTGAGCCTGTCATGAACACAGGCCATTCACCCGCCTTCGGAATCAACGGCGTGAGCAAGTATGATCGGGATTGCCGGGTCAAGATAGACGCAAACTGACGTTGGATGTCTCAAGAAAACGGCGCCCATTCCTTCGGAATAGCCGCCGTCAAAACAAAGAAGACTGTTTTACACCTCAGTAAAAGAGCAACTCGCCTTCCATCCCCTTGTAGAGCCCTGCCACCTGCTCTTCATAACCATTGTAGAGCAACGTATCGCGGCGTTCATTTGTTCCCAGGATCTTCTCTGTCGCTTGCGGCCACCGGCGATGCGGCACTCCAGGATTCACGTTTGCCCAGAAGCCGTATTCCTTGCCCTGAATCTCTTCCCAGAAGCTCACCGGGCGTTCGTCTGTAAATGAAATCCGGACGACAGACTTGATGGATTTGAAGCCATATTTCCAGGGTGCAACGAGGCGGATTGGGGCTCCGAACTGTTTGGCCAACGGCTTGCCATAGACGCCCGTCGCCATAAACGCGAGTTCGTTGGTCGCTTCTTCCAGCGTCAAACCCTCGACATATGGCCAAGGGTACCAATGCTGCTTCTGCCCCGTGGCAACGGAGGGATCGAGGAACGTTTCAAAGCGCAGATATTTGGCTCCCTTCTGCGGGCCTGCCAGTTTGACAAGCTCCGACAGCTGAAAACCGGACCACGGAACAGCCATTGACCAGGCCTCGACGCAACGATGCCGATAAAGCCGCTCTTCGAGAGGCATCTTGTCGAGCAGCGTATCGATGTCGACGACCTGCGGATTGTCGATCAGGCCATCCAATGTCACCGTCCAGGGACGGATGTTCAGTTTCTGCGCGGCCGACGAGATCTGCTTGTGGGAGCCAAATTCGTAAAAATTGTTGTAGGTGGACGCGATTTTTTCGTCAGTTAACGGCCTGTCGAGTTCAAATGCGGCATTGCGCTTGACGGGATAGAGCCCGGCGCTGGGATCTTCTTCAGCAAAAGCAGGTCGCACACCCAACCCCGTGCCAACCAGAGCACCAGTGCCAATCATACCGGCAAGAATCTGCCTCCGGTTCAGGAACACATGTTCAGGTGTTGCTTCACGCTCTGGAATTTCCCAGCTGCGTCTTTTCAAAATATTCATCCATCAAACTCCCGTTTGAGTTCGAGAAAATACAAAAGGGGGTTCAAAGGCAAATAACGCCCTGGTGACCACAAACAAGAAGCTCGTGATCACCAGGACTTGTCAATATCCTAGGCCGCCTGTTTGCCGGATCTCTGCAGCGCCAGTTCTGCTGCCTTTCCAGCCAACTCTGCCATATGATCGAACTCGGATGTGTAACTTGCTACTCCGGCTGTCGCTGAGCGGAGTTCGACGATCAGGTTGCCGATTTCCGCTTCCGGCATCAACGCCTGGACCTCGTCCCAACCATTCCAGCCGGGCCTTGCATCAAAGCCCAGCAATTGCCCACGGTGAGCCGACACGATCGCATTGATTCTGGCTGTTGAATCGTTCGGGCAAACGATCACCACCTTGTGGATTGGTTCCAGCAAGACCGGTCTACAATCCCGCAAGCCTTCCCGAATGGCCATAATTCCGGCCATCTTGAAAGCCTGATCGGAACTGTCAACCGAATGATAGGATCCATCGACAAGACAAACCGAGAGGTCAACAACCGGGAATCCCATCGGTCCCGTGGTAAGCGCCTCGTGAATACCATCCCGCACAGACGCGATGTACTGTTTGGGGACAACACCGCCGGTAATACGATCACTAAACTGGATGCCCTCGCCTCTTGGGAGCGGTGCAATTTCAAGCTCGACATCGCCAAACTGACCATGCCCACCGGACTGTTTTTTGTGTTTGCCGCGAACTTTCGTTTTCCCCTGAATGGATTCAGAATAAGGCACTTGCGGAGTATGAGCGGCAATATCGAGACCGTATTTCCCGGCGAGCCGTTCCTGGGCCACTCTGAGATGCATCTCGCCCTGTCCGGCCAACAATGTTTCACCCGTCGACTGGTTTTGACTGACAGCGAGAGAATTGTCATCTTCGACCAGCTTGGTGAGCGCGGAGGACAATCGCACCTCGTCCTTGTGCTGTGTAGCCTCGATAGCGATTGCCAAAACGGGTTCGCGGACGTCGGGATTATCCTGGGTATCTAATTTTGAGCCGTCCTGACTCAAGACCTCCCCGGTCTGTACCTTTTCCAAACGGCCGAGCCCTACCAGGCTGCCTTTGTCAGCCGTCGAGATCTTGCCCGCTTGCTGCCCGAAAATGGAAAACAGTCCGGACACTTTTTCTTCGGTGCCATCCTTCAGGAAAAGACTATCACCATCTGCGATCTGCCCATCCAGAAGCCGGGCGACGGAAAGTTTACCGCCATGTGTCGTGTGCATGGTCTTGATAATCTGGAGAGCATTCCCGGTTTGAGCGTCTAATAGGCGCTTGCGCAACACATCAACGGACGGCACCTCATGACGCAAAGCCTTCAGGAGCTTTGAAATTCCATGCCCGTGCTCTGCTGATCCGAAGAAAACCGGGCAGATCAAACCATCCTGCATTTCATTGACGAGGTCGGCGAATATCTGCTCGCGTTCCGGAGCAATGTCTTCCAGCAACGCTTCCATCAGACCATCATCATGATCTGCCAGCAGCTCCAGCATTGTGAAACGGGCTTCATGTTCGCGCGCCATGTCTTCATCAGACATGTCGATCTGCGTACTTGGTTCCTTCTCGTGATAGACGTGCGCGCGCTCCAGTGCCAAGTCGATGAAACCGGTCGCAACGCCATTTTCCCAGATCGGTATTTGCCGTAAGACCAGCGGTACTTCAGATGCCGGCTGCAAAAGGTTCAGGACATCGCGGATCCCACGCGTGCTCTTGTCTATCTTGTTCAAAAACAAAGCCCGCGGAATGGAGCGGGCTTCGAGGGCTTTCAGGATCAGCTGCAAGGCAGGAACCTTCCGCTCATCATCTTCCGCCACCACAATAACCAGGTCGACCCCGCTGAGTGCACCGTCCATTTCACCAAGGAACTCCACGGATCCCGGACAATCTATGAAAACGAACTTGTCACCGAGATAATCTGTTTCCGCAAAGTTCAGCTCTACGCTCATGCCATGGGCACGAGCTTCCGGCGATGCATCTCCGACAGTGTTTCCATCCGCAACGGTGCCCTGCCGCGCAATCTTCTCAGTACGCGCAAGGATCGCTTCAAGCAGGCTGGTCTTGCCGCTCCCAAACGGCCCAACCAGTGCAATGCACTTGGGTTCCCTGACGTTGGCTTGATCCTGTCGGTTTTTGGCGTTTGCCATACTGTGCCCTCCGTGTGTTCGAGTATGTCTCGTCACAACGCGGCACGGCCGGCGATTTTGGACGCGGGGCCGCCGCGTCTCGCCCGTTCGGCTTTGAAGGCCAGTAGCCCGGTGCTTGTGATACCAAGCACTCGTTTATGGATGAAGGCGCTTCAGCCAAGGGCGGCAATCCATCGTCGCGCCGATACCACCGTCAACGCAAGACAATCTTACACCGCAATGCAATAATTCAGCTTGAGGCTTATCAAGCTTGTCTCCGAAATTCTGCACCATATGTTTGAAGGGACGGGAGCGGCGATTTCACCAGGTCCTCCCCCCCACGCGGAGCACGATATGCAGAGTGATGGTTTATTGAAGACCTTGTTGATTGGGTCAGGGTCATTGTTGCTTGGCCTGACCATCGTCTTTGCAAGCATTTCCTTGTCGGAAGCCCAAACCAATCAATTGCGGGGGCTTTCCCAGCCCGGCAGCAGTCAATTGCCCTCTGCCCAACAACAGCTCAATCAGAATCTCAATCGCCAGCAGAACAATTTTACAACGCAGCAACGGATCGACAGCAACAATCGCATTAATCGAACCAACCAGCTGAACCGCGATAATGCTCGAAACCGGGCCGTTCCCTGCCCGCCCGGCAATCAGACCTGCAGGAATTGACGGATACAATCATCTCCCGCGCCTAACGCCTTGGCTCACCATTTGTCGTAGTATCTGAAGCGCTGGCTGGTTTGCCATTCTCCATTTATATCGCATTCAATCCTTACGTGTGGTTAAGTTAACGTGCAAGCGTGCGACAAGCGAGCTGCGCAGAAACGGGAGAGGACATCATGACAATTTATAAAGACGAATTCGGCAACAAGGCCGAAGCCTATGAAGCCTTTGACGACATTCCGACCAATCCTAATCTCGGCAACACTATCGGTGATGTAATCAACCGCCGATACGGACGCCGTGATGTCATGCGCGGCATGTTGGGCGTAGCCGCGACCACTGCCCTTTTCGGCACTACGGCCCTGTCATCCAGCCGTTCCGCACACGCTGCAGACAGCACCTACAATTTCACGGAACTTGCATCTGGAAATGACGAAAATCATCATGTCGCTGACGGCTACAATGCCGACGTGCTGCTGCGTTGGGGAGACCCGATCTTTGCAGACGCACCAGAGTTCGACCCACAAAACCAGACAGCTGATAGTCAGCTCAAGCAGTTTGGGTACAACAACGATTATGTCGGCTTTGTTCCGCTAAACGACGACAACACCCGCGGGCTGCTCTGCGTCAATCATGAGTACACCAACGAAGAAGTCATGTTCCCGGGACTGGGTCGTCAGGACAAGCTTGATTTTGCCGGAATGACCGAAGAACTGGTCAATATTGAAAAAGCGGCTCATGGCGGCACGGTCGTGGAAATTGTTCAAGGTATAACGGGTGTTTGGACGCCCGTTCTGGATTCCAAATACAATCGCCGTATCCAACCGCTCGACACTGAAATGACGGTGGACGGCCCGGCAGCAGGCCATGACAGGATGAAGACCAAGATCGATCCAGGCGGCAATTCAGTCATTGGAACCTTCAACAATTGCGCAGGAGGCATTACGCCCTGGGGCACCTATCTGATGGCAGAGGAAAACTTCCACGGTTACTTCTGGACAGACAACAAGGATGCTGATGGCAGACCGGTTCTGGAGGGGGCACAAGCCAAATCAATGAAACGCTATGGCGTTCCGGGCGGGTGGTATGCCTGGGGCAAGTTCGATGATCGCTTTAACGTCGACAAGGAGCCAAATGAGGCCAATCGCTTTGGCTGGATCGTGGAAGTTGACCCGATGGATCCGAATTCAAAACCGGTCAAACACACGGCGCTCGGCCGTTGCCGACACGAAGGCGCAGAGTCTCTTACGACCAAGTCCGGGCAAGTGGTGGTCTATACCGGCGACGACAATCGCTTCGATTATGTCTACAAGTTTGTCTCCTCAGGAAAGGTTGGAGACGATCGTGCGGCAAATATGAAGCTGTTGTCCGATGGCACGCTTTATGTTGCCAAATTCAATGACGATGGGTCGCTCGACTGGATGCCAATCGTGTTTGGAGAAGGTCCGCTGACTGCAGACAACGGTTTCAGCAGCCAAGGCGATGTTCTGATCGACACCCGAATTGCGGCCGACCTGCTCGGTGCAACGCCAATGGACCGGCCGGAAGACGTTCAACCGCATCAAGATGGCCGCGTATATGTCATGTTGACCAACAACAACAAACGCAAGCCGGAACAGGTCGACGCGGCAAACCCACGCCCGGAATCCTTCTTCGGCCATATTATCGAGATCACCGAACCGGACGGTGATCACACAGCCACCCGCGCAACATGGGATATTCTGGTGAAGTGCGGCGATCCTGAGGTTACTGAAGTCGGCGCACAGTGGGGCCCGGAAACGTCCGAACATGGTTGGTTCGGATCTCCGGACAATTGTGCAATCGATGCAGAAGGCCGACTTTGGGTGTCAACGGATCAGGGGTCCAGCTGGGGCAAAACCGGGAAATCCGATGGCCTGTATGCTGTTGAAACAGATGGCAGGTTGCGTGGCTCTTCGAAACTGTTCTTCCGTTGCCCTGTCGGCGGTGAACTGTGCGGACCGTATTTCACCAGTGATCAGGAAACTCTGTTCCTGGCAGTGCAACACCCCGGCACTGACGGCACCAAATCCCTGAAAGGTTTTGAGCGCGCGTCGACATTTGAGGACCCGGCAACTCGCTGGCCAGACTTCAAAGACGGCATTCCACCGCGCCCATCAGTCGTTGTGGTGACCAAAAAAGACGGCGGAAAAATCGCATCTTAGGTAGGCAGAAAAACGACACAGAACCTGGGGCAATCGCTCCAGGTTTTTTTCTGTTGCATCGCGCACAGAACTTTAACAATTTTAGTATGGAAACAACACTGACGCCGACCGGAAAACCAGAAGACCAGTTCAGTCCCTAGCGCTGCTTTGGCCTTATGCGTTTAAGCATCTCCCAGACGGGTAGAGCGGTCACACCACCAATTACGCCCGAGATATATCCCGGGATCGGCCAATCCAAAACAGATAACCACATCACACTGGCGACGTAACTGACTGCCAGCATGGCCATCAGGGTTATCAGCAATCGTTGCCAAAAAGGCAGAAGCATTTTCATGCGATGCTCCAAAAATCATGGATTTAAAACAGGACGCTCTTCAATCTATTGGCAGCGCTCCGGAATTGAAAGCCTCCCGGTTGCCCAAGGCAAGAAAAAGGGCGACCAACAGGCCGCCCTTATCTCTTCAGCTTTGAGGCTGAAAACCTTATTTCAGATTGCCGCAGAAGCGTTGGATACGCGTGCAGGCTTCTTCGAGAGCTTCTGTCGACGTCG
Organism: Roseibium sp.; assembly: GCA_039972695.1. Classification (GTDB taxonomy): domain Bacteria; phylum Pseudomonadota; class Alphaproteobacteria; order Rhizobiales; family Stappiaceae; genus Roseibium. The sequence goes on along the minus strand of JBDWMJ010000018.1, from coordinate 350,724 downwards.
CATAGGAAATCCGGAAGTTCGGACCGAGACCAAACGCAGAACCGTGAACCACCGCTACACCTTCAGTTTCCAAAAGCTCGGTGACAAAGTCCTCATCGCTTTCAAGCACTTTTCCAGAAGGAGCCGTTTTGCCCATTGTACCCGCGCAAGACGGGAACACGTAGAACGCACCTTCCGGTACCGGGCAGGACAGGCCGCTGGCCTGATTGAGCATGGAGACAACCAGATCCCGGCGCCCTTTGAAGACTTCATTGTTTTTCGGAATGAAATCCTGCGTGCCGGAAATTGCTTCAACAGCAGCCCACTGAGACACTGAACTCGGGTTGGATGTTGACTGCGACTGAACCTTGGCCATCGCCTTGATCAACTCAACCGGACCACCTGCATAGCCAATGCGCCAGCCTGTCATTGCGTAGGCTTTTGAAACGCCATTGACGGTCAGGGTGCGGTCGTAAAGTTCAGGTGCCACCTGGGCCGGAGTTGTGAACTTGAAGTCGTCGTAGACAAGGTGCTCATACATGTCATCGGTCATGATCCAGACATGCGGGTGTTTCTTCAGCACCTCACACAGCGCCTTCAGCTCATCTTCCGTGTAGGCAGCCCCTGACGGGTTGGACGGGGAGTTGAAGATCAACCACTTGGTCCGCGAAGAAATCGCTGCATCCAGCGCTTCCGGCGTGATCTTGAAAGTGGATTTGTCCGCTTCAACAATCACCGGCTCACCGCCGGCCAAGAGCACCATGTCCGGGTAGCTGACCCAGTACGGTGTCGGGATGATGACTTCATCGCCCGGGTTCAGGGTCGCAACGAGAGCGTTGTAAAGCACCTGCTTGCCGCCTGTGCCAACTGTGATCTGATTGGTCTCGTAGGTAAGCCCGTTTTCCCGCTTGAACTTGTCGACAATCGCAGCTTTCAGCTCCGGAATTCCGTCAACAGCGGTGTATTTGGTCTTTCCGCCTTTGATGGCTTCAATTGCAGCCGCCTTGATATTTTCCGGGGTGTCGAAGTCCGGCTCGCCAGCACCGAGACCGATTACATCGCGGCCTGCGGCTTTGAGCTCGCGCGCCTTGTTGGTGACAGCGATGGTCGCAGAAGGTTGAACACGCGCCAGTGCGTCAGCAAGAAAGCCCATAATGTCCTCCAAGGGAAACGGGGATTAACAGCGCGCGGACCGTAGAACCGCCACCTCCGGAAGACAAGACCCCAACAGGTCTAATATCCATCTGACAGGCGACTTTTATGGCGGGAACTAGTTCCGTGTCTCCAGGATGAGTTTTGGTTCCTTGGATTCCGTGTCAACCAACGTTGCCTTGACCCGTTTTTTCTTGGTTTGACCATTCTCCAGATTTATCGGCACGGATACAGGAACTTCAGAATCACTGCTGGCTGCTTCTAGAAGAGTGGTGTAGCTCTTGGGGTGAAGCAATGTCTCGGTTATGGTCTTGGAGTCCAGATTTTCCATCTTCAAGTGGTATGATTTCAAAGCAGCCTTGTTGGCCGCAAGAATGACACGTGTCTTGGCATTGATGACCAGGATAGGCGCAGAACAAACCTCGAAGACCTTGAGAAAGTCTACGTCTCCACTTGGTCGACCAGCCGAGAAAAGAACGCCACCGATACTCCCGCCAATGCGGAAGTACATGGCTTCGTAATTCAATTCCATACTGTCATTGGAGGCCAACAGGAATTTGCCGCGCCCGGTGGCGCTTGCTCTGCGCGTCAGAGAAGCCAGCGCCAGGGAAACGATCGTCTTGCCGACCCTATTCTGAATATGGGCAATGTTCCGGCCGAGTATGAGCCGGGCATCATCGATCTGGAAGGTTTTGACAAAGCCGTCACTTGCAAAGCGGATATAGCCGAAATTATCAACCAGAAGAACGACTCGGTTGGACGAAGCTACAAAATGCTGAAGGATTGGCGCTAGCCCGAGCGCAATCCGGCCCGGATTGTCTTCCTCGCCAATTGATGGAAAGCAAATGACCAGAAGCCTGCCGTCCGGCAACTCATAGCGATGCGCAACAATCGGCACCCCGGGTATCCGGTGATCAGGCCCTCCACCGACATCAAACGGCCCGGCTTGCCCATCTTTCATGGCGCCCTGGATCAATCGCAGAATGTTCTTGCGATCTTCTGTGGCCAGATGCCGGAACGCTTCACTCGACGGAGCTTCCTGCATCTCCTTAACTTCACTGCTGAAGTTCTGAGAACCCACTTCATGCCAGAGGATCATTTTCCTGCTGATATCTGCAATGAAAAACTGCAGCCCGGAAAGCACCAAAGCAGGTGCCTCGCCGGACACAGCATTGGGTTCTTCTATTGGCGCCTCATCAACTGATTTTGGAACCAACGCTTTTTGCGCTGCTTGGAATGCCATACCTTGCCCGTACTCGTTGAATTCGTCCCACAAGCATCATCACAAACAAAAGGAAACAAACCATAAAGCATCAAAGTAAATTCGAAACAATATTTAAGAATCGAACAGAAAACAAAAGTAATTCAAATTTTATTTAAAATTTTAATTATGAAAATATCCTTCGTATAAACACCAATACTAAGAATACTCAGAGTCGGCATTTTCGGCCCTTCGCCTCAAAATTGTCACGAAATTACAATGCCAAAGTCAAAATGACGACTGCATGGAGGCGCATTTAACCACGACAGTTGGGCCATCAACGCAATGGAGGCTCCATGCAAAATCGAAACACGACACCTGACCGAAATTTGGACTTGGCAGATGCCTTTCCACCAATAGGGATTTTTGTTTGTGTCGCGGCGTTGCTGATCTGCCTTCCGATCGCCACACAACCGCTCCTGATCTTGCCGACCGTGGCTTTCCTTTTGATGGGCGGCCTAACCCTTCATCTGGGACGACAGGTGTATCGGGATCTCACCGGGACATGCAGATCTGCCTGATGCGTGCAGATCAGAAATATATCCGAATAAGAACACTTGAAGAATGAACTGTCATGAAACCCATTGAACAACACGAAGCAGGCAAACGCTCAGAGACAAGTCTGGAGATGCGAGACGCTCGTCCATTGATACAGGCAATATTTTTGGGCCTGATCCTGGCAGTTGCATTGACTGTAGCTGCCGCAATGGCGAACCAGGACCTCCCGATCAAGACAAAAGAGTCCGAAGCAGCGGCGCAACTCGAAACACCTTAAGGGGTCGTTGGAGCTGCGCAGCCTGCAGTATTATCGGATAACATGAACCGAACAGCTGGCGTGGCGCACGACCCTGCCTGCTGTAGACCCGAGAAAATAGTCCTCGAACCCCGGTCTGTGTGACGCCATGATGATGCAGTCTATGCCGTTGTCTTTTGCATAGTCGACAATCAGACGCCCGGCATGTCCTGACAACAACTCGGTCCTCGCACCCGGCAGGGCTGCTGCAGATTTCTCCAATGCCACCTCCGCCTCATGTCGCGAGTTGGCCAACAATTCGCTGGGCAGCTGGTTCACTACGAAATCCGGGATTTCCTCGATGACGTGCATGACGGTGAATGTTGTATCCTCACCCGCCAATGACCGCGCAACCAGGTAGGACGCTTGCGTATCATGTTCTTTATCAAAGAGGACGGGTATGAGTATGTTCTTGTACATGCCAGTAGTCCTTTCTCTCTGTATCTCCCGAACTATAGCAGGAATTTACAATAGCCCTTTGATGTGGAGCAATGAGCCGCTGCATCCATTTTCCATGATTGCGATAACCCGGTAGCCCGGGTTGATACCGATCAAGGACAACTAGCGCTGTATAAAGTGAACTTCATCTCACCATCGACACCGCTGACAGGTTGGGCCGATGCAACAGGAAGCTCAGAAAAAATCCGTTCACGCGTGTTTAAGCCGGGATCAGTCGGCATCACAGTTTGAACGCCGCAATGCAGGAATTCGTGCAATGACCATTGCCAATGATCAAAACTGGATCGATAAAGAAGGGGCAGGTTTGTCGGAGGCATCCATGGATATTAATCTTTCACTTTCTCCCGAAACCGTTCGCCTCTTGGCACAAAAGGCGCGCGCTGTTGCAACGTCACTGGAAGACAGCTTTGAAGACGGCCACGAAGGTGACGTGGAATTCGATGCAGATACGCTCGGAGAAGCCCACGGCCATGACGGCCTCGCCGAAGAGGAGAAAAGCGACCAGTCCGATGAGGAATTGCGCGAGCTGATCGAAGACTTCAATGTCGATGAGGCAGCAGCGCTGGTTGCCATCACCTGGATAGGCAGGGGCGATTTCGAAGCAGGTGATTTTGACCAGGCGGCTCAGGAAGCGCGTGAGCGTGCCGTAGGGTCAACTGCAACATATTTGCTCGGCATGCCAATGCTGGCCGATTACCTTGAAGCTGGCCTGGACGCGCTGGAGCTCTGAACAGGGCATAATTCCCGAAGACTCTCAGCAGCTTGCCTTGAGTCAATCCCAAAGAAAACAAACCGCCAAGCCGTCCACAGTCTGGCGGTTTTCTTGGGAAAACAGGTTAACACCTCATTTACCACCTTCCCGTCGTAGCCTTAATGCACCACCCTGCCGGTCTGGTTTGGGTTTGAAGGAGTTGGGCTATGCTGCAGGATCCGGTCAATCGTGATGTATTTACCGCCCACCGACCGTCGCCTTGGCCCTACGTTGGTGCGATCCTTCTCGCCGCTGCCCTTGTGACCACATTGCTTGTGACCTTTAGCGGCTAACATATCAGCAGCGATCGATTTTCATCGCGGTGCGCCCTAAGCATAAGCGTATGACAGAGCTTTCCTCCGAGAACACCGGCCCAAAAATTCCGAGACTGGCCATATTGGATGTGGCGCGGGGACTGGCTGTTGTCGCGATGGCCATCTATCATTTGTCTTGGGATCTCTCCTGGTTTGCAATTGTGGATTGGCCTGTTTCACAAGGCTACGGCTGGCGTATTTTTGCCGCATGTATTGCAGGCAGCTTTTTGTTTCTCGCCGGCATCAGTCTGGACCTTGCCCATCATAATGCCATTGGATGGCGATCCTTCTTGAAGCGCGAAGCCATCATTATAGCAGCGGCGGCAACTGTCTCGGCCGTGACGTTTTTTGTATTCGGAGACAGTTTTGTCCGCTTTGGGATTCTGCATTCCATTGCAGCAGCCAGCCTGATTGCCCTGCCGTTCAGCCGATTGCCACTGGTGCCGACGATCATTGCCGCCGCTGTCTTTCTGACACTGCCTCAGTGGGGGGCGTTCTCTTTCTTCGATGGTCCGCTCTGGTTATGGACCGGGCTCGGACGCACCGGACATGTGAGCGTTGATTATGTCCCCGTGGCCCCATGGGCTGGCGTGACACTCACAGGTCTGGCTGTCTCCCAGTTAGCGCGCAGAACCGGCCTTTGGCAGAAACTGTCTGAATACCGGTTTGAGGGAATTGCCGGCAGGGTATCCCGTGTTTTAGGACGCCATTCCCTGCCGATTTACCTGCTCCACCAACCAGTGCTCTACGGACTTGTCTGGCTGGCAGCATCCATTGGGTCTGGGGCCGACCCTGCCGAGATATCCTTTATCAAAGCCTGCACCCGCAACTGCCAGGAAACCTGGAGTGACCCGCAAATTTGTAACGCTGCCTGCACCTGTACACTGACCCACTTGAAAAACGACGGGATCTGGTTGCAGCTTAACGCAGAGCCGGAAAACCAGAGCTTGCGGTCCCGGATGAACACTCATCACGCGCTCTGTCTGGCCGATCCCGAACGCTGATTGAAGGCAATTCTATCGCAAACGGCCCAGCGCCCGTTCTATTCTGTCTTGCGCAAATGGCCGAAATGTCGCCGCATCCCGGCCTCTAGCAACCTGCTCCAGGGCCCAGAGTCCAGAGACCGCATCACATCGTGACTTCATGAGGTTTAACTGGCCTTCAGTCGGCAAGAGTTCCCGTCCTCCGGCAGTCGCATATCCCTGAAGAAAGAGCTGTTCATCCTCTGCCGTAAACCCATTCTCCAGAATGGCATAAGCGAGATCCCAGGCAGGCAAGGACATCCCGGAATACTCCCAATCGATCAGCCAGATCCCGCTACCAACCGCAAGGCAATTGCCGGGTGACAGATCGCCGTGGCTGGGAACAAGGAATGTTCCATCACCCTCCGCAAACGCCGGCTTATTGTTTTTCGCCAGCGCGGCATCCAGCGCAGAAATTTTTTTCAAAAGGTCTGGCTGTTGGTTCAATCCAGATTTCTGGGTTTCATAGACACTGGCGGGGTCCAGCTTGCCGTGAAATTTGCCTCCCGTTGAATGCAAACGCCCGACAGACTTTCCAAGGTCGTTGGCAAAACCGACAGGAGCCCTTTCAAGGGTCTCGACTGCGCCCGTCAGCAAAATGCCAGTCTCGGGATTGCAATAAATCGCGGGCAGTGCAAGGCCAAGTTCTGCTGCAAGAGCGAGGTTATGCGCTTCCGCATGACGGTCAATCATGCTTGCGGTTTCTGCCCGGGGCAGACGCAGGAAATAATCTCCGGTTTCAGTAGACAGTCGGAAAACGCGATTGGTCAGCCCGGACTGCGGAACAGCCTCAAGCAGTTGCCCGCACGTCTCTGCCAGCACCGGATGATCTATGAACGCAGCCACGATATCAGAAGCAATATGCTCTGGTGAACTGCAGGAAGAGTGTGGCACAAGCAGCTTTCGTCTATTCAATGGAGATTTCGGACGCCATGAACACCGCCCCCTCGCCTCATATCATCATCACCTATTGCCGCAAATGCAATTGGATGCTGCGTGCTGCCTGGATGGCCCAGGAAATCCTCTCCACCTTCTCGGAAGAAGCCGGAGCCGTGACCCTGGTTCCCGGCGCGGGCGGGGTTTTTACCATCACCTGCGAAGGTCACACTGTCTGGGACAGAACCGAAGACGACGGTTTTCCGGAAGCCAAGGAACTGAAACAACGCCTCCGCGATCATCTTTGGCCGAAGAAAGACCTCGGGCACAGCGCCAGGAAATAGATCTCACACCATTTGCACCATGAATTTGGCAGTTGGGAATCAACTGCTTCAGGTTTACCAGTTCCGCCCTGCATAGAAAGAAAAGAACGATTGCATGTCCATTTTTCTGACGGCTTTTGTTTTCTGGAAGAGATGGTAGGTGCGGACCTGGGCCTGTACAAGCCGTCAATCTGTATCGACATCGGCACAGCCTACATCAGGCACAACATGCCCAAGACCGGCAACAATCCTTTGCTGGTTGCAGCGACCGTCATGGCAACCTCTGTCCAGCAACAAGCTGATGCAACTGCCGAAATCTCCACTGGGGTCACCCTGACTACCGGCCAGACCGCAAGTGTCTCCGAACACGTCAACGACACCTCACGCGGCTCCAGCGAAACCAGCAAGTCGGCAAAACAGGTGGTGAAACCATCACCGACGAAACCAACAATCAGCTCCACGACGTCACCAACCGGATTGACCGGTTCCTGCAGGACGTCGCCGCGGCTTGAGGGTGATTTACGACTATCTCAAAGCAAAAAAGTAGAAATTCAACGCAGTTTTGCCGGATTTAGCCGGTGTAAGAAGGCTAAAGACCGATTAATTAAGCGGCGTTTGAATGCTAAAAATTCGCACGAGTTCCGCGCACATCAGCGTGAACAAAGGTTGGGTATGTCCCGATACCACCTTCAAAAATCCCGGATTGCCGAATTTGCCTCATCCTGCTTGCCCAATCATTTGGGCTGCCCGCTCCTGCCCCGACGACTTTGAAGTCAGCCGCCGTGAATACCATGTGTTGGCTTCTGGTCGCCCCTCCAATTCGGGCGTTATACTTCGGGCTTCGGTAAACACTTGTAAGTATGACTGGGTGCCCTACCTGCTCTCGAAATTCATCTAAGGCTAGAACCAAGGGAATAACATTCTCCCAGAGTTCGAATGGTGGGTCCGTGTTCAGTCCGTTTACTGAATGCGATGCACCTTTGACAAGAAATTCATGCCACTCGAAATGCCGCACATTCGGCAGATGCTCGGCAAAAAAAGCCTGAAATGGATGCTCGGGGGGGATATTATTGTCGATATTAGGTAAGTTGTCTGCAACTATCACTTCCGCATTTACGTCCGAATCCGGCTGATTGGTCTCATCCTCGCCAAGGATATCCAGCTTCAAGTCCACATGGCCTTCGTTGTGGAGATACTTCAGCAGCGCTGCGCAGCCACATTGCTTGGAGACCGCGGATTTGCTGAAAGCCCCGTCTCCGACAAATTTGCCCTTCGTATAGATCGAAGTGAAGCTCCAAAGATAGGGCGTCGGAACCCGCCGGCTCCGGTAACCAAAACCGTTGTAGCGTTCCCAGCGCCACAGGGCCCGGGGTAACGACCAGTCCGACAAGGTATTCAGATTTTGATGCGTGAGCGCGTCCCTTGCGCTTTCCTCCCAGGAAAAAGGAGGATTTCCACTGATTGGACGTCCGGATGGCACTCGAAATGTACGACCGGACAGCGGGTCGCCGTTGTGCAGATGCGTGGAGAAATTATAGGTCGATTCCAGAAGGTGAATACCAGCGATGAACCACCAAGGAATACCGAGCGGATTGCCGGCCGCCTCGTACCGGCCCTTGTTGGCCAGTGCCTTGGAAGCCATTTTCTTCACTTCCGGCAGCCGGCCGGATTTCAACTCGGTCGAAACGAAATATTTGACGTATTCATCGGCCAGTTCCTCGAATTTCCGGCTGGTGGAAGGCACCGGCCCTTCCAGAATCTGACCCGTTGTAATATCTGCCGGTATGTTCACCGGATTGAGAACCGGCGGCATGACGTTCTCGTCGTTAGGGAGATCGTCGACTTCCTCGTTGGAACTCTGGGTCTTCCGCATCCCCTGGTCGTCGTGGAACAGCCGCAGCGCCTCAGACAGCCGGCCAATCACCTTGCTAAGGGCCGGTGCCTCAAGAGGGTTTCTAATCGGCGAGATTGACACGAACGTCTTGTCCAGAGCGTCGATCGCCTTCAGGATCTTATCAGTCACGTTCAAGAACCGCTGCGTGCCAGCCTTGAAGCCCTCGACGGCCTCCAGCAACCGCCGCTCTAACAGATTGTTGCCGAACTCCTCGACAGCATCCAGTTCGGCAGCCGTTTCGCATTTGTCGACGAGATCCATAAGGCTTTCAAATGACATCTCGTCGTTGAGCCGCGCGAGGACTTCTTCAGACGATGGCATGATGCGTTCCTCCCCATTATCCATCTAGTGGATTATTACCCTCCAGCAGCCGTGATCCGGACCTTGCGGATAGCGTTCCAGAACTCTTCGGACCGCTCCCGGATCTGCTCCGCTTCGCTGAGAACCAGTGCCGCACTGGCCACCGTACCTGGCGACGTTTCCGCTGCCACGACCAGCGCTTCAAGCGCCCTTGCCGTCTGGTCCAGCAGCTTGACATAGGCCGTCAGGCTTTCATGAAATTGCCCGATACTCTTCGACATCGCCCTCAGGCGCTTGTCGGCCTCCCCGACTGCCGCCGTCCTTCCAGCGCTAGAAGCTCTCTTGCGTTCTACACCGATTTTAAAAAGATCGGCTTCCCGCGCCTTGCGGAACACCTCGTAGATTTTGGGTGTGTCGTCAGCAAGCGCCTTGAGAAGTTCCTGAATATCGTCCTTGCTCTGCAGGATCGACTGGCGGACCGTCGCATTTGCCCGGGCGCGGCCGAATCTTGCAGCCAAATCCTTGGCGAAACTCGCCGTCGGCGGCACAAGCGCGGTCAGGCCGCCGCTGGGGACAATGCCCAGCGTCGCAACCGAATTCGCAAGGATCACCAGTTCGTCGACTTGATTTATAAAGTCCTTCGTCTGCTTGCCCTCCGCCAGATCCACCAGCATCTTGTTGTAGAGCGTGACGGCGGCAAGTGCGTCGCGCCGGGCAACGATCGAGGGATCCTCATTTTGCCGGATCCCGTCCTTGCCCCGTACGGCGATCAGGTCGAAGCACAGCGGATAACCCAACCGGGAGGTGCCGCATGTGACTTTACCCCGCGCGGGCGTAGCAGAGGAAACAATCGGCGAGATTTCATCGAGGAGGAGATTACCAGCGTCATTCGCCTGACTGAAAGCGTCGGAATAGGTTTTTAGTGTTTCTAAGGGCACTCCGGCGCAAGCGGTCAGGAACCCAAGCAGAAGTGGAGTCCAAATTCGCAACTTACACAGAATTAAAGGGCCCGATCCTGACATATTTATCAACCCGCACCCCTGAGTTGCTTCCAATTCACACTAAAAGCTTTGGATGAATTTAACAATAACCCTTTTATCATAGCAAGCCCTAATTTCCCTGGGCAGCACCTAAGCTTATATGCCTCAAGCATTGGGTTAATGTGAGATACTCAACCTCCTGACACCATCCTGTCAGGAGACTGTCAGCAAGTCTGAATTTCCGGGCCATAGCCACAGCGGTCCTCTTCCCTCCGGGGGAAAGACGGACCATATTGCAGGCATGAGCAAGACGCCGATGAAATCCGCCCCTGAACCCGCCGACAAGACAACTGCAAACGCCAAACCGGACGGGTTTGGTGAGGCCCCGCAGCCCCCCCTGTCCGGCGCGCCGCTGTCAGGATCAATTAGCGACTGGGCTGCCGAGATTTCCGAGGAAGCGGACAAACCCGTTCCCAAGCTTAGCAAAGGTAAAAGAGCCCCGGAGCAAGGCGAAGGCAAGGCTGACCAGCCGCCGGTCGGCCAGACTGCCCCTGCGGAGGACAGCGCGAATGCGCGACGGTCCGTGAGCCCTAAAAAAACAGCTGCGAAAAAAGACAAACCTGCCAAGTCGGCACGCGGCACATCCATGGGCAAGGCCGACAATGCGCGGGAGCGGGCAGCAGGTGGGCTGAACCCGGTGGCCGGTCTCGACATGTCGCTGGAAGACGCGGAGCAGCTCGAGGAAAAGCTGAAACGGCACAAGAAGGACAATAAGAAAAAATCCGCTGCCGACGGCCGCTATGGGGATTTGGGTGGCAATCAGGGCGCAACGGCCACCGTCGAGGCGCTGGCGGCCCTGATTGAAAGCGGCGATCCGCTGATCAAGGACGGTGCCGAGTGGGTGCCGCACCGGCCGGACCGACCGTCAAAATCCGAAGGCGGTGTGCCGATCAAGCTGGTGTCGGACTATGAACCCGCCGGGGATCAACCGACCGCCATCGCTGATCTGATGGCCGGGATCGACAGCGGCGACCAAACCCAGGTGCTGCTGGGTGTCACCGGTTCGGGCAAAACCTATACGATGGCGCAGGTGATATCCCGCACCCAGCGCCCTGCCCTGATCCTTGCTCCGAACAAGACGCTGGCCGCCCAGCTCTATGGCGAGTTCAAGACCTTCTTCCCGGACAATGCGGTCGAGTATTTCGTCTCCTACTACGACTACTACCAGCCGGAAGCCTATGTGCCGCGCACGGACACCTATATCGAGAAGGAATCCTCGATCAACGAACAGATCGACCGGATGCGCCACTCCGCCACCCGCTCGCTGCTGGAGCGCGACGACGTCATCATCGTCGCCTCGGTGTCCTGCATTTACGGTATCGGCTCGGTCGAGACATACACGGCGATGACCTTCCAGATCGAGGCGGGCGAGAGCATCAACCAGCGCCAGCTGATCAACGATCTGGTCGCCCTGCAATACAAGCGCAACGACGCGGCGTTCCAGCGCGGAACCTTCCGGGTGCGCGGCGACACCATCGAGCTGTTCCCGGCCCACTACGAGGACCGCGCCTGGCGCATTTCGCTGTTTGGCGACGAGATCGAGACGATCACCGAATTTGACCCTCTGACAGGCCAGAAATCCGGCGAGCTGAAGTCGGTCAAGATCTACGCCAACTCGCATTATGTCACGCCCAAGCCGACGCTGAACCAGGCCCAGAAGTCGATCAAGGCCGAGCTGAAAGGCCGACTGGAAGAGCTCAACAACCATGGCCGCCTGCTGGAAGCACAACGTCTTGAACAGCGCACCATGTTTGATCTGGAGATGCTGGAGGCTACCGGCTCGTGTCAGGGCATCGAGAACTATTCGCGCTATCTGACCGGCCGCAAGCCGGGCGAACCGCCGCCCACGCTGTTTGAATACCTTCCGGACAACGCGCTCGTATTCGCCGACGAAAGCCACGTCACCATTCCGCAGATCGGCGCGATGTACCGGGGCGATTTCCGCCGCAAGGCAACGCTGGCCGAATATGGCTTCCGCCTGCCGTCCTGCATGGACAACCGCCCGCTGCGCTTCGAGGAATGGAACGCCATGCGGCCGCAGTCGGTTGCCGTGTCCGCCACCCCGGGCAGCTGGGAGATGGAGGAAGCTGGTGGTGTGTTTGCCGAGCAGGTCATTCGCCCGACCGGCCTGATCGATCCGCCGGTGGAAATCCGCCCGGCCACCAGCCAGGTCGATGATCTGCTGGGTGAGGTTCGCGAAACGGCCCAGAAGGGCTACCGCACACTGGTGACCACGCTGACCAAACGCATGGCCGAAGATCTGACGGAATATCTGCACGAAAACGGTGTCCGTGTGCGCTACATGCATTCCGACATCGACACGCTGGAACGCATCGAGATCCTGCGCGATCTGCGCCTCGGCGCGTTCGATGTGCTGGTCGGCATCAACCTGCTGCGCGAGGGCCTCGACATTCCCGAATGTGGGCTGGTCGCGATTCTGGATGCAGACAAGGAAGGCTTCCTGCGCTCCGAAACCTCGCTGATCCAGACCATTGGCCGTGCGGCCAGAAACGTCGACGGCAAGGTTATTCTCTACGCCGACAACATGACCGGCTCCATGGACCGGGCGATCAAGGAAACCAACCGCCGCCGCGAAAAACAGATGGCCTACAACGCCGAACACGGCATCACGCCGGAAAGCGTCAAACGCTCCATCGGCGACATTCTGGAAAGCGTCTACGAGCAGGACCACGTCACGGTGGATGCCGGATTTGCAGAAGAAGGCAATCTGGTCGGCCACAATCTGCAGGCCCATATCGGCGATCTGGAAAAACAGATGCGCGATGCCGCTGCCGATCTCGACTTCGAGGTTGCTGCTCGCCTGCGCGACGAAATCAAGCGCCTGCAACAAACCGAACTGGCCGTTGCCGACGACGCCATGGCACGACAATCCTCGGTCGACAGCAAGACCGGCGGCTATCGGGGCACCAAGAAATTCGGTGCCGGCGGCTCCAAGGAAGGCGCTTCCGGCAAGAAGAAAGAAACGGCCAGGGATCGCGCTGCCAGGGCGAAGTCAAAAGTACACAAACCGCATCTGGATGAAATGACCAACAAGCGGACCGAAGTGCCGCTGGCCAAGGGCCCGCTTCCGACCAAACCGCCCCCCATCGTCCACGCCCCAATCATCCAGGCAGACGACGCCCCCCACCTCACCCCGCGCGGCAAGATCGGCACTGGGTCCTATGAGGATCCTACTGACGAGAAAAAACGAAGAGGGCGACCGAAGAAGTCTGGACGACCGGGGCGGTAATGTTGGACACCAGCTTTGAGTGATTGCATTTTTCACACAACCCAATACTTTAAAAAAGTAATTCGACATGATTGGGAATAATCCATGAATTTCTTAAAGCTGAAGACTTGGTTCTGTGCCACTCTAATAGCCATCTTCGTCGTTAATCTTTCCTATGACAGTTCCAAAGGCCTCGCCTTCATCTCCGCCGAAGCTGAAGGCAACCCGGTCGAGTTTAAAAACTTCGGCTGCTCTGAGCTCCTGAGTAAATTCAAAAAAGAATACCGGAAAATAAAATATGCGGCGTTTGCCAAGGGCCGCGCCTTCACCATCACCGGAATGTTGGGTTGCGGTGCGGTCTGGAATAGGAAAACCCAGGCAAGCGCCGACAAAGCCGCCATGGACAGCTGTCGCAAAAAAGCCCGCAATCCGGACAAGTGTTATATCTCCCACAGAACCAAATGATTCTGGACCACAAGAGGACCCAGCAGTTTGCGGCGCGGCCGGACCCCGGTTCTTGTGCAGGTCCTATCGAAAAAACGTCCTGCGGTTTGGAAAAACAGAAGCGAGCGTAGCGTGGCTTTCCCCCTTAGTGGTCATCGCCGACTTGATAGGGGATTCAATCCCGGGATCGGCAGTGGCGAGAGAGTTTTGAGGACCTGTGCCTAGCCAAAGATACTTCGCACTTTTCAGCGGATTCTGGAACCAATGGATCCCATGGTCAAGCCATGGGATGACGGCTGTGGGTTACGTAATGTCGCGCTTCTTGCCTCTCCCCTCATCCTGAGGAGGGCCAAAGGCCCATCTCGAAGGATGGGCGGCGAACTCTGAATTGGAGGCACATCCTTCGAGACTGCGCTAAAGTGGTTCCTCAGGATGAGGTCAGAGGTTCTGGCAGGCTCCTGACAAAAAGAAATCTTATCCCCGCCCCCAGAACCCTGTCGTATACTCTCCCCGTATCCACTTACACGGGCTTGCAGGGGGACCGTCTCCGGCATGGAGCGGATCGGGCGGGAGCTCACGGGCAGATGGTAACGCAATTTGTTCGGGGTTCGGCGGGATGGTTCCGGGCTTGCAGCTGTACCGGAGGACGCTTCCGCGGCTGGGCACGCTGTGGCAGGGACTGACAATCCTGTGCCGCGTCTGGCCGACTGGAAGATTCCCACCGCACATAACAGCCCGGGCGAGGCGCGTTAGGCCGAGCCGAAGAAACACTACAGTTCTCAAGATGCGCAGGCAAAGCCTGACGCGTCTCGCCACTCCTGTGTCTTGCAGGAGATGATCTGATCCAAACGCCGGTGGGAGACCATGCGGCGGTTTTTGGGCTGCATATGTTTATGGCCTGAGCAAACTCTCAATTGACTTCTGTCTTCCCCGAGTCATTCTGACAATCAACAAAGGCGCTTCGGATTTGCCCGGGCGCCGTCAGAAGAGTATGGCTGCTGCAACGACAGCTGCCCGGGGGATGACACTGTGCTGAAACGCCTGACATTTTTTGCTTGCCTTCCGTTTATAATCGTCGGCGGCGCATCCGCCGAACTGGCCAAAACCGGTTATGGCGACTGGTCAGTGAGCTGCAACGCGGAAAACTATTGTATCGCGGAAACGCCCGGCACGGGATCGAATGACGAGGCGTTCCGGTTGAAGATCGAACGCGGTGCCAAACCGGACAGCAAGGTCTATGTCACGCTGCGCCCGACTACCCCGATGACTGTTGGCATGCGCGCCCGGATTGAAGTTGAAGGTGTGTTGGAGAACTATGGCTTCTTCGGCCTGGCCGACAAGGTCTACAAGGGCAATGAAATCACCTTCGCGGGGCCTGCTGATCGCGATCTTCTGAACAATCTCCGGCTGGGCACAAACGCCATCATTCAGGTGCAATATGGCGGACCGGCGGAGACGCTGACCTATTGGATCTCGCTCACCGGGATCACCCATGCACTGCTCAAGATGGATGAGGAACAGAACCGAATTGGCCGCCTGGATGCCATTGTCGCCAAGGGTGGCCAGCCTTCGGATGATGCCATAGACGTTTCGGCAAAAGCATCCCCGGCCGCTTCAAACGCGGCTTCAGCCAATGATGTGCCACCGCCGGTGATGCCGTCACAGGATGCCAACGCCAGTTCTGCCAATGCCAGCCTTGCCAATGACGGCCCGGTTGGACAGGTCTATGCGGTTGCCGACATTCCCGAAACGATCCAGATGATGGGGTATCGCACGCTGGACTGTCAGCTGGACGAAACTGTTCCCGCCTTCGGTGCGCAGTATTTTGCGGAAGGTGATGTCGAAATGTGGGTCGTGCCGTGTCAGATGGCCGATGCGAATGTGCCCTATTATCTGGCGACGCATATCCCGTTCAATCCGTCGCTGGACGAATGGCACGAGTTTGAAACGCCTCCGGGGTTCAACCAGCCCAATCACGCGCTGGTCAACAACCTCTTTTATGATCCCGCTACGGGCCAGGTCACCGGCACCACCTATTATTCACCGAACTACGATTGCGGATCCTTCGAGCATCATGAAATGGAAGCTGAATCCGGCAACTTCACGCTTGTCGGATATTATGAAAAATCTGAATGTGATGGCGTTACCGGTCCTCCCGAAGGCTGGCCGTTGAGCTGGACCATTGACGAAATGGGTGGATAGGAAGCGAAATCGGAACCGCCATTGGTCCGATGGCGCTGGTTGAAAGCTCCAAAATATTGAAATCGCTGAAATTCCGGCTGTTTTGTCGGCATGCTGTGACTTTTTTGCCGAAATGCCGGTTTTCGGGCATTTTCAGTCCAAAATCACAAGAGCCCGGCCATTGTCATTTCTCAGAAGTGCCGCTGGGTGAACGACAACGGCCACCGCGGCACGCCTCGCGCAAGCTTCTGATGTCATTTATATATTTTATGCCAGTGCAAAACTGATGAGCGCGATCATGATGTCGCCAAACTGCACTTCTAGACTGACCAAAACGCGTTAACTATAAAGGCAAATTGGCAAAAATACGGGGTAAATCTGCCTTTTTGAGGCAACATTTTCGAGTGTATCATGGCGTCGACAACGCCTGAGTCGTTGATTGATCCCCAGCTTATGGGTTAATAGAGCGTTAATGTATTGCGTAGCACGTGCAGGCGAAGCCTCGGCGCGGACCACAGGAGCATCGAATGGGTATTTTCTCGAAATCCTCGTCGGAAGGCGAAGACAATGAGATGCAGATCGAAGGTGGCATCACTGCCTCCGAGGGACAAGACACCGTGTCTAATGTCGAGCACCTGTCACCATTTGCCCTGAAAATGCAGGAAAAGATGAACACGCTGGACGGTTTGAAAGCCAGAATCGGCGGGCTCAACCAGACCTTTGACCAGATGGCTGCCTATGCCGCGGAGAGCCAGACCAGCATTCGCCTGATGGCGGAGTATGTCGAGGCATCCCGCGTCAGCGTGGAAACGGAAGTCCGGCTCAAGTCCGAAAACGCCAAGATCTCGACGGATCTACTTGACGTAGAGCACAAGGCCAAAACGCTGACCACCCAGCTGGAAGATGCCCAGGCAGAGGTTCATTCCCTGCGCAAGCGTTCCACGGAAACCCGGACAGCGTTGGAAACCGCTCGCAATGACATTGTCACGATCCGTGACAACAACAAGAAGATAAACGAAGAATACCGCCTGCAGAGTGCGCAGTTGGTCGATGCCAACAGCAAGGTCGCCGATCTTTCAGGCAAGATGAATGATCTGGAAGCCAAGTTCGAAACACTCGAAAAACACGCCGAGGGTCTGTCTTCAGACCTTGAAGCTGTGCGGCATCGGGAAAAGGAACTTCAGCAGAACCTGACCGAAAGCGCCCAGCTTCTGGAAGAGGAAGTTCGCAAGAACAACCAGGTCACCAGCGAGCTCGAGGCCTCCAAGCGTGAGCTGAACGAATTCCGCAATGACAACATCGATCTGAAATCTCATCTCGATGTCGCCAACCAGGAACTGGTCTATGCCAAGTCCCGGCTGGAAGAAGAACAGCGCAAGCACGACAACGAGGTCTATGCCTTGAACGCGGAAATCGAGAACCTGTCCTCGCAGCGCCGGATCGGTGCGCAGTCCTTGCAGGAAATGGCCCGCGAGAATTCCACGATCAAGGAGCGCAACCGCGAGCATGTCAAACGCATGCAGGAAATCGAGCATCTTCTCGACAGCGCCCAGACCAATCATGAGAAAGACCGCAACGAATTGATGGCGACCGGCGCCAAGCTGCGTGAGGTCAACCTGCGCTACAATTCAGCGCTGACCGATCTCAACCATCAGCGCAACCAGAATCAGAAATTTGCAGACAACCTGGAAGATCTGATTGATGAAAACAAACGCCTGCAGCGGTACAAGATCCAGGTTGATACAGCCAACGAGCAGATTGGCCAGCTGAAGTCCGTGATTGCCAATTATCAGATGGCAATGGAAGGCAAGGGACCAGCAGAAGAGCTGGGCCTGACGGGTGTTTACGATCCGGCTGCCGAACTGGGCATCACCGAACCGCTTCAGGATGAACTCCTGGCGTCTGTTGTAGAACCGGAAAATGCTTCAGGTTCTGATGACAATGGTTCAGATGATGACACTCCGGGCGGTGATGACGACAAGATCGTCAAGCTGCGGGATTAAAGCTCAAGCACCGGTCCAAAGAGACAAAACCCGGCTCACAAGGCCGGGTTTTTTGTTGTGTTGATCCGGGTTTGCCGCTCTATTCCGGCTCCACATCGAAATGCAGCGGATAGCCTAGTTTTCCCGCGGCGTCGATGGCCCGTGTTGCCTTGGTCTCCGCAACGTCCTTGGGATAGACGGACACAACACAAGCACCCTTTTGGTGCGCCGTTATCATGACGACTTCAGCCTGAGCGCTGTCCAGACGGAATTCCCCCTTAAGGATCAGAACCACGAATTCCCGTGGTGTATAGTCATCGTTAAGCAAGACCACCTTGTAAAGCTGTGGCTTTTCAACCTTGGTCTTGCTTCGAATTTTCGGCTTAAGGTCAGTTTCAGCCATGACATTGCCTTCAGCAGGGCTTGATTGAACCAGTCAGTGAATCTTAGCAGGGATTGGTGGTCGGTTTCTGAAACTTGACCAAATGCGCTAGCGCTGAGGATTAGCGGCACGATTGAGACCGTCGACTAATCTTGGTTGCTATGTTGCACCCTGCCGGTCCAATTATAGTGCATCTGATTTGAGAAGAAAACATGACATCTGACCATTTCGGTTTTCAGAACTATCATTGGCGAGCGTTTAAACAAATCCATCTGCTTCGGGCATGCGTAGACCCATCCAACACGCACCGGAGGTCGGCCCATGGCCCTTGCATCACATATCTGTTTCACTCGTAATCTGGCCCTATCCACGCTGATCGCTTTCGCTCTGACGATAGGTCTCTTCACGGCCCCCGCGTCAGCAGATCTTGGTGCTGCGGCAAATTCGGTTCCAGCCGCCAGTCTTGTTGGCAAGGGACGCATGACAGTCTTCGGTTTCAAGGTTTTCGATGCCGAACTCTATGCTCCAGGTGGATCGTATTCTCCCTCAAAGCCATTCGCATTGAAGCTGACATATCTCAGAAAATTCAAAGGAGTGGCCATCGCGGAACAATCCGTCAAGGAAATCCGCAAACAGGGACGCGCTTCAGAGAGCCAAATTGAACGATGGACGCAGGATATGAAGGCTATCTTTCCAAACGTCTCTCCTGGCCAATCCATCACCGGGGTCCGGACAGCTCAAGGTGGCACTTTGTTTTACCTAGATAACCGGAAAATCGGATCGATCAATGACCCGGCCTTTTCCAAAAGCTTCTTCTCGATCTGGCTGGGTAACCGCACACGAAACTCACAATTGCGCGCCCAACTCGTGGGCGCAGGATCCTGAGCATCTCGGTTCCGGGCGAATGCCAGCCCGGAGTTTGATTTGAGCAACGCAAGAACAGGTCACAAGCAGATCGTGGACAGAAATCCTCCGGCAACGCCAGCCAAAACAGCCATTCTGAACTACAGTATCATGGCATTTCCATTGGCGTTCGCCGGATTGCCCATATATCTGCATGCTCCGGATTATTATGCCGTCAACCTCGGCCAATCTCTCGCCAGCCTTGGCATCATTCTGTTGGCACTGCGGTTAATTGATGCCATTCAAGACCCTTTCATCGGAAGTCTGAGTGACAGGTTTCATCTTCACCGTCCCCTGATCATCGCGATTGGAACCCTAATGCTGGGAGGTGGATTCTGGATGTTGTTCCATCCGGCCTTTGAAGCCCCGTTGGTGTGGTTTACCTTGTCTATATTGATTTGCACAACCGGCTTTTCAGTTGTGACAATCAATCTTCAGACTTTGGGAGGGCTCTGGAAATGCACTTCAGGGGATAGAACCCGGATTACAGGCGGGCGGGAAGCTTTGGGTCTTCTCGGATTGTTGACGGCAGCAATAACACCGCCTCTTCTGGCAAGCAGGTTCGGGACTGAAGCTGCATTCAGCTGGTTGACACTTGCCTATTTGCCGTTGCTGGTAGCAGCCTTCTGGTTGTTGATGTCGTGGATGCGAACCGCTGTAATCTCTACACCTTTAAACACCAAATCCAAGAGCCGTTGGATTGATCTACTGAATGACAGGTGGCGAATGACCTTTTTCGGGATTTCCTTCCTGAATACATTTGCCAGTGCCATTCCAGCCGTTCTGGTCATTTTCTTCGTTCGAGACCGCCTCGGAGCTGAAACGTACACAGGACTGTTTTTGCTCATTTATTTTCTTGCGGGCATCGCATCCATGTCTCTCTGGATCAAGCTCGCCGAGCAGTTTGGCAAATTCCGGGCATGGCAAATATCACTCGCAACAGCTGTGGTGACTTTCAGCTGGGCAGTACTGCTCGGAAATGGTGACATCGTCGCCTATGCAGCGGTTTGCGCCTTCTCCGGGTTCGCGCTTGGAGCTGACTTGGCTTTGCCGCCCGCAATCCTGGCAGATCATATCGAGGCCGATCAGCGCCAGAACGAAGCATCTCGTTTGTTTTCGTTGATGGCTTTCCTGTCGAAATCCGCTCTTGCATTGGCAACCGGAGCTGCTCTGCCGCTTCTGGGCCTCTTCGGATATGTTCCCAATGCACCAATGAGTTCAGAGCTAAATTTCGTCATGAGTCTAACTTATGCCGGGATCCCCTGCGTATTGAAGCTTGTAACGCTTTTGTGGTTGCTGGTTCTGGAAAAGGACCTTGCATTGAGTAAAACCGCCGTGAGACGCTAAACGGATAGTAGTCTGTAAACGATTGATCTAGTTATGTCGCTACGATCACCACAGCTTGACAAAAACTCTGATACGGATCCGTTGACCGCTGCATTGCAGCAGGAAATTCTAAGCGAAAAAGCTGCGACACTCACCCGACTGAACAAAAAACTGGAAGCCTCACTTCAACGACTTGAAGAACTGGAGACGGCATCAGGTGCCGCAGAAGAGATTTACCAACAGCGATTGGCAGATGCAGGTGAAGCGCTTTGGAATGTGACGATTCAGCGCGAACTATGCGGTCTGAACCAACACAATGCGTTCTATGATCATATGGGTGTTTCCAGAGCGGTTCGCCTGAAAATGGGACCTGTGCAATCATTTGCGAAGCAAAACCTTGGCAAATAAAGCAAAATACCGGCAGGTTGTGACTGCCATCACTTCTTTGTTGATGGCATCGGCCTAAGGAAAAGATCAAGTTGCATCGTGTCGGCAACGGTGATTTCTTCTGGGGGCTTTTTGGAATATGAGTTTATTTCTGTTACGTAGCGTGAGTCACTTGAACGCACTACGGTCCGAATTCGGGAACCGCAGCGAAGAGTGCGGCGATTATAATACTATGTTGAGCCCCTGCCCCAGAGCGATCACGATGCCACGGAAAACCAATACGTCCCGTATTTTATCCTCCTTTGCAGTGAGCATAATATCGGCTGGCCTTCTTCTATCCCCACTCGTGCAGTCGCCGCTTGGCCTGGATACAGCCCACGCACAATCCGTCCGCACCGTACCGGAAGGAAACCGCTACCGCTCCCAACCCAAAATTCCGTTCGCATCTGCGCGCAGAACATCCGCTTCGAAATCGACTTATGACGCAAAATTTGAAAAAGTTCTTTCAGTCCTGAAGAGAGATCGCCGACTGCTGTCGTCTATTCGGCGCGTAGCATCCAGATACGGTATTGATCCAATCCACATCGCCGGAGCAATTGTGGGTGAACACACCTACAATTACGACACCCTGGACAGCGCCCAATCCTACTATGTCAAGGCGTTGGCCTATGCGGGCATACGTTTCAAGTTTGAACTGAACGATGAACATGTCGATGATTTCGTCAAGCGCCCGCAGTTCAAGCGCTGCGAAAAAGACCATGTTCAGAAGAGCAGTGACCGACGGTGGTCTTGCTATGAACAGGTCTGGTCCCGAAGCTTCCGGGGCAAGAAGGTCGATGGGGTTCGTTACCCGAAAAAGAACTTCAATGAAGCATTCTTTCAGCCGCTATTTGCAGGCCAGAGTTTCGGACTTGGGCAACTCAGTCCGCTTACTGTTTTGAAAATGACAGACCTTGTGGCCAAGAAAAGCAATTTCCGTAAACTGAAAGCCAGCAAACCGGATGCTGTCTACAAGGCCACGATGGATCCAAATGTTTCATTGCACTATATGGCTGCGATCATTCTGGACTCGATTAATGCTTACAAGTCGGTCGGCAAGGTGGATATCTCAAACAATCCCGGCCTGACGGCAACGCTATATAATCTCGGCGACCCGTGGAGCAGAGCTGCCAAATTTCGGCGCAGCGGCAGAAGATGGCCACGGGAAAACTATTATGGCTGGCTGGTCAACGACCGTATTGATGACCTCAAAGCGCTGTTCTGAGATCACCCTTTTATCGTCTTCCTTAAAAATTACGTCAGGAACGGGTTTGTCTGACGTTCCTGACCAATGGTAGACGCTTGGCCATGCCCCGGCAGGAACGACATGTCGTCGCCAAGCGGCAACATTTTTTCCTTGATTGACCTGATTAGTGTCGCGTGATCTCCACCCGGCAAATCTGTCCGTCCAATAGACCCGGCAAAAAGAACGTCGCCGGAGATTGCGAAACGAAGCTCTTTTTCGACAAACACCAGATGGCCGGGAGAGTGACCCGGGCAATGCAAGACGTCAAAACTGCGGCCTGCCATCTCAAGGACGTCACCTTCGTTCATCCAGCGGTCTGGTGTGACCGGTTTTGCATCTCCCATGCCAAATTGTGCAGCCTGGTCAGCAACTCGCTCGATCAGCGGCTTGTCGGCTTCATGCGGACCTTCAACCGGAACAGACAACGCTTTGGCGAGTTCGTCCGCACCGCCAATATGATCGATATGCCCATGTGTCAGGACAATCTTTTCAACCCTAACGCCCTGTTCTTTTATAGCTCCCTGGATGCGTTCAACATCGCCGCCCGGATCTACAACAGCGCCTAACATCGTTGCCGGGTCCCAAACAAGAGAACAGTTCTGCTGAAACCCGGTCACGGGAATGATCATAATCTGGATCGGTGGCAGTTCGTTTTGGCGGTTCTCTGTCCCTGATTGGGTTGTCTTTTCCGACACGATCGTCTCCAGTTCGTGATTAAGGGGCTTTCCCTTGCAAGAAATGCGGGACAATATCCGCAGCCGAGCTGTTTCTGCATTTTGACGGCTTCACCTTGCCGCGCGCATTTCGTACAAGATGTAGAGGCACATGAGAAGCGCCCTCTTTAATTCGGGTTCCGGGCTAAATGACGTTCAAACTGATCACGTTTCTGGTTTCTGCTGCAGTGGCGACTGTCATTGCCTACGGTGTTGCGGCTCAAACTGGCCGGACGAGCCCCAAGTTTGAAACGTGGACAGTTGATTGCGGCAACACAGGTGTCTGCTTTGCATCCTCTTTCACGCGCAACCAGTCCGTCTGGGTAGACCTGCGAATAGTTCGGGATTGGCAAGCGGACGCTCAGCCGTTGGTCCGTCTGACAACAAACACTGAACTGCCCAAAGAAGGCACGCTGCGGTTTGAAGTGGACGGTCAGGCCGTTGACGCTCTCCCGATTGAACAGCTACGTGAAATTCAGGCAACTGTCCCTTCTCCTGCCGGTTTCCGCCCGCTTGGTGGTGAAGGTTTCTGGTACCCGATAGGCCCCGCCTCCATCACGCTTGTGGAAGCCTTGAAAAAGGGGCGTGAGCTGACCATCCACTTACCTGACGTCGCAGACATCGGGCCGGTAGCCGTTGCCATTCCGCTACAGGGCGTAAAATCCAGTCTCCTTTGGCTGGACAATCGACAGAACCGGACAGGGACGACGTCAGCAATTGTATCGCCAGGCACACTGCCGTCCGCAGACGCCCCGCACGCATTGCCAATTCTTGGCCCGGAGCAACTTCCGGCGGAGGTATCCGCCATTTGGTCGGCCAATAGACTTTGCTCGACAATAGATCCTGCGATTTTTGCCAGTTTGAACGCTGTGAGAATTCCGCTTGAGGATGGCGCCTCCCTCTACATCATCCCCTGCGGCGCACCCTCCGCTTACAATAGCCCGTATGTTACGGTTCTTGCCGGGAAAGACGGCGCAGCACGCCAGATCCACGTTGCTCGCATGTCGGACAAAGGCCCGGTGGCTTCAGACCTGATTTACAATGCCCGTTGGATTCCTGCAGATCAGCAGCTTATCAGTTACTTCAAGGGCTCCGGTGTCGGGGAGTGCGGCCTTTGGAACCGTTGGGTATGGAATGGAACCGGCCTGGTTCTGCTAGAGGAAGCTGCGCGTCAAACGTGTGATGGCACCGAGCCGGATTTGTCCAATTGGTCGAATATTTGGCCTGTAAAAAATCCATCCAATTAGCCATTTTTCCAAGGAATTTCTTGCGATTTTCACAAACCCGCCCTTATGATGATAACGCAGCGGCTGGAAGGCGGATTTCGTACACTTGCTCTTCTCATTCCTCAAGTTGCAGCAGGAGCACTGAGTGCACCTGCTAAATTTGCCCGACTTAGTGGGGCGGGTGAAATTGGGTGCTATGTGTCGGGAAGGGCACAGTAATTAGGGTGATTTTGTAATGCACGATGGCGATTCGGACCGACGGTCGCGTAAACGCGGCGGCAAACGTGAGTTTGGTGGTCCGCAAGACTTCGGCAGTGATTTTGGCGGAAGTGAGTTCGGTGGCAATTTTGGTGGCGGCCGTGAAGGCGGCGGGTACCACAGCGGACGCGATAATAATTTTGGTGGCGGCCAAGGCCGCAACGATAGAGAAGGTGGCTACGGCGGCAATCGCGGCGGTGGTTATGGCGGAGGCGGCGGCCGTGAAGGTGGTTACGGCGGCGGCGCTGGCGGTGGATACGGTAGCGGTAATCGCGAGGGCGGTTATGGCGGTGGTGACCAACGGCCGAGGCGCGAATTTCCAACCGTCGAACGTGGCCCGCGCCAACCAGGCACTGTGAAATTCTTCAAGTCCGACAAGGGTTTTGGTTTCATAACACCTGATAGCGGCGAGACTGATGTTTTCGTCCATATTTCTGCGGTGGAACGGTCCGGTCTTGCCACGCTAGACAGCGGCCAACGTGTCTCGTTTGAGACCGAACCTGACCGCCGAGGCAAAGGACCGAAGGCAGTGGAGCTACAAATGCTGGAGGGAGATGACGCCGCTGCTGGTAGTGAAGGGCCATCCGCCGCTTAGCAATCTCCCATACAGACAAATGAAACTCTGTGAATGGGTGCCTTATTTTGGCGCCCATTTTTTATACCAAAAGCAAAGCTGTTTAAAATCCATCAGACAGCCTATAAGGCGACCCTGTCTTCTGCTTTTGGAAAAATCATGACGCCGCTTCCAGACAATACAATTGCTATCCGGCCCTATTTGCCCGGAGACCTCAGCGCATTATTGCACCTCAACAATCTGGCGG
This sequence comes from Roseibium sp., assembly GCA_039972695.1. Taxonomy (GTDB): domain Bacteria; phylum Pseudomonadota; class Alphaproteobacteria; order Rhizobiales; family Stappiaceae; genus Roseibium. The sequence goes on along the minus strand of JBDWMJ010000018.1, from coordinate 325,423 downwards.
TGCCAGCTGTCTCTGAACTAACCGCGGAAGAACTCCTTGATTTGATCGGTTTATCGCTGATCTGCCTGGTTGCAACGAAAGAGGACGAGCCTATTGGCCTGCTTCTCTGCATTGGCGAAGGCACTGATTACAAAAGTAAAAACTATCGCTGGATCAGCGAGCGCATTGATAGTTTCGCATATACAGACCGGATTTATGTCGATGAGACCCACCGCGGCAAGAAGATCGGCGACAAGCTTTATGCTGCGTTGTTCGACTACCTAAAAGGGTCTGAACGTTGTTTTGTTTGCGAAGTCAATGAACGTCCCCCAAACCCTGGATCGCTACGCTTTCACAAGAGTCTGGGCTTTGAGGAGATCGGCACTGCGGACCATGGTGATACCGCTGTGATCTATATGAAGCGACAACCTGAACCGGCTGTTTGAGGTGCTAGAATGAATTATCGTCACGCCTATCACGCCGGGAATATCGGCGACGTTCTCAAACACGCTGTTCTTGCACGACTGGTCACCTATTTTAAGCGCAAGGACAAAGCGTTTCGTATTCTGGACACGCATGCCGGTATTGGCCGCTATGACTTGACGTCTGAAGAAACGCAGAAGACCGGTGAATGGCAACAGGGTATTGGCAAGGTTCTGGATGCGGACATGCCGGACGCCGTTGCCGAATTGTTGGCACCTTATCTTCAGGTCATTCGGGATCTAAATACGTCCGAGGAATTGATCACCTATCCTGGTTCACCGCTGATTGCCCGCAATCTGATGCGCAAGATTGATCGACTGACGCTGACTGAGCTGCACCCTGAAGACTTCAAAGTCCTGTCGGATGCCTTTTCCGGTGACTACCAGATCAAGACAATCCATCTGGATGGATGGCTTGCAATGGGCAGTTTTCTGCCACCGAAGGAAAAACGCGGCTTTGTCCTGATTGACCCTGCTTACGAAGTCACTGATGAATTTGAATTGATGACCGAGGCCATCATCAAGGGCTGGAAAAAATGGCAATCCGGAACCTTCGCCCTCTGGTACCCGATGAAAGACATCAGGGCGATCCGGAACATGCAACTGGACTTCGAAGCTGCCGGCATCCGCGACGTCCTTTCTTTGGCCCTGAATGTCGGCAAAAGTGATCTGGACACCAGAATGCTTGGGTCCGGGATGATGCTGATCAATCCGCCATTCACACTGGCAGATGAAATGACAACCATTCTTCCCTGGCTTTCGGAAGTTCTTCATCAAGGACCGGGCGCAGGCTGGACTGTGGAGCAAATTATCGGCGAATAGGGGGCGCCGGTTTCAAAATATTACCAGAGCAAGCTTGACCTCTTCCTCGCCCTCCCCCATCGTCTGGCTTAATCATTTCTCACCGGAGATTTTGCCGTGCGTATCGTCCGTTCTTCCCGATTGATCCTGTCCGCCTTGGCTGTGTGTGCAACTGTTGCAGCGCCAGCCCTTGCAGAAGAACATCGCGCCTATTTCTCGTTTGGAGGCGAAAAACGACTGCCCGATTGCACAGCCTCATCTGTGCAAAGCCGTGTGGCGGGAAGTATTGCCAGAACCTCTCGCAACTATGGCAGCGGCGAAAAAATCCTTGAAATCGAGGATATTCGCGAAGTGTCCTATGAAAAAAATGGCGTCAGCCCACTTGCGCGCCGTTTTTGCCGTGGCAAAGCCAGTCTCTCTGATGGCAGCTATCAGTCTGTGCACTACATGGTCGAAGAAAATGCCGGTTTTGTAGGTATCAGCTGGAATGTCGAAGCCTGTATGACACCGCTAGACGATTGGCGTGTTTACGGCGCTTATTGCAGCACCACCCGTCCACGTTAAAGTCCCAAATCGCCGGAAAGGCTCTGAAATGGCGTCCATGGCGCGCACTTGGGTTTTGGCAACACTTGTCTGGATGGGTCTGCTTGCGACATCTGCACATGCTGACCGTGCGGGCGACTTTGACTTTTATGTTCTCGCACTCTCCTGGTCACCGACCTATTGCGAGCAGGAAGGCGCTGATGCCAACCCGCATCAATGCAATGCCCGCAAACCATTCCGCTTCATCGTCCATGGGCTTTGGCCTCAGTATGAGCGCGGTTACCCCTCGGATTGCGATGTTTCAAATCGACGTATAGATCGCCAAATTGCAGTCGGCATGGAAGACATCATGCCGAGCCACGGCCTTGTCTTTCACCAATGGCGCAAGCACGGAACCTGTTCCGGCCTGAAGCCGGATGCCTATTTTGATCTGACACGGGAAGCTTTTGACAAGATCACCATTCCCAAGGCATTCAGGACATTGAACAAGCGCGGCAAGGCATCTCCTGCCAATGTCGAAAGTGCTTTCCGCCAAATCAACCCCGGATTGGACGGAGATGGCATTGCCGTTATTTGCGATCGCGGTGAACTGGATGAAGTCCGCATTTGCATGACCAAGGATCTTGAGTTCCGGTCCTGCCCTGCCGTTGACCGTACTGGCTGCCGCCTTGGCAGCGTATCTGTCCCACCGCCTTCTTCCCGTTAAGACCTGGTGGCCGCTATCGGCACCTGACCTGGAGTATAGATCATGATGAAATTGCGCTCGTCGCCCCCCTCTCCCTTTGGCCGCAAGGTCAAACTCGCCATGATGCTGCTTGGCCTCAAGGACAAGATTGAAGTCGAAGATGCCAATACAGCTGATCCCTCAGACAATCTGCGCAGTCAAAACCCGCTCGGCAAGATCCCGGCACTCGTCCTTGAAAACGGCGATGTGGTCTACGATAGTGCTGTAATCCTCGAGTATCTCGATTTCCTCGCAGGCGGCAACAAGCTGTTCCCGGTCGGCGAAGCCCGCTTCAAGGTGCTCCGGGAACAGACACTGGCCGATGGCTTGATGGATGCAGCAATCTTGCGGGTTTATGAAAAACGCTTCAAGGAACCAAAATATCGCGACCCGGCATGGGATGCCTATCAGGCGGCCAAGATCGAGCGGGCGCTGAAGTATTTGGAAGCCAATGTCCCTGCCACTCCCGGTTCATCCGGCGATGTCGATGCGGGTACACTGACTGTTGCCTGTGCACTTGGATATCTGGACATGCGTTTTAACGGCGACTGGCGCGCTGAAAACCCGAAACTTGTGGCTTGGCTGGAGGCATTTGAAGCTGTTGTTCCAGCATTTACCGCAACAAAAGCTCCTGCAGCGCCAGTGCCAGACAATGATCCCGCTCCACTGAAGTAGACGTGGAGTCCAGAAGATCAAAAAGCCGCGCAAAGCGCGGCTTTTTTATTGTGCCTGACCACCTGCCAGCGGCTTGCGACCACGGATTTTGAGCAATCGCCAACCACTGGCAACGGAACTGCCGAAATCATGTTGAATAGCCAGCAAAGCCGGTGTCAGCAGGATGACAAGGAACAAACCGACACCAAGTCCATACGACAAGGTGATAACCGTCGGCAGCAAAAACTGCGCCTGTCGACTGGTTTCGAAAAGAAGCGGCGCTAGTCCGAAGACCGTTGTCGCACTGGTTAAAATGACCGCACGCAGGCGATCACAAACCCCGTTGATAAGCGCCTGTCTGAACGGATGATCCTTGGCGTATTCGTCAATTGTGGTTACCAGAACGATGCTGTCATTGATGATGATCCCGGACATTCCGATAAAACCGACAACCGAGAACATCGACAGAGGGATTCCGTGCAGATAGTGGCCCCAGATCATCCCGATTGTCCCGAACGGGATGACGATCATGATCGTCAACGGCCGAGTCCACGATTCAAAAATCCAGCATAATGTCAGATAGATACCAGCGAGACACAGACTGAAGCCAAGCACTGCATCGGTCAGGAACGATCGTTCCTGTTCAGCAAGCCCGGCGATTTCACTTTCCACATCAAAATCCGCCGCCAATTGCGGCAGGAGTTCTTCGGTCAGCAGCCTCATGACCCTGCTTGCAGCTTCCGGATCATCTTCTGAAACAGCTCCCGTGATTTGCAGCGTTCTGAGACCATCATTGCGACGGACCGAAGCAAAGCCATAGGAACTTTCGATCTCCACAACTTCGCTCAGTGAGACATAGGTACCTGCATTGGTCCTGACCCGCGTTGTATATAGAAAAGAAGCATCGGCTTCTTCCTCAGGCATCAAAACCTTTACTTTTGCAGTCCGCCGACCAACCGGAAACTCGGCAACCTCAATACCTTCAAGCCGATTGCGCAAAATCCGGGCGACATCGTCTGTTGTGAAGCCCAGCGCTTCACCCCGTGGGGTCAAAGTCAAACTCAGTTCGGGTTTGTCATAGGAGAGCGTATCTTCAACTGCGCTCACCCCCTCCAATGGACTCAACGTCTGTTTCAGGCTTTCGGCAGCCGCTTTCAGAGTTTCCGTGGAGTTGCCGTAAAGACGGACATCAATAGCATCACCGCCCGGGCCAGAGTGCTCACCACGCAGGGCGAGCGTTTCCAGAATGGGCGGCTGGTTGATCTCGTCACGCCAATCGCTGATAAACCGGAAGGCCGAATAGGGCCGTAAATCCGGATCAATCAACTCTATTGAAATACCACCCAATTCGTCCACATTCTTGGAGTCTGAGCCGCTTAGTCCCCGTCCGACCGTTCCTCCAACTGTCGTCAACGCAAAGACTACCGGGTCCGAGCCGTGCTCTTTCTGATAACGCTGCCCAACCTCAGCCAGTGCGCGCTCCATTTCAGCAAGCATTGCCTTTGTTTCTTCGCGCTCCGTTCCGGGCATCATGCCGATACTTGCAGAGATTACCGACCGTTCCGGTGCATTGAAGAAGCGCCATCGCACACTGCCATCAAAGAACAATGTGGCAGACAGCAGCAATATCATCACGGCAAAGCCAACGGCCGGATAACGGACCTTGATGATCCAACCGATGAAGCGCCGAAAAAAATGCTCCCGAAACCAGACGAACCCCCGATTGAAGAGCCGGTTTGGCATGTCATACCAACGTGGCTTTTGGCTTGCAGCAAGTGCGTGGCGCATATGAGCCGGCAGGATCAAAAAGGATTCAACCAGGCTGGCGATCAGCACAACGGCCACGGTGAATGGGATATCAGCTATCAGCGTCCCAAATCTTCCACCGATAGCAATCAGTCCAACAAATGCGATCAGCGTGGTAATTGATGCGCTGAAGACTGGTGCCGTCATACGGCGCGCAGCCAGGCTTGCAGCTTCCGTTGGCGTATATCCGCGTCGGTGAAGGAAGTCCGCATGTTCCCCCACGACGATGGCATCATCGACAACGATACCAAGGCAAATAATCAGGGCAAAGACCGAGACCATGTTGAGCGTTAGCCCGAACATGTACATCAGGCCAATTGTGGCCGCCATTGCGACAGGAATACCTGCTGCAACCCAGAAAGCCGTGCGGGATGACAAAAACAAAAACAGGAATGCCAGTACCAACCCCAGACCGAACAAACCGTTTGAAACAAGTATGTTCATCCGGTCAATGATGTTCTGCGACCGGGTGCGGGTCAGCTGAATAACGGTGCCGTCAGGCAATGACTTTTGATATTCAGCAGTGATCCGCTCAACATCGCGCTGGATCGAAATCGTGTCGCCTTGCGCACTTCTGTCCACGCGCAGCACCACTGCAGGCATACCCTTGTGATAATACGCGCGGCCACTTTCAACGCCTTCGGTTACAATGTTGGCAACTGATCTGAGTTGAAGTTTTTCACCTTGAGAAGGCGCTTTGAGGACAATTTCGCCGAGTTCCTGCTCGCTTCGCCGGGTCTGTCCGGTTCGAAGACGCGCACCGCTCCCGCTAACATCCCCGGCAGGTGTCGTCTCCATTTCGGCAGAAACGATATCTGCGATCTCCGCCAAAGTGAGATCGTGCCGAACAATCATGTTCTCACCGACATTCACCCGAATGATCGGATTGGCAAGTCCTTGCAGTGAAACCCGCGTGACACCTTCCCGAAACAACTGGGTTTGCAGGTCTTCGGCAAATCTGGCCAGCTGGTCGATATCAACCGGTCCATAGACGACGACATCCGTAACACGGTCCCTGTATGTGCCGCGGCTGACAACCGGTTCGTCTATTCCGTCCGGGAGGCTTGATCTTGCCTGATCGACGGCTGCTTTTACCTCATCAGTTGCCTGCCCCATATCCCAGCCATCTTCGAACTCAAGCGAGATGCTGGCGCGCCCTTCGCGGGCAATGGATGTTGTTTCATCAACGCCGTTGATTGCCAACAATTGAGGACCCAGAATATCGACCACCGACCGGTCAAGGTCTTCCGGCCCCGCCCCGGACCAATTGACCTGGACGTCGACACTCTCACGGACAAAATCCGGAAAAAACTGGGTTCGAATTTGTGTAGACGCAGCAATGCCGGCAAGCAGCATCAGAGCAAGCAGCAAATTGGCCGCGGTACGATGTTGCACCATGTAGTCCAGAAAAGATGCGAAACGTGGACCGCCGGGGGAACGCAATTCAGGTCACTCCATTTCCAGGCTGTGGTTTTCAGGATGCCTATCACCGTCTGGTTTGGTGAAATCAGCCCTTTTGTCCGCGCCCCTGTTCTAGCCTGTCGACCAGATCCTGAGGCACCATGGGTTTGTTCAAGAGCGCCAGAAGCCTGGCCTTGCGTGGCGCCGGCATGTCGCTGCTGTTGAGTTTCTTTATCAAGGCTTCCCGGCGTTTTGGTTCCAGTGCAACAAGGTTATCTGGCTTTTTGGGTTCCGAAGCGGGAGGTCTCACATCGGAGTTGCCGGTATTTGGGGCCGATCGAGGGGTCACTTTCAAACCAGTGCCCAATTGCGGCAAACGTTCACGGACATAGACAGCTTCAAACGGTACATCCGTGAGAACTACATCATTTCCTACGCGCCGAAGAATTCTGGTACTGATTTCGGTGAGGCGATCGTCTTCTCCAACAATCAATAGCCTGCCGTTCTCGGTGACAGCTGCGGCAGGAACCACGGCTACGTTCCGCAGTTCAGGCTCTTCAATTTCGACCTTCACAAAATCACCGGGACGCAGAACCGTATCGTTTTGAATATCCAGCGCTGCAAAAAGTGTCCTGCCGGCTTCTCCTTCGCTGACAACTGCGGCAACCCTGTCGATCTGCCCGGGCACCTCTATCGACCGTCCGCCGAGTTGCAATGTCACACTAACAGGTGAATTCACCAGATTGCCGCTATCATCTAGCAGGCGTGAAAATTCACTTGTAGAAATCGAAAACCGCACTTCGAGAGCTGTCGGATCAATCAGCAAGGCGAGCGTTTCCGACGGGCTGACCCGCCGACCCAGTGTTGCATCGACCTCTGCAAGATAGCCATGGAAAGGAGCGGTCAAGGTCGTCTCGTCCAGAACCCGCTGCGCGTCCTCCAGTGCCAGAAAGGCACGACGTACTGTCAGATCCATGCGCTCGATCCGTTTGCGGGCTGTGATGACGGACTGAAGCCGGTTGCTGAGCCCCTGCTCCAGGGAAGCGACCGCCAGTTCTTCGCTTTCGACCTGAACAGCTGTCGAATACCCCTTGTCCCGCAACTGAAGTTGACGCTCCAGTGCTTGCTTGCGCAAATCCAATTGACGTCGGGCGGCTTCCATTTCCTGTTCCGCACCGACAACGGCTTCTTCGGCTTCAGCCTTCTGCGCTTCGGCATCTGCCAGGGCAGCTTCTGCATCCAAGTATTGAAACTTGGCGTTTGCCGGGTCTATCCGAAGGAGCAGCTCACCTTCTGCAACGGCGGCACCATCGCGGAATTTGCTAGCAACATCGACAAGAAGGCCTTCGGAACTTGCTCGAAGCTGAAGGGTTCGCCAGCTTTCGATCTCACCATAAGCCGTCGTGATCGGAGAAACAGACGTAGGAGACAGAGTTGCTACATTCACCGTATAGCTGCGTTCGCGCGCCGGGCGGTTTCGGGTCGTTTCCTCAGCCGTAAACGCACCGTAGAGATGGTAGACTCCATACCCGACGAACCCAGCCATCACTGCCATCAATGCCAGACCGACAAGGCCACGCATCAAAAACCGCATTCAACTCTCCACCGCTCCTGCCTTGGGCAGATCTCGTCTCAACTCACCTAATTATCTAGGCCTGTTGAGGTAATTTACCACGTCTGCCTTTTGAAAATCTGAAAAGCTTGTAACAACATGTAACAAAAAACCCGACACCATTTGGCGCCGGGTCTTTGACTTCAAAATCCGCAAATCATCAGAATTTATATCCGATACCCGCGCGGACCAGATTGTTGCTGAAATCCGATTTCACTGCCGTTCCACCAAGATTGAAGTCCTGGCTGCCAAAATCCTGATAGGCATAATCAAAACGAGCAATGACATTCTCGGTAATTGCAGCTTCAGCACCGGCACCCAGGGTCCAGCCAAGCACAGTCTTGCTGTCCTTGTTACCACTTGCGGCAACTTCCAGATCTGCAATTGCAAGACCACCGGTTCCATAGACCAGATACCTGTCAAAGGCATAACCAATGCGGCCACGCACATTCGAATTCCAGTCAGAGCTGGATTTCAGAGCCAGACCACCGCTGGATTTCGTCTTTTCCAGATCTGTCAGCGTGAAATCAAATTCAGCACCGAGAACCAGATTTGGGGTGACTTGAAAATTGTAGCCCGTGTACAGGCCACCATTCAGACCATTTGTGTCTGTGGTGGTTTTACCAGTGCCGCCGACATTGTTCTCAAACTGACCAAATGCCCAGCCGATGTTACCGCCGACATATATGCCAGACCAATCGATTGTCTGACTGGCGGCCGGCACTGCTTCATATGCAGGAGCCGGTGCCTGTGGCAGATCCGCCGCCATAAGAGGCAGGGTACTTGCTGTAAAAGCATTAAGAGTCAGGCCTGCAAGTGCAAGACGTTTCATTGATAATTCTCCAGATCCACACTAACCAAGTGTACATTGGACGGGCGTAAGCCACGTCCTCACTCTCCCCCTTCACGACATATGGTGATCATTTGTGGCGGATCAGGATTGACAATAAGGAGTTTTGATGACCAATCGCGGCAACATTCTGACATGATGAAGTGATCGTTAACTTAGCTGCATTTTGCAGTATAAGCAGCAATTAGCACCTTGTTCCCGGCTTTCCTCGCCCCAATCTATTGCGTATAAGTCGCGCATCGACGAAGCGCGCTTTTCCCCAATCGTGTTTTTGATCCAGTGACCCGAACCGGAATAAATAATGCTGTTTGACTATATTAGCCTCGCAGGCGGACTGGTGGTGTTGATTATCGCCGGTGATGTTCTCGTCAGAGGGTCAGTCGGGGTCGCGCAAAGGTTGGGAATCCCCAATCTTGTCATTGGATTGACCATCGTAGCTTTTGGTACATCTGCTCCTGAACTCGTCATTTCCTTGAAAGCTGCGATGAAGGACGCAGGCGGTATCGCCATCGGCAACGTTGTCGGATCCAATATCGCCAATGTTCTTCTTGTGCTTGGCGTTCCGGCGCTGATCGCCGCTACACCATGCGGGGAACGGGGAGCTACACGGACCGCAGTCTTTATGGTCGCCGTCACCCTGATCTTCATAGCAATCTGTTTTTATTCACCAATCGGACTTCCGGCAGGGCTGCTTCTGCTCTCCTTGCTGGTATTTTTCCTTGGAGGGTCAACGATTGCAGCGCGCCGATATCGGAAAGATTTGAAAGCCGCAGCCGCCGGAGCTGCCGTTTCTGACGTCAGCGTTTGTGGCGACGATGATGCGCTGGATGATGTCGAGGATGTGCCAGAATCGACCTGGATCGCGCTCATCTATATTCTGCTGGGTCTGGTGGGACTACCGCTAGGCGCGCATTTCACAATTGGCGGAGCAACATCCATTGCCTCTTCATGGGGTGTCAGTCAGGCAGTTATTGGCCTTACCATCATTGCACTTGGCACGTCTTTGCCAGAACTGGCGACAACTGTCATGGCCGCCATCCGGCAACAAGGCGCTGTGGCAATAGGCAATGTCATCGGGTCCAACATCTTTAATCTGCTGGCGATCATTGGCATCACAGCTGTGATTGTTCCGATCGACGTGCCACAGGAAGTTCTCAGACTGGATGTTTGGGTAATGCTGGCCTGCGCCGTTCTGCTAACGGCACTGGCAGGGTTCCGAATTTGCCTCGGCAGGATATCCGGCTTCTTCATGACAGCCGCCTATGTGCTCTATATTGCGACAGTCTATATGCTCGGCCACGTCACTTGAGGTCAGATTTATTCTGAAAGCACTGGACGGTTAGCGCTGCACCCCTTTCTCAAGTTCATGACAGAGCTTACATAGGAACGATGCAGGAACAGCCCGATTCTAACAACATTGGCGACGATGCTGCGAGCGAAGACACACCCGACGTCAAAAGGGGTGTCGATGTCATTGCAGATGAGGTCAAACGCCTACCGAATGGCCCTGGGGTTTATCGCATGCTCAATGAGAGCGGCGATGTTCTCTATGTCGGCAAGGCCCGCAGTCTGAAGAAACGCGTCACCAGCTATACGCGTCTGCAGGGTCAATCGAACCGGATTGTGCGGATGATCCTGTCGACTGCCGCCATGGAATTTGTTGTTACAAAAACAGAACCCGAGGCCCTGCTTCTTGAAGCAAACCTGATCAAACGGTTTCGACCAAGATTCAATGTCCTCCTGCGCGATGACAAGTCATTCCCGTATATCCTGGTGACTGGTGATCATGAAGCAGCGGCCATCGTCAAACACCGCGGTGCGCGCAAACGAAAAGGGGAGTATTTTGGTCCCTTTGCATCTGCAGGAGCAGTCGACCGGACCATCAATGCATTGCAAAAGGCGTTTTTGATCCGGACCTGTTCCGATAGCTATTATGAAAACCGAACCCGGCCCTGTCTGCAGTACCAGATCAAACGCTGCGCCGGTCCATGTACTGGCGAAATCAGCACCGAGGCCTATGCAGGACTGGTTTCAGAAGCCAATGCATTCCTGTCCGGACGCAGCCAGCTCGTCAAGGAGCAGTTGGCTGAACAGATGGCGACGGCCTCCGATGAGATGGAGTTTGAACGCGCCGCGATCTATCGGGATCGCCTGTCGGCACTGTCTCATGTACAAGCCCATCAGGGTATCAATCCGCATTCGGTCGAGGAAGCAGATGTATTTGCCATCCATCAGGAAGGCGGACAAAGTTGCGTACAGGTGTTTTTCTTCCGCACCGGCCAGAACTGGGGCAACAGAGCCTATTTTCCGAAGGCTGACAAGTCGCTGGAAGAAGCCGATATTCTGGAGAGCTTTCTCGCGCAGTTCTATGACGATAAACCGGCTCCCAAACAGATCCTGTTGTCGCATGACCTGAATGAACAGGATTTGCTCTCGGAAGCTTTGACTGAAAAAACCGGCAGGAAAGTCGACGTCGCAACGCCCAAGCGCGGCGAGAAAAAAGATCTTGTCACGCACGCCCTAACGAATGCGCGCGAGGCCCTTGGCCGCAGACTGGCCGAAACCTCGAGTCAGGCGAGACTGCTCAAGGGCGTTGCTGAGGCCTTTGATCTCGCCGCTCCACCGCGCCGGATTGAAGTCTACGACAACTCCCACATCATGGGCACGAATGCAGTCGGCGGCATGATCGTTGCCGGTCTGGAAGGATTTGCAAAAGGCCAGTACCGCAAATTCAACATCAAGTCGGATGACATCGTCCCCGGCGATGACTATGGCATGATGCGTGAAGTTCTGCAGCGCCGGTTCTCGAGATTGCTGAAAGAGCACCCTCGATCAGAAAACCCAGCTGCGACCAGACTGCCAGACGATACCAGCGAGCCAGAAGAAGAGGCCATGACGTCAGGGCCGGACATCCCTGCATGGCCGGACCTCATCCTGATCGACGGCGGTTTGGGGCAATTGTCAGCTGCGCGCGAAACTCTCGGGGCTCTTGGTATTACGGATGTACCGCTTGTTGGGATTGCCAAAGGGCCCGACCGCGATGCCGGCCGGGAGAAATTCTTCATTCCCGGACGCCAGTCGATCATGCTGCCTGAGCGCGATCCGGTCCTCTATTTTGTCCAGCGCTTACGCGACGAAGCCCACAGGTTCGCTATCGGCTCTCATCGTGCTCGCCGCAAAAGAGACATCACCAAAAATCCGCTGGACGAGATCGCAGGTGTTGGCCCGACCCGGAAAAAGGCGCTTCTCAACCACTTCGGCACGGCCAAAGCCGTCTCCAAAGCCGGCGTTGATGATCTTGCTGCAGTTCAGGGAATTTCCGAAGCCATCGCAAAACTGGTCTATGACCATTTTCATGAATAGACGGACTTGTTGGAAAACCCTAAAATGGTTTGAAACGACTCCCACAAACATATGCTTCCCGCTCTATCATCTGCGGCGCAACTGAATTGAGTTTCTGACGATGAACGAACTTGACCGCGCATTTCTTCTCCTGGAGCAGAAAAAATTTCTGGAGGCACAAGAAGCCTTTTCTCTACTTTACGAACACGCTCCCAGAGACCCTCGCGTAAATTTTGGAGTCGGGCTTATTTTCAGCCATTTAGGGCAAAATCAAGCAGCAATAGCGCATTTGAAAGCAGCGGCAAAAAAGGGACCCAAAATAGGTATTGTATTCACAAAACTTGCAATCGAGCTTTTGATAGACGTTCAATACGAAGAAGCGTTGAGAGCAGCACGCAAAGGGGCCTCGCTTGAGCCACGGTCAGCCTATGCGCAAACCATACTTGGCCAATGCTACAATCAACTAAATCGTCCGGTTATGGCCAAGGCCTGCTTTGAAAACGCTCTCAAACTAAATCCTGATCAGGCAGACAGCCTGTTGCAGCTTTCAAGACTTGAAAGGACTTTCGGGAATTTTGTGAGAGCAAGTGAGTTGTTGGAGGAGGCCTACAAGGCGGATCCGAATTCTGCTGGCATTATCCTAAACAAATTGGAAGAAGAATCCGCTTCCATAGAAGACGAAGTTGTAACCAAAGCAATTTCAATTCTAAACGAAAAACCCGAAGAGGTTGCAAAAGTAACGATTGGAAACATTGCCTTTGCCGTCGCCAAGTTACATGAAAAAGCCGGGAATTTGAAAACAGCATTTGAGTATTACAATGAGTATAGAGATCTACTCTATAACCCCTTCAGCATTCACAATCGAAAAGAACAAGTAAAAGCATATAAACAAGTATTCACTGAGAAATTTTTTGAAACAAGAAGTTCAGTTTCATTTTCGACAACGAAACCTGTATTTATATTTGGAATGCCACGATCCGGAACAACATTAGCGGAACAAATTATCTCTAAGCATGCTCAGGCATCAAGTGTTGGCGAGTGCAATTATTTCTTACTCCGGCAAAAAGAGTATTTCGGCGGTTACAATTTCTCTACAAATTTGTTTTCAGTTCTCTCGAAATATACAGAAAAGGATTTCAAAAAGGTTGGGCGCCGTTATTTGAAGGAACTGGAAAACGCAGACGACAAAGCAATTCGTATTGTAGACAAGATGCCACATAATTTCGAGATGCTTTGGTTGATTGCACTCCTATTTCCGAATGCTAAATTTATTTTGATGAAGCGAAATTCTAACGATATATGCAATTCTATTTATACAACATCTTTTAATTCTTGGCATTCCTATAACATCGATCAGAAAACACTAGGACAATATTACAATACCTACGAAGATCTCATCGATCATTGGAAGTCTGTTCTTCCGATTGAGATATTTGAATTAGACTATGAAAATCTCATTGCTGATCAGGAAGAGGAAAGTCGGAAACTTCTGGACCACATTGGCCTAGATTGGGACCCAGCATGCCTTGAGTTTTACAACAATGAAAATCGGGTATTCACCGCAAGCCAAAGCCAAGTACGTCAACCGATCTACTCATCATCTGTTGGGCGATGGAAGAAATACGAGAATTATATCCAGCCACTTCTACAAGAGTTAAATATTAAACATACACTAGGAACAACATAAATTCCAAATACATGCACCGCTACAATTCAGCCGTAGATTGATGAGTATAAACTTGGATCGGCAAGCTATAATTAGGAACGGCCAACAAATTTTGTCAGTAATCGGCTGGGCTGGAAGTCTTGGGGCATTGTTTGTTTGTGGCCTTGGTCTGTCAGCCTTTGCCGCGCCTGATTTCTGGCTTGCAGACAATATGAGTTTTTTCCTGCGCCAGTTCATGGCTGCCGGGCTTGCAGGATGTATTGGCGGTGCTATCGGTTTTCTGACGAGCCATCGGTTTCGCTGGCTTTACAATCTGGTCTGGGTATCGGCCGTTATCATGCTTTTGTCCCTGACAAGCCTGACGGTTGTTCGAACATTCGACAACACTGCAGATTTAACAGAACACATCGATACGGATCGATCGCTCAAGGTCGTCTCGATCAATATTGAATACCTGTTTTTGGGCGACCAGGTTTTGCAGGATTACCTTATTGAGGCCGATGCGGATGTCATCGTCTTCCAAGAAACACTTTGGTGGCTGCAGATAAGACATTGGAAACATCGCGGTGAACCAGTCGGCGGCGCAGGTCTCGGCGGTTTTCCGGAACATCTGCATGTTGGAAAACTGGGAAGTCTGGTGGTTTATTCCAAACTGCCAATTCTGGACGCAGTGTCCGAGACCATCGACGGGACACGCCCGGATGGTGCCAGCGTCTACTATGATGAAAATCGCGAAATTCTTTCGTTGAAACTGGATACCGGATCGGAACCGCTAAATCTGGTCGCCATACATCCGGACAGCCCCCGCAACGAACGACGATGGGAAAACAAACGGTCCTATTTCGACTCGGTAGATACATTGATAGCCGACCTTCGCCAAGAAGCTAACGGGCCTATATTGGCCATAGGCGACTGGAACAGTGCACCGTGGTCTGCTCGTTTTCATACGACGCTTGCACAGAACAATCTGCGCACGGCCTACGCGGGCGGCTGGCCACAAACCACCCGGTTTTTCTTTGACTATAGGCTACACTGGATTCTGGGTGCGCCAGTAGATCAGTTCGCAGTCTCTCACGATATTGAGGTCAAAAACGTTTCGCTCGGACCTCATATAGGGTCTGATCACCTGCCCTTGGAGGTAGAGCTTCAATTGCCGAAAAAAATCAGCAAATGAAAATTTGGCTGTGATTTAAGCTTTAAACCAATTGAGTGCACCGCCGAGATTCGGAACACTGCAGCGAAATTCACTCGCGATTCCAAGACAGGTTCATGGCCAAGCTATATTTCAACTACTCGACGATGAACGCCGGAAAATCAACGGTATTGCTGCAAGCTGCCTATAACTATCAAGAACGCGGCATGAAGACGTTGCTTCTGACCGCAGCGTTTGATGATCGGGCAGGCAAAGGAAAGATAGCTTCTCGCATTGGCCTGGATGCGGAAGCAGATGTATTCACGTCCAAAGACAATGTCCTTGAGCATATTAAAGAAACTCAAGACAGGCAGAAGATTGATGCCGTTTTGGTGGACGAGGCTCAGTTCCTGACCGAAGAACAGGTCTGGCAGCTGGCAAATGTCGCTGACCGGCTTCGAATCCCGGTGATGTGTTTCGGATTACGCACTGATTTTCAGGGAAAACTCTTTCCCGGCAGCGCAGCTTTGCTCGCGGTTTCAGACAATTTGAAGGAAATCAAAACGATATGCTGGTGCGGTAGAAAAGCCACTATGGTCGCCCGTCTAGATGCAAACGGCGACATCGTTGACGAAGGAGATCAGGTCGTGATTGGCGGCAACGAGACCTATGTATCCTTGTGCCGTGACCATTGGGCCCGCAGACAATTGGGCTGATCATTACAGCTGGTTTTCAATTGATCCCTTGATGCTATCCATTGTCCCCCGTAAAAGGAGATTAAGTATGGACAGGACAGGATTGCTCAAATGCTTGGCAAATTGCTGAAGGGACTGTTTTCTTCCTCTGGAGACGGAAGCAGCTCTGCAAAAAGTGTGTCTGTCGATTATGACCACTTCCAGATAATTGCAGACCCTAAATCAGCGGGTGGCCAATGGCAGGTTGCTGGCAGAATAGAAAAACAGGTCGGCGAAGAATTAAAGAGCCACACATTCATACGGGCTGACATGCTTCCGAACGAAACAGACGCAGCAAACGAGATGATCCGCAAGGCAAAAATGATGATCGACCAGCAAGGTGATACGATCTTTGATTGAAAATGGCGCATTTAGAATGCTCTTCAGGCATATGGGTCTGCTTGACTTATATTGTCGCCTAGAGCTTGCGAATAAGCCCTTAACGTTCAATTCCTTCTCCTCCATGGCAGCCGTCTGCATATTCAGTGAACTGAACCCGACATGAAACGAAATATTGCCCTCAGCTTGCCTAACCTCCTGACCTACGGGCGCATCGCGGCCGTCCCGGCCTTGGCAGCATGTTTCTATTTTGAAGGATCAACACCCCGATGGATCGCATTGGCAATATTCATTGTCGCCGCCATCACCGATTTCTTTGATGGATATCTGGCACGTGCCTGGCAACAGCAATCCGCGCTGGGACGCATGCTTGATCCGATCGCAGATAAACTGTTGGTGTCTGTTGTTTTGTTGATGCTAGCTGCCGATGGAACCATCGGCGGGTGGTCGCTTGTTGCAGCTATTATTATCCTTTGCCGGGAAATTCTGGTTTCCGGCTTACGCGAATTTCTTGCCGAACTGCAGGTCAGTGTGCCCGTAACCCAGTTGGCTAAATGGAAAACCACTGTTCAGATGGTCGCTCTGGGTTTCTTGTTGGCAGGCCCAGCTGGAGAGACAATACTGCCAGGAACAACACTGGTTGGTCTGACGTCATTGTGGCTTGCCGCTATTCTGACGCTATATACCGGATACGACTATTTCCGAGTGGGTATTGGTCATCTGATTACCGAATAGCTCGCCCTATTCTGATCAACGGTCCTTCATTCACCATCGGCAGGAAGACAATCGAGGTTCCAATGAACATTCGCTATTTCGCATGGGTTCGCGAGCGTGTTGGTGTCGAAGAAGAGACGATCGAAGTCCCCAACGCCGTGCAAACAGTTGCCGACCTGATTGGGCATCTGAAGACGCTGGACGACAATCATGCTGCAGCTTTTGAAGAAGAAGATGCGATCTGTGTTGCCGTTGACCAGTTTCACGTCGAGCGCGATGCCGACCTGGGCAATGCCAAGGAAGTTGCGTTCTTTCCTCCAATGACCGGAGGCTGATCCATGTCGATCACACCACTTGTCAAGGTACAAGCGGATGACTTTGATCCTCAATCAGAAGCTGACCGTTTGACAGTTGGCCGCCGCGATGTTGGAGCCTTGGTCAATTTCACAGGCCTGTGCCGTGATGAATCTGGAACGCTGTCCGCTTTGGAACTAGAACACTATCCGGGTATGGCAGAAGCCGAGTTGACGAGGATTGCGCAAGAGGCTGCGAACCGGTGGCCGTTAACCGGACTGACACTGATTCATCGTTTTGGCAAGATTCCACCTGGTGAACAAATCGTGCTGGTTATTGCAGCAGCATCACATCGACGCGCAGCCTTTGAAGCCGCAGACTTTTTGATGGACTACCTGAAAACGCGTGCACCATTCTGGAAGAAAGAGCATCTTGTATCTGGAAGCAAAGGCTCTTGGGTGGAAGCCAAGTCGGAGGATGATGTAGACGCTGACCGTTGGTCAACCGGTTAAGGGTCCCTCAGACCATCCCTCCAGCTAGCGACTATAAGAGCAGCCTTCGAGCAGTTTTACCTCAACAGATTAGCGGGTCCAAAGTCTTGAAACAAAAAGACGAAATTTCGGCGGCTCCTGAAAAACGGACATCTGGTCGAGAGCCGGGTATACCGTTTGCGGAATTCGTGACTATCATCGCGTTGTTGATGGCCCTGAATGCCTTTGCAATTGACGTCATGCTTCCGGCACTCCCCGACATTGGTGATGCGCTTAACATCATTGAAGAAAACAACCGCCAGACCATAATTCTCTCCTACCTCGTGGGATTTGGAGTGGCGCAACTGTTTTTCGGCCCTGTCACGGATGCACTTGGCCGCAGAAAGGTCATGACCGGCGGTTTGGCGTTGTACAGCATTGCAAGTCTTGCATCCATCTTCGCACAAGACCTGGACCAACTTCTGGTAACCCGTGTTCTTCAGGGCATCGGGTGTGCCGGGGCACGCGTCGCCGCGCTGTCAGTAGTCCGCGACTGTTATTCCGGACGTCAAATGGGCAAGGTCATGTCGCTGGTCATGATGGTTTTCATGTCGGTTCCCATTATAGCGCCATCGATAGGCCAGGCCATTCAGCTGGTGGCTGGCTGGCGTTGGATTTTTGCCATGTTGATGGTGGCGGGTATCGGCATGTTGGCGTGGACCAGCTTCAGATTGCCTGAAACACTGCCGCCATCAGAACGCCGACCCATGGTTTTCTCGATAATTGTCGAAGCCTACACCAAGGCTCTCTCGACGCGTGTGACGTTTGGCTACACCTTCGGCATGGCTTTCGTGTTCGGTGGCTTGTTCGCGTTTCTAGCGATGTCTCAACAAATCTTCGTCGATATATTTGGCCTTGGAAATCTGTTTCCCATTGTTTTTGCTGCAATAGCAATTTCAATGGCCGCCGCTTCATTCCTCAATTCACGGCTTGTCGAAGCAATCGGCATGCGCCGATTGTCTCATGCCGCTGCACTTATCTATACCGGGTTGGGATTTGCAATATTTCTGGCTCCGGCACTAGGGTTTGAAAACCTCTGGCTGTTCCTCGGTCTCACCACCTTTGTGATGATGTCATTCGGGTTTCTGGGGGCAAACTTCAATTCAATGGCCATGGAACCACTTGGCGATATTGCTGGAACGGCCTCATCCGTGATCGGTTTTATCAGCACTCTCGGAGGTGCTATCCTGGGGTATTTGATGGGTCAGCTCTTCGATGGCTCGACGCAAACCTTGGGTCTGGCCTATTCGCTGTATGGCATTAGCGCTATCGGATGTATCCTGATCGCGGAACGCGGCCGGATGTTTCATGCTCTTGAGCGTGATTGAACCCAAGTGAGTAGTTATAATTGAGCCAACAAAAAAGGCGGATCAAATCCGCCTTTTGAATAGGTTCAGCTGATACTGAACGTTAGCCCGTGACTGCTTTCAGCCCTGCCTCTTGCGGCCTTACAGTAGCATCATAATCTTCCATCAACATCTTGATGATGTCACCGACTTGATATGTGTTGCCGGCAATCTCTGAAACAGGTGTTACCTCGGCAGCCGTTCCCGTAACAAAACACTGCTCAAAACTGGACAGTTCTTCCGGCATGATGACACGCTCAACAACTTCAATGCCGCGATCACGCGCAAGGCCGATCACTGTCCGGCGAGTAATTCCGTCCAGAAAGCAATCCGGTGTCGGAGTGTGGATCTTGCCGTCCTTGATGAAAAACACGTTGGCGCCAGTAGCCTCAGCAACCTGTCCCCGCCAATCCAGCATCAGCGCGTCAGTGTAACCTTTGGACTCTGCTGCATGTTTGGAAATCGTGCAAATCATGTAGAGACCAGCGGCCTTGGCCTTGTAAGGTGCGGTTTTGGGATCCGGCCTGCGATACTCTGCCATGTCGAGGCGAATACCCTTCAGACGTTCTTCCGGCGCAAAATAGCTTGGCCATTCCCAAGTGGCGATCGCCAAATGAATGGTATTTTTCTGGGCTGAAATTCCCATCATCTCGCTACCGCGCCAGGCAACCGGTCGAATATAAGCGTCTGTGAGCTTCATTCGCGCAAGTGTTTCTTCTTTGGCAGCGTTGATCTGTTCGGCAGTCCACGGAATATCGAAGCCAAGCATCCGACCAGATTCGAGAAGACGATCAGTGTGCTCTTCAGATTTGAAAATGCGACCGCCATAGGCACGTTCACCTTCAAATACACTACTGCCGTAGTGCAGACCGTGGCTCAGAACATGAAGTTTCGCATCGGCCCAGGGAACGAATGTCCCATCATACCAGATATCACCACTGAGCTGATCAAAAGGCGCTCCAGCCATCTTCCATCTCCCGCGCGCTCTTTGAGCGTAATCGTTTATCTTTCGCAGATTCAAATGGGTCCAAATACTTATGCCCATTCACCTGTCGTAAATTTTGCACAGCACGCCAACTATCGGTATCCTGATGACCGCGACGATCCTGAGTGGATTCGTTTAACATTCGATGCTCAAAAAAGCATCAAAACGACCGATCGTTTCGCTCGCGACTGACAAGAAGTAACAATCGGCCAGAATTAAGTCAATATGACTGACATAAATTTCAAATCTCCGATCACTTCGAGCGCAAGCAACTTGAAGCAAATCGAAATCAAGGAAACCGAGGCCGTTGGTGAGACACCGTTGCCATATGATCTCATCGAGCTTTTGTTTTTTGCCTATCGGGATTTCACCAGAGATCCAGATGATGCGCTGGCTGAATTTGACTTTGGCCGGGCTCACCACCGCGTCCTTCACTTTGTGGACCGCAACCCCGGAATTATGGTCACCGATCTTCTGAGCATCCTCCGAATAACCAAACAAAGCCTCGGTCGCGTTTTAAAACAATTGGTGGATGCAGGTATCATCGAACAACGCGAAGGATCTCACGACAGACGCCAACGCCTTCTGTACACGACTGAGCGAGGCCATACGCTCGCCATTGATTTGACACGCCTTCAGCAAAAACGCCTTGAACGTGCCCAAATTGACCTGCCAGATGGGAGCGAAGAAATCATTCGCAAGTTTCTGTTGCAAATGATTGATCCAGAGGCCCGCCAGGAAATCGTCAAGATTATTCGGAGTTCGTTCGATTTGATTGATTATTCCAAGCCTGACCAAAACAAATAGGATTAGGTTCCAGGATGAATGCTAGTGCTCCAGACGACAATGCATCGCATATTCTGTTAGTCGATGACGACAACAGGATACGAGAACTTCTTGGCAGGCTCCTGAAAGAAAACGGGTACCGCGTATCAACAGCAGCCAATTCTGCTGAGGCGCGAACCTGCCTGTCTGGACTCGAGTTTGACCTGATCATACTGGATGTCATGATGCCAGGGGAAACTGGTCTTGAACTGGCGCAGTCCCTCCGTGAAGACTCTCAAGTTCCGATCTTGATGCTGACCGCTCGTTCCGAAACGCCGGATCGAATTGCAGGCCTAGAAGCTGGTGTCGATGACTATCTGGCCAAACCGTTCGAGCCAAAGGAACTCCTGCTGCGTATGGCGGCAATCTTGAGACGGGGCAACTTGCAGCCGTCAACTCCGGCAGCAGAAATCCGTTTTGGACCGTTTTCCTACAATGCGTCCCGGAGAGAGCTGAAAAATGGAGACAACTTAATAAGGCTCACCGACCGTGAGAAACAAATTCTTTGCATTTTCGCTGAACGGCCCGGGGCGACTGTCCCTCGTCACAAAATAGTTGGCGGAGATAGCGGCTTGGGTGAACGCACGGTGGATGTACAGATAAATCGCTTGCGCCGAAAGATCGAAACAGATCCGGGCAACCCCAATTTCCTGCAGACGGTGCGCGGAATAGGATATCGACTGGCATGCGATTAGGCGAAAATTGAATGGCTAGCGTTGAAGGATTCGTTCGAAGCATCTCTCTTCCGGCTCCACTGAGATTTCTGCTTACACCGTTTTACCGGATATACCGATGGCTATCGCATCTTGTGTACCGGTTCATGCCGAAAGGCCTCTATACGAGGACCTTTCTGATCATTGTGGTCCCAATGGTCATTTTGCAGTCTGTGTTGGCGTATGTCTTCATGGAACGCCACTATGAACTCGTCTCCAGGCGCATGTCGGAAGCAATCGTTCGTCAGATTTCGGCAGTGGTGTTTGTCATCGAAAATTACCCACAGGATCCGGAAAACCTGAAAATAGAAGAACTGGGTAGCAAAGCACTCGGCATGTCGATGTCTCTAACGCCATTGGAACCGCTACCAGCACCGACGTCCAAACCCTATTTCGACGTGATCGACCAAGAACTCAGTAAGGCGATCAGCCAGAATATCGGTCGTCCATTCTGGATCGACACCGTCGGTCGATCCCGTTTTGTGGAGATCCGGATACAGCTTGACCATGCAATTCTTCGTGTTTTTGCGCGACGCAGCCAGACATACGCATCAAACTCCCATATCTTTTTGGTCTGGATGGTCTCCACTTCTTTCGTGTTACTCGCGATTGCATTGTTATTCTTGCGAAATCAGATCAGACCAATCATCCGCCTCGCCGACGCAGCCGAAGCTTTCGGCAAAGGCCGCCCGGTAGGCAAATTCAAAGCGACCGGTGCTCAGGAAGTCCGCCGTGCAGGAATTGTATTTGTCGACATGCGCCGCCGCATTGAACGGCAGATCGAGCAGCGAACGACAATGCTTGCCGGTGTAGGGCATGACCTTAGAACAATTTTGACGCGCTTGCGGCTGCAACTCGCGTTTCTGGGTGACAGCGCCGAGAGCGATGCGATGCGCAAGGATGTCGACGAGATGAACGACATGCTCGAGGGCTATCTCGCTTTTGCAAAGGGTGACGTTGACGAGGTCACGGAGATTACGGACATCGCTCTTCTGCTGGAGGAGCTGGAAGAAGAAGCCGAAATTTCTGGCCACGAAGTAACTGTCTTGTTCGATGGAACACCGGACGTAGAGCTCCGGCGGCTTTCCATGAAGCGATGCCTGTCAAACTTGGTGACCAACGCCTGTAAATTCGGAAAAAGAGTCGAAATCTCCGGTGAAGTCGACAAAGATTGGCTCATCATCACGGTTGATGATGACGGTCCGGGCATTCCTGAAGAAGAGCGTGAAACGGCAGTTCGAGCCTTCCACCGATTGGACATTGCCCGAAACCAGGATGAGAGCGGCAGCGGGCTTGGCCTGGCGATTGCACGTGATATTGCGAGATCACATGGCGGTGACCTTTATCTGGAAGACAGCCCCCTTGGCGGCCTCAGGGCCAGATTACGCATACCAGCTTAAAACAAAAGGGAACCACCCTCTGGCTAAAACAGCCGTCCGCCGATTGGCACATCCTTGCTTGGGGTCAACAACACGACTTCGCCGTCTTCATCCGGAACACCAAGTGTGAGGACTTCGGACTTGACCGGACCAATCTGGCGGGGTGGGAAATTGACAACCGCCAAGACCAAGCGGTCAATCAAGATTTCCGGCGTATAATGCTTTGTAATTTGAGCAGACGTCTTTTTAATCCCGATCTCCGGGCCAAAATCGATCTGCATTTTATAGGCAGGCTTGCGTGCTTCCGGGAAAACTTCTGCCTTAACGACCCGACCTACTCGAACGTCTACCTTCAGGAAATCATCAAAACTGATCTGACCGCTCACGAATATCTCCTTGTCTTTGAAAACGATCTTGTCGTTTTAGAGCTGTCTTCGCAAGGTTGGATCATTATGCGTTCGCGTTCACTTGAGCCTCTTCATCATGAAGATCGCTGGCATAGGTGTCATCCATGTCACCGCTTCGGCGTCGACCCTTACCGGAAGCAGCTCGCACAACGGAACGAATTCCTTTGGCAATCCCATCAAGTCTGTTGAGACGCTTCATCAAGGAAGTCCCTTTATCAAGCTGCTTGTCCAGCTTAGCCATCGTCCGTGGCATGCCCTCATCTTTTTCGTTTAACCAGGTCTCCACCACTCGAGAAAAAGCAACGACAAGAGCCTGCGCAACAAACTCGGCTTTCATACCTGACAACTCTATATCTGCTGCGATCAGCATCCATTTCTGCGACCGGACTTCAATCCTGTTGAAGTCCAGAGCAAGACCAGGATCATGTTTTGCAGCCTCATGCAGAGACCGGACAGCGTCCTTGTGCTCGGCCAAGGCATCAATGCGCGACATCAGGATATCGAACAACCGGTCTCTGGCCGGTTGGTCATCCATGTCGTCATCACGCCCATCCAGAACAGACTTGTCGATCTGTTCGGCAAAGGCCCGGACCAAATCCAGTTTTGACGCGTATGCGCCACGGAGATCAGAGAGCTTTACATCAGCGGTCTCAGCAATCAGCGGCAATGAAACGTCTTGATACCCCTTGTTACTTAAGAACGTCAGGAACGTTTTAAGAACCTTCTGCCTGGTTTTTGCAGTTGCCATCGATTTGGTCTCCGATACAGAGTTCACACTGAAAGATAGGAGACAGAGAGTGCGACGGAAAGGGTGACTGTCCGCCGCATCTCGATTTTTTCAGTTACTCGGCCAGTTCTTTGGCCCGTTTTACCGCTGCTGCAACAGCTTCGGTCATAACGGGTTGGATACCCTCGGCATGCATCAAAACATCCAGTGCCGCCGCTGTTGTCCCGTTTGGACTTGTTACATTCTTGCGCAGGACAGAAGGGTGCTCACCGGATTGGAACATTAACTCACCTGCACCGCAGACTGTTGCCACAGCTAGCTCATGAGCAAGATTTTCCGGCAAGCCAGCTGCCTTGCCAGCTTCACTCAATGATTCGGCAAGAAAAAACACATATGCTGGTCCAGATCCGCTTACACCAGTTACCAGGTCGATCTGACTTTCTTCATCCAGCCAGACCACCTTGCCGACGGCAGACAACAATCGATTGATCGTCTGTTTCTGCGGTTCAGTGACAAGATCTGTCGGATAAACGGCCGTGATCCCGCGCTTCACCATGGCAGGCGTATTCGGCATGCAGCGTGCGACAGGAATATCACCGAACTCTGACAGAAATTTTGAGACCGGAGTTCCTGCTGCAACGGACAGGAGTAACGTATCCGATTGAATAGCCGATTTAAGCCCGGGCAATACCGCGTCCATCATCTGGGGTTTAACCGCAACAAGAATGATACCGGCAGTCAGGTCGCTTGGCACCGAAATTACATGACGAATGCCATGTTGCTTCAGCAAGGCTTCCATTTCAGAAGACAATTTTGGATCGCAAACAACGACAGACGCAGCATCGACGCCATCCGCCATCCAACCGGCCAACATGGCTCCCCCCATTTTGCCGGCACCGACAAGAAGGAAAGGACGTTCTTTGGAAAAAGTCATGCTTCTCCTGCGGTTTCAAACAAGGCGGTATTCATGGCCTCAGACGCCGATTGACCTGCCCAGACCACAAATTGAAAGGCTTGATAGAAACGCTCACAGTTTTCAAGGGCGTTTGTCAGCATTGCCTCAATCTGAGCGGATGACGCCTCGGCACCACCAGTCAACAAATGTGACTGACGGAACATGATAACGCCTTCTTTACTCCAGAGATCGAAGTGCCCTGCCCATAGTTGCTCGTTCACCATAGCCAATAACCGCACGATTTCGGTTTTGCGCAACTCAGTAACTTTCAAGTCAAAGGCACATGCAAGATGGAGCGATTCGACGTCCCCCATCCAAGAGAAAGAGACATGATAATCACACCAACTTCCAGCAATGGAAATTGTAATTTCATCCTCTTCTGAACGGTCAAATGTCCAATCATTGAGGGCGGCGAAAGTTTCTATCGTGTCGACGGGATTGCCAGGACGCTCGAATTCGATTTCCATCAGGCTCATCACACCGTGTCCTCTTCCGAGCCGGGGCCGTATACCCGATCAGGACGACCGGGCGGGCCGCCGGGACAAGTACCAACCGAGGAGCAAAACGCATCCCAATACTGGTCCAACCATCGAACCGGTTTCGTCTTGCTCCGACGAATCCCTGTTACATCGAGTATAGGATTAGGAAGGATTTGAGCGATACATGCCTTGCAGCAACGAATAGCTGAAACTTGTGGACGACTCAGCAAGACAAAGAGACGAATTGCAGAAAAACACTGCAATTCTGCCGTATCAATCCGTCGTATAACTGTCACAGACAATTAACAGAAATCGCCACTTTTGCCATCGCAGGGCTTCAGTCAGGAGCTCTTGGCAGCCCGTTTTGTAGGTTTTTCAAGTTCTCCCAACCGAGTTTCAAGCTCTTCAATCTTGTCGAGCGCCCGAACGGCCATGTCTTTTACGGCCTCATGTTCTTCGCGCGAAACGATATCCATGTCAGACAAGAAACGTTCGGCTTGTGCTCTGAATGCGGTTTCCACTTCGCGGCGAGCGCCTTGGGCGACACCGGCAGCATCGGTCATCAACTTGGCAAAATCATCGAGTATGCGGTTCGGGGCCTGGGTCATCTGACCCTCCTTGATCAGGAACAAACTTACACCCGACAGGTATGGGGGTTTTGAAGCAACTTCAAGTTCCTATTCTGCCGCAGATGTGAAATTCCTGCGACTTGACGGATAGAAGCAGATCGCGCAAGCGTTGCGCCACGTTCAGAGTAATCGCGTGGAAGACTACCAAAGAGGTCAAATTTGCCATCTGTCTCTGCCCTGCCGTTTCCGGAAATTGATCCCATAATCTTTCAAATCGGCCCTTTTGCCCTGCGTTGGTATGCTTTGGCTTACATCGTTGGTATTGTTTTGGCTTGGCGGTACATGCGTGCGCTTGTTCTAAATGACAAATTCTGGGGGAGTCTCCACAGGCCAACGTTAGCTGATCTTGATGATTTTGTGCTGTGGGGGACATTCGGCATAATCATTGGCGGGCGCTTGGGCTACGTGTTGTTCTATAATCCCGCTTATTATATCGCTAACCCTTTGGAAGCCCTGGCTGTCTGGTCTGGCGGCATGTCCTTTCACGGCGGTTTTGCCGGAACGATCATTGCCATGGCGCTCTTTGCTTGGCGTCGTGGTCTATCCATCCTGACGCTGTTTGATTTGGCTGGGTGTGCTGCCCCAATCGGATTGTTCTTTGGCCGAATTGCAAATTTCATAAACGCAGAACTTTGGGGCCGCGTGACAGATGTACCCTGGGCTTTTGTATTTCCCGGTGGCGGACCGGAACCGCGCCACCCAAGTCAGCTCTATGAAGCTGCACTTGAAGGCGTGTTTCTTTTTTTCATTCTCAGAATTCTCAGCAACAAGTTTGAGTGCCTCAAAAAGCCGGGTTTCATGGCTGGAGCTTTTGCTTGCGGGTATGGTCTTTTCCGGTCGATTGTCGAGCTCTACCGGATGCCGGACGCACATATCGGCTACTTGAGCGGCTCCTTGACCATGGGCATGTTGTTGTCTGCTCCAATGATCCTTTGCGGACTCGCGCTAATGATCTGGGCTGGCACACGAAAATCGAAGGCTGTTAACTCGTGACAGCCCTCAAAGACAAGATAAAAGCACGAATTGCGGTCGATGGCCCAATATCGGTAGCACAATACATGAGTATATGCCTGAGCGATCCGGAATACGGCTATTATACAACCCGTGATCCCTTCGGCGAAAAGGGCGATTTCATCACCGCTCCAGAAGTCAGCCAAATGTTTGGTGAATTGATCGGTGCGGTATGCATGGGTGGATATGCAGCAATCAGCAACCCTGAACACTTTGAACTTGTTGAACTGGGGCCTGGAAGAGGCACCCTGATGGCCGATTTCCTGCGCATGGCGGCCTTGAACGACGATTTCATCAATGCAGCGCACCTGAATTTCGTTGAGATGAGTCCTAGACTTCGGGACATTCAGACCCGAACCCTATCCAAAGCACCACTCCAACCCGGCTTCCTCGAACATTTTCAGGATGTTCCGGATAAACCGATCATACTAATCGCTAACGAGTTCTTTGATGCGTTGCCGATCCATCAATTTGTGAAAACACAGGACGGTTGGCTGGAGAGACAGGTCGGACTGTCCGATACCGGAGACCTGACGTTTGGCCTCGGGTCAGCCCGGTTACCAGATACTTCGGTTCCAGCTGATGCAAAGTCATCGCCTGACGGTACTATTTTGGAAACGCAACCAGCAGCAAACGCTATTGCAGAAACCATCGGTGCGCACTTGGCAAAACATGGCGGCATTGCCCTCTTGATCGACTATGGCTACTCAAAATCTGCTCCCGGCGACACTTTACAGGCACTTTACCGACATACATTTGATGACCCGTTGAGCAACCCGGGCAACGCCGACCTGACGGCACATGTAAATTTCGAAGCCTTGGCTGCCGCCGCAACAAAATCTGGTGCCATTGCCCTCCCACTTCTGGAGCAAGGCGAATTTCTGCTTCGTTCCGGCTTGCTGGAACGGGCAGGAAGACTAGGCTCCGGAAAATCTCGCCAACAACAAGAGACGATACACGAAGCGGTCGAACGCCTTGCAGGGCCTGACCAAATGGGACAACTCTTCAAAGTACTTGCGATAACGGGCGGTGATGTCGTCTTGCCACCTTTCGACATCCAAGGTTGAGTGACTGATACGCGTGGATTGAAAAGCCTGACCCGTTGCCGGAGATTTCGAATGAAACTTGAAGCAGAAGACTTGAAATTGGGCGGATTCCAACACGGTTTTTTTACCCGTCAAGGCGGTGTTTCAGAAGGCATTTATGAAAGCCTAAATATAGGTCTCGGTTCAAACGATGTTCGTGAGAATGTTCTGGAGAACCGCCAAAGAATTGCCGAGGCCTTAAGCACGGATCTAAACCGTCTTGTGTCTCCCTATCAAATTCACTCCTCTGATGTAATCGTTTTAGACAAGCCTTGGGCAGAAGGTGCAAATCGAAAAGCCGACGCACTGGTTACACGCACTCCAGGCCTTGCTTTGGCGATAGCAACAGCGGACTGTGGCCCAGTTCTTTTTGCAGATCCTGATGCGAGGATCATTGGTGCAGCGCATTCGGGCTGGAAAGGTGCGATTACCGGCATTCTGGAGAACACTGTCACCGCTATGGAGTCTCTCGGCTCCAATCGGCAAAACATCATTGCTGTCTTGGGACCAACGATCTCTCAAAACGCATACGAAGTCGGCCCGGAATTTTATGAGCGTTTTGCAGCAGAGAACACTAAAAATACTCGCTATTTTATTCCTTCAGATCGGCCCGGGCATTATCTGTTCGATCTCCAGAACTTCATTATCGACGACTTGAACCGCCTCGGCTTGGCGAAAGTTTCGAATCTGGGTCTCTGCACCTACTCGGATGAAAAACTGTTTTTTTCCTACAGACGAACCACACATCGCAAGGAACCGGACTACGGTCGTCAATTTAGTGCTATTGTTCTGAAATGAGATTTTTTCAGACCGCCAATTCTTTCGCCGCGCTGGAGTGTCAAAAACTGTGCCGATCTTCCAACAATAATTGAGCTTATCCACTCGCCCCCTCGACCTGTCGATCAAGTCGGGTTAAACCAATTCCTGACTCGGAGTCTGCGGCAAGCCATGTTGCTTGCAACGGCCTCTCCCAATTGCATTAGCCGGGCCTGAACAGATTTATGTCCAATATTGCCAGCAGACTATTTTTTCGCTCTTCTCTGAGGTCCTTGGCAAGTCTGCTAGTGCTTTTGGGACTTGTAGCCTGCCAGTCATCGCCGCAGCCACCTTCCGCGATTTCGTCAGCTCCCGCACAGCCAGCAATCTGGAACTCCGTAGACGAAGAACAGGGGGTTACCTTTGCCTTCGAACCATTTACGGGTGCTCCTGGAAACATTGCTGACGACTTGTCCAGTGCAATTGGATCCGCAGCCTCTGCTCAGGGTCTAACTCTCGTCAGGCGCGTCGGAGCGGATGCAACTTACAGGGTCAATGGTTATCTTGCCGCTACGGGCCAACCTGGAAAAGGCACTGTCTTTTATGTGTTCGATATTGTTGATCGTTCGGGAAAACGCCTCAAGCGAATCTCAGGAACAGAAGAAACTGGCGGCAGTATCGGCGACCCCTGGCAAGCAGTTTCAAGCGGAACTCTCAACAGAGTAGCTCAACGATCTGTAGTTGAAATCAAAGCCTGGTTAAACCGTCGCTAGGAAAAGATTAATCGGTTAAACAGTTCGCGGCTTTACAAAAACGAAAAAAAGACAGTTTTTATGCCTTTGGACCGGTTGTGATCTGTCTGGTTGATTGTTACAACGCCGCCGCCTGCCAAGAGTTGCAACCAAGCGCAAAACTCGGCAATAGGCACCTAACGACCTAGGCCCTTTCCGCCGAACTGTACGACCATTCAGGTTGAGCAGGAACGGTATTGCACCAGAAGGACTTGCGGCTCATGAAGATCGTCGCGGGCAATTCAAACCGAGCCCTGGCTGAGGAAATTTCCAAATATCTGGATGTTCCGCTAGCCAAATGCCAGGTTCGGCGCTTTGCCGACCAGGAAATCTTTGTAGAAATCCAGGAAAATGTGCGCGGCGAAGACGTCTTTGTCGTTCAGCCGACCAGTTATCCGGCCAATGACCATCTGATGGAGCTGCTCATCATTATCGATGCGCTCCGCAGATCGTCAGCGCGCAGGATTACAGCTGTTATTCCATATTTCGGTTATGCGCGCCAAGATCGACGGGCTTCGGGCCGAACGCCAATCTCGGCCAAGCTGGTAGCCAACCTGATTACAGAAGCTGGTGCAGACCGTATTTTGACCCTGGATCTCCATGCTGGACAGATTCAGGGTTTTTTCGATATCCCGACAGACAACCTGTTTGCTGCACCGGTGATGACCCGAGATATCAAGGAGCGTTACGCGACCGACAATGTCATGGTGGTTTCACCTGATGTAGGTGGTGTGGTTCGTGCTAGAGCTCTTGCAAAGCGCATCGAAGCTCCGCTTTCCATTGTAGACAAACGTCGCGACAAACCTGGAGAATCTGAAGTCATGAACATCATCGGTGATGTGAATGGCTTTGACTGCATACTGGTCGACGACATCGTCGACAGTGGTGGAACGCTTTGCAATGCCGCAGACGCGCTGCTGGCCAAAGGTGCCAAGTCCGTAACCGCCTATATCACTCACGGCGTGTTGTCAGGCGGTGCTGTCGCTCGCGTGACGTCGTCTAAACTCAAAGAGCTGGTGATTACCAACTCTATAGAACCGACAGCTGCGATCACCGCAGCGGCCAACATTCGTGCAATTTCGATTGCACCCCTGATAGGTGAAGCGGTCAATCGAACAGCTTTGGAAAAATCTGTTTCCAGCCTGTTCAGCTAACAAAAAGGTCGGCCAATAGGTCGACCTTTTTTCGCTGACTTTGTGAAAATCAGGCCGCGGCGACTTTATCCAGGAATCCGTCTACGACGGATTTGAGATGCAGTGTCTGCTCGGCAACTTCATCGGAAGCTGATTTGACCTGACTGGCCGATTGGACGGCTTCAGACACTGCGTTCTGCACGCCGGAAATATTCTGCGTAACACCTTTGGTGCCGACAGCCGCAGCCCGGACGTTTTCAGAAATCATGGAAGTTGATGCATCCTGCTCTTCGACTGCCGCAGCAATGGCTGCCGTCGTTGCATCTGCCTCTTCCATCGTGTCCCGAATTTCCTGAATCGCCTGCACCGACTCATTCGTTGCTCCTTGAATGGCCTCAATCTGTGCGCCAATTTCTTCAGTAGCCCTAGATGTCTGTGTCGCCAGTTCCTTCACTTCAGACGCGACAACAGCGAACCCGCGACCGGCATCTCCGGCACGTGCTGCTTCAATCGTCGCATTCAGCGCAAGCAGATTGGTCTGTTCGGCAATCGCCTGGATCAAGGTAACCACTTCACCGATTTTGGTGGCACCATCAGCAAGGCCTTGAACCTTTTCGGTCGTGATTCTTGCTTTGCCAGTCGCATCGGTCACGATTTGCGTTGCACGTGTCACCTGCTCTCCGATTTCGGTAATGGAAGAAGCCAGCTCCTCCGCCGCCGTGGCGACAGAATCAACATTGTCGGAAGCAGTCGTCGAGTTTTCCGAAGCATCTGAGGCAAGTCCGGCAGACTCGTTCGAAACCTGGTTCAACGCATCTGCTGTCGCCTGCATCTGATCCATGTTTGCACTGACATTGCCAAGGACAGCTTCAATTTCACTTCTGAACTCGACGATCAGCTGCTCAATATTCTGCTGGCGGACAGCCTGAGCCTGCTGTTCGTCCTGGGATCTAGCCTGCAGATCCTGACGTTCAATGGCATTTTCCTTGAACACCATCAGAGCCGATGACAACTCACCAATTTCGTCCTGCCGTTTCAGAACCTTGATATCGACATTCAGGTCTCCATCAGCAAGCTGTCGGGTCGCATTTACAAGGTTCGCCAGTGGACTGGCTAGGCCACGATCAACAACAAGAACACTAATAAGACCGGTGATCAACAGACTGGCAACACCGACGATGATCAGGGCAGTTGCTCCCCGAGAGAACAATTCTTTCACAGAAACGGAGTCAGTCTTTACAGTTTGAAGCTCCAACTCGATGAGTTCAGTCACGGCACCGCCGATACGTTCCACGGCCTGCGACATTTGCCGCACCTGCGCTTCTGCGGCAGCGGCGCGCTTCAGCTGATAAACATGATCCACCAGAAGCCCTGTTTCAGGATCACCAAAACTCAACAACTTGGCGAGCTTTTCTTTTACTTCTGCCAGTTCAAGACTCCCCAGGCCGTCAGCCATATGCTTGGCGTCTGCGGTAATCTTTTCCTGAATTGGAATGATCAAGTCCGGATTGGTTGTCAGACCGCCTTGGACAAGCGTTGCCACGAATTTGTTGGCAAATGCCTGGGCTTCAATTGTTTTTTTCAACTCCCCAACCTGATTGTTCAACAAGTCGGAGATCAGGGCCGAATTCTCGTCGACAGCCGTTTCCGTGTCGATTGTCAGTGTAAACAGGCGATCATCGATCTGTGTGATGAGTGCATCATCGATTGCCTTCTGCAGTTTGATTGCCGTATCGAGGACCTGACGTTGGTGACTGGATGAGATATAGGTCGCTGAGGTCCTATCACTCGCGATTTTTATGGATAGTTCCACCAGACTGTCGAATGCGTCGTCAGCGCCGGTTTCCAGTCCTTCAGCGCTCATTTGTGAACGCAGTTCCGCAATCTTGGCATTTGTCGCCGTCACCTTGTCTTCAAACAAGGTCGCGAGGGCCGCATCATCAACGTAAGCAACCGTTTCAGCCAGACCAGCAAGCAGATTTGTTTCCGCTCGTAATTCCAGGAACATCCGAAGTTTGCCCATTTCCTTGTCTGCAAGGTTACTGACAAGCGCCCTGCCTTGCTCCATGGCGTCTTCACCGCCTAGAACAACGGTAAAATAGGCATCATCGACAACCGGTGTAATGACCTTGTTGATCCCATCAAATGTCGTGAACAGGTCCTGCAGGCGGAGGTTTTTAGCGTCTCGCGCTGAGATCAAGGTCCGAGTTGTCTCATCAAGCGCGCCGAGGCTTTCTTCGAAGGATCCACTTTCCGTTTCAAGAATCCGAATGATATCGGCGTTTGTCTTGGTGTGGACAATCGTCTTTTCGTTATCGTGCAAGGTTTGCACGGAATTCTGAAGAGCCGCGAAGGCCGCAGCTTGTTGTTCTTCGGTGATGCTATTGGCAACTGCGCCTGCGGCGGCAGCAATATCAGCACTGGTTACAGCCAATCTCGCAGCGCTTCCGATCGACGGCAGGCTGTATTGCGCAAGTTGATCAAACCCGCTTTCAACGGATCGGAAGGAGTAAAGACCAATTCCGACAGCGACTGCAGTGAGGGCAACGATTGATCCGACTGCGGCAAACAGTTTACCGCGAATTCTCAGTTTAATCAGTGGCTTGCCTGAACCGATCGACATGGCTTTTTTGATTTTTAGTTTCACAGCGCCCTACCCAATCCCGCGATTGCATTGACTTTGGATATAAAACTTGCGCGCCGGTAATGTCTGCCCGACACCGGCGCGCAAGTCAGCGATTAGCTACCGGTCTTGTTGATCGGCGCAAAGCTTCCATCTTTTTGGATATCAGTCATGAAGACATCATCCATGCCTTGGCTATCGCCAGGACCAAATGTCAATGTGACACCGCCTAGATCGAAGGCACCGGTTGACCAGAATGCATTCAGGAAGTTTTCGCGGGTTACATCCTTGCCTGCCTTTTCGAGGCCCATGACGGCAAGTTTACCGACAACGTAACCTTCAAGCGTTACGAACCCTGGTTCTGCGGCCGGATCGACTGCCTTGAGAGCTGCCTGGTAGGCTTTTACCATCGGAATGCTGTCATCCCATGGGAATGGCACAACCTGAGAAACAATCACGCCTTCTCCAGCGTCACCCAATTCCGCAGACAGGGCCTTGGATCCCACAAAGGAAATATTGACGAACTTGGCATCCAATTTAACCTTGCGAGCGAGCTTGATGAACTCGGCAATCGGCTTGTAGGCGCCAACCATCACCACGGCTTGCGGTTTTGCTTTGCGGATCTCCAGAAGAGCCGACTTTACCGCTGTGGTATTCCGTTGATAGGTGCCTTCAGCAACGAGGCTAAGGCCACGTTTTTCTAGAGCAGCGTTTACACCTGCCAATCCGACACGACCGAAGCCGTCGTCCTGATACAGGATGGCAATCTTGTCGAGCTTAAGGTCATCATGAAGATGCTGAACCCAGGCTTCTGTTTCTGCGCCATAGGTGGCTCGAACATTCACAATGTTACCATGCGCAGGGTCGCGCAAGAAACCGGCACCTGTGAACGGCCCAACGAAAGGAACCTTGGCCGCAGTCGCAATTGGCTGTGTGGCCTTGGATGTTGGCGTTCCGACAGGTCCTATAAGACCGAACACCTTGTCTTCCTTGATCAGCTTGTTTACCTGAGCGATAGAGCGGTCAGGCTCGTAACCATCGTCGTAACTAATAAGTTCGATCTGGCGACCATGAACACCACCGTTGCTGTTTGCCTCTGCAAACGCAGCTTCAAGACCAAGCTTCATGCCTGTGCCCAGAGCAGCAGCCGGGCCTTCGAGAGCCGCAGCCTGGCCGAACACGATCTTGCCGTCAGAAACACCGTCCTCAGCGATCGCCGGTGCGACCATTACCATCGCAGTCGCAGCCATGGCTGCTGCTACGGACTTCCGGTCAAACAATTTCATTCTCATTCCCCCTAGGAACTGAAGTGCTATTGAGCACAACCAGCCGCTACGGTTCCACGAACGTCTTAACAATCAGTGTTTCAACACCAAGCAAATATAGTATTCACAAGCAACAATCAGGTTACAATTAACAACACCCAAGAATTACTATATGCAATAATAACAATGTTACTGATTTTTTTTTTGATATCAAAAAAATGCAATATATATTTAAGGCTTTGTTTTATTTGATAATTATACTTTCGATCAATACCAGACTTATGGATCAGGAAAATTTCCGAAGAAAAAGCTACCCTGAATTGCACTTAATAAATTCCACGCCTAAATATCTTGTTCGCACCTAGAATTGTTAGTCAGCAATCCTGCTAGTCGCATATTTTGGTGCTAAAACTTGGATGAGATAGCAGACATCAGGCAAATTATTACGAGGAATCATCTTATGGACAAGGCAGCTTCCGTCTTGGGGCTTTACCTCGGCCAACCTGAACAACTCTGGGAGGGCAAAGAGCCCTCAGCCATCCACAAGGCGCGTGTCGAGGGTATGCAGGAGGTAAACGAAACTGGATTTATTCTCGATCAACAGGCCGACTTGACCGTGCATGGTGGATTGGAAAAGGCAATTCACCACTACCCATCGGAACATTACAGCCAATGGCAGGAGCAATTTCCGGATACGATCGCGGCCTACAAGCCCGGTGGGTTAGGTGAAAACATATCGACTGCAGGCTTTACCGAGGAAAACCTGTGCATCGGCGATGTTATCGCTGCTGGCTCGACACGCCTGCAGATCTCGCAAGGCCGCCAGCCTTGCTGGAAACTCAACATGCACACAGGAAACCCCGGGATGGCGGCGGCATTCCAGAAAACGGGCAAGACCGGTTGGTACTACAGGGTTTTGGAAGCCGGACATATCAAGGCCGATGATACCCTTGGGATTGTCGACCGCCCCTGCCCTGAGTGGGTTTTGAGAGACGTTGTCATTGCGCGATTCAATTCGGGCCTTGACCGGGAAATCGCATCAAAACTCGCCACGCTTTCGGAGCTGGCAGAGCCTTGGCGAATATCTTTTAGAAAGAAAACGCTCCTCATTCACTGAGGAGAAATCCAGGCGCCTCATGGGCGCCTGGATGATTTAAGCTGCTTCTACAGCTTTCAGGAAATGATCTACGGTATTGCGCAACTGGACGGTCTTCTCGCTAACATCTGTTGATGCATCGAGCACATCACCGGCAGAGCCACTCGTCGTCTTCGACTTGTCACTGATCGTTACCATCGCCCCTGCAACCGTCCGCGTCCCTTTTGCCGCTTCCTGAACGTTTGAAGAAATTTCGTTGGTTGCCAATCCCTGTTCCTGAACAGCTGTGGCTATGGATTCAGTATAATTGTCGACCTGACCCATCGTCTCGGAAATCGCTGCGATAGCCGTAACGGCATCTGTTGTTGCAGCCTGAACTTCCGAAACCTGAGCAGCGATTTGCTCGGTCGCCTTTGCGGTTTGAGTCGCCAGGTCCTTCACTTCTGAAGCCACAACAGCAAACCCGCGACCTGCTTCACCGGCACGCGCGGCCTCGATCGTCGCATTAAGCGCGAGGAGGTTGGTTTGCTCGGCAATATCGGAGATCAGCTTGACGACGTCACCGATATTCTGGGCGAGCTTGGCAAGACCACCGATCCGCTCATTGGTCTCGTGAGCCGATGTCACCGCTTCGCGAACGATTTCTGTCGTGCTGTCGACCTGACGGCCAATTTCCTGGATGGAAGCGGACAGCTCTTCTGAAGCTGACGCAACGGTTTGCACATTTGCCGATGCCTGTTCGGATGCAGCAGAAGCATTTGTTGCCTCACCCGCAGTTTCATCCGCGATCCCGTTCAGCCCGCGAGCGGCATCCTGCATCTTCCCGTTATTTTCAACAACGACATCGAGCATTTCTTCAACATCATTGCGGAAGCCTTCGATAAGCGCCTTCACCGTTCTGGCCTGCTGTTCACGCGCATCCTGGCTCTGGCTTTGCTCCTGCTCCAACCGCTCGCGTTCCATCGCGTTCTCTCGGAAAACCATGACTGTTGTTGCCATATCGGCAATCTCGTCATTGGTTACCTGGTGCGGTACTTCAATGGCCGTATCACCGTCAGCCAATGCTTCCATTGCTTGTGACAGTCCCTTGATGCGTCCGACAAGACGACCCGAAATAATGATACCGAATACACCGGCACCAACAGAGCTCAGCACCGCAATAAGAAGGATCCAGTTTCGAAGGGCAGCCAAAGGTGCAAGAACTTCGGCAACATCCTGAACAACAACGAGCGAATAGGATTTTCCTAGATAATCAAAGGGCACGAGCGCGGCATAGACTTCCCGATCCTGAAAATTATCCAGCGTCTCAAAGACCGGCGCTCCACCCATAGCAGAAAGAACCTTGTCCTTCTTGAGAATGTCACTCATGACTTCAGATACACCGTCAGTCCGATTGCTGTCGTTTTGGATAACGCCGTCACTATTGACCAAAAACACGTTTCCGGTTTCGCCAAGGCCTGCGTATTTGCCAAGCATCTTGTTGATCTTCGCAACCGGCGTTTGGTAAACGGCAACACCAATGACCTTAGATCCGACCGAAATTGGAGCTGCGAAAAAGCCGACAGGTTCATCACCCGCAGCCACATATGGCGCTGTATCAACTATATGAATTTCGTCCGGACCACCTTCAATCGCAGCCTTGTATGCACTGAAAACGCTTGTTTCATTCCAGGGTGCAGAGTTCAGGTTCTGCGCAAAGTCGGCATTTTTATGAACTGAGTAGATGACATCACCGTCGGGATTGGCGAGCAACAATTCCGGAAAACTGTTGGCTGCGGCGAATTCCCTCAACGAAGTATGATGTTTCGAGTGAGCCTTGTCGTAAGGCTTGCGTCCTGCCTTGACCA
Source organism: Roseibium sp. (assembly GCA_039972695.1). Lineage (GTDB taxonomy): Bacteria > Pseudomonadota > Alphaproteobacteria > Rhizobiales > Stappiaceae > Roseibium. The sequence goes on along the minus strand of JBDWMJ010000018.1, from coordinate 287,768 downwards.
ATTCCGCTCTCTCCCCTTCAGGGTGCGGATTGTCAGTGACGTAGATCTTTGTCAGGGTTGCTTGCGCCTTGTCGCCATACTTGGACCAGTTCTTGTCAAAATCTGAAAAGGCGGCCCGCAATGACTTCCCGGAAGCATGGCCGGAAATCAATGAGCGATTGGTTGCAAAATAATCAAGAAGAGCATCCTTCCGGCTTTCAGCAAGTCCCATAAGACGCTCTTCAGCCAGATTCCGGATACTTTGCGCGCCAGACAAATAACTTGCAGCCCCAACACCTGCAGAGCAGATGAGAGCGATTCCGACCATAATGGCTGGCAGTTTCCTTGATACTTTCACAGGCATTCCCTCCGAACAAAGGAGAAGGTAAGGCCACATGGCCTTACCTTGTTGATCTTAGAGTTTTTCGACGTTCACACCGAAGGTGACGGCTCCGATCGGCTCACCGGAATCCGGATCAACAACCGTGACGCTTACCTGGCTTTGCAACAATTGAGTGCTGTCATCCTGTTCCAGTTCACTGACGTGAACAGCGCCTTTGCCTGCACCGAAAGTTTCTTGCCATTTGGCTTCATCGCCCTGCCAATAATCGGACGTGACATCGCTTTGGCCCACATTCAGGCCTTTGGCATCCATGACGAAGACTTCTGTAAAGAGACCATCACTGCTCTCTTGAATACCTGCAAGGTAACCAGAGAGGCTATTGTCCAGAACACTGTCAATCATAGGCTGATCAACGGCTTCAGTTTCCGCACGCCAGGTTTTATCGAGTTCATCGATCTTAGCCTGGTCATGTCCAGCTGTTTCGCCATTTTGTGCCTTAACAGCGGCAATGACTTCAGATGAAGACGCAATTTCTGCTATTTGGGCATTCGCTAGCGCTTCAAGTTCAGACTGAAATTCATTGGAAAAAGCAGCACTGGCCGACATTACCAAAAATAATGCGGAATGCGTAAGGACTTTCATCAGAGTATTCTCCACTTGGTTCCGATGCCTTACCAAACGTCAGACAAATTAATATCAAATGAAAAATTGTAAATAAAAGTGGTTGCACTTTATTTATAATCTACTCAAAATCGACATTCATTATTTGAAATTGCTTTATATACCAAGAAAACTTTAAGTTGCACCTGCGACATTGTAAATAATACTTACTTTTATTCTATATAGGCAAAATTACCACCCCCCTTGCTCTGGGGTCGACTTTCGGGTAAACCGCGCACGCGTCTCACCCCTGGAGGAGGCGTATCTGGACCGATCCCGAACAAATCAAGTCTTTTGCAGGCACGATGGTTCGCCGGTCCAATTCAATACCCAAAGGAGTTTCCCCATGGCTGCAAGCTATGAGCTGAAGGCATCGGCACGGGACCGGGTGGGCAAGGGGGCCGCACGGGCACTGCGTCGTGAAGGCCTTCTACCTGCCGTAATATACGGTGACAAAAAACCGGCTCTGCCGATTACCATTCCGGTGAAAGAAACCACACTAACCCTTCACAAGGGTGGATTTCTGATTCACATCGGTACAATTGATATTGATGGTAAAAAACACAAGGTTATCGCAAAGGACTATCAGCTGCACCCAGTGCGCGATACCGTCCAGCACGTCGATTTTCTGCGCGTTTCGGCCAATACAGTTCTGACCGTTGATATCCCGGTAGTCTTCATCAATGAAGAAGAATGCCCAGGTATCAAGAAGGGCGGAATGCTGAACGTTGTTCGCCACACAGTGGAAATGAACGTTCCTGCAGACGCAATTCCAGAATCCCTGGTCTTCGATCTTGCGAAAACTGAAATTGGCGACACGCTGCATATTTCAGCAACGACCCTGCCAGAAGGCGCACAGCCGACGATCACCGACCGTGACTTCACAGTTGCAACACTTGCTGCTCCTGGTGGCGGTGCACAGGACGATGAAGACGAAGCTGAAGCATCTGAAGAAGCAGAAGAGGAAGCAAGCGAGTAAGCTTGTTACCTTAACACATTCGCAGGAGGCGACCTTCGCCTCCTGCCCCCAAAAGCAGCCGCCGTTGGCTGCTTTTTTGTTTCAAGATGGATCTTGAAGGACAAGCCCATGAAACTGATTGTCGGTCTGGGAAATCCCGGTGCCAAATACCAGGGGCACCGGCATAACATCGGCTTCATGGCCGTCGATGAGATTCATCGCCGCCATTCCGGATTCCAGCCATGGCGTGCCCGTTTTCAGGGCCAGACTGCAGAAGGCCGTCTGGGTTCCGAGAAGGTTCTCCTGATCAAACCGTCGACTTACATGAACGAATCCGGCCGCTCGGTCGGTGAAGCGATGCGGTTCTTCAAAATCGAGCCGGAAGACATAGTCGTCATCTATGACGAACTGGATCTGCCACCTGCAAAATTTCGCATGAAAAAGGGTGGCGGTCACGGAGGTCACAATGGCCTGCGGTCCATCTCTGCACATATCGGTGCCGACTACCGCCGCCTGCGCCTCGGGATTGGCCATCCGGGCGATAAGAAACTTGTTTCCAACTACGTTCTCGGAGATTTTGCCAAAGCCGATCGTGACTGGTTGGAGCCGCTTCTGACGGAAATCGCTGACCAGGCTGAACTTCTTGCAAAAGGTCAGGACAGCCAGTTCGCCAACAAACTCACCTTGGCACTGGAGCCGGAAAAGGCCCAGCGGAAAACCAAACCTGTCAAAGACCAGCCGCCAGCGCCCAAGTCGTCAGCACCAAAGGCAAAAAGCCATATTCACCAGGCTCGACAGCAGAAGGTTGTCAATTTGCCTAAATCCGGGCCAATGGCGGATATGCTAAAAAAACTGCTCGGCGGCGGAGACAAGAGTTAGGCCCTCACCCCTTGCAAGCCTTGACCTTGCCTCGCCCCTCGGGCATGTAGCGCGGCAACAGTTTCAGACACAAACGAAAGCGAACTCTCATGGGTTTCCAGTGCGGTATAGTCGGACTGCCGAATGTTGGCAAGTCCACGCTCTTCAATGCGCTGACCAAGACAGCTGCGGCCCAGGCCGCGAACTATCCGTTCTGCACCATTGAACCGAATACCGGTGAAGTTGGTGTACCGGACCCTCGTCTTTATGCAATTCGCGATATTGCCGGGTCAAAGGAAGTCATTCCAACACGGATTACCTTTGTTGACATTGCGGGTCTCGTCCGTGGCGCTTCGAAAGGTGAAGGCCTCGGAAACCAGTTTCTGGCCAACATCCGCGAAGTCGACGCGATTGCCCATGTGCTGCGCTGCTTCGAAGATGACGACATTACCCATGTCGAAGGCACGATCGATCCGGTCGCTGATGCCGAGACCGTCGAGACTGAACTCATGGTCGCCGACATGGAAAGCCTTGAAAAACGCATTGCGCCCTTGAAGAAAAAGGCCAACAGCGGTGACAAGGAAGCCAAGGCAGTTGTTCCGATCATGGAGGCAGCATTGGCGCTTCTTCAGGACGGCAAACCGGCCCGTCTCCTGGGCCTGACCGACCCGGAAGAGCAAAAAATCCTCGAGGGCCTGAACCTCCTGAGTTCCAAGCCGGTGCTCTACGTCTGCAACGTTGAAGAAGCTTCAGCAGACAAAGGCAACTCGCTGTCGGCAAAAGTTGAAGAAATGGCCAAAGCAGAAGGTGCCGCTTCTGTCGTCATCTCGGCGGCCATCGAAGCCGAAATTTCACAGCTCGACAGCGAAGAACAGGCAGAGTTTCTGGAAACAATCGGTCTTGAAGAGCCCGGTCTCGACCGGTTGATCCGGACTGGCTATGACCTGCTCGGCCTGATCACTTATTTTACGGCTGGCCCGAAAGAAACCAGAGCGTGGACCGTCACAGAAGGCACCAAAGCCCCGGGCGCAGCGGGTGTGATCCATACGGACTTCGAACGCGGCTTCATTCGCGCGCAGACCATTGCTTATGACGATTACACATCGCTTGGCGGTGAAAACGCAGCCAAGGAAGCCGGTAAAGCCCGTGACGAAGGCAAGGAATACATCGTCAAGGACGGCGATATCCTGCTCTTCAAATTCAATACCTAAACGCCATTTGGCGATGAATGCCAAATCGAACGAGGCGCTGCAGATTGCAGCGCCTTTTTTTGTTGTTCCTCAAAGAACCAGGATTCCGCATTTCGTCCGGCAGGGTTGATTAGTCGGCAAAATTCTTGTTGTCCAAAATATTCCATTCCCCTAGTGTTATGAAATAAAAATTCTGTTTGGGAGGATGGTATGAAAAAATTGAAGATGTTTGCGTCGGTTGGAATACTCGGCCTTATGGTCGGAGCCCCGGCAATGGCCGCCGAAAAGCTCACGCTTTATTGCAGCGCTCAGGAAGACTGGTGCCAGCTCATGGCCAACGGTTTTGCGGATGCGACCGATATCAAAGTCAACATGACACGCAAAAGCTCAGGTGAAACATTTGCCCAGATCAAGGCCGAAGGCTCCAATCCAAAGGGCGACGTCTGGTGGGGCGGCACCGGTGATCCTCATCTGCAGGCTGCGGAAGAAGGTTTGTCCGAAAACTATGTGACGCCGATCCGTGGCGAGCTCCAGGACTGGTCGATTTCACAGGCAACATCCGCCAACGACAAGACAATCGGCATTTACTCCGGTGCGCTCGGATACGGCTACAATTCAGATCTGCTTGAAAAAGCAGGCTTGCCGGCGCCAGCTTGCTGGAAGGACTTGTTGAAGCCGGAATACAAGGGCCACGTCCAGATGGCCAATCCGAATTCATCGGGAACGGCTTATACAACACTCGCAACAATCGTTCAGCTGTTTGGTGAGGACGAAGGCTTTGAATTCATGAAAGGCCTGCACAAGAACATCAACCAGTACACAAAATCCGGGTCTGCTCCGATCAAGGCAGCCGCCCGCGGCGAAAACACCATCGGCATCGTCTTCATGCATGACGCGGTCAAGCAGGCCGCTGCAGGCTTCCCGATCAAGGTTGTCGCACCGTGCGAAGGCACTGGCTACGAAATCGGCTCCATGTCGATCGTCAAGGGCGCTCGCAATCTGGACAACGCGAAGAAGTTCTACGACTGGGCGCTTTCGGCCGAAGCTCAGGGACTTGCGTTGCAAGTGAACGCTTTCCAGGTGCCATCGAACAAGGGTGCACCAACGTCGGACAAGGCACCGGATCTGTCGAGCATCAAACTGATCGACTATGATTTCGCCAAATACGGCTCCAGTGCAGAGCGCAAGCGTTTGTTAAAAAAATGGGATGATGAGGTTTCGACACTGCCGCAATAACAGTGACCACCTCAACATTTAAAAAATCCGCCCACCCGGTTCTGATCTTCTGGATCATGATCGGGTGGCTCGGGTTCGCCGTTCTTCCCTGGTACGGAATTGAAGACTTCTGGACGCTAGAGTGGCTTGTCGATGGATATCCGTTCGACAGAGACTACGCACCCGGACTGTTTCTCATTGCCCAAGGCGAGAAACTCTGGCTCACACCGCTTATTTTGCCGCTTATCGGAGCTCTCGCAGCCCTTACACTTCCCAAAACCCATCCCAACTATGCACGTATTCTGGTGCTGGCAGGCGGATTTGGCGCAGCCTGGCTGATTGCACAAGGCTTTGGCATTGGCCTGCGCGGTTGGACGTTCAGCTGGCAGGAAACCCTGTTTGGCCCATTGGGCGATCGTCAATTCGGCATGGGCTATGGTGCTATGCTTCTGGCGACCAGTTTTCTCTTTCTGTTTACCCAAGGGATCGCAGCACGAGGCGCGGTCAATGGCGATGTCTTTGTTGTTTCGTCCATCGGATTCGTAATCACCGTCGTCTCGGTTTTCGTGTTTTTCCCAATTGCCAAACTGCTGATTGCCGCATTTATAACCGAGGACAACACCTATTCGGTGGCGGTGTTCTTTTCCAAGTTTCTGAGTTCACGCCTCTGGAGCCTTGATTGTCTTTCAGGCGGCCGATGTGGCGCAGCCTGGAACTCCCTGTTCCTTGCCATTCTGGTCGGATTTCTGACTACAGCGCTTGGTCTGGTCTTCGCGCTAGTCGCGACCCGAACCCAGTTTCGCTACAAGAAACTTCTGCGGGCGCTTACTGTCCTTCCGATCATCACACCGCCTTTTGTAATCGGTCTCGCAATCATCTTGTTGTTCGGATTGTCCGGCACAATCACAACAACCTTTGCCGACACCTTTGGCCTGCAGCCTACCCGCTGGGTTTACGGTATGCCCGGTATCCTGATTGCACAGGTTCTGGCCTTCACGCCCATTGCGTTTCTGGTTCTGATTGGTGTCGTCGAAGGTGTCAGCCCCTCAATGGAGGAAGCAGCACAAACGCTACGGGCCAGCCGCTGGCAGGTGTTCAAGACCGTTTCCCTACCGTTGATGCGTCCGGGATTGGCCAACGCGTTTCTGCTTGGCTTCATTGAAAGCATGGCCGACTTCGGTAATCCGCTGGTCCTCGGCGGCAATTTCGATGTTCTGTCGACCGAAATCTTCTTCGCCATAGTCGGCGCCCAATATGATCAGGGACGCGCTGCGGTTCTGGCTATTGTCCTGCTTGGCTTTACGCTCTCGGCCTTCTACGCGCAGCGGTTCTGGCTCGGCAAAAAATCCTACACCACTGTTTCTGGCAAAGGTGATTCCGGCATCCATCCAAATCTGCCGCTCCAGCTGACAGTGCCTGTCTACGCGATCGCAGCCATCTGGGCGCTCTTTACCATCGTCATCTACGTGATGATCATCTATGGATCATTTGTAGAGCTGTGGGGCGTGAACAACACGCTCACCTTCAAACACTATATCACGGCCTTTTCGGTTCGCATGACAGAAGAAGGTATCCGCTGGACAGGATCTGCGTGGAACAGTTTCTGGACAACGGTACAGATTTCCGCCCTCGCCGCTCCTCTGACTGCAGCTGTCGGTCTGATCACGGCCTATCTGCTGACCCGCCAGTCCTTCATGGGCAAGAACGCCTTTGAATTTGGTACGATGCTCAGCTTTGCGATCCCGGGAACGGTTATCGGCGTGAGTTACATCCTCGCCTTCAATGTACCGCCTATCGAGATTACCGGGACGGGCGTCATCCTGATCATCAGCTTTATTTTCCGCAATATGCCGGTTGGAGTGCGCGCTGGTATTGCTTCGATGAGTCAGCTCGACAAAAGCCTGGACGAGAGTTCTTTGACGTTGGGAGCAAACAGCGCAGCGACCTTCAGGCGGGTGATTCTGCCTCTGCTGAAACCGGCCATTCTGGCAGCGCTGGTTTATTCGTTCGTCAGGGCGATGACCGCGATCTCCGCTGTCATCTTCCTGGTCAGTGCGGAATACGACATGGCGACCAGCTACATTATCGGACGGGTTGAAAACAACGACTACGGTCTGGCAATTGCGTATTCGACGACCCTGATCTTCGTGATGCTGGCTGCAATCGGCATCCTTCAGCTTTTGGTTGGACGTACCAATATTGGCCGCCGCAATCGGCGAGCCGAATAGGAAAATGACTATGGAACCTGCACCCAATCTAAAGCCGCAAAGCCACGCCGCGTCCGTGTCGTTCAAGAACGTCTCCAAGGTATTCGGCAAGGATGTTGTCGCCGTAGATGACATCTCTCTTGATATCGAGGCCGGCAAGCTGGTCACGCTGCTTGGCCCGTCAGGCTGCGGCAAGACAACAACCCTGCGCATGATTGCCGGTCTGGAAATGGCAACATCCGGCCAGATCCTGATTGGTGGTACCGATGTCACCACCTTGCCGGCAACTGACCGCGACGTCTCGATGGTGTTTCAATCCTATGCATTATTTCCACATATGAACGTGCTGGAGAACGTTTCCTATGGGCTGAAATTCAGTGGCTACAAAAAGGCGGAGACGACGGAGCGTGCACTCGCCGGTCTCGAGCTTGTTGGTTTGAAAGGATACGGCGACCGTCTCCCTTCCGAACTTTCCGGTGGTCAGCAACAACGCGTTGCTGTCGCAAGAGCGCTGGTACTGGAACCGCAAGTGCTCCTATTTGATGAACCACTCTCCAATCTGGACGCCAAATTACGTCGTCAGGTCCGTGAAGAGATCCGCGACATCCAACAATCTCTCGGCCTGACAGTGGTTTATGTCACCCACGATCAGGAGGAGGCACTGGCGGTTTCTGACCGGATCATCGTGATGCGCAATGCCCAGATCGCCCAGGAAGGGGCGCCAAGAGATCTTTACGAGCTCCCGGATGATCAGTTCGTTGCGGACTTCATCGGGGAAGCCAATCTGGTGAAGTGCCAAATCGACGGTGTTGAGGACGATCAGGCAACGATCAGCATCGGTTCATATCGACAGACTCTACCCGCACGCGGATTGACCACTGGGCCTGCAATCCTTGCCGTGCGACCGAACAGAATACGAATCGAAGCAGCAGGTACTGACGCTGGTATCGCGGCTCAAGTCTCCAAGGCGACTTATGTCGGGCGCCACATGGAATACACGCTTGTTGCCGAATTCGGTTCGTTGTTTGTCACTTCCGGCGAGATCAATTCACCACTTCCAGCCGGAACCGATGTCAGCTTGTCGTTTCAACAGGCTTCGCCGGTCCTGCTCCCTGCTGAGACGTCTTAGTTTCTGAACTGCATCGCCGGATACCGGAAATCTGGAACCAGGCATCAGGAAACAAACCCTCAACTGTTTGTATTTAGGCTCCGCTCATCAACGACACTGCTGGGCGGAGCTAATCAAGATGGAAGCGGCGAACACAAGTACCCGGAAGATTGTTGCCGGAACGGTCGGGAACACACTCGAATGGTATGACTTCGCGGTCTACGGCTATCTCGCACCAATCATCGCTCATCAGTTCTTTCCAAGCAGCAGCCCGACGGTTAGCCTGATCAGCACGTTCGGTGTATTCGCTGCCGGGTTTCTGATGCGACCGATTGGCAGCCTCTTTCTGGGTCACATCGCCGACAAGTTAGGCCGCAGCCGGGCGTTGCTCTTGTCCGTCGCGTTAATGGCAATCCCGACAACGCTCATTGCTTTCCTGCCAACCTATGACTCTATCGGTATCTGGGCTCCCGTCGCCCTGACTTTCCTCAGACTACTGCAAGGCCTGTCAGTCGGCGGCGAATACACCGGATCCTCGGTGTATCTGTATGAAATTGCGCCAAAGGACCGTCGTTGTTTCGTCGTCTCCTGGGCTTTGGTTGGCGCAGTCTTCGGCGTATTGCTCGGCTCTGGCGTCGCTGCGTTGGCGACAAGTCTGCTGCCTGCGGATGACTTGAGCAGTTGGGGGTGGCGAATACCCTTTGCCTTCGGCCTTCTGGTCGGCCTCATGGGGTTCGTAATCCGCAGTTCCAACAAGGCAGACCCAACTGATCTACCGCCGTCACCAAATGATCCTGTCGCAGTGCCGGTAGCGGAAGTCGTCAAGCATCATAGCCCGGCACTGATGCGCACGATTGCCTGCAATATTTTGAACGGCGTCGGTTTTTATCTGACCTTTGTCTACCTGACCACATATCTGGTCGACTACAGCAAACTGACCCAAAGCAGCGCACTGACCATAAACACGGGTGTCATGATCGTGTTCATGTTGCTGCTTCCAGGTCTGGGGTACGCAGCCGACAAGGTTGGCCGCAAACCCTTGCTGCTTCTGGGATCGGGTGGAGTTGCCATCCTCGGTTACCCGATGTTCTGGATGCTGCACCACCATGATCCAGTCTACGTGATTGCCGGACAAATCGGGCTGTCAGTCGTATTGGCCTGTTATTTCGCGCCTTTGATGTCGACAATGATCGCGCAGTTCCCACGTTCCATCCGTGTGACCGGATATTCGATCGGCTACAATATTCCGCTCGCGATATTTGGCGGTACCTCGCCGTTGATCGCCACATATCTGATCGATAAAACTCATCACCAACTGGCGCCGGCATTTTATCTGGTTGCCGCAGGTATTCTGGCGTTTGTTGTAGTCTGGTTCATGCCAACGGATGTGGAAGCCGAGGACTAGGTGAACGCTGAGCAGATCGTCATTTGGGTTTAATTCCGGTATGTGCGGAAACATCGGAATTGACGCTCGACGAACTGCGGAGTCCCGAACTAAGAACAGTCGTTCTGAGAAATCAGGAAATTGATTTCCTACCTGTCTGGCTATTTTGAACTTGCTGCTGGCGACGTGATCATGACGGGAACGCCTTCTGGTGTCGGACCGGTCAACCGCGGCGATAAAATGGAGGCAACAGTTGACGGATTGCCGCTGCTCCTGATGAGCGTTGTCTAAGAATTCTTGAATTCCAGGGCATTAGTCCCCGATGTCTGGATCGTCAGGGAGTTTTCTTTTACTCCACACCATTTCTAAGATCATCAATGCATTTGCGCTTTTTTATGCCGGATCAATTAAAACATGACGATGGACAGTTGCGCGTTCACAGCTGACAACAGCAGCCAATTGCATTGCTGATGTAAACTGCAGCACGCTGACAGTATTTGTCTCTTTGCTTGCCATTGTCTTTGCTCCTCGACTTGAAAAGTGTGTTCTACTCACCGTGTGATTCACCAGCCACGGAGCCCCCATCGTGACAACAGATCAAATTCTGCTCTTTGCCTTGTTCGGAGCAGTGTTCGCCTTGCTGGTCTGGGGCCGCATACGCTTCGATCTAATTGCCTTTGCCGCTCTCGTTCTGGCAGCATTCCTTGGCTTGATACCCTCCAATCAGGTTTTCTCCGGATTTGGTCATCCTGCCGTCATTATCATTGCGCTCGTTCTGATCGTCTCCAAAGGCTTGATGAATTCGGGTGCGGTCGAGATGATCGCTCGACATCTTCTCTCCACCTCGCGGGGATTGTCGCAACACATAGGGCTGATGGCGGTAGTCGGAGCAGGCCTTTCGGCGATCATCAACAACGTCGCAGCGTTGGCCTTGTTGATGCCACTGGATATAGAAGCTGCCAAAAAGGCGAAACGCGCGGCGGGCCTCACGCTAATGCCACTGTCTTTCGCAACGATCCTGGGCGGTATGATCACTCTAATTGGTACACCGCCAAACATCGTCATTGCGGCCTACCGGGAAGATGCTCTCGGCGCGCCGTTTTCAATGTTCGACTTCACCCCTGTCGGCCTGGTCGTTGCAATTGCAGGTATTGCCTTTGTCACGCTATTTGGATGGCGCCTATTGCCAAAGCGATTCAGCACGCCGGTGGAAGAGGACGGTTTTGCGGAAAGCCTTTATAGCGCCGAATTGAAGGTCGGCAAAATCCCGGACGACAAACCCGTCACAGTCGGCGATCTCTATCCAATCGCGGACGAGAAGGACATCGCCATCGTCGGCCTTATTCGCAACGGCCATCGCATCAGGGGTTTTGCACGCCGCGAGCAAATTCAGGAAAACGATTTTCTATTAGTCGAGGGCGACCCCAAAGCCATAGAAAGTTTCATGGGAGCGGCCAAACTCGAATTTGCCGGATCAGAACGCCACAAAGGCGGCATTGTTGGGGGAGCACTTTCGCTGATGGAGGCCATTGTTCCTGATGGCGCCCGAGTTACCGGCCGGTCAGCCTTCAGCCTGCGCTTGCTCTATGGACACAAAGTAACCTTGCTCGGGATATCCCGGCAGGGTCGACGAATTCAAAACCGGGTTCGTCACGAACCCACCCGCCCCGGCGATGTCTTGCTGCTGCTGGGTCGCCCCGAAAGACTTGAGGGTGCCTGCACCTGGCTTGGCGTTCTGCCACTGGAAGGTCGGACCACCGACATGGTACAGCGAAACAAGGCCTGGCTGGCCATTGGCGGCTTTATTCTGGCTATTGCAGTAGCCGTAGCCGGTTTTGCCTATCTTCCGGTCGCACTGGCTGCTTGCGTGGTGCTCTATGGAGCCACCGGGCTTGTCAGCGGGTCCGAGGTCTACAATGCCGTGGAATGGAAGGTCATCGTACTGCTCGGCTCTCTCATCCCTCTAGGACAGGCATTTGAGCAGGCGGGCAACGCCCAACTCATTGCGGACGGCATTGTTCAGTTAACCGCCGGATCGCCCGCATGGGTGACCCTGACCGTTTTGATGATCGTGACGATGACATTGTCCGATTTTCTCAACAATGTCGCCACCTGCCTGATTGCAGCGCCCATCTCCGTTCAAATTGCCAACTCTCTGGGGGTCAATCCGGACCCGTTTCTGATGGCCGTTGCCGTTGCGGGGTCTTGCGCTTTCCTGACGCCGATCGGGCACAAGAACAATACCATCATCATGGGACCAGGCGGCTACCGATTTGGCGATTACTGGCGTATCGGCCTGCCTCTGGAGATCTTAGTGCTTCTTGTTTCAATCCCGGCTCTTCTGTTTTTCTGGCCTCTTTAGAACCAGGAACGCACAATCGCGGATTGAAGAACAAGCATATTTTGTACTATATAGTACTCCATTTGAGGAACGTACATCATATTTAAAAAGGCAATTCAATGAGCACTCCAAAACGGATTTTATTTACCGGTGGCTCAGGCAAGGCTGGCAAGCATGTCATTCCCTATCTTCTGGATAAGGGCCACCGGGTCGTCAATGTCGATTTGACCCCTCTGGACCACCCGGGCGTCGACAACCTCAAAGCGGACATCACCCAATCTGGTGAAATGTTCAACGTGATGACAAGCTACGCAAACTTTGATGAACTTGAACCAGGAAACGGTGTCCCGGCATTTGACGCCGTCGTCCATTTCGCAGCAATACCGCGCATTCTCCTTCAGCCGGACAACAAGACATTCGAAGTCAACACGATCGGCACATACAATGTCATTGAAGCGGCGGTGAAACTTGGTATCCGGAAAGTCGTGATCGCCTCATCGGAGACCACCTATGGCGTCTGCTTTGCAGACGGTACGGTCGACCCGGATATTCTCCCGGTTGAAGAAGACTATGACGTCAATCCGATGGACAGCTACGGCCTGTCCAAGGTCTTGAATGAGAAGACCGCACGGTCATTTCAGAGACGGTCCGGCATCGATATCTACGCCCTTCGAATTGGCAATGTCATGGAACCGCACGAATATGACCGGTTTCCGGATTTCTTCAAAAACCCAGGACAACGGCGCAGAAATATATTCTGCTATATCGACGCGCGTGATCTCGGCCAGATCGTTGATAGGTGCCTTGAGAAAGACGGATTGGGATATCAGGTTTTCAATGCTGGCAATGACACAAACTCAGTCGACATTCCCAACAGCGAAATCCTGAAACGCTTCTTTCCGAACGTTCCGTTAGGCCGCGAACTCGAAGACCATGAAGCCCTGTTCTCAAATCGCAAAATTCGGGAAGTCCTGGGATTCAAGGAAGAGCACAACTGGCGCAAATACGTGAAAAGCTGATTTTGGCCCGGATCGTCTTGCAACCAATTTTCGAAGTTAGGAATTCATAAATGGCAAAACCGGTAATCGGCTTTATCGGAGTCGGATTGATGGGCCATGGCATGGCCAAGAACATCGTCGAAAAGGGCTTTCCTCTTGTTGTCATGGGGCATCGAAACCGGCAACCGGTTGAAGACCTCGTCAAGCGCGGAGCGACAGAGGTTCATTTTCCCAAAGAGATGGCTGCCAAGTGTGACATCATTCACCTGTGCGTTTCCGGCAGTCCTCAGGTCGAGGAAATCATCCGCGGACCGAACGGCATTCTGGCGTCAGTGAAATCTGGTCTTGTCGTTATAGATTGCTCAACGTCTGATCCGGTTTCAACGGAACAGCTTGCTGCGGACCTTAAAGCGGTCGGCATGGAATTCGCTGATGCCCCCCTTTCGCGCACACCCAAGGAAGCCGAAGCAGGTACTTTGGACGCGATGGTAGGTGCCTCGCCGGAAGTGTTCGAAAAGATCAGACCCGTCATCGAATGCTGGGCGGGTGTGATCGTGCATCTTGGCGAAGTTGGTCTTGGTCACAAGATGAAACTGATCAACAATTTCATCGCTCAAGGTTATGGTGTCCTTTATTCCGAAGCACTGGCTATCGCCCGCAAATCCGGACTAAGCGCTGAGCAGGTGGATTCTGTCATCCGGCCTGGCCGGCTCTCTAACGGCTTCTATGAGACATTCATGAAGTGGACCCTGGAGCGAGATGAAAACGCTCACAAATTCTCCATCTCAAATGCCCACAAGGACATGCGGTATCTGGCAAATCTCGCCACCAGTATAGGTGCGGTCAGCCCTATGCAATCTGTCGTCAAAAACAGTTTCGCAGCAATGGATGCTTCGGGAGATGGCGAGAAATACCTTCCGATGATTGCAGATTTCATCGCTCAAACAAATGGACTGAAGGACGAAGACTGACACTTCGACACTATCGAACGCATGAAGACCGGAAGGCGACGTCTTCTACAACTGCCATTTCGTTTACTAACAGCTCCTACCTCGTTAGCTTGGTCGTTGCTGGCCACAAACAAGGCCATCTATCGGGGGGAGCAAATCATGAATGCAATAAAAACTGCCTGCTGTGCAGCAGCACTTTCGTTAGGCGCATCGACAGTTTTGGCGCAAGGCACTGGATCGGAAGGTTACTTTCATATCTACAACAACACCGGCGGTAATGTAGCCGTTGGATTCTATACGAATGCAGGCGACGGCTGGAGCGACAACTGGCTTTCAGACGCCTTGATGCCAGACTCAAATGCACGAGCAGAATTCACTGCAGATACCGGAAATTGTGATCAGGTGTTTCAAGTAGGCTGGCTTGGAGAGAATGATGATGAAGTGCTCGACGAACCAATTGCCATAGACATCTGTGCAGCCAGCAATGTCTATCTCGACGACAACGAGATCTACTTCGACTGATTAGCCTGAAGTACCGTTCGCCGATCAGTCACAGTTCAATTACTCTTGGCACGTTTGTACCGGGAGAAAACAAGTCATTTTTTGATCGGCAGCGGCGGCATTATTCAGTAAGGTCCGGTCCTACTGATCACACCTTTTTCCGAAAGACCCCCGATGCGTGACGCTTTGTGCTTTGAGGACTTTGAGCCGGGACAATCCTACGACCTTGGTTCTCTTGAAGTGAGCAGGAGCGACATCATCGAGTTCGCCTCCGAATTTGATCCTCAACCTTTCCATATGGACGATACTGCCGGTACCGAGTCACTGCTGGGTGGTCTGGCAGCTTCCGGCTGGCATACCTGCGGTCTGGTGATGCGATTGCTCGCAACCGGCCTCTTGAATCGCTCCACCTGCCAGGGCTCTCCCGGCATTGCCAGGTTGAAATGGCTGAAGCCCGTTTTCCCGAACGACACGTTGATAGCAGAAGCCAGAATCGTCGGCGCGAAAGAGCTGCGCTCAAAGCCGGACCTCGGTCTTGTCACGGTCGAAGTGACCGCCAGAAATCAGGCAAACGCCAGTATCCTTTATTGGGAAAACGCGATTCTGTTCCGTCGCCGGAAGGCTGCGTGATGGCCAAATTTTTCGAAGACAGCGAAATCGGCGATAACCTCGCACTTGGAACTTACACGTTTCGCGCTGAAGACATTATCGCATTCGCTCAAAAATACGATCCGCAACCGTTTCACCTCAGCGAAGAAGCTGCTGCCAGAACCCATTTCGGCCGTCTGTGCGCGTCTGGTTGGCATACAGCTGCAGTCTTTATGAAGTTGTTTGTTGCCACATCTAACAGACTGCGCGATGAGGCCATCAAAAAGGGTGAGACCCCCGGTAAACTAGGGCCGTCTCCTGGTTTCGAAGACCTGAAATGGATCAAACCTGTCTTTGCAGGCGATACCTTGAGCTACCAATGGGTAACCACCGGAAAAACGGAAAGCCGAAGCCGCCCCGAATGGGGGCTGCTTAATTTCGATATACTTGCCCACAATCAGGACAATGTTCTGGTGTTTTCCTTGAAGGGGACAGTGTTTGCAGAACGGCGCGACGCACCACCTACCTCATCCAGCCAGAATTAGATCGGCTTTAAGCCGGTTTGCGGCCATACACCAGCATGGTCATTCCAGGAATCATCACCTTGGTCTCGACATTCTCGAACCCGGCACCTTCCATTAAACCGGCAACATAATCACTGGTGATGGATTTTGCTTGCGGGTTGAAAGCCGTGTGTTGCAATTGCCAGAGCGCGGCAAGCTTCGGGCCTTCGCGATCCTCATCGACCATGAAATCATGCACCATGTAATGCCCACCAGGTTCCAGAATATCCATCGCCTTGCGAACCAGCCCCGGAATGGCCGTTCCCGGCACACCGGAATAGAGGTAGGACATGAGCACAGCCCCGGCACTCTCTGGCCATGGATCACTCAAGGCATTACCGGGTTGATAGCTGATGCGATCAGACAAACCCTCTTCCTCGATATACTCCCGTCCGACGGTGGCAACATTGGGAAAATCGAGGATCGTCGAGTGCATCTGCGGGTATGCTTCACACAAGGAGATGGAAAAAGCGCCTGTGCCGCCGCCGACATCCAGCAACGAGGTGACATCTGACAGGTCAACGATGCGGGCAAGACTGCGCCCTGGTCCCAAAGATCCTGCATGTTGAGATCTGGAATAGAGTCGCGCCTGTTTTGGGTCGCTAAACCACTCTTCATAAGATGAAACGTTTTCTGCATCCAGATTGTCCGTCAATGCCTCATTCAGCTGTGTCAGAAACGGATACATCTGCTGGTCAATCTGCAGCCTGAGATAATCCCCGAAATCATATTTTCGACCTTTGACCAAAAAGGCTTCAGCTGCTGGCGAATTGGTAAAACCTTCACCTTCTTTGCGAACCAACCCAAGGCTGGTTAAGGCAGTCAGGAGTGTTGTCGCACGCTCGGCATCCAATGGGCAAAGTTCGGAAATCTGGGCAGGCGTTAGTATTTTTTCAGATAAAACGGAAAATAAACCCACATGAAGTGCAGAAAAAAGGGCTTTCGAACCCATAAACCCAAATGCAATATCAGAAATAGATTCAGCCGTTTCAAGCGGCACGACAGCGGACATAAAGTAAATTCCTCCAGATATACTCGACAAAAAATATGCGCACTCAAATATAAGCTTTTGAGCGCATAAGAATTACGTTGAATTATAGTTATTGTGCAGCGCAATGCAACAGCAGCACCTCAGCAACCGGATCGCTGAGGTGTTACTGTTAAAATGCAGTTGGTTGACTCATAGGAGAATGCTAGACGCTCAGCGCAAACAGAACTTCATCATGAATTTCGATACCGTAGTCTCCTCGCAGCGGAATACCGGGTTTCAATTCGCGCTCCCGATCAATCACTCCCTGCCCGATCCGCTCCAGTCTGAAACCACGACGCTGATAAAAACGGAAAGCATCCAGATTATCGTTGGACGTGCGAACTGTTAGACGGTTTATCCCGGTCGACTTAATTTCATTGACAACGGCATCCAGAAGCAGGCTGCCGACGCCTCCCCATCGATTGATGGAATCAAGTGTCAGGATTTCCCACTCATTTTCCCGCTTTATCAAGGTAACCAGCCCGACGAGCTCATTATTTGCCCAAGCAGTGTATCCAGGTAGCCTGGAAGCATCGATCATTTCACCGTCGATCAGGATATCGGGTGAGGTCCAACGTTGATTCAATAGCTTGAGAACATCGGGATGATCTTCAGAGGTTGTTGCGCGGATCGTAGCGGACATTAGCACTCCCTAGCGGCGGAACAACCGCGTTTCCATTGGGCTCCGGCTTTGCCAGCGCACCCGTTCCAATTCCGGATCAATATGTTCTTCTTCCGGATACCCGACGCATAAATAAGCCACGAGCTGCCAGCTATCGTCAACCTCAAGGATGTTCTCAACCTTTACTGGGTCAAGAATGGAGACCCACCCCATGCCAACCCCTTCGGCGCGTGCAGCCAGCCAGAACGTATGGATCATGCTGACCACTGAGTAAGCCAGTGTCTCCGGCATGGTTGCCCTACCGAGCCCATGCCCCTGTTCTGGATCCATGTCACAGAAGATGGCGAGATGAACCGGCGCTTCGCGCAACCCGGCAAGTTTCAGATCGCGATAATGAATCGCTTTCTCAGTGTCATAAGCCTTCGCAGCAGCGGCATTCTCTTCTTCGAAACAAGAAATCACCTGAGCGCGGCTTGCATTGCTCTCAACAGACACAATACGCCACGGCTGGCTGTTGCCAACAGAAGGAGCCAGGTCTGCAAGGTCCAGAATATGGCCGAGGGTATCTTGAGGAACAGCATCAGTCTTGAAACGGCGCACATCTCGGCGCCACTTCAGCAAGGTTTCAAATCCTTTCCGGAACTCCCTCGAAAACTCGGGACTCCCGGTGCCCTCAGCGCTTCCCTCCATTGAGGATCAATGCCCTGGAAATTCGACCAGAGTCCGCACAGGAATTTTGAGATCTTCCAGTTTCTTGCGTCCACCCAAATCCGGCAAATCGACGATGAAACATGCAGCTTCAATATTGGCGCCCATGGATCTCAGTAACTTGCAGGCAGCTTCGGCCGTACCGCCTGTAGCGATCAAATCGTCAACGACGATCACCCGATCACCGGGTTGGATCGCATCCTTGTGCATTTCCATTTCATCCAGACCGTATTCCAGAGAATAGGCGATGCGTACAGTCTCGTATGGCAATTTGCCTTTCTTGCGGATAGGAACAAAGCCAGCGGAAAGCTGATGAGCCACTGCACCACCAAGGATAAATCCCCGCGCCTCAATACCCGCAATCTGATCAACCTTGGATCCAGCCCAAGGCTGGACCAACGCATCGACAGCCCGGCGAAACGCACGCGCATTGCCCAAGAGCGTTGTGATATCCCGAAACAGGATGCCCTCTTGCGGGTAGTCCTTGATCGTGCGAATCGCGCTGATCAGTTCATCCTGGACTGTCTGGTCAATCATCGGTTTATTTTCCTGAATTCAAGTGCAAGCGACACAATAGACTTCTTGGCCTCAACCGCCGCTTATATCAAGTTTAATGGATCGGTCGTAGCACTTTAGCACGACGAGTATCCGCTGTTTGCCTTAGTCAGTGCTGTTCAGAATTCGACCAGCAACCGCATCCAGTTTGGCAACAAGTTCCGGATCACGTTTATCTGGTGCTGTCATCATGGCAAATTCCAAGGCAGTGTCGGAACCCGCCGGGCAGGATTGGTGTTCCTTAGGCATGTCTCGGGCAACGCGGGCGACCAGGCGCTGCGCGTTTTCAGCATTGTCATGCAGGACCTTGATGATCGCCTGAATATCCACTACGCCGTGATCGGGATGCCAGCTGTCGTAATCTGTCACCATGGCGACCGTCGCGTAGCATATCTCTGCTTCGCGAGCGAGTTTAGCTTCCGGCATGTTGGTCATGCCAATCACGGCACATCCCCAGGACCGGTAGAGTTCGCTCTCAGCCAACGAAGAAAACTGAGGACCTTCCATCGCCAGATAGGTACCGCCCTTGTGGCATGTGAGACCTTCTGCTTCACCAGCGGCTGCAACAGCGTCTACGAGTTTAGGGCTTGTCGGTGTTGCCATGGACACATGGGCAACGCAGCCCGTTCCAAAGAAGCTTTTCTCGCGCGCAATCGTGCGATCAATGAACTGGTCGACCAGAACAAAAGTCCCGGGCGCCAATTCTTCTTTCAATGAACCACACGCAGACACGGACAAAAGGTCGGTCACACCGCAACGTTTCATAACATCGATGTTGGCCCGATAATTTATTGAAGTCGGGGAATAAACGTGACCGCGACCATGTCGTGGCAGGAACACAATTTTCAGGCCATTTATAGACCCAATTCGCACCTGATCAGACGGTGTGCCCCAAGGGCTCTCGACAGTAATCCATTCGGAGTTTTCCAATCCCGGCAAATCGTAAATGCCGGAGCCACCAATTATTCCAAGAACTGCTTCCGCCATAGGATTTCCCAACACACTGAATATCTGGATCTCCCAGCTGATTAGCAAGCAGGCCCAAGCTTGAACAGCCATAAAACGAAAAAAGGCGGGCTAGAAGCCCGCCTTTTGGTATCTACTGATGAGCAACGAGCCTAGTGCTCGACGTTGCGCCACAGCTTCTTCTTGGTGAAGTACAACAGGCCAGCAAAGATGATCAGGAAGATCATCACACGGAAACCGATTTTCTTGCGTGCTTCCAAATGTGGTTCAGCAGTCCACATCATGAATGCTGCAACATCCCGCGCATACTGTGCAGTCGTCATCGGTGTGCCGTCTGTGTATTCAACAGCTTCGTCATAAAGCGGCGGCGCCATCGAAATGAACTTACCGGCCAGGAACGAGTGGTTGTAATATTGCCCGTCTGGAACTTCGATACCCTCTGGATCTTCTTCATATCCAGTCAGCAGCGAAAAGATGTAGTCCGGGCCATTCTCCTGATACTGCGTAAATGCATCAAAGACGAACCACGGGAAACCGCGTTGTGCTGCACGTGCCTTGGCGAGCAGCGAGAAGTCAGGCGGATAAGCGCCGTTGTTTGAAGCACGAGCTGCCTGCTCGTTCGGGAACGGTGACGGGAAGCGGTCCGCCAGAATAGCCGGGCGCTCAAACATGTCGCCGGCATCGTCCGGACCATCAACCACTGTGTATTCCGCAGCAATCGCCTTGGCCTGATCAGCGGTAAAGCTCGGTCCACCTTCTTCGGCAAGGTTGCGGAATGCAACCTGGCGCAGACCGTGGCATGCAGAGCAGTTCTCACGGTAAACTTTGAAACCGCGTTGCAACTGGGCCCGATCGAAACTCCCGAATGGGCCAGCGAAGGACCACTTCTGGGTATGGATCTCGACACTACCTCCAGCAGCAAGTGCCGGGGCTGCAATGGCAACAGTTGCCACCGCTAGAAGGGATCGAACCATTTTGATCATGGTGCTCATTGTCTCAAATAACTCCTGATCCGGTTCGCGTTACTTCGTGTCCGGTGCAGATGTTGCACCAGCCGGTTTGGCAGAACCACCTTTCAAAACCGCTTCTGAGATTGAAGCGGGAAGAGGCAGTGGTTTTTCCAGGAACCCGAGCATCGGAAGGATGATCAGGAAGTGAGCGAAATAGTAAACTGTGCAGATTTGTGAGAACACCACGTACCAGCCTTCCGCCGGCATCGCGCCAAGATATCCCAGAGCAACTGCGTTCGCTGCAAAGATCCAGAAGAACTGCTTGAACAACGGACGGTAGGAACCTGACCGCACCTTGGATGTATCAAGCCAAGGCAGGACGAACAGGATTGCAATCGCACCAAACATCGCAACAACACCGCCGAGCTTGTCAGGGACAGCGCGCAGGATTGCGTAGAACGGCAGATAATACCATTCAGGAACAATGTGTGCAGGTGTGACGAGCGGGTTTGCTTCGATGTAGTTGTCCGGGTGTCCCATGAAGTTTGGTACATAAAACGCGAACCATGCGAAGAAGATCATGAAGACAACAATCGCGAACAGATCCTTGATCGTATAGTACGGATGGAACGGGACCGTGTCTTGTTTGGTCTTCGGCTGCACACCTGACGGGTTGTTGTTGCCAGTCGTATGGAATGCCCAAACGTGCAGGAGAACAACACCGAAAATCATGAACGGCAGCAGATAATGCAGGGAGAAGAACCGGTTCAGCGTCGGGTTATCGACGGAGAAACCGCCCCACAACCAGATCACGATGTTCTCACCAACCAACGGGATAGCAGAGAACAGGTTGGTGATCACGGTAGCGCCCCAGAAGGACATCTGCCCCCATGGCAACACATAGCCCATGAAGCCCGTGCCCATCATGATGAGGAAGATGATCACACCGAGGATCCACGAGATCTCGCGTGGCGCCTTATATGAACCGTAGTAAAGGCCGCGGAAAATGTGAATGTAGACCGCAATGAAGAACATCGACGCGCCGTTGGCGTGGAGGTAACGCAACATCCAGCCAAAATTCACATCCCGCATGATGTGTTCGACACTATCGAACGCCAAAGTGGTGTGTGGCGTATAGTGCATCGCAAGAACGATGCCCGTGATGATCTGTGCGATCAATACGAAGAATAGAATCCCACCAAAAGCCCACCAGTAATTGAGGTTCTTTGGCGTCGGGAAATCTACGAAAGATCCGCGAACGAGCGAAATAACCGGCAAGCGGCTTTCCAGCCACTTTGCCGCTGCGCTCTGCGGTACATATTGAGAATGTCCAGCCATGGCTGTCTCCTAAAACTCTTGCCGTTAGCCGATCTTGACCGTCGAGTCCGTAATGAACTCAAGCGGCGGTATCAACAGATTCTCGGGAGCCGGGCCCTTACGGATCCGACCGGCTGTGTCGTAGTGAGAACCATGGCAAGGACAGAACCAGCCATTATAGTCACCGGCATCACCAAGTGGCACGCAGCCCAGGTGGGTACAGATACCGACCTGCACGAGCCAGTTTTCCTTGCCTTCAACGCCGCGGTGGACGTCTGATGCGTCTGCATCTGCTGGCAAGTTGGCGTTACGCGCCAACTGATCAGGGAGGTCGGAGATCGGAACGGTCTTTGATTCTTCCACTTCCGCTTCTGTGCGGTTGCGGATGAACACGGGCTTACCGCGCCATTTCACTGTAATTGACTGCCCCTCTTCCACGGCAGAAATATCAACTTCAATAGAAGCCAATGCCAAAGCGGAGGCATCCGGGTTCATCTGATCGATGAACGGCCATACCAGCGCGCCAGCGCCCACAACGCCCATGGCGCCGGTCGCAATATAGAGGAAATCGCGGCGGGTAGGTTCCGCCTGATCCGTATCGTTTGCCAAGGTCGCGTCCTCTCGAAACCATTTCAACCTGTACCGAAAGCCCGTTTCACGCCCTGACATTCTCTACTGTGCAGTACAGAATCATCAGCAACATGCCGGGCTAGTCGGTAACCTGATGCATCACTAGTGAGCACCAGCTAAAGCGGATTGTCTTTTTGCACCCTTCGATACGCTTGTCCAGCTCAACAAACGACCGAATACGCAATTGTCGCAGGCTATTTGCCCCCCGCGCCGCTTTTCTGCCCTTTTTATACAAAGCAGCGCAAGATCGGAATTGTGCTGATGTCCGGTCTTACGCTTGTTCTTTTGTATTAGGCCGCCACAACCGGGGTCAAAAACCCACCAGATTGGTGACGCCAAAGCTGCGCGTAGACGCCATTTTTATCCAAAAGCGCTTGGTGAGAACCTTCTTCAATGATTCGGCCTTTATCCATCACGATAAGACGGTCCATCGCAGCAATTGTGGAAAGCCTATGAGCAATCGCAATCACGGTTTTTCCTTCCATCAGATCAAACAGACTGTCCTGAATGGCGATCTCAATCTCAGAATCAAGCGCTGAGGTTGCTTCATCCAATGCCAGAATGGGTGCATTTTTCAAAAGAACCCGTGCAATTGCGATACGCTGGCGCTGGCCTCCGGAGAGCTTCACACCGCGTTCACCCACATGCGCGTCCAATCCCTTTCGGCCATTCTGGTCCTCAAGGTCGTAAACAAAATCCAATGCATGCGCCTTTTCCAGAGCTGCAATCACATCATCACGACTGGCATCTGACGTTCCATAAGAGACGTTCTCGAAAATCGAGCGATGCAGCAAGGACGTATCCTGGGTTACGACGCCAACATTCGCGCGGATATCATCCTGCCTGACCTTGGCAAGGTCATTTCCATCGACCACAATTCGTCCACCTTCCAGGTCATAGAACCGCAGAAGCAGGTTTACCAAAGTGGATTTGCCTGCCCCGGAACGTCCAATCAGGCCGATTTTCTCGCCAGCCTTAATGGAGAGGTTGAGGTTATCGATTACTCCTGAGTCTTTGCCATAGTGAAAACGAACGTTGTCGAACTGGATTTCGCCCCTCTCCACGGTCAAAGCTTTTGCCTCTGGGACATCCACCACGTCCCGCTCACGGGAAATGGTGCTGATGCCATCCTGAACAGTGCCGATGTTTTCAAACAGACCCGAAATTTCCCACAAGATCCATTGCGACATACCTTGAAAGCGCAGAACCAGAGCGACCGCGACTGTAATTTGACCCGTCGTGACGAGATCTGCCTGCCATAGTCCGATTGACATTGCAGATACAGCAAACAGAAGGGACATGTTCAAGGTGGTCAGAGTGATGTTCATACCGGTCACCAGTCGCATCTGAAGAAAGACGGTCTTCAGAAACGTTGTCATTGATTTCCGGGCATAATCTTCTTCCCTTGCAGCGTGGGAAAAAAGCTTGACCGTCGAAATATTAGTATAAGCATCAACAACATGGCCGGTCATGACCGATCTTGCATCTGCCTGGTCACGGGAAACGTTTTTCAAGCGCGGTACAAAGATCTTGATCGTCAACAAATACCCGCACAGCCAGACCAGGAATGGAATTGCAAAATAGATACTTGCATCTGCCACAACGAACAAAGCCGCGACAAAATACACGATTACATAGACGAGTATGTCCGCGATCCTCGTAACAACTTCCCGGACAGCAAGTGCTGTCTGCATCAGTTTGTTGGCAATGCGACCCGCAAAGTCGTTCTGGTAAAACGCCACACTCTGCCGGAGCAGATAGCGGTGAACCCGCCACCGCACCGACATTGGGAAGGTCCCCAGGATCCCCTGGTGGAACACCATCTCCCAAATCGCAGCAAGCCCCGGAAGCAGGATGAGGATCACTATCCCCATCCATAGCAATTGCCCCCAGTTATCTTCAAAGAATGTGTCCGGGTTTTCAGTCCCAAGCCAATTCACAAGATCGCCCAGAAACGTGAAAATGAACACTTCCAATGTCGCGATGGCAGCCCCCAAGACGGACGCGACTGCCAGCACAGGCCATACAGGTTTTGTATAATACCAGCAGAAGGCCCAGAACCCCTTGGGCGGTACGTCAAGTTCCGTATTCTCAAACGGATCAACAAGACCTTCGAAGAACTTAAACATGACGAATACCTATAAGCGCGGTCAGAACAGGGTCCGTTTTTTTATCCTGAGATGACACGGAACGATCATCGACGCTTCTATAGCTTTGGCGTTTCGATGCCAAAGCCGCTGAGGCGATCAAGCTGACAAGCGAGAGTGCAACAATTGCCGTCCCGAACAACATGTGTTTCAGCTTGGTTACAAACTCAGATGCAGTCAGCATTTCACCTTTGACACTGACAGCTTCTATTGACGATACTTCGCCATAGAAGACTGGCAAAAACAGCAAAACGGTCAAGGCAACAGTTGCTCCAACAAAGAGAGCCGCGCCGTTGGCGATTGAACGAATAACAGAGCGCCCACCAGCACCACTTGCACTGGATGATTGAAAATCTACGTCAGGACGAGCGGCACGGCCATCCTGTAACAGATCAGGTCCATTTATGGGCACAAATGGCCCAAAAGAATCGCGGAAAGACATGACTTGTCTCCGATAGTCGAGAATAAGTAGTGAGACGTCGACAGACACGCAGAATCGCGCATGCAGCCAAGAGCTAAAATGGCTTAAGCCTAACGTCGGAAATGTTTGTGGAATTCAGGCTAACTTCTTAACAGAAGTTGGCGGAAGTCCCTAGATGGACCGCTGAGGTCGCAGCAGCTTGCATCATTAGATGAATAGTCATGTACGCCCTCCTGGTTGCGCGGTCGGGCGACCGCTTTAATCATAGTCATCGACTTCGTGTGACGATCAAATATCGATAGCTGCTTTTGCCCCTTGTGGTAAAGACCTGAAATCATGCAAAACGCATCCATTCAATTTGTGTGGCTCATTTGACACATAAGATGCAGGGCCGCAACACCGCCACTTTCGCGGGCACGCACACCCTCAAACCCACCTGCTTCCGGAAGTGTCTGGCAAACTAGACAGCTTTGTTGACTAGTTTTCTTTTCTTTCGGTAGGCAGACCCAAGCTCCGGTGTGTAACAGGCAAACATGCCCTTACCGGACTTCTTCGCTTCGTAAAGTGCAATGTCCGCGCAATTGATTAGCTCTGACGCATTTTTAGCAAGTCCGTCCGAATCCATAATTCCGATACAACCCGCGACGTTGAGAGTTAATTGCTCCCAAACAATCGGCTTTGAAATCTCGCTTAGGATTTTCTGAGCCAATTCAGTCAGACCTTTCTGACTCTCGACATCAGGCACAGCGACAACGAACTCATCTCCTCCAACGCGCGCAACAAGCCCTTGTTCACCCACAGTAGATTTCAACACACCTGCGACATGCACAAGAACCGCATCGCCGGCGCTATGGCCATAGGCATCATTGATGTCTTTGAAAAGATCCAGATCCAAGTGCAAAATGCCAATTTTATGTGATTGGGTCAGCGCATCTGCCAACGATCTATCGAGAAACTTGTTCAGCTTCGTGCGATTGGCAACATCTGTGAGATCATCATGCTCGGCCCGATATTTTAGTCGCTTCCGAACTTCTTCCAACTCATCCAGATATTCCACCTGATGAGTAACATCCCGCGAAATCAGGATAATTTTTGTATCCTCAAGCTCTTTCCCTTCGAAAATAGCAAACGTGAGTTCGTTCCAAAACAGCTCACCATTTTTGCGGCGATTTTGAATACGTTCTTCTGTTCCGGTTTTGAAGATATCTAGATCGTATTGGAAATTCGCAATCTCATTCGCAGAAAGCTGATTGTCTTCGGTCAGAATAAACTCCTGAGGCCGTCGACCGACAATTTCTTCCGCAGAGAAACCTGAAATCCGACTATACGCCGGGTTTGACCATTCAATACGGCCGTAGATATCCTGAACCAACAAACCATCATGAACATGTTCGACGACAAGTTTCAAAATTTCGCTGTTTTTATCCGCTTCACTAGTGGCGTCACGTTTCGCCAAAATCGGGTTGTAGCGAGGAAATACAAAATAAAAAAAACACAGACCAGAAAGACCGGCCAAAAAACAAAGCAAAATTAAAGTTATCGGCGTCCACTCCATACCTTACTCCAATAAATGCATATTTTCTTGAAGATATATCTGCGTATCATTTTTCATTTTTATTAATATAACATATACGGAGTAGATTACTTACAATCATGTATGGACATATAAACCAAAACAACCTTAGGGAATTAGGCAATTTTTAGATATTCGAATGGTTTTCGAAGACTAAATCACTGAAACTTGAAGGCTATTTGATGGCACTCAAAACTATTAAATGTGGTGACAATACCTATAGTTGCATTACAACTTGCAACAATCGCACAATCCGAAAACCGCTTTTTGCCTGCTGCGTTTCTGAACTGGAAATGCCAATCACCAGACGAAGGCAATAAAACCCTCTGATTTTTCTTTAAGTTACAATAATTTAAAAAAGGGACCGTAATCCTTCAATAGTCAACTGGTGACCATCCGCGTTAATAGAAACCCGGCTCCTGCGGAAATCCCGGAAAGTGTCGCACCCCAAGCCACATCAACGACCGCTACAATCACCGGCCAGTTTTTGAGCGTCGCATAGTTTGTGACATCGTAAGTGGCGTATGTGAAAAAACCGAACATGGCACCGAAGGCAACTGCATAGGCAAAACTGTCGTTCTTCAACGCTGGCAAGACTGCAAAAATAACGATCCCGACGACATAAATGATATAGAACGCACCAGCAGCAGCCAAATTGGGCTTGTCCATCAACAGGTGACCAATACGGTCAAAATAAAACCTGGTTGCGACTTGAGTCAGCCAAACATAATCAATGGCCAGGAACACAATGGCGGTCGTTAAATAGGCAGCTGTAACTTGAAACATGTGGTCCTCGAGTGATGTGTCCTGTCAGTACGTTTTTCGCTGCGCCCCGGATCAGAAACACTCCCAATATACCGGAACAGTAACAGCAGACCACTCACGCCAAAATGGACATCCCTTCCAAAAAGCCACCTGACTGGCGCCGCCAAAGCTGAGCATACAGGCCGGTTTCGTCTTTCAATAGATCTACATGCGATCCCTGCTGCACAATCTGGCCATGGTCCATAACGATGAGCCTGTCCAATGCTGCAATTGTCGAAAGCCGATGCGCAATCGCAATGACTGTTTTCCCGGCCATCAACCCCTGCAGGTTCTCCTGGATCGCAGCTTCCACCTCAGAATCCAGAGCAGAAGTGGCCTCATCCAAAACCAGAATGGGTGCGTCTTTCAAAAGAACTCTCGCAATGGCGATCCGCTGCCGTTGCCCACCAGACAGTTTGACACCACGTTCCCCTACATAAGCGTCAAATCCCTTACGACCCCTTTTATCTTCCAACGTCTGAATGAATTCCAGGGAATGAGCCTTTTGAGCTGCTTTGATAAGCTCGTCTTCACTGGCGTCCGGTCGACCAAACCGGATATTTTCTCGAATAGAACGATGCATCAAGGACGGGTCTTGCGTCACCATGCCGATAGAATGGCGTAAGGATTCCTGGGTTATTTCTCGAACATCTTGACCATCGATCGATACGCTCCCGGATTCAACATCATAAAACCGCAACAACAAGCTCGTGAGCGTCGATTTTCCAGCCCCTGACGGCCCAACAATTCCGACGCGCTCACCAGGATTAATGGTCAGACTCAGGTTATCAATGACCCTGTCTGCCCTGCCGTAGTGAAAGTGAACATTCTCAAAAGACACGCACCCCTCATCAACCTTCAGGTCTTCGGCATCCTTTTTGTCGGATAGAAGAACTGGCTTGACGATTGTCTCCATGCTGTCCTGCATAGAACCGAAGTTTCGGAACAATCCGTTCAGTTGATTGAAGAGCCGGTTGAGCAAAATGTTCAGTCGAAGAACAAGACTCAGAGCAAAAGCCACATGGCCGGTGCTAATTCCACCAGACTGCCATATGTGGAGCGCCACTCCGGCTATCGCGACAATCATCATGCCGTTTAACAACGACATCACAGTCCTGATAGTCGTCAACAGCCGGGTGAATTCCTTCAGCTTTGCTATGAAGGCACGAAACGTCCTTTGAGAGCCGAGGCTTTCCCCCTTTGCCGATCCGAACAACTTGACCGTTTGTATGTTCGTGTAGGTATCAACCAAACGACCTGATACGCCGGAATAGAAGTTTGCCGTGTCTTTGGCTTTTTCGCGGACCCGAGGCACAAGATACCAGGCAATCAAAACAAAACTGAAAAGCCAAAGGGCAACAATTCCCCCGAGACGAACATCCAGATCGGTCACAAGAACCAGCGTAGTGATTGCATAGACAAATATGAACCAAGCCACCTGAAGCAGGTTGGTCATAAAATCGCCGGCAGAAATCCCGGCCTGCATCACTTTCTGGGACAGGCGCCCAGCCAGATCATCATTAAAAAAACCAAGACCTTGCCGCATCACCTGCTGATGGGACTGCCAACGAACCAGATTGAAGAACCCAGGGACAATAGTCTGCTCTTCGACGAGCGCTATCAGGGAATTGACGATCGGCCGAAGCACCATGACGACAGCCGCCATGGCAATCAGAGTCGAGCCGTGATCCGCAAAAAATGTGCTCCGATCACTCCCCTCAAGCAGATCGACTATACGGCCGAGAAAATTGAAAACCGTCACTTCCACCAATGCGGATACAACACCCAGAACCAGCATCGCAACAAATGGCCATCGAACCTGCAGGACGAAGAATATCAGGAATCTGAATCCGCTATGCGGCATCGCTTGGTCAGGTGGGGACCTGAAGGGATCGATCCAGGATTCAAAAAGCCGGAAAAGCGGGAGCACGGAAATCACCTTGGGAGGAAGACTGCGATTCTGGTTCCATTTTACATATGTATCTGACAATTGGATCTACCAATAGGCGAATTCGTTTGGCCCGACCGGCATGACAAACCAGAACCCAACTGCTATGGACGCTTTTTTTTCGAACAATCCAGCTGGTCTTATGCCCGATATTGCTCTCTATCTTCCGGACATTCCACAGAATACCGGAACCATATTAAGGCTCGCCGCCTGCATGGATGTAACCGTGCATTTGATTGAACCGGCCGGTTTTCCGATTTCAGACAGCGCGCTCAAACGAGCAGGCATGGACTATATGGAACGAGCTGTTCTCAAACGTCATATGTCATTTAAACTTTTTGAAGACTGGCGAAAATCTGAACAACGTCGACTTGTTCTTTTAACGACCAAGTCAACGAGCCCTTACACCAGTTTTGAGTTTCAGAAATCCGATATTCTGCTGCTGGGGCGCGAGAGCAAGGGTGTTCCAGATGATGTTCATGATCTCTGCGATGCACGGCTTACCATTCCGATGGCAAAGGGCATGCGATCCATCAATGTCGCAATCTCTGCAGGGATGGTATTAGGCGAAGCCTTGCGACAAACCGGCACATTTCCTAAAAGCCAAGATTGATCCTATTCAACTGATCTTTGCTACAACATTACCCAATTCCTTGAGGCCCAACTCATGAACGCTCCTTCTCCTGAACAACGTGGCGGCCCAATTCCGGACGGGATCGAGCAAAAAAAAGAGATTGCTCCCGCATGGTTCAAGGAACTCAGGGACAGGATCTGCAAATCGTTCGAAGACCTCGAAGATGAAATTGGCGAACTCTCCGGCCCATTGGCGGGCCAACCGGCAGGCCGGTTTGAACGAACACCTTGGGAACGCACGGATTCAACGGGAGCCAAAGGTGGAGGCGGTGTTATGTCGATGATGCACGGCCGGGTCTTCGAAAAGGTTGGTGTTCACATTTCAACTGTTCACGGTGAATTCTCGCCAGAATTTCGCGGCCAAATCCCGGGGGCAAATGAAGACCCCCGGTTTTGGGCATCGGGTGTCAGCCTGATCGCCCACCCGCACAATCCGAATGTCCCAGCAGTCCACATGAACACCCGTATGGTCGTCACAACGCGCCAATGGTTTGGCGGTGGCGCAGACCTTACACCGGTTCTGAACGCCCGCAGAACCCAGGAAGATCCGGACACGGTAGCATTTCACCAAGCCATGGAGGCTGCATGCTCAGCACACGATGTTGCCGATTATGAAGCTTACAAAGCCTGGTGCGACGATTACTTCTATCTAAAGCATCGCGATGAGGCGCGCGGTGTTGGTGGCATATTCTATGACTACCTCCACAGCGGAGATTGGGACGCCGACCTCGCCTACACTAAAGATGTTGGTCTTGCGTTTTTGAAAATTTATCCGGAGTTGGTTCAGCGAAATTTCAAAACACCCTGGACAGATGCCCAGCGCGAAGAACAACTCATTCGCCGTGGGCGCTACGTGGAATACAATCTGCTGTATGACCGGGGAACGATTTTCGGATTGAAGACAGGCGGCAATGTCGCATCGATCCTGTCATCCATGCCGCCTGTTGTGAAATGGCCTTAACGAGCGCCCTTCTTAAGCAGCGGCACCGCCACTGGTAGCAGCTTTGTCGCGGCTCAATTCGCCAAAACCCCGGTTCAGAACCATACCGGCAAATTGCGCCAGCATTTTTTGGTCCAGTTTACCGCCCATTTCTTTCATGATCGAAATTGCGGCCCGAACGGGCAAAGCTTCTTTATATGCGCGCTCTTCCGTAAGAGCGGTAAAGATATCGCAGATGGTCATCATACGGACTTTCGGACCAATCCGGCTGCCCTTCAAGCCATTCGGATATCCAGACCCATCCAGATACTCGTGATGCTGGATTGCCATTTTTTTGATGTCAATTGGCACTTCCAGTCGCGGCTTCAGAACTTCCTGCCCAAAGACTGGATGTTTATCTACGAGAGCCCGTTCTTCATTTGAGAGTCTGTCCGGTTTATCCAGAATTGTCAGAGGAATACGCATTTTGCCGATATCGTGGACAAGCCCGCCGGCAATCATTTCCTGGCAATCCGCGTCTGACCATCCCAGATAGCGAGCAAACGCCCCGGCGATACCTGCGACAACGAGTGAATGACTATAAGTGCTACTGTGATGGCACTGAACAGCTTCAAGCCATGATGTCAGGCCATCCAGGTCAATTGCCGTCAGCAGGTCTGATGCACTTGCATCCATCGCTTTGATATGGATGTTTGCTTCTGTTGCCGCTGACAGACAAAGCATTTCCAGGAATGCATCTGCTTTCAGATAAGCCTGTTTGACCGTTTCCGAGGTTTCGTTCGGAAGATTAGCCATCGGATCTTGATTAATTCGAGCCTTGATCCGCTTCAACATCATCGCAAGTGGCGTATCGCGCTCCATCACTTCGGATTTTCCAAGCGCAGATGCCTGGATAACTTCTCGGCGGTTATTTTTGGAGGCCAGACAAAAAACGGGAATCTCTGCAATACTGCTCCACGATGCTTTCAATGCAGACAAGCCTGCATCATTGGAGTTCAGCAATTCAACAATCGCAATCCCGGCATCACCGACTGTCTTTGGCGAAACTCTGGACATGTCGATCAAGCGAGCCGGAAAGAAAAACGGCAATTTACGAACCGGAGAATCCAGCGGGAGCGGACCATCAGAGATTAGAACGATTTCCATCAATTAGACTCGCAGCACTTCTACCATATCTGCCCTGGTGCCCTCACAGGGGTCACGTAGGTGGAGTTTTTAGTATAATTAGCTGCACTTATTTATTTTCCGCTAAGAAAAGTCTTCAAGCTGAGCAATCAATGCATCATTTCCCAGTTTGTAACCTGACGCGCACCAGACCTTCTCTAAGTGTCTCAAATGCTCACCAAGACTTGGACCCGGCTTGTGACCAGCAGCAATCAGATCAGCTCCTTTTAATGGAAACACGGGCACACCGAGTTTTCTCAATTGCTTGAGGTAATCTTCGTAACGTTGGGTGTTCCCAGCCTGGTCTTGCGTTGAAAGCGCCGCCCAGCGAGCGAGATGTCCGTCTATAGCGCCTTGCCGACCATGGGCATAAAGCATCACCGTAGGATCCGGAATTTCAGTTCGCTGCCTCAAATCTTTGATTGCATTCCAGGCAACCTGCATGCGTTTACGTTCTGCATTGGACAGCCGAAACCGGTCGGCTATCCGTTCAATATCTTCGCGAACGAACCCGGCAAGCACTGTCAACCCAAGTTCCGGGTCGCGTGTTTCCGGTGCCAACCCGTCCAGGCTGCGTAAGGCCGCATAATCTTCAATATGGGCCAGCCCACCAGTCGCAATTTCCCAAAGGCCACAATCATTCATCATGCGCAATGCAGTTGCAGCTAACGGCGCTTGCATGAGCCTGCGCATCTCGTGGCCAATGCGTTCGGCGGACAGTTGTCGCAACCCATCTCGCTGGCGAAGGCAAGCGCCTAGGCCCTCGGGATCCATATCGCCTTGACCATAGGCTGCATAGATTCTGAAAAATCGAAGAATTCGAAGAAAATCTTCCTTAATGCGCGAATCCGGATCTCCGATAAACCTGACCCGACGATCAAGACAATCCTGTAATCCACCAAGCGGATCGTGCAACCCGCCATGACGGTCCGCATAGAGAGCGTTCATCGTAAAGTCGCGACGCTCAGCATCTTTTATCCAGTCGCGGCCAAAGATTACCTTTGCCTGACGGCCAAATGTCTCTACGTCTTGACGCAACGTCGTGACTTCATAGGCGAACCCGTGACTGACAATGGTTATCGTTCCATGGTCAATCCCGGTCGCGATCGGTTTCAATCCGGAAGCATTGGCTCGGGCAACCACATCTTGCGGCGTCGCCGTCGTAGCAATATCGACATCCGGAATTGAATGGCCAAGCAGAGTATTACGAACCGCGCCGCCAACGACGCGGGCTTCATCGCCATTCTGCTCAAGTGCAGCAAACACTGCCTGCAGTCCACCGGAATTCAACCAGTCCGCACGGCGCAGTGTTTCTTCGGCATTTTCCGTCATCGCGTCATTCAAATCGGCCCGGGACAAACACACCATCCCGAAACTCAGATGGCCGGTATTCCGTACCTTCTGGACTTTTCCCCAAGAACGCAACTGCGACAAGAGCCGAGATCATCAGAGCCAGACCAGCAAGCGTCAACCAGGCAACCGGACCACGAGTCCAGCTGTCCGGCTCCTTGTTTTTCTTGGTCAGATAAAGCCATGCTGTATAACAGGCGAAGGGAAGCAAAAACAAAAACAGTTGCGTCAAAACAATGCGCAGCATCAGCGATACACCGTGTCATAAAGTGAGCGGATAATTCCGGCCGTTACACCCCATATATAACGATCATTGTAGGGCATGGCATAAAAATAGCGTCTTTGCCCCTGCCATTCCCGGCTTTGTTTTTGATGATTGGCAGGGTCCATCAAAAACTGAAACGGAACCTCGAAAACAGCGTCGACTTCATCCGGATTTGGAACAAAGGAGGCTGTCTCGCGGATCAAAGCAACGATAGGCACCACCTTGTAACCAGATCCAGTCAGATACGGCGCTAGACTACCCAAAGGTATTGCGATCCTGGGAGACAACCCGATTTCCTCGTGTGCCTCCCGAAGAGCGGCCTCAACAGGACCGGCATCTTCCGGGTCGATTTTGCCACCCGGGAATGCGACCTGGCCCGCATGTGAGTTCAAATGCCCTGTCCGCTGCGTCAGGACAACGCTCGGGCCGTCAACATGGTCTTTCAACCCGATCAGCACTGCAGCATCACGCGGCGGGCCATTCCATTTTGCATAAGGACCGAGCTCGGGGTTGAGCACATGATCTCCCGTCTCAGGTGGTGAACCCGATCGTGCAGCTGCAGCAAGACGCTCCTTGAGGTTAAGCGCCCAAGTCGCAAGGCCGGCTTCCGGTTCAGCTGTGAACGTGGTCATGTGTTCCAATTCAACTGGCACTGTTTATTCATTACTCCCATCACACATCGTGATCCAAAAGACTTTCATCAACAGCAAAAAAACATCCCATGCTCCAGATACCGGTCTGCGGACCTTTGTCTCTCGTTCTTTCCACCATGAGATCAACCAGCTGATACATCAATGCTCTTGTGAACAGCGCTTCTATACGGCCCCTGGCAATCACATAGGGTTTCAAGCCCCCGCTGTCCGGTTCTTTTTCGAATCTGAGCGGGTGCTCCGGCCCAACAGGAACCAGGTCACCCATATTCGTCCGCAAGGTGAGCTTTTGTTCCTCGCCTTCGCCTTCAATTGCCATTTCGACCGCAAGTAGCGGTGCGTCCTCAACCGATATACCGATTTTCTCAACCGGGGTAACAAGATAGTGCCGACCATCTTCGTCTTTGCGAAGAACCGAAGCAAATAGCCGAGCCAAGGCCTTTCGACCAATAGGAGAGCCCAAGTAAAACCAGGTTCCATCACGGGCAATATGGATGTCGAGGTCCCCGCAAAAAGGCGGATCCCATTTCTCCACAGGAGGTAGCGTTTTGTCTTTGGAATCTGCCCGGTCCATTAGTGCTTGAAGACCAGCAGGTAAGCCTTCATCAACATTCTTGCTCACGCTCATGCGCAACCCGATCAGTGTTTTTTATGTTCGCAACACCCGAATTTATATCAATTCCGGCACTCGCGTAATTGTTATCGATTTGGTTTCTCCGGCGAAATCGTAAGCTTATCCCCCAAGCTTTGTAAATATCTTGGACCTTTCCACTGTTTGGCGCACAATTGTGCCTTATGTACCGTCTTATATGGTGTCAGACTGCTTGAGTCGGAGCAAACAGGCCAATGACTTGAAAATGGCTCTTCTGGCAGTCGTCGACGGCAAAGCAACAGGACAGGTGATACATGAGCGTTGTTTCCCCCTCCAGCCCCTCAGAAGCGGATCTGGCAGCAGTTGCCGAAAGCGCAGAACGGGCCGTGAGCCGCATTGGTGATGCCAAGGCCGATATCGCACGGATCATTTTTGGACAGGAAACCGTGGTAGAGCAATCGCTCGTCACCATTCTCGCAGGCGGACATGGCCTGTTGGTTGGTGTACCAGGCCTTGCAAAAACCAAACTCGTGGAAACGCTCGGAACCGTCCTGGGTCTTGATGCAAGCAGGATACAATTCACACCGGATCTGATGCCCTCGGATATTCTAGGGGCTGAAGTTATGGAACAGGGGTCTGATGGCGGGCGCTCTTTCCGCTTTATTCCCGGTCCCATCTTCTCCCAACTTCTCATGGCTGACGAGATCAACCGGGCCAGCCCGCGAACCCAGTCAGCACTTTTGCAGGCAATGCAGGAGTATCATGTAACGGTTGCAGGCCACCCTCATGATTTACCTCGTCCTTTCCATGTTCTTGCCACGCAAAACCCACTGGAACAGGAAGGTACCTATCCTCTACCAGAGGCACAGCTCGACCGTTTTCTGATGCAGATAGACGTCCATTACCCGGATTTCGAGGCGGAACGTCGTATTCTTCTGGAAACCACCGGAGCTGATCAGGCCACAGCTCAAACAGCGATAAGCGCTGAAGAACTGATGGATTACCAGCAATTGGTCAGACGCATGCCCGTTGGCGAAACTGTCGTCGAAGCTATCTTGCGCCTGGTCCGCGCTGCACGCCCGGAAGAAGGCTCAGACGCTTCCGAGATCACAAAACTGATTGCCTGGGGCCCGGGTCCGCGTGCCAGTCAGGCATTGATGCTGACGGTCAGGGCAAAAGCGTTGGTGGACGGCCGTCTGGCTCCATCCGTGGACGATGTACTGGCGTTGGCCGAGCCTGTGCTCCAACACCGGATGGCACTGACATTTGCAGCCCGCGCGGACGGACATACTGTTCGTGACGTTGTGAAACGCGTCAAAGAAACAATTGCTTGATGACGATTTAGGACCGAGCTCTGGAGTATCGCTCTCAATGGATCCGCAAAACACACAGCACAGTATCGACAGCAACACTTGGCCGAATGTCATCGGTGAAGCACGGTCTGTCGCTGATGCGTTGCCGGATCTTCTGGTTGAAGCAAGCCATGTTGCAAACTCTGTGATCTCCGGTTGGCATGGACGCCGCCGCGCAGGACCCGGAGAAAGTTTCTGGCAATTCCGTCCATTCAATATGGGCGAACCTGCAAAAAGAATCGATTGGAGGCGCTCGGCACGAGACGATCATCTCTATGTCCGGGAACGCGAGTGGGAAGCAGCTCATACCGTCTGGCTCTGGGCAGACCTCTCGTCTTCAATGGTGTTCCAGTCTCGGCTGTCTGAGGTAACCAAGCGAGATCGGTCAATCATTCTGATGTTGGCACTGGCGGACATGCTCGCGGAAACTGGCGAACGGATTGGCCTTCCCGGCCTGACGCGTCCGTTTTCAGACAGGCGCGCTGCCGAACGCCTCGCCGATGCGTTGACCCATCTGTCGAAACCAATCGCTCTACCGGACACAATGTCGGTAAAGCGATTTGCAGATGTAGTTCTCATTTCAGACTTCCTCGACCCGCTCGAAGAGATTTCCACCTGGATCGCAAGGGTCGCAGGTACGGGTGCAAAAGGACATCTCGTTCAGGTTTTGGATCCGATTGAAGAGACGTTTCCGTTTGATGGCCGCATCGAGTTTACAGATCCGGAAAGAGGTATCCGCCTAACCACCGGGAGGGCTGAAAACTGGCGAGAAGATTACAAGAGAAAACTTGAAGCTCATCGGGCAGAAGTCAGGGACATCGCCAGAAGAGCCGGCTGGACATATGTTCTTCATCACACGGATCGGCCCGCGGCCGAGCCGCTGTTGGTTCTGCACAGTGCCTTGTCCGGTGCATTGAATATCATGCCAAATGGAGGTGGCTGAACCGTGTTCGCAAGTTTGCCACTTACCTTCACCGCGCCATGGATCTTGGCAGCCCTAGCCCTTTTGCCGGTGATCTGGTGGCTCTTGCGTTTGACACCACCGCGCCCTCGCCAAATCTCGTTCCCGCCAACCCGCTTGCTGCTGGATATTGATCAACATGAAGAAACACCGCAGCGCAGTCCCTGGTGGCTAACTGTTCTGCGATTGTTGTTGGCAGCGCTGTTGATTATTGCGCTTGCCGGCCCGATCTGGCGGGCGGCAGAGCCTATTGAAACCAATGAAGGTGTTCTGTGGCTTCTGATCGACAACGGTTGGCCATCCGCTAATAGCTGGGATGCACAAGTCAGCACTGCAGAACAAATCCTGGAAACCGCTGAACGCGGAAACCAGCCAGTTCTTTTTGCAGCAACAGCGGACGGTCCGGGTCAAAGCTTTGTTCCCGAAGCTGCAGCAACAGCGCTCGAAAAACTTCGGGCTCTGGAGCCAAAACCCTATCCTCCGTTGCGCAGCGAAATCAGCATTAGCCTGAGAAAAGCTGCGCAGCAAACGCCTCCGGCTGCGGTCGTTTGGCTATCTGACAACACTCATTCAGATGACATTTTCTACACTGATCTTGCTGCTGTCTCCGGAAAGGCCCCGGTGACAGTCATGAAAGGCCTTCAGACCCCAATGGGATTGAAGGACCTGTCAAACGATGCAGAAGCTCTCTCCCTCAAGCTGGTTCGCCATCCTGAAAACAAGGTAACGTCAGCGACTGTCCGGGCTGTCGATTTGAAAGGCCTGATTCTTGGAGAAGTTCAGACGTCATTCGCACAGGGTGAAACCGAAGCTGAAGCGCGCTTCGAACTTCCAAGCGAATTGCGCAACGACATTGCCCGAGTTGAAATTGCCGGTGAAGCAGCAGCCGGTGCCGTTCAGCTTGTGGATGACAGTTGGCGCCGACGCATCGTTGGTTTGATTTCAGGGCAATCCGGGGATCTGGATCAGCCTTTGTTGTCGCCCCTTTATTATCTTGAGCGGGCACTGGCTCCGTTCTCCGACATCAGACGACCAAGAGCCAGCGATGTCGCTGAAGCAGTCCCGTCTCTTCTGGATCAGGGAATCTCCGTTCTCGTTTTGGCTGATGTTGGCCGTTTACCCGACACCACTTCAAATACTTTGAGAGAGTGGGTTGAAAATGGCGGAACGTTGTTGCGGTTCGCAGGCCCCAGAACGGCAGGGGGAACAGATAATCTCATTCCTGCGCGCCTAAGAGCAGGGGATCGCTCTCTCGGCGGATCCTTGTCCTGGAAGCAACCGCAGCACCTGTCACCTTTCCCGGAGGATTCTCCTTTCTTCGGATTGAAAGTCCCGGAAGAAGTAACTGTGACCCGCCAGGTTCTTGCTGAACCGACGTCTGACCTTCCAGATCGAACCTGGGCCATGCTGGAAGATGGAACACCTCTCGTGACGGCGGCTCCTATAGGCAACGGAAACGTTGTTCTCTTTCATGTGACAGCAGATTCTACGTGGTCGAACTTGCCACTATCGGGCGTATTCCTGCATATGTTGCGTCGAATTCTTTCAGTTTCGAATGTCGCGAATGCAATTGACGCCCCCGACGATGGTTCGTCTGCAAAAAGTGTTCTGCCGCCGCTTCGACTGTTGGACGGGTATGGTCGCTTCGGGTCACCACCTGTCGAAGTCACCCCTGTGGGCGCCAGCGCTTTCCGGGAGGCTACAGCTAGCCGACAAACGCCACCAGGGCTTTATGGCACCGAAGATGGCTTCAGAGCGCTCAATTTGATGCGCGAAAATGACGTCCTTCTTCCTCTTAATCTGGAAGCTTTCGGTGATCGCGTTACCGAGACCAACTACCCGACATCTGATCCATTCGACCTGAGAGCAGTCTTCTTTTCCCTGACCTTCCTGCTGATGATCGTCGATGCCATTGCTGTGTTTCTTCTTGCTGGCGGCCTCGCGCGGCTCTCACCTCGCGGTCACGTTGCCGGACTGGTGGCAACAGCCATTCTGGCAGGTGCTACTTTGATTGTCCTCAACGCAGACACGGTTCGCGCTCAATCAACCGCAGATGAACTGAAGTTCTTGGAATCGTCTCTGGAAACACGCCTTGCCTATGTCCTGACGGGAAATCCGGAAATCGATGATACGAGTCTCGCGGGTCTTTCCGGCCTAAGCCAGTTTCTTGCAGAAAGAACCGCACTGGAACCAGGATCTCCAGCAGGGATTGATATAGCACGCGACGAATTGGCGTTTTATTCTCTGCTGTACTGGCCGGTCGATCCTGCAGCCGACAAACCGAACGACCAGACGATCGCTCGGATTGATACGTTCATGCGGAATGGCGGCACAATCCTGTTTGACACACGCGACCATATAAACGCGTCAACAACGGGTTTCGGTTCAACGCCAGCTACCTTGAAACTACGGGAAATACTTGAGGACCTCGACGTGCCTCCCCTGGAACCGGTTCCACCGGACCATGTTCTCACCAAAGCATTCTATCTTCTGGATTCGTTCCCGGGACGATACGCCACAAGCCCGCTGTGGGTAGAAAGCCTGGGGGATATCACCGATCGTGGTGACCGCCCAGTCAGAGCAGGAGATGGGGTTTCGCCATTGCTGATCACCGGCAATGATTTCGCAGCGGCCTGGGCAATCTCGGAGACCGGAGAATTCATGTTTCCAACCATTCCGAACAATCCTATTCAACGGGACTACGCGTTTCGCTCCGGCGTCAATATCGTCATGTACGGCCTGACAGGGAATTACAAGGCCGATCAGGTCCATATCCCTGCCCTGCTGGAACGGCTCGGGCAATAGGAGACGTCTATGATCTGGTCGCTCTCGTTTGACCCTCTCGTTCCGAATTGGGCCTTGTTAGCCGCAAGCGGGCTGACGCTTCTCTTTGCCGTATTACTCGGGTTTTTGAACATACGCGGCTGGATTCTCCGCTGTGTAACTATGGCCTTGTTGGTCATGGCCCTTGCCAATCCTGCTATTGAGCGCGAGGATCGTGAACAGCTGTCCAGCGTTGTGGCTTTGGTTGTCGACAAAAGCCAAAGCCAACGGCTCGCAGAACGGGAAGCGACGACAGACGAAGCAACAGATGCCATTCAATCACGCATTGAGGCGTTGGATGGATTCGATGTTCGTGTTCTCGAGGCACGCAATTCCGGTTCAGGTGATGGTACCGAACTTTTCCAGACGCTTTCCAACGGTCTTGCCGATGTTCCGCCTGAACGGGTTGGCGGAGCAATTATTGTCAGTGACGGCCAGATCCACGATATTCCAGAAACAGCGGAAGCACTTGGTTTCAATGCCCCCGTGCATGGCATGATCACCGGAACTGCCGACGAGCGGGACCGGCGGATAGTTCTGGACAAAGCGCCACGCTTTGGACTGGTCGGATCAGAACAGACTGTTGGCCTGACAGTCATCGATCAGGGAAGAGGCACAGGGCCTGGCGATCAGGTTCGCCTCACAGTCAAACGTGACGGCAACATTGTCACAGAGCGGACAGCGAGGACCGGTGAAAAGATCGATATTCCCGTCGAAGTCACGCATGGCGGCGATAATATTTTTGAATTCGAGGCAGCCCCTCTTGATGACGAGCTCACAAGTCTAAACAACCGGGCTGTCGTCACTATCGATGGTATACGCGAGAACCTCCGAGTTCTTCTTGTGTCAGGGTCTCCTCATGCAGGGGAGCGGACATGGCGCAATCTTTTGAAGTCAGACGCTTCGGTTGACCTTGTGCATTTCACAATCTTGAGACCTCCGGAAAAACAGGATGGGACACCTATCAATCAACTGTCCCTGATTGCTTTCCCCACCCGGGAACTGTTCTCGGTCAAGATCGACGAATTCGATCTCATCATCTTTGACCGTTATGTCCGGCGCGGTGTTCTGCCGATGCTTTATTTCGATAATATCGCAAGATATGTCGAAAACGGCGGAGCTGTTATGCTCGCCGGAGGCCCTGATTATGCAGAAGGAGGCAGTCTCTATCGAACGCCTTTGGCCAACATCCTGCCTGCACGTCCGACCGGCGCGATTCTGGAGCAACCATTCCACGCGACATTGGCAAAGCTTGGCGAACGGCACCCCGTGACACGCGGCCTGCCGGGTGCGAACCAGGATCCACCAGCATGGAGCCGCTGGTTCCGGATGGTAGACACTGAGCTGGATGAGGGCCAAGCCTTAATGTCCGGTCCAAGCGACACACCTCTTCTGGTTTTGAACCGAAAAGGCGAAGGTCGAGTGGCAATGCTGCTATCAGATCACGTCTGGCTTTGGGCACGAGGCTTTGAAGGCGGAGGCCCGCATGTCCCTCTCCT
This sequence comes from Roseibium sp., assembly GCA_039972695.1. Taxonomy (GTDB): domain Bacteria; phylum Pseudomonadota; class Alphaproteobacteria; order Rhizobiales; family Stappiaceae; genus Roseibium. Next base: position 246,025 of record JBDWMJ010000018.1, on the reverse strand, counting down.
TCGACGCCTGGCCCATTGGTTGATGCAGGAGCCGGATCTGGAAGAAGAGGCGCTCAATGTCGCCTTACGGGGACCGGAACTAATTGTTGAACGCCAGACATTGGGGGAAACAACCAACGAAGTGACGGTTGTTTCTCCGACAGGTGATCGATCAATTCTAACCATGACCGAAACCGAACCGGGTTTGTGGAGTGGGTCAGTTCCAGTCACCGAAACCGGATTATTTTCAGTAACAGATGGCGAGATGAACGCCCTAATTCACGTTGGGCCGCAAAACCCGCGGGAATACACCAACGTCCTGTCGACATCAGAAGCGCTGACACCTCTTAGTGAAGCTACCGGCGGAACGGTACAACGCCTTCGCGATATCGGCGGAGAGCTTGAATTTCCGCGTGTTGTCTCGATGAACCAATCAGCGAGTTTTTCTGGCAACGGCTGGATCGGACTGAAAGCGACCGAAGCCAGCATTCTCAATGGTGTTGATCGGTTTCCGCTCCTGATTGGTCTTCTTGGCCTCGCCATTCTGCTCGGTGCCATTTCCATGACGTGGTATCGGGAAGGGCGGTAGGCGCTAACTCTGTCGCTGCCCACCATGAACGGCTCCGGTCGGGACTTCGCATTCTTGAAGCCGGGCTATCAGAAGGCGTGCCGGATCAACGGGTCCTGGCAACATAATCTGGCCAAAGGGAACGCGCTCGAATCCGAAAGGCTGGTAGTACGGCGCATCACCAACCAGCAAGACAAGCTTGTCGCCTGCGTCTTTTGCTGTCTGAAGAGCTGTTTGCATCAGTGCCTTGCCGAGGCCCCGGTTCTTGAAAGCCGGAGACACAGTCAACGGGCCAAGCAACAGAGCCGCGGTTTCGCCTATTGAAATCTCTGTAAGACGAATTGATCCCGCAAGATCGGAACCGGATTGTCCGACAAATGCCAGGTCAGGCCGATGCGGGATATTCTCCCGAATACGAAAAGCTGTCCGTGCATACCGGCCAGGACCGAAGGCTTCGGCTTGCAGATCTTCAATCGCGGTGTTGTCAGCAGCGTCTTCGAGACGGATGACCCAAGAGGTCTGTTTCATGAGAGTAATTCCAACAGGCAGTGTTATTTAAAACGCGCCTGCCAAGGACCCAGAAATTTTATGAGTATTCTCCGGGATCAGGTCAGCCGCGACGGCACAGACGAGATTTTCCTCGTCGGCTTGTTCGTCGTCGGAGCGTTAGACCTGCGCTCATGATTCCCAATCTCTTTTACCTACCCGAAAAAAATTCTCTTTCGGGCAATGTCTTCACGAAGCTGTCCGGTACCACGCAAATCCCATAGTGGTCCAGCAATTTTTTAATAAAGAAAACGGAAAACATCGCAGACCAATTGTTCAGCTCAAGCGAACAGATCATTCACATGATTGATTTTGCCGTCTCGCCCCCGAAATACAGGCTTAGACTTCTTTAGGAGAAAATAATGGGCGTATTGGTAGACGGTATCTGGAAAGACCAGTGGTACGATACAAAATCGACCAGCGGAAATTTTGAGCGCAAGGATGCTGCGTTCCGGAATTGGATCACCAAAGACGGTTCAGCAGGCCCAAGCGGCAGCGGCGGCTTCAAAGCAGAAGCTGATCGATACCATCTGTTTGTCTCCTATGCCTGCCCCTGGGCTCACCGCACAATGGTATTTCGCAAGCTCAAGGGACTGGAGAACCTGATTTCCCTGTCAGCTGTACAGCCTTTGATGCTTGAAAACGGTTGGGAATTCGACGAAGCCGACCCTTTGACCGGAGCGAAATATGCCTGGCATATCTACACCGCTGCTGACAAATCTTTTTCCGGCCGGGCGACGGTTCCAATTCTCTGGGACAAAAAGCAAAACACAATTGTCAGCAATGAGTCGGCTGAAATCATCCGGATGTTCAACTCCGAGTTCAACCACCTGACGGGGTCAGAACTGGATTACTATCCGCATGATCTTCGCTCCGAAATTGATGCGGTCAATGAGCGAGTTTATCATGCCGTGAACAATGGGGTCTACAAATCTGGCTTCGCGACCACGCAGCAGGCCTATGAAGGCGCAGTAACAACGTTGTTCGAAGCCTTGGATGAACTTGAAGCGAGATTGTCAGACCAGCGTTTTCTCCTGGGGGATCAACTGACCGAAGCCGACTGGCGTCTGTTCACAACGCTGGTCAGGTTCGATGCGGTCTATTTTGGCCATTTCAAGTGTAATACCCGCCGGATTGTTGACTACCCTAATCTGTCAAACTACCTACGCGAACTCTATCAGATGCCGGGCATAGCAGAGACGACGGATTTGCAAACGATCAAAAAACACTATTACGGATCACATGCCTCCGTTAACCCAACCGGTATTGTTCCAGTCGGTCCCGATCTGAATTTCACTGCGCCACACAATCGAAATCGTCTGAACGCAGCTTCCAATCACTGAGACGCCCAAGGTTTTCATGCAAAGGATTTGCTCAATACGTGCCCCCTATCCCGCATCATTGGCAGTCCGGATGGGTGGGCCCTAGAACTGCAGCTGATACTGAAACCAAACAGCACTGAACAGAGTGAGGGTGATCTATTTTAAACAGTAGGAAGCAACACAAATCCATTAAGAATGGTTTGAAGAGATCCAACGCCCCCCGGACGGAATGGTGCCGCTTCGAAATTCCTGTATTCGGCTAAGTGTTGCACCGGTAATCTCGAGTGGCAGGTCATCAAATTCAAAGAAACGTGCCTCAGCAATTTCTTTATTTGGTTGCAGATAAGATGCCGTTTCTGACCAGTCAGCAAGATGGAACAGCCCGACACGGTCCCTGCCCCAATCGCGATCATTCAGATAGATATTTAACAGTGTGGCCGGACTACCAGAGTAGATTCCGGCTTCTTCGAGGACTTCTCGTATGGCTGCATCATGAAGAGTCTCCGCAGCGTCCACCGCACCGCCTGGCAAATACCAGCCTTTGAGATAGCTGTGCCGGACCAAGAGGATCCGGTTTTGAGCATCTTCCACGATGACCCTGACACCGAGTGTATAGGGATTGCGGATCAGGCCGAAACCGTGAATGAGGCGACGGGTCCAAGATTTGGGCAAAATAGCGATAAGTTTCAACATCTTCAAGCCGACGTTCATTACAAACTTTAAGTAAGCATTCATTAACCCATGCAAACCCTGCAGGGCAGCCATATCAGAACAACGCTCCTCATTCCAAAAGGCATTGCCTATATAGAAGGCACATTGATGATTTCAAAGGCACTCGATTGCCCTACCCTCCCGAAGGAGAACGTTATGTTGAAAGCTTTGTTCGCAAACCGTCGTCGTCGCTCCTACCAGTGGAAGCCGGCAATCGATCTTAGCAACCCGCGCGTTGCTGCGACCTTGTGCACTTTCCCAACCAACTGATCCGTCAGCGGAATATACTACGGAGACATGAGCCATGATCGGGTTCGTCTATGTTGTAAATGCGACATTGCGTGAGACAACACGCTCCGCAGATGATCATACATCACGGTTTCCATCGCTGACTCCGATGGCGGCGAAATTGTTGAGGCGGAAAGCCTAAACTGCATAAAAATTCAGATCGCACTGAAGCGCCGTGTCTTTTTCCTTGACGCGGCGCTTTTTGATTTGATGATGCGCCATCATGTTTAAACTTGCACATCTTTCTGATCCTCATCTCGGTCCCTTACCCGACCCCAAACTCCTCCAGCTGTTTTCAAAACGCATTCTGGGTTACCTGAATTGGCAGCGTAACCGCTCAAAAATCATGGGCGGGAATTACCTGGAACAATTGATTGAGGATATGAAATCCAAGACACTGGACCACATTGCGGTTACTGGTGATCTGGTAAATATCGCTCTTCCTCTCGAAATTTCCGGCGCCAGAACCTGGCTGGAAGAAATTGGAGGCCCCAATGACGTATCGGTGGTCCCCGGCAATCATGACGCTTACGTGCCAGGAGCTGTGAGGAAAGCTAGAACGGCCTGGTGGCCCTATATGTCAGGCGACAACGCAGCCCCGGCTCCGGCCCAAAATGTCAGAGGGGAAGCTACATTTCCCTACGTTCGTAGACGAGGCGACGTCGCATTGGTTGGCGTAACAACCGGCAGACCGTCTGCGCCCTGGTTTGCGACTGGACGGGTTGGCGCAAAGCAATGCCAGCGCCTTCGAACAACACTGGAGGAGTTAAGAAAAGAAAACCTCTTCCGTGTCGTCTTGATCCATCATCCACCATTCGAAAACGCGACTCGCTGGCACAAGCGACTGGCAGATGCTTCTCAGTTTCGCGCCGTGCTCAAACGTGCAGGTGCCGAACTAATCCTGCATGGACATACGCACATAGACAGTTTTGAGACGATAGAAGGGCCCGGCGGGCAAATCCCGGTCATTGGTGTTCCGTCTGCAACGAGTGCGCCGGGAGGAAAAAAACCCGCAGCTCGCTACAATCTATTCTCAATCGAAAAAACCGACGACGGATGGAACTGTCGAATGGAAGAACATGGCTTTGACGCGCCTAGAGAACCAGTTACCCTCCTAAGGGATCGGCTGGTGGATATTTGCTAGCGCCCGACGTTTAAAGTTTTAGCGCTATATTGGCTCTAGGCCTTCAAAGCGGATTTGCAAACCAGGCAAATGCGACCAAACCGACAACACCGGCAGCTATGCCAATCGAAAACGCTCCAAAAACCGACAGCCACGGAGTTCTGCTTTCGCTCACCCGAACAACCTTCGATTCAAGCGCAACCTGCCGCATACGGTTGTTCAGCCAATCGCCCTCCAGAGCCTTTTCGCGCTCAAGCACACGTTCGGCAATATATTCCGTCAGACAATCCGCCATATCGTCAATATTCGATGTTTCCAGAATGACAACGCGACCTAGTCTAGTGTCCTTGAGAAAACGATAGGTCTTGCGGTCACCGCCAACAACAACATGGCTGGTTGCGTCTATCCATAGCCGGGGCGTGGATCCTGAAATGATCTGAAGCGAAAACTGGTCGTCATCATCAGGGATCTCTTTAAAGACATCCTTGAGCTCGTCAGCCAACATTTCGAGCCGGGCACGCTCTGTATCCTGTAGCTCCACAACCACATCTGATCGCTCGACTTCACCAAGCTGAACCTTGCGGATCGCATCGCGCAAGGATCTCATGCGCGTATGTGGAACCACGTTATCCTGCATTTCAGACATGAGGCGGCTGACTCCATGTTAACTCTTGTTGCCTCGACTCTTAGCTGAGTCTCTCCAGTCCGGAACCTCCGTGACACCTGCGACCACAGGTATCCACCGGCAATCCGTTTGACTTGGTTAACGAAGATTAAGCTATTTTTAACCCTGACACCAGCAAGCCCGCGCTGGCCTGTGCATTAATCATGGGCTATGCAAACATCAGGTGCAGTTTTCAAGGAGTTTCAGCATGGATGTTGACGGCAAAAGATATCGTACGATCTGGCTCGCCGAAGATGGCACAACGGTTGAGATCATCGACCAGACCAAATTTCCCTATGCATTTGAAATCGCAAAACTGCGCACTTTGGAAGATGCGGCCTATTCCATCCGGGAAATGCAGGTACGTGGGGCTCCGCTGATTGGGGCAACAGCCGCCTATGGTGTTGCGCTGGCCATGTTGGCCGACACTTCCGATGCGGCCCTGCATGCCGCTTGTTCCATGCTCCTTGAAACACGCCCAACGGCTGTCAATCTTCGCTGGGCTCTAGATATTGCACGGAAGACCCTGATCCAGGTACCACCAGAAAACCGTGTTCAAGCCTCTTACAAGCTTGCCAATGACATTTGCGATGAGGACATTGCCATCAACATGGCGATCGGCATGCACGGAATGGAAATCATAGCCGAGATCTCCCGCACAAAACGCGAAGGTGAACCCGTCAACATCCTTACTCATTGCAATGCAGGGTGGCTTGCAACTGTCGACTGGGGAACCGCAACGGCGCCTGTCTACATGTCACACAACGGCGGAATTCCAGTTCATGTCTGGGTCGACGAGACAAGACCACGCAATCAGGGAGCCTTCCTGACCGCCTGGGAGCTAGGACACCACGGGGTTCCACACACAGTGATCGTGGACAATGCTGGCGGTCATCTTATGCAACATGGCGAAGTCGATCTCGTCATTACCGGAACAGATCGCACAACTGCCACCGGGGATGTTTGCAACAAGATCGGCACTTACCTGAAAGCGCTTGCCGCAAAAGACAATGAAGTGCCCTTCTACGTAGCCCTTCCATCGCCAACCATTGACTTTTCCCTGTCGGACGGAGTACGCGAGATTCCTATCGAAGAGCGCAATGGCGAAGAAGTAAGTCGCATGACGGGGAAAACGGATAGCGGAGCAATCGAGACGATCAATATTGTCGCAGATGGCTCAGACGTAGGCAATCCCGCCTTTGACGTGACGCCTGCCCGGCTCGTGACAGGTCTAATTACAGAGCGAGGGATCCTTGCACCAAACCGTCAGGCAATCGCCGCCGCATTCCCGGAAAGGGTCAAGATGAGTGCTTAGGCCATACAGGCTTAATCGGCGAGGTAAGGAACATGCGGTGATGAGGTCTTCGGAAGCAGTCCCTCCAAGCGTGGGTCATCGACCACTTCAATACAACGTTTGAAAGGTTTGAAGCCGCACGACATGTAAAATTTCATCGCCTGCGGACTATCGCCGGTGCACGTGTGTAACCAGATCCGTTTTGTTTCCGGGCGAGACCAAGCCATGCTAACGGCTTGAGACATCAACCAGCGCCCGACACCACCACCAATGGCACCCGGAACCAAGCCAAAATAGGCCAGTTCAACGGTTTCCATATTCGCGTAATTCAATTCCAGGATCCCAACTGGTTTTCCATCTTTCATCGGCCGGAAGTGTTCACGCGCTGGTTCGTGAAGCAGTTTCTCCAGATCTTCTGCTGATTTTCTAAGCCGGCCGAACCAAATCCAGTTTTCGCCCACATCGCGAAACAGCTTTCTGTAGTCGTCTACACCGGGTTTATTCCAACGTTCCAGAACCAGATCTGACCTTGTTTTGGAAAGAGGTTCTTGTGGGGCTGATGTCATTTCCAAATGCGTTACAACAAACGCGATCTTCGTATCAGGGACATCGGTGTACCCGTCCAGATTCAGCACCAGCTCAGTCATATTTTACCCTTGTTTGGCAACCCTGAACATCGGCCTTACCAGCTCTTGGGAAGAACGCCAAGTTGGCCTTGCAAGACGCACAGAATTAACGGTCTGTTAACTGTAATTTGCGAAGGATAAACGTGTATCCAGGAGAGATGCTCAAATGCCTAAAGTTGGAAATTACGTTCAGCGGGACTACCACAGTAAGTTCAGTTCGAAGCGTAGATCAAAGTGGACCAACTACAATAAGGGCTGGGGCGCAAAACGCTCCTCTTCCATTCAGAAAAGCCAAACACTTCGCAGTCAGCTGTCCAGTTCGGTGACCAGCATCAACACGCAGATGGTTCAGCAGCAAGCCTTGTCGACAATGCAAAATCGCTATTCACCGCAGGCGACTTACGCCAGTCCCACGGCCATCGGTGCTCGGATCAATATGTCGATCTGATTTCGATATTTACTCTGCAAAACATCAATTTAGACATTCGTGGATTGTCAAATCGAGCCTATAGTCTTCAGCTTAACACGCGGATGAACCTCGCCTTGGCTCATTACTGTAGTATGGGCACGGAAACGCTCCACAATGGATCGCACAAACGGACGTGTCTGCGGAGAAGTGAGCAACACAGGAACCTCGCCTTGTTGCGCTGCCTCTTCGAATGCATCCCTAACCAGGCCAACAAACTCCTGCAATTTGCTTGGTTGCATGGCGAGCTGACGATCATCACCCTCGCCCACAATCGATTCCAAAAATGCCTGTTCCCACTGCGGTGACATGGCGATCAATGGCAAATAACCACCAGGCGATAAGTTTGCTGCGCAAATCTGCCGCCCGAGACGACTACGAACATGCTCCGCAATCGAATCTGTATTACGGGTCATGCCGGTCGCTTCTGATACACCTTCCAGAATCGTCCCAAGATCACGAACCGATATTCTTTCATTGAGAAGTGCCTGAAGGACACGCTGAATACCGGAAACAGTAATCTGGGACGGTATGAGGTCCTCGACGAGTTTCGCCTGTTCGCCCTGCAGTTCCTTGAGCAATTTCTGGACATCGCCGTAGGTCAGTAATTCGCTGATATTGCCCTTTATCGTTTCGGTGAGGTGGGTCGACAATACAGTCGCCGGATCAACAACAGTATAGCCGCGCAGGGACGCATCTTCGCGATACTGAGCTTCGACCCATGTCGCAGGCAGCCCGAAAGTAGGCTCTGTCGTGTGCGTACCGGGCAGTTTCACCTGTCCGCCAGCCGGATCCATTACCATAAAGTGATTTGGATAGAGTAATCCGCGCCCAGCCTCGACTTCCTTGACCTTGATGACATAGTCATTTGCGCCAAGCTGAATGTTATCGAGAATGCGGACAGGCGGCATGATAACTCCCATGTCCCCGGCAATTTGACGACGCAGCGCCTTGATTTGTTCTGTCAGAACATCGCCGCCATTCTGCTCCTTGCCATTGATAAGCGGAAGAAGCGCATAGCCCAATTCAATGCGCAGTTCATCCATTTTAAGGGCATCGGTTATCGGCGGTTCAGGTGGTGGTTGAGGCGCTGATTCAACAAGTTGCTTTTGCACAACTTTAGCTGCTTCCTGCTTTTTGTCCCTGCTGGTTTTGAAGGCCAGATAACCGGCCCCGCCAGCGAGACCAAGAAATGGAAGCATCGGCATACCTGGAAGAAGCGCAAGAACGACCATCACTGCCGCAGACATACCAAGCGCCTTCGGATACCCGGTAAACTGACTCGCAAGAGCCTTGTCTGCAGCGCCATGGACCCCCGCCTTTGAAACCAGCAGGCCGGCAGCGGTGGATACAATGAGAGCAGGTATCTGCGAAACAAGCCCATCCCCGATAGTCAACAGCGTATAATTGTTAGCAGCCTCTGAGAAGCTCAGGTCCATCTGCGCGACACCGATGAAGATCCCGCCAAGAATGTTGATAAATGTGATCAGCAATCCGGCAATGGCGTCACCACGCACGAATTTTGAAGCACCATCCATTGCCCCGAAAAATGAACTTTCGTCTTCAAGATCTTTACGGCGGGTTTTTGCCGTCGTTTCATCAATCAGACCAGCAGACAGATCGGCGTCAATCGCCATCTGTTTACCCGGCATCGCATCAAGAGTGAACCTTGCAGCCACTTCAGCAATACGACCGGAACCTTTTGTAATAACAACAAAATTCACGATCACGAGAATCGCAAACACGATGATCCCGATTACGAAATTTCCTCCCATGACAAGATTGCCAAAGGACTGGATCACGTTTCCAGCCGCAGCAGTTCCTTCATGACCATTGGAAAGGATCAAACGTGTAGAGGCAATGTTCAGACCAAGCCGCAACATAGTCGCGATCAAAAGGACAGTCGGGAATGAGGAGAATTCCAGCGGCCTTTGAATGAACAGTCCGGTCATCAACACGAGAACAGAAAAGATAATCGATACCGCCAGGAACATATCCAGCATGACCGGGGGCATCGGCAAAATCAGAAGCGTAAGAATGATGATAATGCCTGTCGCCAGACCGATATCACCCTTACGAAGCGTGTCGACTATCTCATTAAAACTTGGCAGTCCGATACCAGCAGACACAGGCGGGCCTGCAGCAGCAGGTTGCTGCTCCGGTCCGGGTCCTACTGGACCACCTTGTCCCTCTACTGTCGAATCCGACATTTCTTTTCGCGTTCCTTATGCGTGATTTTTAAACTGCCAAGATGCTGGCTGAATTCGCCAACTGATACTCAGGCTCCCTGCCGCGCTTCTCCCGGACCTGGCACCTGAACCCCTTCATCAGTGTATTGATTAAGTTTGTTGCGCAGCGTTCGAATGGAAATACCCAGGATTTTCGCTGCGTGGGTCCTGTTGCCGAGACAATGGTCAAGTGTATCCAGGATAAGGTCCCGTTCGACATCTGAGACCGTACGACCAACAAATGACCGCGTTACAGCTTCTGCGGTCTGGGCTGCCAATTCTGCGGGGCCGCGGGAAACACCCAAAGGAGACCCGTCCGGCATACGGATGGCTTCAACGCCAATTTCGTCGCCCACTGCCAAAAGGGTTGCCCGGTGAATTGTATTCTCCAACTCCCGAACGTTTCCGGGCCAAGTATTGGTCATCAGAGCCTGGCGGGCATCCACCGAAAACGGTTTGATAGGAACACCATTCGCCTCGGAATAGTGTTTGATGAAGAACTGGGCAAGCTCCATGACATCTGCAGGACGTTCCCGTAAAGCCGGAAGCTTCAGATTGACAACATTCAGTCGGAAAAGAAGATCTTCCCGGAATTGCCCTTGCCGAACACTTTCACCAAGGTCGCGGTTTGATGTTGCCAGAATACGGATATTGACCGGGACAGGACGCGTTCCCCCGACACGGTCAATCACGCGCTCCTGAATGGCTCGAAGCAATTTGGATTGCAATCGCACATCCATTTCGGAAATTTCGTCAAGCAGCAAGGTACCGCCGTCGGCCTCTTCAAATTTGCCAATACGGCGTGCTACCGCGCCGGTAAAAGCTCCCTTTTCATGACCAAACAATTCCGATTCCAGAAGGTGTTCAGGAATTGCAGCACAATTTATCGAAATGAACGGTTTCGACGCGCGCTTGGAGCACTTGTGGACGTGCCGGGCAATCACTTCCTTACCGGTTCCAGATTCACCGGTAATCAACACCGACGCTTCCGACGGAGCGACCTGTTCAGCCAGTTTCACAACAACAGCCATCGCTTCGTCGCGGTAGATCAGATCGCCGCGTTCCTGGGCAACAGCTGCAAGAACAGCAGCTATCATTTCCGGGTCAGGCGGAAGCGGGATGTATTCCTTGGCACCAGCTCGAATTGCGGAGACCGCAGCCTGCGCATCAGTTTCCACACCGCACGCGACGACGGGAACATGCATCCGTTCGTTCTGAAGTTTCGCTATGAGGCCACTGATGTCGAGATGAACTTCGACCATCAATAGATCTGCACCTTGACCGGACCTGAGAACCTTTAGGGCACCCTCCACATCGTCTGCATGGGTGACCTTCGCCCCTCCCTGCATTGCAATCTTAGAAGCTGTCGTCAGCTGGCCGCCAAGTGTCCCGACTATTAAAAGACGCATCCGTTACCTTCCTTACCGATCCGTCTTGATGATCTCGGTCATGGTTACACCCAGCTTGTCCTCAACGAGCACAACCTCTCCACGTGCAACCAGACGGTCGTTCACATAAATATCGATTGCTTCACCTACCTTACGGTCGAGTTCCAAAACTGTCCCGGATGCCAGTTTCAGCAAATCGGAAACATGCATTTTGGAGTGGCCGAGAACTGCAGAAATGCGAACAGGAACATCAAACACCGCTTCCAAATCTGCTGCAGATTGCGGCGCGACAATTTCTTCTTCGCCCAAGTTCCGCTCAGGTGCTTCAAGTTCATCCAGCTGAATATTTGTGTCTTGCTCGTCACTCATCCGTTAGCGTCCTTTTCCGGCACCTGTTCCGGTGTCTTTGCCGTTTTTGAGGTACCGCGTGCCTTTAAGTAGGCACGTATACTGCCGTCGATTTCCGCTTCGAGAGCCTTACGATCTCTCTTGATACCGCCATCTGCCCATTCAATATGGCAGTCTCCCCGGCCAATTTCAGGTTCTCCCAGGATAACCAACCGGCCATCGAAACCGTTTTCAAGAACGATCGGATCAACCTGTGTCTTCAGAGCTTCAACGTCCCGCTCCGCGACTCGAATAACCAAGTGCGGGGCTTTCCGCAGAGGGCCTAGACACTCTGACACCAATGCTACTGTTTCCGCCAGCGGCTGCCGAGCAATCAAGTGGGCACAAAGGCGTCTAGCCACAAGAAATGAGAGACCGATCGCATCTTTTTCCCGATGCGCCTGGATTTCATCCAATGTTCCCAACACATCACCAACAGCACCAGCAAGTTGCTTCACTTCCGCTGTCAGTAATGTCTCCTGTTTGGTCTGCAAATCCTTGAGCGCCTCAGCCCGTCCTTCTTCGAAGGCAGTTGCCTTTGCTTGCTCAAGCAACTTCTTGTGCTCTGCCACAGTTATCTTGGGCACTTCCGGCACCGGAGGCGCAACGACCTCCTGCTCCTCTGGTTCAGAGAAGTCTGTGCTGAACATATATTTAGACGGTGCCGTCATACTTTCCATTCTGCTGTGAATACCAACATGCTGCAGCATTAGTAGATGATCTCATCATCGCTCTTGGATTTGGAGATCAAGATTTCGCCCTTGGCAGCAAGATCCTTTGCCTTGTTCACCATATCAGTCTGCGCATCGTCCACATCGCGCAGACGTACGGGACCGAGTGCATCCATGTCATCCTCCAACAACTTGGCTGCTCGGGAAGACATATTGCCAAAAAAGAAGTCGCGAGCTGAGTCCGTTGATCCTTTGAGGGCGATAGCAAGTTGATCCTTTTCAACATGCCGCAACAGGGTCTGGGCACTTGCTGCGTCCAGTTTGAGCAGATCATCAAAGGTAAACATAAGTGTCTTGATGCGATCCGCAGCTTCCCGGTTATCCTCTTCCAAGGCAGCCAAAAACCTTGCTTCAGTTTGGCGGTCAAAGTTATTGAAAATGTCAGCCATCATTTCATGGCTGTCGCGTCTTGATGTGTTGGTCAGGTTGGACATGAATTCAACGCGTAACGTCTGTTCGACTTTTTCAAGGACTTCCTTTTGAACAGCATCCATCCGCAACATGCGGCTCACGACTTCCAACGCCAATTCTTCCGGCAAAATACCAAGAACACGAGCTGCATGATCTGAATTGATCTTCGATAGAACCACGGCAACAGTCTGCGGGTATTCGTTCTTCAAATAGTTTGCGAGAACGTTCTCCTGCACATTTGACAACTTTTCCCACATATTCCGGCCAGCTGGACCGCGGATTTCCTCCATAATGACGGAGACCTTGTCTCCGGGCAGGAAATTCGCCAACAAACGCTCAGTCGCATCCACGTTCCCGGTCAAAGACCCTTTTGAGCTGACGCGGCGCACAAAATCCTTAAACAGGTCTTCAAGCATCGTTGGCGTTACAGGACCAAGACTGGCCATTGCCGCGGACACCTGACGAACTTCAATTTCGTCCAACTTTTCCCAGATCGGCGCACCGTGCGTCTCACCCAGCGCCAACAGCAAAACAGCTGCTCGCTCCGCACCTCTGAGGTCCCGATCTTCCTCGTCCGCACTGACGGTTAGGGCTTGCTGTAGTTGATCAGTTACCATTATGCCGCCTGCTCATCTAACCATCCCCGGACGATATTGACGGCCTCCGAAGGATGATCACTTATCATTTGGCCAACTTTTGCGATCGAGCTCGCCTGCATGGCGCCCTCGTGTTTTGCCTGCTCAAGCCATTCGATCACAAATTCGTCGTCCTCATCAGCTTCCTTGGCGATTTCACTGTCAGCCACAAGTGTTCCATCAGGTCCAATCACCAACTCTTGCGGTTGCTTTTCATCTGGCGTGACGATCCGGCGCAACAGTGGACGAACCACGAACAGAAGGAGAAGAACAGCAATCAGGAACAGGACACCAAGTTCGGCAAATCGTAATATGTCGTCGCGGGTGAAGTCGAAGAGTCCATCGCCTTCGGCAAGAAGGTCATCTTGCGGCGGCAATGCAAATTGAAGGTTCACAACCTCAACAACATCACCTCGCACTTCATCATATCCAACCGCCGAGCGTACAAGGACAGCAATTCGATCAAGAGCTTCCTGCGCTCTTGGTGTATAGACAGAGTCACCGTTTTCGTTCAGCTCATAAGTACCATCTACCAACACAGCAACAGATAACCTTGTGACGCGTCCGGCTTCTACAACTTCGGTTCTGGTAGATTTGGATATTTCATAATTCACAACCTCTTCCGTTAAGGAGGATTTGTCCCTTGCAGTGTCATCGGCATTTGCAGCTTCGGGATTAGGCAGCTGATTACCGACGGTTACCTGCCCTACTTCACGACCATTCTCGCTAGCCTCTTCTTTAGTCTGCGTAGATCTGACCACCTGACCTTCCGGATCGAATGTCTCTGTCGTTTCTGTCATTCGATTGAAATCGACGTCCGCGTTGACCCGCACACGCGCACGGCCTGGTCCGACAACAGAATTCAGGATCTCTTCAATCTGGTTCCGCAGTCGGGATTCAATAGCAACAGTCCGCTCCTGCAATGAAGCAGATACCATTCCCTCTTCATCACTTCCTGCGCCTGAGGCCAGCAATCGTCCAGCCTCATCAACGATGGAGACCTTATCCGGATCAAGGCCATCAACAGCGGTTGCGACAAGATGTTGAACTGCACGGATTTCACCAGGGCCTAACCCACCACGAACATTCAGGACAATCGAAGCTGATGGGGGACGGCGATCACGTTGAAACAACTGGCGCTCGGGGATCACCAAGTGTACCCGTGCATTTTTGATCCGATCCAGAGAACCGATCGTCCGGGCCAATTCACCTTCCATCGCCCTCAGATGGTTAATGTTCTGGACGAAGCTGGTTGCCCCGAGTGTATCAGTCCGGTCGAATATCTCGTAACCGATCGAACCGCCCGTAGGTAAACCCTCAGTCGCAAGCTGCATCCGCAATCTAGCAACCTGATCCCTGGGAACCATGATGGAGGCACCCTGTCGTCCCAGCGAAAACTGAACGCCCTGACTTTCAAGCTGCGAAACAATAGCTGCGGAATCTTCGAGAGTGAGCTCATTGTAGAGCGTCGTCATCTGGGGCGCCGTAACGCGAAAAATAATAAACGCAAATACGCCGACAAGAATTGCTGCAACAGCCCCCATCGCAGCAACTCGCGCCGGTCCCAGTGTTTTTATGAATTCAATAAGTCCGTTCACGAATGCCCGCCCGCAATTCAAACATGCTGTTAGCCGTTATCAGGAGAGTCGGCTCGACACGCCATGCCTCCCATGGGCAAAATTTGCCGCCCAGAGGGTTAACAACTGGTTAACGGATGATTAACCTGAAGCATCAACTGGCTGTTTTCTGCGGATTTAGGAAATGCATTCTGCAATAGAAGTGGGGAAAAACTGCCTACCATATTAACTTTTGGATAAGTCTGTCAGATTTCGGCAAAACAAAAAAGGCCGGCACAGCCGACCTTCCTTACGCGCCCGAAGCACGCATGATTTCAGAATGGAATGACCCTAGGATCAGTTCCGGTATTGCTGAACACGAGTGGCTCGCAATCCCGCAAGCCCGTGTTTTTCTATCGAGCTTTGCCATGAGAGGAATTCCTCAACTGTCAAAGTATATCTTTGACACGCCTCCTCAAGCGACAACAGACCGCCCCGAACGGCTGCGACAACCTCGGCTTTCCGGCGAATGACCCATCTCCTCGTAGAGGTAGGCGGGAGATCCGCAATGGTAAGCGGGCTACCGTCTGGACCGATGACATATTTTACACGCGAACGAATTTGTTCGGTCATTGTACTCTCACACTAAACATGACCAATGTATAAGTGAGGTTACCCGACGACGATTAACAAACGACTAAAGCAAAATTTTGAGTTTGTTAACTATAAAACTTCGATTTAATGAGTAATAATTAGGAATTCATGAACAATAAAAACGTTAAACTTAACCAATCACCGTTATTCGTTAACTATAATTCTTTTCTCATGCATATTGCGACGCAATCCGCCCAATCAGCTACAAATTTGCTCTTGAATGGCACCTGATCGGAGGTCAAAAAATGCCCCTACCCTGCTATATTTCCAAAAAAGAGCTAAAATTCGCCAGATAACTGGCGAACTTTCCAGCATTCCAGCCTCGCAGAAGCTATTTTCTAGCCTCAAAAGACAAAACCGCAGCCCTTCTTAATGAGCCGCGGTCGTTAGCATTAAACTGATTTGAAGTGTCAGCTTGGCCGTGAAACAGATTTCACGGATGAAACCGGAATATCTCGCCCGCCCACCTTCAAGAAAAGATCACCAGACGACCAGTCAACACTGTCGACGATGCCTTTCACGACAGTGGATACCGGCTCTTGTCGCCCTTCACCATTCTGAAGATTGAAATGGACACTATATGTGCCATTAACTGCTTGCGACCCAGAATTCGTCAAACCATCCCACTCGAATGTTCCAGCACCAGCATTCAGTTCAGTCTCGCCTGTATAAACAACCGACCCTGCTGAGTTGCGTATTTCATACGTCCCTGAACCAAATTCATCAATATCAACAGACCAAGACGCCTGCCCATTAGATAGTATGGCTGTAGATGCGTCAGCGGTAACTTCATTGCCTATATAGCTGACATAATTCATGGTGTGGCTGCTTTGCTGCATGGCAATCAGCTGTTCAAGGTTCTTGTTGGTTTGGATCGTTTGTTCAACATTAGTGTATTGCACTAACTGCGAAGTGTATTCCGCAGAATCCATTGGATCCAAAGGATCCTGATTCTGAACTTGCGTTGTCAGAATTCTCAGGAACAGTTCATAATTCGCAGTGAGACCCTGCTGACTTGTCTCGCTGCCACCTTGTAAACCGGCTGATGCGCTGGAAGAAATCGTTGTCATTACATACTCCTGGAACGCCTGGCGCTCAGCTTGTTTAAATCTTTAGATCGAGACCGCCGCGCTGCTCCGCCAAGGTCATTCGAACAACATCATCGGGAATAGACTCTCCACCATCGGCATCTTCCGAACCGGCCCTCCGGTCTGCTTCAGACCCCTGACCAAATTGTTCATCGCCGGAAGTGAACTCTTGCCCATCATCCTTCTTCAGCGAAAACTGCAAGTTATCAGAGTCCGTATTCAGACCTGCTGCCTCCAGGGCGCGCTCCAACGCGCGCTGATCTCGCATGAACATATCAAGGGTTTCCGGTCGCTCGACGATGAGATGAGCTTGGACGCTGCCATCAGCAGCCACCTTCATATTCACGTCCACCTTGCCCAGTTCCGGAGGATCAAACCGCATCTGGAATCGCGTCTGGGCGTTTTTCAGATTTCGGGCAATCTCGACCGCGACTTGTGCTGCTATCTGTGAAGACTGAGTTTGATTAAGCGTTTGCAGACTTTCGGTTCGCGTTGCACCCTGCGCATCACTTCCACGGACTGTTCCCGCGACTTCTGATGCAAAGCTGAATTCACCGCTTCCGATTTTGACCTCACCACCATCTGCGAGACCGCTCGACGCAAGACTTGCAACGCTTGCCTGACCAGTTTTCGCCGTTGCAGCCAGATCAGTGCCAGCCGACAACGAATTTGCACTCAAAGTGCCCCCTGAGGCTCCGTTACCGGCATTCACGGTCGCCGCCGCTTTTGCGCCAGCAACCTCTTTGTTTTTGCCCGCTCCGAAAAATGAAACGTCCAGTTCGGATTTAGGCGTGTCTGATACCGAAGCAACCTGCTCGGTCGCCGGAGTAGCAGGCGAACTGCCTTTCAGGCTTTTGTCTGTTATCGCGCCCGCAGCAGCAACCACGTTTGCTGCACCGGCTTGAACCGCAGCAACAGCGCCCCCTTGCGCTTGAACATCAGCTGTCAAACCACCAGCTTTAGTCTGTTGGACTGACAAAGCTTCGACACTTGTGGCGGCCTGCTGTGACAGTGTTTGCTGACCCAGCTTCGTTTCCAATGCAGCATCCGCTGCAGGTGCTCTGAAGACCTGATGCAATTCTGACTGCCATTTCCTCTCGGCCAACTGAGCAGAATTTGCTGCCGCAGCGCCGCCATCAGCATCGCTTCCAGCCAGCTTGTCACCTTTTACTGCCAAACCACTCACAGCTGATGCCAATTGTTGAGCAACCAGCGCTTCGGATGCAGCAGCAGGAGAACCGCCTCCGGGCACATCCTTTAAGGGATTACCTACCGCCCCTTGAACCGAAGTGTCAGGCACCAGACCAAGTGATGGCGAAACTGAGCGATCAGGCGCCGCACTTCCGAGTTCGCCACCTGCAGGCCTGTCTGCCAGCACTTTTCCAAGAACCGTCAAAGCCTGGTCAGCAGCATCGCCGTCGCCAGAGTGTGCTAACGAAACATCCAGCAACGGAAGCGCACTTTGGGTTGCCACTTCACTGTCCTGCGCAACGGCAAGCACCTCTTCCGTGGACTGCTCACCATCCGGCAGCCCCAAAGCTTTCCGCAGATAATCATCAAGCTCGCCGACAAACTCTTTTGTCGCAGCGGCATCACCTTCAGCGAGACCTGCCGCAGCTTTCAATGCTCCAGAACCGGCAGCCAAAGCTCCGGCGGATACATCCATCATCAATCCAATTGGCAGCAAGATCGCCCCCGAAAGCTATTGCCCGCAGAACAGGCACATTACGTTGACCACTAAGAAAGCAAACAACGGGCCAGTTTAAAGAAAATCATTAAATCCATCTTTTAAATGGCTTTTCACTTCAAAACTGGTGTCTTCAGTAGTAAAAACCCGGCAAGCTTTGCCGGTTCGGCAAGGCATGCCGGGCTCAAATGTTGGCAATTGGCAACTTGAATGCATATCTGTATAGTGTCGTTAAATTGAAATGGTTCGGATCGACCATTGAATCGCGCTGGCGAAACTTGACGCTGAAAACCTGCAGGTATCAGCCCGATCCGCTAACTGGACCTCTGGAAGTGCTATTTATATGTTGAACAGTCTGGATCTTCCCGGCCGCCCTGAAGACACGCGCGTGGTTGTTGCCATGTCCGGCGGCGTAGACAGCTCGGTTGTCGCCGCAATGATGAAAGCGGATGGCTATGACGTAATCGGCGTAACGCTGCAGCTTTACGACCATGGCGCTACGGTGAGCAAAGCCAAATCCTGTTGCGCAGGCGTCGACATTCATGATGCACGTCGAGCAGCCGAAAAAATCGGCATACCGCATTATGTCCTCGACTATGAAAGCCGCTTCAAAGAGCAGGTCATGGACCGCTTTGCAGACAGCTATATTGCCGGCGAAACACCGATACCGTGTGTCTCCTGCAATCAGACAGTCAAATTCACCGACTTATTGAAGACCGCAAAAGACCTTGGTGCCGACGCCTTGGCCACGGGCCATTATGTTCGCTCTTCCACATCGGGGAACAAACGCGCGCTCTTCCGCCCCGCAGATCTGGACCGCGACCAGAGTTATTTCCTGTTTGCAACAACGCAGGAGCAACTCGACTTCATCCGCTTTCCGCTTGGCGGCATGCCAAAAGCCAAAGTGCGCGAACTGGCTTCGGAATTCGGTTTGTCCGTTGCCAACAAACCCGATAGCCAGGATATCTGCTTCGTACCCAATGGCGACTATGCAGAAGTGATCCGCAAGCTGCGCCCAAACGCAGCCGAACCTGGCGAGATCGTTCACATGGACGGCCGGGTTCTGGGCCAACATGACGGCATTATACATTTTACGATCGGTCAGCGCCGCGGCATTGGTGTGGCGACGGGCGAACCGATCTACGTTGTCCGACTTGATCCGGAAGAGCGTCGGGTCATTGTCGGACCGCGCGAAGCCCTCACCACGAAGACAATCATGCTTCGCGAAATGAACTGGATCGGTGATCAACCCCTCGATGAAGGCGATGAGATCGAGCTTTTTGCGAAGGTGCGTTCGACGCGCCCGCCTGCCCCCGCGATTCTGAAATTGCTGAATGGAAAGGCCTTCGTTGACCTGTCCAACGGTGAGGAAGGCGTCGCACCGGGACAGGCCTGCGTCTTCTTTGACAGTGATGATGAAACGGCCCGCGTTTTGGGTGGCGGCTGGATTCACAAGACGGAACGAACCGGCAATTGGACCGTTGATTTTCCACAAGCTGCCGCGCCGATTTCCGCGGCCTGACAGCCCCTCCAAAAGAAAGCAAACAGGCTTCAATTCTGCGCTTGACGCCTGCCTGCAGCCTCACTATAAGCACTCCACGTCGCGCAGCCCCTTGTGGCTTGCGAATGGATGGCGGGGTAGCTCAGGTGGTTAGAGCAGCGGAATCATAATCCGCGTGTCGGGGGTTCAAGTCCCTCTCCCGCTACCAGTTTTTTAATTTAACAAAATCAATAACCTACACAAAATGGAGCACCTCTATTTTGTGATACGTCTCACGCCAACGTACGCGGAGAGACTATGGCACTTGCCTCTTATATCCAACGCCGGGAAGGCAGATATTACCTTCAAATTCGGTTGGCTCCAAAACTGAGCCAAATGCTCGACAGGTCGATCTATAGGAAGTCTTTAAGAACCAGTCAGTACGTTGTCGCGCAACACCGTCTTCGGGAATGCCTTGGCTGGATTTATAGGTTGAACGAGAGCATCGACTACCCTCACCTCATCAAACAAAGTCTGCGGCTATTGCAAGATTACATAAATGACAGCTGGGCCTTGCCAGATGAACGACTGCTCTCGCGAAGAGCATACGAAGAGATGTTCAAGAATTTCAAACACCGCTCAATCGCAGCTGGCAACGACCAGTGCGAATTCCTATTTCCTGAACCCAAGTTAGTTCTAGCCGTTCCAGGAAACAGGCTTTTCACTTAGGTAGGGAGCAGGACTTTCGGCAGCCGGACGCGCTCCGTCAATCCTCAGGGGTGACAGGAGCGAATTGAAGGTCTGGTCACCTCTTCGGGTTTCTCCGATCATGTTGAGCTTCTGCAGGATTCCCGAGTCCACAAAACCGTTCCAGTCCATTACCGGAGCGGCCCAAAGGTCTGCTTCCGCCAGTATTTCAATCCATGAACTTGTTGACTTTCGGGCAAGTTGCTTGGCAAGCAAATGCGCAATTTCGTCCCTGTTGTCGAATGGATTGAGACCTTCAAGGCAATGGTTAACGCCAAGAGATGCGAACAGATCGCCCAAATCATTCATAGCGATTGCGATATAGCCGTCTTCAGTCTGATAAACACCATAAGGCGCAGCGAGATAGGCATGTGCCGGATTGTTCCGTGGCCGTGTCGGTGTTTGGCGGCCGTCGTTCAGGAACGTCGAAAGCAATTCGAACTGCAGATCGGTAATCGCCTCAATCAGGCTGGTCTCAACGATGCCGCCCTCACCTGTAATTCCCCGGCGGACCAGAAGCGCCAATATGCCTTGAGCAAGCGCTGCACCAGCAAGAACATCTGCGACTGGAAGACCAATTGCGACCGGCCCATATTGTTCAGCACCAGTGAGCCACATAACTCCGCTTCGGGCCTGGGCCAGGAGGTCCTGACCTGGTAGTGCCACCCATTCATTATTGTCGCCATATCCCGAAATTGAGCCATAAACGATGCGTGGGTTTCTTTTTCGGACCGCATCCGGTCCAAATCCGAGACGTTCGATTACCCCTGGTCGAAAATTCTGTACGACGACATCTGCATCTTCAATCAGGTCCCAAACCTGTTGCTGGCCCTCATCGGTCTTGAGGTCAAGTGCCAGAGACCGTTTCCCCCGGTTAATGGCATGGAAGATCGTGCTCTCGCCGTCGATCAGAACGTCGGAAACATAGAGATACCGAGAGAGATCCCCTTTGCCGCTACGCTCAATCTTGATGACATCGGCCCCCAGATCAGCAAGCCGGAGTGTCGCATAGGGACCTGCCAGAAATTGGCTGAAGTCGACGATTTTCAGGCCTTTTAACGGAGAAGAAGCAGTCATTTGTTTTTGCCTCCGGCGAAGCTGGCTGCAAATGCTGCATCCAGTGCAGCAATACCGGAGTCGAGGCCTGTTTTTTCTGTGAGCGTTGCATTGACGATTTCCGAGGCCGTCTGCTGGAACGCCATATATCCATCATGACGCGGCCGGAGCCAGGCGGCTTCATGGGTTGCCCTGGTATTCCAATAGGCGTTCAAAACCGGTTCGTTGACGGCAGAGCTGCCCCAGGCGACTGCATTGCCTGGCTGGCCATTGGCCCTGGCATAGATTCCGGATTGGCAATCGGCACCTGCGACCCAGGCGACAAACCTGGAGCAGAGGTCCGGCTCCTCTGTCCGGCTCGATATTGCCAGTCCGGTACCGCCAAGGGCGGACCCGACAGGGCCGAAGTTCCCAAGTGCCGGGATATCTGTAAACGCCAGACGATTGTGCCGGTATCCAGCGTCAGAATAGCCCTTATAAAGATAGGTCAACGGGGCCAGACGGTACTTGTCGCCATTGGCCAACTCATCCATGACGGCAATTGGGTCCATTCCAAAACAAGCCGGGTCGATGTGATCGATGACGGCCTTCAACTCGGTGAACACGTATTTGGCGATTTCCGGGTGCAGCAGCCGAGATTGATCGGAACCGCAGGGATGTCCAATATTGGCCGCAAGTGTATAAATGCACATCAGCGAATGCGGCGGACGCATCGGCATTATGACTGCATTATCAACGGCAGCCTTTTTAATGTCCTGCCAGGTTTTCGCGCGTGTTCCAAGGTCGGGTCGATGGGCCTGCACCTGGGTCGCGGCATCCACAGGCAGAGCCCATTGATGGCCATCGATGGTATAGCTGACAAAACTCTTGCCTACGGTCTCGTTTGCAATCGCAATCATGTCATTTTCGTCCACCCATTTATCAAGCGGTAACAGGCAGCCCTGACGGGCCGCCGCGCCGACATGGGGGTGGTCAATGATCATAAGATCGTATTTTGCCGCAAGCTCATCGACCGGCGTGCTTTCAAATCCCTGCAGCGAACGTTTGTCCCAAACAATTGAGACGCCAGCATGTTCTTTTTCAAAAGCAGCGGTCGCCGCAATCAGTGGGTCGTATCCACGAGGATCCGACCAAGTCATTCCCCTCAGTTTAACCGCTTCAGTCATTCTACAGTCCTGGTTTTGTTAGCTCGGAAGATCAGTTGCGGCACCGGCCCCGATTTTTTTTGAAATTTCTCGTCCCGCCTCAATCAAAGCCGCCTTGCATGCCTCAATATCCGGATCATTAGCGGAGATCAGTCGTTTGACAAAAGGGATGGTGAGCGCAGCAGCAACCTCGCCGCCAAATCCGATGATCGGGACAGCGATATTGTGGACTCCCTGAATAATCGCCGATGGGCTTTCACATACACCCGTTTCCTTGACCTGTTGCACCGCGGCCTCGAATTTCTCCAGCGCCTCGGGAGAGAAATTCGGATGCTTCGCGCACATCTCTGTCCTCTTACCGGCGTCCATCTGATAGGTCAGGCAGGCTCCCGAAGAGGTGAACACCAATGGAACCCGAGCGCCAAGACGAACAGAAGTGATGTTGTTGCCCGGTGGATCGACCTGGGCGATAACCAGGATTTCGTTGCCGTATAAAATAGCAGTATGGATTGATTGGTTGAGCCTAATTGCCGTCTCAGACATGATCTCACCGGCAACCGCGGTCATTCGTTTGGTCGGAGGGAAACGGTGTGAGAGTTCAAACATCCGCATGGTCAGGGCATACCGCTCGCTTGCAGCATCCAGCATCACATAGCCGCGGCTCTGCAAAACGGCCAGCATCCGGTAAATCTCGCTGACAGATCGGTTCAGGGCCAGCGCAATTTCCGCTTTTTTCAGGCCCTGTGACTGAACGGCGAGCAACTCCAGGATATCCAACCCCTTTGAAAGAGCTGGTGCGCTATATTTTGACGTTGAGTCCAAATCGTCGCCTGTCTTTTTTTCAGTCGTTTTGCCGGCCACTATGCCCCTCCTTATCGCCATGGAATTAGCAAGCTAATTCCGGATGGTGTGCATCATAGCCGCCACAATCTGCAAGCGTTGATATGATAAAGTCCGTCACGTTCGGTATTTGACCAGTTTTCGGTTAGGGAATGGGTCGCAGCCACCCAGGTCGCCAGCCCTCCACCGAGATTGCAGACCGGGCTATCTGATCCCCATACGATCCTATCGGGTCCAAATGCTTCCGCAGTCTCATCGACAAATGGTTTGATGTCATTGAGCGTCCAGGTTTCCGTATCGCCATAGGCCACGACGCCTGAAATCTTGGCGATGACGTTCGGATGTTTGGCAAGCGCCTTGATATCTGACCGCCAGGGTTCGAATGACTGGGCTGCTACGTCCGGTACGCCGCAATGATCAAGAACAAATGTTACATCAGGGCAATGGGACACCAGTTCGATCGCCAGTTTGAGCTGGCGTGCCAAAACACACAGGTCAAATGTCAGGCCCGTACCGGATAGGCGTTTGATATTGGCCCTGAATACGGCTGTTGTGCTGACGTCATCCGGCACAACATGCAAGACCCTTCGAAAGCCCTTGATGTTGGGATTTGTTGAGGCACGGTCCAGGAACGCTGCAAAGCCCTCTCGTTCAGGCCGACAAGAAGAAATCATCCCGCACATCAGACTGCCGGGCTCGGCAATCAATTCATCCATAAGGCAGGTTTCGTCTTCGATGCAGTCCTCGGCCACATCAACTTCCATATGCAGACAGCCGTCGATCCCCACCCGGGCCGCGTCCCGGCTGTAGGTGTCAAAGCAACTGTCCTTGTCGAGTGCAGCAAAACCTTCCAGCCACGGATACTGCAACCTCGCCTTATTGATCAGATGCAAATGGGTATCAAACAGCATGTTGAAGGTTCTCCATTCTGGTCTCGCAGATAATCATTGACGAAATATAAAAGTCAAGTTTATATATAAATATGTTGACTTGTGGTGGACTCCAGACCGCATCAACAAACGGGAGGTATTTATGACCAAATTCAGATTGAAATCGTTGCTTGCGGCCACCGCTCTGATCGCTGTTGCCGGACAGGCATCTGCGGGAGAATTCGACGGAGTAACCTTGCAGGCCAAGCTAATTGGCGGCCAGCAATATGAGGCGCTCTATGCCCGTATCGGTGAATGGGAAACAAAAACCGGTGCGAAGGTCGATATCATTTCGAAGAAAAATCACTTCGAACTGGACAAGGAATTCAAATCCGACCTGGCAGCCGGAACATTGGGATGGTGCGTGGGTTCGAACCACTCTTCCTTCGCGTCGCAATATCCGAGTCTTTACACGGACCTGACACCTTACCTCGCTGCCGACTTCATTGCGGAATATGTGCCGTCCAACATTTCAGCTTCCAAAATCGGAGATGCGCTGGTCATGTTGCCGCGCGCGCAATTCGACGTATCGGCTCTGTATTACCTGAAATCCATATATGAAGACGCCGACAACAAGGCAGCCTACAAGGCAAAGACCGGCCGCGAGCTCACGCCGCCGGACACTTGGGAAGAATACAAAGAACAAGCTATCTTCTTTACCGATGCGCCGAATTTTTATGGAACACAATACGCAGGTAAAGACGAAGCGATCGTTGGCCGCTTCTACGAGTTGGTGGTTTCCGAAGGCGGCGCGCTTTTCAATGATGACTGGTCCCCTGCTTTCAACACGGACGCAGGCAAGCGCGCTCTGGCATGGTTTGTCGATCTCTATCAGGCAGGTGCTGTTCCTCCGGGCACAACGTCTTACCTGTGGGATGATCTCGGTCAGGGCTTTGCCTCCGGCACAATCGCGCTGAACCTGGATTGGCCGGGCTGGGCAGGTTTCTTCAACGGTGAAGACTCATCCAAGGCGGCTGGAAATGTTGGTGTCAAGGTACAGCCAGCAGGCTCAGCCGGAGTTCGCACAGGTTGGTCGGGTCACCACGGTTTCTCCGTGACCGAAGCCTGTGAATCCAAAGAAGCTGCAGCGTCACTGGTTGCCTGGCTGACCAACGAAGACAGCCAGAAACTGGAGAGTTCTGCAGGTCCACTCCCGACACGCACAGCCGTTTGGGACCACGTCGTTAAGTCGGCTGAAGGCGATGCATACCGTACTGAAGTGCTTAAGGCATTCCAGGCTGCAGCCTCCCACGCCTTCCCGGCTCCGCAGACTCCATACTGGATTGAAGCGACAAACCTGATCTATCCTGAACTTCAGGCTGCGATCCTTGGCGACAAGTCTGTTGACGAAGCGCTTGGCGATGCATCTGAAGCCGTTGATGAGATGATGCAGGAAAACGGCGTCTACTAAAACGGCACCTGACCGGGGAAATCCTTCCTTCCCCGGTCAGTCTCTGGGCTCTGCCCGGCACTTCAGCCCTACCAAAACACTCTGTCTTCAAGGACGTGAGCAATGTCCCGCTTCCGGCCACCGGCGTGGTTTGCCTTACTATTGCCTGCCATCATAATACTTACGGCAGTTGTGCTGATCCCGCTGATCCTGTCGCTCTATTCGAGCTTCACGCCCTACCGGTTGACCCGGCCGGAAACGCTGTTCAAGTGGATAGGTACGTTCAACTACGAAAAGGCGATGAAAAGTGCGCACTTCTGGGCGGCTTTCGCGCGAACCGTTCTGCTGCTGACGATCGCCCTGAACCTTGAAATGCTGATGGGACTCGGTCTGGCGTTGCTGGTGAATAAGGTCACCTATGGCCAGCGAGCCCTACGGACCATCATGATGTTCCCCATGATGTTCTCGCCGATTCTGGTGGGCTTTCAGTTCAAATTCATTTTCAACGACAATGTCGGACTGGTGAACAATGCGCTGCAATCGCTAGGACTTTCCGACGTGGCGATCCCCTGGCTGGTGGACGGCCAGCTGGCCTTTTTCTCCATCCTTGTTGCGGAAATGTGGTCTTCAACCTCCGTGTTCGCGATCCTGATCCTGGCAGGCTTGTTTGCGGTGCCACGTGATCCGATTGAAGCTGCCAAAGTCGATGGCTGCACACCCTGGCAGAGCTTCAGGCATATTACTCTGCCCTACATATTGCCCTTCATCTATATCGCGTTGGCTATCCGCTCACTCGACGTGGCCCGGGCTTACGACATTGTGCAGATCATGACCAATGGCGGTCCGGCCCGCAGGACCGAGCTGTTGTGGACCCTGATCGGCCGTACTGGCTATGTCGACGCCAAAATGGGGTATGCGAATGCCATGGGTTACATCTCCATCTTCCTGGCGATCTTTTTCACCATCTACTTCTTCCGCAAACTGAACGCTGCGCGGAGCGAACTTGGCATGGCGGGTTAAGACATGAATGAGAATCTCCAACATCGTATTCGTGCACGGATTCTGAAACTGCTGCATTTCGTGACACTTTTCATCGCCATGGCAATCATATGCGTGCCGGGGCTTTGGGTCGTGCTGAACTCCTTCCGGCCAACCGTCGAAATCATGGCCAAACCGCCGGTCTGGATCCCTGGCGACCTGAATCTCGATAACTACCGTGCCATGTTCGGTGCAGCCGGCGAAGGCGGTGTGCCAGTCGTTCAGTATTTCACCAATTCCCTCATCATCTCGGTCACCTCGACCCTGATCGCAATACTGGTCGGAATGGCAGGCGGTTACGCATTCGCGCGCTATCGCTTCAAGGGCAAGGCGTCTATTTTCATCGGGCTGATGCTGACGCGCGCTGTCCCTGGCGTCTCCCTGTCATTGCCCTTGTTCATTGTGATGGCAAAGACTGGCCTGATCGATACACATCTTGGGCTGATTCTGGTCTATGTGGCACTGAACGTTCCTTTCACAATCTGGCTGATCGACGGATTTTTCCGCCAGGTCCCGGTCGATCTTGCGGAAGCCGCCGAAATCGACGGATGCACGCGCTGGCAGGCTTTCTGGAAAGTGGAGTTTCCGGTAGCACGCGCTGGCGTGGCGTCCGCAGGAATATTTGCCTTCCTGACCAGTTGGAACGAATACGCACTTGCCAGTCAGTTGACCCGCTCGACATTCTCCAAAACCATGCCAGTCGGGCTCCGCGATTTCACCAGCGAATTCACGATCAACTGGGGGGGCATGTGCGCGCTGGCGGTTCTTATGATCATACCCGCGCTCATTCTCACTTTCCTTGTCCAGAAACACCTCATTGCCGGCCTGACCTTCGGCGGCGTGAAAGGATAAAAAATGGCACAAGTTCACTTGCGGGACGTTGTCAAAAAATACGGTTCGCTGCAGGTCGTACACGGCATCAATCTTGAGATTGAAGACAACGAGTTCGTTGTTCTGGTCGGGCCATCAGGCTGCGGCAAATCCACAACGCTGCGAATGATAGCCGGTCTGGAAGCCATTTCCGGCGGTGAGGTTACCATTGGCGACCGCGTCGTAAATGATCTTCCGCCGCGTCACAGAAACATCTCGATGGTGTTTCAGAACTATGCTCTTTACCCGCATATGACGGTTCGTGAAAATCTCGGATTTTCACTAAAGATCGCAAAACAGCCGCAGGCTACGATCGACAAGGTTGTCGATGAAGCTGCGCAAATCCTCAGCTTGTCGGAATACATGGACAGGAAACCCGGCGCCTTGTCCGGCGGCCAACGTCAGAGGGTGGCAATGGGCCGAGCGATCGTGCGCCACCCGGAGGTGTTTCTGTTTGACGAACCGCTGTCGAACCTCGACGCCAAGCTGCGCACGCAAATGCGAACCGAAATCAAGAAGCTGCATCAGAAAGTCAAATCAACCATCGTCTATGTCACGCACGATCAGGTGGAGGCGATGACCCTTGCCGACCGGATCGTGATCATGCGTGACGGTCACATTGAACAGGTCGGTTCGCCGCTGGAAGTGTTCGAAACACCGGCAAACACTTTTGTCGCCACGTTCATCGGTTCACCGCCGATGAACCTTCTGGCAGGTCAGATAACCGGTGGCCAGATCGCCATTGACGGCGGCCCGAAAATTACCGTCCCGGATCAGTTCGCGGGAAAGGTCGCAGAAGGTCAAAAGGTTGAACTTGGTTTTCGGGCAGACAACCTCATGCCCAAGGGTTATGCGATGCCCATGGAAGGTGGATTTACCGAATTCGAAATGACTGTGAACCTTTCCGAACCTCTTGGAACGGAAACGCTTCTGTTTAGTTCGCTCGCCGGAAAAGAAATTCAGGCCAAGATGCTGAACCCTCGCCCAGTCGCCGACGGTGAACGGTTGCCGTTCCAACTGGATCTGACCCGGTGCCATCTCTTTGATGCCGATAGCCAACAATCTCTAAGGTAGACCTATGGCCAGCATTGTACACGTCGAAATTTTTATGGCCGACCTCAAACCCAAGGTGAAACGGTCCGACGCTATCCAGAGTTTTGTCAGCCAGGAAACGCCTTTCGTCAAAATCACAGACTCAGACGGGGTATCCGGGTTGGGTTACAGCTACACTATCGGGCAGGGCGGCCCGGCCGTTATGTCCCTGCTTCAACAGACGCTGGTGCCGCAGCTTATCGGCAGAGAAGCAGAAGAGATCGAACGCATCTGGCGGGATTTACTGTTTTCGACCCATGCAACTGCGGTCGGCGCGATCACGTCCCTGGCACTTGCAGCGATTGACACGGCCTTGTGGGACCTCCGCTGCAAACGCGCCAAGTTACCCTTGTGGCGGATGCTGGGTGGATCCAAAAGCTCCGTGCCTATGTATACAACCGAAGGCGGTTGGCTGCACTTTGCAACCGAAGCTCTTGTTGCCGATGCCCTTGATGCTCAGTCAAAAGGATTTGCCGGTTCGAAGATCAAGATCGGCCGCCCACATCTCAGCGAGGATCGTGCGCGTCTAAAAGCCGTTCGCGAAGCGGTTGGCGACTCCTACGAGATCATGGTTGATGCCAATCAGTGTTTCTCCAGGGCTGAAGCTACCCGACGGGCCAAGGTGCTTGAGGAATTCAACATTGGCTGGTTTGAGGAGCCTCTGCCTGCTGATGATGTGATGGAACATGCCAGGTTGGCTGCAAGCACTTCGGTGCCAATAGCTGTCGGTGAGAGTATGTACTCCATCAGCCAGTTCAAGGATTACCTTGTCACAGGCGGAGCCAGCATAGTCCAGGTTGATGTAGCTCGTATCGGTGGCATTACGCCATGGATGAAGGTCGCGCATATGGCCGAGGCCCATAACATTCCGGTCTGCCCACATTTCCTGATGGAGCTTCACGTCAGCCTTGTTTGTGCCATCCCTAACGCTCCGTGGTTGGAATACATCCCGCAACTCGACAGTTTGACAGCATCGGCAATGGCGATGGAGGCCGGTCGCGCCATCCCGTCGAATGAACCTGGAATCGGGATCGATTGGGACCAGGGCAAGCTGGATGCAGCCCGTATTGACGCGTTCAATGCAGAGGTCAAGTGAGGATAGCAGACATGCAAAGAATGGGTATGGTAATCGGCTTGAATACCGAAAAAGTTGCCGAATACAAGAAACTGCACGCAGATGTCTGGCCCGGCGTTTTGCAAATGATCACAGAGTGCAACATCAAGAATTACTCGATCTATCTCAAGGAACCGGAAAATTTCCTGTTCGGATATTGGGAATATCACGGTGTCGACTTTGCCGCTGATGCCGAAAAAATGGCGGCTGATCCAGAAACGCAGCGCTGGTGGGATGTGTGCATGCCTTGTCAAAAACCGTTCGAAACCCGCAAAAAGGGTGAGTGGTGGGCAATGATGGATGAAGTCTTCCACCTCGATTAAGCGAACAGGCGAAAGGCGTTTGAGCCAGAATGTTTGACGATCTGCAGCAGAGCTGGCCTTTGGCCAGTAATCCAAAACCCATAGTTATTTTCGGAGCCGGGTCGATCGTTACCGATGCGCATCTGCCTGCCTATGCCAATGCCGGGTACAAGATTGCGGGTCTATATGATCCCGATACCGACAAGGCCAAAGCAGTGGCTGCAGCACATGGCACCAAAGCATTTGCCTCGCCGGAAGAGGCCGTCGGTGCGGGTGACGTCGTCTTTGACATCGCGACACCGCCGGATGTCCATGCCGAGATACTGTCTCGGCTGCCAAAAGGGACTGCCGCACTGATCCAAAAACCCATGGGCAGTAACCTCCAAGAGGCCACCGAGATACTGAAGACGTGCCGTTCCCGCAATCTCAAGGCTGCGGTGAATTTCCAATTACGTTTTGCACCCATGATGTTGGCGCTGAACAATGCTGTTAAGCGTGGATTGCTCGGTGAAATTCTGGATTTTGACGCCTGGCTTGCTCTGGATACGCCCTGGGGATTGTGGAAGTTTCTTGAACCGCTGCCCCGGGTCGAGATCAGCCTGCACTCTATACATTATCTGGATTTCATCAGGAGCCTGTTGGGTGACCCTGACGGTGTACATGCCAAATCCATTGGCCATCCGTCATCGGCCATCTCGCAAACCCGAACCGCCGCTATCCTGGACTATGGTGATCGCGTCCGGTGTGCGCTTTCAATCAATCACAATCATTCATTCGGCCGGAAGCATCAGGCCTGTGAATTTCGCATTTGCGGGACAAAAGGGGCTGCTTACCTACAGCTGGGTGTGAACCTCGATTATCCCAAAGGTGAACCGGATATTCTGGAACTCAATACAGGCGATGGTTGGCAAGCCCTCGAGCTCGAAGGCTCTTGGTTCCCTGATGCCTTCGCCAATCGGATGAACCAACTGCAACGATTTGCAACTGGCGAAGAAGACACACTTGTCAGCAGTGTCGAAGACGCCTGGAACACTATGGCGCTGGTTGAAGCCGCCTATCAAAGCAGTGCGGCGCCAGCAACGCCGATTGCAAGGAAGCCGTTATGAATATTCAAGAAATCTATTATGAGCACTATGAGATCGGCCACACTCGCGAAACGTTTGGGCGGACGATTACCGAGACCGACTTTGTGGTCCACGCCGGGCATACGGGCGATTTTTTCCCGCATCACATGGACGCGGAATGGTGTGCCTCACAGGAGTTCGGTCAGCGAATTGCCCATGGCACAATGGTGTTTTCCATCGGCATCGGCATGACCGCGAGTGTCATCAATCCGGTTGCCTTTTCTTACGGGTACGACAAGTTGCGGTTCATTCGCCCGGTCCATATCAACGACACGATCCGCACCAGACTGACGATCGACCGGAAGTTCCCTGACCCGAAACGCGAGGGGATGGGACAGGTCGTCGAGAAATGTGAAGTCCTGAACCAGAAAGACGACACGGTTCTTTATGCCGAGCACATCTATCTCGTTCAGATGAAGGGTGAGGCATGAGCGCATTCCTGAAATTGCACAACGATGACAATGTGCAGGTTGCGCTGGAAATGTGTCCGAAGGGATCCGTATTCAAAGCGGGTGCTGATCAGATCACCGTCATGGATAATGTTGCCATGGGGCACAAGATAGCGGACCGGACAATCGCCAAGGGAGAGACCGTCCTCAAATACGGCCTGCCCATCGGAATAGCGACGGCGGTTATTCCTGCCGGAGCACACGTGCACGTCCACAATATTGCCAGTCGTTACACTCAATCCCACTATCACGATGACGAAACTGGAGTTGGGCAATGACCCCAAGCTGGCAAGGCTATTTGCGGGAAGACGGGCGCAAGGGCATCCGTAATGTCGTTGCTGTCGCGTATCTGGTTGAATGCGCCCATTTCGTTGCCGATGAAATCTGCCGTTCTTTTCCAGATGATGACGTTCATCTGATAGGCTTTCCCGGCTGCTTTCCAAACGACTATGCGCAGAAAATGATGGAGCGACTATGCACCCACCCCAATGTCGGAGCGGTACTGTTGGTCTCGCTGGGGTGTGAGAGTTTCAACCGTTCGATGTTGCATGAAGTCGCCAAGGACAGCGGCAGGCCGGTGGAGACGCTGGTCATTCAGAAATCGGGCGGGACCGCGCGAACAATCGCAAAGGGATGTGCATTCGTTCGATCGGCCTTGAATGAAATTGCTCTTGTCCCTCGTGTGAAGATGAAAGTCGAAGATCTTGTTGTAGCCACGATTTGTGGCGGTTCGGATGGCACAAGCGGCATTTCGGGAAATCCGGCTGCCGGAGGTGCGTTTGACCGGTTGGTGGAAGGTGGCGCAACTTGCATTTTTGAAGAGACCGGGGAGCTTATCGGCTGCGAACACATCATGGCCGAACGTGCCGAGACGCCCGAATTGGCCGAAGAGTTGAAGAAGTGCGTTGAGAAAGCCGCGCGCTATTACAATGTGCTCGGGTACGGCAGCTTTGCAGCGGGCAATGCCACGGGCGGCCTGTCGACCATCGAAGAAAAATCTCTGGGTGCTTATGTCAAATCGGGAGCTGCAAACATCAGGGGCATCATCAAGCCAGGTGATATCCCTCCCTCCGGCGGTCTCTATCTGATGGATGTGGTTCCCGATGGAGAGGTCAGGTTCGGTTTTCCCAACATATCCGACAATGCCGAGATCGTCGAAATGATCGCCTCCGGCGCCCATATGACGCTTTTTGTTACCGGGCGCGGTTCGGTGGTCGGTTCTGCGATTTCTCCGGTCATAAAAATCTGCGCCAACCCGGAAACTTTCAAGGCGCTTGCCGATGACATGGACATAAATGCCGGTGCGATCATCGAAGGAAAGCGCACCTTGGAAGACGTCGCATCCGAGGTTTTTACACGCATTTGCGAAACCGCCAAGGGAAAGCCGACCGTTTCTGAGGCGCAAAGACGCCGGGAGTTCATCCTGACCTACAAGAGCTTTGAACCAATTGGCCCGTCGTGTCTGCCAGCCGCGTGAAAGCTCGGCAAGGTGCCGGGGTAGTTAGCAATAGCTGAATTTACCAATGCAGGCCCTCGCTGGGAACAGCTGATCCGATCATGGGCGATTGAGGAGAGAAATCATGAGTGAACAAAGCCACTACGACAATCATGATGATGCGTTGCCCTATAACATTGAGTCTTGGCTTTACGAGGATTTTGAAGTCGGTGAGAAGCGGCGTTCGATCCGCAGAACGATATCCGAAGGCGAGGCAATGCTGTTCAACAGTCTCGTGATGGACAATCATCCTTACGTCGCTGACGAAATCTTCACGTCGGAAGAGGGCATTTTCGGCAAGCGTCTGGTCGCAGGTGCGATGGTGTTCAGCTACGGTCTTGGGCTGATGGCAAACAACAATATCAATACGTTCTCATACGGCTATGACAAGCTCCGGTTCATAAAGCCGGTGTTCATCGGCGATACGATTTATACGGTTCGCACGAACCTTGAAAAGAGGCCGAAATACAAGGGCATGGGGCTCGTAAAGGTGTGCTACCAAGTCTACAAGAACAAGGGTGAGCTGACGCTTTATGCTGAGCATCTCCAGACGGTCAAATACCGCAACCCTGAGAGCTTTACGGCCGAAAAACAAGGGTAAAATGACGACCCAGGCAGATCTCTTCAACCGCTGAACAACGAACCGGTCGAAGGGCCAACCAGGGTCCTTCCAAAGCATTCCCAATACCTATGTCAGATAGGTATCCGTGTCCGCACCAAGGGCAGGTCCTCCCTGTTTTGACTTGATTGTTTCTCCGTCAATCCGGATGGGGCAACGCGTGGTTTGGATGGCGGTGCCATCCGGTGCAGCAACCGTCTGTATGGCATCCAATGCGGAAAAACCGGCTGTTTCGATCAGTCTGGGCCAATCCATGACTTCCGCGCACCAAATGTCGGCCGGTTCCAGCCGATCGAGCCAATACCGGATGTTTTCAGCGATCAAATGATCTCGCAGCACGGCCTTGATTTCATCCCGACGGGTAAATGCTTCTTCCGGGTTCGACAACGGTTCAAGCGCCGGACAATCCAGAAGTTCCACAAGTTTGCCAATCGGCGCCATGGCGATGGCCAAATAGCCATCACGGCACGCATAAATCCCGTAAGGGGCTCCGACCGATACATTCGCATTGCTCACGGCGCAGCGGGTCTGCATGGTGCCGTCGCCGTTCAGGAATGCAGTAAAAAGTTCGAATTGCATGTCGATTGCAGACGACATCAGGTCGACTTCGATCAGCCCCCCCTGCCCTGTCCGTTCACGGCGGAACAAAGCGGCCAGTATTCCCTGTACAAGGTGGTTGCCGCAGGTGATGTCCATGACAGCAAATCCTGCCGGAACCGGTGGATGGTCCTTGTCACCTGACAGCCAGGGCATCCCGGTCAGGGACTGAACCAACAAGTCCTGACCTGGTTTTCCGACCCAGGGGCCGGTCGTTCCGTACCCGGTCACTGCACCATAGACAAGTTTGGGATTGATCTCTTTTACCTCTTCCCAGCCTAGTCCGATCCGTTCCATGACGCCCGGTCGGAAATTATGGATCATGACATCTGAGGACTTCAGAAGGTTCTTTATTTTTTCTAGGTCTGTCGAACTTTTGAGGTCCGCAGCGACGCTTGCCTTGTTCCTGTTGATCGTATGAAACAGGAG
Source organism: Roseibium sp. (assembly GCA_039972695.1). Classification (GTDB taxonomy): domain Bacteria; phylum Pseudomonadota; class Alphaproteobacteria; order Rhizobiales; family Stappiaceae; genus Roseibium. The sequence goes on along the minus strand of JBDWMJ010000018.1, from coordinate 210,957 downwards.
ACTGTCGGGCCCGACCTTTTGGTCGGAGATAACCAGAGATCGGCATAAATCTCCGATACCAGGCCGTTCGATCTTGATCACCTCAGCGCCGAGATCCGCCAGTCGAAGCGCTGCCATCGGCCCTGCCAAGAACTGGGCAAAATCCAGTACTCTTAACCCTCCAAGAGGTCCCATATGATTTTGCCCTTGTAACCCGCATATAAAACAAGCTTTTATATACCAATAATTCATGAAGGTGTGTTGTTCAAGTTTCATTCCGGAAAATTTCGCAACGACTCGCATGCGGAGGCAGCGAGAAAACGCAAACTGTGATGACGCAATTCATTCCCGCTCCAATCGGATTTGGTCTCGACCAGTCGGTGATCCAGGCGCTTTTGGGTGTTCTGGTCACGGCTGTTGCCAAATACAGATGACAACCGCATCTTCGAACTTCAATTTGACCGAATGTGCATTCAAAACGGGATAAAACATGTCACTTCATATGTACGTTGGAAGCTGTAATGTCCCGACCCCCTATTTCGGCAGCGCGAACGGGGACGGTGTTTCGGTCTATCGGTTTGAGGCCAAAACCGGTAGCGCCAAGCTAATCAACCGGTACGAAGGAATAGACAATCCGACATACCTGTCAGTGACCTCCGATGGCCGCCGCATATTTGCAAACACGGAGCTCTTTGGCCGCGCACAGGGACTGGTGACGGAGCTTGCATTCGACCCGGGTTCGGGCACGATCACCCACACTGACATGGTCGCAAGCCGGGGCAGCATCACATCCCATAATTCGATTGCCGAAAATGGCCGGTATCTGCTGGTCACCAATTACGCGCAGGGCCATGAAGGCCCTGACCAGTCTGTAGCTGTTTTTCCAATCTCACAGATGGATGGCATAAGACCGGCGTGCTCTAGCGCGGCACATGAAGGCTCGAGCGTCAATCCGGATCGGCAGGCAAGGTCGCATGCCCATTTCATCCGGCAATTGCCGGATGGCCATTTGGTTGTAGCCGATCTGGGGCTCGACAAGCTGATGTTTTATCGGCTGTCAGAGGAGGGCAGCCTGGACCGGATTTTAGAAATGGACCTTCCGGCAGGAACCGGCCCACGTCATCTTTCCTGGACGAAAAATGGCAAGTCCTTGTTTGTCGTCGGGGAACTGAACAGCACAGTAAGCAGTCTCTCTCTTGAAAACCCGGACAAGCCGGTTCTTCTCGGAACAATACCGACTATCCCGGACAGCGATGAAAAAGGTAATCACTGTTCTGATATTCAGATATCGCCGGATGACCGTTTCATTTACGTCGGCAATCGAGGACATGACTCGATAACAGTATTTGGGGCTGGAAACGACGGCCAGCTGGTACACGTGCAAAACATTTCCAGTGGTGGGGCAACACCTCGATCTCTAGCGTTAACACCGTGCGGTCGCTGGCTGTTGTCAGCCAATCAGGACTCCGATCACATCGCGGTTTTCGCCCGAGATTTGCCGACTGGCACTCTAATACCCGGTCCAGGCCCCATCGAATTAGGTACCCCTATGTGCATCAAATTTGCGCACTTAAAAGAATGAGCCCAGTCGCTCGAGTTTGGTTTCCGTTATCAAGAACGCTTTGTGAAGGCAGATCAATGGACGCTTCCCACAGCCCCCCGGACTAAACGGACTGTTTATGGAAACTGGTGCTTTTGAGCTTAGAACTGCGAAACAAGCAGTTTGAACTAAACCACCATGATCAGCCAAACTCTCAGCCAAATCACACGGCAGTCAATTCCAAATATCCTGACGAAGGACCCCATCAGTCATCAGTGTATTTGGAGTAGATAGCTGTGTGTCTTAACGGGGAATTGTCTCATCGAGTTGGTCGATTAAGGGACTGCTAGACTTCAGCTAGCCCAAACTTCCAAGGCGCTTTGCGGAGCATTGTAATTTTCCAATTCGGTACATCCGGCAAAAGCAAAACGGCTTTGATGTAAAACACAGTTAGTTTGCAATCCGTGCGCTATGCTTCTACATACACTCATAATTGAATTGTTGGTTTGGGATGGGACATATGGCGGATTTGGGTGCTCAGATTGAGAAATCAAAACAGGAAGTTGCTGTTGCCAAGCAGAAGATTGCCGAGCTAACCGGGAAGATCGAAACAGCACGCAACAAGCTGAATACCGGTCAAGATATTTCTATCGACATCGAAAACGCCACGCTTGATGACGTTCACGCCCATACCGAGCTGATGGGTGCCAATATTGCCGAGCTGATCATGGGTCTGGATGATGTCACGGCGACCTTCTCCAAGGATTTTGACGCCATGCGCTCAAAAACCGGCTGGGAGACCTTCATCGGGGTTTTCTCAAGGGCACGCTCCGACAGCATTCGGCAGGAGCGGATGCGCAGCGCCAGCATTGACGACAAGCTGCAGGACCTGATTTCCAAATCCAACATCATCAGCCAGTTGTTACAGGATCAGCTCAACACGCTGAACGAACACACCTCCCGCGTTGAAGTCAATCTGGGTGAGACCCTCAGCCAGAGGGAACATGCGGTTGCGGAACTGGAATCCATCAAGGAAACGCTTGTTGGCATGGATCCGGATACAATAGCACTGGAAAACAAAATATCCATGGAAACCGATGCGGCAGCCCGCACAAAACTGGAAAGCGAGCTTGCAGAGAAAAACGCCGAATACAATCGTCTTGCACAAGAAGAACAGGTCAAGCTTGCAGAAAGCCAGACGCTGGAGCGCTACATCGAAAAGGGCAAGACCTGGGTCGACAGTCTGCAGAACCAGGCCGCCACCCAGATGGTGCTGATCAACAAATTACAAACCGACACCAAGCAACGGGTCGTGCTTTATGATGCGCTCGTCAAGTCCTTGAAGACCGCCCAGCAGCAGGACGTTGCCCACAAGATCAACGAAATCGGCGTAGCCACCGACAAAGAAGCACAATCGGCCATGGCCGCTATCGGATCGGCGACCAACCAGCGCATGGCGGACATGATGGAGGCCCATGAGGACCACATCGTATTTGCCCGCAAGGTGCTTGAAGAAAAGGCGAAATCCGACGAACGCTTTGCCCGTCGATTTGAGAAGATTGTAGAAAAGCACGACAAGAACGCTTACGGCGCTTAACGTGCAGGACGTTAATCTGACACTTGATCACAGGGATTTGGAAGGAGCGCATGAAACACGGCGCTACTTCGCTAAATTCGAACGGATCATCTCGCATCTGAGAAGCGTGGCGGAAAGCGTCGTCTCGGAGGATACGGCGCTCGAAGCGGAAATCCCGATCGTCCGGGATTACCTCAATGCGCTCTCTGGCACGTTTTCGGCCCTCTCCTACAAATATCTGCTGGTTGGCCGGGTCACCGGTATGATGCCAACCGGCATGACCATCGACCGAAATGAGAGCGGCTTTCCTATCTTTCAGGAAATCCTGCAGGTGGCCAATGATGCCATACAGATGCGCAATCATTTGCCGTCACTGCCGCAAATGAAGGACCTGAAGTTGGGCATGGTCAATCATATCCTGCGGGAACAGACCATACCGATGAACCTGCAGTTTGCCGCCTCCCAAAGGCAATACTACGAACGGCTGGCGTCTGGCCCGGTCTTCTGGGCTCAGAATGATCCGAGGATTGCATGGTCCGGTAATAGCCCGGAAGGCAGAAGGCGATATCGCCTTCATTGGGCCGTCTTCGACAGCCAACAGAACATCCCGCTGATCTATGTGATGGACCTGGAAGACAGCGGCAAGCGGCCGCTTGCCAAGGATGAACGTCGCTGGCCGCTCGTCCAGGGGCATCTAATTGCCCAGTCCTCGGCCGCGCTGAAACTGGTAACGATTGCCAGCGGTTTCGACCAGGACTTTGAAACCCTGCATCCCAAGCGGCTGAGACGTTTTTACATCGGCCCGATGTACAGCCACAGCTTCACGCAGCAGTCAGGACCAATCAGGGAAGTTTTGGCGCAGGCCAGTCATAAACCCGGAGACGACTGGGCGCTTGCTTGGACCACCGAGACCCTGTTCGCCTCGTCCTCCAAACAGGAACCCTTCGGGTTTTTCCGCTCGGTCGAACGGCAGGTGTATCAGCTGGATCCGTTTTCATCGCATCTTAAAAATCCGCAGGATGCAGCAGGCAACAGCAATCAGCAGAGGTCTATCATTCTGCCGCAACGTCCCTATCAGATTCTGGCGGAAAGACAGCCCGCCGGATTTTCCAATATCCGCAAATACGCAGTCAGCCCCGCTGGCAAGATTATCAGTTACAAATAGGTTATGATGTGACCCTTTCCAACGACCTAATGGAATTGAAGGAAACCGAGATCCTCGGAAGATATCCCGCCGCAGAGGCCCTGCTGTCGGGATTTGACCACACGCCTCGGATCGCCGTGAAACGGCAACTGGAGCGGAAGACGGAGCGTTCCAGCGGGCTTGGAACCAGACGGCGTTTCCGTTCGACAACTCCAGGCCTAGTGACACGGTCTACAGCAAGACCGGACGGTGTCCAACTTTCCGCCAGCATTCTGGAATCCGATGACGACAGCCTGACAACACCGGTTCAAACCAATGTGCTTCGCGTTTTGCGTCGAGCGCTGGCGGTTTCACAGGTCATGTCTGAACAATATGGTGAACAGACCGGATTGGCGGACTTGAAACGCAAAAACCTCGCCGGTGCGCTCGATCCCTCACAAAAGGCCCAATTTCAGGAACTTCTGAAGGCTTCAGCACTGATTACGCTTCATGTCTTTGCCAACATGACCGATTTTCTGCTGGCAGAATTTGCCGGGGAAACCCAAGAGGCGGAAGCCCAGGCAGGCGAAGTTGAGGAAATCATTCTCGACAATGACCAGCTCGCCCTTCATGGCATATTGTGGGAAATCGAACAGGAAATTTGCGCTAATGTTTCATCCGACGGAGAATTGATCGGCGTTCTTCGTTCAATCTGCGAACAAGTGATGGAAAAGATCGCGCTTCGGACCGACGGAGTTGCTCAGCTTCAAAGTTTTGTCGCATCGCGCTATCGGGTCGAAGCCGACAATTTCGAGATCACCGGTTTTGCACCAGCGGCCAGAGCCCAGTCCACGACGTTGACGATGAGCTTCAAGAAACCAGAAGAAGTTGTCGGTAACCACATTGCCAAATATCAGGCCATGAAACTCGCCAAGATGCTGATGGCTTATGACTTTCAGCGCAAACTGAACCCCTTTGCGGAGTTGGGCGGTTTCATCTTCACCTTCATGGGTGATGGCAAACCGGGGACGGGCAAAACTACCCTCATCCAGATGATGGCCGGACTGATCAACGACTATTGCCACAATGCCGGTTACGCCTTCCGCTATCAGAACCTATCGACCGACAATATCGACAGCTATCAGGGCAAGTCTGCTCAAAACGCGAAGGCATTCATTAAGAACATCTCCGATCCGAACGTCATCGGCTTTGGCACCATTGACGATATCGATCAGCTTGCTGGCAAGCGGGGCGACCGGCAATCCTCTGCCGGCCAGTTGGAAATCACGGCGGTTTTAATGGAAAGCTTTGCCGGTGCAAACACCGTTGTGCGCGGCAATTGCACCTTTGGCATGTTTTCCAACTATCCGGAGAATGTAGACGACGCCCTGCGCCAGCGCGCTGGCGCAAGATTCCTTGTTGACGGACCGCAGACGCGTGAGGATTATATTGACATCCTCCATCTGCTGATGGGCAAGAACCACTCGATCCCGGTCGGTGAACATGATTTGTTCGAGGCGCAGACGATCAAGAAGGCTGTCGCGGCGTCCTACGAAAGCCATTCACGGCCAAAGGAAGACGGCCTTATCAAGGTATTCGACGAGGTAAAAGAGCAAACCGGCAGTCTCGATACCATCGCCAAGCTCGGCACCTACCTCAAAGCAATCCAGAAAGCCGATGAACGGTTCACCGGCAGGGCGATCAAGAACATTACCGATGCGGTAAAGGTTCGGGCCATGGACTTCGAGCTTCCAGATGAGTGGGTCGAGGATCCCGACTTCTTCCTGTTCAAGGATTATGACACGAAGAAAAATATGATCAGCGACCTTTCCCGGCCAATCACGGTTGAGATGGTCATACAGGAGATCAACCGCTACGCCGACAGCGAATTCCGCTATGCGGACAAGTCGAATGAAGCCGCCATCGAAAATGCCGTTCGTGAAATGCAGCGGATGGAAGAAGCGAAACGCCGCTATCTGGAAACCAGCAGCTTATGATGAGGCTCGTCGAACTCGGTCTGATGTATGGCAACTTGTTCCAGGTCGCCTCTCCGGCGCTGGTTGAGCGCTACAACCGCGCACTTCAAAAGCTCATCGGGCGCCAGACCTCTCTGACGGAATTTCATGTCGATCTGTCTGGGTTTTCTCCGGAAATCGGTGATGAGCTCGAAGATCCTCATTATCTCAATCCGAATGGCTGTAACCGGCAGTTCATCATTCTGTCTCTGGAGCAAATGTCAGCGCCGCTTCTGAACGCCAAGTTTTCAACATCGCGGTCGATCATCCGCGACTTCATCAAAAAGAATGAAGAACAGCTGTTCGTTCTAACAACAAAAGACGTAGTGATTGGTGAACTGGTAAACTCCGTTCTAGTCCTTCAGGAACCAAGAGACGTTTTCCTTATCAAGGACATCCACGTGGAAGCCGATACGCTTGGCAGTCATGTGGAGGCGAGCGAGGATCTAACCGAAAAAATCTATCAGTTCATGCATGACGAGGACGCTTGGTGGGATGATGTCCTGATCGCGGAGATGATCGAACTTGCCAAACATACGGGTGACATCGTCCGGTCCCCGGTCAAACTGACACCCGTTCCCCACCGACAGGAAAATTTCCACACCAGCCATTTTGGCGGTCTTTACATATTTCAGGACGTCTCCCAGCCCGCATGTATTTCAGTGACGCAGGAGATTGCTGCAGACCGGCTCCCGGTACCCGAAACATTTTCCCTTTCGGACAAAGAGTCGATCGCGGCGTTTTTGAACATCAACCAACTGGTCGAAACGCTCCTTGACGAGCGAGTTCCTAATGCCCAGAGCATCATCAAACAGAAACTGGATTTCATCGCTGTCGATTTTGCCGCTTCGCAAGGTTTGGACCTCTCCCACATCTCAAGACGAGATCTCCGTATCCTGAAACGCCAGTACCATGCTGAGCTGCCGCCGCTCTACCACACGCTTCGGGACATCTGGCTCGCATTGAAATCCGGTAGCGCAAACCCGCGAGTACCTATCAGCGATCCGGCCTATTTTTATCTGGTTCGTTCAAGACATCACGCCGACACGACTCTTGTGAACATGCTGCTTGCTGAGCTCACACCACTCGATTTTCGCCAGCAGTTCATTTGTCACAAAGAGGCTTTTTATTCCCAGTACAACACGTGGCATGAAGAGAAAAAAGCCTTTGTCGCTAACTTCTTGGCAGAAGAATACCTGGTCGACAAAGTTGGGTTGCGGGAAGAACTGTTCGGTACCGAGCCTGCTCTGACGGAAGAAGTTTACGACATTGGCCTAGGGAAGAACCAGGGTCCCTGGGGCGCCATCCCCGCGGAGGATGACTGATGAACTGGTTAAAATGGATAATTGGTGTCCCGCTGGCCCTCCTGTTCCTGGTCTTTGCGCATTACACCTTGCCAGGACGCGATGTGGTCCGCATCGTAGGCACCGATGTCAAGCGCATGGACATTGGCTCATCGTCGTGGTTCTGGGCCGCACCGGATGCGGGCACCAACCCAAACTGGACAAGGGACGTTCGGTTCATCAATGCGGTGTGGCCAAACGGCGACCCGCGAGTCTATCGTAATGAAGATACCGATTGGGGGTGGCCACCCTATTTCAAATTCGACAGCAGCAACGTTACCGCGCAAGCGCAGGACCTTACGAGACAGGAAGGCAAAACCTGGGTCGCGATTACACATTATGGGTGGCGGATCAAGCTCTTCACCATCTTTCCCAATGTCATAAGCATCAAGGAAGTATCAGGCCCTAATATCTTTTTGATCCCCTGGTTCAACATTGTTTTCCTGTTGCTAGTGGCCGCTGTCATCATAACCTTTTTGAGGACAGTTCTCGCCCTCAAGAGACGTCAGGTAGACCCGATCGTGGACAAGGTCGATGACATGATCGATGACGTAAACGAGAGTGCCGGTCAGGCGACAGATACCGCTCGGCGTCACGCAAGTACGGCAACTTCCGGGTTCCGCCGCTGGCTGAAACGATGGTTTGGTTGAGAACCGGATTTCCGCTCAATTGGGTGGTACGAGCTATTTTTAGTCGACGACAAAAAATACCCCGGCGTAAAGGCCGGGGCATTCCAGAACTGACATGGGATAGAGTGTATCAGATAGCGCCAATTCCTCAGCAGGCAATCGCGTCGCCTGGCGATACCCAAGTGAGACTTTGGCGTTGAGCGCAACACGCTGCACAATTCATCCGGTTTGCTTGTTCACCGTTCGAGAATGTGCATTGACCAAGCTCACCTACGGGGATCTGATTGCATGCCGCAGCATCTCCAAGAATTCGAGCGGCGCTGGCCTCTTCGACCTTAAACTTGGACAAGGCATGATCGATGGATTCGACCAAAACGCCGATGATCTGCGGGTTGCCGGTTTTTGACGTGCTGACGGCGGTAAAAGTACCGTCATTGTTGAATGTCACCGTATTGCTCCACCCACCTTCTCCTTCAACTCCAAAGAAGGGGAAAAAACCAGCAGCAAATTCTGTTTTGACTTTCTCCTGATCTTTGGTCGCGACCGAGTAGGAGGACGTCATTGTAATGGTCACCCCATCAACAACAACCAATCCAGAGACTTCACGCTTCATATTCCCGTCATTGCCAAATGTTTGCTGCCACGTTGGAGCAGTGTGTTTCCAAACTTTGTTATTGTTGTTGTTTTTTGCCGTTTTCAGCGCATTGCCATTGTACCATGGCTCATAACCTGTGAGATCAGGATCGGTTGAGGTCGCGTTGGCATATGGGCCGCCAAGAACAGTTCCAACCTTGTCAAAGCTTGCGGAAATCTTGAAACCGGAATTGGTCATATCAGACGTAAACTTAGACCATTCACCGGCAGCTTCCCCGCCGAAAATGTCGAATATGCCTTCAACACCACCCTTTGCCCAAGAATTGGTGACTTTGGATGACGATGTTTTGCTGTCCAGTGAAGCCGAACGCGAACGACCTTGATTTATTTGGTTGCCAACGTCTCCAATCGAAGCTGTATACGCATATTTGCCTTTTGCAGAAACCCATTCGGTGATCGCGGTGGAAATAATATCAACCTGCTGGAGAAGCGTTGTTCCGGCATTAAGGTCTGCTGAATTCAGCCCGTTTGAAAGTCCCCAAACCTCAAATTGGCTTACTCTGACCTTCACATAGTCGATACCACCCGAACTGGTCTTGGGAAGCGGGCTAGGCAAGTTCTTGGCATCAGAAATATAGGCCTCCCAGCTTGTGTATTTATTGGCGAGAAGCTTTTGCATATCATCGCCAGTCTGCGGGATCAGATTGTTGATGACCGCGCCGTAAGTTTGGGCAAAGCTGTTGATCCGGCTCGGCTGGTAGTAGTGGCTGACGCTATCCGGTGGCATGGCATCAAAGAATGCCCAGACACTGTCGGATGTCGTTCCAAAGGCTGTGTTTCCTTGCATTAACTGAAAATCTGTAGCGTCTAGCTGCAAACCGGCAACCACCGCATTGTACCATTGAGCCGTCAATGTATCCATTGTCTTTTCGGCTGCGGATTGGGCTACAGCTTGCCCGCTCATTATGGCAATGGCAGCGGCCGATGCAGTTCCCAGGATCAGGTTTGAAAGCCTTCTGTTTCTGGCGCCAGAACTGGTTCGGCGAGAAGATCCGAGTGTGAGCGCTGAAACAGCCTTTTGCGCTATTTCTTTTGTGGTTGATCGTCTAAAATTGGAAGAGGTCATTTTAATCTCCTGGTTGCTATATTTCTGACCAGTTGACCGAGAGCCTTAAGTATTCGCCAAATACATATCTGACGACAATTCAAAAAACTCTTCCGTGAAACAACTAAGCCAGTGCCACGAAGTTTGGGCGGCCAGCACATGAAAGTCCTGAAATTCGGCCCGAAATTTTGCGAAATTTTACGAAACCGCGTTTCGCGAATTCCCGGACAATGGTCAGTGCAACAACGGTGACTAACCCGAGCTACAAATAGAAAACGGCGCATGTTTGCGCCGTAATCTCATTGAACTTTCTAAGGAAAAACGCGGACCAGACAGTTCTGGAGATCCTTAAACTTCAGCAGCATTCAACCCAAATGGGAATTTCAGCTTGAGCCGTCCGGCCCCTGTTCTTGTGTCAGCTGGCTTTGGATAAGGGAAATGATTTAAGTCACTTTCTTTGGCACGACCGTGAATCCATTCGCGGTCGGCGTCTCGCCCCGCTGCCAAGGCATCCCCGATGTAACGAGCGACCAGTGGGGCAGCTACACTCGTACCATTCATACGCACCATACTTCCACTATAGGACCCCGCGCTCAAAACTCCCCGCAAAACCGGGCTGTCGTCACTTCGGGCGGCCGCATCAGGCCCGGCTCTATTGGCATCTGCATTGTCGTGAAACGGTGTAATCGGTCCAGCAGCGGAGTAATCCGACAACAAACCAACACTTTCGGTAAGGCCTCCAATGACAATGGTGTTTTCTCCGGTCGCAAAGCCGTTGAGTGTCCCAGCTCGCTTTACAGGACAATCGGACTCTGGTGGGTCCGTTGCCAATGGCGCACCAAACACATCAAATCTCAAGTAATCAGGGTTGTCAAAGTATGCCTGGCGGCCGAACGGTGCATAACCAGGCAGCGTATCATCGCGTCGGACCCAGACTTCAACTTTTTGATCCTCCCTAATCTCGGCCTTTTCAATTTTGATTTTCCAACGTCCCGATGGTGCAAGGGGTACATGTGGATCAAAGCTCGACGATGGATGCAGTTTCAGGAGAATCAGGCCGCGGTCAGTGCCATTTTTGGTTCTGAAAGAATAAGACAACTCCCCAATTTCCCTATTCCTGGAGTCACACAGGATCTGCCGGGAGCCGCACTCAGCATCAACAACCCTGCTCCACGCACCATCTGGCGTCGCAACACTCACTTTTACAAAATCAGGTGCGCACTGATGGCTACTAAACGGCATCCACATTTCCACGTAACTACAGGTGTAGTCGTCGGGAACGATGTTCAGATCCAGAGTGACATGGTCTTTCTTGCAGCTATCATCGAACGACACGGCTGCATGACATCGTGAAAGATTTGCGTTTCCTGCAGGAAGAACAAATCTTACTTTCTGACCATTATACCTTTCGGCTTCTTTGAGCTGCTGATCGATCATATGAGCAATTGTACCACTTCCATCGTGGGGCCCGCCGTGCTCGCCGTAACTGAAATTCACCACAAGCGGTGCGCATTCACGACTGTCTTCAGACAACCTGAAATTCCGGGATCGAGAAAGAATATGAAACAGCGCATACCCGAGGCTTGGTGCCAGGCTTTGACCGCTGGTATCAGCAGTTACGCGTGTCGGCAGTTGAACTGCAACAATTGGCCTTTCAGTTTGGTTCGACCCCATCTCGTATCCGGCAGCAAGCCCCATTACATGGGTACCGTGAGACCGCCGCGAATCTACCGTTGAACGATAATTCTTGACGTGATCGATCGCTCCAACTTGCCGATAAAACCCATGCTCATCCAACAAGCCGGAGTGCGTATTTTCCTCCAGAAGGTTATCAATCTCACAGCGAAGAAGTTCTTGTCCAGTAGGAACCGTCGGTCCGTCCTTGGAAGCTTCCAGATCCATGATGTACATACGTTCAACGCGACTTTTTGTCGTGCTGTGGCGAAACAAATTGTGCGCGAAAGCTATACCGTCGTCGATAACCGCCATAGTTACTGTTTCTTCTGAAACTATGGAAACCTCATCACTGCAAGGACCTGTGGCAGAGTCAAAATTCAAGATGGACTCGGGCACGACGGAGCCGAGAGTGACTGCGCTCACGCCAAAATCATTATCGATTTTATTCAACGCTTCAAGGACGTTACGCTGCGCATAAATGGTGACAACATGTCCCTGGGACAGGTCTTCGGGCGCGCCCTCCAAGTGGAGTTGCGGGATCAGAAAATTGCCTTCAAATTCGGCTTTCAACTTACGATCTAACTCTGTGACGCTCGTATCTTTCAACATAAGCAAAGCTGACCACCAGGTATTGTCAACGCTCCCCTCAGAAGAGACTTTTGCAGAGAAATTGAGCCTAAACTCAGTAATCAGATCAATTGCTTCCGAGGCAGCGCCGTCATTCCAATGATGATGCATTTTACCCTCCCTTTTCAGACCTCACCGATGCTGCGCGTCACCTTGCCTGGATTATCGGTTCAGGCTCGACCCACTCTGCCACTGCTTTCTCCCACAACCATTGAAGAGCTGGCGCTTCGGAAACAGTGTTCGGTATGTCTCTTGTTTTAACTTTCATCCAGGGAGGAGCGCCCGTATTCGGCGAGCGTGCAGGTTGCTTGTCCGTTTTGGGATCGTAAAGAAGATGCCAATGGAAATCATCAAACGGATCAAAGTCCGTCCCTTCAAAAATGGCTTTGGTACGCTCATATTCGCCCGGTCCATGGCTCGAATACGTACACCTCCCTGCCAGATAGTCGGCAAGCGTCAAACCAAGAATAGCACCGGCAACACTGTCGACAGGGAAATGAACGCCTGCCACGGTTCGATTGATTGCAATACGCGCCGCTTGGCGCATGAACATATCACCCCAGATACTGCGGTCGTTTTGAACCTCTGCATATTGTGGAACCTGGGATGCCCGAATTACTTTCCATAATATGCGTGCCAGCAAAAAAGCTTCGGTTGCGTGTCCACTTGGCAATGTGCCGTGCGTTGGCGTCGGAATCATCGGTTGGACCTGAGGCGAGAAGACAATAGGCCTCTTGCAGGACAATGCATATTTGACCCGCATTTCAACAAAATTTGCAAATCGTTGCGCAGTTGCCAGCAGCTCCAGCGTATGCGGTGTTCTGGCCCAATCTACAAAAGCAATTGTCGACAGGAATGGCGCAGGTGAGCTGAGTTGCGACAATATTTCCGGCCCGCGATCCTGTCGCAAATCCGCATAGGAAAACAGGAAGCCCAGCTGGTCCCCGAATTGAGATATCTTGGGGGCAGTCATCTGAACCAGCGGGAAATATTTTGCTGTCGGTGCCCCCTCTCCAATCTCGGTTTCCAAACGCCAAACCTTGGCAACATTCTGATCATCCCCGTCGGCTGAGAAGCCAATTCTGGACCCTAGCTCAAATGCAAAAATGCTGGCGCGCACATCAGCGGACAACCGCGATAGGTCTCCAGAACCAAATGGGGCAGATGGCAAAAAGCCCGGGTCCATTGGAACCGGCACACCAACAATCCCGTCTCGATTGGTTATTAGCGCTTCGGTTGCCAGAGGGCTGTTCTGCCCACCGCCAAAGCCGCCGAACCCTCCAAACCCTCCAAAACCACCAAACCCGCCAAAGCCTCCGAACCCGCCAAACCCGCCAAACCCGCCTTCTGGTGACGCTCCTGATTGAACTTTCATGTGTCATCTCCCCCCAAAATGTAAAAACGTAAGAACGAATTTAGTTAGGTATTCCGATCTCTTTCAGTGTTTCAAAGAACGCGCGGCCAACAGGAAACTCCCTGCTTGGCGAATTTCTGAGCCAATCACTTACTCTTAAATTCGGCTGTAATTTCATAAGCTTCTCACCAGTTCGGCGAGCTTCTTCAACCTGGTTCAGGCGCATTTGCGCAACGGCTTTTACTCGCAACGTAGATGTGTGAGTGCTGTTTGCCCTGAGAGACCAATCCGACAGCTTAAGCGCTCTTTCATAATCCTCGGCAGCAATGCATGCCGATGCCGACAGCGATAGAAAAAAGAACCTTTGTGGATCAAGAGGTGTCAGATGAAGCGAACGCTCGGTATCTCTCATGGCACGAGCTCCCTCGCCGCGAAATGCGAACAGTGTTCCGCGCAGCAGTCGCCCCACAGCGTCATTTGGGCTGATTTCCAGCGCTTTGTCGTATCTGACTTCTGCTTCATCAAGTTGGCGCAGCAGGTTGGTCAATACGAACCCTTCTGACACCAACGCTAGGACGTTTTCCGGATCAAGATCCAGCGCCCTCTTGGTACAGCTCAGAGCCGCTGCAGCGTCCTCCTCGGGAAACTCCGTCCAGCCTTGTTGCACCCGAAGCACGTGCCATCTCGCCATCCAGGCCAAAGGGGTCGGCTGATTGGGCATCCGCTCCATCAGGTTTTCCAACAGAACCCGCGCGGCATCAAAATCGGTTGGCAAAAGCCGGTGCATGAGCGACACGGCACTCATCAACAATGTATGATTTTTTAGCAACCGCACCGGATTTGAACGTGCGCGGGAGACCTCCCGGTTCAGGATTGAACGCCGGACGTTGGAGACAATCCAGTCAACGATATCTGTCGTATCGAGTACCCGAACGATTTTCTGCTCCGTCTGATCTGTCCATAAAATTCGACCGGATTTCACCTCGGACAACTCGATCACAATTACAATTTTACCCGAATTGTCCGTGTACCTTCCTGTGAGTACAAAGTCTGCGCTCAGTACGCTTCCAATTTCGGCGAGAGATGTCCTTCGGTGTCGAAATTCGGTAGTCGACAACCTGGAAATCACATTAAGTTCCAAAGAGCGCGATAGAAGCGAAATAATATCATCGGCGAAAACTTCGCCAATGACTTGTGTATCCTGACTGGCGGATCGCGATGTAAACGGAATTACGGCTATCGTCGGAAGCAGATCTTCCGGATCCAACAGAGATGTAATCTCCCTATTGTCTGTTCTTGGAAGAGCTTTGTAACAGCGGATCGGATTATTGTATCCCGAGAAATGATGATCTCCAACATCCATAAACACGCAATCAAGCCCGGCGGCCAAATCGCGTTGAACGTTCTCGGGGACGATGACTTCTCCTGAACCAGCAAGCAACGCCAGTTCCTGTGCCAAATTACCATCAGTTTCATGGACCTTGCCGATATTCACGCCAGAGCGAAAACTCAAATGTCCGCCGTCATTAAACTCCGATTTCGGTTTAGTGCACCACTCACCTAACTTCAGGGCACAACGAACAGCATCCAGGGTGTTGTTGAATTCCAGGAAAAAAGTTCCAAAAACCTTTTCGATGATACGCCCGTTAGGCGTCGAACTGACCGAATTCTCCAGAAATTGGTCAAATTCAGCCTCTAAACCCATCCGTATCTTTTCGTCTGATTGTGTCCGCTTGTTTGCTTCTTTAACCTGAATGAAAACAGATACATGCCCAATCTCGTTGAAGTGCGCTACTTCTTGATCGAAAAAGTTGTTGTCCGTTGAATTCAGTTCTCTAGTACGTTCAGCTACGGCGACTAGGCGATATCCTTTCTTCGGAATAGTTTGTAATACTGTTCGGTCAACATCATGAATTGCACGGCGAATATCTGAGATACATTGAACAATACTGTCATCTGTTACGTTGACCCCTTCCCAAACAGCGACAACAAGCTGCTCCTTGGAAACTACTTCCCTCACATTTTCAGCAAGACATTTTAAAACCTGGGCTGATTGGGGTCGGAGATTTATCCTATGCCCGTCAGCATCTAGCAAGCACCCTCGCTCCAACTCATATGAAAACTCTCCCAGTCGCAGCAGACTTTCTGCTGTTTTTTCTTTAATCATAATTAGTCTCAACTTGAGCGTGTAGAGTTTTCTATTTTTTGCATTTAATCATATGACTTCACAGGCTAGGTATGTTTTATCGAGAGCAATATTACTTACTAACACTGTGTATTTGCTGACACCTCCCGCTACGTCGAAGCCCACTATTAATACTAGTACATGATTTTACAAAACGCTACTTTGACGTGAAAATTTTCAATAGTCATGTTCCACTGGATTGATCTGGCCGTAAATTGAGAACTTGAGGATCAAATGTGGAAGTCAAACGTCATCAAACTGGGAATGACCGTTTGTACCGCGGCATAGGGGATCTGGCTTTGAACAGGCTCATTCAGTCCGCGGCTGCACAAGGAAGCTCTAACCCTTCGCGCGTATCAATCACATCCGCCGCCATATCAGAGCTGCTGAACGGCGGGCTTGCTACGCTTTTGGTCGGCAGCGATCAATATAGAGGCTTTGACCCACGACTATACTTGCAGGTTGGGTTGACGAAGGACCTCTGGCCGTCGATGTCAACGAGTTGACATGTCTACAGGCGTCACCGAACTGCTGAGGGATGCGGGTTGGGTAACCACAAGCGCGTTCAATCGCCATGGCAAAGTGAAGGCTTGAATTACCCGCCGATCGGTAAAAGAAGGATCGATTCAAACTAAACCATTTGGCTCGTTTCCGGGTAAGATCCAAATATCTCAACAGCGATCGGTCGTATGACTTTGGGAACCATCGTCGGAATGGCGAGAAAGCTTTGCCAACCCTGAAGGCACTGTCTTAATGGACCGTTTAGGTAGGCAGAGCAGCATGCAGGTATCCTAGATGAATAGGGGAACCTGCACTGAACTCAGCCGCCGAAGTCGTCGAGCATGATGTCTTCGCGGTCCACACCAAGGTCGACCAGCATGTTGATCACGGACTGGTTCATGATTGGCGGTCCACACATGTAGAACTCGCAATCCTCAGGAGCCGGGTGGTTCTTCAGGTACTCCTCAAAGAGCACGTTGTGAATGAACCCGGTGTAACCGGACCAATCGTCTTCCGGCAGCGCATCTGAAAGCGCACAATGCCATTCAAAATTCTCGTTTTCAGCAGCCAGCTGATCAAAGTCTTCTACGAAGAACATTTCACGCTTGGAACGCGCGCCGTACCAGAAGCTAATCTTGCGCTTGGAGTGAATACGCTTCAACTGATCGAAGATATGGCTGCGCATCGGCGCCATGCCGGCACCACCGCCGATGAAGACCATTTCCTTTTCCGTCTCGCGGGCGAAGAACTCACCGAACGGACCGGAGATTGTGACCTTGTCGCCGGGTTTCAGATTGAAGATATAGCTGGACATCTTGCCCGGAGGAATGCCTTCAGAGCCCGGAGGAGGAGACGCCACGCGGACGTTGAGCATGATGATGCCCTTTTCCTCCGGGTAGTTCGCCATAGAATAGGCGCGTTCAACCGGCTCGGCCACGGACGATTCATATTGCCAGAGATTGAAGCGGTCCCAGTCTTCCCGGTACTCATCTTCAACATCGAACTCGGTGTAGTTCAGGTGGTGAGCCGGAGCTTCAATCTGGATATAGCCTCCGGCGCGGAAGTTGACGTCTTCGCCTTCCGGCAGTTCCAGAACCAGTGACTTGATGAACGTGGCAACGTTTTCGTTGGAGCGAACGGTACACTCCCACTTCTTGACACCGAAGACCTCTTCAGGAACCTCAATCTCCATGTCCTGTTTGACAGCTACCTGACAGGACAGACGGTCACCACAGGCCGCTTCACGCTTGGTGATGTGGCCTTCTTCTGTCGGCAGGATAGATCCACCGCCAGAGAAGATTTTCACCCGGCACTGCGCGCAGGTTCCACCGCCGCCACAGGCTGACGGCACGAAGAGCTTTTGCTCGGCCAGGGTCTGCAGCAGTTTGCCCCCAGCCGGGACCGAAATAGTCTTCTCGCCGTTGATCGAAATATTGACGTTGCCCATCGATACGAGTTTCGAACGGGCAGCGAGGATGATCGTGACGAGCGCCAGCACGATCAGGGTAAAGAGCAGTATGCCTAGTCCAAATGTGGCCACAGGGCTCTCCCGTTACAGTTTGACGCCGCTGAAGGACATGAAGGCAAGTGCCATCAGACCAGCGGTGATAAAAGTGATGCCCAGACCCTGAAGGCCTTCCGGAATATCGGAGTATTTCAACTTCTCGCGAACACCGGCCATTGCCGTAATCGCAAGCGCCCAACCAAAGCCGGAAGAAACACCGTAGGTAACTGATTCAGCGAAATTGTAGTCCCGTTCAACCATGAACAGGGACCCACCAAGGATCGCGCAGTTCACGGTAATCAGCGGCAGAAATACCCCGAGTGCGTTGTAGAGCGGCGGGAAGTACTTATCGAGCACCATTTCCAGAATTTGAACCAGCGCGGCAATAACACCGATGTAGGAGATCAATCCGAGGAAGGTCAGATCAACGTCGCCAAATCCGGCCCAAGACAAAGCCCCGGGGGCCAGGAGATAAGTCAGGATGAGGTTGTTGGCCGGCACTGTGATCGCCTGAACGATCATCACCGAGATGCCAAGCCCGATCGCAGTAGAGATCTTCTTCGAGACGGCAATGAAGGTACACATGCCCAGGAAGAAAGAGAGCGCAAGGTTCTCGACAAATATTGCCTTAACGGCGAGTGAGATCAGCTGTTCCATCAGTGCGCATCCACCACTTGGATCTTGTATTCGGCTTCCTCAACCTGCTCCGGTTTCCAGGACCGGAACGCCCAGATCAAAAGGCCGATAATGAAGAACGCAGACGGCGGCAACAAAAGCATGCCGTTCGGAACGTACCAGCCGCCGTTGTTGACTGTCTCCAGAATGGTTACTCCGAAGAGGCTGCCTGCACCTAACAATTCGCGAATAACGCCGACCAGCATCAGGATCAGGCCATAGCCGAGACCATTGCCGATCCCGTCGATGAAGGAATCAATCGGCGGGTTTTTCATCGCAAACGCCTCAGCGCGACCCATCACGATACAGTTGGTGATGATCAGGCCAACAAAGACCGAGAGCGTTTTGGAGATCTCGTAAAGGTACGCCTTGAGTACCTGATCCACCAGGATAACCAGGGACGCGATGATGACCATCTGAACGATGATCCGGATTGCGCCCGGGATGTGGTTTCGCAAGATGGAGATGAACATCGATGAAAATGCGGTCACAAATGTTACCGCAATCGCCATAACGAAGGCCACTTGCAACGACGATGTCACCGCAAGCGCCGAACAGATCCCCAGAACCTGCAGCGTGATCGGATTGTTGTCGACCAGCGGATCGACGAGCATACTTCTTTTGGTCTGCGCCATCAGATCTCTCCTGCTTTGAGGTTTTCAAGGAACGGAGCAAATCCAGCCTCACCCATCCAGAAACGGACAAGGTTGTCGACACCGGAAGTAGTCAGTGTCGCACCGGCAAGCGCATCGACGTGATACTCCTCCCCCTGTGGCGGCGCTGTCTTTGCCACGGTGATCAACAGCGCACCGCTGTCATCTGCAAGCTTCTTGCCCCGCCAAAGTGCTTTCCAGCGTGGATTGTCGACCTCTGCACCAAGGCCCGGTGTTTCACCATGGCTATAGAACTGTAGGCCATAGATGTCGTTGCCATTGGCTTCGAGCGAAATGAAACCGTAAAGCGTCGACCAGAGACCATATCCATGGATTGGCAAAACCACCTTGTCCACACTACCGTCATCCTTGCGCAAAAGGTAAACTGTAACGAATTTGGCCTTGCGTCCGATTGAAGCGGGATCATTCGTAAGCGCGACCGACAGTTCAGGGTCGGAGGCTGCTGCCCGGTCATCAAACGTTGCAGCGTCGAACTGATCAGTGAACTTGCCTGTTTCCAGATCCAGGACACGCGGCTCGAACACTTTGAACGCTTCCACCACATCGGCCTGCGGATCATACAAACCGGCAACTTCCAGAATGTTGATCTGCTTGTCTTTGAGCTTGTTCACTTCCTGGAGCGGGCGTAGCGATACGGCTGCTGCCGACACAATCATGGAAGCGACAAGGCAGAGGGTTACTGCAACAAAGACAGTCTTTGGCACAGAGTCCGGCGGCAGATCCATAAAACGCCGCAGAAAACCCTTGTTTTCTTGTTGTCCGTTACCTTCAGGCATTTCGTTTCGCCCTGCGCTTGATGTTCGCCTGCACTACGAAATAATCGATAAGTGGTGCGAAAACATTACCGAACAGAATTGCCAGCATCATTCCTTCCGGGAAAGCCGGATTGATGACACGGATCATGACGACCATGAAGCCGATCAACGCGCCATAGATGTAACGGCCGAGATTTGTATGGGAGGCGGAGACAGGTTCGGTGACCATAAAGACCAGACCAAACGCATAACCACCAACAACCAGATGCCAATACCATGGCATTGCGAACATCGGGTTGGTGTCGGATCCGATCACGTTGAGCAGCGTGGAAAAGCCGATCATGCCAGCCATACAGCCAACAATCAGACGCCAGTTTGCGATCTTCGTTACCAGAAGGAATACCAGACCGATCAGACACGCCAGTGTCGAAGTCTCTCCGATGCTGCCCTGGATGAGGCCGATGAAGGCATCCATCCATGTGATGCCGTTATCAACCAGATAGTTGAACCCGTCAGATGCAGTGATCGAAAGCGCGGTCGCGCCGGAAAATCCGTCGACAGGTGTCCAGATCGTATCACCGGACATTTGCGCCGGATAGGCAAAATAAAGGAATGCTCGGCCGGTCAACGCAGGGTTTAGGAAGTTCTTGCCAGTCCCGCCAAAAACCTCCTTGCCGATGACAACACCAAACGAGATACCCAAAGCCACCTGCCACAAAGGGGCAGACGCCGGCAGGATCAGCGCATAAAGCATTGAAGTGACGAGGAAACCCTCGTTCACTTCATGACCACGAACGGTCGCAAACAGAACTTCCCAGATGCCGCCCACGACCAGGGTCGTGATGTAGATCGGCAGGAAGTACATGAGGCCGTGCATGAAATTGGCGAATGGGTTGGTCGGATCAAATCCGATCCCAAGAGCTTCGATAACCCAGGCCCGCCAACCGGTCGGATTGTATGTTGTCAGCGCCGAGTTGACCTGGAAGCCGACGTTGTAGAGGCCTATCAAAATGCACGGGATCGTCGCGATCACCACATAGGTCATGATCCGCTTCATATCCACATAAGAGCGGGCATGAGGCGCAGCCGTGGTCACCGTTTTAGGTGTGTAGATAAAACTCTCGACCATCTCGTAGATGGGGAAGAGTTTCTCGTATTTGCCGCCCTTAACGAAATAAGGCTCTAGGCGGTCAAAGAAGTTGCGAAGACCCAAGGTCTAGCCCTCCTTTTCAATTTTGGTGAGGCTGTCGCGAAGCGCAATGCCATATTCATACTTGGCCGGGCAAGCAAACCCAACCAGCCCCAAATCTTCCTCGTCCAGTTCCAAAGCTCCAAGAGCCTGAGCCTGGTCGGTGTCCATCACGAGCAATGCCCGCAACAACTGAGTGGGCAGAAAATCCTGCGGCATCAGCTCTTCGAACGTGCCCAATGGCACCATGGCGCGCCGCCCCCCGTTTAGATTTGACGTCAGAGCATACAGCTTCTTTGAAAAAGCGGAGCCCAAAACCGGTTGGAATGCGTATTTCGATGGCATTGGAAGAATCCAACCCATCGTGTTTTGTTTGTGATCTTCCTCGATCAAAGTGATCTGCCGTGCGTACCGTCCAAGGTAAGAACTGGTGCCCTCTCCCAGTCGTCCACTCAAAATGGATCCGGAGATCATACGCACCGGAGCGTCAACGGCGATCTCACCAGCACACAGTTCGGTCATGGAAGCACCGGCCACCGTGCGGATCAATCGCGGATTGGAGCACATAGGACCTGACAAGGCGATTACCTTGCTGGCATCAATTTTCCCGGTTTCCAGCAAACGTCCAATTGCAATCACATCCTGATAGCCAATCGTCCAGACCGTCTTTGCCGCGCTAGGTGCGTCAAGGAAATGCATGTGCGTTCCGGCAAGACCCGCCGGGTGCGGGCCGGAAAAGCCTGCAACTTCGACACCGTCCATCTCAAGGCCAGGAATGTCTACCCCGGTTTCGCAACACAGGAACGTCTTACCCTCGCTGAGAGACTTGATTGTCTCCAGCCCCTTTTCGAAGGCTGCAGCGTTTTCAACAATAATCGGCACCGGATCAGCAGAGAGCGGTTCGGTGTCCATTGCAGTCACGAAGATTGATGACGGGCGCGTTGCCGGATCAGGGACCTTCGAGTACGGCCGTGTTCGGAAAGAGGTCCACAGTCCGGAAGCGCATAAACGCTCCACCAGACCTTCGGGCGCCGAAACATCGCCGACCTTGGAAAAGTCGACAGCGTCGGCTGCCGAATCGTCGATTTCAATCTCGACACTGATCAATACACGGCGCGCGCCTCGATTTACGGCCTTCACGCGGCCTGACACCGGCGATGCGACCATTACATCTGGCGAGTCCTTGTGGAAAAGTATTGGCGCACCAACACCAACAACGTCACCCTCTTGCACAACCAGTCGAGGCTTCAACCCAATGTAGTCCCCGGCTAGGACTGCAGCGGTACGTATATCGCGTTTCTCGCTGATTTCTTGAACCGGTTCTCCCAGAACGGGCAGATCAAGACCTTTATTGAGCTTAAAATTTTGCACGCATCTGGCCTCCAGAATTCCACAAAATGCCGTATGCTACGTTTTCGCGCCCATAAAAAGAGCTTTTTTGACATTTAGCTACATTTTTATGTTGAAACGGTTCTCAAAACAAAAGAAAAGCGCGAATGGATGCGCGACAACAGTCGCAAATGATCGATCGGAGGTGGTACGGTGCCAACTAACATAAAATTCTCCCGACGCAGTTTCATCCTGATGTCTCTCACCCTTGCTGCCTGTAAAGGTAGTGCGGATGTTCTTGAGCTGTCGGGGTCCACGATGGGAACCAATTATTCTGTCACCGCCCTCGATCCTGACCGAAACATAGACAAGGCTGCACTGCAAAAGGCACTTGAAGCGAGTCTTCAGGAAGTCAATGCGCAGATGTCGAATTGGGATATGACTTCCGAAGTCTCCCGGTTCAACGCTCACGCGTCCACGTCTCCGATGAAAGTTTCCAAGGCTCTGGCCAAAGTGGTTCAGGCTTCTAAGGAAATCAATCAGGCAAGTGACGGTCAGTTTGACATCACTCTCGGCCCTGTCATTGAAGCTTGGGGCTTTGGTGCGAAGAACGCAGGACAGCGTCCAGCCGCTGATTCCAATACCGTTGCCAACGCACAACAAGTAGCCGGTCAGACACAAGGTCTAACTGTCGATGGCACGCATTTGAGTAAAAGCATTCCGGGCACTCAGCTTTACCTACCGTCCATTGGCAAGGGCTTCGGCGTTGATCAGCTCGCAGCAGTGGTCAAGAGCTTCGGGCTTACCGATTTCATGGTAGACATTGGTGGAGACATCTATGTCTCTGGCCGCAATGCAGACAGCTTTGACTGGCAAATCGGGATCGAGACTCCTGATTCGATCAGCCAGAAAGCATTCCAGGTCGCCAGCGTGTCTAACCTGGGCATGGCAACTTCCGGCGACTACCGAAATTATTTTGAACGCGATGGCGAGCGTTTCTCCCACATCATCGACGCTCACACCGGTCAGCCGATCAAGCACAAAACTGCATCGGTCACCGTTCTTGCGGAAAACACGATGCAGGCAGATGCCTGGGCAACCGCGATGCTGGTTCTGGGCACAGAGCGTGGACTTGAAATCGCAAATCAACGTGATCTGGCTGTTTTGTTCATTGATCGCGCGACGAATTCAGGAAACAACGGGTTCACTTCTGCTGTAAGCGATCGTTTCGCTCAATTGCAGGCCTGACAACCGGAATAGGCAATTATCGTGCTGACCTTTGTTTTTGCTTTTGCACTTTTACTGCTCGTCATCCTCGGCATGTCGCTCGGCGTAATTTTTTCAGGCAAAACCATCAAGGGAAGTTGTGGCGGGCTGAATGCAATTTCAGATGCGGACCACTGTGTGGTGTGCAGCAAGGAAATTGATCCCAACAGCCCGCTTCGCGACCGGCTTGCCGGTTGTCCGCGGGCACAGAAAAGGCTCGCAGAAATGGAAGGTTAGCCGGAGCTCTCCGGCAACCACCTAAGCGTTTATGAAACCGGGATAAACGCGACCAACGCAAGGCAACCGCCTGCAATCAATCCGTAAAGCCAGAACTGCCAACGCGGCCCCTCTTTTACCCAGACACGGCGATACTGATATCCGGCGTAGCACGCCAGGACGAATAAAATCGTAGCCGTAAAAGATGTCAGAACGATTTCTTCCAATTTGAAGAGTTCCTTCGTTGGGCTTGCACCCGATGGGTAAGCTGTGTCCTACTATCCAAAACCGGATATTCAGCTAAGGAGTAAATCCATGCCAAGCTCTTATCAGGCCCCTAGCCGTAAAGACAAGGCGCACGCGACAACTCACAGCCAATCCTCGAAATCAAATACCTCGAGTGAAGTCGCGACAGTCGAAAACATCCTTTCTTCCAAGGGAAAGGACGTATTTTCGCTCCAACCGCAAAACACTCTCCTTGAAGCAGTTGAAATACTCCGGGACAAGCGCATTGGTGCATTGATCGTCACGAACCCGGAAGGTGAACTACAAGGCATTCTGTCGGAACGTGATATTGTTCGAAGACTTGCTGATACGCCTGGGCAGACATTGCCGCAGCAGGTTGCAGATATCATGACGACAAGCGTTGAAGTCTGTAGTCCTGATGACGCGCTGATATCGGTCCTCCGCAAAATGACAGAAGGCCGTTTTCGCCACATGCCAGTCATTAAAGAGGGAAGCGTTATCGGAATCGTGACCATCGGTGACGTCGTAAATTATCGACTGAATGAGCTCGAGTATGAAGCGCTGCAACTCAAGCAACTTATTGTCGGATAGGTTCCTCAAAGCAATTGCAAGGCCTCTCTAACACTCCACAAATCAGACATTCAAAGCCGAAAACATATAAAATTCAGGCTTTGAAGGTCTGACTGATTTCAGCGACGATGGGCGTCCGCTTCGTTATCGAAACGCTCGGGTAACAAACCCATCTGGAACCAACATAGAAAACTGTAAATGGAATAGGTCGGCAGGCCTGTAACCTTACGAATATCGGCTGCATAGGGAGCCATGTTGGTGCATTCAAGAACAATGCACCCGACATCTGGATGCAAGGTGACCAGCTCATTGGCAGCGTCCAGAAGATCCAGTCGACAGGCATCGAAATCAAGCGTCAAGCGATCCTCCAGGATAGCAGCTGAAAACTCCCGCCCTTGCTCTGTGCCAACAACGGGCACAGTGTCCGGATTGACAATACCAGCCGCCAGAAGATGTGCTTTTGACAGACTATCCCTGGAAATTGTGATGACCCCAACACGTTTGCCATTTGGCAGCATTTTCTGAAGCATCGGGATTTGCATCAGCGAAGATGTTGCCACTGGCACTGACAAGGCGTTGGCCAGCTCGCGCTGAAGAGGGGTTAAAAATCCACACGTAGTGGATATACCGTCGCAGCCCAAGCCTATCAGATCGCGACCCGCCTCTATAAACTGCTCAGCGAGCTTTCGCGGGTCTTCACGAACCACCTTGTCTGGACTGGCACCACACACAACTCGGTACTGAACAGGGAATGGAAATGTGAGCGCGTTGCCGACATCACCATGCACCCGGGGGAAACGCGTTTCGAGCATCAGGATCCCTAGTGTCGCTCCATGTAAGGCTTTTCCGCCGGGCTCCATTTCACAAGCCCCAAGTCTTAAACGACGTTCCGTTTTTGCAGCCTATTGAGCGCAGGGACATCATTCGCCTGGGCCTGACCGAATATTCTCCGGCAGCCATGTAGCAAGTTCGGGCCATACGACCAGAATGACGACCATCAGCAGCATAAGCCCGACCATCGGAATAGCCGTTTTGGCGATATAGGAAATCTCGTGCCGGGTCATGCCCTGCAAGACGAAAAGGTTGAAACCTATCGGCGGCGTTACTTGCGCAGTTTCAATCACAACCACCAGGAAAATTCCGAACCAGATGACATCAATACCTGCCTGCCGGATCATAGGTTCGACAATCGCCATGGTCAGTACCACAGAAGACAAACCATCCATGAACATCCCAAGGATCAGGTAAAAAAGTGTCAGGACCGCAATCAATGCAATAGGCGACAGGTTCAATCCATCAATGAATTCGGCCAGAGCCCGGGGCAACCCCGTGAACCCCATCGAGAGCGAAAGGAAGGCTGCTCCCATCAAGATGAAAGCGATCATTGCCGATGTACGTGTCGCACCCATCAGGCTTTGACTGAACGTTTCCCATGTCAGTGACCCTTGCGCAGCAGAAAGCGCCAACGCCCCAATCACACCGACAGCCGCCGCTTCAGTGGCCGTGGCATATCCCATGTACATCGACCCGATAACGAGAAAAACGAGCACGAACAGCGGTATCAAAAACCGGCTTTCAGCGAACCTCTTGCCAAGCGACATCGGAGGTTCAGGATCCGGTTTCTGTCCCTTAGAAAAAAAATGCCAGAAAACAATGTAGGTCATGAATAGCCCGGACAAGACAAGTCCGGGAAATATGCCTGCCATGAACAGCTTGGTGATGGATTCATTCACCGTCACGCCATAAACGATCAAGGTAAGCGATGGCGGGATCATAAGCCCCAGAGTCGCAGCTCCTGCCAAAGTTCCAATGATCATGAATTCCGGATAGCCGCGCGCGCGCAACTCCGGGATCGACATTTTCCCGACCATGTTGAGGGTGGCGGCTGATGATCCCGAGACTGCTGCAAAGATGGTACAGCCAGCAATATTGGTGTGCAGCAAACCGCCGGGCAAATAGCGCATCCACGGGGCCAACCCGCGGAACATGTCTTGGGACAATCGTGTTCGGTACAGAATTTCGCCCATCCAGATGAACAGCGGCAATGCCGTCAATGTCCAACTGGAGGCACCCGTCCAAATCGTAGTGATCATGGCATCGCCTGCCGGGCGTGACGTGAACAGCTCCATCCCGACCCACGCGACACCCATCAATGCCAAGCCGATCCAGACAGAACCACCGAGCAGGGCGAAAAGGACAAACAGGAATACACCAGTGGCGTAGATCTCGGTCATTACAGCGTTTCCCCGCCTATGCTGCTTTCCCGGTTCACAAGTAGCCGGAACAGATAATCCCAGATGGCAATGGCGAGCAGAATGGTACCGATAGACATCGGCAACTGCGGCAACCAGACGGGCGTATAGACCCATTCAGAACCGGTCTCCGCCCAAAGCTTTGCCCATTCAGTTGGCCAGGTTGCAAACATGGCAAAAAAGCTCAAAAGCCATTCAGGAACATAATCCTGACCCTGAGTCCGGTCGTTCAACATCTTGGAAAAAATGTTGGTTTTGACTGCGTAGCGCGCGAAATATGTTGCCGTCCACGCCGCGATCAGCATTGCGGCAATATCCATCCAAAGGCGTGTGAATTTGTTCAAATTCAGGAAAATCGAAACACGGATATGCCCGCCTCGCGTCAAAGTGTAGGCAAGAGCAAAGAACGACGTCGCCGCCATCGCATAACCGGCATATTCCGTTGAGCCCGGAAACGTCATCGAAGACCAGCGGGCAACCATTTGCCCAACAATCAGTAACAAGATCAGCACCATGAAACAGGCTGCAACGACACCGCACCCCAGATAGATCCGGTCAAGGGTTTTCCAGATTGGCCGCAATAGCCGAGCTGCCCTGTCTCGCTGCAACAGGCAAAAAAACGCAAACAAGGTTGGAAAAACAAAGAGCCAGACCCACAAAGGCAGCCCAAGGAACGGTTGCCAGTCTCTCATCAGTCACTAATCCAAAATAGTGAGACCAACCGCGGTCCCTTCGAAGGATCGCGGCCATTATCCCTGATTAAATAAGGCAGTAATGTTAGTTCGCTTTGTAAGCGTCGATGATGGCTTGCCCGTCATCTCCGACTTCAGCGAGCCAATCTGCCGTCATCTTTGCACCAATGGTTTGCAGCTCAGCCAGGAAATCGGGACCAGCGTCTTCAACGGACATGCCGTTGCCCGAAAGCTGCTCGAAATACCAGCTGGCAAGTTCAGCAGACTTGGCAGAACAATCAGCACCGGTTTCGTCCGCAGCCTTTTGAATCGCAGCTTGTGTATCCGCACCCAGGCCTTCCCAAACGCCTTTATTGACCATCACATAATTGCGCGGCAACCACGCATTGACCTTGTAGTAGTGAGACAGGTGCTCCCAAACCTTCCGGTCATAACCGGTTGAGCCAGAAGAGATAAATGCTTCTGCAACGCCGGTCGCAAGCGCTTGGCTGAGTTCAGCAGCTTCCACTTGAACCGGAATCATGCCCAGCGCTTCTGCAAATGTCGCAGTCGCAGTGTTGTAGGACCGGAACTTGATACCCTGAGTGTCTTCGGAAGACTTGACTTCCTTGTTGAAGTAGAACCCCTGCCCCGGCCACGGACATGTGTAGAGCGCCACTAGATTCAGGTCGGACAACTGTGAATTCACTTTTTCCTTGGCAGCCTGCCAAAGCTTGTCATTGTCCTCATAGGAAGTCGCCAAAAACGGTAGATTGTCCCATCCGAGAAGCGGTGCTTCGTTCGCATGCGCGGACATGAAACGCTCGCCGATTGGTGCCTGACCTGTCTGGACGGCCCGCTTGATTTCGCCACCTTTGAAAAGCGATCCTCCCGGATGCACAGTGATATCAATCTCACCCTTTGTGTAATCACGAACCTTGTCAGCAAAGACAACACCC
This sequence comes from Roseibium sp., assembly GCA_039972695.1. Classification (GTDB taxonomy): domain Bacteria; phylum Pseudomonadota; class Alphaproteobacteria; order Rhizobiales; family Stappiaceae; genus Roseibium. The sequence continues at coordinate 182,403 of JBDWMJ010000018.1, read as the reverse complement.
ATTTCGGAGTGGTAGTTGGTCGCGGCATATGCCATCGGCATATCCCATTTTTCAGCCAATGCGCTGCTCGCACCAATAGTAAGTGCCGCAACAGCGGTTCCGAGTTTCAATACTGCCGTGTTCATTACTGTTCCCCTTCAGATCCAGTTTTTTGGACTTATGCTCTCTTCATGAACCTCTTTGGCTCATAAACGTTCATGTCATTGTTTGTTGGGACACCAGCGATCAGTTCCGAGATCAAGCGTCCAGTTTTGGGTCCTCCCGTAAGACCAATGTGATGGTGTCCAAAAGCTGCGTAGACACCGGATTTTCCAACTTCACCTATCAGCGGCAAACTGTCCGTTGGCGCCGGGCGAAAACCGAGCCATTCCTCTTCGCTGTCAGCGGTCATACCCGGAAATGTCGCCCTTACCTTTTTCCGCAACAATTCGAGAGGCGCCTTGGAGCGCTTTTCGCTGAGACCACCAAATTCCACGATACCTGCACACCTTAATCCCTGATCCATAGGTGTTGCCACGAATTTTCCTTCGGTCAGCATCATCGGATGGCTGGGCTGCACGCTCGGGTTCTTGAAAACGATATGATATCCCCGCTCAGCTTCCAATGGCACGGTGAGGCCGAGTTTTTCCATCAGCACCTTGGACCAGACGCCGGCCGACAGAACAGCTTTGCCACATTGAAATTTGCCTTCAGTTGTATCGACGGCCACAATTTGACCGTCAGTCAGTTCGAAATCCTTCACCTCAGCTTCGACGAACTGACCACCAAGTTCCTGAAAAACTTTCACCAGATCTTTGACGTAATTCCCCGGGTTCAAAATGAAACCATGGTCTTTCATCACGGCGAGAAGCTTCATGTCCGGCGAGAGACTTGGTTCCAGTTCCTTGACTTCTGCGCCTTCTATAATATCGGGAACAAATCCGGCATCCCGCCGAAGCTGCCACGTGAAGCTGTCAGCCTCGAAGGCCTCTCTGCTTCGATAGACAAAACTATAGTGGCTCGGCTGTATCCAATTCGCAGCGGATGTGTCGGCCGTGAGCGACTGGTGTTGCTCAAGACTGTCACCAACAATCGTTGCAAGACCCTCAGAAATCCGGCGGGTGTCATTGGAGTTTGCATGAGCCAGATACCGGACCAGCCAAGGCATTAGTTTCGAAATGTACTTCCACCGCATGAACAATGGAAAGTTCGGGTCCAGAAGATACTTCGGACCTTTCCAGATCAGACCTGGCGCGGTGACAGGAACCACTGAACAACTTGCCAGAACGCAGGCATTGCCGAAGGACGCTCCTTCACCCGGTGCAGATTTGTCAATCAGAACAACATCAAAACCTGCACGCCGAAGCCAGATCGATGCCGAGGCACCAACAATTCCGGCTCCAATAACGATGACGGTTTCTGATTTCATTCTGGCATCCGTATTCATGACGACCATGACACTGTCTGTTTTTATTCATCATTACAAATACGAATAACTGGCCAGTTCATCATTAAAACTTATACTCTTGCCTATGAGACTCAGATTTCGACAATTACAAGCCCTGCATGCTGTTATCGAAACCGGCACAGTAACGGGTGCTGCCGAACAACTGGGCATTTCTCAACCCGGTGTTTCCAATCTGTTGTCGCAGCTTGAAATGCAGACCGGCTTCAAACTGTTTGAACGGGTCCACGGCCGCATGATTCCGACACCGGAAGCAGATTTACTGAACCGGGAAGTGGATACGGTGGTTCGCGGACTGGACCACGTGACGCAAACGGTCATTGATCTTCAAAACAAGCAATTCGGGCACCTGCAAGTCGCTTCCCAACACTCTGCATCCTTTGGGTTTATGCCAAAACTGATTGCTCGTTTTGCCAAAGACCGACCGGAATTAAACATTTCCTTTCAAGCACAGACGTCGTCCAAGATCCAGGAATGGGTGATGTCCGGCCTATTCGAAATCGGGTTTTGCGAATTGCCGCTACTTTACGACAGCCTGACTGCCTATCCCGTCTACATCGAAACTGTTGTCGCCCTACCAGATTCAAGCTGTTTGAAAGAGCATCGCATTCTCACACCAGACTTGTTGGCAGATCAGCCGATTGTCGCGATGGGCCCCGATCATATGAGCCATAGAAGATTGCGAGAGGCGTTTCACAATGCCGGAATCCCACTTAAGGCACGCGTTCATTCCCATTTGTTCAAGAACCTGCTGAGTTTCGTGAAAGAAGGCATGGGAGCTGCCATCCTCGACCGGTTTGCCACAGACTTCGATTTTGAAGGCAGTTTTGTTGTCCGACCGTTCCGGCCCGCCATCTTCATGGATATGGCTGTGATCACATCCAAGACACGACCGCTGTCCCAAGTTGGCCAGGATTTTCTGGAATTGCTGCTTGAGGAACTGGAGCAGTTTACTATCGACGACACCAGCACCAACAAACCTGATTAACGTCTAAATCCCTGTTTACGAATGGCTTTTTGTACACATACACATCAAAGCGCCCGTCACAGTTGACCACCTATTGACCAGCTTCCCGTTCACCACTTATTGTAAAATTAGTATATTGCGCGCGCTAACTTATAACTGATCTCGCAGAAACAAATCAATTTTCGTTGTGCGCGCGGAAGTATTTGGAATTAGAGAAGTCGGAATAGCGGAATGGGCGAACAAAAAGTAAAAAACATGGAGGAGTTCGCTGCGGTGAGCGGGATCTCCAGGCCAACCGTCTCCAAGTATTTCAATGACCCTGGCAGCGTTCGCCAATCGACTCGCGAGCGAATCGAACACGCGCTCGAGCGTTATGACTTCCGCCCAAACATATTCGCCATGAACCAAAATCGACGACTGACTAAGAATGTCGGAATTGTCGTGCCTTATCTTGCCGATCCCTTTTTTACCGAGATCGCGAGAAAGATAGAACAACGATGCATCGAGAACGGGTTTCGACCAACACTCTTCAGCGCGCACGGCAAACAAAGTCTCGAAAATGAAATCCTAGACAGTTTGCGATCTCAGAAACCTGCAGGCGTCCTTCTTGCTCCTCTTGGACGTGCATCAGACCGCAATGTGATTGAAAAATTCAGCAAAGACATCCCAACTGTCCTCTTTGACGCGAATATAGAGGGAATAGGCGAAGCCTTTGTCGGGTCTGATAATTTCAGCTTCGTCCAGCAGACGGTCGAGTATCTTTCACGCACTGGTGACACCCCGTGTTTTTTCGAAATGCAGACACCGGCGAACCCGAACGCAAACAAGCGACGAATGGCTTATCTGGAGGTCATGCAGCAACTTGGCCTCGAGCCACACGTGGTCAAGGTAGATGGTGAAGGCTGGGCATTTGAAGAAATCGGTCGGCGAGGAGCCCTCAAGATCCTTGAGACAAGCAGCTTTCCCACCGACACCATTCTTTGCAGCAATGACCGACTGGCAATCGGGCTCCTGTCAGCCTGTTACGAGAAGGGACTCAGGGTTGGTCATAGCGAAGGATGTGCCCTCCGCGTAGCATCTCATGATGATCATCCGTTCTCCCGGTACACCTGCCCATCCCTGACAACAGCAGCGCATGAATACGAAGCCGTGGCGAATTGCGCATTCGACACCTTGAACAACCTGATCGAGGCCGGCGGCAACTTTCGAGAGCGCACAGAAACACTGTTTGCCGCGCGCCTGGTCTTACGTGCTTCCGCCTAAAATTTTACGCGCGTAAAATTTTTTATTGACACGCTCCACAATTGAGCGCAATCTCTCCTGAGCATCTAGCTTCGGGAGGAAAAGATGTTTTCTAAAGCTTCTATCGGTGCGGCAACCGCACTGTCTCTAATTCTGGCAGGAAGTGCCTTTGCCGAAACACTAACCATTGCAACCGTGAACAACGGCGACATGATCCGCATGCAGGGTTATACCGACGACTTCACGGCCAAGACCGGCCACACGGTGGAGTGGGTTACGTTGGAAGAAAACGTGCTGCGTCAGCGCGTCACAACCGACATCTCCACGAAAGGTGGCGCCTTCGACATCATGACAATCGGCATGTACGAAACGCCGATCTGGGGTTCCAACGGCTGGCTCGTTGCCCTCGATGATCTGTCTGAGGAATATGATGTTGGCGACCTTCTGCCCGCTATGGCAGGTGGACTGAGCCACGACGGTACGCTCTATGCAGCTCCGTTCTACGGCGAAAGCTCCATGATCATGTACCGCACTGACCTGATGAAAGCTGCCGGTATGGAAATGCCGGATGCACCTACTTGGGATTTCATCATGAAGGCCGCGGCGGCAATGACCGACCGCGACAACGAGATCAACGGCATCTGCTTGCGTGGCAAGGCCGGTTGGGGTGAAGGCGGCGCGTTCATCACAGCGATGTCGAACTCCTTCGGTGCACGTTGGTTCGACATGGACTGGAAAGCTCAATTCGACACAGAACAGTGGGCCAACACCCTTAATTTCTACAAGGACATGATGGACGCATCAGGCCCTCCAGGCTATGCGACCAACGGCTTCAACGAAAATCTGTCGTTGTTCCAGCAGGGCAAATGTGGAATGTGGATTGATGCAACTGTTGCAGCATCCTTCGTGACAAACCCTAAAGATTCTACCGTTGCGGATTCCGTTGGCTTCGCTTTGGCCCCGGATACAGGTCTTGGCAAGCGTTCGAACTGGCTGTGGGCTTGGGCTCTGGCAATTCCGGCCGGCACTCAAAAAGAAGCAGCTGCAAAACAGTTTATCGAATGGGCCACCTCTAAGGCATACATCGAACTCGTTGCGGCTAAAGAAGGTTGGGCCAACGTCCCTCCAGGTGCACGTGTCTCGCTCTATGAGAACCCTGACTATCAGGCCGTACCGTTCGCCAAGATGACTCTGGACTCAATCTTGTCTGCTGATCCAAACAACTCAACAGTCGACCCGAGCCCATATGTTGGCATTCAGTTCGCTGCGATCCCCGAGTTTGCTGGTATCGCGACTGAAGTGAGCCAGGAGTTCTCAGCAGCCTACGCCGGTCAACAGACCGTCGAAGAAGCACTGGCTAAAGCCCAGGCTCTGACCAACGACGCTATGGAAGCCGCTGGCTACCAGTAAGCCTCCACGGCCGACCACTTCCGGAGGGCGGGTCCGCTCGTCCTTCGGCCTCCTACCGCCGAAATTTTTTAACGATATATTTCGAGATGGACTCTTGTCCGTCAACAGAGGAGATGTGTCATGGCTACTCAGCAATCACGATCAGCAGCCCGAGTTATGATGGCACCAGCAGTGGTTCTGTTGTTGGGTTGGATGCTCATCCCGCTGTGCATGACGCTGTTCTTTTCATTCAAGAAATACCTGCCGCTGCGCGGCGACTCGATGGCCAACGGGCTGGAGTGGGTCGGATTTGCCAATTATATCCGGTTTGTCAGCTCAAGCTCATTTTGGCCCAGCATTCAAACCACACTGATTATTGTCGGCGGCGTTCTGGTCATTACCATTGCATTGGGTATTGCATTGGCAATTCTACTGGATCAGCCGATGTGGGGTCAGGGCGTTGTCCGTATTCTCGTCATAGCGCCCTTCTTCGTGATGCCGACCGTGTCTGCCCTGGTCTGGAAAAACATGTTCATGGATCCGGTAAACGGTATCCTTGCGCATCTTTGGAAATTTTTCGGTGCCGAACCAATACAATGGTTGAGCCAAGCTTCCATGCCCTCGCTGGTCATGATCGTGTCGTGGCAGTGGCTACCATTCGCGACGCTCATCTTGCTGACCGCGATCCAGTCACTAGACAGTGAACAACTGGAAGCCGCCGAAATGGATGGCGCACCAGTGCACAAACGCTTTATCTTCATCGTTCTTCCGCATCTGGCGCGCGCGATAACCATCGTGACCCTGATCCAGACCATCTTTCTGCTGGCAATTTTCGCAGAAATCTTCGTCACCACAGGCGGGGCATTCGGGACCAAAACGCTGTCCTACCTGATTTTTCAGCGCGTGTTGGAAAGCCAGAACGTTGGACTGGGATCCGCCGGCGGTGTGTACGCCATCATTCTCGCCAATATTATAGCGATCTTCCTGATGCGGATCGTTGGCAAAAACCTGGACGCGTGAGGAGAACGCAAATGGCTCGCGCAGTTACAAACAAACGGAAACTCATCAACACAGGCATCGCCTGGTTGATCGGATTGCTGATCTTTTTTCCGATCCTCTGGACAATCCTTACCAGTTTCAAGACCGAAGCCCAGGCAATCGCCGATCCGCCAATTTTCCTGTTCTTCGATTGGACGCTTGAGAACTATTCCGTCGTACAGGAACGCTCTAACTACATGCGGTTCCTGTGGAATTCGATCTTCCTGGCCGGCGGATCGACAATCCTCGGACTTATCATTGCAGTGCCGGCTGCCTGGTCGATGGCCTTCGTGCCTTCAAAACGGACCAAGGATATCCTGTTGTGGATGCTGTCGACCAAGATGCTGCCAGCAGTTGGTGTGCTTTACCCCATCTACCTGCTGTTTATCCAATTGGGCCTTCTCGACAGCCGCATTGGTTTGACCATAGTCCTGATGCTGATCAACCTGCCTATCATCGTCTGGATGCTCTACACGTACTTCAAGGAGATTCCAGGTGAAATCCTGGAAGCTGCGCGGATGGATGGCGCCGGACTGAAGGAAGAGCTTCTCTACATTCTCACTCCGATGGCCATACCCGGCATTGCCTCTACAATGCTGTTGAACTTCATCCTTGCCTGGAACGAAGCCTTCTGGACGCTGAACCTGACTGCAGTCAAAGCGGCACCATTGACAGCCTTCATCGCCAGCTATTCCAGCCCGGAAGGCCTCTTCTTTGCCAAACTCAGCGCAGCCTCAACCATGGCCATTGCACCGATCTTGATCCTTGGCTGGTTCAGTCAGAAACAGCTCGTGCGCGGCTTGACCTTTGGCGCGGTTAAATAGGAGCTCCAAGATGGGCCAGATCACACTTAACCAGATTACCAAAAGCTTTGGCGATGTTCAGGTAATCCCGCCATTGGACCTCAAGATTGAAGAAGGTGAATTTGTTGTCTTTGTCGGTCCGTCCGGCTGCGGCAAGTCCACGCTGCTGCGGCTGATTGCAGGCCTTGAGGATGTCACAAGCGGTGATATTACTATTGATGGCCGTAACGCCACTGAAGTCCCGCCTGCCAAACGCGGCCTTGCCATGGTGTTTCAGTCCTATGCGCTCTATCCGCATATGTCTGTTCGCAAGAACATTGCGTTCCCGCTGCGCATGGCCGGTCTCGACAAGTCCGAGCAGGATGCCAAGGTCGAAGCTGCGGCGAAAGTCCTCAATCTGACGGACTATCTGGATAGGCGTCCGGGTCAACTCTCTGGTGGCCAGCGCCAGCGTGTCGCTATTGGTCGTGCCATTGTTCGCGAACCGGCCGCGTTCCTTTTCGATGAACCCCTGTCGAACCTTGACGCGGCCTTGCGCGTTAACATGCGGCTGGAAATCTCCGAGCTGCACCAGACGCTTGCGACGACCATGATCTATGTCACCCATGACCAGGTCGAGGCCATGACCATGGCAGACAAGATCGTTGTGTTACAAGCAGGTATTATTGAACAAGTCGGCTCTCCGCTCGAACTCTATCACACACCTCGCAACAAATTTGTCGCCGGCTTTATCGGATCGCCAAAGATGAACCTGATAGAAGGCGCAATCGCTGCCGAATACGGCGCTGAAACCATAGGCATTCGCCCAGAACACCTTTCGGTTTCCTCGAACGAAGGAAAATGGTCAGCCAAAGTCACCGTATCCGAGCACCTGGGGTCCGATACGTTCCTGTATGTCGACATGGAAGGAATGGACGAGCCAGTTACCGTTCGCTCTTCGGGCGAAGTTGGCTACCGCCATGGCGACCAGATATTCCTGACCCCGGACCCTGAAAAAATCCACCGTTTTGACAAACAGGGATTGCGGTTCGAATGAAGCGTCTTGACGGAAAATCAGCACTGATTACAGGGTCAGCGCGCGGGATTGGCAGGGGTTTTGCCGAGGCTTTTGTTCGCGAAGGCGCAACAGTTGCAATTGCCGACATCAATCTCGAAGCAGCTCATACCGCCGCTTCTGAAATCGGTGACGCTGCCTATGCGATTGAACTGGATGTGAGCCGGCAAGACAGTATAAATGCCGCAATTGCGACAGTTGTTGGCAAAGCAGGAAAGCTCGACATCCTGATTAACAATGCTGCACTTTTCGATGCAGCCGAGACCGTCAACATTACCCGCCAAAGCTACGACAAATTGTATGCTGTCAACGTCGGCGGCACGTTGTTCACACTACAAGCTGCAGCGAAGCAGATGATTAGCCAGGGTCACGGCGGCAAGATCATCAATATGGCCTCTCAAGCCGGACGACGGGGTGAAAGTCTGGTCGCCGTTTATTGTTCCACAAAGGCTGCCGTCATTTCGCTGACCCAATCAGCTGGCCTGAACCTGATCAAACACGGCATCAATGTGAACGCAATTGCGCCCGGCGTAGTTGACGGTGAGCACTGGGAACATGTCGACGCCATGTTCGCGAAACTCGAAGGCAATAAACCGGGTCAGAAAAAGAAAGAAGTTGCAGCTGGAGTACCCGCAGGCCGTTTCGCCACTCCGGACGACCTTACCGGTATGGCGGTATTCCTAGCCTCGGATGAAGCCAACTACATCGTTTCCCAGACGTATAACGTCGATGGCGGTCAGTGGATGAGCTGATGCATTCCTTAAAAGACACATCGCTCGGCACACTCCCAAATACAGTTCGTGTACCACACTATGACAGGTCAAATCTGACGCCTGGCATCGTCCACATCGGTGTAGGGAATTTTCATCGTGCGCATCAGGCCTGGTACCTCCACCGGCTGTTTGAAATGGGTCTCAATCACGATTGGGCCATTATCGGCGCCGGCGTTCGTCCATATGACGCCGCCCAGCGCGAGAAGCTGCTGTCACAGAACTGCCTGACCACGTTGATCGAGCTCGATCCCTCAGGGACATCTGCTGAAGTTATCGGCTCAATGATCGATTACTTGCCGATTGAAGATGGGAATGGTCCGCTGATCGCTCAATTGGCCGAGCCAGCAATTCGCATCGTTGCTCTAACAGTAACCGAAGGAGGGTACTACATTCACCCGGTGACCAAGTCGTTTGACGCCAACCATCCGGACATTCTCCATGACGCCGCTCATCCTGATCATCCGAGGACAGCTTTTGGAGCAATAATTACTGCTCTGAAAATTAGAAAAGACAACAGCACTGGCCCCATCACTATCCAAAGCTGTGACAACCTCCTCGGAAACGGCAGGATTACCCGCCAGACGATTGTGTCTCTGGCACGTCTTTCAGATCCGGAACTGGCTGACTGGATCGACGGCACCTGCAGTTTTCCAAATTCAATGGTGGACTGCATTGTTCCTGCAACTGGTGCCAGAGAAATCGAGCTGGCAAAGGAACTTGGCATTGATGATGCCGTGCCGGTTACCCACGAGAATTTCCGGCAGTGGGTGATCGAAGACGATTTCTGTGCTGGTAGACCTGCTTGGGAACAAGTTGGCGTGACGTTTTCAGATCACGTCCACGATTATGAAACGATGAAAATCCGCATCCTCAATGCAGGACATCAGGTTCTGGCAAATCCTGCAGAAATCCTGTCAGTTGAAACGATTTCCGAAGCGGCGTCACACCCGGCTATTGGGGCTTTTTTTCGCAAGGTGGCCCATACAGAGATAGCACCACATGTCCATTCCGTCCCGGACATGACAGCAGATGCCTATATCGATCTGATTGACCGTCGATTTTCCAATCCTGACATCGTCGATACAACACGTCGCGTCGCCTTTGATGGGTTCTCGCGCCACACCGGCTTCGTTTTGCCAATCATTCAAGACGGCCTCGCGTCAGGAACCCCGATCGAGGGACTGGCTCTCTGCGAAGCTTTTTGGGCGCGTATGTGCGAAGGAACTCGAGAGGACGGAAGCACTATTGCCCCTAACGATCCGTTCTGGAACGATCTGACCGTGGCAGCCAAAGCCGCTCGTCATCGTCCGAGGGCGTGGCTTGAACAACAAAATATCTATGGCGATCTGATTCACGCATCAGACTTCGTTGCCGCATTCGAACGTTCGCTAACTGCAATTTGGGCTCAAGGATGCGAAACCGTTCTGGAGGCATACGCCAAATAGAAACGGATACCGGAGGCCGGTGTTCAATTTCTTTATTTGGCGTATGCTGACGATTTTCAGTCGTAAAACACAGGAAGCCTCAGCAACGAATAAGGCTTAAAGCACCGCACCAATCTGCCAAGGCACAAATTCCGCACCACCAAAACCAAGCTCTTCGCTCTTTGTCCTTTCGCCAGATGCAGCGGCAAGGACCAGTTTGAAGATTTCCTCGCCCTTGTCTTCAAGAGACACACCATCAAGAACGTCACCGCAGTTGACGTCCATATCCTCGGACATGCGATCATACATAGCAGAGTTCGATGCCAGTTTGATACACGGAGATGGCTTGTAGCCGGAGACCGACCCCCGCCCAGTGCTGAAGATAATGATGTTTGCGCCGGATGCTATTTGGCCCGTCACGGAACAAGGATCATAGCCGGGGCTATCCATGAAAGTCAGTCCAGAAACATCAATTTGCTCGGCATATTTGAACACCCCGGACAATGGTGCCGATCCCGCCTTGGCCACCGCACCCAGAGATTTTTCCAAAATGGTGGTCAAGCCACCGCGCTTGTTGCCAGGCGACGGGTTGTTGTCGAGCTCCGCACCATGTTTGGCGGCATACTCCTGCCACCAGGACACGCGTTCCTGCAGGGCTTCTCCAACTTCGTTGCTAACGGCACGACGCGTCAACAGGTGTTCAGCCCCAAAAATCTCGGATGTCTCGGACAGAATGGTTGTTCCGCCGTGCTGGACCAGAAGGTCCGAAGCAATACCCATTGCCGGATTCGCTGTTATGCCGGAATATCCGTCCGATCCGCCGCACTGCATCCCGATGGAAATTGCCGATGCAGGTGCCGGAGTTCGTTTGCACTGATTGGCTTCGCCGGCCAACTCCTTCAAAATATCGACCGCTTTGTCGATGGTTTTGCGGGTCCCGCCACTTTCCTGAATGGTCATGTAACGAAACCGATTGGAGGCGCGCATGGCCTGATCGCCGACCAACGCCGGGATCTGCATGACTTCGCATCCCAGGCCAATCATAAGGATTGCGCCGAAGTTCGGATTTTTTGCGTAACCTGCCAAAGTTCGGAAAAGGATGTCATACCCCTCACCGTTCGTGGACATGCCGCAACCGGTGCCATGAACAATGGGCACAACGCCATCAATGTTCTCAAACTCTGACAACCAGCCATCGCGTTCGACGGCCTCCGCAACAAACCGGGCAACCGAACCCGAACAGTTCACCGATGTCAGAATGCCGAGATAGTTCCTCGTTCCGACCCGTCCGTCCGGTCGGTAATAACCGTTAAACGTAGCAGGAGGAGAGATTGGATCAGCAGCATGCGCATCAACACCTATTTCGTGATCCTGCTGATGATCACCCATGCCAAGATTCGAGCTGTGAACATGCTCACCGGCTTCAATATCACGAGTGGCAAATCCGATGATCTGACCATATTTCCGGACACACTCGCCAGCGGCTACCCTACTCACCGCAACTTTGTGACCTGCGCCAATATTTGCGCTTGCCAGGATACCGTCCTCGACGGCCTCTCCAGCTTTCATATTCGACAGAACTACGGCGACATTATCATCTGGATGAAGGCGAAGTGTTTTCAAGTTGCGTCCAGTTTCTTAGTTTTCAGATGGTCACGATGGCTTTAATCAACGTGTCCCTGTTTTCCACCAATTCGGGAAAGCGGTCCCCAAATTCTTCCAAGGGTACAGTTTGCGAGCACAAGGCATCGGTGTCGATCTGTTTTTTCCGAATTGCCGCCATCACGGTCTGAAAGTCTTCCTTTGTTGCATTCCTGCTACCAATGATTTGCGTTTCCCGCTTGTGAAATTCTGGATCATCAAAGGTGATCGTCGATTTCACGACGCTGACCAGAACATAGCGGCTACCATGAGCAAGCAGTGGAAACCCAGCCTCAATTGCCTGCTGGCTCCCTGATGCATCAAAGATGACATCGAAGCCATCTCTCAAATCACCGGACAGGATTTCGGATCCTGCAACATGCGTGTTTTCAAACCCGAACAGTTTTTTAGCCTGATCCAACCGGACTTCACTCAGATCGAGAAAATGAACTTCCGCGCCTGACAATCTTGCAAAGAGTGCGGTGCCAATCCCAATAGGGCCTGCACCGGTTACCAGGACACGATCTTGACTGGTAAGGTTTGCCCTGCGAACAGCGTGGGCACCAATTGCTAGAAACTCCACCATGGACGCTTGCAGATTAGTGAGATTAGGCGCCGGGTAAATATTATCCGCCGGAACCGCAATTCTTGAACACAGGCCGCCATCCCGGTGCACACCCAAGACTTCAATCTGACTGCAACAATTCGGCTTGCCTTTTTTACAAGCCCTGCACGTTCCGCATGACACATACGGATTGACCACAACAAGTTCACCGGCTTTCCATTCGCCAGTATCATTCACAATCCTTGCGCTCAGCTCGTGACCTATTACGCGGGGATACTCAAGGAATGGGTGCTTGCCCTCAAATATGTGGTAGTCCGTGCCACAAACCCCGACAGCCTGAATGTCGATCAACACCCATCCTTCAGGTGCCTCGGTCGGCAACTCTCGGCTTTCAATCCTGAAAACACCAGGCTCAACAACAGTCCCGCATGTCATTGATTTTTTGACAGAAGGTTGGCTGGTCTGCGCAATACTCATTGCAGTTTTTCCTGACTGCGAGGGCTCCAGTCATGAGGCAATTCACCTTTGATAATCAGACTCAACACATCGTCCTTGGTTACGTCTTTGATAGGATGTGACCCGACGTTTTTACCTTTATTCATGACAATGACGCGGTCGCACAGCTCAAACACATCATGCATGTCATGACTCACCAACAAAATACCGATGCCCTCGGCCCGAAGCTGTTTAATGAGTTCGCTGACCATTGCTGTTTCTGATGGACCCAGAGCAGCTGTCGGTTCATCCATAATCAGGATTTTTACATTGAAATAGATAGCTCTGGCAATTGCGATTACCTGACGTTGGCCGCCAGACAGGCTGGACACCGGATCATTCAGATTCTTGAAATTTGGATTGAGACGTTTCAGAATTTTGACGGTTTCCGCCATCATCTTTGCATCATCAAGATTACCAAATCTGGTCTTGAGTTCACGACCGAGAAACAGGTTCGACGGTGCATTCAGATGATCTGCGAGCGCCAAAGTCTGATAAATCGTTTCAATTCCAAGGTCGCGGGCATCATGAGGGGTCTGGATGTTTGTGAGTTCCCCATTGACCTTGATGGTACCTTCATTCGGCGACATTGCCCCGGATAAAATACGCATCAGACAAGATTTCCCGGCCCCATTGTGGCCCAGCACACCAACCACCTCACCGGGGTACAGATCCAGCGAAACCCCGTTCACAGCCCGAATGCCGCCAAAGTGTTTTTCTATATCTGTCATCTGCACCAAAGGCGGCGCAGATTGCATTTGAGGGATCATGTTCATTGTCCTGCTGACTGTCGAGAAATGGCCGGAAGCCTGGATTTCACACTTCCGGCCAAACCTCATGTTTTAGTAAAGTACGTTCTGAACTTCAGGCTTATCAATGTTGTCTTTCGTTGCAAGAACAACACCAGTGTCGATGAAGCTCGGCACTTCTTCGCCGCTCAGCAGACCCGCGATCGCATTGACACCAAGCTCACCCATCTGGAATGACCCTTGGACCGCAGTACCAACTAGTGTTCCGTCACGGACAAAATCTTGCAAATCTGCATTGCCGTCAAAACCAAGAGCGGTCACAGAACCGGCCTTACCAGCCTGGACAAGAGCACGTCCCATGCCGATTGCAGTTGGCTCATTCGCACCGAAGATGCCGACCAGATCGCTGTTCGCCGCCAGCAAATCTGTTGTCTGGTTCAGTGCAGTTGCCATCTGTGACTGTGAATACAGAGGACCGACGATTTCGATCTTGGATTTTTCCTTGATGCGCTCGATGAAACACCCGACGCGACCAATTTCTGAACCAACACCAGCAACGTAGGACATGACAGCCACTTTTCCTTCAGTGCCCACCTCGGAGATCATTTTATCAGCAACAAGTTCGCCAGCGGCGCAATTGTCGGTGGACAGGAACGCCTGAAAATAGTCTTTTCCGTTGTCTGCCAGACCGGAATCGATAATTACGACTGGTATTTGGGCTTCAAAGGCCTTTTTGACTGCCGGGACAAGTGCTTCCGGATCAGATGGCGCAAGGACAATACCTGCAACGCCTCGGTTTACTGCGTTTTCGACCAGGTTTACCTGATCGGCAACAGCTGATTCTGCCGCCGGTCCGTTAAAGGTCATCGTATGCTCACTATGGTCCTTGATCGCAGCACTCGCGCCTTTGTTTACATTCTGCCAGAAACTGGAATTCGTCGTCTTTACGATGACCGCAATTTCACCTGCCTGCGAAGCAGCAGTAGACAATGCAAATGCACTCACCATCATTGCAGTCGTAATCAGTTTTTTCATCTCATTTCCTCCGTTTAAAGATGCCATATTGGTAGTCTCCGGCTTATCAACGCCGGTTCCTCATTTGATCGATGTAAACCGCCAGAATGACGATTACCCCGATCACGATTTGTTGGATAAAGGCTGACACGCCCGCCATATTCAGGCCGTTGCGAAGCACACCTATGATAAAGGCCCCAATCATGGTTCCGGAGATGTTGCCAACACCTCCCATGAGCGATGCACCGCCAATTACAGCTGCGGCAATTGCATCAAGCTCATACATGACACCTTCATTGGGCTGGACAGTAACAAGGCGCGACATCAGGACATTGCCAGACAGACCGGCCAGAGCGCCCGACAGTGTGTAAGCAAATATCTTGGTGCGATCGACCAGAACACCGGAGAGACGCGCAGCCTCCTCGTTGGAACCGGTAGCGTATATATGTCGGCCAACCTGACGCCAGTTAAGAAGAATCGCAGCTGCAACAGCAACGATCGCAAGCAAGATAACTGGATAGGGAATTCCCGGAAAAACCACTTTCGGAAAGATGCCGCTCGTCTTTTCAACGATCCGGAAAAGGGAACCATTTCCAAGCAATCCAAATGCTTCACCGAGACGGGAAATTGGTGCCGCGCCGGTGAGCTGAAGCGCAACTCCGCGGGCAATCATCATCATACCCAAAGTCGCAACAAAGGGCGTGATCCGCATTTTGGTAATGACAAAACCATTCACGAGGCCGCAAGCAGCACCCGCCACCACCCCAAGCGCCATGGAAGGCGGAACAGGAATTCCGGCTTTCACACACAGGCCCGTAACGGTTCCCGACAGCGCCAGAACAGACCCGACACTCAGGTCGATCCCACCGGAGATGATTACCATTGTCATACCGATGCCGAGCAGTCCGATTACCGAAGTCTGCAACAACACGGTCAAACCATTGTTCACTGTGAAGAACGCATCATTGCCGAAGGAAAATACAAAGATCAAAACAGCCAGCGTCAGCAAAGCAGAAAGCTTGTGAAATGATCCTGCAGACAGCTTGAATCCCCGGTAGCCCTGCACAGAACCCCCTACAAAATCCGCCATAACTTCTCCCCGGGCGAAATTGGTTTTTATTATTAAATACAATATGGCTCTGACGGATATCGGCGTCAATTGTTTTTTATTAAATTATACATTTTTGAGGAATTGTTCTTTGTTTTGGATATGTTAGGCTGCCGCTATGGCCAGAACAGACGACCGATTCAGAAGCGCATACAACACCTTGCTGGACATCTGCAGCGAGATGACTGTTGGCGACCAGCTTCCTGCTGAAACGACGCTGGCAACCCAAATGGAAGTCAGCAGAACAATTGTAAGAACAGCCCTTCAGAAACTGGACGCCGAAAATATCGTCCAATGGGAAGGACGGCAAAAAACTCTCATTCAAAGACCAGAAATTCGACATCGCCTTGAACCGGCAGATGCACACCTGTCCAATGAGGAATTGGAACAACGCTTTTTGGAGTGGGTGTTGAAGTTTGATGTTCCAGCCGGAACTTCTCTAAACGTTGCCCAGCTTTCGAGGGATTTCAACGTCCCTTCACATAGCTTGCAGGAATTTTTGGCAGGCCTCAGCCGTTTCGGTTTGGTTGAACGGCGCGCAAAAGGCGGCTGGACATTGTCCGGTTTTACCGCAGACTTTGCGGTCGAACTATCCGATTTCCGGCTTGTTCTGGAGATGAATGCCGTTCGGCAGCTTTTGGCACTACCGTCGGACCATGATATCTGGCCCAAGCTCAAAGAGCTAAAACAGGAACATGAGGACCTGCGTGCAGATCTGGACAATCGCTACCATGACTTCTCGACGCTGGACGGAAAGTTTCATACGACGTTGAACAGCGTGGTCAAAAACCGTTTCGTACTAGAGGCGCAAAAGGTCATCTCGCTGATTTTCCACTATCACTATATGTGGGATAAACGAGATGAACTCGAACGCAACGCAGCTGCAATAGACGAGCACTTGGACTGGATCAATGCGATGCTGGACAAAAACCTCAAGCGGTCCGAGACCGCAGCGCTGAGACATCTGCGATCTTCGAAGGAGACTCTGCTTTCGTCTCTAAGAGATCACAAACTCGTCTAACCTCAATTGCTCCGTCAGAAAAGCTCTCTGCATGCTTGCGGTATTTCTTGAGCCAGCGCAGCAATGTTGCGTTGAAGGGAGGAAACTTTTGATGTACCAAGCAGAACAGAAGCCACTTCAGGATGGCTGTGACCAAAGTGAAGGGCTGCTGTCGCAAGAGGAACTCCCAGAGCTTCTGTCTGCTGCTGCAGTTTTCGGACTTGGTTCAGAATATCTTCAGACGCTGGCTCATAGTCAAACCAGGCACCTTCGACTGGACCTGTCGCCAGAATTCCGGAATTGAAAACACCACCGAGGACCAGGCTGGTCCCTTTTTCCCGGCAAACTCCAACAAGCTCATCTTCAGCTTGGCGATCCAGCAGTGTAAGGCGTCCAGCCAGAAGAATGGCGTCGATATCGGCTTCAGCCATGACATCCAGACAAACCTGGGTTTCATTCACACCAAGCCCGAAGGACCCTATCTTGCCTGTCTCTTTAAGTTGCCTAAGCCGGTCCAGACCAGAGGCCATCAAGTCAGACATGTGATCCTCATTGGCATCTCCATGGGTATAGACGCCAATATCGTGGATATAGATAATCTCCACATGATCTGTTTGCAGCAGTTCGAGGCTATGCTCCAGGGATGCCTCGATGCCATCTCCCGAATAGTCATAACGAACAGCATTCGGCAGCGGGTTTTTGAAGCCATCGGCCTCACGCAACTCATCACCTGGAGACAACACCCTCCCGACCTTGGTCGACAGGACATACTCATCCCGTTCCTTAGACTTCAGAAATCGGCCAAGACGCTGCTCTGAAAGACCCCGGCCATAATGCGGTGCAGTATCAAAATATCGAATACCGGCATCCCACGCAGATCGTAGAACCGCCTCTGCATCTTCATTTGATACGGAACGTCCCAGATTTCCTATCCCCGCAGCGCCAAAAGAAATGTCAGTTACCGAGACATCGGTTTTACCGATTTTGTTCCGTTTCATTGTTTACCTGCTGCTGTTTCAGAACCAATCAACGCCTCGAGTCGCGGCATGGCCAGCTCCGGATTAGCCGCTTTTGCCCATTGCAGAAAGGACCCAATCCGCCTTTGGGCTTTTTCGGAGTGATTCTGGGCAATGTCTGACAATTTGTGATCGAGAAATGGATTGCGGAACCTGTCAATTGATGTCGCGACATAGGCTTCTGCTTCTGGCCCACGGCCATGCGCCGTAAAGCCCGGAACAACTTCCCGTTCATAGAGGTCTTTCAAGTCCGACAGATTGTCCGGGTCATCTAGGTACTCGCGCACAAATTGACAGGACGTTCCGGCGTCTGACTGCCAACGAGACACCATGTAACTGTGCCCAAGATTGAGAATGTAGAGTTTCAGGCTTTCCACCTGCTCCAGATCCTCCTCAGGTTGAACACACGGATGTTCACAGGGAAGGATCAATCCCGGCTGTTTTTCAATCGCCCACAAAGCGTAAGGTTCTGCAACAGCACCTGCAGGCTCAAGTGGTTCGGAGACAATCCGGTCGACAAGTGAATTGACCCACAAGACTTGTGTCATCAGCCAATCCTGAAATTCGACCGAATAAATCTTGGCGATTGCCGACACCAATCCCTGCAACACAACACCATTTTGTGGAACAAGTTCTGCGGGCATGACCTGGATTGGTTCACCGCCAGCCTTGAACCTCTGAAACAGAAACCAGGTCAGCTTCGCGGGATATGACATGTCAGCCGAAAATTCACCGAACTTGTCCGCATCTTGCGGACGATAGCCTGCATCTGCGGTGTTCGAGATAATGATCCGGGCTTCACCGGCGATAATGTCGGAAACCTCATTGAGATCTTGAGGCAAGGAAAATGACTTGGCTATGCTGGTGACCGTCGTCGAGGTATCAACCAACTCCCCTTTCTCAACGCCCTTGATCTGGACCTTATAACCGTTTGGGTCCGACAGCGCATGCACACGATGCGCTCTGGATGGATCACCACTGCTTTGAACGACGGCAATTTGCCCAATGGCATCTCCGGTTCGCATCGCGTCAGACACAAAAAGGTCAGCATGCGCTTGCAGAAATCGACTGGTTCCGAATTGAACGATTGGTGTTGTTGACATGGTCCCTCACTGAACAGTATTTGTTTATTATAATTAAGTACATTTTTGGTCAATCGATTTCCTTTGACCGAATGATCAGAACACACGCAATTTGTTTGCAGGAGACAGCATGATCGTTGATGCGCATCAACATTTTTGGAAGATTGACCGCGGCGATTATTTTTGGATGGATGGCAGCGTTGCTGAAATTCGGCGGGATATATTGCCCGTAGATTTGATCCCTCATGCGAAGACCTGTGGTGTTACAGCATCCATTGCAGTGCAAGCTGCCCCGACGGTTGCAGAGACGGAATATCTTCTGGATCTGGCGCAACAGTCTCCCCTGGTCCAGGGCGTTGTCGGCTGGGTTGATCTTGACAACGATCATGCTGAAGCATCACTTGAACGGCTCGCAGCAAATCCGCTGTTTAAGGGTGTCCGGCCAATGTTACAGGACATCGAGGAAACGAACTGGATCCTGAAACCGACAGTTTTTGCCAACCTCTCGGTCGTCTCAAGACTTAGCCTTACCTTCGAAGCCCTGGTTCAACCCCGGCATCTCTCGGTGCTGAAAAAGGTCGCGGAGGCACTCCCTGACTTAAAAATGGTGATCGACCATTGTGCGAAACCGGTCATAGCCGGTGGCAAGGATGCAGGCGATGAATGGCGATCCAACATTTTGCGACTTGCCGGTCATCATCAGATCTATTGCAAGCTTTCCGGGCTGGCCAACGAGTTTGGTAGCGAATGGTCAAAAGACACTTTGAAACCTGTATTTGATCATGTTTTGGACGCGTTCGGCCCTACCAGACTTATGTGGGGCAGCGACTGGCCAGTCCTTGAATTGGCAGGAACATACGAAGACTGGTTTCATTGTGCGCAGGCACTGACCCATCGACTTGGCGAAGAAGAACGTTCCATGATTTTCGGTGGAGCAGCCTGTGAATTCTACCAGATACAGCTGTCCTGACGGTATTTAGAAGATAGCGACAAGAAGCGAGAACAATATGCAACGTATGGGCATGATTATTGGTATCGATCCGACGCAGATCGAGGAATACAAGAAACTGCATGCAGCTGTTTGGCCTGAAGTTCTTGAGCGCCTGCGCCAGTCGAACATCACCAACTACTCCATCTTCCTGAAAGAACCGGAAAACCAGATGTTCAGCTACTGGGAATATACGGGAACGGATTTTGCGGCCGATGATGCAGCAATTGCAGATGATCCAGTTACTCAGAATTGGTGGAAAGTCTGCGGGCCAATGCAGCGCGCACTTAAAACACGTAAAGAAGGTGAGTGGTGGGCATCCATGGAAGAAGTATTCCATCTCGACTGAGCCATTAAAATTGCAATCGGATCTGTTTTCAATCGTCCCGAACGCAGATCAGATCTGATACAACTTATGCTTTTTCAATAGGTCAATCAGGACTTCTCGAGCTTGCCGCCGATGCCTTCTATGCTTTTCGCGGGCCAGTTTTGCATCGCCAATCTTTATTGCATTGAACACGGCTCGATGATCTTCATTAGACTTCAGTGGAAGAGGCCGGATGTAGAGGGTCAAGGCACGGGCACGGCGGACCTGATTGCTCATCATCGACACAATAGATTGAATTCTCGTGTTTCCGCCGAGCCTGACCAATTCCCTATGAAAGGCCTCATCAGCAACGGCCCAAGCTTCACGATCTTCGTTGCCCAAAGCCAGATCCATTGCTTCGATGGATTCCAGAAGTCTATCAAGATCTCTTTCGCTGTAATTCTTGGACGCAGCTTCTTCTGCAGAAAGGCTCTCCAATTCGGTCAGGATAGAGTAGATCTCTTCCATATCCTGAAGAGATAGTGTAGCGATCCGGACACCTTTGCGCGGACGGACTTCTAGCAGTCCCTGTTGTGCCAGCATGAGGGTAGCTTCGCGGACTGGCGTCCTCGACATGCCAAGCCGGTCGGCCAGCTCGCTTTCCAGGTGATCAGAGCCGCCAGCCAATTCACCATCAAAGATCAACTGGCGGATCTGTTCCATCGCCAATGTGGTAATTGTCTTGGGTTTTGGCGCTTCAAGCATCAACAATTTCCCGGATCTTTTGTCCAAGACTATCCGATTGATAGATAGCCTGTTCAATTGAAATGACTTTCAGATAGTCCCTTGCCTGGTTTTCCAAAGGTTTTCCGTCTAATATTCCATCAACAACATGGCAAATGAGATTATATACGCAATCACCCCCGAACCCGTCCCAAGAGCGCGGAGCAAGAAGAACAGCGTCTTTCAAGTCACCGAAACGCCGGAGGTGAACCGAACCATCTCCGTAAAGAGACAGCGTTCCGTCAGTTCCTTCGATCAATGCTTCGCCCATTGTTGTCCTGCAATTCTCGGCAGCATGATCCAGCAACCTGTTGCCGTCAAAAAGCGCACGCACCCCGTCGGGGTAGTCCAGAACAAAATACCCTGCATCTTCCCCTTTAATGATTGGATTATACCGCCGAAGATCCGCGTAAACCGCTTCTGGTTCCCCAAGAAGGAACATGAACGTATCGATCCAGTGAACGCCGGTTTCATGAATGAGCAATTTGGGCATGGTTTGAAAATAGGGTTGCCGATCAAGATAAGCTCGGGGTCCGTGACCGTCTCCTGACCGCAAACGAAAGGTGACCTGAAGTACATCACCGACGAGATTTTTATCCATCGCTTGCTTGATGCTTCGATACCATGGCTGGAAACGAAAATTCTCGTGAATCACGAGTGTGACACCGGCCTTCTCGGCAAGAGCGACAACATCTTTCGCTTCCTCCAAAGACGAACAAAACGGCTTTTGACAGATAATGGTTTTTACACCGTGTTCGATTGCCGATTGGATCGCACCTTTATGGGTCGGTGGCGGCGTAACAATGTCCAACAAGTCCGGCTTGGTCTCCGTCAACATGGAATTGAGGTCGCCAAAAGTCGGCAAACCTGTCACCTTGGCTTTTTCAAGGTCCTGATCACAAGATCCGACCAGATGAACGCGCTCGCTCTTGCGCCAGGCTTCGTAGTGAAACTGCGCGAAATACCCTGCACCAAGACAAGCAACTCGTAAGACTTCACTACCTTCAGACATGTTTTTCCGTCTCCCAAATTGCTTCAATCAGAGCCTTTTTAAGCGGGTATTTGCCGGTTTTCCATCATTTCGAAGTCGTGCAAACACATTTGCAGATTTGATAGTAGACATTCTCATCGTTGACAAGGGATTGTATAACGTATACGCACTTAAATGTGTAAATTGATACGACCTCATGAAGAGGCCGTGGGAGGAGACCGAAATGCATGTAACAAAAAACCTTGGCGGCCTTTTGCTTGGTGCCGCTATCATGGCGCTTGGAGTTGGTGGCGCGTCTGCTGTCGAAACTCTTCGCTTCAGCCACACAGACAACCCGGGCGGTTCGCGCCAGGCTGCTGCTGAGCAGTTTGCCGAAAAAGTCGCGGCCTACACCGATGGCCGCTACGAAGTAAAAATCTTCCCAGCTGGCCAGCTTGCCAACGATCCAAAAGCGATCGAATTGCTCCAGTTGGGCGGCATCGATTTCACCGTTTCCGCGACAGGCAGTTATGCAACGCACTTGCCCTCCCTCAACCTGACTGCAATGCCGTTCCTGGTCGACACATACGAACAGGGCTGGGACCTTTATGATAATTCTGCATGGTTGCAGGGTGAATTCGACAAGCTTCCGGAAAAAGGCTTCCGCGTTCTGTCAACATGGGAAGCTGGCTTCCGCAGCTTCACAACAAATGAGCCACTTGCATCGCCAACAGATGCCGCGAAAATGAAAATGCGGGTTTACCCGAACGACATGATCCGCTGGTCCATGGAAGCAATCGGTTTCCAGACTGTTGTCATGCCGATCACAGACGTATACCTCGCAATCCAGCAGGGCATCGTGACTGGTCAGGAAAACCCGGTCGACACCATCAAGTCGCTTCGCTTTTACGAAGTCGCACCGAACATCACGCTGACACGTCATGTTTACAGCCCACTTCCGCTGACCGTTGCTGAAAAAACCTGGCAGTCTTTCTCGGACGCAGACAAGGCAGCCATCACAAAAGCCGCAGCTGAATCTGCAGCATTCAGCCGGGATCTCGTCAAGAACTCTGTGAACCGTCAGCTAGATGAAATGTCTGAAGATGGCGCTGTTGTCAGTGTTCCGGAAATCGGTCCATTCCGTGACGCTGTTCAGTCAGTTTATGTAAAAGCGAAAGATGTTTACGGCGCAGAAGCTGTCGAAAAGATCCTTGCGGATGCCGCAGCTATTCGCGAAGCGCTCCCTGCGAAAAACTGATCTATACACATTGTGCATCAACTTGGCCGGAACCTCATGGGTTCCGGCTCCTTCTTAAAAAAGAGAAGACCATTGGACTATCGAGTTCATTATCCAGCTGCGCTGCGTTGGCTCAGCCATCTGGTTGACGTGTGTCTGGCCCTCGGCGGCTTTTCAATCGTCACATTGGTGTTTTGTAACGCTTCCTTGCGCGGCTTTGCCGGATTTGATTTGGCCTGGTCTCTTGAAGTGACCAGTTTCCTGCTGCTTTGGAGCACATTTATTGGCTGTTCAGCCGCTGTTGCTCGGGGAGCCCACATGCGCGTGACCGAAATCGCTGAAAGGCTTTTCTCCAAAAAAGGTCAGCGTACGCTCGCAATTGCAATCGACGTCATTATTGCGGTTATGTTGCTCAGCTTGATTGTGACCGGATACCAAATCTCCGCTCATACATGGGCCCAGAAAACCACTGTGCTATATTGGCCTGTCGGACTTCTCTATGCGTCCATGCCCGTCGGCATGACGCTTACCCTGATTTTTCACCTCTTCAATATGGTGTTCGATATCCGGAATCCGGTTGTTCCTCATGGAGCGCATTCCGATGGCGGTGAGGCAATCCAATGATCCTTCTGTTTGTTGTTGCCGTCTTTCTGACGACGGTATTCATTGGCATTCCACTGGTCTGGGCGATCCTGATCACTGCCGTTCTGCCAATCTTAGTTTTTGATCTTGGCTATCCGCTGCAGGCATTGTTCCTGAATTTTATCGGTGGCGTTGAACCTAACCATTTCTTAGCCATTCCGCTCTTCATAGTAGCCGGTGAAATGATGAGCCGCGGTGGTGTTGGCCTGCGCATCATCGGCTTTGCGCGTGCGGCTTTCGGTTTCATGGCCGGCGGCCTTGGTATGGTTGTTGTCGGTGCATCGATGATCTTCGGTGGCATCTCGGGATCGGCAATTGCCGATTCAGCTGCCATCGGCTCCGTGATGATCAAGAACATGTCCCGCGAAGGCTACAACACTGCATTTGCTGCAGGTTTGGTCGCAGCAGCTGGAACAATCGGCATCATTATCCCACCGTCTATCCCGATGCTTATCTACGGTTTTGTCGGCAACGTATCGGTCGCTGACCTATTTTTGGCTGGCATGATGCCCGGTGTGCTCTTTGGAGCGCTGTTCATGGCGGTTTGTTATTATGTTGGTAAAACGACCAACTGCGACCCGGGCGGACGTACAACAACACTGAAAGAACTCACGACATCCTTTATCGGTACATCACCAGCCCTGTTCATGCCGGTACTCATTCTGGGCGGCATCTTCACTGGCTGGGTAACACCGACGGAAGCAGCCGCACTGGCAGTGGTCTATGGTCTGTTTGTCACAACTGTCATCTATCGTGACTTTCATTTGAAAGACCTGCCGCGACTTCTGGTAGATTCCTTTGTAACCAGTTCGGTGGTGATGGTTGTCATCGGGGCGACAACAGTACTCGGATGGCTGATCACTCTGGAACAAATGCCTCAAATCCTCGTTGAATTTGTTGAGGAGTTTTCTACCGGGCCGTGGATGTTCCTGCTGCTAGTCAACATTGTGTTGCTGATCCTCGGCCTGGTGCTTGATCCGGTTCCGGCCATACTCCTGACGGCACCTCTCTTCCTGCCAACTGCGAAAGCCTTCGGAGTTGATCCTGTCCACCTCGGTGTGATTATGACGTGTAACGTCGCAGTCGGCCTGTTCACACCGCCGGTCGGTGCAACGCTCTATGTCGCGTCCCGAATTTCCGGCGTGGGTGTTCTGGCAATCGCAAGAAAGATGGCCCCGCTTTATATTGCAGCAATCGCAGCCCTGATGCTTGTCACTTACGTACCCTTTGTGTCTATGGGTATGGTGAACCTGTTCAGATAACATCGAGGTCGAAATGTTTGCGGTAGTAGTCACATTTGAAATCAAGAGCGGCATGATAGATGACTTCATGCCGCTCATGATCAACAATGCTCAACAATCCCTGAAAGATGAGCCCGGTTGCAAACAATTTGATGTCTGCACGGATCCAAAGCGCCCGGACGAAGTGTTCCTGTATGAACTCTATGATGATGAGGCGGCCTTCCAAGACCACCTTAAGGCGCAACATTTTCTGGATTTTGACAAGGCTGTGTCGAATATGATCGCGGTTAAAACCGTTCGGACCTATTCTGTGGTTGCATCATGACACCTTGGGAAGTTTTCGCCGTCAAATATGCTGATCGGAATGCGCGTACGCGGAAAGACAGTTTTCTTTTCGACGACAATCATGATCAGCCACATGAGATGGATTATTTCATCTGGGTTCTGCGTCGCGGTTCCGAGACGATCCTGGTCGATACCGGCTATGATCAGGAAGAAGCCGAAAACCGCGAACGCCCGATCCGAATGGAACCGGCCGAAGCACTTGCTGCTCTCGGTATTGTGCCCGAACAGGTTTCCACGATTATCGTGACACATCTCCACTATGATCATGCAGGCGGCCTCAAGCACTTCCCGAACGCCACAATCCACCTACAGGCCGCTGAAATGGCCTATGCGACTGGGCCGTGCATGTGCCACGGAACCCTGCGTGCACCGTTCACTGCAGATCATGTCTGTGAAACGATTCAAAGACTCTATTCAGGCCGTGTCATTTTCCATGACGGAGACGGTGAGGTTACTGAAGGCATCACGGTTCACAGGACAGGTGGGCACAGCAGAGGCTTGCAAGTAGTTCGAGTGCTCACGTCATCCGGCTGGCTGTGCCTGGCGTCGGATGCTTC
This sequence comes from Roseibium sp., assembly GCA_039972695.1. Classification (GTDB taxonomy): domain Bacteria; phylum Pseudomonadota; class Alphaproteobacteria; order Rhizobiales; family Stappiaceae; genus Roseibium. The sequence continues at coordinate 156,529 of JBDWMJ010000018.1, read as the reverse complement.
GCACTACTACGAGAATTTCAAAGACGCCAAGCCATTCCCGATCGTTGTTGATCTCGAAGACATGCTGGAAGGTTTTAAAACCATCAAAAGGCTCGCAAGCTCCGAAGATCTGGTTATTCCGGGGCATGATCCACTGGTGAGAAAACTCTTTCCAATCCACGGCCCGGATCATATTTTCCGCCTGGATCGCGGCCCTTTGAAAGGTATCAAACAATGAAGCTCGGTGTTATTGCAGATGATTTCACCGGAGCCTCTGACATTGCCCTCATGCTGTCGGAAGGCGGCATGCCGACCGTTCAGTATGTCGGTGTGCCAAACGAAAAAGCGACGCCGGATGTTGCCGCCGGCGTCATCAGCCTGAAATCCCGGACCGCACCAATCCAGGAAGCAATTGTCACCTCCCTGGCGGCAGTAGACTGGTTGCTGGCTCAAGGTTGCGAACAGATCATCTTCAAAGTTTGCTCGACCTTTGATTCAACACCGACCGGTAATATTGGCCCGGTGACCGAAGCCTTGGCTGAGAAGCTAGCCGAAACCTCTGTCCTGGTTTGTCCGGCCTTCCCGGAAAACGGCAGGACGGTTTTCCAAGGCCATCTGTTTGTAAAAGACACGCTCCTCAGCGAAAGCGGCATGCAGAACCACCCGTTGACACCGATGACAGATCCTGACCTTCGGCGCGTTCTGGCAGACCAAACATCCTGGGACGTCGGTCATATTGCGACCGATACTGTCTGGTCCGGTCCTGACGCCATGACAAACGCTATGGCTGGTCTTGGAAAATCCATGATCATTGTGGACGCAATCCGCAATGACGATCTGGTGACCATCGGACAAGCTGCCAAATCCCGAAAACTGATGACAGGCGGATCAGGTATTGCGCTCGGCCTTCCGGCAAACTTTGGCTATTCACCGGCAAGCAACACCTGGACCGGAGAAACCGGCAATGCCGTCATTCTGTCCGGGTCGTGCTCCACGGCAACGCGCGGGCAGGTGCAAACCTACAAGCGTCATGCTCCTTCGCGCGAACTCATTGCCGACGACATCGTGGGCGGAAAGTTCTCGTTATCTGAGCTGGTAGACTGGGTTCTTGAACAGGAAACAACGCCCCTGCTCTATTCATCTGCAGACCCGGAGATCGTTGCTGCCGCTCAAGCCCGTTATGGCCGTGAAAAAAGTGCAGCGGCGATTGAAGGCCTATTTTCCGACCTGGCTGGAGCCCTTGCAGATGCCGGCATTGAGCGGATTGTTGTTGCTGGTGGTGAAACGTCAGGCGCTGTGGTTTCGGGCTTGAACGCCAACATTCTGGAAATTGGCCCCAAGATCGCTGCCGGGGTTCCTGCTTTGAAAGTGTCAGACCGTCCTCTGACCCTTGCCTTGAAGTCCGGAAACTTCGGCGGACCGGGCTTTTTCGCTGAAGCGCTTTCCATATTGGAGAGCAGATTATGAGCGAGATTACTGCGGTACGGGAACAGATAACCGTCATGGCGAAGTCCATGTTTGATCGTGGCTTAACCCATGGGTCGACAGGTAATATATCAGTTCGCCTATCCGATGGCAGTTTGCTAGTAACCCCGACCGGATCGTCCATGGGATTTCTCGATCCCGGAAAAATCAGCCACCTATCCGAGACCGGGGGACTTTTGTCTGGAGACAAACCGACAAAAGAAATTCCGCTGCACGCCGCATTTTACGAGACAAGGCAAAAGACGGGCGCTGTAGTTCACTTGCACTCGTGTCACTCTGTTGCCTTGTCGCTGATGCCGGAGATCGACCCGGACAATGTTTTGCCGCCTTTGACAGCTTACGGGATTATGCAAGTGGGCAAAGTCCAGTTGCTGCCCTTTTTTGTGCCGGGCGATCCGGCTATGGGAGATGCAGTTAGGGGATTGGCCGGAAAGCGATCAGCAGTGCTTTTGGCAAATCATGGGCCGGTGGTTGCTGGAAAAGATCTGGAAGCCACTGTCTATGCAATGGAAGAACTTGAGCAGACCGCACGACTGGCGTTGTTATTGCGCGGTGTTGCTGCAACTGAACTTAGCCCGGATCAGATAGGTCAGGTGGTTAAACGATTTGACGTTGATTGGACTTGATGGGAATGCACCAATGAAAATAGCTCTAATTAAAGGTGACGGTATCGGCGTTGACGTCGCAGTGTCTGCGATGGCGATTGTCGAAGCTGCACTGACAAAGGTTGGGCATGCTCTCCCGGTCTATGATGAAATTCAGGCTGGCGCCGGATACTTCCAGACAACTGGTGCGGACATCGAGCCAGATGGCGAAGAACGCTGCGGCGCAGCTGATGCGATTTTTCTCGGAGCGATTGGCCTTCCTTCGGTTCGTTATGAAGACGGCACTGAAATCTCGCCGCACTTGCGATTGCGAGACCGATTTGGTCTTTATGCCGGTGTGCGCCCTATCAAGGCCTATCCTAATGCCCCCCAACGCCTCGCCGATCCGCGCGCTGCCAATATCGATCTGATCATCCTGCGAGAATCGACAGAAGGCCTTTTCTATTCAGCGGCCGCCCACAAACGCAGCCTTGTCGTCAATGATGATGAAGTGCAGGACGTTCTCCGTATTACGCGTAAAACCACCACAAAGCTGCATGATTTTGCCTTCAAGCTTGCGCGCAAACGCAAGGAACGCGGCAAGTCTGGACAGCTGACCTGTGTCGACAAGGCGAACGTGTTTACCTCCCTCGCGTTCTTCCGCCAGCTGTTTGATGAAGTGAAGACAAACTATCCCGATGTCTCGACGGGCTACAATTACGTCGATGCCCAGGCGCTCGACCTGGTGCGCAAGCCTTGGGAATTCGATGTTCTCGTCATGGAAAACATGTTCGGTGACATCCTGTCGGATCTGGCGGGCGGTCTCGTCGGCGGAATGGGAATGGCGTCCTGTGCCGAAATCGGCGACACGACGGGCCTGTTCCAGCCAGCCCACGGCAGTGCACCGGACATCATGGGACAGGACAAGGCCAACCCTTTGGCAGCTATCCTGAGCGGCGCATTGATGCTCGACTACCTGTCTGAGAAGCTGGCAAAACCGGAACTCTCCGAAGCAGCCGCACAGATTGATGCTGCGATTGAAACCGGATTTGAGGCGAATGCCTTGCGACCAGTGGAATTTGGCGGAGACATGGGAACAGAGGCCATCACCAGCGAAATTTTGGCAAGGATTCAAAGTGAAGAAGCCGCTGTGCAAAAAAGCGCAGCCAACATGGCATAAAACCTACAACAACAAACAAAAGGGCGGCAGAGTAATCATCATCGGACCTGCCGCTTTTTTCTCCTGGTTTCCTCTTTCCTGTTAACTGCAAGTCGGAACAGACCATTTGCGGACTACTCTTCCTTGACCTATCATAATTGACAGTGTCCGTTTTAGAGGTTGAGACGAGAAGTTTCGGGAGGAGAGACTCGGCATGACAGTGACGCACGAGCCATGGCTCGTTGCGCTTTCTCTGATTATGGCGTTTCAGGGAAGCTTTGTCGGATTGAGCCTTACGGTTCAGTTGAGCGGTGCCGCTTACGCGCGCCGACGTCAGCTGCTGGCCGGAGCTGCGTTCACTTTGGCATTGGCCATCTGGTCGATGCATTTTGTCGGCATGTTGGCGGCCCAGTTCCAGGTCGCGGTCGATTTTCTGATTTTGCCAACCATCCTGTCATTTCTTGTCTGCGTTCTTGTTGTCGGGATTGCGGTCTTCGCGGCCAGCAACAAGCGTCTAAGTCCTTTGCGACTTGGATTGTCTGCATTCGTAATGGGAGCCGGGATTTGCACCATGCATTATCTCGGCATGTATGCCCTGCACACCTCTTTGATCATGGATCACGATCCAGCTTATGTGTTTGCAAGTTTTTTAATCGCTTTCAACGCATCAGGCCTTGCCATGTGGCTCCTGTTTGGCCTTGGAAAACGGCCCCACATCCTGATTTCCGCAGCAGTCCTGGCTCTTGCGATATCTGCCATGCATTACACCGCGATGACGGGATTGACCTTTAGTCCAGCTCAGTCGGCCAACGAATTCAATGCACCGTCTCTGGCGCCTGGCACCTTGGCAATTCTGGTTTCCTGCGTGGCTTTTCTGGTGTCGGGCCTGTTTCTTCTAACATTGGTGCCTGCTCAGTCGAATAATCCAGACTCAGAGACGTTAGAGACGTCCGAACCGGACCAGGGAAGTGCCCACTTCCTGAACCAAAACGATGTTACTGATCAACCGCTCTCAACAGATCCAAATGCTCATCCCAAGGCGGCGGCAGGTCTTCAGGCAATAGCATCCACTTTTCCAGTCAGGCAGACAGCCGCAACCAGCCGCGGAACACTTCCGATTGAATGCGACGGCCAGAAAATCCAGATCAGCATTTCCGATATTGTCGCTATCCACGCAGATGCGCACTACACAAAACTCTTCGATGGCAGCCGGGAATTCTTTTGCCCACTATCAATCAGCGAAGCTGAACAAAAACTGGATGCCAAGTCTTTCAACCGTGTTCATCGCAGTCACATCGTCAACCTTTATCGCGTGACCAGTTTCAAGCGTTCAGGCGATGGCGGTATTCTCACCCTGGAAGGCGAGGACAGCCAGAGTGTTCCCGTCAGCAGATCCCGCTGGAACCGAGTGAAATCAAGACTGTCTGTCATTGCTGACAATACAGAAAAGCCTACTCAAGCCGCGGCTCAATAAAACCAAAGTCACTGAGAAAACAAAAACTAAGTAGACTAATTAACGGGCCAATGCAGCGCAACAAGCACAATAAACATCCGTATTTCGTGCAGTCACATGAAAATATACACTACCTATAATTGCATTTATTTATTGCTTCGAATTCCCCATTTTCTTGTTATATTTCAATTTGATGGCGGATAGACAAGTCGTAAATTGACATTGAATACGTCAGAATAGCTGTCGTATTTCGTGCTTAACAACCAGTATTCCGTGCAAATTCAACTGCCGTTTGTGAAGCCCTCATTGAGAGTGCGCCGCAACAACGTCCACCCTCAAGTCTGTTCCGCTGGACATCACGACCAAGCGGATACGTGTCAGCAACATGGGATCGTGTCCTGTTTCAGGTAGCCGTCCCAAGTGCCGATTGAGGGAGGAGAAAAACGTGATCCCTGGTGAATTCGAATATCACCGGCCATCATCTGTGGCCGAAGCAGTAGCCATACTAGTTAAACATGGAGATGAGGCCCGCCCATTATCCGGCGGTCATAGTCTTATTCCAATGATGAAGCTGCGGATGGCCGCACCGGAACATCTTGTCGACCTCGGCAACATTGCTGATCTCAAGGGCATCCGCGAAGATGGCAATACCATCGTCATTGGAGCTATGACGACCCAACATGATCTGATCGCCTCCGATCTGTTGGCCTCAAAACTTCCGATTATTCGCGAAACCTCTGAACTGATCGCCGATCCGCAGATCCGTTATCTCGGAACCTTGGGCGGGAACGTCGCTAATGGTGATCCCGGCAACGACATGCCGGCGCTAATGCAGTGCCTTAATGCTCAATATGTTCTGACAGGCCCGGATGGTGACCGCGAAGTTGCTGCGCGTGATTTCTATGAAGCCGCCTATTTCACGGCCCTGGCACCAGAAGAAATCCTAACTGCGATCCGTATTCCGACGCCACCTGCGGGTCACGGTTACGCCTATGAAAAACTAAAGCGCAAGGTTGGTGACTATGCCACGGCTGCGGCGGCTGTTGTTCTGACGATGAGCGGAAACACTGTCGCGATCTGTTCAATCGCTCTCACCAACGTTGCCGATACCCCGCTTTACGCCGCTGATGCCAACGACATCCTGACAGGCTCCACACTGGATGCCGATGCTGTCAAGCGCGCTGTAGCTGCAGCTGAAGCAATCACCGAACCTGCATCCGATGGCCGCGGCCCAGCAGAGTACCGCACCAAAATGGCTGGCGTCATGCTGCAACGGGCTCTGGCTCGTGCTGCCCAGCGCGCTCAAAGCTGAACGGTCATAAGGGAGAGAATTCATGAGTGAAGTTGAAAATATCCCGGTCACCATGACCGTTAATGGCAAGAAAGTGCAGCGCTTTGTCGAGCCGCGCACTCTTCTGATCCACTTCCTTCGGGAAGATCTGAATATTACCGGACCTCACATTGGCTGCGAAACATCGCATTGCGGTGCGTGCACTGTCGAGATGAATGGTATGTCCGTCAAAACATGCACCATGTTTGCAGTTCAGGCCGATGGAGCAGAGCTCACCACAATTGAGGGCATGGCAAATGCTGACGGAACACTATCTGCGCTGCAAGAAGGGTTCCGCCAGATGCACGGTCTTCAGTGCGGCTTCTGCACACCGGGCATGATCACGAGGGCCCATGTGCTCCTGAAGGAAAACCCAAACCCGACTGAAGATGAAATCCGGATGGGAATCTCCGGCAACCTTTGCCGTTGCACCGGATATCAGAACATCGTCAAAGCCATCCAGTACGCCGCTGCAAAACTGAACGGCACTGACTTTCAGGAGGCTGCAGAATGAACGACATGACCCCAACACGGGAACAGCGTGAAGCCGCCCTTGAAGGCATGGGCTGCAAACGCAAACGCGTCGAAGACGTCCGCTTCACACAGGGCAAAGGTCAGTATGTTGATGATCTGAAGTTGCCTGGCATGGTGTTCGGTGATTTCGTCCGCTCGCCCTATCCTCATGCGAAAGTGCTGAGCATTGACGCCACAGAGGCATTGAAAATACCCGGCGTGATTGCTGTCCTGACAGCGGAAGACCTCAAGGGCGTCAACCTTGCCTGGATGCCGACCCTTGCAGGCGATGTCCAGATGGTTCTGGCTGACGGCAAGGTGCTTTACCAGAACCAGGAAGTTGCCTTCGTTGTAGCCGAAAACCGCTACATTGCGGACGACGCCATTCAGCTTGTCGAAGTCGAATACGAAGAGCTGCCGGTCCTCACAGATCCGTTCAAGTCTATGGATGCGGACGCCCCCGTCCTTCGACCTGACCTTGAAGGCAAAATGGAAGGCGCTCACGGAGCCCGCAAGCACCACAATCATATCTTCAACTGGGAAGTAGGCGACAAGGACGAAACGTCCCAGGCGTTTGCAAATGCTGATGTCACCGTCAAGGAGATGATCTCTTACCATCGTACGCATCCGTCTCCGCTGGAGACATGTCAGTGCGTGGCGTCCATGGATAAGGTTAAGGGTGAACTCACCCTTTGGGGCACTTTCCAAGCACCTCACGTCATCCGCACAGTCGCCTCTCTGCTTTCCACAATTCCGGAGCACAAGATCCACGTGATAGCGCCGGATATTGGTGGCGGATTCGGCAACAAGGTTGGTGCTTATCCGGGTTACATCTGCGCGATTGTTGCTTCAATCGTCACCGGCATTCCGGTGAAGTGGGTTGAAGATCGGATGGAAAACCTCTCCACCACATCCTTTGCCCGTGATTATCACATGACGACAGAGATCGCGGCGAAGAGCGACGGGACTGTCACTGGCCTCAAAGTCCATGTGCTTGCCGACCACGGCGGCTTTGATGCCTGTGCTGATCCATCCAAATGGCCTGCCGGTTTCTTCAACATCGTCACCGGCTCCTATGACTTCCCGACAGCGCACCTTGAAGTCGACGGTGTCTATACCAACAAGGCTCCGGGCGGCGTTGCCTATCGGTGTTCCTTCCGGGTCACGGAAGCGGCTTACTGCATTGAACGAGGCATGGACATTCTGGCGCAAAAACTGGGTATGGACCCAGCAGACCTGCGCATGAAGAATTTCGTCAAGAAGGAGCAGTTCCCTTACCAATCTGCACTCGGCTGGGAGTATGACAGCGGCGATTATCACACCGCCATGCAGAAGGCGATGGACACCCTTGAGTACAGCAAACTGCGGGCTGAACAGAAAGCCAAACAGGAAGCTTTCAAGCGTGGGGAAACTCGCGAGATCATGGGTATCGGCGTTTCGTTCTTCACCGAAATCGTTGGAGCGGGCCCGTCCAAAAACTGCGACATTCTCGGTGTTGCCATGTTCGACAGTGCCGAGATCCGTGTTCACCCGACAGGGTCTGTAATCTCGCGCATGGGCACCAAGTCTCAGGGCCAGGGCCACGAGACAACATGGGCCCAGATCATTGCGACGGAGATTGGTATTCCGGCGGCCGACATCATGGTGGAGGAAGGTGATACAGATACCGCACCTTATGGCCTCGGCACCTATGGCTCCCGTTCAACACCGGTGGCAGGTGCAGCAATTGCCTTGGCCGCTCGGAAAATCCGCAACAAGGCCCAGATGATCGCAGCTCACATGCTCGAAGTTTCCGAGTATGACCTAGAATGGGATGTTGATGGTTTCCAGGTGAAGGGCAATCCGCAAGCCCGGAAATCGATGAAAGAAATCGCCTGGGCGGCTTACCATGCTCCCCCGCAAGGCATCGAACCCGGTCTGGAGGCAGTCAGCTACTATGATCCGCCCAACATGACCTATCCGTTTGGTGCCTATTTCTGCGTCATGGACATTGATGTGGATACCGGTGTTGCCAAGACCCGTCGCTTCTATGCGCTGGATGATTGCGGAACGCGGATCAACCCGATGATAATTGAGGGGCAGGTGCACGGTGGTCTGACAGAAGCCTTTGCGATCGCGATGGGTCAGGAGATCCGTTACGACGAAATGGGCAACGTCATGGGAGCGTCCTTCATGGACTTCTTCATCCCGACGGCTGTTGAAACACCTCATTGGGAAACCGATCACACGGTTACGCCAAGCCCGCATCATCCGATTGGTGCAAAAGGGGTTGGCGAGAGCCCGAATGTCGGCGGCGTGCCAGCCTTCTCCAATGCGGTGAATGATGCGTTCCAGTTCCTAGGGAGCACACACATTCAAATGCCACATGATGCCTGGCGCCTTTGGCAAGCTGCCAAGGACTTGGGCGCACACGGGTGATCCTTAGGACAAGAGAGTTGCGGGCACAAAACGCCCGCAACCTCGATCATCGCTAAATTACGATCAAGCCCACAGACACCATGATTGCTGGCATATGACTAAGTCCAAGGAACAATTAGCGGAAACCCTCGCGAAATCCGGGTATGTCGCAGATGAAGGTCTGGCGACGGCCTTGCTCTTGACCGAGATGCTCAACCGGCCACTTCTTCTGGAAGGGGAAGCCGGCGTCGGAAAAACCGAAGTGGCAAAAGCCCTCGCCAAGCTGGAAAATACCGACTTGATCCGGCTTCAATGTTATGAGGGCCTTGATCGCTCGGATGCAATCTACGAGTGGAACTATCAGCGTCAGCTTCTGGCAATCAAGGCCAGGGAAGGTTCCGGAGAGGATGCCAACACAGTCGAAGAGGCTGTGTTTTCGGAAAAATATCTCATGGAACGCCCCCTCCTGGCAGCCATTCGACAGGAGCAAGCGCCTGTTCTTCTGATTGATGAAGTTGATCGGGCCGACGAGGAATTCGAAGCGTTCCTTCTCGAAATTTTGTCCGACTACCAGGTATCCATTCCAGAACTCGGTACAGTGACAGCGACAACCATTCCACGCGTTGTCCTGACATCCAACGGCACCCGCGAACTCTCTGATGCTTTGCGGCGGCGTTGTCTCTATCACTATGTCGATTACCCGGCTCCAGACCGCGAGGCTCGCATTCTCATGAACCGAGTGGACGGACTGGATACTGCACTGGCCCTACAAATTGCAGAACTGATGGGTAAGTTGCGCAAGGAAGATCTGACCAAAGTCCCCGGCGTTGCCGAGACGATCGATTGGGCGGCCGCTCTGGTAGGACTTGGAGCCAAGAATGTTCACGAACAACGGGAACTCGTCTTCGACTCATTGGCCTGTGTTTTGAAAACGCGCGAAGACCAGTCCCGTGTCACGCGGGAAGTGACTGATCGCCTGTTGGGCAAGGTCGCCTGAAAATGACCGAGTTGACGCTCACAACCCGAGATGACATTGGAACAGCCATCCGACACCGGTTGGCGGGCTTCGTTCGGTCTCTCAGGGACAGTGGCTACAAAGTTGGCCTGGCGGAAACGCAGGACGCAGTCACCCTGCTGAATTCACCAGCGATCAAAAGACCGCACAAGCTCAGGGAAGCCTTCCGCACGTTGTTTTGCGGGCGGCTTTCAGACTGGAACAAGTTCGACGAATTGTTTGATGCCTACTGGATCGGAAAGGGCGTCAAATCCGGCATCAAAGTGTCCGGGACGAGTTCCAGAAAAGGCATGAAAACAATCCGCGAGCTGGTCGATGCTCAAGGAGAGAAGCAGGACACAATCGCCGGAGATGTTGAACGCCAACCCGGCGAAGAAGACAAAGCAAGCGATGACACGCCAAGCGGTCGCCGCGAGGGTGCAAGCATTGCGGACAACCTTGGCAAAGTCGACTTCAGAAACATCAATGACCCGGAAGCTTTGGCCAAGGCCCATGATTTGGCTGAAAGCCTTGCCAAGGCCATGCGCGTCCGTTTGACCCGTCGCGATCGGCAGAAGCGCAAAGGCCGGAAGCTCGATCTACGAAAGACCATTCGACATTCCATTGCCCATGGCGGCACACCGATAGAACTGATCCGCAAAGGTCCGCGCGAACGCCAATTGAGGTTGGTGATCCTGCTTGATGCTTCCGGTTCAATGAACAATTACACCGGTGTCTTTACACGTTTCGTGCACGGTATGCTCGATAACTTCCGAGAGGCCGAAGCCTTTCTCTTTCACACCCGCCTTGTTCATGTGTCGTCCGCATTGTCGGAACGCGACGCAGCCCGAGCGCTCGACCGTATGGGATTGATGGCACAAGGCATCGGCGGCGGTACCAAGATTGGGGAAGCGCTTGCCGACTTCAATCGCTGGCATGCGGCCCGAGTCATTCATTCACGCACCTGCGTGATGATCCTGTCTGACGGTTATGACACTGGCACCCCTGATCAATTGGGGGAAGAGATGGCAAAACTCCGTCGACGCTGCAAACGTGTTATCTGGCTCAACCCGTTGATCGGTTGGGAGGGATATGAGCCAGTTGCCGGGGGCATGTCCGCCGCCCTGCCCCATGTTGATTTATTCGCCCCTGCCCACAATCTCGAAAGCCTGGCCGCTCTTGAACCCTATCTGGAGAGGCTCTGATGCGATGGGAGATAGTCCTGTGAAACACTCTGATCCTAGCACGCTTGGTGCAGTGTCGTCGGCGCAAACGGATGACCTGACAACCTTGATGAACCGCTTGCGAGGTGAAGCCGAACCCTTTGCACTTGCGACTGTTGTTCGAACTATCTCGGTTACTGCTGCAAAGGCGGGTGCCAAGGCAATCATTGCCCGAGACGGTTCCATTGTCGGTGGATGGATCGGTGGTGGCTGTGCACGTTCAGCGGTGATCAAAGCTGCCAAGGGATCTATCGAAGATGGGGAAACCCGACTGATTTCGATCCAGCCGGAAGATCTTCTAGCAGAGTTAGGGGTCGAATCTGGAGAGCAACGTGAAGGTGTTCAATTCGCCAAAAACATGTGCCCCAGTCAGGGCACCATGGATATTTTCGTTGAACCCATTCTGCCACGACCGACGTTGGCAATTTTTGGCTCAAGCCCTGTGGCTGTTGCTCTTGCACAGCAGGCTCCAAGTATCGGGTTTGACATTGCCATTTGCGCGCCCACGGAAGATCACGCAGCCTTTCCCTCAACCGGAAATTTCCTTGACGGATTTGACATTCCGCGCACCAGCAACAGTGACCGCTATTTCATCGTTTCAACACAGGGTCGCGGCGACATTGCCGCCCTGGAAACTGCTTTGAAAGCTGACGCAAAGCACATTGCTTTTGTCGGTAGTCGCCGCAAGATCGCATCCTTGAAGGAGAGGCTTGCCGAAAAGGGACTTGAAGAAAAGGACCTTTCGCGCCTCCACGGACCGGCAGGTCTCGATCTTGGAGCCATTACACCTGAGGAAATTGGCCTGTCCATATTGGCAGAACTGTTGATGGTTCGCCGGATGGGACAACGCAGCTCCAACATACAACACGTTTAAAAGAATTGACGGAGACACCTTCATGCAAATGAATGACAGCCAACGGATCGAAGCGCCAATCGAGACAGTTTGGACAGCCTTGAATGATCCAGATGTACTGCAGGCCTGTATTCCAGGCTGCGAGGAACTGATCAAACACTCGGACACAGAGCTTGAAGCCAAGGTTAAGCTGAAGGTGGGCCCGGTGAAAGCGACCTTTGGCGGCAAGGTCACGCTCAACGATCTTGACCCACCAAACGGCTATACCATCAAGGGCGAAGGTTCTGGAGGGGTCGCCGGGTTCGCCCGGGGCGGCGCAAAAGTGCATCTTGAGGCAGACGGCCCGGATACAACCATCCTGTCCTATGATGTTGACGCCAAGGTTGGTGGCAAACTTGCCCAGCTGGGATCTCGCCTGATTGATTCGACGGCCAAACGGCTTGCCGGTGAATTCTTCAACGCTTTCGCAGAACAACTCGCTCCAGCTGAACCAGTCGAGGAAGTTTCCGCACAAGACCTGGATACCAGTCAGGAAGCGGCTGAAGCGAGCGGTGACAAAAAAGGCTGGTTCAGCAGTTTGTTCGGCGGCAATAAATCAGAAGATCAAACCAAGGAACAGGCCGGATAGGAGCGCCGATAAGGTTGCCAAATCTGGTATTTGAAGAACATACTTTTTCGGGAGGAGAACACGATGAAATTACAGGAAGCTTCTGTTCATTCGGCAATAGACGAGATCCGCCAGGATCCGTCCTTGATGCTGGCTCTTGGCACCGGATCCGTTCTGACCATATTCCTCGCAACTGCCCATGCTTGCTGCATAGGGTTCACCACTCCACACCTCGCCAACCTGCTGCAAATCTGTTCATCGGCTGGATAGCCGCAGCGCATTTGGATCTACATGGTCCGACGGTGGGAATTTAATGGTTGGTATATGAACTATGAAATGGTCGTTGCGCTTTGCCTAACGACCAATTCCACATCCAGAACGACTGGCTCGATGGATTGTTCGGGCCGCGTATTTCCATCGAGACAATCAAGCAACAGAGACGCAGCCTTGAACCCCAATGCAGGTCGATCCTGCCGAATGGTCGTCAACGCCGGTACGAAACACTCTGACAACTCAATATCATCAAAACCCACGACCGACATGTCTTCCGGCACCCGAACGCCATTCGCCGTCAGGTAGGATATGAGGCCGAAAGCCACCTGGTCGGACGCACAGAACACAGCCGTAGGACGGTTTTCCATCTGCAGAATTGTTTTTGCAGCTTCCCGGCCGCTCTCAAGCGAAAAATCTCCACGGATGATCCACTCATCTCTAACAGGCAAATCAAGTCGAGCCCGTTCCTCGACCATTCCCTGCCGGCGGGCGCCGGTCAAAATATTGTCCTGCGGGCCAGTGATGTGTGCGATTTTCCGGTGACCTAGATCATAAAGATGGCGAACTGCAAGACGAGCGCCTTCGACGTTGTCACTGCGCACGGATGGAAACGGAACCCCGGTGACCCACTCACAGGCAAAAACCACGCGATCGGCCATTCCATTTGCTTCAACCTGGCTGAAGTCCTGGAAGGTCAATCCACCATCCAGGCAAATCATCCCATCGACGCGAGAATCCAGGAAATAATCCATAAACTTGCCATCACCTGGCCGGTTTCTCGTGGTGTCAGCAACCAGGATTGAATAATCACGCTCTGCAAACGCTTCGCTCATACCGGCAATGATTTGTGAGAAAAACGGGTTTCCGAGGTTAGGTACCAGAATGAGAACTGCGCCAGCCTGGCGTTTCCGCAAATTGCGCGCAGCCTTGTTGACCCGGTAACCCGTGGAACGAATGGCCTCGAAAACGACATCCCTGGTGCCTTCGGTCAATAATTCAGGGTTGCTGATGGCACGGCTAACAGTTGCGGTGGACACACCCGCAGCCTTCGCGACATCGCTAATTCTGACAGTCTTCGGACCCAAGTCCATTCCCCCGCTTGGAAAATTCCCTGTTGACTCAGGAGCGATTCCCGAGAATTATGAATGTAATCGATTACAGGGGAGCAATCAACAAAATGTAATCGATTACAAATGGCGGCCCAGGCCGTGGAGGAGCATTTGTCGGACTGACAAGGTTCGACGGGAGGAAAAGATGAAAGCATTTCGTACAATTCTTGCGGCAACAACCGCTCTGTGCGCCAGCACCGTTGCATATGCCGGAGATCTCGAAGTAACCCATTGGTGGACATCTGGCGGTGAAGCTGCGGCTGTATCCGAGTTCGCCAAGGCATTCGATGGCACAGGCAACAAATGGGTCGATGGCGCGATCGCTGGTGGCGGCGGAACGGCCCGGCCAATTATCGTTAGCCGCATCATTGGTGGCGATCCAATGGGTGCATTTCAGTTCAATCACGGTCGCCAGGCAGAAGAGCTCATCGAAGCCGGCCTGCTCCGTGACATGACCGCGGTAGCAGAAGCTGAAGGTTGGAAAGACATTGTCAATCCGCCATCCCTGCTAGATGCCTGCACGATAGACGGAAAAATCTACTGCGCACCGGTCAATATTCATTCATGGCAGTGGCTGTGGTTGTCCAATGCAGCTTTCGAAAAAGCTGGCGTTGCCGTTCCTTCCAATTGGGACGAGTACGTTGCAGCAGGCCCTGCATTGAAAGAAGCGGGCATTCAGCCACTGGCACTTGGTGGCCAGCCTTGGCAGAACTCCGGCATGTTCAATGTGTTGATGGCAACCATTGCAGGTCCTGAAGTTCTTACCAAGATCTATGGCGATGGTGACACTGAACTGGCGGGCGGCTCCGAAATGGCTGCTGTGTTCCAGGCAGCAGCTGCTGCACGTGAAATGGCTGCGGGCTCCAACGTCCAAGACTGGAACCAGGCAACAAACCTAGTGATCACTGACAAAGCTGGTGGTCAGATCATGGGTGACTGGGCTCAAGGTGAGTTTGCTGTAGCCGAAGAAGTCGCTGGTAAAGACTACACATGTCTGCCTGGCCTCGGTGTTCGGGAAATCATCTCGACAGGTGGCGATGCCTTCTACTTCCCTGTAGTCGACAACGATGAAATCTCAGCTGCACAGGACGCTCTGGCCGCAACACTGTTGAAGCCGGAAACCCAGGTTGCCTTCAACCTGAAAAAAGGTTCGCTTCCGATCCGCAGCGACATTGACCTGGCAGCTGCCAACGACTGCATGAAAAAGGGTCTTGAGATCCTCGGTGCCGGCAACACTATGCCGGATGTCAACATGTTGAACACCGAAGATACAAACAATCAGCTGAATGACCTGTTTGTTCAGTTCTTCAAGGATCCTTCGATCACTCCTGAAGCTGCTCAAGAACAGTTTGTCAGCATTGTCGAAGACAAAGACTGATATCTGTCAATAAAATCCGGCCCGCACACTGTGCGGGCCGGTTCTTTCTTCACCATGCAATAGACAGAAGATTACGAGATGGCCTCGGGTAAACCTATCCGGCTTTTCCGGAACTTGACCGCGAAAATTGCGGCAATCCCGATGATCATGACCGCGCTCTGCGTCTTCGCAGGCGGCACGATCTGGACGATTGTCTACTCTTTCACCAAGTCCAAACTGCTCCCAAAGGCAAAGTTTGTCGGATTTGATCAGTATGAGCGGCTCTGGGGAACCAGCCGATGGCTGGTCTCAATCGAGAACCTGATGATCTATGGGATCTGCTCTCTTATTTTGAGCTTCATCATTGGGTTTATTCTCGCGGCTCTAATGGATCAAAAGATTCGGTTCGAAAACACTTTTCGGACGATTATCCTTTACCCATTCGCTTTGAGTTTCATTGTTACGGGCCTTGTCTGGCAGTGGCTTTTGAACCCTGAACTGGGCATCCAGAGTGTTGTTCGAAATGCCGGGTGGGTCACTTTCACTTTTGATCCACTGTATGATCCAAGCATTGTAATTTTCGGCGTTCTGATCGCCGGACTATGGCAAGGCACTGGCCTCGTTATGGTGCTGATGCTTGCCGGGATAAGAGGCATCGATCAAGAAATCTGGAAAGCCGCACGGGTGGACGGAATTCCGATGTGGAAGACTTACGTGTTCATTGTCATCCCAATGATGCGCCCGGTTTTCATTACAACGCTGGTGATCATCGCCAGCGGGATCGTCAGACTCTATGATTTGATCGTCGCACAGACGAGCGGCGGCCCAGGTATCGCTTCCGAAGTGCCTGCCAAATACGTCTACGACTACATGTTCCAAGGTCAAAATCTGGGACAAGGTTTTGCAGCTTCAACCATGATGCTGCTGGCCGTCCTCATCGTAATCATTCCTTGGGCTTATCTGGAATTCGGGAGCAAGAAACGTGTCTGAGTCGCAAACGCTTTCGCCTTCACCAGGGTTCGCTGACAGCAGTGCCGGGCCACGAGGGACAAAACCCCGCCGGGTCATTTCCCGCCGGAATATCTTCATCTACGGCACACTCATGCTCGTGGCGCTCTATTATCTGCTGCCCCTTTACGTAATGATTGTCACGTCTTTAAAGGGCATGCCTGAAATCCGTCTTGGCAATATATTTGCGCCGCCGGTTGAGATCACTTTTGAGCCCTGGGTGAAAGCCTGGTCTGAAGCCTGCACCGGGCTTAATTGTGACGGATTGAGCCGCGGCTTCTGGAATTCCGTTAGAATTACGGTGCCTTCAGTGGTCCTTTCCATCCTGATCGCCAGCGTGAATGGCTATGCCCTGGCAAACTGGCGCTTCAAAGGAGCAGACTTTTTCTTCACTATTTTGATCTTCGGCGCGTTCATCCCCTACCAGGTGATGATCTACCCGATCGTGATCATGCTGCGTGAAATTGGTCTTTATGGCTCGCTATGGGGATTGGTTCTTGTGCATTCGATTTTCGGCATGCCAATCCTGACGCTGCTGTTCCGCAACTATTTCACATCCTTACCCGAAGAGTTGTTCAAGGCCGCCCGCGTCGACGGCGCAGGCTTCTGGGGCATTTATTTCCGCATCATGGTACCCATGAGCCTGCCTATCTTTGTTGTCGCAATGATCCTGCAGGTCACCGGCATCTGGAATGACTTCCTTTTCGGTGTTGTCTACACAAAACCGGACGTCTACCCGATGACCGTACAGCTCAACAACATCGTCAACTCTGTTCAGGGTGTGAAAGAATACAACGTCAATATGGCTGCGACGCTTCTGACAGGACTCGTGCCGCTCATCATCTATTTCGTCTCAGGTAAACTGTTCGTTCGTGGCATCGCCGCGGGCGCTGTCAAAGGCTAACCCATGGACCCGAGTATCTCTATCAAAAACCTGTGCCTTAGCTTTGGTTCAGTCGAAGTTCTGAATGACCTTAACCTCGATGTTAAGGAAGGCGAATTCCTGGTCCTCCTGGGGTCATCAGGATGCGGCAAATCAACACTGTTGAATTGCATCGCAGGCCTGCTGGACATTACGGACGGGCAAATATTCATCAGCAATAAGAATGTAACCTGGGAAGAACCATCCGACCGAGGAATCGGCATGGTTTTCCAAAGTTACGCGCTCTATCCGCAGATGACTGTCGCCGGCAACCTCAGCTTCGGACTTAAGAACGCAGGTGTGCCGAAGGCAGAAATTGAAGAACGCGTTGCCCGCGCAGCTGATGTCCTTCAGATTGAGCCCCTTTTAAAGCGTAAGCCGGGACAGTTGTCCGGAGGCCAGCGCCAAAGGGTCGCGATCGGTAGAGCATTGGTTCGCGATGTCGAGGTCTTCTTGTTCGATGAACCGCTTTCGAACCTAGACGCAAAACTCCGGGCTGACCTGCGTGTCGAGATCAAGCAACTTCATCAGCGCCTCCGCAACACAATGATCTACGTCACCCATGACCAGATCGAGGCAATGACCCTTGCGGACCGTATTGCCATCATGCGGGACGGCAAAATCCTTCAGCTGGCGTCATCTAACGAGATCTACAATCGACCAGCCAACAAATATGTCGCGGAGTTCATCGGATCTCCAACGATGAATTTCTTCGAAGGAACCATTGAAAGCGGAACCACTCTAAAGCTAGCCAATGACGGTCCTTCTTTCTCCTTGTCTGGTTATGAATTCATAGATCCTGCAGCAGTAAATGGAGCTGCCTGGTTCGGCATTCGTCCGGAGCACATTGCAAGCGGAACAGAAGCAGAAAAGTCTCCTATCCAGCTGGAGGGTGAAGTCGAGCTCGTTGAGCCGCTTGGCTCAGATACCCTCGCTCGGGTCAACACAAGCGGAAGTCTGATCTGGATACGCATGGACGGCCAGGCAAAAGTTGTGTCAGGTGACAAGGTTCTGATCGGCTTCGATCCGGAACGCGCCAATCTTTTCGACAAATCTACTGAAAAACGCCTCTGACCGGGGCGTCATCCAACTACAGGAACTTGAAACATGGACGTTTCATTTCAGCTCTATTCGGCCCGGGACTTCACCCCCTGGGAGAACGTACTCGGCCGAATTTCTGAACTCGGCTATACACAGGTAGAAGGTTTTGGCGGTGTTTATGAAGACCCGGAATCTTTCCGCTCCTTGCTTGATAAAAATGGCCTGACAATGCCATCGGGGCACTTTTTCCCGATTGGCAATATTGAAGAAGGTTTTGACAAGTCAATTTCAGCAGCCAAAACACTCGGAATGCGAAGACTGTTCTGTCCTGCGCCCGAGGACCTTTGGCGCAACGGGACCGATGCAGCCAACTGGATTGCTTTGGCCAAACGGCTGGAAGAAGCCGCAAGACGTATACAGGATCAGGGGCTACGGTTCGGCTGGCACAACCACCACTGGGAATTCATGCCACTGCCGGGCGGCGAGATTGCCATGGATTTGCTTCTGGAGCATGCCCCGTCAATAGAGTGGGAAGCTGACATAGCCTGGATCGTTCGAGGCGGTGCGGATCCACTCAAGTGGATCGAGCGTTATGCTGACCGAATTACGACGGCGCATGTAAAAGACCTTGCCCCGGAAGGTGAATGCGCAGACGAGGACGGCTGGGCCGATGTCGGCCATGGCACACTCGATTGGACAAGCATCACAAACGCACTGCGCAATGCGGGTGTCGATCTATTCGTGATGGAACACGACAAACCCTCAGACTACGACCGGTTCGCAACCCGTTCCATCGAAGCATTTCGCACTTACTAAGGATATATCATGACGAAGACACTCGGGATCGGCATCCTTGGCTGCGGAAACATTTCTGCCGCTTACATGCGTTTGGCTCCACTCTTTAAGGGCATTGAAGTCCGCGCCTGCGCCGATATCAACGAAGCCGCGGCCAAAGCACGTGCAGAAGAGTTCGGGCTGCGTGCAGAAACAGTCGATGGTCTGCTCGCGGCAAATGACATTGACATTATCGTCAACCTCACCATTCCAGCTGCCCATTTCGAGGTTTCCAAGAAGATCCTGGAAGCTGGCAAGCACGTTTATTCTGAAAAACCTTTTGTTCTCAGCGTTGAAGAAGGCCATGAACTGGCGAAAATCGCCAAAGAAAAGGGTCTGCGCGTAGGGTCTGCGCCCGACACGTTCCTGGGTGGCGCTCATCAGCTCGCTCGCCATCTCGTCGACACCAGCGCTGTTGGAAAAGTCACGTCAGGCACCTGTTTTGTCCAGGGCGCTGGCATGGAGAGCTGGCACCCCAATCCTGATTTCTTTTTCAAACCAGGTGCCGGTCCCGTTCTGGACATTGGGCCATACTACGTCTCGAACCTTGTACAGTTGCTTGGTCCTGTCAAACGTGTTGTGGCGATGGCCAGTTCCGCATCTGAAGAACGTACAATCACATCCGAGCCGCGCAATGGTGAGAAGATCAAGGTCGAGACACCGACAACGATCCATTCGATCCTGCAGTTCCATTCAGGTGCACAGATCACATTCTGTGCAAGCTGGGATGTGCAGCAGCATGGACATTCCAATATGGAACTTTATGGCCAGACCGGAACACTTCATATTCCCGATCCGAACTTCTTCGGTGGTGAAGTTCGTATGACACAAGCAAAGAACTTCGTGAACATTCCTGAAGCTTGGTCGCATCCGTTCACAAAGGCCAATGACCGAGGGAATGCAAATTACCGGACGGCTGGCCTTGCCGACATGGCACAAGCAATTCTGGCGAACCGTCCGCACCGCTGTTCCTCCGAGTTCGCCCTTCATGTTGTCGATGTCATGACGTCCATCCTGAAAGCAGGTGAAACGAACACATTCGTTGACATTGCAACCACATGTGAACGGCCCGCGGCCCTCAGCCCGGATGCCGCACAAGACTTACTCGCCTGACCCGGAGATAATATGAGCTGGACTGCTGCGGACACACGCTACGATACGATGGAATACCGCCGTTGCGGGAAATCAGGGCTGAAACTGCCCCTGATTTCCCTCGGTCTATGGCATAATTTTGGAGATGACACACCGCTCGATACAAAGCGCGCCATTTCCAGAAAAGCCTTTGATCTTGGAATTACCCATTTCGATCTGGCGAACAATTATGGTCCGCCGCCCGGTTCTGCTGAAACAACTTTCGGAGAACTTCTTCGAACTGATTTCGCACCTTATCGGGATGAGATGATCATCTCGTCCAAAGCTGGTTATGGCATGTGGCCGGGACCTTACGGGGAATGGGGCAGCCGGAAATATGTGATCGCATCATGTGATCAATCCCTGAAGCGGATGGGTCTCGACTATGTCGATATCTTCTATTCGCACCGTTTTGACCCGGATACACCGCTCGAAGAAACCATGATGGCTCTCGACCACATCGTGCGATCCGGCAGGGCCCAGTATGCTGGAATTTCTTCCTACAACTCACAGCGTACCCGGGAAGCTGCAGCGATCCTGAAGGATTTGGGAACCCCTTGTCTGATCCATCAGCCAAGCTACTCCATGATCAATCGCTGGGTCGAAGAAGACGGCTTGCTGACAACGTTGGAAGACCTAGGCATCGGGTCCATTGCCTTTTCACCTCTCGCACAAGGCATGCTGACAAACAAATACCTCAACGGTGTGCCAGAAGGCAGCCGGGCCACACAAGGCAAGTCACTGCGGAACGAATTCCTGAGCGAAGAGAACCTGGACACGGTCCGTGCCTTGAACGGAATTGCCGAACGGCGCGGTCAGACTTTGGCCCAGATGGCCCTGGCCTGGGTTCTGCGCAAAGGCAAAGTGACAACAGCCCTGATCGGAGCAAGTCGACCGGAGCAGGTTGAAGACTGCGTTGGCGCTATCGCCAATCTGGATTTCAGTGAGGCAGAACTGCAGGAAATAGCGACAACGACCCGTGAAGCGGACATCAACCTTTGGGCGGCCTCTTCTGAACGCAAAGGTCCATCTCGAAAATGATCCAGAACCCCATCTTGCCCGGCTTCAATCCGGACCCTTCAATCTGCCGGGCGGGCGATGAGTATTTCATCGCCACCTCGACATTCGAATGGTATCCGGGCGTGCAGATCCATCGGTCCAAGGATTTGGTAAACTGGGATCTGGCGTGCCGTCCTCTGGACCGTGCAAGTCAGCTCGACATGCGCGGAAATCCTGACAGTGGCGGTATCTGGGCACCTTGCCTTAGCTATGCTGATGGACGGTTCTGGCTCGTCTATACAGACGTGAAGCGGCTGGATGGAAACTTCAAGGACGCCCATAATTATATCGTCACGGCACCGTCCATCGAGGGCCCCTGGAGCGATCCGATCTACGTGAGTTCACACGGGTTCGATCCATCCCTCTTCCATGATGATGACGGACGCAAATGGTTCATGGTTCTGCAATGGAACCACATTTCAAATTCCGTCGGTGGCCAGCCCAAACAATCGGCTTTTGACGGCATCCTGTTGCAGGAATGGTCCGAGGAGAAGGGCCTATTTGGCGAGGTCAAGAAAGTCTTTTCCGGCAGCTCGCATGGGTTGACCGAAGGGCCGCATATTCATAAGCGCAACGGATGGTATTATATGACGGCCGCAGAAGGCGGCACTGGTTACGGACACGCGGTGACCATGGCTCGCTCCCGGTCCATTGACGGTCCGTACGAACTCCATCCAAACACACATCTGATCACTTCGAAAGACAGTCCAGATGCAGAACTGCAGCGCGCAGGACACGGTCAGATCGTCGAGACACCAGACGGCAAGACCTATCACACGCATCTTTGCTGTCGCCCCTTGCCCGGACGATTTTCGCCGCTTGGCCGGGAAACTGGTATCCAGAAATGCGTCTGGCGGGACGACGACTGGCTTTATCTGGAAAGTGGCGGCGTGGTTCCTGAAGTTGACGTTCTAGGCCTGGGCGACGCAGCTCCAAAACCACCGCAGAAGATTGAACGCACTTTTTCAGGCGACTCCTTGCCCGAAGAATTCCAATGGCTACGAACGCCATATCCCGAGCGCCTCTTTACACTGACAGGATCAGCGCTTCGACTGATTGGCCGGGAAAGTGTCGGAAGCCATTTTGAGCAATCATTGGTCGCGCGGCGGCAGGAGCACCTGGTCTACCGGGCAGAAACAAGGCTCACGGATTTCCAGGCCACGACCTATCAGCAAGCAGCTGGACTGACGACCTACTACAATCGACACAAGTTCCACTTTCTGGCTGTCAGCTGGAATGCGCAGCTTGGCCGCTGTTTGTCGCTCATATCCTGTCCAGGACAATGGCCTGATGGAAAGCTAAGCTATCCGGCAGAGCCAATTGCTGTTGCAGATGGGCCTGTTGAGCTCGCGATCGACGTCAATCGTGAGACGCAGCAATTCTACTGGCGGCAAGTCGGTGATTGGAAAGCCTTTGGGCCTGCGTTGGATGCCAGCGTAATTTCTGATGAAGGTGGCAGGGGCGAACACGGATCGTTTACAGGGGCATTTGTTGGCATGTTGGCCTTTGACATTACGGGGCAAGGCAACACAGCAGATTTTTCTCGATTTTCCTATGCCCCCAATAACGCATGACGCCCCAATTGGCGCGGCTCAATAATTAGAATACTGAAGGAGACTATTATGGCCGGACAGATTAAGGGCCCTGCTGTTTTTTTAGCTCAGTTTGGAGGCGATGACGCCCCATTCAATTCGCTTCCTTCAATCGCCAAATGGGCTGCAGGCCATGGCTACAAGGGTGTGCAAATTCCAACGTTTGACGCGCGCCTGTTTGATCTCGACAAGGCTGCTGAAAGCCAGACTTATTGTGATGAAATCAAAGGCATTTGCGCTGATGCTGGTGTCGAGATCACTGAGCTTTCAACGCACCTGCAGGGACAACTGGTTGCCGTTCATCCAGCTTATGATGTTGCCTTCGATGCGTTTGCACCCGAATCTGTGCACGGTAACCCAAAGGCCCGTCAGGCGTGGGCCGTTGACCAGATGAAAAAAGCTGCTATTGCCAGCCGTAATCTTGGTCTGGATGCATCTGTCAGCTTCACCGGTTCTCTGGCGTTTCCATATCTTTATCCATGGCCGCAGCGCCCCACGGGACTGATCGAAGAAGCCTTCACCGAACTTGCCAAACGCTGGAAGC
Source organism: Roseibium sp. (assembly GCA_039972695.1). GTDB lineage: Bacteria > Pseudomonadota > Alphaproteobacteria > Rhizobiales > Stappiaceae > Roseibium. The sequence goes on along the minus strand of JBDWMJ010000018.1, from coordinate 133,082 downwards.
CCATCCTAGACGTTTATGAGGACCATGGTGTTGATGTCGGGTATGAAATCCACCCGGGCGAAGATGTCTTTGACGGTGCAACGTTCGAGATGTTCCTCGAAGCCCTCGGTGGCCATGCACGCTGCCAGATCAACTATGATCCATCACACTTCCTGTTGCAGCAGATGGACTATCTGGCATTCATCGACATCTACCATGAACGCATCTGTGCCTATCATGTGAAAGATGCAGAATTTAATCCCGACGGTCGTCAGGGCGTTTATTCCGGCTATCAAGGCTGGGTTAATCGCGCAGCACGGTTCCGGTCTCTTGGCGATGGTCAGGTCGACTTTTCCGGCATCTTCTCCAAACTCGCTCAGCATGGGTATGACAGCTGGGCCGTTCTGGAGTGGGAATGCTGCCTGAAATCACCGGAACAAGGCGCGGCTGAAGGCGCTCCGTTCATCGAGCATCACATCATTGAAGTCACCGACAAGGCCTTTGATGATTTTGCTGGCGGTACGACTGACAAGGCGCAACTGCAAAAAATGCTAGGCATTTAAAGACAAAGCTCACCCGGGGCGTTACGCGCCCCAGGTGTCGCTGAGTTTATAGCCTCGTGGCCAGGGATCATCGGGATCAAGCATGTGCTGATGTGTTCCGGTAATCCACGCACGCCCGCTGATTTGCGGCACAATTCCTTTGCGTCCGCCAACAGAGCGTTCGGTAAGGATCTTGCCAGTGAATTTCGATCCAATAATCGATGTAGCTTCGAACTCTTGACCGACCGACATCTGACCTAGCGCAGCCATCAAGGCCATGCGCGCAGAAACGGCTGTTCCGGTCGGTGAACGATCCACCTTTCCGGGTTGAATAGCCACCGCAGACCGCCCGCTTAATCCCTTTTCTGTCTCGCTCAACGGCCCGCAGAAGGCGCAAAAAGAAATATGATTCCAGTCGGTATTTTCCGGATGGGAGAATCCGAGTTGCTCATTGGCCGCGTTGGTGATGCGAACGCCCAAGCGGGCAATATCAGCAGCTTCACGCTCGACGATTTCAAATCCAAGTGCAGCTGCATCCACCACGACAAAACTGTCGCCACCATAAGCCGTATCGACTGTGAGTGTTCCAAGTCCATCCACTTCGAGGCTTACATTCAGCTTGTCTGCGAAGCTTGTGACATTTTCTACGTAGATACGTTCCGCCTTGCCATTCCGGCAGTCGGCGCGCACGCGCACCAAACCACCGGGAGCTTCCAGAACGAGGTCTGTCACCGGTTCCTGCATCGGGATTATGCCGCTATCAAGAAGAACCGTTGCTACACAAATGGAGTTGGACCCGGACATCGGTGGCGTATCCTCCGGCTCCATAACGATGAAGGCTGCATCAACGTCCGGATGTTTGGGTGGAACCAGCAAATTGACATGGCGGAACACACCGCCGCGCGGCTCGTTCAGAACGAAGTTGCGAAGTGTCTGATCCTTGGCAATGAAACTGCGCTGCTCCCAAAGTGTCTCGCCTGGAGGTGGCGCGACGCCCCCGACAATCACGTCTCCGACTTCGCCTTCCGCATGGCATGAGATCACATGAACGGTCTTGCTACTGCGCATGTTCTCAACTCCCTTGCACCGGCATGACTAACTGCGGATACCTAATCGATAAGGGTCGAATGGATCAAAAATCAGGCTGGTTTCTGCTGTCACAAACGCTTGCCCGGTGATTGTCGGAATGACACCGCCGCTTTCTCCGGGTTGATAGCTGATACGGTAGGTGCTTCCAATGATACTTTCCTGAACCCATTCTTCGCCCGGAGCCAGAACACCGTCTGCTGCAAGACAAGCAAGTTTGGCAGAGCTTCCGGTTCCGCAAGGCGAGCGGTCATAGGCACCACCGGGACACAGGACAAAATTGCGGCTATTGGCACCTTTTCCGGTAGGCGGACCAAACAGTTCGATATGGTCAATCCAGGCCCCCTCAGCACCGGTCACACTCGCAGTCTCAAGCGCAGTTCGGATGCGCAAGGTGAAATCAGTCAGCGCTGGGATATTATCCGCCGTCAACGACAGCGGACTGTCTTTGACCAGAAAGAACCAGTTGCCGCCCCAGGCGATATCTCCGGTCACCGGCCCATGACCGGCGACGTCAACCGTAACATTCTTGTGCAGACAGTAACTCTCGATGTTGATGACCGAAACCGTATTGGCATCGTGAAGAACAACGTCGACAAGTCCAACCGGTGTTTCGAGCCGGTGTTTGCCAGGTCTGATCCGCCCCATATGCGCCAATGTCGCGGCCAGGCCAATCGTTGCATGACCGCACATGCCGAGGTTTTGCAGGTTGTTGAAATAGATGACTGCGGCGGCGCAGTCCGGCTGTGACGGCGGCAACAACAAGGCCCCGATAATCGCATCATGACCCCGCGGCTCAAGCACAACCGACGAACAGAAGTCAATGTGCTCAGCCTCCAGTCGCGCAGCCCGAGCCGCCAAAGACCCTGATCCAAGGTCCGGTCCGCCTTCCACGACAATGCGGGTTGGTTCCCCCGCCGTGTGGCTATCGATTACGCGCATTCGGCGATCACTCCTCCTTGTCTCGACCAGTCAGCGTACCAGTCCCTGAAGAGCTTATACTGGGCTTCGGCATATTTGCGTTGTGCATCACTCAGCGCATCTGTCTCATTGAAATGTAAACGATATTCATCGTCGCCGTTCAGAACCATAAGATGCTTGTAATAAAGCACCAGGTCAGGGCCTTCATCAAAACTGGAGAGAACTCCCAATGCTTCTTCCAGTTCCTGTGCCCGCAGGCGGGCCTCACAATGACCTTCCGCAGCCTTTCGGCAAAGGGCCATCAGATGAAGAACCTGTTTCGGAATGGCGTTGCCTATCCCTGTAATTGCCCCGGTCGCTCCGCAATTCACAAACCCATGAAAAACAGCGGTATCAACACCAACCATCAGCGTGACGTCATCACTTTGTGAAGTGATGTTTTCAGCCGCATATCTGAGATCATCTGCACCACCAAATTCCTTGAAACCAATCAGGTTGGGATGCTCGGAGCGTAGCTCGAAAAACAAATCTGCCTTGGTCGCAAACCCATAATAGGGGCTGTTGTAGATAACCGCAGGCAATTGTGGAGCCGCCTCGAGGATGGCCTTGAAGTGATGTCGCTGAGCAACAACAGAGGAACCACGAGACAGGACACGCGGAATAACCATTAACCCGCGAGCGCCCACCTTTGCAGCGTGGGCTGCATGTGCCGCCGCCAGTTTGGTGTTGACCGCACCAGTCCCGACAACAACGGGCACACCCGCCGACACAAGACGCTCAACACCTTCCATCCGCTCTGCATCTGTCAACAGGGGCCAGTCGCCCATGGAACCACAATAGACAACAGCAGACATACCTGCGGCAATCAGCTCTTGCCCCTTGCGGACCAACGCATCGAAGTCCGGTGTCCGGTCAGATTTGCACGGGGTCATAAGTGCCGGCATGCATCCGCTGAAAACATTCGAGGACATGGTATCTCCTTAACGGCCAATTTGCCGGCCACCATTCTGGCGACAGGTCAACATATTTCATCTGCTCCAATTGATATCTCAAATTGGATCCAATATACAATATAAAATATTCAAGCGATGACTGTGCGCTTTTATACAGACGGCGGTCGTAAGACGCGCACCAATGCGAGACGAACATGAAACTGAAATCGATGGACATATCTGCGACAGCTTCCGCGTCATCCATCGTTTTCGATGCCTTGCGAAAAGCTATCATCGAAGGGCAACTGGAAGAAGGAGAAGCCCTCCGACAGGATGAAATCGCGCGCCTTTTCAACACCAGTCGCATACCGGTGCGCGAAGCGATCTCCCGGTTACAGGAGCAAGGCCTTGTCAAAACCAAGCGTTACAAGGGCGCAGTTGTCGCAGGCCTGTCTCCAAAGGAAACCGAAGAAATCTTTGATCTGAGAGCCTTGATAGAGCCGGAAATCATTCGAACAGCCGTGCCCAATATGTCAGATGAACTATTGAAGGTCGCACGGCAAAAATGCATCGCCTTTTCGGCCTCCAAGAATCCCAATGAGTGGGGTGATCTCAATCGCGAGTTCCACGAAACGCTCTACAGCGCGAGTGAGCTGAAGTTCTTCATCGAGATTGCCGACAACGCCATTGATCGCATCGAACGCCAGGTCAGAGCCCAACTTGTCATGAGCAATGGAATGGAACGCGCGGGCCGGGAACATCTGGGCATTCTGGATGCCTGCGAAAAGGGTGATGCAGATCTAGCGTCGAAGCTGATCAGAGATCACATCCTGGGCGCAAAGCAATCCCTGTTGCAGCATCTTTCCAGGACCTAACGTCCCAGGATACCCGGCAGGTTGAGTCCCTGTTCTTTCGCGCAATCCAGTGCGATCTCGTATCCGGCATCGGCATGACGCATCACGCCTGTTGCCGGATCATTCCACAGGACTCGCCCGATGCGACGATCCGCGTCCTCAGTTCCATCACAGCAAATGACCATGCCTGAATGCTGAGAAAAGCCCATGCCGACACCGCCTCCATGGTGTAGCGACACCCATGTCGCACCGGAGGCCGTGTTCAGGAGGGCATTCAAGAGCGGCCAGTCAGACACGGCATCCGAGCCGTCCTGCATGGCTTCCGTTTCGCGGTTCGGCGAGGCAACAGATCCGCTGTCCAGATGATCCCGACCAATGACGATAGGTGCCTTCAGCTCGCCACTGCGGACCATTTCGTTAAACGCAAGTCCGAGACGGTGTCGCTGCCCCAGGCCGACCCAGCAGATGCGCGCAGGAAGGCCTTGAAAGGAGATGCGCTCGCGCGCCATATCGAGCCAATTGTGCAAATGCCGATCGTCCGGGATCAACTCCTTCACCTTGGCATCGGTCTTGTAGATGTCTTCCGGATCACCGGAAAGCGCGCACCAACGAAACGGACCAACTCCGCGGCAGAACAACGGGCGGATATAGGCAGGGACAAATCCCGGAAAAGCAAAGGCGTCTTCCAGACCTTCCTCCAGGGCCATCTGGCGAATGTTGTTGCCATAATCGAGGGTAGGGACACCAGCGCTCCAGAAATCAACCATCGCCTTCACGTGCACTTTCATGGATGCACGAGCGGCTTTTTCGACAGCTTTCGGGTCTGTCTCGGCTTTTGCCCGCCATTCGGCAACGGTCCAGCCTTGCGGCAGATACCCGTTGATCGGGTCATGCGCAGACGTCTGATCAGTAACGATATCCGGTTTTACACCGCGCTTGACGAGTTCGGGAAACACATCGGCCGCATTACCGATCAGCGCAACGGACTTGGCTTCACCCGCTTTGGTCCAGCCGTCAATCAGTGCGAGGGCTTCATCGAGAGAAGTTGTTTTTTCATCGACATATTTTGTCCGCAAACGAAAATCAGCGCTCTTCTCATCGCACTCAACTGCAAGACAACAAGCACCCGCCATGACGGCCGCCAAAGGCTGGGCGCCGCCCATTCCGCCGAGACCTCCGGTCAAGATCCAGCAGCCCTTGAGGTTGCCATGGTAGTGCTGACGCCCGGCCTCCATGAAGGTCTCATAAGTGCCCTGAACGATGCCCTGTGTACCGATATAGATCCACGACCCGGCCGTCATCTGGCCATACATCGCCAGACCCTTCTTATCCAATTCGTGGAAATGATCCCAGTTCGCCCAGTTCGGCACCAGGTTTGAATTGGCTATCAGTACACGCGGTGCGTCCTTGTGTGTCTTGAAAACGCCGACCGGCTTGCCAGACTGGACCAGCAGTGTTTCATCTTCTTCGAGAAGTTTGAGGCTGGCGACAATCCGATCAAAATCTTCCCAGGTCCGCGCAGCCCGTCCAATACCGCCATAGACCACAAGTTCGTGCGGGTTCTCCGCGACATCTGGATGAAGGTTGTTCATCAACATCCGCAGGGGCGCCTCGGTCAACCAGGACTTTGTGTTCAGCTCGGTTCCTGTCGGCGGAAAGACATCACGTGCGTTGTGTCGGCGATCAACCATGGTTCGCGTCCTCGGCAGTCAAGTCTTGTTGGGCGAGTGACGGCGCAAGATCTTCTAGCGCAGTCAGAATATTTGCGAGATGAACGCGCAGCTTGTCCGCTTTTTCTGCGTCATAGGAAAACGGTGCATCTTCCGTTGCGAGATGAGTGTTTTGCGCAAGCTCCATCTGTATGGCATGAACGCCAGAACCTGGCTCACCATAGTGACGCGTTGTCCAGCCACCTTTGAAACGACCATTGAGCACGGAAGAATATCCCGCAGCTCTACTGGCAGTCTCACAAACCACAGCTTCAATCTCTGAGGCACAAGTCGTGCCACCGTTGGTGCCGGTATTGAAATCAGGCAACGTGCCTTCAAACAGATACGGAATATTTGAACGGATCGAGTGGCAATCATAAAGGATTGCAACACCGTGTGTTGCCTTGACCCGACTCAGTTCGGTTTCAAGGGCAGCGTGGTATGGTCCATGCCAAGCTAACCGCCGTGCTTCGATTTCTTCAGCATCCGGTTCCTCACCCTGACGGTAAATGGAATGTCCGTCGAAATCAGTTGTCGGGCAAAGACTTGTCGTGTTCTGTCCCGGATAAAGACTGGCGCCTGCAGGGTCTCGGTTGGCATCAACAACGTAACGGTGAAAATTCGCCTTCACCATCGTCGCGTTGGAACGCAGGTGGGAATAAAGCCGGTCTACGTGCCAGTCAGTGTCGACCAGTTTTTGGCCGATGGCATTGAGACGTGACCAGATTTCAGCAGGCACATAGGTTCCTGAATGCGGGAGCCCCAGCACAATCGGACCGTCACCCTTTGCAACGTCAACGGCCTGCATGAACACCTCCCAACTGAAGAAGCGCATCATTTGACAGGACAGTTACCAAGTCTCTGGATCGGATGAGATCAGCCGCGATTTCAAGATCCTTTGCCATATAGCGATCCTGTTTCAGCGGTGGCACTTCTTCCCGAAGTCTGGTGATAACAGCCTGAAGTGTTGTGCTCGTCTTGAGCGGAGTTCGATGTTCCACACCCTCTGCCGCACACAGCGTCTCAACACCCAGAATATGGGAGAGATTGGCGTTCATGCGCGCTAGCCGACGGGCACCATGGGCGGCCATGGACACATGATCTTCCTGATTGGCGCTGGTCGGTGTGGAGTCTGTTGAGCACGGGTTGGCAAGATGCTTGTTCTCGCTCATCAGCGCAGCAGTCGTCACCTCGGCAATCATCATGCCGGAGTTGAGGCCGGGGTCTTGTGCCAGGAATGGCGGCAGATCGTGAGAAAGAGCTGGGTCAACCATCAAGGCAACTCGCCGTTGGGCGATAGCACCGAGTTCTGCAATCGCCAGTGCAATCTGATCAGCTGCAAAGGCAACAGGTTCGGCGTGAAAATTACCGCCAGAGACAATCCTGTTTTCATCGACGAGAACCAGCGGATTGTCCGTTGCTGCGTTCGCCTCAATTTCGAGTGTAGTCGCAGCCATCCGCAATAGGTCTATACAGGCTCCAGTGACTTGCGGCTGACACCGGATGCAGTAGGGATCTTGCACACGGGTATCACCTTCACGATGGCTCTCTCTAATTTCAGAGCCAGCCATGATAGACCGCATTGCTGCAGCGACCTCAATCTGGCCGCGGTGGCCGCGCAATTCATGGATTTCCGGCAACAACGGCGCCGTCGAACCCATGATTGCGTCCGTCGACAGACTCGCTGACATCAGCGTTGCTTCTGCCAGACGCCAGGCCCCGAACAAACCGGTCAGGGCGCAAGCAGTTGAAAACTGCGTTCCGTTGATCAGGCCAAGGCCTTCCTTGGGACCAAGCACAACAGGCTCAAGTCCGGCTTTGTACAGCGCATCGCGCCCGGACATGCGCTCGCCAGCATACTCTGCCTCGCCTTCACCAATCAGCACAGCTGTCATATGCGCCAGAGGTGCCAGATCACCAGACGCCCCGACAGACCCCTGAGACGGCACCACGGGTGTGACGCCCTTTTCCAGACAATCTTCGATCAGCTTCAAAACATCAAAACGAACACCGGAAGCGCCTCTCCCGAGAGAAAGCAACTTCAAAACCATCATCAAACGTGTGGTTGCCCGGTCGAGCGGCTCACCAACGCCGCAGCAATGCGAAAGGATCAAATTCCGTTGCAGTGTTGCTGTGTCTTCTGGTGCGATTTTGACGCTCGCCAATTTGCCAAAGCCGGTGTTGACGCCATAGACCGCTTCGCCGCCCCGCGCTGCTTTGGTCACGCGTTCTTCAGCCAGATCAATCGCCGGTTTGGCAGACCAATCCACGCAAACAGGTAATTCTTCACGGAAGACCCGTTCAAGATCAGCAAGGGAGACAGACCCTGGAGTAAGGGTAAGGCCGCTCATTCAAGAGCCTCCAAAAATACGTTTTTCAAGAGAGTTGAACCCAATTCGATAGCAAAGCTCGGCCGGATGGCTCACATTCCAGATTGCCAGATCAGCGTTTTTGCCAGCCTCTAGCGTTCCGAGTTGGTCCAGACCTAGTGCTTTTGCTGCTTCTCGCGTTACACCGGCAAGCGCTTCTTCCGGTGTCATCCGAAACAACGTGCATCCCATATTCATGGTCAGCAGAAGCGAGGCCAGCGGAGAGGATCCGGGATTGCAATCTGTCGCCAGGGCGATTGGAACACCATGCCGACGCAACAAATCAAGCGGTGGATATTGGGTTTCCCGCAAAGTGTAGAAAGCACCGGGCAGCAGAACCGCGACTAAACCGCTTTGCGCCATTGCCTTGACACCCGCTTCATCCAGATATTCCAGATGGTCCGCAGACAGGGCACCATATTCTGCAGCGAGCGCGGCCCCGCCAAGATTGGAGAGTTGTTCTGCATGAAGCTTGATCGGCAGGCCAAGGTCTTTCGCCTTGTCGAAAACCTTACGCATCTGGTCAGGTGAGAACGCTATTCCTTCACAAAATCCGTCAACGGCATCCACTAGTCCTTCTGCATGTGCCGTTTCCAGTGTCGGCAGGCATATCTCATCCAGATAGGTTTCCGCACGTCCTTTGTATTCGGGCGGGATGGCGTGAGCCCCCAGGAAGGATGTCTGCACACGGATTTGCCGCATCTGCGGAATTTTCCGGGTAACCCGCAACATACGCAATTCGGTCACCTGATCGAGCCCATATCCGGATTTGACTTCAAGCGTTGTCATCCCCTCTGCAATCAGCGCGTCAACGCGCGACAGGGCTAAACTCAGCAACTTCTCTTCTGAAGCATCACGCGTGGCATTGACTGTAGAAATGATCCCGCCGCCCGCCAAAGCAACTTCTTCATAAGAAGCTCCTTGCAGGCGCATCTCGAATTCGCGTGCCCGGTTTCCCCCAAACACAACATGGGTATGGCAATCGATCAGGCCCGGTGTGACCAGCCGACCTTCAAGGTCTGATTTTTCGACAGAACCGTATTCTGCGGGAAGGTCTGAAGATGCGCCGCACCAGGCGATTTTTTCGCCATCGACAAGCAGCGCGCCATCTTCGATCAAACCATAGGCCGCACCATTAGCGGCAAACGTTGCCAGCTTAGCGTTGGTGAGAAGACGCGACGACACCAAAATATCTCCAGCTTGATTAGATTGCGTTATTTGATAATATGCATGCACATATTAAACTGTCAACGAAGGAAATGCCGACATGTCAAAATCCTCTCTCACGAGAATTTTTGCTGAGCAGGCACTGCTGCCAGACGGTTGGGCGGCAAATGTAGCAATTGAATTTGACAGTCACGGACGGATCACCAACGTTGAAACCAACGCAAAACCCGGCGGCACAGACGCCGGAGTTCTCCTGCCTGCCCCGGCCAATCTGCACAGCCATGCCTTTCAGCGCGCCATGGCAGGGATGAGCGAAAAGAGAGGCTCGCAATCCACAGACAGTTTCTGGACCTGGCGTCAGATCATGTTCCGCTTTCTCGACACATTGGCTCCGGACGACATCGAGGCAATTGCCGCCTTTGTTCAGATGGAAATGCTGGAATCTGGTTATGCCGCTGTCGGCGAATTTCATTACCTGCACCACCAGCCAGGCGGTGCGCCCTACGACAACTTAGCTGAGTTCTCAGAACGGATTTTGTCCGCAGCAAGTGAAACCGGGATCGGCCTGACGCATCTGCCAGTGCTTTATCAGTTCGGCGGCTGTGACAAACGCCCTTTGGCACCTGGACAAATTCGGTTCGGAAATGATTTTGATCGATTCCAGAAACTGCACGAGATGGCCGCAGCTGCATTGAAGACTTTGCCTCAAGATTGCGCCCTTGGTGTAGCACCCCACTCACTGCGGGCGGCTGGCACCGATGAGCTAATGGAAGCTGTTTCCCTGGCTGGATCTGCACCACTGCACATGCATCTTGCAGAACAAATTGCCGAGGTTGATGAAGTTCAAAAAGCCACAGGAAAACGACCCGTTGAATGGCTTCTTGAAAATCACAATGTCAGCAAAAACTGGTGCCTGATCCACTGCACACAGATGACGACGGAAGAGACAACAGCTCTGGCAAAAACGGGCGCTGTTGCAGGCCTTTGCCCAATAACCGAATCCAGCTTGGGAGATGGTATTTTTGATGGTGTCCGATATCTGGGCGCTGGTGGTGCATTTGGCATTGGCTCGGATTCAAACATCCGGATCTCCTTGTCGGAAGAATTGCGCACACTTGAATACTCGCAACGTCTCCGTGACAGATGCCGCGCGTCGGTCGCAACACCAGAACAGTCTACCGGACGGGTTCTGTTTGAAGGAGCAACCAAAGGTGGCTCGCAAGCCCTCGGCCGGAATTCCGGTGCGATCACCAAAGGCACATATGCCGATCTCGTCGGACTAGATAAAACCTCTGTTTATCTCGAGGGTCGCCACGGCGACGAAATTCTGGATGCCTACATTTTTACAGGGGATGATCGCATGGTTCGCGATGTTTGGTCCGCAGGCAGGCATGTTGTTCAGGGCGGGAAACATGTAAAAGGTGAAAAAATCCGTGCCCGTTACCGCAATACGATGGCCTGTTTACGCAATCGCCTTTGAAGGGAAACAAGATCCATTGGCGCTAAGTGATACCAATTCCTGGAGCGGTATCCGTACGGAGTTGCTTCGGCGGATCAATGACAGGGTCTGGCAACCCGGCCAGCAGATCCCGCATGAGGCAGACCTGGCAGAGGAGTTCGGCTGCGCCAGAACGACAGTCAATCGCGCCATGCGGGATCTCGCCGACAGCGGACTGGTGGTCCGCAAACGCCGGGCTGGAACGCGGGTCGCACTGAACCCGCCGCAAAAGGCAACGCTCACAATTCCAATCATTCGAGAAGAGGTTGAAGCGCAAGGAAATACCTACCGCCACAGTCTCCTTGAACGTGATATTCGCCCCCTGCCGCCAATGCTGCATGGCGCGTTTCAAGTCTCGCTGAGCGACAATATGCTATTTCTGAAAACTCTGCATTTTTCAGACAACAGGCCATATACCTACGAAGAACGATATATCAATCTGGCAGCGGCAGCACAGGCAGCGGACGAGCCATTCGAGACAATCAGTGCAAACGAATGGCTGGTCCAAAATGCCCCCTATAGCCATGGGGAAATATCCTTTTTTGCCTTGAGCGCCGATCAAACATTGGCTGAAAAACTGGACACCTCTCCAGGCGACGCTCTTTTTGCGATGGAGCGAATTACCTGGGCCGGCAGCACGCCGATCACCCATGTACGGCTGGTCTACACCTCCGGCTATCGCATGCGAACAGGCATCTAACGACAGGAATGGTCAAGGACAGCATGGTCACATGTTTTGACATCGGCGGCAGCTATATCCGACACGGCCAGATACGCGCAGATGGCAGTGTTCCCGAACAGGGGCGTTTGCCAACACCTCGCGAGTCCTGGCGGGACTTTGTTGCTGCATTGGCAAGCTGCCAAGGTAACGACAAATCTGATCCGATAGTCATTTCACTGGCCGGCGCTTTTGATGATAAAACCGGACTTGCAGATGTCGCAAACATTCCATGTCTTCATGGCCGCCGCATAGCATCTGACCTCGGCGCTGAACTCGGTTGCCCGGTCAGAATCATCAACGACGCCAATGCCTTCGCATTGGCCGAAGCGGTCGATGGTGTGGGTACTGGAAAATCCGTCGTTTTCGGTATCATTCTTGGGACCGGCGTCGGCGGCGGGCTGGTCACCAACCGAACCCTAATTACAGGCCACGGCGGCATGGCGGGCGAATGGGGTCATGGCCCAGTCATTGACCCGACCGCAGGTGGAACGATTTCTAATGTTCCACATTATCGATGTGGCTGCGGGCGCACCGGCTGTGTTGACGCAACCTGCTCTGCCCGCGGCATGGAACGGCTCCACACCAGCCTTCATGGCGAAACCGCATCAAGCAAAGACATTACCGACAGCTGGCACAACAGCGAGCGTAGCGCATCCAGAACCATCGATATCTACACGACGCTTTTGTCGCGTTCCCTCAGCATGGTGATCAATCTGCTTGGGCCGGATGTTGTCCCCGTCAGCGGAGGTTTAAGCTCGGACGCGCTGCTGCTCAAAGAGATCGACAGGAAAACGCGTGACTTGGCACTGGTAAAATATGATGGACCATTGGTGATGCGCGGCACATTTGCAGACAATGGCGGACTTCACGGCGCTGGCATTATTGCCCGGCAGGCGTTTCCGTCAGCGCCCCAGTAAACGCCAGATCTTCAGATAGTTTTTCCAGGTGCCTGCCTTTACGGCCCCGGAAATGTCTCGCGCCAGCGTCGCAAAAAGGTCTGGCGAGTCAAACTGTCCAGCGCGACCATCAAGGAGGGTGAAAGCCCGATTGGCCGCAAGGCTGTCGTGCTCAAGACTTCTCCCTCAGCTCCTTCTTCAGTTTCCAGCAACGGACTGATCAACAGCGCAGCGCGCAATGCCAAAATGCCCTCGGATGACAGCAGAAAGTCCAAAAATTCAGACGCTGCAATCGGATTCGCAGCTTCCTTCTGGATCATCAGTGCTCGAGACAGCACCAGGGTATAATCTGACGGCAAAATGATCCCGATTCGATCATCGCTCTGCTGATACCCTTGGGCGTAGGACCCCAAGACATTGTAGGCAATAAAATACCGGCCATTTGCCACGCTCCTGATGATGTCTGCGGAACAACAGGTCGATACAGCACCGGTTCGGCCAAAGGATTCCTGCAAGGCACCAAAGGTTGAAGCTTCCTGCGCATCGGCGAAGGCAAACAGATAACCAAGACCGGAACGCTCGATATCGTATGTCGCTATTGTCCTGGCATAGGGCGTGTTTGCCGGCCGCAGCAGATCCAGAAGGTCAAATCGCGTTTGTGGAATCTCGCCCTGCGGAACCAAATCGCGGTTATAGACGATCACCGCAGGTTCCCGGGTAATTCCCCAAAGCTCGTTTCGCCACCGGAGAGCATCCGGCAAACTCTCGGTAAACCGTGAGGAATAGGTGACCGCGCATGCCTCGTTGACCAGCTGCACCATCTGGTGAACACCGGAACTGATAACGACGTCAGCACCCGTTGTCTCATCGCGACATTCGCTGCGGGTTAGTTCGTAAAGATCATTGGATCCCCATTGCTCAAAACGAATTTTCAATCCTGGGCGAGCGCGAATGAATGCATCAACAACCGGTCCGAAAACCGAAATGTCCGTTGTCGAACGAAGGACAAGTGTTTCAGTTGCATCCTGTGGTCCGAACCATTCAACCATCTCCTGTGCAATTGCTGCACGGACCGGCACTAAAGACAAAAGCACCAGAACAGCTGCGGATCTAAGCAAATTGCAGACACTAATCATGTGCTTTTCCATTTGATGCCGGAAACACCAATGCAGCCCTGAAAGTTTGCGAGTCACGCTTTTCAAAAATCAACCGCCCCTCGAACGACATAGCAACAGCGTGCGCAATCGCAAGGCCCAATCCGGCGCTGTTTTGCCGGGACAAAGACGTCTTGTTAAAACGGGTTCCCAAAGCTTCAAGAGCATCGGGATCCGGTCCTCCACCAGCATCTTCCACCCAAACAGATGCGTTGTCATCGTCCAGACTGGCACCCACACGGACAGGAGATCGACCATGTTTCAAAGCATTGTTGAGAAGATTTTTCAGCGCCTCTTCCAAAGATGGCAAGTCAGCCATGACCAACACCGGATCATCACCAAGATCGAGCAGCACATCCAGATCAGGCATCAGCACCGCATGATCACTGCTTTCGAACACATCCAGGGCGACGTCCCTAAGATCAACCATTTCCCGACGCGCGCTGTCGCCGCGATGAATAACAAGTGCCTGACTCAACATTTGATCCAGCAGGCGTCCAAGGCTGGTTGAGCGGGTCTGGATACGCTCAATAATCCGCTCCTTGCGCTGCGTGTCAGCTTCATCTGAAAACAGGTCTGCCTGCGCTCGCAGCGCCGCAACTGGTGTCCTCAATTGATGCGCTGTGTCGGATATCAGATGGCGCATAGAATTCATCTGTCGGTCCAGCCGAGCCATGAATGCATTCAAGGCCTTGATCATGACCGCTGTTTCTCGTGGCACATCCGTGTCCATCGGTGTCAAATCGTGCGGGTCCCGGCCTGCGAGCCTTTCGGCGATCGTCTCCAGAGGCTTGAATACAGCGCGAACGACAATGGTTGCGAGCAGCAACATGGCTAGTCCGGATGCCAACAGCACATAGAGCGCTTTTCGGGTTATGTCGTACGCCATTGCATCACGAGCCTGCAGCGTTTGTCCGACGACAATCTGGATGGTCCCATTTAACGTGCGTTCCGCAAAGCGCCGGGAAACAACAACAAAGCGGGCAGTTTCGCCAAAGAATTCACTATCAAAAAAATGCTCACCGGACGCGTCCAGTTTTTCAGGGAGGGTGATTTCTTCGTATCCCGTGAGGGTTTCGCCCTGAGGGCCTATGATCCGGTATCCGATCCGATCATCTGGAGCCAGAGCCAGCAATTCAAATGCGGAGACTGGCAACTCAAGAACAGGTCGTCCATCCTGAACCGAGATCGCAGAAGCGATGTCATTGGCAGCACCGAGAAGCAGCCGATCATAAGCGCTTCGCGCCGCTTCCTTGCCATAAGCAAAGGCTGCAACGGACACCATGATACCGCCAATCACCAACAGCAGTGCAACCCCCGACGCAACACGTGCGGTCAGAGAAGTAGCAGCCAGTTGACGAACCACGTTAGCCATCGACTTCAAGCTTGTAGCCAAGCCCTCTCTGCGTTTCGATGCTGACCGCACTTCCGGAGAGTTTTTTGCGCAATCGGGCGATATAAAGCTCCAGCGCATTCATACTGACTTCAGTGTCCTGAAAACTGAACACACCTTCGAACAGACGCTCTTTGCTGAGTGTTTTGCCACGATGTCGGATCAACAGTTCAAGCAGCGATATTTCGCGCCGTGTCAGATTGATCGGCACATCATTGTGCCGCACCACACGGGCTGACGCATTGAAAGTGATATCTCCAAGTGAGAGCTCTTCAGCCTTGTCAGTCAACTCACGTCGATAGAGTGCGCGGATACGCGCCTCGAGTTCGCGGTGATCAAACGGTTTGACGAGATAGTCATCGGCACCGGAATCAAGAGAGGACACGCGCTCATCAACGGAAAACTCCGCAGTCAACATTAGGACCGGTGTCCGATCGCCTCGCGAGCGCATTTCTTTCAGGAGGTCTGTGCCAAGTCCGTCCGGCAAATTGATATCCAACACGACAACATCATATTGCTGAACATCCACGCATCCTCTGGCTTCATCCAGCGTTTTCGCCAGATCACAAGCAACACCTGACCGGTCCAGCCGGATCATGATTGCTTCCGCCATGTCAAACGTGTCTTCAACGAGCAATAAACGCAAAGATCTGTTCTCCCTTCTCTCTTTCATGCCCGGCTTGGAGGGGACATGCAAGCATTGTGGCGACCGGCGACAGGTTGGTGACAGGGTTTGTCGATACGCTGACTTCAAGTTCGCTGGGAGGAACTGCTCAATGCAGGCCAGCGGCTAATACCGGCTCTCGAAATGACCGGATCATGTGGAGGAAAACTAATCATGGCATTTAAATCGACCCGCATTTTGCTTGCGGCAGCCCTTCTGGGCGCATCCGCCTTTGGCGTATCAGCAGCTGACTTCAAACCCGAAAGTCCTGAGTGTATTGCTCCTGCAAACCCGGGTGGTGGTTGGGATTTTACTTGCCGCCAGGTAGGTAAATCGCTTCAGGACCAGGGTCTGCTGGATCAGACCATGCAGGTCGTGAACCTTGCTGGCGGCGGCGGTGGTGTTGCTTTCGCTCAAGTGGTCAACAAGCGCGGCGATGACAACGACCTGATCGTTGCAGCATCAGCAGCGACAGCTACACGCCTTGCGCAAGGCGCTTACCCTGGCAACACCATGGATCAGGTTCGTTGGCTTGCTGCCATTGGCGCTGATTACGGTGTCATTGCTGTTGCCGCCGATAGCCCGGTTAACACACTGCCTGAACTTCTCGACCAGATCAAATCGGATCCCAAGGCTGTTTCAATTGCCGGCGGTTCTGCAGTCGGTGGTTGGGATCACCTCAAGGTTCTAATCGCGGCCAACGCCTACGGCATCGACGATGTTCGCTCGGTCAAATACATCGCATTTGATGGCGGCGGTGAAGCCGTAACACAGCTGCTTGCAGGATCTGTTCAAGCGTTCACCGGTGATATCTCCGAGGCCAAAGGCTTTGTTGACAGCGGCGACATCAAGATCGTCGCAGTTCTGTCGCCTGACCGTCTACCGGGTGATTTCGCCAGTTACCCAACGGCGAAAGAGCAAGGCATCGATGCGATTGGTGCAAACTGGCGCGGATTTTACGCTCCAGCAGGCATGTCTGACGACGCATACAACGCCTGGGTCGGAAAAATCGCAGATCTTTATGCAAGCGATGCCTGGAAAGAAGTCATGGCAGCAAACGGTCTCGCGCCGCTGGATCTGCAAGGTGACGCCTTCCAGGAATTCGTTGCAGGGTCTGTAGGGCAAATCCAGCAAATTTCCAAAGAAATCGGCATCATAAAATAAGAATGCCTTTCTGAAGATTGGCAGGGCGCGCCCCCGCGCGCCCTTCTTGCCAGGACCATAGAACTCTTATTTTGAGCAGCGACCAATTTACGGAAACGCTGTTTTCTGGAAGGTATCCATGAGCGACCGGATATTTGGTGTGGTCGGGCTGGTTCTTGCATTTGGATATGCCTGGGCAGCCCTGATCATCGAGGAAAGTTTTCTGTCAGACGCTGTAGGGCCAAAAGCGTTTCCACTGATCATTGCAGCGGTATTGGCTTTGTCTTCACTTGCAATCATTGCTAAACCAGATGCATCACCCGACTGGCCATCACTTGGCCGTTTCATGGAAGTCGCCATGGCAGTCCTCGTCATGGTTCTCTATGCAATCTTGCTTCCTGAACTCGGATTTGTATTCGCGACAGCTTTGGCTGCAACCTATCTGACATGGCGCCTAGGATCGACACCAGTCTCGTCGGTGATTGCGGGAAGCCTGACATCTGTTGGAATTTACGTGGTT
The DNA here is from genome assembly GCA_039972695.1 of Roseibium sp. Classification (GTDB taxonomy): domain Bacteria; phylum Pseudomonadota; class Alphaproteobacteria; order Rhizobiales; family Stappiaceae; genus Roseibium. Next base: position 115,534 of record JBDWMJ010000018.1, on the reverse strand, counting down.
TTCCATCTTGTTCTTGGCCTATCGCTGGCCAAGGGTCCTCTCGGATTTTAACGGAGCCTGACCCATGGAAACTTTTGCTTCATTGGCAGACGGCTTCGCAATCGCGTTGACCTTTGAAAATCTGCTGCTTGCATTTCTTGGATGTTTTCTGGGCACCATGATGGGTGCCCTTCCCGGTCTCGGGCCATCCAACGGTGTTGCCATTCTGATACCACTTGCGTTCACACTTGGGCTGGGCGCCACGCCGTCCCTCATTTTGCTGACGTCGGTTTATTACGGAGCGATGTATGGCGGCCGTATCTCGTCCATCCTGTTGAACATACCCGGTGATGAACCGGCGATGATGACCTGCCTCGACGGTTATCCCATGGCCAAAAACGGCCGAGCTGGCGAAGCGCTCTCGCTTTCCGGCGTGGCATCATTCGTCGGCGCATTCCTGGCAACATGGGGCCTGATTTTTCTGGCACCGCAGCTGGTCAAGATCGCGCTTTTGTTTGGCCCGGCGGAGTATTTCGCTCTCTTCACCCTGGCATTCGCAACGCTCGGCGGAGTTGCCTCCACCAATCAGGCGAAAACCGCCTTCGCTGCGGCGCTTGGAATTGGTCTGGCCACCATCGGTGTTGATACTCAGACAGGTGTTCCACGCTTCACGTTTGGCGAAGTTCACCTCTATGACGGCATCGACTTCCTTGTCGCTATTGTGGGCTTGTTCGCACTTTCCGAGGTGTTCCTGTTCCTTGAACATCGCCACGGCAAATCAGATGCCAGCGCGCACAAGGTCAGCGTTGGTCGCATGATGCCAAGCCTCGCGCTGTTAAAATACTGCACGCCGACCATGCTGCGGACCAGTTTTCTGGGGTTCATTGCAGGCGTTCTGCCGGGTGCTGGTGCTTCGCTCGGCTCCTTCATTTCCTACACAATGGAAAAGAAACTGGTCGACAAGGAAGGCACGTTCGGAACTGGTGATCCACGCGGTGTTGCTGCACCCGAAGCTGGCAACAATGCTGCTGCTGGCGGAGCGTTGGTACCCATGTTGGCACTTGGTGTTCCAGGGTCCGGAACGACAGCTGTCCTTCTTGCAGTGCTGCTCGCGCTGAACATCACACCTGGCCCGTTGCTCTTTACCCAGCAGCCGGATGTTGTCTGGGGTCTGATTGCAGCCCTTTTCATTGCCAACTTCATGCTGCTCCTGATGAACATTCCAATGATTGGAATATTCACCCGCGTTCTTCTCATCCCGCCGCGCATTTTGATGCCAATCGTCGCGATGGTCAGTTTCGTTGGTATTTACGGCATTTCCGGCTCATCCTTCGATCTGCTGGTGATGATCGGTTTTGGCGTCATGGGATGGGTGCTGCGCAAACTGGATGTTCCACTGGTTCCGATCATTCTGGGTACCTTGTTGGGGAACTCGATGGAGAACAACCTGCGCCGCGCGATCACAATTGATGACGGAAATTGGTGGACGCTCATCGACAGCCCGCTATCCATTGGCTTGTGGAGTTTGGCAGCGATCGGTTTCCTTCTGCCAATAGTCTTTGGCAAGGTTCTCAAATCGCGGATGAAGAGGATGTCCAAAGGCGAAGAGGGCTCGATTTCCGACTGACCCTTCGCAGACTAAATCTCCCGTATAGACGCCGCTTGAAAACACCCAGCTGTATTGCAGTTGGGTGTTTTTCTTTTGAATACCCCGTCCCCAAACGAATTCAGCTTTGCCTGTTTTCAGACATGATCAATTTCATTATCACTCCTAACACCTAGTAGTGTATTTTTCTGTTTTTTGTGTTATTTTTTCCATCAACTGGGAGAAAATAGCGGAATGGACAGCTTTTGGGGGGCGTTTTCGGCTGCATTGAGCCTGATTATCGCACTTGACCCTGACCTTATGGAAATCATTGGCCTTTCCATGCGCGTTACACTGACCGCTATCATCATTTCCTGTGTGATTGGCCTTCCCGTTGGCGCAGCTGTCGGTGCCTTCCGGTTTCCTGGACGAACCTTTCTTTCCGTTGCTCTGAACGCATTGATGGGCCTGCCGCCCGTCGTTGTGGGGCTGTTGGTATATCTTGTGTTATCAGCTTCCGGTCCACTTGGGCCCTTGCGCTTGCTGTACTCACCGACCGCGATGATCATTGCACAAACCGTTCTGGTTACTCCGATCGTGGCTGCATTGACGCGTCAGGTGATTGAGGATCTCTATCTGGAATACGCCGAGCAATTCACATCTCTTGGGGTTGGTCATCTGGATCGGATGACTGCCCTTCTATGGGATGCCCGCTACAGCCTCCTGACCGTTGCACTTGCCGGGTTTGGGCGCGCAGTAGCCGAAGTTGGCGCCGTTATTATAGTCGGCGGCAACATCAATCATGTCACCCGTGTCATGACGACGACAATTGCACTGGAAACTTCCAAAGGCAATTTGCAGCTTGCCCTCGCCCTCGGCGTCGTATTGCTGATGATCGCATTTGCGGTCAACGCGCTGGTGATGGCACTCCGTTCTTCAGCGACGAGGTCCGCCTATGCGTAATGCCGGACTGGATATGCCAGCCAACCCATCGACCTGCGCAACACCGGATACCCGAGACGTGCTGCTACAGACAGACCAGCTCAACTATGATGTCGCCGGACAGCCGCTCCTGTCAGGTATCAACCTTTCCATTCGCCGTGGTGCGCGCACCGTGATCATGGGTCCGAACGGAGCCGGTAAAAGCCTACTGCTGCGATTGCTGCACGGATTGATCACACCAAACTCAGGCCAGATATTATGGCAAGGAAGCCCGCTTGATCGGTCAAGCAGCAAGTCTCAAGCCATGGTGTTTCAACGACCGGTTCTCCTGCGCAGATCCGTCTTTGCCAATCTGAAATTCGCATTAACGGTGCAGGGCTTTCGCGGCAACAATCGATCAAACCGGATCAGGCAAGCATTGGAAACTGCCGGGCTTGCACATCTTGCCCGCCGCCCTGCCCGGGTTCTCTCGGGCGGGGAACAACAACGTTTGGCCGTTGTCCGCGCCCTTGCCTGCAAACCTGATCTTTTGTTTCTTGACGAGCCCACAGCCAGTCTGGATCCGGCCTCAACTGCCGCCATTGAAAAACTTCTTCTGGAAGCCAATGCGAACGGGGTGACAATCGTTCTTATCACCCACGATGCCGGACAGGCGCGCCGCATTGGCGAAGAGCTTGTCTTTCTGCAGGACGGTAAAGTTGTCGAGACCGGACCAGTGCAACACGTCCTGACCAAACCGCAGAGCGAGCCGGTTCGCGCATGGCGAGACGGCAGGCTCTTCATGCCGCAAGACACACAAAACAAACTTGGAGGAAACCCATGAGACAGGCAGTTCTGAAGCTCGCCGCATTGGCCGTTCTGACCGTTGGACTGGCACAGCCAACTCTAGCCGAGGACAAATTCATCATTGTTCAGTCCACAACATCAACGCAAAACTCTGGTCTATTCGACGACCTGCTGCCCAAGTTCCAAAAGAAAACAGGTATTGAAGTCCGCGTTGTGGCTGTTGGAACCGGACAAGCAATCAAGAATGCCGCCAATGGCGACGGCGATGTCCTCTTCGTGCACTCCAGACCATCTGAAGAAAAATTCGTAGCTGATGGACTTGGCGTGTCCCGCGCGGATGTCATGTACAACGACTTTGTCATTGTCGGTCCGGCAGACGATCCGGCTGGTGTTGCAGGCTCCAAGGACATTGTCGAATCCCTCCGAAAAATCTCTGAAACGAAAGCTCCGTTTGCCTCTCGCGGCGATGACAGCGGAACACATAAAGCCGAGCTTCGTCTCTGGAATACAGCTGGTATTGATGCCGTTGAAGCGTCTGGTGACTGGTACCGGGAAACAGGATCAGGGATGGGGGCGACACTCAATACCGGAACCGGCATGGGTGCCTACATCATGACTGATCGGGCAACCTGGATCGCTTTCGGAAACAAGGGTGACTATCAGGTCGCAGTCGAGGGCGACCAGAAGATGTTCAATCAGTACGGAGTGATTCTGGTAAATCCGGAAGCCCATAAACACGTCAAAGCCGAAATGGGGCGGCAGTTTATCGACTGGCTTTTATCGAAAGAAGGCCAGAAGGCGATTGCGTCCTTCAAGGTCGACGATCAGCAGCTCTTCTTTCCCAATGCAGATAGAGGCTCAAGCTAGAACCGGCAGCACTGGATAGGAGGAAAGGCATAGCAGTTGACTGCTAGTGCCTTTTCTTCGGCATCAGCTGGCCAGGGTCGAGACGGACCGATGAACCAGTTGCCTGCTCAGCGCTGGAAAAACCAACCTGTTTCAACACCTGACTGGAACCAACTGTAATTACGACGATTGCCGCAAATGCCACGAGCATCGCTTTCATTTTGTTCCCCCACCGGCCTGTTCAGGCGCTGTAGCTGTTTTCAAATAGTCTATTAGATCTGTTCGGTCTTCTGCCTGCACGATCCGCTGCATGGGCATTTTTGATCCCGGAATATAGTGATCCGGGCCATCCAGAAACAACTGATCAATCGTGTTTTCAGACCAGATGATATCAGATCCGTTCAAGGTTTCCGAATAACTGTAATCTGCCAAGGTGCCAGCTTGCCGACCAAAAACGCCATGCAAGGTTGGGCCTGCCTTGCGGGCACTTCCCTCACTCAGCGAATGGCATACCGAGCACTTGCGGGCAAACTGCCGCTCGCCATTGGACATTTCTTCCGGCTTTCTCAGAAAGTCGGGCGTATTCGTTGTCATCGGATCATAACTCGCCAGATCGTCCACTGGCCACGAGTAGACAATGTTCTCAATTCCGCCGGCGTGCAGCACATCGCCATCCGCTGAAAAAGCCAGAGCCCAGATAGGCCCTTTGAGAGCGGCCCGAAAATCCGTCTCGATCTTCCAGTTATAGGTATTGAAGACGGTAATGTAGCCGTGACCATCTCCGGTCGCCAGACGCGTGCCATCCGGACTGACAGCCATTCCCAGGATTGGCCGTCGCTCAAGTGAAAACTCGTGGAGTCTCTCACCCGTCTCAATGTCCAGAATGCGGGTCACACCATCCTGCGATCCATAGGCAAGCCAGGTTTCCGGCTTACCGGGTGGTCCGCTAACAGCAATCACGTTGATCCCGAACCCGTTGCGATCAACGATCTGCTTTTCTTCTCGTGCATCAACATCCCAATGGATAATCGACCCATCCACTGATGCGGAATAGAGCGAGCGGCCGTCGCGAGAAAAAGCGACCTTGTTGACGCCGGAATTGTGCCCCCTCAAGAAAACCGGCTCACCACCTGACAGCGGCCAAAGACCAATGCGAGCATCCCAGCTTGCACTCGCAATCAGCGTTTTGTCCGGAGAAACCGCCAACCCCATGATCTTGGCCGTATGACCTTCTCGCCGCTGGCTCGAGCCGTCATTCAGGTTCCAGACGATCAATGCGTTATCGTCACCTGCCGAAACCACTTGTTGATTGTCAATGAACTGGACGACCTTGACTGCCGCATCGTGACCATCGAGCCATTCGGGTTTGGAGCTTGACCAAATACCTACAGAATTGTCGAAGCTGGCTGTCGCAACGGTTTCACCAGCTTCAGTCACGGCGATATCCATGATTGGACCGCCATGGCCTTTGAGCGTTTGAAAGTCCGCTGCTGATACGGCGTCAATCGGAAACACACACAGACAACTGCATATTCCCACCACGGCAGCAGATCGCATGAACGGTACCCGCAAAAACCGAGTGGTCTTGCACTGCACGGTGAGATCACGAAACTGCGGCGACACGAGACCGGACATGGCGATAGCCGGAGCTACTCAGCAGGAACCGCATCTTTGGCGACGCGTTCTTTTTCTGCTTGTTCTGCTTCTTCAACTTCCGCCACCCAAAGCCCATGGTGCTCTCGGGCCCATTGCAACTCGACGTCGCCGGTCCCCATCGCGTCATAGGCTCCTTCCATACCGACGGATCCAATGTAGATATGCGCCAATACAATCGCCATCAGGACAAACGCTAAAATGGAGTGCCAGAGCTGCGCAAACTGCATTTCCTCATGCGGTGCGAGTTGGGTCGCCAGCGTACCAAATCCGAGAAGTTGCGGTAGACCGGTCACATTCAGAATTTCAAAGGTGCCCGCAAACATTGGCATCTGGAACGGGAACAACAGGGAAATGCCCGTTATCGAAATCGAGGCGCCGAAAAGGATCACACTCCAGAAGATCATTTTTTGGCCGAAGTTGAATTTTTTGGCTGGAGGATGGACGCCCTTCTTCAACAGGCCACCCCCAACTGCGATCCATTTCATGTCGACCTTGTTCGGAATATTGTGCGCCACCCACATGACGAACACCATGATCAGGCCCAGTATGAAAGCCCAGGAGACGTTGTTGTGAATCCATTTGGAGGCTGATGCGAGCGGATGGAATGCATCATGGCCAATAATCGGGATGATAACCGTTCGGCCAAACAAGGTGGTCAATCCGGTCAGGCCGAGCAGGATAAAAGACCCGCCAAGCAACCAGTGGCCAAATCGCTCGATTGACTTGAAACGGGTAATTGTCCTGCCTGTCTTTTCACCGTCGATACGAATTCTACCGCGAAGGAGATAAAACAGCCCCAGGAACACAAGCGTCCCGATAAGAAGATAGCCACCATAAGTCGCAAGCGGTCCGCTGCGCCAGGCAAGCCATTTCATGCCACCATCCTGCATCAGAACAGTCGCAGCTTTGCCGCCAGACGATACCGTAATGTCCGCCGATCCGTATCTCAAAGCACGCCATAGCTCGGGGTCTGAAACACCGCCAAGCGTGCCCATTTGTGAAGTAATGCCAGCTGCAGAATTGGGATCTCCAGTCGCGTTGCGCTTGAAGTCGTAGTCGACTTTCTCTCCGCGCTGGCGCTTCATGATGTCTTCCAGTGTCTGGGCTCCGCCGGTCGCTGAACGATCCGCAGCATCGCTGCCTGCGTTTTGGTCCTGCGCAGACACCTGGGTCAGAAAAGCTAACAGAACAACAAAAGCTAGAGCAAGGCGTTTCATGTCTGGAACCTCACGGAATATGTCAACTGGAGACGCGTAGGGCGGCAATAAGGCCGCCCTGCAAATCTTGATCTTTGAAGGTCGCCGAGATGAGTGTCGCCCGCCCGAACAAATTCGGACGGGCTATCTCAAACTCTTAACCGCCCTGCTGGCCGTAAGCAGAGCCCCAACCCCAGGCACCCGAGCCGAAGCCGCGGGCAACCACACGCTCACGGTAGATGGCGGACACAACGTCGCCGTCTCCTGCGAGCAGGGCTTTGGTGGAGCACATTTCCGCACACAGCGGCAACTTGCCTTCCGCAATACGGTTGCGACCGTATTTTGCGAATTCGGCAGTTGAATGTGTTTCTTCCGGACCACCTGCACAGAATGTGCATTTGTCCATTTTACCACGCGAACCGAAGTTACCCGCTTGCGGGAACTGCGGCGCACCGAACGGACAGGCGTAGAAGCAATAGCCGCAGCCAATGCACAGGTCTTTCGAGTGAAGGACCACACCTTCTTCGTTCTGGTAGAAACAATCGACCGGGCACACCGCCATACATGGTGCGTCCGAGCAGTGCATGCAGGCCACCGAGATCGACCGTTCGCCCGGCTTACCATCATTGATGGTCACCACACGACGGCGATTGATGCCCCAAGGCACTTCGTGCTCGTTCTTACAAGCCGTGACACAGGCATTGCATTCAATGCAGCGCTCAGCATCACAAAGGAACTTGGATCTTGCCATAGATAGGTCTCCTTATGTTGCCGAAATCTTGCAGAGGGTCACTTTCGACTCTTGCATCTGCGTCACTGAATCATAGCCGTAGGTTTGAGCCGTATTGGAGCTCTCACCCAGGACATATGGATCAGCACCGGCCGGGTATTTGGACCGCTGGTCTTCACCCTGGAAATGACCACCGAAGTGGAACGGCATGAAGGCAACGCCCTCACCGACCCGCTCGGTCACCATAGCCATGACTTTGACCTTGCCACCTTCCGGACCTTCGACCCAGACCTGTGCACCATCACGAATACCAATGTTGTTGGCATCGCGCGGGTTGACCTCGACAAACATGTCTTGCTGAAGTTCGGCAAGCCATGGGTTGGACCGGGATTCTTCACCGCCGCCCTCATATTCCACCAAGCGTCCTGATGTCAGGATAATCGGATAGTCTTTCGAGAAATCCTGCTTCTGAATGGAGGCATAGAGAGTCGGAAGGCGATAGAACTTCCGGTCTTCGTAAGTCGGATAGTCTGCAACCAGATCACGACGGTTCGTGTAGAGCGGTTCGCGATGCAACGGCACCGGATCCGGGAATGTCCACACGACAGCACGTGCTTTGGCGTTTCCGAACGGAGCACAACCATGCTTGATCGCGACACGCTGGATACCGCCAGAAAGGTCGGTTTTCCAGTTTGTCTTCGGACCGGCAACAGCATCGATTGCTGCACGTTCCTCGTCAGTCAGGTCGCCATCCCATCCCAGATCCATCAGCATCTGCATGGTGAATTCAGGATAGCCATCCTGGATTTCCGCACCTGGGTTTGACACACCATCTGCAAGAAGGTTGTCGCCATCCCGCTCAACGCCAAAGCGTGCACGGAATGTAAGACCGCCTTCAGCGACAGGCTTGGACATGTCATAGAGGTTCGGAGTGCCCGGATGTTTCATTTCCGGAGTGCCCCAGCACGGCCACGGCATACCGTAATACTCACCGTCGTTCGGACCACCAACGGCCTGCAGCGTTGTTCTGTCGAACGTATGCTGGTTGGCCATATGGGATTTGATCCGCTCAGGCGACTGACCAGTATACCCAATCGTCCAGAGACCGCTGTTGAGTTCGCGGGTGATGCTCTCGATGTTCGGTGTTTCGTCGTCTTCCATCTCGATATTCCGGAAGAGACGATCCGCCCAGCCGAACTTGTTCGCAAATTTTGCCATGATCACATGATCCGGCAGGCTTTCGAACAGGGGCTCAACCACCTTGTCACGCCACTGGAAAGACCTGTTGGACGCAGTCACGGACCCACGGGTCTCGAACTGTGTACAGGCCGGTAGCAGATAGACACCGTCTGTGCGGTCATGAAGAACAGCGGAAACCGTTGGATACGGGTCAACGACCACCAACGTGTCCAGCTTCTCCATCGCTGTTTTCATTTCTGTCATACGGGTCTGTGAGTTCGGAGCATGGCCCCAAAGCACCATGGCACGAACCTTGTCAGGCTGATCCGTGTTTGCCGGATCTTCCAGAACACCATCGATCCAGCGGCTGACAGGAATACCCGTCAGGTTCATCAGGTTTTTCTCTTTACCGTCAGCACCCTTGGTTTTCTCGAATTGACCCTTCAGCCAGTCGAGATCTTCCTTCCAGACACGAGACCAGTGCGCCCAAGCGCCAGCTGACAGACCATAGTAGCCCGGCAGTGTATGGCTCAAGACACCGAGGTCTGTCGCGCCCTGAACGTTGTCGTGGCCGCGGAAGATGTTGGTGCCGCCACCGCTGGTACCCATGTTGCCCAGAGCCAGCTGCAATATGCAGTAAGCACGAGTGTTGTTGTTACCATTGGTGTGCTGCGTGCCACCCATGCACCAGATCACGGTGCCCGGACGGTTATTGGCCAATGTTCTGGCAACCCGCTTCAGTTGGCTTCCCGGTGTGCCGGTTACGCGCTCAACTTCTTCAGGATTCCACTTTTTGACTTCTTCGCGGATCTGGTCCATGCCCCAAACACGGGTGCGGATGAACTCTTTGTCTTCCCAGCCGTTTTCAAAGATGTGCCAGAGAATACCCCAGACAAGGGCAACGTCTGTGCCCGGACGGAACCGGACATACTCATCAGCATGAGCCGCCGTGCGGGTAAAGCGCGGATCACAAACGATCACCGGAGCGTTGTTTTGCTCCTTCGCACGGAGCAGATGCAGCAAGGACACAGGGTGTGCTTCTGCAGGATTGCCGCCGATAATGAAGATCGCCTTGGAATTATGGATGTCGTTGTAGCTGTTTGTCATGGCGCCGTAGCCCCATGTGTTTGCTACGCCGGCAACCGTTGTCGAGTGACAGATACGTGCCTGGTGATCCACGTTGTTGGTGCCCCAATAGGCAGCAAATTTGCGGAACAGATAGGCTTGTTCGTTGTTGTGTTTGGCTGATCCGAGCCAATACACGCTGTCAGGACCGCTTTCTTCGCGGATCTTCATCATCTGGTCGCCGATCTCGTTGATCGCCTCATCCCAACTGATGCGTTTCCACTCTCCGCCTTCCTTTTTCATAGGATATTTCAGGCGGCGCTCGCCGTGAGCATGCTCGCGAACCGAAGCACCTTTTGCGCAATGAGCGCCAAGATTGAACGGGCTATCCCAGCCCGGCTCCTGACCGATCCAAACCCCGTTGGACACTTCCGCAACAACCGTACAGCCGACTGAACAGTGAGTGCAGACGGATTTTATCGTCTTGACGGAAGAGCCGGCAGCTTGTGCCTGGGCTTTGGTAACAGATCCGCCTGTGGCGGTGATGGCGGCGAGTCCGCCTACGGCAACACCGGATCCTTTAAGGAATGTCCGGCGGTCTACCGACTTGTGTGCAGCGTCTCTAAGGATACTTGCACCTTGGGGGCGTCTCGCAACCCCATTGGTCTTTTTCCTAAGCATATTTCCCTACCTTGCTTGCACCAAAATTGGTGTGGCTGGGTTATTCAGAGAACCGGCCATCGGGCGTCACGCAACCATCGGCCGGGGGCAATGTTCAGGGTCCGGTTAGAACCGGGCGCTGTCGTAGTAGGAGCGCGTGTGCGCGGTGTCTTGCATTTTCTCAGACAATAGATCTGGCTCAGCGGCTTCCGCTGTTTTGCTTGCTGTTGCCGCCGCCACCGCTACCGGTGCCGACAATGCCGCAAGTTTCAGGAAATCCCGGCGGCCAGCCCCCTCTTCAGGCGTTGCCTTTTCGGGCTGTTTCATTGGTGTAATCCTCCTCTCCAAGTGGGCGGATGTACCGCCCCGTTTCGTCAAAACGAACGTTAGTGGGGCAACATTTCGAAAGCCTCAGCCTCAATTTCCATGAATTGCCGTCCCAGTGACCCAACTGCGCCGTAAAACACGGATGTTTTTGACGCTTCAAGATCGGTGAAAAAATGAATGGCCCAGGAGCCTATGTGATTGTTGAAGAAGGCTTTCTGCTCAGCCACCGATGTGACCGACCCGAAACGACCGACAATCATGCCACCCATCATTTCCATGAGAGAGGCAATATTGTCTTCAGGTTCCTTCTTGCCTTCAGCTCTTTGAATGCCGCGTTCAGCCATGTCATGACGCAAATTCGCCAGAGGCTTTTCATTCAGGAAACCGGTTAGATAATGACTTGCATAGGGGAGGAGTTCACCGCGGCCCAGCCCAATGAAAAGGGAATTGAATTCCCGTTCAGCTGTTTCAACATTTGTAACGGCAGCAATTTTAGCCAGCACACCCAGAGCACTGCCCAAAGGCGTATCATCACCGCGCAAGGCAGCAACCTGCTGCAGCAGCGCATCATCAGCCGCAGAGGCCAACAAAACGCCCAGAAAATCATAAAGATCCGAACGGGCCTTATCTTCAGGATCTATTACATATTCAGTTACAACTGCGGACATCCGCGGTCTTCCTCCCTCGAACGTGGAAATCAGCAGAAACTGAAAACGTCAGGCCAAGACAATTAGGAGTAGTCAAACCGCATCCGCCTCTTCGGACTATGGTATTCCTCATCTTCAACGGCGTCGTATTCTTCTGATTCAATAGATTCCACGTACTGGTTTTCATCTTGCACCAACGTTTCTGTTGGCGTCAAATGAATAGATGTATTTCCATTTTGGATAATATCAGTGTGCGGCGCAACATCTACAGGCTCATCACTTGAGTCCGCAACGTCACTTTCTATTGTTTCCGCCACAAGGTCTTCATTCTCGTCATTTTCAAGCGCTTCAACAAATCGATCTACCATACCCCGTCCGACTTTATATACAGTCTGCAAATCGGAAATGACAGTCGCGGCATCGGTGTAATCTTCACCGTAATCTACAAGACCATCCAAATTGGCAAACAGCGGATTTAGACCCCAAAGCCGTCTCAGTGCCCGTCGTTTCAAACGCTCAGGAACCGCGGCCGACAAAAACTGCGAGAAGTCATCCTTTTCAGTTAGCGTCTCCGGGTCTGGGAGGTTCAATTCTTCCAGAATCTCGGCATCCGACTTTTCTGCCAGCTCGGCTTTTTTCAGAGCAATTTCTTCAGCCTCGACGTGAAGCTTCTCATCTACTTCCGCCTGCTGAACCGCAGCCTTTCGGCGGGACCAGAAATCTGACCCCGAGCTATCACTCTCGCTCATTGGAGCGTATCCTTGATTTTCCGACTTGGCGCCCGGTAGACATCGCTTATCTGCCGGATACGAGGATCACCAATGCCGTCTTCCTCGAGGTCGATCCGTTTCTTGTCACGGCGACGCTTGATGAAGATTTCCTCCTGATGATGCTCTTCGACAAAATCACGGATCCAGGCGATGAGCCCTGGGGGCATCGGCACCTTTTCAACCATGACTTCACTGGAATCTGCATAGTCCTGCCCTTCATAGGCAGAAGCAGTCACCAGCATGACCTCCATAGGAACATCCTTGTCGAGTTCCTCTTCCGGGCGCATCACAACATAGACAGACGGGATCTTGTCCGACAGAGCGGTCAGATAAGCTTCCGTGTCGGTCCGATGCAATTCCAGCAAAAGCGTCGCAGCGTGATATTCAACCGCTTCGCCTTCTTCGCGCAGAAACTGCCAGTCGGCATCTCCTGCTCCCGGCAAAAGCGATACGGCCCGCCAGGCCCATTTTTGCCATTTGGTAACACCGGGTAGGCGGCGAACGACAATACCCACCGGCATCGTGCGCGTCTTTTCGGTAATCACTGGTGTATGCCCTCCCACGCACCGGATTTCACCGGCAATTGTTCTCCTCCTATGCTGTAGCAGTTCCATTTTTTTTCAAGTCAAATCGAAGTCGCACTTGACGCAAACCCATCCGCACCCTTGTTATGTCAGGTGGACTTACTGTTTTGTCGGGACGAATAACCCTACGGCAGACAAGTCCGGGGGAGAGGACGCCTACACGATGACAGACAGCAAGATTCTGCTGTGTGACTGCCTGAAAAGTCAGTCTATTGACGCAGAACAGATTGAAGAATTTACCGGCATATCGTGTTCAAAAGTGCACACCGAATTGTGCAGATCACAGGCGGCAATAGCGGAAGATGCGATTCGCGGCGGCAACGTTTTTATCGCGTGTCAGCAAGAAAAACACGCATTTGAGGAAATCGCCGCAGAGCTCAAGGCCGACGAACCTATCTTTATTGACATTCGTGACCGTGCTGGATGGACGAATGATCAAGGGTCCGTAACACCGAAGATGGCGGCGCTGATTGCGGATGCTGTTCTTCCTGATCCCGGATCGAAAATTCTGGATGTTTCTTCTGAAGGAACTTGCCTCATTTTTGGAGAGCCAGACGCAGCCCTGTCGGCCGCCTCCCATCTTTGTGACGCCCTGAGCGTTACTGTCATGCTTGGGCCTGATGCCGATGCTCCCATGTCGGATGATCGCCGGTTCGACCTCGTGAGAGGCAAGATAAAATCCGCAGCAGGTGCTCTTGGTGGTTTCAAACTGACATTTGATGCCTTGCAGGAACGCGTACCCGGCGGGCGTGGAGAGTTTAGCTGGACAGATCCGCGCAATGGTGGGCGCACGGAATGCGACCTCATCGTTGACCTTCGCAAAGATCCGCCACTGTTCGCCGCGCATGAAAAGCGCGAAGGATATTTGCGCGCTGATCCCGGAAACTCTCAAGCCCTCATCAAGGTGTTGCTTGAAGCCTCGCAGATGGTCGGCACATTTGAAAAGCCGATTTACGTAAAGCTGAACGAACAGCTGTGCGCGCATTCACGAGCTCGAAAATCCGGTTGCAGCCGCTGTCTCGACCTTTGCCCAACGGGAGCCATCACACCGAACGGCGATCATGTTGCCGTCGATTCGATGGCCTGCGCCGGCTGTGGCAGCTGTTCCGCGGTCTGCCCCTCGGGTGCCATTTCGTACGATGCACCGCCGCCGGAGCACACCTTTAAACGCATACAAACTCTGGCATCAACTTGGCGTAAGGCCAGTCCGGATCTGCCTCGTCTGCTGGTTCACGATGGCAGCCACGGCTCTGAAATGATCCGAATATCCGCGCGCTATGGCAAAGGTCTTCCAGTGGATGTCATCCCAATGGAAACGTCTGCATTGGCAAGTTTTGGACATGCAGAAACGTTGAGTGCGCTGGCAAGCGGATTTGCCTCTGTAACGATACTTGTCTCGCCGCAAACCGAGCAAGACGGTCTGGCTTTCCAGATCGAATTGGCAAACACCATCGACAACGGCAACAGGGTCCAACTGATAGAACCAACCGATCCGGATCAGCTCGAAGCAGCGCTTTACGCACCGGTTCCGGAGACCCTTGAAATTCAGCCGATTGCACCAGTCGGTACACGTCGCCAGATAACCCGGCTTGCAGCCAAGACATTGAGCGACCCCAACTCCGTAATTGAGCTTCCCAAGGGAGCTCCTTACGGCGCTTTGGACATGAACCAGGATGCCTGCACGCTCTGCCTGTCCTGCGTTTCACTTTGCCCGTCTGGGGCCTTGAAGGAAAACCCGGATCAGCCGCAACTGCGGTTCCAGGAAGACGCATGCCTTCAATGCGGAATCTGCACGACTATTTGCCCGGAAAGTGCACTGACACTTACACCGAGGCTGAACCTTGGCGATGACGCGCTGACTCCAGTTGTTCTCAAGGAAGAAGAACCGTTTGCCTGCGTCGAGTGTGGCAAGCTGTTCGGAGTGCGATCCACAGTGGAACGCATGACCGAGAAACTCGCTGGCAAGCATTCGATGTTCCAAAACAACAACGCAGCGCGCCTCATCCAGATGTGCGACGACTGTCGCGTCAACTCTGTCTACCACTCCACCAACAATCCGTTTGCCGGAAACGAGCGCCCGGCCGTCCGCACCACTGACGACTACATCAGCAAACGGCGCGACCATTGAGATCAGCTAGTCAAGATCACTGGTACTGGATAGGTGCGCCAAGGTCTGCCGGTGGGATGCGGGAGACAAACGCCAATATCTCGTCTAACTCCTCGACCGTCATTTTGACCGGCACGATGGGGGATGGACGCGTTGGATCAAACGGCTCGGTAACGTCCTCAATGATCGTAAAGGACGGATGCGGATTGAGCGTGAAAAAACCTTCGAACCGCCTTTGCCAGTCCTTGAAGCTGCGCATCACGGCAAACGATGGCGTGGAGCCTATTGACGACAGGCGTGTCTTTTCATTGACGATGTGGCAACGCCCACAATGCAAGACAGACAGTGCTTCACCTTTGACAAAATCGCCTCCGAGAACAACCGAAGCTGCACCCATTTGTGCAGCATCCGCAGCTGTAAAGCGAACACCTTCCTTGCCTGCAAAACCGCCAATGGTATTGCGCCCGACTTTTCCGGTCATCCAGTCCATGAAACGTGGCACATATTCGTTTTCGGCGTCAGTTGTTTCAAGTGACCATTGTTTATCAAGGCCGGAAAACACTTGTTTTCCACCAGAGCTGGTCGACAAAACGACCTCGGCAGCCTCACCTTCAGAAACCACGTTTATGCGGATCCCGGTTTTTAGAGAAAACCTTGGCAGCAGGTATTTCAGGAAGCCGCTCGCGACCAGGTCATCAGGCGCGCTCAGTCGGAACGAACGCCCTTCTGCTTTCACTGAACCAGCGAAGCCTGTTAGCGAGACACTAAGCAAATATACAAAAACAATCAGACGGCAGCACACGCGCTCCTCCTTCACGTTGCTGGCAGATCCAGTAAAGTTAGGGGCGAAATCGACTGTCCGTCAATGCACACATAAATTACAAGGGGTATAAGATGAGCGACGATTTCAACATGTCCATGCGGAAATTCCTGAAACAGCTGGGCGTCACGTCCCAACAGGCGATTGAAACAGCCGTCCGGGAAGCAGGCTCATCAGCAGGCAAAAAATACAAGGTGAAAGCCGTTGTGACCATCGAGGAGATTGGTCTGGAACACGTTGTCGAAGGTGAAATCGGGGGGCAAGACTGACGTGCCGCTTTCGCGCGAAACGGTTCTGGAAACGCTGAAGAGCGTCATTGATCCGGCCACACAGGAAAATATTGTTGCCTCCGGCATGATGCGGGCGTTGCAGGTGAACGACGGTTCCATTCGGTTTGTGCTTGAAATCGATCCGCAACGCGTTGCGGAAATGGAAGCCCTTCGGGACTCCGCAGACACAAAGTTGACGGCGCTTGAAGGCTGCCAAAATGTGCAGGTCATCCTGACCTCGCACAGTGAACCGGCCGAAGTGCCAAAAACAGCACCGAGCGCACCCAAACCCATCAAACCGATGCCGACACCGCCGGGAACATCGGGTCCTCAAAAGGTCCCCGGCATCGACCGCGTGATCGCTGTCGCATCCGGCAAGGGCGGCGTGGGAAAGTCGACGGTTGCAGCAAACCTGGCTTGCGCACTGGCAGCCGAAGGCCGCCGCGTCGGACTTCTGGATGCTGATGTTTATGGGCCGTCTCAACCCAAGATGCTTGGCATTTCAGGTCGACCGTCCTCACCGGACGGCCAGACAATTCTGCCCCTGCGAAATCACGGCGTTACCATGATTTCCATTGGCTTGATGACTGCCGGAGAAGAGGCTGTCATTTGGCGCGGGCCGATGTTGATGGGCGCACTCCAGCAAATGATGTCACAGGTCCAGTGGGGGGCACTAGATGTGCTGATCGTGGACCTGCCGCCGGGAACCGGCGATGTCCAGATGACCCTTGGCCAGAAGTTTGTGGTCGATGGCGCAGTCATCGTCTCAACGCCTCAGGATGTGGCTCTGCTGGATGCCCGCAAAGGCATCGACATGTTCAACCAGATGAACGTACCGATTGTTGGCATGATTGAAAACATGTCGACCCATATCTGCTCCAAATGTGGTCATGAAGAACATGTTTTCGGTCATGGTGGCGTAGCTGCGGAAGCCGAAAAACTTGGTGTGCCATTGCTAGCCGAAATACCATTACATCTCAATATCCGGGTCGCGGCAGATGGCGGCACGCCGATAACGGTCCAATCCCCGGACGCTCCGGAAGCAACCGTATTCCGTCAGCTCGCCCGGAAACTTGTCGATGGTGGTAATGCATGAGTGATCTCCAGTTCCCACCATTGTTCAAAGGGGAAGCTGTCACCGGGAACGCCGATCCGTTTCAACGGGCTATGGCGCTCGCTGTCTCGGGAACGGATCCCGGCATCGTCGTCTACAACCTCACTGGCGACACTTTAAGGGCCAGTATGATTTTTGCGCCGGAAGTCGCACTGGAAGAAGCCATGACGATGCTACCGGTTTGCGGCCTTGGTTTTCAGGCAGCACTCGGCGCTCTCGCTCCGCCAGAGGTTGCGGTGCATCTGGGCTGGACCGGCACGATCCGTGTCAACGGCGCCAAATGCGCCCGTTTGCGGACGAAAGCGTCGACCAAAAAATCAGAAGATGTTCCAGACTGGCTGATTGTCGGCCTGGAACTCGCCATGACGAACTCTGCGCAAAACCCCGGCGAAAATCCGGACGCAACCTGTTTGATGGAAGAGGGCTGCGCAGAAATCACAGCGGATCAACTTCTTGAAAGCTGGGTGCGCCACACGCTTTACTGGATCAATCGCTGGCTGGATGATGGCGCGCGTCCGGTGCATGCGGAATGGCGCGGCCTTGTTCAGGATCTCGGAGAACCTGTCGACGTTGACGGGCAGCAAGGAACATTCGTCGGTGTGGACGAAAACTTCGGTATGCTGCTGCGTGTAGATGACGACACACACCTTATCCCGCTTTCAAGCCGCCTTGAAGGATGACCCAAATGAAACTCGCCCGCGCAATTCACATGGACGAAAGCGATCAGAATGTCTTTTTCTCGCCTGCCCGCACCGGTGAATGGTGTCTGTCCGGCGGGTTTGAATTCTCCGACTGGACCGATGCAGATCTCGTCGGCAAGGCCCGGCAGGCCTTTGCAAATGGCTGGCTTGGTCTGGAGACGTTCGGGCGCGTCACCTTCGTCGCTGTCACACCTATTGAAGATGCGGAATACGCTTCGCTCATAGAGCGTTTGGCGCAGCATTTTGTTGATATCTACGGCGCTCCCTCCGTCGATGCCGCGCGCGGTGTTGCAAGCGAAGAACTGAATTATATGGCGGATCTTTGCGCTGAGCACGACGACAACACCCTGCTCGCGATCCAGCGCGAACTGACAGACGAAGGTGTCAAGGAAGGCTTCACTGCCATCGCGCCGCAAGCAGCGGAACTGGATATGGTCGCTGTACACGGCGACATGGACGGTCATTAAAAAAGGACGCCCTAAGACGTCCTTTTTTCAGTCTTGATCTCGAGGTTTCCCCAGCTCACATAATCTCTTCGAAAAGAGCCTTCGTGTTTGCTGCCGTCATCTCAATCGGGTTGCCACCGGTGCTCGGGTCGCGCAGTGCAGCAGCGGTCAGTTCATCAATGTCCGGATCTTTGACGCCGAGTTCGGTTAGCGTCTTCGGGATATTCATTGACCCGTTCAACTCATCGACATACGTGCAAAATCCATCAAATCCACCGTCAATACCGAGATAGCTGGCAGCCATATCGAACCTGTCTGCAATGGCGGACTTGTTGAACTGCAAGACAGCTGGCATGCACACGGCATTGGTGGTTCCGTGATGGGTGTGATGAACCGCGCCAATCGGATGGCTAAGAGCATGAATGGCACCAAGGCCCTTCTGGAAGGCGGTAGCGCCCATGGCTGCGGCCGACATCATATGTCCCCGCGCTTCCAGATCCGTGCCGTCCGCATAGGCCCGTGGAAGATAGTCTTTCACAAGCCGCATGCCTTCAAGGGCAATGCCCTGGCTCATCGGATGATAATGCGGGCTGGAATAGGCCTCCACACAATGGGCGAAGGCATCAAGGCCGGTGCCAGCTGTCAGGAATTTCGGCATTCCGACAGTCAACTCGGGATCGCAGATCACCACAGAAGGCAGCATTTTCGGATGGAAGATGATTTTCTTCTCTGCCGTATCCACTTTGGTGATGATACTGGCGCGGCCGACTTCTGATCCAGTGCCGGCTGTTGTTGGTACAGCCACGATCGGCGCGATTGCATCCGCATTTGCACGCGTCCACCAATCGCCAACATCCTCAAAATCCCAGAGCGGTCGCGTTTGACCGGCCATCAAAGCGATCACCTTGGCAAGGTCCAGACCGGAGCCGCCGCCAAAGGCAACTACGCCGTCATAACCACCTTCGCGGTAAACAGCGACACCTGCATCCGCATTCTTATCTGTCGGATTGGGATCAACTTCCGAGAACATGCCGCGACCGAGACCAGCTGCTTCCAGATAGTCCAGTGTTTTTGTGGTGATATCCATGCTCGCCAGACCTTTGTCAGTGACAAGCAAGGGCTTGGATATTCCGGACGCCTTACAGGCATCTGCGATTTCCGAAATGCGACCAACGCCAAAACGCATGGCTGTTGGATAGGACCAATTCACAGAAGGATGCGAACTCATGGGTGTCTCGTTGGATTAGAGAGAAAAAACCGCAAAAACAGGCCTTATTGGCTCTTGCGGAAATGATAGGATTTCGGCCGTGTCAGATTGTGATAGCCGATCACAGACAGACCACCGCCGCGACCAGTGTCCTTGCAGCCGGTCCAGCACAAAGCCGGATCAAGATAGTCGGCCCGGTTCATGAACACGGTCCCGGTCTCGATCTGGTCGGCTATGGCTTCAGCGCGGACAATGTCCCTGGTCCACAGCGAAGCCGTCAAACCGAAATCACTGTCGTTCATCAAGGAGATTGCTTCGGCATCATCCTTGACCTTCATGATGCCAACAACAGGGCCAAAACTCTCATCGCGCATCACACGCATTGAATGATCGACATTCACCAGGATCTGTGGCATCAAATAGGCACCGCCGTCATCTTGCGGGAACAAGGCCGGATCGATCAACGGCTTTGCGCCATCTGCAACTGCCTCTTCCGTCTGCGCGCGAACTTCGGCTGCAAACCGTGCATGAGCCATCGGACCAAGCGTTGTTTCAGGATCCAGCGGATTGCCGAGCTTGTAGCCTTCGACAATCTTGACTGCTTTTTCAACGAATGCGTCGTAGAGGTTCTCGACCACATAAATCCGCTCGATACCACAGCAACACTGACCGGCATTGAACATCGCGCCATCGATCAATGTGTCGACGGCTGCAACCAGGTCAGCGTCTTCCACGACGTAGCCCGGATCCTTGCCACCAAGCTCCAGTCCGACGCCCGTGAAGGTGCCAGCAGCAGCGTGTTCCATCGCCTTGCCGCCGCCGACCGAGCCGGTGAAATTGACGAAGCCGAAGGATTTTTCCGCAATCAACGCAGAAGTCGTGTCATGATCCAGGAACACGTTCTGGAAGACATCTTCCGGAATACCTGCAGCATGGAACGCCTTTGCCATACGCTCACCAACAAGCAGCGTCTGCGATGCGTGTTTCAAGACAACGGCATTGCCCGCGATTAGCCCCGGAGCAACCGTGTTGATTGCCGTCATATACGGATAGTTCCAGGGGGCGACCACCAGCACAACGCCGTGTGGCACGCGTTTAATCATGCGTTTGAAACCGGCGTCATCGGCAATTTCGATAGGCGCCAGAGCGTCCGCCGCAATCTCGGCCATGTAGCTGGCACGCTCATTAAAGCCACCAAACTCGCCGCCATAGCGGATCGGACGGCCCATCTGATGCGCCAGTTCCGGAACGATCTCGTCGTTCATCTCGCCAACTTTGGCAACAGCCGCCTGAACCAGCGACACACGCTCTTCCAGTGAGCGCTTCTGCCAATCACCTTGAGCGGATTTGGCGCGAGCAACTACAGCCCGTGCTGCATCAGCCGACAGGACAGGCCGTTCGGCATAGACCGAGCCGTCTATCGGCGAAATACACGTTACATTTTTGGTCATGATCAGGCTC
The DNA here is from genome assembly GCA_039972695.1 of Roseibium sp. Classification (GTDB taxonomy): domain Bacteria; phylum Pseudomonadota; class Alphaproteobacteria; order Rhizobiales; family Stappiaceae; genus Roseibium. The sequence continues at coordinate 94,457 of JBDWMJ010000018.1, read as the reverse complement.
TTTCGAATCCGCGCGCGATTTCATAATCGGTGACGGCGCGGTCAAACTCTTCAATTTCCCACTCTGCGGCACGCGCGTAGTGGTCGATCACAGCATCGGAAAAGGCTTCGCGAAGGAACTTCGATTTCCGCAGAGTTTCGCGTGCATCCCGCAAAGTGTGCGGAATTTCCTTTGCCTTTTTCGATTCGTAAACATCTCCGGATGTCGGCGCATCCAGAGGTAATTTTTCATCAATACCACGCAAGCCAGCCGCAATCTGGACAGCAAGCGCGAGGTATGGATTGAGGTCAGAACCACCAATACGGCACTCGACACGAAGGCCCTTGGTGCCTTCGCCGCACAGGCGGAAACCCGCTGTCCGATTGTCGACCGACCATACGGTTTTTGTCGGCGCAAATGTGCCTTTCTGGAACCGTTTGTAGCTGTTGATGTAAGGCGCCAGGAAGTAGGTGTACTCCGGCGCATATTTGATCAGGCCGGCCATATAATGGCGCATGGTGTCGGACATGCCGAGCTCATTGTTGGCATCACAGAAAACATTGTTGCCGTCTTTATCGAACAGCGACTGGTGCACGTGGGAAGATGAGCCGACCTTGTCGCTGCGCCACTTCGCCAGGAACGATACGGATCGCCCCTTGGCCCAGGCGATTTCCTTGACAGCGTTTTTCGCAATCGTGTGGTACTCGGCCGTGTCCAGTGCCGGCGCATATTTGATGTTGAGTTCTTCCTGACCGGTTTCAGCTTCACCCTTGGTGTTCTCAACCGGAATTCCAGCGCCATAGAGCCCGTTGCGGATCGGCCGCAGGACGTCTTCTTCCTTGGTCGTCTGCAGGATATGATAATCTTCGTTGTAGGCAGAAATCGGCTCCAGATCGCGGAAGCCGCTCTTGCGAATTTCATCTAAACTTTTCTCGAAAAGGAAGAATTCCAGTTCGGTCGCCATCACCGGTGTCAAGCCGCGCTCACTCATGCGGGCAACCTGCGCCTTCAGCATGGCGCGCGGAGAATGCGGAACATCTTCGTGGGTATGGTGATCCTGAACATCACAGATCACCATCGCGGTGCCTTCAAGCCATGGCAAAACGCGAAGGGTCGCAAGATCCGGTTTCATGACATAGTCGCCGTAACCGCCTTGCCAGCTGGTCGCGGCATAGCCTTCGACCGTATACATCTCCAGATCTGTCGCCAGCAGGTAGTTGCAGCAATGCGTCTCATTAAACGCGCTGTCGACAAAATGCTGGGCATGGAACCGTTTGCCCATCAGGCGGCCCTGCATGTCGACGATACAGGCGAGTACCGTATCAATCTCTCCGGATGAAACGAGAGATTTCAGCGCGTCAAATGTCAGATTGCCAGCCATTTGGGTTCAAGTCCGTTCAAGAGTTGCAATTCGGTCGGTAGCCGGCCCGGAATGCAAGATCCCGGGCCAGTGTGCTTAAGCTTCGTCTTATCCGTAGCGGTAAGGACGGCCAGCTTTCTGCATGTCGGCGTTGTACTTTTTGAAGATCTCGACAACTTTCGCCTTGGTCTCAGACTCAGCTGCGATCTCGTCCCAGAACTTCAGAGCAGCACCTTCAACAGTTGCCCACTCTTCGTCCGGGATTGTTGTCAGTTCCATCTTGGTGCCGTTGACACGCAGGTTGGCTTCACCGCCCCAGTACCACCACTGACGATAGTAGTGAGAGGAATCCATGGCCAGCTGAAGCAGTGTCTTCAGGTGATCAGGAAGTTCGTTCCAACGGTCCTGGTTGGCGAAGAAGGAGCCAGCCCATGCACCTGAGATGTTGTTGGTCAGGAAGTAGTTGGTCACGTCAGCCCAGCCAACAGTGTAATCTTCCGTGATGCCGGACCAGGCAATACCGTCGAGTTCACCTGTCTGAACAGCAACTTCGATGTCTTCCCAAGGCAGGGTCACAGGAACAACGCCGAACTGAGACATGAATCGACCAGCTGTCGGGAACGTAAAGACGCGCTTGCCTTTAAGGTCTGCGAGCGAGCGGATCGGGTCTTTGGTTGCGAAGTGACAAGGATCCCAGGAGCCTGCGGAAATGTGTTTCACGCCGACTTTCGCGTATTCTTCTTCCCAGATTTCCTTCAGGCCGTACTGGTTGAACAGGACAGGCACATCGAGGGAGTAACGGGATGCGAACGGGAAGTAACCACCGAAGACAGTCACTTCGGTCGGAGATGCCATGGAGTCATCATCGGACTGAACCGCATCAATAGTTCCCTGCTGCATGGCACGGAACAATTCGCCGGTCGGAACCAACTGGTCAGCGGTGTAGAGTTCGATTTCCATCTCGCCGTTAGCGGCCTTGTTGAAGGCATCGATAGCTGGCTTGATGACATGCTCGGCCAGGGCCGGGCCTGCATAGGTCTGCAGACGCCACTTGATTGCTGTCTGGCCATGGACTGCCGGAGCAGCAAGAGTTACAGCGCCGGCAGCGGCAACGGTGCCTGTGCCTGCTTTTTTAAGAAAATCACGTCTATTGGTCATCATCATTCCCCTAGTTTCGGTTTACGTTCCAAGCGGTTGTCCGTTTACCGGCTCTCGTTAAATCCGCGATTCAACTCCGTTTCCTCCGGATGTTGTTATTATTCACCCGCTCCGCACTCATCGACCGTAGATCTGATCCGGCAGCCAAAGAGCGATTTGCGGAAAAACCATGACAAGAGTGAGTGCCAAGGCCATCACAAGGACAAATGGCGTGATAGAGCCATAAATATCCCTCATGGTGATGTCCTTGGGCGCCATCGCCCGCATCAAGAACAGATTGTAGCCAAATGGCGGCGTCATATAGGCGATCTGGGTCGTGATCGTGTAGAGCACACCGTACCAGATCAGAACCTGACCGACCGGCATTCCGAGATCCAGCGTCGCCACCAGCGGCACATACAGCGGTGCCACAATCACCAGCATCGCCGTGTCGTCCAGAAAAGTTCCCATAACCAGGAACGACAACTGCATCAGAATAAGGATTGTCCACGGCGACAGGCCGAGCTGGTCGGTGAACAGGTTCTCTATCGCCTTGACGGCACCAAGGCCATCAAACACCGCACCGAAGCCAAGAGCTGCCAGAATGATCCACATAAACATGCAGGAAATTCCGAGCGTGTTCTTCAGGCACTGAATCAAAATCGGCAAAGTCAGACGCCGTTTGGCAATAGACGCCAGAAGCGCGGTCAGGGCTCCAATAGCCGAACTTTCCACAAGGCTGGTCCAGCCATTGACGAATGGCACCATCATTGTCGCAAAAATCGCGAGTGGCAAAAGACCGGCAAGAAGCAACCGGTACTTTTCGCCCTTGGAGTCGTCGCGCTCTTCCGATGTCAGGGCTGGTCCCAGTTCCGGCTGTATCCGGCAGCGTATGGCGATATAGACGACGAACATGGCCGCCATCATCAATCCCGGAATAATACCGGCCAGCCACAGCTGACCGACAGGTGCACGGGCGATCATCGCGTAAAGCACAAGCACGACAGACGGCGGCACCAGAATTCCGAGCGAAGACCCAGCCTGAATAACACCGGTCACCATGCGCTTGTCATAGCCGCGTTTCAGCAACTCCGGCAGCGCAATGGTCGCGCCAATAGCCATTCCGGCAACAGACAGTCCGTTCATGGCGGAAATCAAAACCATCAGCAGGATCGTGCCAATGGCAAGGCCACCATTGAGCGGTCCCATCCAGACGTGGAACATCCGGTACAGGTCGTCCGCAATCTTGGTTTCCGACAGGATATAGCCCATGAAAATGAACATCGGCAGGGTGAGCAGCGGATACCATTTCATCAGCTTCATGGCTGCTGTAAACGGAATATCCTGCCCGCCAATACCCCACAGGCTGATGGCGGCAATTGCGGCTATTCCGCCAATCGCACCGAAGACACGCTGCCCGGTCAGCAGCATCAGCATCAACGACGAGAACATCAATAGAGCGATCATCTCATAGGACATCAGAGCGTCTCTCCCTTGATGGTGACGATGTCCTTGATCAACTCAGAAATTGTCTGCAACAGCATCAGGAAAAAGCCCAAACACATGATTGTTTTTATGGGCCATATAACCGGCCGCCAAGCCGTTGGGCTTCGCTCAATGTACCCGATCACTTCCTTGGCTGCTTCTGGCCCACCCGTGACAAAAGCCGTAAACAAATCCCAATAGAAGACCGGAAATTCCTTGCCGAAATAGCCCAGCGAATACGCTGTTGAGCTCAGTCCGCCATAGAGAAGCACACCCAGATAGAAGATCAGCAACAGGACCGTGAACGCGTCGAACCAGGCTTTTTTCTTGATGGTCCATTCCGCATAGAACAGATCCATACGGACGTTGGACCCAAGCTGAACCGAATACGGGCCGCCGAGAACATAGTAGGCCACCATCGCAAACTGGGCGATTTCTAGCGTCCAGAGTGACGGGTTGAAGAATGTCTTTGATATGGAGGACCACAGCAGAATACCTGCCATGACAAAGACACCCCACATAATGACCTTGCCGAGCCTGCGGTTGAAGCTGTCGACACCGCGGACATAGAGGCGAGCGAGTTTAAGCATCAACGCCTCCGCTCAAACTCGCGGCAGATTCCGCTGCCGTTTGCAGCATCGGCGCCAGAAACGCGGCCCACTTTTCCTCGTCACGAGGCGTGGTCACTTCATCATTGCGAATTTCAATCATCAGACACGGCAGGGATCTTTCCTCTCCATGTCTGTGAATCGTATAATAAACGCCATCAGACGGAGCGTATGGTTCATTGTCTCCGACAGTCAGCTCGTCAAGAGATTTCAGGGATTGGAGCACCTGATCCGCAATCCGGCGATCCTGATCATAAATCAGACCAATTTCCCAAGGCCTAGACTGACCTTTGTAGACTGGCGTGTAGGTATGAATCGACACCACGGCCGTCGGCTGCCCGCGTTCTTTTCGCAGGTTCAGAAGTTTGTCGATGGCCTTGTGAAACGGACGGTGGACGAGATCCAGCCGGAAGTTCTTTTCTTCGCTTGATAGATTCTGGTTTCCGGAAATCTGCGTTGTTTCACTGAGGCACGGGATCAAATCTGCCCGATCCTCTTCCCGGTTACAGTCGATGATCAACCGTGACACCGTTGTGTGAACCAGCGGCGCATCCAGTTTTTCGGAAAGAGATTTAGCAACACCTAGCGCTCCCGGATCCCAGGCAATATGCGCCGATTTATCGACTTCAGACACACCGAGCGCCTGATCATAAGGAGGAGGGAAATGGTTAGAGGCATGGTCACACAGCAGAACCAGCGAACCGGCCCCATCTGCATTCAACACCTCAACAGCCCGGGTCATTCCGCCAATCTGGTGGCTTGATCCCATCCCCTACTCCTACAACGCCCGCCGACAGATTTCTTGTAATGTTTGTTACAGTATTGCCGGTCACTTCAAACTCTGTAATATTTGATACACAGATAGCGGTCCTGTCAAACGATTTTGCAGACCGCACCGATAAAAAGGCTGACAGCTATGGAACGGCCCCTTCTGGACGACATTCGCGACAGGCTTGAGGAATTCACCGCAACGGAAAAAAAGGCCGCTCATGCCTTGATGGCCAACTATCCAATGCAGGGTCTCGGGACTGTCGCGCAGTTTGCGGAAGCTGCCGGTGCCAGCTCACCGACGATCCTCAGGTTTATTTCCAGGCTGGGGTTTCCGGGTTTTGCCGAATTCCAAAAGAGACTGCGCGGGGAACTGGAAAGCCAGCTCAACTCTCCGCTGGCACGAAGTGCTAATCTGTCTCCAAACGCCGACGAAGACCCGCATGTCAGCCAGCTGCTAGAAAATGTTCGGGAGACATTTGCCCATTTGCCAAAAGGCGAACTCGACGGCCTGACCAAATTGTTGGCGGATGAAAAGAAATCGATTCATGTCATCGGCGGCCGTTTTACTGACGGTCTGGCGCGTTATATGGCGGCCCATCTTCGCATCGTCAGACCCAACGTTCTGCATGTTGCAGGCCAACAGGGCAATTGGTTCGATCAGCTTCTCGGGATCGGTCCCAAAGATGTAATCTTGGTGTTTGATATTCGGCGCTATCAAGCGGAAATCATCAAGTTTTCAGAAGCAGCCGCGAAACAGGGCGCGACTATCGCATTGATTACCGACAGCTGGATGTCTCCGGTCGGGCGTATGGCGAGTTATGTTCTTCCGGCACGGGTGGCGGTCCCCTCACCCTGGGATTCATCACTCGCTTTGATGGCTGTTGCCGAAGTGCTAATCGCAGGTGTCACACGGGAAAATCAACAGCGCGCGGAAGAACGTATGCGGGCGCTGGAAACCTTGCGAAATGCCCACGATCCGGCGACAGAAAGCCGGAAAGACACGCCGGATATCTAAGTCAAAATCACCTTATTTAGCCGGACAAATAAACTTCTCAACAAATTCGTGGCAGCTGTTCGCCGGATAACCAGTCTACAACGCGAGCGCCGCCAAAGGATGTCTGCATGACCACCATGTGATCGGCATCTTCAACGATCTCGCCAATCTTCGCTGCATGTCGACCGTTTTCGTCCGCCCTCATGATTCCCAACAGACGATCCGCATCCGAAGCATCGCAGATGCAAATCAACTTGCCTTCATTGGCAACATAAAGCGGATCAAGTCCAAGGATTTCGCAAGCAGCTTCAACATCAGGATTCACGGGAATGTCGTCTTCCTGCAGGACAACACCCACCCCGGAGGACTGCGCAATTTCATTCAAGGCTGTCGCGAGTCCGCCGCGTGTCGGATCGCGCAGAACCGAGATACCCGGCACAGCTTCAATCATCCTCGCGACAACGCCATGCAAGGCTGCGCTGTCAGACTGGATCTCTGTTTCAAATTCCAGGTTTTCCCGTTTGGACAGGATTGCAACACCATGATCGCCAATGGAACCGGATATCAGAACTGCCTGTTCGGGCTTGGCAGAAGTTGGCGAAATGTCCACGCCTTCGGGAAGCACACCAACGCCCGTTGTTGTGATGAAGACCCCGTCCCCCTTGCCCTTCTCAACGACCTTGGTGTCACCTGAAACGACCGGGACACCGACCTCATCGGCAGCACGTGCCATCGAGATGACAATTCGCTCCAGATCGCTCAGCGAAAACCCTTCTTCTAGGATAAAACTTGCCGTCAAAGAGACTGGCTTTGCTCCCGCCATGGCAACATCATTGAGGGTGCCATGAACGGCCAAAGACCCAATATCACCGCCTGGAAAAAACAGCGGTGAAATCACATGCGCATCGGTTGAGACCACCAGACGACCGGCGGGTATGTCCAACACAGCCGCATCGTGCCGCTGGTCCAAAATCGTGTTTTTGAGGTGTCGGTGAAACAGGTTTTCGATCAGCTCTGCCGTCGCCCGGCCTCCACCGCCATGGGTCATGTCGACAGCACCAGAACGATATCTGCGTTCAAATTCCCGAGCGCTCACGCAGCAGCTCCCTTCGTGGCGAGCGCGGCTTCTCGTTTTCGGCCATAAGTCCAGTAAGCAGCACACGCACCTTCCGACGACACCATGCATGCGCCCATCGGATTATCAGGAGTACATACCGTGCCGAAGAGTTTGCATTCTGTCGGCTTTTTAACGCCGCGCAAGATTGCCGGACATTCACAGGATTTCACTTCCCGCGACGCTTTATCGCTGACTTCAAAGCGTTTTTCCGCGTCGAATTCTGCGAATGACTCTCTGATTTTCAAAGCACTTTGCGCGACAGAGCCAAGGCCGCGCCATTCAAAAGTGTCGCGCAGCTCCAGAACGTCTGCGACCAAGCGTTGAGCTTTCCGGTTTCCGTCTCGCGTGACAACCCGTGTGTACTGGTTCTCAACTTCATGACGGCGATCATTGATCTGCCGGATCAGCATCAAGGTCGATTGCATGACATCCAGAGGTTCAAAGCCGGCTATCACGACCGGTTTTTCAAAATCCCGGGCAGCCGGTTCATAAGGCGACCAACCGATCACCGAGCTGACATGACTTGGCCCCAGAAATCCGTCGATCCGCACAGAGTCTTCCCCCGGTCCGGTCGGCGCGTTCACGATGTGGGCAATTGCCGGTGGAGTCATCACGTGATTGCAAAAGACCGAGAAGTTTTTCAGTCCTTCCGCCTTTGCCTGCCGGATCGCTACGGCCGTCGGTGGTGTTGTCGTTTCAAAACCGATTGCGAAAAACACCACGTCCCGATCCGGATTTTCGCGCGCGATCTTCAGAGCATCCTGGGTCGAATAGATCATCCGGATGTCCGCGCCCTCAGCTTTGGCCCTGATCAGGCTTTTTTGCTTGGTGCCCGGCACCCGCATCATGTCCCCATAGGTGCACAGAATAACGCCGTGATCGAGCGCCAACTCGACTGCATCATCCAGTCGCCTGACCGGTAGGACGCAAACGGGACAGCCGGGGCCATGGATGTATTCGACGTTGCTAGGCACCAGATCCTGTACGCCATAGCGGAAAATGGCGTGTGTGTGACCGCCGCAGAATTCCATCAGGTGATAATGGCGATCCGGGTTCGCTTCCTGTGCGATGGCTTTGGCCAGGCTGCAGGCCAGTTTCCCATCTCGGAATTCGCGGATGTATTTCATGTATCCGCACCAACAGTTTCCGAGGCGGCCATTTCTTCCAGCTCTTCTGCCAGAACACCGGCTTCCGCCATCAGTTTCAGCGTACGATCAGCTTCCTCCTCGCTGAGCTTGTGAAGGGCGTAACCCACATGAACAAGCACATACTCCCCAACGGCAACTTCATCCAAAAGGGCCGTCGAAACAGGTTTTTTGATGCCTTCGAGGGCGACAGTTGCCATGTCGTCGCTGTCGATCGAGATCACTTTGGCTGGGATAGCAAGGCACATGTTTTCCGCGTCTCCTATTCCGCTGCCCGGTCTTGCTGAAGGCCAACCAATTGCATGGCCCGCGCAGCGTCCAACCAGTTGAGCCAACTGTCCAGCCCCTCGCCTGTCCGCGCAGAAACTTGCAGTATCTTGATCTTGCGGTTCACCTTGCGCGCATTTGCAAGCACTGCTTCAACATCAAAATCAAGATGCGGCAGAAGGTCAGTCTTGTTCAGGATCATCAGGTCCGCATTGGCAAATATGTCGGGATATTTGAAAGGTTTGTCTTCGCCTTCGGTCACCGACAGGATCACCACTCTGGCTGCTTCGCCAAGGTCAAACGCTGCCGGGCAGACCAGATTGCCGACATTTTCGATAAATAGAATTCCGCCCGCTTCAAGCGGCAACTTCTCAACCGCATGACCAACCATATGAGCATCAAGGTGACACCCCTTGCCTGTGTTGATCTGGATCGCAGCCGCGCCTGTCTCCCGGATCCGGTCAGCATCATTTGAGGTCTGCTGATCACCTTCAATAACCATTGCTGAAATCGATCCGGAGAGGCGTTTCAGCGTCTCGACCAGCAAGGTCGTTTTGCCCGACCCAGGACTGGAAACAAGGTTGAGCGCCAACACACCCTTGTCAGCCAACAGAGTGCGATTCTGATCGGCATAGGAATTGTTCTTGCCCAGAATATCAGCTTCAATCTGGATCAGACGCGACTGGTTCATCCCCGGCACAGATGTTCCGGCGTCTCCGTTTCCAAAGTGGAGGTGATCTCCATCCTGCTCATCATGATGATGGTCGTGATCATGGGCTTTTGTCGAACTGCAGCCACAGACAGTACACATCACACAACCTCCAATTCACGGATCTTCAGCTCTTCGCCGCCGGTCACCTGCAAGGCTTCAGAGCCGCACTCCGGACAAGCGTCAAAGCGCTGTTTCACCGGCACCGTCTTGAAGCAAGTCAAACACAACGCTTCGGCAGGTAGGCGCGAAATCTCCAGCTTGGCACCTTCTGCTAGCGAACCTTTCATGATCACGTCAAATCCAAACTGAAGCGCTTCCGGTTCCACACACGATAACAGACCGACATCAATCGCAATGCGTTTCACCCGTGTGAACTGCCCCGCGGCAGCCTCTTCCTTCAGGATATCAAGAATGCTCTCACACAGCGACATCTCATGCATTGGATGCCGCCTTCCCGAAACTCTGTTCACCGAACCAGTTCAGGAAAAAGGCTTCTGCCTGAGCCAGATTGCCTGCAGCCTTTGGTGAAAGACCTTCTTTCACGTCACCATAATCATAACCCGAGATACCAAGAACATAGGCTTGAGGTTTCGCCCCATAAAGCGTTTCACACAGTGCCAGAACCGTCTCTGGCACCAGGCTATGACTGCCGAGAACCTCCGGAGCACCCGGTTGAATTTCCCTGAAGGTAAAAACTTCAGCGCTATTCATTTGGGCATCGGCGAAGATGATCACATCATGATCTGCTATCGCCAGGGAGTGTTCAGCAACAAGCTGATAGTCGGTATCAACATCCAGCCCCGCCAGCCTCTTTGCAGAGATTGCTTCGGAAAAGGCCGGACCAAGACCGTCATCACCACGCCCCGGATTTCCATAGCCGATCAGAAGCATTCGTTCCTCCTCAGACCGACTGGGTCTTGCTGTCAACCAACTGACCATCTGCACCGAACAGTTCGACCTGCAACGGCATCTGGCCCAGCGCATGGGTGGCGCAGGACAGGCACGGATCATAGGCCCGAATGGCCACTTCGACATGGTTCAACATGCCTTCTGTGATCTGGTCCTTGCCCGACAGGTGTTTGACCGCAACATCCTTCACTGCACGGTTCATGCCCTCGTTATTGTGGGTCGTCGAGACGATCAGATTGCAGTAGGTGACCTGATCATTCTCATCGACCTTGTAGTGGTGAATGAGGTTACCACGCGGCGCTTCGATCACCCCGATGCCTTCTTCCCGGCGGTCACCCTTGACGATCAGATCTTCGCCTTGCAGGTCAGGGTCGTGCAGCAGCTCCTGAATTTTCTCGACACAATGCAGCACTTCGATCATGCGCGCCCAGTGATTGGCGAGTGTCGAATTGTTCGGCGTGCCGCCTGTGACAGCCTTCAACTCTTTCAAGGCCTCATTGGCGAGCGGTGTGTCGATGAAACTCGCTGTATTCATCCGGGCAAGTGGGCCGACACGATACCATCCGGCCTCCGGGCCAAGCTCCTTGATGAACGGAAATTTCATGTAGGACCAGGACCGCACATCCTCGATAAAACGCTCATGGTATTGGGTGTAGGGAAGATGGTCAAAAATCACATCCCCTGTTGAGCTGAGCGCTCGCATGCTGCCGTGGTACAGATCCAGCGCGCCGTCACTTTCCCGCACCAGCGACATGTAGTTGGAGGGAAAAGAGCCAAACTCTGCGACCAGATCTTCATGCTCCAGAGTGTAATCGCGTGCAAGCTTCACGGCATCCTGCGACCATTCAATCATTTCGTCGATGGATGACAGAAAATGATCGCGGCGCTCGATCGGGAGATTTCGATTGATACCCCCAGGGATAGCTCCCGTGCCGTGGATCTTTTTGCCCGCCGTTGCCTCTATGACCTCCTGGCCATATTTACGCATCAGGACAGCACGTTTTCCGAGCTCCGGATTTTCCTTGATCACTTCAAATATGTTGCGCTTTTCAGCCGGAGCGCCAAAGCCGAACAAAAGATCGGGAGCGGCCAGATGAAAGAAGTGCAGCACATGGCTTTGCATTACCTGCCCGTAATGCATCAGTCGGCGCATCTTCTCTGCCGTTGGTGTCAGTTGGTCGACACCGGCAATCATGTCCATCGCCTTTGCCGCAGCAAGATGGTGGCTCACCGGGCAGATCCCGCAAAGCCGCTGCACGATGACCGGAACTTCCCACATTAAGCGGCCGCGGATAAAACGCTCAAACCCGCGAAACTCGACAATGTGTAGCCGGGCCTCATCCACCTCATTGTCCGCATTCAGATGAATGGTGACCTTGCCGTGCCCTTCGACACGGGTGACCGGCGAAATTTCAATCAGTCTGGGTTCACTCATATCTCAGTCTCTCCCAAACTCTAATCAAACTTGATCATTTCGCGCTCAAAGCCGCGGAACTTGCCGGTCAGCAGCTTGGAGAGCGTATCGAAAATTATGTCGCCGCTTGGGGCACAACCCGGGATCTGGTAGTCGATCACAACAACTTCCGAGCACGAATAGACTTCATCCAGCAGGAGCGGCAGAGCCGGATCATTCGGCACATTGTGGGTCGTGTTGCGGATGTATTTTCCGGTGATATAGGCCTCGTCCAGACATTCGCGCAGCGGCGCATCTGAATGCATGATGGCATTGCGCATGGCAGGTAATCCGCCCATGATTGCGCATTGCCCTAGCGCAATCAGAACATCGCAGTTGCGCCGAAAATCATGCAGCACATGCACATTTTCCTCGTTGCAACATCCGCCTTCAATTATGCCGATATCACAGCGTTGCGTGAAGCGTTTCTTGTCCGTCAGCGGTGAGCGGTCGACATCCACCAGTTGCATAAGATCTATAAGCCGTTCATCAATATCGAGGATCGCCATGTGACAACCAAAACACCCGGCCAGGGATGCTGTTGCGATGCGAGCCTTGGGCAGTTCTATTGGAGCCTGCGCAATCATTTCCGCTTCTCCTCGATCTCGTGACCGATCAAGCCCTTGTCGAATTCCCGTTCGCCAATCGGAGTGGCAAAGCCGACGCGTTTGCGAATGATACACCCAACAGGGCAGACTTCCGATGAGATTGCAAAGTCAGTCACGTCTGCATCAGTGTCGGCCAGGTTTTCGCCGTTGGCCGCAACGCGGCGGTGAATGCCTCTGCCGACATACCCAAAGACGCCTTTGCCATCGACATCCTGGGACGCGCGGATACAGCGTCCGCAGCTGATGCAGCGATTGGTGTCCAGCGCGATATCGGGATGAGAGGCATCCAGCGCCCGGCAGGGTTCAAGATACGGAAACTTCGTCGCGTCCGTCATATCCAGCCGATAGGCCATCGCCTGAAGTTCGCAATTGCCGCTCGCCTCGCAGATCGGGCACAGGTGGTTGCCTTCATGGAACAGCATCTCGACGAGATCCCGGCGCATCTTGGTGAGGTGCGCAGTTTCGTTTTCAACCGCTTGCCCAGGAGCCGCCGGTTGGGTACAGGCAGCAACACTGCGCCCGCCAGCCCTGACCGTGCACACCCGACAACTGCCCTGATGACGCAGACCTTCATGATCGCATAGACGCGGGATATAGACCCCGGCTTCGTCTGCCGCCTCCATGATCGTCTGGCCCGCATAGGCTTTCACGTCGACCCCGTCGATGGTGAAGGTGAAACTCGCTTCCCGCCTGTTGTCGCTCATTGCGTGAAGTCCTTGTCAAAGATGTAGGAACGTCGCTTGGCAATCTTGCGAGCACCATCAATCGCGGATTGGATGTCGAACGTATCGCGAATGCCGTCCTTGCTGGGTTTGCTCGTTGCCGAATAGACCAGCGGAAAATTCTGAAGCGTGCTGAGGATCGGATTTGGTGACGTCATGCCAAGACCGCACCTGCTGGTCTCGATGATGGTCCCCGATAGTTCCTTCAGGTAGTCAATGTCTTCCGGATTGGCCAATCCCTTGCGGAATTTCTGGATCGCCTTTTGAAGGAAGACGTTACCAACGCGGCACGGTGTGCAGTAGCCACAGCTTTCATGTACGAAGAACGACATGTAATATTCGACGATCTCCAGAATGTTGCGATCACCGTTGAAAATGATGATTGCACCACCGGTTGCCAGATCATCAAAGGTCAGTTTGCGATGGAAACTGTCGCGGGCAATCATCGTCCCGCTCGGTCCGCCAATCTGAACGGCTGCGGCATCCTCACCACCGACCATCCCCAGAAGGTCCTGAACGGTGTGGCCATAGGGCAACTCATAAATGCCCGGGTTCAGGCAGTCCCCGCAGACGGAAAACAGTTTTGTGCCATGGCTGCCTTCGGTTCCCATGTCATGAAACCATTTTGCGCCACGATCCAGAATGCGCGCTGCATGGCAGAATGTTTCGACGTTGTTGACGACCGTTGGATATCCGAGATAACCGCGATTGACCGGAAAAGGAGGCCGGGTTTTGGGTTCGCCCGGCAAGCCCTCGCAGGAACTGATCAAGGCCCCTTCTTCACCGCAGATATAAGCGCCTGCGCCCATCTGAATGCGAACATCGAATTCGAAGTTTTTGATGCCCAGAATTTCGCTGCCGAGCAATCCGCGACGACGTCGATCATCCAGAACCTGTTCCAGATGCGGGCGCAGGTAAACATATTCACCGCGGAGATAGAGAATGCCTTCTCGCGCACCTACGGCTCTTGCAGCAATCGTCATGCCTTCAATCAGCAAATGAGGTCGTTCGGTCAGAAGCACACGATCCTTGAAGGTCCCGGGCTCGCCCTCATCCGCATTGCAAATCACGAACCGGCGTTCAGATTGCTCGCTGGATGCAAATCGCCATTTCCGACCTGTCGTGAACCCGGCCCCGCCGCAGCCCCGAAGTCCGCTTTCCTCAACCGCTGAAATGATCTGGGTCGGACGCATACCCACGGCTTTGTTCAGGCCCGCATCATCCGGCACAGGCCCAAGCAAGACTTCGCCCGCATGCCGGATATTGTTGTCGACCATTCGGATTGCGCGTTCATGAGCCGACAGACTGCTGAACCGCTCGCTGACAATCGTCTCGGGGCTTTGTCCGGCTTTCAGGTTTTCAGAAATTTGCCGTGCGGTGTCTGCCGTGAGTCTGGTAAGTATGACGTCATTGACCATGGCCGCGGGGGCCTGATCACACATGCCAATACACGGTGTGCATTCAAGGGAAAAAGCGCCATCTGCGGACGTCTGCCCAACCTTGATACCGAGCGCATCTTCAAAAGCCTGAGTGACTTCTTCCAGACCGCAATAGCGATCGACAATGTCGTCACACAGGCGAATTGTGATCCGGCCCTTGGGTGTCAGAGATAGAAAAGAATAGAAGCTTGCGACGCCTTCGACCTCGATCCGGGTCAGGCCTGTACAGTTCGCGATCTTGTCCATGGTTGACGGCGAAATGCAATGATATCGATCTTGCACATCGCGCAGGACGTCGAGCATGCGATGTTTGTCATTGCCGACCGCTTCACAGATTTCGACAATCTCGTTTTCCGGAACCGGAACGACATCACAAACGGGCGCACCAGTTCCATTTGATTGCCCGTTATCCATGATCACCTCCGGCAGTCTTTTGCTCGGGCAAGGTCAACGGACATAAATCGATTAGATCAAAATGCGCTTCAAACACGATACGGCCGCCAGATTGCTCAATAGACATCACTTTGCCTCAACGGTCACAGAGTTGCCACCCAACGTCTTTGACGAATGTCAACGGACGTTTAGATGAGAGCAATTCCGGCCAAGCGGTGCAATCATTTTTGAAAATTCATGGTTTGATGAGCTGCAATAGCCGCCTGCCCAAGGGACAATCCTCCGTCATTGGCGGGGACACGGTAATGGCTGAGAACCTTCAAACCTTTTGCTTCAAGTTGCTCATGGGCACCATCACGCAGAATTGCGTTTTGGAACACACCTCCTGACAGGACGATGGTTTCTTCTTTCGAGGCCCCGACCCCCTCCAGCTTCCGAACAATTCCGTGAACCAATCCATTGTGGAACCGGGCCGCAATGCGTCCCGGCTCAGTCTTGTTTCGAATGTCACTCAGGAGCGCCTGCCACATCGGGACAAAGGATATGACCTGCGGAGCGCCTTCGGTAACGTGAACCGGATAAGCGCTTTCCTGGTCAACATACCGCCGGGCAGAAGCTTCCAGAGCCATTGCCGCCTGCCCTTCAAAACTCTGTTTCTCAAAACAAAGATCGAGCGCTGCAGACACTGCATCAAACAGGCGACCGGCAGATGAAGACAGCGGCGAATTGATTGATTGTGCAATCATCGTATCGACTGTCTTTGCCAGTGGTGTGTCAAACCGTTCGGCAATATCCAATTGGCTCAAATGCTCACGGTAGTTCGGCCCGAAAGCTGCCTGCAAATGCGCCGCAAGATTTCGCCAGGGTTCGCGGCTGGCAGCTACAGCTCCCGGTATCGGCACCGGATTGAAATGTGCCAAGCGTTCAAAGCCGCCCAAACCACCTTTCAAGATTTCGCCGCCCCAGATTGTATCATCATCTCCCCAGCCAAGACCGTCCAGGACGACACCAAAAACAGAGGCTCCCGCCTCCAGATGTTCGGCCATACAGGCCGCCAGATGAGCATGATGATGCTGGACGCCGATCAGTTTCGCCCCAAGCTCGTCTGCAAGCTGCGCCCCGTAAACACTGGACAAATACTGCGGGTGTTTATCAATCGCGATGATGTCCGGTTCGAACTGATAGAGGTCCAGATAAAGCTTCAGCATCCTCTTGTAGTCAGCAAATGTCGCTACGCTTTCGAGGTCGCCAATATGCTGGGACAAGATTGCGTCCTGACCATTCAGCAAACAGAACGTCGATTTCAGCTCACCGCCCATCGCTAGGACTCTTGGAGTCTCTGTAAACTCAGGTGACAATCGGATCGGGGCAGGCGCGAACCCGCGCGCTCTGCGCAAGATGGCTGGACCATATTTGTCGATGCGTACAACGCTATCATCCAACCGGTTCACGATGTCTCTGTCGTGCATCAGGAACCCGTCGACAAAGGGACCAAGCTTTAGTCTTGCGGACTCGTTGTCGATCTCTTGCGGGTCGCCAGAGATATTGCCCGACGTCAAAACTATCGACCGGTCCAACTTTGCCATCAGCAAATGATGGAGCGGAGTGTTCGGCAGCATTACACCCAACCGATCCTGACCTGGAGCAATACTACCCGCCAGTTGATTGCTGGTTCTTTCCAGCAACAAGATCGGGGCCGCTGAACTCTTAAGGTTCCGGGCTTCTTCATCAGACACACAACAGAATCTTCGGATCTGATCGACATCGCGTGCCATCAGGGCCAACGGTTGGTCGGGGCGCCGTTTTCGCTGTCGCAGCCTCTGAACAGCAGCTTCGTTGCCAGCATCGACGGCAATTTGAAACCCGCCCAGCCCCTTGATGGCCAGGCTATCTCCGGCAAGCAACCTGTCGGCGGCAAGTGCTATCGGATCCGGACAGTCTTGAGTTTCTCCTGCAATTTCCATCCAGATCCGGGGACCACAATTTGGACAGGCATTTGGCTGGGCATGAAACCGTCTATCAACCGGGTTCCGGTATTCGGCTTCACAGACTGCACACATCTGAAACGAAGACATCGACGTTGACGCCCGGTCATACGGAATGTGCTTCAAAATGGAGAGGCGCGGCCCGCAGTGGGTGCAGTTGATGAAAGCATATCCGGACCGGCGATCAGACGGGTCATCGACCTCAGCCAGGCACTGCCTGCAGGTCGCAGCATCAGGAACAATTCCTGTCGCAACAGATCCACCCGCACTGTCGACGATTGCGAACTCGCAGGCCTCTTGAAGAACAGGTTGACCAGATACTTCGAGACTGTCGATCCGCGACAGTGGCGGCGGATTTTTGCGAAGTTCGGCTAGGAATTGTTCCAGAACGTCGCTCTTGCCGAAAACGTCGATCAGAACACCCTGACCATCATTGCGTACAGTTCCGACAAGTCCCAGCGACGTCGCCACCTGCCAGACATGCGGGCGAAAACCAACCCCTTGAACCAGTCCACGAACCCGAATGCGCTTTCCTACTATCTGGGCCCGGAAACTATCGTTGGAAGGTGTCATGTCTCCATCACTGCAAAACTTCAGCGGATGTTGCAACACCATTTGAAAACACAAAGATCCGCATGTCCGAAAACCGGACAGGCGGATCTTATGAATTCAGCACAGCGTTTGGCTATGGTCGCTGGCCAAAGGAATTGATGGTCTCAAGACGTTCCAGATTGACAATCGCTGACAGCATCAAGCGATCCTGACTCCAGTCCGCAGGCTTCTGGATCGACAGCGCCGTCATGAAGACGACAGCCGCCATCGGCGCAACAACCAGCGCGACAATCGCCCCATGCGGGCGAATACGACCAGAATCCAGCAATGCTTCCAGACGCCGACGCAGCTTCTGGGCTGGAGACCGACGCAGCAAACGATCCTGAACCTCGATCAGAGCCACAGCAGCCACACCGCTGCGGTTCAACCCGATTTGAGCCTGACGTTTTTTGAGGCCTGATTGCGCAGCCCGCATCAAACACATGCAGTATGTCTTCAGATCCACATGGGCATTTTCGGCAACTTTCTGATCGCATGCCAGTTCCCGCAATCGTTCCACCTCTGATTTCCAGAGATAGAAAAAAGGGTTCCAGAAAAAGAACGGCCGGAGCATTTCCAGCGCGATCTCCCATGTCACATCACCTTGCCGCAAATGCTCGAACTCATGTTTGAGAACAAGGTTCAAATCTTCCGGCGAAGCCAACAATTCTGTCGGGATGACCACATAGTGCCGGAACAATCCACGTGCCGAAAACGGAACAAGCGCCGTGTCCGACAACAGCAGCTGGACTTTGCCCTGACGTCGCCACTCGTGGCAGGCCGACAGCATTCGGTTCAGCCGCAGGAAGTTCACCAGCAGCTTCGTCCCAAACATCGCGGACCCAAGCAGCAACAAAGTTACTGCCGCAACACTCGGTAGAGAGCCAAGGGACAAGATATCCTCGGTCACACGAGCGCGCAGTCCGAGCAATGACTGAAAGTCTTGCGCGGAAATTGAAATTCCGCCGCGCATATACTGCGAAACGGCGTAGTCGGAGAGATTGACTGTAAGGTTTGCCGGAACAACACCGGCCCCCAACAGCTCTCGATAGAAACCCGCGAGCACTGGCGAAACGACGATAACGGCAAAAAGGCCATTCAGCAGACCAAGTTGGACGCTAAACGCCAATTTGGCGCCCGAACGCTCCATCAACGCCTTGGCTCCCAACCATACCAAAGCGGTGATCGCAAATGTGATATTCAGATCGATATAAATATCGAAAACCTGGCTAAGTAGCGTCATCTGTCCTCCTCCTGTCCAGTAACGCTCGAAGTTCGTCCAGATCGTTCTCCGATAGTTCGTATTCATCGACGAGACGGGCCACCAGCGAGGCGGGCGTACCATCGAACAGTTTGTCTGACAGATTTCTGAGAGAACGAGACTGATAGGTGTCTTTGGTCAGCTGCGGGGAATAGATAAATGTCTTCCCTTCTTTTCTGCTGTCCACAAAACCCTTGTCATCCAAAATTCGCATGATGGTCGCGCACGACGTATAGGCAAGTTTTCTTTCCGGTGGCAAACAGGCGAGAATATCCCGCACAGAGCCTTCGCCGATTTTCCAGAGTTCTGTCATGAACTCCAGTTCGACTTCGGTCAGAAATTCGTTGCTTTTACGCTTTCTCATTATATTCCTGCGGTAACTTCAATTTGGATGGGCTTTGCGACGCCTATCATTGCATAATTTTCTCCCCAATATCGATATTCTTGGTGGTGCGACGCGCCTTACACTTTCCGGAAACAGAAAACGCCCCAGGCAATGCTGATCGCCAACGGCCACCAAAGCGGCATACCTAACAGACCCAACCACGCCAGAAAGATATAGGCAGTCCCCAAAAGTGTGATGAACAAGCGATCACCCCGTGTCGTTTCAAGGCCCAAAACGCCTACCCGAGCCGCTCCGCCAGGGTGTTTGATCTCGACGACAGTCAGAATTCCGATAGCGGAAAATATGCCGACAAACACCAATGCTGTCGGCCAGGTCCAGGCCATCCATCCCAGCATTACACCCTCCCCAGGGCAAAGCCCTTGGCAATGTAGTTACGGACAAAATAGATCACGATTGCGCCAGGAATAATCGTCAGGGTTCCAGCCGCCGCCAAAAGCCCGAGTTCATACCCGGCCGACGATGCAGTCCGCGTCATTACAGCGGCAATCGGCTTGGCTGCGACCGCTGTCAGCGTTTTGGCGAGCAGCAGTTCCACCCAGGAAAACATGAAGCAGAAGAACGCCGCAACACCAACGCCAGCCTTGATCGATGGCAGGAAGATTGTCGTAAAGAAACGTGGGAAGGAATACCCGTCAACATAGGCGGTTTCGTCCAGTTCCTTCGGTACACCACTCATGAAACCTTCCAGAATCCAGACTGCAAGCGGCACATTGAACAGGCAGTGCGCAAGAGCGACCGCGATGTGCGTATCGAACAGACCGACAGCTGAATAGAGCTGGAAAAACGGCAAGGCAAAAACCGCAGCAGGTGCCATCCGGTTGGTCAGGAGCCAGAAGAACAGATGCTTGTCACCGATAAAGGTGTAGCGCGAAAACGCATAGGCTGCCGGAAGAGCGACAGACACGGATATGACCGTGTTCATTGTCACGTAGATGATCGAGTTGATGTAGCCCCAGTACCAGGTCGGGTCTGTAAAAATCTCGATATAATTGGCAAACGTCCAGGTCTGCGGGAACAGCGAGAACCCGGAGAGGATTTCGTTTGTCGTTTTGAAACTCATCGCAACGAGCCAGTAGATCGGCAACATCAGGAAGAGAATGTAAATTATGGGAACCAGGCTTTTCAGTCTCATGATGGTTCTCCTCAGGCCTTGTTATCGTTTTTCGTCATCAGCGTGTAGAACAGCCATGAGGCGAGCAACGTGATAGCGAAATAGATGAGGGACATGGCAGCTGCCGGACCGAGGTCAAACTGACCAAGCGCGATTTTCACCAGATCGATGGACAGCAGCGTGGTCGAGTTGCCTGGACCACCTCCGGTCAAGACAAACGGCTCGGTGTAGATGTTGAAGCTGTCCATAAATCGCAGAAGGATCGCAATCGTCAGAACCGTCTTCATCTTCGGCAACTGGATGTATCGGAACACGGCCCAGTTGGAGGCACCATCAATTTCCGCTGCCTGATAATAGGCGTTTGGAATGGAGACGAGGCCAGCATAGCTGAGCAGGACCACAAGGGATGTCCAATGCCAGACATCCATGATGATGATCGTCACCCATGCAGCAACTGGATCCTGGGTCATGTCATAGGAAATGCCCAAAGTGTGGTTCAGGAAATATCCCATCAAACCAATGTCCGGCAGCGTGAAAATGTTCCACATCGCGCCGACAACATTCCAGGGAATCAGCATCGGCAAGGCCATTGTCACCAGGCAAAACGGTACCCAGAAGCCTTTTTTCGGCATGGCGAGTGCAATTGCGATCCCAAGCGGTACTTCGATGATCAAAATCATGAAGGTGAAGAAGAACTGGCGTCCAAGCGCATTATGAAACCGCTCGGATTGCAGAACATCCTGGAACCATCTCAGCCCTTCCCAGAAGAACAGATTGTCTCCGAACGTTTCCTGCACGGAGTAGTTCACCACAGTCATCATCGGGATGAGTGCGTTGAACGCCACCAGCAAGAGAACCGGCAGGACAAAGAACCAGGCGCGTTGATTTTGCGTTTTCATCAGACACCCTCCGCCGGCGTGCTGGCCAGCCAGCCGTCTTTGTAAAGACGGGTCTGGGATTGTTTGAAATCGAGCTTCACGGCATCGCCAACATTGGGCGCTTCGCCCTCAAGGATTGCGTGAACACGGCTGTCGTTGGCAATCGCCTCGACCACTTTATGGCGGCCAATGTCGGCGACCTTGCGCACTCTGGCATCCACGCCCGATCCGGATGTGGATACCGACACGAATTCCGGCCGGATCCCGACTTCGGCAGCACCATCTACATCACCCGAGATCGGACCTTCGAGGTCAACCCGCTCGCCATGAAAATAGGCCGAACCGTCCTTGACGCTGCAAGGAAGCACATTCATCCCCGGTGAACCGATAAAGTGGCCAACAAAGGTGTGCGCTGGACGCTCAAACAGTTCAACCGGCGTACCGATTTGAACAATCTCGCCTTCCTCCATCACAACCACCTGATCGGCGAAAGTAAGAGCTTCGGTCTGATCGTGAGTCACATAGATCATGGTCGCCTTGACCCGCTGATGAAGCTCCTTGAGCTTCGAGCGCAGCTTCCATTTCAAATGCGGATCTATTACCGTCAGAGGCTCGTCGAACATCACGACGTTGACGTCCTGACGGACAAGGCCACGCCCCATCGAAATCTTCTGCTTGTTGTCCGGCGACAGGTTAGCCGCTCTGGTCGACAGCATGTCGGTCACTTCAAGCATTTCCGCTATAGCGGTTACCCGCTCCTTGACGATGTCCTCGTCCCGACCCCGGTTTCGCAATGGAAAGGCCAGGTTGTCGTAAACTGTCATCGTGTCGTAGATGACCGGAAACTGGAACACCTGGGCAATGTTGCGCTTTGCGGGCGGAAGAGCTGTCACATCCTGATCACCGAACAGGATCTTGCCTTCGGATGGAACCAGCAAGCCCGAAATGATGTTCAGCAATGTGGATTTGCCGCAACCCGATGGACCAAGCAGCGCATAGGCACCACCATCTTCCCAGGTCAGATCGATTTTTTTCAGCGCATAATCGTCATCACTCGAAGGGTTCGGATGATAGCTGTGTCGCAGATTGGATAGCGTGATTTGTGCCATGATATCCTCGCCCTATGCCGCCAACTGGCCGTCAGGCGCAAAGAAGAAACAGTGGTTCGGGTCCAGATAGAACGTATGGACCTCACCGACATTATATGGATGGACACCCGGAGACAGGGACACCCATGATTGCCCGTCCATGTCAAAGTGAGCGCTGCTTTCAGAGCCGCTCAACTCGGTCACCTGAACAGTGCCATCTAGGCTCACTGTGTGCGCGGATGACTCAACCGGCATCACATGGTTCGGCCGGATCGCAAGGGTGTAGGCTCCGTCTGCGAGTGCAGCTGCCGCTTCATTCACGGTCCAGCTTGTTCCGGTGTTCAAGGTAACTGTGTTGCCTTTTTTCGTAACTGGCGCCGAATTGATCGGCGGGTTGGAAAAGACTTTCGCCGCATCAAGATCTTTTGGTTTGCGATAGATGTCGGCAGTGGGGCCGAACTGAACCACATGACCGTCACTCATCAGCGCGGTTTTACCGCCAAGCAACAGCGCTTCTTCCGGCTCCGATGTCGCGTAGACAACAACGGCACCGCGCCCTGCGAACAGCTCGGGCAGCTGATCGCGCAGCTCTTCACGCAGCTTGTAATCAAGGTTCGCAAGCGGCTCATCCAGGAATACGGCATCGCTTTCCTTGACGATCGCGCGCGCCAAAGCTGTGCGCTGCTGCTGACCGCCAGAAAGCTCATGCGGATTGCGCTTGAGATAAGGCTTCAATTTGAGAATGTTTGCAGCTTCTTCGACCCTATCCGCGATTTCCGACTTGGCGACGCCAGCGACCTTCAGCGGCGAGGCAATGTTGTCGAACACAGTCATATGCGGATAGTTGACGAAAAACTGGTGCACCAGGCTGATATTGCGCTTCTGGGCACTCAGGCCGGAGACATCCCGACCATTCAAAATGATCTGACCGGATGCGAGAGAATCCAGACCAGCCATCAGTTTGATCAGCGATGTTTTGCCTGCACCTGTTTCGCCGAGCAAAACGTTAAAGTGACCGGTTTCAAGTGTCAGACTAGTGTCTTTCACATGAGTGACCTGACCCACGCGTTTGCTGACATTCTTTAATTCTAGAGACATAGATTTCTGTCCGCGTCCGTACAGGAATTTGAGCGAAAGAGCGTTTCGCAGCCCGTCACAATCGGATCGGTGGTGGACCGGGGACAAGCCCCGGCCCGGCTTCTTGGAGGAAACCTTCCGACGATTACTGCTGCCAGCGAGCAACCAGTTCGTCATAGTTTACAGTCTGACCCTGAGGTTTCTCGTTGGCGAGTTTCGCCTTAGGAGCACCCGGCTGGGACAGCCAGTGTTCTGCGTTTTTTTCTTCATTCAGACGCGGACCACAGCCACCGTAAACATTGGCACGTTCATCAGCCTGCTGCATGCGGGCCATGACGATGTCCATCTCTTCGGCAAGACGGTCCATAGCTTCCTGCGGTGTAAAGGCACCGGAGTTCACGTCACCAATCTGCTGCCACCAGATCTGGGCCAGTTTCGGATAATCCGGAACGTTGATGCCAGTTGGAGACCAGGCAACACGATCAGGTGAGCGATAGAACTCGACCAGACCACCCAGTTTGCCAGCGCGCTCTGAGAATGACTCATGGTTCACCGAGCTGTCGCGAATGAAGGTCAGGCCAACATGGCTTTTCTTCACATCAACAGTCTTGGAAACCACGAACTGAGCATAGAGCCATGCAGCTTTCGCGCGGTCTTCAGGAGTGGACTTCAGGATCGTCCAGGAACCCACGTCCTGATAACCAACCTTCTGACCTTCTTCCCAGTAAGGACCATGCGGGCTCGGAGCCATACGCCACAACGGTGTACCCTCGTCGTCCACTGTGTTGTTGCCTTCTGACTTCGGCTTCACCATGTCTGCTGTAAAGGCTGTGTACCAGAAGATCTGCTGAGCAACATTGCCTTGGCTAAGAGCTGGCAGAGACTGGTAGAAGTCAAAGCTCGCTGCGCCCGGAGGAGCATAGTTGCGAAGCCATTCGTCCCACTTGCGGATTGCGTAGACAGCGGCAGGGCCGTTGGCTGCACCACCACGTGTGACAGAAGCACCAACCGGGTTACAAGTACCGGCTTCCATACGGATGCCCCACTCGTCAACCGGAATGCCGTTCGGCTCGCCCTTGTCGCCTGCACCAGCCATGGAAAGCCATGCATCGGTCATGCGCCAGCCAAGGTCAGGAGCACGCTTGCCGTAATCCATGTGACCGTAGATCTCGACACCATCGACTTCTTTGACGTCTTTGGAGAAGAACTCGGCGATGTCTTCGTAAGCAGACCAGTTGACCGGAACGCCCAGGTCATAGCCGTACTTGTCCTTGAAGGCCTTCTTCAGGTCTTCGCGGTCAAACCAGTCTTTACGGAACCAGTAAAGGTTCGCAAACTGCTGATCAGGAAGCTGGTAAAGGTCGCCATCCGGGCCAGTCGTGAACTGTGTGCCCATGAAGTCGGCCAGATCGAGACCAGGGTTGGTCACGTCTTTACCGTTGCCTGCCATCCAGTCAGTCAGGTTGTATGCCAACTGTAGACGGGAATGCGTGCCGATAAGATCGGAATCGTTGACGTAGGCGTCATAGAGGTTCCGGCCAGTCTGCATCTGAGTCTGGACAGCTTGAACCACTTCGCCTTCACCCAGGATCTGATGGTTCACCTTGATACCGGTGATTTCCTCAAAAGCCTTGGTCAGAACTTCCGACTCGTAGGAGTGGGTCGGAATACCTTCGGACAGGACGTTGACTTCCATACCTTTAAACGGCTCAGCCGCATTGATGAACCATTGCATTTCTGCAATCTGCTCATCTTTCGACAGAACTGATGGCTGGAATTCTTGATCAACCCACTTCTTCGCTGCTGCTTCGTCAGCGAACGCGGATCCTGCTCCAGCAATTACAGCACCAGCTGCAACTGCGCAGAGTAGATACTTGCGCATCGTAATCTCCTCCCATGAGAATATGTTTGCCGTGTTTTACCGGCTTCGCATACTTGGACACAGCAAGAGCGCATTGTCAAACTAAAATTTTAGTAGGAAAATTGCACTGCACGAAAAGGGTATATATTATTGATATAATTACTTTTTTGCCCACATCGCCCTGACAACAATACCGCAGCGCAACCAGATTGTTTCTATGCAAGCCCCGGAATACTGGCACAAAATTGCCATAAAATGTAGCAAAAAATGCTTTCGAATTTTTCTAATTTATATGAAAAACGATAATCCGAACGCCAATATGCGCTTTAAACGAAAGCAAACGATCTTTTCGTATCAAACTTGGCATTCGGCCTTTTGTCAGATCTGACAGCCAAATCGGCATGACCGCGCGCACAAAAAACCCGGACCAACCGGCCCGGGCTTCATCAAGTCTTTGCGCCAGATTTACATCTTGCAATCAGCTGCATAGGCGTCTGAATGATCCTTCAGACCAGTCGCGATAATCTTGTTGGTGTAAACGTCACCTTCCTTGATCACTTCACGAACATAAATGTCCTGAACCGGATGGTGATTTGAACCGAACTTGAAGTCACCGCGTGTCGAACTGAAGTCAGCCGCTTTCAACGCCGCACGGAATGCATCAGCATCCTTCACATCTGCTTTGCCCATTGCTGACAGAAGCAGGTTTGCAGTGTCGAATCCTTGCGACGCATAGAGTGATGGCAAACGGCCATACTCAGCCTGGAAGCTCTCGACAAACGCCTTGTTGGTTGCGTTGTCGATATCCTTGTTCCACTGGCTGGTATTTTTAACACCCATCGCCGCATCACCCACGGCCTGCAGGATACCCTGATCGAAGGAGAACGCAGGACCAACAACCGGCAGGTCGATACCGCTACCCGCATATTGTTTCAGGAATGAAATTCCCATTCCGCCTGGCAGGAAGAAGAAAACACTGTCGGCACCAGAGGCGCGGATCTGGGCAAGTTCCGCTGCATAGTCGGTCTGACCGAGTTTTGTATAGAGTTCACCAGCCAGGTCGCCGCCATAAAACCGCTTGTAACCGGTCAAGGCGTCCTTACCAGCAGGGTAATTTGGTGCAAGGATGAAGCTCTTTTTGTAGCCCTGATCCTTTGCATAAGCACCGGCTGCTTCATGCAGGTTGTCATTCTGCCAGGCTACATTGAAGTAGTTTGCGTGGCAGCCTTTCCCTGCAAGAGCAGACGGACCGGCATTTGGTGACAGATAGAATTTGCCTTGTGCTGTCACGGATGGCACGACTGCCATTGCCAGGTTGGACCAGATGATACCTGTCAGAACATCAACTTTTTCGGACTGCACCAGCTTGTCAGCCAGTTGAACAGCGATATCCGGCTTGCGCTGATCATCTTCGATGATGACCTCGAGATCGCTATTGCCGGCCTGTTTTACCGCCAGCATGAAACCATCCCGGACATCTATGCCTAGACCGGCTCCACCGCCGGACAACGTGGTGATCATGCCGACTTTGACTGGTTCAGCGACAGCTGTACCGGTGAGCATTGCGAGCAGGCTTGCGGTCGCAGCAAGTCTCTTCATCATGTGAGTTCCCCTCTTTCGAACTTCGCGGATCCATTTTTTACGATCCTTATGCGCGCACCTTATCGGGGCAATTCGAATTGGGAAACCTGCTTTTTGGCACCTAAACCGAGCGTATCGCGTGCAGTACCGATCTGCACTTACCCTAAAGTGCTGTGCGCACATGCCAGAGTTCGGGAAACAGTTCCACTTCCAGCATGCGCTTCAGATAAGAAACACCGCCTGTCCCACCCGTGCCACGCTTGAAACCGATCACGCGTTCGACGGTCGTGACATGGTTGAAACGCCAGCGTCGGAAATAGTCTTCCAGATCGACCAGTTTCTCACCCACTTCATAAAGCGCCCAATGTGCTGACGGATCACGATAGACAGCCTGCCACAGCGCCATGATTTCCGGCAGCTCCTGATGCGGGCATTCAGAAGGTGAAATCAGCACTTGATCCGGCACGTCCAGCCCTTGTCGTTTCGCAAATGACAGAACCACCTGATAAAGGCTTGGTTTGGAAAGCTCCTGGTCAAGCAGCCGAACGTTATCGGCGTCATGCTCATGCGGCTTGATCATGGCCTTGTTGCGATTGCCAAGCGCAAATTCAATCAAACGATACTGCAGGGATTGAAATCCCGACGACATGCCAAGATCGTCTCGGAACTCGGTATAGTCGCTGGGCGTCATGGTCCGCAGAACATCCCAGGCGGAGTTGAGCTGCTCCATGATCCGACTGACACGCGCCAGCAACTTCATGGCTTCCGGAAGATGATCCTGGGAGATTGCAGTCCGCGCTGAATTGAGCTCATGCAGCATGAGCTTCATCCAGAGTTCTGATGTCTGATGCTGAATGATGAAAAGCAGCTCATCCGGTGCCTTGGACAGTGGCGTCTGGGCGCTCAGGATTTTGTCCAGCCCAAGGTAGTCGCCGTAAGACATCTTGTCAGAGAACGAGACCTCTGCGCCTTCGCGTTCGGGATTGTAACCAGCTTTCTGGATGTCTTTTTTGTCGGCCATAATCGCGCTCCATCGTCCGGACCACGGATGCTACTGGCGATCTGCCAATTTACCCGAATCCTTCCGCTAAATTTGAGCGATCATTTCTTGCCTGGCTCATATTTGGCAAGCAGCATTTGATTTCCAGTTCCCAAACAAGTGTTTAAGTCAATGACACCCTGCCTTGTTTCAAGAGCTAACCGACTCTCCATCAGTACCGAAAAAATGCATCCGGGGTTCATCAAACGTAAGGCCGATCCGAGCCCCTTCCTCAATCGTTTCGCTGCCATTGATACGCACCAGGATCGTTTCCAATCCATCCAACGCGACATAAAGGAACGTGTCCGCCCCAAGATATTCGGCGACTTCAACCGTGCCGGTACAGTGTCCAGCCTCGGGGGCAACGACATTGATATGCTCTGGGCGAATACCGAGTTTAACCGGCTGGCCGGAAGCTCCAGCGTGTGGATAGTGACCACCGCCATGTCCTTGCAAGGAAAAGGCATCCCCTTCGACGGAACACGGCAGGACATTCATCTTCGGAGACCCGATGAACTGGGCCACGAACAAATTGTCCGGGCGCTCGTAGAGTTCGCGCGGCGAGCCAACCTGTTCGATTTCACCGGCCTGCAACACGACAATCTTGTCAGCCAACGTCATGGCCTCGACCTGATCATGTGTCACATAAATCATCGTTGTGCCAAGACTTTTGTGAAGGCGCGCAATCTCGAAACGCATTTCGACACGAAGGGCGGCATCGAGGTTCGACAAAGGCTCGTCGAAAAGAAAGGCACTTGGCTCACGCACAATCGCACGGCCAATCGCAACGCGCTGGCGTTGACCACCGGAGAGTGCCTTGGGTCGGCGCTCAAGATAATCATTCAGTTTCAGAACATCGGACGCCGCATTCACTTTCCGGTCGATTTCGGCCTTCGACTCCCCCGCAGTCTTCAACCCAAAACCAACGTTTTCGCGGACCGTCATATGCGGGTAGAGCGCGTAGGACTGGAACACCATGGACAGACCGCGCCCGGATGGCGGCAAAGCCGTGACGTCCTTGCCGTCAATGTCTATTGCTCCCCGGCTGGCCTCTTCGAGGCCCGAAATCAAACGCAGGAGCGTGGATTTTCCGCAGCCGGAGGGGCCGACGAAGATCACGAATTCGCCGTCCTGAATATCCAGATCGATGCCCTTGATGACCTGAAGGTCACCAAACCACTTTTCAACCCCTTTGAGCTCGATAGCTCCCATGTCCGTGTCCCCCGAAACTTATGCGGCTTGTTCAGCGCGAGAAGGTGATGCCCAGGCGAGCCAGATGGCGGCAGTCCAGGAAAAGGAACCACCTCCGGCACCTGCGGCCGTTTCCGGGCTGAAGTATTCCGCAAACCCGCTGGCTTCGATAAGTGCTGCGGTATCGCGGCGCAATTTGTCAGCCCGCACCGCATCACCGCTCTCGCTCAAGCCGCGTCCGATCATGTAGTTAATCATCGCCCACACAGGACCGCGCCAATAGCGCAGATGCTCATAACGGGGATGATCCGGATCATAGGACGGCATCAGGTACTGAACCTTGCTGGCAATCCGGTCGAAATGTCCCTGAAGGGCTTCCAAGGATTTGGTATCCCGAATCCCGGCATAAGGTGCCAGGAAAGACGCGCTTGAAAGTCCGTCGGCCTGTTTCCCTGTTCTCAGATCCAGCGCCACATGAGCTTTCAGATCATCATTCCAGAGTTTTTGAACACCTGTTTCAAGCCGAGTGATCCAGGTTTTGATTTCGGCAGCTTCCTCGGCCTTGCCGAGTTTTTCTGCCAGAACAAGAAGGTCACGGCAGGCGCGCAGAAAGATGAACGTCACCCCCGGATCAGCGACGAAAAACGGGCAATTTTTGGCAACTTCTGCTGGATCCCAGCCGACTTTCCGGCACGAGGCAACAATACTCAGATATCGGTCGTAGTCTTCCTTGTGCGGCCGCATGGCCGGATCGACATGAGACGTGTCCTTGCGCTCATATGGCTCGATGTCCTTGACCTCAACTGCCCTCAGAGCATCGTCCCAATCGGGAAGATTATCGCGGCCGGACTCCCACGGGTGAATGACTGCAAGCACACCATTGTTGTCAGGGTCACGATAATTTAGATACCAGCGATGCCAATTCATGAGATTGGGAAGCAAGGCCTCCGCACGTTTTATCGCCGCGCCAGAGCGGTCCATCTCGACCAGGTCCCGGATCACTGTTGCTGCGACAGGTGGCTGTGAATGGCCGGAACTTGGAAGCGGTCCACCATCCGTGCCCCAGACAGAAGGCCCCGGGAAATAACTCGGATCATCTTTGCGGAACAGGATGTGCGGCACCATGCCGTCGCGCCACTGACCTTCGAACAACAGTTCGATTTCCTGCCAGGCCCGGTCCTGATCAAACGTTGCAAATCCCCTTGCAACAAATACGGAATCCCAATTCCACTGATATGGGTAGAGCCCCTTCGTCGGAATGGTGTACCCACCCTGATCATTGTCGGTCAGGATGGTTCTGGCGGTCAGGTCGAGGTCAATATGGGACACAAAAAACTCCTTGAGCTTCTTCTGAGCTCTTTGTTGAAACTGGTTTAGCCCTTGACGCTGCCTGCGGTCAGGCCTTGAACAAGGAAACGCTCGAACCAAAGAAAAATGACAAGAACCGGAACCGTCGCAATTACTGCGCCAGCCATGAGATGTTGGCGAGGCACTTCCGAGGAATTGAGCGAAACAACTCCGCGCGACAGTGTGAAAATGTCCGGATCATCCAGGAACATGAAGGCAAACAGGAACTCGTTCCAGGCAATCATGAAGACGTAGAGCGATACGGATGCCAGTGCCGGAAGGGACAGCGGCAAGGTGATCTTGAGGATCACACCGACCCGCGTCAGGCCGTCCATCAGACCTGCTTCTTCAAGCTCGGACGGCAGTCCGCGAAAGTACCCCTGCAACATGTAGAGCGCCACCGGAATGGTGGTTGCCGGATAGACGATCAACAGACCTGTCAGCGTATTGCGCAACCCCAGCTGGGAGAACACCGCATAAAGCGGGATCACCAGAACAATTGCCGGCACCATGTAGATCAGCAACACGGACCGTGACAGGAACGCTTGCCCCGGAAACCGAAGCCGAGAGACCGCATAAGCGCCAGGCACCGAGAAAAACAGCGTCAGAATGACTGTTGCAACCGATACGAAGGCCGACACCAACAGATAGCGACCGAAATTGAACTGCGTGAAAAGCTCAACATAGGAACGGAACAGTTCATAGAAGCCTTGTGACAGATCGATCGACAGGTCCAGCGGATTAGCAAGCAGTTCCTGCTGGCTTTTCAAGGACGTCATCACCATCACGTAAAACGGTAGGGCAACCATGATCGTGAAAACCACAAACCCGATACCCTTGGCGATGCGGATGTAGATCACTTCACGCTCGTACCGGGACATCGCACCAAAACTTGCATCGGCAAGGCAAAGCCGGTTTGCAGCTGTCACACTACCAACAAAAGCCAAAACGCCCAGCCCCTGCCAGACCGAGGCCGTGCTCAGTGGCAGCGTAAACGGTGCTGCAAATGTACCAACCATAAGAACAAGGAACATCGACATTGCGGACAGGCCCCAGGCAGGCAATCCGCTGCGGATCCCGGACCCTTGCCGCCACACCAGAACCAGCGCGCCGACGACCCCGGCAATTCCGCCGACGGTTGCCTGAGGCAAGGCTACTTCGCCAGTTACCAAGGTCAGGGTCACCCCGATCACGACCATGGCGATGACGCCCCAGATCAGGCCCGTGATGGCGGCCAGAAGAATACTCGCGAACTTCATAGCCCTTCCTCCTTGGGTGAAAAGCGCAGGAAGATGGTGGCGAAGGTCACCAGCACCACGAAGACCACTACGGCGACGGCCGCACCGGCCCCAAGATTGGAGAGCGCAAACCCCTGTTCGTAGACATCGACAGTCAGCGTTCGTGTTCCGGCATTACCGCCGGTCAGCAAGAAAATGTCGTCAAACTTGTTGAAGGTCCAGATGAAGCGCAGCAGGAACAACACGGACAGAATGCCCATCAATTGCGGAAGGGACAGATACCAGAACTGTTGAAGCGGTGTGGCTCCGTCCATTTCCGCAGCTTCATACATGTCCGTATTGATGGACTGCATGCGCGCGAGAATAAACAGGAACGACAGCGGGAAATAGCGCCAAGCCTCGAAGGCAATCACCGTCGAAAGCGCCAATGGAAACTCGAACGGAATACCAAATAGTGTGAAATCAACAGCGCGTTGTCCGAAGAAATTGATCGGGTCGGCAACCACGCCCATCTTGGTCAGCAGCGCGTTCAATGTTCCGGAGAACGGATCAAACAGTACTACCCAAGTGAATGCGACCGCGATGACCGGCGACACATAAGGGAACAGAAACAGGCCACGCAAAAAGCTGCGCCCGACAAACACGGTGTTCAGCAATTGGGCCGCGAACAATCCCAGCACCAGCGCACCGACCGTTCCGAAAATCGTATAATAGAAGGTCACCCTGAGAACGGACCAGAACTCATCTGAATCGAAAATCCGGCTAAAGTTGTCCAAAGTGAATTCGAAGTTGGTCAGCACATTCTTGGCGTCACCATCGACGACGGGCGTGCTGGCCCGTTCCGGCCGATGCGCTGTGAGAAAGGCTTCTGATACACTACCTTCAATGCGCAGGCGGTCTCGCCAGCCGGGCTCGACTGTTCCAACTGCGCAGGTCAGGGATTGGCCGTCGAGAGAACAGATATCCGGAACGGTCGTGACATTGAAACCAACGGGAATTTCATCGGTGACCACAACGTTGCGGATGACTTCTTCACGAGATGAATTGCGCAAACGATATTCAAGGGTTGCAGCATCTCCCGGGGCTTCCGGGTTTCCGCGAACCCGCTCATTCACCAAGACAGTCGGCGGTCGCAGATCGCCAAGCTGCACAGGTTTGAAACTGATCCAGAAATTGGCGAGCAACGGCCCGGCCACGATCAGCATGATGATCGCGAAAGTCGGTGCCAACATAAGATAGGCCAGCCGCATTTCGCGGCGTTGCATCGGGCCAATCCCCTTTGGCGGCGTCGCAGTTTGTTGGCCCTGGTGCTGGTTCTGTGCGCTCATTGTTCCGGGTTCCGGCTCGTGCGTCTCAACGGTGTCAGGTCGAACCTGCCCCTTCCGCTTCAGCACATGACGTCTGGCGTTTGAGGGGCGTTTGACAACCGGCTATCTGCAGGCAGAAAGACCGGCCAAAAAATCAATGGAAAGATGCCCCGCTCCATTGAAGGAGCGGGACAGGATTGAATTACTGGATCTTGGCCAGTTCTTCGTTCATTTGCGCAACAGTTGCTGCAGCATCGCGTTCCCCGTCGATATACTCGCGAACCAGGCGGTTGATGACCTGACTGTTGATGATCTTGGAGGCGAGCGACAGCTGACCTTCTTTCACACCCCAGCGGCTGGCGGTATCAAGACCGGAAACGATCGTCTCGATGGTTTCCGCATCATAGAGATCAGACAGCGGAGCCTTGCGGTCCACGCCCACCGGAAGTTTTGCCCAGCCATCAACAAATGCTGTTGCATTGTCCTTGTTGCCTCGACGGATCGGGAACTTGCCTTCAGGTGCGATAGACAGCGTCGACATGTAACCATCGTCCATCGAGAACTCGACAAACTTCATGGCCGATTCCGTATCAGCATCGTTGGTGATGCCGAAATAACGAACGTCAGCCCAGGCTGCTCCATCCGGATTGGACGGACCGCCCAGTGTCGTGACAACACCGGTCTTGGATGCCAGTTCCTTGGTGGTCGGATCATCGTTGATGGTTGGCGGCGCACTGTCACGAAGACCTGCAAGCTCGTCCAGAATGAACGGAGACCAGATTATCATGGCTGCTTTGCCAGCGAAATAAAGTTCGCGAGACTGTTTCCAGTAAAGGTCGCCCGGAGGAGACGCTTTTGAAATCGCCTTGTAGAAATCAAGCGCTTCGATGGTGCTCTTTTCATCAAGAGCCTTGAAGCCGTTGCCGTCAACCGGTGTCACACCATTGGCCAGAAGAACGTGCTCCAGAACCTGGCTCATGAAGTTTTCATCGATCTTTGTTGCAGCAACAAAGGCAAACATTTCCGGCGGGTTATGCAGTTTCTCGACCGCAGCCAGAATGTTCTCGTAGCTGTCAGGAGCCGCCAGACCATTCGCCTCGAAAAGGTCCTTGCGGTAGACGACCATTTGCGTCCAGCCATCAACCGGGACAGACGCAATACCGCCCTCAACAGAGGCCATTGCAACAGCACCTGGAGCGAATGTGCCTGTTCCAAGCTTCTCAAAAACTTCTGTCGCGGATTCCGTATCCAGAATGCCTGCTTCAGCCCAAGGCAAGGCATATTGCAGCGGGTGATAGATAACGTCTGGCAGATCGCCGGCAGCAAAGGCTGCTGTTGCGCGGGTTCCAAGATCAGATTCCGTCACAGGGATCACATCGACGTCGATACCTGTTTTCGCCTTGAAGGCCGCAGCCATTTCTTCCTGTTTCGCAAGGCGTTCCGGCTGCTCTTCCGTTGTCCAGAAGCGCAGGGTGTCCGCCTGTGCCGCAGTCAGACCAACTGCGAGCAGACCCGCAATTGTCGTCGCCAGGAATGTACTCCTCCCAATCATATCACTCTCCATTATTGCCATAACTAGGCTGTTGGTTCAGCCGGGACCGGAGCGCAACTCCCAGCGCTTCCGATGTTTTTGAGGGCGCACCATCCGAGGCACGCCGTGTCAGGGTTGCCTGAGCAAGCGCCTGAAAACTTGTCGGGTCCTTGCCGTCCAGAACATCAATCAACATGCGCGACACACGTCCGCCCGCTTCCTGGGCGCTCTGGGAAAAAGTGGTCAGCGGAGGATCGATGTATTCACCGACTGGCAGACCGTCATACCCGATGACGGTGACATCAGATCCAACCTTCAAACCATGATTCCGGCAGAACCGGATTGCACCGATAGCAAGGGCATCAGTCGCACACAGAAGAGCCGTTGGCGGATAAACTTGTGACAAGAGCTCCCTGGCTCCGGCATAACCGCCCTTTTCGTTCAGGTCCTGCAGTGTCTCAAGCGCCCGGTCCTGCGTCACGCCAAGTGATTGCAGACCATGGCGATATCCATCGCGGCGCTGGAGCGCAAAATTCAGATCAAGCGAACCACCGATGAAACCTATGCGCTCGTGCCCGAGGCTGTAGAGATGCCGCACGCCATCTGCGAACGCAGTTTCATTGTCGATGTCGAACCAGGCATGGTTCGCCGGAAGGCAGGAGCGCCCATGGGTCACAAACGGGAAGCCATGTTCACTCAAAAACGCAATTCTCGGGTCATTCACTTCGGTACGGGTTATGATGAACCCGTCAACCTTGCGCCGCGCGATCAGGCGCTGGATCGTTTCGATCATGTGTTCGCGGGAATGCGCGGTGGTGACCAGAAGGTCCAGACCGAGTTCGTCCAACGCCCTGGCAATGCCATCAATGAACTCGGCCAAAAACGGATCTGCGCCATTTCCATGCCCGACCGGAATGACAATCCCGAGCGTATCCTGACGACCACGCTTCAGGTTTCGAGCGGTCGCCGACGGCTGATAACCGAGGTCTTTGACAGCCTTGAGAATACGTTCGCGAGTGGCCTCGGAGATGTCGGTATAATTGTTGAGGACGCGCGAAACAGTTCCCTTCGCCACGCCAACATGGCGCGCGACATCATCAATTGTGACGGAACCGCGTAACCGCGACATATATCCTCCCAAAGGCCTGGCGGCCATATTATTTCAGCCTTTCGCCATACAAGTACGCAGGCCGTTTTCTTGAAATAAGTGTCACAAAACCGATTTTGTAAGTCAACAAAATCGGTTTCGGAAACGAAAAACAATTTTGATGCACAGCGGGAAGACACTGTCTCTAAAGCGAAACTTTGATGATTTGGTTTCGGAAACGAAGCAGCCAACACTGCATTCGCAGCACCACCGCGAAGCTGCACGCACGATGGTAAATGACTCAGTCGTAGAATTTAATGCAAATGCCGGGAGGAAACCGGCAGGCAGATTCTAGAACGGCACTCCGGAGACCAGAATTATATTCGCATAGGGTGTGCACTCACCCGTCCGAATGACAGCTCTCGACTTTGTCGTCCTTGTTTTGAAGTCGTCATGAGAAATACGGACGTGTTCAATCGGCTTGCCGGTTTCCGCAGCCCAATGGGCCAGCCGCACTTCAATCTCGGTGACAAGCTCTGCACTGGCTTCATTGGCAAAAACAGACTGTTCGACAATCAGTTCCCGAGCCAGAGCATCCAGGACATCGAAAAAGCTCGGAACACCGGGAGAAACTGCAAGATCAATGACCGGAACATTCGAAGGTACGGGCAGACCGGCATCCGCAATGACTATTTCATCGAGATGACCAAGAGACGCGACCAGCTTGCTCAGATGCCGGTTCAGGAGCTGTGTCCGTTTCATACTCTCGTCCTCCGATCTTTTCCAAAAGTCATGTCAGTGACACCAATGCTTCGCAAAGCGGCGA
Organism: Roseibium sp.; assembly: GCA_039972695.1. Lineage (GTDB taxonomy): Bacteria > Pseudomonadota > Alphaproteobacteria > Rhizobiales > Stappiaceae > Roseibium. Next base: position 57,953 of record JBDWMJ010000018.1, on the reverse strand, counting down.
CGGATCATAATAGGGTTGTGACGGGTCGCTGACGAGATCCAGTTTGAGAAGATTGATACCAAACCTTTCAATTGTCCGTATTTCGTCAGGCGACACAGACTTGTCGGCAATGACGATATTCAACAACTTCTCGGTCGGACAATCACGTCCCGCATCCCGACGGAGATACTCCAGGAGCGTGTGAACCTTGTCGGCAATCGTCATGGTGCCGGTTTCAGGGTCATGACCATATCCCGGCACAAAGACCTTAGGCACTGTCCGCCTGGCGACAGAAGATCCAACCCCTTCCGGGAGAAGGTTGGCGATCAGACTGGTGTAAAAGCTCCCCGGTGCATAACAGATCAAATCCGATGACTCGATGGCAGTCCGGTTACGGTCAGACACAACCGAGGCTGCCGCTTCCCTGCCCTGCAGAGATTGATTGAGGAACAGGTTTTTGATTGGCGAACGCAGCTCCGGATATTCCTTACCCGTCAACAGGTGCTGCCCGATGACTATTGTGCCATCTTCGAGTTCTGCTCCAAGGTGAAGATTGTCTTCGGAGACCGCTCGAACCGTTCCCTGCACACCAACGAGTTTGGAGACCAGAAAGATAATCGGTTCCAACTGCTGATTCTGGTTGAGATAACCGCCGGCAAGTATGAGGTTACCAATACTCGCCCCTTTGAGATCAAAGCTGCTCGGGCAGGCAGCCCAGAACATGCCAAGCTGGTTCTGAATGAGTGAGCGCATCGGCTGTTCGATCACCTGGACAAACGAATGGGTACCGGCGATGAGCTCTTTCAGCTCGCCGATCAGCGTGTTTTGATCTTCTTCCTTCGAAAACCGGTGCGTGAACAACCGGAAAACGTCCGGATGCCCGAGAACGGATTCGTCCGCAAGCGCCATCAAGCGACTGCGAAGATCACCAATTGCCGGCATATTGAAGGCAATGCGCAGCCCTTGTGAACTGCCGCCAGAATCAAACGGCGTTACCAGATGAATGGAATTGTGCGTATAGCGCTTGAGGCATTGGGCTACACCATTGAGCGCGGAACCCCCGCTGAAGAACAACAGACGTGGCCCGAGTTTGGGGTTCGACAAAAACCGCTCGACCCGAAACTGGTCCGGCATTCGCACAGCGCGTGTAATCGTAACTTCCGACACTGTTTTGACGTCTCCACCAGTTCCAGGGTCTGGACCCTGGGATCTGGGTATCACGCCAAGCCCTTGTCAGACAATGAAGAAGATCGACGTCAGGCTTCTGCGTCGATCCAGATCGCGCGGAAATCATTCACATTCGTCAGGGTGGGTCCGGTCACCACTTGATCTCCGATCTCCTCAAAAAACGAATGCGCATCATTTCGGGCCAGAGCATCTGCAAGAGAAACACCAGCAGCATCAGCCTTTGTAATGGTCTCGGGGCTGATCAACGCCCCGGCAACTTCCGCAGCCCCATCGACCCCGTCGGTGTCGCAAGCAATTGCGTAGATGCCCGGAGCGCCTGCGAGCGCATTTGCAAGCGCCAGCGCATATTCAGCATTGGGTCCACCAATACCGTCGCCGCGCCGTGTGACTGTCAGTTCGCCGCCAGACAACAGGATCAGCGGACGGGCATTGCCTTTACGATCGTGTTGGCGCTGAACGGCCAGTTGCGCATGGTCTGCGGCAACGTCCCGAGCTTCGCCTTCCAAAGCATCGCCAAGGATTTCGACGTCACAGCCGTTTTCCTCTGCGAGGATTCTTGCCGCGTCCAGAGACTGGGACGGTGCCGCAAAAATCGTGTTGGTGACCTTCGATAGTTTCAAATCTCCCGGCCGCAGAACACCGCTTCCAGCTTTCAGAACCGCGCTCACTGTCTCGGGAACATCGATGCTCCATTGATCCAGAATGCCCTGCACATCTGCTGCAGTCGTGTCATCACCAACCGTCGGCCCGGAGCCTATTTCTGCCGGATCGTCACCAGGTACGTCTGATAACAAAAGCGCAAGCATTTTCGCCGGATAGGAGGCAGCTGCCAGCTGACCACCTTTGACGCGGCTCAGATGTTTGCGCACCACATTCATCTTGCCTATTGGGGCCCCGGAGGCGAGCAGGGCCTGATTGACGGATTGCTTCTCAGCCAGCGTGATGTCACCCGCAGGTGCCATCAGGAGAGCCGATGCACCGCCCGAAATGAGCGCGAGCACATAATCCCCTTCTCCAAGCCCTGAAAGCAGATCCAGCATTCTTTGAGTCGCTGCGCGGCCTGTCTCATCGGGCACTGGATGCGCTGCCTCAACAATCTCGATCCCCTGACATGGTCGCCCATAGCCATAGCGCGTGATCACCAGACCTTCACAGGGACCCCAGGCAGTCTCGACGGCTTCGGCCATGCGCGCGGAGGCCTTGCCAGCGCCAATCACCACAACACGTCCCGCCGGTTTTTCCGGCAAAAACGCCTGCAGGCTCTTGATCGGATCAGCAACGTCAACAGCTCGGTCAAACAGGTCGCGGAGCAGAACAGGCGCAGAAGCATTCATTATGAAGATCTTCCCGGATTAAATTCGGATAAGTCTTTTGAACGCAAAACCGGATGCACCTGCAAGCCTCAAAATCCATTTATCTGGCCAGTTTGGACCGAAACAATTCCGAAACGGCCTGTTTCAAGGATGCGCCGCTTGGGGCACTTGCCTTCGTCTCGCTGAGGCACCAACTTGAAATATTGCCAATAAGGAGGGAGACATGACTGCAACTGATGTGCTTGGTTCCGACGCCTACAAGGATGCCATTCGAAATCCGGCCAACCCTAATCACCTGATGATCATCAAGAACGTTCCCCGACGCATCCGGGTATACGCTGGCGACAGCCTTCTGGCGAATACGAAGAACGCGCTACGCGTCATGGAAGTCGGAAAGTCAGTTTACGACCCGGTCATCTATATCCCGGAGACCGATCTGGCAGTCGGATTCCATCCGGTCGAAAAGTCCACCTTCTGCCCGATCAAGGGCGATGCCAGTTACATTTCACTGGATGGCGAAGAAATCGGCTGGACCTACAAATCCCCACTCGACATGTCCGCCAAACTTGCCAACCACTATGCATTCTGGCCGGGTAAAGTGCGCGTTGTTGAGGGGGATTAACCAGTGCGACCGAAGAAGGTCATGCGCGCTTCTTCCGACAAGGAAATTCCCGGTTCAGTGTTGTAGGCAAGGACCGCAAGCATACGGGTACATTCGCCTTCATTTGGCGCCACCCGATGGATTGAATTGCGACCGCGGAAAAACACAAGCGTGCCTGCTTCGGCGTTGACTTGTTTCACGTCTGCCCGTCCGTCAAGAACCTCGCCGACAGCGTCGTAGTTCATCTCACCGGCATCTGCATCGCGCACGTTACTTACATATTCAAACTGCCCGCCTTTTGTCGGCGCCTGAAACATCAATGTGATCGCGAAGGAAGAATTGTCGAAGTGCCATCCGAGTTCCTGCCCGGTCTCTGCGAAGTGAAGATTGATCGACGACAACGGATCGGCGTACTCGTAAAGCGCCTGTTCTCCCAGCACCTCGCACAGGAAGTCACGGAACATTTGCGCGTTGTAAAGCGTTCGCAATGCAGAGTCCTGCGGCATCAAATCGTCGGTAATGCATCCCTTTGACGATACCACCAGCCTGTTGCGTGGATGATCAGCCGCGAAGTCCGGGTCCTGAGGGCTGAGATAAACCGTATGCTGTTTGGTGCTCGCAAAAACCCTGCCCCGGTTTTCACTGCCTTCCGCAATGACCGACCTAATCGCAGGCTCCAGTACAAACCCCGGCATTTCCAGAATGCCCTGCTCGTCGAATGTCTTTTTGCAGGTGGCCCGGAAGTCCGGGTTACCAATTGGATATTTGGCCAAGTCTACAATTTCAGTCAACAGCATGTGTATTTCCCGTCATTCAACGAACAGTACAATCTTCATGCCGGTTTCGACTATCCCTAATTGGTCCAGTCTGCTGCCAAAGACATTCAATGCTTCTTGCTGATTTTCGCGCTTATGAACTCAATCACCCGATCCGCAAATGTCAGCGCCAGGAACACTGCCAACAGGCCAACAAAGAACCTCAGATCTGTCAGCAAGGTACCGCGCGCGAACGTGCGGGCACCGATGTTGGCATAGATCCAGACGTAATAGGCGATGACGGCCATGACAGTTGTGAGGACGAGGGACAGCAGGATCGTTTGCCAGGCGGGTCTTGAAGGGGCGTTGCTCATTTCAGGACCCTCGCTGTTGCCAGATCGACCTTGAAGATCATCAGGTCGTCCAGCTTCTCCACCTCGCCCTCAACCTCGACATAAAGCGCCAGAAGGTTCTTGATCTCGTCTCCGAGGACATTACCGTCGGAATCCGCCATCAGGAAGAAATTGCGGCCTTCAACCGGACCGGAAGAAACAAACACCGGCGGAATACCGCCCGTGATGCAAAGATCTGCACAGGCCTTGTGGGCAAGTCCGCGTCCCGGACGCATCGCGCCCGCATAACACTTGCCATCACAAATCTCGCCAGCAAGCTTCCAGCGCCCGAGCGAGATCGGGCCACTTGGTGAAAACCCGGACAATCCGTCCGCAGCAGCTTCAACCTTGCCGACCTGAATCATGGTGAGGTCACCGCGATTGACCGGAACACCGCGCAGGTTGACTGCCTTGCCCTGATTGGCTCTGGCCCGTTTGAAAACGCCGTTTTTGCCCTGACCGGACAGCATGTAGGTTCGCGCAGGTGTCTCGCCATCAGCTGGCAGGCGCAGCACCGGATAGGGGCGCAATTCCAGAAGACCAACATTTTCAAACCGGTTGCCCCACTGGAACCCTCCGCTGCCCGGATCATTCTGCGTCGATGACAGCGCAAGCGCGGCCAGCCCCAACCCGCCAACAAAGCAGACTGAAAAAACAGCCAGGAACATCACCACCGGTTTCGGGATGGCATTCAGATAACCGACGAAGAACGGCGCGTCTTTGGTCTGTTTCCAGCTCATGCTGCCTCTCCGATCACAACAGGGTCGACATGGGTTCCCGGCGGCAAGGCATTCGGATCCAGCAGAACAGTCGACCCGATCAGCTTCAGCCGATAGGTCGAGATCTTCTCGGTAAAGGGTGCCGGGGCACGGCCATCGGCCAGATTGTATTGATAGCCATGCCAGGGACAGGTGATGCAGCCCCAGAGCACCTTGCCTTCTCCGAGGGGGCCATTCTGGTGGGCACAGGCATTGGTGATCGCCGAAAGTTTGCCTTCATATCTGAAGATCGCGACCCTCTCATCATCTGACAGGGTCACCACCTTGGCGCAATCAGGATCAATGTCCTCCACATCACCGGCGACCACCCATCCGGCAGCTTCAAGAGACGCCTTTGCGGTCTGTTCGCCGCGCTCGCGTGCAGCTTCCCGGCGACCTGTGACAAAATGCAGGGCAGACACGAGAACGACACTGGCCGCGACAACGCTGGTGAAGATCGGATCTGCCGGACCCTGCAAAGCGCCCAGCGCCACATGCAAAACAACAAAAGCATAAGCCGCATAGATGAACATATGCAGCGCTTTCCAGATCGGCGCGCCAAGAAAGCTCAGCCAGAAATCATGGCTGGTCGCTGCCAGCACAAACAGGATCAACAAGGCAGCAATGCCGAACACCTCGAAGGGAAATCCGAGGATCTGGCCGTAACTGGTGTTGGACGACAGCAGTGCAGCGTATTTGTCGACTGGCGCGAAACTGAAATACCAGCCGAGCACATAATTGGCATGAACAGCTGCAATGCCAGCGGTCATCACGCCGAAATGGCGGCGGTTATAAAGCACAGGCAGGAACCGGCGATCCAGCCGGGCCAGCGGCCCGATGCACAGGATCACGGTCAACATCAGAAAGGCACAGCTGCCAAAGGCGCGCATGCGCAATATGGCGCCATCGATTGGCTTGGTGACATCTTCGAAGGCAGGCGCAACCCGAATGAAAACATAAAGATAGAGCACCACCGCGATCAGCAGAACGGCATCATAGACAATCTTGTTCCGGTTCCAGATGACCGGCGTGTATTGAACACTCATTAGCTGCCCTCCGCACTTTGGTCAGCGTTTGCAGGCGCTTCAAGTAGGATAGCCGGTCGGTCAGCCGGTGGTGTCTGACGCAGCGCCAGGATCGTGAAAAGGGCAAGTGGCAGGGCAATGCCCAGCACTGTCCAGATTCGAGCATGCGCAGTTCGGTGGGCACGTTTCATTCGGCTTCACCCCCGGCTTTCTCCAGAGACCGCCAACGGTAAAGCACCAGTGGCCAGATCAGGCAAATCCCGGGAATAAGCAAAGGCCGGAACGCATAGGACCCGCGCGCGGACGGATCGATGCGATCCACGCCGATAACCAGAAACAGGGCTGCTACTGCGACGCCGACATAAATATAGTACCGACCAATTTCGAGAAGAATTTCTGCTGTCTCCAAGACCCGTCCCCTACACCAGATCCGCATCAGTGATAATTTCCACTAGCGACGGCCCATCATGCGCGATTGCCGCAGAAATCGCATCCCGCAATTCCGAAGCCTCAGTTACGCGGTGACCATGCCCGCCGCAAAGCCGGGCAAAGGCCGCGAACGAAGGATTGGTCAGATTGGTTTCCCAAACAGGCCATTCCCCGGATTTCTGCTCCTTGGAGATCTTTCCAAGTTCGCTGTTGTTGAGAAGGATATGCGTGATGTTCATGCCGTATTTAACGGCCGTGGTGAACTCCATCGCGTATTGACCGAAACCGCCATCCCCTGAAATCGAAATTACCTTTCGGCCCCTGAACTCTTCAAAGTCCTGCGTCGCACTCCAGGCTCCCAGTGCCGCAGGAAGACTGAAACCGATTGAGCCGAGATACCCTGACATCAGGATGCGTTGACCGCAGGGTTCGAAGTAGCGACCGAAAGAATAGGTGTTGTTGCCGACATCAACCGGAATGATCGCGTCCGCCGGGCACAGTTTGCTCAACACTTTGAAGACAGCAGCAGAATGAATGCCCTTGCCATTGTCTTCTGCAAGGCGACGTTCCTTTTCTTCGCGCCAGATGACCCAGCGCTCGGCAATCTCAGGTACTTGGTCTGGCGCATCAGCAGGTTTGCAGACGCTGCTCTGGATTGCATCGCAGAAGGACCCGATTTCGCCCCAGACAGGCAAGGTCACCGGATGGAATTTCCCAAGCTGCATGCGCTCGAAGTCTACCTGGATGATAGGCTTGTAGGACGCAATGCCCGTATGATTGGCAAAGGACGACCCAAGCGAAATGATCAGATCCGCTTCATTCATGAACCAGCTCGCAATCGGCGTTCCAGAGCGCCCAAGCACCCCTCCGGCGAGCGGATGGGTATCGGGAATAAGCCCCTTGCCCTTGAACGTGGTCAGGACAGGAGCCCCGATCTTTTCAGCCAGGGCAATCACCTTGTCGCGGACATCCTTTGCCCCATAACCGAGCACGATTACAGGACGCTTCGCACCATTGATCATGTCTGTGGTTTTGGCGAGGTCCTCAGCCGACGGTGTGATCGAAGATCCGCTCAAGCGGCCATCCGGCTTGCCAGCATCCTTGCCACTCGGGAGGGTTTGAACATCATCGGGGAAAATCAGGTTAGCAACATTGCGTTCCTCAAGTGCCGTCTTGAGCGCCAGTGACATCAGCTCGGCGTGATTGGAAGTGCTGAGTACCGGCTGCGAAAACCGTGAGACCGCATCAAACGCTGACTTCAGATCGATGTCCTGAAACGCACCCGGCCCGAACACCTGTGTCTGCACCTGACCCGTCAGCGCCAGCACGGGAGACCGGTCGACCTTGGCATCCCATAAGCCAGTCAGGAGATTGGTCGCGCCAGGTCCTGCAATTGTCAGGCAGGCAGCAGGCTTTCCGGTTAGTTTGCCATATGCAGATGCGGCAAAGGCAGCTGCGCCCTCGTGGCGAATGCCCACATAGCCGAGGTTGCCCTTGTTCACTTGCAGACGAATGGCATCCGACAGACCGAGGTTGGAATGACCGACCATGCCGAAGACACGCTTCACACCCCAGTTGACCATGGTCTCGGCCATGACATCGGTTACCGTACGCTCGTGCTCCGGTTCGGCCTCTATGCCGACAGAAATCTCGCCGTCTTCGATTTTGAGCGGGTATAGTTTCTGGCCGCTGTCTTCATGGCCGCCGGGAGGTGCTCCCGTCAGTGGGTCAAAGTCCCACCCATGCCAGGGACAGCGGATCCAGCACTTGCCGTCTGATCCTTTTTCAATCGAGCCTTCGCCAAGCGGTCCACGCTGGTGCGGACAATGATTGTCCATCGCCGCCCATTTGCCATCGAAATGCGACAGGCAGATGGATGTGGTTCTCGCCGTTACCGTTTTGACCCGCCCCTCGGGCAAGTCATCAATATGGCCGACCTTGATCCAGTCGAGGTTTTGAGCGTCCATTCTGTCCTCCCTCATGTTTCCTGAGCGGGTTCAGGAAACACCGCCGTAAGCAACGCCTGACAGATCAGACATTTCCCGTTTCCATGTGGTCAGGTCATCTGCGGAAAACTGGTTGAGATGCGTATGCCCGCAGGCGCGCGCCATCACCTGCATGAGCTCGACCGATGCTTCGAAGAAATTGGTGAGTTGACGGGCAGACTTTTCGATTTGCAGTCGGTTGACCAAATGCGGTTTCTGAGTGGCGATCCCCACCGGGCAATTGTTGGTGTGGCAAGCGCGCATGGCGATACAGCCGATGGCCTGCATGGCCGAATTGGACACCGCAACGGCATCCGCTCCAAGCGCCAGAGCCTTGACGAAATCTGCCGGTTTACGCAGGCCGCCCGTGATCACCAGTGTCACATCTTTGCGACCCGATTGATCAAGGTGTTTTCTGGCCCGGGCCAACGCCGGAATGGTCGGCACGGAAATATTGTCCCGGAAGATGATTGGCGCGGCACCAGTGCCCCCACCCCGGCCATCCAGAATGACGTAGTCGACACCGATCTCCAGCGCCGCATCGATGTCCTTCTCGATGTGCTGGGCGGAAAGCTTGTAACCGATTGGTATCCCCCCAGTTCGACTGCGCACTTCATCCGCAAACGTCTTGATCTGGCTTGGGTCCGTCCAGTCCGGAAACCGCGGCGGCGAGATCGCATCTTCGCCTTCCTGCAATCCGCGCACTTCCGCAATCTTGCCTTTGACCTTGGCTCCCGGCAGATGCCCGCCGGTCCCGGTCTTGGCCCCTTGCCCGCCCTTAAAGTGGAAGGCCTGGACTTTGGCCAGCTTTTCCCAGTCAAAGCCAAAACGGGCAGACGCCAGCTCGTAAAAATATCGGGAATTGGCTTCCTGCTCTTCCGGCAACATGCCGCCTTCGCCCGAACAAATGCCAGTTCCGGCCAGCTCTGCACCGCACGCCAGCGCGACCTTTGCCGGTTCCGACAAGGCTCCATAACTCATGTCAGACACAAAAAGCGGTATCTTCAGATGTAGCGGCTTTTGCGCATTCGGCCCGATAACAACGTTGGTTCCAACCGGATCATCATCCAGCAGCGGAAACTTCTGCAACTGCGCGGTCAGGATCTGGATATCGTCCCAATCCGGCAACTGGTTTCTGGGAACGCCCATGGCGTCCACTCGGCCATGGTGTCCGGTCTTTGAAAGACCATCACGGGCATATTGCTGGATCAGACCGGCGTAGGGTTCTTCCTCCGTGCCGTGGCTGGTGTCAGCATAAAGGCCGAGATACTGATCCCGGTTGAAGGGTTGGGGATTGTCCACCGCCCAGGCCGCGACTTCATCAGCATCGACAAGAACATCATCGCCCTCAATCCAGCTTTTGAATTTCGGCAAAACTTCGGAGTTATTGTATTCGGACACACCGCTGTCGAGCCGGTAGTCCCAATAGTGCAGTCCGCAAATCAGATTGTCGCCATCGACATAACCATCGGACATCAACGCGCCGCGATGCAGGCACCGGCCATAAAAAACAGAGACTTCATCGTCAAAGCGCACAACTACCAGATCGACTTTTTCAACGAGCGCATATCGCGGGTCGCGGTCCGGCAGTTCGCTCAACTTGGCAACGGCTTGCTTGTTCATGTTTCCTCCGGCTACCGGCAATCTGTGCCCTGGCTAAAAAATCAGTCGCTTCAATCCTTGCGTAATTCCGGCCGCATCGGCGGCATGGGGGTCATTTCGGCCGCCCCCTCATTGTCCTTCATCTTCGCACCGTACCACCTGGACAGCGGCACGGCGCTTACACCATGCAGAAAGGCACTGATCCAAACCGCGTTGACTGCGAGGTTGAGCAGATATTCGCCAATCTCATGATCAATCTGGTCGACGATCACCAGAGCAAACAAGGCAGTCGCCAGACCCCTTGGCCCAAACCAACCGAAAAACAGTTTTGTAAGCGGCGCTGCATCGGTTCCGGCAAGAGACAACCACACAGCCAATGGGCGCACCACCAGAAGGCTGGTCAAAATGAGCGAAAGGCTGACCGCATCGAGATGGGCAATCGCCGTTGGCACCAGGGCCAGACCAATGAGAAAAAACGCACCCCAGCTCAGCATCTGGCCTTCGTTCTCGGTGAATTCGTAAATAAACGCGCATTGTCCCTTGATGACATTCCCGAAAAACAGACCGGCAACAAAAGCCGAGATGAAGCCGTTGCCATCGATCATCCCAGCAGCCAGATATGCACAGCCTGCCATGGCAATAGCGCCAATACCTTCGATCGTCGCGGTTGTCATTTGTCGCTGTTTGGCCGCCAGAAACAAAACCCCGCCGACGGCTCCGATGACGCCTCCGACAAGTGGCCCGAAGACCAGTTGTTTGGCGCCGAACAGAATCCAGTTGGTGGCGTCCTGTTGCATGACCTCTGCCGTCAGGCTGGCAAACAACAGGATCACGGGAAGCGCCAATCCGTCATTCAAACCGCTCTCCAGTGTCAGCGTACGGCGAACCCTTTCCGGAACGGCTTGATTGGTGACGACAGCCTGCCCGAGAGCAGCATCTGTTGGAGCAAGAAGCGCGGCAATCAGCGCCGCAACCATCAGCGGATAGGCCGGCAGCAACAGAGCAGCTGTGAGCGTGCCGATAACAACTGCGAGCGGCAGGCCAATCACCAGCATTCGGAACGGCCATTGATGCCGTTGCCGCAGGCTTTTCAGATTGATCTGCGCTGCATCCAGAAACAACAGAATGATCAGGGCGAGTTCGGCAACGATGTGAAGAAGATGCTCTGCTTCTGGGAGTGGGAATTGCCCGGTCACCGCCATCAAATAGCCGAAACCCAGAAACAGCATGGGCGCAGTCAATATACTATCCGACAGCTTTTTCGCCAGAAGCGTATAAGCCACCGTAAACATTCCAAGCATCAACAGACCGCTCGCCACATCAACCCCTCAGCATTCAGGTTCATATTGATCAGTGCTTACGTCACGCCTCAAATCATATTGCCATGACGATCCCGTGTGAATGGCGTGAGAGCACAATAGTGTGCCGCGGCCAGACACATCAAAAAACCCGCCCTCCAACCGGAGAGCGGGTTTTCAAAACCTGATGTGATAGCAGCTTTTTAAGCGACGGCCCGAGCCAGCGCGCATTGTGACCAAAGATCACTGATCGCGTTTGCCAGATGCTCGACGTCTGCAGCAGTGTGCAACGGGGTTGGCGTGAAGCGTAGACGTTCCTTGCCAACCGGAACAGTCGGGTAATTGATCGGCTGAACATAGATGCCATAGGTCTCCAGAAGAATGTCGGAGATCCATTTGCATTTCTTCGCATCGCCAACCATCACCGGAACGATGTGGCTCGGGTTTTCCATATGCGGAATACCGCGTTTGTCGAGTGCTGCGCGAACCTGTGCGACACGTTCCTTGTGCCCGTCACGTTCAGTACGGCTTTCCTTCAAATGACGGATGGAAGCAGCTGCACCGGCAGCCAATGCCGGCGGCAACGCAGTCGTGAAAATGAACCCGGATGCAAAGGAGCGGACGAAATCAACAACAGTCTTGGAACCGGTGATGTAGCCGCCCATGACACCGAAGGCCTTGCCAAGGGTGCCTTCAATGATTGTCAGGCGATCCATCAAGCCTTCGCGTTCAGCGACACCGCCCCCGCGAGGGCCATACATGCCAACAGCGTGAACTTCGTCGAGATAGGTCATGGCACCGAATTTATCGGCGACATCACAAAGTTCCTTGATCGGCGCGATATCTCCGTCCATCGAATAGACGCTTTCGAACGCAACCATTTTAGGTGCATTCGGATCATCCGCGGCCATCATGCGCTCAAGATCGGCGACGTCATTATGCTTGAAAACGCGTTTTTCACAACGTGAATGACGAATACCTTCAATCATGGAAGCGTGATTGAGAGAGTCGGAATAGACGATCATGCCTGGCACTTGAGATGCCAGCGTACCGAGCGCTGCCCAGTTCGACACATACCCGGATGTAAAAATCAGCGCGGCTTCTTTGCCGTGAAGGTCCGACAACTCTTTTTCCAAAAGCACATGGTAGTGGTTTGTGCCGGAAATGTTGCGCGTTCCGCCAGCGCCCGCTCCGCACTTGCCGATTACGTCCTGCATCGCATCGACGACTTTGTCGTTCTGGCCCATGCCCAGATAATCATTCGAACACCAGACGGTTACATCCTGGACAGAACCATCTTCACGATAACGGGTTGCGCGTGGAAAGTTTCCGGACTGACGTTCAAGATCGGCAAAGACTCGGTAATTTCCATCTTCATGAAGCTTATTCAAGCGTTCTTCCAGATAAGCATTCACGTCCATGGTTCGGAGTCCCTCAATCCGCCGGATTTATACCCGGTCATTCCATTCGCTTTGGACGCCACGTCGCGTCCACGCCTGCGTCCAACTCATCACGTCCGTCTCAACCTGAGCCAGAGTGTACTTTATATATATTCAAAACTGAATATCAAACTCGTAACAATGATCAATATCAAATCGGCGTCCTGCGGCACTTCGCCATATCTAAATATCGACGCCGAACAAACCGAAATCCCGTGTTTCTTCAACGTCTACAACAAGTGTGTATACAATTGCCCTTGCATACAAATCTCAAATCTGAATAGTGATTCACAATTCATAAACAGGGAGTGCGGGAGGTGAGCAGAGCCACCGAAACCCCAAAACCACAGAAAAAAAAGCAAGCGCCAGGTCCCAAGACCGCTCGTGGCGAAGCAACTCGCAAAGCGATTCTTGCCGCAGCGAAACGGGTCATTGGCGCAGATGGTTACAACGACGCCTCCATCAGCCAGATCACCAGTAAGGCTGGTGTCGCGCAGGGCACGTTTTACATCTACTTCAATAGCAAGGAAGAGGTGTTTTCAGAGCTCGTTCTGGATTTGGGCCGCGAGATTCGCCACATAACATCCGAAGCGATTGAAAATGTCCACGACCGGCTTGAGGCCGAAAAGGCTGGTTTGACAGCGTTTCTGAGGTTCGCCCGCTCTCAACCGGAATTTTATCGGATTGTCCAGGAAGCCCAGTTTGTCGACCCGGCAGCCTACCGGGAATACCACCTTCGGTTTGAAGAGGGATATCGAAACCGACTGAACGCAGCTGTACAGGCTGGCCAGATTTCCGAAGGCGATGCAAAAAACCGCGCCTGGCTGCTCATAGGTATTGCCCGTTCTCTTGCCGAACAGCTGGTGGTTTTTGACACGCAAACTTCCATCCCTGAGCTCGTCGACAATGCTTATGATCTTATTACCCACGGCTTGAGGCCCTGATTGATTATCGATCAGACACTTTGGTGCATGATGACTGAATTTGGCGCCGGGAGACGGGAAGATGAAGTCACGCACAAAAGCAGTTGTTATCGGCGGCGGCATTGCAGGCTGCTCCACCCTGTACCATTTGACCAAGGAAGGCTGGACAGATGTTGTTCTGGTCGAACGTGATGAATTAACCAGCGGCACCACGTGGCATTCTGCAGCGCAGGTTACCAATTTCGGCACCAACCAAACCATGGTTGGCCTCAAATCCCATTCCATTGATCTGTACAAGGAACTTTCCGAAGACCCCGACTACCCGATCAACTACCACCACGCCGACGGCGGTATCAGGCTCGCGAATACCGAAGCCCAGATGCAGGGCTACGCGCACTTTGCATCCATGGCATTGGGAATGGATGTCCATTTTGAAGTGATTGATGCTGAGGAATGCGCACGTCGTCATCCATTGATTTCGACGGACAACCTGATCGGCGGGTTATGGGATCCACTCGACGGTGATATCGACCCGGCCCAGTTGTGTCAGGCGCTCGCGCGCCGGGCTCGCAAAGCTGGGGCCGAGGTTTATCGGCACACTCCGGTTACTGCCCTGACGCAGCACAAGGATGATACCTGGACCGTTCATACCTCAAAAGGTGACATCGACTGCGATGTCGTGATCAATGCCTGCGGCTATCGAGTCAACGAAGTCGGCGCCATGATGGGGGTCCATCACCCGGTCATGTCCATGGAGCATCAGTATTTTCTGACTGAAGACATCCCGGCCATCAAGGAAGCTGATCATCGCATGCCTTTGCTGCGGTGCCCGATTTCCGATTATTATTGCCGACAGGAAAAGAATGGCCTGTTACTGGGGTTTTACGAGCAAAATTGCAAAACATGGGGGATGGATGGCATCGACCCTCATTTTGTGAATGCTCTGTGCCCGGACGATCTGGACCGGGTGACCGAAGTTCTGGAAGGGGCGTTTATGCGCATGCCGACCCTGATGGAAACCGGCATTCACACTGTCATCAACGGCCCCATCACATACACCATTGACGGGGCACCGCTGGTCGGTCCAATTCCCGGCAAAAGAAACGCTTTTTGCATCATAGGACTGCGCGCAGGCCTTGGAGAAGGTGGCGGGCACGGCTGGCTTTTGGCTCAGCAGATAGTCCATGGCGAAGCCTGTTACGATACATGGTGCCTTGATCCGCGCAGATTTACCGGTCACGCCAACGTTGAGCTGACAGCGTTGAAAGCGATCGAAGACTACCAGAACGAGTTTCGCTTTCATTTCCCACATGAGCACCGACCTGCCGGTCGCAACGCAAAGACAACGCCCCTCACACCCGTTTTAGCTGCTGAAGGAGCTAAATTCACTGTGGTGAACGGATGGGAGCGCGTGGATTACATCAAACCTCACAAAGATTTTCATCCGACGCTTGGCTTTGATTTTGATGAAACATTCGACTTGGTCGCCGCTGAGGTCAAAAACGTTCAGACCAATGTTGGTCTCAGTGAAGTCAACGGCTTCAACCGGATCGAGATCACGGGTGCAGACCGCCATACATTTCTGGACCGCATGATGTGCGGCACCACCACGCGCAGGGAAAACCGCGTGGGTCTCAGTTATCTCCTCAATCATCACGGCATGATGAAGGCAGAGGCAACTGTCGCAAATCTTCCGGCTTCTGATCGTGGCCCGGAGCGCATCTGGTATGGGTCTGCTGCGGCCAGCGAGTATCACGATATGGACTGGCTGAGACAGAATGCGCGCGCAGAGGAAGACGTTCAGTTTCGCAGCCTGACAAATGATCAGACAATTCTGGTTCTGGCTGGCCCAATCGCGCGAAAAGTACTTTCGGCAAGCGCTCGCGGTGATTGGTCCAAACAGGCGTTTCCTTGGTTGTCAGTGCGGGAATGCTTCGTCGGCATTGCACCTGCAACAATCCTGGCGGTGAGCTTTTCCGGCGAATTGGCCTACGAAATCCATGTCCCGAACGCATCCCTGTATGCCGCATACCTCACACTTCGCGAAGCCGGTGCTGAACATGGACTGAAGCTCTTTGGAGCGCGGGCAGTAGATTCGATGAGACTGGAAAAGGGATATCTGCACTGGAAGGCAGATATATTGACCGAATTTGATCCGTTTGAAACCGGGCTTGATCGGTTCGTCAAACTTGAGAAACCGGAGTTCATTGGCAAAGAAGCACTGCTGGCACGCAAAGCCAAGGGCCCTGCGAAACAGCTTGTAACCCTTCAGGTTCACTCCACCAAGGCACCTGCCCATGCTGGTGCATCCGTGATGATGGACCGCAATGTCGTTGGCACAGTGACTTCTGGCGGCTGGGGCTACAGGGTGGATATGAATCTTGCTTATGCATTCGTCGACCCTGCGCTGGGTAACGTGGGGCAGACCTTGGAAATAGATTGTTGTGGTGATCACGTTGAAGCCACAGTCATCGCCTCATCACCCTATGACAAGGAAATGAGCCTGCCTCGGAGTTGATAATCGACAGTTCTCATTCTTGGAGAGCGGCAGGTATTTACGCTCCCGACAAAACTTATTCACGCCCTGCAAACCTGTCGTACACTTGTATGCGTTCCTGCTGCACGGGGCCGGGGTCGGACCGTCCGGGTCAGGTGGCAGGGATCGGACTCTGAGGGATTTGATCTGGTGTAACGAACCGGCTCGAATTTCCGGTGATCAGCACAGCGAAGTTTGGCGGCGGGGTCTGGCGTCGTTTGGACTTCGCAGGCGTTTTTATCCGGCAAACCGGCAACCACACCCCATTGCCGCAGCGCAGTAACGATTGAAACGGAAGCGCGATCATTTCGGGAAACAGGTTCCGGGCGGGCGCACAGTCTTGCCATTCCCACTTCCCTATCGCACCCGGCAAGGCCCGGGCGCTCGCCATCCCGTTCGCTTTGAACGGATATTGACGTCAGACCGCTGGGGCGAAATCCCGCGGCGCTATTGGTGTTGGCTGATGCCAGATACTCTTTGCTCTTTCGATTTCAGTCTTGAGATCTGCCGCGCCCCCCCAAAAAAATGACCCCGACGAAGATCGTCAGGGCCACGTGCACGTGTTTGTTTTTGTCTTTGCCTACCGCAGGCGTTGTTCTGTTTTTGCATCAAAGAAATAAGCTGTTTCAGGAGCAAACGAGATGGACACGATTGCATCATCCGCTGGCACATCTTCCCCTTTGGTCTCAATGATTACGCGCTCTCCCGATGAGCAGATCACATAGGAATAGGCAACGCCGCCCAGTTGCTCGGAAAGGTCAACCTTCGCGCCCTCTGCCGCGTCAGTGATTTGAAGATGCTGCGGACGCACCCCAACGATGACCTTCTCGCCGCTGGCGGGCAGCGCCACGGTTGTCGGGATATTCAATCCGCCAAAACCGGGAACAGAAACGGCCCCGTTTTCCGCAATACCTTCGACGAAATTCATGCTGGGCGACCCGATAAAGCCGGCAACAAACTTGTTATCCGGATCAGAGTAAAGCGTCATTGGCGACCCGACTTGCTCAATGATACCAGCGCGCAGGACCACGATCTTGTCGGCCAGCGTCATCGCTTCGACCTGATCATGGGTCACATAGATCATCGTCGCGCCGATTTCCTTGTGAAGACGTGCAATCTCGACGCGCATGTCGACACGCAGCTCTGCATCAAGATTCGACAGCGGCTCATCAAACAGGAACACTTCCGGGCCACGAACAATGGCCCGGCCAATGGCAACACGCTGGCGCTGACCACCAGAGAGTGCTTTCGGTTTGCGCTTCAGGTAGGGGTCCAGTTTCAGGATCCGGCTGGCCTCACCAACCTTCTTCTGGATCTCTTCCTTAGGATGGCCATTCATTTTCAGGCCGAAGCCCATGTTCTCTTCAACGCTCATATGCGGATAAAGCGCATAGGTCTGGAAGACCATGGCAACGCCGCGCTCTGCCGGATCCGCTCTGGTGACGTCCCGGCTACCGATCGAAATGTTGCCCGAAGTGGTCTCTTCAAGACCTGCAATCATACGCAGGAGTGTCGATTTCCCGCAGCCGGACGGACCAACAAAGACGCAGAACTCACCATCTTCAATCTGAAGATCCACACCGTGAATAACCTGGAGGTCGCCGTATTGCTTGACCGCTTTTTGTAAGGTAACGCCAGACATGAAACCTATTTCTCCCTGAAACTAGTTAAGCGGGGAACTGCCAGTCCTCGACTGCCGCGGCAATTTTGCCTGCAGCGTCCAAAAGCGCCGGACGGGCACTTTCCAACTCGTCCAGATTTTTCCGCCTTGTGGATGTGGTTACGGAAAGAGCCCCAACCGGGCGCCCTTTGGATGACAGGATCGGTGCCGCAATACATATGATTCCGGGTTCGTGCTCTTCCCGGTCATAGGCAACACCCTCTTTTCGGATAACGGCCAGATCCGAGCGCAGCGATGCTTCATCTGCCAGCGTACCTGGTGTGTATCGATAATACGACTGCTTGCGGATGACGTCGTCCAGCTCTTCGGGTTCCAGAAACGCCATCAAGGCCTTGCCGACACCGGTGCAGTATCCCGGACCGACCTTCCCGGCCTGCGAGAACATGTCGATTGGATCAGCAGCATTTCTCTTGTCGACGTACAGAACCTGACCATTGTCCATCTGGGCCAGGTGAACCGTTTCGCCAACCGCCTCGGCCAACGAAACAACGATTGGCCGGGCAATCGGTGCAATGGAACTTTGCCGCCAGGCAGTGTGAGCAAGCCGCACAAGACGAATACCCAGCGAGTAAGTCTGCTGCCTGTCGTCATAGGCCAGCATTCCCTGGTTCACGAGGGTTTGCAGCAAGCGGTAAAGTGTCGCTTTGGGAAGCGCACTTTCGGACAACAACTCGGAAAACCGGACCGGCTGGCCTTTTGCGGCAACCTTGTCCAGCACATCGAGTGCCTTCCCGACAGTACCATCTCCTGCCGCTTGTTTGTTCATGAACCCCTCCACCAACTCGTTTCTTTTTGTCGAGCCTGTTGACAACCTAACTGTTCATCATCAAAGTATCAATATACAAAACTAAGTTTCACATAATGGAACCTAAAGGGAGGACACCATGCGTTCCATGCTGAGAAAGTCCGTAGCGGCACTTGCCATTTTGGCAGCAACCGCAAGCGGATCACTTGCTGACGGCCTATCAGGCGACTTGAAGATTTTCCTCGACACATCCAATCCGGCGCCTCGTGCGACCATGGAAGAGATGATTGGTCAGTTTCAGGCTAAGAACCCTGACCTGAACATCGAAACAACTGTGATCGACCGGGAAGCCTACAAGACACAGATCCGCAACTTCCTGACGGCGAACGCGCCCGATGTGAACACCTGGTACGCGGCGAACCGCATGCGTCCATATGTTGAAGCTGGTCTTTTTGAAGACGTTTCCGACCTGTGGGACGGCACAGAGCTTGGCAGCAACCTTGCTTCGACCAAAGGCGCCATGACAATTGATGGCAAGCAGTGGGGCGTGCCCTATACTTACTATCAATGGGGTGTTTATTACCGCAAGGATATCTTCGACGAGTTGGGCCTATCCGAGCCGACAAACTGGGCAGAAGAAAAAGCCAACTGTCAGAAAATCATCGACGCTGGCAAAAAATGCTACACCATCGGCACCAAATTCCTTTGGACTGCCGGCGGCTGGTTCGACTACCTGAACATGCGCACAAACGGTTTTGATTTCCACATGGATCTCCTGACCGGCAAAGCGAAGTGGCAGTCTGACGAAGTTCGCCAGACATTTGCCAACTGGCGTGAACTCATCGACATGGGTGCCTTCATCGACAACCACCAGACCTACAGCTGGCAGGAAGCCCTGCCGTTCATGGTCAAGGGTGATGCGGCTGCTTACCTGATGGGCAACTTCGCTGTTGCGCCTCTGCGCGAAGCTGGATTGACCGACGATCAGCTGGACTTCTACCAGTTCGTCGAAATCAACCCTGGTGTCGAATTGGCTGAAGATGCACCGACCGACACTTTCCACATTCCTGCCAAGGCGCAGAACAAGGAAAATGCTCGCGAATTTCTGAAATTCGTAGCATCTGCTGACGTTCAGACCCAGATCAACAACGGCAAGAACCTCGGTCAGCTGCCGGTCAACTCCAAATCCAGCGTGGACGACGACAAGTTCCTGAACCAGGGCTTTGAAATGCTGTCATCCAACTCGCCTGGCGGTGTTGCCCAGTTCTTCGACCGTGATGCACCAGCTGAAATGGCGAAAGTTGCCATGGAAGGCCTGCAGGAATTCATGGTCCGTCCGGACAACCTGGACAAGATCCTGGCTCGTTTGGACCGCTCTGCCGAGCGTATCTACAAGTAAGCATCTCTAATGCTTTACCTGCTCTCCCGGCCATGCGCCGGGAGAGTCCTTGAATACCGGCAACATACATTCAGAGATTGTTTGAGAAATGTATGTTCCCAAGCTCTCTGTAAATCCTCTTGCGGGACAGACCTTATGACCGATGCCACCCAGATTGACACCAGAAGCTGGTTTCATCGGAACCAGCAATCGATCGCCCCGTGGCTGTTTCTAGCGCCGGGTGTTCTATTCTTTCTGGTCTATGTGATCCTGCCGGTGCTGCAATCCTTCAACCTGTCGCTCTACGAGTGGGACGGATTGGGCGAAGCCACATATGTCGGCATGCGGAACTACGAGGATCTTTACTGGGAATTTGTTGACGAAGATGCCTTCTACACATCTCTGAAAAACAACATTATCTGGCTCGCGCTTTATCTCCTCGCCATTCCCGCCGGTCTTTTTATCGCGCTTTTTTTGAACCAAACGGTCACCGGAATTAGACTCTATAAATCCCTGTTCTTTTTTCCCTTTGTTATCTCTCAAGTTGTCGTTGGTCTGGTTTTCAGCTGGTTCTATGATCCGACGTTTGGTCTTTTAAACAATGTTCTTGCGGTTTTTGGCGCCGGGCCGGTCAACGTCCTCGGCGACGAAAACCTAGTCACTTATGGAATTATCGCTGCAGGCCTGTGGCCGCAAACTGCCTACTGCATGATCCTTTATCTGACGGGCCTGAATGCGGTGGACCCTGAGCAAATCGAGGCAGGTCGTCTTGATGGCGCAAAGGGCGCAAAGATGCTCTGGTACATCGTCCTGCCACAGCTCCGCCCAGCCACCTTCATCGCTTTTGTCGTGACGATTATCGGCGCACTTCGAAGCTTCGACCTGATCTCTATCATGACCGAAGGCGGCCCGTTCGGATCGTCCCGGGTTCTGGCCTACTACATGTTCGAAGTAGCTCTTTCCGAATACGGTTTCCGGATGGGGTATGGCGCGGCCATCGCCGTTGTCCTCTTCATGATCATGATGGGGTTCATCACTTACTTCCTGCGGTCGATGTACCGCGAAGAGAAGGGGCGCTAGAATGTTTCCGGCACCAATCCAGAAGAGCAGCCCCGCAGCTCAATTCACTTATCAGGCGTTCCTTCCGCTTGCCTTGATCTTGTGGCTTCTCCCGCTGATCGCTGTTGCAGTGTTTTCGATCAAACCCGATGTCGATTTCACAAACGCGAATTACTGGGGTCTGCCGTCCAGCTTTGAAGGCTTTTCGAATTACGGAAAAGTGTTCTTTGCCAGTGACATGCCGCGTTATCTGCTGAACTCGGTGTTCATCACCGTCCCGACAGTGATTGGTGCGGTCGCGCTCAGCACAATGACCGGCTTTGCCCTTGGCATATATAAATTCCGATCAAACCTCTGGATCTTTTTCATGTTCGTCGCCGGCAACTTCGTGCCGTTTCAGATCCTGATGGTGCCGGTCCGCGATCTCACTCTTGAACTGGGCCTCTACAACACGAAAACCGGCCTGGTTCTCTTCCACATTGCCTTCCAGACAGGATTCTGCACACTGTTCATGCGCAACTTTATTCGCGCGCTTCCGTTCGAGCTGATCGAAGCAGCCCGTGTTGAAGGTGTCGCTGAATGGCGGATCTTTTGGTACGTCGTGCTGCCTTTGATGAAACCGGCGATTGCGGCGCTCGCAGTGCTGATTTTCACCTTTATCTGGAACGACTATTTCTGGGCGATTGTGCTAACGCAGGGCGCTGAAAGCCAACCAGTCACTGCGGGTATCACCTCGTTCAATGCGCAATACCGGGCGGCCTATCATTTGATGAGTGCAGGCTCGATTGTCGCCGCCTTGCCGCCAGTCGCCATGTTCTTCCTGATGCAACGACACTTCATTGCTGGCTTAACCCTCGGGGCTGTAAAATGACAAAAACCTGGCATCTTGGCGATACGCGCCAAAGCCTGGTCCTCGCAAGTTGGAATGATCTTCTGCCGGAAGTGGTTTATTGGGGACCAGCTCTTCCTGCAAATGCCCCGTTGAGCGAGCTGGCAGACGCTTCGGTCATGGACGTGACCGGCGGAATGGTGGATCAGAACGCAGCGATCAGTTTAAATCCTGAAGCGTCCCAAACGTTTCCGGGCCAGGTCGGGCTATCTGCTCGCAGCGCAAAAGGTGATATTTTGTCTCCGCGCTTCCGCTTCAAAAGCGAAGCGAAGTTTGCGGATCACCTCACGCTGGTATTTACGGACACAGACCTCAACTTGTCTCTGACGTTTGATCTGGAACTGGCACCGGAAACATCGCTTTACAAGCTGCAGACCCGGCTGGAGAGTACCGCCGACATCCATGTCGATTGGTTAGCCGCACCGGTTCTGCCAATACCTGCGCATACAGACGAGATGATCGAATTTTCTGGTCGATGGTGCGCCGAATTCCTTACCAACCGTGCCCCTTTTGCTCCCGGAGCAAGAGTGCGCGACAACCGCTCTGGTCGGACAGACCACGCTCATTTTCCCGGTTTGATTGTCTGCAACAAAGGCACCCAAAACACGTCCGGCGAAGCTTTCGCGTTTCACTACGGTTGGTCCGGTGGACACAAAATGGTTGCCGAAGAACTTGCCGATGGACGTCGGCAGGTTCAGTTCGGACACGCATATGGCAGCATGGCCTCCGGCAAGGCCTTTCAGACAGCACCGCTCTACGCGACCTACTCGAACGACGGTTTGAACGGCTCGGCTACCTGCTTCCAGCGCCATCTACGCGACCACATTGTGAAGGCCGCACGCACGCCCCGTCCTGTGCATTACAATTGCTGGGAAGCTGTCTATTTCGACCACAAACTCGACGAACTTAAATCCATAGCCTCTCGTGCAGCAGATCTTGGTGCGGAGCGATTTGTGCTGGATGATGGCTGGTTCGGCAGACGCGATGACGACACCTCTTCGTTGGGCGACTGGGTGATCGACAAACGCAAGTATCCTGATGGCCTCTCGCCGCTGATTGATCACGTCAAATCACTTGGAATGGAATTTGGCATCTGGTTCGAGCCGGAAATGGTCAATGAGGACAGCGACCTGTTCCGAACTCACCCAGACTGGGTTCTGGGACCTGCCGATCAAACCCGTGGCCGTCAACAGCTGGTGCTGGACATGGCCAATGTCGATGTCCGCGAATATCTTTACGACCACATTGCGGATGTCCTGAATACCCATGATGTTGGTTATATCAAGTGGGATCACAACCGTATCCTCCCGGTGGTCGATGCTGCCCAGACAGACGGGCTGTATGCTCTTCTGGATCGGCTTCAGGCAGACTTCCCTCAAGTTGAAATCGAAAGCTGCTCATCGGGCGGCGGCCGGATCGATTTCGGGATAATGGAACGCACACAACGCGTCTGGCTGTCCGACAGCAATGACGCTCTGGAACGTCAGCGCATTCAACATGACGCAGCGCTGTTTCTTCCCGCTTCCGTCACCGGTTCCCATGTCGGTCCGCGCACCTGCCACACATCCGGACGCGTGTTTGACATGAAGTTTCGCGCTTGGACAGCGGCCCAGCGCCATATGGGGTTTGAAATGGACCCGCGCGAATTGACAAACGAAGAAGCATCCACACTGAAGTCCGTCACCACCTGGTGGAAAGCAAATCGTGACTGGATGATGGATGCCGATATCCTGCGGCTGGATGGTTCTGATCCGGCTGTCATTGCCGAGGAACAACTCGCTGCGGATGGTTCAAGGTTTGTCGTCTTTGCTGCCCAGATGCGAACATCTGACCAAATCCTGCCACGACCTGTTCGGCTGACCCGGTTGGTTCCGGATGCGATTTACACGATTTCATTGAGCAACCGGGCGGATGCTCCTCGTCTTTCTCGGGGAACACCAGCGTTAAAATACAAGGATCTGACCGTCAGTGGTCGGTATCTGATGTCGCATGGCTTGACGTTACCGTGGAATTTTCCTGAAACGCTTTGGGTCATT
Source organism: Roseibium sp. (assembly GCA_039972695.1). Taxonomy (GTDB): domain Bacteria; phylum Pseudomonadota; class Alphaproteobacteria; order Rhizobiales; family Stappiaceae; genus Roseibium. Next base: position 33,942 of record JBDWMJ010000018.1, on the reverse strand, counting down.
GAAGGCAAGAAACTGTGATTGCTGGAATGAGCGAAAAACACAACAAGGAGCGAGACTGATGCATGCAACCTATCCTGACTTGAAGGGAGCCTCGGTCTTCATCACAGGTGGCGGCTCGGGCATTGGCGCTGCGCTGACCGACGGATTTCTGGCGCAGGGTGCGAAGGTCGCTTTTGTACAGCGATCCGATGCAGCTCCGTTTTGCGACGAAATGGAACAAAAACACGGAAGCCGACCGCTCTATCTACCTTGTGACATTACAGACATCACAGCGCTCAAGACATCCATCGACAAAGCCGCGGAAGCTCATGGCCCGGTCACGGTGTTGGTCAACAACGCGGCCAACGACAAACGCCACACAACCGAGGAAGTCACCGAGGAATTCTGGGACTGGTCCCAGGCCCTCAACCTGAAGGCCTATTTCTTTGCGTGTCAGCACGTTGTGGAAGGAATGCGCGCGGCAGGTGGCGGGTCTATCGTCAACTTCTCATCGATCTCCTATATGATGGGCGCTTCAGGATTTCCGTCCTACACAACGGCCAATTCCGGCATCAACGGCATGACAAGAAGCCTTGCCCGAGAATTTGGCTCGGACCGGATCCGCGTCAATGCGATCGCACCGGGATGGGTTCTGACCCAGAAACAAAAAGATATGTGGGTGACGCCGGAGGCACTTGCGGCCCATATTGACCGGCAGTGTCTCAAGGACGAACTCGCCCCTGAAGACATGATCGATCCGGTCCTGTTTCTGGCGTCCAAAACAAGCAAAGCCATGACAGGCCAGTCTTTGGTGGTTGATGGCGGGGTCGTGGTAACCGGATGACATCCGCCCCGAAAGCTTCCTGGATCGCGGCAGATTGGGGCACCACCAATCTACGGATCTGGGCGCTCGACCAAACTGCCGGAGTTATTGCGCACCGTTGCTCTGACAAGGGAATGGGCAAACTCGCACCGAAGGAATTTGAACCGGCTCTACTGGAGCTGATTGAAGATTTCCTGTGCGATCAGGCCAAAACGCCCGTGATCATCTGCGGAATGGCAGGCTCGCGCCAGGGCTGGGCGGAAGCGCCCTACAAGACCGTACCTTGCACACCTCCCGATATGTGCGACGCAACTGAGGTTCACGGAACAGACAGTCGCTTGAATGTCCATATTCTGCCGGGCATAAAACAGCTTACACCGCCCGACGTCATGCGCGGCGAGGAAACACAAATTGCGGGATTTCTGGCAAACCGCCCTGGGTTTACCGGCACACTGTGCCTGCCAGGAACGCATACCAAATGGGTTGCCTTGACGGATGGCCGAATTGACCGGTTCCGAACCTTCATGACCGGCGAAACGTTTGCGCTTTTCTGCGAGCATTCAGTGCTCAAACATGGCTTATCAGATGGGCAGATTGATGAGACTGCATTTAAGACCGCAGTTGAAGAGACTTCGAAAATACAGAATAATTTAGCCGGCGAATTATTCGGGATTCGTGCAGCAGGCCTCGTCGCTGATTTGACGCCCGAGGCAGCTCGCGGCCGCCTGTCCGGTTTGCTCATTGGTACGGAGATTGCGGCCGTGTCCAATGATTTCACGTTGCAAGACTGTGTCCTCCTGGGCAGTGACAAGATCGCGAACGCTTACGCGGATGCCTTGACGAGCCTTGGCTACAAAGCCGAACTCTCGGATGCTGATGCCATCACCTTGCAGGGTCTGACACTGGCCTACAAGTCCACTTCGAAAGCGCCATCATGAGCAGAAACATTATAGCCATATTACGCGGCCTGACACCGGACGAGGCCTTGCCGGTCACCGAGGTTCTGATTGCTGCAGGCATCACACAGATCGAAGTGCCCCTCAATTCGCCGGAACCGTTCAAAAGCATTGGTGCCATGGCCAAGAACTATTCCGGGCAGGCCAGCATCGGTGCCGGGACTGTTCTGGAGCCTGAGCAGGTGCGCCAGGTCAAGGCTGCCGGTGGTACCTTGATTGTATCGCCAGACTGCAATCCGGAGGTCATTCGAGCCACCAAGTCAGAAGGCATGTCGTCATTTCCCGGCGTCATGACCCCGACTGAATGCTTCAGTGCGCTCCGCAATGGCGCAGATGGTCTCAAGTTCTTCCCGGCAACCTTGATCGGACCTGATGGCCTGAAGGCAATGCTGGCCGTCCTGCCAAAAGGGACAGCAACCTTCGCTGTCGGCGGCGCTGGGCCGGATAACTTCGGTGACTGGCTGAAAGCTGGTGCGACAGGCTTTGGCATCGGCACAGCCCTGTTCAAACCGGGATTTTCGGTATCCGAGGTCAAGACACGTGCCGAAAAGATCGTTGCCGCTTATGATGCGGCAATCGAAGCAAACGGATAATTTTTTATGAGCAATATTTTTGACGACCGCCAGTGCATACTGGGCGAAGGCCCTCTGTGGCATCCAGAGCGCAAGCAATTCTTCTGGTTCGATATCATGAACAATCGACTCCACAGTCGTTTGGATGACACCCCCATGACTTGGCAATTCGGTGAACATGTGTCAGCTGCCGGGTGGGTCAGTCATGATGAGCTGTTGATCGCGAGTCAAACCCAACTCTTCCTGTTCAACCTTGAAACAGAAGCCTCCACAAAGGTCTGCGATCTCGAAGCAGACGATCCGATTACCCGGTCCAACGATGGTCGCGCGGATCCGCTGGGCGGCTTCTGGATCGGCACGATGGGCATCGACGTGGAGCCCACCGCAGGAGCAATTTATCGGCTCTACAAAGGCGAACTGCGCAAATTATATCCGGACATCACCGTCTCGAACTCCATATGTTTCGCGCCCGACGGGAAACACGCCTATTTTTCAGACACCGCCGACAAGACAATCCAGAAGGTCGCGCTTGATAGCGACGGTTGGCCGGTCGGACAGCCTGAACTTTTTGTTGACCTCAGCCCGGAAAACATCAACCCGGACGGATCTGTCGTTGATGCCGATGGATATCTATGGAACGCCCAATGGGGAGCCCATCGCGTCGCCCGCTACTCTCCCGAAGGCAAATTCATCGAGGCCATCACATTTCCAGCGACCCAGATTACCTGCCCGTCATTTGGCAGTGCAGATCTAAAAACGCTTTTTGCAACATCTGCAGCCATCGGGCTGACAGGCGACCGGGAAGGTTTGACGTTTTTTGCTGAAACGTCAGTTCAAGGTCAGCAAGAACACCGGGTCATCCTGTAGAGACGCTCATGAAACGTACCCTTGGCACTTGTTATTATCCGGAGCACTGGCCGGAGGAAATCTGGGAAGCTGATGCACGCCGTATGGCGGACGCCGGCCTGACCTGGGTCCGGATTGGGGAATTCGCCTGGTCACGGTTGGAACCAACACCCGGCGATCTGCAGTTCGACTGGCTCGACCGCGCGATTGAGACACTGGGCAATGCAGGTCTCAAAGTCGTCCTTGGAACCCCGACAGCTACGCCACCGCGCTGGGTTGTCGACAAGCACCCTGACATGATCGCTGTCGACCAAAACGGCCACCCTCGCAAATTTGGCTCGCGCCGCCACTATTGCTTTTCCCATGAAGGTTTTCGGCAGGAAAGCGACCGGATCGTCAAACTGATAGCGCAGCGGTATGGCGACAATCGCTACGTTGAAGCCTGGCAGACCGACAACGAATATGGCTGCCACGATACGATCCTTTCCTATTCCGATGCTGCCCGCAAAGCCTTCCGCAGCTGGCTGGAAACCCGATATGGGTCCATCGAGGCGTTGAACCGGTCCTGGGGCAATATCTTCTGGTCGATGGAATACACGTCCTTTGACGAGATCGATCTGCCAAACCTGACAGTAACCGAACCCAACCCCTCTCATACTCTGGCCTTCCGACGGTTTTCATCCGATCAGGTGGTCACCTTCAACAAGCGTCAGGTCGATATCATCAAGGCGCATTCTGATGCACCGATCAGCCACAACTATATGGGCCGGATCACTGATTTCGATCATTTCAAGTTGGGGGACGACCTTGACATTGCGACCTGGGACAGCTACCCGCTCGGATTTCTAGAGGACCGGGTTGGAGCAGATTCGGACCATCAAAGAACCTATGCTCGACAGGGTGACCCTGATTTTCAGGCATTTCATCACGACCTCTATCGCTCTGTCGGCAAAGGTCGTTGGTGGGTGATGGAACAGCAGCCCGGCCCGGTCAATTGGGCACCCTACAATCCGGCACCCCTGCCCGGTATGATGCGCCTGTGGGCCTGGGAAGCCTATGCCCATGGCGCTGAAGCCGTCTGTTACTTCCGCTGGCGGCAGGCTCCATTTGCACAGGAGCAAATGCATGCCGGCATGCTGCGACCGGACAACGCCGATGCGCCGGCTCTCATTGAAGCCCGCCAGGTTGCAGACGAATTGCGATCTGCGCCCGACGTCTCGGCTCCAAAAACCCCCATCGCGCTGATATTTGACTATGACGCTGACTTTGCCTGGGCCACCCAGCCCCATGGCGCGGGTCTAAGCTATTTCCAGCTGGTGTTCAACACCTACAAGGCCCTTCGCAAGCTTGGACTTTCAGTTGATATTCTGCGCAGTGAAGAACGTGACTTTTCCGACTACAAGATCATCGCTGCCCCCGGTCTCATCTACATGCCACAGGACCTGAAAATTGCACTTTGTGATACAGACGCTGAAGTCGTTCTTGGTCCTAGATCAGCAGCACGTAATGCCGAAATGGTCATTCCGGTGCCCCTACCCCCGGACATGCCCGGCCTTGATGTCACGGTTTCACGCGTTGAAAGTGTTCGTCCGGACATGCCTATGGCGCTCAAAGGCGGCGGCAATTTCATCGGCTACAGGGAAGAGCTGGAAGGCTCTGCGGAAGCTGTTCTTAAACTTGAGAACGGTCAGCCCGCAGCCGTCAAGTCCGGTACTCACACCTATGTCGGTGGTTGGGGCGATGAAAAAGCCTGGACACGGATCTTCACGGATCTCTGCGTAAAGGCCGAAATCCCGGTCATGTCCCTGACAGGTGGTGTGCGTTGCCGTGAAACCGCGGATATGCGCATCTGGACCAACTATGGCGCAGAACCAGCTGACACACCTGCTGGCCGTATTGAGGCCGCCGGAGTACTTTTTGAAGCGAAATAAGTCAATTTAGCCAGAGATAGTTACCCGGCTAATTTTCGTATCAGGCCGCTTCGCCATCGACCAATTGTTTCAGGATGGAGACGTAGTTGTCGACGCCTTGCGCACCGGTGATCAAGTGACGGCGTTCAAAGACGACAGCCGGAACACCCTGAACACCATTTTGGGTCCAGAAGCCTTCTTCCTGGCGGATATCATCCGCAAAACGACCATCTTTCAGGACTTCCAGTGCCGCGGCACGATCAAGGCCGACACTCTCAGCCACATCGGCCAGAACCTCATCATCGTTGAGATCCTTGCGGTCCTGAAAATAGGCTTCAAAGAGCGCCATCTTCAAAGGGTGCTCCTTGTCCTCAGGGCCTGCCCAGTGAAGAAGCTGATGCGCCTTGAACGTATTCACCATGCGCATTTCATCGTTGAACCTGAATTCGAACCCGAGCTCATTCCCAACATCAGTCAACCGGTCACGGGCGGCCTGAGACTGCTCTTCGGTGGTGCCGTATTTGCGCATGATATGTTCGCGCAGGTTCTCGCCCTCTGACGGCATCTCCGGATTGAGTTCAAACGGATGCCATTTGATTGCAGCGGACACACCGGTCTGCTCAATCGCCTTCTCAAGCTGCTTGAAGCCGACAATGCACCACGGACAGACAACATCCGAAACGATATCGATCTGAATAACCTCTTCCATATCGAGGTCGGACACTTCACTCATTTAGTCTCTCTTTCCATCGCCGCTGCTTAAAGCGTCACATCATCTTTAGGCGGAGGGTTCCAGCCTCGCTCTTTACGTTCATGACGGTCTTCGCCGCGATCTGTACGCATGATGTCGTAAAGCGTTTCCGAGTGGGCTCGCATCGCATCCAGATAGGACTTGTCGACGCCGCCATCATTGTAATTATCTCTCAGGCCGTTCAGCATTTCACGATCATGAACGCGGAACTCGGCAGCCTTGGTCCTGGCACGATAAGGATGAACACCCAATTCGACCAACGCCTGGCGCCCAACCGTCATCGCACCTTCAAACACCTCGCGCTCGGCAAAATGCGCACCTGCCTGTTCAAGTTCATAGACATGGTGACGATCCCTCGCACGGGCAAGGATTTTCACCTTGGGATACGTTCTGGCAACATGTTCCACAACCATCGTTTGTTTGTCCCGATCATCAATTGCCGCGATGAACATGTCTGCATCATGGAGCCCAGCTCCGCGCAACAAATCTGGCCGGGTTGCATCACCATAAAAAGTCTGCATCCCGACTTTTCCAAGATTTTCGACCGTCTGGGGATCATGATCGAGAATGACAACGTCATATCCGCTGGTGATCAGAAGCCGTGACACAATCTGGCCAAAGCGCCCCATACCAGCGATCACGATCCGCCCCTTGTCGTCGATCACGTCAGGTTCTCGATCCGATTTTCCAATTGCGCGAGGAGCAACAATCTTCTCATAAAATATGAACAGGGCGGGCGTGAGCAGCATCGAAATTGCCACAACCAACGTCATGATCTGCAGAAGATCCGATTCAAGAACGCCAGCGCTGAGCGCAAAACCAAACAGGACAAAAGCAAATTCACCCGCCTGCGCCAAACCCAGTGCAAACAGCCAACGGTCAGCGCCCTTCAGCCTGAAGACTGTTCCCAGGATAAACAACAATACAAATTTGGTCAGGATCAATCCGGCGGCGAGACCAAATATCGTGACTGGAGACCCAAACAGAAGATCAAAATCTATGCCCGCACCAACCGTCAGGAAAAACAGACCAAGCAACAACCCCTTGAATGGCTCGATATCGCTTTCAAGCTCATGCCTGTAATCGCTGTCAGACAAGACAACACCAGCCAGGAAAGTCCCAAGCGCTGGAGACAACCCGACGAAATTCATCAGAAGTGCGATTCCGATCACCAGCAACAAGGCTGTCGCAGTGAAAATCTCGCGCAAATGGGATTCTGCGATAAAGCGGAATATCGGTCGCAGCAGATGCCGTCCGGCGAAAATGATTGCTGCAATAACGGCCAGAATTACCAGGCCCTGCGCCCACCCCGGAAGGGCTGCAAGCGCCTCCCCGCCATGGCCTCCGGCATCTGTGTGATCATCAGCACCATGACCAGCCCCATGGCCGATGACAAGCAGAGGCATAACGGCGAGCATGGGTATGACCGCTATATCTTGGGTCAACAAAACCAAGAACGAACTTTGTCCACCTTGCGTTTTGAGCCAGCCTTTTTCATTCAGGGTCTGCAAGACAATTGCCGTGGAAGAGAGCGCCAGGATCATACCGAGCGCGAGAGCGCTTTGCCAGGATAGGCCAAAGACGATTCCGATCGCAGCGAAAGCGGCTGTTGTGCCGACCACCTGAAGGCCGCCAAGACCGATCAGTTGTTGACGCATCTTCCAGAGTACGGCGGGCCGAAGTTCCAGCCCGACCAGAAAAAGCATCATCACCACACCGAATTCGGCAAAGTGCTGCACCTCGGTTGTTTCAGAACCGACAATCCCCAGCACCGGACCAATGACAACGCCGGCAATCAGATAACCAAGCACGGATCCAAGACCAAGCCGGTTTGCAATTGGAACCGCAATTACGGCTGCACACAAATAAACGAAGGCTTCGCTGAGCAATTCCATCAGACCGCCTCCGCTTTCAAAATGAAATCATCCAGAACATCGCCGAGCGCCGGCACCTTGGCTGCACTTTCAATATCAAAGCGGTCTGCCACCAATGCTTTCAGAAGGTCGTCATATGCATTGCGGTGGATATTCAGCCGGTTTTCATCAATGGCATGCCCAGCCCCGAACAAAACCAAAGGTGCGAGATAGCGCATTCCGCACAGGTTGGCAGTTTTCTCAAAAGGAGCCAACAAACTCCGGACATCAGAATGATGCAAACCGCTGTCCGTATAGGTTTCCGGGCGACCGCCAGTGCTGATGACGTTCTGAAACACCTTGCCGTCCAGCTTCCGGCCGCTCTGGCCATAGGCAAAGCCATATTCCAGCACCAGATCCTGCCATTCCTTCATGATCGATGGCGCGGAGTACCAATAAAACGGATGCTGGAAAATTATGACGTCATGCTCGACCAATCTGGCCTGCTCGACATCCACATCGATATTGAAATCTGGATACTGCGCATAGAGGTCAACGCAAGTAACCCCTTGCACCGCTTGTGCGGTCTCAAAGAGCGGTTGATTGATTTCGGACCGATCCGGACGTGGGTGGGCAAAAAGCACCAGAACCTTAGCCATGTATTTCTCCAGGGACGGTGGAAGCACGAGCGGCGAATCCGTGAAAGGACCAGATTAATCACGCACCGCAGACATGTTGAGACTTCAACGTTATAGGAGATTACTGTGAAGGGTGAGCCCCTTCTGGCCTGGACAGACTGTTCTCCAGAACCAAACAATCAACGCGAACAACATTCTTGGCGATCACTAGACTGGCAGAGCTGACCAATACCAACCAACAAGAAGTCAGAACTGGCGGCTTAGACTTCATCAACTCCGACTGCACGTCGTTCAGATATCGATTTCAATGCAGCCTCAGCCAACGCCAGAGCTTTTAATCCGTCCTCGCCGCTTGGTGATGGTGCCGTTTTTTGCCCGATTGCCTCGACAAACGCCGCGATCTCGGCTGCGTAGGCTTCCGTGTAGCGCGTCATGAAAAAGTCGTGCAGCGGCGGCCGCTGATAGCCATCTTCCGTGGCGACTTCAATGGACACGGCACGCTGGTTCTCTGCAGAGACAGCCCCTTTTGAACCATGCACTTCAATGCGCTGGTCATAGCCGTAGGTTGCTCGCCGGGAATTGGAAATGGAACACTGCTTGCCCGACGCTGTCGTCAGAACAACCATCGCGCTGTCATAATCGCCAAGTTTGCCAATTTCCGGATCTACCAGAACCGAAGCCGTCGCATAAACCGTGGTTACTTCTTCGCCCAGAAGAAACCGCGCCATGTCAAAATCATGAATGGTCATGTCCCGAAAAATACCACCCGAAGACTGAATATAGCTTGGTGGAGGAGCGCCCGGATCACGGGAGATGATCTGTACGGATTCAACATCGCCAATCCGGCCCTCATCGATAGCTTGGCGCACAGCCTGAAAATGCGGATCGAAGCGCCGATTAAATCCCAGCATCAAAGTCGCACCGAGCTCTTCAACCTTGGCAAGGCAGGTTTTGACCCTGTCCAAAGACAGGTCAATCGGCTTTTCGCAGAAGACTGCCTTGCCAACCTTGGAAAATTGTTCGATCAGATCTGCATGGGTGTCAGTTGGCGTACAAATGATAACTGCATCAACATCTTCGGCTGCTGCGATTTCATCAATGGAGCTGACCCGCGTACCGTATTGGAGAGCCAGAGTTCTGGCAGATTCAGGAAATGCATCGGCAACAGCCACAAGGGAAGCACTATCTGTGGCATTAACGGCTTTAGCATGCACCTTGCCAATTCGGCCGGCGCCCAAAAGAGCCACATTCACTGCCATGATAATTTCCTTCCAAGAAACATTCAGATCACCGGACAGGCGTCTGCGGCTTGCCATATTAGAATAAAAATTCCAAAATCACTTTAAACGGAACGTGTCAAGCTTGAAAGAAGAACTTAATGGTCGATGCCAAACTGGATCCAGCCCCGGCAGATAATGCACCACAAACGACAGACGCGTTTTTCAAACGTCTCGGGGGTCAAGCAGAAACCCTACCCAAACGGCTTCGACAATTCGCTGAATTTATAGCTGCCAACCCTGACCGTGTTGCGGTCTCGACTGTTGCCGAACTGGCAGATGCTGCAGACGTTCAACCCTCTGCTGTCATGCGATTTTGCCAGGAAATGGGATTTTCCGGCTTTTCTCAAATGCAAAAGCTTTTCCGATCCGATTACTCCCAGAAATGGCCGGATTATGCGACCCGCCTTGCAAAACTTCGCGAACATGGCGCTGAGTCTCCGTCAGCCCTTCTGGCAGAGTTTGTTGAAGTTGGGCGCGCCTCTCTGGAAAACCTGATGACGAATGTCGATCCGGCAGCACTGCAGCAAGCCGTCGATGTACTCTCGCGTGCCGAAACCATTCATCTGGTTGGATTCCGGCGTGCTTTCCCGGTGACATCCTATCTCGGTTATGCTTTTGAAAAAATGGGGGTTCCGGCAATCCTTCATCCGGGAATTGCCAATATCAGCATGACACATTTGATCCGGCCAAATGATGCGGTCATTGCGGTGACATTCACACCCTATTCGGAAATGACCCTCGATATTGCTGCCAAGGGACGCGACATCGGCGCTGATATCGTCGCTATTACAGATGTGGTCACCAGCCCTCTTGCCCGTCTTAAAGCCATACAATTGCTGGTAGCCGAGCTTGACGTTGGCGATTTCCGTGCCCTTTCGGCAAGCCTGTCTCTCGCCATCACATTGGCGGTGTCGGTCGGGGCTCGTAAAAATCTAATTTGATTTTTTTGGAAAATTTCTGTTGCTAAATTATTAAAATGGAATTTTAATTCCAAAAGTGACTTTGACACTGTCAGAGCCACGCCGACTTTTTGCACGCGGGAGGGAGATAACCCGCAGCACCTGTTCTGGGAGGAACGCATGAAGAAGACACTCATCGCGATGGCCGCAGCAGCTGTCGCATTCTCCGGACTATCAGCACCAGCCCATGCGGACGGCGAACGCTTCGTTCTCGTCAGCCATGCACCTGATAGCGATAGCTGGTGGAACACGATCAAGAACGGCCTGGCATTGGCAGGTGAGCAGGTTGGCGCGGAAGTGGAGTACCGCAACCCTCCAACAGGCGACATCGCCGACATGGCTCGCATCATCGAGCAGGCAGCAGCCTCCAATCCTGATGGCATTATCACCACACTGGCAGATCCGGATGTTCTGTCGGGTCCAATCCAGAATGCAGTTGCCAAGGGTATTCCGGTCATCATCATCAACTCCGGCACACCTGAGCAGGCCGCTGAAGTTGGCGCTCTGATGTATGTCGGTCAGCCTGAATATGATGCTGGTCTTGCAGCTGGTCAGCGCGCGAAACGCGATGGTATTGGCTCATTCCTGTGTGTGAACCATGTTGTCTCCAACCCGGTGGTTGGTGAGCGTTGCCGCGGATTTGCAGACGGTCTTGGCGTCGAACTCGGCGACAGCATGATCGACAGCGGTCAGGACCCAGCTGAAATCAAGAACAAGGTGAAAGCCTACCTGTCAGCAAACCCGAGCACAGAAGCTGTTCTGACATTGGGCCCAACTTCGGCAGACCCAACCATTGGCGCTCTGGAAGAAATGGGAAAAGCTGGCGACATCTATTTCGGCACCTTTGACCTTGGCGCAGAGATCGTGAAAGCCATCAAAAGCGGCACCATCCAGTGGGGTATCGATCAACAGCCGTTCCTGCAAGCTTACCTGCCGGTCATCGTTCTGGCGAACTACCAGCGCTTTGGCGTCCTGCCAGGCAACAACATCAACTCCGGCCCAGGATTCATCACGAAAGACGCTTTGGCGAAAGTTGAAGAATTTGCTGGCGAATACCGCTAGATGACTTCCCTGGCCGTGCTCCACGGCCATCCGGAGAGGCGGTTTACTGCCTCTCCCCTCCAAAACTTGCCGCGCTGTTATATGCGCGATCAAACCCAGAAATTCTGCGGTACAGCCGCAAAATGAAGGCGAGCCTGAATTGGCACGCAGGAGGAGATTCATGTCTGATTCAGACACAGTGACAGCTCAGAAAGATGAGCGCGTCCGCGAAATGTCACCATTGCGCAAAGTCCTGATCCGCCCCGAACTTGGCGCGATCTGCGGCACCATTCTCGTCTTCATATTTTTTATTAGCATTGCCAGCGGCAGCGGCATGTTTACAGCTGAAGGCATTGTCAACTGGGGGACCGTCTCCGCTCAATTTGCCATAATTGCGGTTGGCGCTTGTTTGTTGATGATCGCCGGCGAATTTGACCTCTCGGTCGGATCGATGATCGGGTTTTCCGGCATTATCATTGCCCTGATGAGTGTTCAGTGGGGGTTTCCGGTCTGGTTTGCCATTCTCGTGGCGTTTGCATCGGCGCTGTGTATCGGCGCACTTAACGGCTACCTCGTTGTAAAAACCGGCCTGCCATCCTTTATCGTGACACTCGCCTTCCTCTATATCCTGCGTGGGGCAACAATTTTTATTGCCATCGCAACGACCCGGAAAACAATCATTGGCGGCGTCAAGGATGTCGCTGAAGGCGACCCTGTTGCCTGGCTATTTGGCGGCAAGGTGTTTTCCGGCCTTTTTGTCTGGCTTGCGGATCTCGGCCTTGTCGGGAAATTCGTCGCTGGCCCCAAAGCGGGATTGCCGGTTGTTGAAGGCATTCCGATGCTGATGATCTGGGCGGCTGTCCTGATTATCTTCGGCCACGTTCTTCTGACTCGCACCAAATTCGGCAACTGGATTTTTGCATCCGGCGGCGATGCGCAAGCAGCTCGTTATGTCGGCGTTCCGGTCAACCGTGTCAAAATCCTGATGTTCATGTTCACAGCATTCTGCGCCACCGTTTTTGCCACCTGCCAGGTGATGGAATTCGGCTCCGCTGCAGCAGACCGAGGGCTGTTGAAAGAATTCGAAGCGATCATTTCCGTGGTGATCGGTGGTGCATTGCTCACCGGGGGCTACGGCTCCGTAATCGGCGCTGCACTGGGCGCGCTCATCTTCGGAGTGGTTCAGCAAGGCCTGTTCTTTGCAGGCGTCGAAAGCTCTCTGTTCCGCGTCTTCCTTGGGGTGATCCTGCTGCTCGCCGTGATCCTCAACACCTACATCCGCCGCATGATCACAGGAGAACGTTGAGATGGCTGCTCCACTGATCGAACTCGTCGATATCGAGAAACACTTCGGCCCGGTAATTGCCCTGAATGGCGTGACAGTTTCGGTAAAGGAAGGTGAGTGCCATTGCCTCCTGGGCGATAACGGTGCCGGAAAATCCACCTTCATCAAGACCATGTCCGGCGTTCATAAACCGACCAAGGGCAAGATCCTAATGGATGGCAAGGAAGTAGATTTCGGAAGTCCGCGTGATGCCATGACTGCTGGGATCGCGACTGTTTATCAGGACCTGGCGATGATCCCGTTGATGTCTGTGACAAGAAACTTCTGGATGGGCCGCGAGCCGGAAAAACGCGTCGGTCCGTTCAAGTTTTTCGACTTCTCCGAAGCCAATGAGATCACGTTGTCCGAAATGGCCAAGATGGGTATCCACCTTCGATCCCCTGATCAGGCAGTCGGCACGCTTTCAGGCGGTGAACGGCAGACAGTCGCGATCTCCCGGGCCGTCTATTTCGGGGCGAAGGTTCTCATTCTTGACGAACCAACATCTGCCCTGGGTGTCCGGCAAACATCCAATGTACTTGCAACAATTGACAAGGTCCGTAAAAGCGGCATCGGTGTTGTTTTCATCACCCACAATGTGCGCCATGCAATGGCAGTCGGTGACAGGTTCACAGTGCTGAACCGGGGCAAAACCCTCGGCACTGCAGATCGCGGCGATATCAAGGCGGAAGAACTACAGGAATTGATGGCTGGCGGACAGGAATTGGCGCAACTGGAGGGATCGCTTGGCGGTACCATCTAGGGTGTCCTTGACCGGCAGCCGTCCAACAACGGAATGAATGAAGTGAAAAAGCTCGATGTCATCACCATCGGCCGGTCGTCGGTTGATCTCTACGGGGCGCAAGTCGGCGGCCGGTTGGAGGACATGGCGTCCTTCAACAAATATATTGGCGGTTCACCGACCAACATGGCGACCGGAACTGCGCGACTTGGTCTGAAATCCGGGCTCATCACCCGGGTTGGTGATGAGCATATGGGACGTTTTATCCGGGAAGAGCTCGAACGCCATGGTGTTGATACGACAGGCGTCATCACTGACGCCGACCGCCTGACCGCCCTTGTCATTCTCGGCATCCGGGATCAGGAGCAGTTTCCGCTGATTTTTTATCGCGAGAACTGCGCCGATATGGCGATCTGTGAAGACGATATCGATCCGGAATTCATCGCCTCCTCGAAAGCTGTGGTCGCAACCGGAACACATTTAAGCCATCCGCGAACCGAAGCAGCTGTCTTGAAGGCCCTTAAGCTTGCTCGTCAAAATGGCAGCAAGACAGCGCTTGATATCGACTACCGGCCAAATCTTTGGGGGTTGTCCGGACACGGTGACGGCGAGAACCGGTTCATTGCGTCCCAGGAGGTGACCACAAAACTGCAGGCCAATCTGCATCTGTTTGACCTGATTGTGGGGACCGAAGAAGAGTTTCACATTGCAGGTGGAACAACCAGCACCATCGAAGCTGTGCGCAACGTCCGGAAGGTCTCTGACGCCACTCTGGTTTGCAAACGTGGCCCTATGGGTGCAACAGCTTTCAAAGGCGAAATTCCTGGCGACCTCGACGCTGGTATTTCCGGCCCCGGATTTCCTATTGAGGTCTTCAATGTCCTCGGCGCTGGCGACGGGTTCATATCCGGTTTGCTCAGGGGCTGGATTACAGGAGAGGACTGGGTCACCAGCCTGACATATGCCAATGCCTGCGGGGCCTTCGCTGTTTCGCGCCATGGATGCACACCTGCCTACCCAAGCTGGGAAGAGCTGCAATTCTTTCTGGATCGCGGTGTTAAAGACAAAGAGCTGCGCAAGGACAAGGAGCTGGATCAGATCCACTGGTCGACCAACCGCCCAGGCGACTGGAACGACATGCATGTCTTTGCATTCGACCACCGTATCCAGCTGGAGCAGATGGCAGATGAAGCAAAAGTCAGCCATGACCACATCGGCTTTTTCAAGAAACTCTGCCTCGACGCAGCAATGAATGTCGCTGATGGCAGAGACGGTTATGGCATCTTGTGTGACAGCCGCTTGGGCCGGGACGCTCTTTACAAGGCAGCCGGTACCGGGCTTTGGATAGGGCATCCTGTCGAGTGGCCAACCTCCCGGCCGCTGGAGTTGGAGCCGGAAATCGGCGATGATTTTGGCGGACTGTCCGAATGGCCGACCGAGCATGTGGTCAAGGTTCTGTGTTTTTATCATCCGGATGATACGGACGAGATGAAAGCCCAGCAGGAAGGTGTTCTGAAACGTCTCTTTACGGCCTGCCGCCGCAATCGCCTCGAAATGCTGATGGAAGTGATCCCGTCCAAAGTCGGCGCTGTCAATGATGAAACAACGGCCATTATCATCCACCGTCTCTATGAAATAGGCATCTATCCCGACTGGTGGAAACTGGAGCCGATGACGTCTCACAATGCGTGGGAGAATGCCTGCAACGCGATTTCTGAAAACGACCCCTACACCAGAGGGATCGTGGTCCTGGGACTTGATGCACCCGAAGATCAGCTGATCACCAGCTTCAAGGAAGCGGCGCAGTTTGATCTCGTCAAAGGTTTTGCAGTCGGACGGACGATATTTGCTGATGCCGCCCGAAAATGGCTTGCCGGAAAAATGACCAACGATGAAGCGATTGCTGACATGAGCACCCGATTTGACCGATTGTGCCAGATCTGGGATCAGGCCCGCCTCCAGGCAAACAAAAGTCGGCGCCAGGAATATTCAGCGTGACCAAAAGCCATGAATACCTATTGCCTCACGGAGCGTCCGAGGCAATGCTCCTCAATCTGATTATGAGCTATGAAGAAGGTGGAGCAATCGAATGACAAACCTCCTCGTCAAACCAACCGGAACATCTGGCAAGGTCCACGACATTACTCCTGAAAGCGCCAATTGGGGCTATGTCGGATTTGGTCTTTACCACCTGAAAGCTGGCGAAAACGCCTCTGAGGAAACCGGCGACAAGGAAGTCATTCTTGTTTTGGTGGAAGGCAAGGCCGAAATATCCGATTCAGGACAAGACTTTGGCGAACTTGGCGACCGGATGAGCGTTTTTGAACGCAAGGAACCGCACTGCGTTTATATTCCCAATGGCTCCAACTGGTCTGCCAAAGCAACAACTGACTGCGTCCTGGCAGTATGCACGGCACCGGGCAAGGGAAATTACTCTGCCAAGGTCATCACCAACATCGGCCAGGTAGTGCGCGGCAAAGGCGCAAACACCCGCTATATCCATCCAATTGCCATGGAAGAAACCGACATTGCCGACAGCCTCCTGGTGACCGAGGTTTTCACACCGCAGGGCAACTGGTCCTCTTATCCGCCACATCGGCATGACGAAGATAATTTCCCCGAGATGACCTATCTCGAAGAGACCTATTACCACCGCCTGAACCCCAAACAGGGTTTCGGTTTCCAGCGTGTCTTTACCGATGACGGTGAGCTGGACGAGACCATGGCCGTTTCAGACGGCGATGTTGTGCTTGTGCCGAAGGGCCACCATCCTTGCGGCGCGCCTTACGGCTACGAGATGTATTATCTCAACGTCATGGCAGGGCCAATGCGCAAGTGGCGGTTCCAAAATCATCCCGACCACGACTGGATTGCCCAACGCGATGCAGGCTGAAGTCCAGCAAAGGAGTTATTTGCTGCACTCGCTCCGCTGACCAACCACAGTAGCCACTAGTCAAACGTCTCCCGTTCATTTCGTGTTCAGGCTGGCTATAGTATCTCCACATCACATAGGCCTTTGAACACGTTTGTTATGGCCATTGAACAGTCTGGAGGAGTTTTCTGTGCAGCGGGTGATAATTGCGACTTTGATTTGGGTGATTTCGGGCCTTTCTTCGGCCATGGCCTCTCCGGATATAGATTTTCCGCAGGCCGGTGTTTCCTATGGCGGCAAGGTAAGAAGCGGCCCGGGAATGCAATACCGTCAAACCGGCAGTCTTCGTGACGGCGATGATATTCGCATCATCAGTGGAACCGGCATAATGATGAACGGCTACGAATGGTTCCAGATCGAGTATCGGAACGGCCGCTCCGGTTTTCAGTGGGGCGGCATTATGTGCTCTCAAAAACCCTATGTAACCATATTCAAGACCTGCCCGGCTCTTCAACCCTATGCAAATGACCCGGCGCCTCAAACTGGCGGCGTCACTCCTCTGCCATACTCCAATGTGAACGGCAGCAATGTTGTCCAGGTTGATTTTCCGGCAGGTAAGTTCAAACAGGCTGGATGGCGCCAATGGCACGAAACCGATGCCCAAGGCCGTGTACGCTTCAATTTCCAGGAACAGGCAAGAGACGAATGGTCAGTCTATATGTTCGACGCCTCCCGCAACGTCTCTATCCAGCTGGATCTTTATCGCAAGAAGATACTCTACGGACAGGGAAACCAGCCGAAAACAGACCTTTATGACATCGTCAATGCTAGCGCCACCGGGGGACATCAACAGAACCAGTCACCGCGGCCAAGTCAGCCAGTAGGCGCCAATGGCTATACTGTTGCCCAGGTCCTCCATCCAGGCGGCATGTTTACAAATGTTGGTGGCGGTCAATGGCACGAAGCCAACCCACAGAGACACGTCACATACCGGTTTCAGGAACAGGCCCGTGATGAATGGTCCGTCTATCTGTTCGACAACTCACGCAATGTGGCCATTCAATTGGACCTGCATAGAAAAAAGATCTTGATCGGTGTCGGTAACGGCCCGAAGGCAGATCTCTACAACATTACATCATCGGCAGCCGCTCACTGAAACCTGTTACAATGTTCACATATGCGGAAAGGGCGCCAATTGGCGTCCTTGTCGTTTTCAGAAACAGATATTTTCACGTCAGGCTGATTACAGCCCCTCAACCAGTGCACCGCGATTCTGGATGACTTTCCCGGCAAGGCGCCCACCAGCGTCAACACTTGCGCCCCAGTTTCCGCTAACAAGATACTCCGACAGAAACGCCGCGTTGAAGCTGTCACCAGCAGCTGTCGTATCGACAATATTGTCCACCGGTGTCGGTTGAAAGGTTTCCTGATTGTCCTTTGTCGCGCAGATGACCTGTTCCGGGCCGTTCTTGACGACCACCATCTCGGCACCTGCTGAAAGATAACGCTTGGCACTCATCTCCGGCGTTTCATCCCCGAAATGCGCAAGTTCGTCTTCAAAGGATGGCATCACCAGATCACAACATCCTGCTGCCTCTGTTACGACCGCACGCATGGTGTCTTCATCTTCCCAGAGGCGTGGACGCAAATTTGGATCGAAAGCTGTCTTGGCTCCCTTGCTGCGGGCATCTTTCAACGCATCAAAGAAATGCCGGCGATCTTCCGGAGACAGGATGGCAATCGTGATACCGCTGAAATAGATCAGACCCGCACCTGACATCGCCTTTTTCAGGTCGTCCGGGTCTGATGCCAGACACCGGGCAGCGGCCTGCGAACGCCAATAGGCAAAGCTTCGTTCACCGTCCTTCAGCTGGATCATGTAAAGACCAACAGTTCGGTCCCCAATTCTGCGGATTGATCCCGTTTCAATCCCGGAGGTCTCCAGAAAATCCACCATCTGACTGGAGACTTCGTCCCGACCAACCCCGGTATAATAGGAAACGGTCCATTCTGAAGGCAGACATTTGCGCGCGTACCAAGCGGTATTGAGCGTGTCGCCAGCGAACCCCATCGAATAGGTTCCCTCCCCGGTTGGCGCCATTTCAATCATACATTCACCAATGGACAGGAAGGTTGATGGCACGGAATTCCCCTTGTTTTCCTCAAAATATTACAAATATCTGCGGACATACAAATCGCAGAAAAGCTTGATTTAAATCCATTTAACACAGGTGGACGATCAAAAAGAAGGCACAAATTTTGAACAACGTTAGTCAAATAGAATAACGGCATTTTCGAACGACAGCGGCCAATGGCTCTCTGACACCGGCGCACATTATGTCCTGATCGAATTGTCTGTAATAACCAAAACCAATGCTGACCGGGCAAGTGCAAACCGAATGTCTAGCGACTAACGGCCTGTGCCACTACTATCGGCGACATAAATCTTGGTTCGTGTTCCCTTCAAACAGGCCAGAAAATCCGGAGACACCGCCTTGTCTGTAAAGATCGCATCGACATCACTCAGGTGACCACCACGCACATGCGCTGTGCGGCCGAACTTGCTGTGATCAAGAACCAGGAAGGACTTGCGACTGTTCGCAAGGATCGATTGGCGCGCAGCCACTTCATCTTCGTGGAAATCCAGGAGAGTTCCGTCTTCATCAACACCCGCAACACCAAAAATTCCGATATCTACCTTGTAGTTGGAGAAGAAAGTTTGCGTTGTGGCTCCCAGAACATCACGGTCTCCGTGACGCAGTCGACCTCCGGCAATCGTCACCTGAAAGGATGGATTGCTTGAAGCGCTGAACGCTACATTGAGATTATTGGTGAAGATCGCCAGCTTCTCGTGCCCCGTCAGGGACTGCATCACGATTTCCGGTGTCGTCCCGATCGAAAACGCAATTGACTGATTGTTGCCTACCCGGGAGGCGAGAAGCTCCGCTATTTCCTGTTTTCCCGGCAGGTTCAAAATCTGACGAGTGGAATAGTGAATGTTGGACGCCGGAGCCGGTGGCTCGACGCCCCCATGTGTTCGGCGCAAAACCCCAAGTTCGCAAAGGCCGTTCACATCGCGGCGGATCGTCTGGCTAGTAACTTCGAAACGTTCAGCCAGGTCTTCGACCGAAGCGAAACCTTCTTTTTGAACCAGATCGGCAATTTCAGCCTGGCGTTTGGAAATATCAATTTGACCGAGCATCTAACTAATCCAGAGTACATCAACCCAAATGGGGTCAGTTCGTCGGCAATTTGGCCGCGAGCGCATTCTATTGATTTGAACCAAATCAACTTCGATGTGCAACAAATCATTTTCATATGAAACTTATTAGACGCTCATATGAAAATGATATGACAATTTCGAATTTGGAAAAAGAAATAAATCGAAACAGAATTTAACCCTGATTTCGGTACACTTATCGGTACTCGAGCAGCTCGAGGTTGTGAAAAAAAGAGCCTGACAAACTTGCCAGACTCCTTCTATTGCAAACAGATTTTTGTGCCGTGCCTCTAACGATAAAGGAATGATATTCCCTGATCGTCGAAGAGATGCAGCTTGTTGGACGCAGCAGTCAATCGAATCTCTGTACCTTTGGCGATCTTGTGAATGCCGGGAAGCTTGGCGATGAACGCATCATGGCCTTCTCTTGGCTCGAAATACAAAACCGTTGTTTCACCAAGCGCTTCAACGATCTCCACCTTGGCTGAAACGAGATAATCGTCTCCCTCGGTTATGGTCAGATCTTCCGGGCGCACTCCAAGTTTCACCTTCGAGTTCAGATCAGATTCCTTTGATGGGATCGGCACGTCGGCATGACCGCCATCGGTTGTTTCAACCGTTGCCGTAGCTCCGCTAGCAGTGATCTTGGCGTCAACGAGATTCATCGCCGGAGATCCGATAAACTGGGCGACAAATGTGTTTGCCGGACGCTCATAGAGCTCCAGAGGTTCGCCGAATTGCTCGACGTTCCCGCCATGCAACACAACGATGCGGTTGGCGAGTGTCATCGCCTCAACCTGATCATGCGTCACATAGACCATAGTGCTGTCGGGCATGCTTTCTTTCAGCTGCGCGATTTCAATCCGGGTCGCGACCCGCAGGGCGGCATCCAAGTTGGAAAGCGGCTCATCAAAGAGAAAAACTTTCGGATCCCGGACGATCGATCTGCCGATCGCCACGCGTTGACGCTGCCCACCGGAAAGCGCTTTTGGCAACCGATCGAGAAAATCGGTAAGCTGCAGCGTGTCCGCAGCCGCGCGCACCGCCTTTTCGATTTCGTCTTTCGACTTGCCTGCGAGCTTGAGCGCAAATGCCATGTTGTCGTAGACGGTCATATGCGGATAAAGCGCGTAGGACTGGAACACCATGGCAATTCCGCGTTGCGCTGGCGGGACATCATTGACAACCAGATCATCGATTTCCAGCGTGCCGCCCGTGATCTTTTCCAGACCGGCAATCATCCGCAGCAATGTTGACTTGCCACAGCCGGAAGGGCCGACAAACACGACAAGCTCGCCCTGCTGGATTTCGAGATTGATGTCTCGCAGGACTTCAACAGTGCCGTAGGACTTGCAGACATTTTTCAAGGACAAGGACGTCATGTCGGCTGCTCCCCAATATTCTTAGTGTACATATTATTTCACCGATCCTGCGAGTAGTCCGCGCACGAGATAACGTTGCATCGCAAAGAACACGAAGAGTGGCACAGCGATGGATATGAAGGCAGCTGTTGCCAGAATTTCCCAGTTGCCGCCGCGTGTACCAAGAAGCTCGACAATCTGGTTGGTCATCACAGTCGTCGATCCAGTTGCATCGATCAGGAACACTTTGGCCACCAGCAAGTCATTCCATGTCCAAAGGAATTGAAAAATCGCAAAGGAAGCCAGCGCAGGAAAACTGAGCGGCAGGATGATCTTGATGAAAATCTGAAAATCGGTCGCGCCATCGACCTTGGCATTTTCGATGATGTCTCTTGGCAGGCCCACCATGTAGTTGCGTAACAGATACACCGCCAGAGGCATCCCAAACGCGGTATGGGCCAGCCAGACACCGAGATACCCCTTGCCGATACCAATACCCAGATGAAGCCGCAGCAGCGGGATCAACGCCAGCTGCAACGGCACCACAAGCAGAGCCACGACAGCAGCGATCAGCAAGGGACGCCCCGGGAATTCCATCCAGGCGAGCGCATAGGCCGCGAATGCTGCAATGACAATCGGGATGATCGTTGCCGGTATGGTTACGGTCAGCGTGTTGAAGAAGGCTTTGGCCATATTGTCCTGACCGCTGCCGGAGAACAGAATGGTATGATAGTTATCGAACGAGAACTCTGGCGGAACGGTCGCGGTTATGAAAATCCGCTGTCCGCGTCCCGAGATCTGCTTGTCATTGCCGCGCCAGACATAGCTGCCATCTGATTGAAGCGTCAGGCTCTCGCCGTTCTTCATTTCTGCAGTTTGGCCCGGCTGATACGCCGCTACATTTTTGGATGAAACGCCCCAGGCCCGGATTTCCCGCGGTTTCGCGTCAAATATGTTCCCCTTAACCACATACACGTCGCCTTCGAGAACCCGATTGTCATCAGGGTCAACAGCCCGGTAGACCTCATTTTGCTCTGACGGGAACAGAGCTGCCCACCAGCCAGAACTTGAAATCTGGTCCGCGTTGCGAAACGAGGAAACGAACAGTCCAACAGTCGGGAACAGCCACATCAGCACCAGAAAAGCGACAGAGATATGAACGGCCCAGGTCAAGCTGGATTTTTTGCCTGCTATCTGGCTCATCAACGCATCTCCTTGCGGGCATTGTAGACATTCCAGACGAGGATCGGGGTCACCAATACCATGATGACAATCGCGCTTGCCGAGCCAACCCCCCAGTCATTCGCGCGGAACAGTTTGTCATACATGTAATTCGCCAGAACCTGTGTCTCCCATTGACCATTTGTCATGGCAAAGACGATGTCAAAGACCTTGAGAACCGTCAGCGTGATCGTCGTCCAAACGACCACAATCGTTCCCATGATCTGCGGAACCTTGATCTTGAAGAAGATCTGGAAGGGATTGGCACCATCGACAATGGCGGCCTCAACCGTCTCTTCGGGAATACCGCGCAGGGCCGCGGACAGGATCACCATGGCAAATCCTGTCTGGATCCAGACCAGCACGACCATCAGAAAGAAATTGTTCCAGAACGGAATGGTCAGCCAGGTTTGAGGCTCCCCATAAGGCAAATCTGTCAACCAGATCCCTGCGAGCGACCCAAAGGAAGTCCAGACTAGCCACAGCCCGGCTACAGCCGCAAAAACACGAAGCGGCAATTTCCACAAGGACCGGTCTCGGCCTTTGGCAATGATGTCGCTGATTAAGACCCAAGTGACATAGCCGGTAATTGCCGCAAACCCCAAGAGCAGCAGAGACGGAATGATCTGCAGCGTGAGGATCGATCCGAACCCACCGTCGAATTTCAGCCAAACAGCGTTCAATACACCGATCTGGTTCTGATCAGCCGGACGGGTGTCGTAGATCAATTTGAAAATAACGGACGCGCCAACAAATGAGATCGCCATCGGCATGAAAATCAGCGATTTTGCGAAATTTCCCCATCTGATGCGGTCTGTCAGCTGCGCGACGAGAAGCCCGAAAGCCGTCGACATCGCAGGCACGACAATCAGCCAGAGCATGTTGTTCCGGACAGCTTCCCAGAACTTCGCTTCGTCCATCATCTGGCGGTAATTGGCAAAGCCGACAAAGGCACCACCCTGATCGCGGTCAATCAGGGAAAGGCGAAACGTCTCGAAGACCGGGTAGGCCAGATAGACGGTGAGCGCAAACAGCGCAGGAAAAAGAAAAAGCCACGGGCGCACCATGTTTGCCCGATTGATGTTTGAGCCGATATTCGGCCCTTTTGCCGGAAAGATTACCTTGTCCAGGATAAGATTGGAAAAGTAGAAATATCCCAGGCACGCCCCAACGCCGACTATAACAGTCACGAGGCCCAGAAGTGCCGGATTGTCCGAAAGCACGGCCGTTTCCCCCCAAATTTAGAGATCCCCCGAGAATTCGGGATTGTCCTGTTTTCAGGATCTTGGGATCACAGGCGTAGACACTGTCGAATAAAAATGACCGGCCTCACCGAGGCCGGTCATCAGAGCTTTACTTAAGTGCATCCCAGCTTTTCTGGATTTCCGTTGCAACTTCCTTGGCGTCTTTACCGCCAGTGTAGTCGACCATTCCGGTCCAGAAGCTGCCGGCACCAACACCGCCAGGCATAAGGTCCGAACCATCGAAGCGGAATGTCGTCGCATCGATGAGAATTTTCCCTTGTCCGCGCAGTGTGTCATTCATGTAGGCCTCCAGATTCACACCTTTGTGCGGTGTCAGGAAGCCTGTCTGAGCCATCATCACTTCATGCGCGATCGGCAGCTGGAAGAATTCCATCAATTCACCCGTCGCATCAGACGCGTTGGTGATAGCCATCAGCGTACCACCGCCCAGAACCGGGCTGCCGAGGTCTTTTTCCGCATAGGCCGGGAAGTAGAAGAAGTCGACATCGGTGCCGAATTCAACCCCATCCGGGAAGAACGCAGGGACAAAAGACGCCTGACGGTGCAGGTAGCATTGTGGCGGAGACGAGAAGAGACCCTTCGGGCTGTCGCGGAAGTCGGTAGATGCAACTGCACCGGCACCACCAGCAACTTTGGCATCATCACGCGCAAACCAGCCGAACTCTTCGATGGCACCGACAACACGCGGGTCATCAAATGCAATTTCGTTTTTCGTCCACTGGTCATAAACGTCAGCAGGCTGCGTGCGCAGCATCAGGTCTTCGACCCAGTCAGTCGCAGGCCAGCCGGTTGCAGCACCGGAACCCAAACCGATACACCATGGCGTTTCGCCATCGGCAACAATCTGCTCGGTCAGCGCCTTCAGCTCTTCCATGGTTGTGGGCACTTCATAGCCCGCATCCTCGAAGTTTTCCGGCACGTACCAGACAAGGCTCTTGACGTTTACATTATAGAAAAAGCCAAACACCTGGTCCTTGCCATCTTTGTCGGCATAGGTTCCAAGGTCCACCCAGCTGTCACCGGCACCATAGTTGTCGGCAACCCAGCCGCCCATACCTTCCGGTAGCGGCGTCAGAAGACCGCGGGAAGCCAGATCCGAAGCCAGACCGGGCTGCGGGAAAACCGCAATATTCGGAGCAGCACCAGCTTCAGCGTCGATGACGATCTGTTGTTCGAAAGAGTCAGACCCAGTGTAGATGACTTCTGCGCCGGTTGCTTCGGAAAAGTAAGCAAGAACATTGCGGAAGTAGCCGTCTTCCGGCTGCAACCACGGACCGGCAACGGTCACCGTTTTGCCACTGAGGTCCGGGGCGCTTTTTGCCCACTCATTATAGCTATCCCAATTGAAGGGACCTTCGCCCGGCTTGAACTTCAAATGATTGTCCGCGTGAGCAGAGCTCATTCCAAGCACTGCAGCGACAGCAAGACTTGCTGCGCAGGTGAGAAAACGAGTCTTCATGTCAATCCTCCCAGATTGTCCTTGTCCCAAGGACATTCCATTTAACGTGGCATACTTCACCACCTGGCAGCAACACTCTGTCATTTTCAAGCAAGAGTATTCCGGCCAGAATCCGTTATCCAAACCGCTTTGGATATTGCTTTAAAATGTCCGTAGTATTCAGCCTTGTCAAGCGATCAAGTCGTGAATTATTGTTGCATTTCAATATGGGCTAATAGGAAGCACGCTTTCAAAGCGTTTTGGACGGGAATGAGCAAGGGTATCAATCTTAAAGAACTGTCTCAGCGATTGAATCTGTCGCAAACCACCGTAAGCCGCGCGTTGAACGGTTATCCGGAGGTGAGCGCAGAAACGCGCAAACGCGTCGCTGAGATGGCAGACACCCTGGGCTATGCTCCCAACAGTCAGGCGCGACGTCTGGCCACAGGACGGTCCATGGCAATCGGCCATGTCATACCGCGCTCCATCCATGAGATGATGAACCCGATCTTCCTGGAGTTTATTGCGGGCGCCGGCGAAACCTATTCAGATCATGGCTACGACATGATCATTTCCGTGGTTGAGGACAATCAGGAAGAAGAGGCCTATCGCCAGATTGCCTCACGGAAGAAAGCCGACGGCGTCATCATCCACGGCCCTGCCAATAATGAAAATCGGCACAGGCTCTTGAAAGAGCTGGGCCTGCCTTTTGTCGTTCATGGCCGAATTCCTGGCGCGGAGACTGAAACGTCCTGGGTTGACCTTAAGAACCAGCGCGCCTTTGAACGGGCCACAAACCTGCTTCTGGATCTCGGTCATTCGCGGATTGCGCTATTGAACGGTCTGGAGCATATGGATTTCGCGCATCGACGTCGGGCAGGTTTTGAGGCCGCCTTGACGGAACGGGGCCTGTCTGCGGATCCGGCACTTATGCGAAGTGCCGACATGACCGAACCTTTTGGCTGTGACAATGCCCTGGAAATGCTCGGCTACGCCGATCCCCCAACCGCCTTTTTAGTGTCTTCGATGATATCGGCAATCGGTGTGACCCGCGCAGCTGGTCAGGTTGGACTAAGGACCGGCAAGGACATTTCTATCATCACCCATGATGATGCACTTTCTTTCCTGCCAAACAGCGGAGAAGTGCCAATCTTCACCTGCACACGGTCTTCAGTCCGGTACGCAGGTCAAAAGGCCGCTGAATTGTTATTGGACTTGATCGCTAATCCGGCCAACGGCCCGACATCGCTTCATATGGATGCAGAATTGATAATCGGGCAATCGACAGGACCGGCCCAGACATAGCCGATCAGAGGCCGGAATTTGAAGGTCAAAGATGCGTCAGGCCGCTGTCCTCAAATAGACCTTTCATGGTCGCCATGCCCTCCATTCGATGCATTCGCGCAGCCGCTTCGGCCTTGTCCATGTTGGCTGATCTCAAGGTTTCAAACAGGTCACGATTGCCCATCGGCAACAAGGCAGGACCCTTGTTCATCCGCAGCAGAACCAGATTGGCACGATAGACCTGGTTGAGATGCCTGTCGATTTCATGGTGCAGGCGACGATTGCTGGCCTCGCCGACCAACCGATGAAACCGATCATCGTGCCCGGCAAACCCTTCCAGATCCCCTGCCTGCAGCGCATCTTCTGCACCTTTTATTTCGGCTTCCATTTCTTCAAAGGAATGCTCAGGTATTTGCCGCTGTGAAACGATTGACGCAGCCAAGCCTTCCAGCACCGACAGAATTTGATGAATTTCAAAGAAGTCTTGAGTGGTGACAGACAGCACCCGCGCTCCACGCCTCGGCACCAGGTCAATCAGTCCATCTGCCTCAAGCCGAATTAACGCCTCCCGAACTGGCGTTCGGCTCATCTGCAGCCGCTCCGCAAAATCAGGTTCCGGAGCCTGATATCCAGGCGGTAATCCGCCGTTCAGTATGTCGGCCTTCAATCTCACATAAGCGTTGTCGACACGGGTTAGTTTGGCTCGTGGCAGCATGCTAAAAGCACCTAGGTCTTAAGGATTAATCTAATGTATCGCCCGCTACACAGCACCCAAATAACGTTGCTGCAGCAAAGACATAGCGTTTTGAAGCTAAATTCATTAGGCTTCGCTAATTTGACAATTAGACTTTAAATCAATCACAACCAACTCTGCACAACACCCTTTGTAAAAGCGCTTCACTGGCTGTCAAAACACGCCCTCCGTGAACAGAACTTCAAAAACAAAGACAAATACTCACTACAGAGAAAAAAGTAATTATTGTTATTTTTCAATGCATTATAAGACAAGCGCGTATTCGCTGGTATTCAAACTGCGTTACACCTCTCCCCCGAAGCCCTTCTTTGCGCTCGACAAAAGCGCAATCACCAAACTGCACAGATATTTCTTTTTTTAATTGGGGACTGAATTTCACGCCAATTCATCACCAGTCAATACTGACGAGAAATCAACTAAAGATGCAGAAAATTATACTGTCATAATTTACATATAACTGTAACATATAACAATAAACATTTTTTATTCAAATAAAAGACTTTATTATTACAAATTGTCTATAATTTCCCTGCGAAATCGGGGACGGCAATGCACTACAAATATTTCAATATGTCGTTCCATCAAGACTATATCATGTTATCTCTCTCCGTAATTCTTTGCCTGGCCGGAAGTGCGTTCTCGTTTCACCTTCTCTCCAAGGCTGATCGAGATGGCTCGGACACGCGGAAAATCTGGTTGTCATGGGCGTCGCTACTTGCCGCATGCACGATTTGGACAGGCTATCTATTCGCCATCGCTGCGCGCAAAGTTTACACGCAGACCGGATTTGATCTGGAAATCGCATTGGTTGCGCTTGCTTTCACCCTGATTGGAGTTTTCACAAGTAACACTGTCAGTTCCTACAAAAACACCTACTTGAGCCAGTTGTTGGGTGGCATCCTGTTCGGAATGACTTTGGCTGGAACGAGTGCCATTTTGCTCAGATCCTACAACGTCGCCAGTTTGGAAAACACCGTACCCACTTTGGATATTTGGCCGGTCGTCCTTGGAATTGTTTTTGGTACAGCCTTGGTTCGTCTGTCGACGGGTCTCCGCACGAAAGTTGCGTATGGAAGTGCTGTCGGCTTGATGCCCATAGCCGTTTTGACCATTTATCTGACCTCCTCCGGATTGCCCAATCCCGCCGTTCCGACATTTTTTCCTCCGACATCAGAGCTTTTGACCAATAAACAAATGCTATTGGTCACCTTGCTCATTCTGGGGGCATGCGCGGGATTGGCGGCTTCTGGACGGGTCCTGCACAAACATCAGAAGCAATCCTCCCAACGAGCCTACCGACACCTCTCACTGCAGGATGCGCTTACACATCTTCCAAACAGGCAATATGTAAAACAGATCGCCAAATCGCTTCTGGACCAAGCAAAAGAAGACAAAAAACACTGCGCAGTCGTTTTGATTGGACTGGATGAATTTAAAACGATCAACGATTTGCACGGCTACGAGACCGGCGACGCTGTGTTGTGCACGATGGCGAACTCACTCAGACACCAATTTCCGGAAAATGTTGTCATTGCAAAATTCTACGGCGATGAATTTCTCATTGTTAACCCGTCGATGGAAACTCCCGATGACGCGATAGAATTTGCCCGCCAGGTTCGCACCCTTGCACGCCAACCAGTCCTACTGAAGAAATACCGGCTATCGGTACGCTCCAGTATAGGTCTCGCGATTTACCCCCGAGATGGAGACAATCTCGATCAACTCGTTCAACGGGCCAATCTTGCATCCAAACAAGCTAAATCGATCGGAGGCAATCTCATTCAGCCTTATGTTACGGGTATGGAGGAAAACAATCGGTGGGAGGCTTCCCTGGCAGCGGACCTCCGAAATGCGACACCGGAAAACCAACTCAGTCTTGTTTTCCAGCGACAAAACCTCACCCAATCCGGTAAACTGATCGGCTTGGAAGCACTTGTGCGCTGGCGGCATACCGAAAAAGGCCCGGTCCCGCCGGAGGATTTTATTCCGATTGCTGAACGCTCCGGAATAATTCTTGATATAGGCGAATGGGTTCTCCGGGAAGCCTGCCGTGAAGCCATCAAATGGTCGGACCCCGTCACACTATCTGTTAACGCATCACCGCTTCAGTTTTCACGCAGCGATTTTGCCGGATTGGTGGCTTCTGTCCTGATGGAAACCGGATTACCGGCCGAGAGACTTGAAATCGAACTGACCGAAAGCACCCCGATTGAAGATCATGAGCGTGTCCTTGACACGATCATGGCGCTCCGCAAAACGGGCGTCCGCGTGGCCATGGACGATTTCGGCACCGGCTACTCATCGCTTAACACTCTTCAGGCATTTCCGTTCGACAAGATCAAAGTCGACCGCGTCTTCACACGATCCCTGGAAACGAATTCCCATTCGCGTGCGATATTGAGATCGGCAATTCTACTTGGGCACAGTTTTGGCATCCCGGTAATTGCTGAAGGTGTAGAAACCCGGAAACAGCTCGAATTTCTTCAGGAAACTGGGTGCCAGGAAGTACAGGGGTTTCTATTCGGAAAACATCTTCTGCCTTCACAAATAGCAACATCGCAAACAAACTCAAAAAGAAGTGCTAGCCAATAAAATACTTAAATACATTTTTGAATTTTTTCAGATATACTTGAGGCATTGACCATTAGCAATATTCACAATGAAATAAAGCAATTTTATTTATATTCGTTAACTATAAATAGGACCGATGACTTACCTTTGATTAACTATAAAACTTTACCATAGTGTCAGACAACAACTCTGGTGCTGTTATGAAAAGTCACGCCCCAACACAATCGAAGTTATGGATACACACTGCAATGCGGACGCTAACAAGTCGGTGTCTCGCTGGTGTTTCTGTAATCTCGATGCTTCTAGCGAGTGCTCCGGCCAGCGCTCAGTCCCTGGAAGAGGCCATGGCATCCGCCTATGCCATCAATCCCGGATTGAAAGCGGAACGCTCCCGCTATGAAGCGACGAACCAAGGCATATGGACTGCGAGATCCGAGTTCCTTCCGACGGTGACCGGGACTTATATCGGTGAACAAGGTGCGTTTCGCAGAACACGAAATTCTCTGAGCAGCGACCGTTCGTTCTTTCATGAATTCGGCGTGACAGCATCACAGACTCTGTTTCAGGGTCTTGCAGGTGTTCACCGGCTCAACCAGGCGCATGAAGAAGCTGTTTCTGGCCGAAATCAGCTTATCGGCGCCGAGCAGACACTCATGTTCAACACGGCTGACGCATATCTCAGGGTAGTTCGAGATCGAGGCATTTTGGCTCGTTTGAAATCATATACCAATGTTGTGCAGCGGGAAGTCAATGCATCACGCGCACGTTACAAATCCGGCGATGCCACCCGCACAGATATTGAACAGGCCCTTGCCCGTCTTGCCGAAGCACAAGGCAATAAGGATCAGGCTGTTGGTGACCTGGAAGCCTCCGAAGCACTCTATGAGCGCCTCACAGGACAAAAACCCGGCAAGATCGGTTGGCCCGGAATACCCAAATCGATCGAACCTAACGGACTCGATGACGCAATAGCCGTTGCCTATCAAAACAACCCCTCCATTCGGGCGGCGACCGCCGATGCGCGGGCAGCACGGTATGCTGCAAGGGCATCGGTTGGCGACATGCTGCCGCGTGTGGCTTTGGAGAGTTCCTGGGACAATGGTTATCGCGGCAACATCGGCAACCTGGACGAAGATGATTTCCGATTTGGCGTTCGTGTCACGGCACCATTCTTTACCGGCGGGCGTAACATTGCTGCCGTAAAGCAGGCCAAGTTTACAGCCTCCAGCCAGGAATTCGAACTGGATGACACGCAACAGATCATCCGTGAAAATGTCATTCGGGCGATCAAGCAACGATCAGCTTCAAGACTGCGGGCCAAGGCTGGCCAACGGGCGATTGCTGCCAACAAGCGTGCAGTCAAAGGGCTTCAGGTCGAATTCGACAGTGGCCAGAGATCGCTTCTGGACGTGCTTGATGGTGAACGCGAACTGCTTTTGAGCCAGGTCGATTATGTTCGGGCTCGATATGATGCCCGCATAGCCGATTTCTTTTTGCTTGCAAACATTGGCCGCCTCGCCCCGCAACATTTCTCCATCATCGAAGAACGTCCAGCCCCCACTCCGCGGTACGTGCCAGAGTTTAATACCTGGAACTTGCGACTTGGGCCGACCGAAAATGATACCCTCCAGTATGAAGCGGTTGAAGTGGTCTCGAGCGAACCATTCTCTGTCGAAACGCTACAACTAGCCCCAATCGAATAACCTCTATTGAAGAGCTTCGAAAAAAGGCGGCTCCTAACAGGGCCGCCTTTTGTGTTTGTAGCAATCACTTCAGATACTCAAGCTCTAAGCCCTAGTACTGAATGCCCTCGATATCGGAGAACTCGATCTGGCTGCCATCATTGAGATTGATGTAGCCGTCAGCATCCTGAGACAAGGTGATTTCCCCGTTTACGGTGTCGACTTCGTTGATTGTTCCCTCTGTCAGGGTGATATTCCAATCCGCTCCATAGCTGCCGAAGTCTGTCCCGTCAGGCGCGTTTGCAAGATCAATCTGGTCGATCCAGTTTTCGCCTCGACCTCCAAGGACAATGTCGTCGCCATCACCCGGCATATAGACAAAGTTATCAGAACCGCTTCCGCCATTGAGAACATCATTCCCGGTACCGCCAATGAGGTCATCATCTCCTGACCCTCCATAAAGCTTGTCGGCACCACCCTGGCCTAGCAGAACATCGTCGCCACCTTTGCCCCACAGCTTGTCATTGCCATCACCGCCGACCAGATCGTCATCCTGACCAGTGCCTTTTTCGCGGACTTTGTCATCCGACATATCAACAACATCAAGGGTTATGGATTCAGTATCAGACAAGCCACTGCTGTCGGTCGCCGTTACATCCAGCGATATGGATTGTTCGGCTTCGTAATCGACAGCGGCATCATCTTTCAGTTTCAGGACATAAGCATCGCCAGTTGATTCCACTTCGAAACGATTGTCCGAGACGGTGAATGTGTGACTGTCGCCAACATCCGGATCCACGACAGACAATTCAACCAGCTCAACCCCGGTTTCATTTTCCGGCACATAGAACCCACTTCCATCATCATCGTCATCATGTTGTCCGTGACTATGACCATGGTCGTCATCGTCGTGATCGTGGCGCCCTCGGTCTCCGTCATGGCGATGTCCATGGTGTCCGTCGTGATGGTCATCATCATGGCCGCCGCCATGCTTGACAGGAGAATAGATAGCTTCACCTACGATCAAATCCGGCGGAGCATTATCAGAACCGCCACTTGCCACTTCGATCGGGAAATCTGCCTGAGACATTGTCCCGTCACTGGATGTCGCTGTGACTGTAACGTTGATGATTTCTCCCGGTGTCAAGGTCAAATTGCTGGCAACCGTGACGACACCGGTGTCTGCATCGATTTCAAACCGGTTGTCGTCTATCGAATAGGTGACAGTATCCCCGGCATCTGCATCTTGCGCAAATGCCGTAAGTCCGACAACAGCACCTGCAGCCATGGTTGCGGCAACGAGATTCTTCGCCGAATCCGTATCTTGTACCGGGCTAACCCGACTGTTTCCGTCTTCAGGTTCAACGTCGATCACATCAATAACAATCGTCTCGCTATCGGAGAGACCACCTGAATCCGTCGCCGTCACATCTACACTAACCTGGGTCTCGGTCTCGTAATCAAGTGACTGGTCGTCTTTCAGTTTCAGAACATATTTTCCACCCTGAGCAACCACTTCAAAGCGGTCATCAGAAACTGTGAAAGTATGGCTGTCGCCAGAATCTGGATCCGTTACCGACAATTCGCCGACTTCGGCCCCAAGCTCTTCTTCATAAACGGCAGCCGTTGCATTGGTTTCAAAGACAGTTTGGTCAAAGACCGGATCGTCAAAGTCCTTATCTCCGCCGTCAACAAGATCCTCAAATCCGATCGTGACACCGGATTCGATTGTGTGATCAAACCCATCCGGATTTAGCGAGCCATCCCCGGAGAAGAACGCATTCGCGCCCAAGCCTTGCAACTTGGTTCCGTCGGCCGCGACAGCCTGCCAATTGCCATCTCCATCTTTTTCGAACGTGACCTTGTCACCGTTGGCGAGACCGTCATTCACGTCCGCACCATCAGGGATCAGAAAATAGCCTATATCCGCAGCTTCAACACCTTCCAGATAGACTGTCTCGGTATCACCGGCATCAAGGATATTCTGGTCGACCCAGACAATTTCGCCGCCGACCGGATTGCCGTTACCATCCTTGTAGAAGACACCGATGACATTGCTGTACCCGGCGCTTTCTTCGACAAATGTCATGGTGACCGATACACCCGGTCCAAGTTCCGGATCGAAGTCCAGATCAGGCGCTTCATTTACATCCGTAATATTGACCGTAAAGGAACCAGTGGATTCGGACCCGTCTGAAGACATTGCTGTAATTTCTACATCAACAGCCTGCGTCGCTTCATAATCGAAGCCGACGCCATCCTTGACTGTCAATACACCACTAACCGGATCGATATCGAACCGTGGATCATCAGTGGAATAGATTACCGCATCTCCAGGATCACGATCTTCAGCCAAGGCCGTGATTCCGACGATCTCTCCGCCAGCACCGTTTTCTGCAACGCTATTCAGAGAACTATCGACATCCCGTATTGGCCCAATCTCGGAATTTATTTCAACGATATCAATGACATCGATGACGATGGTTTCAGTGTCCGACAGACCGCCGCTGTCCGTCGCGGTCACATCGACCGTGACCTGCGTCTCGGTCTCATAGTCGAGCGCAGCGTCATCCTTCAGCTTCAGCATGTATTTGTCGCCA
>JBDWMJ010000017.1:0-309472 GCA_039972695.1 Roseibium sp. | reverse complement strand
GCCACCTTCCTTCAGCTTTGCCTTGATGTCAGAATCACCTGCGGCTGCCAGATAGGTCGGCAACCAATCCATGTGGTGCATGATTTCGTTGGAGATGGATCCGGCTTCGACCTTGCCCGGCCAGCGAACCATGGACGGCACACGCCAGCCACCTTCCCAGTTGGTGTTTTTCTCACCAAAGAACGGGGAGGACGCTGCATCCGGCCATGTATTCATATGTGGACCGTTGTCAGTCGAATAATGGACGATGGTGTTGTCGGCGATGCCCAGCTCGTCGAGCAAATCCAGCAATTGGCCGACATGACCATCATGTTCGAGCATGGCGTCGCTGTACTCGTCCTGACCGGAAATGCCGCGGATTTCGTCCTTGATATGGGTGCGGAAATGCATCCGTGTGCCATTCCACCAGACATAGAATGGCTTGCCCTGATCGTTGGCCCGTTTGATGAAATCAATGGCGGCCGCCACGGTTTCATCGTCAACGGTTTCCATCCGCTTTTTGGTGAGGGGACCGGTGTCTTCGATCGACCCATCAGCAGATGATTTGATAACGCCGCGTGGGCCATATTTTTCGCGGAATTCCGGATCTTTCGGATAATCCGGGTTTTCCGGCTCTTCTTCAGCGTTCAGATGATAGAGATTGCCAAAAAACTCATCGAACCCATGGTTCGTCGGCAGCATGTCATCCTGATCGCCCAGATGGTTCTTGCCAAACTGGCCGGTCATGTATCCATGCGGCTTCAAAAGACCGGCAATTGTCGGATCTTCGACCTGCTGTCCAAGATCCGCTCCCGGCAAGCCAACCTTAGACAGGCCTGTGCGGTAGACGCTTTGGCCCATGATGTAGGAGGAACGACCGGCTGTGCAGGATTGCTCACCATAATAATCCGTGAAGATCATGCCTTCATCGGCAACGCGGTCGATATTGGGTGTCCGATACCCCATCAGGCCCATCGTATAGGCCGAGATGTTGGACTGGCCGACATCATCCCCCCAGATGACGAGGATGTTCGGCTTTGCATCCTGCGCAGAGGCTGGCGCACTGACAAGACATGTCAATGCGACTGCGACAATCAACTTCATTCTCATTTATTTCTCCCTAAATTCAGGCTCATCGCCTAGAAAACGTTCTCCGAACGACCAACTTGATTGTGGATTAGTGTGAATATATTCAATGATATACAGTCTAAACTCACGCTCAATAAAACTGCATGTTCAACGCCATATAGACCTGAAACTCGGGCTGACCTTCCCCTTTGGTCAACACGGAGTACTGTGGTTCGACAAATAAATTGAAGACTGTTTTGTCGCGTTTGAAGACTTTGCCGAGCCGAAGCCCCAGCGGCACGTTGTAACGGTCATTCTGGATGTCAAATGCCCACGTTGGCGCCATTCCGGTGTAGAGACCGTCACCCAGTTGAAGAAAACCGAAAGGCTGAGCTGCAATAATGTTGGTATGGTCACGTCCTTTCGGGCCGGCAAAGGCAGTTTGCCAGGTCAGAAGTCCACCCCACTGAAAAATTTTGGACTTGGCATTAAAATAAACTGCTGCGGCACCTGCCTGCCATTTCCCGGTTCCGGTTACATCCTCGGTTGCTGTTGGAACTACCAGCAAAGGACCAACACCAGCGGTCACTCCCGAGACGCCTGTGTCCAGCGAATAAGCAGCAAATATATTGAAGTCGCCCATACCAAATGTCCGAGAGACGGCACTGGATTTAACAGACCTGAATGGCAAGGAAGCGCGGACGAGAAAGTTTCCAACCGGGGTGCCTACTGGCTGCGCATATCGGAGCCACGAGGTATTGGCCGGAAACGCGCCACTTCCAGTGAAACTTGGTGTATAATAGTTCTGGATGTTGAATGCCCGAACATCAGCCAGTGGATTGTTCGCCTGAGCGGCCGCATCCTGAGCCTTCACTGGTCCAATCAGCCAGTTCGAAAAAGGACTACAGACCGATATGAAGGCAAAAACATAAGCAGTTTTTATTGCCAATTTGGATGGAGCCATCTTATTATTACTATGTTCGTTTACGTATTTTTACGTCCGTAAGATCGAAAGATGTGGCAGTGCGATGGATAAGGCAATGTGCCAATTTGCGACAACTTCCCAACGGAAGGATTCCTTCGCAAATGTGTCAATTGCCGCGCGATAAGATGGCAATAGTCATGTGTGTTTTGCCGAATCCCAGATTTGAATTGGACTGATCATTCCACAGCACCTGTTCACACGAGTTGGCGATCTGGGAAGTTTACCGACTTTGATTGGAGATTTTGCTGGCGAGGAAGGATTGTCCAGGGTCCTGTCGGACCTCGAATTGTCTCCTGCTATTCTCGAGCGATCGGACTCGCCACTTCTATATTCAGATTATTATAAGTTTCTGACGCGCGCAGCTGAGGTCACAGGAAGAAGGTCGATCGGACTGAAGTTCGGCACCAACAATGACGTGACCACTCTGGGCATGTTTGGTGAGTATATTGCTGCGGCGCCAGATCTATTGACCGGCCTCAAACGGACTGCGGCAAATGTGCGCCGAGATGCTGGTTTTTCCAGACAGTTTTTGCAGGTTAGCGGAGATGAAGTCCGACTTGGTTACATAAATGGTTTTCAGGGGGCTCCATTTTGGCGGCACGCTGCTGACACCATGATAAGCTACATGATCGGATTTCTGCGCAGTCGGCTGAGCGAACCATTTGAAATCAGCCGCATCGAAGTCAGTTATCCCAGTGGTCCGTGGGAACAGGATGTTGAAGATTGTTTTGGCGCACCAATTCACTTTGGGTGTGACGCTGACGGCATCGTGTTTGGACGGCACCTCCTGTCTGCACCACAAAGGGGGCCGCTGCCATCAGCGCGGGTCATTACCAACAGTGACATAGAACGCGAGAAACAAGCCCTGCCGACAGATTTCGTGTCGTTCATGAGTGAATTGATCTATCAGCATCTGTTATTCGGACGAACAGATATCGACAGCTTGGGCAGCAAAATCGGATTGGGGCCACGGACTATTCAGCGTAGGCTCTCTGAGGCTGGCATGTCCTACCGGGCCTTGTTGGAAATTGAACGCAGAAAACGTGCTCAGTCATTGCTGAAAGACCAGTATACGGTCTCTGAAATTGCCAATGACCTCGGTTATGCAAGCCACACCCAATTTCTCCGCGCATTCGGAAAATGGACAGGTATGACACCGGGAAAATATCGAGATTACATCTCCAATGCAGAAACAGGCAGTCCACCAGCGCAAGTCTCTTGAGAACAAAAGGCCCGACTTACCCTGTTTGATTATCTGGCAAGTTTCTTCAGAGGCCAGCAAGGCGCTGAAAAAGGGTTTCATAGAAATTCTCCTGGCGTTTCACCAGGGTCAACGCCGGCCGAAGGCAGATGTCGAGATGGTCCATGCCGCGAAGCCACTGGTAATGCCAGGCACCTTTTTGAAATCCCTCTGGCGGATCGAGATCCGTAAACTCCCCGGCAACCGGATGATTTCCAGCCGTGCGGGGATAGATTTGTGACCAGGTTGGAACCAGCCCATCGTTTTCCCACCAGTCAGCACTGTCAAAACCATCGATTGGGATCGGCGGGGCTTCAAAGACTTTTGAGCCAATATATATCGAGGTTGACATCATTTCCGGCATCATATCCGGTCGAGGATGATAGTGCTCTGTGATCGGATTTATGACAGTTTTTTCAGTGATATAGGAAAAGTAGTAGGTGTCCGGATAGGTCTGCCAAATATGGTTGGTCTCAAAGGCACCTTGCAACGTCAGCGAATAGGGAGCGTTGTCCTGCTGCCATAAAAACGGACACTCTGCGACCCGGTCCAGGTATTCAGAAAATGTTTCATCTTGTCTTCGCTCGTATCCCCAATAGTCCAGATCGAAATCATAGATATTGTTCAGATTGACCAGTCCGCCGGTCATTCCGGTATAACACTCGACCAATTTCAGGATATTGAAACAGATGCCATCCCGCTTCATCACACCGGTTTGCTCATCGGCTCCGAACATGAACACCAAAGGGCTACCATTTAAAACCCCGGAGATTGTGCTTAGCGATTTGACCCAATGATGGTCGCTGCCCCAGCCAAAGTGATTTTCCGCTAGAAGGTGTTGCAGGCAACGGATGGTGGGACCGCCATGACTGTGACCGACCAGATGAACCGGATTGTCGGCATTCCATTCAGGGACGAATCCTTTGTTTGAATAGTCGCGGCCGTAGCGGGCATGTCCTGCTTCTTGAGAATGGTGAGCGCCATAATCGACGACAGTCCCTTGATCTGCGCTGCCAACTCGCAAGCCCGATCGTGAGCCGAGCCGACAGGTCCAACGCTGGCCTCGTATCTACGGTTTAAAGCTGACGGAACCTTGAACGCCCGGCCCCAGTAATTCAGTGGGCCCAGTTCATCCGGGCCGAAACCAAACAGTCCATGAACAAATACGACAGGGTTCTGATTTGGCAATGCGGTGGCCCCTCATGTCATTCGATGGTTATATTCCAATTGGAATGACTATTTTTGGTGTTGAACAGCGTTTGGCCGTTTGATTGTTGATTATCTTTTCTAGTTTCGAGCTCATGAACTGATCCCGTTGAAGTAGGCACAGAAAAAACTTCCCCCTAATAACCATACGTGATGAGGAGCCGGAAGCTTTGTATCTTTCGTCTATGGACGAACATACGCCTGTGCGCATGGTTCACATGACCGCTTTAGGTGAAGGGCTATCGCCGGTGGCGTAGCGCACGAAAGGCAACACCGAGCTGCCACGACAAATTGGACGAACGGCGAAAGCGTCGGCGTTCATGCTCTCCAGCAGACTCCGTACATCAGACCAACGCGAATGTCCGCTTTGCGGTTGTGCGATGCGATCCGGACAGCAAGGGCAACTG
Source organism: Roseibium sp. (assembly GCA_039972695.1). GTDB lineage: Bacteria > Pseudomonadota > Alphaproteobacteria > Rhizobiales > Stappiaceae > Roseibium. The sequence continues at coordinate 304,587 of JBDWMJ010000017.1, read as the reverse complement.
GCAGCGACGGGGTCGGGAGAGGACTGTCGATTTTTGCCCGCTATCAGGTGTGGTTTCAAAGGATCGCTGCAACACAGGCGTCAAATTTCTCTGCTGGTGTTTGGTATTGCAAGGTCTTTCTCGGTCGCTCGTTGAGTTGGCGTGCAGTTGCGCTGAGCTCAGCCTGACTGAAGCCTGATATATCAATGCCTTTGGGGAAGTATTGTCTGAGAAGGCGATTGGTGTTTTCGTTGCTACCTCTCTGCCAAGGCGATTGAGGATCACAAAAATAAACGTCGATCTTGGTGGCCATTGTGAACTTACGGTGCCCTGCCATCTCTGATCCACGATCCCAAGTCAGCGATTTGTAAAGCTCCTTGGGAAGCTTTCGCGCTTGCTTGATCAGGGCGGTGATGACGCTCTGGGTGTCCTTGTTCTCGACTTTCGCTAGCATCAAAAAGCGGGAATGGCGCTCGACCAGTGTCGCGATGTAGCTGTTGTTTGAGCCTACGATTAAGTCGCCTTCCCAGTGACCTGGGACAGCACGGTCCTCGGCCTCTGGTGGGCGTTCTCTGATCGGAACTGCATCTTTGATTTTACGCAACTTAAGACCCTTTTGGGTGGCGTGTCTAGACCGCCGGATGGCACGGGGACTGCGCAGGCATTCCTGTAATTCCTTCTTCAGAACCCCACGGGTTTGAACGTAAAGGCTGCGGTAGATCGTTTCGTGTGACACGCGGCTTTGCTCTTCATCGGGGTGCGCCCGCTTGAGCCAGCCAGCGATCTGTTCGGGAGACCACTTCAAGCGCAGCTTCCGTGATATCCAATAGCACAGGGGCGCATTGAACGAGAGCTTACAAGATTTGGGCCGCTTTGCGCAGTCCCAGGCACGTTGATCTGAATGGGCAGCGCGATATGCATTCCGACCTCCGTTGCGGTGAACTTCGCGGCTGATCGTTGAGGGCGACCGTTTTAAGATCCGCGCAATGGAGCGAAACGAACGCTTGGCGGCGAGGCCACGGGAGACCTCCTCCCGGTCTATCAAAGTCAGCGCAAGACGAGACCGCCTCCGCGCAGGTGGCCGGATGCCCCCAGTCACCGCAAGGTGCGGAAAGATCGATGACGACGCACGATCAAAGCAACGCCCAATCGAGCTCATAGACTCGCCGCGCTGCCAGCGATCCCACATCTCCGACTTCTGCTTGTCCGTGTAAAACGTCCGCGTCCGATACTTCATCTTCAACACCTCATCTTTCCAAAAAGATTAAAGTGTTGCGTCGACCCATTGAAACCACAGGACAAAGCTGACATTGGCATGCCAGCTGTGCTTGTTCAGTTCCCGCCTGTTGCTGATGTTCACTCCGCTTCGATGCGCAGCGCCTCAGCTTTCGCATTGCAGACATTGGCAACAATACGCGGGGCACCTATGAAAGATCAGGAAGTCCAATCAGGCATTTATTATCTATATCACGGCGACAGCAGCAGGGGCTGCCGGGGCCATGTCGGCAATGAACGGGCTCGCTTGCAAGACGGCTGTTCCATAGTTGACGTATGCCGGTGTTATGCCCGCTTTCATCGCATCTGCCAGCGGCATTTCTTGAGAGTATGTCAGAAACAGCGTACCGGGTTTTCCGTTCGTTGGGTCAGCTTTCACTCGCGTGACGCCCACGAAGAATAGCCTGCGCTGTTCTTCGTCGTAGTGTTGTCTTTCTAGCGGGGTCATCGGATTTTTCTGTGCTCTCGGCAGCAGGCCATTCACGCACCCTGCGATGATTGTCACAGGCGAACTTAGCCCCTTACTCTTGTGCAAGCTCATTATCCGGACTTCTTGGATGTCCGTCGGGATTTCTGGCTGCGTGATGGCGGTGTTCAATTCGCCGACCAAAGACTGCGCGTCAATAGTCGGATCAGCAGTAATAGATGCGACGGCGATGTCGCGCAGTTCGCGGGTTTCAGCCTGACCTTCGGGAAACAACGCGTCAACCACTGAAGTTAGGTCAGGTAATGCGCCGATTGCATTCAGTTCGGCTACGAGCGCATTGAAATCGTGCACAATGCGCCCTGTGTAGGGGATTCTCAATATGCCTGCACTCAACTGACTCAGAGCCTGCCATGGCGCCAGTCCGGTCGCTTCACAATGGTCGCGAACACGCTTGTACCCCGCAGCATGAGAATTGTTTCCGTTCCGCCCCACAAGCCAGCGCAGCGCGACCCGGTCGTCCTGATTGGCGAACAGCTTTAATAACGCAAACGAATATTGTGCCACCTCCCGCTCGAGTTCGGATTCTGTGTATTCGGACCTAGCGGGGACGACGCCTGCTAGAAGCGCTTTGTAGATCGGCGTTCCAACGGCGCGGCTTTGAGCGAGGACCAATATATCCCCCGCAGGGGTACCCTTTGCTATCATTTGTTGGATCGTTGCCACGACGCCCTCGACTTCTTGATTCAAATTAGGGTACTGACGAATACTCACCACGCCTGCCCCCTTCGCAGCGATAGGAAGCAGCGCACGGGTTGTCGGACGGTGGACGTTGTGGGCAATGAGCGCATTCGCCATGTCAACAACTCTGGTCGGGCAGCGGTGGCAATCGAGAAGGCACAAATCGTCGGCGCCTGAATTGGCTAGCAGCCAATCGCGAATGCCGTCAGGGTGAGCGTGTTTGAAACCGTAGATCGACTGATCGTCGTCACCGACTATGCAGACTTCTGCCACGTCAGAAAGCAGTTCGATGATTGCTTGCTCCGCCTTGTTCAGATCCTGATACTCATCGACCAAGATATGGCTGAACTCTGAGCGTTCAGGCGCTGCGGGATTTGCAGAAAGGTACCGATAAATTTCCGGTATCACTTCCCCGATCAACATCGCTTCGTGAAAACGTAGCCATTGAAGCAGGTCGTACTGGAACGCAGCTTCCTCTGCGGAGGGTGCGTATCCCGGCGTTTGGCTATTGAGGCGGGCCCACGCCGCTTCATAGGCTTGTTTCAAGTCGTCCACGGCCCTCTTACCTCCGTGAACGGCCATAAGGTCGCAAACCATTGCTTCCGTCTCAAAGTCGTTTAGCGGACGCGGAATGCGCCCAGTGCCCGCGAGAACATGGTTCCGCGTGAGCATTCGAAGGGCTAGGCTGTGAAGGGTGTGGGCGTGCAGTTCGTTGCATCCTGGAACACCCATATTGACCAATTCGCGGTGAAGGTCCTGCGCCGCAACTCGGGTGAACGTTACCGGGAGAATAAGGTCGGGCGCAACTCCAGTTTCGAGCAGGCGGGTGACCCGGCGCTTCATAGCAAACGATTTACCGGTGCCTGGTCCCGCAACGACGCGAACGCGAGTGTTCGTAGTCGAAGCGATACCGTGGGCCGGTGTCCCCAGCTTCAATCCGTCAAACCAAGCCATTACCTTCTCCAAATAAATTCCATACTAAATAAAGCTCACCTAAAAGTAGAACCGACTATGGAGTCATTCAATGCGTCCAACGTGTTGTTTGCGAAGTTCAACTCTTCAATGTCTGGGTTGGACGTTGGCTCCCAGCGCTGTCGAAGTTGCAACAGATGCCAGCTCCCCGCCCACAAAAGACATTCTCTTGCAATGCAACAAATGACAGCTTTCAGTCTTCACGCGTGTTATGACAAATGTCCGACTTGGGCGCGCAAAGCTGTCGCCTGTTTTAGATGCAACAAAGGTCAGTTTTGAGTCCAAATTGATAGATGCTGCAAGATGCAAAATTGAACTCTTTCACGGACCGAAGAACGCGACTCGCATTTCTTATCTTCTGGCTGACTCCATGAGATCAAGAAAGTATTTTTCTTCATAATGATGGCTCATATTGGGAAATCCTGCACATCTTGCAGTTTTCCTGATAGAGAACCCTGGATAGGTCCCCGGCGTGTTTGTATCCATCAAACCAGAAAATCCAAGCTGGAACGCGCAAGTTTCTGCTTCACTCTTGGCCGATAAAATCCCGATAACAGTATTTGCAAATCTAACACTCGACTCGCCATCACCCGGCTTGACTGGGTAAGAAACGTCTTCAGTGCCTGACTGTTGAATTCTCGTATTTATTTCAGCCCTTATTTTCGTGATGTCATCACCTTGATTGTTCATCGCGAGCGCAAATGCAGAAATGTAACCTGGGGCCAATGCAATCGATGTCTTTGATTGCTCCGGTGATTGTGAATAGAAAGCCAGCAATCCTGCGATCAAAAGAACAGAGAGAATGGCCATACCCCACTTTTCAGCATCGCTCATTCTCGGTTTAGAAAATTCATAGTTGCAATGTGATCTGGTAATCCCCAGCCATACCTTACTACTATTGCAAGAAGGGCAATACTCTCGATGTGCCGACATCCCAAAGCTGCCAATCCAATTGGTGAATCCAGAGGCCGCTTTGTCCGCATCCGGGCAATTTGCCTCAAAGATATTTCAGGTCTGTTTTCGGCATTATAGCTTGAAACAGCGAACATCCGAAATGGGCGCGCGAAGCAGTTGTTGGGCAAATTGATCACTAACAACAGCGTGGTGCCGAAAGCAGTTTTTCCGATAGCTCCTACAACCAAAAAGTCTCTATGCAAAAATAGAAAAAGCCCCGGACCGATGGTTCGGGGCTTTTCTTGTTTCGTTAGAAACCTGTCTTGAATAATCAGCGACGCTGATCAATTGGCACGTAGTCGCGTTTTTCGGCGCCTGTATAAAGCTGACGCGGGCGACCGATACGCTGCGACGGATCTTCGACCATTTCTTTCCACTGTGCGATCCAGCCGACTGTACGGGCCAGAGCAAACAGCACGGTGAACATGGTGGTCGGGAAGCCGAGCGCACGCAATGTGATACCGGAATAGAAGTCGATGTTCGGGTAAAGCTTCTTCTCGACGAAATACGGATCGTTGAGAGCGATCTTTTCCAGTTCCATCGCGATATCGAGGAGCGGATCGTCCTTGATGCCAAGTTCGCCGAGAACCTCGTGGCAGGTCTTCTGCATGATCTTCGCACGTGGATCGTAGTTTTTGTAAACGCGGTGGCCAAAGCCCATCAGACGGAACGGATCGTTCTTGTCTTTAGCGCGTGCAACAAATTCCGGAATGCGATCTACAGAGCCGATTTCAGACAGCATGTTGAGCGCTGCTTCATTGGCGCCGCCATGCGCCGGGCCCCAAAGACAGGCGATACCAGCTGCAATACACGCAAACGGGTTTGCTCCAGAGGACCCTGCGAGACGCACAGTGGACGTCGACGCGTTCTGTTCGTGATCGGCATGCAGGATGAAAATACGGTCCATGGCACGGGCCAGGACCGGGTTCACTTCATACTCTTCGCACGGAACCGCGAAACACATATGCAGGAAGTTTGCAGCATAGGACAGATCATTGCGCGGATAAACGGATGGCTGACCAACGTGGTATTTATAGGCCATTGCAGCCATCGTTGGCAGCTTCGCAATCATGCGCAGAGACGCAACCATGCGCTGGTGCGGATCAGAGATGTCGGTCGAGTCATGATAGAATGCGGACAGGGCACCGACGGTGCCACACAGGATCGCCATCGGGTGCGCATCGCGGCGGAAACCGGCATAGAGGCGATGCATCTGCTCGTGGATCATTGTGTGGTAGGTCACACGGCTGACGAAGTCGTCCTTCTGCGGCTTGGTCGGCAATTCGCCGTAGAGCAGCAGATAGCATGATTCAAGGAAATCGCCGTGGTCGGCAAGCTGTTCAATCGGATACCCGCGATAAAGCAGAGTACCTTCGTCACCATCAATATAGGTGATCTTGGATTCGCAGGATGCAGTTGAGGTGAAGCCCGGGTCGTAAGTGAACATGCCGGTGTCCTTGTAAAGGGACGAGATGTTCACTACCGACGGTCCGATGGATCCGTCAAGAACGTCGAATTGGTGGTCGCCACCATTGACATTGAGCTTGGCGTTGTTGTCGGCCATTCAGAAAACCCCCTGTTTGTTACCCTATGCACCATCCTTTGGCAGGCCTTAGAAAAAGACCCATTTCCAAGTTGCCGGACGGCGCTGGAGGAATGGTCGGGTCTTGCCTATCCCATTTGCCGCACTGCCGCAAGTTGGCCGATGTAACGCTTTGGTCAAAGACGACAGTGCTGACGTCGGGACGCTGCCAGATGACTGGCAATTCTAAAATGCGCCGCCGACGCAATTTGCCCTTAAGCTGCCTGATCCTTGATCCGGGCGAGAGATTCGTCGCGGCCGAGTGCAATCAGTACATCGTAAATGCCAGGGGACGTTCCGCGACCGGTAAGAGCTGCCCGCAAAGGCTGCGCAACCTTGCCAAGTTTCAGGTCTTTTTCTTCTGCATACGCTTTTACGGCCGTTTCGAGCGGTTCAGCACTCCATTCGGTTGCTGCTGCAAGAACATCGTGCAGCTCACCTAGGATAGACTTGGCGTCCTCATTCAGGATCTTTTCAGCTTTTTCATCTGTATCCAGAGGACGTTGACGCCACAGATAAGATGCACTTTCGGTCAAATCGACGAGTGTTTTGGCGCGCTCTTTCAAGCCGGGAAGGGCAGTAAGCGCCGTTTGTGCATTGGCTGCATCAGCAAGCCAGTAAAGCACCGCTGCGCCGTTGTCAGCGTAGGACAGATAAGCCTTCCAGTGATCCAGAAGGTCCGCATCGTCTGTTGCGCGCATATAGTGGCCGTTGAGGTTCTCCAGTTTCTTGAAATCAAACCGAGATGCGGACTGACCGACTGCATCCATGCCGAACCACTTGATCATGTCATCCAGTGACATGATTTCCTCGTCGCCGTGACTCCAGCCGAGGCGGGCAAGGTAGTTTCGCATAGCCTGCGGCAAATAGCCCATGGCGCGATAGGCTTCAGCGCCCGTAGCGCCGTGGCGCTTTGAAAGTTTGGCTCCATCAGGGCCATGAATCAGCGGGATATGCGCCATTTTAGGCACATCCCAGCCGTTGGCCTTGAAAATCAGGATTTGACGCGCAGCATTGGTCAAATGATCGACGCCGCGAATTATATGCGAAATACCCATGTCATGGTCATCAACGACAACGGCCAGCATGTAGGTTGGCGTTCCATCGGACCGCAAAAGGATCATGTCGTCGAGATCCTTGTTCGGAATGACAACTTCGCCCTGAACCATATCGTGGACGACTGTCTCGCCATCTTTTGGTGCCTTCAGGCGGACAACAGGATCAACGCCTGCTGGTGCTTCGGACGCATCCCGGTTGCGCCATGTTCCGTCATAGCGTGGCGGGTGGCCTTCAGCGCGGGCTTTTTCCCGCATGGCAGCTACTTCTTCCTGCGAACAATAACAGTGGTAGGCCGTGCCGTTGGCAACCATTTGCTCGACAACTTCCTTGTGCCGGTCAACCCGTGAAAACTGTGAGATCGGATCGCCATCCCAGCCCAGGCCTAACCAGGACAATCCGTCCTTCAAGGCATCGACGGCCTCCTGCGTGGAGCGCGCCTGATCAGTGTCTTCGATCCGAAGCAGCATCTTGCCGCCGGAATGCTTGGCAAACAGCCAGTTGAAAAGAGCCGTCCGGGCACCGCCGATATGAAGGAAACCGGTCGGGGAAGGGGCGAAACGCGTGACGATGTCTTGGGCCATGGTGCTTTTTGAAAGTCTCTGTCAGTATGGGGCGCATCATGCGCCATCATGATTGGTGGCGCGGTCTTAGCACAGGCTTTGAAAAGGCTAAACACTCATCCGGCCTTTCTTGCGGTTTTGACTGAAGGGGAACCGTGACAGAACGTCAGGATCCTGATCCGGAAAAAGACAGCCGCCTGACGTCGGCGCCAATGAGTGATGCTCCTTTTGAAATAGTTTCAAGCAACAAGCTCGATCCACTCCTGTCTTTTTTGCAGGAAAGGGCCAGGGCCCGCAACAAGCCGTTTGTTTCGCGACAAAAAGACGCCGGAACTCAGGTATTCGAACGATTTTGGGACAAGCAGGGCCTGCTATGGACCGGGTTTGCTTTTGTCATTGGAATTTACATTTATAGGGTGCTGCCGGAAGAATCCCATTGGGCCGTCCTGTCTTTCATTTCGCTATTTTCAGGCTTGGTAGGACTTTCTTTGTGGCGTGAAAAGGGGCTTTCACCGTCTGTGATACTAATTCTGGCGACTGTCGCCGGGTTAACTGTCGCAACAGTCAGAACCGCCATTGTTCAGGCGCCGAGGCTGGGTGAACCGATGTCGGTCACTCTAACGGCCCGCGTGCTGGACATAGATCGAAAAGGGTCCGGGACGCGGGTCTTGCTACAGACCTTGAGCGTAAACAATCGCCAGATAACAAACATTGAGTTTCCGGAGAGGGTGCGTCTGCGGGTTAGCCCGAAATCAGAGCTACGGGTCGGAGATGGGGTTGAAACCCAAGCTCGTCTGTTTCCGCCAGCAGGCCCGGTGACGCCGGGTGGTTATGACTTTTCCTTTCGCGCCTATTATTCAAGGTTGGGCGCTACCGGATTTAGCTATGGAGAGCCCAAACGGATTGACCTTGATAGCGAAACTGTCGCCACTCAGACGACCCGTCTTTTGGCCGGATTCCGCCACGCCCTCGCCGAACGGATCAAGGGAATTCTTCCTGGCGGCCCGGAACAGGCTCTGGCTGTTGCCCTTCTGGTCGGAGAGCGCAGCGGGATAGCGCACGAGGTGGAGGAAAACCTCAGAAAGGCGGGGCTGGCACATATTCTGGCGATATCCGGATTGCACATGGCTTTGTTTGCCGGCGGTGCCTTCGCAACCTGTCTTGGTGTTCTGGCCCTGTTCCCGGCGGCGGTTTTGCGAATGCCGATCCAAAAGATTGCCGCAGGTCTTGCTCTCGCCGCAGCCGTTTTTTATTTACTGCTCTCCGGGGCATCGGTTGCGACACAGCGTTCTTTTCTGATGATTTCATTGGTGTTTCTCGGCATCATGATTGGTCGCCGCGGATTGACACTGAGAAGTGTTGCACTTGCCGGTTTGGTGCTTTTGATACTGGCACCGGAACGATTGTTTTTTCCCGGTTTTCAAATGTCTTTTGCTGCGGTTATCAGCCTGGTTGCGGTCTATGATATTTGGCGGCAGCGGCAAATTGATCGTCCGCGACTGGCACCGGACCGGCCCTTTTGGGCAAATGCGGTTCGCAAGGCCGGACACTATGCAGCCGCCCTTTTTGTAACGGCCCTCGTAGCCGGATTGGCGACCGGTATCGTTGGGGCACATCATTTTGCGCGGATAGCGCCCTATGGGCTGATCGGTAACATGCTTGGAATGCCGGTATTCTCAGTGATCGTTATGCCTATGGGGGTCTTGGCACTGGCGTTGATGCCCTTTGGTTTGGCAGCAATACCGCTTTCGGTCATGGCGACTGGCCTGTCGCTTCTGCTCGCTATATCCGAGTTTACCTCTGAACTGACAGCGGACAGCGGCTTGACGGGAAACTTGTCTGCCGCAGCAGCTGTTTGTCTTGTCTCCGGTCTATTTGTCCTGTTGCTTTTACCCGGGCGGTTGCGTTTTTTCTCAAGCCTGCCAATTGCCGCCGGGGTGTCTTTGGCCGTTCTGGACCGACCGCCAGATATCCAGATTGCAAGTGCCGGGACCCGGATTGCTGCTCGGGATGAGACGGGGCAACTACGGCTCAGCAGCGGGGCAACGACCTTTCAAAATGCGATCTGGATGCAGGTCGAAGGATTACCTGAGAGTGCAATTAAATCGCGTAAGATGAAATCGCATCAAAGATACTGTGAATCCCATGGCTGCGTCATCCATGCATATACAAAGAAACCGGGAGCCATTGAAACGGTGCAGCCTATCAGGATTGCGTATCCCAAGACGGCAGAAGCACTGGAATTAGACTGCAAAAATGCAGATATTATCGTGTCCGATATAATAGCTAAAAGGCCTTGCTCCGCCACCGTTGTCTTTGACAAGACCTTTAGGCAAGCTAGAGGTGCCATATCCATATGGCTGTCAGACCCGAAGCAGTCTGAACCGCGGCAATACGATCATCGTTATGGCGCCACGCCGCAAAGCAGATACCCCGAGAAACCAGATTCAGCGAAACCGGTTATTTCGCGGATTTCGTATGCCGTTCCGAAGATTGTACGCCCGTGGCACAAACTAGGATCAGTGATGCGCCGAAGCCTGAACAACTAATCGCCCAGGCCTGCCGCGTTCAATGATGTTCGGTCAGCCCCGGATGGAAACCATCCAGCCCCAACGCGAACATTGAATCAAATAGGTCAATACTGGCGAAACAATGCCACCAAACGTCCCTGAACCCGAACACGACCAGGTCCAAAAATTCGGGTCTCATAAGCAGGGTTGGCCGCTTCCAGGGCAATCGATGCCCCTTTCTTGCGAAGACGTTTCAACGTTGCTTCTTCGTCATCGACAAGAGCGACAACCACATCTCCGCTGTCAGCGCTATCTGTTCTTCGGATCAGGACGGTATCCCCATCCAGAATGCCGGCTTCAATCATGGAATCGCCGCGAACTTCAAGCGCGTAATGTTCGCCCTTACCAATCAATTCAGGTGGTACGGAAATGGAATGGCTGTGTGTCTGTATTGCCTCGATCGGAACGCCGGCCGCAATGCGTCCCATCACCGGAATTTCTGTCATGGCAGATACAGGTTGGGGGTCGGTTTTGCCGGGCACTGCTTTTCCAAGCGACCCTTCGATAACTTCGGGGGAAAAGCTGCCCTTCGGGCGCGGAGCCCCGAGGCCCGGGGCTATCGAATCTGGTAGGCGCACAACTTCCATGGCGCGCGCCCTGTTTGGCAGGCGACGAATGAAGCCGCGCTCTTCTAAAGCAGTGATCAGTCGGTGGATACCCGACTTGGAGCGCAGGTCGAGCGCATCCTTCATTTCATCGAAAGACGGTGGAACACCGGTTTCTTTGAGTCTTTCGTGAATGAACATGAGCAGTTCATACTGCTTGCGCGTCAACATATTGGTTATCTCCCGACTTGAAAGAGTCGTTTGGTACAAATCAAGAACACATTATCTGTTCTCATTGTGTTCCGCAAGCGTAAATGTTCTCTTACTGTTCTGTTGTGGTGTTGTGTTCGACTATATTGAAATGTTCTACAATCCCAAGCGCAAGCACGCGAGAAACGGGATGCTGTCACCCGTAGACTTCGAACGGCAGCAGAAAACGAGAACCGAAGGCGTCTAGGAAATTCGGGGCTATTCAGGAAAATCCTAATTGATCTGAAAAGCAAGCAGCTCTTGCTTACCATTGAGGGCGCATAACTAAGATTTCACCTAGACTAGTAGATCGAAAGTTTTTCAGTTCTGTACGGTAATTGCCTAGTTAAGTATGGTAAGTTTGCCTTCAAGCCCGATGGCGATACGTTAGTATATCGCCGTCGAGTATTTTTGACACGCCTAATGCGGAAACCTAATCGAACTTGCTCGATTTAGCGATTATCTGGAACGAGATACGCGATGCCGAAAAATCAACCCCGCGACGGTATCACGTACCGCTTGCCATTTCTCTCGACAACAAGATCGCCATCTTCGTCCGAATATCTTTTTAACAATGAAGATTGCGAAATAGAGCGCCGAATGGTTTCGCTAACGCTGCCAGTACCATAATGCTCTTTTAGCTTCTCCAAAACATCAAGATCAGCTTTGGATAAAGTTACAGATGTTCTACGTGTCATGGGAATTTCTCTATTCTGCGTCCAGAAAGCATCAGCGTCTGGTTGATTTCCAACTAAATTCAGCAAGCCAAAAGCGTTGGAGGCACTCAATGTCTCCAACCTCTCCGCCATACAACCCAAGGTTATATGGTAGTCTTTTTTAAGGCATCTGAACAGCCTGTCAACGCCGAAACCCCTAAAATTGGTGATCTTTTCATTAACAACCCACGACATTGAAGCATCAAGTGACCTACGTAATACACAAAAAAAACGCGCCCGTTCGAAGCGCGAGTTGCATATTAGTGTAGAGTCCAAGGCAAACATTTCAACACCTAACGTAACATTGAATATTCGCCTCCAAGGCATAACAACCCCCACCATGCCCAATTAACGAGTTGAGTGGACGAATATTTACCCCTTAAAAGTCGCTATGTCAACGCCTTTCGTATGCTGGTTTGCTGTATTTGTGTGCGTTAATGCATATTGTTTGTGCGTCGAAGAATTTCAATAGCAGCACCCCTAATGCAAATTGAGTGCGTAATTTATGCGTTTTATATCAACGAATTAGTGATTCATTTTTTTTTCATGGGACCCCATTTAAAGTTGTTGATTTGAGCGGAAACAATCAATATTTCTGTGATGATTAATTAGGCATTAGATATCTAAATAAAAAAATCTGAGCGGGGGCAGGATTTTGGCGAAGCGAATAACAGGCTGTGATTGGGCCTACGAAGTTATTGAAGGAATGGATCAGACACTTCACGAGATGTTTCCAGAGGCTCGAAAAAATGTCTCTCGCCGCTCATCAATACAACAACGCTCTGGTTTTTCAGAGGATCAATCTGCTGCGAAAGGGGATGAAATTTTACGAAAACCTTATGATGAAAAGAAGCCTTTCAGTCACCTGTCTAAGGCCAGTTTCAAGTTTTATGAGGATTTTCATCGTAAAAAAATCACGAAGGAATTGCTGGAAAAGGAGCCACAGGCCCCTCGTCCAAAGATTATCGTAATCGACTCGTGCTGGGATTTAGACGACAAACTGATGCCTCAGAAGGTCGCCTTTGCTACTGAAGAATGTGAAAAAGTAAATGATTTGAGGCGAACCCCATGGGGACGAGTGAAAACAGGGCTGCGGTTAAAAAGAGGCGACGCCGAATACGAAATAGTAAAAGATAAGAATCCCTACATCACGCCCAAAGGCCGCTCATCAGAAGACGAATATGTCTACTACGAAAACGGCGAGTGTGAAAGAAAACATGGCTCCAGCTCGATCAAGCATGGTGTCGCCTGTGTTGGGGTGCTGCGTGTTTCGAATCCAGATAATGCTCACGGAAGTATAATCTGGGATATTGAAAACAAAGACAACAGAGAAGCCCCATTGTGGAACCTTAGCTCTCGTGCCGATATTATACTACTACCTAAGCGGGAGTACGGAAAAATTAAACCATCCGACTGCGCTCCAACGTTCAAACAAATGACCGAATTCGGTATAATAAACTCCGAACAATCTGCAGCTTTTGAAACTCACGATACCATTGCTTTACTCAATGAGGCAATGGAGAAAGACGCTTCTAAGTCATTGGAGCTTTTAGAACTCAGTATATTAGAATTGGTCACGTCGGAATTTGAATGTGGGAATTACCATTCCCCACTACAGAAATTGATCACCGCCCGGCAACAGGAACTAGGTACCCAAGATCGAATTGTTGCTAACAAAACTGTTATCAGAGAGCTTCTTCAGGCGGTGAACCGTGTATTGGATGAATCAGGTCTCGTCGCGACTTTAGACGTCTTGAGGCGGGCATCGAAAGCAGGCCATTTCGGCCGGGGTGACACCGTCGTAATCCCCTTGCAGGTTGATTTATGGAAGGATAACAAAGAGATTCGCGAGGATCTATTGGACCCAATCTCGCGAAACCACAAAGCTTCAAACTTCTTCGTGAGACAATCAAACTCAGAAGACGGTGGAAAAAAAACCAACATATTTGATTCAATCAAAAATATCGACCTTCCAGTAATAATATATAAGAAAGTCGAAGAACTAATTCGGCAGTTGACCTCAGAACACCGAATATCTGTCATAATATCGGCTGGAAACTCCCATATTGACTTAGGTCAGATTGATATTGCCGAAATCGACAAAGTTCTTCCGACACAACGTTTTGCCGACCCGGACCTCGAGGTTGAAGATCGTAAATTATTAATTGAAAAAGAGAACCGGCGCCTGTTTCGGGGGCGAGGATGCCATTGTGGCGCAATCATAGTGGGGTCCGGTGTTGTTGACCTATCGCAGTATTGGCTTGACCCGCTTGGAAAACGAATTCTCAACCATAAATGGAATGAAAAAACTGACAAGCATCAGAGTGGGCTTAAGAGTTCATTGCTTGGGAAAACAAGAGATCATCGAACAAGTTTTGCGAATTATGGTTTGTGTATTGATGCATCTGGGCGTGGATCAATCAAAGATTTACTAAATATACAAAACAGGATTGTTGATAATGCGACGTATGAGCATTGGAAAGGCGCTTCAATAGCATCTATGATTGCTGCTGCATGTCTGGCAAATATTCAGCATATCCGCATGCTAAAGGATTTCAATTTTCTCGCTGCATTGGCCAGTAATAATGAAAAAGCCAAACCTTTAGGCGAGATAATGTACCCGCTTAAGCCATACGAAGCACGTGCGCATATCCAGCAATGGAGGTCGACGGAGGTATATAGTATTGAATGTATAGAGGACATGATGGGCGCACCGCCAGATATCAAAGCCTGGTTGGAAGGCTCTTGCGCTATCGATAGCTTGCAAATCTATGCTGATAAAGGGAAAAAAGTGGTTGCACAATATCTTGAGAAGCTGGAAGCAGCGGAGGCCCAACCTTAAGACTCTTTGCCCAATTGAGACTGCCACTCTACGAGATGGGTCTAGGATTATGAGCCTAGTAAGCTAAATCATCCAGGTCGATTTCGAAATCACTAAGAATCTGCCGGCTCTTATCGTCCATGACTTGACGGTACCAATACCGTTTGATCCCGAGGTACTGGGCATTAGGAGAGAGCTCTTCTGCAATGGAGCGTAACTTACGTCGGATAGTAGTAATCTTCTCCAAATTACCTTTCCGATAACTAATTAGAGCTTCGACAAGATCTATTATATAATTGTAAAAATGGAGCAGCTCTGTATTTCTTTTTGTTGGAAGCTTTCCTCTGTTCAAAGAATACACGTCAATTGACGCCTTTCCTTCATCGGTATTACTGCGAATTTCCCCTTTGTTTTCGTACGTAAAATGCTTTTCTGGATCATCGATGGACGGATTGATTAAGAGCCGATAGCATTCCTCTTCTTGGATGTTGTCCTCATGAGAACGAATGCGTTTAGTTTCATCCGACAGGGGAAAGAAATTTTGCTTCCCGCCGACTTCCCGATCATCTGAGTCCGCGAACTCATGCGTTTTGGCTCGATTGCAATATTGACAAGATAACAATAGGTTATTCCAGTCGCTTCCCAACCAATAGTAACCAGGTTCGACCTTTTGGCCATTGTCTAAGATGATCAAATTTTTGGGACGGAAGTGTTCGGTGTCATAGGATGCGCCAGCGCTAGTGTCTGTCTCACAATAGGCGCACTTATCGCTAAACTCCTTGATTAAAAGTTCCTTTATTGCAGGGTCG
The DNA here is from genome assembly GCA_039972695.1 of Roseibium sp. Taxonomy (GTDB): domain Bacteria; phylum Pseudomonadota; class Alphaproteobacteria; order Rhizobiales; family Stappiaceae; genus Roseibium. The sequence goes on along the minus strand of JBDWMJ010000017.1, from coordinate 289,331 downwards.
CGATAACATTTGTAGGAGAATTTACCCTTTTTACCTTCTGTAAAATGGGCAATCGCGAGTTGCGTCTCTTGCTCTGAAGCGGTAACAATTCGATTGGTTAACTTACATTTTTTATCCTTTTTTGAATACACAGAAAGTGTTTTCCATGTATCGGAAAGAGAAACTTTAATCATTGTTGGCTCTCTCGGCTTTCCGAAACAAAATCCTCCCAAATTTTACGGACCGCTGCATACGCCTCTTCATTTAGCCGGTCTTCCGGCAGCTGGAGTCTTGCTCGGCGGTCCGCAACCAAGCGATTGATTGCTCGATAGTATTGGCGACCCGCTTCATCGTCGCCGGGTAAGAAATGGTTTGCAAGCGCATCTCCCAACTTATCCAGGCGCTCTTCTTCCGCATCAGACAAATTCTCCCGGGCTTGAAGCCCATAGTACTCTTCAAATTGTTTGTCTGTGGCCGGAGAGTCTGTGGAATTCAAACCAAAAAAATCGGAGGTCAATAAATGTTCTACGGGCATGCTATCCGGGTCTGGCAGTTGGTCGAAGGCAATGATCTTACCTGCTCGGTTTTTCTTCAAGGCTACGATTGCACTCCCTTTCATCCCTCTGAGACAAAGTGGTTGATGCGTGGTCACAATGAACTGGAGAGCTGGAAAGGCATTTTTCAGGCTATCCATGACACGCATTTGCCAACGCGGATGTAAATGCGCGTCTATTTCATCGATCAATACGATCCCTTCGGCATGGTCCTTATTAGGCCAGGAAGTATGCAGCAATTTTAATATTTCCAACGCAACGCTAACCATCGATTTGTAGCCGCTGCTGTGGTCGTTGAGATTAATCTTGTTATTATTTTCGCAAATTAATATTTCGCCATTATCATTCCGCTGAATTTCGACCTCTCTATTTCCGACGCCATCGGTTAAGAAGAGGAGGTCTTTAAGGACAAGGGCTACGCGATTGAACGCCTCGTCGTCCAAACCTAGGCACCAATTGCTCCCATCGATCAACGGCACAAATGGATTAAACAGATTGTCGATAAAACAGCCCGAATTGATGGCGCTCAAATCCTGATCATGACCCATTGATGGAATCTCGATCAGTAAGAGTCTGGTCGGACCAAGCGCGAGAAGATTTGGCGGTTCCGGCCACGTAGCTAAATCATCGCTAGCGGTCTCATCAATTTCCGTCGAAAAAGCGAATGTTCGATCACCTAAAGAGGGATGGATGAAAGTACACTGCCCATCCATATCAATTTTTAGTTTGTGCAATCCTATTTGGTTTTTGAGGCTCAACGCTATTGTTCCGAAGTCAGCCCCCTGTCGAATTAGGTTTTGGGGTTTAAACTCAACTGTATCGATGAGCTTTTTGAGAAGTTTGGGGCCGGCTAATACCAAAGCAATGGCCTGCAAGATTGTGCTCTTGCCATGCCCATTGTCTCCCAGAATAATCTGCCACGGAACTGCCCCAACGCCTTCGCGGTCCAGCAGTAAGCTGATCCCCTCGATTGACCTAATGTTTTCAATGTGAATTTCTTCGATGTATCGTGGCAAAATATTTTGTTTCGCTCCACCCCTCTTTAAGAGTGGGGAGGGCAACGCTAAGAAATCATGAGATTCTTGACCTGCTTCTCCAAATTTCTCTGGTTCACCGCTTTTGATCTCAATAGGCGTAATTTTTTCAAAACCATCGGAAAATTTCGATTTCGGATTCTGAATAACATCAAAAATGGCGTTATATAATTGCTTAAGGAAAGCCGAATGAGCGGGACCTTCCTCCAGAAAAGAAATAGCTGTCTGAAAATCAATAGATCCTGACGTTTTTTGACGTTCATAATCTTCATCAAAGAAATCCAAAAATCTATTTATGGCGTCCCAACGACTCTTGTACAATTCACGTCTGTTGAGATTTAGAAGTGATATCGTAGCATTACCTCTATCTGTGGCGCTGTCGACAAAACCATCTGTATCAAAGACCAGTTCATCATCAGCAAAGTCGCCTTCTTTAGTAGGGTCAAACACAAGAGGTTCTTCAAGATCCAAGGGATCATCAGGATGACGCGCTCGATTATCTTCATTTTTCAAAGGGAAGCGGGTGCCTTTTTCCCGCCTGCTTGATCCAAGACTTTGATCGCATCCTGTGCAAACCAATAGCAAATTATTCCAGTCATTTGCGAGCCACCAATATCCAGGGTGATCAGGAGCCTCGACAACAGAACGCCACGGCCGGTAGTGCGCTATGTAGCTTTCCTTCCCATTCAGATCCATTTCGCAGTATGCGCATTTGTTTTTAAATACGTTCTCCAATGCAGCTCGAACAGTAGAATGCCTGTAAGCAGTCGCCTGTGTCCGTCTTTGTACTTGACCATCGCGCTCAATTTGCTCAATTAACTCTTTATTAGAAACGTATTGGTCGGCTGCTTCCTGTCCAGCTGGGGTTCCGGGGCGAAGGGGATTAACAACTGTGCCTCGATCAACAAAAATCATGACACAATCGCTCTTCTTGGTAACGAGATTTTCTCTAAATACACGTCGTCAACTCACTGTTGCTAATTGCTATAATGCAGGCTTCAAAGGTGTTGCGGCACAATGTGGGGACAGCTAAAAACTTGGTTCCTCTGGACGAGGAAGCGGAACTTCGAAGCTGATTACAAGAGCATTAATCATCTTGTAAAAGCCGGCAATCGTGACCGCTTCCACGCATCCGGCTACGCCGACATATGTGCAAACACGGTTATGGATTGCTTCGCTCAGCGCCGTTCCTGCGACAACGCTGTTTGCAACTTCCACAAAGACGAGATCTAGCGGGTCGTTTGGTGGTGTCTCGGACCTAATGGCCTCAATTGTTTCCTCCGGCGTCCCAACTTTTCGCGCAATACTTTCATGTTGTTGCCAGACAAATCGGGATGACACTCCGCGAGCCGTCGCAAGTATCACAACTTCCTTTTGTCGTAGCGACAGCACGCCTTCAAATCGGAGGAGGTCACCAAGGCCTGAAACCCGTTCTGTTAAATCAGGATGATGAAGAAGGGTTTTATAAACACCCTGTAGTTTGCCACGGCGCACCGACAGGCGATCTGCTAATTTTTTAGTTTCCTTCGACATGCTAGAAAATGGGTCGTCTAGCTGAACCATATCTCAATCCTTCAATCGTGGGAAGCCATTTGGATGTCAGGCCATGGGCCAACAGGGGTTTTCACCAGCTGATCACAACGGATATCGATGAGGAATGGTCCGCCCTTGTGCGCAAGGGCTCTTCGAAAGGTCGGTTCCAGATCGTTGGGATCTTCAACTATAGCCGAAGCAACCCCAAAGGCTTTCGCGAAGGATTGCCAATCGTGGCTTGGAAGCTTTGCAATCTCCTGGGACTTCGTACCCATTTTCTGGGTGCGGAGATATACATTGCCTAAGCTTGCATTGTTCATGACCACGAATACCACTTCAACCTCATATTTTTGTGCCGTCTGGATCTCCATGCCATGCATCAACATGCATCCATCTCCAGTAAAGCAAATATGTGGCCTATCTGGCCGGGCCAGTTTTGCTCCTACAGCTGCTGCAATTGCCCAACCCATTGGTGCCAGCGTTGTTGCAGTTAGATAGCTATTAGGTGACTTTGATTGCCAATAGTGCCCAACAAAAGCCCTGTGTGCACCGGAATCTACAAGTACCACTGAATCGGTTGGCGCTAAGCTATTTAATACTCGGACTGCATGCCCAGGATGGATAGGTATTGCTGTGGTGTTTTTATCGGCTTCATCGACATTATAATGCCGATTGTGTGACTTGATCTCTTTGAGCCAATCTCTTCTCTTCTCGCGATTATTTTTCAACGATGATCGAAATGGTTTGTCAGGAGTGTCCTCAATCTCGCATAGATAACTTAGGAATTCTGACGCATCTGATCGGACTTTTACATCACTACGATAATTGCGTTCGAATGCTTTAGGCGAAACATCAACATGAACTATTTTGGCATTTGACAAGCTTTCATGCCATTTCATTGTATTACGTTGGTTCAATGAGGTGCCAATCGCTATAATCAGATCCGGCTCATGGTTCAAAATGGCTTCGATAGCTTGTCGTGATCCAGCATATCCAAAGACGCCTAATGACAAGGGGTGGTCTTCAGGGAAAACTCCTTTTGCCTTCTGCGTAGTTGCGACTGGGATTTCATACATTTCGGCAAAACTAACCAAATTATCTGAGGCTTTGTAAGAACTGTTTCCATCTGCATCGACATATGAATGTGAACAACCGCTGCCAGCGATAATCATTGGTAAATTGGAACGTAGCAAATGGTGAGAAGCGTTAGAGGCCTGTTTTCTATCAAGAAACATTGGAGGGTTACGTGAAACACGGTCCACTTTACGATACTCTCCAGGAACTTTTTTTTCCAATATTTGCATTGGAATCGTCAATGCGGTAGGGCCGCTCGGAGTCCCTAACATTTCGCGTAATCCAGCGTTCAACCGAGCTGAAAACAGTCCGACAGTTGGAATATCTTGTGCCCAAACCGTCACTGGCTTCAGGTAGGCAAGGTCATCCAATCCAACAGAGCTCCCATCTTGGAATGCGCCCTTGCCTGTAATCGACGTATTAATTTCGCCGATAAGCGCTAGTACTTGCGACTGGTCTGCTAGTGCGGACGCTAGTGCCCCTACCATATTTGCAACTCCAGGGCCTCCAATAACTGCCACTGCACCAAAGCTTCCATTTGCGCGACCGTAGCCATCTGCCATGAAGGCGGCACCTCCCTCATGGGCGGCAACAATTGGCGAAATTTTCCAGTCCTTTTCGCCAAATTCTTTCATCAATGGATCGATCATGCCTCCTGGAACAAGAAACAGATGACCGATCCTTTCCGCCTCCAATGCTTTCAGAAGGGCAGAAGATCCGCTATTTGTACTGTCACTCATCAGTGCAATATTCCCCATGTGCGTCTTATCTATTAACAGTAGAACAGCCTGAAAAGAGATGTGATGCAACCAAAAACTGAGTAAGTGACATGATATCTATTAAAGATTGTTTTTGCTGATCATTTAGGAAGCTCGAAACAGTGCTTCAATTGCTAGCTTCGAGGGCAAACCTCATTCATCTGCTATTTCGGTGAAAGCCGAGCTGAAAAATGCTTTTCATAAATATACCCTTGCAATTTTTCCCAGCGCCACATCTATCCTGTACAATTGCGTAATGTTTCTAGTGCTTTCGGGGGTTAGTATCTTTAGCTATGGACTAACTATACCTGATGAATCGAAACAAAAACACGGGGGTGGGAGAGGGGCTTGTTTCTATGGCGTGGATTATGAATCCACTATGCCCCGCCTAATCAAGAAGGGCCAAATCTCGGTTAATCCCGCAAATACCCGGCTAATGCCGTATAAATCAGGCCAATGCCGAATAGTTTTGGCGGGTACACTATTCTAAAGACGAGTAATTGGCGCTGATACGCTTAATGGCGAAGACGGTAACGACTAGCTTTATGATGGCGGCGGTGGAGATGTTTTCAACGGTCGTGACGGCGACGACACCCTAGATGCGGCAACAGCGATGATACCAAGGATGGAGGTAACTGCAACGATACGTTCTTTTGCGGATACCGACTCCAACAGACCTGGTTTCGATACCATGATCGGCGGCCGCGGAAACGATCGTTTTTACAGGATTGGCTAATATTCCAGTTATGTGGTGAATGTAGGAGCAGGCGATGACACCATAAGTATAGCCGGAGGAGCCGATATAATCGACGGAGCTAATGGCAACGATCTTCTGGAAGGTGGTTCGGGGGCGGACACGCTGACTGGCGGGTTCAGTACAGACACCTTCGTCTTTAACTTTGGTGATGGCAATGACACAATCACTGATTTTAGTGTTGGCGAAGATGTGTTGGAGTTCGTTGGAACGAGCTTCGCGAGTTTCGCCGATGTGATCGCCGCCTCTGCAGACGATGGCTCGGGCAATGTCGATATTACCGTTGGGTCCGATGTTGTTTCCCTGAACAACATCTCGGTTGCCAGCCTCACTGCGGACGACTTCACGTTCGTATAGGCCATCGGACCAAGGTTTGATTGAGATGAACATAACACTGTGGGCGAGCCGGAAACGGCTTGCTCACAGTCCTTCTCGCCGAACCTGAGCTAAGACGAGTGCACCGGTATGACCTATTACACAGCACGGTTGGTTCTGCAGGACGCAATACTTGCCAAGCCCGGGACCGAGTTCTTTGCCCCTGCATGCCCTTTTTAGCTTTCCTGACGACACAACACCTGACCGTCCTGTCATACCTCGTAAAACCCGCAACTGACCAAATCGCGCATGCGATGAGTGAAAGAGAACGGCTGGAAGAGGGGTACGGTTATCCCCTCTGTGTGCTGTCTTCCTATGACCAGAATATTATTTCAAACACCATTTGAACTACCTGGGCAAACAGGCTAAATCCTGTCTGTTTCAGGAGGGGCGGAACGTGGAAACAACTCAACAAAGGTTGCTCAAGAATGCCGAAAGGCTCATGGCGGAAAAGGGTATTGCTGCGACCTCTGTACGGGAGATAACAGATGCCGCTGACGCCAATGTGGCTGCGGTGAACTATTACTTCGGCAGCAAGACCGAGCTGTTGTACGAACTTCTGAAAATCCGGTTCATACAACTGGACACCGCATTGCTCGAAAAGGTTTCCGTTGTTGAAGCGGCAACAAAGGGTAAGGCATTTGGTGTTGGTGATTTGAGCAGTGCCTATTTCGACACTTTGATCGAACAGGCATTTAACGCACAAACAGGTCAACTTCATCCGTTTGTGCTGTTGATCGAACGGGCTTCATCTGAACAGGAAACCGTTCTTGCAAGGGCACAGGATCTCAGTCTGCCGGGCATCAACAGGCTGAAAGACTTGCTGGTCGCCGCGATAAACCTGGAGGACGGGGACAAATTGAATTTCCCGGTTTTGCTCGACCTGATGTTCAGGACAGCAATCACAGCGATCTCGACCAACAGCGCCAAGTCGGAAACCCAGACTTTAATGCCGGCAATTCGCGAATTCATGATCGGCGGTGTCGAAAAATACATGGCGCGGATCGTCGCTGAATGACCCTGTCAGCCTATTGAAATTCAGAGTGAAATTTGGCATCTAGTCTAGGTGTCAGATAATGTCTGACCGAAATTCATTTTTATCCCAACGCTCAGCCAAACAGTTGATTAGCCAGGCGTCCGAATTGGAGACGACCATGCGCGCATTCCGTTTGGCGGCTGTCCTGTTGACGGCAATCCTGAGCATATCGGTTTCTTTCGCCTACACCGTTGAAGTCGAAACATATGCTGGAAAAGTAGACGTCCCGCTAGGGCCTGAAAAAATAGCAGTTTTTGATATAGCTGCGCTCGATACCTTGACTGCGCTCGGGGTGGCAGTCGCCGGTGCGCCGCAGCAAGTCTATGTCAGCTATCTGGATGATGCGGTGACGAATGCGGAGAAAGTCGGCTCTCTCTTTGAACCGGACTTCGAAGCACTTAACGCCTTGCAACCTGACCTGATTATCGCCGGTGGCCGTTCATCAGAGCAAGTGGATGCCCTGTCTGCACTGGCACCGAGCATCGATATGACAATCTGGGGCGATATGCTTGCCCAAACGAGAGCGCGACTGGCGGCTTATGGAAAGATCTTCGGTAAAGACGTGAAAGCAAAGCAGCTTGATGGCAACCTGATGGAGGCTTTGGAAAAAGCACAGGCTGCCGCAAAAGACGCCGGGAACGCCCTTATCGTCCTGACCCATGGCCCCAAGATCAGCGTCTATGGCCCTAAGTCGCGATTTGGCTGGATGCATTCGCTTCTCGGCATCGAGCCGGCCATTTCCGACATTGATGGATCGACCCATGGCGAAGCGGTTTCCTTTGAATTTATCCGGGAAGCAAATCCTGATTGGCTGATTGTTGTCGATCGGGCAGCTGCAATCGGTCAGGGCGCGGCTCTCGCGGCAGAGACGCTCGACAACAAGCTGATCGCGGAAACCAAGGCCTGGAAAAACGATCAGGTAATCTATCTGGATGCCGCGAAGGTCTACATCGCAGCAGGTGGCTACAAGGCGACGATGGATACCATCGTCGACCTGACCGCCCAATTCAGCAATCAGAACTAGACGGAAACGCTGTTTTTGGATCTCCGTTTTTTCAACTTGCAACCGGTTACCGGCCTTTGGGTGACCGCCGTGTCCATCGGGTTGGCAGGACTGGTGATCGCCAGTCTTGCCACTGGCTCGGCAAATGTTGGTCTTCTCGAACTTTTTCAAAGTCGAGAGAACGGTGACCTCTTGCTTGTCAGCAGATTGCCGAGAACGCTTGCGGCCTTGCTTGCAGGGTCGTCTCTGGCCGTTGCCGGGGTGATCATGCAAATGCTCGTGCGAAACCGGTTTGTCGAACCGACAACTACGGGAACCGGTGAATGCGCTGCGCTTGGCCTTTTGGCCGTGACGTTATTGATGCCGGGCGCTTCGATTTTCCTGAAGATGGCAGTTTCGAGCACGGCAGCGTTTGTTGGAACCATGGTATTTCTGTCGCTGGTTCAGCGGCTGCCGCCAACGCAGCCTCTGCTGGTTCCTCTGACCGGTATCATCTATGGCGGCATTATCGGCGCTGTGACCACGTTCATTGCATACCAATATGATCTTCTTCAGTATCTGACGGTCTGGATGAGTGGAGAGTTTTCCGGTGTTCTTCAAGGTCGGTACGAACTCCTGTGGGGGGGCGGAGCGGTCGCGCTTTTGGCCTATGTCTATGCAGATCAGCTGACGGTCGTTGGTCTGGGGCGTGATGCGGCGACCGGGCTTGGTCTCAACTACAGGAAGATCCTGATCGGCGGACTGTGTATCGTTGCCCTGATCACGTCCTTTACGGTGATCACCATTGGCATGATCCCCTTTGTCGGCTTGGTGGTGCCTAACATCATCAGCAGGTTCAAAGGGGACAACGCACGAGCCACACTGCCACTCGTTGCTTTAACAGGAGGGGGGCTGGTCCTTGCAAGTGATCTGATCGGCCGATTGATCCGCTATCCGTATGAAATTCCTGCCAGCACAGTGTTCGGTGTTGTCGGTACAGCTATCTTCCTGTGGCTCTTGTTCGCGAGGCCAAAGCACAGTGCATAGCCGAATTATCATACTGGGCGTTTGCGCAGTGCTGGCGATGATCGCTTTCATGGTGCTGGGTACCCGGGGAAATTGGGATTTCATTCTCACATTTCGCGGAACGAAACTGATTGGCCTGATAGTTGTTGCAGCCGCAATTGCCGTTGCAACGGTTGTCTTTCAGACACTAACCGGAAACCGGATTCTGACACCGTCAATCATGGGCTTCGATGCGCTCTATGTTTTGCTCCAAACGGTACTTTTGTTCCTATTTGGCGGAATCGGTTACGCCTCCATTCCAATGGAAGCGAAATTCGCGCTTGAACTTGTTCTGCTGTCGGCAGCAGCTTTGATGTTGTTCGGCAGTTTGCTCGGTCAGGGCCTTCAGGATCTATTCCGCATGTTGCTGATCGGGGTTGTTTTCGGAGTTTTGTTTCGAAGCCTGACAAGCTTGTTGCAGCGGATCATAGATCCAAGTGAGTTTGCCTTTCTCCAAGCAAATCTTTTCGCAAGTTTCAACCGGATCGACACGACGCTGCTTACGATCTCAGTGCCACTGATTTTGCTTTGCTGCGCTCTTGTCTGGCGCAAACGCAAAATCCTGGACGTCATGGCACTAGGGCGGGAACCGGCAATCGGCCTGGGGGTCAGCTACAAACGCGAGTTGCTGATCGGGCTGGTGTTGGTGACCGCCTTGGTTGCAATCTCGACAGCTCTTGTTGGCCCTGTTGCATTCTTCGGATTGCTGGTGAGCGCCATAAGCTACGAGGTCATGAAGACCCACCATCATGGACCGGTTCTGGTCGCAGCTGTTCTTGTCGGTATAACGGTGTTGGTCGGTGGTCAGGCCATTTTCGAGCGCATTCTGGGCATGGGCGGCACCTTGAGCATCGTCATCGAGTTTTTAGGCGGCCTAGTCTTCATCTTTCTGGTATTGAAAAGGACTCGGGCGTGATCAGGCTTCAGAATGTGACCTTCCATCACGGGAAATCCCCGATCCTGAAGGACGTATCTCTTGAAATCGAAAAGGGCGGTGTCACGGCTCTGATTGGACCCAATGGTGCGGGTAAATCCACTCTGTTTGCGCTTATGGCCCGGTTGCTGTCCTTGCAATCAGGACAAATTTCCTTTGATGGATTGGACATTTCAGCGACACCGTCACGAAAGCTTGCCCAAAAACTGGCGATCCTGCGTCAGGACACTCATGTCGCATCGCGCATATCCGTTCGGGATATGGTCGGCTTCGGGCGGTTTCCGCATCATCAGGGCAGGGCGAGCAAACACGATCACGAGAAGACAGATAATGCACTGATGCAGTTTGAGCTTGAAGACATCTCAGGTCATTTTATCGACGAGCTGTCAGGCGGACAACGACAACGGGTTCTCGTCGCAATGGCTTATGCGCAGGACACTGAGTATCTGCTGCTCGACGAACCACTCAACAATCTCGACATGCATTATTCGCGAGAGTTGATGCGCAAACTTCGATATCTGGCCGATCATCATGGCAAAACGATTGTCATCGTCTTACACGACATAAATTACGCTTCGGCCCATGCAGACAGTATTGTTGCTTTGAAAGCTGGAACTGTCGCCGCACACATGAAGACCGAGGACTTCATGACAGAAAAAACCTTGTCGAGTGTCTATGACATGGACGTCGCGATCCGGAACCTGGACGGTCAGCGGATAGCTCTGCATCATGTGTGAACACAAGACACCGGCGCAAAGCGCCGGTGTCTGTAAAGACCTGATGTCGGTCGTGACCTGATTTAATACCGGAAATTGGCTGATAGTCGGAACGATCGTCCGGGTTCGTAAAGCGGAGTCACAGAAGCGTACTCCTGACCATAAGTCGCGCGATCTGCATAGGTCTCATCAAAGATGTTGTCCACGTTGAGCCGAACGGACATAAATTCAAACTTCTCAGGTTTATACTCGGCATAAGCGCTGACGACTGTATAAGGATCAAACGCATCATAGCCGGCGTTCTGGAAGCCATCGAATTCCAGCGCGGCATCGAGAATGGCCCCGACTGTCAGATCATATTGTTCAAATGTGTGAGCGATTTCCCCGGAGAATTTCCGGCCTGTGCCTGCACCGATGTTGATTAGGCGATAGGATTCCAGCTTATGGTCGGCAAGATTCAGTCTCACGTCGGAATAAGACAATTTGGCGAAACCACTCCCCCAATTGAATCCACCGGAAACATTGAATCCCCAACTGCTGAAGTCGGTATTGCCCGCACCGTCGCGATAGTTCCAGAATCGTGTGTTGAAGATGTTGCTCTCGGCGGTCCAACCGTCATGTTCAAACTTGACGCCGGCTGTCATATTGTCGGACCGCGATGGTTTCAGATTCGAATAGTCATATTTTCTCCAGAACTCGAATGTCTCTTCCAGTTCGACACCACCAAAAACGTTTGAATATCCGGCATTGACTGAAACACCGCCATAAACATCCACTTCCGCAAAGGCATTGCCGCTCAGGCCAAAATTGTTGATCTGGGTGCCGTCCATGCCCTCAAAATAATTGCCATCGGCGCGGCCACCAAAGGACAGATTTATCCTGTCAATTGGTGATAACCTTGCTTGGGCGTAACCACCCAGATTGGTCAGCTGTTCCTTGTAATAACTTTTTGGATCCTTGTATGCGCCGTCCTTTGAAATCAGGTCCAGTCCGGCAGTGACCGTGTTGACTTCGGACAGCTCAAACACGTTCTCGATTTTCGCATTCAAGGTTCCACCGAGGCCTTCACTGCCCTCCGGGTGCGGAACTTTATAGTTGTTTTGACTAAACCCGATCAGGGCTTCCGGATTCCAGAAACCTTCAATCTCGTCTTTCTTGAATTGCGCCGAGATGTTTGTACGTCTGAGATCGTAGAGCCGCGTGGTGAAGCTATTGTTTATCGCGCCGATATTTGCCCGGTACGGTCGAAGCGTCTCATCGATGACATGCTGGCCGGTAAATTCGAGTCGATGGCCGGATCCTAGTTCATAGGCTCCTTTACCCAGAAAGCTCTGGAAGTCCGTCGCCGTACCTGGTGTCGCAAATCCATTTCCGTTCTTGTAAGTCTCGCCCTTGGCGATCTTGCTGTAGCCAAGCAGTTCAAACCCTTCATGGCGGCCATATCCAGCCACGGTTCCAGCGGCGGTCTTGCCATTGGTTTCATAACTCATGTTTGCAAATGCACCGAAATTACGTCCCACGATCAGCAAATCCGGGACATCAACTGTCTCATAAGCAATTGCTCCGCCGAGCGCCGCAAACCCGGCGTCTGCCGGAGCAACTCCCGGATCAACCCGCACAGCCTTGAGCAGAGCAGGGTCAATGTAGTTGGTATTTGTGTGGTGGAAGATGCGGTTGCCTTGCTGCACACCGTCGACCGTTACGGCCAGGTTGTTCTCGTCAATGCCATTCACAAATACCTTTTGTGCGGCGGTTGTCGCGCCACCAACCGAGATTGCGGCATCTCCGGCGAACAGGTCCCGCACGGTCTGCGGGTCTGTTCGTTCAATCTGCTCTCGGGAAATATAGAGCGAGTTAACACGGTCGGCAGATCCCTGGTGCTTGTCATGGGTATCTGGTGCCCCGGATGAAACATGGATCGTTTCAAGACGAGATTCATCTTCGGAAGACGCGACTTCGGATTGGGCATCCTGGGCAGAAGCACCCACCATCAGGATTGCAGATTGTAGAACCGTGCCGGCGAGCAGCATCGAAAGACGCACGCGGTTATGCATGGTCAATTCCTCTTTTGTCATGTTTTATGGTGTTGGCTATTCCCGGCAGAACACCAGAAATTGGCATAAGCCGTCGTGTGCGGCAGATGCTGTAATTCTATACATGAATATAACACTCATGTAAAACACTGTTTTAAATTTTGTTTAATGTTGGTAGTGTGTAATGAGCAAACGATCAGCATATGGCGTAAAAAAAATCAGATGTTGGTTTGCATGTCAGGTTATTGGGAGAATTGCACGGGAACGTGCAATATCATTTTGGAGCGTTTCATATCGCTTGGGAATTTGGGCATGGGAGAAGCACGGCGGACCATGTCAAGAGCTGCGGTATCCAGAATTGCATGGCCCGACGAGCGTGAGATTCGCACACCTGAAACGGATCCATTCTTGGCTATTGTGAAAGAAACCCTAGCTGTTCCTGAAAGATTGCCCCGACGGGCTTTTTTCGGATACCGCTTGGCGCGCCGCAACTTCGCAACGACCTTTCCCTTGTAGTTCGATCGTGCTTTTGTTCCGTTGTCGTTGGTCTTTGCCTCAGCCCGGCCATTGGCATTTGAGCGTGCAGTCCTGCTGGTCACACGCTCACCGCCCTTGCGGGCATTGGTTTTGGCCCCTTTCGTCTGGGCTTTTTTTGATTTCGTCTTCTTCTTTACCTGACGATCGGGCTTCTTGATCGGGGTCTCGACAACTTCCTTAAGCGGTTCCGCTTCAACAGGCTTTACCTCTGTCTCGGGAACTGCAGCTGTCTGAACTTCCGGCAGAACGGCCTTGGTCAGTTTTACTGGCTTGGTATCGATGGTCTCAAAGAGCTTTTTGGGGGCGATCGGTTCTGCTGGTTTCACCGATTCAAGAGGCTTTTCCGGCGCGATTTCCTTTGTGGTGACGGGTTCGTCTGAGGTCAAACCTTGAACAACAGGGGCTTCGACCTTCTCGGTGATAGGCATCACCGGACTGACTTGGCGGATCGTCTTTATCGGTTGATTGACTGCGATCCGGACAGGCGGCTCGACAGGTTTGGTAGTAACCGGATCATGGACGGGCTCGAGTGGCTCTTCTTCTGGCTGGATTGTGTCCAATTGGTTATCAGGCCCAACGGCATCGACCTTGCTGCCGACCACAAGATCTTCTATCGAACCAATGACCGAAACGCCGCCACCTTTGGATGCCGCAATCTGCACGTCATCCGAATTGTCGGCAAATATGGCAGAGCCCGCGCCATGGGCCAGGATCGATGCCAAAAAACCTGCAAGAAGCAAGCGCCGGAAATTCATTTCGAACCTCGCCGGGTTATCAAGACAATATCTGTTCGTCCTGACGATTTGAGGTCTTTTAGAATCTCCTCAAGCTTGTCTGCTTCCAGGCTGCCGTCCGTTGCAATTTTCAAAGGACCACGGCTGTCCGCGTCCTGTTCCTGTTGTGTCATCCAGTCATCAATCGAGATTTCGGAATCTTCGAAGTGGGTTTTACCGTCTGGGCTAATGATCAAGGCGCCCGTGGATCGGATGGTTTCATCTTCCAGGATGTTCAGCGGCGGTTCGATCTTACGTGCATCATCTCTTGCAATGGAGCCGGCAAACAGAAAGAAGATCAGCATGAGGAACACGACGTTGATCAATGGGATCGTGTTTTCTGGCGGCTCCCGCCTGATGGGGTGATTCAGACGCATAACTCACTCTAGTTTCCGGTGACCAGAACCGTTTTGAGTCCGCTTTGGCGGGCGGAAGACATTACGTCAACGACGTCTTGCACACTTGCCTCCGGCCCGGACCAGATCGCTACAATCACGTTCTTCTCACCTGACAGATCTGCAAATCTACTCGCCATGTCCACTTTGGCGAGCGGTTGGCCATTCAGATCTATTTTGTCTGTTGCATGGATCCGTAAGTATGCAGGTCTGCTGTCCGCACCGCCGCCTTCGCCGCCGCTTGCTACATCCAGTATCTGGTAACGGGAGAAACTGGAAGCGAGCATGAAAAACAGCAGCAGTAGAAAGATCACATCGATCAGGGATGTCAGTCCAACTGCTTTCCGTTTGACTGGAGCATCAAACCGCATGCCTCGGCTCCGAAACATCAATTGGAACAACACGGGGCGTGCTGCGCTCTGCAATCGCTCCGGTGAAGAAGGCCGTTACCATCGCCTCCATCTCCGATTGTTCGGCCTCTATACGGCTGTCGAACCAGCCGACCACGGCCGAAACGGGAATGGCTATGGAAAGGCCGACTGCTGTCGTCAAAAGCGCGACCCAGATGCCACCAGCAAGGACAGACGGATCTACGGCAGCACCTGCGCCCTGCATCGCTTGAAATGCCTCGATCATGCCAAGAACAGTTCCCAGAAGGCCAATAAGCGGCGCCGTCTGGGCAATCATGTCAAGTGGGCGCAAGAAAGCACGCAATCGGTGAATTTTTTGAATGCAGACGCGTTCAATGTCTTCTTTCAGTAGGTCGGTGTCTGTGTCTGTCCGGCTTGATCCATTGATGAGCTTGAGGGCAATGTCTGAAGACACGGATTTGCCGCGGGAGACAACGATTTGGGCCTCCTGCGGACGCCCGTCCAGCCAATACTTCATTCCGTCCCGTGCGTGCCGGAAGCGTCCGACCCCCAACATCAAGAACTGGATTGTCTTGGCAACGATCAGTGCGACCGCAACTACGGAAATAACGAGCAACAGCATCACCACGGGGCCGCCTTGCTCGACAAGGCCGGTCAGGGGCGACAGAAACGGCAGGGCACTGGAAAGAACTTCAAAAGACATGATTGACCGCTAAAGGATGAAATCGATTTCTGATCTGGAGGTGATCTCAAGTTTGGTAAGGCAATCGGGCACCGACGCGCTGTTGACCTGGCAAGCGCGAACTTCATTCAAGAGAACACGGGAGATGTCACCGCAGCTCCCTTGACCGACGTCGTATTGGCGGACAACGGTTTTGCCGGAGGGCATCGCGCCGAAGTCCACTGCCGCATAACTGGACACGCCTTCGCTCTTGTTGAACATCACAAGATCAAGACCAAGCGCCTCGACAGGTGAGGCCAGTTTGTTCTGGATAACAAACGTCAGCCGGCAGGCTTCTCCAGCAGTTTCAGCAGTGTTGAGCTGGATGGAAATCACTTCCTTCGGCTGCGAAAAGGCGGGATTTGCTGCAAGGCAGCCTACAGCAACCATGGAGGCAATCAGGGACCGTTTCATTGGTTTTCCTCTTTTGCAATCTTGACCTAATCTGTTTTTTGCGCCGTAACCGGCAACCACCGGAGCTTCAGTTTTTCGCGCCAGGCAAAACGTTCAATATGATTGTCGATGATCGATTTCATCTGGGATATTTTTCTATCTTCATCCGCTTCGCAGCGTATCGTTAGGCGATCACTGGCTGCATCCATTCGGCAAAAACCGGCAGGAAAGGTGACTTCGCCCTGTTCTGTATCCCACTTGGCGGGAACCTTGTGCGCAAAGTGCTTGCAAAGTTGCTGTAGATATTTTGAGGCTGAGGCGGTCTGTACCGTCGTTGTCGCGACAAGCATGGCCCTGGCTGTTCCTTCCTTACACAAAGTTGCGAGCCGGGGAAACCCGGCCCGCTAAAAAACATGAATGTAGTACTCAGAATTTTGCGGTGGCTGTCAGCATGAAGCTGCGGCCTGGTGAATTGACCGGAGTGACACCTCTGGATGGCAGAGCGTGGAACGTACCCCGACTGTAGTAGGTTTCATCGAACACGTTGTTGACTTCACCACGCAGCGTGAATTCTGTTTCCCTGAATTTTGGCGCCCATTCGGCAAAAACATTCACGACTTCATAGCCGGGGATCGGGTTTTCATAGCTGTTGTCAGCCAGATCCTGATTGGAATACTCAAATGCAATTTCTGCATTCGCGCCCAGTGTCAGGTCCCAGTCTTCAAAAGTGTATGCTCCGGCAATCGTCAGAATGTCGCCGACCGGAACTGCATTGTTGTAGTCACCGGAAATTGCAGACCTGTCGCCATAGCCGACATCTGTGTGAGTATAGGCCGCAGAGAGATAGGCATTGGCCCAGGAATATCGCGCGGAAAGATCAACGCCTTTGGAGATGAGGTCATCACCATTAATCCGCGTTGCCGGATAGAAGGTCGGGGAGGGCAGGTAGCTGTAAGCGACCGTGTTGAACATCTTGGTGTAGAACAGGTCACCTTCGAGAGTGAGGCCGTTCCATTCGTACGCCAGTCCGACTTTGGCGTTGTGTGCGGTCGTTGGTTTCAGGTCATCCGAGTACTGGAACTCTCCGGCGTGAAACAACGCGGACTCGGCCTGTTCGACACCGCCAAACACATAGGAATAGCCACCTTTTGCGGTCAGCCCGTCAACGAGTTCGTAGCCAAGATTGATGTTTGGAGAGACCCCCGCATTGTCGAACGTCTTGTCGTCAACGGAATTGTAACTCTGGAAGTCGGCCCGAAGACCGGTGGAAACATTCAAACGGTCCATCGGTTCGAGCCGTGCCTGAACGTAGGCACCAACGTTTGTAATATTTTCAGATGCATCTGTTGAGAAGTGGAACCGCTCGACGTCCACATGATCATGATAAAAATCCAGACCGGTTACGACACTGCCCAATCCGATGTGGAATCTGTTCTGAATGTGTCCGCCGATTGACTGAAGGTCGGTGTTGAAATCACCGCTCGCTCGCGTGTAACCTTGATTGTTGGGCCGCTCCAGTTTGTTTTGGTTGAAGTAGAGCAGAACCTCCGGATCCAGATAACCAGACGCACCTTCCAGGGTATATTTGAAGGTCGTGGTCAGGCGCTCATAGGTGTTCTCATTAAAATAGGCCCCGGTAGACCCTCCAACTGATCCCATATTAGTGCGGAGCCGTCGGTATCCGTCGTCCTTGTAGTACTCGCCTGACAATTCAAAACGATGGCCCTCCTGGCTTTGATAGCCAAACTTCGCCAAGCCATTCAAAAGATCTTCCGCCGTTCCCGGTTCGACTACACCGTCACCATCACGGTAATCCTGTCCTTCGCCGCGCGTCGCAGCTGCAAGATACTCAAATCCCTGATCTGCACCATATGCAGAGGCCGTTGCTCTGAGAGTTTCGAAATTGGTGTCGTACCCAAACGACACGAGTGCGCCAATTTTCTGGCCTTCCCGTAATAGATCAATGGCATCAACGGTTTCAAATCTTGCACTTCCGCCGAGTGCTCCGGGGCCGTGATCTGCCGGCGCGACACCATCATTGACACCAACGGATTTCAGGAACATCGGGTTGATGCCCAGATTGCCATTGTGGTGCCAGACGTTGTTCTTCTGCCGCGCGCCGTCGACAGTCACGTTGAGCTTCGACTGGTCAATACCGTGGACGTAGAATTTTTGCGAAGCAGAGCTTCCGCCGGCAACAGCAATTGATGGTATCACCTGGAACAGCTGCTTGATATCTTGCGGTTGAAGACGTTCAATCGTCTCTCGCGATATCTCTACACTTGTTTCAAGCGTTACGAACTGTTCGGCTTTTTCATCAGTTACGACAACGGTTTCCAGCTCGTCTCCGTCTTGGGCATTGGCGGTCGCCGCCATTAGCGCCAAAGCGCTGGCCGATGTGAGAATTGTTAAAGGTCCTGCCCAGGTATTACGCATTATTCACCCCAACCCAGTCCTGATTGTGCCGGTTTCGACACTAAACTGGTATAACTTGACTCATAAGTTCATGTATTTGATAAGGGGTGATCTAGAGCGAAACAATCTGCAAGGCGTTTGCCGTTCGCCCAATCTTGTTTGCGTTTAATCTGTAGCCAGGCAGGCCTTGTTAGAACGGGTAGCCAAGTGAAGAAACGTTCGACCGTATGAATTCGCTGATATTACGGAAGTCGGTATGTTTGTTCCTTCAAACCATCACAAGACTTATGTCACGAAGGCTGATCTGATTGATCAAGGAGACTCGCAGCCAGTGCGCTGGTTGGGGCCGAGCCTGACAACAGAAGATCAGGTCCTTCGTGGCGCGATCGGATTTGTCGAAATCGAAGACGGACTGTCAGTTCATTTTTCGAATGCGGAAGATCTGCATGATCTCAAAATAGAAACAGATTGCGGCCCCAGATTGAGTGTGTCGGTCTTTCTGGAAGGGCAGGTCGATGCCCATGTCGGGGATTTTCAGGTTCCCATGCCGAGTTTCAACAATGAACAGGGAAGTTGGACGCCAATAGCGACTGTCTTTTCGCAAAACCAGGTCGAGAAATTCGTCCGCCACGCGAGTCGCGGAGTTCGGCTCAAAAAGATAACAATATCAATATCATTCGACTGGTTGTTCGAGCATATCAAACCGACGGAATCTGATTATAAAAAGTACCGTCAATTTGCAGAAGTACATCTTGCCAATATCAGCTGGGTGCCAAGCGCCCATGTGATTACGTTGGCGGAACAGATTATTGCGGCGCCACAAAAATCACCCTTCCAGCAACGTCTTTATATTGCGGCCCGGGCCTACGGGATCCTGGAGGAGGCGTTTCAGCACTTCGCAGGTGACCGGGATTTAGGCGCAACCGGCACACTGGGAGATCATGACCGCCAGAAGCTCCAGGCAATAGAGCACTATTTGCGCGCCCAAAGAGGTCGGTTGACTTCTGCCGAGGAATTGGCACGGAATATCGGTGTCAGCGCCAATTCGCTTCAGCGTTTTCTTGCGCGAACTTACCAAATGTCTGCTTCCAGGTTCATTCGAAAATTCATGCTGGAGCGGGCGCGAGAAGCTCTGGAACGGGACGGTCTTCCTATTGCTGAAGCTGCCTATATCGCCGGCTATTCGTCGCGTGCAAACTTCTCGACAGCCTTCAAGCGCGAATTCGGATTGTCTCCCAAACAGGTCACCTGACGCCAATTTCCGAACCGCAACTTCAAACTGATTTATCGGCTTCGGGCCACTATCCAAATTCGAGGTTTCACGTTGACGAAAAAAACTACGCCAAATGAGGCATCTAACGAGACATCCCGGAATAAGGGCGGAGCGAAGGAAGACTTTCAAGCGGATGTCCTTAGTCTATCGGGGCTTGAACGGCAGGTGCTCAAAGTACTGCGACAGTTCTTGATGGGGTATACCAACGCGACCGGCCATATGTGGGAAACAGCATTTGAAACCTGTCTGAGGGATTTCGGACCCACCCACGGACCCAATATCGGCGTGGCAGTCATGAAAAGCATTCAGGCACTGCGAACGACCCGAAAGACAACATTCCGGTTCAAGAATCCGGGGTGTCCGTGTTGTCGCGGTTTTCTCTCAGGTCATGAGAAATACTTCATGTATCTGCTGCGGGCCTGGCGGAGTGACGACGGATTGGCGCGTCAGACTCAGACCATCTTATTGTGTGAAGGCGAAGATGCAGAGGGTTTTTCTAGTCGGATGAAGGCGCTATCCGATCAGTTGGATCAATATTCTGCAGTGTCTAATCAAAGCGGTTTCTTGCGACCTGGTAACCGGTTGAAGATAACTTACCGGGACCAATGAAAGTGCCGCGGTTGCTTTCCTCAACAGGGTATATTCCTCGAACGTGTCGTAGGTCAGCAGTCTACAGACTCCCGTCAATCCCGATTTGCCTCGCAGATGTTTATGACCGCATCAATGTTGTCCAGTAGGATGTCGACGATCCTTGGCTCAAAGTGATATCCCCGTTCTCTCTTCATCAGATCGACGACCTGGTCGATGGACCAAGCCTTCTTGTAGCATCTGTCGCTGCCCAAGGCGTCGAATACATCTGCTACAGCCGTGATCCTTCCGTAGAGATGGATGTCCTCACCTTGCTTGTTGTAGGGGTACCCGCTTCCGGTCCACTTCTCATGGTGGTCCCGCGCGATTATTGCCCCTGCAAGCAGAATTCGCTTGTTTGAGGATTTGAGCATTTCGTAACCCATCAG
This sequence comes from Roseibium sp., assembly GCA_039972695.1. Classification (GTDB taxonomy): domain Bacteria; phylum Pseudomonadota; class Alphaproteobacteria; order Rhizobiales; family Stappiaceae; genus Roseibium. The sequence goes on along the minus strand of JBDWMJ010000017.1, from coordinate 268,610 downwards.
CGCATGGGTTTTCATGACTTCCCATTCTTCACTGTCCAGTTTTCCGGGTTTGTTCAAGATCGAATCCGGTATTCCAATCTTGCCGATATCGTGCAGGGGTGATGCAAACTTGAGGATTTCCGCTTCTTCAGAATCCATGCCATATCCCAGTGAAAGCAGCTTGCTGATTTCGGCCACACGCTTGACGTGGTTCCCGGTTTCCTTCGACCGGGTTTCCACGGTCTCCCCGAGCATGTAGACAATTTCGCGCTGCGTCTGTTCGACTTCCGCTAGCAATTCAACATTTTCAAAAGCGATGGAGGCGTTACGCTGGAACACGTCCAGCAAAGATTTGTCTATTTCACTCAGCTCAGTCGGGATTCCGCTCAAATACAGAATGTTTTTGGTCCCGTCGCGGCCTTTAATGAGACCCGTATAGCAATTCTCGTGAAAAATGTTGGTTCCTGTGCTTTGGGCATCTTCGAAGCTGTCGACGACATCCGCTGCAGATTCTCGGGACAACGCGCTACCGACGAGATTTTGATAACAGCCTGTTGCAGCGACTACCTCGTAGCCGTCCTTCTCGCAACTGGCCGCCAATCCATCGGTCTTGCAATAGACCGCGCCGTCTTCCGTTTGAAGCAGCGAGCTCATCTGCTCCAGGACACCTTGTGTGAAATGCTCCATGGATTTCAGTTCGAAGATTGTCGCCGAGGCCTCGATCACCGCCTCCAGCCCGCGCTTGTTTTTCTCCAATGAATTGATATCTCGGAAAGAGCGGAGCGAAGCGTACATCAGTGTCGACAATTTTTGCGATGTCAGCTCTGTCTTTTCCTTGTAGTCGTTGATGTCGTAGTCGGTGATCACCCGGCGCTCCGGGGCCTGTCCCGGCTGGCCGGTCCTCAAAATTATGCGGACAGAGGAGTTCTTCACGTCCTCACGGACGTATCTGGCAACATCCAGCCCGGCATGATCGCTCTCCATCACTACATCCAACAGCATGATTGCCGTGTCTGGGTGCTCCCTTATGGCCTCTTTGGCCTCTTTTCCCGAATAGACGGAAATGAATTCTAGTGGCCGCTCCTGGAAGGTGAAATCCGACAGGGCCAGGCGGGTCACGTCATGGATTGCCGGTTCGTCGTCGACCACCATGATTTTCCAGGTCCGGTCATGTTCCGGATCGGCGTCCTGCTCATCGGAAAACAGCAGATCGTCATCAAGTGGTTCCGTGGCGCTCATGAGCCGGTTCCTTGGTCTTTTGGTAGTGTTATAGTGAAGCTTATTCCCTCACCCAATTTACTCTCGCAGCTGACTGAGCCGCCGAGCTTTTGCGTAATGAGATTGTAGGCGATGTTCATGCCCAGACCGCTGCCACCTGATCCCCTCTTGGTTGTGAAGAAGGGATCAAAGATCTTTCGCAAGACATCTGAAGTTACACCCTTGCCATCATCCGAATACTGCAAAAGGATGTCGTTACCGTTTTGCGTCGCGGTAATCTTCAGTAAGCCGGTTTCGCCCTCGTCGTAGGCATGAACCAGAGAATTCATGATGAAATTGGTCAGGATCTGCGAAAATGCGCCCGGATAACTGGTCAGCTTAATGTCGCGATCGCCTTCGACCTCCACCTTGTGGGGGCTTTTCTTCAAGTTCGGGAGCAGGCTCTGGATCACTTTATCGGCATATTCAAGTAGACAGAAGGTCCGAATTTCTTCGCTCGATTGATCAACCGCGATCTGTTTGAAACTGCGCACCAGATTGGAGGCCGTATGCAGATTGGCCGTGATGATTGAAGATGATTGCTTTGCGACTTGCAGAAAGCCCTCAAAGTCCTTCTTGCGAAGGGCTCCGGAAGCAACAAGATTGCTGACTTCAGAGACTTTTTCTTCCAGATAAGTTGTCGCTGTGACGCTTACTCCGAGTGGGGTGTTAACCTCATGAGCAATGCCTGCGACCAGCCCTCCCAGAGATGCCATTTTCTCGACCTGTACGAGTTCCTGCTCGGCCTTCTTCTGGTGGGAGATATCGAAGTACCAGACGATGATAGACGGAACCCCTTCGAATTCGATCGCCAGTGCATCAACGAGAGACCACCATGTTGAGCCATCTAGTCTCCGGCGTTCCATGACAGAGCGGTCATAGGACGTCTGGTTGGCAAGCCCTGCGGTGGAGTGGATGAAGTCCGCCTCATTTACGAAGGTCGCCTTGTAATCATGCGCATTGAGCTCTTCCAAAGACTCTGCACCGAACATTTCCAGAAAGCGTTTATTGGCAAATATCCGTCGAACCGGATCTGAACGCAGGATCGTAACGCCCGCCGATGACGTATCCAGGATGTGTTGGAGTTGAGCCTCGCTTTTCTCATGTTTCTCGCGGGATGCCTGCAGGTCGGCAAGGGCCTGGTTCAGCTTTCGGTCGCTGGCCTTGCGGTCAGTGATATCGCGAATGATGGCGGTAAACAGGACTTTTTCCTCGTCCCGCAGTTCGCTGATGGCGACTTCGACAGGAAAAACCTCACCTGATTTTCGGCGGGCAAATAACTCCCGCGTCGCGCCAAATATGTTTTCCTCATCGCTTTCCAGGACATGCTGGATGAATTCATTGCCCCGAAGTTCGATGTCGTCGCCCAGTAACACGCCTACATTTTTTCCGATGATATCGAAGACAGAATAGCCGAACAGTTTTTCAGCCATGGAATTGTAGCTGTTGATGGTGCCGTCCCGTTCCAGAGTGACGATCCCGTCGGCAGCCGAATTCACCAGAAGCTGTGTTCGCTCCCGCGTCATCAGCAATTTGGCCTCGGCCTTCTTCTTGTCGTCCATTTCCCGCTCGACTTCGCGGGTCCTTTCCTTGACGAGGTGTTCAAGATTGTTCTTTAGGTCTTGCAGCTCCAGTTCAGCATTCTTCTTGTCGGTGAAGTCACGAATGTACCCGTGCCATATGAAACTGCCATCCGGCATTTTTTCCGGTGTGGCATCACCGTAAAGCCATCTTTCGCCCTGAACCGGAAGAATGACACGGTATTCCAGACTCCAACGCGAAAGGCTTTCCGCCGATTGCCAGATCGTCTTCGCCATTTTTTTCCTGTCGTCAGGATGGAGTCTTTTCGGCAACAGGGATGCGTCCAGCTTCGCCGCTTCCGGTGTAACTTCATAGATCTCCGCAATTCCCTTGCTGACATAGGGAAAAAGGGACCGTCCATCCGGGTATAACTGAAACTGAAAGACTGCCCCGGGGATCTGGTCGGTCAAACGATGAAGGATCGGCTCATCATTTTGCGTCTTCCGGCCGCCTTTTACGGTGACCTCTTGCCCGATAGCAAGGACACCACCAATCTTTCCATCCTTACCGACAAGCGGTTGAGATCTCCATTCAATGACATGCTGCTGATCTTCAGAAACGCCAATAGGGCATATCTGGCTTGGCATTTCGGCTTGCCTTGAAGTGTCCAGAAACAGAGCACGCATGCGTTCGCGATCTTTTTCGTCGACGCAGGTCGCAAACCAGTCTTTGCCAATAATATCCTCAGCACTGAAACCTGTCACGGTCTCGAAGAACGGATTGACGAAAACAACCAGCCCTTCCGAATCCAGCTGCATGACCGCAACCCGAGTGGAGTCGGTAAGTTCAGCTGAATATTCGTGTTTCATGAAAATCATCTTCCCCTTTCGCTGCCAAAATGGTTTCACCGCACTTTTTCGTTCGTCGCCGGTTCACAAGGGAATACGCTAGACAGAGGAGATTGGTTTGCCGAAGAGGAAGTCGGCTACAAAGAATTGGTCTGACAAATATTTCTCCCCCAAATGAACTACTTGCACCCAAAATGGGTTGTTTTCTTGCTGGGGCATTATTTGCCGAAATTGTTTAAAATTAGTTCTTTTACTTACATAGTTAAATATTACAATTAATAGACATGGTATTTACTGGTAATTATTCGTATTTGTTAAATTGGCATGGTGCTTTGTATTGGAAGGTGAAGACTCGTAAATTCTGGCCATTAGACCCAAGTTGCGAATAAACACGGGATGCGCGGGTCTGCGATCTTGCCCAATTGTTTGCCCTGTGGCGCGGTAGCTCGTAATTTTTTCTTTTACATCAATAGACCTAGGCTCGGGGTGTCCCATGCGCCCGCATGTGGCGCTTTTGCGCGGCTATCCGGAACTGTGCATTGGCAGCGCCATAACCGGAATACTCCCCTCTGCGTTCGATAATTTCGAAAAAGAAACCTTCTCCAAAAAAAGGGCTGTAGAGCTGGAAATACTCGTACCCATTGTCATCGCGATCATAGAGAATGCCTTGTGATTTCAGATCGCCGAGGAAGTCTTCCTCCAATCCAAAGCGGGCATCGAGATCGTCGTAATAGTTGGGTGAAATGACCAATGGTTCGAAACCGTTTTTTGCAAGCGCGGCCGCAGTGGCAAAAATATCCTCAGTCTCGAAAGCCAGATGCTGTACCGACGAACCAAAACTCTCTGTCATGAAATGACCGGCCAAGGTTCGTCCGTTTTCTGCGCCGTTCAAGGTGATACGCAGGCTTCCGTCAGGGGATTCAATCGCCTGGCTTCGAACCAGTCCTGCAGGATCGACAACATCGACCATCGGCGTTTTATCTGTTTCAAACAGCGATGTGTAGAACAGAAGCCAGCTGAGCATTTCATCATACGCCATGGTCTCTGCAATATGATCTATTCTTGTCAGTCCGACTTCTTTGTTTGTCCCGTTGCATTTGTCAGTGTCGAACTCAATGTCCCAAACCCTTGAAAGGTTACTGACATCGTCAATAAAATGCAAAATGCCCCCGCCAAGGCCGCGAATAGCCGGAATTTTCAGCTCACCTGGGCCGACACTTTGTTCGAACAGATCCGCTCCGAGTTCTTTTGCCCTTTTTACTGTCGCTGACGCGTCAGCAACTTTTAGTCCTATATCGCAAACATTAGAGCCGTGTACGATATGCGAAGAATGGGCGAAACCTTCCTTTTCCGTGTTGACGACTATGTTGATGGCACCTTGTTGCCAAAGGTCGACAGATTTGGACTTGTGTCGTCGTGAACGGGAAAATCCGAGCGTTTTCAGAACAGAGTTCAATTGTTGCTCATCTTGCTCGGCCGTCGCGAATTCGATGAATTCTATACCGTGAACAGGGATACGAGCCGGCATTTCTGGCACCGTGATCCGAATTCCGGGTTCTTCCCGACACACATTGTCCATCAAATGAACAAGGGAACGATGTCCATCGATCGAAATTGATTTTGCCGATCCTCCGCGGAACTGGTCATTGAAAATTTCCAGTGAAATGATGCCGTCATATCCGGTGGCCGCTACGGCGCGCATGAAGCCTTTTACATCGAGGTCACCTTCACCGGGCATGTTCCGAAAGTGGCGGCTCCAATAGAGGAGGTCCATGTCAATCTTGGGAGCATCGGCCAGTTGAACAAAAAAGATCTTGTCGCCGGGGATGGACCGGATCGTATCTGGGTCAATCTTGCGCGCCAGCGTATGGAAACTGTCGACGATCAAGCCAATGTTGGGATGATAAGCCCTGCGGACAATCTCCCAGGCATCTCGGTGATCATTTATATGGCGTCCCCACGCCAAGGCCTCATACCCAACCCTGATATTGAATTTTTGGGCAAGTTCTCCCAGTTCCCGAAAATCATCTGCAGCGCGATCGATGCCGCCCAGAGCAAGGGGCGATACATTGGAGCAAATCAGGACAAGGTCGGTGCCCAGTTCCTTCATCAGCTCGAATTTTCGCTCCGCCCGAATGAACGCTCTTGCTCTTTGTGGTTCCGGCATACCTTCAAAATCGCGAAACGGCTGAAAAAGAGATATCTCCAGACCATGATCTCGAACCATCTGTCCGACTTCGCGGGGGCTGGCATCATAGGCCAGAAAATCATTTTCAAAGATCTCAACACCATCGAAACCCGCCGCCGCAATAGCTGCCAGTTTTTCACCGAGGTTGCCTGCGATCGAAACCGTAGCGATTGCCGTTTTCATGATGTTTCCCAAAGTTAGTATCCAAGAGCCTGCGGGAGCCAGGTCACCGTCTCAGGTACGAAGGTAAGGATCAATAGAACCAGAACTTCGACAGCAAAAAATGGCAGAATGGCCCAGGTCAACCGCGCCATTCCTACCCGGGCGATGCCTTCGGCTACAAAGAGACATAATCCCAGCGGAGGGGTGATAAGGCCGATCATGAGGTTGAAGATCACGAGAATACCGAAATGGACTGGATCGATGCCAAACCCGACCGCGATTGGGTGAAGGATCGGCACCAGAACAAGCATCGCCGCGATGCCTTCTAGAAACAGACCGACGAACAGGAACAGTAATATAGTCGCAAGCAGGAACACTGTCTGACTGTCCACATTCATCAGAACCCAGTCCGTCAACATATTTGGCACACGGTTATAGGTGAGAAGCCAGTTGGCGGCGGAAACAGCGGCTATGATGATGAGAATGACAGCGCTATCTCGCATTGCTTCACAGAAGAGGCGTGGCAACGCGGAGATACTGATGTTGCGATAAATGAAAATGCCGAGGAACAGGGCATAAGCCACCGCAAAACTGGCAGCCTCAGTCGGAGTAACAATACCGAACAGGATCGATCCAACTACAAATACCGGCATTAACAGTGGCAGAATTCCTCCGAGCAATGCATTTGTTGCCGGTATTTGATCAAGATCGCCAGATTCAATGTTGTCCTCGACTTTTACCGTCAACATGACAAAGGCAGACAAGAAGATTGCCAACATGATGCCCGGAACAATACCGGCGAGAAATAATGCAGGAACAGAAACTCCCGAGACGATCAATGCATAAATGATCACGGGGATCGAAGGCGGAATGATCGGTCCAATGACAGAAGAAGCTGCCGTCAGAGCTGCAGCGAAGGATCTTGAATATCCGTGCTTTTCCATTTCAGGAATGAAGACCCGGCCAATTGCGGATGTATCAGCAACCGCTGACCCGGAAAGGCCTGCGAAAATGACCGAAGCCCAGATGTTTACCAAGGCGAGGCCAGCCCGCATTCTGCCGACAATCACATTCGCAAAAGCAATGATGCGACCGGTAATCCCGCTTTCGTTCATGACTTCACCAGCCAGAACAAACAGGGGAATGGCAAGCAGGGGAAATGAATTCATCCCTTTGAACATTTCCGTCGCCACAATGCGCAAGCTGTAGGGCGCATCCGCAACAGACATGAATGTCAAAAGCGCTGCCAGAATTGCCAAGGCGATCGGGACGCCAGTGACAAGACCCAATAGAAGAACACCGTAAATCATGCAGGTGCGACCTCATTGGATTGGCTTATGCGTTCAAAGAATTTTACCAAGGCGGCCACCATTATCATCAGGCCGCCAGCCATGATGGCGTATTGCCAAGTGCCGAGTTTCGCAAACCAGACGAGCGCTTCAATTCCAGTTGAATCAGCGAGCCAGTTGCCCGTGGATTTCAGGCCGGAAGCATCCATATGCCCCCGGCGGCTGGCGAAGGCGTGACCGGAAACGGCAAGGCCAAACCCGACGATTGCGCATATCAGGTCCACTCCCGCGAATAGCTTTCGCCGCTGCCTGCTGGAGAGGAAGTCGGTCAATATTGTGAACCGAATGTGCCGATCCTGCATGTAGGCCAGCGCGGAGCCGAACATCACACCGTAGATGGTAAGATAAATGGGTAATTCTTCGCCCCAGGAAACGGATTGTCCGACCGTATAACGGCGCAGCGAATTGACAAAGATGATCGTAAACACCAGCGCCATGCACAAGCTGGCTCCGGAGGCGAATAGTTTTCGGGTAATGCCACTTATATTATTCATGAATTCAAGTCCTGAGAGCGCCCCCCGGGCCGGTGCCGGTCCGGGGTTCTGTCTTTAGGTCACTGGCTTGCGGAAGCGACGGCTTCCTGCAGACGGTCGATCCATGCGGCATCGTCTCCAAGCTCACCACGCAGGTATTCGATTACAGCCGGCTGTGCTTTTTCAGCAAATGCTGCAATTTCGTCCGCTGTCGGGGAGTAGACCTGCATGCCCTCGGCCTGAACCTTGTTTACACCGTCTGCCGTGCTCCATTGCTGGATGGAACGGCCCATGTTGCCGGCAATACGCGCCGCGCGCTGAACAACTGCCTGTTCAGCCGGAGACAGTGACTGGAAGAACTCCTCGGAGATCACGATATAGTCTGCTGCATAAACATGACCGTCCAAAGTCATGTATTTCTGCAGTTTGTGCAGGCCATTGTTGTAAATTACACCGACTGGATTTTCCTGGCCGTCAACAACACCTGTTGTCAGGGCGTTTGGAAGTTCTGTCCATGCAATAGGGGTCGGTTCACCGCCCAAACCCTTGACCATTTCCACATACAGCGGGATTGGTTGGACGCGAAACTTCAGGCCTTCCATATCGGCTGGGACGCGGATTTCGCGCGTGCCATTGGTGAAGTTCCGGAAGCCGGTTTCACCGTATGCCAATGTTCGAACACCTGCCTGTACGAGGCAATGCTCTGCAAGGGCATCGCCAAATTCGCCGTCAAGGACGTCCCAGGCAATTGTTGCAGATGCAAAAGTGTAAGGGATGTCCAGAACAGAGGCCGCCGGGCAGGCTTTCGACATTGCTCCGGATACCAGGACAACCTGAGTAACATTGTCCTGGGCCTGTGCCAGCAGTTCATCTTCGTTGCCCAGGGAACCGGCGGGGTACAGTTCAACCGTCAGGTCGGTTTCACCCTCGACGATGTTTTTAAAGATATGGGCTGCTGCCCCCTTTTTCGAAGCAGTCCATTCGTCAGGGTCAACATGTGCAACCCGGATAGTTTGGGCTTGGGCAGTTGTTGCCAAGCCTATGGAAATCAGTGCAGTTGCTGCTAGTGAAATGAGATTAAAACGCATTTGGTCCTCCCTTTGGCGTTCAATTCTGCGCGGTTTCCCGCAGTTCGCGGTCGAAGGCGTCGAATGTCGCCTTCATGCGAAGTGGATCGGCCGTGTGGCCGGTAAAATGCTCGAATGCCCGAACGGCCTGAAAAACTGCCATTCCGGACCCAGGCAGGGTTCGGCAACCGCATATTCTCGCTTGGCGCAGCAATTCGGTTTCGAGGGGGAAATAGACAATGTCAGCGACCCACATATCAGGTCGAAGGAGATCCACCGGAAAAGGGCAGCCCGGGACACTTGTCATTCCAATAGGGCTGGCGTTGACGATCCCGTTGGTTTTCGCAGCTTCATCTTCCAATGACGTACAGATGCGCGCACGATTTGGGCCGTAACGATTACAGATATTTAGAGCAAGCGACTTGGCGCGCTGCTGGTCGATATCAAAGATTACGATTTGACCGATGCCACACTGGGCAAGGGCGTGTCCGACGGCACCACCAGCGCCGCCAGCGCCAATTAAAATGGCCTGGTCTTTCTGCTCGTTCGCCATGTTTTGGCGAAAGTTTTCAGCAAAACCCCAATGGTCCGTGTTGTGGCCAATTTTCCTGTCACCGCGAAAAACGACAGTGTTGACCGCACCAACAGCTTCAACTGCCTCCGAGACCTCATCTAGATGTTCAAGAACGTCGACTTTGAATGGGTAGGTAACATTTACGCCGGCATAGTGGTCTGCAGCAGCACTGTCCAGGATTTGGCCGAGCGTCTGGCCTTGCAGCTCACTGTCTGCAGCGTCAAGCAAGTCGTAGCAATAGGAAAACCCTAGCGCAGCACCTTCTGCCATATGCATCGCTGGCGTGCGGGATTTTTGAATCTTACGGCCAATAAGTCCTGCCTTTACCGAAAAAGGGGCTGGCTGTTCCGATTTCCGCAGAGATGAGGCTGGCTGCCCACTCGTCACAATTTTGTATTCCTCCCAGAACCGCCAGCACTTGAGTTGAAGACACTCAGTCAGGGATGTTTGTAATGTACCAAACGGTTAATTAAAGGTATTATTGTACTAAATGGTTAATTGAGTCAATGGCTATGTACCAAAGGGTTAATTGACAGTGGAGTTACGGAAGGCCCTGAGTTAAAAAGAAACATGAGCAATATTGATTCTGCGCCTGATGAGCCCACGATTCGCCGCGCCAGTTGGAAGCAAGATCCTGAAGGCGTGAAAGCAAACATTCTTGCTGTCGCGCTTGAAGAGTTTTCAAGAAACGGGTTGTCAGGCGCCCGCATGAACGAGATCGCCGCAAAGACCCAAACGTCGAAACGGATGATTTATTATTATTTTGGCGACAAGGATGGGCTTTATCTGAAGGTCCTGGAAGCAGCTTATCAAGAGGTGCGGCAGGGCGAAGAAAAACTTGACCTGGATCACCTTCCACCAACAGAAGCGTTGGAGCGCCTAGTGGAATTCACCTTTGATCATCATCGAAAAAATCCGGATTTCATCCGTCTGGTCATGATTGAAAACATCCATCATGGCAGCTACCTGGCCCATTCGGATGTTATCAGGAAGATGAACAAAGCCGCGATTTCGCAGATTGAAGAAATCTACAACAAGGGTGTCTCTACGGGCGTTTTTCGGCAAGGACTCGATCCCCGCAGGATCCATTGGATGATCTCCGCGATGAGCTTCTTCAATGTCTCCAACGCAGCTACATTTTCATTGTTGTTTGGTGCAGATCTTCAAACAGACGAAGAACAATCAGCCTTGCGGGCGGAAGTCGGTCAAATCGTAACGAAATTTGTTGTTCTGAACGGATGATCGGCAGCGCTTTTGGATAATTCTGCCTGGCGCCCTTGATCCTGGCACAGGTCTGACGAGCCCGTTGGTCGCTTTGGGAATTCCTGATTGGAAATGTCCATTTGGAGTTCAGTGTACCCATTCATAGACCTGCCGCAGATCTGTATGCAGAAACAATAATGCAGTTTACAGAAGTGTCCGCTCCTGCCCGAAGTAGGTCGATGGGGGAGCAGGAGCGGACGGGAGTGCGCGGTCCTACCAGCCTATTCCGTTATAGTTGGAACAGGTTGGGGCAGTAGGCGTTATGCGAACCAGGTCCACAATGACTGCATCCTTTTTCTTGGACTTCATCACACTCCTTATCGCTGGCTGGTTTTGAGAAATAACAATCGCTTCAGCGTGTTCCATGGCCTCTGCTGGGGTTTCTTTCATCATGTCAGGCAAAGCCTCGACCACTCTTTTGAGATGTGGCGCGGCATGGCGCATATATTCAAATTGCTGGGCGAAATGTGCTCCGGGCTGAATTGCCGGGTCATAAGCAGAAACCTCAATTCCCTTGTCCATCAGGGCGGCAATCACTTCCAGGACCGGGCTTTCACGAAGGTCGTCCGTACCTGGCTTGAAGGCTACGCCCAAAATGGCAACTTTCTTTGCGGCTGTTTGGTCTACCAAATCCACAGCCTGATCAATCTGCTCCTGATTGGAGGGCATCAGGGCGTTGATCATTGGGATATCGACACCAAGTTCCTGCGCAAGGTGAGACACAGCACGAACTTCTTTCGGCAGGCAAGAACCGCCAAATGCAAATCCAGGCTTAAGGTAATAGGGTGACAGGTTGAGCTTGGTATCCTGGACAAAGATATCCATGACTGCATGGCTGTCGATGCCCATTGGCTTGCATAGCCGACCAACTTCATTGGCAAAGCACACCTTGGTCGCGTGCCAGACATTGTCGACGTATTTTACAAGCTCAGCGACTTCGACACTGGTGATGATAGGCGAGGCGTCAACCGGGCCGTATATCTTGGACAGTATGTCAGCTGACTTCTGATCCGTAACACCAATAACGGTTTTGGGCGGAGCATGAAAATCAGCGACAGCTGTGCCTTCGCGCAGGAATTCGGGGTTGAAACAGATCCCGAAGTCTTCTCCTGCGGTTTTCCCGGACCAACGTTCAATGACTGGTTTCATGATCTCGAGCGTTGTTCCCGGCGGTACCGAACATCTCAGAACGACAACATGAAAATCAGATTTATCGGCAAGAGCCTTGCCTATGCTGCGGGCAACAGCTTTAATGGCGCGCGTGTCACAACCACCATCTTCGCTCGTCGGCGTACCAACAGAAACGAAGGTAACGTCGGTTTCCAGAATTGCGCGGCTTATATTGGTTGTTGCAGACAGAAGGTCTTCCGTCACTCCAGCAGACAAAAGCTCTGAAAGCTGGTCCTCAACGATTGGGCTTTGACCCCAGCCGATCGCATCAACTTTTTTCTTGTCGAGATCTACACCGACGACGCGATGCCCCAGCGAACTCAGGCATGCAAGTGAAACTGCGCCGACATATCCGAGTCCAATAACACTGATTGCCTTTTTGGTTTCAATAAGCGTAAACTGAAACGGCTCGAATTTTTGAGCCTTGTCGATGTTTCCAACATACATGTTCATTTGACTGCTCCGGTTTGAATTTTTCCTGCAGAACAGGGAACAAGGAACATGCCAACGAGCCTGAATGATAAATTATGAAGTTAATTCAATGAGGTAGAAATTTGACTCTCGCCGAAGGCATGACGTGTAGTTGCCAATTTGGAAATACGAATTCGCAAAACCGGAAACTTTTCATCAATTGAGGGAACGGACCAGAAGGCGATGTATGGCTACTCGCTTTGGTCAAATGTCGATATTCTGAACGGGCGCTTATATGGTCTGTGATTTTTGACTTTCTGATTTTCGAAGTATTTGCGTATTCAAAAAACCAATTCTGGAATTGCGAAGAAAATAAGGTGGCAAAGAATCGCTAGAAGCGAATGGAAGTGTATTAAATTATTGAAATAGTTATTTAAAAAAATTTCTGTCGACATAGCGCCTCCGTGGCCGGAACTTTGCAACACCTTCTTCAAGATTAGGAATTGAAGGAGAAAGTGATGTTCCCGCGAGCCGTATTTGCACCAGTTGGACAGGTTTCCGGCCCCGTCATCGCTCGGACCAATCCGCAGAAAAAAGATGTCTTTCTGTTCGATCTGGAAGTTCTCACTTCCAGCGAGTTCAGCCATCTGGATCATTCGTTTGCCGATTATTTGCGTGAATTTCTCGGGGAACGTCAGTGTTATCTTCTAACGCGAAATAGCTTCAATGATGCATGTGCCCGGTTGCCCAAAAGTGTCCTGAAGAGATTTGCAGGTATCTTTGCTTCCTGCGGAACGGAACTTTGGATCGACGAGCAGTTATCGGTTTGTCATGATCATGCGTTTCCGGATGAGCTTTATGAATTCGTGGTCAATGTTGTTCGCAAAAGCAGTTTTTATGACCGGTCTCCTCCACTCATCGACCAGGGTGCGGCCTGCCTGCGCATTTGCCTCGCCGGCATCCGGGCCTCTGCGTTCGGGCAACGGATGTATGAGAACTGGGAAAACAAGAATCAGGAGCTCCCGGACATCATCACCGAATTCCAGTTCAGGTTTCCTGAGTACTCTATCTATCGGGATACAAAGACGAGCCTTTTGATTTTACCGAACAGTTTTTCGCCGTCCAGCATCCGTGCGGCCGTCGACAAGCATCAAAAACCGGCACGCCTGATCAGTTATCTGCACAAGGGAACAACGAACGGGTTCGCCAAATCTTTGTGTGACGCTTTACCAGGGTCTGATGTTCTGTCCGAAATCGCCGGGCCCAGCGATGTCAGTCAGCTCATGAGCTATGAGATCCGGCTTACGGCCGGAAAGGAGCACTTGATCCGTGTTCCGGAAACAATGCGTGAGGTGGTGTGAGATGGGCGCGCCCCTTTCCCGGAACCAACACCCGGATCACTGGGCAGTTCTGGATACCGAAAAAGTCTATGGAGCCGGCAAGCGGCTGCAGGTGAGCCGACAGAAAGTCTGCTTGCCGGATAGCAGGATCGTGGATGATTACTACCAGATCCAGTTGCCGTCCTTTGCAACGATCTATGCTGTCAATGAGGCGGACCAGGTTCTGTTGCTACGACAATACAAGCATGGCGTCGGAAACGTCTGCCTGACACTGCCGGGCGGCCAGGTCGAAACTGGAGAAGATGCAGAGTTTACTGCTCGCCGGGAAATGTTGGAGGAAACCGGATATGGCGGCGGCCGATGGTACAAGGGACCCACGCTGATCCTTCATGGAAATCAGAGAATTGCGCAGGCTCACATCTATGTCGCTCGAAATGTCATCAAACTCGGGGAAGCAGCGTCAGGTGATCTTGAAGACGCAATCCTGACAACGATGTCCCGTTCGGATCTCCGTGCGGCAGTGCAAACAGGGCAGATGCCGGTCACCACACATGTTGCAACAGTCGGGATAGCTGAAATGATCCTCGACCCGTAAAGCGCCTTTTCGGGCAGCGGTCCATCCGATCAGGATGGAGCGTTGTTCTCAACCTCAAGCGTGTCGGCGAGCTCGTCTTCGGAGTTTGTTTCGTCTGCAAGATCGGCAGGGATGTCGTCCTGGGCCACCCAGATCTCTTTCTTGCGATAGAGGGTGGACGGGCTGACCTGAAGAACGCGTGCTGTCTTCGGCAGGCTTCCGCCACAGGCCGTGATTGTTGCTTCGATCAGCTGCCGTTCGAGGGTGTCAAAGGGTTGCCCAAGAGACAACGTGATATTTGGCCATCCGGCAGGACCTGAATTGTCAGAAACTGCAGGGATCAAACGCGCATGAGGGACTTCCAACGGAACAGTCTGAGACGGCCCTGGTGCCGCGGGAGCTCTTGTTTGCAAAGTGGTCAGCATGTCCGCTTCAACAATAGGTCCCTCGTTGAGGACAACGAGGTTGCGGATTGTATTTTGCATCTCACGCACATTGCCTGCCCAGCCATGCGCCATCAGGGCTTCTTCCGCCTCCACGGAAAATCCGTCAAATTGCGTGCCTTCCTCAGAGGCAAACTGGGTAAGAAAATGCTGAGCCAGTTCGATGACGTCTGCGCCGCGCGCTCGTAACGGCGGAAGGCTGATAGGCAGAACATGAAGCCGGTAATAGAGGTCTTCACGGAACCGGCCTGCTTCGACTTCCTTCAGCGGATCCCGGTTGGTCGCACAGACAATTCTAACATCGACCTTGGTCAATGTATCACTGCCGACTTTCTGGATGGTGCCACTTTGGAGAAAGCGCAGAAGTTTGGCCTGTAGAGCCAGCTCCAGTTCGCAAATCTCGTCCAAAAAGAGCGTACCGCCATCAGCACGCGCTGCTGCACCTTCACGATCAGATGTCGCGCCTGTGAAAGCACCTTTCACATGTCCGAATATTTCAGATTCAATCAAATCCTTCGGGATCGCAGCGCAATTGAGCGGGATGAAGGGCTTCTTCGCTCGCGGACTGGATTTATGAATTGCTTCCGCGCAGACTTCCTTACCGGTTCCGCTTTCGCCTGTAATGAACACCGAGGCGTTGGAGCGTGCTACGCTCTCGATCATTTTATAAACAGCGGTCATTGGCAAAGAGGAGCCAATAAACCCGTGGTTGGCTCTGGAGCGCGCGGGCTTTCGAACTTCCGCCACCACTTCCGTCAACGTTTCGCGTTCCAGCGCGTTTCGGGTGGTGGTGACCAATCGCTCCTCGGCGACCGGTTTGACGATAAAGTCATACGCGCCAGCCTGCATGGCTTCGACCGCGGTCTTGATAGATCCGGAGCTGGTTACAACCACAACTGTTATCGGGAGCTGTTCCTCGCGGATGGCCGCCAAGACGTCCAGGCCGTTCATGTCGGGCAATTGCAAGTCGAGAAGGACGACACTGATGCCACCCTTGCGCACTCTGGTAAGCGCTTCCTGTCCGGTTTCAACGTGGAGCGTATCAATGCCGGCCCTTGAAAGGTGATGACCGTAAACGGTCGCCAACGGCAATGCGTCTTCAACAATCAGGACTTTCAATTTCTGCTCCCCGCGAACCGGACCGTTTCAATCAAGTGTTGAATGAAACCTCGATGCCTATCTCGTCAGCTAAAGCTTTCACTTCCCCTAACGTTTGGTCAGTCGTTTGCTGAAGTTCGTCAATTTTTGCCATGGCTGCAACTGAGCTGTTGTTTCTGGCAAGCGTATTGATCGCCGCCGCAATATTTGTCAGCTCGGTCGCCCCGAATGTACCGGCTACACTTTTGAGTGCATGGGTCGCTTGCTCCAGGCTGTCCAGATCGTTGTTTGTGACGGCGTCCTGCGCAATCTGCAGCCGTTTTCGTGTGTCATCCACGAATTGATGCAGCAGTCTTTCCTGAAGTTCTTTCGGCATCGTGCGCAATATGTCCCGCGCTGCCGAGAGAGCGTTTCGCTCCAGTACAATCGTTTCACTCTGAGCGCCTGAGGCTTGGTGCTGAACGTTTCGGGCGATACAGGCGAGGAGGTCTTCCTTCTCTACCGGCTTTGACAGGAAATCCGACATTCCCGACGCCATGAACCGTTCCTTGTCACCTCTCAGAGAATAGGCGGTGAGCGCGATGATTGGAGTCTCTGCGTTTCGTTGCCCGCCCTTGATGTGTTTGGTGGCCTCGATCCCATCCATTTCGGGCATGGAAATATCCATCAAGATGCAATCGTAGCCGCGTTTTTCTGCTGCCTGAACAGCTTCCCGTCCGTTGTTGGCTATGTCGATGTCGCACCCGGCTCTTTCCAGCGCATGACTGACAACGATCTGGTTGGTTGCATTGTCTTCCGCCAGAAGGACAACCAGATCCTTTGGGAATTCCGCAGACTTATACTCTTCTGCAGGATCAAACATTGTGGTCTGGTCTTCTGCAAGTTCGATCGGAACGACGAAATGAAACGTACTGCCTGCTCCGGGCAGACTTTCAAGCGAGATTTCCCCACCCATCAAGTCGGAAATCTGCTTGCAGATTGCCAAACCAAGGCCCGTTCCACCCTGTTTTTTGGTGTAACTGCTGTCGACCGTGACAAAGTCTCCGAACAAGGCGCCGTGTTTGTCTTTCGGGATGCCCATCCCGGTGTCTTTTACCGAGAATTTAAATACCGGCTTTACGGCGTCAACGCTGTTCATTCCGACTGAAATCTCGACGGAACCTATTTCGGTAAATTTGAGCGCGTTTGATACCAAGTTCAAAATGACCTGCCTTAACCGTCCGGCATCTCCGTAAACGTTCTGGGAAATGTCATCAGGATATTTCAGAACAAGATCCAGGCCCTTGTCCTGGGCAATAGGCAGGAACAGATCGACAATGCTTTTGACAACTGACTTCAGGCGGAAAGGTGCCGGATCTAGCTCCATACGCCCGGCTTCAAGTTTGGAGAAGTCGAGGATGTCGTTGATCAATGCAAGAAGCGAACGTCCGGATTCCCGGGCCGTTTTTACATAGGACGTTTGTGCCGGATCGAGGTCAGTATCCCTGAGCAGACTCAGGATTCCGAGGACCCCGTTCATCGGTGTTCTAATTTCGTGGCTCATCATCGCTAGGAATTTGGCTTTGGCCTCATTGGCTGATTCCGCCTTTTCCTTGGCTTCCCGAAGCGCTGCATCCGCTGCTTTCCGTTCAGTGACATCCCGAACGTATCCAAGGAACAAAGGTCCTTCCGCTCCTTTGGTGTGGCGGATGGCGAGCTCGACAATGATTTCGTGGCCTTCCTTGTGAAGCCCTTCTATTTCAAATCGTTTTCCGAGAACCGGTCCTTCTCCGGTTTTCAGGAAATTCTTCAAGCCGTCATCATGGGCCTGGCGGTATTTTTCCGGAATTATCAGAGAAGACATCTTTTCGCCGATGACTTCCTGCGCAGTCCAGCCGAAGACCTCTTCGGCCGCGGGGCTGAAATCAATGACCACGCCATTGCCGTTCATGACGATGACACCGTCAAAGGAGGCATCCACAACATTGCGAAGCAGGTCTTCATTGCGCCGGAGTTCCGCTTCGCGCTTTTTCAGTTCGGTGATGTCGACGCGGAAACCGACAAGTCCACCCTCGCTGGTGCGCGATTCAATTACTCTGAGCCAGCGACCATCATCAAGGTGCTGCTCCATGGGCGCACCCGGATTGAAATGGTGTTCCATTCTGAGGGCGACCCAGTCTTCAAGCGCATCTTCCGAAACTTGGTACTGTCCGCGCTTGGCTCCCTCGCGGATGATATCCTCGAATTTCTTGCCTATCTGGATGAGGTCCGCGCTGCTGCTATAAAATTCACGATACTTGCTATTGCACAGGACCATGCGGTCATCAGCATCATAAAGTACAAATCCGTCCGGCAACGATTCAATCGCGTCAATCAAACGTGTTTCGGCTTGCCGCAGTTTTTGCTCGGTAGACTTCTGTCCCGTCAAATCTCTGAAAATTGCGGTGAACGTATTCGTTTCTTCAGCAGCAGTTTCAGAGAGTGACATTTCGATCGGATATTCATGGCTATCAAGCCGACGTCCTGTCGTTTCAAGGCGTGAGCCAGCCGAGCCGTCTTCCGGAGGTACATCTGCACAACAGGAAAATGGCAGGCTCAAGTCAGCTGTTTTTGGAAGAATGTCCGTAATCAGTTTACCGCGCAGTTGCTCCGGGTTTTCAGCCCCGAACATTGCAAGAGCAGCCTTGTTTACATTTCTGATCTGGCCCTCAACCGTAATGGTCAGCATTCCATCGAGCATGGTGTCAATGATGGCGCTAACCTGAGCTTCCCCTGCTTCTGCACGATGGATCGCGGACTGGAGCGCTTCGTTTTTCTCTCGTTCCTTGTCTGCAAGATTCGCGAGGCGTTTCATTGCCTTTTGGCGCTGGTTTGAGAGAACCCACGTCAATGATAACGCTGCAGCAAAAGCTGCCAACAAAAGGAATACAAGGTTGTTGAGTGAGTTTACACCTGCACCGGAGAAGGAACTTGCGGGTATTGTAATCTCTTGAATTCCACGGATGTCGCCGACTTCCCAATCGGTTTTGGGTGACGCTTCATGTGTGTTGTGGCATGCTACGCAGCTGCCTTCCATCCGAACGGCTGTTGCACTTCTGAAAACAGAACCTGTGTCCTGGTCTTCAAGGCGTTGAAAAGGTTTATCCGGAGCCTCTTGGAGAGCTGCGAGTGCTGCCACTTCGAATGCATCAAGTTTGCGATCAAGCCGCCAGGGCCAGGGATGATTTGAGAGCATTCGAATGCCATTGCTGGCACCGATGTCCTTTAGTTCCTCCTCAAGCGCCAGTGTCATGGAAACCGGGGCGGGGATAGTGAGGTCCTTGCCATGGTAATCGTGACTGACAGCTACATCCTGAGATGAATAGAGTTTGTCGACCACTTCCCGCGAATAGAAGGAACGCGTTGCTGTCAACAGCTCGGACTGCGCCTTGGCGGCGGCCGCCAAATCGGCAGTTCGCGTCTTCTGGCCTAGGTCTACGGCGAGAACGTATGCAGCAATTGCCGAGGTCGAAATAAAAACGAGGACGAGCCAGAAGGTAGCGTCGTGGCTCAAGTCACGAATGATCTTGCGCATGGGTCTCATCTCTCGCTTGGGTGCTTTGGCCGCACAAACGTTACGGGAACCGGTCAGACCATGCTTGCTCATTGGTTATGAATATTCAATTGAGAGGTTGAAACATGCGTCGACTGAGGACGTTTTGTTTGCCCGGTATTTGCGGACAGAACAAAAAACGGGTTGGTCTCCATGAAGTCCTGCCAACTGGAATAGGCTCTCTTTGATTGCTGATCGCAGGTGCCAGCACAACTGAAGATTTTCTGATTCAACTGAAAGTCTGAAGCAGGATTAAATAGCGTTGCATAGGCGTAGACGGAAACAGCCGAGTATCGGCTCGATGTCGGCGTCTTGTAGGCTTCGCGAAACTGCTCGGATGCATAGTCTGCCCACCCGCCCGAGGGGAACCAACGAGCTGACTTTGGCCCGTCGCCATCTAGATCTCTTGGTGTTTGGCCGCTTAAACTCAAGAGCATGTCCAGCCGCTCGCGAACAGTTTTGGTCAGGCCAGGATTAATCCCTGATGCGAAGTTTGATAGGGCCATCAGGCTAATGCCTGCGTGACCTGTATCCTCATATCGCTCCTTCGCGATCTTCTGATCGCTGAAACCTTTGTCCCTGTAGTAGTGCTCTGGCCAGTATCTCCAAAGTGCGCCATTTTCGTCGCTCTCCCATTGGCCCAGGAATTTCTGAATGATGCGATCGGCCCGAGACCTGAATTTAGGTTCGGGATGATTTTTCAGGAGGGCGGCAAAGGAGACCTGCCAGTTCCAGGGGGCTATGGCACCTGCAAACCGGAAATCGATGTCGTCAGTAATCCGGTAAAGATCGGCCTTTTGATCGAAGTCAGTCTCGAATTCTTCTGTAAGTGCAATTAGGGTTTGGGTAATGTCGTCCCGAATGTTGTTGGGGCAGGTTTCACCAAGTTTGGTGCAGGCATCGGTCAGTGCATTTGTAATGACAGCCTGATTGATCATAAGGCTCAGTCGGCTATCCGTTTGGCTCGAGTAGACCGTCGAGCTCCAGCCACGCGAAGGGCCAGATCGCCCAGTCACCCCGTCCTGTGCGGCAAGGGTCAGCTTCATTGATTTTACGGCAAGATCAGCAAAGACATGGTGGCCTGTCTTTTCAAACATGGTTGCCAGTGCGCGCAGGCGATAGCTCTGGTTCCAGCTTTGCAGCCCTTCCGCGTCTGATGAACAGGCACGGATTTCACCTGATTGAGACAACAGCAGCCCGGTTACGGCATAGTAGAAGTGCAAGCCTGCCTGATTGCCGGAGACAATCGCTGCACTTGTGCCTTTTTGACCGGGAACGGAGAGGAACTCGGCACTCGGTTCTGGAAGGTCAGAGGCCGTAATTGCACCCGTCGCGAACGGGATTTTGTAGATGCCTTTGCCGGTTGCGTCGCAGCTCATTTGTGCCCATACGGTGTCCTTGTCAAAGCGAAGGCGCCCAGGTTTGCAACTGCCAAAATCGATAACGGTTTGGGAGGTCGTTTGAATTGTACCGTCTGACATGCGCGGAAAGCTTTGAAGGCGTGCTGCGTGGCCCGCTTCGTCGACCAGCAGGAGCACTTCGTCGTTCGTCAGTTTCTGCAGCCTTACAGAGGTTCCTCGTTTCCAGGTTAGTTTGATGTCACCGTCCTGAAGGAGCTCGGTCTGCCTATCGCCTGTTTTCCAACTGCGAAGATGAACCAGAGATCCATCGCGAGATATTCGGATCGCGCCAAGCCGCGCGTTGGCCCCGTCGTTAATGACCAAATCTTTGGCAACGCCGTTTACAGTGACAGTTGGTCTGTCATCTCCCGGCTTTTTCGAAACAAGAAGCTTGTTCTTGCCTGCTTTGGAAACGGTTTCCAGACACAGGCCCGAGGCTCCTTTTTGGGAGACAATACCCGAACCAAGATCAACTTCGATGCCTTGCGCCGGCAGTGTCAGTTGGTTCGGGTGTGACAGGTCCGCGATCGCTGGCGCGTTTAACGACAGGTATGCGGGCGCCAAGACCAAGGAGAAGAGGGAGGGTTTCATGGATCTTCTCCGTCAGAAGTTGAAGTAGATGAATTCTGTAAGTTCTGCGAGACGGTAGGTTTGAACCATCGCGACGGCAAACAGAATGGAAACCGCGATTGCCCAACCGGAAGAGGGTTGCCAGCGGATGGGAATAAACCCATCTGATTTGCGCCGGGCGACCAGTCTCTTCAGACCCAGAACCGGGTTATATTTCCCGGTGAACTCAATGGAATTAGGCAAAAGAAATACAATGGCTGCAAGGCAGATCAACCCGGCCCAAATAGGCGCTGTGCTGCTGACCAGTGTTTCCCAGAGCTTTGGCTCATAGACGGTTGCAAACCCCGTCATACCTTTCAGGATATTGTTTGCACCGGAAAAACTCTCTGCTCTGAAAAACACCCAGGCAACAACAACTGCCAGCATTGTTACTGCGTGGCTTAGAAGGAGGGCAGCGGGCCGTGGCAACAGGTTCGGCACATATCCCTTCTCGGACAGGGTTGACCAACCATGGTTGATGGCGAGGTAGGCGCCGTGCAACCCACCCCAGAAAACGAACGTCCAGCTTGCCCCATGCCAGAGACCGCCAAGAAGCATGGTGATGATCAAATTGCCGTATCTGCGCGCGGGGCCGGTGCGATTGCCTCCGAGAGGAATATAAAGATAGTCGCGGAGAAAATGCGACAGGGTGATGTGCCAGCGGCGCCAGAAATCGGAAATGCTCGTTGCCTTGTAGGGCGAGTTGAAGTTCACAGGAAGACGAATGCCGAACAGGCGCGCCAGTCCGAGTGCCATGTCGCAATATCCGGAAAAGTCGAAGTATAGCTGGAACGTATAGGCAAGAGCACCAATCCATGCCGCTTCAAAGGGAACGCCTGTTGTCGTTTCCGCCAACGTAAAGACATTGTTGGCATAGGGGGCAATCCCATCCGCCAGGACGATTTTCTTGAAGAGACCAATTGCAAACAGCGTGCTTCCGACGGCCAGGTTCAAAACCAGCTTGTTTTTGAACACAGGCAACCGGAACTGCGGGATCGTTTCCTTCTGCATGACAATTGGTCCGGCTATCAGCTGCGGAAAGAACACCACAAACAGCATGTAGCGCGGGAAATCACAGTCAGTGATGTCGCCTTTGTAGGTGTCGATCAGGAAGGAGATCTGCTGGAACGTGAAAAACGATATCGCCAGTGGCAACACAAGGTGCAGCATCGGAATATCGGTTCCGGCCAGGAAATTCGCGTTGCTAATGAAGAAGTCCGCGTATTTGAAGACTGCAATCAAGGCGAGGTTGAAGAGGATCCCGATAGTTAGCAGATAACGATCCGGATTGGCGCGCAAGATCCGGTGAAAACCGAAGTTGATGACAACGGATCCCAGTAGCAATGGCAGATAGACCGGTGTCCACCAGGCGTAAAAAATCAGCGAGGCCACTGTGAGCCACCAGATGATACCGTTTTCCCAACCCCAGTGCCTGAGCAGAAGATAGCCGATCAAAACCGGCGGCATGAAGAGATAGATGAACTCCAAAGAACTGAAAACCATAACTCAGCCCTCCTTCTGGTTTTTGGGGGGCGCAACAGACCGCTCCAGTATGGTGAGGTTGGCCTCATCGGTTTTCTCGAGTTTCTTGAGAAGGGCTGCACTGCCCTGATGGCCTCTATCCGCGCCTTTGCGGGCAAGTTCGAATGCCTTGGTGCGGTCTTGGTCGACCAGCATTCCCTCTGCAAATAGCCTTGCAAGTTCTTCCATCGCACCGGGATGGCCAACGGCAACGCCGCGTTCCAGAAGCGTGACAGCTTCTTTCTGTTTCAAACCGAATTGTTCCTTGAGGTGAAGCCGAGCAAGAGCCGTGAGCGCACCGCCATGTTCAGCCTCGGCTGCCATGCGCAGCCATTTGAGCGCTTCGTCCGGTTTGCCATCACCGGTGCTCGCAATCAGCATTTGGCCAAGGTCATGCATTGCGCCAGCATCACCGAGATCTGCCGATCTCAAGAACCAGTCTTTTGCTAAAACAGAGTTGGCTGACAAGAATTCTCCATCCCTGTAAATTCGGCCGAGCGTTTTTGCAGAACTTGCAGATCCTTCGCGTGCTTTCTTCTCCAGACCGGCAATTGCGCGTTCTGCCCAGAAACTTGCTTTGTCGGCATCCGGTGTCGTGCCATAGCGGCCGGTCAAAAGGATCCGTGCATAATTGATTGTCGAAGACGGGTATCCGGCTATGGCGGCTTGTTCATAGTGATAGAATGCGGATACCAGATCGCGGTCTGTGCCAATGCCACGTTCGAAATGCTTGGCCAGCTGGACATGCGCTTTCGGATAATCCCAGCTAAGAGCCTTATGGAACCACTGAAGAGCGATTTCAGCACATCGTTCGCCGGAGGAACGCTGGAACAGGCGTCCAAGTTCGTAGGCTGTCTCGCCGCGATAGGCGAACGAGTAGCGTGCCGCTTCCATGAGGATTAGCCTTGCCTGGCCAAGATCCGCAGCAACACCCCATCCGTTCTTGTAGGCGCGGCCCAAATGGTAAAGCGCGACCGGATGACCATCATCTGCGAGCTGCGTCAGAAGATCTGCAGCTGCTTCCCATCGGCCGACCTTTTGAAGGCCTCGGGCCTGCTTGACCATTTCCTCAATGGTCGGGTCGATGCGCTCGGATTTGACTGATCGGGGCGTGACATCCGCTGACATGGCGATTGTACCTGCGATCCCGAAAACAGATCCCAACAGCAGGAGTTTCCAAAGAGGTGGTTTTGTAGAGGAACGGGTCATTCAAAAACCTCCACCTTATAAGCAATCAGGGATTTGGCATGGGGCGATGAACGAGACGTTGCGTCTGCATAGTCAGACAGTTTTTCGATTTGCATAAGCTCGGACACATCATTCGTGAGCGATCTGACCAGAGAGGTTCCAGAAATGGCGCATGACAGAAAACCGATCATGCAGATATGCGTTTCATCGATTTTGATAGTGAATCTAGCCATTTGCTTGCCTCCAGATTCTGCAGGAATTGCCTTCCAGAAGTTCCAGGGTTCCTGAGGTGTTTGAACGGGACACGTCCTTACTGCGAACAGGACAGGTCAGATCGCCGCGCTGTTTCTTCGCATGCGCGATGCGGGAGCTGTCTTGATCGATCACTTGCAGAAGTTCTCCGACGATCTTGCGAGCCGGACTTGAGCTGAAATGATAGGCGTCGGTGAAGTTCTTCAGATCGCGTGTAAACGGTGCATCGAAATCAAGGTCGACGACGGGCGCAAGCGCGGAAAGCCGTTCGCGGAATTTGTGATTGGCGCTCATCAGGCCGAAGTCCGAGATTCGTCTTTGCATTTCCGAAATTGTCGGTGGAATAAAGAAGATCAGTTGGACATCATTGGCTTTGGACCATGCGGCTATTTCTTCAACCATCTGCCAAAGCTGGTCGGACTGTTTGAAACGGCGCCAGTCCGCGGCGCCATTGGTTCCGACCTGCTTGGCAAACAACTGCGGCAAGTCACGATCGATATCTATTTCCGGCCAATAGTTTGCCCAATGGCCCAAGCCCAATCCACGGCCGCGATAGACTGCAGGCAGGATGAATTTTCCCTCTGGTGTTTCAAGCGCACACTCATCACAAAGCGCCGGGTCCAGCAAGGCTTCAACGGAGAGCATGGAGATAGCAGAGAACTCGGCAGCAGCTGCATCTTGAACCGGAGAGAAGGATACCGCTTCGATGGCGTTCAAAGTGCCCGGATAACGGTCCTTGAGAAGGCTCCATCCGGTCTTTGTGACGAACCAGTTTGTGTAATAGCCGAATGGATCGTTGGCCAGGTCAACTGCCTCGGGAACCCGGTTCATGCCGCCCTTGAAACGCGCGTCCATGCTGCGGAGTGGCAAACTGACTATAAGCGTATCGAGCTCGACTGTGTCGGTCAGATATTTGAACGTGTCATAGATTTCGAAGACGGTGGCGCCGCCATAAGCGAAATTATAGACATCGTCTCGTCCAAGTTCCTGCCAGTACTTGTCCTGGAGTGCGCGCGCACGGCTGTCTCCCAGAATTACCGCGGGTGCCTTGATCCGCGGATACTCGATCATCTTGTAGAGAGGATAGTGCGCCTTGACGCTGATCTCTTTCTTGTTGAGATCCAGATCAACCAGCTGATTATGGTCATAGGCATCAACAACCGTGTTGAAAACAATCGGCGCCAAAGCGATGAGCGCCGTGAATGCCATTGCCGCAACATAAAGTTTTGATTTTTGACCCATCTCTCTAGCCCTCGACTGATTTCTGTTGCCTTCAACTAACAAGAAACAGGCCAACGACCGGGTGGTAGAAAAAAGTTATAAGAAACAGTTGTTTGAGTGAGGACTTGCCAAAATGAGAACAGGCCGGCGTTCTGACTTTCGAAATCAATGTTTGCAATATGGGAATGCGTTGAGAGTACCTGCGGTCTCAGGCTGCAAAACCCAGAACATGGCCCATCATGCGAAGGCTAGGGGGCTCCACGAGGCCTGCCATAAGGCACACACCGACAAACAACATCGTTACATAAAGGAGAGTGAGATAGCTTGCCATCAGGTTCTGGAGCGTAGCAATCAGACCATCGCTTTCGCCAGCCCTTTGATCGCCCCTGTTTGACCAACGTTGTTTGGACAGACGGAATATGCAGTAGACCTTCACAGACGCGTTGATCAGCTGATTGAAATACAAGATGAAGGGGTAGCTGAGGTCGACCTTCCGCGAGTACTGATACAGAAACAGCGACAGCAGCATGCGTGTGATGCAGATAAAGACGACATAACCAAAAACGTAATAGGGGTCGAACAGTGCCGATGTGCACAAGGCCAGTACAGGACTGACGAGCATGGTCCACATGGATATGCGCTGATCCAACAGACACCACCAGATGAAAAACGGCATGCGTGCCGGACCAAGCATCAGGGCTCTGGTGCCGTTGCGCAGCATGTTGCCGGACCATCTGCGGAAATTCTGTACCATCCGATCCATGCCGGACCCTTCAATCACTTCCACCGTGTATCCCATAGCGTCGGGCACATAGAGCATCCGGCAGCCGGACTGAAGCATGTAGTACCAGGTGCTCTTGTCATCACCGGACAAAAAACGGAACTTGCCCCAGAGCCAGTGTTCCAGATGATCAGCTTCCAGGAGCCTGATGAACTTCAGTTTTACCAGATGGCTTGCCCGGAAGACGGACATGCGACCAGTCAAAGTCAGGACCCGGCCGGAAAGGGAATGGGACTGCATGGCCAGTCGGCGCTGGGCAAAGCGCATAGTCAGCCAGTTGGAGATCCAGCGTGGTCCGATACAAAGAACTTCTTCATCGGTCGTACAGGCTTGAAGGTCCGGGTAGAGTCTGAACAGGGGGAGGCAGGCCCCGACTGCGTTTTCCGCCAGAATGAAATCACCGTCCATGAAGATGATCAGATCGTCGTCTTGAACGTTGCCCCGGCTCATCGCGCGAAGCACCAAGCCAATCGCCAACCGTTTTCCCGGCTGGTTCTGGCGGACGACATGCAGTGTGATGTCGAGATGCGACCATTCCCGCAGCAATAAGTTTTCAATCAGATCTTCATCGAATTTGTCGCCCGACCCAAGCCAGATCGTTCCCGGAACCCCGGAATCCCTAATTTCACGGCAAATGGACCGGATCACCTTCTCGGTGATATCCCGGTGCTCCTTGTAGGTGGTCATCATGAAATGCAGGTGTCTCGGCCGCCAACCATCCTCCCAGACCTTTTGCCCGGCGTCGCGCATATTCGGATAGACGAACCGCCCATAGATCCAGGCACGAACCGCGTGGGTGAACCACCAGCCATATCGCCAGATCCCGAGTATACCGATCACGAAGGTGATCTGTCTGGTCTCCGGGCTAAAAAACACGTTGTCGAAGGTGGTCAGGCCAATGAAACACACGCCAAAATACAGGGTGATCTGGAGCAGCGCGAAGGGAGTCCATTTCGCCCATCCATTCGGTTGGTGGGTGATCTCGTCAACATTGAAGTCTTGCGTGGTGCTATCGGTCATTCAGAGCTCCTGAAAAAACCGGACACAGCACGAAGAACCGTGTTAGCTCGGTGCCGTTCGAAGTAAACGGTTACAGGTGTGCCCGCCGGTGGCAGGTTTCCTCTCACTGCCGCGACTTCAGCTCGGGCTGAGCGCGAGTCAGGCGCGCGAAAACGGTGCATCTGGGTGATCTCATCGAGAAAACCATCTGTGCGGTTTACAGATGTGACCTCGGCCTCAATCCAGCGATCTTCTCCTGGAACATAAATCCGCGCTAGGCTGGCGACACGGAGCTGGTTAATCTCGTCCTGGGTCAGGAATGCCGAGACCTGGCTGCTGTTGGCCTCCTGAAGAATCGCGACGAGAGCACCGGGCTTCAGAACCTCGTTTTCCGATACACTGGTTTGAACCACGACACCGTCAAACGGTGCCTTGATGAAAATTTGTGAGGGTTGGCTGCGAAGTCGTTCCAACAATGCCCTGCGGTAGTCGACATCCTGCTGCCAGCGGGCCACTTCAGCAGTACGCTCGGACTTCAAACCGGAAAACCGGTTGCCATTTAGGATGCCAAAGTTCTGGCGACTGCTCCCTAGTTGTTCCAGTTCAACGATGTGGATCAGATGTTGCTGTAACGCGCTCTGCGCTGTTGCCAGTTCTAGTCGCGCGTTGGAGAGGAGATCTAATTGCAGATATCCCTTTTCAAACATTTTCTGATATCGGGCGACCTGGTCCGTGGCAGCCTCAACGGCAAATTCCAGTGCTTTGGTTTCGGCCTGGGCCTGCCGAAGGTCATTTGCAGCAACGAGGGTGTAACCTATCTCTCGCCCTTCTTCGGTTTTGAGGTAGAGCTTGTGTTCGGAAAGTTCCGCTTCAGCCTGCATTAAAGATGTTTCGGCTTTCCGGATCTCGGTTGCCAGTTCCTTGTTCTCAAAACGGGCGATGACTGCTCCGGCTGACACCATATCGCCGGACCGAACGTTGAGAAGTGTCATCCGCCCGGCAACCGGCGCGTTGATCTCAATTCTATCCGCACTGACAACAGCGGTCGAAACTTCCAGGCGGAACAGAGTGGCAAAAATGTAGATCGCTACATATCCGAACACACCAAGCCCCAGCAAAACATAAAACAGCGTCATCAGGATCTGCTTGATTGGCCAGCGGCGAACCGGCAGATCGTGGACCGGGTTGGGGTCCGGTTTTGTCGGGACCGGAGTCACCGGTGTGTCAATGCGCACGATGGTGTCGGCGACGTCGGTCATCTTTCCTCTGACCAGATCCTCGACGAAGTGCTGCATGAGCGCCGTTTCACGTTCTCCCAAACGGACAAACTGGAATGCAACTTCTTGGCTGTCGTCAAAACAGCGGACCACTTCGGCCTCAGCCTTCAAAGTGATGTTGAAACCTTGAAAGGGCAGCGTGCAAAATAGCGTGTGTTCTGACCCAACTTCAGGAAGTGGCGACGGCAGACCTTTCACACGGCAGCCACCAAGGCCCCAGTCCGCAGCATCATAAGACTGCTCATCCAGGCTGACGCGCATAGGCGCCGATACCCGGTAGTGCAGCCTTTGGCTGGGTCTTTCGTGAATGATGTCCACCAGTGCTTCCTTCAAACGGTCTTGGAAGGTCAGTACGCAAAGGCGGTGCCAAGCTGGTTGATGTCAGGCGCACATGAATCGAAATACGAAGAAAACAAGATAAATTATTGAATATATTGATAATATAAAAGATCTGTATTGTAAGAAGGTTAGAATGTTCGCAAAATGGGAACTCATGTGACCACGTCGGCGCAGGGGAAGGTTTCCGATTTTGCAAAGATTGAACCTGGCAAGTGCCATGTAAATGCCGGGTTGGCATTTCCAAAAATGCAAACCCGGCATCTGGGTGATCAGAAGATGAAGCAGTTGCTTTCATAAAGTGACGTGACGCTCTGATCACCAACATCATTCAGCGTACAGACATCCTTGAACGAACCATTGCCTTGCAAATCCACAGACAGGGTCAAGTCCCCGTCTTCGGACAAGCCCTGGAGCGTTGCCAGAAAACTCTGATTGTCAGTGTTTCCTGCAAGATGGCTAAAGTCGATCAGGTCCGTACCGATCTCAAAGTCGGTAATCGTGTCGGCACCACTCAAATCGTAGGTCCGGAACACAAAAGTGTCCGATCCGGCACCACCGGTGACGATATCACTGCCACCGAGGCTGCGAATTTGGTCGTTCCCGGCCCCGGCTTCGATGATGTTGACACCGGAAGTGCCCTTCAGGATGTCATTGCCACCACCGGACTTGATGTTGTCGATGAATTTGATCGTGTCTGTTCCGATCTCAGTGCCATGGGCCCGTTTGTTGTGGAGGGAAATGGACAGATCAACGTCGTAAGCGGAGTAGTCAACTGTGTCGTTGCCACGTCCACCATGCATGTAGTCATTGCCGGCATCGGCGAAGAAGACATCATTGTCATGACCGCCATAGAGTTTGTCGTTGTTGTTACCGCCCCGAAGTTGATCGTTCCCGGCTCCGCCTTTGAGGATATCTTCTCCGTAACCGCCGGACAGGACATCATCTCCGGAACCTCCGATCAAGACGTCGGCGCCATTGCCGCCATCAAGAATATCGTTGCCGGTGCCACCGTTGAGGGTGTCGTCGCCGGTTTCGCCAAAAAGACTGTCATCGCCGCTGTTGCCATTCAGGTCGTCATCATGGTGACCGCCATAAAGCGTGTCGTTTCCGGAGTTGCCATAAAGGGCGTCTATGCCGGAATTTCCGAAGAGCTGATCATCACCGCTGCCGCCATGGAGAGCGTCGTGACCGTTGTTTCCACAAAGGAGATCATTTCCGGACCGCCCATGGAGCTCATCGGCACCGCTTCCACCATAGAGAACATCATTGTCTGATCGCTGCACTTGAACCGGTCCGTTCCCGTTTCCAGGGTTTGGGTCGGTGCCGCCGGTTTCTTGTTGATAGTGTGCATTGAGGAGCAACGCATTCTCCAGGCCAAGATCGACGGTAAAGACACTGTCGTCGAAATCGCGATCACCGCCATTGAAAAGGTCTTCAAATCCGAGGGTGATCGTCCCGGCGTCCGTTTTTAGAACACCTGTTGTATGCAGAAGGTTATCCGGATTTAGAGACACCGTCTCGCCAAAGGCCGCGGTATGATAGGGATCATACTTGATCAGCGTTTGTGCACCGTTTTCAGCAATATGATAAAGCCGTGGGCTGTCACTGTTCACAGAGGCAATGGTGCCGTCTGCATTCAAAAACTGCAGTGAGCCGGTATCCATATCCAGTCCATTGTAACCATCGTTACGGCTATAACCGTTGGAGACGATGAAAAATGCAATCTGGTCACCTTGCTGTACGTCAAGAAACTCCCGAGATTGACCTTGTATCAGATCACCGCCGCTTCCCTGCAGGGAGGCATTCGGCCAGATGAATTTGGCGTCCGTGATCGTGCCATCATCCAGAACCTTGTAATACCCAAAAGTGTTTCGGTATCCGGCTGTCTCGCCTTCGAAGACAACAGAGACGGGATAGTCCCCCTGAATTGTCATGGCTGTCAGCTGGACGAGATTGGGTCCGCCGGAGCCGTAAAGTTTGTCATTACCGTTGTTGCCGTAAAGCGTATCATCGCCAGTACCGCCCCAAACTTCATCATTGCCGTTATGGCCCTTCAAAAGGTCATCACCAAACCGGCCGGACATCACGTCTGAATGGATCGACCCATTCAGAACATCGTCCTGGTTTGTCCCGATCACGGGACGTGTTGCAGGTAAACTTGCCATTTGATTTGTACTCCTTGATGAATGCGCGACTGGCGCATGTCAGGAGGGGTGTTGCAGGAGTCGGGCCAAATTAGATTGCGGTTAAGGTAGATAAAAGATATATGAAAACAGTATGTTATAAGTATTTTTTCCGGCGGGCTGCACGACGCTTTTGCATAATGAAAAACCGATTTCTTGTTTTGCAGATTTGGAAGGTCTAGAAAAGAAAGCGAAAAACAGGCTCAATATCGTCAAAATATGTCTGGTCAATTCATTTGAAAGAGCATCGAAGACCCCAAAAATTCACGCTGTTCGTTGAACTTGCTACAAAAAACGCGCGATGAATTTCACGCCCGAATTATGTGAATTATAGACTAGAACCGATTTGGCATATGGTTTGCGGCAGTTGAGTCGTCTTAATACAACCGGCAGATGTTTCATGAATCCTACCCACAGTCCCAACAAATCTCCAATATCCAAAGTCTTCTCATCTGTTCGTTCGGGATTTCTGGGTGGTGCAGGGATTAGTTTGGTAATCAATGTTTTGATGCTGACGGGTCCGTTGTTCATGCTTCAAGTCTATGACCGGGTGCTGGCAAGCGGGTCTGTACCGACACTGGTTGCCATTGGTGGTCTGGCAGTTGTTCTTTATGGGTTTTACGGAATTCTGGAGGGCGTTCGCGGACGTATATTGCTGAGGCTTGGCCTTCAGGTGGATGCCATGCTGTCGGAGGAGACCTATCGCTGGTCAAATAGCCTGCCCGTCCGGTTGGGCCGCAAAGGGGCTGCCCTGTCGCCTATCCGCGACCTAGACACGATCCGCCAGTTTCTGGCTGGCGCTGGCCCGGCAGCGTTTTTTGATCTGCCCTGGTTGCCACTTTATCTTGGTATCGTGTTTTTGTTCCATCCGCTTTTGGGCTTTGTCGGTCTTGGCGGTGCGGTGGTGATCTTCGTGCTGATCCTCCTGAACGAGGTCATGAGCCGAGCGCCGGTTGCCGAGAGCAACAGGGAGGCTGCCAGCCGGTCCGCCAATGTCGAGATAGGTCAGCGCAATTCCGAAGCCATTGCGGCCATGGGCATGCAGCCTGCGCTGTCGTCCAACTGGACAGCCAGGAATGCCGATTATCTGGCCACCTTGCTGCGCTCGACGGACCGGTCTGGTCTGTTTGGCACGATCATCAAGACAGTACGGTTTGTGTTGCAGTCCGCTGTACTCGGTGTTGGAGCCTGGTTGGCCATTCAGCAAGAAATTACGCCGGGCGTGATGATTGCTGCGTCCATCATGACATCGCGGGCGCTGGCACCGATTGAACAGGCCGTTGCCCAGTGGCGCGGTTTTGTCGGCTTCCGACAGGCGCTGAAGCGCCTGCGGGAAGGTCTTGCTGTTGCACAAAGGGACGATGAGCAAAAACTGGATTTGCCGCTTCCGAAGAAACAGCTGGATCTGGAAGCTGTCTTCTGCGGGCCATATGGTGAGGCGACACCCTTTGTTCAGGGCATTACCTTGAGCCTTGAAGCCGGTGATGGTCTTGGGATCATTGGCCCGTCCGGATCAGGCAAGTCGACGCTAGCCCGGGCTCTGGTAGGGGCTTTGGCACCGCTTAAGGGCCATGTACGCTTTGATGGTGCGGAAATAGGCCAGTGGGATGATGACAGGCGAGGGGCTTTTGTCGGCTATCTACCGCAGGATTTGCAGTTGTTTGACGGGACTATTGCGGACAACATTGCCCGCTTCCGTCAGGATGTCGAAGCGGACACAGTTATCGAGGCAGCCAAACGGGCAGATGTCCACGACCTGATAGTGTCTTTGCCCGATGGTTACAACACGCTGATTGGCCGGGGTGGACGTAATCTGTCAGCAGGCCAACGCCAACGCATAGCCTTGGCACGAGCCCTTTACGGCAATCCGTTCCTGATTGTCCTGGATGAGCCCAATTCCAATCTGGATTCAGTGGGCGAGGCAGCGCTTACTAATTCCATCAAGGTGATGCGTGATCATGGCTCGATTGTTGTTGTGATTGCTCACAGGCCAAGCGCCATTGCCACCGTCAACAAAATCCTGTGTCTGAAAGACGGAAAACAGACCGCCTTTGGCCCGAAGGATGAAGTGCTCAAGCAGGTGCTTACTCCCGCTCAAACGCCACCTCCGGGGCCGGTTCAGGTGCCAATTCCATCTCTTCAGGGAGGTGTGGCATGACCTCCGGACAAGGCACTTCACCTGACGCCATGGCAACCTTGCAGAAAACCACGCGGTTCCATTTTGTACTGACTGTCGTCTTGTTGCTGATCCTGATTGGCGGACTTGGAACCTGGGCTGTAACCCAGCAGATCTCCGGTGCTGTGGTTGGCAGCGGAACGATCGTCGTTGAAAGCAATATCAAGGACGTTCAGCACCGCGAGGGCGGCATCGTCAAGGAGATCCACGTGCAAAACGGTGATCTGGTCGAAGCCGGCAACCTACTCATTCGTCTTGACGATACGGTTACGCGTGCCAATCTGGCAGTGGTCGAAAAACAGCTGACCGAATTGGCGGCACAGGAAATACGTCTGACCGCGGAACGCGATGATCTGAAAATGCCCGTGTTCAAGGCAGGGGTTGCCAGTGCAGATGGGACCAACCTGTCGGAAATAGAGCGTAGCCAGCTGATGTTGTTCGAAGCAAGACAGGCCGGACTCAAGGGCCGTGCCCAGCAGCTGAAGGAACAGATCGGCCAGTATGAGACCCAGATAGAAGGTTTGACGGCTCAGCTGGATGCCAAGGCGATTGAGATTGATCTGGTGGATCAGGAGCTTCTGGATCTGGCAACTCTGTTGACCAAACAGCTGGTCTCCAAAAGCCGGGTGACGGCTCTTCGCCGCGAGCAGGCAGGTCTTCAGGGAGAATACGGCCAGTTGGTCTCTTCGATTGCGCAGGCCAGGGAAGCCATCAGTGAACGGGAAATCCAGATCCTGCAGCTGGAAGAAGACACACGGGCCGGTGTTTTGGAGGACCTGCAGGATGTCCGCTCGCGCATTGCGCAGCTGGAAGAACAGCAGATTGCCGCCCTTGATGAGCTCAGCCGGGTTGACATTGTTGCCCCGCAAACCGGCTATGTGCATCAGCTGGCCGTTCACACGGTCAACGGTGTGATTTCTCCGGGCGAAACCGCGATGCTGATCGTGCCTCGTGAAGACAACCTGATTGTCGAAGCGCAGATCAGGCCGGTCGACATTGATCAGCTGGGTCAGGACCAGATTGCCCGGGTGCGCTTTCCAAGTTTTGACCAGCGGACAACCCCGGAACTCAATGCTCGCCTTCTCTCCGTCTCGCCCGATCTGACAGAGGACGAGCGCACCGGCATGACCTATTACACAGCCCGGCTGGTTCTGGAGGAAGCAGAACTTGCCAAGCTCGGCGACAAAGCCCTGGTCCCCGGCATGCCGGTCGAGGCCTTCCTCACAACACAGGACCGAACCGTCCTGTCATACCTCGTCAAACCCGTAACAGACCAAATCGCTCACGCAATGAGAGAAAGATAAAGGGTGGAGAAGAGGCGGGATGCGTATGATCCAAAAAGTCACTCGGCAGCATTCTTCAACGTTGCCATCAGGCTGTGAAATTTTTCACCCTGGATCGCGACATGATCGCGAAGGACATTGGCCGAGGATTCGGGATTGCTGTTTTCCAGTGCTTTGACGATCGCCCGGTGCTCCGCCATGGATTGAGCCATACGACCACGCAATCTGAGCTGTTGTCGACGAAAAGGTTTAAGCCGTCTGTGCAAGGCATTGGCTTCTGAGGTGAGGAAGCCATTGCCGGATTGTTGGTAGATGATCCTGTGGAACCGCTCGTTTTCAATATAATAGGCGTCAGGATCCTGATGATCGATGGCAGACTGGCATTTCTCGTTGGCATCACGCAG
Organism: Roseibium sp.; assembly: GCA_039972695.1. Lineage (GTDB taxonomy): Bacteria > Pseudomonadota > Alphaproteobacteria > Rhizobiales > Stappiaceae > Roseibium. The sequence goes on along the minus strand of JBDWMJ010000017.1, from coordinate 233,689 downwards.
GTCAGCCAAGGCCTGTTCTGAAATCCGCATTGATGCGAGGCGTCCGCAGACCGCTTCCAATTCAGCCATGACCTCAAACATTTCCATCAGTTCGACAGGACCGGGCTGGCGGACAAAAGCACCACGACGCGGAATAAGTTCAACCAAACCGGAAAGGGCAAGCTTTTGGAGGGCTTCTCGCAAGGGGGTTCTGGAAACCCCGAATTCCTCTGAAAGACGGACTTCGTCCAGACGGTTGCCATCAGAATAGGTCCCGTCAAAAATTCGCTCTTCAAGCTCAGCTGCGATGGTGTCTGCGCGTCGTTGTTCCATATTTTTGTCCAGCAATGACTTATCTGAAACTCAATATCAGAATTCTTGTATACAAGAATATTGACTAAAAAAACATACCGTGTCTATCGTGACTACATTCCCGGCATTTGTTGCTTTGGGTTTTTCTGGGAGGAAAAAATGAAAACCATATTTACGACTGCTGTGGCTGCGATTGCGCTCACTTCGGTAAGCACACTGGCCGGCGCAACAGAATTACGCCTGTCGCATCAATGGTCAAACAAGGATATCCGGCACCAGGTCGCCCAAATTGTGGCTGATGAAGTTGCCGCCGCCGATGTCGATATGAACATCAAGATCTTCGGTTCAAAGTCGCTCTTCAAGCCGCGTGAACAGTATAAGCCGCTAAGTCGTGGTCAGCTGGACATGACAGTTCTGCCACTCAGCTACGCAGGTGGGCAGCAGCCAGCCTATAACCTGACCTTGATGCCGGGTCTGGTAAAGAACCATGATCATGCCGCCCGTCTGGTAGAATCGCCGTTCATGGAAGCACTCGAAGCCAAGATGGCAGATGACGACGTGATGGTGCTGGTGCATGGCTATCTTGCAGGTGGATTTGCCGGCAAAGACAAATGCATCACAAAACCGTCTGACGTGGAAGGGTTGCAAACCCGTGCTGCGGGGAAATCCTTTGAGCAGATGCTTGCAGGTGCCGGTGCTTCAATTGCGTCGATGGCATCTTCCGAAATCTACAACGCGATGCAAACCGGCGTTCTTCAAGCCGCCAACACATCGTCGTCGTCTTTTGTCTCCTACCGCATTTATGAGCAGGTCAGCTGCTACACACCTGCCGGTGATGTTGCTCTGTGGTTCATGTATCAGCCGTTGCTGATGAACAAGTCGACATTCGAGGGCCTGACCGAAGCGCAGCAGAACGCGTTGCTTGCCGGTGCGAAAAAAGCAGAAGCTCACTATCTGGCAGAGGCCAAGAACCAAGATGCCGCGTCTGCCAAGACATTTGCGGACAACGGTGTCGAGATCGCAGAAATGAGCGCTGAAGATTTTGATGCCTGGCGTCAGTTGGCGATGGAAACTTCCTACGCCAAATTTGTCGAGGAAGTGCCCGATGGGCAGGAACTGCTCGACAAGGCGCTTGCTGTAAAATAACTTTTGTGGGGCGGTCGTGTACCGCCCCACACCTCATCTATATCCTTTCCACGGACATTCAATCGACAGGAGGCGCAAATGGCTGGCCAGAGCTCTGCCGTTGCTGCCCATACCGGGAACAATCCCTTTCTTCGGCTTGTGGCCGGGATTTCGACAGTTGCGGGCTGGTTCTCTGCAGGTATGATTGTCGCTGCTGTAGCGATTACTTGCCAGATGATTGTCGTCCGTTTTGTTTTAAATGGTTCTACTGTTTGGCAGACCGAAGCGGTCATCTATCTGGTGATTGCAGCTACTCTGGTTGGATTGCCTTATGTTCAACGTTTGCGTGGTCACGTGAACGTCGATCTCATTCCGCTATCACTGGCTCCGCGAGCTCGTTTTTTTCTCGCGCTTCTGACATCGATCCTCTCCATCACGATCATCTCGATCATGCTGTATTACGGCTACGAGTACTGGCATTTCGCCTGGGATCGAGGCTGGAGATCAGACACCATATGGGGCGTGCGCCTGTGGATTCCGTACCTTTCAATCCCTGTGGGGTTTGGACTGCTGCTTTTGCAACTGATTGCGGATCTTGTCGCAGTCCTGATTGGCGTCGATAAACCATTTGGGTTGGAGAAAAACTGATGGATCCTATTCTGTTGGGTGGGGTCGTGGCGATCGTCACCATCCTGGTGCTTTTCTCCGGTGTATCGGTTGCCATGGGCCTCCTGATTGTATCAGCCGGTTTTTTGATCGTGTTTGATGGCCCGCGCTCACTGGAGCTTATGCCTGAGATATTTTTCGGCAAGCTCGACAATTTTGCACTGCTATCGATACCGATGTTCATTATTATGGGGGCATCCATCGCTTCTACCCGGGCGGGAGCCGATCTATATGAGGCGCTTGAACGTTGGCTGACGCGTGTGCCCGGCGGACTGGTTATTTCCAATCTTGGTGCTTGTGCTCTGTTTGCAGCGATGTCCGGTTCATCGCCAGCCACATGTGCTGCCATCGGGAAAATGGGCATTCCCGAAATGCGAAAGCGAGGTTATCCGGACGGTGTGGCTGCCGGATCAATTGCAGCAGGCGGAACGCTGGGTATCCTGATCCCACCTTCGGTCACAATGATCGTCTATGGCATTGCAACGGAAACATCGATTGGCCGCCTGTTTCTCGCCGGGGTGATCCCGGGGCTGCTGTTGGTCGGACTGTTCATGGCTTGGTCGCTTTATTCAACGTGGCGTTCTGGCGATGCGGCCCGGCTGGGATCTGGCACCTACACTTGGGTTGAACGCTTCGAGATCCTGCCGCGTGTGTTACCGTTCCTGGCGATCATTCTTGGTGTGCTCTACGCAATGTACGGCGGTATCGCCACACCGTCTGAGACGGCAGCCGTCGGCGCGTTGCTGTGCTTGTTGATCGCCATGATCATCTACAAACTTTGGCATCCGAATGCGATCTGGGTGGTGCTGCGCGACAGCACCAAGGAAAGCGTGATGATCCTTTTCATTATCGCTGCCGCCGGCGTGTTTTCCTACATGCTGTCTTCGCTCTTCATCACGCAGTCAATTGCCGAATGGATAGGCACACTTGATGTGAACCGTTGGGTGTTGATGGGAGCGGTCAATATATTCCTGCTGATCGCCGGGTTTTTTCTGCCGCCTGTGGCCGTAATCCTGATGGCAGCTCCAATTCTGTTGCCGATCATTACCACTGCCGGCTTTGATCCCATCTGGTTTGCTGTTGTTCTCACGATCAATATGGAAATCGGTTTGATCTCGCCGCCTGTCGGGCTCAACCTCTACGTCATCAACGGAATTGCCCCGGATATCTCGCTCAAAACCATATTGATGGGATCACTTCCCTTTGTCGCATGCATGGTTCTGGCGATCATTCTGCTCTGTATCTTCCCGTCACTGGCAACTTGGTTGCCTGATCAGGTCATGGGATCTGTGGTGTGAGGGCGCGTGCTCGTTGGTAGCCTAATGCATCAGAACCTGAACAGATTTCGACTAGCCGAACCAGGAAGAGGGGTTCAGGGTACTTTTGGGACACTCTGGCGCTTTTAAAATGGATTGAAGTTGCGGCAAATGTCGAAAGGGTCGAAGCCAGGTCAATCACGCCAAAAATGTAACGCTTAGGATTCAGACGCTCGGGAATGTTGTAAACGCCGTTGTTATTGCATGATTTCAGGTTCTGCGGCACGGTTTGACGAATTCAGAACTTGAGGAACACGCCATGGCCAACGCCGATCAGAACCGGGAGTCCGCTTTCTTTGAAGCATTCCGGCGACCAGCATGGATCGTGATGATGGTGGCGCAAATGCTGCTGGGGCTTGGGCTTGGGCTGGCTTTGATCGTCAAATACTACATGATGATTTTCGGAACTGAATCCTGCGTGGTTGATGGTGTTACGCTGGGTAACACGATCAGATGTACATCGACGATTGAGATCGTTGCTCATTTTGTGATTGCTGTTGGCGGGTTCCGCTTTGCAGCCTTCATGTTCTCCGACACACCACGCAACTTGTTGGCTCCGTTATTCGTAAGCCTTGCCGGATTGCTCCTGTTGTTCTTGTCTGATCTGTCATTCGCAACTGCCTCCTGGCCCGTTGCTGCGGTCATTTTGACACTGTTATCTTGTGGATCTGCGGTCTTCTTCGCGCAGCGCTTCCTGCATTCACAGACGTCAAACCGCGATTAACACCACAAAAAGAGACGCTTTGTTATGGCGACGCACTTGGCGTGATCTGTGATTGACCCTGTCTGCTGCACCATTCGTGGCATACCCCTGCGAGCGCCAGACTGCTTGTAGACGGTGTGAGCAATCTGGGAGGATCAGGAATGAAAAAGACACTTTTAGGATCACTTTCCGTCGTGGCGATGATGACCGCTGCAACGTCAACGGTACTGGCCGCCGATCCACTGAAAGTCGGCGTACTGGCGACACTTGAGGGCACCTATACCGTTTTGGGAGAAGATGGTGTTCGCGGTTTGAAAACAGCTCTGGCCCGTTCGGAAGGCACCGCTGGTGGTCGCGAAATCGAGCTTATTATTCAATCAACCGATGCGTCTCCGGACAGCGCGCTGCGTGGTGCTCGCAAACTTGTCGAGCAGGACAGTGTTGATCTCGTGATCGGGCCATTGTCCGGATCTGAAGGCATTGCAATCCGGGACTATTCGAAAACCCAGCCGGGCGTCACCTTCATCAACGGTATCTCTGGCGCCATGGAAACAACTTTCGTTGAGCCGTCCGAAAACTTCTTCCGGTTCAACACTGACGGGGCTCAGTGGTCTGCAGGTCTTGGTGATTATGTATTCAACGAAAAAGGCTACAAATCCGTTGCGACCGTGGGTGAGGATTATTCCTTCATATACACGCAGGTCTTTGGTTTCGTCACTGAATTCTGCGCTGCAGGCGGTGAAATCACCGAGCGTCTTTGGGTGCCGCTTGGCACAAAAGACTTCGGTTCGATCATTGCCGCATTGCCGGATGATGTCGACGCTATCTATGTCGGCCTTGGTGGCGGTGATGCTGTCAACTTCCTGAACCAGTACCAACAGGCCGGTGGTGATGCCAATCTGATTGGTGGTTCAATCATGGTCGATGGCACAGTTTTGTCGTCCGAAGGATCTGCTAAGCAGGCTTTGATTGGAACACCGTCGTCCGGACCTCAGGCTGATACCTGGGAAGATGCAAACTGGCAGGCTTATGTGAAAGCCTATCAGGACACGTTCCCGCCCGATCAACGGTTCCCGTCTCCATCTTTGTTGGCGACCGGATATTACAACGCGACCAATGCCATGTTGCAATGCATGAACGAAGTTGGTGGCGATCTATCTGACGGTCAGGCCGGGTTCCGGGCATGTCTGAGCAACCTGACACTGGAAGCGCCGAACGGCACCATTAAACTGGACGGAAACCGTCAGGCAATTGGTACCAATTTCGTCTCTGAAGTTGTTGAATTACCAAACGGAAATCTCGCCACGCAGATGGTTAAGATGGTCCCGAATGTCAACCAGACACTGGGCATCGACGAAGCCGCGTTCAAGGCGATTGGTTTGCCTGGTCGGGATACGCCTGAGTGCAAGGCCACATACTGATCGAACACCTTATCGGGCGGCGTGTCTGCGCTGCCCGCTTTTTTCATTTTTTCCAATCCGCCGGTGAGAGCCCATGACGCTCATCACATATCCGACGCGCGTGCATTTTGCTGACGGCGTGCTTGAGGAAGCTTTGTATTCCGAGCTGGAACGGGCGAGTTCCGCGCACCCATTGCTGATTTTTGAAAGCACATTCCTGCAGAGCGAATTTTCCGAACGTGTCCAGGCGGGATTGCCGCGCCCCGCAAGGTCTCGTCTTTTTTCGTTTGCGCGCCGGCGGGACTTGAGAGAAGCAGCAGTACAGGCTTCTGAATTGTCTCCGCAAACTGATGCCATCGTGGCTTTTGGATCCGCTCGTGCCATTGAACTCGGGCGAAAATGCCGCCATGCACTATCTCAGATACAAAGAAAACGTCCGGAGCTTTATGTGGTTCCCGGCGCAGATGGATTACCAAATCCATGTACCCGCAAGGTGGAAAGCTGGCGCGCCGGTCTGCCTTCCGTCCTCATTTGTGATCCAACGGTAACGCTGGACGCCGACAACCAGCTTAGCCGAAGAACTGCGGTATTGAGCCTCATTCGGTGTTTCGAGGCCTATCTGGCAAATGCCTACAATCCACCGGCAGATGGCATGGCGCTGGATGGGTTGACACGCTGTGTCATCAACTTGCCAAAAATTGGCAAATTGGCGGGGGTGGATTTGCACCGCGAGTTGATGGCCGCTTGTCTGAACGCAGCTCTTTCACAAGAAAAGGGGCTCGGTCCTTCGCTGACAATGTCAGCTGCACTTGTCCATTCAAACAAGGACCTTGATGAGGCCGAAATCGCAAGGCTGGTTCTGCCCGGTGTTATCCGGTTGCGCGAGGTTGCTCCGGAAAAGGCAGATATATTGCGGAAGGTTCTGGGCAAACAGGATGATGACCTGGATCAGGCGATGGGCAGGGTTCTGTCGAATCTTCCTATGGCGCCTTCGTTATCTGATATGGGCATATCACGTGAAGACCTCGATGCGGCTGCGCAAGCGGCAGCCGCCACGGAGGGCTTGGACTTTGGCAGTGCTCGCTCTGTTCTGGAATCGATTTATGACGGGGGCACCAGATGAAGCCGCTTCTGATAAACGGCGAATGGCTGACGACCTCGCACGGGAAAGACAACATCAATCCGTCGGACATCAGCGATGTTGTTGGCGTCTATGCGCAGGCGGGACGTTCAGAAACCGAAGCCGCGATCGAAGCAGCTGCTTCTGCAAGCCGGGTGTGGTCACGAAGTGGTCCTCAGCAGAGACATGACGTTCTCCTCGCTGTTGGTCAGGAAATCCTGGCGCGAAAGGACGAGCTGGGAGAACTATTGGCCCGCGAAGAGGGCAAGATCCTGCGTGAAGCTATTGGTGAAGTGAGCCGGGCCGGTCAGATATTTTTGTTTTTTGCAGCAGAAGCCCTGCGGCTGTGCGGTGACGTAGTTCCGTCAGTTAGGCCAGGCGTCGGCGTTGAAATCACGCGGGAACCGGTCGGCGTCGTCGGGATTATTACACCATGGAATTTTCCGATTGCTATCCCGGCATGGAAAATTGCGCCGGCGCTATGTTATGGAAATTCGGTCGTTTTTAAACCGGCCGAACTTGTGCCCGGGTCAGCCTGGGCCCTTGCAGATATCTTGCACAGAGCAAGCGTTCCAGCTGGTGTCTTCAATTTGGTCATAGGGCCCGGTTCTGTGGTCGGGCAGGCGATGTTGGAGGACGCCCGAGTCGATGCGATCAGTTTTACCGGAAGCCAGGCAACGGGCGAACGCATCGCGGCTGCAAGTCTTCCACACCAACGCAAGATCCAATTGGAAATGGGGGGAAAGAATCCGCTCGTCGTTCTGGACGATGCAGATCTGGATGTCGCCGTCCAGTGTGCTGTCGATGGCGCATTTTATTCCACCGGCCAAAGATGCACGGCATCTTCAAGGCTGATCGTGACTGAACGGATCCACGATCAGTTCGTCAGCGCAGTTGCAGAACGTGTATCAGCTCTGCGGGTCGGATCTGCTCTGGAGGCATCCTCGGATATTGGGCCAGTTGTCGATGAGACCCAATTTGCACAGGATATTGACTATATCCAGATTGCCAGAGCCCAGGGTGGCGTTCTACGCGCTGGCGGTGATCGTGTGACACGTGAGACCGACGGGTATTTTCTGCAACCGGCGCTCATAACCGAAACACATCCAGACATGCGGATCAACAAGGAAGAAGTCTTCGGTCCGGTTGCTTCCGTCATCCGCGTTCGGGATTACGATCAGGCATTGGCCGTTGCCAATGACACAGAGTTTGGATTGAGCTCGGGAATCTGTACCCGTAGTTTGAAATACTCGAGTGATTTCAAAAAGAAAGCGCGGGCTGGAATGGTAATGGTCAACCTGCCGACTGCAGGAGTAGACTATCATGTGCCATTTGGCGGCAGTAAAAAATCAAGCTATGGCCCGCGCGAACAAGGCAGTTATGCAGCGGAATTTTTCACGACTGTGAAGACTGCATATACCTTGCCTTGATCGTTCAAATTGCTTGGTTAGCGCCGCTACGCGAAGTCATATGAAGTAACCCTGAGTATGATTATTGACCCCAAAGGCTTGCCAGAGAGCGGTATGTATGGCCGGATGTATACATAGGCCTTAGCTGTAACGTGACATGATTTTCGGATTGTGGAGGATCCGGTGAGTTGGAAATGCCCGGTTAGATAACAGCGAACATAACACTTTGTTTGCCGGTCAAAGTCATTACGGGTTTGGGAGGATCCAGGATGAGCCATGCAATTGCAGTTTGTCACGGTCAGTTTGGACGAGCCGCTTTATATCGTCTGGACAAAACCATCATCACACACGCTCATCGCGAAGGTCATCTGGTGTTTCTGGTTGATGGCCCATCGGCATCGCTCGTCATTGACGACAAGAACGTGTCTCTGGATGTCACTCATGCTGCTGCTGTCAGCCCATGGGCTCCGCACAGTTTCCATGAGGCTGAGGGCGGAACTCATGTCTGCCTTGTACTCTACATTAAGCCAATGTGGTTTCTTGAAAACTCTTCTTCAGCGCAAAACGCATTGAAATTTGGGCGGTCAGTTCTGGAACTGACGCCTGAAATCGAGGGTTTCGTCAATCACCTCACAACACTCCTTTTGGAAAACGAAGACCAGGAACAATTCGATACGTTGCTGTTTGGCCTGACCAAGGCGAGTTTTGATCAATCCTGGGCAAATGTAGACAGTACGGCGCGTGTGAATGCTTTCAACCGGTTCAGTGATTTTCGGGTGCGCCGGTCTCTTCGCCTCATCCAGGAGCGCATGGGCGAAGATATGGAAATGGAAAAGCTCGCCCGTAGTGTCGGCCTGTCGCGGCCACATTTCTTCAAGTTGTTCAAGCAGTATATGGGGGTGACCCCGAACGTCTATATGAACACTTTGCGGTCGGAGCGTGCAATTGAAGAGTTATTGAGTACCGATAAGTCAGTCACAGATATTGCTTTTGACCTCGGATTTTCGTCTCAAGCCAGCTTCACACGGTTCTTTTCTTCGAACGTTGGGATCGCTCCAAGCGACTATCGCCGGGTCGCTCATGTGACCTGAAGACGCTTTTCCGATGATGGGAAAACCCAGCAGACTTTAGGGTACGTCCCTTCACCTAAACTGCCGCTAGCATCAAACCTCATAAGCCCCCCGATAGAGGGGTGTGGGAGGAAAGAGTGCAGCAGGTCTCAGGACAAGGTGAGGTGACAAATAGTCTTCGCGCGGAGCATCGCGTATGAGACGTTTTGCCAACGAGCATCCTATCTGGACTGCGGTCATTGCCTTGGCAGTGGTCATTCTGCTTTGGCTTATTTTTGCGATCTGGCCCAAGGGGCTGGTGGCGGTGATCGGCAAAAAGAAAATCTTTCTCAGTGCACTCTTCAACGGAGTTACCCTTGGTGGCCTCTATTTTCTGGTGGCCAGTGGGTTCACCCTGATATTCGGGCTGATGCGCAATGTAAATCTCGCCCACGGTTCCCTTTACCTGCTCGGCGGTTACATCGGATTTCATACAGCCAACATCACCGGTTTCTGGTTGTTGGCGTTCCCGGTCGCCTTCATTGTCGTTGGTTTCTGCGGCATCCTTTTGCAGGTTCTGGTGTTCCGCCGAATGGAAGGCGAAGACCTGCGTCAGACCCTCGTGACGATCGGAATATCGATTGTTGCTGCTGACCTGATGTTGTGGGGCTTTGGCGGTGATTTCTTTAATATTTCGCCTCCTTCCTGGTTGTCCGGTCCTATCGAAACCTTCTTCGTGACAGTTCAAAAGCGCAGTGGCGATCTCGTCTATATGAAATATCCGATGGTCCGCATCGTGATCTTTTTCGCAGCTGTTGTTGTTGGAATTGCCATGTGGCTGGCACTGAACAGAACCCGGGTCGGCATGATGATCCGCGCAGGTGTGGATGACCGCGATATGCTGTCGGCGACAGGTGCTCGAATTCAGATTGTGTTTGTCGGCGTATTTGCGCTGGGTGCAGGGCTGGCCGGGGTTGCTGGCGTGGTTGGCGGCACATTTCAGTCTGTCGCACCAGGGGAAGACATAAGGTTTCTTCTCGCGAGTCTTGTGGTCGTTATCGTCGGTGGAATGGGGTCCATCCCGGGTGCCGCGCTCGGAGCACTGCTGATCGGTCTGGCAGAGCAATTCGGCTCGGTCTATTTCCCGACCTACGCAGTCGTTTTGACATTCCTGATTATGGTTGTCGTGCTGGCTTTCCGCCCGCAAGGCCTGATGGGGCAGGGCTGAGCAGATGGCTGATGTAACAGCAACCAGGACTGAACACCGCAGCAACTGGCTCGAAACTGTCCCTCCGGCCTATTGGATCATGGGTGCAGTGCTTCTGGTGATCCCGGCTTTCGTAAGCCCGTTTGTCATGTTCCAGATCATGGGCTGGACCTTCATTCTGGGCATCATATCGCTCAGTCTCATGTTTTTGGGCGGATATGGCGGCATGGTCAGCATGGCGCAGATGGCGATGGCCGGATTTGCCGGATACATGGTCGCGATCTTTGGTGACAGCGCTATCAGCTCGATATCCCAAGGTTGGCCCTGGTGGATCGTTATCCCGTTAGCGTTACTATTGACGGTAATCTTTTCATCAGCTGTTGGCTGGCTCGCGGTGCGAACCGAGGGCATATACACGATCATGATAACGTTGGCCGTTGCTGCCGCGTTCTTCTATTTCACCCGTCAGAATTATGACGTGTTCAACGGGTTTCAGGGCTTCAATTCCGTGCTTCCGCCAAAACTCTTTGGCGTGGATTGGCGTGGATCCTATGCCTTTTATTATCTGACATTCTTCTGGGCAGTCGCCGGGTATGCATTGGTGCTCTATATCAGCCGCGCCCCCTTTGGTTTGGCTTTGCAGGGTGTTCGGGACAACCCGCGCCGTATGGCTGCGCTTGGGTACAATGTGACGGCCCACCGGGTGGCAGCTTACGCTTTTGCAGGATTGCTGGCCGGTATCGGCGGCATTCTTCTGACATGGCAATCATCTCAGATTTCACCGGGAACGGTTGGGATTGGTCCTGCTATCGATATACTCGTGATTGCGGTCATAGGCGGATTGCGTCACCCGATCGGGCCTTTCATCGGCGCTTTCATCTACGTTCTGCTCAAAACCTTCGCGGTTGATGTGTTGGTCAGCCTTGGTCTGGCTGGTGAACGCTTTCAGCTGGTGATTGGACTCGGTTTCCTCATCATCGTTTTCTTCTCGCCAGACGGAATTCTGGGTCTTTGGGACAAGTTCCGTGCGAACCGGAATCGCGACCCGCTGACAGGTCAGGATCTGGGAGATAACCCGATATGACGGATACACTGGTACAAGCGGGTACAGCAGCACAGGGCGGAACGGGTTTTGCTCTGGAGCTTCGTGATATCTCAAAGAAATTCGGGGCGCTGGAAGCCTTGGCGGATGTGAACATGTCGGTCCGTCCGGGTGAACGCCGGGCGGTTCTGGGTTCCAATGGTGCAGGCAAAACGACACTGTTCAATTGCATCACCGGCGATTTCCTCCCGACAACCGGAGCGATCCGGTTCTTCGGCGAGGATGTCACTCTCTTTCCGGCGCAGGAACGCATCAGACGCGGACTGCGCAGAACCTATCAGATCTCGCTTTTGTTCAACGGCCTAAGTGTTCTGGACAACGTTTATCTGGCGTGTCGCGGTGTGTCTCGGAACCGGTTCTCCTTCAAGCGTCCGAGCAAGTCCGACGCTTTGATGCAGACCGCCGAAGAGCTTGTAGCGACGGTCCACCTGTCTGATGCCCTGAACACATCTGTCAGTGACTTGTCATACGGACAGCAGCGTCAGCTAGAAATCGCGATGGCGCTGTCAGGTGCACCACGTTTTATCCTGTTTGATGAACCTGCTGCCGGTTTGTCTCCGACCGAGCGTGCCGAGCTGATCAAAATACTGACCGACCTTCCGGGGCACGTTGGTTACATCATCATCGAACACGACATGGATGTTGCTCTTCGGGTCAGCGACATGGTCACGATGATGCACAATGGACGCATTTTCAAGGAAGGCAAACCGGCCGAAATTGAAGACGATCCGGAAGTTCAGGCTCTCTACCTCGGAGGTGGGCATGAGTAGCCGGAGCGGAGCACCCATTCTGGAGGTCAAGGATCTCAACGTCTTTTACGGACAGTCCCATGCCTTGCAGGGTGTTAACCTCACACTTGGCAACGGAGTCCTTTCCGTGGTTGGCCGAAATGGCATGGGCAAGACGACCCTCTGCAAGGCAATCATGGGTCTGGTACCCGTGCGTTCGGGCTCTATCAGTTTGGGCGGACACAACCTTGCCGGACTTGGTCCTGCAGATATCGCACGATTGGGTGTCGGCTACGTGCCACAAGGCCGTCGATTGTGGAAGTCACTTACGGTGGATGAGCATCTCCGGTTGGTGGCAACCAAGGGAGGTGCCTGGACGCCCGAGCGGATATATGGCGTGTTCCCGCGACTTTCAGAACGCAAATCCAATGGTGGTGCACAGCTGTCTGGCGGTGAACAGCAGATGCTGGCGATCGGTCGGGCCCTGCTTTTGAACCCTAAACTCCTGGTGATGGACGAGCCAACTGAAGGTTTGGCTCCGGTGATCGTCAATCAGGTCTCAGAGATGTTGATCCGCCTCGGGCAAGAGGGGGACATTGATGTTCTGGTAATTGAGCAGAACATTGGCGTTGCCTGTTCAGTCGCTGAACAAGTTGCCATCATGGTCAATGGCAAGGTCAACCGGGTGATGGATTCCGGGCTTCTGGCGTCTGATCAGGATCTTCAACAGGCCTTGCTGGGTGTTGGACGTCATGCGCATGACGAAACACCAGACGATGTATCCGAAAGCAAAACTGTAGAACCGAAAGCCAACCCGCACAGTTCCAGGGTCTATCTTTCCAACCCCAAAATCCCGACCCGCTGGACTGCACCGGTTCCTGTCCATGTTCTGGTGCAATCAGCTCGGACCGTTACGGATTTGAGCACTGCCTCGGTTGCGGCAATTCCAACGGTCGATACAGGGCGATCAGGTACACTTTATGTGTGCGGCACGCTCGATACCAAGGGTGATGAGCTGCAGTACATGCGCGATATCATCAAGGCGCAAGGTATTCGTGTAGCACTTGTGGATCTGTCTACCAGTGGCAAACCATCGGGCGCTGATGTTCCTCCGGTGGCTGTTGCCGGTTTCCATCCGCGCGGATCTGCAGGTGTTTTTACCGGAGATCGGGGCACAGCCGTTGCCGGTATGACAATCGCCTTTGAACGGTGGATGCGTCAAAGGTCTGATGTTGCGGGTTTAATCGGCGCTGGCGGGTCTGGTGCAACCGCACTTGTGTCTCCGGCTTTCCGGGTTTTGCCTGTTGGCGTTCCCAAGATGATTGTCTCGACAGTCGCCAGCGGCAACACCGCGCAATATGTCGGTGCGTCCGATATCACGATGATGTACTCGGTCGCAGACGTTCAGGGCCTAAACTCAATTACCCGCGAAGTGCTTGGAAATGCTGCCCACGCAGTCGCCGCCATGACCAAGGCGCGCCAGACCGCCAAGCCGGTACATGACAAACCTGCCATTGGTTTGACGATGTTCGGTGTCACGACACCGTGTGTTCAGCAAGTCATGACGCAACTGGAAACTGATTACGATTGCCTGGTTTTCCATGCGACCGGGACTGGTGGACAGGCGATGGAAAAACTTCTGTCGTCAGGCATGCTGAACGCTGTCGTTGATATCAGCACGACCGAAGTATGCGACATGGTCGCTGGCGGTGTCTTTGCCTCTGACGAGACCCGCTTTGATGCAATGATTGCCAGCAGCCAGCCGTACATCGGTGCCTGCGGCGCTTTGGATATGGTCAATTTCAATGCCCCTGAAACGGTGCCTGAGCGCTACCGCGGCCGGTTGTTCTACGAGCATAATCCGCAAATCACGTTGATGCGGACGAGTGTTGACGAAAACATCAAGATTGGCCGGTTCATCGGCGAAAAGCTCAATCAAATGAACGGCGTTGTCCGGTTTTTCCTTCCGGAAGGCGGTGTGTCGGCATTGGATGCCGTTGGTGGTCCCTTTTGGGATTCAGCTGCCAACAAGGCACTGTTCGAAACACTGGAACAAACCGTTCGAGCCACCGCCAACCGTCAGTTGGTCCGCGTACCTCATCACATCAACGATCCCGAATTTGCCGAGCTGGTGGTCAAGACCTTTCGGTCTTTTCATGCACGCGCGGCACAACCTGCCAGGAAAGCCTGATCCATGTTTGATCGCCACACCTTGATGAAAAAATTCCGCGCCATGCGCGATGCAGGTGAACCCATCATAGGAGGCGGTGCCGGAACAGGCTTGTCAGCCAAATGCGAAGAGGCTGGCGGGATAGACCTGATCGTTATCTACAATTCTGGCCGGTATCGTATGGCTGGGCGAGGGTCTCTTGCTGGTTTGATGCCTTATGGCGATGCCAATGCTGTCGTCATGGAGATGGCTGGCGAGGTTTTACCCGTTGTTTCCAAGACGCCTGTTCTGGCGGGTGTTTGTGCCTCTGATCCCTTCCGGTTGATGGACAAGTTTCTCGATCAAGTCAAAGACGCGGGATTCAGCGGGGTGCAGAATTTCCCGACTGTAGGACTGATCGACGGCACCTTTCGGGCAAATCTGGAAGAAACCGGCATGTCCTATCAGCTGGAAGTCGACATGATTGCAGCAGCTAACAGGAAGGGGCTGTTGACGACGCCCTATGTCTTTAGCGAGGCCGATGCGACGGCTATGGCCAAAGCTGGCGCGGACATCATTGTTGTGCATCTGGGTTTAACCACGGGCGGTTCCATTGGCGCTGAAACCGGCTGCACATTGGAACAAGCACCAGCCTTGACTGATGGGTGGGCCAAAGCGGCGCTGGATGTCAATCCGGACGCGATTGTTCTCGTGCACGGAGGACCGGTAGCGATGCCGGAAGACGCAGAATTTGTGCTCAAGAACACAAAGTACTGCCACGGCTTCTATGGCGCCTCTTCGATGGAACGACTGCCGACTGAAATTGCGCTCACCGAGCAAACGAAAAAATTCAAAGCAATCAACCGTTAACTCGGCTTGGCGGGAGGAAATAACATGACCGGCGAACTGATTGGACAACTGATCTTGTGGCTCATAATGGCCGTGATCGTCATCTTTATCCTCTACTGGGTTATGAACTGGCTGTATCGCCGCTCTACCAAGGAGATCGCCTTCGTTCGGACAGGTTTTCTGGGCGAAAAGGTTGTGATCGACGGCGGTGCATTTGTCTGGCCGATCATCCACGACATAACGCCGGTCAACATGAACTCGATGGACCTTCATGCGGTGCGTGAGAAATCTGATGCGCTGATCACCAAGGACCGTATGCGGATTGACGTCGAAGCATCCTTCTATGTTCGCGTTGCCCAATCGAAAAAGGGTGTAACGCTGGCGGCATCGACACTGGGTCGGCGCACACTTGAACCGGAACGGATACACCAGCTTCTCTCTGGAAAGTTCATATCGGCCCTTCGGTCGGTTGCTGCTGAAATGACGATGGAACAGTTGCACGAACAGCGAGGCGATTATGTCGCGCGCGTTATAGAAATGGCGCAGGAAGGTCTCGACAAGAACGGGCTGGAACTGGAAAGCGTTGCTATTCTGGATCTCGATCAGACCGACATTGAGTTCTTCAATCCATCCAACAGGTTTGACGCCGAAGGCTTGACGTCTGTCGTTGAAGCTATCGAAGCCCGCCGGAAACTGCGTAACGACATTGAACAAAACACGATGTTGCAGATCCGCTCCCGCAATTTGGAAGCGGAAAAGGAAACGCTCGACATTGAACGCGAAAGCGAAGAAGCGCGTCTCGAACAGGAACGGGACATCGAATTTCGCCGGGCGCAGCAACGGGCGGAACTGGCGCGGGAACGCTCGGAGCGCGAAAAGGAAGCCGAACAGGCGACCCTTCTGAGCAAGGAAGCCATTGAAACCTCACGGATAGCGAATGAAGAACAGATTGCGCAAGCCCGTATTGCGTCCGAGCAAACTATCCGCCAGCAGGAAATCGAACGCAGCAAAGTCATCGATGAGAAAGAGATCGCCACACGCGAAACCATCGAAAAAGCGCGGATTACCCAGGAGCGCGTGCTTACTGAAGCGCGTATAACCAACACCAAAGACACTGAAGCTGCAGATATCGCTGCCAAGGAGATCATTGAAAAGGCGCGGATTGAGCAGGAACGCACGATAACCGAAGCGCGGATTGCAAAAGACCTGGAAACGCAGGCTCAGGAGATCGAGCGCAAGCGCGCGATTGATGCGGCGGAAATTGCGGCTAGAGAGAATACCGAATGTGCCCGGATCTCGCAGGAAGAGGCCGTAACAGAAGCACGTATCGCCTTGGAGCGGACAACACGGGAACGCGAAATCGCCCGAAATCTTGCTGTTGAACAGGCAGAAATAGCAGCACGGGAAGTTGCCGAAAAACTGAGGATTGCACAGGAGCGCACGGTTAGCGCGGATCGCATCAGTTCTGACAAGGAAACCAAAGCGCTCGAGATATCTCGGCGCGAGGCATTGGACGCGGCCCAGATTGCTGCTGATCAGGCAATAGAAGCAGCAAGGATCGCTCGCGAAAAAGCAATAGCCGCCGAACGGATAGCTTCAGAGCAGGAAACGCGTGCTCTGGAGATCGATCAGCGTCAGACGCTGGATGCTGCAGAAATCGCGGCTTCGGAGGCAATCGCCAAAGAACGCATTGCCCAGGAAGAGCGTGTTCGCCAGTCCGAAATTTCCCGAAATCAGGCGATAGATGAGGCGGAAATTGCCAGCCGTGAAGCCATCGACAAGGCGCGGATTGCAACAGAGGCCCGTACAGCTGTTGAGCGGATTGAAAGCGAAGAACGCACCAAGGAACGTGACCTTGCCCGCGAGCAGGCCATCGCCTTCGCCGACACTGCCAAAAAAGAAGCTGTCGAAGCCAAACGAATTGCCAAAGAGAAGAAACTGGCTGCAGAACGTATTGCCTATGAGCAAGACATGCGCGAGCGGGAAATTGCCCGTAACCGCGCCGTTGATGTTGCCAATGTTACCGCTCAGGAAGTCGTGAAAGCCGCCAAGATCAACGAAGACACCCGCACGAAAGCAGCTGAAATAGCGCGCGATGCCGAGGTGCGGAGCCGCGAGATCGAGAAGGCAGAGGCCATCGAGGCTGCCGAGATTTCTAGTCGTCGTTTGCTTGAACAGCAGCGGATCGAGAAAGAGGCTGAGACAACTGCCGAGAAGATCGCGCGCGATGAAAAAATCAGAAACCTCG
This sequence comes from Roseibium sp., assembly GCA_039972695.1. Classification (GTDB taxonomy): domain Bacteria; phylum Pseudomonadota; class Alphaproteobacteria; order Rhizobiales; family Stappiaceae; genus Roseibium. The sequence continues at coordinate 216,327 of JBDWMJ010000017.1, read as the reverse complement.
AAATCGAACGCAACAAGGCCCTCGATACAGCGCAAATCGCGTCTGACGAAGCCATAGAAGCTGCGAAAGTCGCCAAGGAACGCGCAGTCGATGCCGAGAAAATTCTCGCTGAGCAGATTCTCGATGCCAAGAAACTGGAGCGGAAAAAGGCTCTGGAACAGATGGAAATTGCGCGGGTTCAGGTTTTGCGGGAAGCTGAAATTGCCAGCCGCGAAGAAATCGAACGCGCTCAGATTGCCTCTGAACGCGGACTGGACGATGCCCGAATTGGGCATCAGACCGATCGACGTCGTTTGGAAATAGAACGAGAAAAGGTGGTCGAAGAGGCTGCCATGGAAAAGGCGATTGCACTCTATCAGAAGTCGCTGGATGAAAGCGCTGCAGCTGTTGAAGCCGAAAATGCCCGTGCTCGTGCCGTTGCCGCCGCCGAACAGGCAACAACTGCCGGGGAAGCGGAAATCGCCCTCCGAGCCAAGACGGTCGGCGTAACCTCTGCGGAACTGGAAGCAGAGCGCAAACGCATTGCTGCGGAAGCCGAAAAGGTTCGGGCTGCGGTGGAAGCAGAAGCCGCCAGACTTATCAACGAAGCCGAGAATGTGCTTACCGACGAAGCACGTCATTCCCTCTTCAAACGCAAGATGCTGGAGCATGTCGAAGGCATCGTTGCGGCATCCGCCAAGCCGCTTGAGAAGATCAACGACATCAAGATCATGCAGCTCGGCGGATCAGGCACGCAAGGGCTTGGTTGGGCCGACGATGGAAACGGTGCAGGTCCAGGTGGTGGAGGCGGAAGCAGCCCGACTGACGAGGTGATGAACTCGGCTCTGCGCTACCGCGTGCAGGCGCCTATGGTGGACACCTTGTTGAATGATATCGGCATTGACGGCAGCAACATTGCCAAGTCGACAATCTTCCGCGACGCCAGCGACATGACCCGCACAGCCTCTGAAGTGAAACGCTCCCAGGGCGGGAAGGACAGCAAATAATGGCCCGCGTGTTTGTTTCATCAGTCATAAATGCGCCAGTGACAGATGTCTGGGACCGGATCCGTGATTTTAACGGACTGCCAAAATGGCATCCACGCATCCGCGACAGCCGGATTGAGGACGCCTTACCAAGCGACAAAATCAGCTGCATTCGCAATTTCCATCTGCAAAGTGGAGACATGATCCGAGAACAACTGGTTGGCATGTCGGATTACGATCTCTTCTGCAGCTACACGATGCTGGAGGGGCCAATGCCGCTCTGGGATTACATGGCGACCATCAGGCTGACACCAATAACAGATGGCGATCGCTGCTTTGCCGAATGGTCAGCGGAATTCAACTGCGATCCAGACAACGAGGCTGATCTCACGAGCGGTATCGCGACCAATGTGTTTCAGGGCGGGTTTGATGCGCTCAAAAGGCATTTTGGGGGCTGATCATGGTCAAGGTGGTTCGCAGCACAATTCTTCAAGCCCCCATAGAGGCGGTCTGGGATCTCTTGCGGGACTTTAATGGGCATGACCGTTGGCATCCGGCTGTGGCGTCCAGCCAGATCGAACGGTCTCGCGAGGCTGACCGGGTCGGCTGCGTGCGTCGGTTCAAACTGAATGATGGCGCAGAACTGCGCGAACAACTGTTGGCTCTTTCGGACGCGGACACAGCTTACACCTATTGCCTGCTCGATACGCCGATTCCGCTGTTGAACTACGTCAGTTACGTCCAGCTGATCCCGGTGACGGATCTCGATCACACGTTCTGGCGCTGGGAAGGGAACTTCGACACGCCTGCTGCCCAGCAGGAAGAGCTGACCCGGATGGTTGCCAACGACATTTATGACGCCGGCTTTGGAGCAATCCGGGCTGAAATGAGTCTGGAGGGTTAGGATGTTATCGGTCGAAACCTATCAAACGATAACTGAGGCCGCTGGCGCATTGGGAGACCGCAGCCGTTATATAGCTGGCGGTACCCTTGTGATGCGCGCTGTCACCTATGGAGACCAAAGGTTTGACAGGATCGTGCGTGCGCGTCAGGTGGACCGGACCATCGGACCAGATGCGGCGGGTTTGAGAATTGGCGCAGGGTCCACGATGTCTGACATATTGGCGTCGCGCGACGTCGAGTTTCTTCACACGGTTGCCAAGCTGGTTGGAGGACCTGCCATTCGCAACATGGCGACTGTCGGCGGCAATCTTTTCGCGCCAAACCCGTATGGTGATTTTACCGTCGCGCTGCTGGCGCTTGATGCGCAAGTGGTGATGGCAAACGGTCAGTCGGAATCCCTGGAGAGTTTTCTGCTCGGACGCGATCAGGTCCGCGGATTGGTTGCCGCTGTTACCGTGCCGCGCATAGAGCCCGGCAGCTTCAGATTCAAGAAGGTCAGCCGCGTCAAACCAAAGGGCATATCGCTGATGTCGATTGCCGTCTCCTTGAAACGCGGTGATCCCAGAGTTGTCTTTGGAAACATGGGGCCGTTGCCGATGCGGGCAAAAGCTGCGGAGCGTGCCTTGGCAAACGGTGCGGATGAGACCGCGATTGCATCTGCATGCGCCGTTTGCACCGAAGGTCTGCAACCAGCTGACGACTCCTTGGCAACGGCCTGGTACCGGAATGAAGTGGCCCCTGTTCATCTGAAACGGTTGTTGCAGAACGGAGGGCGGTCCTGATGGCGAAAACAGCCCTCACATTCACCCTCAACGATGCAGAGGCGGCAGTCTTCGTCGATCCCGGAGCGCCCTTGATCGATGTCCTGCGCAGAGGTGTTGGAGATTTGACGCCCAAACACGGCTGCGGCCAGGGAGCATGCGGGGCCTGCACAGTGTTGATCAACGGTCAGGCTCATCTGTCCTGCTTGACACTGGCGGAAAGCGTTGAAGGCAAAACAGTCGAAACGACAGCAGGCTTGGCCGGAGGGCCGAACTTGCATGCGCTGCAGGATGCCTTCATCGAAGGTTTTGCCGCCCAATGCGGGTTCTGCACGACAGGCATGTTGATGGCCGCCAAAGCTTTGCTGGATGCCAACCCCAATCCGTCTCGCACCGATGTTATCGAGGCGATTTCGGGAAACTTGTGCCGGTGCACCGGTTATGAACCCATTGTGGATGCCGTCCTTTCAGCTGCAGCCCGTCTGCAAGGAAGGACTGCCTGATGTCCAGCATTGAATTTCGCAAGGACCTGTTTGCTGACGAACGTGATGACACGCTCAAGGAAATTGGCAAACCTACTGTTCGTCAGGACATTCTGGGCCATGTCACCGGTCGCACACCTTATTACGACGATCATCTGTTTGATGGCTTGCTGCATATGCGAGCTGTGCGTTCACCGCATCATCATGCCGAGATCCGGTCCATCGATACTTCGGCAGCCGAACGCATGCCCGGTGTACGACGTGTTGCCACGGCCAAGGATGTCCCGAACAATCTCAACACTCTGCTATCATTGATTAATTTCGGCCGCGATGACGAGCCACTCTGCGCCCATACCAAGGTGCGGTATTTGGGAGAGACTGTCGCCTGGGTGATCGCCGATACCGAACGGCAAGCCCGCGATGCTGTTGCTGCTGTCCGGGTCGACTATGCGGTTCTGCCACATGTTCTGGATGTCGAAGAGGCGATTGCTCCAGGTGCTGTGGTTGTCAACGATATCTATCCGAACAACACATTTGATTACCACGAAAAATACGACCACCAAAAACTCCGGTTTGGTGACGTGAATGCTGCTTTTGCTCAAGCGGATCACGTCATTGAGGCTGACTACCAGATGTCGCCCATTGAGCAGGCACCGATAGAGACCTGTGGTGCCATTGCCGCGCCCGAGACCAACGACCGCTTTGTCTGCCATACCAATACACAGGCACTATTTTTTTCGCTGGGGACGACGGCAAAGCTGCTCGACATGGCCTCAAGTCGATTGCATTTCATCGGTGGAACTGCCGGGGGCGGGTTTGGCGGCAAGGTGGATTCCATTGTCGAACCAACTGCTGTTCTGGGAGCTGTACTGACTGGCCGACCGGTGAAGTTTGCCTGGGATCGTTATGAGGAAATGCAGGTTGGCGCGCCGCGTGGAGGCGAACGCTGGCGGTTGAAGGACGGTGTCATGAATGACGGGCGGATTATTGCGCGTGAGTTCACCGGTTTCTTTGACAGCGGAGCATATATGCGCCTGTCGCCCTACGCGATCATCAAGGGTACGGGACATCTGCCTGGGCCTTACACAATCCCGAATGTCGCTTCCAATGTTTACTGCTGTGTCACCAATCGCACACCTGCGACGGCGATGCGCGGCTTCGGCATAACAGCTGTCGATTTTGCCATCGAATGTCAGATGGACCGTGTCGCGGAAGCTGTCGGCATGAACCCGGTAGAATTGCGCATTTTGAATGCCTATCGCGATGGCGATATGAAAGCGCACCGACGCAAAGCCAAGAACACGGCTTTGATCGAATGCTGTCAGGTGGCTGCAAGTAAAGCCAATTGGCCGATCTCGGCCAATGCAGTCGCTCAGTCTTCATTGTCCGCTGGAGGTCAGGGAGAGCGCGGCATCATTCCCGAAAGCGCGACGGACGAAGAGGGCCGGATCGGGGAACGTCGCCAAGGCCGTGTACCCGAGACTTCGCCGAGTAAATCCCCGACTGGCCGTGTGCCAGCAGGAACCCATGTAGAGGCGACAGTAGGTGTTCCGGTTCAAAATCCGGATATGCAGATTGATGCGGATCGTATCGGTCATAAGATGGGGGCGGTCCAGACCGCACCGGCAGCACCAGTGCCGCCGTCACCAGCAAGAGTTCCGGCACCAACTTCCGCGCAGCCTATTTCACCGGTTGCGCCTCCACCGGTAGCACCTCCGCCAAGCGCAACACCTCCGGTGGCTACCTCACCAGTTGCCACACCACCACCGCCCCCTGATGCTCCGGCACCATATCAGCCGGATCAACCCTTCAATCGGGGTGTCAAACGTCCCGGACGATCGCCCTTCACATCTGGTTTCAGGAGGCGCTGAGATGACAGTTCATAAGGGGCGCGGATTTGCCTGCATCAACTATCCAATCGGCATGAACCTTGGCGGAGACCCCAGTCAGGCACTGGTTCATTCCACGCCCGACGGCAAGTTTATGGTTGCGCTCAGTTCGATTGATCTGGGGCAGGGCATGAAGTCGGTGACACGACAGATAGCAGCCGAAACTTTGGGCGTGCCAGTGGCCGATGTCTATGTGGATACCGCGGACAGTGATACTGGGCCGCATTGCATGGGATCCTTCGCTTCGCGCGGCACACACAGGGTTGGCAACGCGGTTATCAGGGCCGCTGCCGAAGCGCGCAAACAGATGATGGAGGCTGCCGCTGAAGAGCTGGAAGTCAATGCAAGTGATCTCGATACGGACGGGGCAGGGAACATCCACGTCAAGGGCGCGCCTTCTCGCACAATTACCGTTGCTGAAACGGCAATAGCCGCACAATTCAAGCAGGGGCGCACATTATCCGGTCGCGGGATCTTCCTGATCCCGCCCTCGGAGGCCAATCCGGAAACCGGTGAAATGACGCCGGTCACCTGCTTTGCCCACGCGGCGCTTGTGATTGACCTCGAAGTGGATGACGAGACCGGCGTAGTCACCGTGCAGGAAATCAATTCGGCCTATGAAGTCGGGCGGGCGCTTAATCCAAAACTCGTCGAACAACAATTGATTGGCGGAGCCTGGATGGGGGTCAGCCACGCGCTCTATGAGACAACCGAACCCTACTATCCAAACCGGGATCACGGCCCAAGAGATTTCAACGGATATCTAATGCCAGGTCCCGGAGAGATTGTCCCGCATAACATTGCGGTTCTGGAGCGACCGGCCGAAGACGCACCTTTCGGGGGGAAGGGCCCCGGCGAGATGTGCGCCAATCCGGTGCTGCCAGCAATTGCCAATGCGATCTACAACGCCGTCGGCGTTCGCTGCGATTATTTGCCGATAACACCTGAAAAAGTTTTGAAGGGTCTGCGCGCGAATGGCGGGGCTAACCCACAAGGAGTGCGCTCCTAGTGGTCGTGCGCCCAACCATAGTGGGGATCTCGGATCCAGCCGACCTGCAAAGGGCTCTGATCGATGCCCAGTATCTGGCGGATGATGCGTTGTCGACGTCGGCCTACCTGTCGTTGGCGCTCGGCAAGCCCTTGCTCCTCGAGGGCGCGCCGGGCGTCGGCAAAACGGAAGCGGCCAAGGCTCTGGGCGGCGTACTTGGGCGCAATGTTATTCGCCTGCAGTGTTTTGAAGGCATTGATGCCGCAGCTGCCCTCTATGAGTGGAATTATCCAAGACAAATGCTGGCGATCCGACAAGCTGGCGACAGCTACATCAATCTCTACGGTGAAGAATACCTGCTGGAGAGGCCGTTGTTGGAAGTCTTGCGCAATCCATCGGGCACGCTGTTGCTGATTGACGAGATTGATCGGGCTGACCATGAGTTCGAGGCATTCCTGCTGGAATTCCTATCGGACTTTACGATTTCCATCCCCGAGACAGGAACGGTTCGGGCTGTTCAAGCGCCAGTGGTTGTGCTGACATCCAACCGGACCCGAGATCTGCACGAAGCCTTGCGACGACGCTGTGTGTATCACTGGATTGACTATCCGGACGCCGCCCTTGAAGCCCGGATCGTGATGACCCGTGCGACAACGGTAGCCGAGGCAACCGCGCGCGCCGTGGTGGCTTCCGTCGGACATCTGCGGATGGAGCCATTGGCGAAACCGCCGGGAGTTGCAGAAACCGTTGAGTGGGCGGAAGCCGCGACACTGCTCAACTCTCAAGGGGTTCGATGGCCGGAAGCGTTCAAACGCTCTATCGGTGTTGCGCTGAAAGATCACGATGACCTGACCTACATGGCTGACCGTTTGGCTGCGGTCTTGCCGGGGGAGGCAGCATGAGTCATCCACGAGCACTTGATCCGTTCTTGAGGTTTGCGCAGGCGCTACGGGGGGCTGGATTCCCCGTATCTCCTGATCAGACAGCAGATTTCATTGCCAGCGTTGGTCTGCTCGGTCCGCGTGACATGACCGATATTCACCGTGCTGGCCGGGCCCTGTTCGCAATCCCTCCAGAACGAATGGCGGAATATGATGCTTTGTTTCGAGCTGTGTTCCTCGATCAGGTCATTCAAGCCCCAGCCGATGGTGACGAGGACGATGAGGTTGAAGCCTTTGAGCTGACCGCCGAGAGCCTGGTCATCGAGGCGGCAGACGATGAAAGTGAAGTCGGCGCGGAGGCAACGGCGGAAGAACGGCTGAGCCAACGTCCCCTGCGCGAAAATCGTGAAGAGACTCTGAAACGTCTTTTACGGGACGCATCTGCTTTGTTGCCAAGGCGCAGATCCTACCGCCGTAAATTCGCCAAGTCAGGAGACCGCATCGATATGCGCCGATCTCTGCGCGATGCTGCCAAGCGAGAAGGCGAGCTGATGCGTCTGTTTCAAACACAACGCAAAACGCGCCAAAGGCGAGTGTTATTGCTGATCGACGTTTCCGGTTCGATGAAAGACCGCTCCGAAGCATTGCTGCAGCTGGCGCATATTGTCGTTCAAGCCGCAGATTCAGCGGAAGTCTTTACACTCGGAACACGGCTCACACGGATTACTCAGGCCCTCCGTCCATCTGATAGCGGACAAGCCCTGGCTCGCGCAGGTCAGGCTATTGCCGATATTGATGGGGGGACCCGAATAGGCGACGCACTGTCAGCGTTTCTATCTGTGCCGCGCTATGCGGGGTTTGCACGTGGTGCCTCCGTTGTCGTGCTGTCGGATGGTCTGGAGCGCGGTGAACCAGGTGCAATGATCGAAGCGGTCCGGAAACTGTCGCGCATTGCCTGGCGGATCGATTGGTTGTCACCGCTCGCGGAAGATCCTGACTACCAACCGATCACTGCTGGTCTGGCCGGTGTATTGCCGGTTCTGGATCACCTTGGTGATGGCGCGAGCACGGCGGCAGTTACCGATCACATTTTGACGATGGCGAGGCGCACATGATCGACGCACACCACCATATCTGGCTGCAGAAGGACCTGCCCTGGTTATTGGGGCCGGAACAGCCACGGATTTTCGGGCCGTACAGGGCGATCATGCGGGATTACACTTGCCATGAATACCTGGCAGACCTTGCCGGCACAGGGATCACCAAGTCTGTCTATGTCCAGGCCAACTGGGCACCTAACTGGTTTGAAGATGAAGTTGCCTGGGTACAGGAACAGGCGGACGCCCATGGCACCATTTCAGGAATAGTTGGCTATTCCGATTTCACCGGCGAAGACGTGACACCTCAACTTGAGCGCTTGAAAAAATACCCTTTGATGCGCGGTGTCCGGCAACAGTTTCACTGGCATGAAAACCCGCTCTACCGTTTTGCGCAAGACCCTGATCTTTGCCGAAATGTACAGGTCCAGAAGAATGTTGCCCGGCTGGCTGACTATGGCTGGAGTTTTGATCTGCAGGTCTTTGCCAATCAGATGGAAGGCGCAGCGGAACTCGCGAAATCCTGTCCGGATGTGACATTCATTCTTCAGCACGCCGGTATGAAGGAAGACGCCAGTGTTCCCGGGCACAAAGTCTGGAAAGAGGGTATGAAGCGGTTGGCTGATTGTCCGAATGTTGTGACAAAATTGTCGGCCTTCGGCACGTTCATTCACAAGAATGATCCCGATTTCATCACCAAGATGGTAATCGATACCGAGAAGATCTTCGGTGCTGACCGTTGCATGTATGGATCCAATTTCCCGATTGAAAAACTCTGGACCAGCTACACCCCGCTCTTTCATGCCTTTCAGGCGGCAACCAGTAATCTGTCCAAGAAAAAACAATCCGCAATTTTCAATGACACAGCAGCCAAAGTCTATCGGCTGTAACGTTTAAGGGGAGGAGCCGATATGGCCTTGCAAATTCACGTGCTCGACTATGGGGATATCGAGCTTGAAACCAGTTTTTTGGTTCTCGGCCATGAGTGCGGTCGAACGCGCCGTGTACCCGTTTATGGCTTTCTGATCCTTGGCGGTGAATACCCCGTGCTGGTTGATACTGGCTACCGGGACAATGCCATCATGGAAAGCCTTGGAATGCGGGGCCTGCAGTTCCATGACAATATGATCGAAAACCAGCTGGCCAAGCACGGGCTGAAACTCGGCGACATCCGCTATATTCTGCACACCCATTTGCACATCGATCACGCAGGTAAGGATGACCTCTTCCCGATGAACACCACCGTGGTGCTCAACCGCAAGGAAATGGAGTTCTCGGTCTCCGGAATCATGTATCCGCAATATCCGAAGCCAGATATCAAGCACCTGGTTGACCGGATCTATGAACCCGAGGCGATGCAGTTCCTCGACCTCGATATCACTGGCGCAGAAGAAATCATTCCCGGTGTCTGGTGTGAAGCGGCGGGTGCCCACACAGAAGGCAGCATGAATGTGATTGTCGAAACCGCAGACGGACTGGCCTGTATCTGCGGCGATGTCATCTATGATTTCAACGATCAGATCGTCAACCACGTGATGACCAACAATTGGATGGAACCGCGTGTGACCGGTAACCATTCCCAGAGCAAAAGGGAAGAGAAGGGCGCGATCAAAAAGCTGCTGAACAACTACACGTTCCTGCTGCCAATCCATGACAGACCGGCAAAAATCGAACGGCAAAAGGTCGTTGGCCGATTAGGGATGCAGGTTCCCGGTCCCATGACGGAAACGCTACCGGACCGTCCCTGGTTCCCTGTCTGATGGCGAAGTTTGTGACCTTCGGGGATGGCGGGACCATTCCCAACAACCCGATCCTTCCGGTGATGCTGGCGCGCGGCGCTCTTCCCGGGCATTCAGCCAGCGAGATCTGCAGGCATTTTGAGGAGATGGGTTGGACCGGAACCTGGACCTACGTGGTTTTTGACTATCACCATTATCACCACGACGCGCATGAGGCGCTCTGCGTGGCGAGCGGATGGGCTGACATCGTTCTGGGCGGACCTGAGGTGGGGCAGACTTTTCGGCTGGAAGCTGGTGACCTCGTGGTCCTGCCTGCCGGGACCGGGCATTGCCGGATTGACTCAAGTCCGGACTTTGCAATCTGCGGATCCTACCCGCCGGGACAATCATGCTACACCATCGTGCGGGCGCAAGAGGGCGCATTGGCGCGGCATGGTACCGCGATTGCGGCAGTGCCGCTACCTGGTACGGACCCGGTTTTTGGCCCGTATGGGCCGCTTTTGGATGGCTGGGGTATTTCATAGGAGGGCCGCATGTTACATCAAGCAATCGCTGACGGATTTCGCCAGGTTGTCGATCCGAACGAACCGGCTCAGCATCTCGGAACCGGTTTCATCTTCACCGAAGGGCCACTCTGGCACCCCGTTGAGAAACATCTGATTTTCTCCGACATGCCCGGAGACGTCCGGCGCAAATATGTGCCGGGGCAGGGGATCAGCGAGATCGCCCGCCCGTCCAACAAGGGCAACGGCATGACATATGATGCCGAGTTGAACCTGTTGATCTGCGAGCATGCGACAAGCTCTGTGGTCCGTCTGAACAAGGACGGAAGTCGCGAAACGTTATGTAGCCATTTTGACGGCAAGGAACTCAACAGCCCCAACGACATTGTTGTCGGCAATGATGGCAGTATCTATTTTACCGACCCGACCTATGGGCGGATGGAGCATTTTGGTGTGCCCCGGCCAACACAACTGGATTTTCAAGGTGTTTACCGTTTGGCTCCGGGACACCGGCCCGGAAATGAGCCTCAACTGGTCGTCGACAAGTATCTGTTCGGTCAGCCAAATGGCTTGTGTTTCTCGCCTTGCGGCAAATGGATGTGGGTGAATGACACCGATCAGGCCAATATCCGCATGTTTGATGTTGCCAGTGATGGTCACCTGATCAACGGTCGGGTCTTTGCCGGTGGTATTCGTGATGACCAGTTGGCCGGGCTGCCGGATGGAATGAAGGCCGACCGTGACGGTAATATCTATGTGACAGCGCCGGGCGGGGTTTGGGTCTATTCGTTCCAAGGACAACTGCTTGGCAAAATCAGCTGTCCCGAGATGGTCGCCAACCTGCATTGGGGTGGCGACGACTGGTCAACATTGTTCCTGTGTGCTTCGACTTCGCTTTATTCGGTCAAAACCAAAACCCGGGGCAGGGAAGAGCCATTCATGCGGCATAGTCCAGCCTCTGTTACTCCTCAAGGATCGCATAATTTGACTTCTCCTTCGACGTCTCCGCTGATCCTGAAAGATCATCTCGACTTCCGGATTGAAGGCGCCCGAACAGCCATGATCCTGCAAGACCTGCAAAACGATGTGATGATCGACGGTGGCGCCTTTGCTAGCTCCGGATCTCCGGATCATGCGCGTCAGCAAAATATTGTTGTAAATGTACGACGACTGGCGGACGCGGTGCGGTCCCGTGGTGGTATGATCATTCATGTCTGGATGGTTCTGGAGCCGGGCGCACCTTATCTTTGCCAGCATGCAGAACTCCAAAAGGGGCTGAAGGACAACAACGCTCTTATACGTGGAACTTGGGGTGTTCAACCGGCGTCCGGACTGGAGCCGCAACCCGGTGACCTGGTTGTTGAAAAAATGAGTATGAGCGCCTGGGAAACGTCCCGTCTTGATGCCTATCTACACCACGGTGGACGCGACACGATCATCAACACTGGCAGCTGGACGAACATGAGCGTCGAACACACTGCCCGGACTGGTGCCGACAAGGGCTATCGCATGATCGTTCCGGAAGATGCCTGTTCGACCATGAACGCCGACTGGCATCAGGCGTCGATCAACTACGCCATGCAGAATGTGGCAACAGTCACGCAAACCAATGCGGTGATTGCCGCGCTGGCCTAGTAAAAAAACACCCGACAGAGATCCAAAAGTGTTCTGCCGGGTACTCAAGCTACGTGTCTGATTTAACGGTATGCCATCTAGCTTGGCATACGGGCATGCGTCGGCAGTTGCGGGTCCAGTGGTGTGCTGGGAACACCCTTCTCGGTATAGATATTCATCATGGGCTTGATGTGGTTTGGAGCGTCAACTGATCCGGCGCGAATGCCGAGTGTTCCCGGACGATTGGTGTTGCGGCTAAACAGCTGAGAACCACAGGTTTCACAAAATACCTTGGTCATGGATGAGCCGCTGTCCGCACCGTGGTTGAAACTGCGCGGATAGCCGTTAATGGTAACAGTAACTTCGGGAACAAACATTATGGTTCCGTGAACAGATCCCATGGCTTTGCGACAATCACTGCAGTGACAATTGATGACGAGTGCTGGAACCGCTTCGCAGGTAGAAGTAACGCTGCCGCACAGGCAGCCACCGGTATAATGGGTCATATTGGGGTTCTCTCATTTAGTTTTGGAATGCGACAACTTCCTGACGTTGATCGCCAAGACCTGAAATTCCGAGTGAGACTGTGTCTCCTGGTCGGAGAAATTTTTGCGGTTTCATGCCCATACCAACACCTGGCGGTGTACCTGTCGTGATGATGTCGCCAGGCATGAGGGTCAGGAAACTACTCAGGAAGGAGACGATCTTGGCCACAGAAAAGATCATCGTTGACGTGTTGCCGGTCTGGCAACGCATGCCGTTGACATCAAGATACATGTCCAGCGCCTGCGGATCAGGGACGTCGTCCTTGGTTACGAACCAAGGTCCGATGGGAGCAAAACTGTCACAGGATTTGCCCTTAACCCACTGGCCGCCCCATTCCGTTTGAAAACTCCTCTCCGAGACATCATTGACGACGCAGTATCCGGCAACATGGTCCAAAGCCTCTCCCTCGCTGATATGCTGGGCTCTTGCGCCAATAATGACACCGAGTTCCACTTCCCAATCGGTTTTAACCGAGCCCTTGGGGATCGTGATCGGGTCATTGGCGCCGCTGACCGGACAAACCTTCATGAACAGGATAGGATGCTCCGGAATTGGCAGATTGCTCTCCTTGGCATGATCGGAGTAGTTCAGGCCGATACAAAACAAACGCCGGACATCCGATAAAATGGGTGCATATTCGCCAGTGGTAACCGGGAGACTGTCGACATCAATCCCGCGAATTGCTTCGAGAGCTGTGGGAGTGACAGTGTCCGGCGTCAAATCCGGCACATGCCCGCTTAAATCGTGAGCGATAGAATTCACATCAATCAGCGCCGGGCGAATTCCGGTATTGGTCCGTATGCGGCATAGTTTCATGAAGAGTGTCCCTTGTTGTTAAACGCAACATAGGTGAACCGCTATCAGACGAGCATATCGCCCCGTCTTCTTTTTGTGTCCAAAGTTGGTTCGGAAATTTGCGACGCAAAACCAAACGCAGATTTTGTTGTTGGCACAATGAATTGACATAGGGTCGATGACGAAAGGGGGCCTTGTAATTTGCTCATTTCCGTCAATTGTTTAGGATCAGATCCGTTGCCTTTTCGCCGATCATGATAGCCGGAGCGTTGGTATTACCGGAGACAATTTCTGGCATGATCGAACAGTCTGCGACCCGCAAACCGCTTATGCCATGCACGCGCAATTGCGGGTCGACGACAGCATCTGTTCCCGTTCCCATCTTGCAAGTCCCGGTCGGATGATAGATCGAAACACTGTTGTTGCGGGCCCAATCCAACGTGCCGTCATAGTTTGCCAAATCGAGACCGGCCGAAGGCCGGAACTCCTCGGATATTTTTGACTTTAATGGGGCGTGACGCGCGATGTTTCGAGCGACATTCACGCCATCAACAATCGTCCGACAATCCGTTTCGGTCGAAAGATAGCGCGGTATGATTTTCGGATATTTCTTCGGATCGGGACCAGTGAGCCGGATTTCACCGCGGCTTTCCGGTCTCAGCTGGCAGACCGACATGGTGAAAGCTGAAAAAGGGTGCACGCCTTCACCGGGACTGTCAGCGGACCAGGGTTGAACGTGAAACTGGATGTCCGGCGTTGCCAGCTCCGGCCGGGTTTTGAGAAAACCGGTTGCAAGGCTCGCCGCCATGGTCATGGGACCGGCTCGAAACATCGCATATTTCAGTGCGATCCGAACCTGATTGTAGAGGCTGCGTACCTCATCATTCAACGTTGGTTCATTGCATTTGAATACCAGTCTCGCCTGCAAATGATCTTGAAGACCCTGACCGACACCTGAAAGCGCATGCACTGGTTTGATGCCGTTGTCTTTGAGATGATCTGGATCGCCTATACCTGACAGCATCAGGGTCTGCGGGGAGTTGATGGCTCCGCCCGACAAGACGACTTCGCGCCGCACATTTATGGTTTTCTCTGCCCCGGACCGTTCCTTGTACGTAACACCAGTGACATTCTTGTTGTCATCAAGGTTGATGCGGCTAACCAAAGCGTGGGTGATGATCTTGAGGTTATCCCTCGATCGCGCCGGATTCAGGAAGGCGACTGCCGCACTACAGCGGCGCCCGTTTTTTGTTGTCAGCTGGAAGTAGCCGACACCTTCCTGTTCGGCGCCATTGTAATCGGGATTGAACGCGTAACCGGCTGTTTGTGCTGCAGCGACCCAGGCGTCACAGATCGGTCTCTGGATCCGCATGTTGGAGACCGAGAGTGGTCCGCCTGTGCCATGATAGTCATCGGCACCGCGTTCCTGATCTTCAGAGCGTTTGAACAGCGGCAATACATCGTCCCAACTCCAGCCTTCATTTCCCATTTGGCGCCAGCGATCATAGTCCTGTTTTTGGCCGCGAACATAAAGAAGCCCGTTTAGGGAAGAGGACCCTCCTAGCACCTTGCCACGTGGCCAATCGATAGAGCGTCCGTTCAGGCCCGGATCGGGTTCTGTCTTGTAGCACCAGTCTACCGATGGATTGTGCATCGTCTTGAAGTAGCCGACAGGGATGTGGATCCACGGGTTGAGATCGCGTCCTCCGGCTTCAAGAAGAACGACCTTGTTGGCAGGGTTTTCGCTCAGACGATTTGCGATGACGCAGCCCGCAGATCCAGCGCCAATTACAACAAAGTCCGCCTCCATATTTTGGTCTCCCTGCCAATCATTAGAAAAAAGTCTATGCAAAATGAAAAAAATAAACTAGCTTTTTTTGAAACAAAACGTCTCAATAAATATCACTAGGGAGGAAGAAATGAGTGTGACTGACAATCTTGATAAAATTTCCAGACGCGATTTGTTCCGTGTCGCGGGTGCCTACGGGATGAGTTCAACCCTGCTTGCAGCCGGGACTTTCGGCGGTGCCATGAGCCTTGCCAATTTGGCAACTGCAGCAGAATCGACTTACGAAAAGCGCTTTTCAAAACCTGCAAAACACACGCTGAAGTTCGGCGCAGCGGGATTTAACGCCCGCAACCTCCTGATCGAACGGGCAGGGGCACTCGAATTTGCCCGTGATCTGGAAGCCCGTACAGACGGTGAAATCCGGATTGAGTTTATTGGAGACAACCAGATCTGTGGTCAGCTCTCCTGTGTTGAGAAAACCCAGCAAGGCATCGTCGACATTTATGCGGCGTCGACTCAAAACTCAGCTGGTGGCGCGCCTTATCTCAACGTTCTGGATTACGCGTTCATGTTTCCGGGGCGGGCGTCCCAGTATCACTTCCTGTACAGCCCAGAATCCCAACGAATCCTGCGGGACCCGCTGGAAAAACGCCACGGACTGAAATTCTTGTTCAGCCACTGTGAACTGCGCGGCATTCAGTTGGGTCTCAGCTGGCAGGACAAGCCAACAGTTACCAAGCTCGAGCAATTGTTTGGAACCAAGAATCGGGTCACCGGAACACAGCTTGGTCGGATCGCGATGAAGGCACTGAACCTCAACCCTGTACCGGTTGCCTGGGAAGAAACACTTGATGGCCTGAAGCAGGGCCTGATCGACGGCGCTGAAACTTGGGCAAGTGCTGTGGCTTACGCCAACATGTCTCCGGTGGTCAGTCAGTCAGTGGACCTGAAGTTCTTCTGCGGTACCGAGCATACTTCCATGTCGGCGAGTGTCTTCGATAGTCTGGATGGTGCTTTGCAGGATGCTGTGTTGGAATCTTCATACTGGGCGCAGGCTCATGTGCAGGCCGCCAATGAAGCTGCGCTGGTCAAGACAGTCGGTTTCTCAGATCCGCAATTGCCAGGGACTATTTTCGTCGAGAACAACGTGCGTCCTGCATTCCTGCCAGAAGGCGAAATCAAGCTGGCTGAGGAAATGTGTTCCCCGGAATTCCAGCCACAGCTGTGGCAAGAATGGCGCGATCGACTGAACGGCTGGGCCGGCGGCATCGACACCTACCAGGAAATCTATGACATAGCGCGTCAGGTTCCAAAAGATATGAAGCCGGAGAACGTCGAGCCACGGCGTTGGTGGAAAGGCTGATCACGAGCTAAGCTCATCGGGTCGACGCGGGGGATCGTGTCGGCCCGTATTGTCTTTTGGTCGGATTTGCCGACAGTCTTGGGAGGGGCGTATGACACTCTGGTCAGATATTGGTGCGATATTCAGCGCGTTTGCATCACAGGACAGCTGGGAAATCCGCAACGCATTGAAAACCGAGGCTGCCTGGGTCGTCGGCACGGTCGCCACGGCACTTGGCGGTTTGGTCGTCCTTTACATCTACCGAAAAGTCCCGCTGCTTGATCGACACCTTGAACGCAGCATCATGGTGTGGAGCTATCTGGCCATTGCTTTCATCATTTTCTGGGGGGTTATCGATCGGTTCATCTTCCAGAATCAGCAGCCCTGGTCCACCACCATTCCTCCGCTTCTCTTCATGATTATGGCCTGGTTCGGGGCGGCCTTTAATGTGCGTCTTCGAACCCACTTGAGTTTCAACGAATTTAGAATGGTGATGCCGCGAGCCGGTCAGTTGGCTTGCCTGTTTCTGGACGCCATTTTGTGGTTCGTCTTTGCGGTCATTGTTCTTGTCACAACCATGCGAATGACAGCGCTTTCCGCATCTAATTTTCAGATCGTACTGGGCACCGACAATGTCATGCAATGGTGGTTTCTGATCACCGTACCGCTCTCCTTTGTGCTTTTGACTGCCCGCGTTTTCGAGAACCTTGCTGATGACTTAGGTAATTGGCGCAGCGGCTCGCCACTGATCAATCAGGCTGTCATCGGAGGGGATGAATAATGACCGATGCAACCTGGGTTACGCTGATTTCACTCAGTGTCACATTTCTCTTCATGCTCGGCGTTCCGGTTCTGCTGGTCATTGCCTATTGGGTGATCGGCTGTTCGTTCGTGCTTGGGCTGACGCTTGATAACCTTGGCGCGGAATTGCTGAATGTCTTCAACAAGGGCTTTGCGCTACTGGCAATGCCCCTGTTCATTTTGACCGGGGATTTGATCAACAGGTCTGGAATTGCGCGAAGGCTATCTGATTTTGCCTATGCACTCCTCGGATGGCTCCGAGGTGGATTGGCGATGGCATCGCTTGGCGCCTGCGGGCTCT
The DNA here is from genome assembly GCA_039972695.1 of Roseibium sp. GTDB lineage: Bacteria > Pseudomonadota > Alphaproteobacteria > Rhizobiales > Stappiaceae > Roseibium. The sequence continues at coordinate 198,931 of JBDWMJ010000017.1, read as the reverse complement.
TTGCGGCTATATCAGGGTCAAACTCGGCCACGACGGCGACTATCGGGTCCATGTTGCATCCGGAAATGGTCAAGGGTGGATACGATGAGCGGTTTTCCGCTGCGACGGCCGCTGCTGGCGGGACTGTAGGGATCATCATCCCGCCATCGATCATTTTCATCGTCTATGGGTTCTTGATGAACCTACCGATTTCTGACCTCTTCGTTGCAGGGATAATTCCTGGTTCCATGATGGTGATCGGCATGCAGTTGGCCTGTTGGATCATCTGCCGAATTAATGGGTGGGGTTACTTGATCCCTCTTCAACTGAACCGCATCCTCAAGACAGCTTTTGGTGCCTGGTTGGGGTTCTTTGCCATTGGTCTCGTACTCTGGGGCATTTATACCGGCAAATTCTCACCGACAGAGGCGGCTGGCGTTACCGTCGGTTTCTGCATGATTGCCGGATTTATAAGCTATCCGCTGAACAAGATCATGGGCGCGCGCAGCGAACGGCCGGCTGTCGAGAAAAGCTATGCCGAAATGCTGGTCGTGCAGGGATTTACGCCCTTCGAAGTTCCGTCCATCGTTGTGCGATCCGCGCAGATCACTGGAATTCTTGCTCCGCTGATTGCCATCTCTGTCGTCATGCAGCAAATTTTGTCACTATTGGGCGCGCAACAAACCATCGGTGGTTTCGTGACCTCCATGGGCGGTTATCATGCCGTTCTGTTCACATCAATGATTATCGTGTTTGTCTCCGGTATGGTGCTGGAAAGCCTGCCTGTGACGATCATTCTGGCTCCGATCCTTGCACCTATTGCAGCATCTGTCGGTGTCGACCCGATCCATTTCTCGGTAATCTTTTTGGTTGGCGCGTCCATTGGTTTCATCACACCGCCTTATGGCCTTAACCTTTATGTGGCATCTGGCGTTACGGGAGTTCCCTATTTCAGACTGCTTCGTTATACGGTTCCGTATCTCGTAGCGTTGATCGGGGTCTGGATCGTTGTATCCCTGACACCCCAGCTTGCGCTGATGTTGCTGCCAAACAGATGATTGCTGAAAATGTCAGAAGACCAGGAAACAGAAGAAACAGGGAAAATCCCGACCAATCTGCGTTTGCTGGTCATGCTGGAAGAAGTCGCGCGTGCCGGTGTTCCTGTTGCACCATCGGTTCTTTGCGATGTTCTGAACTTGCCAAAGCCGACAGTCCATCGGCTTTTGCATACGGCAGAATCTGAAGGGTTTCTGCAACGCAGTCTCGATGGCAGATCTTATGGACCCGGGCGGCGGATGCGAAAACTGTCAACGAATACGTTGTCATCTCAACGTATACGGACTGAGCGTCTTCGCATCATGCGCGATCTTGCAGCTGAAGTTGGCGAAACCTGTAATCTGGCAGCGCCCGGACGTGACGGAATGGTCTATCTGGACCGTGTTGAGACCCACTGGCCGCTGCGGATACTGTTGCCGATTGGAACGCAAGTACCTTTCCATAGCACTGCGAGCGGCAAGATGTATCTGTCATCCTTGCCGGACAATATGCTCAATCGTTTGTTGGAAACTGTCAAATTGGAACGAAAAACGGAACAGACGCTTGTCGATGCTGATGACCTGAAAGAAGAAATCAGCAAGACACAGGAACGTGGGTTTTCGACTGACAATGAGGAGTTCATGGACGGGATGGCTGCAATCGCTGTTCCCATTGCCGATGACCGCGGCCGCTTGCTGACAACACTTTCCATCCATGCGCCGAAGCAGCGTTATGATCTGGATGGTCTGATCGAGAACCTTCCCAAGCTGAGGAATGCGGCTGCGAGGCTCGAGCAGATCATTATCGATTGATGCTCCAAAATCTCCTAACCGGGATCGGAAGCTTGATGAAGCTCCAGCTGACTGCGCGCAATTCGCCTTGAAATTTTGAATATGCCATCGAGAATTTCCACCAACTCGATCTCGCGAACATAGCCCATCAAGGTTCCCGATGTGCCTGTGTGGACTTCTCCAAATCGCTCGCGGCCAATATCCCGAGCCATGCTGACCACTTCCTGCTTCATATTGCGCACGCTGCCGGCGAGGTCCGCATTTTCAGTTGCAACGGCCTCAATCGATTGCCCCAAGGCTCGTGAGACCTCAGCGTGATACAGGCTGATATGATTGGCTGCCAATCTGTCAATCGGTGCGTTTTCATCAATTCTCTTGCGTGTTGAAGTCGTAATGTCTGTCGCGATCCTGTCAGCCACATGCTCCAAATCGTTTGCAACCCCGACAAGTTGCATGAGTTGCTGTGATTGCTCGTCCGACAGTCGTGATAACGAAATGCCACCGAGATAATCGATGATTGCTCGATGTAAACGATCAACAGGAGGGTCCATTGCCTCCAGCTTAGCAAGTGCTTGCCTTGATTGTGACAAAGCGGCTGGTAGAGACTCATCAAGCATGGTGTGAACATACTCACCCATGCGACCGATTTCCCGCCGTGCATTTTCGATCGCAAAGGCTGGCGTCGAAATCAGGGACTTGTCCAGATACTTCTGTGTTAACGGCAAGTCCTGGGACAACGGTTTGTCCGGTATCAGCCATTCAACGAACCGTGCAATCTGGCTGGTAAATCCGATAAACAGGATCGTGTTTGCTACATTGAATAGGGTGTGTGCATTGGCCACCTGTCGCGGAACCGCGCCTTCGGGTGAAATCGATCGTGCGAAATCTGCAAGCTGCTGTATGAACAGGATCCAGACCAGAACTCCTGCTACATTGAACAACACATGGACAACTGCGGCGCGGACTGCTTCACGTGGTTTTCCGATTGCCGCTAGGCCAGCTGTTGCACAAGTGCCAATATTTGCCCCCATGGCAACCGCAATTGCTGTCTCCAATGTCATGATGCCCTGACCCGCCAGAACAATTACGATACCCGTCGTTGCCGCCGATGACTGGATGATGGCCGTAAATACTGTACCGGTCAAAACCGCAAGAACCGGGTTTTCTAGGGTCGCAATGAAATCGATAAAGGCCGAGTTGGAGCGCAATGGCTCCATAGCAGTGCTCATGAGGCCCATGCCGAAAAACACAAGCCCGATGCCCAGTAACATGCGCCCGTAATCCTGCCAGACCGGCTTCTTGGACAGAAATGACAAAAGAAAACCGATTGTAATCACCGGCAGGGCATATTGCGTCACTTTAAAAGCGAGGATTTGCGCTGTGACGGTGCTGCCGATGTTTGCGCCCATTATGACGCTGACGCTCTGAGCCATCGACATCAAGCCAGCCGAAATGAAGCCAACAAGTATGACGGTCGTGACGGATGATGAATTGACCAGTCCGGTAACAATTGCGCCCATACCGGCACCTAAGAAACGATTGCTGGTGACCTTGCCCAGAAGGTCCTTCAAACTGTCCCCTGCGGCCCTTTTTAAGGCCGCCGTCATCAGATCCATGCCGAAAAGAAACAGGGCCAGACCACCAAAAAGACCAGTGAACAAGGCAAACTTGTCGAGTTCGCCGGTCATTCAGGATCTTCTTCGGCAGCTTTCACAACCGTCACCGGGATTTTTGCGATCTGGACGACCTTTTGTGCAACAGAACCGAGCATAATATGAGGCAAGCCAGTATGACCGCTGCTGCCTACAACGATTTGCTCGGCTTTCATGTCGTTAGCCACCTCAACAATCCGGCCAGACGGGAGGCCGGATACAATTTTGGTTTCAGCCCGATCCGGGATCCAGGTATTGGGATGCTCGGTTCTGAACTTGGTGACAAATTCTTCGAACATCTCTTCTGCAACGTCTTCCATCGGTCGCAGTCCGTCTTCATCGGGATCGCGGTAAAAACCGGGTGCCGAGGCGGGGTCATGAACCACATGAAGGACGACAAGCCGGGCATCGTCTCTTTCTGCCTGCTGACAGGCCCATTCCAGGGCCGCGACAGAATCTTCTGAAAAATCCACGGCGCACAGGATCGTTATGGTCTCTGTGCTCATGGCAGCATGGCCCCACGGATCATGAAGAAGATCATGGCTGACAGAACAGCAGCAGCTGGAACCGTTATTACCCAGGCAGCTGCAATTCGTAGCAGCAATGTGCGTTTGACGAGTTCGACTCGTTGGATTTTCTTGAGGCCCTTGCGTTCAGCCTTGTGCAGCGTTCCGCTTGCACCAGCGGCCTTTATGGAGCGAAGCATTTCGCCCTTTTCTCGGAAATCCGCAGCTTCGAATTTCACGAGAAACGATTCTACTGTTTCTTCATTTTCGTCCTGATGATGTTCCCGAATATCGTCGATCATGCGCGAGTAGCTGACTTTAAGATATTCGCGCAGGAAACCGACGCCGAAGACACCACCAACAGCGATATGGGTTGAACTCACAGGAAGACCCAGTTGCGATGCGATTATGACCGTTATGGCCGCAGCGAGGGCCACGCAAAAGGCCCGGGCCTTGTCCAGTTCAGTGATTTCCGATCCGACTGTGCGGATCAATTTGGGCCCATATAAAGCAAGGCCCAATACGATGCCTGCAGCACCGACAACCATGACCCAGAGGGGGATTGGGGCCTTGCCGGCAATGGCGCCCTGCATGACGGCTTCACTGATCCCGGCGAGAGGACCGACAGCGTTGGCAACATCATTTGCACCATGGGCAAAACTGAGCAGCGCTGCCGCGAAGATCAACGGAGCTGTGAAAAGCGCATTTACACCTTCCTTGTCGTTTGTCAGACCAGGTGCGACCCGAGTTACGTATTTGCGCATCATGGCCCAGATCATTGTGGCTACGACCAAGCCAACCAAACTCGCTGTCAGAAACCCGACAGGATAGATTTTTTTAAATCCCTTTAGCATGAGGTATGTCGTGAATGACCAGGCCATGACGGCGATCAGGAGTGGAGCCATGCGCCGGGCTGCAGTCAAAAGATCACTTTGATAGGTGATGGTGCGTTTGATGATGTAGAGGATTGTTGCTGCGATTATGCCACCGAGAACGGGAGAGATGACCCAGGAAGCAGCGATGCGACCAACAACACCCCAGTCGGCGATCCCCCAGCCGCCTGCCGCGATGCCGGCGCCCAGCACTCCGCCGACGATTGAGTGTGTCGTGGACACAGGCGCCCCGACTGCTGTTGCAAAATTTAGCCAGAGAGCTGCCGCCAACAGGGCAGCCATCATGAGCCAAATGAACGTATCTGCATCGGCGATCATCTCGGGATTTATAATGCCGTTTTTTATTGTGCCGACGACATCTCCTCCTGCAATCAAGGCTCCGGAAGCCTCGAAGATTGCAGCGATGACGATAGCTCCAGTCAGCGTAATTGCGTGAGATCCAACAGCTGGTCCGACATTGTTGGCAACATCATTTGCCCCGATGTTAAGGGCCATGTAGCCGCCGATCATCGCCGCCATGACGAGTAACACCCCGTATTGCCCGCCCGGGCCGCGGGCCATCGCAAACAACATGATGATGACGATAAAGATGACTGCCGTTCCCAGTCGGAACAACTCACCGCGATTGACGAGCATACCTTCCTCGAGTTTGCGAACATTCCAAACAGTGTTGGTCATGGTGTCCTTCCCCGATTATTGGCACGTATTCGATGGTAGCCTGTATGCGCCCATGACCTGCACCTTAGGGTAGCTATTTGCCATCCGGATTTGCGCTGGATCAAACAAACGATGCAGAACCGACAGAAGTTGCATTAAATCGCAATTAGCGCCTAAACAGTCTTGATATTGGGCGTCGATGCCACTGGCTCGGAACGGTTCTGAACTTAAAAAGCGGGGGATGTTTTGGGGGAAACAATTCTGGAGCGAAAGGAAGCGCCGCGATAATATGTCGATTCTGCAAAAGGACAGCCGGTTGCTGTTACTCAGGATCTAAGGTGGCATTGGTATGAGTTTTAAAAAACTGACAGACAAAGAGCTTGTTGAGCGAATATCGGACCAAGAAAAGAGGCTGGTATTCCAGGAGTTTGGGTTTGGTCTTGCGCATGAGATCGGGTTGCACTTAACGCAGGTTGGTCAGGAGAAGTCCTTGCCAATTGCTATAGATATCACGCGGAACCAGCAGTGCCTGTTTCAGTGTGCACTGGAGGGAACAACCCCGGACAACGCTGTATGGATAACTCGGAAAAAACGCGTTGTCCAAAGGTTCAACCACAGTTCGCTTTATATGGGAGCCTTCTGCAGGGTGGCAGGTGTCAGCCTTGAAGAAAAGTATTTGCTTCCTGACAATGAATATGCGGCTCATGGCGGTGCTTTTCCGATCACCCTCAAGGGATCAGGAATAATCGGTACCGTTACCGTGTCCGGTCTTCCTCAGGTTGACGACCACGAGATGGTTGTAGCCGCGTTGCAGCACTTCATTTAGATCCCGAATTTGTCGCGAAGCCGGTACACCAGAACTGATGGTGCCAAGAACCATGGCGTACCTGAATAGAAGGGTCGGGTTGGGTTGGAAATGCGTTCGAAAGCGGAAACTGCCTTTTCCAGCCCTGCCGCTTTTTGGCCAATCCGCATGCCCAGATAGCTTGCCATGCCCACGCCGGACCCACAGTAGCCCATCGCATGAAAGAGACCCTTGTCCTCGCCACAATGGGCGAGTGTGTCGAAGGTATAACCCACAAAGCCCATCCAGCCGTGACTAATACCAGTCGATTTGAGCTCGGGAAAAAGAGCTGTCATGTCGCGGTGCAGTTTGAGGGCACTGTTCCGCGGATCTGTTTCGCTTAAAGACACCCGGCCGCCGAAAATTACGCGTTTTCGATCCGGCGACAAGCGGTAGTAATAGACCAGTTTTCGGGTGTCTGAGAGAACGCGGTCTGTCGGAAACAGTCGATCAATAACGTCCGGAGAGATCTCTTCCGATGCAATAACATAAGACCCGATCGGAATAATCCGGCGGCGGTGCCAAGCGGAGAGGGGGCCGGAATAGCCATTGGTTGCTAGGATTAGTTTTCCGGCTTTGACAACTCCGCGTTCGGTCAACACCTGGAAACCGGTGCCCTGCCGTTCAAATGAAACAACGCGGCAAGCCCCTTTGACCTGTGCTCCATGCGCCATAGCGGACTTGATGAGGGAGGGAAGGTATCTGGAAACATCTATGCTGCAGTGATGCGGATAGACGATCCCACCGTGATACGCGTCGGTTCCAAGTTCCTTAACCATATCCGGTTTTGAAACCATGAAGGCATCTGGCTTTAGAACCGGATGGCCTTCGGCGGCTTCTTTGGCTAGCTTGTCGTAAAGATGCGGTTTGTGGGCACCATGAAACCGGCCAACTTCACAAAGGCCCATGTCCAGACCATCGTCTCCAGACAATTGATGCATATATTCAAGCGAAGACTGGGCTTCCTCGCAGATTGCAGTTGCGGTGTCCGTTCCGTACCTGCGCTGAAGCGCTGAGAATGTCGGCTTGATGCTGGTCGAAAGTTGGCCACCATTACGCATGCTGCAACCCCAACCGGGTTTTTCTGCGTCGACCACCAGTGTGGCCAAACCTTCCCGCGCTGTCTGGATCGCAGCGTTGAGCCCGGTATATCCTGCACCGACGGTCAGCACATCGACTTCCGTTGGCAGATCAAAATCCGAAACAGGGACCTCTGGAGCAATGTCGTGCCAATAGGATGTTGTCTTGAAGTTGTTGGCGAACAATGCGTGGGTCTCTAATGGGTTGGATTCAGGCACGTTTTGCATCTTCCAGTATGAGGTCGGACCCTTTTTCACCGACCATGATGGCCGGTGCATTGGTATTGCCGGAAGTCACCGTCGGAAATATTGATGTGTCCACAATCCGCAATCCATCGACCCCGTAGACCCGCAAACGGTTGTCGACGACATTGGTTTCCTCATCCGGGCCCATTCGGCACGTGCTGACGGGGTGAAAAATTGTTGAGCACCGGTTGCGGACGTCCTCGAGCACGTCTTCTTCGCTCTGGATCTGCGGCCCCGGGGTGATCTCTCTTTCAATGATGTCTCGAAGAGACGGACTCTCGGCGATTTTGCGCAATAGTTTGCACCCTTCAACCATTTCAGTCAGATCATGATCGGTGCTTAGGGAATTAGGTTGAATTTCCGGCGCATCGAAAGGATCTGCCGAGCGGAGCCCTATATGCCCCCGGCTGGTTGGCCGTGTTGGTTGCATGCCGAGTAAGAACCCAGGAAAGGGGTCCGGTCTCATTAAGGCGCGTTTCCTTATTTGAGGCGCTTTAGTGTAGCTGACCGGTGAAAAATAAAGCTGAAAATTTGGCCGTTGGTGATCCGGGTGACCTTTGACAAAACCACCGCCCTGATTGACGCTCAGGGAGAGGGGGCCTTTGCGGGTCAGCACATAACGCAGACCCTGAAATACCTTCCCCCACCAGGGGCGCAGTTGCTGGTTCAGTGTGGGAAGTTTTGAGCGATAGAGATGATCAAGCCCCAGATGATCTTGCAGGTTCTTCCCGACCGCAGGCCTGTGGACCAAAGCGGAGATGCCTTTCTCCCCAAGTTCAGCAGTGTGTCCAATTCCGGACAACATCAGGATTTGTGGCGAATTGACCGCACCAGCGCTCAAAATGACTTCACGCCGAGCCTTGATCGGTTGTTCACTGGCGCCTTGTTTGACCAAGACACCGCGTGCACGTTTGTTTTCAAGCAATATCCGAGTGACGTGTGCGCCGGTGATAACAGTCACATTTCTGCGTTTGCGGGCCCGACTGAGATAAGCCCGGGACGCTGAAACGCGAAAACCATTTCGGGTTGTGATCTGATAGAGCCCGACACCTTCCTGATCCGCGCCATTGAAATCGGCGTTGCGATTGAAACCGGCCTCTTCGCAGGCATCCAGAAAATTGGTGCACAAGGGATGCACATCCCGGTCGGTACTGGAAACATGTAAAGGGCCTTCACCGCCACGGAATTGGTCCGGTCCACGGTCGTTGGTTTCTGAACGCCTGAAAAGGGGCAGGACATCGTCCCATCCCCAGCCCGGATTGCCCATGGCTTTCCAGTCCTCGAAGTCGGCCTGCTGTCCGCGAATGTAAACCATCGCGTTGATGGAGCTTGAGCCTCCAAGCACCTTTCCACGTGGCCAGTAACCTGAACGATTGTTGAGACCGGGATCAGGCTCGGTCTGATACATCCAGTTTATTTTTGGATCGTAATATGCCTTGCCATATCCAATAGGCATCCAGATCCAGAAGTTTCGGTCGGATCCGCCAGCTTCAAGCACACATACGGTGTATTTGCCGTCTTCCGATAGCCTGTCGGCCAGAACAGATCCGGCAGACCCGGCACCAATGATGACAAAGTCGAACTCAGCCATGATGTCTCCCGCTCAAGCCAATTTGTCACGTTGGATAAGGATCGACAGCAAAGCGAGCAAGCCGGAACCGACCATAAGAAGAAAGGAAACCGCGTTCAGAACGGGTGTTGAGCCAACTTTTGCCATCCTGTCATACATGGTGATGGTAAGCGGGGCCTCAGAGCCGACAAGAAACAATGTCGTGTTGAAGTTTTCGAAGGATACCAGGAAGGCAACGATCCCGGCGGCAAACATGGCAGGGCGCAAGAAGGGCAGGGTTATGGTGCGTAAGACCCGCGCCCGAGAGGCACCTAGGTTGAAAGCCGCTTCTTCCATCGTTTCGTCAAACTTTTTCAGTCGTGCCGTGATGACGAGCGACGTGATGGTGGCGATAAACGAGAATTGGCCCAAAACAACCAGCAAGATGCCGGGGCGCAGGAATTCCAGTTCATAGTCAAATCTGTTTTCGACGTAATTGGCTGCATCGCTGGCAAGCACCAGTATCGAAATTCCGAGAATGACACCCGGTATTACCAAGGGAACCACCATCATAATGTAAAAGAAGTTCTTTGCCGGAAAGTCTCCGCGCACAAACAGGAAGGCGTTTGTCGTGCCGACAAAGACTGAGAGCGCAGCGACAAATATCGCGATCACAAAGGAATAGTAGAGCCCCTGCAACAAACGTCGGTCATGGAACATGCCAAGTTTCGGTTCTGTATCGCTGAAAAACCAGTCTAGCGTGAAGCCTTGCCAGGGAAGGGCGGGGAATAGGCTGTCATTGAAGGCAAAGGCCCCCGCAGAAATCAGCGGCGCTGCCAGGAAAACAAAGAAGGCAACAACATACAATCGATAGCCGAGCAGGAAAGGAGCAGACTTTTTCTTTCCAAGCATGATCGTCCTCCTCAGCTCTTGGCGACTGTATTTGCGAGTGTTTGTCCGCTGAGCTTCAAGCCCAGCCAGATAACGATCGAGGTGAACAACAATAGCAACATGCCAAAGGCAGCGCCGCCCTCCCAGTTGAACCGGGTGATAAATTGGTTGTAGATCTGTTCGGTAAACCAGCTTGAGTTCTTGCCACCAAGCAGGACAGGTGTCAGATAAGAGCCAGCGGTCAGCATGAAGGTCACTATGCAGCCTGCAACAATACCCGGCATGGCATAGGGGATGATAATCCTGCGCAGGACCGTGAAACCGCTTCCCCCCAGATTGTAGCCGGCCTCGATCATGGCGTTGTCCATGCCATCAAGTGTCGAGACCAACGGAACGATCATGAACAGGATGACGGTGTAGACGAGACCTATGATGACTGCGACGTCATTATAGAGGAATTCGACAGGTTCGCTGGTCAGCCCGGTCCAAAGCAGAAAACTTGAAAACACGCCTGTTTCCCGCAACAACAAAATCCAGCCAAAGGAGCGGATCAGATCGCTCACCCAAAGCGGTATCAGGCACAAAAGAAATAGGCCCCCACGAGATCGCGGACCGGCAATCTTTGCGATGTAGTAGGCAATTGGAAAACCGATCAAAAGCGCAAGAGCCGTAACCAGCAACGACATGGATCCGGTGCGCAACAACGTGTTCCAGTAGATTGGTTCGTTCAGGAACTCCAGATAATTTCCAAAGCCATATTCATAGACCCGCGGCGCGACCTTTTCCTTTAATGACAATATGACCATGCCGATATGAGGCAGGATCACCAACAGGAGGATCCAAAGCGCGAACGGTGCAAACAGCAGGATCAGTGAGAGACGTCTGATATCCTTGGTATGCATCAGGCCGGTCCTGTTTGTGCAAAACACATGGCTTGCCGCGCAGACCAGACCAGTTTTACATCGTCACCGGGTTTGAGGTCATTCTCGCCGGTCAAGGTGACATCGGATTCGATCAACTCGCCGCTGCCGGCACGCACGAGAACCCGGCTGCTGGCACCATTGAAAAGCAGGCTGTCAACGACGCCTGTCATCTGGTTGTCGCCGTCCTGCATTGCTGTTTCTGCTTCAGACGCTCTCATAGTCTGAATGAATTCCGGCCGGACAAAGATATCAACCTTGTCGCCGGAGCGGGCGGCATTGTCGCCGCTCGCAGAAAACGTCATTGGCAGCCCTTGATCGGTTTCTACCTTGCCACCAGTGCCATCGCCTGACTGGACAGTGGCTGACCAGCGATTGCTGTCGCCTACGAAACTGGCGACAAATGATGTGTTCGGGCGGTGATAGAGCTCCTGCGGTGTTCCTATTTGTTCAAATTTGCCTTGATTCATGATTGCGACATTGTCGGACATGACCAAGGCTTCTGATTGGTCGTGGGTGATGTAGATGAAGGTCGTGTTGAATTGATGCTGGAGCAGCTTCAGTTCAATTTTCATGGCTTCGCGTAGTTTCAGATCAAGCGCGCCCAAGGGTTCGTCTAGCAGGAGCACGTCCGGATCAAGCACCATGCAGCGCGCGATCGCAATGCGCTGCTTCTGGCCACCTGAGAGTTGATGGATTTCCCGCTCGGCGACATCTGGAAGGGCGATACGTTCGAGAACGTCGTGAACCTTTTTATTGATCTCGTCAGTCCTGCACCCATTGCAGCGCAAGCCGTAAGCAATGTTCTCGAAGACATTCATCATCGGGAACAGGGCCAGGTGCTGAAACACCATTTTGACGTTGCGCTTGTTTGGCGGGGTTCCGATGACTGATTTGCCTTTGATCCTTATGTCACCAGAGGATGGTTCCTCAAAACCGGCAATCATGCGCATCAATGTTGTCTTGCCACATCCCGAGGGACCTAGGATCGAAAAAAATGAACCACGCGGGATGTCAAACGAAACACCCTGGACTGCCTGAACCGGTCCGAAATTCTTGGCGATGTCGAGGCATTCGAGGTCGTAGTCAGGAGTTGTGGTCATGTACAGGAGCCAGCTGTTATCTCAGATAGTTCGGGGGATACCGGATAGACACCGTATCCCCCAAAGTTCTGCAGTTTTGATAGTCTCACGCAAGTAACCGGTCAGGAATAGTGGCCTGACCGGAAATTGTGTTACCCGCCTGTGGCAGCCTTGATTTTTTCAAGAGTCTTGCCTTCCATGTCCTCAACACCCGGAGGAATATTGGCGAAGAATTTCAGATTGTTGATGTCTGCATCCGTGAACGCTGCGTTGACTGCCGCTTTCTTGTCTTCAGGCAACAGATCCTTGCCACCCTTGACTGCCGCAATGGCACCGGTGCTCGACGACATCAGCGTAACATTCTCGGGACGCAGAACAAAATTGATCCACTTGTAGGCGGCGTCGTCCGCTTTTGCCTTGCGCGGCAAAGCGAATGTATCGATCCAGGCAAGTGCACCTGTTTCCGGCGGAATGAAAACAATGTTCGGGTTCTGATCAAACAGTTTGTAGGCTGTTGAGTCCCATGTTTCGGACGCTACGATTTCACCGGACAACATCATCGCGGACAGGTCGTCGCCGCCTTTCCAGTAAGCCTTGATGTTGGCTTTGCACTCGATCAGCTTGGTTGCGACCTTATCCAGAATGTCCTGATACTTTTCGAGATCAGAATAGGCGTCGAATGGATTTTCACCCATCGCAAAGGCTGTACCGAGCAGGATCGTGCGCTTGAGTCGCATGGATGTTTTGCCCTTATAGGCCGCGTCGCAAAGATCACCCCAGCCCTTGAAGTCGGGTGCCTTGGTTTTGTCTGCCATCAGACCGGAAGTACCCCATTGATGCGGCACAGCGTAGACTTCACCGCCAATTGTGGTGTTGCCTTTGACGCCGTCCAGCAGGCTGGCTTCCATGACACCAGTGTCGATCTTGGACAGGTCAAGCGGTTTGTAAATGTCGTATTCAAGCTGCGCAGCATAGATGCGGTCATGGCTTGGCTGCGCCAGATCAAAACCCGCACCTCCGGTGGCCCGCAGTTTGGCGATCATCTCTTCATTGTTGGAGAAAGTGACTTCTACATCGATATCCGGATATTCCGCTTCGAATTTCTGGACAAGCTCATCTGGAGCATAGGAGCCCCACGTCAACAAACGGAGCGTTTCCCCATAAGCCGAGCTTGCAGCAGTAAGCATTGTACCGGCCAGTAACCCGGTTACCATTGTTTTGAAATGCATGACTTCCTCCCTGAACATACGCAGCAAAAACTCTTCGGAAAGCGTAGGCGTCGATTGGACTGGAAAATATATCCATTAAAGATATTTTGTCAGTCCAATTATGTCGGCGCAGCTTACGGTTTCCGGGCTTTGGGCAAAATGTCCTTCAGACCCTGAATGCCTCTGCGAATTTCATCTGGCGTGGTGCTACCAAACCCCAGAACAATGCCTCGTTGTGGAATTTTTGCAAGTGTGTAGCGGGAAAGAGGCGCTGTCGATACACCAGCTGCGGCAGCCTTGGCAACGATCTCGACCTCATCAAGGTGCGGTGCCAAGTGACCGACAGCATGGAAACCACTGGTGGTCGGTTGGAGGTCGATGTTACCGGATAGGCAAGCGGCTTGCTCCATCAAAACATCGTGCCGCTCCCTGTAGAGGTTTCGCATCGTCCGAATGTGTGTCGAGAACATTCCTTCGTCCATGAATTCGGCGACGATTGCCTGTGTGACGGTCGGGATACCGCTTAGCCAGGTGAGGCACATGCGTTCAAAGCTTTCCACCAGGCCTTCGGGAGCCAGTACAAATCCCAACCTGAGCGCTGGAAACAACGATTTTGAAAACGTCCCGACGTAAATCACGCGGTCATGGGAATCTATGCTTTTTAATGTCGGTGGCGGTTGGTCGCCAAAATAAAACTCTCCATCATAATCATCTTCAACAATCATGGCATCTGCATTGCTTGCAGCTTTTAGAAGCGCCAATCGCCGGGGGAGGCTCATCACGTGACCGAGTGGTTGTTGATGGGAAGGCGTCACGAATGCGAGGCGAAAGTGCGGCGCTTTCGCAAGGCCGTCCTCAACTTGCAAACCGTCACTATCAACACTGACAGGGATCGGGTTGGCTCCGGTTGCCACGAAAGCATTCCGTGCTCCGATGGCACCAGGATTCTCGAACCAGATCGGTTCACCCGGATTAACCAGCATTCCGCCGATCAGGGAGAAAGCGCGCTGAGCACCGTTGGTGATAAATATCTGTTCCGGAGCGCATTTGATGCCTCGCGATGCATTCAATTGCCGGGCGATTGCGGCACGCAAACTCTTCAAACCGAATGGATCGCCATAGCCCATGACGAGATCTCGGTCTTTGCGCAAGTGGCGCGCTGAGAGTTTCGCCCATTGGGCCATCGGGAACGCATCCAGAGCCGGCAACGCTGTGATGAATGCCTGTGACTTGTGTGGCAAACGGGCACGCGGCGTAAAATCGGCGATTGCATGTTGGGAAGCATGCGAAAGTTTTGGAACCGCCTTCGCAACCTTGTTGTCTGATGGAAGTGGTTTTGGTTCAAGCCGCGCGTTTAGCGCCTCGCTTACGAAGGTACCCGCCCCAACCCGAGCTTCCAGGAGTTCTTCAGAAACCAAACGGTCGACCGCGTCTATCACCGTAGTGCGTGAGACACCGATTTCCTTCGCAAGCGTTCGCGTTGCCGGCAACCGATCTCCAGGTGTCAATGTACCGGTTAAAAGAAGATCACGAAGGGCCATGTACAGCTGTACTGAAATCTTCTTTTCGGCCCTTTTGTCGATCTTGATCGACGATAGTACCGCACCCGCATGTCGCTTCATGGTACCCCACTCAACTCCCTAAAATTGGTATGAGAGTTTGAGCAAAACGGATCTGTAATCAAGTCCAATTCGGAATAGCCTGTCAGGCCAATGATTTTGATGTTGCTCGGGAGCCTGATCAGGGACCTCAATGACGATGAAGATACAGTCTATCGAAACATTTACCAATGAGTTCGTCTGTTTTGTGCGGGCAACAACGGACACGGGGGCAACCGGGTGGGGCCAAGTTGCTCCTTACTACGCTGATATTACAGCAGAAGTCGTGCATCGACAGGTTGCGCCTTATGCTCTGGGGGAAGATGCCTTCGACATAGACCATTTAATGGACATTATACCGGACCGTGAACACAAATTTCCCGGTTCCTATTTGCGCCGTGCCATGGGAGGGCTGGATACGGCCTTGTTTGACCTCCGAGGTAAACTGGAAGGCAAGCCGGTATGTGAGCTTTTGGGCGGCACGCCAGGTAAAGTTAGGGCTTATGGATCATCCATGAAGCGCGATATTACGCCGCGGGCCGAAGCGGGCAGGTTGAAAAAACTTCAGGATGACTTCGGGTTTACGGCCTTCAAATTCCGGATCGGGGCGGAGTGTGGACGCGATCAGGACGAGTGGCCGGGGCGGACGGAAGAAATCGTTCCAACCGTCCGGAAAACCTTCGGCGCGGAAACCGATCTGCTGGTTGATGCCAATTCCTGCTATTCACCCAAAAAGGCGATTGAAATAGGTAAGTTTCTGGAAAGGAACGGTATTTCTCACTACGAGGAGCCTTGTCCCTATTGGCATTTCGATCAAACCAAACAAGTGACAGACGCACTTGATATAGATGTTACCGGCGGCGAGCAGGATTGCTCCCTGGTGGATTGGCAGCGAATGATCGACCAGCGTGTTGTTGATATCATCCAACCTGACGTTTGTTACCTCGGGGGAATGGTGCGGACAATGAAAGTCGCGGCGATGGCGCAAGAAGCCGGTCTCAATTGCACCCCACATGCGGCCAATCTGTCATTGGTGACGCTGTTCACCATGCACTTGCTGCGCGCCATTCCCAATGCGGGCAAGTACTTGGAATTTTCGATTGAAAAGGAAGATTATTATCCTTGGCAATACAACCTGTTTTCAAATTCACCGTTCGACATTGTTGACGGCCATGCCACGGTCACAGATGCACCTGGCTGGGGCGTAGAAATCAATCCGGATTGGCTGGCGAAGTCGACTTACAAAATCAGTTCCCTGGAGCGCTGACCATGACGACCTTAACTGACCTGATAGCCGAATATGAGGCATCCGGAACCTTGTCTGCTCTCCACAAAGGCCATTTTGTTGATGGTGCGTTCCAGACACCATCGCACAACCGGACTATGGAAAGTTTTGATCCCGGGAAGGCAGCTGCATTCGCCAGTTTTACCGCCGGAAACGCAGATGATGTGAAGGCTGCGGTGCAATCTTCGCGGACTGCGTTTAGGACCAATTGGCGGGATACTGCGCCGGTCGAGCGCGCGCGCATTCTGCAAAAGGCATCCGAGCTTATTCTCGATAACCTTGATCTGTTGGCTGTCGTCGAAACGTTGGACAGCGGCAAACCGCTGCAGGAAGCAATCGGCGATGTTCGCGGGGCCTCCCGAGCCTTCGAGTATTATGCCGGGGCATGTGACAAGCTGCAGGGGGACAGTTTTCCTCTCGGGCCAAACCACATTGGCTATTCCATTCATGAACCGGTTGGTGTGACTGCTCATATCATTCCATGGAATTTTCCAATTTCCACTGCCGCTCGCGGATTTGCACCCGCCCTGGCTGCGGGTTGCGCAATTGTTGCCAAGCCGGCTGAGCAGACACCGTTCACGGCGCTGTTGCTTGCCAAAATACTGCATGATGCGGGTTTGCCGAAGGGTGTTTGTAATGTTGTGACGGGCACCGGTCCTGAGGTTGGGGCTCCGTTAACGCACCATGCAGGGATCGATCACATCACCTTCACTGGCTCGGTACGGACCGGAAAGGCCGTTATGAAGGCCGCAGCAGATGACATCACAAGAGTGGTTCTGGAGCTTGGCGGAAAGTCTCCTGTTGTTGTTCTGGGGGATTGTGACAAGCAAGCCGCGCTTGAGGGGGTTCTGGGGGCTATTTTTGAAAACGCGGGACAAATCTGTTCCGCCGGATCACGGCTGGTAATCGAAAAGAACATTCATGCCGAGTTCGTTGAAGAACTTGTCACACGAACCAAAAATCTGAGGATTGGTCACGGGTTCAGGCAGCCCGATCTCGGGCCGGTCAATTCCGCTGAACACCTTAAGAAAATTGCGAGCTTTGTTGACCGCGCCAAAACGAACAGCGCAGATATTGTGACGGGCGGGGCGATTGCCAAAGACCCGGAAACCGGTAAAGGGTGGTTCTACGAACCAACCATCATCGACAATGTAGCGTCAGCGGATGAACTTGCGCAGGAAGAAATATTCGGACCTGTGTTGACAGTGCAAGTTGCTGAAAACGCAGAACATGCATTGCAGCTCGCCAATGATTGCCAATACGGGTTGGTGGCCGGAATTTATACGTCTGATTTTGCCAAGGCACACACGCTCGCACGTGAGATCGATGCCGGGCAGATTTATATCAACGAGTATTTTGCGGGCGGCATTGAGGTGCCCTTTGGCGGCAACAAGAAGTCGGGGTTTGGCCGCGAGAAGGGCCTGGAAGGCTTGAAAAGCTATTGCAAGACCAAAAGCATTGCTGCGAGGATAGGCTAGCCCACGAGCAATAATTATTGTCGCAGCATAAAGGCCGGTTCTCTTGGATGAGGCCGGCCTTTTTTGTGAGAATTAGTCGGCGCCCACAACCAAAAGCAGTTCACAGGTGACCAGCGTCGGTGATCCACCGGGCTCGAGCTTGCCGGAAAAGAGATTGCCGTTCAGGTCGACGCAGCGGACTGGGAATTCGAAAGGGCAATGTTTCCTGTGATGCACACCAAGCGGAATGAGGATCTCGGAAATCAAGCCAGTCATGGATGGCCCGGATCGGAATTTTGCTCCGGCCAGACTGCCCAGTCCCAATACGTTGACTGTATCCTCTGCAAAGCCTCTGGCTAGTTTATCAACGCTCTCGTGCAGGTCTTCAAACGGTGCGATAGTTGTGATCAGGGCGTTGTTTTCTTCTATCTTCGATGCAGTTCGATCGACTTTTACCCGAAACAACGTGAATTCGGTTTCGGGATCCAGATCAGCTTCAAACCTTGCGCCTTTGATCCCGTAACCACTTATCCTTGCATCAGACCCAATTGAGACTGTATCGGGCAACAAGTGTCCAAGATGATCGGAGCCGCTTTCCTGCCAATAGGCATGGATATGGGCGAAACACCTACCATCGCGCCAGCCCAAAATGGCAACAGCTTCAGTCAGCTGAGCGCCCTTGGACGTGTTGGTGTCGCTATACCAGGCTGCATGGCGGTCATCGATCGCCCTGTCGGGCATGACGTAATCGAAGGGTGCCAGAGTTACGTTTGAAAGATCCAGAACTGCAGATGTGAAGCCGGATTGATCCGCCCATTTGCCCAGTATATTTAGGAGTGGATCACCTTTGGCTAGACGAAGTGTTGTCTGTTCGGCGTAGCATTTTACATGCGGCAACCGATCTTTCGCTTTCGGGCCGGGATGTCTGATATCTGCGAGTGTGTTTGGGGCCGGACGCCTCATAGAAAGTCCTTTTCAGCCAGATATTCACGCACAATTTTTTTGGTGATCTTGCCGTACGCGCTGGTTGGCATCTCCTCGATAAACAAAAATCGCGCGGGTATCTTGTAGCGCGTGATCCTGCCTGAAAGAAAATCGATCAGTTCTACATCGGTAACCTGGTGTCCTGCCTCGGCAACGCAGACGGCAAGGCCAACTTCACCCCATTGCGGATCAGGAACGCCAAGAATGGCGATTTCGGACAATGCTGGATGCTCGAGTAGGGCCTCTTCAACCTCCTTCGGATAAACGTTGGAGCCACCGGAGATGTACATGTCCGATGCCCGGCCGGTCAGATAAAGGTAGCGCTCCTCATCCATGTGGCCGATGTCGCCAGTGCGAAACCAGCCATTGCGGAAGGATTTTGCATTGGCAGCGTCATTATCAAGATATCCGGCGCATACAGCAGGACCGATTACGCAAACTTCGCCGGTTTCGTGCGGCGGCAGGATGTTGCCATCATCATCTTGAATGCTGACTTCGATACCTGTCCGTTCGGTCCCGCAGGTGCCTGTCTTGCTATCCGGCCCGTCGGCCAAAGAGTGATCTTGCGGACGCAACACGGTGATGTTGCCTGTGACTTCACCAAGGCCGTAATACTGAACCAGTACGGGACCGAGTTTTTCAAGCGCCCTTTTCTGGTCTTCACGGTACATGGGAGCGCCAGCATAGATCAGGTGTCGGAGGCTCGAGTGGTCGTATCGGCCAACTGCAGGATCTTCTACAAGCCGTTTGACAATGGTCGGCACAGTGAAAAGGTTGCTGACCTTGTGTTTTTCGATCAACTCGAAGGCGACAGCCGGGTTAAAACCACCAGACGGCATCAGGACGTTTGTTGATCCAGATCCCAGTTGCGCAATCTGTTGCAATCCGGCTCCGTGAGATAGCGGTGCAATGATGAGGGATGCGTCTTGTTCGGTGGTTCCCGGAAGTAGGTCGGCCATATAGTTGACGACGACAAAGCCGATCTGGCCATGGGTCAGAACAACAGCCTTTGGGCGACCTGTGGAACCGGATGTAAAAAACAGCCAACATGGATCGTTGTACTCAACGGACGTGTTGGCAAATCGTTCGCCAAAGTGTTTTCCGACCAGCATCTCGTAATCGGTCCCAAAGCTGCTTTGGCCTATACTGACGATGCCTGTTAGGTCAGGCCGGGCGGCCCGAACAGCTTCAGCTTGTGCGGTAAACACAGCATCACAGAGGAACAGCTTTGCCTTGGATTTCTCAGCTGCATAGGCAGTCTCACCCGGGGCCTGCCGAAAATTGCAGGGCACCCATACCGCGCCCAGGCGAAATGCAGCCAGCATGATTTCGGTCATCTGATTGGAATTCTGTGCCTGAATCAGGAGACTGTCGCCTTTGGAAAGGCCAAATTCTGATTGCAAGGCTGCTGCAAGCGCGGAAACACGTTGATCCAGCTCTGACCAGGACCAGGTGCTGTTGTCCCAGATAATTGCCGGTCGCTCAGGCCACCGGTTGGCGTTTTTGGTCAGAAGGTGCGCGAGATTTGCCACGCGATTGGAACAACGGTCGGCCATACGCCTTCTTCCTCCCAAGGCATTGTTTGCGGCAAAGTTAGGATGCATCGTGCTGATTTGACAAGCGTTATGAAATGGCTGTTGCCTATTCCGTTAACTGCCCAAAGTATGCAAGGATGAATGCCTGCTTTTAAGACTGATTTGATTAGGAAATTTTGAATGACAGGACAAAAGATCACCGATTGGGATGATGCCTATGCCAACGGTGCCCACATTAATGGCGCGGAAACCTACCCACCTCGTTGGGCGGAGGAAGCCAAGTCCTTTCGAAATTCCTGGATGAAGAAAGATCTGGATGTTGTGTATGGGGACAGCGCGCGTCAGCGTCTGGACGTGTTCCATCCGGAGGGGAAATCCAAAGGCCTGGTTATCTTCGTTCATGGCGGTTACTGGATGAAGTTCGACAAATCCTATTGGTCGCATCTGGCACAAGGAGCATTGGCCAAAGGCTGGGCTGTGTGTCTGCCAAGTTATGACCTCGCTCCTAATGTTCAGATCTTCGAGATCACCAAGCAGGTTTCACAGGCTGTCATAAAAGCAGCGCAACGTGTTGAAGGCCCTATCCGTTTGACGGGTCATTCAGCTGGTGGGCATCTGGTGACGCGGATGGTCTGTAAAGATACATCACTACCGGCAGACGTTCTCGATCGGATTGAAAAGGTCGTGTCCATCAGTGGTCTTCATGACATGAGACCGCTGAGAAAAACCGAGATGAATGATACGTTCGGTTTGAGCGAGGACGATGCTGTAGCAGAGAGCACAGCACTGATGGACCCGGTGCGGGAAATTCCGGTTACTGCATGGGTAGGAGGTGACGAACGTCCCGAGTTCATCCGCCAGTCACGTTTGCTTGCTGATGCGTGGTCAAACGTAAACTTTCACGAGGAAGCTGACAAGCATCATTTCGACGTCGTAGAAGCTCTGACGGAACCAGGGAGCCCCTTGACCTCAGAGCTGCTTGGTAATTGAGAAAATCAGAAATTGATCGCTAGATTTGTGCCTAGTGAGCTGCGCAATTCTTATCCGTCCATGGCGTAAAGCCGTTGGGCCAGTTTCCTGATACCTGAATTGGAAAAATGGCGTAGCTCGGCAGGCGGCAGGAGATAGATTACGCCAGCATCCAACCCGTCACGCCAACGCAGCTGCACTTCGGCAATTGTCCTCGGACCAACATCAAACAAATAGAACTCTTCCGGCAGTTCGGCTTGATGATTGAGCACGATGCGTACGCCGCCATGTGACATGTCACGGATCGTGCAATCGCACAGAAATTGATAGTCTAGGCTTGCTATTTTAGCTGGACGCAGGCGTGTCCGCTGACGTGGATGAAGTCGCCTTTGGACGGCTGCGGCAAGCGAATGTTGTTTATTGGTCAAAAATTCAAACATAAAACATCCTCAGCGGTTTGGTTCCAGAGGCGCTAATTTCCTTGGAGGTAAAGGCGGGGCAGGTCGTACCAGGGGCGAGGGGCGTGAACGATAACTCGGATCGCCGAGCGTACTGGGTCGACGGGTCACTGACGATGTACTGTTACGGCATTGGCGGTACGCCATATCGTAGAGGCCTTGCCAGCCACCTTGGTAGCTTCCTAAGTCATCAAGGACAGAGAGCGCGCCTCCAACGATTGCGCCGCGTCGCGCGCCACTTGGGCCTTGCCAAGCGCCACCAGCTACAGCTCCGCGCATGGCGTTGTCGACGACTGCTAGATCAGATGGATCAGGATTGACGTAGCTGTTCGCGTATGCGGTTGCATAGGCGTGACAATCCTGTTGTTGAGCTGCAGCAGGCCCTGAGAATAGTGCAAACAAACCGGTTGCGCCGACCAAGGCCAAACTCAATGTTGCATGTGATTGCGGCTGCCTTGTCGAGTTAGCACGGTAGGTTTTTTGCTCAAAAAATGTCACGAAAATCTCCGCTCTCTTGTGCGCATTCAAACAGTCGAAAAACTGAAATTTGCAACAAAATCAAACAATGCATGCGTCGTGAAGGTTGTGCGAACCTTGCGTGCAGGTGACAGAAAACTTGGATTTCGATCAGCCTCGGACAAGCTTGCTCCATTAGATTTGTATGCGACCCATGCTGTTAGGAGGTTTTCGATGGAACCGGTGTTCCTGTCCAAACTTGTTTCGAACAACAATGAATGGCTGTCCGTTCGTCAAACGACGATTGCCGAAAACATTGCTAATGCGAACACGCCCGGGTTTCGAGCAAAGGACCTGGAGCCGTTCACATCCGTCATCAGCAAAACACAATTGGCGATGACCGCGACCCATGGAAGCCATATAGGCCAAAACATGGAGGTCTCGCGGGCATCTGATGTTGAAAAAGCCGACAGCTGGACCGTTAGCCATTCGGGAAACTCGGTGAGCCTTGAGCAGGAGCTGATGAAGGCAGGTGAAGTGGCACGAAACCATTCGCTCAATTCCAGCATCGCGAAGTCTTTCCACCGCATGTACCTCACCGCCGTTAAACCCTGACTAGAGTGAATTTGTTCAATGTCTGATCCAATATCTGCTACGCTGCAAATAGCCTCGTCCGGCCTACAGGCCCAGTCCGAACGCCTTCGTGTCGTTTCTGAAAACCTGGCGAATGCACGCTCGACCGGAGAGACATCCGGCGATGAACCCTATTCGCGCAAGACGATTACTTTCGAGAGCGAATTTAACAGGGCCCATCAGGCAAATCTGGTGTCAGTGAAGGGCATCGGCACGGACAAGGCACCATTCACAGTCGAATACGATCCGGGACATCCGGCAGCTGATGTTGATGGCTACGTCAAGATGCCGAACGTCAATACGCTGCTCGAACTTGCTGATATGCGGGAGACCAATCGCTCATACGAAGCCAATCTGAAAGTGATGACCCAGGCCCGTGAAATGGTCATGCGCCACATCGATCTATTGAGGAACTGACCATGATCAATGAAATTTCCGCCCTCACGTCGTCTTCGGCAGATGGCGTTCTGAAATCAAGTTCAACGACCCGCTTTATGTCCAGTCCGGTTGAACTCGGTGGCACCGATGCCGCAGCCGGAGCCAGTTTTACAGATGCAATGGCACAGGTTTCTCAGGACACCATCAACACTTTGAAACAGGGGGAAGCTGCCTCCATTGCTGGTGTCGACGGGCAAGCATCGGTTCAACAGGTTGTTGAAGCCGTAATGCAAGCGGAATCCAGTCTGAAGACCGCTATTGCCATCCGCGACAAGGTGGTCGGTGCCTACCAGGAGATCAGCAGAATGACGATCTGATCGCGAGCGATATAGGCGCTGACGTAATAAATGAATATCAGGAGATAAGTCTATGAAAGCTCTCGCTATTGCAGCAACCGGTATGAGTGCGCAGCAGCTCAATGTCGAAGTTGTCGCGAACAACATCGCCAACATGAACACAACGTCTTTCAAGCGGGCACAAGCGGAATTTTCCGACCTTCTTTATCAGGCCGAGCGTCTGCAGGGTGTCCCGAACCGGGGAGGAGAAGACCCGGTGCCTGAGGGCGCGCAACTAGGGCTTGGTGTCCGTACAGCCGGTATTAGAAAACTTCATGTTCAGGGCCCGCTCAACAACACCGGCAACCAGTTTGATGTCGCCCTTGATGGTCATGGTTGGTTCGAAATCTCCGGACCAAATGACGAAACACTCTACACGCGCGCCGGGTCCTTCAACACCAACGCTGATGGACGCCTGGTAACGATTGATGGTTACATGGTGGAACCCGCAATTGTAGTTCCCGACGAGACGATCGAAGTGGTCGTCAATGAGTCAGGCGAAATCTTCGCCAAAATTGATGGTGAACTGAAACCTCGTGAACTTGGCCAGTTGACGCTTTCCAACTTCGCCAATGATGTCGGGCTTGAGCCGGTCGGTGGAAACCTGTTCCGGGAGACCGAGGCTTCTGGTGGTCCGGTGTCCGGCGTTCCGGGAGATCCGGGATTTGGGGTAGTCCGGCAGGGGTATCTTGAATCCTCCAACGTTGATCCGGTCAAGGAAATTACAGCATTGATTTCAGCCCAGCGCGGCTACGAAATGAATTCAAAGGTCATGAAGGCCGCAGATGAGATGGCCGGAACCGTAACCAACGGTATCCGTTAAGTGAGGGGACACGGGACAATGAACATTTTGTTCAGATCTCTGATTGCCGCACTCGCTTTCGTGAGTATGGCGCCAATCGCAGTGGCTGCCGGCATCGAATTGCCGGTACCGCGTCAAACGATCCCGACCGGTGCGGAAATAGGAAACCAGGATCTGATTGAGCGCAAGTTTCCGACCCGAACAGCGCAGCAATTCGCGATTTCGACCCACCGGAGTCAACTTGTCGGACTGGTTGCTCGCAGAACATTGCTGCCCGGGCAGCCAATCCCGGTAAATGCCGTCGAGAAACAGCTGCTTGTCAAACGTGGTGAATCTGCTCGGCTAGTTTTTCGGGAGCAGGGACTTTTGATCATCATGCAGGTTGAAGCCCTGCAGAATGGTGGTGCTGGCAGTTTTGTTCGTGTTCGGAACGTTGACAGTGGACTGGTTGTTTCCGGTCGCGTGCAAGACGATGGCACGATCCTCGTGGAGAATTGATTTATGACGCGGATACTCGTGTTTCTTCTGGCACTTCTGATGGTGTCACCTGTTACCGCCATGGTGCGGATCAAGGACATTGCAAGCTTGCAGGGTGTTCGTGACAACCAACTGGTTGGCTATGGTCTGGTTATTGGCCTCAAGGGGTCCGGGGACACCTTGCGTAACTCGCCTTTCACCGAACAATCACTCCAGTCGATGCTTGATAGTCTCGGGGTGAATGTTCGCGACACTCCACTCAGAACGCGGAATGTTGCCGCAGTGGTCGTAACGGCAGAAATGCCGTCCTTCATCGGCAAGGGATCTTCGATCGATGTCAGTGTGTCGTCGCTTGGTGATGCGACGTCTTTGGCGGGCGGAACATTGGTCGCGACACCGCTTCTGGGTGCGGATGGCCAGATCTACGCGGTGGCCCAAGGACCTGTCGCCGTGTCGGGTTTTGCCGAGCTCGGTGCAGCCGAGAGCCTGACGCAAGGCATCCCGACAGTTGGACGTGTTCCAAACGGCGGATTGATTGAACGGGATTTGCCGGCCAAGTTTTCCCAAATCCCGGATCTGGTACTGGAACTCACCAACCCGGATTTCAAGACAGCTGTCCGGATTACGGATGCGATCAACCGGTATACAAGAGAGCGCTATGGCGTTCGTGTCGCCAAGGAGCGCGACTATCGGACCGTTGATCTCAAACCGCCGAAGAAAGTCAGTGTCACCCGCTTTCTGGCAGAAATTGAATCCCTTCGAGTGCGACCTGATCAAACTGCAAAAGTGGTGATTGATGAACGTACAGGAACCGTCGTCATCGGCAAGGATGTTCAGATCTCAACCGTTGCCATCACTCATGGAAACCTGACTGTGCGGATTTCCGAGGCACCTGAGGTTTCACAGCCGTCTCCTTTCTCGCAAAACGGAGAGACCGTTGTCGTCCCCAGAACCTATGTCGATGCACAAGAGAGCGGTGGTCAGCTGGCGGTTGTTGGTGGCACAGATCTGCCGACGCTTGTGCGTGGACTGAACAGGATTGGATTGCGTCCAACAGGCATCATCGCAATCCTCCAGTCTATCAAGACAGCTGGCGCACTCCAGGCGGAACTTGTTGTGCAATAGCATTATCCAAAAAACTGACTTTCCGAAGCGTCGTTTACAAATGGCGCTTCTTTTTTGACCAATGTCCAACAGCCTCACGCAAGCTCGATCAGTGATTGTCCAGTCAAACGTTTAATCACGAAGGACGGCGCAATGCCTATTTCTTTGGACGGATGCCGGGCAATCGCCATCCTGACATGTCTGATCTTCCAATTCCTTTCAGTTGGTTCTCAAGCGCAGGCGCAGTCGCCCAAACAAAAGCCGACTGTTGAAATCGTTGAGGTCTTGCGCCAGAAAACATCAGACCCCTTGCCGCCAAGCGATAGCGAGCTCTACTGCAAGAACATTGCGGGCGCAGCATCCGATGCGCGGGTTCAGTGGCAAACCTGGAAGATGATTAGCCTTGAAGCCCGCCTCAGGGACCGGATCGCAGAACTCAAGCGCCAGGAAGAACAGTTCGAGGACTGGGTCGAGCGCCGTGAGGATCTTCTCAATGAAGTTGAAGACCAGGTTGTGAACATCATTGGACGCATGCGCCCGGAAGCAGCTGCGGCTCAATTGTCGACGACGGAAGAAGCTGCGGCAGTCGGAGTACTTCTAAAACTGAAAGCCCGCGTTGCCAGCAGTATTCTTGATGAGATGGATCCGGCACGTGCCGCCCAGCTGACACAATCGATGATGGGTTTCGCAGACCCTGAAGCCCAACGGAGTTTCTGATGCGTTTTACAGTTTGTTCGCTTAGCGCGCTGATGCTCGCCGGTTGTGCTGGGCAGCTTGAAGATCTCGGCAAGGCGCCCGAGATGTCACCGGTCGGTTATGGCTTGGCCAATCCGGCAGGAGCTGTCTATCCACTTAGCACATTCGCCCCTGGTGGTATTAAGGACTACAACTCCCTCTGGATGTCCAATAGAGAGAATTTCTTCTCTGATCCGCGTGCCAAGAAAATCGGCGACGTGCTGACAGTGACAATTCAGATCGATGACAAGGCCAATCTGGACAATTCATCAGACAGGCGTCGGACATCGGATATCGGCCTCGGGGGTGAATTTACAGCCGGAAGCGGCGCAAGTTCCAGCGACGGAGAGGCCAGCTTTGATCTGGACTCTGGTTCCGGTTCTGCAGGTTCCGGTTCAATAGATCGATCTGAGGAAATTGAACTCTCAGTAGCTGCCGTCGTCACGGACCGACTACCAAATGGGAATTTGGTGATTTCAGGGTCCCAGGAAGTTCGTGTGAACTATGAAATGCGCATCCTTCATGTCGCGGGCATTGTCCGCCCGCGTGACATCGAGAGCACGAACGTAATTCCATACGACAAGGTTGCAGAAGCCCGCATCTCCTATGGCGGTCGCGGCCGGATCACCGAGGTCCAGCAACCTGGATGGGGTCAGCAGATCTACGACATTGTTACCCCATTCTAAGCGACGAAAAGAGATCAATGTCGATGAGTTTAACTCCTTACAACAACGATCAATCCGGTTCCGGCAAGTCCGGTCTGTTTGCCGCTTTTATTGTGCTTGGAATGATTGGCGCCGGTGCCGGTGCCGGCCTGGCAAAATTTGTATCGGATTATACCGAGCAGGAAGTCCATGGCCGGATTAGGCATCAGCAGACGTTCGCCGAGACTTTGCCGTTTTCGCCATCGACACGCCTGCAACGTCTCAAACCGTTGGTCACCAACCTGACCTCTCCGGCCGGTGCATGGATCCGACTTCAGGCAGCTGTCCTGCTGGAAGACGACGCAAACACGGAAGTGGCAATTCTGCGCAAAAAGGTAGAGGACGATTTCCTTGGTTACTTGCGAACACTCAACCTGTCCAATCTGGAAGGCAGCATTGGACTGCAGCATTTGAGAGAAGATCTGACTGAGCGGGCAAAAACCCGTACCAAAGGTCAGGTTCACGAAGTCATTTTGGAGTCGGTTGTTATCCAATGATCCGGTTTATTCTAATTGCGTCGGCCTTGATTGCCATGAACGGGACAGCGCTGGCGCAAGTTCCTGACCTATCCGCTCTGTTGCCGGAAAGCGAGGGTAGTGCAAGTGGCCGTATCATCCAGATGGTCATGCTGTTGACGGTGCTGTCTCTAGCGCCCGGCATCCTGATCATGGTGACCAGTTTCATCCGGTTTGTGATCGCGTTTTCATTTTTGCGGTCAGGAATAGGTCTCCAAACGACACCTGGAAACCTCATCCTGATCTCGTTGGCGTTGTTCATGACGTTCTATGTCATGGCACCGACCTTTGATAGGGCGTGGGAAGAGGGTGTTCAGCCGCTGTTGAACAACCAGATCACGGAAATGGAAGCCTATGACAAGATTACAGATCCGTTTCGCGAGTTCATGCTCACCCAGGTACGTGAAGAGGATCTGGTGCTGTTTGATGATCTGGCGGTTGGCCGTGTAACCGATACAGAAGCCGCCTCTGCAGATGACGTTGAGCTTCGTGTTCTAGTCCCCGCATTTATGATTTCCGAACTTCGGCGCGGTTTTGAGATAGGTTTCCTGATCGCGTTGCCATTTCTGGTGATTGATATGATCGTGGCGACCATCACTATGTCCATGGGCATGATGATGTTGCCGCCAACTGTGATCTCCTTGCCGTTCAAGGCGTTGTTCTTCGTTTTGATAGATGGTTGGAACCTTCTGGTCGGCAGCCTCGTACGATCGTTCTTTTGATCCACCAAGATGGGTCATGGTGCATGGCGAAGGCGAAGCTAAATGCTTCGCCTTTTATCGTTTGCGATCATATCCTGTGCAGGAATATCGGTCGTTTTGTGGGAATCGGGGTTTTGTCACGGCGAAAAATGCCGAATGGAAACAGAGTTTAATGCGTGATTAGAAGCGCAAGCCTCACACAAGATTGGTTAGATAACTTCCAAATTACAGCAGGTTGAACCGCTCCACCCAACCATGGTTCAAAAGCATGACGCTGATCCTGCTGTGCCGGTGTAAACCCGGCATGTCCCCAACCAAGTACCAGTACCAACTGAAACATTTGAAAGGGACATATCATGTCTTCACTTATGACAAACGCCTCCGCAATGACCGCTCTGCAGACACTGCGGAGCACAAATGCCGGTCTGGCTGAAACGCAAAACCGCATTTCAACTGGTTACCGTGTATCCGGCGCGGAAGATAACGCTGCATACTGGTCCATCGCGACAACCATGCGTTCCGACAATATGGCTCTTGGCGCCGTCGAAGACTCATTGGGTCTTGGTGCTGCGACCGTCGACGTCATGTACACTGCTATGGACAGCACTGTTGATGTCATGAATGAAATCAAGGCAAAGGTTGTTGCCGCCAAGACGCCTGGCGTCGACCGCGGCAAGATCCAGGCCGACATCACTGAGCTGCAAAACCAGTTGCAGTCAACTGCTGACTCTGCAGTCTTTAACGGTGAGAACTGGTTGTCAGTTGATGACTCTGCTGCGGGATACAGTGCAGCAAAAGACATCGTTGCATCCTTTAGCCGTGCAGGTGGTTCAATTTCGATCGAAACGATCACAATTGATACGGCCTCAATCGACCTGTACAACGCTGGTGCAGGCGACGGTGTTCTCGATCTTGACCGTGGCTTTGCAGCCCTGACCAACGTAACTGGCGATGGCATTGCGGATGTTGACATTTCCGCTGTGACTGATGCTGACCTTGCTGGTTTGGACACTGTGATTGCCGGTGTTGATACAGCTCTCGGTGAAATCACCGACGCTGCAACAACACTCGGCTCCGTTAAAAAACGCGTTGATCTGCAGAAGGATTTTGTATCCGCTCTGCGTGATGCGATTGACCGCGGTGTAGGTCAGCTGGTTGATGCGGACATGAATAAAGAATCGACCCGCCTCCAGGCACTGCAGACACAGCAGCAGCTCGGTATTCAGGCTCTGTCGATTGCGAACCAGGGCTCTCAGAACATTCTGTCCCTGTTCCGTTAATCCATACGGATTACTGGATAAGAGGACCGCGCCTCCAGGCGCGGTCTTTTTGCGTTTGTCCGGCAAAAATTTCAGATCAACACACCCGGTATCAGGCTCACGCAAGCTCCATTCCCGATAGTGACATCAAGAAATACCATGGTGCATGAAGGGGTTATGCATGCCGGGTCGTGAACACGCCGAAAAACTCTGGGCTAATTTGTTGGAATTGGGAGTGCGCAAACTCATCGCGCTCGCCTTGGTTGGGCTCGCTACAATCGCAACAGTTGGTGCCGGGGCCTATTACCTGAGCCGTCCGGAGCAGACGACCCTCTATACCGGATTGAGTGGTGAAGACGTCACGCGGATTGGATCAGCGCTTCGCGATGCCGGTATTCCGTTCGATGTCAGCACAGATGGCGAAGCTGTTATGGTGAGCCACGCGCAAACCGCCAAAGCTCGTATGTTACTGGCGGAAAAAGGCCTGCCGCGGGGTGGCAATGCCGGATACGAGCTGTTCGATGATCTGGGCTCTCTAGGCCTGACGTCTTTCATGCAGGAAGTCACGCGGATCAGGGCACTTGAAGGCGAACTTGCCCGAACCATTCAATTGATGAAAGGGATCCGCGCCGCTCGTGTGCATATTGTCCTGCCGGAGAAAGGTTCATTTCGCCGGGACCAGCAACCGCCATCAGCCTCGGTCGTCGTAAGTTCCGATGTTCCCGATGATGTTCGCACGGCGGATGCCATCCGACATCTCGTCGCCGCCGGAGTTCCCGGTATGCAGGCCGACAAGGTCACGGTTCTCGATACAACCGGCGGAATCCTCGCTGCCGGTAAAGATCCGTCAAAAGCCTCTGCCGGGCAGATGGCGACGCTCGAAACTGCTGTCAGCAATAGGATCTCTGAAAATGTCAGAAAGACTCTGACGCCATATCTTGGACTTGAGAACTTCCAAGTTAGCGTTGCTGCTGAATTGAATACGGACCGGAAACGGATCGCGGAAACAATCTTTGATCCGGATTCGCGAACCGAGAGATCGGTAAGAACAGTCCGCGAGAACGAAAACGCACAAAATTCAAGCGTTTCGGCTCCAACAACCGTTGAACAGAATTTGCCAGAGGAAGACGTCAGCGCTGAAAACGGCGAACGGTCTTCGGAAGAAAACCAGCGACGGGAAGAAACAGTCAACTATGAGATCTCCTCGAAGAAGATTGAAACATCGCAAGATGGTTATCGGGTAGATCGCTTGTCCATCGCCGTTTTGGTCGACAAGTCCCGATTGTTGAACTCCCTTGGCGGTGAACCGACACAAACCGAGGTAGACGACCAGATGGTCGAGATTGAAGCCCTTGTCGCCTCGTCTGCGGGGGTCGATCAGACACGTGGTGACCAGGTCAAGATATCGATCGTCGACTTTGTCGATGGTGGCCGCAATCTGGAACCTATCCCACCGATCAGTGTCTCCGAGTACCTCTTGCGTCAATCCGGCAATATCATCAATGCCCTGGCCATATTGACGGTGTCCATGCTGGTGATCTGGTTTGGATTGCGCCCTGCAGTTGCGGCTCTGGTGCCACAGGTGAGCAACCAGCAGGCCGAGATGGCTGAGATTGGTATGTTGCCGGAAGGCGAAGACGTCGCCATTGAGGCGATGGACGGGGACCAAAACTTCCTCATACCGGCCGATCACACGGACCTTCTTCAAGATCTCAACAGCAAACGGAACCAGTCCGCACTGAGAAAGCTGGAGTCTCTTCTGGAGTTCAACGAAGAACAATCTGCCGCGATCCTGCGTCAATGGTTGTATGAATCGGAGCGTGTCTAATGTCGTTATCCGCTGCCACCCATATCCCCGTGCTGTCCGTTCCGAAATTCAAGTCATTCGGTGTTAGTGATGACGCCCTTGTCGAAGTGCTTGACCACAGTGCTGACCAGGCACCCGAGTTAAGTGAGCCCGACATCAGGCAGGCTGAATACGATCGAGGATTGGTGGAAGGTGATAGCCGGACAAAGGCACACTATGAGGCACTCCTGGAACATGACCGTGAGGCGCATGCCAAAAGCCTTGAAGAAGAACGTTTGCGTTATGAAATGCGGGAATCAGCCAATGTCAGTGCCGCCATTGAGGGCTGCCTTGATGTCATGGAACAAAGAATTTCCTATTCGATGTCCAGACTGCTGACGCCGTTTCTGAAAGAAAGAATAGTTGATCAGCTGGTCTCCGCTTTTGCCGAAAACTTGAAGAAACTGTCGGAAGACCGCGAAGGCAAACTGATCCGACTGCGTGGTCCGGACGCCCTTATTGCCCAAGTGCTTGAGCAACTTCCGCAGATGAAAGACAGGATCGATGTTCAGCCTGCTGATCAAGTCGAACTTGAGGCGCTTCTGGACGAAACCACGATAGAGACGCGTCTTGCCCAGTGGCTTGGCCAATTGGACACACTTCAACAGGAGACCGAATGATGTTGGAAGGTGTTCCGAACGAAATCGTCATAGTCAGGCGAAAGAACAGCTGGGAAGACGACGAACTTCCGCATGGCGTCTGGAAGATTGCTTATGCCGACTTCATGACAGCGCTGATGGCGTTTTTTCTGGTTATGTGGCTGATCAATGTCACCGATGACAGCGTTCGGCGCGGAGTTGCCCAGTATTTCAATCCGGTCAAATTGGCATCGACAGCACCAACACGCAAAGGGCTCAATGATCCGCTGGTCAATGGAGACACCAACCAGAACGGCACCAAGCTGTTTAACGGCAAATTGGGTGGGTCAGACAGTCCTGTCGATCAGGACGCCAATTTCGGTAATGGTCTGGAAGAAGGTCACAAGAAGATTGAAGTTGAAGAGAAGGCTGCCGAGGGTGGCGCAACACGATCCGGTCAATTCAAGCAGGTACATGCGGAATCGATCCTGTTTACTGATCCCTATGCTGTGCTCGACACCTTGTCGGAGCAAATCCGGGTAGCTTCTTCCGAAGAAGTCAATCCGCAAGGTATTGGCTCTGGTCTTCAGAAACAGGATGGCGCTCAGGGCGGTGATGCCTATCGGGACCCGTTTGACCCGCTTTACTGGCAATTCAGGCCCGGTCGCGGTGTCGATGGTGCAGACACCGCGACCACCGGTTTGCCATCCGACGGCACCGGACCAGATGATGGCCAAGGCTTAAGTGCGACCGAACTGGAGGGGAAATTTGCCTGGTCAGCTCCCTTTGAGAAAGGCAACAACCAGGAAAACAAACCGGCTGAAGACACTTCCATGAGTGGAAATACAACTGGTTTAAGCCAAGATAGTTTCACAAAAAATGGTCAGGGACCGTCCGACTTTGCCAAGTCTTACAACGGAAAACCAGCAGACAAACCTGTCTCGGTAAACCCGATTGTCGCGCATGTAAGCGGCAAAAATAGTTCCAAACATGCTGAAGCTTTGAAAGCCAGCAAACCAGCTCAAGTGCCGGCGTCCGCTGACCTGTCTTCAAAACAGCTGATAGACTCGTCCAAGGTGGAAGTGTTGGTCACCAGACTGACCGAGATCCTCAAAGATGCCAATGGAACGACACTGGAGGAAACCGCGACGCAGATCACCGTGAGCCTGGAAGGTGAAGGCGCGTTAATCAGTCTCACGGATGATCAGAATTTTGGGATGTTCGCAATTGGATCCGCTGAACCTCGTCCGGAACTGGTCAAACTGTTGGAGCTTTTGGGCAAGGTTATCGCCAAAACACCTGGGCAGATAGTGATCAAGGGCCACACGGATGCCCGTCCGTTCAAGAGCAAGACTTATGACAATTGGCGACTGTCTTCGGCGCGCGCGCATATGGCGCTCTACATGTTGTCGCGCGGTGGTGTAGACAAGAAGCGTTTCGACAGGGTTGAAGGCTATGCGGATCGCCACTTGAAGGTATCTGCAGACCCATATGCTGCTTCCAATCGCCGGGTAGAAATCTACCTGATAGGAGGCGCGGAATGATGAGACCAAAAATCAGACCGGCTGTCAGGGTCATTGCCATCATCAGCGGGGCGATCGTTCTGTTTCTGACCGGGGCAGCCCTTGCGCATGAGAGGTTCGGAGTTCCAGTTGGGCAATTGCCTTATAAGCAGATCCGAACCCTACAATCGCTGCAGGAACAAATCGCTCAGGGCAACAGTCATGCCTTGCAAGCCCAGCGCGCTTTACTCGGGAAAATGGACGAGACATTTCCGACACTTCCCGAAGAGGTCTGGCAGGATCCGAGGAACGCCAGGGCCGCAGTCATTCATCTGCTCAGCGGTGGCCATCCATATGTCATGCGCCAGCTGATCAAACTAAACCCGTTGCCAGCAATTGACCGAAGTCTGATGGACGCTTCGATTGCCTATATCGAAGGTCGGGAAGAAGACATGCAGGCCTTGCTGGCGGAGATTGATCCATTAGATTTGCCTGGAGGTTTGGGCGGCCATGTTGCGCTGGTGAAAGCTGCGCCATTCATCCGCACTAACCCGAAAATGGCCATGGAATTGCTGCAGGTTGCGAGCTTGCTGATGCCGGGCACACTGGTTGAGGAAGCTGCTCTGCGCCGGGAAGTGTTTGTCGCCGGAATACTGGGCGATACGGAACGTTTTCGGCTCCTGAGTATCAGGTATCTTCGCCGTTTCAAATCTTCTGTCTATGCCGGAGATTTTCGGCGACGCTTCGCGATTGCGCTGGATACGCTTGGCTTCGTTCAGAGCGACGACAAGTTTGCGTTGCTGGATGGGGTCCTGCGGGAGTTCAATGCAGATTCTAGACGCGGGTTGTATATCCGGTTGGCCCGTTCGGCATTGTTGGGAGGTAATATCAATGTTGCCCGCAAGGCTACCCGAGAAGCCCTTGGTTTATCCATTGAGGGCACATCCGAGTTCGAACTTCTCAAGATTTACCGTGTAGCAACAAGGCTTGATCCGAACACCATGACGGCTAACCGGGATCTGCTCTGGTCGATCGACAAGTTCATGCTGACCGGAGACGATCTAGATTTTCTGCAAGGGGTTCACATGGTGATGAATTCAATTCGTCATTTTCCCGAACCACCCGCAAATGTCATCGGCGAATTTAATGTCGCCAGCAACATGGGCGCTCCGCAGGACCCCGAGTGGGTGACACCAGACATGGCGCAAGCCGAGCGACTGCTGCGCCGTACTGACAAATCTCTTTCCTATTTGGGAGACCAAAAATGAGTGTGCAAACTCAGGGCATGGTTCGCGGCATGTCCAGTGCCGGGAAGGCAATTGACGCCCAGCCGAAGGGGGAAGGGCAGGAATGCCCAATAGAAGCCGCGGCCAAGTTCCAGTCAATGATGGACGGCATGGGAGACGATAAGTCCAGTCGTAAACTGGACACTTCCAAGGCTAGCCGAACAGATGAAGGTAAACAGTTAGCCGACCAGACAACGAATAATCCGGAGGGTAAGGAAGCCGAAAACGTCTCTCCGTCGGGCAATGGATCGCAGTCAGATTTCTCGACGAAAAATCTGACTGATGCTATCCGGAAAGTGTCCCAAACAGTTTTAGCCAAAACGGGGGAGGCCGGTTTGAAGACACACAAGGCATCTGAAAGGGCCTCCGTGCAGCCGGATGCGGAGCAAACTCCGATTGCTGCGATCATTCCCTCGACGCTTACCTTGAAAACCGTTCTGGCTACTTCTCCGCTAGAGACACCGAATGGAAGCGGACAAATGTCAGCCAACCAGAACAAGGCGCAGCTGCAGACCGTCCTGCCGAGCGCGCAAGCCAATGGAGAGCCAAGGGCAGCAAAGACCGGAACTTCCTCTCTGTTTGCTCAGTTCGGCATTGAGCCGGAGAGTATCTCCGAGGGGCAAACCGGGCGAGGGGGGACTGTTGGAGCAATCCCTGCGGATGCGGCTGATACGGTCAAGGTCGTGCGTCAGGAAACACATTTTGTACCGAACCTCAGGTTGTCACCAGCTCAACAGGTCGGTCAACAGGTTTCATCGGCCCTGACAGAACTGCCAACCGATTTAGGACGCGCGCAGTCGGGTTTGACGGCCAAGGCTGAAGGCCCGGTTCTGAAAACATTGGACATCCAGCTGACGCCGCATGAATTGGGGACTGTGAAGGTCTCATTGCGGATGGTTGGCGATACCGTTGAGGTTCAATTGACTACAAGTCGGGCGCAGACCGCAGAACTGTTGAAACAGGACCGGCAAATGCTGGACCAGATGCTGCGCACCACAGGCTTTAATGCCGATACCATTACGATCCTGGCAGCTGATGATCGCAGTACGGTTCAAACAAGCAGTCAATCCGGAAACACATCTGCACTAAACCAGAATGCCAATAACTCCGGCGCTCAGTTTGATGGCCAGCGCGGCAATCAGAATGGTGCCGATACCGCCCAGTCCGATAGTGGGTCGTCTGAGGGCAGTCACGAGGACCATTTACAGCCAACTGATATTTCGAGAGGACAAGATCATGAAGACGGTTCTGACATCCGCCTTTCTGATGGCATCTATCTGTAGTTCGCCGATCGCGTTCAGTTCACCTGGTCAAGCAGAAGTCCAAAATGTCTGCGAACGGGAGATGATGGCGGCTGCCCGGAAGTATCGGGTCCCGCTTGGAGTACTCTATGCTGTTGGTTTGACAGAAACCGGTCGGCGCAATTCACTTTATCCATACGCGTTGAATATTGAAGGCAAGTCTGTGTTTCCGCCCAGCCGGAAAGCAGCTAAAGGTGATATCAACACAGCGCGGCAACTCGGCAAGAAGTTGATCGATATCGGTTGCATGCAGATCAACCATCATTATCACGGCAAGGAATTTCGGTCCGTTGATCATATGCTGGAGCCACGCGCAAATGTGCAATACGCAGCGCGTTTCCTGAAAGAGTTGAAGTCCCGGCAAGGGTCATGGACCATGGCTGTTGCCCGTTATCACGCCGGTCCAAACAATGACCCGGCACAAAAACGCTATGTCTGCACAGTCATTCGCAACATGGTCGCGTCCGGTTTTGGCAATTGGACAAGCAAATCAAGGAAGTTTTGCGACGCTTGATTAATAGATTTTTGATCTGATCCTTCGAGCGGATTTTCATTTCTCATATAGATAAAAATTTAGATAAATAAGTATCTGAATCTAAAGAAAAAATACAATTGGAACAACAGCTTCACGCAAGATCAGTTGGTTTAACTGTCCTCAGTTGATTTGGAAACTGGAGACGGTCCATGGGTCTTTATGGAGTAATGCGCACCGGCGTATCGGGAATGAATGCTCAATCGAGCAAGCTCGGTACTGTTGCGGACAACATCGCGAATTCCAGCACCACTGGTTACAAGCGAGCTGAAACCGAGTTTGCCTCGATGGTCCTGTCTCAGGGCGCTGGAACCTATAACTCCGGCGGCGTGCAGGCGCATACCAAATACGCTATCACCGACCAGGGGTCTCTGAGTTACACGACGTCCAAACTGGATCTGGCAGTTGATGGTAATGGCTTCTTTATTGTTGCTGACAATAACGGTGCCGTGGCGCAGGAAGCGCTGACACGGGCAGGCTCCTTTGTTTCAGATGGTGATGGTTTTCTGGTAAATACGGCCGGTTATTATCTGCAAGGTTACAACATAGCGGATGGCTCATCACCGACTGTGGTTGCCAATGGTCTTGGTGGTCTGGAAGCGATCAACATCTCCCAGAACCAGCTTGAAGCAACACCAACGAGTTCGGCAACGCTT
The DNA here is from genome assembly GCA_039972695.1 of Roseibium sp. Lineage (GTDB taxonomy): Bacteria > Pseudomonadota > Alphaproteobacteria > Rhizobiales > Stappiaceae > Roseibium. The sequence continues at coordinate 161,453 of JBDWMJ010000017.1, read as the reverse complement.
CATGCCAACGTCAATGAGGATTCTGCGATTGTTGCTGCCGCAGACCTACCTTCTGCTAACGCAGCAACAGCTACTTATTCCCATAAAACATCATTGGTTGTGTACGATAATCTCGGTAACGATCTAACTTTGGACGTCTATTATTCCAAGGTAACTGAAACCGCTGCGGATTCAGACTGGGAAGTTACCATCTACAATTCCGCGGATGCGCCAGCCGGTGGTGGATTTCCATATACGGCCCCGGCGCTCAATTCGCAGACCGTCACTTTTGATGTGACCAACGGCAATCTGGCCGCAGCCAGCCCGACCAACATAAATGTTGCGGTTCCAAATGGTGGAACTTTCGATATCGATTTGGCTGAATCAACCTATCTGAATGCCGATTTCACGGTCACTAAGGTTGACGCCAATGGTAATGCACCAAGCTCGGTCGAGAAGGTCGAATTTGCTGAAGATGGAACGCTGTTTGCGATCTACACAAACGGGGATCGGCGCGGCATCTATAAAATTCCGCTGGCCGATGTTCCTAGTCCGGACAAACTCGATCCGATGTCTGGCAACCTCTACAGGCCGTCCTTTGACTCCGGTGATGTGCGTGTCGGGTTTCCCGGAGATGCCGGAATGGGTGATCTCGAAGTTGGAGCGCTTGAAGGCTCCAACGTCGATTTGGCGAGCGAACTCACCTCGATGATTGAATCCCAGCGGACTTACACAGCCAACTCCCAGGTCTTCAAGGCAGGTTCCGATCTGCTGCAGGAACTTGTGAACCTGGTCCGATAACAAAACCGCTGGTTAATCTGAAAGTAGTGTCATGAGTTTGTCCGTCGCCCTGCAGGTCGCCCAGTCCGCCTTGGCTGCCCGTCAGACTGAATCTTCGGTGATCGCCCGGAATGTTTCGGGTGCCCAGGATCCGGGTTATTCGCGAAAATCGGTGTTGCTGAGCACCACCTATACCAACTCCGGCCAGGCTGGCGGAACGCGGGTCGATGGTATTTCCCGTGTCACTGACAGCGCATTGTATTCATCTTTGCTGTCCTCGACATCGACCGGCAAGTCACAGGAAGCTGTTCTTGCGGGTTTGACCCGTATGTCGGAAACGATTGGCGATACCAAACTGGAAATGTCACCAGCGGCAGTGCTTGGTGAGTTGAAGCTATCGCTACAGAACTTCGCCTCAGATCCAAACAACGCGATTATGGCGCAGGATGTCCTTCAAAATGCGAAGAACACGGTTCAAACGCTGAATTCCGGGACTGACCTTGTTCAAGGCGTTCGGGCCAACGCAGATGCCGATATGGCGACGTCTGTTCGCCAGATCAACTCCTTGTTGGGGCAGTTGGAGGATCTGAATTCTGTAATCGTCAAAGGCACACAATCGGGTGCTGATGTCACGGATACTTCTGATAGTCGCGATCGGGTTTTGCTGGCGCTCTCCGAAGAAGTCGGCATCACCACGCTGAACCGCAAGGATGGCGACATTGTTGTCTATACAGACAGCGGCGTAACGCTTTTCGAAACAACCGCGCGCGACGTATCTTTTGCTCCAACCGTCGTGTTTGATCCCACAACAACCGGCAATACGGTGACGATTGACGGGGTTCCGGTTGCAGGCCCCGGATCAATTATGCTGATCACCTCCGGGCGGCTTCACGGCCTTGCCGAGCTCAGAGATGATGTTGCAGTCACCTACCAACAGCAGCTGGATGAAGTCGCCAGAGGTCTTATCGAAGCGTTTGCTGAAGCCGATCAAAGTGGCGGTGGTGGACCCGATCAGGCAGGCTTGTTCACGTGGTCCGGCGCCCCGGCCGTTCCGGCAACCAGCACACTCGTGACTGGACTGGCCGCTGAAATAGAAATCAATGCCAATGCGGACCCGGATCAGGGCGGGGATCTCGACAGGATCCGCGATGGCGGCATATCTGATCCTTTTGACCCGAACTATGATTACAATCCTGCAAATTCGGCCGGGTTTCCCGGGCGACTTCAGGAACTGGTCAGTGCATTCGATACCAATCGTGTCTTTGACGCAGGTGCCCAACTGGACCCGTCAGACAGTTTGAACGGATTTGCCGCGTCATCGGTTAGCTGGTTGGAAAGTGGCCGCAAGATTATGACCGGCAACATCGAGGTGCAAACGGTCATTGTCGGCCGGACTGCCGAAAATCTCAGCAACACAACAGGTGTGAATATCGACGAGGAAATGAGTCTGCTGCTCGACATCGAGAGGGCCTATGCAGCCGCATCACGCTTGATCTCCGCTGTCGACTCCATGCTCGATGATCTTCTGGCCGCAGCGAGGTAATTCCCATGAAAACGACATACATCTCAACGATTTCGCTGGCAGATGCTTCCCGGCGTCAGATTATGAACCAGTCCACCATGGTCAACAAGCTCGGTGTGGAATTGTCTTCCGGACGTAAGTTTGACATTGGATTGGATCTTGGCACCAAAACCGGTGAAAGCGTCTCGTTGCGGGCAGAATTTCATTTCCTGAACGGGATCATGGACACCAATGCACTGACGGCTTCGCGTCTCGATGTCAGTCAGGCAGCCCTAGGAGATGTTCTGCAGGATGCCCAGGATTTCATGGCATCAATGGTTGCTCTTCAGGAAAACCCAGGAAGCGCTGAAATCGTGCAGGCCGATGCCGAAGGCAATATGGGTCTCCTGATTTCGCGGATGAACACTGAACTGAATGGCAATTTTGTCTTTGCCGGGATCAATACCGACCAGACTCCATTTGCAAATTATGCCAACCCGGCATCCCCCAACAAGGTCGCCGCCGACGCAGCTTTTCTGGCGGAATTCGGCATCGCGCAGACCAACCCGGCTGTCTCGGGCATAACACCTGCGGCGATGACCACATATTTGAACGGCAATTTTGAAGCGATGTTCCAGAACCCTGCATGGGGTGCATCCTGGTCGGCAGCTTCGGACACCGTGATGACCAGCCGAATTTCGGCAAGTGAAACTGTTACATCCTCAGTCAGCGCAAATGAGCAGGCCTTCCGGGACCTGGCGAAGGTCTACACCATAATGTCTGACCTCGGGAACGAAAACCTGGGTGCGGATGCCTATGGCGTCGTGATCGGAAAAGCCACCGAAATACTTGGTGGAGCGATCGCCGGTATCACCAGCGAAATGGGCAAGCTCGGCAATGTTCAGGAACAGGTCAAACTGGCCAGCAGCAGGCTAACTGTCCAGACGGATATCCTGAACGGTCGCATCAACGATCTGGAAAACGTCAATCTCGAAGAAACCTCGGTTCGACTCAATACTGCGTTGACGCAGCTAGAGACCACCTATGCCGTCACGGCCCGCATGCAGGGTCTCAGCATTCTCAATTTCATCTGATCGGGATCGTGAATCCTGATTTGCACCTTCAACAGACCACCTGAGAGGGGCCATGTACAATTTATCTTATGCCGAGGTAATGGACGATCTTTGCAGTGACGAGCGGGTCAATGAACACGAGGCGATGTCTATCGTTATTGAAAAACTGACCACTGCCAATGAGAAGGGCATCCGCTCCTCCGAAGCCGTTGATGCGTTGTTTTATACGCGGCGCCTCTGGAGCTACTTCATGGAACACCTGGCCGACGATGCCAACGAGTTGCCCATAGAAACACGCGCCAATCTGATTTCGGTTGGCATCTGGGTGTTGAAGGAAGTGGAAGCTTTGCGCCAATGGGAGCAGGAAGACTTCTCCGACATCATTCAGATCAATTCCATCATACGCGACAGTCTGGACGGATAACCTCATGAAAATCGGAATGAAAGCAGGCGAACGTCTGTTCCTGAACGGTGCGGTGATCCGTGCTGAACGCAAAATGAATATCGAACTGTTGAATGATGCAGTGTTCCTACTGGAGGCGCATGTTCTCCAGCCTGAGGACGCCACAACACCTTTACGTCAGCTCTATTTCATCTTGCAAACCATGATCATTGATCCTGCAGCAGCCGAATCTGCAAAGGACATGTTTCATCTTGTGTTGTGTTCCGTCAAATCCGCGTTTTCAACGCATGAAGTCCTCGAAAAGCTGGACGATGTTGAAGAGCTCGCAATATCGGAAAAGTGGTTTGAAGCCATGAAAGTTGTTCGTGGGCTGTATCCGATTGAAACCCATTTGATGGCTGCAGATTTTCAGTTGAAACGTGAAGATCGCAAGGCGGAGTTAGCGGCTCAGCAAGCAACGATCAGAGATAGTTTTCAACCAGAACCGCGCCTTGCAGCCGTTTAAGGAGTAACTGCCATGACAAACGTAGCAGGAGTTGCAGCAGCACAAACGCAGGCTGCTGGTGGTGCAAATGCCGCGCAAAAACAACTGACTGTCGATTACGATGCGTTTTTGCAATTGATGATGGCCCAGATGCAGAACCAGGACCCTACCAGTCCAATGGATGCATCCGAGCAGTTGTCTCAGCTCGCAAGCTTCAGTCAAGTTGAACAGTCTATCCAGACAAATGCCAAGTTAGAAACCATGCTGACCAACATGTCCTTTGGCCAGGTTGATGACCTGATTGGCCGGACCGTAACCGATCCGAACGGCACAACGGGTGTCGTCGAGAAGGTTGAGGTTTACCAGGACGGAACCATTCTGGGTCTAGACAATGGCAAGGGTATTCTGCTTGGCCCAGGTGTATCCATATTTTGAGGCAGGCAAACCGCCGATGAACGAAGTAGATGCTCTTGACATTGTCCGCTCCGCGATCTGGACAATCCTGATTGGTTCCGCACCCGCCATCGTCCCCGCAATGGTGGTCGGAATCGGCATTGCCCTCCTACAGGCATTGACACAGGTTCAGGAAGTCACTCTGACCTTCATACCCAAAATCGTGGCCATTTTGGTCATGATCGTGGTTGCGGGTCCGTTCATCGGTGGTCAGATCTATTCTCTGACCAGTGTGATCTACAGCCGTATCGAAAACGGCTTTTAGAATTCAGGCTTTTGGAAGTTTAAGACCGGTCGCATATGGATGCATCCAGCATTTATTGTGTGGCCGGTTTCTGTATGGAGAATTGTGCGGATACTCACTACAGAAAAAGCCTCGCACAAGCTTGAGACGCGACTTTGCCTTTATCTGATTAAAGCAGAGAGAAGGCATGACAGACACCTCGTTATCTTCCCTAGTTGATGGGGCGCCCGAAAGTCGCCGCGATATTGGGTTCGCCCTTGGAATTGTAGTGATCCTGGCGGTCTTGTTCCTTCCGATCCCGACGTTTCTGATCGATGTTGGTCTTGCCATGTCGATTGCCTTGTCTGTCTTGATCCTGATGGTGGCGCTGTGGATCCAGAAGCCACTTGATTTCTCCTCCTTTCCAACAATTCTCCTGATCGCCACGATGTTGCGTCTGTCGTTAAACATCGCGACGACCCGCGTGATCCTCGCCAATGGCTACGAGGGTTTGAACGCCGCCGGGTACGTGATCAACGGCTTTTCTCAATTCGTGATGAGCGGTGATTTTGTCATTGGTCTGATTGTCTTTGCAATCCTGATCACCGTGAATTTCATGGTGATCACAAAAGGGGCGACACGTATCGCGGAAGTTGGTGCGCGGTTTACCCTTGATGCGATCCCCGGAAAACAGATGGCAATTGATGCCGATTTGTCGGCCGGTCTAATTGACGACAAGCAGGCTCAAGAACGCCGGAAAGAACTAGAAGAGGAAAGTTCCTTCTTTGGTGCGATGGATGGTGCGTCCAAATTCGTGCGGGGTGACGCGGTTGCCGGTTTGATCATCACGGCAGTCAATATCCTCGGCGGTATTATCATCGGCGTTACCCGTTACGACATGACAATTGGCGACGCTGCGGACGTCTTTACCAAGCTCTCTGTTGGTGATGGTCTGGTGTCGCAGATCCCGGCGCTGATCGTCTCTCTTGCTGCCGGTCTGCTGGTATCCAAGGGCGGAACCCGTGGTTCGGTCGATAAGGCAGTGCTCGGACAGCTCGGTGGTTATCCGCGCGCCTTGTTTGTCGCGGCTGTTCTGATGGGCGTATTTGCACTGATGCCAGGTCTGCCAATGCTGCCATTCATGTTACTGGCAGGTGTACTGGGCTTCATTGGTTATACCATTCCTAGAAAACTGGCCGCGGCAAAAGCTGTCGAGAGACAAAAACAGCAAGCTGCTGAAGACAAGGTCAAGGCGGAAGAAAAAGATTCCGTGAAAGAGACCCTCAAGACTTCTGAAGTTGAGCTGGTTCTTGGCAAACAGTTGTCAGCGGAATTGATGACCAAGCATGGCGAGTTGTCACGCCGCGTGGCCAAGATGCGCCGAAAATTTGCCGAGACTTACGGTTTTGTCGTGCCCGATATACGTGTGACCGATAGTTTGACGCTCGACCCGAAAAGTTACCAAATCAAGATCCACGGCACAATTGTTGCCTCACAGCCAATGAAGGTAGGAGAGCTTCTGGTTATTCCGGCGACGGATGACAATCTGCCAGTGCCCGCGGACGCGACCCGCGAACCGGCATTCGGTATGCCGGCCTTCTGGGTACCGCCTGCTTACCGGGATGAGCTGAAGCGCAAGGGACTAGAGCCTGCGGAAAACAACACCGTTATCCTCACTCACTTGAGTGAAGTGATCCGCAACAACCTGCCTCAACTTCTGTCCTACAAGGATATGCGTGTTCTGTTTAACCGACTGGACCCGGAATACCAGAAACTGTTGGAAGATATCTGCCCTGCGCACACGTCTTTTTCAGGTCTTCAGTCTGTTCTGAAATTGTTGCTGGCCGAAAGAGTCTCTATCCGCAATTTGAATCTAATTCTGGAAGCCGTCGCCGAAATTGTGCCGCATGTGCGCCGGTCGGAACAGGTTGTCGAACATGTACGCATGCGCATCGCCCAGCAGATCTGCGGTGACTTGGCCGAAGGTGGGCCACTCCAGGTACTGCGTCTTGGGAACCGCTGGGATCTGGCTTTCCACAATGCGCTCAAACGTGACGGCAAGGGTGAGGTGATCGAATTCGATATCGAACCACAACTTGTTGAGGATTTCGGCACGCAGATGTCGGATGCAGTCAAAAAACACATGAAAACCGGCAAACGTTTTGCCGTCGTTGCTGCCCCCGATGCCCGTCCCTATGTGCGCATGATTGTGGAACGGATGTTCCCGACTTTGCCGGTGCTCTCGCATCTGGAGATCGCCCGCGGCGTGAACGTTTCTGCACTGGGAACTGTTTCGTGATCTCCGGCGGGATTCTGCTGAACTCCTTCGGTCCAACATTGTTGCTTTCTGTCTTCATGCTGTTCTGTCGGATCGGCGCTTGCCTGATGGTAATTCCAGGGTTCGGCAGCAACCGGATACCGATGCGTATCAGGTTGTTTGTGGCGCTGGCCATATCTTTGGCCCTGTCACCCTTGTTGACACCAACCATCCAGGCGGCAATGCCGGACGAAACGCCGGCAACGGTGTTTCGCTTTATCGGCGCGGAATTGCTGACAGGCCTCTTTATAGGATTTCTCGGACGGATCTTTCTGGCAGCGCTCGAGACATTGACGACTCTCGTCTCCATGGCAGTCGGTTTGTCGAATATGCCAGGAATGCCGATTGAAGGCGGAGATGCGCTGCCGCCGGTCGCTAATCTGTTCACGCTCACTGCAACTGCGATGGTGTTCATCTCCAATCAACATTGGGAGATATTGCGCGGTCTGGCAGATTCTTACGCTGCCATTCCGGCTGGACAGCCGCTTGCCGCTGTTACAAGCCTCGAACAATTCACTGACCAGCTAGGAAAGACATTTGTTTTAGCGCTCCGGGTCTGCAGCCCGTTTATCGTCTACACCGTCGTGGTCAATCTCGCGGTAGGGCTCGTCAACAAACTGACACCGCAAATTCCGGTCTACTTTATCTCGTTGCCGTTCGTGATCGCGGGCGGCCTCTATTTCCTTCATCTCGTCGCAGCCGAAGCCATCATGATCTTCCTCGACGGGTATTTTACGTGGCTCCAGTTGGGATAACTCGATGGCAAGAAACAGTCAGGATCTAAAACGGTTGTTCAAGGCCCAGAAGCAGATATTGACGTTTTCGTCCTGGCTTCTGCAAAAACTCGATGCGCAGGTGTATCAGCTCAATGAAAAGGAACGGCGGATCCTGATTGCGCTGTCACATGGAGACCTGGCCCAACACGATCGCTTTGTCGCCAATGCGGCAGACAGGTTACGCCGCATAATCGAAGAAATGGCCAAACTTGCAGAGGCGAGGGCCAAGGTGAATTCGGAGTTCGACCGCCAACGTATGATGCTCAAACTGATGACCGAGCGTTTGGCCAAGATGCGCGGTGAAGAAGACCGCGCGGAAGAAGAGCGCAATCTGCAAGAATTCATTGAAAGACGCTATGGTTGATTTCTCACTCCAGCTTCCCGCAAGCCTTGGACGTTAGAACTGGTCTTGCAAACAAGGCCGGGATGAAGCTTCCCAGCTTGCCTTGCCCGGTCAAATGCCTGGTCTTGTTTGCTCTTCACAGAATGCCGCGGAGTGGTTTTATGGCGATTGCCCCCCCTTCAGATTTGATCCTGGATGTTGCGAAAGCCGCAGATCCAATTGAGATCCGAGAAGCCACAAACCGTCTGCGCTCGATGGCCGTAAACGCGGCCGGTGATGGCTTCAAGCTAGCCTATGATAGTGCATCAGATTCCGGACAATCCGGCCTTGATCCATTCAGACCATCTGGATCGGTCAGTAATCCAGCGCAGAAGTCTCCTGCGGAAAAATTCGAAGCCATGATCCTCACCCAGTTTGTCGAAACCATGTTGCCGAACGATGCCGAAAAGGTGTTCGGCAAGGGAACAACGGGTGAGATATGGAAATCGATGCTGGCTGAACAGGTTGCCAATCAGTTGGCAGCCAGCGGCGGCATAGGTGTTGCAGATATAATTTCAGACACGCTTGCACAAGGAACCAAGGCCTGATGGATGCCGGACAACAGCTCGCCCTTCAGACACCACACATCGACACATCGGTCTCTGCACCGCTGGTTGTTGCTGTTGTACGTGCAACAGATATCGTGCGCGATGAAACGGAAACGCTTCGCGCCAATCCAACATCAGATCTCAAATCCTTTGAGTATCGCAAGAGCCAGGCTCTGCTGGACCTGACACGTGCACGGGCCATGGTGCCGCCTGCAAGTTTTTCCGCAGAACTCAAGGAGTGTCTCACAGTGTTCAAGTTCGAACTTGATGAAAACATGAAGCTGTTGCTGCTCCACAAAGACGCGGTGTCGGAAGTTGTTGAAACCATGTCGCGTATCATGATTGATCTGGAGTCCGACGGAACGTATGAAGCCCCGTTTCCGGAGCGCGCCAAATGATTAAGGTATTGCTCGCCGGGATCTGGATGTCGACGACAATGCTGGCGTCCGGCTATGGCACTGTCCAGTATATCGCTTCGCAAAAACGCCTTGATACCGGCGAAGAACCGTCCTTCGTCGGGCTGGATTACGAAACGGTCAAACCAGTCAATGTACCCATCCTGTTTGAAGGCACTTTGCAAGGTTATGTGGTTGCCAAGCTGGTATTTACGGCTGATGGGGACACTTTGCGCAAATTGCCGGTTCCGCCGCATCCTTTCCTGGTGGATGAAGCTTTCCGCGTTCTCTATTCTGATGAAACGTTGGATTTCCGAAACCTGGAACGTTACGATCTCGACAGGTTTACACGAGGCCTGCGCGAAAAAGCTAATGCCCGAATGGGGCAGGCGGTCGTACTGGATGTTCTGGTCGAAGAATTTAATTACTTCGACAAAGCCGATGTCGTTTCGCACTAAGGCTAGCAGACAAATTACCTAGTGCTTTCCGGGACTCTAAATTAGAGAATGTGTAGCCATTTTTGATTGCGCGAAGTGGCAACATACCGGTCCAGTGAATCCCCTAATTAGGCTTATTCGTTTCGTCCGGCTTCAACGCTTTCTCAATCAGACCATCAAGTATCGCCCGCAGGCTTTGTGCTGCGACCAAATTGAGACGCATACGGGCGCAGATCCGAGCCTCGGGTTGATTGCCGCCATCAACGACCGACTCTGCCAGTGAGATGTTTATCATATGATCCCCGAGCCGCATTTCCGTTACGACATCAGGGCAGCAGATGGGGACGAGCGGATCTTCGACAATCGCAAAATCGGTCCCATTGACCTTGATGGTTTTGGTCGTGCTCATGCTGGTGCCGCTCCGATAGGATTTGGGGTATGATCAGTCTTAGTAGGAAATGGATAAGTGACACAAGAACTATTAAAAACAATCACTTCAATCGAGCATCTTTGAGCGCTTCTATGAGCAGCTCGGTCTCTTTTTGTCTGTCACCGGCAGCTTCCGGCACTTCAACATAAGACACATTCACGGCATTGTCCGGGAAGGCCAGGACGACGGTAAAATATATCCAGGCGCCTTTGTTCAGGAATTCCATGTCCAATGAGATTTTAGGTGTAACATCCCACTCAAGATGGGCTTCGGCCGCCATGGAATAACGGAGCGTACCGTCCTTGAAATAGAGTTCGGCTGACGTTCTGATCAACTCTTCAATATTGCCGTGTTGGTCGGTGCGGATATAAGCAGCAAAATCGAGTACATCAACGAGTTTCAAGTCCTCAATGAACTCTACCAACGCAGTGGCAATGGCTTCCTGGCGTTGTCTGTCACGCTGCATTGAAGAAGACTTTTCAGCATCCATTTCCGGCAATTTTTGCACCCCTACGCTCTCCAAATGCATTTCTAAATCGCAGACTTGGTTTGGCGTGAGTAAACGTAACAGATAATTTCTGCAACCGCTCGGTAGAATTCTGCTGGAATCATGCGCTCCAGTTCACTGGCTGCATAAAGGGATCGTGCCAGTTGCCGATCCTCAATGACCGGTATGTTGTTGTTTTCTGCAATCTCTCTGATTTTGAGCGCAATCAGATCCTGACCTTTCGCGACTACAACCGGTGCCGGGCTTTTGTCGCCGTCATAGCGCAAAGCAACTGCGTAATGTGTCGGGTTGGCAACCACGAGGGTCGCTTGCGGAACCGCTGCCATCATCCGGTTTCTAGCCCGGTCGCGGGCCAGTGACCGCTGCCGGGCCTTGACGATGGGATCACCCTCCATCTGCTTGTGTTCGTCCTTGATCTCCTGCTTGCTCATGCGCAGGTTCTTGCGCCAGTGCGAGCGGGACCAAAGCACGTCAACAGTAACCAGCAAGATGGTGACAATGCAGACGCCGGCAACCAGTCGCATGGACAATTGCAGTATTGCTTCAGGCAGCGCACTTGGATCGGTGAACATGGCGTTGATCAGGTCCGCTTGATTGGATTGGAACTGGCCGAAAACAATGGCGCTAACTGTTGAGAATTTGAATACAGCCTTGAGGAATTCGACAAATCCCTGAGAGCCGAATATTCGCGTCCAACCTTTTTTGAGAGAGATTTTGGACAGGTCCGGCTTGATACGGTGGGGCACCATACGCGGGCTGTTTTGTAGAAACGCGGACGTAAGGCCGGAGAGTGCCAATAGCGCAATAATAGGCGCCATAAACAGGCCGATCTGAACTGAGATCGCGTGAGAAAGCATGAGGGCATCAGCGCCGTTGCCAAGATCCAAGTCTCCCGAAATGTCGAACAGATGCGCGAGATTGCCAACCAAATGGCCTGCGCCTGCTTTAAGTGCGAAGCTGCCGATCAACAAGGTTGCGATAAAGGTGGCCAGGACGGGAGCTTCTTTCGAGACCGGGGTATTACCCTTCTCGATAGCATCCTGAACCTTTTTCTCGGTCGCTTCTTCTGTTTTTGAGTCCTTGTCCGTCTCTTCTGACATCTGCGCACAATGTTCCTAGACGTGTGTCATGCAGTAGAAACGGACATGGGTAATATTACGCAAAAAATGCTCCGTCATCCTGCTTCGGATTGAGCTCGATTTCACCGCGCCCTGCCATTTCCAATGCCAGGTTGGTAATCGAACTGCGTGCTTCCAGAACATCACGTTGTGCCGCAGGTTCGCCGGCTGCCAACTCATGATCGGCAATCCTGCGGGCACGAGAGGTCAAAGATGACAAGATAATTTCCCGGAACTGGGCGTTCGTTCCCTTCAACGACAGGACGATACGATCTGTAGGGATCTGGTCGAATATTGCCATACGGGTGCGCGCATTGAGATTGGTAATGTCGTCGAATGTGAACAGGAGCCCTTTGAGCAACTCCGCCGTCTTCGGCTTGACCTCGTTCAAGTTGTCCAGCGCGTCTTCCATATGATCGCGGTCCATCTTGTTGAGGATATCCGCCATGCGGGCATGGGAGTCGGCTTCCAGGGTGCCAGACAAATTCAGCATGAAGTCTTCATGCATTGTCTTTTCAACGTCGCGCATAATCTCTGGAACAACCGACTTGATTGATAACATCCGGCGTACCAGTTGGTTGCGGTCCTTGGCATTGATTTGACCAAGAACCTTTGCCGCTGCGCTTGGTTTGATCTTGGTAAGGATCAAAGCTGCCGTCTGTGGATGCTCTTTCAGAAGGTAGTTTGCAAATACAGTTTCGGAGACCGTGGTGAGCCGGTCCCAGATGGAACGGTTCGAGTTGCCCAGAACATCGGACATAATGTCGGCAAGCTGCTCGTCCGGCAGTACACCTTCGAGCATTTTTTCAACTTCATTCGCCGATCCGTAGAGCGTTGTGCCGGTCGAAAACTGCTGTATGAATTCCTCGGCCAACTGATCCAGTTCTTCTGATGCCACCGTGCCTAACTGGGCAGCGGTAACCGTGATCATTCGAATCTCTTCCTGATCAAAATGTTGCAACAATTTCTGGGAACTGGTTTTTCCCAACGACAGCAGCAACGCAGCAACCCGCTGAATTCCACTGAGGCGGCGGGCCGGCGGCGGTGGTGGTGAATGCATTGAAGCGGCAACCGCGGCAGCGGCATTGGCAGTGCTCGTCATAGTCACGTTTTCCTGGGGCAGCAAATGCGGCTCGAATGGATGAAGGTCTGATCAGACCTCCAGGGCACCTGTTTGCGCGGTTATGATTTCCGTAAGCGAAACGCCAAAGCGAGAATTGTCATCCTCGACTACAACTACTTCACCACGGGCAATCACACGGCCATTGACGACAATGTCGATGGGCTCACCAACACGGTGATTTAGCGGGATAACCGCACCGCGGCCGAGCTTCAGCAAGTTGGAGACCAACATGGTTGCTGAGCCGAGAACCACCTGAATATTGACTGGGATCCCGAGAATTGTATCAAGATTTCGGTCGTCGCCCATTGTGCCCGGGTCGCTTTGATCTGGCGCTTCAACGGTCGCAAAATTAGCGGCATCAACCGGCTTCGTCTTGATATCGGCATCTGCGGCAACGTGATCGATAATCGTATCGGACATTACATTTTATCCTTTTGATTTATGGAAACTGAGCGAAATGGGCTTGCCTGCGTTGTGTCGATCCGATGCACCCGGGTCGGAGAAATCGGAATGGGATCACCGCGGTGAATGCTTGGCCCGTCACTGTGAGAAACTGAGAAAGCGCGTGGCTTTTTTAAAGGTGTGACAGCGCTGTCTTCTTCGAAAATCTCGAGCTCGTTTTTGGTAGGTGTAAAACGTTCAGCGGATTTGTTCAGGTTTGACGATTGAGACAACTGTTTCAATTCGGCTCGCAGAACAGCCTGTTGCCGTTTGGCTTCCCGTGTCAGGCTATCAATTTCCGCGATCAGTTCACGGGCGTCGTCCATGCGGCTTCCGAGGGCGTTAAGGATCTGCGCACCCTTGACATTAATTTCCGTGACCGAAACTTCTATGCCGTCCAACGCCAAGGCCGTCTGGTCAAATATGCGTTGATAATCATCATGATAAGAGCCCAGGCGGCGTAGTTCCCTGTGCATCTGCACCATGCGCACGGTGGTCACGACCAATGCGAACAACAGCACGCCATCAACGATTGCGGAGATCATCGAATAGATCCTTTTCTTCTTCGTGGATGAGTTCATCGATCTGAAGGCTGTAGGAGCCGTCATGTTGTCCGAGCTGGCAGGTGAATATGGGTTGCTCATTGCAGGACAGGGTGACCGGGGATCTGGCCGTGGCCTGAAGCTCAATCACCTGACCCACACGCAAGTCAGACAAATCGCAGAGCGACATTTCCCGCTCTTCCAGAATTGCTTCCAGTTTGACTTCTGTCCGCTGGATTTCGTTGTGAAAGTGTTGGGTCCACTGCTTGTCACGCCCGGACATTTCACCGGAAAGAACCTGGCTCAGGCGTTGACGCAACGGGTTCAAGGTCGAATGCGGCAAAACCACAAAGACTTCGCCTCCGCGGCCTATCGCCTGTTGCAAGAGACGCCCAACGACGGCCGGGTTGTTTCGACGGCCAACAATTGCGAAATCCATTCGGCTCTCGATCCGTTCGATCTTGAGCGTTGTCTCAGCAATCGGCGCAAAAGATTCCGCAAGTGACTTGGCCGCAACCTCGAACATTGTTCGCGCGACGCGGGTTTCTATGTTGGAAAACGGTCGTTCTTCATCAATCGGAGGTTCTGTGCCGTCGGCCCCGAACAGCACATCGACGAGCGTGAAGATGAAGTCGCGATCAAACCCCACGAGTACGCGAGCGTCCCATTCGGGTGAATAGAGAACGGCCACAAGTGCATTCGATTCAAACTCATCGAGAACATCACCGATACGGCTATTTTCTACGTAACTGACGGAGATGTAAGAGGGAGACGGTGACTTTTGACGCATGGTATCGGCCATCAATCTCGCCATCCGATCAAACACGATCGGGAGCATTGGTAGTCTGTCGACCGAAATCCCGGCGGCGTCCAGAAGACGGTCAGCGATCATTGCCCGTTCTGAATTTGACGTATTGGAGTTTGCTGTTGCGGCATCAATCATGGCTTATGCAGCTCCCTGAAGATCAGCGGTATCATCGGGTGCTGCACCGACACTCATGGTCTCGTTTTCCACCTCATCAATCGTCGGACGATCGTAATCGGAAATTGTTTTCCGTCCGTGCTCTAGAGCTATTTGCGGGTCGGCACCATTCATGAATGCAAGCAAGGTCTGTTTGACAACAATGTAGGTACGCAGACGGGTTTCTCGAACATTCTTGATTTTTGCTGCCAGGGGACCGAACAGCGAATAGGAAAAGAAAATCCCGACAAATGTCCCTACAAGAGCGGCAGCGATCAGGCTTCCGAGCAGTTGCGGGGACTGGTCAATGGCACCCATGGCTTTAATCACGCCGAGGACAGCTGCGATGATTCCGATAGCGGGCAGGGCATCGGCGACTGAACTCATCGCATGATACGGCTTCATCTGATCTCGATGGATCGTGTGAAGCTCCTCATCGACCAAGGCTTCAATTTCATGTGCGCGAGCATTGCCCACGATGATCAGGCGAAAATAGTCACAAATGAACGTTGTCAGATTGGCGTTCCTGAGAACAGCTGGATACTTCTGAAAAATTGTTGAAGTACCGGGGTCTTCGATGTGCGGCTCGACTTGGTTACGACCCTTGGCGCGAAGTTCGCGCATCAGGCCATAGAGCAATGCCAATACATCCAGGTATTCCCGTTTGTTTGGAACTGCGTTCCGCAGCGCATCAGTCACGGCGACGACAGTGCCAATTATGGTTTTCATCGGATTGGCAACAATGAAAGCGCCAATGGCGACGCCGAGGATGATCAAAAGTTCCCAAGGTTGCCAGAGAACCGAAACTTTCCCACCAAGCGCGGCAAATCCGCCGATAAGAGAAGCGCCTGCGATAAAGAGGCCGATAATTATAGTCACCTAACAGCTCCCGACTGGTGAGGAATTCACTTGTTATGAGGAGACGCTAGAAGGTGAGACTTGTCCGAAGCTGACCGGAGTTTCAGGAGTTGGGTTTTCTATATGTGTGGAGTTCAACGGGCCAAACGGTCAGCCTGGCGTAAGCTAAATAAGTGAGTGTCTGGGGCATGCAATTTAACCGCATGAGGCAGCGGACATGATCAATACACTGACCCAGGTGCAACTAGTCCGGACGAATATTGATCGTTCGCTGGCGACAATTTCATCCGATCCCGTGATTGAACGGCAGACAGAATACTATCGCGAGAATATTCGAAACATTAAGTCAGTAGATGAATTCCTCGCGGACGATCGCATCTACAGCTATGCGATGACTGCGATGGGTCTGGAAGACATGACCTATGCCAAGGCTTTCATGCGCAAGGTTCTCGAAGAGGGAGTCACCAAAGACAATACGTTCGCCAACCAGTTGGCTGATACAAAATACCGCAAATTTGCGGAAGTTTTTGATTTTGAACGCTTTGGGTCTTCCGCGACCTCTTTCTCCAAAACTCAGGATGGCATCATTGACAAGTTCGCGCGTCAGACACTGGAAGTAAGAGAAGGTCAGCAGAACCAGGGTGTCCGGCTTGCGTTGTATTTCGAGCGCAGGGCTCCCGACATTACCAACGCTTATGACATTCTTGCAGACCGCGCACTGTCCGAAACCGTCTATACCGCGCTCGGGCTTCCTGACGAATTCGCCATGTCAGACATAGATAAACAGGCGGCCTATCTGGACGAGCATATTGATTTTGAAAAGATGGGCGATCCGGATTACCTCTCTGATTTTCTCAGCAGATTTTCTGCCCTGTATGACCTTAGCAACGGTCCACAAGCCATCAACTCGCCAACATTGGCCGTCTTTGGCAGCGGGCCGGGCATCGTATCGATGAACGAAGGTCTTCTCTTCAGTATTCAGAACTTTCGCCTTGGAGGCAACTAAGCCATGCAATCCGCACTTTATGTCGCGCTGTCCGCCCAGGTCGCGCTTTCAAACCGGCTCGAAACCGTTTCCAAAAACGTTGCCAACATGAATACAGCTGGCTACCGCGCAGACGAGGTCAAGTTTGCCGAATTGGTCTCCAAGGCCGGACAGGATCAGGTGAGCTTTGCGACCGGCGGTGAAATCTACATCTCTCGCCAGGGGGGAAGCCTTAACAAGACGGACAATCCGCTTGACCTCGCAGTGGAAGGGGATGCCTGGTTTGCTATTCGGGATGAGAATGGAGCGTTGTCCTACACGCGAGATGGACGGCTGAAAATCACGCTGGACGGTGGATTGGAGACCGTAACGGGACAAAGAATTCTTGGAACAGGCGGGCAACCCGTTGCACTGAATCCCGAAGGGGGGACGCCTTTGATCTCCCAGTCAGGGGAAATAACACAGGGCAATGACGGAATTGTCGGACAAATCGGACTATTTCTTATCCCGGTAGATGCGCAACTTGCTCGACGTGACAATTCGGCGGTGGTTCCGGACAAACCGGTTACTCCGGTTCAGGTGTTCGACAGGAACGGTATCCGGCAGGGATATGTTGAGGGTGCGAACATCAATCCAGTTCGTGAAATGACAAAGATGATCATGATTTCTCGCGCTTTTGAAAGCGCGACAAAAATGATCGACCAGAGTAACGAGAGCCAGGAGAAAGCCATCAGGGAGCTGGGGGCAACTTCATGACCGCAATAGATGGAACAGCCGCTCTGGGGTCGGGTGTAAGAACGCCGGATATTAGTGTGGTGCCACCGGCATTGCCACCACAGCTTAGGCAACCAAATACAATCCAGGCAGATACTGACGAAAGCAGTTTCGGATTTGCTGATTTCATTGATGTCATCAATCCAATGCAACACATTCCTGGAGTTGCCGAAGTCTATCGTGCCATAACCCAGGACCAGATTTCCGATCAGGCACGTAAAACCGGCAATACGCTTTATGGGATTGTACTCGGTGGCCCTATTGGGCTTGGCGCAATGCTCGCTTACAATGCATTGGGTGACCGGCTTGCGGCCGCGAATAAAACGTTGCAAACAGCATCTGATCACAACTCCATTGCCGAAATGGAACTCCCCGGACCGATCCCCAACAGAGCCGCAGAGGCTCGCAAATTGCCGGACGGTGTTGAAACACATATCCGGGATAAGGCAGGTAAGCCGCCTATCCTGGGACATGAAGTAGCGTCGACCGGAACAATCAAGCCTGGTGCTCCACTAGATCTCGCGAATGTGTTGAGGGGAGAGAGAGCCGCGCAGAACGTTTCTTTAAAACCACCCGAACACTCAATTGGACAGCAGTCCAATGAGGCATCTTCGATAGCCTATGTCGAGTTGAAGGAAAGCTCGTTAAAACCAGACCCGGTCATGCCGGATAAGGTCGGTTTGGATCGATTGGCGACGCACAAGTCAAACCATCTGCCACTGGATGTATTGAAAGTCATGCAGGAACGTCATGCCCAACGCACCGCATCTCAACAGTCTTGATCAGATATCCACGTCCCTGGCTTCACTTGAGACCGAAATCGGTCCGGTGAAACTGAGCGGACGGGTCACACAGGTGTCCTCAGAGGCCATCCGTGTGTCCGGATTGTCGCGTGTTGTCTGTTTGGGGGATCTTGTCCAATTTCAGGGGCGTTCAGGAATTCGTCAGGGTGAGATCATTCGGCTCGACCAAAAAGATGTTGTTGTAAAACCATTGGAACGAGTGACAGACATCGGTATTGGTAATGTTGCATCTGTCATGGGCGGGTTGGCAATCCACCCGGACATGAGTTGGCGTGGACGTATTATAAACGCCTTGGGCGAACCTATTGACGGTCGCGGTCCGTTAAACCACGGCGTCGAGGCTTTCCTGTTAGACCGTGCCCCGCCTCCAGCCATGAAACGTGCAAAAATATCAGACGGCGTTAAAACTGGTGTTAGGGTGATCGATTTGTTTACGCCGCTGTGTGTTGGCCAGAGGGTCGGCATATTCGCCGGTTCAGGTGTCGGAAAATCAACTCTCCTAGGTATGCTTGCCGGCTTCGGCGAATTTGACTCCGTTGTCGTTGCACTTGTTGGTGAACGTGGCCGAGAAGTACGCGAATTCATCGATGATATACTCGGTGAGACACTCGGCAATTCAGTAGTCGTAGCGTCGACGGGCGACGAAAGCGCCATGCAGCGCCGATTGGCCCCCAAAACAGCGATGAGTGTTGCCGAACACTATAGAAGTCTGGGACAGAAAGTACTCCTGATCCTGGATTCGGCTACAAGATTTGCCCATGCAGCACGGGATGTCGCATTGGCGGCAGGTGAACCCCCGGTCGCCAGAGGGTATCCTCCCAGTGTGTTTGCTGATCTGGCCCGTCTCATTGAAAGGGCAGGCCCGGGAAGTAGCAGTGAAGGCTCGATCACAGGCATTTTTTCTGTGCTGGTTGACGGTGATGATCATAACGATCCCGTCTCCGATACCATTCGTGGTTTGTTGGATGGTCATATTGTCCTCGACCGTCAGATAGCAGAATCTGGACAATATCCGCCGGTCGACGTTTTGAAATCAACCTCTCGCCTGGCGTCTCGTGCGTGGTCACCTGAACAGCAGGAGCTAATTCACCGGATTAAGGGACTTATTTCGAATTTTGAAGACACAAAGGATCTTCGAATGATGGGAGGGTTTCAGGCTGGGGGAGATGAACATCTGGAACGGGCGTGCCGATTGGTCCCCAGGATCTATGAAGCCATGAGACAGGGCGCTGATCAGGTCATTCCAGGTGATCCTTTTGCAGAACTGGCTCAGGCGTTGGCTGGTGAACCATAACCAAAGTTAATTATATTAGATCAAATGAAAAACGTCGCTTTATTCGGCGATGTTTTTTCTTGTATACTCACACAAATTAGCCGAAAATGGCAGAATACAGCGATGAATAGAAATTTACGAAAATTATCTAATGAATTTAAATGAATATACTTGGTACTTTTATTTAGTTTTACATGTGGATAGGTAAGTAATAATAACTTTATTATACGAAACGATGCTCCTTAAGTGCAAGAAATATTGACCCTGCGGTGTCATGTATTTACCGATTGTATATCGGATATTTCGAGGGGCTGTTATGTTTATCATCGTTGACGAAAGAGAGATCGTAACTTCCGGTTACGCATCCGCCTTTGAACGAGAGGGATACGCTCCTCTGGAGCTTGAACCTGATGAGTTGTTGGACTGGTTGGAAATAACCTGTACGACTGATCTCTCATCAGTAGATGCCTTCCTTCTGGGAGAGTCTGACGGCCGGGCCGGTTTCGTATCCCATATCCGGAACAAATGTCCTGAAGCCCAGATAATGGCGCTGCAAGATACGCCCAATCTGGAGAGTACACTTGAGCTTTTTTCCGCGGGTATGGACGATGTGTTGAAAAAGCCTATTCATGTTCGCGAAATTATTGCTCGAACGGGTGTCTTCCGCCGCCGGGTTGCTGCGCGTAACAACGTCGCAGGCACGGGGGCAATTGAAGTGTATTACGATGGCCGTGATCCGGTGGTCGGTGGCGAGGTTATGGAACTGCCGCGCCGAGAACGCCGTATTTTGGAGCACCTTGTCAAAAACAAAGGCCGTCGCGTTACAAAGACCCAAATTTTCAATGCTGTTTATGGCGTCATGAATGACGGCGTGGATGAATGTGTTGTCGAGAGCCACATTTCTAAACTTAGAAAAAAGCTACGAAAAAGACTGGGTTATGACACTATCGAATCTACACGTTATATTGGCTATATGCTCAAAGACGGCGCGGCCACTAAACAAAAGATTGGCGATAGCCGCCGTCCAGTTCAGGCAAGTCACCAGGGTATTTCGTTGACGTCTCGTGTTGCCGAGGATGTTCCCAAATCTGCAAATGTCATATCTTTGGTCAGTTCCTGAGATCGCGTAAACAATAAAGCAGATGCGGACGTATCTATCGGGTTGGGCAGCTGGTCAATTTGATTCACTATGCCGTATGAAGTGTAAGCCTTGCTCAGCAAAGTAAGGCGTCGATAAAATGATACGGTAAAAATAATATCTGTTCTGGTGATCTCTGCCTCAAATAACAATTGATTTTTATGAAAAATTTAGAAACCTTGAAGACTATGCATATAAACTAGGAATCTGTTCGGAATTCCGGTCACTTAACTCAGAGATAGGTCGGGCAGAATACGGTGGTAAACTGAGCCGTTAAATATGGCAAAGGCATTGAGTTGCATCTTGTTTCCGTTTGGTGCACTAGGTTGCGGTTTCATAGTGATTGTCAGCTCATGATGCAGCAGTTGAAGTCGTCGGAACTATTGGGTGGTTATTTTGAGCGCTAGTAGCAGCACATATTTGCCTTTTGCTGCAAAAGACTTGGGGCGTAATAGCCTTTCCAGAACATTTATTTTCTATACGCTCGGGCTATTTGCGGTTCTAGGCGTGATATTTGTTGCTATATTGACGAAAATTACCTGGGATTCCTCTCATGAACGAGCCATTCGCGTAACTGAAGCGTTTTTTCAGGCAACCAAACGTCCTTTTGAAAGGGCGATTTGGACAGTGAATGCAGATGCGACCATCCAGCTTATTCGCGGATTGGAGTCTCTTGAGGTCGTCGAAAAGGTTTGGGTTGAAACTCCAGATACAGGGAATTTTGGTGACGCTCCTGATGAAGGCCGTCGGAGTGGTGCATTAAGTTACACACTGAACTCGCCAAGTGCTGTTCTGCATTCGGATGCAATTGGACAGGTCTTTATTCTAATTGACCGAAACACGATTTCTTATGAAATTGCATCAACTGTTGGCTTTATTGCGTCTGCCATAGTTATCTATTTGGCGCTTCTGGGTGTTGTAATCAGGACGATATTTCGCCGGCTAATCGGTTTGCCATTATCTGAAGTGATTCAATATCTGTCTACGCCGCGACTGATTGAAGATCCGCCCCGTTCGGAGTTGATGCCTGGGCGTACAGATGAAATTGGCATCCTTGCTTCAAGCCTCCAAGCGATGGTTCAGCGTCGACACTTCGATTTGAACAAAATTCAAGAATATCAAACCAACCTCGAAGACTTGGTGACTCAAAGAACAGAACAGCTCAAACTGGTTCAGGAAGAGCTCATCCAGGCTGATAACCTGGCTGCACTTGGAGCTCTTGTGGCAGGTGTTTCCCATGAGTTGAATACACCGCTTGGAAATGCACTTATGGCTGCAACGACCATTCGGGACTCCGCCCAATATCTCAATTCGGAATTGGAACAGCAAACTCTCAGTAAGGACGCGCTTGAAAGAGAAGTCGGACGTATATCCGAGACTGCCGTTATCATTGAAAAGACATTAGGCAGAGCGCGCGATTTGGTTGGTAACTTCCGACAAGTAGCTGTCGATCGCCAAAGCGAAAAAAAGCGGCCATTCAACTTCGACCATATTGTTACCGAAACCCTGGCAACGCTGCAGCCGACTTTGCGAAAGACCCCTTACAAGGTTTTGTTGGAATTGGACGCGGACCGAGTTGTAGACAGTTACCCCGGAGCGATCAGCCAATTGGTATCAAACTTGATCGAAAACGCTATCAAGCATGGATACGAAGGACGCGATGAGGGAACGATAAGTATAAACTCACAAGTGGTCGACGATATAGACAATGAGAATTCAGACCCTCAGGCCAAAAAAATTGTCTTTAGTTTTCGCGACGACGGTGTTGGGATTCCGGAGAAAAACTTGAAAAAGGTATTCGAACCGTTTTTCACAACCAAATTCGGCAAGGGCGGATCCGGCCTCGGAATGGCAATTTGCTATCAATTGGTCACCGAAGCGTTGAACGGGACAATTTCTGTTTCCTCATCAGTAGGACAGGGGACTGAGTTTATTATCGAGTTCCCAGCAACTTCACCTGAAAAAAACAAATCAAAAACACTGCAGAAGGTGCACTGACATGGCCATGGATTTCCTTGCACCCTATGAACCCAAACAGGTCGACAGCACTGTTCCGAAATGGAAACTGCTTATTGTTGATGATGACCCAGATGTCCATGAGGTTACCAAGATAGCAGTTTCCGGTTGCGAGTATGAAGGACGGTCATTCGAGTTACTCCACGCTCTGTCTGCAGAAGAAGCGCGGTATTTGCTCGAAGATCATGATGATATCGCGGTGGCTTTGATTGATGTCGTTATGGAAAGTGACACTGCAGGCCTTGGACTTGTGCGCTGGATCCGAGACAGTCTTGAAAACAAATTTACGCGTTTGATCCTTCGGACCGGGCAACCTGGCTATGCGCCCCAGACCGATGTCATCATGAAATATGATATCGATGGCTATACCGAAAAAGCGGAATTGTCGCGCACCAAGCTTTTAACAGCAATTGTGACCGCGTTGCGCGGTTATAAATTGGTGATGTCGCTTGAAGATAAGCGAAAGAAACTAAAACAGCTAAACGCTCACTTCGCTGCAATAGTGCAAAGAAATGCAATTAGTGATTTCGCGACAGAAGTGCTTGACCAGTTCGCAGATCTTGTCGACTTGCCGATGGACAGTCTTTTGTGTGGGGTAGATCCGCTTAGAGACGATTACATCGATGAAAAAAATGATATTAGGGTGCTGGCGGCCAAAGGAGCGCTGGAAGACAAGATAGATCTTCCGATAGACGTTATAGCGAACGCTGATATTCGAAACACAATCAAAAATTGCGTCAAGACAAGGACTATTTGTTCGAACCATCAGGGTACAGCACTGCCGCTGGAAACCAGAAACCATATGTCTGGGGTGCTATATGTCGGACTACCAGAGACCACTCTTGAAGATATACTTGGTCCTGAACTCGTTCAGCTCTTCGTTTCCAATGTCGCGGTCGGTTATGAAAAAACAGGTCTTATCGAACACATACGCAACTTGGCCTATGTAGATCGAACTACCGGTCTTTCTACATTCTCCGGATTTCTGGAAACCTACCAGCGCAATTCAGATGCATCTGTCCCTATGCTCGTCGTGCACACTGACATTCAGAGATATCGTGTGATTGTGGATGGAATAGGTGATGAAAAAGCCAGCGCTGTCTTAAAGAAAACCGGTCATCGGTTGTCGCAGGCGTTTCCTGAAGCCTTATCCATTGCAAGAAAAGAACGAGACGAATTCCTGATCCTCCTCAGAGGGTATACGGACCTCGGACACCAGGATATTGTCGCGCGAGCGGAAAAAGCATTTCAAGAACCGATCAAGTTGGAAGATGGGCAATTAACCCTTCGGTTAAGGCTTGGAATTGCCTTTGGCGCTGACAAACAAGAATCTGCAGAACAAGTTACACGTTATGCCTCTATTGCCCTCAATGAAGTTCGGCAAAAAGGCAATGCCAATTTCGCCGAATTTAACCCGTCGATGCAGGAAGCAGCATTTGAGCGTTTACGGCTTGTATCCCTTCTGACAGACGAAGCAGAAAATACCAAATATTCAGTGCATTATCAGCCGATCATGCACGCGAAGGAAGGCTGCATTGCTTCCTTTGAAGCATTGATGCGGTTCCAGACACCAACGGGTGAATTTCTCAATACAGCCAAAATGATTCAAGCTGCCGAAACAAGCGGATTGATGTCTGAGATCGGCGCCTGGATGTTCAAACATGCATTCTTCGAATTTAGCCAGTTGCAAGGCTTGCCGACAGATGTGCGACTAAATGTGAATTTGTCACCCAGACAAGTGCATGCAAGCCGTATTTATAAAGATATAGAAGAGGCTGCAGCCGCAGCAGAATTACCGCTCAATCGAGTGATTTTCGAGGTTACCGAAGGTCTGTTTCTCAACAATGACCAAACTGCGATGGATTTGCTGACCTGGCTCCGGAGCCAAGGGGCAAGCGTTGTGATTGATGATTTTGGAACTGGTTATTCATCACTGAGTTATCTGCGAAAACTTCCCGTCAATGGGATCAAAATTGACCGCAGTTTCATTATGAATATGGATCAGGATGCGGATGCACTCGCTGTTGTGAAATCCATTATTGGAATAGCACAGGCACTTGATTTGAAAATAACAGCAGAAGGTGTTGAGACCGCTGGTCAACGGCAAATCATGCAAAAACTGCACTGCGATTTCCTACAGGGTTATTTCTTCGCCAAGCCTTTGAATCCTGATGATCTAAAGAGATTTGTTCAAGACGCGGCTGTTCCGGGCATTGCAAACGGCTGATTTTAGGGCTTGCAGCTGGAATGCCATTTTTCCGATTAGAAAAAGTGTTGCATCGTCCGCTGAAAAAAGGTGCGTGCTGTTTGCTGGGGCTGTCGTGCTTGATAGTGCCTTTCTTTTCTAAAATGACGATAAGCGATTGAAAATCTGCGCGAAACAGGTTCTGATACCCTCAAACAATGAGAGTTGCGTTGGCTCAGCGATCAAAAAGCTAGGCATTCGTTGCATTGGTACGAATACCTGAACGGGCAAACGGATATTTTTGGGGAGGAATACTCATGGACATGAACGGTTCTCATCGGATTCCGGCAAAACGGGATGCCGTATGGGCTGCGCTCAATGATCCGGAAGTCCTGAAGGTGTGCATTCCGGGTTGTGACAGTTTGGAAATGACGTCGGATACAGAAATGACAGCGGCGGTGACGTCCAAGATAGGACCTGTGAAGGCGAAATTTAAAGGCGCGGTGACACTCTCCGATATCAATCCACCTGAGAGTTATACGATTTCAGGTGAAGGAAAGGGTGGTGTTGCCGGCTTTGCCAAAGGGTCAGCAAAGGTCAGTTTGGCGGAAGAGGGTGATGAAACAGTTCTAACTTATGAAGCCAAAGCACAGGTCGGTGGAAAGCTTGCCCAACTTGGAAGCCGTCTAATTGATTCTACAGCCAAAAAAATGGCCGAAGAGTTTTTTACCAATTTCTCCGCAAAAGTTGGTGGTGGTTCAGCAATTGACGAAGGGGCCGAATTGGATCCCGGAATCGCCGCAGAAGCAAAACGGATTGCAATTGAGCAGGCACCTGAAGAAATCGTGCATGCAATAGAGGATGCGGAACACGCCGTTGAGGAAAAAATCCACCAGGCGGAAGAAAACATTGAAGCGGCGGCTGAACGCAATGCCTTTGGTGGACCAATGGTCTGGGGTATGGCGGCGCTTGCTGGTTTGATAATTGTTTTGGCGCTTACAAGTTGACCGCACCGGGAGGTTTCTGAAAGGATCTGGAATTGACATGTCGGTAATGAGGAGAAGCCGACAATAACGTCTATTACCTGGTGCAATGCCGGGGAACATATTGGGATCAAAGGTCCCGAATTTCATGAGGGAGAGGAATTCATGTCGAAAATCTCAATGGTATTGAACGGCAAGACGGTTTCGGCTGATGTCGAAGACCGGACGCTGCTCGTATCGTTCATTCGGGAGGTTCGTGGACTGACCGGCACACATGTGGGTTGTGATACTTCACAATGCGGTGCGTGTGTAATCCATGTGAATGGTAAAGCGGTAAAGTCCTGTACCATGTTGGCAGCTCAAGCTGATGGCGCGGAAGTCATGACCCTTGAGGGGCTTGCCGGGCGCGGAGAATTGCATCCGGTCCAGGCAGCCTTTCGTGAGCATCACGGTCTTCAGTGTGGCTTTTGTACACCGGGCATGATCATGAGCGCTGTTGACATGATTAACCGTCATGGAGCCGGCAATCTGGATGAAAAGACTATCCGGCATGAGCTCGAAGGCAACATCTGCCGTTGCACCGGTTACCACAACATTGTCAAAGCGATCAAAGCGGCTTCCGATCAGATGGCGGGCATGTCCCAGGCTGCTGAGTAAGACGGATTGTAGTTTTCTATGCGCGATTTCATTGCGCAAAGCTTTCAAAGACCAACCAATTGGATCTTGCCGGGAGGAAATTGGCAAACCAGCTGGCCGCCAGGTCTAGGAATTCAAAGAACCTAATTGAGGTTCTTGCCGGTTTAACCGGCATCCAGAGGTAAGCCGGGCAGGCGGGGCCGGACCTAAATGATTTAGGGAGAAGAGATAATGGCAGTTGAGGGAATTGGCGCCCGCGCCTTGCGCAAGGAAGACAAGCGTTTCATCACTGGCAAGGGGAATTACACCGACGATATGGTGATCCCTGGTATGGGGTTTGCCGCTTTTGTTCGGTCACCGCACGCCCATGCAAAAGTAAAAAGCATTGATTCAAGCGACGCGCTGAAGATGCCTGGTGTCGACGCAGTTCTGACAGGTGATCAGCTGGTCGGCGACGGAATCGGCAACCTTATATGTGGCTGGATGATTCATTCCAAAGACGGCACACCGATGAAAATGGGTGGCTGGCGTGCTTTGGAACCTGAAATTGTTCGCCACGTTGGTCAGGCAGTGGCTGTGGTTGTTGCTGACACACAGGCACAGGCACGCGATGCTGCCGACGCAGTTGTTGTCGACTATGAAGAACTGCCAGCTGTTGTGGAAGCAGTCGATGCCTTGAAACCAGGTGCGCGGCAAATTCATCCAGAAGCTGAAGGCAACCTGATCTTCGATTGGGAAATCGGCGACGAAGCTGCCACGGATGCAGCTTTTGAAAAAGCGGCTCATGTGACGCGGATGGAAATCCGCAACAATCGTCTCGTGCCTAATCCGATGGAGCCACGTGCTGCGCTTGCTGATTACAACGATGCTGAAGAGCACCATACGCTCTACACGACGTCACAAAATCCGCATGTCGCCCGTCTTGTGTTGTCGGCTTTTTATGCTGTAGCTCCAGAACACAAACTCCGCGTCATCGCACCGGATGTCGGCGGTGGTTTTGGTTCAAAGATCTACATCTACCCGGAAGAAATGGTGTGCCTGTGGGCTTCGAAGCGTATAGGTCGCCCTGTCAAATGGGTGTCGGATCGCACAGAAGCCTTCCTGACAGATGCGCATGGTCGTGATCACCAGTCCGAGGCCGAACTGGCTCTGGATGCTGACAACAAAATCCTTGGCCTCCGCGTCAAGACAGTTGCGAATATCGGCGCTTACATGTCGCTGTTTTCGTCATCAGTACCGACGTATCTTTATGCGACGCTATTGTCAGGCCAGTACAACATTCCAACAATCCACGCCAATGTGAAAACGGCCTACACGAACACGACACCCGTCGATGCTTATCGTGGTGCAGGTCGTCCGGAAGCAACCTATTTGGTTGAGCGGATGATGGAAACAGCAGCGCGTGAAGTTGGGTTGTCGCCGGCAGAATTCCGCCGTAAGAACTTCGTCAAGGAATTCCCGCATCAGACACCGGTTATCATGTGTTATGACGCTGGAAATCACGATGCGACGCTGGATGCTGCCCTGAAAGCCATTGATTACGATGGTATTGGCGCTCGTAAGGCAGAGTCTGCTTCACGTGGCAAACTGCGCGGTATCGGATTGTCCTGCTATGTAGAAGCTTGCGGTATTGCACCGTCAGCCGCTGTCGGTTCTCTCGGTGCCGGTGTCGGCCTCTGGGAATCTGCTGAAGTGCGGGTCAATCCGATTGGTACAATCGAAGTGCTGACAGGATCTCACAGCCATGGTCAGGGACATGAAACGACCTTTGCCCAGCTGATCAGCGAACGTTTTGGTCTCGACACCGACGCGGTCTCAATTGTCCATGGTGACACGGACAAGGTCCAGTTCGGCATGGGGACATACGGCTCGCGTTCCGGTGCTGTTGGCATGTCGGCGATTGTCAAGGCTCTCGACAAGGTAGAAGCCAAGGCGAAAAAGATCGCGGCTCACCTTATGGAAGCCTCCGAAGGAGACATTCAGATCGAAGGCGGCGAACTGAAAGTTGCCGGTACCGACAAGAAACTGAGTTTCACCGAGGTCGCACTCGCTGCCTATACAGGTCACAATCTGCCGGAAGGCATGGAGCCTGGTCTGAAGGAAGGTGCTTTCTACGATCCAACAAACTTCACATTCCCGTCCGGGACTTACATTTGTGAAGTTGAAATCGATCCGGAAACAGGCACGACCGAGATTGTCAACTTCGTAGCTGCTGATGACTTCGGCAAGATCATCAATCCGATGATTGTGGAAGGTCAGGTTCATGGAGGTCTGACACAAGGAATTGGTCAGGCGCTGCTTGAAAATGCAGCATACGACGAGAACGGTCAGCTCCTTACTGCGTCATACATGGATTACACCATGCCGCGCGCGGATGATGTGCCGAACTTCCAGCTCTCGACCCACGAAACTCTTTGCCCGGGCAATCCGCTCGGCATGAAGGGCTGTGGTGAAGCGGGCGCCATTGGATCTCCGCCTGCGGTTATCAATGCGATCACGGATGCGCTTGGAAACAATGACCTGACTATGCCGGCAACGCCGCAAAAGGTCTGGGCATTGGCTCAAGCTAGCGCGAAACAGGCTGCTGAATAAAACATCTGGGCGGGGCAACCCGCCTACACCCAAACACTTGTTTTTCGGGGAGACCCAACATGTATGAAACAAATTATCACAAGGCCAGTTCAGCGGCAGAAGCAGCGGATCTGGTTTCCAATTCGGAAGACGGCAAGTTTTTAGGCGGAGGGCAGACCCTCTTGCCAACCATGAAACAGCGTCTGGCGGCGCCATCTGACCTTGTCGACGTCACTGGAATCGCTGAAATGAATGGCATTCGTGAAGATGGCGGCGGTGTTGCTATTGGCGGCGCAACCACACATGCGGAAGTTGCGGCTTCTGCACTGGTCAAGGATAGGCTTCCAGGGCTTGCTTCGCTCGCCGGCGGTATCGGTGATCCTGCTGTGCGTCATATGGGAACAATTGGTGGTTCGGTATCAAACAACGATCCTGCCGCTGATTATCCGGCTGCGCTTGTTGCCCTTGGTGCAACTGTTGTAACCAGCAAACGGGAAATACCGGCTGAAGGTTTCTTCACCGGCATGTTCGAAACGGCCTTGGATGACGATGAAGTCGTTGTTTCGGTTAGATTCCCGGGCGCATCGGCAAGTGCGTACTCAAAATATCCGAACCCGGCGTCCCGGTATGCCATGGCCGGAGTCTTTGTTGCCAAAGGAAGCGACGGATCCGTCAAGGTTGCAGTTACGGGAGCAGGTCAGGACGGTGTTTTCCGTATGGGTGATATGGAAGCAGCCCTTGCATCCAATTGGTCTGCCGACGCAGTTGCCGGTATCTCGCCAGCTGCTGACAACATGTTGTCTGACATCCATGGTTCGGCTGCTTATCGCGCCAATCTTGTAACCGTCATGGCGAAGCGGGCTGTTGCGGCTGCCTGATTGATCTCTGACTTGGCGACTACAGAAACCCGGCTTATGAGCCGGGTTTTTTGCATCTGGCAACTGGATACCGGATAATTCAGACTACAGAATGAGGACTGGAACGCTGGACCCTGCGGATTGTGCGGGTGCGTGTGGCGGCCTGATGATCAACGCACCGGATAGAGCGAGAAGGCCCAACATGGAACTGTCCTGCTTGTCAAAAGGCTCCACGACTATTCGTCCATTTTCATTCTCTGACAAAGCCGCACGAACATAATCCTGACGCCGATCATTGGCGGAAATGTCTTTTCCAAGAACCGCTTCTTTTTTTTGTCCCGCAGCAGACACATCACCTAGCATTTTGGCTATCAGCGGTTTCAGAAATAGGAGACCACAGACGAGACTGGAAACCGGATTTCCGGGAAGTCCAAGGACTTTGGTCTTACCTAGGTGACCTGCCATCAATGGTTTCCCGGGCCGCATGGCGATGCGCCAGAATGCGAGGTCCATGCCTTCCTGACCCAAAACGTCTTGAACCAGATCATGATCACCAACGGAGGCGCCACCAAGAGTCACCAGAATATCGGCTTCTTTTGCAATTGCCTCACGCACATGGCCCGCGAGCGCGACTGGATCATCAGGGGAGATACCAAGATCGATTGGCTCGCCGCCGCAATCTTCAACCAGACCTGCAATGCCTGCATGATTGGATGCGATTATCTGGTCCGGACCGGGGTTGGCGCCTGGTCGGACGAGTTCATCACCTGTTGCCAGAATTGCGACTCTGGGGCGGCGAATGACCGGAATGTCTGCATGGTTCATTGCAGCTGCCAGAGCAAGGTCCCGGTAGCCAAGTTTCTTTGGTGGCGCCAGCAAAACGTCACCTTGCGCAAAATCGAGACCCGCAGGCCGCACGAATGCACCCCTCGGTGGTTTTTCAATTACTCTGATCGTTTCACCGGATCGCTCTGCATCTTCCTGGATCAGGATAGTGTCCGCACCCTCCGGAATGGGGGCACCAGTGAAGATTCGAACTGTTTCGCCTGCGCCAACATGGCCATTGAAACTGTGCCCGGCCGGAGCTTCGCCGATAACATTCAATGTGACACCATTAGAAATCAAATCTTTATGCCGGATTGCATAGCCATCCATGGCCGATGCTGCAAAAGGGGGCTGCGTGCGGGTCGAGGGCAGGGCGGCGGCAAGAAAACGGCCATTGGCCTGATCAAGCGGAACGAGCTCCGTTTCCAGCGCAGACATGCCGGCAATTAGTTTCTCCAGAGCCTCAGAGACAGGCATCAGGCTCATCCGGTGCCACCCTCGCTACCATCTTTCTCTAAGGTCCAGTTACCAGACTTGCCGCCAGCTTTTTCAACCAAACGGATGTTGCCAATTGCCATACCGCGATCGACGGCTTTGGCCATGTCGTAGATGGTGAGGCAGGTGACGGAACAAGCGGTCAATGCTTCCATCTCAACCCCGGTCTGCCCGCTGACCTTGGTCGTCGCAGTCACGATGAAACCCGGCAGTGTGTCGTCGGGTTCTATATCAACCGAGACCTTGGACAGCATCAGCGGATGACACAGCGGAACAAGTTCATGCGTCTTTTTGGACGCCATGATCCCAGCAATTCGGGCTGTCGCTAGGACATCGCCTTTTTTGGCATTTCCGGAGCGGATCAATTCAAGGGTTTCCGGGCGCATGGTAATGCTGCCGATGGCGACCGCGATTCTGTGCGTAGAGGCCTTTTCGGAAACGTCGACCATGTTTGCTGCGCCTGAGCTATCTATATGCGTCAGCTTTGGATCTTGATCGGACATAAGCCTCAAACAGCCTCGGACAGAGAAGGGCGCGTAAGCAAAGTTCGTGTTGCCGATGTGACATCAGATTGTCGCATCAGGCTTTCACCAATCAGGAACGTCGATATACCGGATCGGTTCATACGAGCCAGATCATCTGGCGTGAACAATCCGGATTCGCCGACAACAATCTTGTCTGACGGAATCTGAGGCGCCAGGTCTTCACTGGTTTCCAGTCGCGTTTCGAAGGTTTTGAGGTTGCGATTGTTGATTCCAACTAACCTGGAAGACAAATTCAGCGCACGTTCCAATTCCTGCGCATTGTGCACTTCGATCAAAACATCCATGCCCAGATCAAACGCCGTTTCTTCCAGCGCCTTTGCTAGGTCATCGTCGACAGCTGCCATAATGATCAGAATACAGTCACCGCCCCAGGCGCGCGCCTCATAGACCTGATAGGTGTCATAGAGAAAATCCTTGCGAAGGGCCGGCAGGGAAACAGCATCGCGGGCTGCCGTCAGAAACTCCGGTTTGCCCTGAAACGAGGGTGTATCGGTCAAGACAGACAGACAGGCAGTGCCGCCATCTTCATAGGCCTTGGCCAGCATCGGCGGGTCGAAATCTTCCCGGATCAGTCCTTTGGACGGACTAGCTTTCTTGATTTCGGCTATCAGGGCGTAGTCACCGGCAGCATGTTTGGCTTCGAGTGCTTTGGTGAAACCGCGCGGCACATCAACACCCTTGATCTGTGCTTTCAAATCTTCAAGCGAGATCTCGGTTTTGGCAGCTTCTATTTCCTGCCGTTTATAGGCTTCGATTTTTTGTAAGATATCTGCCATCAGCTTACCCGTTTGAGGCGTCCACAAGCTTATCAAGCGTGTCGGAAGTCGCCCCTGAATCAATAGAATTTGCAGCCATATCTACACCGTCTTTCAGATTATCGACCTTGTCGGCAACTATGAGAGACGCCGCAGAATTGAACAAAACAATATCGCGATAGGCATTCTTTGTGCCTGCCAGAACATCCCGCAGTGCCTCGGCGTTGTAGGTCGGCGTACCACCCTTCAGATCTTCGGCCTTTGCCATCGAAAGTCCGGCATCTGACGGAGAAATCTCAAAGGATCGGATGGAACCGTTGTCAAGTTCGCTGACAAATGTCGGACCTGTTGTGGTGATCTCATCCATGCCATCAGAACCGTGAACGATCCAGGCTTTCTCAGATCCGAGTTCTTTTAGCGCTTTCGCGACGGGCTCAACCCATTTGCGATCAAATACACCGGTCATCTGGCGTTTGACACCGGCAGGGCTGGACAAGGGGCCGAGTAGGTTGAAGATCGTTCGGGTTCCAAGTTCCATTCGCGTTGGGCCAACATGTTTCATGGCGGCGTGGTGAAGGGGCGCGAACATGAAACCTATACCGGCCTTTTTAATGCACTCAGAAATTTTCTCCGGGCCGATGTCGATATTTACGCCTAGTTCGGAAAGAGCTTCCGATGCCCCGGACTTTGAAGAGAGTGATCGATTTCCGTGTTTTGCAACCGGAACATTGCACCCGGCCACAACAAGTGCTGTGCAGGTGGAAATATTGTAGCTGCCAGAGCCATCGCCGCCAGTCCCAACGATATCAATCGCGTTTTCCGGAGCATCCACTGGAACCATTTTGGCGCGCATGGTGGCCACCGCGCCGGTTACTTCCGCAATGCTCTCACCGCGCACTCTGAGCGCGATGAGGAACCCACCGAGTTGTGAAGGCGTAGCTGAGCCAGACAGGATCACTTCAAAAGCTTCACGCGCTTCCTCGTAATTGAGCGCGTGCCCATCGGCGACTTTTGAGATGAAGTCTTTGAAAGGTGTCATGGATCAATCCGTCGCAATCACATTGGATTCTGATGCAAGCCCATCACCTGAGCGATACCAGCGCTGTTAATCTCAACTCCTGCCAGATTTTCCTGCTCGGTGATATACTGGCCAATCAACGAATCCCGAAGTTGTTGGGAAATTTGCCCCTCGATTGCCGCAGTTTCAGGTGCTTCCGGATCAAACGTCGGGACATTGGAACCAGTCACCTTCAACACAATACGCCCTGTACTATCTGCTGTTTGCGTCGTTGCCGTCGTGCCAACTGGTCCGTTGAAAACTGCTGTCAGCGCATCACGACCGATAATGCTGTTCTGCCCTGAGCGTGTGAGGTCAGCAGCAGATTGAACCTCAAGGTTCTTCGTCGCAGCAATTGCAAGCAGCGGAGCACCGGTTTCAGCTTGTTTCAAAAGATCAGCTGCCTTTTCATCCATCTGATTTGAAAGTTCTTCGGCTTTCCAGGCTGAAACGACATCACGCTTAACGTCACTAAGGTCCCGGTCGCGAGACGGGATCACTTTTGTCACGTCGTACCAAAGAAATCCGCGGTCTGCGATTTGGACGACATCATTTTCAATACCTACGTCACTGTCGAAGACGCCGGAGACTAGGCCCTCGGCTTCAGGCAGTGTTACATCAGTGCCAGACATGGACTTGCCCGAAGAATCGAACGCTTCTGGTGCCTGGACAGGTTGGTCAAAGCGATCTCCGATTTCATCCAGAAGAGCTCCGCCGGCACGCGCATCTTCGATTTCATCTAGCAGGTCGAGGATTTCACGCTCAGCCTGTTCACGTGCAAGGTCTGTCACGATCTGGTCTTTTACCTTCTCGTACGGCGTCGTTTGTTCAGGCAACACTTCCACTACATTGAGAATGACGGTCGAGAACCGGCCATCTACTGTTCCGCTGGTCTCGCCAGCGCCAAGCGAAAAGGCAGCAGTGCCGAGCGCTTCATCAAGAAAATCGGCCTGAGCCATTACTCCCAAGGTGACATCATTGCTGACGAGGTTTCGATCCGCCATCAGCTCGTCGAACGTTTTTCCACCTGCAAGTTCATTTGCCGCCGCTTCTGCATCTTCTTTCGACGAAAAAGACATCTGGCGAACTTTTCGGCGCTCTGGCTCGAAAAAATCGTCCTTGGCGCGCTCATATTCAGCCCTTGCGTCTTCGTCCGTTACGTCACTCGGCCGCGCCAGTGATTCAGGCGTCAGTGTCACGAACTTGATTTCGCGATATTCAGGTGCTCGGAAATTGGCTTTGTTGTCTTCGTAATAACTCGCAAGAACATCATCTGCCGGATCAGCTATTTCACCAATTTGTTCGGCGGTAACCAGTAGGTAATCGATTGAACGGGTTTCTCGCTGATAAGAGTTAAGTGCTTCCAGGTAACTCGCCGGGGCAACCATTCCCCCTGCAATTCCCTCTGAAAGCTGGCTGCGCTCCGCGATCCGCCGACGCTGAATGACGTATTCGTCTTCGCGATAACCGTTGGCCTGAAGAAGCTGTTGGAGGCGGCCGCGATCATACCTGCCGGTCGCGCCCTGAAAAGACGGATCCGATTGAATTATGGACGATAGCCGGGCATCAGATACGCCAAGTTGCAACTCCCTAGATGCATTGTTCATCGCGGCTTCACCGACCAATTGGCCGAGAGCTTGTTGAACAAGACCGAGTTGGGCACCTTCTTGAGGTGACAACGGACGGCCAATTTGCTGTCCGATCCTGTTCAATTCCTGGCGATAGGTTCTGTCAAATTCGTATAGGGAGACCTCGGATTCACCTACCTTGGCTGCGGTGTTTTGTCCGAATCCTTGCAGGAAGTCGGTTACACCCCAGGCGGCAAAACTGAAAATCAGCAATCCAATGAATAGTTTGGCAATCCAAGTGCCAGCACCCTTGCGCAACGCGTCAAGCATGACGTCTCCCGTTTCTATCTCTATCCCGGCAGCGTCAAAGCGCGCCGATATTCTGGCAAATCCCTGCCAGAGCGGGCGGATCATAATGAGGCAACGCCGCGCCCGCAAGGCGTGGAATGCCATTCATAATCACGAAGTTGCATGAACTGTGTTTTTAGCCGGATTGCAAGAGCCCGACTGTTCTGCTCTATAAGCGGCAACAGATGAGATTGCCTGCAGGAGCACGAACCCATGAGCACCATCAAACCATTGGTCGCCGGTAACTGGAAAATGAACGGCCTGAAATCAAGTCAGGCAGAGTTTTACAAGATGTTGTCGGGTATCTCAGATGAAATGGCCGACACAGTCGATGCGATGATATGTGCACCTGCAACGCTGATCGTGGGGCTTGCGGACAAGTCCGTTGGAAATCCGATGGCTTTAGGTGGACAAGATTGCCATACGGCAGTCGCCGGAGCCCATACTGGCGACATTTCCGCAGCCATGTTGGCCGATGCAGGTGCAACAGCAGTCATTGTTGGACACTCCGAGCGTCGAACTGACCACAATGAAACAGATTCTGATGTGAAATCCAAAGCGGAAGCGGCGTGGGCCGCAGGACTGGTCGCCATTATTTGTGTAGGCGAGACGGAAACTGAGCGTAAAGCGGGGAAGGCAGTCGAAGTCGTTCAAGGTCAACTTGCCGGATCTGTGCCGGATGGGGCTTCCGCTACCAATACCGTGATTGCTTATGAGCCGGTCTGGGCAATAGGTACCGGATTGACGCCCACAACCGACGACGTTAGGGAAATGCATGGCGCTATGTCCGATGTCCTTGCGGACCGGTTCGCTGACGAAGGAGCTACCATGCGACTGTTGTACGGTGGTTCGGTGAAACCCGGCAACGCCAGGGAATTGATGGCTGTAGAGAATGTTCATGGCGCGCTTGTGGGTGGCGCAAGTCTCAAGGCGGAAGACTTTCTTGGCATCCTTTCGGCTTATTTGTGATCAAGGGGCTTGACGCTTCTTGGGTGAAGACGCAATTCAAGGGTGGAAAGCTGTCCATGACTAGTGTAGAAGGCCGCAAATCTTGAATTCAGAACAGAATGGAAATCGATGGAAACCGTAGTCATCGTAATCCACCTTATGGTCGTTTTGGCCTTGGTGCTGGTCGTGCTTCTGCAGCGCTCTGAAGGCGGCGCTCTCGGTATCGGCGGCGGCGGCGGTGGTGGAGTCATGTCCAGCCGCGGTACGGCAAATGTTCTGACACGGGCAACCGGTGTCTTGGCGGTTGCCTTTTTTGCGACATCGCTCACATTGAGCCTGATTGCGAAAAATGAAGAAAGCCCTGCTTCGATTCTTGATGCAGCTCCTGTTGCGACTGGCGACGCACCTTCTGCCCCAATCGGTGGTACAGGCGGCATTCTCGATTCGTTGAAACAACAAAGTCCTTCTGGTCCCCAGGTTCCCGCCGCTCAGTAAGTGAGCGGCGCCGAAAAATCGGCCAATTCGCCTAACATGTGCCCTGCGGCTGATCTCGCAGGGCATTTTTATGTGTTAAGAACGTAACTCCCGAGTGGTCAAATGACCCTCGGCAAGGATATGGTATTGCTCCATGGCGCGATACATCTTCATTACCGGCGGCGTGGTCTCCTCGCTTGGAAAAGGTCTTGCTTCTGCGGCCCTGGGCTCTGTGCTCCAGGCACGCGGCTATAAAGTTCGACTTCGCAAACTTGACCCTTATTTGAATGTTGATCCGGGCACGATGAGCCCGTATCAACACGGCGAATGCTTTGTCACAGATGATGGAGCGGAAACCGATCTGGATCTTGGTCATTATGAACGGTTCACAGGTCGTCCGGCCAATCAGCAGGACAACATAACCACTGGCCGTATTTATCAGGACATCATTGCCAAGGAACGACGCGGGGACTACCTCGGCGGTACGGTTCAGGTGATTCCGCATGTAACGGATGCGATCAAGAATTTCGTACTCGACGGTAACGATGAGTATGATTTTGTGCTGGTGGAAATTGGTGGAACGGTTGGGGACATCGAAGGCCTGCCGTTCTTCGAGGCTATACGTCAGCTCGGCAATGATTTGCCACGTGGCGAGGCCATCTACATTCACCTGACATTGATGCCGTTTATTGCAGCTGCCGGCGAAATGAAAACCAAGCCGACCCAGCACTCCGTTAAAGAGCTGCGCTCCATTGGTATTCAGCCGGACATTTTGATGATCCGTTGTGATCGTCCGATCCCTGAATCGGATAAACGCAAGCTGTCTCTCTTCTGTAACGTAAGGGAAGGGGCCGTCATTCCGGCGTATGACGTCAAGTCGATTTATGATGTGCCAATCGCGTACCATAAAGAGGGGCTGGACAACGAGGTTCTGGCAGCGTTCGGGATCAAGGGAGCACCCGCTCCGGTGCTGGATCGCTGGGAAGGCATATCCGAGGCTGTCGCCAATCCGGAAGGCGAAGTTAAAATTGCCATCGTTGGCAAGTACACGGTCCTTAAAGACGCCTATAAATCGATGATTGAAGCGCTGGTTCACGGCGGCATCGCAAATCGAGTCAAGGTCAATCTCGAATGGATTGAATCCGAGATATTTGAGAAAGAAGATCCGACCCCTTATCTCGAAGGTATTCATGGTATTCTGGTGCCGGGTGGATTTGGCGAACGTGGCTCCGAGGGCAAAATTGCTGCGGCCCATTTCGCACGCACGCACAAGATCCCTTATTTCGGGATTTGTTTCGGCATGCAGATGGCTGTCATTGAAGCTGCGAGAAACCTTGCCGGGATCAAGGACGCAAATTCAACAGAGTTCGGACCTGCAAAGGAACCTGTTGTAGGTCTGATGACTGAATGGACAAAAGGCAATCAGAAAGAGATGCGTATGGCCGAGGGCGACCTTGGTGGAACAATGCGTCTTGGTGCTTATCCAGCTGCCCTGAAACCCGGTTCAAAGATCGCAGAAATTTATGGGTCTTCTAGCGTTTCGGAACGTCACCGTCACCGGTTTGAAGTCAATATTGGATACCGGGAAAAACTCGAAGAATGTGGCCTGATATTTGCCGGAACCTCTCCGGATGGTGTGCTGCCGGAAACGGTCGAGATTGCAGATCATCCCTGGTTCATCGGTGTGCAATATCATCCGGAGCTGAAGTCGCGTCCGTTTGAACCGCACCCGCTTTTTGCGTCCTTTATTGAAGCAGCAGTTCATCAGAGCCGTTTGGTCTGACAATTACAGTCTTGAGAGTAGGGCATATGGCGCGCGGCGTTGATCATATCGTAGTAGCGGTGAACGATCTTGATGCCGCGGCCAAAGTTTATGAAGAACTGGGTTTCACCGTTACGCCGGAAAACCGACATTCCTGGGGAACGGCCAACAGGCTCGTGCAGCTGGACGGCTTCTTTATTGAAATTCTGGCAGTTGCTGACCCGAATCTAATTGCGGAACCTGTTGACGGTGCATTTTCATTTGGTGCTTTTAATCGCGATTTTCTGAAAAAGCGGGAAGGTGCCAGCATGCTGGTCCTGGAGAGCGCTGACCCGGAAGAGGACCGGGAAAACTTCCAAGGTCTCGGTTTGAAACTGTTTGAACCCTTTTCATTCGGCCGAATTGCAAATTTGCCGGATGGAAGCACGGCGGAAGTCGGCTTTGATCTGACATTTGTTGGCGATCCGCTCAGCCCGGAAATCGGCTATTTCACGTGTCACAACAAGTTCCCGAAGAACTTCTGGAAATCGGCGTTCCAAAGCCACGCTAATGGCGCGGCTGAAATCAAGACCGTCTATTTTGTGGCGAATGATCCCTCGGACCATCATGAGTTTTTGGGTGGATTCTCAGGTCAACGTGAAATGCGGGCGACAAGCCTGGGTCTTGAAGTCGATACACCGCGCGGAAAAATATCTGTTCTTAATCCCAATGCCTACCGGATGATGATTGGGACAATGGCCGCTGAGGCCGTCGCTGGTGACTTGCCGCAGATCGCAGCAATCGAAGTCGGGTGCAAAGGGCTAATCTCACCTAAAACCATACCAGCCGCCGATTTGTTCGGGTGTACGCTAATCATGTCCCCGCTCTAAGGGATGTTGTCTGTCTTTCAGCTTCAAAATGACTGGCAGTTGGTAATTTCGGTCATTCAATAGTGATTAGTGAGTTTCAACCGACAACATTGGTTCCGATACGGAATAAACACTTGTTGTAACAACGAGTCCTTTTATAGTGGGTGCAAATAACCGACTTGGCCGATTTTGGCCAACAGTTGCGGAGCCCCACGAATGAACTTCCTGTGTTTCGGCCCTAAATCCCGATCTTTTGCGTTCCTGTTAGTTGGTGCAACAGCACTTGCAGCTTGTTCTGACGATAGTGAACAGGCAGCGGCCCCGCCGCCGCCCCCATCGGTGACAGTCGCAAAGATTGTATCTCAGGAAATCCGGCAAAGCGCACGGTTCGTAGGTCAAATTGCTGCAGTAGATCAAGTCAACCTGATTGCTCGTGTCAGCGGGTTTTTAGAAGAAAAAATGGTCCCAGACGGAACGGTCGTCAAAAAGGATGACCTTCTATTCAAGATAGAAAAAGCCGAATACGAGGCCGCACTAGCCAAAGCAAAGGCAAACCTGGCCAGCGCGACTGCAGATGCTGCGCTGAAAGCAGCTGATGAAAAACGAGACAAGGACCTTCTGGAAAAGGGCCACGTTTCCGAAGCTGCCTACGAAGCAACACTTGCGCAAATGCAGCAAGCTGAAGCATCAGTTGATGCGGCGAAGTCAGCCCTTCAACAGGCTGATCTCAACTTGAGTTATACGGATGTCGCGGCCCCCTTTGACGGGCAAATCGGCAAGACGACATATAGTGTTGGAGAAGTTGTCGGGCCGACCACTGAGCCTTTGGTCAAGTTAATCCGACTGGCCCCGGTTTATGTAAACTTTTCGGTCAGTGAGGCCCAATATCTGAATGCGGTGAAACTTCACGGCATCAGTCCGGTCGATATTTCACCGGAGAATTCACCTAATATCAAACTGACATTACCAAATGGCCAACCCTACAATGAAGTTGGCAAGATCGTGTACATTGATAATGCCGTAGATTCTTCGACCGGTACAATCTCCTTCCGCGCGCAATTTGATAATGCAGATAACCGCCTTTTGGCCGGGACATATGTCACTGTCATTCTGGAAGCTCCGCAGACAGAAACTGGACTGGTTGTTCCTCAAGCGGCTATCCAGCGCGACCAGCAGGGCTCATTTGCACTTGCTATTACCGCCGACAAAAAAGTCCAACAGCGGTACGTAGAGTTAGGCCAACAAATCGAAACCGATTTTGTAGTGACCAAAGGCCTTGAAGAGGGCGAGGAAGTCATCGTCGAAGGCCTGCAGAAAGTCCGCCCAGGCGTTGAAGTGGAACCGGTGCTTGCCGCCAAACCGGCGGAGAAAAGCTAAATGTTTTCTCGCTTTTTTATCTACCGGCCAAAATTCGCGCTGGTTATTTCGATTGTGATCACGCTGATTGGCATATTGGGTTATGTCTCTCTGCCAGTTGAACAATTTCCTGATATCACACCACCGGTCGTGAACGTTTCAGCCACCTATACAGGTGCAAATGCTGAAGTTCTGGAGGAAACGGTCGCGGCCCCGATTGAGGGGCAGGTCAACGGCGTTGACGACATGATCTACATGCAGTCGACCAGTAACGACAGCGGTAGCTATTCCCTCAATGTGACGTTTGAGGTTGGTACTGATCCGGACATTGCGACGGTCAACGTCCAGAACAGGGTAAGTCAGGCGACCAGCCAGTTGCCGAGTGAGGTTACTCAAAATGGAGTGACTGTTCAGAAATCCAGCACCAACATGCTTCTGATAGTTACTCTCTATTCGCCCAATGGCACCTACGATGAAGTGTTCCTATCAAACTACGCCTCCATCAACCTGAAAGATTCTCTAGCCCGTGTTCAGGGCGTCGGCAAAGCCACCGTCATGACGGACTTCGCCTATGGAATGCGTATCTGGCTTGATCCGGACAAATTGACCAGCCTGAGTATGACGCCTGCTGATTTCATCAGTGCTGTTAGGGATCAGAACATTCAGGTGGCCGCCGGACAGATCGGCGCACCTCCAGCCCCAGATGGACAGCAATTCCAATATACCATCACGGCAAAAGGACGTCTGGCGACGAAAGAAGAGTTTGAGGAGATAGTCCTCAGAACAGGCGCGGATGGTGCGATCGTCAAAATCGGTGACGTCGCGCGGGTCGAACTCGGTGCGCAGTTCTACAACGCTAGCGGTGAATTCAACGGACAACCGTCAACCGTTTTGGCGATTTATCAGGCACCAGGGGCCAATGCGCTTCAGGTGTCCGAAAATGTTCTGAAACGGCTTGATGGTCTGGCAGGCGCATTTCCCGAAGATATGAAGTATGCTGTCCCGTTCAACACGACTGACTTCGTGCAGCAGTCCCTGAATGATGTTATTTCGACCTTGTTCTTGACCTTCCTGTTGGTGGTCTCTGTCGTGTTCATCTTTCTCGGCAACTGGCGGGCCACCATCATTCCAACGGTCGCAATTCCGGTATCGCTGATTGGTACATTCGGAGTGCTGCTTGCTCTCGGTATGTCACTGAACACCATTTCGCTTTTCGCGCTCGTCCTTGCCATTGGTATTGTCGTTGATGATGCCATTGTTGTGGTGGAAAATGTTGAACGCCTCATTGCGGATGAAGGATTGTCGCCAAAGGACGCGACCGCAAAGGCGATGGAACAGATTACCGGTCCAATCATTGCGACGACCTTGGTGCTTCTCGCGGTGTTTGTACCGACGATTTTCATGCCAGGGATAACCGGGCGTCTATATTCCCAGTTCGCGGTTACGATTTCTGTCTCCGTGGTGATTTCATCGATCAATGCCTTGACGCTATCTCCGGCATTGTGCGGCCTTGTGTTGAAAGCTAGGTCAGGCCCACCGCGCGGTATTATGGGTATGTTTGATCGCGGCATTACGTCATTCCGGGATGGATATTCGTCGATTATCCGACGGTTGGTGAAAGTTGCCTTTGTTGGTGTCGCGGCTGTTGCCGGTGTCATCGTAATGATCGTTACTCTCGGAGGGTCTTTGCCTCAGGGGTTCCTGCCTCTGGAAGACCAAGGGTACTTGATGGTCGATGTGCAGTTGCCCGACGGAGCCGCTCTTGAACGGACCGAAGGTGTTACAGAACGCGTTGTTGAACTTGCAGAAAAAACGCCTGGTGTAGAAAACGTGGTTGTCGTCAACGGATACTCGATTTTGAATGCTGCGACTTCAGCGAATTCTGCACTGGTAATCGCGACAATGAGCGGTTGGGAAGATCGGCAAGAACCTGGTCTTCATATCAACGACATTCTTGCCAAATTCTGGGCGGAATTCTCGACCATTCCTGGCGCAAATATCATTGCCTTCAATCCACCGCCTATTCCAGGCCTTGGTACGACGGGGGGTGTTCAGGTAATGCTTCAGCAAAACTCTGGCGGCAGTCCGCAAGATTTGGCATCTGCAACCGGCTCAATGGTCTATTCCGCTAACCAGAGCACTGATATTGCCAGAGCCTATTCGACTTTCCGCGCCAATGTTCCGCAAGTATTTGTTGATCTGGATCGCGAAAAAGCAAAAACGCTTGGCATAGGTGTTTCGGACATCTTCTCGACCCTGCAGGCGTATCTAGGTTCCTACTACATCAACGATTTCAATATTTTTGGCCGAGTCTACAAAGTCATGATCCAGGCGGAAGGGAGCTACCGCAACAAAGTCGAGGATATTGGAAATCTCTATGTGAAGTCAGGAGATGGTACGATGGTGCCACTCCGAACGTTGTTGACGACAGAGAACGTATTGGGGCCACAGATCCTCACACGATACAATATGTTCCGCGCGGCTTCGGTCATGGCTGACCCGGCCCCGGGAGCATCCACAGGTGTTGTCATAAACGAGGTAGAGGCTGCCGCTGCTGAGGCCTTGCCACCGGGTTATACTTATGAGTGGACGGGAACAGCCGTACAGCAACAAGGGGCTGGCGGTATAGTCATGTTCATTCTGTTGTTGTCGATCGTGTTTACGTATCTCTTTTTGGCCGCTCAGTACGAGAGCTGGTCAATGCCAATCGCTATTTTGATGTCGGTCTCTGTCGCAATTCTTGGTGCTTTGGTGGCTGTGTCTGTGACAGGAGGAGACGTCAATCTCTATACGCAGATAGGTATGATCATGTTGATTGGATTGGCAGCTAAAAACGCCATTCTGATTGTAGAATTTGCGATCGAACAAAGAGAAAGTGGCAAGTCGATAAAGGAAGCGGCCTCTGAAGCGGCTCACCTGCGCTTCAGAGCGGTGATGATGACGGCGCTGTCGTTCTTGCTGGGGGTCGTCCCGCTCATGGCTGCGTCCAGCGCTGGTGCTGCCAGTCAGAAGGCGATCGGATTTGCAGTGTTCGGGGGCATGCTGTTTGCGACAACGTTTGGGGTGCTTTTGATCCCCATCTTGTATGTCAGTGT
Source organism: Roseibium sp. (assembly GCA_039972695.1). Lineage (GTDB taxonomy): Bacteria > Pseudomonadota > Alphaproteobacteria > Rhizobiales > Stappiaceae > Roseibium. The sequence goes on along the minus strand of JBDWMJ010000017.1, from coordinate 117,424 downwards.
TCAGACTGTTCGTGAGACCGTCAAAGGCTGGTTTGGCGACAAACCAGGGGATGGTTCCGAACCGCAACCATCAGAAGCTGCAGCGACCTAGGACGGGCTGCGACCTAAGACTTAATGTTGCAAAAAGCCTCGGAAGGAAATTTTCGAGGCATTTTATCTAGTCAAGGCAGGAATGAAGACGATTCAAGCAACAAACACAGATTACAATCTGTGTTTGGCAAGTATTTCTGCAGGTGAAATAAACTTCGACAGATGTCATAGCCGTGAAAAGAACGTCTATTTCATTTGTCCTAGAAGGATTTCCGGATTGGTGAGCCGACAGGGGTTCGAACCCTGGACCTACTGATTAAAAGTCAGTTGCTCTACCAGCTGAGCTATCGGCTCTCACCATTTCCGAAGAACGTTTGGGCGCCGCGATTTCCGGTGCCACCTCGTTGGTGGCGCTGTGTTTATGACGACACTGGCGACATTGCAAGAGGCAATTTTGTTTTTTTCAACAGACGGACAAAAAAGTCTGTATCCCTAGAATAGGAGGTAAACTTGCAAAGAATAACAGTCCTAATAATTCATTAATTAGAATATTATAAAATAAAAACATAAGTACTACCTAAGATACATTATTGCTGATAGTCATGTGTGTTCTGGATACTAACGAGATATATCCAATTTTAAGAAAATAACGAGTATTCTACTGCGAAAACTGTCAGGTAGCGCGATTATGCTATGTCCTGTAAATTAGTCAGGTATTAGAGAGGCTACATGCATACAACAACATTAGATCCGCATACGAGCTCTGTTGAGTTCGATTTTGTGAAAGGGCACATCGCAGCGACGATGACCTTGATTCATGGATTGATAGATCAAGGCTTGATAGACCGTGACCAGCTCGACAATTTCTTTGCTGCTTTCGTGAGTGACCTTCCGAACACTCGGGAGACCCTTGGGCTTCGTTTGATCATTGACCAATGGCGCGAAGGGTTGCGCAATGGTGATCCGGAAGAAGACTTGAAGTCTCAATTGTTTGAGGTGATCAACGGAGGTAGAAAGAACTGATACTAGTCTGGTTGTCGCCGGCTTGGTGGGGCCGGGGTGTCCATTATAAAAGAGATTATTTTTACGAAATTTTGGCACTAAATTGAGACCAGCGAGTCTCCCAAATTAAATTCCATAAAGAACCCGTTATGAGATGCTGGCAAAAGCCTTGGGGTTTTGTTATCGCTAAAACATGATCTCAGATCGGAAAATAACTGGCACCCGAAGACCATTAGACAATGGTAATCGGTTCATTTGGTCGCGGCAAATACTGAATTGGAAAAGGATCCGTTCGTTCAGTTTTGTGGTTCTGGGTATCTTTCTTACCGTTCAATCGACATCTGCGAGTGGCGAAGACCAAGAGTTTATAACCATCGGGACCGGTGGTGTGACCGGGGTATATTATCCTGTTGGTGGCGCGACCTGCCAAATCGTCAATCAAACACGCGCAGAACATGGGGTGCGCTGTTCTGTAGAAGCGTCCAGCGGCTCCATTAGCAATATAAAAGGGATAAAAGCCAGGGATTTGGATTTCGGGTTTGTTCAGTCAGATTGGTTGCACCATGCATTTCATGGAACCGCCAAATTTGCGGAAAACGAACCTTTTGGTGATTTTCGATCCGTATTCGCACTGCACAACGAAGTCGCAACTGTGGTCGTTGCGGCTGACTCTGACTATTACAAATTTGACGATCTTAAGGGCGCGCGCGTAAATATTGGAGCTAGCGGATCCGGATCTGCTGCGACCTGGCGAACGGTTATCGACGGGCTTGGTTGGTCAGATACCGATCAGAAGCAACTGAGTGCATTGAAAGCATCTACTCTTGCCGATGCACTCTGTTCTGGCAGGATTGATGCCTATTTCATATTGATCGGACATCCTGCCGGCCTGATTGAAGATACTATCGAGCAGTGTGGTATTCGCTTGCTGGGCTTTGATGAAGAAGAAGTGACCGCGCTGTTGGATGAACATCCTTACTACCGGCCGGTGACTATTCCCGTGGGCAATTACGGATTGTCAGTTCCAGTTTCTTCATTCGGGGTTGTTGCGACATTTGTTACTTCGGAAAAAATGTCGGAAGATATCGTATCCACTCTTGTTTCGACGCTGTACGACAATTTCGACTATTTCAGGAATTTACACCCGGCACTTGGTGAGATGACCCGGAATGAACTGGCAAACTTGGGAAGTTCGGTTCCGGTCCATCCCGGCGCAATGAATTTTTATCGCGAGCGTCAAATATTGACGGAAGACAAGGTGCCTTCGGAAAATTGACTGGATAATCCGGATCTCTCCAAAAGGTGAGCAGCTTGTGTGTGTCCGCTTTAGCGAAAAAGGACTACACACAGTCTTTAAATGCTGAGTGCGTGAACAAGACTTCTTCGAAGAAAGTTTCGGAAAATATCCATGATACAAGATGTTACGATAATCGGTGCCTTGCTGGCTGGCGTGCTATCATTTGTGTCTCCTTGCGTTCTGCCGTTGGTACCCCCTTATCTGGGGTATCTCGCAGGTGTTTCACTTGATCAGCTCACCGGTGAAGACAGTGATGATCAGACAGCTTCCAGGCGGGTATTCCTGAGTGCTGTGGTTTTTGTCCTCGGCTTTTCAACCGTCTTTATTCTATTAGGCGCAACAGCCAGCTTCCTTGGACAATTCATTAGAATGTATCTGGATTATCTCGGATATATTGCTGGTGTAGCAATTATTGTAATGGGATTGCATTTTCTAGGTGTCTTCAAGATAGGGCTGCTGTACCGCGAAGCGCGTGTCCACGTTGACAAGAAGCCGTCTGGTCCCTTGGGTGCCTATGTCATTGGACTGGCATTTGGGTTTGGCTGGACTCCCTGTGTAGGCCCCATATTGGCCGCAATTCTTTTTGTTGCCGGAGCCAAGGATACTGTTTTGCAAGGAATGGTGCTTCTGACAGCCTATGCTCTTGGCCTTGGAATTCCATTCCTCATTGCCGCGCTCTTTGCAGGCCCGTTTCTTAAATTCATGACAAGATTTCGCAAACACATGGGTGTCGTCGAAAAAGCGATGGGCGGTATATTGGTAATCACAGGCGTGATGTTTTTAACGGGGCAGATGGCTGTACTTTCCTACTGGTTGTTGGAAACATTTCCAGCATTTCAGTACATAGGCTGAAGACCCGCAATCCCTAAGAATGAAATCAACGGTTTTTACTGAAAGGCTGTTTCTCTGAAATCAGCAGTCGCTACAAGCGGGTCGCCAGCGTAGAGGGCTGGATGGCAGTATTCAGTAACCTCAAGCAGTTGGAAACAGACTGCAGCTGCGTCGGCCGCATTACCGAAAGGTCCAACCAGCAGTGAATAGCCGCTATCTGTAAAGCTCTGGTCCGATATCAATGGACGAAGCCCGCTCATGCGTTCTTCATTCTGCTCTTTAAATTTTTCCCAGGCATTTGCAGCTTCGGCCAAAGATGCGTAATTCCCTACAACGGCTCCAAAATCGCTCCGCTTGAGAACGTTCTGCCCGCTCCCATGAAGTCTGCCAGCAGCACCAGAGGGTTCGATAATCTTGGGCTGCCCTACATTGGTTGTCGGCGTGCTGTCGAAGTTTACTGACAGCTGTACGCCGGATTCCGGATTAATGGAGCCCGTTGAAATTGGCTCTCCCGTCGACTTGGGAAGTTCCACAATTCGAACAGGTTCTGGAGCGGATAGAGTTGGAATTGCATAATTGTTTTGCTGCCCTGTGTGCATGCGAATGCGGCGAGGAGCAGGCTGTTCAAGTGCTTTTTCTGATTGTTGATTGTAAGCAATCATACCGCGCGGTTTCGGTAGCGGTGCCATAAATTTCTTTGTCGCACCGGCCAAAGATGGTTCCAATTCCATGGGTTGATTTTCAGTCGGTCTCGTATTCGCAGACGGAAGTAGCCTTGCTCCGCCTGATTCCGACCCACTTTCCAGCGCGGCAATTCGTCGTGAGTAAGCAACATTTTGTTCTGACAACGCGCTCAATCGGCGGCGCAATCCGACAATCTGTTCTTGAAGAACCGCAATCTGGCTTTGCTCCAAACGGCCATTTGAGCCGGACACCGACGGCGCGGGCATGGAAATCACTTCAATTCTCGAGTTGGTTCCACGCGGTTTGATGGAAGCTGTAGATGTAACATCTCCGGTCGGCGGTAACGTAATTCCCGCCAGGCCACTAGTAAAACCGGACCTCTTGAGTGCAGGTGCGCCGAATTGATAAGATGCTAAACCAACGGTGCCCATCAAAACGGCTGCAAAAGCCCATGACAATACACCCAAACGTGTTGGAGTGAATAAATCACGAATGGTTTCTCGTACCGTTTTTTCTGGTTGAGGCTCGTACAAAGTGCCGTGGTCCCGCGTCCGAATCCGAATCTTTTTAAAATCTATCGCATTTGGTACTTATTATGGTTAACGAAACCCAAACGGAAACGATGTGGCATTCAGATCTTTCAATGTTCTGTGGATCGGGGCATATAAGGCTCAAATCGAACCGTCAGGTGTACCGACAAATACAGTGGAAAATTAATGACGTTGCGTAATTGCCATTCGATCATCCTGGCTGCTGGTATGGGCACCCGTATGAAATCCGAACTGCCCAAGGTGATGCATCAAATCGGCGGATTACCGCTTGTTGGTCACGTTTTGAAAGCGTTGAATGTCGCAGGTTCTGATCGAATCTCTGTTGTCGTCGGGCCACAAATGAATACGCTTGAAAAACTTGTGTCGGACTTGGCCCCAAATAGCCGTTGTTTTGTTCAAACGGACCGGCTGGGGACAGCGCATGCGGCTTTGGCCACGGAGGCTGAACTTGAAATGCAGAGCGACGACGTCCTTGTGCTTTTCGGCGACACACCGCTCGTAACATCAGAAACAATCCTGAAGATCCGAAGTGAGCTTGCTGCAGGAGCAGACCTTGTTGTTCTTGGATTTGAGGCCGCCAATCCTCTTGGTTATGGTCGCTTACTGACGGACAATGGACAACTAGTCGCCATCCGCGAAGAAAAAGATGCGACTGACGAAGAGCGCAAAACGACGCTTTGCAATGCGGGTCTCATGGGCTTTTCGGGTCGTCATGCGTTGGAATTGATGAAGGCCATCGGAAATGATAATTCCAAAGGTGAGTACTATCTGACTGATGCTGTTGAAATGGCCAACGAGCGCGGCCTGACAGTGGTTTCGGTTACAGGATCAGAGATCGAAATTCAGGGTATTAATGACCGAGGACAACTGGCTTCCTGCGAACGTGATTTTCAGCAGCAGAGGCGCAGGTCCGCAATGGAAAATGGCGTGACCTTGGTTGCTCCTGAAACAGTATTCTTTTCACATGACACGGTCATCGGACCAGACGTTGTTATTGAACAGAACGTGGTTTTTGGGTCCGGTGTGAAGGTTGCCAGTGGTGCGCGGATCCGCGCTTTTAGTCATCTGGAAGGTGCAAGTGTCGGGGCAGGCAGTGTCGTGGGTCCCTATGCGCGCCTCAGACCCGGCGCTGTCTTGGGCAAAAACACTCGTATCGGGAACTTCGTCGAAGTCAAAAACACTACGTTCGGAGACGGAGCCAAGGCCAACCATCTGAGTTACATTGGTGATGCCAGCGTTGGATCAATGAGCAATATCGGCGCTGGTACGATCACTTGCAATTACGATGGCTACCTGAAACATCGTACCGAAATTGGTGCAGGAAGTTTTGTTGGCTCAAATTCAACACTTGTTGCGCCAATTCGGCTGGGTGACGGGGTTTTCGTCGGCGCAGGAAGCGTCGTTACGAAAGATGCCGGAACGGATACTCTGGCGGTCGGCCGAAGCAGGCAGGTAAACATGGATGGAAGAGCCAAGGCGTTGCGGGATCGCCTGCAGGCCGCAAAAGATGGCGAATCCTGAGATCCGGAAGACATCTACTGGTGTTGTCATTTTCTGAAACAGGGTTTGATTTCAATTTCGTTGACCGCCTCGTCTAAACCGGGGCGGTCATTTCGATTCAGTGATTAAAGGTTTTTCATATGTGTGGGATTGTTGGGGTATTGGGTAACGCAGATGCAGCTCCGCGTTTGGTGGACTCTCTGAAGCGCCTTGAATACCGGGGATATGATTCTGCTGGTGTTGCAACGCTTGTTGACGGTGACCTTGTTCGCCGTCGCGCTGACGGAAAATTGCGCAATCTGGAAGCTGTTCTGGATGCATCCCCATTGGCCGGGACCAGCGGCATCGGTCACACTCGCTGGGCCACTCATGGAGCGCCAACTGTTTTAAACGCCCATCCACATTTTGCCGGAAACGTAGCAATTGTTCACAATGGCATCATTGAGAACTATCTGGAACTCCGCGATGAAATATCAAAGTCTGGCGCCGTTCAGGTTACTGAAACAGATTCTGAAGTCGTTGCGCATCTGATCAATCTGGAATTAAACAAAGGAAAGTCTCCAGAAGCGGCTGTCTCATCGGTTTTGCCGCGGCTCAAAGGCGCTTTCGCCTTGGCAATGCTGTTTACCGGCGAAAATGATCTTATGATCGGTGCGCGTAAAGGATCTCCACTCGCAGTTGGCCACGGGAATAAAGAGATGTTCCTTGGATCCGATGCAATTGCTCTATCTCCGTTTACAGATCGGATTACTTATCTGGAAGAGGGCGACTGGGCTGTCCTTAACCGGGCAGGAATCCGGATATATGACGAGGCCAATCAACCTGTCTCACGTCTCGAAACGCAGTCGTCTGTTAATTCAGCCTTGCAAGACAAAGGCAACTTCAAACACTTCATGGCCAAGGAAATCCACGAGCAACCGGAAGTTCTGGGTCATACCCTGTCCCGCTACATCGACTACAGCAACAAAAAAGCCAAAGTTGCTGGTGCCGAACATATGAACTTCAGGGATTTGTCGCGCTTGGTGATTGCTGCTTGCGGTACAGCTTATCTGGCTGGCCTTGTTTCAAAATACTGGTTCGAAAAATACGCGCGGCTTCCAGTCGATATAGATGTTGCAAGCGAGTTCAGATACCGCGAAACACCAATGAGCGCAAAGGACAGTGCGCTATTCATTTCTCAATCTGGTGAAACAGCCGATACATTGGCTTCCTTGCGATATTGCAAAGAGCAGGGCGCTGCAATCGGGGCTGTTGTAAATGTGCCGGAAAGCACAATCGCTCGTGAATCAGATGTTGTATTTCAGACGATCGCGGGACCAGAAATCGGTGTTGCCTCCACCAAGGCCTTTACCTGTCAATTGGTGGTATTGGCTGCTCTCGCGATCCAGGCAGGCCGTGAGCGCGGTGTTATATCTATAGAACGAGAGCAAGAACTAGTTGCTGAGTTGAGCGAAGTGCCAAGCCTTGCGCTGAAAGCGCTGGCTGGTGAAACTGAAATTGAAAAACTGTCTCACCCGCTGTCGAAATCGACAAATGCTCTTTACCTTGGCCGGTCAACGAACTTTCCAATTGCATTGGAAGGCGCGCTCAAACTCAAAGAACTCTCCTATATTCATGCAGAAGGATATGCGGCAGGAGAGCTCAAACACGGACCAATTGCCCTGATCGACGAGAACATGCCGGTCTTTGTGATTGCGCCGTATGATGGGATCTATGAGAAAACTGTATCCAACATGCAGGAAGTTGCAGCGCGCGGTGGCCGCGTTATTCTGATCACCGACGAACGAGGAGCGGCTGAAAGTGGCAACGCGGCAGAAAATAAAATCATCCTGCCAAACATGAGCGATATTGTTGCTCCGATCATTTACACATTTCCTGTGCAGATGATCGCTTATCATACGGCTGTTTTCATGGGGACCGATGTGGACCAACCCAGAAATCTCGCGAAATCCGTTACGGTCGAATAAGCATGGCCAGCGACAATGCCAAATCAATCATATCATTTGAAGAAGGCTATAGGCACCAGCTAATAGCCCTTTGGGAAAAATGTGGCCTGGTTCGTTCATGGAATGATCCAAATAAGGATATCGATCGGTGTCTTGGTGCACCATCCAGCGATTTGTTTCTGATGATTGAAGATGACCAGCTGCTCGGGGCGGTCATGGCAGGTTATGACGGCCATCGCGGAGCTATCTACTATCTGAGTGTTGATCCGGCTCACCAGACAACAGGCCATGGCAAAACCTTGATGGACTATTGCGAAAAATATCTGATGGATCTTGGTTGCCCGAAAATCAATTTGTTCGTCAGAAAGGGCAATGAAAAAGTCATGGGATTTTACGATAGCTTGGGTTACGCTGAAGAAACGTCACCTGCTTATGGTAAGCGTCTCATTCCAGACAATTAGGCAGTGCCAGACTTGATGTTTTTGGGCCCAGACGGGCGGCTGCCGACATAGAAGGCGCACCCGAGCATCACAAAGGCAACGATTATAGCAAGCCACAATGATGGTGCAGTACTCCAGTAGAACATTGCATATCCGAATGACATGCCTGCTATGGCAATGAACTTGGATGTTCTGGAAATCGCTCCGTGCTTGCGCCAGGCAATAACGGGTGGCCCGAACACAGGGTGTTCCAGTATACGGATCTCAAGGGCAGGAGAGGACCTGGCAAAACATCCGGCAGCCATTATGAAAAAAATGGTACTGGGCAGAAGCGGTAAAAAAGCGCCGACAACCCCGAGTGCGACACATCCACTTCCCATAAGTTTGAATGTCGTTCGCCGCAATCTTGTCTCCGATAGTTATATCAATTGGGCACAAAGGTAAAAAATAAGTCACACAAAGGATACCGCACCGCGATAAGAATGCTTATCTAGATAGCGACTGAGTAAAAAACGAGTACCAAAAGGACTATGATCAGGTTTCGTCCATGAGCAAACAAAAACATAATGCAGAAGACGACCATAAGATAGCCCACAGACCGGGTGCCGCGACGCGTGTTCGGAATTATTTTCTGACAGGCCTGGTCATAACAGGACCAATCGGGATTACGCTTTGGTTGACTTGGACGTTCATCAAATGGGTCGATGGTTTGGTCAAACCCTTTGTGCCGACCGTGTACAATCCTGAAACTTATTTACCGTTTTCTGTTCCGGGATTCGGCCTGATCGTCGCGATTGTTCTTTTGACGATGATCGGATTTCTAGCCGCCAATTTTCTTGGACGAAGTCTCATAAACTTTGGAGAGAACCTCGTCGGTAGAATGCCTCTTGTGCGTAATATATACAGCGGCTTGAAGCAGATCTTTCAGACGGCACTTGATCAAAGAGGAAGCAGTTTCAACAAGGCAGCCCTGATTGAATACCCGCGTAAAGGTCTCTGGGCGATCGTGTTCATTTCTACCGAAACAAAAGGTGAAGTCGCACGTCGGTTGGCCGAAAGCGGCATGGTATCTGTTTTCCTGCCGACTACACCTAATCCGACATCAGGTTTCCTGTTGTTTGTTCCCAAGGAAGATGTCACCGAATTGGACATGACTGTGGAGGATGCGGCAAAACTCGTCATTTCAGCAGGGCTCGTAAACCCCGAACTTCCGAAACAGTCGGAAAACGAAATTGCCGTTTCCAAAAAGAAGAAAAAAATACGCGAAAAAGAAGAAGTCTGATCAGCCTGCTCTTAACAATCTGATCGCTGCGTCTCTACCAAACAGGTACAGAAGGCATCGAAGAGCCTGCCCACGTTCTGTTGTCAGTTCAGGGTCCATTTCCAGGATGAGCCGGGCATCGTCACGCGCAACTTCCATGAGATCAGCATGCTCTTCCGGGTGTGCAATTCGAAACCCGGGTGTGCCTGATTGGCGGGTCCCGAGAATTTCGCCACCTCCGCGCAGTTTCAAATCTTCTTCCGCAATCAGAAATCCGTCATTGGTTTCGCGCATGATGTTGATACGCGCACCTGCGGTTTCTCCAAGCGGACCTTTGTACAACAGAACACATGTCGACTGTTTGTCTCCGCGACCAACACGGCCACGAAGCTGATGGAGTTGGGCAAGACCAAATCGTTCTGCATGTTCTATCACCATGATAGTTGCATCCGGAACATCAACACCAACTTCAATCACAGTCGTGGCGACAAGAATTCTGGTATTGCCCGATTTGAAGTCTTCCATCGCGGCGTCTTTTTCATCAGCATTCATCCGGCCATGGACGAGTGAAACGCGTTGACGGAGCGTATGCTCCAGCACTCTGTGCCGGTCTTCGACCGCTGCGAGGTCTATCTTTTCGGATTCCTCCACCAGCGGACAGACCCAGTAAACCTTTTGTCCCTGGGCCGTGGCGTTTCCGATCCGGGTTATGATTTCTTCCAATCGATCGAGCGAGGCCGAAACTGTATTGATGTCCTTGCGACCTGCCGGTTTGCCGGTGAGGCGGGAGACATCCATATCGCCGAACCCGGTCAAGACCAGTGTCCTTGGGATCGGAGTTGCCGTCATTACAAGAACGTCTACACCATGCCCTTTTGACGATAGAGCGAGACGTTGATGAACGCCGAACCTGTGTTGTTCATCGACGACCACCATGCCCAGGTTCTTGAATGTTACCGATCCCTGAAAGAGTGCATGTGTTCCAACAACCAGATCGATTTTACCAGAATCAAGCTGTTCTTGGCGAATGCGTCGTTCTTTCTGGGTGTCTTTTCCAGTCATGAGGGCCAGGCGAATGCCGGCTTTTTCGCAAATAGGCCCCATGGACGCGTAATGTTGGCGTGCCAGAATTTCGGTTGGTGCCATCAAACCGCCTTGCGCACCCGATTCAATCACTTGAGCAAGCGCTGCAAGTGCAACCACAGTCTTGCCGGCTCCAACGTCGCCCTGCAGCAGACGTAACATGCGGATCGGCTTGGCAAGGTCTTCGTTTATTTCGTCTATCGATGTTTTCTGGCTGTCGGTCAACTCAAAGGGTAGAGCGTTGATAATGGATTTCTGCAATTTGCCGCTTGGTGTGCGGGCAATGCCGCCAAGATTGCGCATGTTTGCTCGGACCATTGCGAGCGCGAGCTGACTTGCAAGCAGTTCGTCATAGGCAAGCCTTTGCATATAGTCGGATTGTGGCTCGATATCCTGGCGTTCCTTAGGAGCGTGCAGAGTATGAAGCGCATCGCCGAAGTCTGGCCAACCGGTTTGTTGCAGATAAGGTGCATTCAGCCATTCAGGTAATTGAGGTACGCGTTCAAGGGCGGCTATCACCGCCTTTTGCAGGGTTTTGGATGCCAGTCCCGCGGTCAATGGATAGATAGGTTCTATTGGCGGCATCGCGTCGGCTTCTTCAGGCTTCAAAGAATAATCCGGATGCACCATTTGCGGACGTTCATTGAACCATTCAACTCTTCCCGAAACGATCCGACGCTCACCTTTCGGGAAAGTCCTTTCCAGCCAGTCCTTCCGCGGATGAAAAAAGACAAAAGTGATCTGGCCCGTCTCATCAAATGCATCGATACGATAAGGGGCTTTTGAGTGTCTGGGAGGGGCTTGATGGCGACCAATGGTGACATCAAGCGTAACAACTTCCCCGTTTTCAGAATAGGCTATACCCGGCCGGTGGCGCCGATCAATCAAGCTATTGGGAATATGAAACAAAAGGTCAGCGACGGTTGCATCCCTGTCGGGTTGGGCGCCAACGAGACCCGAAACAAGTTTGGCGATCTTGGGGCCGATTCCCGGCAGTGTAGATACCGGAGCAAAGAGCGGATCGAGAACCGGAGGACGCATGGCAGGCGCAAAAACCTTTTGGGTCAGGGGCAGTCAGAGTGTGACAGGAAACAATGTTCTGCCACGAAGATTGCTCCTTGTACAACAAATAGAACAATCGGTGAACTTCGTCGCTGACAAGACGCATTCAGGCAGTTATATAAGCCAAGCTTCAACACTCGAACTACTTCTGTCTTTGTGGCAGGCAATCTCCAGCATAGGCTGGTCCAGCTCCAGATAGGCTCTTCATGTCAGAGATAACCGGCCCAAATAGTGATAATTCGACAGAATCAAGGGACCCGCGCCTCAAGAAGATCCTGTTTCGGTGTTGGCACCGCGGAATGAAGGAAATGGATCTTTTGCTGGGTGGATTTGCAAATGCGAAGATCGATACTCTGAAAGAAGAAGAAATTGTTGAGCTGGAGCACTTGCTGACCGCTCATGATCAGGACCTTTATGCCTGGATGACGGGAAGAAAACCTCTGCCGGAAGAATGGGATGGACCACTCTATCGCCGGATCATCGCTTACCATGAAGTTGCAGGACCTGCAGGGTTCATCAAATAGATTTTAAGAAGGACGCTTGCTGTGTTTGACAGCTTCCTGAAAGACCAGGCCAATGTAACTTTGGCGGGTGTGCCCGATGGTGCGGAGAGCTATGCGCTCGCGCGTCTATTCAACGAGAGCAAAGCCAAAGGGGTGGCGTTGGTTTTTATTGCCCGTGATGCTACCCGCATGGCAATGGTCGCCGAAGCCCTTACCTTTTTTGATCCAACCATCGAAGTTCTTCAGTTGCCGGCCTGGGATTGCCTTCCCTACGACCGTGTTTCCCCGAATTCTGCGATAAGTGCGCGGCGACTGCTTGCGCTTGGCCAACTTGCTCACGGTATTGATGAAGGCCGAAAAGTTGTTCTGATGACGACCCTGAATGCGGCTGTTCAGCGAATCCCGGAACGCTCGTTCATGGCAGATCAAACCTTCTCCATGGCTCCAGGCAATCAGGTGGATATGTCCGCGATTGCCAACTGGATGGAGATGAATGGGTTTTCGCGTACGCCAACTGTGCGTGAAACTGGAGAATATGCGGTGCGCGGCGGCATCGTTGACTTGTTTGCTCCCGGCGCTGAGGAACCGGTTCGACTGGACTTCTTCGGCGACACGCTTGAATCGATCCGTTCCTTCAATCCAGAAACCCAGCGGACGTCAAAACAGTTGAAACGGCTCGATCTGGTACCGATGAGCGAGGTGGTCCTGTCCGAAGAGGCCATTTCACGTTTTCGCCGGTCTTATTTGGCAAGTTTCGGTGCAGCGAGTCGCGACGATGTTCTCTATCAGTCCATTAGTGATGGACGCCGATACGCAGGCATGGAACATTGGTTGCCGTTGTTTCACGAGCGGCTGGAAACTCTGTTTGACTACATTGGCGACACGCCGGTAGTCCTCGATACAAATTCGACCGAGGCTGCTCGAGAACGTCTTGAGCAGATCGGTGAACATTATGCTGCGCGGCAGGACGCGCGGGAAATGGGCGCAAGTTCAGGGACCGTGCCTTTCATGCCGATTGAGCCTTCCGGGCTTTATTTTTCACAAGAAGAATGGACATCAGCGCTCGCAGACAGGGCTTCTGCAACGTTGGACGCGTTCACACCGCCTCCGGGAAGTGGCAAGACCGTCATCGAACTTGGCGGCAAACAAGGACGCAGCTTTGCTGCTGAACGTACCGCTGGTGATGTCAATATTTTTGATTCCCTGACAGCACACGTACGTGAAATTCAAAAGGTAGGCAAAAAGACAATAATTGCCTGTTGGTCTGATGGGGCGCGTGACCGTTTGGGGCAGATCCTAGGTGATCACGGCCTGGGATCCGTTCAAAGTGTCAACGCGCTAATAGATGTCGATGCACTGCCGGGAAAGACCACCGGGCTGAGTGTGCTCGGTATTGAACACGGTTTTGAGCTTAAAGATGTCGTCTTCATTGGCGAACAGGACATTCTTGGCGACCGCTTGGTGCGGAAATCACGTCGCAAGGCCAAGGGCGCGAATGTCATCACCGAGGCAACCGGATTGTCAGAGGGTGATCTGGTGGTTCATGTCGAACACGGCATTGGCCGATTTATTGGTTTGAAGACCGTAGAAGCCATCGGTGCACCTCATGACTGCCTTGAGCTGCAATATCACGGGGGAGACAAGCTTTATCTGCCGGTTGAAAACATTGAACTTCTGTCCCGCTATGGCTCGGAGGACCAGGAAGCGCAGCTTGATAAACTTGGTGGTGGTGCCTGGCAAGCCCGCAAGGCGAAGCTCAAGAAACGCATCCTTGAAATTGCTGACGGCTTGATAAAGACCGCAGCTGAACGGGCACTTAAAACTGCACCTGTGGTTGATGCGCCCGATGGCGTTTACGACGAATTTGCGACGCGTTTCCCTTATGAAGAAACCGATGATCAGTTGACGACAATTGATGCGGTATTTGATGACCTGTCCTCCGGACGACCAATGGACCGACTGGTCTGCGGCGATGTGGGATTTGGCAAGACGGAAGTTGCCTTGAGGGCCGCCTTCATTTCGGCAATGTCTGGAAAACAGGTTGCCGTTGTAGTGCCAACCACGCTTCTCGCGCGTCAGCATTTCAAGACGTTTTCAGAACGGTTTCATGGATTGCCTATCAATGTGGCCCATGCCTCCCGGCTGGTGCCAACAAAACAGCTGAACCTGACTAAAAAAGGCATTGCCGACGGCTCCGTTGATATTGTGGTCGGGACACATGCCTTGCTTGGAAAATCGATCCAATTCCGCGAACTGGGATTGTTGATCATCGATGAAGAGCAACATTTCGGCGTGAAGCACAAGGAACGGCTGAAGGAACTGAAGTCGGACGTTCATGTCCTGACATTATCAGCCACGCCGATCCCGCGAACATTGCAGCTGGCACTTACTGGCGTCCGCGAGCTTTCTTTGATTGCAACACCGCCAGTGGATCGTCTAGCTGTTCGCACGTTCGTGTCGCCGTTCGATCCGCTTGTTGTTCGCGAGGCATTGCTGCGGGAACATTATCGTGGTGGACAGAGCTTTTATGTGTGCCCACGCCTGGCCGATATTGCCGAGCGCATGGCGTTTCTGGAAGAGAACATTCCGGAACTCAAAGTCGCAGTAGCCCATGGCCAAATGCCTCCGGGGGAGCTTGAAGACGTGATGAACGCCTTCTATGAGGGCAAATACAATGTTCTGTTGTCGACGACGATTGTAGAATCCGGCCTCGACATTCCCACCGCCAATACTCTGATCGTCCACCGGGCCGACATGTTCGGTCTGGCCCAGCTCTACCAGCTGCGTGGGCGGGTCGGGCGTTCCAAAACCCGTGCCTATGCACTCTTCACCGTCCCGGCGAATAAGACCCTGACGGCCACGGCCGAGCGCCGATTAAAAGTACTGCAATCTCTGGAAACACTGGGCGCAGGGTTTCAGCTTGCCAGTCACGATCTTGATATCCGAGGTGCAGGCAATCTGCTCGGCGAAGAGCAATCCGGGCAAATTAAGGAAGTTGGTTTCGAGCTTTATCAGCAGATGCTGGAGGAAGCCGTTGCCCAGTTGAAGGATGGCGGCGCGGACTTTGGCGAGGAACAATGGTCGCCGCAGATCAATATAGGCACGCCAGTTCTTATCCCGGAAGGCTATGTTGCGGATCTTCAATTGCGTCTGCAGCTTTACCGCAGGCTTGGTGATGTCACCGAGGCCGAAGAGATAGATGCTTTTGGCGCCGAACTTATTGACCGCTTTGGGCCGCTTCCGGAAGAAGTACAGCATCTCCTGAAGATCGTCTTCATCAAGGGCCTCTGCCGAAAAGCGAATGTTGAAAAACTAGATGCGGGTCCAAAGGGTGTTGTTGTTACATTCCGTAACAGCGAGTTCTCCAATCCGGCCGGACTGGTGTCGTATATTGCGGAGCAGGGTGTGCTGGCCAAAATTCGACCGGATCAGAAAGTGGTTCTGACTCGCGATTGGGAGCAAACGGAGGCCCGCCTGAAAGGCGCTGCAACGATCATGACCAAACTGGCAAAACTGGCGGCCGCCTAGTGTCCGGTGCAGGTCTAATGTGGATCTTTATTCCCGGACCGCCAGGCGTTGTTACCGATCAACGGAACAAATGAAACACTCCCAAGATCTGTAACCTGGTACTTTTCTTCAGAGATGCGGCGAATGAGTTTGAGGCTTTGATGCCTTTTGGACGAACCAATTGGAATTACCAGTCTTCCGCCGATTTTCAGTTGGTCTTTCAAGTGTATTGGTTCGACCGGGGCGCCAGCCGCGACATGGATCGAATCATATGGAGCCTCCGGGGGGAATCCGAGACATCCTTCGCCGATATGAACCTCAACATTGCTGCATCCTGCGCTTTGTAGGTTGATCTTGGCAAATTCAGCCAATTCCTCGACACGTTCGATGCCAATGACCGTTTGAGATAACTCCCCAAGAATTGCAGCTGCATATCCGGAGCCAGTACCAACATCGAGTACTTTTCAGTCTTTTGTGAGTTCCAGAACCTGGCACATAAACGCGACGATGTAAGGCTTGGAGATTGTCTGGCCATATCCGGTTTTTAGCGGTCGATCCTCATAGGCTTGATCCTGATCGCCAGGTGCCACAAACAAATGACGTGGGACTCTAGACATGGCAACAAGAACGCGAGCGTCAACGATGTCTCTGCATTTCAACTGTTCTTCGACCATTCTGGTCTGTTGATTTAAATAGGAGTCCGTCAAGCCCTCTGCGCATCCCATACAAACTTGAGAAGAATTTAAGTGTCTTAGCAAGATTCTATTAAACCTAAGGCCGCATAGTATAACCAGTTAAGAGACCAACAGTTTAGCGTCCAAGGTCCATATAGTGCCCCGAGCAGCCACCCGTCAGCGAAAACAATCAATTATCCGGCGTTTGATTAGTCCTGCAATTGCAATTGCAGCGCTTGGGTATTTCGGCTTTCATGCGATGAGCGGTGAGCTGGGAATGGTTGGTCGGGCCATGATCGAAAGACAAGTGTCGGAGCTGGATGCGGAGCTGCAGATCCTGGTTCAAGAGCGACAGGAATTGGTCTCCAGGGTCAGTTTGCTTCGCCCTGAAAGTCTCGATCCCGATATGCTTGACGAGCGTGCCCGACTCAATCTCAATCTAGCTCATGACAACGAGTTGGTCATATTCCGTTCCGCAAAAGTTGAGCAATAACCAAAAACAAGTTTATTTGTTAGTATTAACTTAAAACGGGATAATCACAAAATAAATCAGTAATTGCAACAATCTATCTCTATGCCGCGGTGCGGGATGGGCGGATTGGATTGCCAGTTGCTACAGGATAAGTTTGCCCTACATAACTTTAGGGAAACGCGACGCTGAGTTGAGGGAAATGGCTGCACCAAAAAAATCAACCACCGGAACCCGCGCTAAAAGCGCAGGACGGGCTCGGGGGGCTGCCAAATCGGCTGCGCCTTCGATCGCCAAGTTCACAAAAGAACAAGAGCTTCACGCATATCGCGAAATGCTGTTAATCAGGCGTTTTGAGGAAAAAGCCGGTCAATTGTACGGCATGGGCCTCATCGGCGGTTTCTGCCACCTGTACATCGGTCAGGAAGCTGTCGTTGTTGGTATGCAGATGGCGAAAAAAGATGGTGATCAGATGATCACTGCCTATCGCGATCACGGCCATATGCTGGCAATGGACATCGATCCCAAGGGCGTTATGGCCGAACTCACGGGACGTCGTGGCGGCTTGTCGAAGGGCAAGGGCGGTTCGATGCACATGTTCTCCAAGGAAAAACACTTTTACGGTGGGCACGGTATCGTTGGTGCACAGGTTTCCCTCGGAACCGGCCTCGGATTTGCGAACAAGTATCGCGAAAAAGGCAATGTTTCCATGACCTTCTTTGGTGATGGCGCTTCGAATCAGGGCCAAGTATACGAGAGCTTCAACATGGCCGAGCTCTGGAAGCTTCCCGTAATCTATGTCATCGAGAACAACAAATATGGCATGGGCACCAGCGTTGAGCGCTCTTCATCCGTTACGGATCTGTCGCAGCGTGGGGCGTCGTTTAACATTCCGGGTGAAAAAGTCGACGGAATGGATGTTAGAGCGGTGCGAGAAGCCTCTGCCCGCGCGTTGGAGTGGTGTCGGAGTGGCAAGGGCCCGTACATCCTTGAGATGAACACCTATCGTTACCGCGGCCATTCAATGTCGGATCCTGCGAAATACCGGTCGAAGGAAGAGGTGCAGAAGATGCGCACCGAACACGATCCTATTGAGCAGGTCCGTGCACGTCTTTTGGATGCCAAGTGGGCAACCGAAGATGAGCTGAAGGCCATCGACAAGGAAATCCGCGCGCAGGTCGCTGAGGCAGCAGAGTTTGCCCAGACCGATCCAGAGCCGGATGCATCCGAACTTTACACAGACATTTTGCTTTAAGGCGGGGGATAGCATGCCGATAGATATCCTAATGCCGGCCCTGTCGCCGACAATGGAAGAAGGAACGCTCGCCAAATGGCTCAAGGCCGAAGGCGACACCGTAAGCGCAGGCGATGTAATCGCCGAAATTGAAACCGACAAGGCGACCATGGAAGTGGAAGCCGTTGACGAGGGAACGCTTGGCAAAATTCTGGTTGCCGAGGGAACCGAAAACGTCAAAGTCAATGAAAAGATTGCAGTCCTGTTGGCCGAAGGCGAAGACGCTGGTGCGATTGATACCGCCGCCGCGACGC
Source organism: Roseibium sp. (assembly GCA_039972695.1). GTDB lineage: Bacteria > Pseudomonadota > Alphaproteobacteria > Rhizobiales > Stappiaceae > Roseibium. The sequence goes on along the minus strand of JBDWMJ010000017.1, from coordinate 99,036 downwards.
CGGCTGCCGCTCCTGTCGCGGCGCCACCCGCACCGGCAGCACCTGCCGCTCCTGCTGCCCCGGTCGCCTCGGAACCTGCAGAAGATTTGGAAATTCCGGCTGGCACAGCCATGAAGCCATCGACAGTCCGCGAAGCGCTTCGTGATGCGATGGCTGAAGAAATGCGCCGCGATTCAGATGTATTCGTCATGGGCGAGGAAGTCGCGGAATACCAGGGCGCCTATAAAATCACTCAAGGTCTGCTGGATGAGTTCAGCGCCAAAAGGGTGATTGATACGCCGATCACCGAGCATGGATTTGCCGGTCTTGGCGTCGGTGCCGCGATGGCTGGTTTGAAACCGATCGTCGAATTCATGACCTTCAACTTCGCCATGCAGGCGATTGACCACATTATCAACTCAGCTGCAAAGACACTTTATATGTCCGGCGGACAGATGGGTGCACCGATTGTGTTCAGGGGACCAAATGGAGCCGCCGCTCGTGTTGGCGCGCAGCACTCACAGGATTACGCATCCTGGTATGCGAACGTTCCTGGTCTGAAGGTTGTTCAGCCATACTCGGCGGCGGACGCAAAAGGCCTGCTGAAGGCTGCGATCCGCGACCCGAACCCGGTCATCTTCCTGGAAAACGAAATTCTTTATGGACAATCGTTTGAAATTCCGGATATGGATGATTTTGTTCTGCCGATTGGCAAGGCAAAGATTGAACGGGGCGGAACTGATGTGACGCTTGTTTCCTGGAGCATTGGCATGACCTACGCTCTGCAGGCAGCGGATGAACTTGCTGCCATGGGAATTTCGGCGGAGGTAATCAACCTCCGTACAATCCGTCCACTCGATATCGACACCGTTTTGGCGTCTGTTCGCAAGACAGGCCGGATCGTAACTGTCGAGGAAGCCTTCCCGATGTGTTCAGTGTCATCTGAAATCGCCTATCAGGTTCAGGAAAAGGCTTTCGATTACCTCGATGCGCCAATTCTTCGGGTGACCGGCAAGGATGTGCCCATGCCGTATGCTGCTAACCTTGAAAAACTGGCCTTGCCGAATGTCGGTGAAGTCATCGATGCGGTTAAAGCTGTAACCTACACAGCCTGAGGCGAGGGACACGGATATGCCAATTAATATCACCATGCCTGCTCTCTCTCCGACCATGGAAGAGGGCAATCTGGCCAAATGGCTGGTCAAGGAAGGCGACACGGTTTCTGCCGGCGATGTTATTGCCGAGATTGAAACCGACAAGGCAACCATGGAAGTGGAGGCCGTCGACGAAGGCAAAGTTGGAAAGATCGTTGTTCCGGAAGGAACAGAGGGCGTAAAGGTCAATGAGCTGATCGCTGTCCTGTTGGAAGACGGTGAAGACGCAAGTTCCACCGGATCGGCCCCGACTCCTGCGGCTGCACCTGCAGCAGCACCTGAAGTTGCGGCGCCAACGGCTCCTGCTGCACCAGCAGCCCCAGCCCCGGCTGGACCTGTTCCGGTTGCGGCAGATGGGTCCCGTATTTTTGCGTCTCCGTTGGCACGTCGGTTGGCGGAATTGAACGGTCTTGACCTGAAAGTACTAGCAGGCTCCGGGCCGCATGGCCGTGTAGTCAAGCGAGACATCGAAGCAGCTGTTGCTGCGGGAACCGGAAAGGCCGCTCCTGCTGCCGAAGCACCAGAAGCTGCTGCTCCGGCAACGGGCGCATCCGCTGATCAGGTTTTGAAACTGTTTGATGAAGAAAGCTACGAACTTGTCCCGCATGACGGTATGCGCAAGACCATTGCCAAGCGCCTGACCGAGTCCAAGCAGACCATCCCCCACTTCTACGTGTCGGTGGATTGTGAGCTTGATGCGCTTTTGGCCCTTCGTGCACAGCTCAACGGGTCTGCATCAACCGACAAGGACGGCAAACCAGCCTATAAATTGTCGGTCAATGACCTGACCATCAAGGCGCTGGCGCTGGCTCTGCGGGATGTTCCTGATGCCAACGTTTCCTGGACCGACAACGCGATGGTCAAGCACAAACACGCTGATGTTGGCGTTGCAGTGTCCATTCCCGGCGGTCTGATCACCCCGATCATTCGCCGTGCAGAAGAAAAGCCACTGTCGATCATTTCCAACGAAATGAAAGACATGGGCGCACGTGCCAAGTCCAAGAAGCTTCAACCTGAAGAGTATCAGGGCGGAACGACAGCGGTTTCCAATATGGGCATGATGGGCGTGAAGAACTTCTCGGCTGTCGTAAACCCGCCGCATGCCACAATTTTGGCGGTTGGTGCCGGTGAAAAACGTCCGGTCGTCAAGGACGGCGAATTGGCTGTGGCTACGGTAATGACGGTAACGCTTTCGACCGACCACCGTGCGGTAGATGGTGCTCTGGGTGCCGAAGTGCTCGCTGCCTTCAAGGGTTACATCGAAAATCCGATGAGCATGCTGGTTTAACGCTGCTTTTCGAGGCGCGGTGGCAACGCCGCGCCGTTTACTAACGATGACTTCTTTCGCCGGGGAAAACACCATGGCTGACACCAATTACGATGTAATCATCATTGGCTCCGGGCCGGGCGGTTACGTAACTGCGATTCGTGCCGCGCAGCTTGGAATGAAAACTGCGATTGTCGAGCGCGAACACCTTGGGGGGATCTGCCTCAACTGGGGATGTATCCCGACGAAGGCGTTGCTGCGCTCTGCTGAAATGATGGATCACGCCAATCATGCTAAAAGCTATGGCTTGAAGCTGGAAGGCAAGATGACAGCTGACGTAAAGGATGTCGTGGCCCGTTCGCGCGGTGTTTCCGCTCGTTTGAACGGCGGTATTGGCTTCCTGATGAAAAAGAACAAGATTGATGTAATCTGGGGCGAGGCAAAACTCACCAAGCCGGGTGAAGTTGTTGTCGGTAAGTCCTCCAAGCCAGCCGTTCAGCCGCAACATCCAGTGCCAAAAGGCGTCAAGGGTGAGGGGACCTACACTGGCAAACACATCATCGTCGCAACGGGTGCACGTCCGCGCGCATTGCCGGGTATTGAGCCAGATGGAAAGCTAATCTGGACTTATTTTGAGGCGATGAAACCGGATGTCATGCCAAAATCCATGGTCGTCATGGGGTCTGGCGCGATCGGGATCGAGTTTGCGTCCTTCTACCTATCCATGGGTGTGGATGTGACCGTCGTCGAGTTGATGAAGAACGTAATGCCGGTCGAAGATGATGAAATCTCCAAGATCGCCCGTAAAGCGCTCGAAAAACGCGGCATGAAGATCATCACCGAGGCGAAGGTATCCAAAGTCGACAAGGCAGCGAATTCCATCACGGCACATGTCGAAACCAAGGACGGTCAAATCCAGCAGATCACGGCCAATCGTTTGATTTCCGCAGTTGGTGTTCAGGGCAACATTGAAAATCTTGGTCTGGAAACGCTTGGCGTAAAAACGGATCGTGGGTGTGTTGTCATTGATGGTTACGGCAAGACGAATGTCCCGGGTCTTTATGCAATCGGCGATGTTGCCGGACCGCCGATGCTTGCCCACAAGGCTGAGCATGAAGGTGTGGTTTGCATCGAGAAGATTGCCGGCCTGCCAAATGTTCATGCCATGGACAAAAGCAAAATCCCGGGCTGCACCTACTGTAACCCGCAGGTTGCCTCTGTCGGCCTGACCGAAGCCAAGGCAAAAGAGCAGGGCCGCGATATCCGCGTGGGCCGCTATTCATTCAATGCCAATGGCAAGGCAATTGCGCTCGGTGAAGACAACGGCATGATCAAAACCATCTTCGATAAGCAGACCGGAGAGCTGATCGGCGCGCATATGGTCGGCACTGAAGTGACCGAACTCATTCAGGGTTTTGTTGTTGCCATGAACCTTGAGACAACCGAAGAAGAGTTGATGCACACAATTTTCCCGCACCCGACCTTGTCGGAAATGATGAAGGAAAGTGTGCTGGATGCTTATGGCCGTGTTCTGAACGCATAGGCAGTATTGCTGATCCAAGCTGGACCCGGACGTCAGAATCGTTAACGTATCAATGTCTGGGTTAAGTTATGGAGGGAACATTCTGTCATGGATATCAAGGCAATTCTGATCTGGGTAGCAATCGGCATTTTAGCCGGTTGGTTGGCGAGCATCGTCATGGGCGGCGGTGGACTGGTGCGTTATTTGGTAACGGGCCTTATCGGTGCTTTTGTCGGTGGCTTTTTGTTCAAAGCTATCGGAATCAATATTAATCTCGGCAATGCTTTCATAAATGAAATCGTTGTTGCAGCTATCGGTGCGATTGTAGTCGTATTTCTTGCTCGCTTGATCGCTTAGTTATAAAGGGGCCCGCAATGGGACTGATTATCACAATCATCATCGGCCTGATTGCGGGCGCCGTAGCCCACCGTGTGCTGAATAGCAGAGGTGGATTTATTGGAAGTCTTGTTGTTGGTCTAGTCGGAGCGCTGCTCGGCGGCGAACTGGCGTCGATCTTAAATCTCAACATTACCGGCGGCATTCTGGATCGTCTTATTGTTGCTGTTCTGGGGTCAATCCTGTTTCTGTATGTCTGGAAAAAAGTCTTCAAATAGCGACTTTATCAGCAGGAATAACGCCGAATGTCATCAAAGCTTGTTTCTCTGGAGAGCTTTCCCCTCAAGGCTTCCGACAAACTTCGGTATGCCGATACGGATCGCCAGGGGCATGTGAACAACGCTGTGTTCGCAACCTTTCTGGAAACCGGACGTGTCGAAGTGATTATTGGTCAAGCTCTGGCGGAGCAGGGCGCATCCTTTGTCATTGCTCGTCTGGAGCTGGATTTTCTCAGTGAAGTGAATTGGCCGGGCACTGTCGAGATTGGTACGGCGGTTCTGGAAATTGGAAGAAGTTCATTCAAGCTGATTCAAAGAGTGTTTCAGGACGGTAACGCAGTCGCATCCGCAATTACGGTCATCGTTCAGATGAACAATACCACCCGCAAATCCCATCCGCTTTCCGAACATGCTCGCAATTGTCTTGCAAAGCTTGTCAGATCTGCGGAGAGCGCATAGCGGCGACCCGTTCAAAGGCTTGACCTTGGACCAGAAAAACGACAGTTAAGGCTCATGGTTACGATCGTCGATACGCTCAATCGCCCGCAGGAAAAATCCCAGGCCCGGCCACGCCATCCTGAAAAGGAACACCGGCCGGACAATCCGGTTCAGCGCAAGCCGAAGTGGATCCGGGTAAAGGCACCAACGTCTCCGGTTTACAAGGAGACGCAAAACACTGTGCGGGAGAACAATCTTGTCACTGTGTGTGAAGAAGCGGGCTGTCCAAATATCGGTGAATGCTGGTCGAAGAAACACGCAAGTTTCATGATCTTGGGCGATACCTGCACCCGTGCCTGTGCCTTTTGTAATGTGCGCACCGGCATGCCTGGTCCTGTTGACCATACGGAACCGCAAAGCGTTGCCGATGCCGTGGCTACGATGGGCCTGCAGCATGTGGTGATTACGTCCGTTGATCGCGATGATCTCGATGATGGCGGTGCTAAACATTTTGCCGATGTCATCACAGCGATCCGCAAGACGGCTCCGAGCACAACAATTGAAGTATTGACGCCCGACTTTCTTCGCAAAAACGGAGCCATCGAGACGGTTGTTGCGGCCAAACCGGATGTGTTCAACCACAATCTGGAAACCGTACCGTCCAACTACCTTAAAGTGCGCCCCGGTGCCCGGTATTTCCATTCCATTCGACTTCTCCAGATGGTGAAGGAACTTGACCCGGAAATGTTCACCAAATCCGGTATCATGGTTGGACTGGGCGAAGAGCGGAACGAAATCCTGCAGCTGATGGATGATCTGCGGGCTGCAGACGTTGATTTCCTGACGATCGGTCAGTATCTGCAACCCTCCAAGAAGCATCACCCGGTCATTTCGTTTGTGACACCGGAAGAATTCAAGGGATACGAGCGGATCGCTTATGCCAAGGGTTTCTTGAAAGTATCAGCGAGCCCGCTGACGCGTTCTTCACACCATGCCGGTGAAGATTTTGCGGATCTTCGGGCCGCGAGAAAGACAAAACTCGGCCACTAGAGGGCCCGTGACGACAGGATCAGGCAGGCAATGCCAAGTTTCTCATCCAATCACAACGTTAATCACAATGCGGATGACATGTTTCGTCTGGTTGCGGACGTTGATCAGTATCCAAAATTTGTGCCGCTGTGTCAGTCCATCCACGTGCGTGGGCGCAAGGAACTATCCGATAACCGCACCGTCCTCGTCGCCGACATGACGGTTGCCTACAAGGTGTTCAAAGAAACGTTCACAAGCCGTGTTGAATTGCGTCCGGACGAACATACCATTTTGGTGGAATACCTCGATGGACCTTTCAAGCATCTTGAAAACAAATGGGAATTCAAGGATGCAGACGAGGGCAGCTGTACGATAGGTTTTTATATAGACTACGAATTTCGCAGCCGTACTCTCGGGTCTATGATGGGAGTGATGTTCGACAAGGCTTTTCGCAAGTTCACCAGCGCTTTTGAGACGCGCGCCGACCAAGTTTACGGCGCATAGTATAACCTGACAAAACTCGGCTTTTGCCTATTTGAATTGTTTGAAGGCTTCACTGATCGTCCTGATACGGCTCGATTTCATATCAAGCGGCGCGTTTTTGCTGCGGATCCGTTCAACTTCTCTTTTCTTTAGACCAAGATCTTCCAGGCTGGCAAATGCCGTGGAATCTGAGCAAACGACTTTTCGGGTTGTCCCCAAATTTTCCTCGAGAATAAGAGTCTGGCCGGCTGTAACCTGCTCTTCGGTCCAAATGACTGTATTTGAACTGACCCAAAAGGTTCGATCGCAATATTGAGCTTCGTAATACCCGTCTTTTGGCTGGGTCAGGATTTCATGAAATCCGGAAAATGTCCCGTTTGAATGCTGGGCACGAATATAGAAATCACCTTGGCCATAAGCTGAACCAGCCAAGACCAAAGTCGACAAAGCTGTAAAAACCGAAACCTTGTGAACGCGTTTCATATCAGGTCCTAATATGATTGTTCGCCGTACCCGCCCTTGTTCCTATTCTTGATACACCCAATGCCTTACCCGAGCCTTACCTGGACTGGATTCACTTCGGACACTTATTTTGTATTGTGATAGGAAGTTTTCGAAGAGTTGTTTCCAGTTTGACTGAACGCATTTTTAATCGCGACAAATCTGCTGATTGGGTCCAGCGGAAGTCGGCCCAGATGCGCGACAACTTTAGGATCTTCGGTTACACCCAATTTCTTGAGCGTAACCTGCTCTTCCGGATTGTCACAGATTGGTCGCCAACCCTTGCCCCTGTTCATTTCTATACGAACCACATTACCGGACTCGGTTTCAAGCTGCGTCCAGGCGACAGTTGCGTATCGGACGTAATAGGGACGATTACAGTACTGGACTTCAACAAGCCCTTCAGATGTTCGGTTGTAAATTTTGTGAGAACCGCGAAAACTATGGTGATTGTCCCGCGATATTATAAAGGTGTCACCGCCGATGGGGATCGAGCTTTGTGATGCGGCCGCGCAGGTGCTCATTGTAACAATGCCGATTACGGCAAGTGTTTTCATCAGGACTGACATATCCGTTCCTTTTTCGCGTTAACATGCCGCGAATAATCGACCATTAGTGCGGGAATATAACCTACCGGCTTGTCGGCCACGTTTCTTTTGGGTTGCTCTATTTATTAAATATTTAACGATCAAAAATAGCTATTAATAACAGATGGATAGATCGGCTATGGGGCAAATCTTTATGTCAATTCATATGGAATGATGTCAGTTACATTTATTTTCCGAGCACAGGGCAATAGCGGAAAACCTGCTTTGAACCGGTTCCGGAGTGGCGAGGACCTCTTCAGGTGTCATTGAAATTCCAAGGTCACTTAATGTCACTTGGCTTTGGGGATTACGACAAATCGGACGCCAGCCACGGCCAAAATTAAATTCAATTTGCACCAGGTTACCGCGATCATTTTCTACGTGTACCCAGGCAACAGTGTTTCGTCGGACGTAATAGATTCGGTTACAATAACTGACCTCGATCAAACCGCTTGAATGTTTCTCAAAAAGCTTGTGGCTTCCAGTGAAGAATCCAAACTTGTCTCTTGAGATGAGGTAAAAGTCGCCAAGACTTGGTAAGCCGTCGGCAACCGCCACACCTGTTGAAAAAAGCAATATAAGGAAAATAAACCGTAGGCGTCTCATGCGTGAAATCCAGCACTCCAGAGTTGTCTTGTTAAGACGTTACTTGTTGGAATGTCGTAATCCCAGTTCGAAATACCGAACTCGTAAACAATGATTTACTCAGGAAATTGCATTTAATATCGATGTTAAAGCTGTCTGAATCGTTTCCAGACGGATGCCCTTGCGTCCCCGTTCTGCGAACCGGCAATGAACGTGTTGAGTAGCTTCGCCTTTCATAGCAATGGCGAGATGGACGGTTCCAACAGGCTTGTCAGAACTACCACCGCCAGGACCCGCAATACCGGTTACGGCTACAGAAATATCTGCTGCGGAATATATTAAGGCGCCTTCTGCCATCGCAATGGCGACATCTTTGCTGACGGCCCCTTCCTTTTCTATGAGATCCGGTGACACACCGAGCAGTTCGGATTTGGAAGCATTGGAATACGTGACAAAACCACGTTCTACGCTCGCAGACGAACCTGCAATTTCCGTCAATGTTCCTGCAATTAGACCACCAGTGCACGATTCTGCCGTTGCGATCATCATCCCGCGAGATTGCAATGTGGCTAAGACTTCCGTTGCCAGAGGCGTCAGGTCCTCAAGAGTATTGGGCTTTTGGTTTACCATGAGGGTTTTACTCATCATCTTGCATGGGGAGCCGCACTGTAACGCTGGCTAACGTGGCGATGCCTTCCTTGCGCCCGGTAAACCCGAGTTTTTCAGATGTTGTTGCTTTCACTGAAACGCGACTATCTGGCAAGCTGCAGATCGCCGCAATCGACGATCTGATTTTCTCGCGGTGCGGCCCGATCTTTGGTTCCTCGCAAACAATGGTTACATCTATATGTGCAATTCGGCCCTTCAAATCTGACACGCGTCTTATTGCGTCAATTTGAAACTGATCAGATGCTGCGCCTTTCCATTGAGCATCGCTTGGGGGGAAATGTTGCCCAATATCTCCATCTCCGATCGCACCTAATGTTGCGTCAGTGATGGCATGGAGCACGACATCTGCGTCTGAATGGCCTTTGAGTTTTTTAGTGTGCGGTATCGAAACACCACCCAGCATAACAGCCTCACCGTCGTCAAATGCATGCACGTCATAACCTACTCCCATGCGAATATCTGTGAGCTGGGATAGTGGTAATTGATCGTTGGAGGTATCAGTCATGCTGAGAGATTTCGCAAGTTGTTCCGCACGCTCAAGATCTGCAGCGGTGGTGATTTTAAAATTATTTGTACTTCCTTCACTGATTGTGATCGTCATTCCATCCCATTCAGCAATACTTGTGTCGTCGGTAAACTCATGGATGCCCTCTGCTGCTGCCTTTGTGTGGGCAGCCAAAATACGAACCAATGAAAAGCCCTGAGGTGTTTGCGCGGCCCAAAGGTCTCTTCGGGCTATAGTCTCAAGTCGATCAGTCGATGCATCTTCCCGCTTGAGGGTGTCAGTTACCGGAATTGCTGCCAGAACGCCCTTATCCTTCGAATTCATCTTGTTTAGCAGTTCATCAAGCATCCGTTTGCTGACGAATGGTCGAGCAGCATCGTGAATCAGGACATCCTCAACACCTTGAGGGCCTAGAGCAGAAAGGCCATTGAAGACGGATTCCTGCCGGGTCGCCCCACCAAAAACAGAAGGACACAGTTTTGCAGAAACCAGGGCGGGAAGCTGTGATACCGCATCCTGATAGTATTCGAGATCGTCTTGGTGGATGACCGTTAAAAGGTACGATATGTCCGGGTGACGCCCCAAAGCGTTTAATGTATGAGCCAGCACAGGAATTCCGGCCAAAAGTCTGTATTGTTTGGGTTTTGCTTCGCCACTATCCGCCAGACGGGTTCCGCGCCCAGCGGCGACGACCAATGCGGCGGTTGTTCTCTGCATTAACAGTCTCCCGGATTATTAAGAAATGTAAGTACGGCATCGTCTTACCAATTAAGCGTGCTTCTCGGCAATTTATGTCTTGTCTCTAAAGTCTCATTGACTATTATATAGGCAAAGAAATATATGCACACGTAATAAGCATTTTCCCTATAACGTTCGGCGTCATAGATGAAAAAAATCCAAATTGGCCGACATGTTCTTCCCAATAACGCGGTGTTGGCACCCATGTCGGGCGTAAGTGATCTTCCGTTCCGGCGGCTGGCCTCCCGGTTCGGTGCGGGCATGGTGGTCAGTGAAATGGTCGCCTGCGAGTCTTTTCTCAAGGGCGATGCCGAGACACAAATGCGTGCTGAGGCGCAAAATAACGGAATTCATGTCGTTCAGCTCGCCGGTAGAGAAGCCCGCTGGATGGGTGAGGCAGCAAAGGTTATCGCTGGCCTTGGAGCCGATGTTATCGACATTAATATGGGATGCCCCGCCAAAAAAGTAACATCCGGATACTCGGGGTCTGCATTGATGCGTGATCTCGATCATGCATTGATTTTGATAGAAGCGACTGTCGAAGCGAGTGATGCTCCGGTAACGCTGAAGATGCGTCTCGGTTGGGATGAGACCTCAATAAATGCGCCTGAATTGGCGCGTCGAGCGGAAGCTGCCGGAGTTCAGGCGATCACAGTCCATGGGCGGACCCGTTCTCAATTTTATAAGGGAAAGGCGGATTGGCAGGCAATTGCAGCCGTCAAATCCGAGATATCGGTCCCTTTGATTGCAAATGGTGACTGTACCGGAATTGAGCAAGCCGAAGAGATGCTCGTATCCTCTGCTGCAGACGGCGTGATGATTGGCAGAGGTGCGTATGGACGACCATGGCTTCCTGGTTATATTGGCCACTACCTGCAAAACGGTGAGCGGCTAGCCCCTCCTGCAGGCCAGGATCTGGCAGATCTGGTTATCGAGCACTACGAAACCATCTTGGGTCACTTCGGAACGGGTGCAGGATTGCGAATAGCCCGAAAGCATCTCGGTTGGTATCTGGAGACCGCGACTGATCAAGGCGGCAACGAGATGCCCGGCGTAATCAAAAGCACCATCATGACATCCAAAGAGCCGGCCGAGGTAATTCGCCTTGTCTATGACTGGCTTTCTTCTTCAAATGAACGGACTGCTGCGTGACTGCTAATAAAGATACAAACGGGCGTGAAGCTGTATTGGCAAGCGACGGGCCGACCATACTCGATGCATTGCCGCATCCCGTCTTGCTGGTTGCATCCGATGGTGTGATTGAATCGGCCAATATGGCTGCCGAAAGTTTCATGAGATCAAGTATTTCGGTGCTTCGGCGTCATCATATCAGCGAATTCGTGCCTTTTGGCAGCCCCTTGCTCACTCTGATTCAACAGGTCGGTGAACGTGGGGCTCCGGTCAATGAATACAAGGTTGATATAGGGTCTCCCCGCATTGGCGCTCCAAAGGTTATCGATATAAATGCGGCGCCGGTTGCACACCGACCTGGTGCGGTCGTGTTGATGTTTCAAGAACGGACGATGGCTGAAAAAATAGACCGTCAGCTGACTTCGCGTGGTGCCGCACGAACAGTCACTGGTCTGGCAGCTATGCTGGCGCACGAAATCAAGAATCCGCTTTCGGGTATCAGAGGTGCGGCTCAACTACTCGAACAGTCTGTTCCCGATGATGACCGGGCATTGACGCGACTGATAACCGATGAAACGGATCGCATTGTGAAGCTCGTCGATAGGATGGAAGTTTTCTCTGATGAACGGCCGATCGAGCGTGATCAGGTAAACATTCACATTGTACTCGATCACGTAAAACGCCTTTCAGATAGCGGTTTTGCACGCGGCAAAAAGATTGTCGAGAATTATGACCCATCACTTCCCTCAGTTTACGCCAACAAGGACCAGTTGATTCAGGTGTTTTTGAATCTCATCAAGAACGCCAGTGAGGCAATTGGAAATGATCCGGATGGAGAAATAAGGATTTCGACAGCGTTTCGCCCTGGCGTTAGATTGTCGGTGCCCGGGACTGATGAAAGGGTCAGTCTACCATTGGAATTCTGTGTTCAAGACAACGGGCCAGGTGTTCCAGAAGACCTTCTCCCGCATCTTTTTGAACCTTTTATCACGACAAAAACCAATGGGTCGGGATTGGGACTGGCGCTGGTGGCTAAAATCATCGGCGATCATGGCGGTGTCATCGAATGCGATACACGACCACGCAAAACCGTCTTTCGAATTCTTATGCCCGCTTTTCTGGGTGCCGGGTCTGCAATGCAGGACCAAATCAGCACAGGAGCTGAATGAACATGCCAGCAGGCACAATACTTGTAGCCGATGATGACGCGGCAATTCGCACAGTCCTGAACCAGGCACTCTCGCGTGCCGGGTACACTGTTCGTTTGACGTCCAATGCTTCAACGCTCTGGAGATGGGTTTCAGCTGGTGATGGTGATTTGGTGATCACCGATGTTGTCATGCCCGACGAGAATATTTTTGACGTTTTGCCGCGGATCAAGAAGATGCGTCCGGATCTTCCGGTGTTGGTGATGAGTGCACAAAACACCTTCATGACTGCAATCAAAGCGTCTGAAAAAGGCGCATATGAATATCTTCCCAAACCGTTTGACCTCAAAGAACTGACGGGAATAGTTCAGCGCGCACTGGAAGAACCAAAAAAACGCACGGCAGTTGATTCGGAGGACGCAAGTGAGGGGATGCCGCTTGTCGGGAGATCTCCAGCAATGCAGGAGATTTACCGAGTTCTCGCAAGACTCATGCAGACCGATCTGACTGTCATGATCAATGGAGAATCTGGAACTGGTAAGGAATTGGTAGCGCGCGCGCTTCATGATTATGGCAAGCGCAGAAACGGTCCCTTCGTTGCCATCAATATGGCCGCAATCCCTCGAGACTTGATCGAAGCTGAGTTGTTTGGCCATGAAAAAGGGGCTTTCACCGGGGCACAAAACCGCAGTTCCGGAAGGTTTGAGCAGGCCGACGGTGGCACTTTGTTCCTGGACGAAATCGGCGACATGCCGATGGAAGCTCAAACACGCTTGTTACGGGTTCTGCAACAAGGCGAGTACACAACAGTCGGTGGCCGCACGCCAATCAAGACAGACGTTCGGATTATTGCCGCTACCAACAAGGATTTGCGACACCTTATCAATCAGGGCCTGTTCCGCGAAGATCTCTACTTCCGTCTGAATGTGGTTCCTATCAGGCTTCCACCCTTACGTGAACGGGTAGAGGACATTCCCGATCTTGTTCGGCATTTCTTTTCCCTAGCGGAAAAGGAAGGCCTCCCAGCGAAACAGGTAGATCAGGCCGCGCTCAACATTTTGCGCCGATATCGGTGGCCCGGAAATATCCGTGAATTGGAAAACCTGGTCAGGCGGCTTGCCGCGCTTTACCCACAGGACGTCATTGGCGAAGGCCTGCTTGAGCAGGAATTAAGCCAGCCGACGGTCAGTTCAATGGAAGAAGAAGCAGCTGAGATCGTGAATCTCGGTGGTTCTGTTGAAAAATATCTCGCCAACTATTTTGACCAATTCGGTGAAGCCTTACCACCTCCAGGGCTTTACCATCGGATATTGAGGGAAGTCGAATACCCATTGATCAGTGCTGCGTTGGCCGCTACCCGAGGCAATCAGATAAAAGCTGCGGAGCTTTTGGGGGTTAATCGCAATACCTTGCGCAAGAAAATCAGAGATCTTGATGTACAGGTCATGCGCCTAACGCGGTAGAAACACAGAGGCTATCGGGCCACTTGTTCGTTCATTGCTAATTTGTTGGTGGACTATTGACGGTTGTCGTATTTTAGCAACATTGTGTGATAGATTTGCCGATATAGGCAGTTGTTCTGTTTAGCAATGCAACGGTGAGAAACAAATTCGAATGGTTCTGGAAGCAACTCAGCATCCTGTGACGCAAACCAGTGCGACCGGAAAAAAGTGGCGACGAATTGGTCAGGCGATCATGATCGTGGCCCTTGTATCCATAGCTGTTACTTTTCTGATCCTCACAGGCGCCACATCCATAGATCCAACACGTAATGTGATCATGAATGCCATGGCCACAAACGGTGTTCTGGCTGCCGCGCTTCTAGCTGTAATTGCATACGAAATTTGGAAATTATGGCAAGCTCGCCGGAGCGGGCGAGCGGCGGCGCGTTTGCATGTTCGTGTGGTAACCTTGTTCAGCATTATAGCTGCGGTTCCGGCAGTTCTTATGGCCATTCTCGCTGCCGTGACTCTTGATCGAGGATTAGATCGTTGGTTTGAAGAACGGACCAGACTGATTGTCGACAATGCATTGACAGTAGCGCAGGCCTACCTCCAGGAACATGCTAGGGTTTTGCGTGGTGATCTTATCGCCATGACGAATGATATCGACCGGGCCAAGGCGGTCTATGACTTCGAGCCAACGCGATTCGATCAATTCTTTGCAACACAGGTGTCGCTTCGCGGCACATTGGCGGCATTCATTTTGAACGAAAATGGGGATGTGGTTACCCGCGTAGTTCTTGATCCGACGACAGAAATACCGTTGCCGCCTTCGGACAGCTTTTTCAAAGCAAAATCGGGAGATCCAATACTTATTGCGCCTGGCAGTTCCAACCTCGTTGGTGGGATCATGAAACTATCCGCTTATGACAATTTTTATCTTTATGCGATGAGAGCGATTGATCCTCGGGTCCTAGAATACCTGAGACTAACGGAATCAGGAGCTTCTGAGTATCAACAAATGGAAAACAGCCGGTTCGGGGTACAGGTGGCATTTGCGCTAGTTTATTTCGGAGTGGCACTTGTCCTCCTGCTGTCCGCAATCTGGATAGGGTTTGGGTTTGCCAACAGATTGGTGTCCCCCATCCGAACTCTCATCTCAGCTGCTGATGAAGTGTCGAACGGCAACCTCGCTGTTAAGGTGGAAACAGAGAAATCAGGTGGAGATCTTGCCAATCTTGGAGCCACTTTCAACAAGATGACAGGTCAATTGCTCGGCCAACGAGATGCCTTGCTGGCAGCAAATGAACAAATAGACCGACGTAGACGTTTTAACGAAGCAGTTCTTTCCGGGGTGTCTACTGGCGTTATTGGCATCGATGATGAGACCTCGGTGATGTTGATCAATCGATCGGCGCAGGAGTTATTGCAGCTTGATGAAATTCAAATCCTGAATAAACCGCTGGAGGAAGTGGTTCCCGAACTTCGAGATTATATACGAGAGGTCCGATGTTTTTCAGGAGAAAAACTGCCTGAGAAGCAGATTGAAATCTCCCGCAAAGGTCGGCTCAGAACTATAAATGTTCGTACGACAAGTGAGCAATCGACCCGAACTGAGCATGGATATGTGGTTACCCTTGATGATATCACGGATCTTGTTTCCGCCCAGAGAAGCACTGCTTGGGCGGACGTTGCGCGGAGAATAGCGCATGAAATCAAGAACCCGTTGACACCGATACAACTCTCCGCGGAACGCATTCGACGTCGATATGGCAAGCGGATTGAGGAAGACCGGGAAGTCTTCGATCAATGTATCGACACAATTGTCCGCCAAGTCGGTGATATCGGGCAGATGGTCGATGAGTTTTCCTCATTTGCTCGAATGAGGAAACCTCAAAAAGTCACTGGGGATTTGCGTGAATCTGTCCGAGATGCTGCCTTCATGCAATCTGTAGCCAATCCCGACATCAGTGTGACAGCCGACTTGCCTGATACTCCTGTCCTTGCAACATATGACAATCGATTGATTGGGCAGGCCTTAACAAATGTTGTTAAAAACGCCACAGAAGCCGTCGGGGCCCGAGAGGGAGAAAACCTTGGTTCCGGCACTGTGACAGTTAAACTGCGACGTGAACCTAAGAACGCACCCGAGCGCGTCGTGATAGACGTCACAGACAATGGTATCGGATTGCCCGAAGAAAACAGGAGCAGATTGCTGGAGCCCTATATGACCACCCGGGAAAAAGGCACCGGATTGGGTTTGGCAATTGTCCGCAAGATTTTGGAAGACCATGGGGGCGGGATCGAATTGCTAGATGCTCCCAAGACAAACCCTGAAGATACCGGGACACTTGTTAGATTGACGCTTGCAATTGATAGCGCCGACGAGACAACCACCGACGAAGAAAAAGGCCAGACAGTGACCGCACATGGCGCATGATATTCTTGTAATTGATGACGAAACCGACATCCGTGAAATGATCGCTGGAATTCTGGACGATGATGGATACGGAACCCGCACAGCCCATGATTCAGATAGTGCACTAGCGGCCGTCAAAGAACGAAAGCCATCCTTGATCATTCTGGATATCTGGCTTCAGGGGAGCCGTCTGGATGGTCTCGCATTGCTTGATATTTTCAAGGAAACAGACCCTGGCATGCCAGTCGTAATCATTTCCGGTCATGGCAATGTTGAAACTGCAGTTTCTGCGATTAAGCGCGGCGCTTACGATTACATTGAAAAACCGTTCAAGGCAGATAGGCTGGTTCACATTGTCGAGCGCGCACTCGAAGCCTCCAGCCTCAGACGTGAAGTCAGGGAATTGAAGCAGCGCAGTGGCGAATCCAGCGACATTATTGGTGACTCTTCGTCCACCCATAACATGCGACAAACGATTCAGAAGGTCGCGGGTACAAACAGTAGAATTTTGCTTGTTGGTCCATCTGGTTCGGGCAAGGAACGCGCAGCCCGAATGATCCATGATCTGTCGCCACGCAATAAAAGCCCTTTTGTTGTTCTTAATGCCGCGACGATAACGCCCGCTCGAATGGAAGAAGAACTATTCGGGATTGAGGACGAAAAAGGCAATTTACGAAAAATTGGCGCTTTGGAAGAAGCCCATAGCGGAACGCTCTATCTTGATGAGGTTGCAGACATGCCAGCCGAAACACAGGGCAAAATCCTGCGAGTTTTGGTGGAACAGAGTTTTTCGCGTGTAGGTGGAACACAAAAAGTTCAGGTCGACATTCGCATTTTGTCTTCAACATCGAAAAACTTGGAAGAGCACATTGCAACAGGCCTGTTCCGTCAGGATCTGTATCACCGCCTTAGTGTAGTCCCGTTGAAGGTCCCGGGTCTGGCTGAGCGACGTGAAGACATACCGATCCTGGTTCACCATTTCATGGAACAGATTTCCGGAGCATCCGGTATTCCGCTTCGTCCAATTGGAGATGATGCCATGGCTGTGCTGCAAACACACGACTGGCCCGGGAACGTCCGACAATTGCGCAACAATGTTGAGCGATTGATGATCCTGAGTCGCGGGGAACCCGACAGCACGATAACTGCCGATTTACTACCCGCCGAAATTGGTGAAACCTTGCCCAACCTGCCAACATCCGGAACAGGCGAACATCTGATGTCAGTACCGCTTCGGGAAGCGCGAGAAATTTTCGAACGGGAATATTTGCAGGCACAAATCAAAAGATTTGACGGCAACATCTCGCGCACAGCGGAGTTTGTCGGTATGGAACGTTCTGCGCTTCATCGCAAACTCAAAACACTTGGAATGACATGAACCTCGTGTTTGTTGCGACATAATACTGCAAAGCCGGGAAGGGACTTCCGATGAAAATCGTCATATGTGGCGCTGGACAAGTCGGATACGGCATTGCTGAACGCCTTGCTGCGGAACAAAATGATGTTTCGGTCATCGATTCATCGCCGCAGTTAATCAACGCAATTGGCGATCAGCTCGATGTGCGCGGCTTTGTTGGCCATGGGGCTCATCCCGATGTGCTTGCCCAGGCAGGCGCTGAAGAAGCGGACATGATCGTGGCCGTGACCTTGTATGACGAAGTCAACATGGTGGCCTGCCAAGTCGCACATTCCCTTTTTAATGTTCCGACAAAGGTGGCTCGTATCCGCGCGCAGTCCTATTTGCAAGGGCGTTGGCGCAATCTGTTTTCACGCGAGAACATGCCAATTGATGTCATCATTTCGCCGGAAATCGAAGTTGGTGAAATGGTATTGCGCCGGTTAGCTTTGCCAGGTGCCGTCGAAACCGTGCGGTTTGCGGATGACAATGTCGTCGTCGTAGGCATTATGTGTGAGGAAGACTGTCCGGTTGTCGATACGCCTCTGCGACAACTGACAGAATTGTTCCCGGATCTTGGTGCCGTAGTTGTCGGAATTTACCGCAATAATCGTCTTTTTGTTCCAAAAAGCAGTGACGCAATTCTGACCGGCGATCTGGCTTATGTCGTCGCAAAGCGCGATCAGGTTCGGCGCACCTTGAGCATTTTTGGTCACGAGGAACCTGAAGCCGGCAAGGTTGTTATCGCGGGAGGCGGTAACATCGGGTTATATGTCGCCAAGGCATTGGAACAACGGCAAACAGGAGCAAAAATAAAGCTCATAGAATCCTCTCGTGAGCGAGCAATTTCGGTCGCAGATGAGCTAAAAAGATCAGTAATTCTTCATGGCAGCGCGCTTGATCAGGCAATTCTGAATGAAGCCGATGCAGCCGATGCGGACACTATGGTTGCTCTCACCAATGAAGATGAAGTCAACATTCTGTCTTCAGTCATGGCCAAGAAACTTGGATGCAAGCGGTCTTTGTCTCTGCTGAACAATCCAAGTTATCCGGCATTTGCCAATGCTCTGGGCATTGATGCATTTATCAACCCCAGGGCCGTGACGATTTCGAGAATACTTCAACACGTCCGAAGAGGGAGAATTCGTGGTGTACATTCACTTCAAAATGGGGCGGCCGAAATTGTTGAAGCCGAAGCCTTGGATACATCTCCACTGGTCGGCAAACCACTTCGTGTGTTAGACTTGCCATCGGGTATCCGTGTAGGTGCTGTGTTCCGAAATGGTGAGGTGCTAACACCAAACGGAGACCTTCAAATTCAGGCACAAGACAGGATCATCATTTTTGCCGTTGCGAGCAGGGTTCGCCAAGTCGAACAGATGTTCCGCGTAAGCCTCGATTTCTTTTAATCCGAAATCCTGTTTTCTGACCTTGCAATTCCCAATTTAAATGGTCAAAACTGCATAGAATACCGACCGGTTCAATCTGGGCGGTGGCTGCTTTCTTGGGGGAACTATGAGCCGCATTGCCTATGTCAACGGACAGTATGTACGCCATGCAGATGCAGCAGTGCATATTGAGGACCGAGGCTACCAGTTTGCAGATGGTGTTTATGAGGTCTGTGAAGTCTGGCAGGGCAAGATTGTTGATATTCCAAGACATCTGGACCGGTTGGGCCGTTCGTTGGGTGAATTGCAGATCGATTGGCCAATGGCACGACCTGCGGTTGAATTTGTCTTGCGACAGGTCGTTCGCCGAAACAGGGTTCACAATGGAATTGTCTATATCCAGGTGACGCGCGGCGTTTCGAAACGAGACCACTTCTTCCCGCCATCAAGTGTTGCACCGTCAATTGTTGTGACTGCGCGTCCATCCGACCCAGCGGCTTCACAGGCGTTGGCTGATACAGGTTTGTCGGTCCATAGTTATCCGGAAAATCGCTGGCCAAGAGTCGACATTAAAACCATCGCCCTTTTGCCAAACGTTCTTGCAAAACAGAGCGCAAAGGAAAAAGGCGGCAAGGAAGCATGGTATGTCGATGCAGATGGATATGTTACCGAAGGTGGGTCGACTAACGCCTGGATCGTTACAAAAGAAGGCGTGTTGGTAACCCGTCCGGCAGATAGCGGAATTCTGAAAGGAGTTACGCGCGCGGGCATCCTTGATGTTGTTGAAAAAGAAGGGTTGGCGTTCGAAGAACGTGCATTCAGCCTCGAAGAGGCATATGACGCCAAAGAAGCCTTTATCACTGCGGCGACAAATATTGCGATGCCGGTGACGCAAATTGATAATAAAGTGATCGGGAATGGGCATCCGGGTACGGTTGCAACCCGATTGCGCGAGTTGTTCCATACTGCTACTGATTTGAAGGCAGTGTGATTCGGAAGGTCCGCTGTTGGGTGGACATTAAGTTAATTCAGGGCCGGGGCAGACGGCTCTTGGTGGGCAATGCAAAGAGTGGGCAGATCGCCAGACCAATTAGCATGCGTAATTGGACGGCTTGGCGCTAAACTGCAAATTCGCCGGATGCTCGGCCGCATCCGGAAGAAACAGGAAAAGAAGACTGATGGCTGAGCGCGCACAAAATCTACAAGACACCTTCCTAAATCACGTTCGCAAGCAGAAAACACCTCTGACAATTTTCTTGATCAACGGTGTTAAGTTGCAGGGCGTTGTCACTTGGTTTGACAATTTTTGCGTCCTGCTGCGCCGTGACGGGCATTCACAGCTTGTCTACAAACACGCAATTTCCACAATTATGCCAAACGGACCTGTACAATTGTTCGATCAGGCTGAGGAAAATGCGGAAAAGGCAAGCTGATTGAAACCGAAGTCTCGCGCGGACGATTTTTCAAAATCCAACGGAGCTGAAGAGCCCGGTCAAAAGACATTACGGCAAAAAGACTCTGGGGTAGACCGCCTGCCTCAGCCCTTCCGTGCGATGATTATCGAGCCTGTTCTTCCTCAACGAATGGATTCAAGCCAGTCCGACCTCAGATCCAATCGTAGTCCGGAAGCGCGATTGAATGAGGCGATAGGCCTGAGCGCTGCCATCACGCTCAATATTGTCCATTCCGGTATAGTGAAGATCAACAATCCTAAACCGGCCACTTTGTTCGGTGAGGGCAAGGTTTCTGAACTGGCTGGTATTGTCGCAAGTGAAGATCTGGATCTGGTGGTTATTGATCACCCGTTGACGCCTGTTCAGCAGAGAAACCTTGAGCGCCACCTCAAAACCAAAGTGATTGACCGGACGGGTCTCATTCTGGAGATTTTTGGCGACCGAGCACGCACGAAGGAAGGGCGATTACAGGTCGATCTTGCGCATCTTACCTGGCAGAAAAGTCGGCTGGTTCGCTCGTGGACCCACCTGGAACGCCAACGTGGCGGTGCCGGCTTCATGGGCGGGCCGGGAGAAACCCAGATCGAGGCAGACAGGCGCCAAATCCAGGAACGTATTCTGTCTCTCAAGGGTCAACTGGAAAACGTTCGACGTACTCGTGATCTTCACCGAAAAAAACGCAAGAAGATCCCTCAACCAGTCGTGGCTCTCGTTGGATATACCAACGCCGGCAAATCAACTCTGTTTAACCGGTTGACCGAGGCGGATGTCTTCGCCAAGGATCTCTTGTTTGCGACGCTTGATCCGACGCTCAGGAAGATCAAACTGCCGCACGGACGTGAAGTCATCATGTCCGACACAGTTGGATTTATTTCAGACCTTCCGACCCACCTTGTTGCGGCATTCCGGGCGACACTTGAAGAAGTGCTGGAAGCTGACCTGATCCTGCATGTACGCGACATCTCCCATCCGGACAGTGATGCTCAGGCGGAAGACGTCAAAAAGACACTGTCGGATCTTGGCGTTGATGCGCAGACTGGCGCACCGATCATTGAAGTCTGGAACAAGATTGATTGCCTTGATCCAGCTTATCGCGAAAAACTATTGGCTGATGCTGATGATGAGGGGCCAATTGCCTTGTCTGCACTGACAGGCGAGGGGATTGAGGGTATCTCGCGGCGCGTTGATGCCTTCATGGCACAACACGATGATATCTTGAGTGTTAAAATTCCTGTTGCCGAAGGAGCTTTGCTGGCAAAGCTGTATCAGATGGCTGAAGTTCTTGAACGAGAAGACGACGACGAATTTATCGCAGCAGAAGTAAGGGTATCGGACAAGCAAAGAGGTCCGTTTCGTGATCTGTTTGCTGCATTTGTCGCTGATTGAGTTTTGCGCCGATTGAAGAACAGGGATTGCAGTCCGCTAGTTTATTGATGTCATTTAGCCGTGATTGCAGAATTGAGTACCCGAATTCGTTCCTGGTAATTGCCTTTTTTGGCAACTGCCAGGACAAGCGGATGCTGATGAAGCACCCTTGAATTGGGTTCAATTCCTTCAAGTGACAATTCATTTGCGACAAACATCATGACATTGGGGTCCGTCACCGCGACATCTACACGTCCTGCTGCAAGAGTTCGGGCGAGATCGTGTTCATTTTCTTCCCCTGAATTCTGACCGTAAACTTCGGAAATCAGGTCTTGAATTGCTTGCGGGTAAACGTAGCTCGTAACAAATCCGACTTTATGGTTGTCAAAAAGGTCCCGGAGATCTGTCCAGGCGATCTGCTTATTCTTATGCTGAATGATACCTATTTGGGATGTTGTTATTGGAAGCGAAGGTTCGAATCCGCTTAGAACTTCTTCAGGCCAGGCAGGAAAGTAGCCGACATAATCTTCTGTTGCTGCAACAGTTTTTGCACGGGGCCAAGGCATGAAGTCGACTACAAGCGTGATCTGCTGATCTTTCAGAATGGATCTGAGGGCCTCGACTGCAGTTCCGCTACCCGCAAGCTTGGATCCGGAATAGGGAGGCCATTCCAAAGATGCGATACGCCAGGTTTCTCCGAAAGCGGATGAGCAAGTCAGAAATACAAAATAGAAAGCGCAAAATACCGCTCTAAATAAAACCATTAAGACCAAACACTCTTTTATTGAACGGATAATCAATAATAATTTGAGTTGTCAGGATTTGTAAATATTGGGAAAAATAACCTTATCCGATTGTACTACGTCGAAGTTGGTGTTTTAGCGGCCTGCCAGGCTAATTCCATCTCTTCCAATGTCATTGCTTCAATCGTTGTATTTGAATAGAGGGCCTGGGTTTCAATTGTAGCAAATCGATTGCGAAACTTACGGTTCGTTCGGCGCAAGGATTCTTCCGGATCGATATCAAGATGACGGGCGAGATTGGCCAGAGCAAAGAGCGTATCTCCGAGTTCGTCGCTGATCCGGTCCTTGTCCGGTGTTCCTTTTGCGAGCTCTTCGTCAAGTTCGTGTGTTTCTTCGCGGATCTTGTCGAGCACCAAACGTGCATCATTCCAGTCAAAGCCAACTTTTGACGCGCGTCTTTGAAGTTTGTCTGCCTCTTGAAGGGCAGGGAAGGCTGATGGAACATCGTCAAGAAAGCCGGTCTTAGGTTCAGCTAAACCTAAAGCTTCCCGTTCGGCTCGTTTTTCCGCCCGTTCTTCGGCCTTGATACGTTCCCAGATCCCTTTGACGTGATCGGCTTTTTTGCCGTCTTCATCCCCAAAGACATGCGGATGACGTCTGATCATTTTTTTGGTTATGCCTTCGACCACATCATCAAAACTGAAACGTTTCTCTTCTTCAGCCATGCGCGCGTGGTAGACGACCTGAAGCAGCAGATCCCCGAGTTCCTCACGCAGGTTCAGGTAGTCCTTCTTTGAAATTGCGTCAACAACCTCATAGGCCTCTTCGAGCGTGAAGGGTGCGATGGTTTCAAAGGATTGTTCCAGATCCCAGGGGCAGCCAGTAACCGGCGTTCTGAGTGCTGCCATGATTTCGATCAGGCGGGATATATCGCGACTGGGTTTCATGAAAAATCCTGTGAATGCAAACAGAGGCGCCCGGTTGGAACGCCTCTGTCTTTACATACCCTGATATTCGCCTCAAGCACTGTTTGCCAGGATCAACCTCGCTGTGAAGGATGCCAAAAGGTGACCGAACGTTCCAGCAGCGCAACGATGCCATAAAACAGGGAACCAGCAAGCGCGGCCACCGCGATTTCCGCCCAAACCATATCAACATTCATCCGGCCGACTTCCGTCGAGATACGGAAACCCATACCGACAATCGGAGTACCAAAAAATTCAGCGACAATTGCGCCGATAAGGGCAAGTGTAGAATTAATCTTCAAGGCGTTGAAAATGAATGGCATTGCCATGGGCAGGCGCAGCTTGAACAGAGTTTGCCAATAGCTGGACGCATAGGTGCGCATCAGGTCTCGTTGCATTGTATCGGAAGCTGCCAGACCGGACACCGTATTCACAAGCATCGGGAAGAACGTCATGATGATGACGACTGCCGCTTTGGACGGCCAGTCAAAACCGAACCACATCACCATGATTGGAGCGACACCAATAATCGGCAAGGCGGAAACCAAGTTGCCAATGGGCAGCAGTCCCCGGCGCAGGAACGGCACCCTGTCGACCATGATGGCGATCAGGAAGCCGGAACCGCACCCGAGTGCATAGCCGACCAGAACAGCTTTCATGAAAGTCTGCTGGAAGTCGGCCCAAAGAATTGGAACAGATGTTGTCAGCCGCAGCCAGATCTCTGAGGGAGCGGGCAATAGAACTTTCGGAATTCCTGCGCCATTGACAACCAGCTGCCAAATGACCAGCAGCGTAACTCCAAAAATTGCCGGGATCGCCAAATTGACCAGTCGGGCTGCCAAAGGTGATTCGGATTTCCAGATTGCTAGGCGCTCGACGAAAAGCCAGCCCGCCGCCCACGTGGCCGCGACGAGAGCCCAAAACCCAAGCGCCGCCTCCCCAATGTGATTGGAAACCGTTTTTATCAATAAGACCGCCGCAATGGCGGTCACGATCCCAAGGATCAGGTCTCCGATCTTGTTACGCATGAAGCCGAGCTCATACCGAACACCCAGAATAGCCAGGATGACCAGGCAGAGCGCTAGTCGTGGCACATCCATGATGCCCATATCCGGCGAGAAGATCGTGCTGAAAAGGCCGATGATGACCATCACGATGATAAACCAGGCCAGCAAGGCAGGCATGTCGAACCGGCGATTGGAAGCTGTTGTGGTGCTCATGTCGCCATCCCCATGCGCTTCAAGGTTAGTTTTTCAAGGAAGCCGATTAGGGCCACTAGGGATCCGGCGAGGAAGGCGGCCATTAATAGCGCCGACCAGATCTGGACGGTTTGACCGTAATACGACCCGGCGAGCAAACGCGCGCCAAGTCCGGCGACGGCACCTGTCGGTAGTTCGCCGACTATTGCACCGACGAGCGAAGCTGCCATGCCGATCTTCATGGATGTAAAGAGATAGGGAACGGCATAGGGCAGGCGCAGTTTCCTGAACGTCTGAAACCGGCTAGCTGAATAGGTATGCATCAAGTCCATATGCATGACTTCAGGAGAGCGAAGGCCTTTCACCATCCCAACGGTCACCGGGAAAAACGACAAGTATGTAGAGATCATCGCTTTGGGCAGCAAACCGGAAATACCGACCGCATTCAAAACGACAATGATCATCGGTGCTATGGCGAGGATCGGAATGGTTTGGGACGAAATCACCCAGGGCATCAGGGATTTGTCCAAAACGCGGCTATGAACAATACCCACGGCCAGCGAGATGCCGAGCAGTGTTCCGATCAGGAAGCCGAGCAAGGTCGTTGAAAGCGTGATCCCGGTATGGAACACCAGCGAGCGTTTCGAGGTGACTTTTTTCAGAACGGTTGTCTTGTAAATCTCCTGGACCACCTGATGCGGTGCAGGAAGAACCGGACGTTCCTGAGCCAAGGTATCAGTAATCAGCTGGCTCACCGGTACATCTGTCTGTTTGGCGCGCTCATACATATCGCGCTGAAAAGGAGTGTTTAGTGCAACAGCCGCGATATACCAGATTGCGAGGATCCCAAGCACCACGACAATGACTGGTCCGACTGTTCCTGACATAAGACCAGAGAACGGATTGGTGCTGCGGGGAGCGGAGAGGGCGGTGGCGGTCATGTCGGCTGCTCCAGTCGCATACGTTCCTCTATCATTTCCAGCAGTTGACGTGCTTCGAAATCGCTCAGGTTCTTTACCAATGTGCAAAATTTCCTTTCGGAGTTAAACACTATCCCGTTTTTCTCAGGGTCTCCCCAATTTGTACTTCGAAGGTTTTCAATCTTTTTCCAGTCCCAAGCTCTGCTCAATTGGAATAAGGGAGTGCAGCTGAATTTCCTTTGTATATTTTCCCCTAACCGAATTTCCGTTTTCGAAAATTTTGCCCACAAAATATTGAGAAAGCCGTATCCTGCCACTAAAGGAGAAAAAAGCAGAAACATATTCGCTCGAGTTCCGCCGTTTGGATCAACAAAACCTGCATAAAAAAGTCCTGCCATAGCAATCGCAAATAACATCAAATAAAAATGCTTACTACTGTTTGTCTTGGAGTGAAGTAATATTACTACCTCGGGGGATTCTTGAGTAATCTTTAGCCATGGTGAGATCTGAAAGTATTTTATTTTCTTTCCAGTCACACAAGTAACCCTATTTCTGTCCAGTTTATATACAAAGAAACTTCAATCGTCATACGCGTGCCCTGCCTTCAGGCCTTCACGCACACGGTGAGCGATTTTCAGAAACTCCGGTGTCTCGCGGATGTCGAGAGATCGGTCACGCGGCAGGTCGCTCTCAATGACATCATAAATCCGGCCGGGGCGCGGACAGAGCACAACAATCTTGGTCGACAGGAACACGGCTTCCGGGATCGAGTGGGTGACAAAGACTACTGTCTTGTTGGTTTTGGCCCAGAGCTCCAGAAGTTGTTCGTTGAGGTGATCGCGCACGATTTCATCCAGCGCGCCGAAGGGCTCATCCATCAGCAGCAAATCAGGTTCAACGGCGAGCGCGCGTGCGATGGAAGCACGCTGTTGCATGCCGCCTGAGAGCTGCCATGGATACTTCTTCTCAAAGCCGGCAAGGTTGACCAGCTCCATGTTTTTGGAAATGCGCTGCTGCTGTTCTGCCTTGGAGAGCCCCATGATCTCCAGCGGCAGTGCAACGTTTTTGGCAATCGTGCGCCAGGGATAAAGTGCAGCTGCCTGAAAGACATAGCCGTAACCATGGTTAAGCCGGGCTTCTTCCGGAGACACATCGTTGACGGTTATAGATCCAGCCGTTGGTTGTTCCAGATCCGCGATTACACGAAGCAGCGTGGTCTTGCCGCAGCCTGATGGACCGATGAACGAGACAAAGTCACCTTCATCAATTTTCAGGTCGATATCGGAAAGGGCGTGGACCGGACCATCATTCGTCTGAAATGTCAGCGACAAGTTCTCGATATCGATTACCGGCTTCGGTTTTTTCATCGCGTCTTCTAGTCCGTCTTCGATTTCAGCTGCTGTCAGCATACTTGTTAAATTCCTGCGTGGCACCATGCACAAAGAAGCATCTGGCGCTGCAGGCGCATATTGAATTTCGCGCCTGCCGATCCGGTTTTGGTAGCCTTTTAAACGCCGCTGGCCGGAATGCCTGTCCGCTCGATTTTGCGCGGTGCTGTGAGTTCTTTCCAGGTGGAGAGCGCTTTATTGACGGCCTGGTACGGCTCACGTTTGACGAATTCACCATGGCCCTGTTCAGGATTGACTGTGCCATCCTCGACTGCGACACGGCCACGGGTAAGCGTGTAACGCGGCAGACCTTTGACTTTTTTGCCTTCAAACACGTTGTAGTCGATGGCAGACTGTTGGCTGTTGGCAGAGATTGTCTTCTCTTTCGACGGATCCCAGACAACCAGATCGGCGTCGGCACCAACCAAAATAGCGCCTTTTTTCGGGTAGATATTCAGGATCTTTGCGATATTGGTTGAAGTGACTGCAACAAATTCATTAGGAGTCAATCGGCCGGTGCCGACACCATAGGTCCAGAGCATTGGCATGCGGTCTTCAAGTCCGCCTGTGCCGTTCGGGATCTTGGTGAAATCACCAACCCCGGTGCGCTTCTGGTCAGTCGAGAAGGCACAGTGATCTGTCGCAACGACTTGCAGCGAACCACTTGCAAGACCCGCCCATAGGCTGTCCTGATGTTTCTTGTCGCGGAACGGAGGTGACATGACCCGGCGCGCTGCATGATCCCAATCCGCATTCTTGTACTCGCTGTCATCGAGCGTCAGGTGCTGGATGAGCGGTTCGCCATAGGCACGGATACCATTTTGACGCGCGCGGCGGATGGCTTCATGCGCCTGCTCGGAAGATGTGTGCACGATATAGACCGGAACACCGGCCATGTCGGCAATCATGATCGCACGATTTGTTGCTTCGCCCTCGACTTCGGGCGGGCGGGAGTAGGCATGGGCTTCCGGACCATTGTTGCCTTCCGCCAACAACTTCTGCTGAAGCGTTGCGACCACATCGCCGTTTTCTGCATGTACGAGCGGCAAGGCGCCAAGCTCTGCACAGCGGGAGAAGGACGCAAACATCTCGTCGTCATTCACCATCAAGGCGCCTTTATAAGCCATGAAGTGTTTGAAGGTGTTGATGCCGCGCTCCTGAACGACCGTCTGCATCTCGTCGAAGACCTTTTCGCCCCACCATGTGATCGCCATATGGAAGGAATAGTCGCAATGCGCCATGGTGGACTTGTTGTCCCACATCTGCAGCGCTTCGAGGAGCGACTGGCCAGGTGAGGGCAGGGCGAAGTCGACAACCATTGTGGTCCCACCAGCTAGGGCTGCGCGCGTACCACTGTCGAAGTTGTCGGATGAGAACGTGCCCATAAATGGCATTTCAAGGTGCGTATGCGGATCAATGCCACCCGGCATGATGTAACAGCCGGTCGCATCCAGTGTTTCGTCGCCGGATAGGGTCGGGCCAATCTCGGTGATCTTGCCACCTTCGATTTTAACATCCGTTTCGTAGGAAAGATCCGCAGTGACGACCGTGCCGCCCTTGATTACTTTGCTAGCCATTATCGTTCCCCTTCATAGAATGCGCCTGACAGGTTCCAAAGGCCAGTTGTCGAGCGACTCATCAGTTTCATAATCTTCGGATTATTCTTCCGTCGTTGTCATTCGGCATATCCCGGATTATCGCGATCCAGAACACGTTTCATTTCTGCAAAATGAGAAAATTCCGCGTCTTTGTAGACTTCCCATTCCTGTGCAACTTCTTCAGCCATGTCATCATTCATCGGGTTTAGTTCCTGCCCGGTGGAATAGGCCAGAACCATGGTCTTGGCGGCACGTTCCAGATGGTACATCGCGTCAAATGCTTCCGCGACAGTGGGGGCGATTGTTGTCACCCCGTGATTTGCCATCATGACCGCAGAATGATTGCCAATCGTCGCAGCTATCCGTTCGCCTTCGGCTTCTTCGGTGGCAATCCCGCCAAAAGACATGTCAACGGCAAGTCTATTGAAGAACCGCGCAGTGACCTGATCCAACGGCTGGATCGACGGATCCTTCAACGTGGCAAGCGTGGTCGCATAGGGTGGATGCAAGTGAAGCGCAACACGTGCGTGCGGTACCTTTTTATGAATTGCAGAATGTATCGACCAGGCTGACGGATCAGGCGCATCCGGACGATCCATTATTTCAGGATCATCTGCATCGACCAGAACAAGGCTGGAGGCTGTTGCCAGGGAAAAATGTTTCCAACGCGGATTGATCAGGAACTTGCGTCCGTCAGCTGAAACCGCCGCGCTGAAATGATTGGCAACCCCTTCGTGCCAATCGTAGTAGGCAGCCAAACGGAGCGCGGCAGCAAGATCAATGCGCAGTTGCTGCTCGCTTGATGGTTTGTTAGGCCGGACTACGACTGGCATCTTGTTACTCCACGATCTCGGCTGTCTCCACGACAGCATGGAACAGTACGTCAGTACCAGCTTTCGCCCAATCCTTGGAAATTTCTTCAGCTTCGTTGTGCGACAGGCCATCGACACAGGGGCACATGATCATTGCTGTTGGCGCAACCTTGTTGATCCAACAGGCATCGTGACCGGCACCCGAAATGATGTTCTGGTGGGAATAGCCGAGACGTTCAGCAGCATCACGAACCGCCGTGACGCATTTCTCGTCAAAGGTTACCGGGTCAAAGCCGCCAACTTTTTCAAATTCCACATCCAGACCCATTAGATCGCAGATCTTTTTGGCACCTTTTTTCATGTCCTCTTCCATCGCCGAGATGACATTGATGTCCGGCGAACGGAAATCGATGGTGAAAACAACTTTGCCGGGGATCACGTTACGCGAATTCGGATAGACATCGATATGACCGGCAGCGCCAACCGCGTGCGGCTTGTGGGACCAGGCGATTTCATCGACCAGATCCAGAATACGTGCCATACCTAGGCCTGCGTTTTTGCGCATCGGCATGGGTGTTGAGCCGGTGTGGCTGTCCTTGCCCGTAACCGTCACCTGTGTCCAAGAAAGGCCCTGGCCGTGGGTAACAACACCAATGTCCTTGCCTTCAGATTCCAGGATAGGACCCTGTTCGATGTGCAATTCGAACATGGCGTGCATCTTGTCCTTGCGGGCACCGACTTCTTCATCGCCTACCCAGCCAATGCGTTTCAGCTCATCACCGAATTTCAGGCCTTCGGCATCCTCCTTGGCATAAGCTTCGTCCAGCGTATGAATGCCGGCAAAGACACCCGAGGCAAGCATGGCCGGAGCATACCGGGTGCCTTCTTCGTTGGTCCAGTTGGTGACCACGATCGGGTGTTTGGTCTTGATGCCAAGATCGTTCATTGTGCGTACGACTTCCAGTCCACCAAGAACACCCAGAACACCGTCATATTTGCCGCCGGTCGGCTGTGTGTCGAGATGGGAGCCAACATAAACGGGCAGGGCATCCGGGTCTGTTCCAGGACGGGTCATGAACATGTTGCCCATGGTGTCGAGCCCCATGGTCATGCCAGCATCTTCGCACCATTTCTGGAAGAGTTTGCGGCCTTCCCCATCTTCGTCGGTGACGGTCTGGCGGTTGTTACCACCGGCAACTCCTGGGCCAATTTTGGCCATTTCCATCAAACTATCCCATAGACGGTCCGCGTTGATCCTCAGGTTTTCGCCCGGAGCTGCCATGCGCTTGTCTCCTATTTCAATTCAATTTCGACGAAAGACATCTGTGCGTCTCCGTCATTAATGACATTGTGTTCCACGCCCTCATCTCGCCGGTAGGCGGTGCCTGCCGGGACTGTCACTGTACGGACCTGTCCACTTGGCTCTTCGAGGAGCATGGTGCAGTCGGTGACTGCGGTGATGACGTAATCAAAACTATGGCGATGCCAGCCTGTTTCGGCACCGGGAGGAAAGTCGAAACGAGTCACTCGAACACGATCGTCATCGATCATGATTTTTGAATGCGCAGCTGGTCTCGCCATAGTAACTTTACCCTAGTCGATAGCGTTGAGAACGGTCCGCAACTTGTCAAACAGTTCGTCGATCTCAGCCTTCGAAATGATCAAGGGTGGCGAGAGGGCGATGATGTCGCCCGTCGTCCGGATCAATAGCCCATCGTCATACGCCTTCAGGAACGCGGAAAATGCTCGCTTGGTCGGTTCGCCTGGAAGGGGGGAAAGCTCTATCGCGCCAATGAGCCCAAGGTTTCTGATGTCGATAACGTTCGGGCAATCTTTGAGGCTGTGAAGCCCGTCTTCCCAATATTGTGCCAGATCGGCCGCACGGGTCAGCAAACCTTCGTCATCATAGGTATCGAGCGTTGCCAGAGCTGCGGCACAGGCAACCGGGTGCCCAGAATATGTATACCCGTGGAAGAGTTCGATCAGGTGATCAGGGCCATCCATAAAGGCTTCATAGATCTTATTGGCGCAGAAAACGGCTCCCATCGGAATGACTCCGCTGGTGAGCCCCTTTGCTGTCGTGACGAGATCCGGTGTGACACCAAAGTAGTCGACCGCAAATGGTGTTCCAAGCCGGCCAAAGCCTGTAATGACTTCATCGAAGATCAACAGGATCCCGTTCGCATCACAGATCTCCCGCAACCTCTTCAGATACCCAAGAGGCGGAATGAGAACACCGGTAGAGCCTGCAACAGGTTCGACGATGACTGCTGCAATGGTTGATGCGTCATGCAACTGAACCAGACGGATCAGTTCTTCAGCATATTCAGCACCGTTTTTCGGCTCTCCGCGGGAAAAGGCGTTACGGCTCAAGTCATGAGTATGTGGCAGATGGTCTATGCCGTTCAGCATATTGCCGAATTGCTTGCGATTGGCGACGATGCCACCAACTGAAATTCCACCAAAACCGGTGCCGTGATAACCACGCTCGCGGCCGATAAAACGTGTGCGGGTGCCCTGACCAATCGAGCGCTGATAACCGAGCGCTATCTTCAGTGCCGTATCGACACTTTCAGAACCAGAGTTTGTGAAAAATATATGATCCAGCGGGGACGGCATCATCGCTGCAAGGCGGGCAGCCAATTCGAAGGCTTTTGGATGCCCCATCTGGAATGCCGGCGCGTAGTCCAGTTCCGCAACCTGTTTCTGGACCGATTCAACAATTTTGGGACGACCATGGCCTGCGTTGCAGCACCATAGACCAGCTGTTCCGTCAAGAACCTGACGGCCATCTGATGTCGTGTAGTGCATGTCTTTTGCTGCAACAAACATGCGTGGTGTCTGTTTGAATTGGCGATTAGCCGTATACGGCATCCAGAATGCTTCTAGATTGTTTGTTGCTGCCGGCCCCGACATGCGTCCTCCTCGCAGCCCGTCTGTTAAGGCTGACAGTTGGTTGTTTTAAGGAGAGAGTAAGGCACACGAACTCATCCTGCGCAAAGCAGGATTTCATGTGGTTTTGCCGGGTCCTCTCCCCAAGCTGTTCCAATCGTGTTCCGAAAGGGCGTTGCGCCTCTATCCGAAAAACGTAAATCTCCGTGCGACCATTTATGGCCTGACCGGTTATCCGGTTCAATTATTCTGCGTGATCGAAGTACAGTCTTACATTTACGCAATTCCATTGCAGCAAATACACTGATCGACTAGCCTTCTGACCAACTGGTCAATTCAAGGTAGGTGAGATTTGACCAAATGGTCAAGATGCAAAATTAGGTCGCTGTGACCAATTTCTATTCATCCCGACCGGGAACTTAGGCTTGACCCTGCGACGGCTATTGTTTTCTTTTAAGAACTTCGGAGTCGGACGGATTTTCAATTTCATCACCCAAGGGGCGGGGCACAGTTTATAAATGGCAAGTCTCGGCGGACAGACGCCTGAAAATACCAAATCTGGCGGCCTGAGCCGAATACAGGAAAAGAACCGCAACCTGATTCTGGATGCAGCCCTGGGAGAGTTTTCGAAATACGGCTACTCGGGAGCGACCGTTGAGAGAATTGCTGCAAAAGCTGGCATGTCGAAATCCAATCTGCTGTATTATTTCTCGTCTAAAGGGGCGATATACACCGCAGCCCTTGCCCATATTCTGGATGTGTGGCTAGCGCCGTTGAAGACTCTCGATCCGGAAGGCGATCCGGCACAGGAATTGTCGGCCTATATCCGTCAAAAAATTGAAATATCTGCAGAAAACCCTCAGGCATCCAGATTGTTTGCCAATGAAGTCATGCAAGGTGCCCCGCAAATCCTGCCCGTCCTCGAAACAGATCTGAGGCGACTGGTTTCTGAGAAGTCGAAAGTGATTATGAGCTGGATCACGGCCGGAAAGATCCGGCAAGTGGATCCGGTCCATCTGATTTTTACGATTTGGGCAACGACGCAGCACTACGCGGACTTTTCTATTCAGATCAAGGCATTGACTGGAAAGGACCTATCAGATGAAGATTTCAAACTCCAAACCGAGCGGGCGGTAATTGATCTGATTCTAACTGGAATTGGCCTGACTGTGCCGGATGAGACGGCAATCGCGGAATGAGTGACGAAGACACACCCGCCAACCTCTCTTCAAGGATAGAGGTCACCAATCACCTCTATATCTTGAGAGATGACATCAGCGAAGATTTTATCCGCGCATCCGGACCAGGTGGACAGAATGTCAACAAGGTGTCGACGGCTGTGCAAATGCGTTTCAATCTCTGGCGCAACACAACACTTCCGCATGATTTGAAGACGCGTGCTGCGAAACTGGCCGGGAGTCGATTGACACAACATGGTGAGATTGTTCTGCAGGCAGACCGTTTCAGAACGCGCGAACGTAACCGAGAAGATGCCTTGCTCCGACTAATCGACCTTTTGAAACGCGCCAGTGAGAAACCAAAACCCCGTAAGGCAACCAAACCAACATTTGGTTCCAAAAAACGCCGCCTGGACGCCAAGAAACAACGGGGTCAAACCAAGAAACTCCGTGGGCGGACATCCGGATCGGACTATTGAAACGAATAGGGGGCTAAACTACGTCCCCAGACGCTCGATCGGTGGTGCCATTCTCTGGTAGTTCGAACGCCACATCAAATTACGAACGGAAGTAAATCGGTTGAAGGTGTTGGTCTTGTGTTGGAAAAGGTAGGCCGCCGGTTCGGTGTCGTGGGCAGGGTTTGAACCGACGGCCAAAGCTGGAGGTGGGGTCCAGCATTGCTGGTGACAGGGCGGTCACCAGCAATGAATTCACCCTAAGTCCTACCCATTCCCTATGTTGTGACGTGTGTCACAGCCTGTCAGTTTCGGGATATCTCGATAGCGTCTCTCAAATATCACAATAGGGAAGGCTGGCTGACTTTCAGCCAAAATGCATCAAAATACAGATGGTTAAGAGGGCCAAGCTTCCTCCGTCGACTGATAACGTGTTGGTAACCATGTCTTGTGAGAGATCTGCGTCACCAAGGCATCTCGACGATTGGTTTACTTTGGAGTAAGACGTTTCAGCTTTATAGGTTTGTTGGGACGGCCTGCGGGGGCTTGGCGTTTTTTTATTCTGGTCAGTTTATGATCAGATATGTGGCCTTGATAGTGTATGCGGCTTGATGCGTGCGCTTTGATAAAGTCGCGTTAGCTTCGGGGCTGCCAGCGCGTAATGAGTAGGATGGCGGAATGCTAGGGATCGGCGGACATATGTGCTTGCGGGCAGGGACGTCTCTGGTGAAATCGAACAGTGATTTAACACCCAAGTCTTCCATCTTGACCCAATTGCGTGCCGGGATGTTTGTTCTCGCTGCAATCTCAGTCGCTGCATGCAGCTCGGCCCCGGAACAAAAGTCAAAATTCAGCCCTAAGAAATATGGCGTCAAAGGCAGCCCGAAAGTGGTTGCCTCTGGTAAGCCTGTTCCCAAAGGCGGTGGCCGCGCTGTTGTTGGCAAAAAATACAAGATTGCCGGCAAGTGGTATTATCCGAAACGTGAGCCGAACTACAAGAAGACAGGGTTGGCATCCTGGTATGGGCCGACCTTCCACGGTCGCAAAACAGCTAACGGCGAAATTTTCGACCGGAATGCTCTAACTGCTGCGCACACAACAATGCCGTTGCCATCTTATGCGCGGGTGACCAACACCAATAACGGCCGGTCCATGATCGTGCGGGTCAATGACCGCGGTCCGTTCCATGGCAATCGTGTGATCGACTTGTCGGAACGCGTTGCTACTATGCTCGGCACCAAGGATCAGGGTGTTGGCAAGGTCAAAGTAGAATATATCGGCGATGCGCCTCTGCACGGACGTGATGAAGCGTATCTGATGGCATCCTACCGGGGACCTGGCGCAGTTGAACCAGGCACAAGCCGTCCGGGAACCATGCTGGCACAGATTCAGCCGCAGATTATATTTGGCGACGTCCCACCGCCAGCGCCACGTCCCTATATGAGTTCCACGACATTGGCAGCCTACACTGCTCCCTCCTCAGCTGAAATGCGCATCGCATTTGATCCCGCGGTCGCCTTTGAAGCAGGAACTACAAGCGTCCAGCTGGCGTCCAACAACCGGTTCGACCCAACCGTGCGTGGCTACATGCCCGCAAATGGCAGCCTTGGCGTATTACCCGCACCAGTGCCCGCAACACCCAAGTTGGCAACAATTGACGCCGTTTCGTCTTTTGCTGCGAATAAACGGGTATCAAATGCCCATACATTGCTGGCAAAAAATTCCGAATCCGGCGTATCCTTGCGCGACTTGGCAAACCGGACGAAATAGGATCCACCGATCTTCGGCAGATGATCCCATATCAAAGGATTTGTCATACACCGCTTAAGGTTTGATAGGGCATTCCGGCTTGAAGATGAGGGTATTTATAGAATTGGAATTGAAGGCATTAAAGAAGTGTGCCTTTTATTGCGCAGTGACATTTCTTACCGCGACTGTCGGGTTTGAAAGTGTCCGCGCTTCGGATACCATCGATACCAAAGCACCCTCTGCCTTCCTATATGAACCGGGATCTGGAACGATCCTGTTTGCCAAGGAAGCGGACCAACAGTTTTCTCCAGGATCCCTGACAAAGGTTATGACAGCAGCCACTGTCTTTCAGGCAATGGACACCGGCGACCTGACCGGTGATCAACTGTGCAAAGTCAGCGAACATGCGTGGCGAACAGGTGGTGCACCGTCTCGCACGTCCACAATGTTTGCGTCGATCAAATCAGAGATTTCCGTCGATGATCTTCTCAAAGGTCTTCTGGTCCACAACGGCAATGACGCTGCAATCATATTAGCTGAATGCCTGGATGGTTCTGAAGAGGCTTTTGCTGGGCGCATGACAAAACTTGCCCAAACACTCGGCATGTTCAACAGCCAGTTCGGCAATCCGACAGGTTTTGAAACTTCGAACAATCAAACAACCGTTCGAGACCAGGTTCGGCTCGCTGAATACATTCTGGAAAACCACGCAGATTATTATTCCTACTTTTCAATACCCGAATTCACCTGGAACAAGATTTTTCAACGTAGCAAGAACCCTTTGCTTGGTGAGGTACGTAATCTTGACGGTTTGGGAGGTGGCAATCATTCGGTTGACGGTTTTTCGGGCCTCGGATCTGTCAACCGAAACGGCCGTCGCATCATTGCAGCAGTCGCAGGTCTGTCATCAGACAGTAACCGACTGAAATCCCTTAAGGAAGTTGTTGAAGGAGCATGGGAGTTTTTTGCTGTCCAGACGATCTTTTCGGCAGGGGACACGGTGATTGACGGTCGGGTGTACGGGGGAACGACAAGTACAGTCCCGTTGATTGTCAAGGAAAATGTCGACGTCTACCTGCCTCGCGGTGACACGTTGGACTACCGCTTGCGGGCAGTTTACCGAGGACCGTTGCGGGCTCCTGTCAAACAAGGGGAGCCTGCCGGTGAACTTCATGTCATTGGCAAAGACGGTATTGTTTACCGCGCACCATTACAAACCGGACGTGCCGTTTCAAAAACAGAGATGTTCGGTCGTGCGCTCGATGGATTGCAGGAGCTTTTGTTCGGATGGATTGGCTAACAATTCCAACTAGGGTTCCACAATTGGACCGCTATCTGGTATTCACCGAACAACAGTAACCAAACCCACCGTTACACGGGACTTCAAAACACGTGCATGGACATTTTATCAGTTTTGAGGGCGGCGAGGGCGCGGGAAAATCGACCCAGATTTCCCGATTGAAGTCTTTCCTGGAAACCAAGGATATAAAAGTCGTCGTAACGCGAGAACCTGGCGGATCTCCCGGCGCGGAAAAAATTAGAAACATGCTCTTGTCGGGAAAGGCCAAAGACCTAGGACCTCGTGGCGAGGCGATGTTGTTTGCCGCAGCACGGGCTGATCATGTCGACACGACCATCAAACCGGCACTCGAAGCTGGAACATGGGTCTTGTGTGACAGATATGCAGATTCAACGCGGGTATATCAGGGTGAGGCCGGCGTCGATCTAAAATACCTGAAAATGCTCGAAACATTAGCTGTCGCGGGTGTTCGACCGGAATTGACCATACTGGTTGATATCCCTGCGAAAGTCGGGCTGGAACGCGTTACCCAACGATCTAAGCAAGACAAAAGCGGCGGACCTGATCGGTTTGAAGGCGAGGCCCTGAAAGTCCATGAACGTCGCCGCCAGCTGTTTCTCGACTTGGCCGATGAAGAATCCTATCGATTTGTCGTTGTTGATGGAACCAGACCTCAAGATGATGTCGAGGCAGATATTCAGAAAGCGGTAATAGCAGCTTTTGACAGTGAGCTCTCTGCCACACCAGCCCCCACCAAAGAAAAACAGGTCGGGTAAAATGGCGCGGCGCAATGAACCGATTGACATTCCGGAAGTAGACGCACTCCCAGGTATCCCACTTCCACATGAACGGGATCAGCTAATAGGTCATACCGAAACAGAACAGCAATTGCTGACTGCCTATCGTTCGGAACGCCTGCATCATGCCTGGATATTGGGTGGCCCCAAAGGCATAGGCAAGGCAACACTGGCTTTCCGCTTTGCGCAGTTCGTCATTGCCAACCCGGATCGTTTCGGTGCCACAGTCAATTCAGCACATAATTTGACAGTTTCAACAGATCATTCAGTGGTTCGCCAGGTGAAGGCTGGCGGACACCCGAATATTCTTCATTTGCGAAGGCCCTGGGACGAGAAGGGCAAACGCTTCAAGTCCGATCTGCCGGTCGATGAGGTCCGGCGAACTGTCAATTTCTTCGGCACGACGGCATCAGCAAAGGCATGGCGGATCTGTATCGTCGACGCAGCGGACGACATGAACGCCAACTCCGCTAACGCCCTTCTGAAGATTCTCGAAGAACCGCCCGAGCGCTGCCTGTTTCTGGTGCTAAGCCATGCACCCGGGCGTTTGTTGCCCACCATACGGTCACGTTGCCGTTGCCTAACCATGAAGGATCTGTCTCAGACAGAAATCACGGCAGGCCTGCGTGAACTCTCGCCAGAGAAAACTTTGGGCGACGCAGAACTACTTGAAATTGCTTCGATTGCAGACGGCAGCCTCCGTTCCGGACTGACGCTTCTGTCCGGGGATGGTTTGACCATCGCTCAGGGCACCAAACGGCTGGCGGAAACTGCTGCCCAACTGGATATGAAAGCCTTGCATGCGTTGTCCGACCTTGTTGCAGCGCGCGGTCAGTCAGATAATTGGGAAAATTTCCAACACGTCGTACAAAACTGGTTGCACGCAAGAATGCGCGCTGCAGTCAACAGGGGCCTTGGCAGCGCCTTTCGTTATATTGAGCTTTGGGAAGAAACCAGGACATCCGTCGCAGACAGTGACGCCTTGAATCTTGACCGGAAACAAGTGGTTCTGGACTTCTTCCTGAAACTCAGAAACCTGGAAGCCGCCGGTTGAAACAGCGCATTCGGTGAAATCTTTTGCCCAATTGAATTGAACACCAATTGCGGCGACCTATGTCACCGTCTGGTATTCCACGTTACAAGGCCGTAAAAGGTCCGCAACAATTGATATCCCTGCAATTGCGACATCAACGGTACAGAAGATCTAAATGCTTGTAGACAGTCATTGCCATCTCGACTTTCCCGATTTTGATGGCGAACGGGACGAATTGATCGCGCGGGCGAAAGACGCTGGCGTTGAGCTGATGGTTACCATCTGTACCCACATCCGGAAATTCGATCAGGTCCATTCCATAGCTCAGACCTATCCGAATATTTATTGTTCTGTTGGCACGCATCCGCATAATGCAGGGACAGAACGCGGTATTCCGGTTGAGGAAATAGTAGCACTGGCGCAGCACCCCACGGTCGTTGCTATAGGAGAAGCCGGGCTGGATTATTTCTATGACAAGGCCCCTCGCGAAGCGCAGAAGGAAGGACTGCGCATCCATATTGAAGCTGCGCGCCAGACGGGTCTGCCCCTGGTCATTCATTCCAGAGATGCAGATGACGACATGGCGGAGATCCTGACCGAGGAAATGGGGAAGGGGACGTTCCCGGCCCTGTTGCACTGCTTCTCTTCTGGCAAAGCCCTTGCATTGACCGGAATTAAACTTGGCCTTTATGTATCCTTTTCCGGTATTTTGACCTACAAGCGCTCCGAGGAATTGCGAGACATTGCAAAAGATCTTCCTGCAGATCGTTTGTTAGTCGAAACCGATGCTCCATATCTGGCACCGCAACCTCGGCGCGGCAAACGCAATGAACCTGCTTATACCGCCATGACGGCAGCGGTCCTTGCTGAAATAC
Organism: Roseibium sp.; assembly: GCA_039972695.1. Classification (GTDB taxonomy): domain Bacteria; phylum Pseudomonadota; class Alphaproteobacteria; order Rhizobiales; family Stappiaceae; genus Roseibium. The sequence goes on along the minus strand of JBDWMJ010000017.1, from coordinate 59,318 downwards.
GCGGTGTATCCGAAGCTGAAATTGCGCGGCAAACGACAGAAAACTTCTTCCGACTCTTTACCAAGGTGCCGCGCCCTCAAGTCGACGATATTAGTCACGGTGTCGATAAATGACTGTTCGTCTGACCATTCTCGGCTGCGGGTCTTCAGGCGGTGTTCCCCGTGTCGGGAATGATTGGGGCCTTTGCGATCCCGAGAACTCAAAAAATCGACGCAGACGCTGTGCACTGCTTGTGGAAAAGCTTGGGGATAAAGGCACGACAACCGTATTGATAGACACAGGACCGGATCTACGCGAACAGCTTCTTTCTGCCGATGTCGGCCGTTTGGATGCAGTTCTATACACTCATGCCCATGCGGACCACCTCCATGGTATCGACGATTTGCGGGCGCTGATGGTCCACAGCGGGAAAAGAACCCCGGTTTACATGGATGCGTTTACATATGAACGTGCTTACGCCGCGTTCTCCTATTGTTTTGAAACACCTGAAGGATCGAATTACCCGCCAATTCTGGATCATCACCCAATTGACCCGGCAATACCGGTTCATGTCTCCGGACCTGGAGGAGATTTGTATTTTGAACCGATCACGGTTGAACACGGTGATATTCAAGCTCTTGGCTTCAGGATCGGAAATGCAGCTTATGTTCCGGATGTGTCTACCATACCGGAAACCAGTTACAAGAAACTGATTTCATTGGAGCTCCTGATATTGGATTGTCTGCGGAGACGCCCGCACCCAAGCCATTTCAATTTGGATGATGCATTGGAGTGCACTCGAAAACTTTCACCCCAAAAAACGATTTTTACCAATTTACACAACGACTTGGACCATCAACAACTTATGGATGAATTGCCAGAGACAATCGAACCCGCGTTTGATGGTCAACAAGTGACTATAGAGCTGCCAGTTCCGACGCAAATACGCAAAGATGTCGAGTATGCCGGCTAAACCTCGCTACAAGCTGCCGACGGAAGAAAGCCTTACACGGGCCGCCGTTCATTATCTTGAGCGTTATGCCTCCAGCGAAACAAATTTGAACATAGTCCTTCAACGCAAGATTTTCAGAATTTGCCATACTCTTGGACAGGATCCGGTAGCATATTTGGATATGATAGATACGGTTGTTGCCAAATGTGTTCGCATCGGTCTCGTCAATGACCGGCAATTCGCAGAAACCAAAATATCGAGCCTCAGGCGGAAAGGCGCGTCACAAAGGAAGATTGAATCCCAACTGGCGGCCAAAGGTGTCGGCCACGAACTGATCCTATCACTGATGTCCGAAGACCCACATGACGATAGCATTGCCGCAAAAAAATATGCGCGCCGCCGAAGGCTTGGACCTTACAGGGATCCATTCAAAAGATTGGAGAGACGAGACAAGGATCTCGCTGCGATGTGTCGAGCGGGTTTTTCATTCGAAATCGCGCGTCAGGTGATCGATGCAGATGGAATCGGTTCAGAACTCGATCCAACTCGCTGATACAACAGAAGTTTTCGATATATATAAATATTCCATAATATTGATTATGCGTATTTGATGTTTGACTGCCGGAGTGATGTTTCCGTCTGCTGTTTGGGCGTCCTGTCTTCATGCAGCCCACTACTAATTAAACATGGAAGATCAATGAACCTTGTCTGTATATATTGTAGAATGCGGGTGCACCACCTTAGATATAACTCTTAGGTCAGGAGGATTATAAATGCGCTGTTTTGTTGTCGGCGGAACAGGCTTCCTGGGAGATGGCTCCCTCATCTCCTGCCTCCCGCTATTTCCTTTAAATCTGTACCGACAAAGCGTGTTCAGCCGGACTGACATGCAGACCTGTCGAGGAGGCTCTCATACCGCCTCTGGAATGGGATCGCAGTCGTCGAGAAACTGCGCTTAAGGTCGGGCTCACTGCAAAACAGGAAGCCGTTTTGCTTTCCTGAAGAGTACTAAAAACGCAGACACTCTGTGTACCACCCACCCATAATAAGTAACCCAACGCTCTTCCCTGCGCCCTCCACCAAAGCCAATTTATATTTGCGTCATAGTCTCGATACAGGCGTGGTTGTGCCATCTTTTAAAAAAATCCCACACGTTTTTGCGGATTGTTTGCCTCCCTTGAATTCCGGGCTTGACATTCATCACCAGACGAAGGAAACGGGTGCCTGCAGCGACACGTCACAGCGTCAGCGCCCTAAGACGGAGGGGTGGCAGAGTGGTCGAATGCACTGGTCTTGAAAACCAGCGAGCGTGCAAGCGTTCCGTGGGTTCGAATCCCACCCCCTCCGCCACTTCGCTTCCAAATCAGATTTTCCGCGCAGTAACCCAAGCAATCCGCACGTGGATTGTAGGGCCTATGCGGCGTTGACAATTTCGCGCAATTAGCTTGTGATTTGTCTATGATTGGAATTTCATGACAGGCAAAAAACTAAAAAGCAGAACATCGCGTGTTCTCGCGGGCATTGCGATCGTGTTTGGCGTTCTGACTGTTCTTTCCGGCGGATCTGTACTCTTTATGGGTGAGACCATTCGGGTGCTTGCCGGCGAGACGGTTTTGTTGGCGCTCTGGTTCAATTTTCTGTCCGGATTTATCTACATCCTGACCGGATATGGCATTGCCAGAAAAAGAACGTGGGCGACCAGAACTTCCATCCTTTTGACGACCGCTATCGCTTTGGTGTTTGCTTTGTTGGGTCTGCATATTTTGCAGGGCGGAGCCTATGAAATGCGCACAGTTGCCGCGATGACTTTCCGCCTGTCAGTCTGGATCATCATCAGCATGACCTTGCTGTCACGGAAAAAAGTGAACTGAGTTCGACGGGTAAACCCTGAACAACAGTTGCTTCAACAATATCATTCGATGACTGGGCGCGCCTTATCCGGTGGCTGTGCGCTTCGGAAAAAACAGGGCCTTGACGTCATCAATAGCCATCGGACCGCCAAACAAATAGCCCTGCCCTTTGGTACATCCTAGCTGGACTAGCGCATCGCACTGTTCGATCGTCTCGATCCCCTCGATTACAACGTCAGAATCCATCGATCGGGATATGTCGAGGATCAATTTCATGATTTTTCTGCGGCGGGCGTCCTCAACCGTCTTGGCAGAAAAAGCACCGTCAATCTTGATTTCATCCCAATCAATCTCGGTCAGATAAGACAGTGCGGAATACCCGACTCCGAAATCATCCAGCGAAACCTTGCACCCCAGATCCTGCAGTCCGGACAAGGTTTCCTGCATGCGTTTTGGATCCCGCATGAGAGCGGCTTCAGTCACTTCAAGCTTTAACCGATGTGCCGGCAACCCGGTACGAGCAAGGCACTCGGTCACCATCGCAACGACATCATCATTGAATATCTGCGAAACGGAGAGGTTGACCGACAATGTCAGCTCTTCGGGCAACAACTGAATTTCGGCGCATGACGTCTCCAGCATCTTCCAGCCGAATTGAACAATCTGGCCGCTATTTTCCGCAATGGGTATGAACTCTGCCGGGGCAACCCATCCAAGGTCGGGATGAAACCATCTCGCCAGGGCCTCAACACCAATCATCTGTCCGGTTTTCAAATCAAATTGCGGTTGAAAATGAGGTAAGCATTCGTTCCCCTTGATCGCCTTTGTCAGTGCCTTTTCAACTGCAATTCTGCGCTTTGCCGCAGCTTTCATGGACGGATGATAGACGACGACTGCATCATCACTTTGAGACAGAGCCTGCTGCGCAGCCAACTCAGCGTTCAAAATGAACTGATAAGGGTCTTTTTCTGTCAGTGTCTGTTCTGCAACGCCAACGATTGGTGAGACTGGAAAAGAACCGCTCCCCGTCATAAACGGACGCAACATATGCTCTCGCAAACGTTCAGCAACTTCGGCCGGCGTCGGAGTGATACCTTGTTCGAAAACTGACAGGATGAGGAAGGAACTGTCAGTTCCTCGGGCCAAAACCGCCGATTTTGCATGGAGGTCTATTGCTTGTTTCAGACTGTCGGCCGCAGCCACCAAAAGTGTTCCGTCCCTCGTTTCATGTTTTAAGACGGTACTAGACTGGTCTCCATCTAGCCGTAAACACAAGACAACCAGAGTCTGACCGGCTTCCAAAGTTCTGTGCCGGTCCCACACCTGTTCTTCAAATAATCGCTGGTTTATCAGCCCGGTCTCAGTGTCATGATCAAGGAAATAGGCAAGCCTGTCAGCGCGCCTGGCCTCTGTATTTTTCTCTTCCCGTAATGTTCGTATTCTTGCGTTGAGGCGCCTGGCCCAAAGAACAACAACCACGATAAGGCATATAAAAAGGCCTATCTGGAGTCTGTCCCGATTCTGCAACAGTTGCTTGTCTTGCAACAAGCCCAATTCCAATGTTCTTACCAGTTGGCGCTCAGTTTGATTGAATGTGATCTGCTGGATCTTCAATTCGGACAGAATGGATCGTGTCGAGGACTTGTTCTCCAGAGCGTAGACTACCGACCGGACATCAGTAAAAACCGAAGCAAGGCCACTTAACTGCCTTTGAAAGGCAGCAATATCCTGCGCCGTCGATGAATTTAGAACCTTGGCCTTTTGAGACAAACTGCTCTCAAGGTCCACCAATGCAATATCGATCCTGGTTCTGTTTTCTGGCTTGGGCGCGACTTCAAATTGTCGAATGAGGCCTTCGAGTTGACCAAGAGATGCGCTCACCGACACGTTTGACAGTGTGTTAAAATGTTCTTCTTTTTGATCAATTTCGGTTTCTACACCGACCTGCACTACGGCATTCCCGACCAGAGCGACAAGCAGGACCACAAACAATGACGGAAACAGCAAGCGCAACATGTTGTCGATGTGCATTGGCTCAAACCGCCTCAGAAAATGCGCAGAATTATTCCGCTTGGTTGTTCATTGTCACCAGATCACGGCTTTAAACCCGCTCGCCAATTGCGCATAATCAAGCTTCAATAGGCGCCAAACAGACCAGATCCCGACCCTAATTCCGGGAGACTTTGTGTCTGCGCGGCGTTTGCGATGATTAAATTACAAACGCAAACGAGAAGATCCGTGCTGTTTCTCTATAGGCCATTTGAAAAGTGAACCCTTAAGGCAGTCTGAATCGCGTCAACTAAACACGGGCAAGAATTGCATTGGTTGAATTTCATAGTGAGTCAGGGCAACTGAACGGTTTAATGATCAATTCAAATTTTATGATCGCTGCTATCGGAGATGAATTTGCGTAGCATCGGGAAGTGGTTGCCACGAAGTTTCACAGACAACTATTCTATCATTGCGCTGGTGGCAGCGGTCAGCGCCTTTGGCGCGTCCCTAACGCCTTCATTGATGCCGCGAGATCCTTTGATCCAGGCGCTGTTATCCGGCGTAGCGGCAATCCTCGCATATGAGGCAGCCCTGCTCGTGCGGGCTCTTTGGCGTTATATGGAATTGAACCAATTTAACAAACAGCAGAATTTCTGGTGGTCGGTCGTCGGCCTGGGTGCCAGTTTGGGCATTCTTGTTTTTTCACTGTCCAAGGCCTCAAGTTGGCAAAACGCAACACGTTACGCTGTTGATCTGCCGCCACTGGAAGCCGGCGCTCCCTTCCTCATTTTTTTCCTTGGGGGCCTGATTGCCATACTCTTCTGGCTGTTGTTCAGAGGTCTTGGAATTATTCGCCGCATTGTTTCCAACCAAATGGAGCGGCTGGTGCCCCCAAAGGTGGGTGTCGTCCTTTCCATTTGTGTCGTTGGATGGTTCTTCTGGGCGTTGATTGACGGTGCATTAGTGCGCAATGCATTCAAGGTGGCTGATGCATCCTTCATGGCTGCGGATATCCTTATTGAACCAAATATAACAAAACCGGTAGATCCTGAAAAAACGGGCAGTGCCGAGTCATTGGTCCGATGGGACGAAATGGGACGGTTGGGGCGCCAGTTTGTTGCGTCAGCTCCGTCTGCAAAGGAAATTGCGTCTTTCTATGAAGCCGAAGTCTTGCAGCCGATACGGGTCTATGTCGGACGGCAGGCAGCAGATACGCCGCAGAAACGCGCCCAAATAGCGTTTGATGAATTGAAGCGGGTTGGCGGTTTTGATCGATCGGTTCTTGTCGTAGCCGTTCCTGTCGGAACCGGCTGGATGGACGCTCACGCTCATGACACGCTCGACTTCATGATGGGCGGCGATGTAGCAACCGTAGCTGTGCAATACTCCTATCTGACAAGCGCCCTCTCCTTGATGGCGCACCCGGAATATGGTGTTGAACAAGCCGAAGTGCTGTTTGATCTGATTTATGACTACTGGACCAATCTGCCAACAGATGAACGACCGAAGCTTTTTGTCTATGGCTTGAGTCAGGGCGCATTCAATTCCCAGGCAACATTGAATTTTCTGGATATGCTCGCCGACCCGATCCAGGGCGCGCTATGGGTTGGGTCGCCCTTCTTTTCAAACTACTGGTCTGAGGTCCGTGACAACCGAATTCAAGACAGTCCCGCATGGCGTCCAAAATATGGCAACGGATCACTCATCCGGGTCATGGATCAATTCGGTGGTTTGACGGAGGGTTTCTCTCCCTGGGGACCGATCCGGGTGGTTTTCCTGAATTATGGCAGCGATCCGATTGTGAACTTCACCTTCGACAGCGGTGTGTTTCAGCCTGCCTGGCTGAACATGCCCAGAGCTCCTGATGTTACTGACGAGCTAAAGTGGTTCCCGATGATAACGATGCTGCAATTGGCGCTGGATTCTGCTTTTTCGCTGAAAGTCCCTCGATTTGGCCATTTGTATGTAGCAGAAGATTACATCGATGCCTGGGCAGCCGTTGTTAATCCTGAAAGATGGACATCAGAGCAAGCTGACAAACTGAAGGAGATTTTCTCCAAGCGCGCGGCGGAGTCCGAAGGTTAGCCTCGGTATCTCAGGTATTTTCCAGAAGCTTGGAAATTCCCCGCTTGAAGTCTTCTTTCGCAGGCGCTGCAGCAGCCAGAATACCTTCAATGTCAAAGAAATCCATGGTCAGGAATTTGCCAATCGGTGGAGCTATTAAAAGATCCGGTCCGGAACAGGCAAGTTTAGCTGCAACAATGGAATGCAAGGTAATCGACACGGATCCAATCCATGTATCCATACCGCTCGGGATACCACTGATATCAGAGAAGTCGCTTGCAGTGACATCAACCCCGACGGTTGCTGATTTGGTGTCACCGAAAACATCAAACGGTGTCGGATTTACAAACCCACCATCGATTAGCACTTGATCATCAATGACAACAGGTGTCAGCAACATCGGTAGCGCAGAAGACGCTGCAATCGCAGGCAACAGAGGTCCATTTGTCAGGATGACTTCTGATTGTTTGTGAAAATCAGTGGCAATCACCTTGAGCGGAATTTGCAGATTTTCGAAAGAATTAGCCAACCCGTCCGGAAATACGGTTTCGAACAGCACAACTGGATCAATGATCGACGGACGGACGAGATTTAACAACGATCCCCACGTGCGACCGTCATTCAAGAACAGCTTCTGGAACAGCTGAGTTTTCTGCGTGAACAGTTCGACAGTGAATTGGCGAATATCCTTCGCGCTCATACCGCTGGCGTAATAGCCACCCAGTATTGATCCCATCGAAGTGCCTGCGATGGCCTTGGGTTTGATACCAAGTTCATCCATTGCTTCCAGTACCGGAATATGGGCGAAGGCTTTTGCAGCACCGCCACCGAGAGCCAAAACAAAGCCGTCGTAATACCTGTTTTTATCAGCGTCGGTTTTATTGGAATGTGCCTGGGTCGGAACTGCCAGAAGCGCCCCGCCTGCGACTGCAGCGGTTTTCAAGAATTTCCGCCGTTCCATTGTGCCTCACCGATAAAGATTGTCAAATGAATTGACCCGGACCAAAAAGCCCGGGCCAAAATATATTTACTGCTTATTGTGGCAGTTTGTCGTCAACACCTTTGACGTACCAGTTCATGCCGAGGATTGCGCCATCGTCGAGACGGACACCATCAGCAGCGGCTTCGGTGCCATCCTGCTTTGTGATAGGACCGGTGAATGGCTCCCAACCGCCAATGATTTTGGCTTCTGTTTCCTGAGCCAACTTGACGACGTCTTCCGGTAGATTGGTGTATGGCGCCATGACCACGTGACCTGATGCAAGACCATCCCAGGCGCTTCCTGAGTGCCATTTTCCGTCGATCAGTTCCTGAACGCGTTCGATGTAATATGGTGCCCAGTCATCGATGATCGCGGTCAGCTGCGCGTCTTTTGCGAAGTTGATCATGTCAGACGCCTGGCCGAAGCCGTGAACGCCGCGCTCCTGAGCAACCTGCAGCGGCGCTGTGGAATCGGTGTGCTGTGTGATGATGTCAGCACCCTGATCGATAAGAGCCTTGGCAGCATCAGCTTCTTTGCCCGGATCGAACCATGTGTTCACCCAAACGACTTTCAGCTTGAAGTCTGGATTGACGGACTGAGCGCCGAGCAGGAACGAGTTGATTCCGGAGATAACTTCCGGAATAGGGAAAGACGCGATGTAACCGGCTACGCCGGACTTGGACTGCTTCGCCGCGATCTGACCGAGGATGTAACGGCCTTCATGGAACTTGGAGTTATAGGTCGCAACGTTGTCAGCTGTTTTATAGCCTGTCGCATGCTCGAACTTAACATCCGGGAACTTCTTGGCGACTTTCAGCGTCTGATTCATGTAACCGAAGGACGTTGTGAAAATGATGTTACAGCCTTCCCGGGCGAAACGCTCGATAGCACGCTCAGCATCCGGACCTTCCGGCACGCTCTCAAGAAATGCTGTCTCGACCTTGTCGCCAAACTTTGCTTCAACAGCTAGGCGGCCCTGGTCATGCTGGTAGGTCCAGCCGAAATCGCCGACCGGTCCGACATATACAAAACAAGCTTTTACATCAGCAGCCTGGGCCGCAGATCCTGCAACGGCAAATGCAACGGCAGCCACTGTTGTTTTTAAGAAAGATTTCATTGGTGTCATTCCCCTATTGTTTCAATTCTTATGTGCGATCAGTGCGTTCGGTGCAACTCTGATCGCAGAGAATTGCACCGTGACCGACGGTTGGGAGGTCCTACCGGTCAGGAACAAAAGGTTTGCCGAGACAAGCCGGTGTGTTGACAAGTGTCAACCTCCTGTTTGCGGAGATCAGCACAAGAACAGCTATCGTCGCAATATATGGCAAACTGGATAGGAATTGCGACGGAATTCCAAGACCAATTGCCTGTGCATGCAGATTAAGAACACTGACGGCGCCGAAGAGGTAAGCGCCAATGACGACACGGTATGGAAGCCAGGAGGCAAAAACCACAAGCGCAAGTGCAATCCAGCCCCGTCCAGCGGTCATGTTTTCAACCCACTGAGGTGTGTAGGCAAGTGACATGTACGCACCTGCCAGACCAGCACAGCCGCCACCAAACAAGACAGCAAGAAAGCGGATTTTCAGCACGGAATAACCAAGCGCATGGGCAGAACCATGGTTGTCGCCAACCGCTCTCAGTATGAGACCTACACGTGTCCGGAACAGCGTATAGGCAACGCCAATCACAAGAGCGAAGCCAAGATAAACTATTGCATCCTGTTGAAAAAACACAGGACCGATAAACGGGATATCGGACAGCCCCTTAATGAAACTGAGATCAATCAATGCGCCATCTTGAAAAAATAATGCCCCAAAAATAGGAACTTCCGCGAGTATTTCGGAATGGAATTCGGGGATTCTTATGCCTGGAACACCAATATAGGCTTCACCTATCATGCCTGAAAGGCCGAGACCGAGAATCGTCAATGCCAGACCCGTTGCCACCTGATTAGCCACCAGTACTATAACCAGAAAACCAAAAAGGGCTGACATAGCCATTCCGGCGACTATTGCCGCAACAACACCGACCGTGCCCGAGCCTGTCTGGTTGGCAACCGCAAATCCGATCACCGCCCCCATGATCATCATGCCTTCAACACCCAGGTTCAAAACACCGGAGCGTTCAACAACCAGTTCACCTATGGCAGCAATCAAAAGTGGAGTAGCCGCCGTAATGACGGTAAGAAGGACAGCTTCAAACATGGGAGGCCTCCCCGGCTGCAGCAGAACCTCTGCGCGTTACAATCCGAATTCGGTAGAGGATCAACGTGTCGCAAGCCAGCACAAAGAACAGCAGTAGTCCTTGGATCACGCTGGCGATCTTGTTGGACACACCCATTGCCGACTGAACACCTTCTCCACCTATATAGGACAGTGCCAGAACAAACCCGGCAACTATGATACCTATAGGATTCAATCGGCCCAAAAACGCGACAATAATCGCCGTAAAGCCGTATCCTGGTGAAATTGACGGCAGCAACTGATTAAGCCCGCCGGAGACCTCCATCGTCCCGGCCAGTCCTGCAAGACCGCCTGCAATTGCGAACGCAAACAAAGTCAGACGTTTGGACGAAAATCCGGCAAAACTACCAGCTCTCGGACTTTCCCCCATTACCCGGATTTCAAATCCCTTTAGAGTTTTCGCCAACATGATCGCCAGAATTCCGGCAATGACCAATGTGATCACCGCAGACATGCTCATGAATCCGCCGAAGACCTCAGGAAGCGTCGCAGCATCTGAAAAGATCCGCGATTCCGGAAAATTGTAACCGTCCGGATCTCGCCACGGACCGCGCACCAGATAGTCCAGCAACAAACCCGCGACATAGACCAGCATTAAACTGGTCAGGATTTCGTTGGTATTGAAGCGGGTTTTCAAAAGCGCAGGGATCAAGCCCCAAAGCGCGCCACCAATAACGCCGAAGATCAACATCAATGGAAGCGTGAGTGCATTTTCAAATTCCGGGAACAGAACCGGCAGGAATGACCCAAACAGGGCGCCAACCACGAACTGGCCTTCAGCGCCAATATTCCAGTTGTTGGAGAGATAACACACAGAAAGGCCACATCCAATCAGGATCAGTGGTGTCGCCTTGTCGATCGTCGCTTCCAGTGACCATTGCTGTGTCAGCGGATCAATGAAGAATTTGTAGAGACCTTCCAGCGGACTTACGCCGGAAATCGCAAAAATGATCCCGGCCGAGAGTGCTGTCAAAGCGACAGCAATAAGCGGTGACATCAGCGACATAACTTCGCTGTGCTCTTTGCGTTTGACCAATTCGATCCGCATCAGACTGCCTCCTCTTGTGCTTCAGCACCACCAGCCATTAGCAACCCGACACGCTCGCGCGTCATATCGCTGACAGGTTCGGCTACCGACAGGTAGCCGCGGGAGATAACCGCGATCCGATCAGCAATTTCGAATATTTCATCCAGATCCTGACTGATCACCAACACTGCAGAGCCGCTGCGGGCCAGATCGATTAAAGCCTGCCGGATTAATGCAGCTGCTCCAGCATCAACGCCCCAGGTAGGTTGATTGACAACTAAAACACCGGGTTTCCTGTCCAGTTCACGTCCGACGACAAATTTTTGGAGGTTTCCGCCAGAAAGTGACCGGGCCTCCGGGTCATCATGAGACATGCGAACATCAAACGCCTGTTTGATACGTTTTTCCATGTCCCCGGCCTGCACTTCGGACACGAAACCGCCTGACACCAGTTTGTCACCGGTACTATGACGCGTCAGGACAATGTTTTGCGAGAGTTTCATGCCCGGAACAGCGCCATGTCCGAGACGTTCTTCAGGGACAAAAGCAGCATTATGCTTCCGGCGCCATGTGATGCTTTTCTTGCCGCTTTGAACACCATCGATCAGGACCATTTCCGGGGCAACTTTGGTTTCACCTGAAATGGCATCAAACAATTCACCTTGTCCGTTGCCTGCAACGCCAGCGATTGCGACCACCTCGCCTGCCCTCAGATCAAGAGAAATCCTATTGAGGGCTGTTGCAAAAGGCGTCGCTGCCTTGGCCGACAGATTGTTCAATCCAAGCCGAACATCTCCAAAGTCAAGTTTGTGCGCACCTGCGGTAACCGCTACAATTTCAGACCCAACCATCAGACTGGCAAGTGTCGCTGGTGTTTCCTTTGTAGGATCACACTCGTTGACCACTTCGCCATGGCGCAAAATGGTTGCGTGGTGGCAAATTCGTTTAACTTCTTCAAGACGGTGGCTGATGTAAAGAACTGCGCAGCCTTCTTTGGCGAGGCGTTCGAGCGTCACGAACAACTGGTCCGCTTCCTGAGGGGTCAGAACCGACGTTGGTTCATCCATGATGATCAGTTTTGGTTCCTGGAGCAGGCACCTGACAATTTCAATGCGCTGGCGAATTCCAACGGGAAGATCCGCTACTATGTCGCCCGGATTGAGCGGTAGACCGTATTCACGAGAAACAGAGTCAATGCGCCTTCCAAGGTCTTTCATGTTTCCGGGGTTAGGCAAGGCAAGGGCGATATTTTCGACCACCGTCAGGGCTTCGAACAAAGAAAAATGCTGAAACACCATGCCGATACCCAATTCACGAGCAGCGGCTGGATTGCTAATCTTGACCTTGTCGCCGTTCCACCAGATTTCGCCAGCATCAGGTTCCAAAGATCCATAGAACATTTTGACGAGCGTGGATTTACCTGCGCCGTTCTCACCCAACAATGCATGGATCTCGCCTTTGTTTATAGTGAGATCAACGTTGTCATTGGCCAGAATGTCACCAAAACGCTTGGTTAGTCCGCGCGCATCCAGCAAAGTGTCCTTTTCGGATCTATCCTGCTGCATCTGTTTGCCCGCCTCTGAATGGAGTATTTCTGTCACGCTGTCCCCCGAGTGACTGCCGCCTTATTCATCATGTCTTATTGTTGTGCAAGTCTCCTACTTGCAGCAGCTTGTTGAAAACGGGCCTCACCGCGTTCGAGAAGGTCGACAGCTATTCCAGCCGCAATCGCAGCCGGGTGTTTTGATTTTATTTCTGTCACCCCGATCGGGCACACCATACTTGATACCAGCGAGTCGCTTAGTCCCGCAGCTTTGAGCCGTTTCTGAAATCGGACACGCTTTGTTTTGGAGCCTATTACGCCGCAGAAATCGAACTTTTGAAGCAACAGGGCCCGTCTCATAATTTCTTCATCGAGTGCATGTGAATGAGTCATGGCAAGCACAAATGCACAATCCTTCGCATCATCCAGAATAGAAGCTGGAATCGAAGAACAGATTTTGGTGACGTTTGCCGGAACTGCACCTGGAAACTGATCAGAACGGCTATCGATCCAGCGAACATCAAATGGCAGTGGCGCCAGTGCCAGGACCAAAGCCTTGCCGACATGCCCCGCCCCAAACAAATACAAAGGTGTTAAAGTTTCGCCGAACCGCTCAATCAAAATCTGACTGGATGTAGAGGTGCTTTCATTTATTTTGAATGCACACTCTGTCTCTCCAGTGATGACTTCACGAGGCGAAAGGGTTCCATGGCTCAGGAAGCACTGAGTGACGAACGGCCTATTAAGGGTTTCTAGTTCGGCGAAGTGGTTCGCTATTTCAAGCGCATCTGTATTCAGGACTTCAATCGCGATCTGAGCACGTCCACCGCAGCATTGCCCTAGATCTGGGCCGAGAGACACCATCTGCAGATCGAGTTGGGCATCTCCCGTGAACGCAGCTTTCGCAGCCTTGCGAATGATCTCAAGTTCCAGAGTTCCACCACCAATGGTGCCGTAAAACCCGCCGTCTTGCCGCACGATCATCCGGGCACCGGCTTCACGAGGCGTTGAGCCATCAACACGGGTAACGGTCACGAGGGCACACGCGTCGCCACTTTTCAAACAAGCTGAAATGTGTGCCCATACTTTCATGAAGAAGCCTTTCTCTGGCGAATATCTCGAACGGCTTTCATGATGGCTTCAGGTGTTGCCGGGGCATCAAGATCCGGTAACTCGCCAGGATTCAGGCTCGCGACCGCATCATTAATGGCGCAAAAAACGGAATTCGCCAGCATAACCGGTGGTTCACCAACAGCCTTGGAGCGGTAAATCGTGTCTTCAGGATTGCCGTTACCTTCATAGAGATTGACGTTAAAGTCTTCCGGAATGTCAGAAGCAGTCGGTATCTTGTAAGTCGACGGTGCATGGGTCCGCAGTCGTCCATTGTCGTCCCAGACGAGTTCTTCGGTCGTCAGCCAGCCCATTCCTTGCGCAAATCCGCCTTCGATCTGGCCTATATCGATAGCAGGGTTCAGCGAGTGGCCAACATCATGCAGAATATCGACCCGGTCGACTGTCATTTCGCCGGTCATCGTATCGATGGTGACTTCCGAGCAGGCCCCGCCAAATGCGAAATAGAAGAATGGTCTGCCAGTAGCATTGTCCCGGTCCCAAGTGATGCCGGGCGTTGCATAATATCCCGCATGGGACATTTGAATTCGCGCCATATGGGCCTGTTTGGCAATTTCCGCCAACGAGAAACTCTGTTCTCCGACAAGCACCTTGTTGTCACCAAAGTGGATCGCTTCAGCGTTGCACTGGTGCTGTTCGCTGAGGAAATTGACCAATCGGTCCTTGATTTCCTTTGTCGCCAGTTTGGCTGCCATTGCATTCAGATCAGTGCCTGACGAAGCCGCTGTCGGTCCGGTATTGGGAACCTTGGACGTGTTGGTCGCGGTGATCCGAACCTTGTCCAGCGTGACGCCAAATTCCTCGGCCACCACCTGGGCGATCTTTTGATAAAGCCCTTGCCCCATCTCGGTGCCGCCATGGTTCAGATGAACCGACCCATCGGTATAAAGATGAACCAGCGCGCCAGCCTGATTGAGATGCTTCAGCGTAAACGAAATACCGAATTTGATCGGTGTCAGCGCCAGACCTTTTTTGAGGACAGCGTTGGAGGCATTGAACTCCTTTACCGCCTCACGGCGCCCCCAATAATCCGAGCTTGTTTCCAGCGTATCTATGAGGTCATGCATTACCTCATATTCTTCGACAGGCATTCCAAACGGTGTCAGATTGTGGTCACCGTCGTAAAAATTGAGTTTCCGAACAGTGAGCGGATCCTTGCCAAGTTTGATCGCGATTGCATCGATCATGCGCTCTGCAGCCAGCATGCCCTGAGGGCCACCAAATCCTCGAAACGCGGTGTTCGAAACCGTATCAGTCCGCAACCGCCGAGAGCGGATCAGGGCGTCCGGATAGAAATAACTGGAATCAGCATGAAACAACGTCCGGTCGTTTACGCCCAGTGACAGATCAACAGAATAACCGCAGCGTGACAGAAATTCGAGATCAACAGCGCGGATCTTGCCCTCGCTGTCGTGCCCGATATTCCAGTCAACACGAAAGTCATGCCGCTTGCCGGTCATGATCATGTCGTCATCACGGTCGAGGCGGCACTTACAGGCTTTGCCGGTCGCATAGGCGCCAAGGGCCGCAAGGCTAGCCCATTGATTGGCCTGAGATTCCTTGCCCCCAAACCCCCCGCCCATTCGTCGTACTTCGGCGGTTACACGTGCATCAGGAACTCCCAGGACCTTGGCGATAGTATGCTGGATTTCAGTCGGATGCTGTGTAGATGAATAGACCAGCATTCCGTCATCTTCTTCAGGTACAACCATGGCGATCTGGCCTTCAAGATAGAAATGCTCCTGTCCTCCGATCCGCATATTGCCGGACTGAACCATTTCAGCTGCGGGCATTCCTGTTTCAGGTGACCCGCGCCGGAACTGATAGTCCGGAAGAACTGTCGTTTCCGCATCAACCGCATCTTCCTGTGTCAGGATAGGCGTGATTTCAGCGACGTCTATTTTGGCTTTAAGGGAAGCTTTTCGGGCCTGCTCGCGTGTTTCGGCAACAACAGCAAAGACAACCTGCCCGTAAAACAGGATTTCGCCCTTGGCCAGAACCGGATCGTCGCCAAATGCTGAAGAACAATCATTGGTTCCAGGCACATCATCAGCTGTTAGTACGGTCACGACACCTGGTGATGATACTACATCAGAGAGATCCATAGACTGGATCTTGCCTCGAACCGCTTGTCTTGCCCAACCTGGAACGACATGCAGCGTGCCAACGGCCTCCGGCATGTCGTCGATATAAGTCGCAGTGCCAGTGACATGTTTTTCTGCGCTGTCATGCGGCAGGGATTTGCGCACATGTTTCAAAGGCATTTGAATGGCTTCTTGTTCAAGCGGCTCGGTCATGATCAGCCTCCCGCTTTGCCAAAACGCGCAGGTCTGTATCCGGTGTCCCGCTGATTTCCATCAACGCCTTCACCAAAAGAGCGCGTGCCGTTTCATTCCTATAGTCAGCGCTGGCCCGCATGTCCGTCATGGGAGTGAAATCGCTCGCCAAGGTCTGCATTCCCGCGCCCCAAGTGGCTGGATCCTCCAGAATAGCGCCTTTTAGAGCAGTCTCCGCACCGGTTGCCCGTTTTGGTGTCGCTGCCATGCCGCCATAAGCAATTCGAGCGTCACTTATGACACCGTCATCGACGGTAAACCGGAACGCCGCCATCACTGAGGAGATGTCCTGATCAAATCGCTTGGAAATCTTGTAGCAGCGGAACGCCTGATTGCTGTTCAGTCGGGGCACGAACAATCCTGTGACAAATTCGCCCGGCATGCGATCCTGTTTGCCGTAATCAATGAAGAAATCTTCCAGAGACAAAGCGCGACTGTCTGTTGCCGATTGCAGCTCGAGCGTTGCACCCAGCGCTATCAATGCAGGAGGTGTGTCTCCTATGGGTGACCCATTGGCGATATTGCCGCCAACTGTTCCAGAGGCCCGGACCTGTTTGGAGCCAATCCGTTTCCATAATTCGCCAAGGTCTGGCGACAGACGGGTCATGGAGGCTTCTGTCGCCTGATAGGTCGCCATTGCACCGAGCAGAACGCCAGAGGGTGTTTCCTCTACTCGGTCCAGCCCATCGATCCGGCCAAGCCAAACCATCTTGGGCAAATCGCGCATTTGCTTGGTGATCCAGAGACCGACATCTGTCGCCCCAGCAACAAGTGTTGCGTCGGGATGTTGATCATACAGGGCCGCCAATCCATCCAGTGACGCAGGAGACGCAAAGAATCCGTCACTGTCGCCAATAAAGATATCTCGGCTATCCGCCAATGCGCGAATCTGTTCCCGAGTTTCGTTGGCTCGCCAGGAAAACGCGTCGTCAGCCGTTTCGAAACAGGCCAGGAGGGCCGCATCTACAATCGGTCGATACCCAGTACAACGACACAGATTGCCAGCCAGCCATTCTGTTACAGTTTTGCGGGATTTTTCGACTTCTGTCGCATGATACAGCGTGAACAGCGTCATGATAAAACCGGGCGTGCAAAAACCGCATTGAGATCCGTGTAGATCCAGCATTGCCTGTTGAACCGGGTGGAGGCGTTTGTCCTGCACAAGGTCTTCAACAGTGACAAGCTCGGCACCGTCGATCATGCCGAGCAGCTGAATGCAGCTGTTGACTGGCTGGTAGACCATTTTGCCGTCTATGAGCCGACCTAGTGCGACTGTACAGGCACCACAGTCCCCCTCGCCGCAACCTTCCTTGGTGCCGGTTTCAAGACGGCGCAGACGAAGATAGTCGAGGACTGTTTCGGTTGAACCGACATCTGTCAGCTCAACAACGTCTCCACCTTTCAAAAACCTGATGGTATCGCGCATTCGTCAGCTCCCGCGATAAGTCGAATAGCCGAATGGCGACAGCAGTAGCGGCACATGATAATGCCCATCCAAGTCAGCAATTCCAAACCGGATGGGTATAATATCCAGGAAAAGCGGATCCGGAAGGTTCACCGTCGTTGTCTTTAGATAATCACCTGCTTGGAAACGGAGTTCATAGCTCCCCTTGGCAAACTGATCACCCTGCAGAATCGGACCATCAACGCGGCCATCATCATTCGTCAGATGTGTCGACAGGTGTTTCGGATCTCCGTCCATAGCCCAAAGCTCGATCTTTAGGCCCTTCGCCGGTTGACCTAAAGCGGTATCCAAAACGTGCGTTGTCAAACGCCCCATAAAGCCTCTCCCTCGCACGGCATATTGCCGCAAAATCAGATATCTGAAAAATGTGCATGAAAAACACGCAGAACCAAAGTGCTCATTTGTGATCTTGATGATGCCTATTTGGCATCAATAGAAGCTATTTGTTCTTTCAAGGCGAGCACGGCGTGGTCGAAGAACATACCTGGAGCCAGTGCCAATGCCCGCAGAGAAGACGTTACCACACAAAGACGATCATCCTGAAGTGGCTTATCTGTCAGAGGCTTGAATACCAAATGACCCGCAGAAAGATCGTCTTCGCAGCCGATTTGAGTTTGAAATCCGATCACGTTGTCGCTTCGCGCGAGTGCCCGCATTAACCTCAAGGAGTTCGCTTCAACATAAGTTTTCGAGGCCCGGGGAATTCTGTTCCGAACAACATCAATATGGGTTCGAAGAGACAAACCTTCGGCAGGCAACGCAACGGGGAACTTTAGACAGTCTTGCAGACTCAAATTTGTTTCGGATGCCAAGGGATGATCAGGAGCCATAAGGGCTCCAATAACAAGGTCATGATGGAAAGCTACTGTCAGCGTCGACATGTCGGGTGGATCAAAGGTGAATCCGACATCTGCCTCGGCGGATTCAACCCTTTGCGCGACATCGTTAGATGATGAAACCACAACGTTGACATGAATTCCCGGGAAGGTTTTGCGGAACGAACTGATGACTGCAGGCAGAAGCCGTTCAGCCACGCTTTCAACAGACGCAATGGAAACTGTTCCCCGGCGCAAGCCCTTCAAGGCATCCAGCTCAGCAACTGTGCCTTCAAAATCGGAATATGTCCTACGGATATGCGCAAGCAGAACTTCGCCCGCCTGTGAAAGACGAATGCGCCGCCCCACGCGGTCAAAGAGTTGAAGACCAAGCGCGTCTTCCAACCAAAGAATTTGCCGGTTAACCGCCGAGGAAGCAACATTCAGCTCCCTGGACGCTGCCCGGATAGATCCGGCTTCCGCTGCAGCCAGAAAATAGCGCATCGCCGGGCTGTATAGGTTTCGAGATAGATCCTGGGGCCTGCCTGCTGCCATGGTCTGATAAGCGGCTTACGGGATCAGCACAGTTGTGCCGGTCGTTTTCCGCCCTTCCAAATCTCTGTGGGCGTGCGCAGCATCAGCTAACCGGTATTCCTGATTGACGCCAATCTTGACTATACCCTTCGAGACGACATCAAACAGTTCGCCTGCGGTGCTCTCAAGATCTTCACGTGTTGCGATATAACTGAAGAGGGTCGGACGTGTTGCGAACAAGGACCCCTTCTGGGCCAGAAGCGCCAGATTGAAATCGGTGATCGGTCCAGAGGATTGGCCAAAACTGACCCAGAGACCACGTGTCTTCAAACAATCAAGGGAACCAGGATAGGTGTCTTTGCCCACTGAATCATAGACAACATCGCAGCCCTTGCCATCAGTAATGTCCTTAACCCGTTCAACAAAGTCTTCGGTCTGGTAGTTTATGACATGCTGATAACCATGAGACTTTGCCAGCGCGACTTTTTCCTCTGATCCGGCAGTCCCGATGACCGTTGCGCCAAGATGAGCAGCCCATTGGCCTGCGATCAGACCAACACCGCCAGCCGCCGCATGGAACAACAGAGTGGTTTCCGGTCCGACCTGATATGTCTGGCGGAGCAGATATTGCGCGGTCATGCCCTTGAGCATCATTCCGGCAGCAGTCTTGTCGTCAATACCATCTGGAATGATCACCAGACGATCGGCGGGGACCAGGCGCTCCTGAGCATAGGCACCTAAAGGGCCAACATAAGCGACACGGTCACCGGGCTTGATGTGGGACACACCCTCACCCACGGTCTGGACAATACCGGCGCCTTCGTTCCCCGGACTGAACGGAAAACCTTTTGGTGCCGGATACAGCCCTGACCGGAAGTAAGTGTCGATAAAATTGAGACCTATGGCCGTATGTCTAATCCGTGCTTCATCGGGACCCGGTTCACCGACCTCGATTTTTTCCCAGCTTAGAACGTCGGGACCACCGGTCTCATGAACACGAATTGATTGAACCATTTTTGTCTCCCGATAGATGCAGGACTATTGTTGTTTGGATTTGCGCCGATTGTTTTTGGCTATGACATTAATGAGCTCAACGCCAGCCGAAAAAGCCATGGTAAAGTAGATATAGCCGCGCGGGATATGGAATCCCAACCCGTCTGCGATCAACGCTACGCCAATCAGCAACAGGAACGACAAAGCCAACATTTTGGTGGTCGGATGCTCTTTGATGAAAGCCGCGACCGGACCGGACGCAACATACATTACCATCATGGCAATCACGACCGCCGCAACCATGACCTCTATATGCTCGGCCATACCGATAGCAGTGATTATGGAATCAACGGAAAAGACGAGATCAATGACAATGATCTGCACAATTACGGCCGAGAAACTGGCTTTGACGCTTTTATTCGCATCGTCTCCGTTTTCACCTTCGATCCCATTGTGTATCTCGTGAGTTGCCTTGACCAGAAGAAACAGACCGCCCGCAATCAGGATAAGATCACGCCAAGAGAAGGTATGGTCAAAAATCTCGAATAACGGCGCACTCAAGCCCACAAGCCAGGCCAGAACCGACAACAGCAAAATTCTGAAAACGAGCGCCAGCGCGAGCCCGATTTTCCGCGCCTGATTGGCGAGTTTTTCCGGCAAACGGGCGACTATGACCGAAATGAAGACAATGTTGTCGATGCCGAGCACAATCTCCATGACTGTCAAAGTCACTAGACTCGCCCAAATTTGCGGATCGGTTACCCAAGCCAGCATGGCTACCTCTGAAATAAAAGCGTTTTAGTCGATCCGGTCGAGCAGCTGCTGAACGGCAGAAACGGAAAACAGATAAAGGCTGGCCAACGTAAACAAGATTCCCGGAACGCTGCCGAAAACCATGCCATCAATGATCGCCAATGCCGCGAGGCCCATCCAAAGTAAGGTTACGGCCAGAGTGAGCGGACGCCAGCGCTTCACACGGACAGGATGAACAAACCGGATCGGTGCGAACGTCAGAACACAACAGGCAATGACAGCACCAATGGTGAAGGTTTCAGATGGCGACATGACCATCAAGCCGAAGACAACCATATTCCAACCGGCAGGAAAGCCCTTAAAAGACCCGTCCGGTGTTTTCATGCCGTTGTCCGCGAAATAAAGAGCTCCAGTAAAGACAACTAGTCCGCCGCAAATCCAGTTCCATGGATTGGTCAGCATAAAGCTCCAGGACAACGCAAATGCTGGAAGAAAGACATACGTCGCGTAGTCAATCACAAAATCCAGCGACGCTCCCGACCAACGAGGCATGCGTTCCGCAATATTGAATTTCCGGGCAAGCGGGCCGTCTATTCCATCAACGAACAAAGCAAGGCCAAGCCAGGCGAACATCTCGTCCCAGTTCCCTTGAGCGCCGGCAAGCAACGCAACCAAAGCAATTGGGGCTCCGGACGCAGTCAGGATATGAATCAAGAAGAGAGCGGGTTGGCGCGCCTCTTTTCCTGGCGTTATGTCCGTCACGGGTTTCCTCACAAAACATCTTCCGCGATGATTGGGATGTCTATTCGACACACGAGCGCTGTTATCTGCCCTTATGGACAGTTCTAAAGACCGTGATACCTACTATTATTGCAATTACAAGGCAGTGTGAACAGCAAAACGATGCCAAGCCCATTTAGGGCACAGTCTTAGCCTGTAGCGCGGCCCAGAAGCATGCCAGCCGCCAACAAGCCTCCCCAACTCAACAGGAACAATCCGATTATTACCGGGAATACCCGGCTTGGAAACGTTTTCTCAAGCGCCATGACGCTGCCAAGCAGAGCAATCCAGATCACATTCATCAAACCGACCGCAAACATGACGGTCATCACTGCCCAGCAACACCCAAGACAAATCCATCCCTGCGCTATACCTTCGCGAAAGGCCAAATACGTCGAAGATTGACCGGCAAATGGTGCAAATCCCCATTTAGGATACCAGCATCGGCGCAGACAGGCGCTTTTTGCTGGCGTAAACTGATAGATACCGGCTGCGATCAACACTGAAGTCGTCAGGGCGAGGCTTGCTGGCGCCATCATATCAGTCAATGCACCCAATTTGGACAAACCCCATTGAGCAGCCGTTGCCAAGGCGGCATATCCGAGCCAGACAACCAGATATCCGAAGATGACCAAGCATGTTTCCAAGACAATTGTGTTTTTCGCATCAGCAAAGCGATACCGATGATACGCACGCAGCATGGGCATCGCGGATGGCAACATCATTGCCAAGGCCATCATTGCCCACATAAGGAATATTTTCCCAAGATCAAAAAATCCTAATGCCGCATCGGGCATTCCAAAAGTCGATCCGGCAGGAAGGCAAAGTACCGCGATAGCTGCTCTCGCCTCATCCGACAGGCCTTGAAAGATATTAAACTGGTTGAAGATCCCCATACCGGGACCGGCTTCGTTCATGTCCATTGCCGGGATCATGTCAACAATCATTGCGACAAGATAAAACCACCCCGAAACACAGAGCGCCGCAACCAGAATCGCAACCGAAAACCACCCAACGGCACTATCCGGAGTAGCTAAATTCTCATCTATCGATTTTTCAGTTTGATTTAGAGTGCCCATAGACAAACCGTTTGGTTCTGCGCAATTCCTGTTTAGTTATACAGATCAACCGCCAGTATTTTGAAGAATTATTTATCCCACGAAGACTTCGTGCGGCTATGAGGCAATTCTAACGTCAAGGGCATGCGTGAATTCGTCCCGTTTGAATTGACACAAAGATGTTCCATGTTAAAGCGGAATGAAGAAAATTGGATGCTTTAATGCCGGGTACCGAAGGTTCAGAGATGTATGATGTTGCAGTTGTCGGCGGTGGGCCTGCGGGTAGAATTGCAGCTTTAGTACTCGCAGACAAAGGCTTGTCGGTAGTATTATTCGCACCTGCTGCAATACAGACTGACGGCAGAACCACAGCGCTGTGGCAACAGTCACTTGATCTTTTACGCAATATCGGCGTCTGGGCTGATCTCAAGGCAAGTGCAGCGCCGCTCGAAAAAATGCGGATGATCGATGCTACCAGCCGGCTAATACGTGCACCCGAAGTGACTTTTGATAGTTCAGAACTTGGCATTGAAACTTTTGGTTTCAATATGTTAAATAGCGCACTTAATGTTATACTCGAGAATACATGCGCCAACGCGATAAATATCACCTGTATCACCGAACCGGCGAGCCACGTCCAGTTCGGCTCTGATTATGCCTATATATCTACCGAATCCGGACGGACCGTCAAAGCTCAGTTGGCGGTTGCAGCCGACGGACGCCGATCCCTCTTGCGGGAAACCGCTGGAATTGGAGTTAAACGCTGGTCCTACCCGCAAGAAGCGCTTGTAATCAATCTTGAACACTCAGTTCCGCATCACTCAGTCTCCACAGAGTTTCATACTCCGACAGGACCATTCACGCTCGTTCCTCTTTCCGGAAATCAATCTTCACTGGTCTGTGTCGAAACCGCAGAAGAAGCAGCAAGGATGAAAGCCTTGCCGGCAGAAGATCTGGAACGAGAATTGGAGCACCGCGCGCACTCAATCCTCGGACAATTCAAACTGGTTTCCGATCCTCAGACGTTTCCGTTGTCCGGAATGACGGCAAAGTCACTGGTTGGGCCACGATTGGTTCTGATCGGTGAGACCGCCCATGTGTTCCCGCCTATCGGGGCCCAGGGACTAAACCTTTCCATGCGCGACATTTCCGATCTGGCAAAAGTATTGTCCGGAGCAAAACAGCGACAGCTGGGTCTAGGTGACACGGAAATTCTTATGTCCTATGAGAAAAAAAGATTTGGCGATATTCGGCAGCGCACCAAAGCAGTCGATATGCTCAACCGGTCTCTCTTGACGGATTTTCTACCGGTCCAAGTTGCCAGAAGTGGCGGAATGTATCTGGCCGGCAAGATTGGCCCCTTCAGACGCTTGCTCATGCGAGAAGGCATGGCACCTGGCAGTGGTTTGCAACCGAAAGCATGAGACCTGCCCACACAGGACTATTCCCGGATATGATAAGTAAGGGCCATGAGGATCATCTGGCGTAGTTCGACTAAAGGTAACGGGCTTTCCAGATCAAAATGGACGCTACGGTCCCCTCCGAAGGTCAGGTGCGGGAATAGACCGCGCCAATCCGAAACGAGAGATGTCTGGCAATTTACATACAGAGCTATATCACCCTTGTCTGATGCATCGCGATCAATGCGAATGGTCGTTCCAGACTTGGGGTTTTTAGTCAGAAAACTGGGTTGCCCCCATTTGAGAGTTTCTTCGATATACCCGATAGTGTCACGATTCTGCGCAACATCCAGAATAAGCTTTCGCAATACAAGCAACGCATCCCTTTCCTGATCTGCGTAACCCTCAATGACCCTCAGCACTGAACTTTCTTCGGTCATATAGCCCTCTCAACCGACAAAACCCGTTTAGCCCGTTGGCAAAAAGCCAGATGTCAGCGCCCAGATAAACGCTGTGACTGTAACAATCGACACCAGCGTACCAATCAAGACAAAACTCGACGCTCGTTGGACATAAATGCCGTATTGTTGCGCAATCACAAACACATTGGTTGCAGGCGGAAGACATGCCATGAGAACAGCTGTTGCAACCCAGCTTGGATCAAAGCCCCCTAGCCAACTCAGCAACAGGATAATCAAAATCGGATGCAGGACCAACTTGACGGCTAGGACCAAAGGCAATTCGATTGGCATCCGTCCGACTGGCCGTAAGGCAATGCTCACTCCCATCGCAAACAAGGCACAGGGCGCAGCAGCATTGCTGAGATACAGGATCAAAGTGGAAACCGCCTGTGGTGGTTGAAACTTCAGGCCTGCGGCCAGAACACCTGCGAGGGTTGCCAAAATAAACGGATGAGAAAAAATTTTCCACGCGATCTGTTTTAGGGTTGAGAGAAGTGACGAATTTTCGGTCCCGGCGACAGCCATCATGAGCGGCGCAAGAATAAACATCAAAGCACTATCAAAAGACAGAATCAGGGCGGTTGGAACTGTAGCTTGCTCGCCCAGAACTGCCAAAGTCAGGCCCGGCCCCATGTAACCTACATTGGAATACGCGCCGGCAATTCCAAGAATTGTCGATTCTGCGATGCTACCTTTCGTGGCAACGACACCAATACAAAAGGCAATCGCAAACACGATATAGGTTGTAAAAGTGGTCGCAGAAATGAAGGCGAAGTTTGCCAACTCTTCAAACGGAGTTGCCGAAAGCAACCTGAAAAACAAAGCAGGCAATGCTATGTAGACAACGAAAAAATTCATCCAACTCAGCCCTGCTTCCGGCAGGTCCTTGATTTTTCCTGCAACAAAACCGAGAAAAATCAATCCGAAAAACGGTAGAGCCAAGGAGATGACGTTTAACATGGAAATTTAGCTTTGAGGGGTTGGTCGGAGGTGTGTCTGGCACCAAGCAAAGCTTGCATAAGCGTCCCAGCTTGGATAATCACGCGGAGCGCGCCATTTGGCCCGCAAAGCTCATACCAAACAGGTCTTTTGGCACATCGCAAGAGCTGAACCTGCGCGAATAGTTCTGAAAGGAGCTATTTGTTGTTTCAGCCACACTCATGAAGGTCGACGACATATATGTCCGCCACGCACAGGAAGTCGATTACATCCGGCTCAATGGGTATCAAAAATTGGGTTGAAGGCGCTTTACTCAAACTGGCCATTTGGTTGTTCCGCCTCCTACCACTCGATTTTGCGTCTTGGCTCATGGGCGTCAGTTGGCGGTTGTTTGCTCCCCTAAATTCTCGACACAAACGGGCGTTGGCCCATCTGGAAAAATCCCTTCCCGACCTGAGTGATCAGGAACGCCAAAACATCGTTCAAGGAATGTGGGATAATCTCGGGCGTGTTGCAGCCGAAACCTTTCATATAGATCGTTTGCTACGCCAGAATTACCGGTTCGAAATTGATGCTGATGAAACCACAAAAGAAATCCTGGATGGTGGACAGGGATGTCTGTTTGTTTCACTTCACAGCGGCAATTGGGAAATGTGCGTCCAACCAGCTGTCGATAAGGGGCTGGCAATCACCGGTGTTTATCAGGCGTTGAGAAATCCCGGTGCAGATGAAGCGCTTAGAAATCTGCGAAAAGATCTTTATACCGGTGGCCTCCTGTCCAAAGGGCATAATACCGCTCGGCGTATATTAAGTACGCTTAAGGGCGGTGGAATTGTTGCCATCATGGGAGATTTGCGGGAAACACGTGGCACTCTCGTAACATTTTTCGGGCAGAAGGCTTATGCGAACTCCATTCCCGCATCTCTGGCGCGGTCTTGTAACGTCCCGATCGTTCTAGGCCGAGTCATCCGTTTGAACGGTGTCCGTTTTCGTATCGTTGGCAGGACGTTTTGGGTACCTAAAACTGACAATCGTCAGGCTGATATTGAAACGGCGACCGCTCAAATCCACCAGATTTTTGAAGAATGGATCCGGGAATATCCGGAACAATGGATGTGGATACACAAAAAGTGGGCTAAAACGGACAAAAACAACTCGGTGTAAAAGGTCTGCCGAGACCCCAAAACCTTATCCTCCCATACTATCGTATTTTCGCCTTTCGGCGGATGGTTGCAGCGCAGCATTAACGCTATAGCTAACCGATAACAGGTGGAGGACAGTTTTTCATGAAAACCCCAAGCGCATTCTACAAGCCCCTTGCCATCGGCGCACCGACGCCTTTTCGCGAGCAACCAATCGCGCTTGAACGCATGATCCATTTTGTTCCACCGCACATAGAAAAAATGCGGGCCAAGGTTCCTGCACTGGTTCAGAAAGTTGATGTCATTCTGGGTAATCTGGAAGATGCGATCCCGGCCGATGCCAAGACCGAGGCTCGCGACGGTTTCATTAAAATGGCTCAGGGCAATGACTTCGGCAAAACCGGCTTGTGGACTCGGGTCAATTGTCTGAATAGTCCCTGGTTTCTAGATGATATTCTGGAAATAGTTCCGGCAGTTGGTGACAAACTTGATGTCATCATGCTCCCGAAGGTCGAAGGTCCTTGGGATGTCCACTACCTCGACCAGTTGCTGGCTCAACTTGAAGCTAAGAATGGTCTTGCCAAGCCAATCCAGATTCATGCGATCCTAGAAACCGCCGAGGGCGTTAAGAACGTCGAATCGATTGCTGCATCCAGCCCGCGCATGCATGGCATGAGCCTTGGACCCGCAGACCTTGCAGCCTCACGCGGTATGAAGACAACCCGCGTTGGCGGCGGACATCCCGATTATGCGGTTCTTGCGGACGCTGGCACAGAAAGTAACAGAGCCGCCTATCAGCAGGATCTTTGGCACTACACTGTCGGAAAGATGGTAGATGCCTGCCTTTCCTATGGCCTCAAGCCGTTCTATGGCCCCTTTGGAGATTTCTCGGATACAGCCGCTTGCGAGAGCCAGTTTCGAAATGCTTTCCTGATGGGATGCTTAGGAGCCTGGTCGCTTCACCCAACCCAAATTGAAATTGCCAAACAGGTTTTTTCACCGGATCCTGATGAAGTCGGCTTTGCCAAGAAAATTCTCGAAGCGATGCCCGATGGCACAGGGGCAGTCATGATTGATGGTAAAATGCAGGATGATGCGACCTGGAAACAGGCAAAAGTGATCGTCGATTTGGCCAAATTAGTTGCGACAAAAGACACGGAACTGGCCGAAATATATGGCCTTTAGATTTTCGCAAGGCAGATGCGATAGTGTTTTCGCTTGAGACGCTTGCATGCCGGACTGCGACAAGCTATCCCGGCGCACATGCAGATTGCGGACAAGTAGCCATGCGTACAGCAAAGTTTAAAATTGGACAGGTCGTAAGACACAGGATCTATCCCTTTCGGGGCGTGATCTTCGATGTCGATCCGACCTTCAACAATTCCGAAGAATGGTGGGATGCAATCCCTGAGGACGTGCGTCCGGTTCGTGACCAACCATTCTATCATCTGCTGGCCGAAAACGAAGAGACCGAATACGTCGCTTATGTAAGCGAACAAAACCTTGAGCCGGATTTGACCGGCGAACCGGTTCGCCATCCGCAGGTCGAAGAAATCTTTGAAGAACAGACTGATGGAACGTATCTACCGAAGTCTGTCGAAATGCACTGATTTTCGTAAAATAGACGACAAAAAAGGGCGCGAACTGGCAATCAGTTCGAGCCCTTAATTCGTTGATTTAACAAAACCTATTGGTTCGCGTTCTGAGCATCTATCAACTTCTGGCGAGCTTCATCAGCCCGTTTTTGCAATTGATTTTGAAGCTCGTCTTGACGTTTTTGCAGCTCTGCAAGGTTCATTGGCTCTCCATCATAAACGTTGGTAAAACCAATCAGAGTCATTTTGAAGACAATTTCCTTCGCCTGCTGATTATATGGAGCAACCCGAACTTCACCGCCCTGTTTCATTGCAGCAATGAAAGTATCGTCGATTGCCAGTTCAGCGTAACAGGCGTTGGGCGCACAGATGCTGTACTTGCCCTGTATAGGTTTACTGTCATCGATCTGAAGACGAACACCAGGTTGGATGAGCACACCGGTAGGGACAGCGACAAGTAGCTTCTTGCGGGCTTCACCTTCGGTTTCCTGGATAGCAATATTTGCAAGGAATTGACCGGTATTGGTTCTCAATTCCATGGAAATAAAGCAGACTTCCTTTTTGGTGTTCTGATTTGTATTACAAGCTTTCGTCCAAGGATTAGTGGCTTCTTGGGCAACAGCGGGAGCAATGGCGAAAGAAGACAAGACCAAGAAAGCGCCGGTTGCGCATCCGAATAATCCTCTTTTCAATACACTCTTCATCGAAACGTCCTCAATCGTGCGTATGCAAAACTTAGCGATGTTCTGGGACATTCCGTGGTGAACTGCAAGGCCCAACAGAACAATACATTCGTGATTTTTATGCTTACGCATCCAATTAGGGCAATAGGGTGACCGATATGCAACGCATGGGCTAGACAGCAAAACAAATCTGAATATCTCGCAGTTTACCGCTTGTCCGACGCGCCTCAGTCTTGACCATGTGATAACCTGTCGACTGAGAATCAAAAAGGTTCCTGGCGGTGAGCATGGGTATTCAGTGGTTTAGTAACAGAATGTCGAACAGCAAAGTGTCTAGATCTGGCTCCATTTGTTCGGCCCTTTCAGGGCTCCTGTTGGCCGGAACAGTATTCACCGGCGGGCATGCCCTAGCGGTCGACGATACTGTACCTTGGGGACATGCGATATCCATGCATGGTTCGCCAGCGCTTGGACCTGACGAACCTTTTCCCTATGCAAATCCGGATGCTCCCAAAGGCGGAACACTCACATTGGGAGTTCAGGGAACTTTCGACAGTCTGAACCAGTTCATCATTCAAGGTGGATGGACGTCCGCACGCGGCATGCGTGAACGGCAATTCGGCAACAATATATTTGAAGGTTTGCTGGCTCGTTCGTATGCGGAACCCTTTTCTCTATATGGCCTTCTGGCTCAACGGGTCCGCATGCCGAATAGCCGGGAGTGGATTGAGTTTGAACTTAATCCGAATGCCAGGTTTTCAGATGGATCACCTGTCACGGTTGAAGATGTGATCTTTTCCCTTGAAATCATCGAAGAAAAGGGTCGACCACCCTATCGCAATTGGTATGCGCAGATAAAAGAAAAGATAATCACCGAACCCAACCGGTTGAAACTCATTTTTGAAAATGGTGACAACAGAGAACTTCCCTTGTTGATAGCATTGGCTCCGGTTTTTTCGGAAAAACATACAGATGCGGAGAACTTCGACAAGACCACGCTCACCCCGCCGATTGCATCCGGCCCCTTCACCTTCAAAACAGTTAAACCAGGCAATCTGGTCGTTTATGAGAAGAACCCGGACTATTGGGCCAAGGACCTCCCGGTCAAAGCTGGTTTCGACAATTTCGATGAAATTCGGATCGAATATTTTCGAGACGAAACCACGCTCCAAGAGGCCTTCAAAAAGGGGCTAATAGATGTCTTGCAATTCCGTGATCCGGCAAGATGGTCAACCGGTTTTGACTTTCCGGCAGCTGAAGACGGCAGCGTCATTAAGCAGGAATTTACACGCGGCGTCCCCGCCCCGATGCAAGGGATCGCTTTCAATACGCGCCAGGGAAAATTCTCTGACCGAAATGTTCGAAAAGCACTTCGGATGCTTTTCGATTTTGAATGGGTAAATCGAAATCTCTACTATGGTCTTTATCGAAGAACAGCTGGATACTGGGATAACTCAGAACTGTCCTCGATCGGAAAGCCTGCCAGTGAGCGAGAAAAGACCTTGCTCGCCCCGTTTCCTGATGTGGTCGATGCTGACGTTCTGGACGGCACCTGGCGGCCAGAACAAGCTGACGGGTCAGGACGTGATCGGAAAGTGCTCCGGGCCGCTCTCGATACATTTGCAAAGGCCGGTTACGTCCTGAAGGATCGAAAGCTTGTGCGTGAGTCCACTGGTGAACCGCTCAGTTTCGAAATTCTTGCCAAGAATGAAGATGAAGAGAAACTTGCGCTTGCGTACATTCGCACGCTTGAGCTTCTTGGAATTGAAGCCAGTGTCCGCAGTGTGGATCCATCCCAGTTCGAAGACCGCCGGACAACGCGCGATTTCGATATGGTTTTCAACACCTGGTTTGCGTCATTGTCTCCAGGCGCGGAACAATACGGTCGCTGGTCGTCCAATGCTGCCGATGCTGAAGGATCATTCAACTTCGTTGGCGCCAAGGAACCCGCAATTGATGCTCTCATCGGCGAAATTGTCGGCGCTCGAAGCCGAACGGACTTTATTGACGCGGTGCGAGCGTTTGATCGTGTCCTGATATCGGGCGCCTATGCTGTTCCGCTTTATCACGTATCTGACGTATGGGCTGCCCATTGGAAACGGATCGTTCCCCCGGCCCAACATTCCCTCTATGGGGATGAAATCGACACCTGGTGGTCAGCCACAAATAATTAACCGGACCAACGGACGAAAAACGCATGAAAGCCACACCTGAAAAAATTACAAAAGAGTACCATGAGAGCGGCGCCTGGTCCGATATTCCGCTCGATGAACTCTTTCGTCAGACCGCACTTGCACATCCTGACCGTTTAGCTATCGTTGACGCCGCTGATCGTTCAAAATGGACCGGGGGAAATCCTCGCAAACTGACCTTTGCCGAGGCCGATCTTGAAATAAACCGCCTTGCCGCATTTTATTCGACAATCGGGCTGTCAACTGATCATGTAATAGGTGTGCAGGCCCCCAACACTGTTGATACTGTAATTGCTGTTTTGGCAGCACTGCGCGCTGGATTGATCGTATCGCCCTTGCCACTGCACTGGCGGCAGAAGAATGTCCTGGAAGCCCTCAATTCAATTGGAGCGAAAGGATTTATAGCAGCAGACCGTGTTGAAACCCGTGATGTCGGCGTTGCGGCACGTGATGTCGCCGCAGACCTGTTCTCGCTCCGGTTTGTCTTTGGACTCGGCAAAAACATTCCAGATGGTTTGATTGAACTCGGTCCCATGCTTGACGAAATGGGAGATGATCTGGAGTTCAAACCACTGGATCGCCCTGACCCTGCAGATCATACCGCGACTATTTGCTGGAGCCGAAGCGGAGATGAAAATGTCCCCGTCAGCCGGTGCCACAATCACTGGTCAGCCGCAGGCCAATTGATCGTAAACGAGGCGCATATAAAGTCCGGTAGTAGCGTTCTGGTTCCGTATTCTCTCAGCGGGCTCACCGGCCTGGGTGCCGGAATTGTACCTTGGCTTCTCACTAGTGGCACATTGCATCTTCACCATCCGACTTCACTGGAAAACCTCGCTGTTCATGCGAACGAAGTTGGTGCTGATATCGTAATGACACCGGGCCCGCTTGCGCAAACGCTTGATCGCAAGTTAACCGGTACAGATACAACAATTCTGGCTGCCTGGAATATATCTGCACCGCATCCGACAACCTTTACGCCGCGCCGTCGCCTGGTTGATCTTCATGTCGCCGATGAATTTGCGCTGGCTGCAAAGGCACGTGGCGCATCTGCAAAAATAAAGGCAACCGCGCTGGGAAAGCATAACGGGCCAGATGGGTGTGAAAGCGGGCCAGCCCTCCTTGAAATAGCTGTATCTGATGAAGATCAGTCCCCTACTCCCAAATTGTTCGTGAAGGGACCAATGGTTCCAGACATAGGATGGCGGACTATCAATGGAGAACAGCGCCGCGTTCGATGGGAGGGAACAGGTTTCCTGAACACGAATATAAGAGTCGAACGCGTTGAAGGGGGAATTTCCGGGTTCGGCATTCCTGGAGTTTATGCGCTTGGAACTGGAAACCTGGAAACAATAGACAAGATCTACGCAAATTACCCAGGGGTGCGTGAAGCAGCAGCATTTATCGTAGAGGATCCTATTATAGGCGCACGCATGTATGCCGCCCTGGTTCCGGAACCCGGGCAAGTACCAGATGCAGGCGCCTTTTTCGCTTATTTGGACGCAGAAGGTGTGGATCTTGCAAAAATTCCTCATCGGGTGTTGATTCTGCAATCATTGCCGCAGAATACTGATGGCACAATTTGCAGGGAAAGATTGACCCTCAGGACGCAACGGTTACCTGCCGCCGTTGCATAGGTGAGACAGAATATGGATGTTGAGACCTCGCTGTCGTGGCGCGGGCCTTATTGGTATGCTGGCCGAAGACCGGTTCGCTCGGTAGATGGCGACTTTCCAGAGGATCTCGATGTTTCTCTGATCGACATATTTCATCGCAATGGAATCCCACCCACTGCCCTGCCTGCTGCAGTTGTCGTCGACGTAGACAAAATTCACGAAGACTTACGGACATCCTTCTTCGATTGGCTCATGCCTCTCATAAAGGCATTGCCCTGTGAAATACCGGTTTATGTTTTGATCACAGGCGATGAATTGTTGCCGGATAACCTACGGGCAACTGCAGTAATAAACCGGACTGTGCCCGATGACGTGCTGTTGATGCTGATCTGCATCCATCAACGAGCAATATTGCGGACAGAAGAAGCAAAAATTCGCCGTCAGATATTCGGCAGAATTCCCGGTTTTGGGACCGCCCCCCATCAATCTGGAACGAGTGGATTGCTGGTGGTCGGTTTAAGCGGCCGTTTCCTGGAATGGCAAGCGGCAAGCGACCACAAAGTTGAGGTGGTCGGCGCTTTTGATGGAAACATGGCATCTGAATTCATGACGCAACGCGCTTTTGACGCTGTAGTCATTGATAGCCCATTCGAAGATACCGTGGATTACATGCAGCAAGTGCGACGAGACCCAAGATTTGCAGGTTTGCCGGTGTTGGCTGTTTGTGAAAGTCAGGAAGATTCTGCTCTGCTGTTTCACAACGGTGCTTCTGATGTCTTGATGGGGCACCACAGAAAGGAAACCCTTAAAAAACGTCTGGCCTCTGCCATACGGTTTGGAAAACTTCGCCGCCTGGCAGATCGCATTTTGGCGGAAAGTCATTCCTGGTTGAGGCAACAAGTTAATTCAGGCGGGTTGGGTGCGGAGTTTTACACCGCTTACCTGGAGACCTGCAGCAACGCATTGGCTGTGCGGGGATTGGACCTTTGGGAAATGAGGCTTACACCTGAATATTTCAGCCTTCCGGAAGATAAACACAACAAAGATGAAGACTATAGTGGTACCTTGTTGTCAATTGCAGATGCCACAAGCAGAGACGAAGATTTGGTATGTATGGTGAGAGACCTGGGCCCGGTTGCTGTCTTGAAAAATGAAGCAGGTCCCCGAAAGCTGCAAAAAAGAATAAATTCAATATTGAGCCATACTGTTATCTGAACACTGATATCAGATGTGTTCAGTTTGCAAATTAGCTTGGAATATCGAACAATTACGTTAGCTTCGAAATTTACATTAATCAGCGTAAGGTCACTATATGAGCGATATGCCACCAATCACCATTGATATAGTATCCGATGTTATGTGCCCATGGTGCTATATCGGAAAAAGGCGGTTGGAAGCAGCCCTCAAATCTGTCCCCGACATACCTGTTCTCGTTCGCTGGCATCCATTTCAATTGGATGAAACCTTGCCCAAAACCGGGAAGGATCGGCAGCAATACCTTAGTGATAAATTCGGCGGGATGGATAACGCCAATACATTTTATAGTCAGATTAAGGCTGCGGGCCTGGAAGAGGGTATTAATTTCGCATTCGACGACATAAAGCTGTCTCCAAACACTCTGGATTGTCACCGCCTGATACTCTGGTCCCGGGCAGACGATCTGCAGGATGAAGTTGTGGAACGGCTGTTTAAGGCCTATTTCCTTGACGGTGAAGATCTCACGAAATCAGAAGTACTGGTCAGAATCTCCGAAGAAGCCGGCATGCAGTCGGATTTGGTCGAGCAGCTTTTCGAAACCGATTCAGATCTGCAAAAAACCATCGAGCAGATAGCCAAAGCGCATCAGTCGGGCGTGACGGGTGTTCCCTGCTTCATTATAGATCAACGATTTGTCTTGGCCGGAGCTGAGAAAGCGGAAACGCTCGCAGCAGCTATTCAACATGCCCATGAAACACAATCAGATTCAGAATCTATTACCGTCAACTGATTGAACACATTACTCATAAAAAAAAGCCCCGCTAATTATTGCGGGGCTTTTTTCGTTTATGCGTTGTTGGCTTAGCCCTTCAGGATCGACCGGCCTGCATAAAAAGCCTGTGGGCCGAGCTCTTCCTCGATGCGGATCAACTGATTGTATTTCGCCAGTCTGTCTGAACGGGCCAGCGACCCGGTTTTGATCTGACCGCAATTCGTGGCTACAGCAAGGTCCGCAATCGTTGAATCTTCTGTTTCACCAGAACGGTGTGACATGACTGACGAAAAGCCTGCCTTGTGAGCTGTTTCAACCGCATCCAGTGTTTCTGACAAAGTTCCGATTTGGTTGACCTTGATCAGGATCGAATTGGCAGAGCCGAGTTCAATCCCTTTGCGAAGACGTTCGGAATTGGTGACAAACAGGTCATCACCAACCAACTGGCATGTGTCGCCAATAAGGTCAGTCGTTGCTTTCCATCCATCCCAATCGTCTTCGGCCAAACCGTCTTCAATGGAAATGATCGGGTAACGTCCGGCCAGATCAGCGAGATATTTAGCCATCTCCTCTGGAGAGAGCGTTTTGCCCTCACCTTCCAGAACATATTTTCCATCATGGAAGAATTCAGTTGAAGCTGCATCAAGCGCCAAAAAGACATCTTCGCCCGGTTTGTAACCAGCAGCTTCGATCGATTTCATGACAAAGCCAATTGCGGCGTCGGTCGATTCCAGATTTGGTGCAAAGCCACCTTCGTCGCCAACGTTCGTGTTGTGGCCTGCAGCACTCAAGGCTTTTTTAAGCGTATGGAATATTTCCGAGCCCATACGGACAGCATCGCTAAGACTGTCAGCGCCAACCGGCATGATCATGAATTCTTGAAAATCGATTGGGTTATCAGCATGGGCCCCGCCGTTGATGATGTTCATCATCGGAACAGGCAGTGTCCGAGCAGAAGTGCCGCCAACATATCTGTAGAGCGGAAGACCCGAAGCCTGTGCCGCAGCACGCGCAACAGCAAGTGAAACACCAAGGATGGAGTTGGCGCCAAGTCGAGCCTTGTTCGGTGTGCCATCGAGTTCAATCATGGCATCGTCGATCTGCAGCTGATCTTCAGCTTCCAGGCCACCAATCGTCTCGAAAATTTCACCGTTTACCGCGTCAACTGCTTTTTGAACGCCCTTGCCAATGTACTGATCCCCCCCATCGCGTAGTTCGACAGCTTCGTGGGCACCCGTGGAGGCGCCCGATGGAACCGCCGCACGGCCAAAGGAACCATCTTCCAAAAACACATCAACTTCGACAGTCGGATTACCGCGGCTGTCGAAAATCTGACGACCGGTAATGTCTATAATGGCGGTCATGAATTACTCCTCGTTTTCGTAGGCAGGCAGTGTCTTGGTCACTCTGCCGCGTTATTGCCGGATGACAGCCACATGAAGGATTGGCTAGCGTCCAAATAAAACAGGCCGCAGAATTGCGACCCAAAACACTCAGGCGCTGGTGCCTGTAGTTTTTTTGACAACTGCATCAATTGCTTTCAAGTCACTCAGCAATGCGCCAAGATTTCGTAGAGCAATCATGTTGGGGCCATCAGAAGATGTTGTGTTTTCCGGGTCCGGATGGGTCTCAATGAAGATACCACCCAACCCAACCGCAACAGCGGCCCGGGCCAAAACGGCAACCATTTCACGGTCGCCGCCAGATGAGCCTCCAAGGCCGCCAGGCTGTTGCACGGAATGCGTGGCATCAAAGACTACCGGGGCACCGGTCTGCGCCATGATTGGAAGCGACCGCATGTCACTAACCAACGTATTGTAACCGAAGCTTGCACCACGTTCTGTCAAGAGAACGTTCGGATTCCCGGAATCTGTCACCTTGCGCAAAACATTCTTCATGTCCCACGGCGCAAGGAATTGCCCCTTTTTGACATTCACCACTGCACCGGTTTCAGCTGCGGCGATCAAGAGGTCCGTTTGACGACACAAAAACGCTGGTATTTGAAGGACATCGACAACTTCAGCCACAGGGGCACATTGATCCGCTGAATGGATGTCGGTCAGGACCGGAAGCCCGAATGTTTCCTTGATCTCTGCAAAAATAGGCAGAGCTTCATTCAGACCAATCCCACGCGTCGCCGACAATGACGTACGGTTCGCCTTGTCAAAAGAACTCTTGTAGACAACCGGAATGCCGAGACTGCCAGCTATTTCCTTGACTGCAGCAGCACACTCGAGTGCATGTTCGCGGCTTTCCAGTTGGCAAGGCCCGGCGATCAAACTAAATGGTGCTGAATTGTCAAAAGAGACGGAGCCGACGTGAACAGTCCGGTTTGCCTCGGTCATTAATTGCCCTTTGAATCTTGATATATTGCGCAGACCTCCTTGTTCAGAAAACGCAGGCTGGTCCATAAGTCCAATTGCGCCCGTTCAATAACCTTCTTTGCC
Organism: Roseibium sp.; assembly: GCA_039972695.1. GTDB lineage: Bacteria > Pseudomonadota > Alphaproteobacteria > Rhizobiales > Stappiaceae > Roseibium. Next base: position 22,374 of record JBDWMJ010000017.1, on the reverse strand, counting down.
TCGCACTGCAACACACGCGTGGCATATTGCAAATTCGGCTAAATCGATTGAATAGGTCCTTTCTTGGAAAGAACCAAACCCTTGTCAAAGAGCAGTCAAAGGCAAACTAAAAGAATTCAAATCCCCAAAAGTGTGACGGAGATAACAGAGAAAGCGGGAGGCATATAGCATACCCTTTAGCTTCTGACTTTATTGGGGTATAGCCATGTTGCCATACCTCTCTAAACAGCTCCGACTATTCAAAATTGGAATGAATTAGATGAACAAACGCATCCGCAAAGCCGTCCTTCCTGTTGCCGGTCTTGGAACACGCTTTCTACCAGCAACGAAAGCAGTGCCGAAGGAAATGCTCACAATCGTGGATCGCCCCATCATTCAGTATGTTGTCGATGAAGCCCGTGCAGCGGGTATTGAGCACATAGTTTTTGTCACCGGTCGGAACAAGCAAGTCATCGAAGATCATTTCGATATGGCCTACGAGCTGGAAGACACCCTCAAAGCTCGAAACAAGGTAGAAGCGCTCGAGTTGTTGGACAAGCATCGTCCAGTCCCTGGATCGACCAGTTTCACACGCCAACAGGCCCCACTAGGTTTGGGTCACGCTATCTGGTGCGCACGTGACATCATTGGCGATGAACCATTTGCGATCCTGCTGCCCGACATGATCATCAAATCGGACGTCAGCTGTCTCAAGCAGATGGTCGATTTATATGGTGAGACCGGAGGCAATGTTATTGCCGTTGAAGAAGTCCCAGCAGACCAGACCCAGAATTATGGCATCGTGGAATTGGCAGACCGGATCAACAACAATTCCAGCTGGATTTCCAATATGGTCGAAAAACCAGCACCAGCAGATGCACCGTCTAATTTGATGATAACAGGTCGATATATTCTTCAGCCGGAAATATTTGACCTGTTGTCAAAACAAGGTAGTGGTGCCGGAGGCGAAATTCAGCTTACAGACAGCATGCTGTCGCTCATGAAAGACCAGCGGTTCTCTTCAATCAAATTCGAGGGAACGAGCTATGATTGCGGCAGCAAGGCAGGGTTTCTGAGCGCCAATATCGCGTTTGGTCTGGACGATCCTAAACTTGCTGAAGACATTCTACCATTCATGCAAGACATGCTGGCTATGAAGGCTGCAGCCGAATAATCATCTCCCGAACGGATAAAAGTTATCCAAAGCTCCATGTTTACGCAGGGGATAGCTCACTAATTTGTAATCTGGTTAAGGAAATTGGTCGTACAGTGATCGGGTTCGAGAAAGGAGACCCCGATCATGGTCATATCTCATTTCTGGAAATTTGCTGCTGCAAGCCTCTTTGGCTTGTTCATGACGCTCGGCGCAGTGCAGGCCGAAACCAGCCTCGACAGCAGCACATTTCAAAAAATCATCAAAAATCAGATGAGCGCATTTGCGATGGACGACGCCAGCAAGGCATTTTCCTTCGCAGCCAATTCTCTTCAGCAACGCTTCCAAACACCTGAGTTTTTTATGGAAATGGTTCGCCAAGGCTATCAGCCGGTTTACCAACCCAAAAGCGTTTCCTTTGGCCGCTCAAAAATGACCGGCTTTGGCCCGACGCAAGAAGTGTTTGTGACAGGACCTAAGGGACAGGATTGGATCGCGCTCTATAGTTTCGAGCAACAAGATGACGGATCCTGGCGCATATCTGGCTGCTACCTGACCAAGTCAGACGGATTTGTAGCCTAGTTTTTAAGACAAGCGACAGAGGGTTTTAAAGCGCGGCTATATCGCCGCGCGCCCAATCTTCTTTGGTTTTCAGATAGAAGTCTTCAAAGCGACTTGCCTCAATCGCGTCCCGCATTCCCTGCATCAGCGTCTGGTAGTAAGCGATGTTGTTCCAGGTCAGCAACATCCCAGCTAAACCTTCCCCTGTCCGCACCAGATGATGCAAATAGGCGCGACTATAGACGCTTGTGGCCGGACAAACGGCTTCGTCATCAAGTGGCCTCGAATCGTCCGCGTGACGGGCATTTTTCAAGTTGACCTTGCCAAATCGAGTGTAAGCCAGGCCATGGCGACCAGCGCGCGTCGGCATGACACAATCGAACTGATCAATACCACGCTTGACGCTTTCCAGCAGATCATCCGGTGTCCCAACCCCCATCAGATAACGTGGCTTGTCCACCGGCAAGACAGGCGTTGTAATATCAAGCATGCGGAGCATGACGTCCTGAGGTTCTCCAACCGCCAGTCCTCCGACAGAATATCCTTCCATGGGAAGTTTACCGAGTCCTTCGGCTGATCTGATGCGGAGATCCGGTACATCGCCACCCTGGACAATACCATAAAGCCCCTGCCCTTTTCCCGGCCCGCCCATCGCTTCAAATTGTGTACGGGAGCGTTCAGCCCATCTAAGCGACAATTCCATGGCGCGCTGTATTTCCTCTTTCGGACTTGGTAGTTTGATGCATTCATCCAGCTGCATCTGAATATCGGATCCAAGCAAACCTTGAATCTCGACAGACCGTTCAGGCGTCAAATGATGTTTGCTACCGTCGATATGACTTTGAAAACGGACACCGTCCTCATCCAGTTTGCGCAATTGTGCCAGTGACATGACCTGAAATCCGCCGCTGTCAGTCAGGATTGTATGAGGCCAGTTCATGAACGTGTGCAAACCGCCGAGCCGATCAACCCGTTCGGCGGTTGGCCGCAACATTAGATGATAGGTATTGCCAAGCACGACATCCGCACCTGTTTCGCGGACCTGTTCCGGATACATCGCCTTGACGGTCGCCTGCGTTCCAACAGGCATGAATGCTGGCGTATTGACCACTCCATGCGGTGTTGTAATTTTACCGCGCCGCGCCATACCGTCCGTCTTGATCAGCTTGAAGCCGAATTTGTTGGGAGTATCAGACATATGGGTAGCCTCTATTCGGCAATGTTTTGCGGAAACAATAGCGATCCATCGCCGTAACTGTAAAACCGGTAGTCGTTTGCAATTGCGTGTGTATAGGCAGATCGCATTGTCTCAAGACCGGAAAAAGCCGAGACGAGCATGAACAAAGTTGATCTCGGCAAATGAAAATTGGTCATCAGAACATCGATGGCCTTGAACTTATAACCTGGCGTTATGAAAATTGATGTCTCACCGGAAAACGGGGCTATATGACCCGTTGCCTGGGCAGAACTTTCCAGAATCCGCAAGGAGGTGGTCCCTACGCTGACAACCTTGTTGCCACGTGCCTTCACAGCTAGAAGCGCTGTTGCCGTTTCTTCGGAAACTTCGCCCCATTCGGCATGCATTTTGTGATCACTGGTGTCATCGGCCTTTACAGGCAGGAATGTGCCAGCCCCGACATGCAAAGTGACCCGGTGTTGTTCAATGCCACGATCGGAAAGGGCCTGCAGCATTTCTTTGGTAAAGTGCAGCCCGGCAGTCGGTGCCGCGACAGCACCATCCTTGTCTGCAAATATTGTCTGATAATCCTTGCGATCCAGATCATCCTCACCGCGCTTTTGCGCTATATAAGGTGGCAGCGGAATATGCCCGACGGACGCAATGGCCGCATCAAGGTCCGGTCCATGACTATCAAAAACCAACAGGACCTCTCCAGCATCTGCTTTCTCTGCAACATCAGCTGTCAGAACTGTGCCAGTTCCTGAAAATTCAAGCTTGTCGCCAACGATCAGCTTTTTCGCAGGCCGAACAAATGCTCTCCAGCGGTCTGGCCCGGACCTCAGATGCAGTGTCGCACTGATACCTGCCTCGATATCGCCGCGAACACGTTTTCCTTCAAGTTGTGCCGGTATGACCTTTGTGTCGTTGAATACGAGTGCGTCACCCGGTTCTAGAAGACTGGCCAAATCACGAACGCATTGATCGCTCAAGACCGGCTCCGAGCCTGGACGAACAAGCAGCATTCGGGCAGCATCACGCGGCCGTGCGGGGCGCAGCGCTATTCGTTCATTCGGGAGGTCAAAATCGAACTGATCAACACGCATCGGAAGAAAATGCTCTGTTTGGGAGGTGGCCTAAAAACTGACGCGTCCGACCACCGATGAGGCATGCGGACAACTTATTTCCGAGCTGATAGGTGCAGAGGCTGCGAAGGTCAACCGTTATCAAAAAGCAAAACAGCGCGAGCTCAACACCCGCGCTGCCAATATTCGATCGCGCTGAAGGTTAAGCCGCGTCTGCAGCAACCTTGATGGAGACGATATTGTCCGGATCTTGGACAGGTTCGCCGCGCTTAATCTTGTCGACGTTGTCCATACCTTCAAGAACCTTGCCCCAAACGGTGTACTGGCCATCCAGGAAAGACGCATCACCAAAACAGATGAAGAACTGACTATCACCGGAGTTTGGATCTTGCGCGCGCGCCATGGAACAAACCCCACGTGAGTGATTGGCGTCGTTGAACTCAGCCTTTAGCTTCTGACCAGAACCACCGGTTCCTGTACCACTCGGACAGCCAGTCTGGGCCATGAAGCCTTCGATGACACGATGGAAAACGATACCGTCGTAAAAACCGTCGCGAACGAGTTCCTTGATGCGTGCCACGTGACCAGGTGCCAGGTCAGGACGCATTTCGATGACAACAGACCCCTGGGTCGTTTCCATCAACAAAGTGTTTTCGGGGTCTTTGTAGTCAGCCATTTTTATCTCCGTTGGAAAGCTGATGAGAGTTTCAGATCAGCCAGCGTCTGCTGCGACCTGCATCTTGATTATTTTATCTGGATTTGCCGGCGGCTCGCCCTTGGCGATCATGTCGACGTATTGCATTCCGTCAACAATCTCGCCGAATACGGTGTATTGACCGTTAAGCCAATCGCCATCTGCAAACATTATAAAGAACTGGGAGTTGGCACTGTTTGGGTTGGACGATCGCGCCATTCCCAAAACGCCGCGTTTGAACGATGCTTTGTTAAACTCGGCCGTTAGATCCGGCTTATCGGAGCCCCCCCGACCTGTTCCGGTCGGGTCCCCCGTTTGAGCCATAAAGCCGTCAATTACGCGGTGAAAGACGATGCCATCGTAAAATCCGGAGCGCGTCAATTCCTTGATGCGTTCTACGTGTTTGGGAGCCAAATCCGGGCGCAACTGAATGACAACACGACCGTCCTTGAGATCAAGATAGACCGTGTTTTCCGGATCCAGATTTTGAGCACTACCAGCAGCAGGCAGCATGATAAGGGATGCCAGAACAGCAAAAACTGCAAACAAACGTGACACTTTGGTCTCCTGGGTTTCAGTGTGAAGGAAGGAACTTCCGATCACCAGTCAAGGATTGGTTTTTCGGCGAAGAGCTTCAGCCACGGGTTCGGGAACAAATCCGGATATATCTCCGCCCATCTTTGCGATTTGTCGCACCAATGTTGCGGTAATATGGCGAACATTTGGAGAAGCCGGCAAAAACACGGTCTTGACGTCTGCTGCCAATGTACCGTTCATTCCGGCCATCTGCATTTCATAATCAAGGTCGGTACCGTCCCGCAAACCGCGGACGAGAATGGCTGCGTTTTGAGAGCGTGCCGTATTGACCACAAGATCAGAAAAAGAAATCACCTCAATTCGGCCTGTTTCATCTAAGGTGAATTTCGAGACCGCAGACGCATGGATCATGTCGACGCGTTCTTCAAATGAAAACAGTGGTTGTTTGCCTGGATGCACACCAATGGCAACAACAACCTTGTCAGCAAGACTGAGCGCCTGGCCAAGAATATCCATATGACCATTTGTTACAGGATCAAAGGACCCCGGATAGAGCGCAATTCTTTTCATGGGTCCTTTCCTTACTCTGCCGGAACGCTGCTCACAAGACATCGAGGACTACAAATGCACTTTTAGGGGTAACTGACATTATGTGACGACAGTCACACCCTTCTTTCCTGACATGGACCAATGTGGGTTCAACGATAAGACATGACGTGAGCAGGAGGCAGGACAATGAGACACAATGAAACAATCGAGCGGACTGCACATCAGGCAGTTACCCAACCATTCGCAACCAAGGTGAGAGCCCTTGACCCTATGGCCCATATCAAAATGGCATCGGTGTTTGCCTTGGCCTTATTGACTGTGTTGGTTACCGGAATCATCAGCATGAATACGGGTAATGCCTCCCAGGCTCAGGAGATGACAAACCTGGCACCAAAAGGCATGTTGACCACCAAGACCAATCGTGCGGCAACTGCTCCAATAATCGATCACTGCGGAAAGCAGGCATGGGGTGCGTGGTCTGAAGATTGTGTCACGAAACTGACTGGTAGAGCCAACGTTCGCAATGTCTCTTTTGTAACTGTTGAAAAAGCAACACAGACCGTAAATGAAACAATTCTGGCCCGTTACCCGACTTTCAACTGAACTCCAAACAAGAACTATCCCCTATAACGGCAAACAGCGGCGCAGGTTCCACCCTCGCCGCTGTTGTCGATTTAAGCTAAGAATAATCTAGGAATCCGGGGTCTCGCCGCCCTCACCCTCAGATCCTTCCGCCTTCGGCTCATCGGCACCATCCGCATTATCACCGTCTGCGCTGATTTCGCCTGTTTCTTCCTGATCATCCAGGTCTTCGTCGTCTCCGTCGACCTCCGGGATGCCTTCAACGGATACTACAAGCTCGTCTTTAGCCGTTTTGAAGACAATAACGCCCTGAGTGGCACGTCCGGCAATCCTGATTCCGTTAACAGGACACCTGATCAACTGTCCTCCATCGGTAACCAGCATAATCTGATAGTTTTCCTCAACCGGGAAGGACGAGATCAAACCACCGTTTCTGTCGTTAACAGCCATGGCGGTTATACCTTTGCCGCCTCGACCGGTAACGCGATATTCAAACGATGAAGTCCGTTTGCCGTAACCATTTTCCGAAATTGTCAAGATAGTCTGTTCTGCTGCACTCATTTGAGCATAACGTTCCTGCGACAACTCTCCGGTAGGCACACCATCTTCATCGACACCACCGTTCTCATCCGCCTCCCCGCGCATCGCACGAGACAATTTGAGATAGGCAGATCGCTCTTCCGCATCGACATCAAGATGATGAAGGATCTGCATAGAGATGATGTGGTCACCTTCCGCGAGCCGGATACCACGAACACCGACAGAGTTTCTGCCCGCAAATACCCGGACGTCCGTAACTGCGAAACGGATACACTGACCAAGTTTTGTCGTCAGCATGACATCAGAATGCTCGGAACAGGTGTCGACACTGACAATTCCGTCGCCCTCTTCCAATTTCATGGCGATTTTGCCGTTCCGATTGATATTTACGAAATCGGACAGTTTGTTCCTGCGTACGGTACCGCGTTGCGTGGCAAACATCACATCAAGGTTAGCCCAGCTTTCCTCGTCTTCAGGAAGGGGAAGAATGGAGGTAATCTGCTCGCCTTGCTCAAGCGGCAGCATGTTTACCAACGCCTTGCCACGAGAAGTCGGCCCACCAAGCGGCAGGCGCCAAACTTTCATCTTGTAACAAATGCCGCGCGACGAGAAGAACAGCACCGGAGTATGTGTATTGGCAACATAGAGACGAGTAACGAAATCCTCCTCTTTTGTTGCCATTCCAGACCTACCTTTACCGCCGCGACGTTGGGCCCGGTACGTTGCCAAAGGAACACGTTTGATATAGCCGCCATGGGAAACCGTAACGACCATGTCTTCGCGCTGAATGAGATCTTCTTCATCGAAATCAGGCCCGCCTTCGATGATTTCAGTCCGCCGAGGGGTCGCAAACTCTTCGCGAATCTGCAGCATCTCACTGCGAACGATTTCCTGAATGCGCGCACGCGATCTCAGGATCTCGAGGAAATCTGAAATTTCCGCACCTATCTTGTTGAGTTCTTCTTCGATCTCATCGCGGCCCATTGCAGTCAAGCGCTGGAGGCGAAGATCCAGAATTGCACGGGCTTGTTCTTCAGAAAGCTTGTAGGTGCCGTCTTCCTGGACCATGTGGCGCGGGTCATCGATCAGCATGATCAACGCCCGAACATCCCTTGCCGGCCAATCCCGATCCATCAACTGCCCACGCGCTGTCGCCGGATCTGGCGCCGCCCGTATCAGTTTGATCACTTCATCAATATTGGCAACGGCAATTCCGAGGCCAACCAAGATATGAGCCCGGTCCCTTGCCTTTTTCAGCAAGAACCTTGTGCGACGCTGAACGACTTCTTCGCGGAAAGCGACGAAAGCTCTCAGCATGTCCGAAATGTTCATTTGCTCCGGCTTGCCACCGTTCAATGCCACCATATTGGCGCCGAAAGATGTCTGAAGCTGACTGAAACGGTAAAGTTGATTTAGAACAACGTCGGGAACGGCATCGCGCTTCAACTCGATCACGATACGCATACCGGTCCGGTCGCTCTCATCCCGAATATCCGAAATGCCTTCGACGCGTTTTTCGCGAACCAGCTCGGCAATTTTTTCAATCATCGAGGATTTGTTGACCTGATACGGGATTTCCGTAACGATCAGCGCCCAACGGTCTTTCCGAATTTCTTCGGTATCAACCTTAGACCGCATGACAACGGATCCACGCCCCGTTTCAAAAGCGCTGCGAATACCGGCACGACCAAGGATCATGGCACCGGTCGGGAAATCCGGTCCCGGAACAATCTCCATCAGTTCTTCCAGCGATATCGCAGGGTTTTCCATGATAGCAATGGCAGCGTCGATCACTTCACCGAGGTTGTGTGGCGGAATGTTCGTCGCCATACCAACGGCGATACCACCGGCACCATTGACCAGCAGGTTCGGAAACTTGGCAGGAAGGACAACTGGTTCGCTTTCAGAGTTGTCATAGTTTTCCTGAAAATCAACAGTGTCTTTGTCGATATCATCCAACAACCTGTGCGCAACTTTTTGCAGCCGACACTCGGTATAGCGCATGGCCGCAGCCGGATCCCCGTCAACAGAACCAAAGTTCCCCTGTCCGTCGATCAACGGCAGACGCAGAGAAAAGTCCTGAGCCATACGGACCAAAGCGTCATAAATCGCGCTATCACCATGTGGGTGGTACTTACCCATGACATCACCGACAACACGGGCCGATTTACGATAGGGTTTGTTCCACTCATAACCATTCTCGTGCATTGAATAGAGAATGCGTCGGTGAACCGGCTTCAAGCCGTCTCTGACGTCGGGAAGCGCACGCGACACGATCACGCTCATGGCGTAATCGAGATAGCTGCGCTTCATTTCATCAACGATGGAAATCGGCTTGATGTCGGATGGAATTCCGTCTGAAGGGGTGCTGTTGTCCTGGTCGGCCAAGGAAGACACTCATTTGTTTGTTATTGCTGGAGCCTTTATATCCGATTCAATCAAAGGCACCAAATTTTGACAGCTTTTATGCGAATGTATTTATTGCGCATATTCAATATCTTACGGGAGTATGCACAGGCTAATAAAATGATTTCAGAGACCTCACTCGCGGCGATGTTAAATCCCCTGTAAAAAGGCCGGAATCCGGCACTCTTCACTGCATCGGGGACAAGTGATGATCGACTTCTATATCAATGCATTTGCGACCCTGTTTGTAACGATCGATCCAATCGGTCTTGCGCCGATGTTTCTGGCAATTACGGCGGGAATGAACCGAAACGATCGTCGACGTGTGGCAATACGGTCCGTTATCACTGCAGCCGGTATTCTGGGCCTGTTTTTTGTCGCCGGGCAGACAGTCTTGAATGTCCTTGGGATCTCGGTCTCGGCATTTAGAGTTTCAGGCGGCATCTTGCTGTTCATCATCGCTATTGAGATGATTTTCGGAAAACGGCAGGAACGAAAAACAGAAACTGCGGAAAAGGCAGTTGAAGGATCCGATGAACATCATCGCACAGTCAATGAACTGGCAATCTTTCCACTCGCTATACCGCTGATTTCCGGCCCAGCCTCGATTTCCGCGATAATACTGTTGTCTGGCCAGGCACCAGATACGCTGACATATGCCGGACTAGCAGGTGTTATAGGAATTATTCTTATTAGCTGCCTGGGCGCATTCTTGCTGGCTGACAAGATTGAGCGCGCACTGGGTGATACGGCCCAGTTGGTCATCACCCGCTTGCTCGGGGTTCTGCTGGCTGCTTTGTCAGTCCAATTTGTGGCGGACGGTGTAATGACCTTTGTGAACGGCTAATGCGGCAGCAAGACCTTATACTCTTGCGCTGAAACGCCATGAACAGTGTCACGCGCACGGATTATCACCTCGTCTATTCCATCAGGAACCTGGACGCCAGAAAGCGATCTGGTGAACGGCTGCTCTTGGACATGCGGATGCGCCAAAATACGTTCCCCCAGCAATTTACCATCCAGCGTATAAATCTGCCAAAGATCAGCATAATGATCCCACCCCTCGTCAGCGTGTTTAAGCGTCACGGAAAAAGACCAACTCGATCCTGCTGACCTCGCCTTGACGTCGGCTATTTTAACATCACCAGCCAATGACACTGAAATATACGTGACGCAGGCTAAGATAAGCAAGGCAACTGTTGTGATTGTCAGTCTCTTCATCGAAGCCTCGTGCGTTACTGAGATATGCGGTCCCGAAATTACGCCAACATTCGCTTGATCAAAGTAACGAATGCGTCATAGGCTCCGCCGCAAATGATCATTCCGGATTCTATTGTTGCGAGAGAGGCATTATGGCGGGCCACGGATCAAAAAAAGTAATTTATGCGGCTCTTGTCGGTAATTCACTTATCTCAATTACGAAATTTATGGCCGCTGCTTATACCGGATCATCTGCGATGTTGTCGGAAGGGATCCACTCCCTGGTTGATACAGGCAATCAGGGCCTACTTCTCTACGGTTTGAAAAAAGCAAAACAACCTGCCGACAAACGCCACCCTTTCGGTTACGGCGCAGAGCTTTATTTCTGGTCGTTTGTGGTGGCCATTCTGATTTTTGCGGTCGGTGCAGGTGTCTCTATTTATGAAGGCATCCAGAAAGTCATTCACCCGCACCCCATCTCCGATCCCGGGATCGCTTATGTTGTCCTTATACTCGCGATGATTTTTGAAGCCTGGGCCTGGCTCGTCGCCTACAAGGAATTTAATCAAGTCCGCGGTTCAAAATCGATCATGTCGGCGGTACGGGATAGCAAGGACCCAACCGTGTTTACGGTTCTCTTCGAAGATAGTGCAGCTATGCTCGGCCTTATCGTCGCCTTTCTTGGTCTTCTTGGTGTCCAGTATCTGGGACTTCCGTGGTTGGATGGAGCGGCTTCCATCACCATCGGTGTCATCCTTGCCGCGACGGCTGCTTTGCTAGCATATGAAACCAAGGGGCTGTTAATTGGAGAAGGAGCTTCGCCAGAAGTCCTGTCAAAGATTGAGAGCATCATCCAGGCTTCGCCAGCGATCAGCAATTTGAATGAAATTCGGACGCTTCACCGAGGGCCTCGGGACATTCTTCTAGCATTGTCTGTCGACTTCATTGATGAAATTACAGCCGGAACCGTCGAAGAAACGATCTATTCGTTAGAGCGGACAATCAAACTAGAAATGCCTGAAGTCACTCGGCTTTTCATTGAAGTTCAGGCCAAGGAACATCACGAAGAAATGCTGGAAGCCGAGATAAAGGCACGCAGCTAATTTTTCCTTTTACAACAGGCGGCATATTGCGCCGAGCGATTAAAGTAAGGCAGACTTCCACTTGATGGGAGCCGTCATGAGTGAACAAAGTATCAAGGACAAACTACTGTCACTTAAGCAGGAGCTTGAGGAAATAAGCAAACTGGCAGAAGGCGCCCGCGCAACAGTTACGCTTGATCAGCAGTCCGTCGGTCGCCTTTCCCGTATGGATGCTTTGCAAGGCCAGGCAATGGCACAGGCCTCAGAACGTCAACGGCGGGCCGATATTCAGCGCATTGAATCTGCCTTGAAACGTGTTGACGATGGTGACTACGGCTATTGTGTAGAGTGCGGTGAAGGTATTGCAATCAAACGGCTTGACGTTGATCCGGCAGCTGCATTTTGCATCAAATGCGCCAGCTAGCGGGCACTCTGTGGCAGGTGATGTCTGAGGCTTTGCAAAAACTGACCAACACTGGACGTAATCTCGTCAATTGCAAAATTCGCCAGAGACCCCTCCGTCCATTCTTCCACCTGAACAAGTTGCTGCTGCAATGCTTCGTGGGACTTGAGTTCCGGCTCATTTAACGGCAACTGCTTGGCAGAATTTAACAACAGCAATTGTTCATGAATCCTGCGAAGCACAGAAAGCGCGTTGCCCATGCGATGGGTCAGCGAGCCGTCATCCCGCCAGCTCCGCCCTGAGAATACTTCCTGCGTAACCCGCTGTCCGGCACCATAGCAATTGTAGGATATGCACCCCTTGAATCCGAGTTCTTCCCTGTCTTCAAATACGGTGCAGGTTCCTTCTTTCGATAGGTTTGAACAGATCTCACCAGCAGCCTTGTCGATCCTAAAACTTTCCGATTTATCGAATGGAAACACAACGCAACAGAGTGCAGCACAATTCGAGCAGTCGGGTGTGAGATCAATTGGCTGCATTCAGTATTCCATATACCGACCTGGATTGGTTTACCGGCAATTAAAAAGCCACGACGCAAAAGGCCCGCAAATCAAATAATTCTCGTTATTCCCACTCAATCGTGCCGGGAGGCTTCGATGTGATGTCATACGTCACCCGGTTGATGCCTTCGACTTCATTGATGATCCGGGTGGCCGTTTCACCCAAGAACTCATGGCTGAAGGGATAATAGTCAGCCGTCATACCATCAACGGAGTTCACTGCACGAAGGGCGCAGGCATAATCATATGTCCGGCCATCACCCATGACACCAACTGTACGCACCGGCAAAATGGCGACGAATGCCTGCCATATTTCATCGTAGAGGCCATGTTTACGGATTTGGTCGATATAAACAGCGTCCGCTTTGCGCAAAACTTCCAACTTTTGACGTGTGATCTCGCCCGGACACCGAATAGCCAATCCTGGACCGGGGAATGGATGACGACCAATAAAACTGGCTGGGAGACCCAGTTCGCGTCCAAGCGCCCTCACCTCGTCCTTAAAGAGCTCGCGCAGCGGTTCTACAAGTTTCAGACCCATTTTCTCCGGTAAACCACCGACATTATGATGGGACTTGATGGTAACTGAGGGTCCACCAGAAAAACTGACGCTCTCGATTACATCTGGATAAAGCGTTCCCTGCGCCAAGAACTCGGCACCTTCGATTTTGTTAGCGTATTTCTGGAAAACATCAATGAAAAGTCTGCCGATTATTTTTCGTTTTGTTTCCGGGTCAGATTGACTATCCAATTCGCCCAAGAACAGTTCTGATTCATCAGCGTGGATCAGAGGGATATTATAATTATCCCGGAACATGGAGACCACTTCATCAGCTTCGTTTTGGCGAAGCAAACCATGATCCACAAAAACGCATGTCAGCTGATCGCCAATTGCTTCGTGGATCAGAACTGCAGCAACCGAACTGTCGACGCCCCCGGATAGACCGCAGATTACCTTTTTGTCGCCAACCTGCGCCCTAATTTTTTCAATGGCATCGTCTTTGTAGACGCCCATTGTCCAGTCACCATCAAAACCGGCGAGCTTGATGAAGTTCTCGTACAAGACCTTGCCATTAGGCGTATGATGCACTTCCGGATGAAACTGAACCGCATAAAAATTCCGGGATAGATCCGCAGTAACTGCATATGGTGCATTGGGAGAGGTTCCAAAGACTTCAAACCCGGGCGCCAGTTTGGCGACATGATCGCCATGGCTCATCCAGACCTGTTCTTTGCCATCGGCAAACCAACCGTCGAGAATGGATAGCTTGTCTGCTGTCGGAGTAACAAAAGCTCGCCCAAACTCAGCAGTGCCACCGCCGCCTGAAATCTTGCCGCCATCAACGCGGCCACCAAGTTGTTCCATCATGACCTGCTGGCCATAACAAATTCCAAGTACAGGAATACCCAGACTATACAGGTTTTCAGGAGGACGCGGAGACCCTTCCCGGGTAACTGAATCCGGGCCGCCTGACAGGATTACTGCCTTTGGTTTAAAGGCATCCAGAAAAGCATCCGTGACATTCTGATAAGGATGAATTTCGCAATAGACGCTGAGTTCCCGCAACCTTCTTGCTATTAGTTGGGTAACCTGCGAACCAAAGTCGATGATTAAGAGACGGTCATGATGATGGGTCATGGCCAGCTTCTAACCGGTCTTTTTCCGAAATTGAAGCCAGTTTTTACCTGTTTAGTCACCTGCCAACAAAAACCGCGCAAATGCTAAGCTGTGTACGGCCAATATTGCCTTTTGCCCCCCCACTGTCTCTCGCTTAGTCTGGCACCGCTTGCCCACAGTCAAATGCTGGCTGAAAGAAGCAAGCCAGCGAATTGAGTACTACCGGAGCCAAGATGAGCGAAGCTGCCCAGGAAGTTTTTGAAAATGCAATAGCGTTGCAGGGCCGCGGTGACATTACTATGGCGCTTTCCTACTTTCGCAAGGCTCTGGAGCTTGCGCCGCAAGATACGGAAATCGCATACCACACGGCATCTGCATTGTTGCAGAACGGGCAACTGGAAGAAGCTCAGTCCCAACTCCGGCGAATTGTCTTTACAGACCCCAACCACCTTAAGGCACGCGCAAGCCTTGCCAACTGCCAGCTTTTGATCGACGATCTTGATAATGCCAAAACGAATTTTTCAGAAGTGTTGGCACAAACACCTGACAACAAAAATGCGCTTTATGGCCTGGCAAGTGTCCTCTTGAAAGAAAACAATCCGGTAGAGGCGTCAGTCCCTGCAAAAATTCTGCAGAACCTGCTGCCCGATAACACCGCAGTGCTCACTCTGTTTGCGGAAACTCAGGCCAAAACAGGGCAAATAGAACCTGCTGTCGCACTTTACCGCAAGGCCCTAAAAGAAGATCCAGACCACGTTCCGGCAATGCTCGGTCTTGCTCAGACGTTACTCATGAGAAAACAGTTCAAGGATGTGATTGAACTTGCAGTGACCGCTGCACAGCTTTCACCGCAAGATCCGTTGCCACTGGAAATGCTATCTGTCGCATTGGAAGGTCTGGGAGAATTAGAAGATGCACAGGAAGCTTGTTTTGAAGCAGCAAAATTGGCGCCAAACTCTTCCCAATATTTGACCAGATTGAGTATTCTCAGCAGGAAATTAGGTGATCATGTAAATTCAATCAAATACGCTCTTAACGCGCACGATAGTGCCGATGAACCAATCGGCGCGCTAAAGGCTCTGGGAGCTGCTCTGGCTGCTCTGAAATACTCTAATGAGGCCCGAAAAGTTCTAACGGACATTTCATCCAATTGTGGATTGGATCCCGTAATACGTGAATTCGCGGAAACACTAATTATTGAGAAAACAAAAAGTGACATTAACGATCGGCATTCTTCAGAAGCAGTACCAACGCCAAACGAAAAAAACGATTCAATTAATGAACATCCGACACCAACGGTTTCGGCACCTGACGATGATCTGATGCCAAATGTTCTGGGGCTACATCGTCAGGACAAATCTTAGGCTGAGTGTGACAGCAGGCTATCTATTCTGTCCGTTCAAAAATCGCGATAAAAAATCCGTCTGTTCCAGTTGAAGCTGGAGTCAGCATAATATTACCTTGCTCAGAAGCATACTTGGGTTGAGGCGCATCCGGCATCATATCGCACCAATTTTCCAGTGCCGACACCGATTTGAAATTCCGATACTTTTGCAGGAACCAGTCTGCCTGACCTTGATTTTCCTCCGGAAGAAGCGAACAAGTGACGTAAACCAAACGTCCGCAAATTCTTACATACTTAATTGCATTATCAATAACATGTTGCTGATCTTCAATGCGATTGTTTAATGATGCCTCGGTCAAGCGCCACTTGGAATCCGGTCTCCGCCGCCAAACACCTGTTCCCGTGCAGGGTGCGTCAATAAAGACGAGATCCATCATATCTTCCAGATCGTCCAGATTTGAGCTTGCCGGATCACGGACCTGAATATTGCGTACACCGCCTCTTTGAAGGCGTTCGTGAATCGGCGCAAGACGCAGACGATCTGCATCGTAGGCATAAAGCTGCCCTTTGTTTTCCATCGATGCAGCCAGAGCCAATGTCTTGCCGCCGCCTCCAGCACAATAGTCCAACACTTGTTGTCCGGGCTTTGCCTGTGCCAATAGAGCCGCCAACTGGCTTGCTTCGTCCTGAAGTTCAAACCATCCCTTGCGATAACCTTCTTCGGCTTGCACATGCGGCATCCTGCCGATGCCCGGCTTTGCTTCTATTCTCATGCCAACCGGTGACAATGTCGCAGCAATTGCACCTGTATGGGAAAGTTTTTTCAGAAGCTTTTCTCGGTCAAATTTTAGAGTGTTGGACCGAAGGTCGACTGGTGCACGCGCAGCCAGCGCCTTACCCTCTGCAACGGCTGAATCACCGAAGGAACCTAAAATCTTGGGCCAAAGCCATTCCGGAACATCCGCCTCTTCAAATGTCCGTAAATCCGGCATTTCATTACCCGACAGGATCTTTTGTTCCTCTTCTGACAGCGTCTCTGGTGCATGTGGATCTGACAAAGCCGCTTGCAGCGCTTCAAACCCCTTTTCCCAGGTAAATGTATAAGTCGCCAAAACCAGCGCTCGAGGAGCGTTTGATTTCATCCGCGCGGCCAAAGATAAACGATTCCGCAAAGCATCGAAAACAAGATTGCCAATGACAGTACGGTCACCGGAACCAGCGAATCGGTGTGAACTCCCCCATTCTTTCAGAGCAGCCTGTACAGGTCTGTGGCGGGTATCCATTTCGCTCAGGACTTCAATTGCCGCCGCTAGGCGTCCACCATCTCTCATAACAATCCTTTGGAGATGGCAAACATAGCCATCATTTTTATAATCAGGAACACTTAAACATTAGACGGGTAATTTGGGCTCTCACGTGTAATTGTCACATCATGTGCATGACTTTCACGCAGACCCGCACCAGAGATTTGGACAAATCTGGCTTTTTCCTGGAAATCCGCGATCGTCTTGCCACCGACATACCCCATTGCAGCGCGCAAACCGCCAGCGAGCTGATGAAGGACACTGCTGAGCGGTCCTTTGTAAGGAACCTGCCCTTCAATACCTTCCGGAACAAGCTTCAAACTGTCACGAACTTCTGCCTGGAAATATCGGTCAGCAGATCCACGTGCCATTGCTCCAACCGAACCCATTCCACGATAGGATTTATAGGAACGACCTTGGTGCAGATAGACTTCACCAGGGCTTTCCTCCGTACCACCGAGCAAAGATCCGACCATCACGGAGGCAGCACCTGCTGCAATCGCTTTTGCCAAGTCACCAGAGTACTTGATGCCACCATCAGCGACAACCGGAATGCCCTGCTTGTCGGCTTCGTTGACGGATTCCAAAATTGCGGTCAATTGAGGAACTCCCACACCGGCGACAATACGGGTCGTACATATGGAACCGGGTCCAATACCGACTTTCACTGCATCGGCGCCAGCTTCGATCAAGGCCTTGGTGCCGTCCGAGGTTGCCACATTGCCAGCAAGAACTTGGACCGAATTGGAAAGCGCCTTAACACGGCTGACCATATCCAGCACTTTTTGTGAATGTCCGTGCGCTGTATCGACAACAACCATGTCAACTTCTGCATCGATAAGGCGCTCGGCACGAGCAAAACCTTCTTCGCCTACGCTCGTCGCAGCAGCCACCCGCAACCGACCCTGCCCGTCCTTCGATGCGTTCGGGTTCAATTGGGCCTTTTCCATATCCTTGACAGTGATGAGACCAGTGCAGTTCTGGTTGTCATCGACAACCAAAAGTTTTTCAATACGGTTCTGGTGTAGCAAACGTTTGGCTTCATCCTGACTCACATTGTCATTGACCGTAACAAGATTCTGACTTGTCATTAATTCGTGTATTTTCTGGCCAGGATTAGAAGCAAACCGCACATCGCGGTTGGTCAGGATGCCAACGAGTTTGCCTGTCTGCAAACCACCCGTTCCACCATTGTCGACGACAGGAACGCCTGAGATCCCGTAACGCTTCATAAGATCCAGCGCGTCTTTGAGTGTAGCTTCCGGTCCAATGACGACAGGGTTGACCACCATGCCGGACTCGAACTTCTTGACCATCCGGACTTCTTCTGCCTGCTGATCAAGTGAAAGGTTTCGATGAATTACACCTATGCCGCCCGCTTGCGACATCGCGATCGCAAGGCGTCCCTCCGTCACCGTATCCATCGCCGATGAAAGTATTGGAATATTGAGTTCAAGGTCCTTGGTAACCTTTGTGCGAAGGTCTACTTCACCCGGCATAACTTCCGAATGACCGGGAATCAGCAAAACGTCATCGAAAGTCAGAGCCTGCGGTCCGGTAGATGGGACAAAGAAGGATGCCATTGCCAATTTCCCTTTTAATATAGAACTGAGACGCATGCTCTTTATGAAAGCTTG
This sequence comes from Roseibium sp., assembly GCA_039972695.1. GTDB lineage: Bacteria > Pseudomonadota > Alphaproteobacteria > Rhizobiales > Stappiaceae > Roseibium. Next base: position 3,962 of record JBDWMJ010000017.1, on the reverse strand, counting down.
CATCTTTTCGAGTCGCTTCGGCTGTGCCGGAGAAGTTGGCGCGGGTCAATACCATGCAGGTGACAGAAAGGAAAGAGCCCGCTGTGCTATCTAGGCCCTTTGCGCGAAACCTACCGAAACACCGGACGCTTCAGTCAATCTTCCGACAACTCGCTGCCTCTAAAACCTTTTGCAATTACATAAAGTTCCGGGCTTTCCTTGCGACTTGCCGGTGGTTTCAAATGGGCAACGGTCTTAAATTCCCGCTTGAGGTCACGAAGCATCTCGTTTTCGGTCCCTCCACGGAACACCTTGGCGAGAAAAGAACCGCCAGGAACAAGATTACGCCGTGCAAAATCAATGGCGATCTCAAACAAATGCGTGGTTCGCAAATGGTCGGTTTGCTTATGGCCGGTCGTTGGCGCAGCCATATCTGACAACACTACATCCGGCTTGAGGCCGCCAAGCGCTTCCAGCAAAGCATCTGGAGCATCTTCATCCAGAAAGTCCTTTTGCAGGAACACAGACCCGCGCACGTGATCCATCTCAAGATAATCAATACCAACAACCTTGGGAGATTCCACACTGGACTGGACCCGCTGCACAGCCACCTGACACCACCCCCCCGGGGCACAGCCAAGATCAACAACGCGATATCCAGGCTTCAACAGCTTGTGTTTGTCATCTATCTCGATGAGCTTATAGGCAGCACGGGAGCGATAGCCATCAACTTTTGCCCGCCGAACATATGGATCGTTCAATTGCCGTGACAACCAGCGCGTTGACGATTCCCGGCGGCCGGCAGACGTTTTAACCTTTACATGAAGCCCTCGGTCTCCGGAGCCTCGTTTTTTCGAGCCACTCATGGCCTGTTCCTTTGCCGGTATTGACCAGGGCGACTGCCGGGCCTTTTCCGGGCCCATACGCCATCAGCTGACATCAATTCAGTCAAGATCCCTTCGCGCAATCCACGGTCGGCCACACGCAATCGCGAGCAACTCCAGCGCCTGCGAATGGCTTCAAGGATAGCACAACCGGCCAGGACCAGATCTGCTCGATCAGCACCAATACAGGGATTTTCAACACGCGCCTCATACGGCATATCACGCAATTGATCAATCATGCCGCCGACCTGAGCATCTTCAAGCCAAATACCGTCAACGCGGCGCCGGTCATAACGTTTCAGACCAAGATGAATGCCAGCCAGCGTCGTCACCGTTCCAGATGTTCCAAGCATGTGGACTTTGCCCGATGATATCGCTTCTGTCAGGTCATCGGCCAGATTGAACTCTGCCAAATGTCCTGCGGCATCATCAATCATGGATTCAAAGTCGTTAGAGGTTACATGCATACCGCCATGGCGTTCGGCCAGATTGACCACGCCGACCGGCAATGAAATCCAGGAACGGATGAACCGCGTCAACGCATAACCGCGCGCGCCGCATCGGTTCCGTAAGTCCAGCCAGACAATTTCAGAAGACCCGCCGCCTATATCAAACAGGATAACCCCGTCTGCATCCTGATCGACCAATGAAGCGCATCCGGCCACGGCGAGCCGGGCTTCCGTTTCACGGTTGACAACCTCGAGCACCAGGCCCGTTTCGGCCTGGACACGTGAGATAAATTCATCGCCATTTTCAGCTGCCCGGCAAGCCTCTGTTGCAATCAATCGCGACCGCGTCACTCCGCGGTCCGCGAGCTTACGGTGGCAATTGGCAAGCGCATCAATAGCGCGTTCCATGGCGCCGTCGCTCAGGGTCCGGTTTACACCAACCCCTTCCCCCAACCGCACAATCCGGGAATAGGCATCAACGACCCTGAAACCGCGTTCCTCCGGTCGTGCAATCAATAGACGACAATTATTGGTCCCAAGATCAAGGGCTGCGTAAAGCGGCGAATTTGTAGAAGAATTTTGCCTACGCGTATTGCCAGGATTAGACCGGCCTAGCAACGGGCCGGTTTTCCTGGGGTCGTCAAGGCGATGCACTGTTGTCTGGTGGCCGTTTGCAGAGGTCTTTGCCGCGTCGGCCCGAACATCCACACCCGCAGAACCCCGTATAGGCTGCGCGATTCCATCCAGGTTTTTGGATTGCCATCGCCGCCGCCCGCGTCTGCGCGCAGCCTTCTTGCCCTTGGCTGAAGTCGCAGAATCTCCTGCAGCTTCTAACTCAGCAGCGGATGCATCGACATTATGTTCCGAACCTGTACGGATTCCCGCCCCAGATTTCCTGTTTCGGCCGCGCCGACGCTTTTTACCCTGTGCCCGCGCTGATGCCACTGCACCAGTGCTTTCCTCTGCCGTCTGTCCGGCAGATTGGTTTCCATGGCCGGAGCCAGACTTTTGAAGAACAGCATTAGTGCCTTGAACACCAGTTTCCGGAGCCATCTCTCCTGTCAACTGACCACTAGCACCACGCCCCTTGCGCCTCTTGCGCCGCCGGCGTTTTTGTCCCTGCTGCTCCTTCGGAGCCTGACTGTTTCCGGACACATCAGGGGCACGTCGCCCGGATTCGGGCGGTTCCTGACCTGATTGAGTCACGTTTATGCCTTTCAGCGCCCGTTCTTTTTCGTCTGTTCAACGCAAAATACCCGGACAAGTCTTTCGTTGCCAAAACAGTAGCAGGTTGAAACTGGCACGCAAAGCTTTTCGATGCTCGAAACAAACTAGGATTGTCATGAGCTTGAGCCAACACAGGTAAATTCAGAAAAAAGTCGGCTTCGACCCTTGCCACGGATCACAGGTTGGATGTATACGCGACAAAACTGTTGAGAGCCGCCATTAGGGCTCTCACCTGCGCAGCTCGTTGGCTGCCAGATTGGGGAATAGGTTAACGGTAGACCCGCAGACTCTGACTCTGTTAGTCCTGGTTCGAATCCAGGTTCCCCAGCCAATAAAAACCGCTAAGTTATTGTTTTTATTAAGTTATTTTTTCAACAGACCTCAATTCGCACGGTTTAGGGCACTTTCCGGATTCGAACCTTTCTGCACCGCAGGGGCACTTGGTAGCTGTTTGAAGCACCAATTGGGGGAGAATTGTGACCCTGACCGGATGTTAGTGGCGATTGCAGCGAACGGCCTAAACGAGCCCAAATGGCTTATTGCCGCAATACATTTCAATGGCCATAACATTCTACAGATCACAAATTAGCGGCCACACACGACTACGTTCTGCAACCACGCCACTGGCCACTGACTGCCGGTAGTCACAACCATTAGACATCTGTCACCAGACTCACTACTTTAAGGGCTATTGCTATCAAAGGATGTGAAATGGCAAATTGGAAAAAGAGTTTCAGAGCCTTACCGCCACAGTTAAAAGCCGAACTGGAAAGAATTGAAACTCCTAATGTTAAAATATTGTCCGGAAAACTCATCACACAGGAAGATGTTCAAGACGGACTATATTCTCACCTCAATTTAAATGCTGACAACTTGGTAGTAGGCAACTCTTGGGAAATTCTCCCACCCCCTACAATTGGAACTCGGTCAAAACGTAACGTCGAAGGCTGGGTTGTCGTGAGAAAGGATCTGCCGAAGTTTCGAAAGTACTTTTATCACGATATTGCGATTTATGGTGACGCTGCTCGGAACGGAACCACTACCGTTGCCATTCCACGGGAAGTGTATGAGAGAGATGAATTCCCTCCATATCTCTTTCACATTCAAATTTCAATTCAGGAACAAACGCGCGACGGATCGTACGGTGTTGTGTTCTCCATTGACGAAGTCTTTTTGAAAGAGGCTCCTGATTTTGATAACGACCTTTTATTTGCTGTAAATTTGCTACAGGAAAATACAGGCGTTTCTGGTGTAGTTGCTGCAGTAAATCCGGAATATGTCTTTTGTCCGTCATCAGGGTATTTGGAACAGATGGCTTTGTGATTTAGCGGAGAGTCTGGCTCATCGTGTTGGTTGATCTTAAGCGGCTTGATTGCGGTATTGCAATCGCCGTTGATTGAGTGTGTTTCGTTTGATCCTTTCT
>JBDWMJ010000016.1:0-50782 GCA_039972695.1 Roseibium sp. | reverse complement strand
CGGGACATGATCCTCAATCGAGAACTCGTAGAACAGCGCGCTTTGCGCTTCCTGTCTCGGACCCATCATTGCCCATATCTCCCAAATCAATAAGGAGATTGAATCAGCGTTCAGCAATCAAAACAACAGGAGTTTTTCAACGGAATAGGCTCGAAGCGGTCCTTCGCTGCAAATCCCTCGAAGATCGACGAAGGGCCGGAAGCAACGGCACACCAGTCGCACAGAAATGTCCAATTTTCCTGCTAGCTAATTCCAAACCCGACAATCTCCTCCCGGCCCCATTTTGGACATTCCTATGAAACGCAACAAATGCCCGCTTCCCGCTCAAGTGTCTTGTAGAGCGGAGCGTTGGCGGAGTGCAATTCAGAGCCGCTGCGATTTTTTCCATGAACCAGTCAAACACCCCTAGAACTATGACAAGTCTACGTTTTTCCTTCGTTGATATATGTTTTGGCCGTCCGCGCTGCCCACGCCCTGGGGGAATCGGGTCACCAAGCATGTGAAAATCGAAGTTGGCCAAAAATGAAATCTCCGAGTGAGAGTCCCCTCCGGTCCCGGCGAGGTGCCCTGTCAGACATTTGCCGACCCTACTGGATTGGGCGAACTTGTCTGGCTTTTGCTGATTTACGGTTGTGGCAGTAAATGCAGAGGTACTGGATGTTCGTCAGATCGAAGTCAGCGCCGCCGTCAACTGCCCCTTTCGGCAGCGGGTGTTTCGTCTTGTTGACCATCAGAAGAGCATCAACATCAACAATAACCTCACACGCCGCCTAACAACTCACAGGCTAAAGTCCTGCGGTCGTGAATTACCCGTGGTTTGGAGAGGCCAGGAAGGACCCAAAGATCATCTGGCCGATCGAAGCGCCCATCGCATGCCACGGCTGGGCCACACTCGCGGAAGCAAGAACGGCATTTGACGTGTCCTCGGAAGTCTATTTCAAAGTTTATGGAGATCGCTACGCCGATGACTTCAACGAGAAAATTACAGGGGTGGACCGGCTCATTGCGGAGCGCCGAGACAACGAATGACGCTCAAAAACGGGATGCTAAGAGATCTTGCGCGCAACATCAGTACTATTTTCGTAATGTTATCGCGCTCGGTCACTTCCGCCGAGCTCATAATAACAAGTTCTACGTCACTCATCTTTCCGCCTCGCCTGACAACTCAAATCAGCTGCCTGACAACCCTGACAACCCTGACAACCCAACTTTCCGAGGTGTATTACAGATAGTTTCCCGGGCAGCTTCCGCACCGTGGGTTGGTCGGCCGGTTGTACGGTCCCTAAAGCTGATCCGCTGAAGATCCTGCCCGTCTCGCGTTTGATCTCGTGCAGGATACGGCAGGGCAAGACCTTGCCGATGTTGCCTGTCAGGCTATCGCGCTTTCATCCCTGATTATTTCATGCGGAAGAATGACACCGGATTTCTGCTTGGCGATCGGTAGGGGACACTCCAGACCCATAGGATCCAGCGCCTTATCCTGAGCCAGATATTCAGCGAACCTTCCGGCAATTGTCGACCGGCGCGAGCACACTGACCGTCCGCCCCATCATTTCCGTGTCCGCTGTCACCATGCCCTTGGCCTCGTGATAGGCCGTGACAACACCTTCCAGATTTTCGAAGCTGCCGGTCGTCATACGGATACTCTCACCGAGGTCAAAGCTTTGCGGCACCTTGTATTCTCGTGCTGTCTGCGCCGTCCAGGCTGCTTCCATGATTACCTGCATCTGCCGCACCGGGACAATGTGTGGTCGGCGATCCAAATGGAATGTCAAAATGCTTTCCACACCATCACAGTCACGCACCATTTCGGCGTTTTGGGTCGCTGATCGATCCAGCGCAACAAAGACATATCGCGGAAAAAACCCTCGGCTCACGTCAAGCCTTTTCTTGGTTCGTGCATGTTTCCGGATCACCGGCTCCATGGGCCGGTAGACGATCAGGCCAGCCGCATTCATGCTTGCCATGGCCCGTTCTTCACAAGCCGGATTAGTGTACACCACGATCCAGTCAAGCGAGTGAACCGCCACCAGCGCCCGCATCAACTGATAGTCACTCTTGAGCGCAGCCGTCACCGGGATCGTTGCGATATGTGTCATTGCGCGGCCTCATGTCTGGTCAGGTTGGTGTGTTCGTTTTCAAAGCGCGCCAGTGCGGCCCGGACGGCCTCAAACGAACTGGCATAGCTGTCCGGGCTGTCCGGCGGATCGGGCATCCAGATCCACTCCGGCAGGTATCTATCCTCCCCCAGCCACGGCCAGCCGCGCTTGCGGTGCAGCGCCTGCCAGGCGATCCAGATCGCCGATCCCTTGTGCACCTTGCCAAACAGCGCTGCCAAGGGCTCCAGCGCCGGATCGCCGGTCACGCCATGGTGCTTGCGGGTGGCCTGCTCGTGCATCGTGTTGACTTTCGGCCAGCCATAGCGGGCCCGGCGTTCCAGCCGCTCCTGGTCTGCCTGCGGCCCGCCCTCTGCCAGCAGCTTTTGCAAAAACGGCGATGGCCGCGGAAACGCGCCATAGGGCTCACGCGCCAGATCGGCCAGCCGCATCGCGCCCCACAATTTGCCAAAGGGTTTGGCCATGGTGGCAGCACCGGACAGTCCGGCCGCTTGCTCCGGCAGTTTCTGCCAGCGCTTTTCCTGCAAATAGACCGAGAAGGCGCACATCCTGGACCGGCCAAGGCCGCCAACGTGTTGAATGTAGGCCCCCAAGTGGCTCACAGCCGTGTCACGATCCTCTTCGGACAGCCTGAACCACTCGACTTCCGTTTTTTGCGGACTATCTGCGGCATAGGTTGGCCAATCGGCATGCGCTTTTCGAAGCCGACGTCGCCAGGTGTCTTTCGTCACCACCGGTTTTTCCTCTACCGGCCCCTGCTCGCGCCCGCCCGCGCCCTCTCTCTCCGTTAACAAGGGGTCGTTAAGAGGGGTCGTTAACATAGGTGCCACCCCAGAACTGGCAGGGGGTGCCACCCCAGGACTGGCAGGGGGTGCCAGTATACTGGCAGGGGTGCCACTATAGTGGCAGGGGGGGTCGGCTTCGCTTTCGGCCACTGTTTCTTCTGGCTGAACAGTCGACAGGTCCTCCAGATCCGGGTCCAGCACAACACGATAAAGGTGCGCGCTGTCCCGGCCGGATTCTGTTTCGATGATATGGCGTTCCAGATAGCCGCGCTTGACCAGCCGCTCGACAGCATTATAGACGGTTGCCCGCGAACACCCCATTTCCCGGGACATTTTGACCTGGCTGCGGCGACACCAACCGCCATCATCCGTATGGCGTCCAAGCACGCACAGCAGCTGCAGGTCGCGTGGCTTGATGTGCGCGTCGGTTGCCGCCAGGGCCGGAATGATGGAAAGCCGGGGCGTGTTCATCCCGCACCTCCTGCCCGCTGGTCAACAGCCCGGTTAAAAGACGCATCCCTCATCGTCCAGCCTCCTGTCCTGCTGTCGGCAACGCAGAACCTTCCGCCGAAGTTTCAGTTTCAAAATCACAGCCAAGCGTGACGGACATCAACCCGCCGATATTGCTGGCTTCAAGAGCATCACAACGACGCAAGACCATCAGCGCCCGCCAAAGCCAGAGAGCATCGATCCGCAGTTGCTGATTCAGGTCTGTTGTTGGAAGGGTTATCGGCCCGTCCACATGCCGCTCGGCCAGCGCCATCAACACCCGCCGCCGTACGCACGGGTCAGGGACGGACAGCTTTGACAGGTGCTTGACTGCCCAGGTTTCGGCTCGCGCGCTCATGAGTGCGCCTCGCGATCATCGCTGCTGGCTAATTCGTTCCAGATGCGGCTTTCAGGCACGCCAAACCAAGCGGCCAATGCATCCGTGCCAATGCAATAGCGTTTCATCGCCGCGCGGCAGAACCGGGTCAACAGGCCCGCAGGTGTGTTGTCCGGTGCAGCCCGCAAACTCAACAGGGCTGCTCTATCCATCTGCGCCATCACCCCTGCCCCGGTTCTGTTTGAGCCGCGCCGCAAATTTCAACAAAACATCGGCGTGACAGGGCGCATCCAGCGCGCACCAGCAGGCCAAATCCTTGCCCGCCAGCTCCTGCAGTGGCAGCATTGGAATCGTCAGAAATTCGAAACATGTGCAGGCATCATCAGCGGTCATTTTCAGACCATCGGGGGACACAGGACCGGCAGCATCGCTGCTGCTAGCGCGACCGCGCGCCAGCCGGTCAGGCTGCGCCCGCGCAGGATAGTCCGAAGGACGCTCATCCGTGAGCGACATGCGTTGCAGAACAGGGTCACCGGTTCGAAACGGATTGCCCCATTTGGTGGATCGATCAACAATCACCGCATCCGGCGCATCACACCGCCAAGGCCGGTCCCGCCGCATCTGAATCCGGATCGGGCTCATCACGCTGCCCTCCGGATTTCATCCGGCACGCTGCCATACGGCCAGAACCGCATGCCGTGGCCTGCAGACGCTTCTGCCGTATGAAAGCGGTACCAGCCGCAATCGTCTGTCGCGGTGTCCTTGGTGCCGGGCATCCATTTCAAACGCGGCACTGGCACAAAATCCGTGCAATGCGCATGGATCAGATCCGGCACCTCTGTCGTGCCGTGCTTCCAGCCAGCGCCGAACAGCAACCAGGTCGGCACCATCGGTGACCACCGTTCAATCAACTGGTTCAAGAGATCGCGCGACCAGGGTGGATTGGTGATGATCGCGTCCGCGCCGTTCAGATCGGCAAAGCTCAAGTCCCGGCCATCACGCTGGATCACATGACCCTGCTGGCCCGGCAGATCCGGATCAACCTTGATCGACGTTCCGGGAGCAATGTCATAGCGGCCAAGACATGTCAGACCGGCCCGCGTCAGCGGCCCGACCGAATGGCCCCAGCCCCAGCACGGATCTATGAATGAGCGAATGCCTTCGGCTTTCAGAAACGGGATCACAGGTGGAACGGCGCGCGGATCAATCGTCAGATAAAAGTCTTTCGCGACACGGCCAAAACTGGAACGTTTTCCCATCAGTTGCGCTCCGCAAAACGGCAACCGACATAAATGGCGGCCAGCGACACAACAAGTGCCAGAGCGGCAATCAACAGGATTGAAAGCGTCATCACGCGACTTCCCTTTCGGTTTGTCCCGAGGGGGTATTCTTGTGAAACACTTCAACATTGCCGCGTGCATCGAGATTGAAAAATCGCGACAGGACGATCACTGCATCTGCTGTGACATAACCGTCCGGATGCCCGCGCTCGGCTCTGCTGATTACCGATCTGGTGATTCCGGTCTGCGCTTCAACCTCGCGAACGGAAAACCCATGAGCCCTGCGAGCAGCTTTGAGATCGGCCCCCAATTCCATTCGGTTCAGGCGCATCATCCCTGCCCCTCCCCCGACCGGCCCAGCCGGGTCACCGGCAGACCGTTGATCATGTCAGACCGCAAGGTGCTGACCGAATACCGTTTGACCGTGCACTGCCCACCGACAACAACCGAGACTTCAAACCCGCGCTCCGCCCAATAGCTGACAATCCGCGTGGACAGCCAGTCGTTCTGCCGCTTTTCGCTGTCGGCGCTCATACCGCCACATCTTCCAGGTTTTGCCGGACTGAAACCCGGCGCAGCGCCTCCTCGGGCGAAATCTGCGTGACACCACCGCCCGGTCCCCGGTCAAAGTCCGCATCAGGGTCCGTTACAAGCACCGGCTGATTGTGTTTGGTGACGCGTTTCAGGCCGCACCAGCGCGCCAGCCGCTCTTGCGTGGCCGCGCTGGAAAACCCACCGGCAACCGCCGCCCGGATCTTTGGTGCATCAAGCCCGGTTTCTGATCTGATCAGATCAACAGCAGCGGAAAACCCTGCCGGTCCGTCGCCCTGCCGCAGGAGGTGTTGCGCCCGTGCCCACAAAAACAGTCTCAGCGTCTGTGTCAGGGGCTGGCGAAAGGAAACGATCATCTGTCCTCCCCCGGCGCGCGATACATCGCCCGAGCACAGCCAGCGCAGTAACTCGCGCCCGCGCCCGTTGGCCGACCGCAGAAAAACTTGTCCTTAAGTGCTGTATCAGGATCTTCCCAAAGCGGGCGCTTGCAGGTTGTTGCCGTTAGCTGAAGCAGTGTCAGCCCGACATATTTGGGTCGATGTTTGCCGGAAAGCTTCGGCCCAGTTGGACCCGATGACACAGATGGTAGGCGCGCACCTGGTAGGCGAGATACAGGCCGCAGCTTGACCACCGGTGACCCCGTCCCGCGTGCACGCGCACGCACAGCCGCCCGCTCCACCTGCCGCCTAGCCGTAGCAGCGGCCTTGACCGCAGGTTGCTCATGCAACCTGTGCCGGTCCATCACACCGCGCACATGGTTGGTGCCGATTACGCCATAAATCGCCGACAGCAGATCCGCCGCCTCCTCCGCAGTGCGGCCTGCCAGCAGCTGGTCCAGCACCGCACGTCGTTTTTGGTGCGGTGTCAGGTTGGACCAAAGCGTCGGGAAAAAGGTCTCTGCAAGGCTCATGATAGCTCGCCTTTCATCTGGTCTGAAATGGTGGTCAGTGCATCGGCGGCGCAGGACAGGACATTGGCGTCCGCTAAAAAACCCTCCGCCCCGCCAAGCGCATTACCCGGACAATCGTCGTATTTCGCCAACGCCACCGCCGCCTTGGCTGCGATCGTCTTGTCCGCCGCCAACCCGCGCAGACGTTCGGCCATTTTGGTGAGGTCAGTCGCGGAGTATTTGAAAGACAAACTGCTCATTCTGCCGCCTCCTGATCGATAAGACGGTCGCGCAGTTCCATGGTCTGTTTCAGGACGCTGTCGACAAGGGCAATCGCATCGCAGGTGTTGGTCCGCGCAGCCACCCGCTCAAACCGCCCACCGCCCAACTCGCACAGCGCACTCAGCAGCGGCGCCACTTCGCCGCGCGCCTTGCAGTCCAGAACAAGATCCGCCAGCACATCCACCGGCATGAAACTGTCAGCATGTCGCTCGTTGCCGGTGTTGGCATAATCTGAAAGCGTACGCTGGTTGATCCGCGTAACCGACGCCGAACTGTCCTGCCCGCCGCACATGTCAAGCATGCGCTGGGTTGCCAGTTTCAGGCCGCGCCTGTCCTTGTCCGTAGATTTGCGGAGCTTCATTCAACCACCCCGTAAATTTCCGACTTTTCACGGGATGACGGCTCATCCGAACTGTGCGCATCATCATCACACCGCGTTGTTTGGAGGTCCGTTTTGTCGTTCCAATACCCAAGAATGAAAGCATCAATTCGCATAGCTGTTTTGAGGCGTATGTCACCGCCAGCACGCAATCTACGGACTAAATTTGGATCTCTGACAGCAGCGAAACCAAAATTGGATTGCGGCATTTCGGATGCCTTAAGAAAGGCTTCAATTTTTTCCAAAAAATCAGACATGCTTTCAGATATAGCATTTTCGCTATTATCTGCAATAGCATTTTTCCTCGTTTCAAGGAATTAGCATGTTTGCTATCTATTCGGACATGTCTGATCAGTGGAAAACGAACCTTCGCCAAGCGATGAAGGCGAACGAATTGACAATGAACGCTGTATCAAAGCGTCTGGGGAAAAACCCCCATTATGTCACTCAGATGCTGACGCGCGCGCATGCGCCTTCCGTCAAGACACTGGAACCATTAGCCGAAATTCTCGGCACAACGGTATCCGATCTTATCGAAGCTGATTTAGCATCCAATACAATCGTCCAAGATAGTAAAGTTGCAAAAACTTCCCCTGAAGTAAAAAATGCCGGCGGTTCTAGTCAAGATTTATCCGAAAGCCAGTTTGATAACATCGAACGTTTTCGCGCTGCCTACAGGGAAGCTCAGGAAATACTTGCAACTGCCAAGCAAAGTAAAACTAGCCGAATTTCTGAGATTTCATTTGCCGTTCTTGTCGCTACTATTTACGAAGAAAAAACTACACTAGAAAACAGCAAATAGTGTTTATCACGTCTGCGTCACACCGTCAGCATTAGTATGCCATAAGGTGTAATTAACTCGATAATTCTCTCGCCTTCGGAGTGAAGTATTTGCTTAAGATGGAAAACAATAATCTCTTACACAACTTCTGCGTACAAGAGCCTACCCTCTCTACCATCGAGTATCATTCGAGGCTCATCGGCCGCATTGTTGAGTTCGACTTGAAAGTGATCGCTCAGATTGCCTGCCTACGTGCGTACGGGCACAATAATTTTTCCATAATAGAACCAGACGCAGACAACCCTCGCTATCGCGAGTTTTTGGAATGCACAGAACCGTCAGTCACGCTTGCTGTCTGTAAATCGATAAAACAACAATGAGTAAGAATAATATATTCGAATTGGACGTGAACGATATAAAGAGCGGGGCTGCGGATGGCATTGCTCAACGGCTCTTGGAAAACTGGAAGTGTAACCAAGGCTATTTGAACGACGACCTGGTCCAGATCTCACCTGAGTTACTTTTATTCAACGGGCAGCCAACAAACCAAGCGGCACCTGACATGCTGCTCGCCGGTAACAACGCGCTTGCATCCAGGATACTGGGCAGCAACTGGGCAGATCAGCCCAAGAATGCGGTTAACTCTTTGGATGCAGGGTACATCGACCTGATAGGTCGCGGCTACAAAAAATCTATATTTCAGAAAGTGCCTGTTTTTGAGTATATTACGACGGAATTGCAGATTTTTGACGCTCCGCCTGTGCAACTTCGTTATCAGCGTCTGATACTGCCGTTTCAGACAATTTATGGATGTTCGTTTCTGTTTTGCTATTCTCAGAACGTCGGGCCGAACCGTGCATTAAGGGATCCTCGACCAATCGACAGATCCCTTCTGACGCTAGACCCACAAAATATGGGTCACGCCAGACAGACATAGCTGGCTGCTTTTGCCAAATAACACCGCTTGGTCGCGCGATGCTGTAACCCCAATTAGTGTGATAGCCGCGCTGGATCATTCTTGGTTCCATGAAGCCATAAACCAAATTGGGCTGCCACTTGTAATAAGCAGACAAAATCAAAAGTCTTTGCAGCAACCCGAGATAATTTTTTCCACGAGCGTCAGAGCGCACATGCCCCTCGCCTACGTAAACAAACGGCCCTGCCGCAAGATCCAGAAATGCAAACGATCCTCGCCTAATTTCGACGTTCCCTCCACCTTCTGCCTCAAAACATCGTTCGAAAAATTCGATAACATGCCGTTCGAGGCTTCTATCTGCGAACGGTAGATGCTGCGAAGCAACAGTACAGGCACACTCGCCAGAACTGTCATAAACACCAGCCCAGAGCACCTGATCCGGCGGAAGAGTATTTAAAGTTCTTCGAAAATGTTCCCCAACAAGATTGGGCTTTCCAACTTGCTCGGTTGCAAGTTCAAAAGCAGCGACTTCGTTCGCCACAATGACATCGGCAGCACCAAGGGATATCAGCTCCCTATAGAGGGTTGATATCGCGTTAGAAATCATCAATTCATTTGGTCTGAAAATCCGCACCCAAAAATCCCCAAACATTTAAAAAGCCCCACGCCCTGACGATAACATACGGCACTAGGTTGTGAAGGCATAGCAACTGCAATCTGAAACCGCATCCGAATTCACTGATTCAAAAATAGCAATTCCGTAAAATCTCTATTGACAAATAGCATATTCGCTATATTTTGTGCTGGAGTTATAAGGACGAAAATAGGCAAGGGAAAGCATAATGATCGACACAGCCCACACCCTTGCACCCTTCGCGCTGACCATGATCGCGGCCCTGTGCCTCCTTATCGTGTTCATCAATTTACGTGCCCGGCAACTTGATCATACCGCGCGCAAAAGTTTCGGCCAATGGCCAGAGACGAAGGAAACTCACACTCCCCATTCCACCAACGCCCGCGTCCCCCTCCTCCCGGACGTACCAGCAAGGCGTGTGGCGACTGGTCTCGCCGTCTTTATCCCGGTCGGCGAGACCCTTTTCCTTCTGGCTCAAGGAGGCCCGTCATGAGCTTCAAGGCCCAGCCAAGCACCTCAAAGGCACGCGCATGGCGTGTTGTTCAAGAAACACTGGCCTCGCTCGCCCGCCATGCAAAAGACGCGGAGACAAAAGGCCTGATCCAGGAGGCAGCCGATATTCGCGCAGTCTTCACCGCCCTGAAGGCTGAAGCCGTCCTCATAGCGCCGCACAAACACCACGCCGCCCCATCGGCAGACCCGGCAAAGGTTTAAGCCTGCCGGGTCTACAATTCACCATCAACGGATCGAAGCATGAGTCTTGTTTCCAGCGATATTCCGCCCACCCGGATACGGGAAGTGACGCACAAGACTGCGAAACTGGAGCGGGATCTGGAAAACTGCCTCGACTTCCTTGCAGATATGATTGATGGCCCCCGGCCTGTTCTCCTGCCGCTCTATGTGCGCCTGGAAAGAGAACTTGAGGCTATCCGCGCCAGCCGGGACGCCATGTCCCGTGTGCGTCAACGCAGGAATGCGCGCCGCACAGCATCCCGCTAGGCGTGGGTACCCTCCAGAACATCCGCCCCAAATGGCAAGGCGATTTTCAAAAGCTCCTGCTGCCGATAAGCCAGCGACCCACCTTCGCCATACTCCTCGCGGTGTATGGTGTGCCCCATCAACAACCGTCGTAATTCCGCATCCAGACCACCTTCTTTCATGCGGTCTTCAAACGAATGGCGCAGGGAGTAGATCACATGACGATCCGAGGGAAACAGATTCCGTTTCCGGAAGTGTTTGCGCACGATTTGTGAAAAATTCTCTTCCTTGTCCCGATATCGTGGGAAGCCCTTTGGGCACAGCTTCATTGCGAGCAGCGCAATACCCACCAGAGGAATACGCCGGATGCTCGATTCGGTCTTGAGCTCCCGTTCTTCCTGATACTCGATGTCGATATAGGGGACATCTGCTGACAAGATTATTCGTTCTGGCGGCAGGTTGCACAATTCCGAGGGGCGGCACCCCGTCTCAATCATCGCCGCAGCAATGCACGCCGCCTGCAGGTTGAGGCCGTCAAATGCCTCTTTGGTCAGGATACGATCCCTGATCCAGCTCGCCGGAAACGGCGGGCGTTTGACCTGATCAAATTTACGTTCCCGGAACCGCATGTTCCGGAACGGGTTTGGCCGGTCTTCCTCCCCAATCAGGCTGTAATAGTCGTCCAGCAATTTGCGCATGTTGCCGACGTCGCGGTTGCCTGAGTTGGGAGACATCTTTGTGGTTGTTGTCCCGACAACCCGATCCTGCCACCAACTGAAGAACCGCTGACCGTCTTCGCGCGTAATCTCATCAACTGCCTTGTCTCCACACACAGCAATGAAGTTATTCACCGCTCGCTGTTTGACCTTTTTGTATGTGCGCTGCTGTTGTGGGCTTTTGGTACGCAGCTTGTCCGGCGCGATATCTTCAAAAAAGGTTTTAAGAACCCGTGAGACCTCTGGAGACGGTCTGCGTGCTGTGCCGAGCACCGCGTTTGCGTCCTGCGCTCTGGAGGCACGGGAAGACTGTCTGGCAACCATCACCCGATCGATTACTTCTTCCAGCGGGGCCGCGTCGACCAGATGCGTCAGACTCTTCCAGGCAAAACCAAGCGCCAGACACCGCGCCTTGTCAGCCTTGTATTGGGCTTCAGCTGCTTCAAGAGGCGTCTGGGCCAGCAGGGCGGACCAGTGTTTGTCATCCGCCTCCTCCATGGCATCACGCCGCATGCGCGCAACTTCAAGAGAATCGGTTTTCAACGACACTTCGATCCGGGCTCGACCCAGAAACGGCACTACATGTGCAGGGACCCGGCGGGCATATTGCCACTTGTCGCCGCGCTGCCGCAAATGCCGATTATTACCCTGCAAAACCGCCTCCACATCCCCAATGTACGGGAAAATGTACGGCAAAACGTACGACAAAAACAGGAAAAAAGCACAATAACGATTTTCATCGTCGCTATTAGTTCAATTGTTTCAATTACTTGGGAGAATTATTTTGGTGCGGATGGAGGGACTTGAACCCCCACGCCTTGCGGCACCAGAACCTAAATCTGGCGTGTCTGCCAATTTCACCACATCCGCACGGCCGAGTTTCATAAAACCCGGCTGATGAAGCGGGGCCTCTATAACACCACATTTTTTCCAGTCAAAGGAAAAAGGTGATCTGCCCCTCACCTTCTTTCACAATTGTGCACAAGCGCTTGAATTGCAGGCCTTAATGCTGCCGGCAAATCTTCGGCAATCAGTCCGGGGCCTGCGGTGTTACCGGCCTCTCCGTGTAACCAGACGGCTTGACAGGCAGCTTCAAATCCAGGCACACCTTGCGCCAACAGCCCAAGCGCAATACCGGCCAAGACGTCCCCGGAACCTGCAGTTGCCAACCAGGGCGGTGCATTACGATTGATGGCAGCGCGCCCATCTGGTGCCGCGATCACTGTGTCGGGACCTTTTAGAATAATGATCGCACCACTGCGCGCTGCTGCCTTGCGGGCTCTTGTCGGTTTGTCTTGACCGGCCAGGTCCGGAAACAGACGGGCGAATTCCCCTTCATGCGGCGTCAAAATTGTCGGTTTTGGATTGGTGTTGGTCAGATCAAAAAGCACATCCGGCATTTCTTCGAACACGGTCAGGGCATCAGCATCCAGAACAGTTGCCCGCTCCTGTTTCAACAAAGTTGTGACAGTCTTTCGAGTTTCCGGGGTGACGCCATAGCCGGGACCAATCAGAACCGCATTCAAACGATGGTCACTCAAAAGATCCGAAACTGCCTCCGCATCGGCCATTTTCTTTAACATGATGGCTGTTAAGTGCGCCGCATTGACCATCATCGCACTTGGAGGAGATGCAAGTGTGACCAACCCCGCCCCTGCCCTCAAAGCCGCCATTGCAGACAAACGTGCAGCACCGGTTGACGACATTGGACCACCGAACACCACCCCATGACCCTTGTCGTACTTATGCCCCAATGGATCGACACCGGGCCAGGCACTTTGCCAAAGCTCCGGAGAATTCTGATATGTCGCAGGCGCGATCTTGGCAACTACACCAGCATCAATACCGATGTCTGCAACAATGATTTCTCCGCAATGTGCCAGCCCCGGATAAAGAAGATGTCCGGGCTTTTCACAAAAGAACGTCACAGTCACCTGCGATTTGATCGCCCGACCGAGTTCATTGCCAGAGCTACCGCTGATACCTGATGGCAAATCGACAGCAACAACGGTTTTGTTCGATTGATTGACGTATTCGACCAGAGCCGCAACAGGCCCTTGCAAGGGCCTGTCCAAGCCCGCACCAAAAAGCGCATCTATGACGAGATCTGCTCTCTCCAAACGTTCACTGAAGTCGGTAGAAATCCCATCATTTTTCAACAGAAGCGTCGAAGGTAATGCCATACGGTCGAAGGCTATTCTGGCATCCCCTTTGATATCTGTTGGATCTTTTAAAAGTCCGACATCAACTTGATAGCCGCGCGCAGCCAGAATCCGCGCTACAATGAAGCCGTCTCCACCATTGTTGCCCGGTCCACATAACACCAGAACTCGGCTACCCGCTTTTGCGTGCTCAGCGACGGCTCGAACAACAGCCTGTCCGGCACTTTCCATCAACACAATGCCCGGAGTACCACTTTCAATGGTCAGGCGATCTGCCTGCCCCATCTGATCCGGTGTCAGCAGTGCCGCGGTCATTCTATGTGTCCCTCAACAGTCAATTTGGTAATATGGTCTTCCTGACCATCTGTGCACAGGACCTGCAATATTGTCGAGCACACACTGGTTCGGGCTAAAAATGCAATAAATGCACAACCAATAATCATTATGCCCATTTTTTAGTCACTTCCTTGCTCTTGTGAGCAATTGCAGCATTGACCCGGGATAGAGATTGCCGTTTTTTGTAGCGGAATTTCCAGCCTCTGAGTTTTTTAAGAGGCTCCAACTGTATTTGGCACACATCATGCTTTGGTGGTGCCAACGGTCGCGGGTCGGACAGTTTTACACATTCCCTTGAATGTAGGTCCGATCTAAAAGGCCTTTCGGATAATTCCGACCTGGATATGTGGAGAGAGACCAAGGTGATGAAAAAGATCGAAGCGATCATCAAGCCATTCAAACTGGATGAAGTGAAAGAGGCGCTGCAAGAGGTCGGCCTGCAAGGCATCACCGTGACCGAAGCCAAGGGCTTTGGCCGCCAAAAAGGACATACCGAGCTGTATCGCGGTGCCGAGTACGTTGTTGATTTTCTGCCGAAGGTTAAAGTTGAGATTGTTCTTGGCTCAGACATGGTGGAAAAGGCTGTCGAAGCCATTCGCAATGCAGCTCAAACGGGCCGCATCGGTGACGGCAAGATATTCGTTTCCAGCATTGAGGAAGCCGTTCGCATCCGTACAGGCGAATCCGGCATCGACGCTATCTAATCCAACCAGTTTCCGGCATCCGCCGGCAATCAGAATTCCGGCCTACCACAGATGTGGCTAAACCTCTGCCTGACCGGAACCAAACCCAACTGTTAAAACGATACATCAAAGGGATGGACACAATGACCACCGCTGCTGATATCCTGAAGGAAATTCAGGAAAAGGACATCAAATTCGTCGACCTTCGTTTTACCGATCCAAAAGGTAAAATGCAGCACCTGACAATGGATGTTGCTCTTGTTGATGAAGACATGTTTGCCGAAGGCGTCGCATTCGACGGGTCTTCCATTGAAGGCTGGAAGGCCATCAACGAGTCCGACATGATGCTGATCCTGGATCCTGAAACAGTTCACATGGATCCGTTCTTCGCTCAGTCCACAATGGTCATCTTCTGTGACGTTGTCGATCCGATCACTGGTGAAGGCTACAACCGCGATCCGCGCATGACAGCCAAAAAGGCAGAAGCCTATGTCAAATCCGGCGGTTTTGGCGACACCATCTACATTGGCCCTGAAGCTGAATTCTTCATGTTCGACGACGTTCGCTTCACAGCTGACGCGTACAACACAGGTTTCTCCCTGGACAGCTCCGAACTGCCATCCAACATGGGTTCCGAGTACGAAACAGGCAACCTCGGCCACCGTCCGCGCACCAAAGGCGGCTACTTCCCGGTTCCTCCGGTCGATAGTGCACAGGACATCCGTTCTGAAATGCTGTCTGTCATGGGCGAAATGGGCGTACCGACTGAAAAGCACCACCACGAAGTGGCTGCAGCCCAGCACGAACTTGGTATGAAGTTCGACCACCTGACACGTTGTGCAGACAACATGCAGGTCTACAAATACGTTGTTCATCAGGTAGCGCATGCCTATGGCAAATCAGCGACCTTCATGCCGAAGCCAGTCTTCGGCGACAACGGCACTGGCATGCACTGTCACCTGTCTATCTGGAACAAGGGTGAGCCTACATTTGCCGGTAACCAGTATGCTGATCTTTCAGAATCCTGCCTGTACTTCATCGGCGGCATCCTGAAGCACGCGAAAGCGCTGAACGCCTTCACCAACCCGTCAACCAACTCCTACAAGCGTTTGGTTCCTGGCTACGAAGCACCTGTTCTGCTGGCTTACTCCTCGCGCAACCGTTCAGCTTCCTGCCGTATCCCGTTCACGTCTTCACCGAAGGCAAAACGTGTTGAAGTTCGCTTCCCGGATCCGACAGCCAACCCGTACCTGTGCTTCTCTGCACTTCTGATGGCTGGCCTTGACGGCATCAAGAACAAGATCCATCCAGGCGACGCGATGGACAAGAACCTTTATGATCTGCCTGCTGAAGAACTGGCCGAGATCCCGACGGTTTGTGGTTCCCTCCGTGAAGCCATGGAATCTCTGGATGCAGACCGCGACTTCCTGAAAGCCGGCGGCGTCTTCGACGACGACCAGATCGATGCCTACATCGAACTGAAAACCGAAGAAGCGGATCGTTACGACATGACACCGCATCCGGTTGAATTCGACATGTACTACTCCGTCTAAGTCTTTACAGACCTCAGGCAAAAGAAAACCCCGGTCGCAAGGCCGGGGTTTTCTTTGGTTCCATGTTCCCCGGCTTTCTACATAAGGGAGAATGTGGAAATATCCGCAACCCATTTATAAAAATCATTGTCGAATCAGTTCTATAGCCCCTACACTCTACCTGTAATGGTTTTTCTCCACTGCACCACCTAAGGCGGCTATGAGGATAATATGGGACTTTATAATGTTTCCATTTCAGGCACGAACTCTGGACTAGTGATTGTCGCTGATAATAGCGGTAACACGATAAATTCCTATTCGATTCGAGATTTAGTCGAGACGATTTCTTGGTTTCCTTGGCATTGGCAAAGAGATTTGATCGATGACATTTTGGCATCGGACGATCCTTTGATCGGCGATGATGTGATTGTTACCGGCAGTGGTTCCGATATTATTGATGCCAGCTATGGAAATGATGTTGTTATCTCCGGTGCTGGTAACGACATCATAATCGGCGGGGAAGGATCCGATCTTCTGGTGGCAGGATCCGGTGACGATATAGGTATCTACGCGTCGCCAGACACAACGACATTAGACCGCTATTTCGGTGGAAGCGGCAATGACACACTTGTCCTGCAACTCAGTTTTCAGGCCTACCGGCTCGCTGAGCCAGAAATCCTTCAATATGCCTCCCAGTTAAATGGCGACCTGCCCGAAGGTTACTTTTTATTCGACAGTCTGGGACTTGAAGTTTTCGGCTGGGAAAACCTCAAAGTCGAGGTAGCACCGGTCGTTCAGTCCGGTCAATCGGTGGAACTGACCGAGCCAGTCGCGGACGACGGCCAATCCGGCCAAGTCTCAGCAACAGGTTCGCTTCACTTTTCTGACGATGCGTTTTCACAACATACTGTCAACACTTCACTTGTCTTAGCCGACTGGAGCGCTGGAGAATTATCTGACGAACTAAAAGATCTGCTCGCAACATCATTTGGTGGGGCGTTGGTAACTGCCCAGTCTGTTGCCAATGCGATCGAGTGGTCCTTTTCTGTCGCAGACACCGAACTCGACTTTCTCGCGGCAGGAGAAACACTAGTGCTCGGCTACCAAGTATTGGTAAGCGATGGGGAACTTTCAGATAGTGATTTGGTCTCGATTACCGTCACCGGTACGAACGACAGGCCAATAACAAATCACGTAAGCACCGTAACTTCAGAAAACGCGGCTTCTGCAACCTTTACTTTAGATTTTTCTGACCCGGATAGGAATGAAACACTCACCGTTTCATTTACAACCGAAAGCGGAGTTCCGGTGGATGTCACTGACAATGGCGATGGATCCTTCACATATTTACCTGACGGTGACTATGAAGCTCTTGCAGTCGGTGAAAAGTCCACCGAGATACTGATCTACAGTGCAACCGATGCCAGCGGAGCAACCTCTTCCGCTTCGATCACTATCGTCATCGAAGGACAAAACGACGCCCCGGAACTACAAGATGCCAGCATTTCTGGCTCCGAAAATGCCAATCCTATTGAACTCGACCTTACGCTTCTCGGCACTGACGTTGACAGTGACAACGATGGCGTAACGCTGACCTATTCGATTTCGGGTTCTCCTCAAAAGGGCATAGCAAATATAATTGGCCAGAAGCTGGTCTTTGAAACCGGTGAAGACTTCACTGTATTGAACGCCGGCGAGACGGAAGAAATTGCGATTGAAGTTACAGCTACAGACCGTAATGGTGCGTCGGCCAGCAACACAGTCACGATCACTGTTGAAGGAACAAATGACCCCAATGCCTTGTTGACTGCACAAGATCTTAGTACTGCTAACCTGGACTTCGAATTTGAGGGCTTTGATCTGGATGCAGGTCAGGTGATCACATCGGATGTTCCCGGACTTCCGTTATTTGGCGAAGCATTTGACTTTTCCTTTGCCTACAACGGGAACTATCCGGTTTCAGATACCAATGCGGTTGTGTTCCAAAACCAGGCTTCACAGACACCGGTCGAGATTGCCTTCATTGACGAAACATCTCTTCTTGATCTCACGCAGAACCATGTTGATCAGGCAGTCTTCTCGACGAGCCTTATCGATCAACAGTTCGAAAGCGATGATACGGTCCTGGTAAAAACCCAAACGGGTGCAGTCTACGCCATTGGCAACAGCTCGGAAAACGATCTGCCCGGTCAGGACTTCTCTGTTGATTTTGACTACGCGCTCATCTCTGCACCTGTATCCAACGACCCTCTTCTGTCCCAGGCCAATGTGACGTCGACCAGCCTTGAGATCGAAACCGAGGCATTTGACCTGGATACAGGAACCGCCGAAATGGCTTTTGATCCCTTGTTCCTGGGAGAAACTGCAGACTTCAAGTTTGCCTATAATGGCAACTTCCCAACCGAAGAGGCAAACTCGGCACTGTTCCAGAACCAGTTCTCGACGACACCGGTTGAAATCGCCTTCCTCGATGAAACATTCCTTTTCGATCTCACCCAAAGCGATGTCGATCAGGCAGTCTTCACCACAGACCTTATCGATCAGCAATTCGAGAACGACGACACGATCCTCCTGAAAACACAATCTGGAGATATCTTCGCGATCGGAAACTCCCAGGAAAACGACCTGCCGGGACAGGACTTCACTGTCAACTTCGACTACGCAAACCTGACGGAGTTGTTCTGACCGTTAAGTAAGACCTAAACTGCAAGGTTCATTTCAATGGTTTGATTTCGACATGTACTACTCCGTCTAAGTCTTTTCAGACCTCAGACAAAGGAAAACCCCGGCCGAAAGACCGGTTTTTTTTTATTTGTGCATTCGGTTAATGGATTTCGTTCAGTCGTGTTCGCGATATTCCTTGATCTCAAACCCTTCGCTTGGGTCTGGGGCGACAAAGTGACGTGTGATCGCCTCGAACTGTTCGTCGCTCACCGTGAATTCGTGACCACCACCGGTATTTCGGTCTCGTAACCGTTCACGGCAAATCTCATCCGATACATTGAGGAAGTGAAGCGTGTGGTCGCAGCCGGTCTCCTCGCTAAGCTGCTTCATCCAGACACGGGTCTCGGGTGTGTTGGCCGGGAAATCCACAACCACAGATAGACCGGCCTTGAGTAATGCCGCGATATGCGGAGCCAATACAGCTCGCAAACGCGCCGAGCAACGGACATAGTCCTTTATCGTCGCCATTTCTGGCCCAAACAGACGAGACAGCCATTCATCCTCGCTGATCAGTACCGTCTTGGGAGAGCTGGACAGTTCCTTTGCCAAGGTCGACTTTCCGGCTGCGATCTTGCCGCAGAGGGTGTGGAGATAGCCCGTTGTCATGGTTACAATCTTTCTCCCATTGAATTGGTCCCGCAGGCAAAACTGGACCGCTGAACGTTGTGATTGACGGCTTTGAGCCACATAGCAGATTCTCGGCGATTTTTTCCCCTGCCCCCCGTGAAATTGCCAGCCAACTCCGTTATAGCGGTGACCGGACATATTACAGGTTGGAACAACCAACTTATTTGCAGGAAACAGGCACAAACATGAGCGAGTTCAAGTCAGAGTTTTTGAAGGTTCTTTCCGAACGTGGATTCATTCACCAGATCTCGGATCCTCAAGGCCTGGACGAGCTGTGCGCCAAAGAAACCGTCACGGCCTATATCGGTTTTGATTGTACTGCTCCGAGCCTCCATGCCGGTTCACTCGTACCCATCATGATGCTGCACTGGTTTCAGAAAACCGGTCACCGGCCAATTGCCTTGATGGGTGGCGGCACCACACGGGTTGGTGATCCGTCCGGCAAGGACGAGAGCCGCAAGATCCTTACCGAAGAAATTATCGAGGACAATAAAGCGGGCATTCGGAAAGTCTTTGAAAAACTGCTGACGTTTGGAGATGGCCCGAGCGATGCCATCATGCTCGACAATGCAGACTGGTTGCTGAAACTGAACTATGTCGATTTCCTGCGGGACATCGGCCGTCATTTCTCGGTCAATCAGATGATCCAGCGCGATTCCGTAAAACTCCGCCTTGAGCGCGAGCAGAACCTCTCATTTCTGGAATTCAACTACATGCTGCTGCAAGGTTATGACTATCTGGAGATATTCCGGCGGACTGGTTGTCGCCTGCAGATGGGAGGATCCGATCAGTGGGGCAACATTCTCTCAGGAACTGATCTTGTTCGCCGCCTGACGGATACGACAGCGTTTGCACTCACATCGCCGCTCCTGACAACCGCTTCGGGTGCCAAGATGGGCAAGACAGCTGCTGGCGCTGTCTGGCTGAATGAAGAGCAGCTGTCCGCCTATGACTACTGGCAATACTGGCGCAACACGGAAGATGCCGATGTTGAGCGGTTCTTGAAACTCTTCACAATCCTGCCGATGGAAGAAATCAAACGCCTTGCGGCTCTTGAAGGTTCAGAAATAAACGAAGCCAAAAAGGCCCTCGCAACCGAGGCCACTGCGCTCATTCATGGTCGTGACAAGGCAGAAGCAGCTGCAGAGACGGCCCGCAAAGCTTTCGAGGAAGGTCAATCTGCGGAAGGTTTGCCGACGGTTGAAATTACCAAATCGGATCTGGACGCAGGTCTCGGCGTGTTGAACTCATTTGTCGTTGCAGGCTTGTGTTCATCAAACGGCGACGTCCGCCGCAATATCAAGGGCGGAGCGGTCAAGATCAACGACAAGGGTGAACAGGATCCAAACCGACTGCTGACGACGTCCGATCTGACCGATGATGGCATCATCAAGCTATCCCTGGGCAAGAAGAAACATGTTCTTCTGAGACCAGTCTAAACCTTACCGATAGAATAGAATTGTTTGGAAAGCCGGGGCATCAACGCCCGGTTTTTCAGTTGGGCTGGAACTCAAACATTTTCCGGAAGATACCAGGAGCAATGGCCGATATCGGATTGACAGTCAGTACGGGGTCGGACACTGCGCCAGACAGCCGATAGGTGACGCCGATCAATCCCTCGCCAGTGCCGCCTCCAAGTGCAAACCCTAGAAGTGGTATCTTCGAGAAGAAGTTATTCAGGGCATATATCGGAACAAACGTCCCCGTCATGTTGAGTGTTTGCTGGGCGAGATCGATTGTCCCACTCACAGTCCCACCAAGCGAAGTCCCGCGGAGGGCTCCGCGACTTATCGTCATGATGTCGCTGTCACGCGTGAAACTGATATCCAATGTGTCGAAACTGGCTGAGCCGTCCACGGATTCCTGGATACGGATCGGATCATTGCTGTCCAGATTTTCTCGGCGGTTTCGCGCACGAATTTTCCTGATGGCCGGATCCTCCGTGATTGCCAGCGTGCGCACGTTAAATTCACCGACCCAGCTGTCTTCATCTGCTAGGACAATTTCCAGCGTCCCCTTGCCACCCTTCATGCGCTGGTAAAGGTCCAAGAAACTCAAACTTGCACCGGTGTCTTCAAACTGACCGTTGGCCAGTTGCACCTGGTCCTGCTGGACAAGCGTAAACTTGAAATCTGACGACCCGTCGACCAGCCCTTGAATGTCAGCAGACAAAAGGCCTTTCGGGCCAGTATCAATTTTCCCAGAAAAGCCTCGAACCCATTTGTCGTTGAATCCGGTTACACGATCCAGCGTTACCGATATCCGGGCACCTTTCGCAAAATCGCCCTCTCCCTGGCTTCCTCCAGGACTTCGCAAACTGCTGATCAATCCGCGCCCATCAAAGGATGTTCCCGTGAAGATGATATCGTAACGGCCATTATCCGCTCTTTGAATATCAACGACGACATCATCGTCCGGTCGCAACTGGAACCGTTCAAATGAAGACTCGATCAACTCACCGTCGAGCGACAGCCGCATCTGGCCAAAAAGGTCGACCCCATCTGCGGTCAGAGCAAAATCATTGACACGCCTTTGATTTTCCACCTCGACAAGCTTAAAGGACGCAATTGCGGGAACCCCTTTGGCTTTTTTCCAACCGAGAGCCTTCAGACTGACTTCGGTCTCACGAAGATCAATCGAAAACTCCTGACCGCCTTCCACTTTGGCAACACTCAGTTTCATGCCGCCATTCAAAAATGCAGTCAGGTCAATGCCACGATCCTTCAACTGCTGCGCAGTCACATCGACAACAACGTCTTGGCGCGCGACAATTTCAGATTTTCCAAGGGGAACAACCAGATTGATATCCGCCTTGAGGTCATCCAGAACACCGTTTCCGATGATGGCAACTTGCGTTTTGTCCGCTTCGAATACGATATCGGCATCGCGGATGGTGTGCCCCATGATCGGATTGGCGTCTGAAAAATCATTCGAGCCGCCGCTTGCCTGCCAGTTAACTGCCGCAAAATCGATAGATTTTGCCATCGGAAACCCGGCTTCAATATCGATCCAGCCCGCCCCGGTCACACCACCTTGTTTAAGTCCGGCACGGTCCGCTACCCTGAACGGCGCACTGTTCATTATCGATCCAAGGTCGGCATTTTTTCCTTCGAGACGTGCCAACACTCTTGCGGTCTTGCCCTCTCGCCATGGCAAATCGAAAATCTGGAATGTCGTTTGTGGAATCGATACGACACCATCCCCTTCCACAGCAGTACGCCCACCGGATGCTTCCACTGTCAGTGTTTCATCCTTGATGGTTACTGTACCGGACAATCCCCTGGTTTCCGGGACATCCCCTATAGGCAGAACCGCGCCCCCGGAAAATGACATATCCATAGTCATGTCATTTCCGTTCCAACCAGCAAATGGATCCCGAAAATTAAAACCGGGAGGTTGGATTGCAGCGGTGTATGAGAAGTCTTCAATCAAACCATCGGTGATCCGATCGATGAACCATTTACGAGCAGGCGGTACCAACGTGATTGGCCAAACCTGCTTGGCAACTGCAGCCGGGATTTTTTCTCCGTCGGCGGCGATCGCGAGATAAGGACCGTTTTGCGTAATCTGGAATTTGGCAACGCCGTGTACAACAGCTTTGCCAGATCGGGCTGTAAACCTGTCTATATTCAAAATGCGTTCATCTGCATCAAAAGTTCCTCGGACAGCAATTCCATCCAACCGAATTGGTTGTTCGGCGACATCGGACGATCCGAACAGCGGGTGCTTGGAATCAAGAACCAAGTCCCAGTTTTGATCAGCGGTTTCAGGAGGCGTTACAGATCCGGTGAAGAAAATCCGCGTATTGCCGCGGATGATATGGGAAGGTGTAATTTCAATCTGTTCCTGATTGCGTTTGAACAACAAGGAAACCGCAACATCATCAAATGCGACGAGTGTCCGGCCGAGTTGAAACCAACCATTGCCAACCCTGGCAACTACATTTGATGAAACAAACTCACCTGCCTCTGTCAGGACGGTTTCTACTTTCGCTGACGCTGGGAGGCGCAATCCTTTTCCGGTTATCTTACGTGCATCGGGACCTAACAATTCGGCCAGCGTGATCCCATTGACGACCACGCCGATTTTTTTCTGACCCGCGCCCTCAGGAGCAGAGCGAACCAATTTAAGGTCCCAGGTCGATACCCCTCCCGTAACCTTCGCATTCGCCTCAATTATTCTGTTCTTTCGACGAGAGATATCAACTTCTATGCGTTTGAAGGACCTGGGAGCAGGCCCGGTTATTTCAAAGGTTGCGTCCTGAACGGAAACTGCAGAAACAGCACGACGAGCAAACTGGTCATCGACCAAATCACTCATCCGATCTACGGCTTCCATCAGGGGTCCAATATCCGGGATAGCAGCTGGGCCACCGGAGATCGCGACAGTGACTATTGGCTTGATCAGATGAAGAGAAGAGAATTGAACATTTCCGGATAAAAGCGCAGACCGGTCAAGTGGCGCCTCGACACGCGGCAGCAAAATTGTAACCGGTGCTTCTCCTTCAATTACGATTTCCGCATGATACACGACAATCTTGATACCGCTCGGGTCGGTAAAATCCAGACTGGCGCTGCCAATTTCAAGGGAAACTGGACCGCGGCTTCCTTGTTGGGACAAAAGGTTGCCCAACAATGGCACCGTCACAGGGCCTCTGGCAAAGAGCGCAACAATTCCAGACAGAATTAGAATGCAGCCCAAGATGGAGATCCATCTCAAGGACTTCCGCTTTTTAGGTCTGGACTCTTGAGGTTTCAGAATTTCGATTTCGCCCTGTTCTGGCAACTAAACAATCCATCCTCAACCCAAATAGGCCTTTTGGGTGTAGTATCGACTCTCCGGCAATCCCCAGCCAAATTTTGCCGATGTATAGAATGAGACATTCCGCGATCTATGATACTGCAAAACGGGAAACAAAAGCGATAGCCAGGGGAATCCGATGTGGCTTTTCCGGCATTAACGCACAAACTATGACGGAAGGAAGGCAGAATGAGTGAATTGACGTTGGGAGATATCGCACCGGACTTCGAACTCGAAGGCGACGGCGGAAATAAAATCTCTCTTAGTAGCCACAAGGGCAACCCGGTCGCCGTCTATTTTTATCCGAAAGACAACACACCGGGATGCACCAAAGAAGCTATTGCCTTCAGTGAAAATATCGACGCTTTCAAAAGTCTTGGAGCGACCGTCATTGGAATCTCTCCTGACTCGGCTAAAAAACATGACAATTTTGTTGCCAAGCACAACCTATCCGTTCGCCTGGCTGCTGACACTGACACAAAGACCTGTGAGGCCTACGGAGTCTGGGTGGAGAAATCCATGTATGGCAAAAAATATATGGGTGTTGAGCGCGCGACTTTTTTGGTAGCTGCGGACGGTACAATCGCGAAAATATGGCGAAAAGTTAAAGTTCCAGGCCATGCAGAGGCCGTGCTTGAAGCTGTGCGAGCCCTTTGAACCTTATTGTCTGAAAAAGCAAAAATATGAAAAACGAGACTGAGCCGGCTTTGCCCAAAAGCCTTGTCGCTGGTGCGCGCAGGATTGTTGAGGCGACTGATACCTCTGAAAAGGTCCAGTTGGCATATGCAGTTTCCAAAGCCTGGTTTGGAAGGAATTTGTCGTTAGGGTCTCCAACTAAGGATGGTCTGATGCCAGATCGTCCGGGCCGCCCGGAAAACCCGGATTTACGAGCTCCCAGGGACATGCCCAAACGCAGCCTGTCCGGTAAAGCTGGCCGCCTTGCCCTGATCCATTCGCTGGCACATATCGAATTAAACGCAGTCGATCTGACATGGGATCTGATCGGCCGATACGCCCATGTCAGGCTGCCGCGCTCATATTATGACGACTGGGTTCGGGTAGGACTGGAAGAAGCCAAACATTTTTCCATGCTTGAGGATCGCCTTGCAAAGTTGGATACAAACTATGGCGACATGCCCGCTCATGACGGTTTGTGGCAATCAGCCCAGGAAACAGGCCACGACCTTGCTGCGCGTCTCGCGATCATTCCACTTGTCCTGGAAGCACGGGGCCTCGATATTACACCACCCATGATCCAGAAAGCACGTGACCTTGGAGATGAAGAGACAGCAAAATGTCTCGACATCATTTATCGGGACGAAAAAAACCACGTGGCTTTCGGAGCAAAATGGTTTCGATTCTTGTGTGATCGCCAAGGAATCAGACCAGAATCCGCGTTTCATGGTTATGTACGCAAGTATTTTCGTGGCACTTTGAAACCACCATTCAACGATCGCGCGCGTTCTGAAGCGGGACTAACCCCCGGTTTTTACAAACCTCTTGCGCCGCTCATCGGATAAATTCATCCTCATGAAGACGGTTTATTAACCTTACCAAACTCTAATCATCTCAGTTGTAAGAAGAATGCAGCAGTGATTGAGTGATGATTAAAAAGCGCCCAGAAACGACGCGGATATATCAAGCGCCAGGACTAGCCCCCCACCCGGCTCCAAATAAGAATGGAGCAAGGACAACAAGCTATGTTCTAAGACCGGTTCACCTTGTGATGGGCGCTCTTACATGTATGGCGGCAACTCTTGTCGTTGCAGGCTCTGCGAGTTACTTCCTTTTGCGGCCCGATGCAGCAGACACATCGAACCTCAGCCAGACAAAGATGGTCGTTCAGTACCAGGACCGCATTGAACGGCTGCGTGCTGAAATTGAAAGACTTACCAGCCGTCAGATTGTTGATCGTGAAAGCGTAGAAATTCAAGTCATGGACGTGTTGCGCCGCCAACATGACCTCAATCAGCGCCATTCGATTGTGGCCGATCTGGTCGCGCGCGCTGAAAGCGTCGGCATATACTTGAACTCCGGTCAGCCTGTTCCGACACAGAAGCCTTTCATTGATTCCCGTGACCTCGCCTCCATCGAGGAAAATGATTCATCTGCAATTGGCGGCCAAAGCGAAATTATCAAAGAACCGGTAAAAGCACTTGGTCTGCGCGATTCTAGCAGTAAGGGTTTTGACCCGCTCAAGGTCCTGCAGGGAGCTTCTCCTGAAACTTCCGACACAGACTCAAAAAAAAACTCTAAAAAACAAGCTGCACTGAGTGCCGTAAAGGCCAATATTTCTGAAATGGGCACCGAAAGCACCGTTGCGATCGACGCAATCACAGTTGCGACGGAAAGCCGGATTGATGACATTCTTGGCATTACAAAAAGCCTCGTTCCAGGTCTGCACAAGGCTCTCGGAAAAAATCCGGCACTCGGCGGCCCATTTCTACCGGTCGATGAAGTCAGGTTTTCTGATCGGTTATCCAGGGCCAACACTGCATTAAAAACGTTGAAACGCGTGAAATTCGCAGCTCTTCGACTGCCGGTAAAACGTCCTGTCCGAAATGCAAAAATTTCAAGCGGATATGGACCGCGGATGGATCCGTTTTTGCGCCGCCTCGCCATGCACACCGGCATAGATTTCAAAGCCTCTTATGGCGCACGAGTGTTTGCGACCGCCCCTGGCACAGTTATCAAGGCTGGCTGGAAAGGTGGCTATGGCAAGATGATTGAAATTCGTCATGCAAACGGATTCGTGACCCGTTATGCCCATCTCAGCAAAATGCGAGTGCATGACGGTGATCACGTGGTTGCCGGCGATGTGATCGGAAATGTAGGCTCGACAGGCCGATCAACTGGTCCACACCTTCACTACGAGGTGCGCCGACACGACAAACCCAGTGATCCATACGCCTATATGCGCGCCGGGGAAAAAATGGCAGATCTGTCGCTTTGATGACCATGATCTGCAATAAAAAAGCGAAACTCGTTGGTTCCGCCTTTTTTGTTTGATCAATTTCGTGGCATTCTATTCGATGTCTTCGACCTCGACCGGGTCTCCGCCAAAAACCCTTTGAGCCAGGGACGCTTCCATGAACTTGTCGAGATCACCGTCCAGAACATCGCCTGGTGACGTGCTTTCCACTCCTGTGCGCAGATCCTTCACCAACTGATAGGGCTGCAAGACATAAGAGCGAATCTGGTGTCCCCAACCGATATCGGTCTTTGAAGCTGCTTCTGCACTTGCCGCTTCTTCACGTTTTTTCAGCTCGGCCTCATAAAGACGGGCCTTCAACATACCCCAGGCCGTTGCCCGGTTCTTGTGTTGCGAACGTTCAGACTGACATTGCACTACAATTCCTGTCGGCTGGTGCGTGATACGCACAGCTGAGTCGGTGGTGTTGACATGCTGACCACCGGCACCGGACGCACGATAGGTATCAATCCGGCAATCACTCTCGTTGACATCAATATCGATACTGTCATCAACGACCGGGTACACCCACGCGCTGGAGAAGCTGGTATGGCGACGGGCGTTGCTGTCATAAGGCGAAATTCGAACCAGGCGGTGAACACCGGATTCGGTCTTCATCCAGCCGTAGGCATTCTCGCCCTTCACCAGTAAAGTCGCGGATTTGATACCGGCTTCTTCGCCATCATGATATTCGAGCAGTTCAACCTTGTAGCCACGCTTTTCCGCCCAACGGCGGTACATACGGAGCAACATTGAGGCCCAGTCCTGGCTCTCAGTGCCGCCAGCGCCAGAGTTAATCTCGATGTAGGTGTCGTTGGCGTCGGCTTCCCCGGAAAGAAGCGAATTCAGCTGCAGCTGATTGACCGTATCCTTCAAACCGCGAAGTGCTTCCTCGGCGTCGTCAATAACCGATTGATCATCTTCCATTTCGCCAAGCTCAATAAGCTCAACGTTATCAGCGAGATCCTGTTCCAGACCTTTGACACCACTGATGCTGTCATCCAGCTGCTGCCGCTCTCGCATAAGCTTCTGCGCTTTGCCAGGATCGTTCCACAGGTCTGGATCCTCAGACAGGGCATTCAGTTCTTCAAGTCTTACGAGAGCCTGATCCCAGTCAAAGATGCCTCCTCAGCAGGCTTATGGCCTGCTTGATTTCATCGACGATGGCTTCCATTTCGGCGCGCATCGGATACCTCGCTGTAATTTGCAGAAACGGCCCGAACCTTGGTCAGGGTCGGACCGAATTTTGGAGCCGGACATTAGCCGCGTCGACGTTAGCTGTAAACAGCTGCTCTACGCTGTTGATCCGTTTAGATGTCAGTAGAGCCCGCCTGTGCCCTGAAGCACTGCCTGTCCTGCTTCGGGAGATACATAGGTCGGAACGCCCATATTGTCCTGGAAACCAATGACAGAATAGCTGTCTGGTGGCGCCATACCCGGTTTGAAAGCTTCCAGAATTGTTCCGGGAGACCCGGCCGCTGTCCGCAGCCCTGTATTGCGGTTGATCGGAATCAGCTGGAGACCTCGTGGAACACGGAATTCAACCGGAGGCTTCCCAGCGGAGGCCTTCTTTACAAAGTCAGTGAATATCGGCGCAGCGATCTGACCACCCGTTGCCCCTCGGCCCATTGGTTTCGGATTGTCGTAGCCTACAAAAACACCAACAGCCAGTTCAGGTGTGAATCCCATGAACCAGGCATCTTTCTCATCATTCGTTGTACCGGTTTTCCCGGCTACAGGTCTATCAACAGCCCTAACAGAAGTCGCTGTACCGCGCTGAACCACACCTTCCATCATAGAAGTGATCTGATAGGCGGTCATCGGATCGAGAACCTGTTCGCGATCATCGATCAACGTCGGTTCTTCCTGACCTTCCCAGGCATCTTGCGTACAACCATCGCAGATACGGCTGTCATGTTTGTAGATTGTCCGACCATACCGATCCTGGATTCGGTCAATCAGTGTGGGGCGCACTTTTCGTCCACCATTTGCAATCGTTGCGTAGGCAGTTGTCATGCGCAGAACCGTGGTCTCGCCTGCCCCCAGAGACATGGACAAAACTGGCAGCATATTGTCGTAAATGCCAAAGCGTTTCGAATACTCTGCGACCAGTGGCATGCCCATATCCTGCGCCAACCGGACGGTCATCACGTTTCTGGAGCGTTCTATACCGGTCCGCAATGTCGATGGTCCGTAAAACTTGCCACCATAATTCTGTGGTCGCCACGTTCCGAGCCCCGGTCCTTGGGAGATTTCCAGGGGCGCGTCCATAACCACCGATGATGGTGTGTAACCATTGTCCAAAGCCGCTGCATACAAGAACGGTTTGAACGAAGATCCAGGTTGCCGGTAGGCCTGCGTTGCGCGGTTAAATTCACTTTGTGCGAAGCTGAAACCACCAACAAGTGCAAGAACACGGCCGGTATAGGGATCCATTGCGACCAGCGCGCCGGAAACTTTTGGAATCTGGCGCAATTCAAATGTGCCCGGAGCGACAGGGCTCTCTTCGACATATACCACGTCACCGGGTGCCAGAACGTCGGAGACGGCGCTCGGCTGACGGCCACTGACGCGTGCCCATTTCATCGTTTCCAGAAACAATGGCCCGGTCTTCCTGTCCTCGGACAGCTTGCCACTTTCCAAGGCTTTGGGCTGAATGCCAACCTTCGCCTGATCTGCGCCGCTCTCCAGAACAACAGCCAGTGTCCATTCCGGCAAATCGCTTAAGGCCTCAATCTTTGCCAGGTCAACGCCCCAATCTGCACCTAGGGCAACCCGATCGATCGGCCCCCGCCAGCTTCCGCGCTTGCGGTCAAAATCGATCAATCCTTCCATCAAGGACGCACGTGCCATGTCCTGAAGTTTCGGATCCAGGGTCGACCGTACCGAAAGACCACCTTCATAGAGGCGTTTCGTTCCGAAGATATCTGCCACTTCGCGGCGAACTTCTTCGGTAAAATACTCTGCTGCTAACAAGCGAGATCCATGTCCGCGCAGTTTAACGACAATCGGCTTTTCCTTGGCTTCTTCTCCCGCCTGAAACTCGACAAACCCATCGGCAACCATTCGATCGATCACATAATTTCGCCGCGCAATCGCAGCTTCAGTCTTTTTATAGGGGTGATAGTTGCTAGGCCCCTTGGGTAGCGCGGCAAGATACGCCGCTTCTTCCAAAGTCAATTCGTGGACAGACTTCTCAAAATAGACCAGTGAAGCCGCGGCAACACCGTAGGCACCGAATCCAAAGTAAATCTCGTTCAGATAGAGCTCGAGAATTTCTTCCTTGGAGTAAGCCTGCTCAATCCGGAGCGCCAGAATTGCTTCCTTGATCTTACGTTCGATCGAAACGTCATTTGTCAGAAGGAAGTTTTTGGCGACCTGCTGCGTGATCGTCGATGCACCTTCCGGGCGACGACCTGATCCATAATTCTGGATAAAGCGAACACCGGCACGGGCGATCCCTTCAGGATCAACACCCAGGTGTTTGTAAAAATTCTTGTCTTCCGCAGAAATGAAGGCTTGCTTCAACTTGTCCGGCATTGCCTGGATCGGAAGAAACATGCGCCGCTGAGTGGCGTATTCGGCCATCAGACTACCGTCGGCGGCATGAACACGAGTCATTACCGGCGGTTCGTAGTTTTTCAAGGCAGTATAATCGGGCAGACCATCATTCAGATGCTGCAAATACATCCAGACTGCTGCGGCTACCAAAAGCCCCAGAGCGGCGCCGATGCCGAACAGATAACCAAAAAATTTCACCAAAAACTTCATACAGCGGGCTCGTCTTTCCCGAACTTTCAAGTTCCATACGTTTTAACACATATAACGCAGAAACCGGCACCCTCAGGCACCTAATCACACAGAATTCCGTCTGCCTACCTCGTGCACCAATATGGCGATGCTGAGGCAAATACCAGACAAAGCTTTCCAAATTCAGAGCAGTTCAGCTGATTTTACTGTGACGGGGCCGCCTGCTGGCGTGCCAGTCGCGGTCTGAAAAATCCGTGAATCGCCTCACCCATTGCATCTGCCATGCGTTCGCGCCACTCATCGGAGATCAATAATTTTTCATCATGCTCGTTCGACAGATAACCCAATTCCACAAGAACAGAGGGAACATCGTGCGCTTTCAGGACCTTGAAACCCGCGGACCTGTGCGGATTGTTGATCAAGCGAACCGCGCTTTTCAGCTCATCTACTAGGGTCTGTGCAAAATAAACTGAAAACGACCGTGTTTCCCGGCGCGCGAGATCCAAAAGTATGTCGGTAACCTCTGTCGGCTCTTCATCCAACTCAACACCGGCAATAACATCCGACATGTTTTCGATATCTGCCAGTTCACCGGCGAGTTGGTCAGACGCCTTGTCCGAAAGCGTGTAAACAGTCGCGCCTCTAGCCAGTTTTCGGCCGACCCTCACCGAATCGGCATGAATGGATATGAATAGATCTGCTTCAAGTTCATGCCCGATTTCCACCCGTCGCCCCAGTGCAACAAAGGTATCGTCCTCACGAGTCATCCGAACATCATATAGCCCGTCCGCGTCGAGCTTTTCCTTGAGCAGATTGGCAAAATCCAAAACGATTGCCTTTTCGAGTGTTCCGGCAACACCCGTCGCACCCGTATCTATACCGCCATGTCCGGGATCAAGAACGATCAGGGGTTTTTTCGAGTCTTTCGGCGCTGTCAGCTTGTCGCTTTTCGCGGCGGTCTTTTTTGTCTTTTCAATGCGTGCCGCCCGTGACTCTTCAATAAATTCTGCAAACTCACCGTCGGTCGAACTCACGAGATCAACAACAAGGCGGGCAGGCTGATCGTCGATGGACGGCAAGAACAGAGTGTTGTCAACCCGAACAGGCGCATTCAGATCCATGACAATTCTGGATTTTCCAGTCGCAAACAGTCCGTAGCGCCAATCGGAAATCAACCCGCGTCCGGTCTTGCCTGTCTCTTCCGGAACAGAAAACTCAACCTCAGGCAAATCAATGATCAACCTGTGTGGATCTCCCAGCGCGGAAATGACAGGATCGATCTGTTTGTCCAGATCGAGGACGAATCGCGTCCGGTCGTCATCTCCCGCAATTCGAGCTCCTGACACGATAAATTTCGCGCTTTCAGCAATAGCTACGCCCGAATGCAGTAAGAATGGCAGTATGGCCAAACACAGCATTGCAGCGCAGCATCTAACGCTGGGGAAATTCCAGTATTTTCCCGGAAGCGAAGGTATTACCTCATATTTCGGTAGACTATTCCCTGCCATAATGTCCATTTGCTGTCAGGTCTTGCACCTTGAGAGATCCCTCATATGCCATCCACTCTCAAAGTAAAATGGCCTATCGCATTCACATTGCTTGCAAAGCAGGATCACCGCCCGTAAAAGTACCTTACGGATTTAGGTTTGAAACCGATACTGTCTAAGATGGCGATGTAGATAAAATATCCACAATGTCATTTCATTTAGGGGCACGGAGAACGACGAAACAGAGGCCGTTTCATCGTTGACTTTTCCGCCCTGAACCTCCCGGACAGGTAATTGGACATTCTCGAAGCCCGCCTGACTCGCAGAGCTAATGCCGCCAGTTTCGACGGACATGCAGCGATGTTACAGCGGCCCCCTCAGAACAAACCTTTCCGTCTTGGAAGCGATCGGTCGAGCCTTAGCAGCCGCCCGGCTTTCTGAAGAAGACACATGGACTTAACTCAAGGGCCTGCGTTGCCCCGAAGGACCCGCGCGATGAACATGGAGATCAACATAGGACAAGCCCCCGCCGCGGCGGCCGCTTGCGTTGATCGTCCAGCCGCGCCGGGCGCAGACGCCCTTTATTATCTCAGCACAACAAATACGGCAGCCATCCTCCTTTCGGGCGATGCGCGGTTACTAGACGCGCCCAGTCGCGCTGCCGTGGAGAATTTCAATAATGGCAAACAAGATGCTCATCGACGCGGGCCACCCGGAAGAAACCCGGGTTGTCGTCGTACGTGGCAATCGGGTTGAAGAATTCGACTTTGAAGCAGCTAATCGGAAACAACTACGCGGAAATATCTATCTTGCAAAAGTGACCAGGGTCGAACCCTCGCTGCAAGCTGCATTTGTTGAATATGGCGGAAACCGCCATGGTTTCCTCGCGTTCAGCGAAATTCATCCGGACTACTATCAGATCCCTGTCGCAGACCGCGAAGCGCTTTTGGCTGCAGAGGCTGCAGAACGCAATCGCGACGATTCTGATACCGAAGAAGAGAAGCCGAAACGTCGCCGCCGGACCCGTGCAGCGAAAAACGAATCTGCTTCAGATACGGTCGCCAGCGAAAAAATTGAAGACGGTAGCGAAGGCGAAACATCGGCAGATGCGGAAGCGACTGGTGATGATTCCGGCAGTGAAGATGCTGTTTCTACGGAAGCACCTGACGACAACTCCGCAGACGCTACGGATTCTGCAGATGACGATGTCTCCAGCGAAGAAATTTCAGCCAAAACTGAAGACGAATCTGATGATGCAGAAGACGCCGCCGCTGAACTGGATACGGCCTCGGCTGATGACGAAGAAAACGAAAAACAGACCAGAAGCCGTCGCCGCCGTCGTCGGAATGACAATGATGGCGACAACGATGACGACGATTCTGTTGAATCGGTAGGTGCAGAAGATGCGATGGAAGAAGTTCCTGACCGTCCTGTCCCAATTCGTAAACACTACAAGATCCAGGAAGTCATCAAGCGCCGTCAAATTATCCTTGTCCAAGTGGTCAAGGAAGAACGCGGCAACAAGGGCGCGGCTCTGACCACTTACCTGTCACTGGCCGGCCGGTATTCTGTTTTGATGCCAAACACAGCCCGTGGCGGCGGTATTTCGCGCAAAATCACGCAACCGACAGATCGCAAGCGCCTTAAAAAGATTGCGTCTGAACTGGATGTCGCCGAAGGCATGGGTGTTATCCTGCGTACGGCAGGTGCCAGCAGAACAAAAGCCGAAATCAAACGCGACTTTGAGTATTTGATGAGACTCTGGGAGAACGTCAGAGAGCTCACATTACAATCCAGCGCACCAAGCCTCGTTTACGAGGAAGGCAGTCTGGTGAAGCGATCAATTCGCGACCTGTATAACAAGGACATCAATGAAGTCCTTGTGTCCGGGGATGAAGGCTACCGCGAGGCCAAGGACTTCATGCGTATGCTCATGCCGAGTCATGCGAAAAACGTGCAGCCGTACCGTGATCCCTCGCCCCTGTTCATACGTTTCGGTGTTGAACCGCAGCTTGACGCGATGTTTTCGCCGCAGGTTACGTTGAAATCCGGTGGCTACATCGTCATCAACCAGACCGAAGCGCTGGTGTCTGTCGATGTGAACTCTGGCAAATCGACCCGTGAGCACAACATCGAAGACACGGCTCTGCAGACAAATCTGGAAGCCGCCGAAGAAGTTACCCGTCAGCTGCGCTTGCGTGATCTGGCCGGTCTCGTTGTTATCGACTTCATCGACATGGAGGAGTCAAAGAACAACAGGGCTGTCGAGCGCAAATTGAAGGATTGCCTGAAGAACGATCGTGCCCGCATTCAAGTAGGCCGGATCTCTCATTTCGGACTTCTGGAAATGTCACGTCAACGCCTGAGAACTGGCGTCCTTGAAAGCTCGACAACACCTTGCCCGCATTGTCAGGGCACCGGGATGATCCGTTCAGTGGAATCCGTGGCTCTTCATGTGCTCCGCTCTATCGAAGACAACCTGCTGAAGGGTGCGTCTCACAACCTGATTATCCGCACGACTGCGGAAGTAGCCCTCTATATTCTGAACCAGAAACGCTCCAACCTGTTCGATCTTGAGACGCGATTTGCCGTCGAGATCGAAATCCAGGCTGACGAGATGGTCAATGGGCAACTGTATGTTCTGGAGCGCGGAGCCCCGGTTGACCGGGATCGCATCCCTGCCCCTTCTCCTATCATTCAACCGGATACATTTGAGATCGAGGAAGAAGACGAACCCGAGCAGCCTAAAGTCGAAGAGACGCCAAGAGACGATGAAGAAGGAAATGGCGATCGCAAGCGTCGCCGTCGTCGAAAACGTCGGCGTGGCGGTTCTGAGAACCAGACCGAGGGCGAAGACGCCTCGCAGGAAAAGTCTGTAGCCGATGACTCGTCTGCTGAAAAAGCGGAGAATGAAGACGGCAATTCCCAGGAAGCACGTTCTGGGGATGATGACGGCGATGATGATGAGCCACGCCGTAAACGCCGCAGGGGGCGCCGGGGCGGTCGTCGTGGCCGTCGCGAAGATGGTGAATTGCAGACTGAAGGCTCAGAAACCCAGGCTGAGGACAGTTCATCTGATGGCAATGCGAACATAACGGACGACGACAGCGCCAATACATCTTCTGACGCTTCTGAAGCGCCGAAAGAAGCAACGCCTTCGGAGCCGGTAGCCGCCCAAAGTTCAGACGACATTGTTGTGGAAACACCACCGGCCGACCAGCCTGCGGCTGCAGAACCTTCTGAAGAGAAAAAAGCGCCGACCGCACCGGTCGAACCGGTTGTGACCAGCGAGTCAACAGAAGAAGAGAAAACGGACAAACAAAAGCGCGGCGGATGGTGGCAGCGCGGCCGGTCTTTCTTCTGAAAGGGAATTTCCGGTAGAGATTGAAAAAAGGCGGCCATCGGCCGCCTTTTTTGTGCGCGGCTTTTGTGGCACCCCAACTAGATCCAGCCGGATAATCGCTCCAACGCCAATTTCATATCTCCATGCGCGCCCGCGAAGGAAAAGCGGATGAATTCCTTTCCATGAACGGGATCAAAATCAACACCAGGTGTTGCAGCAACACCGGCTTCGTGCAGCATTCTTTTGGCAAAATCCAGACTGTCACTGCTGAACCTGCTGATGTCTGCATAGACATAAAATGCGCCATCGACAGGCAGCAGTTTATCGAAACCGATTTTTGGCAGACAATCCAACAACAATGTCCGGTTTGCGGCATAGCCCGCTTTGACAGCCTCCAGTTCCTGGACTGCATCAAGCGCTGCTGTCGCTGCTATTTGCGATATTTCCGGTGCTGAAATGTAGAGACTCTGCGCTATGCGTTCCGTCGGCCGAACCAGAACCTCAGGAAGAACCATCCAGCCTATTCGCCAGCCGGTCATGCAGTAGTATTTTGAAAAGCTGTTAATGATGATGGCATTTTGGGACGTTTCCAATGCCGTTTTCTGTTCCCCGGCGTAGTCAAGACCGTGATAAATCTCATCCGAGATAAACCAGATTCCCTCATCATCGCAGTAGCGAACAATGTCTACCAGAGCCTCGGCGCTCATCATTGTACCTGTCGGATTTGCCGGGCTTGCGACCAGAACACCTTTGACGGGTCCTTCCTTGCGCGCCTCATCTAGATGGGCCGATGTCAGGCACCATCTTGTGTCTTTACCGACTTCAATTTCTACCGGCACCAATCCAAGCGCTTTCAAAATATTCCGGTAAGCAGGGTAACCAGGTGCTGTGAGCACAATCCGGTCGCCTGGATCAAAAGCTGACAGGAAAGCCAGATTGAAACCAGCTGATGACCCGGTTGTCACCATGATGCGCTCTGCGGGTACGTCTACACCATAGATTTTCCGGTAATGGGCAGATAAAGCGTCCCGCATTGGCCTAATTCCGAGCGCTTCCGTATAACCCAGACAACCATGCGCAAGGGCCTTTTGTGCGGCAGCCAGTGCCGGTTTCGGCGCCGGCGCGCACGGTTGTCCCACTTCCATGTGAACGATCTTGCGCCCCGAGGCCTCTAGTCTTGCCGCCTCTGACATAACATCCATGGCAATGAAAGGAGCGACATTGCTTCGCTGAGAAGGTTGAAAAAGTGCATGGTTCATTTGGTTGGTGTCCAAACTTGTATTCACGACGCGCAAGCACGGTATTGCTGATTTTCTGGGATGGTGCAATGGAACACTACCTACTGACGCTGACCATGTTGTCACAAGCATCGGTTCATCCAACCTTTCCAAATTGTCATTTTGGTTTGCTTGACCGAATGGCCTTGTCTCCATACCCTCGCACAACTTGAGTATTGGAATTCTTGAGTGTCCAAGACACAACAGGATAGAGATGGACTGAAAGTGCCAAAAACCGAACCTGTTTCAACTCAGCCATTTTCCAAAGTGCTGGTTCGAACTTTGAAAAAAACCGTGACGCTTGCCTGCGCTGGTGCCCTTCTGCTGCCGATAACCCATATGCCTGCAAATGCGCAGAAAGGGGGTATATCTCTAGTTCGGGACGCGGAAACCGAGGCACTGCTCAGGGATTACGCATCCCCTATTTTCAGAGTTGCTGGAGTGGCGAGCACACAGCCCCAGATCATTTTGGTCAACGACAAGAGCTTCAATGCTTTCGTGCCTGATTCTCGTCGTATGTTCATCAACATCGGTGTGATCATGGAAGCTGAAACACCTGGTGAGGTGATCGGTGTCATAGCGCACGAAACCGGACATATTGCCGGCAAGCATCTTGTAAGACTGCGTGCAGCAGCAGCTAATGCACAAATCATGTCGGTTATTGGGCTGGTTTTAGGGGCCGGAGCCGCGGCTGCCGGCGCAGCAGCAGGATCCAGTCAAGCTGCCTCTGGCGGTGCGGCCGCTGCTCTAGGTGCTGGTGCTATCGGACAAAAGTCACTTCTGTCTTATCAGCGTGGTGAAGAAGCCGCTGCCGACCGTGCGGCATTAAAGTATCTCAACGCAACCGGTCAAAGCGGTCGTGGACTATTGGCAAACTTTAAACGT
This sequence comes from Roseibium sp., assembly GCA_039972695.1. Taxonomy (GTDB): domain Bacteria; phylum Pseudomonadota; class Alphaproteobacteria; order Rhizobiales; family Stappiaceae; genus Roseibium. The sequence goes on along the minus strand of JBDWMJ010000016.1, from coordinate 13,070 downwards.
ATGTCGGAACAACAAATGTTCTCGCGCAAGTTTGCCGACCCATATGCACAAAGCCACCCAATGGCTCAGGAGCGCTATAACGGCTTGCTGACCCAAGCCCAAAAGTCCAAATATTTCAACACACCTGACGACTACGTCCTGCAGTATCGGCATGATATGGTCAAGGCGAAGCTGTATGCCTACACAAGCCATCCGTCGGCGACTTTGCGGAAATTCCCCAGGAGAGATAAAAGCCCACAAGCGCAATATGCACGTGCCATTGCAGCAATGAAAAGCCGCGGCAAAAGTGCAGTCAAAGAGATTGATGGCCTCATACAGTCTCAGCCTAACAACCCTTACTATTATGAATTGAAGGGACAGGCACTTCTGGAAGGCGGAGATCCGAAACGGGCAATAGCTCCTTTTCGGAAGGCACTTGCAATCAAGCCAAATGAAACCCAGTTCATGGTCTGGTTGGGTTATGCACTGGTCGGGTCCAACAACAAGACCTACCTTCCCGAGGCGGAAAAACTGCTGAAACGGGCAATCCAAAGAGATCCCAATTCAGGAATAGCTTACAGCCAGCTTGCCATTGCACATGGACGCCAGGGCGAGCGTGCCGAAGCCGATCTGGCGACAGCCAAAGGCCTCATGGTGCAGGGAAACTTCGATGCTGCAAAACGATACGCTGCCCGCGCTCAACAAAGTTTGAAGCGTGGATCGCCGACATGGCTTCAAGCGGACGACATTGTAGCGTACAAAGCACCTAAGTTGGCAAAACGCCGCTGAATAGGATCCACGGCCCTCTGGTCTGTTTTTCCAGACCATTGGCTTCAGGAGTTATAAATGACCCAGTGTCTGAAACTGTGCCCATCATTTTTCGTACGCTTTTTGGCGGTCGCCGGAGTGATTGTGTCTTTCTTCGCCACCCCGGCATTTGCGCAAGACATCGATCGAGGCAAAATCGAAGAAATCGTTCGCGACTATCTTCTGAAAAATCCGGAGATAATTGCAGAGGCGCTGACTGAACTCGAACGCCGCGAACAGGCAGCTGAAGTTGCTGCGCGTGAACAGGTTTTGAGTGACAGTTCCGATATCCTTTTCAATTCGACCCGTCAGGTCGTTCTTGGTAACCCGCAGGGCAACATCGCGCTGGTCGAATTTTTCGACTACAACTGCGGATACTGCAAACGGGCATATGGGGATATGGTTCGGCTCATTGACGAAGAGCCAGAACTGAAAGTCGTTCTCAAGGAGTTTCCGGTCTTGGGTCAGGGCTCTGTTGAGGCTGCACGGGTTGCAGTCGCTGTCAATTCCGTTGCTCCCGACAAGTATCTCGAGTTTCACGAGGCTTTGATGCTCGGTCGCGGTCAGGCCAACAATGCCAAGGCCATTGAAGCGGCAAAAAGTATTGGCATCTCGGAAGACCAACTGATTGCTGCCATGGCGACGGATGAGGCCGGGCAAACGCTTGAAGAGGTTTACACGCTTGCAAACAGACTCGGATTGACCGGAACACCGTCTTATGTCGTGGGAAATGAAGTTGTTATGGGTGCTGTCGGTTATGATCAATTGAAGTCGAAGATTGCAGCGCTCGGCAATTGCGGAGAAACAACCTGTTAATCAAGGTTGTTGGAAACAGCTTATCTGCAAATTCAATGAAAATTCGGGGCTTTTCCTACTCCGTTAGTATGCCTATAAGGAGCGTGGCTCGTTTCCAGACTGGAATCGGGCCACAGATCTATGTCCGCTTAGAATTCGGCGGAGCAAATAGCGTACAGCAATGAGGTTTCAGATTGGGGCTACCCTGTCCGGAGCTTTGCAGAACTGACAAGGTCCCGCAAATTTCGCGGAAAGATCAGACCGGTTCTTCCGACAAATGCTACTGCGCAACTTGCGATCCGAGCATGAGAGCCAAAAGATATGAGTAAAGATAATAATAGTTTTGACACGGCCCTGATCCGCGATCTCGCCGTCCTGCTGGATGAGACCAACCTTTCGGAAATCGAACTGGAACAAGGTGAAACGCGTATCCGCGTCGCTCGCCAGATGTCTGCCAGTGCACCGGTTAGTTTTGCAGCCCCTGCTCCGGCTCCCGTTGCAGCTCCGGCCGCGGTGCCAGTTGCAGCAACGCCGGTTGCCGATAACGCAGCACATGCAGGAACAATTCCGTCCCCGATGGTCGGAACAGCGTATCTTGCCCCAGAACCGGGCGCTGCTGATTTCATTCAGGTAGGCGACAAGGTGTCTGAAGGCCAGACCATCGTGATCATCGAAGCCATGAAGACAATGAACCACATTCCAGCGACCAAATCCGGAACTGTCAAACAGATCCTCGTGGAAGACGCCCAGCCGGTAGAATTCGGCGAACCGCTCATTATCGTCGAATAAGGAGCCGTTTCGGCCATGTTCTCCAAAATCCTCATTGCCAACCGCGGCGAGATTGCCTTGCGCATTTTGCGCGCCTGTAAAGAGCTCGGCATTCCAACGGTTGCCGTTCACTCGACTGCAGACGCTGATGCCATGCATGTGCGCCTTGCCGATGAAAGTGTCTGCATTGGACCACCGGCTGCCCGTGATAGCTATCTGAATATCCCTCAGTTGCTTGCTGCCTGTGAAATTACCGGTGCTGACGCAGTACATCCGGGATACGGCTTTCTGTCCGAAAACGCTCGGTTTGCGGAAATTCTGGAAGCCCACAATATTGAATTCATTGGCCCGACCGCGGAGCATATCCGGGTTATGGGTGACAAAATCCAGGCTAAACAGACCGCCAAGGATCTTGGTATTCCTGTTGTTCCAGGGTCTGACGGTGGTGTCGCACCGACCGATGATGCACATGCAATCGCGCGTGAGATTGGTTATCCGCTTTTGGTCAAGGCAGCTGCCGGCGGCGGCGGCCGCGGTATGAAGGTCGCCCAAACAGAAGCCGATCTGGATACTGCCCTCTCAACAGCGCGTTCTGAAGCAAAAGCGGCTTTCGGCGATGATGCTCTCTACATGGAGAAGTATCTCGGACAACCACGCCATATCGAAATTCAGGTTCTGGGCGACGGCAAAGGCAACGCGGTTCATCTCGGTGAACGCGACTGCTCCTTGCAACGCCGTCACCAGAAAGTTCTGGAAGAAGCCCCTTCTCCGTGCCTCAATGCGGCTCAGCGCAATGAAATTGGCGAAATTGTCGCCAGCGCCATGCGCAAATTGAAATACCGCGGTGTGGGTACAATCGAGTTTCTTTACGAGAACGGCGAGTTCTATTTCATTGAAATGAACACCCGTCTTCAGGTTGAGCACCCTGTTACAGAGATGATCACCGGTATTGATCTGGTGAACGAACAGATCCGCATCGCTGCTGGTGGATCACTCGACATGACCCAGGACGATATCACGTTCGACGGGCATGCCATTGAGTGCCGCATCAATGCGGAAGATCCGACAACATTTGCACCATCCCCCGGCACGATCACCTATTATCATCCTCCTGGTGGTCTTGGTGTTCGCGTCGATTCTGGCGTTTATCAGGGCTATAAAATTCCCCCCTATTATGACAGCCTGATTGGCAAACTGATCGTGCATGGCCGCAACCGTGTTGAATGCATGATGCGACTGCGTCGTTGTCTAGACGAGTTTGTCGTTGATGAAATCAAGTCAACTATTCCGCTTTTCCGGGATTTGGTGGACAATCAGGACATCGCAAATGGTCAGTACGACATTCACTGGCTTGAGAAATATCTGGCCGACAAGTCGAACTGACCGGGACACACAAAGGGGCTTGGTCCCTTTGAACCCCTGACGGTGATGGCTGATGGCCGGCTACAAAGATGACATTGTTTTGGAAATCACTCCGCAGGTCCTGTTGAAGGCATATGCCTGCGGTTTGTTCCCAATGGCAGAATCCGCAGACGACCCGGGCCTGTTCTGGCTGGAGCCGGAAAAGCGCGGCATTCTTCCGCTCGATGCGTTCTATCTTCCAAAAAGACTGCGACGAACCATCCGGCAAGATGTATTCGAGATTCGCATTAGCACCGATTTTCAAGGCGTCGTTGATGGCTGCTCTCACCCGATGCCAGGCCGTGAGAAAACCTGGATCAACAGGGAGATCCGACGTCTTTACAGCGAACTTTTCGAGATGGGTCATTGCCACACGGTTGAAGCCTGGCAGGATGGCGAACTTGTTGGCGGGCTCTACGGAGTAAGCCTGAACGGTGTCTTTTTTGGCGAGAGCATGTTCACGTTCCGAACTGACGCCTCCAAGGTCTGCCTGGCCCATCTCGTCGCCCGACTGATTGCCGGGGGATACTCTCTACTCGACACTCAATTTGTGACTGACCATTTGAGTAAGTTCGGCACGCTCGAAATCCCGCAAGAAGATTATAATATGCGTCTGAGTGACGCCTTGCAGCAGGAATCTGATTTCTACAGGTTCGCGTCCAATGCGAGTGGTCAGGATATTCTCGACATTCTGGACTAGGCCATGCGCTAAACAAAAAAGGCCTGCAAATGCAGACCTTTTAATCAATTTCATAAAGTGACGAATTACTGTCCAGGTGTCCAGGCTTCGTAGTCGCCCGTGACTTCCGGCCGTTTTTCCGGTGTCAGGATTGACCCCTGCGGACGATAGGCCTCTGATGTCCCAGTCTTGCTCGCCTGATGGGGCTTCTGCCATAGTTTGGCGTGATAGGTCTCTTCGCTAGGCGGTGTGTCGACACGATGGTGCATCCAGCCATGCCAGCCCGGAGGAATCGCTGAGCCGTCGGCCAGGCCATTGTAGATAACCCAGCGTTTTTTGCCCGCGCGTTCCTTGTAATATTTGTTGCCAAACTCGTCTTCACCCACGAATTCGCCCTTCCGCCATGTAAAAAAGCGGGTTCCCATGGTCTGGCTGTTCCACCAGGTGAAGAGTTCAAGCAGCAGAGTCTTCATGGCCCTTTGAAGGTCCCTTGATTTCATATTTCGTTATTCAAACCGCCAAAATAGACGCTTTTGAATTTTGCCGGACTATGGCCCCACTTACAGGCTCTGTCCAGTGCCGCAACGCCGCAGATACTGGGAAAAAGTGGATTACACGACGGGTTCTGCCTGTCTGTTCAGACGGACAAAGCATCGGACATCCATGAAATCAGGATTTTTGACAGGCCTTCGTTTTGTTCCTCATTGAACCTTCAAGTCATTACTGTGCGAGAACCCCGCATTCCGGATATGTCTTGCAGCGGTGGAGTAACGCTTCTTCTTGACGTCCTTGCTGCGTTTGGCAAATCCGAGCTCTTCCAGGCTGAATTCGGGCTTTGCATCAAATGCCTCAACCACGGCCTCTTCAATTTTTGCCCGTTTCTGGGTAGCGACCCTGTGATAGAGACGCGCCCCTTCAAGGGTTTTCATTTTCTCCGCCTGGTCATCCATTGTCTTTTGGATGCCATAAACGTTGTAGAAGCCGGAATTTTCGAGAATCATCGGCCGATTGTCGTTCAAGAGCCATTGAAGGCGCTTGTAGAGCGTAGACGGCGAGATGGGTTTAACAAGAACATGATGGGCCCCTGCCCTGAGAGCCTTGTCAACCAGCGGACGCGTCCCGTGAGCTGTCAAAAAGAGAACAGGTACAAAACAGAGCGGTTCCATATGTCGGTGGCGTACGAGCCTTAGTAGCTGATAGCCAGAGGTCGGCTCCATCCGCCAATCGGTGAGAATCAGGTTCGGCGGTTCGGCAAGACTCGATTCGAGAGCCTCATCAACCGAATCGAAAGTGCGGACCCGAGAAACCTTGAAGCTCAAGAGAATCGATCTGATGATCGTTTGCATCGGCTTGCTGTCTTCAACAACGACAACATCCAGATCTTCAACTGCAAGGCCGAACGCGGCATGATGCTTCATATTTTTAAGCCCTATCCCTGAATTCCTCCCAGTTAAACAGGCTCGGCTTAAACCCCGTTGAAATCGTCTCGCACCATTTTTGTCAAAACTTCTTAAAATTGGATCTATTCTCATCCACAAGGAGTTATGAGCACAGGTTGGCAGTGCAGTTTAAGCGGAAAGCAAGCGGAAAATTCCCGGTTCTTCCACACTCCCCAACCACTCCCCACTATCCACACTGACACACAATATTTTGCGTTTGCCCACAACATGGGCACTACCTGTTGTCTGTCACACCTTGACCTTAAGAATTCATTTACCTTAGTTTCCTATCAAAGCGATGTGCGTAGTCGGAAGCCTTTCCCGGCACTCCGATCATCCAAATGACCAGTATTCGAGTACTGCGTCCCAATCTTGAAATATCAAGATGGGCGGCGGGTTTTTGTGTGCCTATTCACGGGCACTTGTCGTGATAAATCTGTTGATTGCCACTATATATAGTGGATAGGTAACTTCTCGACACTAGATACAGTCTCCGAGTCTGTGACATACAGGGTCGAGATTTCAGCGAACGAGGCGGAGGCAACACCTCGTTGAGCAAAAGACAAAATATGCGGGCCGGTCATCTCAGACCAGCTGGGCACACCAAAGGGACAAACAGAAATGCGGATTGAGCGGCGCTACACCAAGGAAGGCCAATCGCCTTACGCCGACATTGATTTTCGGACCGCGACAAGCGAAATCCGAAATCCGGACGGATCAATTGTTTTCCGGCTGGAAAACATACAAGTCCCGTCTCAATTTTCCCAGGTTGCTTCCGACATCCTGGCGCAGAAGTACTTCCGCAAAGCAGGTGTTCCGGCCAAATTGAAGGCTGTTGAAGAAAACACCGTCCCGTCCTGGCTGTGGCGTCATGAAGCAGACGAAAAAGCCCTAGGTAAATTGCCTGAAGAAGAGCGCTACGGCTCTGAACTTGATGGCCGTCAGGTTTTTGATCGTCTCGCTGGTACCTGGACTTATTGGGCCTGGAAAGGCGGCTACTTCGACGGCGAAGCAGACGCACACGCCTTTTATGACGAACTGCGCTTCATGCTGGCGACTCAAAAGGTGGCGCCGAACTCTCCGCAGTGGTTCAACACCGGCCTGCATTGGGCCTATGGCATTGATGGTCCAAGCCAGGGCCATTTCTATGTCGATTTCCAGACCGGAAAACTGACCAAGTCCAAAACCTCCTATGAACATCCGCAACCACATGCGTGTTTCATTCAGTCCGTTGGTGATGACCTGGTCAACGAAGGTGGCATCATGGACCTTTGGGTCCGCGAAGCGCGCCTGTTCAAATATGGCTCCGGTACCGGTTCAAACTTTTCCTATGTTCGCGGTGAAGGCGAAAAACTCTCCGGAGGCGGCAAGTCCTCCGGCCTGATGAGCTTCCTGAAGATCGGTGACCGGGCAGCCGGTGCGATCAAATCCGGCGGCACCACACGTCGTGCGGCCAAGATGGTGGTCGTTGATGTCGATCATCCGGATATCGAGGAATACATCAGCTGGAAGGTCAAGGAAGAGCAGAAGGTTGCGGCACTCGTTACCGGATCCAAGATCTGTCAGAAGCACCTCTCCGCCATCATGCGCGCCTGCATCAACTGTGAAGCAGATAACGGTGACTGCTTTGATCCATCCAAGAACCCTGCGCTGAAGCGCGAAATCCGCGCTGCCAAGAAAATGATGGTGCCGGAAAACTACATCCAGCGTGTCATCCAGTTTGCCAAGCAGGGCTTCACGAAGATCGAATTCCCGACCTACAACACGGACTGGGATTCCGAAGCTTACCTGACTGTTGCTGGCCAGAACTCCAACAACTCTGTCCGTGTCACAGACGGCTTCCTCAATACCGTTACAGAAGACGGGACCTGGGACCTGACAGCCCGTCGCTCCGGCGAGACACTGAAAACTGTCAAGGCCAAGGAGCTTTGGGAACAGATTGGATATGCCGCTTGGGCATCCGCTGATCCGGGTCTACAGTATCACTCTACAATCAACGACTGGCACACCTGCCTGCCGGATGGCGAAATCCGCGCATCCAATCCGTGCTCGGAATACATGTTCCTCGACGACACGGCCTGTAACCTGGCGTCCTTGAACCTGATGCAGTTCCGTGAAAGTGATGGCTCGTTCGCTATCGACAATTACGAACATGCTGTCCGCCTGTGGACTGTCGTTCTGGAGGCCTCTGTCCTGATGGCCCAGTTCCCGTCCAAGGAAATCGCGGAACTGTCCTACAAGTACCGCACGCTTGGTCTGGGCTACGCCAACATCGGCGGCCTGCTGATGACCTCCGGTATTTCCTATGACTCTGACGAAGGCCGTGCACTGTGCGGTGCCCTCACCGCTGTCATGACCGGCGTCTCTTACGCAACATCAGCCGAAATGGCCGGTGAACTTGGGGCCTTCCCGGGCTACAAGAAAAACGCCAAGCAGATGCTGAAGGTGATCCGTAACCATCGCCGCGCGGCGCATGGGGAAACGAATGGCTATGAAGACCTCAACACCAACCCTGTTCCGCTCGATCACGCATCTTGCCCGGATCAGTTGATCGTGCAGCGGGCACGCAAGGCTTGGGACCGCGCGCTGGAACTGGGTGAGAAAAACGGTTACCGCAACGCGCAGTCAACCGTGATTGCACCGACCGGCACCATCGGCCTCGTGATGGACTGTGATACGACAGGCATCGAGCCGGACTTTGCGCTCGTCAAATTCAAGAAGCTTGCTGGTGGCGGGTATTTCAAGATCATCAACCGCGCTGTCCCAGAAGCCCTGAGCAAACTGGGCTACGCGGAAAGCCAGATTGCCGAAATCGAAGCTTATGCCGTTGGTCATGGTTCGATTGATCAGGCCCCGGCCATCAACACCGGATCCTTGAAAACAAAGGGTTTCACCGACGAAAGCTTCGCCAAACTGAAGGACGGCATGAAGTCGGCCTTCGACATCAAGTTCGTCTTTAATCGCTGGACGCTCGGCGATGAGCAGATGAAAGCGCTTGGTGTCTCTGACGAGCAGCTTGAAGACGGTGAATTTGACCTTCTGTCTTTCCTCGGCTTTTCCAAGGCAGACATTGAAGCGGCCAACACCCATGTGTGTGGTGCGATGACGCTGGAAGGCGCGCCCTTCCTGAAGGAAGAGCATTATTCGATCTTTGATTGCGCCAACCCGTGCGGCCGCATCGGCAAGCGCTTCCTGAGCGTTGAAAGCCACATCCGCATGATGGCAGCCGCCCAGCCGTTCATCTCCGGCGCGATATCCAAAACGATCAACATGCCGAATGATGCAACTGTCGAAGACTGCATGGAAGCCTACATGCTGTCATGGAAGCTGGCTCTCAAGGCCAACGCCCTTTACCGCGATGGCTCCAAACTGTCTCAGCCGCTCAACTCTCAGCTTCTCAGCGATGATGAAGATGACGCAGAAGACGCAGCAGAGGACCTGGCGGCCATGCCGCAGACAGCCAAGGCTGAAGTCGTGGCCGAACGCATTGTCGAGCGGATCGTGGAACGTGTTGTCCGCGAACAGGAAAAACTTCCAGGTCGCCGCAAGGGCTACACCCAGAAGGCAAAGATCGGCGGTCACACCGTGTTCCTGCGTACCGGCGAATATGACGATGGCCGTCTTGGCGAGATCTTCCTCGACATGAACAAGGAGGGTTCAGCCCTTCGTGCCTTCATCAATAACTTCGCAATCTCGGTCTCCCTTGGCCTGCAATACGGTGTACCGCTCGAAGAATATGTCGATGCGTTCACCTTCACCAAGTTCGAACCGGCCGGCATGGTTCAGGGCAATGACGCCATCAAGAACGCCACGTCGATCCTCGACTATGTTTTCCGCGAGCTGGCTGTGTCCTATCTCGGCCGCCATGAACTGGCACATGTCTCTCCGGAGGTTTTCAGCGGAACATCAACAGACATCGGATCGCCTGAGAACAAGGACAATCCGGGAGTTGTCTCTCACGGTCTTGTCCGCGGTCAGACCGAACGCTTCCGCCTAGTCTCCGGCAAAGAGCCTGCAGGGGAAATGACACAGGCGATCACGGCTGAACTGGCGAGCTCACCGGCTGCCCAGACATCAGCTGTTGCCACGGCGTTTGCCAGGGGCAGCGAGGCCGCTGTCGCAGTTGAGATCGCAGCGGCAGCCCCACAAGTGAAAACAGCAGCTCAGCAAATCGCCCAGGCCCGCATGAAGGGCTATGAAGGCGAAAGTTGCTCTGAATGCGGCAACTTCACCATGGTCCGCAACGGCACCTGCCTCAAATGCGACACCTGCGGCGGCACGTCCGGGTGTTCATAAAATGGCCAATTGATTGTGAAGAGGCTACCTAGGTTTGTCTCCAAGGCGACTTTTGTGTCTCCACAGCGACTTAGGGTTTGTCTCTAACAGCTGAAATGAAGAATTACGGGCGCTTCGGCGCCCGTTTGCATAAAAAAGGTGCGAAATGGAACTTGGCTCAAGTGCAACAGTTGCTGGAGTACCAATCGCTTCCCTGATCGTTGGCTGTGCCGTCTGTCCGTGACTGCATAGGATGGACTATTTAGGCCAATAAATGGCTCAAAATGAAAAATCCGGACGCTCTTGGGCGTCCGGAAAACCAAAAAAGAACGAAACAGAAACACTGCTAGAAAGCTGGTGTCCCGAGTCGCATAGGATGGCCATTTTAGGCTAATAAGCGGCGCAAACGGCCCAGAAACCCAAAAACCCGCCCATCGGAGACGATCGGGCGGGTTTTCTTTATCATCGGTTGGAATTATCGAATTCGGGGCCGGAAGGGGAATGTCTGCTAAGGAGCCAACAAATGGCGGAAGCGGACATACAATTGGATTGCCCGCTCGGCTACTTGCGGCCCAAAGCCGTCATTCACCCGCATCCAATCGGATGACCGGTTCTGACCCGAAGCGGCCATCGGCCCGGACGAGAAGGCCTGCTGATATGATTTCTGCGGCGACGAATAGGTCGAGTCCAATTGTAGGATGGCACTTCATGGCGCGCCTTTAGCCTTGGAGCCGATGCCCGAGATTAGGTCCTCTTCAACCGCTCCGAGAGACTCGTCGTACTCACGGGAAAGCGTGTCCCATACCAGTGATGGATCTACTCCGCTCACGCTTGACAGCACTACATTCTCAAGCCGCTCAAACTGATCGAACTGAGGCGTGGCCATCAGCGCGTTCATTCTCCCGGAAGAATAGAGGAGATACGCTGAGACGGCTTCCGCTGCCCGCGCCAACCCCTTGATTGCTTTTCCGATCTTCGGCCCGTTCACTGCATAGCCAGCAATTGCCTCCCGCGACGCGAGCGAACCGGCGTGTGCAAGATAGTTATGGCTCCAGTTGGTAATTTCCTTCGCCCCGCAGTCTGTGATCCACTGTTCGATTCTGTCGATTAGCTTTGCTGGTATACGGTCGTCGCGCCTCCTCTGATCAGGGCTGACACCGCTCAACCGGTCGAACTGCTCATGCGCCCTTCGGGCTGAGCCAAAAGCGCCGGGCCCGGTCGTATCGAGCCACCTAATGCCGGAACCACGTGTCCTGTAATGCTCCTCTTCCACAACCTCGTAGCGATACGGCAGGCCGTCGAACGCGACATAGTTCTCACGTGTCAGAAGCTCGAGGTGTCGCCTGATATCCTGAAGGAGCTTCGAAAGGGAGAGAACGCTCTTGGTCGTATCGGTGAGCCGACGGATAGCGAGAACCTGCATAGCGACATGTCCGTGAAGAACGGCTTCGACAATTAAGGTGTTGTTCAAAGCGCTATCGCCATCAGCATCCGCGATCCCGGCAAGCGTATTGAACGCAACCTCGTTCCAGACCATCTGCGTCAGGACCTGCCAGATGGCGTGGTGCTCGTCGTTGTCCAGCCAGTTAACCCATGCGGTGCGCTTGGCCCGGTATCTCTCAAGACCTGCCTTATCTGAAACGTCGCAATCCGCAACTGAGAATACGTAGCCGCTCATGTCTGCCCCCGCAAAAACAAAGTAGTCTAAGCGACGTGATTACTAAGCGGAAGAGGCCGTCACTCGACCTATGCAGCAAGTGCCGCGTCGATAGACTTCTGGATCTTGCTGGCATCCGGCTCAAGGTTCCATTCTATCCTTAATCGCGAAGTGACCTTCGCCTCCAAACGGTGTGTGTCCATTGTTCGATTTCGCTGAACGCAACGGATTTGCTGCACGATCCATCGGACCGCATCTGTGACGGTCAGCGTCTCGGCCACTATCTCGTCCACGTGCCGAAGGCCAACTCCGGTGTCAGGCTACTGTCAGCCAACGTTTTAAAATCGACACCATGCACGTCCGTAACGCCGTTATTCCAGAGGGAGTTGAGCGGGGTCCCATATGACCTGACATACGTCGCAAACGCGGAGACTGGCTTTTGATTGACGTGGGCATAGTGGTTTCGCAGATGGCGGAAATACCCCAGAGTTCTATAATATTGTGAGGTTGGCTCTGAGCCTCGCCATCGGGAGATTTTCAGGCGTAACTGCTCCTCCTCAGCGTCATCGCGGATTTCTTCACCGTCGTCCGCAATCAGGCCCTCCCTAAAGGTCTGCACCTCTTCCATGTACGCAAGTAAATGTTCGACCGAAGCAACCACACCCATCTGCAATGCGATCACCTCTGCATCGCCTGACAAATCAGCAAGTTCCGATACTCGCCGGTGGATGGCCTTTACATACGGATTTGTCGGGAACACCTCAGTTGAAAACTCCTTTGGATGGCTAACAATTAGCGGCTCAAGGCGCTTCACAAAGTCCCACTGTTGCAGCGCCGCAAAACAAATCTGATCATTCACGCGGATAAGTTGTTGTGTGAAGCGGCTCGCCAGTGGGGTCTTTTTCATTTTTCTCTCTTGCTCGAACTGACCCAAGCATACGCCCCCCCGCAAAATTCCACTACCGAGCCTCAAGATCGGGCTGCAACTCAAACATCGGAGGTGTTGGTCCGCTTGCTGCGCAAAGCTGTAAACTAGCGGGGATCGGACGAACCTCCAGTTTGGGCGGTGGGTTCAACTGATCGCCGCCGAAACCTGACATCTCTTTAATGACCGCTCTTGGCGTATTCTGTTGAAAAACTCCTGTTGTTTTGATTGCTGAACGCTGATTCAATCTCCTTATTGATTTGGGAGATATGGGCAATGATGGGTCCGAGACAGGAAGCGCAAAGCGCGCTGTTCTACGAGTTCTCGATTGAGGATCATGTCCCG
>JBDWMJ010000015.1:0-488210 GCA_039972695.1 Roseibium sp. | reverse complement strand
AAATGGTGATGCCGGGCGACAATGTCTCTGTTGACGTTGAACTGATCGTGCCGATCGCCATGGAAGAAGGCCTGCGCTTCGCTATCCGCGAAGGTGGCCGCACAGTTGGCGCCGGCGTCGTCGCTTCCATCATCGAATAATCGACGGCCGGGCCTGCTGGCACCTTTTGAATAGTGAATGCGGGCAGGCCCGCCAGTCTTATTGGGAACAACAACAATGAACGGTCAGAATATCCGGATCCGGTTGAAGGCATTTGACCACCGTATTCTAGACGCCTCCACCAAGGAGATCGTCAATACGGCTAAGCGGACCGGTGCACAGGTACGGGGTCCCGTACCGCTGCCGACGCGGATCGAGAAGTACACAGTGCTTCGCGGCCCGCATATCGATAAGAAAAGCCGCGATCAGTTCGAGATGCGTACGCATAAGCGTTTGCTCGATATCGTTGACCCGACACCACAGACAGTGGACGCGCTCATGAAGCTCGACCTTGCTGCCGGTGTTGACGTCGAGATCAAGCTCTAAGCGGGACGAAGGGGATACATCCATGCGTTCTGGAGTTATAGCTCAGAAAGTGGGCATGACCCGCATCTACAACGATGCAGGCGAGCATGTACCGGTCACAGTATTGCGGCTGGAAAACTGTCAGGTCGTTGCTCAACGGACTGATGAAAAGAACGGATATACTGCGCTGCAGCTTGGTGCGGGTACCCGTAAAGTTAAGAATACACCGAAGGCGCTTCGTGGTCATTTTGCTGTCGCAAAGGTTGAGCCTAAGCGGACTGTCACCGAGTTTCGCGTTTCCGCGGACAACCTGATCGATGTTGGCGCAGTAATCACTGCTGACCATTACGTTGAGGGCCAGTTCGTTGACGTAACCGGTACATCCATCGGTAAAGGTTTTGCCGGTGCGATGAAGCGTCACAACTTCGGTGGTGGCCGTGCATCGCACGGTAACTCAATCTCGCACCGTGCACACGGTTCAACCGGTCAATGTCAAGATCCGGGCCGCGTGTTCAAGGGCAAGAAAATGGCCGGCCACATGGGTGATGCCCGTGTGACCACGCAGAACCTAAAGGTTGTGCGCACTGATGTAGAGCGTGGCCTGATCATGATCGAGGGTTCTGTACCGGGCGCCAAGGGCGGCTGGATCCAGGTCCGCGATGCGGTCAAAAAGGCGCTGCCGGACAACGTTCCGGTACCGGGTGCTTTCAAGGCATCTGAAGCGACTTCGGCCGCCGGGAAGGAGAGCGAGTGATGGAACTCAAGGTCAAAACCCTAGCGGGTAAAACGGCCGGTTCGATCACGGTGTCAGACGAGATCTTTGGTCTCGAGCCGCGCACCGATTTGATCCACCGTGTGGTGCGTTGGCAGCTTGCCAAGCGCCAGGCTGGTACGCACAAGACGCTAGGTCGTTCGGAAGTAACTGGTTCTACGAAGAAATTCGTTCGCCAGAAGGGTTCCGGCGGCGCACGTCACGGCAACAAAAAAGCACCGCAGTTTCGCGGTGGTGGTAGAGCTTTTGGCCCGGTCGTTCGGGATCATGGTCATGAGCTTCCAAAGAAAGTTAGAGCTCTCGGCCTGAAGCATGCTCTGTCAGCGAAAGCACAGACAGACAGCATAGTGGTTGTTGAAGATGCGAAAGCAGCTGAAGCAAAGACAAAGGCTCTTAAGGGTCAGCTCGACAAACTCGGATTGACCAATGCTCTGGTTATCGACGGTGCTGAAGTCGACAACAACTTTGCATTGGCATCGCGTAACATTCCGCATCTGGATGTGTTGCCGGTTCAGGGCATCAACGTTTACGACATCCTGCGAGCCAACACTCTCGTGTTGACCAAAGCAGCGGTGTCCGCACTTGAGGAGCGCTTCAAATGAGCAAACTTCCTCATTATGACAAAATCGTTGCTCCGGTAATCACCGAGAAATCAACGATGGCTTCTGAAGAGAACAAGGTTGTCTTCAAGGTTGCTAACGACGCAACAAAGCCTGAAATCAAGGCCGCAGTCGAAGCACTTTTCGGCGTCAAGGTCACGGCAGTGAACACCCTGGTCCGCAAGGGCAAGGTTAAGCGCTTCCGCGGACGTCTTGGCCGTCAGTCGGACTTCAAAAAGGCCGTCGTAACGCTGCAGGAAGGTCACGGCATTGACGTGACCACCGGGCTATAAGGCGGGGACTTAAGAAAAATGGCACTTAAGACATTCAATCCGACGTCCCCAGGTCGCCGTCAACTTGTTCAGGTTGATCGTTCTGGTCTTTGGAAAGGCAAGCCGGTCAAGACTTTGACCGAGGGTCTGTCCAAATCTGGTGGTCGCAACAACACTGGGCGTCTGACGTCTCCTAACCGCGGTGGCGGACACAAGCGGACTTACCGCCTTGTGGACTTCAAACGCCGCAAATGGGACGTACCGGCTACGGTCGAACGCCTTGAATACGATCCGAACCGGACCGCATTCATTGCCTTGATCCGTTACGAAGACGGTGAGCTGAGCTACATTCTGGCTCCTCAGCGTTTGGCAGCAGGCGACACAGTTGTTGCTGGTGAAAACGTCGACGTTAAACCGGGTAACGCAGCGCCGCTGTCTCGTATCCCGGTTGGTACGATCGTCCACAACATTGAGCTGAAGCCGGGCAAAGGCGCCCAAGTTGCTCGATCTGCTGGTGCGTTCGTTCAGATCGTTGGACGCGATCAGGGTTATACTACGCTTCGCCTCATGTCTGGTGAACAGCGTCGTGTGCTTGGTACTTGCATGGCAACAATTGGTGCCGTGTCAAACCAGGACCATGGCAACGTGAACCTCGGCAAGGCTGGCCGTTCCCGCTGGCTTGGTATTCGTCCGCATACTCGCGGTGTTGCCATGAACCCGATCGATCACCCACACGGTGGTGGTGAAGGACGGACCTCTGGCGGTCGTCATCCGGTTACTCCTTGGGGTAAACCGACCAAAGGTAAGCGCACGCGGAAGAATAAGCAGACTGATAAGTATATCGTCCGCTCCCGCCACGCGCGTAAGAAGTAGGGGACAGGATCGTGGCACGTTCGATCTGGAAAGGTCCGTTTGTCGACGGGTATCTGCTGAAAAAAGCGGACAAGGTTCGCGAGTCTGGCCGCAAAGAGGTTATCAAAACCTGGAGCCGCCGCTCTACGATTCTTCCGCAGTTCGTTGGTCTAACCTTCGGCGTCTACAACGGTCAAAAGCACGTACCAGTGCTGGTGAACGAGGAAATGATTGGTCACAAGTTCGGTGAGTTTTCACCGTCTCGGACTTATTATGGACACGGCGCCGACAAAAAGGCGAAGAGGAAGTAACGATGAGCAAGCCGAAGCGTGAGCGGACGCTCGCTGATAACGAGGCTCGGGCAATGACCCGCATGATACGCGTTTCTCCGCGTAAGCTGAATCTCGTTGCTGCTGCTATCCGTGGAAAGAAAGTCGGCTCCGCGATTGCGGATCTGACATTCTCCCGCAAGCGTATTGCGCAAGACGTCAAGAAAACCTTGATGTCTGCTATTGCAAATGCGGAAAACAATCACGAGCTGGACATCGACAACCTGGTGGTTGCCGAAGCCCATGTTGGCAAAGCTTTTGTCATCAAACGGTTCCAGCCACGTGCACGTGGACGTGTTGGACGGATCGAGAAGCCTTTCTCGAACCTGACTATCGTTGTGCGTGAAGTTGAGGAGAGTGCCTGATGGGACATAAAGTTAACCCGATCGGCATGCGCCTCGGGATCAACCGCACCTGGGATTCTCGCTGGTTCGCTGGCAAGAATGAGTATGGCGCTCTTCTTCATGAAGACTTCCATATTCGTGAGTACCTGATGAAGGAACTCAAGCAGGCGGCGGTCTCCAAGATTGTTATCGAGCGCCCGCACAAGAAGTGCCGCGTGTCCATTCATTCCGGTCGTCCGGGTGTGGTCATCGGGAAAAAGGGTGCTGACATCGAGCGTCTTCGCAAGAAGATTGCGGATATCACAAATTCGGAAGTGCACATCAACATTGTTGAAGTTCGCAAGCCGGAAGTTGATGCAACCCTGGTAGCCGCTTCGATCGCTCAGCAGCTGGAACGCCGTGTTGCTTTCCGTCGCGCAATGAAACGGGCTGTTCAGTCCGCCATGCGCCTCGGTGCACAAGGTATCCGGATCAACTGTGGCGGCCGTCTCGGTGGCGCGGAAATCGCACGTATCGAATGGTACCGCGAAGGTCGCGTTCCGCTTCATACTCTGCGTGCTGACATCGACTACGGTGTTGCATCAGCTCACACGGCTTATGGCGTGTGTGGTGTGAAGGTCTGGATCTTCAAGGGTGAAATTCTCGAGCATGACCCGATGGCGTCTGAACGCCGTGCGACGTCTGCTTCTGAAGGTAACCAGGGTGATCGCGGCGGACGCCGGGATCGGGGCCGCGAGCGCGCAGCTTAACTTAGCTGCCTGTCGCTCGTAAGAAAAGAAAGACGAGAGAAGAACGATGCTGCAACCGAAGCGCACAAAGTTCCGCAAGCAGCACAAAGGCCGCATCCACGGCTTGTCGAAGGGGGGGACAGACCTCAACTTCGGCGCGTTCGGTCTGAAGGCTATTGAGCCGGAGCGTGTTACTGCACGCCAGATCGAAGCGGCCCGTCGTGCTATGACCCGCCACATGAAACGTGCAGGTCGAGTTTGGATCCGTATCTTCCCGGACGTCCCGGTCTCCTCGAAGCCGGCTGAAGTCCGTATGGGTAAAGGTAAAGGTTCTCCGGATTACTGGGCTTGCCGTGTCAAGCCTGGCCGGATCATGTTCGAAATCGATGGTGTGCCGGAGGACGTTGCGCGCGAAGCAATGCGTCTTGCTGCAGCCAAGCTGCCGATCAAGTGCCGGTTCATTCAAAGAATTGGCGAGTAAGGCGAGCTAGGAGAGATAGCCATGAAGGCTTCTGATGTACGGGCTAAGACCCTCGACGAGCTCCGCACAGAGCTTGAGGGCCTGAAGAAAGAGCAGTTTAACCTGCGCTTCCAGAAGGCTACAGGTCAGCTTGAAAACACAGCGCGTGTTCGGCAAATCAGCCGTGACGTCGCGCGTATCCAGACGATCATGCGCGAAAAGCGCGTGTCGGCGAACGCGTAAGGAGACAGCAATGCCAAAGCGTATCCTGCAGGGCACCGTTGTCGGCGACGCCAATGACAAAACGGTAACGGTTAACGTGGAGCGTCGCTTCACTCATCCGCTGCTCAAGAAGGTTGTGCGCCGGACTAAAAAGTACCGGGCACACGACGAAAGCAACCAGTACAAGGTTGGCGACTCTGTTCAGATTGAAGAGTGTTCACCGATCTCGAAAAACAAACGTTGGACTGTGGTTACTCAGTAACCACGCTCTACGAGTGAGCATCAGGCGCCCTTTGAAGGTGCGCCGATAGAAGAACAAGGCAGTCAGTCATGATTCAGATGCAAACAAACCTCGACGTCGCGGATAACTCCGGTGCTCGTCGTGTAATGTGCATCAAAGTGCTCGGCGGCTCCAAGCGGAAATACGCCTCTGTTGGCGACATCATCGTTGTGTCAGTCAAAGAAGCTATTCCCCGGGGCCGTGTGAAAAAGGGCGACGTGATGAAGGCTGTCGTCGTGCGCACGGCAAAGGATATCCGCCGTCCCGATGGCAGCGTGATCCGGTTCGACCGCAATGCGGCCGTATTGGTGAATAACAACAAGGAGCCAGTCGGTACCCGTATCTTCGGACCAGTACCGCGCGAACTCCGTGCTAAAAACCATATGAAAATCATTTCGCTGGCGCCGGAGGTGCTCTGATGGCTGCGAAGATTAAAAAAGGTGACACGGTGGTCGTATTGACTGGCCGTGACAAAGGCAAAACTGGTGAAATCCTCAAGGTTCTGCCTTCCGACAACAAGGTCCTGGTTCGTGGCGTCAACATGGTACGTCGCCATCAGAAGCAAACACAGACCCAGGAAGCTGGCATTGTAGCGAAAGAAGCTGCAATTCATGTTTCCAACATCGCTCTGTCTGATCCAAAAGACGGCAAGGCGACGCGTGTTGGCTTTAAGGTTCAGGACGATGGTACCAAGGTCCGTGTGGCCAAGCGTTCGGGAGACCTGATCGATGGCTGAGACCACTAATGTGCCGCGTCTGAAGACGCATTACGACGAAGTTGTACGCAAGGAACTTCAGGAAAAATTCAACTATGCGAACGTTATGCAAGTTCCGCAGTTGGAAAAAATTGTCCTGAACATCGGCGTAGGCGAGGCGGTTGCCGACTCTAAGAAGGCCCGTATCGCAGCTGAAGACCTGGCAGCAATTGCCGGTCAGAAGCCAGTCATCACCAAGGCAAAAAAATCTATCGCGACCTTCAAAGTTCGTGAAGGTATGCCGCTTGGTGTCAAAGTGACCCTTCGTCGCCAGCAAATGTTCGAATTCTTGGACCGTCTGGTTACCATCGCGCTGCCGCGCGTTCGTGACTTCCGTGGTTTGAGCCCGAAGAGCTTCGATGGTCGTGGCAACTATGCCATGGGTATCAAGGAACACATTGTTTTCCCTGAAATCGAATACGACAAGGTCGATCAGATTTGGGGTATGGATGTGATCGTCTGCACTACGGCGCCGAACGATGACGAAGCGCGCGAGCTTCTGCGCGCGTTCAACTTCCCGTTCACGAAATAACGGGCAAGGAAGGGAACGACAATGGCGAAGAAAAGCGCAGTCGAAAAAAACAAGCGCCGTATTACGCTTGTCAAGAAATACGCCGAGAAGCGCGCCGCTCTGAAAGCAATGGCCAAGGACGAGTCCTTGGGTCCTGAAGAGCAGTTCAATGCACGCCTTAAGCTGGCGAAACTGCCGCGGAATTCTGCACCGAACCGTGTTCGCAACCGTTGCGAAGTGTCCGGTCGTCCGCGCGGTTATTATCGCAAGCTGAAGATGTCGCGCATTGCGCTTCGTGAACTAGGCTCACTGGGTAAGATCCCAGGCCTGGTTAAGTCGAGCTGGTAAGGAGAATCTCCGATGGCAATTTCTGATCCGTTGGGGGATATGCTGACCCGTATTCGCAACGCGCAAATGCGTCGCAAAAACAAGGTCAGCTCACCTAAATCCAAATTGCGGGCACATGTACTTGATGTGCTTGCAAAAGAAGGGTACATCCGTGGCTACACCACGGTTGAATTCGAGGGCGGTAAGTCCGAGTTGGAAATCGAGTTGAAGTATTTCGATGGTGAGCCGGTTATCCGTACAATTGAACGGGTATCTAAGCCGGGTCGCCGAGTTTACTCATCGGTGAAAAACATCCCGCATGTCTCTAATGGCTTGGGCGTGTCGATTATTTCGACTCCGCGCGGTGTCATGAGCGACCATCAGGCGCGGGAAGAGAACGTAGGTGGCGAGGTTCTGTGTCGCGTCTTCTGATGCGGCATACTCGCTTTTAAAACAACGACAAGGTTGGTCACATGTCTCGTATTGGCAAAAAGCCAGTCCCCGTGCCAAGCGGGGTAACGGCATCGATCGACGGTCAGACAGTTACGATCAAGGGCCCGAAAGGTGAAAAGTCTTTCTTGCTCAATGATCTGGTTCTGGCCGAAATGACAGATGACGGGATCAAAATTGATCCGCGCAGCAACACCAAGTCCGCTCGCTCCATGTGGGGTATGAGCCGTACTATGGTGGATAACCTGATTACGGGTGTAACTGAGGGCTTCAAGAAAGACCTCGCGATCACTGGTGTTGGTTATCGTGCTCAGGTTCAAGGTCAAAATCTTCAGCTGGCGCTGGGGTTCTCGCATGACGTCGTTTATGCGATCCCTGAAGGCATTGAAATCAAATGCCCTAAACCGACGGAAATCAACGTTTCTGGTACCGACAAACAACGTGTCGGCCAAGTAGCGGCTGAAATTCGTGAATTCCGCCCGCCAGAGCCCTACAAGGGCAAAGGCGTTCGATATGCAGACGAGTTTATCGTCCGCAAAGAAGGCAAGAAGAAGTAACGGACCAGGATCATGGCGAACAGCAAAAAAGCTTTCGAACGCCGCCGCGATCGCGTGCGTCGTACGATCAAGAAAGCCGCGAACGATCGTCCGCGCCTTTCGATCTTCCGCTCGTCGAAGCAGATCTATGCTCAGATCATCGACGATGCGAAAGGGCATACAATTGTCTCTGCTTCCACGATCGAAAACGATCTCAAAGGCAGTCTGAAGACGGGCGCCGACGTTGCAGCTGCAACTGCCGTTGGCAAGCTAGTCGCCGAGCGTGCTTCTGCCGCTGGCGTCAAGCAGGTCGTGTTCGACCGAGGCGGGTACCAGTATCATGGGCGTGTCAAAGCGCTTGCTGATGCAGCTCGTGAAGGTGGACTTGAATTCTGACCAGCGCCCGTTGGCGCTCTTAAGAACGGAAGACGTATAAAATGGCGAGACAGGATAATCGCGATCGCGACGAGCGAGACAGCGAATTCGTCGACAAGCTCGTACACATCAACCGCGTGGCCAAAGTGGTCAAGGGTGGCCGTCGTTTCGGCTTTGCAGCCCTGGTAGTGGTTGGTGATCAAAAGGGCCGTGTCGGCTTCGGTAAAGGTAAGGCACGCGAAGTGCCGGAAGCTATCCGCAAGGCAACTGAAGCTGCAAAGCGCACCATGATTCGTGTGCCGCTGCGCGAAGGCCGGACGCTTCACCACGATGTGGAAGGCCGTCACGGTGCAGGTAAGGTTCTGCTGCGTGCAGCTCCTGCCGGTACAGGTATCATCGCAGGTGGCCCAATGCGTGCCGTCTTCGAAACACTTGGCGTCCAGGACGTTGTGGCTAAGTCTTTGGGGACTTCCAATCCCTACAACATGGTTCGTGCAACAATTAATGCACTAACCAAAGAAGACAGCCCGCGCTCCGTGGCTGCTCGCCGTGGCCTCAAGGTCTCTGTGCTGCAGTCCCGTCGTCGTGACAACAACGAAGAGACAGCTCCGGCTGCCGCTGAGGCTTGAACTTAGCGGCTCCGGCCACCAGCTGAATGAGGGTTAGTTCCATGGCGAACACCGCAAAGACTGTTACGGTCGAACAGATTGGCAGCCCGCTGCGCCGTCCTAAGGACCAGCGCGCAACGCTTGTCGGTCTTGGCCTCAACAAGATGCACCGCCGTTCCACACTGAAGGATACACCTGAAGTGCGTGGCATGATCAATAAGGTCCAGCATCTCGTTCGCGTCGTCGAAGACAACGCATAAGCACGGGGTGAGGAGAGAAGACATGAATCTCAACGAACTTCATGACAACGAAGGTGCTGTTAAAGAACGCACTCGCGTTGGTCGTGGTATCGGGTCTGGCAAAGGCAAGACCGGTGGTCGCGGCGTAAAGGGTCAGAAGTCCCGTTCCGGTGTGGCAATCAAGGGCTTTGAAGGCGGTCAAATGCCGCTTCACCGCCGCCTGCCTAAGCGTGGCTTCACGAACATTTTTGCCAAGGATTACACAACTGTGTCCATTGGCCGTGTTCAAAAAGCAATTGATGCTGGTAAGCTGAACGCGTCTGAGACGGTTACCGTCGAAGCGTTGAAAGCAGCCGGTGTTGTTAAGCGGATTCGTGACGGTGTTCGCATCGTTGCTACCGGTGATCTCACCGCAAAAGTATCTTTCGAAGTTGCTGGTGCCTCCAAGGGCGCTGTGGCTGCGATCGAAAAAGCGGGCGGCAAAGTAGTCGTCTTGGGTGCTCAGGCTTAATTGCCTGGGCTTTTCCCATTTGTCGGTAATTAACTGACCGGAGTAGGGCATGGCATCGGCCGCCGAGCAACTGGCGTCAAATCTAAATTTCTCAGCTTTCGCCAAGGCTGAAGAACTCAAAAAGCGCATCTGGTTCACGCTAGGGGCGCTTTTGGTTTATCGACTGGGCACTTACATTCCAATGCCCGGTATCAATCCGGACGCGTTTGCGCAGGCCTTTAATCAGGCCCAATCCGGCATCATCGGCATGTTCAACATGTTCTCCGGTGGTGCGGTTGAGCGCATGGCGATCTTCGCCCTCGGCATTATGCCGTATATTTCCGCTTCCATTATCATGCAGCTCATGACGACCGTTGTGCCGTCTCTCGAGCAGATGAAAAAGGAAGGTGATCAGGGCCGGAAAGTCATCAACCAATACACACGTTACGGTACAGTCATTCTGGCTGCATTCCAGGCTTATGGAATTGCGGTTGGTCTTGAAGGTGCTGCGAACGTTGTAACGGATCCAGGCTGGTTTTTCCGTGCATCAACCGTGATTACGCTGGTTGGCGGAACGATGTTCCTGATGTGGCTTGGTGAGCAGATCACTTCTCGCGGCATTGGTAACGGTATTTCGTTGATCATCTTTGCGGGTATTGTTGCAGGGCTTCCTTCAGCGATTGTTCAAACTCTTGAACTTGGCCGTCAGGGATCACTCGCGACCTGGATTATTCTGGGAATAATCATTCTGGCAGTTGTTGTGATCGCGTTCATCGTCTTCATGGAACGTGCT
The DNA here is from genome assembly GCA_039972695.1 of Roseibium sp. Lineage (GTDB taxonomy): Bacteria > Pseudomonadota > Alphaproteobacteria > Rhizobiales > Stappiaceae > Roseibium. The sequence continues at coordinate 477,765 of JBDWMJ010000015.1, read as the reverse complement.
CAGCGCCGGTTGCTTATTCAGTATCCGAAGCGCCAGATGGGCAACCGGATGTTCGAGGGCAACACGTCCTTCCTGCCACTCAAGCTGAACACAGCTGGTGTTATTCCGCCGATTTTTGCGTCATCCCTGCTGTTGGTGCCGGCTACAATTGCGGGTTTTGGACAGGGCAGCAGTAATGACATCCTGACGACGATCACAGCGCTTCTGGGTCATGGACAGCCATTGTTCATGGTGTTCTATGCCGCGATGATCATCTTCTTCTGTTTCTTCTACACTGCGATTGTCTTCAATCCGAGCGACACAGCAGACAACCTGAAGAAACATGGTGGCTTTATACCGGGTATCCGCCCGGGTGAGCGGACAGCGCAATATATCGATCATGTGTTGACGCGTATTACAGTCGTTGGTGCAATTTACATCACCATCGTTTGTCTATTACCCGAATTCCTCATTTCGGCCACGGGCGTTCCGTTCTATTTCGGTGGCACTTCGTTATTGATTGTCGTCAGTGTGACTATGGACACTGTGTCACAGATACAAGGGCACTTGCTTGCGCATCAATATGAAGGTCTAGTGAAGAAGTCGAAACTGAGGGGGAAACGTAGATGAGGCTAATTCTTGTAGGACCGCCAGGCGCGGGGAAAGGTACACAGGCCGCGCGCCTCGTTGAGAAATACGGAATACCTCAATTGTCTACTGGCGACATGCTGCGTGCAGCGGTCGCCGCCCAGACCCCGATTGGGGTCAAAGCCAAAGCTGTAATGGACTCCGGCGGACTCGTCTCTGATGAAATCGTAGTTGGTATCATCAAGGACCGGATTGCAGAGGATGACGCCAAGAAGGGGTTCATTCTCGACGGATTCCCGCGCACTCTTGCTCAGGCCGAAGCGCTCGACGTCATGCTCGATGCGAATGCTCTGAAACTGAACTCGGTTTTGGAACTGCGGGTTGATCAGACAAAACTCGTCCAACGGATAATCAAACGAGCAGAAGATGCCAAGGCTGCTGGTCAGCCTGTGCGCAAGGATGATGATCCGGAAGTCTTCAAACAGCGCCTTGAGGCCTACAATCGCGACACTGCTATTGTTGTGCCTTATTATGAGAAAACAGGCCTGCTTTCCGTAGTCGACGGTATGCAGGGAATAGATGAAGTCTCTTCCTCGGTAGAAAGCATTCTACAGGGACTTGACGAGAAGGTTTAGAGCCGGTAAACGACGCGCTCTAGCTTATAGTTTAGCCGGTTTCATGTTTATGAGATCGGCTTTCTCTGTGCCGGGGTTGTTCCGGCATTTTCGTACACCGCATGGGCCGGAACTCCACCGGACGCGGGTTGTTTTAAACGCGGTTGGTTCTTTCTGACTGCCTAACATGGAGACAAACGTGGCACGTATTGCTGGCGTTAACATCCCAACGAACAAGCGCGTTGTTATCGCGCTTCAGTATATTCACGGTATTGGTGCGAAATTCGCCCAGGAAATCGTCGAAAAAAACAATATCGACGCTGCTCGCCGTGTAAACGAGCTTTCTGACAGTGAAGTTCTTCAGATCCGTGAAACCATCGACCGTGACTACATGGTTGAAGGTGATCTGCGCCGTGATACGGCGATGAACATCAAACGTCTGATGGACCTTGGCTGCTATCGCGGCCTGCGTCATCGCCGCGGCCTTCCTGTTCGTGGTCAGCGGACGCATACAAACGCACGTACCCGCAAGGGTCCGGCGCGGCCGATCGCAGGTAAGAAGAAATAATCAACGCCCCGCGATTGGTGGTGGAGCTGCCGGAATTACGGCAGTGACGAGATCAATACAAGGATTACAGAATGGCTAAAGAAACGACGCGCGTGCGTCGCCGCGAACGCAAGAACATTTCTTCTGGTGTTGCGCATGTGAACTCTACGTTCAACAATACAATGATCACTATCACCGATGCGCAAGGCAACACGATCTCTTGGTCGTCTGCCGGTGCTCTCGGTTTCAAGGGCTCTCGTAAGTCAACTCCGTACGCCGCTCAGGTTGCTGCAGAAGATGCGGCCAAGAAGGCTTCGGAACATGGCATGCGCACTCTGGAAGTTGAAGTTCGTGGTCCGGGTTCCGGTCGTGAATCTGCTCTGCGTGCATTGCAGGCTGCTGGTTTCCTCATCACGTCGATCCGTGACGTGACGCCGATTCCGCACAATGGCTGCCGTCCGCGCAAGCGCCGCCGCGTCTAAGGCTTTCCAGCTTTAGGTACCTGTTTCTCCAAATGGCAAGAATAGCCTGGCTTTGATGCACCAGGCGGGATAGCCGAAGGGACGAAAACGTGACCATTCAAAAAAACTGGCAAGAACTCATCAAGCCAACCAAACTCGAGATCAAGCCGGGTGATGATCCGCGCTTCTTGGCGACAGTTGTTGCCGAGCCTCTTGAGCGTGGATACGGTCTGACACTGGGCAACGCGCTGCGCCGTATTCTGCTGTCTTCACTGCAGGGTGCTGCGGTTACCGCTGTTCAGATTGATGGTGTTCTGCACGAGTTCTCCTCGATCCCGGGTGTCCGGGAAGATGTCACAGACATCGTACTCAACATCAAGGAAATCGCCATCCGCATGGAAGGTGAAGGTCCCAAGCGCATGGTTGTGCGCAAACAGGGTCCTGGTGTTGTAACAGCTGGCGACATTCAGACCGTTGGCGACGTCGAAGTATTGAACCCGGAATTGGTTCTTTGCACCTTGGACGAGGGCGCTGAAATCCGCATGGAATTCACCGTTAACACCGGTAAGGGGTATCATTCCTCTGACCGTAACCGTCCTGAAGATGCGCCAATTGGCCTTATTCCGGTAGACAGCCTGTATTCGCCAGTCAAGAAAGTTTCCTACAAGGTGGAAAACACCCGTGAAGGACAGGTTCTTGATTACGACAAGCTGACCCTTACGGTTGAGACAGACGGTTCGGTCTCTCCTGATGATTCTGTGGCTTATGCTGCACGCATTCTCCAGGATCAGCTGTCCATCTTCGTCAACTTCGAAGAGCCACAACGTGAAGTCGCCGAGGACACTGTCCCGGAACTCGCGTTCAACCCGGCGCTTTTGAAGAAAGTCGACGAGCTGGAATTGTCTGTCCGGTCTGCAAACTGCCTGAAGAACGACAATATCGTGTATATTGGCGATCTCATTCAGAAGACCGAAGCGGAAATGCTGCGGACACCAAATTTTGGCCGCAAGTCGCTGAACGAAATCAAAGAAGTTCTCGCCCAGATGGGTCTCCATCTTGGTATGGAAGTTGCTAACTGGCCGCCTGAGAACATCGATGATCTCGCGAAGCGCTACGAAGACCATCAGTATTAAGGGGCGTACGCGTCCCTACAGGATCAACCGGGCAAGTGCTTCAGGAAATGAGCAGACTGCCTGACAGGAATAGGAGAGCACCATGCGCCACGGTAAATCCGGCCGCAAGCTCAACCGGACCTCTAGCCACCGTAAGGCTATGTTCGCGAACATGGCAGCGTCGCTGATCAAACACGAACAGATCGTCACGACACTGCCTAAGGCTAAAGAAATGAAGCCGATCATCGACAAGCTCATCACTTTGAGCAAGCGCGGTGATCTTCATGCACGCCGTCAGGCTATCTCGCAGATTCGCGATACAGCCATGGTAGCCAAGTTGTTTGAAACACTTGGTGAGCGCTACAAGGAACGTGCTGGCGGGTATTCGCGCGTTCTGAAAGCTGGTTTCCGCTACGGCGACAATGCGCCTATGGCTGTGATCGAGCTTGTCGACCGCGACCCGGAAGCTCGTGGCGCAGACGACCGTGCGCGGGCTGAAGCAGAAGAAGTTGCAGAAGACGCGGCTTAATTTCTAGCTTTTGAATTAAGAAAAAAGGCGGGCAATTTGTCCGCCTTTTTTTCTTGCCCATTGTTCAAATTATCAATGATTTAACCGTCTGGAACTAACTTATTCTCGTCTCGTGGGGGGACAAGGAGAATCAAGTTGTCTAAACGATCTTTTTTTACCGTCAGCAAGTGGCCTTCCATCCGGCTTTCATTTCTAATTCCTTCTTTGATGGTGTTTTTGACATTGGCCGCCTGCACAGCGGTGGGTGTTATCGGATACATTAATGGCCGGGATGGCTTGCAAAAAGCAGCTGAAGCTGAGCTCGGAATGGTCATTTCCGCGCGGTCAGGTCTGATGAATGCCCGTATCACTTCGGTAGAAACGGATATCATCAATGTGGCTTCGGGCGCCGGAATTGGTGATGCACTCGCCAATCTCGGAAACGCAACGATGAACCTGGGCGAGCAGCGTGAAGAGATCTTTGGTTATTACAAACAGCCCGAAGATGCAGCCGAACGTGCCGCTTTGACTGGTGAAGACGACAAGTCGATGTATTCCTGGCGCCATTCCGAGGTCCATGGAGCTTTCCATTCGATCTGGAAGAATGGTGGTTATGGCGATCTTTATCTGATGGATCCCAATGGCCTGATTCTTTACACAGTGACCAAGGGCGAAGAGTTTCTTAAAAACGTTGATGAGGTTGCAGGTGCTGAAGATGGTTTGAAAGCTGTTTTCATGCAGGCAAAAGAGCTTGAGGCCGGTCAGGTTGTTTCAAGCTCATTTGAAAACTATTCGCCAGCAGACGGCTCGCCATCAATGTTTTATGCTGCTCCTGTCTATATCAGCAATTTTGGTGATATCAGTTTCGGTGGTGTCGTAGCCGTCCGTGTGACAGCCGAGGTTCTGGATCGAGTTGTTGCAGACCGAACCAATATGGGCGAAACCGGTCAGGTTTATATCACTGATGCATCAGGCATGCTTTTGAGCAACAAACCCCTCGCTGATGGCCCGACAGCTCTAGTTGAAACCACTTCGGCCGAGCCGATCATCGCTGCGGCATCGGGAACCGAGACAGCTGCGATTGTTGCGGGCCCTGATGGTATTAACCGGCTGATGGTTGCTGCACCATTTGATGTCGATGGTCAGACCTGGGCTATGGTTGCTGAGAAGTCAGTTGAAGAGACATTTGCCAGTGTGACAACCATGCGTGATTCAATGGTTGTATGGTCGCTGATTGCAGTTGCAATCGCTGCGGTGGTTGCCATCTTCTTCTCACGTAACATTACCAAGCCATTGAACACTCTTTTGGGTGCATTGACCGCAATTGCGGAAGGCGATTTGGAAGCCGAGATCTCCGCTGCAAATCGTAAAGATGAAATTGGCGACATCGGCCGCGCTGTTCTTCAGATTAGGCAAAATGCGGCTGAAGACAACGAGAGGCGTGCGGCAGAACAGACAAATGTTGCGGAGCGGCAAGCCACACAGCGTCAAGAAATGCTGGCGAGTCTTGCGGGCGATTTTGAAGCATCTGTTGGCTCAGTTGTCGACAAAGTGGCGCAGTCTGCAAATTCCTTGCGTGAATCTGCCGGCAACATGCGTCAGATGACAGAAACAGCCGGTGAGACTTCGTCGAATGCAGCGACCATGTCGCAAGAGGCTTTGGCTGAAGTTGAATCTATTGCAGCGTCTTCTGATCAGCTCTCCAGTTCAATTCAGGAAATCTCGTCCTTGATTGAACGATCCTCCAGTGTTGCAGCGGATGCCACGAGACGTGCTGAGACAACCAACGACACTGTGAAGTCGCTTGCAGAAGCTGCAAACCGGATTGGTGAGGTTGTTACACTGATCAGTGACATTGCCGACCAGACAAACCTACTTGCGTTGAATGCGACCATCGAGGCCGCACGGGCCGGTGAAGCGGGCAAGGGCTTTGCCGTTGTTGCATCTGAGGTCAAGGATCTTGCTGCCCAAACTGGTAAGGCCACCGGTGAAATTCAGCAACAGATCGATGCAATTCGCGGTGCGACGGATGATGCTGTCGGGGCGATTGGCGATATTCAGAAAACCATCGACGATATTACCCAGTCGGTGAGTGAAGTTGCCGCTGCTGTAACCGAGCAGAGTTATGCGACACAAGGAATTGCGGAAAACACCCAGCGTGCTGCTGGCGGTACGTCCAAGGTGACCGAGGACATTCGCAACGTGTCTTCCCTGTCCAGCGAAACAAATACAGCTGCGCAGACCTTCTCGGAAGAAGCTGCGGACATGGCATCGCAGGCAGAGCAATTGGACCACGAAGTACGTAACTTCCTTCAGCAGGTTCGCTCCGCCTAACACCCAAATCGAGAAAACGTGAAGAGCCGCAGGACATCCTGCGGCTTTTTGTTTTTGTATTTGCCTCTTTTCGTTCCAATCTGCCATGTATCGGCATAGATAGTAGAGATTCGAGAATGAGGACTTTGGCCATGGGCCTGGTACAGACCGGCAGATTGATACTTTCATTTCAAACGCTCGCCGCTGGAATGGTTGGCCTTTGGATGGGGGTCGCGCACGCACAGTCCATTGAGGCGCAGCCGGCGGACCTGAGGATGGTTCCGCAGAATCAGTCTCAACTGAAGCTTTCTTTTGCTCCGGTGGTAAAGGAAGTGGCGCCGGCCGTGGTCAACGTCTATGCCAGCCGAAAAGTCGTCCAGCGCCAGCGAAGGTCGCCGTTCCTTGATGATCCGTTTTTCCGTCGATTCTTTGGCCAGCCTGATGGTGGTGCCGGAAAACCCCATGAGCGTGTTGAATCTTCTCTTGGCTCGGGAGTGATCATCTCCGAAAGTGGTACCGTGATTACCAACCACCACGTCATCAAGGATGCGGATGAAGTCCGGGTTGCCTTGAACGACCGCCGTGAATTTGACGCTGATATTGTGTTGCTTGATGAACGGACTGATCTGGCGGTTCTGAAAATCCGTGGAGAAGGCCCTTTTGAGCATGTGGAATTTGCCAATTCAGACAGTCTTGAGGTCGGCGATATCGTACTGGCAATCGGAAACCCGTTCGGCGTCGGGCAGACAGTTACTCAAGGGATCGTGTCTGCGCTCGCTAGGACCCAGGTTGGTGTGACTGACTTCCAGTTTTTCATTCAAACAGACGCGGCGATTAATCCCGGAAACTCAGGCGGGGCGCTGGTTGATATGACTGGGCAACTTGTCGGTATCAATACCGCCATTTTTTCACGTTCCGGCGGTTCAAACGGCATCGGCTTTGCCATTCCGGCCCATATGGCGCGCTTTGTTGCAAGCGCGGCCGATCAGGGTGGCAAGGTTCTGCGACCCTGGCTCGGAGCAAGTGTTCAACTTGTAAATGCTGAAATTGCCGAAGCGCTATCCTTGGATCGGCCGCGCGGTGTTTTGATTACGGCTGTTTTCGAGGGATCTCCGGCAAAAGGCGCGGGCCTTGAGGTCAGTGATCTGGTCATTGCAATTGACGGCAAGGAAGTCGTCGATCCAAATTCTTTCGGATACCGATTTGCGACTAAGATGATTGGTGACCAGACCGAATTCACAGTTGTACGCAGTGGCAGTGAAAAGGTCATTTCTGTTTCCTTGGAGCCAGCTCCCGAAACAGTTCCAAGAGATACCAGAGTGCTCCAGGAGTTTTCGCCGTTTGAGGGAGCGACAGTCATGAACTTGTCCCCGGCTGTTGCTCAGGAAATCGGGTTGGAAGGAACCTACGAAGGAGTCGTGGTCGCGGATGTCCAACAGGGCAGCACAGCAAGCCAGGTCGGGATGAGGCCGGGTGACGTTATTCGGGTTGTTAACAAGCAGCCCGTGGAAACAACACGGATGCTGGAGACAATCACCAAAACACCTCCGAGAGTGTGGCGTTTGGATATCGAGCGAGACGGAAAGGTTTCGCAGATTGTGTTGAGGTAAGGGGCGCGCGTGAGCAATCTCTTTGAAGCCTCAGGATTGGCCGCTGACGCAGCTCCGCGTCCGCTGGCAGATCGTATGCGGCCGACACAGCTATCGGATGTTGTCGGCCAGGAACATCTGCTTGGACCGGAAGGGACGTTGTCCCGGATGCTCAAAACACGGACCCTCGGTTCGCTGATTTTTTGGGGCCCTCCGGGTACCGGGAAAACAACAATTGCGCGTTTGCTGGCAAATGAGACCGACCTTGCTTTTGAGCAGATTTCGGCGATCTTTTCCGGCGTAGCGGAACTCAAGAAAGTTTTTGAAACCGCACGCGTGCGACGTATGACTGGCAAGGCAACATTGTTGTTTGTTGACGAGATCCATCGGTTCAACAGGGCACAGCAGGACAGCTTTCTGCCAGTCATGGAAGACGGGACGATTACGCTTGTTGGTGCAACCACTGAAAACCCGTCGTTCGAGTTGAATGCGGCGCTGTTGTCACGGTCCCATGTGATGACATTTCAGTCATTGTCGCGAGATGCGATTGATAAACTTCTGACCCGCGCAGAAGAGGTGGAAGAAAAGCCTCTTCCTCTCGATGCTGAAGCCCGTGCAGTTTTGATGCGTATGGCGGATGGGGATGGACGGTCAGCGCTCACCCTGGCTGAGGATGTCTGGCGGGCTGCCGCGAATGAAGAGACCTTTGATGCAGAGCGGCTGCAGGAAATTGTACAACGGAGAGCGCCGATTTATGACAAGGGCGCTGACGGTCATTACAATCTGATATCGGCGTTGCATAAATCCGTTCGTGGTTCAGATCCCGATGCGTCGCTTTACTGGTTCTGTCGAATGCTGGATGGCGGCGAAGACCCAATGTATCTCGCAAGGCGTCTGATCCGAATGGCAGTTGAGGATATCGGGTTGGCAGATCCAAATGCGCTGACTCAGGCGAACGCGGCTCGTGATGCCTACCAGATGCTTGGCTCCCCCGAAGGCGAGTTGGCTTTGGCGCAATGTGTGATTTATCTGGCGACGGCCCCGAAATCGAATGGAGCTTATGTGGCCTACAAAGCGGCCATGCGCGATGCCAAATCGAGTGGTTCATTATTGCCGCCGAAACATATACTGAACGCGCCGACGAAACTGATGAAACAGGAAGGTTACGGGGCAGACTATCAATATGATCATGATGCTCCGGACGGTTTTTCCGGGCAGGACTATTTCCCGGAGGATCTGGGTCGTCAGACCTACTACGATCCAGCTGAGCGCGGTTTTGAACGCGATTTGCGCAAGCGGCTGGAGTATTGGGACAAGCTGCGCAGGGAGCGCAGGTAGTCCAAAACGATCCGGTAATATGCCGTATGGGTGAGTGGGCGTGAATTTAGCTTGTCAAATTTCCCACCATATTAAGGGTACGCAAACAGCTTCAACGCTAGGCTTTGAGAAAACGGCATGCGGATACCGACACCGTGAAGGAAATTGAGCTAAGACTTGGTCTTGTTTTATATGGCGGCGTTTCGCTGGCCATCTATATGCATGGTGTCAGTCGCGAAATCTTAAATTTGGTGCGCGCTTCCAGTTTTCGGCTGGATCGGAAAAGCAAACCCGAATTACCAATCGGCGATCTTCCTCCGGTGCAAAATGCTTATCGTGATCTGCTGGACCTGTTGTCGTCTTCAGCTGACATACGAGTTGTTGTCGATGCGATAGCAGGCGCTTCTGCCGGTGGCGTCAACGGTATCATGCTGGCGCGGGCACTTACCCATGATCTGTCTCTCGATAGCCATAGCGAGATGTGGCTGAAGAATGCAGATGTAACGCGTCTGTCTCGACCGCAAATAGGATTGTCGAGGTATCTCAAGATTTCTATTTCGCCCGTTCTGGATCGGCTGGTCAATTCCCGGCTGAGCAAACAGATCGAAAGCCCCGAGACGCGCGAAAAACTGCGGCATTTCATGCAGGCGCGTTGGTTCACCCCGCCGTTTTCAGGCGAGAGGTTCATTGATTGGATGCTGGACGCCTGCAAGAAAATGGAAAAGGGGCCAGATGGAGGAGGGACACTGATTCCCCGCGGGCAAACACTTGATCTGTTTGTGACGATCACGGACTACAATGGCATCAAGAGGAAAATCCATCTGGATGACCCGGCTTATATTGAAGAGTGGGATCACCGCCGTATCCTGAATTTCCATGCCGCTCATCGGTCTCCTGGATATGTCGAGAGCCAGTTTGGGGAAGAGAGCATTCCAGAGCTTGTGTTTGCAGCGCGCGCGACATCGTCTTTTCCCGGGGCATTTCCGCCCGCAACTGTCTCGGAAATGGAACGCATTTTGTCCCGCCGCAAAGACAAATGGCAGAACAGGGACACCTTCCTGCAAAAGGGACTGGGACTGACCGACGAGACCAAGTCTCGGCACTGTTTTGTTGACGGCAGTGTGGTCATGAACAAGCCATTTGCTCCGGTTATCGACGTGATCGAGGAGCGCCCAGCCGCCCGCGAAGTTGCCAGGCGGCTGATTTATGTTGATCCGGCTCCAGTGGAATACAAGCCGGTAAATGAGGGGCCGACAGAAAAGCCGGGGTTCTTCCGGGTCATTCTGGCGTCGCTGGCACATATTCCTCGCAACGAACCTGTCGGTGATGATCTGAAGGAACTGGAGCAGAACAACCGGCGCAGCCGCTGGCTTGCCAATCTGATTGATTCAGCGACTCCAATGGTCGATCAGGCGGTTTCGGGGATATTGCCAAGACTGCGGAGTATCACCCGGGATGTCGTTACAAAATGCCGCCGGGAAGCGACCGTAAAGGCCCACCAACAGGCAGGATTTGCGTTTCTGAACTACCAGTCCCTGAAACTGCACTCACTAGCTGAACGCCTTGCAGCTCTTGTTTCCGGAATTGAAACGGTTGACGGTGCGATCAAGGAGGAAGATGCGCTTCTCAATCTATTCTCTGCGCGGTTTATTGAGTTGACCTCCCAAAGCACTGATCTGATCGGAAGGGCAGACCCGAAGATTATTGCGTTGCTGCGCGGTCTCGATGTTGATTACCGAATTCGGCGACTCCGCTTTGTCATACGCAAACTCAACGGGTTCTATCACCATGACCGCGACAGCTCCTTGCCGGTACCCGATACGGATGCTCTGGATGAACTAAAAGGACTGCTCTATCAGCACATTGATCATCTGACCTGGCGATGGAGCGACAGGTTCTTCGGAGGCAAATGTCAGGCCTTGGCTGAAGACCTTTGTGCGAACGGGCTCTGCAAGGAAGGCGAAGAGGTGGCTGTGCAAAGGTTCCTGGACGGCCTCTCCGGAATGATGGGGCTGCCAGATCTGGACCTGGAACAGGATGAGTTGTTTGCAGACAAGGCTGCGGAATTACTCGACAAGGGTCGTCACACGGCACTTCTGCAGGCGTATATCGGGTTCAGTTTTTATGATCTGATCACATTTCCGGTTCTGCAAAGGAACGACTTTTCGGAAGTCACCGAGATACTGGTTGACCGCATCAGTCCCCGGGATGCGGAGAGCCTTTACACGGAAGGGTTCGATCTCAAAGGCAAAGAGCTCAACAGGTTCGGTGCATTTTTTAACAGGAGCTGGCGAGAGCACGATTATTTGTGGGGGCGCCTAAATGCAGCTGACCGGCTGGTAAGCGTTGTTTTGTCTTCTGTAGGTGATGTTTCCCTGCAGCAACAACAGGTCAATCAGGCACGTGCGCGGATCTTTCTGGCAGTGCTCGAGGAAGAGCGCGAAAAACTCACTGAAATTCCTGATGAAATTGAACGAATTGATGATCTCATCCGCGCCATTTATCCTGACTTTGCCCATGTCGCAGATGAAGTTTGAAGCAATCGAGCCCAAACATTCAGCAAGTAACGGAAAAAGCCTTAGAAGGACTTGATTGCAGTGCTTGTCCGGTCATTGTGTGAGAATGAGCTTCATCGCCTTTGGGGATAAACGTTGAAACATCTTCTTCTTGTCATGTTGGGCGGCGGTCTGGGCGCTGGTGGACGTCATCTTGTTTCCCTGGCAACATTGCGGCTGTTCGGTCCGGGATTTCCGATAGGAACGCTGACTGTTAATGTGGCCGGGTCTCTGGCGATGGGGATGTTTATCGGCTGGCTGGTGAGACATGAAGCTGGCAACCTTCAAGCCCTTCGGTATTTTCTGGCGACTGGTTTTCTCGGTGGCTTCACGACGTTCTCGGCATTTTCCCTGGATACTTCAGTCCTTTGGGAGAGAGGCGACACGCAACTGGCGCTGCTATATGTTTTGGCATCCGTTGTCTTGTCTATTCTCGGTGTGTTTGCGGGGCTGATGATCATGCGACAGGTCGGTTCTTAAGCTAGCCCTTTCAATTACGGTCGTTTGGGCCTATACGCTGCGAAACGATTTTCACCGGAAAATTTGTATTTCCGGATAGTTGAGCGCAGAACACAAGAGATCTGCAGCCGAACGAGAACATTATGTCCGCGATTGAACAGATAAAAGTGACCGCTGATGAAGCGGGCATGCGCCTCGACCGTTGGTTCAAGGCCCACTATCCTGGCCTTGGTTTTGGTCGTTTGCAGAAGCTTCTGCGGACCGGACAAGTCCGTGTCGACGGCAAACGAGCAGAATCCAGCACGCGTATTGCCAAGGGTCAGATCGTTCGCATCCCACCCTTCGGCGTGGAATTGTCTGCTGACGACAAAAAGAACGCAAAACCGAAATCCACCAGACTAACCGATGATGACCACAAGGCGGTTGAAGACATGATGTTGTTTGAAGACAAACATGTCATGGTTCTGAACAAGCCTGCTGGTCTTGCTGTCCAGGGTGGGTCTGGTTTGAAACGGCATTTGGACGGCATGCTGGACGCGTTCACTGATCAGAAAGGCAACAAACCGCGTCTGGTGCACCGGCTGGACAGGGAAACGTCGGGGATCATATTGGTTGCCCGGACGCGTCAGGCGGCGCAGGAGCTCACCAAGGCGTTCCGCCATCGCAACACTCAAAAAGTGTACTGGGCGATGCTGGCGGGTGTTCCCAAGCCCAAGCAGGGCCGTATTTCAACGTTTCTTGCGCGCAACGAAGATGAAGAACGCATGCAGGTGGTTCGTCAGGGCAGGGATAACGCGCAGCATGCAGTGTCGCTCTATTCGGTATTTGAGCAGTCTGCGCAGAAAGTCTCCTGGGTGACCCTGAAACCAATTACCGGTCGAACCCACCAGCTTCGGGCCCACGCCGCGCATCTTGGCCACCCGATCATCGGTGACGACAAGTATTTCAATATCGAGAACTGGGAACTGCCGGGCGGTATACAGAACCGTCTACACTTGCTGGCCCGCCGCATCAGGATCCCTCATCCGTCGGGGCACGGGATCATTGATGTGTCAGCACCCTTGCCTCCGCACATGCAGCAGACATGGAACCTTCTTGGGTTTGACGCATCAGACTATGATCCGGAAGCAGACGATCCGGACGAAACCAGCCCGGTATTCAAACGCTAGTTTGTTGCCGATCGCGGCAGTCTTTTTAAGCGGCAATGCGGGCGCGGTCATACGGGTCAACAGTCGACGGTTTTCAACTTCCCTGAAATAGGGCTGTGACAATCACCGAGGCAAAGGTGATAACAACGACGCCTGCCACCAGTTTCCACGCGTCGGAACGTTTTTTCAAGCCCGGCCAACCCAGTGGTTTGATCACCTGAATTGCAGCGATCAGGACAAGAAATATACCGAGGATCTTGGTCAAGAGGTACTCCGGGCCGGTGGGAGGCAGGCTATGCTTCGGGAATAACCAATCTTCCTCACCGCCGCAAGGTGGCTATACCCGGGACTTGCGCTCCAGTTTTGCCATGTATGTCGGTAATTTGTTCATGGACGGCACAACAATCATTGTCTTGACCTTGCCAGCCTTGAACGCTGCCAGGAATTTTTTGTAGTTTTTGAAGGCTACACAGCCGTGAGAGCCATTGGTCCGACGCAGGAGTGGCGTGTGGGCCAACATTCCGTCACGGCCCTTCATGGCAGCTCTATCAAGCGGCAGCATCCGAATAGCCTCAACCCCATGGAACAGGCGTTCGCGCATACGCAGCTTGTAGACGTTTGGTGGTGTCGGCCCCAGATTTTTCACATAAGCATATTTGGGCTTGTCTTTACGGTGCCCGATTCCGGAGTGTGCTTCGAGTTTTGTGCCATCCGGCATATGAACGGTGGCTGTGCTGATGTCATAGACCGCGATGCCCCGACTACGACCGGGAAGGCCACCATTCGGGCTTTTGAAAACCTTTCCGAGGCCACTAAACAGGCCTGTTTTGTCATCTTCCGGAATTCCCGGTGCGGCATAGGCAAGAACTGGCGCGGAAGGTTTGACTGGTTTGGTGATTGCACCGGGTTTGCTGTGAATCAGTGGGCGTGGTCTTTTGTTGGGAACAGGTGTTGTCTCTGTCGCAGTTGGCGCGCCAGCCAAAGGCTCCCTCGACAAGTCGATGTTCGCTAGAGGCTCTGTTTGCAGCGAAGCCATAACAAGAGGTGGGACTGGTACCTCAGTTTCCGCTGTTTCGGGAGCTGGTGTTGGGCCCGCCAAGGCAATAACGGCATTAGGCGCCGGGGAAATCTCTATAGGCTTGGTTTGCTTGGCAGCATTTCGCGCTGCAATCAACGCACTTTTCAATTTCAATTTCGCCAAATGGATGGTCAGCGCAGACCGTGCATTCTCTTTCGCCAGTTGCGACGGAGATTTGTGCTTTGAGGCTGAGACTGCGGAATATCGACCATCCTGCTCGCTCTCCAGAAGGTTAAGTCCTTCTACGGCTTTTTGGGTCGCAACATCTTGTGTCGATACTGCGAGTCTTTTCCGTGGGGGCGTAGGCACAGCGAGATTGTCTTCAGTACCGATTACCAGGGCATTGACGTGCGTTGCCGTTGTGGGTGCAAATTCAGGACTGAGCAATCCGACACTCAGGATGACAGCTTTGAAAATGATCGCAGATGTTGCAATCGCAAGGCCTGTGGTCAAAAGGCTTCCCTTGCCTGCAATTAGGCTTTCTGGTCTGCTCTTTTGGTCTGTTGTCTGCTTTTCACGATGCATCAAAGCACATAAATCCTCTTGCCCGCAGCTCCTGGAACTGCGCGTCTGACATCACCAGTATCTGGAAGCAATCTTGCCCCAAACGTTTGTGCCCGCCCGGATGCGGCTGTCTGGATGAGTTTGCCTTATTGGCCAATCATCTTTCGTGCCGTCTTGTGACGAAGCCAAAATCACCTTAGAGAGGCAAAATTGGGGCGCTCTCCAGAAAACGTCGTTATCCAAAGATGCGGTGTGGCAACCGGTTTGGATGTGGACTGAGGCGGCAAATACTGCATGACCGGCAAATATGACCTGGAACTTTTGTTCGTTTTCAAGGGTCCATATGTGGTCTTTTGACCTTCATCGCTTGACCATGCGGCCAAAACCCGGCAAATGCCGCGGCACACAGGCTTGTAGCCAAAGGCAGAACATGTATCTGATAATTTTCGATGTCGACGGGACACTGGTGGATAGCCAAAACACGCTCTTGCACGGCTTTCAGGTCGGGTTTGATGCTGTTGGGCTTCAGCGCCCTGACCGGAAAACGACTTTGTCCATAGTCGGCCGTTCACTGGAACAGGCTTTCGGTGATCTTGTCGGAGCTGAACATCAGGACAAGGTGAGCCAGATGGCCGATGCATATCGCAAATCCAAAATCGGACGCCGGGAAGCCGGTCTTGATTTCGACCCGATGTATCCGGGGGCCAAGTCAGCGATTGATCTGTTACATGCACGGGATGATGTTCTGCTGGGAATCGCAACCGGCAAGGCATTGCGCGGCGTAAATCATATGTTGGACACCCATGACCTTCATGGGCGATTTGTCACGATACAGACGGCAGACACATCACCGTCCAAACCTCATCCGGACATGATTGAACGTGCGATGAGCGAAGTCGGAGCTGAACCGAACCAGACAGTGGTCATTGGCGACACAAGTTACGACATGGAAATGGCCAAGGGGGCAGGGGCTCATGCTATTGGAGTGACGTGGGGCTATCATGAGCACGCCTTGCTGGCCGATAACGGGGCTGATCGGATCATTGATGCCTTTTCTGATCTACAGTCAGCCTTGTCCCAAGTTTTGAAAGTTGAATGGAAACAGATTAATGCGTGATTATCTTGATGCAATGCATGAGGATGCTGCGATAGATCCGGAACAGCGGGTACGCGAAACTTCTAAGCGCGAGTTGCCAAAACGATTCTACGAACGCGCGGAACATGTTGAAGCCGATGGTGGTTTTGCCATTCATCTGGATGGCAGGCCGGTTAAAACACCCGGCAAATCTACGCTTACCTTGCCGACAGCTGTATTGGGTGCTGCAGTCGCTGCCGAGTGGGATGCGCAGGAAAAGGAAATCGATCCGGCGCGCATGCCGCTTACACGAATTTCCAACTCGGCTCAGGACGCAGTTGCGGCAAAATTCGATGAAGTTGCTGACGAGATCACCAATTTTGCAGGCAATGATGCGCTTTGTTACCGGGCGGACACCCCAGACAGCCTGGTGACGTCTCAACGGACCACATGGGATCCTGTCGTTGACTGGGCGGGCGACTTGCTTGGTGGCCGGTTCCTACTGATTGAAGGTATTATCCATGCTGCGCAGCCGGACAGCCTGTTGACGGCCTTTAGGGCGCGGATCGGGGTCCTGACACCGCTAAAGCTCGCAGCTTTTCATACGGCTACAAGCCTGACCGGCTCTGCTCTGCTCGCACTGGCATTGCTGGAAGAGCATCTCGGCTCCGAGGGCGTCTGGAAAGCAGCTCATGTTGAAGAGGATTTCAATATCGAGCGGTGGGGAGAAGTCACGGAAGCGACTGAGATCAGGGCTTTTAAACAGAAAGAGTTCGAAGCGGCTACCCTGATCCTTGCTAAAGGCTGAAACCCGTCAGCTCAAATAAAACGTTGTGGCCATCAGAAAGAAGATCAACACGCCGAGAACATCGTTCGAAGAGGTAATGAAAACCCCGATGGCCATGGCCGGGTCAATGCCGATCTTGTCCAGGATTATCGGAACTGTAGCTCCGACCATCGCAGCAATCGTGGTTACGCAAAGTAGCGACAGAGACGTCGCAATCGCCAGACGAAGTGGTTCATCGATCGGTACAATCATTGACGCGATCATCACGAGACAGGCAAGGATTGATCCGGCGACCGCGCCATTGAACAGAGCTGCTATGAACTCCTTAGTCAGTCGGAAGATGATGTCGCCAGACCAGAGGGCTCCGGTTGCAATACCTTGAACAGCGACAGCTGACGCCTGCAGTCCCGCATTGCCAGCCATGGACATGGTTACGGGAATGAATGCAGCTAGGATTGCCGCTTCGGCTAGTTGGTCTTCATAGGATCCCACAACTGTCGCCGCGACGCTTGCCCCGATCAGTCCGGCAACAAGCCATGGCAGGCGGCCACGGACGATCCGGAAGGCGGTATCATCGGAGCGCGCTTCGCTAGAGACACCGCTCATGAGAAGCATGTCTTCCTTGGCTTCTTCGGAGGCTATGCGCGTCAGTTGCTTTGGGGTGATCCGTCCAATCAGATGACCCTCAGCACTGACAACAGGCACAGTGCGCATGTCTCGCTTTCTGGCAATTCGGAGAACATCTTCCTGATCAGTGTCCGCTGATACGGCCAGGACATCCCGGTTCATGATACTGGAAAGGGGAGCGTCGGCAGGTGCGAGCAACAGTTTTCCCACTTCGACAAAGCCGATAAGCTTTCCGGTCTCATCTGTCACATAGACTGTGAAGATCTTGCGGATCCGGTCCGCTTCGCTGCGCATCTGGGCAGCAGCATCTTCTGCTGTACATGTTTCCGGCAAAGCGACGAACTTGCTTGCCATTATTCGGCCAGCAGTATCGTCAGCGTAGGAGCCGCGCGATGCAATGTCTTCAACATCAGGAAGACGGGTAATCAGCGTGTCGGCAACATCATCGGGAAAGTCATTCAGAATTTCGACAGTATCCTCAGGGTCAAGCCCCGCCAAAATATCCCTGAACTGGTCCAGAGTTGTCTGCTCCATCAGGATCGAGCGAAATTCCGGGCTGAGTTCAGCGACAACTTTTATCGATGGGTTGGCTGGTAACCACTGAAACAGCTTGCGTGCATGTTTGAGACGCAGTCGCATTAACAGCTGCATGACATCAATCGGGTCCCAACGTTTCAACAGATCCACGATCTCCTGACGCTGGTTGTTCCTGATCATCTCCCGAAGCGCCTGAAGAGGTGCGTTGTTCGCTTCCAGAGGGCTATTGGAGGGTTCTCTGGTCCAGATGATCGTTTTGCCATCTTGCGGGATGTCGGTTGTGCTCATGCGGGCAGGGGCTCCGGATCCAAATTACGGCTCATAAAGCGTTGTTGTGACAGGGCCCTGACCGCAAACAACACCACTTGCGAGGTCACACGTCGAATTCTTCCAGATCAGAAAAGGCTTCCCGCAGTTTATCGGACCAGCCATGAGACAGTTTTTGAAAATAGGGATCGTCTTGTTCGATCCTAACCTGGCGCTCTGTTGTGAAACTGTCTGTATTGTAGACCAGCAGGTCTATCGGCATGCCGACCGACAGATTTGATCGTAAGGTTGAATCAAAAGACAACAAGACCATTTTTGCAGCCTCGCCAAGACGCATGTCGGGTCGGGTCACGCGGTCCAGGATCGGTTTGCCATATTTATGTTCACCGATTTGCAGGAAGGGCGTATCTTCGGAAACCTCGATGAAATTTCCTGCGGCATAGACTTGAAACAGGCGTGGTTGCTCGCCCTTGATCTGACCACCGAGAATGAAAGTTACAAAGAAATTGTCCGCATTGGTGGCTAATGCTTCACCGTCAATTGTTTCCACTTCCCGCATGGCACTTCCGACCAGACGAGCGACCTGGAACATGGTGCTCGCGGTCATCACCGTTGTCCGGTCGTCCTGAGCAGAAGATATGTGCTCCTCGAGAAGTGAAATAACAGCTTGGGTTATGGCCAGGTTCCCGGCGGAGAGCAGGGTAATCACCCGTTCTCCGGGTTTTTCCCAGACATGAAGTTTTTTGAAAGTGGCGATGTTGTCGAGGCCAGCATTAGTACGTGTGTCCGCAGCAAAAACCAATCCACGGTCAAGTTTCAAGCCGACACAATAGGTCATTTCCTGTCATTTTCCTTCAACGGCATTTACCGGCTGGTTTCCAATAGAGTTGGTGTGCGAACCAGCTTCTATCAGCTTATTGCTGCTGCTGGGAAGCTGCTTGCGTTACGTCCACCTCAACTGTCAGGTTTTCTTCGTGCCCGCCAAAACGGATTCCCTTGATGGGGGCAGCGGAACGCGAGTCCAGGCCTGTCGTCAAGCGGATATACCGGTCCGTTGGGCAGATTCCGTTGGATACGTCGAAACCAACCCAACCCAGGTCGCTAATTAGTACTTCCGCCCAGGCATGATGCGCTTCTGATTCCTGCTCATCCTCCAGATGGAGATACCCGGAAACATAACGAGCTGGAATATCGATCGCACGAGCTGCGGCAATAAATATATGGGCGTGATCCTGGCAGACACCTTCACCAGCGGTCAGTGCGGATGATGCGCTGGCATGTGTTTCCGTAACACCGATTTTGTAGTCGACCTTTTCCCGTATGGCATGCATCAAGGCATGGAACCCATCTAGCTGGTTTTCATCTTCCGCAAGTGATGCCAGTTTGCGGATTGCCTGGTTTGATTGGGTTAGTGGCGTAACACGCTTATAAATGCGCGGAGGTGCACTCGCGTCAGGTTCGTTTCCAAGAACGCCGTGCGTATCAGAAGTCTCCACGGTTCCCACGGCAGTGATCTCTACATCTTCCACAGGTCCGGTTCGAGAAACCATGTGCACCACGTTTTCGAAGGCATCCGTATAGGTTGTTGCACGAGCAATCCCTTGCGTATCGATTGACCAGTCTACGATGGTCTGCGCTGCACCATTTGCCGGTGTCAGCCTAATCTGCTGCATGGAATTGGCCAACGGTTGATCGTATCGGTATTTTGTAGTGTGTCTGACAAATAAACGCATGAGGAACCAACGATGATCGGGGGCAGGGGTCAGGCGAAATTGTAGTCTTCAGAGAGTTGTCGCGCGAACTGATTGTTTTTGCTGATAAAGTCGGTCAGGAATTCGTGCAGGCCTGCGTGATAGATCTCGCGCATCCGTTTGTCGGTCAATTGTCTAAATATGTCTGAAGCAAGGTCCAAGCTCGGTTCACGTGAGCCATAGAACTGTTCGAGATCTTCTGCCGTGTCGGCTATCCAGCCGTAACAATGAGCCAGAGAGCGCGGCATTTCCTGACGAAGGATCAAGAATTCCGCAATATTGAAGGCCTTTAGGCGGGCGTCTGGGTAGGCGAACCGATAACTGCGACGTCCGGAAAGGGCCCGGAGTACTGCAGACCATTGATAGCGCTCAGAATTTCCATCTTCGATAACGTCATTGTCAGGTAACAATGCCCAATACTGCGTATCGAGGACCCGGGCCGTGTTATCTGCCCGTTCCATAAAATTACCCATTTGACCAAAGAAATACCCGTCGTTGCGCAACACTGTGTTCAACAGCGCGCCGCGAAACAGATGGGCGCGTTGGGTAACCCAAGCCAGGAAATCTGGAAGTTTGTCTTGAGTTATTGACTGGGGATTAACGTCGCAGAATTCGATCCACGTGGTGTTGGCAGCTTCCCAGAGTTCTGCAGTGATGCTGGTGCGAACTGCCCGTGCATTATTCCGCGCATGTTCAAGGGAGTTGCGGACACTTAGCGGATTGTCCTTTGCAAACATCATATGCATCGTTATGTGGCGGGCGTTCAGTTCGTCGTGTTTTTCCCTGTAAGAATCGTCACAACTCGAGCACAAAAGCGCAAACTGCCAATGCGCGTTGTCCACTCTATCGGCATGAGACATGATTGAACCGCGATAGGCTACTTCAAGCAAACGGGCGATATTCTGGGCACGTTCCTGATAACGTGACATCCAGAAGAGAGATGAGGCAGTTCTTCCCAGCATGGCTTTCCTAATCCTCAAGAACCCAGGTGTCTTTTGTACCGCCACCCTGACTGGAGTTGACGACTAGTGAGCCTTTCTTCAAGGCAACACGCGTCAATCCACCGGGCGTGATCCGGACCTGATTGCCGATCAGCACATATGGCCGAAGATCGACATGGCGGGGAGCTACGCCGGAGGCGACATGGGTCGGGCAGGCCGACAATGCCAGAGTTGGTTGGGCGATGTAATTTGCCGGATTGGCCTTCAGGATTGTTCGAAACTTCGAAATCTCGCGTTTTGAGGCCGTCGGCCCGATCAACATTCCATAGCCACCGGATCCATGGACTTCCTTGACTACGACCTCTTCCAGATTGTCCAGAACATAGGCCAGATCATCAGGCAGCGAACAGTTCCAGGTCGGGACGTTGTTCAGGAGAGGTTTCTGCCCGGTATAGAATTCGATTATGTCTGGCACATAGGCGTAGATTGCCTTGTCATCTGCTATCCCTGTGCCAGGTGCGTTACAGATGGTGACATTCCCGGCCCGATAGGCATCAAAAAGACCCGGAACGCCAAGCATACTGTCAGGGTTGAATGTCAGTGGGTCCAAAAACGCATCATCAATTCGTCGATAGATTACATCGACCTGTTTTGGTTCGCGGGTCGTCCGCATGAAGACTTTACCGGCGTCCACGAACAGGTCGCGACCCTCGACAAGCTCCACTCCCATGGAATCGGCCAAAAAGGCATGCTCGAAATAGGCCGAATTATAGATACCGGGCGTCAGCACAACGATTGTCTGATGGGATTTGGATCGATCCGGCGCAACGCTCTCAAGGGTCTGACGCAATGATTCCGGGTAATGCTCAACTGGGGCAATGTTGTGGGTTTGGAAAAGTTCCGGAAATAGCCGCATCATCGTTTCGCGGTTCTCCATCATGTAGGAGACGCCGGACGGCGTGCGGGTGTTGTCCTCCAGAACGTAGAATTCATTCTCCGAAACGCGGACCAGATCGGTGCCGATGATGTGGGCATAAACTTTCCGCGCCGGAGTGAAACCGACCATCTCCGGCAGGAACGCTTCATTTTGAAGAATAAGATTGGCAGGAATTCTCCCTGCTCTCAGTATTTCCTGTCGATGATAAATATCATGCAGGAAGGCATTCAAGGCACGAACGCGTTGGTCAATACCGGCCGACAGACGGCGCCATTCTACCGCTGAGATGATGCGTGGTATTGGATCAAATGGGATGAGGCGTTCTGTTGCATCGTCAGCGCCATAAACCGCGAACGTGATGCCAAGACGCCGAAAAATTGTTTCTGCATCTCGGCTCTTCTTGCCCAGAAAGTTAGGAGGCTTATCCTCAAGCCATTGAGCAAGCTTGGCATAGGGAGGGCGCGGCGCTCCAGTCTCGTCGAGCATTTCGTTGAAGAAAGTGCGACTGTCTGACATTGCCTACCCACATCCTGTCTACCCAGTTCATGCAAGCATGACAGGTAATTCAAAACAACCCAAGGTCAATCTATTTGCCGGACCTGCTCATCTATTGGGCAGAATCTGATTTGCTCTATTGACCCTTCTGCTGACTTTGCCCGATCGAAGGAGCATGCTACGAGCTGATAAAGACGACATTCTTGGGAGCTTCAGATGAAAGACGTTCTGGCCGAATTAGAGCAACGCCGCGACACGGCGCGTATGGGCGGCGGGCAACGGCGCATCGACTCCCAGCACATAAAGGGCAAGCTGACAGCCCGCGAACGGATTGAAATCCTCCTTGATGAGGGGTCGTTCGAAGAGTTCGATATGTTCAAGCAGCATCGCTGCACCGAATTCGGCATGGAAGAACAGCATATCCCCGGAGACGGTGTTGTGACAGGCTGGGGAACGGTCAACGGCCGCACGGTCTATGTTTTTTCCAAGGACTTCACCGTCTTTGGTGGCTCCTTGTCGGAAACGCACGCTGAAAAAATCACCAAACTTCAGGATATGGCTCTGCGCAACCGGGCGCCGATCATCGGTCTGTTTGATGCTGGTGGTGCGCGTATCCAGGAAGGTGTTGCGGCGCTGGGCGGCTATGGCGAAGTGTTCCAGCGCAATGTGATGGCTTCCGGCGTCATTCCGCAGATCTCGTTGATCATGGGCCCTTGTGCGGGTGGGGACGTTTATTCACCTGCAATGACCGATTTCATCTTCATGGTCCGTGACACGTCCTACATGTTCGTGACCGGCCCGGACGTCGTGAAAACCGTCACTAATGAAACGGTTACAGCGGAAGAACTTGGCGGTGCCTCGGTGCACACGACCAAGTCTTCCATCGCTGACGGTGCCTTCGACAATGATGTCGAAGCCTTGCAGGAAATGCGGCGACTGATTGACTTTCTGCCGATGAACAATCAGGCGGACTTGCCGGAACTCACGAATTTCGACGATCCAAACCGGATCGACATGAGCCTCGATACGTTGATCCCGGACAATCCGAACAAGCCTTATGATATGAAAGAGCTTGTTCTGAAAGTACTTGATGAAGGCGATTTCTACGAAATTCAGGAGAATTTCGCCGGCAACATCATCACCGGTTTTGGCCGGATGGAAGGCCGGACGGTCGGTGTGATTGCCAACCAGCCGATGGTTCTGGCCGGGGTTCTGGACTCAGATGCCAGCCGGAAAGCGGCCCGATTTGTTCGGTTCTGTGATTGTTTCAGCATTCCGATTGTCACATTTGTTGATGTCCCGGGCTTTTTGCCGGGCACATCCCAGGAATACGGCGGACTGATCAAACACGGGGCTAAATTGCTGTTTGCCTATGCCGAGGCAACTGTTCCAAAAATCACGGTGATCACACGCAAGGCGTATGGCGGCGCATATGATGTGATGAGTTCCAAGCATATCCGCGGCGACATCAACTATGCCTGGCCGAGTGCCGAGATTGCGGTGATGGGGGCGAAAGGCGCTGTCGAAATCCTTTATCGCTCTGAGTTGGGTGACCAGGAGAAAATCCAGCAACGCACCAAGGACTACGAGGATCGCTTTGCCAATCCATTTGTTGCAGCAGAACGCGGTTATATAGATGATGTCATCCGGCCGCATTCGACCCGTCGGCGGGTGGCAAAATCATTGGCATTGTTGCGATCCAAGACTGATGAATTGCCTTGGAAAAAACACGACAATATCCCGCTCTAATCGCGGCTATCAAATTGGATTATCGCAGTAATTGTCGGCCGGAGCTTGTCTCCGGCCGTTTTGTATTGAGCCTTGCTACCAGCGCCGAAAACCGCGCTCGTATAGTGGCTCTCGGCATTCGAACGCAACCGGGCATTTCGGATTGTCGCTTGTCGGGCCATACTGCGTAAACAGCAATTGGTTCCGATCACAGTAGCTCCGGTTGGACACATACATTGAGAACGTGTGTCGGCCAGTTGTAAACACGACTGCACCATGCTGGCGAACAAGATTCTGAGCTTTACTGCAGCTTATCTTTCGCAGATCCG
Source organism: Roseibium sp. (assembly GCA_039972695.1). GTDB lineage: Bacteria > Pseudomonadota > Alphaproteobacteria > Rhizobiales > Stappiaceae > Roseibium. The sequence goes on along the minus strand of JBDWMJ010000015.1, from coordinate 453,519 downwards.
GGCGTGCTTCTGCGGTAGTGATCAGAAAGAAGCTCGATAGCCCTGCCAGGGCCAGTGTTTTTAAACCGTTGCTCATTTCCATCTCCCAAATGCTCAAAGTTCCTACAACACGGCTTCTTGGCGCAATAGACCATTCATGGAACGCGGGAATCCGCCATGGGGTGCCATGTTAGGTGCAGGATAAATCATCAGGACAGATGAGCTTGTGACATTCAACACGTCTTGGAGATATTTGATCAGTTGAGAAGAGTTAGCAAGTCAGCGACTTGCCTGCCTGCCTGGAATAGGTGCACAGACGGCACTTGGAAAAACTTCCCGCGCCCCTCTCAAGGAGAAACCGGCGTGCCGACGGTCATCTAATAACACCTTCAAGTGGGCTGAGGAGCGCATCAAATTCCAGAAGTAGGTTAGGTTGTCTGCGCAAGTCGTGCAATCGGTGCGAATGTAACCGTCTCTGTCTGTATTAAATTTCACCAAGCGGCGCCCGACTTCAACTTTTACAACGGACGATGCCTTTGGCAGCTTGCCATTTATATCAATTCCAATCAGTGCGTTTTTTACCTGATTGTCAGGCGGGCACCAAATCGTAAAGCGAGCCCCATCGCTGTTGACGGTCCAATACGTCTCGTAGCCCTTTATGTTGTCACGGTTCCAGTTGCCGAATTGGTCTGCTGCAACTGGAGCGGTCATCATCAAAGTGGCAATAGATATTTTAATCAGACGTTTGAACACAATAAAATCTCCACAAAGAATTGTAGAGAAAATACAATGACAGTCTTAAGTTTTGGATAATTATTGTAAGTTTCGCCAGTGCGATAATCGCGCATTCACTTTGCTGATGCGCATTTGGGTATATCTATGATCCCGCTTGCTTTTTTTCCCAATCAGTTGGGCAGACAGGGCCAGGTAAAATACGCTTGGCGCCTCTCAGAGAAAAACCTGCATAGCGGTCGTCGTTAAATTTTACGGCTATCGCAGTTGCAGAGCGCAAACGGTGCCAGACATATCCAAAACTGTCAGAGCAATGCGCGCAATCGGTGTCGATATAACCTTGTTCATTAACGGGCAGCTCCAGAAGTTCCTGATCAATCACGATTTTTACGCGTGACTTGGGTTGTGGAGTCCGACCGTCGATTTCAATATGAAGCACAGTGCCGTTGACTTTACGCTTCGGGTGACACCAAACGACAAAATTTGAGCCGACATTGTTGGTCGTCCAGTAGCGAGTAAAACCGTCGATCTGGCTTTTGTGCCACTTTTCAATCGTTTCTGCATTTGCGTCTGCGAATAGTGCAAATACAGATGCAAGAGCGATCGCTGTTGCTCTGAACATTATTTCTGCCTCCGAAGTATCCGCAATTTATACAGTAAATTTATTAAAAGTTCTGTAATTTTAGATATCTAATTGATGTGTAACTTATTCAAGATATTGCAATAATTCGAATTGATTATTTTCTAACTTTACGTCCATGCAACGTTCGCTCACCCTTTGGATAAGTTGCGCCCAGATGATGCCCGCCTTAAACAAAGAGAAACAATCCAGCTGGATGGAATCGTATGTTCTCGAAAATACTTGTCGCCAACCGTGGTGAGATTGCATGCCGGGTCATCAAGACTGCCCGAAAAATGGGTATCAAGACCGTAGCGGTCTACTCAGATGCAGACCGGGACGCCTTGCACGTTGAGATGGCGGATGAAGCTGTCCATATAGGCCCGGCGGCGGCTGCCGAATCCTATCTGATTGCTGACAAGATCATTGCTGCATGCAAGGAAACTGGCGCTGAGGCTGTTCACCCCGGCTATGGCTTCTTGTCAGAACGGGCAAGCTTTCCAGCAGAGCTCGCCAAGGAAGGCATTGTCTGGATCGGTCCGAATAAGCGCGCCATCGAAGCAATGGGCGACAAGATTGAATCCAAGAAGTTTGCCAATGACGCCAAGGTCAGCACGGTTCCGGGATATCTTGGTGTTATTGAGTCCGCTGATCACGCCGTAGAGATCTCCGAGGGTATCGGCTATCCCGTGATGATCAAGGCGTCCGCAGGCGGCGGCGGCAAAGGCATGCGCATAGCATGGAATGCGGAAGAAGCACGCGACGGGTTTGTTCGCTCAAAATCAGAAGCTGCATCTTCCTTTGGCGATGACCGTGTTTTTGTCGAGAAATTTATCGAGAATCCAAGACACATCGAAATACAGGTCCTGGGCGACAAGCACGGAAATGCGATCTATCTTGGAGAGCGGGAATGTTCAATCCAGCGGCGGAACCAGAAGGTTATCGAAGAAGCGCCTTCACCGCTGATCGATGAGGAAACGCGCCGAAAAATGGGTGAGCAGGCTGTCGCGCTTGCCAAGGCTGTTGATTACGACAGTGCCGGAACAGTCGAATTCGTGGCAGGACAGGATAAAAGCTTCTTCTTTCTGGAAATGAATACCCGCCTGCAAGTGGAACACCCTGTTACAGAATTGATCACCGGAGTTGATCTGGTGGAACAAATGATCCGAGTTGCTGCCGGAGAGAAACTCTCGATTGCCCAGGACGATGTGAAGCTGAACGGCTGGTCCATCGAAAGCCGGATTTATGCGGAAGATCCTTACCGCAATTTCTTACCCTCCATTGGCCGTCTTGTACGTTATCAGCCACCGGAAGAGCTGCAGAGTGAAGCCTTGACGATCCGCAATGACACCGGTGTGGTCGAGGGTTCCGAAATTTCGATGTTCTATGATCCGATGATTGCCAAGCTGGTGACACATGCTCCGACGCGTGAGCAGGCAATTGACGGGATGAGTGCTGCGCTTGACGGCTTCTATGTGGATGGCATCCAGCACAACGTGCCCTTTCTGACAGCGTTGATGAATCATCCGCGCTGGCGCTCAGGTGCACTTTCAACCAGCTTTATTTCAGATGAGTACCCAGATGGTTTTTTCCCGGCAGTGCCTGACGAAATGGGAAGAAGTGTTCTGGCTGCCGTTGCCTTGTCGATGGGAGCCATCCAACGGGAACGTCTGGACCATTTACCCGGACGTCTAAGGGCGCACTCGGGAGAAATTCGCCAGGATTGGGTTGTCAAACTGGACAAGACCTATGTGCCGCTCGGATTGGTCGCAGGGTATCCGGGGACGCCGATTGAGTTGGATATCGTTATTGGAGGCGGTGCTGTTGTACCGGTAACGTCCGACTGGTCGCCGGGTGATGTCATGTGGTCTGGCAAGGTCGGCGATCAGGCTGTCACTGTTCAAGTTCGGCCGGTTACCGGTGGGTATCGTCTCGATTGGCAGGGATATTCGGTAATTGCCAAAGTGATGACCCCGCGCATTGCCAAACTTGACGAACTGATGCCGGAGAAATTGCCGCCGGATACGTCCAAAATGCTGCTGTGCCCGATGCCCGGATTGGTCGTCTCAATCGCCGTTTCTGAGGGGCAAGAGGTCAAGGCAGGTGAACAGCTGGCAGTTGTCGAAGCCATGAAAATGGAAAACGTTTTGCGTGCTGAACGTGATTGCACAGTCACAGCAATCAAGGCGGAGCCCGGAGACAGCCTTGCAGTTGATGCTGTCATCATGGAATTCTCCTAAAGCCGGTTTGTATACCGTTCCTGATTAAGGTCTGTTGCAATGCCCCGTTTGGAATGCCAAACGGGGTATTATTCTGTGTGATTGGGATCGGAAATGGACAAGCCTACATTGCTGTTTGATCTGGACGGAACCCTTACTGATCCGTTTGAGGGGATTACAAAGTCTATCCAGCACGCTCTCCGGAAAATGGATGCCTTGGTTCCGGAAGCCCAAGACCTGCGCTGGTGTATCGGTCCACCGCTTTGGGATAGTTTTGAGGTATTGCTGCGGACAAAGGACCGAGATGTACTGGATCAGGCAGTAACGCATTATCGCGAACGATACACAGTTAAAGGGCTTTACGAAAACACGCTGATTGCCGGGATTCCGGAATTGCTGAAGGATCTGTCTTCTAAGGGCGTCAGGATGTTTGTGTGCACATCCAAACCACATGCTTATGCTGGCAAGATTATCGAACATTTTGGGCTCATGCCATTCATTGACAGGGTCTATGGATCAGAGCTCGACGGTAGACGGTCCGCCAAAGCCGAATTGATCGCGTATATCCTGAAGCAAGAAAATCTCTCGGCAGAACGCACAATCATGATTGGTGACCGGAAGCACGACCTGATCGGAGCCAATGCGAATGAGGTTGCGTGTGCCGGTGTTTTATGGGGCTACGGGAGCCGGGAAGAGCTTGAAGCTGAAAATCCAATGCTGATTGCCAAGGCGCCAAATGATATTTCAGCCATACTGAAATAAACCCTGTCGGTGCGTTGCTATCAAAGCCTATCAGGTTTAAACAACTGGCAGAGAACAGTTCTCGGGGCGGGGTGAAATTCCCCACCGGCGGTATCAGGGAAGCCTGGAGCCCGCGAGCGCCTTGAAATTCAGTTTCAAGGGACAGCAGATCCGGTGAGAAGCCGGAGCCGACGGTTACAGTCCGGATGAGAGAGAACTTGACTGGCGTGCTAGTACAGGAGCGCGGCAGACGCGTGTCTTTTGAGACTGTTCTGGATATTGACTGGAACGGAATCTAAAAAATGACCGGAAACTCTCAAATTAAATCTCAAAGCTCTCTATTTGCTGCGCTGGCGATGATAGGTGCAGGGGCGTCTTTCGCACTCGTCAATGGTGCCCTTCAGGCATCGACCATGCAGCTAGGAGTGCCTTCTACATCGGCTGCGTTCTGGCAATATGCGCTTGGGTTGGCTGTCGCACTTCCATGGGTTCTACGACGCGGGCTGACAGCACTTCACACCAAGCAAATCGGATTGCATCTGTTACGCGCAGGGTTGGCAGTCATAGGCATTCAAATGTGGGTTGCCGGTCTTGCCCGAGTCGAAATCTGGCAAGCCATTGCGCTTGTGATGACATCGCCGTTTTTTGTCATTGTTGGAGCTAAACTGTTCCTGGGAGAGAGAGTTGGACCTATCCGCTGGATAGCAACGATCGCAGGTTTTGCGGGTGGGATGGTCATTCTGCAGCCCTGGACCGAAGCGTTCAACTGGGGAGCTATTCTACCCGTTGGAGCGGCTGCGTTCTGGGCCGGCACCTCGCTTGTGACAAAGAAGCTGACAAAAACTGAAAACGCAGATTCCATCACTGTTTATTTGTTGCTGCTGCTAACTCCGGTCAATGCGTTGTTGGCGCTCGGTGATGGTGGAATCATCCCGTCCGGCCCGGCGCTTTGGTTGCTTATAGGTGCTGGTGTTTTGACAGTGGTTGCAAATTACCTGCTGACACTGGCTTACCAGAAAGCGGATGCTGCATTCGTTCAACCGTTCGATCATCTGAAATTGCCGCTTAATATTGCAGTTGGTTTCCTTGCATTCGGGTTTGCGCCGGAAGGCGCATTTTGGCCCGGTGCTCTGGTCATTGTTGGCGCGTCACTTCTGGTGATGCTGGACGAGCAAAAACGGTCTTCAGCTGCTGCCGAACAGGCAAGCTGATTACAGACACTGCGTGATCGTATTGACCAGCATTTTTCGGTCTTGGCGTATGCTAATGTCGAGACTGGAAGGAACTTTCATGACATCAGATCCACTGACAGTTCACGTTCTTATTGAAGGCAGGGTGCAAGGTGTCGGCTACCGCTTCTGGTGTGCAGATGAAGCCGAGGCGCGCAGCCTGTCCGGATGGGTTCGCAACCAGGCGGGTGGTGGTGTGGAGGCAGTGCTGTCCGGTCCGTCAGAGAGCGTCATCGACATGATGGATGCGCTTTGGCGCGGACCGGCCTTTGCACGCGTAAGATCGGTCAGGGATCTTGAGCCGGTCGATCCGTTTCAAGGACCGTTCAACATTCGCAAGACGGTTTGATGTCATCAAGCTGATTGTATGTTGTATTTTTCACCTTGATTCACTTTCTCGCCTAAAGCGCCACGGAGGCAAACCGGGTTCTGAGTGCTAGTGACCGTTGTAACTCCGGTAGCTAAAATTGTTTGCAACCTTTGACAAGGCGAGCGAAGGCTTGCGTTCACTGATCAGAACATGGCAGGCATAATGCTCGGTAAATATTGGTAAAAATAACAATAATTATCCTGAGTGACGAACAATGGATTTGCGACCGCATGAAACAGATTTTACTGACTGGAGGAACGGGCAGAGTCGGCCGGTTTATTGCCGACCGGTTGAAACAGGATGGTCACTGCCTGACTCATCTTGGAAGGACGCCGCCTGCAGACACGGCCATGGATTTTGCGGAATGGGATTTATCGTCCAGGGTTTTAGAACTTCCGGCAGCAGATGCGCTCATTCATTGTGCGCTAAACCATGCTCCCGGGCTCTATGAGGGCGGTGAGGGCGATGATCCGCACGAATTCATTGAACTGAATGTAGGTGGAACAGCCAGACTATTTGAAACCGCGAAATCAGCCGGAATTCGTCACTGTGTGTTTCTGTCCAGCCAGGCGGTGTATTCCGATCCAGAAGATTGGGCGGTTATCAGGGAGAGCTTTGAAACCAGACCAGGTACATTGTATGGGCAGGCCAAGCTAGCCGGTGAACAAGCGCTTGAATTGCTGTGTGATCAAACCATGGTCGGTTCGGCCTTGCGTGTGACCCACGTCTATGGCTGTCCGCCCGGAAGCGCTCTGCATCCGTGGTCAGACCTATTTGATGATTTCGAGCAAGGAAAACAGGTTGAGCCGCATCTAGGTACATACGTCAACGGTGAATGTCTGGCAGAGGCCGTGGCTTTGATACTGAAGCAGGATCCGTCTGCCCGGCCGAATTTCGACGCGTTCAACATATCGGACTTGCTTCTCGATACTCAGGATTTGCTGAAATCCTATGCAGTTCATAAAGGGATCTCTCAGTCTTTGCCGCCGCGCAAAGATGCAGCACTGGGTGTGCTGGAAGCGGGAAAGCTCAAGGCGCTGGGCTGGACACCTGGTGGCAAGGATAAATTGGCAGGTTTTCTGCAGTCGTTGTGACGGTTTAGCCAAAAAATGGCGAGTCGAATGACCCGCCAAATAAGAGACTTTTTTTTACCTGACCTAAGCTGCGCGGATACCGTCAAAGAACTGATCGACCTTTGACCGCAGGTTCTCAGCTTGGGAGGACAGAGCTTCAGCGGTTGACAAAACATCGGTCGCATTTCGGCCTGTTGATTGCGCACCACTGGACACCAGAACCATGGTTTCAGAGATTGCATCTGTTCCAGTCGAGACTTCGTTGACATTGGCTGAAATTTCGTTTGTCGCCAGACTCTGTTGTTCGACCGAAACCGAGATGTCTTGCGAGATTTCGCTCATTTCACCGATGACGTTGCTGATATCCTTGATGGCCTCGGCGGCCTGATTGGACACCGTCTGCATTTCCTGAATTTGCGTAGCAATTTCTTCTGTTGCCTGAGCCGTTTGATTGGCGAGCGTTTTCACTTCGGATGCAACAACGGCAAACCCTCTGCCGGCTTCACCTGCGCGCGCAGCTTCAATGGTGGCATTGAGCGCAAGAAGATTGGTTTGTGCGGCAATGTCGTTGATCAGGCTGACGATCTGGCTGATACGATCTGTTGTGGCAACCAGGCTTTGAACGGTCTGGTCCGTATGAGCTGCGGTATCAGATGCTTTGCCAGAAATACCGGCTTGATCTTCGACCCGGCGTGCGATTTCGGCAATAGACGACGTCAGTTCTTCAGAAGCTGCGGCGACAGAGCGGACATTGGCTGCCGTATCGCCAGTCGTTTTGGCTGCCTGATTTGCGTCCGTGGAGCTTTTCTCAGAGGTTTCCGCAAGTTCACGTGCAGTACGTTCCAACTCGTCCGTTGCATCGGATACCGTTTCAAGAACATTTAGGATTTCATGATTGAAATCTCCCAGCAATCCGTCCACCGACTCCGTGCGTCGTTGCTTGGCTTCCTGCTCTGCAGCTTGTTCTGCTTCAAGTTGGCGCTGTGCCTTGCCGTTGGTCTTGAACACTTCAACGGCTTGCGCAATTGATCCAATTTCGTCAGCGCGATCAATGCCCTGTACTTGTGCATCAAGGTTTCCGGCTGAAATGTCCGCCATGGTGGCCGTCACTGAGGCCAGCGGGCGTGCCAACAATGTCTGGAACAAGGTGCCGAGGATTGCCAGCATCAGGACTGATGCAATCACAGTGGCAAGAATGGCTGAATAACGAAAGTTCGTCAGACTTGAATAGGCAGCAGCACGATCAATCGATAGGCCAACCTGCCAATCGACCGGCAGCCCACTAATCGGAACAAACTGAACGATGCGATCACCATTTGAATTGGATGCATATTGTGTTTCGTCACTGATGGAAACCGGATCATTTGGAAACAGCTCGGCAAGTGGCTTTGAAACCAGTTCCCCATCAGGATGGATCAGAATTGTACCTTCTTCATCGGCAACAAAGACGTAGCCATTGCCGCCCATGTCTGATTCAGCGAGCATTTTAGCCAGATACGTGATGTCGAAATCGCCTCCAACAACGCCCAGAAGTGACCCGTCCTTAATGACCGGTGTTGCAGCAGTCACAATCAGCCTGTCGGTCGAGGCGTCCTTGTAAGGGGCAGTAACTGTGGGGCCGTTCTGGGCAACCGCATCCGTATACCAGGGGCGTACGCGTGGATCGTAACCTTCAGGCAGATCGACAGCTGGGAAGATTGGGAAGCTTCCGTCCGCTCGCGACCCGAAATACGTGGTGTCGAAGTTTTCGGTCAGCGTTTTTATATTGAAAAACTCGGAAGTAACGGTTTCCTGATCGGCCAGTCTTTCAGCAGTTGTACTGATCAATAACAAGCGCGACTCGAACCAGTTGCGAATTGAATTCGATTCCGACGTACCGACACCCGTCATATAATCGCGGACTTCGTCCGATTTTGCAGTTCTCTGAAGGGTGTCATTGAACACACCAAAACCTGCAAAAATTGCGATGATTACAGCAGTGGCAACAAGAAGAATTTTTGTGATGACGCTGTTCTGGAAGTTCTTTGAAGATAGCTGGTTCACGGCTTACGTCCCGTTCATTCATGTCTGACGTAAGGTTATGCGTAATGTTTGTAAAAGAACTATAAAACCTGCTTTAGAAAGCTGTAATTAGTCGGTCAAGGCAGGCGGTTTTATAATATTATAAAAATGAACATTGATATTAGTTTCAATTATCTACCGTGAATACGCATAAAAGGGCGTCAGACTTTGTCAGATGATTTCGGTCGCTCCAAAAATCTTTTCAAATTCAGCTCGCAGCACACTGTCGTTTTCCGCCATGGTGACCGGAATACCCAGATCGACGAGGCTGGTGACGCCGTGCTCGCTGATGCCACAAGGCACGATGCCGGAAAAATGATTCAGCTCCGGTTCGACGTTGAAACTGATGCCATGAAATGTGACCCATTTTCGCAGGCGAATGCCGATTGCAGCGATCTTGTCTTCAACCTGTGCACCCTTGTCGGGGCGCGACACCCAGACCCCAACCCGGTCTTCGCGGCGTTCTCCGCGAATGTGATAGTTCCAGAGCGAGTTGATCAGCCATGCTTCGAGGGCCGAGACAAAGGCGCGCACATCCTGTTGGCGGCGTTTCAGGTCCAGCATGACGTAGGCGACCCGTTGACCGGGGCCGTGATAGGTGTGCTGACCGCCGCGTCCGGTGCGATAGACTGGAAACCGGTCCGGTGCGATCAGATCGCTGTCGTCCGCGCTTGTGCCTGCCGTATAAAGGGGAGGGTGCTCAAGCAGCCAGACTTGCTCGCGAGCATCGCCTGCAATGATTCTCTCCACTTGGTCATTCATCTGCGCGGATGCGTCCTCATAACCGACCAAATCGTCGAAAATCTTCCATTCCACCGGGCCAGAGCCCGAAATTGGCAGGAAACTGACAGAAAGAGCATCGCGAACGACAGGTGACATGTGGATGACACTTCTTTGTTTTTTGAGCTTGCTGGCCGTGCCGTGGTATGGTGCGGCGCTGGCAGGGTGTTTGCCCTATTTAAGGATGTATGGGTCTGATGGCCACCTTTGATGAGATTCATGTCGATATTTCCGTGGTGCTTGGCGAGAATGAGATGCCTGTGCACCAGCTGCTGCGTATGGGCCGCGGCGCGGTGATTGATCTTGATGTGAATGAAGATGATGACGTGAGGATCTATGCCAACAGCACGCTGGTCGCCAAAGGGCAAGTGGTTTTGCTTGGCGAGCGGATTGGCATATCGATCACTGAGGTTTTGATGCGTCCTGCAGATGTTCGGCCGATGCGAACCGAAGGGCCGATCTAGGGTCTTCTCAATAAAAAACGTTCGCTTGTGAATTAATCTCCAAAGCGCTCTTGCACAGCAGAATCCCTTTTGCTACACGGGGCTCCTCGTTATCGAGAGGTGACGACTACCAGAATGCGGTCGTGGCGGAATTGGTAGACGCGCAGCGTTGAGGTCGCTGTCCGGTAACACGGGTGGAAGTTCGAGTCTTCTCGACCGCACCATCACTCACTCAGGTTAGTGATTGATATCAAAGGCGTCCTTCGGGGCGCCTTTTTGGTTTTCTGGGTCTCGTTTTTTGAATGCCATAAATGCTGCGCACTCGCAGCTTGGCGATCTACCAGAGACCGGCTGTATCCCGGTTGAAGTCGCCAAAGAGTACGCCAGTCAGGAGCTTCTAAAGGATCTTGAAGAGCGATTGGTTGCGGCGGTTCGCGAACTCAAAGACGAATTTCACGACATGCCGGAACGGCTTGCGGTGTTAATCGCTGCGGCCAAAACCAAACAGGACTGATCAACCGCGCCTTGGGAAACCGGGGCGCGGTATTTTTTTCTTGTATTCCGAAAAAATAATACCACAGATTGAAAAACAGGGCCGTTGGCCCTATTTTTTTGTCATCAAGAGGGCAATGAAGCCCGCTAGATGGAGCTTTTCAAATGACCAAATTCACCAAACCGGTTGATAAAAATACTGCAATTTCTTTCCTGACAGAATTGAATGACCGGGGGCTAAGTTATCATCCCGACGATCCTGCGAATGATTGCCTTGGTCATCACAATTTGCCCGAAGAAACACTTGATGCAATCAGCCGGAACATGATTGCCTGCTTTGATTTCATCGACCCCTATATCGTGTCAGTCGGGTTGTTAAATGGTTTCCGGGCAGCGACCAAAGCAAATCTGGAAACGGTAAAAGACCTTTATTCCGACGATGATGTTGCATTTTTCTGGGAATGGAAAGGCATTGCGTTTCCCGAGATGGTTGACGGTCAATTTCATGTATTGATTTTGTTTGATGAACACAGATTTGACGAAGCGGATTCGGTTAAAAAGGTCATAGATGACTTTCTTGAAAATGAAGTGGATTTAGTCGACGCATGACCAGCGAAGAATTTAAAAAAGCCCGGCTAAAACTAGGGCTTAACAAACCATAACTCGGCAAGATCCTGAACACCGAACCTCGCACCATTGGCAAGTGGGAAGCGGGCGAAAGCGCATCAACTGCCCGCGCTCCGAACCCGGTGGCTTGCCGTGTCATGGAATGGATGCTTGCAGGTTATAGACCGCCCGAATGGCCGGAGAATTGACCGATTCTGTTGAAGTAAAGCCGTGGCCTTAGCTTTCCTTGTGGATTAGTAGCTTTTTAAATGAAGGCGCTTAGTTGTGTTCAATGCTGTTTGTACACACAATGCGCAGCAGCAGCAGCACCAGTCTTTTTTAAGGAAAGGTGCGTCTATGACAAGAAAAGCGACAAATCAATTATTGTATATAACAGCCATGGGACTAGTAGGGGTTTCATTCACCTCTATAGTCTTAATAGCACTTGTTCCGTTGATATTTCCGAATGCTGACCTGTTTTTTTTAATACCGTTGTTTGAAGCGAATTGCTTCATTTTTGTTGCGGGTTCATTGGTGTTTTTGAAGAAATTCGGCAGGTCAAACAATCCCTAAAAGATACAGTGACGTTTTAATGCAGAATATAAAAAGGCTTGTTTTTTCACATGCCTATATTGTGCCGCTGGCCTTTGGATATTTTGGCCGGGCTTCAAAGCCTACATTTCCGCAACGCTCGCAAGTGAGCCTGTAGAGCTTTCCCAGATCGGGCACGGCTTCATGATCCTTGAAACGGGATGGCTCAATAATTTCATAAGCGCTGCACCACGGGCTTATGCAATGAATTTCAATTTTATGACCAGCCTTGCGCAAATCGCCAACCGTTACCGGTAGTGGCTTGAGACGCCTTATTGGTTTTCGTAGATTGCCTGGATTCTACTGACTCCCTGGTGCTCAAAGATGCTTGAAACCAGAGTTGCGATTTGCTGAAACGGTTTCGGTGCGAAAATCACTTTGTCTAAAAAAGACTATCGATCAACCGCGTCATAATGGCGGACGAATGGTCATCCCACGAGCGGATGTGAGTTCACAGAGAGGCCCTTGGTGGGCTGTAGTCCCAATATGTCCGGCTGAATATTTTGTATAATGCCGAAATAGGCGCAGATCCTGTTGTCAGAGAAGGGCGCGGCCCGGAATGACAAGATCAGGCGTTCAAAAGCAACATCCGCTTTCTTGCCACCGATATCGACGGTTGTTTCCGTATATCCGTAGTATGGCTCGCCGGACAATGCCGCACATCTTCTGCCAGACGGCCCTTTTTAACGCTTTTGCCTGCGGGCACCGGAGCAGCTTTCGCGAACAATGAGATCGCCGTGGAGCAGGTGGGTTTGCGGGTCCAGGCTGCGGTTGGCCAGTTTGTCCAGGAGGATGTTCATCGCCTTCTCGCCAATATGATGGCGGGGCTGGCGGATGGTTGTCAGGCCGGGCGTAAAATTGTTGGCAAAGGGGATGTCATCAAACCCCAGAACCGAAAAATCTTCAGGCACATTGTATCCGCGCAGCTGAAGCGCGGAGATGACGCCTATGGCAGTATTGTCGTTGAAGCAGAAAAAGGCGCTGGGCAGGTCGTCCTTGATAAACAGGCGTTCGACAGCTGCCCGGCCGCTCTCGCTTGAGCCATCGCCCTCAACACGCCAGTCGCGCAGGTCTTCCGGCGATTCCTTCAGGCCCTGCTGATAACCCGAATGGCGCAAGTCGCTGCGAATGTCGGCGCGGCCACCTGAAATGAAGGTGATCCGCCTGTGCCCAAGAGATACCAGATATTCCGTTGCCATTTTGGAGGCCGCAACATCATCTACGCCGACATAGCTGACAAGTGCGTTGCTGACCGGTCGCTCTGTTGCCACAATCGGGGGGAGGGTGGCCAGAGCGGTCTTGGGTTCTCCGGCAACAGGAATGTGGCCAGTCAACAGTACCAGACCATCTGCCATGCCTGTTGACAGAAAACGCATGTAGTTCTGTTCCAGAGGGACGGTTTCCTCGGTATTGCCTATCAGGACGCCGTAGCCGCGATCATTCGCAGCCTTTTCCAATCCAGTCAGAATTCCGGCGAAGTTCGGGTCCGCGATGGAAGAAGCCAGCACCAGAACCATCTTCGAACGCTGCATGCGTAGGTTCTGCGCCATGGCATTGGCTGTGTAGCCGGTGCGGGCAATGGCGGCAGTAACTTTCTTGCGGGTGCTCTCGGCAACTTTTTCAGGAGACCGAAGCGCGCGACTTACCGTCGCGATGGAGACGCCAGCGAGCCTTGCAACATCTTCAATGGTTGCCGGGCGGTCTGCCGGTTGATCCATTTTTTTCTCCAAAAACATGTTGCAGTGCGGCCATTATCTAAGCCTATGAATTTCCACACTGTCTGTCTTGTATAGTCTGTGAAATGACTTGTGAAAAGGTTTACATCACAAAATGTAAAGGTTTACATAACTTATGAAAACGTTTACATCGTGATTGTGGCGTTGGCATGGAAGAGGATGTCTGCGCTCGGGAGGAAGACTAAATGCAAGCGGAAACGTCTGCCACGGTAGCGATCATTGAAGCTGTGAACATCAGCAAGTCCTTCGGGCCTGTTCCGGTGTTGTTCAGTGTAAGTATGGATGTACGTCCCGGTGAAGTTCATGCCCTGATAGGCGAGAACGGTGCGGGCAAATCCACGCTGATGAAAATCCTGTCCGGGTTTCATGATCCGACGTCTGGCCAAATTCGCCTTGATGGCGAGAAGACGGATCTTCCCCCAAATGGTGCAGCTGAAAAACTCGGCATTGTCCTGATCCATCAGGAGCTGAATCTTGCCGAGCAGATGACGGTTGAAGAAAACGTCTTTCTCGGCCGTGAGCTCAAGAACAACGGATTTCTGGATCGCGCAGCGATGGGGGCTGCCGTTCAAACCTATCTTGATGAAATTGGCCTCGATATTGCCCCATCCGACCGCATTTCCGATCTGACAATGGCACAAAAACAGATGGTTGAAATCGTCAAGGCCGTCAGCCGGAACGCCCGCATTCTGATCATGGACGAGCCGACAGCGGTTTTGACCGAAGAAGAAACGGAAGTGTTCTTCTCTCAAGTCGGCAAATTGAAAGAAAGCGGCGTCGGCGTCGTTTTTGTCTCGCACAAACTCAATGAAGTGAAGGCGATTGCCGACCGTGTCACGATATTGCGTGATGGCCAGTGGATCGATACCCGGTCTTCTGATGACCTGACGCCGGATGCAATGGCCCAGATGATGGTGGGTCGTGAACTATCCGATCTTTATCCGCCGATGCACGAAGCAGATGTTGATGCCGACGCTGTGCTCAGCGTTACCAACCTTCAGGCACCTGGGGTTGATAATGTCAGCTTCACATTGCGCAAGGGCGAGATTCTTGGATTTTCAGGCCTTGTTGGCTCTGGCCGGACGGCGGTGTTCGAAGCAATATGCGGCCTTTCCCCGATTGAGAGCGGCAACGTCAAGCTCTTCGGAAAAGACGCGACGTCTATTACTGTTGCCGAAGCGAGAGATGCGGGACTTGCTTACCTAACCAAGGACCGCAAGGAAAAAGGGTTGCTGCTGGACAAGCAGATGCGCCCCAATTTGACGCTGTTTGCCTTGCCAAAATTCGTCAAGAACTTCGCTGTCGACACCAAGGCGGAAGAGGGGGCCCTGCAAAAAGCAATTCGCCGATTTGATGTGCGAGCCCGCGATGCGGCGATCACGGTCGGCAAGCTGTCGGGCGGTAACCAGCAGAAGCTTTTGCTTGCCAAGACCATGGAATGCGAACCGAAGATAGTCATCATTGATGAGCCGACACGCGGTATTGATGTCGGCACGAAGCAGCAGATCTATCACTTCATCGCCGCGCTTGCAGCCGAAGGTGTTTCGGTTGTCGTCATTTCTTCTGAAATGCCGGAAATCATTGGTATTTGCCATCGGGTCATTGTCATGCGCGAAGGCCATATCACGGGTGTCCTGACCGGCGATCACATCAACGAAAACGAAATCATGCGGTATGCCGCCGGGCTGAAACGCGAGGAGCTTCACTAATCATGACCACCGCTTCAGAAGAGCAGGGCATAAAGCCTGCCAAACGGGCTTCCGTGGATCTAAAGACCCTTGGCCCCGCTATCGCATTGCTGATCTTGTGCATCGTTGGCTTCATGTTGAATCCTGCATTTATCAGCGAAGGCAACCTGACCAATCTCCTGACCCGCTCTGCCTTTATCGGCATCATTGCGGTCGGAGCGACCTTTGTGATTACCGCAGGCGGAATTGATCTGTCTGTCGGTTCCATGGCAGCAGCCATTTCCGGTGTCATGATCATTGTCATGAACAATGCCATCGAGACTATGGGAACCGGTATCCCAACCGTGCTTCTGGGCTGCGGGATTGCAATTCTGCTCGGCATTGGCGCTGGTTGGGTCAATGGCGCGCTGACCACCAAAGGCAAGATCGAAGCCTTCATCGTGACCCTTGGCACCATGGGGATTTACCGGTCGCTTGTGACTTACTTCGCGGACGGGGGAACCTTGTCACTGAACTTCGACATTCGCGGTACCTATCGCCCAGTTTATTATGACAGTTTCATGGGGTTACCGTTTCCGGTCTGGGTGTTCATCGGAGTGGCCATCTGCGGATGGTTGTTGTTGAACCGTACAGCTTTCGGTCGCTATTGCACGGCAATCGGGTCCAATGAAGCTGTGGCGAAATACTCTGCGATCAATGTCGATCGGGTCAAGACGCTGACCTACATCATTCAGGGCCTGTGCGTTTCGTTTGCAACCATTATCTATGTGCCGCGTCTCGGTTCGGCATCTGCTTCCACCGGGGTGCTTTGGGAACTGGAAGCTATTGCCGCAGTTATCATTGGCGGAACGGTTCTGAAGGGCGGTTATGGCCGGATCGGAGGAACGATCCTGGGTGCGCTGATCCTGACGACCATCGGCAATATTCTGAATTTCACCGATATGATCTCGAACTACCTGAATGGAACCATGCAGGGCCTGATCATTATCGTTGCTGTCTTTCTACAGCGCAGTGACTGGAAGCTTGGGAAAAGCAGGAAGTCCTGACGCTTAAACCTACTCGGGACCCGTCCCCCAATCTTACAACCGGTTCGCACCGGACGGGAGAGGTGCGTTCAGTTCGCTACATCGGAGGAGGATGTTATGCTTATGAAAAAAGCTTTGGGAGTGGTGGCAGTTACTGGCCTTCTGGCATTTGCCGGGTCAGCTGTTGCAGCCGATAAAATCAAGATTGGCGTCAGCTATCCGACACCGACCCATGCATGGGCGGCCGGTATGAACTGGCATGCTGAACAGGCCGAAATCCGGCTTGAGAAGCTTTATCCGGATGTCGACCTGATCCTGGTGAATTCACCGGATCCAAGTGCTCAGGCCAGTGCTCTTGAAGATCTCGTATCGGTTCATCAGATCGACGCTCTTGTTGTTCTGCCGTTCGAATCCGAGCCGCTTACAGACCCGGTTCTGAACGTCAAGAAATCAGGTGCCTGGATCACTGTCGTTGACCGTGGTCTCAGCCAGCCTGGCATCGAGGATCTTTACGTTGCGGGTAACAACCCTGAGCTTGGCCGTGTGTCTGCTCAATACATGAAGGGCCGCATGAAGGAGGGCGACAATATTGTTGTTCTGCGCGGTATCCCGACAGTGATCGATAACGAGCGCTTCGATGCCTTCATGGCCGAAATCGAAGGGTCTGGCATTAATGTTCTCGATCACAAACATGCCAACTGGAACCGTGATGACGGCTTTGAAGTGATGCAGGACTTCTTGTCCCGCTTCCCGGATATTGATGCGGTTTGGGCGCAGGATGATGACATTGCTATTGGTGTTGTCGCAGCTCTGAAACAGGCAGGCCGTGATGGCGATGGTATGTTTGTTGTTGGTGGTGCCGGCATGAAAGAAACCATCAAGGGCATCATGGACGGCAACGAGCTGGTTCCAGTCGACGTTCTGTACCCGCCTGCAATGATCGCAACGGCAATGGATGCAACAGTTGGTGCATTCAAATCCAACGGTCCTGTTGCTGGTCGCTACATTCTTGGCGCGACGCTGATCACGCGTGAGAACGCTGAAAGCTACTACTTCCCAGACTCACCGTTCTAAAAGCCGGGAGTCTTGGGCCGGGATTTAGCGATGGATCCCGGCCTTTTTTTTAGGAACAATCAGGAGGTTGTCATGAAAACAATGAAGGGCCCAGCTCTGTTTCTCGCACAGTTCGCCGGTGATAAAGCTCCATTCAATTCCTGGGATTCGATTACCAAATGGGCAGCTGATTGCGGCTACAAGGGCGTTCAGGTGCCAAGTTGGGACGGCCGGTTGATTGATCTGGAAAAAGCAGCCAGTTCCAAGGCCTACTGCGAAGAATTTGCCGGAACCGCTAAAGAAAACGGCGTGGAAGTCACGGAACTTTCAACACACCTTCAGGGACAGCTTGTTGCTGTTCACCCAGCGTATGACACGGCATTCGACAGTTTTGCTGCGCCCGAAGTGCGCGGTAATCCGAGTACCCGACAAGCTTGGGCAGTAGAACAGATGAAGCAGGCGCTTACGGCAAGTCGCAATCTCGGTATCAAGGATCATGTGACCTTTTCCGGTGCACTTGCCTGGCCATACATTTACCCTTGGCCTCAGCGTCCGGCCGGGTTGGTGGAGACAGCTTTTGACGAGCTGGCCAAGCGCTGGCGCCCAATTCTTGATTATGCCGAGGATATGGGTGTTGACGTTTGTTATGAAATCCATCCGGGTGAAGATCTGCATGACGGCATTACATTTGAAATGTTCCTGGAACGCTTGAACAATCACAGCCGCTGCAAGATGCTTTACGATCCGTCACACTATGTCCTTCAGTGTCTCGACTATCTGGACAACATCGACATTTACAAAGACCGGATCGGCATGTTCCACGTCAAGGATGCAGAGTTTAATCCAACCGGTCGGCAAGGTGTCTACAGTGGCTACCAGCCATGGGTCGACAGGGCAGGGAGATTCCGCTCACTTGGCGATGGGCAGGTCGATTTTGGTGCCATTTTCTCCAAAATGGCGGCTAATGATTTTGACGGCTGGGCCGTCGTTGAATGGGAATGCTGTTTAAAACATCCCGAAGATGGGGCCCGTGATGGTGCCCAGTTCGTGAAAGACCATATTATTCGTGTTACGGAAAAAGCGTTCGATGATTTTGCCGGTGGTAATGCTGACGAGGCTGCCAATCGGAAAATGCTAGGCATTGGCTAAGGGAGTAGACATGAGTATCGAGGGAATAGACGACAAACATCCGCGGCCCTTAAGACTTGGCATGGTCGGTGGCGGCAAGGACGCCTTCATAGGTGCCGTCCACCGGATTGCTGCGCGCCTCGACGACTGTTTTGAGCTGGTCGCAGGTGCACTGTCTTCGACACCTGAAAAGGCACTTGAATCAGGTCGGGTATTGGGGCTCAAGGAAGACAGGATCTATGGCTGCTTTGAGGAAATGGCCAAACGGGAAGCGCGGTTGAAAGATGGTATTGACGCGGTCGCGATCGTAACGCCAAATCATGTCCACTTTTCTGCGGCCAAGCCATTCTTGAAGCGCGGCATTCATGTAATCTGTGACAAGCCGCTAACGTCTACACTGGCGGATGCCAAAAAGTTTGCCAAGGCTGTCGAAGTGTCAGACAGCCTGTTCTTCCTGACCCATAACTACACCGGATATCCTATGGTCCGTCAGGCCCGGGAATTGGTTGAAAATGGGGACTTGGGAACCATCCGAGTGGTACAGGTTGAATATGCGCAAGACTGGCTGACCGAAGAAATCCATAATAAGCAGGCTGATTGGCGGACCGACCCCGCTCAGTCCGGCGCTGGTGGCTCGACCGGAGACATCGGGACACACGCCTACAATCTGGCCTGTTTCATTTCCGGATTGACTGCGGAAAGCCTGGCTGCTGACCTGCAATCTTTCGTTCCGGGTCGAAAAGTCGATGACAACGGTCATGTGATGTTACGTTTTGAAGGTGGAGCCCGAGGCATGTTGTGGTGCTCTCAGGTGGCCCCCGGGAATGAGAACAATCTCAAGGTTCGCGTCTATGGCGATAGGGGCGGATTGGAGTGGCATCAAGAAAATCCGAACTATCTTCATTTTACCAAATTTGGCGAATCTACCCGGATTATTACCCGTGGTGGTGCAGGGATGTCGGACAGCGTCGGCCCGATGACCCGAATTCCGCCCGGTCATCCTGAGGGATATCTGGAAGGTTTTGCGAATATCTATAAAGAAGCCGCAGACCAGATACGTTTGCATAAGGCTGGCAACGCTGGAAAGTCCCTTGTTCCTGGTATTGTGGATGGTGTGAATGGCGAGATGTTCGTGGACGCCTGTGTGCGCTCTTCAGAGCGGAATGCTGCCTGGGTCAAACTGACTTAAGGCATTTAATGTCACCAATATTATTGCCGGGAGCTGATTGTCAGCTCCCGGCTTTTTATTGTTGCAAAACCCGAGTGTGAATTGCAAGAACCGGATAATTCAAGAGTCTACTTTCGTCTTTTATTGAATAACAATAGAATCTGACGGACTTAGTAAAATTGAGAGTTGGAGGTCGGTTGACGTATCTACTACCTGAAAGAGTTTTGGTATCCCTGCCTACAGGCGCTGTGAAGGATACAGCCGAGAGCCTTGGACGCCGCATTGTGCGGGGTGTCTACAAGACCGGCACCTTGTTGCCAAAAGAAGATGAATTCGTCACTGAGTTCGAAGTTTCGCGGACAGTCGTCCGTGAAGCGATCAAGGTTTTGTCCGGGAAGGGGCTTGTACGGACAGCCCGACGGTATGGTTCCAGAGTGTGCGAGTTTTCGGGCTGGAATCTTTGGGATCCGGATGTCATTCGTTGGCATGATCCTGATAGTCCGCTTACTGCACGTATATATTCAGAAGCGGCTGATCTCAGATGCCTTTTTGAACCGGAAGCAGCGGCGTTGGCCGCGGTGAACGCCTCTCAAGAGCAGCGCGATCTCATTCTGGATGCTGCGGATAAGATTTACTCACTGGATGATGACCCCAGCATGGTTGGCGCTGACTATGTATTCCATGCCACGATCCTGGAAGCCAGTGGCAACATGATGCTTGCTCAGCTGCAAAATCTGATTTGTTCTGTCCTGGTTTTTGCTTATGCCGCAGGCGCCAAAAGTGCCCCGGACAAGAAAGTGTCTCGCGCGAAGCATATTGATGTCGCCAATGCGATAGCTTCTGGTGACAGCGAAAAAGCGCGAGCAGGTATGCTTGACATGTTGTTGTTGAATAAAGTTGTTGCTCAAAAAATCATAGAAATTGCGGCTAGCAAACATAGTTCCTAGTCCTGTCGGTTCGGAGGCGAGTCGCGTTCGGCCCGCCTCCTGTTTGTCGCCCTCGCAGATATTGTAGCAATCCAGTTCTATCTCTAGTGCTGTCAGTTGCGAATTTTTCGTTGACTAAAAGTTATTTATCATTTTGAAATCAAATAGCTAAATTCGATTGATGCTGCGTCGCAATAAAGTTATTGCATAAAAAATAGTCGTGCGCATAATTGCATCATGTGTGCTGCTCTCTCTATTTTGATCATTGATGACAACAAGAATCGGGCATCCATTATCGAGCAAGGGTTGCGCGATGCGGGGCATGAACAGATTGCTCTGCTACCCCGTGTGGAGGGTTTGGTCCGGCAGATCGCTGATCTTGACCCGGACGTTATTATCATTGATCTGGAGGATCCGGCCCCCGAACAGCTCGAGCATATGTTTCAGGTGTCCCGAGCCGTTAATCGTCCCATCGCAATGTTTGTTGATACGGCAGATAGTCACTCGATAAAGGCAGCTGTTGATGCCGGTGTGTCTGCCTATGTAGTCGATGGTTTGAGAAAAGAGCGGGTAAAATCAATCCTTGAAATGGCGATCCGCCGTTTTCGCGCGTTTTCCAAGCTTGCTGACGAACTGGAAGAAGCCAAGAGTGAACTGGCGAGCCGAAAGACCGTTGATAAGGCCAAAGGCATTTTGATGAAGACGCGCAAGGTTTCGGAACAGGAGGCATATGATCTGCTGCGACGGACTGCGATGAATCAAAGTCGGAAGATTATCGATGTGGCACAGAGCCTGATTTTAGCCAGTGAATTGCTGGATAGCTGACAATATTTAGCTTTACCATCTAACTGCTGCAGGTCTCAAAGGAATCAGCAATTGAGCTCAGTCACTTGGCGGTTTTGCCCTTCTAAGTACGGGCCTTTTGGTGTCCCTCCCAAAAAACACAGCTGACTTGATTACAGTGCTTGTCGGATTGTCAGGCGGGCTTCAGTGGTTGCCTGCGTGTCAGGCAGTTGCCGCTCTGCAACAAAATAATGCACTGCACAAATATTCACCACGGGAACGCTTCTGCTCGGAATGGTTACGATAGTCGTATTGGTCTGAGGTATTTCATAACAATCTGAAAAATAATCATAAAAAATAAATTTTTAGAAACTGGCACGGTTTCTGCTTTTAAGTTGCCGTGGCCAAAGACGGTCCAAAATAATCAGCACCCATTGCAGGGTGCGCAGGCAAAGCCGCCGATCTGATCTGCATGTTTTCTCCTCCCAAACATGCGGGCTCAGGCGGCGGCTTTTTGTTTTGAACCTGTTCATTCGGTTCAAGAATTCAGAGGGAGCGGGACGTGAAGACAACGACACCAATGAAGATGACCCGATGCATTGCGGTTGGCGCCCTCGTGGCAGCCTTCGTAGTAGCCGAATAACGCTGGAGAGGGAGAGAATGACAACGAAGAAACTCGTCATCGTCGGAAACGGAATGGCACCTGGACGAATGCTGGAAGACCTGTTCGACAGGGACAAAGACGCCTACGAAGTCACCATTTTCAACGCAGAACCAAGGGTTAACTACAACCGATTGATGCTGTCGCCGGTGTTGTCCGGTGAGAATACTTATGAAGATATCATCACCCACGGTGATGATTGGTACGCCGCCAACGACGTAACGCTGCACAAGTCTGCACGCGTCTCCGAGATCAATCGGGACACGAAGACCGTCACGTCGGAAAACGGCATTACAGCGTCTTACGACAAGCTGGTGATTGCGACGGGATCCAATCCATTCATTATTCCTTTGCCGGGCAAGGACCTCGATGGTGTTCTGACGTATCGAGACCTTGATGATGTCGACAAGATGCTGGATGCCGCCAAACGCGGTGGGCGCGCAGTTGTCATTGGCGGTGGTCTGCTTGGTCTTGAAGCGGCTGCGGGTCTCAAGATGCAGGGCATGGACGTGACAGTCTTGCATTTGATGCCGACATTGATGGAGCGTCAGCTCGATCCGACTGCCGGATTTCTTCTGGAAGAAGAATTCAAAAGCCGGGGTATTGATGTCCTGACCAAGGCAAACAGCCACGAAATCATCGATGATGGTGCCGGCGGGGTAGGCGGCATCCGTCTTGACGACGGCACTGAAATCAAAGCCAGAATTGTCGTGATGGCTGTCGGAATTCGGCCATCCGCGGATCTAGCGAAATCCATCGGCCTGGAAGTCAATCGCGGCGTTCTGGTTGGCGATGATATGCGCACCAGCGACAAGGACATCTTTGCACTGGGCGAATGCGTCGAACACCGCAGCATGTGTTACGGCCTTGTAGCACCGCTCTATGATATGGCGGGCGTTATTGCTGACAATCTACTTGGCGGGACTTCGGAATACACAGGGTCCGTAACGGCGACCAAACTGAAGGTAACCGGTGTCGATCTGTATTCCGCAGGCGATTTTGCTGAAGGAGACGACCGCGAAGAGATTGTGCTGCGCGATGCCTCAGCAGGTGTCTACAAACGGCTGGTTCTCGAAGACAACAAGATCATCGGGGCAATTCTTTACGGCGAGACATCTGACGGCCCGTGGTTCTTCGATCTTCTCAAAAAGGGAACCGATGTCTCGGAAATGCGCGAGACACTGATCTTCGGCCAGGCGTATCAGGGGGGCGCCCCCCTGGACCCTACGGCGGCCGTTGCAGCCTTGCCGGATGATGCGGAAATCTGCGGCTGTAACGGCGTTTGTAAAAGCAAGATCGTCAATACGATCAAGGAAAAAGACCTGACAACGCTTGACGATGTTCGGGCACACACAAAGGCATCAGCGTCTTGCGGGACCTGTACCGGTCTGGTTGAGCAGTTGATGCAAGCGACCTTGGGCGACGAGTTCAATCCGGCAGCTGTGACGCCAATGTGTGGCTGCACACCGCTTGGACATGATGACGTCCGCCGGTTGATCAAGTCCAAGGAACTGAAATCCATTCCGGCAGTGATGCAGGAACTCGAATGGACATCCTCAGGTGGCTGCGCCAAGTGTCGCCCAGCATTGAACTACTTTCTGGTTTCGGATTGGCCGGGTGAATATGAGGATGACTACCAATCCCGGTTCATCAACGAACGCGTCCACGCCAACATCCAGAAAGATGGCACTTATTCCGTCGTGCCCCGGATGTGGGGCGGGATGACCACTTCCGATGAGCTGCGCGCGATTGCTGATGTCGTCGACAAGTTCGACATCCCGTCGGTGAAATGCACTGGCGGTCAGCGTATCGACATGCTTGGGGTCAAGAAAGAAGACTTGCCCGCAGTCTGGGAAGACCTCGGCAAGGCCGGATTCGTTTCCGGGCAGGCTTACGCCAAGGGGCTGCGTACGGTGAAAACCTGTGTCGGTTCCGACTGGTGCCGGTTCGGTACCCAAGACTCCACAGGCCTCGGTATCAAGCTTGAAAAGTTCATGTGGGGCTCTTGGACTCCCGCCAAACTCAAGCTTGCCGTCTCAGGTTGTCCGCGGAATTGCTCGGAAGCGACCTGCAAGGACATAGGCATCATCTGTGTCGATAGTGGCTACGAGATCCACTACGCGGGTGCCGCGGGTCTGGAAATTCAGGGCACTGTCGTTCTCGGCCTCGTCAAAACCGAGGAAGAAGTCATCGAGTATGTTTGCGCCCTGACCCAGATGTACCGTGAGCAGGGCCGTTATTTGGAGCGGATCTACAAGTGGGCCAAACGTGTCGGCTACGATGAGATCAAACACCAAATCATGGAAGACGGCGACAAGCGCAAGGCCTATTTCGACCGCTTCGTCTACTCCCAGAAATTTGCCCAGGTTGATCCATGGTCGGAGCGTGTCTCCGGCAAGGACAAGCACGAGTTCAATCCAATGGCCGTTCTGACCAAGGAGGCTGCAGAATGACAGCTCAAATCCGCAAATGGGTCCAGGTCGGATCCCTTGAAGACATTCCCCGCGAAGGAGCGCGCTGCGTCAAAAACGGAGACATGACCATTGCGGTGTTCCGCACTGCCAAGGACGAGGTCTTCGCCCTTGAAGACAAATGCCCACACAAGAATGGGCCATTGAGCCAGGGGATCGTGCACGACGGCTGCGTGACATGCCCGCTGCACAACTGGGTCATTTCTCTGGAAACCGGAAGCGCTCAGGGAGCCGACGAAGGCCGAACACTCGCCTTTCCCGCCCGGCTCGAGGACGGCTGGGTGCTCGTAGACCTATTCTATTCTCACGAAGCTGTCTGAACAGCTTAAACCCCCACGAAAGGACAATTAATGTCATACGTGTCCCCTCAGGAATTCGCCACCAAGATGATTGATGCAGGCGAATCCAAGGTTTTCATGTCCACCAAGGATACCCTTATTCGGTCCTATATGGCTGGTGCTATCCTGGCGCTTGCTGCTGCATTCGCTGTCACGATTGCCGTCAATACCGGCAATTTCCTTGTCGCTTCGCTGCTGTTCCCTGTCGGGTTCTGTATGCTCTATCTGCTCGGGTTTGACCTGTTGACGGGCGTCTTCACGCTCGTACCGCTGGCCTTGTGGGCCAAACGTCCGGGCGTGACCGTTGGCGGAATGCTGCGCAATTGGGGGCTGGTCTTTGTCGGCAACTTTGCAGGTGCCATGACCACAGCGATTTTCATGGCGATCATCTTCACTATGGGCTTCAGCCAGGAGCCGAATGCGGTTGGCCAGAAAATTGGTGTGATCGGCGAAGCACGGACCGTCGGTTATGCCGCTGCTGGCTGGTCCGGTCTCCTGACCGTCTTTGTCCGGGCGGTGATGTGTAACTGGATGGTCTCAACCGGTGTTGTCGCCGCAATGATGTCGACATCCGTATCCGGCAAGATCATGGCCATGTGGATGCCGATCCTGGTGTTCTTCTACCTCGGTTTTGAACACTCCATCGTCAACATGTTCCTGTTCCCGTCCGGTATCATGCTTGGTGGTGATTTCACCTGGTTCGACTACATCGTTTACAACGAAGCACCGGTTATCCTGGGTAACCTTGTTGGCGGTCTGACCTTCGTTGGCGGCATGATCTACGCAACGCACTTCAAGACCTCTCCGAAGCGCAACGCAGGTTATGAAAAAGCACCAGTTCCGGCTGAATAAGCCCATTGCCCCGCCGTTCTGCGGCGGGGCTTGTCACGAAAAGTCAGATTTCCGGTGCTCATGAAATCCTCCCCAAGCCAATTGAAGGTTGAACTGGGTCAGCACTCCTCGGCTGGCGTGAAAGCTGAGAACCAGGATTTTCACGGCGCGTTGGTGCCTGACGCTCAGGCTCTGGTTCACAAGGGAATTGCGATTGCGCTCACTGATGGAATTTCCACTAGTCCGGTTGCTAAAATAGCGGCGGAAACAGCCGTAAAATCTTTCTTGTCAGACTACTATTGCACATCAGATGCCTGGTCGGTCAGAACTGCTGCCTGCCGGGTCATCCAATCCACGAATTCCTGGCTCTACAGCCAATCAAAAAACACTGCATCCCGCGACCACGGTTATGTCTGCACCTTTTCAGGATTGATCCTGAAGGGTCGACAGGCACATGTTTTTCACCTGGGCGACAGCCGGGTCTGGCGGCTCGCAGGACAAAGCCTTGAACGACTAACTGAAGACCATCGGCAGAAAGTCTCTAAAATGGAGAGTTACCTGAGTCGCGCGTTTGGTATCTCCCAGTCCGTCGATATCGATTATCGCGCACTGGACCTGAAAATCGGTGATGTCTTTGTTCTCACCACCGATGGCATTCATGATTTCATGTCAGCTGCAAATCTGGCAAAGCAGATATCACAGGCAACGGAACTGGAGGCTGCTGCCAGGTCGATTGTGGACTTGGCCTTGGCTGCTGGCAGTACCGACAACCTGACGATCCAGATACTCCGGGTTACCGAATTACCTGAGGCGAGTGTCGATGATCTGCTGGCAGGTGAGGATGCGTTGCCACACGCCCCCTTGCCGAGAGTTCCTGGTCAATTTGAAGGATACCGGCTTTTACGAAATCTGCAGTCGACCAGTCGGAGTCATATTTATCTGGCAGAAGACGAAGAAACGGGTTTGCCTGCTGTCCTGAAATTTCCCTCCATGGATTTGCGCGGTGAAGAAGACTACCTACGCCGACTTGCAATGGAGGAATGGGTTGCCCGTCGGATTTCATCTGCCCATGTCTTGAAGGCTGCCCCATCCAGCCGGGAAAAACAGACGCTTTATGTGGCAACGGAGTATGTCGAGGGGCAGACCCTTCGCCAATGGATGACGGACAATCCGCACCCGGATCTGGAAACTGTCCGCGGTATTCTGGAGCAGATTGCCAAGGGCATGCGGGCGTTCCATCGCAAGGAAATGATCCATCAGGACCTGCGGCCGGAGAATGTCATGATCGACAAGTCCGGGACAGTCAAAATAATTGATTTTGGATCTGTCCGGATTGCCGGAGTGATAGAGGCAGCACCTGCGCTCGACCAGGCCGAAATTCTCGGTACACACCAATACACCGCACCTGAAGTCTTTCTCGGGTACCTGGGCACGGAACGGAGCGACCTGTTCTCTCTGGGGGTGATTGCTTACGAGATGCTGACCGGGAAACTGCCGTTTGGCAGTACCGTCGCACGCGCAACCAATGAACGCGCGCAATCCAAACTGAGATATCGAAGTGCAAGTGCGCAAACAGACCGTGTGCCCGATTGGGTGGATGGAGCTCTTTCAAAGGCAGTTCATCCAAACCCCGGAAAGCGTTATGACGCGCTGAGCGCGTTTATCGAAGATCTTCGCCAGCCAAACGCCGAGTTTCAATCCGGCCAATTCACGCCATTGACCGAAAGGGACCCTGTTCGCTTCTGGCAAGGGGTTGCCGGCGTTCTGCTGGTGGTTTGTATCGCTCTGTTCTTAAAGCTGTTCAGCAACACATAGGAGACATGTATGTCAGCTCTAACCCGTGAAGACGTAACTTCCCTGATCCTTTCTGCAAAGCGCCAGGCAGGCTTGAGTTGGGAAGGGATAGCCGAGCAGATCGGCATGTCACCGGTCTGGACCCATTCGGCAGCGATGGGCATGAATGCAATGCCGGAAGAAAAAGCCAAAGCTCTGACATCAAGCCTCGGTCTGCCTCAGGAGGCCGCTCTGGTTCTTCAGGAAAGCCCGACCAAAATCTGGGAACAGGCTGTCCCGACCGACCCCTGTATCTACCGCCTCTATGAAATCGTCGGTGTCTACGGTCCGACCATCAAGGCTTTGATCCATGAAAAATTTGGTGACGGCATCATGTCTGCCATCGATTTCGATATGACAGTTGCGAAAGTCCCAAACCCGAAAGGTGACCGCGTAAAAATTGAAATGAGCGGAAAATACCTAGGATACAATGCCTGGTAAGTCCGTGAACGGACAAACGGATTGATGCAAAACAAAAACCTGGCTTGAACAATGTGCCTCTCGGCCTCCGCTTCCAGCTCGGTTTTGAGAGGTTCATTGGAAAACATGGTCTCCGCCTTGAACCGAACATAGATTTTGCACACCCTAAGGCTTGATCAATGTGGCGGAGACTTCATGGGCGGTTCTGAAGCTAATCGGGACGGTTGGGTGTGGCGAACTAGACCGGTTGCGACCGCTTTTAGACTGGCGGTTTGCATTCTACCATTCCTGGTTTCATCTGTGACTGCAAAGGATTATTCAAATAGCCTGTCTTCACTTGGCGTGATGACCTGCCAGCAGCTCTGGTATGTTGAACAGGAAGTGTTGGCGGAGGGCAGGATATGTCCAAAGTCCGAACGTGCCCAGCAAGCGTTTGCTTCAAACAAAAATTGTATTTCCGGAGATGAGCGCATCCTTCCGAATAAGGTCTTGGAATACCTGGAGGCGGTCCGCAACGTAGCTAGGTCTAAAACCTGCTCCGGGTTTTAACGATTATCTTCTAAGTCTGTGGGCTGGTTTTACTTTTTCGGTAGCGCATTCAGATTTTCGACGTTAAATCTTGAAGCAATCACTAGCGCAGTCCACGCTGATATCCGGACCAAAACAGGGAGAGGAGGCAGAGATGAGCGACGCAGCTGAGCTCGAAGTCACTCCCTTGATTCCCGTCCGGGACGATGAAGACCGACTTAATCCTGACTTTATCGCGGCAGTTGAGGCTGCCATTGAGGCAGACGACGGTACTGTCTTGCAAGGCCTTGCGGCCGATCTTCATGAGGCGGACACCGGCGACCTCCTCGAAACACTGAACGCTGAGGAACGCGCGTCGTTCATTCGCTTGCTCGGCGATGATTTTGACTATGCAGCGCTGACCGAGACCGATGAAGCGGTTCGTCTTCAGGTACTGGAAGACCTGCCGAATGAAGTCATCGCCGAAGGGCTCGGTGACCTCGATTCAGATGATGCTGTCTACATCCTGGAAGATCTGGATGAAGTCGACCAGGCCGCCATTCTGGAAGAGTTGCCCTATGCAGACCGGGCGCAGCTCAAGAAAGCGCTGGACTACCCGGAAGAGAGTGCCGGACGCCGGATGCAGAGTGAATTTATCGCTGTGGCACCATTCTGGACTATCGGGCAGACTATCGACTACATGCGCGAAGCGCGGGACCTTCCGGACAGTTTCTATGAGATTTACGTCGTCGATCCGACGTTCAAATTGCTGGGCTCGGTTCATCTGGACAAGATCCTCCGAACCAAGCGTGAGGAGAAGGTTACCTCGATCATTGAGGAAACACGTCACGCAGTTGAAGCAACAGAGGACCAGGAAGAAGTCGCCCGGCGGTTCGAACGCTACAATCTGGTGTCTTCTGCTGTTGTTGATGAAAACGACAGACTCGTTGGTGTATTGATGGTCGATGATATCGTTGATGTTATTCAGGAAGAGGCCGAAGAAGACCTGCGTGCGCTTGCCGGTGTTGGTGATGAGGAAATCTCGGACAGCGTCATGACCATTGCGCGGTCTCGCCTGACCTGGCTTGTCGTCAATCTCGGCACGGCTGTTCTGGCGTCAGTCGTGATTGCGCTGTTTGAAGACACCATTGAGGCGATGGTGGCATTGGCCGTTCTGATGCCAATCGTTGCCTCTATGGGTGGTAATGCGGGCACACAAACCATGACTGTTGCTGTTCGCGGTATTGCGACACAGGAGCTTGGTGCCCGAAACATGATGCGTGTCCTGAACCGTGAAATTCTGGTGAGTGTCCTGAATGGTTTCGCGCTTGCCATTCTGATCGGCCTGACCGCCTGGCTCTGGTTCGATAATTCCGGGCTTGGCATCGTCATTGCCGGAGCTATCATCATCAATATGCTGTTTGCCGGCCTGTCAGGTCTGCTGATCCCGATTGTTCTGGACCGGCTGAACATTGATCCAGCCATCGCGTCCAGCGTTTTTGTTACAACAGTGACCGATGTTGTTGGCTTCTTTGCTTTCCTTGGTATTGCTGCTCTCTGGTTCGGCCTGCCATTCTAGCAAAGTGCGGGATTTGGATCAGCTGAGGTCTGCACCCCGAAGATTGTCTCGCAGCTTCATCACCTGGGCTTGCAGCTTCAGAATATCCTGTGCATCCAAGCCAGCCGCTGAAAAGATGCACTGGTTGAAGTGCTCGGTTTTCTGCTGAAGGTATTTGCCCTTACGGGTCAGTTTTAGGATCACCTGACGCTCATCCTTGGTTGACCGGGTGCGTGTGAGCAACCCCAAGGCCTCAAGGCGTTTCAGAAGCGGCGTCAGTGTGTTCGTGTCAAGCTGTAGCTTTGATGTGATTGCACCAACGGGTACGTTGTTCTTGTCCCACAACACGGTCATCGCCAGAAACTGCGGGTAAGTAAGGCCGACTTCCTTGAGCAGTGCCTTGTACACACCGTGCATGGCGTGATTGGCCGAATAAAGCGCAAAGCAGAGATGTTTTTCAAGTGGCAAGGGGCCGTCAAGGTCGATCGCAAATGCCGCTTCATCTAAGTTGGTGGAGAGGTCCGGATCAGCAGATTTTACGGTTTCAATTGCATCTGGAGCCAACGGACTTTCTGTGTCGGCTTTGGTCGCATGTGAAGCTGTAGTTGTTTCAGATTTCTCCGACTGCTTTTTGGGCTTCTTCTTCTTTTTTGAAGCGGGTTTGTTTCCTGCCTTTTTGGAAGATTCTTTTTGTTGTTTTGTCTCTTCAGGTGCGCCTAATCCGATCGCATCCAGCAAGGACATTTGATTTGTCGTGTCACTCATGAGGCGCTTTATAAATCGTGCACGATATGATCGCAACTGGTTGATGGTTTGGAATGTGATCTATATGGGTGAAAATATATCGCGAACGATTCAATTACCTTCGCGCACTGGAGTATCCTCGCTGCAGGTGAGAAACGGTAAAGTATCCATCGATTGATTGAGGATGGTCCGTTCAAAAGGGACGGTGTTGCAGAATATGTCGCAACACAAATTGTGCCAGTCATGTCGGCCGATGGATTTCCATTGGCGTAGGTTTCCTGCTGGGGCGGTAACCATTACCTAAATGGTTTGACCGGCAGTTCAGTTCGAGGCGTACTTCTTTTCCTCGTCAACCGACGTCTTTTCGTTCTTGTCCTTCATCAGTGCCTGGTAGACGTATTTTTCCCAGGAAGGATCTATGTTCGAGATATAGGGGTTGGTGAGTCGAAATATTGTCCGTGATTGCAGTTTGACGAAGTCGATGCTGGGGCGATATTTGTCTTCCCACAACGCAATCAGAGAGCCGTCTTCGTAGGCTCGGACCAGTCCGGTCTGCAGCCTTTCGATCAGCTTCGTGTTTTCTTTGGCGGTCACCAGAAACCGGGGCAGGGGATAATAGATTGAAACTGCGTCATCGTAGGTGAGCTGGGGTATTGTTTTGTGCGTATTCCACTCTCCAAGAAGTTCATTTGCACCGCGAAGAAATAAATCCATCCTGTTTAGCGCAACCATACGAAACATGCTGTCGTAGTCTTCAATGGTGCGGACATCAAATCCGTGATTGCGAAGAATTGATGTGTCGAGCCATCCTATTCCCTGAACAATATTGAAAGCCTTGAGTTGATCGATTGTCTCGACTGATGCGAGTTTTTCTTTTGTCTTGTGCGATACGAAAGCGACACGGTAACCGACGATTCCAAGGTCTACCGGAAAAGGAATTATGCCGGCTTCCTCAGCGAGTTTATTGCTTGCGGAAAATTTAACGACATAATTTTCATAGGTGCCTCTGGTGGCAGCTGTCAGCGCTCGTTGGGAGTTTTGTCCGGTCGGCGACACATGCATGATGAAGTCGCCATAGTCTTGTTCGGTTTTTTCCAACGCAAGGCGGATCACGGCGTGGTCGTAGTCATATCTTGTGTCTGCAGATGTCTCTGGCCCCTGAACCGTTACGACTAGTGGTTCTGCAAGTAATTTGCCTGTCGCACTCAGAATGAATGAGATCGCCAACACTGCAATTTTAAACGTCCGCATCCTAACCTTCCCAAACAAAACCACATCCCAATACTAAAAATTTTATCCTCGGATATGTAATCTAGGTGTTGCAATTCTGTTCGTCGATTTTAATCAAATTAAAGACTGGCTTATAGATAATATAAATGCAATTTCGTATCTTCGTTAATTCCTGTAACCCCCAATGACATTCTAATTGACTTGAAAAACGTTACGGCATTTTTGCGTTGTCGAACTGTGCGATACCATTTGGTTTACAAATCAATTTCACTAATACGGGACGGTGCGTTGTGAAGGCTCCTGCAATTGAAGGTATTCTGGAAACAGCGGTCTATGTCGATGATATGGAGATTGCTCATGCGTTTTACTCTGATCTGCTGGGACTGAATAGAATGGTCGCGGGGGAACGTCTCTACGCTTATGATGTCGGACCAGCACAGACCCTGCTTGTGTTCCACAGGGGACATACTGGCGATGATGTTCAAACACCGGGCGGTGTTGTGCCCGGACATCATACAAACGGTCCCAGCCATTTTGCGTTTAGAGTTTCCAGCGAGCAGCTGGAAAACTGGCGGAGGTATTTTGCGAGTGAGAGTGTCGAGGTAATCAGCGAAGTCATCTGGCCTGCAGGTGGAACCAGCCTCTATTTCAATGATCCGGACGGGAATGTGCTTGAAATGGCTGCCGCTCCGCTTTGGCCGAATTTTACCAAATGACTACGAAGATGCTTTAGTCGAAAAGAAATTGCTGAATTGGAGGTACTTGTGACGCATTTTCTATCGACTGTTTTCCTGACAACCACAATCCTGATGAGCGCTAGCTCAGCATTTGCAGACGGCTCCGGAAAATCGCCAGCGCAGGAAGTTGCAGTTCCGGTCAGCGACACACAGATTGAACAAGCGTTGGAAAAGCTTGATGGACTTGCAAGCGAAACGCTGGAGCGTTCGGGCATTCCGGGTATAGCGGTCGCGGTCACTTGGAAGGGTAAAACCGTATTTGCAAAGGGCTACGGTGTACGCAAAATGGGTGACCCGGCTCCGATTGATGCAGACACAGTCTTTCAGATCGCTTCGGTTTCCAAGTCCCTGGCGGCAACGGTAGTCGCGGGGAAGGTCGGTGAGGGACGTGTTCGCTGGCAAGACCCCGTGACCCAATATCTCCCTGATTTTCGTTTGGAAGATCCGGCAGTGACAAAAATGGTGACAATAGGGGATCTTTTTTCCCATCGATCCGGCCTGCCCGATCATGGCGGAGATGTTCTTGAGGATCTGGGCTATGAACGCTCCTATATTATTGATCGCTTGCGTTTCCTGCCATTGGGCGTTTTTCGTCTCGACTACAAGTACACGAATTTCGGATTGACTGCTGCGGCGGAAGCAGTCGCAAAAGTCTCTGGAACTGATTGGGCAACCCTATCAGAAGAGACGCTATATCAACCACTTGGCATGTCGCGGACAAGTTCGCGTTTTGACGATTATATCGCGCGCGATAACAGGGCGTTTCCACATGTACGCGACAATGGCGCGAACGAGGCCCTCTATCAGAGAATGCCGGATGCGCAGTCGCCTGCTGGAGGCGTCAGTTCAAGCGTGAACGATCTGGCCAAATGGATGGCGCTTGTTTTGCAGGATGGTGAATACAACGGCGCTCCGGTTATTGACCGCAATGCTCTGCTGCAGGCAACAACTGGCCAGGTCATTTCGCGTCACTCCCATGCAATGGACGCTCGACCGAGCCTTTACGGATTTGGGTTCAACGTCGGCGTTGACCCGACGGGTCACGTAACAGTTGGTCATTCCGGAGCCTTTTCACTTGGTGCCGGCACAAGCTTTATGATGGTTCCTTCTCTCGACCTGGGCATTGTAATCCTCACCAATGCTGAACCGATTGGGGTTCCTGAAAGTCTGTCACGATCTTTCATGGATGTCGTTGAGCTGGGAGCGCCGACACGCGATTGGTTGACTGCATATGGTCAGCTTTTTGCGCCAATGTTTGAGCCCGTCGGGCAAACGGCCGGTGAGACCATGCCGGCTGCTCCCAAACCTGCCAGACCTCTTGATGTCTACGCCGGTGATTATGCAAATGAGTATTTCGGCGTCGTATCAGTTCAGGAAACAAACGACGGACTGACACTGTCTGCTGGGCCTGCAAATGTCACTTACAAGCTTACCCACTGGGATGGAGACGGGTTTGTCTTTGCGTTTCGCAACGAAAGCGCTCCAAGTGGCAGCCGATCGCTTGTTCGATTCAGCTTCAAAGATGCGGTGCATCCAGGCAGTGTCTGGATAGAAGCCTTTGATGAAAATGGTCTTGGGGCACTCGAAAAGCAGTGACGGATCTTCAGTTTAATTCAAGAGCAGAGCCTGTTGGATCACCGGATGAGATTGATATGGTAGGATTTGATCTAATTCGATGTTCGGGCTGGGGCGGCAGAGCATGAATTTCCTGCAAGCTGTCTTGCGAACCTTGTTCTACATTGTTGTAGGCGGAGTGATATCCATTGTTGGGGCGGCATTTTTCTTTATGAACTGGCAACCGGACCGGGACGAGTTTCCGATACGCGGGATTGATGTCTCTCATCATCAGGGAGACATCAATTGGAGTGATGTGGCAGCCGACGATATCGCATTTGCCTATATCAAGGCGAGCGAAGGCGGAGATTTCAAGGACGGTGCCTTTAACCGAAACTGGGCCGGTGCCGGAGCTGCCGGTCTGGCTCGAGGCGCTTACCACTATTTCAGTCTGTGCAAGGATGGTGCGTCGCAGGCAAGGAACTTTATGGATGTCCTGCCGGAAGATCCGGAAATGCTGGCACCGGTGCTTGACCTGGAAATCGATGGCAATTGTGCTCGACGACCACCGGTTGAGGAAGTGCTTGCTGAAATCAGCGCGTTCGTTGCTCTTGTCGAACCTTCCGTTGGCAAGCGCGTAATTTTTTATGCTCCCGAGGAGTTTTATCTGAAATACCTCAAGGGGCAGGGGCTGAATCGACGTTTGTGGACCCGTTCGATCTGGCATTCTCCAGCCTATTCCAATGATTGGACCTTATGGCAGTATCATCAGCGTGGAGCTGTTGCGGGAATCTCCGGTGACGTTGATTTAAATGTGCTTCAGGTTGGGCTGTCTGTTGATGACCTGAAGAGATAACTAATTACGATTAAAACATAAAATAAGATGTATTGACTTTAACGTAAAAAGACGAAAGGCTGCCGTCTGAAAAGGAACGGGCATGCAGCGTTATTTTACGATTACCCAGCTGACGCAAGAATTCGACATCACCACGCGTACTTTGCGATTTTATGAGGCGCAAGGGTTGGTGACGCCACAAAGGCGTGGGCGCCAGAGGCTTTATACGCCTGGTGACCGAACTCGCATAAAGCTGATCCTGCGTGGCAAACGTCTCGGGTTTTCGTTGGCAGAGATCAACGAAATGATCGGTATGTACGGCAGTGCACCGGGAGAAATCGGTCAGCTACGTCTTCTCATGGACAAGATCCAGGCACGCCGGGATGAGTTGCTGGAAAAGCAGCGGGATATCGAGCTGACGCTTCTTGAGCTGGATGAGGTTGAAACCGGTGCCAAGTCGCGCATGGTTGAACTTGTAGCCAGTGGTGTATCGGAGAGCGTTTAATGGATTTGATGCCCAAATCACCCAACTGGGAAGACCGTGTTCGTACAAGTTTTGGATCTCAGGCCTTCATGACCCATCTTGGGGTCAGGTTGACCCACCTAGCACCTGGTGGTGTTGATCTGGAACTCGAAATGAAGCCCGAACTGACCCAGCAGCATGGCTTTTTTCATGCAGGTGTCACGTCGTCGATTGCGGATAGTGCAGCCGGGTATGCTGCATTGACCCTGTTTGCTGATGATGCAGGCGTGCTGACCAGCGAATACAAGATCAATCTTTTGAACCCGGCCAAACAATCGATATTGCTGGCGCGAGGTCGAGTGGTGAAACCCGGCAGAACCCTTACGATTGCCCGTGCAGATGTCTACGGCCTTGAAGACAGCGGTCAGGTCCATGTGGCAACCGGTCTATTCACGTTGATGAGCGTTTCCGGCGTGAAGGACTAACGCGATGACTGACGTGGTTATTCGTCTGCTCAAACAAGACGATAAGGCGGTATGGCATGAACTCTGGTTGGCTTATCTGTCGTTTTACGAACAGGACCTTACGGATGATGAGACCAACGGTTTGTTTAACCGGCTTTTGGGAGAAGGGTATCACGACGCATTTGTCGCTGAACGCGATGGCCAACTGGTCGGATTTGTCCATTACCTGTTTCACGCCAGCACCTGGTCGCTTGAACCGGTCTGCTACCTTGAAGACCTTTATGTGGATGAGACCATTCGGGGCGGCGGCATTGGTCGCCTGTTGATTGAAGCGGTGTATCGGGCCGCAGATTCAAAGTGCGGCAAGGTTTATTGGCACACCCATGATCACAATTCTCGCGCCCGGCAGCTCTATGACCGGATCGGTGTGTTGAGCGACTTTGTAAGATACGAACGCGGTTGATTTCGACATACGTCGGAAAAGAGGCACTTATCATGACATCTGTATCTATCCGTCCTCTTGAATCGGGCGACAAGGCACAATGGGCAGACTTGTGGCGCGCTTATCTCGCGTTTTATGAAACCGAGCGTCCGGATGGCGTCTTTGAAAGCACTTGGTCTCGATTGATGGGTGAGGGCGAAGACCCTCATGGGTTCTGTGCCGTTGACGAGACTGGCCGGCTCATCGGTCTGGTGCATTACATCTATCATCGCTCCTGCTGGACCATTGCCCCGGTGTGTTACCTGCAGGATCTTTATGCTGATCCTTCCGCAAGAGGGCAGGGCATTGGCCGCAAACTGATCGAAGCCGTTTATTCGGCTGCCGATGACGCGGAAGCTGCAGGGATCTATTGGATGACGCAGCATTTCAATAAAAATGCCCGCAAGCTCTATGACCGCATCGGCACATTGACACCTTTCATCAAATACAACCGATAAGTCGGTGAACTCCAACAAGGAGGAAATATTCCATGATCCGTAGTGACTTCCCAAACTTCAACTTTGATCTGGGTGAAACAGCTGACATGCTGCGCGACAGCATCCGGTCTTATTCCCAGGACCGGATAGCGCCGCTGGCTGAAAAGATTGACCGGGAAGACTGGTTCCCGCGCGAGCTGTGGCCGGAAATGGGCGAGCTTGGCCTGCACGGCATTACTGTTGAAGAAGAGTGGGGCGGTTCCGGCCTCGGATATCTGGAACACTGCATTGCCATGGAAGAGGTCAGCCGGGCATCGGCCTCAATTGGATTGTCGTATGGCGCGCATTCCAATCTATGCGTCAATCAGTTGCGCCGCTGGGGCAATGAGGACCAGAAGAAACGGTATCTTTCACAGCTTGTGAGTGGAGAACATCTGGGCGCACTGGCCATGTCTGAGCCGGGTGCCGGGTCTGATGTTGTCTCCATGAAGCTGAAGGCAGAAAAGAAGGGCGACAAATACATCCTCAACGGATCCAAGATGTGGATCACCAATGGCCCGTCAGCCGATACGATGATTATCTATGCCAAGACGGATCCGGATGCGGGACCCAAAGGCATTACTGCGTTTCTGGTTGAAAAGGATTTTCCGGGATTTTCGGTTGCCCAGAAGCTCGACAAGCTCGGTATGCGTGGGTCTGAGACCGGAGAATTGGTCTTCCAGAACTGTGAAGTACCGGAGGAAAACGTGTTGGGTGAAGTTGGCAAGGGTGTTAACGTGTTGATGTCCGGGTTGGACTACGAACGCACGGTTCTGGCTGCTGGCGCTGTTGGCATCATGCAGGCTGCGATGGATATCGTGATCCCGTATGTCCACGAGCGCGAACAGTTCGGCAAGCCGATCGGCACCTTCCAGCTGGTGCAGGGCAAAGTCGCGGACATGTATGTTTCCATGAATGCCTCGAAATCCTATGTCTACGCGGTGGCCAAGGCCTGTGACCGGGGCGAAACCACCCGCGAAGACGCCGCTGGCGCTATTCTATACGCCGCCGAGAACGCCACCAAGATGGCACTCGATGCAATCCAGCTGCTTGGTGGGAATGGTTACATCAACGAATACCCGACTGGCCGTCTGTTGCGCGATGCCAAACTCTACGAAATTGGTGCCGGGACCTCGGAAATCCGCCGTATGCTGATTGGTCGCGAGATTTTCAACAAGACCGGATAACCGTTCTTGTCACTAAAGGGTTTAGGGTCTGGAGATGAATGTCCAGGCCCTTTTTTATACCTATTTCTTCATGGGAGTTGTCATCATGTGTCTTGCGGTTGCATGTAGGTATTATTGTGCATTGCAATATAGGGTGCGGCTGCCCAATATTGTGGGATAGCGTTAGCCGGTTTTGCGGCCCTGGTGCCGTTATATTGGCTGATATCGTCTTATCAATGCCCGTTGGTCAGCTTTATGAAAAAACGAATTGATATCGCCCTGCAGGGTGGTGGAGCTCATGGAGCTTTTACCTGGGGTGTCCTCGACCGTCTTCTCGAAGAACCGGACCTCGAAATAGTCGGAATTTCCGGCACAAGCGCGGGGGCCATGAACGCAGTCGCATTGGCGCAAGGTTTGTGTGAAGGCAGTCCTGACAGGGCTCGGGAGCTGTTGAGCAACTACTGGATGGCTGTCAGCGATTCAGCGCGGTTCAGCCCGGTCCAGCGCAGTTTTTTCGACCATTTATGGGGGCGTTGGAGCTTGGAATACTCTCCAAGTTTCATTCTTTCCCAACAGTTTACGCGAACCTTTTCTCCCTATCAGTACAATCCGCTCGATATCAACCCGCTTAAGGATATTGTTGCGGACGTCTTCGATTTTGACCTGATCAATCAATCAAAGACACCGTTATTGTTCTTGTCGGCGACTAATGTCCGAACCGGACGGCCAAAGATCTTCCGCCAACCGGACCTGTCGATTGATACGGTCATGGCGTCTGCATGTTTGCCGTTCATGTTCAAGGCGGTCGAAATAGACGGTGAAGCCTATTGGGATGGCGGTTATATGGGAAACCCGCCGCTGTTTCCGTTGATCGACGAGACCGGTGCACGGGATATCATGCTGGTTCAGATCAATCCGTTTTACAGGGAAGACATCCCGAAAACGGCGTATGAGATCGAAAATCGTCTGAACGAGATTACATTTAACGGCAGCTTGATCTCGGAGCTGCGTTCAATCGGATTTCTCTACGAGCTCATTCAACACGAAGGTCTGGAGCGTGAGGCCTATCAAGATGCCCGGATTCATATGATTGGTGCGGAAACGGAAATGCAGGAACTTAGTGTATCCAGCAAGATGAATGCTGAACGCAAATTCCTGAGGCACCTCCACAAGCTTGGGCGTACGACATCAGACAAGTGGCTGGAAGACCACTGGGACGATGTTGGCAAAAAGACGACTTGGAAGCCGAGATTTGTGGTTGAGGAAAGCATCAAGCCGGCCCACTTGACCGACGACCAAAAACGAGAGGTGCTGGACTGATGGATCTCCTGGCTATCTTGATTGCTCTTGGACTTTTGATGTTCCTGGCTTTCCGGGGTGTGACGATCCTGATTGTAGCGCCGTTGATGGCCGTACTTGCGGCGATCATCTCCGGTGCGTTACCGCCGCTTGCGTCCTATACCCAGATCTTCATGAGCAATACGGGCGACTTCATCGTCGACTTTTTCCCTTTGTTTTTGCTTGGTGCGATTTTTGGCAAGCTGATGGATGACAGCGGTTGCGCGGAATCCATTGCTAATGGTGTGATCGCCTGGCTTGGCCCTGAACGTGCCATTCTGGCTGTGGTTCTGTGCTGCGCGGTTCTGACATTTGGTGGAGTTTCGCTGTTTGTTGTGGCCTTTGCTGTTTATCCAATTGCGGCATCGCTCTACAGGGACGCCGATATTCCGAAACGGCTTATTCCTGGTACGATTGCGCTGGGCGCATTCACGTTCACTATGTCTGCCTTGCCGGGTAGTCCGGCGATCCAGAACGCTATTCCGATGCCTTTCTTTGGCACCACATCCTTTGCCGCACCGGGACTGGGCATCATAACAGCGGCCATCATGTTCGGTCTTGGCATGGTCTGGCTGAACCGGCGTAGATCACTCGCATTGGTAAGCGGTGAGGGGTACGGCGATCATGAAGACAGTATTGCCAAGCCGGGCATTGTCATGCGTGAGCAGGCGCAGGCAGAGGGTTTCGATATCGCCGAAATCGAGATGCGGGACAGTGAGTTACCGAGCTCAAACAGAGACCTCCCGTCCTTCGCACTCGCGTTTGCTCCGGTAGTTGTTGTTGTCGCGATTAACATGGCTTTCATTCAGATTGTCGTGCCGCGCTTGGAGGTGGATTCTCTATCCTTGCCGCTCTTTGGTGAAACGACGCTCGACGCGGTGCGCGGCCTCTGGGCTGTCATTATCGCTCTGACGATCGCATGCCTGTTTGTGGTCGCAACGAATTGGCACCGTCTGACAGATATTCAGGTCAGCTTGAACAAGGGCGCGGATGCCTCTGTGCTTCCAATCTTTGCGACTGCGAGCCTTGTCGGTTTTGGAGCTGTTGTTGCTGCATTACCGGGTTTTCAAAGTGTCACAGAAGCCTTGGTCGGATTAGGCAGTACAGATCCCCTGATAGCAGTTGCCGTGTCTGTGGCAACTCTGTCTGGCCTCACAGGCTCTGCCTCTGGCGGTATGAGCATAGCATTGGACGCGCTTGGAAAGACTTTTGTTCAGCTGGCAAACGAGACAGGAACATCACTTGAGGCCATGCACAGGGTCACGTCTGTTGCTTCCGGTGCCATGGATGCTCTCCCGCACAACGGCGCAGTGATAACTGTCCTCGGAATTTGCAAACTTGGACACAAGACGGCCTATTTTGATGTATTCATGGTGGCAGTGGTTATACCTATGGTGTCGCTCATTGCCCTGATTGGTTTGGCGTCAGTGTTCGGAAGTTTCTGAGCCAAGATTCTATATGCCCGAATGACTGGAAACACCCCTTTATGACGCAAGACATGATCTTCGTTTTTTCGCTTATCGGCGTTGCAGCTGTGCTTATGGCAAGCAATCGGGTTCGATATGATCTGGTTGCCTTGATTGTCGTGCTGGCCTTGATCCTGGGTGATATCCTGACAGTTGGTCAGGCGCTTTCCGGTTTTGGGAGCTCAGTCGTCATTCTGGTGGCGTGCCTGTTGATCGTTGGCGAAATGCTGGAGAGAACAGGTGTTGCACGGTTTGTCGGCGACCAGATCCTGAAGCGAGGCGGTTCGAACGAAACCCGCCTTTTGATCTTGCTGATGGTCAGCGCGGCATTTCTCGGCAGCGTTATGAGCTCTACGGCAGTTGTTGCCATCTTCATTCCGATTGTCCTCCGGATTGCATCGGACACTGGATTGGACAAGTCGCGCATGCTTTTGCCAATGTCCTATGCTGCGTTGATCAGCGGCATGCTGACCCTTATCGCCACAACACCTAACCTGGTCGTCAGCGATGAACTCGTCGCGCAAGGGTATGAAGCACTGGGATTTTTCTCGTTTTTCCCGATTGGCGTGCTCATTCTGGTCGTAACGATAATCTACATGTTGTTTTGGGGGCGCAATCTGTTGGGGTCCAGGGATCGGGATGCTTCGCCAAAGAAATCCCGTCTGTCACGAACGGCGGCTGATCTTTGGACCACCTATCAAATTAAGGGAGACGTCAACGACTTCTGGATTGGTGGACCGGTGTCGCTGGAAACCATTCGGGAAATGAACGAACAGGGCGCAATATTCGTCGCTCGCCGTCGTCGTGGCAAAAACAGGCAACGAGAGACTGTGCTGTTTAGGGATGGCATGGAGCTTCAGCGCGATGATCTTGTCCTGGTCAAAGGACCCATCGAAGTATTGGACCAGATCGCTGCACGTGCAGACTTCACCCGAAGGGCTGCAGTTCGTGTTCGCACCGCTGATTGGAAAGATGCCCTCGGCCTGGCAGATGTCATGGTCCATCCAGAGGCATCGGTCATTGGTGAAACGCCGCAAACTGCCCTGTCACATGACATCCGGGAGTTGGAGACACTCGGCATATTGAGGGATGGAAGTCCGGTACCCGATTTCACTAGCGCAAGTCTGAAAGCTGGTGACCGAATGTTGGTTCTAGGCCCCTGGACAGAACTCGATAACCTCATGGATCAGCAAGATGATTTTGTTCTGCTGTCTTATCCCAGGGAGCGGGATGAAGCCGTTCCGATGCTGTCCAAGTTCTCGATCGCGATTGGCATACTTGTCGGGATGGTTGGTCTCAGCGCACTGAACGTCGTTCCGGTAACGGTGGCTGTTCTTCTGGCGGCGATTGCTGCGGTGCTTTTCCGGACAATGACAGCTGATGATGCTTACAAGTCTATCAGTCTGACAACGCTGGTATTGATCGCCGGCATGTTGCCGTTGGCAAATGCTCTGGAAATTACCGGTGGTTCTGACTTGATCGTGGCACATCTTTTGGAAGTTGTTGGCGATTCTGATCCGAGGGTGATGATGGCCGCACTGTTCATACTGACCGCGTTTCTTGGCCTGGTTTTGTCAAACACCGCGTCTGCCGTTCTTGTGGCTCCGATTGCGATTACAGCAGCAGAGGCTCTTGGAATTTCGCCTTATCCACTTGCCATATCTGTGTTGATTGCGGCATCTGCGGCATTCTCCACTCCGGTTTCGACACCCGTTGTCACGTTGGTTGTGACGCCGGGCGGGTATTCCTTTGGAGACTTCCTGAAGTTAGGTGTACCGCTTACAGCAATCGTCGGCCTGGTGACTATTCTGGTCACACCGTTCCTCTTTCCGTATTAATGATCGGCCCCGGTAGTTTTCTGTCGGGATATCACTGTCTATGGGACCGTGCCGTCCTGGATCTGTACCTGAAGTTGACATTTAGCTAGTAATCTCTTAGCCGTGCGGCATCGATTTTTTCATGCTGAGCTACGGTTACCGCGCGGTTGGCTCCGCGTTGTAAACGAAATCTGCCTTTGAATCATCGTTGACATGACGTTGAACGCTTTTTGCGTGTCGTGTCGCATTAATGCGATGAATGAGCTCATGAGAGCCACGGATACAGTAGAATGCGCTCATATAGGCAAGGCCAAGTGCCAAGTGTCTGAAGCCATCAGGGCGATGAAGACCAAGACGCAATTGCGGTCGCTGCCAATGAACGACTTTAAAACAGCGGGAAGTGCATCTAGCAACAGATTT
The DNA here is from genome assembly GCA_039972695.1 of Roseibium sp. GTDB lineage: Bacteria > Pseudomonadota > Alphaproteobacteria > Rhizobiales > Stappiaceae > Roseibium. The sequence continues at coordinate 410,267 of JBDWMJ010000015.1, read as the reverse complement.
GCCAGATAGTACTAGACCGTTAGCTAGAACCGGCTCACATGAGCCAGAAATAACCGCTGATTTCGATCAGCATGTCACTTCAACTGGAATAGAGAATTGAAAAAAACCAAAAACAGTGAACACTTCGAGCGCCGGACTGCTGCTGCGGATGCAAAGGCAAATCTTCTTGAGGCTTTTAGGGCCGCCAAGGATGTTTCTGATCCGGCCCGTGCTGCCAAGCAGGCAGAACGCATCGCAATTGCGGAAGCTCGGGAAAAGCGCCGCGCTGAGCGCAAGCAAGCAAAAATCGACGAGCAAAACCGGATCGAAAAAGAAAATGCCGAGCGTGAAGCCGCAATTGCCGCGGCAGAAAAAGCTGAAGCTGAAGCGCGTGAAGCAGAAGAGAAAAAACTGATTTCTCGCCTCCTGGAAGATGAAGCGGCCCGCAAAGCCAAGCGCGACCAGCGTTACGCGAACCGCAAAGCCCGCCAGGGTTGATTTGTGTGGTTGGAACCGATAAGGATCAAGCCTTAAGACGTTCCTCTAAAGCTGCATCTCAAACAATTTGTTATAAGAAAGCGGGTGCCAAGCCCGCTCAAGCGCGGCAAATGGGATTTTAACTGCGGATCTTAAGGAAACGCAATTTTCTAACTTTCTGCGCATGCCCTTCGGCCCGACTAGAATGCGAATATGCAATAGCAAGGCCGCCATCTGATTGTCTCAAGTTCACGGAATTGCCGCCCTTTCACGGGGGGCGGGGCCGTATTTAGGTTTTCTATGGTGGTCTTCGGGATTCAAAATTTTATCGGAGGGACGGCATTGACCTTTGCCCTGTGTCAACGAAACGCCCCATCTGTTGAGACGACCGCATGCTCTGAACGGTCTCATTTCGGGAGATGAGTGTCCGATTCCTAAGGGAAAGGCACTGGACACCGAAGCCACTTGTCTGTGAATCTGGAAGTTCCAATTAGGCAGGATATTATCATGAAAACCAATTTGCTGGGACGCACAGGCGTCCATGTTTCCGAACTTTGTTTTGGCACCATGTCGTTTGGTGGCGATGCTGATGAGCACACTTCTGCTGAGCTATATGCCGCTTGTCGCGATGCCGGGATCAACTTCTTTGACTGCGCCAATGTTTATAGCAAGGGCCGGGCGGAAGAAATTCTGGGTGGGCTGATGGCGCATGAACGGGATGATCTGATCATTACGTCCAAGGTTTTTGGGCCTATGGGGCCGGGACCAAATGACGGCGGTTTGAACCGTCGCAATATTGCGGCATCCATAGAAGCCAGTTTGAAACGACTGGGTACAGATCGCCTGGATATTTTTTTCATACATCAAATAGACCCGCTGACGCCAATGGATGAAACATTGCGCGGCCTTGAAGATGTCGTTCGGTCTGGCAAGGTCGTTTATATTGGAGCGAGCAATCATGCTGCCTGGCAGATTGCATTGGCGCTAGGCATTAGTGAACGTGAAGGCTGGAACCGGTTCGATGTCCTGCAGCCGATGTACAATCTGGTGAAGCGGCAGGCCGAAACTGAAATACTTCCACTGGCGCTAGACCAGAACCTGGCGGTTATTCCGTATTCTCCCGCTGGGGGCGGTCTATTGAGCGGCAAGTACCGGCGCGGCTCTAAACCATCTGATGCAAGAATTTCCACCAACAAGATGTACGCCAGCCGATACGGTGAAGAGTGGTTCTACGAGGTTGCGGAAGATTTCACGGCCTTTGCAGACAAAATGGGCGTGCATCCCATGTCGCTCGCTGTCGCTTGGACGTCCAGTCACCCGGCGATTACTGCTCCAATCATCGGAGCGCGCAACACTGACCAGCTGAAGGCTTCGCTGGACTCGGTCAAGATCGACGTGACACCGGAGCTGCGTGCAGAGATTGCCGCACTGTCCAGAACACCGGCACCAGCAAATGACCGGTTGGAAGAACAGAAGTAGTTCCGGCTAAAATTACTCCTTCAGCGATCCTGTCGGACCGCGCGAACGTATGTCTCACCAAAGCAATGAGGTGAGACATGCAGCGTTTGGCGGTAATCATTGGGGCAACAGGCGGGATCGGATCAGCGATTGCGCGTGAAGCGGAAATTTCCGGCCGGTATGACCGGGTTATCCGCTTCTCTCGGTCTTCTTCGCCGCCGGTAAATCTTCTTGATGAAACATCTGTCGAAGCAGCAGCTCGTTGGCTGAAAGATCAGCCCGGTGAGATTGCGTTGATCTTTGACGCGACCGGGGCGCTAACGCTAGGCGACCAAAAACCGGAGAAGAGTTGGCGGGAACTGGATCCGGCTGCAATGGCAGAGGCATTTGCTGTCAATGCAATTGGTCCGGCGCTGCTGATGAAGCACTTCCTGCCGCTGTTGCCGAAGGGCCGTCGCAGCGTTTTTGCGAGCCTGTCAGCACGGGTCGGGTCCATTGGCGATAACAAGCTCGGCGGTTGGTATGGCTATCGCGCTTCGAAAGCTGCCCTCAATCAATTGCTAAAGACTGCCTCGGTCGAACTCAAGCGCAAGAAACCAAAAGCGATTTGCGTCGCGCTGCATCCAGGAACAGTGCGCACATCTTTAACCGATGGATTTGCAAAATCCGGACTTGACGTTCAAGACCCGGAATTGGCGGCTTCCCGTTTGCTGGCTGTTGTCGACGGTTTGAAATCGGACGATACCGGCTACTTTCTGGATCACCTCGGGAAACCGGTTCCCTGGTAACAGTGCACTTTTTACCGAACGAATTTCTTGAGCGCCAAGGACGTTTCAGCTTAGGGTCAAGGCAATAACTTGAATTCATATTTTGATTAAAGTTTCTGCGCCAAGGAGTTGCAATAGTGTCCGAATTTTCATTTCAGCCGGTGTCGGGTCTTGATTTGCCGCGATTTGCGGGTGTCCCGACGTTCATGCGCCTGCCGCACATTGAGCTCGATGATGCAAAGCTCTCGGATGTGCAGATTGGTCTCATCGGTGCTCCCTGGGACGGTGGTACGACCAATCGGCCGGGCCCCCGCCACGGACCTCGTCAACTCCGTGACAGCTCGACAATGATCCGTGCCCTGAATGCGGTAACGGGTGTCAAACCGTTCGAACTGGTCAATTGCGCAGATCTCGGAGACTTTGGTCCAAACCCGGCCAGCGTTGACGATAGCCTTCTGCGCATGACCGCCTTTTATGATCAGGTGCTGGCAGCCGGTATTGTGCCGCTGACGGCGGGCGGTGATCATCTGTGTTCACTGCCGATACTAAGGTCGATTGCGAAGAAACATGGCCCGGTGGGTATGATCCACTTTGACAGCCATACGGATCTCTACAAAAGCTATTTTGGCGGGATGCAATATACCCACGGAACGCCGTTCCGCCGCGCCATCGAAGAAGAATTACTGGATCCAAAACGTGTGGTTCAGATCGGCATTCGCGGGACCGCCTACGACATGGAAGACCGTGAGTTCGCCAAAAGTGTCGGTGTGCGTGTGATTCCGATTGAAGAGTTTCATGCCCGCGGTGTCGAAGACATTATGGTCGAGGCCAAAGAGATTGCCGGAGCAGGTCAAATCTACGTGTCCTACGATATTGATTTTGTAGATCCTGCCTTTGCACCGGGCACCGGAACGCCGGAAGTCGGGGGTCCAAATTCCTTTCAAGCCTTGCAGGTCGCGCGTCTTTTGGACGGCGTGAATATCGTCGGTGCGGATATGGTCGAAGTCTCACCGCCATTCGATCAGAGCGGGGGAACAGCCTTTTTGGCTGTTTCGATTATGTTCGAAATGCTGTGCAACATGGCGAAGGTTGTGGCGAGTAAGTAAATCAAGTTAGGTCTCTACCTTCCGAAGGCTTGACGTCAAATGACGCTGATTGGAGCAATGAGGGGCCACATAGAACCTGGTCATCCCCGGCTTGACCGAAGATCCAATTCACCTGTCGTAATCGGCCAGAGAGCTGTAAGCAAAAAAGCTTCTGCTCTGTGACTGCTGGGCCGGTTTAGTCGGTCAGGGCATATCTTTATTCGAACCACGGACAATAGCCATGCTGCCACGATGTGGCGCACAAGGCGGCGCTGTTGAAGGAATAGCCGATATCATCGAGCAGATAGAAAGCAGCGTAGGTGAACAGGCCTAAAGTTACTGCCACAACAAGTAACGCAACCACCGTCCAGAGGGATTCGCGATAGGCAAGGTGACGGGCAAGGGACTGCTGGTTTCCCCGATGTGGCCAAATGCCTTCGTGGTCTATTGGCGGAAAGTTCTCAAGCAAGCTTGCAGCCTTGCCCGGCATCAGCGCCATACAAGCCGCAGCAAGGCCAAGGGTCATATGAACGAAGGTTGGCAACAAAGTTGTCAACAGCATCAGCCAGATGAACAGGCCTTCGCCGTAGGGGTCATGCATGGCGTCGGAGAGATAATTTTCCCAGCCAATGCCTGGACCGTTGATTAATCTCATGAGGAGATTGAACGCTTCGATCACATTTGGCAGCAGCATGGCCAGCAGGACAAGGCAGACAAACGCCGCTGCAAAGTCGAGGAGCAGATCGAAAACGAGCCAGAGAAAACTCTTAATCCCTCCATGGTGTCTTTGAGCGCGTTTGAGGAAGTAGCGGGTTGCCAGGAGAGAGAGCGTATCCAACACAGCGTTGGCAAAGGGGAGGGTAATAATAAAGAGAAAAATTGGAAAGGCTCCGGTACCGGTAACGGCAAGGGCAAGGGCAAGGGCAAGGGGCTAATCCGGCACTCCCCGTAACCCTTTGGCTTACGGGGAGTGCCGTTGCCTCATCTATTCTCAAGATTTGTCGAATGGCATGGGTGATCGCGCTTTCGAGACGGCCAAATTTAAAGAAGTAAGTTGTTAATGCAGCCGTGTAGCCTAGAAAAAGCAACGCAAAGCCGAGCCTCTGCCACCAGAGCGGCAAGTCCGGCAAAAAAATGATCCCTGCAATCTCCGCTCTGGTTCCGAAAATCCACGCAATTAGATACACGATGAACGGATAGGCACAGGCAATCGAAAGACAGCGGGTGAAACAAGCACCATAGCTTTTGAAAGGCAATTTACCTGCCGAATTTTCCTTAAGGCCGAAGAAATGATCAAGCCTGCCATTAAACCAGCGCAACCAATTCAGATAACGTTTGAAAACTCCAGTCTTTTCAATCGTTTTCCGGATGTCTTTTCGGTCTTCCGGGCTTTCCAGCTAGGCGAAAAACTGACCTTCGCGATATTTGAAAAAGCCGACTGGTATTCCAATAATCGTAATCAACAATACAATTGCTGCAACAACGAAACTCCAAAAACTCCAATCTGCTTCCAAACCTGCCACCCCCGACATTTTTCCGACTATTGCAAGACAAGGTTGCAGCCGCAAGGTGCTTTTGTTCAGGACCTGCTGCGCGTCATTCCAGGCAGCCTGCAGCGCAGCTGCATGGCGTGATCTGGGCTCCAGACATATTTCGCGCCACAGGCGCGGCATATTCCGATGGGTGTGCCGTGTTTGGAACCGGAGCTCGCCTTCGTTCGCACAAACAGGCTGGATTCCAGATCAGCGCACAGCTGCGCTGGGCTTGTCTGGAATGACGGTGATTGGAGCAAAGGCGTGTCGCCGAACGAGTTGCGAGTGCATTGAAGCCGAGCCGGTAGCGGTGTGTCTGGCCTGCCTCTATAGTCTGTGGACGTGTGTTTCTGAGGGAAGAAAAACAATGACCGGCGAAACGGATCTGCAAAAACTGATTTCCCAGATGCGGCCGATGCTGGATCCGGTGCCTTATGTGTTTTGCACATTTGCGACCAAGAGCCTGACCGAATTGGCGGACTATGAGCCGATTGGGCTTTTTTCTGAAACCGAGGGCACAACGGCGATTTTACCGTTGGAACGGGCACAGGAACTGGGACTGGCTGACGCGGAATGGTTTCGCCGGATAACCTTGACGGTGCATTCATCGCTGGAAGCCGTCGGGTTGACTGCGGCGATATCTAAAGCGCTCGCAGCCCAGGGAATCTCGGCAAATGTGGTAGCTGCCTATTTTCACGATCATGTTTTTGTCCCCCAGGAAAAGGCTGATGACGCATTGAATGCACTTCGATCATTGGCGGGCGAGCAGCAATAATTCTATAATTCGGGGAATGTTTGGTCTTGAACCGGGGAATTGCTCTTGCAATTCGCTCAAGGTGTTCCCATTCCTAAGTCTGTGGAAGTCAGGGGAAGAATATGCAACGGGTAAAGCGCCGCCTTGCGGCGATCATGTGTGCAGACGTCGCGCAATACTCCAAATTGATGGAACGCGACGAGGACGGCACGCTTGACCGTTTGAAAGCCTATCGACAAGTCATGTCAGCGCTGACGGACCGCCATAATGGTCGGATCGTCAACACTTGGGGTGATGCTGTAATCATCGAGTTTTCATCCGTGATCGAGGCTGTGCAATGCGCAGTTGACATTCAAAACGAACTCTCCATGAAAAATGCTGATTTACCGGATTCAACCAAGATGGAGTTCCGCATTGGTCTCAACCTTGGTGACATCATGATTGAGGGTGACGATATTTATGGCGACGGCGTCAATGTCGCCGCCCGGCTGCAGGAACTGGCGCCCATCGGCGGCATCATGTTGTCGCAATCGGTCTATGATCAGGTCAAAGCCAAATTGGCTCTGGGATTTGAGCCTCTCGGTCTGCATAGCATCAAGAATGTGTCCGATCCGGTGGAGACATATTCGGTTAGGTTGGGCGGACGAAACTCTCCGGAACCTTTTGAAAATGAAGACGACAAGACGGCTGCGGACAACGGGTTCGGAGCGTCAGCGCCCAATAGTGACTGGGAAAAGGATACAAAAGCTGTTGCCAATGGATTTGAACAGGCACGCCGTTGGCTGAGGTCTCAGCCGAGAAAAGTGCGTTCCTGTGTTTTGATGATTGGCTTCTTCTTCGTTCTCAATCTGTTGACGTCGGGATTATCGACACTCTGGTTTGTCTGGCCCGCCATGCCATTTGGCATGATGTTGGCGTGGCACCTGATCTCCGGTCGGCGAGACGGTAAACTTCATATTGGGCCAAGAGATCCAGATTGAAGTTGTAACTTCCGCGCTTCTGTTGCCGATCTGATAACCCTTTTCGCGCTATGAAGCGGACATCATTTGCGAGAGCTGATCCTTTCGCTTACACATGGATAAAATTCAGTTCGGGTTGCAGGATGCAATTCGAGCGGAAAGAACTGCCGGCGAGACCGGCGCAACAGCCAAGGGAGCTTAATCCTGCGCATGAAAAATTATTCGACCACGGTGCCTGCACGCCTCGACGATGACGACGAGGACAAGACCAAAAGCCAGCAGTCGATTCCTGTCGACAAGCATCTGTTCGAAGCGCGTACGGTTCTGATCACCGGACCGGTGACACAGGACATGGCCCGCGACGTCTGCTCGCGCCTGCTTGCTTTGGCTCAGGTATCCAACGATCCGATCACGGTTATCGTGTCGTCTCCGGGCGGTCACGTCGAATCGGGTGACATGATCCACGACACGATCAAGTTCATTTCGCCGGAAGTCCGTATTCTGGGCATGGGCTGGGTCGCCAGCGCCGGAGCATTGATCTACATCTCGGTGCCGAAAGAAAACCGTTTCTGCACACCGAATACACGCTTCCTGTTGCATCAACCGTCTGGTGGTGCAGGTGGTATGGCGACGGATATCGAGATCCAGGCCAAAGAGATCATCAAGATGCGGGATCGACTGAATCAGTTATTTGCTGATGCCACAGGCCAGCCGATTGACCGTATTGAGAAAGATACCGACCGCGATTACTGGATGAGCCCGGAAGAGGGCATTGAATATGGTCTGGTTGGCAAAGTCGTGACCAATGTGGACGAACTGGGCTGACACTGATCAGGTTTCATTTGAAAGAGCGCCGGAGAATTATTTCTCTGGCGCTTTTTTTCGGTCCGGAGCCGGAAGTCTCAATCAGACCAAAACAACATCGCCATCAATCGAAAAAAGCGGTGTTGGCGCCACCGGTTTGGGGTCAAGGACTTGCGGGCGTAGATTGGACATTATCTCACGGAGGTGTTCTTCGTCTTGAGACGTGTGTCTGTTTCCAACCAGGACAGCGATCAGATGATCGACAAAACGATCGTAAAGCCCGGGACCGTTACACAATGGAGCCAGTAATTCGTAAAATGGCTTTCCGTCATAAATTGGTGCGCCACCGGACAGGAAAATCAGAAATTCGCACAAGTCACCTGACTGCGTGAATTCGGTGTGCAGACCGTCTTCATCAAAGCAAGGATCTTCCTGCAGCCGATTTCGAATTACTGGCATTGCCTGCATGATTGCGTTTCGTCCGCCGAGAGTCATGTAGAGTGTCATTAAATGTTCCCGATCTTCTTATCGATTCCCTGCATCCAATTTGATGCAAATATCCTGACACCTCTGTGACCCCCGTCACGATTTTGACACTCGGAAAAGTATCAATGATTTTATTGCACCAGCTACAAACAAAGATCGCCTGATTTAGAAAGCGTGTGATGTTTTTCTACGTTGCCAAAATCGGCTATTTTATCATCCAGCCATCGAATTTTCTGATCGCTCTGACGCTCGGTGGATTGCTTCTGTGCCTTGTCAAAAAACGACAGAGATTGGGCAAACTATTTATTTGGTTTGGTGTTGTCGGCCTGTTGATCTTTGGTTTTTCGCCTGCGGCCAACTGGATCATTCTGCCGCTAGAGGACCGGTTTCAGAGACCGGGCACTCTGGCAGGTTATGATGGAGTTATCATCCTTGGCGGGGCCGTCGATACCGTCGTTACCGGTGAACGTGGCGATACCGCGCTGACCACATCGGGCGAGCGATTGACGATTGCCGCGCGGCTCGCTCGCCAGATACCTGATGCAAAAATCATCCACACTGGAGGTCACGGTCTTATCATTCCGGCCCAGGCAACCGAAGCGGAAGGAGCTGTCCGCCTGTTTCGTGATTTTGGTGTTTCCGAGGAGCGTATTGTTCTGGAGGATACATCCAGAAACACTTGGGAAAATGCAGTCCTGACCAAAGAGTTGCTTCAGCCCGGCCGACAGCAGACCTGGTTGCTCGTTACATCGGCTTATCACATGCCGCGATCCATTGGCGTTTTTGAAGCGGCCGGGTGGACCGGTGTGACGGCTTACCCAGTTGACTACCGTACCCGCGGGCCGAATGACCGGTTTTTGTGGTTCGGCGGTTTGTCTAATGGATTGCGGCGTTTTGATATCGCATTTCGCGAATGGGTTGGATTGGCAGCCTATTGGGCAACCGGGCGAAGCAGCAAAATCTTTCCCGGACCAGACAAATAGAAAATTGATTTACGATAGCGCGTTCTTGAAGCGATTGAGTTCTTTAAATTCTTGAGAGTCATTACCATATCTCAGGAATATCAGGGCAATCAAAAGGACGCGGACTATGGTCCTCGAAGCTCCGCTCGTCGCGGCAGATGTTGTGCAATGGCTCTACAGTGATGCCGCACACCTACCAGATACACTGGAAATCGTTTGTGAAATGGCGGCTCGCCTTCAAGCGGGAAATATACCCGTCGACCGGGTTACGACAGGGATATGGGTTGTCCATCCGAATGTGCGGGCAGAGGGCTCCATCTGGACCAGCGATGGCGGGCGCAGATTGAATCAATATGTTCCTGGACCTGATTCAGAGGATCAGTACGCCAACAGCCCCATCAAGAAGATCCATGAAACTCACAAACCGGTTCGTATCGAGATTGCACGTCTGAACCAGACTGCTGATGAATATCCAATAATATCAGAACTTCGGGAAGAAGGATTTACGGACTATATCGGCCTGCCGATGCCGTTTTCTGACGGATCTGTAAAAACCGCCTCATTTGCGACCAAGGCACCAGGCGGGTTCTCCAAGTCTCATTTGAGCGTATTTGACTCGTTAATCCGCCCATTGGCACTGGTATGTGAACTCAAGACCCTTCGCAGGACCGCTGAAACAATTCTGGACACTTATGTTGGACCGCGAGCTGGCATTCAGGTCTTGAACGGGACGACCAGACGCGGTGAGGGGGAGTGGATCAAGGCTATTGTGAGCTTTGCTGATATACGCGGATTTACGCGGCTATCGAACACGCTTCCGGCCGACAAGATCGTTATTTTTCTGAACAAGTATTTCGGCGCAATGACAGAGGCCGTCGAGGCGCATGGTGGAGAGGTTCTGAAATTCATCGGAGATGAAGTTATGGCTATCTTCCCGTATGAGACTGAGGTAGAGGCCAAGGAAGCTGCTTTTCAGGCCCTTCTGGCAGCACGCGATACGCTGAAGAAAATAGAGGAAATCAACGGTCACAAGACCTGTATGGTGACGCCGGACATGAGCGTTGGTATCGCCTTGCATGCCGGTGATGTGTTCTACGGCAATGTCGGTAGCGAGACGCGGCTCGATTTCACGGTTGTCGGTCCGGCTGTAAATCTGGCTTCAAGAATTGCCGAGCTCGCAAAGGATCTTGGCCGTGAAGTCCTGGTATCAAATGCAATTGCCGACATAATGGGCTGCCATTCCGGGCTGTTCGGCGAGTATCAGGTAAAGGGATTTGATGATCCCGTATCCGTGTATTCTCCAGACCTTGCGGGTGGCGACAACTTGGGTTTCTGTCCGGACAAGACCGCATTTCTGGCCTTGGAGGCGAATTGACGGCGGAGCAAAACGAGCAAAACCGCCAACGTCATCCCGGCAAATACAAACGGACCGGCAAACCAACCCAGGAATCCGATAGCAAAGAAGAAGGCTCGCTGACCGCGATTGAAATGGCCGCCAGCGAGCACATTCAGGTCTCCCGCCTGTAGAGCCATTTTCAGGATCGTTTCAGAGTTTGCGTCCCGACATTCGGGCACTGAGCCCATGACAATGCTGGAATAATTGAAGAGCCTGTACGCCCAGCCGAACTTGAAAAATCCGTAGGCGAAAATCAGCATAAGTCCAAGGACCTTGATTTCCCAAAGAGCGCGGCTGTGGGCCACTGGAACAGAAAGGTCTCCAGCGACCTGAACTATGCGTTCCGTCGCGTCCAGCAATGCGAAACACCCACCCATTGCCAATATCGCAGTCGAGGCAAAAAATGCAGTGCCTTGCTGAAGGCCGGACATGATCGCTGTATCCATGATACGGACATCGCGAAATGCCATCGTGACCATCCAGCCACGCCTGAACTCGTCCATCGCGTGCGACAGTGTTTTCTTCCGCATCGGACTGATATCAATCAGCAGATTAAACCCGAACCATGCGACCAAAAACCAGGCGACGGCTGCAAAATCAAAAAGTGTCAGTGCATGCATGGGGTTTTGGTCCGAATTTAGGGGCGAATCTGATTTGCAATGTATCCTATCCAAGTTTTCCTCAAGGGCATACCGGGCTGTGTATTACCGTTAAGTCATTGGAAATATAACCAAATCTTATCAATGCATTTTTGGTGGGGCTGATGCTGCTTTTTTGCGCTTGCGAAACGGTAAGGGATCGTTTACCTCACGCCCCAATAGCGCCACATTTGGTCCGGGAGGGACCGGCGCAATAAATGAAGTGTAGGGTTTTATGGACGAAAACGTACAAAAATCTTGTTGGAACGTCACTCTCTGGACGATCGCAGCAGCTGGGATCGCATTGACGATGGTTCTTCTGTTCAACGATGTTGAGAGTGCCCAACAGGCCGTCGCTGTAGCCAAGTAAGCCTGCAGGACGTTTTCCTCTAAAAAGCGCAGCCACTGGCTGCGCTTTTTTTGCTTTCAGGAGATGGTTGCCCTTTTCTCCTAAATCTCGCTGCCGCGCATTTGGTTAAAAGACTTTGCCAACAAGGCCTAGTTCATTGGTGGGAGGTGACTTCGTGCCCCTGGAAATGTACCGGGACGTCCCTTTGGTCCGAACACTTTCCTGAATTCCATCTGCCGAACAACTGTCTTGGATCCCGGCTTGCTGACCAGAAACCCGGTGTTGGCGTTTTCGCTGAGTGGAAGGATGACAATCTGAACATTGCCGATACCGGGCCAGGCTACATTTGCGCCCCATGCGGGTATGTCCTCTGCCGGTTTTCCATCGCGCATTGCTTCAATATCGATACCATGCAGCAACGACGAATTGCTGGCATCCCAGGTCAGTGTCGCAAGCCCGTTCGGCAATTTGTACAAGATAATTTCCGTGCCGTTGATCTCCAGCATTATGTCTTCCGATCCGCTCGGTGAAAGCAGCGCCGAGCCTGTTTCAGAATCTCTTTTCAATGGCGTGCGAACACCGCCCTGTTCGACAAAACCAGCTGTATTCAGAAGCTCGAACTTTCCAAAGGGCAAAATGTCCTGCGCGCAAAGGCCGGTTGACAGCAGGAACAGGGCAAGAAACGGGCAGAATGCGCGCAACGTCATATCTCCAGAAGGTTGACACTTGCGCGAAGATTACTCTGGAAGTCTTGAGAAACTGTTGGCTCGAAGTATCGTCAATTGTGCTAAGCTACTAATATTCAATCACTTTGAAAGCTTCAGCACGAGGTCTTCCACCGTTGGGTTGGCAGGGGTCCATCCCCTGATGCGCTGTGTCTGGGATATGTCGACTGTCTGGGAAAGCGCATACCCAGCTGACCAGTCCAAATCCGGCGTGACTTCTGTTGGTGGTGCTTCTGTTTCGATTTCCAATGATCCGCCGCGGCGGGCGGAAATGTGTGACGCCAGATGCCTCACGGAAATGCCGGAAATACTGCTTGCAATCAAGGACAGCCGAAAACGCCTCTGCTTCAACGCCAGCATATATAATTCGGCGAGATCTTCTGCATCTACCAATGGCCAGATTGTTTCCGGAATCGCGCGGGTTTTGAAAGGAACCCCTTCCTTGAGAGCCTTGGTCATTTCGTAAATCGGACCAGCGGCGAGACTACAGACCAGGGACGGGTGAACAATTGTCAGGTTCAGATCCGTACCACTCGACAAAGTCTTGATCGTTTCCGTCATGAAACGGAAAGCTGGAAGAGGGGCGAAGGGTGTTTTTTCTGTAATCAAAGCGCCGTCTGCGGTCGGTGGGTAGAGCCATATGCCGCCTGTATAAATCAACTTCAGGGGCTGTTTTCGGTGCCTGGCGGCAACCTTTAGGGCCAACATTGCCTGGCGGTCTACTTTGCCCATATCATCTGAAAATGTTGCGCCTGCGTGAATAACAGCAGTGCAGGAGGCAGCGCGTTCCACCCAGCTATCGGGATTGCGAAGGTCTCCGGGAAATGCATTTGCTCCCGAAGTCCGCAATGTGTCTGCCGATGCGTCTGATCGCGCAAGTCCGATGACCCGGATTTTGTTGCCGGTCAGTTTTCTGATGATCGCCGAGCCAATCGCGCCGGTGCCACCTGTCACAAATACATCCATAAACCGAGAGAACGCCTTTCAAGACCTGCATGCAAGCCATGATGGGCCAGCCTTGTGTACAATTCACGGCCTCATTGCTGCTACCGCTTGACCTTAAACACAGGACTGATACGTCAAAAACATGACGTTGCATCTATTGAAACTATGTGTGGGCGCTGACAGCGTGGAAACGCTGCAGGCATGGGTTGATTTCCGTGTTGAACAGGCTCGGTTGGCTGGCCTGGTCGAAGAGACTACCCATACGACACGTATGGTGCCGACACGAAAAGACGAGTTGCTAGATGGTGGTTCGTTGTTCTGGGTCATCAAGGGGAAGATTCAGGCGCGCCAACACCTGCTGGATATTCGCCCGTTTACAGATGATGCCGGTATCAAGCGGTGTGACCTGGTCCTCGGACCGCGCGTGATTCTGACCCAATACCAGCCTAAACGTCCATTTCAGGGATGGCGCTATCTCAAGGCGAGCGATGCACCAGCTGATATTCGTGTCGGCGGTGATGCAAAGGCAATGCCCGATGCCATGCGCCGGGACCTGACGGAGCTCTGCCTGATTTGAGTTATTCCTGCACAGTGATCGATTTGAAGAGGTGGCTGAAGACCGCATCGAAGTCCGGCCAGGTTTGACCGAGTTTCGGATTGTCCTTTTTGCGGGTCATCGACAGATGAGCAAACCCGTGCACAAGCGACCAGATGAGAAACTCGATTTCTTCCGGGCTCGAGTCTTTCGGTACAAAAGGTTCGCAAGCCTCTCGCAAAATTGCATAGGCCTTTGAGGCCACGACCTCAAAGGGCGCATTATCCTTGTCGAATTGTTGTCCTGAAAAAATAAACAGGAACAGCTCCGGCTGTCCGGATGCAAAGTCGAGATACCCCTGGCAAATTGCTTCCAGCTGTGCCCTTGGATCGGGATCAGCGCTTTGGCAACGCTTTTCCATTGCATCCACAAAATGCGAGAACCCGCGGGTGGCAATCGCTGTCGCCAATCCTTTCAGATTTTTGAAATGATATCCGGGCGCTGAATGTGAAACATTCGCCTTGGCCGCACATTCACGCAAAGACAGGCCGCCGGAGCCGCGTTCGCGCAGAAGTTCTATCCCGGCATCGACGAGGGCGTTTGGCAGCGAGCCGTCGCGTTTACGGGAGTGAGTTGGAACATCAGTCATAAAAACTACATGCGGTGACTACTTGACATTGTCAAGTTCGGTCATATCTTGACAGCGTCAAGTTGCGTGGAGGCGAATGTCATGTCGATGGTTTCAAAAATATTTGGACATACAGCGTTCTGGGTGTCTGTGGTGCTGGCCATCCTGGTGGCTCTTGTATCGTATCGCTTCATTCCGCTTGGTGTGGAGCAGGCGATGGAGTTCCTGGCACACAATCTGAAAGACAACGCGCTTGCTCTTTATGCTCACATAGCAGTTGCCCCGATTGCACTTGCCTTGATGCCGTTCCAGTTCATGAAAAGTCTTCGAATGCGCAAGCCAGGCCTTCATCGCTGGATGGGCCGCATTTATGTGGTAGCCATTTTTGTCTCCGGGATCGCCGGATTTCAGCTGGCGTTTCATTCGACGGCAGGCAGTCTAGCTGTAGGGGGATTTGCTCTTTTGGCTGTAGTTTGGCTGGGAACGACATCAGCGGCACTCTGGTTTGCCTTGCAAAGGAACATCCCGCGGCATCAAGCCTGGATGATACGGTCTGCAGCCCTGACGTTCGCTGCGGTGACATTGCGTATCTATCTGCCGCTATCAATGGCATCAGAGATTGAGTTTGCCGTTGCCTATCCGATAATTTCCTGGGCGTGTTGGGTGCCAAATCTGATCGCTGTGGAACTGTATCTATGGTTTAAAAATCAACCTCGCACAGATGTGATTCAATCTGCAGGGTGATGAACAATCCACTGCAGATTCTGGTCGAAGGTTTTAGGATAACTTGCCAAACATGGATGCCGGTCCCAAGTTGTGGTCAGGAATGGCTTGAGGACCGGTTGGAATGGCAAAAACGGATGAAGAGTTGAAATCGGTACTTGCCAAACAGGCAGGGAATGCGCCGTCAACATCTTCGGATATATCAGCGTTTCTGGAAAAAGCGCAGACCATGGCGCCGCAATCCGGCAGCCGAGGGCGCCTGATTTTTGCGCTGGATGCCACCATGAGCCGCCAGCCAACCTGGGATCATGCATGCCACTTGCAGGGGGAAATGTTTCAGGAAGCTGCCTCTATTGGCGGACTCAAGATCAAACTCGTCTATTTTCGTGGATTTGGTGAGTGCAGGGCGTCCCGTTGGTTTGAGCGGGGAGCTGATCTTGCGCAGGCCATGGGGGGAATTACCTGTCAGGGAGGGCATACACAAATTCGCAAGGTTTTGACTGCCGCTCTGAATGCTGCCGATAAAGAAAAAGTCGCGGCAGTTGTTTATGTTGGCGATTGCATGGAAGAGGACGTCGACGAATTGTGCAACAAGGCCGGGCAGCTTGGCTTGCTTGGTGTGCCGATGTTTATGTTTCAGGAAGGACGAGACCGTGTCGCAGAACAGGCTTTCCGAGAAATTGCACGGTTGACCAATGGCGTCTATTGCCCGTTTGATGCGGGCGCAGCTAAACAACTCAGTGAACTGTTGAGGGCCGTGGCCGCATTTGCAAGCGGAGGGCGCTCAGCGCTTCAGGCACTTGAAAAGAAAGGCGGGCAGGGCGCCCGGCTCCTGTTGGAACAGCTTAAAACAGCCAAATGATATATTTTTTAATAGGCCTGGTTCTACTCGTTCTGGGATTGGCCGCTGCGCGCGGTTTCGTCCAGGCAAACCCCGCCGCCCTGGCACAATCCCTGCGTACATATGCCGGAATATTCCTGCTGGTCCTGTCGGTAGTGTTTGCGTTTACCGGCCGGATTGCATTGGCTATTCCGGCATTCGGTTTTGGGGTGTCGCTGCTGGGAATTGCCAGGATGCGAAGGCTGTCGGGATACAATCCGCAAAAGACGTCAGGACAACAGTCGCGGGTGCGAACAGCCATGCTTGAAATGGATCTGGATCACGATAGCGGCGATCTGTCCGGCACCATATTGGCCGGCAGCTTTCAAGGCCGCAATCTCGATGATTTGAGCGACGAGGATCTGGAAACATTCTGGCAGGAAACTGCCAGCGACGACCAGAGCCGCAAGTTAGTCGAAGCCTACCTCGACCGCCGGCTTTCCGGATGGCGTGAAGACTTCCAGTCTGATGGAACAGATCGGCAGGGAAGCCCGACGAGCTCTGGCCCCATGACAGATGAGGAGGCCTACCAGATCCTGGGGCTTGCGCCCGTTGCCGGGGACGCGGAAATTCGAGCCGCGCACCGTCGGCTTATGAAGAGAGTTCATCCCGACCAGGGAGGTTCCGGTTTCCTCGCGGCGAAAATCAACGAGGCTAAAGACACGCTTCTCAGAAGACATTGACGACATCCATTACGCGGTTACTGGTAGATGGCGAAACAGGCGTACTTTGCCCGTTTTAGACTTTTGCAGGCATTCCAGGCTGCAGTTTTGGTTTCGAACCCGACAAACCGGGCGCGATAGAGAGTCTGGCCGTTGCTATCGACCGGTTCGGTATGAGGCATGATGCCTCTTAGAGCCTTTCCGGTCTTTGCCTTGGCTTTCTTCAACATGGTGATGGCCTGACCTTCAGTCTCGGCTGCAGCAATTTGCACTTGCCAGCCGGGTTCAATGTCCTGGCGATCACTGGTGGCAACTGTGACTGTTTCGGTCGTGTCATTGGCAGCCGGTACTGTTTCGGGAGCCGGAGACACTGCAATCTTGACCGATTTAACCTTGACCGGGGCCCGGTTGACCGGGTCTATCTTAACTGTTTCGACTTTGATTGGTTCAACGCTCATCGTCTCAACCTTGACGGTTTTGATCGAAGTCGTCTCGACAGATTGAGAGCCAAGCGCCACTGTCTGGGACACATTCTGATTTAGAGTCAAACCTTCAGAACCAGTTGCGCGACGAGCGGCTTGAAGAAGTTGCGCTTTGCTGATCGACTGGGTGGTTAGAGGCGCATCAGGGCTTTGACGCGGAATGGGTGGCAAAGCAGTCGCAATAGAGAATGTATCATCCATACGTCTGTTGATGGCTTTGGGTGGCAATGGAATCCGGTTGCCAAACCCTGGAACGGTAATCGGGCTCGATGTTGCAGCTGCTGTGACGACTGCCGGTTCTGAGGTTGCCAGTACCATCGGAGCACCGGTTGCTGGTTGCGGAGCAGCTCCCGGTTTCTTTTGCGGTAAAGGAGGGACTTTCAACGCTGCAGCATCAAATGTGCGAACAACGGGTGTTTTGGACACGAGGAGCGGAACTGTCCGTTTGCCTTTGCTCGCTTTCGGCAGATACCGGCCAATCAGTTTGGTCATTTGCGCATTGCGCCGCGCGCCGGTGCGTCCACCCATTACGACAGCAACGATGTGTCTGTCATCCCGCTTCACCGACGTTACGAGGTTGAAACCCGATGCGCGGATGTACCCCGTCTTGATACCATCAACGCCCTTGACCCGGCCAAGGAGTTTGTTGTGGTTGCCATAGCGACGGCCTTTGTAGGTGTAGACGCGCGTTTTGAAGTAACTATATTCCTTTGGAAAACGCTCCTGAATGGCACGTCCCAAAGTTGCCATGTCCCGTGCCGTGGTGCGCTGCTTTGAGTTTGGCAGGCCGTGTGCGTTTTGGAATGTTGTCTTTTTCATGCCAAGCTGACGAGCAGTTTGTGTCATGCGTTCAGCGAATTTCTTTTCCGAACCGCCGATGTTTTCAGCGACAGTCGTGGCAACATCATTGGCCGACTTGGTGACGAGCGCCAGGATGGCATCCTTGACCTTGATGGTCGAACCCGCCTTTAACCCCAGTTTTGAGGGAGGCCTGCCGGAGGCATATTTTGACACTTTGAGATTGCTGTTAAGGGATAGTCTGCCAGCTTCTAATTCCTCAAAGACAATATAAAGCGTCATGATCTTGGTCAGCGAAGCTGGGTAGCGATAAGCGTCTGCGCTTGAGGCATAAAGTGTCTTTCCGGTTTTCGCATCGACGACGATTCCGGCGTATTTCGAATTTGCATTGGCTGTTACAGGGGCGCTGAACAGAAGGACACCGAGAACCAGAGCCTTGCTAACTTGGGCAGCTGCTCTTGCAGTGCAATGAAAACGCATACCAAACACAGTTACTATCCCAATTCGGGTCACGCAGTTTTAACCAGGGTTTGATGCCGGATTGAGCGCCCCACGCGATTCAATCCAGCAACCCGAAGAATTTGATGTTCATTTGATGGAAACACGGTTACGAATGTGTAAAGATATGACA
The DNA here is from genome assembly GCA_039972695.1 of Roseibium sp. GTDB lineage: Bacteria > Pseudomonadota > Alphaproteobacteria > Rhizobiales > Stappiaceae > Roseibium. Next base: position 391,612 of record JBDWMJ010000015.1, on the reverse strand, counting down.
AGAAAAACACTTAATGAAATTGTTTTTTGTTATGGTTAATGTAGTATTAATGAAATAATTTGGAAATTATGGCATTAAAATCGTTTTTATAACGAAATTATACATGGTTCAGTGTATTTATTTGTTAAGAAAATATTTGTTGTAATGCTTATTATTTTTATTCGTAGATTAAATAATGCTATTACTTCTATAATTACATTCGAGTACGCTTTTATTTTCTTTTGGTGCAAAGTAGGGCGTTGCGCGAGATATGGCTTGCCCAAAACGGGAAGATGTCTCGCGGGTGCCGAACAGCAGCTTCTACGGATAGCTGTTGCTGCAGCGCAAAATATTCTTGACATTTATTGTGCGACGCACTATCTGATTATCGTTAGGTAATGCGCTGTGCGCGCCGGACAGACCAGAATTGCCGCATCAGAGGCTCTGGCACCCTGTTCGCAGGACAAAGGTAGTTAGACTATGAACAACTTTGATGACATCCAGAAACTGAGCAAAGACAATATGGATCTGGCTCTGGCTTCTTTCGGCTCCATGAGCAAAGGCATGCAGGCAATTGCTGCTGAAGTCGCTGAATACCAGAAGAAATCCTTTGAAGAAGGTTCTGCTGTTGTTGAAAAGCTGGCCTCTTCCAAATCTCTGGACAAGGCTTTCGAAACTCAGGCTGACTATGCCAAGACAGCATATGAAGGTTTTGTCGGCGAAATGACAAAGATCGGTGAAATGGTCACTGAGCTTTCCAAAGATGCCTACAAGCCTTACGAAGGCGTTCTGGGTAAGGTTGCCAAATAGCAACCGTCCCTTGAAGTTCAAAAACTGTTGATTAAAACCCGGCTGATTCAGCCGGGTTTTTTCGTTTATGCAAAGATTTACCGAATTATTCTTTCGTTTGAACCGTAGCTGATCCTTTTGTTCAGGTGATAGCTAACCAGCGGGTCTTTTAATGGCAATTCAGAGACCTACATTCTGTCCTGAGCAGGGTAGGTCGCATTGAGGGTGGAAGATAACCCGAATGTTGATGAAATCGACCATTGCGCCAGGATCATACTCGCGGCAGGATTATTCTCGAAGATCATGTTGGGATATTGAACGAAAAGGGCATTTATTCGTGTCCGGATCAGTTAAAATGATGTGAAACCGGTAGGTATAGAAACGGAATAGGCTGGCGTGGTAGAAGTAATAGAAATGGGTTTATCCGCAGGCCCGGATGATGATGAGGACGGAGGCGATGCCGGGACGTTTGTTGTTACCCGAACAAAGACCGTAACGAAACGCCCCAATCTCTATCGCGTCCTGTTGTTGAATGACGATTATACACCGATGGAGTTTGTCATTCATGTCGTCGAGAGTTTCTTCCAGAAGAACAGGGAAGAGGCGACACGCATCATGCTTCATGTTCACCATCAAGGTGTTGGAGAATGTGGTATCTATTCCTACGAGGTCGCGGAGACCAAAGTTACCCAGGTGATGGATTTTGCGCGCAAGCATCAACATCCGTTACAATGCGTCATGGAAAAAAAGTGAGGACTATCGCACGTGCCTTCATTCTCTCGCAGTCTTGAAAAAGCCCTTCACCAGGCGTTGGCCTTCGCGAATGAACGTCAGCAGGAATATGCGACACTTGAACATCTCTTGCTAGCGCTACTGGATGACCAGGACGCCGCTTCTGTCATGCGTGCTTGTAACGTAGATCTGGATATGATCCGTCGAAATCTGGTGGAATATATTGAAACCGAGCTGGATAACTTGGTTACTGACGGCGACGAAGATTCCAAACCAACAGCCGGATTTCAGCGCGTCATTCAGCGCGCGGTCATTCATGTTCAGTCATCCGGGCGCGAAGAAGTCACGGGCGCGAATGTTCTTGTGGCGATCTTCGCCGAGCGCGAAAGCCATGCCGCATATTTCCTGCAGGATCAGGATATGACCCGGTATGATGCGGTCAATTATATTTCGCATGGTATCGCCAAACGGCCCGGCGCATCCGATGACCGCCCAGTAGAAGGAGCGGATGAAGAAGATATTCTGTCTGGCACCGATGGCGACAAGAAATCCAGTCAGAAGACAGACGCTCTGGAAGCCTATTGCGTCAATCTCAACGACAAGGCCACAAAAGGCAAGATCGATCCGCTGATTGGCCGCGAAACCGAAATTCTCCGCACGATCCAGATCCTGTGCCGCCGTTCCAAGAACAATCCGTTGTTTGTGGGAGATCCGGGGGTAGGCAAGACCGCAATAGCTGAAGGCTTGGCGCACCGCATTGTCAATGGCGATGTACCGGAAGTTTTGGAAGATGCCACGATCTTTTCACTAGATATGGGCTCGCTTCTGGCTGGAACCCGGTACCGCGGTGATTTCGAAGAACGCCTTAAACAGGTTATGAAGGAAATCGAGGATTTCCCGGGCGCGGTGATGTTCATCGATGAGATCCACACAGTGATTGGCGCAGGCGCAACATCCGGCGGTGCGATGGACGCATCCAATCTTTTGAAACCGGCTCTGGCTTCAGGTGCGATCCGCTGTATTGGTTCCACGACCTACAAGGAATACCGTCAGTTCTTTGAAAAGGACCGTGCACTTGTGCGCAGGTTCCAGAAGATCGACGTAAATGAACCGACAGTTCCGGATGCCATCGACATCCTGAAAGGCCTGAAGCCTTATTTCGAGGACTTCCACAAGGTCCGCTACACAAACGATGCGATCAAGACCGCAGTGGAACTGTCAGCGAAATACATTGCAGACCGGAAACTGCCGGACAAGGCTATCGACGTTTTGGACGAAACGGGGGCGAGCCAGATGCTCGTGCCGGAAAACCGCCGCCGCAAGACAATCGGTGTCAAGGAAATCGAGAACACAATTGCGACCATGGCGCGGATCCCGCCGAAGTCTGTCTCGAAAGACGATGCTGAGGTTCTGGAAAACCTCGGCAAGGACTTGAAGCGCGTTGTCTATGGTCAGGAAAGTGCCATTGAAACGCTGGCCTCTGCCATCAAGCTGGCCCGTGCCGGATTGCGTGAGCCGGACAAGCCGATCGGCAGCTACCTGTTCTCCGGCCCAACCGGCGTCGGCAAGACAGAAGTCGCCCGTCAGTTGGCATCATCTCTTGGGGTAGAACTGATCCGTTTCGACATGTCGGAATATATGGAGCGGCACACGGTATCGCGTTTAATCGGTGCGCCTCCGGGCTATGTTGGATTTGACCAGGGTGGTCTTTTGACCGACGGCGTAGATCAGCATCCCCATTGCGTGCTTTTGCTTGACGAGATCGAGAAGGCCCATCAGGACCTGTTTAACATCCTTTTGCAGGTCATGGATCACGGCAAGCTGACCGACCACAACGGCAAACAAGTCGATTTCCGCAATGTCATCTTTATCATGACAACGAACGCGGGCGCGGCGGACATGGCGAAAATGCCCGTTGGCTTCAATCGTCTGAAACGGGAAGGAGACGACCAGGAGGCGATCACCAAGCTGTTTACCCCAGAGTTCCGCAATCGTCTGGATGCGATCATTCCCTTCGGCAATCTGCCAATGGATGTTGTTTACAAGGTCGTCGAGAAGTTCGTCATGCAGCTGGAAGTTCAGCTTGCCGATCGAAACGTTACTTTTGAACTGACCGATGATGCAGTTAAATGGCTGGCTACGAAAGGCTATGATGATCAGATGGGCGCCAGACCTTTGGGGCGGATTATTCAGGAGCACATCAAGCGGCCGTTAGCTGATGAAGTTCTGTTCGGTAAGCTTAAAAAAGGCGGGATGGTCAAGGTCTCTGTCTCTGAGGACGAAAAAGGTCTGCTTCTGGAGAGCGTTGAAGAACGTGCTGTTCCGAAGAAACCAAAAGCCGAGGTCAAGGCAAAGCCGAAACGTAAACGGAAACCAGCTGCCAAGGCTGTTGCTGCCAAGGATCCGAAGGCGACTGATAAAAAGGGTCCAGCCAAGAAAAGCATTTTCCCGAAGGTACCGCTGGCCGACTGATGATATAAGGAAATTTTAAAATGTAACGGGCGCTCAATTGGGTGCCCGTTTTTGTTCTTTAAACTTCAGCTTCTTATAGTCGGAATTTCCTGCCCCGATAACCACTGAATTGGAACAAGCGGAGCGGTCATGCATCCGGTCAATCGCACGGTGCCATCTGCCAAGGGCAGTGGCACAATCAGACGTTCATAGAGCAGCTTCATCCTGCGATCCTTTTCATCTCTGCAAATGACCGACATGATGTCGTAACTGGGTTCGTCTGCAATAGCGCTGTGATATCCGCCAGAGGCCAGGCGCTCCAATTCCGGATCGGGTGTTGATTCTTGTACGATCGCTGAGCGCGCCCAGCTACTGCCAAAGCATTTCGAAACAAAACTTTCTTTGCCCACGCTAAGAAGTGCTGGCGAAGAGCCCTCCAGCGCATATCCTGCAGATAGTGTCATGCGTCGTTTCAAAGCTGGCGAGAAATCGGAAAATGTGCCGCCTTGACGCCATACTTTCCACACGGCAACGATTTCCGATTGGGCAAGTCCGCGCTCTAAAATGGAGAGGTTGAGGCTTTCTACCGAATTCAAATGGTTGTTCCCGTCTTCGACCGGCGCAGCGTATTGATAAACTTCCAGCTCACAAATACGGCGTGATTGAAATCTTCTTCCTGAATGTCAGTCAATTCAGAAATACCAAATGCACTCTCCAAAACGGCTTTGTACTCGGCTGATGCAGAGAATTTTTCAGTTTCTAATTGAATTTGAGTTTCCTTCTGCTCTCTGGTGAGTTGCAGAGCAGAGTCCAGAATAAACTGAATTGTCGGGTCATTCGATGGTTTCAAGATATTCCACCTTGAAATGCACCGGTTTTGAGCCTGTTCAGATTTTTCGATTGGCTAAACCTATAATACAAAACGTTCGCGACTAGGGGCTTAACGACTGATTGCTTCATACAGTAACAAGCTCATTATTATTCTGATTACACAAGACTATGTCATAATGGGCTTCGTGTTTTCAACTCTTTACATCATAGGAAATAAGACGTTCTAAATCAGATAGTTGGCACTTAATCCTCTGATTCAATTATATTACTCGTTTACGCCTATTTCTGCTGTCTCAACCAGGCAATGACAGCGTCGCGTTCCGCAGGTGCCCGTTTTGCTTTTCTCGGGTAGACGATAAAGTAGCCGCTCTGGTGCGGTGTGAGTTCGGACCACAAGGCCACCAGTCTGCCATCGGTTATCTCATGTTCCAGCAGAATGTCCGGTACCAGGGCAATGCCCTGACCTGCCAGCGCGGCATCAACCGCCAAAGCTGAATGACTGAATTTTAACATGTTTGCTGGCAATTGCAGGCCTTCGGCTTCAATGAGTTTGGCCCAGGAATTATGCGCGTCTTCGATAAGTTTAAATGAGATCAAGTTCATCGGCGTGTAGACTTGTCCGACCGTTGCGGCAAAATCAGGACTGCAAACCGCACTCAGACTGAGGTCAGCCAGATGCTCATGAACGAGGCCTCCGGAAAACGGCGGAATTCCGTGACGAATTGCGATATCGACACCATCTGTCTGGAAGTTGGAAAGTTGTTCGCTGGCGCTGGTAATCAGCTCAATGTCAGGGTGGTTTTTCTGGAAATCGGCCAGTCGGGAAATCAACCATTTTGACGCGAGAGATGGGGGGAGGCTAAGAGTGATCTTGCCGCTCTGCGGAGATATGGCTTCCGTTGCCTCGTCAATCAGAACAAGTGCCCGATGGATGCGGCCATGATAACTCCGCCCTGTCTGGGTCAGTTCCAGGCCGCGGGAAAGACGATCAAAGAGCTTGAGATCCAGGTCTGCTTCCAGAGCGCGCACTTGCTGAGCGACGGCTCCTTGTGTGACGTTTAGCTCACGTGCTGCCAACCCGAAATTGAGATGACGTGCGGATGCATCAAATGCTGCCAGTCGATTGAGGATTGGTCGTCGCATGGATTTCAATTTTCTGCCAGTAGATTTTCTACACCTTCGCGCGACGAGACATGATTGGTCAAGGTTCGCACGCCTCCTTATATTCTGGCCGACATCAAAACACAGGATACAAAGTCATGACGACCAAGAAAACAGCTCTGATTACCGCAGGCGGATCCGGTATGGGAGCTGATGCGGCTAGGAAACTGGCCAATGACGGTTTCAACGTGGCAATCCTGTCTTCCTCCGGCAAGGGGGAAACACTGGCAGAAGAACTGGGCGGTTTTGGTGTAACTGGCTCCAATCGTGAACCGGCCGACCTTGAACGGTTGATAAATGGCGCGATGGAGCGTTGGGGGCAGGTGGATGTCTTGGTCAACTCCGCAGGACACGGTCCAAAAGGTCCGGTTCTGGATATTTCTGATGATGACTGGCACATGGGCATGGAAGTCTATCTCATGAATGTCGTGCGACCGACCCGGCTCGTGGCCCCAATAATGATGAAACAGGGCGGCGGCACGATCATGAATATATCGACTTTCGCGACCTTTGAACCTGATCCCCTGTTCCCGACATCCGGTGTGTTCCGGTCTGCGCTGGCAAGCTTTACCAAGCTGTTTGCGGACAAATACGCGGCAGACAATCTGCGTATGAACAACATTCTGCCTGGCTTCATCGACAGCCTGCCGGAAACAGAAGACCGACGGGCACGCATACCGATGGGCCGTTATGGCAAATCCGAGGAAGTCTCCTCCTTGATTTCCTATCTTGCGTCCGATCTGGCAGCTTATATCACCGGCCAGAATATTCGAGTTGACGGTGGATTGACCCGTTCCGTTTGAACGATCTGGTCCGGGCTTGGAAAAGTCCGGACCAACTCTTTTCCGGGGTTGCAAGGATGGTCTTTGAGGCCTTTATAGAAGGATCTCTTCTTTCCCTGGCAAGCCCTCAATGACTTCAAGCCCAAATACTTCAGTTTCTTCAGACAAGGATGAAAACGTTCCGGCGCGCGTTTGGGCGGCGCGGGGCGCGCGGGCTGCGATTTCAATCCCGGCCTTCATCTTGACGGCTGCATTTGTCGGATACGCGGGCCTTGCCAGGGAAACCGGGCTGACGCTTGCTGAAACTCTGGCGATGACAGGTCTTGTCTGGGCTTTGCCATCAGTTGTTGTTTTGACAGGCGCCATATCCGCCGGCATGGGTTTGATCCCCGCAGGAATTGCTGTGGCTCTGGCGTCGGTTCGATTGATGCCGATGACGATGGCTCTCATGCCATTGATCAAGGTGCCGGGTAAAACCAAAAACTGGCACCTCTTGCTTGCCTCCCATTTTGTCGCTGTGACAGCCTGGGTCTATGCGATGAAGAACCTGCCGGATTTACCTCGGGAAGGTCGGCTGCCTTTTTTCGTTGGGTTTGGCGGGGCTATTTCTACATTTGTGTTTTGTATGACAGGCATTGCCTATCTGCTGGTTGAGCGGATGCCTGATATAGTCGCAGGCGCCCTGTTTTTGCTGACGCCAGTCTATTTTTTGTGTTCGCTGTGGGGCGCTGCGCGGCTCAATGCGGACAAGGCTGCGATGATTGCTGGTCTGGCGTTTGGACCGTTGTTTTTCCTGTGTTTTCCTGGTCTTGATCTGCTCTGGACAGGTCTTGTTGGTGGCACGATTGCCTATCTTGTCACGCGTGTCATGCGGCGGGGCTTGGCATGAGCGACGGTGTGATGCAGACTTGGTGGTGGCCGTTTGTCATGATTATCGTTGCCGGGTGGCTCGCGACAGATGTCTGGCGTTGGCTTGGCGTGTTTGCGGGCGGGCGTCTACGTGAGGATGGGGAGTTGCTCATCTGGGTACGCTGTGTTGCGACTGCACTGGTCGCAGGGGTCATTTCCAAGTTGATCCTGTTTCCGCAAGGCGTGCTCGCAGATACACCGCTCTGGCTGCGCCTTGCAGCGACTGCCTTTGGATTTGCAACGTTCTTTGCATCAAAACAACGTGTTTTTATCGGTGTGCTGGCAGCCGAAGCGTTTTTGCTTATCGGTTGGTTGGGGCTTGATTGGCTGGGCTAACGCAAGCAGCTAGTCCAGAGCAGCTCTGATTTTCTCTGCCTGCTGGGCAAGCATATCGTTGTCCGCCATCTCGCCAGTATGGGGTCTGAGGGAAACACCATCAAAGCGTGGGATGACATGCACGTGGGTGTGAAAGACAACCTGACCGCCAGCTGGTTCAGAGAACTGCTGGATCGTTGTTCCATCCGCACCAAAAGCCTTGACGACTGTCCGTGCCATCTTCTGAACGGTTGCCATCACCGCGTTCAAATCATTCTGTGCAATATCAAAAATATTGCGGGACGGGGATTTCGGAATCACCAGAACGTGGCCGTCGCCACGTGGCATAATGTCCATCAGTGCCAGTGTCTTGTCATCTTCATAGATCTTGTGGCTCGGCAATTCACCACGAAGGATCTTGGCAAAAACATTCTGGTCATCATAGGCGGATGCGGACATGTTCAGGTGTTCCCAATTCAGAAGGTCTGCAGCTTCGTAAGCCGTTTGGCCGAGACTAATCGCAGAGTGGAGCTCACAGCAAGTGGAGTTTCTGTTCTCGTCGGTTCAAATTTTCGGCGCTGGACTGGGCGACATGCGCGCGCTGGCAGCAAGGTCGTCGCCTAAAGCCGCCAGATAGGACCGAGAGGGCTTGTAGAACATCCAGTTTCCGAACTTCTTGCCCGTCACAAGGCCCGCATCCGCGAGTTTTTTCATATGCGAACTCACTGTGGGTTGGGTAAGGCCAATCTTTTCGGTGATGAAGCCGACACAAACTCCATCTTCGACAAGGTCTCCGTCCTTTTGCTCTGGAAAATGTGCGCGCGGATCCAGCAACCACATCATGATTTGAAGTCTTGCCGGGCTGGAGAGCGCAGACAGGGTTGCGGCTGTCGATTTAGGATCTATATTGATACTCATCTATATAGAATCTCTTCAATATTAAAGGTGATTTGTTGATGCAAACTAACCCTCTTGATACGCAAGCGGAAGCCTTTTTGGATGGAGCGACACGCGGAGCGGATTATCTTAAAGGTCTTTCTGCCCGCCAGGTCCATGCCAAGACCGATAAATTGGCTGCATTGTCTTTTAAACTGCCTGCGCAGGGATTAGCGACCAACGATGTCCTTGATGTGATGGAGCGGATCGGAGGAGAGGGGACTCTTGCATCTGCTGCTGGCCGGTATTTTGGCTATGTGATCGGCGGAGCTCTACCGGCAGCCTCCGGGGCGCGAGCACTTCTTTCAGCATGGGATCAGGTTGCCGACAGCCTGACTGGGCCCTCTGTCATCAAAATGGAGGAAACAGCCATTTCGTGGATTGTTGATCTCCTCAATCTGCCGAAAGGGACATCGGGCGCATTCACGACTGGGGCCTCGATGGCCAATATGACGTTGCTGGTAACTGCTCGTGACACTCTGCTTTCCAGGCTTGGCCACGAACGTGGAGCCGGGCTGATCGGTGCGCCGAAATTGCGCATTGTAGCCAGCCAGGAAATTCATGCGACGGTCTTGAAATCGGTTCGCATGGCCGGGCTTGGGACAAACGATATCGAATGGGTAGCTGTTGATGATCAAGGACGGATGGATATGCGCGCCCTGCCAACACTGGACCAACAAACAATCGTTTTGGCTCAGGCAGGCAATGTCTGCACCGGTGCGAGCGACCCACTACGAGAGCTCGGGGTAGAATGTAAGGCCGCTGGGGCGTGGCTCCATGTGGATGGTGCATTCGGATTGTGGGCCCGAACGGCTCCGTCAATAAAGGCCGCCTTGGGCGGGTTGGAAAATGCAGACAGTTGGGTGGCGGATTGCCACAAGACGTTGAATACGCCGTATGACTCTGGGCTGGCTTTGTGTCGGCACCCGGAAGAAATGCAGGCTTCTATGGCAATCGGGGCAGCTTATCTACCGTCCGCTGAACCAGGCCCGGCTGATCGCGCACCAGAGTTCAGCCGATCGGCTCGCGGGGCAGAAGCCTGGGCTACGCTATTGTCACTGGGACAAACGGGTGTTTCTGAGATGGTGGGCCAGTTTCACCATCAGGCCGTCCAGATTGCAGGCAAATTAAAAATGCTCGGGTTCGACGTTCCACATACTGTTCATTTCAATCAGGTTTTTGCGACCCTTCCGGGCAATGAAGAAGCGTGCGCTGCTATTGCGCGTCATGTCCAAAACAGTGGTGAAGCGTGGTTCGGGCAAGCATCCTGGCAGGGCCGACAGGGATTTCGGATTAGTGTCTCAAACTGGGCAACAACCGATCAGGATATTGACCGGTTGATTGCCGCGATTGCCAAAGCCAAGTCTGATTGTGCCGGTTAGGTATGGTGCAACTGTACCTTACCTCGCACTCACCTACCTGGAAATAACCAAGGATACTCCGCACTGCGTGATCGAAAATATGAGCGCCGATGGGGATCAGGTCGTCGGGAAAATCGTAGCCGGGGTTGTGCAATTGCGGGTGATCAAGACCAGCTCCAAGAACAAACATGGCGGCTTCCGAGCTACGTCCGAACAAACCGAAATCTTCCGACCAGCGCATGGGCGTCAAATCGTCGATCAGCGGCACATTCAATGCCTTGCAGGTATCTGCGAGGATGGCAACCGGCTTCACATCATTGGTGCAGGCATGGAAAACATCGTGATAACTATGCTGTGCCTCTAGGTTTTCGGCTACGGCAATTTCTGAAATTAGCATCTCGGCGTTGGTGCAAAGCGCCTTCATGTCACGGTCTTCAAGACACCTCAGCGTCGCCAATACGGTGGCAGTGCCTGGAGCGATACCAAAGGTCGGTTCCCCGACTTTTACATGCGTAATCGTGACCAGCCTGAAACCGGATTTCAGTGTGCTGCCAGATCCAAGTCGGTTGAGCTCTTGTGTGAGCTTGGTAACTGCGTTCAGGGGCGAATTGCCGGTTTCCGGCATCGATGCATGCGCCGTTCTGCCCTTAAGGGTTATTTCGAACCCACGCGAAGCGCAATTGGCAGGGCCTGTCACCAGACCGACATGTCCCAGTGGCAATCCGGGCAAATTGTGCAGGGAGAGAGAAATATCGGGGGCGAAGTCTGCGAATTTCGGATCTGCCAGAATTGCGGCTGCCCCTTGTCCGGTTTCTTCTGCTGGCTGAAACAATAGGATCACTCGGCCAGTGGCCATCCGTTTCCTGGCTAGCAACCGGGCGGCGCCGCACAGCATCACCATGTGACCGTCATGACCGCACAAATGTCCTTTGCCGGGCACCTTGCTTTTGTGGGCAATGTCGTTGATTTCTTCGATCGGCAGGCCGTCGAGTTCTGCGCGAACCATGACCGTTGGGCCATCAACACCGCTGTCATAGACCGCAGCAATGCCGTGTCCGCCAAGACCTGTAGCAAGGGTATCAGCTTGCGTTTTCTGAAGAAAATCGCTGATACGACCGGCGGTTTGTTTCTCTTCGCCAGACAACTCCGGTGCTTGATGAAGGTCGTGTCTAAATGCGGTGAGCTCAACGATATCAGAGTTGCTGAGCGTGTTGGCAGTCATTGATCGTGGGCTCCAGATAATATGTCGATAGTGAGTTTCTTCAATAAGCCCGGGATATGCCGGTCGGCAAGCGAGACGAGCCGATCCTGCGCGATTGCATTGAAGTTCGAAGATGACGCGGTTCAGCATCTGACCTGTTCTGGAACAGGCAGTGGTCTACTGTGTTTTCTTGAAAGGTGCCTGCTTTGCCAGTTCCCGATTTTCGCGCTCAACAGCGCGCCGTTCATTTTCCAGATAGTCCTCCACAGCCTGATGTAGCCCTTCATGGGCAATCCAGTGCGCGGAATATGTGGTGATCGGAAGGTACCCGCGAGCAAGCTTGTGAGCTCCCTGAGCTCCAGCTTCCACCCGTGTCAGGCCGTGCTGAATGGCAAAATCAATGGCCTGATAATAACACAACTCGAAATGCAGAAAGGGATGGTGTTCCGCGCAGCCCCAGTGGCGGCCAAACAGGATTTCGGAGCCGATGAAATTGAGCGCTCCGGCAACATATCGGCCGTTCCGCTTGGCCATGACAAGCAGGATGCGCTCGGCAAGCCGCTCGTTGATCAGGGAGAAGAAGTCCCGGGTCAAATAGGGACTGCCCCATTTGCGCGAACCGGTATCTATATAGAATTCGTAAAAGGCATCCCAATGGGCTTCCGTCAGATACGCACCCGTCACCCACTCGATCTCGATACCTTCGGCACTCAGAGCTTCGCGGCGTTCCTTTTTGATGGCCTTGCGCTTGCGTGAGGCGAGATCGTTTAGAAAACCGTCAAAACTGTCATAGCCATTGTTTTCCCAGTGAAATTGTTGGTCTGTGCGTTGCAGATACCCGAGTTCGCCGAGTGAGTCCCATTCCGGCTTTGTCAAGAACGTCGCATGCACGGAGGAAGCGCCTGTGCGTTGGCAAACCTGAACCAGACCCGCAGCGAGGGCTTGAAGTCCAGCGTCGCGGTTGATGCCTCTACCGATCAGAAAGCGACGGCCTGTGGCTGGCGTGAAAGGAACCGATATCTGGAGCTTGGGGTAGTAGTTACCGCCCGCTCGATAAAAGGCATCTGCCCAGCCATGGTCAAAGACATATTCACCCTGTGAATGGCTTTTGAGATAGGCAGGGACAGCCCCCAGAACCGTTCCGGAATCGTCTTCCAGAATCATATGGCGCGGCAACCAGCCGGTCTCACGGGTAGCACAGCCAGTGGCTTCAAGTGCCTCAAGAAAAGCATGAGATATGAAAGGATTAAAGTTGGTTTCTTCAGATATTGATTCATCTTTCGACTCGGCGCGCAAACCTTCCAGAACTTCTGCCTCACCACAGGTTTTCTGGCGCTTCAATTTACCGCGTTCGGACAGTTGCCAACCCGGATTGGCGACACTGTCCCAGCTGTCAGGAGATATGTCTTTCAAGGATGACAGGTTGCGGATCGAGAACGTCCGTTCGCCATCACTTTCTTGCAGGCTGCCGGGTGTTCCAGGCTCCGTGGAGGGAGATGATGTCATGTCGTCAGATGAAGCTGCGATTCAATTTCATGGTTGAAATGTAGCGCGGACAATCGTCACCGCAAGTGCAGATCAGCATTGTCATTCACTAACGGCTTATTTATCGGGATCAAAACCCTCAAACACCATCTGATCAGCGTATTTTGACGCTTTTTCGCGCTGTTCTATTGTACGAACCGTCCATGTCATGACCGGTTTCTTAAACAGGGACTTCATCAGGCTTGGACCAAACTGAGGGAGGTCGTTGACGCCATAAGAAACGAAATCCGGCTGTGTGCGCGGCGCATGCAGCAAATGACGCAGGATAAACCGGTCAGTCCGGCTATACCGGGCATAGTGAGGTGCCGGGCGGGTAGCGTCGGCGACAATACCCCGGATAACTGAATTGTTGTGGCCTTTGGCAATCGACAACATGTCGGGATCAAAGGTCTTGATGCAGATAGGGCCATTGTAGGCTGCGACCTGATCGACAACGTGGCGGACAAAATCACCCTGTGCGTCGCGTCGCATCAGGGATTTGATTTCAATGACCAATGGGACTTTGCCATCGACCAGTTCAAAGAGGTCCTTCAAAAGCCAAAGCTTGTCGGTGCCGGTTTGCATGGCGAGTTGAACAAGGTCAGCAGAATTTTGCTCGATTACCTTGCCTTTTCCACCTGCCAGCCGGTCCAATGAGTAGTCATGAAAGACCAGTGCTTCGCCGTCTGAGGTCTCCTGGATATCGACTTCGATACCGAAGTTCTTGTCTATGGCGGCTTGAACTGCAGACGGTGTGTTCTCGATGATACCGTTGTCGGCGTCATGATAGCCACGATGGGCAACCGGGCGCGCGAAGATCGCTTGAAGTGCAGAATTCATGGAAACTCGGTCAGGCTGGTATTGCGGGCCCGGTTTTTTTTGGTCCGCTTTGACAATGATCAGGCGATTTCGAAGATTGCTTCGATTTCAACAGCAACTCCAAAGGGCAGGGATGCCGCACTGACAGCGGATCGCGCGTGACGTCCGCTATCACCCATTGCCTCCACAAGGAAATCCGAAGCGCCATTGATAACCATCGGCTGATCAGTGAAGTCGCTTGTGGAATTCACAAAGCCAACGATTTTGACGAGCCGCGTCACCTTGTCGAGGTCTTCAGTTGCCGTTTTTGCTTGTGCCAGAAGGTTGATGGCGCATTGTTTTGCTGCAGCTTTCCCCTCATCAACACTGAACCCATCACCGAGTTTGCCGACATGCTGAATTTTGCCATCGGCCATCGGAATCTGGCCGGAAACAAACAGCTGGTTGCCCGTTTTCACGAACGGAACATAATTAGCCGCCGGAGCTGATGCTTCGGGAAGCGTGATGCCGAGTTCAGACAAACGGGCTTCGATCTTGCTGCTCATGGGATTCTCCAAAAGGATAATATGTTGATCGTGTCTTGGCTCAATTTGGACCGCCTGACAAGCATTAATGCTTGCAAATGACTTGCTCTTAGGCCGCCGTGTTATTGCGTGAAAAACGTCCGAAAACCGTATGTGACGAGCATTTCGAAAAAAGATACCGAAGATAAATTGGCAATCCATACTGGCGAACACCAATTATCCCGAATACAAGAGATACAAAGACGTTTCATCGTCCAACGGGCGGCAAAAAGGTTGAACAGTATGCGAAGTGCCCTGACTGCTCGAAATCTGGTGTTTGGTGCGATTTTTCTGTCTGTCGGTTTTGGCGGTGCAGTGACACCGGGCTTGGCTGTTCAAGCAAGTGCCCAGAGTACAAAAACCGTATTGGCGGCGCATCGTGCGGTTTATGATATGAAACTTGGCGACACCGAAGGACAGTCGGGCGTAGCAGGATTAAAGGGCCGGATGGTCTATGACTTTTCGGGGAATGCCTGCGATGGCTACAGCGTCAATTTCCGGTTTGTCACACAATTTCGGGATGCGAATGGCGGTTCCCAGGTCACGGATTTGCAGACAACGTCGTTTGAGGAGCCGGGCGCGCTAGGGTATCAGTTTCTGTCAAAAACCTATGTTGACGACAAGCTCGTAGAATCAAGTCGTGGAACCGCAAGTCTCGGCGCTGATAATAAAACGGTCGAACTCAAGGAACCGACTGAAAAATCACTTGATATCGGTCTGGATGTTCAATTTCCGACAGAACACCTCCTGACTATTCTGGAATCTGCGCGCTCTGGTGACAGTTTCATTGCAACCGACATTTTTGATGGCGCGGAAACAGGCGACAAGGTCTACGCGACAACAACCGTAATCGGAGCGAAGTCGATTGTCGAAGATGTCACTGGCAAGCCCAATCAGGCGCTTGCAGGCCACACCTATTGGCCCGTAACCGTTGCCTATTTTGACCCGGCTGCAGAGAAAGAGTCCGGTGAGCAAATGCCTGTATACCAATTGTCATTCAGGCTGCTGGAGAATGGTATCAGTGACCGACTAGTTCTTGATTACGGTGACTTCACCTTGATGGGAACCTTGAGCGATCTGGAGCTCTACAAGCCGGACACCTGCACCGATTAAGTCGGCTTCTACTTTTGGCTGTCGGTTTTCTTTCGAACCTTTGCCACATGTGTCAGGCCGAGCTCAATGGCTGACTTGCCATATTTGTCTCTAAGACGATCTACAGCCAGCTCCGCCTGTTTTCTTCGATCCGCGCCATCATCTAGAAGATCTTGCGGATCAGCCTGATCTGCGTCTGTCAGGTCGCTGACACCAATTCCGATCAACCTAAATCGGCGACCGTCGACTTCGTTCTCCAGCAAAGCGATGCCTGCACTGAAAATTCGGTCAGCCAATTGTGTTGGTTCACCGAGTTGCCGGGCTCGAGTGATCGATTTGAAGTCACCCGTCTTCAGTTTGAGCGTAATACCACGACCGGCTATGTCGGATTTTTTGAGCCGGAATGACACTTTTTCAGAAAGGTTACGAAGGATCGGCCGGAGGGTTTCAAAGTCAGATATGTCTGTTCTGAAAGTTGTCTCCGTTGAAACGCTTTTGGCTCCCCTTGTCGGTTTGACAGACCGCGTATCATCACCTTTGGAAAGTTGGGCAAGACGAAGGCCAATAGAACCGTACTTGCGGGCGAGATCAGTAGACTCCATTGTCTGCAGCTGTCCGATGGTTGTGATGCCGTCTTTTTCCAGTTTTTTCTGAAAAACCTTACCTACACCCCAGATTTTGCCGACAGGCAATACCGCAAGGCGCTCACTGGCTTCCGTTTCTCCGATGATCGAAAATCCGCGAGGTTTTTCCAAGTCCGAGGCCAGTTTTGCCAGAAACTTGTTGGACGCAAGTCCTACTGACGCCGAGATGCCGATATCGGTTTCCATATCGCGGATGAACTTCGCCAGGATTTCTGCCGGGCTGGCATGATGCAATCGTTCGGTTCCGGTCAGATCCAGAAAGGCTTCATCAATAGAGATCGGTTCGACCAAAGGTGTCAGCGCCCGCATTCGCTCCCGGATTTCTTTGCCGATTTTGGAGTATTTTTCCATGTTCGGTTTGATGACAGCGGCATCTGGACAGGCTTCAAGCGCCTTGAACATTGGCATCGCGGAATGAACGCCATAGATCCGCGCTATGTAACAGCAGGTTGATACGACACCGCGCTGCCCGCCGCCTACAATAACCGCTCTGTCCTGAAGGTCCGGGTTGTCTCGTTTTTCCACCGAAGCGTAAAATGCATCGCAGTCGATGTGCGCGATTTGTAAGTCATCCAACTCTGCGTGTTTGACAAGCCTCGGGCTGCCGCAAGACGGGCACCGGGCTGCAGTAGCAGCAGGCCGATGACCGCAGTCTCTGCAAAGCGCTTTATTGTCCTGCATCATTGCGACATTTCAATCAGACCATTGGGGTGAAACATCTGTTAGGGCAATATTTTGTCAATAGAAAGCGCCTCAGAGGATAGTACGGATAAACGCAGCAGTCTCCTGCCAATCTCCTGTCAGCAAGTCTATGTGTTTGTCCGGCTTTACCGATTTCAAAAACCGTTGATCCGCTATGAACTGGATCTGTGTGGACGAGGGAAGGGACGCCTGAACAGATGTGTGATTGGTCGGACTATCATCTATAAACACGACAGGGAGAGACCTTCCTGCAGCCAGAGCGGCAACAGCGCCCCCCTTTGGCCCGGAATTGGTCAGAACCGGATACGGAACCCCCATGCCGGCAAGCAGAGTTTCCCGGCTCGATTTGTTGTGGTGCCCTGGAAGATTGGTCAGAAGAACAATCTCCCAGTCTTCTGACAGTGATCGCAGGGCATCATTTGCGCCTGTAACCATGGTTTGCCGATGACTTTCCTCATCGAAAAACTGCATCAAGTGTTTCCGGACTTGATCGGCATGCAACGGTGTCCGGTTTTCCCGATGCGCAATGTTACCGGTCAGCCGGTATTCGTGGTTCA
Source organism: Roseibium sp. (assembly GCA_039972695.1). Classification (GTDB taxonomy): domain Bacteria; phylum Pseudomonadota; class Alphaproteobacteria; order Rhizobiales; family Stappiaceae; genus Roseibium. The sequence goes on along the minus strand of JBDWMJ010000015.1, from coordinate 374,264 downwards.
GAAAGATAAGGTCTCTTTCACCGAGGTATTGTTCGAGGTGAAGGATCATATGTAGAATAACTTCATCCACGTCGCAGATTATCAGTGGACGGGTTGAAGTCGGAAGGTTCCGTATCTGAACCAGAACTTCTGGCAACACTGGCGTTGGTTCAGGCATAGTCTTCTTCGCCGCCTGCAAGTGCATACCGTGCTGCGGCCATCATTGTGGGGCGAATGTTTGCGTTTTCACAAAAAGCGAGCAAAAGAGCTTCGTCCATCATGTAGAATTCCAGAACACCTGCCAGGAAGCCAGGTTCCGCTGCCGCGTCCCGAATTACATCTGGTCCGATACCCGAAAATGCCAGAAATCTGCCAATCTGTTCCGGGTCCTGGCTGAGTTTAACCAGGGCCTGAGTGGCAATTCCCTGTGCTTCTTCAACGGACAATGACTTTCCGGGCGTATTTTTCATTGTGTTTTTTTGCCTTTCTGAAACGATTACGGGTTAGAAGACACCTAATGTGGGCCTGATAAGGATACCACTGAGAATTATAAGACTATGCGTCACTATAAGGGGACCGGTATTTTTGCCGGGTGAGGGGCCGGACATATGGCTAAGACCGTGCTGATCGTAGAAGATAACGAGCTGAACATGAAACTGTTTCATGATCTGCTTGAGGCGCACGGTTATGATACGCTTCAGACCCGGACAGGAATTGAAGCCTTGCAGTTGGCTCGCGACAATCATCCCGACCTGATCCTGATGGATATCCAGCTTCCGGAGGTTTCTGGTCTGGAAGTGACCAAGTGGATAAAGGAAGACGAGACGATTTCGTCCATTCCAGTAATTGCGGTGACTGCGTTTGCGATGAAGGGTGATGAAGAGCGCATCCGGCAAGGCGGCTGCGAAGCTTATATTTCCAAACCGATATCAGTCGCGAAATTTTTGGAAACAGTGAGATCTTTCCTGGGCGAGGGATAGAATTGCCTCACAGAAACCTGCTTGCTGATTGAAGTCCTGCCAAAGGTTTTACGCGAACTTGAAACTGAAATGCTGATGAAAACGAACGATTGACAACAGCAACTTCTCAAGTGTGACCCATATTAAGGTTACGAATTTACTAAGTTGGCGGGATAACTCTCAGTTTATCCTGTATTTAATTGCATTTGAGTAACATTCAGGTAGTGTTGCGCTGATCAGGTAATTTTTGCTGATCGCCTCATTGGCATGGATGTAAGTTACAGCTTGTCAATTTGGCCCAATAGTTTCCCCTCGGAGTGCTCAGGTCCGCCGCATCTCCTGGGTCCGTGGGGTAGGTCGGCAGGGAATCGGCCGATGAGTGGCCTCCTCGATTGCTGTGTTCCCGCCGACCACTATTTTTGCTTTGGTAGAATGTTTCTTTCAATAAGTTTCTGATTGTTTACATGAAATATCTCAAGTTGTATTTCTGGGTGAGGTTTAAACCTGGTTAAATTGCTCAAGTATTATTAGGCTTATAAGTAGATATACTGTTTGTTAGCAGTATTCATAGCATGCTCTCCTTTAGAGAATCACGGGAGCTGGCTATGAAGAAAATATTCTCCGGAATGAGTGTTACGGCCTCGCTTGCGATTGCAAGCGCGGCGCTGTTGACGTTGTCGATGCTGGTCGTTGGTGTGATCGTTTACCAGGTCGCCACCGGTCAGGCTCAAGATATTGCTGTTTCGAAACAGGATACCAACTTGAGGGTCGCCGCAACTATTCTTGAAAAGACAGTTGACGGCACCAAAATATCCTGGAAATCAAATGGTGATGTGACGCGTATCGAGCTTCCGGAGATTCCGGAATTCACCGATCACTCTATGATCGATTCAATCGGTCGTATGACTGGTGAGACCGTGACTGTCTTTGCATGGGATGCTGAAACCAAGGATTTCTGGCGTAAGTCAACCAACATCATCAAGGGTGATGGAAAACGCGCAGTTGGTACGCCACTTGGCCAAAAAGGGGCAGTTTACCCGGTTCTGACCGCAGGCAAGACGTTTCATGGGCAAGCAAACATTCTCGGTAAAGACTATTACACTGTCTACGAGCCGATCTTTACCCCGGGGGGAAAGATCATTGGCATTCTCTATGCTGGAGTTGAAAAAGCTGCAGTCCAGGCCAATGTCAGCGAAATTGTAACGCGCTTTGGGATGCTTGCTCTGCCAGTCGTTCTTATCGCGATTGGATTGCTGGTATTTGCCATTCAACGCCAGTTGCGTCCGATCACGCAGCTTGCTGGTGTTACCGAGCAAATTGCGAATGATGAATCAAACATCGAAATTCCATTCCGTGGCCGGGAGGATCAGATAGGCAAACTGGCAGAGGCTCTATCCACTCTTCAGATTAAATCGCAAGAGCGGAAAGAGTTGAGTGAGCAGCAGCATGAGGCCGATGTCGCGGCGTCAGGACGCCAGGAACAGATGGAGCAGATGATCGAGCAGTTCCGTGGCAATATTTCTGAATTGCTGGGACATGTCGGGGATACTGTTGGGCAGCTCGATGAGACGGCTGAAAATCTTTCTACTCTGTCTCAGCAAAGCGCAGAACGTGCTCTTGAAACACAGTCTTCTTCCGACGATACGACGACAAACGTTCAGACGGTTGCCAGTGCCGCAGAAGAGTTGTCAGCGTCAATTTCGGAAATTTCGCGGCAGGTCGCACAGACCAACGAAGTTGTCGGACGTGCTACCGAAGGTACCCGCAGCACGAATGAGAAAGTTGAAGGCCTCGCAGACTCTGCTACAAAAATTGGTGAAGTGGTCACTCTCATTCAGGCAATTGCAGAACAGACAAACCTGCTGGCGCTGAACGCAACCATTGAGGCTGCCAGAGCTGGCGAAGCTGGACGCGGGTTTGCTGTTGTGGCGTCGGAAGTGAAAGAACTGGCCACACAGACATCCAAGGCAACTGAAGAAATTGGGTCGCAAATCACGGCCATTCAGGAAGCTACCAAGGATTCTGTGAGCGCGATTGCCGAAATCACCTCCATTATGGAGGAGGTTAACTCCTACACAGGGACTATTGCGACAGCTGTTCAGGAGCAGGGTTCTGCGACCAGCGAGATTACTCAAAACGCCCAGAAGGCTGCCGATGGGACGACGTTTGTTTCCAGAAATATGACAACACTGTCAGAAGCTGTGAATGAGACATCGGGATCTGCGCAGTATGTATTGGAAGCTTCGGGCACTCTGTCGAACCGTACGGATCAGTTGAAAACTGAAGTGGAAACATTCCTCAAGAATGTTGCTGCTGCGTAAGGTACTGTTTCGGTCTGAGACATACACCAACAAAAAACCCGCCGGAAACGGCGGGTTTTTTTATGCGTATTCATAGGTTTCAAAGATTATTTGATCTTTGCTTCCTTGAACTCAACATGCTTCTTTGCGACCGGGTCATACTTTTTCTTGACCATTTTTTCGGTCATCGTGCGGGAGTTCTTCTTTGTGACATAAAAGAAGCCGGTATCCGCCGTGGACAGAAGCTTGATTTTAATTGTTGTCGCCTTGGCCATGGCCTTGGATCCTGTTCTCGGTTAGTCGGGCATAGGGTTCTTGTGGCCAGAATGGCTGGCGGTGAATCTGCCCCAATGTCTGAAATCAGGCCGCAAAGTACTCATCAGTGCGCCAAAGTCAAGCGGTTGCTTGTTCTCTGGTGAATTTTTCAGACGCGATAAACCGCACAATTAGTCCGGCAACCAGATGTCAAAGCAATTCGCGAACGAAATCACCATTTCGGAAGTAGTAGTAGGGAACAGCAGTCGCTGGAGATAGGTCGGGATCGCTCGCCAGCCTGTCTTCAAGGTCAGTCAGGATTTTCGTGGTGATCAACGGGAGTTCTTTTTTGCGCGCTTCTTCGAAGGTCAGCCATTCACAATCTTCTAGTTCGCCGGAAGGACCGGTTCCATCTGGCATCTGTTCGGAAATGGCGTCTGCCCAGGTGGCCAGAAACCGGGTGTCAAAGCGGCGTGGACGTTTGGGTGGGGTGATTGCGCGTGCGATGACCCGCAAGCCGCTCAGGTCCGGTTGAATTTGACGTTCTGCAAAGGCCTCAAACCCCGCCCCGAGTTTCAGATCGGTCTGGTCTGATTTCTTTCCGATGAAAATACCGGCCTCTTCGTAGGTCTCTCTGATCGCAGCCAAGGCGAAGGCTTTCACGCGCGCCGCCGATTTTATGTGTTTCAGCTCGAGAGAGAGTTTGGTTTCAACATCCGGGTGATACGGCAACACATTGGTAATCCGGGAATCGGCCGGATCAACGCGTCCACCGGGAAAGACAAATTTGCCGGGCATGAATGTATGACGCATATGGCGCCGTCCCATCAACAGACAGACCTTGCCGGAGGGTGTTCGGTCCAGGATCAGCAAGGTCGCCGCATCTTTCGGCCGAATATACGGGAAATTTCCAGCTCGCTCGTCCTTTGCGAACTGTTTTTCAATCGAGCCGGTCATTGTGATCCTTCAGTGTGACCCTGGACGGGGGGCAAGTCATCTTCCGCATCTGGATCAAACCCGTGCATGTAGAAAGCCCATTGTAAACCAACCAAGGCCCCTTTGATCGGCTGCATGAGCGCAAATGACATGAGGATCGTCAGCGGGATCCAGATCGCCATATGGATCCAAAGCTCCGGTCGCCACATCACTTCCACAATCAGGAGGGCTGGGATGATGACATGGCCGACGATAAAAATCGTGAAATAGGGTGGGGCGTCATCCGCGCGGTGATGATGAAATTCTTCACCACAAACACTGCAGGCATGATCTGGTTTCAGAAATCTGGCGAACAAAACGCCTTTGCCGCAGTTCATGCAAGTGTTTCTTGCGCCGCGCAGCATCGTCCGCACGAGGGGACGTTTTGGTTTTTCCGTCTCCGGTGCCGGTGGGATATCGATCCCGTTTGTTTCATAACGAACAGTCACTCAAGACTTCTTTCGGCTCAGTTTGCGGGGACCGCCTTTGCTCCGTGGTCCTTTTGTACTACCTCTTGGCGGCCCTCTACGGGCTTTGGGAGCGGCCCTGCGGCCGCCTTTTCCTGCAATGCGCCCAGGGCTGGCAATCTCAAACGTCAGCGATCCTGCCATAGGAGCGGCATCTGTCAGTTTGACTTCGACGGTATCGCCAAGCTGATAGGTTTCACCGGTTCTGTCACCTATCAGCGCATGCGAGCCTTCGTCAAAGCGGTAATAGTCGAGGCCTATGGTGGAAGCTGGAACATACCCGTCTGCACCGGTCTCCTCAAGGCGGATGAACATGCCGGATTTTATAACGCCCGCAATACGGCCTTTGAAAGTCGCTCCGATCTGATCGCTCATCCACAGAGCAATCAGTCGGTCGATGGTATCACGTTCTGCCAGCATGGCCCGCCGTTCAGCTGCGGAAATTTCAGCCCCGATTGCTTCCAGTTTGCCTTCCATATTCTCAGGCAGACCATCTTTACCGAGACCAAGGGCGGAGATCAGGCCTCGATGGACCAGCAAATCCGCATAGCGACGGATAGGTGACGTAAAGTGGGCATAGCGGCGCAGATTGAGGCCGAAATGGCCTATATTCTGAGGGTTATATTCCGCTTGTGCCTGACTGCGGAGCACTACTTCGTTGACCAGGTGTGCCTGCGGAGTGTCTTTCACTTTCGCCAGAATGCCATTGAAGACGGATGGACGAAGACCGCCAGCCGATGGCAGCTTCATGTTGATGGTGGACAGGAATTCCTTGAGGTTTTCGAGCTTTTCCGGTGTCGACGCATCATGGATCCGGTAGAGCAGGGCGGTCTTCTTCTTCTCGAGTGTTTCCGCAGCGGCGACGTTTGCCTGGATCATGAACTCCTCTATCAGTTTATGAGCATCCAGACGGTCCGGCACAAAGACATGATCAACAGTGCCGTCTTCCTTCAGCTTGATCTTCCGTTCAGGCAGATCAAGTTCCAAAGGTTCGCGTGCATCACGACCGCGTTTCAAAACCTCATAGGCTGCCCAGAGAGGCTTTAGAATGCCATCGACGAGTGTTTCTGTCTTTTCGTCTGTGATGCCCTCTATGGCCTTTTGTGACTGCAAATAGGACAGCTTGGCGGCAGAGCGCATCAGAACGCGATGAAACGTGTGGCTTTTCTTGCGGCCGGCCTTGTCGAAAATCATGCGCACGGCCATGGCCGGCTTGTCTTCTTTTTCCCGAAGCGAACATAGCTGGTTGGAAATACGTTCCGGCAGCATCGGAATGACACGATCCGGGAAATAGACGGAATTTCCGCGCAGATATGCTTCCCGGTCCATGGGCGAGCCGGGGGTCACATAATGGGCAACATCTGCTATCGCCACATAGACGATGACACCATCCGCATTGTCAGGATCTTCATCAGGTTCCGCGTAGACCGCATCGTCGTGGTCCTTGGCATCGGGCGGATCGATTGTGATCAACGGTATCTGGCGCCAGTCTTCTCGTTTGCCGAGCTTCTCGACAGGACGTGCACTTTCGGCCTGAGCTTCAACACTTGCAGGAAATACGAGCGGAATGCCTTGCGATTGTAATGCAATTTCCGAAACCGCCTTTTCGGAATGCATTGAACCAAAACGTTCGACGATTGAGGCTACCGGGTGGCCATATCTGCCGGATCGGGTGATTTGCACACTGACCAGGTCACCATCATCGGCTTCCTTCAGATCAGAAGAATCAACATCAAGTTCGCGCTGTTTTCGGTCAATCGGTTCCAGATAGGGTGGTCGATCGCCATCGCGTTTGCGTAAAATTCCAAGGATTGCGCCTTGTTTCTTTTCCAGCACTTTGAGGACTCGTGCTGCATGGCTCGCTTCCGGGCCAGTTTCTGCCTGGGCCAAACGGATCAGGGCCCGATCACCAAGCCCTGGCTGTGGCCCTTTCCCCTTGGTGGTCAAGATAAGGATTTTTGGCGGATCACCGGCTTCATCGTCCCAATCGACAGGTGTGCCCAGGAGTTCCCCGTCGACATCGCGTGCAATCAGATTGGCAACGAATACCGGTGGCATGTCACCTGGACGAATGATCCGCTTTTTGCGTCTTTCTACAAGACCTTCCTCGGAAAGGTCCTTGAGCATCTTTTTCAGGTGGATGCGGGCACCGCCGATAATTCCGAAGTGACGGGCGATTTCCCGCTTGCCTGCACGCCCTGGATTGTCGGCCACAAAAGCCAGGATATCCTCACGGGATGGCATATCTCCCGGAACTTTGGCGCGTTTGCGTTTGCTGTGTTTTCGCGTGCTGATTTTTTTTGCACTCAAGAGGCATCATCCCAGGGCACGTCTTTTGACGATGCGTCCACAGTTGCCTTTTTCGCGGTCGCTTTCTTGGCTGCCGGCTTTTTGGCAGTGGCTTTCTTCGCGGCCGGTTTTTTTGCAGCAGCTTTTTTGGCCGGTGCCTTCTTCTTGGCCCCGCCCTTGGCAGCCTTTGCTGCGATCAGTTCAAGCGCCTTTTCCAAAGTGACTTCTTTAGGATCAGTGTCCTTCGGCAAAGTCGCGTTGATCTTACCGTGTTTGACATAAGGCCCATAGCGGCCGTCATAGACATTGACCGGGCCGCCTTCATCCGGATGATCGCCGAGCTCCTTCAAAGGAGTTGCTGCCGCGCCGCGACGTCCGCCGCCCTTGGCGCGTTTTTCTGCCAGCGCATCAACGGCTCGGTTGATACCTACCGAGAAAACTTCATCGGGAGAGGACAGGTTGGCATAGGTGCCTTCATGTAAAACGAAAGGACCATAGCGGCCTAGACCAGCCGTGATCATCTTATTGTCTTCTGGGTGCAAACCGACTTCACGTGGCAATGAGAGAAGCTGCAGGGCCTTTTCAAGATCCAGATCCGCAGCAGACCAGCCCTTGGGCAGGGAGGCACGTTTCGGCTTGGCTTCTTCGCCGAGCTGAACATAGGGCCCGAAACGACCGGTGCGCAGAGAAATGTCTTCACCGGTCTCCGGGTCCTGGCCCAGAACTTTCGGTCCATCGTCCGCTTCGCCGTCTTCTCCATTCGATTTGCCGAGCTGGCGCGTGTAGCCGCATTCGGGATAGTTTTCGCAGCCAATAAAGGCTCCCCAACGGCTGACTTTCAACGACAATTGACCGGTGTCGCAGCTTGGGCATTTGCGCGGTGCGGTTCCATCTTCCTTTTCCGGAAAGATATGGGGTCCAAGCAATTCGTTCAAAGAGTCGATGACTTCAGAGACTCGAAGGTCTTTTATTTCGTCAACGGAGCCGGAGAAGGCTTTCCAGAAATCGCTCAAAACATCCTGCCAGGAGAGTTCACCTGCTGAAATCTTGTCGAGTTGCTCTTCGAGGCTCGCAGTGAAGTCGAATTCGACATAGCGCTGGAAAAAGCTTTCCAGAAACGCGGTGACGATCCGGCCCTTGTCCTGCGGGACAAGCTGTTTCTTTTCCAGCTCGACATATTCGCGGTCGCGCAAGGTCTGCAGCGTTGAAGCGTATGTGGAAGGGCGGCCAATGCCGAGTTCTTCCATTTTCTTGACAAGGCTCGCCTCGGTGTAGCGCGGCGGCGGTGTCGTGAAGTGCTGGCTGGCTTCAATTGCGTCGGTTTTGCCGTCAACAGAGGCTGCCGTCAGAGCTGCGCCTTGGTCAACTGCCGGGAGGCGCTTGGAGTTTTCGTCTTCCTCGTCGTCACGACTTTCCTGATAAAGCGCATAAAATCCGTCAAAGCGAACAACGGATCCGGTCGCACGCAGATTAGCGCGTTTGCCAGAACCGTCTGCAACGATCTCAATCGTTGTGCGCTCCAGGATTGCGGATTCCATTTGGGACGCCATCGTCCGCTTCCAGATCAGTTCATAAAGCTTGGCCTGATCGGGATCGAGGAACTTGGCGATGTCCTTTGGACGGCGCGACAAGTCGGTCGGGCGGATCGCTTCGTGCGCTTCCTGGGCATTCTTGGCCTTGGACGTGTAGACACGCGGCTTTTCCGGAACGTATTTGTCGCCGAAATCCTGCCCGATGACGGAACGTGCGTCGGCAATAGCCTCGCCAGCAATCTGGACACCGTCTGTACGCATATAGGTGATTAGACCGGAGGTCTCACCTCCAATCGAAATGCCTTCGTACAGTTTTTGGGCGACCTGCATGGTCCGCGATGCTGCAAATCCGAGTTTGCGCGAAGCTTCCTGCTGCAAGGTGGAGGTGGTGAACGGAGCTGCCGGATTGCGTTTGGCAGGTTTGGAGGCAACGCTGTCGACTTTGTAGCTGGCGCTTTCCAGCATGGTCTTGATTGTGGTTGCCTCGGCCTCATTGTTGATATCGAGGCGCGTGATTTTCTTGCCGTCGAACCCGGTCACACCTGCTTGAAACATGTCACCCGCTGGTGTTTTCATGTTTGCGAAAATGGACCAGTATTCCTGCGGCTGGAAAACCTCGATTTCCATTTCTCGGTCGCAAATCAGGCGTAGGGCAACAGACTGAACCCGGCCAGCAGACCGGGCGCCGGGCAGTTTGCGCCAAAGTACCGGCGACAAGGTAAAACCTACCAGATAGTCAAGCGCGCGGCGTGCCAGATAGGCATCCACCAGCGGTGTGTCCAGCTCGCGCGGGTTGTCCATCGCTTCGAGGATGGACTTCTTAGTGATAGCGTTGAAGACGACTCGTTCAACACGTTTGTCCTTCAGCACCTTTTTCTTCTGGAGAACTTCCAGAACGTGCCAGGAAATTGCTTCACCTTCTCTATCGGGGTCGGTTGCGAGAATGAGGCGGTCAGCGTCTTTAACTGCGGCTGCAATTTCCGACAGGCGCTTCTGGGACTTGCTGTCGACTTGCCAGCTCATGGCAAAGTTGTCGTCAGGCTGCACGGAACCATCTTTTGGCGGTAGATCGCGCACATGACCGTAAGAGGCCAGGACAGTATAATCGGAGCCTAAATATTTGTTGATCGTCTTGGCTTTCGCCGGAGATTCCACAATGACGACGTTCATTATTACCCAAAATTTTATTGCCGGAAACGGAGCGCCCGCCCGTAGGAGAAGGTGATTTTGTGGAGCAGACGATCACGGATCGTGCGCCGCCTGTCAAATGGACCTGTGACGATTCAGGGTCAAGGTGTGTCTCTCAGATACCTGTTATCCACCGAGATTCAAGAAAAATCGACCAGTTACATCAAAAGCGAGACTTTGTTGCCGCGGTGCCGTTCCAGGCGCCCGGCAAGTTCCAATTCCAACAAGATCACATGAACAACGCGCGGTGAGGCCCCGGAAAAGCGGATAAGTTCATCCAGATCGACCGGTGTTGGTCCGAGTGCGGACAGAATGCTGGCGCGTGTTTTGTTATCCGGTTCCATCGGCTTGTCGGGGTCGTGTGAGGCTGGTTCCATCAGATCCTGATCGAATGGCAAGACCGGTTCAATCCGCCCCGCCAGGCTTTCCAGAACATCAGCTGCACACGTCACCAGTGTAGCTCCCTGGCGGATCAAGCCATTGGCACCTTCAGAGCGAGGATCGAGTGGCGATCCGGGTACAGCAAAAATGTCGCGGTTCTGTTCAAGTGCAAACCGTGCGGTGTGCAGGGAACCTGACTTCTTGGCAGCTTCGATCACGATGACCCCGAGCGAAACCCCTGAGATCAGTCTGTTGCGCCGGGGAAAATCACGGCCACGTGGTTTCCAGCCAAACGGCATTTCGCTGATGATACAGCCACCGGTATCCAGAATAGCGTGCATGAGACGGTCATGGTCTTGCGGGTACAAGATATCGATTCCGCCTGCGAAGACGGCGATTGTTCCGCTTGTCAGAGCAGCTTCATGGGCTGCAGCGTCAATGCCGCGGGCGAGACCGGACGCAATGGCAAAATCTTGTTGTCCGAGATTGCGGGACATCTGAGCGGCGAGTTTCCGGCCAGAAAGGGAGGCATTGCGGGCACCAACGATGGCCAGCATTTTTTCCTGCGCCAGCAAAGCACCGCCTTTGACCGACAAGAGGGGCGGCGGACCGTCAATGTGCCGAAGATGAGGTGGATAGTCTGCTTCCCCCAATGCGACCAATCGTGCACCAAATCGTGTGTGCGCTTCGAGTTCTGCTTCTGCGTCATTTGGGGAACACAGACGGTAGCTTTTTTTGCCGCCGCGTTGAGAGAGTTCCGGCAACAGCTGAAGGGCCTTGTCAGCAGAGCCTGCGTGGTTCAGGAGATCACGGAAGGTGGTTGGACCAACATTTTCAGATCGTATTAGCCGCAGCCAAGCAAGACGCTGGGCCTCCGAGAGGCGAAGGGTTTTATCGGGTGCCCGGCCGCTCACCCGGCTCCGCTGTCTGCGGGAGCCTCTGGCTCCGGCGCTGGTTTGGATTTGGAACCGATCTTGCTTTCCTGAGCTTTCAGCAGTCTGCCGATATTCTCGTGATGTTTGACCCATAGCAATACGGAAAGGACGACAAACATTTCGGCCATTTGTACCTGGTTGAACCCGAAATAGAGCACGACCGGTGTCGCGGCGCTAGTTGTAAGAGCAGAGAGAGATGAATAGCGAAACACAGCTGCCATTCCGACCCAGATTAGGGCAGCAATAATAAACATGGGCCAGTAGAGACCGAGTAGAATGCCAAGATAAGTGGCAACCCCTTTGCCGCCCTTGAACTTCAGCCAGACAGGGAACAGGTGACCAAGAAACGCGCCCAAGCCCGCTATTAACGCCATTTCTTGGCCGTAAAAATAAAGCACAATCAGAACCGCTACGGTGCCCTTCAGTCCGTCTCCAAGTAGCGTTGCCAGAGCCAGCTTCTTGCTGCCTGTTCTGAGCACATTGGTGGTGCCGATATTGCCCGAGCCGATGTCCCGAATATCACCCAGCCCAGCCATGCGTGTGAACACCAGCCCAAAGGGAATGGAGCCGAGCAAATAGCCGAAGGCGAGGGCGGCGAGATAATAGGGCCAGGCAAACTCCCAGCTAATCGGATCAGGCATTGTTGTTTGGTTCTCCCAATTACCCAAGCAAGCTCATCTGTTTAGTTCTACGTGGAAAACGCAACCTCTTCCTCGGTCATACCCGGACTTGATCCGGGTATCCATACCGTTTCAGAAAATCCAGTAGCGACCAAAATTAATGCACTGTATCTGCATGGATCGCCGGATCAAGTCCTGCAGTGACGGCAATGGTATTAATGGAGCTGAGGGTTATGAAACGTGGTAACACTGTTTATTGGGTGATTAGGCGCATGAACCGGGAGTCGAATTAGCTGAGCACGCATTTGTGTTACGTTATTGAAACCAATTGCATTTCGGCTCGTCGGGTTTCAAATCACTAAAATCTACCTCTTTGATGAACTCATCATGGCTAGGTATTAGTTTACGTTTTACCGCCAAATCTACGCACTCTCGGTGATCTTCATTCGTTTCTAAACAGAGTGCAACTTCATTCCCGGCAGCTTGTGAGACAAGACCGGACTTGAGCATATTGATCAACTCCCGACCAGCCAACTGGCTGTTTCGATCAAAGCCAAAAATTCCCATCGTTAGATAAGATCGTTTCCATCCAAGGTCGTCATCTGGAAGTCCCGGAAGGTTCAACCCAGCAGTCGGCAAAGCTTCTGCCAAAATGGTGAAAGATTTCCGATCATTCTTTACAGCTAATGGCCATAAAAGTCTGACTGCAGCGGGACAGTCGTTTTTTCGAAGAAGCTCAACAGCTTTATCTCTGTGTTTTTCTGAGGAGCTTTGCTCGGCAAACGAGTTGGGAATTACGTTGAATGTGAGCAGCGTCGAAAGAAAGAAAAGACAAAAACCCCAACGCATTTCCCGTCTCCAAGACAAAAACAATCGATTCAAAAAATTGATGTCGTTTTACCCATGCTCATAAACCGTCTTGCCAGCCACAACCGTCCTCAAAACCCGGCCAGAGAAACGGGCATCTTCAAACGGGGAGTTTTTAGAACGTGAGTGGATTGCGTTTTTCTCAAGAACCCAGGGACGCTCGGCATCAAAGATGGTGACGTCCGCCGGGGCGCCTTTTGAGAGGCGGCCGGTATCGAGTCCCAAGCGATCTGCCGGATTGCAGGTCATCGTGGCCAGCAGGGTCTTCAGGTCTGCCTGTTCGGAATGATAGAGACGCAGGGCTGCTGCCAACAATGTCTCCAGACCGATCGCCCCGTCTTCAGCTTCTGCCCAGGGATGGCGTTTGGTTTCAACGTCTTGCGGGTCATGGTTGGAGCAGAGAATATCAATCGTGCCATCCGCCACGGCTGCTATCATCGCCTGACGGTCGTTTTCATCGCGCAGGGGCGGAGACATCTTGAAGAAGGTACGATAGGCACCAATGTCGTTCTCGTTGTGCGTCAGATGATTGATCGACACGCCAGCGGTGATATCCAGACCGCGTTTCTTGCCAGCACGAATTACATCAGCGCTGTCGGATGTCGAGATCAGGTTCGCATGGTATTTGCCCTTCGACATACCAACAAGACGCAGATCGCGTTCCAGCATTATGATCTCGGCTTCACGCGGCACGCCCGACAAGCCTTTCCAGCTGGCATTCAAGCCGGAGTTCATGACGCCACCGGCAAGATCCGGGTCTTCGGTGTGGTGGATGACCAGTGCATCGAAGTCGCGGGCATAGGTCATGATACGGCGCATGACTTGCGCGTTCTTGACCGACTTGTGGCCGTTGGTGAAAGCGATGGCGCCAGCTTCCTTGAGGAGGCCGACCTCTGTCATCTCGTTGCCCTCAAGGTTTTTGGTGAGGGCAGCCAAGGGCAGAACATTGACGCTTGCGGTATCGCGGGCCCGGCGAAAAATGAAATCAACCAGCGCTGGGTCGTCGATCACCGGGTCGGTGTCGGGCATTGTGCAGATGGTTGTTATGCCGCCAGCTGCTGCGGCATCAGAGGCACTGGCCAGCGTTTCGCGGTGTTCCGCGCCGGGTTCTCCCACGGAGACGCACATGTCGATCAAGCCAGGGGCCGCGATAGCGCCCTTGCAATCAATGATGTCTGCGCCATAGGGCGCGCCCTGATTGGCAGCTTCCGGACCGGCAGCCAAGATTGTTCCATCGGCTATGATGACGGATCCGGGCGCATCTAGATCCCGTGCCGGGTCAATCACTCTGGCATTGGAAAGAACCAGAGGTTTGGGTGTGTCGAAAGCCACGATTTTTATCCTCTGGTTGTCTTATGCGGTTGGCAAATTGGCAGCGAGCGCTTCGAGAACGGCCATGCGCACCGCGACGCCCATTTCAACTTGCTCGCGGATCAGGCTCTGCGGGCCATCTGCAATTGAGGGGTCAATCTCGACCCCGCGGTTCATTGGGCCGGGATGCATGACCAGCGCGTCGTTTTTGGCATATGAGAGCTTGTCGGCATCCAGGCCATAGTAGCGATAGTATTCGCGCACAGACGGCACAAAGGCTCCGTTCATGCGCTCGCGCTGAAGCCGCAGCATCATGACGATGTCCGCTCCCTTAAGCCCCTCGCGCATATCCTGATAGACCTCGGCGCCCATCTGGGAAATTCCGGAGGGCAGGAGTGTCGACGGGGCGACCACCCGAACCCGGGCTCCCAGCGCATTCAGCAAGATGATGTTGGAGCGGGCAACTCGCGAATGGGCAATATCGCCGCAAATGGCGACCGTGAGCCGGGCAATTTTGCCCTTGTGTCGGCGGATGGTGAGAGCATCAAGCAGCGCTTGTGTCGGGTGTTCATGCGGGCCGTCACCAGCGTTCACCACAGCACAACCAACCTTGCGGGCCAGCAAATGGACGGCGCCAGCGGCGTGATGGCGGACCACCAATAAGTCAGGATGCATTGCATTGAGCGTTGCTGCTGTATCAATCAGCGTCTCGCCTTTTTTTACCGAAGACTGCGACACGGCCATATTCATCACATCTGCACCGAGCCGCTTACCTGCAAGCTCAAACGAGCTCTGTGTGCGGGTGGAGGCTTCGAAGAACAAATTGATCTGCGTCCGTCCCTCAAGGACATGCTTGCGCTTGTGCACCTGACGCGAAATCTCAACAGCTTCTTCAGCACGGTCCAAAAGGCCCAGAATTTCGTGGGGGTGAAGGCCCTCAATGCCCAGCAAATGGCGATGGGGAAAGGGGCTGTCTCGATGGGGATCTGTCACGGTCATCGAGATCAGTTCTATAGGCTCAAAGCGATCATTGGACAAGTGGTGATTTCAAACAGGTCCAACTGTCCACATTCTTGCTAAATATTTGAACAATTGGACAAAATATTCACCCGACGCGTTCAATATCGGATTGCATAGTACAACCGACCAATCATTTCCCTGACGAAAAGCGAGTTCTCAGCGAGGGCTCGGACATTTGGCAATAGATCCATTGGTGTGAATTTTGATACCTCGCCAATGAAATCAACCGCGTGAGGTGTGACATCAATCCCTTGTACCTTAAAGACTCGTCGTGCTCTCTGCATATGGAATGCCGAGGTAATGAGTGCGACCTTTTCATCTTCCAACAAGAGCCGCTTTACGGCTCTCGCTTCCTGGTCTGTGTTTTGAACTTTTTCGGTTAAAACAATTTTCTCTTCGGGAATTCCGCGTTCGATGGCGAAAGCCTTCAGAATTTCACCTTCAGGTTTGCCGATCGACCATGGCTGGTAGCCTCTTGTGAATATGACCTTTTGTGCCTTTTGCTGCTCTATGAAATCGATGCCGGCTTCAAAACGGTCAATCGCGCCGTCCAACTCGTAGTGCGTTTGGTTCTGGTCGTCGTTGAAGGTGTGGATCATCCCACTCAAGACCACCACGGTATCGACAGCTTCAACTTCGGAGACTGGACGATACGGGTAATCTTTTTCCAGATAGGCAACAGACTTTTTGGCAAGGATTGGACTGGACCCAATCAGGATGACCAAAATCTGCAACAGGTTAATCCAGCGGCGCCTAAAATAGACATTCAATACGGTGAGTGAAAAAATCAAAAACAAAGGGCTGACGAGAAGGGGGAGAAGTTTGTGCAGATAGATCATTTGTGTGCTCAATATTTAAAAGATGTTTTGCATTTGCTAGGTAAACACCAGCAATGCCAACGGTATTGTAACCGTTGCCGACAGTGTTTGCAGCGTGATGATTTCAGCCATCAGTTTGGCATCCCCGCCCATCTGGCGAGCCAGAAGATAGGAATTGCTGGCACAGGGAACAGCACAGGCAATTATTACAGCAACAAGTGCCGGGCCTTTTACACCGAATACATAAGCAAACCCAAACGCCAAAAGCGGCATGAAAGCCGGTCGCAGAAATGTTCCCATTGTCAGGGCCGGACCTGGTCGACGCAGAGATCCGAGATCAAGGCCTGCTCCAACGCAAATGATGCCGATCGGCAGGGCGGCACGCGAAAAAATTTCCAGGGTGTCTTCAACAACAAATGGAAGAGACAACCCGCTCAGATTGAAGAGAACACCGGCCCCGATCGAGAGAATAAACGGATTGGTGTATAGATTTCGCGTAAGCTTTGCAGCGCTTGGTGTGGTGCCACTGGCATATCGGGACAACACAAGTATGCTAGCGATGTTCAGAAACGGGATCATGAAGACCATGGCAACGGCTAGCAGGGCCACACCGAAGTCTCCGGCAATATTGTCAGCGATGGCTAGTGCAATCATTGCATTCCAGCGCAAGGTCCCTTGAAAAATTGATGTAAATCGAACCGCTGGGATACCCCAAATTCGTTCTATTGCTGTGCGTGCCACCAAAAGGAACGTGGCCATAACACCAATGGCTGCCATGAGAGCAGCGCCCATATCGAGTGTTGGAAAGCTTGTAAAATCCGCCTGAGAAATGGTCCGGAACAAAACAGCCGGAAACAATACGAAAAATGCCAGTTTTTCGACGCCGCGCCATTGTTCGCCGGTGATCAATCCTGTCCGTGCAATCAAATACCCGCAAGCAATCACTAAAATGACCGGGGCAAGAGCCGCGAAGGTTGTTAGCATATCTGTGCTTTCACGATTGAAGGTCGCCTTATCTCTGAACCAGACCAGGCCCAAATCAGGCGATTGGGATGTGGCGGATTAGTTTTCCAGCCCCATAAATCCGAGCCGATCCAGAAAACCCTGAAGAATGTAGGCTGCCGCCATCTTGTCGACAACTTCAGCGCGCTTGGCTCGGCTGGAATCTGCCTCCAGCAATGTCCGGGTGACCGCTGCAGTTGACAGGCGCTCGTCCCACAGCGTCATTGGAAGGTCGGTTTTTGTGGCCAGATTGCGCGCAAACCCACGTGTTGCCTGTGCTCTGGGACCCTCGGACCCATCCATATTGAAAGGCATTCCAAGGACTATGCCACCAACTTCCTGTTCGTCGCAGATCTTGAGAAGCTGTTCGGCGTCCAGCGTGAATTTCTTCCGGCGGATTGTCTCCATCGGAGTGGCAATGCCGCGGCCAAGATCCGACAGCGCAAGGCCAATTGTCTTGGTGCCAAGGTCAAGCCCGATCAGGCGGCTTGCCTTGGGGAGGCCAGTTATAAAATCTTCGATCGAAACGGTAGGGTCATTTGCCATAAGGCGCTTTAACAGGCGCGGGCTTACCGATCCAGTCTGATTTGAGTGCAACGACGAATTACGTACATCTCAGACCGCTTCGGATCTTAATTCGAGATAGATGTGATCGGACGAAGTGGACAGGCCATTCAGCCAGTTTATGAGATCTGCTATGGGTTGGCTGGGGGAGAAATAGTAACCCTGCAGGCAGTCTGCACCGACACGTGTCGCAAACTCTGCCTGACCAAGCGTTTCAACGCCTTCTGCAACTGTCTTGCAGCCAAGTTCCTTTGCCATTGCGATGGTGGATTCCAGAATTGTTCTGACACGATCATCATCGCTGGCACCCACGATAAGGGAACGATCGATCTTGAGAAAATCAACGGGCAAGTTGGCGAGTCTGGCTATGTTTGAGTAGCCTTTTCCGAAGTCATCGATCGAGACCTTATATCCAAGATCATGAAGGCGATTAAACGTGCTGACTGCCTGATGTTCTGAAACAAAAAGCGCGTCTTCTGTGACCTCTATTTCCAGCCGGTCGCTGCTGAACCCTATTCGACTACGGATGCTCTCGACACTTTCGACGAAGTCAGCCGAAATGAAGTGGTTGGACCCGATATTGACTGACATCAACAAGTCATGTCCAAGACCAGTCATTTTCTTCTGGTCTTTCATCGCCTGTTCGATCACCCATTCGCCCAAGCGGCTCATCGCGTGCGAGCCTTTTATGCTTGGCAGCCAGACATCTGGAAGATCCCGGCTGTTATCGCCATGTTTCCACCTGACCAGTCCTTCCACGCTGACAACCTTCCGACGTCGTGTGCAGATCTTGGGTTGGTATTCCAACGTCAACTCGTCGTTTTCAATTGCCGATATGAGGTCTCTGCGTATTTCGGCTGCAGACTGTGTACCGATACCGGGTGTATAGAGCTGAAACTGGTTCTTGCCTGAATTCTTGGCATGATACATCGCAATGTCGGCACGCTTGATCAGTTCATCCAGGTTTTGACCATCTTCGGGAAAACGGGTGCATCCTATGCTGGCGCTCGCGTAAAGGTTCAGGTCGAGCTCCGGGCTGGGTTTCCCCAGTTCCAGACGAAGGTTTTCCAGGAAAGTGCGGATGTGCTGTTCCGACAACGCCCCCTCGATCATGACCACAAATTCGTCACCGCCAATACGTGCCACAATCGGTGCATGAACAGGAGACGTTTCGGAACTGATATCGGAGGCATAAAGCCGGTTTGCTGCCGTTGTCAGTTTTTCTGCACATGCCTTCAGGAACAGATCACCGACATGGTGGCCGTGGAGATCATTCACTTCCTTGAAATTGTCGAGGTCGACCAGAAGAAGTAGACCGCTTTTCTGTGATCCGGATCTCGGGCGCAGGATTGAGGTGGCAAGGGATTGAAGCCGATCCCTGTTTGGAAGCCCGGTCACATTGTCGGTGAAAGCAAGCTTTTCAATCTGTTTGCCTACTCTGGTCATTCGGCGGACCATGATGTTGTAACAATTGCTGAATTCCGTGATTTCCGTGAAGGGGATGAGGCCACCGGTAGGTCTCACAGGGAGCAATTGCCGATTGCGGGCACTTGTATGCACGGCCCGGGCCAGGCTTTCCAGCGGCGCCGACAACGATCTGGCAAGAAACAATCCGAGCGCCAGTATGGCAACGAGTGCTGCCGCCAGGATCACGAAAAACGAGGACTGGTTCTCGGCAACCTTGTCGTAGATTTCAGATACAGGTTGCGGCACCATGACACCCCAGCCTGGTCCCTGCACCGTTGTAAAACCTGCGATCATGTCGCTTTCGATTGCCGGTGAATAAAACTCCTCGATCCCGGTTTCTCCATTCATCATCCGGGCGACTGGCGGAATGAACGCAATGTTTTTCCGGATTTTGACCCAGTCCGGCTTTGGATGAGAGATTACGTTTCCAGACCGATCAACGATTGCGGCATGGCCTTTTTTGCCGAATGCGATGTTTTTTCCGAAGTTTACAAGGTAGTTGGTGGTGATTTGTCCGATCGCCAGATGATCATCCAGATCCTTCACAAGATAGATGGAATTTTGACCATCTTCTGCAGCTATGACGTCCGAAAAGACAACGCCCTCAGGCTTGGAAATATTCTTGAACTCGGCCAGTAACGGCGCCGGTATTTTTTGCCCGATCGGATTGCTCGCAGTCGCGATGTGTTGTTCGATAACGCCAGTTTTCTTGTCCACGATAAGGACGCACAAGAGGTCCATCTGGTGCAACAATCGGGATAACTCCGGACTGTTTTGGTCCCGAACCAGCGTTGCACTCAGGGCGTCGAGGGCAGCCACCAGATCCTGCTGATAACGGTCCATAGCGAAACCGAGATTGCGTGCAAGCAACAAGTGCCGGTCATGAACTTCGGCAAACTCTCGGGAAACAGCGTCCCTGTAAGACCAGATACTAAAGATCAGCGCCGGCAGCAGCGTGGCTATTGCAAAGGATAAAACAAGATACGTACGAATTCTCATTCACAAGATCCCATGCATGGACGATGTGGGCCAGACCAACGGTATGCAGTTGTTCTATCTAGGCTTTCTGTTTTTCGGAGCAGTATATTCATGTTCAATTTAAACATGTTTTTCTTCTAAGTGCTGAAAAATTTGGATTGAATTTTATATTTAATCTAATGATCTCGATAGAATTACTGATGCTGGGCCAGTAAGATCAAAGTCATTTGAAACTGTCATGTGACAACAGGGTGTTTTGCAATGGACCTGACCTGGTATGGCCATTCGGCTTTCAAGATCGACATCAAGGATGCATCTATCCTTATAGATCCTTTCCTGACAGGGAACCCGGTTCTTCCGGAAGACTTAAGCGCTGAACAGATTGGTGATGGTGTTACACACATCATCCTGACACACGGCCATGATGATCACATTGGCGACAGTATCGACATTCTCAAGAAAACGGGTGCGCAGCTGACAGCAAATTTCGAGATCTGCATGTGGGCCTCCCGCCAGGGTATCGAGAATTTCAATCCGATGAACAGCGGCGGCAATGTCGACGTCGGGCCATTCAAGGTCGCAATGACCCGGGCCGATCATTCATCGTCTAAACAGACGGACGGTGAGGCGATCTATCTCGGTAATCCGCATGGCATCATTCTGTCCGCGCCGGGCGAAAAGGTCCTCTACCATATGGGCGATACCGACATCTTTTCCGATATGGCACTGATCAACGAGATCTATCAGCCCAGGATCGGACTCGTCCCGGTCGGGGACCGGTTCACGATGGGCGGTGAAGTTGCAGCTCTTGCCTGCAAACGGTTCTTTGAGTTTGACACCGTGGTGCCGTGCCACTTTGGAACGTTCCCGATCCTGAACCAATCCGCAGATGCATTTGTCACGTCAATGGGGCTGGATGCTTCAAGAGTTGCCTTGATGAAACCGGGTCATACTATAAAAATATAGGGTCCTATCCCTAAAGCCTTCATCAATCATTGGGCGCTATCACTTAACGGCAGTGAGAACCTGAGCGAATTTGACAGGTCGGGGAACAAATCCAGTTGTCAGAGGTATGCCATGTCCGTCTTCAAGTTGATCATTTGCCTCTGGTTGACCGCAATGCTTGGTTTGGCCCCGGTGCAGGCTGCGGACAAGTCAGTTACTCCGGACGGTAAACCGGCTCCCTCTCAGCCGAGTGCCAAACCCGGGTCTGATGCTGCAAAAGCTGCCGAAGAGGCTGCCCAAACCCCTTATGACAAGGTCCGGGAAGTGTTTTCCGGCGACAAGACGGTTGCCGGGGAGACAGTGCGCTTTCCTCAAAACAATCCCTCTGTCCGCTCTCTTGTCGTGACTATGGCACCGGGCGAAGAAACTGAATGGCACCAGCACCATGCACCGCTCTTTGCCTATATTCTCGAAGGCGAGATCACGGTGACCTACGAAGGTATTGGCAAAAAGATCTACCGACAGGGCGAGGGGCTTCTGGAAGCCATGGATGTCACGCACAGGGGCAAGAATACCGGCGAAGGCCAGGCCCGGATTCTCGCAGTATTCCTGCTCGGGGATGACGGCAAGGCCACCGTGCCTGAAGACGCGCCGGGAGCTGACAATGCGAAGGTGGAGTAGGATAGCTCGGGGATCAATGCCCGACGGACTTTGAAAACACGTTGATGACGATCACGCCGGCGATGATGAGACCGAGGCCAAGGAGAGCCGGCAGGTCGAGTTTCTGGTCGAAGAGAAACCAGGCAACCATGGTGATCAGCACAATTCCGGCACCTGACCAGACCGCATAGACGATGCCGGTCGGCAGAACGCGAAATGTAAAAGACAGCAGCCAGAAAGACAGCGCGTAGCCGATGATTGTTATGACTGTTGGCCAAAGCCGAGTAAAATTCTCGGTGCGTGCAAGCGCGGAGGTTGCGATGACCTCCGCGACAATAGCCGCTCCAAGATAAAGATAAATGCCAAGTGG
Source organism: Roseibium sp. (assembly GCA_039972695.1). Lineage (GTDB taxonomy): Bacteria > Pseudomonadota > Alphaproteobacteria > Rhizobiales > Stappiaceae > Roseibium. The sequence goes on along the minus strand of JBDWMJ010000015.1, from coordinate 352,382 downwards.
GACTGGGTGCTGCATCAAAGCTTGTTCAAAAGCGCAGGCGTCGGCCAGGCATCAGCCGGCATCCCAAGTTTTTGCTGAACGGATTGAACCGCGTTGCGTGTACCGGATCCCAAGATCCCGTCGATCTTGCCAACGTCATAACCCATGCCAGCTAACTTTTTCTGGAGTTGTTTCATCTGGGCATCATTGAGACCCTGATCAGGGTTGCCTGCATTGTAGCGTGGTGCGCCAGCCAAACGGGTCGCGAAATAGGCGGCAGATGTCGTGTAGATGAATGACTGGTTCCATTCCAGATAGATGTTGTAGTTCGGGTAGGCGAGGAATGCCGGACCCTTGCGGCCTTGCGGCAGGAGCAGGGAGGCTGGCAGGTTGCCGGAAATCTGGCCCCAGCGCGATTTGACGCCAGCTGCTGCCCATTGGCTGCCTGTTTTGGTTTTGCCAAGGCCGGAGTCTGCCCAGTTAAGGTTCTGCGGGACAGTTACTTCCTGCAGCCAAGGCTCGCCGCGACGCCATCCAAGGTGATTGATGAAAGCGCCAGCGGTCAGAATTGCGTCTGGGGCGCTTTTCTTAAGCGTGACATGACCATCGCCGTCGCCATCCTTGCCAAACTTGATGATGTCTTCCGGCAGCATCTGGACCATGCCGATTTCACCGGCCCATGCTCCTGTGGTGCGGCGAGGGTCAAGGTCGCCGTTCTGGGTCATTTCTATGGCTGCAATCAACTGTGGGCGGAACAGCTCCGGACGACGGCAATCGTGGGCGAGGGTAGCTAGGGCATTGACCGTGTTGAAGTCGCCCTGGACAGCGCCATAATCGGTTTCAAGAGCCCAGAACGCCGTGATGACGGGGGCGGGCACACCGTAGTCGCGTTCTACGCGGTCGAACACGCTGGCATATTTCTTCATGTTCACGGCGCCATTTTTCATACGGTAGCCGGATATGACCCTCTTGGAAAAATCCAGAAAGGTCATCTTGAAAACGCCTTGAGCCCTGTCACGGGACAGAACCTTGCGGTCGATCTGCGCACCGGAAAGCGTCTTGTCAGCGGCCTTGGTTGACAGACCCTGTTGAACCGCTTCCTGTTTGACCCCTGCCAGGAATTGGCGGAAGTCGCCGCCGCATTGCTGTGCCATGGCAGATCCACCCGAGATCAAAAGGCTGGTCATACCGACAAGTAAAAGGGATCGGGAAAGGCAAAAGCGGCGGGTCATGAAAAAGTCCTGTCGTCGAAGAGCGCAATTGGTGGCCATCAGCCATTGGAAAACCAAGGCTTAGTTGACTGCGCTTCGCCAGCAACGTCAACAGGATGCAGGGTTAAAAGGCCACATCGTCCACCAATAGACGCCCTCAGGTCTCAGCGGTCATGGTCGCTAGTTGCAACCGTTGCCGCCAGAACCGACGATAATACCGCCTTCGGGTGTCCGCTGAAGGCCTTTGTTGACAGTGACAGAGGAACGACAATTCGATGAGGGCGGCTGCAGGTTTGGCGCAACATCAAGCGGTGTGGTGTTCACGCCGGACGTCTGTTGCAGGCACATCTGATAGGCCATGTCATACATGGCGTCCCAGCCGCCGGGCATGGAGGCCATATTATCAAGAACACCGAGGGCACCGCCAGCCTTAGCACCGCGCCGGGCGCCAAAAGGTCCTCCAATCGCACCGCCAACAACGGCACCGGCCATTCCGCCCGAGACCGCATCACCAACAGGGTCACCGCTGCCATAATAGGAATTGGCGTATTCGGTCGCGTAATTCACACAGTCCGTGCTTTGCGCATGAGCAGGAGTGCCCACGATTAATGTGGACAGGGCGGCTGCGCAGATGAACCCGGACATGGATGGGATAGCCATTTCAGTGTCTCCTCACACGAAATATTTGCCCCACTTTAGATTGGCAGCCTTAACAAGCCTCTACCTGGCGTGTGAGCGGTGAAAATTACCGTTTGACGTATTTCTGACTGACGAATCCGGTCTTGCCGCCGACTTCAACTTTGCACCAGTATTTGCTGCAGTCTCCATAGCTGACTTCAGTGCCTTGCTGGAGGACTTCGAGAATCTTGCCCCGCGAGCTGCCTGTCTCGCGCATGTTGACGGATGCGGTTATGGTTCCGGTCGGTCCCAGATCAACGTTTTCCGCTGGTGACGGAATTTTAGGTTGTTCCAAAGCAACGGAACTTGTTTCCGGATAGGTTGCTCGGGCTGCTGGCTGGTTCACTGCCACGGGTGCCAATTGGTTGAGCGCAAACTGTCTTGGTGTTCGTGATGAGAACGTGGTGTGGGTAGCTGGTGTAAACACGATAGCAGACTTCTGCTGTGTGCCTTGTTCAAAGGTCTGGCGCATGCGATCGGTGTTCTTGACGATTGGTGCCTGTTTACCCTGGGAACGACCAATGAACCGATTGATTGATGTGCCGGCGAGTTTCTGGTCTTGAAATGTCTGTGTTCCCGTTTGGGCCAGTTGAAAGCTGTTGATCTGGCTTCTGATCAGGTCATTCAGGCCAAGCGATACTGCACAGCCTACGGCTGCGGTCGTCAATACAGCTCCAACTAAAAAGCCTCTGAAATTCAAGGTTTTCAGCGAATGAGCGAGTTTCACCTGTTTTCGAAAACGACTGTTCGGGATGCTCCAGGTTTGGAGATCATAAGCCTTGGCATGGGCAGGTACGTACAGCAATCGGCCCTCCTGGGGTTTGGTGGCACACTTGGAATGAATTTCGGAATTCGGGATCGTGCCCATAAACCCTTGCAATGAGTCTCCAGATTGGCCGGATTGCGGCGGCTTTTGGGAGTTTTATGGTAAACCGGTCCTGGAAGTGTCAGCAGTCACGCTGCGCGAGATTTTGTTTGCAATTGTCTAACCTGTCTCTGTCAGACTGTAAAAAAGGGCAGAATCGCAGATCCGTTTCTCCGCTAGGGAAAGAAAATCTGCAGCTTCGATGTGATGGGCAAAAGCAAGATGAAACGATTTTGGGCGGGACTGATCCGAAAAGTAAGCGCTGTGGTTCTGGCAGGCGCAATTACTTGCTTGCCGTCCGTTGCTCAGGAAACGGATGAACCGGAAAACAGCAACAAACCAAGGCTCCGGGTCGGCCTGTTGGCAACACTGTCAGGCCCTGCCGCCATTTACGGCGAACACATGCGAGATGGTTTTATGCTGGCGATGAACCAATCCAATGGCGCGCTGGGCGGTCTGGAGACCAGCGTGATCATTACTGATGACAAGCTCGATCCCGAAGTTGCTCTTCAGAAGGTGACAGATCTGATCGAAAAAAACGGGATCGATGTTCTGGTCGGCGTCAATTTTTCCCGCGTGATGTTGGCCATTCACGATCCGGTCGTACGCACCAAGACCCTGTTTATCGGGACCAGTTCCGGGCCCGCTCCCATTGCTGGTCGCAAATGCAGCCGTTACTTCTTTTCAACGGCCTCCCAGGACGATCAGGTTCATGAAACCATGGGCCGCTATGCCAGCCTGAAAAACTATAATCAGGTTGTCACCATTGCCCCGGACTTTGAAGCATCGCGTGACGCAATTGCAGCGTTCCGACGCCACTTCAACGGCAAGATTGTACGCGAGATATTCCCCAAACTGGGACAGACCAACTTTTCCAAGGAACTGAACGAGATTGGTGATTTGGAACCGGATGCGATTTTCGCATTCATGCCTGGCGGTATGGGTGTTGAACTCGTCAACCAGTTTCATACCTCCGGCATCAAGGGCATTGTGCCTTTCCTGTCCGCGCAGACCATCAACGCAACCGCGCTACCCTACACACGGGAAAGAGCCGAAGGGATATTGTCAGCATCGCCCTGGGCGCCAAATCTCGACAATCCCGCCAACAAGCGATTTGTGCGCGAATTTGGTCGTTTGTATGACTACGCCCCGTCTATCTATGCGGCGCAAGGGTATGATGCTGCCAAGCTTATCCATTATTCAATCGAATTGACCGGCGGGACAAAAGACCCCGAAGCGCTCATTTCCGCAATTTCAGCTGCGCCGTTTGAGAGTGTTCGCGGCGACTTCCGCTTCAATTCCAATCAGTTCCCGATCCAGGATTTCTATCTGGTCGAAGGCGTTCGTCGCTCCAGCAAGCACTACGAAATGGAAGCCACAGCGCGCGTATTCGACGATGTCGGCGATGCCTATGCAGGCTCCTGCAGGATGTAAAACATCAGCCAGTTTCTGGCATCTGGTTGTCCTTTTGACTGCGCGTGGGTCAGAAATTCGTTGCCGCTGCCCTTGTGAGTTTGCCTTAGGCTCTGCCCCGTAACGACGACCTGTGATCGCAAGTTGCGATGGGATTTCTGTGCTTCCCTTGTTTAACTCGAAACTCAAAGTGGCGGTTACCTGCGACCGAGATGAGCCTTCTTTTCTGAAGTCAGCGTCTTGGACCTCGGGTGGGGGCTCTTTATCAATCCTATTGTTGCAATTTTGACGAGGCGGTGGGATGTTACAATTCTGCCGATTTAAATTCTAAATTTATTCCAGAAACGTTGGGAGGCGGCGATGGGAAAGCATTTGATCATCATGCATGGGCGGTCGATCAAACCGGCTGAAAAATCGATGCAGAAATTCACGAAGGAAGCTGTTATTGAAGGTCTGAGAAGAGCAAATCGAAACGACGTCGCTAAAAAAATACGGGATAACAAAATCAAGCTGTCGTTGGCGTACTACGGTGACATCAACAATAAAATCCAGGGAGAGAATGACAAGTCAGATAGAAAAGCTTTGACCGCGAAAGACCCGCTTCACAACAATGGTCCTGCGCTTTCTGATGCACTTATCGCTTCTGCCATGGCACGCACCAAAAAGTCGCCGAAATTTACAGCTGCGACCTACCGCAAGGTATTGAAAGAAGCGAATGATCGGCGACTGTTGGATGAAGCAGCAGATTTTGTGAGTTTTGTCGGTGGGCTTTTCACCTTCGGCTGGCTCAATGAAAAGATCATCGAGATCGCCAAGCCGGATATGGCTGCTTATCTTTTACAGCACAAAACCGGATCCATTGTTCGCGACCGGCTTCAGAAAATTCTTTTGCCTTCGATCAAAGCTGGGGATGATATCTGCCTGCTTACCCATTCCATGGGCTGTATGGTTGCCTACGATGTATTCTGGAAGATTTCGCATCATAGCGAACATGCAAAGCTACTGAAAAAGAACAACCCGACGCAGAACTGGATCACCTTCGGCTGCCCACTGGGCGAGAAAGGCGTCAGGCTAAACCTTCTGGACGGACATTATTCTGATCCCGATGATGTTTATCCGCGAAATGTCTTTAAAACTTGGTCAAATGTCTGGGCTGAAGACGATTTTATTTCCCATGTGGAGCGCATGAAAAAGGCGTTTCGCAAGATGGAAAAACGTGGATTTGTCGACGAAATCAAGGATCACAAAATTTACAATTGTTGGGCATACGAGCGCCATGGGGATGGTGAGCTGATTGCCAACCCTCACGATTTCTACGGTTACCTGATGCATCAAACAATTGGTAAAATGGTTGGTGATTGGGGCCGATAGAATTCGTCGTTCAATTGATGTCAGAGATGTTCTGCTTGCATTTCATAAAGGAAACCGAGGCAAACGCAGATTTTCTTAAGTCCCGTTTCAAAATCGTACCCGAGCGTACGGTTTTGAGCTGAACTGGTCTTTTCATCTTCGGTAAAACCTGTCAAACCGCCCTCTAGATGAATTCGGCTGACGCGAATTGGTGCCGGACCAGCAAAAATGGCAAACGGCGCTAAGTGTCGGGTCAAACACTTCGAGGGAGTTTCGATATGCCTCCGTATCGTTCAAGAACATCCACACATGGCCGCAACATGGCCGGTGCCCGCAGCCTTTGGCGCGCGACGGGTATGAAGGACAATGACTTCGGCAAGCCGATCATTGCGATTGCCAACTCCTTCACCCAGTTTGTGCCGGGCCACGTCCACCTGAAAGACCTCGGCCAGCTGGTGGCGCGTGAAGTCGAAAAGGCCGGCGGTATTGCCAAGGAATTCAACACCATTGCAGTCGATGACGGCATCGCCATGGGTCATGATGGCATGCTTTATTCGCTGCCATCGCGTGAAGTGATCGCCGATGCGGTGGAATATATGGTCAATGGCCATTGCGCCGATGCAATCGTATGTATTTCCAATTGCGACAAGATCACACCGGGCATGCTGAATGCTGCCATGCGGCTCAACATTCCGGTTGTTTTCGTCTCTGGTGGCCCGATGGAAGCCGGCAAAGTCGTTCTGGAAAATGGTGTGGCCAAGGCCGTCGATCTGGTTGACGCGATGGTGATGGCAGCTGACGACAGCGCCTCTGATGCGGATGTCATGGAGATGGAACAGAACGCCTGTCCGACATGCGGCTCGTGCTCGGGCATGTTTACTGCCAATTCCATGAACTGCCTGACGGAAGCTCTGGGTCTTGCTCTGCCGGGCAATGGTTCGACATTGGCGACCCATGCGGATCGCGAGCGCCTGTTTGTTGAAGCTGGCCACCTAATCGTCGATCTGGCCAAACGCTACTATGAGCAGGACGACGACAGTGTTCTGCCGCGGTCAATCGCTAACTTCCAGGCGTTCGAAAATGCAATGACCCTGGACATTTCCATGGGCGGGTCCACCAATACTATCCTGCATCTGCTGGCGGCGTCTTATGAAGGCGAAGTCGGCTTCACCATGGATGACATCGACCGATTGTCGCGAAAGGTTCCGGTCCTGTGCAAGGTCGCACCAGCCATTGAAAATATCCATATGGAGGATGTTCATCGCGCAGGCGGCATCATGGCCATCCTTGGCGAACTGGATCGGGCAGGGCATCTGCACTCTGAAAACCCGACAGTGCATTCTGCGACCATGAAAGAAGCCCTTGCACGCTGGGATATTCGTCAAACCAATTCAGATAGCGTACATCAGTTCTACAAGGCGGCTCCCGGTGGTGTACCAACGCAAGTTGCATTCAGTCAGGAGCGTCGATGGGATGACCTCGATCTTGACCGGAAGGCCGGCGTTATCCGTGAGGGTGCTCATGCCTACTCCAAGGATGGCGGGCTTGCGGTTCTTTACGGCAACATCGCTCTTGATGGCTGCGTAGTGAAAACAGCCGGTGTTGACGAAAGCATTCTCAAATTTACTGGTCCGGCCCGGATTTTTGAGAGCCAGGACAGTGCTGTCTCCGCAATTTTGACCAATAAGGTCAAAGAGGGCGATGTTGTCCTGATCCGCTATGAAGGACCACGCGGTGGACCGGGCATGCAGGAAATGCTCTACCCGACGTCCTATCTCAAATCCAAGGGCCTCGGCAAAGCCTGTGCATTGATCACAGACGGTCGCTTCTCAGGTGGATCTTCAGGGCTTTCCATCGGCCACATCTCGCCGGAGGCTGCCGAAGGTGGTGCCATCGGGTTGGTCGAGGAAGGGGATTTGATCGTCATCGACATTCCGAACCGAGTGATGAAAGTCGATCTATCAGACGATATCCTAGCGACCCGCCGCTCTGCCATGGAAGCAAAAGGCGATACCGCTTGGAAACCAGTTGAAAAACGCACCCGGAAAGTCACCACGGCTCTGCGCTCTTATGCCAAGCTGACAACATCGGCATCCAAAGGTGCTGTGCGCGTCGTCGATTGAGGCGGATTGCATATCAGACTGAAAAGCGGGCTCACCAAGCCCGCTTTTTTTTCGACGTGTCAATTCCGGCTCAAGAGCAGAAGCTCTACTCGCTTCAACTCACGCAGGACTCTGTCAGCTTGCATTTGTGGCATCAGGCTGAGTTTGAGGACGGTGGCAGCGATGATCAGGATCGCAGATGAGATACCCCATTTCACCGCAGCCAAGACGTCAGTTGCCTGGAAGAGGCCGAAGAGACACCAAAGTCCGATCAAAAACATCCCGCCTTGCATGATCATGATGACCCAGGTGACCCACCCGAGCTTGCCAGTGAACTGCTTCAGACCGAGGGCGAAATACCCGAGCTCTCCGGTATCTTTCAAAAGAGCACGATCCTCGCCTTTCATGGCGTCTTCTATCAGCTTGTCGAGCTTATCCATCTTGTTCTCCTTCAAGCAGTTTTCTTAAGGTGGACCGGGCTTTCATTAGCCGAGTCTTGACTGTTCCTGCGGGCACGTCCATTGCCTTAGCAACATCCGCAACACCGAGATCTTCCAGATAGAAGAGCGCGATCGTTGCATGTTGTGCCGAAGGCAAGTGGTGCAGTGCTGCCCGGACTTTTTCTACGTCCAATGCCTTCTCAGGTGAGGGGTGAACGGCTTCTTGGGTCTCAGGCCCCAGACTTATAGAGATCTTGCGGTCTTTTTGGCGGGCCTTGATGAAAGCCGCGACTCTCCGCGAGACGATGCACAGGGCCCAGGGCAAAAACGCGGCTTCATTGGCAAGGCTCGGCAAACCCCGGATAATCTGGATCCAGGCCTCCTGGACAACGTCCTGAGCAGCTTCCCTATCCCCGGATAGTCTTGCCGCATGAGCCAACAGGCGGTCTCCTCGCAGTGTGACCAACCATTCGATCGCTTGCCGATCTCCAGCTTTTGCGTCAAGCACCAACAGCGCTTCGAGCGTCCTGATTTTTTGTTGGCGGTTTTCCGTCATCCATATCCCTGACCTGCGTCGGTTACAGGTATAAAGTGCCCGCTAACCCGGGAATGGTTCATTTTTACGAGAAATATTTTTAATAGCGATATTGGACTTGTTGGAAAACAATACATTTCCGAGTGGTATTATGGTTCCTGCCGCCTTGCTAAAACTGAATCTTCACCTCATATCCACTTAAGAATAATCCTATTCTCGTAGCCGGACCAATTCATGGATTCTCTGACGCAATTTGTTCTTGGTGCAGCAGTCTCGACCGCGTGTCTGGGCAGGAAGATTGGTCCGCGAAAGGCCGCTCTTGTCGGTGGATTGCTTGGAACGGTGCCGGATCTGGACGTCTTCATTCCCTTCGATGACCCGATCGACACATTCGTCTATCACCGTGGCTGGACGCACTCCATTTTTGTTCATGCACTGGCCGCACCGGTGTTCGGGGAAGCGATTGTCCGGCTTTTCAAGGGGCTTCGTGAAAGCCGCTGGCTGGTCTATCTCACTGTTTACCTCTGCTTTGCAACGCACGCGATGATCGATGCCATGACGGTCTATGGCACGAGAATTTTCTGGCCATTTTATCCCGATCCCGTCGGAGTAGGATCGGTGTTCATCATCGATCCGTTTTATACGCTGCCGTTGTTGGCAATTGTGATCTGGGCGTTGGCGACGAAAAGCTGGACAGCAAGGCTTGGCAATTGGACAGCAGGCATATTGGCGATGACCAGCAGCTATATGGTGCTGTCAGCAGGCTTGCAGCACCATGTTGAAAATAGGGCGCAGGAGATCTTTGACAAAGCCGGTGTGGTCGTAAGTGAAGTCTATGCGATTGCAGCGCCTTTCAACATAGCTCTCTGGAAAGTCATCGGGCTGAATGATCTAGAATATCATAATCTCTATATTTCGCTGCTGGACGGAGATGAATTACCACCCGTCTATTCCCATGCCCGGCGGCCGGATCTTGTGGCCTGTCTTGAAGATACAGCCGCACTCCGAAAGCTTGACTGGTTTAGTGACGGTTTCACCAAGGCCGAGAAGGTCAATGATACTGTTGTGGTTTCGGACCTTAGGATGGGTTTGACGCCAAGTTATGCATTTAAATTCATTGTCGGAGAGGTGGACGGAGTGACTGTCCGGGAGACTCCGCCAAGAAGAAGCCCCCGATCAATGAATGTCGAGGCAGCAGATTTTGCATGGCTATGGACAAGATTGCAGGGCAAACCTTCTGTCCGGCAGGCCGAGCTTCAGGCTCCAGACTCTCCAGAGGCGTTGTTGGTGATGGCAGATAATTATTCTTGCAGTGTGCCTGTCAAATCCGGCTGACCCTGTTTGCACTGGGTTTGCAGATCATTGCCTGTGAGAGTTCAGTTCTGAACATCTTCTGGTAGATCGGGAAGCTGCAGGGCTGCGAGCAATCCAGCCGGATCAAGGATCTCCGGAATTTGCGTACAGTTTTTTTCTGGGTCTTCAGCCGGCATGTTTTCTTTCAAATCCATGCAGATGGGTATGGCGGCTTGCCGCGTACCAGCAGCGGCGGTCATCATCACGTCGTGAAGGGTGCCATTGGTTGTCTCGAATGCAGCGGCCAGATGCTTGGCAAAGAGCGCAATGGTGCGGTCGGCAGAATAATTGGCTTTTTGTCCTGCACCAGCCGATGTCACAAGTGCTTCCGGGCGTTCATCCAGATTGGAAGAATGGCTTTCCAGCAGGTCCGGATCGATTGTGTCGGAGTTGCTGGTATCCAGTATCAGGATGACTTCACCGGCTGGAATCGTGTGCAGCATGGCGGCGAAAGCGGGCGCTGAAATCCAGATACCGTTTTTTATCGCCATTTCCGCATTTTCAGGCTCGTGATCCGCCCAGAGCTCCAGAACCTGGCGAGACTGGTTGCTATCGCCTAGCAGATCTATGCCTTTCGACGGCAAATTGGCGTAGATAATCAAACGGTCTTCGTAGCCAAGTTTGTTGGACAGTTCCGTGATGGTTCTCTTTAGGCCGTCCGCTGATGCGCCTTCATTGAACATCATGTGTGTTTTAGAAGGATCAAGATCCAAGCGGTCTGAAAAACTCGTGACGACCGTTTCGACACTGTGTTTGCAGACTTCACCAGATTGTGCGTTCCAGGGAGGACAAACGCCAATACCGACGATCATGTTCTGGCGCTGCCCGGCGTCCTGGGCAGATGCTGCGGATATCGAAACGCAGAGCAGGCCAAGAGCGCAGCCTTGCAACAGTCTGGCACAGATTTCATCCAAGCCAGATTTCAGTTTTTCTGTTGCCCTGCGCATCAATTCTCCCGTCGACTGCCCGGTCAATGTTGGAGCACCTTAGAATAAGGGCATGAATGCAGCTTAAATAAGTCTTTGAATATCAATAGGACAATGTCGGTTTTTGTTAAGCAATAGGGTTCTTCTTCCCGAACCTCGTATGCGTTCAAATCTATACATGAGTACTTCTGCAATTTCAGGTAGAAGATAGGTGCTAACCGCACCGGGTAAACTTCTGCCTGCTGAAATTATTGTTTGTATTTAGACTGCTTCAGCAATCTGGGCTGCCTTTTTTGTGATTAGTTGATTGACCACATTTTCAATTATTTTATGACCAGCATCCTGATCCAGCGACATGATTGATTCAGGGTGGAATTGAACCGCCGCAATTGGTGCACTCTGATGTTCGATTGCCATGACGATGCCGTCTTCCGTTTCTGCAGTCACGCGAAGATCGGCTGGCAGAGTGTCTCGCTTGGCGAACAATGAGTGGTAGCGTCCGACTGTAACCTGTGCCCCCATTCCATCGAAAATCAAGGAACCGGCTGATACATTGATAGCAGAAGGCTTGCCGTGCATTGGAACATCCAGCTGACCAAGATCCGTACCGAAATACTCTGCAATGGCTTGAAGGCCAAGGCAGACACCAAAAATTGGCAGGCCACGCGCATGTGCGCGGCCAATTGTAGCCGCGCAATCAAAGTCTTTCGGATTGCCGGGGCCGGGGGACAAAACAACCAGATCGGGATTGACGTCATGGAAGACATGATCGGCGACGGGGGTCCGATAAGTCACGACATCAGCGCCAGTCTGACGGAAATAATTCGCCAGTGTGTGCACGAAACTGTCTTCGTGATCGACCAGCAAAATTTTCATGCCTTCACCTGGTTTGTGGATTTCGGCTTTGTCATCCGTTTTCAATGCCAAACCGGCTTCGCGAACGGCCGCGCGCATGGCTTCTGCCTTGAGTTCGGTCTCGGCTTCTTCATCTTCGGGAACACTGTCGTAGAGTAGGGTGGCTCCGGCACGGATTTGCGCGACACCGTCTTTGATGCGAACTGTCCTAAGGGTCAGGCCCGTGTTCATGTCGCCGTTGAAAAGCACGGCACCGATCGCACCACCATACCATGCGCGAGATGATTTCTCATGGTCTTCAATAAATTGCATGGCCCAACGTTTTGGCGCACCGGTAACAGTGACAGCCCATGTGTGGGACAGGAATGCATCAAGCGCGTCCATGTCCTCTCGCAAGGTACCTTCAATGTGGTCTACGGTGTGGATCAGTCTGGAGTACATTTCGATCTGACGGCGACCGATGACCTTGACCGATCCTGGAACGCAGACACGGCTCTTGTCGTTGCGGTCAACGTCGGAGCACATGGTCAACTCCGCTTCATCCTTTGCGGAGTTCAACAACTTGCGGATCTGGGCCTCGTCTTCAATTGCGTTCTTGCCTCGGCGAATTGTCCCGGAAATCGGGCATGTCTCAACGCGGCGTCCACCCGTCACGCGGACGTACATTTCCGGTGAGGCACCGACGAGATATTCGTCATTTCCAAGATTGAAGAAAAACGAGTAGGGCGACGGATTTATCTGTGCCAGGCGCCGGGAAACAGCAGATGGTGGGTTCGGGCAGGCCTCATAGAAGATCTGGCCCGGAACGGTTTCAAAGAGGTCCCCACGCCGAAAATAGTCCTTGGCTTCGTCAACCAGCTTGGCGTATTCGCCAGGTTCATGATCACCACGGCCAGGATCTTGATTGGCGGGCGTGTATTGTCGTTTCTCGCCGCTGCGCTCTAGACCTTTTGTTGTTTTCCCGTCGACAACAAAATCATATTCCAGCACAAAAGCGCGCTTGCCGTGATGGTCGACAATCAGGATTTCGTCGGGAAGGAACAGGACAACATCACGTTGATCGTCCGGGCGATCAAGTTTCAGGTCAATAGGCTCGAACTGAAAAGCGACATCGTATCCAAAAGCGCCGTAAAGGCCGAGTTGATCGTCGTCGCAGGCGAACATTTCCTTGAGCGCGCGTACAATAGAGAACGTTGATGGTCGACGGGAGCGTTCTTCTTCCTGAAAATCTCGGTCTGCTTTTTTGACAGTGAGATCTATCCGTTCATCCGTTGCAGCGAAATTTTCGACATCACCATGGGCTTTCAAAACCTTGGCTATCGCTGGCAGAATGATTTTACCGCGTTCATTGAGGGCGCGGATTTCGACTTTCCGATCGGCGGCCTCCATGACCAGCGGCGGATTGACCAGAGCCATGTCCCAGCGGGTATAGCGGCCAGGATACTCATATGATGATGCCAACACTGCACCGCGCTCGGAATCCAGCCGGTCTATCCAGTCGGAAGTTCCACTCTCGTAGTCTGAAGGGCGGGACGTGCGCAGGATTGTAATCCCGCTTTCCGTTTCGAATGTCTGATCAGCCAATGCCGGCATTGTCTTTGTATTCCCCGTCTAGAGCCACCATTCAGGTGTTTTGGCGGTTTTTTAAAGCACCAAGGCCGCCAGCGGTATCCCGCGGCGGCCTTGGTTCAAACTTCGATCTTGTCAGAGCATGAGATATCGCTGGCCGCCTATTTAGCGCCGCGCCACCACCATACAACTTTCAAGATCATGTTCATGGACATAGGCATAGCTGATGATCCCCGGAGAGGCAACGGCTTTGTTCAACGAGGTCAATCGGTCGGCTTGTCGGCGGTAGAAGCGTTCTGCTGCCCGTTGTCCTTGTCCGTATTTGTAACTGCATCACCATTTTCGGGCTTGCCGGCATCTCCGGCCTTGAAGAATCTCTGGCCTGCTTCCTCGATTTTTTCAAAAGCATTCTCCGCCATGAATCCAGACAGAAATGCAATAAAGGCAACCATATAGGGACTTAGTTCCACACCCTTTTCCTGGCCTGCTCCACCTTGGGTCAACATCAGCATACCGGTGCCAGCGAACAGAAAAATTGCAATGGATGCAACAATTCCCTCAGCAACATTGGCAAACAGGCGACTGGAAATAGCAGTCGCATCCTGACGAACGAATTTTCGCGTAAATGCAGCCAGGGAACCCAGACCCCCGGCGGCAATTGTCACGATTAGGGTCAGTATAATTGTCGGCATTTTCACAAATCGGAGCAAAACATCTGCAGGCAGTTCTAGTGATGAGATGATCGACTTGTGCCGCGTTGTGACGATTTCGTGATAAGCGGCATTGATGACTTCAAGCTTCTCTAATTCCGCATCAGCCGCTTCGAGATCGAAATCGAGCCGGGTCTGTTCATAAAGGACCTGTTGGTATTCCAACTCAAGTTTCGCAAAGTTGGAGCCATATTCTGCAAGAGCATCGTTTAGTTCCGAGACAATCCTGAGTGCCGTTTCCTTGTCTTCGCCGGGACCATATGCGCGCAGGCGGAACGTGGTCAGATGACTTCGGATTTTAGCGAAGAAAATAAACTCGCTGCTGTCGACACTCTCGGAAGCTTCCAGTTCAGATTTGAAGAAGTTTCTGAGATTGCTGTCTGTCTGGATGTTTATCGCATCAATAAGTTGACTGAATTTATCGCCGATGATGCCATTTATGCGATTGTTTTCAAACATCAGGTCCCGCTCAGCCAGCATCAGGGAAATGGGAATTTTGTCGAGACGGGCCTGTGTAATCGTTATTTTTTCATTCAATTGCGCGATGCGCCGGTCAAGCTGCAAGTCTTGTTCATTTGTGTAAATGAGTTCATCGATCAATTTGTCTTCTATGCCTGAGCTGTCGATGGTTGTGCGCGTGATATAAGCGGAAAAGCCAATAAACAATAACGCAAGAAATACGACATACAGGACAGTGATAGATAGCCCGATATAATAATTCGATACGCTTGAACTGGGCGAACTTGCATCTGACATAACTAAACTCCCGTAGGGAAAATGTCCTGAAAGTAGGCGCTCGTCAAATATTCAATCTAAAAGAGAGTGGTTGAGCGGACCTAGACCACCTGCTCGTTGCTCCTGCTACCTTGTCTTGATGGTCTCGCAATCGGCATTGACTTAACGGTTTCTGCAAGGTTCCACGTTTAGATTGTCGCGATTGAAGCGGGATCAGGGGCGAGACGTGGATCATTTTGACCTCATTGTAATAGGTAGCGGACCTGCCGGGCGGCGGGCGGCCATTCAGGCAGCTAAATTTGGGCGAGATGTTCTCGTTGTGGAGCGGGGGCGCCGTGTCGGCGGTGTTTCGGTTCACACAGGAACTATTCCGTCAAAAACCTTACGTGAAACGGTGTTGAATCTGACGGGTTGGCGGGAGCGCGGATTTTATGGCCGATCCTATCGGGTCAAGGATGACATTTCCGCAGCGGACCTTAGGGCCCGTTTGCACATCACACTGGATCACGAAGTCGAGGTGCTGGAACATCAATTCGCTCGCAACAAGGTTCACACAGTTAGCGGTGACGCACGCTTTTTCGATGCCAAAACCATAGAAGTCACTGGTGAGGCCGGTGAAGTTCAGAAGTTTTCGGCGGATAAATTTGTGATTACGGTGGGCACAAAGCCCTTCCGTCCAGACTACGTTCCCTTCGATGGTGAATACGTTCTCGATAGCGACGACATTCTGGATCTTGGTGCCTTGCCACGTTCCATTTGTGTGATTGGTGCCGGAGTGATCGGAGTTGAATACGCTTCCATTTTTTCTGCACTCGATGTCAATGTGACCTTGATCGAGCCCCGCGACACCATGTTGGATTTTCTGGACCAGGAACTGGTGTCGGACTTCTCTCATCAGCTGAGAGATCGCGGGATTGCGATGCGGTTTGGGGCAAAGGTCGAGAAGATCGAGAAAAACGGACCGGGCGATTGCATGGTGACACTGGAGGGCGGGCGATGTGTTCGATCCAATGTCGTTCTGTTTGCTGCCGGTCGGATGGGGGCAACACCGTCCCTGAATCTGGACGCATGTGGTCTTGAAACGGATCACCGCGGCCGATTGTCTGTCGAACCCATGACGTTCCAGACAAATGTGCCGCATATCTTTGCTGCAGGTGATGTTATCGGATTCCCAAGCTTGGCTTCGACCTCGATGGAGCAAGGTCGTATCGCGGCTTGTCATGCACTTGGTGAAAAGGCCTACGATCCGCCTGAGTATTTTCCTTATGGCATTTATGCAGTTCCGGAAATTTCAACCGTTGGCATGACGGAAGAAGAGATCAAAGAGCGTGGCATACCCTATGAATGTGGAATTGCCCGGTTCCGGGAAACGTCTCGCGGCCATATAATGGGCCTTGATAGCGGAATGCTGAAGATGATCTTCTCGCTCAAAACACGAAGGCTGCTCGGATGCCACATCGTGGGTGAGGGCGCCACTGAGTTGATCCACATCGGTCAGGCCGTACTTAATCTCAAAGGCACACTGGAATACTTCGTCGAGAATACTTTCAATTATCCAACTCTTGCCGAGGCCTACAAGATAGCCGCATTGGATGCGTGGAATCGTATGCCGCCGCCGGAAGATGAATAACTCGGCCGGTATACTCCGGATTTTGCGATAGGTATTCCGGATTTTCCGACATGGCTTTGGCTTTTTGGCGACTGTAAGGTTCTCTACGTAGAGAGTTTCCCGCGATTCCTGCTGTAGGGGCCTTAAATGCCGCAATCACTGCTTTTGAAAAATGCTGACATGCTTGTCACAATGGATGCAAATCGCCGGGAAATTGTCGGTGGTGGCCTTTATGCAATTGACGGCATTCTCCAGCAGGTTGGACCAAGCAGGGAACTTCCGGAAACTGCTGACAAAGTGATTGATGCGACTGGCCAAATTGTATTGCCCGGTTTTGTGAATACCCATCACCACCTCAATCAGACACTGACCCGAAACTTACCAGCGGCACAGAACAACAATCTGTTTCCCTGGCTAAAGGCCCACTACCGGATTTGGGCCAAGACAACCCCTGAAGCTTCGCGGGCCAGTACACTCGTTGGTCTTGCCGAACTGGCACTCTCAGGCTGCACGACTGTTTTTGACCACACCTATCTGTTTCAAAGCGGCAACAAGGTCGATTACCAGATCGAAGCGGCTAGAGAACTTGGTGTTCGGTTTCATGCAAGTCGTGGGTCGATGTCACTTGGGGAAAGCAAAGGTGGGCTGCCGCCGGACGAATGTGTCGAAGACGAGAAGTTCATCTTGGAAGACAGCATACGCGTGATTGATCGTTTTCATGACTCCTCCCATGGTGCCATGACACGGGTAGTGGTTGCGCCGTGTTCGCCATTTTCTGTGTCGGAAAACCTTTTGCGGGAGAGTGCAGCCTTGGCCCGGGACAAGGGTGTGATGTTGCATACTCATTTGTGTGAAACGCTGGACGAAGAGCGTTATACCCTCGAGAAATTCGGCAAACGACCGGTAGAGTGGATGGAAGGTCTCGATTGGACTGGTCCGGATGTCTGGTACGCGCACGCCATTCATGTCGATGACAATGAAATTCGCCTGTTTGCAAAGACGGGCTGCGGTGCAGCACATTGCCCCTGTTCCAACATGCGCCTGGCATCCGGTATTGCTCCAGTTAAAAAATACATGGCAGCGGGTGTCAAAGTTGGCCTTGGCGTTGACGGATCAGCCAGCAATGACAGCTCCAACATGTTGATGGAAGCACGTCAGGCCATGTTGTTGGCGCGATTGCAGTTGGGCCTGTTGCCAAATGACGGCTCGCACGAACATGATTCCTTACCACTTGCACATCCTCTGCGAGCGGGCGAATGGATGACTGCTCGTGAAGCGCTGGAACTGGCAACGCTGGGTGGCGCATCTGTATTGGGTCGAAATGATATTGGGTCATTAGAATCAGATAAATGCGCTGACTTCTTTACACTTGACTTGAATGTGATTGGATTTGCGGGAGCAATGCATGATCCGGTTGCCGCAGTTGTTTTCTGTGCGCCGCAGACAGCGAAGACTACGGTCATTCACGGTCGGGTTGTCGTCGATGATGGTCAGATCACGACCATGGACATGGGGCCTGTTGTGGAGACCCACAATGGATTGAGCCTTGAATTGGCTTCTAGCGACTAGAAAAATGCGTTCAGCATAGCCAGCAGTTTTCCGGCATTGTCGCTGAGGACACGTTTCCGCCTTCTGAGATCCAGCTTGTTATGCCATGCTGGACATTGGCGACATTGGTGAGACCTGCCTTGTCGGCAAGGTAATTGGACAGGATTTTGCTGCGATTTCCTGTGCGGCAAAGGATGACAAGTTCATCGTTTGGGCTGGAAATCAACGCTTGAAGTTCTGTTCCAAAGTTGGGGTTCGGTTTGCCGGACTCGTCAAAAAATGTAATCAGATGCGTTCCGGGGATCGTACCGGTCTGTTTCCATTCATCCGGCCGCCGGATATCGATAACGGGGGATCCTGCGGCTAATTTGGCCTTCAGTTCTTCGTTTCCGATATCCGAGTACTTTTTGCCCTTAACATCCAACAACTCGATTTCGAATTTCAATGTAGCATTGGGCGGAATGACATCACCCGCACCGGCGGGGCCATAGCCCAGGTGTGGTGGGATGATCAGTTCGCGTTTGCCGCCAACCTGCATGCCTTCGACACCTTGCTCCCAGCCCTGGATGACTCGTCGCTCCCCAAGCGTGAAGGAAAATGGCGTGCCGCGGTCAACGCTTGAATCAAACTTGGTCCCGTCCATCAACCAGCCGGTATAATGAACGAATACGGTTTCACCTACATTTGCTTCTTCACCGGAGCCTTTTTGAATGTCTGTGATTTGCAATTCTGCCTGGGCAGCGGCAGGCGAGACGGTCAACAATACGGCGGCGATCTTTAACAGCGATTTGAACATGTCGGTTCTTTCAAGGACGGCAGAGTGACTTACAGGTTTTCATCTATGTGATGCAGGGACGGTGCCAAGGCAAGTCAATGGCGTTTGATCTTGCATCGCTGCGACGTTACGGCGCTTTTTTCTTATTGGCCGAGCGGATCAGTTTCTCCAGCAACCCTGCGAGTTGTTGCTGCTCGTCGCCAGATAGACCATCCACTGCCCGATGCTGGGTCTCAACATAGTCCGGAATCATGTTCTTGATGAGATTGAGGCCTTTCTTGGTAACGCAGACAGTCAAGGCGCGTCTGTCTTCCGGATGGGCTCGTCGATCGACGAGGCCAGCCTTTTCCAACTTGTCGACCCGGGCAGTCATGCCGCCTGAGCTCATCATGGTGGTTCGATAGAGTTCGGTCGGCGTCAGTTTGTAGGGAGGACCTGAGCGCACGAGTGTTGCCAGAACATCAAACTCCCCGGTTTTTAGACCTATTTCCGCGTAAGCGGGCACAAGGTAGTCGTTGCTCATGACCTGTGCCGCTTCGTTCAACCTGCCCAAAAGCACCATGGGGGTGAGCTGGTCGGCGACGTCCGGAACTTCCTTCTGCCACTGCCGCTGTGCCCTTGCTGCACGGTCGATCAGCAGATCCTCAGGATCCCCAAAGAGATGGTGTGTCGGTTTTGTCATCAGGATAAACTCCGGCGAAATGGAATTCTGTTTGGATTTTCTGTTCCGTATCAAAGTCTTGTTGTGTTTGAAATCTGCTGATTTTGAACTGAATGTCAATTGCCATAAAGAATCTTGATATCAAGCAACTTGATATCAAGATATAACTCGCTATGTGTATATCCAGATTGATTTGCCAGCGCCATTTGCGCGGTTTGAAATGGATGTGCAGATGACCGAAGCAGTGAGACCGATGCCTTTGAAAGCCGATCAAATGAAGAGTACCGCTGACAGGTCAGGTCAACTGCTCGACCAGCCGGTTATCCTTTTGCTTGTCGTAGGTAGTTTTCTGGCCATCTCGACGGTCATTGCCAAAGCTGCGCCGCAGTTTGGCTGGCATCCGCTCGCCTTGCTGCAATGGTCTGTTCTTGGTGGGGCCGTAGTGTTGTACCTGGCAACGCGGCTTGCGAACGCGCGGAAAGATACATCCGATGCAGAAACCGGTCGGCGACTAAGCAAACCGCTGCTGACCTACATGGCGATTAGCGGGCTGTTGTTCATTACACCCAACATGATCGCAGTTGTTGCCGCGCCAAAAGTCGGCGCAGGCTTTGTCTCGCTGAGCTTCGCGTTTCCGCTGGTTTTGACCTACGCATTTGCTGTTCTGATCGGTCTTGAGCGTCTGCAGATCTTGCGGGCAATCGGTGTGTTGTTTGGTCTGGCAGGGGCCGTGTCGCTGGCGTTGTCCGGCACCAAATTGTCTTCAGAGGCCTCTTTATGGTCGGTATTTGCCTTGGCCATCCCGGTGTTTTTGGCCATTGGAAACATCTACCGGACTTTGAAGTGGCCAAAAGGGGCCAAACCGGTTGATCTGGCACTCGGCATGATGGCAGCTGGTTTTTTGGTCTTGGCGGCTCTCACCTCGATTGCAGGAATACCGGTCTTGCCCGCAGGATGGACCAGCGGTGCCATTGGTCTTCTCGTTGCCCAGATATCGATTTTCGCCTTACAATACGGCCTCTATTTCCGACTGCAACAGACAGCAGGACCGGTTTATCTCAGCCAGATAGGCTCAGTCGCAGCAGTGATTGGTCTTGGGCTCGGGTTTCTGGTCTTTGGTGAAGTTCCAAACATAGCCAAACTTGCAGCAGTGGTTGCTGTTGGCTTCGGGATCGTCTTTGTCACTTTGGGGCGGAGCAGGGGGTAGCCCTGCACTTCCCGGAACAATCAATCCCAAAGCCAGGCTGAACCACGTACGCCGGAACTGTCGCCATGAACAGCCTTGCGGATTGGTGTGTCGAACGTATCAGAAAAGACATAGGGCAGCATTGCGCCGGGTAGATCCTCGTAAAGTTCATCGATGTTCGACATGCCGCCGCCGAGCACAAAGACATCCGGGTCCAGCAGGTTGGCCGACATGGCAAGGGCTCGCGCAAGACGGCTAACATAGTGATTGTAGTTTTCGGTGGCGACCGGATCACCGCTGCGTTTGAGAGCCATGATTTCATGGCCCTTCAGCGCAGTGCCAGTCTTTTCCTTGTATTCCCACTGAAAGCCGGTTCCCGAGCACCACATGTCGATAACAGCGTTGTGGCCTATCCAACTTGGAGGTCCGGGGAATTCTTCTTCCCGCATCCATGGCAGGCCGATACCGCCCCATTCGCCGCCAATACCGTTGGCGCCCAAATGAGCCTTGCGGTCAATTGCAATACCGGACCCGGACCCGGTTCCAATGATGATGGCATGGACAATATGAGCGCCGGTGCCCGCGCCGTCGGTTGCCTCGGACACCGCCAGACAATTTGCATCGTTTTGAATGCGTACCTGCCGTCCAAGAACTGCTTCCAGATCCTTGTCGAGAGGTTTGCCGTTCATCCAGGTGGAATTGGCGTTTTTAACCAGACCTGTCTTGGGCGACAGGGAGCCGGGAATGCCGAGGCCTAACGTGCCGATCTGACCGGTTTCCTGCTCGGCCGTCTCAACGAGACCTTTGACTGCCTGGATGCAGCCGTCGTAATCATTCTTGGGCGTATCAACGCGCTTGCGGAACAGTTCTTCACCGTCATTTGACAGTGCGATGATTTCGATTTTTGTCCCGCCCCAGTCAATTCCAAGCCGCATTGTTATCCCACCCGTTTTGGCAATTCGAAGGCGGCCTGTTGTCCGTCCTTCAAGTCATCAGTTTGTTTGCCGTAGCTTTTGAATTTTTCAAGAATGTCCTTCATCTCGGCATCATCCAGAATGACTGGCTCTCCGAGCGCAAGCGACGACAGATATTGATCGGCCAGATCCTCTACGCCTTCTGCTACAGACAGCGCCATCATGAGGTTCGGTCCGCCAGCTATTTGGCCATGATTGGCCAACAGACAGGCATTTCGGTCACCGAGGGCGGCAATCATTGCTTCGGAGAGCGAGCGCGTACCAAAGCTGGCATAGTCGGCGCAATCGATCCGGTCACCACCTGCAAGCGCAACCATATAATGAAATGCCGGAATGCCTTTGCGGTGGCAGGAAAGCGCTGTTGCGCGCGGGCTGTGGCAGTGGACAACTGCGCCGCAATCCGGTTTGCCCAGATAGAAATCCAGATGCATGCGCCACTCGGACGAGGGCAGGATATCGCCGCGGTAGCGGCCCTCCAGATCCAGTGCGACGATCTTGTCTTCGCACAAGTCTTCGTAGGGTGTTCCGGAAGGTGTGATCAGAAAACCGTCCTTGGTCCGTGCGCTGACATTGCCGGAAGTGCCTTTGGTAAGACCAAGTATTGGCAGGGCCTGAGCCGTCTCGATAACCTGGAGTCGAAGACTGGCAGTATCATCCGGAAAAGGTGACTGGTTTGAAGAGGTCATGGCGTATCCCAGTAAGCGTGCTCGCCATCTATAAGGACAGATCGTCAGGCTTCAAGAGCTTCGCCCGATTTTGCCGGTTTCCGAACGTGTTTTGGAACGAAAAAAAGCCGCGCTGGTTTATTTTGCGCGGCTTCCGGCTTTGAGTTTGCAGGATCTTATGGCCCGGTGCGCTCGGGCAAGGGAATAAATTCTTCCGCATCACCGGGCACTGTATCAAACCGGCCCTGACGCCAGTCTTCCTTGGCCTGTTCGATCCGCTCTCTGGATGACGATACAAAGTTCCACCAGATGTAACGTTTGCCGTCCATTGGTTCACCACCAAGAACAACAAAGCGGGCCGGAAGCGGCGTGGCATTCTCGACCACCAGATGATCGCCAGCTTTGAACACCAGCAATTGCGCAGGATCGAAGGATTGCCCGGCTATCGAGATCTGGCCGTCAACGATGTAGATCCCGCGTTCTTCGTGACCTGCATCCAGCGGAATTTTGGCACCCGGCTCCAGGGTGATGTCTGCATAGAACATATCGGTTGCAGTTTGGACCGGGGCCTTGTGACCATAAAGGTCACCGGCAATCAGTTTCACAGTTGCGCCCTTGTCCGCAAATTCCGGTTGGTCCTGCCTACCAAAATGCTGAAACGTCGGATCGCTTTCCTCAAGATGTTTTGGCAGGGCAACCCAGCTTTGCAGGCCGAACAGCTTTCTGGCCTGTCGTTTTCTCTCGGGGATTTCGCGCTCGGAATGCACGATACCCTTGCCAGCGCTCATCCAGTTGAGTGCGCCCGGTGCAATTTCGATCTCGGTTCCCAGGCTGTCGCGGTGGTACATTTGCCCCTCAAACAGATAGGTCACCGTTGCCAAACCAATGTGTGGGTGAGGACGCACATCAATGCCACCACCTACCAGTAGTTCGGCCGGTCCCATCTGATCGAAAAAGACAAACGGCCCAACCATACGGCGTTTTGCCGACGGCAAGGCGCGGCGCACGGAAAAACCGCCTAGGTCCGAGGTTCGTGGAACGATGATTGTCTCAATCGGGTCGCAGCTTGATGCGTCCCCGGCAACAGGATCTGGAGAATTTATCCAGCTCATTGGTCTCTCCCTGAATGTGTGTTTCTTGTCTGAAGCCTAGATAAGGAGCCGCAAGCGGTGTTGTCCATTGAACAGTCTGTTTTGAGTGTCATGTACAATTCGAATTAAGATAAATTCCGCTCAGGGATGTTCTATTTGAAAACTCTGGCTTAGGTACACACAAAACAGCTCCGCTTCATTATCTGCGGTGCTGCTCCAACTTGCTGAAGTGATAGTATGATGAAACTTGATCCCTTTTATCCGATTGTCGACAGCGCTGACTGGGTGGCTCGATTGGTGCCGCTCGGTGTCAAACTTGTTCAACTACGTATTAAAGACAAAGTTGATGCAGTTCTCCGAGCCGAGATAGTGGCCTCAAAGGCGGTTTGCGATCAGCATCAATGCCAGTTGATCATCAATGATCATTGGAAACTGGCCATCGAGGAAAATTGCAATTTTGTTCACCTGGGTCAGGAGGATCTGGTGGATGCAGATGTGGCAGCCATTCGCAGGGCCGGCCTGAAACTGGGTGTCTCGACCCACGATGGAGCCGAGTTGGCAACAGCACTTTCCGTCGACCCCGATTATATCGCGCTCGGACCCGTCTTTGAGACAAATTCAAAGGATGTCGGGTTTGCCCCTCAGGGACCTGAGCGGGTGAAAGACTGGAAACAGCAAATCGGAGATGTGCCATTGGTGGCTATCGGCGGTATCAGGCTGGAGCGCAGTGCCGGTGTTTTTGAAAATGGAGCCGACAGCATTGCGGTCATAAGCGACGTGACCAAGGCCGGGGATCCAGAGTTGCGGTCACAGGAATGGATCGCAGCGACTAAAACGCGGCGACAGGAATGACGCAGTTCCGGATTTCCGTCATTCTTTCCAATCAAGTCAGTAGTGATCGCGTCAGGAGAACGGATGATTACCCAAATATCGCTCTGTCTTTCGCAACCTGATCGCGGAGAAAGTCCTGAACAGCCTGCACATGGCGCAGGGGGCGGGAGCTTTCGTGGGTGACCATCCAGTACGCCCGATTGAGTTTCATCTCCGGCAGGACTGGAACGAGCGTCTCATCGGTGCGGGCAATAAAATCATGCAGGATGCCGATGCCTGCGCCACCGCGCACAGCTTCGGTCTGGCCAAGGGCCGAGGCGATTTCAAAACGAGCTGACCAGTCCTTGAAGAACTCTGTGCCGTAATTCAGCGACGGGGAATAGAGAAGATCTTCAACATAGCCGATCAAGTCGTGTGCGCTTAAATCGTTTGGTGATCTTGGTGGCGTTCTACCTGCAAGATAATCCTTCGATGCATAAAGGCCCAAGGCATAATCCACCAGTTTACCGGCAACCAGACGGCCCGTTTCCGGTCGGTCTATGGTGACCGCGATATCGGCTTCACGCCGGGACAGCGAGAACGAGCGCGGCACCGGCACTAGCTGAACGGTCAGACCCGGATGGATTTCCGTCAATCGCCCAAGACGCGGAGCAAGATAGGCAACGCCAAATCCGTCCGGCGCACCTATTCGCACCGTGCCGGAAATCTCGGGTGTATCGCCGGCAAGATCAGCTTCGGCTGACAGGGCTGCTGTTTCCATGGTTTCGGCCCGCTCAAAAAAGCGACCGCCGACCTCTGTCAGAACGCAACCGGATGTCGATCGATCGAACAGGCGGGTGCCGAGGCTTTCTTCAAGAGCTGTCAATCTGCGCGCAACTGTTGCGTGGTTCAGGCCCAGTCGCCGCGCCGCTGCCAGAATCTGGCCGGTTCGGGCGATTGCGAGGAAAATGCGGATGTCGTCCCAGTTCATTGGTTTTGGCCAACCATTTGTATCGCTGTCATCGTGGGCAATGACGGGTTATCGTTGGTGATACTGATACTCTAACTATAAAAAATGCACAACGGATGCGGATATTAGGCGCTTGTTTAATACATAAATAAAAGCGACAAGGTTTTCAGGTTCATTGGGCGGATCATATTCATGCCGCCTTTGTATTCAGACGTCATGGGAGATACGCGTGATGGAAAAGATTGGTCACTTTATTGGCGGCAAACGTGTTGAAGGCACGTCTGGTCGTTTTGCTGATGTCTTCAACCCGGCAACGGGCGAAGTTCAGGCGCAGGTTGCGCTTGCTACAACCGCAGAATTGGAAGCTGCTGTTGCAAATGCGGCTGCCGCCCAGCCTGCCTGGGCCGCGCAGAACCCGCAAAAGCGTGCCCGCGTAATGATGAAGTTCGTGGACCTGATCAACCGCGACATGGACAAGTTGGCCGAAAAGCTGTCTTCCGAACATGGCAAGACTTTCGTCGACGCCAAGGGTGACGTGCAACGCGGTCTGGAAGTGATCGAATTTTGCGTCGGTGCACCGCATCTCCTGAAGGGCGAATTCACTGACAGCGCCGGCCCGGGCATTGACATGTATTCCATGCGTCAGCCGCTCGGCGTCGTTGCCGGGATCACACCGTTCAACTTCCCGGCCATGATCCCGCTCTGGAAAATGGGCCCTGCGCTTGTTGCCGGTAACGCCATGATCATGAAGCCTTCCGAGCGCGATCCTTCCGTTCCGCTTATGCTGGCTGAGCTTCTGACAGAAGCCGGGTTGCCAGATGGCGTCTTGAATGTCGTCAACGGCGACAAGGAATCCGTGGATGCTATTCTCGACAGCCCGACCATCCAGGCCGTTGGTTTTGTCGGTTCTACGCCGATTGCTCACTACATTTATCATCGTGCAGCTGAGACCGGTAAGCGCGCCCAGTGCTTCGGCGGTGCCAAGAACCACATGATCATCATGCCGGACGCCGATCTGGATCAGGCAGCCGATGCTCTTGTTGGTGCAGGTTTTGGCGCGGCAGGCGAACGCTGCATGGCGATTTCCGTGGCCGTTCCAGTTGGTGAGGAAACCGCCGATCGTCTGATTGAGAAGCTTGCTCCGAAAGTGGAAGCGCTGAAGGTGGGGCCTTGGACTGGAGGCGCCGACGTCGACTTTGGTCCGGTCGTGACCAAAGCTGCTCAGGACAACATCCTGCGCCTGATCAACTCTGGTGTTGATCAGGGTGCCAAGCTGGTCGTCGACAACCGTAACTTCAAGCTGCAAGGCTATGAGGACGGCTTCTTCGTCGGACCGCACCTTTTTGACAACGTCACCAAGGATATGGACATCTACAAGACCGAAATCTTCGGTCCTGTGCTGTCAACTGTGCGTGCCAAAACCTATGAGGAAGCCATCGGACTGGCTATGGATCATGAATATGGCAACGGTACAGCCATCTTTACCCGTGATGGCGATACTGCGCGTGACTTCGCCAACCGCATCAACATCGGTATGGTTGGCATCAATGTACCGATCCCTGTGCCGCTTGCGTACCACACCTTTGGCGGCTGGAAGAAATCCGGTTTTGGCGATCTGAACCAGCATGGTCCGGATGCATTCAAGTTTTACACCCGGACAAAAACAGTCACTTCCCGTTGGCCGTCGGGTATCAGGGAAGGGGCAGAATTCTCCATTCCGACGATGAAGTAAGATTCGCGCTATCAGAATCTGAAAAAGGGCGGGCCATTTGGTCCGCCCTTTTTTAATTATGCGGCGACAGCGTTTGAAGTTTCGACGTCAACAATCCGATCCAGCTGATAGTGCGCCATCGATACTAGGCCATCTATCTCGGCCATGACCGCTGCAAAATCTGGATCCTTTACAACTTTTTCGGCTGCTGCTTTTGCTGCCTTCAAGTCACGCCACATCACAAGATCCGCAAAATGGCCTATTTCCTCTTTGGCCTCATAAGCTGACCAAGATATGAAGCCGTCATAATGCTTGACGGTGTCCTGGGCGATACGGCGCGCAATACGAGCGTTATCAATGTTTTTCACTTTGAAAATGACGATTTCCAGGCAGGGTGTTGGCATTTTGTTCTCCTTTGTTTGAATCAAGAAAATGTCTTGCCTCTTATCCCACTAGCCTCCTGACAGCTTTCTGTCAGGATGAATTTGAACCCGGTACAGGGACTGTTGTTTATGAAATTGAGAACCGTTGAATGGCGCGGACAGATGCTCATGAGACAAATTACCGCTTGAAATTGTTTCGGTAGCGCGGCATCACGCTTTTGATGATGCAGGGAGAGCAGACAGGGGCGCAACCGGTGGACGGAATTGCCGGTTCCGAAACTGCGGCGCATGCGCGAATAGGAGATGCACAGTCTGGCGAGGAGAAAACTCTTCGTGGAGCAGGGATTTTGCTGTCTGCTGCCGACCTGTTCTGGATTCCTCAGGCTGCGCTGATAGCATACTCTTTGGCCGCAATGCTTGAACGGTTTCTTGGTGATCCGAAAGTTCTGGCAGCTTCTCTTCCAGTTTCGGAAACTCTTTGGGCCATTCTCGGCATTTGCCTGATCGCAATAGTACGCGCCGGATTGCAAGCAATTGCGCTGAACAACGCCCGTCGTGCAGCCCGAAGAATTCAAGGCAGTGCGCGCGCAGACCTGCTT
Organism: Roseibium sp.; assembly: GCA_039972695.1. Lineage (GTDB taxonomy): Bacteria > Pseudomonadota > Alphaproteobacteria > Rhizobiales > Stappiaceae > Roseibium. The sequence continues at coordinate 324,679 of JBDWMJ010000015.1, read as the reverse complement.
CAGGCGGCCACCACATGTTCTCCGGCTGCACCTTTCCCATCTTCAGGCGCTTTTGCAGCACATCTGACCGATCAGGTGGATCATCTTGGGCCTTATTACCGAAATTTCCTGCCACAGGTGATGCGCCTGAAACTGGTTCCTTTGGCGATTGTCCTGGTGACCTTAACGATCAGTTGGGTCGCTGCGCTAATTTTGTTGGTATGCGGCCCGTTGATCCCGGTATTCATGGCTTTGATTGGAATGCGGGCAAAAGCAGCTAGCGCCAATCAGCAGGACGAATTGACCCGGTTGAGCGGCACTTTGCTGGATCGTATTCGCGGTCTGGAGACCTTGACGGTTTTTGGCGCGATCGGGCGCACGGAAGATGATATCCGGACAGCGGGCAATGATTTCAGGGCCGGAACAATGCGGGTTCTGAAAATCGCGTTCATGTCATCGACAGTTCTGGAATTGTTTTCCGCGCTTGGGATCGCTTTTGTCGCGGTCTACGTCGGCTTTTCGTTGCTCGGTGACATCAATGTGGGAACCTGGGCGGGGCCCTTCAGTTATTGGCAAGGTCTCTTTATTCTGTTGTTGGCACCGGAATTCTTCGCGCCCTTGCGGGGCTATGCTGCTGCCTATCACGACAGAGCCGCCGGTCTTGCGGCAAAAGAAACGCTCACGGAAATTGTCGAGAGTTTATCTCAGAACTCTGTGAATTCGACAAATGTTACGAATACTATCGGAGCTGACAATCTACGGCTGGCAAAGGCACCAGACATCAGATTTCGGAATGTGTCGTTTTCCTTTGGAAAGCGACCCGTTCTAGAGAAACTGGATCTTGATATCGAGAGCGGGGAGACCCTTCTTCTTCACGGCCCAAGTGGTAGCGGAAAAACAACCCTTCTGGATATGCTTTTGGGGTTTCAGCAGGCTCAGGCCGGTCTACTCGAAATTGACGGTATAGCGTTGACCTCTGAACGTGCGAAACAACTGCGCCAACACGTCATGTGGCTTGGACAAACTCCGCGGCTGTTTCACGGATCGCTTAAATCCAATCTGTTGAAAGGGATTGCGGCACCCGGCGATGTCCCCGAAGAGGACCTTTGGCGCGCGTTACGCCTGGCCGGTGCTGAGGAGCTTGTCCACGGTCTGCCCCGAGGACTTGCAACGCAACTTGGTGATGACGGTTTCGGCTTGTCAGTGGGTGAAATGCGACGTGTGGCGCTCGCCAGAGCGGCCTTGCGTAAAGATGCATTCATTCTGCTGGCTGATGAACCCACAGCGGGGCTCGACAAGGAAACCGCCGCTGATGTGATTTCCGGGCTGACCTCTCTTTGTCAAGGGCGTACAGCGCTGATCGCGACCCATGACCCGGCAGTCTTGGCATTATCCGGTCGTCGACTGGACCTTGGCAAAATCTCCGGTGCCCTGTCTGTGGATGCCATGCCATGAGATCCATTTGGGCAATCATTGTTCGCCAATACCGACACAACCGAATTGCATTTCTTTTGGGACTTGTCGTGGCGCTCGTTCCTGCAATTGCAGGTGTCCTGTTGTTGGGAGTTTCCGGGTGGTTCATCACGGCAGCAGGAATAGCCGGAGCCACGGGCGTATTCCTCAATATATTTGCCCCGAGTGCCATCATTCGAGCACTTGCTATCTTGCGGACTGGCGGTCGCTACGGCGAACGCATGCTGACCCATGATGCAACATTTCGGTTTCTGACCGACCTTAGAAACCGGCTTTTTTCTGCACTGGCGCAGAAAAATGGTGCAGGAGACCGAAGTGGTCTGCTGCTCAACCGGCTCACGCTTGATATAGCCGCTCTTGATACAATCTATCTCCGTCTCGTTGTGCCATTCGTCTTGTCCGTATCGATTTCAATCGTTCTGCTGGCGGTCTGGGCATACATGCCGATCGCAGTTCTGTTGTGCGGTTGTATATTTCTTCTGGCATGGATTGGAATTGCCTGGAGTGCAATGAATGCCACCGGTCGAAAGGAGTCTCGTCGTGCGGATGCTGCCTCAGATGCCATGCGTTTGCGAGCAGCAGATCTGGCCGCGGGAAGACGTGACCTTGCGGTCTATGGCGGCCTGGAACCAATTGCAGAAACAATCATACTTGCAGACCGACGTCTGGAAACTGCCGAGGAAATTGAAGACAAAAAAGCAATCCAGTTGGCAGTAACTTCGAGCCTGATTGGCCAGCTGTTTCTCGCAGCGATGCTCGGTATGGTTGTCTTCTCGATCGGAAGTAGCGAATTGACGCCAGCCGTTGGTGTCGGACTGGTTCTTGTGGTCATGGCCTTGCCGGAAATTTTTGGCCAGATACTGCCCGGACTTGCCAGACTGCCGCGCATCTCATTGGCTGCTTCACGAATTGAAACGCTTTTGACGCAGGAAAAATCGGATTCAAGACAATCCGTCGGGTCTGCAGCCGAGTGGTCATCTGATGCCGGTCTTCGCTTTGAGAATGTTTCTTATCGCTATCCTGGGGCGGATAAGGATGTTCTGACGAACCTGAGCTTTGCGATCAAACCGGGCGAGACGCTGGCGATCGCAGGGCGCAGCGGTTGCGGCAAAAGTACGGTTGCCGCGCTGGCATCAAGGTTGCGAATGGCCGATAGCGGGCAAGTCAACTTCAACGGCGTGGACATACTTGGCATTCCAGACGCTGTATTGCGCAAAAAGGTGACGGTGCTCAGCCAAAGGCCTTATCTGTTTAATGACACTGTGGCTGCCAATCTCAGGATTGCAAAACCTGATGCGACAGAAACAGAACTTTGGATTGCCCTTGCACAGGCGGCTCTGGCCACTCGAGTTTCCAAAAGTGAAAACGGCCTGATGACTGTTCTTGGGGAAGGCGGCTTAGGCTTATCGGGCGGCGAACAGAGGCGCCTGGCACTTGCCCGTGCCTTTTTGACCAGTCCGGATTTTTTTGTTCTTGATGAAATGACCGAAGGCCTGGATGAAGAAACCGCCCTGGATGTGTTGGAGCGGTTTTTGTCCTTCAAGGGTAATGCTGCGGTTCTGATGATCGCTCACAAGCGTCTGGAACTAGAATCAGCCGACAGGATTCTCCCAATGCCGCACCGGAAATCCGAATTGGCGGCCGAATAACAAATGATTGTTTCCAATATTAAAATAGTCACTCTGTAGTTTTCCGCGCTCTTTGTTGCAGGAAGCAGGGTGCTGCATTGACCTTGCTCTGTTGCTGGGCCACGATCCCCACTATCATTCTCAAGTCCCTCACGGCTTGAAAGGGGAATTCTATGGAATTCAGTGTCGTTGACCTGTCGCGGTTTCAATTTGCCATGACAGCGCTCTACCACTTCCTGTTTGTGCCTTTGACAATTGGTTTGGCTGTCCTGCTTGCGACGATGGAAACGGTCTATGTGATGACCGGCCGCGAGATCTGGAAGCGGATGGTCAAATTCTGGGGCACGCTCTTCGGTATCAACTTTGTCCTTGGTGTTGCGACAGGCCTTACCATGGAATTCCAGTTTGGTATGAACTGGGCCTATTTCAGTCAATATGTCGGTGATGTTTTCGGGGCTCCGCTGGCCATTGAAGGTCTGATGGCCTTTTTCATGGAAGCAACATTCGTCGGATTGTTCTTCTTTGGTTGGGATCGCCTGTCCAGACGCCAGCATTTGGCCGCGACATGGGCGGTCGCGATAGGAACCAACTTTTCTGCGCTCTGGATCCTGATTGCCAATGGCTGGATGCAACATCCGGTCGGGTCTGTCTTCAATCCGGATACAATGCGTATGGAAGTCACCAGCTTCTTTGATGTTTTGTTTAATCCGGTCGCACAGGCAAAATTCGTGCACACGGTTTCTGCTGGCTATGTGGTGGCTTCCATCTTCATGATTGGCATTTCCTGCTGGTACATGCTGAAGGGCCGTCATTTGCAGATCGCAAAACGGTCCCTGGCTGTCGCATCTGCATTCGGCTTTGCTTCGGCCTTGTCTGTGGTCGTTCTTGGCGATGAGAGCGGTTATGAAGCCAATTTGAACCAAAAGATGAAACTCGCCACGATTGAAGCCATGTGGGAGACAGAACCGGCTCCGGCATCGTTCAATCTAATAGCATTGCCGGACATGGAAAACCGGGAGAACATCTTTGCGATCGAGGTCCCCTATGTCATGGGACTGATTGCGACCCGGTCTCTGGACACTGTCATTCCCGGTATCAAGGAACTGGTCGAAAGATCAAAGGACCGAATTCGGCAGGGAGCCATTGCCTGGGACGCCTTGACTAAAATTCGGGAAAACCCGGAGACTGTCAGTAAAGACGTGCGCGAAACATTCCGGCAGAATTCCAATTCTCTCGGGTATGCCTACCTGTTGATGCCTTATACTGACAATCTGCTGGAAGCGACGACGGCGCAGATAGATGAAGCTGCCTGGTCGACGGTTCCAAACGTGTTTCCCATGTTCTATTCGTTTCGCATCATGGTGGCGTGCGGGTTTTTCTTCATCTTGCTGACGGCTGTGTTTTTCTACCATTCTTCCACCGGCAAGCTAGATCTTCTGCGCGAAAAACGACGCTGGATCCTACATGTGGGAGTTTGGTCGATACCACTGCCGTGGATCGCGTGCGAGATGGGCTGGTTTGTTGCAGAGTATGGACGGCAACCCTGGATGATCGAAAGTATGCTGCCAACATCAGCCGGTGTTTCCAGTCTTTCGGTTCCCGAAGTTCTGATGACAATGGCCGGGTTCATCGCGCTCTACAGCGTGCTGCTGGTTATCGAGATCACCCTAATGTTGAAGTACATAAAAATCGGTCCGGACGATGGTGAGCCGGTGGCGGTTTCGAAGCAGCCGGTTTCGTCCGGTGCGGCCCCGGTTCCAGCGGAGTAATCAGTCATGATCCTTCATGAACTCATCGACTACTCGACCCTGAAATTGATCTGGTGGCTGCTTCTCGGTGTGCTGCTGATCGGTTTTGCCGTGATGGATGGTTTCGACATGGGGGTTGGCGCGATGTTGCCCTTTATTGCTGAAACCGACATTGAACGGCGGGTGGTGATCAATACCATCGGGCCCACCTGGGAAGGCAATCAGGTTTGGTTCATTTTGGGAGGTGGAGCGATTTTCGCCGCCTGGCCACCGCTCTATGCGATCAGCTTTTCCGGTTTTTACCTGGCAATGTTCATCATCCTTGCGGCTATGATCCTGCGGCCTGTAGCCTTTAAATACCGTTCAAAACGGCCGGATCCCTCGTGGCGCAATGCCTGGGACTGGGCGCTTTTCACTGGCTCATTTGTTCCGGCGCTGGTGTTCGGTGTTGCTGTCGGCAATGTCCTGCTTGGAGTACCATTCCGTCTCGATCCCGAATTGCGGATGACTTACGAAGGCTCCTTCTTCGACCTGTTCTCGCCGTTCTCGCTGTTGTGCGGATTGCTGTCGGTTACGATGATGGTGATGCATGGGTCTGTCTGGTTGGTCATGCGCGCCACCGGCGACATCGCACGCCGTTCGCGGCGCGTCGGGTCCGTTGCTTCGCTTCTTGGGCTGGCTCTGTTTGGTCTTGGCGGTTATCTGGTCTCCAGCGGATATGTCGAAGGCTTCCGCATCACATCTAACATAGATCCTAATATGCAGGCTAATCCACTCGCAAAGCAGGCGGAGATGGAAGGTGGTGCGTGGGTTCGAAATTATGCGGCGCATCCTGTCTTATGGCTGGCACCGGGGTTTGGTTTTCTCGGTATGTTTGCAACGTTTATCCTGCTGCAAACCCGGCGGGAAATTCTGATCTTTGTTTTCTCGAAAATGGCTGTCTTCGGTATCATCGCGACGGTCGGCGTGTCGATGTTTCCATTCCTGCTGCCATCATCGGTTCAGCCAGGAGCCAGCCTGACAGTCTGGGATTCGTCGTCAACCCATCGCACGCTGTTCAATATGCTGGTTGCGACGGCCATCTTCTTGCCGCTCATTCTAGTCTACACCTCTTGGGTCTACAAAGTGCTGTGGGGCAAGGTGGATGAAGAGACTATTGAACGCGACAATCACACGGCCTACTGAGGAGCTGGAGTTATGTGGTATTTTGCCTGGGTTCTTGGAATGCCGCTGGCGTGTTGTCTGGCGATCCTGAACGCCATGTGGCTGGAACTTCGTTTTGACGATGAACGGATGGAACATAATGACGGCAACAATTCCTCGTAACCTAATTTGAAATACAACGATGTGTTGTTGATCCGAAATTTAACTATCTGCTGTTTCGGCAATTACTAACCTGGTGCTTTTCAGATAGCTTTAACTGTTCTGGCAGAGAATATTTACATCCAGTTATCAGGGAACCGGTAAATGCGGACTCCTTCAGTTTTGAGCATCAGGAAAGCGGTTCTGACAACCGGTGCGCTTTTTTCTATTGTCGCGTTCTTGTTCTCGGCGACAACTGTGCGTGCGACATCAGAGCTTAACGTCAGCTTGGCTGAAATACCCCCGCGATCGGAAATTGGACCAGACGGGCATGTGCGCGGCGTCTACGTTGAATTGTTCCAAATGCTTGATGAAGTCTTTGAAGAAGTTTCGCTGACGATTGGTGTTTTCCCGTTCGCGCGGTCATATAATAATGTTAAAGTGGGAAAGGCAGACATGCATTTCCCGATGGTGTCGTCATACAAAGCTGAAACGCACTATTATGTGCCGGAACCGCTGCTTTTCCTTCCACTTGTTCTCTACTCCAGGGTAGATGATCCATTGCGGCCAGATGATGATATGTCTGGTAAAATCCTGGAAGGGATTGGTGGTGGGATGAACGAGGTACAGGGCGTGAAAATTCGCACTGAAAATGATCCTCGAATGGGTTTAAAAAACTGTCTTTGGGCCGGATTCATGGTTTTGTTGGTGAACAAAGCCTGGTTGACAGAATTCTACGTGAAGAAGGTTTGACGAACATTCACCGAGAATTCCTTACATCAATGGAACTGGGGATTGCCGTCCAGAACACCGAAGAGGGGCAAAAGCTTGCCGGTGAACTTGTCACAGTCATCAGGGAAATGAAGACTCGACCGGATACCAAGACGTTTCTAGAGTCCATCTACCCGCCGTATAATGAATGGCAGATATACTGACGAGGGGACACTATAGCTATGGCCAACACCGCAGAAAAAGCGACAATCGCGATCATCATGACGGATGCCAACAAGATTGGCTTGTTTCGAAACAGTTCTTTTCTGCGTCTTGAATTGTTGGATGAGGCCGCATCTGCGCCAGGAAGTCTGTTGTCTCTGTAGTGGCAGAAAGTCTGAACCTGCATTAATATCAAGCCAAACAAAAAGCCCCGGATGATTAATCCGGGGCTTTTTCGTTCAGGTTCAGGAAAAGGCGATTATGCAGCCTGGACTTTGGACGCTTTCAGCTTTTCCAGGATGTTCTGCGGCGATGAGACGCCATATGGGTCACTTTCGCAGTTGTCGGAGAAGCCTTCTTCTTCGAACCACTGTTCAACCAAACCATCATTTACAACAGCACCATAACGCCAGGAGCGCATGCCGAAGCCGAGATTGTCTTTGGCTACCAACATGCCCATCTTGCGGGTGAACTCGCCAGAGCCGTCCGGAATAACCTTGACGTTGTCGATGCCTTGCGCCTTGGCCCATGCGTTCATGACAAATGCATCGTTGACCGAAATGCAGTAGATCTCATCGATACCTTCAGCCTTGAAGTCTTCGAAAAGTTTTTCGAAATCCGGCAGCTGGAATGTGGAGCATGTCGGGGTGAATGCGCCTGGCAGCGAAAACAGGACGACCTTCTTGCCCTTGAAATAGTCTTCACTTGTTTTGTCTTCCCAGCGGAACGGATTTGGTCCATCGATGGTCTCATCACGAATGCGCGTGCGGAACGTGACGAAAGGAATATTTTTGCCGAGCATTGGAAACTCCAATCTATTGAAATCAAACGTTTAGCGCCGGGTCCGGGCAGAATATTGGGAGGCCGCGCCATTGACAGGGAACGGGATTTTCGATCCAGAGTCGCGCAGCACCAAACAAACACCGGGTACCCTACATGCTGCGCTGCGACAAGATGTTTTTGCAGACGCAAATGCGTCAAATGCGCATATGTCAGCTGATCGGATTGCGGGCAGTGTATATTCGTAAAATTGCGCAATATCTGGTTGTCGGATATGACAGACAGAGGCTAAAAATAGCCAGGAAAACGAAAAAGCGCGTTTGCGCAATTCAGGCTAAATCATGCGAAAAATGTTTCAGGTGGTTCGATGGCTGTGCATGGTCCTCGCCTCGATTGTTTTTCTCGGTCAGTTGGCCATGGTCCTCATGCGATATCTGCTCGGCGTTGGATTTGTAGAGTTGCAGGATATGGTCAGTTATTCTTTTGCTGCGCTTGTTGCATTGTCTGTTGCGGTTGCGTTTGATGCGGACAAACATGTGCGGGTTGATGTCTTTCGCCAGAACTGGAGCAAGCGGACCAATCAATGGATCGATAGGCTGGGCGACCTTTTTCTTACGCTTCCTGTCTTCGGTATTCTTCTATGGACCGGCTATCCGCTGGTCAGAAGTTCCTGGGGCATTCTGGAAGGGTCACGGGAGACCGGTGGCCTACCGGGCCTGTTCATCGTCAAGACTTGCCTGATCCTCCTTCCGGCACTTGTTCTTTTGCTTGCACTTGGCCGTTTGGTCGGCACCATGAAGCGGAATGCTGTATGAGCCCCGATATACTCTGGCTGATCGTGATGGCCTGTGCCGTCTTCGCCGGTATCCTGTCAGGCGTGCCCGTGTTGATAGCAATTGCCGGGGCTCCTACGCTCGTCGCGCTATTGGCGGCTTCCTTTGGTCAGTTTGACTTGACGTTTTTCCAGGCTGTGCCGCAGCGTTTGTTCGGCATCATGAGCAATCCGCTTCTTTTAGCTGTGCCGCTGTTTGTGCTGATGGGGCTGCTGCTGGAAAAGTCCCGGCAGGCGGAGAGAATGCTGACCAGCCTCAGTGCGGCACTTGGTGGCAACCAGTCGGCATTGGCCCTGTCTGTTGTCATCGTCAGTGCATTGATTGCGGCCTCCACTGGCATCATCGGCGCGACAATCGTGATGCTTGGTACCATCACTCTGCCTGCGCTGTTGAAGGCTGGTATCAACAAACACATGAGCAGCGGTCTGATCTGTGCCAGTGGAACGCTCGGCCAGATCATCCCGCCATCAATTGTTCTGATCCTGCTGGGGGACCAGATCTCAAATGCCTATTTCGAAGCCCAGCAGGAGGCCGGAAACTTTGCTCCTGACCCTGTCACCGTCGGTGATCTGTTTGCCGGTGCCCTGATCCCGGGTTTTTTGCTGGTCGCGCTTTACGGTGCCTATGTCCTGTTCAAGTTGCGCGGAATGCCATCGCTCAACGATGCGACCGAAGAGGCCTCAAAGGTCGCCAAATTGGACCTGATCAAGAACATCTCGCCGACATTGGGACTGATCGTCGCCGTTCTGGGAAGTATTTTGATTGGTGTTGCGACACCAACGGAAGCCGCCGGTGTTGGTGTTGCCGGTGCGATGATCATAGGCGCTGCAGGGCAGGACGGTGTGATCGGGCGTCTTGCGACACTGTGCGCAGCGCTCGCCATTTTGCTGTTGCTGCTGCGTCAGGCAGGTCTGTTCGGACTGGATTTTGAAGCCGGTCAAATAGCGTGGTCTCTGGCAACGGTTCTCTCAATTGGTCTGACGATAGTCGCTAGCGCCTTGTTGTTGGTCACCGCGTTTTCGTTGGTCAAAACGGATGTTCTGCTGCCTGCACTCAGTGAAACCGTCAAGATTACCGGCATGATCTTCGGCATTGTCATGGCCGCCAGCATCCTGTCGCTGGTGTTTCGGGGTTTTGAGGGTGATGAGCATGTCGCAGAACTGCTGCAATCGTTGCCGGGCGGTGTTTACGGCATGTTGCTGCTGACCATGCTGGTGATTTTCATGCTCGGCTTCATCCTGGAATTCGTCGAGATTATCTTCATCGTTGTGCCGATTGTCGGGCCGATCATTCTGCAGTCCGATATCTCGCCAGTCTGGTTTGCGGTTCTGATTGCGCTGAATCTGCAAACGTCGTTCTTGACGCCCCCGTTCGGGTTTGCACTGTTCTATTTCAGATCTGTCGCCCCGCCGGACATCAAGACACGGGATATCTACGTTTCGGTGATGCCCTTTGTCATCATCCAGTTGATAGCACTTGCGCTTGTCGCAGCCATTCCGGCGCTCGCAACATGGTTGCCAAGTGTTTTGTTCTAAGACCTCAGGGAGGACAAAATGAAAAGACGTGATTTCTTGAAAGCAGGGGCTGTTGCCGGACCCGCAACGGTTCTGGCTGCGCCTGCTATTGCCCAAGGCAAGGTCGAGTGGAAACTGCCAACATCGTTTCCGGCAAAGGCACCGGGCGTAGGTACCAACGCGACCAGCTTTGCTGCGCGCGTCAATGCCATGTCCGACGGACAGTTGACGCTGAAGGTTTTCTCCGGCGGTGAACTGGTTCCTCCGTTTGGTGTTGAAGATGCAGTTGAGCAAGGCACCGCCGAAATAGGTCATTCAACGCCCTATTATGCAGCGTCAAAGAACTCCGCTCTGCATTTTTTCTCTGCAATTCCCTTTGGCATGACGGCCGTAGAGACAACCGCTTGGCTGCGCTACGGTGGTGGGCAGGACCTGTGGAATGAAATCTACGCCGGGCGTGGATTGAAGCCGTTCTATTCCGGCAACTCCGGTGTTCAGTCTGCTGGCTGGTTCAAGAAACCGATCAATGGTCTCAATGATCTGGCAGGCCTCAACATGCGCATTGCAGGCCTTGGCGGTGAAGCCATGCGCAAGCTCGGCGTCAATGCTGTTCTGCTGCCACCGCCAGAAATTTTCCCGTCCTTCCAGTCCGGTGCAATTGATGCAGCTGAATGGGTCGGTCCACTGCTCGATCAGGCGTTTGGCCTGCAAAAGGTCGCCAAATACTGCTACATGCCGGCATTCCATGAGCCGTCAGCTGCTTTGGAAATCGTCGTCAACAAAGAGGCTTACGACAGTCTGCCTGCTCATCTTCAGGCTGTCATCGCCAATGCGGCCGAAGCTGTGTCTGTCGAGACAACGGCGCAATTCGATTATTTCAACGCTGTGGCGCTGAAAAGCCTGAAGGAAGTTGGCGTGACCTTCGGTGCGTTCCCTGAAGAAGTGGTCTCTGCGCTTAAAACAGCAGTGGCGGAGGTCATGGCAGAAAATGCTGCAGCCAATCCGCGTTTTGCCGAAGTTGAGAAGAGCTACAACGCGTTTCTGGAACTTGCCAAGGACTATGCGGCTCTCGTAAAGCAATCGACCTTTGCGCAGCGGATTTGATCCAAAGTTGCTCGCCATCTGAACGTAAGCTCTTGTGGCGGGCAGCTAGCCGTTGGCGGTAGTTCCTTCTCTTAGGACGATGAAAATCCCGCTTGAAATGATGACGGCTGCACCAACGTAGGTGATGGCGTCGGGAATTTCGCGCCAGAACAACCAACCGAACAATGTAGCCCACAGCAGCGCTGTGTATTCGAACGGGGCAATCGTGGAAGCCGGTGCTATCCGGAAGGCTTGGGTGATCATCGTGACACCAGCGGTGCCAAACACGGCGATCCCGAGGAATAGGCCGATATCCTCTGCGTTTGGTGGAATCCAGACAAACGGCATGGCCAGCGCGCTGATCAGGCACCCGGTTCCGACCAGATACAACATCATCGTCCAGACGCTCTCGTTCTTGTCGACCCACCGGGCACTCAGCATCAGCGTTGCGTATAGAAATGCGGTCGCAAGGGGCAGAAGCGAAGCCATCTGAAAAGTGCCAACGCCCGGACGGACGACAATGACAACACCGACAAAGCCAACGAACACGGCGGTCCACCGCATCCAGCCAACCTTTTCCTTAAAAAACAATGCCGACATTGCAGTGATGAAAATTGGTGCAATGAAGACCAGTGTGGTGGCCTCTGCAAGTCCGAGGTAGCGCAGGCTGGTAAAGAATGTCGTTGCGGCCAGCACCCATATACCGCCACGAACAAGGTGAGCCATGGGCTTGTAGGAAATCAAGGCCGAGCGTCCGGACATTTTCCAAGCGATGGCCATGACTACCGGCAGGGCAAACAGGTTCCTCAAGAAAAGGATCTCAAGGACTGGATAACTGGCGGTCAGAGTCTTGCCGATGGCATCGCTGGCAGACAGGCATGTTATGCCCACACAGAACAGGATCAGGCCAGTCCGCACGTTGGATTGAGCGATGGGAGATGCCGATTGCATGGAAAAAACTCCGGAACTAGAGGGAGTTAAGCATCAGGGGCTAACTCCAACAAGTCGATAAAGTCAGCAATCGGTACGCAAGTTAAATTGGCGGGTAGTCTCTGGATTCGATGGGGTCGGGACTTCAGGGCCTTTGCGTCTTTAATCACCAAATGATATGAGGCGCGCATGAAGTCTTTTGGCCGCCTTTATACTGACCATCAGCCACGTTTTGCGGTAGCACCAATGATGGAGTGGACCGATCGCCATTGTCGGGCATTTCACCGGCAATTGTCGCGGAATGCACTGCTGTACACGGAAATGGTCACCACTGGCGCGGTCATCCATGGAGATCTTGAGCATCTGTTGGGATTTTCCCAAATCGAGCATCCTATAGCCTGCCAACTTGGCGGATCTGATCCCAGGGGCATGGCGGACGCTGCCAAAATCGTCGAGACCTTCGGCTATGACGAGGTCAACATCAATGTTGGCTGTCCGTCGGACCGGGTTCAATCCGGACGCTTTGGCGCCTGCTTGATGCAGGAGCCTGAGCTTGTGGCCGAGTGCGTTTCGGCCATGAAAGCGACCGTCGATATACCGGTGACGATCAAATGCCGAATTGGCGTTGATGATCAGGATACGGAAATAGCATTGGACCGGATGGCAGAGGCGACGTTTGCCGCTGGCAGTGATGCGCTGTGGGTCCATGCTCGTAAAGCCTGGCTGCAGGGCCTCAGTCCAAAGCAAAACCGAGATGTGCCACCGCTGGATTACGGTCGTGTCCTTTGCCTGAAACAAAAGTTTTCCGACAAATTCATCGGTCTGAACGGCGGTCTGGAAACACTTGACCAGGCAGAGCCGTTTTTGAAGACGCTCGACGGCGTGATGGTTGGCCGCGCGGCCTATCACACGCCCGAAATCATGGGAGAGATTGATCGGCGGTTTTATGGCGAGGATGTCGCGGACGTTTCTCCTTGGGCGGCTGTCAAAGGCCATATGACCTATCTGGATGATCAGCTTTCCAAGGGTGTCAAACTAGGCCATATGACCCGGCATATGCTGGGGCTGTTTCATGGTCGGCCAGGCGCGAGGACATGGCGTCGCATCCTGACGGTTGAAGGTATCAAGCCCGGCGCGGGCGTTGAGGTTGTTGAAAAGGCTCTTGCCGCTGTGAGACCGGCAGACGTTGATTTGGAAGCTGCCGAATAGGGCAATTGGGAGCCCGCTTTACGGCGTCATGATCAATCGGTCGCCTTCTATGCGCCAGCTTCTGAGACGGTCCAGGGCTGTCATGCCCAGAAGGCTGGCTTCCAGTGATCCGTCCCGCGCCACAAATCCGCGAATATTGCGCAAGGTATGATCGCCGATGGTGATCGTGTCGATTTTGACAGGCGCAACCAACGTCCGGCCATTTGCCGTCGAAACAGGGACTGTGAATGACAGGTCCCTATCGCGGTAGCCTGCGCTTCGGGCATCTTGATAGCTCAGCACGACAGCGCTGGCGCCTGTGTCCAGCAGAAACTGTATGGACGCGCCATTGGTCTTGCCATCAACGACAAAATGACCACCGGCATCCCGGACAATCAGGATTGTGCCGTCCGGTTGCGTGACAGCAAGCCCGGGGGCGAGCGAACCGAGAACGCGGTAACCGACCTGGACCAGATCAGTCCGGTAGGTGTAGCCGATAACGAGGACAGCGCAGAGACCGCCCCAGAACAAGGTTCCCTGTATGATTTCGCGAATTTTTGGTTGGCCGAAAACAAAGCTAGCCAGAAACACAAAGGCAAGGGCCGATAGAGCGACAAGACGTGGCCCGGTATCGTCAAAATTGGCATTTGCGGGATCGGTCGGGTCGCCGAAAAACGCATAAAATGCCACGGCTGAGATCGCGCCGAGAAAAACAACGATGACGAAACCGGCGATTTGTCTTGGGCCACCCATTCAGCGGGTTCCAGTCGAGCGGTCTTGATCCCGCCGACGGTCCAGATCGTTCAACACACTCTGGCGTTGCTCATTGCTGTAACTGGCCCAGGAGGCAATTTCGTCAAGAGACCGCCAACAACCGGTGCATAGACGACTTGCCTGATCAATCTGGCAAATATTGATACATGGTGACTTCATGATGTTGATATGGCGTTTGATTATGGCGTTGCCAAGACCAAATTTGGGTCTCAGGGGATGGCGGCGCCTGCGCCAACGGTAAGTCCCCTGAATGGAGCTGCAATGATCTGGATCGGCAATGCAACGGCTGTCTGTGCAGTCGCGCCGACAAATCCGCCAAGATCTCCGCTGAGTGTGGTGGGGCCGGTGACACTGGAGTTGCTAGTGAGACCGCTTGACAGAAGCGCTTTGCGCAGCCCTGGCGAGTATTCGGCAAGCGCTGCGAATTTGCTGTGACTGGATGTCTGGTCGGTTTTGAGATCTGTCACATCAATGACAATCGCGCCAAGTTCGGCAAGTTCCTTATCACTGGAATAGGCTCCGACCCGTTCAATACCTCCGGCGAGCTTTCTTGAAATCCGAAGTGCGCTGTCATCTCTCGACACCACGACGACATAGGGCTTTTTTGGTTTGCCGACATGGCGCAGTGTTGATTTGAAAAGGTCGATATCAATGTCCGGAGCGGCCATGACCACAGAATTCAGTTTTTTGTCCATCAGGCGCCTGGTGGCGGGTTTCATCTGGCGACCGGTCTCCAGAAGAAGATAATTTCCCATGGAGTGCGCAAGAATTTCGATGGACTCTGCGTCACTTTTTGCCAGAAGCACCATTGTCTTTTCAAGGCTGTCTCGTGCAATCGCGACACTGTTCAGATCATAAACGTAACCTGTAACATGTCCTTGTGAGGCCCAGCTGAACAATACCGGGACAACGTCAGCATTGGCGTCGTGAACAAACTGGGTAAATCGGTAGAGGCCTTCGGCGAACATTGTGTTGTAGCCGTGAATGAACAACATGATGTTCCGCTTGCCCTTCGGCAACTTGCGCAATTTTGCATTCAGGTTCGCCAGGAAAACATCTTCATTCTCGATGTACCCGGCACTTCGCGCGACAAAGTCGGTTTTCGGATTTCCAGGTAGGGAGGACGGCCATTCGATCGCGCCAGGAACATGGGTGGGTGGGACAGATATAGTGGTCTCAGCATAGTTTACATTGACTGATCTTTTGCCGCCGAAATAGGTGTCCGGACTGTCGTCTTTTGCGCGTGTGGTCGCAATCAGAATGTCGTGTGTTTTGGTGTCAGCGGCTTGCTGAGTATTGATTACAAGTGCGCCTGTTTCCGGGCGACTGGAGCAGGCCGTCAGCACGATGAACAATGACAGGACCATCAAAGGCATGCGGGCGAGGGTTAATGAGGAGCCTGAACTGAACATCTACTAAACGGCCTTTTGGGGTGATCCTGTGATCAAAACAGTCTTTATGGCACCATAAGCAAACCGAGCAAAAAGCCAAGACTGCTGAGTTGTTGAATTGCACCCAAAACATCTCCTGTCGCGCCGCCAATTTTTTGAATTGCAAGTTGTCCTGTACCGAAGGCGATTGCTGAAGCGAGAATCAATCCGAGGGAAAGGGAAGATAAAGACAGCATCAAAGCGGCAGGGACCATCAGGATAGCCATGACAATCAGAGCCTGTTTGACGGTCTGCATATCAGGTTTTCCAAACCGCGCTGCGAGGCCTTCGGGCCGGGCAAGGCGCAGGCTTTGCCATTGCCAAACCATAAGTGCCCGGCTCAAGACCTCCGAGCTCAGAAACAAAAGAGCGCCATCGGCCGGGCCAAACCTTTGCCAAAGCGTTGAGAGAAGCGCAACGCGCAATAGGATACCCAAAACCAGCGCAATTGCCCCGAACGCACCGATGCGGCTGTCCTTCATGATCTCCAGTCGTTTTTCGGAAGTAGATCCTCCGAAAAATCCGTCCGCTAGATCGCTTAGGCCGTCCTCGTGCAATGCGCCTGTTGTGACGACAAGAATGAAGACCACGATCACCGATACGACGAGCGGTGGCAGCTGGGTGAACCCGAGCAGCATACCAATCCCGGCGGCTGGCAAGGCTATGAAAGCACCGGCAAGAGGAGCTGCGCAGGCGATGCGCCGGAAATCCGGCACAGCTGACCGGTTGTCATGGCTGTTCACCGCCTGGAGAGGTATTCGGGAAAAGAATCGCACACAGGCGGCCATGTCTGCAAAGAGAAGCGGCAGGTCTCTGATCGAAGGCAATAATTGATCCCAAGTATTCTTGGAACCGGATTCAGATTGAAATTCAGCCTTTTGGTCGTTTTCAGAGGGCATTGGGTTCGGTCCAGTGCTTGAGTTTTGCCAGTGCACCGTTATAGATCGGCGCTGATACAACACCAAGTGGTTGGTGAACGCTTTGACCCGATATCAGGAACGCTAGAAAATGCCCTTGTCCGAAACTGCGCTGCCTTTTGACGATATCCGGAACCTGTTGAAATCCATGCCAGGTCCGGATGAAGAAGCGCTTCAGACGGTCAAGTCGCGCGATGCCCAGCTGACCAAACCAGCGGGATCAATGGGCCGTCTGGAAGAGATCGCGGAATGGCTGGCCGCCTGGTCCGGAAACGCTCCACCCAAAGTTACACGGCCCATGGTCGCGGTTTTCGCAACGGCCCATGGAGTTGCCGATGAAGGTGTGTCTGCTTTCCCAAGTGCGGTGAACAGTCAGATGGTCGCGAATTTTGCAGCGGGCGGCGCAGCGATAAACCAGTTATGCCGTGCTTATGATATTGGCTTGAAAGTGTTTGACTTGGCGGTGGAATTGCCAACGCCGAGTATCACGCGTGAAGATGCGCTGGATGAAGCCAATTGCGCGGCAACAATGGCATATGGCATGGAAGCGCTGGCTGGTGGAATTGACCTGATTTGTCTCGGTGAGATGGGTATCGGTAACACAACAGTCGCTGCTGCGGTGATGAACGGGTTGTTCGGCGGCGGTGCTGCAGACTGGATCGGACGGGGCACTGGTGTCGATGATGAAGGCCTTGCGCGCAAGCGCGCTGCTGTTGAAAAAGCTGTCGCCCGCCTGAATGGCGAAAACGACCCGCTGGAAGTCTTGCGCAAGGTCGGAGGGCGCGAAATTGCTGCCATGACCGGATTGATCATCGCAGCTCGCCTGCAGCGTGTTCCTGTCATCGTTGATGGCTTTGTAGCTACGGCAGCTGCGGCTGTGGTTTATGCGCTTGATCCAGAAGGACTAGATCACTGTCTGTTTGCGCATGTCTCAGCAGAGCAAGCGCATCGAAAAGTCCTGGATTACATGGGCAAAGACGCCTTGCTTGACCTTGGTATGCGGCTTGGCGAGGGGTCTGGAGCTGCTCTGGCTGTCGGCATTGTAAAAGCGGCAGCAGAAATGCATTCCGGGATGGCGACCTTTGCGGACGCTGGTGTCGCCGAAAAATCGGACTAGCCGTTTTTCAGGGAGTTGATTTTTGATGCTCGCTAGGTGTTACGCCGAGTGGGCGCTGTCCAGCTCAAAATTGTCGCTGGTTGAGTCAGCCCAGATGACATCGTCCGCGTAATTCATAATGCGTGTCCGTGGCAGTGACACGATCACTTCGGTCCCTGTGCCAGTCTGTGAGTTCAGCTCGAACGTACCGTCGTGCATGTTTATCAGGGCCTGAACAATAGACAGGCCAAGGCCGGTTCCGGGTTCTGCGGTCTTGATTGCATGGGATCCCTGGCCGAAAGCTTCAAGAACAGTCGGAATTTCTTCTTCCGGAATGCCAGGCCCGGTGTCTATGACGGATACATATTGGCCGTCGTTGATCGATCGACCGACCTTGATGCTGACTTCGCCTCCGTTCGGCGTGAATTTCACGGCGTTGGACATCAGGTTGAGGACAACTTGACGCAATGCTCGTTCATCGGCCCATACGCGCGGCAAACCAGAGTCATGGCTGTGGTAAAGCTGAATGTTCTTTGCTTCCGCTCGAACTTTCATCATTGTCGCGCATTCCTCGACAATGTTCTCGAGGAACAAAGGCTCTTCATGAAGTTCGTGGCGACCAGCTTCAATGCGTGACAAATCCAGAATCTCATTGATCAGATTGAGAAGGTGCTGACCGGAACCATGAATATCTTCGGCATATGACTTGTAGTTATCGTCATGCATCGGGCCGAGAACTTCATCCTTCATGATCTCGGAAAAGCCGAGGATTGCATTCAGGGGGGTGCGTAATTCATGGCTCATGGTTGCCAGGAACCTTGACTTTGCAATGTTTGCAGCTTCCGCACGTCGCCTTGCTTCATCCGACATGGCATTAGCAGTTTCAAGTTCCGCGATCAGATGATCCTTGTCTGCCCGGTATTCCAACAGCGTATTGGCATTCTTCAAAAGCTGATTGCCGAGAATGAAAAAGAAACCTTGAGCACCAATGGCCATGGCGGCCAACGTATAATGGATCGAGTCGATATTACTCAGGAAAGTCGCTGTTGCGACAATTGTCATAGGCAGAGTGCTGGCCAACAGACAGCGCGGTAATGTCGCCGATTGCATCGTGTTCATGGCAACAACGATCAGCAACGTGGCAAAGTGAAAAATCACATAGCCATCTGCCGCGGTTTCCGATCGTGGCAATAGAAAGAACAGCGCCCAGCTGCAGCCATACAAGAAGTCACCGCCTGTGAACCATCGTTTCCAGTGGACCAGAACTTTCCTGTCCGACGGAGCTCCTTCATAGGAGTGGCTTGCGTAGACCATCAGAAAATGGGTGCTTAACGTAAGCACGAACCAGGCACCCAGGAAAATCGGGTTGAGCCATAAAATGGAAATAGCGGTCACAATCACAACCAGCAAAGGAACTGCGTAGGCTGCGTTTACGCGTGTATCGGCAAAAAGATGCTGGCGTTCCACATCGAAGGTTGTGCGACGGCGTTCTGGCGCGCCAAGGCGACCGCGAACCTGCTTCGCCGAACTCGCAATTTCTCTACGACGCTTGGCGCGCTGCTGGTCGATTGCCTGCTTGTC
This sequence comes from Roseibium sp., assembly GCA_039972695.1. Lineage (GTDB taxonomy): Bacteria > Pseudomonadota > Alphaproteobacteria > Rhizobiales > Stappiaceae > Roseibium. The sequence goes on along the minus strand of JBDWMJ010000015.1, from coordinate 305,490 downwards.
GTCATCAGTGTGAGACGCCGCGGAGTTCATTTGCCTGCCCAAAGGGTTGTGATTTGGTTGTTGCAATATTGCGTGTTTATTGTTTGTGACTCACCATTCCTTAAGATCGTCCTCAGGAGCGTGGTAAGCGAACAGTTAACTGCTTGTATCAGGATGCAACTCATTGACTGAAAACAGGAAAATACAAACAGTTGAAGTGCTTGAGAAAAATATCAAGGCCTGCCGGATCTGTGTCGACAATCCATTGAAGATCAAGCTTCCGCATGAGCCCCGGCCGGTGCTTCAGGTGTCGGAGCTGGCGAGAATTTGTATTTGTGGTCAAGCGCCTGGAACACGGGTTCACAAAAGTGGACGTCCGTTTACTGATCCGTCCGGTGACAGGCTGCGGGCGTGGATGGGGATTGGCGAGGAAGTCTTTTATGATCCTGACAAACTGGCCATTGTGCCAATGGGCTTTTGTTTTCCCGGCCTGGACGCAAAGGGTGGGGATCTGCCGCCAAGGCCAGAGTGCCGAAAGACTTGGCACGATGCCGTTTTTTCAGTGTTGCCACAGGTCGAGCTCATTCTGGTTATCGGGCAATATGCCCAATCCTATCATCTGGGATCCGCAAGAAAGAAAAACCTGACAGACACTGTTGCTGCATGGCGGGAATATCTTGAAGAAAGTGCAGAGACGGCAAATCCAACGGTTCTGCCCCTGCCGCATCCATCATGGCGCAACAATGCCTGGATCAAAAAGAATTCCTGGTTTTCAGATGAATTACTGCCGGTGCTGCGGGCGGAAATCAGTCGATTGCTGTAATGCCTTGATTTCAAAATTCTTCGAATAATTTTCTATGTTTGTCTTCGGATAATTTTTATATTGAAACTCTGTCCTGCATTTATATACAAAGAAAGAAATATTTCCCAAGGAGAGGTAGTTGGTAATACGCCGCTCTTCTGGATAATAATTGGACCCAAGCATGATTGACCGCATTGACCGTCGCATTTTGTCCATTCTGCAAGAAGATTGCACCGTACCGGTTGCCGAGATCGGTCGCCGCGTTGGTTTGTCGACAACGCCTTGTTGGCGCCGCATCCAGAAAATGGAAGAAGACGGTGTCATCACAGGCCGGGTTGCGCTGCTTAACCCTGCCAAGGTGAATGCAAAGGTTACGGCCTTTGTCGCGATCACGACCAGTCAGCATTCTGAAGACTGGTTGAAGAAATTTGCTGATGTGATCCAGGAATTCCCGGAAGTTGTCGAGTTCTATCGCATGGCGGGTCAGGTTGACTATCTGCTACGCGTCGCTGTTCCCGATATCGAGGCCTATGACGCTTTCTACAAGAAACTGATAGCCAAGATAGATATCTCAAATGTGTCGACGACCTTCGCCATGGAGCAGATCAAGAATACAACAGCACTCCCACTTGCCTATATTGCCGCTGAAAAACCGAAGGCTGATAGGGACTCCTGAAAGTTGCGTAATATCAGACAATAGGCTTCAGATCAGGCCTTTGCGTTTTTTGCCGCTTTGGCTGAAAGTCGATCTATGACTTTCTGGGAAGAGAGTTCGCGAACAGCCTCGCGACCAACACGCCGTGTGTACGTATCTGCAGAAATTTCCAGTTTTATTGCAAGCTCTAGTGCAGGCCCGTGAAGTGTCAGTGACTTCTTGCCAATCTGACGAAGCGCCCAATGAACGGCCTTCCAGACATAGTTGCGTTTGTCTGTTGACGTAGCTTCTATCAAGGGAAAGTAGCTGAGCAATTCCTGATCGGATGTATTGCTGGATGGAAGTGCGCGCCAGGCGATCAGCGCAAAACCGGCGCGGCGAACAAATTCTCTTTCATCCTTGATGTAGTCGGCGATCAGTTCTGCCGATGCCGGGTTTTTTGCGAATACATTGGTGAGTTGGTCACACAGATCCCACGAGTTAACATCTGCCAACCAAGCCGTCGCCAATTTTGCCGTCAGTTCTTTTGGCGGAACTATCAATACCGCCAACAGGCGAGTTTCATGAAAACCGGAATTCCAGAGGTCTTTTGCCAAATCGGATGATTTGCCGACGCGTTTGGCGAAGGGACGCAAAACAGCCATCGGAACACCGAAAGCTTTGTCTGTCTCAATGCCAAACCGCGCCATTCCGGCGCGGTTCTTGTCAGACCCCAAATCACGAAGTTCATCAAGGACAATATCCACCGTCCAGTCCTGAGCCGCAGGGTTTGGGGAGCGGCTCATCCGGAGGTCATTTCTTGTCGGCGTTATTGAGCCGAGCAATCAGGCTGGACGTGTCCCAGCGATTGCCGCCCATGGCCTGAACTTCAGCATAGAACTGGTCAACAACGGCGGTCACCGGCAAACGTGCTCCTGTCTGATTGGCTGTCTGCAGGCAGATGTTCAAATCCTTGCGCATCCAGTCAACCGCAAAGCCATAATCGAATTTGCCGGAATTCATGGTCTCCCAGCGGTTTTCCATCTGCCAGGACTGAGCAGCGCCACCGCGAATGGCGGATATGACCTTCTCCACATCAAGGCCGGCTTTTTGAGCAAAGTGAATGGATTCTGAAAGACCCTGAACCAGTCCGGCAATGCAGATCTGGTTGCACATTTTGGTTAGCTGACCGGCACCGCAGTCGCCTATCAGGCCGACGAATTTGGCAAAGCACTCTATTACCGGCTTGGCCTTGTCGAAAATATCCTGATCGCCGCCACACATGACAGTCAAGGCGCCGTTTTCAGCGCCAGCTTGACCTCCGGAGACAGGGGCATCGACAAAACCGCAGCCTGTTTCCTTGGCTGCTGCATAGAGTTCACGCGCGACTTCCGCCGATGCTGTGGTGTTGTCGACGAAGATTGCCCCTGATTTCAATCCGTGAAATGCACCGTCCGGACCTTTTGTGACAGAACGCAGGTCATCGTCGTTGCCTACGCACGCGAAAACGAAGTCGCAACCCTCAGCAGCTTCCTTAGGAGATTTGGCAAAGGTTCCACCAAATTCAGCAGCCCATTTCTCTGCTTTGGCGGTGGTGCGGTTGTAAACGGTCACGTCGTGTCCGCCTTTGGTCTTCAGGTATCCGGCCATCGGATATCCCATGACGCCAAGTCCGATAAATGCCACTTTTGCCATGATAAAAGCTTCCCATGCAGACGAAGACCCAGCTTGGTGGCTGGGTCTGTATTTTCATTTCTCTGCATAAGGTTTTAAGGCATCTTTTCCGCCTTGTCAGGTCAAAGCCTCAGCGTTTGGTAACAAAACGCTTCCAGAATGGTTGAGCTGGGGCTTTGACTGTTTCCAGTTGGCACAGCAGAGTTTGTGTGCGCAGATCCGGGCGTGTGTTTGGGGAAAAACGGCTGGCTTCCAGAAAGCTTTGTGCATATACATTCAACATGACCTAACATTCTCCGGTTCGATTGACTGGAGTTAATGTGTCTGTTCCTGTCGGTAATTGCGAGTCAGGAAGATTTTTAATATGTAAGGAATAATTACATATGGATTGGCACTCGATCCCCTCTCTAAACAGTCTGAGATCCTTCGCAGCGGTTGCGGAAACCAAAAGCCTGTCTGCTGCCGGGCGTGAATTGAATGTCACACACGCCGCTGTAAGCCAGCAGGTGAGGGCATTGGAAAAACACCTTGGCCTTCAGCTTATAAGTCGTCAGGGCAAGGGCGTTGCTTTGACGGAGGAGGGCGAGCAACTGTTCGAAGGGTTGAGCCGCGGCTTCGAAGCAATCGGCGAAACAATTGAAGCGTTGTCGCAAAATGAATTGTCTTGCCCCCTCAATATCACCATGACACCATCCTTCGCGGTCAGTTGGCTAATGCCGCGGATCAATGATTTTCGCCTGAAAAATCCGGGGATCGATCTAGCGTTGAATCCGTCTGCGGATTTGGTTGATCTGGGTCCAGGAGGAGCAGACCTCGCCATTCGTTATGGAGACGGAGACTGGGCCGGGTTGGAATCTGAGCTGTTTTTCCAAACTGAATTTGTAGTTGTAGCGGCAGCGTGTCTCATTGGTGACAAAAAGATTGAGAAACCGGAAGACCTTGTTCATTATCCATGGCTTCAGGAATATGGTTTGAATGAAATTGCATTGTGGCTGGAACGTCAGGGCGTTGTATCCGAGAAGCGGTTGAGCATAACGCATCTGCCGGGTTACATGGTGCTCGAGGGATTGCGTCGCGGAGACGGCATTACAGCGACTGCAAAGACATTTGTTGAGTCGGATATTGCCAACGGCACCCTGCGGGTTCTTTTCAAAGACGACGTGAAGCCATTCAAACGCTACTACCTGGTGACGCGTCCAGGCGTACAGAGGCCGGCACTAAAGGCGTTTTTATCTTGGATACGATCAATGCGACCTGAGGACACGAGCGAAAGCATCAAATCCTAACAAGCGCTTGATCCAGATCGGCAATCAGGTCATCGACGTGCTCGATCCCGATGGAGAGGCGCAATAGATTGTCCGGGATACCGGATTCTTCACCCTCGATGGATCTTCTGTGTTCCACTAGGCTCTCTGTTCCGCCCAGAGACGTTGCTCGCTGGAACAGGTTTAGGGCGCCGGTGACTTTCAATGTATCCGCTTTAGTGCCTTTGACCAGAATGGATATGAGCGAGCCAAAACCATTGGTCATTTGAGAATTGGCAAGCGCATGTTGCGGGTGGCTGGTGAGGCCCGGGTAGAGGACAGCCTCAACGTTTGGATTTTCTTCTAGATGCTCTGCGAGTGTCTGCGCATTCCGGTTCATACGTTCCACGCGAAGGGCCAATGTTCTCAAGCCACGCAATAGAAGCCAGGCTTCGAAGGAGCCCATGACAGCACCAGCGAACTTGCGTTCTTCGGTGATGAAGGTCCATGCCTCGGACGTCGTGTTGTTGGTCGTGACAACACCTCCCAATAGATCAGAGTGACCGTTCAGGCCTTTGGTAGCCGAGTGCATGACGAGGTCTGCACCGAGGTTCAACGGCTTCAGGATCAAGGGAGTTGCAGCGGTCGCATCAACAGCCAGAACGGCGTTCGATTGCTTGCAGAGTTCGGCCACCTTTCCAATATCAGCCAGCTTCAAATATGGATTGCTAGGAACTTCCAACCAGACAAGGTCCGGTTTGGTCACAGTGAATTCGTCCAGAAAGGTACCCAGGTCGCTGACGTCGCTTTCGATCAAAGCGATGTTGTTTCTGGCGCACAACTTGCGCAGAAACACAGTCGTGCCCCAGTAGATACCCGACTGCGCTATCAACGTGCCGCCGGGCTTTACAATCCGCACTATTGCAGCAATCGCCGCCATGCCAGAGGAGAACAGGCGACTGTCTTGACCGCCCTCCAGAGCTGCAATCAATCCCTCCGTCTTTTTGAAAAGGTCATTGTCGTCCCGGCTATAGAGATGGTTTCCGCTGACCAGCGCATAGTCTTCATCGCGCACGAAGGTGGTCGCTGTCGGAATGGGGGGAACAACAGCGCCGGTTGCCGCATCAAATCCGCCACCAGCATGAGCAAGAAGGCTATCGAGGTGTAGATCAGGTGTTTTGGACATGACAAATCATCCGTCAAATTGGGGCTAACCGCCGGGAATGTGATCTCAGCGCTTCAAATGGCGTGTGAGGCGGGATTCAATGCGATCCCAAACCCGGCGCAGGGTTTCCACGATCAACAGATAGGCGACCGCTGCCCAGATGTAAGCCTGGAAGTCGTAGGAGCGCGAATAGGCGCGTTTGCTTTCGCCCATCAAATCATAGATCGTAACGATAGAGGCAATTGCGGACCCCTTGATCATCAGGATTATTTCGTTGCCATAGGGTCTGAGCGCAACCATCATTGCCTGTGGCATGATGATCTTGAAGAATGTCACCGGTTTGGTCAGGCCGAGTGCTTCAGCGCCTTCCCATTGGCCTTTTGGAACATTCAGAACAGCACCGCGCAGGATTTCAGCTTGATAGGCAGCTGTGTTCAGTGAGAACGCAAATATCACGCAATACCAGGCTTCGCGGAAAAAGCCCCACAGTCCGACGGCTTCAAGCTCGTGCCGGAAAGACCCTGCACCGTAGTAGATCAGGAAGGTTTGGGCGAGCAGAGGGGTGCCGCGGAAAAAATACACATAGCCATAGGCTGGCCACTTCAGGATTTTCCACTCGGACGAACGCATGATAGCTATCGGCACTGACAATGCGGCACCAATCAGCAGAGATGCGCCGACGATCTGCAACGTGACGATGAAGCCATCAATGTATTTGGGCCAGTATTTCTGAACGAACGGACTGGCGATGTTGCTGCCCAGATAATAAACGAGCGATACACCCGAGATGATCCAGAGGGCCATCAGGACATGGCCGAATATGCGCAGGTTCGTCCACTTGCGCGCAGGAGCAGGCGGGCGTTTCATGCCGGTGACGGGATTAGCGGCTATCATCGCCTAGCTTCTCCCCGTTTCGACCAGTCTTCAATTCGGGAGAGACCTGCAGACGAGATCATGGCAAGCACAAGATAGATCAGACAGGCAATGCCAAAGAACAGGAAAGGCTCTTTGGTGACGCGGGCAGCAATACCGGCTTCGCGGACGAGGTCTGCGAGCCCTATCACGGAGACCAGAGACGTTTCTTTCACCAAAATAAGCCAGAGGTTTCCGAGTGCAGGCAATGCCAAACGGATCAACTGCGGAAAGATGATCAGGCGCATTGTGCGAAAACGCGACAATCCAAGGGCGGAACCGCCTTCATACTGGCCTTGTGGAATGCCGTTGAACGCCGACAGAAAGGCTTCCGAGGCATAGGATGAAAACACGAAGGACAGCGCCACCATGCCAGCGACGAATGAATTAACTTCAATATATGTTTCAATACCGAGAAGCTTGAGGGCTTCCTGCAGCGCGATCTGGACGCCGAAGTAGACCAGAAACAGCGTCAGAAGTTCAGGCAAGCCTCGGAAAATTGTCGTGTAGATATTGGCGGCCATTTTCAGGCTTGGTTCTGACGAGTTTTTCGCTAGTGCAATAAGGAACCCGAGAATAAGACCAAATGGCAGCGTTGCAAGGGCGAGTGACACAGTGACCAACACACCAAATGCAATGGTGTCGCCCCAGCCCTGTTCCCCAAAGGATATCAGCGTCAAAGCTTCATTCATAAGCCGGCGCTTCTTTCTGTTGTTCTTATCGTTTCTTGTCGATCCGGCTCCCCACAGGCCGGTATGTAAGGAGGCACCTTACAGCAAAGCGTGGCGCGATAAACGCGCCACGCTTCGAATTGTCTTGTCCACGGATGGATTAGCCGCCGTAAACGTCAAATGTGAAGTACTTGTCGTTGATTTCCTTGTACGTTCCATTTGCAAGAATGGTTTCAAGCGCTTTGTTGAGCATGTCTTTCAGCTCGCCGTCTTCCTTGCGGATCGCAATGCCTGCACCTTCACCGTTGATGACCGGATCTGGTGTCAATGTACCGAGGATCTTGCAGCACGAACCGTCATCGGTCGCGAGCCAGTCCGACAGAACCACAACGTCGTCAACAACGCCGTCAATACGACCACTTGCAACGTCCAGCTTGTACTCATCCGGCGTTGGGTAAAGCTTCAGGTCCGCAGAACCCAGCTTTTCTTCCGCATAAATTGAGTGTGTGGTCGAGGACTGAGCACCAAGCGTGTAGCCCTTTAGGTCCGCATCTGATGTCCCGGCGATTTTTGAATCTTTCGGGACAGCAATTGCCGGCGGAGTGTTGTAGTATTTGTTGGTGAAGTCGACCTTCTGCAAACGTTCTTCCGTGATCGACATGGAGGCGATGATTGCATCGAATTTGCCAGCCTGAAGGCCAGGAATGATGCCATCCCAATCGGATGTGACAAACTCACATTCGACCTTCATTTCCGCGCAAAGAGCTTTTGCAATGTCGACATCGAACCCAACCAGCTGACCGTCAGCGGTCAGTGAGTTGAATGGAGGGTAGGCGCCTTCGGTGCCAATGCGAACCTTGGACCAGTCTTTGGCTTCTGCACCACCCACAACGGCCAACACAGCTACAGCGGCCGCAGCCATACGCATAAAACGCATATTCATTCCCCTATTATTTGTTTGGGGCACAGGCGGGTTTGTCCCGCCGTTTTGCCCGAAGTCCTTATTCCACCCATTCCGCGTGAAATTTCAAGCAGTCCATGAAAAATATTTTGCTTCAGATTGTCTTTTTCATTTTCATGGCCGTGCATGCAGCTTGAAAGGGGCTTCTAACGGTTCGGGCTCAGAGAGTTCGGATTATCCGTTAAGTGTTTTTCGAGGCTGGCGGACAGTGCGAGTGTATTAGTTTCTTCTGTAGTCTCCTCGCTTGTGACGTCTGCCACGGCAAGGACAGAAGCCAACGAGATTACCTGTTTAAATGGTGATTTATCCGGTTCGTGAGTTCCTGTGTCCGGAGCGCGATCGGCGCGATTTGTCGATTCCGACAGTTTTTCTTCGAACCGGGCCCGATCTTCGGGTGGAAGATTGTCGAGGTCCTGCTCGCTCAACCCATGCTGCTCAAGCTTCAGGTGGCGAAGTTTTTGATCCTCCGGCAAAGCCTGCCACGCTTGATATTGGCGGGCAGCTTCCAGACGCAATTTGTCGATTGCGAAGGATATCTTGTCTGTCGGTTCTCTGGATGCGGGTGTTAGTGAAATACGGGGTTGCAAACTGGTGTTTTGAATTGTGGACATGGGTACTCCAACTCACTGCAAAAATGACTATGTTCACTTTTGCAATAGTCGTGCCGCTTGGGGGCCATAAAACTTCCTTATGAATTTCATGAACTTATTGAATTGGAAGTCGAGTGGCAGCCGGACTAGAACTGTTAGCCCGGCAGAACTTGCCTGACATTTCCTGTCGGCTGGGCAAATTGTATAGGCAGCGGAGATCGACATGGCTGAAATTGAACTTTTCATCGGAAACAAGAATTACTCGTCCTGGTCCTTCCGGCCCTGGATTGCTCTGAAGCAGAAAAGAATTCCGTTTCAGGAACATCTGGTTCCCTTTGACTTCGAGAACGGCAATCCGAAATTTCAGGATTTTTCTCCGTCCATGAAGGTACCGGTCCTGAAGGATGGCGATCTGACTGTTTGGGACAGTCTTGCGATCCTGGAGTATGTGGCTGAGTGTTTTCCGGACAAGGGACTCTGGCCCGAAGACAAAAACTTGCGGGCGAGGGCGCGTTCTATATCTGCGGAAATGCATTCCGGTTTCCCGGCGCTTCGTGGTGCCTGTCCGATGAACATGCGCCGCTCCATAGAAACACTCGACATTGATGATGCTGTGAAGACCGATGTTGCCCGGATCGTTGAGATCTGGAGCGAATGTCTGGAGGCCTCCGGTGGACCGTTCCTGTTTGGTGATTTCACGATTGCAGATGCAATGTATGCCCCTGTTGTCAGCCGCTTTGCGACCTACACTCTTTCACAAGATCCGGTTGTTGCCCGATACCATGAGGCTATGACAGGCACAGAGGCTTGGAAGGCCTGGGAAGCCGAGGGCTTGAAAGAAACATGGTATGTTGCTGTAGATGAAATATGAGCTGGTATTCATTCCGCGGCGGCTTGATTGGTGCCGCGGAATGCATTGGCCTGGCTGAGGAAACTCTGCAGTTCATCAACAAAACGCCTGACTTTCAATGGGATGAAGCGGTTTGACGGATAAACCGCATGAACCGGATGCGGCGGGTACTGCCAGTCTGGCAGAACCTGTTCCAGCTCCCCTGATTTCAGGTGTTTGTCGATCAGCCATCGATTGCCAAGACTGATCCCGAGCCCGGCCAGCGCTGCTTGACGAAGCGTCGCTGAATTGTTGACCAGCATGGTTGGAGTGATCTCGATCATGAGATTTTCTCCAAGGGTGCTGACAAAAGGAACCCGATTGCCCGTAGAGATGTTCTTGTAAAGCAGATAGTCGTGATCAGGTAATTCGGCCGGGTGTACTGGCCGCCCCCTGCGATCCAGATAATCAGGTGATGCCACGAGACAACGCTCGGCGATGCCAAGGCGTCGCACGATCAGGCGTTCATCCTTGATCTCTCCCATGCGGATCGCAACATCAAGCCGCTGCTGGATGACATCGACAAATTGATCCGACATGGAGACATCCATTATCAGGCACGGGTGGTTCTTTTTGAACTTTATCAAGAAGTCACCAAGCTCAGATTCTGCAAAGCCAAGAGGCACCCCGATGGAGAGTGTTCCGGACATTTGGGCTTCTTCACTTTGGACGGACCTGTCCGCTTCCTTGAGCTTGTCCAAAATTTCGGTTGCATAGGTGTGATAGCGTTCACCGGCTTCCGTCAGGCTCAATCTGCGTGTGGTTCGATTGAGAAGCCGTGTTCCAAGATCTTCTTCCAGGGCCCGAACCTGTTGGCTGACAGCAGGTTGAGAGATACCGAGATAGTGGGCAGCCGCCGAGAAACTACCAAGATTGACTGCCTGAACGAAACTGGAAAGCAGGTTAAATTTGTCCATGGTGGAGTTTTCGTACCGTGATCGGAAAAACTGTCATTTCATATATAAGCATAGCTTTTGAGTTTTATAAGAATTTCGCATCTTTAAAATTCTGCCGAATGAAACACTTTTTGGGGACACCGCAGGATGTTCCCATTCAAACGGTGTTCCATATAAGATTTCTTTTGTTTCTCTCGGAGGGCAATCATGACCAAGACCAATTTTTCCACTTCCAGACGTTCATTCCTAAGCGCTGCTGCAGGCGCGGGTGCAATTGCCGCTGCTGGCGGTGTTTCCCTAGTTCCATCCTCTGTGAATGCGGCGGCACCAAAAGCGGGCGTGCCATTGGCTGGAGCGCTCCGTTACAAGGTCGGTGATATGGAAGTCACCGCTTTGCTTGACGGTTATCTCGATGTCGGCCCTGAGCTGGTCGTCGGGTACGATGCTGCAGAAGGTCAGCGCATGCGCGACCGCGCGATGATTGAAGGCGAAGCGTTGCGTATTCCGGTGAATGCCTATCTCGTCAACACCGGGGATCGTTTGATCCTTGTTGATGCAGGCACTTCCGATGCTTTGGGGCCGACCATGGGCAGATTGCCGACTGCATTGAAGGCGGCAGACGTTAATGCTGAACAGATCGACGCAGTCATGATCACGCACATGCATCCAGATCATCTCTTTGGCGTTATCGACGGCGATGGCAAAAAGGTCTTCAAGAATGCAGAGCTGGTGCTGCCCGAAGTGGACAAGGCGTTCTGGTTTGATGATGCAGCCATGAATGGTGCACCCGAGCAATTCAAGCCGTTTTTCCTCGGAGCGCGCAAGGCTGCTGATGCCTATGCTGACAATCAGACATTGTTTGCTGCAGACAAGGAAATCCTGCCGGGGATCAGTTCTATGGCATTGCCCGGACACACGCCGGGACACAGTGGATTTGTTTTCGACAGCAATGGCGAAACCCTGATCATTGGCGGTGATATTGTCCATATGACCGCCTACCAGTTCGATAAACCTGATTGGGGGATCGGGTTTGACATCGATTCAGGTCAGGCCGCTGCTACTCGTAAAAAATTCCTAGATCAGGTGGCAAGCGATAAGGTGTTGTTTGCCGGAGCGCATATTCCGTTCCCGGGAATGGGCCGTGTTGCTAAAGAAGGTGAAGGTTATCGTTTCGTTGCCGCCGGGTGGCCATACGCCTATTGATCCAGACCATCTTGAAAACAAGCCCGGCAGCATTGCTGCCGGGTTTATCTGATCCCAAATCCGGAGAATGGCAGGAAAGTTACCAGTTGGCCGCGTTCCACGGACGTTGCTTCTTCAGGAATTTCAATGAGACCATCAGCTTCGCGAAGGCCCGTGATCAGACCGGAACCGTCGCGCTTGAATTTGTTGGCGGTTGTCTTGCCGTTCGCGTCGGTTTCCAGAATTCCACGATAGAACTCGCGGCGATCCGATTTCTTTTTCGGCACGTCAAAAGCTGCCGGAACCTGAAAGCGTTGCGGCTCAATGAAAGAACCGCCGCCAAGAAGGCTGAGGACTGGTGTTGCATAAAGAAGAAAACACACCATCGCCGCCACCGGATTTCCCGGCAGTCCGAGATAGACGCAGTCGCCGATCTGGCCGAACATCATTGGTCGCCCCGGTTTTATCGCGAGTTGCCACATATGGCGCTGACCGAGTGCATCCAGCGCGCCCAGCATGTGGTCTTCTTCACCGCGGCTGGCCCCGCCGGTTGTCAAAATGACATCAAAACGTTCTGAAGCGTCCTTGAGTGTCTTTTCGATCAGATCCGCATCGTCTTTCAGTATGCCGAGGTCTTCAATTTCAACTGGAAGGGAAGTTGCCAGACCGCGCAGCAGATAGTGGTTGGAATCATAGACATCGCCAACCGTGATCAGGTCTCCCGGACGGCGCAGTTCGTCGCCCGTGGAGACGATAGCCACTTTCAGTTTGCGGAAGACTTTAAGTTCAGCCAAACCGGTTGAGGCAATTCCGGCAATATCCTGAGGACGGAGTCTGTGTCCTGCAGACAGGATTGTTGTTCCTTCGGCTACATCCTCTCCGGCCATTCGGCAATTGGCACCTATCGTGAGGCCTTGCGGAATTATGACGAAGTCCTTGCCATCCTGTTCATGTGTTTCGCAGTCTTCCTGCATGACGACGGTGTCCGCACCCGGAGGCATGACAGCACCTGTGAAGATTCGTGCTGCGCTCCAGGGGGTCAGTGTCTGATCACTTGCATGACCGGCTGCGATACGCTGTTCAAGCGGGAAAAACCCACCCACCTCGTCATGATCGGAATGACGAAAAGCATATCCGTCAACTGCGGAATTGTCGGCAAGAGGAATGTTGCGTGGAGCGGTAATGTCTTCCGCCAGCACCCGTTCGAGGGCACCTTCAAGAGGAACTGCCTCAATACCTGCAATCGACGTCAGCTGGTCCTTCAGGATTGCGAGGGCTTCATCGTGCCGCAAGCGATCCTTATCGTGGAGGAAGCAGTCATCCAACAGGGCTTTGCCACTCATCCCGTTGGCCTTTCCAGGCCGAGATGCGTTTGAATGAAATCTGCCATGGACGGAACGTCATTCAAATCGAAGGCAGGCAGTTCGGTATCTGAAACGACGTGATCTGCGGCTATCGCCATTATGTTGGGGTCGTCGGGAGCCAAAGGTGTATTTTGAGATGCGTCCTGACGACGTGCTTCGATTTTGGGATGGTTCTCGCGTTTGTAGCCTTCAATCATGATCAGGTCGCATGGCGCCAATCGGGACAAGATAGCATCGAGTGGTGGTTCATCTTCATCGCGCAGTTCATGCATCAAGGCCCAACGGCGTCCCGAAACAAGAGCAACCTCGTGAGCTCCTGCATCCCTATGTCGGTAACTGTCTGCACCTTTTCGGTCGATATCGAAATTGTGGTGCGCATGTTTTACCGTCGAGACCTTGAAACCACGGGCCGTCATTTCAGCGACAAGGCGGGTGACAAGTTGGGTCTTTCCGGAATTTTTCCAGCCGGTGATGCCGAATACAGGTGTGGATGTCATGAGGCTTGAGAACTCAGGGCGTTGCGGGCTGTTTCCAGATCATCAGGCCGGTTGGCATTGAAGAATGGATCAAGTCCCGTTGTCGGGTCATTGTCGAAAGCGACTTCGACACTGTCAAACTGGTCTACAAAGGCGAGGACTTTACCGCTTTTGCCGGTCGAGAGCCAATCATACAGGTCGTCATGGAGGGCGACTGGCCACAAGCCGAATACCGGCTGCAATTTGTCCGATGAGCTCGCCAGGGCAATGACCGTCTCGCCCGCAGGTATGACTGCGCAGAACCGGGCGACAATGTCAGTCGGAAAGAAGGGCGTATCGCCAGCGATAGAGACAACGTGGCTGACGTGAGGCAGTTTAGCCTTGGCGTAATCCAGGCCGGCGAGGACACCGGCCAGCGGGCCCGCGAAATCTCCAACAGGGTCAGGTAAAACCGGCAGTCCGTAGTCAGCAAACCGGCTCGGGTCGCCATTTGCATTTAAAAGGATATGTGGAACCTGCGGCGTCAGGCGGTCTAGAATGATCTGGAGCATGGTTTTTTCGCCCAATTCCAGAAGCGTCTTGTCACCGCCACCCATGCGCCGAGACTGGCCTCCAGCCAGAACACAGGCAAGCAAATTGTCTTCCGTCAGCGGCTTTGCAGATAATGTCATTCGGCCGCTTCGCTCCTTTTGCTGCCTTTGCGTTTAGATTTAGAGGGTTCGTCCTCGGCAAGTCTTGGATCCATATCAAATTCAATACGTTCTGCGCCTGACAGGGCAATAAAGCGTTTGCCTTTGGCCCGGCCTACTAGTGTCAATCCTGCCTTCTTTGCGAGGTCCACTCCCCATGCCGTGAAACCGGATCGCGAGATCAGAATCGGAATGCCCATCATCACTGTCTTGATGACCATTTCGGAGGTCAAGCGCCCGGTCGTGTAGAAAATCTTGTCATCTGTGGAGATATTGTTCAGCACCATCCAGCCTGCAATCTTGTCAACGGCGTTGTGGCGGCCAACGTCCTCCATATAGACAAGAGGTTTGTCCTGTTGGCATAGGATGCTGCCGTGGATTGCCCCAGCTTCGAGGTAAAGCGAGGGGGTCGTGTTGATCGACTTGGTGAGCTGATAAAGCCAGGACGTTTTCAAGGTCGCGTCTTTTGAGAGTTCAATCGTGTCGAAACCCTCCATGACATCACCAAAAACCGTTCCTTGTGCACAGCCAGATGTGCGCACTTTCTTTTTCAGCTTTTCCTCGTAGTTGGTTTCACGCTCCGTGCGGACAACGATCACCTCAAGGTCATCATCATAATCGATGCCTGTAATGACATCGTCATCCTCCAGCATGTTCTGGTTCTTGAGGTAGCCGACAGCCAACAGATCCGGATGATCGCCAATCGTCATTATGGTGACCACTTCCTGCGAATTCAGATACAGCGTAAGGGCTTTTTCCGTGACCACTTTTGTGTCGACCCGCTGGCGGTTGTGATCAATTCCACTGACTGATGTCGACAGGCGAGCGTCCTGCGGATCCGGTTTCAGAAGATAGCTGTCTGATGAGAGGGAATGTTTCGTCATAGAAGAGAGATTATGGGATGCGTATGTCATTGAGCAAGACCATTGCGTTCACGAACCGCGGCGAAACGACATCAAGGCCATGAATGCTCCCCCGGCAAGGAGCCCCCAGAATGCACCCGACACACCAAAAAAGCTGACACCGGAAGCCGTAATAGCAAAGGTAATGATTGCGCTATCTCGCGTTTCCGCCGATTTGGTGGCTTCCCCAATCGAAAATGCCAAGGCCCCCAGTAATGCAAGGCCTGCAACGGCTTCAATCAGGATCGATGGTGTTGCTGCAACAAACGCCATGACCAATCCTGCGAACAAACCGAACAGGATATAGGCAACGCCTGCAGCCACCGCAGCCCAATAGCGTTGTCCCGGATCTTTGTGCGCGTCTTCACCGGCACACATAGCCGCCGTAATCGCCGCCAGATTGACTGCATGACCACCGAATGGTGCGGACAGCAGGCTGAACATACCGGTCAGCGTGAACAACGGGCCGCTGTTTGGCTTGTACCCAAAGGCCCTGAGAACGGCTACACCTGGAATATTCTGCGAAGCCATCGTGACAATGAAGAGTGGCAAGGCAATGCTGATCAGAGCCTCAAAGGTAAAATTCGGGCTAATGAAAATCGGCTTGCTGATCACGGCTGCCTCTCCCAGATCGATCGGACCGCCATCGAAAAAGGCAATTGCAAAGGTGACCATCATGGCGAGGGGAACAGCATAGAGACGCACGAAACGTAGCGCGACTGCCCAGACGGCGATTACAATGAGCGCATATACGGGCAATTCAGCAACAGCACGCACTGGTGCCAGGCATAATCCGAACAACACACCTGCCAGCATGGCATTTGCGAGCGGAGCAGGTATGGCAGCGACCGCTTTCCCAAATGGACGGATCAATCCGGCAAGGATAATTAGGATTGCGCACATCAGGAACGCCCCGACAGCTGCTGGAAAGCCACTTTCGATTGCACCGGCAGACGCTAGTAGAGCGGCTCCGGGCGTAGACCAGGCAATGCTCACGGGCATGCGTGTCCATAGGGACGCAACAATTGCGCAAACTCCCATGGATAAGGATAGAGCCATCAGGCCACTGGTTGCCTCGGCTGCATTGGCACCGGAAGCTGTCAGACCCTGAATGACGATTGCAAAGGAGCTGGCAAAGCCCACAATAGCTGCCAGCAGTCCCGAGCTAATGGATTGCAATGTAGGGCGTTCAAAAAACATTGTGTGCGTCCAATGGCTAGGACACACACTCTAGTCACCGGATCGGCGCCGTGACTAGGACAGATTGCGACTGATCAATTCAGTTCCATGCGGGTGATGGAACCAGATCAGATCATCAGCATATCGTTGGTCATGCGACCTTGTTGCAACTCTGTGGCAAAATGGTTGAATGCCAGATTTGCTTCATCCTTTGTGACATCAGATGGATGATCCAGGAGAGGCCGCAGAACCGGATACTTGGATGCAGCAATACCGTCGGTCAGATCACGGAAGAACATGAGAGAATTCGGGAAAAGCCGAAAATCCACCGGTTCGTGGATAATGCCTTCGATATTATGGAGGCGCGCATCATTCATGACGCAATAGACAGTTTCGAGCACAGGACCTGTCTGGCCTTCAAGAATCTGGATGATGTGCTGGTCTACAAGGAGCAATGCTCCGGTCACGCCCGCCTTGCGGTTTATCCGACGAATACGCAGAAGCGTTTTGTCAATTTCGTCAGGAAGAGACAGTCGCACGTTATTCCATTTGATCTTGCTTCTGTAGCAGGCGCGATAAAGTTCCATGGTGATGCCGATCCTTTTGCCGATAGGTTCAGCCTGCGCTTCAATTCCTCACATTTGCTTAAAATTTTAGTCAAATTGGAAGAAGTTTGGGGATGGTTACGACTTCGTTGCCAAGTTCTCCAGAAATCTGTGCTTGAGACATTTGTAATTGGGCGAATAAAGTTGTGTAAAACTACACAGGCACTTCTTTCTCTGGAGAACCTGATTATCCGTGTTGTTCCAGTTTGTACCTTAAACCGTTTTTAACTGCTGGCCATTCGTGAGGTAGAATCGAATAGACGGCCGTGTCTCTTAGTGTTCCGTCTGCCATTTTCATGTGAGAACGCAGAACACCGTCAAATTTGGCACCCAGACGTTCTATTGCGGTGCGGCTCTGCCGGTTTATGAAATGAGTGCGAAATTCAACGGCGATACAATTGAGCTCTTCAAACGCGTGGGTCAGGAGCATCAGTTTGCATTCCGTGTTCAAACTGCTGCGTTGAACGGCTTTTCTGTTCCAGGTTGAGCCGATTTCAACCCGCTTGTTGGCTGCATCGATATTCATGAACGTTGTCATGCCAACTGCCTTGCCAGCTGGTGTCTGGATTGCAAAGGGTAGCATGGAGCCGGATGCCTGAAGACCAAGCCGACGATCGATCTCGGTTTCAACACCATCTGGCGTGGGAATGGACGTATACCAAAGTTTCCATAACTCTCCGTCGAGAACCGCTTCTTTCAGATCCGCTGCATGATCTTGTGACAGCGGGACAAGAGTTGCGTGTTTACCGGACAGGGTAACGGGGAGGGGCCAAGGCATAATCATGCTCCAGAGAGAAAAAAATAATTGGAATCAGAAAGGCCGTTCTTCGCCGGTCCATTTAAAGAACTTGCCGGTATCTTCCGGGCCAAGTCTTTTGGCAATCTTTATGACGCCTTCAGCAACATCCCGGGGATTGTTGTCGGCAGTCGGGCCGCCCATGTCTGTTTTAACCCAGCCCGGATCTATCAGGGCAACTGGAATGCCATCCGGTTCCAGCTCCGTTGCCAGTCCTTGCATGACCTTGTTGACGGCAGATTTCGACGCTCGATAGGCTATCCGGTCTGAGTCCCGATAGCCCATCCATGACATCTGACTTGATATTGTCAGAATGGACCCGGGAGTTCCTTTTCTGAGATGCGCGAGGAAGGCCTGGGAAACGGCAAGTGGACCCAACGTGTTGACTGCCAGTGTTTGCTGAAAGCCTGCAAAATCCATATCCAGCGGGCTTTGAGGCAGAGGACCAATGATCCCTGCGTTGTTGATCAGAAGATCAAGATCTGCCTCGACTTGCGCCGCTGCGCGTTGGATTGCTTCATTATCGGTGACATCGAATTCAACAAGCTGGACCTGCTCGCCAAAAATGTCGGCAACCTCCTGCGCTGCTCCTTTGTTTCGGACCGAACCATAAACTGTCCATCCGTCTGCCAATGCGGCGCGTGCAAGTTCAAGTCCGATACCACGATTGACCGCAGTAATGAGGCACGTATTCATGATGAGGCTGATCCAGAATTGATTGAGTCGATAGGGTTGGAACTATCTTGCGCTAACTGGTGTCTCGCAAGTAAAACATTGATACCCCCACAGGATGGCTAAGTTCGAGTTCTGTCCTGTCGCATTGCCAAAGACGCGGCATTGGTGTCTTGCGGGTCTTGTTTCAGGAATTCTTCGACCCTATGAAACAAGGTACATCTTTTTTCAGGCGAACTTATTCTGTTCGACCGGCCGTCGAATGGTCTACTGAAACTATTGGCGCTCCGAATGTAACGGAGCAAAAATTAGGACGCGTTTATGAGCGACACAATAAAAGCCGCCGTTATTGATCGGTTGAAGCAGATCAAAGGACCGGATCTTGAGGGCGATATTGTCTCTCTCGGTCTGGTTTCAGATGTTTTTGTTTCTGACGGAAGGGTGGCTTTTTCCATCACGGTTCCGGCTGAAAGAGCGCAGGAACTTGAACCTCTGCGTCAGGCTGCAGAAAAAGTGGTGAAAGAAGTCGATGGCATCGAAAACGCCATGGTCGCACTGACAGCAGAACGGTCTCCCACAAGTGCTTCGGCAAGTGCGCCCAAACCGGCGGCTGCGCCGCGCGCTCCTCAGCGACCTGCTGAAGAGACGGCAACTACCAAGCCGGGTGTCCCGGGTATCAGGCACATCATTGCCGTAGCCTCCGGTAAGGGCGGTGTTGGAAAATCAACCACGACGGCCAACCTGGCGCTGGGCATGGCTGCAAACGGGCTGAAGGTCGGCGTTCTGGATGCCGATATCTACGGGCCATCGGTGCCGCGACTGTTCAATGTGTCCGGCCGTCCTGAACCGGTTGAAGGGCGCGTCCTGAAGCCACTTGAAGGCTATGGCATCAAGGTGATGTCTATGGGTTTCATGGTGGAAGAAGAAACACCGATGATCTGGCGTGGTCCTATGGTGATCTCGGCCTTGACCCAGATGCTGCGCGAAGTTGCGTGGGGCGAGCTGGATGTGCTGGTTGTTGACATGCCTCCGGGAACAGGAGACGCGCAACTGACCATGGCACAGCAGGTGCCACTTGCCGGTGCAGTGATCGTGTCGACGCCACAGGATCTTGCACTGATTGACGCCCGAAAAGGTCTCAACATGTTCAAACGGGTCGATGTGCCTGTGCTCGGCATTGTCGAGAACATGAGCTTTTTCCTGTGTCCGGACTGCGGTGGTCGTCACGACATCTTCGGACATGGCGGCGCGCGCGCGGAAGCCGAGCGTCTTGGTGTGCCATTCCTTGGTGAAATTCCGCTGGAAATGAAAATCCGTGAAACGTCAGATGCGGGAACGCCTGTTGTTGTGTCTGATCCGGAAGGTCCGTTTGCAAAGATCTACAAAGATATTGCGGCCAAGGTATTCGCCGGAATTGAAGAAGCTGCAAACTCTTCAAAACGCGCAGCACCGTCTATCGTATTTGAATAACAACAACCAGCTCGGTGGGCATTGATGCCCACTGCCGCTCCCTGGAGGATGTTTGGAGGCTCGCAACAACGGACGCGCCATCGCGGCAATGCTGCTTGCTATGGCAGGGTTCATCTTGAATGACGCGTTGGTCAAACTCTCCGCCGATGCACTTCCGCTCGGACAGATCATACTGGTTCGAGGCATAGTCAGTATCATTCTAATTGCGCTCGTTTGTTATGCGACTGGTGTGTTCAAGTCGGTTTCGCAGCTCCGGCAACCAGCCGTTTTGGTGCGTGCAGCAGCAGAGACTTCGGCAACAGTCTGTTATCTGACTGCGCTATTTCATTTGCCAATCGCCAATGCAACCGCGATCCTTCAGGCCTTGCCATTGGTCGTTACGGCTGGTGCGGCTATTTTCCTGAAGAGCAAAGTCGGTTGGCGTCGCTGGACAGCCATTGCGATCGGGTTTGCGGGTATATTGATCATTGTTCGCCCTGGCCTTGAAGGGTTCAATGCCTTCTCGCTTTTGGCACTTGCCGGTGTCGCGTGCATGGCGGTCAGGGATCTTGCGACGCAGCAGGTGCCGAAAGATGTTCCAACGTTTGGAGTTGCTTTGGTCAGCTTCATTGCTGTCACCACACTTGGTGCCGGACTGACCGTTGTCGATGGTTGGCAGGCGATGAGTTTGGAAACATTTGGTCTCCTGTGCGGAGCGTCTGTGTTTATTATTGTCGGCTATATTTTTATCATCATAGCGATGCGGTCCGGCGAAATAGCCGTGGTTGCGCCATTCCGGTATTCCATTGTCATATGGGCGATTGGACTCGGTTTCTTTGTTTGGGGAGATGTCCCGGACGGCTGGACCCTATTAGGCACCGGGATTGTCATTGTGATGGGGATATACACCTTCTTCCGCGAACAGCGCATCGCACACAATTGATAATTCGCGCAATGCGTGTAATGCAACTTTAACGATAAACACTATTGATCTTATAACTGGGATTGATTTGATTGGCTTGGGTTTTTAAGGTGGGTTGCAACAAGAGAGACAACACCTTCCATGCCTTCCGACATCTCCTCGCATGTTGTATCAAATCCCAAACGGGTTCCGTCGGTTGGAATTCTGATTGCAGTCTCTTCTTTATCTCCTCTTGCAATGAATATCTATTTGCCGTCGATGTCCGGGATGATGGATTACTTTTCCGCAACCGCCGGTGAAATTCAGCTTACAATGTCGCTCTACTTCATTGCGATTGCTGTGGCGCAAATTGTCCTGGGGCCATTATCTGATCAGTTTGGCCGTCGCCCGGTTATCGTTGGCGGGATGGCATTGTTTGTCGTTGGAAGTATTCTCTGCCTTTTGGCTCCCACGGTTGAATCCTTGATTGCAGCGCGAGTTGTACAAGCGGTTGGCGGTGGTACAGGTCTCGTCCTCGGAAGGGCTATCGTCCGGGATATGTTTGGTCGGGAGCAGGCGGCCAGTATGATCGGATATGTAACAATGGGAATGGCTGTTGCGCCAACCATTGGACCGGCGATCGGTGGATTTTTGGACGCTCAATATGGTTGGCAGGGCGGCTTTGTCCTGATGCTTGTTTTTGGAATAGGCGTCACAATCGCATCCATTTTGTATTTACCGGAAACAAATCAGCATCTGAGTCATGTCAGTATCCGAAAAATTGCCAGTGGCTATTATCAACTGGGACGGGAGAAATCGTTCTGGGCCTTCTGTTTGTGTGCGGTGTCTACCGCTTGGCTCTATTTTGCCTATCTGGGAGGGGCCCCTTTTGTTGCTGCGGGCGTTCTTGGTCTCTCGCCCCCCCAAATTGGTCTCTACTTCATGATTGTGGCGATTGGTTATATCCTGGGGAATTTCATAACCGGACGTGTTGCTGAAAGAGTTGGTGTTGTCAGAATGATTGCGGCTGGCACGTTTATAGGTGTCTTCGGCGTGTCCCTAATCGTGGCAGCAGTTCTTTCTGAAAAGTTGAATGCGCCTTTATTGTTCTTGCCGATGTTGTTTGTCGGCATTGGCAATGGGGTCTGTTTGCCAAGTGCAATATCGGGTGCTGTCAGTGTCCGCCCAGACTTGGCTGGAACAGCGTCTGGTTTGACCAGTTGTCTGCAGATTGGCTTTGGGTCCATCGCAAGTATTTGGGTCGCCAGTTCCCTGTCAACCGGTACCCTCGGTGACGGCGCAATGCCGATGGTCATCGTTATGACAATTGGTGCGGCGGCCAGCATTGTTTTTGTGGCCGCAGTCTTTTTCTATGAAAAAAGCACACGCCAGCTGCCGACAGAATAGGTTGACTGACGACTATTGCGCGCCAGCCTAACCGCCCGTAACGCTCATATGACGTGAAACTGCAGGCTGTTTTGAATTGCGGTCGATAATGAAATCGTGACCTTTCGGCTTGCGCCCAATGGCTTCATCAATTGCACTGCTCAACAGTTCATTGCCTTCAGAAGCGCGTAGGGGTGCTCTGAGATCTGCCATGTCATCCTGGCCGAGGCACATATAAAGCTGGCCAGTGCATGTCACACGAACACGATTGCAGCTCTCGCAGAAATTATGGGTCATCGGCGTAATAAAGCCCAGACGTCCGCCGGTTTCTTCTAATGTGACGTATCGGGCCGGGCCACCCGTCTTGTAGGGAATTTCGGTCAAGGTGAACTGTTCAGCCAAGCGGTTTCGAACTGTCGACAACGGCAGATACTGATCTGTGCGGTCTTCGTTGATTTCGCCCAGTGGCATGGTTTCGATCATGGTCAGGTCATAACCATGTTCATGGCACCACTCCAGCATTGGCACAATTTCGGGCTCATTGACGCCTTTGAGCGCAACCATGTTGATCTTGACCTTCAAGCCGGCGTCGGTCGCTGCCCGAATACCGTCCTTGACCTTGTCGAGATCGCCCCAGCGGGTAACCGCCTTGAATTTTTCAGGATCCAGTGTGTCGACCGAAACGTTGATACGGCGAACACCGCAGTCATAAAGCTCCTTGGAAAAGCGAGCGAGCTGCGACCCGTTGGTGGTAATCGTGAGTTCTTCCAATGCGCCGCTGTCAATGTGCCGCCCGAGATTCCGGATCAGGCTCATGATGTTTTTGCGCACAAGTGGCTCGCCGCCGGTCAAACGCAGTTTACGAACACCTTTTTCGATAAAAGCAGTGCAAAGACGATCCAGTTCTTCAAGGCTGAGGACTTCGCGCTTTGGCAGAAACGTCATGTCTTCTGCCATGCAATAGACACAGCGAAAATCACAGCGGTCTGTGACGGAAACACGGAGATAGGTGACGGCTCGGCCAAAGGGATCTATCATCGGAGCAGGGACTGCTGACGTGCTGGATGCTGCTGATGCAGGGACCACTATGTTTCCGTCTGTCACGTTCTGCTCTCCCTCGGACTGTTTTGTTTGATGCCCATCATATGGAGCAACGGCAAGCAAGATCAATCAAAACCCGAGGTCTGCTGACTTGTTCTTCCTGACAGGTAAACTTGATAGTTTAATCCTGTCAATCAGCAGCCGTCTTGTCTTTGTAACGACTGCTCCGAATTCAGCGGTTTGGCATCAGTCTACTGATCGGCTTGTTGGTCTTTCGGGCAAAAACATCTGCGCGAAATTGAAATCCCAAAAATAAATCCTGACAGGACTTGAAGTAACACCTTAAGGGGTTATATTAATGACACCAAATGGTGTTATAAAAGGACCTGCGTTGTGAACAAATATAATAGAACTGCGTTAGCACTTCTGATCGGTATCGCCCCGGCAGCTGCGGCAGATGCAGGTGTCATCGATTTGAAGGCCCAGCCAGAGTTGAACTGGGAAGTCACCCCCGAGGGAGTGGCTTTTGCAGCCCTTGAAGGCGACCGATTCCAAGAAAGCTATATGGCGATGGTTCGCCTGCCTGGCGGCTTGGTGAGCCCAGTTCATGTCAAAAGTGCTGCCATGCACGGGATTATTGTTTCAGGGCAAATGGTGCATGTCGCTGCTGACGAAAACGATAGACAGGAAACGGTCCTTAACTCGGGTGACTATTACGAAATCCCGGCCGGTCTTGCCCACCTCAGTAAATGTGTCTCCAAAGTCGACTGCGTGACGTTCCTCTATCAGGATGGTCCATTTGATTTTCAACCGGTTGGCGGAGAGGGACAATGAATACAGGGCCACAATCGGTCTTTCGTGCGCTTTCGGATCCGACCCGCCGGGAAATACTGCTTCATTTGACAGATAAAAGTCTGCCGGTCGCCGAGATTGCTGATCGTTTCGAGATTTCCCGGAACGCAATCAACAAACATCTCGCCATTCTTGAGGAGGGCGGTTTGATCAGGAGCCAGGTGAGCGGGCGCGAACGGCTTAGTGAATTGACGCCAGCTCCGATGAAATCAGCGCTGGAATGGCTCGGGTATTTTGAACAGTTCTGGGACAGCAAGTTGTCCAAGCTGCAGCGTGAAATTGCCAAGGACATGAAAGAGAAAAAAGGGACCGACAAATGACAGCAACAACATTGACGAAAACGATCATTCTGGATGCACCAAAAGACGTCGTCTGGAGCTTTTTGACCGAAAAAGACAAACTGGCCCGCTGGTTTCATCCTGCTGAGGAAAACCTGACAGAAGGTGCTGACTACACGCTGTTAAACCAGAACGGTGACATGACCCGCATTTGTTGGGGGACAGTGCTGGAGATGCGGCCCTTTGACAGTCTCGTCTACACATTCACGGTGAAGCCGCTGGAAGGTGCCATGACAACAGTGCGATGGTCCCTTGAAAAAGCCGCTGGCGGGACCCGGCTGACTTTGCAACATGAAGGCATTGAGCAAGCTGCTGGTGAAGCGGCGTTCATGATGTTGAGTGCACTCGACGCCGGCTGGGACGAACATTTTGGGCGGCTGCGCCCCGAAGCAAAAGTGTCGGTGCCAGCATAACTACACGATAAATTTATTGATCCAAAAAGTACCTCTGGCGTACCTAGTTAAACGCATTACGCCAGAGGCAACATGACAACAATTGTCTGGTTCCGTCAGGACCTTCGAATTTCAGATAATCCGGCGCTTCTTGAGGCCGCGTGCAAAGGCGCGGTTCTGCCAGTTTACATCGTGGAAACCGCTGAACAATCTGGCGACGAACATCCGCTTGGCGGCGCAAATAAATGGTGGTTGCATCACAGTCTCGCAGCTCTCAGGGAAACGCTGCCGGGACTCGTGATACTGTGTGGCAGTGCTCGGCATTTAATCCCGAAACTTGTCACAGAGGTTGGTGCGGATGCCGTATTTTGGAACCGAGTTTATGAACCGCATGCCATTGCGCGCGATTCAGACATCAAGGCGGACCTGAAAACTGCTGGATGCGAAGTTCGCAGTTTCAAAGCATCCCTGTTGTTTGAGCCTTGGGAATTGCAAACCAAATCTAGTGGGCCGTTCAAGGTGTACTCGCCATTTTGGAAATCGGCGCAACAGCAACCGGTCGGCATGCCCCTGGCAGCGCCGGAACAGTTTCGGTTTGCCAGCTATGACGGCGGAGAAGGCCTCGAGGACTTGAACCTGCTTCCAACTAAACCTAATTGGGCGTCCGGCTGGCAAGATGTTTGGAGACCCGGTGAAGCGGGTGCCAAGCAGCGGCTTGGGGAGTTTCTTGACAGCGAATTGGCTGGGTATGGTGAGCTCAGAAACAGGCCGGACTTGCCCAAGGTGTCCCGTCTGTCACCACATCTGCACTTCGGCGAGATTTCACCGCGTCAAGTTTGGGCTGCGACCCATCACAAGTTGGATTCAAATCCGCAGCTTGCCAAGGACGGGATGAAATTCCTGTCGGAAATAGGCTGGCGGGAGTTCGCTCATCACCTGCTTTATCATTTCCCGAAACTGCCATCTGATAACTGGAAGCCGACTTTCGATGCCTATCCATGGCGTGACAGTCCTGAGGATCTTGAGCGGTGGCAAAGGGGAGAGACGGGGTATCCGCTGGTGGATGCGGGGATGCGCGAACTCTGGCAAACCGGATATATGCACAATCGCGTGCGAATGCTCGTCGCCAGTTTCCTGGTAAAACATCTGCGTCTTCACTGGAAGCACGGCGAAGCATGGTTCCGAGACACACTTGTGGATGCGGACCTGGCAAACAATTCCGCCGGTTGGCAATGGGTCGCCGGATCAGGTGCCGATGCTGCTCCCTATTTCAGGATCTTCAATCCCATGTCGCAGGGCCTGAAATTTGATCCAGAAGGATTATACACCCGAAAATGGGTTCCTGAGCTTAAGGGCTTGGAGGCAGCAGACCTGTTTGCACCGTTTGAAGCGCCGCCATCAGTTCTTGAAAAGGCGGGCGTTAGACTCGGTGAAACCTATCCACATCCAATTGTCGATCACGCAAACGCTCGTAAGGCTGCCCTGGGTGGATACCAATCTGTCAAACTGAATGGTCAAAACGCCGCTTGACCGAAGCGATTTGAGCAGTATCGTCCACTGACAAATGATCCAACAGTTTTGCGTCAGGTGCCCAGAATGACAGAAGAGAACTCCGTGTGGCCGACCGAATTGCGTGTCTCGGAAGATCGGAAGACGTTGACCGTCGCATTTGATGATGGAGAACGCCACCAATTGTCAGCGGAATACTTGCGCGTATGTTCACCGTCAGCCGAAGTTAAGGGCCACGCGCCATCTCAAAAGAAGACAATCCCGGGCAAGAAGAACGTCGAAATCATCAAGATAGAACTGGTCGGAAACTATGCAGTACGCATCCATTTTGACGACATGCACAATTCCGGAATTTTCTCTTGGCCATACTTTCTGGACCTTGCCACAGATCGCGGTAAACACTGGGGCGGCTACCTACAGGAATTGGGCGAGAAAGGGCTTTCCCGCTGAATGACAATTGCATCAATGACTGGCGGAACAGATATGCACTGTCCATTCACCAAGTGAAATCGGGAACCGTAATTTAAGAGAGCGATTGTTGCTGCTTCTATGGATTTTATCCAGTTGGAGTTGGACATAAAAAAAACCGGGCAATCTGCCCGGTTTTTCCAAATTCTCATTGTCTGTTGCGCTTAACGTTTGACAACAATCTTCGCGCCGACATCGACGTTTTTGTAGAGATGGATCACGTCTTCATTTGCCATCCGAATGCAACCTGAAGAAACAGCGGATCCGATCGTCCACGGCTCAGTTGTTCCATGAATGCGGTACAGGGTCGAACCGATATAAAGCGCGCGTGCGCCCATCGGATTGTTCGGACCGCCCTTCATGTGCGCCGGAAGGATTCTACCCTTACGCCGCTCGCGAGCCCGCATCTGCGCCGGAGGTGTCCAGCTTGGCCATTCTGCCTTGCGGGTCACTCTATGTTTGCCGGCCCACTGGAAGCCGTCCTTGCCGACGCCAACGCCATATTTCATGGCCTTGCCGTTTTCCTGGATGTGATACAGCCGACGCTCTGAAGTATCGATCACAATCGTACCTGGTGAATATGGCCCATCATAACGAACGCGTTTGCGTTTGACAGGTGATTTGCCGCCAGGATGATACTTGGGCGTTACCCATTGATTGGTGCTGTGATCAAAATATCCAGCCCGGGCCGACGCTGTTGCCGGAAGCAACAAGGTGCTGGCCAGCACAACAACCATTGTATAAAAGAATTTGTTCATTTGTTCCCCCATTAGCACCCGAACCACTCCTCGGGGCGCTACATGTCATAGGTTACGTTAGGAAAATGTCCTTGCCGCACTGTTAACAATGATGACCTAAATGCGTCAAAATTTAAATTTCACGTATCTGTGATTAGAGCTTTCCAAGACGTTATTGTGCTTTTTGGGTAACAAAAACAGCCTCATAATCGAGTGTTTTTTGTAAGAGCATCAATAAGTTGTGCGAAGAATGTGTTCCTCGGTAATTCTTTCGATAGTTGGTTGTCAAATTATACTGGGAATCAACCGGTTTTGGCCTGCTTGCGCCATTAGGCCAGTGTGATTCTCGACCTTTAGCCAAATATTCTTGCCAAATGACACGGCGAAGAAAAACCGGTGCTGACCGGATCGTCACTGTTTCTGACTGGTAGCAATTGGATGAAGCGATAGTGACCTGTTTCCTTGCAGGCAATACACCGCCGCCAAAACCTGAAACCTATCTGCCGTGGCTGCGGTCATAGGCATTAACCGGTGGCGAAGACCACTCTTCCAGTTTTCCTGCCAGTGGGCGATAGACCTCCATCAACATCGGATGGCAGGGAGCGGTGTCGCTGGAGTGTTCGCTGCCGCAATCACCTCCGGGACAGGCGCTCATGACTGCCAGTAAATCTATCTCGGCAAACATCTCCAGATAGTCGCCCGGCCGTACCGGGCTGGCCTTCATGAAGTACTGGCCGGTGTCTCGTGTAAAACCTGTGCACATGAAGACGTTCAGAACGTCGTGAACGTGAGTTTCGGCTTCCTGGAGGCTAATGTCTCGAGCATCTGCGAGCGCGCGTGTCAGGTTGGAATGACAACAATGGTGGTAGTCCGGACCACCCAGCGCGCGGCCTGTATAGGGGTCACAGCGGGTTCCAATAACGTCGTGTACCGAGCCGCCATATTCATCCATGCCATACCAGTTCAATGTGTCTGTCGTGACGGTCGCCAGTGGCCGGAGTGTCGGAAAGTTCGACCAGAGGCGATCTCCGGTCGTCACATGGGTGCCGTGCAATGCGCGGGTTTTCCCCGAATAGAACCGTTCTGATAGATCAGAACTGTTGAAGAGATTGAGGTCGCCGACTTGAGAACCTTCTATCGAGGTGATTTTTAGAAAATGACCTGCAGGAACCTCTATGCTGGCAGCTTCACGAGGCTGCACAATGACTTCACCAACCTTTTCTGCCGTTTCACGAGCACCTTCATAGAGAGCCATGTCGGGGTGATTGAGCGAATCAGGTGGATAACAAATGACCGGCTGAACCGAACGTCTCGTGGCGGCATCCTGAGGGGCTGTCATTGTGGAGAATCCTGCGTGTGACTTTGGGGCGTCTGAATTCATATGTCTGGACCGGGAATGCGCCGGGAACAAGCCATTTAATAAAAAGCCAAGAACGTTTTTGGTATCTGGTCACAGCTATGTGTCTGCGCAGCAAGTCGATTTCGCTTGCTTTTTCAGTGAATAAGGAGTACCGGCACTCATCGATATTGCTTGACGAACTTTGTGACTGCGCGGGTAACTGCGGCCTGAACGATCTTCCCTTTCAAAATCGACCTAACCGCTTTGCACTGACATGTTGTGTAGAGCACTACTTTAAGACCGATTGAAAAGGACAATCTCATGGCTATCGGTACAGTTAAATTCTTCAACACAACCAAAGGCTTCGGCTTCATTCAGCCGGAAGATGGCGGCAACGACGTATTCGTTCACATCTCCGCTGTTGAGCGTGCTGGCATGCACTCCCTCGCAGAAGGCCAGAAGGTCTCCTTCGAAGTTGTTCAGGACCGTCGCTCCGGCAAGTCCGCTGCAGACAACCTGCAGGAAGTTTAAGTTTCGGAGCCGCGACGTGATCGTCACTAGACTGGTGCAGAGCGGCGTTTGAAATTGAAAGGCCGGGCTTCAGCCCGGCCTTTTTTCTGACCTACTGATCTTGACGAAGAGACCGTATTTCTTTCAGAGACAGCAGGTATTCAT
Source organism: Roseibium sp. (assembly GCA_039972695.1). Classification (GTDB taxonomy): domain Bacteria; phylum Pseudomonadota; class Alphaproteobacteria; order Rhizobiales; family Stappiaceae; genus Roseibium. The sequence goes on along the minus strand of JBDWMJ010000015.1, from coordinate 276,121 downwards.
TCCGGACGCTTCTTGTTCGGATCGATCAGATTTGGAATGGACATAATATGATGAATGTTTCTGCCGAGGGTGGTGCCGGCGAAAGCAAATCGCAGTCTTGGACTGCTGCTTTGGCGAAGTACCGCGAGCCAAGCATGGCTCGAAGCCTCTTCGAAATATTCATTACAGTTGTTCCTTTCATATGCCTTTGGGTTCTGTGTGCTGCGTCTTTCATTTATGGGCAGTACTGGGGGCTGCTTTTGATTATCCCGGCTTCAGGGTTCTTGGTCCGCCTGTTTATTCTGCAACATGATTGTGGTCACGGGTCCTTGTTTGCCAATCGTCGACTTAACGACTGGATCGGCCGCGTCATCGGCGTGTTCACTCTGACACCATATGATTACTGGCGCCGAACCCATGCGGTTCATCACGCGACTGCGGGCAATCTGGATCGGCGCGGGATTGGGGATGTCGATACGTTAACGGTCCGCGAATATCGAGCTTTGAGCGCGTGGGGCAAATTCAAATACCGACTTTACCGGCATCCAGTCGTTATGTTTGGTCTCGGACCAGCCTGGCTGTTTGTTTGCCAATACCGTGTACCGGTTGGTCTGATGCGTGCCGGTGCCCAGCCATGGGTTTCGACGATTGCCACAAATCTCGCCATCATCGTTCCAATTGCGTTCATGATCTGGCTGGTTGGTCTTGTGCCGTTTCTGGTCGTTCAAATACCGATCACACTGCTTGCTGCGACCGGTGGTGTCTGGATGTTCTATGTTCAGCATCAGTTTGAAGAAACGCATTGGTCGGAAGATGGCGAATGGAGCTTTGCCCATGCGGCTCTTCACGGCAGTTCGCACTATGACTTGCCGACACCGATCCGTTGGCTGACTGGCAACATCGGTATTCACCACGTCCATCATCTGGCTGCTAAAATCCCGTTCTACCGTCTTCCGGAGGTTCTGCGCGATTATCCGGAACTCAAGGACATGAGCCGCATCACGTTTATCGAGAGCCTGAAATGCGTGAAGCTGGTACTATGGGACGAAAATGCCAAGCGACTGGTGTCGTTCCGCCAAGAACGGGCAATCGCCTGACAACTCGTTTTCTATGACGATATTGTCTGGCACTCTCTTGCCAGTACACGAGATTTGACACACTCTCGGATTGATCGATTTGGTCGAGTGACTGCGCTGGCCCGAATTTCTCCGAGAGTATGTATATGACCGCTGCATCACACCTGCCAAAGCTCGATATTGATCTGTCTGATCCAGGTGCAATTCCTGAATCTGCAATCGAGACCGCTGTCGATATCATGCGGTCGGGCAGACTGTTTCGGTACGGCGAGTACGGGGGGGTAGACAATCATGCAGCGCTGCTGGAACAAGAATTCGCAGCATCATTGGGCAGTCGCTTTGCAGTTGGTCTGAACTCCGGCGGCAGCGCGATCTACCTTGGCTTGAAAACTGCCGGAGTTGAGCATGGCGACAACGTCTTGGTGAATGCCTTTACGTTGGCACCAGTGCCTGGGGCTATCAAACACGCTGGTGCTGAAGCGGTCTTTGTCGAAATAGATCAGAACTATCACATTGACCTTGAGGACTTTGCAAAAAAGGCGAAAAGCTCGGGCGCTGGGGTTCTATTGTTGTCCTACATGCGCGGGCATGTCCCGGATATGGACCAGCTGATGGCGGTTACGGCCGAATTTGGCCTGACCGTTGTCGAGGATTGTGCCCACACGATGGGCGCAGGCTGGGATGGCACACCGACCGGGCGGTTTGGCCTGTCAGGTGCTTTCAGCGCGCAGACGTTCAAACACGTCAACTCCGGTGAGGGCGGCCTTCTGGTCAGCGATGACGAGGATGTTGCCGCCAAGGCCATCCTCTATTCGGGCTCCTACATGCTTTATGAACAGCATACAGCCCGGCCGGATATGAGTGTTTTCGAGCGGCACAAATACGACATCCCGAACTGCAGCATGCGCATGACCGCTTTGGCCGCGTCTCTGGTGCGCGCTCAGTTGCCGCTGTTGAGCGACCGAGCGGCAAACTGGAACAGGCTCTATCGAATGCTTGGCGAACGACTGAACGCCATTCCGGGGGTCAGGGTTCCTGTTCGGCACGAGAAAGAGAACTATGTAGCAAGTTCCATGCAGTTTTCGTTAGATGGCTTTGACAATCTGACGATTGAACGCTTCATCGATTTGTGTGATGGCGCAGGGACTAACATAAAGTGGTTTGGCCGCCAGGAACCGCGCGGTTTCACCAGCACTTATGCGGACTGGGGATATGCACTGGGCCGCCAGGACCTGCCGCAAACCCGGAATGTCATGCAGGGACTGTGCGACATGCGTATTCCGCTGGCACTCACGGAACATCATTGCGATCAGATAGCGGAAATCGTGGAAGGGGCGCTCATGATTGCGCAGCACAAGGCCGCGTAAGAATTCAGGTGCCCAACGATAATTCTTCCGCACGCATGCGCCGACCGTATTGGTCCATCATCGCACTATTTTCTAAGTTTAGCCGTAGGTTCGTTCGTCGATCGGTGTACTACGGATTTTTTCCAGCAACATGTCCCGCAAGGCGGCTTCAGCGCGATTGAGTTTTGCCTTTGGATTCCACACGACATGGACATCAATTTCCGGCAGCTTTTCATAGGGAGGAAGCTGCCAGAGCAACTTGTCTTCCACATCCCTGCGGACGACATGAACTGGCAAGGGACCAATGCCGAGGCCGGCAATGATCATGCGCCGGACCTCTTCCAGATTGGCAGATGTTCCGACGACCCGGTCTTCCAGATCGGCCTCTGCACGCATCAGTGTGACGGGTCTGAGCGCGTCTTCCAGCCGATCTGTGATGAAACTGACGGCCGACTGACCTGCCAGATCCGCTTTCGTCAGATCTTTGCGCCCAAAATGAGGGTGGGGCGGACCGCAGAACAGCCCGAAAAACTCTCTGAAAAGGCGCAGATACTCCAGCTTCGGATTACGGTCCTTAACAAGGCAAACCGCGAGAGATGCTTGGCGGGAAGTAACGGCTTCCAGCGCGTTCTTGCTGGAGGAAACATTTATCGAAAACGTAGCCGCTGGGTGCTTCTCATGAAATTCGCGAAGCGCATCGTCAAAGACGGGACTGACAACGTGACTGGCCATGGCGATTTCGACATGACCGCGAACTTCATGTGTAACGTCGCGCATCAATGTGCCAAGCCGAAGGATAGCGCCCTGGATCTCGACGGCTTCCTTGTAGAGAAGGCTTCCGGATTCAGTCAATTCAAACAGGCCGGGCTTTCGGTTGATCAATTTGCGGCCAAGTCGATCTTCCAGTCTTTTCAAGGCACTTGAGACGGTGGGCTGCTTGAGGCGCAGCTTCTCGGCGGCGGCTGTTACACTGCTGGATTGGGCGAGAACGATAAAGGTTCGGAGCAGATTCCAGTCCAGTTCGCGAGCCAGCCGTTCTGCGTGAAGGGGGGACGAACCTTCGGTCATAGTTTTGGTCAATACTTGTAATTTCTATTATCTATTTGATCTATAGATCCGCGCCTGCAACCCTGAAGTCAAGTACTTTTGACAATGTAGGTTGGTGGGATTGTTTGCATGAGCGTCGAGGCGCGGGAACGAAGGCAGCCATGGATACTTCTATCTCCGGCCTTGATAGCGATCGGATTGCTTATCTTTGTTCCGCTGCTCTTCATTGTTGTCTATTCATTTTGGTTGAGAACGGCATCGGGTGCTGAACAGGTCGGCTTTTATCTCGACAACTGGCAGGAAGCGCTCACTGATCCGTTTTATCGCGACATTTTGCTCAGTACGCTGCGCATAGCGGCAATCACGACAATCGCCTGCGCGATACTGGGCTATCCAGCTGCATATTTCATTGCACGGTCACGCGGGAACAAAGCCCTTTTGCTTCTGCTTTTGATGATTCCATTCTGGATCAGCTACATCATCCGCACCATGTCGTGGATCAACATTCTCGGTGTCTCGGGAGCGGTCAATTGGGTGCTGCTTAATCTCGGTGTTACGTCCGAGCCAATCCAGATGCTCTACAACGAGCCGACAGTCATCCTCGGTTTAGTGCACTTTCTGCTGCCCTTCATGGTGCTGAATATCTACGTAGCGCTGGAAGGTATCGACATCTCGCTTGAAGATGCTGCCTGCTCGCTTGGCTCGACTCGTTGGCAAGCTTTCCGGGAAGTCACACTGCCACTTTCCCTTGCGGGCTTGGCCGCTGGTGGCTTGCTGTGTTTCGTATTGAGTGCAGGGACTTACATCACCCCTCTGGTCCTTGGCGGGCCAACAGATGCAATGTTCGCCAATCTCGTGTTTGAAGCCATCATCACACAGCTCAACTGGCCGCTTGGTTCAGCATTGTCGCTGATGCTGCTCGCGGTTCTGGGGGCGTTGGTGCTGATCTACAACCGCTACCTCGGTATGGGACAACTGATGAAGGGGCTTGGTTGATGGGGTGGTCGCTGATCCGTGTTTACACGCTGCTGGTATACCTTTTCATGTTTTTGCCGGTGGTCGTTGTTGTCCTTTTGAGCTTCAATGCCAGTCAGTTTGGCAGTTTCCCGATGACCGGCTTTTCCTTCCGCTGGTTTGTCGAACTGGCGCAAAATGACGCGATTCTCTGGGCTTTTAGAACCTCAGTTATCCTGGGTGCTCTGACGGCGTTGATTTCCACAACACTCGGTGTTTTGGCAAGCGTGGCTCTGGTTCGCTACAACGTCGCTGGCCGGAATCTGATCTCGACGCTTTTGATTGCGCCCATTCTGGTGCCGGAAGTGGTACTGGCTGTAGCCTTGCTGCTGTTCTTGAATTTCCTGTCCATCAACAAAAGCTTTTTCCTACTACTGATGGGGCATGTCATCTTCACGCTGCCATTTGTCATTCTTGTGGTGCAGGCACGTCTGGTTGGCATTCGTCGCGACTATGAAGAAGCAGCCCTCAGTCTGGGGGCGAGTCCCGTACAGACCTTTTTTCAGGTCACGCTTCCATTGCTGGCACCTGCCATTTTCGCGGGCATGCTCTTTGCCTTCACCATCAGCTTTGACGACATCACCGGAACGCTTTTCTGGAAGCCGGGCGGCGTGGAAACCGTTCCCACCCAGATTTTCGCCATGCTGCGGAATTCCATCTCTCCGGAAATCAATGCGCTTGGCACCGTGATGATCCTTCTCACCGTCGGATTGCCGCTATTGGGGCTGGCTATTGCCCGACGGGTAGCCCTGCGGCGTGGCGAATAGAACCGCGCGATCAAATGAACAAGACCGAATAAACAAACCAGAGTGGATATTACAAATGGATAATACAAAACGTTATGAGCGTATGCGTGAACGCTATTTGAATGGGGATCTCGATCGCCGCAAATTTCTCGGCCTGATTGGTGCCGCCGGACTCGCCTATGGCGTTCATACACCGTTTGCCCGTCATGCTTTTGCTGCGACGGAACAGGTCCGCTTCGACGGCTGGGGTGGGGTCGTTTCTGAAGCTTTTCGAAAATATGCATTTGATCCCTATACGGAGGAAACCGGCGTCAAGGTCGTTGATGGCACGTTTGGCGGCGGCGATGAGTATCTCTCGCGTGTGAAGGCCAGTCAGGACGGCGAGTACAACATCGCGCATCTGTCCGGTGTCTTCGACTACGCGCGCTACGTGAATCTCGGTTTGAACTCGACACTCAACGAAGCAAATATCCCGAACCTGAAGTTTGTAATCCCGAAACTGACGGACGTGTTCCGGAGTGTGACCGATGGCAAACTCTCATGCGTGCCTTATGACTACGGCACCACGGGCATCGCCTATAATCGCAAATACATTTCCGACGACGAAGCAAAGGAAAAGGGCGCAAAGCTTCTGATCGATGCCGCTTACAAAGGCAAGATCGGTGGTTGGTCTGATTGGCGGACCCGTGTCTGGTACGCTTCTCTTCAAACCGGCCAGAATCCAAACAATGCGACCGATATGGATGCTGTCTGGGAGGCTGTGCGCACGAACCGTGATCTTCTGCTGAAATACTGGCAGTCAGGTGCAGAGTTGATGAGCTTGCTGGCAGAAGAAGAGATTTACGTCACTGAAGGCTGGTCCGGCAGGATCTATGCATTGCAGGAACAGGGGAAGGATATTGGTTATATCGATCCACCGAACGGCTTCGGCTGGCAGGAATGCCTTTTTGTGATCAAAGGGTCTCCGATGGAGGCCTGCGAGGAGTTGCTTAACTTCATGTTGGCACCGGAGACTTCCATTGCCGTGGCCGAAGGGCAGAACTACCCAACTGCACTCGATCCAACCAAGGTCGATCTCGGTGACAAGATCCCGACGCTGCCTGCCTTTGACCCGACCGGCACACTGGATGGCCTGACCTTCGCCAATCCGGAATACTGGAACTCCAACGAGCAGGCCTGGTCAAAAACTTTCGGGCGTATCCAAAAAGGCTACTAGGCACTTCAACCATGAAACGGACTCTTGCCCTTGGGTTTCGGGCGAGAGTTGATCCCTCAAAACCATCGGAGGTCTGGCGTGGGCGCTGTTTCCCTGACCAACATTGTCAAGCGTTTCGGATCGTTCACAGCGGTCCATCGCATGTCCATGGATATTCCTGAAGGCAGTTTTGTGACGCTTCTCGGGCCGTCCGGCTGTGGAAAGACGACAACGCTGCGCATGATCGCAGGGTTGATCGACCCCACGGAAGGGGAAATTGCGATCAATGGCCAGAGTGTCAACGATGTGCCTATCCATTATCGCAATCTTGGCCTTGTTTTTCAAAATTATGCGTTGTTTCCGCACAAGACAATCGCTGAAAACGTCGCTTTCGGCTTGAAATATCGGGACGTGTCAAAGGCCGATATGGAACGAAAAGTTCGGGAGGTTCTCGATCTTGTTCAGCTTCCGCATGTCGCTGACCGACACCCGAAGCAATTGTCCGGCGGCCAACAGCAGCGGATCGCACTTGCCCGAGCAATTGTCATCGAACCCGATGTTCTTCTGCTCGATGAACCCCTTTCGGCACTTGATGCAAATTTGCGCGAAGACATGCGCGTCGAGCTCAAACGCATTCAACACCATATCGGGATCACGACCGTCTTCGTGACCCACGACCAGTCAGAGGCGCTTGCGATGTCTGATCAGGTGGTCGTTATGTCTGACGGCCGGATTGAACAGATTGGATCGCCGGAAGAAGTCTACAACACCCCGGCAAGCGAATTTGTTTCAAGATTTTTGGGCACCTCCAATATCCTTGGCGCCAACTGCAAGGAAATATTCGGTGATGGTTTGTCACTTGAACTTCCTTTCTTCGGCCAAATTACTGTGCCTAAGGACAGGGCTCCGAACGTCGGCAATGTTGGAGCCGCTCAACTCGTAATTAGAGCAGAAAAACTGCTACTGACGGATGTGTCTGCACCCAGGGATGATCGCGTCGCTTTTAACGGTGTCGTGGAGGCGGTCGATTACCAAGGGAAGGCAGCACGTTACTTTGTCCGTGTTGGTGATCAGCAAATGCAGGCCATCAACATGATTGACGAACATCCGTTCAAGGAGGGCGAAACCGTTTCCGTTCGTTTCCGTCCGCGTGACTGCGCAGCCCTGCCGGGAGCAACTTCATGAGTTCGTCTGAAGCTTCGCATCTCTTCTACCAGACCGGTCAAAAGCGTGCCGTTCTGGACCAGGCAAAAGGCGTCTACATGTGGGACGTGGATGGCAAACGCTATCTGGATGGGTCTTCTGGTGCCATGGTCTGCAACATTGGTCACTCGAATCCGCGGGTGCTGGAAGCCATGCGCAGGCAGATGGAGAAGTCTACCTTTGGCTACCGGTTGCATTTCGAGACAGAGCCAGCTGAAATACTTGCCACCAGAACCGCCGGGCTAGCGCCGGATGGACTGGACAAGGTGTTCTTTGTGTCCGGCGGTTCCGAAGCAGTTGAAAGCGCTATCAAGTTAGCTCGGCAGAACGCAGTTGCGATTGGAGAAGCGCAGCGATCCAAGGTCATTTCCCGAGAGCCAAGTTATCATGGCAGTACACTCGGTGCGCTCGCGCTGACAGGTTATGATCCACTGACAGCTCCCTTTGAGCCGATGATGCAGTCCATGCCCAAAATTCCGGCTCCGCGCGCCTATCTCGATGGCCTTGATCCGGCCGATGAGGCTACCGGAATTCACTACGCCGACTTGCTGGAAGAAAAAATCCTCGCTGAGGGGCCGGAAACCGTCCTGGCATTCATCGTCGAGCCGGTGGGCGGGGCATCTACTGGCGCGCTCGTCCCTCCCGAGGGCTATATGAGGCGTATTCGGGAGATTTGTACCCGACATGGTGTGTTGCTGATCCACGATGAAGTTATGTCCGGCGGCGGAAGAACTGGGAAGTTCTTTGCTGCAGATCATTGGAATGTCACTCCTGATATCCTTGTTATTTCGAAAGGGTTTGCCGCTGGTTATGTTCCGCTGGGTGCCATGATTGCGCGCAAGACCATCGTTTCGAATGTGCTTGATGCCGGCGGGTTTTTGCATGGCTTCACTTATGCCGGAAATCCGCTTGCTTGCGCAGCTGGATTGGCTGTTCTGGAGGAAATCGAGCGGGAAGGTCTTTGCCGGAACGCCATGAAAACAGGGGCATTTCTGAAAAGCGAACTCGAAAATATGATGGACCGGTATTCCGTCATAGGAGATGTGAGGGGCAAGGGACTTTTGCTGGCCTTTGAACTGGTTGATGACAGAACGACCATGCAACCATTACCGCCGGAATTGAATGCTTTCAGCCAATTGGTCGACATCGCATACGAAAACGGTCTGATTATCTATTCCCGAAGATCTAGAGGTGGCTATAGTGGAGATCATTTTCTCGTCGCACCACCGATGATTTCAACGGTGGACCATGTAGCTGAGATTATCGAAGGTCTCGATCTTTCCCTGTGCCAGTTTATGGACAGGATGTCTCAACAAAGTGCAAGAACCAGTTAGCAAAAACATGTCAGAAAAAATCATCATTTCCTGTGCCATTACCGGCTCAATTCATACACCCACTATGTCACCACATCTGCCGGTAACTGCGGCGGAAATTACAAAGCAGTCTATTGATGCGGCAGAAGCCGGTGCCGCGATCCTTCATTTGCATGCCCGTAATCCCGAAACAGGTGAACCTTCTGCGCGCGCAGAGGACTACATGGCATTTCTGCCAAAAATCAAGGCTGGGTGTAGTGCCGTTGTGAATCTCACCACAGGTGGCAGCGCCGTCATGAGTCTGGACCAACGCCTGGAAGCGCCGCTTCACGCTGAACCCGAGATGTGTTCTCTCAACATGGGTTCAATGAATTTCGCCCTTTATCCGTTGGCGAACCGTTTCGAAAACTGGAAGCATGATTGGGAAAAACCGCTCCTGCAGTGTTCAGATGATCTCGTCTTCAAGAACACACCGCGGGACATCGCTCATGTATTGAAACAGATGGGACAGGAACGCGGAGCTCGCTTCGAATTTGAGTGTTACGATGTCAGCCACCTATACATGCTGCGCCACTTTGCCGACCGGGACCTGATTAAGGCGCCATTTTTCATCCAGTTTGTCTTTGGTGTCCTGGGCGGCATCGGTGCCGATCCCGAAAACCTTATGCATATGAAGCGGATGGCCGATAAACTGTTTGGCGACGACTACATGTTCTCTGTCCTGGCGGCGGGGCGCAGTCAAATGCCATTCGCTTCCATGGCTGCCAGTATGGGAGGGCATGTCAGGGTAGGGCTCGAAGACAATCTCTATATCGCCAAAGGTGAACTCGCCCGTTCGAATGCCCAGCAGGTCAGCAAGGTCCGCAAAATTGTAGAAGAACTTGGCAGAAGCGTTGCGTCGCCTGATGAAGCACGAAACATCCTTGGTCTCAAGGGTGCTGACAGGACTGCGTTCTGACCATGGACGGGACGAAGATCAAACGAATTGAGCGTGAAGACGTCCCGAGACTTCATGGCGCTTTGCAGCAACTTTCAACCGATCTCGACGATTCCCATTCTGCCAGTGCCAAGTACTTGCTGGTGCATGGCTTCTCAAATCCTCCTGCATTCGTGGCGCTGCTTGCGACAAAGAAAAGCGAAACTTTAGGTGCGCTGATGGCATCCCCCTTGTTTTCGACAACGCGTGGTGGTGCGGGCCTTTATGTCTCGGACCTCTGGGTCGCTGAAAGGGCTCGCGGAGAAGGTCTTGGAAAGCGACTTCTGGCAGCTACCCTGGAGTATGTTCCAGAGAGCTGGACCGTCACTTTCATCAAACTTGCCGTCTACCATGATAACCCGGATGCAGGTCGGTTCTACAAACGACTCGGTTTTGAACCGCGGGACGGCGAGACCGTGTTCGATCTCCGAGGTTCAGCGTTAGACAATTTAAGGGATCATTTATGAGGGCCATATTTGACGAACGCCAATGGGCACATGATCCCAAACACTTCATGGCCAATGGAACTCGGTTGGAAAACCCTGAGCAACCGGGACGGATTGAAGTCCTGAAGAAAGGTGCCGAAGCTGCCAGCTGTAGTTTCGAGGCACCGGCGGACCATGGTTTGGAGCCAATTGCAGCCCTGCATTCGCCCGAATATCTGGTCTTTCTTCAAGCAATTCACGAGCGCTGGAGCCGTATTGAAGGTGCTTCTGATGAAGTAATCCCGAATATCCACCCGGATCGACGCACAGCCAGTTATCCTCGTTCAGCTGTAGGGCAGGCCGGTTTCCACCAGACCGATACCAGTTGCCCGATCGCGTCGGGAACGTGGGAAGCAGCTTACTGGTCGGCGCAGAGTGCGATACATGGAGCCGACTTGATGGTGGAGGGCGAGCCGGTGGTTTATGTTCTTTCTCGGCCGCCGGGTCACCATGCTTTTGGAGATCTCGCAGGCGGATTCTGTTTTTTGAACAATTCCGGGATCGCAGCGGAAAGACTGTTGCAGGCTGGTAAACGGCCCGCAATTCTCGATATTGACGTTCATCATGGGAATGGAACGCAAGGCATCTTCTATGAACGCAGCGATGTTCTGACTGTTTCCATTCATGCCGATCCTGTCCGGTTTTATCCGTTCTTTTGGGGACATGGCCATGAGCGCGGCGAGGGAGACGGCAGAGGGTATAATCTCAATCTGCCCCTTGTGCGTGGCACAGGCGACGACGATTACCTCAAAACCCTGGGGACTGCCTTTGACCATATCCGGGCCTTTGGTGCTGATGTGCTGGTAGTTGCACTCGGCCTGGACGCATATGAGAAAGATCCTCTGAAAGGCCTTGCTGTAACCACGCCCGGTTTCAATCGGATCGGGGCGGCCATCGCCGAGCTCGGCTTGCCGACACTGTTTGTTCAGGAAGGTGGTTATCTCTCAGACGAACTGGGCCAGAACCTAACCAGTTGCCTGACAGGATTTCAGGACGCATGATCAAGACTTCCGATTTTCTGATAATCGGCGGTGGAATTGCCGGCGCAGGTGCGGCTGCGCGTCTTGCTCCGGAAGCCTCAGTCACGGTCCTGGAAATGGAAGATGCGCTCGGACGACATTCAACTGGTCGCTCAGCCGCCATTTTCGTCCGTAATTACGGCAACAAGATCCTGAGGGCGCTGAACGCTGCTTCCGAACCAGTTCTGGATAATCCGGTCGGCATATCTGAGGAAAGTCTTTTGTCACCGCGCGGAGAAATGCTGATTGCTGCGGAAGGCGAACTCAATGCTTTTGACGAATACCTTAAGGGTGCCAATGGCATGGAGGTTTTGACGGCAGACGAAGCTGTTTCGCTGTTCCCGCTCCTGCGGAAAGACAGGATTGCAGCGGCAGCCATCGAGCGTGATGCCAAGGATATTGATGTTGACCGTTTTCTTCAGGGAGCAGCTCGCTCAGCCAAAAGGCATGGCGCGCAATTTGTCGTGGACGCTCCGGCCCGGCGAATTACACGGGTATCGGCAAATTGGCAGGTGGAAACACCGCAAGGTACTTTCGAAGCTCCGGTCCTGATTAATGCTGCGGGTGCCTGGGCAGATGAAGTCGCTGATCTTGCTAGTGTCAAAAAGACAGGGCTTGTGCCGATGCGCCGAACTGCTGCAATTATCCCTCCGCTGGATGGCGTGAATGTCACAAGTTGGCCGCTGATCGCGAGTGCTTCGGAGAGTTGGTACGCCAAGCCCGATGCGGGCAAGCTGATGGTTTCCCCGGCAGATGAAGATCCGGTCGACCCGCATGATGTCTGGGCCGATGACATGGTGCTTGCAGAAGGACTTCATCGCTTCGAACAAGCGGTGACAATGGAAGTCACCCGTGTGGAACGGAACTGGGCTGGTCTGCGGAGTTTTGTTTCCGACAGAACGCCCGTTGTAGGTTTTGCACCGGACGCAAACGGGTTTTTCTGGTTGGCAGGACAGGGCGGTTATGGCGTTCAGACAGCTCCGGCTCTGTCACAGCTGACAGCTGACCTTTGTTTGGGCAGAGGCTCTGAATTGACCGACGACGTTGTTCTGGCGTTAAATCCGGCCCGTCTCCTCTGACTGACATTTTTACATGAAAATACAAAAAGGAAATCAGGCATGTCTGATATCAAAAGGCTGAATATTGGTCCACGCATGAGCCAGGCGGTTATTCATGGCGGACTGGTGTGGCTGGCGGGGCAGGTCGGAAATCCCGGCGAAAGTGTTGCAGAGCAGACCAGAGTGATCCTGGAGAAAATAGACAGTCTTCTGGCAGAAGCTGGCAGCGATAAGTCCCGACTTCTTCAGGCAACGATCTGGCTCGCTTCCATGGATGATTTTGCCGAAATGAATGCCGTGTGGGATGCCTGGGTAGATCCAGCCAATCCACCAACGCGCGCCTGCGGCGAATCCAAACTGGCAACGCCGGACTACACCGTTGAGATTATCGTTGTCGCAGCTGAAGGCGCCTGAATTTTTCCGATTGTTCCTGTGCTGCGCTGAATGCGGCACAGACCATAGCCTTGGCAGATTGGGTACAAGGCTCGTTTCAGACCAGGGGCGTTTATCGCGCCCGTTCTGCATCCTTGACAATTTGTGCCAAGAGATCCGGATAATTCACCGGGAAACGCCACACAGGGCTGCTATCCTGCCGGAACAGTCCTCGCTCAATTGGGGGGCGTCTGTATATCAGTGACAGGAACAGATCGCTGCTGACCCAGGGCGAGCTCCTGAAATAGCCATGGCCATTTCCGGATGTCGATGATTCTGCATCTGTCACATCAATGAGCGACAAATTGTCGAGGTTCTTTAGTTCCTTGCCGAGCGTGGGGTTGAGCTCCTCGGTCGACCAGATCTGGCCAAGGCGCGGCCTTGCAAACACCAGACTGGCAAATCCGAGCGCGGCGTCCTTGCTGGATGAATAGACGGTGAAATGCTCTGGAACCTCAAGAAGTCCATCAGCAAGCGCCTGGCCAAAATAGGACGGGTCAATGTCGCTTCCGACCAGAATGACTTGGCCCAGCCGGACACCTTTCCCGTTGGCATTCTGTTTGGCTGAATTTCCGGCAAGGGCAATTTGGTGCGTCGCCTCGAAAACGAGCCTTGATCCGGCGCTATAACCCAGCAAATGAATTTTTCGAGCTTTTGTATTTTCGGACAGGAACACAAGCAGTTGTCTCAGGTTCCGAACCGTCGCTCCGGCTGTTTCCAGGTCCTTGAAATAGGCAAAGTTGTTCGGAGTGGCTGGCCACCCGAAACTGATGAATGCCCCCTGATAGCCCAGAAAGTGCTGCAACTCGCGCGAGACCAGGACGGGTCGTTCAAACGCATTTTTGTAGCCATGGATGTAGATATAAATATCGTTGGTCCCCGAGGAGGCGAGCTGGGTGTTGATCTGCGAAGCAAAAGCCCGCCCGGTTGCGGCCATTTCGGCACTCGTCGGTGGATTGTCCAGATACTTCACGCCATCGGTTGGAAGCGGGCCTATTTCGTTGACTTCGTCAAGAGACAGTTTGTACTTCCGGTTTCGCGGTTTCGACTGGGTAATTGAACGCACGTCTTCCCATGTCTTTGCTTCAGGGGACATGCTGACGGTTGCCGTTCCCGCTCTCATGATGTGGCCGCGTTCGCTGGTGTAGCGGAGGGCACTGTCCTGTGCGGTCGCCGGTTCACGATCGGTGACATAGAAGAGCTTGGTGTGCTGAATTTTCTGTTGGGAACCGTTATCCGGAAAAGGGTCGATATCAGTCGAGACAAAAACTTCGGGTGATGGCATCAGATTGATGCTGCTAACGGCACCACCACCGCAAGCGGTCAAAAGACCGATGCACAAAACGCTGACAATAAAAGCGCGCAGGTTCATGAAGCGTCCAAACTGAAACTCTCTAAGGATCAGTTTTCGGTGACCAATTCGCAGCAAAAGAAGGTCCTTGTTCAATCGTTTTCCCTGCCGGACACGACAGACGCCAAATAGTTATGCGGTAATTGCGAGAAAGGGAACAGCAGAATTGAAGTTCCTGCCATGCCGGATGGGTCGCAGACGATTGAGACGCGAAACTGCGGGGAGAAAGTCCAATGAACGTCAGGACGCAAGTTTCAGTATCTGGCGGCATCTCCCGGATCACTATCGTTCTTTGCGTCAGGTTGATGTTACTGCAATTTCATACCGAGGCCGGTCCATTCAAATGTAGTCTCATTGGGGTAGGTCGCGGCGAACAGGTTGGCAGCGCTGTTGTCGATGCAACCAGTTAGAACCGGCGCTCAGTTCACTGCTGCGATCCACGGCCTATCCGCCCAGGCCGAACGAGCAACTTGCCTTTAGGGGAACCCAATTGGACAGCTGCTTGTGGCTCGGGACCGACGCACGGTAGCGCGCATCAATGGGCTGGTGGATTGCAAGGTCCCGGGAATAGGTGCCGACATAGACCCCGGTAGCCAGTTTCTTGGTGGTGACGTTAAACGGACCAGCCACCTGACCGCTTGCACGGGCGATATAGACCGGTACTGTGCCTTCCTTATTGGTGAACACCCAGACATTCAGTTTTGCCTCAGCCGGGCAGGCGGAAACGGCCGGGCTCTTGATGCCCATCTGCATCTTTGTGACCTTAAGCTTTGGTTCGCTTGGTGCCTGAATGTTGAGGGCATAGGCCGTGTCCGGTGTTGCCAATGCGGCGAGCAATCCAAGTGCGAGTACTGTTTTCATCATGACTAGGGTCTCTTCCACTCCGGTCTTTGTCTTCGAGAGACCCGACTTCAGACCTGTTGTCCACGGTCTGGTCTCTTTCGTCTAACCTGGATATGGCGATGTCCTTTCAAGATGCCAGCCAAACCCGCCGACCCGTGACAGGCGTCACATTTTGAGCGAGGTTGGGGCTTGATTGGCAGCAGTTTGCAGGTTCCTTTCATTTCCAAGCTGGGGATGACTTTTGGAGGACGCAGCGGAGCCAAAACAAAACCCGCCAGTGTCTCCAGCAGCGGGCTCCAAGGATTCAGAACAAATCCGGGGTCACATCACCCCAGATTCAATTCCTTGAAGAAGTCGTTGCCCTTGTCGTCGATGACGATGAAGGCGGGGAAGTTTTCGACTTCGATTTTCCAGATGGCTTCCATGCCGAGTTCCTCGAACTCCTGAACTTCAACCTTCTTGATACAGTCCTGGGCTAGACGTGCGGCGGGGCCACCAATGGAACCGAGGTAGAAACCGCCGTGGGCCTGACAGGCGCGGCGGACCTGCGCCGAGCGGTTGCCCTTGGCCAGCATCACCATGGAGCCGCCAGCGGCCTGGAACTGATCGACATAGGCGTCCATGCGCCCGGCAGTGGTCGGCCCGAAGGAGCCCGATGGCATGCCATCCGGGGTTTTGGCCGGGCCGGCGTAGTAGACCGGATGGTTCTTTAAATAATCGGGCAGGGGTTCGCCCGCCTCCAGCCGTTCGCGCAGCTTGGAATGGGCAAGGTCACGGGCCACGATCAGGGTTCCGGTCAGGCTGAGGCGTGTCTTGATCGGATGTTTGGTCAGCTCGCCGAGAATTTCAGACATCGGCTTGCTCAGATCGATCTCGACGACGTCGCCGCCCAGATGCTCGTCTGTTACCTCCGGCAAATATTTTTCCGGATGCATTTCCAGCTGCTCCAGGAAAATTCCGTCCTTTGTGATCTTGCCGACGGCCTGACGGTCAGCAGAACAGGACACAGCCAGTCCGATAGGCAGGGAGGCACCGTGGCGCGGCAGCCGAATCACGCGGACGTCGTGGCAGAAGTATTTCCCGCCAAACTGCGCACCGACGCCCGTTGCCTGGGTCATCTTAAGGACTTCCTGTTCCATCGCCAGGTCGCGGAAGGCGTGGCCGTCCTCGGAGCCCTGCTGTGGCAGTTCGTCCAGATAGCGTGCAGAGGCGAGTTTTGCGGTCTTCAGGTTCATTTCAGCTGATGTGCCGCCAATGACAATCGCCAGGTGATAGGGCGGGCAGGCGGCGGTGCCGAGCGTCAGGACTTTCTCTTTCAGAAAGTCCAGCATGCGGTCATGGGTTAGCAACGACGGGGTACCCTGGAACAGGAAGGTCTTGTTGGCCGAGCCGCCACCCTTGGCCATGAACAGGAATTTGTAAGCATCTTCACCATCGGCATAGAGCTCGATCTGGGCCGGCATGTTGTTGGCGGTGTTCTTCTCCTCGAACATGGAGAGCGGCGCCAGCTGCGAATAGCGCAGGTTCTTCTTGAAATAGGCGTCGCGCGAGCCTTCACCGAGGGCTGCTTCATCAGAGCCATCGGTCCATACGCGCCGACCCTTCTTGCCCATGATAATCGCGGTGCCCGTGTCCTGACACATCGGCAGGACGCCGTGGGAAGCGATATTGGCGTTCTTCAGGAGATCAAAAGCAACAAACTTGTCGTTTTCCGTGGCTTCCGGGTCGTCGAGGATTTTTGCCAGTTGTTCCAGGTGACCGGGGCGCAGATAGTGATTGATGTCCTTGAACGCTTCTTCCGCGAGCAGCCGAAGCCCTTCCTTTTCCACAACAAGAACCTCTTCGCCGTTGAACTCGGCGGTTTTCACATAGTCCGATGTCAGCTTGCGATAAGGCGTTTTGTCTTCGCCTTGCGGGAAGAGGGCGCTGTGCTGATAGGCGGGAGGAGTGAGCGGAGCGTTCATAATCGAAGGCCTTTCAGATCTGGCTAGGACCGATGGAGGACACCGGCGCCCTGGCGAAATAATTCTGATCTGTTCTTTAAGGCAATTCGGCCTCAAACACCAAGTCTTGCGGTCTCATGATTTGGTCTGAGAACCGCAAAGTGGTCTCAGCGCGTTGCCGTGAGATCCAGCGTGACTGTGACATTATCGCCGACGGTGTCTGTGCCGACGCCGGCACCCAGCTGATAATCGAGCCGATTGAGTGTTGCTGTCCCTTGGGCTTTTGCAGTGTCCCCGTCGATATCAAGCGTGAAATCTAGGACTACAGGAAGGTCAATTCCCTTGATGGCAAGCATTCCATCAGCCCGGTAACTGTTGCCTTCAATATGGGAGACGGTGTTGGTGTTGAATTGAGCTGCGGGAAACCCCGTTACATCGAACCAATCCGGGCCCGGAAGTGTACTGTTAAACTGAGCGTTGCCCGTATCTGCGCTTGCTGGTTGAATTTCTGCGGAAATCGTGGCGGTTTCCGAAGTCTTCGGATCGAAGTCGATGTTGGCGGTCCAAAAGCCGAATGTTCCCGCCAGTGTGTTGTTGCCTTGAACGACTTCAAAGCCCAATGTGCTTTGCGCCAAGTCAACGTTCCAGGAAGCTGCATAAACGGGCTTTACAGTGACAAGAGTGGCTCCGATAAACAGCACAATATGTATTATATTCAGATGCATAGGTAATAAACCTCAATAACAAGTTTAAGATACGTTCTGCGCCGGTTTGGTCGACACCATACGCCTGAGCGTGTCATCGCGGGCGATGAAGTGGTGTTTCATGGCTGCGGCGACATGGACAAAGATCAGCCCGATCAGGACAAAGGCACTGTAGCCGTGGAGGGTCTTGAAGAAGGCTTCTGCTTGTTCCTTGGTGCCAAATGCCTCTGATATTGGCAGATGCGGTACCGGCAGGTGATTGAACAGGACTGTCGGTATGCCCCAGGGCGATGCGGACACCATCAGCCAGCCGGTAATCGGCATGGCGAACAACAACGCATAAAGCCCAATGTGCCCAAGGTGTGCTGCCCATCGCTCCCAGACCGCCATGCCTGTCGGCAATTTAGGCGCTGGGTTGATCAGGCGCCAGATCAGGCGAAAAATGGCAAGGGCCAAGACAACAAAACCAAAGGATTTGTGGATCTGGTAGAGCTGGAAGGTGTTCTGATCGGTTTTCGGAAGATTTTCCAGATACAGGCCAAATGCCAGCATCCCGATGATCAAAAGCGCCATGGTCCAGTGGAAGGCGATAGCGATGCGGCCGTAACCGGTAGGCGTATTGCGCAGCATCGCTGCCTCCTGTTGCCGGTGGAGGCCGCCATCAACGGACGGCCTCACAGAGTTTGTTGTTAGTTTGTCGCGCCAGATTGCAGTGTTTCGGAATGAAACGTGACGGTGACATCATCACCGACATAGGGAACATATTTGTCCATGCCATAGTCAGAGCGTTTGATAATCGTGGAGACTGCAAATCCTGCAGCTTGTTTTTTCGCCATTGGATGTTCGCCAAATGCTGTCACATTGACAGACAAGGTCGCGGGTTTGGTGATGCCGCGAATTGTGAGGTCACCAGTTACCGCGAGTTCATTTTCGCCGGTTTTTTCAACTTTTGTGCTCACGAACGTGGCTTTCGGGAATTTTTCGGCGTCAAAAAAATCAGCGCTTTTGAGGTGCGTATCGCGATCCGCCCAAAAAGTGTCGAGGCTATCGATGTTGATCGAAAATTCGATCGATGAATTTGCGGGCGTGGCGCTGTCTATGGACAAAACACCGTCCCAGTCGCCAAAGCGGCCATCGGTCGTCGAGTAACCGAGGTGATTGTAGGAAAAGGACAGATTGGAGTGTGACTTGTCGAATTCATAGGAGACAGGGTCTGCGGCGGCGGCGCTCGCAAGAAGGGAAAATGCCAAAGCAGGTGCTGCAAAGCGGATCATATTCAAACCTCGAGGTTGGACTATCAAAATGGCGTCCGCTTTCGGACACCGGTCCCCAGAGATAAGAAAAAAAATCGGCAACGCCATTTGACTGACTGTCTTTGCTGAGTGAACAATCAGATCGCTTTGGCGGTTGAAGGCTACGGCATGATCCGGTTGTTGCAAGGTACGCGTCTGTCTCCGGCTGTCATCAATCCATCAAGAAATTCAGGCAAATCTGATACAACTTCCCTTCGGGGCGACTCGGCTTATAGATAACCTACGTCGGTTCCAAAGAACTGCAGCAAAAGGAAACACAACTTTGAAACGCGCAGCCATCGTTTGCCATAGAGGTGCCAATCTCATCGCACCTGAAAACACCATGGCTTCTCTTGAGGGGGCAATCGAGATGGGCGCTGAATACCTTGAATTTGATGTGCGTCCGTCTAGGGATGGTGTGCTGTATGTTCTGCATGACGAAACGGTCGACCGGACAACTGATGGTTCGGGCAGATTTGCGGACATGAGTTCGGCAGACATTGATCAGCTTGATGCCGGGTCCTGGTTTGGGCCGGAGTTTGCCGGTGAGCGTGTTCCCCGGCTTGATACATTTCTGGACGCCTGCCGGGGCCGGATCGGCACCTACGTAGAGATCAAGGAAGGCGACCCGGCTATTATTCGCGACATGCTCGTTGCTCGAAACATGCTAGACGACGCCTGGACATTTTCCTTTGACCAATCCATTCGGGCTGAGACTCGTGCCAAGGTACCTGATTTCCGGCGGATGGTTTTGTTTGCCCACGAAGGGTCGGTTGAGCGCGCCGTTGCACTCGAAGCCCATATTCTGGAATTTCACGAAAACGAATTGGATCCGGTCCAGGTTGCTGCTGCGAAGGCTGCAGGTCTCATCACCCAGATGTTTTACGGCGGCGAGGATCGCATGGTTTTTGAACAGGCCGTGCGCTGCGGCATCGAGCAGATGAACATCGATCACGTAGATCTATTCCAGTCGGTTGAATACGATATGAAAATAAACGCATAAATGGACCTGGTGTCGTGAAGTAAGTATAAATATATATCTTTTTTTAAATCAAACACCTTTTATGTATTGTTATATCTTTCATTTTATAAGTTTCTTAATAATGAAAATTCACTCAGCGTTAATTGGGTGACTGCTATTTAGGTGCCTCAATATACAGGCAGGTAAATGCGCGATGATGACTTCGGAATCCCAAGTCAGTCGGAAAGTTTCTATGCTTTTCGGATATATAAAACGGGACTTAATTCAACGCATAGTGCCAGCGTTTTTTGCTGTCTTGTTCTTAATACCATTGTCTCAGACTTCTGCATTTTCCGCCACAGACGCTTGGACAATAAAACGGGTTTCCGGGGTCGTTTATTTTGTTGCGCCGGGCGTTCAAGCATACCGTGCTAAAAAGGGAATGATTTTTGAAAAGGGTTTTACCCTGGCAACGCGTCCAGGTGCCCGAGCACTTGTTGCCAGAGGTTCTGAAACCATTTCTGTCGGACCAAACACGTCTTTTGCCCTGTCGAAACATCGCAGCCGAAATGGAAAAACAACTCTGCTACAGCGGAGCGGTACGATTGAGGTCGATGTTCAAAAGCGGCAACGACCACATTTCACGGTGGAAACACCTTTTTTAGCCGCTGTTGTAAAGGGCACTCAATTCAAGGTCTCGATCAGGGGCAAGAAAGCAAGTGTGTCGGTTTCCAGGGGTTTGGTGGGCGTTGAAGATTTTGCCTCTGGTGATCGTGTGGATCTTTCTGCGGGTCAAAGTGCAACAAGTGCTCCAACAAGCAGTCCTGGATTGACAGTCACTGGCCGGACAAAACCGGTTGTTCGTCCAGGTTCCAAAAGACCTCCGGCATTTGAAACGCCGGCCACCAAAAATGTACCTAGCATAAACTCGCAGGCTGACGGCTCTGCGGTGTCAAACTCAGCCGGAAATAGCAATTCTGGTCAGGGCAACAACAACGCTGGCGGCAATGGCAATAGCAACGCCGGTAGGGGCAACAACAATGCTGGCGGTAACGGAAATGGCAACTCCGGTGGCAATGGAAACAGCAATTCCGGTAGCGGTAACAACAATGCTGGTGGCAACGGTAACGGCAATTCCGGTGGCAATGGAAACAGCAACTCCGGTAGCGGCAACAATAATGCTGGTGGCAACGGTAACGGCAATTCCGGTGGCAACGGCAACAGCAATTCCGGTAGCGGCAACAACAATGCTGGTGGCAACGGAAATGGCAATTCGGGCGGCAACGGCAAGAATTGATATTCTTTTGACAATGCCGTTGGAGACCGTCGTTGTTTTACGGATACCTGATGCGGCCAGTTTTATGCATTGTTAGGAGCTGCTGTATATTATTACTGTGGAAATAGGTTACGGGTCTGTGACTATATGAATACTTTGAAAGTCTGTTGGGACTCTTTTACCAAATTGAACTTGATGATTTCGGAGGCCTGCAAGAAATTCTTTAGCAGCTTCTGTTCCCTGTCTACCGCTTTTCTTCTGGTCTCGTTCTTAGGGTGTGGCCCTTCAGTTGCTGAACCCGAAATTACGTCCACAAGCTGGCATTGGTTGGTTAAAAGGGTCGTTGGTGCCGTGACCGTCGAACTTGCAGATGGTCAGACGAAAACCTTGAAACGAGGAAGCCTGGTCCGAAAGGGCTGGAAAGTCAGTACAGGCCGTGGGCGGATGGTCGTGACACGTGGCAAAGAAGAGTTTCTGATCGGGCCAAACTCGATCGTGACACTTGAGCCTAAAGGATTTCTGATCAAACGAACCGTTATTTATCAGGATCGCGGTGTAGTCGAAGTGAATGTACGCCGCCGTTGGTACAGGCATTTTCGCGTAGAAACGCCATTTCTAGCAGCCGTGGTAAAAGGAACAAAGTTTACTGTACGGGTGCAGAAAAATTCCGCTTCGTTAAGTGTTGGAGATGGTGTCGTGAATGTTCACGATTTCGCATCGGGTCAACGTGCAAATGTGGGAGCAGGGCAATCTGTCAGCACCAATCCATCGAGGAAAGTTGGTTTGACAGTTAGCGGCATAACCAAGCCGGAAATTACGCCCGGACCAGTTCGGGCACCTGCGTTTGAGACACGGGCAATCAAAAACGTTCCTGCAAGTGCCACCGCTGCGGAAGCCATTAACGAACAGCGCGACGAAGAGGCAAGTAATGTTGCCAATTCCAACGCAGGGAACGCGAATAGCAATTCTGGTCAGGGCAACAACAACGCTGGCGGCAATGGCAATAGCAACGCCGGTAGCGGCAACAACAATGCTGGTGGCAACGGGAACGGAAATTCCGGCGGCAACAGCAATAGCAACTCCGGTAGCGGCAACAACAATGCTGGCGGCAACGGGAACGGCAACTCCGGTGGCAATGGCAATAGCAATTCCGGCAGCGGCAACAACAATGCTGGCGGCAACGGGAACGGCAACTCCGGTGGCAATGGCAATAGCAACTCAGGCAGCGGCAACAACAACGCTGGCGGCAACGGGAACGGCAACTCCGGTGGTAACGGCAACGGAAATAACAAGTAATCGCGAGGAGGTTTCAATTGCTGACAGGCAGCTGAAGCTTCTGTAATTCAATAGTTAAACCGGATGGTGGGTGTGCGGTTCTGGACAAAAGAGGATTTCTTGACGCGTATTAAGAACGCGTTGTTGATTGCAGTCTTGATGATTGCAACGCTTGGAATCCTGCGTTTTGCCGGTGTGACAGAGGCATTGGACCGCTTATTGTGGGAAGAGAGGTTTAGCGCTTCCTATCGGCCAGTATCCGGCAACATCATTATTCTGGATATTGATGCGCGAAGTCTGGATAAACTCGGTGTGTGGCCCTTGCCGCGGCGAATGTTTGCCGAGCTTACTGACAAGTTGGCGTCTGCTGGCGCGCAAGACATCGTTTTTGATATCGATTTCAGCTCTACCTCAAACCCTGAAGACGACACGTTATTTGCTGAAGCAATCGAACGGGCCGGGAATGTCAGTCTGGCGGCGTTTCGACAAGCCGCGACCACAGGTCTGGTTGCTGGCGACGAAGTTCTGAACCAACCAATTGAGCAATTCCTGAATGCAGCCTGGCCAGTGGTTGTGATGGTCCCGGTGGAAAAGGACAGCAGGATCTGGCGAAGCCTATATGGCTATCCTCTTGCCGGAAATGATGAAGTGTCTGCCGCTGCCCTTCTTGGAGAATATACAGGTCAACCGCATGGTACTTTCTGGCTCGACTACAGCATAGCCATCGATGAAATCGGAAGGGTATCGTTGGTAGATGTTCTGTCGGGTGAAGTGGCTGCTGATTTGTTTGATGGAAAAAAGGTGATCATTGGAGCGAGTGCCCAGGAACTCCGTGATTTGTTTCCTGTTCCTGTTCATGAAATCCTCCCCGGTGCTGCAATTCAGGCACTGGGCGCCGAAACAATATTTCAGGACAGGGCGCTGAGCATTCGCGGAGAACTTTTGGCTCTCACGTTTGTGTTTTGTATCTATTTGATCTTCATGATGACCCGGATTGATGGGCTTCCGGTCAAATTTGTCATTTTCGTTCTGACGGCCTTGGCTTTGGAATCTACTGCTTATCTGATTTTGCAGGAAATGCCGGTTCTTGTATCGACAGCGAGCGCGCAGTTCTTTCTGCTGGCAGCGGCCATTGTGATTGTCCTGCGGGAACTTGGATTTTACAAAGTCATCTCTCAACTCTCACAGATTGGCCAACGCAACAGCGAACGCATGTTGGGCCAGGTCTTCGATGACAGTTTTGATGCTATTATCGTTGTGGATGGAAAAGGAAATATCACCGCCGCCAGCCAGATTGCCCGAGAGTTGTTTGACATTAAGACAAATATCGTTGGGCGTGCTCGCGATGCTCTGCCTGAGGAACTGATAAACGAGGCGATCAACGCACTCGCCAGATCTACATCCGCTCGCCCCGTTCCAAAGACGCTGAAAATGGCTGCCACAGATGGAAAACAGCAGTATATAGAATACGTTGTGACGCGATCAGAGAAAACCGTCACAAAGGGAGAAAGAATCCGAGACCAGGAAGACCAGGCACTGGCTTGTTTGACCTGCAGAGATGTAACCGAGGAACGCGAGTCTGCAAGTCAGCTTGCTTATCTGGCTAAATACGATCCTGTGACGACGCTTTTAAACAGGAATGGTTTCGAAGAAGAACTGACAATTCAAGTGGACACCGCCCGCAAGCAATCCCGGCGTGTTTGCCTGATCCAATTCTCGCTGTCTAACCTTGATCAGATCATCGCCTCGTTGGGCTATTCCTATGGCGACAGGGTTCGTCAGTCTCTGGCGATGCGATTGAAAAATCATTTCAATCACGATTCCATCTGGGCTGCATTAAGCACGGATGTTTTTGCAGGGACGTTGATGGTAGTTCCTGGCGGGGGGCAGGACGTTGCTCTGATCGAAGCCATTCAGCGTGTCATTGGTGAAGACTACATGATCGACGGGGCTCGGATTTCAGTTCGGCTCGATATAGGATTTATCATCGACAAGGATGACCTAGACGTCGACATGTTGTTGAAGAAATCCGGCAACGCGCTGGCTAAAACCCGTAGAAATGATCGACTGTCTGTATTGGCATTCCATCCTGATATGGACAAGGCTTTGCAGAGGCGCCGGAAACTGGAAACCGAGCTCTTCAAGGCAGTTGTCCGAGATGAACTGAGTATGGCCTATCAGCCTTTGGTCGATCTGAGAGATGGCTCGATTGTGGCTGCCGAAGCCTTGCTGCGTTGGGATCATCGAAAAATCGGAAAAATATCTCCTTTGGAGTTTATCCCGATTGCCGAGGAAAACGGCTATATCGTTGAGCTTGGCGCATGGGCTCTTAATCGGGCGATGAAGGAAGCATCGAACTGGGACAAGCCGATAAACCTGTCTATCAACATGTCGGCGATGCAATTCAGCCGAGGGGATATTGTCTCAACCGTTATAGAGGCGATTGAGCGGTCCGGTTTTCCGCCCGAACGTCTTGATCTAGAAATTACGGAATCAATATTCATCGACGAAAACATCGATTTGAAATCCAGCATGGACAAATTGAAGTCCCTGGGCTGTAGTTTTTCACTTGATGACTTTGGAACCGGCTATTCGTCAATGGGTTACATACCCAAATATCCGTTTTCGAAAATTAAACTGGATCGGACATTCATCGAAGGTGTGAGTACAAACCAAAAGGATATCGCTCTCATACAGGCGGTGCTCGATATGGCACAGGCCTACGATATGGAGACCGTCATGGAGGGTATTGAAACCCCAGAACAGGCAGAAACCCTTTCGGGTCTTGGATGCCGGATCGGCCAAGGGTATCTCTTTGGCCGACCGATCAATGCGCCGGAGTTTGCACAGCTCGTGACTGACGCTGCTTGAGCGGGCGGAGTTGCCTAGAGGCCTAATCCGCCAATACAGCTGTACTTGATATTCAGGTAGTCATCGAGGCCGTATTTGGAGCCTTCATTGCCAATTCCGCTGTCCTTGAAGCCGCCGAATGGAGCGACTTCTGTGGTGATCACCCCTTCATTGACACCGACGAGCCCGTATTGCAGATGTTCCATGACCCGGAATGTTCGGCCGAGGTCCTGCGAATAGAAATAGCAGGCAAGGCCGTACTCGGTGTCATTGGCCAGTTTGATGGCCTCTTCTTCCGTTTCGAACTTGAACAGCGCGGCGAGGGGACCAAAGGTTTCTTCCGTTGCAACCTTCATGTCAGAAGTCGCCCCGGTGATCAGTGTCGGCTCGTAAAAAGTTCCCGGTCCATCTGTCGCCTTGCCGCCGGTCACCAACGTACCGCCCTTTGAAAGGGCGTCGGCCACATGGTCTGTCACTTTTTCAACTGCTGCGCTGTTTATGAGAGGGCCTTGTGTTGTCCCGGTTTGAAGTCCATCGCCAACAGAAAGTTGGTCCGCCATAGCGGCTTTCAGTTTTGTGGTGAAGGCATCATAGACACCGGCTTGCACATAAATCCTGTTTGCACAAACGCATGTCTGGCCGGAGTTGCGGAACTTGCTGGCAATCGCGCCATCAACGGCGCGATCGAGATCGGCATCATCGAAGACGATAAACGGCGCATTGCCGCCGAGTTCCATGGAAACTTTTTTCATGTTGCGGCCGGCATTCGCAGCCAGCAGTTTTCCTACGCGCGTTGAGCCCGTGAAGGTAATCTTCCGCAACAGCGGATTTTCGGTCATTTCCTCGCCAATGGCTGGCGCATCGCCTGTGACGATGTTGATGATCCCTTTCGGGAGGCCCGCCTTTTCAGCCATGATACCGAAAATCAAAGCCGAGTATGGTGTGAATTCAGCCGGTTTCATCACCATGGTGCAGCCCGCTGCCAATGCAGCGCCAAGCTTGCGCGCAATCATTGAATTCGGGAAGTTCCAAGGCGTGATGGAGCCGACAACACCGACAGGTTCCTTGGTCACGAGAATTTTGCGGTCCGCCCATGGGGACGGGATGGTGTCGCCATAGATCCGTTTGCCTTCTTCGGCGAAAAAACGAATGTATTTTACGCCAAGCGCAATTTCGCCCTTTGCCTCAGCCAGCGGTTTGCCCATCTCGGTCGTCAAAAGAATTGCAAGGTCGTCGATATGCGCGGTGATTTCATCACAGAGCTTGTGCATCATGTTGGCGCGGGCTTCAGCTGTCAGCGCTTTCCAGGCAGGCAAAGCAAATTGTGCCGCGTCGATTGCCCGTTTGGTCTCTGCGCGCCCGCAAAACGGTATAGTGCCAATTTTTTCGTTGATTGCCGGGTTGAAGACATCAAGCGTTTTGCCGTTGTCCGCATCCTGCCAGTCCCCATTGATGAAGATCTGCTGCTTCAAGAGCGCTGAGTTGAGAGACATGGTGAACTCCTTGAAAAGGACCTGCTGACACGCAAGGCCCGACAATGAACATTTTCTAGAAATAGGGGGCGGGTAGAGCCTCTGGCAAGGGTTTTTTACAGGACGGCACTGTCCGGTAGTTCTATGCCATTGCTGTAGAAAGGTTGC
Organism: Roseibium sp.; assembly: GCA_039972695.1. Lineage (GTDB taxonomy): Bacteria > Pseudomonadota > Alphaproteobacteria > Rhizobiales > Stappiaceae > Roseibium. Next base: position 249,097 of record JBDWMJ010000015.1, on the reverse strand, counting down.
CTGGCAACAGGACGGCTGTGATGGCCGCTGGAAACAGCAGAGACCTGTCGCAGTTATCCTGGAACTGTGTAGCCAGGCAGAAAACCTAAATGCCCGTTAGGATCTTCAGGCGCTGTTGACGCGGTCCTGTAATACGGCAATTTCGTCGGCCAAGGCCTGGGCCTGCTTCTGGATCCGGTCGAGCGCTACCCGCATGCTATCGAGATCGGCTCCGCCGGCGTCCTCAGCGATTGGCGGTGTCCCACGACCAACCAGCAGCCATGTCGGGCTCACATTGAGCACGCCTGCCAGAAGGATCAGTTTGTTGGACCGAGGTTCAGAGCGGTCGCTCTCCCAGCTGTGTAGGGTAGATGTTTTGATGCCAAGGCGGCGTGCCAATTGGGCAGTTGAAAGTCCGGAGATATCGCGGGCCTTGCAAATCCGCTCGCCCAATGTGTAGTCGCTGCTGCGGTTTGACATCAATCCGGTCCCGTTGTCACCGATGCTATCCGTCACCAATTGGACGGTTTCGCTAAGTCCGTAAGAGTAGTCGTTCTTCTTGTGATGGGTCATGCCGCGCAACCTCGCATGTCCCCCTGTGCACCGCAACAGTTAGACGGGAAATTGTCGCAAAGAGAGATCGGGGCGGCGGAAACAGACCGATAAATCGGTAAAACTGACGCTGCATGCAAAGGCTCAAGATGAAAAGGCGCTAGTATTCGCGCTCAAAAAAGATACCGGCCTTGGAAGAGCCATCCGCGCCGACTTCCCCTCTGACTTTCACGCCACGATCCAGATCGATGTCGACCTGCACCCGGCTGGTGCCGCTGCCGGCACCTTGTTCGACACCGAGATAGATGTTGTCGTTGATGTATTTTCCGACACCGACAGTTGGACCATCTTCGCCGTCAGTATTGATATCAATCGCGTCCAGGCCAAGTGATTTCCGGATTTGGGCCAATGGACCATCGTCGCTTCCGCCTGTCAGGGTCGAAATAGAAGCCGCCAGTTGCGCAACCTGTGTGGCCGAGAGGTTGCCGACAGACTTTCCGAACAACAACAGTGCCAGAACCTCATCTTGAGGCAGTTCCGGTGAAGAGTTGAACTTGATTTCTGGATCATCGGCTTCACCGCTGACTGTCACGGTTATTGTCGTGTCGCTGACTGAGGTTGTTGCAGCAAAATCAATCAGCGGTGTCAGCGAGCCTTCAAAGGTCGCGGACCCGCGTGAAAAGGTCAGGCGGCGGGACAAGATATTCAGTTGACCGCGCTTAAGCGAAAAAGCGCCAATGGCTTGCGGGTTTTCTGTTGTGCCAACGATCTTTAGGTTCCCCTCAAGTTCGGCGTCTAACCCGCGTCCACGTATGAATATTCGACCTGGTGCCGACAGGATGATATCCAACCGCGGCGGATTGCTGGTGGACTGTTTGTTACTCTGCTTTGGTTCCCCGCCAAGTTCCGCGACCTGCTGGCGAATAGCCTTGGACGCATTGACGTGTCGAACTTCAACGGCGGCAATGGCTCCGGGCAGGCTCTCTGGGATAGATACATCTGCCTTGTTGATTGTCACCGTGCCGCCAATGAGCGCAGAGTTCGAAGTCGACGCGAGCGGCCCGCTCACTTTGATTTTCGCATCGATTTCAGCTGTTACCAGACCTGGATCGACATAGCGGGCTTTGTCCATGGCAAGTTCAAGGTTCGTCGTAAATCCATCCGTCATGCCAACTGTGCCGGAGGCGGAAAGAGAACCTCCTGTTGCCAGATCCCCTGCGATACCGTTCAGGGATGCCTGATCCTGATTGACGACTGCTGCTCCCCGGATGTTCTGGACTGTAAGACCTGTTGACAGGCTGGTGACTTTAAGGCCGGAGGGAGACGCCGTAATTTGATAGGCAGGAGCCTGGGCATTGCCGCTAACTGAGCCGGTGAGCGCAACAGATCCATCGGCACGAAGTCCGGCTTCAAGAAGTGGACGGCGCAAGGTTGCCATTGGAATGGAGCCGTCAACTTCAATTGCAAGCGGCATGGGAGCGTTCAGCCCGACAGTCCCTTTGGTGTTGAGGGACAGACCATCGTCTCCGGTTACCTTGCTTGATTGGGTAATCTGGTTGTTTGAGAGGTTGCCGGTCGATGACAATGCCAAGGCCGACAGACCATTGGCTCTCAGTTCAGTTGCCGTGAGACCAGATCCTATTAATGACCATTGAGCATCTGGCGATGCAGATATTCCGGTAACTGAAGCTGTTCCCGATAGTGTTCCGCCAAGGCCTAGAGATGGCGCAAAGGCATCAGCGAGATCAAGTGGGACATTGTTCAATGTAGCCTGAATATCCAGCTTCTCCCCCGCTTGTCCGGCAACAGACAGGGACCCTCCGCCAAGTTGGAGTTCAAGCGGTTGGATAGATGCGGTGCCTGCTGCATAGGAGATCGAAGTCGGTTGTTTGAGCTGACTGCTAATACCCTGGTATTTCAATGCCAGTTTATTGAGTGCCAGAAGATAGCTGTCGCTGCTTGGTTGGCTCAGATTTACCGTCATGGACAGGCCGTCGTCCGTATCAGTGTCCATTTTGACCAAAGCGGACAGGGAGGTGCCATTCCCCTCAGGCTTAGCTGTGATCGTCGCGCTGTGAATTGGCGTGGCGCTGGTGATCATGTCTTCGATCACAAGATCAGCAGACAGCGTTTGGGGATCGTACGGGGCCGCAATATTGGCCCGGAGTTTCATCGATCCAAGACTAAGGGACGGTACATCGATATCTGCCCCCGTCAGATCGAGGCTGACGAGTTTGTTTTCCGGGTCTGCCTTTAATGATCCCTCGATACGCCCATTCAGATCCATGAGGGCAAGCGGTGACAGTGTGCTGAGATCAGGGGCATCTATTTTCAAATCGCCGCTAAAAGTTCCAACGGGATTTTGCAGATCAGCAATTGCAATCGCACCGGCCACCGTATTTCCGACCAGCTCTATGGAGAGTGGGCTGATATCTGCGCCACCATTTTCGCTTTTCAGTTCCACATCCACGGAAATAGGTTGGCCATTCATGGACGCTGTCGTTTTGATCGTGGCTGTAGGTGCGTTGGCGTCTGCGATTGCCTGAGCTGAAAATTCGAGATCTTCCAGAGGTGTCTTTGCCAACAGGATGTGCGATGATGAGGCATTGGCTGTGATGGAAAGACTGTCGACCGGGCCAGTCGTTTGAACCGCGAGCTCAAGCGCTCCCTCAAGTTGAGGGTCCAGTTTGGCAAGATCCGACAATTTCAGGACAATGTCCGAAATTGCATCAAGTGGTTGATACCGAGCGTTACCATTAATCGTCAGGGCTTCATTGGCCAGCGAAAGCGTTTTGACGGTGACATCTTCTGGGCCGTTCAACGCGATAGTCGTATCCAGCTGTGTCTTGCCGGACAACATAGTGTCTGCTTGAGCAATACCCGTCTCCAGGTCTGTTGTTATTGCGGATAGACCTGCTGTGCCCTTCACGGTCGACGGATCCATATCAAACGAGAACGCCGAATTGACGGAACCCGCCAGTTGCCTTTGCGCCAAATCCGAAAGTTGCCCAAGATCCGGGAACAAGAATTTGCCCTGACCTGACGCCTTAGAAGGCGACAGATATGTGTTGTTCAGATCAAGCGTCGCGACGGACAGTGCAGCTGACATTTGGGCGAGATTTGCGGATTGCGCTGCGCCGTCGACAATGCCGTTGGCTGAGAGAGAAATTGGCCCTGAAAGAGGGGCTGTCTGTTCTGTCAGTCCGTCCAGCTGCTGGATATTCAGTTTGAGTTCAAACGGAGATTTCAGCGCTTTTTGGTCAAGATTTCCGTCGTTGCCGGACAGTGTGAGTGAAATCGCATCTGTTTGAATTTCGTTGGTCTGAAATGACGCCATATAAATGTCAGCTCGCCAACTCGCATCGTCCAGCGCGCCGTCCAGTGATGCTTTTGCAGTGAACGGTCCAAACGCAATCCGTCGATCAGCAAGGTCCACGGCAATCAGAGCGTCATCTCCGGCGCTTATGCTCAGATCGACATCTGCCTTCAACCTATTGCCAGAGAGGTCACCGTTTGCCGACAGGGAGACTGTCTGTGTCTTCAGGTTTATCTGCCCGGATTGTGGTGAAAACTCACTGGAAAAGACTGCTTTCCCCTTGGCATTTGTGTTCCCGAGCAGAAAGGCCTGGGCCTCCGGCGGGGCAAGCGATGCCAGGTCACCATCAAGGTCAAATGTCAGGTGTCGGAAGGCTCCGGCTTCCGACAATGTGGCGGAGCCGGTTACTGTTGTTTTGCTATCGAGAGCAACAGCAAGATCCGCTGCCCAATTGTCCAACGGTCCGTCGCCGGACAAATTTAGTGATAGTGCAGGCAGGTCTGGCAGATCCAGAAGCCTTGCAGCCATCCCACCACGTGGTTCGGTGATGTCGATATCAAAAGAAAGGGTATCGGCCGTGGGTTCAAACTCGGCTGTGGCAACCAGCTGTGCGTCTACCCCGTCGATCCGTTTGATGTCGAGATTTGCGGAAATCATTGCTGGATCAAAGTCTGCTGCACCGGAGCCGGTAGCGGACAAGGAGATCGGTGCACCGAGCAATGGTTCGCCGAGATTGATTTCTCCAATGGACAGTTGTTCGAGCGTCACGTTGAAGGGCAGGCCGGATCGGGATGCCACGTCTTCGTTCGATGTCGGGTCTGACGCACTTGATGCTTCAGGCGCGGCTACGGGTTTGCGAATGAGATTGATCTGGGATGCAGTGACCGCTTCGATTTTCAAATCACCGTTCACCAATTGAAGTGGTGACCAGTCTGTCTTGAGATTGTCCAATTCCAACCAGATGCCATTTGAATCGGAGACGATGATCCGGGCGACGGAAACATCTAGCCCAAACTTCAGATAGAGATCCTCGATTTTGACGGATTGGTGTTCGGTGGACGCAAGACTGCTGGCCACATTAGAGACCAGCGTTCGCCCAATTGGGACTTGCATCATTGCAATGGTAAGAACCGGAACAGCGATCGCGACACTTATGAGAAAGGCGAGAATACGAAGAGTGAATTTAAAGAAGCGCATGATCGTCAGAACGCCTGGCTCAATCCGACATACAGCGCAAAGTCCGGATCATCCTTACCTGGGTCGAGTGGAACTGCTGCATCAATCCGAAGCGGGCCTATGGGTGTGAAATATCGAACACCGGCACCAACACCAACTTTCAACCCTTCCGAAAAGTCCGGGACACTGTCCTTGTAAGCATTGCCTGCATCAACAAATCCCACCACGCCTATTGTCTCTGTGATCTTCACACGCACTTCGCCGGAAAGCTCCAGCAAGGATCGTCCGCCGACTACCTCTCCGTTCAGACGCGGTCCGACATTGCGATAGCCATAACCCCGGATGGAGCCACCGCCGCCGGCAATCAGCCGCCGACTGGCAGGTACTGAGGAGATAGACGGGGCGACGATGGATCCGGCAGAGGCCTTGCCAGCCAGAATAAACCGTTTTGCGTCATCCAGCGCGTAATAACTGGACACCGTGCCTTTGATGAAACCCATCGGGTTGTTGTTGATCGTATCATAAGCAGGCTCACCGAAGACCGCCGCAAACACGCCCTTTGACGGGTTCAATTTGTCATCGCGGTTGTCAAAGGTCAGATCGGCCGGTAGGCCCACCAGAAAATACTCGCCGGTTCCGAATGCGTCCTCTTCATCAGCATAGAAAAGCTCCCCGCCGACACGGCCTTTCAGTTGTTCACTGAATTCGCGATTCAGAAATGCATCGAATGTCAGTGTCTTACTCAAATAGGCATCCGGATTTTCCTGACGCGCCTGCAGGCTGGTAGAGAAACTGGTCAGGGGGCCGAAGACCCCTGGTTTTTCGAAGGCGATCTTGGCTGAATATTCCTGATTGGCAAAACTCTCTGTTCCAATTCGACCAATAGAACCTTCAACAGATAACAACTCGCCACCGCCAAAGAGATTGCGACGACGCCAATAAGCCTCAAGCCCTAAGCCTTCCGAACTCGACCACGATGCGCCTGCGCCAATGACGTGGCGTTTACGCTCGCTGACTTCGATCATGATTGGCAAAGTACCATCTGGACCAACGGTGTCGCCTTCGACAAGCCGGATTGACGAGAATATCCCGAGCGCATTGAGGCGCTTTCTGGCGCGGGTCAGATCTTCAGGAGAATAAATGCCACCTTCGGGCAGCATTGCCTGCTGAACGACGAAATCCCGTTTTGTGACTTCTGTTCCTGATACAGAAACGGTGCCAAAGCGTGCTTTCGGACCTGCATTAGCGACAAGGACAACGTCTAGTGTATCCGAGCTGTGGTCCGCCGTGATACGGCGTTCCACAATCTTGGCCATTGGATAGCCGCGACCACGCAGTACAGTCACTATGCGTTGTTCCGCAGCGAGAATTTTCCCCGAAGCGGCAGTGTCTCCAGAAGCCAGATTCCAGAATGACGGATCAGTTGACAAATCTCCGCCCTTGCTGGAGATCGAAACACTTCCGAATGTGAAAACCGGGCCTGGTGCAACAACTATAGACACCGAAACCGGGCGTGTATCAGGAAGATCGCTCTGTTCAAGCGCCTGCTCAAGTGAAATCCCAGAAAGTGTAATTTCAACGGTTCCACCATAGCGGCCATCAGCATAGAGCCTAGCGATCAGGCGCTTCCTGTCTGAGAGCGCGCGGGCAATCAAGCCTGGCTCTCCGGATGGCGGTTTTTCTTGTTGGCTGATCAACTGAGATGCTGACGTCAGTTCTTTCGTCAATTCATCGCTGTCGGACGAAACAGTCAGCGCGGCTGTATACGGAAGTGGATCAGGAACTGCTGCTTCCTCATCTTTTTGCGCTTCGAAGAATTTCCAACCGAAAATCTCATAAGCAGCACCGGGTGTTGCAAAACTGGCAGAGAAAAGAAAAATTGAAATCAAAAGCAATCGTGGGGCAGACACAACAAAACCTGCCGCCGCCCTGCAATGGACGCGGTCAAACAATGCGCTGAAACGCTGTGCCCGAAACTCTCGGGTGTTGTTAGACGGTAGACTCTTCACACACTGCCGCCAGTTCAAGTTTCCGGTTCAATTTCAAACCACCGTAGATTTTCCTAAGAGGTTGAAAATAAACCAGACTGCGTTTGCAGCCCCCTACGTAACCCAGTCTAGGTTTGTATGGTTAAATAACCAATACCTCGATAGATCACGGACCTTCTTCCAATGCAAGATAGAAGGAGGTTCGTGATCTTCAATCGGGAAATCTGGCTGCTTTAAAAAAGCGGTTCATCGTCCGGTAAACCGAGCAGTCGGCGAGCCGCAGTCAGAGTGTTGACCATCAGCATGGCAATGGTCATGGGACCAACGCCGCCCGGAACAGGTGTAATTGCGCCGACATGGCCAATTGCTTCGTTAAAAGCAACATCACCCACAAGACGGGTTTTTCCTTCGCCTTTCTCCGGGGCAGGAATGCGGTTGATACCGACGTCGATAACCGTGGCACCTGGCTTGATCCAGTCACCCTTGACCATTTCCGGGCGACCAACAGCTGCAACAACAATATCGGCTGCTCGAACAACATCTGGCAGGTCTTTGGTGCGGCTATGGGCAATGGTAACCGTGCAGCTTTCTGCGAGCAAAAGGCTGGCCATCGGTTTTCCGACAATGTTGGAGCGACCAACGACCACAGCGGTCTTGCCAGACAAGTCACCTTCAAGCGTTCGTTTCAGCAACACCATGCTACCGGCTGGTGTACATGGAACAAGCGCACTGTCGCGTTCTCCTGACGTCAACAGCCCTACATTGATCGGGTGGAAACCATCGACGTCTTTTTCAGGACGTATTAACCGGAGGACCTTGCTCTCGTCGATATGGTCCGGCAACGGCAATTGAACCAGAATACCATGAATTTCCGGATCATTGTTCAGTCGCTCGACAAGATTCAGAACTGCCTGTTCGGGCGTTTCCGCTTTGAGCGTATGTTTTACAGAGTGAAAGCCGCAGGCTTCAGCTGCCCGGTCCTTGTTGCGAACATAGACTTGGCTGGCAGGATCTTTGCCGACCAGAACCACTGCAAGACCCGGACGTTTGCCGGTTGCTTCCAACAGTTTTGCAGCACGCTGAGTGATTTCCTCACGAACAGATTCCGCGATTGCTTTGCCGTCGATGATTTGAGCCTGGGGCATTTCGCCTCCCTTTAGAAAGATCGAAAAATGAAAAAATCGGCCATTTATTCATCTATAGACCGCTGAAGCGAATTGAAAAAGACATAAAGTGTCGCTTGATACTCTACTTTCGCCATGTGGTCGAAAGGCCGCATTCGCTAGAGTGATTTGGTGAAATCATTCAGTTCCGAGATGGCGCAGACGATATGATAGAGCGAACTGGCGGGGGCTGGCTCATCTTCAAAAGTTCCCGCCGGATACCATTTGTCTGTATAGAGGCCTGCAGGAACATTTTCAAAGTAGGCCGTTAGCGCTTTTACGGAAATTGGGATATCAGCCAGATACGCTTCGCGTTCCGGTCCAATTGAAACACTGGCCAGTGCCACTGCCGCTTTGATCCATTCGGTCTGACCCCAGAGGCGTGCGACCGGATTACGTACGGTGAAATCGTCATTAAGCGCCATGAAGGCAGCGCCTCTGCTTTCATCGATACCGTAAGTTCGTCCGATCTCGTAAAGTCTGCGCGCTGCGATCAGCGCATCAGAGTCCTTGCGCGATTGGCCCCATTTGACAAGCAGGTAGGCCCATTCGAACTGGTGGCCAGGTTCTATTGCACGGCCCGAGTCGTTCGGCATGGGCAACCAGTCGAGACCAAAGAATTCACGCAGGCCGCCATTAACCGGGTCGATAAATCGGGTCAGCGCGAGTTCGGCAATTTCATCTGCCAAATCAGACCAGGTCGGATCATCCGAAATGGCTTCCCAGGCAAGACAAGCTTCAAACAGATGCATGTGAGGATTGGAGCGAAGCGGTGTTTTGTTCGGATTTGCTTCCCTAAAGCCCGCTATTGGATGTCGATAGGTGCTTGTCAGGAAGTCCAGGATTCTTTTGGCTTTTTTTTCAGACACTTCCGCCAATTTGGGCAGTGTCCGACTGATCGATGCTAACCCGAAAAGCGCGAAAGAATGATTGTAAAGATCGAAGCTGTTGTCGGAAATCTGTCCGTGCATGTCGACTGCGTTGGCTAAATGACCTTCAGGGGTAGCATAGGCGCTTTCATACCAGGTCCACAGCGCAGTCGCGATTTCTTCTGCCGGGCCATTCCAACCAAGTTCAGCCCCCTCCAGAAACGAATAGATTTGACGAGGCACGATGCGAGCACGGCGGTCGATGTGAACACCTTTGCTGGTATCTAGACTTATGGTTTCAAAACAATCGCCTATGTTTTGCCGAGTGCCTTGTGCATACCAAATCGGCAATGCCTGTTCCGTCAACCAGCTGATCAGGTGTTTGGAGGAGACCTTTATTTCAGCATTTAAAGATGGAGTGTCAGTCATGTAGGGCTCTTTGGTATGTTCTGGCGGTGCCGCAGAGAATCTTGTTCCGACCCTAGACCAAACCCGTGTCAGAAAAAACGCCCTGTCAGGGACAGAGCGCTATATTTGGCTGAAGTCTAGACGTTGCTGTCCGGGAAGGACGCCTTGCGCTCTGTCATGAACGCTTGCAGGGCTTCATCAATGCCCGGATCAAGTTCTGGGCCGGTATAGGCAGCAAGCTGTTCCTTCCAGATTTTGTTGGCACGTTTGGCAGCATCCAGTTCACCATCCGCGAGCCATTGCTCATAGGAATTGTTGTCCGCAACCGGCGACCGGTAGAAAGCGCTTTCAAAATTGCGCTGCGTATGAGCAGCGCCTAGGAAGTGCCCGCCCGGGCCGACTTCCTGAAGAGCGTCCATGGCGAGGGTTTCTTCGTTCACCTCGATTCCCTTGGCAAGCACATGCATCATGCCAAGCTGGTCGGCGTCCATTATGAACTTCTCATAGGATGAGCACAGCCCGCCCTCAAGCCAGCCAGCAGCATGCAGGCAGAAGTTTACCCCGGACTGCACGGTCGCGGTGATTGTCTGCGCAGATTCCTGTGCGGACTGTGCATCCGGCAATTTGGAGGCTGTGAACGATCCGCCAGAGCGGAATGGCAAACCGGCACGGCGCGCCAGTTTGGCGGCTCCATTCAAAAGCAGCGAGCCTTCCGGGCTGCCAAAGGTCGGCGCTCCGGATTGCATGGAGATCGAACTCACGAAGGCACCGAAAACCACCGGGGCACCTGGACGGATCAGCTGAGTGAGCGCACAGCCGGCCAATGCCTCTGCGAGCACTTGTGAGAGCGTGCCAGCTACCGTCACCGGGCTCATGGCACCGGCCAGAATGAACGGTGAGACGATGCAGGCCTGATTGTTGCGAGCGTAAACCTTCAGGGAGCCCAGCATTGTGGAATCAAATACCAGCGGGGAATTGGCGTTGATCAGCTGGATCATGACGCAGTTCTGATCGACGAACTCTTCGCCAAAGGTGATTTGCGCCATCCGTACAGAGTCTTCTGCTCGTTCGGGAGCTGTGACCGAGCCCATGAACGGCATGTCAGAGTATTTGATATGGGAGTAGACCATATCGAAGTGGCGCTTATTGACCGGGAGGTCGACTGGCTCGCAGACCGTTCCACCGGAATGATGCATCCAGGGGGACATGTAGGCCAGCTTCACGAAATTCCTGAAGTCGTCGATGGTGCCATAGCGGCGACCACCATCGAGATCGGTCACAAATGGAGGGCCATAGACCGGAGCGAACACAAGATTGTTGCCGCCGATTTCAACGTTTCTGGCCGGATTGCGCGCATGCTGTGTGAATTGCGACGGTGCGGTCTTCAGGATCTCGCGCAGCATGCCTTTTGGAAACCGCACGCGTTCGCCATCGACTTCTGCGCCTGCGATTTTCCAGATGTTCAGGACATCGGGATCTTCGCGGAACTCGAGGCCGATTTCAGCCAGAAGACGGTCTGCATTCACTTCGATGATTTCAGCGTGTTCGTCACTCAGAACTTCATAATTTGGTATGCCGCGGTGAATATACGGAGCGCCTATACCACCTGCACTGGATATGCGCCGCTCACGCCGGGCGGATCGACCACGGCGACCTGAACTGGCTGCTGCGTCTGACATTGTGCAAGCTCCTCAAATGGATTTTCGTCGTTATGACGACTCTTAGGCTGCTTGGCCAGCGATCGCGGCGCAGATCCGTCGTTCGCTGCATCAAAAGCGTCATAATGGGCTTTCCGGATTAAGCTTGTAGAGATCTGCGTTAGTCTCTCCAGGCGTTTGATGGCGGCTGAGCGACAGACAATGTCGGCATCTCACATATAAGGCCAAGTGCCGGGGATTAGGGTCCTCGTCAAAGGTGTGATCCGGTCGCATGTGATTGACATCTGCAGCGTATAGTCAACGCAGGCACACCGCATACGGTCTATGGAAGAGGAATGAGACATGTCAGCGTTTCCTGACAGGGCAAAAGTTGTCATAGTCGGCCTTGGCGGCATTGTCGGTGCGTCAGTGGCCCACCACCTTATCGAGCGCGGTTGGGAAGACATTGTAGGCATCGACAAGTCCGGCATTCCGACCGACATCGGCTCCACCGCCCACGCGTCCGACTTCTGTTATACCACCAGCCACGACTATCTCTCTGTCTGGACCACGCAGTATTCAATCGATTTCTTCGACAAGATGGGCCACTACGCCCGCGTCGGCGGACTTGAAATTGCCCGTACCGGTGATGACAGCTGGATGGAGGAAATCAAGCGCAAGGTCACTTCAGGCAAGGCCTTTGGAACCAATGTCCGCCTGGTTGATCCGGCTGAAATCAAAGCCATGTTTCCTCTGATTGAAGAAGATCAGGTGCAGGGCGGCATGTTTGATCCCGACGCCGGTCTCGTCGTGCCGCGCTCCCAGACTGTTGCGGGCAAGCTGGTCGACACGGCAGAGAAAACCGGCAAGCTGAAAGCCTTCGCCAACACACCTGCCACGTCGCTTTTGGTGGAAGGGGGGCGCATAACTGGTGTTGTCACCCATAGGGGAACGATTCTGGCGGATCACGTCATCGTCTGCGCCGGTCTATGGGGCCGCAAGATAGCGGAAATGGTTGGCGAGGATCTCCCTGTCATGCCGGTTGATCATCCGCTGACATTCTTTGGTCCGTACAATGAATTTGAAGGCACGGGAAAAGACATTGGCTATCCGTTGCTGCGCGATCAGGGCAACTCGGCCTACATGCGCGACACGGGAGATCCGAAGACGACCGAAGGTGGCCAGATAGAGTGGGGTTACTATGAGCCAACTCACCCGCGCATGTGCCATCCGCGTGATCTTCAGGAGAAGGAAGAAGCACGCCTCTCACCGTCCCAGCGTGACCTGGATATGGAACAGGTCATTGAGCCGTTGGAGCGTGCGATGGAGCTGACGCCGGTTCTTGCCGAGCTCGGATATAACGAAAGCCACTCCTTCAACGGTCTGTTGCAGGTATCTGCTGCCGGTGGTCCGTCCTGCGGGGAGAGCCAGAAGGTTCGGGGGCTTTGGTACTGTATTGCCATTTGGGTGAAGGACGGTCCGGGGTACGGCAAGCTGATTGCCGACTGGATCACGGATGGCCGGACAGAGATAGATCATGCCTCCATTGATTATTCGCGCTTTTACAAGCATCAGCTGACAGGAAAGTTCATAGAAGACCGCTGCTATGAAGCTGCGCAGAAGATCTATTTCCCGGCGATCCATCCGCGTGAACCTTATGCCAAAAGCCGAAACATCAAACGCTCACCGTTCTATGAGCGCGAAGTTGAGCTTGGCGGGTATTTCATGGAGCTGGGTGGTTGGGAGCGCGCCCATGGGTATGCGGCTAACGAGCATCTTTTAGAGAAGTACGGCAATAGGGTACCTGTCCGGAAAAACGAGTGGGACAATAGACATTTCTGGCGCGTGTCCAATGCGGAACATCTGGCGCTCAGTGAAGACTGCGGCATTATCAACCTGTCGCACTTCTATATGTTCGATGTTGAGGGACCCGATCATGTCGCGCTGATGGAATGGCTATGTGCTGCCAAGGTCGGCGGTGACACTATGGTCGGCAAAGGCATCTATACCCACTTCCTTGACGATGAAGGAAATGTTCGGGCGGACTTGACTGTCATACGGATGGAAGACCGCTGCCGGGTGATTGATGGAGCGGACGCTGGACCACGCGATTATCACTACGTCAAACGCATGGCTGAAGACAAAGGCTTTGATGTCACCGTTACCGATGTCAACGAGCAGTATACAACCATTGGCATCTGGGGGCCGAATGCCCGGGAGAACCTCAAGAAAGTCGTATCTGATCCAGTACAGCTCGATTCTGACAACTTTCCGTTTGCCGCCATTCGAAATCTGGAAATTGCGGGCAAGTCGGTTACCGCGCTTCGGCTCTCCTATGTAGGGGAGCAGGGATGGGAGCTGCATATGAAATACGACGACGGTCTGGCCGTTTGGGACGCCCTGCGGGCGATTGGTGTCATGGCTGTGGGCGTAGAGACTTATGCCAATTCCCGCAGACTAGAGAAAAGCCTCCGGCTTCAGAACGCAGATCTCCTGACACAATACAATCTCTATGAGGCTGATCTCGCACGGCCGAAGGTCAAGCAGGCCGACTTCCGGGGTAAATCAAAGCATCAGCAATACAGAGCCCGTGACAAACAACCTGCAATGCTCTGCACTCTGGTGATGGAAGAAAACACGGACGCAAATGGGGTTGAACGTTTCCCGGTCGGAGCCATGCCTGTGACGGACCCGGAGACCGGCAAGACTCTGGTCGACGCGCTGGGCCGCATTTCCTACACCACATCGGTGGCCTTTGGTCCGACGATCGGCAAGAATATCGCGCTGACCTATCTGCCTCAGGAGTACTGCCAGGTCGGTCGCAAGTTGCAGGTGGAATACTTCTCGGAAACCTATCCGGTCGAAGTTGCCGGTGTTGGCTATGCTCCATTGTATGACCCGGAGAACCTGAAGCCGAGAAGCTGATTATCGACCGGTTGTCCTTTCCGTTTGGCTTTCGCCAGTGCCGGGACCAAGTGTTCTGGAGAAAGTAAGATACTGCGGCTTCCTGAAACACAGGTATGCCGGAACGATAATCCAAAGAGAATAATTGCTGCAAAAAAGCGAGTGGCTGTTTGCTCCGGATCAGCTGGTCTAGAAACAAACGAGCGCTGGGCTTAGCGCTATGAATGAGAGACTGATTGAATGTCGAAACTTGAAGACCTTCTGACCAAAAACGGCGCTTTGCTTGCCGATGGAGCAACCGGCACGAACCTGTTTGATATGGGGCTGGTGTCAGGTGATGCGCCGGAACTGTGGAACACGGATGAGCCTGACAAGATCAAGGCTCTGCACCAGTCTTTTGTCGATGCCGGGTCTGACATCATCCTGACCAATACATTCGGCTGCAACCGGCACCGCCTAAAATTGCACAACGCGCAGGACCGTGTGAAGGAGCTGAACATCGCCGGTGTTCATCTGGCACAGGATGTTGCGGCAACGGTTGGCCGTGACGTTTTGATCGGCGGGTCGATTGGCCCGACTGGCGAGCTGTTCCAGCCGCTAGGGGCTTTGTCCTATGAAGAGGGCGTTGAGGCTTTTCGGGAGCAGATGGAAGGGCTGGTTGCGGGTGGTGCCGACATTTTGTGGGTCGAAACCATGTCTGCCGTTGAAGAAATGAAGGCGGCGGCAGAAGCAGCACAAGATTATGAGCTACCACTGGTGATCACTGCCAGTTTCGATACAGCAGGCAAAACCATGATGGGCTTGTCGCCGAAGGGCCTTGGTGATTTGCAGGGCCAGTTTGCCTGTACGCCCGTTGCCATCGGCTCCAACTGCGGCGTCGGCGCGTCTGACCTGCTGGCTGCAATCATGGAGATTACAGAGGCCTATCCAGATTCGATTGTGGTCGCCAAGGCAAACTGCGGTATTCCGCAGATCAAGGGCGATGAAGTTGTCTATACCGGTACACCCGAGCTGATGGCCGATTATGCCCGCATGGCGTTGAACGCCGGAGCCCGGATCATCGGCGGGTGTTGCGGCACATCGCCAACGCATCTGTCCGCCATGCGCGTTGCGCTGGACACCTATCAAAAAGGAGTCCGTCCGACACTCGATGAGGTGTTGTTGGAAATAGGTCCACTGGTGTCTCCGCCAAACCTGGCAGCTGATGCCGCCAGGGCCGAAGCGGAAGCTGACGGTGCCGGTTCCGGTCGCCGCCGGGGACGTCGCCGGGGCTAACCACGGTTTCCTTCCGACGAGGCAATTAGCTCGATTGGTTCGTCTGTGAAATCAGAGTGTTTCGACGTGATCCGGATGGATGATTTTGATCGTTCGCTCAATGAAATACTGGCTACCAGCCTCACGCCAGGCAATCAGATGTGGAGCTTCGAAGTGAGCGGATAACGCCTCGCGGCTTTCCCACTTTTCGACAAATACCAGCGAATCCGGGTCTTCCATATTCTGGAACAGGTCATAGGTGATGCAGCCCGGTTCCCTGCGGGTTGCCTCAAGACAAGGTGCAACGGCTTTGCGGATTGCTTCCGTGCTGCCCGGTTTGGTTTTGAAATTTGCAATCAAATAAATCATGAATTGTTCTTCCCTATCGTGTCCAAGTCCACAATCTAGAAGTTTGGATTTGGTCCCAACAAGGCCAGTTGGCCTGCAACTGGTTCCTTATCTGTGCTTCGGAGGCCCTATAATCGGAAGTTTATTGCGCTTGTCGCCGGAGTAAACTATGTGCCTTTGCGGAAGTTTTTCTGGCCAAGATAGTGGAAGTTTACCCCGTGAGATTTACTGGACTGATTTTAATCGCGCTGGCAGCGCTCGTTCCGATTTATTGGTATTTGCCTCTGGCATCAGAACGAGATCCGATAGCCGTCTTCAGCCAGTATCTCGGATCTGCATCGCTCATTTTGATGGGCATCAACCAGTTTCTGGCAACGCGCGCACCCGGGATCGAAACGATCTTCGGTCCACTTGACCGGATCTACGTATTGCACAAGTGGCTGGCCGTGGTTGCTATTTCAGCCCTCGGATTGCACGACATTATAGATGCGGAAATGAATGGACTGCGTGGCGGACCGCTTTCTGATATCGCTGAGGATGTCGGCGAAGTCTCGCTGTATGGCATGCTGATCCTTGGTCTTGCGTCAGTGATTACTTTCATTCCCTATCATTTATGGAAATGGAGCCATCGCTTTATTGGTGTGTTTTTTATCCTTGGTGCGTTTCATTATTTCTTCATCGAAAAACCGTTCTCCAATATTGATCCGCTCGGGTTCTATATCTCCGCATTCTGCATAGTAGGAATTTTTTCCTATCTCTGGTTGGCACTTGTTCGACCCATGGCACCGCGTGGGCATGGGTATAGAATTTCTTCGGTCAAACATCTGGGGGGATTGACGGAAATTGAAATGAAACCCGAGGGCAGGGGGCTCAAACATAAGGCCGGACAATTTGCGTTTCTGTCGATCAAGGAAAGCGGGTTGTCGGAAGAGCATCCGTATACGTTGAGCGATGCGCCCAATGCTAGCCGTACACTTCGGTTCTCCATCAAGGATCTGGGCGATTACACGGATCGGTTACGCCATAATGTGACTGAGGGTATGGATGCGAATGTGTCTGGGCCGTTTGGTCACTTTTCCATGCCAAAGGGCAGGGACCCGCAAGTCTGGATCGGGGCAGGCGTTGGTATTACGCCGTTTCTGGCGTTTGCCGAGAGCCTGAAAGACACGGAAACCGGACCGGTCAAGTTATACTATTGCGTCCGTGAGAGGGAAGACATTCCCTATGCAATCGACCTTGAACGTGTAGCTGAAGAGGTCGGTACGCTGGAGCTGATCATCGTGAACTCGGCGGAGGGTATTCGTTTGACAGCTGAGCGTATAGTATCGGATCTTGGCGGCGATGTTGGCAGTGCGCATGTATTCTTCTGCGGGCCGGCAGCCATGCGAAAGGCGTTGAAGTCGGGCCTCGTTTTGAAAGGCCTCCGCGCTTCCCGCTTTCATTTCGAGGAATTTGAAATGCGCACCGGTATCGGACTTAACCGGCTTGCAGCGTGGTTGTTTGACCGAAGCATATTGGAACTGGAAAAACGACGCGCGGTCAAACCGGAACCAGCGGAGTAGTGTCTTTTTATCAAATCATCCTTGCATCCGGATTGTTTTGACGTTTACGTAATTGCAATCCGGAGAACCGGTGTGATTTGAAGGAAGTGGAGACCGCCAATGACGCCCGTTCTGGCCGCCGATGAAATCATGGACCTGTTGGACAACATCTTCCCACAGATCCATGCAAGTGGCCGAGTCTATTCGATTGACAATGTTTCTGCTGGCGAAGCAGTCGTGCGTCTTTCCGCAAATGAATTGCATTTACGTCCGGGTGGGACGGTTTCCGGACCGTCCATGATGGCACTGTCCGATCTTGCTGCCTATGTCGTGATCCTGGCGCATATCGGCCCGGAAGCGCTTGCCGTTACAACCAATCTCAACATCAATTTTTTGAGGAAACCCGCGCCAGGCGATCTCTTGTGCACCTGCCGTCTTCTAAAGCTTGGCAAGCGGCTGGCAGTAGTTGATTGTTCATTAGCGGGTGAGGGAGATGAGGATCTGGTTGCCCACGCAACTGCGACTTATTCCATCCCGCCGCGTTAGATCTGCATCTCACCAATCGCAAATTGTTTGGGTCAGTTCTCATTTACGGCTGGCGAAATCTCGGTATACGGTTGGGCGGTGTCAGGCGAAGCATCTCATCTGTACTTGAAATTATGCCGACTGCTGAGTGTCGCCGTCTGCGAACAAGTCTTCCAGCTTGCTTGAATATTCCACGACCTGGTTCCGGCCGCGGTGTTTGGCGGCATAGACAGCCAGGTCAGCGCGATGAAGCGCTGTCTTCTGATTATCTTCTGGCGAAGTCAGGAATGCCCCTATGCTCAGGCTGGGTGCATGAGAGCTTGTGTCGTTATGATAAGGCGTTTTGGCACCTTCCATGATCCGACCATAAAATTTCCGAAAGTCTTTCAAGGAAATGTCCGGACAGATGATGATGAATTCATCACCTCCGTACCGGCCCACAATATCATTCTTTGAGCGTACGCTTGCTTTCAGGATACGGGCGATATGCTGGAGGAGTTTGTCACCGGTCGCATGACCATACTGGTCATTGACCTGTTTGAAGTAGTCGATGTCTATGAAGAGAATACCAACACTGTTTTGCTCTTGGGGACTATCAAAAACGGCACTCAAATGCTGCGATATGGAATTTCGATTGAACACTCCGGTCAGTTGATCGAAGCGCGTCAATTCGAGCAGACGTTTGTCATTTTGCATTAGTTGCTGCGTTCTGCGAACAAATGCGGCTATTGGCACCAGCAAAACAAGTACTGTTCCAAGGACTAGGTAAAGACTGACTTTCTGGAATGTTTTCTCTAGAGCCTTTTTGTATGCCGAGGCATCAATGTAAAGTTCGAACGTCCCGACTTTTTGTCCCGATAACGTTATCGCAGGAATATAGGCCTCGATGAATGTTTCAGGCATGAAACGCAGATCATTCGAGATTTCGTCATTGTCATCTTGATGGATGATGACGACCGGTTCTCCAGTCTGGAATGCGAGGCGGGCATTGGCCGCGGCCCTGGCTTTTCCATCCGCATCAATTTGAAAAACCTGATCTTTTGTGGACGTGTAAGTGCGCACTCCATCGTGGTTGAACAAAGCGAATTTTATGATGTTTACCGGAGTAAAAGACACCGCCAACCGATCAAATTGGTCCGGTGTTCCGCGCCCCGTCTGTATTAAACTGACGGCAGAAGGTGTTGTTGCCAGGAAGTTTTCGGCCCAAACCTTGGCCCGCTGCTCTGCGCTGCTCTTTATTGATTCCTGAACCTGCCAGCCGATCAAGGTGTCCAGAGCTATCCAGACAATGCCAAAGAGCGCAAGTGTGCCTGCACCGGCTGCCAATACCGAAAAGCGATGATATCTATAAAGATGCTTTAGAGTCATGTCCTGTCAGCCTTTTCAATCGGCATAGTAGTCGTGTCGGCTTAATGTGCGGTAAAATGTAGTGTAATAAGTAAGTATGCCAACATGAGGCGGATCCGGGCTTGTGTGCGCTGGCGTAAGGTGATCATTATTGTGGTATTATGATACCGTTTTTGTAAACTATTGAAATTAAATATTATTTTGATGTGCTCATGGAAATAATGTGCTTGACCCTGTTTTTGCCTAAGCGTATAAGCTGCTTCGAACGAATTTGAGGTCCGTTCGCTGGCACTTGTGTTGCCGCGCGGGCCTTTTCTTTAACTGACCAATATGGATCAAACTCATGAAGACCTTCTCTGCCAAGCCGGCTGAGGTCGAGAAAAAGTGGATCTTGATCGACGCAGAAGACATGGTTGTCGGCCGTTTGGCTGCCTACATTGCCAATCATCTGCGCGGCAAGCATCTACCGACCTACACGCCACACGTTGACACTGGCGACAACATCGTTGTCATCAATGCTGACAAGGTTGTCCTGACAGGCCGCAAGTACGACAACAAGAAGTACTACTGGCACACAGGTCATCCGGGCGGCATCAAAGAGCGCACAGCGCGTGCGATCATGGAAGGTCGTTTTCCGGAGCGCGTTCTGGAAAAAGCAGTCCAGCGCATGATGCCGGGCGGTCCTTTGTCCAACAAGCAGCTGAAAAACCTCAAGGTTTACGCTGGCGCGACCCACCCGCATGAAGCTCAGGCCCCAGAATTGGTCGACGTCAAGAGCATCAACGCTAAGAACGATGGCAAGAGGGCTTAATCATGGCTGAGCTGAATTCCTTGGAAGATTTGGGCGGCGCGGTCGAGTCCGCAGCCCCTGAAGCTCCGGTCCATGTCCAGAAACTGGACGCACAGGGCCGTGCATACGCAACTGGTAAACGTAAAGACGCAATCGCTCGCGTTTGGGTCAAGCCGGGCACAGGCAAGATCATTGTCAA
This sequence comes from Roseibium sp., assembly GCA_039972695.1. GTDB lineage: Bacteria > Pseudomonadota > Alphaproteobacteria > Rhizobiales > Stappiaceae > Roseibium. The sequence goes on along the minus strand of JBDWMJ010000015.1, from coordinate 229,101 downwards.
CAAGAAGGACTTCACCGAGTATTTTGCTCGTCCGGTTCTTCAGATGGTTCTGCAACAGCCGCTGGTGACTGCTGATCGCAACGGACAGTTCGACATCGTCGCAACTGTTTCCGGTGGTGGTTTGTCTGGTCAGGCTGGTGCTGTGCGTCACGGTATTTCCAAAGCCCTGACACATTACGAGCCGGATCTGCGCCCTGTTCTGAAAAAGAACGGCTTCCTTACTCGCGACAGCCGTGTTGTCGAGCGTAAGAAGTTCGGTCGGGCCAAAGCCCGTAAGAGCTTCCAGTTCTCCAAGCGTTAATCGCTGGACCAACTGGTGTTACAAAATTAGAAAAACCCGCTGGAGCAATCCAGCGGGTTTTTTGTGGTTTGATGACAAACTATCGCAACTACCGACTGCGCCATTGCCAGATCAGGTGCCCGCATTGGCAAGCATATTGACGACTTTTTCGAGAGGCGAACTTTCGTGGAGCGGCTTTGCTGCGTGAATGACCAGCGATATCGGGAGATCAACTTTGATCTTGATCGGCGCAACGAGTGTTTCGGTTTCGAGCAGCGGTTGAACCAACGCTTCATGACCGATCAAAACGCCTGCTCCGTTTTTGCATTCTTCCAGTGCCAGTGAGTAGAGTGAAAACTCCGGACCACTTTTGGTCAGAATTTGATCTGGTGAGGCACCCGAAAGCCATGTCTTCCAGTCGTTTTTCCAGGCGGTATCGTGCAGGAATATCTCGTTTTTGAGATCTTCAATCGTGTTCAATCTGGCCGCAATATCGGGGGAACACACTGGAAAGATGGTGTCGCGACCAATGACAATCGCGTCAGATGTTGCTGTGTTTTCCTCATAGAATATTGCCAGATCAAACGGTTCCCGCAGCAGATTGGGTGGATGTTCCATCGCTGTGACCGAGATGGAAACGTCTGGCATAGCGTGTCGAATGTCCGGCAACCTCGGAGATACCCACAACTGGGCGACGCTCGGCATGGCGGCAATGCGGATTTCATACGGATTGGCGCTCATGCGTAGCTTTTGAACGGCAGCAGACAATGCATCAAATGCGGCACTGAAATCGGACACTGTTTTTGCGCCAAGTGGGGAAAGTTCAACTCCCTGTGCATTGCGCTTGAAGAGCTTTTCGCCGGTCCATTCTTCCAGCGATTTGATCTGCTGCGCCACAGCGGCGGGTGTCACACATAACTCGTCTGCTGCTGCTGATATTCCATTCAGTCTGGCAGCAGCTTCAAAGGCTCGAAGGGAATTTAGCGGTGGCATTTTCGGACGTGGCGGCGAAACAGGCATGATAAACACCTAGATTATCTAGGCCTAACTAATAGCAAATCTCGTTTGTGAATACCAATGCCGTCTGGTTTTCTGATGTCAACGATAGGGAGACGGCGATGACAGCTTTGGAAAAACGGACATGGGTGCCGGAGGCTTGCGAGAATCATATTCAGGATCTCGCCAACAAAACTGCTCACTCCGGTCCGGATGCTGTGGCGGATCGTATTGAAGCTCTCATTGCACAAAACCGCGATATCCACGAACGCGATTGTTTCAATCTCAATCCGGCGACCAATATCATGAACCCCAGGGCAGAGGCCGCGCTTGCAGCAGGTCTCGGGTCCCGGCCGTCGCTTGGTTATCCGGGTGACAAGTATGAAATGGGTCTCGAAGCGATCGAGGAAATCGAGGTGATCTGCGCGGAGCTTTGTGCAGAAGTGTTTCAGGCGAAATACGCCGAAATCCGAGTAGCCTCTGGGGCCTTGTCCAATCTCTATGCCTTCATGGCAATATGTCAGCCCGGTGACACGATCATTGTCCCTCCTGGGTCGATCGGTGGTCATGTGACACATCATGATGCCGGATGTGCTGGTCTTTATGGTCTCGACATTCACGAAGCGCCAGTTAATGCGGATGGCTACACGGTTGACGTTGATGCCCTGCGCGACCTTGCAAAACGTGTAAGCCCAAAACTGATCACCATCGGCGGCAGTCTCAATCTGTTTCCGCATCCCGTTCGTGAAATTCGGGAGATTGCCGATGACGTTGGCGCCAAAGTGCTGTTTGACGCTGCGCATCAATGCGGCATCATTGCCGGCGAAGCTTGGCCCAATCCTTTAAACGAAGGTGCTCAGTTGATGACAATGAGCACATATAAAAGCCTGGCCGGTCCCGCAGGCGGTTTGATCGTAACCAATGAGGCTGATATCGCGCAGCGGCTTGATGCAATCGCCTTTCCCGGAATGACGGCTAATTTTGATGCAGCCAAATCGGCAGCGCTTGCGATCACCATGCTGGATTGGAAAGTACATGGAAAAGCCTACGCCAAAGCAATGATTGACGTCTCCCAAAGCCTGGCCGAGGAGTTACAGGAGGCAGGCCTTCCAGTGTTTGCCCGGGACGGCGGTTTCACTGCGTCGCACCAGTTTGCCATTGAATCCGCGCCCTATGGCGGAGGGCAGGCGGCTTCGAAGACTTTACGACAATCCGGATTTCTGGCTTGCGGTATCGGCTTGCCAATCGCACCGGTCGTTGGGGATATGAACGGTCTGCGGTTTGGAACACCCGAACTTGTGCGTTGGGGTGTTACGACGGCCCATACCAAAAAGCTTGCAGATTTGATCGTCCGCGGGCTGACTACCAATGACTTGGCATCATTGGCAAAGGAAGTCGCAGAATTTCGCTCACAATTTACAGAGGTTTTGTTCACTCGGTAAAATCGGCGGCTATGCCAACGCCCAACATCGCATGCGCGGCAAAGGGTCTATTGCCGCAAATCCGACAACCGACGGACAACCAGTGCATCAGTGGTGTTGTGGAGTGCAAGAAGTTCAGTCGCGCCAATGACCATGAGAGTTTCCAATTCTCCAAGCGTTTATCGCTGGAGCTGCTGCTTTCAAAGAAAAACCCGCTGGAACAGTCCAGCGGGTTTATTGTTGCGATCAACTGAGGTTGATGAAGCAATCAATAGCCTAAAGCCCGGAATAGATCGTTCGCATGATCTCGGTTGACCGGCGGCCATCCTCTGGCGAACAGGGGTTGGGGGCATCATCCAGGATATGGGCGATCACTCGTTCGACAAATGGCTGGTGGACATGTGGCGGATCCGAAAGTTCGATGGTCTCGCTCGTTCCGTCTATTTCCAGATTGATCGCGGAGGGACGGAAAAACCCCATCGAGGCAGATCCCTTTGATCCGTGGACCGTTACGCTTTCCTCTTGTCGTCCAGTTGCATAAGCACACAGACCCAAAGCTGTAACGTCCCCAAAATCGACCAGATAATTCACCAAATCTTCCGCGGCATAGTGACCTGCCTGATGTTTGGTCAGGCCCTTCACAGCGTCTGGTTCGCCGAATACATAAGTCAGCCAGTCAAGAGTATGCGTTTGCATATCCGGGAAAAAGCCGCCACCGCCAACCTGGGGATTCAGTTTCCACGCCTGCGCCGGACGGGCAGATTCGGGAAGGAAATGCCGTACTTCCACCATTCTAGGCGTGCCGATGGTGCCGTCTTGTACGATTTCGCGAAGTTTTTCGAAGCGTGGCAAGGCACGGCGATAATAGGCAACGCAGAGTTTGTTGCCTGTTGCTGTGGCCGCCGCCGCCATTCTATTGCATTCATTCAGGTCCAGCGCCATGGGCTTTTCGGTCAGGACATGTTTGCCAGCTTCAAGCGCCTTGATTGTAAAGTCAGCATGCGTTGATGGCGGCGTCGCGATATAGATTGCGGAAATGTCGGGATTGTTGATCAGTTCGTCTGCGTCCGCTGTCCAGCTCGGTACGTTATGGCGCTCGGCATAATCTGCGGCCTTTTCCGCATCGCGCCGCATTACACTGATCAATTCGGAGCGATCCGCTTTTTGAAGAGCTGGACCACTTTTAATTTCAGTCACATCGCCGCATCCGACAATGCCCCAACGCACAATTCCTTTATCTGCAGCGGTACCTGCGGGTGTGGAGGTCATGGTGTTTCTCCGGATGTATGATAAACGACACCGAGGGCGGATGCTGGCGTCGCGGGAAGGGAAAGTGAAACCTAACGGCGGCAAGGCGGTGCGTCCAGTCAATAGATTTTCGGCCCGGAGTGGGCTGACTGAGGGCCGTCATACAACAAGACGATGACTGCGGACTTATTGGGCGGCAATGAACCAGGCAAAATTTCTAAGCGGAAATCTGTTCCGACATGTGACGGTCATGTCCCTGACCGCGTCAGTCGGGTTGATGGCTATCTTTGCGGTCGATTTCATCGATATGATCTTCATCTCGATGCTGGGCAAGGCGGAACTGGCTGCTGCGGTCGGGTATGCCGGTGCGGTTCTGTTTTTCACCACCAGCTTCAACATTGGTGTTGCGATTGCGGCCGGTGCCCTGGTGGCGCAAGCGCTCGGGGCCGGGGACAGGGAGCGCGCACGGCAACGTGCATCGAATGCCCTCGTCGCCGGTGTGTTGTTTGCATCCGTCTTTGCCTTTGTGGTCTGGGAGTTTCTGGATCCACTGGTGTCCCTTCTGGGGGCAAAAGGTGAAACTCATGAACTGGCAGTGCACTATCTAGCGATAATCATCCCTACATTGCCGTTTCTGTTGCTCGGGATGGCGGGTGGCGCAATCCTGCGAGCGCATGGAGATGCCAAACGTGCCATGTGGGCGACGGTCATTGGCGGGTTGGTCAACGCAGTGCTCGATCCTATCCTGATTTTCGGGCTGGATATGGAGCTGACGGGAGCCGCCATTGCCAGCGCGGTGTCCCGAATTGCGATCGCGATCTTCGCGCTTGGACCAATCATCCGCTATCACGGCGGATTGCAATTCCCGAAAGTATCGGAATTCATCAAGGACCTGCCTCCCATTGCAGCGATCTCGGTTCCGGCAATCACGACCCAGCTCGCAACTCCCGTCGGGCAGGCGTTTGTGACACGGTCGATGGCGGATTTCGGTGAGGATGCTGTCGCCGGAATGGCGATTGTTGCCCGAATGACCCCACTTGCGTTTGGAACCATATTTGCGCTTTCCGGGGCGGTCGGGCCCATTATCGGCCAGAATTATGGAGCCGGGAATTTTGAGCGTGTGCGCGGAACCGTTCGTGAGGCCTTGCTGTTTACGGCGCTCGTTGTCGGGTTTGTCGTCGTTGTGTTGTTTGTACTGAGAGAGCCGATAGCATTGCTCTTTGACGCAAGTGGTCAGTCGAAAGCGCTCATCTATCTCTTTTGCGGACCATTGGCCTTGACCTTTTTCTTCAATGGCGCGCTGTTCGTTTCAAATGCCTGTTTCAACAATCTCGGGCATCCGATCTATTCCACTTGGTTGAACTGGGGGCGACATACACTGGGAACGATCCCGTTCGTGATGGTGGGCGCTGCTATCCTTGGCGCACCTGGTGTCTTGATCGGGCAGGCCGTTGCCGGAATTCTTTTCGGAATCCTGGCCATTGTTCTGGTGCGCCGGGTCATCAATAATGTTGAAGCCCGCGGCGGTGCGCCAAAAGATCCAAGCCTTTTCCAGAGACAAGCTCGCCAGATGGCGTTGTTTTTTGCCCGGCGTTGATGTTGGCCAAATCAGTTGAAGACCTATACCTTGATCGGTAGCAACAGCGATTGAATGCGAATGACAATCGCATTTGCGATGCCCATGCTATCAACTATACGGGAAATGAAGGCAGAAAACCCGCTGATGTCACCGGCCTGTATGGCTTTCTCGTGGCTGGAATAGGCAACAACATTGCGACGTCTGCCCGGGTGTACCAGATCTGCGTGTCCCGGATAGACGGGTTCGATCACCGTCATGATGGTACCTGGGCAGGCACTATCCTGAATGTCGATCAATTGATCAGTGGGGCGGAGTTGGCCACGTGCGATGGCGTCCTGTACTTCCAGAACTGCCATCGGAAAGACAGTTAAAGGTTTGGAGGCGCAGGTGATATCGACAATGGTCTCTGGATGAAGGACCTGCGCTGATATCTGCCCAATCGCTGCCTGGAAGCGACTACGACCCGTTCCCTCTGGCACCAGGATACCCGCCGGGGGCAGGATCGGATTGACCAAATCACCGGGCTTCAGCTTGAACTGGCGGACAGTGCAATTGGTGCTGGCCAAAACGGTTGCCTTGGCGAATTCATTTTTCAATGCCCCGAGAATTCCAGATTCTTGTCTGGATTTAAACCTATGCCGACATCTGACCGCAATAAGCGTTTCTTCTTAGGTTAGTATGAAGCCAAGATAGGCGACGACTTGCGCCTTAGTTCTCCGGTTTTGAGGCATTGCCAGCGATATACGTCTCGACAACAGCGCGATCATCACCAAGTGTCTGCAGGACAAACAGTTCCTCCCAGAGCGTTTCAACTGTTTCCATGCGCAGCGCCATTGGCCGGGTTGCTCTGGCATCAAGGACAATGATATCCGCATCCGAACCGACATCCAGTGTGCCGATCTTGTTAGAAAGCGAGAGTGCTTTGGCATTGCCGAGCGTTGACCAATAGAACGTCTGGTATGGGTGCTGACGCTGGCGTTGCATCTGCAGGATCTTGTAGCCCTCATCCATTGTCCTCAGCATGGAATAACTGGTGCCGCCGCCGATATCGGTCGCAATGGCGGTTCTGACACCTGCGACTTGCAAGCGCTTCTTGTCAAACAGACCACTTCCAAGAAACAGGTTGGATGTCGGGCAGAACACAGCGACTGATCCGGTTTCCTTCATGACGCCGAGTTCCCGGTCGTTCATGTGAATGCAGTGACCGAGGAGGGTTTTAGCGCCCAACAACTCAAATTTCTCGTAAACACCAAGGTAGTCATCTGCTTTCGGAAACAGCTCTTTGGTAAAAGCAATCTCGTTGTGATTCTCGTTGATATGAGTTTGAAGATGACAGTCCGGAATCTCTTTCAGGAGCGCACCGGCGGCCTCCAACTGTTCCGGTGTTGACGTAATCGCGAAACGCGGCGTGATGGCATAATGCGCACGGCCATTGCCATGCCATTTCTCAGCGAGGGCCTTACTATCGTCATAAGCGCTTTGCGCAGTGTCACAGAGCGCTGCCGGGGCATTGCGGTCCATCATGGTCTTGCCGCCGACCATCAGCATACTGCGTTTTGCGGCCTCTTCGAAATAGGCATCGACCGAATTGGGATGGCTTGAGCAATAGGCGACTGCCGTTGTCGTACCATTCGAAAGGAGGACGTCATAAAATCCTTCGGCGATTTGCGCACCATGGGCTTTGTCTTCGAACTTCAGTTCAGCCGGAAAGGTGTAGTCATTTAGCCAATCCAGCAGCTGATCAGCCCAGGACGCGATCACCTGAACCTGCGGGAAATGAAGGTGCGTATCGATGAAACCGGGCAGCAGAAGGTGAGGGCGATGGTCGATGACATCAACATCAACCGGAGCGCAAAATTTCACGTCGTGATACGTTCCCTGGGTGAGGATTTTGCCATTGCCGACCAGCAGAGCGCCATCCTCGATATAGTCAAAAGAAGATGTGTCCTCCGGCCCTTCTGGCTCGGATTTGAACGACAGAATGCGCCCGCGCAGCAGCTTTGTTCTTTGTTCCACCACGTCCAAATCCTCTCGCCTGATGAAATGGCTTGCCCGTTTGGCCAAACCTGCGCGTTCTAATGTCGCCTGAATATCGGAGCAACATCGAATTCAGAATAATCTCTTTCTTCTAAAGACGAATACTGAAGTTCTGCCGACCGGAAAACTCGCAGTCTGGATTCTTATTGACCAATACCCGCCTCATCTATTTCGATTGCCGAATGGGTGGTTCAACGGGCCTTGTCCGCCGACGTTGGTTCCTGCCCTTGTGCAACAACCGCCTGAACTTTGCACAATCCATGTGGGAGGGATGCGGGCAGTCCGCTACATGGCGGATCGCTTCGCTGAGTTTTTTCATGCGGCGGATCTGTTGATCCAACACATCCGCCTTGTCATGCAGTTTGTCACGAGAGATCGCTGGTTGCCCGTCTGTCCCAACCATTGCTGAAATTTCTTCCAGCGAAAATCCGGCAGCCTTTCCGAGAGCGATAAATGCCAGTTTAACAACGATATTCGGCTCAAACAGACGCCGCATTCCGCGTCTGCCAACGGAACTGACCAGGCCCTGTTCCTCGTAGTACCGCAGGGTTGATGCCGCGACTCCGGTCTCTTTGGAGACCTCGGATATATCCAGTAATTTCATGTCTTGACCTCAAGTCGACTTGAACTTGTAGGTTAGTGTTTCTCAAGCAAGCCGACAAGAGGAACACTGCATGAATCCGGATCAACAATCGCTCACAATTGAATTGTTGAAAGACCCACGAACCACAGCACTGTTGTTGGCAGCGACGCTCGTGGTGATGGCGATAGCAACAATCAGCCCAGCACTTTCCGGGCTTGAAGGTAGATTTCAAAACGAACCTCATGCAGAACTTTTGACACGACTTTTGGTTCCAGCTCCCTCTTTGGCAGTTGTTCTTCTAGCGCCATTTGCCGGTGCTGCTGCAGACCGGTTCGGAAAAGTTCGGGTATTGCTTATTGGCGTTGCATTGTTCGTCCTGGCCGGAACCGCAGGGTTTTATCTGCCGAGCCTCATATCCATTCTTGTGAGTCGGTTGGTTCTGGGAGCGACCGTCGCCCTTATCATGACATCGCATACCGCACTGATTGGCGAATGTTTTGAAGGTGAGCGCCGGTTGCAGATCATGGGATGGCAAGTGTCTGCACGAAATTTCGGCGGTTTTGCCTTTATTTCTGTTGGAGGCATATTGGCCTCGGTCTCTCCGCAAATGACCTTTCTGGCCTACGGGATTGCAGGGTTGTTCATTCCGTTCATCTGGTTTGCTTTCCGAAATCACAAGACCGCCGTTGCAGTCGATCATAGGCAAGTTGATCAACAGGCGGTTGATCACTCCTGGATAGTTCCAGTTATGGGTATTTCGTTCTTCGTTTGCATAACCGTCGTGACATTTTTTCAAATGCCGACCCAGCTGCCGTTTTACATGGAGCAACTCGGTCTCGAGAGTGCATCTTCAACGACGATTGTGCTGGGTGTCATGACGTTGTCAGGCGGCGTCGCCGCCCTTTGGACAGGGTGGTTGAAACGAATGATCGGCAATCCCGGATTGCTCTCACTGGGATATGCAGTCATGGCACTTGGGTTTGGAGTTCTGTCTGCGAGTTCTGAATTGATACCCATAACCGTGGCTGCTGCTTTTATCGGAATTGGGTTCGCAATCCTTATGCCGACTTTTACCGCTCTTTTGCTTGACATTGCACCGGCAAATAGAAGGGGAACTGCAACCGGAGCTCTGGCTGCGGGCACCTCTCTTGGTCAGGTCCTGTCACCTTTCATCAGCTTGCCCATTGTATCCAGCTTTGGATACGAAACCGCGTTTATGAGCTCAACGGTCTTGTTGGTGCTCTTGTCCGGTATTGCACTAGTCGGAAAAAGCCTTTGGCCGAATTCCATATTTGTTTGAGTTTCTGCATAATTGAAACAGATCGGCGATGCTGTCTTGTGACCGACCCGCTGCTGCGGTACGGCTTGACCTAAATAACTCCTATTACCAGCACGATGGACAAGTACACCATGGCCAATGACCTACCTCGTCCAACAGACAATGCCTTTCTTGGAAAAGATCTCAAGGGAGGATCCCATGAGCCGACATATGGCGGAGTACTGTCCTTCATGCGACGGAGATACAGCCGTGACTTGAACGGTGTTGATCTGGCGGTCTGGGGTATTCCGTTCGACGCGTCAGTGTCTAATCGTCCGGGTGCCCGGTTTGGCCCGCAAGGGGTCCGGCGGGCGTCGGCGATTTTCGATGGTGACCCTCAGTATCCGTTTCAGTTTGACCCTTTTGAAACACTGTCATGCGTTGACTACGGTGATTGTGTTTTTGACTACGGTCACAATGCCGATATTCCGGGGCATATCGAAGCGCAGGCCAAGGCGATCCTCGAGACAGACACGCATCTGTTTTCGATCGGCGGTGATCACTTCGTCACCTATCCGTTGCTGAAAGCCCATGTTGCCAAGCATGGTCCGTTGGCCTTGGTGCAATTTGATGCACACCAAGACACTTGGGACGATCAAGGAGATCGGATCGACCACGGCACGTTCGTTGGCCGAGCCGTTCGCGAAGGACTGATTGATCCGAAGAAATCCATCCAGATTGGCATCCGAACCCATGCGCCGGAAACCTGCGGTGTTGAAATCCTTTATGGAGAGGAAATCGAGTTGCTCGGCGTGAACGGAGTTGCAGAACTCGTCCAGGACCGGGTAGGGGACGTCAAGGCCTATATGACCTTTGACATCGACTGCCTGGATCCGGCCTTCGCACCGGGAACAGGGACGCCGGTGGCCGGAGGTCTGACAAGCCGGGAAGCCCTGATGATCTTGCGCAGGTTGGGCGAGCTCGATTTTGTCGGGGGCGATATTGTCGAGGTGGCTCCGGCTTATGATCATGCCGATATCACCGCTATCGCAGGCGCAAGCGTTGCGCTGACCTATATAGGTTTGCTGGCAGAAAAAATGCGGGAAGCTGAGTAGAATTCGTTTAAATTATTGAAAAATATGTCGAATTATTGGTTTGCGATATCCGCTGTGGTCGGTTTAATGCCAGTTTGCGCATTGTCATTTACAGGACTTAAGTCCCAAGATTTGTACAATGGATTGCTGTTTTTCATGAGCACGTAGAGTTGGCGTAATTTTACGAAATAAATGTATTGAGAAGCATGGCACACGATCAGGCCGGTTGCGGTTAGAATGGGAGACGCAAACCAACTGCCGGTCATCGCCGTGCCAATGCCCAATATAAAGACGAGGTACAGAACCGTTGTCTGACGGCTCATGTGCGATGGGATAGGGCAAGCTAGCCGGTTCAGCCAGATCTTTTCGCCATAGGCGATCATGCGAAAGGCAGATGTTTGGGCGCCAAAATTCCTGACTAACAACGTACTGGAAAACAGCGCTACACAAGTCAAGATCATCAGAATGACTGCTGCTGCAGCCCCAATCCAAATGTGCGACCAGAGTGCTGTGCAGATAAGACCAGGGGCCAGAATCTTCGCCAGAACGGTTGAAGGAAATGCAGGAGGTCTACCGCCTGACTTCGGAACGAAGCTCGCCCCAGTCTGGTTGACGATGTTACTCTTATCGAATTCCGCTGAACTTCCGGGATGTGGACGAAGAGTCTGCATAATAGGGGTCTTTGAGTGCGCTGCCGGGAGTATATCGTTCCAAGTCCGGAATAAGCAAATGCAGAACGTGATCAAATTCCAATTTGGCGGGATGTCATGCCATGGAACCTGAAGTTCGATCAGTAAACAAGAATAATCAACACTCATATATCAGTAAAAATTACAATATTAGTAAATTGTGAAAATGTAGAAATTAAATAAAAACAAGTAATATAAGTTTCGTATTTTTAATTTCATTAAACTATTTTGCAGTAATTTACGATGCCTATTAATGCTGTCATGTGAGTATTAATGCTGATCGCAGAGATGCGGAGCCTGTTCATGGAAGCTGACAAGAAATTAAATGCGTCAAACCTGCTGCAAAAAGATGCCATGGTATCGATTTCGCGGCAGCTATCGACCTTGAATTCCGTCAGTGAGTTCAGCGATACAAATCATCTGGTTTTTACGCACGAATGGCTACAGATTCTGGTCAATCATGTCTCAGATTATGTTTTCGTAAAAGACCGGCATTCGCGTTTTGTAATCGGGAATGATCGGATAGCGACTGATATCGGGTACTCGGGAATATCTGATATTCTCGGAAAAACCGATTGGGACTTGCATTCTCCCGAAGTTGCGAGAAAGTTTTTTGAAGACGAACAGACGATAATGGAGCAGGGCAAGCCGCTTACCAATAGCGAAGAAACTCTGATTTTGGCAAACGGGAAAAAATGCTGGTTTGCCGCCTCCAAGCATCCGATTTTTGATGAAAGCGGCCAGGTGGTTGGTATTGTCGGAGCATCCCGGGACATAACTCAACGCAAGCGGGCTGAATTGCTTCAACAGGGCCAAAACAAGGTCTTGCAGGAGATTGCTACAGGCGCTCCCATAGAGACAGTGTTAAAGACACTTGTTCTGTCGATTGAAGATCAGCTGGATGGCGTCTTTGGTTCCGTTATGCTGTTGGATGAAGCCGGTCAGCGCCTGTATTCCTCGGTCGCTCCCAATTTGCCAGTTGAATACTCCAAGGCAATTGATGGCATAATGATTGGACCTGTGTGTGGTTCGTGCGGGACTGCGGCTCATCAGCGTCAAAATGTGTTTGTTGACGATCTGTACAACAGTGATCTGTGGGCGCACTACGTCGATTTAATCAAAGAATTTGAAATGAAATCGTGCTGGTCAGTCCCGATCTGTGCCACAAATTCTGAAGTCTTGGGAACGTTCGGGCTTTATTCGAATGAATCGCGCAAAGCGTCAAAGCATGAAATCAAAATCGCTGAAGAGGCTGCGCGGCTTGCATCTATTGCGGTTGAAAGGGACAGAGCAGAACAACGGATTCGATATCTGGCGCACCATGATCCATTGACGGGATTGCCGAACCGTCAGGAATTCGATGCAAAACTTGATCTGGAGCTGCAGCATAGCGACAAGACAGGCGAACCGGTCGCCATCGTCTTTGTTGACATGGACAATTTCAAGTTCGTCAACGACAGCTTCGGTCATGAGGCTGGTGATCAGGTGCTGACCATGGTTGCAGACCGCATCCGAAACACGGGCAATGGCAATCATCAGGCTGTCCGTTTTGGCGGAGATGAGTTTGTTGTGATTGTCGGGGGGCAGGATGCTCAGAAGTCGAATTTAAAACGATGGATGGATACGCTGCACTCCGAGATTACCAAGGCGATCAAGTATGGCGACGCGTCCCTTAAGGTAACTTGCAGTATGGGAGCAGCAGTTTTTCCTGATGATGCGGACGACGCGGAAACACTGCTTCGAAACGCAGACGGAGCCATGTACAAGGCAAAGGCACTCGGCCGTGACAACGTCGTCCTTCATCAGATAGCACGCAGCGATACCTCAGGAGTTGGACGCAAGAAAACGGCTTAAGTTTTTAAACGGAATAGTTCCGGCCTTTCAAAACCTTGCCCAATCGCGCAGTTTAGCAGTTCTCCGTAAATCATATTTTTGTTTTGACGTATGAGCCTGGAGCATCTTCCAGGATTTTTACGCGGTTTGCGCCGGGTTTGCGTGCCTTGACTGTCTTGCTGTCGATTGTCCGGATCCATTCATCCCAATAGGGCCACCAAGAGCCGGGGTGTTCCTCGGCGTTTTTGAGCCAGTTGTCCAAATTTCCCTTTGGCTCAACGCCAGTCCAGAACTGGTATTTGTTCTTCGAAGGCGGATTGACAACGCCGGCAATATGCCCGGACCCGGCCAATACATAGTCAACAGGCCCACCAAAACAGCCAGATCCCAGGAAGACAGACTGGGGCGGAGCTATATGATCCTCGCGGGTTGCGAGATTAAAAATCGGAATGGTGACTTTCGACAGATCGAGTGTTTCACCGGCAATTTCCATTTCGCCTTTTGAAAGTTTGTTGTCCAAATAGAAATTGCGTAAATAGAAAGAATGGTTTGCGGCGGGCATTCTGGTTGAATCCGAATTCCAATAGAGCAGGTCAAATGGGAATGGCTCTTTGCCTTTCAGGTAATTGTTGACCACGTAAGACCAAATGAGATCATTTGATCGGAGCATGTTGAAGGCGGACGACATTTTGGATCCGTCAAGATACCCCTGATCGGCCATGCGTTTTTCCAGCGCTGATATCTGCTCCTCATCAACGAACACTTTCAGATCGCCAGCGAACGTGAAATCGACCTGTGTCGTGAAGAAGGTAGCTGATTTTATCCTGTCATCCTTCTTTTTGGCCATGTAGGCCAATGTAACGGCCAGCAACGTGCCACCAACGCAATAGCCGATTGCATTGACCTTATCGTGCTTTGTTGTTTTCTTGATGATGTCGAGCGTGTTGAGGATACCTTCCTGCATGTAGTGCTCGAAGCTTTTTTCCGCCTGACGCTCGTCCGGGTTGACCCAGGAAATGACGAAGACTGTATGTCCTTGATCGACTGCCCACTTGATGAATGACTTTTCCGGATTGAGATCAAGAATATAGAACTTGTTGATCCATGGCGGAACAATAAGAAGGGGTCTCTTGAGGACTTCTGGCGTCGTAGGCGTGTATTGAATCACCTGGCAAACATCATTTTGTGCAATGACCTTGCCAGGAGTATTACCCATGTTTTGACCCAGTTCGAATTTGCTTGGGTCTGTTTGCCGAATCTTGAGATCACCCTTGCCGGTTTTCAGATCTTCGGCCAGATGCTGCATGCCTTTGACGAGGTTTTCGCCATTGCTTTCCATTGTCAGGCGCAGCAATTCCGGATTGGTCAACACGAAATTCGAGGGTGAAATCGCATTTGAGATCTGTTTGACGTAAAATTCTGCTTTGTGTTTGGTGTGTTCATCCAAACCTTCTGCTTCGTAGACCATGTCTTCGGCCCACTTGCTCGTAATCAGATAAAGCTGTTTTACAAAATCAAAAAACTGGTTTTTCTCCCAGTCAGGATCGGCGAAGCGTTTGTCCTTTTCCGGTGTCTTTACCGCTGGTTCTGAAGTTTCGCCCATCATCCGTTGAAGAGATGAATTCCAGAGGGTTATGTAATTTCCCCACAATCTGCTTTGCGCTTCGACGGAACGCTGCGGGTCGGACACCCAGTATTCTCCGACTTGGGCAAGCGTTTTAACAATACCGGTAAGTTCGTCAGTCGAGTCGCTTTTAATCTCGCCCTTTTCCCTAGGCTCAATATAGGCCGCCATCGCTTTACCGGCATTTTCCAGTGTTTTGGCCAAATTCTGGGCAAAAGTTTCCGGATTGTCGATGATATATTGCAGCATTGGATGCTGGCGGTCATCAGCCATGGGCGTGGGGTCCTCCGACTTCCATATCGTATCAGCTATCCCTTACCAGCGAGAGCTGTATGCTTTGTTCCCTAGCGTTCGTTATTCTATTTCCGCTTGTAACTGGAACATATTAGTCTTTATGGCACAACACCTTGATTTCGTCGATTGGAAACCAAATCGACCAATAAGTCCACTGGTTTGGGGCCAAGAGCCGGTGGACATATCGAATGTAGTGGTGGTATTTGCTCACTCTGCAAACCGGGATCAAATGTTATGCGCTGGGTGTGTTCAAGCTCGATCTGCCTGTTAATTGTATTTACTCTATCTGCGTGTTCCGTTGGCCCGGGAACACCGCTTATAGTTGCCGTAAAATCTCCCAGAGACAGTCAAAATAGCACCGTACAGCCGCCAAAGGGATACGGATCTCCGCTTGGTAACAGCGAATCTCATGGCTTGATTAATCCGGAAGACCGAAAGGTCACTGAAGAGTATTTAAAATCGCTGAGTGAGCGGTAATCCAACTTCCGGCCCATGCACTGCGAGATTTAGGTATTTTGATTTCAGCGGCCCAAAAAATCCAAAAAACATGATTGGGGAAGAAATCTACTGCCCATTGCGCAAGGACTCCCATTTTTGCAGTTTCCATATGGGCCGGACTGGGTCAGAAGCAAAACCGGTGAGGCGACGGAGACTCAAATTGTTTTAGATCGAAGCATTGGAATTCGGTTCTAAAAAGCACTGCAAATTTAGGTGTCATCCAACATAAAGATGGGGTGCGAAATCTCGATGGGGCTGTTAAAAGGGCCCGGCTACCGCAGCGATGTGCGCTGTATTTCGAAAAGATGTGTTTATTTCGCGAGGATCTGCACCCATGGAGGAGTTCCACAAAATCAAACGGCTACCGCCGTATGTTTTTGAACAAGTCAACCGCTTGAAAGCGAAAGCACGAGCGGCGGGCGCGGACATTATCGACCTAGGCATGGGTAATCCTGATCTGCCGACCCCGCAGCATATCGTCGACAAACTGACCGAAGTCGTGCAAGATCCTCGAACACACCGGTATTCGGCATCCAAAGGGATTGCTGGTCTCCGCAAAGCGCAAGCTGCCTATTATGAACGGCGCTTTGATGTAAAGCTTGACCCGGATACCCAGGTGGTCGCAACACTCGGTTCCAAGGAAGGTTTTGCCAATATGGCGCAGGCCATTTCTGCGCCGGGCGATGTAATCTTGGGTCCAAATCCGAGTTATCCGATCCACTCGTTTGGGTTTTTGATGGCTGGTGCATCAATCCGAAACATTCCGGCGGAACCCGGGGCCGGCTTTTTTGAAGCGCTGGAACGAGCTGTTATCCATTCTGTTCCAAAACCGATCGCCATAATCCTCTGTTATCCGGCCAATCCCACAGCCTACTGCGCTGATCTGGACTTCTACAAAGATGTCGTCGCGTTTGCGCGCAAGCACAATATCTTCATCCTGTCTGATCTGGCGTATTCGGAAATCTATTTTGGTGACACGCCTCCGCCATCTGTTTTGCAGGTGCCAGGTGCGATGGATGTCACCGTTGAATTCACGTCGCTCTCCAAAACATTTTCCATGCCGGGATGGCGAATGGGATTTGCAGTTGGAAATGAACGGCTGATCTCAGCGCTTTCCCGTGTAAAGTCCTATCTTGATTATGGAGCCTTTACGCCCATTCAGGTCGCAGCGACGGCCGCACTAAATGGCCCGGACACCTGCATAAGTGAAACGCGTTCCGTTTATAAAAAGCGTCGCGATGTGGTGGTGGAAAGTTTTGGTCGCGCTGGCTGGGATGTTCCGGCACCTGAAGCGAGCATGTTCTGCTGGGCACCGATTCCGGATAAGTTCAAGGCACTTGGCAGTCTTGAATATTCAAAGCTTTTGCTTGAACGCGCTGATGTTGCCGTTGCTCCTGGAATTGGCTTTGGTGAACACGGAGACGAGTATGTCCGAATAGGATTGGTGGAAAACGAGCAAAGGCTGCGTCAAGCGGCAAGAAATGTTCGCCGCTTCCTTGAAACTGCAGATCAAAAGCTGCACAACGTCCTCCCGCACGACACTTCCCGCTGAATAGAACTGGATTTGATCCTAAATGGCAGACGCATTGAAAATTGGTGTAGCAGGCCTTGGAACGGTCGGTGCATCAGTTGTGCAACTTCTGGAAAAGCATGGCGAAAAAATCGCACGCAAATCCGGACGCGCTGTAACAGTTACCGCCGTGAGTGCACGGGACCAATCAAAGGACCGCGGAATTGAAACCGGATCGTTTTCCTGGTTTTCTGATCCTGTTGCGATGGCGACCAATGCCGACATCGACATTTTTGTCGAGCTGATTGGCGGCGATAGTGGGCCAGCTGAAGACAGTGTTCGGGTAGCGTTAAATCGCGGTGTTCATGTGGTGACTGCCAACAAGGCACTATTGGCGAAACATGGTGTCGACCTTGCCAGGATTGCGGAGACCAATAATGCCTGCCTGAATTATGAGGCAGCGGTTGCTGGCGGTATTCCGATTGTCAAAACGTTGCGCGAGTCAATGTCGGGCAATGACATCAGCCGCATTTATGGCATCTTGAACGGAACTTGTAATTACATCCTGACGCGCATGGAAGCAGAAGGTATCAGCTTCAGTGACTGCCTTGCCGATGCACAGCGGCTTGGATATGCGGAAGCCGATCCGACATTCGATATCGAGGGCAATGATACAGCCCACAAGCTGGCTATTTTGACGAGCCTTGCCTTTGGCACAAAGATTGCGGACGACAATATCTTCATGGAAGGTATTACCTCGATAACGACAGCCGACATTCAGGCCGCCGATGAACTCGGTTACCGGATCAAGCTGCTGGGAGTGGCGCAACGAACCGAGACAGGCATTGAACAACGTGTCCATCCGACAATGGTGCCAAAAACATCCGCGATTGCGCGCATTGATGGTGTCCTTAATGCTGTTGCCGTTGACGGTGATTATGTTGGCGAGATTGTTCTGGTCGGACCGGGTGCGGGCGGAAATGCGACAGCGTCTTCCGTCGTTGCCGATATCGCTGATCTTGCGCGTGGTGATAACACGCCAGTGCTTGGCATGCCTGCATGTGTTCTGGAAGACTATGAACGGGCGCGCATGCGGCTGCATGAGGGCGGATACTACATCCGCCTTTCGGTTTATGACCGTCCAGGTGCGTTCGCCGAGATCGCGCGTTGTATGGGAGAAGCCGAAATCTCGCTGGAGTCCATTGTCCAGAAGCGGCATGCGGCCGCTGACGCGCCCGTGAACGCCGATGAGGATACGCCGCAGCCTGTTATCCTCATTACATATGAGACCACGGAAGTCGCGATCAGAGAGGCGCTTGAAGTGATAATGTCGAAAGGCGTTGTTTCCGAGCCGCCACAAATGATCCGGATTGAAAAGTTAAACTGAATGTTGCGTGCCTCGCTTTTTTGCGTCGCGGGGAGAGACTGGAGATGTTGATGTCCACCAACGAAAATCAGCCGTCTAGCGGGCTGGACCGAATTCTGACCTTGGAATTGGCGCGCGTTAGTGAATGGGCTGCTGTATCGGCTGCTCGATTGCGCGGTCATGGCGACGAAATGGCTGCTGACCAGGCTGCGGTTGATGCCATGCGCCGTGAACTGAACCGACTGCCCATCGACGGGACTGTTGTTATTGGAGAAGGTGAACGCGACGAAGCACCGATGCTGTATATCGGCGAGAGCGTCGGGACCAAGCAGGGCGCAAAGGTTGATATCGCTCTTGACCCGCTCGAAGGTACAACCATTTGTGCCAAAAACCTGCCCAATTCATTGGCTGTGATCGCGCTCGCGCCAGCAGGAGATCTGTTGAACGCTCCGGACAGCTACATGGACAAGATAGCTATCGGACCAGGTTACTCTCCTGGCCTGATCGATCTTGATGCACCGATTGCGGACAATCTGGCTGCGGTCGCAAAGGAGAAGGGCGTCGAGATTGCTGATGTGACAGCCTGTGTGCTTGACCGTCCGCGCCACGCCCGTTTGATCGAAGATATTCGTGCAGCCGGTGCTGCCATTCGCCTGATCGGCGATGGCGATGTCGCTGGCATCATCCACACAACCGACCCTGACGAGACCGGAATTGATATTTATGCCGGTATAGGGGGGGCACCGGAAGGTGTTCTTGCTGCAGCCGCACTTCGTTGCATTGGAGGACAGATGCAGAGCCGTCTGGTCATTACGCGCGAAGAACAGGTCGAGCGTGCGCATCGTATGGGTATCGAAGACATCAAAAAGAAATACACGCTTGAAGAAATGGCCGGTCCCGATGTTCTGTTCGCGGCGACTGGTGTGACCGACGGCAATTTCTTGCAAGGCGTTCGATTTGGCCGGAACCAGATCACGACCCATACAGTCGTGATGCGTTCGTCCACCGGAACTGTGCGCTACATCAAGGCGCAGCACACAGATCTTGAAAAATTCCATCTCGGCTAAGATTGCACTTGAATGCAGACCGGATCAGGCGATGACAATCAGAGGCGACTCGTACTAGGGGTCACCCGCTCCGCAAATGACAATGCCTGGCGCGAACGGTTGAGCGAGGCTGAAGCCCGTGCCGCAATGGCAATCGCCCAGAATCACGGTTTGCCGGATGTCCTGTCGAGGGTTATGGCGGCACGTGGTGTCTCGGCGGACAACGCCATCGAGTTTCTGGAACCGTCTTTAAAGGTCTTGATGCCTGATCCATCGAAGCTGGTGGATATGGATGCTGCTGTAGCCCGGGTTGCCGATGCTGTCCAGGCTGGCAACAAGATTGCAATTTTCGGCGATTATGATGTCGACGGCGCGACGTCATCAGCCGTGCTTGCCAAATATCTGCAATGGGTAGGCCTGAATCCGGTTATTCATATTCCGGACAGGATCATTGAAGGGTACGGCCCGAATGGTCCCGCAATCGAACAACTGCATCACGATGGTGCGCAATTGCTGATAACGCTTGATTGCGGCAGTACGTCTTTCGAAGCTTTCGAAACAGCTAAATCGCTAGATCTCGACGTCGTCGTTCTGGACCATCACCAGGTCGGCGAAACACTTCCCGAGGTTTGTGCGCTGGTCAATCCGAACCGGCAGGATGATCTTTCGGGCCAAGGCCATTTGGCTGCGGTCGGCGTTACCTTCCTGTTCATCGTCGGTTTGAATAGGGAACTCCGCCAGCGCGGGTTATTCCAAACCGGACAGCAACCGGATCTGATGGCACTGCTGGATTTGGTGGCTCTTGGAACGGTTTGTGATGTGGTGCCGCTGCAGGGCCTCAACAGGGCCTATGTTACCCGTGGTCTTGCGGTGATGCATCAACGCAAGAATTACGGTTTGACCGCCTTGTCGGATGCAGCTCGGGTTAGCGGAAAGCCCGCGCCATATCATCTAGGCTTTCTGATCGGGCCGCGCATCAATGCAGGCGGACGGATTGGCGATGCAGCCCTTGGCGCACGGCTCCTGACGACAGAAGATCAGCATGAAGCACGGGATATTGCCGAGCGTCTCGACCAGTTAAACACCGAACGCCAAGCCATGGAAGCGGTTATGCTGGAGCAGGCCGGTGCGGAAGCGGCAATGGCAATCGAAACCCGTGATCCCGCAGTGTTGCTAACTGGATCCGATGACTGGCATCCCGGCATTGTCGGATTGATTGCATCTCGCCTCAAGGAAGCACATCGACGTCCGGCATTTGCGATTGCCTATGACGGAACCGGCAAAGGCACGGGATCCGGTCGTTCAATTGCCGGGGTCGACCTCGGGACGGCTGTCCGGCAAGCAGTGGATGACGGATTACTTGAAAAAGGTGGTGGCCATGCCATGGCGGCCGGGCTGACAGTTCTGAAGAACAAAGCGGCTGATCTTGAAGCCTTTTTTAACGAGACACTGAAACAGGATGTTGAGGCTGCTACTGCGCACCGCGAAATCAAGATAGATGCTGCGCTCACTGCGACGGGTGCAACGTTGGACTTGATGGGTCGACTTGAAAAAGCGGGCCCCTATGGTGCCGGGCATTCTGAACCTGTGTTTGCATTTCCGGCCCACCGGATTTCCTTCGCCGATGTAGTGGGCAAAGGCCATGTGCGGGCAACGCTCGCGGCCGGTGATGGAACAAACCTCAAGGGCATCTGTTTCAAGGCGGAAGATAAACCGCATGGCAAGATGCTGCTCGAAGGACGCGGTCGCAATCTACATGTTGCCGGAACGCTGTCGATAGATACCTGGCAAGGTACCCCAAAAGTTCAACTGCGTATTCTTGATGTCGCGGATCCACAAAAGGTACGCATCTAGAATTCTCCTGAATTCATTGGCATTAACCATGCACTAACGCTCTTGCCGTAGCGTCTGCCATACGAAGGAATCGTAGGGGTTATGCATGCGTGCTCAGAACGAGCTGTCGCCATATTTTGCCGAAATAGAGCAGCGTACCGATCGTGCTCTGAAAGGTATCCGCAAAGTGCGGAGTTCCGCGAAGATCCGGGCGCTTCCGCGGGAACCTAAGCCGATTGTTATTAATACGGCGCTGTTGACTTCTATTGTGTTTTTTATTGCGCTCTTTATCGACTAAGAACAGGTGGCGCTCTCGCCACACTTGATCTCGTTCGGTCTGAAAATGTATTTCTTTTGCTTCCAGAAATAACGAGACAGCATGTCCAATTACCCGATAGCTCTTTGGTCTTTTAACCTCGGTCGGGCTCCGTCGTCTGCCGCTTCATTGGCGCGGATGATTGAGGAGGGACTTCAAAAAGCTGCGGGTGACAGTGCTCGACTTTTGATGCTCCCTGAATATTTGGTTGAAACCTGCCTTGCATTCAAACCGGATGGATTGTTGCCAGAAAACGAAATGGCATTTTTGGCGAAGGTAGGCGAAGAACTGCTCCCGCTTCTTGCTGATTTACCTGAAAAGTATGATGTGTCGATATTGGCAGGGACCTGGCCGGTCAGGACAGAAAGTGGCTTTACCAACACGGCAATTTTACTTGCCGCAGATGGACGTGAAATTCGACAAGACAAACTCAGCCTTACCCCTTTTGAACAGGGACCGGACTTCTGGCACCTGACACCTGGAATGGAACTGCAAGTCTTTGAGTTGGATGGTCTGAAGATGGCGGTCCTGATTTGCCTCGATGTCGAGATGCCGGCGCTGAGTTGTTTGTTGGCCAGGCAGAATGTCGATCTGCTGCTGGTACCTTCAATGACTGAAAAGCTTTCTGGTTACAGCCGTGTTTTTGGCTGTGCCAAGGCACGGGCCGTTGAGCTTATGTGCGCGGTGGCTGTCTGCGGGACAGTCGGAAAGTCAAAAGGTACAACTCAAAATGACACGAATGTGTCTGGCGCTGCTCTCTATCTCCCTTGCGAAGAAGAGTTCGGATTCGTAGGTGTCGGAGGAGATATTCCAGCAACTGGAGGTGATCAAGGTCAGGAACCTTTCCTAGTGGCAAGCATACCTGTTCATCAGATCAGAAGATTGCGGGCCGGGGCGGCTGAAGTTTGGCCTGGTGCATGGTCCGCAGATCATGTCGTCCTGAAGACCTCATGAAAACAAAAAGAAGAATCCCAATTATATGCACATAGTGCACTTTTTATGGACACATTTGGTTCTTAAGTGTAACTACTGATAATTCCCATCGATTCGAATTGGCTTTATGATACTTACGCAGACGAATTCCCAAAACGGCTCTTCCTGGCTTCAGATTTTACAAGGCTTGTTTCAACGCCCCGCACGATTGCAGATCGCAGCGCTTTGTGTTCGCGAACGGGAAGGCGTACGTGAAGTGCTCATGGTGACGTCTAAATCTGCACGTCGCTGGATATTGCCTAAGGGATGGCCGATCATGGCGCGGAAGGCACATCGGACAGCCAGCATCGAAGCCTTTGAAGAAGCTGGAATTATTGGGAAAGCGCGCAAGAAACCGATCGGAAGCTTCAAATCTTTTAAAGGGATTGAAGCCGGTTTTCGTTTGCGGACGCGGGTTCTGGTCTACAGGGTCGATGTTACCGAGACCACCAAGAACTTTCCGGAATCGGGCAAGCGGGATGTCCGCTGGGTTTCTATTCCCGAAGCAATCAAGCTGGCTGATGAGCCCGGTTTGATGAAGGTACTGCGTCAACTGGACGATGAGCCGGTTAATTAATTCCGTTGATTTGGCCAAGCTGAGGTTGATCTCGTTTCGTGAGTCAGGGTATGGCAGGCGCCATAAAGAATATGCCGCGACCGGCAACGCCTGCTAGACGGATCTGGACCCGAACACGCCGATGCAAGACCTTAAAAAGCCGACGCTAGACAAAGATCTCGACAAATTCAGTTATATGGAAGAGGCGGCTGGTACGCTTAGCCGTGGGCTGATTGCGCCAGGTGTAGCGTTAGTCTTCATTGTGCTGTGCGCTTTGGGGGCTGCTGCGACCATGTCGGATGGCAGCGGTGGTATCCTTATCGTCGCAGCTGCTGCAATCGGTGCCTATATGGCGCTGAATATTGGTGCCAACGACGTCGCCAACAATGTTGGTCCAGCGGTCGGTTCAAGAGCAATGACACTGGTCACTGCCTTGATCATCGCAGCAATATTTGAAAGCGCGGGCGCGTTAATCGCCGGTGGTGACGTGGTCAGTACGATTTCCAAGGGGATTATTGATCCGGAATCTGTATCAGATCCCGATATCTTTATGGCAGCTATGATGGCGGCCCTGGTATCTTCTGCGCTCTGGATCAATCTTGCGACCTGGGTTGGAGCTCCTGTCTCCACCACACATTCGATCGTCGGTGGCGTAATGGGCGCGGGTATTGCAGCCGCTGGCTTTAGCGCGGTTGATTGGGGCACCATGGGCAGTATTGCCGCAAGTTGGGTCATTTCACCATTCCTGGGCGGTTTGATCGCTGCAGGTTTTCTGGCCTTCATCAAAACCTTCATCATCTATCAAGACGACAAAATTGCCTCTGCACGTAAGTGGGTCCCGGTTCTCATCGGCATCATGGCTGGCGCATTTGGGGCATATCTTGCTCTCAAGGGTCTCAAGAAGATCATCAAGATCGATATGCCGACAGCTCTCCTGATTGGAGCCGCCATCGGTGTGATCGGCTGGGCAATCGTCCGTCCAATTATTCGAAGACAATCAGAAGGACTGGAGAACAGAAACCAATCCCTTCGTATCTTGTTTTCAATCCCGCTGATTTGCTCTGCTGCTTTGCTGTCATTTGCTCATGGGGCAAATGATGTCGCAAATGCGGTCGGGCCACTGGCTGCTATCGTGCACACGGCCGAATTCGGCGATGTGGCCGCGAAAGTCAGTATTCCGCTTTGGGTCATGGCCGTCGGTGCAGCCGGTATTTCCTTTGGACTGCTGCTGTTCGGTCCGAAACTGATCAATATGGTTGGTCAGCAAATCACCAAGCTCAATCCGATGCGGGCTTATTGTGTGTCACTGTCGGCAGCCATAACAGTCATCATTGCCTCAGGTCTTGGTCTTCCGGTCAGCTCAACACATATTGCGGTTGGAGCTGTTTTTGGCGTGGGTTTCTTCCGTGAGCGTTACACGGAACGCTCCAAACGACGTCTTGAATACGTCAACAAACGCCAGGGCGGTGGTGAAGCGAAAGTTCGTCCAGTCCGGAATCGCGAGGAACAGACGCGTCGCCATCTTGTGCGTCGGTCTCACTTCATGACCATTGTTGCTGCGTGGGTAATTACTGTCCCGGCAGCAGCGATCCTCTCCGGTTCGCTCTATTTCGTCATGGTCAATCTGATCAAATAGCGGGTTGTATGTCGAAAATCTGACTCTGCCTTAGGCGGGCAGATGTTCATTCTTGTCGATCGTCAACTCGGCCCAGACTGGAAGATGGTCGGACGCGATCCGGGCTGTCTTCGATTTGTGAACACCTGCCTTTTGAACAGTGAATTCCGGACTGGTTATTATCCGGTCGAGACTGCCAACGGGCAGGGGGCTCGGGAATGATTTTCCGGGAGTCGTCACTTCAAATCGTTCTTCAAAAAGCTTGATGCTGCCGGATGCATCCCGCCATTCATTGAGGTCACCGATAAGAACCGTTGGAAGGTACTCCAAGTCTACGTGTAACTGATGCATTAGGGAACTGATCTGTTTCTTGCGGAAATGGGCCACAAGGCTCAGATGCATTGAAGTCACCCGTATCCTGTGGCCTCCAATGTCAAGATCAACTGCAACTGCGCCGCGTGGTTCCAGTGTCGGCAGTTCGATCCTTCGATGTTCGAGTATTTTTATGGAATTTCGCACTAGGATCGCATTGCCATGCCACCCAAGGCTGTGGTCTCCGATGGCGAAAGGAACGGGCCGAAAGTCAGTTTCGGACGTGATCATCGATCTGTCCAAAGTACTCTGACGGCCCCCAAAGCGTTTGTCTGCTTCCTGGAGCGCAATGATATCGCACTCCAGCTCGCCAATGACTTTCAGGGTTCGCTCTGGCCGGCGTCTTGCATCAACGCCAATGGATTTCTGGATATTGTAGGAACCAATCTTAAGCATCCCGAAGGTTTGCAGGCTTCGTTCACTCAGATCAAGCTTCATGTTTTGTCATCAACCAGCAGTTTGAAGGGCTGCCGGTTGAATTGGATTGTCAGGCAGCTTCCAGCTCCTGTGCCGTTTGAACCAGAATTCCGGATACATAGTCCATGAATGACCCCCAGGCTTCGACGACAAAACTGTCGGTGCCTAAGCGCCAAACCATAACCGGTGCCTTGTGAAAGAGTGTCCGAGTCACTGTGCCAACAGGAAATTCGTGGATCGAAAAATCCACGAAGATTCCGGTGTTCAGCAACCAGGTGGCTTTCTCCCCACTGACTATGATGGCTTCGGATCGATCCGAAATATCGACAAGGGAGTTTGGCTTGTCGGCCAGTTTTGTCTCGATGGCTTCAAAGGCCGATTTGAGATCTTCTTCGGGTGCCAACAGTGTCCATTCATCCGGTCCCATCCAGAGCGTTGCCCGTTTTGATCCGACTGTTGAAGAAAGAGGTTCAGCGGCAAGTGCAACACCAAAGGCAGATTCCACATCTTTCAATGCAGTTTCACGTGCCCGGAATGATAGTCGTGTCAGTGGGACAGCTTTCAGAATTGAGACTGAACCGAGGCTCAAAAGCGGAGCTTCACCGGCATCCGGCGCAATCAAGTCGCTGGCGAGAAGATCAGACATTGAGCCGCGCTCCTTCTTTGTCAAAAAACACTGGTCCGGTCACTTCGACTGGAATACTGCCCTCAGGCATCGGCACATAAAGGGTTTTGCCTTCCAATGCGCGTCCATCCTTGACGATGGCCAGCGCAATACTTCGATCAATGGCGGGACTGTAATAGGATGAAGTTACGTGACCTTCTGCCGGTGTGCCGATTGCCGGGTTTTGCGCTTGGGTAAGCTGCGCACCTTCCTCAAGCCTGACTTTAGGGTCTTTGGTCAACAAGCCGACGAATTGCTTGCGCCCTTCAGCAACAAGGTCCGGTCGATCCAGGCCGCGTTTGCCGACAAAGTCATGTTTTTTCTTGCCGATTGCCCAGCTCATCCCGACATCTTGCGGGGTCACGGTTCCATCGGTGTCCTGACCGACAATGATGTAACCCTTTTCGGCGCGCAGCACATGCATTGTCTCGGTGCCGTAGGCGGTGCCATTGTGCTTTTCGATTTCCCTGGCCAATGTTTCCCACATCATCTTGCCTTGGCAGCGCGGAACGTTGATTTCGAAGCCAAGCTCGCCGGTGAAGGAAATCCGGAACAGGCGGCACGGAACGCCGCAGAAGGTTCCTTCCTTGACGCTCATGTGTGGGAAGGCGTCTGCGGACAGGTCAATGCCTTCGATGAATGGCGCAATGACTTCTCGAGCTTTTGGCCCCTGAACAGCAGCGACGGAGTATTGTTCGGTTGTCGATGTGATCCAGACATCCAGATCCGGCCATTCGGTCTGCAGATAATCTTCCATGGTCGCAAAGACATTCGGCGCACCGCCGGTTGTCGCGGTGACGTGGAAACGATCATCTGCAAGGCGGCCGATCACACCATCATCTACAATAAAACCGGCGTCGTTCAGCAGCAGGCCATAGCGGCAACGCCCTGTAGCGAGTTTCTTCCAGGGATTGGTATACATACGCTCCAGGAATTCTGCAGCGTCAGGACCAACCACTTCGATCTTGCCGAGTGTTGATGCATCGAAAAGGCCAACGCTTTCACGAACTGTAGCGCATTCGCGGGCCACAGCTGCGTGCATGTCTTCACCCGGTCTTGGGAAGTACCATGTCCGTTTCCATTGGCCGACATCCTCATAGACACCGCCATTTTCAACGACCCAGTCATGAGAGAGTGTCTTGCGAACAGGATCAAAGAAAGCACCGCGTGCGACGCCCGCAAACAGGCCGAATGTGGTTGGTGTGAACGGCAGTCGGAACGTTGTCAGTCCCACCTCGGTCATCGGGCGATCCAAAGCGCCTGACGCAATGGAGAGCGCATTCATATTTGAGAGCCGTCCTTGATCGGTCGCCATTCCGGTTGTTGTATAGCGCTTGATGTGCTCGATGGATTGCATACCTTCCCGCACAGCCAGTTTTACATCCTTCGCTGTGACATCGTTCTGATAATCGACAAAGGCTTTGACGCGGGATGCATTGCGATCATGCGGCAAGGCGCCAAGAGTGCCACCTGTTCCGGCTTCACCGCCGGTTGCGACCGCATAAATGGTCTTCTTGGCTTTTCCGATGGCAGCGTTCGCGGCTTCTTCGCCTGCCGCATAGCCGTCCTCAAGTGTTGCCTGCAGACCGTAAAGGCTCTTGGAGGCACCAGCAGAGCGTTCGTTTTGCACTGACTTGCCTGGAACATACGCACCATTGTCGCCGTCCCAGATGACTTTGCCGCGTGATTGCGAATAGAGGCTAACTGTTGGGGTCCACCCGCCAGACATCAGCAAAGCATCACATTCGACCTGACCGGCGGAGGCCACCTGACCAGATGGCATCAAGCGGCCAAGCAGGGCTGTCTTGATGCGTTTGCGGCCCATAGTACCGGTAACAACACAGCCAGCTTCGACCCGAATGCCGCGTGCTTCTGCAATTGCAATAAGATTCTCCGGTGGAGCTTCGCGCATATCTGCGATTGTCGTTACCTCGACACCATGATCTACCAGATCAAATGCTGCCTGCCAGGCGGTGTCGCAAGCTGTGGCAACGACGATCTGGTGACCGATTTTTACACCGTAACGGTTCAGGTACGTGCGACCTGCGTCTGCCAGCAGAATGCCTGGACGGTCATTTTCCGGGAACACCAATGGTCGTTCAATAGCGCCTGCTGCGATCACCACTTCCTTGGCGCGGACCTGCCAGAGACGTTCGCGCGGTAATTTGGGATCCGGGTCTGTCAGGTGTTCGGTGACGCGTTCAGCCAGCGCGATGTAGTTTTGTGCAAAATATCCAAAGGCCGTTGTTCGGCTCAGCAAAGTGACATTTTCCATCGCGCCGAGCCTGGCGGTTGTTTCGTCGACCCAGTCTGCTGGTTTCTTGCCATCGATGCTGGCATTTTCTTCGGTGAGTAGCGAGCCGCCGAATTCAGCCTGTTCATCACAGAGAATGACTTTGGCACCCGTTTCTGCAGCTGCCAGCGCCGCGGCTAAGCCTGCTGGACCGGACCCTGCAACCAGAACATCGCAATGGGCATAAAGGTTGCCGTAGTGATCGAGGTCGGGATTTTTTGGAGGTTTGCCAAGTCCGGCTGCTGCGCGAATGACCGGCTCATAAACCTTGTCCCAGAACGACTTCGGCCACATGAAAGTCTTGTAGTAAAAGCCTGCCGGAATGAACGGCGCGACAAAATCATTGATCGCGCCGACATCAAAACCGAGCGATGGAAACCTGTTCTGGGAAATAGCTTCCAGATCCTGATACAGCTCGACCTGTGTCGCGCGCAGGTTGGGTGTCTGGTCGCCTTTGCGATAGATACCAACCAGTGCATTCGGTTCCTCGGAACCGGCTGTCAGGATGCCGCGCGGGCGATGATATTTGAACGATCGGCCAACCAGATGAACACCATTGGCAAGCAGTGCAGATGCTAGGGTGTCGCCAGTATGCCCTTGCATTTCTTCGCCGTCGAAGCTGAAGGTGAGTTGGTTGGAGCGGTCGATCCGCCCGCCTTTTTCAGTACGGAATGGCTGGCTCATTTGCCCGCCTCCTTGGCAATCGCTTCAAGATCCGGTTTTGCTTCTCCGGTCTTGTAAATCTTCAGGAATTTGTCGCTCACGGTGTCACGGACGGCGTTGAAGAAACGGCCGCAGCCATGAATATGGCGCCAACGTTCAGCGTAGGGTCCTTTGGTATTGGAGCGCATATAGAGATAGCCAACCCAGTCCTCATCGGTGACCTTTTCAGGATCGTCTGGCCGGGCAACATGCGCTTCACCGCGGCACGAAAACTCGGTTTCAGCGCGCTCAACTTTGCAATAAGGGCAATAAATCAACAACATGTTTGTATCTCCCTTAGTGCGCGACAGCGGCAGCGGCCGCTTCGTCGATCAGCCGACCAGTTCGGAATCGATCTATGGTGAAGGGGGCATTGATCGGATGCGGTTCGTCCTTGGCGATGGTGTGCGCAAAAACATGTCCGGATCCAGGAGTGGCTTTGAAACCACCAGTTCCCCAGCCACAGTTTACATAAAGACCTGACACCGGCGTCTTGGACAGGATCGGGGAACGGTCTGGTGTTACATCAACAATACCACCCCAGTTGCGCAGCATTCGCATACGCCGGAAATGTGGGAACAATTCACAGATCGCGTCAATCGTGTGATTGGCAATGTGAATACCGCCGGTCTGTGAGTATGAAATAAATTGGTCAGTTCCTGCGCCGATCACCAATTCCCCCTTGTCGGATTGCGAGATATAGGCGTGGATTGTGTTTGACATGACCACGCACGGGAATGCAGGTTTGACAGGCTCGGATACAAGAGCTTGTAGCGGATAGGATTCCAGCGGCATCTGTACGCCAGCCATATCCATGACGGTTGATGTATGCCCGGCGGCGACAACACCTACTTTTTTGGCTTTGATAAAGCCTTTGGATGTTTCAACGCCTTCGACGGCACCATCAGCACCACGCTTGATGCCCGAAACAGCGCAGTTCTGAATGATGTCGACCCCCATGTCATCGGCACTGCGTGCGTAACCCCAGGCAACCGCATCATGGCGCGCTGTTCCGCCAACACGCTGGAGAGCGGCGCCCATCACGGGATAACGAATGTTTTTGGAAATATTCAGGGGCGGGCAGTAGTCTTTCGCTTGTTCGGGTGTCAGCCATTCATTTTGCACACCGGCCAGTCTGTTGGCATGGATATGGCGCTGAGCGACCTGAACATCGTGAACTGTGTGCGCCAACATCATTACGCCACGTGAGGAATACATCACGTTGTAGTTCAGATCCTGAGACAAGCCCTGCCACAGACCAATTGCATGATTGTAGAGTGCGGCGCTTTCTTCCCAAAGGTAATTGGAGCGCACGATTGTTGTGTTCCGACCCGTGTTGCCGCCGCCGAGCCAGCCTTTTTCCAGAACGGCTACGTTGCGCACGCCATGTTCCTTGGCAAGGTAATAAGCTGTCGCGAGGCCATGGCCGCCCGCACCGACGATGACAACATCATATTCGGCTTTTGGCTCCGGTGCCCGCCATTGGCGGCCCCAGTTCTGGTGCGCTGAAAAGGCGTTTTTCGCCAGCTCCAGAAAGGAATAACGCTTCATAACGCAGCGGCTCCGCACGTTTTGGGCCTTGCCAGGGCATAGATTAGGTTCTGGCGCGGCCGTCGTCTTCAAGTATATGCGACAACAGCATTGGTATCCGTCATGCCCTTGTCAGTTGGTGCGCATCTTCGCGATTGCGCCGGTATGTGCATATCAGGTTTCGGTCGCTGGTTGGTCAGAAAGCGACATCCATACGTTTCCGCCTGCTACTTGGTGAAGTATAAGGGCAAGGTCAGAAAAACACACAGGAATTTCAATTGGAAATTCTGATGATATTCGCCATCGCAAATAATCAGGACGCGAAAATCCGACATCAAATGTCGTCTCGGTTCTTGCAATTGATTTCAGTG
The DNA here is from genome assembly GCA_039972695.1 of Roseibium sp. Classification (GTDB taxonomy): domain Bacteria; phylum Pseudomonadota; class Alphaproteobacteria; order Rhizobiales; family Stappiaceae; genus Roseibium. The sequence goes on along the minus strand of JBDWMJ010000015.1, from coordinate 198,104 downwards.
GCGGTAACTGTGATCCGACAGAAAACAGGGAGGCCTTTCAATGGAAGTTCGTGCAGCGATTGCGGTTGCAGCGGGAAAACCGCTTGAAGTCACAACAGTCAATCTGGAAGGTCCGCGAGCCTTTGAGGTTCTGGTCGAAGTGAAGGCGACCGGGATTTGCCATACCGACGAGTTCACTTTGTCTGGCGCGGACCCTGAAGGTCTGTTTCCGGCAATTCTCGGCCATGAAGGTGCCGGTGTTGTTGTTGAAGTCGGAAAAGGTGTGACAAGCTTGAAACCGGGCGATCATGTCATTCCGCTCTATACGCCGGAATGCAGGAGCTGCGAATACTGCCTCAATCCGAAGACTAATCTTTGTCAGGCGATCCGCTCAACACAAGGTCAAGGCTTGATGCCGGACGGGTCTTCGCGCTTTACGACACTCGATGGTGATCCTATCCTTCACTACATGGGCACCTCGACGTTTGCCAACTACACGGTTGTGCCCGAGATCGCGCTCGCGAAAATCAACCCGGACGCTCCGTTCGACAAGGTCTGCTACATCGGCTGCGGTGTGACCACGGGTATCGGCGCTGTAATAAACACGGCCAAGGTCGAAATTGGGTCGCGTGCGATTGTATTTGGCCTCGGTGGCATCGGGCTGAACGTTATTCAGGGGCTACGCCTTGCGGGAGCTGATCAGATCGTCGGTGTGGATCTGAACGATACGAAGAAGCCTATGGCTGAGCGCTTTGGTATGACCGATTTTGTCAATCCGAGTGAAGTCGACGGTGATCTGGTGGCCTATCTTGTGAACCTGACCAAGGGCGGCGCGGACTATACTTTTGATGCGACCGGCAATGTCAATGTGATGAGGACAGCGCTGGAATCTGCGCACAAAGGCTGGGGCGAAAGCATCATTATCGGAGTGGCACCAGCAGGGGCCGAGATTTCCACTCGTCCGTTCCAGTTGGTCACGGGCCGATCCTGGCGCGGAACCGCCTTTGGTGGTGCACGTGGACGCACAGATGTTCCGAAGATCGTTGACTGGTACATGGATGGCAAGATCGAGATCGATCCGATGATCACGCACACCATGCCGCTGGAAGATATCAATAAGGGCTTTGATCTGATGCATGCTGGCGAGTCTATTCGCTCAGTCGTTTTGTACTAAGGCATCTTTTTAACTTGGACCAATCGCCATGCTTCGACTTGTCTTTCCGAACGGAGCGTAGCGGTGGTCCAATACGCACCAATCTGTCCGCAAGTTTCTAATTCCTTGGTTTTTTGATCCTCGCTTTGGCTGGCAAGAGAACCGATAGAATTGAGTTACCGGTTACGTAGGCGACAAATGAAAACGATATCAGAAAACAAGGCCTTTGGCGGTGTTCAGAGCGTCTATAGTCACCTGTCCGAGGCGTGTAATTGTGAGATGACGTTTGCGGTTTATATGCCGCCGCAAGCGGAGAAAGGGCCGGTACCGTGTCTCTGGTACCTTTCTGGTCTCACCTGCACCCACGAAAACGCCATGAACAAGGCGGGGCTTCAGGCACATGCAGCAGAGTTCGGTGTTGCCATTGTTTTTCCAGACACCAGTCCACGCGGTGACGGGATCGCGAATGATGAAGCCTATGATCTGGGGCAGGGCGCCGGTTTTTATGTTAATGCGGCGCAAGAACCATGGACCCCTCATTTCCAGATGGAAACCTATATTGCCCGCGAATTGCGTGATCTCGTATCCGCGAATTTTGCGATCTCGGACCATCATGGCATCACTGGTCACTCGATGGGAGGCCATGGGGCATTGACGCTGGCGATGAAATATCCCAGGCACTACCAGTCTTTGTCTGCCTTTGCGCCAATTGCAAATCCGACCGGGTCTGACTGGGGCCGAAAACAGCTCGGAGCGTACCTTGGTTCCAACGAACGCGATTGGATCGCGCACGATGCGTCATTGCTTTTGAAGGACATTGGATGGGCAGGCGACATTCTGATTGATCAGGGCACCGATGATCAATTCTATGACCTCTTGAAACCGGGCGCGCTGGTCGCGGCATTGGTAGACAGCAAAACAGCGCATAACTATCGGCTGCAGGATGGTTATGACCATTCCTACTATTTCGTCTCCACGTTCGCTCGAGATCATGTCGCCTGGCATGTCGAGAGATTGAAAGCCTAAGCTATTCCTTTGGACGGACGCGAACAGCGCTGAAGGCTAGTATTAACCAACCGATAATAGTCAGCATGCCGCCGGTTGGGGCCGACATTGGAAACAGCCTTTGATCCCAGAAGACACGGGCCATCAAGTCGCCGGAAAACAGGAAAACACCAGCAGTCATTAAAATCAAAGCAACTGGCAGTACCGGGACGCGGCGGACTTGCGCCAGGATGCCAATCGCTAAAAAGACCGGTGCGTGAAACAGTAACATGTGCGCAGCTGTGCGCAGTAATCCCATAAATTCGGAGTGTTCAGATAGGGCCAGGCTCATGACGCCAATTGCACCGCTGAGGCCCGACAGGATCAAGCCAAGATACAAAAGCCGGGATGTCGGCTTTGGCTGCGGATAAATAGATCTTGTCGTCATACTTCATCCCGGCATGGACGGGACTGGCTTTTGCGGCCAGTCCGTTGAACACGTCACGCGGCCGACAGGCCCCGCTTCTCAAGCAATGCGTCGATTTTAGGTGCACGGCCACGGAACGCAACATAAGTTGCGTCGGGATCTGGTCGGCCTCCTGCGGAATAGATGTGCTTCAACAGCTTGTCTGCTGTCTCGCGGTCAAAGATGTCTCCCTTTTCCTCAAAAGCTCCGAAAGCATCTGCATCCATCACTTCCGACCACATGTAACTGTAGTAGCCGGATGAATAGCCATCGCCGGAAAAGACATGCTGAAAATGTGGAATGCGGTGGCGCATTGTGATCGCTTTCGGCATATCAATTTTGGCCAGTTCAGTAGCCTCAAACGCCGAGGTGTCCAGGTCCTGAGGAGTTTCCAGAAGATGGAGTTCCAGATCGAGCAGGGCGCAGGCGGTATATTCGACAATCGCAAAACCCTGATTGAAATTAGCTGCTGCGAGCAGTTTATCGAGCAGACCTTTTGGCATCGGTTCACCGGTCTTGTAGTGTACCGCGAATTTTGACAGAACTTCCGGTTCGGAAAGCCAGTGTTCATAAAGCTGCGACGGTAATTCGACAAAGTCGCGTGCGACACTTGTTCCGGAGATCATTGGATACGTCACGTCTGACAACAATCCGTGTAACGCATGGCCAAATTCGTGGAACAGCGTTCTCGCATCGTCAAAGGTCAGCAGCGTTGCTTCACCAGGTGCACCTTTCGAAAAATTCATTACGTTGACGATGATTGGTGTCACATTGCCTTCGAGCTTGTGCTGCGAGCGGAATGCGCTCATCCAGGCACCGGACCTTTTGGATGATCGGGCAAAATAGTCACCCAGGAACAAACCGATATGGTCGCCATTCGCCGATAAAACCTCGAAAACTCGAACATCCGGGTGATAGACCGGCATATCCTGTAATTCGCGGAAGGTGATCCCGAACAGACGAGTGGCTGTGTCAAAGGCGGCTTCAATGATATTGTTGAGCTGAAGATACGGTTTCAGCTCGGCTTCGTCGAGATCATGATCTGACTTGCGAACCTTTTCCGAATAGTGTCGCCAATCCCAGGCTTCGATATCGTGGTTTTCTCCGAGATTCTGGGCCATGTCGGCGAGTTTGCCTGCTTCTTCATTGGCGCGGGTCACGGCTGGCCCCCATACTTTTGTCAGCAAATCCCTGACGTTCTGCGGTGTTTTTGCCATCGTGTCGTCGAGTTTGAAATCGGCAAAACTGTCGAAGCCAAGCAATTTGGCTTTTTCGGACCTGAGAGTAAGCGTGTCCTTGATAATAGCGCGATTGTCGGTGTCACCGCCGTTTTCTCCGCGTGATGACCAAGCTTTGAACGCTTCTTCGCGCAGGCGGCGGTTTGTTGAAAACTGAAGGAACGGCTCGATGGAAGACCGGGAAAGTGTGATGACGTGCTTGCCATCTTGTCCACGTTCCTTCGCGGCTTCTGCGGCTGCGGTCAGCAGAAATTCCGGCAAGCCTGCACGATCTTCATCCGTTTCCAGAACGAGCTGATATTCGGATTCGTCTTTCAGAACATTCTGGGAGAAGGACGTGCCAAGTGTTGCAAGCTCCTGCGAGATCTCAGCCATGCGTGATTTCTCTGCATCGGCGAGGCCTGCACCAGCCCGCTGGAACATCTTGTGATAACGCTCCAGAACCTTGGCGTCCTCGTCGTTCAAATTGAGGCTGTCCCGGATTTCCCAGAGGGCAGCGATCCGCGCATAGAGCTTGGTATTCAACAACGTGTCTGAACCGTGCTTTGCAAGTTTGGGCGCAATATCGCGTTCGATTTTTTGCAGGGCTTCACTAGTATGTGCGCCGGACAGATTGAAGAAGGTCCGGGCGACCTTGGTCAATTGTTTGCCGGATGTTTCCATGGCGATGACCGTATTGTCGAATGTTGCTGTTTCCTTCTGGTCGGCAATTGCATTGATTTCAACGCGCGCATCCCTCATCGCCACCTCGAAGGCCTCTTCATAATGCTGCGGTTCGATCGTCTCAAAAGGCGGCAATTCAAAAGGAGTGGTCCAGTCAGCGAGAAGCGGGTTGGCGGTCATGAAAATCCTCGAAAGATGAATTTTGTTTCAGATGCAAAGATATGGCGTAGACGGTTGGTTATTCCAAGTGTTCAGCCGCCAAATATGACCTTATGCATCAACCGACCCGGCATGAAGGCCAAAACTCCGGCAATGAGCAATGCGCCTGAAAAGAGCAGAACCATGGTTTTGCGATGTTCTTTCACATCTTTTCGTCTTGCTTCCCTGATGCCACTCACAAGACCGTACATGACAAAGAGCGACAAGATGTGGATTGGACTGAAAGGTCCCCACATCCGGATGTCGTAGATAAAGAAGCTGGATGTCGCTACCCAGAACATCAATGCGGACCAAGTATAACCCAGCGTTTTGTGGGGCAGGGTGCCTTTGGGCGCTACAAACTGAGCCAGGCCCAGAAAAAAGGCTAGGATAGCGGCCAATGCGTGGCTCGAAATCAACCATCCTGCTTTCAACAGAGCTGCATATTCCATCAATTGTTACCACATGCTTTTCGCCGCGCGGCCGACCCATTCCTTGTCGTAGGTCATACCGTCAAATCCGGCCTTGATTTCTTGCATAATAAGTCCCGGGGTCGGAAGGTCGCGTTTGTCGATCTGTTTTTCCTGGTTCCACAAATCAGCGCGCATTATGGCGCGCGCGCACTGGAAATACACGGACTTGATGCTGATGACGATCACTGATCGTGGTTGTTTGCCATCCATTTGGAAACTCACAAGCAAATCGGAGTCGACCGAGATTTCTGCCGTACCGTTAATGCGGAGTACATTGGTCCAGCCGGGAATCATGAACATCAGCGAAATACGAGGATCGCGCACGATGTTTCGAAGAGAATCAATCCGATTGTTGCCGCGCCGGTCGGGCATCAACAGGGTTCGTTAATTCTCTATTCTGACGACCGGACCTGCATCACCGCGCGGCGAGCAATCCAACCCTTCAGGTCCGGATGTCGCTAGCGCACAGAAAGACGCTGTTTCCACGACTTGGTGATACGCTTTTGTCAGATGATTCGTTTCCTTGATGAGAGAGGTTTCTCCGGGTGTTCCGTAATGTTTTTTAAGGGATTCTAGCGTCTTTAAAATTGTCATTAAAATATCCGGACGGCAGTAAACTGGATTTGGTGTAGGCGACAAATTATCGGCTGCTTTTCCGAGTGTCGATTCACCAAGTGTTGTTCATTCTAGAGCGGTTGCCTAAAAATTACGCATTTACCCAGATTCAATAAAAGTACTTTGACCATTACGTCAAAGTAATATTGCGATGCAGTAAGTGCATTTCAATAATATAAGTAAAATGGGCCTGGATACGATTGTGCAGTGCAGTATTGAGTTAAATTTTTTGCGAATAATTAGCTGGCATTACTTCGAAAGTATAATACTGCAAGTTCGGGAAGGGCTCCGATAGTCGTATTGCTGTTTAGCCATTGGTTTTTCTAAAGTCTGCCCAGCTTGCAATTTTCGACATGGAGGAGCCTGGATTTGGGCTGGAGTGTTGTAATTGCTTGCAGCTGTACAGCTAAGCAGGCGTACCCAAGGTGGGTGCGTAATGCCTTTCTGGGAGGAAAGAATGAGCTTAATTCGTAAACCCTTAAACCGCCGTTCAATCTTGCGCGCTGGTGCAATGGGTGGTGCCGCTTTGGCAACGCCGACTATTTTTACCAGCTCTGCATGGGCGGCTCCTTATTTGAACGAGCCGAAGGGCGGCGAAGTCACTTTTGGTTTTAACGTTCCACAAACCGGCGCTTACGCTGATGAGGGTGCAGATGAATTGCGCGCCTATCAGCTGGCCGTAAAGCACATCAATGGTGAAGGCGACGGCGGCATGCTGAACACCTTTTCGTCGAAAGCTCTCGGCGGAAATGGTGTCAACGGCAAGAAAGTTGTCTACGTAACCGGTGACACGCAGACAAAATCTGACGCTGCGCGTGCATCTGCCAAGCGCATGATCGAAAAAGACGGCGCAATCATGATTACCGGCGGTTCTTCCTCCGGTGTGGCTATTGCCGTTCAGTCATTGTGTCAGGAAGCTGGCGTAATCTTCATGGCTGGCCTGACGCACTCCAACGACACTACCGGTAAAGACCGTCGTGCCAATGGTTTCCGTCACTTCTTCAACACGGAAATGACAGGCTCCGCGCTTGCTCCAGTGTTGAAAAACGCATTCGGTTCCGACCGTAAGGCATACCACCTGACAGCCGACTACACTTGGGGCTGGTCTCAGGAAGGTTCCATCAAGAAGTACACTGAGCAGATCGGTTGGGAAACAACTGCCGCTGTTCGCACGCCGCTCGGTGCTGGTGACTTCTCACAGTACATCACTCCGGTTCTGAACTCCGGTGCTGACGTTCTGGTCCTGAACCACTACGGCAAGGACATGGTGAACTCCCTGACACAGGCAGTTCAGTTTGGTCTGCGCGACAAGCAGGTTAACGGCAAGGACTTCCAGATCGTTGTTCCGCTGTTCTCCCGTCTGATGGCTCAGGGTGCTGGCGAAAACATCAAGGGTATCTTCGGTTCCACTAACTGGAACTGGTCATTGCAGGACGAAGGTTCCAAAGCCTTCGTTAAGTCCTTCGGTCAGGAATACGGCTTCCCACCGAGCCAGGCAGCTCACACAACATACTGTCAGACTTTGCTATACGCAGATGCTGCACAGCGTGCTGGTACGTTTGAGCCTTGTGCACTTGCTGCAGCTCTGGAAGACTTCGACTTCGACGGTCTCGGCAATGGCCCGACACTCTATCGCGGCGCTGACCACCAGTGCTTCAAAGACGTTCTGGTCGTGAAGGGTAAAGAAAACCCGGCATCCCAGTTCGACCTTCTTGAAGTTGTGGAAGTCACTCCACGTGCACAGGTTGAGTATGCACCTGATATGGCTGACGTTGCAGGCGATCTCGGAGCTTGTAACAACGGCGCATAAGCCAACCTAAAAGCAGCCGCCGGGGTGTGTGTTATACTCTCCGGCGGCTGTTTTCATGAATGAGCACTAAGGCTCTATAACCAGCGGCAAAATCATGGATGTGATTCTTCTTCAACTGCTCAATGGCCTCGACAAGGGCGGCGCTTATGCGCTGATTGCACTTGGCCTTACCCTGATCTTCGGAACCCTGGGTGTCGTAAACTTCGCCCATGGCGCGTTGTTTATGCTCGGCGCCTTTTGTGCGGTTACATTCAACAAGCTTCTCAGCATTGAAATCGTAACAACCGACCCAACAAAGACGACAGCTTGGGGGTCACCGCTTGAGATTCGTACTCCTTATATCGAGGCGTACCTGGGGGATTTTGGTGCCTGGATACTGAACTACTCGGTTCCATTCTCGATACTGTTTGCAATCCCGGTCATGTTGCTGGTTGGCTTCGTCATGGAGCGCGGACTGATCAAGCACTTTTATAATCGCGCGCATGCTGACCAGATCCTGGTGACCTTCGGGCTAGCGATTGTGATTCAGGAAATCATCAAATCAATGTTTGGTGCAAACCCAATCCCGCAGACCGCACCTGAACTGGTTCGCGGAGCTGCCGACGTTGGTGCTGTGTTCGGATTTGACCCTGGGGTCATTGTCTATCCTTACTGGCGAATGGTTTACCTTGGATTTGCTGCCGCAGTGATTGCCGCTGTATTCGCCTTTTTGCAATTCACAACATTTGGTATGGTCGTGCGGGCAGGCATGGCGGATCGAGACACTGTCGGCTTGCTAGGAATTAATATTCAGCGCCGCTTCACGATCGTCTTCGCTATTGCAGCAGTTGTCGCCGGTACTGCCGGTGTAATGTACACACCCATCCTCCCGCCAGATTACCACATGGGTATGGACTTCCTTGTCCTTTCCTTCGTTGTGGTTGTTGTTGGCGGCATGGGGTCGTTACCAGGTGCTGTCACGGCAGGGTTCCTGCTTGGAATTCTGCAATCCTTCGCTTCCATGAATGAAGTCAAGGCGATCCTTCCCGGGATCGACCAGATCATCATTTATCTCGTTGCCGTGGTCATCCTTCTCGTGCGTCCGCGCGGGCTGATGGGCCGCAAAGGCGTGATGGAGAACTAAGAATATGTTCAAAAAAACATCTCCGACGCGCGATCTCATTTATTTCGCAATCTTTGCGGTCGCTGTCTTCACCATGCCAATCTGGCTAACACCGATCGGAGCCGGATATCCGGATCTGCTGCAGAAGTTTGCCATCTTCGGGCTGTTCGCAACAGGCTTCAATATTCTGTTTGGTTTGACAGGGTACCTGTCCTTTGGTCATGCGGCCTTCCTCGGTGTCGGCTCCTACACGGCAGTGTGGACATTCAAACTCCTGGGTATGAATCCGATCCCGGCTGCAATCATGGCAGTGGTGACATCTGGTCTGTTTGCCCTGGCGATTGGCTATGTGTCCTTGCGCAGATCCGGGATTTACTTCTCGATCCTGACGCTGGCGTTTGCCCAGATGTCTTATAATCTTGCGTATTCGGTGCTGACGCCTATCACCAATGGTGAAACTGGCCTGCGGGTTCTGGAAAGTGACCCTCGGATATTTGACACCAATACTGCTTCGGATGGTCCTTTGATCTCGAACCTGTTCGGAATTGAGATGACCGGCTATTCAGGGTTCTATTTCTGCGCGGTGATCCTCCTGATCGGTTTCTTCATCGCACAGCGGATCTTCCGTTCTCCGTTCGGCATCATGCTCCGGGCAGTCAAGACTAACCAGAACCGGATGACCTATACGGGTCTGAATCCACGTCCTTATACCCTGGCAGCTTTTGTCATCTCCGGCATGTATGCCGGATTGGCCGGAGCATTGATGTGTATTACCGACCCGTTGGCCGGTGCTGAACGTATGCAGTGGACTGCTTCGGGCGAGATTGTTCTGATGACCATTCTTGGTGGCGCGGGAACATTGATGGGGCCGATCTTCGGTGCGGCACTGATCAAGTACTTCGAAAACATCTTCTCTGCATTCAACGAACAGACGCTTCATGAGATTTTCGGGTTCTTGCCGGATTTCCTCGAAGTACCAGTTGTCGCAATCACCGGTCTGTTTGTCGGTGAAGGCTGGCATCTGACACTGGGTGTCCTGTTCATGCTTATCGTCATCTTCTTGCCTGGTGGCTTGATGGAAGGATTTTCGCGGATTGCTCGCCTATTCAGGCGTGGTTCGTCCAAATCCGGACAAAGCGGTTCGAATACCGCCCCAGCTGAGTAAGGGATACAGATATGGAAATCTTACGAGTAGAGGGCGTCAACAAGTCGTTTGGCGGACTAAGAGCCCTCAATAATGTGAACTTCTCTGCCGAGCAGGGTGCAGTTCATGCGATCATCGGCCCCAACGGAGCCGGAAAGTCGACCTTTCTTAACTGCATGATTGGTCGGCTGGCTCCTGATACCGGCAGCGTAATGTTCGGCGATGTATCTCTGACGGGCATGAAACCCTACGAGATCAATCAGGTCGGTGTGTCACGGGTGTTTCAGACACCTGAGATCTTTGCTGAACTGTCGCTCCTGGACAATGTCATGATCCCGACAATGGCAAAACGTGATGGCGTTTTCGCACTTCACGCTTTCAGACGACTTGATCAGGACAAGGAAATCCTGGATCGGTCGATGCACATGTTGGAAGATGTTGGACTGGCAGAGAAAAAGGACTTCATTTCAGGGTCTTTGTCGCGCGGTGACAAACGGCGTCTCGAGCTGGCCATGTGCCTGTCGCAGGATCCTAAACTCTTGCTGCTCGACGAGCCGACTGCGGGTATGTCCCGGGCTGATACCAACAATACAATCGATCTTCTGAAACGCATTGGCGATCGCGGCATTACAAAAGTGGTGATCGAACATGACATGCATGTTGTGTTCTCCCTTGCAGACAAGGTTTCCGTCCTTGCACAAGGAGCTATTATTGCTGAGGGCAAACCGGAAGACATCAAGGGTGACCCACGCGTTCAGGAAGCCTATCTCGGAGGAGCGCACCTGTGAGCACGCCAACAATTCTTGAAAACCAGTTTGAGGGAAGAACCGCACCGGGCGTAAAGCCGGTCAAGGCTCGCGGCGGTGCACCTGCATTCTTCTCTGCTTGGGATCTGCATGCATATTATGGCGAGAGCTATATTGTGCAGGGCGTCAATTTTGACGTTCGCGAAGGTGAAATACTTGCGCTTCTGGGGCGTAACGGCGCTGGAAAGACCTCAACACTGCGGACAATCGCACGGATGGATGATCCGAGTTTGACGCATGGGGAAATCTGGTTAGACCATCAGCCTTTGCATGAAATGCAAAGCTATCAGGCTGCTCGTCTCGGTGTGGGCCTCGTACCCGAAGATCGCCGGATCATCCCGGGTCTGACAGTCGAGGAAAATCTGGAACTGTCACAGATAGCAGAGCCAAAGGGTTGGTCCCTTGAGCGCATCTATGAGCATTTCCCGCGTCTTGCTGAACGCCGCGGACAGGATGCTGTAACGATGTCCGGTGGTGAACAACAGATGCTTGCGGTTGCCAGGATCCTGGCCCGTGACATCAAGCTGCTACTGCTTGATGAGCCCTACGAAGGCCTTGCTCCCGTAATCGTGCAGGAGATTGAGCGCATTCTTGAAGGTGTCAAAGAACTCGGCATGACAACGATTATCGTTGAACAGAATGCTATTGCCGCCCTCCACCTTGCAGACCGGGCAGTTATTCTGGACATGGGAGAAGTGGTTTTTGATGGAACGGCTCAGGATGTTCTCGACAATGCTGATCTCCGTCAGGAATATCTGGCAATCTGATCTGGTCATTGTTTGAAATTGAAAGGCCGGTGCAATGCGCCGGTCTTTTTTTGTTGAAACGGGGCAAATTGGGTGAAAGGCGATTTGACGTTGCGTAAACAGTAATTGCCTGTCGAAAAGTTACGTACAACTCCAAAACACGACATAAACCGGGACAGGCTCGCTTGGTAGCGACAGGCAACTATGATTTGGTGGTTTGGATAGGAATAGTAGTCTTGCGAGGAACTGATGCTTCTTCTTTCTGAAGATCAAACACGTCAGGTATTGCCATTTCCGGACCTCATAGATGCATTGGCTGACATGTTTCGATCAGGCTGCGTCATGCCGGTACGACATCATCATGATGTCGAAATTCCAGGTGAGGCTGACGCCACGATGTTGTTGATGCCAGCTTGGGTTCCTGGCGGGTATAGCGGTGTCAAAGTCGTCAACGTCGTCCCTAGAAATTCCGAACGTGGTCTTCCTGCTGTTGCTGCGCAGTATCTGTTGTCAGACGCAAGGACCGGAGAAATGCTGGCTCTTATTGATGGCGGAGAGCTTACGGCTCGAAGGACTGCTGCCGCATCTGCGCTGGCTGCACGGTATTTGGCTCGAACCGACGCGCATCACTTGCTCATCATTGGCTCAGGGCGTGTCGCGCAGAACCTGATCAGCGCACATATGGCAGTTCGTCCAATTGAAACGATCACGATTTGGGGCCGCTCTGCTGAGAAGGCGGAAGCGTTGGCCGATTCTATCCATACCGCTTATCCAACGAACGTCGAGGTGACAGAAGATCTCGACGCAGCTCTGGGTCAGGCTGATATCATCAGCGCGGCCACTCTTTCCACCGAACCGTTGGTGAAGGGGGCGTTGCTTAAACCTGGAGCGCATGTTGACCTAATAGGGGCGTTCAAGCCTTCCATGCGCGAAAGTGATGATGAAACTGTCCAGACCGCAGCGCTCTTTGTCGATACGAGAGATGGCTGTTTGTCGGAAGGTGGCGACATTGTTCAGCCGATGAAAAGCGGCGTCATCACAGAGAATGATATCAGGTCAGATTTTTATGATCTGTGCCGTGGCAGGCATCCTGGGCGGCGAACAAACGAGGAAATTACCTTGTTCAAGTCAGTTGGTGCTGCCTTGGAGGATCTGGCAGGCGCCACACTTGCCTACAACAATGCATTACAGGCGCGCTAGTCTCTGCCTGATCTGCTTATCCGAGTTCAAACGTTGTAATTCCAAATATCTGATCGAGCGGGAGTTCGGGGGCAGGGCCGCGGTACATTCTGAACGTTTCGAACTCCGGTGAAAGTTCATATTTTTCAGCCATCAAGAGTGCCGCAATATTTGGTTCCGGTGTGTCCAGAATGACGGTTTGGCCTTTCACTTGGCCTGCGAGAGCGCAGAAAAGCGTATCTGCAATTTCCGGGTTATCAGCGAACAAGGGTCCGATCTTGAATCCGTCCTGGCATTGACGCAAAACGCCGACGCCTTTGACCGTACCGTTTTCAGCAAACACAAATCCGCGGCGTGTTTCAGACATTGGATCTGTCCATGTTTTCATGAACTCAGTTCGTTGTGCAGGGAAAAATCGCCCGTCATAGTCATTAATTGACGGAAATACGCCTTGGCCAAGTTGGGAAACTCTTGGGTCCATCGGCGTGTTGCACATTGAAACACCAGCATGTCGAACGTTCCGGTAGACGGGTTTGAAGCCATGTTCTGCGTAGCTGGCGGTCTGTTCCTTGACCGCGTCAAGCCCAAGGACACGGTTGCCCAGATAACCGAGGGCATGATCCCAGATAAGATGACCATAACCTTTGCATCTATACTCAGGTTTACAGATATAGAGACCGATAAAACCGAAATCGTCGCCATATCGAACGGCGGATATGACATTTATCAGCTCACCGTTGAGTTCGCCGACGAAATATCCTGTTGGATCTGCCGTATAGAAGGCAGCGCAATCATCCAGGCCCGGGTTCCAACCTTCGTCAGTAGCCATGTCCAGTGCGATCTGGAGATCTTTAATCTTCATGGTACGGATTTTATACTGGTCAGGCATGTCGATTTCCGGAGACTGTTTGAAATGTTGGTGTTCAGTTGAAACTAGTGTGACTCGCAGGTAAATGAAACGACCTTAAACGGCCGGACTAAACGACAATTCGATGACCTCGCCGACAATCCGGACGGTCGGTGTTCATCAGAATTGGCAGAAAAGAATTTGTGTGACACCGGCCACACTCATAGCAAATTTTTGCTATTAACATATGTAACGTGAAATTTTGACACGAAGTCATTTGAGGTGTCGGTCAAGGTGTGATCGCCATCTCAAGAACTGGAGCCGTTATGAAAGACCTGCTTGCCTCCACCGCTGTCCGACAAATCCTGTTCGGAAAATATTGTGCGGCAGTGCTTTTCACAGGAATGGTGGTCTTGATGTCTCCAGCTCAGGCCGAGCCTATTGCACTTGTTCTGGACAAATCGGAAGGCGTTTCCTTTCCGGCGTTTTCTGAACTTCAGCCTGGTGACGTCATAAATCTTGGAAACTCCGGGCACATAGATCTGCTTGATTACGGAGCCTGCCGGGAAGTGCGAATAACGGCTGGCATCGTTACAGTGTCGCAGGATGGCTATGCGCTTGACGGAAGCGAAGAAAAGGAATTGCGCGCCGGAAATTGTCTTCAGGCTGAAAGCGGAACAGACCAGACGTCTGCTGATAAGGCGTTGACCGTCACATTGCGCAATTTGAAGCCATCAAACAAAACAGCGGCTTCATTGATGTTGCGGTTTGATGACCAGTTACGCGACCAGTATGGCACTGTGTTCGTTGCTTTTGATGGCGGTGAACCCAAACGTTTCGAAATGGGCGAGAATGTTCAGACCGAAATGCCGGTTCGCGATGATGAAGGCGAATCCGTCAATATAGAGTTGTTCTTTCAAGACAAATCCGAGGGCGGGCAAATCGTAAGCCGCAAATTCACAATCGATCCGGCTTCGGTTGGGCGGAAGACTGCTGTTGTCATTGTAAAATGACAGGAAACGACGCGCCGGATAGCGCAGGGCTTGGCCGAAAGCAATTGTTGGCAGTCATTGCCATAGCTGCATTAGCCTGTGGTTCCATCGCTGGACTGTTTGCCCGTGGTGCTATCTGGGAGGGATGGGTTCTTGATCGGTTGTTCCAGGTCAAGGCCCATATGTCGTCCTCGGATGTGCCTCTGGATATGCCGGTTGCTGTCGTTGGTCTGGATAAAACTGCATTGGGTTCAGATCGGTTGGCAACTGTTCCCCGTGTTTTTATGACCCCTGTTTTCGCTGAAACAGGCCAAACCATTCTGGACGCTGGAGCGATAGCGATAGGGTATGATTTCGTATTTGCTTTCAATGCAGACACGTTCTCGGATCCGTTTACTGGCGAAGCGCTGTTGCGTGGGTATGATCGGTCTTTTCTGGCCTTTCTCTACAAAAATCGCGGACAAATCTTTGTAGCGCGCACGTCGACAGGAACACCTCATCGCGGTGTATCTGCTGCTTCTGGAACTTCCGGGGTTCGAATTGCAGAAGTTACACCGGATTCAGACGGAGTCGTTCGCCAGCATGAGCCTGAACAGCCGTTGGAAAAGTCCCAACACCTGATAGATGGATTGTTGCAGAGCGCGGGTTCAAATGTTTCCGAAAGCTACACAGCTATACCGAACTACAGACTTGCATCTTCCGTGCCCTATCTCTCTTTGACTGATGTTCTGGAAATGACCGGAAGTGCGGAAGGGCAGGATGCAATACGGAAGTTTGCAGAAGGCCGGATTGTACTTTTCGGAAGTACGATGCCCAATGAAGATGAGCACCTTTATTCGGATCGCTTTTTGCCGGTTCTGCCGGTGATTTCCTCGGAAACCGGTGCAAGCGGACGCCCTCCGGTTCGTCATGCAACAGCGGGCGTCTTTGTTCTTGCTAATCTGATAGGAGCGCCGTTGTCTGGTCGGACAGCTGTATCTCCGCCAGCAGGAACACTTTATGTAGTAGCTTTAGTTTTTGCTGCTGCAGGTGCTCTAGCGGGGCTATTGTTGCCTTTGAGCACTCTTCCAATTGTTGCGCTGTTAGCTGTCGGGCTTGGATTGGGTCTCAATCTGTTTGGTTTGCAGTTGGGCATTCTGATTGCACCTGGTGTGGCACCAGTGGCTTGCCTTGCCGCAATGGTCGTTGGTGCCGTTGGAAATGTGGGTGTGTTGCAACGCAGGCAACGCGAGCTAGTTCGCCTGTTCGGTCATTATTTGTCACCGGACGTTATTCGGCAGATGGCACAGTCGGAACAATTGCCATCTCTGGGTGGAGAAACACGGCAAGTTGTTGTTGCATTTATAGATATTGTTGGTTTTACAAAAATGTCGGAACAGCTATCGGACACTGATGTCGTGAAAGTTGTGAACACCTGTTTTGACGAGATAGGTCGTGTAATTACAGACCATGACGGCTACATAGACAAGTATATCGGGGACGCGGTTATGGCGGTGTGGAATGCTCCCAACACTGTCACAAATCCGGAACAGGAAGCTGTCCGGGCTGCACTGGAAATTATCGATTTGCTCGATGATCTGCGCAAGACAACAGGCCAAACCGGCCTCGATTTACGGATTGCCCTTAATGGTGGTCCAGCGCTTGTTGGAGACATTGGCGGTGAGCAACGCCGATCTTTCACGGTTATGGGCACAACAGTCAACACAGCCAGCCGGATCGAATCTGTCGCAAAGGACCAGAATGTTCGCTTGGCCATCAGTGAAACCGTTGCTGGTGCTCTTTCGGGTGATTTGCCAACCAGGAAGATCTGGCAAGGTAAACTTCGAGGTCTGAGTGCGGAGACTTCCGTTTATACGATCGACATTACGGCCGTCCAGATGTCTAATGTGCCCAAGCTGGCGACTAACCGGTCCGAACAAGCGCACCTGAAAGCTATCAATCTCAAACGCTAGATGTTGAATTCAGGATGAGGCCTTCCTTCGAGCAGGGAGCCGAGACTGTCAAACTGTCGGATAAACATAAAAAGCCGATGCGTCAGCACCGGCTTTTTCACAAATAGCAGTCGAAATTACCGCCCGATAGCTCCACCGATGATGCCACCAACAACGCCACCAATGAAGGCGGCACCTGCCGGATTGACACCACCATTGCCAGTTTTACGCTTTTGCCTCGTGGGAGCAGGCTTTGTGTGGCGTGTCGCACTGCGAGAGGCCGCTGAAGCCGCATTCTTGCGCTTGAGTTCTTCCACGAAGGCGGCGAACTTCGGGGCTGTTTGGGTAACCAGCAACGAATATTGTGCGGCGGTAAAATAGCCTGTTGGAACGATGCTATTCGCCGTTTGCCAACCAGAAACACCGACACGCGTTTTGGGGCCAAAGGCTCCGTCCGGGCGGCCAACGTTAAAGCCTGCCAAATTCAGTCTGGTCTGCACTTCTCGCCGAGCATTGCGGCTCCAGCCCAGCGTTGCTTCTGTTTGAGGTGTTCCAGAAACGGCCTTCTGCGGATCAGGAAGAACCGGAACCGCTGTTGTTGTCTGAACACTAGGTGCTGCAGCAGCTGGTACCGTCGTCGAATCTGGAATCCTGGATGCCACTTGCGTACCAGCTTCCAGTCGCTTGATGGAATTACGGGCAAACTCGGCAAAGGTTCCAGTTGGATAAGCTGACAAATAGGATTCGTAATCAGCGACAGTGTTGCTGTCTTTGACGGTGTTCCAAACCAGTTTTTCTCTCTCCCAGGCAATAGTCGTCTCGGTCACAGCGGCTGTTGTGGGCTGTTGAGGCGTCGTTTTTGATGCATTCCCTAAGGATGCGACCTCTGTCGTCGGGACTTCTGCCTGTTTGTTCAGGAAAACTTCGCCAATCAGGGACGCATTGACCCACGGACGTTGGCGTTTCTCTGTCACGTCGTAAACGTCTCCAGTCACCCGTGTCATTACAGTCTGAATGGATGCATTTGGCGTATCGATGTGCTTGATCAGGGCAGCCGTGAATGGCGAGTTGCTTCCATCACCATCAAGGGCCACGTCGCCCGGACTTGTGGCAAACGCAATCACCGAGCCTTCACCACCCGTCTCTTCAATTTTGATTTCGGCAAGACCCGCGCCGACATTGCCCGACCGGCTCGGTCCCATTCTGCGGGCGAGGGTCCGTGATAAAGGGTTGTCGCGGCAGGCGTCCAGAAACACCATCTGTACTTTAACGTCTTTTGACATCTGGCGAAGAATGAAATCGACTGAAATCGTTTCAAAGTCGAGAGACGTTTCGTCCTCAATCTTTGCGTCTATGGGGACAAGCAAGTTCTGCCCGGCGATCTGCATACCATGCCCGGCATAAAACAGGATTGCGATCTCCGCGCCATACGCTTTCCTAGCAAACTCCATAACAGTCCGGCGCATGTCATTGTAATTTTGATCCTGACCGGAAACGACTTCAAAGCCAAGGCCACGCAATTTGCTCGTCATTTGTTCGGCGTCATTTGCCGGGTTCGGTAGTGGAACTGTGTGTTCGTAGGCACCGTTGCCAATAACAAGTGCAACGCGTTTTGCGAGTGCCGGGACCGTTCCCGTGATCAAAATAGCCAGCACTGCGATCACGTGTTTAAACATATCAATGTCCTCTCATTGATCTGTAGTTGCCCACCGGCCGAGCCGGTCCTCTCCCAAACCAATATTTTCAATCTTGAATACTGTTACAGAAACGGGTCGTACATTCTGTAATGTGGATCACAAGAAGATTGGCAATTCTGATGAAAGCCGGACGGTGACAGACCGTCTTCAGATACAATTACCCTTGTTCTTCTTACCGTTACAATAACAAAACAATAGATGGAACGCTATGGTGATTGGGAAATGGCTAAGCAATGTTCGCTGCTTTTGGTTAGCGAACAGAACGCTTGTAACGAAAAATGTTGGGGGCACTCGATCGAGAAGAAAAGCCTCAAATACCCGACAGTGGCTCAACAATCACATGAGCTCTTCCGCTGATGTGCATATCAAATCTAATTAATTTTGGGATGTGAATGGTACGCCCAAGGGGAATCGAACCCCTGTTTCCGCCGTGAAAGGGCGGCGTCCTAACCGCTAGACGATGGGCGCACGGACAACGCATCTGCGTCGTGGGGAGGCTTATAGGCGGGTTTTCTTCGGCCTGCAAGAGCCTTTATTGAATTTTTTGCAAGCCCGTTATGACGGGCTTGCCGATGTTGAAAAATCAAAGGATTTACCACTCACCAATGTTTGGCATGGAAGCCCAAGGCTCTTTGATTTCAAGCGCTTCGCCCTTTTGGAGAAGTTCGAATGAAATGTTGTCTGGTGAGCGTACAAATGCCATTCGGCCTTCGCGTGGTGGGCGGTTAATGGTGATGCCTTTGCTCTGCAGGTTTTCGCAATATTCGTAGATATTGTCGACTTCATACGCCAGATGGCCAAAATTGCGTCCACCGGTGTATTCTTCGGGGTCCCAGTTGTAGGTCAGTTCCAAAAATGGTGCTGAACTGGATTTGCCAGCTTCAACATCATTAGAGCCCGCCAGAAATACCAGCGTGAAGCGGCCCTTTTCATTTTCGTGACGGCGAACTTCGATCATGCCCATTTTGTTGCAATAGTAATCCAAGGATTCATCAAGATTGGTAACACGAACCATCGTGTGTAAATAACGCATGTCATATCCTTTTTCGGTGACCAGATGGTTTAATATGCGGAGCAGGGGCCGACCTATGAAGGTAATCAGTGGCCCGAAGGAAGCACAGAAATTTGTTTCACATTTTGTATTGAGAGCTCAAGGCTCGATTATTGCGCTAACCGGGGAGGGCAGCCCGACAGACTCTGGAATACCCGGATCCCGGCCTCCCGTTAGAATACGGTCCAATCACGCGCTCAACAATATCAATATTTTGTCGTTTCCGAAGAAAGTCCTTTCACAGATCGCGATCGTGGGATCGAATTGCAGGCATTTAGCCGCTAATTGACGTTTAAGGAGATGTAGGCAGTCCGCTTGCACCGAGTGTGGAGGACTACTGACAGCTGTTATCGCCAGTTTTGGTCAACAAATGCTGATTTAAGTTCGAGAGGCCGCATCCGGGGGCGCACAGTCATTCGGCCTGATTCTTGTCTTTTGGCCACCTCTGCTTGTTCAACTGGCAGCTCAGCTGCCGCGTTTGCCATTAAAGACGGTGCTGAACGAGTGATTCTGAACGCAGAGGAAACGCGCCTGGGTTCTCCGGATTTAGACGTTGTCCGGGCGTCAATTGTAGAAACTTTCGATGGTTTCCCTGTAAATCGTGGTCAGAAAACGTAAATGGCCTGTGGTTAGTGCGACAATTTCTCTTTTCGCGATTCAGGGCAGTGTTATCCTTTTCATCAGGAATCAGCGGGGAGGTGAGTCGAATGACCCCTCCGGCTTTGTAACACGGACCAAAGACGGGACATTTGGTTATGGGGGTAAAAACCGCACGGGATCCCAATGCAGTCGAAAACCTTGCAGATGATATTGCTGTTGATGTTTTCGAAGTTGCTGGATCCATCAAGTGGTTCGATGTCGGTAAAGGCTACGGCTTTATCGTCCCGGACAACGGTGAGGAAGACATTCTCCTTCATGTAACCTGCCTCCGACGAGACGGGTTCCAGACGGCCTATGAAGGGGCGCGAGTTGTCTGCGAAGTGCTGGATCGCCCACGTGGTCTTCAGGCATTTCGGATCCTGTCGATGGACGAATCTGCTGCAATGCATCCTTCGCAATTGCCGCCGTCTCGGACCCATGTTCAGGTGGTGCCGGAAACCGGCTTTGAAAAAGCAACTGTGAAGTGGTTCAACCGCGTCAAGGGATTCGGTTTTCTGACACAGGGCGAAGGCAGTGAAGACATCTTCATTCACATGGAGACCTTGCGCCGGTTCGGGATAACGGAACTTCGTCCGGGACAGGATGTTCTTGTGCGCTTCGGCAATGGCCCAAAGGGACGCATGGCTGCCGAAATCAGACCTGTCGGGTCCGGAACGCATATCCCAGCTTCTCACTAGACGGAACTTCAGATACCAAAGACTTTATCGGCCGGACAATGTTCCGGCCTTTTTTATTTCTCGTGACTGATGCATGGTTTGATCCTCTTTCGTTTTTCAGGATCGCTCATGCAATACTTTCGATTTGGCTCCCAAATTAGCATCTGCCTGCTCTCGGCAATCCTCTTGACCGGCGTATTTGCCGCGACAGGATTTGCAAATAACAAAAGCCAGCAACTGCGGACCGAACCGTTGGAAGTTGTTTCGGCAAAAACAACGCATGAATTTGTTGCCGAGATTGCTGCGACATACAGGGAACGGGCGAAGGGCCTGATGTTCCGAGAGGAGATGCCGGACAACCATGGCATGCTCTTCATATTCGAGACGGAAAGTGATCGGTATTTCTGGATGAAAAACACACCTTTGCCGCTCGACATTCTCTATATCGATGCCATGGGGCGGATTGTAAGCATTGCAGCGAACACCGTTCCCTTTTCGGAAAAAGTTATTCCGTCCGGTGCGCCGGCACGGTTTGTTTTGGAGTTGAATGCCGGAACGGCTAAAAAACTTGGAATTTCCGCCGGTGATCAGGTATCCAGCGAGTCCATGTCATTGGAGTAAATGTTAATATTCAC
This sequence comes from Roseibium sp., assembly GCA_039972695.1. Classification (GTDB taxonomy): domain Bacteria; phylum Pseudomonadota; class Alphaproteobacteria; order Rhizobiales; family Stappiaceae; genus Roseibium. The sequence goes on along the minus strand of JBDWMJ010000015.1, from coordinate 177,079 downwards.
AAGGTGATGAAATTTGGTGCGTCTATTCGCTTGACTGGCGGAGAAACTGCGGCTACATCCGCGTCACCAGTCGTCGGGGTATAGCGCAGCCTGGTAGCGCATCTGGTTTGGGACCAGAGGGTCGCAAGTTCGAATCTTGCTGCCCCGACCATTTTTCCGTACAATTCAACTGAACCAAACCGAGCGCCAACAGTGCTATTTTGGTTTCTATAAGCTGTCTTCGAACAATCTGGTTCTAGTGTAATTTTGTCTACCGGTTGTTCAGCTTTGACCCAGGCTTTAATTCCCGATGGTTGGAGTTCAAACAGAAAATTCCCAAGGCGTATTTGACAGGTTGAGTTAGTCCCGGAATTGGGCCCCGTTTTAGGATATCTGCTCAGTTTCTTGAGATTGTTAGAGAATAGTTCCTGATCTTGCGAATTGGGAAAAATCTATGTGCCAACCTTTCCATTTTCATGAACCGCAGCTGATTAGGGATATAAATTGGATGGAGCTTGAGAACGATGTTGACTTCCTCGCTAAAAGTGAGAAAAAGCACGGAGAACTGATGTGTACGGCTTGGTTTGATAGCGAGGGAAAGTCCTATGGTTGCACGAATATATCGACCGGCTAAAACAGCTATGCAATCTGGAAAGGCCAAGACCGAGCGTTGGGTATTGGACTATGAACCTGAAGCATCCAAGTCTGTTGAGCCGCTGATGGGATATACATCTTCCGGTGACATGAAACAGCAGATCCGTCTTTATTTTGACAGTCAGGAAGAAGCGGTTTCCTATGCACGGCGCAATGGAATTGCGCACAAGGTCGAAAAACCACAGGCGCGCAAAATCCGTGGTGCTGCATACGCCGATAACTTCAAGTTCAACCGGGTTGCTCCCTGGACACATTAAGCACAGAAGCGGCCTTTAGAGACGGATGTTGCTTCTGAACACAACGAAACGCATATGCTGTTGAAATTCTAATTTGGTTGTCGACTTAAACAGTGCCTTTGGCGCATTAGTTCAGTCTACTTCTCAATAAGGCCCCGTAGCTCAGCTGGATAGAGCGCTCGCCTTCTAAGCGAATGGTCACAGGTTCGAATCCTGTCGGGGTCGCCATACCACCTATCACTAGCAAGGCCTTCATGTATCTGAAGAAGGCAAAAAAAACCCGGAACTTTCTTCCGGGTCAGTAGTACACGCGTTGGAGTAACGCTGCGCTGCTGCATGGTCAGCGCGGAAATTTGGATTTTGGATATCTAAATCGAATGTCTGCTGCCTTCGCCCGATTTACCGACCATCAAAGGGGTGATCTTGGTCTTCAGAACGACATCAACATCATCCGAACCGTCCTCGAGAGATTGAAGAGCCATGTCCAGAAGGTAGGAACAAAAGTTCCGGCCATCTTTGTCGGATTCCTTTTTGGTGTAACGGATCATCCGTTTGATGGCTTCGACTGTTGCCTCTTGCTCGACAACAGGAGAGCCCTGATTTCCAGAAATCTTTGACATTTTACCACCCACCAGTAGATACTGACTCGAAATTCCGTCACCAACGAAACTGTTCACTCGATTACCATGCTCTTGTAGCGTGAAATAATCGTGATAAACTTATGTTGTGTTTTCCGCCGTCCGACATTTTGGGTTGCGGCATATGATGTGAATTTCAGAACCAGCAGATAATGGGGAATAGATGGCGGAATTGTCCTGTTTTGCCTGTTTGGGACGGCCTGTACTTGTCGGTTCTGATAGTGAGCCTGTTGCTGTCAAAACACGCAAGGCATTGGCAATCATCGGTTTTTTGTGCCGTATGTCGGACTTGTCATCCCCCAGAACTGCGATTTCAGATTTGCTTTGGAGCCAGGCGGACCGGCAAAAGGCACTTCAATCCCTCAGGCAGGCCTTGCGGCAGCTCAAGGCTGCAGAAAAGGATGCAGGTCTGGATATCGTGAAATCCACAAATGCGGTCGTGCAGCTGGATTCCGCTTCATTTCACACTGATCTCGATGAGCTGCTTCAGCTTCTAAAACGCGGAACTGCAGACGATTTCAATGAAGCCAAGACCCTATGGCGTGGCGAATTTCTGTCAGGTTACGAAGACCTGGATCATGAATTCGAAGAGTGGCTGCTTGTTGAACGGGAGAGGGTTCAGTCGCAGATTATTACGGAAACACTGAAGCACCTGGAAGCGTCAGCTGTCGAAGAGGGGCGGAAGAATGTAGAAAGTGCTGCCCAGTTTTTGCTTCATATCGATCCGGCGCTGGAAATTGCTCATCAGGTTTTGATCCGTTATTTTCTAGCGTTGGGCCAGAGAGAACGGGCTGAACAACAATTTAAGAATTGCGAGCGCGAGCTTAAACTCCATCTGGATGAAGAACCCGGTGACGAGACCCGTGAACTTTTGGATGTTCCAGAAGCATACGGTCAAAAGCAGCTTCAAATTGGACGTCAACCCTCTGAAGTCGTGATCGCTCAGGCTGGACGCAAAACAGCTACGGACCAGATCGTTTTGCCCAATATTTCCATAATGTCTTCCCAGCTGAACAAGACCGGTCTAAATGAGGCCATTAATCTGAAAGAGGAAATTGTCGCTGGCCTGTCATCCTACCGATCTTTTGATCTATATGACTCCGGCTATTTCAGTGATGGAGAGGCGCCGGGACCGACCTTGATTCAGGGAGATGAGCTTGGCAGCTATCTGCTGCGTTTCCAGTATAACGAACGCAGCGACAGCATAGCGATTCAATTTGAGGATCGGGCAGATGGCCGTATTGTTTTCAATGACATAGTTGACCTCGAATTGTGGGACAGCGTTCAAGCTGCAGCAAGCCACACAATAAGCCGTGTTCATCTGCATTCGATAGGTAAGTTGCGAAATCCTGCGAACAATACCGCCTTCGCGAAATGGTGCCAGGCCGAATCCCTGATGTGGGAGTTCGATTTACAATCAGATAAAAAAGCGCTGCATTTATTGAACGAAATTGAAAAGCAACATAGTTCTTTTTCAATGATATTTTCAGGTAAGGCCCTGATAAATATGAAGCAATTGATCCATTATCCGGTTTCGGACCAAAAAGGCGCTCTCGGTCTGAATGAGATTCTATCACTTAGTGAACAGGCTGTAGTCCTGGATCCATGGCAGCCACTCAATCAAAGAGCATATGGCTGGGCACTGACCCAGGCAGGGATGAAGGACCAGGCCCGAAGTGCGTTTTTAAATGCCGGGCGCCTGAATTCCGTTGACCCGTCAAACCTTATGTCTGTTGCCGAAGGTCTTGCGTTTTCAGGTGATGTTGGAATGGCGCGTCAAAAAGCCGATCAGGCGATGAGATTGTTTACTGCAGTTCCGCGAGTATTCTATGAATATTACTCAAACGTATTTTTTGCAGCTGAAGACTTTGAAACTTCGGCACAACTCATGGAACGGTCCTCATTTACCACAATATCAGGATTGATCACCAGGGTTGCCGCGCTTGTTTGCGCTGGTCGTGAGGCGGAGGCGCTTGAGGTATTGACCCTCTACAGTGATACCTACGCAGAAAAAATTCAAAACACCGGGCTTGGGCAAGGCGACCCGAATGAATGGGCTCGAAGAATAAACTTTTTTCAAGAGCCGATTTCACGAGATAACTACGAAAAAGGTGTTGATCTGGTGCGACGCTTCTTTTTCGGTGGACGAGCCTCAATCAGTTAATCGAAGTGTATTCGCGCGCAATTGACCTTAAATATTCCGGATCTTTTTGCTCGAGTTTGCTTTCATTAAGCTTGTAAGGAAGCGCAACCACTTTTTCGTTTTTTGCATCAATTATTTCGAATTCGATTAGATGCAGCACGCTCTCTGGAAGCCCGATCTTGCCAAGCTCTTCTTTCGGGTTTTCAGAAAGACGGCTTCTGAAAGCTTCATCAGTGCGTGCACGTGCTAGAATGCGTCCTATTTCAACAGCATTTCTTTTATAGTGCGGGAAACGGGCCATCATTCTCACCATTCGATGTGACGCCAGCCGGGGCCCTAGGGCTCCGGCGGTTCATTTATTGTGTTTTGTTAGTCAGGCATTTCCTCGTACATGCAGCTGCCAAGAGCGAGGCGACCGAGCTCTTCGAAATATGAATCGTCGGCTGCTGCAACGCGCTTTTCATCAACAGATGCTGGTATAACCAAATGAACCGTGTCTGCTGTGTCAGCATAGATAGTCACATCAGCTTCAACACCTAGCGAAGTAAGTGTTTCTTTTGGACTGTCAGCGAACTTGGCGCGGCTTTCAGAATTCTGGATGATTGCGCCAATTTTTGTGCCTAGGTTCAACTCATTGTCAGTAGAAATGATATGGGACATAGTTCTCTCCAGATTAAACGGTTGCAAATCATTAAATCAATCAGATTCGAATCGTCATGATTACTACTGTATGGAAAGTCAAATTAGCTAAAGCGATTTTCGCGAACGTAGCAATTACTTTGCGTGGACTTTACATGCGGATACGGTAATCGAATAAATGCAATAATTTCAATGCTTATGAAAGAATAAGAAGGGTATGCAATTACTGGGTGTATTTACCAAGTGAGTTGTTTACTCAGGTCTGATTGGCGCATACCTTACTGCTAAACTCTTAGAGGGCAGGGCATGTTTGGGCTATCTGAAGGTTGCATCAGAGATTTGTCTCGTGCGGCTCTCGTAGACACAATTGCAGGAGAACCTCACCCGGCTGGTGAAAAGGCGGCTGAAGGTCTTCGTCTGTTCTCGGTTTTACTCAAAAAATTTGACGTCAAACTTGTTCCGGTCTCCAGGCCCGGTTGCCCGGTGTACTTCTGCACCGGAATTCTCTGGAAACAAGCAAGCCCTTCCTCGTGTCGAGGAGCACAAAGACAATCATTTCCAGGAGGCGGTCAAGGAACTAACGCTATTGATGCAGCTCTTGGTTGTTTGGGGGAGCTGAGCGAACGGTTAAGTCTTTGTTCTATGGGCGAGGATGATCCAAGAGTATCTGATTTCAGCAGCGGCCTGGCGGGTTTTGATCTGAGGGAGTTATTGGGCTTCAGCGTGATGCAAGCTGACAAAATTTCGCAAAAAAAACAGACAACTGAAGCAATTAAAACGGGAACTGATGCTGCTCTTAACGTGCCCACAAAGCGCCAAATTAGCATAACGAACCGGAGTTCTGGAGTGACTGTGCAAATTCCGAGTTACCTTGTGCTGTTTGATGAGTTCCATCTCGGGTCAGGCGTTTATTCCGGCTCTGCTTCAAGTGTCGGATGTGCAGTTTGGGTGGATCATGTCGGCGCACGCGAAAGAGCATATTTGGAGCTGGTCGAACGGGATTCTGTTGCACAGGCCTGGTACAACCGCTTGGGGATAAAACTGGTCCGACGAGAAGATCTTTCCAATTTCCTGCCCAAAAAAATGATCGATCATTTGGATAACAGCGTCAGGCACTGGGTAGTTTTGTCAGTGGCAACCGATCTGGATGCCCACGTTATGATTGCACTCTCCTACAATGAAGGTGGCAAATGGACAGCCTTTGGATCATCTGCAGGTTGGAGCGCTGGTGATGCCATAAACAGTGCAATCGAAGAAATGCTTCAAGCTGAGAATTCACTTCTGATGATGGACGCGGCATATCCTGTCTCTGATACAGATGCAGTATCTCGTAGCCGTGTCCCGTCGCAGTTATGCTATGCGCGTTCGCATTCAATTATCGAGGATCTCCGGCTCACGGACATTGCACATGAAAGTAAGAAAGAATTGGATAAAACGTATTCTTATGAAGGGCTTCTCGACATAATAAACGAAAAGCGGTTGAGAATCTGGGAGTTCGACGCCACTCGCCCTGACATTAAAGTGCCGTGCATCAAACTCCTTTCTCCGGACTTGTGCACTTGGGAGCCGCGATTTGGAAAGGCGCGTTTGTTCGACGGAGTGGTTGAGCGCGGGTTACGCAGTCATCCGGCTTCAGAGGCGGAATTTGCGGCCAGACCCTTCCCATTTTGACGGCTTGTTTCATTCATAGCGTCTTGGACAGCGGCAAAAGTGGTAAGTGGCCTTGCCGTACCTTTCTGGCAATTTGGGAGATTAAGTAAAAGCGTGAGTTTCTAATTATCTCGCACATCAACGCACTTGAGTTGGACGACCATCTGTCAAAGGTCGTGCCAAGGTCATAACCCAAAAATTTCGCCATTTGCCGGTGTTTCTGTTGGTACGAGCAATTCCGACACGTGTGACATAGGGATTGAGAAGGTTTTTGTTGTGTCCCTCAGATCCTTGCCAGCCACGGAAAGCTGTAGTTAAATTCGCATAACCAGCCCCCAGATTTTCTGCACCGGCATAATTGGGATAACCGGCCTTGTCGAGACGTTGTGACAAGCCAAAGGCGCTATGAGCCCAGGTGTCCATGCTGTCGCGTTTCGCAATGTGTTGAGCCATGTCTTGCGACACATCATTTAGCCGCTGGTCGAACTGGAGAGAGGGCATGCTATTCTGTTGCCGGTAATTGTTCACCATTGCCAGCATTTGATCAGAATTCACTGAAACATTGGTCAGTACGGTTTGGTCTTCCAGTTCATTGTTGCCTGGAAGTGCGCCGCAGGAGGTAAGAACTCCAGATAAAAGCGTGATTATCAATATTCTTTGCACTGGGTGTGTGCATGAGAATAAGGTCATAATCATTGGTCTCCGGACAACGCTTAAATAAGATATAAGCGCCAAGAATCGGCGCTTATATCTATCGATCCAACGATAACTATGACGCGCTTTTGGGCAAGCAGTAGTTTCCCTTTTTGAAAAGCTCATGTACGAGATGAAATCGTATTGAGTGTTGGATTCCGATCTGGCATTTATGGCCAGTATTCCAAGGACAGAGCGGAAGCAATTCTCAATGGCAGAAATGCGGCAGGAAGATCCAGCAGATATCAATACGGGAACCAATAATTCTGAGCCAGAAAACAGCTCTAATGTTGGCCTAAAAAAGCCGTTCTGGCTGCGTCTTTTCGGACACGATTTGTATGCTCCGCTATTGCTCCTCGTATTGTCATTGATCCTGTTTGTTCCAGGACAATGGACTGTTCCTCCACTTGACCGTGATGAGCCGCGTTTTACGCAGGCCACGAAGCAGATGCTGGAAACCGGCGACTACATCGATATTCGTTTTCAGGAACAGGCACGCCACAAGAAACCTGTCGGAATTTACTGGCTACAAGCCGCTGCAGTGAAGTTGACCGGGCATGATGCCAACGCACCGCTTTGGGTCTACCGATTGCCGTCCATTATAGGTGCCATTCTCAGCGTACTTGCAAGTTTTTGGATGGCTAGAGCGTTCATGGGGCCTGCAGGCGCTTTGATCGTGGGGGGAATGGTTGCACTTGCAATCATTGTCGGTGTTGAAGCTCGACTTGCCAAAACAGATGCAATGCTTTTCGCCACGATCATCATTGCACAGGGTTCGTTGGCTCGGATCTGGCTGAAAGATGCAGACCGACGTCTTTGGGGATTGGGATTGCTGTTCTGGACCGCACTTGCAGCCAGTGTCCTAATAAAAGGACCGGTTGGTCCGATGGTTGTCGGATCGACAATTGTTGGTCTGATGTTGATCCGAAGGAAGATGTCATGGTTCAAGGCCGCATCTCCGATTCTGGGACTGTGCTGGTTTTTGCTGCTCGTTTCTCCCTGGTTTGTGGCTATCTGGATTGCGACAGATGGAACCTTCTTTACAGAGGCCATCGGTAAGGATCTGATGGGCAAGGTTGGACAAGGTCAGGAAGGTCATGGGGCTCCGCCCTTGACCCATCTTGGAGCAATGTTTGGTGTGTTCTGGCCACTACCAGCATTTTTCCTGATTTCGCTGCCCGTTATATGGCGGGAGCGGAAGAGCCCGCTTGTGGTGTTTGCGGTCAGTTGGTTTGTTCCAAGCTGGATTGTTTTTGAACTCGTAGCGACCAAATTGCCTCATTACACAATGCCGCTCCTCCCGGCTCTTGCTTTACCTGTTGCTGCTGCATTGGTCGAAGGAGCAGGACGAGACACGAAAAAATGGGCCCGTTGGATTGCCGCAATACTGTTGGCTACTCCGGCGGTTGGATTGGCTATTGGGGCGTTTGGAGGCCCGTTCTTCTTTGGACTTTGGCCATCTCCCCCCGGTGCGATCGTGACAGCTATTGGAGCTGTCTTTGCTATTTATGCCGCTATACGCATCTTGCGTGGGCCAGCGCTTCATGCTTTGCCGCCCATTACAATAACGGCGATTTGTATTTCTGTCGGCATCTGGGCTTTCGTTGGACCGGCGTTGACTACGATTTGGGTCAGTCAGCGCCTTGTGGCGGCCATGGATCAGATCCCCGGGTGCAATGACAAGGCAAACCGTGAAGTGGTCACCACGGGTTTTCATGAGCCGAGTTTTATTTTCCTTGAAGGGACAAATACCCTGATTACACCAGCGCAAGATGCTGCAGAGTTTCTTCTAGAAAAACGGTCTTATTCTGAGCCGGTTTGTCGGATTGCGGCAATAGAAAGCAGGGAAGAAGCGGCGTTTCTGGCGGCAGCAGAAGAGATTGGCCTTGTACCTGAGGTCCTAAAAAGGGTAGAGGGCCTCAATATAAACGGCGGAGACGATGTTGATATCGCTCTCTATCAGACCGCTATTGGTCCATCAGAAACAAACAACAGCAATGAGCAACAGTAGCAATTTAAGGCGAATACTGGAGCGGATGCGGGGCAATGCTCGCAGGGCCGCTATTCTGTTTTCTGGCCGGAAGGGGCGGGGTGATCGCAATCGTGACCCTCTACCTCCAGGTCAGAGACCTCAGGATATCTTGGCTATTCTCCTGTTGACTGTCGGGGTTGCGGTCGTCGCCTTCGATGCGCCTGCATATCCTTGGCTGCACTCGCTACCAGGTGAATATCGTTCCGCGTTCCGAGCCTTTACAGATTGGGGCAAAGCGGACTGGATACTTCTCACTACGGGCATACCCTGTCTGGTTTTGCTTGCACTGGATGCGGATCGTTTTGCATTTCGTTTGCGGATGACAATCAGCTCTGTTTTCACTTATGCGGCGTTTATCTTCTATTCTGTTGCTGCCTCTGGTATAATTGTACTGGCGCTGAAATGGTCCCTTGGCCGTGCCCGGCCGAAGCTCTATGAACAGGTCGGCCCGGTTCATTTTGATTTCCTCGCTTTTGATGGAACCTATACAAGCTTCCCCTCTGGCCACTCTACGACAGTGGCTGCTTTGGCAACTTCGCTCTATTTTATTTTTCCAGCTTACAGATGGCTGATTATCGTTGCGGCATTTTGGTTGGCCTTCAGCCGGGTAATGGCTGGTGCTCACTATCCGAGCGACGTTATAGCTGGCACTTTGCTCGGAATGACTTTTACATTCTTTACAGTCAGAGCACTGGCCCGCCGGCGGATTGGTTTTCATTTTTCTTCAAATGGAAAAATTCTGCCAAACATGAACTATATTTCGGCGCGGGCTTGTCTCAGGGCAAGCTGGCAGGCTGCACTCGGTCAACGCGGAACGGATCGTGTCACGCCGGAAGCAAGTTCGATTGACGATAAAAATCGGGCTGGTTCATGACACAGAGTTTTCTGGAAAGTCTTGCTGCCACGAAGGGATCGATTGCCGTAACAGTTGTCGTTCCAGCGAAGGATGAAGCGCCGAACCTACCCATTCTTCTGGATGAAATTGAAGCTGCTCTTGTCGGCCGATCCTTCGAAGTCATTGTCGTCGATGACGGGTCCTCGGATGGGTCCGATATTGTTCTTCAGGACTTTGCCGCGACACACGATTGGTTGCGCCCCATTCGTCATGAAAAATCTTGCGGACAAAGCTGTTCTGTTCGCACAGGTTTGCAACACGCTCTCGGGGATGTTGTCGCGACAATTGACGGCGATGGTGAGAACAATCCGGCTTACATCCCGGATCTTCTGGATGCGCTTGAAAAGGCGGGACCATCTGTTGCTCTAGCGGCGGGGCAGCGACTGGGCCGCAAAGCTAGCCTGGCAAAGCGGTATGCGTCCAGGTTCGCCAACAAACTTCGTGGTGCAATCCTCAAGGATAGAACGCGCGATAGTGGCTGTGGCCTAAAAGCCCTGCGCCGCGATGTGTTTTTGCAGCTTCCGTATTTTGACAGCTGGCATCGGTTCCTGCCGGCGCTTGTCATTCGTGAGGGTTATGGCGTTGTTCATATCGATGTACAGGATCGCCAACGCCGACACGGAACTTCCAAATACGGTATCTTTGACCGTGCGCTCGTCGGTGTATTGGATCTGGTTGGTGTCTGGTGGCTGCGCCGTCGCCGGAAGAAAATTCCGATCGTTCGCCCACTGACCTGATTTGCGACGTGATTGATTTTTAGATAATTGATTGCTGACTTATCAACTGACTGGATTTTCCTGATGATTGCTCTCTTCGACTGGCTACACGCGGTATTTGTTGAGCAATTCGATTTTTGGCTGCTTTTCGGACTTGCGGCTCAAGCGATGTTCATGATGCGCTTCATGGTGCAATGGATGGCATCTGAGCGTGTCGGACGATCGATTGTACCAATCGCTTTCTGGTTTTTTTCGATTGCCGGAGGGGTAATGCTCTTTACATACGGGGTGATCAAAAAGGAACCGATCATCATCCTGGGACAGGGGCTTGGGCTGATTATCTATTTCCGAAATCTTTGGCTGATTTACAAGGAAAAGCGGCACGATCCGACGATCTGACCGTGCCTGCTTTTATGTCAAATTCAGATACTAGTTGGCGTTCATGAGCCGGGCGGAGCCTGACACCCGGATCGAGCTGCCTTTTTCATCCGGTATTTCCGCAAAAATACGGCTTGGCGATCCCATATCTGCGCCCTGAATGATTTCGATCTTGCTCAGGTGTGTCCAGGAAATGTCCCGCAAATATCCAGCGTAAGCTGCTGATGCAGCGCCAGTCGCGGGGTCTTCGTAGACACCACCGGACGCAAACGGGTTGCGAGTGTGAAACAGTTGGTCGTTTTCGCTGAACGCCAGTGTAATTGTTACCCAGCCATTTTCGTCCATCAGTTTTCGGCCATTTTCCTGATCATAGGCCATATCTGTCAGCGCCTGCCGTGAGTTCAGCGTCAACGCGAAATGATTTGCGCCGCCATGAACGACAGCTGGTGGAATTCGTGTGTCGATCTGGTCCGTGCTCAAGCCAAAGAGCTCAAGGACCTTGTTGGTCAGATCATCTGACGCAGCTTCGCTACGTGTTTTCGGCGATTGAAGTGCAGCTTGAAACTGGCTGCCCTCGGATTTGCCTTCAACTGTAATCTCTGTCTCGTTCAAAACGAGATTATAGACGCCATCACCAAACTTTCGTGCAAAAGCAGAGCCGAGCGCAATCGTGGCATGCCCGCAGAAAGAGACTTCAGATTGCGGCGAGAAATACCGGACCCGCCAGCGACCGTTTTCTTCAGGCATGGCAAAGGCGGTTTCCGAGAAACCGACCTCGGCTGCAATTTCCTGCATCCTTTCAGTCGAAGGGTGGGCGTCTGAAATGAGTACACCGGCAGGATTGCCACCAGTGTTTCCTTCGGAGAAGGCTGAGATGCGTAAGATATCCATGAGTGAATCTTTCTTGTGATTTCGGTTCTCAATATTTTGCTATTGAAAACCTTGATCGCAAGGGGGTATAATCATGAAAGTTATTCATGGCATTGATCACTTATCTGAAGGCTTTATCCAGCGCCTGACGAATATCCCCGATTAAATCTTCAGGGTCTTCTAGACCGATATGCAGACGAACCGAATGCAAATCAGGGTCTACAGGGGCTATGGTTCGCATGCCATTGAGGCGAACCGGAATTGCGAGACTTTCAAAGCCGCCCCAGGAATAACCGAGGCCAAACAAAGTCAATGAATCAAGAAAAGTGTAAGCTTGTTCCTTTGTCGTTCCTGATTTGAAATCAAAACCACACAGACCGGTTGCTCCGGAAAAGTCCCGTTTCCAGATTGAATTTCCCGGGTCTGATTCCAGGGCAGGATAGCGAAGCGCTCCAATGCTGTGTTGGTCTTTCAACCAGTTCAACACTTCAGCAGTGTTTTTCTGATGTCTTTCCAGCCGGACGGAAAGGGTTCTGAGACCCCGCAGGCCGAGATAGATATCGTCCGGTCCTACATGACTGCCCATCGCTCCGCATACTGTATCCAGATTCTTCCAAGCCTTCTCACTGGCCGCTATCGTACCTAGCATTACATCTGAATGGCCGACGATGTATTTCGTTCCGGCTTGAATCGACAGGTCAACTCCGAGAGCAAGCGGCTGACAAAAGAGGGGACTTGCCCAGGTGTTGTCCATCAGCACCGTGGCGTCGATGTCATGTGCTGCGGTAGCTAGGGCAGGGACATCCTGCATTTCGAATGTCAGCGATCCGGGAGCTTCGGTAAACACCGCAGTGGTTTCGGGACGGAACAATGATTTGATATCGCCACCGAGAGACGGCTCGTAATACTCAACCATAATACCAAGACGCGGAAGAACGGTGTCCGCGAAATAACGCGTTGGGCCATAAGCCGTGTCGGCAATTAGAATGTGTTCTCCGGATTTTACGCATGACAGAATTGCAAGCGAAATTGCGTTCAGGCCGGAGTTGGCCAGTTTCACACCTGCTGCGCCTTCTAGTTCTTTGACAGCACCTTCAAGAGAATCCGTTGTCGGGTTCCCGCGCCGTGCATATGAGTACGTCTGTTTCCCGGTCACCAGAGTGTTTGTATCGGGATACAGCACTGTAGATGCATGAACGACCGGTGGGTTCACAAAACCATAAAACGATGACGGGTCGCGGCCAGCATGAGCGAGAATGGTATCTGGTTTTTTCGAAGGGTTGTGCACTGAGTTTGTCATTGTGGCTCTTTGTTAATTGTAGTGAGTTGGTTTTTCCGAAAAACACAGATCGGGTTTATTGGAACTATTAGCGAAAGCGGAGGTCTCTGCAACAAAACTTAGCCCTCAAATTTCGTCAAATCGGAGGGCAAAATCGGCAATATCATGTTCTTGCCATTTAGATGTTTCGTTAACCATAATTTTTGTGAACCCAAATGGATTGAACTCATTTTGGACATTGAATGATTTCGATTTAACCATGTTCGCTATTTGTGCATATCTCTCCACTCGAAAACGAGCCTACGTGCAGAAATTTAATGAGATAAATGCAGCAAGTACTTGACCCGAACGGCCAAATGCCATCGTATGGTCTGGTTGGGTGAGACGAGAGATGTCTGGAGGAAATCAGCCATAAGGCTGGGGGTCGTCCGGTAAACGTGGCGATGAGACTTCTTTCGATTTCTATCCAACTAAATAAAAGTATGGGTAACAAAAAAGGCTGCATATCCATGTCAAATAAAATCCTTCCGCTCGTACTCGGCGCTGCAATGGGAGTTGCTGCTTCGACGGCTGCCGGTGCGACGACGCTGGAAGACGTCAAAGCCAAGGGCTCCATTCAGTGTGGCGTGAGCCAGGGTCTTCCTGGGTTCTCCAATCCTGATTCTCAGGGTAACTGGACTGGTCTCGACGTTGATTTCTGCCGCGCGATGGCCGCTGCAGTGTTTGGCGACGCTTCCGCTGTAAAATTCACTCCGCTGTCTGCTAAAGAGCGTTTCACTGCTCTGCAGTCTGGTGAGATCGATGTTCTTTCCCGTAACACAACCTGGACCATGTCTCGCGACACCCAGTTGGGCTTGAACTTCGCAGGCGTCAACTACTATGACGGTCAGGGCTTCATGGTTCGCAAGGACCTGGGTGTTACGTCCGCTCTGGAAATGTCCGGCGCTTCTGTTTGCACCAACACTGGTACAACAACAGAGCTGAACGTTGCTGATTACTTCCGCGCCAACAACATGCCGTACGAAATCGTCGCTTTCGAAAAAGCCGACGAAGTTGTTGCTGCATACGACGCTGGCCGTTGCGACGTTTATACCACTGATGCTTCCGGTCTGTACGCTCAGCGCTTGAAGCTGACGAACCCGGGCGACCACATGGTTCTGCCGGAAATCATTTCCAAAGAGCCTCTTGGTCCTGTTGTCCGTCAGGGCGACGATGAGTGGTTCAACATTGCTAAATGGACACTCAATGCAATGATCAACGCCGAAGAAATGGGCGTTACATCTGCAAACGTTGATGACATGAAGGGTTCTGACAACCCGTCCATCAAGCGTCTTCTGGGTGTTGAAGGTGCGTTTGGCGAAGCCATCGGCCTCGGCAATGACTGGGCTTACAACGTCATCAAGAACGTTGGTAACTACGAAGAAACCTTCAACGCAAACGTTGGTCCAGACACTCCGCTTGGCATTTCTCGCGGCGTAAACGCTCTGTGGTCCAATGGTGGTTTCCTCTACGCACCGCCGGTACGCTAATCCTCTGATATCTTGAGGGTTTAGGGGTTCCGGCAGTTAACGCTGCCGGAACCCTTAATAAATTCCACGCATCAAATACCGGAAAATATCCGGAAATCGCGTGGGGGGAACAGAGTCTGCTTTTGGCCGATAGGGGAACGTCGAATAAGGCGTTTGGGTTAAGCAGACCAAGGCACGATTGAGGAGAGAGGCTAACAGCCGGACTCTTTCGTGATAACTTGGGCGAGGTTCTATGTCAGTTATGGAGCAGGACTCGGCGGGGGCGCCGACGCGTGCTTCGCTGGTGAATGATCCCAAGGTCCGCGGCATTTTTTACCAGGTGGTAACAGTCGTCGCGTTGGTCTTATTTGGATACTTCATCGTATCGAACACGATAGCCAATCTGGAACGGCAAAACATTGCCTCGGGTTGGGGCTTTCTAGAAAATTCTGCGGGATTTGGAACCAACCAGTCGCTGGTTGAGTATTCAGAATCCTCAAGTTACGGCCGAGCGATCTATGTCGGGTTCCTGAATACCCTTCTTGTCGCAATTGTCGGTATCTTCTTTGCAACCATTGTAGGTTTTGTCGTCGGAATTGCCCGGTTGTCGAACAACTGGGTTATTTCCAGGCTCGCATATTGTTATGTGGAGCTCGTTCGGAATATTCCTCTACTGCTGCAAATTTTCTTCTGGTATTTCGCTGTTCTGCGCTCAATTCCAGGCAAACGCGACAAGTGGTCGTTCTTCTTTGACAATGTCCATTTGAACATCGGTGGCTTGCGCCTGCCCAAACCCATTTGGGAGCCAGGTTCTGCGTGGATCGGTTATGCGCTGATCATCGGTATCGTTGCATCCTTTTTCGTCTCCAAATGGGCACGTAAGCGTCAGGATGCGACAGGTCAGCAATTTCCGATGTTCTGGACTGGGTTGGGTCTGATTGTCGGATTGCCGATCATCACATATCTGGTCACTGGTATGCCGATGCATCTTGAGCATCCGAACTTCGTTGAAACAGGCCCGATCCTGCGACGCGGGTTCGAGTTGAATGTCGGTATCAATGTCATTCCGGAGTTTCTTGCGCTGACAGCTGCGCTTTCAATCTATACGGCATCGTTTATTGCGGAGATTGTTCGAGCTGGTATCCAGGCCGTCAATCATGGCCAAACGGAAGCGGCTCATGCATTGGGTCTGCGTCAAAGTCCAACGCTGCGACTGGTGATCATTCCGCAGGCCATGCGTGTGATTATTCCACCGCTGACCAGTCAGTACTTGAACCTTACAAAGAACTCGTCGCTCGCGGTTGCGATTGCTTACCCGGATCTCGTTTCTATGGGCGGAACAGTTCTCAATCAAACCGGTCAGGCGATTGAAATCATCGGCATCTGGATGGCAGTCTATCTGTCGCTCAGCCTTATCACTTCGGCCTTTATGAACTGGTACAACCAGCGCATGGCGCTCGTGGAAAGATAGGGAGCGGGATCCATGACAAGTACTGATGTCTATAAAATCAGAACCGAGGAGGCTCCGCTCTTGGCGGCGCCTGTCTCGACCACCGGTGTTGTTGGCTGGATGCGGCAGAATCTGTTCTCGTCCATCGGCAACACATTGCTCACCTTGGTTGGCATTTACATTGCCTATTCGCTGATCGCTCCGTTTATTCAATTTGCATTTATTGATGCAGTTTGGTCGGGTGAAAACCGGGAAGCCTGTTTGCCACAAAACGGTGAACACGCCGGTGCCTGTTGGGCGTACGTGAAAGCGTATTTCCCGCAGTTCATCTATGGGCGCTATCCGGTAGAGGAAAGATATCGCGTTGACATCGTCTATGCGTTGTTTGCACTTCTTCTGGTACCGCTGGCGATGCCGAGTGTGCCGTACAAGAAGCTCAATGCGATCCTCTTCTTGATCGTTTTCCCGGTCGTTGGCTATTTCCTTCTGACCGGGCTGGTCATCGGGGATACTGTCATTTGGCCGATTGTTGAGACACCTCAGTGGGGTGGATTGCTGGTCACCTTGGTGATTGCGGTTACCGGTATTGTGGCCTCCCTTCCTCTCGGTGTTGCCCTGGCGCTTGGACGTAGATCCAAGATGCCGATCATCAAGCTTGCCTCGATTATCTTTATCGAGTTCTGGCGTGGTGTGCCGCTGATCACTGTGCTGTTCATGTCTTCTGTAATGTTGCCTCTCTTCCTTCCGGAAGGTGTGACGTTCGACAAACTGCTCCGTGTTCTGATCGGCGTGACACTGTTCTCGGCAGCCTATATGGCCGAGGTGGTTCGCGGTGGGCTTCAGGCAATTCCCAAAGGGCAGTATGAAGGCGCAATGGCTCTCGGGCTTCGCTTCTGGCCGATGATGTATCTCATCATTCTGCCGCAGGCCCTGAAGCTTGTGATCCCGGGTATCGTGAACACGTTCATCGGTCTCTTCAAAGACACAACCCTCGTTCTGATCGTTGGCATGTTTGACCTTCTCGGACAGATCCAGTCGTCTTTCACGGATCCGACCTGGTCTACACCGAGCCAGGGACATACAGGCTATCTGTTCGCAGCGATGGTGTTCTTCGTCTTTTGCTTCGGTATGTCGCGCTACTCCATCTTTATGGAGCGGAAGCTGCATACTGGGCACAAACGTTAGTGATTTCCAGCGGGGCGCGCGGACATACGCGGCGCCCTGCTCAAGCAAAATTCTGGAGAGTAACTCATGTCAGAGAATGCAGTAAACGCGGAAGAGCTCGCTGCTGACCGCTCAAAAATGACGATTTCGGACACCGATGTGGCGATTGAAATCAAGGATATGAACAAATGGTATGGCGATTTTCATGTTCTTCGTGACATCAATCTCAAAGTGATGCGCGGCGAACGGATCGTTATTTGCGGACCGTCTGGGTCGGGCAAATCGACAATGATCCGCTGTATCAACCGTCTGGAAGAGCATCAGAAAGGTAACATCCTTGTTGATGGTATCGAGCTGACGGACGACTTGAAAAAGATCGATGAGATCCGCCGGGAAGTCGGAATGTGTTTCCAGCACTTCAATCTGTTTCCACACCTGACGATCCTTGAGAACTGCACGCTTGCACCGATCTGGGTTCGCAAGATGCCGAAGAAGGAAGCGGAAGAGATTGCGATGCACTATCTGGAGCGCGTCAAGATCCCTGAGCAGGCTCTGAAGTACCCGGGCCAGCTGTCCGGTGGTCAGCAGCAGCGTGTGGCGATTGCCCGTTCGCTCTGCATGAACCCGAAGATCATGCTTTTCGATGAGCCGACATCAGCTCTTGATCCGGAAATGATCAAGGAAGTTCTGGATGTGATGGTTGGTCTTGCCGAAGAAGGCATGACCATGCTGTGTGTGACCCACGAAATGGGTTTTGCCCGTAAAGTGGCCAACCGGGTGATCTTTATGGATGCCGGGCAGATTGTTGAAGAGAACGAGCCGGAGCCGTTCTTCACCAATCCACAGCATGAGCGGACACAACTGTTCCTCAGCCAAATCCTGCATCACTGATGAAGTGAAGCGTCAGTGTGATACT
This sequence comes from Roseibium sp., assembly GCA_039972695.1. Classification (GTDB taxonomy): domain Bacteria; phylum Pseudomonadota; class Alphaproteobacteria; order Rhizobiales; family Stappiaceae; genus Roseibium. The sequence continues at coordinate 159,239 of JBDWMJ010000015.1, read as the reverse complement.
GACACTTTTGGCGACATTAAGCCCCGGGCATTTGCTCGGGGTTTTTGTTTGTTCAAGGGCTTCTGCCGTGTCCAAGGTAACGCTGCAAACTGTGTTCTCATTGCTGAGGGTGTCTCGTTCCGCCAAACTGTCGCCGACAGCGCGCAGACGAATAGCGTAGCCGTTTATTCGCCGGTCGCAATCTCTGTGTCGTCGCGGCTTGCCCATTCAGTCCATGAGCCATCATAGAGCGACAAATCCCGAGCTCCGAGCACGGTAAGGCCCAGGGTAAGGATAGAGGCCGTGACGCCAGAGCCGCATGTGGTTGTAATTTTCCTATCGAGATCCACACCTGCCTCCGCATAAGCCTTTGCAAGGCCGTCCTTGTCTTTGAAAGTTCCATCTTCGCCAATAAGGTCGACAAAGGGTAGGTTTAGTGCACCCGGCATATGGCCAGAGCGCAGACCTGCACGTGGTTCTGGAGCCGATCCAGAAAACCGCGCGGCTGATCTGGCATCCAGAACTTGACTGGTTCCGAGAGCCTTTTTGACATCTGCAGTATCCGATACAGCGCCGTGGTTGAGCCTGGCAGTAAAATGCCGTTCGGGTCTGCGCACCGGCATATCATCGAGTGGGCGATTTTCGGCTCGCCATTTCGGAAGTCCACCATCCAGAACATGAACCTGGCTTACGCCGAATGTCCGGAAGGTCCACCAGACACGCGGTGCCGAGTAGAAACCGAAATCATCATAGACAACAATCGTCTGACCATCGCCAATGCCAAGTTTACGCATTGCTGATGAAAAGACATACGGCTGCGGGAGCATATGCGGCAAATCCGAGACCTTGTCGCAGATCTCATTGATATCGAAGAAGACCGAGCCTGGAATATGAGTGTCCGGATAGTTGGGGTTGGCATCAGGCGTCGTAACCGGCGGCATCCATGCATTGACCACGACCACATCGGGAGCATCCAGATGATCGGCGAGCCAGTCTGTGCTGACGAGTGGATGGTAGGTCATGGTTTAGTCCTTGTTCTCGATCAGTCCGTGAGACTTGTGCCAGTCTTCGATGGATTTGTCCGGGTATTCATCAAAGTGTGCGTGACCAGGACCGTCCGGAACTTCGATCCAATCTGGCTTGTATTTCAACATGATATGTACAGTTTCAGGCGGCCTAGGCAAGGGTGTGTCCACCGCACCTGCATGCGGGTGCAACAGTTCAGGCCACCGGGGATCCCAAACCCACAAATGTGACCCGCAAGACGCGCAGAAATGGCGTTCCGCCGGGCTGGATTTCCCGTCGATCTCGGCTTTGTAGATGCCTTTGCTCTCAGCTCCTTGTACTTTGAGCGTTTTGGCATCCGCTCCCAGATTTATGGCATAGCCGCCGCTGCCAGCAATCTTCCGGCAGATTGAGCAATAGCAGCGCATATAAGGGTAGGGCGTCTTGGTGTTTACTTCGAATGAAACGGAGCCGCAATGGCACCCTCCGGACAGTTTCATCTCAACGCTCCAATAATCTTTATCAATCTACCAGACGAATGCGAACGCGCCGGTTCTGTTTGCCCTTTTTTTCGCTTTTGCCGAGTTCCAGAGACCCAATTTCCGAAGTGCGGGTAACATGCGTTCCACCGCAAGGTTGAAGGTCAACGTCACCGCTGATGCGGACAAGGCGCACCTTGCCTGATCCGCGAGGCGGTTTAACTTTCATCGTTTTGACAAGGCCGGGGTTGGCATCAAGTTCTTTATCGGTGATCCACTCGGTAGTGACTTCATGATCTCCGCCCGCAAGCTCATTCAATGTGACCAAAAGGGCCTCTTTGTCGAGCGTTGCATCGCCCATATCGAAATCAAGCCGGCCTTCACCATCACCGATTTGCCCGCCGGTCACTGGATAAGGCAATGCAACTGACAACAAATGCAGCGCCGTATGCATACGCATCAAACGGTAGCGGCGCACCCAATCCAGATGGGCGACTACTTTTGTTCCTGACGACGGTAGAGATTGGCCTTCTGCTGGTACGTGGACAATTGTTGTCTTGTCATCGTCATAGACAGTGGTTGCAATTTCAATCCGGCTGCCATCTTCCAGTTCCAGATATCCATTGTCGCCCGGTTGTCCACCGCCCATGGCGTAGAACACTGTTCGATCAAGAATGATTCCGCCGCGGTCATTTACAGTGACAACCTTTGCTTCGCAGCTCCGCAAATAGGCATCGTCACGAAACAACGGTGTCGACATCAATTAACTCCTTGGATTTCAATCGAATTATCTAAATGTGTGCATACGAAGAGGGTATGGTCAATCCGTTTAGTCGCGTAATTTGTACCGATCAATCTCCGCTGGACGCATCGACTGACCAGCAATGGTTATGAATTGGATTTTGCGACCAGGAGCTTCAGGGCAAAACTCCCCATGATGTCGGCAAACAGCCAGTCAAAGGCGCGCATGGCTTTGGGTGATGACTTGATGAACCTCGTAAAGGTGTTGGCACCAAGAACTATCAAAATACACAAAGGCATTCCCAGAATTACGAAATAGCTTCCGAGAAACAGTAGCTTACTGACGGCATTAGGATCTCCCGCGCTTATAAACTGCGGCAGGAAGGTTACGAAGAACAACACGATCTTCGGGTTGAGTATATTGATTCCGAGCCCCTGGAGCCAAACACGATGAAATGACTGCGGCGAGAAACTGGCTGCTTCAAGTGTTATCGACGTGCCATTGCGGATGGCCTGATAGGCCAACCAGATTAGATAACCGGCACCAAGCACCTTCAGGATCGTAAATGCAGTTTGTGATGCGGCCAGCAAAGCGGATACACCGATAGCTGCGAGAACAGTGTGGATGATCAGGCCAGTCGTTGCTCCCAAAACGGCCGCAAACCCCGCTTTCCGTCCGTAGGTCAAGGTCTTGCTCATGAACAGTGTCATGTCCGGACCAGGAGTTGCGATGAGTAACAGGGAAGCGGCGGTGAATGTTGACAGCACCGCAACAGAGGGCAGGAAATCGGGCATTAGTGTTCACGACAGGTGTGTTGAAGACTTGGAGCAACAACACCGCAAACAGCGCGGACTGTCAAAGAAAAAGTCGGGTTTCACAGGACGGATGAATCACATAATCGGCCGGTTGCTTTTATAGCTTCTTCATTCCTCGCCGCCATAAATTCATCGGGGAATTTACAGGGGAATCTCGTGCTGCATTTCAAGCTGTTTTTGTATCTGGTTTGTATAGGGTCTTTGTCCGGATGCGCGGCTGTTGCCGTTGGCGGCGCAGTCGTTGGAACAGCTGGAACGGTTGTCGGCACAACCGTCAAAACCACAACGACTGTTGCAGGTGGCGCCGTCAAACTGGCCGTTCCTGGTGGGGATGACGAAGAAGGGGATTGAAGCTTAAGTTGGCCGCTTGTTCGAGCAAGCTGATGGCTGATTACTTGAATTTGTGTTGCTAAGCTCAGCCTTCCGGCGTCCAGTCCGGCTGTGTTAGGAACGAAATGACGTCTTCACCAAGCTGGTCCCACAATTGCTTGTGACGCTCAAAGATGACGACTTCGACACTTAACTCATTCGCGTCGTCCATGGTCCCAAGTGTGAGCGTGATATGGTCAGGTAATCTGGTATTTCTGCCATAAATAGGGCTGCCGCAGGTCGTACAAAATGCCTTTGTCACCCTGGATCCGTTCTCGGATATGTATTCAAACTCAGTCAAAGCTCCGTCCAGAATAACTTCGTCTGAACTAAACATTGCGCCTACAGTGTGACCGGTTCCACTCAGCCGTCGGCACTCTTCGCAATGGCATTGCGCAACAATGACCGGTTTCCCGTATGCCACATAGGAAAACGCGCCGCAGAGACACTTGCCGCTGTATTTCTTGGTCATTCGTCAGACACCATAGATTAGAGAAAAAGTTTCAATTTCAGGGCAATTGGTATGGGTGCTTCGCGATAAAATCGGGTTGTTGGAAGGGATGGCGTCCTATTCTGAGGTCCGCAGTGAGTTGTCTTTACAAAATCGGAGACAGGAGCCGCGCACCGTGAGCCAAAACCTGGAAAACATAGCTACGGGACTGGAAAGCATCGGGCCATGTCAGTTTGGAGTTTTTGAAATCAGTCTCCAGCATTCTGGCAACATTTGAAATCATTCGCTCATGGGTAAACCAGAGGGTCATTTCAAAGTTGATCTGAAAGGACCGGTTGTCGAAGTTCACAGTGCCGATCGATACCAACTCATCATCCATCAGAGTGACTTTCTGATGCATAAATCCGTCGGTGTAACGATAGACCTTCACTCCGCGTTGAACGAGTGTGTCTTCATAGGCGTGGCTGGCGAGCCAGACAGTCCAATGATCCCGCTTTTTTGGCATCAATATCCGGACATCAACACCGCGCATGGCAGCAGCACACAGGGCCGTCTGCACATCAAGTGATGGCACCAGATAAGGTGTTGCAATCCAGAAACGTTCTTTGGCTTGTGCCGCTGTTTCCACAAAGGCAATCGCGCATTCTTCCAGCTTGTCTGCAGGCCCTGTCGGCATAACCAGAACGGGTTCATCGCCGGGTAGGGGAATTTCGGTCAGGGGAGGTAAGGTAATGAGTTCATCGCTTGCCCATAACCAGTCCTCCACGAATGACAGCGAACACGCGATCGCAGCTGGTCCTGCGATACGAACATGCGTATCGCGCCAATGGCCGAATTTCGGATCGCGACCAACATATTGATCAGCGACATTGTGGCCGCCAACAAATGCTTCACGAAAATCGATGACAACCAGTTTCCGGTGATTGCGGTAATTCAACCGCATTGGACCCATGATCTTCAGAAACCTGTGGTTCTCGTTGAAACCGCAGACTTTGACGCCAGCATCAGAAAGCTTGCTCAAATAACTACCGGGCAGGGAGTGACTGCCGACATCGTCATAAAGAAAATAAACGGTAATACCTTCTTTTGCCCTTTTGATCAGGGCTTCTGCCATCTCCCGGCCGAGTTCGTCGTCATGGATTGCAAAGAACTGAAACAGGATGGTCTTTTTCGCTCGCGCGATACCGCTCTTGATCGCAGCAAACGTGGCATCACCGTCAATCAGAAGTTCTGAACTGTTACCGGCGAGAAATGGAACACCTGCGACACGAGACAAGACGGGCCAGTCACGTGTTTCCTCAAAGTCCGTCAGGCCCAGTTCATCAGCGCGGCGGGCCCGTTCCCTGCGACCGAGCGTCGCCTGGATCTTGGCGTAGTCGGAAAATGACCGCCACCCGAAAATGAAATAGAGTGGAACGGCTGCATATGGCAGAAAAAAGAGGGACAGAAGCCAGGCGACTGATCCTTGAGACGTCCGGGAGTTCATCACTTCCCGGATTGAACAGATCGCTGCCAGAATATAAAGGCCCGCAACGAATGCTGCGACCAGGCCGAGATTATTGGCCAGGACATCCAGAAAAGTTGCGTCAGCGACGGCTTCACGCACCACAGTTTGGGCAACGCTGGCATCGTGGGCAACTGCGGGATTATCCGGATCCATGAACCCTCATCTGGTTGAAGTGGTCAAGCGTAGGGCGGCTGTATTGTCACTTTCCGTTCGATCCATTCCGGTACCGGTAGGTTTTTGGAGCGCAGGAATTCAGGATTGTAGAGTTTGGACTGACTGCGTGTGCCGTGGTCGCACAGGATGGTCACAATGGTATGGCCTGGACCCATGTCCTTTGCGAGGCGGCGTGCGCCTGCGAGATTGATGGCAGATGATCCGCCAAGCAGCAGGCCTTCGTGTTCTGCCAGATCAAACACCAGTGGAAGCGCTTCCGTATCCGGAATGGAATACGGGTATTCCACCTTGATGTCTTCAATGATTGCGGTTGAGCGTCCAAGTCCAATACCTTCGGCAATTGATCCGCCGTCTGTCGCTTTGGCTTCACCGTCCTTAAACAGGTGATACATGCCAGCACCCAACGGATCTGCACAGCCGATGACAATGTCTTGTTTTTGTTCTCTCAGATAAGTCGAGACACCTGCAATTGTTCCACCGGACCCGACGGCACAAATGAACCCGTCAATTTTTCCGCCAGTTTGCTGGTATATTTCCGGTCCTGTCGTCAGGTAATGAGCCTTGCGGTTGTCCAGATTGTTCCACTGATCGGCGAAAACTGCCCCGTTCGGTTCGGTTTTTGCCAGATCCTCGGCAAGGCGACGGGCAACATGCTGATAGTTGTTCGGATCCTTGAATGGCTTTGCCGGCACTTCAATGAGTTCTGCGCCACACATGCGCAGCATGTCTTTCTTTTCCTGCGTCTGCGTTTCGGGGATCACGATAACGGTTCGATAGCCGCGTGCACTTGCGACCAGCGCAAGGCCGATTCCCGTGTTGCCAGCTGTTCCTTCGACAATGACACCACCGGGCTTGAGGTCGCCGCGGGCTTCAGCTTCGAGGATCATTTGACGGGCAGGGCGGTCTTTGACTGACTGGCCCGGGTTCATGAACTCCGCCTTGCCGAGAATTTCGCAGCCGGTTTCTTCAGACAGCGCATTAAGACGGATAAGAGGCGTGTTGCCGATGGAGTCGACAACAGAAGCAGACACAGACATTCAATTAATCCTGACGGTTCATGCCCAACCATCAAATGTGGCAGGCGAAAGGCTCGTTGTCAGGACGCTAAAGGTCCTTGTCAACTCGATCAAGTTTGCAATGTAAGTCTTCGTGGGACGATTGCCAGAGCATGAAGAATGATACTCATCGGATTTCTGCTCTCCTATTGATAATGTCGTCTGATTTATTCTGTCGCAGGGCTGGAAAAACACCCGATATCGGATAATTAAGTTCAAGTGATGATCCGGTTTGGTGTTGTTTACGTATCTGCGTTAAACAATAGCGAGCATATAGGTTTGAATGAGAATTGAGATGGAAAAGAATGTGACTGGAATGGATGAGTTGCTGGCCGGATATGCGGCCGGAACGTTGTCCTATCCGGCTCAGGCTCTCATGGGAGCTCATCTTGAGTTGAGCGAACTAAACAGGGGCTATGTAAACTCTTTGGAAACGCTCGCCGGTACCAGCCTTGCTGATACCGAACCAGTTGCGCTTTCCGATCGAGATACCACTCTTTCTTCCATTTTCGACGAAATGACCCCGGCGGAAAAAGATATCGCTCTGGAGGCTACATCTTCGAACATTCCGGCTTCATTACGAACCATTATTGGTTCCTCAATGGACGACCTTCCTTGGAAAACGCTTCTTCCGGGTGTCAAGGAATGCAAACTGGGCGAAATTGATGGCTGCAACAGCAGTCTTCTTTGGATTCGCGCGGGCCGAAAAATTCCGTCCCATACACACCATGGCACTGAACTTACGCTTGTGCTTGAAGGTGGCTTTAAAGACGAAGGCGGGCATTATGTCGCCGGAGATGTCGCTTTTGCAGATGGTGATGTTGACCACATTCCTATTGCCGATGAGGGAGAAGACTGCATCTGTTTTGCAGTAACTGCCGGCAAACTTGAACTTACCGGACCAGTTGGTCGGTGGTTCGCACCTTTTATGCGCGGCTGACAGATCCAAGCCCCCGGAATCCTGCGTAGACAAACCGAACCTTCGCAGGAGTAGAATTTGTCCAAAAAACAATATGTTGCATCACCTGAAGACGGCTGTGCCTGGATTACTGGCGCCAGTTCCGGGATAGGACGGGCGCTTGCGCTGTCTTTAGCGCGCAAAGGCTGGCAAGTTGCAGTGACTGCACGGTCTGTAGATGCGTTGGAATTGCTGAGGTTAGAAGCAGAAAACCTGTCTGGCGCAATTCATGTTTTTGCAGGAGATGTCTCTGATACAGCGTTAATGTCCGAGTGCAGCCAGTCGATCAAAGGAAGTATAGGCGATATCGCTCTGTTAATTGCGAACGCTGGAGTTTACCTTCCTCAAGATGGACTGTCCGGCGACATATCTGCGTATCGAACCAGCCTCGATGTCAACCTCATGGGAACTTTCAACGTTGTCCTGCCGGTCATACAAGCCATGCAGAACAGCGGTAAAGGGCAGATTGCCGTTGTGTCCTCAGTCGCCGGATATAGAGGCCTGCCAACATCTGCAGCCTACGGCGCGACCAAAGCGGCACTCATTAATTTTACCGAGTCCCTGAAATTTGACATGGACGGGGCAGGGCTCCGCATCCAGCTTATCAATCCGGGTTTTGTCGATACACCTGCAACCAAATCCAACCCGTTCCCAATGCCTCATTTGATCTCCCCAGAAGAAGCGGTTGAGGAAATAATTCAAGGTCTGCAGCATCCTTCAAGATTCGAAATTGCCTTCCCACGCGCTTTTGTTCGTCAGCTCAAGATACTGCGAATATTGCCGTACTGGCTCTATTTCAAACTGATTTCCCGAGCGACCGGATGGGACAAAAAAATGGCCGGTTAATCCGGCCCTTAATTCTGTTCTTTTTTGTTTGTCAGGCTTCTTTTACATAGACCATTTGCCGAACATCTATATTTCCGGATCTGAACCCTGCTTCGCAATAATGCAGATAAAACTCCCAGAGGCGTTTAAAGCGTTCATCAAACCCGAGAGGCCGGATTTGCGGCCACGCAGAGCGGAAACTCTGGCGCCAATCTGAAAGGGTTCGGGCGTAGTCCTGGCCGAAGATCATTTGTTCAGCGAGGTCCAGCCCAAGAGATTTACTGATCTCAATCAATTTACCGGGTGGCGGCAGCATGCCACCTGGAAATATGTGACGCTGGATAAAGTCTGTTCCACTCCGGTAGTCTTCGAACATCTTGTCCTGAATGGTGATGATCTGAAGACCCGCTCGTCCGCCAGGTTTCAGGCAGCTGGAGACCTTTTCGAAATAGGTGGGCCAGTATTTCTCACCGACGGCTTCGAACATTTCTATAGACGCGATACGGTCGTAGACGCCCTGTTCATCGCGGTAGTCCTGAAATACCACATCGACTTTTTCGTTGAGACCGGCTTTGAAAATACGCTCTCTTGCGTAGTCATACTGTTCTTGGGAAATCGTCAGTGCGCGGACATTAGCACCAACATTCTTGGCTACATGTTCTGCAAATCCACCCCAACCACATCCAATTTCCAGGACGCTGTGTCCCGGCTCAATTCCTGTTTGGCGGACAAGCGATGCATATTTTTCGGCCTGCGCTTGTTCCAGATTGTTGGTTTCATTGCTGTAGATTGCAGCGGAATAGGTCATCGAAGGATCGAGCCATTCCTTGTAAAATGCGTTTCCCAGATCATAGTGGGCGGAGATATTTCGCTTGGAACCTCGTTTTGTATTCGCGTTCAGCCAATGGCGGAAAGACAACAGGAAACGCGTAAGCGGGCGGCCCTTAAGAACCTTAATCATGGTTTCCTGATTGATACAAAAGACTTCCAGGAAAGTTGTCACATCTGGTGAGGACCAATAGCCAGCCATAAAGGCTTCACCAACACCTACATCACCACCCTGAACGACCATTTTGAAGAAACGCCAATTGTGGATCTTGATATTGCCGGTTGGGCCTTCTTCCATCCCATGGATCACATAACAGCCTCCGTCTGGAAACGTAATTTCCAGTGAGCCATATCGAATTTTTAGCGCCAGATTTGCAGCCAAACGGGCCAAACGCGGACTGCGTTTCAATTCGGTGCGGACATTGGCATGTGTCAGTACAATGGGCTCACTCATGGCCAAACCTCGTGAATTGCAATTTATGTGTTTTATGATTGGCAAGATCGGATGCCGGCATCGCTTTCCCGTTTTGTAAGGTTTCAGTTGGTCGCGAATGAAACGGAATACGTTTTCGCCAGATCTTGAAGGCCTCCCAATGGATGGCTGCCATAATCTTGAAACTCAGAAACGGAACCCGAACACATTCCCGCAAAATGTTCCATGTGCTTGCCAGTAGATAGTCGCCTGCGAATGTGGCTGAAAGGATCGGCCCTTCAGGATCTTTCTCGAGAATACGAACGCGGACCGAATTGCCTGGCGGCAGCAACCGGAAATGATAATGCTGCGCCATATCCAGAAATGGCGACACATAGAATTCTTTCTTTTGGTCCTGCCGGATCCCTGCATCGCTTATGTGTTTGGGTTGAACCGGGGCCACATAGGTATGCAATCCGCCAAACGTGTTGCGAACCTCATAGACAAGAGCGGTCAGCCTGTCCGCATTGTCATAAGCATAGAAAACACTGAGTGGATTGAATCCATATCCCAGGAGCCTGGGGTAGGCGAGTAAGAGAATGCGGGACGGTGACGCGATTTTTTCACGTCTCAGGAGATCGTCAACATGGGCCCGAAGGCTTGATCCATCGCGCTTGCCGTGATCCTTCTGATGGAAGGACAGAAGATTCCAATGCCCGACAGAAAACAGTCTGCTTGTCCGGGCGGCATCGCCTAACCGGTCTATATCCAACAAGATTGAAAAGACCGAATAGGTGAAACGGTGCTCTTTTGGCTTCATGCGGGCATGCATGACCGAGCCAGAGTAAAGGCCGACCGCACTTGATGGCGGCGGTCCGTTATCTTGCATCCGGTTGCTGTTCGCTTTCGCCATTATTCGGCTGCCTGAAGAACCATTTGAGAGGTATCCGAGCTCTCCCATGGTAAAACAGCGCCAAGCGCTTTGGCAACTTTCAGGCCCGAAACCAACCCGTCTTCATGGAAACCGTGCCCGCCCCAGGCGCCGCAATACCAGGTGTTGTTAACGCCCTGAATTTCGGACAACCGTTTTTTGGCTGCTAGCGCCGAGGCATCAAATTGCGGATGATCGTATATGTATTTGGCGAAGGTCTTGGTTTCGTCCGGTGCCTCAAACGGGTTGAGGGTGACGAAGACTGGTTTGTTGTGATCCAGGGTCTGTAGCCGGTTCATCCAATAGCTGACGGTGACATCCCGTGTTTCGCCTGCTTCGCGATCTGACATGTAATTCCAGGACGCCCAGACCTGTTTGCGTCTTGGCATCAGTTTCTCGTCCCGGTGCAGATAGACCTCATTCGGTCGATAGCGGATCGCACCGAGAATATCGCGTTCCTGATCACTTGGATCACCAAGCATCGCAAGGCTTTGGTCGGTATGGCTTGCGAGGATGACGTGATCAAACGTGTCCGTATTCCCGGATGCGTCGGTAACAATGACCTTGCCATTCTGGCGCTGGATATCGGTCACGGGGCAGCCGAGCCGTACATTGGAGCCAAGTGGGGAAATCAGTCGGTTGACGTAGTTTCTGCTTCCACCCGACACCGTTCGCCATAACGGGCGGTCAAAAGACAGTAGGCGATGATTGTCGAAGAATGCGACGAAACTCTCAGCTGGATATGCACGCATCTGGTTGATCGGGGTCGACCATATCGCGGCCCCCATTGCCAGTAGATAGTCATTGATGAAACTGGTCGAATAACGCTCGCGATCAAGATAGTTTCCCAGCGTTTCACCAGACAGCTTACCAGCCTTCAGATCGATCACAGCTTGTTTGTTAAAACGGAAGATATCACGCAACATTTTCAGGAAGCGCGGTGACACTATGTTCTTGCGTTGTGCAAAAACAGCATTCAGAGACGTTCCTGACCATTCGAGTGCACCGTTATCGGTGGACAGGGCGAAACTCATGTCGCTAATCTCAGTTGCGACACCGAGATGATCAAGAAGTGCAGTGAAGTTGGGGTAATTCAATTCGTTATAGACAATGAAACCGGTATCGACGGACATTTTCGTTCCATGGTAATCAATGTCTGCAGTCGCGCTGTGGCCACCGGGACGGAGACGTTTTTCGTAAAGTACCACATCGTGGCGATCGCTCAGCGCCCAAGCTGCGCTATTGCCGGAGATACCCGAGCCGATGACGGCAATCCGCATGTCATTTCCCTTAATTGGTGAGGCGGTTTCAAATTACCCAGATGAGGGTAGCCCCGAATAGAAACGTAGAAGCAGTGTTCAAAAGCATCTACGCACCGGAAAATGCGGCGGATCATGCAGCTTCATGAATTTTATGCTATTTTTTAGTCGGACAGACTTAAGGCGATAAAATGAACGCCAATTATAACCAGGTAGCCTGGGTATTCCAGTCATTGTCAGGGAGCGGATTTGCACGACATTCGTTCACAATCCACGCGGGGACGGTGGATCGTGAACGATGTCTTGGCTTTGGTTAAGCCTGCAGGGTGTCGACAATCCAGGTCCATGCGACCTGTACGCGCATCTTCGCTGCGTCGAAGAAGGCAACAATCTTGTTCCAAACAGTTTCGCCAAAATCGGCAACTTCCAGCATTGTGCCTTTTTTGATTGGTTCGTCACCAGTTTCAATTAACTCGACCGCGGTCGCGCCCGGTCCTTCATTGACAACCCTGCGGGTTACCATCAAGGCGCCGTCTGTCGACAGTCGTGATTCATCTTTGTCAGCAATGGCAATTTCAGGTGCCAGAGCACTGACAACAACAGCGCGGCCATCAGGCAACAAGTGCGTTTCGTTGGTCGCAACTTCAGAATCGTAGATTACTTCGCCATAAGAATCGATTAGTTCGACCCAGACGGTTTTTCTACCCTCGAGTTCTATCTCGCCAACCCAGATGGTCAATTCGCTTTCCAACGGGTCCATCTGATCCAAAGATGCTGATGCAACAGTAACAGCAAGGCGATCCTCAGGAAGATTTATGGTTTCCTGTGGCAATGGATCTGCATACGCGCTTCCGGCAAGGGCTAAGATGAGGCCAAGCGCAAAAGTTCCGGCTTTTGTATTCCGTTGCATATTCGCCTCCCAAGGCTCATACAACCATTATCACGCTCGGGGCATATATGGTCCGGTCCTTTTTGGACTCTGATGACCTGTTTTTCCAAATTGTCTTTTAGTGCGTCCCAGTAGCGCATTCACGATTTTGCCATTATCGCACCACAATCTGCCGAATGAATGTAATAAACATCACAAATTGACGCGATGACGGTTACTTTCCGTTAATAAATGTGGTTTTGAAAACGTAAAGCAAGCAATTTCACTTACAATTGATCTGAATTACCTTGTAATAATTCAGGATATCTCACGACCAGAAGTGGCATATTCATAGTCGTCAATTGCAATACTGTCGGGATTATTTCAGTTCAGGAAAGGGATTTTAGATTAACAGTGTCTTTGTTTAGCTGAATAAAATGACGTTACGTACTATAAACCGCGATTTATCCATACTGGAACGCAAGTTTTCCGGACAGTGCCTTATCGCCATTACGGTCGTCGATATGGCGCAATCATACTCGTAAAAAATTGAAGGCTATCGTAAGAAGGTGATGGCTCCCCGAGCAGGGCTCGAACCTGCGACAATTCGATTAACAGTCGAATGCTCTACCAACTGAGCTATCGGGGATCACCACGTGCGGGCAGCAAGTCACTGCCCCGTCGATGAAGATGCGTATATCAAAGCCGTTATCCATTTGCCAAGCCCTTGAAGGCGTTTTTTTCATCAAGCCGTCACTTTTTTGGTTGGTATGTGGAAAACATCAATTATTTCAGCGTGATATCGCTGCTGTAATCTCTAGTGACTGACGATCCGCTCAAGAGTGCTGAATAGGCCCGGGGACGGGTTTCGCAAAGAATTCATTACCTCAAAAGGCACAACGGTCGTGCACAGCTATGTGCTTGTCTGTTGTGCGCAATCCGGTTAGGAAGGTTCATGACGGTTTCGGGCTGCAACTCAGCCCGGATGAAACGGGAATCCGGTAGGTACTATCAGCTGATCCGGAGCTGCCCCCGCAACTGTGAACGGTGAGCGCCTGCACGCGTCCCACTGGCTGAAATCCAGCCGGGAAGGGGTGACAGGCGCGGCGAACCGTGAGCCAGGAGACCGGCCGTCACATATGTGCAATCCAGTGCACTGTCGGGTGGACAGTGGAGGAGAACAAAGTGATGGACCAAATAGGCAAACGTGCCACATTCGTCTTTGGAGGCGCCCGTTCCGGCAAAAGCCGGTTTGCGGAACAGTTGGCTGTCAGGTCGGGGCTTCAGAAATTCTACATCGCGACGGGTGCCGCTTATGACGATGAGATGGCGGACCGGATCGACAAGCATCGCCAACAACGCGGTCCTTCCTGGAAAACCATTGAAGAAGAGTTAGACCTTGCGGGTGTGCTTTCCAGAGAAGCTGCAGCCGACAGGGTTCTGTTGATCGACTGCCTAACCCTGTGGTTGTCAAATCTTATGTTTGCCGAAAAGAGCACTTATGCCGAAACGGGTCGCCTGATTGAAAGTTTGGCTGAAGTTGCGGGGCCTTGCATATTTGTCTCTAACGAAGTCGGGATGGGTATTGTGCCGGAGAACCGCTTGTCCAGGTCGTTCCGCGATGCCCAAGGACGATTGAACCAGGATATCGCCACGGCCTGTGATCAGGTTGTTTTTGTAGCAGCTGGCCAGCCCCTTCTTTTGAAACCCAATGCCCAACCGGAAATCACACTATGACATCTTCTTCCTTGCAGCCGGGTGCGAAAATCCCGGCAACCATCGTGACCGGGTTTCTTGGAGCTGGCAAAACCACTCTGATCCGGAACCTTCTGCAAAACGCCAATGGCAAACGGATCGCCCTGATCGTCAATGAATTTGGCGACATGGGATTTGATGGATCACTGGTGAATGGCTGTGCCGATCCGGACTGTGCGGCTGAGGAAGTGGTTGAACTGACCAATGGCTGTATTTGCTGTACGGTCGCCGATGATTTCCTGCCGACGATGGAAATGCTGCTCGCTAGGGATAATCCACCAGAACACATTGTCATCGAAACATCCGGACTGGCCCTGCCGCAACCTCTCGTGCGTGCTTTCACCTGGCCGTCGGTCAAACCAAAAGTGACTGTCGACGGAGTTGTCACGGTTCTTGATGCCGCTGCGCTCGCAGAAGGCCGTATAGCTCTGGATGAAGCGGCTCTTGAAGCCGAGCGCGCAGCCGACGACGCGCTTGATCATGAAAGCCCGGTCGAGGAACTGTTTCATGATCAGCTGCGCTGCGCTGACCTTGTTGTGCTCAACAAGGCCGATCTGGTCGCAGACGACAAGATGCAATCGGTTCGCGAAAAAATCTCTTCCGATATACGTCAGTCGGTCCATGTTGTGGCTTCCGAAAATGGAACGTTGCCGATCGAAGTTCTGCTTGGCCGCGCATCTGCCGCTGAAAATGATATCTCCGCCCGCCATGAGCACCACCACCATCACCACGACCATGACCATGACGACGACCACGACCACGACCATAATCACCATGACCACCACCATCATGATGACTTTGAAAGCCATGTGCTGGATGTAACGCCTTTCTCATCGATGAAAGATGTTGAGGTGAAGGTGCTGGAAGCGATGGCCCTGAAAGGTGTTCTGCGGATCAAAGGGGCTGTTCAAATCGTGGGTAAGAGTGCACCTGCAATGGTGCAAGCGGTCGGACCACGCGTTGAGACCTGGTTTGCAGCTGGTGCAGACAGCGCCGGGAAATTGGTGGTTATCGGCTTGAAAGGCCTGGATCTGTCTTCAGCCAAAGAGCTGTTGCAATCGGCAAAGGCAGCCGCCTGATCTTATGCATATTCTTGCCAGCCAGACACGCCGGATCGATGATGGCGGAGATGCGGTCGATTTCGGCCAGTCTCCTGCCGATATTCTGTTTCTGTCCGCAGCCGATACGGAGCTGGGAAGTTTTGCTGCCGCGCATGCGGGGTTGAGCGGGGCCAAGGCAAGCCTTCGTCTGGCCAACCTTATGGCGTTGTCGCATCCCTATTCGGTGGATTTATATGCCGAACAGACGGTACGTGGCTCGAAGCTGGTCATTCTGCGAATTCTTGGCGGAATTGAATATTGGCGCTACGGGCTGGAACGTTTTGAAGAAGAAGCACGGGCATCCGGCATTGATCTGATCGTCATACCAGGGGACGATAAGTGGGATGAGACGCTGACATCGCTGTCGACGCGGCCGGAAAGTGATGTTCGTCGGGTCTGGCGTTATTGCGTTGAAGGCGGGTCAGAAAATTACAGCAATGCGCTGAGATTTGCTGCCCATCTGATCGGCAAAGCGGACGAACCTGCTCATCCGGTGCCTTTGCCACGTGCGGGTATTTATCTTCCCGGTCATGCTGCCCCCGATTATGACGCACTTAGGAGTAGTTGGTCAGATCCAAACAGACCCGTTGCTGCGATTACATTTTACAGGGCCCTGGTTCAGGGATCCCAAACAGCTCCTGTCGACGCTTTGGTCAAAGCTTTGGATAAAGCTGGCATCAACACGTTGCCTGTCTATGTGTCCAGCTTGAAGGAAGCGGAATCTATCGCTGTGCTGGATGCGCTTTTCCAGCAAGCCCAACCGGATGTCGTGTTGAACGGTACTGCCTTCGCCGTTTCCAAGGCTGGTGCGCCGCATCAGCCAACACCGCTCGACAAGTGGGGTAAGCCGGTTCTGCAGGTTGTCTTCTCGTCGTCCTCAAAAGAGGGGTGGGAGGAGAGTGATCAGGGGCTTTCTATCCGCGACCTTGCCATGCATGTGGTTCTGCCGGAAATCGATGGTCGTTTGTTGACGCGGGCAGTGTCCTTCAAGGAGGAAGGCACCTTTGATGACGCAACGCAGTCGACGCCCGTAAAGTTCATCCCCGTTCCGGACAGAATGCGTTTTGTGGCCGATCTCGCTGGCAATTGGGCTCGGCTTGCTCATGTTCCGGCAAAGACCAAGAGAACCGCTTTGATCCTTGCCAATTATCCGAACAAGGACGGGCGACTAGCCAACGGTGTTGGTTTGGATACACCAGCATCTTGCGTCAATGTTCTGAAGGCGATGCAGGCAGCTGGTTATGACACCGGCACGGTGCCTAAGACCTCAGCCGAGCTGATGGGTGTATTGACGTGCGGAGTTACCAATGCATTGGATGGTCGGGAGGGTCGACGCGGCTTTGAAACATTGTCTCTATTGGACTATCGGACAGCGTTTAAATCGTTGAGTTCGGACGTGCAAACGGCGGTATTGGATCGTTGGGGAACTCCAGAAGATGATCCGCATGTGGTGGGTGGTGATTTTAGGCTGGCGCTACACCGGTTTGGCAATCAGGTGGTCGGCATTCAACCGGCACGCGGCTATAATATCGACCCGAAAGAAACCTATCACGATCCGGACCTGGTGCCGCCGCACCATTATTTTGCATTTTACATCTGGCTGCGACAGAGCTTTGGCGTTGATGCTGTCATTCATCTCGGCAAACACGGCAATCTGGAATGGCTTCCCGGCAAAGCCCTTACGCTGTCTGAAAACTGTTTTCCCGAAGCTGTTTTGGGGCCAACGCCGAATATCTATCCGTTCATCGTCAATGATCCTGGCGAGGGCGCGCAGGCCAAGCGCCGGACATCTGCGGTTATCGTCGATCATCTGACACCGCCGCTAACCCGTGCTGAAAGTCATGGTGTTGCCGAAGAGCTCGAAACTCTTCTGGACGAGTATTACCTTGCCAGCGGTGTCGATCCGCGTCGCCTGAACGCACTTACTCGCGATATTTTGGATGCTGCAAGCCGTCATGGTCTCGATAAGGACATAGGCATTGCCGATGACATGGACGAAGACACGCGTCTTGCCCGGCTGGATGCGCATCTGTGTGATTTGAAAGAACTTCAGATCCGCGACGGTCTGCATATTCTCGGCGAAAGCCCGGAAGGCGATCTGTTGACGGACCTTCTGGTGGCTTTGGTCCGTGTCCCTCGCGGTCAGGCGGTTGACCAAAACAGTCTTCAGCGCGCAGTGGCAGAGGATCTTGGTTTAACCGGTTTTGATCCACTGGATTGCGATTTTTCCGCGCATTGGGATGGATCAAAACCGTCCGATCTGGAGATCGTTTGCGATGCGCCCTGGCGTTCAAATGGCGATACTGTTGAACGTATTGAAAAATTATGTCGCGATTTGATCGTGTGCGATAAGAGCGTATCGAGTAACTGGCCGAACGTGCAGGCTGTTCTTGGCAGTTTGAACCATGAGATTCGACCAGCTGTGACTGGGTCGGGGCTGGCAGAAACCGCTGCTGTCCTCACGGCATTAAATGGCAGTTTTGTTGAACCGGGGCCTTCCGGTGCCCCGTCCCGAGGTCGTCCGGATGTTCTGCCGACGGGCAAGAATTTCTATTCCGTTGATGTTCGCGCGGTTCCGACTGAAACCGCCTGGCGGTTAGGTGAACAATCAGCTTCTTTGGTCGCGGAACGTTATTTCCAGGAGGAAGGCGAATGGCCGACCTCGCTGGTGCTGACTTGTTGGGGGACGGCCAATATGCGCACTGGCGGTGATGACATCGCGCAGGCGTTGGCGCTGATCGGTGTTCGTCCTGTCTGGGAGCAGGGGTCTGGTCGGGTGACCGGATTTGAAGTGCGCAAACTTTTCGAAATCGGTCGCCCGCGCATTGATGTGACGCTCAGAGTGTCCGGTTTCTTCCGGGATGCATTTCCCCATCAAATGGATCTGTTTGACAGCGCTGTTCGTGCTGTTGGTGCACTGGAAGAGCCGGTGGATGCCAATCCGGTCGCTGCGCGAATGAAGGCAGATGTTGCGAACTTGGTTTCTGATGGGGTTTCTGCGGATGAGGCCCAGCGCCGGGCGGGATATCGTGTTTTCGGGTCCAAACCCGGTGCATATGGCGCTGGTCTGCAGGCGCTGATTGATGAAGGCATCTGGGATGAGCGGGGCGACTTTGCCGAAGCCTTTCTAACCTGGGGCGGCTATGCTTATGGCGGCGGCGTTGCAGGGGATGGCGCACGCGGTGAATTGGAGAACAGGCTCTCCGCGGTCGATGCTGTTCTGCATAATCAGGATAACCGCGAGCACGATCTTCTCGACAGCGATGATTATTACCAGTTTGAAGGCGGTTTGGCGGCAACGGTGGAAACGCTTAAGGGCGAAGCGCCGAAGATCTACCACAACGACCACTCACGGCCGGAACGGCCGGTAATACGCACCCTGTCGGAAGAAATTGGCCTGGTAGTCCGGGGGCGTGCGGCCAATCCCAAGTGGATCAAGGGTGTCATGCGCCATGGTTACAAGGGCGCTTTCGAGATGGTGGCAACGCTGGATTATTTGTTCTCGTTTGCGGCCACGACGCGAGCCGTAGGAGATCATCATTTTGATCAACTCTATGAAGCCTATCTGGACGATCAGATCGTGCGCGATTTTCTAAGAGATGCCAATCCTGTTGGGCTGAATGAAATGATTGCCCGGTTCGAAGAAGCAATTGATCGCGGCCTCTGGACGCCGAGGCGCAATTCAACACATGCTGCACTCAGCGAATTGAAACAACTTGTTTAGGGGACGGATAACGTGACTGCAGACAAGCCCGAAATGACTGAAGAAGAACTCAACGCGCGCCATGCAGACAAGATGCGCAAGAAAAAAGCCGCACGTGACAAGATCATGGAAACGAAGACCATCGAGAAAGGCCTTCTGATCGTTCATACCGGCAAGGGCAAAGGCAAGTCGACAGCGGGTTTCGGGATGGTGTTCCGGTCGCTGGGGCATGGCCATAAGGTCGGTGTCGTTCAGTTCGTCAAGGGACGGATCGAAACCGGCGAACGCATGGCGCTGGATCGTTTCTCCGATCTCGTCACAATCAAACGCATGGGCGAAGGATTTACCTGGGAAACGCAGGATCGCCAACGGGACATTGAGGCCGCTCAGCAGGCTTGGGATGTAGCCAAGGAAATGATCAAGTCCGGCGATTATCGGCTTATCCTATGCGATGAGCTAAACATCGTCCTGCGATATGACTATCTTGATATCGCAGAGGTTGTCGATTTCCTGAAAAACGAGAAGCCGGACGATGTTCATGTTGTCATCACGGGTCGTAATGCCAAGGACGACTTGATCGAGATAGCTGATCTGGTAACCGATATGACCCAAATCAAGCATCCGTTCCGCTCGGGCGTGAAGCCGCAGGAAGGCATCGAGTTTTAAAAAAAATGCCGTTTACAATTGAGCTGGCAAACAGCGCTTATTCCCACGAGGTCGTTGCGGTTTTACACCGATCCATTACGGAACTTTGTGAAGCAGATCATGCGAATGATCCAGGGCGGTATGCGCCTTGGCTTGAAAACAAGACCGCTGAAAATGTAGAGGCCTGGATTACCGAGGCAGGCAGGTGTTTTACTGCAGTAGACGAGACCCGGAATGTCCTCGGTGTCGCATTGGGGCGCCCGGATGGGCGTGTCTTGTTGATGTATGTGTCACCTGAGGCGCGTTACACTGGCGTCAGCAAGGCCTTGATGCGCGCACTTGAGGGGTATTTCCAGGATCGTGGGCTGGATGAGGTCCACTTGATGAGTACAAAGACTGCCGAACAGTTCTATCGCTCGCTTGGATATTCCGAAACAGGTGACACAACGATTGAAAATGACATGTCATTCCGCGCGTTCAAGAAAGCCATATGAACATGAGCAAACTCTTCGATCACAGCATTCGCTCAGCGTCTCGTGATCACGCTGAAACAGTTCGCAGATACGAACTTTATCGTACTCTTGTCGAGTTCCTGGCGGCAGTCGCCTTCATCATAGGCAGTGTCTTCTTCTTCTATGACAGCATGATCTATGCAGGGACTTGGCTTTTTGTTGTTGGCTCAATTTTATTTGCCGTGCGTCCGAGCATACGCCTATTACTTGAATTGCGACTTGCCAAACTGCCTGTGCCGCAAGAGTTCCGGCCGTATGGGGCTGAAGCATTTGAAGATGACAAGGCCAAATGAAGTCGTCGCTGCAAGGCAATACACCTGCCTTGATGGTTCAGGGCACCGGCTCGAATGTTGGCAAGAGCCTGATTGTTGCTGGACTATGCCGTCTGTTTGCCGATCGCGGCTTGAATGTTCGCCCGTTTAAACCACAAAACATGTCCAACAATGCGGCTGTCACGGCAGATGGTGGGGAGATCGGTCGTGCGCAAGCCCTGCAGGCCATGGGCTGCAGAACGTCTTTGAGTGTCCATATGAACCCGGTTCTGTTGAAGCCGGAGACAGACACCGGAGCCCAAATCATCGTGCAAGGCAAGCGTTTCGGTACCATGCGGGCGCGTGAATACGGAAAACAAAAAGCCGAGTTACTTCCAAAGGTTCTGGAGAGTTTTTCAAAGATTGAATCCGAAGCGGATCTTGTGATCGTTGAAGGAGCAGGCAGTCCCGCTGAAATTAATTTGCGGACCGGGGATATCGCTAATATGGGGTTTGCAGGAGCTGCCGATCTGCCGGTGATCCTATGTGCTGATATTGACCGCGGCGGTGTTATTGCATCGGTTGTCGGTACGCATGCGGTTCTGGAAGTTGACGAACAACAGCGCATCAAAGGCTTTTTCATCAACCGCTTTCGCGGCGACCCGAGTCTGTTTGATGAAGGTGTTCGCGAGATCGCCCAGCGCACCGGTTGGCATGGTCTGGGAGTAGTGCCTTGGTTTGCCGATGCCGGAAAATTGCCTGCGGAAGATGCGCTGGACTTGGCAAACGGTGCGGGAACGGGCGAAATCAAGATTTTGGTTCCGGTTATTTCACGGATTGCCAACTTTGATGATCTCGATCCATTGCGCCAAGAACCAAGTGTGACGCTCGAACTGGTTCAGCCAGGAACACCGCTTCCCGGGGATGCAAATCTGGTTTTATTGCCAGGATCCAAATCAACCATTGGCGACCTAGAATTTCTCCGCGAACAAGGCTGGGACATCGACCTTCAAGCGCATCATCGGCGTGGTGGTCACATTCTGGGGATCTGCGGCGGCTATCAGATGCTCGGCAAAACGATATCAGATCCTGATGGCATTGAAGGAACAATCGGTAAGGTAGAGGGTCTCGGATTTCTCAATGTGAACACTGTACTTACGTCCGATAAGTCACTGGTGGAAGCCAGCGGTAAACATCTCGCTTCGGGTGCTGATGTGTCTGGCTATGAGATCCATATTGGTCGGACTACCGGACCTGACTGTGCGCGGCCTTTGCTGCATATTAGGGACGCATCGGGCACTCCCAAACTTGACGGCGCGCAATCTGCTGATGGCCGAGTAGTTGGCACTTATCTACATGGGCTCTTTACTGACGACAGTTTTCGGAATGCCTTCCTGAAAGACTTCGGTGCTGTGTCAGAGCTCGCGTATAACCAGCGTATTGATACTATTCTGGACGACTTGGCAGCGCATCTGGAACAATCATTGGATGTTGAAGCCGTTCTGGAAATTGCTCGAAACCGCTGAATAAACGCCATTCCGCGGGTTTAATCTTCGTTAGGCCGTTTCCAGATCACCAATTGATTGTTCGCTGGCATATTGTGATCTGCCGCAAATACAAGGCCAGCTTTGGTCGCCAAATCATCCAGGGTTTCGAAATCGCGAATACCACTGACCGGATCCCAGCTTTTCAGTTGGAGATCAAATGCCGCGTTGCTCTCTGTGGTAAATTCGCCGTCATATTTCAGCGGGCCATAGACGCACAGCATGCCGTTCGTATTGTGAAGATGCTCGGCAACGCGCGTAAAGAAGTGCTTTACGTGCGCAAACGACATGATGTGGAGCGTGTTGGCCGTAAAGACAACGTCAAAGGCATCTGATTGACCAGATGCAGGCAGCTTCCACGACGGAGAGGCAACATTCAGTGCAATAGGTTTAGGTGTGCGATCGCTGCCTTCCTGCTCCAGCCGAGCCGCTATGCCTGGAACATATTCGGCAAGATCACTGCAATGCCAGATCAGATTTGGTAATGCTTTGGTGAAATGAACAGCGTGCTGACCATTGCCGCTGCCAATTTCCAACACCTTTGTCTGATCCGCAATAATGGGTTTCAGAGTTTCAAGGACGACATCCTTGTTGCGATCAGCAGCAGCGGAAAAGGGTAGCAATTGGGCGATCCTCTAAATGAAAAACAATGCAGTTGCCACCAGCAGAACAACAATCGCTTTGATGGCGCAAGCCCCCGACAACAATGTGAGGCTGCGGGAGATGTCTTCAGAATGTGCATCCCGGCGTCCTGACGCGTTCATATAAGGATCTTCTACGGAATACCCTGGATAATTTCGCGGCCCTGCAAGTGAAACACTTAGCGCAGCGGCCATGGCTGCCTCCGGCCAACCGGCATTCGGAGAGCGGTGTTGTTTTGCATCGTGCGCGATGCATTTGAGGCTCTTGAACGTTGATCCGCCGACCAGCGGCGCGGCAAGCGCGAACAAAAGACCGGACAAGCGCGAGGCAGGCAGGTTGATCAAATCATCGAACCGCGCAGATGCCCAGCCAAAATCAGCGTATTTTTTGGTCTTATGACCAATCATGCTGTCAGCGGTGTTGACGGCCTTGTAGACAAGTAATCCTGGAAGACCGAGCAAGGCGAACCAGAAGACCGGTGCGACGACACCGTCGGAAAAGTTTTCGGCACAAGATTCAATCGCTGCTCTAGAGACACCGGCTTCATCCAGTTTTTCCGGATCTCTTCCGACAATCATGGCAACTGCTTTACGTCCGCCGTCCAATCCAGATAATTGCAGCCCATCACGAACAGCTGCGACATGCAGGTAAAGGCTTCGTTGAGCGATAAGGAGGGCTGTAATGACGACAGTCAAAACACCTCCATAGGGCAGTGCATAGGCAAGTTTTTGCAGCGCGATGCCGACCACGGCCCCTCCGAGAACCAATATGACAAGTGCCAAAACACCCGACGCCTTAAGGGCGGGATCCGTTTGGCTTGGCTTGTTCAGACGTTTGTCCAGAAAGGCGATAAAATTGCCGATCCAGACTACTGGATGCGGCAGGCGTCGCCAAAGACAGTCCGGATCGCCAATGACAGCGTCCAGAAACAAAGCTCCTAGCAGAAGCCACAGAGTGTTGTCGTAGATCAGCATTAATGCTGGTTAGAGCTCTTTTCGCGCCTCGGCAAGCGCATCTGCCAAACGTTGCCTGTTTTCGGGACTGCCGGGAAGACCGAAGCGTATCCAGGTAGGCGCATAATCAAATATGCGCGTCCAGATGTGCCGTCTTGCCAGCGCTTCATGTAGAGAAGCTGCATTTCTCATACCTGCCAGTGCATAAAGAGGTGTCCCGCCAAA
This sequence comes from Roseibium sp., assembly GCA_039972695.1. Classification (GTDB taxonomy): domain Bacteria; phylum Pseudomonadota; class Alphaproteobacteria; order Rhizobiales; family Stappiaceae; genus Roseibium. The sequence goes on along the minus strand of JBDWMJ010000015.1, from coordinate 135,252 downwards.
GACGCTGAGCATGTTTTCAGACAAAGTAAGGGTCAGGTCTGCCATTTCGTCGGCAAGTTGCCCGCACATCGCTTCCTGCCAGTTTACATCCTTGAGGGCGGTTGTTCCTATTTCCAAGGAGGGGCCACTTAAACACCAGCTTTCCAGCATGGCATTGATTTTCATAGTGATCTCGGTTGGTCCTGCCAGGAACCCGAGGCGGAGACCTGCTAGTCCAAAAAATTTTCCAAAGGAACGCAGGATCATGATGTTTTCAGCGCCGATATGGGGCAGTAGGCTGGCGCCAGGCACAACATCGGCAAAGGCTTCGTCGACGACCAGATAACCACCGCGTTCGGTGAGCGTACCGGCAATTTCCAAAAGGCTTTTAACATCGACAAGACGACCGTCCGGATTGTTCGGATTGACCAACAAAACGATTTTTGCATCGGCTGGCAGTGTATAGATGCTCGAGAGTTCAACCGGTTTACGACCGTCCCGGGTCCAGACATCGGCATGAGAGGTATATGTTGGAGCCGCCAATACAACTGGACCGTCAGGCAGTATTCCTGGCAGCATCGAGATCAGCAATTGAGTGCCGGGTCCTGCCACCAGACCCATACCGTCCGGTACCGAATAGGCCTGCCGAGCAGCTCCGATCAGTTGTTCCATCGCGGATTGTGAGGGAAGGGATGTCCAAGTACCCTGGCTGAGTGTGGTCGGGATTGGATAGCTGTGCGGATTGATGCCGGTAGACAAGTCAAGCCAGTCAGCATGCGTTCCGCCAAAATGTTCTACCGCCTGGCTTAAATCGCCGCCGTGTTTCATCAATCAAAAATGTCCTGTTTTACAAGGTCCGTTGTCAATCTCTTGACGCATAGGGCTATGTAGCCGTTTCAAAAGGAGAAAGTACAGAAAGATCACGACAAATGCTGCTTTGGAACCGGTGTTAACAGCGTGGATCGAAGCCCATTTGGCACGTGATCCGTAAATATAGCGAATTGACAATTCTCGGTCTGAGAGTGAAAAAAGAACAAATAAAGAACATTTACTGTGCAGAAGAGAAAATTGCCATGTCTGCGGAAAGTCGGAGCCGTACACCACTCGATTTTGACCGATCAAAATTGCTCGACGCCTTGGAGCACGCCCGGGCTTCGTTGATTGACGCGCACCGGACCATGAAACCGAAAACTGGTTTGGCTCGATCTGCTGATGCGGTCATATCCGAGATTGATGAGTTTGCGCTCGTCATGACCGGATCTCGGGACTATTTTCACTTGAAAGCGCATGGAACTCCGAAGGAGAAGTATAAGTAGGCACAACTATTAGTAATAATTCTGTATTGAATCTTATTAGTGAATAATTAACCGGCTTTATTTGCGGCAAAGTAACCTCTGTTTCTGTATTGTTACATGTATCGGAGTGGCGGTGTATTTATGAGCAAGAAATCAATCCTGTTATCTGAAGAAGTAGTTTTTGCCGTTGATGATGCCGAAGCACTCGCTGAGAAGGTTGAGGCGTTAAGAGCTGTAGCGGAAGAGCATTCTTTGCCTGATACGACCAGTTGGGATGCGCATAGCTTATGGTTCGACCAAATTGCTGAATACATTTCGGATCCGGTCTTTATGAAAGATCGATCCAGCCGGTTCGTTATGGTCAATGAAGCTCTCAGAAATCATTTTTCCGTCAACAACGCTGATCCGATTATTGGAAAATCAGATCTGGAACTACATCCACCTGAAATAGGGTTGAAGTTCTTTGATGAGGAGCAAAACCTCATGGCGACAAACGAAGCTCTCGTTGGTCATGAGGAATTTGTTTATCTGCCTGACGGTGAGGTTCAGTGGCTATCGACGACGAAAGTTCCGGTAAGTGACCGCAACGGCAACATCATAGGACTGTTTGGTATCGCCCGTGACATTACACGGCGCAAGACGTCCGAGTTGTTACGCGGAAGGCAGAGTAAAGTTCTTGAAATGATAGCGGCTGGCGTGCCGCTTACGACTGTTCTGGATGAGCTTTTGTTGCTTGTTGAAGAACATTTAAGGGGAACAAAAGCTTCGATCCTGTTATTGGAACCTGGTGCGAAAAGTCTGCATCATGGTTCTGCACCAAGTTTGTCCAAAGAGTATTGCTCGGCTATTGACGGCATAACCGTTGGCCAGAAGTCTGGTTCTTGCGGAGCGGCCGCCCATCGAGGTGAGGATGTCATCGCATCCGACATCTCAAATGATCCGCTCTGGCGTGACCACAAGGTGCTGGCACTGGCGCACGGTTTGAAATCATGCGCTTCGACACCGATTATATCGCCCACGGGGCGGATCCTTGGATCTCTCGCAATATATTCGGACAAAGTTTCCACGCCGGATGAAGTGCAGCAAGCACTCACATATGAAACTGCACGGATTGCCGCGATTGCCATTGAACGGGATCTCGCGGAAAGCAAAATCCGGTTTCTTGCAGAAAATGACCCACTGAGCGAACTGCCCAACCGGAATATGTTGGAAAACCAGATTCAGGAACTCGTTAAGGCTGATGTTTCCGGAACTCAGAATTTCAGCCTTGTGTTTGTGGACCTGGACAAATTCAAGCACGTTAACGACAGTCTTGGTCATTCTGCTGGAGACAAGGTTATCCAGATTGTCGCCGACCGACTGGTCAATTGTTTGCGGCCAACAGATTTTGTGGCCCGGTTTGGCGGTGACGAGTTCGTCATTCTCTTGAAAAACGGTTCCACTGAACCTGACAAAATCAGGATGGTTCTTGAACGGATTCAGGAAGCAATCAACGAACCCATTGATCTGGAAAGCCAGACATTTGAAATTTGCAGCAGTTTGGGAATTTCGCTTTATCCGCAAGACGGGAAGGATGCCAAAACTCTGCTGAAACACGCTGATCACGCGATGTATGAAGCCAAAGCACTTGGCCGAAATTGTTACAGGTTTTATTCAGCGAAACTTGCTGCCGAAGATGCGGCCAAACTGACATTATTGCAGGAAATAAGGGTCGGAATTCGCGAAGAGCAGTTCTTTCTTGAGTTCCAGCCTCAATTTGACCTCTTATCAAATCAAATGACGGGTGTTGAAGCACTTGTGCGTTGGAACCATCCGACGAGAGGACGGGTCCCGCCCGACAAATTTATTCTGGCAGCCGAAGAGAGCGGTCTCATTTCTGAACTCGGAAACTGGGTATTGCTGGAAGCATGTCGTCAGGGAAGTGAATGGCAAAAATTCGCACGCGATCCAATCGTCATAAGCGTTAATGTTTCCGCGCATCAGTTTTTCAGTGGTGACCTTATCGACAAGATAAACGATGCGCTCGATCAAACAGGTCTCGATCCGCGACTTCTGGAGCTGGAACTCACTGAAAGCAGCATAATCACGGATCCAGACCATTGTATCCAAACCATGGAAACTTTGCGGGACATGGGAGTGCGGATTGCGCTCGATGATTTTGGAACAGGGTACTCCAGCCTCAGTACGCTCAGCACGTTTCCGTTGAACAAGCTGAAGATTGATCGGTCCTTCATTCAGAATATGGACAAGGGGAACCGGGAGCTCGGCATTGCACGCGCCATTATCGCGCTTGGGCAAGAACTGGAGATGCGAGTTATTGCAGAAGGTGTTGAGACCGAAAACCAGATGGATCAGTTGAAGGCACTAAACTGCAATGATGTGCAAGGCTATTTCACCGGACGCCCTATGCACAGAGGCATGATTGATGGGTTGCTCTCGGATCAATACCCAAACAGCTTGAACTGATTTCTGCTGGTCATCTGGATATACAGTTCCGACAATCCGGTCGTCGTCAAATACCGCTCTGGGTTTCGGCAATCAGCTGATCGACAATAGCGTCCAGTTTGGACTGATCCATTGCACTGTCTTCCGGTATGTCCCCCACAAGGGCCAATTGCCGATCGGCCGATGTGCCTTCGATTGCGATACTTCTAATGTGATTGATTTCCTCCTTACAGCCGAAGAAGGCGGCGTCAGGCTCAACAAGTTCGATCAGTTCCTCAATGAGATCTTCGAACGCAACGGTTTCCTTGCGGCCAAAGTCGATCAGATTTGCCGAAGCGCCATGGCGCTGTGCCTGCCACCGGTTTTCTGCCAGCAGAAATCTCGAATAATGCCTCCAGCTTTGATTTGCGCGGCGCAGTCGGTAAAGCATGCGGCACAAACAACGATAAAGGGCTGCGATGGCGACTGCGTCATCAAGTCGAGGGCAAACATCTGAAATCCGCATTTCCAGTGTGGGAAACCGGTCTGACGGCCTCAAGTCCCACCAGATCTTGGTTGCATCCTCAATAACTCCTGCACTTACTAGGACATCGATGGTTCGGCGGTATTCAGAATAACTGCCAAATCGCGGTGGTAGTCCGGTGCGCGGCAATTCGTTGAAGACTGACAAGCGGTAAGACTTCAGTCCCGTATTGCGCCCGCGCCAGAATGGCGATGATGTGCTCAGGGCCAGCAGATGCGGCAGAAAGTAGCTGAGTTGATTGCAGAGTTCGATACGGAGTTCTTCGTCCTCAATCCCCACATGAACATGCATGCCGCAAATGACCAACCGTTTGGCAACAACCTGCATGTTGCGGGCCAGGATGTTGTACCGCTCTTTGTCTGTATGAGGCTGTTCGGTCCACTCTGCAAACGGATGGGTGGAGGCGGCTATAGGTGCAAGGCCGTGCCGCTCGGCTTCTTTTGCAATCGTTTTTCGAAAATAGCCTAGCTCTGATTTCACGCCCGACAGGTTTGAACAAACTGGAGTGCCGACTTCTATCTGACAGCGTAGGAATTCCGGACTGACGCGGCCTTCAAGCGCGCTTTCACATGCGGCAAACAATTCCGGCGGCGGGGAACTTGCCAACTTCCGGGTTGATTTATCGACGAGGAGATACTCTTCCTCGACACCAATGCTAAAGCTGGGTTCTTTCATTTGTTCAGATTGGAGAAGAAAAAGGCCTGAGGTCAAGAACGTAGTGTTGCGGAAGTATCCAAAAATAATTGCACAAAAAAAGAAGGAAGCAGAATTTTATGGTCATGAAACTCAGCGACCATGCCAATATTTGTCCGGAATTGCAGCAATTTTGGGCGGCAATAGCGGATTATTGATTTCAAATCGTAGTCGCTCGTCAATCTGGGCTTGTTCAAAAACATCCCTGATACGTGGGTGGTTCTGGAAGTAATTCATGAAACTCCCGTCTTCATAGGCCCGCGTCAGACCTTGAAACAGGATGTCGTATCGCTCTTTGTCGTTCTTGTTCAAAAAGAAGAACACATCGAACGGGTAAACGATCAAGATGGATTCATCGATGCGCAGATTTGGCAAACTGTCCTTCCGTACTTCCAGTTCCGCATAAGGCTCGGCGACACCACGGGCAAATCCTTGAATTCTTTCCAGACTGACCATTTTGAAAAGGTTTTCGTATTGAGTCTGTTCGATAGTCAGGCCGGCTCTTTCGAGAATGGTGGTGTCAGGCCAGCCAGTTCCGGAACCGATGGTGATTTTTTTCAGATCATCCATCGTCTTGACATCAGCCACGGTGTCTTTGCTGTTTTCGCTGACAATCAGGATTCGGTGTCCCAAAAGGCCTCGCTGGAGCGGGATAGGTACGGTTGCAAGTTTATCAAAACGTTCCTGATCTATTCCGGAATAGATAACGTGGAAGTTGGCTTTTCCGCTCGCGAGGGTTTCCAGCAATCGAGTCTGATTAGCTGTTCCGGTATCCGCAAACCTCAGCGTATGATCACCATCTGCTTTTTCGAGTGCCAGATTGATCAAGCCGACTTCATAGTTGGTTGTGTCGGTCGAGCCCCGTTCATCGCCAATCAGAAATTCCAGCGCGTTTGCTGGCGTCGCTATCAGACTTGCAAGAAGGGCAACAGTAAGAAATCTGCGCATTCTATTAGATCCACAATTGGTCGAGCGGGGTTGGAGCGTCGCCAGCGTCAATTGTTGCTGCATCAAATCAGCTCCGGTAGGCACTATCCCGGCAAAAAAATGATATTTAAAAAATATTCCGGCAGATAGGCCACTATAGTGTCGCACAGTACGGATTTGGGCGGAAGATGTAGTCTTCCGATGGTCGGCAACGTCCGAAATTAAAAAAAAAATTGTTAGGTGTGTTGGCCGTAGGACTGGAAAACGCCACCAAACGACAAGTTTCGACGGTGTCGAAATCAAAGACAAATCTCAATTTAACGAGAATTGGAGGCCCCGACCGGAATCGAACCGGTGTTCACGGATTTGCAATCCGCTGCGTAACCACTCCGCCACAGGGCCCCTTGATGGTGTGCCGCGCCTTATCAAACACTTGGGGGCGTTGGTCAAGTACTGAATTAGGCCTCGCAACAATTTTCGCCACTCCCACATAGTGCGCTTTTTCGGGTGGGCGTAGTACGCAAAATTACGGCAATTCGCCTGGCTTTGGGGGATCACGAACAACTGATGCTTGTCACAGGGGCTCTGCCTCGTTAATGAACTTCACAAGAGGGGCCGGGGAACCGGCAATTCAAAGAGAGGGCTGAAATGACGGACTTTGACCAGTCCCGCCGGAAGATGGTGGACAACCAGTTGCGCACCAATGATGTTACGGATCACCGGATTCTTGATGCAATGGAAGCGGTGCCACGTGAAAAATTCGTTCCGGCATCCAAACGCACCGTTGCCTACATCGACGAAGACTTGCCTGTAGGATCTGTTGAATCAAAACGGTTTTTGATGAAACCGCATATATTCGGCAAGCTTGTTCAGCTCGCAGCAATTCGCGAAGGTGACGTGGTTCTGGTTATTGGTGCGGGCAGCGGCTACAGCTCGGCTGTTGTCTCCAAATTGGCGGCATCCGTTGTCGCCGTGGAAGAAGACACCGATCTTTCCAAGACAGCGACTGATATATTGGTCGAGCTGGGAATAGAAAATGCAGTTGTAGTTGATGGTCCGCTGGCAGATGGCTTCGCGTCTGAAGGCCCATATGATGTTATTCTGGTCGATGGTGCTGTCGATGTGTTGCCGGAAGATCTGTTTGCCCAGTTGAAGGACGACGGTCGCCTTGTTGCGGTTGAAGGTCAGGGCGGAGCCGGTGTCGCTAAATTATATCAAAAGTCTGGATCTGCTGTGAGCGGTCGTTTTGGCTTCAATGCTTCGGTCGGACTGTTGCCAGGATTTGCACGAGAAGCGGAATTCACGTTTTAGAATTCTAATATCTTTGTAAATTCATGAACTTGCATTCGATAGAACAGGTTTTTGTTTTTCCGGGCAGGGTAACAAAATTCTTGTTGCCATTAAGCCGCACTTTGATCTTTTCCTAAATTACTGTGCAAGAATGGTTGAAGAAAGACACTGGTCAGTTTACTCAACAGGGTGAAGATTTTTGACCGGTAAGGAGTATAGCGTGTCTGGTCGTTCAACGCTGAAAGCTGTAGCTCTCTCCTTTGGGCTGATGAGTGGTGCCTTGGTAGGGGCATCGTTTGCTCCGGTAGAGGCTGAGACTATTCGTGAATCTCTCTCTCTTGCCTATGCAAATAATCCAACGCTGAATGCCGCAAGGGCTCAATTGCGTGGTGTTGATGAAAATGTTCCGCAGGCTTTGTCCGGCTGGCGCCCAAGTATATCTGCATCAGCCGGCGCAGGCGGTATTAGATCGAGTTCTGATGGGCGTGACTCTTATCGTAACAACGCATCAATTTCTCTGGCAGTCAGCCAGACTATTTTTCGCGGATTTAGAACGATCAATTCAACCCGACAGGCTGAATCTGTCGTCAATGCTCAGCGGCAAAGTCTCGTGTCGACCGAACAGGACACGCTGTTGGGTGCGGCAACATCGTATGTTGACGTAATTCGGGATACGGCTCTCGTGTCCCTGCAGCGCAGTGATCTTGTCTTTCTTCAGGAGCAGGTTCGTGCAGCAAAAGACCGGTTTGAAGTGGGCGAGGGTACTCGTACAGATGTTTCCCAAGCCGAGGCCCGTGCTGCTGAAGCCCGTGCAAGTTTAAATGTGGCATTGGCCAATTTGAATTCGAGCCGTGCTATCTATAGACAATTTGTTGGGGTTGAAGCGAACAATCTGTCTGCCGATACGTCTATCAAGCGGCAAGTTCCCAAATCTTTGGATCTCGCACTTCAGATCAGTAAAGACAAACAACCTTTGATTCGCCAGGCGCAGCATCTTGTTGATGCAGCTGTTTTCAACATCAAGGGAATTGAAGGTGAATTGCTGCCGACGATTACACTTGACGGAAGCATTGGGCGGGACTGGAATCCGTCAAACACGGTAGATGTCAACGATGATGCCCGAATTTTCGGTAATGTTAGTATACCGATTTACCAGAGTGGAACAGTTTCCTCCCGGGTCAGGCAGGCTAAGGAAGAACTTGGCCAAACAAGGCTGCAATTGGATGTTGCCCGCGATCAGGTTCGTGCAAATGTGATTTCTGCCTGGGGTAACTTTCAGGCTGCAGAAGCATCGATTGTCGCAGCTCAGGCTGCGGTAGCAGCGCAACAGCTTGCGTTGGAAGGTGTCATAGAAGAGCAACGGGTCGGTCAGAGAACGACGCTTGATGTTCTGGATGCCCAGCGCGAACTTGTTACACAGCAATCGAATCTGGTGTCGGCAGAGAGAAACCGAATTGTCGGGGGCTATCAGTTGGTTGCGGCTATCGGGCAACTTGATGCTGAATCGCTGGGACTAAATGTGGCGAGATATAATCCGAGGCAACATTATGATGCAGTACGCGGCAAATGGTTGGGCTTGCGGACGCCGGACGGTCGGTAAATTACCAGAATCGTTTTGTTAATTCTATAACCGGCCGAAGCATCAGCTTTGGCCGGTTTTCTTTTAGTTATGTCGATATCATGAGTATTTCTGTCTGGAGATCGAGAAAAAAGCTGGTTGAATTGGTGAATATTGACTTAAGAGGGGAAAAGATGATCGCAGGCTATGCGCTTGCTTTGCGCATTTATTATTGACCCCTCATAATTTCAATTAACGAATCATTCAGGTGTTTCTGAATGTAGCGTTGAGTAGCCGTTTGTAGTGGGGGTAGTTATGGCACAGGCAAATAAGGCTGAAGAGCCGTCGATGGAGGAAATCCTCGCGTCGATACGCCGCATCATATCTGACGAAGACTCCCAGAATGGTGAAGCTGGTGAGCCCAGCAAGAATGAAACAGTTGAAACCGCAGTAGCAGAAGAGGCGGCTGACGATATGGGCGATGCGTCAGAAATGTCACAAGACGATCTCGACAAACTGTTCGATATGGACGGTGATGACGATGATTTGCCGGCTGAAGACGCGTCACCTGAAGACGACGGTGCAGATGACATGGCGGCTGCCATGGCGGCCGATGCTGCGGAAGACGACGGCGAAGATGAAGATGTACTCGAACTGACTGAAGAGCTGGCCGTTGCAGATGACGGCGCAATGGACATAGTAGACGGTCTTCCCGATGATCTGGACAATTTGGAAACGGATGTTTCATTTGCATCGGAACCAGAGCCAGAGCCAGACCCCGAGCCTCTCTTCGAAGCCGAGCCGGAACCTGTCATCGAAACGGCACCAGCTCCTGCGCCTATCCCTGCGTCCACAATGGAAACTGTTCCAATTCCAGATGTGCTTCCCACGGTGGGCGCAGACGGCCCATTGACGTCTTCTAATACGGGAGCGTCGGTCAACGAGGCCTTTGACAATTTGGCCAATATGTTTGTTGGTTCTCAAGCTCAAACAGTAGAAGAGCTGGTCAAGGAAATGCTTCGCCCAATGTTGAAGGCATGGCTTGATCAGAACCTTCCAGGCATGGTTGAACAAATGGTACAGAAAGAAATCCAGCGGGTAACCCGCGGCAGACCATAAATTTCTTCTCTTTGAAATTAGGTCAGGGGTAGTTGGAAACGGCAGCCCCTGAATTCGTTTTGTGCGACTTTGGAGCACAGATTGAACCATTCGCAACCCTTACAGGCTGTGCGAATATCTCCGGACTGAAATGCCGTCTGCAGCGTTCTTAGATCATTCGCATCGAGGAGAAATCGGCCAAGCGAAAGTGGTTTGCCAATCAGATAACATCCGATTTCCTGAAGAGCAGTCTCATCACGGTCGCGAACGCTGTCACTGTGGCAATGACACTCCTCTGCCTTCAACATTGGCTGGCAAATTTCATCTGGTCCGGTCACAAGTGACAATTGATCTCCGTTGTTCAATCGCCGGATTATTTTTGAAAAATTGCTGACAAAATCCGGCGAATAGCCTTTTCCCATAAAGGTCAGCATGCATAAAAGATGGTGCGGGCGAATTGAGACTGTCATGCAGCCTTATTACAGATATTCTGCTTTGGCCCAAGTCGGAAACCACAAGTTACAAAACCGCATCTCAATTGGACGATTGCGAAGTAACTGTGCCGGTTTGCCGGTTGACTTAAAGCGGCGCTTCCGATTTACACGGGGCTCATGAATTTCTCGAAACTTCCACTTTTTGAGTGACCCTGATGCTGGATAAAACCTACGACGCGGCCAGCGTTGAGCCGCGGATTTACGAAACCTGGGAAAAGGCAGAGGCTTTCAAGGCCGGAGCTGGCGCCAAAGAAGGTGCGCCTGCCTATTCCATCGTAATTCCGCCGCCGAATGTGACCGGCTCGCTGCATATGGGGCACGCGCTCAACAACACGCTGCAGGATATTCTGATCCGCTGGAAACGAATGCAGGGGTTTGATGTTCTGTGGCAACCAGGCACCGATCACGCCGGCATTGCGACGCAGATGGTTGTTGAACGTGAGCTGATGGAAACTCAGCAACCCGGCCGACGCGCGATGGGGCGCGAAGCGTTTGTCGAGCGCGTCTGGGAACAAAAGCGAAAGTCAGAGGGAACCATCCTCGGACAGCTCAAACGTCTTGGCGCGTCCTGCGACTGGAGCCGGACCGAGTTTACGATGTCACCGAACTTGTCCGACGCGGTTCTGAAGGTCTTTGTTGATCTCTACAACGAAGGTCTGATCTACAAGTCCAAGCGTCTGGTCAACTGGGACCCGAAATTTGAAACCGCCATTTCCGACCTTGAAGTCGAGAATATCGAATCCGATGGCCATATGTGGCACTTCAAGTATCCGCTGGCTGGCGATGAGACCTATGAGTATGTCGAGAAGGACGAGGACGGCAACGTCACGCTTCGCGAGACACGGGATTACATCTGCATTGCAACCACCCGTCCAGAAACCATGCTGGGCGACGGTGCCGTTGCTGTTGATCCTTCCGATGAGCGTTACGCTTCTATCGTAGGTAAACTGTGCGAAATTCCGGTCGGCCCGAAAGAACACCGCCGCCTGATCCCTATCATTACGGATCAATACCCGGATCCGGAATTCGGGTCTGGCGCGGTGAAGATTACCGGCGCTCATGATTTCAACGATTATCAGGTCGCACTGCGGAACAAGATTCCGATGTATCGTCTCATGGACACGCAAGGGGCCATGCGTGCAGACGGTGCGCCTTATGATGAAGAGGCCGTAAAGGCACAGGCGATTATTGACGGCGCAGAAATGTCGATCAATGATATCGATCTCATCAACATTGTTCCAGATGACTTGCGCGGTCTTGATCGTTTCGAGGCGCGCAAGCGCGTTGTCGATCAGATCACGGCAGAGGGCCTTGCGGTCGTGGTCCCAAGCGACCATCCGGAAGTCACCTGGATGAAGGGCAAGGCTCCTGAGTGGAAGCTCGACGGCAAGGCGGTCATTCAGAAGCTGGGTGAAGACGAGGAAGGTCCTGAGACCTTGCCGATGGTCGAATCCAAAAAAATCATGCAGCCTTTTGGGGATCGATCCAAAGTCGTCATCGAACCGATGTTGACGGACCAGTGGTTTGTGGACGCCAAAAAGCTGACCGAGCCGGCATTGCAGGCAGTTCGGGACGGCACGACAAAACTGATCCCGGGAAACGCGGACAAGACATATTTCAATTGGCTCGATGATATCCAGCCTTGGTGTATCTCGCGCCAACTCTGGTGGGGGCACCAGATCCCGGTCTGGTACGACGACGAGGGTAATGAGTATTGCGCCCAGACCGAAGAAGACGCCGTCAAAATGGCTGGTGGAAAGGCACTGGTCCGTGATGAAGACGTTCTCGACACGTGGTTTTCGTCGGCGTTGTGGCCGTTCTCGACGCTTGGTTGGCCGAACAAGACACCGGAACTGGAACGCTACTACAAGACTGACGTTCTGATCACGGGTCTTGATATCATCTTTTTCTGGGTTGCCCGGATGATGATGCAGGGCATTCATTTCATGGATGAGGTTCCGTTCCATACGGTTTACTTCAATTCCATCGTTGTCGATGGGAAGGGCAAGAAAATGTCCAAGTCGACCGGCAATGTGATCGACCCACTCGATTTGATTGATCGCTTTGGCGCAGATGCCACCCGCTTTGCGCTCGTAAGTCAGGAAGTTCAATCGCGCCGGACATTGCGCATGTCAGACCAAGCCGCGGATGGTGGCCAACGCTTTGCCACAAAACTTTGGAATGCAGCCCGGTTTGCCGAGATGAACGGCTGTGCTCGTGTGGACGGTTTTGATCCGTCCACGACACAGCACACGCTGAACCGCTGGATCGCGACTGAAACTGGCCGCTGCATCACCGAAGTCACCAAGGCTCTGGAAGAATTCCGGTTTAATGATGCTTCCGGTGGCGTTTACAAGTTCGTCTGGAACTCGTTCTGTGACTGGTTCCTGGAGCTTGCGAAACCGATCTTCAACGGTGATGATGAAGCTGCCAAGGCGGAAACGCGGGCAACGGCAGCCTGGGCAATCGACGAGATACTGAAAATCCTCCATCCGTTCATGCCGTTCCTGACTGAGGAACTTTGGGAACGACTCGGAGATGAAGGCAAAGAAGCCGATGGCCTGTTAATGCTCACGCAGTGGCCAGAGGCTCAGGTCAATGACGAGGCTGCTGCAGGCGAGATCAACTGGCTCGTTGATCTGATCTCCGAGATCCGCTCAGTTCGTGCTGAAATGAATATTCCGGCCGGAGCTAAAGTCCAGTTGGTGGTGTGTGGCGCTAATGACGTAAGCAAGCGCCGTATTGCGACCCACGAATCGGCAATTCTGCGTCTTGCACGGGCAGAAAGTGTTTCCTTTGCAGATGCCGCACCTGCTGGATCGGCACAAATTATTGTCGGTGAAGCAACGGTATGCCTGCCGCTCGCTGGCGTCATCGATCTGGGGGCAGAAAAGGCCCGCTTGGAAAAAGATGTTGGAAAGCTGGAAGCCGACATTTCCAAGATCGAGAAGAAACTCACCAATCCGAAGTTCGTTGAGAAAGCACCTGATGAGGTGGTTGCAGGCGAAAGGGAGAAGGTATCCGAAGCCTCCGGAAAACTTGAAAAGATCCGGATAGCTTTGTCGCGTCTCTCTGAAATCGGATAAGGCACCAGTTTTTGCACACAATTTGGCCCGGAAAAGCGTGTTGTCTTTTCCGGGCCGCATTTCGATGGTAGCGCCGCTGGCCTGAACTTGAGTATCCTGTTCCCTGGGAATCTATTGAACGCTGATGGCTGACGTGATTGATTTTGTGAAATTTGCCAAAAAGACTATTTTGGGCGTCGGCTTTGCCGGGCTGGCTATGTCAGTGACACCGGCGATGGCGCAATCTGAAAAAATCGAAAACCCGGTTGCCGTTTTTTCCGGTCTCGACAAAATTACGGGACGGATCATTACGTTTGATGTTTACATCGGTGAAACAGTTCAGTTCGGTGCGTTGCAGGTGACACCAATGGTTTGTCATACGCGACCACAAACAGAATCGCCGTTGACAACCGGCTTCGTACAGGTCGAAGAGATTACCTTGAATAATGAAGTCCGGCGGATTTTCTCTGGTTGGATGTATGCCGCAAGCCCCGGTCTTCATGCTGTTGAGCATCCCGTCTATGATATTTGGCTGACCAACTGCAAATTGGCATCCTCCGTGCCGCCACCAGATGATTATGATGGCCCCGAGATCAAGGGCATTGTGGCTGAGGGTGAAGATCCGCTTGCAGGTCCAGATGACGGGATTGAGACTGGTCCTGGTATTCCAAGACCAAAGCCGTTCCAAGGCTGATTCTATTTCGGGATTTCCCGGGAGGGATAGCCTGGAGCCCGGATTTCAAAACTGACTTTTGTTGTGGTAACGCCAACACGCTCATAAAACCGGTGAGCTTTGGTGTTTCTAGTGCCTGATATCAGCACGATTTTATGGCTGGATACAAAAGAAAAAGCCCGCCGATTTGGCGGGCTTTGAAGTTTCCGGTATCAGTCAATGTCTATGTAATCAGCCGGTGTCAGCCCCAACCTTCCGTCGACATAATCGCCGCAGTTTCCGATCAACGTGTCCATGTCGTTTTCAAAGAAATGGTTCGCACCCGGGAGCGTCTGGTGATCGATCACAATACCCTTTTGGGTTTTCAGCTTGTCGACAAGTGTCTGCACGTCTTTCTGCGGGACAACCTTGTCGTTTTCCCCGTGGATGATCAGTCCGGAGGACGGGCAGGGTGCCAGGAAAGAAAAGTCATGAAGGTTCGCAGGAGGAGCGATTGAAATAAAGCCTTCGACTTCCGGTCTCCGCATCAAGAGCTGCATGCCGATCCAGGCACCGAACGAGAAACCTGCGATCCAGCATGCGCGGGCGTCCGGGTGAATTGTCTGAACCCAGTCGAGCGCAGCGGCTGCATCTGAGAGTTCTCCCTGGCCATGATCAAATGTGCCCTGAGACCGGCCGACACCACGGAAATTGAAGCGCAAAACCGCAAATCCGCGTTTCGCGAACATGTAGTACATTTGATAGACGATCTGGTTGTTCATCGTGCCGCCGAATTGCGGATGCAGATGCAGAACCATTGCTATCGGTGCGTTGCGTTTTTTCGCGGGATGAAACCGGCCTTCCAGCCGGCCAGCGGGACCGTTAAAGATCACCTCAGGCATGAAGCACTATATCCTTGTTTTGGCACCGGACCAAGAGGCCGCGGGAACTTGGTTCTATACGTGGTTTTCCGGAGGTAAAACTTGACTCTTAGTCTCCGAGTTTCTAGAACCTTGTTTAGAATTATTCGAAACTTCGCATCGCAGGCCCCAAAGGACACCGACACTCGGATCGACTGTTTGGGGCGTTTATCGTCATCACAGCAGAAAATATCAAGAGTTTTCGTGGATGTATCTGACAATAAAGCGGAAATCGAATTAGAAACGCAGTGTTCTAAAGGCCTAAATCGCAATATGCCACGCAGCGCTGACCCAATTTATCTCGATCACAATGCCGGAGCGCCAGTACGCCCGGACGTGCGCGAGGCCATGATAGCGGTCCTGTCGGAGCCGGGAAATGCGTCTTCGGTCCATGGTCACGGTCGCAAGGCACGAGGCTGGATTGAAGAAGCGCGCGAATCTGTTGCGCAGCTTTGTGGTGCAAAAACGCGGGCTGTCACCTTTGTATCCGGTGGAACAGAAGCGAACATGACCGCCTTGTCCCCGGCTTGGCGGGATCAGGGAGCGCCGGTTTATCTCGACAAGCTGTTCACAAGTGCTGTCGAACATCCTTCGGTCGTGACCGGCGGCAGGTTTGCGGTCATGGACCAGATCGTCCTGCCGGTTGATGCAAATGGTCTGGTTCAACTTGATCTGCTGGAAAAGCAGATAAAGGATTCGGACCCGAGCCTGATATCGGTGATGGCCGCCAACAATGAGACAGGTGTCATTCAGCCGCTCGCGGAGATCTGCGCGCTGACTACCAAATACGGACATTATTTCCATGTTGATGCCGTTCAGGCCGCTGGCCGAATGCCGATTGATCTTGATGCCTGGCAAGCGGACGTGATTACCCTTTCTGCGCACAAGTTCGGTGGGCCACAGGGAATTGGCGCGATAATTGTCCGGTCCACTGCACGCGTGCCATCACCGTTGATGGTCGGTGGTGGCCAGGAAAACTGGCGGCGCGGCGGGACAGAAAACGTTGCAGCAATTGCTGGCTTTGGGGTTGCGGCCAAACGCGGTCTTGAAGAAGTAGGCCAGACAAGCCATGTGAACGGTTTGAAGACAAGATTGGAAGACGGGCTGCGGTCCATTTGTCCGAATACTGTCATCTTCGGCGAGGACGTGGATCGCCTGCCAAACACCAGTTGTTTTGCTGTTCCGGGGATTTCAGCAGAGACAGCACTGATCGCTTTTGATCTGGAGCGCGTATCTGTGTCATCGGGGTCGGCATGTTCTTCCGGAAAAGTGTCGGTGTCGCATGTCTTGAAGGCCATGGGTGTTGAAGAAGATGTCGCCCGCTGTGCGCTTCGTATCAGTATGGGTTGGGACACGAGCGATGCGGATATAGATCGGTTTTTGGACATCTGGCCCAATATCGTGGACCGGCTCAATCCGGAAGCGCGCCACAAGGCGGCGTAGAGAATAGTTTCGGCAGTATGCTGCCAGGAAATATAGCCACTTCCGGTATTGCCGGATGGCTGGAAGATTGATAGGGCGCGGGTTGCGTGCTCGCTAAATGGAGACAAGGGATGCCAGCTGTACAGGAAACAATCGACCAGGTGAAAGCCATCGATGTTGACCAGTATAAATACGGCTTTGTAACGGACATCGAGTCGGAAAAGGCTGCCAAAGGCCTATCTGAAGAGACCGTACGGTTTCTGTCCGCCAAAAAAGACGAACCGGAATGGATGACAGAATGGCGTCTTGATGCCCTGCGTCGCTTCCAGCAGATGGATGAGCCGGACTGGGCACGTGTGTCTTATCCGAAGATCGATTTTGACGACCTGTATTACTGGGCGTCGCCGAAATCCGTCGAAGGTCCAAAAAGCCTTGATGAAGTCGATCCTGAACTCTTGGCGACCTACGAAAAACTCGGCATTCCTCTGCAGGAACAGGAAATTCTGGCTGGTGTTGAACCCAAAAACCGTATCGCGGTTGATGCGGTGTTCGATTCCGTCTCCGTGGTTACCACGTTCAAAAAAGAACTGGCGGAAGCTGGTGTTATTTTCTGTTCGATTTCCGAGGCAATGCGCGAGCATCCCGAGCTGGTTCGCAAGTACCTCGGCTCTGTGGTGCCGGTCACCGATAATTATTATGCGACATTAAACTCCGCCGTGTTCTCGGATGGGTCTTTTGTGTATGTGCCGGAGGGCGTTCGCTGCCCGATGGAACTGTCGACATATTTCCGGATCAACGAACAGAACACCGGTCAGTTTGAACGCACGCTCATTATTGCGGAGAAGGGCTCATACGTCTCCTATCTGGAAGGCTGTACGGCACCGCAACGCGATGAGAACCAGCTTCATGCAGCGGTTGTCGAGCTGGTGGCCCTGGACGATGCGGAGATCAAGTACTCCACCGTTCAGAACTGGTTCCCGGGCGATAGCGAAGGCAAGGGCGGCATCTACAACTTCGTAACCAAACGTGGTGATTGTCGCGGCAAGAACTCCAAGATTTCCTGGACTCAGGTCGAGACCGGGTCTGCGATCACCTGGAAGTACCCGTCTTGCATTCTGCGCGGCGAGAACTCACGCGGTGAGTTTTATTCTATCGCTGTTTCCAACGGTTATCAGCAGGTCGACAGCGGTACCAAGATGATCCATCTCGGCAAAGGCTCGTCCAGCCGGATCATTTCGAAGGGTATTTCGGCGGGTAAATCGCAGAACACCTATCGTGGTCTGGTCTCCGCACATCGTAAGGCGTCGAATTCGCGGAACTTCACGCAATGTGACTCACTTCTGATCGGTCAGGAGTGTGGTGCCCATACAGTCCCGTATATCGAAAGCAAGAATGCATCGGCTGTCTTTGAACACGAGGCGACCACCTCGAAAATCTCTGATGACCAGATGTTCTACTGCCTGCAACGTGGCATGAATGAAGAAGAAGCGGTGGCTCTGATCGTCAACGGTTTCGTCAAGGACGTCATCCAGCAGCTGCCAATGGAATTCGCCGTTGAAGCACAGAAGCTGATCTCGATCAGCCTTGAAGGGTCCGTGGGCTAATTGTCTACCAGATGAATTTGTTGTTAAGGGCTTTAATCGCCCACTGATTTACGAGGAAAACATCTCAATGCTTGAGATCAAAAACCTGCACGCGCGTATTGCGGAAGACGAAACTGAAATCCTGCGCGGCGTCAATCTGACGGTCAATGCTGGTGAAGTACACGCCATCATGGGGCCAAACGGGTCCGGCAAGTCGACCCTATCCTACATCCTGGCGGGCAAGGACGATTATGAAGTCACCGAAGGTGAAGTCCTTTTCAACGGTGAGAACATGCTCGACATGGAACCGGATGAGCGCGCTGCTGCCGGTATGTTCCTGGCGTTCCAGTACCCGATCGAAATTCCGGGTGTTGCCACCATGGAATTCCTGAAGACAGCCATGAACGCACAGCGCAAGGCGCGCGGCGAAGAGGTTCTGTCGATCCCGAATTTCATGAAGCGGGTCAAAGAGGCTGCCAGCGACCTCAATGTGTCCATGGACATGCTTAAGCGTCCGCTGAACGTTGGTTTTTCCGGTGGCGAGAAGAAACGTGCAGAGATCCTGCAGATGTCTTTGCTGGAACCAAAGCTTTGCGTTCTTGATGAAACGGATTCCGGTCTCGACATCGACGCACTGCGGATCGTTTCAGACGGCGTCAATAAACTGCGCGGTCCTGATCGTGCGATGGTCGTGATCACACACTATCAGCGTCTTCTGGATCATATTGTGCCGGACGTTGTCCATGTTCTGTCCAAGGGCCGGATCGTCAAGACGGGCGACAAAGACCTGGCTCTTGAGCTGGAGAAAAACGGTTACGCTGACTATGTCGACGCAGCCGCTTAAGGGATCCGCGATATGAACGCAAATGCACCCATCAAAAACACCCAGGCTGAAAGTGATCTAGTTGAGCGGTTCGAAAGTGCAAAGGGCAACTTGTCCGGCTCTATCGCTGTCACAGCAATGCGCGAGGCTGCTTTGGGGCAGATCCGCGAAAAGGGCCTGCCGCATCGCCGCGTGGAAGAGTACAAATACTCTGACATCCGGGCGTTTATGAAATCCGCTGCTCCGCTGGCAGCCAAGGCTGAAGGGGCCGCAGTTCAAACTGCTCTGGCCTACCTAGAGAGCTTTGCTGATCTGGATCGTTACAAAATCGTAATTGCAAACGGCGAATATAGTCCAGAGCTATCCGATGTTGAGGCATTGGCTGGCGAAGGCGTCACCGTATCGAATATTTCAGACGGATTTGCAGGTGAAAACGGCGCGCAATTGCTGTCTTATCCCTCAACAAGTCCCAATGACGGCGTTGTTGCATTGAACACGGCTTTCGTTCAGGGCGGTGTCATACTAACTGTCAAGGACGGTGCGGAAGTCTCCAAACCGGTTGAACTGGTGCAGTTCGCGACATCTACTGGTGCTCAGGCTGTCCGTAACAAGATCTCTGCTGGCAAGGGTTCTAAACTACGCCTGCTGGAAACCTTTGTCGGTGATACGGGTGAGGGCGAACTCAATACAGTGTTCGACTACAACGTTGCCGATGAGGCTGCAGTTGCGGCCACACGTCTGATCATTGGCAAGGCAACAGCGGCTCGCCTGTTCACCAGCATTGTGACAATTGGTGCCGACGCAGAATTCAAGTCACTTGGCTTTGTTGCCGGACCCCGTTTTGTCCGCAACCAGCAATTCGTCAACTTCACCGGTGAAAACTCGGAAGCCAAGATCTACGGCGTTACGATGGCTGGCGGTGACGATCTGGCTGATCACACGTTGATCGTTGACCATGCTGTCCCGCATTGCAACAGCCGTGAGTACTTCAAGACGGTCCTCGATGGCCGAGCAAAAGGTGTTTACCAGGGCCGGATCAACGTAGCTCAGCATGCCCAAAAGTCCGATGGCGAAATGATGACCCAGGCTCTGCTTCTCTCTGAAGAAGCGGAAATGGCCAACAAGCCGGAGCTGGAAATCTTCGCCGATGATGTGCTGTGTGCACATGGTGCGACGAGCGGTCAGATTGACGAAGATCTGCTGTTCTATCTGCGTGCTCGCGGGATTCCCGAAGATGAAGCCAAGACGCTTCTCGTGCTGGCGTTCCTGTCCGAAGCGATTGAAGAATACGGCGAAGATGATGTGACAGAAGGTCTGGAAGACCGGGTCCGCGACTGGCTTGCGGGTCACTAAGCCAAGAGCCGAATTGGAATAAGGAGCAACGCCGCATGACGGTCGCAACCGCTGAGCAGACTGCCGGTACAACCGCATATGACGTTGAGGCGATCCGCAAGGATTTCCCGATATTGTCTCGTGATGTCTATGGCAAGCCACTTGTCTATCTGGACAATGGTGCATCTGCTCAAAAACCACAGGCAGTGATTGATGCTGTGACCAAGGCCTATTCGCATGAATATGCCAATGTCCACCGCGGCCTGCATTACCTTTCCAATACGGCGACAGACAACTACGAGGCTGCGCGCGAAAAGGTGCGCGGTTTCCTGAATGCCAAATCTGTTGATGATGTGGTGTTCACAAAGTCTGCGACCGAGGCAATAAACCTTGTGGCCTACGGTCTTGGCGGGAAGTTCTTTGCTGAAGGTGACGAAATAGTCCTGTCTATCATGGAACATCACTCCAACATCGTGCCTTGGCATTTCCACCGTGAGCGCCATGGTGCCAAGCTGAAGTGGGTTTATGTCCGTGAGGACGGATCGTTCGATCTGGATGCTTTCCGTGATGCCTTAAGCGACCGGACAAAGCTTGTTGCCATTACCCATATGTCAAATGTCCTTGGAACCGTGGTTCCGGTGAAGGAAATCTGCCAGATTGCGCATGAGCGGGATATTCCGGTGTTGATTGACGGCAGTCAGGCAGCTGTCCACATGCCGGTAGATGTTCAGGACATTGACTGCGATTTTTATATTTTCACTGGCCACAAAGTCTATGGACCGTCGGGAATTGGTGTTCTGTGGGGCAAGCCGGAACGTCTGAAGGCGTTGCGGCCGTTCCAAGGCGGCGGTGAAATGATCCTAGATGTCACTGAAGAAGTTGTGACCTACAATGATCCTCCGCACCGTTTTGAAGCCGGGACCCCGCCAATTGTTCAGGCAATTGGTTTGGGCGCGGCGGTCGATTATATTGAATCCATTGGCCGCGAGAATATCGCGCGGCATGAAGCAGACCTCAAAGACTATGCCCATCAGAAGCTTCGGGAAATCAATTCCCTGCGTATTTTCGGAGATGCGCCTGGCAAAGGCGCTATCATCTCGTTTGAGATTGAAGGCGCCCATGCGCATGACGTCGCTACGATCATCGATCGCTCGGGCGTTGCAGTGCGGGCAGGGACTCATTGTGCCCAGCCCCTCTTGGCAAAGTACGGAGTAACTTCTACATGCCGTGCAAGCTTCGGGCTTTACAACACCCGTGCAGAAGTTGATGCGCTTTATGAAGCCCTTTTGAAAGCACAGAGCTTTTTTGGCTAAGGACGAAATTATGGACGACGTAACCAAAATCGATGCGAGCGCTGATGGCGCAGAGTTGCAAGCTGAAGTCACTGCCAAGAGTGCGATACCGGCTGACGAGATTGACAGGTTGGCGACGGATATAGTTGGTGCCCTCAAGTCCGTCTACGATCCGGAAATTCCGTGCGATATTTATGAGCTCGGCCTGATCTACAAGGTCGATATTGAGGACGACCGGTCCATCAACATTGATATGACACTGACGGCGCCCGGTTGTCCTGTTGCTGGAGAAATGCCGGGCTGGGTTGAAAATGCCGTTGCCTCGGTCGCCGGAGTTGGTCCGGTAAATGTCGATATGGTGTTCGATCCGCCTTGGACACCGGAACGCATGTCTGATGAGGCCAAGGTTGCGCTTAACTGGTATTGAGTTGTACACCTTATATCTATTAAGCTGACTTCCTATATCAGGTTTTGGATCTGTGAACCGGAACGAGGACCGCATGGCCACCGCCAATAAATTCCAGGTGATGACTTTGACTGACACTGCGGCAGAGCGGGTGCGCGGTCTTGTCGAAAATTCTGACACAGGTGCAATCGGTTTGCGCGTAGGGATCAAAAAGGGTGGATGCGCTGGCATGGAATACACCATGGACATGGTGGATGAAGCCAAGTTTGGCGATGATGTCATTGAGGACAAGGGAGCGAAGATCTTTGTAGATCCGTCGGCTGTCCTGTTTCTCCTAGGCACCGAAATGGATTTCGAAGTCACAAAGTTCCGGTCAGGCTTTATCTTCAAAAACCCCAATGAGACATCTGCTTGCGGTTGCGGTGAATCTGTGACTTTGCAGGAAGCAGACCTGAGTGCGTTCGCACGCTCCTGACATCCTCTTACATTTACGAGTGACAACGTGAACTTATTTCAGCGTTTGAAGTCCGATTCTGCTGAGCAGTGGTCGAGTTATGTGGATCATTCCTTTGTGGAGCAACTCGGCAATGGAACGCTTCCATTGAATTGCTTCAAACACTATCTGGTTCAGGACTACCTGTTTTTGATCCAGTTCGCCCGCGCCTATGCGCTGGGTATCTACAAGAGCCCGAGCGTTGCTGATATGCGCCAGTCTCTTGAAGGTGTGAAGGCCATTCTGGATGTCGAACTCGATTTACACCTTGAACTCTGTGGTTCATGGGGCATGTCACGCGAAGAGATTGAGCAAGCACCTGAAGACACGCCAACCATGGCCTATACGCGTTTTGTGCTCGACGCAGGTATGGCTGGTGACCTTCTCGACCTCCAGGCGGCGTTGGCTCCATGTATCATTGGATATGCCGAGATAGGCAAGGCTCTTGCAGATAAGGGCTGTGCAAGTGACGACAATCCTTACAAGCGATGGATCGAAGAGTATTCCAGCGACATGTATCAGGAGCTGGCTGTCGGTTTTGGAGAGTGGATGGACCAGACGGCAAATCAGTATCTGACAGATGCCAGATATCCGCGTGTTCAATCTTTGTTTGAAAAAGCCAGCCGACTGGAGGCGGATTTCTGGCAAATGGGCCTGAATGTTCAAACCTGATCTGGAATTCAGCTTTTAAACCAGTGAAACAGGCTACTTGCCTGATTTAGGCGACATTTTCAGCTTCGTCAGATGACTTAAGGTCAATTTCTGTTTTCACCAGATTTCGACCTGCATTCTTAGCTAGGTACATGGCCTCGTCGGCTCGCGCTACAATGGATTGTACGGTTTCGTGTTTTGCGTAAGTTGCAACACCGACTGATATCGTTATCCGGCCCAGGTTTTCACCTGTGGAGCGCTTCACCAGCTCCTTGGACATCACCGCTTCCCGGATACGCTCACCAATCGCAGTAGCTTCTTCCAGGTTCGTATGCGGCAGAATTATTGCAAATTCCTCGCCACCATAGCGGCAGGCAATATCTTCGGACTTAATGTTCTGTTTTGCAGCCAAAGCAACAAGGCGGAGCACTTGATCGCCGGTCTGGTGGCCAAATGTGTCATTGAACTGTTTGAAATGATCAATGTCGGTCATCAGCAGTGAGAAACCACGATCCGACTCTTCAGCCTGATTAATTACCCGTTCGATCGAATTTTCGAAATGCTTGCGATTGTTCAAAGTCGTCAGTTCATCGGTCAGGGATTCATACCGAATGGCTTCGAGAGATGACTGAAGATTTTCAATCTGCTTTTTGGACTCCAGAAGGCGACTTTCGAGCTGTTGATTTGAAGCAACGGCATTCTGCGTCGATTTTACCAGGTGCGTTACATATATCTGGAGCTTTTCCGGATCGGTAACTGACCTCATTCTTTCGCCAGTTTTTTCCAGAGCGCTCCCGTAGTCCGAAGTGGCATCAGCGCTCAGCTTCAACGAATCAACAAGCTCTTCAACTTCCTGGGAAACTTTGGAGCCTACGTCATCCAGACGATCGCCAAGTCGTGTGGGAGACAGGAAGCGACCATAGAGCGTCAGCATCTCGTCGGTGCTGACCCGGCCATTCTTTTTGATTGATTCATTTATCGCGCGGTTGAGGCCCTGATTGTATCCGGCCGAATAGTTATACCAAAGCTCGTACGATCGTGGGTAAGCGGGAAGGGTATTCTTCTTGATGTACCCAATCGCTGATTCACCGTAGCTGATTGTCCTGATGTGATCGTCTTTATCTGCCATAGAATTTCTTTCGTACAACCTCCGCGAATCCGTCTTGGTCAGACGTAGCGTTAGATGTGTAAATTCTATTGGAAGACTTAAGGACGGGTTAAACGGAGTAATATTTCAGCGTGTAAACCGGTCTTATGACGCCTTTTTTGGACGTGGATCACGTAGGAGAAATGCAGGGATATGAACGCCTTCGCTGAACGCGGGGGCGTTTGGCCCGCTTCTGCCTTTTTTGGCAGGTTTTTTCTGCTGAAGATTTGATACAGTTGCAGGCATGGGCTGTTGAGCCTTGTTTTCAGTTACTTCTGGAGACAGTTCGCGTTTCCGTGGGCCAGGTTTTTTTCGCCCATTCGGTTTTGCTTTTTCTACATCGTTGTCATTGCTTGATGCAGTTGTTTTCGCTGCACTCTTGGGTGAGCGGCGTTTTGCCTTGCGCTCCGTCGCAGCAGCTTCGAAATCAACAGCTTCTCCGATCCAGTCGATCGATTTCTTGATGAGATTTTCAATCGCCGAGAGATATTTCTGGTCATTGTCTGTTACGAGCGTATAGGCGGTACCGCTTCGACCTGCGCGCCCGGTTCTACCGATGCGGTGAACATAGTCTTCCGCGTTTATCGGTACATCGTAGTTAAACACATGGCTGACTTCAGGAATGTCCAGTCCGCGCGCAGCAACATCACTTGCAACGAGCAACTTGATATTTCCTTTTCGAAAATTGTCCAGCATCATCATACGTGTGCGCTGATCCATGTCGCCATGGAGGCATCCGACGTTATATTCATGGCGTTCAAGCGAGCGGAACAACGTTGAAACATCGCGTTTCCGATTACAGAAAACGATAGCGTTTTGCAGATCCTCCGATTGTTCCAGAAGCTCGCGCAATGTCGCGCGTTTGTCGTAGTCCTTGGATGGTGACTGCTTCAGGAGCTGTGTAACATTTTCCGCAGTGGATGATGTTGGCGCAACTTCGATGCGTGCGGGGTTCTGCAGGAAGGTTTCTGTTAAGCGTTGGATTTCAGGTGGCATGGTCGCCGAAAAGAAAAGAGTCTGGCGCGTAAACGGGATCAAATTGCAGATACGTTCAATGTCTGGGATGAACCCCATGTCAAGCATGCGGTCAGCTTCATCAATCACTAGTATTTCAACACCCTGAAGCAGCAATTTGCCACGCTCAACATGGTCGAGTAGACGGCCAGGTGTTGCGATCAACACGTCTGCGCCGCGGTCGAGTTTACGGTCCTGTTCAGCAAACGAAACCCCGCCAATCAGAAGCGCAACGTTCAGTTTGTGATTGGTGCCGTACTTGTCAAAGTTCTCCTGAACCTGTGCAGCAAGTTCGCGTGTCGGTTCCAGAATGAGCGTCCGAGGCATTCTTGCCCGCGCGCGGCCCTTTTCGAGAAGCGTCAGCATCGGCAAGGTAAAGCTTGCAGTTTTACCGGTTCCGGTCTGAGCGATTCCGAGCACGTCACGGCGCTCAAGAACCTGCGGGATTGCACCCGCCTGAATTGCTGTTGGATCTTTGTATCCTGCTGCATCAACTGCAGCGAGGACTTTCTCGCTCAGGCCGAGAGTATTAAATGACATAGAGCACGGTGCCCGGATGTTGTGATGACAAAGCGGAAAGACAAAATAATTGCCTTTGCCGACGTGGGCACACACTACATTTGTGCGTTCCGGTGTCAATGCATTGGCGAGGTAAAATACGCAGAAAGTCGAGTAAATCCGGGATTGTTTTGTGATCTCAGTTAATATGGCTGCCTTGAGGAACGTAAAATGCAACGTCGAACCCAAATTAACTACGGAAATTAACTTAGCTGGTCGTATTTATTTGATTGTTCACGGTTCTACGAGCGTTCGCAGGTAACGCGGGGTTCGCATTGTCTTTATCGCGACGAATTGGTGATAGTATTGACTGAAAAATAGCGTATTGGTTGTGTTTATTATATGTAATAAACACTGATAAGCTGGAATTTGAGTTGCTCAAATATCCAGATCGTCAGCGAATTCGGCATTTTCTTGGATGAAGCGGAAACGGGCTTCAGGTTTATTGCCCATCAGGCGTTCAACTGTATCGTTGGTATCGCCAATAGCCTCTTCTTCAACGCGCACTTTCATCATGGTTCGTTTGGCTGGATCCATGGTGGTTTCTTTCAACTGCTTGGGAAGCATTTCACCCAGACCTTTAAAGCGCCCGATTTCGACCTTGGATTTCCCCTTGAAAACCGTCTCCAGCAATTCATCTTTGTGATTGTCATCGCGGGCATAAAGGGTCTTGCCGCCCTGACTGAGGCGATAAAGTGGGGGCACCGCTAGGTATAGGTGTTCCTGACGGATGAGTTCGGGCATTTCACGGTAGAAGAAAGTAATCAACAACGAGGCGATATGGGCACCATCCACATCAGCATCAGTCATGATGACAATCTTCTCATACCTGAGATCTGAATCGAGGTATTGAGACTTGGTCCCGCAGCCGAGCGCTTGAATGAGATCAGCTAGTTGCTGGTTGGCCGCGAGTTTGTCTCGTCCGGCATTGGCAACATTGAGAATTTTGCCGCGCAATGGAAGAATGGCCTGGTTAGAGCGGTTACGTGCCTGTTTGGCCGATCCACCCGCTGAATCACCCTCCACGATAAAGAGTTCGGTACCTTCTGCCTGTTTTGCGGCACAGTCAGCAAGTTTGCCCGGGAGCCGGAGTTTGCGAACGGCCGTTTTTCGGGCGACATCCTTTTCCTGCCGACGCCGCAGACGTTCTTCTGCCCGATCGATTACCCATTCCAGAATTTTGTTGGCCTGATTTGGGGAAGCCGTCAGCCAATGATCAAACGCATCTCTGACAGCCGTTTCTGCCACACGAGTTGCTTCATTGGTTGCCAGCCGGTCCTTTGTCTGGCCGACAAATTCTGGTTCCCGAATAAAGACTGAGAGCATACCACCAGCAGAGGTCATGACATCATCGCCAGTGATGATTGAAGCTTTCTTGTTGTTGACCAGTTCGCCATAAGCCTTGAGGCCGCGCAGGAGCGCATACCTGAATCCGGCCTCATGCGTACCGCCTTCTGGTGTTGGAACGGTATTACAATACGAATTGACGAACCCGTCGCCCGCGAACCAATTGACGGCCCACTCGACAGAACCGTGTTTTCCGGTTTTGGCTGTCCGACCGGCGAAAATCTCATCGACCACACCGCGCTCTTTTTTCAGGCGCTCTTCTAGAAAGTCCTTGAGGCCTCCCGGAAAATGAAAAACTGCTTCAGCTGGCGTGTCATCTTTTTCGGGTATGATTTCCCGGGCGCAGTGCCACCGAATTTCTACGCCACCAAAAAGATAGGCCTTGGATCTGGCCATCTTCAGCAGTCGTCCAGGCTGGAACTTGGCACCTTTGGCGAAAATTGTGTTATCCGGTTTGAACTTCACCAGCGTGCCGCGCCGGTTCTGTGTGTCACCGACAAGTTCCAGAGGACCGTGGGCGTGACCTTTGCGAAACACTTGACGATATAGCTTACGGCTTCGCGCGACTTCGACAATCAGTTCTTCAGACAATGCGTTGACCACGGAGATACCAACACCGTGCAAGCCACCGGAGGTCTCGTAGACTTTGCTGTCGAATTTTCCGCCTGCATGAAGCGTCGTCATGATGACTTCGAGCGCAGACTTGTCCTTGAATTTAGGATGAGGGTCGATCGGAATACCGCGACCATTATCGATGATGGTCAAATAACCATCAGCGCCCAGACTGACATCGATCCAGGTCGCGTGTCCGGCAACGGCTTCATCCATGGAGTTATCGATAACTTCCGCGAACAGATGGTGGAGCGCTTTTTCGTCCGTGCCACCAATATACATGCCCGGACGGCGACGAACCGGCTCGAGTCCTTCAAGAACTTCAATGTCGGATGCCGAGTAGTCTTCTGTGGTTGCTGGCGGTGGCGAGGTGGCGGCTACAGCGCGTGGTTTTTGCGAAACCGGGGCAGGGGCCTCTTGTTCAAGAGGGCGCGAAACTGCCGCGTTGCCTGCAAATAGATCGTCTTTCGCGCTCATTTAGTATCGCCTGTTGGGATCGTTGGATCCATTGGAACTGTGTTTGATGCCGCTAACTACACCGAATCAGAGGTCAGTTTGAAGGACAAATGATGAACGGCCAAGAATTTTGGCGAAAAGCCCCCGTTTTCAACAGGGTTGAGCATTTTCAGTGGTGTTGGAAACCGATCATCAACCCACTTATGGTCTTATTGAATGTGACAGATGGAACAATCAAATGTGCTTATTCCGCAACACTTGTTTTGAAAGTGTCACGGTCAGGTCACGAATCAACCTGCTGCCAATGTTCGGCCATCTTTGGCGGCCACCGGTAGCCTATAGATGAGTGAGGCGATGACAGGGTCAAGCGAACCTGGAGCGTAAATGGTTACATCTGCTCGATTATTCAAGTGGCCAACAAAGGGCCCGAAATGGCCCAACTTAGGCCGGAATGATCGGATTAAAATGGATTGAATGACAAACGACAGGATTGCCTGAGCGTTTGCATTCGTTAGACAACAAAAAAGAAGCGCAGGGCGCGGACAAACAAAGATCGAAATGATCGTCTGTGAGCAAAGATTTTGGCTTGCGGATAATAGTGTGACTTGGATGACAGAGAAGACGTCGACATTACAGAGAGTTACCGCCACCGGAGCGATATTCGGTGCATTGATGATATCTCTTGCCGTTTCGCCAGCGTGGTCTTTCGACGGGAAACCTGCTGCTCCGGGTCCAATCAATCCGTCTGATCTGTCTCCAACGGAAGCTCTTCGAGCTGGCGCCCGGCAGTACTATTCAGGCGATAAAGAAGGCGCACTTGGCTCACTTCAATACGCTGCTGAAAATGGCCAAGCGATGGCTGCCTGGAAGCTTGGGGATATGTATTCCAAGGGTGATGGCGTTCAGGAAGATGATTTCAAGGCTTTCAAATACTATAGCCAGATTGTTCGCGATCATGGGGAAAACCGCGCCGATGCGCCTGACGCCCCATTTGTTTCCAGTGCCTTTGTTGCGTTGGGTTCATATTATCTCAACGGCATTGACGGTGCCGTTCCAAGAAATGAAGCGCGTGCGCGACAAGTCTTCACGCATGCCGCCTCCTACTTCGGCGATGCCGAAGCGCAATACAAACTTGGTCACATGTATAAGGACAGCAACAGCCGCATAGCGGTTCGTTGGTATAATCTGGCGGCAATTAAGGGGCATGTAGGCGCTCAAGCACGTCTTGGAGAAACCCTTTATTCGCTTGGGTCTTCGGAAAAGAAACAAGCGCGTGGTTTGATGTGGATGACTGTTGCCATGCGACAGGCATCTGGTTCAGATGCCGAGTGGATCAAGTCGCTTCACGAACAGTATTTTGCAGTTTCTCCGGAACCTGTTCGGGTGCGGGCTAGGTCTTTGGCTGAAAACTGGATTGAACGCCATAGACCGGACATGGTGACGGCTCAACAAGCCCCAACACAATAAATCACTCTGTCTTTTGCAAGTGATTACTCCAAACAAATCAACTGTTTGGGGCGCCAGATAGTTCTGGCGCGATCCCGTCCAACATGTTTTTCGTGTCAGGCAGAGGCGTTGCCAAAACGGTCTCGTTGATATCGGAACCTTCCAGGCTGGAAAACGGACACGGTGACTTGCTGAATTTCCAGGATGTGTTGTTCAAGACCATCGAGCAAGTTGCCATCTGCATTCCGCCTGAGCCCTTTAAGCAAATCGACTCGCCGATACTGAAATCTTCTCCCTTGTAGCGGCACGTGCACGGCACGTTTACACCGCCTGCTTGCTGGGCAGTAACTGTGATCGTGCTGAGAGAGGGTAAAAAGACAGAAGCTAAGAGAAACAGAGCACAATATTTCAGTGCGGCACTTTTGAAAAGTGCCGGACGTCGGTGTCCGCATGATGCCTGAGCGGACTGGGAACGGCTTGTTGTCATCCCATCGCTAGGTCAGGGTACCATGCTTGTTCTGAATGGCAAGTATTTGTCGATGTTGATTGAAACTGTCGGAGCCTCGGGCTTAAGTCGCGAGATCGACCCAGACAGGAACATGATCAGACGGTTTTTCCCAACCACGAACATGTTTGTCGATCCCTGAACCAATCATTTTATCTGTTGTCTGGGCGGACATCAAAATGTGGTCAATCCGTATCCCGTTATTCTTCTGCCACGCTCCAGCCTGATAGTCCCAGAACGTATATGTTTCCGGCGCTTCGGTGCAGGATCGAATTGCTTCTGTGAACCCGAGGTTCAACAAAGTCCTGAATTTTTGTCGACTTTCGGGTTGGAAGAGTGCGTCATCCGCCCAATTGGCTGCGTTTTTGGCATCGATTGGGTCCGGGATCACATTGTAGTCGCCGAGCAATAGAAATGGCGTTTCTTCGGCAAGACGTTTTTCCGCGTGAATGATCAGGCGATCCATCCATTCCAGTTTGTAGGGGAATTTTTCGGTTCCGAGCGGATTGCCGTTTGGCAGATACAGACAGCCAAAACGGATTGCTCCAGAAGTGACGGAGACACTGGCCTCTATATAACGAGCCTGCTCATCGGCTTCGTTACCCGGCAGGCGTCGCTCGACATTTTCCAGAGGCATTTTGGACAGAAGCGCAACGCCATTAAAGCCTTTCTGGCCATGTATCTCGAGATTATAGCCGAGATCCTCGAAGGATTGACGCGGAAAGTTTTCATCCACGGACTTGATTTCCTGCAGGCAGGCGACGTCCGGCGATTCTTCCTTCAGCCAAGTAAGCACTGTTTCCAGTCGGGCTTTAACCCCATTGATGTTCCAGGTGGCAATCTTCATGGGGATTGAGCCTTCAGCGTCGTTCACAGTGAACTATTAGGGCAGTGCCGTTCGTGAACTGGTCAGTCTAAATTGTGAAACTGGTTCCACAGCCGCAGCCTGCAACGGCGTTGGGATTGTTGATCTGGAAAGACTGGCCGATGATATCATCAACAAAATCGATCTCGGATCCGGCCATATACTGGAGTGAAATTGAATCGATCAGAACAGTTGCGCCGGGATTTTCGATAATGAAATCGTCGTCTTCTTGTGCATTTACAACATCATATTTGTACTGCAACCCGGAGCAACCGCCACCCTCGACGCTCACGCGGAGCATGCTGCCGCTGGCTTCACCAGATAATATTTTAGCAATGCGCTTGGCAGCGCGGTCGCTGACTGTTACTCGATTTTCAAGCGTTTCGGTCATTGTTTGCTGACTCGCTAGGCCGAAGCATATGCTTGGCACGTTAAACCTGATTTATTCAGATAAGTATGTGTTGGACCTTCGCGCGTCAATGAGCCGTGCAGTGAATTCAGGTCTTTCAAACCGAGGTAATGTCGTGAGCGACGATTGGCAGCATATCAAATCGGGCCTGGGTTACGGGGCGCAGTCCCATGCAATTTATGCTCAAGACCCCTTTGAAAGCAGAGGCCGTCTATTTCCTGAACCCGAAAGCAGAACGCGGACACCGTTTCAACGAGACCGGGACAGAATCATACATTCATCTGCCTTCCGCCGTTTGAAACACAAAACGCAGGTTTTCGTGTATCATGAAGGTGATCATTTCCGTACTCGGCTTACTCACACAATTGAAGTGTCGCAAATTGCGCGCTCATTGGCACGGGCCCTGCGCCTCGACGAAGACCTAGCGGAATGCTTGGCGCTTGCTCATGATCTCGGCCATACCCCTTTCGGACATGAGGGCGAGGATGTCATGCATGAATGCATGGCACCGTTTGGTGGTTTTGATCACAACGCACAATCAATCCGGGTCGTTACTCACCTGGAACAGCGTTATGCCGAATTCGACGGGCTCAACTTGGCCTGGGAAACGCTGGAAGGCCTTGTCAAACACAATGGGCCTTTGGTGGACGCCAGCGGGGCACCCTTGGGCAAGTTCAAGAATAGTGAGTTGCCGTTTGCAATTCGAAGCTACGCTAAACAACAGGATCTAATGCTGGATACCTGGCCAAGCGCAGAGGCGCAGGGCGCTGCGATTGCAGATGACATTGCCTATGATGCTCATGACCTGGATGATGGTCTCAGGGCCGGGCTGTTTGCTATAGAGGACATGCGCGAAGTTCCATTTTTGGCCGATATTTTAAGTGAGGTCGACCAAAAGTATCCAGGTCTTGAAGAAAGTCGGCGGATCCATGAGATCGTTCGTCGTTCCATTACTCGGATGGTCGAAGACGTGATCCGGGAAGGCTTTCGAAATCTTGCTGAGTTGGATCCGCATAGCTGCCAGGATGTGAGACTTGCCGGGCGCTGTCTGGTTGGTTTTTCAGATAAAATGGCTGCAGCGGAAAAGGACGTGAAACGCTTTTTGTTTGCGCGTGTATATCGTCACGAGGATGTGCTTGCTGTTCGAAAACTTGTCTCCCGCGTTGTTCGTGATCTCTTCACCAAATTTCTGGGTGAGCCAAACTTGATGCCAAGCCCCTGGAACAAGGATCTGGAGACGCTGTCCGATGAAGAGAAAGCACGCAGAGTTTGCGACTATATTGCAGGCATGACGGACCGATATGCAATTGAAGAACACCGCAGATTGTTTGACGACACTCCTGATTTGGGGTAGGCGCAGGATCAATTCCTGAACCCTGCAACGCTCGAGGATAGATCCTTTGTAGCGCGCGGGTCGTTTGTGCTTGAACGATCTAACCGGACCGGTGTCTTAATGAATATTTTTGCTGACTTTACGCAGCGCGTTAAAAAGTGCCTGGAAGTTATTGATTTAAAAAATTCTAATGGCATGTCTCCGGATTTATCCCGTGTCGTTGTCGAAGCACCTCGTGACCCTGCTCATGGTGATTTGGCCACCAATGCCGCGATGGTTCTCGCAAAACCGCTTGGTATGAAACCGCGTGATCTGGCCGAGACGCTTGTCGATGCTCTGGCGAAGGACGCTGATATTACCGAAGCGACAATCGCTGGTCCGGGTTTTATCAATCTTCGTGTCGTCCCTGCCGTTTGGCAGCGCATCCTCGGTGAGGTCATGTCTTCTGGGCTTCGTTATGGGGCAATTGCAGATCCCCGTAAGCCAAAGGTGAATGTCGAATATGTTTCGGCGAATCCGACCGGGCCCATGCATGTCGGGCACATTCGTGGTGCCGTTGTAGGCGACGCTCTTGCAAACCTGCTCGAATTCGCTGGCGCTGATGTGGTCAAGGAATACTACATCAACGACGCTGGTTCACAGATTGCTACACTCGCGCGCAGCGCTTTTTTGAGGTATCGGGAAGCACTCGGCGAAAACATTGGCGAAATACCGGCGGGCCTTTATCCGGGTGATTATCTCGTCCCGGTTGGTACTGCTCTAAAAGATGAGTATGGGGCGTCGCTGATCGAAAAAAGCGAATCCGAATGGCTTCCGCTTGTTAAAGAAAAAGCCATGGCAGCAATGCTTAACCTGATCCGGAGTGATCTTGCTGCGCTTGGTGTCGAGCATGAAGTGTTTTATTCGGAAAAATCCCTTCACGATCGCTCTGGCAAAAACGGATCAAAAATTGATCACATGCTTGATGGATTGCGAGAGAAGGGTCTCGTCTATGAAGGAACGCTTCCTCCGCCTAAAGGTCAGATTCCGGACGACTGGGAAGATCGCGAGCAAACTCTGTTCCGCGCCAGCGATTTTGGAGACGATACAGATCGGGCCCTTAAAAAATCAGACGGTTCATATACCTATTTTGCAGCCGATGTTGCTTATTTCGAAGACAAATTCAAACGTGGCTTCAAGGAAGCTATCTACGTTCTTGGTGCCGACCACGGAGGCTATGCGAAACGTCTTCAAGCTGTCGGCAAGGCAGTGTCAGGCGGCGATACCGAGGTGATCGTCCGGTTTTGTCAGCTGGTAAAGCTGATGCGAGATGGTGAACCGGTAAAAATGTCCAAACGGTCTGGTGACTTCATTACGCTTCGGGAAGTTGTAGATGAAGTCGGCTCTGATCCCGTCCGGTTCATGATGTTGTTCCGCAAAAACGACGCGCCGCTGGACTTTGATTTCAAAAAAGTCACGGAGCAGTCAAAAGACAATCCGGTCTTCTATGTTCAATATGGACATGCCCGGTGCCGGTCGGTGTTGCGGCAAGCCGCAGAGGAGCTGTCTGGTGTTGATCTGAGTGACGCAGCTTTGAGTTCAGCTGACTACAGTTTGCTGGACGACAGCGGCGAATTGAGCCTGATCGCAAAGATGGCAGAATGGCCAAAAATAGTGGAAGCAGCGGCTGATACCCATGAGCCCCATAGAATCGCTTTTTACTTGCATGATCTTGCAAGTAGCCTGCATGGGCATTGGAATCGGGGCAAGGAAATGCCGCAATTGCGCTTTATTGACGGCAGTAACGCGAAATTAACCCTAGCGCGGCTTGCTTTGGTTCGGGCAGTATCTTTGGTACTTAGTTCAGGGCTTGCGATTCTTGGAGTGAATGCTCCGGAAGAAATGCGCTGATCTGGCTACTTGGACACTTGCCGTATTCTGTTAGTGTAACGTTGCGTATTTAGGACTGGTTTTCATAACGCTCATGTCTGAAGATTACGACACAAAGCGATCTGATTTGACAGGAACTCCAAAGGACGCTGGCGGAGAACGGCTAGCTGTGGAAGATCCGTTGATCGAACTCGCAAGAATTGTCCATAAAAACAAACCATCGGGGGCAGATGTGGGTAGCGGCCGTGTTGGCAGCACTGATTATTTTGCTGATTTGGATGACTTCGCAGGCGCCTCTGCCCGGCCGCAGCAAAACCCGTCAGAATCGTTCGATGAAGGTCGGGTTGAACCGGCATTTGGAAAACCGGCTTTTCCTGTTGATCCGAGTGATCAGCAACAATCGGAAGCAGATGTATTCTCAGCGACCGATCGTGCATTCGAACCGGTTCAAGTTTACGATACCCCGCAGCGGAACGTGGAACCCGCTGTTCCGGCAGATCTCGAAGATGAATTGATTGGAGCGCTGCGCAGATCTGTAGACACGCCGCCCGAGGGAATTAAAGAACCGCAGTTTGGGCAACTGGATAGCATTGGAAGATTTCCCGCAACTGATCTGGATGAACCAATTCATGCCAATGCTGGTTCTTTTGGGTCGAGTCCCGTTTCTGTTTCGGACCCTTTAGCACCGAGCAGCAGTTTTGAAGTGCGTGCTGACAAGGCTGTGCAGCAAAGTGAACCCGTTGATCAGATAGGGTCTCAGTTTGGTTCAATTGCTGCTTCTGAAATAGACCGCAATGATGTTGTAGAGGGTTCGGTAGACAAACCGTCTCCAGATGCGGCAACAAAATCTGCTTTTGGGACTGTACAGGCTTCGATTGATTCCGAGCTTTCAAGCCCTCGACCTGCAATCGATGAAGATGATCTGTTTGCGGCCATCAATCCCGCATTGAGTTCAGACACAGCGGCTGCAGGTACTTCCAATGCGGCCGGACACTCCGCCGGTATAGATGCGATTTTTGCGGATTTGGATTTCCCCGATCCGGCACAACGGCGTCATACCGGTACGGAAGAACCAACCGAGGTTGAAACTGAAGAATTGTCCGCACGTTCAGAACCAGCTGATGACATTGATAACATGTCATGGCCTGCTGCTGCAGATGCTGTTCCTGAAGCTGTCGAAGACGACAACCCGCCGCCACCTGAAGGGTATGATCTTGATGCAGTTGCACGCGCAATGCAGGAAAGTGACCCCAGCCTGAAAGGTTCAGGCGTATTGCCACCTCATCCTGCTGCAGAAAAAGCCGCTATTCCGATGGCGAAGGAACGCTCGCGACGCGGTATCTTTGTTGCAGCTGGTGTGATTGGTGTCGCGGTTCTGGGGGCGACCGGTTTCTTTTTGATCGACAACAGCGCAGTTTCCATTCCTGACGGCCCGCCCCCAATCATAAGTGGTTTGCAGGAACCTCTGAAAGTCTTCCCGGATGAAGCCCCAAAAGTAAATGATGATCAATCAGCGAAGCTGATTTATGACCGTGTAGACGGAACTGCAGAAGGTGGCCCGGATAGGCTGGTCTCTCCTGAGACGCCAGAACCGGCTTCTTTGCCGCCTGCACCTGCTGCAGAGCCAAATGGTGCAGAGCTTGTACCTGGTGCTCCTAAACGGGTGCGTACGCTCGTTGTAAGGCCAGATGGCACAATCATTTCGGAAGATAACACGCCGTCTGGATCAGCTGTTTCTACTGCGCCTGCGAATTCAGACAGCCCGAAGATTGTCACAACAACACCAGTTATTCCGGGTGCAGTGCCCGAGCCAGCGATCCCTGCGATTACGGCTCCGGTCGTAGCCGATCCACCTGCGCAAGCCGTGCCGACACCAGCGATTGTTACTGATAATCAGCAAACAACTCCCCCGGCCGTTGCCCCTCTGCCTGTTCCAACCCAAGCTGTTGCACCGGTGCCAACCGTATTGCCGAGGGCAAAGCCAGCAGCTCCGGTCCGTGTAGCACAAGTTTCTGCACCTGCACCAGTGAGGCAAGGGAATGATCGACCGTTGAATCTTGCACAACCCGTTGCAGCTGCTCCGGCGACTGCTTCACCTGCGGTGCCTGCCGCGGCGAACAGCAGCTCTGGCTCAATTGCCTCTGGCACCTATATTGTTCAGGTGACGTCGCAACGATCTGCTGCGGCAGCCAGCGATGCCTATTCTGGTCTGCAGCGACGTTTCCCGGAAATACTTGGTAGCAGAAATGCAGTCATCGTCTCGGCAGATCTCGGAGACCGGGGTGTGTTTTACAGGGCCCGGATACCAACAGGTTCGCGAGATGAAGCAAACAGGCTTTGTGAACAATTGCAGGGCGCTGGTGGCGATTGTTTTGTCCGACGTGCACCATAGGTCAACGCCGGACCAATCACTCAAGAATTTATAAAATGGCCGGTTATACCGGCCATTTTCTGTTCCAGTTATTATTGGATCAATCCAGCAGCGCATTCACCAAAAACGGCAGGCTTTCATCCAGGCGGTAATCAATGGAGGAGTGGTTGTCGCCAAACTCCTGATAAACGTGATCAACACCTGCAGCCGCCAGTTTCCGGGTCAATCGGCGTGCGCCATAGACAAGATTGTATTGGTCAACATCTCCACAATCGATCCAGAGGCCTTTCATGGATTTCAATGCCTCAGTATGTCGGTCGACAATGTTAACCGGATCCCATTCCAGCCATGCATTCCATCGGTCTTCTATGAGTTCACAAGTCTCAAGATCAACGGGTAGCCGAATGCCACAGAATACGTTTGGATCCGGATCGGGGTCATAGGTTGCTGCCATAGCGAATGTCATGAGGTCATGAAAAGATCCACCCGGATATTTTGGCCCTTTTTCAAAATCGCGAACAAAAGTCTCTATCGAACCGGCTTTCGCTATAGCGCGAAGGGCGCTCGGCATTTCGGGAAGGTAACACAGCTCAAATGCCATGTCGCCTGAGTGGCAAGCTGCTGCTGACCAGATGTCTGCATATTTTATCGCATGAATGATTGATCCGTAGCCGCCAGAGGACTTGCCAAACAGGCCGCGTTTACCAAAACCACCGCAATGGAACCTATTTTCCACTGCATCCAACATTTCAGTTGTCAGCCAGGTTGCCCAGGGGCCCATTGCATCGCTGTCGATATACTGATTTCCGCCAAGCCGCGTGAAACAATCAGGGAAAGCAACAACGACTGGCGGTAAAATACCATCGTGGATCAACCGGTCGAGACGTTCTGGAACATTTTCGCCGAAGTTTTTCCAGTTGGCATGCGCCGGGCCGCCGGCGGTGTAACCAACGATATCAACGAGCAAAGGAAGTCCGGAGCCGTCATGGTTATGCGGTGTGTAGACAACAATATCCAGGGTGGCAGTATCGCCCAGTCGGTTGCGCCCAAGGATATCGGACTTTTGTGTAATCTTGTGCAAGGTACCGGCTAGGATGTCAGGACGCGCGCGCATGAAATGGTCCGTTCTGCAAATTGAAATGGTGGGTCTAGATTGCAAGTTAGATGAAGTGGTGCAAGAGAGGACTCTATTAAGCCAGCCCTTTCTTGACGGGGTTTCACAGGGCGGCTAATCCAAATACATGACTAAGGCCTTTATTTCCGGCTGTGCCGGCTTGACGCTTACCGAAGAAGAAATCGTTTTTTTTCGGACTGAAGATCCATGGGGCCTCATTCTATTTGCCAGAAATATAGACACGCCTGCTCAGGTCAGTCGTTTGACACAAGCGTTTCGGTATGCTGTCGGACGGGACAATGCGCCTGTTCTGGTGGATCAGGAAGGCGGAAGGGTGCAGCGGCTCAAACCTCCGAACTGGCCGAAATACCCGGCACCCAAACTTTTTGGCGACCTTTATAAGACAAATAATGCCGTCGGTTTACGTGCTGCTTTTCTCGGAGCACAGCTGATAGCGTCGGACTTGATCGCAGTCGGTATCAATATCGATTGCGCGCCATGCTTGGATATCCGTTTCCCTGAAACAGTAGATGCCATTGGTGACCGCGCGCTCTCTTCCGATCCGGAGGTTGTCGCAATTCTTGGGCAGGCAATGATCAATGGCGCTTTGGCGGGCGGGGTTTTGCCGGTAGTCAAACACCTTCCGGGGCATGGCCGGGCCATGGTAGACAGCCATTTGGTGCTTCCAAAAGTTGATGCCGAGAAATCTGCATTGGAAAAGGTCGATTTTGTGCCGTTCAGGGCACTTTCAGATGTTGCATTGGGTATGACGGCGCATCTCCTTTATGAAAATATAGACAAGAGCGCGCCGGGAACTCAAAGCAGACGGGTGATTGAGGATATAATCCGGACCGAAATCGGGTTTGATGGTTGTCTGATGAGCGATGATATTTCGATGAAAGCGCTGGGGGGAGACGTCACGAGCCGCTCTTCAAAGATACTTGAAGCAGGTTGCGATTTGGTACTCCATTGCAATGGAGATATGGACGAAATGAAAGCTGTGGCGGTTGCCATGCCTGAACTTGCCGACAAGGCCAAACAAAGGTGTGACAGAGCGCTTGCGCAGTTGCCTAAGCAGGATGTCATATTCGATAGAGCGGAAGCATGGAATGAATTTAAAACACTGACCGGATGGTCAAGCGTTTAACAAAGGTCCGAATGACAGACACAGACCAACAACAAACGGACAATGGTGATGATGGGTCTTTTGATCTGTTGAGCTCTGTCCATTTGTCCGAGGACCGGACAATGTCCGATCCACAACTCGTTGTTGACGTTGATGGCTACGAAGGCCCGCTCGATTTGCTTCTTGGCCTCGCGCGGACGCAGAAAGTCGATCTGGCACGCATTTCCATTCTGGCGTTGGTCGAGCAATATCTGGAATTCGTCACTGAAGCCCGGCGTATGCGCCTTGAGCTTGCAGCTGATTACCTTGTGATGGCGGCCTGGTTGGCATTTTTAAAATCCAAACTGCTGTTGCCGGAGCAAAAAGACGAAGACGAACCTACTGGAGAAGAACTGGCTGCCGCTCTGGCATTTCGCCTCCGGCGCCTGGAAGCCATGCGGGATGTTTCGGCCAAACTCATGGCCATGAACCGGGTTGGCAAGGATGTTTTCCATCGTGGAGAACCGGAAACCATGTCGGTACAGCACAACAGCATTTGGGAAGCTTCCGTTTACGATTTGCTATCTGCTTACGCGACACAGCGCCAGCGTCAGTCGGTTACATCCGTCAGGGTTTTACAGAGAACAGTCTGGTCATTGCAGGAGGCGCGGGAATTGCTGACCAAACTTGTTGGTCGTGTCAGCGAATGGGCACCACTCAACGCATATTTGCGGGATTACCTTTACGACAACAAGGATTGGGCGACAGTGGTAGCCAGCAGCTTTTCGGCCAGCCTTGAAATGGCGAAGGAGGGGCAGGTGGAAATTCGGCAGGGTGAACCGTTTTCACCGGTCTATATCCGTGCGATTGAAAAGGAACCGGATCACGATGTCTGACGATGATCTCCTGGATCTTTGTGATATGGTTTCAGATGAACGGTCATTTGTTCCCGGGTCAGACTTGTCCGGATTGAGAATGGTCGAAGCATTGTTGTTTGCCTCCCACGAACCGTTGTCGCTTGAAGAGCTGACGCTCCGGCTGCCAGAGGGAACTGATGTCTTGGGTTTGTTGCAAGAACTTGAAGCAAATTATGCAACACGTGGTGTGAATGTCGTCAAGGTTGCCGGAAAATGGTGCTTCAGGACTGCGGAAGACTTGAGTTTTCTGATGCAGCGGAATGTGGAAGAGCAACGTAAACTTTCACGAGCTGCGCTGGAGACCCTGGCGATCATTGCTTACCACCAGCCTGTAACTAGGGCCGAGATTGAAGAAATTCGGGGGGTGTCGACTTCCAAGGGGACGCTTGATGTTCTGCTAGAAACGACGTGGATCCGGATGCGGGGTAGGCGCCGGACACCTGGTCGACCAGTGACTTATGGAACAACGGATCACTTTTTAATTCATTTCGGCCTAGAGAATGTTAAAGACCTACCGGGCCTTGAAGAACTGAAGGGTGCCGGGCTGCTGGACAGCGCGGTCCCGGCTTCATTCATGGTGCCGACGCCGAATGACGATGCAGGCTTGACCGAGGACGAAGATCCATTGGAAGACGGCTCGCTCTTTGATGATGAGACGGACGAGACCGCCGAAACCTGATGCCTGATTTCAATAGTAAAATTTCGAATGGCATCGTCCATCCGCTAAATTGGGGTGCTCCGGGCACAGCTGGTGCTACGATTGCTGCGGGGCTCGTATTTGAGAACGTGTCCCACGATTATGATGGTGTTGGATCTGTTCACAATTTCAGTCTGTCGATCGCTCCGGGTGAAATTCTTTGTCTATTGGGGCATTCTGGCTGCGGTAAAACCACGTTGATGCGTATTGCTGCCGGTGTGGAACAACAAAACGCGGGGACTGTTCTGATCAATGGACGAGCTGTTGCCGATGATGGTCAGTTCCTGCCGCCGGAAAAGCGCGGCGTTGGTTTGATGTTCCAGGATTACGCTCTGTTTCCGCACATGAGTATTCTGGCAAATGTGATGTTCGGGCTGACTAACATGCCGAAAGGCGAAGCACAAACAGCTGCCTTGGCCGCATTGGGCCGGGTTGGCTTGGTGGACTATGCAAATGACTATCCGCATGCGCTGTCAGGCGGTGAACAACAACGTGTTGCCTTGGCAAGGGCATTGGTGCCACGACCTGGTATCCTTTTGATGGATGAGCCGTTCTCCGGCCTCGACAAACGCCTTCGTGACAGTGTACGCGATGAGACCCTGGCGGTTATCCGCGAAACCCGCGCGACGTGCATAATCGTTACGCATGATCCGGAAGAAGCAATGCGCATGGGCGACAGCATTGCGCTGATGCGGCGCGGCGAGCTTGTGCAACACGGAACAGCAGAAGATCTCTATAAACATCCTGTTGATTTGTTCGCTGCAAGGTTTTTTTCGGAACTGAATCAACTTGAAGGAATAGTTACATCCGCCGGTTTGGAAACGCCGATTGGTATCGTACCGGCGTCGGAAACAAAAATCGGTGAAAAGGTAGATGTTTGTATCCGTCCGCAAGGTGTTATTTTGAACACAGCTGGATTGTGTGGCGTCAAGGGGCGTATTCGATCCAAGAGATTTGTAGGCGAGGTGGAATTATTGTCCATTGTGATTGATGGGCTTAATCATCCGCTCCAGGCGCGCGTGCGGGCAGGGAGCCCATGGGATCGTGGAATGGATGTGGCAGTAACGACTGATCCGAAAGACGTGCTTGTCTTTTCCCGCAATTAATCCCAAGTGTAGTGGCAATATGAATTCCGAATTGGTTCGTCTAAGGGACTGAAATGATTTCGGAGTAGCAGTTGCGGCGGATGAACCGTTTTTGTACAAGGGCACAAACGGCTTTCAAGCCAATAATCAGGAGTTTGGCGTATGGGTATTAGTATCTGGCAGATTTTGATCATCGCAGTCGTGGTGGTTCTGCTTTTTGGACGTGGCAAAATATCCGACCTCATGGGCGATGTAGCCAAGGGAATCAAAAGCTTTAAGAAGGGTATGGCAGAAGACGAAACTGCTGATACTGCTGATACAGCGAAGACCATCGATCATCAGGCCAGTGAGACCGTAGAGGCCTCAAAGTCCGAAGATCAGTCCAAAGCGAGCTGATCCTAATCCGCATCGCGTCTCCTTAAGGGACGAAGTATTTCATGTTCGATATCGGTTGGACGGAGATTATGGTGATCGCCTGTGTTGCGATTATCGTGGTTGGTCCGAAAGATTTGCCACGCATGCTGCGTACCCTTGGCCAGACACTGGGCAAGGCGCGGAAGCTTTCGCGCGAATTTCAGTCAACGTTCAACGATGCTCTCAAAGAAGCAGAGCAGCAGGCTGATATTGCCGACATGAAAAAGACGGTGGAAGAGGCAGCCAATTTCAATCCGCTGGGTGACCTGAAAAAATCGATCGAAGAAGAGGCTCACAAACAGGTGGATGTTCCGAAGACCGAAACATCCAAGCCAGTTGACAAGGCCGAAGCTGTCGAAAAATCGGCTGAGCCGGGTTCTGAACCGGCAATGGAACCTAAGGTCGAAACCAAAGCGGCGCCGACAACAGAAGATGTGAAGGCATGAGCCAGGACGAAGTCGAAGCCTCCAAGGCTCCCTTGATGGAACATCTGATTGAATTGCGCCAACGGCTGATGTGGTCGATTGCCGCGATTCTCGTGATGTTCGTCATTTGCTTTTATTTTGCCACTGACATCTACAACATCCTGACGATTCCCTATATCCAGGCCGCTGGCGGCTCCGGAAATGTCGAGATGATCTTTACCGCGCCTCAGGAATGGTTCTTTACGCAGCTGAAACTCGCGCTTTTCGGAGCCTTGTTTCTGGCGTTTCCTGTGGTTGCCAGCCAGATCTATATGTTTGTTGCTCCGGGCTTGTACAAACATGAAAGGGGAGCGTTTCTTCCGTTTTTGGTAGCAACCCCGATCCTGTTTCTGATTGGTGCCTGCCTCGTTTATTTCCTGATCATGCCGATGGCGATGGGGTTTTTCCTGTCACAGGAACAAGCAGCCAGCACAAGTCAGGTTGCTATTCATCACCTTGCGAAGGTGAGTGAATACCTCGGGCTTATCATGATCCTGATTTTTGCTTTTGGGTTGGTGTTTCAGCTGCCTGTCGTCCTGACATTGTTGGGCCGGGCAGGGCTTGTTAGCGCTGAAAGCCTCAAGTCCAAGCGCAAATACGCAATCGTGGGTGCATTTGCAGCTGCTGCAATTTTGACACCACCAGACCCAATCTCGCAGATCGGTCTTGCGCTGCCCACGCTGCTTCTCTACGAAGTCTCCATTCTGTCTGTCAGATTGGTTGAGCGCAAACGCGCCGAACGGGAAGCTGAACGCGAAGCGGAAGACGCTGCAGCCTAAGCTTCTTCACCATCACTTTCCGGTCTGACGGTCAGGTTTACAATTGTAACGACCGTCGTTCGGGAAGCGAAGATGTTTGATATCAAATGGATCCGGGAAAACGCAGACGCCTTTGACAAGGCCTTGGCAAGAAGAAGTTATGAAGCTTCGTCGGCCAAGCTCATTGCATTGGACGACTCCCGTCGATCTCACATCACAAAGCTTCAGGAAGCTCAGGAACGTCGGAACGCGGCCTCCAAGGAAATTGGCAAGGCCAAGGGATCTGGTAATGATTCGCGTGCGCAGGAACTGATCGACGAAGTTGCCCAGATCAAGGCCTTCATTCAGTCCGGAGAAGAAGAAGAGCGCAGGCTGACTGCCAACCTGGAAGCGGCGATGGCCGTCATCCCGAACCTGCCGTTCGACAATGTTCCGGAAGGCGCTGATGAAGCTGACAACGTTCTTTATCGAAGCCATGGAGAGAAGCCGACCTTCATTTTCAATGAAAAGCCGAAGGAACACTATGAGTTAGGCGAAGACCTGGGTGCGATGGACTTTGGTAAGGCAGCCAGGTTGTCTGGGTCGCGTTTTGTGGTTCTGAAGGGTCAGATTGCACGTCTTGAGCGTGCACTTGGGCAATTCATGATTGATTTGCATACGCATGAACATGGCTACACAGAAGTATCTCCGCCGCTTCTCGTAAACAGTGAACCGCTTTATGGCACTGGTCAGTTGCCGAAATTTGAAGAAGATCTCTTCAAGACAACGACAGATCACTATCTTATCCCGACAGCAGAAGTTCCGCTGACCAATCTGGTCGCTGGCGAGATGCTGGCGGAAGATCAATTGCCGATTCGGGTAACCGCGCTGACCTATTGTTTTCGCTCGGAAGCAGGTTCGGCAGGACGGGATACCCGTGGCATGCTGCGG
This sequence comes from Roseibium sp., assembly GCA_039972695.1. Classification (GTDB taxonomy): domain Bacteria; phylum Pseudomonadota; class Alphaproteobacteria; order Rhizobiales; family Stappiaceae; genus Roseibium. The sequence continues at coordinate 90,895 of JBDWMJ010000015.1, read as the reverse complement.
CAGCACCAGTTCCAAAAATGTGAATTAGTCTCTGTGACAAAGCCGGACGAATCTCACGATGAGCTAGAGCGGATGCTGGGCTGTGCAGAGAAAATCCTGCAGAAACTTGGCCTGCATTACCGTGTCATGACCCTTTGCACAGGGGATATGGGATTTGGGGCCCGGAAGACATATGACATTGAAGTCTGGTTGCCGGGTCAGGACATGTATCGCGAAATTTCGTCCTGTTCGATTTGTGGTGATTTTCAGGGACGTCGGATGAATGCCCGATATCGTCCCACCGATTCCAAACAGCCTGTTCATGTTCACACTTTGAATGGGTCTGGGATAGCCGTCGGGAGGGCCCTGATTGCAGTTCTTGAAAACTATCAGAACGGTGACGGCACCATAACGGTGCCAGAGGTTCTGCAGCCCTACATGGGTGGGCTCGACAAAATCGGCTGAGGGCTCTTGTCCTTGGCCTTCCAAACAGACAGTTCGGGACAGGTCGCATGCGTATTTTGATTACAAATGATGATGGTTTTCAGTCTCCCGGTCTCGATGTTCTGGAGCGAATTGCGCGGACGATTTCTGACGATGTGTGGGTCATTGCACCGGAAACCGACCAGAGCGGCGTTGCGCATTCGTTGACGTTGAGTGATCCGCTGCGGTTGCGACAGATCGATGAGCGGCATTTTGCCTTGAAAGGCACTCCGACAGACTGCGTTATCATGGGTATCCGGAAGGTGCTGCCGGAATTGCCCGATCTGGTGCTGTCCGGGATTAACCGAGGCCAAAATATCGCCGAGGACGTTACATATTCCGGAACGGTTGCCGGGGCGATGGAAGGCGCTATCCTTGGGATTCGCTCGATTGCAGTGTCACAGGCTTATAGTTGGGGCATTGGGGCTGAACCGGATTATTCGGTGGCCGAAACTTATGCACCAGAACTTTTCAAAAAACTGATGAATTTCACCCTGCCTCCGTATTCGTTGTTCAATATCAATTTTCCACCGTGTAAGCCGGAGGCGGTGCAAGGTGTAAAAGTCACCGTGCAAGGACATCATGCGCAAAGTGGGCTGATGATTGACGAACGCATGGATGGGCGCGGTAATCCCTATTATTGGTTGAAGTTTCAGGACCGGGGCAAATCGGTTCTTGAAAATTCGGACATGCATGCAATTGCCGATGGATATATTTCCGTATCCCCGTTACGCATAGACTTAACAGCGCATGATCTTGTCGGTGATCTGGCAGGCGCGCTTCAATAGTCCGAGCAGTGGAGCAGCATATGGCCGGTCTCAATCCCGGCGAGGTAGAGGCACATAGCCAATCTGCACTTCCCGACGAGGCCGAAGCACGCGCATCGCTTGTTTTAGGGCTGCGCAGACGGGGAATTAGCGCGCTTGAAGTTCTCTCCGCCATCGAACATGTGCCAAGACGCCTGTTCCTGCCGGCAAGACATCATGGTCTTGCATATGAAGATGCAGTTCTTCCAATTGAGTGCGGGCAGACGATCTCTGCACCGTCTCTTGTCGCCTTTGTCCTCCAGGCTTTGCACGTATCGAAAGACCACAGGGTTTTGGAAATAGGGACGGGTTCCGGATATCAGGCAGCGGTCTTGTCTCAACTGGCTGGGCAGGTCGAGACGCTTGACCGGTACAAGGCATTAACAGACTTGTCCAAAAGCCGGTTTGCGGCTCTAAAATTGGAGAACGTTAGAGCGCATCACGCCGACGGGTTCGATGGCCTGAAATCCAAAGGGCCTTATGACCGCATTGTTTTAAATGGTGCTGTAAACGAAATTCCCGATCCATTGATACAGCAATTGAAGCCCGGCGGATTGCTTATCGCCCCAGTTGGATTGGCAAAACAGCCCCAGGAACTCATTCGATATCAAAAGGGTGAGAATGTTCTCTCGGCCGAAGACTTGATGAACCTGAGAACTGTCATGTTGCAGCCAGGTCTGGCTCAAAAATTGTAAGTGGCTTCATGCACCAGCCGGATGGGCAGAAGCGGTTTGTATGCTCAACGGTGCCAGTATATTCAATGCTTGATGCCAGGCTGGTTTTTCATTCCTTAAAATAAAAAGCTGAATCCTTCCAACGTCTTTAGCCTTTATAAACCTTACTCGTTTCTAATCTTAACCATATCAGCCATAGTCAGCGGTAGAGTTAAGGCGATGAAAAAGCGGATGCGTACCCTCCGCGGGGAATTCCTGGAAAAGTTGGCCACTGTTACAGTTGGTGCCGCGGTTTTGACCGGGTGCTCTTCTGCTATGGAGCGTTTTGGTGAAGCGCCGATTTATACCGGTAGTACACAAAACCAACGCGCAATCCTTTCCGGTGAGTCAGCAGAACAGCCAAGTTATCAGGATATTATCGATGGTCCGGGTGGAACCAGTGCAGGATTGCCGCAAAGCTCTGCAGTGCCGGTGACCACTGGTTCGATATCGCAAACACAGCAACCTGTTCAAAGTGCGCCGCTGCCCGCGCCCACATACGTGGCGCCTGTCGCATCAGCGCCCAAGGTGCAACCTGTCATGACACTTCCAGCACCGGAAACGGCGAGCACTTCTGCTGTTGCAAATGCGCGAAGCTGGAAAGGTTGGACTTCTGCGGGAGGCACAAAAGTTCAACTGCGCCAGGGTGATACCTTGAATTCGGTTTCTCGCCGGTATGGTGTGCCGATTCAAGCTGTGGCAGCTGTTAACGGGATTCAAGATCCATCTGCTGTAAAACCCGGCCAGACGATTATCATTCCGACTTACGTTTTTTCTGATCGTAACGGTACGACCAGTGCGACAGAAGGTGAGACGGGTAGTGTTAAGCTGCCGAAAGTCGCTAACGCCGATACGCTTACAACTGGTTCCATCCCGACAGTCGCGGGCACCGCACCTGATCGCAAACCGAAAAGTCAGCCAACATTCGCGGATATCAGCAAAAGCAAGGCTACAGTCCAGAAAGCCAAAGTCGCGCAGATTGATACATCGCCGAAGCGGAAACCGGCTGGTCATGTTGAAACCCTGACGACCGCATCCATTCCGTCACCGACCAATTCCGGTTCGGTTCCAACACCGCGCAAACCACCAAAGCTACCCAAAGTTCTGGAAGCCACGCCAACCAAACCCGTTGAAACGACTGAGTTGCCAGCACCAAGCAATCTTGATGAAGCGCGGCCAACAGCTCCGATCAAAACGCCTCAGATCGTTGCCAGTGTTCAGCCCGAAGAAACAACCGCACCAGCGAAATTTCGTTGGCCCGTTCGTGGCCGGATTATCTCTGATTTTGGGGCCAAGCCCGGTGGTGGTCGCAATGAAGGTGTGAATCTCGCTGTGCCGGAAGGAACACCTGTGAAAGCGGCAGACGATGGATCGGTGATTTACTCAGGTAATGAGCTCAAAGGATACGGCAACCTGGTGCTTGTTCGTCATGAAGATGGTTGGGTGTCCGCATATGCACACAACAGTCAATTGAAGGTTAAGCGTGGCGACAAGGTTCGTCGAGGTGATACCATTGGACTGGCAGGAGCAACAGGTTCAGTCACTCAGCCGCAAGTACATTTTGAGCTGCGGCGTGGCAACAAGCCTGTCGATCCACTTAACCATCTGCCACCAAGATAAACGACTGAAATAAATACAAAAAGCCCGGTATCAACCGGGCTTTTTTTGTTTCAATCGAGGGATTTGGCGAGCCGTCCTGCCAGATCCTGAATGAACTGGAAAGCAACTCGTCCCGAACGGCTTCCCCGTGTTGTCGACCACTCCAGCGCCTCGGCACGCAAGGTGTCGTCAGCTTGTTTAAGGCCGTAATAATCTGCGTATCCACGCACCATATCCAGATAATCTTCCTGGCTGCACTTGTGAAAGCCGAGCCAAAGACCAAAGCGGTCAGATAATGACACTTTTTCTTCTACTGCCTCTGACGGATTTATCGCTGTAGAGCGTTCGTTCTCCATCATGTCCCGAGGCAACAGGTGTCGGCGATTGGATGTCGCATAGAAGATGACATTGTCCGGACGGCCTTCAATCCCGCCTTCCAGGACAGCTTTGAGCGACTTGTACGATGTGTCATCATTATCAAAACTGAGGTCATCACAGAATACGATGAACCTGAATGGTGCTGCCTTGATGGTTACCATGAGTTTTGGGAGTGATTCGATATCTTCGCGATGAATTTCGATCAATTTCAGAGTGTTTGACTGAAGTTCATCGTTGATCGCTGCTTGCGCAGCTTTCACCAGTGATGATTTGCCCATCCCGCGCGCGCCCCACAACAGGGCGTTATTTGCGGAAAGGCCTTCTGCAAATCGACGAGTATTGTCCAACAGAAGGTCTCGGACATGACCGACGGCACATAAGAGCTTGATATCTACCCGGTTCACTTTTGGAACAGGGTTTAATTCTCCGGGATTAGTTACCCAAACAAAGGCATCCGCTGAATTCCAGTCCGTCTCGGAAGGTAGAGCAGGCACCGCACGCGCTACCAGTTCGATGAGTGAATCGAGCTTCGCATTTAATGCTGCAATGTCGTTTGAGGCGTTCATTTATTCTTGCAACCCTCGTCAGAAAGGCCCATGTCAGGGCCGAAAAGAATTGGCTTGAGCAGTATCACGGGAATGTTTTGGCCGAAACAACGATAAATAAGATACTGGTACGCCGGAAAACGTTCGCAACGCTTGAAAAGAATTGCGCCGCCGTTATAGTCCGCGCCACCAGAATTAGAGCGTTTTTGCTTATGCCAGACGATTGGCGGAGGCTTATGAAAACGCCGCCCAGGAGAAGTTTATGTTGATTACACCAGCCTATGCGCAGACAGGCGGAGTTGGCGGACCTGATTTCCTCATGTCTTTGCTGCCGTTTGTTGCTATTTTCGCAATCATGTATTTCCTGATTATCCGCCCACAACGTCAGCGGATGAAACAGCATCAGGAACTGATTTCCAATCTGCGTCGCGGCGACATAGTCGTCACAACCGGCGGACTGATCGGTAAAGTAGCCAAAGTTGTTGACGACGGCGAACTCCAGGTCGAATTGTCTGAAGGTGTCAAAGTTCGGGTTGTACGTTCAATGGTTCAGGAAGTTCGTTCCAAGGGCGAACCTGCCAAAGACAGCGCCTGATTATCACCGCTGACGATATCGTTTTGATGGGCCGGAGACACTTCGGCCCGTCCGCTTTTTAAGGCTTGACCATGCTCTATTTCGCTCGCTGGAAAATTGCGCTGATCGTGATAGTGATTGCCGCTGGCATCCTATCAACGCTGCCGAATTTCTTTTCTGCCAAAACACTCGAAAAATGGCCGGATTTTTTGCCTCAGAGCCAGATGGTTCTTGGTCTTGATCTACAGGGCGGTGCTTATCTGCTCTATGAGATCGACAAGGATGATTATATCCAGAAGCGCATGAAGACCGTGGTCAGCGATATCCGGGCCACTCTGCGTGAGGATCCACGGATCGGCTATACCGGTCTTGGAGTTCAGGGTGAAACAGCGCAGGTTCGTATCCGGGATTTGACAAGACTGGCAGAAGCTGAAGAGCGACTTCAGCCCTTGGTCAATCCGTTGGTTTCGAATGTCTTTGGTGGTCAGCCAGTTGACGAGTTTGAATTGACGGTCACAAATGACGGCCTGGTGCGGTTTTCCTATACTGAAGAAGGTCTGGATGACCGTTTGGCAGCTATTGTCCAACAGTCTATCGAAGTCATCCGTCGCCGGGTTGATGAACTCGGAACAACCGAGCCAAACATTCAGCGCCAGGGAACAGACCGTATTCTTGTTGAAGCGCCGGGCGAAAGCGATCCTGAACGCCTGAAGGATGTTGTTGGGCAGACAGCCCAGATGACCTTCCATATGGTCGACGTGTCCATGTCCGGTGAACAGGCGATGCAAAGCCGTCCACCGGTCGGTACCGTGGTCATGATGTCGGTTGATGACCCGCCACTGCCATATCTTCTGGAAGAAGCTCCGCTTCTGTCTGGAGAAGATCTGGTCGATGCGCAGGTGAGTTTTGATCAGCGGTCCAATGAGCCGGTGGTAACATTCCGTTTCAACACCTCTGGTGCCCGGAAATTTGCGACTATTACTCAACAAAATGTGGGCCGTCCGTTCGCAATTGTCTTAGATGATGAAGTCATTTCGGCCCCGGTCATTCAACAGCCCATCTTGGGCGGGTCCGGTCAGATTTCAGGAAACTTTACCGTTGAAGGCGCCAATGACTTGGCAGTTCTGCTTCGTGCAGGTGCCTTGCCTGCCAAACTCACGGTTATTGAGGAACGGTCCATTGGGCCTGGCCTTGGTGCAGATTCCATTGAAGCTGGTAAAATGGCCTCAGTCATTGCGGGCGTGCTGGTGATTGTCTTCATGATCCTTGCCTATGGCCGTTTTGGGGTAATTGCCGATATGGCATTGATGGCCAACATCTTCCTTATCTTTGGAGCCCTGACGGTTTTACAGGCAACACTGACGCTGCCGGGTATCGCAGGTATTGTTCTGACAATCGGTATGGCGGTTGATGCGAACGTGCTCATTTTCGAACGAATACGGGAAGAATCGAGAGCAGGGCGGTCCGCGATATCGGCGATCGATGCAGGCTACAAGCGTGCCCTCGGTACCATTCTTGATGCCAACATCACGACACTGATTGCGGCAATCATTCTGTTCCAACTCGGATCCGGTCCGGTCCGTGGCTTTGCTGTGACGCTGGCTATCGGAATTTTCACCACAGTTTTCTCGGCATTTACGTTCAGTCGGTTGCTCGTGGCCCTTTGGGTCCGGTTTCGCCGTCCGTCCAAATTGCCGATTTGATCCGGGAGTAATACCTATGTTGCTGAGACTCGTTCCGGACAACACAAATTTTAAATTCATGTGGTTGAGGAAGTTCAGTTTTCCTGCATCTATCCTGTTGGTCATTGCGTCTCTGGCCGCATTTGCCTTTGTCGGTCTGAATTTCGGGATCGACTTCAAGGGTGGAACAATCATCGAGATCAAGACCGATGGACCCGCCGATATCGGATTCATTCGATCTGAGCTTTCAACGCTGAACCTGGGTGATGTCCAGGTACAGGAGTTTGGTGGTTCGGACGACATATTGATCCGGGTCGAGGAACAGCCAGGCGGGGAATTGGCCCAGCAGACAGTCGTCAGTCGGGTACGGACTATCTTCGCCGATGACAATGTTGATTTCAGGCGGGTCGAAGTTGTTGGACCGAGGGTCTCAGGGGAATTGGCACAAGCCGGTGCCATTGCCGTTGTGGCAGCACTGCTGGCGATCCTGTTCTACATCTGGTTCCGGTTTGAATGGCAGTTTGCTGTTGGGGCGATCCTGACCACGGCCAATGACGTTGTCATCACTGTCGGTCTGTTTGTTTTGCTACAGCTCGATTTCTCGCTGTCCAGTATCGCGGCCGTCCTGACGATTATCGGGTATTCACTCAATGATACCGTTGTTGTTTATGACCGAATTCGAGAGAACTTGCGGAAATACAAGAAACGACCTTTGACTGACCTGCTTGATATGTCGATCAACGAAACGCTGTCACGGACGACCATGACCTCTGTTACAACGTTGTTGGCACTGCTTGCGCTCTATATCTTCGGTGGTGAAGTCATCCAGTCGTTCACGCTGGCCATGATTTTCGGAATTATCATCGGAACTTATTCCTCCATCTTCCTGGCTGCACCATTCCTGATTCTGTTCAACCTGCGCCCTGATGCCTTGTCTAAAAATGACGATGATGGTGAAAAGGGAACTGGTAAAGAGGCGACAGCCTAAGGAACGAGAGAATGGAAATTCGGGCTGCGCATTTTCCGGGACGGGCCCCGCTGGACGCTTATGGCAACGGTGGGTTCCGTTTTGCGGATATGTCGCATCACGGGTCCTTGTTGTGCGTCCCAAGCGGGATCTACGGCTGGAATCTGAACAGCCCGGCTGAGTTTACCATCGAGGCCTTCGAACGGGTGTTTGAAGAAACTGTCGATATCGAAGTTCTGCTTGTCGGGACTGGAGCTGGTCTTGTTCCTCTTCTGCCGGAATTGAAAGAAGCGTTTCGCGCCTCTGGCATTCTGGCAGATACCATGTCTACAGGAGCTGCAATCAGAACGTATAATGTTTTGCTGGCAGAAGACCGGGCTGTGGCAACCGCACTATTGGCAGTGGACTAACGGATCTACGGAGCCAAATAGTCATCCATGACAACCGATTTTGATCACGCGGTCGATATTGTCCGACAATATGACCAGGACCGTTATCTAAGCGCGCTTCTGGCGCCTGACGCGCATCGTTCAGCTTTGTTAGCACTTTATGCATTTAATGCAGAGATTGCCCGTATCAGGGAGGTCGTGTCAGAGCCATTGCCCGGAGAAGTCCGTTTGCAATGGTGGCGTGATTTGCTTGAAGGGACAGAACATGGCGCTTCGGCGGCCAATCCGGTTGCAAACGCTTTGTTACAGACGATTGAAACCTATAACCTCCCAAAGGCCGGTCTTGTCTCAATGATTGGGGCGCGGATATTTGACCTTTACAACGATCCGATGCCGAGCATGAATGACCTTGAGGGATATGCCGGTGAAACGGTTTCAGGACTGTTTCAACTCGTTTGTTATGTTTTGGCCAATGGCGAGGAACCGGAAACCGCGACAGCGGCGGGGCATGCAGGAGTAGCCTATTGCCTGACGGGCCTCATGAGAGCCTTGCCATGGCATGCTTCACGGCATCAGATGTATTTGCCAAAGGATGTGCTTGCACGGCACAATGTCGACACCGAGAAAGTCTTCAAAGGCGAAACCACACCAGAACTAAAGGCTGCGTTGAAAGAGTTGCGGGATCATGTGCGCCATCATCTGGCTCGGGTTAAACAGGTGTCCGGGGACGTGCCAAATGCCTGCTATTCGGCATTTTTACCATTGGCATTGGTAGAGCCTTACTTGAAAAAACTGGAAACAACCGAGTTTGATCCGTTGAAACAGGTCGCGGAAGTTTCGCAATTACGGCGTCAATGGATACTATGGCGTTCGTCAGGTAAAACGTTCCCACGGCTTTAGGACATATCGATGAAGGTAGAACTCTCCGAGTTTCAGCGTCATTGGCGCTCTGCCTACGAATATGAAGCTGATCTCATCAAAGAAGCGCTCGGCGAGAACCTTCTTGAAATTCATCATATAGGCAGTACTGCAATTCCTCGAATGTTGTCAAAACCAATCATTGATATGGTGGGCGGAGTAAATTCCCTGGAGGAGTGTGATAGCGATTCGGGAAAACTGGGGCGTTTAGGTTACAATGCCATGGGTGAATATGGCATTCCGGGCAGGCTCTATTTCAGGAAAACAGACAAGGATGGCAAGCGCAGCCATCATCTTCATATTTTTGAGTATGGCTCGCCGGATATATTGAGGCACTTGGTGATCCGGGATTATCTGATTGCACACCCGGACATTGCCTCGGATTATGCAGACCGGAAACGAAAGCTCGTTCAGGAACATGCCGGTGATTGGAACGGTTATGTAGACGGCAAACAGGAATTTGCCTCAGATATCGAGAAAGTTGCCCTGGAATGGTCTGATGAAAAGCGCCGATTGCTTTCATCGACGCCCAATGACTGATCTTACACGAATTTGCATCTATTCTGCTGCCTGGCTTTGAAGCCCTAGTTTGTTCTGCCAGTCAGAAAAATCGGATTTCGCTCGGGTTGTCATGGCAAGTTTTTTGGCCTTTGTCTTTTCTTTGCCTTTGATCTTTTTGCCTTCTTCGTCCTTGGTTGGGACGTCAACCTGCGGAAACAATCCGAAATTTACGTTCATTGGCTGGAATGACTTGGGTTTCCCGACACCATCATCGCGGCTGATGTGGCCTTCGGTGATATGGCCGAGTAGAGCGCCCATAGCAGTTGTTTCAGGTGGGGGCACAATGTTCTGGCCGCGTGCTTCCAAGACGGCAAACAGCCCAACCATGCAGCCAACACTTGACGATTCCACATAACCTTCACAGCCAGTTATCTGACCGGCAAAGCGTATGCGGGGATCAGCCTTCAAGCGAAGTGTTTCATCAAGAACCTTGGGTGAATTCAAGAATGTGTTGCGATGCAATCCGCCAAGGCGGGCAAATTGCGCTTTTTCTAGGCCCGGGATCATCCGGAAAATATCTGCTTGAGCGCCGTATTTAAGTTTCGTCTGAAAGCCAACCATGTTGTATAGAGTTCCTAGGGCATTGTCCTGACGGAGCTGGACAACAGCATAGGCTTTGACGTCCGGATTGTGCTCATTGGTGAGACCCATCGGTTTCATGGGGCCATGGCGCAAGGTTTCACGTCCTCGGGAGGCCATCACTTCAATCGGAAGGCAGCCGTCGAAGTAGGGCGTATTCGCCTCCCACTCCTTGAAGTCTGCCGTATCTCCTTCCAGCAGAGCATCTATGAAGGCTTCGTATTGATCCTTGTCCATCGGGCAGTTGAGGTAGTCCTTGCCAGTACCACCTGGGCCAACCTTGTCATAACGGGACTGGAACCATGCCTTGCCGAGATCAATGGACTCGAAATGCACAATGGGCGCAATCGCGTCAAAGAAGGCGAGCGAATCCTCTCCGCTCTTTTCAAGGACCGCTTGTGATAATGCTGGTGAGGTCAATGGTCCGGTCGCGATGATGACCTTTTCCCAATCTGCAGGGGGAAGGCCCGCAACTTCTTCACGTTTGATCGTAATGCGTGGATGGTCTTCCAGCGCTTTTGTAACTGCATCAGAGAAACCATCGCGGTCCACGGCGAGTGCGCTTCCTGCAGGGACCTGATGCGCATCTGCAGATGCCATGATCAGCGAATCTAACTGGCGCAGTTCATGATGGATGAGGCCTACAGCGTTCTGTTCTGAATCATCAGATCGGAATGAATTGGAACAAACAAGTTCTGCCAGCCCCTGGGTCTGGTGAGCGTCAGTTTTTCGAACAGGGCGCATCTCATGCAGGATAACATCAATCCCGGCCTGTGCGATTTGCCAGGCAGCTTCAGAACCGGCAAGACCGCCGCCGATCACATGGATGGGTGTCATGGTTTGTCCTTTGGGAGGTTGGTCGCTTTATCTCTGGATTAACTCGCAGATGCAGCGATACACAATACTTCGTGCGTTGAGTACAATTTCTGGAGGTTTGCTGCAAACGATTTACTTTGGGGTATCATGGTCTGCCGCGTTGAGTCGCATTGGAAGTGCGTGGCCTTTGGGAGGGGATATGCAGCGACATTTTGTTTTATCACTTTTGGCAATTTCTGTTTTGAGTGCCTGTGCCGGTCAATCGTTGGGTGATGCCCGTGTTTGGTACGGAAACCACAATGGTGTCGCTCCGAAAGATACCAAAATCTATATTTGTCACGGTTTTGGATGTACCTATAAGACACCGGTCAGCTTGTCGTCTGAAGACCTGAATAAATTGAGAGGCATTCTTGCTACTGGAAAAAGTTCACCATCTGCAGAGCGCCGGGCAATCGGGAAAGCAGTGCAATGGCAGGAACTACGTGTTGCAGCGGAAGCCGGATCTAAAAATGATGTTGGTGGCTTCGACATGCAGAATTCCGGGAAACGTGGGCAAATGGATTGCATCGACGAGAGCACCAACACCAATTCCCTGCTGCTGATCGCCGAAAACCATGGTTATCTGCACCATCACAAGGTCAGTTCACCGGTCGGGCGAGGGTTTCTCCTGGACGGGCGTTATCCGCATGCCACCGCGACGATCACCGAAAAGTCGACTGGGAACGCATATGCGGTGGATTCCTGGGTTCGTTCAAATGGCGAGAAACCCAATATAATCCCGATCGATGAATGGTTTGCCCGCAGACAAGGGTAGAGCTTTCAAGGATGGTGCTTCAAACAAGAAAAAACGCCTGCGGACGGGAGGGTGTCCGGCAGACGTTTTTCTTTGTTTCTACGGTTTGACCCGTAGAAAAATGCGGTAACCGGGTTGGGAGGAGGTACCCGTTTTACCGCAAGGCAGATTATTTTACTGACTGACGCGCATAACGTTCGATGTCTACACGAGCAATGCCGAGGTCATCCAGTTCACGATTGGAAAGGTTTGCCAGCTCATCGTAGGTCCGGCGATAGTTTTTCCAGCTGTTGTATTTGCGTACCACTGTATCAAGCATTTTATAGGCCTTTCGCTTATCTCTTGGCCACGGCACCGCGGATCGGCGTCTGGCCCGGTCATTTCTTACAATTCGGAAGATAGGGGTTTTGTGCACTGCGAGGTAGTGGGTAAAACGCGAAGCTGATATGCAAAAAATGCAGGTTTATAAACGGTTAATCTGCAATTTATGCATGATGGTACTTTACCGAAAATAGATAATTCCATGGACAGTACGCTGCACATGCGAAGGGCGCGTTCGTTGACTAAAACTTGAAATGTTTTCCGGGAATATTTCGTCGTGGGCCGAATAAACAAACACCCGCCAGCGGGAGGAGGTGCTGGCGGGCGTTGTTTCGACGTTGCAGGACTGGGAGGAGGATGTCCTGCGTGTCACACGTCCATTGGCTGGGAGGAGGATGCCTCAGGACGCGATCTCAGTATTTTTAGATGGCGTTTGAGCTGCGCGCGATGAACTTGATATCGCTGCGGCTGATGCCGAGGTCCTGCAGCTCACGGCTGGACAGGCGGGACAGTTCGTCAACTGCGCGACGGTAGCTGACCCAGTTGTTGTATTTACGAACTACATTATCGAACATTTTATTTTCCTTCTCGGCGAGAGAGTTTATCTGCTCTCTGCGTCGCTGTTGAGAAACATATAATTCACCATCCGAAATTAATGAAGTGCGATCTTTGCATGTCAGGCATGCATCTGATGCAATGCAGCATATGTGGACAATGAATAATTTCAGAAAATTGAAATAAACGATAAATAGCAATGTCGTAGCGGAATGATGCGTCGCACAACGATTCCGCTCGGCATTTGGTTTTGGCTATTCTGCCGCATCTATCGCCCTATGTGGGCGGCGATGCAAAAGCTCTTGCAAAAAACGACCGGTGTAGCTTTCCTTAATTTCGGCGACGTCCTCCGGACGTCCAGTGGCAACGATTGTTCCGCCGCCGTCTCCACCTTCGGGACCCAAGTCAATAATCCAATCGGCGGTTTTGATGACTTCCAGATTGTGTTCGATCACCAGGACCGTATTGCCCTGATCCACCAGCTCGTGGAGAACATCAAGCAGCTTTGCGACGTCATGGAAGTGAAGACCGGTTGTCGGTTCGTCCAGTATATAGAGCGTTCGGCCAGTTGAACGCTTCGACAATTCCTTGGCCAGTTTGACGCGTTGTGCTTCTCCGCCTGAAAGGGTTGTCGCCTGTTGGCCGACTTTGATATAGCCCAGTCCCACTCGCGCCAAAGTCTTCATCTTGTCACGAACAGCTGGAACGGCTGAGAAAAACTCTGCAGCTTCCTCAACTGTCATATCCAGGACGTCTGCAATGGACTTGCCCTTGAATTCGACTTCCAGGGTTTCCCGGTTGTAGCGTTTGCCCTGGCATACATCGCAGGTGACATAGACATCGGGCAGAAAGTGCATTTCAATCTTGATGACGCCATCGCCCTGACAGGATTCACAGCGACCACCCTTGACGTTGAACGAAAAGCGTCCTGGCTGGTATCCGCGTGCCTTTGCTTCCGGCATTCCGGCGAACCATTCGCGAATTGGCGTGAAGGCGCCCGTGTATGTCGCGGGATTGGATCGAGGTGTGCGGCCAATAGGTGATTGATCTATATCGATGACTTTATCAAGTGCTTCCAGCCCCTCGATCCGGTCATGTGGTGCCGGGTTCTGACGTGCGCCGTTCAACTGGCGCGCTGCAGACCTATAAAGAGTATCAATGAGAAATGTGGATTTGCCCCCACCGGAAACACCTGTGACGCAGGTAAAGGTGCTGAGCGGTACATCAACATCCAGATCTTTCAGGTTATTGCCACGCGCGCCTTTGACCGAAATCTTCCGCTTTTTGTTGATCTTGCGCCGTTCCGGCGGCTGGGCGATCATCTTTTGGCCGGATAGGTATTGGCCTGTCAGCGAGTTCGGGTTGGCCATCACATCAGATGGTGTTCCTCTGGAAACAATCTCGCCGCCATGAACACCGGCACCAGGACCGACATCAATCACATAGTCTGCGGTTAAAACAGCATCCTCGTCATGTTCAACGACGATGACCGTGTTGCCGAGATCGCGCAGATGCTTGAGTGTTTCCAGAAGGCGTGCATTGTCTCGCTGGTGCAGGCCAATCGATGGTTCATCCAGAACATAGAGAACGCCAGTCAGGCCTGAGCCGATTTGCGACGCCAGCCGTATCCGCTGGCTTTCGCCGCCGGAAAGCGTACCTGACGAGCGGGACATGGATAGGTATTCCAGTCCAACATCATTCAGAAACTTCAGACGCTCGCGGATCTCTTTGAGAATTCGCCCGGCAATTTCTGTCTGCTTTTTGTTGAGTTTGTCTGGAAGTACCTCGAACCATTGGCCCGCATCCCGGATAGATAACTCGGTAATCTGTCCAATATGCCGATCCGCAATCTTGACTGCGAGCGCCTCAGGTTTCAGGCGGTACCCCTGACAGGAGGGACAGGCGTGGTCTGTCTGATATCGAGCCAGTTCCTCACGAACCCATGTGGATTCGGTTTCGCGCCAACGGCGCTCAATGTTTCCGATAACACCTTCAAATGGCTTTGCCGCGCGATAACTGCGCACACCATCATCATAGACAAATTCTATTTCGGTCTTGCCGGTACCATGCAGGATTGCATCCTGGGTTTCCGCGGAAAGGTCTTTCCAGGGCGTTGCCATGGAAACATCATAATGGCTGCAAAGAGCTTCCAGTGTCTGAGCATAATAAGGGGATGTTGAACCGGTTTTTGCCCAAGGAAGCACCGCACCTTCACGCAATGACAAGGTATGATCGGGAACAACAAGATCTTCTTCAAAAGCCAGTGTTGTTCCAAGGCCGTCACAGGTCGGGCAAGCGCCAAACGGATTGTTGAAAGAAAAAAGACGCGGTTCGATCTCCGCAATTGTGAATCCCGACACCGGACAGGCAAATTTTTCAGAGAAAATCAACCTATTCGGATCCTCGCCATCCTTTTGATCCGCGAATTCCGCTATCGCAATTCCGTCAGCAAGTTTCAGCGCTGTTTCAATGGAATCGGCCAGTCGGCCTGCTATATCATCGCGCACGACAATTCGGTCCACAACAACATCAATGTCGTGTTTGAGTTTTTTGTCGAGGGCAGGGGCGTCAGAAATTTCATGGAAGGTGCCGTCAATCTTGACACGCTGAAAGCCCTTTTTCATCAACTCGGCGAGTTCTTTTCGGTACTCACCTTTTCGACCACGAACCATTGGAGCCAATAGGTACAGTCTCGTGCCTTCCTCCAGTTCCATTATGCGGTCAACCATTTGACTGACGGTCTGACTTTCAATGGGGAGACCGGTCGCAGGCGAATAGGGAACACCGACACGAGCAAACAACAACCGCATGTAGTCGTAGATCTCTGTGACTGTTCCCACCGTCGACCGTGGATTGCGGGATGTTGTCTTCTGTTCGATCGAGATGGCAGGCGACAGGCCATCGATCTGGTCAACATCCGGTTTTTGCATCATTTCGAGGAATTGACGCGCATAGGCAGATAGGCTCTCGACATACCGTCGCTGACCCTCAGCGTAGATCGTATCGAAGGCGAGGGATGATTTTCCAGACCCGGACAATCCGGTCATGACAATCAACTTGTCTCGTGGAAGGTCAAGGTCGACCCCTTTGAGATTGTGTTCCCGAGCGCCTCTGACACTGATCACTTTTGTTCGATCATTT
Source organism: Roseibium sp. (assembly GCA_039972695.1). GTDB lineage: Bacteria > Pseudomonadota > Alphaproteobacteria > Rhizobiales > Stappiaceae > Roseibium. The sequence goes on along the minus strand of JBDWMJ010000015.1, from coordinate 75,096 downwards.
TGCCAACCGTCTGCAAGTGGCGTTTCGGGTGTTGTCATGTTTATTCTTCCTGACATCGGTCACATGTTCCGCTGCATGTGCCGGTACAATTCGCATATTTCGGCCAAGTGAATAGCCGCATCTTAATCCGATATAGCAGTTTATCGCGCGGCTTCCAGATGGAGAATAAAATCATCCGTTGGACCGGGAGATGGTCAACTGTTTCGGATTGAATTGCATTTATAGAAAAGACAGGAACAAAACAAGTACATTAGTGGTTTTGCGCCCAAATTTGCGTTGAATGTTGCACTCGGGCGTTCGTTGCTGACCAACACTGTGGAAAATGGTGGCGATAGGCTGAAAAAACGCGAATATACGGTGGCGGAGCATTAGGGTTTGGTCTCTATCGGCGGCAGTCAAAAAATAATTGCCTATGTTTGCCAAGATGCTGAACAGAGCGCTGACGGCAGACAAGAACAAACAGGAGCTGAGGATGGCGGGTAGCGTCAACAAAGTCATTTTGGTCGGAAACCTAGGAGCAGACCCGGAAATTCGCCGGACCCAGGACGGTCGGCCGATTGCAAACCTGCGAATTGCCACATCTGAAAGCTGGCGTGACCGTAATTCCGGCGAGCGCAGGGAAAAAACCGAATGGCACCGCGTTGTGATTTTCAACGAAGGTCTTTGCAAGGTTTGCGAAAATTATCTGCGTAAAGGCGCCAAGGTCTATATTGAAGGCCAGCTTCAAACCCGCAAGTGGCAGGATCAATCCGGTCAGGACAAGTACTCTACAGAAATTGTGCTTCAGGGTTTCAACTCCACTCTGACAATGCTTGATGGTCGCGGTGAAGGTGGCGGACAGTCCGGAGGATCCGGTGATTACGGCAACGACAGCGGAAACTTCGGCGGCGGCGGTAGCGGTGGAAGCTATGGTGGTAGCGGATCTGGGGGCGGCTTCGGAGGCGGAAGCGGCGGTGGAGCAGGCAGTGGCGGTGGATTCGGCGGACCTTCCGGCGGTGGTTCAGGACCGATGGATGACGAGATTCCATTCTGATTCCATCTTTTGGAGCGAATGTCTCCCAGTTTTCCAGGGAGAAAAGTATTGATCGCGCATACCCTTAAGACAAGCTAGCTGCAATATCGTCACACTGTTTTGATTTGGTATCTTTGGCCAAGCCTGCGCTCTTAACGAGAGGTGCAGGCTTGGTGTAATATTGTGATCTTAGTTAGAAGGTGGTGGAGAATCACGGATTGGTCGAAAATACAGACCAGTCTGGATTTACCTTCAAGCGATCTAGGTACGCCGAGCAGCGGTATGTACTGCTTTAATTCGGTGATGGCAGGATTGGATGAAGCCGGTGTTCCAGGCGGGGAGCCCGGTTGTTTTGGAAATTATAATTGCGGGTTGATTTGATGCGAACAAGTGTAACAGGACAATCAGACCAGTCAGAGGCCGTGTCCATCCATAGTGCCTCCACCGGACAGGCCATCGGACGTGGTTTAAAAGTAGTTTTGATGGCAACGGTCCTGGGAGCCGGGTTCAGTGCTGTTCCAATGAAGCAGGCAGAAGCCCAGGGCTTTTTCCAGCGCCTTTTCAATCCGGAAACTCATCGACGTCAACGCGAACGCGAACAACGCGAATTGCAGCAGAAGGCCGCCAAGGTTCGCGTTTCCGCGCCGCGTTATCTGAATTATTCAGCTGATGCATGGAATCCGGTATCTTTGGCACCGTTGTCTGAAAAGAAGACGGCGGAACTGGAGAACAGCGTGTCATCGGAGCCTGCTGACGCTCTGCAGGATGCTGATGCGACACAAGGTACAGATGCCGCGCCAACAGCGCCGATTGTCCTAACTGATTTCGACAAAGCCCGTCCGACACTGAAAGACATGACGTTGACGCTGTTGCCGGAAGTTGGCGAAGCGTTGCTTGCGTTTTACCGGGAACACCCGGAGTTCGTATGGGTGAAAAACGGAAAGCCGACAGGAAATGCCGCAGCCTTGCGCAGGGCTCTTAAAGATGCTGAGCGTTTTGGCCTGAATCCGGGTGACTATTCCGTTGCATTGGTGAAAACCGTTGGTATAAACGATGCGCGATCTGAAGCCGAAGCGATGCGCTTTGAGATGGAGCTCAGCGCGGCTGCAATGGCTTATGTCCTTGATGCAACGCGTGGGCGGGTAGATCCGAACCGAATTTCGCAGTATCACGACCTTCCGCGCCACAAGGTTGATCTTGTAGCTGCACTCGAAGGTCTGAAATCAGCTACAGCAGTAGACAAGACACTTTTTTCCCATCAACCTCAAAATGATCATTTCAAGGCATTGACCGCCGAACTTGCTCGGCTCAAGGCCGAAGATGAAGAAGCTGATCAGGTTGTGATTGCTCCGGGAACATTTCTGAAGGCCGGTAAATCCAGCCCGGAAATGAAAAATATCGTCGCTGCTATTGCGAAAAACGGTTCAGAAGACCTGAAAACAGCGCATGCTGTTACTCTTGAATCTTATGATGGAGCCGATCTCTATTCCGCGGATCTTGTTGATCTGGTCAAAGCTTTTCAGAAAGAAAACAAGCTGACTCCGGATGGCATTGTCGGCAAGAATTCGATCAACGCGATGGTTGGCGAGACCAATGCGGCCAAGATCGCGAAGATCGAACTGGCGATGGAACGTAGTCGCTGGCTTCCGGAAGACCTGGGCGAGCGCAATGTGTTCATCAACCAGCCTTCGTTCACCGCAACATACAGTGCTCCGGACGAATTGCCGCTGTCGATGCGTGTGGTTGTGGGCAAAAAATCAAACCAGACCAACTTCTTTTACGACAAGATCGAGATTGTTGAATACAACCCTTACTGGGGCGTACCGTATTCGATCATAGTCAATGAGATGCTGCCGAAACTGGCTCAGAACCCGAGTTATCTTGATCAGGCCGGGTATGAAGTCAGCACACCTGGGGGGCGGAAAGTATCATCCGCATCCGTTGACTGGTACGCGGTAGCCTCCAAGCAACAGTCTATCAATGTACGTCAGTATCCTGGTCGAAAGAACGCGCTTGGCGAAGTGAAGATCCTCTTCCCGAACAAACACCACATTTACATGCATGACACGCCCGCCAAGAGCCTTTTCAAGAAGGACGCGCGGGCATTCAGTCACGGTTGTGTGCGATTGCATGACCCGAAGGCGATGGCAGCTGCTGTATTGGGCAAGTCCAAGGACTATGTAACAGGACGAATTTCCGCTGGTAGAAATGAGCAGGAAAAAGTCCAGGGTGATATTCCTGTCTATGTCTCCTATTTCACAGCCTGGCCGGAAGAAGATGGCGAAATAGCTTATTTCACAGATGTCTATGACAGGGATCGTTTTCTTTTGAAAGCGCTTGAGAAAACGGAAGCGATCAGAGCCAAAGCACAGGCATCCTGATCGAGCTACTTTCTAATCATCAATTAAAAAAACCGCCGAAGTAACGGCGGTTTTTTTGTCTTCATTTTTTAAAACGAACGTTATTTCAGGCAATTTACCATGGATGTCGCAAGATTGCCTAGAAGGGCAGGGTAGAGATCCGGACCATTGTCAAGCGTAGTTCCAAGTGGATCAAGTGTGCCGACTTTTGCATCGCTGCCTTCGATGACCACATCAACCAGCTTTGCCTCGAACTGCGGTTCCTGGAATACGCAATTGATGTTCTGTGAACGGATACGGGTCTGAATTTCGGAAACGCGGTCTGCGCTGGATAGGGCTTCCGGTGTTACGGTGATCGAGCCGCTTGCCTCTACATCGTAGTGATGTTCAAAGTGGTGGTAGGCATCGTGGAAGACGATGAATTTCCCGCCCTTGACTGCTTCCAGTTTACTGGAGATTTCCGTGTTCAACGATGTAATCCTGTCGGCCAATTGTTTCGCGTTGTTCAGATAAGTCTTGGCGTTCTCGGGGTCCAGTTCTGACAGGGTTTCTGCGATTGCCTTTGCGATGGTGATGCCGTTCTCTGGGTTTAGCCAGATGTGTGCATCACGGCTGCCCTCATGATCATCATCGTGATCTTTGGCGTGTTCGTCCTCGTGGTCCTTGTCGTCCTCGTGGTCCTTGTCGTGATCGTGTTCTTCTTCGTGATCACGTTCAGTGCCATGATCCTCGTCATGATCATGGTCTTCCTCGTTCCCATGTTTGGCATGGTCGTCGTGCTCTTCCTCAGAGCCGTGATCATGATCATGTCCATCGAACTGGTCGCTTTCGCGAATTCCCAGATGTTCGATTCCCGCTATATCCATGAGTTCGACAGTTTTTGCCTTGGCCGCCATGGAACTAATCGATTTTTCAAGGGAGGGAGAAAGATCCGGACCAATCCAGAAAACGGCATCTGCCCCTTGAAGTAGAAAGGCTTGGGAGGGTTTCAAAGAAAAACCGTGAGGAGAAGCGGCACCATCGATTAGAATATGGGGCGTACCAATACCTTCCATAACTGCCGCTGCAATGGAATGGACTGGTTTGATTGTCGTGACGACATTTGGAGCATCAGCAGCAGCTACTGTTGACAATAGGCATGTTGAAAGCGCAAATGCGCATCCCGTTTTGGCCATGCCTGAGCTTATGTCTGGATTGATTTGAGAAGTGAAGGAAGGAAAAAACATCGGTTGAACTTCGCCGTTATGTTATGTTGTAACATGTAACGATATAACATTATTTTTATTTTCTGCAAGTGAGAATTCAAATCACTTGTGCGCGGTTGGTTGCCTTTGTCTTGGTTTGTCGGAGTTGCGTCGATATGGTGGACCAAACAATTCTGGATCCCATAATTGCATGCTGAAATCCGATGCGCTCGTGCTGGACCAATTTCTGGACCCTTTTCCGCCTAAAGCAGCTCAACTGATTGTCTCCATATACGGAGACATTGTTGAGCCGCGTGGTGGTGTTCTCTGGATGGGGGATTTGATCGCACTTTGCGCCCGGTTCGGTGTTAACGAATCTCTGGTTCGAACTGCGGTTTCCCGTTTGGTGTCACGGAATCAATTGAGTGGAGAGCGGATCGGGCGCCGCAGCTATTACGGCTTGACCGCTACAGCACGGATAGAATTTCACTCTGCTGCAGAATTGTTTTTTGGTCCTGCTGACGGTGATTGTGCTCTGGTTTTTTTGCATCAGGAGAATGAATCCGTCCAAGAGGATCTGTTGCGTCAGGGATTTGCTCTTGTCGGTGGAAACCTGTTTGTCGGTTCAGATCGTCCTGGGCTGAAGTTGTCTGGGGCCAGGTTCAATGTTTCCAGCAATGCCGACCACAACGATACGTTGGGGCAAAGAGACTATTTAAGAAATGTATTTCAGCTGGAGAGTTTGTCGCGCAAGTACGACACTTTTCTTCACCGATACAAACAACTTGAAAACATTCATCTGTCGGAATTATCCGGAGAAATGGCTCTGACTTTGCGTTTAGCACTTGTGCATTCCTATCGGGCGATCCGGTATGTGGATCCCCGTTTGCCAGCGTCCGTCTTGTCCGATGATTGGTCGGGGACTTTGGCGCGCGATCTATTTGCAGAAAAATATGGCCGACTGTCCGAATTGGCTGATTCATATATTGGGGCTCACTTGCATGGCCGTGATGGCTTGCTCGAAGCATGCCCCGCGGCCGTTACCGAGCGCCTCAGCACAATATATCCATAGAAATTGTCTGAAAGAACCTTTGTTTTCCGAAGCAAAAAAGACGAAAAGCAAAACATCACAAAAAATTACTAACATGGCTTTTCGTGTGATGTTTTATAGAGTATCTTCTCTTAACGTTCCACATGACGAGAGGAGGCGCCATGTACGCACAGATGGTCAAAACGGACGCCGACAAGGTCCTTGATCGTTCGGAAATGTCTGAGGACGAGCGGGAATTTCAGGAGCGGATCGACCGAGGCGAAAAAATCGAGCCCAAAGACTGGATGCCTGAGGGCTATCGAAAGACATTGATCCGTCAGATCGGTCAACACGCTCATTCTGAAATTGTCGGTCAATTGCCCGAGGGCAACTGGATTACCCGTGCGCCAACGCTCGAACGCAAGGCCATCCTGCTGGCCAAGGTTCAAGATGAGGCCGGCCACGGGCTCTATCTTTATTGCGCCGCGGAAACACTTGGTGTCAGCCGAGATGTAATGATCGAACTCTTGCACGCCGGCAAGATGAAATACTCCTCCATTTTTAACTACCCGACGTTGAACTGGGCAGACATTGGTGCAGTTGGTTGGCTTGTTGATGGAGCTGCCATCATGAATCAGGTGCCGCTTCAAAGAACATCCTTTGGGCCGTATTCGCGTGCAATGATCCGGATCTGTAAGGAAGAAAGTTTTCATCAACGCCAGGGCTTCGACATCATGATGAAGATGGCGAACGGGTCAGCTGCTCAAAAGCACATGGCGCAGGATGCGCTCAATCGCTTTTGGTATCCGTCCTTGATGATGTTCGGGCCATCTGACAAGGACTCTGTTCACTCAGCCCAATCCATGGCTTGGAAAATCAAAATCAATACCAACGATGAGCTGCGCCAGAAATTCGTCGACCAGACCGTCCCACAAGCTGAATATCTCGGTCTGACCGTTCCTGATGAAAATCTCAAATGGAATGATGAAAAAGGCGGGTACGATTTTTCCGAGCCTGACTGGAGCGAGTTCTTCGAGGTTCTGAAAGGCAATGGTCCCTGCAACAAGGAGCGGATGGCAGCGCGTATCAAGGCCTGGGAAGACGGTGCCTGGGTGCGCGACGGTTTGATGGCGCATGCAAACAAGAAAGCTGCTGTTCGGGAAGCTGCCGAATGAACACCACGATAAACCCACGACTTCAGGAGATAACAAATTGACGCAAGAATGGCCTCTCTGGGAAGTTTTTATCCGTGGCCAACATGGCTTAAATCATCGCCATGTCGGTAGTTTGCATGCTCCGGATGCCGAAATGGCGCTCAAGAACGCGCGTGATGTTTACACGCGGCGCAATGAAGGCGTGTCGATCTGGGTGGTCCCGTCAACACAGATCACAGCGTCTGACCCGGATGCCAAGTCCGAACTATTTGATCCATCTACAGACAAGATATACCGGCATCCAAGCTTCTACGATATCCCTGATGAAGTGGGGAAAATGTAATGTCGTTGGAGTTGGGCGAGGTCGACAATGACATTCTTTTCGAATGGTTATTGCGCCGGGGCGATACCGTTTTGGTAGTCGGGCACCGGGTTTCTGAATGGTGCGGACATGCTCCGGTTCTGGAAGAAGACATCGCGCTAGCAAATATCGCGCTCGATTTAATTGGACAGGCCAGACTTTGGCTTTCCTATGCGGGCGAAGTAGAAGGCAAGGGGCGCGGCGAGAATGAACTGGCCTATCTGCGCGATGTCTGGGACTTTCGGAACCTTTTGATTGCAGAACAGCCAAATGGTGATTTCGGCAAAACGCTTATGCGGCAGCTCTTTGTTGATGCCTACCAGGTGTCGCTTCTCAACGCATTGGTATCATCGAAGAATTCGCGGATCGCCGAAATCGCGGAAAAATCCCTGAAGGAAGCCAATTATCATTTTGACCGGTCTGCGGATCTTGTCATTCGTCTTGGCGATGGCACTCCGGAGAGCCACAAACGCATGCAACAAGCACTGGATGATTTATGGTCCTACACCGGCGAAATGTTTATCGGTGACGCAGTCGACACCACCATGGCAAATGTGGGTATTGCACCGCTCCCGGAAGAGCTCAAGCCTGCTTGGGAAGACATGATCCAAACAGTCATGGATGAAGCCACGCTCAAGATTCCCGACAGTGGGTTTGCCCACACAGGAGGAATAACTGGTCGGCACAGCGAACACCTCGGGCATATTCTGGCGGACATGCAATTTCTGCAGCGTTCCTATCCCGGAGCGACCTGGTAAACATGGTGGTGCCAACCGATACCATCTGGCAGTGGCTTTCTGAAGTTCCAGACCCCGAGATTCCGGTTCTGTCATTGACAGATCTCGGTGTGATCCGGAGCGTAACATGGGAAGATGAAACACTCGTTGTCACTGTCACACCAACCTACACAGGGTGTCCGGCGACTTCGATCATCAATTTGGATATCGAAACCAAACTGCGGTCCTGCGGTATTGTTGATTTGCGGTTGGTGCAGCAACTCAGCCCGCCATGGACAACGGATTGGTTGACCGAAGACGGTCGTGAAAAGCTTCGCGGATATGGAATTGCGCCTCCAGCACAAACGGAGGAGGAGGTGGCCGCTGACAAAAATAGGGTCACCCGGTTGCTGTCCCGGAGAGATCCGGTTGTGCCTTGCCCCCGTTGTGCATCGAAGAACACTAAAAAAGTAAGCCAGTTTGGTTCCACTCCCTGCAAATCCGCCTACCGGTGTCAGGACTGTCTGGAACCGTTCGACTATTTCAAATGCCATTAGCGGCCCTTTGGGAGGATAAATATGTCGAGGTTTTATAGCCTGACGGTCACAAATGTCAGCCCCGAGACAAGGGATGCAGTCGTCGTAACGCTGAAGCCGCAACCGGGTGATGAGGATCTCTTTCAATTCACGCAGGGACAATATCTGACATTTAGGCATGATTTTGATGGTCAGGAAATTCGTCGCTGTTATTCGATTTGCTCAGGCACGGATGAAGGCAGTCTGAAAGTCGGTATCAAGCGGGTTTCTGGCGGTGCATTTTCGTCATGGGCAAATGAAAACCTGCGACCGGGAGACGTTGTCGAGGCGATGCCACCAATCGGCAATTTCCATGTAGCAATAGAACCTGAAACCTCCAGGAACTATGTCGGATTTGTTGGCGGGTCCGGCATTACACCTATTCTGTCGATCCTTAAAACGGTGCTGGCGAGAGAACCCAATTCACGGTTCACTTTGGTTTATGCCAACCGACAGGTTGCATCCATCATGTTTCGCGAAGAGTTGGAGGATTTGAAGAATAGGTATCTCGGCCGGTTTCAGATCATTCATATTTTAAAGAGTGATACGCAAGAGACGGGCCTGTTCAGCGGCCGGATTGATGCACAGAAGCTCGACCGGTTATTTGAAACAATCATAGACACGAAAGCAATTGACCTGGCGTTCTTGTGCGGTCCTCATGGCATGATGGAAATGATCCGGGAGAGCCTCGATAAATGGGGTCTCGATGCCGAAAACATAAAATGGGAACTGTTCAAGTCTGATCAGCCCGGACGGTTGCCAGTCAGAGCGGTCTCCGAGGAAGAGATTGCCTCAAACCATTCCGCCGTCATGACCTTGACGCTTGATGGGACTTCTCGGGAAATTCGGATGGCACCGGGCGAAACCATTCTGGAAGCTGCCCATCGCAACGATATCGATGCGCCGTATTCCTGCCGTGCTGGCGTCTGTTCCACGTGCAGAGGTCGGGTGCTGGATGGTGAAGTCGAAATGGCTGCCAATCACGCCCTGGAGGACGATGAGATCCGTGACGGATACGTTCTGACTTGCCAATCGCGCCCGCTCACAAAAACACTTCGTGTCACATACGACGCTTAAGCCGTCTTAAAATCTTCGAAATTCAGACAGGAAATTATCCATGACTGCAGCCCCGCAAAACATCCGGGTTCTGGAAAGCTATCTTTCGGGCCAGTGGCAACCGGGAAAAGGCGAGGGAACAGAGCTTCTGGACGCATCGACTGGCGCACCTGTCGCCCGGATCGATGCATCCGGGCTGGATCTTGAAAGTGCGCTTTCCTACGGTCGGGATCGTGGCGGCGAGGCTTTGCGCAAAATGACTTTCCACGAACGGGCGTTGATGCTGAAAACGCTGGCCCAGTCGTTGATGGACAGCAAGGAGATCTTCTATCAGGAAAGTTTCGCGACCGGTGCCACGCGCAAAGACAGCTGGATCGATATCGAAGGCGGTTTTGGGACACTCTTTGCCTATTCGTCCAAGGCACGACGGGAAATGCCTAATACTAGGGTGTTCACCGAAGGGGCTGTTGAGCCACTGTCACGCGACAACACCTTTTCGGCGCAGCATATTCTGTCACCGCTCCAGGGAATCGCGGTTCACATAAATGCCTTTAACTTCCCGTGCTGGGGAATGCTGGAAAAGATCGCGCCCTCTTTAATCGCGGGCGTACCGTGCCTGGTGAAACCTGCAAGCCAGACAGCATATCTAACCGAATTGATGGTCAAACATATCATCGCAAGCGGAATACTTCCTGAAGGGTCGCTTCAGCTTTTGAGCGGATCTGCAGGCAATCTGCTCGATCATGTCAACGGACAGGATGCGGTCACTTTCACAGGCTCTGCGGCCACCGGGCTAATGCTTCGGCAACATCCATCAATCGTTGAAAATTCGGTTCGATTCACGATGGAAGCCGACAGTCTGAACGCAGCAGTCCTGGGATCTGACGTTTCGCCGGATGATCCGGAGTTTGATCTCTTCGTCAAAGAAGTTTCACGGGAAATGACAGTCAAGGCGGGGCAGAAATGCACAGCCATTCGTCGGGTCATCGTTCCGCGCTCCATGGCGTGCGCCGTGCAGGGTGCTCTTGCGGCCCGACTCGGCAAAACGGTAGTCGGGAACCCACAGGATGACGGAGTTACGATGGGGCCATTGGCATCGCTTGATCAGTGCCGCGAGGTTGCCGACAGAATCTCCGAGCTTCGTTCTGAAGCTGAACTCGTGCTCGATGGATCTGGCACAAAAGCCATTGGAAATGGTGCTTTTTGTGCACCGAGTATCCTTTACTGCGATAAGCCTCTGGATTCGGAAGCGGTTCATTCTGTCGAAGCCTTCGGGCCAGTGGTTACCGTGATGCCTTATGATAATATCGATGAAGCGGTTGAACTGACCCACAAGGGCAAAGGGTCTCTGGTCGCATCTGTTTTCACCAATGATCGTGATGTTGCTGAGCACGCAGTCCTGGGAATGGCTCCATTCCACGGCCGTATCATGATAGGCAACCGGGAGAGCGCCAAATCATCGACTGGTCACGGCTCACCACTTCCGATGCTGGTTCACGGCGGACCAGGGCGCGCAGGTGGTGGTGAGGAATTGGGTGGTCTACGGTCAATCAAACACTATATGCAACGCACAGCCGTTCAGGGCGCGCCGAATTTGCTAGGAGCTGTGACAGGACGTTGGGTGGACGGTGGTCCGGGTCTTGAGCCGATAGTTCACCCGTTCCACAAGTCCTTGGCTGACCTCAAGATTGGGGACCAGCTGAAGACTGCTTCGAGAACTGTAACGCTGGAAGATATTGAGCATTTTGCGACGTTCACCGGTGACACATTCTATGCGCATATGGATGAAGCGGCTGCTAAACGGAACCCGTTCTTCGATGGCCGGGTCGCTCATGGCTACCTGATCGTGTCATTTGCCGCAGGCTTGTTTGTTGAACCGAACGAAGGGCCGGTGCTGGCGAATTACGGTGTCGACAATCTTCGATTCATGACGCCAGTCAATGTTGGAGACAGTCTTCAGGTTCAACTGACGGCTAAGGAGATCTCACCACGGATATCAGCTGACTATGGTGAAGTTCGCTGGGACTGCTTGGTTACAAACCAAGATGGTGAACCGGTTGCGCGCTACGATGTGCTGACAATGGTCGCAAAGGACTGGCCAGCGACCTGATCAGTCACAGGTTCATATCTTTCGCTAAATAAAAACTTCCCGCTGACAATGATCATGGAGGGAAGCTTTTTGTTTGCCTCTTAGTCATTGCGATTATCGACGACGCGCTTGGCCTTTCCGGCAGATCGCTCGACTTTCCCCGGATCAGTTACGTTGATCGCGGATGAAACTCCAACGACGCTTTTGATGTGATGGCCAAGTTCTTTCGCCAATTCCTGGCGCGCATCTACAGATGTTGTTTCCGGGAGTGCTTCGACATGAACGGTCATGCGGTCAAGCCGGTTGTCTTTTGTCAACTCAATCTGGAAATGCGGCGACAGGCCATCACATTTCAAGATCTGTTCCTCGATCTGGGTCGGGAAGACATTTACGCCACGCAAAATGATCATGTCATCGGAGCGGCCAGTAATTTTTTCCATACGCCGCATGCTTCTGGCTGTTCCGGGCAGAAGCCGTGTCAGGTCCCGTGTCCGGTATCGGATCATTGGGAGGCCTTCCTTGGTAAGGGTGGTGAATACCAGTTCGCCCAATTCTCCATCCGGCAAGACGTCGCCGGTGTCTGGATCGATGATTTCCGGATAGAAATGGTCTTCCCAGATATGCAAACCATCTTTGGTTTCGACGCACTCATTGGCAACACCGGGACCCATCACTTCTGAAAGGCCATAAATATCAACCGCATGCATATCGAAAGCGGTTTCAATTTCCTGACGCATTGCGTTTGTCCATGGTTCGGCACCGAATACTCCTGCAGCCAACGAAGAGTCCCTTGGGTCGATGCCTTCACGGCGAAACTCGTCCAGAATTGACAGCAGATAGGATGGCGTGACCATAATGATGCGTGGCTTGAAATCCTGGATCAGGGTTACTTGCCGCTCTGTCATGCCACCGGAAACCGGGACGACCGTACAGCCCATTTTCTCTGCGCCGTAATGTGCCCCCAAACCGCCTGTGAAAAGACCATAGCCATAGGCTATATGAACGATATCTCCGGACCGTCCGCCAGAAGCGCGTATCGAACGACCAACAAGATTGGCCCACATTTCAATATCGTTTGCGGTATAGCCAACGACAGTCGGTTTACCGGTCGTGCCCGAAGAGGCGTGAAGGCGTACAATCTGTTCTCGTGGCACAGCGAAAAGACCAAATGGATAATTGTCGCGAAGATCCGATTTGGTGGTGAAAGGAAATTTTGCCAAGTCTGAAAGCGTTTTGAGGTCGGATGGATGAACACCCTTCTCGTCAAACCGTTGCCTGAATAGTGGAACATTTTCATAGGCGTGTGCAACGGACCACTTCAGACGCTCCAGCTGTAAATTGGCAAGCTCATCGCGCGATGCTGTTTCGATCGGTTCCAGATCGCCCGGTTTGGGTGCCAAGTCTTCCATATGCTTCCTCCCAGAAGAATAGTTCTTTGCGTTTATCTTGGCAGAATCGTGCCTTTGGTCGTTCTGGAATTGCCCCTGAATTCAGCAATCCTGTCGCCATTTTGATTGGTGAGCGTAACGTCGTAGAGCGCGGACCGGCCTTGGCGGGATATTTCGCGTGCAGACGCAGTCAAACGATCTCCCAGGTGTCCGGGCGCAAGGTATGTGATCGAGCACTGTTGAGCGACGGTAATCTGATTGTAGGTGTTACATGCAAAAGCAAATGCGCTGTCTGCAAGTGTGAACAGGTACCCGCCATGGCAGGTGCCATGACCATTGGTCATCGACCGGGTCACCGTCATTGATAGGCGTGCGATCCCAGGCTCAACGTGATCGATTTTCATCCCCAGATCCTGGGAAGCGGAGTCATTTGCCCACATTTGTTTGGCGCAGGCTTCTGCAAGTTCATAAGGTCTCATGAGCCACTAAATCGGGCAGGGCGTTTGTCCAGAAACGCCGCGACACCTTCTCGGTAGTCGCTTGTCTTGCCAGCCTTTCTTTGTGTATCGCGTTCCATGTTGAGGTGCTCATCAAGCGACTGGTCGGCAGCGCTTTGAATCAGTTGTTTGGTGAATGCCAAACCAGTCGTTGCTCCGTCAGCAAGGCTGATTGCCAATTTTTCCGCTTCCTGCATGAGTTCTTCATCCGGAACAGTCTTCCAGATAAGACCCCAATCGGCTGCTTTTGCCGCGGGTAAAGGCTCCGCAGTCATGGCCAGTGCCTTGGCCCTGGCTTCGCCGATCAACCTTGGTAAAAGCCAGCTGCCGCCTGCATCGGGAATAAGACCGATCTTCGAAAAGGCCTGAATGAATTTTGCAGATTGTGCGGCGAAAACAATATCGCATCCGAGTGCAATATTGGCACCCGCGCCTGCAGCTACGCCGTTAACCGCGCAAACCACAGGTTTATTCAGGGAGCGGATGAGCCGGACAAGCGGATTGTAAAAAGTCTCCAGTGTGTGACCCAAGTCCGGTGCCTCGGCGCCCGCCCGCATATCGCGATCGGATAGATCCTGTCCTGCACAAAACGCTCTGCCGGCTCCGGTTATCAGAATTGTGCGAACTGCAGGATTATTGTGAGCTGCTGTCAGGTGATCGCGTAAGGCGAGATGCATTTCTTCATTGAATGCATTCAGCCTGTCCGGGCGATTGAGCGTCAATTTCAACACACTTCCAATGTGTTCGGCCAATACAGTAGGCGTTTCCGCCATATGCCCCTCCTTAAACATCACGCAACAGTCGATGTATCGACATTTCATGTGACATTTATGCATGTCACCGGCTACCGGTCAAAGGTGGAAACGCAAGTTCACATTTTAAATTGAACGTTTTCAACGCAGTAAAAATCAATCAAATGGAAACATCATCTCGATCAGGCTATTGCCTGCAAAATCAGGATGATAAGCCCAAATGATTCAGTTGTTATTTACCTAGATCGTAGATTGTTAATCGAGACAGACAGGGCACATATCGTTTTAAAATGTTTACGCGCAAAGCTTCAGAGGATGATTTTTCCCTTGAAATGCCTCTCGAACTCGAGGAGGGGCCGCCTTCTGTTGCCTATAAACGTGTGCTCCAGATTCTTTCAGTTAGTGCTGCCGCTTTTCTGGCATGGGCCGCGATTGGGCAGATTCGTGAAGTTGCCAAGGCAACAGGTGAAATCGTTCCAGTAGGAAAAGTTCAGACTGTCGGTCATCTTGAAGGCGGGATTGTTGCCGCGGTACTTGTCGAGGAAGGTCAGCTTGTCAAAGTGGGTGACCCGCTCCTGCGCCTGCAACAAACGGCGACGTTCAATGACCTTGAAAAGGTACAGAACCGAATTCAATTTCTGGCGCGGGAAGAAAAGAGATTGTCTGTCCAATCTCCGGTGAATGGAAGTATCGGATTACGGCTAGGAAATGGACTGGAATTCAGCGAAGCCCAGCAGGCTGCGCTTAAAGCCCAGCAAACCGCCTTTCTACAGGAACAACAAGCACTGCAAGCCCGGATTAACGAGAAAGAAGCTGAACTCATCAGTATTGTGCAACGGTTGGCTTTCCAGGAAACTCAGGTCGAGATTGAAAAGGAAAAATTCGCCATCCAGGAATCCCTTTATGACCAGGGTTATACATCCAAACGACGTTATCTGGATGGTAAGTCTGCATTGCAGAACGCGCAATCTCTTCTAAGTGAATTGATCGGCTTTGAAGGTCGTACCCAGGCCCAATTGGCTGAAGCGAAGGCCAGCCTTGCAAGATCCAAGGCTAAGGCGGAAGAAGATTTGGCAGAGCAACGCAGTCAGGTGGCTCAGGAACGCGATGAGCTGGTTTTTGAAGCAGAGAAGCAGCGTGACCGGTTTGACCGGTTGTTTGTCCGAGCACCCATCAGCGGACACATAAAGGCCATGGCCCTTAAGGGAGCTGGCAGCGTTCTTGCTCCTGGTGATGTCGTTGCAGAGATTGTTCCGACGGATAGTGATCTGGTCGCCGAAGTGCGTATCTCGCCGAGAGATATTGGCCATGTCGAGCTCGGGGACCAGGCTGAAATTGCGATCACCACATTCGATCCCAATATTCAGGGGACACTCACGGGAGAAGTATCGGTGATTTCCGCGTCCAGTTTTCGGGATGAAAACGGAAATTACTATTTCAAGGCGAAGATACCACTCAGCACCAATCAGATCGGCGAAGGGGCACGCGCAGAAACGATCTCGCCCGGTATGGTCGTGGACGCCAAAATCGTGACCGGCTCGAAATCAGTACTTCAATACATGATGAAACCTGTCACCCGTGCCATTGGCGATCCGCTAAGCGAACGTTGATTAATACATTTAGAAACAACGATTTGTGGCAGAATTTCTCGCTGTTTTCAGATGCATATTGGTAATTATGCGTTACGCTATGGATTCTGCTACCAGCGAATTTCTTCCATGTCTGAAAAGTCGATTTTAGATCCGTCGGCCATATCGATGTATCCGTCAGCGTCATCGGACAATTCAAGCTTCTTGCCGTCCGTATCAACATTTTCGATAGAACCGCTATAGATGGTAACGGTCCAGTCAGTACCATAATCACCCGCTGCAGTTACACCTGGGCCGCCACCGAGATCGATAACGTCCGTCCAGCCACCGCCAGCTCCGCCGTGCATGCTATCGCTTCCGTCCCCGAGACCGTACATGAAGAGGTCCGAACCGTCGTTGCCGTGGATTGTGTCATTGTCCGTGCCGCCGATAAGTACGTCGTTACCCGCACCGCCGTGAAGATTGTCAGCTCCGTCACGACCGAACACTATATCGCGGCCATCGCCAGCATTTATGTCATCGCTGCCATTGTCGGCTGTTCCGCCATCAAGCCGGTCATTCCCACTGCCAGTAGTAATGTGGTCACTCCCGCCGACCCCATTTACACTGTGGGATTCGCTTGAGCCTGTTTCGTCATAAGAACCGCTGTGCATCGAGCCGGTAAATTCGTTGTCGTAGTCCCCGCTGACCGAAATGCTGAATGTTTCGGATGATTCAGATCCATCTGCAGATGTTGCGGTAACGGTCAGGTCAATAGAGTTTTCAACCTGACTGTCGAAGAAGGCGTGTTCCGCCACGGTCACCGAACCGTCGTTGCCGATTTCGAAACGATCATCGTCCAGTGAATAGGTAACGGCGTCGCCATCCGGATCTTCGGCAAAGGCCGTAATACCCACCTGGGTCCCGGCTTCAGCTGTCTCGAGAAGCGTATTTGCAGCGGCGTTAGTGTCTGAAACTGCTCCAATATCAACATTAAACAAGTCTTCAATAGAGATGTCGCCGTCTGCAAATCTCAGATATTCTGTGTTCGAAAGGGTGTCTGTACCGTCAGGCGTGCCGTCTCGATTATCTACAATAGTTATACTTCCATCATCGTTTTCTGTAATTTCGTAATCGGCTTGATTACCAGAATATACGGCATAATCTGTGCCGCTACCTCCGGCTATTGTGTCGTTTCCGGCTCCACCTTCAATAGTGTCGTCTTGGCTGCCGCCGTCAATGGAATCATCACCATCTCCGCCATAAAGATCATCCCAACCACTGCCGCCTTCGATCCTGTCATCACCATCTCCGCCTAATATTGTATCGGATCCACCCAATCCTATAATTCTGTCCATTGACGATCCCCCGGTCAGGGTATCGGTTTCAGCGGTTCCCATAATCGTTTCCATTACATCCTCAACTTGGATTGTGGCGGTTTCCTGAGACGTGGAGCCATCGGTGGAAGTTGCTGTAATGGTAATCTCGATGGAACCTTCGGTTTCGTGGTCAAACGATGCTCCAGAAGCCACTGTAATGGTGCCGTCGGCGGCGATTTCAAAACGGCTGTCATCGATAGAATAGGAGACGCTGTCGGTTGCGTCTGAATCGGTGGCCAGAGCTGTCACACCGACAGTTTGGCCGCTTAAATCAGCTACAAGGGAAACGTTGTCGATTACCCCGCCAAAAAAATTGTTGTCACCATCTTCTTCACGGAATTCAAGCTTGTCGGTACCGCCGGTTCCGGTCACCGTAAAGGTGTAGGTCTCAAGGTGTGTCGTCGCCGGATCAATTGTGTCGACAAGCTCACCATTCCAATACACTCCGACAGTATTCGAATCCGCTTCTGTGTATTCACGCTGAGCAACATCAAGCGAGAGTGTATAGTCTTGTTCCGCCTGCGTAGTTACGTCCTGGTAGACTGCGTCAATTGCATCCTCAGCATCAATTTCAAGTGCGTTTTCTCCATCCGCACCGGAGACCCCGTACCTGGATGCCTCCCGGACTTCAATGGCACCGCTGCTTACAGACCACGCGGTGGTTCCGTCTTCAAAGCTACCGTTGACGATCAGATTCGGATTTTCCATGACCTTATTGGCCGAGGTATCGGTATCCGTCACCGGTCCAACAGCGGCCTCGTTCACGTCTGAGACATTCACGGTGAAGGTCTCGTTGGAGGTCGAGCCATCAGTTGATGTGGCCGTAACAGTGAAGTCGATTGAGCCTTCAGTTTCTGCATCGAAGCTTGCACCAGCCGCAACGGTGACTGTGCCATCTGCGGCGACTTCAAAGCGGGCATCGTCGACAGAGTAGGTAACGCTGTCAGATATATCAGTGTCCGCTGCCGAGACGGTGATCCCCGTTGACGCGCCAGCGCCAGCGTCTTCGGCAATGGTGTTGCCGGAAACATCTGTATCGGTGACAGCAGAGACAGCGGCCTCGTTCACGTCTGAGACGTTCACAGTGAAGGTCTCGTTGGATGTCGAGCCATCAGTTGATGTGGCCGTGACAGTGATGTCGATTGAGCCTTCGGTTTCTGCATCGAAGCTTGCACCGGCCGCAACAGTGACGGTGCCATCTGCAGCGACTTCAAAGCGGGCATCGTCGACAGAGTAAGTAACGCTGTCGGATACATCTGCGTCTGTTGCCGAGACGGTGATCCCCGTTGACGCGCCAGCGCCAGCGTCTTCGGCAATCGTGTTGCCGGAAGCGTCTGTATCGGTGACAGCAGAGACGTCGTATTCATCAACATCGGCAACTGTCAGACCGTAGGTCTCGGACGTGCTGGACCCATCTGTTGATGTAGCGGTGACGGTAATAGAAATATTTGGTTCAGTTTCGGTATTAAAAACAGCGCCATCAGCGACAGTTACAACACCGTTTTCATCGATTACAAATCGTGGATCATCGATTGAATAGCTAATTGAATCATTGACATCCTGATCGTCAGCGCTTGCCGTTATTCCGATGCTCGTGCCCGCGGTAGTATCTTCAGCAAGGCCGTTAGCCGTACCGTCAATATCTGTTACCTGGGTGGCATCGTATTCGTCGACATCGTCAACATTTATTGTGAAAGTTTGCGTTTCCGTAGTGCCGTCAGAAGCTGTTGCCAGAACTTCAATCTGGTGGCTGCCTGCAGTTTCAGCGTCCAGACTACCAGCAACAGAGACCACACCAGTTGAGGGATCTATTGAAAATAGCCCGCCTGCGTCATCGACCAGGCTATATATGACAGAGGCGCCATCTGAAACGCTTGCAGATGCCTGAATGCCGGTAGATGAGCCAATAACGCTGCCTTCGGCTACGGAATTCAGGGCTCCATCGATATCAGATATATCGGACAGATCAGATGCAATAGGTGTGATTGATCCTGATACCGAAGGTGCCTCGGCATCATTTTCGTCAACTGGATTGATGGGTTGATCATTTAATCCACCGGAGAACCCATTGCCTTGTACAAATGTATAATCGTTATCGGCGTCAAAATTTCCGTTCAGGCTTCGGCTGCTGCCTGAGGTCAGTTCTGATTGGATTTCAGACGTATTTGTTCCGGTAAGGATTTCAGAATTTGTAGTGTTGTCCGTTTGATCAATTGTGCTGCTGGTTCCGACTGCGCCGTTCTGAGGCAGTTGCTGGTCAATTGATGTTTCCGAGTTTGCAATAAACGGCGCCTGGGAAGACATATCTCCCGAATTTTGGCCTGCCTCACCGTCGTCTGAAACCAAAGATTTGTGATCTTCCTCTTCGGATGACCCAAGATGCAGGTTGGCATTTACCTGTTCCGAACTGTCGCCCATGTCTTGATCAAGGTGGTAGTCATGCACCTTGTCGAGATGGGAATCGCGACTGTCGAGCAAACCTGAATTCAGATATTCTTCTGAAGATAGAGTTGTTCTGTTCTCGCCGCCTTCCGTAGACGCGGTACTTTTGATGTCTGATTCAGAACTATCGTTATCTTTGGCCATTACGGTTTTACTTTGCACAATTTCCGTTACTGCCACTGAAGCCCCGCACCCTTAACAAAAGGAAAAATGGGCCGACTAAACTTAGACTTTTTTTAATAAAACCGCCGGAACTCGGCAGTAGGGTAAACGTTTTTTAAACTGTGAATGCGCACATTTAATCAATGTGTTCGTGAGTCTGGCGCCTTTATGCAGAATTCTATTTTTACCAGTTTCTTTTTGCCGAAACTTCGGATCAGGCATTCGCCTTCCGGAAAATGGATTTCGTCACCATCGCTGCCACGCGATGTTGTGGTTGCGTCGGTGTTTGCGAATATCCTTGGTTTGGCGATGCCGTTGGCAATTCTGCAGGTTTATGACCGGATTTTGCCTAACACAGCGACTGATACACTTCTGGTATTGATGTCTGGTGTTATCGTTGTGCTAATCGCCGATGCTGCTATCAAAATCACACGGGTTGCGGTCGTCGGACGTCTTGGTGCTGGTTTCAATCATCAGGCGCACCTTGAATTGTTTCGACGGGTACTGGCGACAAAGCCGGAGTCTTTTGCCAGGACACCGGTATCCGTTCAGGTTCATCAATTGAGGTCATTGCAATCCGTATCAGATCACTATGGAGATCAGGCGCGGCTGCTGGCGATCGATCTTCCTGCCGGTGGGATATACCTGTCGGCACTGATATTCATTGGCGGGCCGCTGGCGCTCGTTCCTGTGATTTTGCTCGCTGTTTTCATGGTTTTTGCCCTCAAGCGCAACAAGGTCTTGCAGACAGTTGTTGCGGATAGAGCCGATCAGGATGATCGAAAATCAGATTTTGTTCTTGAAGTTTTGAGTGGAGCTAAAACGGTCAAGGCGCTTGCAATGGAAGCGCTTATGATGCGTCGTTTTGAGCGGCTTCAAAAAGCAACAGCGTTGCTTAGTGCAAAATACATGAGGCTTTCCAGCGAAGCCCGGGATGGTTCCTCTCTCTTCGGTACCATGACAACTATATTTGTCGTGCTGGCCGGTGCCGCCATGGTGATACAGGGTCACTTCAGTATCGGTGGTGTCGCCGCAGCAACATTATTGTCTGGTCAGTTTATTCAACCCTTTCTGCGTGCGATCAATCAATGGACTGACATGCAGCGGCTACAGCACGACCAGAAGCAGGTTGAAACACTATTTTATTTAGATCCGGTGGCCGAACGAAAGCCGTTGCAGGCGGAGTCAGATGGTTCCATAGACTTGGCCGATGTTTCGATCAGCTATGCTGATGATGAAAAACGCGTCGTCCTCTCAAAACTCAATTTGTCAGTAAAGTCAGGGCAGTTCATAGGACTAAGAGGAGCAGACGGCAGCGGAAAATCTACTTTGATGAAGCTGCTGACGGGAGAAATTGAGCCATCTTCGGGACAAATAAGCATCGGCGGGCACGATTATTGCGGTCCTTACCATCATGCGCTTCGCAAGACTGTTGCATATGTCGATAGCCAGGTTGCCATCTTCAATGGAACCATTCTTGAAAATATCACGATGTTCGGCGCTGTTTCAGATGTCGCCCATGCGCGCATGGCGGCTCAGTTGATTGGCTTCGAAAAGGAAATCCATATCCTTCCGAAAGGGTATGAAACCGCTCTTGGGTCAGACTTAGGCGGTAAAATGCCAACATCCACTCTTCAACGAGTTGGGATTGCGCGCGCATTGGCAAGTGAGCCCAAGATACTGATTTTCGATGAAGCAAATGCACATTTGGACCAGGATGCCGAGAAGGGGTTGATTGCCGCACTTCAGCGTCTCAAGGGATATCTTACCGTGGTTATAGTCAGCCACAGGCCGTCAATGCTTGCCGTCGCGGACAGACAATACGAGTTGGCGAACGGCTCCATCAGCCCAATTCAGCTATCAGGCGCCATGGACAGGCCTCGTATTGCTCCGGTGGAGTTGTCAGCATGACCCGTCAATTGTTTAACCTGGGCGATATCGGGAGCAAAGATATAGCTGGCCAAAGTCAATGGCCTGAAATAGCAGACAAAAAGGACGAGGATAGCTGGGTAGAAAACCAGTTCGTCTATCGGGACAAGGATGCAACTCCGGCTGAGAGATGCCTGATTCCGCTGTTGCGCGAGATGCGCTGGGAAGGCAATGATCGACTGTTGTTCGAGGCGATGCCTCATTTTGATCCAGTCGGATCCTTTCAAAATCTCAGAGCTGTTCTGGCGCGGTTGAATATCAAGACTACTGCTGTTGCTGCAACTTCTGGAGAGTTCAGCCAGAGCCAGATGCCGTGCTTGCGGGTTACGGACGACGACATTCAAATTCTGGTGAACAAGACGCCTGCCGGGGACATTCGGGCATTCTCCGGATTAAAAGGTGGAGCTGTCATACTCTCTCCCGAGGAGTTGTCAAAGTCGCAGCTCTATCTTGCTCAGGAAGAAACTGAAACTGACAAGCAGACAGTTTCAAAGCGCGGCTGGTTTTCAACGGTTTTCAAGCAATTTCGAAGTAGCATTTTTTCCATCCTTGCAATGGGTTTCCTGCTCAACCTAATGGCACTTGGACCACCGTTGTTCATCATGGCTATCTATGACAAGGCAATGGGAGCCAAGGCTTATGATGTCTTGGTGACGATGGCATTTGGTCTGGGCATTGTCGTCTTGTCGGAAATCGCTCTCAGGAAATCGAAATCTAGACTGCAGTCTTATCTGGGCGGCAGGATTGATTCCATTGTTGGCAACAAGACATTCGAACGGATCCTGCATCTGCCCTATTCGATGCTCTCAGAAGCGCCGATTGGGACGCAGGTCATGCGTCTCAGATATTTCGACAGTGTCCGTGATATTTTTCAAAGTTCTCTATTCAATGCGATTGTAGATATCCCGTTCACCTTGATATTTATCGCGGCGATTTTCTTCATTGGAGGGGCTGTTGCGATACCACCTTTGGTTCTTCTCGCCATCTATTGTTTCCTGGCAATCTACGTTCTGCCGAAAGTGCAGGCGGAAGTTTCGGCGGTAGGTGAACAGAAATCCAAGTTGAACAGTTTCATGATCGAAACATTCCGCAACCAACGTTCATTGCGAAATCTGTCTGCAGATGATGTTTGGCTGGATCGTTTCACAGACATGTCTGCCAATTTCAACAAGCTAAATATCCATGCGCGGCATCTGACACATATCCTGCAAATCGTATCGCAAACGCTTATGACTATCTGCGGGATACTAGTGCTGGGGATAGGGGCTCTTAGCGCTATGAATGGGGATATAAGCCTTGGGGCGTTAATAGCGACTATGGCGCTGTCATGGCGTGTGTTGAATCCGATGAACCAGGCATTCCTGAGCATTACGCAATTGGCACAAAGCCGCACAGTGATTGATCAGATCAACAATCTTATGCAAGTCCCGCTGGAGCGGGAACCAGGACATTTGCCGAAAATTACGCGTGATGTTCGCGGTGATCTAAAGCTCTCTTCGCTGGTGATGCGCTACCCCGGAACAGCGGAAGCAGCCTTGAAGGGCGTTGATTTTACTGTGAAAGAAGGTGAGACAGTTGCTATCACTGGTCCAAGCGGATCGGGTAAAACAGCGTTGTTTCAGGCAATCATCGGGCTATTTCAGCCGCAAGTTGGATCAATTCTGTTCGATGGTCTGGATGTGCGCCAACTGGATGCCGCTGAATGGCGGGCGTCCATTGGATATGCGCCGGACGACTTGGATTTCTTTTACGGAACGGTCAAGCAGAATTTGCTTCTGGCAAATCCAGGGGCGCGGGATGCTGATCTCATTGAGGTGACGGATCAACTCGGATTGTTACAATACCTCAATGAGAACTACGAAGGTCTTGAAACCCGGCTTAATGGCGAAATTCTGAAACGTATCCCGAACAACATGCAGCAGCGAATAGTTCTAGCTCGAGCCTTTATCAAGAAGGTGCCATTATACCTGTTCGACAATCCGGGAACGCATCTTGATTTTGAAGGTGACAAACGCTTCATGGATATGGTCAAGAGCTTGCAGGGCAAGGCGACGGTTATCATGAGCACACAGCGACCGAGCCACATGAAAATGGCCGACAGGGTTGTTTTGATGAAATCGGGTCAGGTGGCGATGGCTGGGCCGCCAAATCAGATTGTACCGGTGCTCATGGGGCAACAGCCACCGAAAGAAAAAGCCGGTTAGGATAGGCTGAACTGCCAGCTACAAAGGAAACGGCTTTTCGGGTCATCGCCACGGGCGCTTTAAATGGCCGTAATAGTTCATTTCCAATAGTTTTGCTATTAGCTTCAAATATCTTGAAGTGGTGTATTGTCGGATTTTCAGCGCATTTATCTGACACTGTATCCGGTCATCTTGTCAGGCATATATTTTGTAATTTGAAAAGTTGGTGAACCGATTGTCGTCAAATCGGCTCACCAGTCATGTGATTTAGTTTGCTTCGTCTACGGCTCGAGACAACATGATCATCGAGATCCCGGTCGACAGGAAGTTGATACCCATAAGCAGTCCAAGCACGAACAGGGATGTGCCGGGAAGTTTGCTGACGATCAGAAGTCCGGCAGCAATACTGATAAGCGCTGATACGAACAACCAGCCCCATCCTTTTTCAGGCTTCAACTCAAACGCAGCAAAAACCTGATAAGCACCTTCGAAAATAAACACGATACCAACGGTAAGAGTGAGAATGAGTATACCTTCGAGCGGGTTTGCGATCAAAAATACGCCAGCTACCAAGGTAATCAGACCCATTAGAAGCGCGCCAAAGAAAGGGCCGGTTCCTTTGATGGAGAATGAATGCCAGATACCGAGAATGCCGGAGCCAATAAAAAGAAATCCGGCCATGAAATTCGTGGTTACAGTTGCGGCGAAAGGAAAAATGATTGCTATTGCGCCAACAACAGCCATCAAAATACCGACCCACATGAGGTTCGATTTTCCTGCTTTGATTGCCTCTTTGAAATCGTTTTGTAACGCTGATGCTTCGTCTGACATAGTTGCCCCCATGAACTAATTACCTACCGTTTTGGTCGGTAAATAACACTCTGGTCTGTTCAGGGCTTCTTATCAAGCACCGTCTTTGTAGCGTTAGCTTGCCGCGAGCTTAATGACCGAGTTAATTATGGTGGGGCATCATTCGTTGTGCTTGCTCTGTAAATCCTGAAGCTCAGCTTGCAGCGCGGAAATTTTCTCTTGTGTCTCGGTGTTTGGCTTTGGGTCTGCAGCCTTTGGCGGTTTTTCTTGATTTTGTGTCCGGTTCTTTTCCAAATCGCCGTCGACAGACATCAAGATAGCGATTGGTTGCAATCCCGGGATATTGCGGCACAATATCACAATGGAAGCGGCTATAGGAACGCTGAGAGCCGCGCCTTCAATACCCCAGATATTGCTCCAAAATGTCAGAGAAAGCAACACGACAAACGGGCTCAGGTTGAGCGTGGTTCCCATGAATTTGGGTTCAATAATGCTGCCGACAACAAACTGAACGGTTCCGCACAGCGTTACAACCATGAGGAATGGTGTCAGAATATCAAATTGCATGAGTGCAATCACCGCAGGCACGATAACAGCTACAATCGATCCTATGGTCGGGATGAAGTTCAACAAGAATATTAGGATTGACAGGATTTCAGCGAAATCTACGCCGATGAACTTCAGGATTGCGTAACACAAGACACCGGTCAAAAGGCTGACAACAGTCTTGATCCACATGTAGCGACGGATTCCGTAACCAATGGTTCTGAACAGTTCTTGGACTTCAGCTGATTTCCCTGGATCTGGAAAAAGAAAGGCGAGCTTGTTCAACAACATGCCGCGTTCAGCCAAAAGAAAACCGGAATACATCAAAATCAAACCGAAACTGCCAAACAGACCGCCAACGGACTCTGCAAACGTTGCGGCATGTCCTGAAAAGTCCATATTCGAGAAAGCTGTTCGGATTTGCTCGACTTGCTGTTGACCCAATAGAGCAGTCAAATCCACAAGCAGCTTGTCGAACCGTTGGGAGTATTTGGGAAGCGCTTCTGAAACGACTGTGATCTGAGCGGATGACACCTGCGCTACCCCATAGATAAGCAAAAAGGCCCCTCCGATCGAGACCAGCATGGCGGTCCAATTTGGAAGACCATAGGATTCAAGCTTTGAAATTCCCGCAGAAATAAGCGTGGTGAGCAGACAGGCAATTACAATCGGGGCCAGAAATCCGCGCCCGTAAACCAGCAGCGCAAGCAAGCCACAGACCCCGAGGATAACAAGGGCTGCGGTTCTGAACTGTTTACCGATCGTGATATCGTCTTGCATGAAATTCTGATTTCCTATGGCAGGCGCTCAATGCGTGTGGACGCGAGATACGCATTCAGGTTCCGGTCTGCGGTTTCAGTACTGTGCGCCATCGACAACACAATGACCCCGCCATTGCCTTGAACGATACTCTGACCTGAGATGAAGATGATAGGCCCGCCATCATCCAGTGTCGCCTTGTGGCGAAAACCAGCATAGGTATCTGTGTTCGATGGGACGGGGGTTTCCGCTTTGTAGGTTCCTTTACGGGCGCGCGATATGTTGGCATCAACTTTGGATATCACATCACTGTCAACCTCGCCGTTCCGGATCAGTTTTTCGGAAAGACCTACTATTTCTAGGTTATCTACTAGGACCAATTCTGTAGACGCGCAAATAGGTGGATTACACAGATATTGTGTCCGACCTTCAGCTACTGTTGTTTCCCAGCCTTCTGGCGGAAAAGTCGTTTTGAGGGAACCGTCCACTAGGCCGGACTGGCAACCGACTAGGATGGCAAACAAGGCAAATGTCAGTAGCTGCTTCATTCAGTTGCATCCCCCAAAACGGTTTCACCGTCGCCATCAATCAACTTGGCCCGTTCCAGCGCTGCATTGAATTCGGCCCCATAAATCAGGATAGCACCGATGATGTAGAGAAAAATCTGAGCTGTCATCACGCCAGCCAAACCTGCATAGGTGGCGCTGTAATTGGCAAAGGCTTTTAGATAGGCGGCGAAGAACATTGTCGCCAAAACCCAAAGCACAAGCGTCAGTGCAATCCCGGGCCATATTCCTGCCAGGCGCTGTTTTCGTGCTGGCAGCCAGTAGTGGCAACTGAACACAACAAACACGAGGATCAGCATGGAACTGGTAAAACGCAGAGATCCGCTTGCAAATAACGACTGATGCAACGCTGGTGATGCCTCAGCAATAAACGTGAAATAGAGGGGCACAAAAACAAGAAGAACTGAAACTCCAGTCAACAAGGCTGACCCCGCCAAAACGAAGACAAGACTTTGCAGACGCTGTTTCCAGAATTGTCTTTTGTCCTCGACCTGATAAGCCCTGTTCAACGCAATACGAACGGCTTCTACGCCATTGGACGCAAACACCAAAGCCAGAATGATGCCGAATGTAGCGAAACCAGTGTGAACGTCACCCAAAACTACATTTATTTCCCGGATGATCGGTTCGGCGATTTCATCCGGCCAGTATTCGAAGACAAGATTTACAATGTCGTCGGAACGTTCCGCATTGCCAAAGAATCCGGCCAGAGACGTAGCGAAGATCAGGAACGGGAAAACGGCCATCATGATCGACAGCGCGATGTGGCTGCTGATCGCCCAGCCGTCGCTCTTGTTGAACTGACCGACTGCGCTTTTCAAGCAGTCCCAAATTTGTCGCAAAACGTACTCCCCATCAAGGCGACCACTTTGCGTCAACAGCAGCTTCGTGGCAATTGTGTATATGTCTAGGTTCAAATAGGCTTGGACAATGCATTTGGGGGCAATGAGACTTGAATCAGTTTGTTGATGCCATAGCCGACCTGTCCAGACAGGTTACAGAGTGGATGGATCGCATGGGGATGGATGCGCTCCCGCTGGCTATTCTTTTATTCCTGTTAGTTTATTTTCTGCGGCATGTGTTGTCCGGCTATGCGATTAAAGCGTTGGAGTTTATTGCTAGCAAGATCCAGATCACCATCGACGATACAGTTAGAGCGGCCGTCCTGCCAGCAGTTCAGGCGTTGCTAATTTCTTTAGCGTTTTATGGTGTTCTCGAAGCTCTCAAACTACCAACTATTCTCGGTGTAACCCTTGAACGTCTGGTGATATCTGTTGCCATTGCTTCGATTTTTGCAGCCGGATACTCATTGGTAGATGTCACTGTGGGGTGGATCATCTACCCTAAGGAACGGATACACGGCATCCAGCTGGATTGGTTGAAGAAGATTCTCAAAGCCGTCATTTTGATCATCGGCCTGTCAGCGGTTTTAAAGGTCTGGGATATCGACCTTGGTCCGGTTTTGACCGGTATGGGGGTTCTAGGTGCAGGCGTTGCGCTCGCAGCGCAAGACCTGTTCAAAAACCTTATAGCCGGAATGGCGAGCATGGGTGAAAAGCGTTTTGACATTGGCGATTGGGTGCGGGTTGAAGGTGTTGTCGAGGGTATCGTAGAAAAGCAGGAGCTGCGGTCCACGCTGATCCGGCAATTTGATCAAGCGGCGGTTCATGTTCCAAATGCTGAACTGGCGAACACGACCATGATCAATTTTACCCGAAGGCCCTACCGACGGATCAGGTGGTCAATCAGCGTCGTTTATGGAACGACCTCTGATCAACTCAAACAAATTCGTGAGAAAATCGAAGACTACATAGAAGCAAGCGGCGATTTTGCACCGCCGGAACTCGCATCCCGTTATGTCCGCATCGACAAGTTTTCAGAAAGTTCGATTGATATTCTGGTCAATTGTTTCACGACCACAATAGACTATGGCCAGTACCTTGTTTCGAAAGAACAGTTACTTCTTGAAATCAAGCAAATTATTGAAGAATCGGGTACTTCGTTCGCCTATCCGACGCAAACTGTCCATGCAGAGGTCGCAGAAACCAGATCCGTTGATGAACTGGCTCCCCAGAGCTAGACTTGTTGTCAAAGGAGCGGCGAAAACAACCTGGCGATCGGCGCTCCGATACGGATTTTTGATCGCTGCTGATCGAGTTTTTTTGTCATGCGAATGGATTGATCGAAGTCCTTCAGCAGCATCTGCTCGATGTCTTTCACTGCGTTTTTGTCGAAAATGAGCGCCATCGTTTCGAAGTTCAGACGGAATGACCTGTTGTCCAGGTTAGTGGTGCCGACTGCAGCAATCTCTTCATCAACCAGAAACACTTTCTGGTGCATGAAATCGGTCTGATATCGCCAGATCTGGCAACCAGCCTCAACAACTTCATCAAAATAGGCAAAAGCCGCGAGCCAGGGGATCTTGTGGTCGATCACTTCCGGAATAAGGATGCGCACATCCACTCCACGCAAAGCGGCCTGTTTCAACGCGGCCAGTATCACTGTATCCGGAACAAAGTAGGGGGAGGCGAGCCAGATCCGTTTCTTTGCGGCGGTGATTGCGGAGAAGAACATGACTGATCCGGTATCCAGATCGTCGCCAGGTCCTGATGGAACCAGAAGTGCTGTCTGGTTCTTGTCTGAAAGGCTGCTCTCCCAGTTCAAATCGTCAGCTATGATCTTGTCTGTGACCCAGTACCAGTCTTCGGCAAAAATCAACTGCAGCTGTGATACGATCGGCCCGTGAAATCTTGCGTGGGTGTCGCGCCAATCGCCAAAATTGGGATCAAGCCCCATATACTCCTTGCCAACATTGACGCCACCGGTGAACCCTGTCGTTCCGTCAATAACCAGTGTCTTGCGATGGTTTCGAAAGTTGAGTTGAAACCGTGTCTTGGGGCCTCGAACTTTTTTCGGGTCAATGATTTCGACGCCGCCATCAGTGAGCGTTTGGATATAGGACTGAGGTAGTTTCAGGCTGCCTACGCCATCCACCAGCATTCTGACTTTGACACCGCGTTTGGCCGCCGATAACAACCTATCCTGTAGCGCGCGGCCAACTTCGTCGTCTTTGACGATGTAAAACTGGATGAGTATGTATTTTTCTGCGTTGTCTATTGCCTGATACAGAGCGTCAAATGTTGCCTTCCCTCCGATCAGGAGGTCCATATTGTTGCCGCGGGTCGCAGGTAGATAGGCAATGCGTTCAAAGACCGAATAATCGTAGTCAGAGGGCAGTCTTTCAGCAGCGTTGGTTTTTGCCCACTCGTCCATCTCTTCGCGAACTTTATGGCTGTCCCTGCGGGCATTGATGTAGCCGTTGTATTTGTGGTGACCGAGAAACAGATAGACCGGCACGGCGATGTAAGGTGCCGAGATAAGAAAGACGACCCAACCGACTGAGCCTTGTGGAGTTCGGGCAAACCGGATCGCACGCCAGGAACAATAGAGTGCAACGATTTCCAGACATAGAAAAATTACCGCAATAATGCTGGCCCACATGCTTCAAGCGTCCTTTTTGTTCCCTGCAGTTTACACTATACCCAAAAACACCACTGGCTACATTTTGCATCCGAAGAGGTGTGATTTTGGCGAGACAAAGATTACAGGAATAGGAAGCATGGCTGGTGTGGGTTATGTGGTCGCTACAGCTGTGTAGGCTCGTATAGCTGTTGATTGTTCTGAGGTCGTCTGGCGGGGGCGGGGTGAAAATTGATTGGTTACGATCAATGGCAGCTCAAACTACATTGCAGTCATCAATAAAAATAACCAGAAATCTATCCAGGTTGAGCAACAGGTTTGGTGTGGTGGATGTGGTCGGGTCGGATTAACTTGCAAGTTTAAAAAATGAATTGGAACGAGTTTTTATGCGCAGGTATCAAACTGTGATGTCGAAATTTCAACACTGTATGGGCAAGGGTCCATATTTACGTCGGTTCCTTGCGGTATGTATCTGTGCGGGCGTTTCTTTAGCACTTTCTCTTGGTGGTCGTGCACAGGCTTCCGATTTACCGGTTTTACGGGCCGCAGTGCTCAAAATTGGCACCGTTAATTGGGAACTGGACACAATCAAACGGAATGGGTTCGATACCGCCAATGG
This sequence comes from Roseibium sp., assembly GCA_039972695.1. Taxonomy (GTDB): domain Bacteria; phylum Pseudomonadota; class Alphaproteobacteria; order Rhizobiales; family Stappiaceae; genus Roseibium. The sequence continues at coordinate 44,479 of JBDWMJ010000015.1, read as the reverse complement.
TTTTGAACTGTCTGTAATGCCCTTTGCAGACAACGGAGCTACCCGTGTTGCGTTGGCTGGCGGCGAAGCGGATGTTGCTGTCGCCGACTGGATCTGGGTCGCCAGACAACGGGTTGCCGGCAAAGACTACGTCTTTATTCCCTATTCCAAGGCAGTTGGTGGATTGGTGGTTGGCAAGGAGAGTGCAGCCAAAACACTTGAGGATTTGCGGGGGCAAAGAATCGCGATCGCGGGCGGGCCTGTCGACAAGAGCTGGCTGATCCTGCAAGCCTACGCAAAAAAAGAGTATGGTTTCGACCTTGCTACGGAAACCGAACAAGTCTTCGGCGCGCCACCGCTTATCTTCAAGACGGCTTTGAATGGGGACTTTGCAGGGGCGGTCAATTTTTGGCATTTCCTTGCAAAAATGAAAGCGGCTGGAATGCGGGAATTGGTTTCCGTTGAGACTGCTGCAAAATCCCTCGGTCTCAATCCCGATATTCCTCTTCTGGGCTATGTGTTCAAGGATAGTTATCTCAAAGACAATCCGCAGATGGCTAGAGCACTTTATGGTGCGTCGCGGGATGCCAAAGACCTTTTGGCATCTGATGATATGGCATGGGAGCCGCTACGACCGCTTATGCGTACAAATTCGGTAGCGGCCTTTGAGGCGCTTCGGCGTGACTTCAGAGCGGGTATTCCGGCTCCGGGTAATATTGACGAATATGGTGCGGCGACATTCTTCGCACTCATGGTCAATCTTGGTGGCGAGAAGCTTGTTGGCACTGCGAAAGAACTGCCAAACGGTTTGTTTGCCGAGCTCGAATAGATGCCTTTGTCCACCCCGATTATCCGCACCTTATCGCTATTTCTATTTTTGATTGCCTGGTTTGGTCTGGCGATGATTGCCGATGATGCGACCGTTTTGCCATCGCCATTAGCATTGGTTGAGCCGTTCTGGACCGAGCTGATGTCGGGTGATCTTCTGTATCACTTATGGCGAACGGTTATGCGGGTGATTGTAGCCTTCTGCATTGCCTTGGGGGCTGGCATAGTGATCGGCTTTCTGATGGGGACACGGCCCAAGCTGGATCGATGGCTTGACCCTTGGCTGGTGGTTTTTCTGAACTTGCCGGCTCTGGTTTTAATCGTGCTTTGTTATCTTTGGATTGGTCTCAATGAAATCGCGGCAATAACAGCGGTTGCTCTTAATAAAATTCCCGGTGTTGCGTCCATTATCCGGGAGGGGGCGAGGGCGCTGCAATCGGACCTTAAATCAATGGCGATTGTGTTTCGGGTCCGACCGGCCACTTACTTGCGACATTTCGTGGTCCCTCAGTTGGCACCCTTTATTGCAGGTGCGTCAAGGTCTGGTATCGCGGTGATTTGGAAAGTGGTCCTGGTCGTGGAATTTCTTGGCCGCTCGAACGGTATCGGATTTCAGGTCCATCTGTATTTTCAGCTTTTCGATGTTGCCATGGTCTTGGTCTATTCGCTGAGTTTCATCATTTTTATGTTGGCAATTGAGTGGTTCTTGCTTCAGCCGATTGAAAACAAAGTTCAAGCGTGGAGACACGCATGATTTTTGTAGATATCAAAGCCAAGTATTTCGGTGCGACCGAGGTTCTCAAGGATGTGTCTTTTGAGCTTCAACAGGGCCGTTGCCTCGCTATTCTAGGCAAGTCGGGGATAGGAAAAACAACTCTATTGCGCCTAGTCGCTGGAATTGACACGGATTTTGAAGGCACTATCCGGCGCCCCGATGTCATGGCGATAGTTTTCCAGGAACCAACGCTGTTGCTATGGCGGACGGCCCTGGAGAACATCAGGATAATCCATCCGCACCTTAGTGAAACGATTGCGCGGGAAATGCTTGCGAGGGTCGGCCTGAAAGACAAGGTAGATGTATATCCGCGGCAATTGTCATTGGGCCAACAGCGGAGGTTGTCCCTTGCCAGGGCGTTTGCCGGGCGTCCTCAGTTGTTGATTCTGGATGAACCCTTTGCTTCACTGGATACGACCACGGCAAATGAAATGATTGCCCTGACAAAGACGCTTGTCGATGAAGTGGCACCTGCAACTTTATTTGTTACGCATGATAAGGATGAAACGCGTCTGCTTGCGGATGAAATACTGGAACTTGTGTGATCATTCCTATCTGACATGGTCCCAATTGAAAGTTTGTGCCCGGGTGATATTTGAAAATATTAGCCAGTTAAATAGAATTAATTCTGCTCATAAGTTGAATTCTCAGAAATTCCAGCGTGGTTTGTTGCGGATTGGCAATATTCCCAATTGGAGGTTGTGAAGCTTACGGATAAGCTTTCGGCTTTTAACCGTGAGTGTATATGAGATACACAATTGGAACTCACATTTAAGATGTCCGACCAAGCTCAAACACAACTGAACCAAGCGTTGACACGAATTCTTGTTAGCTCGGCTGCTGACAGCATCGTAACTGTTGATCAGAATGGCTCGATAAATACCTTCAACACTTCCGCTGAGCGTATGTTTGGCTACTCGGCCGACGAGATCATCGGTCAAAGTGTAAATGTGCTGATGGGAGAGGGGAATGCCAAGCATCATGACGGTTACATCAAAGACTACATAGATAGCGGAAAAGATCGTGTCCTCGGAATGGTACGGGAGTTGTTTGCCAAGCGGAAATCAGGCGAAATGTTTCCCGTAGAAATCGCTGTCAGTGAAGTTCGCGATGGAGACACGGTTCTATTTGCTTCAATCATTCGGGACATCAGTGAACGCAAGGCCAGTGACACAAAACTGAAAAAAGCGCTTTCAGATTTGCAAGCTTCACAGCACAAGTTTGAAAAAAGTGAAAAGCAACTCCATCACATACTTGATACTTCATCGGCAGGCGTGACCATTCTGCGCCATGATCCCATCGAGCGAATCTTTGCCAACAAACGCTTTTTAGAAATGTTCGGTGCACGGACGCTGGATGAGCTAAATGCACATGATTACCGATCGACCTTTGTTCATGAAGAAGATTTTCTGCACACGACAGCCGGTTTGGCGAACGAGACTTATGACCGCCGAATAATGGAGCGACGCAGGATCGATGGTACAACGTGGTGGTCACTTGTTGATGCCCTTGCCATTGAATTTGAAGAAAAGCCTGCGGTCATTGTTTGGTATTTTGATATCTCTCATCAAAAAAAGGCCGAGCAGGAGTTGGTCCAGGTCGAAAAAATGGCTTCATTGGGAGGACTGGTTGCCGGAGTGGCTCATGAGGTCAATACCCCGCTCGGTGTGAGCGTAACGGCGGCAACTTACCTTGAAGAAAAAGTTGCCGAGATCTCTGCTAATATCGCGTCAGGCAATCTGCGGAAAAAGGATCTTGAGACGTTTTTGGATACCGCAAAACAGTCTTCTTCGATCATAACGTCAAATCTGCATACAGCGTCCAACCTCATCCGTAGTTTCAAGCAAGTTGCCGTTGACCAATCCAGCGAAGAGGCTCGGACCTTCCAGTTTTTGGATTACGTTGATGAGGTCATGCAGAGCCTGCTACCGAAGATGAAAAGAACCAACCACAAGGTTGTTATCGAAGGTGACCGGGACATAACACTTACCAGTTATCCTGGTGCTGTGTCCCAAATACTGACCAACTTTATCATGAACTCGCTTATTCATGCTTTTGATGATGATGACTCAGGTGAAATCAAGATTGTAGCCAGCCAGTCAGACAACAATCTTCATCTTCACTATTCGGACGATGGCAAGGGCCTTTCTGATGAGGTTAAATCCAAGATATTTGATCCGTTCTTCACGACAACGAGGGGATCTGGAGGTAGCGGTTTGGGTATGAACATCGTCTACAATCTTATTACGCAAAGGCTCGGCGGCACCGTCACTTGCGAAAGCAAGCCTGGTGAGGGCGTGAACTTCTACATTGTCATTCCACTCAACTATGGGGGCGGCAAATGAGCGCTGAGTCACAAGCAGACGATGATCTGCTTTTTTCCGATGAAGACGATATTACGCCAGCGCATGAACTGACGTGGAAAGTCATGCTTGTTGATGACGAGCCAGCAATCCATGACGTAACCCGCTTGGCCCTATCAGATTTCACATTTCAGGACCGCCCACTGGAATTCGTCTCTGTCTATTCTGGCGATGAGGCCCGGAAAGCCATTCTGGAACATCCGGATACAGCAGTCATGCTGCTGGACGTTGTGATGGAAAGTGAGCATGCGGGGCTGGATGTTGCAAAATATATCCGCGAGGAAGCCAAGAACACTTCTGTTCGGATCATCCTCAGGACGGGGCAGCCCGGACAGGCTCCCGAGCGCCGTGTGATTACGGATTATGACATCAATGACTACAAGGAAAAGACAGAACTGACGTCACAGAAATTGTCGACATTAATGTATGCCTCTCTCCGATCTTACAGGGACATCGCCTCATTGGAGAAAAGCAAGCGGGGCCTGGAAGCTGTCATAGAAGCCTCAGCGACCATCTTTGAACTAAAATCCATGGAGAATTTTACCCAGGGCGTGCTGGAGCAGATGAGCTCACTGCTCCAGACCGATATTGGCGCTGTTTATTGCAGGGTCAATGCACTTGCTGCCAGTTGCAAAAAGGATGGCGGATACAAGGTTGTCGCAGCAACCGGTTGTTATCAGGACCTTATTGGTTCGCCGTTGTCTCGGGACAGTTTTCCGGCTGTCGTCGACAGTTTTGAAAGTGCAATCAGTGATGGGAATAATCTTGTTGAAGACAATTGCTATACAGGTCTCATGAAGGGGCGGCATGGAACCGACAATGTCCTGTATATCAGTGGAATTCCAACCAAATTAAGCGAAATTGACAGGTCCTTGCTGGACGTGTTCCAGCGCAACGCATCCATTGCATTTGAAAACGTCGAGTTGCTTCGGGAAATCGAGCAAACACAGCGCGAAATTGTCTATACTCTCGGTGAGACAGTGGAGACCCGTTCGAAGGAAACCGGGAACCACGTCAAGCGTGTCGCGGAGATCAGCAATCTCTTGTCACGTGAATACGGAATGGATTCCGAAGAAGCGGAAATACTGAAGTTTGGATCGCCCTTGCACGATATTGGCAAGATCGGAATCCCCGATGCGATCTTGAACAAGCCTGGAAAACTGGATCCTGAAGAGTGGGAGATCATGAAATCCCACGCTTTGGCAGGTTACGATATGCTCAAATCGTCAAACAAGCGTATTCTACGCGCCGGTGCCATTGTCGCGCGGGACCACCACGAGAAATGGGCTGGCGGTGGATACCCGTACAACAAAAGAGGTGAAGAAATTCATCTCTATGGGCGTATTACTGCTGTGGCTGATGTGTTCGACGCTCTGGGCAGCGAGAGGTGTTACAAGGAAGCTTGGCCTCTAGAGAAGATCATCGATTTGATGAAAAAAGAACGTGGACATCATTTCGAACCCAAGTTGGTCGATATCCTCTTGGATAACATTGATGAAATCACGAGAATTTGCAAAGCCAATAAGGATTGATTTTGTACTTACACCGGACGTGAAGGGTTTTCAGAGCAAAGGGGCGACACGTTCTGAAGTGTCGCGAAAGTGCTCCTCGGTCAGTTGGACAGCCCTGTCCGTGTCACGGGCCAAGGTAGCTTCCATGATCAACCGATGCTCTTCAAATTTCCTGTTCCCGAGACCATCGCGTGTCATCTTGGTCAGGAATCTGTACCGGTCCAGCTGATCGAACATCAGTGATCTGAGTTTAAGAAGCCATTTGCCCTGGCAAGCGGCAATCAGGGAATGGTGGAAATCGCGATGGCGTTCCACCCAGGCAGAATGCAGTTCCATTCTCTCTTCCCAAGGCAGTTTTTCAATCTTGCTAAGACGATAGTGTGCGGAAACGATCTGGATTTCCCATTCGTCATCGCCATGAATTATGGCATCTGCCAAGGCACGCTTTTCAAGATCGATAAAATGGGCTGTGATTTCAATCAGTTCTTCGCGTGAGACAGGTGCTACAGTAAAGCCCTTGCCTGCTTCAAGCGTTACGAATCCATCTGACGCAAGCTGCGAAAGAGCCTCACGCAATGTGCCGATACCGACGTCATATCGTTTGGTCAATTCAGCGAATTTAAGCCGCGACTCGGGCTCGTAGACACTGCTTACAATGTCGGATCTCAAACGCTCCACAACGTCTTTGCCGCCGGATGAATCCTGTTTGGACTGGATTTTCGTTGCTGATTTTTCCGCTTGGTTTTTCAGGGTGTGCTCCAACCGCTTTCCAGAATTTCTAGGATAGATAACCAATTTATCCAATTTGTTCAACAACTGTCTAATATTCGAAAATAATGACAAATTGCTGACTTGACTGAAATGCGTCTTCTTTTTTTCCGGCAGAGATCCAAAACGATTTGAACAATGTAAAAGAATCGATTTTTATAAGGCATATTCGATGATATTATTATTTTCGAATAAGGCTGGAGGGTTGAATGAAGTTCCTGACGTTTGAAAAGTCTGGAAAGCCATCCTGGGGGATGGTGCGAGATGATGGTGTTGTCGATCTTGGAAACGTCGCAGACGATCTTCAATCCTATATTGCTGCAGGTTTTCCGGAGGTTCAGCGTCTAGAGAACTTGCCAATAAGCTACGCTCTTGAAAATGTCACGTTTGCTCCGGTCATTCCAAGCCCATCCAAAATTGTGATGGCGGCTCTCAATTATTTCGAAACCGGTGATGATCGGTCAAGTGCTCCGGAATATCCGGTTCTGTTCCTGCGTCTTGCAGCATCACAGATTGGTCATGAAACGCCAATGCTACGCCCACGATCTTCCGAAAAGCTGGATTATGAAGGAGAGCTGGCGGTAATTGTCGGGCAGGGTGGTCGGCATATTCCGCAAGCCCAAGCGATGGATCATATCTGCGGATACTCAATCTATAATGACGGAAGTGTTCGCGACTGGCAGAAACACAGCCATCAATTCACACCTGGAAAGAATTTTATTGGAACCGGCGGGTTTGGCCCCTGGATGGTGACACCTGACGAGATGCCCAACGGGGCTCTCTCTTTGGTCACGCGGGTAAATGGTGTCGAAAAACAACGAACCGATACATCCAAAATGATTTTCGATATCCCGTATCTGGTTAGCTACATTTCGACATTTACACCACTTGAACCTGGCGATGTTATCGTGACGGGCACGTGCACTGGCTTCGGATCAACCCGAAGCCCACAGGAGTTTTTGCATGCCGGCGATGTCATTGAAATCGAGATTGATGGAATCGGAATTCTGCGAAATCAGGTTTCTGACGAAGGGTGAGGTGATGGAAAATACACTGGAAAATTGCAGCCGGAAAGATGCGTAAAATTATTCAATTCAATAATAACAAAATATTCGAAAATATTTGAAAGATGGAAATGTGTGTGCTAGTTGGTTTGATTAACGAACAAGATGTCGCCGGGAGAGCTGAATGAGTTATCTGGTCAATGCCATTGGACATGTGCAATTAAATGTGTCGGAAGTCGACGCGTTGGTGAAGGAATCCACCTCCATCCTTGGGCTGCATGTCTCGCGGCAAACAGACGAAACCGTCTGGCTGTCTTCAAATGGAAGGCAGGCCGAGTTGGTCTTGCATCGCTCTAGTGAGAACTCTGTACGCTCGATTGGCTTTGAGGCTTTGTCGACGGATGCTGTCACAGAGGCAGCAAGTCGCGTGGCGGAGGTGGGATGTCGTCTGGTCTCGCAACTTCCGACCCTGGATTGTTGCGAAGCAGGTATGTCTTTCGTGACACCTCAAGGCCATACAATCGAAGTGCATTCTCCAATTGCTGATGAAACTTATGGTCGTCGACATTTTAGCAGCGGGATTGGTCCCCTGCGCCTTGATCATGTGAATATCACATCTCCTGAACCGACAAAAACCCGCACGCAGTTTGAACGTATCATGGGCCTCAGGCTATCGGAGCGAATGGTGGATGACGGCCTAAGCTGGATGAGGGGTGCCAACAGGTTGCATCATTGCTTGGGCATAGTGAATGGGCCTACCGGGCTTCACCATTATTCCTTCGAAATGGGTGAATTTGTCGATTATTGCAACTTGGGTGATCGTCTGGACACCGTGGAAAAGAACTTCATATGGGGTCCTGGTCGTCATCGTCCGGGTGACAACACTTATTCCTACTACATCGACACCTGCGGCGCGATGGTCGAATGCTCAGGTGGCATGGCTATGATCCACGATGATGAGAGGTATGTGCCAAACGTTATTACCGCTCTGAAGCGCCCGGATAATGTCCGAGTAATGAATGTCTGGGGTGAGCCTGCACCGGAGGTGTGGTTGGCACACAAATTCCCTTGGGGCGCGCCGGAAGCCTGACGCTGAATTAGCCGAATTATTAGAAATGCATGTGAGGCATATATGACTACGATTGGTGTACTCGAGGGGTCTTTACGCAAGGCTTCATTGTCCAGGGCGGTCGCGCGCAGTGCGGCAGGACTGGTGCCCGAAGGGGTCGAGGTTACCATGCTGCCCAGCACCGAAAACCTGCCGCATTTTAATCAGGATGTCATGGACAACGGTTTGCCAGCATCCGTGACCGAATTCGGAGCCGCGGTATCTGCGATCGATGCTTTGTTGATTGTGACGCCGGAATACAATTGGTCAATTCCTGGTGCACTGAAAAACGCACTCGACTGGTTGTCTCGGCTTAAGCCTCTGCCGCTGACAGCGATGCCAGTTGCTATCTGGACGGTCTCGCCTGGTCTCCTCGGGGGCGCTCGCGTGCATGAGAGTCTGAGGCAGACCTTGCATTGTCAGGACATGCGGATCATGGCGAAGCCCGAAATCCAGATCGGCGGAGCCAAAGCCAAAGTTGATGTCGAAGCTGGAATGATCACGCATGCAGATACTGCTGAGTTTCTTCGCAATCATCTGCTGGCATTTGACAGTTTTTGCAGCTCTTGGACTGGTCGGCCTGAATAAGCTGGAATCTAGATCTTCCTTTGTAATTTGTAGCTCGGAGATGAGTGATAAATGGAAACTCCTCTAAGTTTTATGTCAGATGGATTGAAGCTTTCTGGCGTTTTGCATGTTCCTGAAGGCCGAAAGCCGGAGCAGAAGCTACCGACATTCATCGTTTTGCATGGCTTCGTCGGCACGAAAGACAAATCACATGTCGAGCTTTTGGCTCGGATGATTGAAGGCATGGGTTATTGCGTGTTCCGCATCGATTTTCGTGGTTGCGGGGAAAGTGAAGGCGCGCGTGGTGAAGTGCGGTGCTTCGATCAGGTCGCAGATACTAAAAACGCAATTACCTTTCTGACTGAATGCGAGGAAGTTGATCCAGAACGAATTGGTGTCACCGGGCACAGCTTTGGCGCGGCGGTGGCAATTTTCTCTGGCGGTATCGATGAGCGGATTGCCTGTGTGATGTCTTTCTGCGGCTGGGGCGATGGTGAGCGGAAATTCCGTGGCCAGCACCCGACACCGGAAGCGTGGGACAAGTTTACCAGCATTCTGGAAGCCGGACGCAAACAAAAGGCAGAGACCGGCGAGAGTATGTGGGTTTCACGTTTCGACGTGGTGCCTATCCCTGAAGAACTCAGGTACAATCTGTCGCCGAAGGCTCAATTTGAAGTGCCCGTCGAAACAGCCATCAGCATGTACAATTTCCGCGCTGACGATGTTGTGGCCGAGATAGCACCACGTCCATTGTTGCTATTCCATACAGCGGATGACGTGATCACGCCTATGGAACAATCCATTCGATTGTTTGAGAAGGCTGGCGCAAATGCCGAGCTGATGATCCCGACCGGAATGTCTCATTTCCCGTTGTCTCCGGAAGATGCACCACACACGCAAACTCTGGTTCAGGCCTGGCTGGACAAGTTTTTCCCGTCGCCACTTAGAGACGCCGCATGACAACTTTCGGTGTACAGGACCTAGAAGCCTACGCGACATCGCTTTTGTCAGCCGGAGGCTATTCACTGCAACACGCAGCGCAAACAGCGCGCGTGCTGGTGTGGGCAAATGCGCGCGGTGCAGATTCTCATGGTGTCCTGCGGATCCCGCGATATGTGGAAATGGTCGAACAGGGCACCATTAATCCCGTCGCCGAACTGGCAGTAGACAAGCAAATCGGCGCGATTTCGATCCTGGAAGCAAACCGGGCGCCCGGAGCGTCTTCGATGGTGAGGGCAATGGACGAGGCGGTTGATCAGGCGTCCCGTTTTGGTATTGGATGGTGCTCAGCCCGCAACATCACTCATGCCGGTGCTATCGGATACTACGCGCAGAAAGCTGCTGAGCGTGGATACATTGGCATTGTGATGACGGCTTCAGGTCCGCTGATGGCGTATCACGGTTCTCGCGTTTCCGGCGTTTCAACTAACCCTATATCAATCGCAGCTCCTTCTTCGGGACTTCCATTGCTGCTCGACATGTCCACTTCGACAGTTGCCCTGGGGAAAATCATGGTGGCCAAAGATGTGGGTAAAGCAATTCCGGAAGGGTGGGGGATCGATGAAGAAGGTCTGCCGACGACCGACCCGACCCGTGTTTCCACGTTAACACCTCTGGGTGGGCCCAAGGGGTCTGGGCTCTCACTGATGATTGAGGTGTTGTCCAGTGTTCTTGTGTCGAACTCCGTCATCTCTAAAGTACTCGAAGGCGGAGGGCCTGCGATGAACGGATTGGCACTGGCGCTAAATATTGAATTGTTTAGTGATCTGAAAACTTTTCGGAATGAAATTGATCGTGTCGCCAATAATATTCGCGGGCTGCCGGCGGCAGCCGGTACGGATGCCATCCTGATGCCGGGTGAACGTGGCTTCAGAACGGAGGAGTTGCGTATGCGAACCGGAATTCCACTTGCTGACGGAACACGAAAGCGGCTTGAAAAACTGGCAGACCGGTATGGAATTACCCCTCTGCAGGCCTTGGACAGAGCAGAAGCGAGCCCATCGTAGATGTCGTAGGTAAAATTTCTGGGAGGAAATTTAAATTGCACCAAACCGATAAGTCCGACTTACCTACTTGGCGCCGCATAATAAGCGGCTTGATACTCGCAATTGTTGGAACAACGATGTTGGCGACATCGTGGTCCTACTCTGCCGGTAGCCTGACCCAGATGGGACCGGGCTTCATGCCACAGGTCATTGCCATCGCAATCATTGCGATGGGGCTAGGTATTATCGTCTCAGATCTTCGGGATCCCGTGTCACGGTTTGATGAACGCAGCCAACCATTACATTGGCGCTCGCTGGTTTTCATCTGCTGTGCGGTCCTTGTCTTCGTATTACTGATTGAGCCCGCGGGTCTGGTTCCAGCCATGTTTTGCGCGGTTGCCGTTTCAATGTTGGCCAATCCAAACATCAGTTTTGTTGGAGTTGTTGTTTATTCTGCCGCCGTCAGCCTGTTTGGTTGGTTTCTGTTCCTTGTAGCGCTTGGTTTGCCGCTATCTGCGTTTGGAAGGTAACCCGATGACTGACCAATTCATGATGGGACTATCTGTCGTCTTGCAGCCGAATGTCCTCATGTACGCATTCTTTGGCGTATTTCTTGGGCAGGTGATCGGTGTTTTGCCGGGTGTTGGCGCAATAACTGCTATTTCACTGCTCTTGCCGGTAACATTTTATCTGGACCCCACCAGCTCCGTAATCCTGTTGGCAGGCATTTACTACGGTTCACAATATGGCGGTGCCATTGCGTCCATCCTGCTCAATCTTCCTGGCACACCATCTTCGGTCGTCACTTGTCTCGAGGGATATCCGCTAGCTCAAAGTGGGCGTGCCGGTTTCGCCTTGCTGGTAACTGCGCTGTCGTCGTTCGTGGGTAGTATGATCGGTGTTGCTACAGTTGTTCTAGCCGCTATTCCCATGGCCGCGCTTGCCCTGAAATTTGGTGCTCCCGAATACACCATGTTGGTAGCGCTCGGACTGGTCGCAGCATCGTTGATCAGTTCCGGATCTCATCTACGCGCTTTTTCGATGGCATTGGTCGGCATTGCATTGGGTATGATTGGTGCGGATCCGAACACAGGCCAATACCGTTTTGTTGCCACGGATGCGCTGGCGGACGGGATCAGTCTGGTCTCCCTGGCAATGGGGCTGTTCGGTATCTCGGAGATCATTCGCAATGCAGGCAATACCGATACGCACCGCAAAAAGATAAATCTGTCCTACAAGGACATTTTTCCCAACAAGGCTGAATTGCGCTCAATGATTACGCCAGTGGGGCGCGGAGCCTCCATAGGTGCATTTTTCGGCGCGTTGCCGGGAACCGGTGCCGCTATCGCTTCTTTCATGGCTTATGCAGTCGAACGTCGTTTCTCCCGTACCCCGGAAAAGTTTGGCAAAGGCCATTTGCCTGGTCTGTGTGCGCCCGAGGCTTCCAACAATGCAGCAGCACAAACCAGCTTTATTCCCACATTGACGCTTGGTGTTCCAGGCGACGCAGTGATGGCGCTTATTATCGGCGCGCTGATCCTGAATGGAATTGTTCCCGGACCCAGGCTTATTGTGGATCAACCAACGCTGTTCTGGGGAGTTATCGCCAGTTTCTTCGTTGGAAACATCATTCTGTTGATTATCAACATACCGCTGATCGGACTTTGGATCCGCTTGTTGAGTATTCCTTACAACAAGCTTTATCCCGCGATCATTCTTCTCATTTGTGTCGGCGTATATTCTCATCGCAACAGCGTTACCGACGTGGTTCTAACGCTGGTGTTCGGGCTTGTCGGTTACGTAATGAAACGTTTCCAGTTTGAGCCTGCTCCTGTCCTGCTGGGCTTTGTGCTTGGTCCGATGCTCGAAGAGAATTTCCGCCGCACAATGCTGTTGTATGGAGGTGACTTTTCAGTGTTCGTCACCCGCCCAATCAGCGCGATACTGGTTGGATGTGGTGTCGCGTTGTTGGTTTTCACCCTGATTTCTTCATTCAAATCTTATCGCAAGGCCTCGAAAGTCGATGAGGAGAACGACGAGGGCGCCTCGATCTGAGGTCTGTCGAATTGAAGTTAAACGATCAAAAAAGGAGGAATGTTATGTTAAAGAAACTTATGAGGGCTCTGCCAGTCGTGGCAATGATGTCAGGGACCGCACTTGCTGCTGATGAGTATCCTGATCGATCCATCCGATTTATGATCGGTTTTGGTGCCGGTGGAAACGCAGATACGGTCGCTCGCCTTCTGGCAGAGCCAATGACCAAAGATCTGGGACAGCCGGTTGTGGTTGAATCCAAACCGGGTGCCGGAGGGAATGTAGCTTCTGATTTTGTTTCGAAATCAGACCCTGATGGTTATACGATCCAGTTGATGGTGGGTGGTCATGCGGTTTCAGCTGCACTCTATAACTCGCAGCCATTTGATCCACTGAACGATTTCACTTTCATCTCGACCATCGGCCAGTTTCCTTTTTTTGTTGCCACGAGAGCTGGTGCCTACGAGTCCATCGAGGATTTGATTGCAAAAGCAAAAGCGGCACCTGGTTCTGTTAAAATTGGTCACTCCGGTGTTGGTTCGACACAGAACCTGTCCGGTGAACTTCTGGAACTGGAAACCGGCGCTGATTTTCTGCACATTCCCTACAAGGGTGGCGCGGCAGCTGTGACAGCGATGCTCGGTGGTGAAGTGGACGTGGTGATCGACACAGGTTCCATTTTGAGACCTCAGAAGGAAGCAGGCGCATTTGATCTTCTGGCTGTGACTTCAAAGAAGCGCTGGATTGACAGCCCGGATATTCCTAGTCTTGCCGAAACAGTTGCTCCGACCATTGATATCATTTCGTGGACGGGCGTGGGTGCACCGGCCGGTCTTGATCCGGCGGTTGAAGACAAACTCCGCAAAGCGGTCCACGCTGCAATCAACGATCCGCAGGTTACCGAACGGATTAGCGGGTTGGGCGCATGGCCGTCGCCGTCTAGTGGTCAAGAGATGCAAGCAATGATCGATCGTCAGATTTCAACCTGGACAAAGGTTGTCGAATTCTCTGGTATCGAAAAACGCTAACCAGCCAAGAAGGTTCGCTGAATTTCCAGCGAACCTTCCTTTTTTCTTTCTTGGATATGCAGTCAGCGAAGCGGGTTCCCAGACATGAATGAAAAGACACCAGATCAGCTGACCGCGAATATGCTACGAATGGAGCTCTATGTCGTAATCACGACACCAGCGCGGTCTTCGGAAATCAAGAAGCTCTTGCCAGACCATCTGGACTATCAGGTTCGTCTGGAACGCGAAGGCAAGTTGTTTGGAGCGGGACCCTTCACCGAAGAAGGCGATACCATTCCATCAGGCGGTATGATCATCCTTCGCGCGAAGTCTTTTGAAGAAGCACGCGTGATTGCCGATGCCGATCCGTTTCACGCCGCCGGTTTGCGGACCTACACCATCCGAAAATGGATGATGAACGAAGGCGGAATGACAGTGAACCTAAGATATTCCGACCAAAGTTTTGTTTTAGTGGAATGATCCAAAGCAATCAGCGCACAACAACCCATCAGCATCGAGATAAAAACTGCGGGCTTTCAATCAGAAGACCGCTGAGGAGTACTTCATAATAGAGACGCACAAAACACTTTTTTCTAGTGACACGTTGATCAAATAAATCAAACGCACAGGTTTTATCTCTTTCTTCTCTACATATATCAATGATTTACGAGCATATTGGCTGGGGAGCCTCAAGTCTCTCAAATGTAAAAAAATAGTCAAGCATTTTAACTGCAAGGCCTGTTCTTGACGTTCAGATAACAAGAAATTGCTGAGCCAAACTACCAGTTTGCGGTTTCGGGATAATTCGGTCTCCCTAGCATTCGACTCCTGCTACATTAGAATTGTTGTTAAGTCGGCATTCCTGTGTCTTACTAAACACTTGATCGGTAGTATTGCGAATGCTGATGGATTGGGCAGACCCGTTTTATTATGAATGACTATTCATCAAAAATAATCAGTAAGTTGCGGAATTTATTGATAATAATTACCGTTCTTCCGTTTTTATTGCCAGTGCAGGCAGGCGCGGGAAATCTATATTTCTACAATCATTCGAATCAAAATTCCGATGTTGGCCCGATTGATCAACTGGAGTTATATCTGGCTGACGTCGATAGGCGTGCACTCAATGGAACCGATACCCAGCCGAACATATTGCTTGCCGCAGGCGAAAATGATCCGCTTTTGTCGGAAACCGACGACACAGTTCTAGTGGGCTCCGACAGTCAAAGCGAAGATGATGATCTCCTTCTTGAGCCGGAAACTGGCAGCGGAGATCTCTTGGTTTCAGATGATGATGCGCTTTTGACTGACGAAGACACTTTGTTGGACAGCGACGACACGCTTCTTGCTGATGATACCGATGCCGGTCTTCTCGAAGAAGATGATGGATTGCTGGTTGTCGAAGACGATGATGATGATCTGCTGACTATCGGCGGGGAAAGCGCCACCGAGTCAGAAGAAGGGAAAAAGAAGGAAAAGCAAGCTTCAAGACGACGGTCGGCAAATGAGGAACATGAAAAATTGTTCCTGGAGAGCAAGTACCCGTCTGCAAATACCTGTGCGACCTGCCATCCCAAACATTATGAAGAATGGTCCGTCTCTCAACACGCCTATGCGCAGTTGAGCCCTATTTACATGGCGATGCAGACCACCATTAACTTGAAAACCAGCGCGACAAACGGTGACTTTTGCATCAGATGCCACAATCCGGTCGGTATGAACATTGGAGAGTCGCTTTATGTCTCAAACCTGAAGCGAACGCCTACATCTCGCGAAGGCATCACTTGCGTTGCCTGTCACCGGGTCAATAAAAACTACGGCAAGATTAGTGGCCGGTTTGCGCTTGAAGAAGGGGATGTCTTTTCGCCGGTGTATGGCCCTAAAGGCGGTGCAGAGCTCGCGCGGGTTTTAAGTAAACCTGAAGAATACCGCGTTTCTCAATCAAGGGATGATCCGGGACGGAGCATTCACACAGAAGCAAAGCAGTTTTTTGCGCTTACGAAACCCGGTTTCTGCGGCACGTGCCACGATGTGACCTTGTTTAATGGTTTTCGCCTGGAAGAAGCCTTCGCCGAATATAAACAGTCGCCGGCTGCCAAACGTGGAGAAACGTGCCAGGATTGCCACATGGGCCGGATTCAGGGCGTTGCCTCAGGCTATGATCATGGGCCAGCTGCGGTCGTTGGAGACGTGCCGACCCGCAATCGAAAACTGACCAATCATTTCTTTGCCGGCCCCGACTATTCGATCGTTCATCCCGGGATCTTCCCGCACAATGTTGAAGCCGCTGAATTCAAGACACTTCAGGAGTGGTTGCAGTTCAACTACAAGGCCGGCTGGGGAACGGATAAATTTGAAGACCGGGTTACGGATAACTACAAGTTTCCGAAAGCTTGGGAATCCATCGATGATCGCTACGATGCACGTGAAATACTAAAAGTTCAGTTTGAGCGGCTGGGGAAAGCCCGCAGGCTGCGCGAACAGGTATTGCGTAACGGCTTCAAGCTTAGCGACATCACTATTCTCAACAATACGAATAAAAAATTGTCGTTCTCTGTTGATGTCAGCAGTGGCACAGATGGTCATGGTGTGCCGACAGGGTTTGATGCCGAGCGTCTGATATTCCTTGAAGTCACAGTGAAGGACAGCCGAGGCAACGTTGTGTTTGTTTCAGGTGACCGTGACCCGAATGGAGACGTCAGAGACGCCCATTCGCTTTATGTTCACAATGGCGAACTGAAACTGGACAAGAACCTGTTCAGCCTCCAATCCAAATTTGTCATCAGATTGTTGCGTGGTGGGGAGAGGGAGCAGGTTCTCGCAGTTAATACCTCTTCCGATGTGCTGCCTTTTGTCCGGCCGGAACGCCGCGCGACCACGATTTACGGGCGACCAAGAGGTGCCCGTAAACACAAACAGAATCTTGAACCTGGTGCCAGCCGAACAGCAAAATACAAGGTGCCGTCCAACAAACTCAAAAAGGGCGAACGATACACTGTATCAGTCAGATTGATCTCCCAGATGGTTCCGGTGAATCTGATCGCGGCGATCCAGGGGGCAGGGTTCGATTATGGAATGAGCCCGGCACAGATCGCCAGAGAGGTTGTCAAAGGAAGTTCTGTCCTGTGGTCCAGAAAAACGTCGGTGATGCTGAAATGAGCCGCGTTTTGATCCTGTTGATTCAAAAGTGGTGCACTTGCACCTTGTTTGCTTTGCCGCTTGCCAGTTTTGCAATCCTGGGTCTAAGTCAGCCATCGGAGTCTGCGGGAAGCGCGTTGAGTGAAGAGCCAATCAGGCTTTTGACTGAAGAAGAAGTCCACTCAGGCAAACGCGACGATGCGCACCACAGTAGCGAGTTGAGTGAAGCGCCTGCACCTCTTCTGACCGAAGCCGAACTTCCAGAACCGACACCGCCTATATTTGAACGCGGTGAAAAATTTCTTGCCGCAGGAAACCTCAGCCCGGGAATAGAATTGCCGACTGGGGCAATCTGGCAGCCTTCTCTCTGGGTGTTCGGTGACTATCGAACCAGTATCGGCCACTTTGCGAATGGGAGCGCCGAAAGCAGGCAATACTGGGCAAACCGTCTGGACATATTTCTAAATCTGAAACTCACACCCACCGAACGTATTCTACTCGGATTTTCGCCACTGTCTGATGGTGGGAACCATACTGGTTTGCTCCATACCGACTCCGGTGGGCTTGAGTTCAACAACGCGCTCAACCCCTACATTACAACTCTATTCTTTGAAGGTGAGTTCGGAGAGATTTTTCCGAACCTCGATCCGGACGATACAAAAAGCTACGACTGGGGTTTTTCAATTGGTCGACAGCCGATCCTGTTTCAGGAAGGCATAATGATCAATGACACAATCGATGCGATTGGAATTACCCGCGACACGATCGTCATTCCGGGACTTACTCCGGACATGCGCGCGACAGCCCTCGCTGGATTGCACAATATAAGACGAAACGACAATGCTTTGGATCACGGAGCCATGTTGTTTGGCCTCTTCACGGAGACGGATCTTAGAAAGAGCACAGTCAATCTCGATGCAGCCTATGTATTCAGCAACGATTCCAACGGCGGAGATGGTCTCTATTTTGGTGCGTCGGCTACGCAACGAATAGGGCTCTTCAACACATCCTTCCGTGTGAATACATCGACTGCATTAAACAAAAGAAGTTCTGCGGTGAATGACGGTGTTTTGCTCTTTTCGGAGATCTCCAGAACGGCGACCGGATCTGACAACATTTTTTATGGAAATCTGTTTTGGGGCATGGGGAATTACACCTCTGCAGCTCGTGACAAAGGAACAGGTGGTCCGCTTGGACGTGTAGGTGTCTTGTTTGCAGCGCCAGAAGTGAGCCTCGGCGGTTCAGCACTTTCCAATAGGGCTGATTATGCCTTTGGCGGATCTTTTGGTCACCAGATGTTTTTTAATGAAGACAAAACCCAGCTGACACTGGAGCTTGGCGGTCGGAAAGATACGAATGGTTCAGATCAAGGGGCTGCGGCGATCGGAGGTCAATTTCTTCATGCATTGAACAATCGAACCAGTGTCCAGGTCGATGGATTTGTATCAGCAAATGAAAACCGCCGCGCCGGAACCGGGTTTCGCATGGAACTTAGGACGAGATTCTGATGAAAATGCATATTCAACACCCTCTCGGTGAAGGGTGACTGGCATGATCCAGGTATTGCAAATTGGCGGCGGGTTGGTTCTCTTCGCAGTCTTTGCACAAGGATGCTTGGCCGTATATGGACAATTCTCGCGAATTTTTCTGGAAAGACGAATGGCGTCAAAGCGTCTGGATCAGTTTGAAATTCAGGCGAAAGACATTCTTGAACAAGCTGAACTGAACCGGAGAACGTCCGAACTTACGTGGTCCGGAAAACGAAAATTTAGGATCGTTTCAAAAAGACAAGAAAACAAGTGCGGGGATATTTGCTCATTTTATCTGGCGCCGCATGACGGTGGTTCTCTGCCACCCTTTAGTCCCGGTCAATTTCTGACATTTGAGCTAACAATCCCGGGACAACTTAAACCGGTCGTTCGTTGCTATTCTCTGTCGGATAGTCCTGCGGCTTTAAATACCTACAGAGTTACAATTAAGCGGATACCCCCACCGCCAGACGCACCGTCAGATCTGCCCGGCGGATTGTCATCAGGGTTTTTCCATTCAAGTCTGAATGAGGGAGATGTCGTTGATGTCCTCGCGCCAAGTGGTCAGTTTGTGCTCAACCTTCAGTCAGAAAGACCGGTTGTTCTGATTGCTGGCGGTGTTGGTCTGACGCCGGTTCTGTCGATGCTGAAATGGCTTTCTGACAAGAACAGCCATCGGGAAACTTGGATTTTCTATGCAGCACGCAATGGAGAAGATATTGCTTTTCAAGAAGAAATTCGGGAAATTGCTGCCCGGCATGATGCGTTTCATGCCGTTTTTGCGTACAGTCGGCCGACCGATCGATGTGTAGAAGGTGTTGATTTCGATTGCTCTGGTTTTGTTACGACAGATCTTCTCAAGCACTATCTGAAATCATCCAATTACGAATTCTATATCTGCGGACCGCCGCCGATGATGGAACTGATAACAGCACAATTAAGCGAATGGGGTGTGCCGGATGAAGATATCAATTTCGAGGCTTTTGGGCCTGCTTCGGTGAAGAAAACCTCGCATGCCGGTTCCGATGACCAGACCAGCGACAAAGAACTGACCATCGAATTTGCGAGATCGGGAAAGTCAGTAACCTGGACCGCGGCGCAAGGTACCATTTTGGACCTTGCCGAGGAGAATGGCGTCACCATTAGCTGCGGGTGCAGGGCTGGAAACTGTGGCACATGTGCGACAGCCGTTAAGCGCGGGAATGTGTCTTATGTTGCAAAGTCGGCAAACACGCCTGCGCAGGGAACAGCTCTCGTTTGTATTGCACAGCCAGATGGAGATCTGGTTCTGGATGCCTAGTACGCTTGCAGATTTAGCACTGCAATGAATTGATTTATTGGGGGAGAGAATATGTTTGAGGCACGTCTGGTTCGGGCGACCAAATCTTGGGCGCCAAAACTCTTTGCTGCGGCGTTTTTTACAGGTGCGTCCTGGTCAGGAGCATCGGCGAACCCGGATATGGTTGTGGGCCCAAATGAATGTGCGGAATGCCACAAGAAGGAAACGTCAGCTTGGCAAAACACGCACCACTTTTCGACCTTCCGAGAGCTGCCAAAAAGCAAAGAAGCCAAAGAAATAGCCAGCAAGATGGGCGTTAAACGTCTCAAAGCGGACAGTCTTTGCCTTGGGTGTCATTTCACGGTCAAAACCGAGGGAGACAAACCGAAAGCGATTTCGGGTATTTCCTGTGAATCTTGCCATGCGCCGAGTAAGGACTGGTACAAATTGCATTCCGGCTTTAGCGGAAAAAAAGAAGGTCAGGAGAGCAAAGAGGAAATCGCATCCAGGTGGGAAAAATCGGAAGCTGCCGGCATGATCCGACCGGCAATGACTTATACGCTGGCGAAAAACTGTTTCAGCTGTCATTTGGTTCCGAACGAAGAGCTGGTCAACAAGGGGGGACATGCAGCAGGTAGCCCGTTCGAATTAGTCAGCTGGTCTCAGGGCGAAGTCAGGCACAATTCCTGGTACAACAAAGGCAAGGCCAATCCCGAAGCGTCTCTCGAAAGAAAGCGGATGCTCTTTTTGGTCGGGCGGATCGTGGAACTGGAAACTGCCCTGATCGGTGTCAGCAAAGCAACCGTGAAAAAAGACTACGCTCTCAAGATGGCCAAACGGGCCAGCAATGCTCGAAAGGCTATGGGAAGTCTTGCCAAACTTCTGCCAGACGCACCTGAACTTACCGAGATCGCAAATACCGCCAAGGCTGCAAAACTGAAACTCAACAACGAAGCCGCTCTGGTTGAGACCGCAGGGAAAATCTCTGTGTTGGGACTGCAGTTTTCTGCCAATTACGATGGCTCAACATTTAGCGCGATAGACAAATACATCCCCAAGTCAGACAAATTCAAAGGCAAACCCACGAACTAGGTGTCAGGACCCAGGAGGGGTATGATATTGTCGCTTGATCAACAAGATGAACGCAACCGGCGCTGGGATACAGCGTTCGGGGATGAACCGCTGGACGGCGAGACGGTTGGGCGCATTCTGGCTCTTCCCGCATTTGCTGATGTCCGTGCGGACAGTTTCCCTGCTCATCTTAATCTGGATGCCCTGATAGCGAATGAGGGCCGTATTCGAACTTACAAGCGTGGCGAAGTCATCCTGCGTCACGGGGATTACGGGAATTCCCTTTTCATAATTCTGGCTGGTTCTGTGGTTGGGATAAATGACCCTGCCCTATCAGGGAAGGCTACCGGCAGACGCGCGAACGGAAGCGCTTCGTGGAGGCGGTCTTTAGCACAGCTGTTTTCATCTTCTCGGCCGCCGGAGTATCGCCGCGCCAGAAACTTTGGAACCAACGGACCAAACCGAAGGTCCAGGGAGGCAGCGGGGAACGACAGTGGGTTAGAAGGCGTCTCAGCCGTTGATATTGATGAATTGCTCGCGCGTCACACAACGTTTTCCTTCGAGGCACCTCAGATGTTTGGAGAACTGGCAGCTCTGACACGGAGTCCCAGGAGCGCTTCCATTTTTGCCGCTGAAGACGATACGATTTTGTTTGAGCTCAGCTGGCAGGGATTGCGGGATGTTCGCGACTGGTCCGAGAGTTTTCGCCAACAAATAGACAGGCTCTATCACGAACGTGGTCTGGTTATTCGCCTGAGGGAATGTCCGGTTTTCGATCATGTCGATGACGAAACCCTGGACAAGATTGCGGAAGAAGCGCTGTTCGAGACTTATGGCAACTTCAACTGGACCCACCGTTTCAAGCGCGAAATGGACAAAAGCCACAAGGCGGAAACCATTATTGGCCTGGAAACGCTTATTTGCGAGCAAGGGGATCATGTTGACGGGCTTTTGCTGATCAACAATGGCTTTGCCCGGATCAGCAAACAAGTCGATCATGGCGAGAGGACAATCGGCCACCTCTCGAAAAATGACTTCTTCGGTCTGGATGATATTTTTGCAGCAAACAAAGGTGCCGGGGCCACATTACGCACCAGCTTGCGTGCAATCGGGTATGTCGATGTCATCCGCATCCCGACCTATCTGGTTCACGAACATGTTCTCCCTGGCCTAGATGCCGGTCTGCTGACCCTGTCGGATGTTGATGGAGGGTCAATCGAGCACGGAGAACTGCAGCAGGGCATGATGGATTTCCTTGTCGATCACCGTTTCATCAATGGTGAACAGGCAATGGTTATCAATCAGGACCGCTGTGTCGGCTGCGACGATTGTGTCCGCGCTTGCGCCGTTGCTCATGACAATAATCCCCGGTTTGTTCGCGCAGGCCCGGCCTATGAAAATGCGCTTGTGGCCAATGCATGTATGCATTGCACCGATCCGGTGTGTCTTATTGGGTGCCCAACTGGAGCAATACATCGCTCGTCGGACACCGGCACTGTCTTAATCAATGACGATACCTGCATCGGCTGCGCAACTTGCGCAAATTCATGTCCCTACAACAACATTCAGATGGTTGAGATACGGGACAAAAACGGTGATTTTCTGCTTGATCGGGATGGGAAAACAATCGCCCGGGCGACAAAATGTGATTTATGCAGCGACCAGCTAACGGGGCCAGCTTGTGTGCAGGCCTGTCCACATGATGCCCTAATGCGAACCAACATTCGCGACACGGACAAACTCGTGAAGTGGCTCAGATGAGTGCTTTTCTAAACAGGAAGATGCTTGCGAATTTGACTGCAACAACACTGTTGTTTGCGGTGTTCTATTTCATGAATAAAGCCTACAGCATATCTCTTCGCGACGTTCAGTATTTCAACGGGTGGGTTCTGGTTACGCTCATCGTGGCAATGCTGCTTCTGACCGTCCGCAAAAAGCTGGTTGTCTTACCACTTGGCCGCACCAAATACTGGCTCCAGCTGCATTATTATCTCGGACTGGTAACGCTTGCAGTGTTTTTGAACCATACCGATTTTAGTTGGCCTAACGCCCCTGCTGAATGGGTGCTGTGGATCCTGTTCTATCTGGTTGCGGTAAGTGGCTTGTTTGGCGGACTGGTCAGCAAAGTTGTTCCCAAACGTCTTGAAGAGCAGGATGATCGGGTTTCGTTTGAGAACCTGCCCTCTCTACGCGCACAGCTGGCGGAACGAGCAGAAACACTGGCAATGAACTCACTGCAAGGGGGCGATTCACGCAGCCTTGCAGAGCTGTATGTCAATCGGTTACATCACTATTTTTCTGCGCCCCGAAACATCTGGGCTCACCTCAGATTATCAGACCTGCCGCTCGCTCGCATGTTGGATGAAGTGGAGTCCATTCAAAGATACCTCGATGAAACGGGCAAATCTCGGCTTGATGAAATGATGTCTCTGGTAAAAGCAAAAAATGCCTTGGACTTCCACTACGCCCACGGGTGTGTCTTGAAGTTCTGGCTATTTGTCCATGTCCCTCAAACCTACGCAATGATTGTATTCATCATAGTGCATGTCGCAATTGCGTACGGCTTCTCCTCGGGTATTTCGTGATATGGCAAATCGTTTCGATCCTACCCAGAAAATGCAGGGCTACGCGCGCCCACAAGACCCCTGGGTTTGTGGACGCCTTGCCGAGGGGAAACCGTGTACACGCGGACCCGATAGCAAAGGTGGGTGCCGGGGCGGATACGAATGTCAGCCATGGCTCAACAATGACAGATGGGAGTGTCGGCGGTCTGATCAACAAGGCGGGCCTTGCGAAGCGGGGCCGCTTGCAGACGGCACCTGTTGCCGCAAAATCGAGACATGCGTTCCGGTTCCAAGTTTAAGAACCCGGAGAACCGGTATGACCAAGTGGGCAATTGCCCTGGCGGTTGGCCTGGTTGCTCTCATTCTGGCCGGGGGGATTGGCAACGAGCTGCTAATGCCAGGGCCATTGAACTCTTCCCATGCGAATCTTAGCGATTGCAAGACCTGTCATGCTGCAGTTGGGACGGAAAAACTAGCCTGGGTCCACAATCTGGTCGAAGGTGCCAATGCCCACGAGAACGCGAAACTCTGCATTCGATGTCATGAAGTGGGAGAAAACGCATTTTCTGCCCACACGCATCCCGTTGAGGACCTCAAACGTCTGACCGACCTGGATCTGTCTTCCTCTCCAAAATCGGCTTTTTCCGGTCAGCAGCTTCGGGATTTCGTCCGGTACTCAATTCCAGCTTCGCAGTCTGAGGCAGGCAAGTCAGAAATCTACTGCGCCACATGTCATGAGGAACACAAAGGGTCTGCTGGCGACCTTTTGGTGGTGCCGGATACCCGCTGCCAGACCTGTCATGTCAAGAAGTTCGGTAACTTCTCCCAGTCCCATCCGTCATTCAAAGAATATCCGTTTAGCCGCCGAACGCGCATTGTTTTTGACCATAAATCCCACTTCGCGAAGCATTTTCCGAAAACAAGGGACACAAATGATGCGGCTGAAGCTGCGCCTGAATATTGCTCTGACTGCCATGTTCAGGGAGAAGACAAGAAGTATATGGAGACTGGTTCCTTCACTGCCATGTGCTCTCAATGTCATACGGCCGATATACGCGGTGTAAATCGTGCAAGCGGTCCAAAGGGCATACAATTCCTGACGGTTCCCGGACTGGATCTTGCTGTACTAGAAGAACGCAGGGTTGATATCGGTGAATGGCCGGAGGACTCAGAAGCTGAAGTGACACCGTTCATGCGCTCCCTTCTTGCGTCAATTCTGGACGGCAGGGATATCGTCAGCGAAGTTTCAAATCTTGACCTGCTTGATCTCACTGATGCCAGTAACGCTGATTTATCAGCAGTTCAGGATCTGGCGTGGGCAGTCAAAAAGCTGTTCTGGCAAACGGAGACATCCGGTCTTCAGTCATTTATGAGCCTGCCGCTCAATTCCGATGGCAGTGACGTTGAACACCAGCAAATGGGCAATATGAGCGGTGTCATGTCTCGGGATGTTATTGCGTCTGCCAATCGTGAGTGGTTTCCCGATTTGGCCAACGAGCTTCAAAAACACGCTGCCGGGCAAGAGACACAGTATTTTGCGGCTCTGAGTGAACAGAATGAGCAAAGCACACAGGCGTTGGAAACAGAACCAGAAACGCCCCAACCTGAACCATCGGACGGCGACATTCTCGACGAGGATGACGGTGATATATTGAGCGACGGACTGGATACCGAAACTGATGACCTGTCCCTGGAAGACGCTGGTGGGACTGATGACGGATTTTTGGACGGCGGTGCCGAGGATGGTGATCTTGAAAACCTTGATCTGATCGAGACCACGGAAGACCAGGGCATACTCGGAGAGGTGGACGACGGAGACATACTCGGCGATGGTCTGGATACATCAGACATTGATCCTTTGTTATCTGATGATGATGGCGAAGACGGGGTGTTGGTCGATGGTTCCGCGCTCGGTGATCCTCTGGAAGAACCGGCTACCGGACAATTAGGCAGTGCTGCAGTAGATGTTGCGTTCTCGGAGGATGAAAGCCTTGATCCGGAAACCTGGGCGGCTCTTGGTGGTTGGTATCGGCAGGACTTTTCTCTAAATCTCAGGCCATCCGGTCATTCCGACAAGTTCCTGTGGGCGTGGTTGACGTTCTCCGGATACTCTTACGGATCCCCAAAGGAACAACAGTTCTCGCCTGTGTTTGAACAATTGTCGCCGACAGATGCCGTCGGACGTTGCACGAAGTGCCATAGCGTGGACGACGAAAGCGGCCACAAACATGTGCAGTGGCGTGCATTCAGTTCCAAGCGTGAGAAAAAACGCTTTACGACATTCTCCCATGGACCGCATGTCGGGACAGAAAACTCAGACGGATGCGCTATGTGCCATCAAATGACCGAGGGAAGTGACGGTTTTCTGGACACTTATAAAGCTGGCAACGCGAGCGATTTTGTTCTCGCATTCAAACCGATCGAAAAGTCGATTTGCTCTTCTTGCCACACTGATCGGTCAGCTGGTGACGAATGCACCTTGTGCCACCAGTATCATACAACTGATATTGGACATCCAATGACCCGAACAAGCTTGCCTGCGGAATAAGGGGCAATCAATTGAGCCGCTATTCAAAGCGGCGCCTATACTTTTCGTGTTCGTATTTCACGTTGAGAACAATTGCCTTTTGATAGTCTGATTTTGCGAGATCTGTCTTCCCCAGATCAAACATCAGCGCAGCACGTTGATAGTAGGCTTTCGCAAAGAAACCATGCGCATATATCGCTGCATCCAGGTCTCTTATTGCCTGTTCTGTGTCTCCTAGTGCGACAAAGGCAAGCGCTCTATTGTACAGGAACAAGGGGTGACTTGGGCTCAACTTGAGAGATTGGTCGTAGTCAGAGATAGCATTTTCGTACAGCCCCAGTTTGGCTTTTGAGAACCCGCGGTTAAACCACGCGGTTGCATGCCCAGGCTTGAGCTTGATCGCTTGGTCATAATCTGCAATCGCCGCTTTGTATCGCTTTAGCTTCCGGTTTGCATAGCCGCGATTGTTATAGGCATTCGCATAGTTTGGTGCCTTGGCGATAGCCACATTGTAATTTGAAATGGCATCTTCGAACCGGCCAAGTTTGCGATAAACCAGACCGCGATTGTTGTAGGCGTGCGGAAAATTGGGTTTGAGCCGGATCGCGGTCGAGTAACGCAGCAAGGCAGCTTCATAGTCACCGTTTTGGGAAAGCTTTAAGGCACGGTTGTAGTAGGTATTGGCAAAACGACGTTGCAAGGGGGCATTGATCTGGCGGAACTCTTTGCAAGCCGTCTGAAAGTCCTTTGTTTCGTCCAGTGTATAATCCACGTCCGGTCCGGCGCCTTTTTTCCAGGCATTCGCCCGATGGCCCGTGATGGAAAAGACATAGTTTCTGGTTTCTGCTGGCAGGCGAGACCGTCCCCGTCGCCAGGCATCCACGCGTTTTTCTCCCGCATTGTAAGCTGCGGCAGCAAGGCCGAGGTTGCCATAACCCTTGGAAAGATAGCCAAGCAATCTTGAAGATGCGGAAATCGCCTCGAGAGGTTCAAATGCGTTTTCAAGTCCCCAAGTAGCAGCCGTATAGGGCATGAACTGCGCGATACCCTCTGCTCCAGCTGGACTGATCGCATTCGGGTCGAATTGACTTTCTTTCCAGATCAATTTTGCCAGAAAGCCGGCTGGCAAATCGGCTTCCTTTGCCGATTTTTCGATATGAGCGCAAACATCGGAGATAAACTGGGGCGCACTGAAGGATTTGTTATTCCTTGCCGCAATATCTGGCGAAGCGGGATTATTTTTCAGAGTTGGGCCTGCTCTCCCGAGACCTTCATTGAAGGCAAAAATATTTGTCGGCAATGTACTGACAACCAAAATGGAAATCAGACCGACGCTGCTTCTGCACAGTCGAAAATACGGCATGCACGACAAGTCCAGCTTAAGACACTGAAATAGAAATTCCTCGCAATGCTAATGAAACAGGATTAACAGCTCAAGAAGGATTATTAGCAAGATGAAAGGGCCCTAACGGCGATCGGACGTATTTGCTCCCGAACTGGACAAATCAAAGATATTTTTTAATAATCGAATCAAATTAAGTCACTGATCAGCACCTAATGAAACAGAAACTTTATATATCTCCCTTATTTGATTTTCCTTGGCATCATTTACAAAGTGAACGGCAAGCTAAATACAACCATCTATCAGAATTGAAATCGCTTGATCATCAGCGTTTAGCGGGAGATCTAGCCGCAAAATATCTGTTCATTCGAAGATTATAGGAAAATACGATTCTAATGCGTCATACTAATGCGTTACAACTACTTGGCGGGATACAAAACTGGCTGGTAAGTGGTGGCCAGCGTTCTATTTCTGTTTTCTGTGTAATTCATGGCTGAGCAGGTGGCATTTTCCCCTAAGGATACAGATTTACTGAAGTCTCACGACATGTTTGCTCCGAGCGAATATACCAGCATGTTGCTCAGTTTTCTGCAAGAAAACGTCAAACAGATCTCTGACAGGAATGTGTGCGAAATTGGCACTGGAAATGGGGTTGTCGCTGTTCAGGCCGCATTGCTCGGAGCGCGTTCTGTAACTGTGAGTGACGTCGAGCGCAGTGCGCTAGACGCGGTATCGGAGTCATTTTGTCAATTACCGTCGGACGCAGCTGATTTAAGGTGTCTCCTTGGACCTCTCTGGCAACCTTACGGCGCAATCCGGTTCGATTTGATACTCGCCAACCTTCCTCATTTCCCGACCCCCGCTTTGACATTGCCCGGACGCTTGCCAAGTTGGTCCATGGGGGGAGCTGACGGGCGCAGTCTGCTCGACCCGTTTCTTGAAGGCCTGCCGCGGCATCTCGCCCCCGGAGGGATGGCTGTTTTCACCCACAACTGCTTTGTAGGTATCGAGCAAACCCGCACGCATTTGCTGGCACATGGATTGTCACTGCGTACATGCCAAGAAACGATCGTACACCTGTCTCCGCTCAAAGTGGCCGCGTTGACACATGGCTCCAATGGCTATGGCAACGAAGTATTTACCTTGGGCCAGCATGTTTTCGCCCGTGTCTGCTTGGCAGTCGCAAATTGGGTTTAATACCGGGATACCAGATGCCAAGCCCCTTTTTGTCATTGCTGCTATTCGCTCTGATGCTATTGCCGTTGCCTACAGCGGTCACTGCTCAAGTTGCATCATCGCTGGTCGACCAAGCCAAATCCCAAGCGCTTCCAAGGTGCAACGACGCCGAGCGAGGTGACCGGCTGTTCGATATTCTTTGTACTGGCGAGATCCGCGTCGGTGTTCGTGGTGGGTATTCGCGATTTGCCACCAATCGCCAAGGCGTCCGCGAGGGCTTTGAGATCGATGTTGCCCAGCAGATTGGCGCCTTGATGGGGGTAGACGTCAAATTCTTTGATGTCACCCCGGTAACACGAATTTCAGCTTTGTCTGATGACCAGATCGATTTGGTCATCGCCACCATGGGGCACAATTCTACGCGCGATGCCAACGCTCGTTTCGTCCGGCCGCACTACTACTCCAGCCAAACGGTTGTTATTGGGCCCAAGCGATTGGAGATTGGCTCGTGGGACGATATGTCGGACAAGACCGTCTGTACAACCGTCGGCAATTACGCGAATACTCTTCTTGTACCGCGGGTAGCGAGGGTGATGCTGTTCGATACGCCTGCACGACTGGTGTCGAATCTGCGGTCGGGTACTTGCACCTTCATTGCACAAGACGACAGCGTTCTGGCCAACGCCATGGCCGATCCGGAGACTGCGGCGCAATTCGAACGCAAGCTGGGATTTGGGGAAATTCCGTGGGGCATGGCAGTGTCCCTTCAAGGAAGTGACAAACTGGCTGTTCTGCTTGACCAGCTTTCAATCGATATGCACGTAGAAGGCATGCTTTTGGACCTAGCTCGACCGCATTTGATAGAGACCGAATATCTCGTTCGCATGCAAACGCTGTGGCAACGCGACGAATGTCAACAGACGCCGACAAAATGTTTATCTCCGCCACTTAGGGCCGAAATTACGCCAAGTCCCTTCAAAGCCTTCGTTGAATCTGCCTATGCGTGGGCTCAGGAATACCTGGCCGTGTTTTACAGTGAAGTTGCCTGGGATCTCTTCACCAATGGCATCCAAGTGTCATTAATAGCTGTAGCGGGCGCACTGATCGCAACACTGGTCTTGAGTTTCATTTTTGCCGTACTACTGACCTCGGAAAAAAAAGTGGTGAAATGGCCGCTTGCGGTCTTGCTGGCTGTTTTCCAAAGCAGCCCTCCGATCTTGATCCTTGTAATGGTTGCAACTGCAGCAAACAGCCTGTTTTCTTATTCGCAGACTATTGCGCTGCTTGTAGCCATTCTAGCCATCGCTCTAATGAACGGGGCCTTCGCGGGTCAGGCGATAGCCGATGCCTGGCGATCCCTGGATCCATCGTTTGGAAAGATCGAGCGCTGGCGTAAAGCGGTAATCAGATCGGCCTCGCAGATCGAGGCGTTCCTGACGAATGCAACACGCGGGATATCGGCAGCCAGTTTCGTCGGCGTGGCTGACCTTACCAATGCGCTAAACGACATAACGTCGTTTTCCCGGAACCAGGCCACAACATATTGGATTCTTTTGATCTTCTACATTTTGGTTGTAATGATAGTCGTTCGTCTATGCCGCCGGATACGTGCGGGCATCGAGCAACTGGATACGAAAGGTTGACGCAATGATTGGACCTTTCTCAAATGATCTACCTTTGCGCATTGCCGAAGGTTTGCTGGTCAACTTCCAAATCGCGATTTCTGCCCTGATTATTGGCCTGGTAAGCGGTGGGCTTTTGGCTTTGCTGGCCAAATTCCGAAACCCGGTGGTAAAATGGGTTATCGAGTCTTCTGTGTCTATCCTGCGGGCAACGCCGGTTTTCATTGCGATTTTTTTCCTGGCGGGGGTTCTTCGCTCGCATTACTCAGCTCTTGAAACCTACTTTGCCGATCCCAAGATCATGTTCGTAACCTTGGCATGCCTGCCTTACATTACGTCCTATGCCTATGATCAGGTCAGCGAAGCATTGGTGCAGTGGCATCGCGGGGCTCATCGCGCTGCCATGTTGCTCATCCCCAACATGGCCCGATCCTTTCAAATTCTTGTTTCGGCATCGTGTTTCGGAGCAGCTATCGGTGTAAACGAGGCCATGAGTGTCGTTCTGTCAGAGGCAGAATTGCTTGGCGACTCGCTCTGGCGGTTCGTTTTGTATGCTCTTACAGTTTTGATGTTCTTTGGGTTGATGCAAACCGTAGTTGCCTCTTCCCGGCTGCTCCACCGGCTTGTGACAGCCCGCTTCTCGGACGAGCCCCAGACAGCCTAGCTTTTAACTGTTCAAGTCGCGGAATTCATTTCGGCCAGAACTGCCTTTGCGACCGGATCGTCCGGATAGTCCTGCAAGATTTGGCGATAGAGTGCGATCGCTTCCTCATTGTTCCCTGCCACGCGCTGCTCGAAGGCAACACGACTGATTTCTGCAAGTCGCAAGATGTCGTCTGTCGGCTCGTATTCCGCCCCCTGGCCGAAGGCACCAAGCAACTCGTAGACGGTGATGGTTGCGCGCCGTCCCTTGACCCTAACGTCATCGATTGGCCGGACGCAAAGACTATCACCAGCTTCTTTATAAACAGAATGACTGAGGCAGATATTGGTGCGATAGACCTTGTTCAGTTCTTCCAGCCGCGAGGCTATGTTTACGCCATCACCGAGCACCGTGTAGCTCATGCGTTCAGCTGAGCCGATGTTTCCGACAATCACAGCGTCGCTGTGGATACCGATCCGCACTTTAAGCGGATTGCCGTCCTCCGCCAGAACCTCGGCATTCAACGTGTTCACCGCACTTTGGATATGTAGCGCCGCGATACAGGCCCGCTGTGCGTGATCCTCCATGATTGTAGGCGCACCCCAGAATGCCATGACACCATCGCCAATAAACTTGTCGATAGTGCCGGCCTCACGATTTACCGATTTTGTTGCGATATTAAGATAGTCCGAAACCCGCTGGACCAATTCTTTGGACGGTATCTTTTCTGAAAGGTCTGAAAACCCTTCGATGTCTGAGAAGAAAATTGTCAGAAAGCGGCTGCTACCTCCAATTTCGAGTTTCTGCTCGGACTGGAGTAAATCTCTCACCAGACTGACCGGTACAAATGATGCGAAAGAACGGATCGCAGTATCCAGCGTTTCTACTGCGCGGGACAACATGGAGATTTCCCGAATACGGGTTTTGGGCAGATCGGTTATTGTTTCCTGACGAAGGTCACGGATACTCTCTACACTGCTCGCCAGTCGTTCAAGCGGCGTCGACAGCTTCTGGGCCAGAAACCAAATGATCAGGATCTGCAAGATGGTAGCCCCGAGACCTATGAACAGCATCCTGCGGTTGTTGAGTTTGATCTCTGCGTTGAAGTCGTCCAACGGCGCGATAACGAATATTTGCCAGTCTTTGTCCGCGACAGATTCAATTGGCTTGAGTGATGCAACGTAATCCTTGCCATCGTGACGTACGAAATAGGATTGCGAGCCGTGATCCTGTATTTTGCGCTGACTGTAAACGACGCCAATCAACTGATCTGCCCATTCGGTCACGTGAGTCAATCTCAATGCATCACCGACTTTTTGCGTTACCGTTCGTTCTTTGGAATTCGCAATTATATTTCCATGGCTATCCAGAATGAACCCAATGGAATTTGAACTGACCTTACGATCGGCTAGATAGCTTGAAAGTCCGTCGAGTGTCAGATCGATCGCAACGATGCCCGACAACTCGTCTTCCCAATAAATCGGTGCCGCAATCGTAAACCCTACCAATGACAAAGT
This sequence comes from Roseibium sp., assembly GCA_039972695.1. GTDB lineage: Bacteria > Pseudomonadota > Alphaproteobacteria > Rhizobiales > Stappiaceae > Roseibium. The sequence continues at coordinate 12,142 of JBDWMJ010000015.1, read as the reverse complement.
GGCAAACAGATCTGGATCCGAAATGGTGAGCGTATCAGCGGCTTTTGTTACCCTGTACCAGAGGCGTTTGCGTGGATCATAGGTGCTGGTCGCGCGCGATGTCCCCGTACCCTGGTTGTCTACACTCAGGAATTCGTAAGTTTCATCAGATGCTCTGCCTGGATTGGGTATGATCCAGCGATGCGCGAATGTTGTGTCATTGGGCAAGGGTTTTTCATGAACGTCGTGCCCCTTTTTCATCCGTCTGGCCTGCAGGAAGGTGCCATCGCTTTCAAGACCGACGTAGGCGCTTAGAACATCTGGTGTTCCGCGAGCGACCGAGGCCAGAAAATCCAAAGCGTTGAGATCCTGGAACAGGTCCGGCTGTATGCGTCCGGCGCTTGCCATGGTCTCAACGCTGGCCGATACCTCTCTGAAAAGGTTCTCTACACTGGCGGCGGCGTTCGATTGGTGTTGTTCAATCCTTTTGAGCGAGTCGCTGCGCGCAATAGATTCACTGGACAAGTAATTAAATGCGATGACGCCTACGAAAACTGGAACGGTCAAAATCAGGAATAATGTCAGGATTACCGATTTCAGGCTTAGACTTCGCATTCGTTCTTGCCGTTTCCATCAATGATCACCCCAGAAGGTTGATTCCAACCTGCATTCTCCAAGTGATCTGTCATGTGGCCGCAAGATGGCCTGATCGCGCTGATGGATCAAGCCTTTTCATTGTCATAACTAATAAGCCTTTGCGGGCTTCGTTTCCTTCGTATTGGGCCTCTCCAGATCATCAAATAACGCCCCCGCTCTTAATGACTGACAGTTGTGGCTTTCTGGTTACTGGGATGGCGCTTGATTTGCCATTATTAGACGTCGAGGCGCTGCCAATAACGGCTTCTCGAATACTAATCGATTAAACTTGAAGTGGATGTGGACATTGCATTTGCACAAGGGATAAACACCCCCAAAAGCAGGTGCCCTGCTGATCATTGTGTTGGATTTTGCAAAGGGAGTTGGTCGATATGGCGGCTATGGATAATCACTTCGATAACTGGAAGGAACAACAGTCCGCTGCCGAGCATTTGATCCCGTTAGTTGGCCACCTCTACCGTGATTATGGCATCAACATACGGATTTTTGGGCGTCGGTTGCTGAACAACTCAGCAATCGAAATCATCAAGGCCCACCGGTATGCTTTACAGATTACAGGGCAGGAGCTTGAAGTCTCCAAAAGCCTCGAAATCGTCAAGGCGATGCTCGAGATGGATCTCGCCGCGTCCCGCGTCGACCTCGGAAAGCTGTGCCACCGTTTCATGGAGCAGGGCGGCGATGCTTCGAGCTTCGTAAAAGAACAACTGGCCAGCATCAACACCGGCAAAGCCTCTATTTTACAAGAACCGCAAGACGTAGTTCTCTACGGTTTCGGCCGCATTGGCCGTCTTCTTGCCCGTATGCTTGTCGAACGCGTCGGTGCAGGCAACAAGATGCGCCTTCGTGCAATTGTTGTGCGCGGCGGCAAGGGTGCTGATCTCAGGAAACGCTCCAGCCTTCTGCGACGGGATTCCGTCCACGGTGCGTTCAATGGAACGATCACAGTTGACGAAGAACAGAACGCAATTATCGCCAACGGCAATTACATTCAGGTGATTTACGCCAACTCGCCCGCTGAGGTGGATTACACCAAATATGGTATCCGCAATGCCTTGGTGGTTGATAACACCGGTATCTGGCGCGACGAGGAGGGGCTTGGTCAGCATTTGAATTGTCCCGGAGCCTCAAAAGTCATTCTGACCGCGCCGGGCAAAGGCGACATCAAGAATGTCGTTTATGGCGTGAACCAGGGAGACATTACCGAGAACGATGACATTTTAAGCGCGGCCTCGTGCACCACCAACGCGATTACGCCAGTGCTTAAGGTGATCAACGACGAATTCGGGATCAAGAACGGTCACGTGGAAACCATCCACTCCTATACCAACGACCAGAACCTGATCGACAACTACCACAAGGGCGATCGCCGTGGCCGCTCCGCACCTTTGAACATGGTGTTGACAAGCACAGGCGCTGCAAGTGCGGTGGCAAAGTGCCTGCCTGAAATGAAGGGCAAGTTGACAGGTAACGCAGTTCGGGTGCCAACCCCCAATGTCTCAATGGCAATCCTCAACCTGAACCTCAAACGAGAGACGACGGCCGAGGAAATGAACGACTATCTGCGTGGTGTTTCCGTACAATCCCCGATGCAGGACCAGATCGACTACACTGCATCGACCGAGTTGGTATCATCCGATCTTGTCGGCTCTATCCACGCCGGTGTGGTTGATAGTCAGGCTACCATTGTCGATGGCGACCGGCTCGTTCTCTACGTCTGGTATGACAATGAAGCGGGCTACAGCACCCAGGTTATCCGATTGATGCAAGAGGTCGCTGGTATGAGGTACCCGACAGTTCCGGCGTGATACTGGTGTCTACGGCCCCGTTTAGTGCTACGCAATGTCTTAGCCTTCTTATAGTGTGCCAATCACTTAGCAGGACTAGGCTGTTATTTGCTACCGTTTCATCTCCGAGGACCAGCATAGGTATTGGGAGTTAAGCGGGAAGGGTAGTTGTGCTTGATCGGCATTTGCTTTACCACAGTTTTCTCCCGGATAACTGATCAATTCGTTGACCATCGGAAGGGTCTGATATGATTTTCGGCGTTTTGTAATCGGGGGCATCCAAGATGTCGCCGACAAGTTGACGTGGTTCGAGCTGCGCGTGAATTATGTGCGGGTTTGATATCACGCCGACTTTGCCGCAAAAAAACCTATCGGGTACGCTAAAGATTGAACCAAGTGGTATCGAGCCCGAAGTCACCCATTTTTTGTTTAAGCGGGGACTCAATCATATGGGTACATGCCAACTGACGCTTGAGCGGATTTATCTGTCTTTCTCTTGAGGTTGTATTGGTTTCTTACCCCGGTAGGCAATAACTCAAAGTTCAGTGAGGTCGCATTGTGTTGTTGTGATTCCCGTATTCTTAGCCCTTTGTTTCTTATCCAAATAGGTGCGCCAGTACAAATTGGGAGGCTCCGGTTTTCGTCTTGCCCCATAAGCAGACGTTCATCGCAGACGCAGTGAATTCAAAGGTCGGGCTGGAGGCGAACATACCAATGCTAAGACCAACCGACACGAAATGCACGTGGATACGCACCTTAGCATTTTGTGACAAAAACTGTTTGGAACTACACACCCATGGATCTGCCTAATAAAAGAAATAGACTGCTCGCGGTGGCGAAGCCAATTGAGTATACTTTGGAAATTGGTGTTCTCAGAACACTTGTTTCTCGTCTATCGGCGCAGTTTCAAGAGATCGTTTGGTAGATTGTAATGGCTGGTGGGCTCAGAAATGGTGTTGGAAGGTAAGCAATGGTCTTTCACACAATAGCGGTAGGCCTATTGGTCGCGGCGGTCCCGCTTTGGATCGTTCGTTTTGTATTCTTGTTCAACTTGGAGAAACCCGAGCGGCAAATATTCAGGAATTTGGTGAAGCGCAGATTTGAGAATGCGATTGGTTTTGCACTTCGCATATTCGGTTATCTTTTTGCAGTGTCTGCCGCCATCGTTATTCTGGTGTTCGGTGTCAGATACATCAAATTTGGAAGTTTACAGATTACGCCGTATCGGGAACTCATTCACTCCCGCCTTTATTCCGGGGTACGTCCGATAGACAGTTTACTGGATGCATTTCACTACAATCAGATTATGCCGGTCGCAGTTATTTCTACTTGTCTGCTTCTAAGCATAGCTTTTACGCTGGTTATGGTCGCCCTGCGGGATATATTTCTTATGAGAAAATTGAGCAGAAAACTTCAGGGATTGAAAATGAGAAAAGCCGTCACTCGTTAATGACGGCGGGATGATCTGGTCATACGGATCTCAGTCAAATCAGCCCTCTCGCCGTTCCGATACACAGCCCAAGTCGGCGTTTTGTCGCGAAATGCTAACGCGAGACATTCGATTTCTCAGTAAGCTTTAAATCTATGAATCGTCTGAGTTTTTGGGTTTAGAAGTGTTTAGTGTTCTGCGATTTCTTGCTGAGCTTGAAATGTTCAGATTTAAGCCGGGTGCAACAATGCGTCGTATTCATTTTTGGACGCACTATCTGGTGGGACTTCCATCAGCATTTCCGCTGAAGCCTCAGTTGCCGGATTCAAAGAATTTTATAGTTTTTGCAGGCGCAACATTCCGCCTTTCGGTTCTGACATCTCAAGCCTTCAAGTTCATTAGAAGCGCGCAGCGTGGGGTAAAATCATGAAAATAGTTATCGTTGGTGGTGTTGCCGGAGGAGCGTCTTGCGCTGCGCGATTGCGTCGTTTGAACGAAGATGCCGAGATTATCATGGTCGAGCGGGGACCATATGTCTTTTATGCAAATTGTGGCCTGCCGTATCACGTCGGGGGTGTGATCCCGAATGAAGCAGATCTTTTGGTCGCCACTGCCGATACCTTCCGCCATCAGTTCGCGATTGATGCCAGAACAGACTGTGAGGCCGTCTCCATCTCGCCAGAGAACAAGACAGTTGACCTTAAAGACCTGAAGACCGACGAAACCACCACCGAAACTTATGACAAGTTGGTTTTGTCTCCCGGTGCTCCGCCCATTCGTCCGCCGTTGCTGGGTATCGATTTGCCAGGTATTTTCTCCGTCAGAACAGTGCCAGACGCGCGGGAAATTCGCCAGTGGCTGGACAAAGGGACACCGTTTTTGGCCGGCATGAGCCGTTATTCTGGTATCCAGGCAGTTCGGCCGAAGACACGCGCCGTTGTTGTTGGAGGCGGATTTATCGGTCTCGAAACCGCCGAAAACCTTGCTCACCGCGGCTTCGACGTCACTGTCGTGGAAATGGGTGACCAGATACTGGGTCCATTGGATCGGGAAATGGCGCGGATTGTGGAAGGGTATCTGGAGCGCCATGGGATCAAAGTCGTCCTGAACGATGGAGCTGCCGAATTCAGGCAGGCGGAAGATGGGTCATTAGAGGCTTACACAAAGTCTAGAGCGATGTATCCGGCAGACATAGTCATTCTTGGCATTGGTGTTCGGCCAGACACTGAATTGGCCAAAGCTGCTGGTCTTGAGATCGGGGAGCGCGGCGGTATCCGCACCGACAATCAGATGCGGACCAGCGACCCGGATATCTTTGCGGTTGGCGATGCAGTCGAAGTCAAGGATTTCATGACTGGTGAAGCGAGCCTTGTGGCACTGGCTGGACCGGCCAATCGGCAGGGGCGGATTGTGGCTGATGTAATTTCCGGCCGCGATTCGAAATTCCGCGGAACGCAAGGGACTGCAATCATTGGGCTCTTTGAAGGAACTGCCGCATGGACTGGCGCGAGCGAGAAAACACTAAAGAGGCTGGGCGACGAGGATTATCAAAAAATCTACCTCTATCCAAACTCTCATGCAGGATATTACCCCGGTGCGAAGCCGATTGCATTGAAGGTGCTCTTCCGGAAATCTGACGGGCGTCTTTTGGGAGCGCAGGGTCTTGGAGAAGACGGCGTTGATAAACGGATCAGTTCGTTGGCTGCGCTGCTTCAAATGGGGGCGACGATCTATGATCTCGAAGAGTCTGAACTTTGCTATGCACCGCAGTTCGGAAGCGCAAAGGATCCTGTGAATTTCTCCGGTATGGTCGCTGCCGATGTGTTGAATGGGGATATGCCGCTTTGTCATTGGAATGAGGTGGATGAAACATGCGTTCTGCTTGATGTCCGCGAGCCTTTTGAACTTGCCATTGAAAATGTCGAAGGGGCAGTGAACATCCCGCTTGGAGAGCTTCGCTCCCGCCTTGAAGAGTTGCCGAAGGGCAAGACAATCCATGTAATCTGCCGGTCGGGACAGCGGGCGTATTATGCGACGCGTTTGCTTCTGCAAAATGGGTTCGATGCGAAGAACATTTCAGGTGGTATGTTGTCCCGTGCGCATACTTCATTCTTCCTGCATGACTGGCCGGATAGCAATTGAAGTCACGTCTTGATCGAATTCCATCTGATCGCGGCAGTGTCGCGAGCAACTTTCGCCGTTTGGCAGGTAGTAACTGGGGATGCCAATGACAGCAGAGATGTTGCTGGTTTTCGCGTTGTTGGCGGCAACGATTGCTATGTTTGTCAGCGACCGGTTGCGCATGGATGTCATCGCGATCATGCTCATCCTTGCGTTGATGTTGACTGGCGTCCTGTCCGCGTCGGAGGCACTGGCCGGATTTGGTGATCCATTGGTGATCCTGATAGCCGGGTTGTTTGTCGTCGGTGAAGGGCTGTTTCGAACGGGCATTGCATTTTCGATAGGCAACTGGCTGGTCGGTATGGCGGGCACCAGTGAGACACGGCTTCTTGTTCTTCTCATGCTTGTTGTTGCCCTGCTATCGGCATTCATGAGCAATACGGGTGCAGTGGCTATTTTCATTCCCGTTGCGCTGAATCTTGCTGTTAGAGCCGGGGTGGCAAAATCACGGTTGCTCTTGCCCATGGCCTATGCCGCATCGATTGGCGGCATGCTGACCTTGATCGGGACACCACCCAACCTGGTTGTAACGACGGAACTGTCGCGGAATGGATATGAACCATTCGGTTTCTTCAGTTTTGCGCCTGTCGGCTTGTTGGTGTTGGGTGCATCAATTATCTTCATTCTGACTGTTGGATCCAGGTTGCTTCCACGCGAGGAGGTCACCGGTGCTGATGCTTCAACCGACCACCCCACCTTGGAAGATTTGGTCGAGACACATGGTATTCGCGACCATTTCCACTTGTTGGAGATTGGCAGCCAATCTCCGCTGATAGGACAAACCGTCGGATCGGCAATGCTGTTGACCCGCTTTGGGATCACTGTGATTGCTTTGGATCGCAACAAACGCGGAAGTCATTTGGCGGTTCCGGTCATGATTGACACGGACTTCAGGACTGGCGACGTCTTGATTGTAACCGGGCCGCAATCTGGTGTTTCTGAAATGCTGGCAGCCGTTCCAGAAGTCAATGAAATCGCCATTGGTGATCGGCATCCCGCAGCGATCAGAGAACAGGTCGGCCTTGCCGAATTGCTCATTGCACCACGTTCAAGATTGATCGGACGAACGATCAAGGAGGAAAGCTTCCGCAAGAACCTGGGACTGTCAGTCGTTGGGATTCTGCGCAATGGCAAGCCCATTCATGATGGGTATCAGGATGCTCCACTTGAACTCGGGGATATCTTGCTCGTGGGTGGGGGGTGGCACCAGATTGACCGTCTTCAGCGCGACCCGAACAGCTTTATCGTCCTGACGCTTCCTGCGGAACTCCAGCAAATTGCACCGTATAGGGACCGGGCGCCTTGGGCCCTTGGCATCGTGGCAGTCATGCTTGCGCTCATGACCTTCAGCGTGGTGCCAACCGTTACTGCTGTCCTTCTGGCAGGCCTTGCGATGGTTCTTGCCAGGTGTTTGACGATGGAAGAGGCTTATCGCGCCATCAACTGGCAAAGTGTTGTGCTTATCGCCGGGATGTTGCCGATGGCAACAGCACTGGACAAGACGGGAGCCCTGAAACTGATCGTAGATGCGTTGGTAACTTCTCTTGGCGAGATGGGGCCGATAGCACTCATGGCGGGGCTTTTTCTTCTGACAAGCATTTTCAGCCAGTTTATTTCAAACACCGCGACAGCAGTGCTCGTAGCGCCTATCGCCTTGGCGGCTGCAACCCAACTAAGCGTGTCGCCATATCCTCTCTTGATGACCGTCGCGCTCGCTGCATCCACGGCTTTTTCAACGCCGATGGCATCACCAGTCAACACGCTTGTGATTGGGCCGGGTGGATATAGGTTCAAGGACTTTTTGAAGCTTGGAATACCACTTCAAATCCTCGCTATGGCGATTACCTTGAGTGTTGTCCCTTTGTTGTTCCCGTTGTGATGTGACAGCCATGCAAAAGCCAATTCCACAGACACGGGATATCGTTTTGGTTGGCGGCGGCCACACCCATGCGCTTGTTCTGCGCATGTGGGGGATGAAGCCGTTGCCTGGTGTGCGGTTGACGCTGATTGATCCAGCTCCAACAACTTCCTACTCCGGAATGCTGCCCGGGTTCATCGCTGGGCACTATGAGCGTGAAGAGCTTGAAATAGACCTTGTCAGACTGGCTCGTTTCGCCGGTGCCCGGCTGATCCTTTCGCGTGCAGAAAGTTTGGATCTGGACAAAAAACAGGTCGCGGTAGCTGGTCGGCCGCCTGTTGGTTTCGACTTGTTGTCACTTGATGTTGGCGCCCATGGAAACCTGGCTGATATTCCGGGTTTTGACCAGTATGGAGTTGCGGCCAAACCGCTTGATTTGTTGGCAGAGCATTGGACAGCGTTTCGTGACACCCTGAAGCAGGGGGCAAAAGCCAATGCAGTTGTAATCGGAGCCGGCGTCGCCGGAACTGAATTGGCGATGGCAATGCACTTTGGTGCTAGGAAGAAGGGAGCTGATTTGGACGTCGTGATAGTGGACAGATCGGTAGCACGGCCGAATCTGCTAAGTTCCACGATCAGACTTCTGCAAGACAGTATGGCTGCGGCTGGGATAAGAGTTCTTGACCATCAAGATATTCTGAAAGTCGAAAAGCAGTCTGTATTCTTGGGGGATGGAACGCGTTTACCTGCGGATATAACCGTAGGAGCCGGTGGGCCTCGACCTTATGCGTGGCTGGGGCGCACAGGACTGGCAACCGAAGCCGGGTATGTGTGTGTCGGACCAACTCTCCAATCAGTAACTGACGAGAGTGTATTTGCGGTAGGAGACTGCGCGCATCTTGCATTCGCGCCACGACCAAAAGCCGGTGTCTATGCGGTCCGTGCTGCCCCAATTTTATATGCCAATCTACGCGCGGCATTAGATGCAGGCCGTTGGAGGCGTTTTCGTCCTCAAAGGAATTACCTCAAGCTCATATCCATGGGGAGCAAGACGGCTGTTGCCGACAAGCGCATTAGCCTGTCTGGCCGTTGGTTGTGGCACCTGAAACACTGGATCGATCAGCGCTTTATGGAACAGTTTCAGAAGCTGGAACCAATGAGGCAAAGGGTCCTTCCGGCACGGTCCGCACCTGGCGTGGCCGAGATGTTAAACGGACCAAATCTGTGTGGCGGTTGCGGAGCAAAAGTTGGTCCAGCAACACTCGGAAAAGCATTGTCCGGTATTTCATCTACCAGATCGGACATTGTAACTGGAGCTGGAGATGATGCCGCCGTCCTGGTCGCAGGAGACGAAAGGCTTGTTATCACCACTGACCATCTTCGCGCATTTACCGATGATCCTTATGTGATGACGCGGATCGCGGCAAATCATGCGCTTGGTGATGTGTTCGCGATGGGAGCAGAACCTCAAGCAGCCCTGCCTGCGATCACGTTGCCTGCTTTGTCAAACGAACTTCAGGCCCGAACGTTAGACGAGGTGATGCGTGCGGCGAACGAGGTGTTTTCTGAGGCTGGCGCCGATATTGTCGGTGGCCATACGTCTGTCGGTGCAGAATTTTCGGTTGGTTTCACCGTCACGGGAACAACCAGCAGCACGCCGAATACGCTAAATGGCGCACAAGAGGGTGATGTCCTTATCCTAACCAAACCCATCGGTACTGGTGTGATCATGGCCGCGGAAATGGTGATGGCCGCAAAAGGCAGAGATGTCGCAAACGCGCTGACGAATATGCAGTTGAGTTCGGCAAAAGCGGCTGAGGTTCTTGTAGATGCACACGCAATGACGGATGTCACCGGTTTTGGTTTGGCCGGGCACCTGTTCGGAATGTTGAAAGCATCTAGTGTTGCCGCAGTCATCGACCTAGACAAAGTACCGATCCTTTCAGGTGCTGAAGATCTGGCGGAGCGTGGTTTTAAATCCTCGCTGAATGAGCAAAATTTTTCCCATGCAGGGCCTTTTGTTGAGATGCCAGACGCTACGAGCGCCCAACTGCTTTATGATCCCCAGACAGCAGGTGGTCTTTTGGCGTCGGTTTCTCGGAAAAAAGCCGAAAAGTTGGTCAATCAGCTCACCGATTGCGGATACGAGGCGAGCGCCATTGGTCACATCGTGGCCGGAACTCCAGGAATCGCTGTGAAGAAAACAGAAACGAATGGCGGTTTGTAGGATGCGACCAGCTTCAGCAGGGTCAACAGTACGGTTTGATTTGCTCAAAGCACTAAAGCGGATAGCGAGCTTATCTGAATAAATGAATCGATCTCAGGGAACGGGGCAAATTGACTTCAATGAAAAACGCCACTGATCGCGAATTGATAACATCATTACCTTCCGTGGATCGCCTACTTCGTGCTGATGAAGCCAGCCAACATATAGCGGAATACGGACGTGCGGAAGTAACTGCAAAGATACGGGAAACCTTGCAATATCTTCGCGATGTTCTCCGAGACGGGCGAGAAGTCGATGTGCAGCCTTCAGCCGTGTTGGCTGCTGTGCACCAGCGCCTGGCAGAAGATGCGCAGCCGTCCCTAAGGCCAATCCTCAATTTGACGGGCACGGTCGTGCACACGAATTTGGGCCGTGCGATGCTGCCCGAAGTCGCAATAGATGCCGTATCCGCTGTGGCGCGTGGAGCGAGCAATCTGGAATATGATCTGGCCAGGGGCAAAAGAGGTAATCGCGATTCTCACCTTGAGGATGCTCTTAAAGATCTGACCGGCGCGGAGGCGGCCATTGTGGTCAACAACAATGCAGCTGCCGTCATGCTTGTTCTCAACACATTGGCTTTGGGGCAGAAGGTTCCTGTGTCCCGAGGAGAACTTGTCGAGATCGGCGGTTCGTTTCGAATTCCCGAAATCATGAGTCGCTCTGGCTGTGAACTCATCGAAGTCGGAACAACTAACCGGACGCACCTTCGAGACTATGCGCAGGCGATATGCGACGAAACCGCTCTAATCATGAAAGTGCATGCGAGCAACTACGTGATTGACGGCTTTACGGCGTCCGTTCCGGAAAGCGAAATCGGGAAACTTTGCCAGGATAACGAAATCCCTTTTGTAATCGATCTTGGTGCCGGGTCTCTCGTGAACCTTGAAGACTACGGTTTGCCTCATGAACCGACCCCAAGAGAGGCGCTAAAGAACGGAGCGGACCTTGTTACATTCTCAGGTGACAAGCTTCTTGGTGGACCGCAAGCAGGTATCATCGTCGGGAAAAAGGGTCTCGTTGATCAGCTGAAGTCAAATCCGATGAAGCGGGCCTTGCGATGCGACAAGATGACAATTGCAGCTCTAGCTGAAGTTCTGCGGCTTTATCGCAATCCCGATCGCTTGAGTGATGCCCTGCCTACGCTCCGTGTGCTGACGCGTAGCATAGATGACCTCAATGAAACCGCCGACAAACTGATAGAACCACTTTCATCCGCATTTTCGGGTCTTGCCGAGATTGCAGTTATAGATTGCGACAGCGTGATAGGGTCCGGTGCACTTCCATCACGCACTGTTGCCAGCCGCGGTCTTTCAATTAGGCCTGTTGACCATGTGGGGAGTTCGGCGATTAAGGTCGAAGCCATCGCAAAGGCATTCGCGCACCTACCCGTTCCCGTTATCGGGCGTGTTCACCATGGTGCGTTTATCCTCGACCTGCGCTGTCTTGAAAATGCCGATGACTTGTTCGGACTCATTGAACACCTCGAGTTTCAGACTTGATGCGAAGGGCTAGACCGCCAGATTTGATCCGAAAATTTGAATTTCGAACTGATCGATTAACTGCGTATGCTAGGGAGCCTGTTCTGTTCGGCATAGGGGCAAATTGAACGTGTTAAAAGTGACTTTGTCGTGAAATGATAACGACGCGCCTGATGAGTCTGAATACTCTCATCCTATTGATAATAACATGCTTTCTGGTTCTGAGGGGAACATGAAAGGGCGCGTAGTTTCAGGCGTTGTGGGAGGGAATCGCACCCCGGTGGGGCGCACGGTCTTCAAAACCGTTGAGGGGCGTCGAACGTCCTTGGTGGGTTCGACTCCCACTCCTTTCCGCCATTACCTTCGGAATGTTTCCCGTCAGCGCCTATGGGTCCAGATAAGCTGATTGCTTAAGGGAGAGATTTTGGCCCATCTTCACTATTCAGGAGTGAAGCATGAGACAGAAGAACGAGCGTCACCGTGATGCAGCAGATCGCACGGTGAAGGATA
>JBDWMJ010000014.1:0-58709 GCA_039972695.1 Roseibium sp. | reverse complement strand
AGCAGGATGGTCTCGACCAGCGCCGCATCCTCGAGCACGGAATGCTCTTCCAGAAGGTCAGCCGCGACTGCGCCGCCACGCGCCTCGTAGTCCGCGCGCACGAAAGCCCCGATATCATCGCTGACCTGCACCCCGCGGGATTTGAGCGCCTGACGGACGGAGTAGGCCTGCAGGTAGCTGTCTTCCTTGGTGAGTGCCTCGTAGACCTCCTTCTGCACCTCCTGGCTGGGATGCTCGGCAAAGGCCTTCATCGTATCGAGCGTGATCGTCTTGGCCCGGGCCACGGCGCGGATGTCAGCGTGGATCAGACCGTAGCGCAACCGGCCTTTCACAGCGGCGACGGTCGTGCCGAATGTCTTTGCGATCGTCTCGGGCGTCTGGCCGTCGACCTCCATCATACGGGCGAAAGCCTCGAACTCGTCGATGGCATTCATCGGCGCCTGGGTAATGTTCTCGGCGAGCGACAGCGCCGTGGTGGCGTCGCTCTCCTCAGGGACAAGGCGGCAGTCGACCTTGGTTTTCGCCGTGAACCCCTTGCTGGCCTTGTCAGCGATCAGCTCCTTAAGCGCGGCATGGCGCCGGCCACCGGCGAGGACAGCATATTTGCCGTCAAGCTTCTGGACCAAGAGCGGCTGGAGTAGGCCCAGCACAGCGATGCTGGCCTTCAGATGAGCGATGTTCTCAGGATCATAGGTTTCCGGCGCGTTGCTGCGCACATTGGCGGGGTGAGCTGTCAGATCGCCGATGGCGACGGAGACGGGTTTGAAACTTGCGGTCATGGGATATCCTTTTCGGTGGATGATGTGGGGCCCGCGCGTTCACGCGCGTGACCAATCCCCGGCATCGGGGATCACCACGACGAAAGGCCCACTCTCCCTTTAAAGGGCCAGCGGGCCTTCATTTGTTGGCTTGTTGGGGGAGGAGTCCCCCTGCCCCTCTACCAGTCGCGCGCCATCATGATGGTCAGTACGCGCATGGTGGTGGCGGGATTGTCAGGGGTCTCAGCCCCGTAGCGGAAGTCGGAATCCGCCTCATAGAGATCAATTTTCCAGAACACGGTCTCGCCGCGGATCTCAACCGGCCCGAAATCATGCCAGCCCTCCGGGTCGTTCTCGGGTTCGAACGTGTCGAACATGCCCGTAGCCTTTACCGCCTCGGCTATGAAGCCGTCACCAGCCTCCATAATCGAGCGGGTGACATGCATGCGGCCCTGTATGGGCTGCGCGGGCGGCACCCCGAGGCAAGCGAGCTTGCGAAACGCATCGTTTTGCGCCGCGATCACGGTCGGATCTGGACGGTCTGGCTGGGGTTGAACGATCATGGACATAGGGATCTCCTTTGAGAAGTTGAAACACCCTTCACGAAGTCCGCTTTTTCTTTTCCGCCGGGCGGAAGGTCCGTAGCCGAAGGTGCCTTACCCGAACAGCCCCTTGGGTCTGTAATTCGGGTTGGGGATGGTTTCGATCCAGCCGCCCTAGTCCTTGATGCTCTCAAGTGCCGCCGAGAGCGGATAAGCGCCCTCAGACGCGCTCCACCAATAGGCACCGCGTTTGAAGGTGATGATCTTGCGACGGCCGTCTTTGAGTTCGCGCCGGTCCGCGAAACGGCAAACTGTCCGGGGGACAGTTTGAGGCAAGAACGGGCGGAGCCCGGCCAGCCGCAGCGTCTTGGGTTCCTTGCGAGACATGCGAGTCTCCGTTCTCCGTGTGGTCAGGCGGCCTCGGCGCTGCGCCCTGCCCTGCCGGCCTCCGACCGTGCGATCAGGTAGTCGCAGGCGCGCTGCGCATCAGCGGCGTGCTTAAAGATCGCGCCCTTGTCCGACCGAAGAACGCGCAATTATCGCGAGGAGGGCATAATGCGGAGGAGAATTTCGTAGCCCGTTTGATTTCAATGTGTTGGGTCGTGGCTGTGCCGTTCTTGCTGCGCATTATTTCAGGCTGGATGTTTCTTGGGTTGATCAATCAAACCAAGGAGGAATCGATGTCCCAATCGCCTTTCAAGGAAATTTCAGAACTTCGCGTCACGCTGCGCCGGCAGCGATATAGCCCAACTGTCATTCACAACTATTGCCTCTACGCAGATCAATTCCTCGCTTATCTGGAGGAGCGGGCGATTGACCTGCGCGATGTCACGCCGGATCTTGTCGCCGAATATCTGCGCCACGCGGTCCGGCAGTTTCAAAAGGATCGCGGGCGCGCACCGGGGTCCAGCTGGGCATCGATACCGCGGTCGGGGATTTACGCTTTGCTGCGCTCTGCTCTGCCGGAATGGCCGCCGGCTCCGCCTGCTGCAAACGAAGCGGAGCGCCTCACCCGCGAGGTTTGCGACCAATATGAGCGATGGCTGCGACACGAACGCGGTTTGGCCGAGCCTTCGATCACGGCGCTGATGTGGGAGGCGCGCCACTTCTGCAAATGGCTCATCCAGCGATACAGAAAAGCCGATTTTGCCGATCTGAGCGTGCGCGACATCGATGCTTATATGGATATCAGGGCACCGGGCCTGACACGCAAATCGCTCAAGGACGTGGTCGAACGGTTGCGCGGCTTTCTGCGACATCTACACCGGAGCAAGCTGCATGCGGATGATCTCTCAAGCCATGTGATTGCCCCGCTTCTCTACGCCTACGAGGGCATTCCGTCGATCCTGACTGCGGAACAGATCGCAGCGGTGCTCGAACTTGCGGGTCAGGACAGCTCGCCCTTGGGGTTGCGTGATCACGCGATCCTGCAGCTTCTTGCCAACTACGGCCTTCGGTCCGGCGAGGTCGGCCGCCTACAGATCGAGGATATCAACTGGCGGGCGGATACTCTTCGGGTGCAACGCTCCAAGACCAGTGCCACGGCTATGCTGCCCCTGATGGAACCCGTGGGGGAAGCGATCCTGCGTTACTTGCGGGACGGCCGTCCGGACGCGGATGTCCGCACCGTATTCCTGCGGAGCCGTGCACCCTATCAGTCGATGAAGGCGGGCGGCCTCTATGGTGTGGTCAAACGGCGCCTCGCTGCCGCCGGAATTGAGCTTGCTGGCAAGCGCGGCCCGCATATCTTTCGCCATGCCCGCGCGGTCAGCATGCTGAGGGCATCCACCCCGCGCAAGATCATTGGCGACGTCCTTGGCCACCGATCCCCGGAATCGACAGCGCCCTATCTGAAGCTCGCCACCGAAGACATGCGTTCGATTGCCATCAACCTTCCAGGTCGGGAGGTGAGACAATGAGAGGTTGGCCCGAGGATGGCGATGAGATCATCGAGCACTACATCGCCCGGCTTCCATTGAACTGCGCGATATCGCCAATCTACTATCGGCAAGCGCTGAACAGCTTCCGGCAGGCGGTGTTGCGGTTTGGCGCAACCGACCGGCAAGCACTTGAATACTGGTTGCGTGAGCGCGGTGAGGTCTGGGCCCGCTCAACGGTGCTGCACCGCGCCCGGATTGTTGCCCGCTTCCTCGATGCCCTGGCGCATGAAGGAAGGATTGGGAGCAATCCGATCTCCGACCTTCGCCGTGACTATAATGCCAGCAGTGACACGGGTGTAATACGGGCTTTGATGGCCCCTGACCCCAATCAGGCGCTCGAAGTGTTGCGGCAACCCCGACCGTTCGAAAGTTCATTGGGAGAGCTGATGCGCAACCATGTCGAGCGGATGCAGCGCCGAGGTTACCGGTATGAGGCGGCCGACGTCATTTGCCGCCGGTTCGACCGCTTTCTGCAGCAAAGGCCCGATCTCGATGGCCAGCCGCTGGAGATCATGCTTGAGCACTACCGCAGGACAAAGACGACCGCGAACCATCCGGCCGAATGCGAGAAACTGGCCCGTATCCTGAACAAGGCACTGTGCCATGACGATCCCTCGCGACCCAAACGGCAATCAGACAACCGGCCAGCGAAACAGGTCGCTCGCGGCTGGCGGCGCCCCTATATCTACAGCTCCAAGGACATCCAGAAACTGCTTGCAATCGCCCGGGTCTATCCGTCGCCGCGCGCGTCCTCGCGTCCGATCAACCTCTATACGATGCTGGTTCTGGCCTATTGCGCCGGATTGCGCATCGGCGAGATTGCAAGGTTGACGCTTGGCGACGTTGACATGCAGTCCGGAACCATCGCGATCCGGGAGACGAAGTTCTTCAAGTCCCGCATTCTGCCGCTGTCGGACAGCGCGATGGATGCTCTGCGCGTGCTTCTCGAAGCGCGGCAGAAGGCCAAGGTCTCTCGCAGCCCAGACGCCGGTTTGTTCTGGCACGATCAAAAGAACCGCTATTACTGTCGGGCAACTATCAGCGATCACCTTGTTGCCATTCTGCGCATGGCTGGTCTCAAACCGGCCACGGGCAGGACCGGGCCGCGCATCCATGACCTGCGACATACCTTTGTCGTGCACCGGATCCTCGAGTGGTACCGGCAAGGTGTGAACCCGCAGGAAAAGCTGCCGTATCTTGCAACATATCTCGGCCACCGCGATATCAACTCCACGCTGGTCTACATCACGGTGACCCAGGAGCTGCTGCATGAAGCGAGTGAGCGGTTCCGGGACTTCACCTCGCCTGGCAATGCTGATCCGGCGGAGGTGGCATCATGAAATCTGATCCGCTCCCCCAATTGCTGCGCATGTTCTTCACTGACTGGATGGTCCAGCAACGCAACGCCTCTGTGCATACCATCAAGTCGTATCGGGACACCTGGAGGCTCTTTCTGCGATTTGTCGCGGTCCGGCGTGGCAAGCCTGTTGTTCGCCTAGCGCTGAGCGAATTGACCGCGGCGAAGGTCATCGCCTTCCTGCAACATCTTGAGGTCGAACGCGGTGACACAATCGGCACCCGGAACTGCCGCCTCGCCGCCCTGCGCAGCTTCTTCGGCTTTGTGGCAACGCGCGAACCGGAGTTCATGGCGCAATGCGCGGAGGTTCTGAACGTGCCGACGAAAAAAGCACCGATCCGCGCGCCAGACTACCTCGAACCCGAAGAGGTGCAGGCGATCCTGGCTCAACCCGACCGCTCCACGTTGATCGGCCAGAGGGACCATGTCTTGCTGTCGCTGCTCTACAATACCGGCGCGCGCATCCAGGAAGCGCTTGATCTTCGCCCCCAGGCGATCAGGTTCGATGCTCCGGCCTGCGTGCGATTGTACGGAAAAGGCCGGAAAGAACGGATCAGCCCGCTTTGGCCGGAAACGGTCGCCTTGCTGAGGTCGTTGCTTGAGCGAATACCGACGCCGGCCGATGAACCTCTCTTCGTAAACCGCTACGGCAACCCTCTCAGCGCCTCGGGCGTTCGGTTCAAGCTGGCGGACTATGTCAGGGCGGCTGAAAAGACCGCGCCGACGCTGGCGAGAAAACATGTGACGCCGCACAGCTTCCGGCATGCGACGGCCGTACACCTGGTCGCCGCCGGCGTCGACGTCACGGTCATCCGAAGCTGGCTGGGTCATGTCAGCCTTGAGACCACTAACCATTACGCACAGGCAAATCTGGAGACCAAACGGAAAGCACTGGAACGGGTCGAAAGACCGAAAACCGATAGTCCGCCATCATGGCGGCGCGACCAGAGCGTGCTCGACTGGTTGGATACGCTCTGACGCGCATCAAAAATTATGCGGAGGAAAGTGAACAGACCGCCAGGGAAACAAGGGCATTGGCGGACTTCCTCCGCATTATGCCGTCCTCGTGATAACTGCGGTAATGACGAGCTCGTCATTAGCGCAACCAGTTGTGAAGGTAGGCAGCATTCATCTCGAGCGTATGCGCCGTAAAGCCAAGTTCCTGACCCAGGAACACCGAGGTCAATTCCGCGACGATCTCCTCGCGCGCATAGGACGTGTTGCCAAACTTCGAGAACCCGAAATCACGGTTCAGTCGATGGGGGGCTTTCGTGGCATGGGCCAGCTCATGGGCCCAGACCCCGTAGAAATTGCGCGGATCCTGGAACCGCGTGATGGACGGCATGTAGACCTTGTCCACGGGCGGCAAATAGTACGCTTCTGTTCCTGTGAAGACGGTCGTGATGTCGATGGCGTCAAAAAACGCCTGCATGTGCGGGATGGGCTCGGACGGAGGATGCTCAAGCACCGGGTCCGGCTCGGGATGGAAGCTATCCGGCAAACCCTCGATCTGGCAGGCATTGAACACGCGGTAGGATTTCTGGAAGCGGAATATACGGGCTTCCTCGGAGTGATCATCCTCGTCACTGCGGTCATGCTCATCTGCGCCCGCGTCTTTCCGGCTTTGACCGTAATAAACGACGACAGAGGATTTTTCGCCCTTGCGGACCTTTGCGTCCAACGCATTGGCTTGCGGCAGCGTCATCCAGAAGGGAGAGCTGTGGCCCGCCATCACGGTCCGCATCGTCAGCAGGAAGTTGTTCACTCCCCGGTAGGGTTCACCGCCCACGCGCAAGGGTCTGGAGCTACCGCCAGCCGTCCAGGGCTTGCGCCAAGGCAGAACGCCGCGCTCGATGATACGGATGATTTCGTTGGTGATGAACTCGGAGGCATCGAATTTGGGCGTGCGGGATCGGGCCATGGCTGGCGTCCTTTCGAGTTTTGGTGAGAGGGAATGGAGATCAGATTGACCGACGGGGCCGCGGATCGTTGGTGATGCTGGCACCTAGCTTTTCGACCATGTCGATGTAGGTGGTCAGCGAGACGGACCTGCCGGCACCCGAACGGTCCGGGTCGACCGAACCGTCCCGCGTAACTTGCGGCAGGTTCGCGAAGCCGATGCCATCGGTGACGGGTCGGATTTCGATGAAGGGCGTCCCGAGTGCGACCGCGAGGGCGGCCAAGGGAAAGCGCTCGATCGGCGCGAAGGTCGACACGGTGGTCCAACCGTGATGGAGGAATGTCCCACCATCCCCGCAGATTACATGGGCATTCGGCAATGTCGCCGCCTGCCTGAGATAGCCGAGATCACGCAAGACAGTCTCGCGTTCGAGCTGCCGCGCCCGCGCCGACTGGCCAGTTCGGCGCAGCTCTCTATGCCGCCACCAGGAGGCGGCGGTTGCGCGGAGCACGCGCAAGACACCTGATTGCATAGGAATGCCCTTCATCCGGAACGGCAGACCGGAACCCGGCCCGGACCCTCATCCGTCAGTCACAAAACCCGAAGAACACTTTCTCTTTTTCCGGCCCCTTTGGGCACACAACAAAACCGAAAAGCCCGGCCCTTCTGCCGAAGCCATTGATTTCATGCAGCAATTCCAGATCGGCAGGCAAGATCGGCAACGCATATCGGCAAAACCTTGCTTGAAAGTACGAAATGTGTTTATTTTTCAATTACTTTGCAAACATGGAAGATCGGCAAAAATGCTGGAAACACCCGCCAGGATCGAACCCTGCTTCTTCGAGGAGCATATTCCCACAGAACTGGCAGACCTTTCGGTCGACATCCAGAGGGAAGCCACCGGGCTGGGACTAGGGTTGCATCCTGACAGCGCAGCCGAACTTGCCGATCTCGTCCGTGTGATGAACTGCTATTACTCCAACCTGATCGAAGGACACAACACGCGCCCCCGCGACATCGAAAGGGCGCTGGCTGGTGCCGAGCTTGAGGAAGAAACCCGTCCCCTCGCCCTTGAGGCCCGGGCGCACGTCATCGTTCAACGGGCCATCGATGAGATGCATCGCATAGGCACCCTGCCCCGCCCCACATCCGTCGAATTCCTGACTTGGGTCCATAAGAGCTTCTACGACGAGATGCCGGATGAGTTTCGGGCCATCGAACATCCCGACGGCACACAAGAGCCCATCGTTCCGGGACGCATGCGCCAGGATGATGATCGGGAAGTTGCGGTCGGGCGCCACCTACCTCCTTCATCGTCGCGGGTCGCGGCATTCATGGACCATTTCGACAAACGGTTTCAGATTGCGGCGCGGTCTTCGAGCGGACGGATCATCGCGATCGCCTCTGCACATCATCGGCTGAACTACATCCACCCTTTCCCGGATGGCAACGGGCGCGTCAGCAGATTGATGTCTCATGCAATGGCCCTCACAGCGGGGATCGGTGGCCAAGGGCTCTGGTCCGTATCACGTGGGCTGGCCCGCGGGCTAACCGATCGGGGCGAGTACAAACGGATGATGGATCTGGCCGACAGTCCACGCCGCGGAGACCGCGACGGACGGGGGAACCTGTCAGAAGCGGCACTGAAGACGTTCAGTGAATGGTTCCTAAAGGTGACGCTTGACCAGATCACCTTCTCAGCAAGATTGTTCGATCTCGGCCGACTGGACCAACGGTATCGTCGTCTTGTTGCAGATACCATCGATGACAAGCGAGCGCCGGAACTGATCTCGGCGGTTCTTCGGCATGGCGCACTGGAACGAGGCGACGCGCAGATTGTGCTCAAGACGTCCGAGCGTACTGCTCGCAACACGCTGAGTAAACTGACCGCCGCCGGATACCTGACCTCTGCCTCGCCGAAGACACCCGTTCGGTTGGCGTTTCCGTTGGATTATCGAGAGCGGCTCTTTCCAAACCTCTTTGGAGATAGTGACCTGCCGGTGGAGCGCTAGAATTACAACGAGAGAAAACTGATTGTATCCTGCAACGATTGGCGGCTGGAACCACTATGTCCGCTTGGTCTCCAATTTGTCCACCGCGGTGGACATCTTTTGTTCTGAGGTTAGCCGAACGATCGTACATCATCGCTTGGGCGGGTCTCGGGGTGACCTCGTTGTGGTGATCGGAGAGATGGAGCTGTCATGAGCGTGGTTCCCGGTCAGACGTCCACCGCGGTGGACACTAGGCGAGACTCTTGTTCGTTTTGGACAGGCGCTTAATCAGAGAGACCGGATCAAATTGGGTTTGACGTTGGCCCAGAGTGATACTGTGAAAGTAGGCTCCAAAATCCCTGATGCGTTGTCCTAGCTGTAGCATGATGAAAATCGCGCAGGATGCTTTCTGCGTTCCTACAATCTTCTTTGCTTTCGCGAACGTTTCTGGGTGTATTCCCATCATTGGAGCAAGATTTCGAGCGTGAGCCTCGATGTCCACCCAATCTCGAAGCTTTTCTGTGGCGAATGCGGTCGCCTGGTCACAGACCGAAGTTAGTAATTCTGGTTTCAGTTCTTCTTTGCCTACGTTGCTATCTAAATCTTTTTTTTCTTCATCAGACTTAGATTGATGCCGGACAGATTGTCCGTCATTGGCGGGCAGTTGCATTGTTTCTGGTGGATCATCCGGGGTGGATAAACTTTGGCATTCTGCGTCCGTGTCGGAGAGCAGTGCGCGGTATTCGGGGAGGCTTAGCTTCCTGCGTAGAGTTTTTCGTGCGTGGTTGATGAACGTGTTGTTGGGATCATGCTCTTCCAAATGGGCGAGCTTTGTGAGGATCTGTTTGCGGACAAATATCCGATCCCGCCGGTTATTCTCCATTTCTTGCGCGATGGTGATGAGCTCGCTCGCACGTTGAAGCAGGGGTGCAAGCGACAATCCATAACTGATGCACTCCCCGCCGGATGAGCGAACGCGGTAGCGCTTTCGGTTCGAGCTGTCATTGCGCTTGATGAATCCGAGTTCGACGAAGCGGTTGATGTGCCTGCGAAGTGTCCGTTCGTCGATGCCGCCAACTCGTTGGCAGATTGAATTGTTCGACGCAAAAACCGTTTCGCCGTGGCCAGGTTTCAAAAAGCTGAGCATTGCTTGAAGGGTCTGGATGTGGCCAGGGCGAAGCCCGAACACGCTGCGCGCGTCTCTCAGGGCCCGGAAGATGGTCCAGATATCGATTTCAGATGCGGGAGTTGAGCCGCATGATGCATCTGCACCAGCAGCCTCAATTGATAGTTTTGTAAATGCCATGATTTGATCACGATGACCGTTTGGCCCACAGCTTCCCTGTCTCCTCCCAAGATTTCATCTGGGAAAAGGCAATAAAAATCGGTTCACCGAATCGGTGACTCTTGACCGGTTTGCTGGAGGTTGCTACATCATGGGTGCAAATCGAATGATGAGGGCTCTCCAGGGGAAACTTTGGGGGGCTCTTTTCTTTCTGGTCTTCGCTTTTCTCCTTTGCTCGGGTTCCTCTATGTGGCTTGGGTTAAGACCCAGAGCCGCTCTCATTCCGCCAAGTATCGAAGAGTTGCAAAAGCGCGGCTTCTGCACGCTCCTCGAGCCACTGGCCGAATTCCGGGTTGTCCTTTTTGGCGATCTTGATGGCGATCGCTTTCTGATCGACTGTCAGCGTTCCGACAGTGTCGCCGCTCTCATTCTTGACGACGGACGTCACGCCGCGATTGGTCGGTTTTTTGTCTGCACGCGCCTTGTGCGAGCAAGCAGAATAGACCGCCTGAAATCTCTCGGGGCTTGGAGTGTCGTCGGGCAGGGCGGCGATCACCTCTTTGGCCGAATTCACCAAGTCTACCTTTCCCGATAGGGCCGCTAAATCACCCCACTG
This sequence comes from Roseibium sp., assembly GCA_039972695.1. Classification (GTDB taxonomy): domain Bacteria; phylum Pseudomonadota; class Alphaproteobacteria; order Rhizobiales; family Stappiaceae; genus Roseibium. Next base: position 48,320 of record JBDWMJ010000014.1, on the reverse strand, counting down.
CCGTCTTCCGATGCCATGTGCCGGCCCGATAAGCTGAACAAGCCCATCAGGCAGTTGATCGATAACGACCCGGTGGTTGGACACGCCTTGCCGGGTTAACCCCAAAGCATCCTGAATGACGCCGGGTTTGTACCCAATTTCCTGCATCTCCCTGATAAACAAAGATTTTTCGATGAAAGACGGATCAAGTCGAAGGTTGTTCTCTTGACCCTGTGCGATAAGCGAGGCGTCGTCGTCCAATGTGCGAACGATTGCCTTGACCGTTCCTCCGATCTTGCGGATCGCTGCCAGTCTACGGCGGCCGTAGATGATGCGGTATCTGTCGGGTTGGCCCGATGGGCGGACCATGATCGGCACTTGTTGGCCATGCTTGCGAATGCTCTCGGCAAGCTCGTCGATACTCGTATCTTCCAGCACCAACCGATCGCGAAGGCCATCCATGTCAATCTGATCGGGTTCGATGTCCCGGATCGAATTGGCCGTGATTTCGCGCAAGGAGTCCCGCAAACCGCCAACAGAGCCGGGCAGCTTTGCAGTTTTTTGCATGGTAGGGGAGGGAGCCGCGCTCTCTTTTTCGTCCTTCGGAGGTTGGTTGAAAATGTTTCTGGCCATCAGCGACGCCCCCATGCCATTTGGATCGTCTGCTCCAGTTCATCGGCAACGCCGTTCACGCTGGTCAGAGCGCGATCAATCGTTTTCCTGATGAACTGGCCGGGATCAACTTCATAGACGGTCTGCTGGGTCATTCCGGCGTCAGAGATTGCGGTAGACTTCAGCATGGGTTCAGTCATGACCTGGCCGGCGAGAATTGATCTCAGGTAGCCAGCCATTTGGGTCTGTGGCCCATCTGACGGCTCATACCTTGTGATCAGGAATTTGACGAAATCCCATGTCACACGGCGTCCAATCGCTTCTTCAACGGCCTTTACCGTTTCTGACGCAAGTTTCAGGAATTGGCTCATGGAAGCGATATCCAGCATGCCTGGCACGACCGTCACCAAGAGCCCTGTAGAGGCCGCCAATGCCGTGAGAGTCAGAAAGCCGAGTTGAGGAGGGCAGTCGATCAGTACGATGTCGTAATTTGCCTCTACCTCCTCGAGTGCCAAGGCGAGGCGCTCCGCAAAAATGGGCTGCATCCGACGGGCGAGCGCGTTTGCTGTCTCGGTTTCGTATTCCGAGAGCATTAAGCCAGCCGGAACCATGTCGAGCTTGTGAAAGTAGGTCTTTTGGATCACGTCAGAGAGCGGAACCTGATCCTCATATCTCAGAGCATCATAGATTGTTCCGCCTTCGGCGAACTCGAGTTCGGGCCGAAAGCCGAAAAATGTGGTCAAACTTGCTTGCGGATCGAGATCCAAGACCAAAACACGGTAGCCGCGCAAGGCGTACCGCTGTGCAAGATGTATCGTCGCTGTTGTTTTCGACGAACCACCTTTGAAATTGACGACAGATAGCACCTGAAGTCGGTCGCCATCGCGTCGACCTGGCCGATAAGATTCGGCATTCCTTCCCGTGCGCTCCAAGATATTGCGCAATTCGTCCATTTCTTGGGCTGTGTAGAACCGGTGCCCGCGGTTATCAGTATGCACTTCCGGGAAGCTACCGTCCTTGTGCCGGTTGCGCAGGTTAGACGTGCTTACGCGCAGGAGACCGGCGACTTCGGTCGAGCTGAAACGCCGCAAGGCTTTACGCTCTTCGGGTTCGAAGGCGATCTTCATCTGCCGATCCAAGGACTCGGCCAGATTGTCGGCAAACGTGCCGATGTCAGAAGAGCCTATGCCTTGCGCATATCCAACGTTACGATCATCCATATCCTGCCGCCCGCTCTTGGCCTCTGTTAAGGCTCTTGATCATTTTGACGACGTACACCGCGTCTGACGCAATTTGCCGTCAGAATGGGAATGCCACGATCCAGCGAGTCCGGCAAGAAGAATCTAGATGTAGTGCAAAAGTTATCCACAGCACCAAATTCAATCAAGCTGCCGGATCTTGGTTAAGATATTGAAATTGATAATTAAAAACTCGATCTAATGGAGTGCTTCTTCGAAAAAGGGAACCTTACCTGCTGAGAAACAGACTAGGCATTATTGGTCAATGGTACCGCCGAACCAGTGCGAACCGAATGATTCTTCAAATTTTTTGGACGACAACAGGTTCCGTTGCGATGGCGGATCGGCGCATTTCCGTCGCCGAACCTGCAGGGCGATGGCTTTGCTTGTGGAGCGAGATGGATGTACACTGAACGTTGTTTTATCCATGCCTTGAGAGGACAAGATGCAAGTCGTTAAATGGGGGAGTTATCTAGCTGTCCGTTTGCCCGCCGAACTTGTGCTTGAACTCGGCTTGAAGGAAGGTGATGAGATCGACCTAGTCAAAGACGATGGTGCTGTGCGTGTTCGGCGTAAGCCTCGCGTGGATGAAATCCTCAAAGCACTGAAGCGGTTTCGGGGCAAGCTGCCCAAGGAGACGCGTATGTGTCGCGACGCGGTGCATGAACGCTGAGTCCGCAGATGCGAATGCCGTTTTCTACCTAATTGCAGACGATCTCCCGGACCAGTGTCCAGGTGCTGAACGCAGGGGTATTTAAGTGTCGGATGAATGCAGGGTTCAGCCGGTAGGACACCGCATCCATTCTTCTGGCACGTCATGACAGGGCTGTTTTCCGAAAGACCAAGCCACTCGACGCTTTCGAGCTGCGATCTACACTTGCCTCAAGCATCTGGTCGAAACGCTGTCAGTTGGGCAATATCCAAGAGTGGCACAAATTGGGTTGCGCTAAGCGCGGTTCGTGTGCCATTGACTTATACGTCAGCGAAGCATAAATGGTAACCTAGAATGACACGATTGCAGACGGTGGTGGAACTGCCCGAATTCCAAAGGCGCGCCAAAGCAATCATGTCGGAACAAGAGCGCGAGGCTGCAATCAACTACATTGCCGGTAATCCTGATGATGGGGTTTCTCTCGGCGGCGGGCTTCGAAAGATTCGCATCCCAAGAGTTGGGGGCGGCAAGAGCGGCGGTTTCAGGACGTTGTATGTATTTGGCGGGAACCATATGCCGATCTTTTTGATCACGGTCTTTGCCAAGAACGAAAAGGCCAACCTGTCCAAGGCTGAACAAGCCGCGGCAGTCGAAATGAGCAAAGCGCTTGTCGCAAGATATGGAGACGCAACATGACTGCATTTGAATCGGTGTCGAAAGGCCTGGAAGAGGCCTTGGCATTCGCAGATGGAAACATGACGGCCGCCAAGGTCCATGAGGTATCCGTTGTCGATGTCGATGTGGCCGAAGTTCGCCAAAGAACTGGTCTCTCACAGGCTGAATTCGCCCGAAGCATAGGAGTAGCAAAGGGCACGCTCTTGAACTGGGAACATGGGCGTCGACACCCGACGGGCCCTGCTCAAGTCCTGCTGGCCTTGATCGCAAAGAAGCCATCGGTCGTGCAGGATCTGCTGCGAGGCGCTTGATCTGTGGTGCTAGGTGATATCCCTTTGACGCTCCTTTCGAAGATACGATCAATGAAGCCTGCAGATTGCTGAGCTCGCCAACGGGGTGAGCGATATCTCATTGGTTATGGGATAACGTTGCTCTCTAAACTACTCCAACAATCCTAGCTTTTCCGCACGTTGCAGCAGCATCCTCACGGAAGAAGGCTGCCAGCTGGTCCGTCCCCGTGGAGTCCGCTCACGCATGGCTTCCAACCGGTCGCAGATCGCCTGTAGCGTGATATCCGGGTCCGAACCTTTGATGGCCGCAACAATCGCAGGCAGGCGATCGTCGGTTTCGCGGCGCCCGGCGCGGGCCAGCACCTCGGTAGGCAGGAAGCCGTCGCGGACATAGGCCTTCACAGCGCGCAGCAGACGGCTTTGGGTCCAGCGACGCGCCTCGGGCAAGGGGCCGTTGATGATGCGCAGCACGTCCTCCCAAGCCAAGCCGGGTCGCAACCGGCGCACGTGGGGCACCCAATCTTGTGCCGTCTCGTTCAAACGCTCCATGTAGCCGTCCTGTCGCGCCAGCCGCACTTTGCGAAGAGCAGCAGGGTCTTTGGCACGCAGCCCAGGGTTCCCGCCCACGCGGCCCTTTGTGCGCGCGCTGGCGAGGCCGGCCTTGGTGCGTTCCCGGATCAGGGCGCGCTCGAACTCGGCCGCAGCGCCCAAGACCTGCAGCGTGAACTTGCCTTGCGGGGATCCGGTGTCGATCGGGTCCTGAATTGAACGAAAGAATGCACCCTTGGCCTCCAGCCGCTCGATCACCTCCAGCAGATGCGACAGGGATCGCGCGAGGCGGTCAATCCGCACGACCACCAGCGTGTCGCCCTTGCCGATGCGCTCCAACACCCGCGCAAGCACCGGCCGCGCACGATTGCCGCCCGAGGCCTGTTCTTCATGGATCTCGGCGCAGCCTGCGGATTTCAGGGCCTGCGACTGGGGCAGGGGGGTCTGATCCTCGGTTGAAACGCGCGCGTAGCCTATCAATGGCATCAAAGCAGGCCTTTTGCAGTTTCATATACCCCCAATAAACGACCGTTTGTAAGCGAATGCAAGTGCCGGCTCTGTGGGGCTGTTCAGTCCAAAGCCCTTGGTTCCCTTACGCTGAGCGCGATCAGCGAGCTCTCGCAGACCATTGCGCGCACGTGCTATATAAAGTGTGCAGGCGCACCCTGACAAAACCCTTGGGTAAAATGCAAAAATGCCATATTTTGCACATATGGAGCCTCAAGCATGTATAAAGTATAATATTTTTGATGATCCTCTTGAGGATGCGGAGGAGCTTGAAGAGACTTCTGAGGACGACCTGTGGTTCCTGCCCGGTCCGATGGAAGAGGAGCCGCATTATCTGCCGCCCGGACCTAGGGCCGAAGTGCGTGAGACCGCTGTTCTTGACGATTGGCGACGTGCCGAGGCGGGCCATGCTGCCCGCCTTGCCCGTGTGGCCGGCCGGATCGGGGCGCTAGACGACCGTCTGAAGCGTGGCCCGGAAGGCTGGCGGCACAGGCTTGCGTTGATCGAGGCGGCAGACCTCAGCTGGTTTGCAGGCGACCGAATTGGCCCGGATCGGCTGGCGCTCTGGATATCCATGCGCTTGTCCGGCGTGCAGGACGACACCGCAGCGCTTGCGCGTGTCGGATGGGCGGTGCGGCGTCTTACAGGCGGTCCCGGCCCAGACGTGGACCTGTCCGCCTTCCTCGATCGCCGTGACCCCGAGAACATGGTGGATGAAGCCGAGCCCTTCGCGGATCGCGCGGGCGGGTGGCTTGACCTGATGGCGCAAGCCGCCGACCTGCACCCGATCACGCGTGCCTGCATGGGGTTTCACCTCTGGAGCCTCGCGGGCCTCGGACAGCAGAGCAACCGAATGGAAGCGGCGGTCACGGCGTCGCGCATTGCCGCGCATGAGGGCGAGGGGGCAATATTCGCACCCCTGGCCATGGGTGGGGCGGGGGCGCTGCGCGCCGGCGGCCCCCCGGCTGAACGTTTGGCGCGCGGGCTCGAGAAAATGGAAACGGCCTGCCTGACCGCGATGCGGCACCTCGACGATATCGAGACATGGTCGGCGCTGGCGGAAGCCGAGATGACCCCACTCTCGGGCAAGACGCCGCCAGCCCTGCGCGGAGTGCTGACCGAATGGCCCCTGGTCTCTGCCCCTATGGCCGAGGCCCTGACCGGAGCCAGCCGCGCCGCTGTCCAGCGCAACCTCGCCTGGATGGAAGCGCGGGATCTGGTCCGCGAGCTAACAGGGCAAGGACGGTTCCGAATGTGGCGCGCCACAAACTGATTGTCGAAGCGATCTGTGCGCGCCGATGTTGCGTCTATCCGCAGCACGGCTGAAACGGTGAGGAGCACCGTTTTGCAGATGCTCGAGGTCAAAGAGTTCGGCTGATCGGCTGAGACAATTCGGCTATCGCCACGTCCCCAACTACCATGAAAGCATTGTCGACTGGGTCGTGACCGGTCTGCGGGTATAAACCGGACAGACCATACAACGCTCCAAGCGACGAACGAGCCGTTGTCGCAATGGCATGTCGAGTGATGTCTTCTTGAAAATCGCCTTCGGAAAGAGCAGGGGCAGGACATGAAGCTGCAAAATCTCGAACGCCATCAAGCCTGGATCTACCTCGCTGCCATCCTTTCCGGTCTGGTTTTGGGCTCGCTCGCCCCCGGTATCTCGGGGGTGTTCGAGGCGCTGCTTTGGCCGGTGTTGGGGCTTATGCTTTTCACTACCTTCGCTCAGATGCCGCTAGCGCACCTGCCGCGCGCGACGCGCGACCGGCGTTTCATCGGCACCATGTTGATCGGCAATTTCGTCCTGGTGCCGCTGCTGGTCTGGGGGCTGATCGCGTTCCTGCCTGACGATCCTGCGCTTCGGCTCGGGGTGCTTGTCGTGCTGCTGGTGCCCTGCACCGACTGGTTCATCACATTCACCCATCTCGGTCGCGGCGATGCGGTGCGTGCCGCGTCCGCGACACCGATCCTCCTCGCGGTTCAGTTCGCCAGTCTGCCGCTCTTCCTTTGGCTTTTTCTCGGCGAGGCATTCTTTGAGCTTCTCGCCGCCGACCGCATTGCCGCCGTCTTTGCGGCGCTTGTCCTGCTGCCGCTCACAGCGGCTTTCCTGCTGGAGCGTTGGGCAGAGGCGCGCCCGGAGCGGGCCGCGATCGTAAATCGCCTCGCCTGGCTGCCGGTTCCGCTTCTGGCTGTCGTGGTGTTCCTGATCGCGGCCTCGCAAGTCGACGCGGTACGGGATGCGCTGCCGGTTTTGGCGCAGGTGGCGGGCGCCTACGTCGCCTACCTCGTCGCCGCAGCACTTCTCGGTGCGGCGACCGGGCGGGCGGCCGGATTGTCCACTAGCGGGTGACGAACGGTCATCTTCTCGCTCTGAACCCGCAACTCCTTCGTCGTACTTCCGCTGGTGCTGGTGCTTGGACCGGAGTGGAACGTGGCGGCCGTGGTCATCGTCTTCCAGTCGCTCGTCGAGCTCTTCGGCATGGTCGCCTATCTGTGGATCGTGCCGCGCTATCTGGTCCCCGAACATGCGGCGACCACGCAGGACTCCGCGGGGAACGAATGATCGCAAACAACGGCGCTGGCACCATTGTCCGCTTGGCTGACATGCATGGGCGTCCTCAACTATGGCCCTTCAGGTCACCTCCGTCAGCGCGTCGATCACAGGGCATTCAGGGACATCGTCACCGGTGCATTGCGCCACGGTGGAAGACAGCACGCGTTCGATGCGTTTGAGATCGTCGATCTTGGCGCGGACCGAGGCGAGATGCGAATTTGCCAGACCCTGCACCTCGCCGCAGGTCTGGGCACCGCCATCGACCAAGGCGAGCAGATCGCGGACTTCGTCGAGCGTGAACCCAAGCTCGCGCGCGCGCATGATGAAGCACAAGCGCGCGACATGCCGATCATCGTAGACGCGATAGTTTTTGCTGGAGCGCGGCGGCTCGGGCATAACGCCGATGTTCTCGTAGTAGCGAATGGTCTCGAGATTGCAGCCGGTCAGCCTGGCCAGATCTCCGCGCCTGAGGACCTTCACCGATCTGTGACGATTTTTCACGTTTGACCCTCTTGAGCCTGTACCTGCTACAGACCCTAGATTGAGATCATCACTGAGGCAAGGATGATTCGAACCATGACTGAAACCACATCCGCCGACCGGCAGACGGCAATGGACGAAACAGGGGCTGCCGACAAAAAGGCATGGACGACAACCTGGCTCGGCGCGCTTGGCGCGCTGGCGATGACCTCATGCTGCATCCTGCCGCTGGTGCTGGTCAGCTTCGGCGTTACCGGCGTTTTCATTGCGCAGCTGGGCGTTCTCTACCAGTACAAATGGATCACCTTCGCGCTGAGTGCCGCCTGCATCGGCTATGGATTCTACAAGGCCTACCGTCCGATCCCGACTGAGGCCTGCGCGGATGGCACCTGCGCGCGCCCCATGAACCGGAAACTCATGCGATCCATTCTTTGGATTGCCACCGCCATCGTCACCGTCGCGATGATCTTTCCCTATCTCACCCCATACCTTCTGTCCTACTGAAAGGCCGAACCCATGAAGTCACTCCATCTTGCCCTTGCGGTCGTTGGCACTCTCGCAGCTTCCCCCGCCAGCGCCGCCGAACAGCGCATCAATATCGGGGTAGGCGAACTGACATGCCCGACCTGCTCCTACACGGTGGCGGCGGCCATGCGGGGCGTTCCCTCGGTCGAGATCATCGACTTCATGGAAGGAGAGGAATTCGGCACCGGCACCTACATCGTCGCCTTTGATGACGAGGCCGCCGATCAGGACATGATCGTCGAAGCAATCCGCGCCACCGGCTATTCGGCGGACATCGTCGAGTCCGGCGATTTCTGATCGCATTCACCGACCCGCACTCGGAGCTGGAGACAGCATGACAGACATGAACAATAACAATGAACCCACGACCCTTTTGCGGCGCGGCCTCATCGGCAGCGTATTTGCGGCGATCTGTTGCTTCACGCCGTTCCTGGTGCTGATCGTCGCCGGGGTCGGACTTTCTGCCGTTGTTGGTTGGCTCGACTACGCGCTTTTCCCGATGCTCTTCGCCTCGCTGAGTGCGGTTGCATATGCCCTGTGGCAGCAAGCCGGCAGACCAGGGCACAGTCCGAAAGCCCTTCTCATCGGCTTGGCGGTTGTTCTTTCGGCTCTGCTGTTCTGGCTGGAGTTCCGCTTTGCTCTGCGGATCTCGGTTGCCGCCGCTTTGGCGGTGGCGGGATATGCGCTCTGGCTCAGAAAATCAGGCAGTTCAGCAGTGAGCCGGATCAAGAGAAACTGGCACAAGGAAAGGAACAGGTATGACCAAGACCTATGACCTCATCGTGATCGGCGGCGGCACCGCTGGAAATGGCGTCGCCCGGATGGCCGCGGATGCAGGCTGGAGCGTCGCCAGCATCGACAGCGAACCCCATGGCGGCACCTGCGCCCTGCGCGGCTGCGACCCCAAGAAAATGCTGGTCGCGGTCACCGAGGGTGTCGAATGGGCCGAAAACATGGAAGGCAAGGGGCTGGAGGCGCAACCTTCGGTCAACTGGCCCGACATGATCGCCTTCAAGCGCAGCTTCACCGAAGCTATGCCACCGCGCATCGAAGCCGGGTTGGAAAAAGCGGGGATCGACGTCTTGCATGGGCTGGCACGGTTCACCGGCCCCAATACGATCGAGTTGAACGGCGAGACCCTGACCGCGAAGCATTTTCATATCGCCACCGGCGCGCGGCCGATGACGCTGAACATCCCGGGCGAAGAGCATCTGACCACCAGCACCGAATTCCTGGAACTGCCTGAGCGACCGAACCGCATCGCCTTTGTCGGCGGCGGCTTCATCGCCATGGAATTCGCCCATATTGTCAAGCGGGCGGGCGCGCGCGAAGTGACAGTGCTGGAGATGATGGACCGCCCCTTGGGTCCTTTCGATCCCGACTTGGTCGCAATGCTGGTTGAGGCAACCGAAGAGCTCGGCGTCGATCTCCGCACCAAGGCGAAGGTGGCGAAGATCGAAAAGCAGGGCGACGAATTCACCGTCACGGTGGAAACTCCCGACGGCACCGAAACGATCACTTGCGATCTGGTGGTGCATGGCACGGGCCGGGTGCCCAATATCGATCGCCTTAACCTTGAGGCCGCCGGCGTCGAATACTCACGCCGTGGCATCAAGGTGAGCGACGCGATGCGCACCACCAATCCGGCGATCTTCGCCGCGGGCGACTGCGCTGCCAGTGGGCCCAAGCTGACCCCGGTGTCCGCCTTCGAAGGGCGTGTGGCAGGCAAGAACCTGCTGGCTGGAGAAGACGAGCGTACCGTGGATTATCCGCCGATCCCGTCGGTAGTCTTCACCCTCCCGATGGTGGCCACCGTGGGCTTGTCGGAAGCGGTGGCCAGGGAACAGGGGCTGAAGTTCGACACCCATTTCGAAAAGACAGGGGACTGGTATTCGTCGCTGCGCGTCGGCGCGAAACATACCGGATTCAAGGTTCTTGTCGAAGAGGGCAGCGGACAGATCCTCGGCGCGCATCTGATCGGGCCGGGCTCCGAGGAGCAGATCAATCTTTTCGCCATGGCCATGGGTGCCGGGCAGACCGCCAACCAGATCAAGGCCATGATTTTCGCCTATCCGAGCTATGCCTCCGACATCGGTTCGATGGTGTGATTCAAAATTATTGATCGGGGCCGTGTCGCGATACCGATCGCAAGCTAAGGAAGAACCAATGGACCAAACTGTAACGAAAGACGATTGCTGCACTGCCAGTGAAACCCGCGATGACAACTACGATCTCATTGTCGTTGGTGCCGGCTCGGCCGGGTTTTCTGCCTCGATCACGGCAGCCGATGCCGGAAAGCGCGTGGCGCTTATCGGGCACGGCACCACCGGCGGCACCTGTGTGAATGTCGGCTGCGTGCCGTCCAAGGCGATGATCCGCGCCGCAGAGGCGGTGCATGGCGGCGCGTCGGCCGCCCGGTTCCCGGGCGTCGAGCCCTGTGATCATGCGGTGGATTGGGGTGCCGTAGTGCAAGGCACCACCGATCTGGTCGAGGAGATGCGGCACAAGAAATATATAGACCTGCTGCCCGCCTATAAAAGCGTTACCTATATCGAGGATGGCCCGGCGCGATTGGTCGAGGGTGGCGTCGCTGTTGGAGGACGGGTGATATCCGCCCCGCGCGTCCTGATCGCCACCGGCTCGCGCCCCCACCTGCCAGCGATCGAGGGGATCGACACAGTGGAGCCCCTCGATTCCACCGATCTATTGACTTTGCCTGACCGGCCCGAAAGCATCTTGGTGCTGGGCGGCGGCTATATCGGCTGCGAGCTGGCGCAAATGGCTTCAAGGCTGGGGGTGAAGGTCACGCTAGTGACCCGCTCGCGCCTCCTGCCGGGCGCCGAACCGGAGGTGGCCCAGGCGCTGACGCAAGCGCTGAAGGCCGAAGACATCGCGGTCGAGACCGGTCTTGCTTACGTCTCGGTCGCGAAAGCTGCGGGCGGCGTCAATCTGATTGTCGAACGGGGTGGCAAGACCGAGGATCTGACCGCCGAACGGCTGGTTGTGACCACCGGCCGGATCGCCAATTCCGAGAACCTTGGATTGGAAGAGCTTGGCATCGAGACCGACGCACGCGGCTCTATCAAGGTCGGTCAGGACATGGCGACCACGCGTGCCGGCGTCTGGGCCGCGGGCGATGTCACTGACCGTGACCAGTTCGTCTACATGGCGGCCTATGGTGCCAAGGTGGCGATCAACAATGCCCTTGGATTGGAGCAGATGCGCTATGACAACGCGGCGATGCCGTGGGTCGTGTTTACCGACCCGCAAGTGGCCGGCGTCGGCCTTTCGGAGGTTGAGGCCAAGGCGGCGGGGCACAAGGTCAAAACCAGTGTGATCACGCTCGACAACGTGCCCCGCGCCGTCGCTGCACGCGATACCCGCGGCGTGATTAAGCTGGTGGCCGACGCGAAGACCGACCGCCTGCTGGGCGGTCAGATCGCAGCACCGGAGGGGTCGGACACGATTCAGACACTGGCAATGGCGCTGATATTCGGCATGACCGCACGGGCGCTCGGAGAGACGATCTTTCCTTATTTGACCACGGTCGAAGGGCTGAAACTCGCCGCACAAACCTTCGACAAGGATGTAGCCAAACTCAGCTGCTGCGCGGGGTGAAAAGACGAGAAATTCCGGCGACACCGACTCATAAGCAGCGCTCATTGTGAACCAGCGCGTACAAAGCCACAAAGTGCTTGTGGCGGTCAGCATTCTCTCGGCATGGAGGCTGACGGCGGTAACGGATAATCACATATTAGAGCCAGCAGTGCACATCCCACGTTCTGTCATTAGGTTGGTTATTGTGGCGGGGTTCATAAACAGACCGATCTCATCAAGATGGAAAGTGATCGGGAGTTGCCGAGAACGTCGCTGGGTCAACAATTGGTCATTACATTAGCCCTGTCTATTTGATCGCCCGCAATACAAAGAAAGAATCGCCATGAATACAGTTGATACTGATTCTCGCACAACAGGTTCACTACCCGCATTCAACGCCCGAACTTTAGGGTTAATGTTCGTCGCAGGTTTCTTTGCGACCGTCGCGTTCGATCTGTTGGGTCAGATCATCAGCCCGGGCTTGGGCTTTTCGCGGTTGTCACCGCACGGGCTAGCGAGGAGCTTACTCGGCAGCCTTGGTCTGCCGAACGGTGATTTCGCAGGATATTTCGTACATTTTTATCTTGTTGGCCTGATTGGCTATCCCGTCGGTTGGTTGTTCGTCTTTAGACCAATTTGGCACCGTATCGCGGGGCAGACGAACTGGTTTTTGCCCTCGGCGATTTATGGGTTCGGCCTGTGGGTGTTGGCCATCGGGGGCACTACTTCTGTCGCAGATCTTCCCTTCTTTCTGAATTTCACCGGCATTGCCTGGGTAGCGCTGGTGGGTCATATGCTCGGGACCGGGATCATGAAAAAGCGTGGCACGCTACAATTTCCGGGCCAGAGACCAGTCACTATGGATGAGAAATCACCGTCATTTGCCGGTAGCTCTATTGCAGGAAATGCAATTCTTGTTGACGGTGATCGTTGGACCCACTCCTGATGTGAGCCAAGCGAAAGAACCATCAGCTTTCGTCCGGAAACCTTCAATAGGAAGCGAAAACCGTGCGTATAGTCGAACTCGGTTCCGGATCATCCGAGTTGCTGGGCTGTGTCCACGACAGGTAAACCCCTTCATTCGTTCGCGCCGTGCGCGGGAAGTTGACCGAACCTGCGCCGTTGTTTCGCGCAATCAGTTGCAGGTCCTTACACTGCTGACCGGTTGTGATCTGGCAAGCAAGGATCACCTCGCTCTCATTTGCCCATTCGACCCACGTCACGAACGCAGTCTGAGGGTCCAGCATGAGAATATCGACCCGACCGGCGGGAATCCCGAGGCTGACTTTCGCCGGATCGCCAAAATTTCTGCCACCATCGGAAGAGAACGCAACCTTGACTTCCGGCTTGTCATTTGCAGCCGTGAACCAGGCCACGGCGGCTGTTTGACCGGCGGTCGCGATGGCGGGGCCATTGACCGGGCAGCCGGAGATTTCCCAGCCGTCATTGTGGACGTTTGTTGGTTCTGACCACATGCCGCCTTGGTGTCTTACGACAGATATATCCCTGATTTCCGCATCTGTTCTGTCGCGGTATGCGACAAGGACGGTGCCATCGTCCAGCGATGCGGCGGACGTCTGGCAGCATGAACAGGTCTGCGCATCGACAAGAACATCATCGGTTCGCGTACCTTCGGGCGTGATCCGGGTTGCGCGCAACTGCATTGCATCCGGGTAGTTGCTGGCTGCGCTGGTGAAAAGCGGCTTGTCATATGCGCGTCCGTCAAGCCAGACAGACATCAAGGAACCGTCTTCGAGCGGCTGGAGCGTGACAAAACCGTGTTGGCTAACCGACCGATCATCATGTGGCGTTATCGGTGCGCTCCATGTCAGGCCCTCATCCGGCGAAAGAGAGATCTTGACGTCATAGGCATAGTCGTTTTTGGAATTTTCCCACAGCCAGTGAGCCGCAAAGGTACCGTCATCAAGCGCAACAACGGACGGAAAATCGGCCCAGTTCACGAAGAGTTCGTCGGACACGGTAACAGTGCGGGCCGCGCTCCATTCTGCGTCTTCAAGGACCGACAATTTTACCGCAAACCCGGCAGGGTGTGGTTCGGTCCAACCCAGCAGGACCCGATCATCCTGCAGTGCGAACAGGGTGGGTTCCTGCGCATTGTTCCCGACCGGTGGGTCTAGGTCGGCGAACTCCAATGGCTCGGCAAGGGCCATGCCCGCCGTCATGCCCATGAACAGATGGGCCACAATCACGCCAGAATGGATTTTTGATGGCATTGCGCACCTTTCCGATTATCAGACCAGCGTCATTCACAACCTGAGCATAGGCAAATTTTGGCGAGTGCCATGTAAACTTTTGTATGACGGGCCTGTGCTTGTTGTTAAGAGCGATATCCCGTTGTGGCACAGCTTCGCGTCAACGGTTGGCGCAACCACCGCTCCGACCTCAGCTGACTTGCATCCAGGTCGCCATGCCATCAGCCTGATGGCTCAGCATATGGCAGTGCAGCATCCACGCGCCGGGATTGTCGAGTACGCACACAATCGTCATCGTCTCGCCCGGCGCTACGAGGGTCGTGTCGCGAAGGTGGGTTCGCGCACCATTCTGATCGGTTTCCCAGAAATGGTGGCCATGCAGGTGGATACCGTGCGGAAAAGCAGTGTCGTTCACCATCCGCACCTGCACTGCTTCATCACGTCTTGCCGAAATCAGCGGTTTGTTCGGCAGACCGCTCACGTCGTTGAAGGCCCAGCCCCCGAACCCGCCGTGCGCGCCGTCCCCGGCACCGCCTTGCATGAAGAGATCTGCCGTTTGCGTGATCTCTCCGGGCGCGGGCACGAGGTTCGCGGGGAGGGGAGCTATCGGCGCAGACCGGATTTGTCGCTGACCGTTCAACATAATGCCCCCCAGTTCCTCGCCACCCGAAGGCACGGTTTCTCTTAGGATCACATCACCCGTCACATCTGCGATGATGTCGATGCGCTGCGCCGGTGCGAGTTTTAGATTGCCCAGCGAAACCAGCTCGGGCAGCGGCATCCCGTCATAGGCCACACAAAAGCCCGTCAGCCCGTCGATACGTATCTCGAAAATGCGATCCGGTGTCGGATTGATCAGACGCAACCGGATGTGATCCCCCAGCCGCGCCTGCTCAGACGACAGGAAGGTGGTCATCAAGTTCCCCAGCCTACCTGCTGTTATGAAATCAGCGCGGTCGAATTCCATGTCGAACTGGCCGGTGTCATCAAGCCGAATGTCGAAGAGGATGGCCGTGATGTCCTGATCCACGTCTGGCGGGGCAGGTTCTTCGACGATCAGGGGCCGAACAGTCCGCGGGCGACCTGTTCGTAGGAAAGGTAGTGGGAGTGATACCAGTAGGTTCCGGCATCGGGAACCGGAAACCGGAAACCGGTACTCGTAACCCTCATTCGGGATGATGACATCCTGTGTCAGCACGTTTACGCCGTCCATCGCGTTGGGCAACCGAATGCCATGCCAGTGTACGAGGGTCCCGTCCTCCAGCCCGTTTTCCACCCGCGCCCGCAGAATATCGTTCTGGCGCTGTCTGATTTCGGAGCCGGGACAGGTGCCATTGAATCCAAGCATTGCAATGTCCCGCGACCCGATCCGGGTGAAGGCCGGGCGTCAGGGTGACAGGCACCGAAGCCGCACTCAGGGGCAGGGGGAGCGTGGCTGCGCCAAGCGCAACCATCATCTGAAGACGCTTAAGCATGGGTTTCCGTGTATTCCGTTTCTGGGGCCTGCAACCCACATCCCCCACCGTTGCGGAAGGGCGTCCCGGCGAGATATATTGATACATTGCAGATCGGCGCCCAGGTTTGGCGGAATACCGGAGAGCACCTAACGTATCTGCAGGTCCTGAATGGCCGCAAGGATCTTTCCGTCGGTATCATCGCTGTCGGCTGTCACCGCAAGACCGACCAGAACCTTTGGCATGTCCCCGAACGCACGCACGAAATCGCGATCCAGGTTCACATTCTCGGTGAAGTTGCCGGTTTGCGCCGTTTGCAGAATTTTCGATTTGAGACCCGTCGAGTAGGGGCTGTTCAGCAATGCGCCTTTCGCATGATTGCCACCCCAGACATAAACCAGCGCCCGCGTATTGGGATCACGCAGCAATTTGCGCGCCGTTGTTCGGCCAAGCGTGCTTGCGGTCTGCGGATCGACGAATATGAAGTACAAAGCAAGATTGCGATCATCGCCGCCGCGCCGTGTGAGGTCGGTTCCCTTAACACCCTGCGTGACGGACCATTCCCACATTGCTGCCTTTGCGGTGCCAAGGGCTGCGCTGACCGGACGCCAGAGAACCGAAACCGTGCCATCGGAAATCACGTCCAGCCGCCGACCTTGCAGGCCGTACTCGTTCGAAAAGAGCCGCAAGAGGCCCTGTTCTTTCCAGCTTCCATCGAATGGAATTGTCTTTCCTTGCGCATAGAGGGGCGGGGCGTTTGCAGCTAATGCAACAAAAGCGATGAAAAGTGTCGCTGCGAGGGACCGTATAAACATCTGAACTCCTTTTGCGATGCCGCTGGTCCTGCTTTGATCCCGGTTATCACCATTATGTGCCGTCATGATCCGTTGAATTGTGCCGGGCGCGCGCAACTTCAATGAACATATCCGTGATCATAGATGTGGTTGCGCAATGGTCGTTGCAGGACGCGGGAGCGAATTCAGATCATGGAGCGCGACCTTGATCGGCTGATTTCCCACGACGGACGGATCCAGTAGGCGGCGGAGCTTCCAACCGTTACAAACAAGTACAAAACTCATGGGATACAAGCGCCTGAACACATGGACGCGGGTGCCGATGTGCGTCATCTCTGGTTCAACGGAACCGACTCCCGCACGCAAGGATGGCACATTCACCACAGCGCTTTGGGCTGGGGACAACAGGGTTGAACGCGCCAACGTCCGTTGCGGGAAACAAAATGTGGCCTTGTGTGAAACAGGCAAAGGTAACAAAGAATGCTGACTTCGATTATCCAATTTCCTGACATCGGAACAGAGATTTTTGCCGTTGATATCGGATCGTTCCGCTTTGCCCTGCGTTGGTATGCGCTGGCCTATATTGTTGGCCTCCTTATCGGCTGGCGCATCTGTGTCACATTGGTCCGCTCTTCGTCAGTCTGGGGGGCCGGGGCGCCGCCGCTGCAACCCAAGCAACTGGAAGACCTGCTGACATGGATCATTCTGGGCGTGATCGTGGGGGGCAGGCTGGGGTTCGTGCTTTTCTATCAACCTCAGTACTATTTTCAGAACCCCGTCGAAATCTTCATGGTCTGGCAGGGTGGTATGTCATTTCATGGCGGCTTTTTCGGCGTGGTCGTGGCCACCTTGCTTTTTTGCTATCGCAACGGCGCACCCGTTCTATCAACGGCGGATCTGCTCGCTGTTGCAACACCACCGGGTCTTTTCCTCGGTCGGCTGGCCAACTTCACCAATAACGAGCTTTGGGGCCGTCCGACCGATGTGCCCTGGGCGGTGGCATTCCCCGGCGAGGCGGCCCAGTCCTGTGCGGGCGTCGTGGGCCTGTGTGGCCGCCATCCGTCCCAGCTTTATGAGGCTCTTCTGGAGGGTATCCTGCTTGGCTCGGTCCTGATCTTTCTGGCCTGGAAACGCGGTTGGCTGCGCTTTCCCGGAAGCCTTACTGGCCTGTTCCTGGCGGGATACGGAAGCGCAAGGTTCCTTGTCGAGTTCTTCCGGCAGCCTGATATGCAGTTCGTCACGCAGGACAACCCGATTGGACATGCGGTTCATTGGGCGGGCTATGGGCTGACAATGGGCCAACTGCTGTCGTTGCCGATGATTATCCTTGGCGCGGCCCTGATCGTATGGTCCCGCAGGCGTGTGACGGTTAATTCTGCGGATCTGGTGTCGACATCAGATTCTTTGTGAATATCCGAGCGTAGTGTTGGCGAAGTGACCATTGCGGCCTGGGTCCGCATATGAGCCTTGGGCGCGTGCTCAATGATGCGGCTTGCGTCCTTTCGCAATCATCAGATGGTGCTCTTGATGATGTACACCGATTGTCATCAGACCAAAGAAACCAAGGCCCTGTATTTGTTCACCATCGCCACCCACGATCAGTGCGACACCATCCTCCATTTCTTCTGACGCAACACTCCAGCCTGTTTCACCGGCAAGGAACGGTGCATGGGCGGGAACCATTGTGTTGATGGCCGACAGGACACGCGGGCTGCCACGCACTTCGAACCGTGCCCCGTCGGGCCGCAGAATGCGGGTGACCTCTGCCTTTCGTGTCAAAAGGTCCATATCGACCAGATGGTCCCTCAGTTTGTCGATATTGACGGCGCCCCAATCGGTTTCGGGATCGGCCTGGAGCAGCACAACTATTTCGGCCAATGCGGCGAAGGCGGACTGGCCGGTTTCCTGGGGCGTCGGACGCGTGACCCATGGATGAATGCATTTGTTGCGGCGTAACGGGTGTCGCAAGCAAGACAGCGAAGAGAACGGGTATCAGTCGCATGGACCAGCCTTTCCTGAGTGTATTCGGATTCAGCCTAGTACCTGATCGGACCCTGAAATATGATTTGGATCATATGATGCCTGAACCCTATAATCTCATACCGCCCTCCGCCTTGCGTCCGCTGACGAGGGCCGCAGGGGATACGGTCTTTCGTCAGGGCGCGCGGACCTGCGGCCTTTATGTTGTTAAGTGCGGGCGCGTTCATCTTGAGCGTGTCGGCCCGGATGGCGAACGATTTATCATCTACCGTGCCGAGCCCGGGATGAGCCTTGCCGAAGCATCGGTGTTTTCGGATAGATACCACTGCGATGCGGTCGTGGCGGAGGCTGGGGCGTTTGTACAGATCGACAAAGCGGCGGTCTTGTCTGCCTTTGCAGATCCGGATTTTGCACGCGCCTATGCGCGGCAAGCGGCACAGCAGATACAAGCGCAACGTCAGGCGCTTGAGATCGTAGGCATCCGCCGCGCAGAAGAACGGGTCTATGCCGGTATGGTGGCGGGCCTGCTTGAAAGCTCCGTTGTCGATTTTGCCAGCGCGCTGCACCTTTCGCACGAGGCCACCTATCGGGCCTTGCGAAAGCTTGTGAATGATGGCCGGATCGCAAATCCGACCCGGGGAACGTATCATTTGCGCCCCTGAATGGATCAGCCGGACCATGCCCGGTTCGAGATAACAAAAGGTGCGGTAGCAAAGCTTGGCGGGTATTTCGCTTGCCCGATAACAATGAGAATTGCTGCCCGCGACGATGACCTGTTTTCAAAGATCGCCGTTATGCCCTGTCTTACTGCTCGCCGCTGAAAGGTCGATTGCCTCAGCGCCGCTTTCGTCGAAGCACCGTGTTTCGATCTGCAGGGTTGCGAAAAAGAACCCGAAGTCCTTACGCAGCATGTCGTAGGCGGTTTGCAGGACCTCTTCTTGATCTGTGACACGCAGATGCGCGGAGAAGACATGCTTGCCACTTGTCAGCGCCCAGGCATGAATATGGTGAACATCGGAAACCTCGTGCAGTTCTTCAAGGGTACGTTTGATTTCAGGCAGACTCACTTCGGGAGGCGTGCCTTCCATCAAAAGATGCGCCGCTTCTTTCAGCAATCCCCAGCTCGCCCATAGCAGGACAAACCCGAACGCCATGCCAAGCAGCGGGTCGATCAGCAGAAACCCGGTGAATTCGATTGCGAGGGCGGTCACGATGATCAACAGACTGCCAACAAAGGTCTGGATGATATGCCAGAACGCTCCCTTCGTGTTCAGATCTTCCTTGCTTTGCTTCCAGATCAGCGCAAGCGAAATGAACTCCGTAAAGAGCCCCCCGGCAGCCGCAATCAGCATCGGACCCGTTGGAAGATCAATTGGCGCAGACATGCGCATGGCAGCCATCGCGATGACAACAACCGCCATGGCCAGCAAGAAGCCGCCATTCACAAGGGCGCCGATGATTTCGGCGCGCGCCCAGCCAAAGCTCCGCTCTTCATCCGCCGGACGCAACGCCATACGCGCCGCGACAATGGCGACCAGCACACCGCCCACGGCCGAAAAGGTATGGAACGCGTCGGAGATGACCGCGATTGACCCTGTCCATAGGCCAATCGCCAGTTCAATCACAAAATAGATGCCGGTCAACTAGGCTGATATCGCCAGCCCCTTGCCGCCGGACGGCATATGCCCCTGATGTCCGCCTGCCATCATCTATCTCCTTAGTTTGCGACTAAAGCCGTACCCGTCGCAGCCGCAGTGCATTGCTAATGACGGAGACCGAAGACAGGCTCATCGCGGCGGCGGCGATCATCGGCGACAGAAGAAGGCCGAAAAACGGGTAGAGAATACCAGCCGCGATGGGCACACCTGCGGTATTGTAGGCGAAGGCAAAAAACAGGTTCTGCTTGATGTTTCGCACCGTTGCCTTTGCCAATCGGCGCGCACGCACGATGCCGACAAGATCACCACCCAGAAGGGTGATGCCTGCGCTTTCCACGGCAACGTCGGCACCGGTGCCCATCGCAATGCCCACATCAGCCGCCGCCAGGGCAGGGGCATCGTTCACGCCGTCTCCTGCCATGGCGATCCGGGCCCCTTCTTGTCTGAGGGAGTCCACCAATGCCTTCTTGTCTTCGGGCAAGACGCCTGCGTGGACTTCATCAATACCCAGCTTTGCGGCGACGGCTTCGGCGGTTTTCTGATTGTCACCGGTTGCCATTATGACCCTGAGACCGAGGCGATGAAGGTCATCGATGGCGTCTGCCGTGGACTCCTTGATGGGATCGGCAACAGCGACAATGCCGGCAAAAGTGCCATCTATCGCCACAAGCATTGCTGTCTTTCCAGATTCACGAAGGTCGTCCGCAGCAAATTCCGCAATCGAAGCGTCAACGTTGATCTCTGCCATCATGGCGGGATTCCCAAGTGCCACGACCTGGCCATCGACCATGCCTTTCACGCCCTTGCCAGTCACGGCTTCGAATTCCGTTGCGTTCGGAAGCGTCAGCCCCCGTGCCAGCGCACCCTCGACTATTGCTTCGGCCAGCGGATGTTCGGAGCCCCGTTCGAGGGCCGCAGCCATTGTCAGCAGGTCATTTTCAGCCTTGTCCCCCGTGGGCACCACGTCTGTCAGCTTGGGGCGCCCTTCGGTGAGTGTTCCGGTCTTGTCAACGATGACGGTATCGACACGCGCCATGCGTTCCAGTGCTTCGGCGTCTTTGATCAGAACGCCAGCCTGTGCCCCGCGGCCCGCCGCCGTTGTGATCGAAATGGGCGTCGCAAGGCCCAAGGCACAGGGGCAAGCAATGATAAGAACGGATACGGCTGCAGTAACAGCGAAGGCGAGCGCGGGATCGGGCCCTAAGAACAGCCAGACAACGAAGGATATGATCGCAATGACGACAACCGTCGGAACAAAGACGGACGATACCCGGTCCGCCAGACCCTGAATCGGCGCGCGCGACCGCTTTGCACCTGCCACCATGTCCACGATCTGGGACAGGACCGTGTCCGCACCGACCTGTGTGGCCCGGATCGCCAATGTGCCGTTCTTGTTGATCGTGCCGCCTGTGACCCGGTCGCCTTGTGTTTTCTCGACCGGCAACGGCTCTCCGGTGATCATACTTTCGTCGATAGATGAATGCCCTTCGAGGACCTCGGCATCGACGGGTATGCTGTCGCCGGGGCGTACCCGCAACCTGTCACCCTCAACAATGTGTTCGAGAGGTGCGTCATATTCCGTCCCGTCCGGCAGGATCCGCCGCGCCGTTTTTGGTGCGAGATCGAGCAATGCACGGATGGCATCACCCGTCCGTTCGCGGGCGCGCAACTCGAGCACCTGACCGACAAAGATCAGCGCAACGATCACAACCGCAGCTTCGTAATATGTCCCGACGCTTTGGCCGTTTCGATACGCTTCGGGGAAAATGCCGGGCAGGAATGTTGCGGCAAGCGAATAGATATAGGCAGCCCCGACGCCAAGCGCGATCAGGGTCCACATGTTCGGCGATATATTCCTGATCGATTCCCACCCCCTTTTGAAGAAGGGAAGAGCCGCCCAGAGAATGATCGGGGTTGCGAGGACGAATTCGATGTAGACAGCCGTCTGATGTCCGATCCATTCCCGCACAGGTAGGCCGACCAGTTCACCCATCGTCAGGATAACCAGCGGAACGGCGGCTGCCGCGCTGATCCACATGCGTGTTGTGAAATCGGACAACTCTTCTGACGGCTCGTCCGATGGAAGCATCGGTTCAAGCGCCATGCCGCAGATCGGACAGGACCCGGGCTCATCCTTCAGGATTTGCGGATGCATCGGGCAGGTCCATTGCGTACCGGCCTCGCCATGTGCTGGTGTCTTTTGGGCGTTTCCCGACGCATAGTAAAATGGGTCTTTGCCAAACTTGGTTTCGCAGTTTTCCGAGCAGAAATGAAAGACCTCTCCATCATACTCGGCACTGCGCGTGTCTTCGTCTATCTCGACGGTCATGCCGCACACCGGGTCGGTCGCTGTATCTGGGTCTGATGCGGTCGAGGTGCGCGTCATGTCGTGATGATGTTCTTGGTCCGTGGCCATCTTCTAATTCCCGTTTTCAAGACAATTGAACACATAACCCTTCCAGTTACTGGAGGGTCAAGACTCTTCCGACAACGCTGCGTATGAATTTTATGGGCCTTCGCGATGCGCGAAGCTCCTGTCAGCCCAGGGTCAGTATCATGTCTTCCGAAACGGACATCGTGGGAATATGCAGGTTCTCCGGTGCCGGACCCTTTCGAATGCGTCCTGCTGTATCATAATGGGAGCCATGACAGGGACAGAACCAACCACCAAAATCGCCGGCTCCGTCACCAAGTGGTACACATCCCAGATGCGTGCAAACGCCTATCATGACCAAGAAATTCTCATTTCCCGCCACTGCCCTGTTTGCATCGGTGGCCAGGTCATCTCCGGATATGTTGGGATTTCTGGCGACGGTATCAGGAAGGGAAAGCACATCTTCCGAACGGGCCTGCGCGATTTCCGCGTCGGTCCTGTGCCGGATGAACACCGGCTTGCCGAGAAAACTGACAGTCAATTGCGTTCCGGGTTCCACACCGGAGATATCGACGCGGATCTGGGACAGCGCGCGGACATCGGCGGATGGGTTCATCTGATTGAGCAATGGCCAGACCGCAGCCCCTACGGCAACCGCGCCCGTTCCGGCGGTGGCGTAGTACAGGAAATCCCGGCGGAGTTGTGGTGTTTGTGTATCCATAGCGATTCACGGTCGCAGCTTCCTGTGGGGGAAGGTCAATGGTAAAGTAGGCAATCACGGTTTTCATTTTTGCTGACATACTCAGACTTAGGAAGCGTTGGTTGACCGATTTGTTCGCCAGAGCGCTGCGACCAGCAACGGTGCGGCAGTCATCAATCCAAGACCGATGATGATCCACTCAGCAGTGCCGAAATCTCCCGACATGGCCTCTGCTCCGAAATGCGCGAGCAGGAAACTGGCTGGAAGAATGCCTGCCAGAGTTGCGATCAGGAACCGCCAAAGGCGCAGGCGGCTGAGACCGGCAGCGTAGCTCATTGCGTCAAACGAGATGAAGGGCAAGAGGCGAGACGCGAACACCGTCAACATCAACAGATTTTGAGAGCCCAATAACCCGAAACCGGCCTTATCCCCAAGCCAGCGCTCAACGTGGTCGCGCCCGATATAGCGGGCGATGATGAATGCCACGAGTGCACCCAGTTCCGACCCGATGGCGACATAGACAGCTCCGGCAACATGACCATACGCCGCGCCTGCCACCAGTGCGACCGGTGCACTTGGAATGGGGCTTGCCACGATCGAAACCATCATGAGCACGATGATGAGCAACGGTCCCAAAGCGCCGGCCCGCTCTATCCAGACCTCGATAGTCTCGCGGGCTATCGCCGGGCCATATCCCATTGCCCATATGGCTATCAAAAGTACGCCAAGCGCAACCACCAACCATAGCCCAACCCGATGCAGGCGCGGTTTGCTAAGCGGCATGGAGCACCAAAAGAAAGAGAGCTGCGAAGACAATTGGCCTTTGCTCGGGCAAGATGAAATGCATAGGCGCAGAGATGACGATCAACAGCCCGCCGGCGAGGGTCAGCCGCTTGATGTGCAATTCGGTTTTCATCTCAAACCTCTATCGAGGAATAGGATTCCCCTAAAGGTTCCTGTCAGCGGAGGGTAAAGGGATTTCTGCGCTAAGCAACACTGAATTGCCCCATCATGCCGCCGTCTTCGTGTTCCAGAATGTGGCAGTGATACATGTAGGGCGCAGCCGCTGAGGCAGGTTTTTCGAATTTCATCGCAAGCTCCACTTCACCATCCACCAGTACCGTATCCTTCCAACCCCTGTTCTCTGCACGCGGTGCCGTACCGTTTTCCGACAGGACCTGAAACCGGACGCCGTGAACATGGAACGGGTGCATCATCATGGCCCCACGCACAATCCAACGCTCGATGCTGTTGAGTTTGGTGGAAAAATTGAGCGTTCCCGAATCGTATGACGCGCCGTTGATCGAAAATCGGTTACCGGACCGCGAGAACATCATCCCCATGCCCATCGACATATCCAGTGACAGACGTCGGACTGGCGCGTCCTTGACCGCAAGATCAGGCAACTGCCCGTCCAGAGAGCCGGGCAGGGCGTCGATGCGAACCGGAAGGGTTGTGTCGACAGCGAAAGGCAGCACGGTGAATGGACTGCCGGAACCGCCGCCGCCCATCATTCCGCCCATGGCCGAATTAATGATATCGTCGGACTTCAAAACACTGTCCCGCCCGCTTGTGAAATCCACAAGCACTTCTGCGCGCTCTCCTGGTGCAAGGGTCAGGCGGTTCAGCGCAATCGGTCGATCCAGAAATCCGGCATCTGTCGCGATGAGATGAAGCGACCGGCTGTCAGACATGGACAGGCGGTAAACCCGCGCATTCGAGCCGTTGACGACACGGCACCGCACGATCCCCTTCGGAACCGCTGCCGACGCGCCGATTTGACCGTTCACAACCATTGTGTCGCCCTGAAACCCGTTCATGGACTGGTGCATGCCGGGATCGTATTTCAGGCGTCCGCGCCAGTTGAACTGACGGTCCTGCAATACAAGGGTCAGATCATCGACCCCGTAGGCGGATGGCAATCCACGGGCGTCATCCGCGTCATCCGTCACCTGCAGAACACCCGCCAGCCCCAGCATGACCTGCCGTGCCGTCGCGCCGTGAATGTGGCTGTGATACCAGGCCGTTGCCGGGGGCTGGTCAAGGTCCAGCACCGGCTTCCAGGTGTCTCCCGGTGCGATGGCCTGATGTGGTCCGCCATCGAACTCACCGGCAACAACCAACCCGTGCCAATGCGCCGACATCGGCTCGCCAAGCGTGTTGTGCACCTCTGCCCGTGTCTCGACCCCGGCCTGCACCCGGATCGTCGGGCCAAGGTATCCCTGGTTGTAGCCGAACGTTTCGCTGGCGGCACCGTCGTCAAAACGGGTCTCGCCCGTGCGGGCTTCCAGCTGAAAAAGCCGGGATGTCGTCGCATCGAGAAGGGGAGGATACGCGAGCCTCTTGTCCGATGCCGCGAATGCAGCCGATGGCAGGGCAAATGCAGCCCCAAAGCCTGCGGCATGGCCCAACAGTTCTCGACGGTTCAACAGTTTCACTTCAACTCAATTCCTCTGGCAGCGCCGCCAGAGCCATATCGACACTGACGACCGGATAACCGCCCGCGATCCAGCCCGGTCCGGCGGCAGAACCGAGCATGCCTTCGGATACGTCAAGAAAGCCGCTGTAGCCAGCCTGCCGAAGACTTCGCATGACGCGGCCAGACCGCCCGCCTGTCGCACAGATGAGCGCGACAGGCCGCCCTTCGGCCCGTTCCCGGGCGGCAAAAAGCCGCTCGGCGAAACGGTCCTCATGCAGGCTGATGGGCCAGGTACCGTCGGCAACGCCGGTGTCGGTCCATTCCGGTCGCGACCGAACGTCGATCATCCGGATCAGGTCCTGTTGCAGCGCATCTGCTGCCATGTCCGCCGACCAGACCTCGGCGGTCTGGGCGACAGCCGAGAAAGGTGCAACGGAACTGGCCAACATCGCAAGGCTTGCGCCGCGGCGCGTCAGAAAGAAGGCCATAATTTGCCCCCATCAAGCTGAGTGCCGCAGGCTTGACCCTTATTCGCTGTCATGATGACCTTCCATGTCCGTTCCGGTGGAAGTACCGTTCATTTTGCTCATCCGTGTACCGGCATCTTCCATCTCGTCCTGAGAGATCTGGCCGTTACCGTCCGCATCGAGATGCTGAAAGCGATCTACCATGCGCGCGCGCATTGCGTCCATATGCAAGGCTTCGAACTCGTCAAGTGTCAACGCTCCATCGGAATTCGCATCGAACTCCCGCATTTTTTCGGACATCTGCGCGGCCATTTCATGAGGCTGTCCACCGGACATCATTGTCGACATCATGTCCCGATCCATCATTCCCATCATGTTGCCCTGGCCACCCATCATAGCGGCATGCATCTTCATCATTTTTCGCATCATCGGCATCATGTCCCCGCCCATCATGCCCATCTGATTGTCGCCATCGCCCATCGCCATGCCGGACATATTCCCGCTGTCAGGCTTGCTGTCGGCAGCCCCGTCGGATTCCGCAAATGCTGTTTGCGCCATGCCAACCGCGATCACCACGCCAAGCGCAATAATTTCTTGTTTTTTCATTTCTCATTCCTTTCAGACTTACCCTAGATACATTGGCGTTATAGCGCTTTGATTAAAGGCCAAGCGCGGGCCGTTTTGTAATCATTTGTCACAGCATCCTGTTACAAACGGTGACAAAGCAACCACTCACAGTTCGCCGGACGATTTGCTAGACAGACGTCGATCCAGTGAATTCATTGAAGAGGCTGATGATCCTTTGACACCTGAAATCGGTCATTTCGCGCTGGCACTGGCCTTGGCCATGGCGCTTGTTCAAAGTGTGCTGCCCATCCTCGGTGCGGGGCGCGGAAACATCCTGTGGATGCAGTCTGCCAGATGGTCCTCGTTCGGTCAGGTTTTCTTTGTCGGCATCGCGTTTCTGGCGCTGATGCAAGCCTTCGTCACAAGCGACTTCACGGTCAAGAACGTGGTGGAGAATTCCAATTCACTCAAACCGATGCTGTTCAAGGTGGCAGGCACCTGGGGCAGTCACGAAGGATCCCTGTTGCTGTGGACCCTTATCCTGACGGTGTTTGGTGCGGCGGTCGCCCTCTTCGGATCGAACATTCCTCTGTCGCTGAAGGCAAGAACGCTGTCGGTGCAGGCCTGGATCAGTGTCGGTTTCCTGACTTTCATGCTGCTGACGTCCAATCCCTTCGACCGCGTTTTCCCTCCGGCAGACGACGGTCAGGACCTCAACCCATTATTGCAGGATGTCGGTCTCGCCATGCACCCGCCGCTTCTCTACTTCGGGTATGTCGGGTTCTCGATTGTCTTTTCGTTCGCGGTTGCCGCCCTGATCGAAGGGCGGGTGGACGCGGCCTGGGCACGGTGGGTACGTCCGTGGACGCTGGCTGCCTGGATGAGCCTGACCGCAGGCATCGCGCTGGGATCCTGGTGGGCCTATTATGAGCTTGGCTGGGGCGGCTGGTGGTTCTGGGATCCCGTTGAGAACGTCAGTTTCATGCCATGGCTGATGGGCACGGCACTGCTGCATTCCGCAATCGTGACGGAGAAACGGGATGCGTTCAAAAGCTGGACAATCCTTCTGGCGATCCTGACTTTTTCCCTATCGCTCTTGGGCACGTTCATTGTCCGATCGGGCCTGCTGACCTCTGTGCATGCATTCGCGGTCGACCCGGAAAGGGGACTTTATATCCTTGGATTGCTGGCCGTTTCGATCGGCGGTTCCCTTGCTCTGTTTGCCTGGCGCGCGCCGACAATGGAGCCCGGCGGCCTGTTTAAGCCGATCAGCCGGGAAGCGGGGCTATTGGTGAACAACCTGCTGCTGGCCACGGCCACCGGCATTGTGCTGTTCGGCACCTTGTACCCGCTCTTCTACGAAGCCGCGACGGGCGGTGAAAAACTGTCGGTGGGGCCGCCCTTCTTCAATGCGTCCTTTATTCCCGTGATGCTGCCGCTCGTCTTTGCGATGGGGCTGGGGCCTTACCTGTCCTGGAAACGTGCCGATCTGGCGGGCGTTCTGCAGCGGTTGCGTTTCGTGGTCGTTCTGGCCGTGCTCGCGACATTGGTGACCTGGTATCTCGCCGAGGGCGGTCCGGTGTTGGGGTATCTGTCGCTGATGCTTGCATTCTGGCTGTTTTTCTCAACCCTGCGGGAATGGGCGATGCGCATAAAGCTGTTTGAGGCACCGTTCCCGGAATCGGTGCGCCGTGCACGCAACCTGCCCAGATCCTCTCATGGGATGACACTGGCTCATGCGGGGCTCGCGATGGCGATGTTCGGATTTATCGGCTCGACGGTCTGGAAATCCGAGGAAATCATCTTTGTCCGGCCCGGTACAGAGGTCAGCATTGGTGGGTTCGATGTCACCTTTGAGGGGGCCGAACGTGTGCGTGGGCCAAATTACTTCGCGGATCGTGGCACGCTTCGTGTGGCCCGGGAGGGGAACTATGTCACCGATCTCTTCCCGGAGCGGCGTACCTATCCGGTCGCGCAAACCACCACCACAGAGAGCGCCATCAGATCGACAATGGCCGGTGATCTCTATGCGTCCATCGCAAATCCGGCCGCCGAGGACGAGAGCACGCAAGGGGCTTGGACCCTGCGCATCCTGTATGAACCTCTGGTCAACTTTATCTGGATCGGATCGGCGATGCTTGTGCTTGGTGGGGGTCTTTCGCTGTCTGACCGGCGGTTGCGCGTCGGGGCACCCCGTCGCAAGGCGACAGCGCCCGCAGCACTTCCTGCGGAGTAGGCATGGGACGTATACTGGCATTCATTCCGCTGGCAATCGCGGCCATTTTCGGGGGGTTTTTTCTGTGGGGCTTGAACCCGGACCGGGACCCGAACAACATTCCTTCGGTTCTGATCTCGCAGCCGGCACCCGAATTCGATCTGGCCGCTGTCGACGGGTTGGAGACGCCAGGGCTTTCCCGCGCCGATCTGGTCGGGAACCCGCGACCGGTCATCGTGAACGTGTTTGCCTCGTGGTGCGTGCCCTGCCGGGCCGAACACGGGGTTCTGACCCAGATGGTCGAAAAGGACGGGCTGACGTTGTTCGGGATCAATTACAAGGACAAGCCGGAGGATGCGACTAAATGGCTTGCTGAGCTTGGCAATCCCTACGAAAGGATCGGGTCTGATCTGAGCGGCAGAGTGGGGATTGAATGGGGCCTTTCGGGCGTACCTGAAACATTCATTGTCGGCTCTGACGGGACGGTGTTGTTCAGATATGTCGGCCCCGTCGTGGGCGAAACGGCGATTTCCACATTCAGGGAAGCATTGATCCAGGCTGGCGCGTTAGCAAGGGGCCAGAACGGATGAGGTATATCGCATTTGCTTTCCTCCTGCTGCTTCCGGTGACGGCCTTGGCGGTCGAGCCAGACGAGATGTTGCAGGATCCTGTACTGGAGCAACGCGCCCGTGAAATATCACGGGAACTGCGCTGCGTTGTCTGCCAGAATCAGGACATCGACAGCTCCAACGCCGGGGTTGCGCGGGACCTGCGCATACTGGTGCGCGAAAGGCTTGTTGCCGGTGACAGCGACAAGGAGGTCATCGCGTACATCCACGCCCGGTATGGCGATTATGTCCTGATGCGCCCGCCCCTGAATCGCGCCACTCTCGCGCTCTGGATGGCGCCCTTCGTGTTTGCGCTTGTTTCGCTGCTTGTCGGCTGGACCGTCATTTCGAGAAGCCGGCGCAGGGCTGCCGCAACGGGATTTTCCGATGACGAAAAAGCGGAAATTGCGCGTTTCATTGAAGAGAACGCTTCAAAGGACGGTTCATGATCTGGTTGGTTTTCGCCCTGTTATCCGTTGTAGGTCTGCTTTTCATGGGCCTGCCGCTGCGCCATCGGTCGTCGCGGACACCCATCCCGGCTGACGCCACGGATGCGGTCCTCATGGATCAGTTGGATGAGGTTCGGCGGGATCTTGAGCGCGGTGTCATTTCCGACACCGAGGCCACGGCGGCGGAGCAGGAGATCAAGAGACGGATCCTCGTGCAGTCGCGCCGGTCCGTTCTGTCAGATGGGAAACCGGCGGCAGGGGGCCGCTTGATGGTCGTTCTGAGCGCAGTGTTCGTGCCGGTCTTCGCTTTTGGATATTACTCCGCAATGGGCTCGCCAGAGATCCCAGGTGTCGCCTTTGCCGAACGTGCCACTGAACGGCAGGAAGCGGCGGAAATCGCCGAATTGACAGATCGTCTGTACGTCCGGCTCAGTTCAGACCCCGAAGGCGGGCCTTCGGAAGGCTGGATGCTGCTGGGGCAAACCTATTCGAAAATGGGCCGGTATGCGGATGCAGCCGATGCATATAGAGTTGTCGCACAACGACCGGAGGCCGATTCCGCCGTCTTCTCCATGTTGGCCGAGGTTCTGATCTACGCAGAGCAAGGTGTGGTGACACCTGAAGCGGACACCGCGATTGATCGGGCGTACGAACTGGATCCTTCCAATCCCGGTGCTGCCTTTTTCAAGGCAGTCTCGCTCGAGCAGAAGGGCGATGAGGCTCGGGCTCACGAAACGCTGGTGGCCCGGCTGGACGATGCGGATAGGTTTTTCCCGTGGATGGAAAGCTTTGTTGGCGAAGCCAACCGGATTGGCGCGAAGATCGGCAAGGCTCCGATCTCGCTGGCCGACTATGCCCCGAAGACCAGTGCGTCCGGCCCGACACAGGAAGACATCGAAAACGCGCAGGACATGAGTGTGGAGGAACGACAGGATTTCATCCGCTCGATGGTCGAACGGCTGGCCACGCGGCTGGAAGATGAGCCTGACGATCTTGATGGATGGATGCGGCTTGGCAATGCCTATTCGGTTCTGGGTGATACCGCGCCGGCAATCGCGGCGTTTGAACACGCTGAAATCCTGTTGTCGGAGGTGCCGGGAGATGACCCGCGCCGTCAAGCCGTGCAAAGCGCGTTGGAACGGTTGCGCCCGTAGTGGCGTGGGCGACCGTCGCTGTGCAGGTGAATGTGAGGCAGGATCAAGGTTTGGCGCTTAATCGAAAGCCCATCCGGTCCGGCCGTCGTCACAGACTATTTCGTGGGTAGTACCTTCAGACTGACCGACCAAGCGACATCCTACGGGAAGCATGACGTCGTGTGCCGCATCCCGTGTCACGGAAGGGGGCTCAAGTGGGCAAAGCTTGCCCGAGGCCGACTGGGCACAACCGCCGAGGGCCAGAATACCTGCAATCGGAATTCCGATTGTCAGCCGCGTTCTAGCGGGCGCGTACCAGTTCTCGTTCGGGAGCTTGGCCATCTTCAAATTCTGCATCCACAGTCGCCTCGTTCGCCTGTTCAACTCTTGACCCGTGACACGACTTTCCCATCATCCTGTGCATGACGACATGCGCACCAAGACAAAGTGCGAGCGGCGCAAAAAGGCCGACGTTGCCCCACAGACCCGCGATCGTGCCGCCTGCAATAAAGAATGCGGCGACTGGAAACAACATAACGGCACAACAGGCCATCATACCATACTGCATCAGTTTCGATGAACCGGTGGATTTTTGACTTTGATTGTCAGACATGTAGCTCTCCAGAATATGCTCGTGTTCTTCTGCGACATTCCAGTGAGGCAAGGTCAAGGGTACATTCGGATACAATTTGATCAGATGACAGCCTGCGGGTCGTTGACCAAGTTGGCCCGTCAGGTTGCCAGATCCAACGCATAGGACAGGAATGTGACGAGGGGGATCGGGGTCAGGCTGAACAGCAAGGCCATGCTCATTGTCCTGAACATGGTAGGCTTCGATGCCTCGCCAGAAGGTTCTGTCAGAACCACCAGAAGCGCGATGAAGGTGCCGGGCGCCAGGGCATAGAGATATACGCCCGAGATGTTCCCAAACATGAACGACCGCTCGAGCGTTGGTCCGACCACGCTCAAAGCTGTTGCACGGCTGCCGTTGAACGAGCCGAACAGATCGGCCGACATCACATAGACGGCAATGTGAACCCCAATGAATGCGACACTCCGCAGCAGGCCATCTAAAACCAGGTAAACAATCGGCCGATGCTGGTACTGCTTCAGCGCGACCGATGCGGAAACGAACCCCAAGTAATTCACGAGGAAAACGACCACAAACCCATTGGTAAAGACCTGCCGGAGGAAGCGCGAGAGCGCGGTCCCATTCGTCAGCAGCAGCGTCGCAAAACCAGGCGTTGCGAGGATGTAGACAAGCAGGAACGGCAATATGCTTGCCAAGCTCAGAACGGATACGTTCCAACAAAATCTGCCGAATGGTAAGGTCGGCGAAAAACTTTGTCGGAACGTATCGCGGGCAAACACGTCAGCCGTGGGTTGCGAAGACTTGCGTCGACCCATCCATCAGTACAAGCAGCACATCATAGGGATCACCTTGGGGGCCCATGCCGGGCGAACCCATGGGCATTCCCGGTGCTGTCAGTCCGCGCGCGACAGGTTTTTCGCTCAGCAACCGCCCGATGTCAGCCGCAGGCACGTGACCCTCGACGAAATATCCGCCCACGGACGTAGTGTGACATCCTGCCAGTTCCGGCGCGATGCCGTGTTTCTGCTTCAGAACCTGAAGCGTGTCGTAATCCACGTCCTCGACCGATGCCTTGAAACCGGCAGCGATCATCTCATTTACCCAAGCGCCGCAGCAGCCGCAGGTCGGTGTCTTTGTCACCTGCAACGTGGGTGCGGCGGTTTGCGACAAAGCAGGCCCGGCCAAGGCCAGGCTGAGTGCCGTAAGGCCAAATTCACGTCGGTTCACTTAAAACTCCTCGATGTTCTTCCTTAAATAGTTGCTCGGTATCCCGAAGTCGACTGCCCGCGCTGTTACATTTGGCTACAAACACGGGATGGGCGTCCCTTGGTGAAAATGACTATGTTGGCGGCATGAGCGATCTGCCACGCATCCTTGTCGTCGATGACCATTCAGAGATTCGGAAATCCGTCACCAGTTATCTGGAACGCAACGGCATGCGTGCTTCAGCGGCGGAAAATGCAGTTGAGATGGACGCAAGGCTGGCGGAAGCGCATTTCGATCTGATTGTCCTCGATGTGATGATGCCGGGGGAAGACGGGCTGTCCGCGTGCAGGCGATTGCGCAAGGAAGGGCATATTCCGATCCTGATGCTGACCGCATTGGGTGACGACGAAGACCGCATCGCGGGTCTGGATGGCGGGGCAGACGATTATCTCGCCAAGCCGTTTAATCCCAAGGAACTGGTGGCGCGGATCAACGCGATATTGCGTCGGACGCAGCTGATCCCAAAACCGAATGGTTTTGCGGGGAAAACGTTGAAGTTTGCACACCTAAAGCTGGATTTCGATGGCCGCACACTGATTGACCAAGGCGGTTCGCGTACGCAACTTACATCCGGTGAACTCAAACTCCTGACCCTGTTCCTGCAAAGGCCAAGGACGGTCATTGGCCGCGACGAGCTGCTCAAATTGAGCACCGGCCGGGTCGCCGGTCCATTGGACCGAACCATCGACAATCAGGTGAGCCGGTTGCGCCGGAAGATGGAAGAGGACGTTTTGCGCCCGAAGATCATCGCGACTGTCCGGCATGGGGGGTATAGTCTTTCCTGCGATGTCGAGATTTGCGAATGAAGCTGCTTCCGCGGACGTTGCGTGCACAGATTGCCCTTCTGGTCCTCGGTGTCTTGATCCTCGCGCAAGCTCTGAGTCTTTGGTTTTTCGTTGATGAACGCTCGTTAGCCATTCAGGCCGCCATCGGTGCCGAAGCCGCCGGAAGGGCCGCAAATGTCGCACAGTTGATTGAAGGCGCACCCCCGGAATTGCATGCCCAGATCGTCCGCGCGGCAACGTCTCCGCTCGTACGGTTCGACCTTACAGACGAGCCGTCGGTTGCACACGGACAACACGATGACGGTGGAGCGGTCGAAGCGCGGATACGGGCACTGCTTCAGGAAAGCTACAGCCGGGATATCCGGGTTGAGGTTCATGAAATCGAGGGAGGTCTGCTGCCCCTTCCGAACCTGTCACCGGAAATGGCGCAAATGCACGCCGAAATGATGCAGGGCAGCCTTGCGGCCATCGAGATGGAGCTGTCCATTGCGCTGTCCGGTGGGAATTGGCTCAACATCGAGACGCGGTTCGAACGGCCGCCTCTGCAAAGGTCGCTGGCGTCCAACATATCCTTTGCACTGACTGCGGGACTTCTGCTGGTTGCAAGTTTCTGGTTTCTCCTGTCCCGACTGACCGGACCACTCAACGATCTCGCGACTGCGTCCGAACGTCTGGGTCGCGGCGCCGCCAAGGGCGATCTGCCGGTCGTAGGGCCGAAGGAAGTTCGGGATCTGACCCGATCATTCAACATCATGCAGGATCGCCTGACGCGATTTGTCAGTGACCGGACCCAGATGCTTGCAGCGCTTGCGCATGATCTGCGCTCGCCTTTGACGGCGCTTAGGGTGCGGGCCGAAATGGTGGACGACGAAGACACGCGCACGTCCTTGGTGGCGTCAAGTGAAGAGATGCAACGGATGGTCGATGCGACCCTCGATTTCGCGAAGGGCGTCGGACAGCATGAAGAGGTCCAATCGGTTGATTTGCACGATCTGATCACTGGTATGGGCTTGGACAAGGTTCAGGTGACCAGCCAAGGTCCACTCATCGTATCCGTGAAACCAAGCGCGATGGGGCGCGCGTTGAGAAACCTGATTGAGAACGCGATCCGCTACGGGAGTGAGGCCAGGGTTTCGTGGCAACGCATGGGCAGTGAGGTAGTGGTCGCCATCGACGATCAGGGGCCCGGTATTCCCGACAATCAGCTGGAGGCTGTTTTCGGACCCTATGTCAGGCTCGAGACGTCGCGATCACAGGATACCGGCGGTCATGGCCTGGGGCTGTCGATTGCGCGCAGCATCATCCTTGAGCACGGTGGTTCTATCGAACTGAAAAACCGCACTGATGGGGGTCTGCGCGCTGAAATCACGCTGCCCGTCAAACAAAGCGCCGAGTCAGCCCCGAAAGAGGAAGGCTCGCCACATATGGCGCGGGTTGTTCGTCACCTCAAACCCGACTAGTTTAGTGAGGCAAGTATATGAAACGAAGATATTTCCTGACTTCTGTTGCAGCTCTTTCGGTGAGTGGAAAAACAGCATTCGCGCATAGTGACGCAGAGCACGACCGGCGCGTCGGGCCATCTGTGGTGCCCCCGGAGCAGTTGCCGCGCCAGGTTCCGTTCACCGAGGCAGACAAACCGGGAGAAATACATGTCGATCCGAACCAGTTCGCTTTATTTTGGACTTTGCCGAACAATCGGGCAATCAGGTATACCGTCGGAATTGGCCGGGAGGGGCTCTATGAATCCGGCGAGTTCTATGTCGCGCGCAAGCAAAAGTGGCCGCGGTGGACGCCCACACCCGCCATGATAGCCAGAGATCCTGACCGATATCTTCGTTTTGCGGGCGGTGTGCCCGGTGGGCTGAACAATCCACTCGGTGCCCGCGCCTTGTATCTTTACCAGCCAGGGCGTGGGGACACCTACCTGAGAATTCACGGCACAACGGATCCGAAGACGATTGGTCGACGTGTCTCAAACGGCTGTGCAAGGCTTACCAATAATCAGATCATCGAACTCTATGAGAAGGTCCCGCTCGACACGCGTGTTGTCCTGAAACCCATCGAGGTTTGAGGCAGCAGCGCGAAGACGTGTCCGTTGGCCGGGATACATATCGTTACATAATATCAGGCCCCGGACTGTTCATGAAATGCGACCAGGCGGGTAGTCTAGTGGATAGGCAGACAACAACATGAGGCCATATGATGACCCGCAAGCAAACACGTGTAACGCGTCGAGCATTCACGGCAGGTGCCGCATCGGCAGCTTTCGCGGCCCCGTCCATCCTGCGTGCGCAGGTGGATCAAACCAGTGTCCGAAGGAATATCTCATCGTTTCGTACACACGCTTGGCAAGACCACTTTGACGCTTTGGACAAGGGTATCATCATCGCAGACACCGTTACCCGCGTGATGCAACACTGGACGGCCGATGGCGAAATGCGCATTTATCCGACATCGGTTCCCTTGTCTGACGAGCTGACAAAGCGCGGCTACACGACAGTCACGTTCAAGGACCCCGAACCTGACTGGACCCCTACACCCTCCATGCGCGAACGTGACCCGTCTTTGCCAGCCTATATGCCGCCCGGGCCGGATAACCCGTTGGGCGTCCGTGCCCTGCACCTGAGTTGGACGTACTACAGGATTCACGGCACCCATGATACGCGCAAGATCGGAAGACGCTCTTCAAGCGGGTGTATCGGTCTCTACAACGAGCAAATCATCGAGGTGTTCGAAAGGACACCGGTCGGCACGCAGGTACGATTAATCTGATGTCGAAGTCCGGCATCCTGATTGCGGCGTTTTTTGTCGTCGGTGGCGCGGTTGTGATCTGGCAGCAATTGCAGCCATCGTCTTCGATGCCCGGCCACACAATGACAACGCCTGATCTTTCGCAGACGGAAGAGGGCGCGCCGATTGCAGACGTGGTTGTGCCTGCTGAATTCTCAGCAAATGCCCAATTGGGAAAGCGTGTTTTCGATGGCGCTTGCGCCGCTTGTCACGGTGCGAATGCTGCCGGACAGAATGGCGTGGCACCGCCGCTTGTCCACAAGATCTATGAACCGAGCCATCACGGTGACGCCGCTTTTTTGCTTGCCGCGAAACAAGGTGTCAGAGCGCACCATTGGAAGTTTGGCAATATGCCGCCAGTTGAAGGCGTCACGCCCGGCGATGTGAAGATGGTTGTTGCATATGTGCGGGAACTTCAGCGCGCCAACGGGATCAATTGACAGGAATGACCAACTTGAACATGAAGATATGGATTACTGCCATTGCGATCGGGACGACCGGCGTTGCTGCCTTGGCGCATTCCGGAGCAACCGGCGTGGTGCTGGAGCGGATGCAGGGCATGTCCGCGATGGCCAAAACACTCAAGACGCTATCACCCATGATGCGGGGTCAGGTACCTTATGACGCCGATGTCGTCCGCAGGGAAGCTGGCGCGATGATCGGCCATGCCGGTGAGCAAATGACGCGACTGTTTCCTGAAGGCTCGGGTGGCGGAGTGTCCAAGGCGTTGCCGTCGGTCTGGGAAAACAGCGAAGAGTTCGCGGCCCTTGCGCAAGAGTTGAGAACAGCCGCCGAAGGATTGAAGTTGAGCGCAGGCAATGGGTTGGCCGCAGCACAGGGCAACGGTAGCGAATCAATGATGGGCGGCGCCACTGACGGGATGATGGGTGGCGGGTCCGCGCCTGCAATGGGAGGGGGCATGATGGGATCGGACCTTCCCATGACGACCGAGATGTTTGCGGACATGCCGACCGACCGTGCGTTCGCGATGGTCGCCCAGACCTGTTCGGCCTGCCACCAGAAGTTCCGCAAAGAGGACAAGTGATCAGATGCGGTGGTGGCGTTGGATCATCGGTGCGGGGGTCGTCGGCGGCATCGGCGTTGTCGCGGCAACGATAGCCTGGCCGATCGGTGCGCCAGTCTCGGACCTGACCCTGCAAGGCGATGCCCAGCGGGGGTCGTATCTGGCGCGCGCCAGTGGATGCATTGCGTGCCACACCAACTTTGAAGCTGGCGGGGCGCCATTGGCAGGAGGAGCGCCGCTCCGGACCGATTTCGGGACATTCTATCCGCCAAATCTGACCACCGATGTCGAATTCGGGATTGGCGGCTGGACAGTAGAAGAGTTTGCAAAAGCGGTAAGGCAGGGAATTTCCCCGGACGGAGACCCCTATTATCCCACCTTCACCTACCCGTTTTATGCAAATTACACGGATCAGGACATTGCCGATCTGTGGGCCGCGTTCCAGACCGTGCCAGCCGTGAATGTGCCGACCCCGTCCCATGAGGTGCCTTTTCCGTTCGATCAGCGATGGGGGATGAAACTTTGGCGGGCGGCTTTTCTGACAAAGCCTGACACCGCACCAGAGGCGGACCGAAGCGATGCTTGGAACAGGGGCAAGCTGCTGGTCAACGGGGCGGCACATTGTGCTGCCTGCCACACAACGCGGAACTTTGCAGGCGCACGCATAGTATCGAAGAGGTTTTCCGGCAACGACGCCTTGCCGGGAGGTGGCAAAGCACCTTCGATCCGGACGCGCGATCTTGTGTCCGAAGGCTGGACAACAGACGATATGGCTTATGCATTGCGATCTGGCATAACGCCGTCTGGCGACGTATTTGGTGGATCAATGGCCGAAGTCGTGCGCTATGGCACGGGCTTTCTGAGCGACGCAGACCTGAATGCGATGGCCACCTACCTGCTGGACAACAAATCATAATCTTGGGAACCCACGAATGATCACGCTCAATCGCCGCCAATTTCTGGCAACATCTGCTGCGTTCAGTGGTCTGTCGGCCAGCACTGGATTTGCGGGCACGCCATTCGCGACCCTGACAGCCCAGCAAAGCGACGTGCATCTGCTGCCCGGCAACTATGGCAAGACATCGCTTTGGTGCTTTGACGGCGGCTCACCCGGTCCGGAGATTCGCGTGGCGCAGGGGGGGCGTGTCCAGCGCAGATTGGTCAACCGGTTTTCTCAGGGAACGTCGACGCATTGGCACGGCATCCGCATCGACAATGCGATGGATGGCGTTTCCGGCCTGACACAGGATGTGGTCCAGCCGGAGGAAACATTCGACTATGACTTTACTGTCCCGGATGCCGGGACCTATTGGTACCATGCCCATAATAGGTCGTTTGAGCAGGTGGGCAGAGGGCTTTACGGTGCACTGATCGTGGAAGAGGCCGAGCCTCTCGACATTGATCGCGAGGAAGTCCTGATCCTGGATGATTGGCTTATTGACCCCGAAACCGCGCAGATCAAAGACGACTTCGGAGCGCCTCATGATCTCAGCCACGCAGGGCGCATCGGCAACCTGCTGACGACCAATGGAACCTTCAATCTGGGCCTGAGTGCACGCAAGAACGAAAGACTGCGCTTGCGGCTGATCAATGCTGCCAATGCGCGCAATTTCCAACTGGGGCTGGAAGGCCTTGACGGTTGGGCGGTTGCTTTGGACGGCATGCCCCTGGCTGCACCCATTAAGGTGACGGAGCCGATGATCCTCGCTCCGGCTCAACGGATCGACCTGATCGTCGATGTGGTCGCGGATGTTGGTGAAACGGCTCATATTCTTCAGTTCGGCCGGGAAGAGGCCTTCAGCCAGGTTACATTCGAGGTCGTTGAGTGGGGCTCGAAAAATCGTCGAGACGCGCCTTTGGCCTTGCCGCCGAACGACCACAGGATGGTCGACTTGAGTGAAGCCACGATGCTCAGCCTGAGTATGGAAGGCGGTGCCATGGGGCGGATGAGGTCCGCTTCCCTTGGGGGCGAACTCAAGCCGATCGGCGAGATCGTCGAGGCCGGGTATTTCTGGTCGTTCAACGGCAAAGTGGACGGGATCAACGGTGATCCCCTTGCGCGGCTGGACCGCGGCCAGAATGTACGATTGAAGATCGTGAACGACACGGCGTTTCCGCACGCGATGCACCTGCATGGCATTCACTTCCACGAGGTCGCCGAAAACGGCACCCTCGGACCGCTGCGTGACACGACCCTTCTTGAACGGGGTCAGACGCGCGAGATTGCCTTTGTGGCGGACAACCCGGGCCAATGGCTGCTACATTGCCACATGCTGTCGCATGCGGCTTCGGGCATGATGACCAAGATCGTCGTTGGATGACCCCGCGATCCGTCTATCTTGCGTTGGGCGTAGTTACCGTTGCGGTGGCTACCATATTCCTGTGGACCCGGTCCGGCGGAACCGACCATACGGCGGAAAACCTCATCAACTCCTCAGCCGATGTGGCCGCGGGCGAAGTCCTCTATGCCGAAAATTGCGCCGCGTGCCATGGCGCAAATCTGGAAGGTGAAGAAAACTGGCGCAGTCCGCGTGATGACGGAAGCCTGCCCGCACCGCCGCATGATGCAAGCGGCCACACTTGGCACCACGCGGACAGCATGCTGTTCGCCTACACCAAGCTGGGGGGCGCCGAGGTTCTCGCGGCGCAAGGCGTTGACTTCAACAGCGGCATGCCCGGTTTCGGCGACCAACTGAGCGACGGGGAAATCTGGGACATCCTCGCATACATCAAGTCAACATGGCCGGAGCGTGAACGCGCCACGCAAGCCGAGCGCACGGCCCAGGATATTGCCTCACAAGGAGACGGATAATGAAAAGATTCTTGGCTACCACCGCACTGTTAATGCTTCCGATCGCTGCGATTGCAGACGGCATGGACGAAGACCGGATCAAGGAACTGGTGCTGGAAGCCATCCGCGAGAATCCGGGCATCGTGTTCGAGGCCGCGCAGTTGTTCGAACAGCAACAGCAGGCGTTGCAGGCGCAAGCCGCAGCGCAGGTTTTCGATACGGAAAAAGCCACGCTTGAAAATGATCCCAATGCGCCCGTTCTGGGCAATCCGGATGGCGATGTCACGGTTGTCGAATTCTTCGACTACAACTGCCCCTATTGCCGCCGGGTTAAACCTGAAATGGAGGCCCTGCTCGCTGCTGATCCCAACGTCAGGGTCGTTTACCGGGAATGGCCCATTCTGGGGGACGGGTCGGTTTTTGCCGCCCGCGCGGCGCTGGCGTCCCGAAACCAGGGCAAATATGAAGAGTTTCATTGGGCCATGATGCAACTGAAGGAACGCGCAGAGGAAGCATCGATTCTCCGCACTGCGGAAGACATCGGCCTCGATGTTGCACAGTTGCGTCGCGACATGAACGGACCGGAAATCGAAGAACACATACAGACTTCCATGCGGCTTGCGCAATCTCTGGGGTTCAGTGGCACACCTTCATTTGTGATCGGCGACAGTCTTGCGCCGGGCCTGATCCAGGCGGACCAGATGATCGAGCTTGTCGATCAGGCACGGGCCGCCGAATAAGGACAATCCTACGCGGCTGAAGCGTCGTAGCCAGCGTCAGCGATGGCTTGCCGCACGGTCGCCTGTTCCAATGTGCTTTGGACAGTGACAAGGCGAAGGTCCAGATCGGCCGTGACAACGGCTG
The DNA here is from genome assembly GCA_039972695.1 of Roseibium sp. GTDB lineage: Bacteria > Pseudomonadota > Alphaproteobacteria > Rhizobiales > Stappiaceae > Roseibium. Next base: position 7,519 of record JBDWMJ010000014.1, on the reverse strand, counting down.
ATGGATCCTTTGCCTTGATGCCGCTTTCTATAGCGGATGTGCAGTGTCCACAGCTCATTTTCGGGACGGAAAAAATCATGAAGGCCTCCATTTTTGGTACAACCTCAGACTTGGTCGTTCCATCGGGAGGAAGGTCAAGCAAATATCAAAAAAAATTAGATACTCTCTTGAGCTTCCAGCAACTGGAAGCCCTATATCAGGGTAAGTTCAACCGAGGAGGCCCTCATGACCGACCCCAATACGATACGTCTATCCGTTTCCGGCATGAACTGTGCGTCTTGTGTGGGCAGGGTTGAGAAGGCTTTGAACGAGGTTCCGGGCCTTTCGAACGTCAGTGTCAACCTTGTGAACGAAACGGCTCAATTTCAGATGGATAATCCGGCCACCACGGGCGTGGCGGTCACGGCCCTCTCGAACGCCGGATACCCGGCACGGACGGGGCGCGTAACATTGAACGTAGACGCCATGTCCTGCGCGTCCTGTGTCGGTCGGGTTGAAAAGGCGCTTGTACGGACACCCGGCGTATTGAATGCGGCGGTCAATCTGGCAACCGAAACGGCTGTGGTAGAGTATCTGCCAGATGCCATCACCCCGGAAAAGATTGCCCGGATCAGTACGGAGGCGGGGTACCCGGCCGAGATTGCGCAGAGCGATGCGCACGAGGACCGATCGGACCGCAAGGCAGAAGAAGCCGACGCGCTGGCGCGCCGTGTCATCCTTGCCGCGATCCTGACCGTGCCGGTGTTCGTTCTGGAAATGGGAAAACATACCATACCCGGCTTTGAGGGCCTGATTGAGAGCACAATCGGCATTCAAACGTCATGGCTGATCCAATTCGCGCTTGCCACGGTGGTTCTTTTCGGACCGGGTTGGGGGTTCTTTGCGAAGGGCATTCCGGCGTTGATCAAGCGTGCCCCGGATATGAACAGCCTTGTCGCACTGGGAACCGGGGCGGCGTGGACTTATTCCGTAGTCGCGACCTTCCTGCCTCAGGTGCTGCCTGACGGTGTGCGCGCCGTCTATTTCGAAGCAGCGGCGGTTATTGTCGTTCTGATCTTGTTGGGTCGCTGGCTTGAAGCGCGGGCCAAGGGCAAGACCGGTGCAGCCATTCAGGCCCTTCTTGGTCTGCAGGCAAAGACAGCCAGGGTCCTGCGTGACGGGCAGGCGACCGAGGTTGACATCAAGGAACTGCGGATCGGCGATCAGATCCTCGTGCGTCCCGGTGAAAGGCTGCCTGTCGATGGCGAGGTCACAGAAGGATCAAGCAACGTCGATGAAAGCATGATCACCGGTGAACCCCTCGCCGTGCCAAAGGCTGCTGGCGAACCGGTGACCGGCGGCACGGTGAACGGCACCGGGAGCCTGACCATAACGGCGACGCGAGTCGGGGCGGATACCACGCTGGCGCAGATTATCCGCATGGTCGAAGATGCTCAGGGGGCCAAGCTGCCGATCCAAGGCCTAGTGGATCGCGTGACCATGTGGTTCGTGCCTGCCGTTCTGGTTCTGGCGCTTGCGACTGTGGTTGTCTGGCTGCTGGTCGGTCCCGATCCGGCTCTGACCTTTGCGCTTGTGGCGGGTGTCTCCGTTCTGATCATTGCGTGCCCCTGCGCCATGGGGTTGGCCACGCCCACCTCGATCATGGTGGGGACAGGACGCGCGGCTGAGATGGGGGTGTTCTTCCGCAAGGGAGATGCGCTGCAACATCTGGATGAAGTTGGCGTTGTCGCATTGGACAAGACCGGGACGGTCACGCAAGGGCAACCCAGTTTGACAGACCTCATCACGGCCGACGGCTTTGACCGGGCAGAGACACTCGCCCTCATCGCATCTGTCGAGGCGCAGTCTGAGCACCCGGTGGCAGAGGCCATTGTGCAGTCCGCAAAGAGCGAAGGCCTGTCCTGGCCCGATGCGACGGAATTCCGGTCCGTGACCGGCTACGGTGTCGAGGCGCTTGTCCAGGGCCGCAAGGTTCATGTCGGTGCGGATCGCTTCATGGTGCAGCAGGGCATTGACACCAGCCCGCTGGAAGACCGCGAAAGGGCCTTGGCCGAAAAGGGACGCACCGCGCTTTATGCTGCGGTGGACGGATCCCTGGCGGCCGTGATTGCCGTGGCAGACCCGGTCAAATCCTCCAGCGCCGAAGTGATCGCAGCTCTGCATGATCGAGGGATCAAGGTCGCGATGATCACCGGAGACAAGAAGGCCACGGCAGATGCCATCGCCCGCGAGGTCGGGATCGACCATGTCATTGCAGGGGTGTTGCCGGATGGAAAAGTCGCCGCCCTGGACGAATTGCGGCAAGGGAACAGCAAGATCGCCTTTGTCGGAGACGGCATCAACGACGCGCCAGCGCTGGCCCATGCCGATGTCGGCATCGCCATCGGAACCGGCACGGATGTCGCAATCGAAAGCGCCGACGTGGTGTTGATGTCGGGCGACCTGCGCGGCGTGGTGAATGCCATCGACGTGTCGCGCAAGACCATGCGCAACATACGGCAGAACCTTATCTGGGCCTTTGGCTATAACGTCGCGCTGATCCCTGTGGCGGCGGGCGCGCTTTACCCGGCCTTTGGATTGCTCCTGTCGCCGGTGTTTGCCGCCGGGGCCATGGCGCTGTCCTCCGTGTCGGTTCTGACCAACGCGCTGCGGCTGCGACGGATCAAGGCGACGATGTCGGAACAGGATCCGCCCCACGACGCGGAGACGAAATTCGCAACGCAGCCCGCAGAATAGGAGACAGGTGTGAACATCGGAGAAGTATCAGAACGCGCGGGTTTGCCAGCGAAGACAATCCGCTACTACGAAGACATCGGCCTTGTCCGGCCTTTGCGCAGCGACAACGGCTATCGCGCCTTTCGCGACAGCGACATCCACAAGCTCGCATTTCTCGGTCGCGCCAGGACGTTCGGGTTCTCGATCGAAGACTGCCGCACGCTGCTTGATCTCTATGAAGATGAGACGCGGGAAAGTGCACAGGTCAAGGCTGTCGCTCAAGAGCATCTGGCCGCCGTTGACGAAAAAATCGCCCAGCTCAAGTCGATGCGAGAGACCCTGGCTCACCTCGTTGACGCCTGCCAGGGCGATCACCGCCCCGATTGTCCAATCCTGAAAGATCTGGCCAAAGACCCGTAACGCACGATGCCTGGGCCAGACATTTATGGGGTTTCATGCCGTTTCGATATATCGTCTTGAAACCCTCCAGCGCTGGAATGTTGTTCCTCCACAAATAGAATCCATGATGGAGAGATCAGATGTCTGAAGATGCGATCGGGAAATCTCGTGGCGGGTCCGACACCCGTTCAAGTGAAGGTGCAGCACATTCGGGAGGCCATTCAGGTTCATCCTATGGCCGGTTTCTGGCGATGGTCGGCACATCGACTGCGATCATGTTCGGCCTGATGTACATCAACTCGTACTCCTTCGAACATGTCTACTGGAGCGAAACCCGATTTTACATGACGTTCATCATGGGCGCGACGATGGCGACCGTGATGCTCCTTTTCATGTTGAACATGTACAAGAACAAGGGCGTCAACGCCGCGATCATTCTCGGGTCTGTCGTGATGTTCGCCGGCGCGCTCTGGCTCGTGAGAAGCCAGGAGACCATTCAGGACGAAAGCTGGATGAGCGCGATGATTCCGCACCACTCCATTGCGATCATGACAAGCGAACGGGCCGAGCTGACAGATCCAAGGGTCGAGGCGCTGGCTTCGGAAATTGTGACGGCGCAAAACCGCGAAATTTCCGAAATGCGTTTCCTCATAGATGACATTGAGGCAAATGGCGAAGCCGGTCCTGAATGGCCACTTGGTGAAGCGGACGGTCCGGCTGAAATGGAGGGGCTTCAAGAAGCGATTGCAACCCCGGTGATTGCCGGAATCCGTCCTGCACCGCTCAAAGCCGAAGAAATAACACGCGCACTGGGGTCCGACGGACAATGCCGTTTCATTCGCGCCGTGAACGCCGATCCCATTCTGGTCACGGACGGGGCGGGGAACGGCGTCGCCAAGATATCCGGATCGCTGGTCAACTTCACGTCGCAAGACACAGTGACGTCCGGTGGCGTCCTGTCTGCCGATGGTGGCCAATTCACGCTGGCGCCGGGTGACGCGGACGGTGAAGACGCCACCCTGCTGTTTGAATTGACGGGAGAGACGCCTCTGACTGTCGGATTTACCGGGTATTGGACCTGCAACGGTTAAAGGATTTAAAGGAACGCGTCATGACGAGAGAGGCAAAATCCACCCCGAAGACGGCGGTTTTGTACCGAATGGTGATGGAGGAGCATGTTTGTCCCTATGGGCTGAAAATCGAAGGACCTGCTTGAGCGGGAGGGGTATTCGATTGAGGACCGGCCTCTGAACACCCGCGAGGAAACGGATGCTTTCATGGAAGAACACGGTGTCGAAACGACTCCGCAGACCTTTATCGGCAATGAAAGAATTGGTGGCTATGACGCGCTGAGGGAATTTTTCGGCCAGGACGTAAAGGATGACGACGAGACGACTTATCAACCCGTCATTGCGATATTCGCGGTCGCATTCCTTATGGCGCTTGGTCTCAGTTGGGCGTTTTACGGTTCGATCCTGACGCTGCGGGCATTCGAGTGGTTCATCGCGATCTCGATGAGCTTTCTTGCTGTTCAAAAACTGCAGGACGTCGAGACGTTTTCCACGATGTTTCTGAACTACGATCTGCTTGCCCAGAAATGGGTGCGCTATGGCTATGTCTATCCCTTCGGCGAAGCACTTGCCGGTATTCTCATGGTCGCCGGTGCCTTGGTCTGGATCAGCGCGCCTGTTGCACTGTTCATCGGTACGGTCGGAGCGGCTTCAGTTTTCAAGGCCGTCTACATCGATAAGCGCGAGATCAAGTGCGCCTGCGTGGGCGGCGGTTCAAACGTGCCGCTGGGTTTCGTGTCCCTGACCGAAAACCTGATGATGATATTCATGGGCGTCTGGATGTCGGCGCGTGCGATGGGCCTCTTTTAGGCCTAACCATCCGTTTTCAAAGCGGTCACAGGGTCGCCAAGTGCAGCCCTGCTCAGCGCGTCGAGAACGGCTTCGGACGTCAGAACCTCGGACAGGATGATCCCGTCTGGCGCGTTTGGCCCGTAGACGATGTTGAACGGGATGCCAAACCTGTTGTGGCTTTCCAGATACCGGGAAATGTCAGTGCTGGGCCTAGTCCAGTCTGCCCGCATCGCAACGACATTATCACCCCGCAGTTGGTCGACCACGGGCGCACGGTCCAGCACCAGCGTCTTGTTGGCCTTGCACGTCAGGCACCAGTCTGCGGTCACGTCGACAAAGACGGTTTTTCCCTGCGACACCAGTTTCGGTATCTCGGAGCGATCGAACGCGACCCAGTCCTGGCCCACCGCTCTCGTCTGCGGCGGGATTGTCAGCGCCGTCGGCACCAGAAGGCTGAGAACAGCAACCACCACCAGCGCTGTCGGGCGCGTCAATCTGCCCGGCAAACGTATTGTTGCGAGAAGAATGAAAAGGCTCGTCATAAGCAGCACGGTCATGGCCACCCGGCCACCCGCCACCCCTATCAGTACCCAGAGCAGCCAGATCGCGGTCCCGGCCAGAAGACCGGCAAGCACCCATTTGACGACAACCATCCAACGTCCCGGCCTGGGCAACAACCGGACCAGACCAGGCTTCCCCGCCAGAACCAGATAGGGCAGGGAGAGCCCAAGCCCCAGAGCCGTGAAAACGAGAATGACATCAATCGGGCGCCCGGACAGGGCAAAGGCAACCGCTGTCCCCAAAAACGGGGCCGAGCAGGGCGTGGCCAGCACCGCCGCGAAGGCGCCTGTTGCAAAATCTCCGCCATACCCGTCGCGACCGCTTGATCTGGCCAGCCGTGACTGCAACCCGGAGGGCAATGAAACTTCGAACACCCCGAACAGATTGGCAGAGAACACGGCAAGCACCAGAAACATGACGGTCAGGAAAACAGGGCTTTGGAATTGCAGGCCCCACCCAACGGTGACGCCGACGGATTGCAGAACCAGAATGATTGCGGCGAGGGCCCACATGAACACCAGAACGCCAAGCGCCGACATCAGGAACCCATTCCGGACCTCGTGCGCTGGCTTGTTTCCATGATTGAGAACCGATGTCAGCTTGATGGACAGGACAGGCAGAACACAGGGCATGACATTCAGGATCAGACCGCCAAGAAAGGCAAAGGCCGCAATCGCCAGGATTTGCGTCAGATCCGGCAGGTTCGCCATAACCTCGAATGGTGCACCCGGGATGCGGTCTGACCAAGCGGGCTGCGCTGTCACCGCGCGTGATCCATCGGTCAAAGTCAGTTGCAGGGGCGGCGGATCCTCCCCTTGCGCGAGAAGAGGCAGCTTGGCCCAAAGGGCTGTTCCCGCATCATCGGTTCGGATGTCCGGTTTGCCAAAGGTGAATTCCGGCCCCAGTTCCGGAAAGATATCCGGCTTCACAAAGGCATTCGCACTGCGCGCCGTCACATAAAGCGCATCATCCGCGATCACCGCCGTTTCGACAATGATGTCGCTCTCTTCGGGACCAAGCGGCACCCGCTGGGCATACTCCGAAATCAGGCCCGCCGCCTTCGCGTCAATCCCGGTGCCCGCCGGAATTGTCAGTGCGAGATCGAAATCATGCGGCACACAGACAGTCGAGCACGCCAGCAATGAAACACGCGCCTGCAATGTTGCGGACTGGCCCGCAGTTTCGAGAACTGCCTGAATGGGCAGGACGACACGGGTCTTGTAGCCAAAATTCTCGATGCCGAATGCCGTGAAGCGCTCAGGCGCGGGCCAGAGCATCTGTGCGCTCACCAGATTTTCCGATCCATCCCATGAAATTTCAGGCGGCAGACCCACCTCGCCGGGCGAACGCCAATAGGCTTTCCAGCCCTCGGCCAGCTCGACATCCAGGCCAAGGGAAAGGGTTCTGGAGGTTTCCGCGACCCCATTTTCAACGGAGATGAGCCGGGCCGTGATTGTTGAATTCTCGTAGGTATCGCTCGATGCAGCAAAGCCCATGGAGGCCCAAAGGCAAGCCATGAGAAGGAAGAATAGGCGCAACGTGGTTCGCATCATCTTTTGGCTCGCTTCCACCCTTGTCCCGAGATCGAAATCCGAAGCACCTCTATGGCTGCATCTCCCGGTTGGTCAACTTTACAAACGGATACAATGTCGTTTGTGAAGCCATCCCGCTGCGAGAATAACGCGACGAAGTCCGCGTTCGTAGCAGGAAGGCCAATAGAAGCTTTTTTCTTCATTGAACATTTCAATCGCAACCGCGGCCTCCAACCTTCCAGCGCTGGAAATTGAAACCAAATGCGGATGACTTAGTTGAACGCTTAGCAATTGAGAGAAGGAAGAAGAGGTGTTGTCACATTAACGGTCCTGAGGTTGCTGGTTCATTGATCTGGGCGTAGGCGGTGTCGATGCAGACACAAAAGATCAGCTACAAACGCCACCGGTTTCCGCCTCAGATCATCGCTCATATTGTCTGGCTTTACGTCC
>JBDWMJ010000013.1:0-55438 GCA_039972695.1 Roseibium sp. | reverse complement strand
CGCTGTGTGCCTTAGATTAAGCGAATAAAGCTCCTAGTCACGCGTTGAGTGTTTTGGCCTTCTGGGCAGCGAACTCTTCTTCAGTCAAAATGCCCTTGTCTTTAAGGGCCGCCAAACGTTCCAGCTCGTCGGCTGCGGAGATACCCACGACAGAGCGCACATAGTCCCTTTGTGCTGCCTCCATTTTACTCAATGCCTCTGCATTGTGCTGGTGCATTTTATCGCCGCGAGCAATGAGATAGACAAGAACTCCTAGCCAAGGGATCAGTATCACAAAAGCAATCCAAATAGCCTTTGAGAAACCGTTGAGATCTTTTGAACGAAAAATATCAGCGACAACCGAAATCATCACCCAAAACCATGCCACCATCAAGAACATCCAGAGGATCGACCCGACGATGTCAAAAAACCCGATGCTATCTTCCATTTAGTAATACTCCTCAGATCGATGTGCAGTCCGAATGCGGAATGCTCTCACCGATACCATTTTCTAGGTTGCTAATTTGCCGAATTATAAGCGGTCGAACCAGAATACATGATGTAGACTTGTTCTGTCGTAGTGTCCCGAAAGCAACTTCAGCTTACAAATGGCTTTTAACCTGCCGCCTGAAAGTGAATTGGTGCCCTATTTTTGACCAGGGTGGTACCAAAGTGCCGGTTGATTTAGAGGTGTTTCGTTACTCAGGTCCACATTTTCAAGCAATAGGATACGCCGATGATCAAGGTTAGCACCTGAGATGAATTCGCCATAGAAATCAAAAAACATGCGGTCAAAAGTACCGTCATCGATAATAGATCGCATTCCCTTCTGCAATCGTTCTGCCAGCATTGGCTTCAAAGGAGAAACGAAAAAGTAGTTTGGCTGAGGAAGGTAAAGGGCAAGATGTTGTTCGATCATTAATTCCGGGTATCTGTCTTTACGATCCGCGTACTCCGGGAATACCTCATTGACACCTCGCGGAAAAAAATCGAAACGCCCCACATTAAGCATTTCAAATAAATCTTCATAATCCGTACCGCCAGCAACTTTGAAACCAAGTTTCTTCATTGCTTGAGTGGAGCTCCACTGGGCACCTCCGCCGTAAACCAGTTTCTTGAGTTCCTTGTTGGTCTTAATTTGCTTGAAAACATCCTGATCATCTTTTCTGATCAGCATTAGTTTATAGCTCAAAAGACCTTTGCTAATAGGGATGCGAATTGGGATCGCTTTTTCTTCCCATTCGAGCTTTGTTGGCACACCAACAACAGTCAGAGTGCCTTTGACAAGTTCCTGCAATGCTCGATTGCGCGGCATGTCGCCGTCATAATTCCTGATTTCATAAGACCCGTAATGACCTTTTGTGCGCTCCATTGAAATCTCTAAGATTTTTCTACGAAATTCCCCACGCTTGTCGTTGTCCGACCTGGACGGACTAAGTATGAGTACGTCCGAAGCAAACGCTGAATGAAAACCAGCAAACATAAAAACAATTATTGTCAGACTTATCATTTTTATGAAATTGAACACTCAAGGCCTCATAAATTCTAATCACTAAAACCTAACACTAGGGCAGTTTCTTAGATAGACAAGATCATGATTTTCCCCTCGACAGCATCAATTGAATTTAACGAGGCTAGAAATCAAAGGCGCCGATAACAAAATTGTTGTCATCGCTTATCGGGGCATGTTGCTGATAAGGGAATGTGAATTTCAACGCTGAAGTCGAAAATCAGCACTAAATTATGGCAAATTGTTCCATAGATTGTTTCGGTGTGTCTGGAGGCTTCGAACTAAGCGACTGGCACAGGGCTGCCTTTGTTAGGCCCTAGCCCCCTAGGTCAGCTTCGGGCTGGAGAGAGAAAAGACACTTAACTTTTTACCGTGGTAGCTATGGTCCGCAGGTCGGCCGTTCATGCAACGTTCAACAAACGACCGCTCTCCGCCCGACTTGGGAGTTTGCTACGACCGGAATGAACGTCTGCTTGGAAGGAATGCGAAGAGCCGTCGCTATGACCGAAATGGGCGCGCGTTGCTGACCTGCGGCACTTCGGCCCATTGTTGCCTTTCGTCCATTCAGCGGTAAAAGACCGCTTCAAGGCATTCACAACTGTCGCTTTAATCGAATTTTGGGCGGGGAACAAACTGAGGTGCGCAACCACCGACCCGAATAGCGTTTTGATATCGGTAAACATCACCATGTTTCATCTTGCAGCAGGATAATCTGCCAGTCTACGTTGAGCCATCGTCGTCATATCAGGACGGCGCGCCTGATCGGAGCCAGATTTCAGAACAATCAATAAGTGGGCTCCTGTGAGAGACGGAATGTATGAAAAGATCATTTTTATTCGTTTGCGCAACACTCTTGCTAGCATTGGGAGCGGTTGCAGCAGTTGGTATGTTTTTTTTCGGCGATGATGAGCCGCCTGGAGACAAGGTAATCATCGTTTTGCTTCATGGTCTCGGTCGAAATGCCAATTCAATGTGGCTGCTTGCGTCCCGGCTTGAAGACGCTGGATTTTTTGTTCAGCGCATCGAATATAGTTCGCTCCATCAAAATCCTGATGAAATATTGGAAGATATAGGTAACCAGATTGAATTGTGTTGTCGGCGCCATAAACACGCCGTGCATTTCGTCGGTCATTCACTCGGTGGTTTGATGGTCAGAGCGTATCTGCAAAACAACAAAGTCGATAATCTGGGGAAGGTGGTCTTGATTGGCACCCCGAACAAAGGGTCCGAAGCCGCAGACCACTTCAGTGACAGTTGGCTGATGGATATCATGGGTCCGACAGCAAAGACCCTTGGGACTGGCGACACAAGTTTTCCGAATTTGCTGGAGGTGCCCTACTATCCGGTTGGTATTATTGCGGGAATACGCAATAGTACTCTCAATGATCCGGTCATACCGGGCAAGGATGACGGGGTTGTCTCCGTGGAAGCGACCAAGATCGATGACATGACGGACTTTATCCTCCTGGAAACCGGCCATTCGATGATGCGCTATGATCGCGAAGTTGCAGATCAAACCATCGCATTCATCGAAAACGGAGCCTTTCAAAAGCAGTAACAGCACCGCCCGAGTTTTAACCTTCTGCGTTTTGCGCAAAAAGGCACCGCATTGGAGAAACAAATGGATCAAACACCGCCCTCTATGAAGACACGAGCGTTTTTGGTTTTCTGTTCTGTCGGTCTGGTGCCGATTGCGCTGGGGTATGGGGCCAACCCTTCAGTCAGCCTCGACGCTCTGTTCGACATCAGAGTCGACACCACCAATCTGACCCACATCATGCGCGCCGTTATGGGCCTGTATCTTGGAATGGTCGTCCTCTGGGTTTGGGGGGCGTTCAACCGCCGAATGACCGTTCCTGCATTGGTCAGCTGCGCCGTTTTTATGCTCGGACTTGCTGCCGGACGCATTCTAAGCCTCATTTTGGACGGCATGCCGCACTGGCTGCTGATCGTCTATGCACTCCTTGAGATTGTGCTTGGCCTAGGCGCGATTTTAATCTGCCGGAACGAAGTTTCAGCCCAAAACAAACGGTCCCATTGATGAACTGTTTACCCGCTGTTTTCTGCACCAGAGAAAAGACATTTGGTCGTTTCTCGTATCGGCAGAGCGCTCAAGCGGTCTTCAGGAAAGGGCAATGGAGCAATGCGTAAGGCTTTGATTGCCGGTGCGACCGGCGCAATCGGGTCGATATTACTGAAATACCTAAACGAATCCGATCAGTATTCAGAAATACACTGTATCGGACGGCGGGAGCCACCCATCCTGGGTGAAAAGATCAAGGTTCATGTCGTGAACTACGATGAGCTGCATCAATTCGATTTACCGCCACCCATCGATGACGTTTTTTGTACCTTAGGGACCACCTTGAAGGCGGCCGGCTCAATTGAGGCTTTCAAAAAAGTCGACCGGGACTACGTTCATCAAGTGGGCAAGCTGGCCAAACGCCACAATGCAAAGACCTTTTCCGTAGTCAGTGCCATAGATGCCGACGCCGGATCCTCCAATTGCTATAACCAGACCAAGGGGGAGGCGGAAGAGCTGCTGCAATGCCTTGATCTGCATTCGCTCCGCATTTTCCGGCCTTCCCTCCTGCATGGCACGCGCGAAAAATTCCGATTGACGGAAGCAATTGGCTTTGGTGCGCTCACGATCATGCGCCCGCTGCTGCAAGGACCGTGGAAGAAATATAGGTCCATCAGCACCGGGCAAGTCGCTAAAGCTATGTATGCAAGTGCGCGGCAGGATTACGGCCCTGTCCAGATCTTTGAAAGTGACGAGATCCAGGGTTTCTGATGGAAATCTGTCCAGTATCGAAATGATAGACTAGCCTTCAAATTGTAAATTCAAACCGCTCTGTGGCAAGAGAAAAGAGTTATCAGGTATGTAGCGAAAAACCGAAGTTGAATTGTTACATCGTTGTTGATTACAGATTGGCGTATGGCCGTTCAGGGCCGGGTTTGAAGAACCTAGTCCGATGCTTATTTTTGTAACTTTATCTACATAGCAGACGTTCGTTTCAACCCCAGCGAATTTACACTTCGCGCCCAATCGATGAATTTTCTTGTCTGCGTTGAACGTCAGATTTCGGGGGTGGTTGGAAACGGACGGAAGTGCTAAATGGGCGCGCGTTGCTGACCGGCGGCAGTGGGGCCGCATGCTGACTGACGGTTGCGTGCTTCGATTGGGATTAGCTGACATTCGTCGGCCTTAGTGCTCCGGCTAGGCCGTCCGCAGAGCGGTTGTTGATGCCTAGTGCAGCGAATGACCGCTCCCCGCCCAACCTGAGAGTTTGCTGCGACCGGAACGAACGTCTGCTTGGAAGGAATGCGAAGAGCCGTCGTTATGACCGAAATGGGAGCGCAAAGCAGTCATTAATTGAATGAGTCGCGAGTGACCGGTTTGGGCGGACTTAGACTGTGCGGGCTGCTCTCATGAATATCCGCTTTATCGGCTTTTCTCCCCAAACCCGACAGTCCATTGTCGGCCCCATAGTTGATGGGCAGATTCCGACTCAACCAGCCATTCCGCAATACGCCCCCAATTCGGTCGTTCGCGGCTTCTCAATTAGCCCCTACAAGCGGTCGTTCATCGCAGGTGCAGGAAATTCTCAGAATGGGCGTGAAGCAGACCGTCGTTGCGGTATGAACGAAGGGCCGTTCTACCGACTTTGGGATCCACAGCTTCCTTGCCTCAAATTGAGGTAAAAAGGTGTCTACAGTTCTGGGGGCTAATCATCCCTGCTAAAGCTGTCCTTCAACAGGAAGGATACGAGTGACCCAGGAAACAGTTTTAGGCAAGACACCGGCTCCAGGTTCCGTTTTCAAGACTTCGTGTAAACCGGCTCCGTTATAAGTCCAGGTCAATTTTTCGTCTTCATCCAACTCGACCTTGTAGGTGTAGTCCCTAAGGCCATTTTCCAATCGCCCTGCAATTTTGGATATTATACTCCCGTCGGTGAGAAAAAGCCCCAACTCGGTATTGATCTCTATCGAACGCGGGTCGAAGTTTAGTGAACCAACAAACATTCGGTTACGGTCAAACAGAGCCGCCTTGGAGTGCATCGTCAGCTTGATGTCACTTTCTGGGGGCACTTCTCCAAGTATATCAGGTGCATCAGCCCGGATTTCATACAGTTCCACACCTGCTGCCAACAGTTTTTTGCGATAAGGTGCGTAGCCGCCATGAACATAGGCATGGTTGGTCGATGCGAGTGAATTGGTGATCACCCTTACCCGAACACCTCGCTCGCTCAAGCCTTTATAAAACTCAACCCCCTTCTTACGCGGTACAAAGTATGGGGTGACGATCGTCACTTCAGATGTTGACTGCTCCATTTCGCGCATAATTGCATCTGCGACCAAGCGTTCACCATCCCTAACAGGTGCCCGTAATTTGTCAGGTTTGTCAGTCACCACCCGTACGTTGGCGAAATCTGGCCGGACTTTCCCGACCGAAATATCTTTGAGCAAGTGGGAATTGATAGCACGATGGTATAGGCCGAGTGTCGCTTGTCTGGTTCTTTCTTCAATTTGCGCACGGGTCGCTTTTCGCGTGACCTCCGTTGGCGTGGTAACAAAGGCCTCGATCGGCACGGCGAGTGGATCATTCCAAAATATATCGAACGCAGCGGTGATCTTTCGCGCTACCGGGCCAGCACAGATCAGATCAAAGTCGGCGAACTCGGCGTTGGTGTTAACTTGATAGTATTCATCCGCGATATTGCGTCCACCGACAATCGATATTGAATTGTCGATCGTCAATGACTTGTTGTGCATCCGCCGATTGACCCGTTTGAAATCCAGGACAAAATTCATTGTCTTTGTGCTGTTGCGCGACAAGGGATTGAAAATTCGAACTTCAATGTTGTCGTAGCTACTGAGATAGGCAATCTGTTCATCATCGGCGGTTGTGAAGACGTCGTCGACCAGGAGTCGGACCCGCACACCTCTGTCCGCTGCGTTTATCAATGCAAGGGAAAACAGCGCCCCAGCTGAATCCGGCTTGATCAGGAAATACTGGGCATCGATTGAATATTCTGCCGCCTCGATCAGCTTCAACCGCGCACCGAGTGCATCATTGCCATCAACCAGAGGAAAGAACGCTGATTTGCCACCCTGAGCACGGGTCAGTTTTTCTGCCTGGATATAGGCCGCGCTTTTTTTTGGAAGTGTATTTGCGTAGGAAGCAGTCTTGGGGAAATTGAAAGGGACATGGGTGCAGCCGGCCAAAATGAAGCCGATGGCAATAATCAGGGCGACTGAGAACTTACGAAAGACACCACTTGAGACTGTCAGGCATTGGCTCAAGAAGTATGCTCCGAATTTGTTGCAGAAATTAAGAAATGGTAACCAAACAAGGTTAACAAATCATAGGAAGAGGTGTCGTTTCACGCTCGAATCTTGCAATAAAATAGCTTCACAGGAATGCAGTTGCTCTAATGCCAGTTGTTTTCTTTGGGCTAAGATGAACCAATCAACTCGCACAGGATCGGGTCGATCGAAACGTTCGATTTTGTCCGCATAGTCGACATTCAACGACCTTGCCGCGGACGGCCGTTTTTGGGCATTGGCGCTAGTTTGGACTTTCCGGCAAGTACCTGACCATCTACAACGCAAACCGTCCGCGAAGCCCGAACACTGCCAGACTGTCCTGTTCCGGTGTCCAACCCATCTTGATGCGCTTTTCCACGGGACGACCACTCCGGCGACAGTTCCTATACCACACGACTTTTGATCGACGAGAATGAACTGGAACGTCTTGGTGGCAGGCAATTGCTTCCAGGCATGCCAGCAGAAGCGTTCCTGACCACGCAGGAAAGAACAATTCTTTCCTATCTTCTAAAGCCGGTACTGGACCAAATTTCGCATGCCATGCGGGAACGGTAGGCGGATATTCTTTTCCAGCTCTTACTTTTGCCTGTCGACAGTATACCCTCTTTGAAGCTTCCGATTCATCAAGCAGTCTTTGTGAGATAACGCTTTATCAAGATCGTGAAACTGGCTCAGGCGCGTTTGGCCCCAAGTGCCCAGACGCCCCCATGAGCGTTGAACTGCAAAGTCGCCGAACAAAGTGGGTTCGATCGATAGCCTGTAGAACCGCGCAATGTTGCGGCTCGGGTCAACGCGGGTCAAAAAGCACTCTGTCGTCATTGGGCACCATATAGATATTGTCCTTGGATGCCCCGCTATCGTCCAATGAATGGTTTGGAACCAAATGTAGTTTATTGATTCAAGACATTGATGACACCGGCAGCTGCATCCTCCTGGAAGCCGATAATGACAGCAAGGCTCTAGAAGCCTTGAAACACCATATCCAGAGCACGCGTTATTTCCTGGAAGTGTTCATCCAAACTGCCAATTGGTTCACCCAGCTCAGACATCGAAACAGCCGATAGGAATTGAGTTGCCATCACAAATTCTTCTCCGTCCCAATTAAATACCGGATTAAGAAACTTCGCAGGGGCAGGAGCCTCATCTTTTGGCATCAAAGGCACCACAACCCGAGTATTCAAGCTATCAAGAAGATCTGCCTGAACATCCAGAACAAGGGTTTGGCTTGATGTCAATCGATAGAGATCGTTCTTTGCCATCAGAAAAGTCGGCTTGTGGCGAGCGGCAATCCATGTTCATCGACAAATGCGTTTGAGCTGTCGAGGGCTTCCTGGTTGTCCAACTTCCAATGTTCAGCCAGAGTTTTGGAAACGGCACTTCGAATGCCGTCCTCAGCTGCTTGAGAAATATTGATACCCAGTTCCTTTGCGGACCCAATGAGTGATGCATCAATTGTCAGATTGGTTGATTTTCGAGCCTGTGCCATAACGGATCCAAATGTTGAATAGTGCCCTGATAATATACGCAGAATTATCAGCATAATCAATGCGCATATTTTACGCGCATAATGTTAATTATGGAATATATTGTTATTCAATTGACCAACCGAGGCGTTAATCCATAACCCGCGTTTTCTGATCGTCATCCAATTCCTGGACCAATTATGGTTCTCAGGGGCCTGTCGCAAAGCTTCGTGAATTAACTGCGTCTTGGAAATTGACTGTTGAAAGAGCTATCCTGTATCCAGGAGTTCTGCGTCAAGATTTTCAGCGCAATTGTTGAAAAACTGCAACGTCAGCCGAACGACGAACTCAACGGGCGGCAGTTCTAGGCCTGGTTGATCGTTCAGGCTGCGTTCTTGTATTTACGCTATCCTCTGAGCTACCGGGATCTGGAAGAATTGTTCCTTGAAAGCAGTTTTCGAGTTGACCACAGCAAAATCAATCGGTGGGTCCTGGCCTATGCTCCCCTGATGGAAAAACGATTGCGGCGGTTCCGCAAACCGCATTGCAACTTGGTGCACATTGATGGAGGCTTATGTCAAAATCCTGGGTCTATTGCGCTATGTGCACAGAGCGATCGGCAAGCACAGCAATCCGGTCGATTTCCTGCTGACTGCAAAGCGTGATCTGAACGCGGCAAGACCATTCTTTCGTAAGATACTGCAAAGTACACTACTGCTATCACCGGACAAAATCAGAACCGATGAAGCTAACACTTTTCCTCGGGCTATCGAGGGGTCAGTTTACTACGGGCTGCTTGTCCCGGACCCGATTCAGTATGTCACGAAGCATCTTCAGCAAGACATAGAGGGCAGGCTAAAGAAGAGCATGCTGACGGCCGGTGGCTTACGATCGTTCAACTCCGCCAGAAAAACCTTCACCGGTTTCGAAGCCATGCTGTGGCTCAAGAAGGGCTTAGACTTTGCCAATCAATAGAGCATCCGCGAACAGAACGATCTGCTTGCGGTGCTTGTCGGATTTGAAAAAATTTGAGAAACCTGAAAATCTCTCCCAAACTGGGAGAGATTTGTCCGTCAGCAAAACTTACGACAAGCCCAATATCCGCACCTCCCGCCTTGCGTTCTTCGGGTTTTCCCAATCAACCGCGCATTTCGTGCGCTCAGGCGCTCATCAGATCGCCCCATCTGGTGAAGCCCGGACGATCCGGGTGCTCCCCCGGGCAGCTTTCGGTTGACATGCGCGCCTTACGCTGAACCGGGCAACCGCAGAGATTGCAAGTCCGCTGATTGGTTTCCCGTTTCACACCCGCCATTCGATAAACTAGCTTGTCCGGTATCGCAGTTGAGTGCGGACAGGACTGGCAAGTTTCCAGCCGGTGCGCATAATCGGGTTCACTTGTATGGGTGAAACCGGTAGCCCCCCATTTCGCTAGGGATTTTGCCGCCCGACCGAGCAATGCAACGCTGGAAAATTCGGACATATTGCCTTCTTGCACCGAAACCGCTTCCATCGCCTTTGATTGTGAAGCGTATTTCG
The DNA here is from genome assembly GCA_039972695.1 of Roseibium sp. GTDB lineage: Bacteria > Pseudomonadota > Alphaproteobacteria > Rhizobiales > Stappiaceae > Roseibium. The sequence goes on along the minus strand of JBDWMJ010000013.1, from coordinate 45,619 downwards.
TGTTTTCAGGGTCCCCTATCAAAGCCTTCAGAAACCCTGGCGCATTGCGTGAGACCATGAGGCGGTGGGCGAAATTGGTATCAACCATCGCCCGTTGCAGCACCCCGTCGGGAAGGTCGCTCCGGACCCCCAGGATTTCGGCGAATCGTTCGCGCGCTTCGCCCCAGTCTTGCAGGTCCAGGAACGCCCCCTCGGCAGCGTCTTCAAGGCTGGCTGCGGCGACTGCTGTCATCCCCGGCGCTTCGTAAGGCCGGGTTTTGGAAACAGGTTTGTTCATTGCACTTTGCTCCAGGTCACATCTGCACCACCAACATCACCTTTCAGCGCGTTTCCGGAAGACGAAATGACATTCCGGACGATCACCTGATAGGCCTCTCCTTCCACCAGTTTTGCAGTTACCGTCACCGCGTTGCGTTCACTTTCGACGCGCTCGACGCCAAGGACTTCGGCGTCCGGTTCAAACGTGTAGTTTTGTGGATGCAGAGCCGAGGCGAGATCAAGAAACTCGTTGAACATCAAAGCAACACATGCCTCGCCTTCCTCCGCCAAAGAGGCAACTGCGCTTTCCAGAACCAGGTAGTCTTCCGAAGGACCGCCAGCACATTCAGGCAAAAACTGGGTATGAAGTCCGGCCCTGAAGGCTCTCATTCTGCAATCGATCGACAGTCCATTGCAGGTCTGCCCAGGGACGCCTTTACGATTTTCCGTATCTATGTAGCTGAAAAAGGTCTCGACGCTGTCAACTGCCGCGGACGTAGTGGCATAATACTGGGTGGTGTAAATCACGCCACGCAAGACCCCAATGGTGGCAGCGTAGTCCGCTTGACCTTCGCAGGAGTATTCGCCTGTGCCGGTAAGCGGTGGTCCACCATAAAGATGGCCAAGTTCATGGGCGATCACCAGGGCGAGTGTGTTGAAATTGACACCTTCCATCCGCACGAGGCCACCATTTAGAACAACAAATGGCACTCCGTAGGTCCGCCAGGAAAATGCGTTCGGCTCAAGCGCCGGCCAATCCAGCCGGAAATTGACGTCTGGATAAAACCCGCTGAACAGCTTGAACAGATAATTGACGATGTCCTTGCCGATGCTGGAAGACACCGGAGCCTGCACCGCGTTTTTATAGATATCCTGCGCCTGTACCTTGGTTACAAAACGCATGGCGCTCTCGGGGACTTCGGACATGTCAGCGGAGTACGGCTGGAAATATTCATGTCGGGCACCTTGCCAGTCGGCTCCTTTCACCGCATGACAGAAAATGTCACCTTCCAGATTGCTATTTTCCTGCAGATAAGCTTCCGTTGCGGCTTTGGCAGTGCCGTCCATTCCGGCGGCGTCGCCCACCCTGCCACCTTCGATATCAGCCATTTGCAGAGCCCAGTCGCCTGTGACAATCCCCTTGGAACTTAACAGGTGACCGTCCATGCTGGTGGCAGTTGTCTGGCTTGTAGCAATGTGGTGCACCCCGCCGAACCAACCACCAACTTCCAGAGCCAGAAGCTCCACCGCCTCACCGTCATCCGACAACAGCTTGTCGGTTCCCGGTACAAGATGTTCTGCACGTTTCAGCTTGTTGTTCGACAGAACAAAGACATGGTCCGCCGTGACGATCAGTGAACTGACCTTGCCCTTCCGATTGAAATAGACCGAGAACATGGTTTTACCCAGTTCGGGAGATGGTGGCACACCGTCGCTGAACTCAACAGCATAGGGCGTCCACTTCAGGTCCGCGCCGGCAGCTAGAACTTTGTCGCCGATTTCAAACGTCTGGATGGGTTTAGGCTCCCCCTCCGGCACGGCAACGGGCGTATGCCAGGCGAAACAGGAGCAGCAGCAATAGCAGATGTTACCGCTTTCGCTGAAAACAGGCACCGGATAGTTGGCCCCGTAGGGGCAAGGGTTCTGCGGGATATTTGGTGGCTGACAATGGCAGAACTTATGGACATAGTTTTCGTTGGTTTCACACACCCAGCCATCGCAAAGCGTCGCCTGAGGATCGATCTTTTTTGCGTTCTCCAGACAGATATTTTTATCAGCCATTTCTCTCTCCCTCGTTAAAAGTGTTGCTTCAATTCCAGTCCAATGTCCCCCCGTAGGAAATCGTCATGCCGATGTTGAGCAGTTTGGCGGGATCCAGGAATCCGTTCTTGGTGATCGAGGACGGCGCCACACCCTCGGTAATTGAGGGTGCCTCGTCGTCAACCTTGAGCCTGAAAACCAACTGCCATTCGCCGATGTAGTTGGAAATACGCTGACTCAGTGCGCCGCTGTTGCCGGTGCCAATCTCGACCGGTAGCTCGGTCGTGGTCCCTGGAGGGATAACACTCAGGTAATTTCCTGCGGCTGACGCACCGCCCAGGACATCCAGATAGAAGGCCACCGAACCGACGGCGTCCACATCCACCTGTGGTGGTGCGATCGGGAAGGTCAGTGGTAACTTGAGGACCTGCTCGGCTGTATTGCTATGGTCCTGCATGAAAGCATACCACTGCGACGACCATCGCTGTGCCAACGGATAGAGGTTGCTGGCCGAATAGTCCTTGACCGGATCCAACTTAACAACCTGACCGCGCAGCTTTTCGCCGCCGTCGCTCGATGTGTAGCGCAATTGCACAATGACATCCGATAGGGCGTTGTAGTCAATGCGGTTAGCAGCCTTGGGCATGCTCAACCGCCAAGACGATACAGCGCCGGTGCCTTCGAACGGAAGGTAGCGTGGGTCCTGAAAATCAAGCACGAAAAGCCCGCTGTCATCGACGCCAGAAGACAGCGCGATCTGCTGGTTCACCTGCCAATCGGTGCGCAGTTTGCTTGCGCCCGGCAATGGGCCCTGATCCACTCCCAGTAAATAGCGCACCGTTCCGATCTCGGACGTCAGAGCTGTGCGGTTGCTGGTCTGCGTCAGGGTAGCCTTAATGTTCTGATACGGCCCTACTATGGCCGGCAGCGAGATCGAGACTGTCTTGATCTTGCGCGCGAAATGGCCAGGATAGTCCTGATCAAACAACCTTTCGGACAGCTCAAACGTACACTCGCCTGTCTCCCGCAAAGCCATCAGAGCTTCAGGGTCATTTTGCAACAGAGAGTAGGTCTTTTCGATTTCCAACGAACGGGAGGCATTGGAGATCCCGGAGGTTTCCATCTGATGCAATGCCAGCATCAGGCCTTCGCCTGCGACCAGCCCCTTGTGAAGGTTGTCCCAGTAGGAAAAGTTGATGAACGTATCGTTGGAATTGTATTCGTACTGATAGGCACGCTGTGCAGCCAAAGCCAGATCCAGCGCCAGGGAATAGCTCTGGAAAAAGACGGTCGACAATCGCCCGGCGAGCCATTGATAGAGCTCCTTGTCGGTAAATTTCCGCTTCAAAAAATCCTCCATCTCCTTGTTCTGAGAGATGGACTTTTCGTGAATGGCAAGCTGTTGTTTGGCGATCCGGGCCTGAAGGTCATTGGCGGCCAGCTGCTCGTCAATCTGTTCGATGTCCGTATTAGCCAGATCGAACTGCAGTTGCCAGTCCGCTGCTCGTCTGAGATAGGTCGACATCGTCAGAGAACGGTCCGCTTCGTATGTGGCCACATTGGCGACTACTTCCAGCGCGCTTGCTGCAGCCTGAAGCACAGCGCCAAGTTGCTGACCGCCATACGTCATGGCGAAGGGTGACCCGAACTGAGGAACCGCATAACCGAGGGAAGATGCTGAGCGAACGACCCCAGCGGCGATGTTGTAGTCCTTTGCCTTACGTTGTTTGTCTAACGATGTCTGTTCTCCGGCCGATAGGCCGGCGGTGATCAAAACTTCATAGTAGGTTGCTCTTTGCACGGCGGCCTTGCGACTTGCCTGCAGGGCATCCCGCTGCTTGGATGCGAGTTCTACTTCATCCTCGCGAACCTTCGTGGTCAGATTGAGGATGCTGGCTTCTTGTGTTGATTTGAGCAGTGCTAGAGCCTCGGCGTCACCCTGTTGCAATGCAGACAGCAACGCATTTCCCATGCCGATCAAACCACCGGTCAGGTTCTTGGCTTTTTCCAGCATCACAGAAAAACGGTAGGCCGGAACAGGCTGTGCGGTCTGTGAGGTAACCGACGCTGCCAGATTACCTGTTGCTCCCGCCCGGACCAACGCGCGCACGTCCAAAGGCGGCTCGAACAGAGCCAGCTGCCGGACCACACCGTGAATATCCATGCAGTGGCGGATCTTGTAGAGGCGGTCTTCGACCTTGTCCCAATACGCGGCAAAGTCCTCATTTTCCGGGATACAGAAATACGAGTCGATCGCATTGAAAGGCACATCGCCATATCCCGGGCCGGACGCAGCCGCGGCCGTCACGATTGGCGTTGTTTCAAGCTCGATCAGAAATTGCGGGATGCCGGAAAATGCGTATTTGCTCGTCGTGTCCGGCACGGTTTCCCACCGGGCGACCGTCGCGACCCTGGTTTCACCGTCATAGCCGATCACCGTTCGGACTTGGCCAGCCCCCTTGCCTGCAGTCAGTGTGATTGTGAGGCCATTATAGAAGTGGTTCTTGTCAGAAGCGCCGGCAGCCAACGTTACGGAGGTCGCAGTTGCGGCGGCCACGGTACCGGATTCTGAATAGGCCGTGGCGATGTCGTCATAACTCATCGCTGCCGGGGTCTTGAACGTGCCGACATTTTCCGGGCGCGGTCCCAGAAGGTCAGCTGCCAGGACATATAGATTGGTGGCTTGGGTGATCGACTCACGCGTATCCAGCCGGTAAAGCGCGTCGCCCCACTCCAGAAGATTGTCGATGTAATGCATGACAATCGTTTTCGGGTAGGCGCTCGGTCGCAGCCGCGCAATCGCGTGAGGATCGAAGGGATCATCGTTATAGACTGTGATCTGGCCGACATTTGTCAGGATCTGCGTCAAGCTTTGCCAAGTCAGGCCGCGAAACGGCAGGAAACGCCAGAAGCGGTTGTTGTCCGAAATCCCTCCCTCCGGCAGCGCCGTCGGATTGAAGATATATTCGTACCAGGCCTTGGCATCTTTGTGCTGCTGGTTCTGTTTCAAGCTGTCCGCAATCAGAAAAACGGAATGAAAAAAGATGTCCCAGAAATACGGGCCATAGGCGCCATTGAAGTCCAACCGGTCAGTCGTAGTGTTGATGACCTGCGGCGGCGGGTTGCTGGGATCGGCATAGAATCGGCTGAATGGCAGCTCTTTGGCTTCCTGCGATTTCAAGCTCAAAAGCGCGTCCAGGCCGCCAGTGAACAGAGTTTGGCTCAGCTCCGCCGCTGTGTGAGTGCCCAGCCTTGAGAAGGCATATTTCTGATCGGCCGGTTCAACCGGAGGCACCGAGGTGTAGGCGCTGTTATAGGCAGCCATGATACCCTTTGGCAGGTCCGGCACAATGTTGGACAGCACTAGCGTTTCGTCGATGCTGCGCAGAATCTCGGTTTGCCAGCTCCCAAGAAAGACATCGTCGCCATTGTCGAACACAAACCAGCCAGGCTGGTTTTTGACGGTAGTCAGGGCCGTGTTGGCGGGTGCCAGGTTAACCAGCATCGTGATGCCGCTGGTCGCTTCGGCAGCCAAGCGCGCCGATTTGCTGCCAATTTCCGTCGAACTGTCGGTATCCGTTTCAAACTGAGCCGACTGGACAAGCAATTCATCTTCCGGCGACACATAAGAGTCAGCGTAATAATCTGCTTCGATTAGTCCGGAATAGGAAGCTATTTGCAGGGTCCGGTCGACGATCGCACCAGTGAACGCCGGCGGTGTCTGCGGCAGGTTCGGATAATAGCTGAACAGCGCCAAATAAAGACCTTGCTGGCTTAGGTTCGGATCCACCGCCATGGATGCTTTCACGGGAACGCGTCCTGGTGGCAACGTGGCAACCTTTGACAAGGCAACATTGCGCAAGGAGGTGCTGTAAGCCTCGAAGTTCAACCTGTCCTGTTCGGGAAACACCGTCTTGGTCGGCTTTCCCATGGTCGGGGCAACCCCGCTAAGATAGGTGGCGGCACCGCCGTAAAGGACAACGATCTGCTCACCGTTGTCGAAAGGACCTTCACCGGCAAACTTGCCCTTCGGCACATGCACCACATAAGGCTTTTGCCAGAACAGATCGTCCGGATTGTAAAAGACGTGATAGGGCGACTCCGCAAGCTGCACGTCCGGCGCAAAATCGACGATCGCATTCTTGAAGCAAGTTTGCGGCTGAACCCAACCACCGGTAAAGTCGAGAAAGCTGTATTTGACCTGTGCCGTCCAAGCCGAATGGTTTTCCGATTGCTGCTTGTCATTGATGATCGAGTTGGTGGTCTTTTCTTTGTCCACCCAGAACAGCATCAACTTGCCAAAGGCGTAAACAGGCGTCACCCACGGTGCCGAGATCGAGACTTCCATCTTAAGCCAGGGGCCCCAGGAAGCTTTAGTCACGGCCGCCCTGCTCCCCGTGTCATCGACCACCTCCAGATGCTCGACTTTCCGGTAGTAAAAAATGTAGGGGTCGGTCGCGGTTCGGGCAAAAATGAACAGCGTACTGACTGACTTCTTTGTAACCGGATCAACCACGTCGCAGCGATAGCTTGAAGACACCTTCAGACCGGCAACCTCAGCAAAATCGTCCATATAGGCCCGATAAACTTCCGTCGTGTGCTGCTTGGTAATGTTTTCCTGAAGCAATGCGTCTTTGAGGAGGTTGAATTCGGGTGTTGCGTTTTTGCGCAGGCTTGGATCGATGTAGTTCTCCGGATAAAGAAAGATCTTCCGATTGGCTTCCCAGATCCGATAGCCTTCGAGCCAGCTCCACCAACTCTCGGCAATCGGCAACACCGTTACACCCGGCTCCAGATTCAGGCGCGCCCGCTGCAGATAGAGCTGCAACGATGCATGCCCTTGTGCGATGAAGGAAATTGAGTCGCAGCTGGTCATGTCGATATCTATCAGCAGGTACTGGTAGAGATCGGACGACTTGGTGATGGATGGAACAGTCTTGTTGATCTTGAAGATCGCGTAGCCGACCAGCGCGTCACGCTTCTGTTCGACCAACCGTTCCTGCAGGGCTGTCAGCACCTCGGACTGGTCCGGCTCGGTGAATTTCGCTGCAATCGCATCCAGCGTGGTCCGGGCACCCGACTGGTAGGTCTTCCAATTGGCCTCGTCCACCTTGCCATCAACGACAGCCGGCAGACTTGAAAACCCGTCAAGCCAGATCAGGGAGCGGGTATCCAGCCCGACTTGCGCCGACAGATCGAACACCTTCTTCAAGCGCGCAACACCCTGCGTCGTAGAATAGCCACTCCCGGTTGGCCAGAACCGGGATACCAGCGCGTCCACCTGGGCGAGAGGCCAACCAGTCAGAGACGTCAAAGCCACCAGTTTTTTCGCCTTTTCGGCTGCTGTTGCCTCCGGCATCTCGAAATAGGCAATCAACCGGTTGGTTCTATCGTTCAGCTGAAGTGTCAAATATTTGAATGTCCAGAGGGCTTGAACGTCATGAAGTGTCGGCTTTGATGTGTCCTTGACACCAAAATCCTCCGGGCTGGCGATGACGGCTTCGGCCTCGACCGGCGTCAGATCGATAATGCGCATCAGATAGAGAATGCGCGCAAGAAGCTCGATCAGTTTGACGACCGCCGCCGGTACCTCCGTCCCTTTGGGCAACGGTGTCAAAAGCGCTTCCAGATATTCCGTCAGATCCGCCTTACCGGCCGCAAACGGGATCAAGACTTCGATAGTGTTCGCGGTGGTATCGAAGAATCCCGCAACGCTCCCGACCACATTCTGGTTCTGCAGGTCCAATGTGGTGCTGCAAATTGAGACGCTGTGCCTGACCGCATCCTGATTGGCATTGAGCACATCTCGGACTTGGTCGCGCATCTCCCTAGCTTGCGGTTCCCCCTCAAACAGAAAGTCCAGCGACGTTTTTGGGCCGAAAGTCTCGCTGACCGGACCCTCGCTCGCACTTGTTTCAGCCAAGATGATGTTGTTTTCGATAAGCCCGGCGAAAGCCGTTTTTGCCTGCGCAAGACTGATCAGATCGGTTTCAAGGTCATCCTGAGAGACAGGCAATACCGGTGCGATGACCTGAAATGTGACGTCATCCGACTTGAAAATACCGATTTCCGAGACGTACTTTTTGGTCGCTGGGGGTTTGCCGCGCAGATAGTTGAACAATGTCTCCGAAAGACCGGCATCAATGCTTTCAAAAACAAAGCTGTTTGAGTTCAGGCGGGCGCCAGCAGAAATTGTCGCCATGCTTTCAAGAAGCGGTTTGAGATCTGCTTCTCGGTATCCCGGATCTACGAATCCATGGCCGTTTCCAGTGATGATGTAAGCCAGCTCGAAGGCATTGATCCCTGCGGCCTTCATCCATTCGGCGACGGTTGTCTGGCGCAGGGCATCTGCAATGGTCAAGTCCCTTTGGCCAACCGGCCGGTCGACGCAGTCAGCTCCCGGATTGTAGATCAGGCGGAGTGTTACCAGATATTCCTGAACCGTGACCCCAGCGACCCGGGCGCTGCCAGCCATGCGGTAAAGCCCGGACAAGGTTTCGAGATCGGTCTTCAGGCTTTTTCCGGCTGAAGTGACACAGCGTTGATAGTCGGCAATTGCAGACAGATCGTCATCTGAAAGCTGCAAAGCGGCGCAAAGGCGGGAGCGGATTTCGGTATCCACCAGACTTGATCCGTGCACCTCCCAGGTTTGGGGACGTGCCGGATCAAACGGGACGGTTTCACTCGGATCGTAGGGGTTTAGCCCTTTCAAAAGGGCCGGGTTGTTGAACACTCGGTCAAACAGATCAATCCGGTTGGGTGTCTCCTCGCCAACACCAGTATTCTTGACCAGATACCAAAAGCCCGCGAGATCATCGACCGAAAGACCAGTGCCGGTCTGCAGGCGCTTGATGCCCGCAAAGGGTGAAATGCAACCCTCAATCTCTGTCTCACCGACGGATTGCATCGCCCATTGCAAACTCGCATAGGGCCAATCCAAAACCGCCTGCAGCCTTACAAAGCGATTGATACGATCTGCCCGCAGAAGCGTCAGCCCGTCGATGCGTTCCACCACATTGTCGGGGTCGCTCTTGTCAAAAACGAGCGACATGAAAGGAGGTGTGTTCTGCTCTTTCGTGTCGTTGATGAAAAAGTCCGGTGCCACTTTGGTCCGTTCGTCGACCGAGGTCTCCTGATAGAGCAAGGCCGTGAGCTGGGACCGGGACAGACCGCTTCGCTTGAGAAACGTACTGACATGCGAAAGACCGATCAGGCTGGCAGGTGTCAGCGAAGTATATCCGTAATAGGGGCCAAGCCCCTCGGCAGTAGTTTCCGGATGCGAGACAACGGCAAGCTGCTCGATGGATAGACCTATATACTCACGCGCGATCTGCAGTTCGACCGCCTTGAGAGCGGCTTGGTTCCCAACTTCGTCCTTTGTATCAAGTAACGTATAAACCTCCGCCAGGGAGGCCTTCATCCCTTCAAGATTGTTGCGCATTTCGATCAGCGGCAAATTGAAGGGCAGATTGAACGGATAGGGTGCGGCCGCTAGGGTATGATAGGGAGTCTGGCCGATATGTCGCTCCAGAACACGGTTCACGACCTCAAGATAAGGAACGAGCTGGTCGGTGTTTTCGCAAGTCAGATCCAGCTCATAAAGGTCCGGCCGCCGCGTCCGCAAAAGATAGGCGTCAGGTATGTTGTTGTCGGCTTTATTGGTGTTGGGCGAAATCACATAGTCGTTGACGATCCGCATCAGGTCCAGGAAATAGGCCGACGGACCAAAAATCGATTGGCAATGGGTACATTTGAGAAAATTCAGGTTACCGAAAAGATCTTGGTAGCTCGGAATCGATTGCGCCACCTCATCCAGTGATGACGTGCCTGTAAATGCCCGGCTCGTTCGAAAGTAACGGTCGCCGACGAGAGAGACTACGTTCGCCAGCACGTGCTGGGCTGCCGACTTGGTGCTGACCGCCTTGTCATGCAAGTTTTCAGCAATCTTGTCTTCGATGCCTTCCCGTTTCAAACCTTGGACGAAGACCGGTTTGGGAACACCGGCGACAGCATGGGCACTATGCCATCCGCCGCGCAACAGAACACCGACCACGTCTGCGTCAGAGGTCAGAGACTGAATACGGCGGCTCAGTTTCAGGATTTCCAGAGCGCTTTCTGCCGGCTCATCTCCAATATCGACCCCGTCCAATACGGATACATCCCGGAAGTCGTGCTCCAGAACATCAAATCCCGCATTTTCGGAATAAAAAACAGACAAAAAATTGATGTAATGATCATAACTTTCCGTCATATATCCACCCTTTATAAATAGAAATGAACAAAGAGAGTCACTTACTCGGAAAATATGTTATATAAATCTGATTACATTGTTTTTTCTGTTTATTTATATTTAAAGTTTCTTTCTCAACAACCTTGCAGTTAAATTAACATTATGTCAATCTATGATTTCATAAGAAAATTCATCAAAATTCGGGCACTATCTGCACTGAGATGTGCGTAAAGTGCAGTTTCATAGGAATTTTTTGGGAAACTCAGAAAAGAAAGTAACGTCCTGTCGAACGGAAAAAGCTTACCCCGAAACATAACACAATTCTTAGGTTTAGCTTTAAATTGGAACAACCTAAAAATATCAGTCATTTGATTGCGCCAGTCTTCAGCGGACCAATGTAGGAGAAAGCGGGGCCGGGATGGATCAGTCGTCGAACGGAAAAAGCTTCGGATTTGACATTCCCAAATCCGGTAGCCCGGGAGGTGGCGGACGAACTGGCGAGCCGGCAAGCGCCTATTCTGCTGAAGAGAATTTTGGCACAGGGTTCCTCCCCATTCCCCTGGAGCTGCCAGGTGCGCGTGAGCTTTCGCTGACCCTATCCATTAATTATGCGAGCGGTTCCGGCAATGGACTGTTCGGCATGGGTTTCTCGGCGAATATCCCGAGTTTTGCTATCAACCTCCGTCTCGGTGTGCCAAAATATGACGGTACGGATCCCATCGTATTCGGCGTAGACGAACTGGTTCCCTCACTCTTCCGAAATCCTGAAGGTGAATGGGTCAATGATGTAGCGACCCGCGAGAAAAACGGCGAGAACTGGTGGGTCAGCCGCTTTCAGCCAAGGATTGAATCCGACTTTACGCTGATTGAGTTCTGGCTGAATGCGGAAACGGGTGAAAGCCACTGGCAAACCACCGGACCGGATAACACTATCAACTGCTACGGTTTGACGTCTCAATCCCGGATTTCGGATCCGGAATGGCCGACACATGTGGCGGAATGGCTGATTGAAACCAGCGAAAACGCCAAGGGTGAGAGGATCCTGTTCCACTACCGCGCGGAAAATGGCGACAACGTTCCAGATTGGCCCGCGAACGCGCACCACCGCATTGGCTCCAACAGATATCCCGACCGGATTGAATATGGCAACTACTACGCGCAGGACGGAGTCACAGAACGATTTGCCTATCAGGTGATGTTCGACTACGGCGGTTTTGACCTGGAACAACCGGGCGCGCCACCAACCGGTTGGCCGGTACGCAACGATCCTTATTCCACCTACAATTCGGGGTTTGAACGGCGCTGTTACCGGCTTTGCCAAACCATCCTGCTTTATGTTTCCGTTCCCGAACTGTTCAATGGCAAGGCGACACTCACGCGCGCTTATTCCTTTGGTTATGACGAACAGCCAGAAGCGGCGCTGCTGACCTCAATTCAGAATATCGGCTATCGCTGGCAACAAAACGGCACTTTCTCCAAGGCGTGCCTTCCCGCGTTGCGGCTGAAGTATTCAGACTTCGATCCGCAGCAAGGCAGCTTTCACCAACTGACGACCGATCAACAGGTGCCGGCAGCTCCTGGCTACCTGACACCAGATAGTTTTCAGCTTGTGGACCTGGACGGCGATGGGCTGCCAGGTATATTGCAGAGCGGCGACAGTTCGGTGCAATATTGGCGCCCGGGCGGTGGTGGGAAATTCAGCGAGACACAATTGCGCAGGTTTCCGCTGGATCGGGATCTTGGCCGTGCCAATCTAGCTCTCCTGGATATAGAATCCAACGGCACGCTTGATCTTGTCGTCAGCGAACAAGCTTCTGCCGGATTTTACAGCAACGATCGAGGCGACTGGGAGTCTTTTCAGACTTTCGCGGCCGCTCCCACCTCTCTCACAGCCCCGCATTCCCAGTTTGTCGATCTAGACGGCAACGGCCGGGCCGATCTGTTGCAATTCCGCGAAGACTATTTCGTCGTGCACCCCTCGCTTGGCAAAAAAGGATTCGGCAAGGCACGCACCTACAAGAGACCGTTTCCACTTGCGAACGCTGACGACAAGACGCTGCTGACTACTTTCGCCGATGTCATCGGCGACGGGCTTCAGCATTGGGTTACGGTGTCCAATGGCCAGATCAGGTGCTGGCCCAATCTCGGGCACGGTCACTTTGGCGCACCAGTCCAGCTGGACTGCCCCCCGGTCTTCGATGCCACATTCGATGCCAGCCGCATCCGGCTGATCGATACGGACGGCTCGGGCTGCGCCGACCTGCTTTACCTTCACTCCGACCGCATCGACCTATACAAAAACCTAAATGGCAACGGCTTTTCCCAAGCCGTACCAATCCCGCTGCCGATGGAATTCTCCGAGCTCGACGGCGTAACGGCAGCCGATGTCCTGGGGTCCGGATGCACCGGCATCGTGCTGACTTTTGCCGCGCCACAGACGCGGCAGCTCTTTTACGATTTCGGAGTGACCGGCGAGATAGACAAGCCCAAACCCTATCTATTGACGGAAACCGACAATCAGATGGGTGCACTGGTGCGCATGGGCTATCGCAGCTCAACGCAGGACTACCTAGCAGACCTCAAACGGGGCCAAGCCTGGCTGACCAAATTGCCTTTTCCGGTCCAGGTGGTGGGTCGAATGGAAGTTTTGGAGCAGAACACCGGCACACGGCTGGTGAGTACGTACAGCTATCATGACGGTTTCTACGACAAGGCAGAGCGGCGATTCAACGGCTTCGGTTATGTGGAACGGCGCGACACCGAAACTTTCCTCGACTACTGCGCAGGCAACCTGCTGGACCAGCCAGCAACGCTGGCCCTTGCCAACGAGTTGCATCAACCTCCCCGCCTGGTCAAGACTTGGTATGATGTGGGTGCCTACGACCCAACAGGTGCCTTTGCCAAAGCACGGCAGCGACAGTTCTTCAGCGGCGATACGGACGCCTATGACATGCCCCCGACATGGCTGGATCCGGCGCTGTTGCGCCTGGCACGGCCACCGCTGCAGCAGGCCGAGGCCGCGACACGGGGCCGGGTCCTGCGCGAAGAAATCTATGGTGAAGACGGTTCCGAGCACGCCAATGTTCCTTATAACGTCACGCAGTCCCGCGCGATGGTGCGTCTGCTACAACCGATTGGGCCGAACAGCTTTGCATCGTTTCTTGCCGCCGATTGCGAAACCATCACCTATGAATACGAGCGGGCGCCGCACGACCCGCGTGTATCGCATAGCTTCGCGTTAAATATCGATGCTTACGGCAACGTGGTGCGCGACTGCGGCATCCACTATCCACGCCGCGCCGACTTGCCGGCGCCCGAAACATCAACGCTTTCGCGTAACAATCCAGCCAACGCCCGCCAACCAGAACAGGACCGGTTGTCGGCAAGCGTGACGCTCAACGACGTGATCAATGCAACAAAAAAAATGCGCTGGTTGGGTCTGCCCTGCAAACATCGGTTGCTGGAACTTTCCGGACTGTCCCCCAGTGCGACAGGCTATTTCAGTTTCAACGACCTCTCGGCGCAGGTCGATACAGCACTTGAAAACATTCTGCCTTATCTTACGCCGTTTACGCCCGAAGGCCCGCAGGCCCGCGATCAGAAATGGGCCCGGATCTATTACTGGAACGAAGACCAGACCGCGGCCCTGCCGCTAGGCGAGACCGCCTCCCGTGCCTTGCAACACCATCAGGAAACGGCGGCGTTTCCGGACGGACTGTTGTCGTCCGATTTTCTTTTTCACGAAACCAGCGCCCTTGTTCCCGATCTCAACAATGGCGTCTTGCCGCAAACGCTGCTGGATCGGTTCAGGGCTCATTCCATCGCGTTGCCCCCGTCCCCCGGCAGTGTGGTGACCGTGATTGAAAGTGACCAGATCTGGAGTGTCGCCGATCTCTCGACCGGACAAGTCTATCCGGTCACGGCAGAAACTGGTCAGCTGTCAGTCTCCAGACAAATCTTCGGCGGCCTTGCAGGAGACCTTGCGGAAGAGGGTGGTTATTGGCTGGACGACGGCTATTGGTGGAACCGCGGTGAAACGGACAGCTTTTTTACCGAAGACGCCTGTTTTTTCATGCGTTGTGAAACCAACAATAGCTTTGCAGTGCCAGGTTCCGAACTTCAGAGCAAGACGGTTTTCGGCTACGATAAACCACACCTGTTTGTTACCTCCACCTCCGAGTGGCTAAGCGACACACAGCAGAATGTCACGCAGGTAGAGCTGGATTATCAGGCGCTTCAACCCAGACGCACCATCGATCCCAACCTGATCGTCAGCGAGACGCTTTTCGATCCGCTAGCCCGTCCTCTTGCTACCTCGCTCTACAAGGGCAACACCGGTGACGCGCCACTTTCGGACTATCTCGTCCGGACGGAAACAACCTTCGACGACATTCTGGCTCGGCCCCAACACTACCTTCAAGAGGCCTCCAGTTTCGAGTTTCAGGATGCATTTGCCTGGCTGTCAGAGGGCCAGCCGGTTTCAGCCCTTAAATTGACCCGTGAAACTTATGTCAGCGAAGAGACACCCGGCCAGGCGACCGCTATCCAGATAGAAATCTCGTATCAAGACGGTTTCAAACGGACAATTGAAGAAAAGCGCGTGAGCGAACCGGGCAAGGCTTTCATCCGGAAGCGGTCCGGCGCGTTGGCACCTGACAGGAGTGGCAAGGTCCGGCTGGAAACTGTGCCAGAGAGGTGGTGGGTCAGCGGACGAACCGTTTACAACAACAAGGGCTTGGCGGTAAAGGCGTACCAACCCTATTTTTCCAATACGCCGCTTTATGAAGATCAGACCGATGTCATCATCGCAGGTCTATTGCCCGCGCCGGCAACTGTCCGCTATGACGCCGTCGACCGGGCCATCCGCCTTGATACCCCAAAAGGCTTTTTTACCCGCTCCGTCTTTCAGGCCTGGACACGCTGGCAGTTTGACGAAAACGACACGGTCACTCAGTCGGTCTACTACAAGGATCACATTGACAATCCAGCCACGCCTCCGTCCGAGCGTACCGCGCTGCGCAAGGCAGCTATTTTTGACGACACGCCGGATGCATTGATACTGGACCCACGCGGCAATCCTGTCCGCAAGATCCAAACCCTGGTGGAGGGTGACGACGGCACACCCACACAGCCCGTTTATCTGACAACCAGGCTAACTCTGGATGCCACCGGCCAGCCCATAGCCATTGCCGATCCGCGTTTCATGGCAATGTCGCCTCCGCTCGATAATGTCCAGTTTGTGCACGATATGACCGGCGGCAAGTTGATGGAAGCTGCCGTAGATTCCGGCACAAGGGCCCGTCTGGAAGACATATTCGGTGCCGAGATCCGTCAGCTGGACGGACGCGGCATTGAGACCGCAAAAAGCTACGACCCGCTCAGGCGACTTACCTCGATCCGTGTCCGCTCCGGCGCCCTTTGCAGCCACTCTGCTGCCTGGTGGGTTGCAGAAGTCATCACCTATGGCGAGGGACAGCCCGACGACGTTCAAAACAATCTCAGGGGTGAGGTTTATCAAAGCCGAGATCAGGCGGGTCAGGTCACTTATCCTGTCTACAATCTTCAGGCCCAGCCTCTGACACAAGACCGCCGGCTTGCCGAGGCGGCGTCTGGTGACATTGACTGGTCAGAGTCGGCAAGTGTTCCGCTGGACCCGGCACCGCTCGTGACACGCTGGCACTATGACGCACTTGGCCGGGTGACCGGTGAAACACTTCCGGACGGCCGTGCCGTTGTGCCAGGCTATGGCGCCTCCAGCCATCTGACGACGCTGAGTGTGCGCGAAGGCGAGGCCGAGCGGCAGATCGTGACCGGGATCGATTACGATCCGGCCTATCAACGCACGCGAATTGTGCTCGGAAACGCGGCGGTTTCGCACTTCACTTATGAAAAGACCACTCTGCGTCTCACCCGTGTCAAAACGGAAGGCCACGCCCCGAACGGCTTGACCGGCTGCAAGCAGGCCAATGGCCCGCAGCTTCAGGACCGAAGTTACACGTATGATCCGGTTGGTAATGTGGTTGAAACGATCGACGCCACACGCCACACAACCTTCTTCGCCCAACAGGAAGTCGTGCCTTGTTGCGACTACACCACGGATTCGCTTTACCGGTTGATCCACGCAACGGGTGTGCAGCAGCCGGGCCTTGCTCTCGGAGCGGCAAAAGAGCCAAAGCCTCTTGCGGATGCCAGAGATGGGTCGGCGCTGGAGAAATACCAGCAGGCTTACAGATACGATGACGGCGGCAATCTCAGACGCATCCGGCACCAAGCGGCGTCGGGCAACTGGACCCGCAAAATCGACATCGCCCCTCTTTCCAACCGCGGCACGCCTGTGGGCGGTACGACCTCCTACGACGCTAACGGCAACATGCTTTCCCTTGATGCATTGTCGGGTCTTGCCTGGAGTTGGCGCAACGGTCTCCTAGACATTGCACAGATCGAACGGGAAGACGGCGACAACGATGCGTCCGCCTTTCAATATGACGGACGCGGACAAAGACTTCGCAAGACGACGAAGCGAATAATTTCGGCTTCGGAATACGAGCTTGAGGAAACGGTCTATCTTGGCTCCTGGCAACGCCGCCGTCTCGTTCGGGTCAGCGGCGAGACCAAATCCGTGATCCTTGAGCGTCACGACTTGCGTGTGCTTGACGACCCGCGCTACGGCGAAGCGGAAACCGCCAACGACGCCGACCAGAACCGCGATGCTCATGGCGGCCGCGAACTGGCCCCCACGCCGCGCACCAATGGCCGCTATTGTTTTGCCACCGAATACCGCTGGACCATCGACACGCGTCAACGCGAAACAAAATCGCCCACGTCCGTCCTGACCCGCTATCCCCTGCAAACCCTGCTGGGGTCGATCACCCTGGAGCTGGACGACAACGCCGCCGTTATCAGCTGCGAGGAATATTATCCCTACGGCGAAAACGCCGTGTTCGCTGCCGCATCCACCGGCGAAAAGTCGCTGAAAATGTACCGCTATGTCGGCAAGGAACGCGACGGAGCGACCGGGCTTTATTATTATGGCGCACGGTACTACGTCGCCGCGCTCGGCCGCTGGCTAAGCGCGGACCCTGCAGGCTTCAATGACGGCCCCAATCTCTATCTTTATGTCGGCGGCAACCCGGTCACCTATACTGACACGACCGGTCTGGCAAAGATTACCAAACCGTCGCTTGCAGACTTGAAAAAAAGCCTCTCGTCCTGGAAAACGAAGCAGAAAAATGCTGAAAAACGCGTCAAATCTGCGGAAAAACTCTATAAGAGCAATCCAAGCCAGCACAATGCGAACAAGCTTGCCAAGGCTCGTAAGGAACGCGGCACTGCAAAGGGCATGGTTACCCGATACACCCATCGTGTCAGCCAAGCCAAATCGTCATCCGGCAGCGTTCCCACAACACCTGCATTTTACAACCCGGGCGGACCAGCTGTCATGCTGCAGCCTTCAGCCCATCCCGGACCTTCTGCCGGAACGCTGGTCGCCTCGCCTCCCGCCACCGCTTACATTGCCGACTTGCACAAGAAAAAAAGAGACGCACAAACCGAAAGCGATGTCCGCAATTATACAATGATGGCCAACCAGTATATCAAGACGCTTTCGCCTCAGCAAATGACGTGTGTCTCGACAGACCGGAAAATCACCGGGTCGGTCGGGTATCTGGCCGGACAGATCGCCGGCAAGGAGCGGAACCTCGCCAACGCCAGTTCACCTGGAACCTATGGTACTGGTATCGTCGTCGGCCATGTGCCCGATGTGGGGGCGACCGGTGTGTCTTACTCTCCGCTTGGCTGGTTTGGGCAAACCAAAGTATCGAACAACATTGTCGGAGGCGGACTATATCTGGGCCGGGTCATCACGGTCTATCTGGTCAAGGAAACAGACGGTAACGTCTATCAGTATTAGCGAGGGGCACCCTTTTCGGGGCTCGATTGCAAACACATTTGTAGACACGATGCCGCTAGACGGCACCAGATCGGATTGTGTTTCTAGCGGAACGATGCTTCATGGCGAGCCTGAAATGCGGGACAAACGGCGTCGGAGTGCCCAGAGCACGTCCGTTGATTTTCGGGTGACCCGCTTCGCCGAGTGAATTGCATTCCGGTATCAAGTCACCCAATAATCAACGGATGCCCCCCTAAGGAAAACCCCGAGATTGCCGCCGGTCTGTGTGGCGATACACCTTGCCCCATCACCAAGGTCAGTTTGCCAGTGGAGCACCCCAGATCGGGCGCACGCGCAAACGACCTTCTGTGTCTTCGTAGTTATCCAATCCCTGTAGCCCTTCCAGAGACTGTAAATGCGCCAGTTCACAAAAAAGGTCACCGTTAACCGTCAGGTGCGCTTCGGCGGTCATGGGCATCAGCTGCACATCCACTCGTCCGCCCGACAGCAGAGGCGACGGCATATAGGCCAGGTGCTGCGACAGATCAAAGCTACCCAGCTCACTGCGCGCGGCGGCAATGCGTCTATGATAATCATCGTCCATCACGCCGTTAAAAAACCCGCCGTCCAGAAAATGATCAAAACTGTCATAGGCGCAGATTGGCTCCATGGTGACGGGATAAACCTCATAGACCTTCGGCTCCGCTTCGGTTACCAACTCAGCGAGACTGTATATGAACTGGTTGCCAAGCACGGATTCCCCGAAACAGTAATAGTCGGCGGCCCGGCCACGCCAGGCGAATTTCCAGGTTTGGTCTTTGTTCCACCAACGCATCGTCCGCGTACTTTTTTCAGCCCAGCTGAACAGCCGGTAACTGCCCTCCAGAAGATCCATCCCGTCGCTCAATTCCAAGAGCTTTTTGTGCCGCGCCGGCAGTCGCCGATAATCCGAATCAGAAAGCCCGTTTGTCAAAGGAGGCCAGAGGCGCAAGGTGTTGAGGAGATCCGCGTCGACATTGGGTCCCTTGCCGTCAAAACAAGCGTTCAAAAACTCTGAAGGTGTCATGCCGACTTCTTTCCACAGTGCGTGAGCAGACCGGCAGCCCGACCGACTGCCCTTTTACGGTTTCAACTATTTGGTCATCCTAACGTACTTTCAATCTAGCCTAAAACTGCAAAGATCCCAGCAAGATTCAGCATAAGGGTGACCAATGATGCATCGCGCTGTTCATTCAGAAATGCGATCAAGTGATCAATAATCCAGATTCCCATACAGCCTGCCCCGACACGGCTTCACTAGGGGTGTATACAAGCTTGAATTGTAAAAGATGACAATGGGGAATGTCCTTCGCACTGTGAACGCATGAGCCTTTTTCGCGATGCGGTTGAAGCACTTCAGCTCCGGGGGAACAACTTCAGGCGGCAACCGGAGTTGCCGCCTGAGAATTGTTTATGTGGCGAGTTTCACTCGCCGTCGGGATTATCAGAGCCGGACTTTGGAGCGAAGAGAACCAGCTCACCGTTGATCGGTGTTGAATGGAGCCTGATGGTCATGACGGACTTGGAATTCTCGTCCTGGGGGAACCCGTGCCAGTTCCCGCTTCAATTGCCGGATCTCGTCGGACCGATCACCGCCTCTATCGAGCACCTAGACGGCTACAAGATCGAATTGATCCAAGCCTGCTAGCCTAGAATCCCCGTCACATGTCAAGACTTCATCCGTCGTCGCGCATCTTCAATCTGTGACCTACTTTCACGATTGCCTCAAGTGCAGGCACAAGCTCACCGCCCAGATCAGTCAAGGCATATTCAACGGATGGTGGCGAGGTTGGCTGAACGTTCCGGGACAGCACGCCGCGGTGCTCTAGTTCAGTCAACCGCGAAGACAGGACCTTGGCCGAAATTGGCGGAATGTCAGTGCGTAATTCGTTGAAACGGCGTGGGCCAGCACGCAGCGACCAAATCACGTTGGCAGCCCACGCGCCGGAAATCACGGCCATGCAGTGCGTCAGCATGCATGGCGGCGGCGGGCTCGGGCTTTGGTTCTTACGGACTTTAAGCGGCATGAGTGGGTAACCAGGTTTCCATTCGGTAACCGGAGAATGAAGTATCTCCTGGATACTTAGTTGTCAACAGTTATCGATTGTCCCATTTCTACTTAACCAAGCCAACCAACTGGAGAAATGAACTATGAAACTTCATTACAAACCCGGTGCATGCTCAATGGCATCCCACATCATCCTGAACGAAATCGGCACGTCGTTCGAACTCGACAAGACAGATACCGAAGCGGGTAAGACTGAAGCGGGCGAGGATTTTCGCAAGATCAGCCCGAACGGTTATGTTCCGGCGTTGGTCACGGACGGCGGTGAGATTATCACGGAAAACCCTTCCGTACTGCAGTATCTGGCTGATCAGTCGCCCGACGCCGGGCTTGCGCCGCCGAACGGTACGCTGGAACGCACGCGGCTTCAGGAATCCCTCAATTTCGTATCTTCGGAACTGCATAAATCCTTTGGTCCTTTTTTCTCGGGTACTGAACTTGATGGCGATGCAAGACAGAAAGCCGAGGCTGGTGTCGGACGCCGCGCCGCACATATCGAGCGAACCCTCGCCGACGGGCGAGCGTTTCTTCTGGGCGATACATTTACCGTGGCGGATGCCTATGCATTCGTGGTGTTGAACTGGGCGGGGTTTGTCGGGGTAAGCCTTGACGCATTTCCCAAAACCCAAGCCTACATTGCGCGTATCGCAGCGCGTCCTGCCGCTGTGAAGGCGATGGTAGCTGAAGGAGTCATCGAGAAGGAGCAAGCGGCATGAGTGAGTTTGCCGCCGTAGCCGGCGTGCTGGAGACCTATTTCGATGGTCTCTATCACGCCGACATCGAAAGGTTGGGAAACGCGTTTCACCCGAAAGCGATCTATGCCACGGCGGACGAGGTGCCGTTGCTACACCGCACGATGGAGGAATATTTCCCGGTGGTGGCCAAACGCGTGTCACCAGCCTCCCGCAATGAACCTCGGCGTGATGTCATAGAGTCCATTGAGTTCGCGGGCAATAACGCTGCCCTCGCCCGCGTGCGCTGCTCAATTGGCACAAAAGATTTTATCGACTTCCTCACCCTCGTGCAAACCGATGGAACATGGCGGATCATGGCCAAGATTTTCCAAATCACTGAACGCGAAGTCTGAAAGGAACCAACATGCCTTATGTTAACATCAAGGTAACACGCGAAAGCGTCACTGCGGACCAGAAGGCTGAATTAATTAGCGGCGTTACCGACTTGCTGGTCCGCGTTCTCGACAAATCACCAGCGACAGCCTTTGTCGTCATTGACGAAGTTGCGCTTGAGGACTGGGGGATCGGTGGCTTGCCCGTCGAGGAATACCGCCAGTCAGTGGCGCGGTAGTTCCGGTGTCTATTCGCACACCACTGAATGATCTGTTCGGCATCAAATATCCCGTTTTACTGGCACCTATGGCAGGTGTCAGTGGCGGCGCGCTTGCTGCGTCAGTCAGCAATGGCGGCGGTTTGGGGCTGATCGGTGGCGGCTATGGCGACGCCGATTGGCTCAAACAAGAATTCGACGCAGCGGGGGGCGCACAAATCGGGGTCGGCTTCATAACGTGGTCGCTGGCCCTCCAACCTCACCTGCTTGATCTTGCCCTTGACCGCAACCTTGCTGCCCTGATGCTCTCGTTTGGTGATTTCAAACCATTCCTCCGGCGTATTAAAGACGTGCAGACGAAGCTGATCGTGCAAGTTCAGACGCTGGACCAAGCGCGTGAATCTGTAGACGTTGGGGTGGATGCCATTGTGGCTCAGGGCACCGAGGCAGGCGGACATGGCGGCACCAGATCAACGTTGCCGTTTGTTCCAGCGGTTGTGGATATCGCGCAAGGAATACCGGTCATTGCCGCAGGCGGGATCGCTGATGGGCGCGGGTTGGCGGCAGTGCTTGCGCTCGGGGCTTCGGGCGCATTGTGCGGCAGCACCTTCTTTGCGACCGGTGAATCCCTCGCCAGTGAAAATGCCAAACAAGCAGCCGTTCGCGGTTCGGGGGACGATACGGAACGCAGTTCCGTATTTGACATAGCACGTGGGCTCGACTGGCCTTCGGATTGGAACCTGCGCACGATGCGTAATGCATTCACCCGGCAATGGAGTGCGGATATCGAAGGTCTCACGCAAAACCTCGCTGCCGAGAGAGAGCGTTTCGAGGCCTCACGAACGGCTGACGACACAGACGTTACCGCTGTAATTGTCGGCGAGGCAGCTGATCTCATCCGGTCCCGCGAACCCGCGCAAGCCACGCTTCACAGAATGATCTCGCAGGCTGAGCACTGGTTGCGCCGCGCCGGCCAACTTGTCGACCCCATCACAAAGTATTGAATCGATGCAGAAACTTAAAGGGAGCTGGTCGTTGGGAGAAACCGTCATGACAAGCGCTGGTTCGGTTGCCGCCGGAAGTGCAGGTGATGGACCGGACCTCGTTCTCGCGCATGGATGGCCGTGGTCTTCTTTTTCGTGGCATCGCGTCATTCCAGCACTGGCTGAAACCTACCGCGTCCACTGGTATGATATGCCGGGCTACGGGCAATCCGATAAGCGACCCGAGAATGTCACGGCGCTCGACGTTCAAGGCAGCGTGTTCGCGGAGATGTTGGCACACTGGAAACTGGATCGCCCCCGCGTGGTAGCACACGATTTCGGCGGCGCAGCAACTTTGCGCGCGCATCTTTTGCATGGCTGCGATTTCGAGAAATATGCCCTGATGAACGTTGTCGCAATGCGCCCTTGGGGATCGGATTTTTTTGATCATGTCGGGCGGCATGTCGAGGCCTTCACCGGCCTGCCACCGCATATCCACAAGGCAGTGGTGGAAGCCTATATCCGGGGCGCGCTCGTCAACGAGATCGAAAGTGAAGACTTCTCGAAGCTCGTCGAACCGTGGCTCGATGAAGACGGTCGCGGGAGTTTTTATCGGCAATTCTCTCAAGCCGACGAGCGCTTCACCGCGGACGTCGAACCGATGTTCGGTCAAATCCGATGCCCGGTGACCATTCTATGGGGAGCGGACGATCCATGGATTCCGCTCGAACGGGGGAAGGCGCTCCATGAACGAATCCCGCAGGCATCGTTTCAATCGTTTCCCAGCGTGGGGCACATGCCACAGCTCGAAGTGCCGAGCCAGATTCTCGAAGCCCTTGCTGGATTTCTGCGAGATGACATCGCAACCTAAGCCGGTCAGTTCAGCAGTCAAAGCCAATTACAAAGGATCAGGACAATGCAGAAAATCAAAGGAAACTGCCTGTGCGGCGTGGTCTCGTACGAGGTCGTCAACGCGTTCGACAAGATGTTCTTGTGTAGTTGCGACCAATGCAGACAGATCACTGGATCAGCCTTCGCATCAAATCTGTTCATAGCGGTTGAAGCGTTCAGTTGGCTGGCTGGCAGCGAAGACATTGTCACCTATCAAATGCCAGGGCGGGACATCTCCAAATCGTTTTGCCGGGTGTGCGGTTCTGGCGTTCCATGGACCAACGGCGACGGCAAAAATATGATCGTCCCTGCGGGAGGTCTGCAAGGAGAGCCGGAAGTGGCAGACAAGTTCAGGACATTCGTCGCTGAACAACCATCGTGGTCATCAAACCTTGAACAAGTCGCTGCACATCGGGGGTTCCCATTGTAGTGCAGTTGGCTGCCATCATCGGTTTACCCGAGTAGCTGCCTGCGACAACAGCCCTCAGTATTAAATGAACACAGTCCTGAAACCGAACACCTTATGAGGAAAAGCCGTTGATATCCTGCTATGTTCAATACGAACTGAACCCATCGAAGATTTCTGAGTTCGAGGAATACGCGCGCGCTTGGATCCCCTTGGTTGAGAAATTCGGCGGCACGCATCATGGGTACTATTTGCCCCATGAAAGCCCAAACGACATGGCCGTCTGCTTTTTTTCTTTCGCATCTTTGGCTGACTATGAGGCCTATCGCATAAAGAGCCTCACTGACAGCGAATGCCAGAAGGCTTACCAATTTGCTGAGGAAAAGGAGTGTATTCGGCGCTACGATCGCCACTTCTTACGACCTTTGGGAATGCTAAATTAGGTCTGCGCAATCCGCCACATTGGCGCAAACAATTGCATGAAACTCGACCGTTTCAGACATCCTTTAAGGTTCTTCCGGGCCAATTGACGAAAGCTCGGTCCACCAGGTCATCTTAGCTTTTCAAGGGCGCTGCTACCTCTCCTTCATCCAATCTATCAGGAGCCATCTCATGACCGGCCCCCCGCTTCCGCCATTTTCCGAAACAACCGCCTTGCAAAAGGTGCGCGCCGCCGAGGACGGCTGGAACAGCCGAAACCCCCAGCTGGTAACGCAGGCCTATACCGATGACAGCCAATGGCGAAATCGGTCTGAGTTCCTCTCTGGACATGCCTAAATCGAAGCATTTCTGATCCGCAAATGGCAACGCGAACATCATTACCGCCTGATCAAGGAACTATGGGCATGGGCCCAAGATGATATTTTCTTCGCAGATAAAGGACCTTTTTCTCGATCTCCATCGGTGTTCTGTTGGCGTGCCATTTAGCAATGGGCGGGCGGTTCACCAATCCGGCTTCGCCGTGTTTGCGATAGGCTTCGCGCCAGCGGTAGAAGCTGCTGCGACCCACTCCAAAATATCGACAGGTCTTCGCTGCATGCCCGGTTTCTTCTGCATGCTTCAGAATGCGTAGTTTGCGCTGAATCTCGCGTTGATCTTTGCTCATATGCATCTCCATCGTCCCAGAATTGGGAGGCTAATGGAAATGCGAGCACCTACATATCTAAGCCCCCTACCCCACTAGAAACGCCAACAGACTCAAATGTGTATTTGAGTAAATGAGTGATATTGAAGAATACCAATATTTGGTATATGCAGTTCTCAGGAGGTGCATTATGCCCAAAAACACATCTATGTCCCTTGGCGATCACTTCGCCAGCTTCATCGACACCCAGGTTCAGGCAGGCCGTTATGGTTCGGCCAGCGACGTTGTGCGAGCTGGTCTGCGCTTGCTCGAAGAGCATGAAGGCAAGGTAAAGGCGCTCCAAGACGCTCTGATCGAGGGCGAGCAGTCTGGGAAACCTCAGCCCTTTGACTTTGATGAGTTCAAAGCGCGCAAACGGGCAGAACTTAACCAGGCCAACGGATGAGCCTTGTCACCTTCTCGCCTGCCGCAGTGGCGGACCTCGATAACATTTGGGACTACACCGTTGAAGAATGGGGGGCCGACCAGGCTGATCGCTACACAGATGATATTCAGAACACCTGTAGCAACCTTGCGCGGGGCGAGAAACGTGGGCGCGACGTGGACGTTCGTTCAGGCTACCTGAAACATGCTGTTGGAAAGCACTTCGTATTTTTTCGGATAACCAAGGCTGGGATCGAGGTGATCCGCATCCTGCACCAAAGCATGGATGTGGGACGGCATCTGTAGTGGGCGTGTCACAAAGTTTTTTTGACGTAGAAATTCATTTTTTGCAACAGAGCCACCGGACGGCTGCTGTTCAACATGCTCGTAACCATCAGCCAAAGGGTAATCATCCCCTAAAATCGTTGGGTTGAAAATTGGACTTCTCCGGCCTTTGATGCGCTTGGAGAACGACATGAAGAAATCAAGATTTACGGAAAGCCAGATCTTGGCAGTTTTGAAGCAGGGTGAGAGCGGCGTGCCAGTTGCGGACCTTTGCCGGGAACACGGGATCAGCAACGCGACTTACTATAATTGGCGTTCGAAATACGGTGGCATGGACGCTTCATTGATGTCTGAAATGAAGGCGATGGCCGAGGAAAACCGGCGCCTGAAGAAGATGTACGCCGAGATGGCAATGCAGAACGATCTGCTGAAGGATGCGCTTGGAAAAAAGCCTTGAGGCCGTCTCAACGTAGAGAGATGGCCATCAGCGCAGTTCGGCTGCGTGGCGTGAGCATTGCGCTTGCGTGCCGGGCGTTCCAGATCAGTGATAGCTGCTATCGCTATGAACGTAAGCTCAGCGATGAGAACGCAGAAATCGCGGACTGGCTGGTCCGACTGACGACAGCGCACAGAACCTGGGGCTTCGGCTTGTGTTTCCTTTATCTGCGCAATGTCAAAGGCTTCGTATGGAACCACAAGCGTGTCCGGCGGATCTATCGTGCGCTCGAACTGAACCTGCGCTGCTCAGATGAAAGGCCAGAGCACGGTGATAATTTCCGGTTGCCTCAAAGGCCACACGAACCGGGCGACCATAATCTGAAAGCGTTCTGGTCAGCCGGGTGAAATCGTCAAGCTGGTTCAAAACCGTGACACGACGCCTGCGTTTTTTGCCCGGCACAGCTATCAAAGCCTCATGGCGCGCCTTCGAGATGTCGATCGCAACCAAAACGGGCTCGGTCTGTGGGATACTGATATTGGTCATAGTCGGTCTCCTCTGTGGTATGGTGTACGCAAAACCACTGTAGAGACCTGAGGCACGGCTATGACCACCTGCCCTTGCTATTTGGGAGCTGTGCAGGCGGTCATAGCCTCTCAATCAGCGTCGTTCCAAAGGTGTTACGGTCCGGAAAACGTCAGTGCCGCACTGCAAATATGGACCGCAAGGCGTGGGATCGAGTTGGAGTATATCCAGCCCGGAAAACCACAACAGAACGCCTATATCGAACGCTATAACCGAACTGTCCGCCATGAATGGCTCGGACAATACATATTCAAAACCATCGAGGAGGCACAGGACCACGCGACGCGTTGGCTATGGACATACAACAATGAGCGGCCCAACATGGCCATAGACGGCATTACGCCCGCAATGAAACTGAAAGCAGCGGCCTGAAGTCCAGTTTTGAAACCCACCAAAAATGGGATGATTACCCCCCTGTTACCTTTGAAGGGGAAACCGAGAACATGGATTTTGATTTTCCCATCAGGAGTTTCCTTTGTCCTTATTAGTTTGTTTATGTTCAACCCAGTTCCGGGCCCAAGAAATCTGAGCCTCCAGAAATTTCCTATTCTCAGGGTCGTCAAGCTTACGAAAACCTAGTAATGCCAAAAAAAAAGAAAAATAATACTCAATTAGCAAGTTAAATATTATGAATACAAAAGGAATTACCGGTAATATTAGTATTAATATTAAGTATATTATGTTAAATTTATTTTCAAAGTAAGGATTTATAATTTCTACAGAAGCATACCCTATAAAAAGTAAGACAAAAAACAAAACTGGAATACTTATTGCAAAGAATGATAATGGATTTGTCTTGCATTTATTCAACAGTGAGATGTAAAAAAGCATTTTTTATTCTCTTTACGTTTAGTACGATGATGATCGAAAAACTAAAACTCATACTACATATGCCCCACCCACGAACTGCGCGAACGCCGCCTTCATCAACCGATCCGTTGCTTAGAGATTGGACCTTGTGGTGACATGGACAAAGGCGTGGCTGGCATTCATCGAGGCTGTCCATTTTCTCAAGCCCCCCACCAGCGCCAGAAACGCCTTGGCCCGCCGCAGGGGCTTTTGTTCCAGATCAACGATCAGGACACCATCACCGGTGCCCACCCAGGCGGTCCGGTGCTGATACCCGTCGTCTTCGATGTCCAGATAAACCGTGGAGTCCGTCCGCTCGATCAGCTCAAAGCCGTCGTCATCCAGATCCATGAGCATCGGTTTGGCGGAACTATCGTTGCCGCTGTGATTATCCCAGTCACTTGGGTTATGAACTGGACCGCTGGAGCCCGTACTGCCTGGTTTAGACCTCGGAGTTGGCACGGAGCCACCGGACGAGGTTCCGCCTGCGTCAGGATTGCCATAGGAGGAGCTGTGGCCGTCGTAACTACCGCCGGAATTGCCGTCGCCGGACCTGCTGCTGGAATCATAACTGTAATTCCGGCGGTAGCCACTGCTGTAGCTACCGCCGGAATTACCGCTGCTGGATTGAGACTGCGTCTGAGCCGACCCGGTGTTTCTGTCTGAACCAGATGTTCCGCCCGCATCGGGATTGCCATAAGAACTGCCGCCATCGGAACTCCCTGAATAATGAGTTTGCGGAAGATCGACGACTGTTTCCGGGCCGTTCAGGTCGTAGCCTTGGAGAATGCCACTGGCGATTTGCGGGTTTGAAAATACGTTTTTCTGTGCGCCCGAAATACTGTCCCTCAGATCCAGAGCCTCACCAGAAGACATGGATGGCAGGCCGCCAGCATCATCAAACACATGCCAGCCAACATCTTTGGCACGCGATATTCCCTTACCGAAGTTCCGACCGACATTGATATCGGATAGCTCCTTGATCCCGTCGGTTATTTGGGTGGGATAGTCTGGATAGGGCGAATAGTTGGGATCGTTATACGGCACATAGGCATTGCTGGGATTAATTGTATTTGGTGCAAGTGGATGATTGTGAGGAAACAAGTCGGGGTCAGGATAACCCTCTAGTGCATCTATTCCGTCTACTAGATAAGCAGCCAAAGGGCCGACTATTATCCCGCCTACTATTGCACCAAGTGGCCCTCCAACAGCAAACCCAGCAGCCCAACCAGCCAGCGCTCCCGTAGCGATTGCTGAAGTATCTTTAAAAGTTAATCCGTCATCGTCCAACGAACGTACTAAAACGTCGATACCTAGCCCTAAACTTCCGAGACCTTTACCGACATGTTTTGTGTCCCAAATCTCGTCAATTAGATTGCCGGTAGTCGATACCACTGAACCTGCCTGTCCTTTGGAAAGGCCAGTTAACTCAGTTCCAATGCCATTAATAGAGGGGCCCTGATTAGGAGAATAAACTCGAATGCCCCCGTTTATCAGATCATGTGAAGCAAATCCGCCACCCATGGTTCTTTGCCACTGATATTGCCCCAATTCACTCACTCCTCAGTCTCTTAAAAATAACCGCGAGAATTAAATAAACAGTAACTATACATAACCCAAACAACATTTTGTCTAAATAATACGACTCTTTACCATTGTAAGATTCATGACAATAAAACACCCACCCTAGTAATGTGATTATTATTACAGTTTTTTTACTATGTAAGTAATTCAACAATGCAAGTCTCCGACGTTATTCCGGTTTTTTACTTCAGTGTCTTGTTTCGAGTAATAATCTAACGACAACACCCCAGAACCTAGTTGTTTACCGATCTTAAACCACATAAGCCCCACCCACGAACTGCGCTCCAGCCGCTTTCATCAATCGATCCGTTGATTTCACGTTTGACCCGGTGGTGACATGGACAAAGGCATGGCTGGCGTTCAGTGAGGCGGTCCATTTTTTCAAGCCGCCAACCAGCGCCAGGAAGGCTTTGGCCCTGCGCAGCGGCTTCTGTTCCAGATCGACCGCGATCACATGGACGGTGACAAACAGCGGCCCGTCCGACAGCATGTAACTGTCCGCTGCCGCCCAGAGCACGCCAATGGGCGCGCCCTGCCATTCCGCAACAATGCAGGCCATGCGCGGCGGGCGGCTCAGGATTTTCTGAAAATGTCTGTCCAGCTTCCAGTCTGAAAATGGCTGGTTGCGGAAAACAGTCGTTGCATGATGCTGGCGCATGATGCTGCGCACGGACGGGATATCACGTTCTTCGAACAGCCGCACCCGCAGGCCTTTGGGTGGCCCGCTGCTCGGCTCCCGCGCCTCTTGTACCTCAGGAGAACCCTGACGCATCGATCCGGTCTCAGGTTCTGCGACCTGATCCCCTGCCCCTAAATCCATTCTCGCCCTACCCCTTAGAGCCGGTCAGACTGCTTTGTCCCGAGGACCCACCCCAAGCCGCCTGCCGTTTAAGTCTTCCAGAAGAAGCTCTTGCGCTTCCCCAGCTGTTCCAGCCGCTTGGCTGAATACAATAATTAACAAAACCTTAACGAGCACGATAATAATGACAAGGTAAAATTCCCCCAATGGTTGAATTTCCGCAGAGGGTTGCTCTTTTTCGATGTGGATAAACTATGCGTAATCAGGTGACCGTTAAGTGAGAATTACCCAAAGACTATCTGGTTGCGCTGTTTCTCCGGGAACAACTTCAGGCGGCAACCGGAGTTGCCGCCTGAGAGTTATATGTGGCGAGTTTCATTCACCGTCGGGATTATCAGAGCCGGACTTTGGAGCGAAGAGAACCAGCTCACCGTTGATCGGTGTTGAATGGAGCCTGATGGTCATGACGGACTTGGAATTCTCGTCCTGGGGGAAGGCGACGCCGACGGTGTGGAAACGGGTTTTGTTGTCGTTGCCTTTAACGGGGGTGGTTACGTTGAAATAAGTGCTCATGTCGTTCTCCTTCGTTTTCGATGCAAATGAAGGGCGGGACCGTTCGGGGCGGGTGTCAGGCGGAACTTTGTCTCGCGAGGAATGGGCGCGCAGCGAACAGGGGAAAGTTCTGCTTGAAGGGCGTGGGCAAAGCCCGCAACCGTCAGCCGCACCAGGTCACGGATATTGCATCAATCAAGAAAACGACCGGGGAAGCGATTTGAGCGCAACGGGATCAATGTGAAGTCAACGCGCCCGGCGGCACGGTCACTTAACACGCCACCTGTAGGCCTTACACGGCTTGTTTCGCGATAGCCTGCGTTAGCTTGATAATGTTATTGCGCACGTCCGGATCAGATATTTTTTCGAATGCCATACTCAGCTTTACAGCATCAGGGCTTTGCATCAGGTCCATCAATGTGGTTGCATCCTCGGCTGTGTCCATGTCCTCGATGCCTTCAAAAAAGAACGAGACCGGAGCTTTCAAAGCCAGTGACAATGAATACAAACGGCCCGCACCAATTCTGTTGGTCCCCTTTTCATATTTTTGAACTTGCTGGAACGACATACCAAGCGTCTCGCCAAGCTTTTGTTGGGACAATCCGAGCATCATTCGGCGCAAGCGAATACGCCCCCCTACATGGAGGTCTACGGAACCCGGTTTTTTCAATTGAGTATTCTCGGTCATTTCAGTTTCTCCAAAACTTGACGTCATTGGTTGATTGATCCTGCGCGCGGTGCAAAGCGCAATATTGCTGCGATGACATCACCGGATTTGATTCAGGAGTTTCTTCAAACGCTTTCCGTCCGGCGTCTGCAACAGATTGAATTTGTCTTTGTTTTTGACTTTCGGATCGAGCAGCATCCAGGTATCGCCCGTGATGCGGGTTTTTCCGTTTTCGGACGCAAAGACAAGCTCAACCTGCATGACCGGTTTTCCTTTGGTCCGGTTCTTCAAGACATTGTTGTCGTTGATATTGGCTGGAAGAGTTTTGCTCATAAGCATACGGGTTTTGGTGTTTTCCGTCATTCGAAACGCAACGGTGCGTTGCGTGAACATGGCCTTGGCTTTGGTCTTGGCTTTGGTCTTGGCCTGGGCCATTGATTTGCTTGTGACGATAGTCGGTTTTTTTGGCCCGGCCAAAGCGTGTGATGCTGGCAGGCAAACTGCCAACAAAGCTGCGGCACAGAGAGCCAGAACGGTTTTTTTCATCAGGTCTTTTTCCTTCGTTCAAAGGTGGTGGTTCGCATTTTTCGCGTCGCCGGAAACCTGAAGGAGCGCTCTGTCCAGGCATGCCGTTCTGCCGGCATCCGTTTGCGGGAAGCCTTGACAGGGCGCAGGGGCTTGCCCCCTGCCCCTTGGTGTCAGCCTGACCAGAAGGTCAGTCCGGTTCACTGGCGGGTTTCTCCCTTTTTCATGAGGCCGAATATGCTTTTGTGGAGATGCAATTTGCCGCTGTGGGCGCGAGCCAGCAGGGCGCGGACAAATCCACCCGGATTGTTCACGGGATTGTCCGGATCTGTCAGACGGCGTTCTGCGATAACAATCGAGACCGACGCGGCGGCGGGACCAAGCTCTGCGCGCAGCTGTGCCCACAAGGTGGGACCAACACCCAGATAGGACGCTGCCTTTGCCGCAGCATTATCAAGGGCGGTCCAGTTGGCCGGCCCCTGCCCGGCTTCCTCGATGATCATGTGCTGCATCATCGGGCTTGCAACATCAAACACCTGATCGAAACGTATATGCTCAATGCCGGTGCTGCCGCCTCCTGCTTCTGCTGCGCCTGCATCCGCAAGCTGGTCAATTACAGGACCGTGCCCGCTCCGCCTTTCCCCTTCATCCATGCCGCCCGCGTGAGCGGGCTCCTTTTGAAGGATAAGTTCATCGCCCACTGGCGATGTCCGCTCCGGCGCAGTCCAATTACATGTCCCACCGGGATTTGGACTTGTATTTGTTGTATTATGATGCCGGACGTTTTCTTCCGCCCGGCCGGAAGTTTCCGTGTGGTCTGCAGGGGACAAAACAGCCTTGAGTTCCAGGGCCACCGCCTCAATTTCCAGAGACAATTGGCAAAGCTCTGCTGTGCTCCAGGACGGTGCAAAGGTGCGGGGCAAGCGCGCCAGCTGGTCACTGGCTTGAGCGACAACATCACACGTCAAACCACAGGTGTTTGCTTCGCAAACGCCATCGCTCAAGACACGGCGACAAGAGCGAATGACGCCAATCGTCTTCGCGCGCAACTGCTGATCCAACAACTCGGCCTCGCCCTGACTTACGATCTTGTCATAGCGCTCGATGAGCGGTGTCAGATCCGCGCCAAAGGCAAACAGCAAGGTTCCGTCCTCGCCTCTTTTGCCATAGCGGCGGCGATTGCCGGAATCGCGCCAGGTCAAAAGTCCGGCATCTGCAAGACGGCGCTCATAGTGATTGATTTGACGAACGGATACATTGAGCATCCGGGCCGCTGTCTGGACGCCGGTGAACACAATCGGGGCAGCGCCCGCGATCCAGTCAAGATCATTGGTTCTAACAATCAGCAATTCGACATATTCCAAAAGCGCTGCACTCAGGCCAAGGGACCTGCGAGCCATTTTCAGCGCTCTGAGAACATCCCAACGGCTCACACCCTTGGGAAGTCCGGGCGAAGGATAATGGTCAGAGCAGCAAAAATAGTTGCGGCCCTTTGGCGGCGGTAGGTTGGTCGGCAAACTCAGGTCCTGGCCGGTATGCATGTCGTTCAATAATGTCTCCATGGCCCGCGATCCAGAGTTGTGGTCAGACAAAGGGAAGTCGTTCGCAAAAGCTGCGTCGGGACTTGCCAAATTGTCGGGAAGAAACTAGAAAAATCTTGCTACAGGTTTTTCAAGTTTCCTCCCCCGGGTCCAGTTTACTGGATCTGGGGATTTTTATTTTCGGCCCGGGCGGGCCTTGTGAAACGTCTCCGGTTCAATCCGCACTTCCCCGAACGAGATGCATTTGCGGATGTAGTGCGGGGTCTAACGCGCTGCATATTCGTGGAGCGTTGAAAATGTGTTTGTGGACGTTTCCAAGTTTTCGACATATTTTCTGCAAATAGTATCTTAAAATCTACTCTCTCATGCGAGAACATCAAAAACTATAAAACCCTTCATTTGGAACAAATGTGTTCTCTCTATGAACTATCTCTCAATCATGAAGTTTTTATCTGAGTTATAGTACAGTGACACTCGTTTATACTTGCAATTCACCTTGATAATTGGTAGTATTGACAGTGTTAATTGTGGAGTTTCAGGATGAACGTGTTCTTCAGGATCGCAGCCATCGAGCTTGCAAGACTGCTGTCCCTGTCCAGTGCAGCAGTGTCCGCGTTTGTCTTTTCGTTCCTCTCTATTTTACTTATCCTGATGCCTATCCAGATCTATTACGGCTCTCTTCAAATCACCGATTTACAGCTGGTTCTGATGACATTGCCATGCGCGTTCGGGCCTGCCGTTATGGTTGCATATGCGCCTGGCATTGGAGCTGGTTCTTTTGATATCGAGCTTGGCACACGCCGATTGTCCCGGCGGGAACTGGACATCATCGGGAAGGTTCAAGAACAGCTGAAGGCATGCGCAGCGAAAAGCGCTGTCAAGCTGCCGCAGATTGTTTGGCGTGTAAAAGACACAGGCGAGATCAACGCCTTTGCCTATGCGCATAACCGGGTTTGTTTTACCAAAGGGATCTTGCACAAATACGGCGATACGCGCGAAGGCATTGAGCGGCTGGCAGGTGTTGCCGCTCATGAAATCGGTCATTTGCGCAATTGGGATACGCGGATCAGCATGTTCCTGCGTTATCTGTCCATGCCGGTGAAATTCGGGATTGGCCTGAACAACAATACGATCTGCAAGATCCCGTTTGTCGGATTTGTGTTCTCAATTGTCACCACGCTCATGCGGGTTCCCTGCGACATCAGCCAATTTCTGAATGATTCAACATCGCAGTTCCAAGAGCTCCAGGCTGACCGGTTTGCGGGAAAGCTGATGAACGGCGTCGGCATCTCCGGGTTCCTGGATGACCTCACACATGTTGAAGAACGACAGGGAGATACATTCTCCGCCTGGCTCCAACGTAGCCATCCGCCGTCAGAGTTGCGACATGATGAATTGGCGAGGGGGGCAGGTTAGTTCGAGGTGAAAAGCAGAACTCTGTGGGAGAAACTTGACTTTGTGTACACAAATAGATACATATTTATGGTGCTTTCAGGATAAGCACAAGTTCAAAGAGGTGAGAAATGAAGACAAATCAGAATTATCTACGTAAGGAAATATCGTGGAAATTGAATGGGACGAGAATAAGCGTCAGAAGACATTATTAGAACGTGGAATAGACATATTAGATGCCGCTCTAATTTTCGAGAATGACGTTTTATCGCGTGTAGATGATCGTGAAGACTACGGTGAATTACGTTTCATTTCTTTGGGTATGACCGATGATGAATGCTATGTCGTCGTTCACACTGAGAGAGATGGGAAACTCCGAATTATAACGGCATGGAAAGGAGGTAGAAGTGACAGAGAAAAATATAAAAACAGCTTCCCTGACTGAACTTCGGGCGATGAAAGAACGCGGCGAGATTTCTGCGCCTGAGAAAAATGCAACACAGCTCGATTTGCCTGATAACTTCTGGGATAACGCCAAGGTTTCTGAGCCCAAAAAGAAGCATTCAGTGCATTTGCGTATAGACGATGATGTCTTTGAATTCTTCCGTAATCAAGGCAAAGGCCATATCAGCCGTATGCAAGCAGTATTACGCTCTTATGTTGATGCATGTACGCCAAAGTAGTGTTGGGCGGCATCAATGAGCTCGGGAAAGAAGGGCGTGTCGCAAAGTTTCTCTGTTAACGCGGATTTGACGTGGACCACAGTTCAATCAACCGTTGGGTTTTGGCTTATGCGCCGATGATCGAGAAGCGGCCGCGCAGGTTCCGAAAGCCCCATTGCGGTTCAGTCCGGATCGACGAGACTTACATCAAAATCCGCGGTCAGTGGCGCTATCTGTACCGGGCCATCGACAAGTACGGCAATCCAGTGGACTTTCTGCTGACTGCAAGGCGCTATCTCGATGCTGGCAAACGCTTCTTTGGCAAGATGTTGAAGGATGAACCACTGCTTTCACCCGGCAAGATCGGCACCGATGGTGCGGGAACCCTTCGACCGGCAATCAAGGATAGCGTCGAGGAGAAACTGCTCACATCAGACCCGGTCCACTACGTCACCAAGCATCTCCAACAGGGAATTGAAAGCGACCATTTCCGGGTGAAGAAGAATATGCCGAAGGTGGGCGGCTTCCAGACGTAAAACACCGCTAAGCGGACTATCGCCGGGTTCGAGGCAATGCTGTGGCTCAGGAAAGGCTTCGGCTTTTCCGGCGGCCGGATTGTCAACGATCAGAATGACCTCATCGCGCGCCTATTAGGACTTCAAAAAGTTAACAAAGCATGAAAACGCAGCCTGTTACGGGATAGCTGCGACCGCCGAAAATCTTTGCGACGCGCCCATCAGATCTTACGCCAGATGTGAATCCCGTTTCGATTCAAAGTGGTCGGAAAATGCTTCAAAGCGTTATGTAATGACATAGTCATTATTATTGATAACGAACTACAATTCAATCAATGTTTATCATTTCCGGAGAACGCGCGTTTCGCATTATATTGATTGAGGGCAGCCACCCCCCCGTCAATATGTGACACTTTCATGAACATATTGATAATGCATGCATAACTCAATTTTTCGCAGAAATCTACCGTTGAGGCATCATCCGTAAAAGTTGATTCTTTTTCCGCTTTACAACCATTCCGGACTCAGATTATCTGACAATGTACTGGCTCTACCAAACTAGGTTGGGTGGGTTTTCAACCTAGTACGTAACCACTCTTATTGTCGCGAGCGAAAACATGAAAAAATCAATAAATCACAGATCAAATACAGAGAGGTATTATTGAATATACTTCAATCTTTTACTGTCGGATTCTGAAATAATAGATAATAACAGGCGCTTTTAGCATGATTAGATTATTGTATTTTGCGTCTTTTCCGATTTTTTGCTTTCCAATTAGTTTTTGCGTTCTTTTTTATATGCTGTCTCGCGGTGAGGGAGGTACTGTATTCCTGTTTTTCGCCTTGTCATCGGCTTTAGAATACAAATTTTCTTCTGACGTAATATCTCACTGTTCAAACCGAGATAAATACGATGGAATAATCCCGCATATCGCTCCAGTACTTCTGCTTGCGCTCTCAGTTTACATATTCTCGAAACGATATGAATTCCAAACCATCTCTGGCTCTATCGCTGTAACAGCTCTGTTTATGCATGCATTATTTAAATGGTATCAAGTTAAAATACATACGAGCGAAATGTTCAGCTCAAAGCATTCCATCGCTCTTTTTAAGTATGGACGAATGTGGGATAGCTATATTCCAAATAAAAAAGTTTTTGAATTTCGATTATCTCTTGCCTTTGCTATCGTTTTTTACAATTTCCTTTTTGTAATTACGACATTCACTATTTTGGTTTATGCAACTATTCCTGATTCGAATTTTTATCACGGTTATAAATCAATTTTTTTCTTGATGGTATGTGTGTTTTCGTCGGCTCTCTACTATACTTCATCGGTGTACTTGATGATTTCTCGCGGATTTTTGCGATATTACTAAACCAAACTACTAATAGTGCATTGGAGTGAGAAATTGTCCGTCATCAAGGTATTTGGAACAGATAGCCGCGTGATTTAACGGAGAGTTTGGCTCATCGTGTTGGTTGATTTTAAGCGGCTTGGTTGCGGTATTGCAATCGCCGTTGATTGATTGTGTTTCGCTTGATACTTTCGCGTTCGAGTAAGATGGCTTCACCACGTCCGAAGTAGACATCAGCAGGTGTGAGGTTGCCGAGGCTTTCGTGCCTCTCGGCGATGCTAGCATCGCCTGCCGTGGCAGCCCATTGCCCAAACATCGTTCATCTCGCCTGCCTCAGACCTGCCTGCCCGATAACGGCAAGCCCGGCGGCGTTTGGGGCTTCTGGTGCGGATCGGCACAACCCCTCTTCGCAGTACAATCTGTACAGACGCTTGTGGTTCACGTGCCAACCTTCTCGCAGCAGCAGAATATGAAGGCGCCGATAGCCATACCGAACCCGGCTTTCCGCCAAGTCCTTCAGACGCATCCGTAATGCCACCTCAGGATCGCGCCTGGAATGATACCGATGGGAAGCCCGTCCGAAGCCCATGGCGTTGCATGCACGCCGTTCCGACACTTCGAACACATCCTGATAGTGTCGAACGACTTCGCGGCGACGGACAGGCTTCACCACTTTTTTCGCAGGGCATCCTGAAGCATGGTCTTGTCCAGTGTCAGATCCGCGACCAGACGCTTCAGCTTGCCGTTTTCATCTTCAAGCTGTTTCAGGCGCCGGATCTCCGACACACCCATTCCGCCATAGACCTTCTTCCACCGATAGAACGTCGCCTCGGCCACGCCCATCTTGCGACAGATCTCTCCAACTGTTGTGCCAGCTTCGGCTTGCCTTAGCGCAAAGGCAATCTGCTCATCTGAAATCGTTTCTTCGGCATCGGTACACTCATTCTTCAAACGGAAATGTACCCAAAAAATCGCAATCAATTCGGACCAGTTTCAGGGGGCAAGACCAGACCCCTACGAACCTCTCATTTGATAGTGGGTAGTTGTCGTATTTCTTGCGATGCGAATCTTAGCATTTTGCTTTCATTACACAACCGAAGGATTATTTTTGAGAAATTATAGTGATTGCATACACAAACCGTGCGTGTGTGGTGTGACATTTAGATGAACATATTGATAATGAATGCATAATTTAATATTCCGCAGAATTTTGCCGCTCGGTACATTCATCTTATGATTGTGAAAAATTTACGCTTTACAATCATGCGTTACTACGTTTTCCTGATAATGATTTTTGTAAAGCGATCCAACATATGAAAAACAGCCCTTTCAACATTCGGCTGCAGCGCGCCATCATGAATCAATTTGGAGCGGACCAAACAAACGTTGTTTTGTAGATTAATAGTGGGCAAAGGAAACGGTCCACAACTTGCGAAATACGCCCCAATCTAAAGAATTTCTGACAACCGTCTCAAGGTAATAGGTTAACATCAACGCTTCATACTGCGGAGAAAAGTGATTTGAAATTACTTATTAAATTTACCTATTGTATAAACTATATATTTTACTTCTACATGTTTTCGATCTCCTTCTTTATTTCTAGCGTAGTGATCGATCCAAATAATTTTGCAATGATTTTATTAATCGTAGGTTTTATATGTATAGACTTGCTATTCAATCGACTGACTCGAAATTTAGTATTTGATGGCGATCGATTTTTGTGGAATGTAAATGGTCACATTTTACTAATTTTTCTAATATCACTATCTTTTATACTATGGAACATTTTAATTTATGGGTCCAATTACATAATATATATAATATTTGTTGTTTTCTCATCAAGAATATCTGGAATTTTCACTGCAACGTATTTACGATGGAAATCTGAGGGCAGTGCTTATGAGTTTTTTAAGTACGCGCTTTGGCCTCTTAGTCCGTTATATGATCGCATTTTGAATACTGGTGATTTCATCAGAATACTGCTCTCGAAAATTGTATTGATTGTAATATGGTTTTTGCTGTTGGTGGCGAATTCTTACTTATTGCTGGATATCGAAGAATCTATATTCCCAATTACTTTCGCATTAGCAACCATTACGTTAATTTTTGTAGCAAGTGCATATTGGATAGCTATCTCAGAAGGTGAATTAAAAAAATTTCTTCAAGCCTAAATTTGTAAGCTTCGGTTGCTTCCGGGACATTTCGTTTTGTGATTATAGCTTTTCTCTGAGTGCCTCGTAAGGCGTTTTTCCGTTGAAAGCGCCATGTGGTCTGGCGAAGTTGTAGAAGCGTTCCCATTCGTCGAGTTTTGCCTCCAGATCAACGTCACCCTTGTAGCTTAGAAGCTGGTAGAACTCCTGCTGATCTGACCGGTGTGAGCGCTCGACCTTGCCGTTTAGTTGCGGAGTTCCGCGTTTGATGTAGGCGTGTCGGATACCCATGTCCTCGACGTGCCAATGGAACTTGGCCTGGAACTCATGTCCGTTGTCGGTCCTGATCTCACGAATGCGGAACGGGAACTTCTCAATGATGTGGTCAACGAAGTCGATGGCGTTGGCCTGGGTGTGTTTCTCGTAGATCTTGAGCGCTCGCACCCTTGTCGCGTCATCAATGGCTGTGAACTGGAAGCGACGGATTTTTTCGCCGCGCTTTCCTTTGAACGTCAGGAACTTGACGTCCATCTGAATGTGATGGCCGGGAAGCCCCGGAGCATTCGTGTTGACAACGGCCCCGAGTTCTCTGGCCGGCTACTTGACCAGTGAGCCTATCTGAACAAAGTCGAATTGGACTTCTCCAGGCCAGGAAAACCAACGGATAATGCCTACATTGAAGCCTTCAACAGCCGTCTGAGGCAAGAATGCTTGAACGCTTCCTGGTTCCTGTCCATGGCAGATGCACGGGCCCGGATCAATGAATGGAGGATCGACTACAACGAAAACCGGCCGCATTCATCGCTCGGAAACTTGACGCCGAGCGACTTTGCAGCCCAACTGAACGAAACTCGAAAAGTTGCATGAAAACCGGACCAGAAACGGGGTGAGCTCCAAATCTCCGATTCCTAACTATAAGGGCGGACCAATTCAGTGGGGGAGGATCAGTAGATCTTCGAAATACCCCTTTCAGGGATTGTCACTTAATCACATTTCTACCAAGATGGCGATTAAAGTAGCAGGAGTTTATTTCGTTGGAAAGAATTTCACAGTATTATAATTTTTTCCTTATCGCATTTTTTTCATCTATTCTATTTTTTTCCGCCCCAGCAAAAGGTAACGAATGTATTATACTGCAAAATGATTTATATAATCAATTGAATCTACAAGATATATTGAATAACTACAAACCCTCTACTATAAAAAATTACAAGTCGGAAAATGATGCCCTTTTAGGGGAAAAAATCCAAAACTATATTGAACTCATGACAGGTCATCAAACACCTGATCAAATGCACAATGGATTATTTCTGAAGAATAACAGTAGTCTATTTGGCGTTGTTATCAATCAATACGTTTACTATTTATGGAAACTTGATACTAGTGTTAAAAAGGAAAAATATATTTTTCTTAAATACTTCAAATTGCTTGAAAGTTTTTCTAATAAGTATTGCGCATTTTATGACAACAGTATTGTGCCAGAAATATTGAAACTTGAATATCTCGGTTTGCAAGAGCGAACTATACACAACCAATCAGAAATCGTCACAAAATTAAGGCAAATCATCTTATACATTAAAGAGCCATACTATTTGCAGATATATTTAGACAATATTATATCTTCGAAGAATTTTGTTTTCTCCCAAGAGATCGATTACTGGAAAAAAACTTCAAACAGTGAAAATTCGTTGTGTGACACCATAACTAAAATTGAATGTATGGAAGACCTAAAGAAATTGATAGTCAACATCCAGAACAGTCCCGATTACGATGGTAAAGCAATGACTTCAGATGGACATATCGAGAAGTTTTTTTGCAATATTAGAATACTTTACAGTAATAACATGATTAATTTGAATAGATGTATTTAATTATGTTAGAGTAATAAAAATATTTATTTATTATCTTTTTGTAATGTCAAGTATTTATTTTAGAAGTGCTATCCGCAGAGGTTTGCAAAAGGCGTTTAGAGATGGCTTTGAAGTCATGACGCGGGGCAGCCTGGGGCTGAGAGAACAACTGACGAGAAGTTTCGCAAACAGATGCGAGATTTGTTTTGTCCGTCATCAGCTTATCTGAACCCATAGGTGCTGACGGGGAACATTTTCGGTGATTAGCTCTTACATTTGCTGGTGACATTGATAGTTTATCCTTCATACCAACCCATGCAGCGACTTGTGGAGGTGGAGTTTTCCGTCCCCTGCCCTGTCGATCATCGCGCGGAAGTATCCTCCCGGTGATGAAATCTGTTGCGGATCGCGCAAGGCCTTCTCGGCCACGACCGCAAGGCAAGCCGCTGCGAGATATTTCCCCTGTCGCTCCATGGCGTTTTGAAGTCCGGCCTGGCTGAGGCCAATCAAAATGCGCATTTGGTCTGTCGCATCACATAGCTCGGGCCAACTTGAGAGATTCAAATCAAGTTCGCTCTGGATCTGCGAGCAAGCCGACTGGATCAGTCCGATGGAGACACCGTCCAGGTTCGTTTCGAGCTTTTTGCGCTCCGCTCCCCTCCCCGCTTGTGTTGGCCAGTGTTGTTTTTCGCTACCGCCGCCGCAAGGCTCCTTTTCAAGAGCCAACTCAACGGCTCTGCCGTTGTCAGTCTGATTTTTGATGTCTAGCTCGTTTGAGCTAGTCCGCTTATTATTACTCTTGAGAGAGTCTGGATGGGTTGTAATAAATAAAGGGCTGACATCCATGTCACCCGCGCATGACATTTGAGGGCTACTTATTGTTTCTTCCTGATCCTGTTCAAACCAGCTCACAGCTTCCTGATAGAGATCCGTCAACTGATCTGCCTTCTCGGCAGGCGATAGGCTGGCGTTCAAAACAACGGATTGAGCCCTCTCCGTGAAGGTTTGATAGTCTTGGCCTGCGGTAGCCACCAGATCCACGATTGCACGAGAGAACCGCGTTACAGACCGTTTGGCCTCCTGCTCTGCCTTGATACGTCGCTGAAAGTCATCAGCCTGAGATTTAAAGGCGCCCAGATTGAAACAAGCGGGCGTGAAGTCCAGACCATAGGCTTGCTCTGGTTGCCCGGCTTTGCCCCGATAGACAAAACGGCGTCCTGTCGGGCTGTCGCGATAGGCCAGAATGCCTACTTCGACAAGCTTTTTGAGGCAGCGGGTCACGGTGCGCGGTGTACGCCGTGTGTAATCGGCAAGCCTTTGATTGGAGATAGCGACGACAGGGCGACGTCCTTGCTCAAAATCGTCTGCCTGAACAAGGCCCAGAAGGATATCGAGCACATGGTAGGCAGTGCCATCGATGCCAAGGGCTGGCGCAACGCGCTTTAACACGAGTGAAATATCTCTTTTTGATACTTCCGGACGTTCGTCCTGGGAGGCCAGGTGAGCGCTTGCGAGGATGCCGGCATTGACCTTGCGAAAACTCGCGATCTGATGTGATGAAGACATAAGTCCTCCTTTG
Source organism: Roseibium sp. (assembly GCA_039972695.1). Taxonomy (GTDB): domain Bacteria; phylum Pseudomonadota; class Alphaproteobacteria; order Rhizobiales; family Stappiaceae; genus Roseibium. The sequence goes on along the minus strand of JBDWMJ010000013.1, from coordinate 2,980 downwards.
CCGGAAACAACTCAATGTGACCGGGCATGCAAAATTCAGAGGCGAGACAAGCAAAAAGACGCAAGAAACCGTGCTCTGCCGGGAGACAGAACTTGCCTTACGCTACAAGTGATTCTACAATCTGTGCTGCTAGACGACAGATTTAGGCACTTGTGCTTATCTCGATTAGGACCCGCCCTTTTGGCGGGTTCTTTCGTTTTAGCTACATCAACTTGTCTCCTGATCCGTTGATCCGTTTGGTTGTTGGCTAGTAAAGTCGCCGTATAGGCGCTCTATGTTGTTATTTAGCCATTCACCAAATGTGTTTTCCGATTTAGGGATACTGATTTGAAAGCCCGATGAACCAGACTTAGCTGAACAAATGAGCTTGCCACCAACGTGGGTCTCATTTGTTTCGGTACTAATCGAACTACTGCCCCTCGGCTTCGTACTAATTGACCTAACCAGGTGATTGAACCTGTTAGGTGAATCCATTTCTCGAAAGCCATCAGCTCGCGAAATATCCAAAGCGACATCCAGTTTTTCGGGCGAGGATGTCAGTTTCTCGGCGAGATCCATCCAACTGGGGCGACCAATGCCATCGGCGCGGCCTATTGCTCGAATAAGGTCCACTGGGAGTGAGCCAAGAACCTTAAACAGTCGCGAGACTTCAGATTCGGAAACTCCAAGAAGAGAGGTCATTTCGCGCTGTCTTATTCCGGTCGATTTGAGCTGATCAGCCCAAAGTGCCTTTTCGATCCAAGACAAGTTTTCTCGAACACCATTTTCAATAGTTTGCTCATGGATCAATTGAGCGTCAGACAATTCTCGAACATAGGCGCGAAGGAACACCGATTCCGGCCTGTCAGATTCATTCGAAATCTGCTTCATCGCCCGCCAACGTCTGTGGCCATATGCCAGCTGATACCAACCCTTCTTTGAAGGATGAGTGCGCACCAGCACTGGCAGTTTTTGTTTCTCAGTCAGTAGAGAGCGTTTCAACTCTTCCTGAGCTTCCCTTGCCTCGCTGTCTTCTTCCATCCGGTCACGGAAGGGAGAAGGTTCAACTTTGTTGGGATCTAGATTGACAATGCTGTCGCCTGCCAAGTCTCTAAGTGCCTTCTCAGCGCTTGCGAGAACTGGCGATCCTTTGCCTTTACGAACGGGACCCGCGTGCAATTTAGGTGGCTCATTGCCACCTGCTTTGGCTCCTGCCGCTAAAGTCTTTAGGATACTCTTTTTCATGTTACCCTTCCCCATTGCTTATGAATGAGCGACAGTATCTCGGCGTTCACACGATCTGCACTATCGAGAGCTCGCATCAATGGTTCTCGGCCGACTTCGCCGGTCTCGAGCTCATAAAGAGATTTTTTTGCTACCCCACCCGCTGCAACAGCTGTTGATTCCAGCGCTTCGGCTACCAAAACATCGTCTGCAAAAAGCTTCCTAATTACTGAGGACATAAACTTCTGCGGCCCGTCGTTTGGATTAACGCGGGTAAGAAGAACTCTGAAAAACGAGTGATCAAATTCCGCCCCAAATTCAGACAGGACTTCTGAAAGCTGAGAGATCATGATCAAAAATTGATTGCAGGAAGCAACATCAAGCATTGCCGGATGGACTGTGACAATCATTCCTGTTGCAGCATAAAGAGCTGCAAGCGTTGCATATCCAAGTGACGGCGGCGTATCGATAACCACCATGTCGTAGTTGTCTTCAACAGTCGAAATCGCATTTCTAAGCCGGGCGAAGAACAAGCCGAGTTCGTCCCTTACGCCTTCAGTCAAGGCGCTTGGGGTATCAAATTCAAAGTCCATTAGTTCCAGATTTGCCGGAACAAGATGAAGTCCAGGGAAGTAGGTCTCACGAATAACATCGGAAAATGGACGGCGATTGGTATCGTACCGCAATGCCGCGTATGCGGTCTCATCCTCACCAACATCAAATTCGGGTTGAAGACCGAAAGTCGAAGTCATGGATGCCTGTGGATCCAGATCGATACATAGAACCCGATAGCCTTGCAACGCGAGATAATGAGCCAGGTGAACACTGGTCGTAGTTTTGCTGGAGCCACCTTTGAAATTGGATGCAGCGAGAATATGAAGCTTTTCGCCTTCACGCCGGTGGGGTAACAACCGGAGTTCATCATCAGGTCGTTGCCCTGCTAGATATTTGCGTAGTTCAGCTACTTGGGGCAACGTGTAGATGCGCGATCCATTTTTGGCTCTATCCGGAACCGGGCCTTTTCCGTCCAAAGAAAGCGTGCGCAGAGTACTTTTCGGAATGCCTAGAAGTTTGGCAAGATCTTGTGTAGTGAACGTGCGGCCGAATTGCTTTTGTGCTTCCGGTGGATACAATTGAGCACGCAGATCGTGAAGCTCTTCCGACAATTGAGCTGTGTAGCGAGCTATCCGCTCCGATGTGTTTTCAGAAGCCATCGAAAGCAATCCATCCTTATGTGTCATCTGACGCTTCACGGCATCAACCATACCCTCAAGGCGTCAGGTAATCGAAAAAATACGATTCTGCCAAGTCTTTTTTGGTAAACGAGAAGTTAACACTTTGCTATCAACACGGCAGATCTAAATCGGAAGCAAGTTCTAAAATCAGCGAGTTCGGAGAAACTTGCCAGCTGGCAAGTTTTCTTAGCTCAGCAAAACAACCAAAACGACGTCCTTAAACTTGCCAACTGGCAAGTTTTCAACTCCTACATCCAGGCACTATTTCCCCATAAACCGAATGATTTTCGTCCTGACCTTGCACGTCGAGAACACATCCCCCGGCAGGGTTTCAAGTGTTTCTGCATCCTCGTGCTCAAAGGTAATCGGCACAAGGGCGACCAAGACGGCGGGCTCGTCGTTGTTTCCCGTCAGCGCCTATGGGTCCAGATAAGCTGATTGCTTAAGGGAGAGATTTTGGCCCATCTTCACTATTCAGGAGTGAAGCATGAGACAGAAGAACGAGCGTCACCGTGATGCAGCAGATCGCACGGTGAAGGATA
>JBDWMJ010000012.1:0-8286 GCA_039972695.1 Roseibium sp. | reverse complement strand
TGTTTCCCGTCAGCGCCTATGGGTCCAGATAAGCTGATTGCTTAAGGGAGAGATTTTGGCCCATCTTCACTATTCAGGAGTGAAGCATGAGACAGAAGAACGAGCGTCACCGTGATGCAGCAGATCGCACGGTGAAGGATATCCGCCGTAAGACGCGGAAGAGATACTCCTCAGAAGACAAGATCCGGATTGTACTTGCAGGTCTTCGCGGCGAAGACAGCATAGCCGAGCTGTGCCGCCAGGAAGGTATCGCCCAGAGCCAGTACTACAGTTGGTCGAAGGAGTTCATGGAAGCTGGTCGCAAGCGGCTGGCTGGCGATACTGCCCGGGAAGCCAACACAGGTGAAGTGCAGGATCTTCGTCGGGAGGCACGAGACCTCAAGGAGGTGGTTGCCGAACAGACTCTCGAACTTCGTCTGCTCAAAAAAAGCGTGCTGGGAGATGGGGGCGCCGACGAATGAGATATCCCGCCTCAGAGAAGCTTGAGATCATACGGTTGGTGGAGCAATCCCACCTTCCTGCCAAACAGACCCTTGATATGCTTGGCATTCCCCGAACCACGTTCTACCGCTGGTATGATCGGTATCAGACAGGTGGTCTCGAAGCCTTGGAGGATAGCTCTCCCAAGCCCTCACGGGTGTGGAACCGTATACCAGATGATGTTCGCAGACGTATTGTTGACCTGGCATTGGCTGACCCCGAGCTGTCTCCGCGAGAATTGGCGGTACGGTTCACCGATACGCAGCAGTACTTCGTGTCAGAAGCCTCGGTGTATCGGCTGCTCAAAGCCCATGATCTGATCACCAGTCCAGCCTTCGTGGTCATCAAGGCTGCCGATGAGTACCGTGACAAGACCACAGCCATCAACCAGATGTGGCAGACAGACTTCACCTACATCAAGATCATTGGCTGGGGTTGGTATTACCTCTCCACCATTCTGGATGACTTCTCCCGATACGTTGTCGCCTGGAAGCTCTGCACGACGATGACGGCTGGTGATGTCACCGACACGCTGGAACTGGCCCTAGAGGCTTCCGGCTGTGATCAGGTTGCCGTACGGCACAAACCCCGCCTGCTGTCAGACAATGGTGCGAGTTACATCTCTGGCGAACTGGCTGAATGGCTCAACGACCAAGGTATGGATCATGTTCGTGGTGCGCCCTACCATCCACAAACACAAGGCAAGATCGAACGCTGGCATCAAACCCTGAAGAACCGCATCCTGCTGGAAAACTACTTCCTGCCGGGTGATCTCAACGCCAGTATCGAGCGCTTCGTCACCCACTACAATCATCACCGCTACCACGAAAGCCTCGGCAATCTCACCCCTGCCGATGTTTACTTCGGTCGCGGCGAAAGCATTCTACTCGAACGAGAAAGGATCAAACGAAACACACTCAATCAACGGCGATTGCAATACCGCAATCAAGCCGCTTAAGATCAACCAACACGATGAGCCAGACTCTCCGCTAAATCACAAAGCCATCTGTTCCAAATACCCTGATGACGGACACTCGGAAGAGACAAGGTCGTTGAGGTAATTTCGGTCGACTTGTCGGAGAAATAAGACAACTCCGACAACTGTATTCTCAAGATGAAGTCACACTTGTTCATTATATTAAAAAGCTATCAGTTTTAAATGTCGATGGAGATCCACGCTCCATCATGTTTAAAGAACCGCTTTCGTCCAACTTCCCTCGCACTCGTTCTGCCTCCGGCGAAAAGCTGCAATAACTGATTAACGGCATTGGCATGATCTTGCCCAGCATCAGAACTCTCATTTGAAAAGGCACTTAGTCCTGTCTCGACTATGAATGTACAGTCGTAACCGCTACCCGACCCAGCAACTCTGCAGCTGTCTTTCTGAAAGCTATAAATACTTATTTTCATACCATTAAGCGGATTCTCAACAACAAACCCACCATCTTTTCGGCTTGCGCCCCGCTCCTCCATTGCCATCTCCAATGCCAAACGCATTTCGGCCTCGGTTGGTTCGGGATAGCCAGGATCGTAAAAGGAAAAAATACTGCCCAGTATTTTGTCAATATTTGGCTGAACGCAGTTCAGATACATTTGATAAATCAACGGCGCGTCTTTTGGGCTAGCTTGTACTAAAAGGCCCAGAAGTTCTCCATCACGAAATACATCGCCTTCTCCAGCAGCCTCAGCGCCAGCAAGTTTTTTAGCAATAATCCCACCTACAGAACCCTCAAGCTTAAGCCGTAAGTTCTCACTTGGAGCACACACCCGGATGAGATCTGTTGCTTGCTGGGTAAAGTTTGCAGTCTGAGCTATTGCCCGACTCACCCCGCAGATCGCTAAAACACTTAAAAAGCCAACAAATAACACCCTCATGAACCACCTCCGATACAAGTAGAATAAATATAAAAATTCCTTCCCCCGCCCCAGGGGAATACCGTGTTCCCGTCACGGTTGCGATGGTTACACTCATGGTACCCACCGTCAACAGTCTCCAGTACGACACCTCCCTGATCACCGCCGCGGATAGCGTGGCGGTCCCTGCAGACGGCACGGCCTGGATCAAGCTGCTGCCCGCAGGTTCTTTCACCTGCCGTGATGGACGTGGCCCCTTCCATGCTGGCGACAGTGCTGAACTCCAATCCATCCTCTCCCAGACCCAAACACTTCTCTCCACCACCGAAATGATGGTCGACTACGACCACCAAAGCATTTTCGGCGCGGTCGAAGGCGTTGGCGGCACGGCAAAGGCCGCCGGTTGGATCAAGGCATTCGAGATCCGTGAAGACGGCATCTATGGCCACGTCCATTGGACCGAGGCGGCCATGTCCACGTCGACCATGCTGCTGGCCCTGGGGCGCTGTGAGGGCCGGATGGACAATTCATCCGGAGCCAATGGTGACCTCATCAACGGATGCCACCTTTAAAGAGCGTTCAAACACCCTACAAGCAGTAGCTTTGAAACCCTTCTCTCCGGTTCATCTGCTCGGCAGCCGCGATGCTGCCGGGAATCTCAGTGTCACATGGACACGCCGGACGCGACGGGATGGTACCTGGGCGGATGGCACTGACGTGCCACTCAATGAAGACAGCGAGCTCTATGATCTTGAGGTCCTGAACGGATCGACTGTGGTTCGAACTGCAGCTGGTCTGACGTCACCGGCTTACACCTATTCCGGCGCTGACCAGATCACCGATTTTGGCAGTGCGCAGGTGTCCGTTTCGATCCGTGTTTTTCAGGTCTCCGGAACAATTGGCCGGGGCACTCCAGAGGAGAAGACCTTATGAGCAACACCGCCCGCATGGGCATTCCGTTTATTGCCGCCGGTCAGGCGCATAAGGAAGTCACGCATGCCGAAGGGCTGGTGTTCCTTGATGCGCTGGGAAGCGCGGAGATACTGGATCGGAATCTGACCGCTCCGCCAGGTGGGCAGGTGACGGAGATACATATCTTGTCGCGACGGGTGGCTCCGGTGACTGGGCCGGACAAGATGGCAAGATCGCCTACTTCGCCGATGGTGCCTGGACGTTTTTTGCGCCCTTTACCGGACTGCGGGCCTTCATTGCGGATGAGGGTACGCTTGCCATCTATACATCGAGCGGCTGGAAGGATTACGGGGCGTTCCTGGCGGAGGTATCTGTGTTGTCACAGACTGCATCGGGAGCTCAGAGCCGGATGTGTACGGTCGAAGAAGAACTGACCGGCTTGAGCGGTGCCAGTGTCGACACATCCATCGTCATCCCCAATCGGGCCGTTGTCTGGTGCGTGTCGACCAGGACATCCACGGCCATCACAGGAGCTGCGTCCTATGACTGCGGCATTGCCGGGGAGACGTCGAAGTTCGGTGGGTCTTTGGGGATAGCTGAAGGGTCCACGAATGCCGGGGTGATCGGACCGCAGGCGTTCTATTCAGATACGGCGGTTCGGCTGACGGCAAACGGGGGGAGTTTTACGGCTGGGGCGGTGAAGGTGGTGCTGCATTACATGCTACCGGTGGTTCCGCAAACATAAGAAATACGGGTGGTCCGGCCCCGAAGATCCGGACAGCGGGCCTCAATCGCCAAACCAAGAGCCCGCCCAGCAGTAACACAAGATAACCGCCGCACCCGCTTGCATCGCGCGATGCCAGACGAGTGTCGGCGATTCTCTTCAAGGTTGAAATGCAAGATATTCGATGCGGGAGTTGCAGCGCGCTTTTGTTCAAGGCTGGACAAGGAGCCATCTCCAACGATATCCAAATCAAGTGCCGACGATGCGGCACGATTAATCACCTGAGGCCAACTGAGCCCTCCAGGGAACGCCCCGACACTGATCGGAATGAGCGTCCACCGCGGAGATCAACGTGTGGCTCTTCATCCCGAACATGAAACTTCCCTCAACGGACTGGCGCTGTGCGCAGGCGTTGGCGGACTGGAGCTTGGCCTCCATATCGCAGAACCCGGATATCAAACTGTTTGTTACGTCGAGCGGGAAGCCTTCGCTGCAAGCACCCTCGTGGCGCGGATGGAAGACAAGGCCCTGGATCCAGCGCCTCTGTGGGACGATGTTACCTCCTTCGACGGCAGACAGTGGCGTGGCAAGGTTCATCTCGTTACTGGCGGATATCCCTGCCAGCCCTTCTCCTTTGCCGGAAAGCGACAGGGAGAAGACGATCCCCGGCATCTGTGGCCGCACATCAGGGCATTGTCGAAGAGGTCGATCCCGAGTGGTGCTTCTTTGAAAACGTCGAAGGACATCTCACCCTGGGAGCCGCCCAGGTGTTCGAAGACCTTCGCCGCCTGGGCTACACGGTCAAAGCAGGCATGTTTTCGGCGCTCGAAGTTGGTGCGACCCACTTACGTAGACGGCTCTTCATTCTGGCCCACGCCGACAAAGTCCCTCTATTGCAACCGGATCGAGCTGGAACTGTCGAAGAAAGGCATGAGGTTCCGGAACGATCCGACCCAGAAGGGAGCACAGATTGCCCTCGGCAAGGCTGCACGGCAGTGGACGCAGATATGGATGTTGGTCCGGAGCTGGAATGCGAATCCCGTGGGCGAAGTGAGCTTCCACTGTTTGCGCCCGCTCCATTTGAAGTTGGCAGCTGGTCCGAGGTCCTCGCAAGGCATCCTGACCTTCAACCCGAACTTCTCGGACTGGATCATGGGGTGGCCGATCGGGTGGACCGATCCGATGCGGCCGGTAACGGAGTGGTCAGCCTGGCTGCAGCGCATGCGTGGAAAGTGCTGAAAACGGCCCATACGGCGGCATAAATGGCGATTTAACGGGCTTTAAAGGGTCTTCAAGCGGTGTTCAAATAGCGCTCTTGCATTGACCCTGAGGCCTTATAACGGGTGGCGAAACGTCAAATCGCTGCCCAGCGCGCCGGAAATCATCCAAAAAAGTGAAAATTCCAGATCGTGGTGTCAAACATTCCAGTTTTGGGTGGCGAACTACACCTAGAATGTCCCACCCAGGCTGTTGTTTGACACTCAGAATTAGAATTGACGGGAACAAACGGGGTAAGGCGGGATTTGGCGGAAAGACTCGCTGGTTCAAAGACATAAGCGATTGCCAATGACCCGAAGCATCGGGGTCGTTTGACACCAGCATCCCTCCATCAACGTTCCAAACGCTGCCCTGCCTGAAGATGCGTCTAAATTTCAAACGGTGTTAAAACGGCAATTATTGGCGGTTTAGCTGAGCTTTCAACCCCATCCCAAGCTGGGCCAGGCAAAACGAAGTTGGCACAGCGCACACGTCACCTGTCAGCAAACGCCGAAAGTCCGAAATTCCGGCACATTGGATGGCTCATACCCCCTCACCTCTGACTGCACCAACATGCAAGTGGAGGCCTCCAGCGGGTAGTCCCCCTCGCCTCTGACGACCCAAACATGCAAGCCGAGCGCCTGAAACGGGTAATGCCATTTATGGAACTTTCCTGACCGTGCATCGGAGGATGGATCTGACGCGCAGACACAGCATTCTCCCCTACCCGTGCGTAGAGATCTGGCCAACCAGGCCCTGTCGAAAATCATCGCATAAATTAACTTTGCCGATCAACCTTCTTTGCCTCAAATTTAGGAAAGAAGGAGTCTACAAATCTAGGGGCTATTCACCATAAAGATAAGCCCAAATCTCTCGCTTGAGCAATCGAACCATCTGGCCCCAAAGGCACTGACGGGAGCAGTCGCCGTTGGCGGATTTGCTTGGGTCAACGTATCATTGAAAACACCCAATCTCGGTGTTCTGGCAACCAACAGCAAATCATGTTGCATTAAATATGCCAGTGCCAGTGATAAATTATGTAATTATACGTAGCACCTTGGTACAGCTAGTTTTCAGATTGAACGGTTGCAATTTTTATCGCGCGCGCAATGTTAATCTGATGTGACTAATTAATGAGCTGTATCATAAGAAATCAATGGAGGTTCATAGTTCCGCCAATCCACTGGAAGATCTCCCAAATAACATCATTGCAAATATCAACACGAATGACGCTATTGCAGTCATTTCGTGGATACTGACAATCTAAAGAATACAACGAGGCAGACAAAATGTTGAGAACCCTTATTGGTGCAGCCACTGCGGCAATGATTGCGTTGCCTGCGCTGGCGCAGGGCACATTCAAGGACCTCAAACTACCGGAAGTCTGGCAGGGCGAGAAAGAGACCGTTTTCGGCCCCATGCAATTCGACCATGGCATGCCGCTGCGCGACAGCGCCGAGGATCTCTATGAAAAACTCGACGCCTACAGGGCAACAGAGCTGTTTCTATGGTCCCAGCCAATCGTCAGTTTTGCTGTCTGGCGTGATGAGGCCCGCAAGAAACACCAGGATTTCAAGAACCGCTCAACTTTGCATGTCAAAACCTATGACGACCGCGTCGGTGTTCTGACCATCAATCAATCGTCTGAGTATTTCTTTTCCTTCGTCAACACCGATGACGAAGCGACCATTATCGAGATCCCGCCGGGCATCGTTGTCGGCCTGGTTACCGATTTCTGGCAGCGTGGACTGACCGATCTTGGTGTTTTCAGCCTGAACGCTGGCGGCGGCGGCACCTACGTGTTGCACGGCCCCCGGACACCAAAGGACAAGATCCCCGACATCAAGGGCGCGACAGTTCTGAATGCTGAGACCAGCAACGCCTTCATCCTGATGCGGTTCATCAGTATCGAAGGCCAGACACCGGTCGAGGAGCTTCAAGCCAAAGTGAAAATCTACGGCGCTGACGAAGCACCTGGACTTGACATGGTTGCAGGCGGTGACAAGCCGCTGCAGGGCTATCCCCCACGCGACATGCGCTATTGGGAACTGCTGCATGATGTGCTTCAGGAAGAAGACACCGCAGAGCGCGACCGGTTCATGATGTACCTTGCCCACACGCTGGGTATTGAACGCGGCAAGCCCTTCGCGCCGACCGAGGCACAAAAGGCCGCGTTGATGGCGGGCCTTACCTCGGGCGAAGCTGTTGCCAAGACATTTGTCTTCAACGAACGACTGGACGGTGTTCTGCGCAAGGATGGTTGGCGTGTCATCTTGAGTGGTTCGCTGCCGGATGCATTCGAGCACACGCAACGTGTTCGTGATTTTGACATGCTGGATCCGCGATCACGCTTTACCTACGAAGCCATCACGTCTTCACCACGCATGGGCCATCCGGTAACTGGCAAGGGGCAGGCATACGCCGGGATGTTTGAGGACAGCGACGACAATCGTCTCCTTGGATCGGAAAAATACGTGATGCATTTCGACCCACCGCCACCGGCCGAGTTGTTCTGGTCCACCGTGATCTATGATGTCGAAAGCCGGACGCTGATTGTCAACGAAACCCGAAACGCAACGGTCGGGAACCGGGCAACACCGGATCTGCAGACCAATGACGACGGCTCCGTGGACATTTATGTTGGCCCAACACCGCCTCCGGGCAAGGAAAGCAACTGGGTTCAATCGGTTCCCGGACGTGGTTGGTTCCCATACGTGCGCATGTACGGCCCGGGCGCTGACTGGTTCGACGAAGACGCCTACGCGCTGCCGCAGATCGAAAAGACTGACTGGTAAGACATTGGCTAGGAGTTCTTGTCTATCTCATTGCTCGCGGCGATAAAATGCACCAGCACAATGCAGAGGCATTGAGTAAAATGGAGGCAGCACAAAGGGACTATGTGCGCTCTGTCGCGGGTGTCTCCGCAGCCGACGAGCTGGAACGTTTGGCGGCCCTTAAAGACAAGGGCATTTTGACTGAAGAAGAGTTCGCTGCCCAGAAGGCCAAAACACTCAACGCGTGACTAGGAGCTTTATTCGCTTAATCTAAGGCACACAGCG
>JBDWMJ010000011.1:0-573255 GCA_039972695.1 Roseibium sp. | reverse complement strand
TCCCAAGGGTTTGGCTGTTCGCCAATTAAAGTGGTACGTGAGTTGGGTTCAGAACGTCGCGAGACAGTTCGGTCCCTATCTGCCGTGGGTGTAGGAGAATTGAGAGGATCTGTCCCTAGTACGAGAGGACCGGGATGGACGAACCTCTGGTGGACCTGTTGTGGCGCCAGCCGCATTGCAGGGTAGCTAAGTTCGGAAGGGATAACCGCTGAAAGCATCTAAGCGGGAAACCCACCTCAAAACCAGTTCTCCCTGAAGAGCCGTGGAAGACCACCACGTTGATAGGAAGCGTGTGGAAGTGCAGCAATGCATGAAGCTTAGCTTTACTAATAGCTCGTTCGGCTTGATCCTCTCATTAGTCAATGTTCATCTTTTAAAAGCGCTCTGCGCTTTGAAAAGGTTGGTTGTTTAGCGCTCACGGGCGCTGCCCTCCGCGAGGGCGCGGCATAAGCCGCGGCGGCCAGTCGGCCTTGCGAAGCCGAAAAGCTTCGTTAAGTGCCAAAATCAAAAATCGATCAATTATAAAAACAGACCAGTTTAGACCCTCAAGGGAACAGTCGGACCGTAAGGTCCGCAAGCGCGAATTGCGCGTCGGCCACACTTGGCCGCCTTCCCGGAGCCAGCTGCAACGCAGCGTACAGCGTGAGGGCTAAACTGATACAGACCAGTTTTACATTCAAATTGTCCTTCGCCGGCCTGGTGGCTCTAGCGGGGAGCCCCCACCCGATCCCATCCCGAACTCGGCCGTGAAACTCCCCAGCGCTAATGGTACTGCATCTTAAGGTGTGGGAGAGTAGGTCGCTGCCAGGCCTGCAAAGGACAATCTGAAATACTCTGCGCGCCAGAGCCATACGGCTCCTAACGCTAAATCTCTTCAACAAATTCTCGACCTTCACGCGGGGTGGAGCAGCCCGGTAGCTCGTCAGGCTCATAACCTGAAGGTCGCAGGTTCAAATCCTGCCCCCGCAACCAAATAATCACAAAAAACCAAGGCGCCACAAGGCGCCTTTTTGATTCAAAAACCACCTTGATGAGCGAAAAAAACGCTGTCTTCAGATTGGCGGTGAAACTAAGTCCAGAACCCTTGCTTGTAGGCCTCGGTCAGGTAGGCTTCCTCCGTGTTCCATGCCTTCAACGTATGTGGCCACTTGATCCCTGAATTAGCTCATCGCGCAAACAAGCATTAGCGGAACAATGCAATGAAAATGAGATATTATTCTGGCGAAGTTTTTTAAAAGGGCCATGCCAAAAGGCATGGCCCTTTTAGACTTCAATTAAAGTCAGTTGACTGCCGCCTCGAAACGGCTATTGATCTTAAGAACGGCCTTTCCAAGGGACGAGCCATGTTTCTGCTTTCCGCATCAAAACGTCGATGGCAAAGCCGATTACGCCAATCAAAATGATGCCCATGATCACGATATCGGTCAGCTGAAACTTACTGGCCGCAACAATCATTTTGCCGGCGCCTTTTTCAGCAGCGACCAGTTCCGCTGCAACAACCGTTCCCCAACACACACCCATGGCTACGCGGGCCCCAGTGAAAATTTCCGGTAGGGAATTGGGCACAATGACATGCAGCAGGATTTGGGCCTTTGATGCGCCTAGGGAATAGGCAGCGTGAATTTTCGAAATATTCACTCCAGAAACACCCGCTCGTGCCGCAATAGTCATGATCCAGAGCGCAGCCAGGAACAGCAGAATAATCTTGCCTGTTTCCCCAATGCCGAACCAGATAATCACCAGTGGAATAAGCGCCAGCGGTGGAACAGGCCGCATGAACTCGACAATTGGATCAAACCAGCCGCGGAACCAGCCGGACAGGCCCATGGCATAACCGAGTGGAATCCCGACAATGCTGCCGACTGCAAATCCGGCAAAAACGCGGACCAAGGACCAGCCGAGGTGCTCGACGAGTGTAATTCCCTGGTAGCCATCGCCAAAAATTTCAACAAACCTGTGCCAGACGGCCTCTGGAGATGGCATCCAGATCGGCTCCATCTGCATGCCTTTGTACGGTGTAAAGTTCAAAGACCCCTTAGGCGTGAGTGCAACGGAGCCGTCAGCTACGGAGACAGGATTTCCGACTGAGATGTCGGTTCCATCTACCTTGGTAACTGTAAAGCCATCTTCCTTGAAACCATCATCATTTCGAACGACCTTGATCAGACCGCTGCGCCAGGCGCCCACCTTGGCAACATCGTTCTTGGCAAAACCATCCCCCGGCTGAATCTCAGGAAGCTTTACCTCGTCGCCGATCTTGTGAACGACCACAGTGACGGTTCCGCCGTCGGTCTGCCCTGCTGCATTTTTCGCCGTATAGGTAAACTCGGTCTGGCCGATAAAGGGGCCGGGAACGTGGAAAGGGACCAGTTTCGAGCCTGTAAAAGCGCCCCAAAGAAAGAATATCGCAATAACCGATATGATCGATGCGGCCCTGTTCGATCTAACAGTGCTTTCATCACCAAATGTGACTGTCTTCAAACTGGTGAAATCAGCGCGGTGCGTGATGTGGGTGGTTACGAAATGAACGACTACGTAGGCTGCGATAAAAATCGCAATATAGGTTGCGAAAATGATCATGCCGCATCCTCCGTCCGGCCCATGATTTCTTCTTCCATTTCCCAGATCATGGAGAGAATTTCATCTCGGGTTTCCGAAAACTTTGGATCTTTTTTGATCGCCCGCAGGTCAGCATTCACAGCATTGTCTGCAAAGGGGAGCGAGTATTCCCGGTGGATACGTCCTGGCCTCGGAGCCATAACAATCAGTCGTTCGCCAAGCAGAAGTGCCTCTTCGACTGAGTGGGTGATCAGGATGACTGTCTTACCGGTCTCTTTCCAGAGCTTCAGCACCAACCCTTGCATTTTTTCACGGGTCAACGCGTCCAGAGCCCCAAGTGGCTCATCCATCAAAATAACATCAGGTTCGTTGGCGAGACAGCGCGCCAAGGCGACACGTTGTTGCATACCGCCGGACAGCTCATAGACGGCCTTTTCCTTGAAGTCCTGAAGGCCAACGACTTCCAGGAGGTGATCTGAAATTTCATCGCGTTGTTTCTTTGGCATTTTTTTCATGCGTGGCCCAAAATCCACATTGGATCGCACATCCATCCATTCAAAAAGCGCGCCTTTTTGAAAAACCATGCCTCTTTCAGGGTCGGGTCCCGTAACCTTGTGGCCATTCAGGACGACCTGACCTTCGGTCGGCGCCAGAAACCCGGCCAAAATGTTTAAAAGTGTTGTTTTTCCGCAGCCTGATGGCCCAAGAACGGAGAGGATCTCGCCATCCTTGATATCCAGTGAAACGTCCTTCAGTGCCTGAACAGATGTTCCATTTGGAAGGTCAAACCGCATAGAAATGTTTTCGATTGATAATCCCACGTGTACACCCCTTGAACACTGGATTTAAAAAAAGGGGCGGTGGACATTTTTGTCTCACTGCCCCTTACAATTTCAGTCAGTTTACTGACAGATTACATTCCGTTAGCTGCTGTCAATGGACCGGTGTTAACGGCTCCGTCATAGGAATCGCGTGCTGAGGGAATGCTTCCAGCGTCCACGAAGACTTGTGCAACGCCTTTCATGAACTCCTGTGAGCCGCCACCGAGCCATTTGGCGCTGAGCTGGTCATCTGCTGAAGGGAACACAAATGTTCCGATTGTGGACGCGGTGTCTTCTTCGGACATACCTGCATCTTTTGCGATCACCGGCAGCATTTCTGCTGTATGTTCACCGGAATCCCACATCGCATTCATGTCAGCTGTGACTTTCAGGAATTTGGCGAGCAGTTCGCTTTCTTCAGCGACGAAGTTTGCTGGTGCAGACGTCACATCGAAGACAAGAATGCCCAGTTCTTCCTTTTCAGCGCCCGTCAGGAGAACATTGCCATGTTCTTTCATGCGGCGGAGCGCGCCACCCCAGCCACAAACCATGTCAAGGCTGCCTTGAGCAAACGCAGCTGCACCGTCCGGTGGAGCCATGTCGACAATGTCCATGGTGCTGATATCAACTCCGAAATGGTCCATCTGTTTCAGGAAACCATAATGAGCTGCTGTCCCGATCGGCACACCAACCTTCTTGCCAGCCAATTCGCCTGCGCTGTCCTTGTCAATTTCGTGTTTGGCCGCAACGACACAGTTGTCGTTTTCAGAATAGCTGACGGCAACATCAACGATCTGAAGGTCTTGTCCTGCCGAAGTCGCAACGACGAAAGGAGGTACGCCCTGGCTCACTGAAATCTGAACGTCGCCTGAGGCCATTGCGGCCGACATCGCCGTTCCGGCATCAAAAGACACCCAGTTGACTTTGACACCAAGAGCTTCGTCATATTTTCCGGTAGCCTTGGCGTACTGAAATGGCATTGGCCATTCGAGGAAGTATGCGACGGTCAATTCGTCTGCAGCAGAAGCTGTCTGGACGCTACCAAGAAGGGTCATGGCGGCCAAAGCGCTGCATATTTTTGATTTGGAAGTCATAGATTGTTTCCCAACTGTTCCCTTGTTTCATTGCAGACCCGCAGGTGTTCCCGTCTGAAACCGGACCGCAAGGATCTCGGCCTATCTGCAAGTGAAAATGCTTACGGCAGAACCGCTTCGTGACAATAGCAATACCTATCTGGATCTACATCAATATTGGATCTGGTATTATTCGGCGTTCCTTCATCGGGCAGTTTGCTCGCAATTCCAGCAGACCATGCCTTTAAGAAGGGCAATGGAGAGCTGATCAACCAATTCAGACTGCATTGCTCATAACCGAATAGTCAAGCACGACAGCGTTCTTCAGCTTCGCTGAGAGCTCTAAGACAGATCCGCTGGAGGAAAGTTCAGAGGTGCTGTGATCGCAGTCGAAGCTTGATTTGCTGGTGTTTGCCAGCTTTGACGAACAGCACTCGGCGCAAATGTAGCATTGCCAATTGTATGGGATCCGTTAGCGTATAAGTCCAGTGGAATAGTATTTTAGGGCCAGACATGGCGATACCAGCAGAAACTTTTTTTATCGAACCGGACAATGAATCGACCCTTCAACAGCAGATTCAAAGATTGGTGGTTGAAGCAATCCTGTCTGGTCGCTGTCTGCCTGGCGAGAAAATGCCCTCGAGCCGAAAACTCGCGCAGCACCTTGGAATTGCGCGGATCACAGTGACGATCGCTTATACTGAGCTGGTGTCCAACGAATATCTCGTTTCCAGAGGGCGCTCCGGTTACTTCGTCGCCCAAACAGCTCCCAGCCGACCAAAATTCGATCTGCCAAGTCAATCAGATCGGACCCAGGTTGACTGGAGTAGAATGATCGGTCAGCGATATTCGGAACACAAAACACTGGTTCGGCCAACGAACTGGCGTGACTACGAGTATCCCTTCATATACGGCCAATCCGATGCTCGGCTGTTTGATCATCACAACTGGCGAAATTGTGCGCTCCAGGCGGTCGGTCGGAAAGACTTTGATACTCTGGCAACAGATTACTATGAGCGCGATGACCCGATGCTGGTTGAGTTCATTCTGCGGCAAATTCTGCCTCGGCGTGGGATCGAGGCGCGTCCAGAGGAAATTCTCATCACCATGGGCGCACAGCATGCTCTTTGGATCACTGCACAGTTGTTGCTGACCCAGAGACGCACCGCGGTGATGGAAAATCCGTGTTACCCGGGTTTGAGGGAAATCCTCACTCAGACCAGATGCAATACCATTGCTGTTGATGTGGATGGGGCCGGGTTGCCGCCGGAAAAGCTGCCGGAAACACTGGATGTGGTTTTCACCACGCCAAGTCACCACTGCCCGACCAACGCCACCATGCCGATCAAGCGACGTCGTCAGCTATTGGAAAGAGCTGCCAGCGATGGCTTTATCATCGTTGAAGATGATTACGAATTCGAGATTTCGTTCCTGAAATCACCATCTCCGGCTCTGAAGTCAATCGACCCAACAGGGTCCGTGATTTACATCGGTTCTTTTTCAAAGTCGCTGTTTCCAGGCTTGCGGCTTGGCTACATCGTTGCACCAGAACCCTTCATTCGGGAGGCACGTGCGCTTCGGTCGCTGGTGTTGCGCCATCCGCCTGGTCTCATCCAACGCACGGCGGCCTATTTCCTGTCGCTCGGCCATTACGACGCACAGATCACGCGAATGGGCCGGACCTACCGCAAACGCAGATCGACAATGGAGCACAGCATGCGTGAACATGGCTTAGCCCAATCTGGTCAGGACACGTTTGGTGGATCGTCGTTCTGGATGAGAGCACCGGACGGTATCGACAGCTCTGAACTGGCGATGCGCCTGAGAGAAGATGGCGTTCTTATTGAGCCAGGTCGAGCCTTCTTCGCCAATGATCAGGAACAGCCGGGTTATTATCGTCTGGCCTATTCTTCGATTGCCGCTGCCAAGATTCCCGGCGGGATTTCTCTGATTGCCAAGGCGATCAAAGAAATGAAATGAGAATTTCATTGATTTTTTCACTAGGCTGTATGAAATTATAGTTCAATTTTTCACGAACGGACTATAATGGCAATGAAAAGCAGTTTGGGCGAAGATCTTCGCGCCCTTCGTTCAGCTCGCAAAATGACGCTTGAAGACCTTGCACAAAAGCTTGGCCGGTCTGTCGGCTGGTTGTCTCAGGTAGAGCGCGACATTTCTGTCCCGCGCCTGTCAGATCTGCGCCAGATAG
Organism: Roseibium sp.; assembly: GCA_039972695.1. GTDB lineage: Bacteria > Pseudomonadota > Alphaproteobacteria > Rhizobiales > Stappiaceae > Roseibium. The sequence goes on along the minus strand of JBDWMJ010000011.1, from coordinate 566,593 downwards.
CCGATATTTTCAGCGTACAACTTTCCCTGTTTTTCGGTCATGCCGAAGCCCCGGAAAATGAAAAGGGGCGAATTGTGCGCTCATCGGCACGCCGGGTGATCGGAGAGCGGGACAGCGGTCTGGTCGAGACGTTGATTTCACCGGATCTGACGGACAGTTTCGAGATGATCCACTCGACCTTCGAGCCCGGCTCTTATCGAGACAAGCCAATAACACGTCCTACGCAGGAGGTCGCCTATCTGGTTTCGGGCAAGCTCGATATCTGGTTGGATGATGAAAAATTTACCGTGGAGACCGGTGACAGTTTTCGAATTCGGGAAGTCTCCTATCGATGGGCCAATCCTTATGACGAACCTGCAATTGCCGTCTGGGTTATCTCTCCTCCTGTCTACTGATAAGCACGCCTAAGGATTATCGAATGTCCATTCCCTCTACTGCCCGGGTTGTCATCATTGGTGGCGGTATCGTCGGTGTCTCGACGCTCTATCATCTGGCTAAGAATGGTTGGTCCGATTGCGTTCTTCTTGAAAAGAACGAATTGACTGCCGGCTCCACCTGGCACGCTGCCGGAAACTGTCCGAACTTCTCAGCCAGCTTTGGCGTCATGAACATGCAACGGTATGGCCTTGAGCTGTATCGCGGTCTGGCGGACGAGGTGGATTACCCCATCAACTATCATGTGACTGGTGCGGTTCGTCTCGCGCATTCACATGAGCGGATGATGGAGTTTGAACATGTCGCCGGTATGGCCCGCCAAATGGGCCTGCAGATGGATATATGTACGCCGGAAGAGTTGCAGCAGCATTTTCCGTTCATGGAAACGCATGATCTTGAAGGGGGACTTTGGGATCCGCTCGATGGTGACATTGACCCTGCGCAGGTCACACAGGCGCTTGCCAAGGGGGCGCGAACCATGGGTGCCAAGATCGCCCGGTTTACCCCGGCAACCGGTGTCAGTCGTGATGGTCGTGAATGGGTCGTACACACTGAAAAAGTGGACATTCGCTGCGAGTATGTCGTGAATGCGGCCGGATATTATGCACCGCGTGTCGGCGAGTGGTTCATTCCGCACGGCGGTCGTCCGGTGCCTGCAGCGGTGATGAGTCACCAGTATTTCCTGACCGAGCCGATCCCCGAAATTGCGGAATGGACAAAAGCAAATGGCCGCAAGGTTCCGATGCTGCGCGATGTGGATTCCTCTTACTATCTGCGGCAGGACACGACTGGTCTGAACCTTGGGCCTTATGAGCGCAATTGTCAGGCAGCTTGGGTAACTGCAGATGATCAGATGCCGGAAGACTTCAGCTTCCAGCTCTACCCGGACGACCTTGATCGTCTCGAGTGGTACATCATGGATGCCATGGAACGAGTGCCGCTGCTCGGAACACAGGGCGTCAGCCGCAATATCAACGGCCCGATCCCCTACGCTCCGGATGGATTGCCAATGATAGGCCCAATGCCGGGCGTGCCGAACGCCTTTGAGGCGCATTCCTTCACATTCGGCATCGCGCAGGGTGGCGGTGCCGGCAAGGTTGCAGCGGAATGGATCATGCATGGCCGTACGGAGTGGGACATGTGGGCCGTCGATCCACGGCGTTACACTGATTACACCGATCCGCAATACTGCATCGACAAGGCCAAGGAAGTGTACGGCCACGAGTATGCGATGCATTTTCCGCATCATTCCTGGCCGGCGGCTCGTGATCGCAAAATCTCTCCGAACCACTCCAAAGTGCTGGAGCTGGGCGGACAGATGGGCACATTTGGTGGTTGGGAGCGGGCGAACTGGTTTGCCAAAGAAGGTGATGATACCTCCGAAGAAGCAACACAGACCTGGACCCGGTCGGGCCCGTGGGAGCCGCGTGTTCGCGAAGAATGTGAAGCAGTGCGTGACGGTGTCGGCGTACTCGATTTGCCGGGCTTCTCACGCTACTCATTGAGCGGAGTAGGTGCAGCAGAGTTCTTGCGTGAGAATATTGCCGGAGCACTGCCCAAGGCTGGTCGCATGACGCTTGGCTATTTCCCTGATGATCGCGGCAAGGTGCTGACAGAAATGTCGATTGTCCGCCATGACGAGGACGAGTTCACCCTGATAACGGCCGCCCCGGCCCAGTGGCACGACTTTGAAGTCCTTAAAGCTACCCTGCCAAGCGGCCTGACACTTACAGACCGGACACGCGATTTCACGACCTTGATCGTCACCGGCCCAAAGTCGCGTGCGCTGTTTGAAAACATTTCCAATGCCGACCTGTCCCTGCCCTGGCTCTCGCATCAGGATGCGACCGTCGCCGGAAAGCCTGCGCGATTGTTGCGGGTCTCCTTTGCCGGAGAGCTTGGCTGGGAAGTTCATGCAAGCTTTGAGGACATGCCGGCGATCTATGCTGCTGTTCTGGATGGCGGAGCTGTACCGTTCGGCATGTTCGCGCTTCATGCTCTCAGACTTGAAAAAGGGTACCGCAGCTGGAAGGGCGATCTTTCGAGTGACTACTCCTTGCTGGAAGCTGGATTGTCTCGGTTTGTCCGTCTCGAAAAAGCACAGGACTTCCCTGGAAAAACGGCGCTTTTGAACGAAAAGCAGCAGGGTTCTGCCAAAGGCTTTGTCACAATGACCGTTGAGACTGGTGACTGCGATGCACCTTACATGGCGACCATCTTCAAGGACGCCGAACAGGTCGGCGAAGTAACGTCAGGTGGCTGGGGCTACAGGATTGACAAGTCGATTGCCTTCGGAGTCGTCCGAACAGATCTGACCGAACCCGGCATTGAAGTGGAAGTTGAAATCTACGGAAAGCGTTGCAAGGCAACCGTCCAGCCGGATCAGCCATTGTGGGATCCGGAGAATGAGCGCATTCGCGCATAAATCAACAATCCCCAGTCCCTGGACCACAAGAAAAAACGCCCGGTTTCTGATAAGAAGCCGGGTGTTTCTCCATGGGCTTATGTGCAAGTAACTTGAGGCTATGAAGGTGTGGCGTTTGCCATTCTGGTCCTTCTCAGCCCATTCTCTCGGATGCATACGAGCCCGGAGAGGCCGGAAAAATAACAGTCTTGTTGCCGTTCATCAGGACACGGCGATGCATGTGGGCATGAACCGCACGTGCCAGAACCTGACTTTCGATATCCCGTCCAAGCGACACGTAATCCTCTGCGGATTGAGCATGTGTGACGCGGATCGTGTCCTGTTCGATGATCGGACCTTCGTCGAGATCCGCATTGACGTAATGGGATGTTGCACCAATCAGTTTCACACCGCGCTCATAGGCCTGCTTGTAAGGATTGGCACCCTTGAATGATGGCAGGAAAGAGTGGTGAATATTGATGATCTTGCCAGCCATTTTCTGACACATTTCATCGGAAAGCACCTGCATATAGCGTGCAAGAACGATCAGTTCTGCGCCGGTCTCCTCGACAATGCGCATTTGCTCCGCTTCCGCTTCCGGCTTGTTTTCTTTCGTGACCTTGATGCGGTGGAACGGAATATCCTGGTTCACGACCACCTTTTGGTAGTCCATGTGGTTGGAAATCACCGCGACGATTTCGATGGGCAGCGCGCCAATCCGGGAGCGATACAGCAGATCGTTCAGGCAGTGGCCAAACCGCGAGACCATGATGATGACTTTCATCTTCTCGCTCTGATCATGGAACGAGAATTCCATGTTGAAAGGTTCCGCCACAGCGCCAAAACCGGATTCAATAGCCTCAAGGCCCTTGCCCTTATCGGATGTGAAGCTCATCCGCATGAAAAAGCGGTCGGTCTGAGTATCCTCGAACTGCGAACAGTCCAGGATGTTGCAGCCGTTATCGGCAAGGTATCCACCAATGGCGGCGAGGATACCGCGGGCTGATTGGCAGGAAACGGTAAGGCAGTAGCTGTTCAACTCATTGTCCTCAAAAAGGGATTGGTTATACTCGATAGGAAACAGGGTGTCTTGATGGTCAGACCTTCACGCGTTCTGATTTGGGGTCGTACATGGGCTTCAGTGATGCTTCAGCTTTGACACGCACACCGGCGACATCTATTTCGAAGGTGGAGCCCAGAAGCTCGCTTGGGCTTTCGCCAGCGCAGGGCACATAGCCGAGGCCAACAGCGCCGCCGAGGGTGTGACCGTAGTTGCCACTGGTCAGATAGCTGACGACTTCGCCGTCTCTCAGAATAGGTTCGTTGTGATAGAGCAGTGGCTCGCTCTCGGTCAGACGAAATTGCACCATACGTTTTTCGAGGCCCGTTTCCTGTTTGCGCAGCACCGCATCGCGGCCGATAAAGTCAGGCTTGTCCTTCTTGACTGCAAAACCGAGACCGGCTTCCAGAACATGGTCTTCGCAGGTGATGTCATGTCCGAAATGGCGGAAGCCTTTTTCGATCCGGCAGGAATCCATCATGTGGAGGCCACAGAGCCGACCATTCAAGTTCTGACAGGCTGAATGCATGGTTTCAAAGACATGTGTTGCCATGTCAGCCGAGACATAAATCTCCCACCCCAGTTCACCGACATAGGTCACCCGGTGAGCTCTGGCCAGACCCATGCCGATTTCAATTTCCTGCGCGGTCCCGAAGGGATTGGCGAGGTTCGTGAAATCATTTGGAGAAACGGCTTCCAGCAATTTGCGTGAGTTTGGCCCCATGACCGCAATGACGGCTTCACCGGCTGTGACGTCGGTGATGACAACCCGGTAGTCACCGACATTTCGGCGCAGCCAGGTTTCATCCGCCAAACGCGTGGCTGCCGGTGTAACGACAATATACGCAGTTTCGGAAAGTCTGGTTACGGTGACATCGGCTTCGATGCCACCGGTGTTGTTTAGGAGCTGTGTGTAGACGATCTTGCCGACGGGAACGGAATAGTTGCCACCGCCGACATAGTTCAGGAACTGTTCCGCGTCAGGGCCTTCAATGCGGATCTTGCCGAAAGATGTCATGTCATAGAGGCCGACATTCTCACGGATTGCCCGGTGTTCGCTGGCAGAATTCTCAAACCAATTCTGCCGCTTCCAGGAGTATTGATAATCCTGTTCCTGGCCGTCGTCGGCAAACCAGTTGGCCCGCTCCCATCCAGCCAATTCACCAAAAACCGCACCATTGGCTTTCAGGCTTTCATGCAAGGGCGACCGGCGGATACCTCGCGCGGTGGCCTTTTGCCGATAGGGGAAATGATCGGCATACAAGAGGCCCAGGGTCTCTTTTGACCGTTCAAAGAGATATTGCTTGTTTCCCTGGAAAGGTTGCATGCGAGCAATATCAACGTCACCGAGATCAAACGGCTTTTGACCGCTATCCATCCACTCGGCCAGCGCCATCCCGGCGCCGCCGGCGGATTGAATGCCGATCGAGTTGAAACCAGCTGCGACCCAGACATTGTCCATCGTAGGAGACAGGCCCAGGTGATAGGCGTCGTCTGGAGTGAAACTTTCAGGTCCATTGAAGAATGTATGGATACCAGCTTCGGCGAGTAACGGTAGGCGGTTGACCGCAGCTTCCAGGATAGGTTCGAAGTGATCGAAGTCTTCCGGCAACTGGTCGAATTCAAAGCTGTCCGGTATGCCTTTCATGCCCCAAGGTTTGGCCGTTGGTTCAAAAGCCCCCAGCAGAATCTTGCCAGCGTCTTCCTTATAGTAGGCGCACTCATCGGGAACGCGCAGAACCGGCAACTGGGTCAAACCTGGAACATTGTCTGTGACGATATAAAAATGTTCACAAGCATGAAGAGGAACGTTTGTATTCGACATACGGCCGAGTTCATGACCCCACATGCCGCCGCAGTTCACAACGTGATCGCACTCGATCGTGCCTGTCTCACCTTCAGAGTCCCAGTTGACACCGGTTACTTTCCGACCTTCTTTGACAAGATTGGTGACCTTCACGCGCTCCAGAACCTTGGCACCGCGCATGCGAGCACCTTTGGCAAGCGAATGTGCGATGTTTCCCGGATCGCCCTGACCATCGCGCGGCAGATAGACGCCAGACACGACCCCATCCATGTTCAGATGGTCATACCGGGCCTTGATTTCATCCGGGCCAATCTCTTCAACGTCAACGCCAAAGGCACGTGCCATTGCGGCCTGGCGCAGCAATTCCTCCCGACGCTCTTCTGTAAGAGCGACGGTGATCGAGCCGTTCCGGCGAAAGCCCGTGGCGACTTCTGTCTCTGCTTCCAGTTCGGAATAGAGTTCCTGACTGTATTTGGCGAGGCGAGTCATGTTTTGCGTCGCGCGCAGCTGGGCAATCAGACCAGCCGCATGCCAGGTGGTGCCGGATGTCAGCTGCTTGCGCTCCAGAAGGACGACATCGGTCCAGCCCTTCTTGGTCAAGTGATAGGCAACGGAACAGCCAATGACGCCGCCACCTATAATGACAACACGCGCTTTGGAAGGAGGTATCGGCATCGAATGCGTCCTATGACTCGATAGATTCAGAAATGAAATTTTCTTTGTTTTTTTCATTATTCTCGTGAAAGAGTCAAAGTCTTTTTCATGAGCGTCTTAATTCAAAGCACTTTTCGGAGATTCTGGACCTACTGCTACCGGGTATTTGGCCCTATTCCGCCCGAAAACCCCATGCATATGTGACTCCACTTTGCAGCCGGACTGGCCGTGTTTGGTGAACACTGTTCAGGTACAAGGAGAAGTGTTGTGGAAGCTGTTCTTTCGAAAAACGATATATCCGACATTGTCGAATCTGATCGTGCCCACGTCTGGCATCACCTGATGCAACACAAGGCGCTTGAGACCAACGATCCGCAGATCATCATTGAAGGCAAGGGCATACGTGTCTGGGACGCGAATGGTCGTGAGTTCCTTGATGCTGTCTCCGGTGGAGTCTGGACAGTCAATGTTGGCTACGGTCGAACCAGCATTGCCGATGCGGTGCGCGACCAGCTCGTCAAGATGAACTACTTTGCCAATTCAGCCGGATCTGTTCCAGGCTCTCGTTTTGCAAAAAAACTGATTGAAAAAATGCCGGGCATGAGCCGGGTCTATTATTCCAATTCAGGCTCCGAAGCGAACGAAAAAGTCTTCAAGATGGTGCGTCAGATTTCGCACCAACGCCATGGCGGACTGAAAAGCAAGATTCTTTACCGCGAGCGCGATTATCACGGCACAACGATCACAACCCTGTCTGCCTGTGGTCAGCCCCAGCGGGCTGCTCACTACGGTCCATACACTCCGGGGTTTGTAGAAGTTCCCCATTGTCTGGAATACCGCAATCAGTTTGACAGCGCTGACAACTATGGTGAGCAGGCGGCCAATGCCATCGAAGAGGTCATCTTGCGAGAAGGCCCCGATACGGTTGGTGCGCTTTGCCTCGAGCCGATCACGGCTGGGGGCGGTGTGATCGTTCCCCCCAAAGGGTATTGGGAGCGGATACAGCAGATCTGCGAGAAGTACGACATCCTGCTTCATATCGATGAAGTGGTTTGCGGTGTCGGCCGAACCGGCAAATGGTTCGGTTATCAGCAATACGGTGTAAAACCGGATTTCGTGACCATGGCCAAGGGCGTTGCCTCCGGCTATGCGGCGATTTCCTGCACAGTCACAACCGAAGCGGTCTTTGACCTGTTCAAGGATGACTCGTCCGATCCTCTGAATTTCTTCCGCGATATCTCGACTTTTGGAGGCTGCACTTCCGGGCCTGCAGCTGCGCTTGAAAACATGAGGATCATCGAAGACGAGGATCTTTTGGCCAATACAGAACGGATGGGTGACCGCTTGATCAACAACCTGTCAGCGCTGAAAGACAAATATCCGGTCGTTGGTGATGTTCGCGGCAAAGGTTTGTTGGTTGGCGCAGAACTGGTCAAAAGCCCCAACACGCGGGAACCTGCTGATGAAGCCATGGTTCAGGCGGTTGTTGCCAATTGTCGCCAGCAGGGCGTCATTATCGGCATGACCAACAGATCGCTGCCCGGTTACAACAATACCTTGTGCCTGGCACCTGCGCTGATTTCGACAGCGGAAAATATCGATGCGATTTCATCTGCAATTGATGAGGCGATTGGTAAAGTATTCAGCTAGTCTTTCGAGGCAGCTGTACTCAAAGGTTGCTCAGGATGTCAGCGCTTACGAAGTGTCGATATCCTGAGCTTTTCAAAAGTGCTGTCTGGCTCTATCAAGACGTCCTATCTGGCCCTAAGTGTGCAACGAGTTTTACGGTTTAAACAAATTCAACGTTGCATCCGCAAAGACATTTCAGTGAATTCACCGGAGTATCCGACATGAAAATGACGACCGAAGAAGCTTTCGTCAAAGTGCTTCAGTTGCATGGTATCGAACATGCTTTTGGTATTATCGGCTCTGCATTCATGCCGATTTCCGATATTTTCCCGCAGGCTGGCATTCAGTTTTGGGATTGTGCCCACGAAGGCTCCGGCGGCATGATGGCTGACGGTTACACGCGGGCAAGCGGCAAGATGAGCATGATGATTGCTCAAAATGGCCCGGGCATCACGAACTTCGTGACAGCGGTCAAGACAGCTTACTGGAACCATACCCCGCTGCTTCTGATCACGCCTCAGGCTGCCAACAAGACCATCGGTCAGGGCGGCTTCCAGGAAGTCGAGCAAATGGCCCTGTTCAAGGACATGGTTGCCTATCAGGAAGAGGTTCGCGACCCGTCTCGTGTTGCTGAAGTTCTGAACCGGGTGATCATGCAGGCCAAACGTGCCAGCGCACCGGCCCAAATCAACATGCCGCGCGATTTCTGGACTCAGGTCATCGATATCGACCTGCCTGCAATCGTCGACTTCGAGCGTCCTGGCGGCGGTGAAGGTGCAATCGCAGACGCTGCAAAATTGCTCAGCGAAGCCAAATTCCCGGTTATCCTGAATGGTGCAGGTGTCGTAATTGGCGGTGCAATTCCGGCTTCCATGGCATTGGCTGAACGTCTGGATGCACCGGTTTGCTGTGGTTACCAGCACAATGATGCATTCCCGGGCTCGCATCCGCTCTTTGCTGGACCGCTTGGTTACAACGGCTCCAAAGCCGGGATGGAACTGATCGCAAAAGCGGATGTTGTTCTTGCTCTTGGAACACGCCTCAATCCGTTCTCGACTTTGCCTGGTTACGGCATCGATTACTGGCCGAAGGATGCGAAGATCATTCAGGTCGACATCAACCCGGATCGGATCGGCCTGACGAAAAAGGTAACTGTCGGGATCGTCGGCGACGCCAAAAAGGTCGCAGACTCAATTCTGGAAAATCTGGATTCAAATGCCGGCAATACCGACCGGGACGATCGCAAACACACTATTTCACAGACAAAGTCCCGTTGGGCCCAGCAACTCTCTTCAATGGATCACGAAGAAGACGATCCGGGCACAACCTGGAATGAACGCGCGCGATCGGCCAAGCCGGATTGGCTGAGCCCACGCAAGGCATGGCGTGCAATCCAGTCAGCCCTGCCAAAAGAAGCCATCATCAGCTCCGACATTGGCAACAACTGCGCGATCGGCAATGCGTATCCGTCATTCGAAACTGGTCGCAAGTATCTCGCTCCTGGCCTGTTTGGCCCATGTGGTTACGGTCTACCGTCTATCATTGGCGCGAAAATTGGTTGCCCGGATACTCCGGTCGTCGGATTTGCGGGCGATGGGGCTTTCGGTATCGCGGTAACCGAGCTGACCGCAATTGGCCGCGAAGAATGGCCAGCGATCACCATGGTTGTTTTCCGCAATTACCAATGGGGTGCGGAGAAGCGTAACTCGACGCTTTGGTACGACGACAATTTCGTCGGGACAGAACTGGATGAAGACGTCAGCTACGCGGCAATTGCGAAAGCGTGTGGCCTTGAAGGTGTTCAGGCGCGGACCATGTCCGAGTTGACCGATCTGCTCGACAAGAGCATCGAGAACCAGATGAAACACAGTAAGACGACGTTAATCGAAGCCCTTATCAATCAGGAGCTAGGTGATCCGTTCCGTCGTGACGCGATGAAAAAGCCAGTTGTGGTTGCAGGGATCTCAAAATCCGACATGCGTCCGCAAAAAGTCGTCTGATAACACAGGTTAAGTGATGGTATGGGAGACATCCTTGTCCTGAATTCAGGTTCTTCTTCGATCAAATTCGTCTTGTTCGCAGAAGATCTGAGCAAAAAGACAAAAGGGAGTGCTGTCGAAATCGGCGGCGCTTCCAGTCTTGTTGTTGACGGTGTCAGTAAGAACATCCCGCTGACCAATCATGTCTCGGCCCTTGAAGCTATTTTTCAGGCGCTCAGCGCGTTGGGTGTGGATCTTTCCAGTTTGAAAACGGCGGCCCACCGGGTTGTACATGGCGGTCAGAAGCTCAGCGCCCCTTGCAGGATCACGCCGGATGTACTGGCCGAAATCGAGCGATGCAATCCACTTGCGCCGCTTCACAATCCGCATAACCTGTCGGCGATTTATGCGATGATGGAAATCGCTCCAGACCTGCCGCAATGCGCGACTTTCGACACTGCCTTTCACTCCACCAATCCCGAAGTCGCTCAGAGATATGCGATCCCTGACGAATTATCCGGTGAGGGTATTCGACGATATGGCTTTCACGGCACGTCCTATGCCGGTCTGGTGCAGACGCTTCCCGAAGTTACTGGAGCATCGCTTCCGCAAAGACTTCTTGCCCTTCATCTGGGCAATGGCGCCAGTCTGTGTGCCATACGGGATGGAAAATCCGTAGCAACAACAATGGGGTATTCGCCGCTGGAAGGCCTGACGATGGGCACGCGGTCGGGATCTGTCGATCCGAATGTCGTTCTCCGCATGGCAAGTGAACGCGGCATCGAGCGAACAACTGAAATTCTCAATAAAGAAAGTGGTCTTCTAGGTCTTGGAGGTCATTCGGACATGCGTACGTTGCATTCTCTGGAAACAGAGCAGGCTCGTTTCGCAATTGATCATTTTTGTTATTGGGCCATTCGCCATTCCGGGTCGATGGTCGCTGCAATGGGTGGCCTCGACGGCATCGCCTTTACCGGTGGAATCGGTGAGAACGATGCTGACGTCCGCGCACGAATTCTCAACGGCCTGCAATGGCTAGGTGTTGAAGTCGATCTGGACGCCAACAATACTAATTCTACATCGCTCCACAGTGCTGCATCCAGGGTTCCTGCCTGGATCATACCAGCCGAAGAAGAGTGGATGATTGCACGTAATGCCCTTTCCGTAATGGAGACCAGCTGATGGCCCTGATTGAGCCGACCCTCGATACGTCACCGGCTGTATCCGACGAAGTGCGCAAGACCACCTGTTACATGTGCGCCTGCCGGTGTGGCATAAATGTGCATCTGAAGGACGGCAAGGTTGCGTATATCGAAGGTAACCGTGACCATCCGGTCAACAAGGGTGTTTTGTGCGCCAAGGGGTCCTCCGGGATCATGCAGGTCAACGCACCGTCCAGATTGCGTGCACCCCTGAAACGAACCGGTCCGCGTGGCTCTGGAGAGTTTGAGGAGATTAGCTGGGACGAAGCGCTGGAGCTTGCGACCAAACGGCTTGATCCAGTTCGCAAATCCGCACCGGAAAAACTTGCGTTCTTTACAGGCCGAGATCAGTCTCAGAGTTTTACCAGTTTCTGGGCGCAGAATTTCGGCACGCCGAACTACGCAGCCCACGGTGGCTTTTGTTCCGTCAACATGGCAACCGCCGGCATCTACACGATGGGTGGCGCTTTTTGGGAATTCGGCCAGCCGGACTGGGATCGCACCAAGCTGTTCATGATCTTCGGTGTTGCCGAGGATCATGATTCCAATCCAATCAAGATGGGTCTTGGCAAACTCAAGGGAAACGGCGGCAAGGTCATTGGTGTCAACCCGATCCGTTCGGGCTACAATGCGATTGCAGATGAATGGGTTGGGATTACACCGGGCACCGATGGCCTTTTCATCCTGTCGCTTGTTCATGTGCTGCTCAAGATCGGCAAGATTGATCTCGGTTATCTGTCTCAATTCACCAATGCGCCATGTCTCCTGAATGAGGATCCGTCTTCACCAAACCACGGACTTGTCCTGCGCGATGCTGACGACAAACCGCTGGTGATTGACCGGGCAACTGGAAAACCGGCACCTTTCGATCAAAAAGGCGTTCGTCCAAACCTTGCTGCGACCTATGAATTGGACGGCAAGACCCATCGCACAGTGTTCCAGCATATGGCGGAGCGCTACTTAAGCGATGAATACAGCCCTGAAGCTGTCGAAGAGCGCTGTGGAATTTCCGCTGGCCGCATTCGCGCCATTGCTGCTGAGTTGGCGCGTGTTGCGTTCGAGGAATCGTTTGAGCTGAACCAGCCGTGGACGGATTTCCGCGGTGAGCGCCATGATAAAATGATCGGGCGTCCTGTCAGCTTCCACGCAATGCGTGGTATTTCGGCCCATTGCAACGGCTTCCAGACCTGCCGGGCGCTGCATGTACTTCAAATCCTGTTGGGAACTGTCGAGGTTCCCGGTGGTTTCCGCTTCAAACCACCTTATCCGAAGCCGGTAGAGGCCCATCCAACGCCGCATTGCCATTCGAAACCGGACTGTCCGCTTGACGGACCGCACCTCGGATTTGTGCGGGGTCCGGACGATCTGGCCTTGAAGGAAGACGGTACACCAGCACGCATCGACAAGGCCTTCACCTGGGACAACCCCATGTCGGCACATGGCCTGATGCATATGGTGATCTCCAATGCGCATGCAGGCGATCCGTACAAGATCGATACGCTGTTTCTCTATATGGCAAACATGGCGTGGAACTCGTCCATGAACACACGAGGTGTCATGGAAATGCTGACGGATAAGGACGAGAATGGTGATTATGTCATTCCGAATATCATCTACTCTGATGCCTATTCATCCGAAATGGTCGCCTATGCCGATCTGGTCCTGCCGGATACGACGTATCTTGAGCGCCACGACTGTATCAGTCTGTTGGATCGCCCGATTTGCGAGGCAGATGGTGCTGCAGACGCCATTCGCTGGCCGGTTATCGAACCGGATCGTGATGTGCGCGGGTTTCAGTCAGTTCTGGTCGATCTTGGTGTGCGACTGGGTCTTCCGGGCTTCGTTAATGAAGACGGCAGCGCGAAATACAAGGATTACGCCGACTACATCGTCAATCACCAGCGCCGTCCAGGTATTGGTCCGTTGGCGGGTTTCAGGGGCGAAGACGGTACGCAGTTCGGGCGCGGTGAAGTAAATCCAGATCAGCTAGACAAATACATCGAAAACGGTGGTTTCTTCGTTGAACATGTTCCTGAAGAAGCGACCTTTTACAAGCCTTGGAATCAGGCCTATCAAGACTGGGCGGTCAAACTCGGTTTTTATGACAAGCCACAGCCGTATCTGTTCCAACTCTATGTCGAACCCCTGCGCCGCTTCCAGTTGGCGGCAGAAGGACATGGAGACCGGCAACCACCGGAACATCTGCGTGAGCAGATCAAGGAGAAAATGGATCCGTTGCCAATCTGGTATCCGGCTCTAGAAGATGCTCACGCGGATGAAAAAGACTATCCGGTGCATGCTCTGACCCAAAGACCAATGGCGATGTATCATTCCTGGGGCAGCCAGAATGCCTGGCTCCGTCAGATCCATGGTCAAAACCCGCTTTATATTCCGAACAAGATCTGGGCGGAAAACGAATTTCAGGAAGGTGATTGGGCCAAGGTTACCTCAATCCATGGTGAGATCACGGTGCCGGTCGCCCATATGGCCGCCCTCAATGACGATACCGTCTGGACCTGGAATGCGATTGGCAAGCGCAAGGGTGCCTGGGCGCTGGACGAGACCGCACCGGAAGCCACAAAAGGTTTCCTGCTCAATCATCTTATCCACGAACTGTTGCCGCCTAAGGGCGACGGATTGCGCTGGGCCAATTCCGATCCGATTACCGGGCAGGCCGCATGGTTCGATCTTCGAGTGAGAATTGAAAAGGCTGATCCGCCGACGGAAAGCCAACCTGAATTCCCGGCAATCAAGTCTCCGGTCGGAAAAGGTCCGAAAATCGTTCGTCAAAAGGTGCGCTTATGACCCAGTTGCCAGCCCAAACGGACAAGAAGCTCGGGCTTGTTATCGATCTGGACACCTGTGTTGGTTGCCATGCCTGTGTGACCGCCTGCAAGGGTTGGAATACGGAAAACTATGGTGCGCCTCTCAGTGATATTGATCCTTATAGCGGTGATCCGGTCGGGTCATTCCTGAACCGGGTGCATTCGTTTGAAGTGCAGCCGACAGCAGGACCTGCACAGACGATCCACATGCCGAAATCCTGCCTGCATTGTGATGACGCACCGTGTGTGACGGTCTGTCCGACAGGAGCGAGTTACAAGCGTCAGGAAGACGGTATTGTTCTGGTCAATGAAGACGCCTGTATCGGCTGCGGCCTGTGTGCCTGGGCGTGCCCTTATGGGGCTCGTGAACTGGATCAGGCCGAAGGCGTGATGAAAAAATGCACGCTCTGCGTTGACCGGATTTACAATGAAAACCTGCCAGAAGAGGACCGGGTACCGGCTTGTGTTCGCACATGTCCGGCAGGTGCGCGTCACTTTGGCGATTTTGCGGACCCGGACAGCAACGTGTCCCGCCTCACAAAAGAGCGCGGCGGCATGGACCTGATGCCGGAACAGGGAACCAGCCCAGTCAACAAGTATTTGCCACCTCGGCCAAAAGACACCATGAAAGAGCTCGACGCCTCTGCCCCTCAACTGACTCCGGTTGTTGATGGTCCAAAAGGGCTGCTTGGCTGGCTCGACAAAGCACTGGAGGCGATCTGATGCATCCGGCTCCTTCGGTAATCGTTTTTACTGTTCTTTCCGGCCTCGGATTCGGTTTTCTGGCCTGGCTTGGACTGGGCCTACCAGCTGTCACCGGCTGGACTGCATTTTTCTGTTATGCGCTCGGTTTTGCATCGGCTGTCGGCGGTCTGATTGCTTCAACCTTTCATCTGGGCAATCCACAGCGTGCACTAAAGGCTTTCTCCCAATGGCAGACCAGCTGGTTGTCACGTGAAGCGTGGCTTTCTGTTCTAGCGCTGACGTTTATGGGACTTTACGCAATTGGCGCAGTCTTCTTTGACACATTGATTGCACCGCTGGGTTTGATCGGAGCTATTTTCTGTGTTGCGACCGTCTTCGCCACCGCGATGATCTATGCGCAGCTGGCGACTATTCCGCGCTGGAACCACTGGTTGACGCCTGTCCATCTGGTGAGTCTGTCGCTTGCTGGTGGAGCTGTCCTGGCGCAACACGGCAAAGCAGCTTTGCTATTGCTTGCAATTGCGGGCGTTGTTCAGGCCCTGCACTGGGTGCTCGGGGATCGCCGTTTTGCTGAACGAGGGCACACGACGGAAACAGCAACTGGCCTCGGAGATCTTGGCAGCGTCCGCCTTTATGAACCTCCACACACCGGGACAAATTATCTGCTTAAGGAAATGGTCTATATCGTTGGACGAAAACACTCGCAGAAACTGCGTGTCATCGGGTTCGCAGGTATGATTGTGGTGCCCGCGGCAGTGCTCGTTCTTCTTCCGGCCGGCCTGGTTTCAACAGCCACGGCGATTCTGTTTTTCCTGCTCGGTACATTTGCATCGCGCTGGTTGTTTTTTGCCGAAGCGAAACATGTTGTCGGGCTGTATTACAGCGCCCGCAATACCTAGCTTTTCTCTATCGAAGCTCTTTCAAGGGCATCGACCATTTCCCGAACGGCTGTTGCCGAAGTGGTTTTCCGGCCACTTGTCGGATCAAAATCTGAAAAAGCCGGATCTCCGGGTGCCGGGACTGAACAGGACGAGTGGACTTCCGTGGCACCAGTTACTGAGATGACATTTCCTACATTGGTTGGCGTCAAACCGCAGCCCGGCATGATACTGATGCGCCTTTGAGCGCGATCGACCATCTCGGCTATCAATTCGGTGCCATCTTGCGCAAGCGGCACCGCACCTGAAGTTAGAATCCGGTCAAAACCGAGATTGATGGCTATGTCCAGTGCGGCAAGCGGCTCGGGCACGACATCAATGACACGATGAAGGGTGCGCCCCATTCCGTCGGCCCTTTCAGACAGACGGCAGAGAAGCGCAGTATCGAGATTGTTGTCAGGTCCTTGCGCGCCCAGAACAACACCGGCAAGCCTGCTGACCTTTGCAGCGTCAATGTCCGCTAGCATGATCTGTTCTTCATCGCTTGAGAAATGAAACAACCCGCCGCGCGGGCGGATCATGGCATAGCAGGGCACAGGCAAGTCTGTGGCGGCTTTCATCAGACCGAGTGACGGGGTCAATCCACCTTCGGACAATGCGGAGCAGAGTTCAATGCGTCCGGCACCGCCACGTACCGCTGTTTTGGCACCTTCAATCGTGTCGACACAGACTTCCAACAACATGGCTTGTCCAAACGCTATTTGGCTATGATGCCATCAAGGGAGTAACACCGGTTAAATCCGGGCGGATGCGAATAAAGTCGGTCACATGTCTGCCGGTCACGTCAAATGGTATGGATGATATCAGGTCATGCGGTGTCTTGGTCGCAGCCTTCAGAGCTTGGTTCAACGGAATACCAACATCGGTAACCAGAACACGGATTGCAGTTGTCAGATCAAGATCCGCACCTGCCAAAGTTCCATTTTCAAGGGTAAGTTTCCCATCTGCGCGAAAGATGCGGCGCCCGTCGAGCTCAAATGTTGTCAGGTTGCTACCTGCGACCGCCATGGAATCGCTTACCAGAAAGATCTGGCCTGGGCCTTGTTTGGCTGACAAGGCGATCTTCATTGTATCAGTATGCACATGGATTCCATCTGCTATCAGGCCGACTGACAGGTTGCCGGATGATAGCGCGGCCCCGACCAGTCCGGGTTCACGATTGCCGAGCTGACTCATGGCATTGAAGAGATGCGTGGCGCACCGTGCACCGGCATCAACATAAGCCATACAGGTGGCAAAATCAGCGTCTGTATGACCGAGAGAAACTACTGCACC
This sequence comes from Roseibium sp., assembly GCA_039972695.1. Lineage (GTDB taxonomy): Bacteria > Pseudomonadota > Alphaproteobacteria > Rhizobiales > Stappiaceae > Roseibium. The sequence goes on along the minus strand of JBDWMJ010000011.1, from coordinate 549,680 downwards.
TGCATCCGACAACACCCGTACCTGATCCAGCGATACGTTCTCTGGAGCAATGGTAATCATCAATGCGGGCAAGGACCTGGCAGCTTGCAGCAGCATTTCAAGATCGGCTTGGTCCATTTTGCGAATGTGGGCAGCGTCGTGGGCCCCTTTCCGGGTAACGGATAGATGAGGGCCTTCCAGATGAAGGCCAATGACCCCCGGAATGTCTTCGGCGATAGCATCGGAAACCGCAGCTATCGCGGCTTGCGTCTTTTCGCGTGTATCTGTGATCAGCGTCGGTAACAGCGCCCGCGTTCCAAGTGACCAATGGGCCTTGGCAATCGTGCGGATGGCCTCAACGCTAGGAGCCGTGTTCAGCATGACGCCGCCGCCGCCATTCACCTGTAGATCGACGTATCCCGGGCTGATCAGATCATCGCCGAGATCGATGACCTGAGCATCTCCTTTGATCTGCTCAACTGGTCCGATCGCCTCCAAACCGCTTTCTCCAAAACGCATGGCAGCATCCTTGTGCAGGATTTCTCCATCGAATGCTGCGCCGCCTTTGAAGACAATCGGATTGGTCATACCGTTTCCGTCACTTTGTTGAGGTGTCTCGGGGCATCCGGATTGATGTTTTGCAGTGCTGCTACGTTCTCAACCAGTCCATAGAAGGATACGATTGATGCGATGGGGTCTGTCAGCCAGTGATCTGTACGCGTTGTCGGGAGCTTTTGCGCCTGATTGGCTTTGGGACTGTTTACAAAAACAGTAGCTCCCATACCGGCAAGTTGATCAGCTACATCAACAACAGCCTGTTCAGCAGCATCTGCCGCCGCAAAGGCGATCACCGGGAAGCCTCTGTCGACAATGGAAACCGGCCCATGCAGCACCTCAGCCGATGAATAGCTTTCCGCGTGGATCTGGCATGTTTCCTTGAATTTCAATGCTGCCTCATTAGAAATCGCCCAGGAAGGGCCGCGTCCCAATGTGAAAAGCGAACCACTTTCAGCGCTCGGAGATGCAGCAGACCAGTCGCTTCGCGTGGCTGCTTCGAGATGTTTCGGCAGGTTTCTGATCGCCGCCAACAGCTCTACATCGCCTTTGACTTCTGCAATCAACCAGAGCCCGGCAACAAGTGATGTGACGAATGTCTTGGTTGCCGCCACAGACAGCTCGGGACCTGCGTGGATCGGAATTGTAGCTGAGGACACACTCGCTAGTGGCGAGTTTGGATTGTTGGTGATGGCAAGCGTCGTGGCTCCAGACTCGGTCAACGATTGGGTCATGCGAGTAATGTCAGGACTCTTGCCGGATTGCGACACAGACACGCACAACATGCCATCGGCCTTTAAACGAGCACCATAAACTGACGCCAGAGAGGGTCCGACTGATGCCATGGGCAAGCCAAGAAGCAGCTCTGCGGCATATTTCAGAAATGTACAGGCGTGATCGGAAGACCCGCGCGCAACTGACAATAGACAGCGGATATCAGTCTGTTTCACCTTGTCGGAGATATCTGAAATGCAGTAATTACCTGAGGTTAGAAGCCGATCAACGGCGACCGGAATTTCCTGGATCTCCTGTTTCATTTTTGTAGTTGATGGGGACATGGCAATTCGCCTTATTGATCGGACAAGCGGAGTTCAGCGACAAAGTCGTAAGCGTCTCCGCGATAGATGGATTGTGTAAACTCGGCCACGCGCCCATCACTTAAATAAGAAATGCGCTGGATCCGCAGTCCCGCGGTGCCTTCAGCGACACCTAAAAGGTGGGCTTCAGCAGGTTCCAGATTTATGGCTGCGATCTTCTGAACGGCACGAACCGGTCGGTGATTGTGTTGAGCGAGCACTTCATAAAGTGAAGTCACAACGTCCAGCGGGTTCGGCAAAATATCCAGCGGCAGCGCGGCGCGCTCAAGTGCCATCGGTTGACCACCAGATTCACGAAGCCGGTAAATACGGGCAACCTGTTCGTCTTCCGGTAGGTCAAGGGCCTTGATTTCGTCTTTTGTCGCGATGAAAACGCCGCGTTCCAGCCATTTGGAACTCGTTTTCATACCGCGAAGGGCCATGTCCTCGGTGAAGGACGTCAGCTGGGAGAGGGATTGTTCCACGCGCGGCGGGGTTTCGCGCACAAAGGAACCGGACCCCTGGCGTTGTTCAACGGTGCCGTCCTTGACCATTTCCTGAATCGCCTTGCGGACCGTCACGCGGGACAGGCCGGTTACGTCGGCGATCTCACGTTCTGGTGGCAACGAGCTGTTCGGAGGCAGGAGGCCGGTTTCGATGCCTTCTTCCAGACGGCGACGAAGCTGCACATATCTGGGACCTGCGTTCTGGGCGAGCCAGTGTTCAGGGGTCAGAAACTCGGTCAACATGTCTCCAACTCCTCATTTGCAAAGCTGCGCGCCAGAGCGACTGAACCATCCAGCGGCGAACCCGCAGGTGGTGTAAGCATGTTCTGCACGGCGTTTGTCAAGTACGGTGCCAGATGGGGGGCCAGCCCACCGGTAAGACAAACCGGATTGTCGACAGACCAACCAAGCAGCCTCAGGTTTCTCTCAAAATGTTCTGCGGCCTGTTGAATAAGAACCTGCGACATCGGATCGTCTGCCAGCTTTATGACAAGAGGTGCCAATTCGCCGAAATCAGACGGGGTCGCCTTGTTGGCAAAAGCCAGTATACCTGCAGGGCCTTCAAAACGTTCTATGAGGACACCAGTCAGGGATGTTTTCTCCCGCAATTGATCCTCCGCATCCAAAACCAGCGATAAGGCCTGCCTGCCGAACCAGGCAGCAGAACCCTGATCGCCCAGGATAGATCCCCACCCACCGGAAAAGCGTGTGGTGTTGTCCCGTTGGACAGCAAAGAACGACCCTGTACCACTGTGAATTAGGGCACCGTCTTTGGTGCCGAGCGCGCCACGCACGGCTGCTGGCCTGTCGTCGTCAAATCGGGCACGGGAAAGTGAAAGTGCTTTTGACAATCGGTCGAGATCATTCGCCGCTTGGAACCCTGCAAGCCCAATAAAGGCAGGGACGTTTTCAATAGCTTCCATCGGCCAGCCAACCTTTCGGGACAGTGTTTCAAGGCCGTTGATTAACTGAGTCACTGTACCTTCAAAGTCTGTCGTGATGTTCGCTGATCCGACTTCGATACGAAAACTGGCGCGGGATGACTCAAGGGCGAGCCGGCAACGTGTTCCGCCACCGTCTACAGCCAGTACTGTGTCTTTCATCGCGCTTAGCATGGATAATACCTATATAATACCGGTCAGCAAAATCAACCTGAAAAATAAGACCAAAAGAAAGGATATGAGGCTTTTAGACGTAAATACGTTAATCAAGTTTAAGGGATGGACAAGTGGTATTAAAAAGGTATTATTGATCGAAATTGTGGAGGATTTGCGTGTGAGCGTAACTACAGAGGAGCTGCACCATCTGGCGGCGGGCATCGATTCCCGGCCTGCAATTGATGTCGCGTCTGTTCTTGTAGACGGCCAGATATCCGCCGCTCAGTCTGTGAAGGCGGCGATCGAGCCAATCGCAATGGCCTCTCATGCCATGGCACAATCGATCCGTGATGGCGGTACACTCTATTATGTTGCTGCCGGATCATCAGGGCTGATGGGAGCTGCCGATGCAATGGAGCTCGGCGGAACCTTTGGAATCTCGACAGGTCAAATCCGGATCGTCATGGCGGGCGGTGTCCCTGCCACGGCTCATATGCCTGGTGATACAGAAGATGCGACGACAGAGCTTGACGCCGGACTGGCAGAACTTTCAGCGACTGACACGGTTATCACCATTTCTGCCAGCGGTTCGACACCATTCACCCTGGAAGCAGCGCGCCGCGGAGTTTCGGTTGGAGCAAATGTCATCGCAGTCGCCAACAATGCAGACGCGCCACTTTTTGAGCTGAGCGACCATCCGATCTTTCTGCCAACACCACCGGAAGTCTTGTCTGGGTCCACGCGGCTGGGTGCTGGGACGGCTCAGAAAATTGCACTCAACATGATGTCTACTCTCATGGCCATGGAGCTTGGCCATATCTATGACGGCATGATGGTCAACCTGCGCGCTGACAACATTAAACTACGCGAGCGGGCCCGCCGGATCATAAGCGAAATCACCAAAGCTTCGGATCTAGAAGCGATGAAGGCTCTCGAGGCGGCAAGCGGAAACGTCAAACTCGCAACATTGCTGGCCGCCGGCGCTGGAAATGTTGAGCAGGCAATGACGCTCCTTGAAATCAGCAACGGACAACTGCGTCCGGCGCTCGAACAAATTCGGACAGAGATCCGAGTGTGAAAACAGTCAAATAAACAGAGAGGACGAGTAAATGAAACTGAGAACTCTAGGCCTTGCACTTGCAAGCACTGCTCTGGTGAGCTCCGCTGCGATGGCGGCAGACGTCACGTTGACCATCGAAAGCTGGCGGACGGACGATCTGGCGCTTTGGCAGGAAAAAATCATCCCGGCTTTCGAAGCTGATAATCCGGGCATCAAAGTGGTGTTTTCACCAACCGCTCCAACAGAATACAATGCTGCTCTCAACTCCAAGCTCGCAGCAGGCAGTGCCGGTGATCTGATCACCTGCCGTCCATTTGATGCTTCGCTGGCCCTTTATGATGCAGGTCATCTGGCAGCACTGGACGATATGGCTGCGATGTCCAACTTCTCCGATGTCGCCAAGTCTGCCTGGCAGACAGATGATGCATCAGCGTCATTCTGTGTGCCGATGGCTTCCGTGATCCACGGCTTTATCTACAACAAGGATGCGTTCAAAGAGGTAGGTGTAGAGGTTCCTAATACGGAAGAAGAGTTCTTTGCAGCCCTTGAGAAATTCAAGGAAGACGGCACCTACCTTCCGATGGCCATGGGCACCAATGACCAATGGGAAGCGGCGACGATGGGCTACAACAACATCGGTCCGAACTACTGGAAAGGTGAAGAAGGTCGTCTTGCACTGATCAAAGGCGAACAGAAACTGACCGATGATGCCTGGGTCGCGCCATATGCGACGCTTGCAAAATGGGGCAATTACCTTGGTGACGGCTACGAAGCCCAAACCTACCCGGACAGCCAGAACCTCTTCACGTTGGGCCGTGCAGCAATCTATCCGGCAGGCAGCTGGGAAATCGCCGGGTTTAACACCCAAGCTGATTTTGAAATGGGAGCGTTCAATCCGCCAGTCATGAAAGCTGGCGATACATGCTACATCTCGGATCACACCGATATTGGTATTGGCATGAACGCGGCCAGCCCGAATGCGGATGCTGCTAGAGCATTTCTGTCTTGGGTTGCCAGCCCGGAATTTGCGTCCATCTTCGGCAACGCTTTGCCAGGTTTCTTCCCTCTCTCCAAAACACCGGTTGAACTGAAAGATCCACTTGCGAAGGAATTCGTGAGCTGGCGCGGAAAGTGTGACTCCACGATCCGGTCCACCTACCAGATCCTGTCACGCGGAACTCCGAACCTTGAAAACGAAACCTGGGGTGCCAGTGTTGCAGCGATCAAGGGTGCGGAAACACCGGAAGCATTGGGTGCAAATCTGCAGGAAGGTCTTGCCAGCTGGTACGAACCGCAAAAATAAGCAACCCATAAAACTGTAATATCCGGGTGGCCCTCTGGCTGCCCGGATTAACACCGGAGGCCGCATGGCACGCCCCCGCATTCGCTGGCACATCCTTGTGTTTTTGGCACCGGCAGTGCTGATTTACACGACCATCATGATCTTTCCGATTTTCAAGACGCTGTATCTCTCGCTCTACAGCCGTGTTGATCAGGAACAGATTTTTGTCGGCCTTCAAAATTTTACGGTGCTCTTCGGAGAGCCATTCTGGTCTGAGCAGTTCTGGAATGCACTGGGCAACAATATCTGGTTTTTCTTCATTCATATGCTGGTGCAAAATCCAATCGGCATAGCGCTGGCAGCGATCCTGTCACACCCGAAACTGAGGTTTGCCGCGCTGTACCGCTCTGCCATCTTCATTCCGACGATCCTGTCATTTGTGATTGTGGGATTTGCATGGAAGCTCATTCTATCGCCGATCTGGGGAATTGCTCCATCGATGCTGGATGCTGTCGGGCTGAAATCCCTCTTCGCCCCTTGGCTCGGAAAAGAAGCTTATGCACTGACCACCCTGTCGCTGATTTCTGTTTGGCAGTTCGTCGGCATCCCAATGATGTTGATCTATGCAGCCCTGCTGTCTATTCCAGAGGAAATCCTGGAAGCTGGCGAGATCGACGGAATTACGGGTGCATCCGCTTTCTGGAAGATCAAGCTTCCGCTGATCCTTCCATCCATAGGCATAATCTCGATCCTGACATTCGTTGGAAATTTCAACGCCTTTGACCTGATTTACGCATCGCAAGGCGCGCTCGCAGGGCCGGATTTCTCGACCGATATCCTCGGGACGTTCTTCTACCGGACATTCTTCGGGTTCCAGCTTCAGCTCGGGGATCCGCATATGGGAGCCGCAGTCGCCAGCGCCATGTTTGCTGTTATCCTTATAGGGGTCTGCGTTTACCTCTTCGGCATCCAGACCCGGCTACGCCGGTATCAGTTGTGAGGTCGAGATCATGAGCCAGGCCCGTACGAATCCGTTTAACAAGTTCGCCATGCATGGTGCGTTGATCCTTTATACGATGATCGCGCTGTTCCCGGTGTTCATCATTCTGATCAACAGCTTTAAAAGCCGAAAGTACATCTTTCGCGAACCGCTGTCCTTTCCAAGCGCCGACAGTTTTTCGATGATTGGCTATCAGACAGTGATGAAACAGGGGGATTTTTTTCTCTATTTCCAAAACTCGATGATCGTCACTGTCGCGTCCCTGTTTTTCGTGTTGCTGTTCGGTGCCATGGCAGCCTTCGCCCTGAGTGAATACCGGTTTCGCGGCAGTCTGATGCTAGGCCTGTTTTTGGCGCTGGGAATTATGGTTCCCATCCGTATCGGGACCGTAGCGATCCTCGAAATGATGGTTGCGACGGGGTTGGTCAACTCGCTCTGGGCACTGATCCTGGTCTATACGGCGCAGGGCCTGCCATTGGCGGTGTTCATCCTGACGGAGTTCATGCGGCAGGTGTCTGATGATCTGAAGAATGCCGCGCGCGTCGATGGTTTGAGCGAATACACGATCTTCTTCCGCCTGGTGCTACCTTTGGTCCGACCCGCGTTGGCGACAGTGGCAGTGTTTAACATGATCCCGATCTGGAATGACCTCTGGTTCCCGCTGATCCTGGCACCTGCTGAAGCAACCAAGACACTGACGCTCGGCAGCCAGGTCTTTATTGGCCAGTTTGTAACCGACTGGAACGCAGTCCTGTCAGCGCTATCCATGGCGATCCTGCCGGTTCTGGTGCTCTACGTGATCTTCTCCCGCCAACTGATCCGCGGCCTAACCTCGGGAGCTGTCAAATGATCCGCGCTGTTATCGCCGGTCTCGGCAATATGGGGCTGTCCCACGCGATTGCACTCCACAATCATCCTGATGTGGAAGTGGTCGGGCTGGTCAATCGCTCGGCAGTGGACTTGCAGAAAGAGCTCGCTGGTTATCCTTGGCTAAAAACGTTTGAAGAAGGTTTGGCTTTGAAGCCGGATCTGGTGGTGATTGCCACCTATTCCGACAGCCATGCAGATTTCGCCTGCGCTGCCATGGACGCCGGTGCGCATGTCTTTGTCGAAAAACCATTGGCGACCAGCGTTGCTGATGCGCAGCGGGTTGTTGCCAAGGCAAATGAGACCGGCCGCAAATTGGTCGTTGGTTACATTTTACGCCACCATCCGTCCTGGATGCGGTTGATCGAAGAAGCGCGAGACTTGGGTGGTCCTTTTGTCTTCCGCCTCAACCTCAATCAGCAATCGTCTGGGCCTGAGTGGGAGACCCACAAATCTCTCATGCAAACCACAAGCCCGATTGTCGATTGCGGTGTGCATTATGTCGATGTGATGTGCCAGGTAACTGATGCCAAACCAATGCGCGTCCATGGTATGGGCCTGCGCCTGTCCGATGAAATCGCGCCAGACATGTACAATTACGGCCAATTCCAGGTGATTTTCGAGGACGGTTCGGTCGGCTGGTATGAAGCCGGTTGGGGTCCGATGATGTCGGAGACGGCGTTTTTCGTGAAAGACATTGTCTCTCCGAACGGATCCGTCTCGATCACCGAAGGCAACAAGGGCGGCTCCGCGGATATCGAAGGCCACACCAAGGTTGGCAGCATTCTGGTGCATACCCCTTCCGGTGACCGCACCATCGACATGCCCGACGAGCCGGGCCACCAGGCGCTCTGTGATGCTGAGCAGGCTTATTTGGTTCGGGCTATCAACGAAGACATCGATCTGTCGCGGCATATGCAGGACGCTGTCCAATCCCTTGCCATCTGCCTGGCTGCTGATGAAAGCATCCGCACAGGTCAAATGGTTACTTTAGGAACAGAAAAATGACGGCTTTATCCCTGTCCAATGTTCATAAATCCTTCGGTTCCGTGGAGGTCCTGAAAGACATCGACATCGAGGTCGAGGAGGGCGAGTTTGTTGTCTTTGTCGGACCATCCGGCTGCGGCAAGTCAACGTTGCTGCGGATTATTGCCGGGTTGGAAGATGCAACATCGGGCGAAGTCCAGATTGGCAGTCAGGTGGTCAATCAGATCCCGCCCTCCAAGCGCGGCATCGCCATGGTTTTTCAAAGTTATGCGCTCTACCCCCATCTGAACGTGCGAGGCAACATGTCGCTCGCCCTGAAACAGGAACGGCACAGTAAGGACGAGATCAGGTCACGCGTTGCGGAAGCCAGCCGCATGTTGAACCTCGAAGAATATCTCGACCGGTATCCATCCGAACTTTCTGGTGGTCAGCGGCAACGCGTTGCCATTGGAAGGGCGATTGTCCGCAAACCAAAGCTGTTCCTATTTGATGAACCGCTGTCCAACCTTGATGCCGCGCTTCGAATGAACACGCGTCTGGAAATTGCCAATTTGCACCGGCAACTCGGCACATCCATGGTTTATGTCACCCATGACCAGACCGAAGCAATGACGCTTGCTGACAAGATCGTCATCCTGCGGGATGGCCGTGTGGAGCAGATCGGCAGTCCGATGGAACTCTACAACAATCCGGCAAATCAGTTTGTCGCCGGTTTCCTCGGATCTCCCGCCATGAACTTCCTGCCCGCCGAAACTATTTCAGCTGGAGACACCAGAACTTGCGGTATTCGTCCTGAAGACCTGATGTTATCTGATGATGGCCCGATCAAGGCCGTTGTCCAGCATGTCGAGCATTTGGGGGGCGACACCAATGTCATCGCCAGTTCAGGAGACCGACAAATCACTGCACGCCTGTTCGGTCAGCATGAAGTGCCGGAAGGGCGGGAAATCAAACTCAATTTCGCGCCTGAAAAAGCCTTGTATTTTGACCAGAGCGGCAGCCGTCTGGTTTAGGCAATGTGATTGGTCATCAATCTAGGTAACAAGGCTGTCCGATAAACTGTATCTCTTATCGCAACTCGGTACGGCCGATCTTTTGACAGTCAGCCACCTGGTCGCCCGATATTCTTTTCAAAAGGAGATCTGCCAGCGTCCAGCCAGCTTCCGTTCTGGAGAAATGCACGTTGGTTACGGGTGAACTCAGATAAGCTCCCAAGTTTGTTCCAGAGCGAACCGAATAACCAATGTTTTCCGATTTTGCACCAAGTTGATCCCGAACACCGGCGCGGGCGCCGAGTAATGCAACTTCGTTGACGCAGACCAGTGCATCTGCCCCGCTTTTTACCAAATCGGCAGCTTCGGTGCGTGCAGCCGGAGCCGTCAATTCAATATGGCGCACGAGGGAACGGTCAAGCGGTATTCCGGACTCCTCCAGTGCGCGCTGATATCCAGTGAGCCTTTGCCACACAAAAGAATAGTCTTCGTCCGCATCAAGCAGGCCAATACGTCGATATCCCTTGTCTAGCATTGCTTTGGTGCCCTGATAGGCGGCGTCCTCATTGTCCAGATCGAAATAGGCATGCTGGTCTGCCATTTCCGTCTGTCCGAACGTGACAAACGGAATGCCTGCTTCCAACAGATATCTGACGCGTTCGTCCCGTGGCGTGGTGTGATCCAGAATAATGCCGTCGGCATTGCGGCCATGGACAACCTGTTTGATCTGATCGAGGCCGGTTTCCTCCATCGTGACGGGTGTTGCCCGAACAGAATAGTTCGACCCGGCAAGCCGCTTGTGAATGCCATTCAACAATCCAACAGAACCGGAATCGCCAACCTCTTCCTCAGAAGCAAACCGCAGGAAGGTCATGACAACAAACGTCTGGCCAGTGCGTAGTTTGACAGCATCAAGATTGCGGACGTAACCGAGCCTGTCAGCGGCCGCATTGACCTTGCGGATTGTTTCCTGACTGATCCGCTCGCCTCCTCCGAGGGCGCGAGCAACAGTGGTGACGGACACGCCAATTTCATCGGCGATCGATTTCATCGTGATTGGTGTTCCAATTGGCATGATCTCAGCCCCTCAGAAACCAGACATTCTTGGGCTGATCATCCGGTATTGCTCCGCGATCCCGGACCACCGCAAGTTTTTTTGGGATACCAGGCAGTAGCGTGAAGCAATTGTCACTATAGACCGCATCGCAGCCGTGGTCATAGGTCACGAAGAGGGCCGGGCGGTCCGATGTCAGGATAACATCGTCGCCTTGTTTCTCGACCTGGATAACCGGTTCGCCAAATGTGTATTCCTTGGGCCGTTTGGCGAGATAGTCGTTTTCGCCTTGGTGAAGACCATCCGGGTCGCTCCAGATGAAATGCAGGAATTCGTCGTCTTTGAGTGTACCTGCTGGCAAACGAAGAACAACTTTTGCCCCATGGGTGCCCGCAACGATTGAAATCTCCTTCAATGTGGAGATGGTGCCAGCAACAGACACCTTACGGACATCTAGGTTTAACGAAACTTCGCCGGGCGTGTCATTGACAGCAAACAAGACGATCTCGCCTGTCTCTGCATCCGGCTGTGCAGTCACCATAACTGGAGCGAAAAACCGGCGCGCCTGATAATGGGTCGATTTCCAACCGCCGCCATATTCAAGACTGGCCCAGCTTGCCACCGGCCAGGTGTCATTTAGCTGCCAGTAAAGGGTTCCCATGCAACGCGGGGTATTGGAGCGCCAGAATTCTATGCTGGTTTTCATTGCCAGTCCGTGGCTCAGCTGACTGAGATAGACCATGTCCTCGAATTTTTCAGGGAAGCGGAAGTAACGTTGGATGGTCTCCACGATACGCGCGTTACCACCTTCATCCCTTTGATGAATTTCCATCACCTTGGAAGACACATTTCGGTCTTCGGGCTCCGTGAAGCTTTCGATCACTTTCATGGACGGGAAAGACTGGAATCCGAATTCCGAACAAAACCGCGGTCGTACAGACCGGTAGTGCTCAAGATCCTTGGCTTCGTGCCAGACATCCCAGAAATGCATGTCGCCTGCCGTGTCGATATGCCAACCATCCTGGAAATTCAGGCGCCCGACTGATGGAGATGATGACCAGAACGGCACGCTTGGGGATTCGTCATCGACGATTTCTTCCAGCGCATGATTGAGTCTGTCATAGATCGCCAGATAGCGGTCCCGGTCATTGCGGGATTCCTCAAACCAGGTCAGCGCTCCGACAAGCTCATTGTCGCCGCACCAAAGCGCAAGGCAGGCGTGATGAGACAGGCGTTGAACTTGCTGCCGGGCTTCCTTGCGAACAAGGGAAAGCCACTCTCTTTCATGAGCTGGGTAAAGGCTGCAGGCGAACATGAAGTCCTGCCAAACCATTAGCCCGAGTTCGTCGCACAGGTCATAAAACCAGTCCGCTTCGTACTGGCCGCCACCCCAGATACGGATCATGTTCATATTGGCATCGATTGCCGATTGAAGCAGATCGCGAACGACTTCCGGGGATCCGCGGGACGGCAAAGCATCGGCCGGTATCCAGTTGGCGCCACGCATGAATACGTCTCGCCCGTTGACCTTGAAGGCGAACCGGTTGCCAATATCATCCGCAGATGTGTCTAGTTCGACCGAGCGCAGGCCAACCTTCATTTGACGCGTTTCACTGCCAAGGCGGACACTTAAATCATAGCGATGTTGCGATCCTTGCCCGGCAGGCCACCATAATTCAGGAGCCTTGATCAGAACAGTCAAACGGATACGGTTCTCACCCGGATAGACTTGTCTTTCAGCAATCGCGACCTGTCCATCGATGGCGATTTCTGCGCCTACAAGGCCTGCATCAAGAGCTTCAAAGACACATTCTGCTTCCAGTTCGACCGATCCATCAGCATGGTGATGTTGACGCACGATGACATCATCAAGGCGACAGGAATCTGTGCGGCGGAGTTCGACATTGCCGTAAATGCCAAAGGGCGACAGGGCAATGTTCCAGTCCCAACCGGCGTGACATTGGGTTTTGCGCAAAAAATTATAATGCGGCAGTCTATTGTTGCCTGTTGAGTAGGGTATCGTAATGGCGGATTTACCCGCCTTTTCACGAGCGACCTTGCTGTTGGACAGGAACAGAATTTCGAGCTTGTTTTGGCCTGTCTTCAAGGCAGCGGTTACATCGAAATCCCACCTGATGAACTGGCTTTCACAGCGACCAATTTCTTCGCCATTGAGGAAGATGATTGCCTGACAATCTATGGAATGAAATGTGAGCGTGTAATGCACACCTGCTTCGGGCGCTGCCTCAAAAGAGTTTTCTGCTCGCCATTCACTCTCGTGGATCCAGTCGAGTTCGGGTTCACGGTCTCGCCAATAGGGATCGCTGATTTTCCCGTCGGCGAGGAGCCCGGAGAGAACGTCCCCGGGGAAGTCCATTTTAACTGAAATATAGCCATCTACCTGCGAGACCGTCCATCCTGTGTTCAGGGTTTTCATCATATCTGGGGTATTGGTCTGGATGGTCACGCATTGATCCTCAGGGTTAGAAACGCACTGATGTGGGATTGTCAGTCAAAACTTCAAAATCGATACTGCGCAATCGATAAACCTGTCAAGATATATCGATAAACCAACTCTTTTGGGTGCATTGCTTCGGTGAGCGAAACGGTGAAACTTCTAGATTAAGTTGAAAAATATCAGGCCCATTTTCTTGATGTTCTGCCTACTTCCGGTAATTGTTTGAAGAGGAAATTGGAACGATTATTAAGTATCGTTGGGAGACTTTATGCGTTGGGCATTGATTGGCGCGAGCCGAATAGCGTCGAGCTACATGATCGAGGCATTCCGTGCCCAGAACGGCTCGGAAGTTTTATGTGTCTTAAGCTCTGATTTGAACCGGGGGCGGGTGTTTGCCGGGGCAAACGGAATTGCGACCTGCACGACCGATCTGGCCGAACTGCTTTCCGACGATTCAGTTGACGCCGTCTACATCTCGACGACAAACGAAAAACATCACACACAGGCCTTGGCGGCAATTGCGGCAGGCAAGCACGTACTGTGCGAAAAACCTTTGGCGATGACCCTTGATCACGCTGTCGAAATGGTTCGGGCGGCCAAAGAAAAAGGCGTTGTCTTCGCCACAAATCACCATTTGCGCAATGCCGGATCCCACCTTGCGATCAAGGGCCTGATAACATCAGGCCGGATTGGCAAGGTGCTGAGCGTCCGTGTTTTTCACGCAGTCAATTTGCCTGAGCACCTCAGAGGCTGGCGTATCAATGATGCAGCAGCGGGTGGCGGCGTTATACCGGATATAACGGTTCATGATGCTGACACGGTCCGGTTTCTTCTGGACGAAGATCCGATGGATATTGTTGCCAAGGCAGGTACATCCGGAATGGGCGAGGGTGTCGAAGACAGTGTCATGTCTGTCTGGTCCATGCCATCCGGGGTGATGGTGCAGTCTCATGAAAGCTTCACCCACGCATATTCGGGAACCGGGATCGAATTCCATGGAACCGAAGGGTCAATCTTCGCGCGTAATGTCATGACACAGGAACCAGTTGGGTCAATTCGTCTTGTAACTGCGCAAGGCGAAGAAGATGTCCAGTACGACAAGCACAATCTCTATAACCGCTCGCTCGGTCTGTTCCTGAAGGCAGTGAAGGGCTCCGGGAAGCCATCTGCTGACGGCGTTGACGGCATAAAATCGCTGGCAGTCGCACTTGCTGTTCGCGAAGCCGCGCAATCCGGTCATTCTGTCTCCGTCGATTACGGAGGCCTTTGATCAATGGCTTCGAATTCCGACGCCATGACCAATTCGCCTGACATCGTGATCATCGGAAGCGGGATAGGTGGCGCAACGCTGGCCGCAGGTCTTGCGCCAACAGGCGCAAAAATTACCATTCTCGAACGCGGTCGGCAGATCCCGGATGATGCTCCGGCGCGTGATCCCTGGCGTATCTACACAAACAGCGCCTTTCGTGCGAACGAAACCTGGCTAGATGAAGACGGAAGACCGTTCGAACCCGGCAACTACTACAATGTCGGTGGCAATTCTAAGCTCTATGGCGCAGTCCTACTGCGATATCGTGAAGCTGATTTCAGCGAGCTGGAACACTATGATGGTGTCTCTCCAGCGTGGCCATTCAGCTATCAGGAACTGGCTCCGTGGTATGACCGAGCGGAAAAGCTCTACCAGGTGCGTGGTGATGCCAGCTCCGATGCGACTGAGCCAAAACATGCTTCCCCCTATCCGTTTTCACCCGTCCCGGATGAACCGGCAATTGGTATTGCCAGGTCGCGACTGAAAAGCACCGGTATCAAGCCTTTCAGTCTGCCGCTCGGCGTAGATATCGACCGTTGGCTATCAAATGGGAACACTGGTTGGGACGGATATCCGGATCTCAGATCCGGCAAGATGGATGCGGAGACTTGTGGCCTTGCGGAGGCCCTACTCCATGACAATGTAACGCTTGTGACGGGCGCTGAAGTAACCAGCCTAAATGCGAATGCCAGCTCTGGAAAAATCGCTGAAGTCTGCTACCTCAAAGACAGCATCGAAACTCGGCTGGGCCCAAAGATCGTTGTTGTTTGCGCAGGCGCAGTTCAATCGGCAGCTCTGTTGCTTCGCTCCGGGATCGCCAACAGCTCCGGTTATGTTGGCCGTTGTTTCATGAACCACAATGCAACAGCGCTGATCGCGATTGATCCGCAGTTCCGCAACGATTCAGTCTATCAAAAAACCTTCGGTATCAATGATTGGTATTTCTCGGATGGAGAAGATGACAAGCCACTCGGGAACGTGCAGCTTTTGGGACGTGTCACGCCGGATATCCTGAAAATTCAGGTGCCGAAGCTACCGATGTTTGCAGCGAAATGGATGTCGGGTCATGCGCTAGATCTTTATGCCATCTCAGAAGACCTGCCGGACCCGGAAAGCCGGATCGTATTGAAAGAGGGTAAGATACAGCTGATCTGGCACCGCACCAACATGACTGCCCACCACAAGCTTGTCGCAAAGACAAAGGAAACCCTGCGCAAGGCCGGATTTCCAGTTATTTTGACCAGATTGTTTGATGGCCGGGTGCCATCGCATCAATGCGGTACGCTTCGTATGGGTACAGATCCGAAGTCGTCTGTTGTTGATCCGGACTGCCGGTCCTGGGATCATCCAAATCTTTATGTCTCTGATGCCAGCGCCCTGCCGACGTCTGCCGCCGTAAACCCGGCCTTGACTGTCGCTGCGATGGCGCTTCGAACTGCAAGCAAAATCAAACAAGAATTTACAGCGTGAGCAAGGCCGCGCTCTTTACCGGCGGGTACCCAGGAATTGGCTGTTGTTACCCAGGACCAGCCGGAACAGGAAAGATTTGATCTTGTATTGAGCGCCACATTGCAATTGATTGATGTGACCATTTTGCCGAGCCTCATTTCTTCCAACACAAATGCCGCGATTATCATGATTGGCGAGAAAACTTTCGAAATGATCAGCAAAGCGCACGGAGTAACATAATGATCCGCCATATTGTTTTGACGAAATTCAAACCGGAGACGCCGGAAGACAAAATCACCAGCATTTATGCACGCCTTTCGGACCTAACAGAACGACTGGAAGGTGCGGGAAATTTTGGAGGTGGCCGCAGCGATAGCCCGGAACAGATCGAGCGCGGCTTCAAGCATGGGTTCGTCATCGATTTCGACAGTTGGGACGCGCTTAAAACCTATGCGGACAATGAAGAACACAAGGCGCTCGGCGGTCAGTTGGTCGAAAATGCTGTAGGCGGGATCGACGGTATTCTGGTGTTGGATATTCCATTCGCAGAATAATCGTCGAAACCGGACCTTGTGATAGGATTGAAGGCAAACCCGATTGGGTCTGCCGCCTAAATCAATCCGCGACTTGCAAGATTGCGCATAAAATGGCTGACGCCGAACGTCCATTCATCGCATTCGGTCGACAAGAGTACAGTATTTTCAAGAGACCCCAAGCCGGGCGCTGAAATCCGAACAACATCATTGATCTTGTGAGTGAAGCCTTCGCCAGGCACATCGCGGTCTTCGGTTGGCGCGAACAGGGTTCCGAGGAACAACATCAGACCATCCGGATACTGATGATGCCTCCCGATGGTCTGGTTCACCAGATCTTCAGGATCCCGGCTGATTTCCGACATGGAAGAGTGACCATTCAGCACAAAATTGTCAGTCCCTTCCACGGTTAGCGTCAATTCTGCCTTGCGCACGTCATCCAGCGAAAATGTATCGTCAAACAGCCGGATCATCGGCCCGATGGAACAGGACGCGTTGTTGTCCTTGGCCTTTGAGAGCAGCAGTGCCGACCGGCCTTCGACATCCCTAAGGTTCACGTCATTGCCAAGGCATGCGCCGACGATCCTGCCCTTCGAGGAAACCGTTAGGACGACTTCCGGCTCCGGATTGTTCCAGCTGGATATCGGATGCAGGCCAACATCGGCGCCAGGGCCGACGGACGAAAGGATCTGGGCCTTTGAGAAGACTTCGGCATCCGGACCGATTCCTACTTCTAGATATTGGCTCCAAAGGTCTTCCTCGATAAGAGCCTGCTTTACACTTTCTGCTTCGGCGGACCCTGCCTTGATGTTGCGAAGGCTGTCGCCAATGGCCTCGGCGACGCGTTTGCGGATGGCTTCCGCTTTTTGCGGGTCTCCGGCTGCTTTTTCTTCGATGACACGTTCCACCATGGAACGGGCAAAGGTGACACCGCATGCCTTGACCGATTGTAGATCGCAAGGCGCAAGGAAATAGGGCTTTTCATCATTGCCGACAGGATTGGCGCAGAGTTCATCAAGCGCGCCAAGTGCATTTCCTGGTGCGCCAGAAACATATTCTGCGGGATTATCCAGCTCACAAATATCACGTACCGTGGGGCATTCCTTCGAAGTGATATCAACCACTTGCCCGGCTCTTAGTGTCACAACACAAGGGCCACCTGCAGACGGCGACCAAACGCGTCCGAGAAAAAGTCCGTTCTGATCTGAATTGGAAAGGAAGTTGGTCGTCATTTGTAATTGGGTCCGAATTGAATTGTTTGCAAAAAATTGGCATCCGCCAAGTGAATGCTCAGTTTCTTGCAATTTCTCTGCAATGCTTCAAGGTCGAGTCCTGCCGCAAGTGTTCGGAATGTTGTTTTACGAGAGAAAAGCGATCTTCGACCGAGCGTCGTGCATAGAACATGATCCAGGTCATATTGTCGATTTCATTGGGGTATTAGTCTTCAATCGAAACGAGTTTGATAGTCATCAGTCAGACTGCTGTTGTGTGAGACAAAATAATTGGCCTAACATCCGTTCAGCGTCGTGATTACCAGAACGGTGCCATGTTCAGACGTGGTCCATCTCCAAGGAGGCGTAAATGCTGGTCTCCCATACGCGGATAGTCGACATTGTTGGCGACATCATCCGAATAAAGGTGTCGTCTTCCAGGTTAGAATCGGAAGGCAGACCTTGCCTTGGAGATCTTGCAATAGTCGAGACAAGAACCGGCTCCTCATCCCTGGCCCAGGTCATCAACATCGATCAGGATATGGTCTCGCTGCAGGTGAATTCCGGTACCAAGGGATTGGCGAACAATGCGTCCGTCCGGTTTCTTGGTGAGTCTGCGAAAGTCACCTATTCAGACAATATTTTGGGCCGGGTTTTTGATGGCGCTAGCCATCCGATTGACCAGGGCCCGGACCTGACGACGGATCCGACCGTGCCGATTGGTGGGCCGTCCGCCAATCCGATGAAACGGGTTCTGGCATCGCGTATGATCCGCACGGATGTCCCGATGATCGATGTTTTCAACTGCCTCGTTGAAAGCCAGAAAATTCCTATCTTCTCGGTCTCCGGAGAACCCTACAACGCTTTTCTCGCGCGAATTGGCATTCAGGCTGATGCGGATATCGTTGTCTTTGGCGGGCTTGGTCTGATCTTTGACGACTACGCCTTCTTCAGGAAGCAGTTCGAGGATGCTGGAGTCTTTCCGCGGACAGTCATGTTCATCAATCAGGCCTCTGATCCGGTGGTAGAGCGACTGCAGGTCCCTGACATGGCGCTGGCAGTTGCAGAAAAATTCGCGGTCGAGGAAGGCAAGCGGGTTCTCGTCTTGATGACCGACATGACCGCCTTTGCCGATGCCATGAAGGAAGTCTCCATTGCCATGGAACGTGTGCCAGCCAATCGCGGCTATCCGGGAGATCTTTATTCGCAATTGGCGCGGCGATATGAAAAAGCCTGCGATTTCAAAGGATCAGGGTCTGTCACCATTCTGACTGTGACAACCATGCCCGGCAACGACATCACCCACCCGGTGCCGGATAACACAGGATATATTACGGAAGGCCAGTTCTATCTTCATAGCGGTGTGCTCGACCCATTCGGGTCGCTATCGCGGCTGAAGCAGCATGTCATCGGTAAGGTCACGCGTGAGGATCACAACCAGATCATGAACACGATGATCCGGTTCTATTCCAGCGCGCGTGATGCTGAACAGAAACAGTCGATGGCTTTCGATCTGTCAGACTATGACCGGCAACTTCTGAAATTTGGGGGGCTGTTCCGCAAGCGCTTCATGGATATCGATGTTTCCATGCCGCTGGAGGAAGCGCTGGATCTCTGCTGGAAGACACTTGCCGAGTGTTTTGAACCGGATCAGCTCTTGATGAAACAGGGTCTGATCGACAAATATTTTCCCGGCGAAAAACAAGAGCCCGAAAGCTCTGACGGGGAGGCCGCCTGATGGCTAAGCTTGCGCTCAATAAATCGTCCCTAGCTAGGGAAAGCGCGCAGCTTGATGAATACAAACGGTTCCTGCCATCTCTTGAACTCAAACGCCTACAAATCATGGCTGAGCGGGCAAAGGCCAAGGAAACGGCATTGCGGTTGAAACGCGACTACGAACAACGTTTCGACGAAATAGCTGCCTCATTACCTATGCTGGCCAATCAGCATGTCCCTGTCGAGGGATTGGTGGCGGTAAAAAACGTGTTGCGGGGTGAACAAAATCTCTCCGGAACACGATTGCCGACGTTGGAGAACGTGGAAATTGAGACCAAGAACTATGCCCTTCTGGCAAGGCCGCATTGGGTTGATCCGACAGTTGCAGCTCTTCAGGAATTGTTGCGGCTCAATCTTGAAAGCCAGGTGGCCGGAGAACGGTTGGAGACACTGATCGAGGCCGAGGCGGTAATCTCGCGCAGGGTCAACCTGTTTGAAAAAGTGCTCATTCCGCGGGCGCAGCGGAACATCAAGAAAATCCGGATGGCACTGGCCGATGGCGAACGCGATGCTGTTGTGCGTGCCAAAATCTCTAAACGGAAGACCGCAGCCCGCAGTACTGTTGCCGGGATGGACACGCTATGAGCATCGTCCCACTCATCAAGGTTAGTCTGGTCGGCGTCATGGGCGACAAGGATCAGGTTCTGGAGGCCGCACAGTCGTTTGGTGCTCTACATCTGATACCCTTGAGTTCCGCGCAGAAGGAACTGGAGGCGGTCCCGACGGGGCGCGGTCGTGATGCTGTTGAGGCATTGCGTTGGTTGGTTGATTTTTCAGCGCAAAGGCGGCCGGTCACAAACGACGGTCACTTTGATCTGAATGCGGTTATTAGTCAGACACTCAAAAATCGGCATGCATTGAAAGACTGCGAAGACCGTCTCAGCAAGCTTGAAAAACGAATCCGAGACGTTGAACCCTGGGGAGAGTTCAGTTTTGCCGACCTTGAAGACCTCGGCGATCAACGGTTGTGGTTCTATGTCGTGCCGACCGGAAAACTGAAAGACATTGATCCTTCAGACGAGGTTCTGGAAATCGTTCACCGCGACAGATACCGGGCCTATGTGATCCTGTTGTCTCCGGTGGAGCCTCTGGCAGGTGCCATGCCGGTTTCCCGCGTCCATGTAGGTGCGTTTTCACTGTCTGCATTAAAACGTCAATTCGAAGACGTCGCGATCGAGCTGGAGGAGCTTCAACTCGAAAGGCATTCGCTGACAAAATGGCGATATCTGCTGGCGCAAAATCTTGCTGCAGCCAAGGATCAGGGCGCCCGACGCAGAGCAGCTTTGGAGACGGCCGATGTGGATCACATATTTGTTCTGCAGGCTTGGGCGCGCAAGGATCAGATTGCAGACATAGAGGAACTTGCTCTCCGGCTTGGAGTTGCTGCTGTTTTCGACAATGTTTCCGAGAACGACAATCCGCCGACACTTTTGAAAAATCCGGTTAGCATTGAAGCGGGCGAGGATCTCGTCGAGTTCTATCAGACGCCGGGGTATCGCGGTTGGGATCCATCTGCCATCGTCTATGTTTCGTTTGTTGTTTTTTTTGGCATGATCATGACCGATGCCGGCTATGGGCTCCTGCTCCTGGGACTGTTATTTCTGTTCCGTAAAAGGTTTGAGGGCAGTCCGCTTGCCAAACGTATGTTCCGGATGTCCGTCTGGTTGATGGTGTCGACAACAGCGTTCGGGATCGCGACCGGCAGTTATTTTGGAGTTACCCCGCCAGATGGAAGCTTGCTTGCGAGAATGAGAGTGCTGCATCTCAAGGATGTCGACACGATGATGAAAATTACGCTTACCATCGGAGTGCTGCACATTGTGCTGGCGAACCTGATGCGCAGTTTTCATGAAACCAGCCTGAGTGGCCGATTGCAGCCGATTGGCTGGTGTCTGGTGGCGCTGGGCGGGTTGGTGACATTTCTTGCACAAGGAACAGGTCTTGGAGACATGGCCCCGGGTGCGGTTGTGCTTGGACTGTTGATGATCGGCTTTTTCGGCAGTGACCGGAAAGTGGAGTCCCTGGCGTCTGGCGGTATGCGCGTTTTCGACGGTCTGGCCTCGCTTGCGCGCATCGTCAACATTTTCTCTGATGTCCTGAGCTACATGCGCCTGTTCGCATTGGGACTAGCAGCGGCCTCGCTTGCCGAGACAATCAACAACTTGTCGGGTCAGCTTAATGATGCCGTACCTGGTGTTGGCCTGTTGATCGCGATTTCGGTGCTCGTGATTGGCCATGCGATCAACATTGGCCTTGGCCTGATCGCTGGCTGTGTTCATGGCCTGCGATTGAACGTCATTGAATTTTTTAATTGGGGTTTGAAAGACGAAGGCACGCCTTTCCGTCCTTTCAAAAAAGAGGAGACACGCCTGTGAACGAATTCGTTGTGGCTCTCGGTTGGTTTGGGCTTTATGCGCCAGTTGCTCTTGGGGCGATTGGCAGTGCCTGGGGATGTGCACTTGGCGGTAGTGCGGCTATCGGTGCCATGCTGGACAGCGATGGTGGGTATGGCCGTTTCATCGGTGTTTCGCTGATGCCATCGTCTCAGGTGATCTACGGCATCGTCATCATGTTCTCTCTTCAGCAGCCGACAGTCGATGCAGCAAATGGAGCAGCCCTCTTCGGCATAGGTGTGCTGTCCGGCTTCACCATGCTGTTCACCGGCATCCGTCAGGGCGAAGTTCTGGCATCGGCCATTCATGCTTCCAAGGCCAAACCTGAAATCTTTGGTATTTCGCTGGCACCGGCAGCGGTGCTTGAAGGTTTTTCGGTGTTTGCATTGGTCTTCGCGCTGGTACTTGCCGGTTCGATCCCGAGTTAGGAGGCTGACATGTCAAACTCCAAGACCGTCGACGATCTGGAAAATGCTGCCGGAACTGGCGTACAGGCTCTGATCGATCGGCTGAAGTCAGAAGGTGTTGCGGCCGGCCAGTCCGAAGCTGACGACATTCTGGCCAAGGCGAAAGCCAAGGCCGATGAACTCGTGGCGGATGCCCGCAAAAGGTCGGCTGCATTGCTGACGGAGGCGCGCGCCGAGGCCGCCAGAGAAAAATCCGCAACCGAAGACGGGCTTAAAGTGGCAGCGCGCGATCTTGTCTTGAGCATGCGCAATGAACTGGGTGACCGCATTCAGCAGGAGGCTGGTCGTTTGGTCGCAACAACACTTGCGGACGAAGCTTTCCTGCAAAAACTCATTCTCGCAATGGCGGCAAATGCCAAGGACAACGCCTCCGTCGATGAAGCCGAACCGATGGAAATCGTTCTGCCGGAGAAGATTGTGACATTCGAGGAGTTGAAACAGTCTCCAGAAGCGGTCGAGCCTGGCACTTTGACCCATTTTGTTATTGCTCTGGCTGGCGAAGTCCTTCGGGAGGGTGTGACCTTTAATTCAGCGCCAGGATTTGACGGCATCAGGGTGAAACTGACAGACCGAAATGTCACCATCGACCTGACAGAAGAAGCTATCGCAACGCTTTTGAAGAAACACCTGCAGCCACGTTTGCGGGCCGTAATGGAAGGGGTGTTGCGCTAGCATCATGTCCAGTCCGCACCAGTATATCGCGCTGATGACCAGCTTGCCGCATTTGGGAAACCTCTTTGCGCGCAAAGAGGTGCCGATTTCGGATTACCGACTGCGCCAACGTCTTTCCATGCTGGAGACGGGCCATGAAGCTCTGCTGAAGGAAATCATCGCGGTCACAACATGGGCCGGTGTTTCCTCGCTGGAGGAAGACTGGGATGTCATCACACGCGCCCTCAAAGTAATCGGCAAGCTTCAGGACTATCCTGATCTTCAGCATCTGGTCAGTGGGCGCATGGAAACACGCACGATCATCGCAGCTCTCCGCAAGCGCCGGGACGGGCAGGAAGCAGCTGGTGACATTCGAAGCTGGGGGTTTGGTCGCTGGTGCAGCATGATCAAATCGAACTGGAGTGATCCCGGTTTTGGACTGAGCCACTTCATGCCCTGGATTGCCGAGGCGCATCGACTGATGCAGTCCGCGGATCATATTTCAATGGAACGGCTGGCCCTAAGGCAAGTTTTCGAGCAGTTGGACCATTATGATCGCACACATGAATTCGATTTCGAAGCTGTTTGCGTCTACGTACAGCGCTGGGTCGTTGTTGAACGATGGACCCGGTATAACACGGTAGATGCGCGTACCCGTCTGGAAGCGCTTGTGGCTGCGGCCTTGCAAGGCCCGAATTCGAACGCATCGGCAAACCAGTCAACACCCGGCATTTTTTCACAAACCACCTCATCTATTGAGGGAGCCCCTTCATGACGAGCCATGTTCAGCTTCCCGATCCCACAGCGGAGATCATCGCGGTTCAGGACGATCTTGTGACCTTGTCGCCCCTTGGCGACGCTCCGCTGATCAAGAACGAAGTGGTCTTTATCATTCCGCATGGCCCGGAACGCCAAGGCAAACCGCGCGAATATCTCAAGGCTGAGGTTCTGCGCGTGCGCGGCAAGACCGCAGAAGCGCAAGTGTTCGAAAATACGGCAGGTGTTCGGGTCGGCGATAAAGTCATCCAAAGCGGTGAAATGCTGTCGGTTGCGCTCGGGCCCGGATTGCTCAGCACGGTTTTTGACGGATTGCAGAACCCTTTGGCTGAAATCGCTGCTGAGCATGGTTTCTTCTTGCCGCGCGGCGTTCTGACCACGGCGCTGGATCGCACTCGAAAATGGGCTTTTGAGCCCAAAGTGGCATCCGGCGACCCGGTCAAGGCAGGTGACACACTCGGCATTGTTCCTGAAGGCCGGTTTGAACATAAAATCATGGCACCGTTTTCACTGAACGGTGTCTGGTCGGTCGAACGGGTGCGCAAGGGAACCTTCACCATTGACGAGGTCGTGGTCACGCTCAAGGACGATCGGGGGCAGACACAGGACCTGACTATGGTCCGGTATTGGCCGGTCCGTCGAGCTCTTCCGGAAAACCTGGTCAAAGCGGGCCAAAGCGAACGGTTGTATCCAAGCGAACCGTTGATTACGACCTTGCGACTGATTGATACGTTTTTCCCGATTGCCCGCGGTGGTATGGGTTGTATCCCCGGGCCTTTCGGAGCCGGAAAAACGGTTCTACAGTCACTGATTTCACGTTTTTCAGCCGTTGATATTGTGATCGTGGTGGCCTGTGGTGAACGAGCCGGAGAGGTCGTTGAGACCATCACAGAATTTCCGAACCAGCCGGACCCGTCCGGTGGCGGAACGCTGATGGATCGCACCGTGATCATTTGCAACACCTCGTCCATGCCGGTCGCGGCACGGGAAGCATCCATCTACACCGGCATAACACTCGGCGAATACTATCGCCAGATGGGGTTTGACGTTCTGCTGATCGCCGACAGTACGTCGCGCTGGGCGCAGGCGATGCGAGAGACTTCAGGCCGTCTTGAGGAAATTCCAGGCGAAGAAGCTTTCCCCGCGTATCTCGATTCCGCAATCAAGGGCATCTATGAACGTGCAGGTGTTATTCGCACGGCTAGCGGAGCTACCGGCAGCCTGACAATGATGGGCACAGTGTCGCCAGCCGGTGGCAACTTCGAAGAACCGGTCACCCAATCGACTCTAGGTACAGTCAAAACCTTCCTTGGCCTGTCCTCGGAGCGCGCCTACAAACGTTTTTATCCAGCGGTCGACCCGTTGTTGTCCTGGTCTCGTTATCCGACCCAGCTCGGAGCCTGGTATGACGAGAACATCGGACCGGACTGGGTGCCTCGCGTTGAGGAAATGATTGAGCTTCTGGGGAAAGGGGACGAGATCTCGCGCATGATGCAGGTCACCGGTGAAGAAGGCGTTTCGACCGAAGACTTTGTCTTGCAGCAAAAGGCGTTGTTCCTGGACATGGTCTATTTGCAGCAGGATGCCTTTGATGACGTTGATGTCTCCGCACCTCTCAATCGCCAGCAGGAAACGTTCGATCTCGTTTATAAGATCGCCAGAACCGATTTTGCGTTTGTTGACAAGGATGCGGCGCGGCAGTTCTTTACCGAGCAGACATCCCTTTTCAAGAACCTGAACTATGCAGCTGACGGAAGTCAGGAACGTGCCGAATTGTTGGAGAAGCTGGTATTGCATCTCTCCAGGGCTCCGACAATGATCAAGTCCGGCGGATGAGAGGAATTGGAGCGCTCGGACGTGTAGCGATTCGAGCTTGATCGAATTTGCTGACATCGTCGCAGCTTAAAATCGAAAACGTGATGAACGCTGGTTCCTGTTGCAAAACAAACCTTTGACAGCCCAAATACGCAATTAAAATTGGCTTAGAACGATTAAAAGGCACGCTGATTAAAAAATGTCCTTGACCAGTGTGGCAGCAGCTTCCTAAATTTTCTTGACCAATTGGTCAGACTGTTCGCGGAGAAGGCAAAAATGCCCACGACGATCAGGCTGTCCAAAGCGTGTGGAATGTATGGAGAGTTCGGGAGAGACTCGGATCCTTGTTCCTTCACGGGTTTTGAAGTTCCAGAGAAGGGCCGCATCGATTCCGATCGGCCTGATAACCAATAGGGGAATGGCAATGAAGGCACTCAAAGGTCTCGCCCTCGCATCTGTCCTAGGCGCAAGCTTCGTGGCCGGTGCAGCACAGGCTGCTGATGAACTCACGTTGCAGTTGAAATGGGTTACACAGGGTCAGTTCGCTGGCTACTATGTTGCGAAAGACAAAGGCTTCTACGAAGAAGAAGATCTGGATATCACGATCAAGCCGGGCGGTCCGGACATCGCACCTCCACAGGTTATCGTTGGTGGCGGTGCTGATGTAATTGTCGACTGGATGCCGTCTGCTCTTGCGTCCCGCGAAAAGGGCGTGCCGCTCGTCAACATCGCGCAGCCGTTCAAGAAATCCGGCATGATGCTGACTTGTCGCAAGGAAACAGGCATTGCAATTCCGCCAGACCTTAAAGGCAAGACACTTGGTGTCTGGTTTTTCGGTAACGAATATCCGTTCCTGTCCTGGATGAGCCAGCTGGGTCTGTCGACCGAAGGTGGCGACAATGGCGTTACAGTCCTGAAGCAGGGCTTCAACGTCGATCCGCTTCTTCAAAAGCAGGCAGACTGTATTTCAACAATGACCTACAACGAGTACTGGCAGGTCATCGACGCAGGCATTCCGGAAGACGAACTGGTTGTCTTCAAATATGAAGATCAGGGTGTTGCGACACTGGAAGACGGTCTTTACGTCCTTGAAGACAGTCTCAAAGACGACGCAATGGTCGACAAGCTGGCACGTTTCGTCAGAGCATCGATGAAGGGGTGGGCCTATGCGGCTGAAAATCCGGAAGAAGCTGCTGACATCGTTCTTGAAAACGATGCAACCGGCGCCCAGACCGAGAAACATCAGGTCCGCATGGTTGGCGAAATCGTCAAGTTGGTCGATGGCTCTGACGGCAAGCTGGACATGGACTCCTTTGATCGCACTGTGAAGTCTTTGCTCAAAGGAGGATCAACTCCGGTCATCACGAAGTTCCCTGAAGGCGCGACGTCTACGGCTGTCACCGACAAGCTTTAGGCTTTTCTTGCCAAAAACGGTTTGAAAGACTGAAAAGGCGGGCCAATCGGCCCGCCTTTATCCTGTTAGAAGCTGCTCTCCAAAATTGGATCTCTCAGTCGCGGTTCCCGGGTTCCTTTCGCATGAGTACCCAGAATAGAAACCCGATAAACGCAAATGTTCCAAGGTTCATTAGCGTGTCTGTCAGATCACCGATCAGCATTTTGAGCCTCCTTCCGATCGTCCAGTATTAACGCGCGTATCAAACACGCCAGTAAAAGCGCCGTGATAAAGACAAATGGCAGGGCTCCGAGCGCGATAAGGGTTCTGACAGCTGTCATCGACCCCGAGAGGATCATTGCGGCTCCGAGAATCCCCAGCAAAATACCCCAGACGACCTTGATTTTGGCGCTCGGGTTTTGGTTGCCACCAGTTGAAAACATGCCAAGAACAAAACCCGCGCTGACGACGCTTGTAACGATAAACAGGAATGCGGCGAGAATCGTCGCCAGGGTCGTGAATGTCGCCAAGGGAAGCTGATCCAACAGGGCAAAGGTCATGCGCTCGACATTGGTCTGCGTCATGGCCAGCAGGTGCCCTTTCCCATTCAAGGATTCAAAGATACCAACGCCGCCAAAGGCACCGAACCAGATCGTTGAAAACAGGGTTGGTCCCAGAAGAACTCCAAGAACGAATTCCCGGATGGTTCGCCCTTTAGAAATTCGGGCCACAAAGACTCCGACAAATGGGCCCCAGGCGATCCACCAAACCATGTAGGTTAGCGTCCAGTCCTGAAACCAGCGGCCAATTTCATCACCGTAAAATGTAAAGGTCCTGAGGCCCGCTGGAATGACGTCGGCTACATAGGTTCCGATGCCGCCAATTACAGAATTCATCAGGAACTCTGTTGGTCCAAGGATGATCGTATAGGCAACAAGTGCAATCGCAAGGCTCATGGCAATATTGGACAGTCGCGCCATGCCTGTGCTGAGGTCGACCATGAGGGGAGGAATGTAGGCGATGACCATGACAACGAGAACCGTACCGACAAGCCAGGGCGCGGCAGTGTCTGATCCCGCCAGGACTGCAAGACCATCGGCAACCTGAAAGACGCCCATCGCGATCGAACCGCCAACGCCGATAGCGATTGCGGCGATCGCCATGAAGTCTGAAAACCAACCAATCAACGAGGCCCACTTCTCGCCCGGAAAGAGGTTTTTGATCGGGGCACTGACCAGCATCGGCGTCCCGCGCCGGAAGCTGAAATAGGCTATCGCCAGTGCTGTCGTTCCGTAGATTGCCCAGGCATGGATGCCCCAATTGAAATTGGTCGCAAGCAGGGCCCCATCAGCAGCTTGCGGAATGGAGGTTTTCTCTTTCAGAAAGGCAAAATGTGTCAGAGGTTCTGCAACGGCCCAGAACAGTAACCCGACGCCCATGCCGGCTGCAAACAGCATCGCGATCCACGTTGGTGTGGAATACTCCGGCCGGTCATCGTCTGCTCCCAGTCGGATGTCGCCATAATGGGTGAAAGTCAGGCCAAGGCAAAACAGTAGCATGATCGTGACAGACAGCATGACAAACCAGCCGCGGCTGATGAAATACTGGTCGACGATGTCCTTGGCGATTGTCTGAAGACCTTGCGGATCTATGACCCCCCAAATGCCTATAATGGCGCACAGGCTGATTGATGACCCGAGAAGAAGCTTGTTGTCCGGCATGGCGCCCTCAAAGAAGAAAAACGTTCGGTAACGCTAGAGGAAGATGTCTCGATTGCAAGGATGCAATTGAAGGCATCCGCTTTTGGGGCTCCTGAAACGAAAAACGCAGATGGATCGAAAATCCACCTGCGTTCTATCTATCAAACAAACGACGAGCTGGATTACTCAGCTGCTTCGGTAACCGCCATCGGGTTGTTCGGATGTGTTGTCCAGTTGGCGTAGTCTTTCTCGACCACCTTGTTGGTGCGCGGATCGACAGTGCCCGGCTCCATGGCTTCCATGGTAATGCAGTTCTCGACCGGACAAACACTAACACACAGGTTACAGCCGACACATTCGTCGTCGATGACTTCGAACTTGCGAACGCCGTCCACCATGTTGGTGATGGCCTGGTGAGAGGTGTCTTCGCAAGCGATGTGACAACGGCCACATTCAATGCAGAGATCCTGATCAATCTTCGCCTTGGCAATGTAGTTCAGGTTCAGATGCTGCCAGTCGGAACAGTTCGGTACAGCATTGCCGACAAACTGATCGATGGATGTGTGCCCCTTGGTATCCATCCAATCGCTGAGGCCTTCGATCATGTCCTCGACAACCTTGAAGCCGTAGGTCATGGCCGCTGTACAGACCTGAACGTTTCCAGCTCCCAGTGCCATGAATTCCGCCGCATCCCGCCATGTCGTGACACCGCCGATGCCGGAGATCGGAAGGCCATGCGTTTCCGGATCGCGGGCGATTTCCGCGACCATGTTGAGCGCAATGGGCTTGACCGCCGGGCCGCAATAACCGCCGTGTGCGCCCTTGCCGTCAATGGTCGGGGTCGGAGCCATCTGGTCAAGATCAACACCAACAATGGAGTTGATCGTGTTGATCAGGGAAACCGCGTCCGCACCACCAGCTTTTGCTGCCTGGGCAGGCTTGCGCACATCAGTGATGTTTGGTGTCAACTTGACGATGACAGGCATGCGCGTGTGCTTCTTGCACCAGCGCGTGACCATCTCGATGTATTCCGGAACCTGGCCGACCGCAGAGCCCATTCCACGTTCGCTCATGCCATGCGGGCAACCGAAGTTCAGCTCGACACCGTCAGCTTCCGTGTCTTCGACCTGCTTGAGAATGTCGATCCAGTTCTGTTCTTCACACGGAACCATCAGCGACACGACCAAGGCCCGGTCTTTCCAGGCGCGTTTGACCTGCTTGATTTCACGCAGGTTCACGTCCAGCGGCCGGTCAGTGATCAGCTCGATGTTGTTCAGGCCGGCGAGCTGGCGGTCCTTGCCGTGGATTGCGCCGTACCGCGGGCCATTGACGTTGACGACCGGGTCGCCATCGCCAAGTGTTTTCCAGACAACACCACCCCAGCCAGCTTCATAGGCGCGGACAACATTGTATTCTTTATCCGTTGGTGGCGCAGAGGCCAGCCAGAACGGGTTCGGCGATTTGATGCCGATAAAATTTGAAGTCAAATCAGCCATGATGGCTCTCCCTCGTGGGTCCGTTCTCAGGCGCTCAAAGCAGCATTGATGGCTTCAGCGGCAACCTTGCCATCTTCAACGGCTGCGACCGTTAGGTCTTCGCCGCCGGCAACACAGTCGCCACCTGCCCACACATCTGCGAGGTTCGTCTTGCGGTCCGCATCGACCACAATTCGGCCCTTCTCAAGTGTCAGCGCTCCGCCGAGATCAGCTTCGACCAGCGTTTGGCCAACAGCTTTGAACACCATGTCTGCCGGAAGCGTGACTACTTCGCCGGTGCCATTCAGGGAACCATTCTGATCTTCGGTGCGTTCCAGTTCAATCGCGGAGATCGAACCATTTTCGGCAATGAGGGCCTTTGGCTGCGCCCAGGTGAGGATCTTGACGCCATTTGTCTGAGCCAGTTGTTGCTCGAACTCGGACGCATTCATTCGATCCTGGCCACGCCGGTAAGCTATGGTGACATCTTCCGCGCCGAGCAGCTTGGTCTGAACCGCAATATCAACCGCTGTCATACCGCCACCGATGACGACGATGTTGCGGCCGACGGCAAGTTTGGAGACATCGTCCGATTGACGAAGGTCGGCAATGTAATCGACCGCGTCGATCGAGCCGCTCGTGTCTTCGTTGTCGAGACCAAGTGCATTCACACCGCCAAGACCGATGCTGAGGAACACGGCTTCATAAGAGGCACGCAAGCTCGCAAGATCGATGTTGTCGCCGAGGCGCTGACCAGTCTTCAGTTCAATGCCGCCAATCGAAAGCACGAATTCGACTTCGCGGGCTGCAAAATTGTCGACCGACTTGTAGGAGGCAATGCCGAACTCGTTCAGTCCGCCAGCCTTGTCCTTGGCATCAAAGAGTGTGACGTCGTGGCCGTGCATGGAAAGACGGTGCGCACAGGCAAGACCCGCAGGACCCGCGCCGATAACGGCAACTTTCTTGCCGGTCGGTGCACCACGGGAAAATGGTGTCGAGTCGTTTTCATCCATGTAGTGGTCAGTAGCATAGCGCTGCAGCTGGCCGATCTGGACTGGTTTGCCTTCGGCAACTTCGCGTACACACACCTGCTCACACAGTGTTTCAGTCGGGCAGACACGGGCGCACATGCCGCCAAGAATGTTCTGCTCAAAGATAGTCTTCGCTGATCCGGTCGGATTGCCCGTCGAGATCTGGCGAATGAATTGCGGAATGTCGATGCTTGTCGGGCAGGCCTTCATACACGGTGCGTCGTAGCAAAAATAGCAGCGGTCGGCTTCAACGTGCGCTTCATGCTGATCCAGCAACGGGTGAAGGTCGCTGAAATTTTCGGCGTAGGCTTCCTCAGGCAAGCGCCCGGCGGAAATATCCGGGCCGGCTTTGGTCTGGGTCATATAGATCTCCGGAAGGTTGGCGATCGGTTTTTGATGCGGCTTCCTTCATTCATTGAGGAGGCTCGTCAGGGTATTGGGCAAAAATTTGAACAGTTAGTCAAATTTTTTTTAGAACGATTAAAAAGTGGAGTGAAATTGTCAGGATAAAAGGTGCTAAATTATCATGGAGTTAGTTGGTTTTGAGGCAAATGATTAAATATGCATCACGGCGTTGTTTTGCTTTCAAAATGCTGCCAACGAACCGAAACTTTGAAAATTGTAGACGAAAACTTCAATTTCAGATTGGTGTCGGAATACAAATTGCCCTCAATTTTGTCTGAAAATTGAGGGCAAGCTATTGTAATCAGTGTTGTGATTTTAAGCCCGTTGGAAACTATTCCGGATACCAAAAACGTGCCGCTTCAGAACCACGATCAATAATGACGTGGGAATTCGCAAAAACGCGATAGCTGTGGCTCCAATCACCATCCGGCCACTTGATTCTGACATTTGCACGCTCTGCTACGCCAACGCCAAAGTGAAAGAATCCCAACTGTCCGGAGGCATGGCCAGCGCCAACCTGGATGTCTTTTACAACAGTCCGATTACCCGTTTTAACGCTGATTTTTGCGCCAACCGCACGGCTGTTCGGTAGGCCCGGCTGACGAACATCAACGGCAAGCCAGTTGCCTATTGGCTTAGGATCTTCAGCAGACCCTTGACCGACATTTCGAAACAGGCTGACAGGTTTAGCCCGATTGACCACGACCAGATCCAGCAAACCATCAGAGTTGAAATCCGCCAGTCCGGCGCCGCGGCCCCGCTTGTCCAAACTGATACCGGCTGTTTTACCGACCTCGGTAAATTTTCCGTCCCATTGGCCGAGCAATAAGTTATCCGGATCGAAAGCTGCGAAATCCGGCATGGCTTCGACATTGCCCTTGGCAATGAACAGATCCCATAGGCCATCATTGTTGACGTCCTGGAACTCCGAATGCCATCCGGTTGATGGTTTCAGGTCGTCACCGGCGTAGGGCCGATGGGCCGT
Source organism: Roseibium sp. (assembly GCA_039972695.1). GTDB lineage: Bacteria > Pseudomonadota > Alphaproteobacteria > Rhizobiales > Stappiaceae > Roseibium. The sequence goes on along the minus strand of JBDWMJ010000011.1, from coordinate 517,397 downwards.
CAGGCCGAGATCAAAAGCAATGTCCTGATAGACAGGAACCGTTTCATCCGCATCGTCATCCAGTTTCTGGATCTTTGTGTCGCCCATGCTGGTCAGCGCATATTCGGGATAACCATCAACATCCAGATCAATGGACGCAATGCCCATGCCCCAGATTTTGAGGTGCTGCCAACCATCTGTTTTCCGATAGGCACGCGGCGGTTTGCCAGGCGGGAGAGCCCATAACTGTTCTTCACCGCCGCGGTAATAATGACGGTCATTTGAGACCCGTAGAGACGGTTCGCCCGATCTGTTCCAGTCAGTAAAAAGGATCGACAAGGAACAATATCCCGGAGAAAGCCCGGTGGGATCTGGATAGCTGACTTTGCCATCAGATGACACTTCCGGCCGGAACAGGAAATTGTCGTGACAGGTGCCCCATGGTGATCCTGGTTTTGACCGGTCAACATAATTGCCGAATGCCAGGGTCGGATAGTCTGAACCTTCTTCAAAAGTCGCCGAGAACGCGGTCGTCCATTCGCGGCCACCGTCGAATCCGAGAGCACGATTGGCCATGTCAAAGGTACAATCGCCATTGCCCTTGAGAAGCAGGTTCTGGCCGAGCCGCAAAATTGCCAGATCCAGAATGTCGTCATTATCGAAATCAAGCGGATAGGCACCAAGAACCTTGCTCAACGATTTACCGGTTAGACTGGTCTCTGCGATGTCAAACTTCAGAGCGCCGCCCGTAGGGCTGATATTGCGATAAAGCTTTGCCGGATTTTTGCCACCTGCCAGAAACAGATCCGGTCGCCGATCACCGTTGCAGTCGAAAATGGCTGTGCCACCGCCAACAAAATATTCCCATGCACCGTCATAGGTGTGGTCGATACCAGCGAGTTTGGCCTCTTCAACAAACTTGGGCGTTGGTGCCAATGAAACTGTTTGATCTTCGCCATTCGCAAATGCCGGGTTGATGATAGTTGTAGCAAGCGCCAGGCAGGAAATTCCAAGAACAAGAGAATTCATTGGGCGATCTCCAGGCTCCGCAGAAATGCGATGATTGATTGGCGTCCGGTTTCGTCCAATGAGGAATAGGCCTTCTGGCTGGCAGTTGCCTCGCCGCCATGAGCCAGGATCACTTCATTGAGTGTCGTTAGATCACCTCGATGCCCGTAAGGCGCTGTACTGCCAATGCCCCAGAGTTCTGATGTGATGAAGACATCTCGCGCGACAAAGCGCTGGGCCAAAAGCTCGTTGCCCAATGTTTCGTTGGCTGCGTCCGCGATTTTGTGACGTTTCAAGTCTCCATATAGCGGTACAAGAACACGGCCCTGATCATCGCGAGGAAGGTCTTTTACCCAGTCAAGTGTTCCAAGGTCCAAGGCAAGAGGTGTTTCGATATCGCTCTGGCGAAGGGTACCGGCTGTATCGAATGGCCCCGGATCATGAAAGATCAGGCTGTCCAGTGGCAAAGAAGGAACATGACAGGAAGCGCAGCCAACGTCCGAGAACAGGGTTTCGCCGTTATTGGCAGCATCCTGCCAGATGTCTGGCAGATCCTGTTTGATGGTCGGCGCAGGGAGCGTTGCTTGCCACGCAACGAGAGCTGAGATCTGACCCTGGCTCATCTCGCTTTGAAAACCATCGTCGTCGAAATCATTGCTTCCGGTCCACTGAGGTCCAAATCGTTCATTCGGCTGGACACCGTGATGTGCATTCATGGCATTCACGGTAAACTGGCGCAGCGACGTAAAGACGCCCTTCTGGCTGAAAGGTCGAAGGGTTAGGTCATCATCAATCCCGTCGAGCTTGGAAACGTCCAGCGTACCGTCTGCATGAGCAGACAAAGATCCGAATGAAACGCCTTTTGTCTCGAGGTTAGCGGTTTCAGTCTGTCCGCTGGCCCGTGCTTTGGCCAACAATTCTTTCCGTTGGCTTCGCAGGTCAGCAGTCATTTCGCGGGCCAACAACTCAATCAGCCCGGCACCCTGGATCGCATTTGTATTGCGCTCATTGGAAAATTGCGGGTCAAGCGTATCGAAATCCGCGCTTTCGAAGCCTTCTGAAACAAAAACGTTTGCAGTAAAAGCTCCGGATCCACCGATGACAGGTTCGTTGTGACAAGAGGAACATGCATTCGCGTCGGGCCCGGCCAGTCGTTGAAAGGACTGGTGCCCGCGTCTGCGGACCTTTGTCGGCACGATCGCTCCGGTCGCATCCGGGCGCCCTGCACCGTCGAGTGTCGTGAATTTCGCAGAAAACAACTCTTCGCCAAGTGGCTGCAAGACCGGTATCGGATCGAGCCCGGATTTGGCGAGCGTCTCGATATCGACGTCTTTGGTAATTGCTTTCTCTGTCCAGGGCGGCAATTCAGGATCTGCCGCGGCTGTCATTGGTAAGAAAAGAGACAGGAGGGCCAATGAAAACGAATAAAAAAGTCGCCGATTCATGGGGATACCTCATCTGCCTGGCCTGTTTCAGGGTCGGTATTTGAAATCCTGGGTACAGCGCCCTGATAGTCCATATCAAGACGTTCCATTGATTGAGCGATCAGTCCACTGCGAATGAAATCTTCGCTCCAGGGCATGACATCTAGCGTAAAGTTGTTTCTGAGGTCTGCGACAAGAGCTTGTTCCAAACCGTCTTGCATACCCTTTTCCATGAACGAATACGCCCGCATGGCTGCGCCGGTAAGAACGACCCGCTTTGGGTCAATCATTGCGATCAAACGTGCAATGCCGTATCCGAGGACCTTTCCGGCTTCGGCAAAAGTAACAAGGGCGTCCTTGTCATTAGCATCGGCGCGTTCAATCAATTCTCCGAGTCCGGTGACGCCGGCCTCAATGGTGATCGGATCTGTGTCTTCAGGTAGATGCAAAGCCGACCGCACCAATGCATAGTCAGACAAATAGGCTTCGAGACACCCTCTCTTGCCACATCTGCACAAGGCACCGCCGGGTATATGGTTGGCGTGCCCGAATTCGGCTGCAGTTCCGCTGGCCCCGGAAAAGAGGCGGTTGTCGAGATAAAGGCCCATACCAACGCCGTAATCGAGCATGATAACTGCGAAGGTCCCGCTGTATTTTTCCGGGTCAGACCAGTGCAAGGCCTCCGTTATCATATTGGTATCATTGGAAATATAGCAGTCAGCACCAAAGGTTTTCTGGAGTGGATTGACGACCGGGATTTTCCGTCCGGCAAAGGCCGGGCTCCAGGCAACAACACCAGTTTCCGTTTCAACGACACCTTGTGCCGCAACCCCTATTTCCCGAACCTCGGACGTTAATACCTGTGCGTCGTCAAGGAACTCCTGGACCGTTGAGATCAGTTCCTTAGGGAATGTTTCCGCGGTTGCTGTAGCGCTGTTAAAATGTGTTTGTTTGTTCCGCGTGATTTTGCCGGTGTAATCTATAATGGACAGATCGATTGTATTGACCGAAAGACGGATGCCGACGGTATAAACTGCGTCCGGTTTAAGCTTCAACAAGGTACGCGGACGGCCACGAGCCTGATGCGTTTTTGGCTCGTCGCTCTCAAGGCTGAGAATCAATCCCTGAGCGAGAAGGTCGGACGTAATTGCAGTTACAGTCGCCGGGCTCAAACTGGTCATTTTTCCCAGATCAATCCGCGCTGTCGGACCGTTCCTGCGAAGGGCCTGTAAGATGATACTTCGGTTCTGTCGCCGGATCTGATCCCGATTTGCCTTACGAGTCATGTGGGCTCAGCTCTTTCCCAAGATGTTTCCTCAATCCCGGGTTTCTCCCGGTTTTTCAGCTCTCACGGTATATTTTTTTATCTCGCGGAGCAGAGTTTTGCAAAACCATCTTGACAGGAGCGGCGCTTTAGAGCAACTTTTTTTCGGGCACCAAAAAAAATAGCAACAAGGCTGTCCTTTCTCAAACGGAATAAATCCGTTTTGAGATTTTGAAGTGTTTTAGGTGCAGCTGCCCGACGTGCGTTGCATCAACTGGAGGAAACATCGCAATGCGTATGATTACCACTTTGCTGGCGGGCGCTCTTTTGTCCGCAACTGCTCTAACTGCTGCTAACGCAGACGACGCTGTTGTTGGCGTAAGTTGGTCGAATTTCCAGGAAGAACGTTGGAAGACTGATGAAGCTGCAATCAAAGGCGCTCTCGAAGCTGCTGGTGCAACTTACATCTCCGCTGATGCGCAGAGTTCTTCTGCAAAGCAGCTGTCCGACGTTGAAGCTCTTATCGCACAGGGCGCGACTGCGCTGATCATCCTGGCGCAGGACGCTCAGGCAATCGGTCCAGCTGTTCAGGCTGCTGCTGATGAAGGCATCCCTGTCGTTGCGTATGACCGCCTGATCGAAGATCCACGTGCGTTCTACCTGACATTCGACAACGTCGAAGTTGGCCGGATGCAGGCACGTGCTGTTTTTGCAGCGCAGCCTAAGGGCAACTACGTGATGATCAAAGGATCTCCAACTGACCCGAACGCAGACTTCCTGCGCGGTGGACAGCAGGAAATCCTTCAGGCTGCAATCGACTCTGGCGACATCAAGATCGTTGGTGAAGCTTACACCGATGGCTGGTTGCCTGCGAACGCTCAGCGCAACATGGAACAGATCCTGACAGCTGCTGACAACAAGGTCGACGCCGTTGTTGCTTCCAACGACGGTACTGCTGGTGGTGTTGTAGCTGCTCTGACAGCCCAGGGCATGGAAGGCATTCCGGTTTCTGGTCAGGATGGTGACCACGCTGCTCTGAACCGCGTTGCCAAGGGCCACCAGACTGTTTCAGTCTGGAAAGACGCTCGTGAGCTCGGCAAAGCTGCCGGTGAAATCGCAGCTGCTCTTGCTGACGGATCTGAGCTGACTGAAATCGAGGGTGCTGGCAGCTGGACATCCCCGTCTGGTACAGAGATGACTGCTCGTTTCCTGGCTCCAATGCCGATCACTCAAGACAATATGACTGCTGTTGTTGACGCAGGCTGGATCTCCAAAGACGACCTATGCCAAGGCGTTTCTGGCGGTGCTGCTCCTTGTAACTAATAACAGTACGCATCAAGCGCGGCCCCGGTTAGACTAACCGGGGCCTATTTTGGGATCACCGCGTTAGCGGCCCTCCGGGATAGGCCTCCCGATGCGAGAGCTTGAATGGTCTCCAAGCAGGAGTAACTCGATGTCTGACACCGCACTGTCTGGCGAAAAGGGCCCGACAGCACGAAACATATTTGCTGCACTGCAGCTCGACACGCGCCTTCTTGGCATGATCGGAGCATTTGTCGTTCTGTGTCTGGTCTTTAATGTGTTCACGGATGGCCGGTTCCTTACACCGCGCAACATATTCAATCTGACGATCCAGACTGTTTCTGTCGCTATCATGGCGACCGGGATGGTGTTCGTCATTGTTACTCGCCACATTGACCTGTCCGTCGGTTCGCTCCTTGCGACAGTTGCAGCAGTCATGGCAGTTGTTCAAACGGACGTTCTGCCGCCGCTTCTTGGATTGGGTAGTCCTGCGATTTGGATCCTGGCGATAATCGCCGGCGTAATAGTTGGTGTTGCGATTGGTGCTTTTCACGGCTGGATGATCGGGTATCTCAGTATCCCAGCATTTATCGTTACGCTCGGCGGACTGTTGGTCTGGCGGAATGTTGCCTGGTTCATCACATCCGGGCAGACAATTGGTCCGCTCGACGAGACCTTCACCAAAATAGGCGGCATCGGCGGAACCATGGGCGAAACCGCGTCCTGGATCTTCGGTGTCTTGGCCGTCTTGGCAGTTCTCTGGATGCAGATCTCTTCTCGTCGACGCAAAACCTCACACGGTTTTCCGGTAAAACCGGTTTGGGCGGAAGTCACGATGGGGATCATCACATCCGTTGCCATCTTGAGTTTCGTTGCGACGCTGAATGCCTACGACATTCCGAAGGCACGTCTGAAACGGATATTCGCAGCCGCTGGCGAAACACTGCCTGAAGGCTTGACCATGGGTTACGGTATTCCGTACTCGGTCGTCCTCCTGATTGTTGTTACCGTCGTGATGACAATTGTGGCGAAACGCACGCGTTTGGGCCGATATATTTTTGCCACAGGTGGTAACCCCGACGCGGCAGAATTGTCCGGCATCAATACCCGCTTTTTGACGGTGAAGATCTTCGCCATCATGGGTGGCCTTGCAGCCCTCGCCGGTGCAGTCGCCGCAGCCCGCCTTGGGTTCTCGACGAACGACATCGGAACACTCGACGAATTGCGTGTCATTGCGGCCGCAGTTATTGGCGGTACGGCCCTTGCCGGCGGTGTTGGCACGATTTATGGCGCCATTTTAGGAGCCTTGATCATGCAGTCGCTGCAATCCGGTATGGCCATGGTTGGCGTTGATGCGCCTCTTCAGAACATTGTTGTCGGAACAGTGCTTGTTGTCGCGGTTCTGGTTGACATCATCTATCGCAAGCGCACGGGAGAGTAAGAACAATGGCAACACCTCTCGTAGAAATGAAAGACATGTGCATTTCCTTTGGAGGAGTGCGCGCTGTGGATCACGTTTCGGTTGACCTGTTTCCGGGTGAAGTTGTTGGCCTGCTTGGCCACAATGGTGCCGGCAAGTCGACCCTGATCAAGATCCTGTCCGGTGCCTATCAGGGTGACAGCGGCGAGATCCGCATCAACGGTGAAGAAGTTCATATTCATTCACCGCGTGATGCCCGGGATCAAAACATCGAGACGATCTATCAAACACTCGCTTTGGCGGACAATCTCGATGCTGCATCCAACCTGTTCCTTGGTCGTGAGATAACCACCCCTCTTGGTTTTGTCGATGACGATGCCATGGAAGCGGAAACCCGCACGATCATGAAGCGGCTCAATCCGAACTTCAAAAAGTTCCATGCGCCGGTGAAAGCCTTGTCTGGTGGACAGCGTCAGTCTGTTGCGATTGCGCGCGCCGTCTACTTCAACGCCAAGATCCTCATCATGGATGAGCCGACAGCTGCTTTGGGTGTCCATGAGACCCAGATGGTTGCCGAACTGATTCAGGAGTTGAAGAAGCAGGGTCTCGGCATCTTCCTGATCAGCCATGACATCCACGACGTCTTCCAGTTGTGTGATCGTTTGGCCGTGATGAAAAACGGACAATTGGTAGGCACAGCAAAGACATCGGATGTCACCGATGACGATGTCTTGGGCATGATCATTCTTGGCAAGTGCCCTCCAGGTGCAACACCTGGCCCGGGCGCTCTTGCCGACGATACGGTCGTCGGATAAATCAATTCGGGCTCACGCTGACATAGGTGTGGGCCCCGTAATGCCGGATGGGTTCTCTGTTTTCGTAGAGAACAAAACTCTGGATAGAGCAATGCCGAGGTCTCTCTTTTGAGGATCGGCATTATTTTGGGATTTTGCTGAGGAACGCACCTCATGTATATCGGCCTCGACATCGGAACCAGTTCGGTCAAAGCCATTTTGCTAGGTGAAGATCAGTCTTTGATAGCATCTGCAACGGCTGACCTGAAAGTTGAACGCCCGCATCCGGGATGGTCCGAGCAGGATCCGGACAGCTGGTGGACAGCTTGTGAAAAGGTGCTGGATACTCTGAAAGCTGAGGCACCAAATGAGCTTGCGGCTGTCAAAGGCATTGGCCTGTCCGGACATATGCATGGAGCAACGTTGCTGGACAAGAGCGGTGATCCCCTGCGTCCGTGCATTTTGTGGAACGATGGTCGCTCAGGCAAACAGTGTGAGGATCTTGAAAAAGCGGAGCCAAAATTCCTGAGCCTTGGCGGTAACCGGGTCATGCCGGGCTTTACTGCGCCAAAGCTGCAGTGGGTTCGCGAAAATGAGCCGGAAGTCTTTGCGGAAACCGCAATGGTATTGCTGCCGAAGGACTATGTACGCTTTAAATTGACCGGCGATTATGTCGGTGACATGTCTGATAGCGCAGGCACACTTTGGCTGGATGTCGCCAAGCGTGACTGGAGCGATGCTCTTCTTGCAGCGACCGGGTTGACCAGATTTCAGATGCCACGACTTGTTGAGGGCTCTGAAAGCTCCGGGAATCTCAAGCCCGAGCTCTGCTCTCGTTGGGGACTGGATACTGCACCGGTTGTTGCTGGTGGCGGCGGTGATAATGCGGCATCTGCTTGCGGCGTTGGCGCGGTTACCCCAGGCTCTGCGTTTGTGTCGCTGGGAACATCTGGCGTTCTGTTCGTCACCAATGACAGGTTCTCGCCAAATGTCGGCAGCGCTGTCCATGCTTTCTGTCATGCGGTTCCAGACACCTGGCACCAGATGGGTGTCATCCTGTCTGCAACAGACAGCCTGAACTGGCTGGCAAAGACCTTGAAAAAATCTCCGGGTGATCTGACATCGGCTCTCGGGACGGTTTCCGGCCCTTCACAAGTTTCCTTCCTGCCGTATCTAGGCGGCGAACGCACACCGCATAATGACGTCGAGATTCGTGCGGGTTTTGCCGGGATCTCGCATGAAACAGATGATGCAGTGTTGACCCATGCCGTTCTGGACGGCGTGGCCTTTGCGCTCAAGGACTGCCTAGAAGCGTTGAGCGTTGCCGGAACAAAAGTTGACCGTGTTTTGGCCGTCGGCGGTGGTTCCAAATCCCAAACCTGGCTGGAAATCATTGCGAGCCTTTTGAACGTCACGATTGACGTGCCGGTTGACGGTGATTTCGGAGCATCCCTTGGCGCTGCCCGTCTTGGACAGGCCGCTGCCCTTGGGAACACAGACGGAATTTTCGACAAGCCGGCCCTGAAAGCCAGCATCGACCCAGTTTCAAACCTCACAGAGAGATATGCCGAGGCTTATGGCCAGTGGCGCAAACTTTATCCGGCATTCAAACACGCCGGATTTTAAGGAGTTACAGACATGAGCACTGGTTTTTTTGGCGATCTTCAACCAATCCAATTTGCAGGACCGGACAGCAAAGATCCGCTGACTTACCGCTACTATAACAAGGACGAAATCGTTCTTGGCAAACGCATGGAAGATCATCTGCGCATGGCGGTCTGCTACTGGCACAGCTTCTGCTGGCCGGGTTCTGATCCATTCGGCGGTGAAACCTTCAACCGGACATGGATGGCCGCAGGCGGAGATCCAATGGAGCAGGCAAAGTTGAAAGCGGACGTTGCTTTCGAAATGTTCCAGATTCTTGGCATGCCATATTTCACATGGCATGATCGCGACATCGCTCCCGAAGGCAAAACACTGGCGGAAAGCAACGCCAACGTGAACACCATCGTCGACATCTTCGAAAAGAAAATGTCTGACACAGGCGTCAAGTTGCTTTGGGGTACAGCCAACATGTTCTCCAACCGCCGATTCATGAGCGGCGCAGCGACCAACCCGAACCCGGACATTTTCGCCTACGCAGCTGCGCAGGTTAAGAACGCTATGGATGCGACTTTCCGGCTTGGTGGCGAAAACTACGTGCTATGGGGTGGCCGCGAAGGGTACGAGACGCTTCTCAACACCGACATCAAACAGGAACAGGATCAACTCGGTCGCTTCCTGAACATGGTTGTTGAATACAAGCACAAGATTGGTTTCAAAGGTGCGATCCTGATCGAACCAAAGCCTCAGGAGCCGTCCAAGCATCAATACGATTATGATGTTGCGACAGTCTTTGGATTTCTGAAGGCCTATGGCCTCGAAAATGAAATCAAGATGAATATCGAACAGGGCCACGCAATTCTTGCAGGTCATTCGTTTGAGCACGAGCTTCATATGGCACGTGCGCTCGGTATCTTCGGTTCTGTCGATATGAACAGAAACGATTATCAGTGTGGCTGGGATACCGACCATTTCGGTATGAATGTTCCTGAACTGGCGCTGGCCTACTACGAAATCCTGATGGCGGGTGGCTTCACGACCGGTGGTACGAATTTCGATGCCAAACTGCGCCGTCAGTCGCTGGACCCGGTTGACCTGATTCAGGCACATGTCGGTTCCGCGGATGCGCTGGCTCGCGGGCTTAAAGGCGCAGTGGAAATGATGGAAGATGGCCGCCTGAAAGGGTTTGTTGATAATCGTTATGCTGGCTGGAAAAAGCCGGAAAACGCGGACATTCTAAAGGGTGGAAGCTCGCTTGAAGCTTTGGCAGAGCGGGTCCACAGTAAGGATTCAGAACCTCAGCCGGTATCAGGTCGCCAGGAATATCTGGAAAGTCTGGTCAACCTCTTCGTCTAAGGCGGCAAGCTTCAGATCAACTACAGGGTCGCGATGTAAATTGCGGCCTTTTTCGTTTTTGATACGGACTAAAACTCTCTATAGGCGTGGCGTTTGTCCGGGTCCGAAAGATCATGGAGTTTGTGAGCTGCGTGACGCGCAAAGCGCAATGTAACGGCTTTACGGGTCGCTGCGGCCAACTTGTGTTCCGGCGCTTCGCGAAGAATTTCGGCGCCATATCCATCTGATATGATCAGTCCGGCGTCTTCCGGGAAGATATCGATAGGCACATCCGGATGTGTTGCAAAAAACAACCTGTCACAATGCTGGCGATAGTCTGGCCATTTGTTGTCTGCTCTAAAGTCCGCAATCGACGACTTCACTTCTACAATCCATAGCTCGTGTTTTGGACCGACTGCCAAAAGGTCTGCGCGACGGGCTGAAGCCAGTGTTACTTCGGAAAGACAGGCAAATTGGCGTTGCCGCAACATCCTCGCCGCACCGCGCCAGACTTTGAGCGCGGTATCCGACTGTCGTCCATCGGTCAGTGGATTATTGAGCACTATACGCCCGGATTGAGGAAGATCGTCAGCGTTCATTCCTATTTTGTTCCATTTTTGTTCGTGCAATGCAAGCCGATCAATCGTAGAAGTTGACGAAAGGGTAGAAATTGCGTCCACTGCAAAAAGGATTGTGAGGAGGCTACATTCGTAGGTCAATCCTTGAGGAGTTTGCATTTGGTGAGTTTTCGAACATTTATTGGCGTGATGTCCATTGTGATCGCGAGCACAATGGCTCTCCCTGCCTATGCGGGGAAAGGTGACCGCAAGTTCTCGGTTCCCAAAAGGGCACCCCTGCTTCAGGGTAAAACACTCGACCTTAGATTTGCAGATTTTGCACAGGGGATCTGGGTGCGTGATCTCGACAACTGCCCGGCTCCGCGTATCGACCAGAGCTCTCCGGGATCCACAATTGCATTCTATCGCGGATTGATGGAGACCTCCGGACGGATTTGTCAGGTTTATGGTGCCGAGAAACACAACCAGTCCACCCAGAGAGCCGCTATAAACTGCCTCTTGAATGATGGTGGGCAGGCGATTGAACTTGTCACGGTCCGGCCACGGGGCTCCAATGGCCTCATGGTTCAGCAAGGGGAGCGGCCGCCAGTCTATTTCCGCTTTTGCAAAAAAATCATACCTGTCCTTCAATCAGCTGCCGCTGAATAACGGGTTCAGATCTCTGGCCCGGTCCATACGCCTGACTGTGCGTTTTTTTTAGGTGTATGGGATTCCGCGATATGGGCCGTCAGCGGATCCAGCGTACACAGCGCTTCATATTGGCTCAGGAAGATCTGCCCCGTGAGGTGTGTCAGAAAGTCTGTCCGCTTCAGTCGGTCCATCACTGGACCTTTGACTTCCGAAAGATGGAAAGACACACCGGAATCCGATAGTCGGTGATTGATTTCCTCGAGGCTTTCCAAGGCGCTGGCGTCAATCTCGTTGACTGCCGGACACATCAGAACAACATGCTCGATATCCGGTTTTTCTGCGACCAGGGCATAGATCTTGTCTTCCAGATACCGGGTATTGGCGAAAAACAGGCTTTCGTCGACGCGTAACGTCAAGACGCTGTCGCCAGTGACGACTTTATGCCGGTCAATATTCCGAAAATGCTCTGTACCTGGAACAACGCCCACAACGGCCATATGCGGGCGGCTGTTGCGGTAGAGATAAAGCGCAATCGACAGTGCAACTCCAGAAACTACACCTTGTTCAACGCCAAAAAACAGCGTTATCAGGATGGTTGCCGCCATCGCTGCAAAGTCGCTCTTGGAATAGGCGTAGGTCCGCTTGATCGCGCTAAAATCAACGAGGGACAACACCGCTACAATGATGGTAGCCGCCAGAGTTGCCTGCGGAAGATGGCTCAGGAGCGGCGTCAGAAACAAGGTGGCGAGGGCGATGCCTACCGCCGTAAAGGCACCTGCAGCAGGTGTTGCTGCTCCTGCATCAAAATTGACCACAGAGCGTGCGAAACCACCGGTTACCGGATATCCGCCCGAGAGGGCCGATGCGATATTGGAAGCGCCGAGACCGATCAATTCCTGATCCGGTTCAATCCGTTGGCGTTTCTTGGCAGCAAGCGTCTGCGCCACAGAAACAGATTCTACAAATCCGATCACTGAAATCAACAATGCCGGACCGATCAAGGCCAACCAGAGCTCGCTGTCAAAGGCAGGAAGCTGCGGAACCGGAAGGCCGGATGGAATATCGCCGACAATCCGTACGCCCCGGTCGCCAAGTTGAAACTGCGCAGAAACGATCGTGGTAGCTGCTACTGCTGCTACCGGTCCAGCCTTGGTCAGGATATCAGCGAGGAACGGTTTGAAACCGAGACTCATAAGCAGCTTTTTCAAGCCCTTGCGAACCCAGAAAAGGAATGCAGTGGCACTGGCACCAATGGCGAACGTGATCCAGTTCAGGTCACCGATCTGGCTACCAATCGACAGTAAAATCTCATAAAGCGTGTGCCCGCTGGCTGGAACACCCAGAATATGCTTGAGCTGGCTGGATGCAATCAACAGCCCGGATGCTGTAATAAATCCTGATATGACCGGGTGGCTGAGCAGATTGGCGAGAAATCCAAGCCGGAACAGACCCATAACAACCAGCATCAAGCCTGAAATGAGGGCAAGAACGATGGCTGCGCCCAGGTATTGCGGTGTTCCCTGGCTTGCGAGTTCACCGACGGCTGAGGCAGTCATAAGAGAAACAACTGCAACCGGGCCAACCGCCAGTGCGCGGCTCGTGCCGAATATCGCGTAGGCGACCAGTGGCGCAATAGACGCATAAAGCCCCACTTCGGGCGGCAATCCTGCCAAAAGCGCATAAGCCAGCGATTGCGGGATCAACATGATCGTCACGATTATCGCTGCAACCAGATCGCTTGTTGCGGTCTCCTTGTTGTACTGCTTCCCCCAATTGAGGATAGGAAAGTAGCGTTGCAGATGGATCATGTTGCGCGCCTGAAATACCTAAAAGAAAGCGAGCCGGGTATCTGGCTCGAAGGTCGTTGTTGATGGATGTTATATAGTATGGGCAGCTTTATGCTGCGGTGACTTTTTCCGGCTGCGCCATCCACTCCTTGCCGCGCAACATGGCGCGCCAATACACCGGAGGAAGTATTCGCTCTTTTAAAAGCCATGCAATCCGCGTCGGCTTGGTCCCGTCCACCAGCCAACGCGGAAAACTCGGCAACAACGTTCCGCCATAGCCGAATTCGGCCAGCACGATTTTCCCGCGTTCAACAGTCAGCGGACAAGACCCATAGCCGTCATATTGCGCGACAGCACTCCGGCCTGCGATGTCCGAGATTATGTTCGCAGCAACAACAGGTGCCTGTTTGCGAGCCGCTGCAGCGGTTTTTGCGTTGGGAGCGTTCATGACATCTCCCAGTGACCAGACGTTGTCATAGGTTGTGTGGCGGAGTGTTGCCTGATCGACATCAACCCATCCGACCGGATCTGCAAGAGGCGAGACCCGAATGAAATCCGGTGCTGTCTGCGGTGGTGTCACATGGATCATGTCAAATTTGACTTCAATCCGATGTGTATCTTTTTCCGGTTCCCTGACTTCGAACGTGGCCGTTTTCTTCGAGCCATCTATTGCGACCAGGTTATGAAAATAGTTCAAGTCGGCATTGTATCGTTTTATGTATTCCATCAAGGCGGGGACATAGTCTTTGACCCCAAAGAGAACTCCACCTGCATTCATGAACTTGACGTCAATATCTTCGAGATGACCGGTTTTGGACCAATGATCGGCTGAGAGATACATTGCTTTTTGCGGTGCGCCAGCGCATTTGATCGGCATGGGGGGCTGCGTGAACAGGGCCCGACCGGTTTTCATCTCCTGAACCAGTTTCCAGGTGTAGGGTGCAAGGTCGTAACGGTAATTGGATGTGACGCCGTTTTTGCCAAGCGTGTCGACCAATCCCTCAACGCCATGCCAGTCCAGTTTCAGGCCAGGGCAGACGACCAGCCGATCATATTTCACCACCCGGCATCCATCAAGGATTACGGCATTATCCTTGGGTTCAAAAGCCGCAACAGCGGATTTGATCCAGTGGATGCCGGATGGGATCAGGGAACCCATGGTTTTGGCTGTGTCAGTTGCATTGAAAATACCGCAACCAACCATTGTCCACCCAGGTTGGTAGTAGTGAACGTCGGCCGGATCTATGATTGCGATGTCCAGCGATGACTTGCGTGACAGCAGACTGGATGCGACTGAAACCCCTGCCGCTCCGCCGCCAACGATCACAACATCAAAACGGGCGTCTTCGGCTGTCTCGGTTGGTGTCTTCCCGCCATTTGCTATCCTGCGAACGACACCGGCCATGTCATAACCAGCTTGTTTGGTCTGCGCGAGGATATCAGAAACCGGAAGCGTTTCGGCTTGCGACAGTGACCAGAGTGTTGCTGATCGTGTTCCTGTCCGGCAATAGGCAAAGATCGGTTTCGGCAGCGCGTTCAGCAGGTCGCCAAAGTCCTCTGCATCCTGGTCACTGACCTTGCCAGGGACGATGGGTTGATAGCGAATTTCAAGACCAAGCCTTTTGGCGGACCTTTCAATTTCGTCAAAAGTCGGTTGATCTGACGCTTCACCGTCAGGTCGGTTACAGATAACAGACCTGAAACCTTGCTGAACCACGTCCGTCAGATCATTGACAGTGATCTGGGGGCTCACCGACAGTTGCTTGTTGATCGCCTTGAATGTCATGTTCCCATCTTCCCGGTTGCGGTGTTACAGGCCGTTGACCGGTACCTTGAGAAACGTCTTTCCGCTTTCATCCGCGGGAGGCAATTTGCCCGCGCGCATATTGACTTGCAGCGATGGAATGATCAGCTTTGGCATGTCCAGTTGAGCGTCTCTATCTGTTCGGAACTTCACAAAGTCATCCCGGGTCTTGCCCTCGCCGACGTGAATGTTGTGTTCTTTTTCAGCGCCAACAGTTGTCTCCCACTGAATATCGCGACCATTGGGGCCGTAGTCGTGGCACATGAAAAGCCGCATATCATCTGGAAGGGCCAGGACTTGCTGAATGGAATCGTAGAGAATTGCAGCATCGCCGCCGGGGAAATCGGCGCGCGCTGAACCACCGTCAGGCATGAACAAGGTATCGCCAACAAAAGCTGCATCACCCATGACGTGAACCATACAGGCAGGCGTGTGGCCAGGAGTGTACATTGCAAAGGCGGACATGCCGCCGATCTGGTATGTATCACCATCCTGGAACAACTTGTCGAACTGGCTACCGTCCCGTTGGAATTCGGTGCCTTCGTTGAAAACTTTTCCGAATGTTTCCTGCACAACAGTTATCTTGTCGCCAATGCCTAACTTACCGGCAAGTTGCTGCTGGATGTAGGGCGCACCGGACAAATGATCTGCATGAACATGGGTTTCGATCAACCACTCCAGGTTCAGATCATTTTCCTTTATGTAGGCAATGATTTCGTCAGCATTGTCATAGGTTATCCGACCGGCTGCATAGTCGATGTCCATGACGCTGTCGACGACAGCACAGGACTTCGAATTAGGGTCCTTGACCACATAGCTGATGGTATTTGTTGCCGGATCAAAAAAGGCTTTCACGTCTGGAGTGACTGTCATATCGACCGGGTAATTTGAATTACTCATCACAAAACTCCCATAAACTCTGATGTCATCCGGTGTCAGTTCAGGCCTGCGCCGGATTTTTCGGAATGCCAAGGCTGCTGATCCAGCGCGCGGTCAGCATGCCGACGATAATCGCCACCGCCGTGATCAAAGGCTCCATCATGCCAAGACCCAGAACAGGAACCAGTCCGCCTGGACAAAAACCGCTGAGACCCCAGCCGATACCGAATATTGCAGATCCGCCGATCAGCTTGATATCCAGATCCTGTCTGGTAGGAAGGGAGAACGCGGACGCCAACATGGGCGAAGGCATTTTGAAAACCAACCGGTAACCGATGGCAGTCACCAAAAGGGCGCCACCCATGACGAATGCAAGGCTTGGGTCCCAGGTTCCAGCTACATCAAAGAAATTGAGAACCTTGGCAGGGTTACCCATTCCTGAAATCAAGATACCACAGCCAAAGAGCAGGCCGAATGCGAAAGCGGATACAGTTTTCAGCATGTTAGCCTCCAAATACGTGACGGGTAAGAAAGACAGTTATGACTGCAGTCGCCATGAAGGTCACAGTGGCGGTTATCGAACGCGCTGATAGGCGCGAGATCCCGCAGACGCCATGCCCGCTGGTGCAACCTGACCCAAATGCCGTTCCCACGCCGGTAAGAAATCCGCCGATCACCAACAGCATCGGTGAGGATGGCACCGTGATTTCAGGCAATTGACCTGAAAAGCCGAGGATAACCAATGGGCTGGCAATCATTCCGACTATGAAGGCACCGCGCCAAGCCCAGTCTGACGAGATGTCCGTGGTGAGAAAACCGGCAACGATGCCGTTGATTCCAGCGATGCGTCCGTGGGTTGCCATAAGAGCCACTGCGGCCAATCCAATGAGCGTCCCACCAGCAAAGCTTAGAAGGGGTGTGAATTCGGTCATGATGATCCCTTGTTATCTTATATGCGAATATATGAATATAATAGAAAATATCAAGGGGTATTGGAGAAAAGGATTTCTTGATACCCCAATTTTTGAAAGGCATGGCTGTTCAAAACTGCTTTGCGGAGAAGCTGTTTGATTGAACACCGGAACTTCTGTCTGAAGTGTTAATTGGAAACGGATTGCAGGGGGATTCCGAGGCTCAGGACAACTTCCGCGCCACCTGGACGGGTTCGTGTGACTGCACCCGGGATCAAGTGCGCTGGATTGTCAGCCTTGGAAGGTGTGTCGCGGTCAGTGTTCGGCCCGGAAAACTCTCCCATAGGACGGACGATATCTTCGTGAACGACGCTTCCGAGATAGAGCGGACGTAGGCTACCACCTTCCAGAATTTGAAAGCGGCTAGGCCACAGGCGCATCACCCACCGGCCGCTCTTGCGCTCGTTTTCATCGTTCTTGATGAGGACCAGCTTGGGCTGACGGCCATTTTGGCTGCGCGGAAGTATGGGCAGGGAATCTGGCGCGGTTTCGCCTTCGACAAAGCCGCTTGCAGTTGTCAGGGACCATTTCGGTGGGCGCATCCAACCGGCTTTCCCGGCAACATCGCCAAACTGTTCCAGCGGCCCGGCATACTGAATAACCAGAGGTTCTTCGATATCACCGTTCAACTCGATACGCCTTGCCGGAAATGTTTGCCAAGTCCCTTCCCGCCAGCTTCCGGCTGTCACAGTTTCGCTGTTGATCCTCGGTTCGTAGGTGACAAGTGCTGTCTCGAATGTCCGGGAGACATGCCATCCTCCAAACAATCCGAGGGTCAATACGACGATCCCGGCAACTGTCAACTGACCGATCTTCTCGTTGTGGATCGGGCCAAATACGAAGGCGAACGCAGACACGATGGCAGTTCCGAATAAAAGACCAGCCAAGACATCTGACGTCCAGTGGGCTCCAAGATAAATCCGCGAAAAGCCAATGGTGATTACATAAGCTGCGAAGACAGTGAAAATGCTGGCTTTCATCCAGCGGCCGCGATCGTGGGCAATCAGGACAGCACAGATGCCAAAAAGGACCGCGTTCAACGTCGCATGCCCGCTCGGGAAACTGTAAGCATCCGCGCCGGCGTAGAGTTCAATCGGGCGAGACCGATGCAACAATTCCTTGAACAACGGAACGAACATAGCCGTTCCGGCCATTGCGATGGCAAAGCCGATCCCGCGGCGCCAGGCTTTTCTCAGGAACAGATAGGCAGCCACTGCAATTGCTACACTCGCGACAACAACACCGTCGCCCAGCGAGGTCATGAACACCATGATCTTGTCGCCAACGGGCGTTCGCAGGCCGTCAAAGAGGTTCAGGATTGCGATATCCGCACGGACCATCGGCTCGCCCGGCGCGACTTCTCCGACCAGCCAGAAGGATGTCGGCATGGTGATCAGCAGCAGGAGTGTAGAGGCGAGCATGCCAGCAGAACGCGGGTGGGCGGGATCAAAATTGGTAGCAATCCATTGTGAAACCCGGTCTTCACGCCTTGCGAACCAACTGACAATTGCTGAATGGGTGTTTGGAAACAGTGGTAGAATGATCAGGATGAGCCACCGGCCGAGAATGACAATCAGAAAGATGATCAAAAGCAGAGCGCCTAGCACCAGTGCCAGTCGGCCACTGACCTGACCAACTGCATTCAACGCAGATCCAGCGATAACGCCAGGTGCAATATGCGAAACGCTCCAGGCGAATGCAGAGGTGACATTGACCACGGAAAAGCGGGTGAAATTCATACCGACCATACCGGCAATACCCGGTACAACGGATTTTACACCTGGAACGAACCGCCCGATGAAGATGCTTTTACCGCCATGGCGCCGAAAGTAGTCTTCGCCTGCTTCAACGATGTGCCGATACTTGGAAAGAGGCCAAACGTTTTTGATCGTGTCCTTGTACTTCCAGCCAATCCAGTAAGAAACGGCGTCACCTGTCGTTGCGCCAAGCGTTGTCCAGATCAACAGCGGTGTGAGGTCAAGTTGACCAAGGCCCACAAGCGTCCCGGCCCCAACCAGCACCACGGTGGTTGGAACGAACAGCCCAATCAGAAACAGGGCCTCACCCATGGCTGCCAGAAAGCAGATCAAACCTGCCAGCGAAGGATTCGCTGCGATGAAATGCAGAACAGGGTCAAGAAAATCAGTCACAGACGGTAGCCGCTTCGAAAGACATCAGGCGTATGCAGGTTCATGTGTAAGACGCAGTATCCATAAACAGAATTGGTTATCGCTTCATATAAGAGCCGATTTCATTCTCCAACAGGCAAAAAATAGTTTCCCGTGATGGCGTGGATGTGTCTGAACGATAGCAATTTGGCATGAGCTGTACCAAACTGCGCATTGCCAGCGTTTTTCGGAGGTCTTGATGTTTGAGTCTGCTCGCCTGCCCCAGAAGATGGACAAAAAGGCTTTTAAGAAAGTTGAACTGGAAGTCCGTGAGGCGTTGCTGGCGGCGCAATTACCGGTCATCGAAAAAAAGCCGTTCTCGACCCTCATTCTGGTCGATGGCCTTGATGGTGCCGGAAAGGGGGAAGCAGTTGCCCGGCTTTATGGCTGGATGGACGCACGCCATCTGGTTTGCAACGCTTATGGCGATCTCATGGATGAAGCCCGACTACGCCCACCGTTGTGGCGGTATTGGAGAGACCTCCCTGCAAAGGGCGAAACGGCGATTATCTTCGGCAGTTGGTACCAGAAACTATTGCGAGACCGGATCTACAAAAAGATCGATGATCAGGAATTCGAAAAGCGTTTGGCGCGAATTGGGCGTTTTGAGGAAATGCTCGCGAATGAGGGTGTTCTGATCCTCAAGTTCTGGTTCGTTCTGCCGAAATCGGTTCAAAAGAAGCGTCTTGGGTCTATTCGGAAAAAGAACGTGGCGCGTCATGTGTTGGCAGCGTGGACAGCGTTGAAGCATTATAAAAAGGCATCGAGAACCGGAGAGAAGATCATTCTTGAAACCAGTTCTGGCCACGTGCCCTGGTTTGTGATTCCATCGCAGGACCCGGCCTTCAGGGATGCCACTTTGGGCCAGATAATCGCGCGTTCTATGAAGTTGAAACTCGAAGAGGGCACTCCAAAGTCACTTGCTGCACCACCTGTTATTGGAGATCTCCGCGGAGAAACGGCGCTCGATGCGATCGATCTGACTAAAAAACTGGACAGGGAAAAGTACGAAAAGCTTCGGAACAAATACCAGAAAAAGCTGGCGGATCTGACAGATAGAAAATCGATGTCGAAGACCGGTATCGTTCTGGTGTTTCAAGGCAATGACGCAGCCGGGAAGGGCGGTACAATCCGCCGTGTCATTCGTCCGCTTGACCCCCGCATTTACAAGGTCCATTCGATTTCCGCCCCAACTGAAGAAGAACTTGCCCGACCTTATTTGTGGCGATTTTGGCGACGTGTTCCACATAAAGGCAACATCGCCATATTTGATCGGTCTTGGTATGGCCGTGTTCTTGTGGAGCGCGTCGAAGGTTATGCGGGCCATGAAGACTGGTTGAGAGCCTATAATGAAATCAACGAGTTCGAGCAGGAGTTGACGGACTTTGGGTACGTCGTCTGTAAATTCTGGCTGGCAATCTCTGAAGAAGAGCAACTTCGCCGCTTCAAGGCGCGTGAACAGACTGTCTATAAACAGCACAAGATAACCGACGACGATTGGCGTAATCGGCTAAAATGGGATCAATACGCTGTCGCTGCGGGTGATATGATCGACCGGACGTCAACGCATAACGCGCCTTGGACACTTGTATCTTCTGAAGACAAGCGCCATGCGCGCGTCAAGGTCTTGAAGACGATTTGCGACTGTCTGCAAGACAAGCTCTGACTATGAAAGTCATGTTCAGATAGCCTTTTGGACCAGCGTTTAAAGCGCGGAAGATAAGTAGTCCACTGCAGCTTGTACACCGCCTTTGCCGTGTGGGATGTCCAGTTTGGCAAGACCGAGTTCCACAGCCGCCAAGGTGCCAAGAAGCATGACGGCATTGACGTGGCCCATATGGGCAATCCGAATGCCCGTTCCTTTGATATCGCCTATTGTCCCTCCAATGGTGACACCGCAGGTTTCTGCTGTGAAATCTCGGAGCGATTGAGGATCTATTCCGTTGAACTTGATAACTGTAACGCTGTTGGAGCGAGCATGTGGATCGGAAATATTGAAATCCATGGTGCCTTCTGATGACCAGATAGCAACGGCCTTGCGCGTGGCCTCGGCCAATAAGGCGTGACGGTGCCAGACTTTCTCAACACCCTCTTCAAAGATCAGATCCAGTGCTTTGTGAAATGCAAACAGAAGATGCTCGGGCGGTGTGCCACAGTATTTCTGATAGTGAATTTCACCCTGCCGGAAAGTCCAGTCCATGTAGTTGGTGCGGAGGTTTGCAGTTTCGTGGGCTTTGTCCGCTTTGGGGCTTGCAGCAACAAACGACAAGCCAGGAGGGCACATGAGCCCTTTTTGGGAGCCGGTCAGTGCGACATCGACACCCCATCCATCCATGTCAAACGGAATGCACCCCAGAGACGCGATCGTATCCACCATGAACAGGGCCGGATGATTAGCTGAATCAATTGCCTTTCGAATGGCCGATATGTCGTTCCAGGCACCTGAAGCTGTATCAACCTGAACAACCAGGATCGCCTTGATCTCGTTTGCGGTATCCCTGAGAAGACGGTCTTGAACGCGCGCCGGATCGACAGCCTCGTTCCACCCACCGGGTAAAACCTCAACATCCAGTCCTATCAATCTGGCGGCATCACCCCAACCCATGGCGAAAAGGCCGGATTGAAGAACCAGAACCTTGTCATTCCGGTTGAGCGTGTTGCTAAGGGCAGCATCCCATGTCCCGTGACCATTTGCGGCGTAAATATAAGCTTTGCCATCAGTCCGAAACAGGTGCTTCAGGCCCGCCAGACAATAGTCTGTCGTTTCGAGCAGCGGGCCTTCATAGATATCAACAGCAGGGCGGTGCATTGCTCGCAGGACCTCGTCCGGGACATTGGTTGGTCCCGGAATCATCAAAAACTCCTTGCCATTGCGAAGCGACATGGCCTTTTCCTTGTTTGCAGATCTGATCCGGAGACCGGCAGCATAAGATTGTTTCGGACTTGAAGAATTTCATTGAAAATTGCTCGCAGTTCCCTGCTCGTCAAGAAGGGCATGCTTTGCACATGCAGCAATTATTGATTTTTGCTGTCAAATCGGCATTAATGCAACTAAATTCAATTTATACGTGTATTATCAGGATTTATCGCGCCTTTCTAGTCGCTTAGATATGAGTTGATAACAGATTGAATTAAATGTGAGTTTGAGGCACACGGCCGAAGTTGAGCTATACAAAGTGTTCGGTGCCGGAGAAAGTGTCTTGTTTCCGTTAAGTAAATTATTCAATCTAGTGGTTGGTCGGGACCGTTTCTTAGGCGTTGCAACATGATTTTGGTGGAAGAAGGACAGAGCCCAATAATTCTCTGCCTGCCTCACAGCGGGACGGAAATTCCGCCAGCTATAGCCAAACGCCTGAATGCAACAGGCCGACTGCAGACAGACCTATCCTGGCGCCTGGAAGATGTATTCAACATGCGCGAGGATCTGGGCCTCACGGTCATTAGGTCCACTATCTCCCGCTATGTAATAGACCTCGACAAGGATCCGGAAACGCATCTAAGTGCTGCCGTGGATCCAACAAAGGCGTTGTGTCCGCTCACGACTCTGGACGGCAAAAACCTCTACCAGGACGAAGAGCAGCCCGGATCGACTGAAATCGAGCAAAGAATGTTGTTGTTCCATTCGCCGTTTCATCGGGCGCTGCGACAACAGATTGAACGCGTCTCAAGACGCTTTGACAAAGTTATCATTCTCGATTGCCAGTCAATGCGGTCCCATATCAGGGGTGTGACTGACAAGGGATTGCCACTTGTGAATATCGGCAGCTTTGATGGAACCTCTTGTGATCCGGAATTGCGTGATCTTCTGGCAGAGTCATTCAAAAACCAGAAGGGTTTTACGGTCAGTGTGGATGAGCAAGTGCATGGCGGCTTTATTGCGCGTACCTATGGACTTCCGGAGAGCGGATTGCATTCAATGTCTCTCCTCTTTGCACAAAGATCCTATCTTCGTCACGAATCTCCACCGTTCGAGCCCGATACAACACGAGTAAGGCGATTGAAGGCGGTTATGGAAGACAATTTATCCCGTCTCATCGAATGGGCAGGGGTGTCAGAGGCACCTGCAGAACCGGGTAATGATCTGGATTTCATTCTGGGCTCGCTACTTGGTCAGAACATCGAAGCAAATGTGTCCCATGAATCACAAAAACCATTGACCACATCAACACTGCCGGGTGCAGACCTAACCGACGTTGGAATAACCGAAGACGAACCAGTCAAGCCGATACTTCTCGCAGACTAAAACAACAACTCTCTGTCAAACGACGTTTATTTCGACAATCGGTTGGTCTTTGCCAAGGCGCTCGACAGAAAGTTCAGACAGGTCAAGTGTCTCGTAGTTTCCCGTGACGATTAACTCAGCCAGTCCACGCCCAATTGCCGGAGATTGTTGTAGGCCGTGTCCGGAAAATCCGAGCGCAAGATAAAACCCTTCAGTGTCCGGAACTGAACCTATGAACGCGTTGTGGTCAAAGAGGTTCATGTCATAATTCCCGGCCCAGGCAGCACCAGGCTTGATTGCTTCAAAAGCCGGAACTCGTGCCGCCAGCGTTGGCCAGATGTGCTCTTCGAAGAGATCGTAATCAACGTCAAAATCCCTGCAGTCAGGGTCCTGCTCCGGTGGGGCAGAGCCGCAAATGAAACCGGTTCCTTCTGGGCGCACATAGGTTCCGTTTGGATCAATCAGCAGCGGAAATCCATCGAGTTTGTCACGGCACTCGAATGGGAAGACGCAGCGTTTGCGAGGGACTATCGGAACATCAAGGCCAGCTTGCCGACACAGCTCTGCACCACCTGATGCACCTGCACAGTTGACGACGATTGGTGTCGATAGTGTCTCGCCGGTTGAAAGCTTGATTGTCCAATCACCTTTCGAATTGTTCTGGACTTCCGCTTTTGCGGACAGATAGTCGACATCCAGAGAACGGGCTTTTTTTCGAAAAGCCTGCATCAAACCATAGCCGTCAAACCAGCCTTCACCGGTCAATCCGTGGCAGCCTGCTGCCAGGTCATTGGTCTCCAGCCACGGAAATTTCTGTCGCAAACCGGATTGGTCAAGGTAGGCAATATCTGCGCCAAGTTTTTGTTGGAGTTGATGGTTTTTTTCAAGGATGTGAAGTTTGTCTGGTGTCGCCAGGAACAGGTAGCCGCCTTCATGAAGATCAATGACGGGTTTTTCACCGCCAATAGCCAGCTTTGAGCCGATCTCCCGGAGGAATTGAATTCCGTAGAGTGAGATTTCGATATTGATTGCGCAGGAGAATTGCTGACGGACAGAGGCAGCAGATCGGGCTGATGCACATATCTCATAGGCCGGATCGGCTTCAATCACCACAATACGGCCGGAAAAGTCATCGCGCTGGGCCAGATGGCATGCCACGGAAGAGCCCATCACGGCTCCACCGATTATGACGACATCCGCAGTCTGTTCCGCCATCGGGCCTCACAAAGAATGGCTTGCGGGCCATTGTGGCCCGCAACAGGTACCGCTCAGAAAAATGCCTGCAAACCGGTCTGTGCGCGGCCAAGGATCAGTGCATGGACATCATGCGTACCCTCATAGGTGTTGACCGTTTCCAGGTTCTGCGAATGGCGCATGATATGATATTCTTCCTGAATACCGTTGCCGCCATGCATGTCACGTGACTGGCGCGCAATATCGAGCGCTTTACCGCAGTTGTTGCGTTTGATGATCGAAATCATCTCTGGCGCAACCTGTCCAGCATCGAACAATTGCCCGACTCGAAGCGCGGCTTGCAGGCCAAGTGTGATTTCGGTCTGCATGTCCGCGAGCTTTTTCTGGAACAATTGGGTTTGCGCAAGCGGACGGTCAAACTGTATCCGGTCGAGGCCATATTGCCGAGCGCGAGTCCAGCAGTCTTCTGCGGCACCCATAGCACCCCACGCGATGCCGTATCGCGCACGGTTGAGGCAGCCAAACGGACCCTTGAGACCCGACACATTTGGCAGGAGTGCGTCTTCGCCAACTTCCACGTTGTCCATGACGATTTCGCCGGTGATCGACGCACGAAGGGAAAGTTTCCCGCCAATCTTTGGTGTGCTAAGGCCCTTCATGCCCTTTTCGAGAACAAACCCGCGAATAGCACCATCATGCGCTTCGGATTTCGCCCAGACCACAAACACATCGGCAATTGGTGAATTCGAGATCCACATTTTCGAACCGGTCAGTTTGTAACCGCCGTCGATTTTCGCTGCACGTGTGCGCATTCCTGCCGGGTCTGATCCGGCATCCGGTTCTGTGAGGCCGAAACAGCCTACATATTCGCCGCTGGCCAGCTTGGGCAGATACTTTTTCCGCTGCTCTTCCGAGCCGTAGGCATAAATCGGGTACATGACCAGGGATGACTGAACGCTCATCATGGAGCGGTAACCGGAATCGACCCGTTCAACTTCGCGCGCAACCAGCCCGTAAGAAACATAAGACGCGCCCGCGCAGCCATATTCTTCCGGCAATGTTGTGCCAAGAAGGCCAAGTTCACCCATTTCATTGAAGATCGCCCGGTCCGTCTTTTCTTCGCGGTAGGCTTCGATCACGCGCGGCTGAAGCTTGTCCTGAGCGTAGGCGCGGGCCATATCCATGACCAACTGCTCATCTTCTTTCAGTTGGTCTCGCAGGCGAAACGGATCCTGCCAGTCGAAAACACCGCCGCCTGCTGGAGATGATTTTACATTTGCGGGTGCATTCATGGTGTTCTCCCTGGCCCTTATAGGCCGGTCTTTAACGGTAAATACTCAGCGTGATTTAATGCTAGTCATTCTGTTTGCGCTAGTCTTGCTGCAATTTCGTTTGCAGAAAAGCGAAACCTTGTCCATCATTCATGACAAATTGGAATGAACTTGAGTGGATTGAATGAAACGCGCTTTTGTGCCGCCGGCAGATACATTGATCGCTTTTGAGTGTGCTGCACGGCATTTGAGTTTTACCCGTGCTGCGGAGGAACTGCATCTGACACAAGGTGCCGTCTCAAAGCAGGTGCGTCATCTTGAGGATCGTCTCGGGGTGGAGCTGTTTCGCCGGGTTCGTCAACGGATCGTGTTGACCGATGCTGGCCGCCTCTATCTTCATGACATTCGCGGTGCGCTGGAACAGATGACAACAGCGACGCGGCAGGTGATGTCTTATGCCGGAAGTGCAGATGTTCTGAACCTCGCGGTTTTGCCGACATTCGGCACACGCTGGCTGGCGCCGCGTCTCGCGGAGTTTACGCGGCTCTATCCGGATGCCGGATTGAACCTGAGCGTTCGTCTCCAGCCCTTTGACTTTGACGATCAGCCCTACGATGGAGCAATTCACCATGGTGACCCGGTCTGGGCCGGAGCAATAGCAGAGCGGCTTTTCGATGAAGAAGTTATTGCCGTATCGTCCCGAGCATTCCGCGATCGACATGATATTCGAACACCGGCTGACCTTGCGCGGGTCGCACGACTGCAACTTGCGACACGTCCGCTTGCTTGGCGGCAGTGGTTTGATGCGGCGGGTGTTGAAACGGACGCAGCCTTCCAGGGCGCACGTTTCGAGCAATTTGTTATGATTTCGGAAGCCGCGATCCACCATGCAGGCGCCGCACTGATCCCGCGTTTTTTTGTTGAAGATGAGCTTGCTTCAGGGCGACTGGTGCGGTTGTTCGATTTGTCTCTGGACCAGAAAACCGCTTATTACTTTGTATATCCGGAAGGGCGCACTATGCGCCCGGTCGTGACGGCGTTCCGTCAATGGCTTTCAGAAGAAGCCCGAACAGCACGGACTGATCGCGAAACAATGTTGCCGGGCTAGAACCCGACTTGGAGAAAAGACCTTGGAGAAACGTCACCTTCGGCTGATATTGAATGGGAAATCCGCAAGCCGTCCCGATGTGCGCGCTGCAGTCAACACCGTGCGAGACATGGGCCATACAGTGTCGGTCCGCGTAACATATGAAGCTGGTGATACCGAGCGGCTGGCAAGGGAAGCAATTCGGGAGCAGGCCTCTGAGGGAATTGATATAGTCGTAAGCGGTGGCGGTGACGGAACAATCCATGAGGTTGTTGACGCAGTTCTGACCGCTTTGCCAGACGGAGAAAGTCCGCCCTTTTCCTTTGCTGTATTACCACTTGGTACGGCAAATGATTTTGCTCACCATATAAAGCTCGATCCAACCGATCTGACCTCCTGTTTGCGGTTCGCTGCCAGAGCAGCGGCCAAACCGACAGATGTTGGCCTCGTGAATGGCAAGGTTTTTGTCAATATGGCAACGGGGGGCTTTGGTACGAAGGTAACCGCCGAAACCGACACAAACCTCAAGAAAGTATTGGGTGGCGCAGCCTACCTCTTCACAGGACTGCACCGGTTTTCTGAATTGGCTGCGTGTGAAGGAAAAATCGAAGCCGAAGATTTCAGCTGGGAAGGTGCTTTCATGGCACTGGCTATCGGAAACGGACGGCGCGCAGGTGGAGGTATCCGATTGTGTCCGGAAGCAATTCTTGACGACGGGTTTTTGGACCTGACCATCATTCCAATGCCCGACCGAAACAACATGGCAGAGCTCTTGGGATCCCTGTTTGAAGGGGAGCGCGGCAACGTTCAGGACATCGCCATCATGCGACGGGTTCAGAACGTCACCGTTGAAACATCGGAGCCGCTTCAGATCAACCTTGACGGCGAGCCGTTGCACGGGACCAGAATGACCGTCGAAACATTGCCAGCGAAAATTCGCTTAATCCGTTAGCAGTTATTGGATCAAGCGGAATTTCCAGACGCGGCGGCGGAAACGCTACGGAAATTTCGCTATCCACACGCAATGCTCTTTGCTGACATCGGAAGATTGGGATCTTTTCTGAAACTAGCGTTTGTCTCCCGGCACAAAACCTGCCTATGATCTTAAAAAATCAGACAATTCCGGGCCTTGGCCTCGTGTTTTTGGGAGGAAGCACATGAAGGGAATGATGATGCAACGTCCGCTGAAAATAGCGGACATCATCACCTTTGCGGCGGACACATATCCGGCTGGTGAGATCATATCTGTGCGCACGGAAGGTGATGTTCATCGGACAACGTATGGCGAAACCGCAAAGCGCATTGCACAATTGGCACATGGCCTGAATGGCCTCGGTATCGAAACAGGTGATCGCATCGCCACACTGGCCTGGAACGGCTACCGGCATTTCGAATTGTACTATGCGATTTCTGGCATCGGATCGGTCTGCCATACGATCAATCCGCGCTTGTCGGCAGAACAGATGATTTACATCATCAACCATGCCAAGGACCGACTGCTTTTTCTTGACGTGACTTTTGTTCCAATCATCGAGAAACTAAGGGATCAGCTGCCGGACGAACTGCGGCTTGTCGTCATGACGGATCGGGCTCATATGCCGGACACGTCGCTCTCTGGTGTCCTCTGTTACGAAGAAGTCCTGGAAGGCCAGCCTGAAGAGATTGAGTGGCCCGATCTCCCGGAAGATACCGCATCTGGGCTGTGTTATACCTCCGGCACAACGGGTAATCCCAAAGGAACGCTCTACACTCACAGATCCACGGTGCTGCATGCTCTTTTCACGTGTGTCACGATTCCCAAAACCATGCAGGAGGGCAACCGCATTCTGCCGGTTGTTCCTCTTTTTCACGTGAATGCCTGGGGACTGCCCTATGGTGCTCCGCTGTCTGGAGCCAGTCTTATTTTCCCGGGTGGCGCTTTGGATGGTAAAAGCGTGTTCGATCTGATGGACCGGGAAAAAGTCTTTTCTGCTTGGGGCGTGCCGACGGTCTGGCTCGGTTTGATAAACGAGATCAACCAGCGAGGACGATTGCCCGAAGGATTTGGCGATATTGTTGTTGGCGGATCAGCCGCCCCGCGCTCTCTGATCGAGGCTTTTGAAAAGCAGGGCGTAAATGTTTGTCATGCCTGGGGCATGACCGAGATGAGCCCGATTGGGACCCAATGCAATCTCCCGCCTGACATGGATGATTTGCCATTTGAACAGAGGGTTGATCGCAAACAGACCCAGGGCCGTCGGGTATTCGGTGTCGATCTGAAAATCGTCGACGACAATGGCGCCCGCCTACCACATGACGGCAAAACACCGGGCCACCTCTATGTACGCGGCAATACGATTACGTCTGGCTATTTCGAGAATCCTGAAGCTTCCGAGCCAGTCTTCGATAGCGATGGCTGGTTTTGTACAGGCGACATTGCGTCAATTAGCACCGATGGCTTTTTGACGATTACAGACCGTTCTAAGGACCTGATAAAGTCTGGAGGTGAATGGATCAGTTCGCTCGATCTGGAAAACATAGTCATGTCTCACCCTGGCGTTGCCAGCTGTGCGGTTATCGCGGTGCCGGACGCCAAATGGGATGAACGTCCGCTTCTGATCGTTCAGGCTAAGGAAGGTGAGCAACCTCAAAAGGAAGATATCCTGAAACGACTGTCCGAACGCGTCGCCAAATGGCAGGTGCCTGATGATGTCGTATTCGTTGATGGTCTGCCGCTAACGGCAACGGGCAAAGTTTCCAAATTGACACTCCGCAAGACATTTGCCGAGGGGGATACATGAACCCGGATAACTTATTTGGACTTAAAGGCAAAACAGCTCTTGTAACGGGCGGAGCAACAGGTATCGGCCGGATGGCGGCAGAAGGCCTGGTTGCAGCCGGAGCTCGTGTCCTGATTGCCAGCCGAAAAGCGGAAGCTTGTGAGAACGCGGCAGATGAACTCAACAATCTTGGCTATTCCGGCAAGGTTGAGGGGTTCAGCGGCGATGTTGGAAGTGAAGACGGTATTGCCGCGCTTGAAGGTGAGGTCAGCAGGCGAACAGACCAGTTGGATATTCTGATGAACAACTCCGGCACCAGCTGGGGAACGCCGCTGGGCCAGTTTCCCTATGATGCCTGGGACCGCGTAATGCGGTTGAATATGACAGGTCTGTTTCATTTGACCCAAAGCCTTCTGCCCTTGCTGGAAGCCTCGGCGTCAGATGAAGATCCCGCTCGCGTGGTCAATGTCGGTTCCGTCATGGGAGAAATTCCCCACGGCGACCGGGCTTACAGTTATGCAGCTTCCAAAGCGGCTGTTCATCACATGACGAAGATTTTGGGTAAGGAACTGGCCGAAAAGCGTATAACCGTGAATGCCTTGGCGCCCGGGCCTTTCGTCAGCAATATGACTGCCTTTGCCACAGCAGATGAAGAAGTGCGCAGCCGCGTCGGAGCACAAGTGCCACTTGGCCGCGTCGGCCGTCCGGAAGATATTGCCGCGGTGATGCAATTCCTATGTGGACGTGGCGGGTCCTATATCACCGGGGCAATCTTGCCGATCAGCGGTGGCATCAATGTTGAAACCGGACCTGATCTCTTTCAGGAGGCCTACTGAGTGACGGCAGATACGCTCGACCGCACGCTATCGGTCTTGGAATTGAAGGATTTGATCGGACAGGAAGTTGGGGTCTCATCCTGGCATTTTGTCGATCAGACACAAATTGATGCGTTTGCTGATGTTACCAAGGATCATCAGTTCATTCATGTTGATCCGAAACTGGCTGCTGAAACGCCATTTGGTGGCACGATTGCTCATGGATTTCTGACGTTGTCGCTGCTGTCCGTTATGGGTGTTGAAGCGCAACCTAAAATCCAGCGCTGCTTGATGGGCATCAATTATGGTTTTGATCGGGTGCGATTTCTGACGCCTGTAAAAACCGGATCGAGGGTCCGAGGGCGATTTGTGCTTCGAAGTCTGAAGGCTTCAAAACCTGAAGAGCTGGATATCACCTGGCAGGCGACAGTCGAGATTGAGGGTGGTAAACGCCCGGCGCTCTCTGCAGAATGGCTCAATCGCTTCTATCTGAGCGGTGCCGGTGCGTAGGATGAGGCAACGAAAGACATGCTGAAATCCAAGACCCTTCCGAAGGCTCTGCAGAATTTAAGACTACCGGCGGTCGCAGCGCCGCTCTTTATTGTTTCCTGTCCGAAACTGGTAATTGCCCAGTGCAAGGCAGGAGTTATCGGCAGCTTTCCGGCGTTGAATGCGCGCGATGAAGCCGGTGGCCCAGTGATGCTGGAAGAATGGCTGAAGGAAATCACCGAGGAGCTGGATCGCCACAATCAAGCCAATCCGGACACCCCTGCTGCGCCTTTTGCCGTCAATCAGATTGTCCATCGTTCGAACGACCGTTTGGAGCGCGATGTCGAGATCTGCGCGCGTTGGAAAGTTCCTGTCTGGATTACGTCAATGGGCGCGCGACCGGAAGTGAACGAGGCAGCACATTCCTGCGGCGGTATCGCCCTTCATGATGTGATCAACAACACCTATGCCAAAAAGGCTCTCGAAAAAGGCGCTGATGGGCTGATTGCGGTCTGCGCGGGTGCTGGCGGGCATGGCGGTCCGCAATCACCTTTTGCCTTGGTCCGTGAAATCCGGGAATGGTTCGACGGACCGTTGCTGCTTGGTGGTGCCGTTTCGACCGGTGAGGCCTTGCTGGCGGCGCGGGTTCTGGGCGCTGACTTTGGCTACGTCGGATCGCCCTTTGTGGCAACGGAAGAAGCATTCGCCGACGAGACATACAAGCAGATGATGGTCAAAAGCGGCGCGGAAGATGTGTTGCTGTCATCACTTTTCACCGGACATCCGGCAAACTACCTGAAAGCATCCATTGCCAAAGCCGGAATTGATCCGAACAACCTACCCGATACCTGGGAGACCTCGGTCATTCCGGATGGCAGCGACATGCCCAAGGCCTGGCGCGATATCTGGGGAGCTGGTCAAGGGATTGGAGCTGTCAAAAATATAGGCTCGGTCAGCCAGTTGGTGGACCGGCTTGAAACCGAATACCGCGCCGCGCTTCAGCGCATGCGCGACGAGATTTGTTAGGGGGAACACATGGATCTTGGAATTTCAGATCGGGTCCGTCCGCTGATCGAAAACGTCCGCCAGATGGTTGAGAGCGAGATCGCACCGCTTGATGCTGAATATCACAGCGAAGTCGGCAAGCATCCGTCAGGCGACAGGTTCCAGCACACGGACCGTCAGCTTCAAATCCTGAATGACTTGAAAGCCAAGGCCAAACAACGGGGGCTCTGGAATTTCTGGCTGACAGACAGCGACCGGGGATTCGGTCTGTCGACTGTCGAATACGCCTATCTTGCAGAGGAAATGGGCAAAGTTGGCATTGCAGCGGAAGTCTTCAACTGCAACGCTCCGGACACCGGCAACATGGAAGTTCTGGAGCGCTATGGAACTGATGCACACAAAGAGCGTTGGCTGAAACCCTTGCTGGAAGGTGAGATCCGTTCGGCTTATCTGATGACCGAACCTGACATGGCCTCAAGTGATGCCACCAATATTTCCCTGTCCGCTGTCCGTGATGGTGATGATTGGGTTTTGAACGGCGAAAAATGGTGGGCAAGCGGAGCTGGAGACAGCCGCTGCAAACTCTATATCGTCATGGCCTGCACCGACCCGGAGGCCCACAAGCACAGCCGACATTCCATGTTTCTGATGTCCTCGGAGACACCGGGGCTGGAAGTGCTGCGACCAATGCATGTCTTCAATGCGGATGATGCACCACACGGCCATATGCATATCCGGTTTACAGATGTTCGTGTGCCGCAAAAGGATCTGGTACTGGGCGAGGGGCGAGGCTTTGAAGTCGCGCAAGGACGGCTCGGACCGGGCCGAATTCACCATTGCATGCGCGCGATTGGACAGGCTGAACGGGCGTTGGAAATGCTTTGCCAGCGAGCCATGAGCCGAAAAGCCTTTGGCAAAAAACTGATTGATCTGGGTGCCAACTACGACATCATTGCGAATGCACGCATGGAAATCGAAATGGCACGGCTACTCTGCCTGAAGGCGGCCTGGATGATGGACACGCAAGGCACGAGAGCAGCTCAACCATGGATCAGCCAGATCAAGGTTGTTGCCCCGTTGATGGCGTTAAAGGTGGTCGATGAAGCCATGCAGGTACACGGTGCTGCCGGTATCAGTCAGGATTTCCCTCTGGCCGCCATGTGGACCCATCTCAGAACTTTGCGCTTTGCTGACGGACCTGATGCTGTCCATCGCCGTCAGGTCGCTCGGGCGGAGCTGCGCAAGTACTCCAATGCCAAGGTCTAATCATGGTGTCATCTTTACCTGCTCTGGATCTTGAAGCTTTGATACCTTGGCTCGAAGCCCATGTTTCCGGGTTCAAGGGACCGTTGAGAGCAGATAAATTCAATCGCGGACAATCCAATCCGACCTTTCGATTGGAAACACCAACAGCTGACTATGTATTGCGTCGGAAGCCTCCCGGAGTTCTGCTGAAATCGGCCCACGCGGTCGATCGGGAATTCCGGGTCCAAAAGGCTCTCGCGAATACAGTTGTCCCTGTCGCCGGGATGTATGTGCTGTGTGAAGACGACACAATCATCGGATCGGCATTTTATGTCATGGAACTCGTACAGGGCCGAAACTTTGACGATCCGCGTCTTCCAGACATCGATAATGAAATTTGCACAAAAATCTATGCAGAAATAAACCGCGTTCTGGCCGCCATTCACTCGGTGGATCTCTATGCAGTCGGTCTTTCGGGCTTCGGGCGGGCCGGGAACTATTATCGTCGGCAAATAGACCGCTGGAGCAAACAATACCGTGCGAGTGAGACCGGGGTCATTCCGGCAATGGACGAGCTGATTGACTGGCTTGACCGAAATGTGCCGGAAGATGATGGCCGAGTGACGCTGGTTCATGGCGACTATCGGATCGATAACCTGCTGTTTTCCGAGAATGGTTCGAATTGTGTCGCCGTGCTCGACTGGGAACTCTCGACCGTTGGGCATCCGTTTGCCGATCTCGCAGCGCTGATCATGCAATGGCAACGTCCGCCGGGTGAAGAGGGCCGTGGACTTGCTGGCGTGGACCGCAAAGCGCTGGGTATTCCGGAAGACCAGGCATTCATTGACGCGTATTGTTCGTGGATGGATCTACCGGGAATTCCGAATTTCGGTTTCTATCTGGCGTTTTGTTTCTTCCGCATGGGGGCCATTCTGCAGGGGGTCAAAAAGCGGGCATTGGATGGCAATGCGTCAAATCCGGAGCTCGGATTGAAGCTTGGAGCAAGTGTTCCCGAATATGCTGCAGGCGGTTTGGAGGCAATCAAACGTGGCTGAGGATCGGTTTACAGGCAAAACAGTCATGATCACGGGTGCTGCTGGTGGATTTGGCCAGGAAGCCGCGCATCAGTTCGCCGCCGAAGGTGCGCGATTGGCGCTTTCCGATCGGGATGAAGCCGGACTTCAGTTGTTGGTGGACGCGCTGAAAGATACCGGTGCTAACGTTTGGTCTGAAGCTCTGGATGTCACGGAAGAATTGCAAGTCGAAGCGCATGTTCAGAAGATTGTTCAGAATTCTGGAGCGCTTGATATTGCCTTCAACAACGCCGGCATTGCGCACGAACTCAAACCGTTGCCAGACTTGTCAGTTGCCGAACTCGATCGCGTTCTTGCCGTGAATGTTCGTGGCATATTTCTCTGCATGAAATACCAGATCCCGCAGATGCAAGACGCTGGAGCAGGGTCTATCATCAATATGGCTTCGGCCAGCGGGCTGGTCGGTGCTGGGCATTTGTCCGCTTATGCCGCGTCCAAACATGCAGTCGTTGGGCTGACAAAAGCTGCGGCAGACGAGAACGGCAAGACAGGTATTCGCATCAATGCTGTTTGCCCGTTTTTCGCGGCCACCCCGATGTATGAACGCCTTGCCGAACAGGTGTCTGTCGCAAAAAATCTGTCGATGGAAGAAACAGCGACTGCCTTTTCCAGGCGCAGCCCGATGGGCCGCGTCATTACGGCAGAAGAAGTCGCCACTTCGGTGCTTTGGCTCGCCGATCCCAAGAATTCGGCGGTTCACGGTCAGGCCATTGCGATTGATGGTGGCCTGACCGCAGTTTGATCAGTTGTTTTTTTCAGCAAATGTTTCGCCGCTCGAGACCATCTCCCGGAGCAGAACAGGCACTTGCCAGTAATAGGCATCTTCTTTTGCGTATTCCTCGATCCGGCGGACAAGTTCTTTGGCTCCGATCTGGTCGGCTGTGTGCAATGGTCCGCCCCTAAATCTCGGAAAACCGTAGCCAAACAGGAACACGGCATCAATGTCTATGGGCCGTAGCGCAATGCCCTCTTCGAGAACACGTGTTGCCTCCAGAATCATGGCGGTCATGAAACGGTCGACGATCTCTTCCGAGGTGAATGAACGTGGTGAGACACCGGCCGCAGCCCGTTCTTCTTCGATGACCGCAAGTGCTGCTGGATTGGGCCGTTGTCCCTCATCGTCATAGATGTAAAACCCCTGACCGGATTTCCGTCCGAACCAGCCTTTTTCACAAACCTCATCCGCAATCGGGATATAGCGTTCTTCAGTAGGGCGGGTTGCGGCACGGCGTTTGTTAGCAGCCCAGCTGATGTCGAGACCGGCAAGATCTGCGACCTGATAAGGTCCCATAGCAAAGCCAAATCCGGTCATGGCAGTATCGATTTCTTCTGGAGAGGCGCCATCCATCATCATGTAATCAGCGGCCTTCTTGTAGAAGGTCATTATGCGATTGCCGATAAAACCATCGCAAACGCCGGTTCGAACGGCAATTTTTCGGAGTTTTTTGGCAAGCGCGAAACCGGTGGCGACGACGTCCGTCGCGGTTTTGTCCGCCACGACGACTTCCATCAGCCGCATGATGTGGGCCGGCGAGAAGAAGTGCAGGCCAATGACATCATTGGGCCGGTTTGTGGCGGCTGCGATCTCGTTGATGTCAAGATACGACGTGTTCGATGCGAGCACTGCGCCGGGCTTCGCAATCCTGTCCAACTGTCCAAAAATATTCTGTTTGACGCTCATTTCTTCAAATACGGCCTCGATAATGAGATCTGCATCGGACAACGCAGAAAGGTCTAATACCGTTGCGAGTTTGTCAGACAGGATTTTTTCTTTCCTGTCATCTGATAATTTGCCGCGCTTTACGGCTCCATCCAGATTTTTCGAAATTGAAGAAAGGCCGCGATCAAGACCTGCCTGATCCCGTTCAGTCAGCACCACATCAAACCCGGACAGCAGCATGGCAGTCGCAATGCCCGACCCCATGGTTCCGCCGCCGATGACGCCAACTCTGGCAATAGAGCGCGCGGTTTCTTTTGCTTCCGGAAATTTGGTGACAGCCCGTTCGGCAAAAAATGCATGGATCAGGCCCGAGCGATGAGGACTGTCCATACACTGCGTGTAAAGGCGACGTTCTTCCTTCATGCCGACCGATATAGGCAATGTGCTCGCCGCAACGGCATCGACACATTTGTGCGGTGAGAACAAAAGAGGTTGGGTTTTCTGGAGTTTGGACCGGTGCGCTTCGATAGCATCATGGTCTTCAACCGTCTGCAAATCGCAAGTCCGGCGATATTTCAACGAGCCATCCGCAACCGCCTTTGCTCCACTAATTGCCAATTCCTGCGGCTCTCCAGCTTTCACCTGATCTACCAATCCGGCTGCGAGTGCCTTATCAGCTGTCATTGGCTTGCCGCTGGTTATCAGATCAAGCGATGCAGCGATGCCAGCCAGGCGAGGTGCGCGTTGTGTCCCGCCTGCGCCGGGTAAAATTCCGAGGGTCACTTCAGGAAGGCCAACCTTTGTCCCCGGAACAGCAATTCGGGCGTGACAGCTCATGGCGACTTCCAGACCACCGCCGAGAGTAGTTCCGTGCAAGATACAGACGATTGGCGTCTCGGAGGCTTCGAGATAGTTGCAGAGTTCAGGCAGCCAGGGATCTTGGGGTGGTTTGCCAAATTCCCGAATATCTGCACCTGCGATGAACGTCCGGCCAAGCCCGTAAAGACCAATGGCCTTGATTTCGGGGTCTTGCTGCAGTGATTCGACCGCCTTCCATAGTCCGTCCCGTAGGGCATGTGAGGCGGCATTGACCGGAGGATTGTTCAGCGCAATCAGTGCAATATCTCCAAGTTTTTCCACGGAAACGACATCGGCGGTGTCTTCAGACTGCGATTGCGGCTTGATATTCATGAATGGTCCTCCCTGCGCAGCAAGGTGTGCTGCAGTGCGGTAGCTTTGGCAATCCGGTCCGTGCTCTGTCAAG
Organism: Roseibium sp.; assembly: GCA_039972695.1. Taxonomy (GTDB): domain Bacteria; phylum Pseudomonadota; class Alphaproteobacteria; order Rhizobiales; family Stappiaceae; genus Roseibium. The sequence goes on along the minus strand of JBDWMJ010000011.1, from coordinate 480,347 downwards.
ATGCCCCAAAGGGAGTGTTAATCGCCGGAATTGGGTTTGGGAGAAAAGGCGCAACGGTCCGGTTTCAAATCCAGTAGCGGCGTACCATCAAGGCAATCCAATCCGCGAACCGTCAAAACGGGACCGTCAACTGCGATAAGCGTCACCATGGAAGTCCCAATCGGATTTGGCCGAACCGGCGAGCGCAGGGCAAATGTACCGCGCGTTGAACTTCCATTGGACGGACTCTGAACCACCAGATCTCGGCGCGCTTGGTCCAGCCAATAGAGGATTTCGATCCTATCGTATCTCTCAATTCCCACCAGCGCTTGAACCCATGGCTCAAAAACTTCGATGCGGCAGTCTGGTCCGTCATGGTTGCCCTGACGTGGGCAGTCTTTTCGATTGGTCCATGGTGTATGGATTTTACCGACAAAGCGCAGTTGTGCATCCTCAGGTGCTGAGACCGGAATTGCAATTTCTTCAGGGCGGATATCTGTCATTTGAAATTCAGTCCAAGCATCAGCGAGTTTTTAAGGAGACACCCAACGCACATTGCCAAGGCCAGTCAGATCATAACCTCCCATGGCCTCGGCTTTGTGGGTAAATCCAGGCGTTTTGGCAAAGGTCAGCAACTGTTGAACCGGATTTGAGAAAAAGGATTTTCGGTCAATGAGCAAATCGAAGTACTCTTCTTCCAGTGGTACGAAACCGAGCTTGTATTGAAGGGCCATTGCCCTGACGCCAAGTGCAGCGTCTGCGTCGCCGCTGGCAACGGTCGCTGCAGCCTCACCCTCGGTATGGGCGAACCCAGACGCAGCGATGAAGTCGCTTTCAGTTAGGCCAGACGCTGCCAACAATCTGGCAAAGAGCGCAGCAGCACCAGCACCAGGCTGACGCAACACGACGCGTTTGTCTTTCAAATCCTCAACAGAATGAATATCGGCTTTGGCTGCATCCGAGACCAGCAAACCACGTTGGCGCTTGGCCCATCCAATCAAGACGGAATTAGAGACATCAAGGGACTGCACCGTTTGGATATTCCATCCATCGTCCTCTGGAATATGCAATCCGGACAAAGCCGCACGATTGTCTGAATAACAAGTTAGGCCATCGCTACTGCCATTGAACAAGGTCGCCAAACCACACCCCGACTCCCTGATTGCCCAATCCAGAAGCGGATCATGGGATCCGGCCACTACAGCTGGACGTTCAGGAGTGGCAATCGAGCCGGAGCCCTCAATCCATGCCCGGATCTCGGCAGCTGGAAACAACAATTTCCCGGTGATCCTTCGATGCGGGATCTCATCAGTTGCAGCAAGATCATAAACCTTGCGTTCCTTGACCCTCAAAAGGTCAGCAACCTCGCGTGTTGTTAGATACAGAGGTTCGATATCGTCGCTTGTCTTCACGTAATTCTCCGCCTTTGAGCGGAACTTATCGTATTGATGAAACGGTGCAAGGTGATCCGTCTCCATTCGGAGATCACTTGATTGATGTTTTTATGATTTGGCAAACCATTCACGGAGAGGCGGGCGACTTGGGTCATCGAGCTTGTTTAGGCAGATGACGCCAGATATAGACATTGCAGATGGGCGGTTGGTTTTTACGTGTTTGATTTGAGCCGTTTGAGAATATCCGAACATGAATAAGGAGGCTTTTGTAATAGCATATCAAGTCCTCTGATCCGCCCGATATCAATGCGTTTGACCCCTATGAGGCGTCGGTCATAAATAAGGGCGCCTGCGCAATTCGAAAAAGAAAAAAGTTTAATTCCCTAACGGAATGCCTTCTCTAGTTGATATTCTAAGCTTAAAAGAGCGGCGCATTCTATTGTGCGATGCAATTATTTCTAATCTGAATTAAGTAATATTCAGCTGAAATGCGCCGCTTTGAGTAATAATAAATACATATTGCGCAGCAGCAAAATATTAAGTCATCTGCCGACTAAAAAATATGCATTTTTTTTCGTAACCCCCTTTCTTTATGAGTGTTTTTTTGTTCTTCTGTCGGTCTGTCGCAGGGATTGATAGCTGATAGATGGACAAGATCATCTGGGAGTTGTTGGTTGGTTGCGTAATAATAATGAATGAAGCAGACTTGGGGACACTATGGCGGATAACAGGGGCGCTGCTGTTAAGTATGACAGCGTTCAGAAGAGCTATGACGGCGAGAGCCTTGTCGTAAAGAACCTCAATCTGGACATCCCGCCTGGCGAATTCCTGACAATGTTGGGCCCGTCTGGATCTGGAAAGACAACCTGCCTCATGATGTTGGCAGGATTTGAGCCTGCGACCCATGGCGAAATCTTTCTGAATGACCGACCGATCAACAATGTTCCGCCGCACAAGCGCGGAATTGGCATGGTTTTTCAAAACTATGCCTTGTTTCCTCACATGACGGTTGCGGAAAATCTGGCGTTTCCACTGCAGGTGCGAAAAGTCAACAAAGCCGAGCAGCAGGAAAAGGTGCAGCGCGCGCTCGAAATGGTCGAGCTCGGCGCTTTTGGCAACCGACGCCCGGCGCAATTGTCAGGCGGTCAGCAGCAGCGTGTAGCTGTTGCTCGTGCGTTGGTTTTCGATCCTGAGCTCGTGCTGATGGATGAGCCACTCGGTGCATTGGACAAGCAGTTGCGCGAGCAAATGCAATATGAAATCAAGCACATTCACGAAAATCTGGGTGTTACTGTTGTCTACGTTACACACGACCAGACCGAAGCTTTGACGATGTCGGATCGTGTCGCTGTCTTCAATGACGGTGTGATCCAGCAGCTATCTACACCAGATGATCTTTACGAAGACCCGCAAAACTCGTTCGTTGCCCAGTTCATCGGTGAAAACAACAAGCTGAGCGGAAAAGTTATCGGTATCCAGGGCGAAGAGTGCCAGGTTGAGCTTGATGACGGTACCCAGCTGAAGGCTGACAGGGTCAACGTTGCAGCTGTTGGGGATCGGACCACATTATCACTTCGCCCGGAGCGGGTGGAGTTCGATACACACGGCCAGATGGACAATCTTGTCGATGGTCGTGTCGAGGAACTCATTTATCTGGGAGACCACATTCGCGTTCGAATGAATGTGGCTGGCAATGATGAGTTCATCGTCAAAGTTCGCAATCGCGGAGAGAAGCGCAAATTGAATGTTGGTGACACAGTCCCTGTTGGCTGGGCCCTCAACGATTGTAAAGCGCTCGACGCGGTTGTCTAAAGTCGCCGGGCGGCCAGACCTTGGCCGTCAGCGAAATAAACGGACATCAATCCGTGAAATTCTAAAAGAGGGAGCTAATTCAAATGAAGCTCAAAACTTTGGTTCTTGCCGGTTCCGCTATGGCCTTCGTAGGCACTGCGGCACTTGCAGCAGATATGACAATCGTATCTTGGGGTGGTGCATACTCCGCTTCGCAGAACAATGCATATCACAAGCCTTACATGGAAAAAAATGCTGGCGTTAACATCATCAATGATGAGTCGTCCGCCGAGGCTGTGGCTAAACTTCGTGCAATGAACGAAGCTGGCAACATCACCTGGGATCTGGTTGACGTTGTAGCATCCGATGCCATCCGTCTGTGTGACGAAGGCCTTGCCATGGAAATCGATCCGGCAACGGATCTGGCTGCCGCACCTGACGGAACGTCTGCCGCGGATGACTTCGGTGACCTGCTGGTTTCCGAGTGCTTCATCCCGCAGATCGTTTACTCCACAACATTCGGCTATCGTTCTGACGTTGCTGAGTGGGGCGGAAAAGAGCCTGCAGACATCTGTGCGGTCTTCGACACGGAAACATTCCCGGGCAAGCGTTCCCTGGAAAAGCGTCCAATCAACAACGTTGAGTGGGCTCTTCTTTGTGATGGTGTGCCGAAAGACGAAGTCTACAGCGTTCTTGAAACAGAAGAAGGCCTGGACCGCGCTCTAGCAAAACTGGCTACAATCAAAGACGACGTAATCTGGTGGTCTGCTGGTGCGGAAACGCCGCAGTTGCTGGCTGACAAAGAAGTCGTTATCGGTTCCACATACAACGGCCGCCTGTTTGCTCTGATCGAAGAGCAGAAGCAGCCGGTTAAAATGCTTTGGGACGCTCAGGTGTTCGACCTTGACGGTTGGATTATCCCGGCCGGTCTTCCGGCAGATCGCCTTGCACAGGTCAAGGATTATGTAAAATTCGCCACAGACACTCAGCGTCTTGCTGATCAGGCGAAATACATCTCCTACGGTCCTGCACGTAAGTCTTCTGCACCGCTCGTCGGCAAGCACGCAGACCTCGGTATCGACATGGCTCCGCACATGCCGACTGATCCGAACAACGCCAAGAACACCTTCCTCTATAACTACGAGTGGTGGGCTGATTATCGCGATGATATCGACGCGAAATTCCAGGCGTGGCTTGCAAAATAAGTTTGCATAGCCCTGTTCCAGGCGGGACTCTCCCGCCTGGAACTTACCATTGAGTTTCGGAAGACTTTTTTATGAGCGATTCCACTGCCGACCAGGTTCTGACTACGCAAGACGGCAAGCCGCTGAAAGCATCCCTTGCAAAAGCGTTGCGCCGCGAGAAATTGCGGGCTCTGGCTCTGATTGCGCCCTTGTTGATATTCGTCCTGATTACCTTTGTTGCGCCGATTGCCGACATGCTTTTCCGTTCGGTGGAAAATGGCATTGTTGCCGATACCCTGCCACGCACGGTGATCGCCCTTCAGGATTGGGATCCCACGTCCGGCGAAGCGCCGGATGAAGCAGTCTTCGCAGCTCTCCACGGCGATATGGTTGTCGCAGTTGAAGCCAAAAAACACACCCGCCTTGGGTCGCGTTTGAACTATGAACAAAGTGGTATTTCCAGTCTGTTCCGAAAGACCGGCCGCCGCATCAAAAAGATGGACGATGCTACCCCTTTCAAGGAACAGTTCATCAAGGCTGATAAGAAATGGGCCGATGCTGAAATCTGGCAAACTCTGAAACGTTTCTCTCCCCGATATACCGACGGATATTTTCTGAATTCTGTCGATGCACACCGAACATCTGATGGAATCGAACTGAAGCCGGCAGACGAGCGGATCTACATGTTGCTGTTCGGCAGGACGTTGTTTCTGTCAATCATGATCACGGTGTCATGCCTGTTGCTCGGCTATCCGATTGCATTCCTTTTGGCCGCACTGCCATTGCGGTCCTCGAACCTTCTGATGATCCTGGTTCTGTTGCCGTTCTGGACAAGTCTTCTGGTGCGGACCTCGGCCTGGAAGGTCCTCTTGCAACAACAGGGGGTGATAAACGATTTCCTTGTCTGGATTGGGCTCGTGGCGGATGCGGATCGATTAGTCATGATCAACAACCAGACCGGTACCATCATTGCTATGACGCATATCCTGTTGCCGTTCATGATCCTGCCGCTCTATTCGGTCATGAAAACGATATCGCCCACCTATGTCCGCGCGGCAAAAAGCCTGGGTGCGAATGACTGGATTGCCTTCTGGCGAGTCTATTTCCCGCAGTCGGTCCCGGGTATCGGCGCTGGCGCTGTTCTCGTCTTCATTCTGTCCATAGGCTATTACATCACGCCGGAACTGGTCGGTGGGACTTCGGGCATCTTCATCTCCAACCGGATCGCCTATCATATCTCTTCGTCATTGAACTGGGGATTGGCGGCCGCGCTTGGAACAATGCTGCTTGCAGCGGTCATGGTCCTCTTTGTCGTCTACGATCGCATCGTCGGCATCGACAACGTTAAACTGGGATAGGACGATATGAGTGCACTTCCTCCCTATGCGTCCCCTATCCAGCGGACCTGGTATTATACCTTCAGAGCCCTGTGCGGATTGATCTTCTTCTTTCTGATCTTTCCAATCCTTGTAATTCTACCGCTTAGCTTTAACGCGCAGGATTTCTTCACCTTCACAAAGGAGATGCTATCGCTGGATCCGGCGGGCTATTCCTTCAAGCACTACAATGACTTCTTTACGAACCCGGATTGGCAACAGGCGCTGACAAACTCCGTCATGATTGCCCCGGTCGCGACCATTCTGGCAACCAGTTTTGGGACATTGGCCGCAATCGGGTTGTCCCAGTCGCATGTGCCTTACAAACCGGCGATTATGGCGGTACTTATCTCACCGATGATTGTACCGCTGATCATATCGGCGGCTGGCATGTACTTCTTTTACTCCCGTATTGGCCTTCAGGGGACATACTGGGGGGTGGTGTTGGCGCATGCAGCGCTTGGAACGCCCTTCGTGATCATTACTGTAACCGCGACTCTTGTCGGTTTTGATCGTAGTCTGGTGCGTGCGGCAGCGAGCATGGGTGCCAATCCGGTAACGACCTTTTTCAAGGTGCAAATGCCATTGATCATTCCAGGTGTTGTGTCAGGGGCTCTATTTGCCTTCATCACATCGTTTGATGAAGTGGTGGTCGTTCTTTTCCTTGGGTCTGCCGGCCAGAAGACTCTGCCATGGCAAATGTTCACAGGGTTGCGCGAACAGATTTCTCCGACCATTCTGGCGGTTGCATCCCTGATGGTCGCGATATCAGTTGTGCTTTTGACCGTGCTGGAATTGCTTCGGCGCCGGTCGGAACGAATGAGAGGTTTGTCGCCGGGTTAACCGGCCAGGGGCTGAGACCAGCCCTTCTGCTTTCATTTTGAGCCGGTGGCGGCACGCCAGTCACCGGGTGGAGGAACAAGGTTCTTTCCGGCAGACGACATTTTGGATTTAGGCCTGGCGGGCCGGCTTCTCACAAGAAGCCGGCCCGTTTTCTGTTTCAGGCCCTTGAACAAAGGAGCGAAACAATGAGCGATGACATGATCCGCATCTATGAAATGAATAATGGTGAAAAGGCATTCTCGCCATTTTCTCCAACCGAAATGGACAGCCGTCAGGAAGGATTGCGAGCGATTATGGCTGACAGGCAGGTGGACGCCTGCTTGTTCACGTCGTATCATAACATCTGTTATTACTCCGGTTTCCTGTATTGCTATTTCGGGCGCAAATACGGCTTTCTTGTTACTCAGGACAAGGCGACGACCATCGCTGCAGGAATTGATGGTGGCCAGCCCTGGCGGCGCACCCATGGCGATACCGTGATTTACACCGACTGGCGCCGGGACAACTATTTCCATGCAGTTCAATCCCTACTGGGCCTGCCGAACAATTCCATCAGAAAGATCGGCATCGAGTTCGATCATGTTTCACTGGATCTTCTTGCTCAGTTGAAAGCTGCTCTGCCTGGGGTCGAACTTGTCGACATCGCGGCGGCGGCAATGTCTCAGCGCACAATCAAAAGCGTTGAAGAACATGCTTTAATCCGCGAAAGCACGCGCATTGGTGATCTGGGTGGAGCAGCCTTGGTTGACGCGGTTCAAGCTGGTGTGCCGGAACATGAAGTGGCTATTGCGTCAACGAATGCAATGATCCGTGAAATCGCCAAGTCATTTCCTTTTGTGGAGCTTATGGACACCTGGACGTGGTTTCAGTCCGGGATGAATACCGATGGTGCCCACAATCCGGTAACCAACAAGGCCGTGGAAGCGGGTGATATTCTCAGCCTCAACTGTTTCCCGATGATCTTTGGGTATTACACGGCGTTGGAGCGGACGTTGTTCTGTGAGCATGCTTCGGATGAACATCTGCGGCTGTGGGAAATCAACTGCCATGTGCATCGCGAAGGTCTCAAACTGATCAAACCCGGCGCGCGCTGCTGTGATATCGCAATCGAATTGAATGACATCTATCGCGGTCATGACCTGCTCCAGTACCGCAGTTTTGGTTATGGGCATTCATTCGGTGTCCTAAGCCATTATTATGGCCGCGAAGCGTCTGTGGAACTTCGCGAAGACGTCGAAACCGTTCTTGAGCCCGGTATGGTTGTTTCAATGGAGCCAATGATCATGATCCCGGAAGGGCAGCCTGGCGCTGGAGGTTATCGCGAGCACGATATTCTGATTGTCGGTGAAGACGGTTCTGAAAACATTACAGGGTTTCCGTTTGGCCCGGAACACAACATCATTCCAAAAAGATAACCGCGCATGCTGTCTGAAATTGAGCGAGGGTCCACCCTGATCCTCGCTTTTTTATTGGAAGACTATTCGAACGGAAAAACGTCGGTGATCATCGGATGAAGGTACGCGAGAGTAATATATACCAGCAAGCCAATTGCTGATCGCATTAGCAAAACACGAGTTCCAATCGCCCGAAATAGAGAAATTTTGTCGGTTCGTCGATGAAAATCAAACCATTTTTCTCCCAAGATCCGTTTTTGCCGTCGATCAAGGATCCGCATTCCGAGAAGAGAAAACAAAGCAAACGCGCCGAAAAGAATGACGTGAGCCAGATTTCCATTAGGCACAATATGGGCTGCGGACCATAGAAACAGCGCAACCAGAATGGGATGTCGCATCCAGCGAACGATTCCCGGTTTTTGAGGATTGAAACTGTCGTTTTTCCAGCCACCGAATGAAAACGGGTTGGGAGTACCGATCGCAAGCGCTCCGATCAGGCACACTGGCCCCATGACAATGATCGGAATCCAGTTTTGCCACCCAGCCCATGGCCACAATTCTATGTAAGGCGCAGTCTGTGCAGCATCTATCAGCCAATACAGAATTCCGATTGAAAGAAGCGAATACCCGATTTGAAACCCACGCTCGCTCAGCGACCGGACCAGAATAGGTCGGACTGGTGGCCGTACCAGGATCATATGGGAGGCAAAGAACACAGCGAATGCGACGCAATAGTTGGTCCAGCCAGGAGCAAACATGAGTTTTCCGGTTCAAGATAGCGAGTGCAGACGACCATCCGTCGCGCCAATTCAGAATATATCTGAAACTTACATTCAAGGTTTTTCTCGGGACTTGATGATCGTCAAGACGAAGTAGCAACAGATAACCGATGATGACGTCATGTTCTTTTGAGAGCTTTCGTCATTTTTAATCGTTCCTGCTGTTGGTAATAGATGACACCTGATTCCCAGTCTTCGCCAAGAGAACCGGCGTTTCGAGTCCCAACCGTATTTACGGCCGGTTTCCGCTTTTTCTTCCTTGGTGCAGGGATCTTTTCAGTTTTTGCAATGGTGATGTGGAGTATCTGGCTTGGTGTCCATGCAGGCGGTGGCGCTTTTGTGGCCATACCCATGAGTATGGCACCACATCTCTGGCATGCCCATGAAATGATGTTCGGGTATACAATTGCAGTCATGGCCGGGTTCTTCGTGACAGCAGTTCCAAATTGGACCGGAACCACGGAAGCTGGCGCCAAATTCGTCATTCTAAGCGGGTCAGTCTGGATGCTTGGGCGTTTGGCCGTCTGGTTTTCCGGATTGCTAGACCCTCTATTGGTCGCAGTAATCGATCTGTCATTCATCCCAATCCTGTCGACCGCGATAATTGGGCGCCTTGCGCAGAAATCCCAAGTCCGGAATATGGTTTTCCTCGCACTTCTGACTGCGTTGTTTGCAGGTAACCTCCTGATGCATCTGGACTGGATTGGCTGGGCGGACGGAACTGCCGAAATTGGTGTGCGTCTCGGTATTCTCACCAGCGCGCCGATGATTGTGATTATCGGTGGCCGGGTCGTTCCGGCTTTTACCCGCAATGCACTCAATCGTGAGAACTACAAAGGCGGTTTGCCACGGTCATTTGTCTGGCTGGATCGGGCTTCCATTCTCCTTGCACTTTTGACAGCTGTTGCAAGCCTTCCCTTTGTTCCAGATCAGGTCTTTGGCAGCATTTGTCTGGCGGCCGGAACAACAAATTTGGCAAGACTCTTCTTTTGGAAGGGATTGGCAACACTGGGAAACCCAATTGTCTGGATCCTTCACGCAGCATTTCTGCTGCTGTGTGCGGGATATCTTGGATACGGAATTGCTGTTCTGTTCGATAGTATCAGTCCAGTCGCTGCACTTCATTTGATCGCAGCTGGCGCTATTGGGAGCATGACGCTTGCCATGATGACAAGAGCGTCTCTTGGCCATAGTGGCCGTTCTCTTCATGTATCTGGAACGATTGTTGCAGCTTATCTTAGTGTAATTACAGCGGCGCTGATCCGTGCTCTTGGCACACTCTATTGGGACTATTTTCCGGTCATGTTGGTGTCTGGTGGGTTCTGGACACTCGGATTTGGTCTGTTCGTTCTGGTTTATGCCCCAATACTCAGCCAGCCAAGAGTGTCCCGCTAGATAAAACATCCGCAGGACTATTGAAGTTTTTGGCTTAATTTCCTTCGCGGCAAATCGAATCTCCCTTAATTGACAAACATCAAGTCGCAGACAGACGGAAAAGAGGATTGTAGCGCGGTAATATTCCCTGAGCGCTGGAGCGCGGTCTGTGCGAAGACTTCAACTAATTCTGTGTACCCTGTTTGTGTTTCTGGCTTTCATGCTGTCAGTCACGCATGCGCAAACGGCTGGCGAAACCAAAGCCAAGATATCCCGTTTTCTGGATAAGGTTCCAGTCAGCGAGTTGGTGCCGGGTGCCGACAGCTATGGCGTTCTTCGCGCAGATGTTCCGGTTGTGCCGGCCTTGAAAGCTGGCGCTCCGGTTGGCTGGGTGTTTTTGACATCCGATTTCGTATCCACGATCGGGTATTCGGGCAAACCGATCCACACGATGGTCGGCGTTGATGAAAACGCAATCGTCACTGGTGTTCGTCTTGTCAAACACTCCGAACCAATTGTCCTGATCGGTATTCCAGATTCCAAAATTCAGGCGGTCACCGAAGGCTACGCCGGGCTTGATCTGAAAATCGAAGCCGAGCAAGGCGGATCCGCGCACGAACTCGATATCATTTCAGGTGCGACCGTCACGATCATGGTGATCGACGATTCTATCGTTCGAGGCGGGATCAAAGTTGCACGTGCCTTGAGCTTGGGCGGACTTGTGCCCGATGCACCAGACACTGGCCCGAAAAAGGAAATAGACTACAGCAAGCAGGAAATCTCCGATTGGATGACACAGACCGGTGACGGATCGGTCCGTAGATTGTCCCTCGACATTGCTCAGGTAAACCAAGCCTTTGTTGAGCAAGGCGACCTGCGGGCAATCAAGCGCCCAGAGCCGGGGCCTGATACTGATACTTTCATAGATCTTTATCTTGCACTCGCGGATGTTCCTTCCATCGGTATGTCACTGCTTGGCGAGGCTGAATACAGCAATCTCAAAGACCGGTTGAAGGCAGGTGAGCACGCGCTGCTCGTCATGGGGCGCGGCCGCTATTCCTTCAAAGGCTCAGGTTATGTTCGCGGTGGAATCTTTGACCGCATTCAGTTGATTCAGCACGACATATCGGTTCGGTTCTTTGATAAGCAGCAAGTTCGTGTTGGCGAGATTCTGGCAGCCGGATCACCCGCTTTCGTGGAAATGGATCTGTTTGTCATTCCGGCTGATGCTGGATTTGACCCTGCAAAAGATTTCCGCCTACAGCTTCTTGTTCAACGCGCTGTTGGTCCGATCGACAAGGTTTTCTTGACCGAAGATCTCGGTTACCAGTTGCCTGATCAATACCTGAAGACGATTGCTCCGGCTCCCGGAGAACAGTCTGCGGGTCAGTCTACCGAAGCATTTGTCGGTGTTGATGAAGGCATGTCAAAGCTTTGGATGCGCATCTGGAATGATCGCAAGGTCGATGCCATCATTCTTGGTAGCGCAATCGGTATTCTGACACTGGTGTTCTTCTTCCAGATGCAGGTGACCCGCAACGAGCGCTTCACTTTCTGGTTCCGCATCGGTTTCCTGACCTTCACGCTTGTCTGGCTTGGCTGGATGGAAAATGCCCAGTTGTCAGTCGTCAACGTAATGGCGTTTTTCTCGGCCCTGACCACGAACTTCAGCTGGGACGCGTTCCTGATGGATCCGCTGGTCTTTCTGTTGTGGTTCTCGGTTGCGGCAGCCCTGCTGTTCTGGGGACGCGGTGCCTATTGTGGCTGGCTTTGCCCGTTTGGAGCTCTTCAGGAGCTGACCAATCGCTTGGCGAAACTGGCGCGTATCCCACAGATCGAAGTCCCTTGGGGTCTGCACGAGCGGCTTTGGCCTCTCAAGTACATGATTTTCCTCGGACTGTTCGGCCTGTCACTCTATTCGCTCGACATTGCCGAGCACTATGCCGAAGTTGAACCCTTCAAAACGGCAATCATTCTGAAATTCCAACGGGCATGGCCCTTCGTATTGTTCGCTGTCGCGTTGCTGGGCGCGGGATTGTTCATCGAAAGGTTTTACTGTCGCTACCTTTGTCCGTTGGGAGCGGCACTCGCTATCCCTGCAAGGTTGCGAATGTTCGACTGGTTGAAACGGTACCGCGAATGCGGTGACCCGTGCCAGCGTTGCGCCAAGGAGTGCATGGTTCAAGCCATCCATCCAGAAGGCAACATCAATCCAAATGAGTGTCTGAACTGCCTGCATTGTCAGGTTCTGTATCAGCACGATCAGAAATGTCCTGTCTGCATCAAGAAACTCGCGAAACGGCGAAAGTTCGAAAAGCAGACCGGCATCTCAAATCCGGGTCCCAATACAGGACAACCTGTTCCGGCCCCGGCTGAGTAAACCCTCCGACGACGGCACAAGGAGATTTGTCATGAGTGAGAGTTTTAAAGAGAAGGCACTATCACGTAGAGCCTTGCTGGGAGGCACAGCAAAAACCGCAGTAGTAGCTGGAATGGGCGCAGTAGCGCTTGGAAGCGACTCCACTGCAAACGCCGCAGAAGGCGGCCAGAGCGCACATCTGGCACCAGGTGAGCTGGACGAATACTACGGATTCTGGTCTTCAGGACAGGCTGGTGAAATGCGCGTCCTGGGTGTTCCTTCGATGCGCGAACTGATGCGTGTTCCGGTTTTCAATCGTTGTTCCGCGACCGGCTGGGGTCAGACCAACGAATCCCTTAAAATCCTGACCGAAGGCTTGCTTCCGGAAACCAAGGAGTTTCTCGCAGCTCAGGGTAAAGTGACCTATGATCAAGGTGACCTTCATCACCCGCATATGTCCTTTACTGACGGTACTTATGACGGCCGTTTCATCTTCGCCAACGATAAGGCGAACACGCGTGTTGCCCGTATCAATATCAACACGATGAAAACGGACAAGATCATCGAGATCCCGAATGCGCATGACATTCATGGTATGCGTCCGCAGAAGTATCCACGCACTGGCTACGTCTTCGCAAATGGTGAGCACGAAGCGCCGCTGATCAATGATGGTAGCATCCTGGATGAGCCTGAAAAGTACTCCTGCATCTTCACCGCCATCGACGGCGATGAGATGAAAGTGGCTTGGCAGGTGATTGTGTCCGGTAATCTGGACAACACCGATTGCGACTATCAGGGCAAATACGCCTTCTCGACTTCATACAACTCGGAAATGGGAACGAACCTTGCCGAGATGACTGAAAGCGAGCTGGATCACGTTGTTGTCTTCAACATCAAGGCGATCGAGGAAGCTGTTGCAGCTGGAAACGTCCAGACCCTCAAGGGTGTGGCTGTTGTAGATGGCCGTAAGGAAGCAAAATCCAACTTCACACGCTACATTCCGATTCCGAACAGCCCGCACGGTGTGAATGCTGCTCCGGACAAGAAACATATCGTCATCAATGGTAAACTGTCACCGACAACTTCAGTTATCGATGTGACCAAGGTAGATGCTTTGTTTGCTGACAATGCAGATCCACGGTCCGCTGTTGTTGCAGAACCTCAGCTTGGCCTTGGCCCGCTTCACACTGCATTTGACAACAAGGGCAACGCCTTTACCACGCTCTTCCTGGACAGCCAGGTGGTCAAGTGGAACATCGACAAGGCCATTCGCGCCTATGCCGGTGAAGACGTTGATCCGATCCTTGACAAGGTCGATGTGCATTATCAGCCGGGTCACAACTCCACCTCCATGGGTGAAACCGCTGAAGCTGATGGCAAGTGGCTGATTTCGATGAACAAGTTCTCGAAAGACCGCTTCTTGAATGTTGGCCCGTTGAAGCCTGAAAACGAGCAGCTGATCGACATCTCCGGGGACAAGATGAAGGTGGTCCATGACGGCCCGACATTTGCCGAACCGCATGACAGCATTCTCGTTCATCGCTCAAAAGTGGACCCGGCAATTGTCTGGGAACGCAATGATCCGATGTTCTCTGATGCGGTTGAGCAAGCCAAGGCGGATGGTGTTGACCTGGAAGATGCAGCTGATGTCATCCGTGATGGCAACAAGGTTCGTGTCTACATGTCTTCAGTGGCACCGACCTTCAGCCTGGAGAAGTTCACCGTTAAACAAGGCGATGAAGTCACTGTCTATGTCACCAACATCGATGACATCGATGATCTGACTCACGGCTTCTGCCTAGCGAACTACGGCGTTGCGATGGAAGTTGGACCTCAGGCAACCGCTTCTGTGACCTTTATTGCAGAGCGTCCTGGTGTTCACTGGTTCTACTGCCAGTGGTTCTGTCACGCACTTCATATGGAAATGCGCGGCCGGATGTTCGTTGAGCCAAGAGCTGCTTAAAAATGCGTAGCGCCCTGTTGAAGAGTTTGGCACACGTGGCTGTTTTGGGCGCGGTTCTGGCGGTCTGTGGACCGTTGGCCGCAAAGGAATGGCTTGTACCGGCAGAGCAGGGCGCTTTGCAGGAAACGCTTAAGTCTGCGCAAGCCGGAGATGTTCTCCGGCTTGCGTCAGGCGATCATGATGGGCCGATTACCATCGACCAGTCAATCACACTGGAAGGTGTTGCAGACGCCCGGATAACCGGAAACGGACAAGGCAGTGTCATCACGGTTGATGCGCCGGACGCAAAAATCACCAATTTGATCCTGACCGGATCTGGTCTGTCTCACGAAACCCTTGATGCCGGTGTGAAGCTGACAAAAAAGGCGGATCGCGCCATCGTCACTGACAACCGGATCCTGAACAATTTGACCGGCGTCGACGTGCATGGCGCTGATGATGCAGTTGTCTCCAACAACCTGATTGAAGGTCGTCAGGATCTGCGCATGAATGAGCGCGGCAACGGTATCTATGTATGGAACTCACCGCATCTTTTGGCGGAATACAACACGATTCGCTATGGCCGGGATGGCGTCTTCGTCAATACCAGCCACAAGGATACGTTCCGCTTCAACCACTTTGAAAATGTCCGTTTTGCCGTCCACTACATGCACGGCAATGGCGGTGTGATCGAAGGCAATGTCTCGGATGGCAATGACATCGGTTATGCGTTGATGTTCTCCAGCCGTCTGAAAGTGAAAGACAATGTGTCGAACGGCGACAAGCATCATGGTTTGATGCTGAACTTCGCCAATCGCGCAAAAATTACTGGCAATCAGGTGACAGGCGGCGGAGAAAAGTGCCTGTTCATGTATAATGCCAACAAGAACACGGTCGTAGACAACCTGTTTGAAGGGTGCCCGATAGGGGTTCATTTCACTGCGGGATCTGCAAACAACAAGTTTCAAGGCAATGCGTTCATTCGTAACAAGACGCAGGTCAAATATGTCGGCAGCCGGTCACTCGACTGGAGCACGGATGGTCGTGGTAATTTCTGGAGTGACCACGCGGCTTTCGACATGAATGGCGACAGCTATGCGGACACAGCCTACCGACCAAATGATCTGGTTGATCAGGTATTGTGGACACAGCCTTCGGCTAAGATGCTGATAGGCAGCCCGGCTGTGCAGTTGTTGCGGTGGACGCAGACACAGTTCCCGGCACTCTTGCCAGGCGGCATTGTTGACAATGCGCCTCTAATGCACCCACCGGGCTGGTCCATGCCGAATTCTGGAGTTCAGGGATGACTAATACGAGTCTGACCGTTCACGATGTCAGCAAGCGGTTTGGAACATTTGCCGCTGTCGATCAGGTTTCGTTTTCCCTCGCCCCTGGTGAGCGGGTGGCCCTGCTGGGTCACAATGGCGCCGGGAAAACCACACTTTTCAAGATGATCCTAGGATTTTTGCCGAACGACAATGGTAAAATCTCGGTGTTGAACACAGCTCCAGGCAGTGATGATGCTCGCCTTGGAACAGCCTATTTACCTGAATCTGTTGCTTTCCCGACGGCTTTGACCGGTAGGGAAGTGCTCAGCTTTTACGCTCGCCTGAAAGGGCAAAAACCGAAAAGCGTGATGCATCTTCTGGATCGTGTTGGATTGGCCGATGCAGCAAAGCGCAGGGTCGGCACGTATTCAAAGGGAATGCGTCAGCGTCTTGGTCTGGCGCAGGCCTTGATCGGCCAGCCAAGACTGGTTCTGCTGGACGAACCGACCACAGGCCTTGATCCGATTTCGAGGCAGAATGTTTATGAACTGATTGGCGAGATAGCCGATCACGGCGCAACTGTATTGCTGTCATCGCACGCATTGACTGAGCTTGAAGTTCGCACCGATCGCATCCTGATCCTGTCAAAAGGTCAGCTCGTCGCCGATGATGAACTGTCCAGGTTGCGGGCTCAGGCAGGATTGCCAATTCGCTTGAAAATCTGGACGCGTCCGGGAGCTGCCGAGCAAGTTGCTGATCAACTCGGCAATGTTGATCGTAGTCGCATGAACGGACAGTCTCTAGAGCTTGATTGCGGTATCGACGAGAAGGTCAAAACCCTTTCCGCAATCAGTGCCCTCAGTCATCTGGTAGAAGACGTGGACGTTCACGCGCCGAGCCTGGACGATGTCTACAAGCACTTTTCCCAAACTGCCCAAAAGGAGGTTTGAGATATGATCTCCCGCATCATGACTGTGGCAATCCAGGAGCTTCGGATCGGAATTCGGAACAAGTGGATCCTGCTTGCGACCATCATTCTGGCTGCGTTCTCATTCGCGCTTGCCTTGCTTGGATCCGCACCCGCAGGAACGCTTGGTGTGGATCGCCTGACGATCACCGTTGCCTCGCTCGCCAGCCTGTCGGTTTATCTCGTTCCGCTGATTGCACTATTGCTCGCTTTTGATGCGGTTTGTGGTGAAATCGAACGTGGCACTTTGTTGATGACCTTCTCCTGCCCGATTTCACGGCCGGAATTCCTGATAGGCAAAGCGCTCGGTCATTCAATGGTGCTCATCTTTGCACTTGTTGTCGGCTACGGGTCGACTGCAGCCTTTCTGATTGCCACAGGTTCGGGCTCTGTCAGTGGCCTGATAGACTTCGTCCGGCTGGTCGCGACATCCGTTATTCTGGGGCAGTGTTTTCTCGCAGTCGGCTATATCTTGAGTTGCTTGACACGCCAGACCGGCACGGCAGCGGCCGCTGCGATTGCTGTTTGGCTCATACTGGTCGTTTTGTATGACCTCGCGCTTCTTGGCGCGCTGGTAGCCAATCCAAGTGGCTTCTTTGCCGCTAAGGTCTTTCCCTACGCTGTCTTGCTAAATCCGGCTGACGCTTTCCGCCTGTTCAATCTTGCGGCGTTGAATGCCAGCGACCTTGTTGGCGGAATGGCTGGTGTTGCCGAGACTTTACCTTTTGACCCTGTTCTGGCATTGGCGTCACTTGTCGTATTCGCCGGTGCAGCTCTTTCTATCGCGACCGTTCTCATTCGGAGAATAACACCATGATACGCCTTGGTTTCGTTTTGCTCGCTGGAGCGCTTCTTGCCGGATGTCAGGAAGATGTGCAGATCGCCAAACCAGCTGCCATTGAGCTCACACCGGAAGCTGCCGGGCATTATTGCCAGATGACGGTTCTCGAGCACAACGGCCCGAAAGCACAGATCCATCTTGCCGGATTCCAATTCCCGCTCTGGTTTACGCAGGTGCGTGATGCGGTCGCTTTCAAGTTGTCTCCGGAAGAAACCGACAAGATCGCTGCAATCTATGTAAATGACATGGATAAAGCGGCGAGCTGGGACCAACCCGGCTTTGACAACTGGATTGATGCAGATGATGCTTGGTTTGTAACCGGTAGCCGCCAGGCAGGCGGCATGGGTGCACCGGAAGTCATCCCGTTCGGAACGGAAGAGGGCGCTTTGAAATTTGCGACAGCAAACGGTGGCAGCGTTTTACGCCTTGATGGAGTTCCTGAATCCTATGTATTTGCTCCGGTCGAAATTTCCGCAGCCCTGGACTTGTTAAAACCCGATGCCAACAAGGGTCAGCCATGAGCAACTCCGCAAATTTTGGTTCAAAACTGAATCGTAGGCGTTTCATAAAAGTTTGTGCCGCGGGTGTTGCTGGTCTTGCCATGCAGCCTGCATTTGCGGGGTCCGCGCCAACGTTACATCGGTGGAGAGGCATAGCTCTTGGTGCAGGCGCAGAGATCAATTTGCTCCACGATGATGGAATAAAAGCGCAAGACCTGTTTCAGAAAGTTGAAGCAGAAATCCGGCGGCTGGAGGCAATCTTCAGTCTTTATCGGACTGACAGCGAACTGGTCCGTTTGAACGAGACTGGTCGACTGATTGCGCCGTCACTCGAGATGCTTGGGCTGATGGCGACAGTTCGCAGAATTCATGATCTGACCGCAGGTGCGTTTGATCCGACAATCCAACCGCTTTGGGCCTATTACGCAGAGCGCCGCGACGATTCGTCGGATCTGAATCGTGCGCTCTCCAAGACAGGGTTCAGCAACGTGCGCGTTGATTCAGGCGAAATCACATTCCTGAAAAGCGGTATGGCCATGACCTTGAACGGTATTGCCCAAGGGTACATCACCGACCGGGTTTCGCAGCTTCTGAAATCGCACGGCTGCAAAGATATCGTTGTGGACCTTGGAGAGGTCGCGGTTTTGGGCAATCAGTCTGCTGATATCAACGATACATCGTCTGGTTGGCCTGTGACCCTTCGCCCGGATCCTTCATTGGAAAACGCAAAAACCAAGGTTCAGCTGCGCGACAAGGCAGTAGCAAGCTCCGCGCGCAAGGGCACGACTTTTGATGAAAGTGGTGTCCAGTCTCACATTATTGATCCAAGGACCGGATTGCCTGTCCAGAATGATTTGCGAGCTGTGAGTGTCATTTCCGGAACAGCAGCAGTCGCAGATGGTCTGTCTACGGCAGCGCTTGTGTCTGGTGAAAAGGTTTTGGCGTCTGCACTTGCCGAGTTACGGCAATCCGAAGCCTTCGTAGTGCGTGAAACCGGACAAACAGACTGGCTCTGCGCCTAAGACGCTAAGCGGTGCATTCAAATACAAAAAAGATTATTTGGTTGGTGGCTTTCGGCCGTCAGCCTCGTCCATCAGGCTCCGCACCCACTTGGCCGCTAGCCAGGTGGCTGGAATTCCCAGTGGAATGCTGACAATTACTGCATTCACCGGTGAGATAGCTGGCAGGCCGACTGCAATTCCCATCAGGCTGAGCATGAACAGATTGACGGCAACAGCTCCGGCCGCGAATGGATAAAGCACGATCGCCAGTTTCTTGATCGACCAGGGTTTTTCGGCGGCAGTCATGCGGCAATCCTTTTGAGCGAAGCGCATTTGAGTGAATGGGCAATGAGCTCTGGAATGAACCAGGCTTCCCCTAAAACCGGAAGCCTAATTCCCATGAATCCTGCTTCATCAAGAGCCTCTGGAACATCATCGAGCGCATGTCCTCCGGAAGCCGCGAAGAAGGGCAGTGCCAAAGTCTTCACACCGCACTGACGGGCGATGTCGGCTATACTAGGTTCCTGCTCCAGAAACCCGGTTCGCAAGGCCTTTACCGGAAGAAACTGCTTCAGTGCATCCGCAAATTCCAAGGTGCACTTGGCCGCATCGTAACTAGTTGCAGACCCATGAGCCGTCAGCAGAATTTCGCACTCTTCCAGCATCCATCCTGCCTGCTCGGCCGTTGTCCGCAGCAACCTTGCTGTCATCCGGGGCAGTTCCGGGTCAACGCCCAATGGGGCCAGTTGCTGGACAGGTCTTTGTCCAAGCCGTTCCGGCAACATCGTATTCGTAAACCAGCCATCGGTCATGAAAATAGGCACGAGCAACGGTTGGATGCCAGACGCGTCAAGAACGGTATCCAGTTGCTCTGGCGCAGCCAAAGTGGCTGACCGAATTGTCCATTCCGGCAATTCAATCCGAACTTTCTGGGCAAGCGCAGACAGCCGTTCTTCACCGCCTTGCGGGTCAGAAGGCTGTCCGTGCGATACGAGGATCGCCTCAGTGACTGGTTCCTTCAGAGAAGGTGATCTTGTTCCAGACATTGTACTTTCCTGAAGGTTTGCGCATTGGCAAACGCTTGATCTCTTCCAGTGTTTCAGCGTCATAGACAATGACAGCACCATCATCTTCCCAGATTGAAACCAGTGCGTGACGGCCGTCGCGCGTGAACTCCACGTGGGCAACGGTTGCGTCCTCTTCAGGGCGCATGGTCTTCACGATCTCAAGACTCTGTTTGTCGATGACATGCATGACATTTTTGTTTGGTCCAAAGAACACATCAGCCCATACATAGGGCGTGTTTTCGTGACTTCTCATAAAAAATCCAGGTCCAAGCGTTTCGATCCGTTTTACTGTCTCCCAGGACTTCATATCGATAACCGAAACCGTGCCATCTTTTAAATGCGGTGTCGCCATGACGGTGGTGTCGCCATACTTCCAGGTAATGCCGGATCCCAGATGTGGCATGCCCGGCAAGTCCAGATCTGCGATCTTGTGTCCGATGACCAGATCGATAACCAATCCGCCGGTGCCGCTGCGCGACGCGCCCATGACATATTCGTAGCTTTGGTCAAAGAAGAAATCATCCAGATAGTCAGGCGTGGTGATCTTTCGGATTGGAAACGGATCAGGATTTTTGACTGGCCCTTCGATCCGGTAGTCATGCGCGAATCCGAACTGAGGCGGATTGTCTCCGTAAAAGACTTCCCAGATTTCTGGAACGTCCTTGAGGGCCAACACAAAGCTTTCGCGTGGCGGTGCCTGATAAACAGCTGAGACACGGCTTGGCGTTCCATCCTTGCCTTTGACTTCCTTAACTTTGGCAACTGACAGGTCGGCCGTAGACAGGATCGTCAGCGTGTTAGGCAGGTAATTAGCGACAGCCAGCCATTTGCCATCATGACTCATGGCAATATTTCGGCTGTTGAGACCGGCGCGAACCCGGCCAACCTGATGCAAGGACCAGATGTCATATTTCTGGACCCAGCCATCTCGGGACATGATAAAGACGTAACGCCCGTCAGGGCTGAACTTAGGGCCACCGTGAACCGCGAATGGCGTTTCGAACCGGTCGAGAACATCAAATGTGTCGCCGTTGAGAACGCTGACATGATGATCTCCGGTTTCAACCACCAGCGTGATATTCATTGGGTCGGCATCGAAGACAGGTGCTTCTGCCGCCTTGTAATCAGGATCGTGCCAAAGCGTTTCGGATATCTGCTCTGTGCTCCAGACCGGAACGTCGTTCAGCGGTGTGTGCAAATATGCTGCAAGGGCCGCGATTTCGTCGCCTGAATAGACATCGGCGAATGCCGGCATTTGGGTCGCAACACGCCCGTCGGCAATAACCTTTTCAAGGTTGGGGCCGCGCATCCGTTTCAATGTTTGCGGAATGAGTGCAGGACCTGTCCCGCCCAAGCGGTCAGCACCATGACATTCGGCGCAAGTGTCTGCATAGATTTCAGCCGGCTCCGCAGACACAACGCCCGCAGAGAGGATCAGCGCACTAAAGAAAGCGGTGAATCGGATCATGTTTTTTGCCCCGGAACGGTGCGACGGTGAGGCGGTCGGTTGAGCCGATGCCGATTTCGTCGTTTTCGAGATAACAGGCAGGGTCTTCCGCCCAGGGATCGCCGGTCAGTTGCAGGGCCCGAATGCGCGTATTGCCGCCGCATACGGACCTGAACTGGCAATCGCCACAACGGCCCTTGAGAGGTCGAGGGCGCATTCTGAGCTGCGCCAACATCGGATCGTCACCCGTCCAGAGTTCTGAGAACGGACGGTCCTTGACACTGCCTATGGTGTAGTCAGACCAATAGGTGTCCGGATGGACATTGCCTTGCGTGTCGATATTGGCGACGCCGAGCCCAGAGGAGTTTCCGCCCCAAGCTTCCAGATGGTCCCGCAGATTGTCCATAAGCGGCTTGTCGAAACGTTCTGCCGCCCAGTTCATCAAATAGACGGCATCAGCGTCATTGTTGCCGGTTACGATGTCGAGAGGACGCGCGCCGGTAACGCCGGCCCAGGCACGCTCGATCAACAGATCCAGCGCCTTGCGTGTGTGATCATGTTCAGCGTCTTCACCGCGGTTCTTGTCGCCGCGCCCTGCATATACGAGATGGGACAGATAGAATTTATCTACACCCTCGTCATCGCAGAGTTTCAGAAGATCCGGCAGCTGTTCTGCATTGTCTTTCGTCAGTGTGAATCGGAGGCCGACCTTGATGTCGCGTTTTTTGCATTCCCGAACACCGCGAACCGCGTCGTTGTAGGCGCCATCAACGCCTCGGAACCAATCATTGGTCTTGCCAATGCCATCGATTGAAATGCCGACATAGTCAAAGCCGATTTCTGCGACCCGATCAGCGGTTTCACCGTGGATTTTTGTACCGTTAGTGGAAAGCGCCAGCATTCGCACAAGCGGCTTTGCCCGTTTGGCAAGATCGAAAACGTCGAAACGGTCCAGCGGCTCCCCGCCTGACAGGATAAGCGCCGGAATGCCGAACCGTCCAAGATCATCCAAAGTTGCGACAGCCTGTTCGTGGCTGAGCTCACCTGGGAACTGAACATCAGCCGACACCGTATAACAGTGTCGACAACGCAGGTTGCAGCGCCGCGTCAAGTTCCAGATCACAACGGGTTTGACGCCGGCTGAACCGCGTCGCATACGCACCGGGGTCGGTTCGACCAACTGATGCATGTACTCGGACATACGAAACATCTGACTAGCCGTCCTTCCGGCGAAGACGCAATCCGGTTTTTTTCAAGATGCGTGTAGAATACAAGATGTCATTGGCCCGGCAAGCGGTGCCCAAGATGGCGGCAATCTCTTTTTGCTTTTCCAGAACCTCGTCGCGGTTCTGACCATGAACCATGGCAAAGAGATTGTAAGGCCATTCCGGCAGTGCGCGCGGGCGGCGATAGCTGTGTGTGACATAAGGCAGGGCACCGACTATTTCGCCCAGTTGATCGACGACAGCATCCTCGACGTCCCAGACAGTCATACCATTAGAAACAAGACCGAGCTTGTAATGATTAGGAGCCGCGCCGATGCGCCGGATGACGCCCTGTTTTTTCAATCGGTCCAGTCGATCAAGCAATTCGGTTTCTGAAATACCAAGCCTGTCAGCTACAGCCTCGAATGGTGCCGGAACTAGTGGCAAACCGGCCTGAGTTGCCTCGACAATCGCCCGGTCAGTGGGATGCAATGTCATGCTGCTACCTTGAATCCTATGAAGAATTCGCGCTCTTTCGGGAACAGGAGAACATTCAAACCGGTCTCGCGCTCGATGGCTTCAGCGGTGTCGGCGATCCCTGCTTCACTTTCCGTTGCCAGCACGAACCACATGTTCAGCCTGTGTGTCCGCTCATAATTATGCGCAACTTCGGCATGAGCATTGACCTGAGTTAAAACCTCGTCAAATCGTTTTTTGGGAACAGCCATGGCGCACAGGCAAAAGGCTCCACCAAGCTCCTTGGCATCGAAAAACGGGCCAAACCGGGTCAGAATACCGTCCGCTTTTAGTTGTTTGATGCGCTCGATAACATCTTGTTCCGAAACACCGAACTCAGCGCCAATTTCGGCGAATGGACGATTGGTCAGCGGCAGATCTTCCTGCAGCCGGTTGATCAGATCGCGATCCAGTTGGGTGAGGTCACTCGTCATGCAGCAGCTCCCTGAGGCGCAATCATGGCACCGGTCTGTTTGAAACAGCGGCTGGAGAACAGGATCCGGTAGGGAATATCGGCCAGCTCTGGCAGGCTTGCTGCTTCGGTCAGAATATCGAGAGCCTTACCTCGACTTTGCGCATGGATCATGCAGTAAAGCCGGTAAGGCCAAGTTCCTTCGACCGGACGACGTTCGTAACAAAGCGTAATGCCTGGATGAGCGGACAATACAGGTCCGGCGACATCGATTTGTTCAGATGTAATATCCCAAACAACCATTGCATTTGAGCGCCAGCCTAAAGCGCGGTGCCTTACGATGACACCGAGACGGGTAATGATTCCCGCTTCCAGAAGGACTGAGATACGAGACAGAACGTCGTCCTCGGTCCAGCCAAGTTTGCGTGCGATTTCGTCATATGGACGGCCAGACACAGACATGCCGCTGGTCAATGTCTGAAGAAGGTCGCAGTCACCGTCCTGAAGAAGGTCCAGTTGAACAGGTTTTGGTGCAGGTGGCCGCTTTGTGTCGCCAACCATTTTAAAACCAAGGTCTACATTGAAGGGTCGGACCAGCGGCAGATCGAGAACCTTAAGTCCGGTCTGGGACCGGATGTTGTCCAATACCGTATTGATGTGGGTGCGATCCGGTCCTGTGGCGACAAACCAGAGGTTCCAGTGGTTCTCGCGCTGATAGGAGTGGTTCACACCCGGTTGGCGACCAACTATTTCCGCTACGCGCTCGAGGTTTTCGATCGGTGCTGCGAGAGCCGCCAAGGTACTGGCGGATACCGTATTGGGTGCGCAAGTGGCACCAACCCGGGTAATTCGGCCGGATGCCTGCAGTGCTTTCAGACGGCTGAGAACCTCGGCTTCTCCGCAGCCAGTTCGCTCAGCGATTTTGGCAAAAGGATCCGGCACCAGAGGAAAATCGCGCTGCCAGTCATCCAGCAATTGCAGGTCAATCGTGTCGCAAATTCGGTCCATCTATCATAGCCCCGTTTTATGAGCTCGAGAGGTGAAGAATATGCCCGATGGGCTTTCCGCATCGATTTCAGCGAGTTTCTCAAATGTCTGGGTGTCGTAGACTTGAACTTTTCCGGCATCCCGGACAGAGATCCAGACTTCGTGGCCTCGCGGAGTGAATTCCATATGGAGGACTGCGGGGCCCGGCTTGAACTCGTGAACGATGTCCTTGGTGAGTGTGTCGATCACTTGAATAGTGTCATTCAGAGGGTGAGCAAAGTTCACCCAGACCTGCCGTCCATCTGGTCGCGCCATGGCAAAGACTGGCTGGCCATAAGTATCGGTACGTCCAGTTTCGTTGAGGTTCTCGCCGTCAATCCAGAGCACCTGATGGTGGCCTACAGCTGGAAGAACAAATTCCCGTCCGGCACGTGCCCAGCCTTCAAGATGGGGCATTTTGTAGACCGGTAGGTCTTTTTGTCCGCGGCCATAATTCGGCAGGACCCGAATAGGTTTTGGCTCTGGATCCCAAAGATCGATGGCTGTCATACCGTCTTCACCGAAGAGGCCGGTAATGTAGAGACGACCATCGCCAGTGATCAGGGCATCGTAGGGGTTTTTGCCCATTTCCGTGATCTTGGTGATTTTCGGTTCAGTTTCGGAAAGGTCTGTAATCCAGGTCTCGCCTTCATCCCAAAGGGTGAAGACAAAACGTCTTCCCGGGGCATCTACCAACCCGATCGTTTTCGACTGAGTTGGAATATCGAGGACCATGTCCAAGGTGTTGGCGTCAAAAATCCGTACACCACCGGGCTCATAATTGGAGACCGCAACAAGTGTTCCGTCGTCCGATATAGCGCCGCCAATGGCGTTGCCGGATTGAAGCACTCGATTGACAATTTTCTTTTCGGCAATATCGACTTTTGTCAGACCGCCGTCCCGCCCAAAGACATAGGCATATCGCTGATCTGGAGAATACACCAAGCTTGCATGGGAAAGGTCACCGAGGCCTTCAATCCGAGTGATGGCCGCGCGTTCAGATTGGTCCACAAGAAGAAGAGACCCTGAGGCCCGTTCAACCACGAGGCCAAGATCACCTGTCGTGACAATTGTCTCCGCCTGAACGGTAGACATCACCGCAAATGCCACGATGGCACTGCCTAGCCACTTCATTCTATTTCTCCTTGCAAGAGATATTCGGCAATCTTTTTCGCATCGGCTTCGCTCATCAGTGGTCGCCAGGGCGGCATTGCCGTATCCGGAATTCCATCCAGAACAATGCTTGAGAGTGTCTCGATATCGTAGTGAGACAGGGTGTCTGGACGGATATCCGGTCCGAGGCCACCCTTCAGCGTCAAACCATGGCAAGAGCCACAATCCTGATGCACAAGATTGATGAGGGCGTCATGAGATGCGGTTTCTTCGGCAATCGCCGCACCGCACCAAAAAACCAGAAATATCAGAAGTCTATGCATGAGCTCGTTGGCCATTTGCACATCCATCGAGCGAGACTTTCATCACCTCGAAGGATTCAGCAGGCCACTCCGCACTCAGGGTGACAACCATGCCAATTACAAACAGGACAGGGGCTTTCAGACCAGCATCCCGAACGTCGAGGGCAATTTGACCGAGCTGTGAGAACATTCTGGTCTCGCGCGGCGTTGTTGCGTTGGCGATTGCCATAACCGGCGTGGATTCGCTCAAACCTTCAGCGACCAGGCGCATGGCGATCTGACCGATATTGGCGACGCCCATATAGACAACCAGCGTGGTTTCTTCGCTGGCAAGGCTTTTCCAGTCCAGGTCAAGAGACCCGTTGGCTTGCCGATGTCCGGTGACATAGCGAACACCTGTTGCAAGGCCCCGATGGGTAAGCGGAATGCCGCTGGCTGCGGCCGCGCCTTGGGCGGCTGTAATGCCTGGCGCATACTCCACGTCAATTCCGAGGTCGCGCAAATGGGCAGCTTCTTCAGAGCCACGGCCAAAGATCAGAGGGTCACCGCCCTTCAATCGGGCAACAGTCAGACCTTCATGAGCCAGTTCGGAAAGGATTTCATTGATGCGTTCCTGAGGCACCGGATGACTGTCAGGTGATTTGCCAACGGAGACCATTCGGGCTGTTGTCGGCGCCAGTGCCAGGATCTCCGGGGAGACAAGTCGATCAAACACAACCGCGTCTGCCGCCTGAATCATGCGCATGGCTTTCAATGTCAGCAGTTCGACATCGCCCGGACCTGCGCCGATGAGAAAGACTTTACCAGTCATGAAAGACCTCGTTTCTCGTGAAAACTTTGAGATGCTCGCTGCGCTTGGGAGCGTCGTCGCATCTGCGTCACGCCGTCAGGAAAAAGTCGGACCGCCAAGGCCGGTATTTTGAAGAGGCGTTTCATGAAAACATGATTGCCCATTTTCGGCGGCAAGGGTTTGATGATAGTCAAGTACTTGCCGGTGTTCGGCCAATTTTTTAGAATCGTTCAAGGTTCTACAGTGACCATGCCGATCATTTTCTGCGTTTCCCAATGCGGACCACACAGGTAGTTTTGCGAGCCAGCAACCAGGAAGGTGAACTCGAAATTTTCTTCGGGAAACAGCCGATCGGACTCTGGTACATCTGTTTCATTTAGCCAAACGGTGTGGCTGGTTCTTTTGTCTACGTTTACCCAACGCACGGTGGTGCCAATCGGCACGGCCAGTTTTTCAGGGCAGAATTTGTATTTGTACATCAAGACGACAGTGACGCCTTCCTCCGCCGAGGATGGTTTTCCGTACGTGTCGACATAGCGCTCTTCAGCATCTGCGCAGATTGCTGCGGTTTTATCGTCTGCAACCGCAGCGGAAGATAGAAGAAGGCAGGAAAACAAAGCTGCAGGAAAACGGAATGAAGTCAGGCACATGTGTATTCTCCCTCGCTGAAAAATAACGTGGCCAGCAGGTGCTGGCCACGTTGTTTGCTTATTGCTTGATTACGTTGATCTGCGCGGTATCGTCATCCAATGCGAGACTGGTGTTCAATGTCACATGGTGGAAACGGGCTGCTGCGAAATCGTCATGGATCGCAAAGCCTACCGTGTAGGTGTTACCGGCCTCCAGCGGAACATCGCCTGGAGCGCCGGAGTTCAATGGCCGTGAGAACACAACAGTCCAGATACCACCGGAGAGGTTAGCTTCAGCTGTCATTTCACCTTCGTTCTCAACCCGGCGATCAAGCAGATAACCGTTGCTTGCGGTGCCGTCGGCATAGACCCTGAGAAGGTCCAGAACAGTTCCGTCTGCTAGAAGCTGATCAATTTCCTCTTGAGGCTTCAGCTTGTCCCAACCGCCCTGGGCTTTGCCGCGTTTACCGCGAACTTCAACCTTTGTGCGGCTTTCGGTCAAGTACTTGGTGATCGTGTCTTTTGCCTGAAGCTGAGCAGCTATATCTGCATTCGCAACGATAGCATCTGCACCGGGATCAAACGGCATGTAAGTATTGTCAGCGTGACACGAAGCCCAGCAACCAGCTGCTTCGCCCAATTCGATGTCGTTGCCAGCGATCATCATGGCAACCTTAATCTGGTTGTCGGGGTCCATTTTACCGCCGTCAACAAATGGTGCAGGATTGTGTCCGGCATCCGGCCATTGCATCCGGATGTACAGGTTCTCCTCGTCATGAGCGGCTTGAACTGTTGCGTCGATTATGCCGCGTTTTCCTGGGATTGGAGTTGGCTCCAGATCGCCACCTGCGACGATTTTGTTGCCGATCGTTTCCAGTTCCTTGGCATGACAGGTCGTGCAGGCATCGCCGCCCTTGGTCAACGGGCGTGCTCCGCCGTGGGTTTTGCCGTTCTGGACCCATTCAAACGACGCTTGACCCGGGTAGAACAAAGTCATGTCAGTCGCCGCGACAGCATTCCAGTCGACATTCGGTGCAACGTTACCGCCTTCTGCAGAACCAGAAGGGGCTTCAGTGGCCGCACCTGCCGCTTTGGCTTGTTCCTCAGCCCGTGCGGTTTCCACAGCAGCGGCAATTTGAGCCTGAACCGCTTCCTGCTGTGCTTTCTTGGCGGTTTTGGCCGCTGCTTCTGCTTCAGCTTCCTTTTCCGTGATGTAAGCCAGACTTATCCGGTATTCTTCCGGGATCTCCCGCACGAACGCAGGATTTGGTGCTTCCAGTTCTTCCAGGTAGTCCTGATCGGCCCGGTCTCGCAAATTCGCGTGCGCGATACCTTTGTGGCAATCGATACAGGTCTGCCCGTTTTCCATTGCATTCAGGTGTTGTTGGCGTGCCCGTGGTTTCTGGAATTCAGGCATCATGGATTCAAATCCATGACAGTTACGACACTCGCGCGAATCTGAAGATTTCATCCGCTCCCATTCGTTCATGGCAAGGTGCAGACGTTTTGCTTCGAATTTTTCTTTTGTAGCGATTGAGCCGGTCATTTTGCCCCAGAGCTCTCTGGATGCTTTGACCTTCCGGATCATCTTGTGGACCCAGTCCTTTGGGACATGGCAATCAGAGCAGACAGCACCAACGCCCGAGCGGTTCACATCATGAATGGTGCCTTTGTATTCCTGATAAACGAAGTCGTTCATCTCGTGGCACGAAACACAGAATTTTTCCGTATTGGTGGCTTCCATGGCAGTGTTAAAACCACCCCAGAATATGATACCGGCGACAAAAATCCCGACAATGCCGGCCAGCGGCATTCCCCATAAAAAGTACCGTCGCCAGATCGGCTTCTTTTGGTCTGATTGCTTGCTCTCGGTCATGAACAGGCTCCGTCTTGATTTGTCGACCCTTTCTCGACGGGCCGGTTACAATCGAACTGCAGGAAGCGAGGAGCGGGTCCCGTATGGTAGGCCGTTCCGCGGTCAATGCAGTCCGTAGACTTGGTGAAACAAGAAGGGCGGGCGTTTCGCCCGCCCTTCCAAAGTGCGCTAGATTACATTAAGTGACGTGGTTCGAACGGTTGTAGACGTTGAACTTGCCGGTTGGAGCATAGAGCCCTTCGATCCGGGTTTTTTCTTCAAGCGTCTCTGCGTCGAAGATAACGATCTGGCCGTTTGGCTCTTTCGAGTCAGACAGGTTCCATTTCGAGACCCAGACTTCCGTACCATCTGCATTGAACTCGAAGTGGACAGCGGCGGAGCCTTCGTCCTCGGTGATTTGGATCGTTTTCACGATTTCACCCGTTTCTTTCGAGATAACCTGCACCGACTGCTGAATTTCAGGCTCAGGGTGCTTGGTTTGGTCAGCCCAGATGTATTTTGACTTCGGATGCGTCCGGACAAAGAGTCCAGGGCCGTCGGTCTCAACTTCGTAGCAAACCTTCCATGCGTCATCTGGGCGGTTCTTTGGATCGTTACCCCAAACTGTCACGGTCCCTACACCAAGGTGTGTTGTACCGGCAACAGGGCCACAATTCGGATCGTTCCAGTTTGCACCTGGCCCCGGGTGAGGCAGAGCAGCTGTATCGATCATGGCTTCGAGCTTATGAGTCTTCGTATCCACGACAACCATTTTGTTCGATGCGTTTGCAGCGATTTGGAAGTAGCGGCCTGTAGGATCGAAGAACCCATCATGCAGGAATTTAGCCGAATTGATCTTGTCGATCCGTAGATTGTCGAGATCGGTGTAATCAACTTGCCAAAGCTGGCCGAGTTCTTTCACCGCAACAATCCAAGAAGGCTCATTAGGTGTTGTGTAGATTGCGGCCACACGGGCTTCTTCCACATAGTCACCATCCACGTTTACACCGCGGGTT
This sequence comes from Roseibium sp., assembly GCA_039972695.1. Lineage (GTDB taxonomy): Bacteria > Pseudomonadota > Alphaproteobacteria > Rhizobiales > Stappiaceae > Roseibium. The sequence continues at coordinate 449,977 of JBDWMJ010000011.1, read as the reverse complement.
GAGACAACTTTGACCGGCTCCATGGTCTGAGCGTCAACAATTGCGAAATGCGGAGGCCAGTAACCGCCACCGATGACGTATTTGCCGTCGCCGGAAACGGCAACATCACGTGCGTCATAAGCAATTTTGACTTCGGAAACCAACATCTTGTCTGGTGTTTGCCAGAGGTCGATTTTGGTCATTTTGCCATCGCGGCCCATTGTGTACCAGAAGCGGCCAGGATTTTCCGGCTCTTCGAGTTTATGGTGCTCGGAAGCTTTCAGAACGTGAACGGCATAACCAGTTGGAATGTGCGCAAGCACTTCTTTGGTGTCACCATCGATGACCGCAACCTTGCCTACGTCACGCTCGATGACGACGAAGAAGTTTTCCCAGTTCCGGCCATGCAATGGCTCTGTTGGGTAGTCCTTTTCCTCGACATAGACCTTGCGGGTCTCTTTCATCTGGGCAAGTGACATTTCAGGTGGCTTGGGCGGCTCCATCATGATGTAAGTCGCCATGTCCTTGATTTCCTGCTCGGTCATGATGTCCGAGAAGTTGTTCATGCCGCCTTCGGTTCCCCAGGCGATAATCTTTTCAAGGCGTTCTTGGCCAAGCTTCAGTGTACCGATCTCGGTCACTGTGCCGTCAGCGCTTTTCTTCTTGACGCTAGGCTCGAGGCTTTTGCCTGTGGCACCTTTACGAAGGACGCCGTGGCAACCAGCACATTGTTCGAAATAAAGCTGCTTTGAACTTTCAAACGCTTCTTCGCTTAGTGTTGGCCCTTCCGCAAAAGCAGGCGTAGTCACGCTGCCGAGCAGCAGCGCAACGCCAGCCGCTATCGAGCGGCCTGACCTTATTCCTGTTCTTGAGTATGACATTCTCAAACTCCAAATTCTGGTGAGGCGATTGGAGTTTTGCCCAGTCGTTAATCTACTTCCTTGACATAAAGCAAGTAGACGTAATTGCGGATATTGAAACTAACACGAAATAGCTGATTTATTCTAATAACATGATGAAAAATATAGATAATTCATTGGGTTGTGCCCTGAGGTAATTGTTAGTCGCTATTACCGCTATGGTGATTGTCGAAATATCGTCGCGTCTTTCAGTGCTCAAATGAACGCTAGGGCGTTTTGGCCGAAAAAGAGCTCTCCAGTTGGGGGGTATTTCATGCGGTATCAGTCAAACGTCGTGAATCTCATTGGTTAGCTTGACTTTGGTCAATGGGTTTTGCCGTCATCCCTGTCACTGTCCGCCCAGGTTCAACACGGGGGAAAAGGAGCGCAATATGCGCGAAGTCATGACTAAAAGCATGGCCCGTAATATATTTTATGGCGGGTCACTGTTCTTCATCATCATCTTCCTGGGTTTGTCTATCCACAGTCACTACTACATCGTGACGACTTCCACGGACGCAAGTACGCTTAATGATAGCGTCGCTGCCGGGAAGCATGTGTGGGAAAACAATGCCTGCATCAACTGTCATACGATTCTGGGTGAAGGGGCTTACTTCGCGCCGGAGGTTGGCAACGTAATGACCCGTTGGGGCGTACTAGATGATCCGGATGCCGCTTTTGAAACCCTGAAGGGGTGGATGGAAGCTATGCCGACGGGCATCGAAGGTCGACGCCAGATGCCGAATTTCAATCTTACAGACAAAGAAATCCGCGATCTGGCGAATTTCCTGATTTGGACTGACAAGATTGACGCCCAAGACTGGCCACCGAACGACGCCGGCTAATCTGAAAGCAAAGGACTTTAAGATGAAATATCAATCTCAAAAGGTAGCTTTGGCGTACTTTGGCGTCGCTATGGCCCTTTTTGCCGTTCAGGTTACAGGCGGTTTGCTGGCTGGATGGGTTTACGTTTCACCGAATTTCCTGTCGGAACTTCTTCCTTTCAACATAATCAGAATGCTGCATACCAACAGTCTGATCGTCTGGTTGCTGCTGGGCTTCTTCGGGGCCGCCTACTTCCTTCTTCCTGAGGAAGCGGAGCGGGAAATCTACTCGACAAAACTTGCCTATTTGCAGTTGTTGATACTGGTCGTCGGCACACTGGGTGTGGTCGTCACATATGTCTTCAACCTGTTTGACGGCAACTGGCTGCTGGGCAAAGAAGGCCGCGAGTTCATCGAGCAACCCAAATGGGTCAAGGTGGGCATCGTCGTTGCTGCATTAATCTTCCTCTACAACACAACTATGACCGTGTTGCAGGGCAAGAAAACCGCGATTACCAACATCCTTCTGTTGGGTTTGTGGGGTTTGGCACTGCTCTTCCTGTTCAGCTTCTACAATCCAAGCAATTTGGCGCTCGACAAACAATACTGGTGGTACATCGTTCACCTGTGGGTTGAAGGCACCTGGGAACTCATCATGGCCTCCATTCTGGCCTACCTGATGCTGAAGCTGACCGGTGTCGACCGCGAAGTCGTCGAGAAATGGCTCTATGTCATCGTGGCGGCTGCATTGTTCTCAGGTATCCTTGGAACAGGTCACCACTATTATTGGATCGGGACTCCGGGCTACTGGCAGTGGATCGGTTCGATATTCTCGTCACTGGAAGTCGTTCCATTCTTCGCGATGATGGCGTTTGCCTTTGTCATGGTTTGGAAAGGTCGCCGAGATCATCCGAACAAAGCTGCACTTCTGTGGTCACTCGGATGTGCAACGCTTGCCTTCTTTGGCGCTGGCGTCTGGGGCTTTCTGCATACCCTGCATAGCGTGAATTTCTACACTCACGGTACGCAAATCACGGCAGCTCACGGCCATCTGGCCTTCTTCGGAGCCTATGTGTCTTTGAACCTGGCGATCATCACTTATGCGATGCCAATCCTTCGCGGTCGTGATCCTTACAACCAAGTGCTCAACATGGTGTCCTTCTGGCTGATGTCCGGTGGTATGGCCTTCATGACCTTCGTCCTGACGTTTGCCGGCACCATCCAGACTCATCTGCAACGCGTTAATGGCGAATACTTCATGGACGTGCAGGACCAGTTGGCACTGTTCTACTGGATGCGGTTTGGTTCAGGCCTCGCCGTCGTGATCGGAGCATTGCTCTTCATCTACGCAGTGGCTGTTCCAAGAAGCGAAGTCATTGAATCCGGAGACGCATCCAGCGTCCCAGCGGAGTGAGAACTATGGAAGGAAGCATTTCCTTGACGAAAGGGGCGGCAACCGCCCCTTTCTATCTGCCCCAGAGCGACGAGTGTGCAGTCTTCGAAGCGGCCCATGCCAATGGTCTGCCCGTCCTGCTCAAAGGTCCTACCGGGTGCGGGAAAACCCGTTTTGTCGCCTATATGGCTGCAAAACTCGGCCGCAAGCTCTATACGGTTGCCTGTCACGATGATTTGGCAGCTGCGGATCTGATTGGCCGGTATCTTCTCAAGGGCGGAGAAACCGTCTGGGTAGATGGTCCACTGACCCGCGCTGTGCGGGAAGGTGCGATCTGCTACCTGGATGAAGTCGTTGAAGCCCGAAAAGACGTGACCGTGGTTCTTCACCCCTTGACCGATGATCGCAGAACTCTGCCGATTGACCGGACCAGTGAAGAACTGGTTGCAGCACCTGGTTTCATGTTGGTTGCCTCATACAACCCTGGCTATCAGAATATTCTGAAGACCCTGAAACCGTCGACACGTCAGCGTTTTATATCGATGGAATTCGATTTTCCGGCTCCCGAGCTGGAAGCAGAAGTTGTTGCCTCTGAAAGTGGTCTGGACAGTGCCAGAGTGATGTCTCTCGTTCGGCTTGCCAACAAGCTGAGAGCACTCAAGGGCCAGGATCTGGAAGAGGGCGTTTCGACCCGTTTGGTGGTGTATGCCGCCACACTGATTGCACAAGGTATGCCGATCGAGCGTGCTATCCTTGCGGCCATGATTGAGCCGCTGACCGATGATGAGGACGTGAAACGCGGGCTCCTAGATCTTGTTACAGCCGTGTTCGGGTGAGGCCAGGCGGATGGGCAAGATCGAAATCGAGCCATGGGAACCCGAAGAAACGGTCGGGAAACTGTGGCACGCATTTGCAAGTCGTCTGGATGCGCCTGAGGTGCATCATGGAGCCGCGGTCGGCCTCAATGAGGTTGGCAGGCGACTTGCAGTTTTCTTTCGGGGATTGGGCGGCGGCCATAGTGTCGAAATACGTCCGGTTTCCGAAGAATCCTCCCAACACCGCCTCAGTTTTCTGAGGCGGTTGGGAACTGAAGCTGAAATTCTCCCACGGACAAGTTTTGATGGTGAAGTTCTTCGCTTGCCAGCGAAACTTGCTGTTTTCCCGATCCGGGAAGCCAATGCGGCGCTTTACATCTGGCTGACAGCCATGGCGGCGAGTGCCACGCCACGAGCCGCCGAAACAGATCCGCTTCTGGTGGATCTGCGTGCATTGAAGATGGCTGCCGACATGGTTGCAGCTACTATCGAAACTGCTCCCGGACTGAGCGGCCTCTACAGGGAATTATGTTACGGCACGCTTCGGCAACGCCCGGCTATGAAACTACCCGACGTGGAGGCCAGAATTGAAGCCGTGGTTCGAAACATGCTTGGCGACACGGCAGAGTTGGCTCCAAAAGTTCTTGAGCTGAAATCAAAAATCGAAACCGGTGACTTTGGTGACCTTCAGGCTCCGCGCGGATACAAGCCGTTTCGTCCAGTACCGCTATGGCCGGAACTGCGTGATCTGGTTTTCTCAAGCGGCGATGAAGTCGAAAACCGCGAAACAGACGGTGAGTCCGAAGAAGCCAGCGGCAAAACAGTTCGGGCACGTCGACGCAAAGCTGATCAGGCCGAGCGCAATGACAGCCTGATCTTGCATAAATTTGAAGCCATTCTCAGCTGGGCGGAGTTTCTCAATCTCAACCGTCGTGTTGACGACGATGAGAATGACGACGCCAAAAAAGCAGCCGACGATCAGGATGAAATTGGTCTGGGCCAGATTTCCAAGGCACCGGCAACGCGGTTGAAACTGCATCTGGACCTTGCGCCGGAAGATGTCGACCGGGAAAAACTCTCCGGCAAGACGATGTATCCGGAATGGGATGCGCGCACCGGAGCTTATCTGGCTGATCATGTCTGCGTTTTGACAAGTGTCGCCAATGTGGATCCGGAACATTTGTCAGCGGCGAGTGACCCTAGAGCTGCGCGCCGGATCAAGTCCGTCAAAAAGCAATTCGAAGCGCTGCGCCCGGGCCGGGTGACAACACGCGGCCATCTCGAAGGTGATGGCCTGGACATGGACGCAGCAGTCAGGTCAGCAGTGGAACGGGCTGCAACAGGGTCCGGGAATGAACGGATCTGGATGCAGACCCGTCCGGAAGCTCGTGATCTTGCAGTCTCCATTTTGCTCGACGTTTCCCGTTCGACTGAAAGCGCTGTCACCGGACGCGCAGTCATTGATATCGAGCGTGAAGCTCTGACTGCTTTGGCCTGGGGGTTGAATGCCTGCGGTGATGACTTCGCAATCAACGCATTTTCATCCCTTAAGCGACATCGTGTTTATTTGCAGAGTTGCAAACGCTTCGACGAGCCGATGTCGGCAACAGTCGAGCAACGAATAGGCGGTTTGAAACCAGGCTTCTATACACGCCTTGGCGCTGCCATGCGGCACACATCGGCAGAACTCGCGGAACAAACCCGCAAACGCAAATTGCTGTTGGTCATTACCGATGGTAAGCCGAACGATCTGGATCACTATGAAGGTCGTCACGGGATTGAAGACACGAGAATGGCGGTGCGCGAAGCTCGAAGAGCAGGACAATCCGTTTTCGGCGTGACAATCGACAAGACCGGTAAGTCCTGGTTCCCGAGATTGTTCGGGCAGGGTGGATTCGCAGTGATCCCGCATCCCGACAAGCTGACCCAGGCCTTGCCGCAAATTTATCGCCAGCTCATCGGTGGCTGATATGGACGTGCCCGGCGAAAGGCCCAGACCCGGCTCTCTCGAAGAGCTGCCCGGTGAGTTGATGATGTGGGTTCTCATCATCAGCGAGCTTCTGGTGTTCGGGGCAGGGCTCGCTGCGTTTCTTGGAGTGCGGATTACTGATCCGGCAGGTTTCGCAGCGGCCCAGGATCATCTGCACCGGATGCAGGCAGGGGTGAATACGGTTGTCCTGATCACGAGTGGTTATTTTGCAGCGTGTGCCTTGCGATTTTCAATTGCGAACCGAACGAGTGCCGCTCGTCTGTCCCTGTTCGGTGCGATGGTACTGGGAATCGTTTTTCTTTTGATCAAGGTTTGGGAATACGCTGAAAAGATAGAACACGGGATCTCAACCGAAACCCATCCGTTCTTCACGTTCTACTACCTTTTAACCGGATTTCACGCTGCGCATGTGGTCGCCGGCATACTTATTCTCGGACTAGTCACATGGTTCGCCAAACCGCGCAACATAGAGGTTGCCGCCGCTTTCTGGCATATGGTGGATCTCGTCTGGGTTCTGCTTTTCCCGGTAATCTATCTTCTCAGGTGATCATGGCATTAATTCAAGATCCGATCCTGCGTGCCTGGCTAAGCCTCTTGGCCCTTAGCGCGGCATCTGTATTGGTTGCTTTTCTGGTTCCGGCTGGTCTCAATCAGGCCGTGATAGGCTCCGTAATTCTGTTGCTCGCCTGGATGAAAGTACGGCTGATCCTTTCCCGCTACCTTGGCCTTTGGCAGGCACCTAGCTGGAAATCCGGTTTCAATTGGGTATTGGGGTTTTATTGCCTGCTGCTGCTGGGCCTGTATCTCATTCCTGCACTTGCAGGCTAAAGGCTGACGCCAAGGGCTCCGGAAGGTCGAATTCCTGCAAAACCCGCTCTCTTGCATCGTTCGACATCTTCCGTGCGGTTTTTTGCACAATGTCTAGAACCTTGGCGTCATCATGTTTGGCCGCAAAGGGTACGAAGTACCATTTTAGGAACACAAAGCAGATTATGTCTTCAAGTGCCTGTACGTCGTCGTGTCGTTTGATGCCTTCTTTGTGCAGCATGCGTTCTGCAGCTGCGATATCTTCCTCTGAATAGCCCGCTTCGGACATGAAGTTTGCCACGCGGCTGGCATGGTGTTTTGCAAGGTCTCGGCGCCAGGCGTGATAACCAACTTTACCTTCCGGATAGCTTTTCCGCTCCAAAACCCATCGCTCGACATGCTGCCCACGTGCGGCGATTTGAAGAGTATCCGATGCATTTGGGAACAGACGGTTAGCTTCTTCGCTCATCCGTAGCCCGTAGAGCTTTGCAGTTGGTTGGCCGTCTTCAGATTTTGGGTCAGCCGAATTCGCTTCGTCGATTGCCCGAAGAACATTTTCAAGTTTTGTCATTTTGCTTTATGCCAAGCTTCCACCGGATCGTCTTCAGAGAAATTGCGCAGACGATCAATATCATCAATTGCCGCGTGGTTGCGTTTGATATGAACGCCGACTGTTTTCAACCGCGCAAAGGAACGCGACAGGCTTTCGGGTTTCATGCCGAGTTTGCCGGCGATCAGTACCTTGTCGTATGGCAGGGTGACGATGCAGCTGCCGGCGTCCTGCTCACAGAGCTCCAGAAGGAATTCCGCAACTCTCTGCGGTCCGGTTTGCGCTTTAAGCTGCTCGAGCTGGGAGACCAGCGAATGCAGATGGGCAAATGTCGAGGCCAGAACAGAAACGCCGATCTCCGGATCTTTGCGAATGGCCTCCAGGAGTGCTACACTTGGAATGCGCATGACCTCGCAGCCCGTTACGGCTTCTGCGGACACCGGATAAGGCAAGCCCTTAAACGCAACTGCTTCGCCGAAGCTCTCACCTTTTGCAAAGACACTCACCACCGCTTCGCCGCCGTTTGGGGCTATTCGATAGAGCTTCACCCAACCGTCGATCACAATATGAATGGCTTGTGCGGTTTCGTCCTGAAGAAACAATGTCTCGCCGCGATCATATTCTCGCCAGCTCGACATGCTGAGAACCATGTCCTGGCTGTGCTGCGGAAAACTGCGCAACAGCAAGGATGACAGGGCGATTTTCCTGCGTCTTTCATTCGGCATACCTGTTCCAATCCCCCAAGATCGCCGGTTTTGCTCATCTGCTTTGGCAATTCTTTTACACGATCCTGCCCGACCAATCATCTACGTTGTAATGCGGATTAGCGTTCCCCAAAATCTAACGCTTGACTATAGTCATGTACCGGCATTGGCCCTGCAGTTAACTTTGCCTCATGTTGAGAAAGCGGGGACAATATGGACTATCAAGCCTTTTTCAAAAACCGTCTTGCCACGCTTAAGCAAGAAGGGAATTACCGGGTCTTTATTGATCTGCAGCGCAAGCGCGGAAAGTTCCCAGAGGCTGCCTGGACACATAAGGATGGCTCAGATGATGTGTCCATCTGGTGTTCCAATGATTATCTTGGAATGGGGCAACATTCAAAAGTCATCGCTGCCATGCACGATGCAATCGATCGCTGCGGCGTTGGCGCAGGCGGCACGCGCAATATTTCGGGAACGACCCATGATCATGTGTTGTTGGAAGAAGAGCTTGCCGATTTGCATGGCAAGGAAGACGCACTCGTCTTCACATCCGGATATGTCTCCAACTGGGCTGCACTTGGCACACTCGGATCACAAATTCCCGGATGCATCATTTTCTCAGATAGCTTGAACCACGCATCCATGATTGAGGGTATTCGTCATTCTCGTGCCGAAAAAGTTATCTGGAAGCACAATGACCTTGAGGACCTTGAAGCAAAGTTGGCCACTGCCGATCCGGCGAAACCTAAGCTGATTGCTTTCGAAAGCGTCTATTCCATGGATGGTGATATAGCGCCGATTTCGGAGATTTGTGATCTTGCCGACAAATTTGGTGCGATGACTTATCTCGATGAAGTCCATGCCGTTGGGTTGTATGGACCACGTGGTGCTGGAATTGCCGAGCAAGTAGGCGTCATGGATCGGCTGACGGTGATTGAAGGCACACTTGGAAAGGCATTTGGTGTGGTCGGAGGCTATATATCTGCCTCGGCTGAGTTGTGTGATTTCGTCCGCAGTTTTTCGAGTGGTTTCATTTTTACGACGGCCTTGCCGCCTGCAGTAGCTGCAGCAGCGGCTGCCTCTATTAGGCATCTAAAAGAAAGCAATGTTGAGCGAACTGCTCACAAGGCGATTGTAGCCCAAGTTCGAAAACGTCTCGACGAACTGGGTATCCCGCATGTTGCCAACCCGAGCCACATTATCCCGGTCATGGTAGGGAACCCCGCAAAATGTAAGTTTCTGTCAGATACCCTTTTGGCAGAGTTCGGGATTTACATTCAGCCCATCAACTACCCGACTGTTCCAAAGGGGACCGAACGGTTGAGGATCACTCCATCACCTGTGCATACCAAGGCAGATATTGACCGTTTGGTCGGTGCGCTCCATTCTTTATGGAACGAATGTCAGCTCGCGCGACAACCACTTGCTGCCGAATAAGCGCCAATCCTTTTGACCAATGTCATGGTGCAAGGATTTCAATCGGAGTTTTGTTGTCCTGGCGATTGTTGATTTTATGGTTGGGACTGTGTGCTCTTTTTCAGCCGCTTGGCGCGAAGAGACCAGTTGGCATGGTTAGAACCAGTTGCTGTCTTTGACGCATTGTTTGAAGTGCGGTCTTGGGCATGAATAGAAGGGAATGAATATGAACAAAGCACTCTATGGCCTGGTGACGGCACTTAGTCTGGCACTCGCATCGCCGGCTTTGGCCGAAGGTGATGTTGCTGCCGGCGAAAAGGTATTCAAGAAATGCAAAGCCTGCCATGCAGTAGGTGAAGGCGCCAAAAACAAAGTTGGTCCGCAGCTGAATGGTATTGCAGGTAAGGCTGCAGGCGAGGACGAAAGCTTTAAATACTCAAAAGGTATGTTGGCGGCAGCGGAAGAGGGTTTGACTTGGGACGATGAGACTTTGGCTGCTTACCTGACGAAGCCGAAGGAAGTTGTTCCGAAAACAAAGATGTCTTTCGCTGGTCTGCGCAAGGAAGCAGACGTAGCGAACGTCATCGCGTACTTGAAAACTTTCGAATAAAACATCGGTCTAACAGACACATCAGTTTTATAGCCGGGCTAGGGGATCCCCAAGTCCGGCTGTTTTATTTGAACAGCATCGTCCCAGGTTTTTTAGACAATTGAGGATTCAGGAAATGGCGCACCCGACAGGATTCGAACCTGTGACCTCTGCCTTCGGAGGGCAGCGCTCTATCCAGCTGAGCTACGGGTGCTTGTCGCGCAATTGGATTGACAAGCGCGTCGGATAGATAGGTCTGATACTAGATCCTGCTTTCTTCGGCAACGGCTTTTTGAAGAATGCAAACAGCTTCTGAGGCTGGAGGAGGTAATGCTGCGACTTTAAATCGGAACGCTTCCGGTCCACTGTGAATTCGCGGCGAGATTGTATCAATTCCGGAAAAAGTTGTAATTTGGCCAAGTATGGATTACGAACACCTGTAAAATCACTCTACATATTACCTTTAAGTCTGAGCTTGTCTATCACGTTCAAACCATTACCGGTCGTCGAAGACGCTCCGGTTTAACACTGGGTTTGAGTGGCTGCTGATAAGGGTCGGACTTTAGTATTATATTTAATTCATAGACAAAAAAAACGCGCAGCCATGAAAGACTGCGCGAATAAAGTTACTGTGCACGTGGCCCCATCGACCACGGGCGCAACTCTAGCGGCATATCTTGAGAATGTCATTACCGTAAAATATTTTATTTTTTGATTCACTTGAATGCGACTGATCGTTATTCATTCTGAGTGATGATATAAAATTGTTGGATTGCAATAAAAAACGATTAAAAACAGACAGATATAGGGAAAATAAAAAGTGATTGAGTCGTCATAATTCTCTTCGAGAATTGAAAAAGCCACGAATTATTGGCAATTTTTGATCTGATTTGTCCCGATTTCACCTGCGTGTGCCGTTACTTTTACCGTTGTAATACCCTTGCTTATAAAGCCCAATTGTTGCGCGGCGGCTTGCGTAACATCGATGATCCGCCCCTTTGAAAAAGGGCCGCGATCATTAATACGGATCGTTACCGTTCGCCCATTCGATATGTTGGTAACATCCACCATTGTACCGAAGGGCAGAGTTCTATGAGCACCGGTTAATCCTGAAGGATCGGCCGGTTCTCCACTCGCGGTTTTGCCGGTCAACTTGTACCAGGAAGCTTCCCCGCATTGCTGGAAACCAGTCGAGGCAGAGGCGTGCTCCGCGGGATAGTGAATGCTAAAAGCTATACACATCATTATTATGAAGAGTGTGGCTCGCTTCAGTTGATAAGTTTTCACGGGGAATCCTTTTGGCCTTTGGTGCGATTCTTAACCACAAAACAGCAAATGCCGACTTTAGAAAAAGAGGCAGCAATCCTTTCAAACCATTAACTTGGCCAGGAGGCAAAAATAAGACGAATCCTGAACAAGAAAAAACAAGTAAAAGAAATAGATAAAATTTTAATTTAATAGAAAATAAAAAAATAACAAAAATTAACTATAATAATTCTAAGTCTTGTGGGTAGTTATTCAGGGTCAATATTTACATTAAAATTATGCTAGTTCTTCCGTACAGAGAGGCGACGCGTAGGTGTATTGTGTTCTGCGTCATTCAGGCAGGTTTTTGAAAGGAAAGTCTGGTGCAAGTCAGCCAACGTATGGTTCATGATCAGCGGGGAAGCTTGCGGAGCGCAGGTAACTCTGCGCTTACAGGCTTTCACGTGGCGCTGCTTGAGGTGCTTCCGCATGCTGCTGCCTATGTCGACTCAGATGGTTGTATCTTGCTGAATAACACCAAATTGGTTGAAGCTTGTGATGATGCAGGCCTTCTAAATGTACCGGGTCGCCTGTCAGATTTGTTTTCTTCCTCAAGCTGGAGACGGTGCGAGGCAGTCCTGTCTGCCGCATTCACGGGAATTCCGGCTCAGGCTACAGGTATAGTCGCGCTTAAGTCAGGTGAGGTTTTCTGTAATCATCTGGTCTGCACATCATTTGTATCTCTGTCTGGCGAAAATCCGGCGGTTCTCGTTCAATTCGAGCTGGACGGGGTCGGCACCACAGATGGTGAAAATAGTGAACCTCATACCCAACCTGTTGGAGCAAGCATTCTTGCTGAAATGACAGATAGGCTATTGAAGAATTTCCCGGACGATGTTCTCATTTTTGATGGGTCCGAAAGCCCTGACGAAAAGGCCAAACGCCTTCTTAATCTGATGGGCAATCCGTACGACAGTGATTTGCTGGCAGAATGCATCGTTGAACTGACGTCCAATACGCCGCAGGCACTTTACATTCCCGAAACAGAGGGCCGCGGCCTCGGAGGAAGCACTGCTGATCGTCGCATGTGCGAAATTCGCCTGGTGCCGCTGCCTGCATTGCAGGGCAATTCGGATCTGGATGGTGCGTCAATGGCGATCATGCGGCGGAATGTCGATTGCCCGCACGAGGTAGCCGAAAATCGGCGATTGGCATATCTGGACCCTTTAACAGGTCTGGCCAATCGGCGTGCCTTCACCCGGGCCTTAAAACTTGAAATGCAAAGATTGGCGTCCGATGACGGGTCCACAGGCTTGGCTGTTCTTTACATCGACCTGGACGAGTTTAAAAAGGTCAACGACTTGGGCGGGCATGACGCGGGCGATGACATGCTTATGCGCGTCGCCTCCTGCCTTTCTTTGACACTTGGGGAATTTGGCACAGCGGCACGAATTGGTGGAGATGAGTTTGCCGCCATGATTCCTGCCATGAATGCAGACGCAGCATTGGAAACAGCAGAACGAATTCTGGACGGTTTCGCCGGGATCCGGCTGGAAATTTCTGATCGGGTATTCACCATCGGCGGGTCGATTGGTGTCGCCTTCGTCGAGAATGACAGTTTGCTAAAAAATTGCGATGCATCAGCTGTTTTGGGGCTTGCGGATAGAGCCTGTTTGCGCGGAAAAAGATTCGGCGGACAGTCCGTTCAAATTCATTCTGTTCAGGCAAATGATTGCACGTCTTCCGGTTCGGAACTTATTGATCTGCCAGAACCAGGCAGTTTCAGGGCGAATGAACTGACTCTTTATTCCATGCCGATCATGTGCTTGCAGCGCAATCAACAGTGTGGATCAGAAGTGCTTTTACGCCTTCAGGGCGAAAGAGCGAGTGGCCTCTCGTCCCGTGCGTGGATTTCTGCTGCGGAGCGATCGGGTTTCATAGCTCAGGTGGATGCATGGACCTTGGACAAAGTGCTCGATGCAGCCGAACGCAATACGCAACGCTCCATATTGACCATGAATGTTTCTGTTGGATCAGCAAGAGACCCCAATTTCAGGGATGTCCTGTTCCACCGTTTGTCGGTGAACCCGCTTCTTGCATCAAAACTCTGTCTTGAAATTTCTGAGAAGGATTTTCTCAGGGAGCCGACGACCGTAGAATCCTTCTTTAGATTTGTAGCTGAACTTGGGTGCCAGACTGCAATTGATGATTTTGCAGGGCATTGGCCGGTGTTTTCGCGCCTGACAAGTCTTCCTGTTGACTGGTTGAAGCTGGCATCCGGGCTGACACAACAAGTATCCGATGATCCTGCAAAGGTTGCGATCTTAAAGGGGCTTGTTGCTGTGACCAAGGACCTTGGGATCAAGGTCATTGCCAAGCATGTAGAGAGGGAAGAAGAAGTGGTTTTGTTGCAGGATCTTAAGATCGAGGCTGCACAGGGATACTATTTTGGAAAGCCCAAACCCTGGCCGGGAGCATAAAACAAAAAGAGCGGCTTTTGAGCCGCTCATTACTGGTCTTACGATCAGATGTCGAGATTTGCCACGGCCAGAGCATTGTCCTGAATGAATTCTCGCCGTGGCTCGACTTCATCGCCCATCAGCTTTGTAAAGATATCGTCGGCGTCATCAGCTTCTCGAACCTTAACCTGCAGAAGAGAGCGGACATTCGGGTCAAGAGTTGTTTCCCAAAGCTGTTCCGGGTTCATCTCACCCAGCCCTTTGTAGCGTTGCAGCGAGTTGCCTTTCTGGCCAAACGAGAAAATCTGCTGCAGCAATGTGCGCGGGCCGCGGATTTCCATCGGCTGGTCCTTGCGCCGAAGAACAGCCGCTTTTCCGTAAACCTCATTGAGGTGGTCGGCATGAGCAGCCAGTCGGCGTGCGTCTGTTGACCCGAGCAAGGCTGCATCAATTGTGGCAACTTCTTCGACGCCGCGAACGGTTCGAGTGAACACTAGGCTGCCATCTTCTCGGGCTTCACCGACCCAGCCACGTTCGAATTCGTCCGCGAGGATATCCATCCGGCGCGCGATATAAGCAGCAGCTTCGTCCGCTTTTGATTGATTGTCGAGAATCTCGGCGTTCAATGCTCCGGCAATGGCAGCCTGTTCCACTACATCGCGATTGTAGCGAGAATGGAGACCATCGAAGATATCAGAGATGGTTCGGGCAGTTTCTACGACTTGCCGCAGATCTTGCCCCATTCTGACTTCACCACTGGCAATGCTGAGAGACGTGTCTTCTGATCCCTGTGCGATCAAATAGTCTTCCAAAGCAGCCTGATCTTTGAGGTATTGTTCAGACTGGCCGCGCTTGACCTTATAGAGTGGTGGTTGAGCGATATAAACATACCCATTTTCGATCAGTTCCGGCATTTGACGGAAGAAGAACGTCAGCAGCAGGGTTCGGATATGGGCACCGTCAACATCAGCATCCGTCATGATAATGATCTTGTGATAACGCAGCTTCTCGACGTTGAATTCTTCCTTGCCGATCCCGGTTCCCAGAGCCGTGATAAGGGTGCCGATTTCATTGGACGACAGCATCTTGTCGAACCGTGCACGCTCCACGTTGAGGATTTTGCCGCGCAACGGAAGAACTGCCTGGTTTCCGCGGTGGCGACCCTGTTTCGCAGAGCCGCCAGCTGAATCACCCTCCACCAAGAAAAGTTCGGCTTTAGACGCGTCACGTTCCTGGCAGTCGGCAAGTTTTCCGGGAAGTGAGGCTATGTCTAGCGCGCCTTTCCGTCTGGTCAATTCTCTCGCCTTGCGGGCCGCTTCACGGGCAGATGCGGCCTCAACTACTTTGGAAACGATTGTTTTGGCAGGAGCAGGATTTTCCTCAAACCAGTCCGAGAGCGCCTGGGAAATCAGGTTTTCGACTACAGGGCGAACTTCAGAGGAAACCAGTTTGTCTTTGGTCTGCGAAGAGAATTTCGGATCTGGGACCTTAACTGACAGAACACAGGTCAGTCCTTCACGGCAATCGTCGCCCGTGAGAGAGACTTTTTCCTTTTTCATAATCCCGGTGGAGTCCGCATAGCCCGTAACCTGTCGGGTTAGCGCTCCACGAAAACCTGCCAAGTGTGTGCCGCCGTCGCGTTGCGGGATGTTGTTGGTAAAACAAAGGACATGCTCATGGTAGCTGTCGTTCCACCACATGGCAGCTTCGACGGTAATCCCGTCGCGCTCAGCCTGCATGATAATCGGGTCTTCAATTAAGGGATGCTTTGCCCGGTCGAGATATCGGACGAAAGCTTCCAGACCTCCTTCATAGAAGAGTTCTTCAACGACTTCCTCGACACCGCGTTTATCTGTCAGAATGATGCGGACGCCTGAATTGAGGAACGCTAGCTCCCTCAACCGATGCTCCAACGTCCCGAAATCGAAATCTGTTTTTGTGAAGGTTTCAGTCGACGGTAAAAAGGTTATTTCCGTGCCTTTTCGCCCATTGGCTGGTCCGACAACTTCCAGAGATTGTTGAGCATCACCGTGGGCAAACACCATGAAGTGTTCTTGGTCATTTCGCCAGATTCGAAGCTCCAGTTTGGTGGATAGTGCGTTCACCACCGACACACCCACACCATGCAGACCGCCGGAAACTTTATAGGAGTTCTGGTCGAACTTTCCGCCAGCGTGTAACTGCGTCATGATGACTTCGGCTGCAGAAACACCTTCTTCGGAGTGTACATCTGTTGGAATGCCGCGCCCATTGTCCGAAACCGTGACCGATCCGTCCGGGTTTAGCGACACAGTCACGTGGTCTGCATGACCAGCCAGCGCTTCATCGATGGCGTTGTCCACGACCTCGTAAACCATGTGGTGCAAGCCGGATCCATCATCCGTGTCGCCTATGTACATACCGGGGCGTTTGCGGACAGCATCAAGGCCTTTCAGGACCTTGATGGAATCAGCGCCGTACTCGCCACCATTGTCGGCGTTGGGCGTAGGAGTGGTCTCGGGTGTGGACGTGTCGCTCATGCGAATCAATCACCAATCAGTTTGTCTATTCTTACCCTGTTATACGGGGTTCCCACAGGGGTTCAACCACGGGGAAGCCGAAGGTCTTCCAAGCTTCGGATAATGGTGGAAAACCACAAGAATTCGGCGGTTTTAAGGGAGACTTTGTCGGCTAAGGAGCTGGCTGTCGCGATCTTTGATCTCAAACACTTCCGAGCTCTTGGGAAGCGCCTCGAAAAGTGCCTCGTCGGTGCCGGTCATGAAGACCTGACCACCGAGCGAGTTTAGCCGCGAAAAGAGTGTTGCCCTTCGATCCGGGTCCAGATGTGCTGCCACTTCGTCGAGCAGTAAAACAGGCGTCATCCCGGCGACCTTTGCTGTTAACTCAGCGTGGGCCAATACCAACCCGATGAGCAGTGCTTTTTGTTCTCCGGTGGATGATTGTGCCGCAGGCATGTCCTTGGCGGCGTGACGGACCTTCAAATCGCTCAAATGCGGTCCGCTCAATGTGCGGCTGGCAGCCCTGTCGCGTGATCTGCCATCGTTCAGCATGCGTCGATAGTGGTCTTCACGGTCCGAAGCCGTAAGTCCCAGGGTTTCTGCTTCAAAAGTTCCCTCCAAAGCTAAAGAGGCATGGGGGAAGGCGGCATATTCAGTCGCCTTATCCGATATCATCTGGGAGAGAAGACCAACGGTCTCGTTGCGGGCAATGGAAACTGCAGTACCAAGTTCGGCGACTTGTTGCTCCAGCGCACTCAGAAATGAATCTGATCCGTTCTGATCAAGCAAGCGGTTGCGTTGTCGGAGTGCATTCTCAAAATCGCTGACGCGTCGACCGTGCGTCGGGTCAATAGCAAGTGTCAGCCTGTCCAGAAACCGGCGGCGGTCAGAGCCGGGACCGGTAAAGAGGCCGTCCATCGAAGGTACAAGCCATAGCACTCGCATATATTCCAAAAGGGTTTCAGATCCACGGACTTCTTCGCCGTCAATTCGGACTTTTCGTCCGGTCGAGCCGGAAACCAGCCCTGTGCCAATAGCGGTTTCCATACCATCGAGCATGATTTTCGCTGCGACGCTCCAGCCACCCGACCCGTCGGACCGGGCTACATCCGCGAGAATCGCTCTTCGCATGCCACGTCCAGCTGTCAGAAAGGAAATTGCTTCGAGGATATTTGTCTTGCCGGCACCATTGGCGCCGACGAATGCAACCATTTTCGCGGTGACCTCGATTTTGAGGTCGGCATAGTTGCGAAAGTCAGTAAATGTCATACGGGTCAGCTGCGCCGACCGGGTTTCAGTCATAAACCTATTTCCGCAATAGTTCGCTTTGTCCGTTAAACCCGCATCGGCATCAGAACAAACAGGCAATCATCAACCGTGTTGTCCTGGATCAGGGTCGGAGAACCGGAATCTGCCAGACGGAAGAGAGCTGTGTCACTGCTCAGCTGGTTGGCAATGTCGAGCAGATAACGTGAATTGAAGCCGATTTCGAGATCTTCGTTATCGTATTCAACTGCAAGTTCTTCAGTCGCACTGCCCGAATCCGGGTTGTTGACTGTCAGGACCAAGCGACCTTCTACCAAAGCCAGCTTTACCGCACGGCCACGTTCCGACGAAATTGTTGAAACGCGATCAACAGCTTCCTTGAACTCATCTCTATCGACCCGCATTTCCTTGTCATTGCCTTGCGGGATGACGCGGCCATAATCTGGGAAAGTGCCGTCAATTAGCTTGGACGTCAGGACGACAGAGCGGGTTGTGATCCGTATTTTGGTGTCCGACAATTCTATTTTTACGTTTTCTTCCGGATCTTCCAGAAGCTTTTGCATTTCGCCTACGGTCTTACGCGGAACGATGATCCCCGGCATTCCGGAAGAACCTGATGGTGCAGGGACTTCAGCCTGAGCCAGTCGGTGACCGTCAGTCGCAACAGCTCGGAATTTGTGACCGTGTTCAGTATCAACAGTGTGGAGGTAAATACCGTTCAGATAATACCGTGTTTCTTCCGTCGAAATCGCAAATTGCGTTGTGTCGATAAGTTTGCGGATGTCATTTGCTGTCAGCTCAAAGCCGTGGCTGAAGTCGCCAGCCGTAAGGTCCGGAAAATCTGTTTCCGGCAGCATCTGCAGCGTAAATTTCGACCGGCCTGCGCGAATTTCCAGTGTGCTGTCATCCCCTGTTGTTTCCAGAACCACCTGAGAGCCTTCCGGCAATTTTCGCACAATGTCATAGAACATGTGAGCTGGTACGGTCGTTGCCCCAGGCATCTCGATCATGGCCGGAACGCCTTCGACGATTTCCAGATCAAGATCTGTTGCCTTCAGGTTCAATATGCCGCCATCGGCGCGTAGGAGAACATTCGACAGAATAGGAATTGTATTCCGGCGCTCAACCACGCGGTGAACATGGGTAAGGGACTTGAGAAGGTCGGTCCGCTCGAGGGTCGCTTTCATACGCTCGTTCCGTACTCGTAAAGGGCCGGACGGGACCGTCCGGCAAACTGGTGATCAAGGCTCCAATGATGGAGCGGGGTGGAAGACACTGCCCTTAACCTGTTTCAAATGCAAGAGGGCGCCCCGTCGGAACGCCCTCAAATTTGATACAATTTCGTGTATTTCAATCCTTAGGCGTCGAGCATGCGTTTCAGCAGCTCAAGCTCCTGTGCAAGACCATAATCACCACGAGCCAGTTCTTCGATTTTCCGAACAGCATGCAACACCGTTGTGTGGTCGCGATTGCCGAAACGGCGACCGATTTCAGGAAGGGATCGTGGTGTCATCACCTTCGCAAGATACATTGCGATCTGACGAGGTCGCACAATTGTCCGGGTCCGGCGAGCAGACAAAAGATCAGCTTTGGTGACATTATAGTGCTTCGACACTATGCGCTGGATTTCTTCGATCTTGACACGTCGCGGTTCACTTGAGCGCACCAGGTCACGGAGGGTCAACTCAGCCATTTCTTGAGTAATCGGCTGATTTGTCAGCTGGTTATGTGCTATCAAGCGATTGAGGGCGCCTTCAAGGTCACGCCCGGAGGAGGCGACGTGACGGGCGACATAGTCGAGGACATTGTTTGGCACATCAAATTGCGGATATGACTTTCGCGCTACTTCAACACGAGTGTCCAGAATGCTTCTGCGAAGGACGAAATCAGGTTCCTGAATACCAACGACAAGACCGCCTGACAAACGTGAGCGAACCCGGTCATCAAGTGTGTCCAGTTCCGAGGGAGCACGGTCTGCTGCAACGATAACCTGACGGGCACCGTCGATTAAAGCGTTGAGTGTATGACAGAATTCCTGCTGAACCTGTTTTCCATGAAGGAACTGCATGTCATCGATCAGGAGGAGATCAATGGTACGCAGGTTTTCCTTGAAGGCGAGGGCAGATTGGGATTTCAGAGCTGTAACAAACTTATACATAAAATGCTCAGCAGTGAGGTAGAGCACTTTCCGTCCGCCAGCGCGGGCCTTGGCTGCGACGGCCTGCATAAGATGGGTCTTTCCGAGGCCAACGGATGCATGGATGTAGAGCGGGTTGAATGTAACTGCTCCACCTGTTGCAACCTGCTGGGCTGCTGCCAGACCCAGATTGTTGGATTCGCCTTCAACAAAAGTTTCGAATGTGTATTTCGGATCAAGCGGAGCGCCTTGCAGAACATCACGCGTATTTTCTGAAATTGGATCTCCACGACCAAGAGCAGCCGTCGCTGCTTGGGCGCGTGCCACTTGTGATGCTTCACCGAGTCCTTCGCTGCGGGTTTCAAGGGTGGCTGATTTAACGCCGCCTGCCGGAGCTGAAAGGCTCTGTTGTACAATTGGAGTCTGCCTTGGGCGAATTGCGCCGCGTACAGTCAGTTCAATGCGATGAACCGTATCACACTCTCGCTGCCAAAGACCCATCAGGTGGTCATTATAATTGTTTTGGATCCACTGCTTGAGAAATCGTGTCGGAACGGACAGGCGTACAGTGCCGTCCTGATGTTCCTCTAAATCTACCCGCGCAAACCAACTGCTAAAAACATCGTCACCGAGTTCAGCCTTGAGCTGTTTTTTAACTCGCTTCCATTGTTCGGAGCCGCCTGCCTCCTGAACCTGCATTTCATCTGCCTCCTGTTAAGTGAAGAACAATCCGCCACAGCTGTTCTTCGACGCCCTGCTGCTTTTGCAGCTTATTGAGTCCCTTTTGGGACGGTTATGTTTGGTTCGGACTGCTTCCGAATAGATCCCTTCTGCGAGGGTTTTAGTTCTGTTTCCAAGGTAATTTGGCTGCTTTCCATCCAGATTGAAGTCCACGATGCCCTTCCGCATCGAGGGCTCCCTCGAAACCATCAGAGATGTTGAAGCAGTTAGTATATCCGGCTTGGGTGAGTGCGATTGCCGCTGCCTTGCTGCGCGCGCCGGAGCGGCACAAGAAGTAGATTGGTGTCGCCGGGTCTAGGCCTTTTTTCTCTAAAAAGCCAACCACATCTTTCACAAAATCCGGATTAGGTCCGGATGGAGGAAAACTCTGCCACTCGGCGAAGGCTGTATCTTTGCCAATTGTACTCAAATCCGGAATGCCAACGAACGTCCATTCCGCCTGGGTACGAACATCAACCAAAACTGCATTTTGTTGGGTTTCCAGTGCTTCAAATGCACCTTGGGCGTCAATATCGCCAGCATAACCAGTGTCAATTCGCAAAGCATCCCCCTTCGACAGTTTTGCAACGGTCGAATTAAAGTAATATCACATTGAAACGGAGAGTAATTAGGTTATGGGAAAACTAACTACGTCAAACGCTGAATACTTTAATGTATTCATTCTGCCAGTAATTTGAATTGCGCCCGACTATGTATAATTTAAACTTTTTCATTTTTTGTCCAAGCACTGTTTTTGTTCGTCTGCCAGTCGTTTAATCGCCAGCACAGGGTCAATATACAGACCCGGCGGAAGCATTCAACAGGATGTTTTTCGAAACTGCGTTGAAGACGGGTCCTGTTCGTTTTTCGTCAAACTGTGGTTATCTGTGGTGAGGCGGAAAACGCTTTTAGCCGCAATGATTTTTCGGTTTTGACGCGGGCCTGAAACAACAGAAAAACAAAATATTAAAATTTTTGGGGCTTGGGATCTTGACTCTGTTCGAATCTAGCAAGGCAAGGAGATGGGCAGCCTACATATAAATAAGTAATTGAAAATTAATAAGAAATTGTGCCATCCAATTACCTGATAGTTTTTACAATTGCTGGTGGATAAATCGAAGTTCTTGGCAATCCACAAAATTACACGGCTAAAAAAAACCCGGCACGATGGCCGGGTTTTTAAAACATCATAGCGATGAACGTTTTACGCGCTGAGTGCCTTGATACGGGCATTGAGGCGAGAGACCTTCCGAGACGCTGTATTTGCGTGCAATACACCTTTTGAAGCGGCGCGCATGATTTCTGGCTGAGCAGCCTTGAATGCGTCGTTTGCAGCAGCCTGGTCGCCTGAAGCAATTGCTTCTTCAACGGTACGCAGGTAGGTGCGCATACGGCTCCGACGGTTCTTGTTTGTGGCCGTCCGGCGGGCAATCTTACGGGCCGCCTTCTTGGCCGATGGTGTGTTGGCCATGGGCTCAATCCTGATCGGTAAATGGGACAAATGTCCGGTGGCGATCGGGGCTGGGGCACTTAATGTGATAAGTCCCGATCAAAAAACAACGGCGGCGGAAGACCGCCACCGATTTGGCGCAGCTTATAATCGCGCTGAGGCTGAACGTCAACGCCTTTGTCGCGATCAGCCTGAGTTTATTTGTTGTTAAATTGCGGTGCCCGTTTTTCGGTAAAGGCAGTCATGCCTTCGTTTTGATCTTCCAGCGCAAACATTGCCTGGAATACACGGCGTTCAAAACGCACGCCTTCGGTGAGAGTGGTTTCATAGGACCGATCCACGCTTTCCTTGGCCATCATGACGACGGGTAGCGAGAAATCAGCGATTTTCTCGGCAGCTTTCATTGTTTCTTCGAGAAGGTCGTCTGCCGCCACAATCCGGCTGACCAGACCACTGCGCTCTGCTTCCTCTGCATCCATCATGCGTCCGGTCAGGACCATGTCCATGGCTTTGGACTTGCCGACAAAGCGTGTGAGACGCTGCGTACCACCTGCACCTGGTATGACACCGAGTGTGATTTCCGGTTGGCCAAACTTGGCGGTATCAGCGGCAATGATGAAGTCGCACAGCATGGCCAGTTCGCAACCGCCGCCAAGTGCATAACCTGCGACAGCAGCTATGATTGGCTTGCGGTTCCGTGAAATCCTGTCAAATGGAGTGATGAGATCAGTCTGATAGGCCGACGAGAAGTTGTGCGGCTGCATTTCTTTGATATCTGCACCGGCGGCAAAGGCCTTTTCAGATCCGGTGATGACAACGCAACCAATTCGCTCGTCCGCATCAAATCCGTCGAGCGCAGCACACAGCTCAGCAATCAGTGCTGAATTCAGCGCATTGAGCGCTTTGGGGCGGTCTAGTGTGATCAGTCCGACTTTGCCACGTTTTTCGACGCGAATATTCTCATAGCCCATTTTGCCTGCTCCTATGACAGCCACATATACTTCGTGCCGCAATGCCTAGCCGACCATTACCCACAATGGCAAGGCTTGGACGTCGTCAGGTCATCTATTGGCTAATGTTGGCAGGACGGGCAATAGAAAGTGGAGCGGTTGGATTGAACCAGCCGCGCGATGGTGCCGTTGCAATCTGGAGTCTGGCAACCGCCTCCCTCCCGGTCATAGACGGCGAAAGAGTGCTGGAAGTATCCAAGCGATCCATCGGCCTGTGTATGATCCCTCAAGGATGAGCCTCCGGCCTTGATAGCGTCTTCCAGAGTTTCCCGTATATGGATAGCCAGGGCGTTAGCTTTTGCTGTGGCCTTGCCATTTTTTGTTGCCAGAGTGCCTGCTAGTCGCGTCGGGCTCAGCCCAGTCCGCCAGAGTGCTTCACAGACATATATATTGCCGAGTCCGGCTATGAGCTTTTGGTTTAGCAAAGCTGATTTGAGCGGTGTCTTTCGTTCTGCGAACAGTCTGGCAAGCGTTTCACCGCTTAACGCGTTGCCCAAAGGCTCAATTCCGAGGTCACGGAAAAAAGAGTGCTCGCCGAGAGCGTCTCGTGCAATCAGGTCCATGAAACCAAACCGCCGCGGGTCATTATATATTATGCGAGCATCAGCCCCGGTCGGCGTTTTCAGGTGGAAGACGACGTGGTCATGTTTCGGATTTTTGTTGCGCTCGTGCGCGAATTCACCTGGAGAAGCGCTGTTGGATCCACTTTCCACCCTGAAAGAACCTGACATACCGAGATGCATGACAAGAACATCACCAGACTGAATGTCCGCCAACAGGTATTTGGAGCGTCGGGATAATCCGGTAACTGTCTGACCGGTTAATCGCTCTGAAAACCGGTCTGGAAACGGAAACCGCAGATCTGGGCGATTTTGATCGACCTTTGTGATGGTTGAGCCTTCAAAAGAAGGCGCGAGGCCACGTTTTACAGTTTCCACTTCCGGCAATTCAGGCATTAAACTCTGGTCTCCATTTCAACACCGCGCTATAGCCCTGCGGCATATGGTGTTTCTGGTCTACAAAGATAGCGCTTGAATAGCGCTTGTACTATTGTCCGGCGCACTTTGAAGAGATTGACCGATTATTTTTGATCCGCCAGGAGGCGCTCCGATGACGCAGCAAGCACACGGGCAAAACCGCACGCCGGAAGATATGCCGACCAGTTTCGGCTTTACCAAAGTTGCTGAGGGCGGAAAGCAGGCACTGGTGGACGATGTGTTTCACAAGGTTGCCAGCCGGTATGACCTGATGAATGATCTGATGTCCGGCGGACTTCACCGTGTCTGGAAGGATGCCATGGTATCGCTTTTGGCGCCCCCAAAAAACAAGTCGTCAGGCTGGCGTCATCTGGATGTCGCTGGCGGCACCGGCGATGTGGCGACCCGTGTCGTGCGAAAATCGAATGAAACGGTTGAATCCGTTGTTTGCGATATCAATGAATCCATGCTCGGCGTTGGCCGGGACCGGGCGGCCAAAGCAGGTCTTTCCGATCTGATCACATTCTCGCAGGGGAATGCAGAAGAGCTGCCGTTCCCCGACAAAAGCTTTGATGCATATACAATCGCATTTGGCATCCGGAACGTGCCGGATATTCCAAAAGCGCTCCGAGAGGCACGGCGGGTTCTAAAGCGGGGCGGCCGGTTTATGTGCCTGGAGTTTTCCGAAGTGGACGTTCCGGTGCTAGACAAAGTTTATGACGCGTTTTCCTTTAATGCGATTCCGGTGATGGGAAAGTGGGCCACTGGCGATGGAGACCCCTATCAGTATCTGGTGGAATCCATCCGGAAATTCCCAAGTCAGGAACGTTTTGCGGAAATGATCCGTGAAGCCGGATTCGAACGGGTCAATTACCGCAATTATTCAGGCGGGATTGCCGCCCTTCATACGGGTTGGAAGTACTGATTCATGGCGTTTGGTGTGATGCCTTTTTTCCGTCTTGCGCGGGCTGGGTTTGTGATGGCGCGCGAGGGGGTGTTCAGTCTCGCGAATTTGCCGGACCTGCCTGCCGGTCCCCGTTTTGCTATTGGCTGCGCCAAGCTCTTGGAACGCCGCTCGGTCAAGAACAAGAGCGCGGAGTTGCGTCTATCAGATGCACTTAATCGGCTTGGTCCATCCTACGTCAAACTTGGACAGTTTCTGGCAACACGTGCAGATGTTGTTGGCAAGGACGCGGCGCGAGATCTTGGGGCACTTCAGGATCGTCTGCCACCCTTTGATCATGAAGCGGCCCGCAAGGCCGTTTCGGATCAATTCGGGCAACCAGTCGAAGATCTCTTTGTTGAATTCGGCGAAGCTGTTGCAGCCGCTTCAATCGCGCAGGTTCATCCAGCAGTCGTACGCGATCACCAGGGAAATGAGCACAAGGTCGCAGTCAAAGTTCTGCGCCCGGGTGTCGCCATACGCTTCCAGCGCGATCTTGACAGCTATTATCTGGTTGCTCGTTTGGCAGAACGGTTCCACGCACCGTCCCGGCGCCTGCGTCCTGTTGCTGTGGTTGATACGCTTGCCCAGTCCGTTGCTATGGAGATGGACTTTCGGCTTGAAGCTGCAGGCCTGTCCGAGATGGCAGAGAACACGGCAGGAGACGAAGGTTTCCGGGTTCCGGAAGTCGACTGGATGCGGACGGCCAAAGGTGTGCTCACCATGGAGTGGATCGATGGCCGCAAGATGTCGGACGTCGACGGGCTGGCGGAAGACGGTCACGATTTGGAAGCGCTGGGCGCTCTCGTAATTCAGAGTTTCCTTCGCCACACACTGAGGGACGGGTTCTTTCATGCTGACATGCACCAGGGCAATTTGTTCGTCGGGCCCAACGGCACTCTGATCGCTGTCGATTTCGGCATTGTTGGGCGGCTCAACATACGCGAGCGGCGGTTTCTGGCTGAAATCCTGTTTGGATTCATCACACGCAATTACAGACGCGTTGCTGAAGTTCACTTTGAAGCTGGTTACGTTCCTGCTGATCAGGATGTTGACATGTTTGCGCAGGCGATCCGCGCGATTGGCGAACCGATTCACGGTCATGACGCCAGCGAAATCTCCATGGCCCGACTTTTGACACAGCTTCTCGAAGTCACCGAGTTGTTTGACATGAGTACCCAAACCCAGCTGATCATGCTGCAAAAAACCATGGTTGTTGTCGAAGGCGTCGCCCGGACGCTCAATCCAAATCTCGACATGTGGAAGACGGCAGAACCTGTTGTTGGCGGCTGGATTGCAGAACACCTCGGGCCAACGGGAAAAATCAGGGACGTGGGGGACGCCATATCTTCGCTCGCCCGTGTTGCCAATGACATGCCGCTGTTTGCCGATCGTATCGGGCGCATGTCTGAAGAACTTGAGAAAATGGCCACTCAAGGCCTGAGGTTCAGTGACGAAACGGCTGAAGCGATCGGCAAGGCGGAAGCCCGCCACACTCGGTCAGGGCGGGTAGCGCTCTGGGTAATCGCGGCAGCAATGGTCGCTTTGGCAGTCGGTCAGTTTTACTGAGCCGAGGCGCGGTAGTTTTCAGTTTCTACCCTGTGCAGATTGACGAAGGAAAATGATCATTCTACCTGTTCTGGGTAGCGCGATAATTTTTACCGGAGCTGTCATGAGTAATCTTCCAGATACAATGTGTGGTGTGGTCCTCACCGGTCACGGTGGTCCCGACTGTCTGGAATGGCGTACAGATTTGCCCGTGCCAGTGCCTGGAACTGGTGAAGTCCTGATCAAGGTCGGCGCGGCCGCCGTCAACAACACCGACATCAATACGCGAATCGGTTGGTATTCCAAATCTGTGCGGGGTGATACGGCGGCCGGTGCCGCAGGTGGTTATGGCGACAAGGCAGACGAAGACGGCAGTTGGTCCGGAGAGGCCTTGAGATTTCCGCGCATCCAGGGCGCAGATTGCTGCGGAACGATAGTCGCTGTCGGCAAAGGTGTTCCAGAGTCCAGACTTGGCGAGCATATTCTGGTTCGGTCAATGCAGGTGCCAAAGCTGGTGCATTCACACCTTCCACTCGTTACCTTCGGATCTGAATACGATGGCGGGTTTTCTGAATATTCGGTGACATTTGCCGAAGACGCTATCAAGGTCGACTCGAACTTGAGCGATGTCGAGTTGGCTTCCTTCCCATGTGCTTATTCAACAGCTGAAGGAATGATTCAGCGATGCGATCTCAAAGCTGAACGGGTTTTAATCACAGGAGCGTCTGGCGGCGTAGGGTCTGCAGCGATCCAGCTTGCCAAGCGTCGTGGTGCGCATGTCACGGCCATGACTAGCCCTTCCAAGGCTGACGACCTGAGAGGGTTGGGAGCGGACGAGATATTGGAGCGGTATGATGTTGTTCAAGCAAAAAACTTTGATGTTGTGCTAGATCCGGTCGGCGGGCCCAAGTGGCCCCAGCTTCTTGAAGGTTTGTGTGATGGTGGCCGCTATGCTGTTGCGGGGGCTATTGCAGGGCCGATTGTCGAACTGGACCTCAGGACGCTTTACTTGAAAGACCTGTCCTTTTTCGGCTGCACCCGTCAGGACCCATCCGTATTCACCGACCTTGTCAGCTATATTGAAGACGGAGAAATCAAGCCAGCCGTAGCAAAGACTTATCCGCTCAAATGCCTTCATGAGGCCCAAGAAGCGTTTTTGTCGAAGAAATACGTCGGCAAGATTGGAATTGTTGTTGGTGAAGCCTAGGTTTGTGGCGTCACGCGCCTCAAAGTCAGATTGATCCGCCCGCTGTTTTTCAAGAGCGTTGACGTGTCTTTCAAGACACGATCGATCCCGTGAAAGGCAAGGCGGGCCTCACCACCGAGAACTATGACGTCTCCGGAGTTTAGACGTAGTGACTTGGTCGGGTCTTTTCGGTTCAAACCGCCAATCCGAAAAGTTGCTGTATCGCCCAACGAGACCGAAACCACCGGAGCATCGAACATCTGTTCATCCCGATCCTGGTGCAGGCCCATCCTGGCGTTGTCTTTATAATAGTTGATCAAACAGGCTTCCGGCTGGGGTGTATCCAGGGCTACGTCTTTCCAGAGCTGTTTCAGGGTTTCCGGAATTCCTGGCCAGGTAATCCCTGTATCCGGGTGGGTTGGCTGGTAGCGATAACCATTGATATCCGACACCCAGCCGAGCGGCCCGCAATTGCTCATCTGAACTGAAAATGGCTTTCCAGTTCTGGGCATTATTGGTTGGAACAGCGGTGCGTCCATGACGATTTGGCGGATTTCAGACAGAAGGGTTTCCTGTGCCTTTCTGTCAAAATACTCCGGCGCATACGCGACGCCTTGTAAACCGTTGACTTCAATCTTCTGCATAATGTCATTCTAGTGCAGGTATTGGGACGTGGCAGCCCGTTTTGGTAACCCTCAAGCTAATTTTTTATCAAAGACGCGCTTCGTCTGAGGATGCCAGTGCAAAGGTGGCTTGCAGCTTGAGTATCCTCCACCTATATAGCGATCAAGCGTTGCGCCAAATCTTGGGTAAATACTCCGGCGCGGCATTCAGGCATTGCCTGAAACATATATTATGAGGAGCCGGATCGACGCCTTTAAGGGTCCTTCCGGTTTGCTAGAAAGAGAGGCTATTATGGCAAAGGTCATCGGTATCGACCTCGGCACGACAAACTCGTGCGTATCCGTCATGGACGGCAAAGATCCAAAAGTAATCGAAAACGCAGAAGGCGCGCGGACAACGCCGTCAATGGTTGCGTTCTCTGACGACGGCGAGCGCCTTGTCGGCCAGCCTGCCAAGCGTCAGGCAGTTACGAACCCAACAAACACTCTTTTCGCAGTCAAGCGTCTGATAGGTCGCCGTTTCGACGATCCGACGGTCGCCAAAGACCAGAAGCTCGTTCCCTTCGAGATCGTCAAGGCTGACAATGGTGATGCATGGGTAGAGTCCAACGGTGAAAAATACTCACCGTCTCAGGTTTCGGCTTTCATCCTTCAAAAAATGAAGGAAACTGCTGAGAGCTATCTCGGCGAAACCGTTACCCAAGCTGTTATTACAGTTCCGGCGTACTTTAACGATGCTCAGCGTCAGGCAACGAAAGATGCCGGCAAGATCGCTGGTCTTGAAGTCCTGCGGATCATCAACGAGCCTACTGCGGCGGCCCTGGCTTATGGCCTCGACAAGAACGACGGCAAAACTATCGCGGTCTATGACCTTGGCGGCGGTACGTTCGATGTGTCCGTTCTTGAAATCGGCGACGGCGTCTTTGAAGTGAAGTCCACCAACGGTGACACGTTCCTCGGTGGTGAAGACTTTGACATGCTTCTGGTCGACTATCTCGCAGCCGAGTTCAAAAAGGAACAAGGCATTGACCTGAAGAAAGACAAGCTTGCCCTGCAGCGTCTGAAAGAAGCTGCGGAAAAGGCGAAGATCGAACTGTCTTCTTCTTCCCAGACGGAGGTCAACCTGCCGTTCATCACGGCTGATGCATCTGGTCCGAAGCACCTGACCTTAAAGCTGACCCGTGCCAAGTTCGAGTCACTGGTAGACAAACTGGTCAAGCGCACAATTGCTCCGATGAAAGCCGCGTTGAAAGACGCCGGTCTGACACAGGGCGATATCGACGAAGTGGTTCTGGTTGGCGGCATGACACGTATGCCGAAAATCCAGGAAACTGTGAACGAGTTCTTCGGTAAAGAATCCCACAAGGGCGTTAATCCGGACGAAGTTGTCGCGATGGGCGCTGCCATTCAGGCTGGCGTTCTGCAGGGCGATGTCAAAGACGTTCTCCTGCTCGACGTGACCCCGCTATCGCTCGGTATCGAAACGCTGGGTGGTGTCTTTACACGTCTAATCGACCGCAACACGACGATCCCGACGAAGAAGAGCCAGGTGTTCTCGACCGCTGAAGATAATCAGACGGCTGTGACCATCCGCGTCTTCCAGGGGGAGCGCGAAATGGCTGCGGACAACAAGGTCCTCGGTCAGTTCGACTTGGTCGGCCTGCCGCCAGCACCTCGTGGTGTTCCGCAGATTGAAGTTGCCTTCGACATTGACGCCAACGGCATCGTCAACGTGTCCGCCAAAGACAAGGGCACCGGCAAAGAACAGCAGATCCGTATTCAGGCATCTGGTGGGTTGTCCGACGATGACATCGAGCAGATGGTCAAGGATGCGGAAACGCATGCGGACGACGACAAGAAGCGCAAGGAGCTGGTGGAAGCCAAGAACCAGGGCGAATCTCTGGTCCACTCCACGGAGAAGTCTCTTGCTGATTATGGCGACAAGGTTTCCGAAGACGACAAGTCTGCGATCGAAACCGCTCTGGAAGAACTGAAAGCATCGCTGGAAGGCGAAGATCTTGAAGACATCCAGGCCAAGACCCAGGCTCTTGCCGAAGCGTCCATGAAACTTGGCGAAGCCATGTATCAGCAGGCCCAAGCGGATGCTGAAGCTGATGGTGGCGAAGAAGATGCCGACGCTGCAGCAGAAGATGACGTCGTTGATGCCGACTTCGAAGAAGTCAAAGATGACGACGACAAGAAGTCTGCATAACCAACTGTTCGCCGACGCCATTGATTAAAGATGGCGTCGGCAACGTTTTGCCGGGGCTTTATTGTGACCGAAATTCGTCCTCCGTTCGGAACATATGCGCTGCCTGGTATATTGGAGCAGCTCAGAGTATCTGCGTCTTCATTTCCGAAAAACCGTCTTGGACGACTGGCGGTGTCTGTCGCTCGCAAAATATGCCTTTTGAGTGGTCGAAATCCGGTAGATGTCGAAATATACCCAACAATTCGGGCTCGCGTTTATCCCGGAAGTAATCGGTGCGAGAAACGGATACTTGCTGGTCCTCAGTTCTTCGACTTGCCTGAAAGACGATTTTTGACGGAAGCGGTTGAAGTCGGGGATCGGAGTGAAACATTCCGGTTCCTTGACCTTGGTGCCAACGTTGGAATGTATAGCCTTTGGGTAATTGCTGAAACGCGTCGTATTGGTCGACCGGTCAAGGTGGTTGCGGTGGAACCGGACAAGATTACCGGTGCACGGCTCAGGACAAACATTGCTGCTTCGGATGCATCCGATCTGATCGACGTTGCATCATGCGGTGTTGGCGGAAAAGCCGGCAAAGCCCGCATGATTGAAGATACGAACAATCGTGGTGGCAATCATATCGACTTGGTACAATCAGATGACGCCGATGACGATGTGTTTGTAGTGGCGACCATTCCTGAAATTTGCGACGCGCATGGCCTGAAAAAGTTGGATGCATTGAAGATAGATGTCGAAGGGTATGATTACGATGCTCTCGATGGCCTTTTCAAAAGCAAACGGTTCGACCTGTTTCCAACTTGGATACAAGCGGAAATTGGTCGAGACAATCAGGAATCCGAATTGGTGCGACTGTGTGAAGCGAACGGGTATCGGTCCGTCACCCGCACTAAGTTGAATATTATAATGCAGCAATCCGGAGATCTTGCTGCCGGCGATGAGAGAATTTGATGTCCAAAGTTGATTTCTACGAAGTTCTGGGCGTTTCACGCGATGCGGACGGCAAGGTGTTGAAAAGTGCCTATCGCAAGATGGCAATGCAATTTCATCCAGACCGAAATCCTGGCGACGCGGAAGCAGAATCCAAGTTCAAGGAAATCAACGAAGCCTACGATACCCTCAAGGATGACCAGAAACGGGCAGCCTACGACAGGTTTGGCCATGCTGCCTTTGAAAATGGCGGATTTGGTAACGGCGGCGGTGCTGGCGGTCATGATTTCTCTTCGACAATGTCTGACATCTTTGAAGAGTTTTTCGGCATGGGCGGCGGCGGTCGCCGGTCCGGCGGGCGCGAGCGTGGTGCAGATCTCAGATACAATCTCGACATTTCGTTGGAAGATGCTTTCGCCGGTAAAACGGTTGAAATAGAAGTTCCAACCAGCGCGACTTGCGAAACCTGTACGGGATCCGGAGCGAAACCTGGAACAAGTCCAAGCACTTGCGGCACTTGTGGTGGTGCTGGCCGTGTTCGTGCTGCCCAAGGGTTTTTCACAATGGAGCGCGCTTGCCCAAGTTGTCAGGGCCGCGGTCAGGTCATCTCAGATCCTTGCGATGGGTGTGGCGGTTCCGGCCGGAAGACCCAGAACCGGTCTCTTTCAGTCAATATTCCCGCAGGCATCGAAGATGGTACCCGTATTCGGCTTGCTGCTGAAGGTGAAGCGGGTGTCCGTGGAGGCCCGGCCGGGGATCTCTACATATTCCTCTCCATCAAGCCGCACGAACTCTTCCAGCGCGATGGTGCAGATCTTTATTGCCGTGTGCCCATTTCGATGTCGACGGCAACACTTGGCGGTCAGTTTGATGTGCCAACTGTTGATGGATCGACAAGTCGCGTGAAAGTGCCTGACGGGACGCAGACCGGAAAGCAGTTCCGGTTGCGCAGCAAGGGTATGCCAATTATGCGGTCCAGCCAGCACGGTGATATGTATATTCAGGTAACAGTTGAAACGCCGACCAACCTGACGAAACGCCAGCGTGAACTGTTGGCGGAATTTGAACAGGAATCTTCTGGTGAGAACCATCCTGAATCGGCTGGATTCTTTACCAAGGTCAAGGATTTCATTGATAATCTTGGTGTGTAACCCACGGCTGTCTCCAAACGTCAGTGGAAACCCTTCTCAAACATACCTATATTCAAAAAATTGTTTGAGTGAGGTGAGAATTTGAGACGCTTAGGTAGCCGTAGCGACGCATTCCGCGAAAAACTCGACAAGGCCAATGCGGTTCGGGCCAAAGTGCTGGATGAAGTCAGGTTTATAAAATCCTGGGCTCAAAACCCTCTTCGAACTGGTGCTGTGATATCCTCGGGCCCGGAATTAGCGGCTAGAATGGCATCTTTTCTGACGCCTCGCCCGAATATGAAAGTCATTGAACTAGGCCCTGGGACCGGTGTGGTAACCAAAGCTCTGTTTGACCGAGGCTTTTCAAACCGCCACCTGAACCTTATCGAATACAGCTCTGATTTTTGCGAGCATCTGAACAATCGCTATCCGGGACTTTCAGTATTGCAGGGTGATGCCTATGCATTGCGGGAAACCCTGTCGCAGGAGTTCGGCTTTCTGGCTGGTGATCCGGAAGAAAATCACGTTCTGGACGGCATTGTTTCTTCCTTGCCGCTTCTGACACGCCCGGAGCCTGTTCGTCAGGCGTTGCTCGAAGAAGCCTTGCAATTGTTGAAGCCCGGTGCTCCGTTTATTCAGTTTTCCTATGGACTGCTCGCGCCGGTAAAACCGATCCGGCGCGGTATTGCTGTTTATAGCTCTGAATGGATCTGGAAAAACTTGCCGCCTGCCAGGGTCTGGGTCTACCGAAAAGCACACTAGGTCGCAGCAACGAATGTCAGCAGTCAATCTCAGCTGAAAAGGAAGGCGTTGATGCGCAATCCGAAAATTCTTGTTTTCTCGGGATCTGCGCGCGCGGGATCCCACAATTCAAAACTTGCGGCGCTTGTTGCCAAGAAACTGGTGATACTGGATGCGCAGGTGACGTACCTGTCCCTGAAAGACTATCCTCTGCCAATCTATGACGGTGATCTAGAGGCCGAAGACGGTATTCCGGAGAATGCTGTTAAACTCAAACGGCAATTTGTCGAACATGATGGCTTTTTTCTTGCCTGCCCTGAATACAATGCAGGAATTACGCCGCTTCTCAAAAATACACTCGACTGGATAAGCCGTGCAAAACAGCCTGGCGAGGCCTTCAAATCAAAGATCTTTACGTTGGGAGCTGCATCACCGGGCGGCTTTGGTGGAATGCGCGGGCTAATTGGAATGCGCACGATATTGGAAGTCGGACTTGGCACGATGGTACTGCCGCAGATGGTGTCGGTTCCTAAAGCGGCTACCGCCTTTGATGAGAAAGGCGACCTGACAGAAGAGCGAATTTCCGGACAACTTGACAAGTTGGTTGATGCCTTGCTGCGTGCTACGAAGCTGGAACTTGCTCACTAGTCACAAACGATCTGGCGAGCACTGTTGATTGATTGCTTCAAATCCGCATCTCTAGCGCTTACATACAGCTCTCAGTATAGAATCATGAGGTCCAAATGAACGACGCACGCGAACCGGCTACGTGGCACGGCACTACAATCATGATGGTGCGAAAAGGCGGTAAAGTCGTGATCGCAGGTGATGGTCAGGTTTCGCTTGGGCAGACGGTGATCAAACATACAGCCCGGAAGGTCCGGCCTCTCTCTAAAGGAGATGTCATCGCAGGCTTTGCGGGTGCTACCGCTGATGCTTTTACCTTGTTTGAGCGACTTGAAACCAAGCTGGAACAATATCCCGGGCAGCTGATGCGTGCGTGTGTCGAGCTGGCAAAAGATTGGCGAACTGACCGATATTTGCGCAAGCTGGAAGCCATGATGCTGGTAGCAGACAAGAGCACGTCTTTGGTTCTAACCGGAACCGGTGACGTTCTGGAGCCGGAAGGCGGTGTCATGGGGATTGGTTCCGGAGGCAATTATGCGCTGGCTGCAGGTCGAGCCCTTGCTGACTCAGATCTTGACGCTGAAACGATCGCCCGAAAGGCAATGGCTGTTGCTGCGGAAATCTGTGTCTACACCAATGAAAACATTACGGTTGAGACGCTGGAAGCGGCCGAGTAGAAAATGGTCTCGTTTCGTCCGGTTACAGCACAGGATTTACCGATGCTGGCTGAGTGGCTGGCGCGACCGCATTGGCAGAAATGGTGGGGCGACCCGAGTACCGAACTTGATCATATCCAGGACATGCTTGCAGGACGTGACACGACAAAACCGTTCATCTTCCAGATCGGTGGTGAAGACAAAGGCTATATTCAAGTCTGGTTTATTGCAGACCAGCTGAAGACCGAATGGGCGAAAGAATATCCTTGGTTGGATTTACTGCCAAGCAATGCAGTTGGTGTTGACTTGTCAATTGCACGGCAAGACGACATGTCCAAAGGTCTGGGGTCTGAAGCTTTGCGGTCGTTTGTTCGCAAGTTACGACAAGAAGGGTATACACGGATACTCATTGATCCGGATCCAAACAATCACCAAGCGGTAAGGGCGTACCAGAAGGCAGGCTTCAAAGTGATGGAGGATCTACTTGGCCGTACTGACGACAGTCTGTTAATGGAGCATCACATGAATTCGGATGAAATGCAGGTCACAGGCGGATTGGATTCGTGAACAATTCTTTGAACTCTGCAAATGAGACGATGACTGGATTGGATGAAAGCCGATTGGATGCGGCTGTGGCGCGAGGTATTCTACGGCGTGCCCAAGCAGATCGACTCTCCGAATTTTGGGTAGAACAGGAACACATCGCAGACAGCGCAGAACCGGTCTCACATGCAGATGTCGAAGAAGTCCGGTTTGTACGCGGCTTTCATGACGTTTTTATCGCAATCGGAATTGTTACCTTTTTGTTTGGTCTAAGTTATGGCCTCCGAAATATGGGCTTGAGTGGCATTGGGCCGGGAATAACGGCTGCCGCAATTTGGGTCCTTTCTGAAATATTTGCGCGCAAGATGCGTCTGGCGTTGCCATCTTTCCTTCTAACGGTTGCCTTTACGCCGGTCCTTTTTATCGCCTGTATCAGACTGATCGGCGTTCAGACTGGTCAAGGGTTCCTGAGTTTCTTCAACTTCGATCAGATCGAGCCGACGGTACTCATTCTACCGACATTGGTGGCCATAGGTGGTGCTGGCTTGCATTATCTCAGGTTTAAGGTGCCTGTTGGTTTGGCGATGATTGCTGGCGGTGCCGTGTTTTTGGCCGCAGTACTTCTGGAAATCGTAATACCAGGCCCGCTGGATAGCCATATTGCATGGTTTTTGCTGCTCTCTGGAATTGCGTGTTTTCTGTTGGCCATGTTCTTCGATGCCCGTGATCTGGAACGTGTGACGGTAAACAGTGACAAGGCGTTCTGGCTGCACTTATTGGCCGCGCCGATGATCGTTCATTCCCTGCTGGTGATTGTTGCTGGCGACGGCGGCGATCAAAGCGCAAGCTATGCATTTCTGGTCATTGGATTGCTTCTGTCTCTGGGTTTGGTGGCCATCATCGTTGACCGACGGGCAATCCTGGTGTCAGGACTTGGTTATTTTGGAGCGGCAATTGGTGTCCTGATGACCGAAGCTGATGTGTCCAGTGAGGCTACATTGGCGATTACACTGGTTCTGCTTGGCTGCTTTATTCTGCTTCTTGGTTCTGCGTGGCGAGCTGTTCGCCGCACCCTGGTTTCCCTCTTCTCGAGCACAGCGTTGATGCGGTTTGTGCCGACAATAAACTGAAATTTCTGAGTGAAAGACCCATCATGACTGATTTCTCTCCTCGTGAGATCGTTTCCGAACTTGATCGTTTCATCGTCGGCCAAAAAGATGCCAAACGAGCTGTAGCCATCGCTCTTCGCAACCGTTGGCGCCGCCAGCAACTCGAAGGCGAGATGCGCGAAGAGGTTCTGCCAAAGAACATATTGATGATAGGGCCAACAGGCGTCGGCAAAACGGAGATCTCACGCCGTCTTGCAAAGCTCGCCAATGCGCCATTCACGAAAGTGGAAGCTACCAAGTTTACCGAAGTCGGTTATGTCGGCAGGGATGTTGAGCAGATTGTCCGCGACCTGGTCGAGACGGGCATATCGTTGATCCGAGATGAGAAGCGCGAAGCGGTAAAGGCCAAGGCACATGTGCTTGCTGAAGAGCGGGTCCTTGATGCGCTTGTCGGCGCAAATGCCAGCCCGGCAACGCGGGACAGCTTCAAAGCCAAACTGCGCAATGGTGAAATGGATGACAAGGAAATCGAAGTCGAGGTAAAGGCTCAGGCTCAGATGCCGAGTTTCGACCTTCCCGGAATGCCTGGTGCCAGTGTCGGCGTAATGAACGTTTCCGATATCCTTGGTAAGGCTTTTGGCGGCCAGACCAAATCCAAGAAGACGACGGTGCGCGAATCCTATCAATTGCTGATCAATGAAGAGTCGGACAAACTCCTCGATGAAGACAAAGTCATTGAGGATGCGATCACTCTCGTCGAAAACTCTGGCATCGTCTTCCTCGATGAAATCGACAAGATCTGCGCTGGGCAAGGGCGCTCGGGTGGTGACGTCTCTCGTGAAGGTGTACAACGCGATCTTCTGCCTCTGATCGAGGGCACGGTGGTTTCGACAAAACACGGGCCGGTCAAGACCGACCATATTCTGTTCATCGCGTCTGGAGCGTTCCATGTCTCCAAGCCATCAGACCTCTTGCCGGAATTGCAGGGCCGTCTTCCGATCCGCGTTGAGCTGCGAGCACTGACCCAGGAAGATTTCCGCGCGATCCTGACAGAACCTGAAGCAAGCTTGATCAAGCAATACATCGCCTTGATGGAGACTGAAGGTTTCAATCTGTCTTTCTCTGACGATGCAATTGAAGAAATTGCTTCGGTTGCTGTCGACTTGAATGGATCGGTTGAAAATATAGGTGCGCGTCGATTGCAGACAGTCATGGAACGGATTTTGGACGAAATATCCTTTACTGCGCCCGACCGGTCCGGTGAGAGTGTGGAAATTACCGCTGAATTTGTCCATGAGAACATTGGCGACCTGGCGAAGAATGTCGATTTGTCGAAGTTCATTCTCTAACAGCGGTCAATTGCAGCAGCGTCAATTTCACAGCTTGCGATGTGCGCAAGCTGGTGGCAGCATGCGGCCATGGTAGCTATTCGAAAAAGTAACGAAGAGGGTCATCGCCGGAAATTTCTGGTGGTGGTCGATGACACGCCGGAATCTGATCGGGCGATTGTCTATGCCGCAAAGCGCGCCGCGCGCACGGGGGGCATCGTAACACTGCTTTTCATCATTGCTCCAGGTGACTTCCAGCACTGGCTTGGCGTTGAAGACATCATGCGTGCTGAAGCGCAGGAACTGGCTGAATCTACACTTGCGAAAGCCGCTGAGCGTGTCAGAACGGTTGCCCGAACCGAGCCGGAAACCGTTGTTCGCGAGGGCAGTCAGGCAGAGGAAATCACTGAGCTGATTGAAGCTGATGCTGATATCGCAATTCTGGTTCTGGCTGCGAGTACCGGATCAGAAGGTCCGGGCCCGCTCGTCTCGTCAATTGCGGGCAAGTCGGCCGGCACATTTCCGATTCCGGTCACGATCGTACCAGGCAATCTGGATGATGATTCGATTGCTGCACTGGCATAGAATTACGACTGGAAGGCACATTAGTGGTTGATTGGCGTCGAGAAACACCTATCTAGTTTTTAAAATTTCCAAACTGGATCAGGATGCGTTAAAAGCATCCATCGGTGTTTTGCGATGATGGAGAGGTCGCAGGACTCAAAGTTCAAAGGGCGCGCACCTGCGCAAGGACAAAAGACATGTTTATTCAAACAGAAGCCACGCCGAACCCGGCAACCTTGAAATTTCTCCCGGGCCGAGTTGTTTTGCCGGAAGGCACGTATGATTTCCGCACCAAAGCGGATGCCGGTGTTTCGCCTCTTGCCGAGAAGCTGTTCGATGTACCTGGCGTCTCTGCGGTTTTCTTCGGTCATGACTTTGTCACCGTCACCAAGGATGAAACCGACTGGCAGCACATGAAACCTGCGATCCTTGGCGTGATCATGGAACAGTTCATGTCCGGTGCTCCGGTGATGACTGCCGGACAAAGCGAAGACCTGGAAGAGGGAGAGTTCTTCGAGGAAAGCGATCAGGGAACCGTTGATACGATCAAGGAACTTCTGGAAACACGGGTCCGTCCGGCTGTTGCCCAGGATGGCGGCGACATCACTTTCAAGGGCTTCAAGGAAGGAATTGTCTATCTTTCCATGCGTGGTGCTTGCGCAGGTTGCCCGTCTTCAACGGCAACTTTGCAGCATGGCATCCAAAATCTCCTCCGTCACTTCGTGCCGGAAGTTGAAGAAGTTCGCCCGATCTGATTGGAATCATTTTCCTTTTTCAAATGCCCGGTCTTTTGGCCGGGCGTTTTATTTTGCGGAATAAAATGTTTGTGGAACGCAAGACCGCCATTGGACTTAGGCCCAAAGCGCGGCTCGACTCTTGGGTGCCAGCAAGGTACTGGCAGGTATTATGCGCGTTCTAGCCATCGATACAGCTCTGGCCAACTGTGCTGCTGCGGTTCTCGACGACAGCAGTGACACTGCATGCTTTGAATCGCAAGGAGAAGAGATCGGCCGCGGACATGCGGAGAAGCTCATGGACATGATCGGCAATGTCATGGCGGACAGCTCCACAGCGTTTTCTGATCTTGATCGTATAGTCGTCACTGTCGGTCCGGGCAGCTTTACCGGTTTGCGGGTCGGGCTATCTGTATCGCGAGGGTTTGGACTGGTTCTTGGCAAACCGGTCGTCGGTATAACCACACTGGCTGCGATTGCGCGCACTTGCGCTCCGAACGATGATGGCAATGCTTTGCTTGTTGCCCTCACTGGCAAGGGTGAAGAAGTCTATTGCCAGAAATTCTCTGATTCCGGCGATCCTGAAAGCGAAGCTGGTGTTCGCACACTGTCAGATCTTGCAAGCAACCTTCCGAGCGGAATAAGGTTGGTTGGCTCTGCTGCGAAAAAGGTAGCAGA
Source organism: Roseibium sp. (assembly GCA_039972695.1). GTDB lineage: Bacteria > Pseudomonadota > Alphaproteobacteria > Rhizobiales > Stappiaceae > Roseibium. The sequence continues at coordinate 410,700 of JBDWMJ010000011.1, read as the reverse complement.
TGCGCTCGGCGCTGGATCTGAACTGATCCTGTCGACTTGTGCGTATCCGGAAATCCGGAACGTTGCCGAGTTGGGAATGGTCGCAGACCCGGTTGTCGCGACGCCCTCTCCATTGTATCTGCGCCCGCCGGATGCAACGCCGCAGAAAAAGGGAAGGATTGAGAGGCAATGAGTTTTTGGTGGTTCTGGACCCAGCCGCCGGTTGTACAAGAGGTGCTGGACGAAGACCTGCCGAAACTTGCCGAGATCCATGCAAGATCGTTCTCCCACAAATGGGGAGCTGCCGAACTCGCACGCATGAAAGCGCAAAACGGCACGATTATTCTGGTCGCCCGTCGATCAAGCCCGTATGGCACGCGCACCCCGCTTGGATTTCTTATCCTCAGATTGGCTGCCGACGAAGCTGAAGTTCTCACAGTTGCTGTTCATCCGCGCCAACGCGGGCGTGGAATTGGTAAAAAGCTGATGGAAGCAGGTCTGTTCCGGCTCTATTCCGATCGTTGCAAAAGCCTGTTTCTGGAGGTGGATTCGTCAAATGAATCTGCTGTTCTTCTGTATCGCAGCTTGGGCTTCAAAGAAGTCGGTCAGCGGAAAAGCTACTACAGTGACAGTGGAGGAGATGGCACAGCGCTTGTCATGCGCGTTGATGTTGGGTAATCGCTTAGGAAACTGATCGGAACCGAAAGGGCGGGAAGATCCATGACAGATGAGCAGCAGTCATCGCTGGCAGAAACATGTGTTGCCAAGGGTATGCGCATGACTGAGCAGCGCCGTGTGATCGCGTCTGTTATTGAATCGGCGTCCGAAGAACATCCTGATGTCGAAGAACTCTATCGTCGCTCTGTCGCGATTGATTCAAAAATCTCGATTTCAACGGTCTATCGAACAGTCAAATTGTTCGAAGATGCGGGTATGATCGAACGGCATGATTTCCGTGACGGCCGCTCTCGTTATGAAACTGTGCCAGATGAACATCATGATCACCTTATTGATTTGCGCAGCGGCCAGGTGATCGAGTTCCGAAACGAAGAAATTGAAGCGTTGCAGGAATTTATTGCCAAGAAGCTGGGCTACAAGCTGGTTGATCATCGACTTGAGCTGTACGGCGTGCCGATAGATCCGCAAAAAGGCAAAGACAACGATGGCTGAGATCAAAGCGGTTCTGACGATTTTCGTTCTGACGCTTGCCTCTCTTATCCTGATCCCGCTGCAGTGGATCTGTGTGAAACTCGATCTTCCGCTGCAAAGAAAACTCCCGCAATTTTGGCACATCCTTGCGACCCGCTTGGTTGGCATCAGGATTGAGCAAATCGGTCAACCATCCTTTGATCGGCCGCTTTTGATTACCTCCAACCACGCCTCCTGGGTTGATATCACGGTTATCGGATCGTTGATGCCATTGTCTTTCATCGCAAAGTCCGAAGTATCCGGTTGGCCGATCTTCGGCTTGCTGGCAAAGTTGCAACGCACCGTTTTTGTCAATCGTACCAAGCGAACCGAAACCGGTCAGGTTGCAAATGTTATCGCGAAACGAATGACCTCCGGAGATGCGATGGTATTGTTCGCTGAAGGGACCTCCAACGACGGCAACTATGTCCTGCCTTTTCGATCAGCGCTTTTGGGAGCTGCGACTCGCGCTCTTGGCGGTACAGATAAAGCTGAAGTCTGGGTTCAGCCGTTGTCGATCGGCTATCAAGGGTTCTACGGCGTTCCCATGGGACGGGCCCATAGGCCACATGTCGCCTGGTACGGCGATATGGAACTGGCAGGACATCTTTGGGGGATTTTCACGAGCGGTGCCTTGGACGTGGTTATCCGTTGGGGGGATCCGGTTCTAGTCGACAGAACCACGGATCGAAAAGCTCTTGCGCAGCAACTTGAATCAGATGTTCGGGCCATGACTGTTGCATCGTTGCGGCAGCGAGTCGTCAGAATACAAGATTCCGAGCAAAACGACCCATCTGAGTTCTTCTCAAACAAGAAAAAAACCGCTAAAGCTGGCGCCTGAAATTTTGAGTGTCGTCTACCGAGGTTGCTAGAAAGACCTGAAAGAGTCCGTGAGCTTTAACCGCCGGCACTTAAGACACTTCTATCGAGACATGTTGGCAGGCCTAAAAAGGGCCATGAGGAGCGAATGACAAGCCGCCCGGAAGCAGACCAAGAAGTATCCCAGACTGCTGGTGTTGTTGGTGAAAAGAACGAACCAACGGGTGATAACACCCGCAAGGTTTTCGTTCGCACCTACGGCTGTCAGATGAATGTCTACGATAGCGAACGCATGACCGATGTTCTGGCGCCAGAAGGCTTTCAGGCCACTGATGACATGGAAGATGCCGATCTTGTCATTTTGAACACCTGTCATATTCGGGAAAAGGCGGCTGAAAAGGTCTATTCCGAACTTGGCCGGATTCGGAAAGTTAAAGAAGCGCGCGCAAAAGCGGGCAAAGAGATGATGGTCGGTGTTGCCGGCTGTGTCGCTCAGGCTGAAGGCGAAGAGATTTCTCGACGTGCCCCGATCGTCGACATGGTTGTCGGTCCCCAGAGCTATCATCGGTTGCCGTCGCTGTTGAACAAGGCGAAGAGCGGCAAAAAGGTTGTCGAAACGGAATTCGACATTGACGCAAAATTCAATCATCTGTCCGCACGGGCCGAACGAACTGCTCTGAAGCGCGCACCCTCTGCGTTTCTGACTGTGCAGGAAGGCTGTGACAAGTTTTGTACCTTCTGCGTGGTGCCATATACCCGAGGAGCTGAAGTCTCCCGCTCTGTTGAGCAGATTGTAGACGAAGCAATCGGCATGGCAGAATCCGGTGTTCGCGAAGTCACTTTGCTCGGCCAAAACGTCAATGCCTACCATGGTGAAGCTTCCGACGGCGAAACCTGGGGTCTCGGACGTTTGTTGCGGCGGTTGTCTAAAATTGCAGGCCTGGATCGGTTGCGCTACACGACCAGTCATCCTCGCGATATGGACGATGACCTGATAGAGGCGCATCGCGATCTGAAAAGCTTGATGCCATATCTGCATTTGCCAGTTCAGTCCGGTTCCGACAAAATCCTAAAGTCTATGAACCGTCGCCATACTCGTGATGACTATTTCCGAATTCTAGACCGGATTCGGGAAGCTTCTCCCGATATCGCCCTGTCTGGTGATTTCATTGTTGGATTTCCAGGCGAAACGGATCAGGATTTTGAAGATACAATGGATCTGATCCGGCGTGTGGAATACGGCTCGGCCTTTTCCTTCAAATACAGCCAGCGACCGGGCACGCCAGGTGCAACCATGGATGAGCAGGTGCCTGAGGATTTGAAATCCGCGCGTTTGAAAGAGCTGCAGGAGCTCGTTGCCGACCAGCAGAAAGCGTTCAATGCGTCTCGCAAAGGCATGACCTGTGATGTTCTTCTGGAGAAGAAGGGACGGAATGAAGGGCAATTGGTCGGGAAATCGCCATGGCTTCAACCTGTCCAGATCGATGCGCCAGTAGATTTGATCGGAAGCATACAAGCGGTGGAAATCGTTGACATCGGATCTAATTCGCTGTTCGGACGCCTGATTGCCGGGCAAGATACTCAAGACGTGTCCGGGGTCATCCCGTCCCCGGCGGCTTAAGGAGACGTTATTTGACGCGCGACAGCCAATCTTCTTCTCGCAAGCAACCGGATCAAACAGCTACTGCCACTTCGGCCTCTGATATGACCCACATTGTCCTTGCCTTTGAAGACAACAGGCTGATTGGTGACCTTTTTGGCCAATTTGATCAGAATCTGGCTTTGATCGAGCAACGGCTTGGGGTCGATGCAATCGCACGCGGAAATCAGGTTACCCTGAAAGGGTCTCAAGCCGGATGTGCGCAGGCGCGTACAGCGCTTGAGGCGATGTATCAGCGTCTTCTGCAGGGTCAGGAAATTCACCCGGGAGATGTCGATGGTGCGCTCCGGATGGCTGCCGCCGCCGATGCTCAATTACCGTTGCCAACACTTGAACCCAAGTCGCGTCTTGCATTTGCGCAAATTGCGACCCGGCGTAAAACTGTTGTTGCCCGAACTCCAACGCAGGACGCCTACATTCGATCCATGGATCGGGCCGATTTAACATTCGGGACAGGTCCAGCCGGGACCGGGAAGACTTTTCTTGCGGTTGCCTATGCAGCGGCCCTTCTTGAGCGCGGCGATGTCGCGAGGTTGATCTTGTCACGCCCGGCGGTTGAAGCAGGTGAACGGCTCGGCTTTTTGCCTGGAGAAATGAAAGACAAGGTTGATCCTTATCTGCGGCCTATCTACGACGCGCTTTATGAAATGATGCCAGCGGAAAAGGTTGACCGCGGATTGCTGTCCGGAATGATAGAAGTCGCGCCGCTCGCCTTCATGCGTGGCCGCACGCTGTCGAATGCTGTTGTTCTTCTCGATGAAGCGCAGAATACGACATCAATGCAGATGAAAATGTTTTTGACCCGGCTTGGAGAAGGTTCCAAAATGATTGTCACCGGCGATCCGAGTCAGATTGATTTACCCGCTGGTCAAAAATCGGGTTTGCGGGAAGCTCTTGGCCTTCTGGGTGACATCCCGGCGGTCGCGCATGTGCGTTTCAACGAGACAGATGTCGTGCGCCATGAACTCGTCGGTCGTATTGTGACGGCTTATGACAACGCCTCGCGCGAGGAGTCAGAGGCCCGTGAAAAGCGCTATGCCGCTGAGCGCCAACGCACAGTAGACGGTAATGACAAACGACTTCAGTCCCGTGAAGCAACAGGCTCATAAAGGTCAATCGATCATAATGACGGGATCTTTGCCCGAAGGCTTTCAGATTGATATTTCTATTGAGGCTGGCGATTGGCCTCAAGAAGATATTCTGCGTCTCTTGATTGAAGAAGCTATCGTTGCGGCCTTTTCCTCAGCCAATCTGGAGGTTCAGGCTGGCGCTGAAATGTCTCTCCTTTTTACAAATGATGCGGCGATTCAAAAACTGAACAATGAGTGGCGAGACAAGGACAAACCGACCAATGTTCTTTCCTTTCCTGGAAGCGATCCTCAGGGGGATGTCTATGGACCACTGCTTGGCGACATTGTGTTGTCTTATGAAATCATTGTCAGAGAAGCGGATGAATTGGGAATTGAATTCGATGATCACCTTTCCCATCTGACTGTTCATGGATTACTTCATCTTTTCGACTATGATCATCAGGAAAGTGACGAAGCTGAACTAATGGAAAGTTTGGAGAAAACAATTTTGGCTTCTTTGGAAATTGACAATCCTTATGAAGACCGTCCTCTTGTGGCCGACGGTCAATGAGTGGCAACATGAAAGCTCAAGGTTTTAGTTTCGATAGATGATGAACGCCAGTGAACCGCAAATTCCGGCCAGCGAGCCTCCTGCCGCCAAATCCGGACAGTCTCAAGACGGGGAAGAACCGCAGCAGATAAAGCCGCAGAAAACTGCGGCGTTCCTGAATATTCTCAAACGTGTCTTGCGCTTGGGCCGCGACAGTTCGAGCCTTCGTGAAAATCTGGAAGACGAACTTGCGCGAGAAGGCGCTGGCGACACAGCCTTTTCTCCCGAAGAACGGATGTTGCTCGGAAACATCCTGCGTTTGCGAGAACTGCGGATTGATGACGTCATGATCCCACGTGCGGATATCGATGCTGTCGAGATTGATACAAGTCTCAGCCGGGTTATGGAGCTGTTTCAAAAAAGCGGTCACTCACGGATGCCAGTTTACGAGGATTCGCTCGATGATCCGCGTGGAATGGTACATATCAAGGACTTGATGTCCCACATCGCTGAACGGGGTGCGGAGGCCCGACCCGATCATAACTCCGATGAAAAAAGTGACCCGGACAAACCTGAAATTTCCAATGGTAACGGCTCTCCGCGGATAGGCCATAACCTGCCTGACCTTGATCTGTCTTGTGTTGACCTTTCAAAATCATTGAAGGAAACCAATCTGGTTCGAGATCTTCTGTTCGTTCCCCCATCGATGCCTGCGACCGACCTTATGGCCAAAATGCAGGCAGGCCGTATTCAGATGGCTCTGGTGATTGATGAGTATGGCGGAACCGATGGCCTTGTCTCTCTTGAAGATCTGGTGGAGGAAGTTGTCGGGGATATCGAGGATGAGCATGACGAAGATGAAGAGGACATGCTTGCTCCTGCAGGTGAAGGCCTCTGGATCGCTGATCCGCGCTTGCCGCTGGAAGACTTTGACAAAGAACTGGGCACCAGCTTAACCGACGGTGATGTGTCTGAGGACGTCGATACGCTTGGCGGATTGCTTTATGTAACCGTTGGACGTGTTCCTGTCCGCGGCGAGTTGCTTGTTGTTAAAGATGTCCCGGGAATTGAATTTGAAGTTATCGATGCCGATCCACGGCGTATCAAACGCCTGAAGATCCGAAGAAGCAGGGCAGAAACGCGCCAGCCGGACCAGCGCCGACGTGGAAAACGGCTCGGATCTACGACGCAGGCAACGGAACACAATACTGCTGTTTCGGCTGAGAACGTTGGAGAGAAATCCTCTTCAGGTCAGACTTAGAGAGCTTCTTGTAGCCAAATCACGCAATTTCGACCTTGACCGGGTTTGCTTGAATCGACAAACCTCCTTTTGATTTTCTCGGAGAATTGGCTTCTATGCATTCCTTCTTTCAGAGGCTTACGGTTCTTCCGAATGCATTTCTGTTATCTTGGGGATGGCGTCGGCGGATTTTATGTATTCTCTGCGGTGCGGTCTCGGCGTTGAGTTTACCACCCTTTGGTTTGTTTCTGGTACTTTTTCTGACAATTCCCGGTTTCGTCTGGATACTGGATGGGGCGATTGAAACCACTCAATCCAGTTACGGGCGGAGGGCCTGGACCGGATTCCTTTTGGGGTGGTTTTTCGGGTTTGGCTATTTTCTTGCGGGTCTTTGGTGGATAGGGGCCGCATTTCTGGTTGAGGCGGATAAATTCGCTTGGCTCATGCCGTTTGCTGTTATCGCAATGCCAATCGGACTTGCGCTTTTCACCGGTGCCGGAGTTGCTGTTGCTGCAGCTCTGTGGACTGACCATCGCTATCGGATTGTATTATTTGCTGCTGCCCTTGCTATGGCAGATTGGCTTCGCAGCAATGTTTTAACCGGGTTCCCCTGGAATTCTTTCGGATATGCCGTTTCTGAAAATCTTGTTCTGTCTCAAACGGCAAGTCTTTTTGGCCTCTATGGTTTGAGCTTTCTTGTCTTAAGTACTTGCGCCGCGCCAGCGGTGCTTGCCGATGCCCGACCGATGAAACAACGGCTCATGGTTGTGGTGCTGGCGGCCGGTGTTCTGGCAGCTATGTGTGTTTTCGGCACAATACGGCTTTGGGCAACTGAGAATTTTTTTGCTGACCTGGATATCCGGATTGTACAGCCTGCAATCAATCAACACGACAAGTGGCGCCCTGAACTGCGTGAGGAAATTTTCCAGACGTATCTCGATATGACGGAAGCTCCTCTAGGTGGTTCTGCCCGTATCGGGATGCCGCGTCTTGTTGTCTGGCCGGAATCTGCTGTGCCTTTTCTGTTGAGTCAGGAACCCGGAGCGTTAACGCGGGTCGGCCAGGCCCTTGGTGCAAAAACAGAACTAACAACTGGTGCTATCAGGGCTGAAGCACGTGCAGAAAGCCCTCAATACTTCAACAGTATATTTATGATTGGCAATGATGGCGTCGTAACAGGGGTATACGACAAAGTTCGGCTGGTTCCGTTCGGGGAGTTCGTTCCGTTCTTGGATGTCTTGAAAAAGATAGGCGTGACAAATATTGCAGGTCCTATCAACGGATTTGCTTCCGGATTTTCAAGACGGCCTATCGAGACAGCCGGGAGTTTTAGTTTTCTACCATTGATCTGCTACGAAATTATTTTCCCGGGGATTTTGGGAAGTAATTCTGATCGTCCATCTTTTCTCCTGAATGTGACAAATGATGCTTGGTTCGGAAGGACACCGGGTCCATATCAGCACTTTGCGCAAGCGCGCATGAGGTCGATCGAAACCGGTGTGCCGTTAATTCGTGCTGCAAATACAGGTGTTTCCGCGATAGTGGATGGATACGGCCAAGTGGTTCAAAAGTTGCCTGTATTCGAAAGGGGGATCATAGACGGCAATCTCCCGCAAAGAATTGATAGAACCGTCTATAGTAGAATTGGCGATGTTATATTCCTGATCATCTCAATGTTCACTGTAATATTTTCCGCAATTTTTCGACGTAACTGTGTTTCGCGTGTAAATTGATATTTTTTGTTTGAGTTGAGTGATTGAAGTGTGATACAACCGTGAAATAGTCGATTGAAGGCTAGTCCATGTGCAAGCGTAGAGTTGCGGGCGAACCTCGTTCTGTACAGTCTTTGTGGGGGGCTGTGGGGGAGCTTGTACAAATGAAAGGCCGGTTACGGTCAAATGATACAAGAAAGATACACGCCAATGCCCAGTAAAAAATCACCGAATCCAATTGATATCCATGTAGGTAGCAGAGTCCGTTTGCGAAGAATGATGCTGGGAATGAGCCAAGAAAAACTTGGCGATGCTCTTGGTATTACTTTTCAGCAAATTCAAAAATACGAAAAAGGAACCAACCGGATTGGCGCCAGCCGACTTCAGCACATAGCTACGGTTCTTAAAGTTCCTGTATCATTCTTTTTTGAAGACGCTCCGGGAACACCGGATGAAGCAGAAGGTTTCGGCGAAACGCAGCCGACATCTTATGTTGTCGATTTTCTTTCGTCTTCTGAAGGATTGTCCCTGAACAAGGCATTCGTGCGGATAGAAGACCCTAAGGTACGCCGCCGGATTGTTGATTTGGTAAAATCCCTCGCAGGCGACGAATAAAAAAATACAGTCTTTCGCTTGACGTGGTCCCCATCTTCTAAGATTGATGACACCTGAAGCGGCGATTAATTTCGCCGCTTCTTGTATATTCATTCCCAGAAGGACGATCGCCAATGGCACGTCAGAATTATCTATTTACTTCCGAATCTGTGTCCGAAGGACATCCAGACAAAGTTTGCGACCGTATTTCTGATGCAGTCGTAGATGCCTACCTCAGAGAAATGCCTGAAGCACGGGTGGCCTGTGAAACACTGGCAACCACCAACCGCATCGTGATTGCGGGCGAAACCCGAGGGCCCTCTACAATAACAAATGAATACCTTGCTCATCTGGCACGATTGGCTGTCAAAGACATCGGCTATGAGCAAGACGGTTTCCATTGGGAAAACTGTGATATCGCAGTTCATCTCCATGCCCAGTCTGCGCACATCGCTCAAGGGGTTGATGCAGGTGGCAACAAGGATGAAGGTGCCGGTGATCAGGGTATCATGTTCGGATATGCCTGCCGCGAAACAGAAGAGCTGATGCCAGCTCCGATTCTGTATTCACACCGGATCCTTCAGCTTTTGGCTGAAGCTCGGAAATCCGGCAAAGAGTCTACGCTTGGACCGGATGCCAAAAGTCAGGTGACTGTTCGTTATGAAAACGGCAAACCTGTTGGAGTGACGTCAATCGTCCTGTCAACGCAGCATCTCGACGCCAACCAAACATCGTCAGACATTAGAAAAATCGTCGAACCTTATATTCTGAAGGCATTACCGAGTGGATGGGTAACTGGCGAGACTGCTTGGCATGTGAACCCGACCGGTGCATTTGTTATCGGTGGTCCGGATGGCGATGCTGGTCTGACAGGTCGCAAGATCATTGTTGATACATATGGCGGTGCTGCGCCCCACGGCGGTGGCGCGTTCTCCGGCAAAGATCCCACCAAGGTTGACCGTTCTGCAGCCTATGCTGCTCGTTATCTGGCGAAAAACGTAGTAGCTGCAGATCTGGCTGATCGCTGTACCATTCAGCTGTCCTACGCTATCGGCGTTTCTGACCCGCTGTCAGTCTATGTTGACTTGCATGGTACAGGTCGGTGCGATGAAGCCAAGCTGGAAACAGCATTGAGAGATGTGATGGGGCTTAGCCCGCGCAGCATCCGTGAACACCTGAAACTCAACAACCCGATTTATGAGCGGACGGCTGCTTATGGTCACTTTGGCCGGACACCAGATGCCGATGGCGGGTTCTCTTGGGAAAAAACAGACCTGGTTGACGAACTGCGTCCACTTGCAGGATAAGCTTCGCCAGCATTTGGCATAAAGAATGAGAAAAGGATCGCCGACCTTCGGGTCGGCGATCTGGTTTTAGCAATGACTGATCGTTACGAAGGTTCGTTTTTTGGTCGCCGTATTGGCAAGCCGCTAAGCCCGCGCCGGGAGGCCCTTATGGAACGGGAGCTTCCTCGATTGGGCCTGGACCTGTCTATAACTCCTCCTGAAAATTTGAAAAAATTGTTCGAGGGCGATGTTACATGCATTTGCCTCGAAGTTGGTTTTGGCGGCGGAGAGCACTTGTTGCATCGAGCTCGTACCAATCCAGAAGTGGGGTTCATTGGTATTGAGCCGTTCGTCGGAAGCATGGCGAAAGCAATTCATGCTGTTGTTGAAGAAGGTCTGAAAAACGTTCGCCTCTACGAGGACGACGCGGTTAAGGTTCTTGATTGGTTACCAACTGGATCGCTGGATATGGCTTATCAGCTTTATCCTGATCCCTGGCCGAAGAGGCGTCATTGGAAGCGTCGGTTTATCAATCAACATAATCTCGATAGATATGCCCGTGCCTTGAAGCCAGGATCTGAATTTCGGTTTGCCAGTGACATAGACACCTATATCGACTGGGCTATCCGTCATTGCCGCAATCATGCTGCATTCGAATGGACTGCAGAGCGTGCGAGTGACTGGAAAACACCATGGGACGGTTGGCCCGGTACACGGTATGAAGCCAAAGCCATCCGTGAAGGCCGTGTTGGTCGTTACCTGACTTTTCGGCGTATTTAAGGTACATTGCCTGACAGGGCGAATTTACCGCACAGCTATTGACGATCAACTTCTTTGACGGATTCAGTCTGTGCCCCTTGCCTTATGGAAGGGTTTGGCGTTATACAGCCGGTGTTTCACCTCAAACGGCTTATCTGAGCACGTTGAGAGTGGGCCCAACGGGGACCCGCTCTTTTTTGCTTAGCAAAGTCGGAAACGTACTGAATTCGAGCAGGATTGCACCATGTAAACTGATTTTCAGAAGCATATCCTGCTAAAATTGATGGCCGGCGACGGCTACAATATGGAGCCAAGTGTGAACGCACACGACCCAAGGATAGTAACGGAGCAGGGGCTTGATGCCCGTGTTGCGGCAATTGTGGAGCCGGTCATCGAAGACTTGGGCTACCGGTTGGTCCGCACCAAGATCAGCGCTGCCAATGGATGCACGCTGCAGATCATGGCCGAACGTCCAGATGGCACCATGACGGTTGAAGATTGTGAGGCGGTCAGCCGGGGAGTGTCCCCAGCTCTAGACGTCGAAGATCCGATCAACCGCGCATACCACCTTGAAGTATCATCTCCCGGTATTGACCGTCCGCTTGTAAGAGCTGGCGATTTTGCGCGTTGGGCTGGCCATGAGCTGAAGGTTGAGATGACTGTCATGCAAGATGGGCGCAAGCGTTTTCGCGGAACGTTGCTTGGCGAGGAAAATGGCACGGCCAAACTCCGTTTGCCGGATGCTCAGCAAGGTGAAGAGGATACGGCCATTTTGCCTCTAGAGGATATCGGCGAGGCAAAACTGGTACTGACCGACGATTTGATTACAGCAGCTCTTCAGGCCGAAAAAGCGGCGCTGGCAAACAGAGGCCAGGACGAAGACCTGACGCAGGACAACTCGCCTAACTAAGCATTTGCTTGGCGGCAATTGAAAAACGCGCCCAATACGAGATTTGGCGCAAGAGGAGTGGAATATGGCAATCAGCGCAAACCGGCTGGAACTGCTGCAAATTGCTGATGCAGTTGCACGGGAAAAGTCGATCGACCGGATGATCGTCATCAACGCAATGGAAGATGCGATCCAGAAGGCGGCCCGCTCCCGCTATGGTTCGGAGACGGAAGTTCGCGCTGAGATCAATCCGAAGACCGGCGATATTCGTTTGCAGCGCCTTCTTCAGGTTGTTGAGACCGTTGAAAATATTTCCACCGAGATTTCGCTGGAAGATGCACTTGCGCGCAATCCGGAGGCCAGCCTTGGTGATTTTATTGCCGAGCCGCTGCCGCCGCTTGATTTTGGTCGCATCGCAGCCCAATCGGCAAAACAGGTTATCGTGCAGAAAGTGCGCGAAGCTGAGCGTGATCGCCAGTTTGACGAATTCAAGGACCGTGTCGGCGAAGTCATCAATGGTGTCGTCAAGCGTGCCGAATACGGCAATGTAATTGTTGATCTTGGACGCGGCGAAGGCATTGTGCGTCGCGATGAGTTAATCCCGCGCGAAATCTTCCGAACTGGTGATCGCATCCGTGCCCTTATTTATGATGTACGTCGCGAACAGCGCGGACCACAGATCTTTCTGTCCCGTACACATCCTCAATTCATGGCCAAACTGTTTGCGCAGGAAGTACCGGAAATTTACGACGGTGTTATTGAGCTGAAGTCTGTTGCCCGTGACCCTGGGTCTCGTGCAAAAATCGCTGTGATCTCGAAAGATTCTTCAATCGACCCCGTTGGTGCCTGTGTTGGTATGCGCGGAAGCCGTGTTCAGGCTGTTGTTGGAGAGCTGCAGGGCGAAAAAATTGATATCATTCCGTGGAATGACGAAGCGGCGACATTCATCGTCAATGCGCTTCAGCCTGCGGAAGTTGCAAAGGTTGTTCTCGATGAGGACGCCGAGCGTATTGAAGTTGTCGTCCCTGATGACCAGCTGTCTCTTGCAATAGGTCGCCGAGGCCAAAATGTCCGTCTTGCGTCGCAGCTAACTGGCTGGGCCATCGACATCATGACGGAACAGGAAGAGTCTGATCGTCGCCAGAAAGAATTCCAGGAACGTTCGAACCTGTTCATGGAAGCTCTTAACGTCGATGAAATGGTAGGCCAGTTGCTGGCGACCGAGGGCTTCACTTCTGTCGAAGAAGTTGCCTACGTGGAAATTGAAGAGATTTCCATGATCGAAGGCTTTGACGAAGATACGGCGACGGAAATTCAGGCCCGTGCACGAGATTATTTGGGCGAACTGGAAGGCAAACTGGACGAAGAGCGTATAACGCTTGGTGTCTCCGATGATCTTCGCTCGATTGATGGCATTACCAGCGCTATGATGGTTGCGCTGGGCAAAGACGATGTTAAGTCGATGGAAGACCTTGCCGGATGTGCAGCTGACGACCTCGTCGGCTGGACTGAACGCAAGGACGGTGAAACCAAACGTTTCGAGGGTACGCTATCCAGCTTTGATCTTTCACGAGCGGAAGCTGAAAATATCGTAATGGCGGCCCGGTTGGCTGCTGGCTGGGTGACGGAAGAAGAGCTTGCAGCTCAAATGGCCGATCCGGAAGAAGCCGAAGAAGAAACTGAAGAAGTAGTAGTTGTAGAAGAAGAAGCTCCGAGCGGTGCAATCCTCAACGGATAAAACTATGGAGGCGATAAGCCTCCGCGTAAGGAGCAAAAGCGTGCCCAAGAAGAATGAACCAAACGAGCGGCAGTGCGCCGTTACCAGGGAGGTTCAACCCATTAGCTCGCTGATCCGGTTTGTGCTGGACCCCAATGGTCAGGTCGTTCCGGATCTTAAAAGAGTTCTGCCGGGGCGCGGTGTATGGGTAACAGCGACGGAAGAGCTCGTGGCTGTTGCTGAAAAAGATCGAAAGAAGGTTTTCGGCAGGGGCTTCAAGACAGAAGTTCAGGTTGAACCCGGATTAGCGGATCGGGTCGACGCATTATTGGAAAGAGCGGCACTACAGGCGTTCTCCATAGCGCGGAAAGCCGGTGAACTTGTTACCGGTTACTCGAAAGTGGAAGCAGCTCTGCGGCGGGATCCGATCGCAGGTCTAGTCCATGCCTCGGACGCTGCAGAAGACGGGGTACGTAAGCTGGCGGCAGTCGCCGCGGGTAGAACAGAACTGGCAAACGGGTACAAAATCGTCCGTTTGTTCAATTCGACTCAATTGGATTTAGCATTGGGTCGTTCAAATGTGATACATGCTGCACTGCTTGCAGGGCAGGCGAGTGAAAATTTTCTGGCGCGATCGCGCGTTTTAGAGCATTTTCGCACCAATTCCGCCAGTGATGGCGAACAAAGCAACGCATAGCAGGGCGGTTGCGCAGGACTGAAGGCAATATGAGCGATACGAAAAATCCAGGCGACAAGACAATCAGCGTTGAGCGCGGCAAAACGCTAGGCCTCAAGAGCGGGGGTGGTGATTCAGGAACGGTTCGCCAATCCTTCTCGCATGGCCGGACCAAAGCGGTCGTCGTGGAAAAGAAGAAACGCCGTGTTGTTCTTCCTGGGCAAGAGCCGAAGCCGGAAATGGCTGCGCCAACGACACAGCGCTTCGATAAACCAACCGAAGCGCCACGCAAACCGCAGCAACCTGATCCGCAGGCAGCAAAGCAGGCACGCAAATCTGCGTCCGGCCAACGCCAAAAAGGCAATGGCAACGTTCTGCGGACCTTGACACCGGAAGAAGCAGCAGCTCGATCAGCAGCTCTTCAGTTCGCCAAGGAACGTGAAGTTGTTGAAGCCAAGCAACGTGCAGAAGATGCCAAGCGTCAAGCTGTAGAAGATGCCAAGCGTCAAGCCGAGGCGGAAGCTCAGGCCAAGATTGACGCTGAAGAAAATGCCAAGCGTGAAGCAGAAGAGGCACGCCTTGCGGCTGAAAAAGCCAAGGAAGCACCAGCTGAGGAAGCGGCAAAGCCTGCCGCAGCTGCGGAAAAATCGAAAGATGCAGAGCCCGCTCGCACTGTTCGCAGGTCGGGTCCAGCCGACAGTGGTCGTCCACGCAACCTGAACGACATGGGTCGTCAGCGGAAGGCTCCTGATTCTGATCGCGCAAGACCGGCTGCAGTCGCTGCAGTAGCTCCGCCACCGGCAGAAGACGACCGTGCGAACAAGGGCCTGCGGACAGTTAAACGTCCTAAGCAGGCTCCGACTCCGACAACCACCCGTCCGCGTACCGGTGATGACCGTCGTCGCTCCAAACTGACGATTTCTGCTGCGACCGGTGGTCACGATGGCCAGCGGGCACGTTCGCTCGCATCCATGCGTCGCCGTCAGGAAAAAGCGAAACGTGGCCAGCAGCCTGTCGTTCGTGAAAAGGTTCTCCGTGAAGTAACGCTTCCGGACGCGATCACGATCCAGGACCTCGCCAACCGTATGACGGAACGCGCTGTCGACGTGATCAAGCTTCTTATGAAGCAAGGCCAGATGTTGAAGATCAATGATGTGATCGATGCAGATACGGCTGAACTGATCGCTGTAGAAATGGGTCACACGGTCAAGCGTGTCTCTGAAGCCGACGTTGAAGAAGGTCTCTTCACGCAGGAAGACGATGTCTCCACAATGAAACCACGCCCTCCGGTCGTGACGATCATGGGTCACGTTGACCATGGTAAGACGTCGCTTCTGGATGCAGTCCGCAAGTCAAAGGTTGTTACTGGCGAAGCCGGCGGTATCACGCAGCATATTGGTGCATACCAGGTCGAGCAGGACGGTCACAAGATCACCTTCATCGATACACCAGGCCACGCTGCGTTCAGCCAAATGCGTGCCCGCGGTGCCAAGTCGACGGATATCGTGATCCTTGTTGTGGCTGCAGATGATGGTGTTATGCCGCAGACCAAGGAAGCTATTGCGCATGCCAAGGCTGCCAATGCTCCGATCATTATTGCGATCAACAAAATCGACAAGCCGGGCGCGGATCCGAACCGGGTTCGCACAGAGCTTCTCACCGAAGAGATCGTTGTGGAATCCATGGGCGGTGACGTGATCGATGTTGAAGTTTCCGCATTGAACGGAACCAACCTCGACAAACTGCTCGAAATGATCCTGCTGCAATCAGAAGTTCTTGAACTCAAGGCTAATCCAGAGCGTACAGCCGAAGGTATTGTGGTTGAAGCGCAGCTTGATCGCGGCCGTGGTTCCGTTGCAACTGTTCTGGTTCAAAAAGGTACTCTGAGACCAGGCGACATCATTGTGGCTGGCGCCGAATGGGGCCGTGTGCGTGCAATGCTTGACGAAAATGGCGCGCAGGTTAAAGAAGCTGGCCCGGCAAAACCGGTCGAGGTTCTTGGTTTTCAGGGAACACCTGCTGCTGGTGACATGGTTGCTGTGGTTGATAGTGAGGCTCGTGCTCGCGAGATCACGGATTACCGTCAGCGCCAGATTCGGGAAAAAGCCTCTGTTGTTGCTTCCGGTGCCCGTGGCTCCCTCGAGCAGATGATGAATCGTCTGCAAGAGACTGGCCGCAAAGACTTCCCGGTTGTTCTGAAAGCGGACGTTCAGGGGTCTGCGGAAGCCATCGTGCATGCGCTTAATGAACTTGGCACCGACGAAGTTGGCGCGCGCATCTTGCTCGCAGGTGTAGGCGGGATCACTGAAAGTGATCTGACGCTGGCCCTTGCGTCCAACGCACCGATCCTTGGCTTTAACGTGCGTGCCAACAAGCAGGCAAGTGAAGCTGCCCGACGTGATGGCGTCGAGATCCGTTACTACAACGTGATTTACGATCTGGTTGACGACATCAAGGCGGCCATGTCTGGTCTGCTGTCACCAGAGCGTCGAGAAACGTTCCTTGGCAATGCAGAGATCAAGGAAATCTTCCATATCTCCAAGGTTGGCAAGATTGCGGGTTGTCTCGTTACCGAAGGTGTCGTGGAACGCGGTGCTCAGGTTCGCCTCATTCGCGACGATGTGGTTATCCACGAAGGCGAGTTGGGCACACTCAAGCGCTTCAAAGACGAAGTCAAATCGGTCGAGTCCGGTCAGGAATGCGGCATGAACTTCGTCAAGTACCAGGACATGCGTGCTGGTGACGTTATCGAGTGTTTCCGGGTCGAGCATATCAAACGCTCGCTCTGATCGCCGGATCACTACTGAGATAAAAAGCGCCGGCGGGATCCTGAAGGGTCACGTCGGCGCCCTTGCATTTGGGGCTGACCTGTCGGGCTCCAGTTAGGACGACTTATGGCTAAACAACACGGACAAGACAGCCGCGGCCCGTCGCAACGCCAGTTGCGTGTTGGCGAAACGGTGCGCAAGGAACTGTCTGATATTCTGACACGCGGCCGGTTTTCTGACCCGGACTTGGACGGTGTTATCATAACAATTCCGGAAGTCCGGATGACACCGGATTTGCGCCTGGCAAACTGCCTTGTAATGCCGCTCGGCGGTGCAAACGCGGAGAATGTTGAAAAGGCATTGAACCGGAGCGCGAAATATTTGCGCGGCCAGGTTTCCCGGCGGCTTACGATGAAATACAGCCCGGACCTGCGGTTTGTCCTCGATACGCGGTTTGATGACGATGACCGCATCGAGACCCTGTTGCATTCCCCGGAAGTTACCAGGGACTTGCCAGCGGACGAGAGTTCCACCGAAGAAGACTAGACTTTTCAAGCGGACATCAAATGGCGCGACAAAAACAATTCAAAAGAAAAAAGAACGTCATCAATGGCTGGCTGGTACTCGACAAGCCCTATGGCATTACGTCGAATGAGGCCCTGGGCAAGATCAAACGGGTTTTCTCGCCGCAAAAGGTTGGTCACGCTGGTACCCTTGATCCGCGCGCTTCCGGACTGTTGCCGGTTGCTTTTGGCGAGGCGACAAAAACCGTTCCTTTTGTCATGGATGGTCGCAAGGTCTATCGATTTGAGGTGACTTGGGGATCTGAAACTAACACTGATGACACCGAAGGTGAAGTGGTTGCAACGTCCGACGTTAGGCCTGCGGCTGATGAAATTCGCGCTGTACTCGGAGATTTTGTCGGCACGATAATGCAGGTGCCGCCAAAATTCTCGGCGATCAAGGTCGATGGTGCTCGAGCCTATGATCTTGCCCGCGATGGCGAAGAAGTCGAATTGGAAGCCCGTCCGATCGATGTGCATCGACTGGATCTGGTTGACTGCCCGGATGATAACAGAGCTGTATTCGAAGCCGAATGCGGCAAAGGCACGTATGTCCGAGCGATTGCCCGCGATCTGGGGCGACGACTGGGGACGTTTGGTCATGTTACGGAACTGCGCCGCTTGTTGGTCGGGCCTTTTGGTGAAGAAGACCTAATTGAACTGGACCAGATTCTTCAAATGGTCGAGAGCCAAGGTGAGAACAGCGATCTGAACGCCCTCGTCGACGAGTTCATTCTGCCAGTGCGCGAAGCGATGGATGAGCTGGTTGAAGTTGCTGTTTCTGAAGAGGACGCTGCAAAAATCCGCAATGGCATGGATATTATTCTCCGGGGCCGGGAAGCACCGCTAAATACGGAAGTTGCCTTCGCCAGCCACGCCAATGTCCCAGTGGCCATCGGTTCTGTCGAGAAAGGTCGATTTCAGCCAAGTCGAGTGTTTCATTTGTAAGTTTGATTGAATTTTAGTTGAGCGGGCAATCGAGAGGATGATGGTGACATTTTTTAGACCCTGACAAGAGGGTGTGGCAAAGTCGCTGAATGAACCTACGGCCAAAGACACTCGCCCTGATCATCACGACATTTGTGGCGTCTGCTGCCGCGCTGATGTATCTGGCGAATTCAATTACAAGAACGAGCTATGAAACGATCGAAGTTCAAAGTGCGAACCGTGACCTTCAGCGTCTCGAAAAAGTATTTTTAGCCGACCTGAAACGCCTTTTTTCGGTTCTGGAAGACTTTGCGTCCTGGGACGACACCTATGACTTCGTTGGAAGTCGTGACGAAAGTTATATTGCATCCAATTTTGCCGCCGACACATTTTCCGTACCGGGTATCGAATTTGTATTGATTACTGACGGCAACGGGGATGCGATTTACGCCTCCTCATACAACGTCCCGGATGAACTAGGAGAACCCACTATTGATTATCTGAAGCAGCTGCTCAGCCTGGATGGAGAATTGTATGAGTACCATCCGGAAGAGTTTGGCCTGATAACCATTGGTACTGGAACTATGGCAATTGCCATGGCTCCGATTCTGCAAAGCAATGATACAGGACCATCCAGAGGCAACATGCTGGTTGGTCGTTTTTTGGACAGTGGTGCGCTTGATGAGTTGCGTCTCAAGACTCAGCTGGATCTGACTTTCGAAAACCTTTCTATGGTAAGTCCGTCGGTCGGCAATATTTCTGATATTGACGAGATGCTCGAGCGCACTCTGACGGAGCCAATCTCGCTGACATATCCGCTTCATGAGATTGTTCCGGTCGACGATCTAAATCTCGTCGGATATATCTTGATGCTGGACATATTAGGCGAGCCAAATCTCTTATGGTCTGTCAGAATTAAGCGCGACATTTTTCAGCAAGGGATAAAAAGCCTACATTTTCTGCTGGCTGCGATGGCCATTATCGGGGTGATCCTGATTGTCAGCGTAATCCTGCTGTTGGACCGTCTGGTTCTCAGGCGCGTTGCGCTGCTCGGCAATGAAGTTTCTGAAATAGGCAGGAAGGATGATCTCTCAGTGAGGGTTGTTGTCGATGGACCGGACGAGCTAGGCCGTTTGGGCCAGACCGTCAACTGGATGCTGGAACAGCTGCAAGTAAGTAGGAAAAAAGCAGATGATGAGCACGAAAGAGCGGAAAACCTGCTTCTCAACATTCTACCTGCTTCGATTGCCGAACAGCTGAAAAGCACCGAAGAGCCGATTGCTAACTCACATAAAGATGTTTCTGTACTTTTCGCAGATCTTGCAGGGTTCACTCCGCTTTCTGCAAAAATGGCGCCGGTGGATCTCGTTACGATGCTGAACGGCATTTTCTCAAGATTTGATGATCTGACCCATTCCCGTGGTCTCGAAAAAATCAAGACAATTGGCGACGCCTATATGGTTGCTGCTGGAATACCCGAATTTCGCGACGATCATGCGGAAGCGATTGCCGACATGGCGCTCGACATGATCAATGTGACAGAAGATTTCGCAACGAAAACCGAAGTTCCCCTTCAAATTAGAATCGGGATCAATTCCGGCGCTGTTGTCGCTGGTGTCATTGGAAAGAAGAAATTCATCTATGACCTTTGGGGAGACACGGTCAACATTGCGAGCCGTATGGAGTCGTCAGGTGAAACCGGAATGGTCCAGGTGACCAAAGCGACATATGAGAAACTCAAAGATGATTTTGTCTTGTCCAAGCGTGGTACGGTTGATGTCAAAGGCCGCGGAAAAATGACGACATATGTGTTGTTGAGAAGAAATTCAGAGGAATGATTACAGGAATTTTTGGATGTTCAAGGAAATTACGCGGCGCAAATTTCTGAAGACGTCGTCGTCATCGCTATTGGCTGCACCTTTCCTAACTCCTCGCACCGCCAAGGCGCAAAATGATGATTTCGATGTCATTGTGATTGGAGCGGGTCTTTCCGGGCTTGCCGCTGCCCGCTACTTGGCTGATCTCGATTATTCAGTCGTTGTCTTGGAGGCAAACAACGCGATGGGAGGTCGGATCAAGACCGATTGGCAGCTAGGCGCACCTTTCGAGGTTGGGGCAGGGTGGATCCATGGACCGGACAAAAACCCGATATCCAAACTTGCGAAGGCCATCAACGCGCAGACGTTCGTGACGGCGGATGGCAATTTTCAGGTCTTCTCAGCGACAGGAGAACTGCAGTCAAAAGATCTGATCATTAAGAAATTCAAGGATCTTCAGAGGACCTACAAGCGGATCGACAATAGCTTTAATGGGGATCAATCACTTGAAAGGGCTATTGGCAGAGTTTCAAAAACGGGATTGAAAGATCCGGTATTGCGCTGGATGGCAAGCGCTTACACGGAGTTTTCGACTGGTGCACCGATTGAGGATTTGTCAGCCTTTTATTTTGATGAAGATGACGACTTCTGGGGAGACGATGTCATTTTGCTGGAGGGTTACGACAAGATCACCGCAAGCCTTGCAGATGGTCTCGACATGCGGTTGAACACAATTGTCGAAGCCGTCGAGTACGAAGAAGGCGACGGAGCCACAGTCTATACGTCTGACGGCCCGTATGAATCTGATTTTGTTATCTGCACAGTGCCGCTCGGTGCATTGAAGAAGGAGGCCATCGAATTCGATCCGCCACTTCCGCCCTCGTATCAAAAGAGCATCGACACCATCGGTTTCGGCAACGTCACCAAACTGGCGCTGAAATTCGACAGCCCATTTTGGCCAGTGGATACCCAGTATTTCGGGTTTATGGGCGAGGAAAAAGGTCGCTGGAACTATTTTCTGAATTACAGAACATTCAGTTCCGAAAACATATTGCTGGGACTGTGCGTCGGGGATTATCCGCTTATCGCCGAGAAAATGAGTGATACAGATATGGTTTCTGATTGCATGGGCGCGTTAAGGTCCATGTTCGGCAGTGATATACCTGACCCTGTTGATCACTTGGAGACCCGCTGGTCACAGGATCGGTGGACGCTGGGAGCCTATTCTTACCCTCGTGTTGGAACAAAGCCTGAAGACTTTGACGGGCTGACCAAACCAATTGCCAACACGGTTCTCTTGGCAGGTGAACACACCACATTCGCCTATCATGGGACTACCCACGGCGCTTATCTGAGCGGTCTTGGTGCGGCGATGAAGATTGATGATGATTTGGCCGAATGACAGGTCGAAACGATGTTTTGAAAGCCAACAAACCTCCCTGTCAGTAGCTTATTTTGACTAGGGATTTTCATCTGCTGGTATGGCGTTCCATCGGGAGGCTTTTTAGCTCATATGAGACGCCGAGAATCTTCTGGCTTTTTGGAAGGTTTTCCGCCATATTCCGCCGCCATTGGGCACTGATGTCCAATTCGTCCGAAAAGATCCTTTGCTGACCGACATCTCGGCCTTGGAAACGTTTGGATCAGGCCGGTCTTCCGGCAGTTCAACGCGCCCGGTCAACGGGCCATTTCTCTTGAAAGGAAAGAGGATGTCGATCACTGCAGAGCGTAAAGCTGAGCTCATGAAAGAATTCGCCATCAAGGACGGAGACACAGGGTCTCCTGAAGTACAGGTTGCGATCCTCACAGAGCGTATCAACAACCTGACTGAACACTTCAAATCTCACGGCAAGGATAACCATTCCCGCCGCGGTCTTCTGAAGATGGTGGCACTGCGCCGGTCCCTTCTGGACTATGCGCGTGGCAAAAGCGAAGAGCGTTACAAAACGCTCATCGAGCGTCTCGGCATTCGCCGCTAAGAACGCACACGACTCAAAGCGCGGTGGGCTTCAATGCCTGCCGCGTTTTTCTTTAGGGTTCCTTCCCTCTGAGAACGTTTCCCTTTTTAGGGCAAACGCTCTATAGAAACCTCGTGACATGTCATGGGGCAGGATTGCCAGCTTCTTTCGGAACATCCTCAAGAAAGCAGCTTGTCGTCTTGCCCGTGACCTGTCCGCCGGTAACCGGCCCATCCGGGGCCGACCGGTAATGTGCCTGTCTTCAAATGGCTGTTCCGAAAACAGCGAAGACAGGCAAATCTGTAAGGACAGATGATGTTTGATACTCATCGTGTAGAAGTTGATTGGGGCGGACGTCCGCTCGTTTTTGAAACGGGCAAGATTGCTCGTCAGGCTGATGGCGCTGTTTTGGCGACCTACGGCGAATCCAAGGTATTGGCGACAGTTGTGTCCGCCAAGTCCCCGAAGCCGGGCCAGGACTTTTTCCCGCTCACAGTGAACTACCAGGAAAAGGCATTTGCCGCTGGTAAGATCCCGGGTGGTTTCTTCAAGCGTGAAGGCCGTCCGTCTGAGCACGAAACACTGACGTCTCGTCTGATTGATCGCCCGATCCGTCCTCTGTTTGCAGACGGTTACAAGAACGAAACACAGGTCGTTCTGACGGTTCTCTCACATGACATGGAAAACGCACCTGACATGCTGGCCATGGTTGCAGCGTCTGCTGCCCTGACCATCTCTGGTGTTCCGTTCATGGGCCCGATCGGCGGCGCACGTGTCGGCATGATCAACGGTGAGTTTGTTTTGAACCCGCCGGTTGATGATATGGCCGAATCCGACCTGGATCTTGTTGTTGCCGGTACAGGCGACGCAGTTCTGATGGTTGAGTCCGAGGCCAAGGAACTCGACGAAGACACAATGCTGTCTGCTGTGATGTTTGGTCACAAAGGCTTCCAGCCGGTCATCGACGCAATCATCAAGCTTGCTGAGACCGCTGCCAAAGAGCCGCGTGAATTCAGCCAGCCTGATCACTCAGCCTTATTTGAGCAGGTCAAGGGCCTCGCAGCTGGCGATCTGGCAGAAGCTTACAAGATCACAGCCAAGACCGAGCGCAAGACAGCCGTAGATGCGGCCAAAGCCAAGGTCGTCGAAGCACTGATCACCAATGGCGGTGACGATGCTCCGGAAGGAACTGTTCTTGGTGAGCAATTCAAGAAGCTGGAAGCGGAAATCGTTCGCGGCGGTATCCTTGATACCAGCAAGCGCATCGATGGCCGCGACCTGTCGACGGTTCGCTCGATCGTTTCTGAAGTTGGTATCTTACCACGCGCACATGGTTCAGCCCTGTTCACCCGTGGTGAAACACAGGCGCTGGCTGTTGCAACGCTCGGTACAGGTGAAGACGAGCAGTTTGTTGATGCCCTGGAAGGCACCTACAAGTCTCATTTCATGCTGCACTACAACTTCCCTCCATATTCTGTTGGTGAAGCTGGCCGCATGGGCTCTCCTGGACGTCGCGAAATCGGTCACGGCAAACTGGCTTGGCGCGCTATCCGCCCAATGCTGCCGCCGCATCACGAGTTCCCTTACACACTGCGTGTCGTTTCCGAAGTAACCGAGTCCAACGGGTCTTCTTCCATGGCAACCGTTTGCGGCACATCCCTGTCGCTGATGGACGCAGGTGTTCCTTTGAAGGCACCTGTAGCTGGTATTGCAATGGGTCTCATCAAGGAAGGTGAACGTTTTGCAGTTCTGTCCGACATCCTGGGTGATGAAGATCATCTCGGCGATATGGATTTCAAGGTTGCTGGTTCCGAAAACGGCATCACATCCCTGCAGATGGACATCAAGATCGACGGTATCACCGAAGACATTATGAAGATCGCTCTCGCTCAGGCGAAAGACGGTCGTGTTCATATTCTCGGCGAAATGTCCAACGCCATCACGGAAGGTCGTGCCGAGCTTGGTGAGCATGCGCCGCGCATTGAAATGATGAAAATTGCGGTCGACAAGATCCGTGAAGTCATCGGTGCAGGCGGTAAGGTTATCCGTGAGATCGTTGAAAAGACCGGTGCCAAGGTCAACATCGAAGACGATGGTACAGTCAAGATCGCATCTTCCGACGGCAAGGCCATTACGGCTGCTGTTAACTGGATCAACTCCATTGCGGCTGAGCCGGAAGTTGGCGTGATCTACGAAGGTACCGTTGTGAAGTGTGTAGACTTTGGCGCTTTCGTGAACTTCTTCGGTGCGAAAGACGGTCTGGTGCACATCTCCCAGCTGGCTCCAAAGAAAGTCGCCAAGGTCACCGACGTGATCAAGGAAGGCGACAAGGTCTGGGTCAAGCTGATGGGATTCGACGAACGTGGTAAGGTTCGCCTGTCCATGAAAGTTGTCGACCAGGAGACTGGTAAGGAAATTCCAAAAGACGCTGAGTAATATCAGCTGAATCCGAGACAAAAACGCAGGCGCGATAATTGCGCCTGCGTTTTTTTGTTCAGCTTACCTTGCGTTTTGTTTCAGCCTTGAACGGCTCTTCGACAAGAAAATCGAAGAATGTCTCCGCCGGCATGGGTCTGCCATAGTAAAAGCCTTGTATGTACCGGCACCCCATTCCCTTCAGGATGTCGTTCTGTTGAAGTGTTTCAACACCTTCGCAGATGACCCCAATTGCCAGGGAATCCGCCATGGTGACAATAGCCTTTACCAAGGTTTGATCATCAACATCGTTCTGCAGATCCATAATGAACGATCGGTCGATTTTCAGAGTGTCGATTGGAAGGCGCTTGAGATAATTTAGTGACGAATACCCGGTCCCGAAATCGTCGAGCGAGATTTTCACGCCAAGGCTTTTAATAGCCTTCAACAGAGAAACAGGGTCAATCCGATCGTTATCGAACATAACGCTTTCTGTTATTTCCAGATGGAGGTTTTGCGGCTGCATACCAGTTTCTTCCAGAGTTGCCTTTATCGATTTAATCAAACCGTCTTCGCGGCATTGGCGCGGAGATATGTTGACGCTGATACCATTGACATCAAATCCGCGTCTCGAACAATCCTGATGAAATTCGCATGCTTTCCTTAGAATTGCCCGGCCAAGTGGAACGATCAATCCGGTATCTTCAGCGATCGGAATAAATTCACTGGGCGAAATGGGCCCAAGGTCTGGATCATCCCACCTGGCAAGCGCTTCACAGCCGGAAACGGTCCTGGCCACGCAATCGATGATTGGCTGGATATGAACTTGCAGCAGGTCATCGTCTATGGCTTTACGGAGAGCAGTTTCGAGTTGAAGAGCCCGAACAGCCCGTTCGTTCATCCTCTTTGAGAAGAAACGGAACCTGTTTCCACCATCTTCCTTCGCTTGATTGATTGCTGCATCTGCTTGTCTCATCAATGCATCTTCATTCAGACCGTCATTGGGAAAAACAGAGATTCCGATACTGGAAGTCAGATTTGCAGTTTGATCGTCACCAATCTGCATTTGGGCTGAAACGACCTGCAGAATTTCCTGTGCCCTCCGTTCGATTTCCCATTCGTCTTCCACCCGGGACAGTATTACTGCGAACTCGTCACCGCCCAGGCGGGCAACCGTTTCACTATGGTCGAGAATATCTTCAATGCGGCTAGAGACAATTCTCAGAATTTGGTCTCCAAACCCGTGACTGTAAATATCATTAAATGCTTTGAAACGGTCGAGATCGACCATCAACAGGGCACCCATGTGTTCGGATTTCTCAGCCTGACCAAGAATTTGACGGAGGCGATCACGGAACAGATTTCGATTTGGCAGACCCGTCAGCGTGTCGAAATTTGCATGCTTTTCAAGGAGCTTTTCTTGCTCTTTCCGGGCCGAGATATCGAGCACGGTAATATATAAGGCCTTGCGTCCGTCCCAGTCAGTCATGCGTACATGCTGTTCCAACCATTTGTGCTCGCCTGTACTGCACAATCCGGCAATATCATAAACAGTTGGCACGACTTCTCCGGCTTTTCGGAGCTCATGATAGCTCTGTATCCGCTCCTGTTCGTTCGGAGCGTAAATTGAAAAAATTGGCTTACCGACTAGGAGGTTCGGTTCGTCAATTGGATAACCAAGCATTTTCAGCATGGCGTTGTTTACATAGAGAATTTTTTGTTCCGCGTGGACGACTACCCCTTGGAGGGATCCGTCGATCAGCTCCCGAAACTGTGCATTGGTCTGATGAACAGCTTCAAACGCTTCATCAAACAAGTCACCAAGCAGATTGTATTCCGCTATTCGCCCTGGCTCGTGTTGTTTCAGATTTCGGCTTTTCCGCCGAGCGGTTGCGTGCTGTATCAGCGCCTTTAAAGACGGCGCGGTTAAGCGGTTCAAAACCAGTGCCGCTGCCAGGCAAGCGATTGCTATATAAAACAGAAACGGTAGGAAGATATCCAGATAGGTATTCCGGATATTTTGAACGATGTCGCTCGGCTCGGATGTGATGACCCGAATGTCGATACTTCCATCTTCCTGGTGCAGTGCGGAATTTGTGTAAAGGGTGTCTTTCTCAAGTAAATAATTTTTGCCGTTCAAGGAGGTCAGGGTGCTTTCCAGATATTCCCTCTTTGTGAATTTTCCGGAACTTGCAATGCTCTGTTTTTTAAAAACGATTGCCAGATCCTTGGCAGACAGTGTGCCCGCCAGGGAGTGTAAAAGAGAAAAGGAATCGTTGATCGAACTACCGCCAATAAGGCGCGCGATCATACGGCCATTGTCAGCATCAACTACCGGAACTGCCATGACCGCAATTATAGTTGCCGGGTCTGAGTGCTCGCTTGTATAGACCCGCCAGATATCGGGTGGCATCGTTTTAAGGGCGCGTGGGGGAATGACAGCTCCGACATCTATGAGCGATAAGCTCGCGTTCAACCAACCCACTTGTTTTTCATGGTTCAGGATTAATACGTCGGGTTGTGAGCCCGTTGAATTTTGACCTAACAATTCGAGAATTCGGGTCGCCCGTCCGCTGTCATAGTTTGTGACAGCTTCAACAAGGCCCTGGTCTTCTGCAGCCGTTCGCAGTTGGCTCTCCAATTGCCTTAGATGTGCTTCAAAAACCAGGCCGGATAGGGATTTCTGCCTTTCAGCTCGCCGTTCCACTTCCAGTTCTGCAATTGAGAGGCTGCCAAGATAAGTGATTCCAAAAACAATAATGGCAGTAATCATCAACCCCATAAAAAACAGGCTTAATATCAACCAATTGAATCTAATGCCTTTGTTCATTTCGAATATCGGAATGCTCGATCCTTGAGTCTATCAATTCTTTCTTCTGTATCGTTAGATGTTACGAGTTCAAAGTCTCCCGAATAAACAACAGGAACTTGGTCGCCGTTTCCTGTTGCATCGAGGGCAACTGCCTCAGCCATGGCAACGCCGTTGTCGTCATTGATACGCATTACAGTAACATCCAGATCGCCGCTCAGGATCGCGTCCAGTTCGTCGCTTCCACCGCCCCATCCATTTGTAATAACGTCTTCCCTGCGGCCCTGATCCTGTATGGCTTTTACAGCGCCAAGTGCAATGTCAGTGGAACCGGAGTAAATGAACTCCAAGTCTGAATTAACACTGAGGATTTCTGTTGCAGCGTTGAATGCCTTTTGTCGGTCATAGCCGACATAGTAGGAGGCTCTCAGGTTCAATGCATCCGGGTCTGAGTAAGCTTGAAGAAACGTGTTCCCGCGGGCACGACTAACATAGCCACGTGGGCCGAAAAGAATGGCAAATGGCTTCTTTTCGCCTATCCGGTCCTTATAGTAATGGATCAATAGATCAGTTCCGATCAGATGGTCGAATCCGACATACAGGAATGGTTGCCTGTCCCGCCAGGCTTTTACGGGCGTAGTGATGTTCTGGAGAATGACTTTAGGACGACCTCTGGAAATCAGTCGCTCAACAATGGATTTGTGGCGCAAGGCATCCAGCGTGAAAACCAGATAATCCGGATCGTTCATGAGAGCGTCGCTGATCAGCTTGGCCTGATTCCCCACCAACGACGGCGAACCGGAGAAAAAGGAGCTGATCTCGTATTGAAGCTTCAATTCTTTTAAACGGGCTTCAAACGAAATGAGGCTTCTACGCCAATAATCGGAAACCTGTTGCCCGGGGTATATTACAGCTATTCGAACTGGCTTTGTCGTTACTTCAATAGGTACCGCCGCTTCACGTACCCGATTTTCGAATGCTTTATGGGCTCGTTTTTGCTGTTTATTGAGTTCATTGAATTCATGAAGGGTCCAGAAATCATCCAGGCTTTTTGCATTGTAGTCGGATGAATGGGCAGGAATAGAAATCAGGAGGAATACAATTGAACAGATGCAGAATTCTGCTATCCGGGATGGTTCAGTCCGGATGCGAGTATTCTCTGTGAGATACATCCCTTGGGTCCGATTTCATTATCTCAGGTCAGTACAAAAACTAAAGGTAACCTATGTTAAAATCTACAAAGAATTCGGAAATTGCAGAAAGTGCGTACAATAAAGAAAGCGCCTAGAACATGTTGAGAATGAAACTCTACGATATTTTGTAATAGATCGTCCTGATTGTGCTTTCCTAAATCGAGTTTACAGCTTTCCTGGAAGGGGAAATATGGTGAGACAGGTAGTTTTGCATGTTACTGCCAGACATCGGTCGAGCGATGCTGTATCCCTGAATATTGCTGCATCCAAGTTCAACGATCAGGTCACACTGTTCCCGTGTCTCAGCACCTTCGCAGATCACCGCGAGGCCCAGGTTGGAGGCCATTGAAACGATTGCCCTGACCAGCGTTTGCCCCTCGTGATCGCGTTCCAGGCCCTTGATAAACGACCGGTCTATTTTGAGCGTGTCTATCGGCAACCGTTTCAGATAACTCAGAGATGAATACCCTGTCCCGAAATCGTCGAGCGAAATCTTAACTCCAAAGCCTGATATCGCCTTCAGAATTTCGACCGGATCAGTATTCTGTTCTTCAAACATCACACTTTCTGTGATTTCGAGATGAAGACACGTTGGATCCATCCCTGTTGAATCGAGAATATGACTAAGCATGTCAACAAAGTCGCTGTCTCTACATTGACGAGGCGAGATATTCACGCTGATCCCCTCAAGAGGTAAGCCGTGCTGAGCGCAGGATTGAAAGAATGTGCAAGCTTCTTTCAAAACCCACTCTCCGAGCGGGACAATAAGACCAGATTCCTCTGCAACAGCAATGAATTCACTAGGAGGAACGTTTCCAAGGATTTCATTGTCCCAGCGAGCAAGTGCTTCACACCCTTTGATTTCGCCCGCTGAGTAGTCAACAATTGGCTGATAATTCAAGTGAAGCTCGTTTTTTTCCAACGCTTGCCTCAGAGCGATTTCGATCTGTCCAGCCCTGGCAATCTGTTCGTTCATTCTGGAGGAAAAGAAGCGGTAAGCTGAGCCGGATTCTGACTTGGCTTGGTACATACTGGTGTCGGCCTGCAGTAGGAGCGCTTCGTCGTCCAATCCGTCGGCCGGAAATACGGTAATCCCGAGACTACCAGACAAGACGACTTGAAGGTTGTCCTCCAGTTCCAGGGGCCGATTGATTTCGCGTAATATGTCCTTGGCAGTGGTTTCGATTTCCCAGCTGTCCTTTTGATGGGACAATAAGATTGCAAATTCATCGCCGCCTATTCGGGCAATCGTCTGGTCTGATCCCAGAAGATCCACAAGTCGTCCGGCCATAGCCTTGATGACCTGATCACCGATTTTGGGACCGTATGTTTCATTCACCTTTTTAAAACGGTCCAGGTCAAGAATCATAAGCGCCGAAGTTTCATCATATTGTCTTGTATGCCGGATGGTTTGATTCAACCGGTCGATAAGAAGCCTGCGATTTGGCAGTTCCGTTAAAATGTCGAAGTAAGCGTTCTTGGTTGCCAACTCTTCTTGTCTTTTGCGCTCACTGATATCGGTGATCGTCGCATAGTAGGCATGTTCGCCGCGCCATTCGATGATCCGGATGTGCTGTTCAAGCCAAATGATCTGTCCGTCTTTGCGAACGCCCTTGATTTCGTAAACACGCGGCGCGCCGCCGCTTTCACCAAGATTATAGTAACTCCGCAGGCGATCATGTTCTTCAGGTGCATAAACGGAAAAGGTCGTTGCACCAATAAGGTCTTCGAATTGTCCGGGTGGATAGCCGAACATTTCAAGAAGCGCTTCATTGGCGTACAAAATGCGATGATTTACATGGATAATCACACCATGCATCGAGCCATCGATAAGTTCGCGGAATTGTTCTTCCCGGTTCCGAACAGACTCAAAAGCGGCCTGAAACATGGCTGCCAATTGATTGAATTCCCGGATTGGCCCGGAACTTGGAATGGAAATGGCAGTGTCGTGCCGAAGACTTTTAGTATACCGCAATAATCGTTTGAGGCTGGCACCTGCAATACGATTAAACAGAACCGCGACACTCGCTGCCAAGAGAACAGTGTACATCAGGAACGGTGTAAACAGGTTGCTGTAGGTTGCCGCAACATTTTGACGGGTGTCTACCGGACGCATGATCACCGTTGAGAGTTGATGACCTTTCCGACCGGGCATCAACGGGGTGTATACGTAAAGTTGATCGCCTTGAAGGTGATAATGCACTTCATTGGGCGTTTCTGATAATGTCGCCTGAACTGCTTCAGTGGCCAACTCCCCGACACCTGCAGTGACATTACCGTCATAATAGATATTGAGGTCTTCTATTCTGAGTGCGTGTGCCAATGCACCTGGAAGGAAATAGGAATCAGAAATCGAGGTTCCACCAATCAATCTACCGAGAGTTTCTCCGGTGGAGCGATCAAGAATGGGAATAGCTATGGCCAATGTGACCAGCAACTCGTCGGACACCGGGTCTGCATAGGGTATCCAGATATCCGGCGGCATGGCAGTGCGAGTTTTGGCCGGTAACTGAGAACTTATATCTACAAGCCCCAGGCTTGCATTCACCCAGCTTGGCTGATCCGGACGATCAATTACCAATATGTCCAGAGCAGCGCTGTTGAGACCCATTGTAGCTTGCTCTGCAATTTTCCGAACAGCTTCTCTGTCTTCAGTCTCAAGCGCGGAGATTATGTCAGGGTTCGCTGCAATGGTGCGAATTTGACTTTCCAGCTGGTCGTAATGCTGAACAAAGGCCAGGCGGGCTAAAGCCGCATCGGATTTTGCGGTCCGGGAAATCTCGTGTTCCGCGATTGACAGGCTACCAAGATAGGTGATCCAGAATAGGGCAACAGCTGTTCCTATCAATCCAAGAACAAACATCGCCGTAACAAGTCGGCTGAATGGAATGGAAAGTCTGCCCTGCACTTGCGTGCTCCTGAAGCTGAGCTTCAACTAAAAAGTGTATGAAGCTGCGTGTTGTTTAAGCGTCGTAAAGAACGTCGTTTTGGATCGGTCTGGTTTGTTCTGATTGATCGCTAAGGCGCTTTTTCGAAAGCGCAGGTACGGCTGCCGCAAAAATCTTGGAAGGAATATCCCAAGTTATCGTCAAACATTTGGTTGTCGCCCCGAGTTTTATTACAATCTAAGATCGTTTTGACGAAAAGATAATTTAATTTGGTTTATCAAGGGTGAAGCAAACTAGATAAAAATGCCTAATTCGATATTTTATTATTAAAAAATGGTTCATCGTGAGGCTGACTGCCTTCTGGTGAACCGAGAAATACTTGAGCGAAGAAGTTGCAGAAGACTGTAATGAATGGGCGTTTGCTCAATGCGTCTAAGCTGCTATACCCCGACAAATACTGGACGAGGATTGATGGATATGCAGCAAATGCGATTGGTGATCGTTGGGGCAGGAGGCAGAATGGGCCGAGCTCTGACACGCGCAGTAGTCGATTCTGATGGTGCGGAAATTGTTGCTGCTATTGAACGTGAGGGTGCTGATACTCTCGGTAGCGATGCCGGTGAATTGGCAGGCGTCGGCCCAATTGACATACGCATAACTGACGATCCACTTGAGGCCTTTGCCCGCGCGGATGGTGTGCTCGATTTTACGACACCAAAAGCCAGTATTTGGTTCTCCGAACTCGCTGCCCAGGCACGTATCGTTCATGTCATTGGAACCACGGGATGGTCTGATGACGAAGTCACGCCGCTTCATGCTGCTGCGCGCCACGCGCGGATAGTTAAATCCGGAAATATGAGTCTTGGCGTTAATCTGCTGGCCAACCTGGTTCGCCGGGCAGCAAAGGCACTGGATTCAGATTTTGATATTGAAGTTTTGGAAATGCATCACAAACACAAGGTCGATGCGCCTTCTGGAACCGCGTTGATGTTGGGTGAAGCGGCAGCAGCTGGCCGTGGTATTGAGCTAAGTGAACATTCTGTTCGCAGCAGAGACGGAATTATGGATCCTCGTCGCACAGGAGATATCGGGTTCGCAACATTACGTGGCGGTTCGGTCATCGGCGAGCATTCTGTCATCCTCGCTGGTGAGGGTGAACGGATCGAGTTAAGCCATCGTGCGGAAGATCGACAGCTTTTTGCGCGCGGAGCTGTAAAAGCTGCGCTATGGGGTTTCGATCAGAAGCCCGGGTTTTACTCCATGGCCGATGTACTCGGCCTAAATGATTAAGTTTCAAGAGACAATGAATTAGGGAGACTGGCATGGAACGCCTTCTAGTGCTTGTTCGTCATGGGCAAAGCGAGTGGAATTTGAAAAATCTTTTCACAGGTTGGAAAGACCCGGGACTGACAGAGCAGGGCGTGTCGGAGGCACACAAGGCTGGCGAACAGCTGCGTGACCTCAAGCTGGAATTCGATCTTGCTTTCACCTCTGTCCTGTCCCGCGCGCAAAAGACCCTGGACATTATTTTGGGGGAGTTGGATCAGGTCGGGTTGGAAACGGTCAAGGATCAGGCACTGAATGAGCGTGACTACGGTGATCTCACCGGTATGAACAAGGATGAAGCCCGAGAACAGTTCGGTGAAGAGCAGGTGCACATCTGGCGCAGGTCGTATGACATTCCGCCTCCGGGTGGCGAAAGCCTAAAAATGACTGCTGAGCGGGTTTTGCCCTACTACAAGGCGGAAATTCTTCCAAAAGTTCTTTCGGGAAAACGAACCATTGTCGCAGCGCACGGAAACTCCTTGCGTTCGTTGATCATGGAACTGGAAGGATTGTCACCTGAAGAAATCCTGAAACGCGAGCTTGGTACCGGGACACCGATTATTTACCGGCTCGACGAAAACGGAAAGGTCTTGAGCGTGCAGGATCTAGCTGGGTAGTAACCTTAGACCCTTGATCTTGGAGGCATCGCAATCGCGGTGCTAATCGGGCCTGGAATAGAAAAAGGCGGCTCTTGGAGGCCGCCTTTAATTCTTGATCATGCGCTCGTTAGACTTCGAAACCGCTCTGGTTAGCGAGGTTTTTTAGAGGCCGTTCCGGGCGTGCGCCCACATGTGAAATAACGCTCGAAGCACAAATACAGCCAAGTTCGGCTGCGTCGGTCAGCGAATAATCACGGGCAAGGCCAAACAAGAAGCCAGACGCAAACAGGTCACCCGCGCCGGTTAAATCCACAACATTGTCGATCGATTGCGCTGGGACCTTAACCGTTTGTTCCTTGGTGATGACCATCGCCCCTTCCTTACCAAGGGTCAGAGCAGTCATGGCACCGCTATTGCGGGCGGAGTCAATGGCGGTGTCCAGGTCACCAGTTTCGTAGAGCGCCTTGATTTCATGTTCATTGGCAAACATCAGATCGACAACACCGTCGGACAGCAAGCCCTTGAATTCGGACCGGTAACGGTCAACGCAGAAGGCGTCTGAGAGAGTAATGGCGACTTTGCGATTGTGTTTATGCGCAATCTCGGCCGCTACAAGAAACGCTTTTTTCGCTTCTTCGGGATCCCAGAGATACCCTTCCATGTAAGTGACTGCAGAAGCCGCGACCACTTGTTCATCGACATCTGACGGCCCGAACTCTGTACAGGCACCAAGATAGGTATTCATTGTACGTTCGCCATCTGGCGTAATCAGGATCATGGATCGGGCAGTCGGCTTCTCTTCCCGCAATCGCGGCGTATTGAAATAGACACCAGTTCCGTTCATGTCGTGATAATAGTTGTCACCGAGTTCATCTTCGGCAACCTTACCAAAATAGGCAGGCCGCCCGCCAAGCGATGCAATCCCCGCTGCCGTGTTTCCAGCACTGCCGCCGGATACGCGCACTGTCTGCCCCATCTTGCCAAAAAGCTCGATTGCTTCTCCAGAATCAATTAGGCGCATGGACCCTTTGACTAGGTCTTCAGACACGAGGAAGTCTTCCTCGACATGGGAAAAGACATCACAAATGGCATTACCGATGCACAAGGCGTCAAAGCGAACGTCGGTCATAAAAACCTCTGGTTTGATTTCAAGCTGGTCTATTATTGCGGATTAGGCCTTAAGGCTCGGTTAGCTTCCGGCTCCTGAATATTGTCGCGGAACGGACTGGCCCGATAAATACCGACAATTTTTAGTTCCGCGCAGAAAAAAGCCAGCTCTTCCAGAGCCAAAGCGACCGAAGGGTCCTTCGGGTGTCCTTCAATATCTGCGTAGAACATGGACGCAAAAAATTGCCCTTCCAACTGGTAAGATTCCAGTTTTGTCATGTTGACGCCGTTGGTCGCAAAGCCTCCCAGCGCCTTGTAGAGTGCAGCCGGAACGTTCCGGACTCTAAAAATGAAGCTGGTAATGACCGACTGGCCATTGTGAGCTGCTTCCATTTTGTCGTTGGACAATATGACGAAGCGGGTTGTGTTATGTGCCGCGTCTTCAACATCCCGTCGGAGGATATCGAGGCCATAAGTTTCCGCGGCCATTTCCGGAGCAAGCGCAGCAATTTTTGGATCACCACGTTCTGAAATTTGCCTAGCAGACCCTGCGGTGTCAGCGCCAACAACAGCAGACAGGTTCAATTCTCTGATTATGTTGCGGCACTGACCAAGTGCATGAACATGGCTCTGCACGGTGGTGAGATCTTCCAGTTTAGCTCCCTTGGGTGCCATCAACTGAAAACGGATCGGCATGAAGTATTCGCCGATGATGTGCAGATTTGAATCGGGTAGCAGATGGTGAATATCTGCAACTCTGCCAGCAACGGAATTTTCGATCGGTATCATGGCCAAATCAGCTGCGCTTTCAGACATCGCTCCGAAACAGTCTTCAAACGTTGCGCATGGAATTGCTTCATAGTCCGGGTAAACATCCCGGCAGGCCATATGGGAATTGGCGCCAATTTCCCCCTGAAAGACGATTTTCTTCGGATTGCTCATATTTTCCAGGTCCAGATCTTTGAAAGTCGGTTATGCGCTTTTGTAGGCTTCACGGGCACGTTCAAGGTCTTCGGGCGTATTTACGTCCATAGGCGCTGAATTGATAACTGATACATCAATTCGCATTCCCGCTTCCAGTGCTCGTAGTTGTTCAAGCTTTTCTCTCAGCTCCAGAGGGGAAGGGGTCAACGAAACGAATTTCGCAAGTGCCTGCCGCCTGTAAGCATAGATCCCAATATGATGATAGAGCGGCCCGTCGCCACTTGGCGCTGTGGCTCGGGTAAAGTAAAGGGCTCTATGTTGACCATTCCCATTTGGGGTCGTCACGGCTTTCACAAAATTTGGATTGTCACGATATTCGGGATCGATCAATTCGGTCATTATGGTTCCGATGGAAACATCCGGAATTGCGAGCGGCGCAAAAGCGGCCCGAATCGCTTCTGGTGCAATTAGCGGCACGTCACCTTGAACATTGAGCACAACTTCGTGGTTTCTGTCAGGGTCAATAATCTCGATTGCTTCAAAAATCCTGTCAGATCCTGATTCGTGGTCCGTTCTCGTCATGACCGCTTGTCCGTCATGGTCCTGAACGGCGTCAGCAATTGTCTGATCGTCTGTGGCGACCACAACAGGGCCTATGTCGGCGTTCCTAGCCTGTTCCAGAACCCGGACGATCATTGGTTTTCCGCAAATATCTGCCAAAGGTTTTTCTGGCAACCGCGTTGCTGACAGACGTGCTGGGATGATTACGAGAGCAGTGCTCAAATTGGTCTCCTGAAGTGCAATTTGAACGGGCAATTTCGACTAAAAAACGCGCTACGTCCGAATGTCTTATCAAATGCCCTTTTAAAGCTATGGACAGCAAGGTCAAAAAATTTGTAGGTTCCGGCAAATTTTAAAAAGCTGACAGGGTTCGTGATCATGAATTGCGAGCCCGGATGCGTATGAGCTTGGAGCCGGAGAGAATGGATTCCTTCACGCTGAACAAAGCCGCTGGTGCGGTTCTGATGGTTGCGATTTTCATGATGGGTGTTGGAATCATTTCCGACATTATTTTTGAGCCAACCATTCCTGGAAAGCCAGGTTATGAAATAGTCGTTGCGTCTGCGGAAGACATGACGTCAGAAGTTGGAGCGGAACCGGATGTTGTGCCGATCTCCGAGCTTCTTCTTGCGGCTTCGGCAACCGATGGTCAGAAAGTTGCGAAGAAGTGTGCGGCTTGTCACACATTCGACAGTGGCGGGGCCAACAAGGTGGGACCGGCGCTTTGGGATATTGTTGGCCGTAAACCCGGCGGCCTCGACGGGTTTGGATATTCTTCCGCCATGACGACCTATGGTGAAGCTAATGATGCTTGGACCTACGAGACACTGAATAGTTTCCTTGAATCCCCGAAGAAAACAGTTTCGGGAACTTCCATGGGATTTGCTGGACTGCGCAAACCGCAGGACAGGGCGGATATTATCGCCTATTTGAGAGAGCAAGCAGAGTCCCCTCTGCCTCTTCCATCTGAGTAGGTTTGTAAAAAATACTGAATATTACTTAGAGTAATGTTTAAAAGCCGGGCTTAATGCTCGGCTTTTTTATTGGGTTGCATGAAAAATTAACAAAACTTACGTTACGTAGTGTATTAATATTTTGATCGATAGCATATCGGTAAATGACAGGAACGAGTTTTTTGCGCCAGTTGTTTCAGAAAACGAGCGGGACAGGGGTTGCTTTAATCGTAGCAATTGTCTGTTTTCTTGCCGGTGTGACCGTCACGGCGCACATTGGGTCTCTCGTTCGAAATGAACTGGTCTCCCAGCATAAGCACGAAGCAATTGCGAGGATATCCGAGGCACGTGCACGGTTTGAAGGTGCTATTAGCAGCACAGTGGCTCACGGCTTGGGTATTCGTGATTTTATCTCCCAAGTGGACGACAGACCCTTTGATCCGGCAGTGTTCGAGGAAATAGCAACGGATCTCATCGAGGCAAATCCATCGGTCCGGTCAGTCGGCTTGGCCCCCAACAATATTCTGCGTGCTGTTTATCCTTTCCAACCCAATCAAGCTGCGATTGGATTGAACTATCGGATGAATACTGCCCAATGGCCGGCGATCAGAGAAGCGATGCTTTCCAGGACAGTGATCATTGCTGGTCCACTTGACCTGATCCAGGGTGGAAGCTCGCTGCTCATAAGAATTCCGGTTTTTCCATCTGCCTACCCACGCCAACCTATGGAAGAACGAACCTATTGGGGAGTGGCAACGCTGGTGCTCGACCAAGTCGGGCTTTTGAAGACTGCTGGATTGTCAGACATGGTGAATGGTATCCGTATCGCAATCATCAACAAGGGTTCCAGCAAACCCGACACGGCGCACGTCTTTGGCAGCAAAACGGTAATTGAAAAGGATCACGTCTCGTTACCGTTGCATTTACCGGGCGGGTTGAATTGGGAACTCCTAGGGTATCCGGAGAATGGTTGGTCTACCACTGGAGAACAGATTTGGCTCACCCATGTGGTTGGAAGCCTAATTTCGCTTGTTTTCGGTGCGATGGCGTTTTTTCTGATCAGCGAGGTTTACAAGGTCCGCTCAATGGCACTGCAAGACCCTCTGACGGGTCTGGCAAACCGGAGGCTCCTGGAAGATCGCATGCATCAGCTGGCCGTCATGGCGGAGCGGACCGGAAAAGGTTTCCAGATATTCTATGTTGATCTTGATGCATTCAAACCGGTCAATGACAATTATGGCCACGCAGTTGGTGATCAGTTGTTGATTGAAGTAGGGCATCGGCTACAGCAACAAACACGTCAAACAGATACGGTTGCACGGGTTGGAGGAGATGAATTCATGGTTCTCACTCCAGGAAACATGCGCGGTACCGAAAAGGATGCATTTCTCAATCGGCTTGTAGAAAAAGTGTCTCGCGTTTTTGTATGCTCCGGCGCCCATATCCAGGTTAAAGCCAGTATTGGCTGTGCGAGTTATCCCGGAGATGCAGCGACAATTGAGGATCTTATGCGGGTCGCGGATAGCCGGATGTATGCACAAAAGGCCAAATCAAAACACGTTTCAGATGATATTGCTGGTAGCGAAATCCCTCAACCAGGTTAAATTTCTGTCATAACCGCCTCAAATAGGTGACGAGCGGCCTGACCGTCCCTACACTATCTTTTGTCGCTG
Organism: Roseibium sp.; assembly: GCA_039972695.1. Lineage (GTDB taxonomy): Bacteria > Pseudomonadota > Alphaproteobacteria > Rhizobiales > Stappiaceae > Roseibium. Next base: position 372,080 of record JBDWMJ010000011.1, on the reverse strand, counting down.
AAACCGGGCGACAGAAGAATGGGACGGAGAAGCCGATGAAACTCGGGATGAAACTCGGATGGCAGTCATTCAAAACAATGACAAGTCAGTGTCTGTTGGCAGGCGGTTTGATATTGACCGGTTTCGCCATTGGACCCTCATGGGCTGGTGAGCCTGAATGGCAGCATGCCTCAGCGCTTAATGGCACGCCTAAATACGCCCCTGATGTCCCTCATTTCGACTACGTTAATCCGGATGCCCCTAAAGGCGGAACCGTTCGTCTGGCGAGCCGCGGCGGTTTTGATACCTTCAACATTCTTGCGCAAAAGGGAAATGTGGCTCCCGGCCTTCTGCTTGTTTACGAAAGCTTGATGGAAGCGTCTCTCGATGAGGATGACATCAGTGCCCAGTATGGTGCCCTGTCAGATGCAGTCCGGTTTCCTGAAGACTATTCATGGGTTGAGTACCGGCTTGATCCGCGTGCAAAATGGCACGACGGCAAGCCCGTAACGGCCGCGGATGTTGTCTGGTCTTTCGAAAAGGCGATTGAACTCGATCCACAGCGGAAGTTTTACTACAAGAATGTCGTGAAAACCGAGACGACCGCCGACAATGTCGTGCGTTTCACCTTTGACGCCGCCGGTAATCGAGAACTCCCCAAGATCATGGGGCAATTGACCATTCTGCCGAAACACTGGTGGGAAGGAAAAAACGCAAAAGGCGAACAGAGAGATATTTCCAAGGCAACATTGGAGCCACCGCTGGGATCGGCACCTTACCGGATCAAGGATTTTACCGCGAACCGGCAGGTGAATTACGAGCGCGTTGATGACTACTGGGGCAAGGATTTGCCGCTACGAGTCGGCGCCAACAATTTTGGTGAAATTCACTATATTTCTTTTCTTGACGATGCAGTCCAGTTTGAGGCCTTCAAGGGTGATCAGTACGATTATCATAACGAACGCAGCTCAAGCCAATGGGCAAAACGCTATGGGTTTCCTGCAATTGAAGACGGGCGTGTCGTCAAGGAGATCTTCCCCGACAAGTCTACTGGTGTCATGCAGGGGTTTTTCCTGAACCTGCGTCGCGATAAGTTCAAGGATCCCCTTGTTCGGCAAGCATTGAACTATGCGTATGATTTTGAAACGACGAATGAAATCGTATCGGCAAACCTGCTGAAGCGGGTCAATTCCTACTTCGCCGGAACAGACCTCGCATCATCCGGATTGCCGACCGGCAAAGAGCTCGAGATTTTGGAAGAGGTTCGAGATCAGGTGCCGCCTGAAGTCTTTACGGAAGAGTACAAGAATCCTGTTGGCGGGTCGCCGCAAAATGTTCGCGGCAATTTACGAGAAGCAGTCAAGCTTCTCCGCGAAGCCGGATACAAACTTGATGGCCGCAAAATGGTCAAGATGGATACAGGCGAGCAGCTTACGATTGAGTTCTTATATAGAGACAAGGCAAATGAACGCACATTGTTGCCTTACTCCAAAAATCTCGAAAGCATAGGCATCAAACCAATTCTACGCCTTGTCGATACATCTCAATTCATCAATCGAATTCGCAGTCGTGATTTTGATACGACAGTTCTGGCGATTGGTCAGTCGTTGTCACCGGGTAATGAGCAGCGCGAATACTGGGGGTCTGAATCTGCCGATAATCCAAGTTCGGCAAACTACGCTGGTATCAAGAATCCAGCCATAGATCATCTGATTGAAAAGGTAATCTTTGCGGGAGATCGCGAGACGCTGGTCGCGGCCACCCATGCGCTGGATCGGGTCTTGCTCTGGAACCACTACGTTGTGCCGCAGTTCTATTCAGATGAAACGCGCACAGCCCGCTGGAACAGATTCTCCCACCCGGAAAACTTGCCAGAGTACAGCAACGGCTTCCCGACGATCTGGTGGTATGACGAGGCCAAAGCGGCGAAGACTGGAGCTGCGAAATGACAGCTACATCCGAAGCATCCCGCCGATCCATCCTGAAGTTATCCGGTGCTGCTGCTCTCGCTACAATTGCCGCTCCTCTCTTCAGGAGAGCAGCTGTTGCCGGCACCGGCGGAGCATCAGGCCCGCAGCATGGTCTGTCTGTCTTTGGTGACCTCAAATATGGACCCGACTTTACCCACTTCGACTACATCAACCCTGGGGCGCCCAAGGGTGGAACCTTCTCGTTTCAAGCACCCTATTGGTACTTCAACCAGAATGTTCTGACCTACAACACCTTCAATACGTTCATCCTGAAGGGCGATGCACCACCAAGAATGGAGGATTGTTTCGATACATTGATGGTTCGTGCTTATGACGAACCGGATGCTGTTTATGGGCTTGTCGCCGAGACGGTTGAAGTTGAAGACGATGGTAATCGCTTCATTTTTAATCTCCGTCCGGAGGCCCGCTTTCATGACGGCTCCAAACTGACGGCGGAAGATGTTGCATTCTCTCTGGAGCTTATGAAAGCGGAAGGACACCCACTTTTAAGCCAGCCTTTGAAGGTGTTGACGGGTGTTGAGGTAATGGACGAATACCGGGTAGCGGTTCAATTTGATGGCACACAGGCGCGCGCCTTCCCGCTGACCGTTGCGTCAAGCTATCCGATCCTGTCAAAGCGCTATTACACTGCCTATGACTTCAAACAATCGACCCTGACACCCCCTTTGTCCTCCGGGCCTTTCAAGGTGGGAGATCACGCAATCGGGCGCTATGTCGAGTATCGGCGGATCAAGGATTATTGGGCCAAGGACCTGCCGGTTGTCAAAGGTCAGCTGAATTTTGATGTCGTGCGGATCGATTTTTTCCGTGAGCGGCAGATTGCCTTTGAGGCTTTCAAGAAGGGTGATCTCCTCTACCGGGAAGATTTCTCATCGAAAATCTGGGCGACCGAATATACATTTCCCGCCTATGAAGATGGCCAGGTGAAAAAGCTGGAGTTTCCCGACGGACGGCCTTCCGGTGCGCAGGGTTGGTTCTTCAATACGAGATTAGAAAAATTCAAGGACCCGCGGGTTCGGGCTGCCATCGGTTATGCTTTTGATTTCGAATGGTCCAACCAGAACCTCTTCTACGGTCTATATCAGCGGACCCAGTCCTTCTTTGAAAATACCGATATGAAGGCCGAAGGCCTACCTGAACCGGACGTGCTGGCCCTTCTGGAGCGCTATCGTGATCAATTGCCGGAAAACGCATTCGGCGAGCCGGTCAATCCTCCGGTCAGCGACGGGTCCGGCGGCGACCGGAACATGCTTCGTGCGGCCAATGAACTCTTGACGGAAGCCGGATACACCCGGCAAGGCTCGGAGCTGATTGGACCGGACGGCAAGCCGCTCACAATCGAGTTTCTGAACAATACGACTGCGTATGAGCGGATCGTCAATCCGTTCATCCAGAACCTTAAAAAACTGGGAATACAGGCAAACTTACGGGTTGTTGACGGCGCCCAGTATCAATCTCGACTCAATGATTTTGATTTTGACATCGCCAGCCGCCGTTACAGCTTTGAGCCAACATTGTCCGATACGATCCGTGACATGTTTGGATCCAATGCTGCGGAAACGCCGGGCAGCTTTAACATCGCAGGGATCTCAAGCCCCGTGATCGATGCGTTAATGGACGAAATCATCGCGTCGCAGTCGCGCCAGGAGATGATAACGGCTGCAAGGGCGCTCGATCGGGTCATCCGGGCAGGTCACTATTGGGTTCCCCAATGGAACAAGCCGATCCATACCGTCGCGATCTGGGATATTTATGGTTATCCGGAGAAAACACCTCAATATTTCTTCCCGGTTGAACGGCTTTGGTGGATAGATCCTGAAAAAGCGGAAAAGCTCGGAAAAGCCGGTTAGACTCCATAAGTGACATCTCCGGCCCATTTCAGAAGGCTTGGAAATAAAGGGAACGCACGAACTCCATGGGCGCTTATATCCTACGCCGCTTGCTCTTGATGATACCGACACTAGTCGGGATCATGGCGATCAATTTTGTCATCATTCAATTTGCACCGGGAGGTCCGGTTGAGCGCGTGATCGCTCAGCTTTCGGGAACCGATGTTGATGCTACATCCCGGATCAGCGGTGGCAGCAATGATGCCGCCAGTTTTGGGAATGATGCGTCGGGTTCTAGCGGTGTTGGCGCTGACAGCACGACGTCGAAATACCGTGGCGCCCAAGGCCTGGATCCGGAATTTATCAAGGAACTGGAAGCGCAATTCGGCTTTGATAAACCGCCTCTAGAGCGCTTTCTCACCATGATATGGGACTATGCGAGGTTTGATTTTGGCGAGAGTTATTTTCGGGACATCAGAATACTGGACCTGATTGCTGAAAAGTTGCCGGTTTCCATTTCACTCGGGCTCTGGATGACGCTGATATCCTATGCAGTCTCAATTCCTCTCGGTATTCGAAAGGCCGTTTCTGATGGTTCCCGTTTTGATGTCTGGACGTCCGGCGTCATTGTAGTTGCCTATGCCATTCCGGGGTTTTTGTTTGCGGTGCTGTTGATCGTCCTGTTTGCAGGTGGATCCTTCTGGGACATTTTCCCGTTACGAGGTCTGACGTCAGACAATTGGGAAAACTTGTCCTGGCCGCAACGAATCCTGGACTATTTTTGGCATTTGGCATTGCCGCTAACTGCCATGGTGTTGTCAGCTTTTGCCACCACGACATTGCTCACCAAAAACTCGTTTCTGGATGAAATCCGAAAACAATATGTGGTGACAGCACGCGCCAAGGGTTTGACCGAAAGCCAGGTCCTGTACGGGCACGTCTTCCGCAATGCCATGCTGATTGTGGTCGCGGGATTCCCGGGAGCATTCATCTCATCCTTCTTTGCCGGGTCGCTGCTGATCGAGACGATTTTCTCGCTGGACGGGCTCGGATTGCTTGGATTTGAATCCGTGATCAACCGGGATTACGCAGTGGTCTTTGCGACTCTCTACATTTTCTCGTTGCTTGGACTAGTCGTGAACCTCGTCTCCGACCTCACGTACACCTGGATTGATCCCCGGATCGATTTTGAAAGTCGGGAGGTCTGAGGATGGATACCCGCCTGAACAAGGACCTCGAGAATGCCGGATATGACGTTCTCAATCCACTGGCCGAGGAAACGGCTCCACCTCCCCGTAAGTTGCGGTTATCGCCGATCAATCAACGTCGCCTTGTCAATTTCAAGGCCAACCGCAGGGGTTTCTGGTCCCTCTGGATTTTCCTGATCCTGTTTGTCATGGCTATGGGTGCGGAATTCTTGACAAACGACAGGCCAATTCTCGTGTCCTACAGGGGCGAGATACTGGCGCCTGTTTTCATTGATTACCCGGAAGAAAAATTCGGCGGTTTTCTCGCCATCACGGACTACCGTGATCCGTTCATTCAGGAAGAAATCGGGTCCAACGGCTGGATGCTCTGGCCACCGATCCGTTATTCCTATCGAACCGTGAACAATGAAATCCCGGTTCCGGCACCTGCGCCGCCATCCTGGACGATGAGCAAGGAAGAACGCTGTTCCCGATATCCATTGGGGGCCGATGATCCGAATTGTGTTGTCGGAAACTGGAACTGGCTGGGGACAGATGATCAGGGTCGCGATGTGGTTGGACGTTTGGTCTACGGCTTCCGGATTTCTGTTCTGTTCGGGTTGGCACTGACCTTGGCATCCTCGGTTATTGGCATCGCAGCAGGCGCTGTTCAGGGGTACTATGGCGGCTGGGTGGATCTTGTCTTCCAGAGGTTCATCGAAATCTGGACAGCTATTCCAACGCTTTATCTGATCCTGATTGTGTCGTCGGTCCTAATACCCGGTTTCTGGACCTTGTTCACAATCCTGCTGGCCTTTTCCTGGGTGGCGCTTGTCGGCGTGGTTCGGGCAGAATTCTTGCGCGGCAGGAACTTTGAATACATATCAGCTGCGCGCGCGCTGGGCGTGTCTGACAAGGTGATTATGTGGCGGCATCTGCTGCCCAACGCCATGGTCGCGACACTGACATTCATGCCGTTTATCCTGAATGGTTCGATCTCAACCCTGACTGCGCTCGACTTCCTGGGCTTCGGCCTGCCGCCAGGCTCAGCCTCGCTTGGCGAGTTGCTGGCACAGGGCAAGAACAACCTTCAAGCGCCATGGCTCGGGATCACGGGTTTTGTGGTGATCTCGTTGATGCTCAGCTTGCTGATCTTCATCGGCGAAGCCGTGCGCGATGCCTTTGATCCGCGCAAAAGCCTGGCGTGAGGAAATAAAGATGACCAGAAACGCACTCCTCTCTGTTCAGGACCTCTCCGTTGCCTTTACGCAAGGCGGCAAGGAAACACTTGCCGTAGACCGGGTTTCCTTCGAGATCGAAAAGGGAGAGACGGTCGCAATTGTTGGGGAAAGCGGTTCCGGGAAATCCGTGTCCGCCTTGTCGATCCTGAAGTTGCTACCCTATCCAGCGGCCTCGCATCCGTCCGGCAAGATCCTCATGAACGGTGAGGACATGCTGACGGCAAGCGACAATGCGATGCGTAAGGTTCGCGGCAATCAGGTCTCGATGATTTTTCAGGAGCCGATGACCTCGCTCAATCCACTCCACCAGGTGGAAAAGCAGATTGCAGAAATACTAAAGATCCACCGCGGCATGAGTGATGAGCAGGCCCGCGTCCGGGTCCTGGAGTTACTCAACCAAGTCGGCATTCGAGATCCCGAAACACGCCTGAAGTCGTATCCGCATCAGCTATCCGGTGGTCAGCGTCAACGTGTCATGATTGCGATGTGTCTGGCGAATGAACCGGATCTTCTGATTGCAGATGAACCAACCACAGCATTGGATGTGACTGTTCAGGCTCAAATCCTGAAACTTTTGAAAGACTTGCAGAGCAAGCAAGGCATGGCGCTGCTGTTCATCACCCACGATCTCGGAATCGTGCGAAAGTTTGCGGACCGGGTCTGCGTGATGACCGATGGTAAAATTGTCGAACAGGGGCCTGTTGCCGAAATCTTTGATAATCCTCAGCACGATTACACCAAACACCTGCTCGCAGCAGAGCCAAAGGGCGAACCGCCTGCCACGGATGAAAGCAAACCAATCATCGTGCAGGCTGATGACTTGAAGGTCTGGTTCCCGATCAAACGTGGCTTCCTGCGCAGGACCGTTGATCATATCAAGGCCGTTGATGGAATCGACATCAAGGTTCGCGAAGGCCAGACACTTGGTATCGTCGGCGAGAGCGGTTCTGGCAAAACAACACTTGGTCTCGCCATTTTGCGGATGATCTCCTCAACCGGTCAGATTTCTTTCAAAGGACGTCAAATCCAGGAGGACTCCTGGAAGGAAATGCGCCCGTTACGGCGTGACATGCAGATCGTCTTTCAGGACCCCTTCGGCGCGCTCTCACCACGCATGTCTGTCTCCGATATTGTCGGCGAAGGCCTGCAGGTGCATTTTCCGGACCTCACATACGCTGAGCGAGACCGAAAGGTTGCGGAAGGGCTTGAGGAAGTCGGCCTTGATGCTTCAACGCGTCATCGTTACCCGCATGAGTTTTCCGGCGGTCAACGTCAGCGAATTTCCATTGCACGTGCCATGGTGCTGGAACCGAAATTCGTCATGCTGGACGAACCGACCTCGGCGCTTGATATGAGTGTACAGGCGCAAGTTGTCGATCTTCTGCGTGACCTCCAAAAGGCGCATGGTCTGGCCTATTTGTTCATTTCGCACGACCTGAAGGTTGTCCGGGCATTGGCGAATGAAGTCATTGTCATGCGGCAGGGCAAAGTCGTCGAGGCCGGGCCTGCTGACCAGATTTTCGACAGACCCGAAACTGACTACACCAAGGCCTTGATGGCTGCCGCCTTCCGTTTGGAAACCGCTCCGGAAGGTGTCGTGAGTATGTAGGTGATTATCAGACGGTTCTCAGCTTTTCGGGGAGGACGTTTTGGTCAAACTTGATGAGCACTACGTGAACCCGCGTCTTACGAAGATATACGACACCTGTTCAGGTTGGAGCACCGACAGGGACTTTTATCTGTCACTTGCCGGAAGGGATCCCAAGAGGGTTCTAGAACTTGGCGCTGGGACAGGTCTGATTTCACGGAAACTGGCACAGCTCGGCCATATAGTCACGGCGGCCGATCCTTCAGAGGTTATGCTTTGTTTTGGCAGGTTGCAGCCAGGTGGCGAGAAGATTCGTTGGGTGAATGCGACAGCCCAAAGCTTCTGTGACTCTGAGACATACGATTATATCTTCATGACAGGCCATGCATTCCAGGTTTTCTTGAGTGATGGCGAAATTGCTTCCACCTTGAAGTCTGTCCGTAAACATCTCGCAGACGACGGGTTGTTTGCGTTTGAAAGTCGAAATCCGGGTTTCGATTGGGCTGCAGTTTGGAACAGTGTAAAAGATATAGAGACACCGGAAGGACCAGTACGGCGAGCTACCAGACTGCTTGCTTACGAAGATCAGATTCTCGAGTTTGATCAGGAATATGTTTTTGAAGATGAATCGATTGTCTCCAATAGCCGATTGCGATTTGCGAGCTGCACGGACTTGCAGGACATGCTTTGGGCAACAGGTTTTCGGGTCGACGAAATCTTCGGCGATTGGGACAAGTCAACTTTCACGAACACATCGCGAGAGATAATCATTTTGGCGCGCCACGAGACAAAAAAATGACCGGCAATTCCCGATTTCATCTTCAGGAACCAGGCCTGCTGTATCTGGCGGAAGGCGGAGTCGAAACAGAAATAATGTACCGGCATGGCCATGAGCTTCGTGAATTCGCCGTGTTCGAACTGCTGGAGAATGCCGCTGCTTTGGCAGACATCCGAGATATGTATCGTCGCTATCTGGATGTTGCGGCAAAACATGGGTTTGGCGCGTTCATGGCTGGCCTAGATTACAGGGCGAGCCCTGACTGGGCAAAGAAACTAGGATATTCAGGAGAAGGTCTTGCGGACCTGCAGCATCGCTGCATTGATTTTCTGCGTGAGGTCGCCAATCCCTATGAAGGTCAATTGCCCGGGATCGTGATTTGTAGCTGTATTGGCCCAAAGGGCGATGCTTATTCGCTGAACAGGGATATCACGGCGGAAGAAGCTGAAGACTATCACTCTGTCCAGCTGCAAACACTGAAGAGCGCTAATGTAGACTTTGCTTGGGGTGGGACTTTCAACAATATTCCTGAAGCCATTGGTGTCAGCCGGGCAGCTTCCAGAATTGGTGTTCCGATCACTGTGTCGTTCACGTTGGACAGTTCCAGCAAACTGCAATCCGGTCATACGCTGAAACAGGCGATTGAAATGACAGATCTGGAGACGGGGGATGCAAGACCGGACTCCTACGGCATCAATTGCTCCCATCCGGTTGAATTTGAACCGGCGCTTGAGCCGGGCGACTGGACGGGTCGAATAAGATGCCTTCGCCCAAACGCTGCCAATATGGACAAGATGGACCTGTGCGATATTGGCCATCTTGAAGAGGGAGATCCGGCAGACCTTGGGCGTCGAATGGGTGCGCTGGCGCGGAGGTTTCCTCATATCGACATTTGGGGCGGATGCTGCGGCACGTGGGACAAGCATTTTGAAGAAATCGCTCGCAATGTCCGCGCTACACATTAATCGCTGAGCTCATAACTCCATCACCGGAGCTTCCGAGCAGATTTGATCGTCCGAAGACGGATTCCACCAAGACCCTGACAGTCGCTGCCTTCCGTTTGGAAACAGCTTCAGAAGGTGTGGTGAGTATTTAAGGAGACAATTTGCGGGACTTGAGAGACGAAAATCATAATACCTGAGTTTTTGAGTTAGCTTTTTTTCTTCAGACGGTGTAAATCGATTCCGTTACGAAACATGGAGATCGCTATGCATCCTATCTCAGGTATCAGCGGCTTCTTCAAAGCTCTTGCAGCCAGCGCGGTTATGTTCGCGTCAGCCACCATCGCTCATGCAGAAGCACTTACATTCACCGACGTTGCCGGACGGCAAGTTACTCTTACCGAACTGCCAGATAAAATTATCCTGGGCGAAGGCCGGATGATGTACGGCATTGCACCGCTCATCACTGGCAATCCTTTTGAGAAGATTGTTGGCTGGAACAACGATCTTATTCTTTATGATCCGGACGGGTTCCGTAAATTTGAAGGCGCCTTCCCGGATGACACCGCCCGGCTGATCAACTTCGGTAATCCTTATGCTGGTGATTTTTCGATCGAAGCGGTTCTGGAGTCAGAAGCCGACCTGGTTCTGCTGGAATCCGGTAGTCTTTTCAAAGCCAAAGAGACTGGCTTGATCGAAAAACTCGATGCCGCCGGTGTTCAAGTCGCTTTTATCGACTTTCGCCGCAACGCGACTGAAAATGTCGTGCCGTCCCTTTTGATCCTGGGTCGTATCCTAGGTGAAGAAAAGCGGACTGCCGAGTTCATCGATTTTTACATGGCGCAGATGCGCAAGGTGACCAACGTAGTTGACACCATACCGGCTGAAGACCGCCCGATGGTGGTGGTTGAAAACGCGGCCGGTTGGCAGGTCGACTTCTGCTGCTGGTCATTCGGCCCCTACAACTATGGCCGTTTTGTCGAGCTTGCCGGCGGAACCAATTACGCATCAACCTTGGCAAATGCCTATTCGGTGACTCTCAATCTTGAAGGCATCCTCGATGCAGATCCAAAGCATATCGTTGCAACGGGTGCCAACTGGGCTGAGTCACGTCCGGAAGTGACTTCTGTTCTTCTTGGCTACGACGCAGAAGAAGAGCCGAACCAAAAACGGATCGACACCTTGGCAGCACGCGCAGGGTTTGCGGATCTGGAAGGCGTGAAGAACGGCAACTATCACGCCATCTTCCACCAGTTCTACAATTCGCCCTATCACTTTGTAGCGATCCAGCAGCTGGCCAAATGGTTCCACCCGGACGACTTCGAAGACCTCGACCCTCAGGCGACCTTCAAAGAATTGCACGAGCGCTTCCTTCCGTTTGATGCATCCGGAACCTTCTGGATGTCGGCAAACCCACCGAAGAGCTAACCAGCTCCGGTTCGCGGGCAGTTGTGCCCGCGAACCCTGATTTTCTCGGACATCTTATAATGACGATCGAAACAGCTGCATCGGATGCTGAAAGCCTCGCTATCGCGTATAAACGGCGTTCGCACCGGAAATTTGCCCTTGTTGCTGCGGCCTTTGCCGCGCTTGCCATGATGATTGTGGCGGACATCATAATTGGGCCAGCAAATCTGACATTCTCCCGAACGCTCCACGTCATTCTTGACCCGTCGATTGCCACTGCCAAGGAGCAGGTCATTATCTGGAAGCTCCGCCTGCCGGTCGCTCTGATGGCAGTCTTTGTTGGTGCCATGCTGGGTGTTGCCGGCGCGGAGATGCAGACAATCCTGAACAACCCTCTGGCGGACCCTTTCACCCTTGGGCTGTCTTCTGCAGCAAGTTTTGGTGCAGCGCTTGCCATAGTACTCGGCTGGTCTGTGGTGCCGGGCGTGGGTGGGCTCTTCGTGACGGTCAACGCATTTGTGTTCGCAATGGGCACATCCTGCATGTTGTTTTTGTTTACACGATTGCGAGGTGTTTCGCCCGAGGCCATGGTTCTCGTCGGCATCGCAATGCTGTTCACATTCAATGCGCTGCTGGCTTTTCTGCAATATGGCGCATCGGAAATGCAGCTTGCGCAGCTGATATTCTGGCAACTTGGATCGCTGTCCCGGGCGACTTGGGAAAAGGTAGGGATCTGTGTCGGTGTGCTTGGAGTTATTCTGCCCTGGTTTATTAGTAAATCCTGGGCACTGACTGCGCTTCGCATGGGTGAAGACAAGGCTGCAGCTCTTGGGGTCAACGTCAATTGGTTGCGTATGACCGTTCTGGCGGGTGTGTCCATACTGGCGGCTGTTGCAGTATCCTTTGTCGGCGCCATCGCTTTTGTCGGTCTGGTGGGGCCGCATATTGCTCGCATGATCGTCGGTGAGGATCAGCGCGGATTTCTTCCTCTGTCAGCCCTGTGTGGTGCGCTGATCTTGTCGGGGACGTCAATTGCCTCGAAAGCCATTACACCGGGAATTGTCTATCCGATCGGCATGATCACCTCTCTCATCGGCATACCGTTTTTCATTGTGTTGATCCTCGGGCAACGCAAGAGGCACTGGCAATGAGTACGTTGACAGTCGACAGCCTTAACTTTGCCTATGGCAAAAGGCAGGTCCTCAACGAAGCTTCGTTCAGCGCGTTGAAACCCGGGCAGATGACGGCTTTGATAGGTCCGAATGCTGCAGGCAAATCGACCTTGTTCCGTCTGATTTCCGGACTGCTGAAAGCATCAAGCGGTCAGGTGCGCCTTGGAGAGACTGACCTAGCGATAGTTCCGGACCAGAAGCGATTGAAGCGGGTCTGTTTCATGCCTCAGTTCTTTGCCGCCAATGCCGCATTGACTGTGTTCGATGTCGTCATGATGGCGCACAAGCAGTTGCATGGTTGGCGTGTCCTGGATCAGGATATTCAAGCAGTAGCCAAGACATTGGAGATCGCCGGTATCGGCCATCTCGCCGAGGCATATGTGAGCGATCTGTCCGGAGGCCAGTCCCAGATGGTGTCGGTCGCCCAGGCCCTGATACGTGAATCAGATGTCTATCTGTTTGATGAACCGACATCGGCGCTCGATCTCAGGCATCAACTGGAGGTGCTTCAGCGTATTCGCGGTGCCATGGCTGAGCGCAATACAATCGGTATTGTCGCCTTGCATGATTTGAATCTTGCCGCTCGGTTTGCGGATCATCTGATTTTGCTTGGCGAAGGCCGGGTGTTGGCCGAAGGCGCACCAGCCGAAGTTCTGGGACTGGAGGTGCTTGCGCAGACTTACGGCGTTGAAGTCGAAGTTTTCAATGGCCCAAGGGAGGATCTTCTCGTCCATGCTTACACGTCGTAATTTCGTTTTTTCAACCGCAGCCCTTGCCGGTTTTGCTTCGCCTGTTATGGGCGCGTGTCCGGTGCCAGAAGTTGGTGAGAACCAACACGCGATCCTGATGTTGAACGCTGGCTGTAGCGATGACGGAGAGCCGAATGTCTTCGAACCGGCAATTCTGAGGATTGAAACCGGCGACTCGGTCACGTTTGTTCCCACGGATAGTGGCCATAATTCTGCGTCGAAACGGGGCATGATTCCGGAAGGCGCGGAACGCTGGAACGGTGCGCTGAATGAAGAGCTGACCGTCACATTCTCAGTGCCCGGCATTTACGGTCACATCTGCCTGCCACATTATGAAATGGGCATGGTCGGCCTGATAATTGTCGGCAATGACCTTTCGAATCTGAAAGCTGTCAAAAAAGTTCGTCATCCAGGCTCAGCCCGAAAAGTCTTTCGGAGCTTGCTCAAGGAAATTGCAGCCTAACTGGTACGCTTCACCCTACCCAGCATGTTGCAAAGAAGCCGTTCTTTTCCTGATCCTTGCCAATGGACCGGCGGGTCTTGAAGCCGATGAGGCCGTCCGCGCCACCGACATCATAACCGAGCCCTTCGAGGCGGAGCTGGAGATTACGGACAGCACCACGCGTGGTGTCCTTCATGGGTTTCCAATCTCCGGCAAAGCTTTTGTTATTGCCGTAACGATCGGCAAGATGGCCAACAAACAGCGCGTAAGTGTCACTCTCGTTGTATTTCTTGATGACATAGAAGTTTTCAGTGGCAATGAAGGCAGGCCCGTAACGCCCTGCGGGCAGAAGTATATTTCCGGACTGGTTGATTTCATGTGCCGGAAACGGGCGTCCGCTGACCCGCCTGACACCTTCATTGGCGAATGCAGAAATCTTCTGCCGGTTGTCCGGTCCTTCTCGGGTACAGGACACCGTGTTTGGCAGAAACACTTCATAGCCCCAGTCGCGGCCTGTCGCCCAGCCATGTTTGGAAAGGTAATTGGCGATGGAAGCCATCGTGTCGATCTGGGATGTCCAGATATTGCGCTTGCCGTCGCCATCAAAATCAACCGCGTATTTCAAATAGGAAGACGGCAGAAACTGCGGCTGTCCCATCGCCCCGCCCCAGGAGCTTTTCATTGACTTGCGGGCGATGTCGCCGTTCTGCAGAATCTTTAGAGCGGCAATCAGTTCGGATTTGAAAAAGTCTGTGCGCTGGCCCATGAAAGCGCGGGTTGCTAGAACCCGGACTGCATCATGTGGAATTTTAGCGCCACCGTAACCGGATTCCCGCGCCCAGATCGCCAGAATTATGCGTTGAGGGACGCCATATGTCCTTTCGATCTTCTTGAGCGTTGATGCGTGTTTTTGCATCAAGCGACGTCCGCCCGGCACCAGCGCATTAAACTGACTGTCCCGGAAGTAACGTGCAGGCGATCTGAATTCAGCCTGATAGTTGGTCTTTGGCGGTTTACCCTTGCTGCCTAGGCCAACAAGACCCGCCAGAGATGTGTCTGGTGTCAGGCCTTTCAGTTCCCGGTCGAGTGTTTTTTGGGATATGCCAGCTCTGCGCGCTTCTGGTGCGACATCTGACGTCAAAAACGTCCGAAAGGCTGCATCATGTTTCCCGGCTTTGGCAGGCACCGCAGAAAGAAAACTGATTGCAAGAACAACAAGACTGGACTTCAGCACTCTGCAGATCACGTTGCGCTCCCTTAGCTCGATACCGATTGGAGCCTAACATGATACTGATTGCAGACCGACAGGCGTTACAGCTCTGTCCAAGCCAAATTACTGCCGCCCTGGGCTTCCAACCACTCTTTTTCAAAACGGAACCAGCTGCCGCCGCGTTTCTGATCATGGCTCCGCGAAATTGGGACTCCCATCAGATGACACATCAAAAGCGTACCCGCTGCGCCATGTCCGGTGAAGAGGACCGGAGCATCCGGCTTTACCGGCCGGAGAGACGCGCGAATGGCGGTGACAATCCGGGTTTGAGCGGAATCGGCCCGTTCCCATCCCCGAGCTGACTTGTCCGGGTGGGCAAAAAACTGATCAGCTACTTTTTCGAATTCTGCCGGTGGCAGGAAACCGGTAGAGGATCGGTCATTCTCATGAAGGGCTTTCAAGACCAGTGGCTTCAGATCATGGAGTTCACAAAATATTTCCGCCGTTTCAACCGCCTTGACCTCTCCGCTTGAGATCACTCGCTCTATGTCTTTTGCAAAGGGAAGGGAGGCGGCCAGAGATGCCCGTTCGCGACCAATGTCAGAAAGGCTCCATTCAGGGACGGGAACATCAGGCTCCATCGTAACTTCCGGATGGGTGAGGTAAATGCACCAGGTCATGAAATTGTTCCCTCTAGCCAGCCGGTTATGAGTTCAAATGCAATTGAAATCGACGGTGGGATAATGTGTCCCTCCGGATGAGTACCTGCCATCATGAGCCGGACTTCGTCCCGGTCACACCATTTGCAGGCTTCAAGTTCGTCATCTTCAATCTCGATGTCTGTTGTTGTTGCATCGCCAATACAGCCAAGCATCAGGTTGGCCGGGAATGGCCAAGGCTGATTTGAAACAAGCCGTACATCAGAAACCCTAATACCACTTTCCTCCAGCGTTTCCCGGCGAACTGCCTGTTCGATGGTCTCGCCCGGCTCCATGAAGCCGGCAAGCGTGGTATAGACGCCTTCCGCAAGCCGCGCAGGACGACCCAGAAGGGCGCGCTCGCCATCCGTAATCAACATGATCACGCAAGGGTCCGTGCGTGGAAAGTGCTGGCCCTCGCATGACGGGCAGTCACGGCGATAGCCTGCTTCCGCAAGAACGGACTTTTCTCCGCATCTTGAACAGAACTGGTGGGTTCGGTGCCAATGGATTACGGCTCTAGCCTGCGCGAGAGCACCAAGGTCTTGCGGCGCAAAGGCTTTCTGTAGTGCCAGACTGCGTAAATCCTGAAGATGAATGTCACCGCGTTCTTCAAGCTCTTCATCGCTTTGCGGCAATGTCGTTGCGAACAGTGCCGATCCGTTTTCCGGCCGCAAACCCAAAAAAACCATTTCGTCTCTTTTGGCGCCAAGTGCGTCAGATTCTGAAAGACTGTGCCCTACGACAAGCTGTTCGGATTTTTGAAACACCAATGTCCGAGCAGAGGAAAGAATGATTCTGGTGTCAGGTTTTTCCAGCAATTGGATCAGATAAGACTTGTCACTGCGGCGCGTTGATTGCCGGTCAAGATTATTGCCGAGAAAGCTCATCTCCATTGCAGGGAGATCGGCTGCGGATGCGCGCATTAGAAGGTCCTTGGAAAGGTATTGGGTAATACAGAATGGTGGGGAGACTAGGGGGCGATTGCGCTACTGTCCAGAATACTTCTCAGAAGTGAATTCTTCATTCATTCTTGTGATCAGATGATTTGCGGCAGGACTTTCATAAGCTACGGGCGGAACAGCCCCCCAGATCGGACCGGGCCAGGCAGCATCTTCGCGAAAGCGTGCAATTACATGAACATGAAGCTGCGAAACCTGATTACCGAGCGCGCCGACATTGAGTTTTTCGCATTTGGTCACTGTCCGTAGGGCTTTGCTTGCAGCCGAGATTTCGCGCATTAGCTGAAGTTGATCTTCTTCATCCAGATCGATGATTTCGACCAGATCAGCCTTGCGCGGGATCAGTAGCAGCCAGGGATAATTGGCATCTTTCATCAGTCGCACTGTGCATAGCGGAAGATCAAAGACGGCCAGGCTGTCACCTTCCAGCCGGGCATTCAGGGAAAAGGAGCTCATTATTGTCGATCCGGGTTGAGGTGTCAGAAGAGCAAATACGCTTGACCACACCTCTGATTGATTTTGCACAGCATAGGCCTAGAGTGGCCTGCAAGTGAAACGCTTTTCACGCGGGGTTGTAACTCCGTCTGATTTTTTATGCTGGAAGAATTCAATGTCCTTGGAATTAGTACTTAGCTTTGCCGCCGTGGCGGCACTTCTGGTGATGTCGCCAGGACCAAATGGCGTGCTGGTTGCACGAACGCTTCCGATATCCGGACGAATTGCCGCCTTTGCCAATGTTGGCGGATTTGTTGTTTCCTTCTTTCTGCATGGGTTTTTGTCTATCCTCGGGATTTCGGCCATATTGGTCCATTCGGCGGATGCCTTCTTTGTCTTCAAGATGGTTGGTGCAGCTTATCTGTTCTGGATAGGTTTCAAGGCACTCAAAGATGCTCTTGCAAACAAACCGTTTGCGCTAAAAGTTCAGCCAGCCAAACGCAAACGGACGATCGCCAAGGCGTTTGGCGAAGGCTTCCTGACAAATGCCCTCAATCCGAAGGTCTCAATGTTCTATCTGGCGGCCTTTCCGCAGTTTATGCCGGCAGGTGAGGGCGCATTGGTTGGCTCCCTGATGCTGGTTGGAGTTCATGCAGGCGTCAATGCGCTCTGGTTTTGCGGCATGATCCTGATGCTGTCACGATTGGGAAAGGCGACCAGTCGTCCAGCTTTTCAGCGTTGGCTCAAAGGTGTCACCGGACTGGTGTTCATGGGTTTTGGTTTGAAGCTCGCCAGCCTCAAGCCATAATCGGTAATTTGAGTGCGGAAATCTTCGAATCTATTTTCTGATTCTTTCCACTTGCCAAACCCCGTAGTCATTCTGATATAAGGCGCTCGGGAGGTTGGTGGTGGACGAGCCACTCGCCAACCGGGTCAGGTCCGGAAGGAAGCAGCCCTAACGAGCATCGGCACGGGTCACCGTGCCAGCCTCCCACCCTTCAAATAACGTTTGAAGGGAACTTCAAAGCACCGACGGGCCTCCGCGGTGCTTTTTTGTTTTTGGTGCCGGTTTCCATTCACAGAAAAACTTTCAAAACCCGTCCACCTTTCAGAAAAATTCTTTATGGTACGGCTCATGGATGACAATGGCTTTCCGCATGAGGGCGCTGATCACGCGCCGGGTCTGATCGGTGAACAGACACCTGCAAAACCGGTATTGCAAGATGCCGCTTATCGCGTTCTGGCGCGCAAATATCGCCCGAAGACTTTTGAAGACCTGGTCGGTCAGGAGCCAATGGTGCAAACGCTGGAAAATGCGTTCGACACTGGCCGCATTGCACAGGCCTGGATGCTGACAGGGGTTCGGGGTGTCGGCAAAACGACAACCGCCCGTATTCTTGCGCGTGGCTTGAACTATGAAGTTCCCGGCGAGACCGACAAGCCAACAGTCAAGCTCACGCAGGAAGGCTCGCACTGCAAGGCGATCATGGAAGGTCGCCATGTCGACGTTATCGAGATGGATGCGGCCTCGCACACCGGTATCGGCGATATCCGGGAGATCATCGATGCCTCCCGGTATCGTCCTGCAACAGCGCGCTACAAAGTCTACATCATCGATGAGGTCCATATGCTCTCAAACGCAGCCTTCAACGGGTTGCTGAAGACACTCGAAGAACCACCTGAGCATGTGAAGTTCATTTTTGCGACGACCGAAATCCGCAAAGTTCCGATCACCGTGCTGTCGCGCTGTCAGCGTTTTGACCTGCGCCGCATTGATCAGGCGAAACAGGTTGGATTGCTGCGCCGGATTTCGGATGCCGAAGGCATTCAGATTTCCGATGAAGCCCTGATGCTGATCGCGCGAGCCGGTGAAGGCTCCGCCCGTGACTCTCTCTCACTTCTTGATCAGGCGATGGCGCATGGGGGCGGAGCAATCGAGGCGGATGATCTGCGTCAGATGCTTGGCCTTGCCGACCGGGCCCGCGTGATTGATCTGTTTGGTCATCTGATGTCCGGACGCATTGAAGAGGCCCTTGCCGAGTTACAAGCCCAATACGAAGTTGGCGCTGATCCGGCGATTGTGCTGACAGATCTTGCCGATTTTACGCATCTTGTCACCCGAATGAAAGTCGCACCGAAAGCGGCTGACGAAGCGTCGGTCACCGAAGCAGAACGTGGCCGTGGGCGAGAGTTTGCCGAAAAACTGTCCGTGCGGCTGCTGTCTCGTGCCTGGCAAATTCTTCTGAAGGGTGTTCAGGAAGTACAGGGATCGTCGAAGTCCCTTGCTGCCGCCGATATGGTTCTGGTGCGTCTGGCCTATGCCGCGGATCTGCCTGATCCTGGTGAATTGATGGAGCAAATCCGGAACGGTCAAAATCCACTGGGTGCTGGCGCCGCGCCATCTGGCTCCGGTCCTGGAACTCCTGCTGGCGGTGCTCTTACTGGCGGGGGGGGGCAGGCGATGGCCGTTGGTATGCAGCACACGCCGCAAAACGGCGGTCAAAATAGTGGTCCAACCGCGATGAGTGGTGGTGGGCGACCACAGCTGGCTGCGATCCAGGGCGGACTACCAAGCACACAATCGGCTCCACAAACCGCGCCTCAACAACAGCCAACACAAGCAGAACCAGCCTACATTCTGAAATCCCTTCAGGATTGTGTCGCATTGGCCTCTGAAAAACGCGACGTCCCGATGAAAGTGGCGATCCAACGGCAGATGCGTCTGGTCAAATTTGAACCAGGCAAAATCGAGATCCAGCCGACCGATGACGCGCCCTCTGATATAGCCGGGGAATTTGGCCGCAAGCTGACAGAATGGACTGGTCAGCGCTGGTTTGTGGTGGTGTCACGGACGCAAGGGCGACCGACCATTCACGAGGAACAGAAAGCCAATCAGCAGCAGCTCCTGTCTGATGCAAAATCGCATCCGATAGTGGCAGCGCTTCTTGCCCAGTTCCCGGGTGCCAAGGTCGTTGATGTGAAGGTCCAGGCCTCGGAAGAAGATGAAGCGGCATTGGCCGATCCGATGGTGAGCGATCCGCTGCTCAACGAAGCGCTCGGTGATGACGAAGATGACTAATATCCGCGAACCTAGGATCCTTACAAAATGAACGACAAGACAATAAGAAATAACGTCGTCCTGTTTTTCGTTGCCGGCGTCGTCTGTTTGTTATCAATGTTGTTCGTTTCAAAAATGGATATTGATGACTACGTGAAACTGATATCGACCGTATCATTGGTCTGCATATTCTTCTTCGTAGGTATGTATTTTGCGGCAAGGGTCTTTTATCTTTGCTTCAAGAAACCATGAGTTTCCGCACGGCTGATCAATAACTGCGCTGTGACTTCTGATCTGGCAGGCAAGTGTTCAGGACAATGAAATCAGGACCAAACCGAGTTTAGATTTGGTGTTTTGGGTTGGCAACGCCCTGTTGTTCTTCTAAACGCAAACCCCAAGTGATAGGGCATGCGGCAAAGGTCGCCTAAAAAATAGATTCAAGGAGAGATCCAATGGACTTCATGAAGATGATGAAGCAGGCCAAAGAAATGCAGTCCCAAATGGGGTCTCTGCAGGAACAAATCACCGAAATCGAGGCTGATGGTTCTGCTGGCGGCGGACTTGTCACTGTAAAACTCGGAGGGAAAGGCGACCTGCGGTCTATCAAAATCGATCCTGACATGTTCAAGGAAGAAGATGTCGAAATCCTGGAAGACCTGATCCTGGCGGCTCACAACGAAGCCAAGGCGAAAGTTGAAATGGTGATGCAGGAAAAGACCCAGGAAATGATGGGTGGTCTTGGCCTGCCTGCTGGTATGAAACTGCCGTTCTAAGAAAACTCAGGACGAGCACGAATGGCACAGAAAAGTGTTGCAGGGCCGGAAATCGAGCGGCTGATTCAGCTTCTCAGCAAGCTGCCCGGCCTTGGACCTCGGTCAGCGCGCCGGGCTGCCCTGCATCTGATCAAGAAAAAGGACCAACTTTTGGTGCCGCTTGCCGAAGCCATGGGAGTTGCCGTCAGTGAAATCGGCATCTGCACCTCCTGTGGCACGGTCGATACCTCCGATCCTTGCACCATCTGCCGTGATCCTAAGCGCGACCAATCTGTCCTGGTTGTTGTCGAAGATGTATCTGATCTCTGGGCATTGGAGCGAGCAGGTGCGATTAACGCCCGATATCATGTTCTGGGCGGGACACTTTCTCCGCTGGATGGCATTGGCCCGGACGATCTCAATCTGGCGACCTTGATTGATCGAAGCGGTTCGGATGAAATTGAAGAAGTCATTCTGGCCATTAATGCCACAGTCGAAGGCCAAACGACGGCTCATTACATTATGGATCAACTGTCCCATCTCGATGTGAACGTCACCAAACTGGCACATGGTGTCCCGGTTGGCGGCGAACTGGATTACCTAGATGAAGGAACATTGACCCAGGCTCTCAAAGCCCGAGCCAAGTTTTAGAAATCACTTCTCGAACAGGTAAGCAGCGCAGAAAAGATCTCCGGGCATTCGAAAGATTTCACGACTCTGGGAAAAGCCCGCCGTTTCGCCCATCGCAATCCAGGTTTCCGATGATTCCGGAAAATCATGCGCCTTGATGTGGCTCCACATATGTTCGAACTCATCGTCTGATAAAACGCTGAACCGCTCCCGTATCTGATCCTGGCCGCGCAAGATAAAACTATCGCGCGTTTCTTCCGAGTGACGCGTGGGTTCGAAGCAAACGAAAAATCCTGACGGTTTCAGGGCTTTGTAGATTGAATTGAGCATGGCCTGCTTTTGATCTTTGGCTTTCAAGTGATGGATTGAAAATCCGCACCAGATCATATCGGCGGTTTCGGGCCGGGATTCGACTGCTGCCACCATGTCCTCTTCAGAAAACGTTATCTCGTAGGAAACGTCTTTCATGTTTTCTTCAGCAAGATCCAAGGCTGCCCTGTTCAGGTCGATGCCTTCGTATCTTTCAACCTGTGTCCCTTCCAATATCGAGTGCGCGAGCGCGGCATCACCGCAAGCAAGGTCGAGGAAAGAAAAGGGTTGTCCCAAGCGATCATCGATCAATTGGCGCAAAAGCGCCGATATATCCAGATGGTTCATCGCATTGGAGCGGACCAGTTTCAGATAAATACCCCACTCATATCGAAAGAACGACAGCAGGTCGGGTTCATTTGGAATTCCGGAACTGGTGCCGGATTCGGATTCTTTGTGAGACATGTAGATCCAAAGCAGGGCGGTAACAAAATGTGGGTCCGACTCATGATGATGGATTTCAGAATAGCAAAGTTTAAAAATACAACAATAGGTTTATTTAAAGGTAGTAGAATTCGATTTTCAAACAATGTTGTAGTGGTGCAGGGTGACAAAAATCCCGTCAACGGGTTTCCGGAAATGCCCATCCTGAAACGCGATTGAATGATCTGTGAGTTGCTGAAGATGGGAGTACACTGGTGATCATTTCTGGAAGCGCGGAATGTCTCGTCAACAGTAGCGTTTGAGTGAGGAAAGGTGATTAGAACTTCGATTTGCTGACGACTTAGGCTTAGGCTAATGATCTTGCGACCTAATTCTCAGAGGTTCAGAGCAATGCCAACATTTCCCGACTTTCGGTTGGAAACGCATTTTTCCAAATGGGAATTCAAAGCGCGCTATCACATGACTGCTTCAGATGCGCAGAGCATGTCGATGCGCGATCTGATGGCGATGGCCACACCGGATGAGTGCGATGCGTTCGAAGGAATGTGGCTCGGGTATACCGAAACATTTGGTGCACCTGACCTGCGCGCAGCCATTGCCGAAACATATGCCAATCAATCTGCTGCGGATATCTTGTGTTTTGCCGGTGCAAGCGAAGGGATTTTTGCAGCCAACAACGTCATGCTCGACAAGGACAGTCATGCGATTGTCGTCACACCGAACTACCAGTCGCATGAAACCCTGCCCGTTGCCATTTGTGAGGCGACAGGTGTACCGCTTGACTCGGACGACAACTGGTCGCTTGATATTGATCGTATTGCCGATTCAATCCGGTCAAATACCCGGTTGGTAACGATCAACTTTCCGCACAATCCGACCGGCACGATTTTGCCGAGGGACCGGTATCAGGCGCTAGTTGATCTTTGCCGCAAACATGGCATCTACATTTTGCACGACGAGATCTTCAACGGGCTTGGGCCAACAGGTGCGCAGCATCTGCCGTTCATTGCAGATGTCTATGAACGCGGCCTGTCGCTGAATGTCATGTCGAAATCCTACGGCCTGCCGGGGCTGCGCATCGGCTGGATTGCCTGCAAGGATGCTGATGTTCTGTCCAAAATGGAGCGGATGAAGCACTATCTGTCGATCTGCAATTCCGGACCGAGTGAGCGTCTCACCATGATCGCCTTGCGCAACCGCGACAAGATCCTGGCTCGCAACTGCGCCATTGTGGATGAGAACCTGCCGAAATGGGATGCGTTCTTTACCCGTCATGCGGATCTGTTTGACTGGCGGCATCCTGATGGCTCCTGCATGGCCTTTCCGCGCTATAAAGGATCGGATAGTGTAGATGCCTTCTGCACCTCTCTCGTGGAAGAGAGTGGTGTCCTGTTTTTGCCAAGCACTATCTATTCATCGGATTTGGGGCCGACACCCACAGACCGGTTCCGGCTGGGCTTTGGCCGTACAAATCTTGATGAAGGGATCGCGGCCCTTGATGCCCATATGATGAAGAACAAACGGACATAATGGGCATTCATCGCTCAAAAGCCGACACCTGTGCAGTTTAGCCCGTTGCGACCGATCTCAATAATGATGCCCTTGCACCGACCAGCCTCCGCACTTATGTCGAGGCGGTCGATCACAAAACCTTGAAGGTCTCATGTTCCAAGCAGCTTCCCGTGCCATGTCCCAGGTGTTCGAACCGCAGTTTCGGGCGATATTCTGGAAAATGCTTGGGTTTACCCTCGGGGTATTGCTGGTGATCTGGATCGGGCTGCAGGGCATGATCGCCGGTTTTGTCGAGCTGCCGTATCCATGGCTCGAAACAGCCCTGTCGATCCTGACAGGTGTTGGAGCGATATTTGCGCTGGGGTTTCTGATTGCGCCAATATCAGCGCTGTTCGCCGGACTGTTTCAGGACGATATCGCAGATATTGTCGAATCGCGGGATTACCCCGGAGACCGGCCTGGAACGGCTTTGCCAGTGGCAAAGTCGATAACCCAGACCATGAAATTCACCGGAATTGTGATCCTCGGCAACCTTTTTGCACTTTTGTTGTTATTGGTACCGGGCATCAATCTGATCGCGTTTTTTGTGGTGAACGGGTATCTGCTTGGTCGTGAATTTTTCGAGTTCGCCGCCATGCGGCACATGCCTCCCCAGGAGGCCAAGGCCTTCCGCAAGGCCCGCAGTGGCTCTGTGTTCCTGGGTGGTCTGGTGATTGCAGCGTTGTTGGCGGTGCCAATCCTCAATCTGGTGACTCCGATTTTTGCCACCATCTTCATGATGCATCTCTTCAAGCGTCTTTCGTCAGGTGTCCAGATCTGACTTTTCCGCGATAAAATGCGCGACAAATGAACTGACTTTCGATTTTAAACGATTCAGAAGTGGTTTCCCTCCATTTAGGCCATTAGGATATTTTGACGTTTGAAGGCGTTGGCGCTAGAACGCATCAAGACAACGCTTTGATTTGCTTACGTTTGCGTAAACGTTAGCTTGCGTCGTACGGGAGAGGAAGTCCATGTCGAACGCCGATTTGCGAGGCAATCGCCCGCTGTCGCCCCATCTTCAGATCTATAAGCCGATCCTGACGATGGTCATGTCGATCCTGCACCGCATTACCGGCGCGGCGCTCTATTTCGGCACCATCCTGCTTGCCTGGTGGCTGATCGCAGCCGCTGCGGGCCCCGCCTATTTTGATTTCGTCAATGATATCTACGGCTCCTTCATCGGACGCTTGATCCTGTTCGGCTTCACCTGGGCACTGGTGCATCACATGCTCGGCGGCCTCCGCCATTTTGTCTGGGACATGGGCGCAGGTTTCAGTGAAAAGGCCCGCATGTGGCTTTCTAAGGCGACCATCGTCGGTTCCGTTTCCCTTACTTTGATCCTCTGGGTCATCGGCTACGCGGTTCGATAGGAGAGTGTCATGAGCGATATGCGCACCCCACTCAATAAAGTCCGCGGTCTTGGCTCAGCCAAGGAAGGCACGGATCATTTCTGGCGTCAGCGGATGACAGCTGTTGCCAATGTTTTCCTGATTTCCTTCTTTGTGATCCTGGTGATCGCGATGCAGGGTTCTACCCATAGCGATGTTGTCCAGACCCTCAAGAACCCGCTGGTCTCCATCATCCTGCTCCTGGTGATCCTCTCCGGCGTCTATCACATGAAGCTCGGCATGCAGGTCATCATTGAAGATTACATTCACGGCGAAGGCATCAAGTTCCTGACGTTGATGGCCAATACCTTCTTCTGTGTCTTTATCGGTTTCGGCTGCATCTTCGCAGTGCTCAAGATTGGCTTTGGAGGCTAACCCGGATGGCCAAGACTTATGAATTCGTCGACCACACCTATGATGTGGTCGTCGTTGGTGCCGGTGGCGCTGGCCTGCGCGCAACACTCGGCATGGCCGAGCAGGGTCTGCGCACAGCCTGTATCACCAAGGTCTTCCCGACTCGTTCCCACACGGTTGCTGCCCAGGGCGGTATTGCCGCGTCGTTGAAAAACATGACGCCGGACAGCTGGGAATGGCACATGTTCGACACGGTGAAGGGATCCGACTGGCTTGGTGATACCGACGCCATGGAATACCTTGCTCGCGAGGCCCCGAAGGCTGTTTACGAACTTGAGCATTACGGTGTTCCGTTCTCGCGGACCGAAGATGGCAAGATCTATCAGCGTCCGTTCGGCGGCCACATGCAGAACTACGGCGAAGGCCCGCCGGTGCAGCGCACCTGTGCGGCAGCTGACCGGACCGGTCACGCCATCCTGCACACGCTTTATGGCCAGTCCCTGCGCCACAACGCTGAATTCTTCATCGAGTATTTCGCACTTGATCTGATCATGTCCGATGATGGCGTTTGCCTGGGTGTGATTGCGTGGAACCTCGACGACGGCACCATTCATCGTTTCTCCGCGAAGATGGTTGTTTTGGCGACAGGCGGGTATGGCCGCGCCTACTTCTCTGCGACCTCTGCCCACACGTGTACTGGTGACGGCGGCGGTATGGTGGCCCGTGCAGGTCTGCCGATGCAGGACATGGAATTCGTCCAGTTCCACCCGACTGGCATCTACGGCTCCGGCTGCCTGATCACCGAGGGCGCACGCGGCGAAGGCGGCTATCTGGTCAACTCCGAAGGTGAGCGTTTTATGGAGCGCTATGCACCGTCTGCCAAGGATCTGGCATCTCGCGACGTTGTCTCCCGCTGCATGACCATGGAGATCCGGGAAGGTCGCGGTGTCGGCAAGAACAAAGACCATATCCACCTGCATCTGGATCACCTCGATCCGGCGCTGCTGGCAGAACGTCTTCCAGGCATTTCTGAAAGTGCGCGGATCTTCTCAGGTGTCGATGTCACCAAGGACCCAATTCCGGTCCTGCCAACGGTGCACTACAATATGGGCGGCATCCCGACCAACTATTGGGGCCAGGTGCTGAATGCGGATTCAAAGAATCCGGATCGTATCCAGCCAGGCCTGATGGCTGTAGGGGAAGCAGGCTGTGCCTCTGTTCACGGTGCCAACCGTCTTGGCTCCAACTCCCTGATCGATCTTGTGGTCTTTGGCCGCGCGGCAGCAATCAAGGCGGCGGAAGTTGTCGATCCTAAGGAAGCGGTACCGACACCAAACGAAGCCTCGTGCGAAAAAATCATGGATCGCTTCGACAAGCTGCGCAATGCAGATGGTGCGACGCCGACTTCGGATCTTCGCGACAAGATGCAGCATGCCATGCAGGAAGACGCAGCCGTCTTCCGGACCCAGGAAAGTCTGGAACAAGGCTGCAAGCGCCTTTCCGACATTTGGGGTGAGTTGAAGGACCTGAAAGTGTCCGACCGCTCACTGATCTGGAATTCCGATCTGGTGGAAACGTTAGAGCTGGAAAACCTGATGGCCAATGCGATCACGACCGTTTATGGCGCGGAAGCCCGCAAGGAAAGCCGTGGAGCCCACGCCCGTGAAGACTACAAGGACGGCAAGTTCGCTGGCCGGGATGACGAAAACTGGCGCAAGCACACCCTTGCCTGGGTGAATGAGGACGGTGATGTCAAACTTGACTATCGGGGCGTCGTGACCGAGCCGCTGACCAAGTTCAAGGACGGCGGTATCGATCCGAAGAAGATTGCGCCGAAAGCACGCGTCTACTGATCGGAGGTTTGTGAGTGAACCAGGTGGCAACCCTTTTGGACACAAGAAGTCCGTTCGGCACGTATCCCGCCGAGCGGATGGTCCGGGCTGCCTGGCGTCTTGCCGACCGGCATGACCTGTCCAAGGGATTGCGTAAGCGGATTAGGGCCCTGGTTTCCAAGATCTTCAAGGGTCCATACGACATGGAAGCCGAGGGTCTGAAGTTCCGGATTTATCCGGGCGAGAATTACGATGACCGCAAGATCTTGGCGAAAGGCCGTCTACCGGAGCGAGAAGAGCACAAGCTGATCGCACCCCACCTTGGCACCGGAAAGATCTTTGTAGATGTCGGGGCAAACATTGGCTCCTACTCGATATTTGCTGCCGGTTTTGGGGCGGACGTTCTGTCGATAGAAGCCAACCCGCAGACTGCAGATAAATTGCGTTTCAATGTGCGGGCCAACGGCCTTGAGAATGTCGACATCATCAACACGGCCGTCGGGCCGCGTCTGGACAAGATGCCGCTCTGGATGGAACCGTCGAATTTTGGCTTTGCCACCTTCGTCAAGGAGCTGACCACCGGCGAATGGGCTGGGAACTGGTCTCCAACCTTCGTCGAAGTGCGGCCTTTGACTATGATCACGGATGATCTCGGGCTAACCCGGATCGACGTATTGAAAGTGGATGTGGAAGGTTTCGAGGATCGTGTCCTTCTGCCCTTCCTGAGACATGCGGACAAAAGCCTCTGGCCCCGTGTGATCTTGCTTGAAACAAACTGCCGGCCCTACTGGACCGAGGATTGCCTGCCTGAGCTGGCAAATCGGTCCTATGAGGTCACCGGCCAGACCAATGATAACATGGTGTTCGAGCTCAAGTTGAGCTGAACGCCATCCGGCCCTATATGCCTGATTGGCGCGAAATCAGGGCCCAACGCGGAGCAGGTACGAGATGGTTCAGCTGACGCTTCCCCGGAACTCACAGGTTACGGAAGGCAAGGTGTGGGACAAGCCGGAAGGCGCCACCAATCTTCGGGAATACCGCATCTATCGCTGGAATCCGGATGATGGCCGTAACCCGCGTGTCGATACCTATTTTGTCGATGCCGATGACTGCGGCCCGATGGTTCTTGATGGCCTCATCTACATCAAGAACAAGGTCGATCCGACCCTGACGTTCCGCCGGTCTTGCCGCGAAGGTATTTGTGGCTCCTGCGCCATGAACATCGACGGCACCAACACGCTGGCCTGTACCAAGGGTACGGATGAGATTGCCGGTGATGTCGTCAAGATCTATCCGCTGCCGCATATGGCCGTCGTGAAAGATCTGATCCCGGACATGACCCGCTTTTACGCGCAGCATCAGTCTATTCAGCCATGGCTCAAAACCGTGTCTCCGGCCCCGGAAAAAGAGTGGCTTCAATCCCACGAAGACCGCGTCAAGCTGGACGGCCTTTACGAGTGTATTCTGTGCGCTTGCTGCTCGACGTCTTGCCCAAGCTACTGGTGGAACGGCGACCGCTACCTCGGCCCGGCCATCCTGCTACAGGCCTATCGGTGGCTGATCGACAGCCGCGATGAAGCGACCGGCGAGCGTCTGGATGATCTGGAAGATCCGTTCCGACTGTATCGTTGTCACACCATCATGAACTGCTCGCAGGCGTGTCCAAAAGGTCTCAACCCGGCCAAGGCAATCGCCGAGATCAAGAAAATGCTGGTCGAACGCAGGGTCTGATCTTTCGGTCTGGCAACATACAAAACCTCATCCTGAGGAAGCGCATTAGCGCTGCCTCGAAGGATGGAACGCTTGCGAAGAGCTTGGTGGACATCCTTCGAGACGGGCCTTGGCCCTCCTCAGGATGAGGGCGGCGGCGTAATCTGTCGGTTTGAACGTCGTCTCAAGCCGCTTTAGGCTCATACATCGCGGCGTGTCCCAATCTCCCAGACCTTCAAGTCAAACAGCACCTTTACGGTCGCCGCAAAGACCAGAGCGCACAGGACCGCTTTCGACAGGGGTTCCATTGTGCCCTCGATCAGCATGGCATGGACGGTGCTGCCAACAGCAGTGACCGCTGCAAGGCCGGTGTGAAAGACGCGCCAGATGCGTGGTTTCAAGGGTCGCCACCGACGAAGTGCTGCCAGAACTGCGGCGGCGAAGACAGCCCACATGGCAATCACACCCCAGGCGGAAAACGGTGTTGGCGATCGGAACAGCAAGGCGTCCATCACATCGGGAGGACTGGTGATCCAGAGCGCTGCAACGTGGATCATCACAGCTGTTATCAGAAGGCTTCCGATCCAGCGATGTATGCGCCGCCCGCGTTGATCTCTGAGGTACGGCAGATATCCGCCAGCAAGCAACGGCTGAAGCAGCAGAAGGGCCATCGCGATTATGCCAGCAAACCCGGCAACGACGTAGATCGGATCGCGCCAAGCCAGCAAAGGGCTCTCGGCAGCTGCTGCAATCGGGACACCGATGGCCGTCACGAGAATAGCCCAGATCAGCCAGGATCTGACGCGGCCTGTCGTCTTTGGACGCACTATGCTCAGACCGGCTGGAGGACGAAATGAGCCTCAAGACTGGTGTCTTTTGAGCTTGGCATCACAGGTCGCAGGAAGACGGTTTCAAAGTCACTACTGTCATAAGCGAGATGGCCATGTGCCTGGCCAAAGGCTGGCACGATCTGCGGCATTTCCAGGCGGAACACGCCGTTCTCGTCGGTAAGCGTAGCCCCGTGACTGCGGGTGTCGCGCTCATGCCCTTCCGTTGTATGCGCCCAGATCTGGATGCGTCGGCCGGCAAGCGGAGCGCCGTCACCGGCACGGCGCACGGTGCCTGTCATCCAGAACCCACCTTTGCCGATACGGTTCACGATAGGCGCGTTCGGCAGATAATTGTTGGACCCGCCTCGCATGGATCGCGTCGCTGCAAGGCCATTTGCACTGGCAGGCAGAAAGGCTCCGGACAGTCCGGCTACTGCGACGCTGCTGCCAGCGGCCAGAAGGGAACGGCGGGTAAAGAGGCTCGTCGTCATAAGGCATTCTCCTCTCAAGCGCATGTCATTTCGGCGGATCTCGGCGAAACATATCGGTGTTTCAATCGATATAGGGCATTTGTGGCCAAATCCGAGTTGCCAGCGACATCGCGCAGCAGAAAACATGCTCACGGTTTCGTGAGGGATGTCCATCACAACCGTTGTCCTTGGACCTGATCCACGGACCTGCGCCGACATAATCAACGCCAGCTTTCCCCCTAGTTTGCCGCTTAGAAAGCGGCGAGCATTGGGTCAGGTCCAACACGATTGTCTGGCCCGTCGAGCTTGGCCATTCGCGCCAGGTCCTGTTCGTCCAATTCGAAGTCAAACACCTGGAAGTTTTGCTTGATCCGATCAGGATGGACAGATTTCGGGATGACGACCAGCCCTTGTTGAATATGCCAGCGGATGATGATTTGCGCTGTGCTCCGGCCATGTTTGCTGGCAATTTTTGCAATGTCGGCCTGATCGAGCAATCCACCCTGGCCGAGTGGGCTCCAGCTTTGTGTGACAATGCCGTGCTTGCCATGAAACGCGCGCAGCTCCTTTTGCTGAAAATCCGGATGAAGTTCGATCTGGTTGAGGACCGGCTTTACGCCGGTTTCCCCAATGATTTTTTCCAGGTGCTCGGCGCAGAAATTGGATACACCAATGGATTTTGCCCGGCCTTCTTCCTTCAGTTTGATGAAAGACTTCCAGGTTTCGAGATAGAGACCACGATGAGGGCTCGGCCAATGGATCAGGTAGAGGTCTACATAATCGGTGCCAAGGCGTTTGAGGCTGGCGTCAAAGCCTTTGAGAGCACTGTCATAGCCTTGGGTGTCGTTCCACAGTTTCGTCGTCAGAAAGATGTCTTCCCGCGCCACGTCTGATCCATTGATACCTTTGCCGACACCTTCTTCGTTTTCATAGACCGAGGCTGTATCGATATGCCTGTAACCGCCATTTAGTGCGGCCTGAACCGCTGCATCTGCTGTTTCGTTCGGGGTTTGCCACACGCCAAGGCCAACCTGAGGGATTTCGCGGCCGTCGGCAAATTCGATCGTAGGTTGAGTCACAACAATACGTCTCCTGAAAAATGGATTTTAGGCGCGCAAAAACACCCGCCAATGGAAATTTGTTTTGATTTGCTAATATTTGTCCATGGAAACAGGAGATATGCAAGTGCTTGGAAGGGTGTTTTTGCTGCCCAATTCCACTCAAATGATAAAAACGCGCTAATCGTTTCTGGAAACTGCCCAAAAAGGAGCGGCTCGCAGGGTGTCATGGATCGCCGGAAAAGAAGCACAAACCGTGCAACGTTCCCACTAGATGGAAGGCGATGTATTTGAGATTGGTAGCGGGCATGGCTCCACGTTACTCTAGGATTACCAAGTCCCGCCGACCGATCTGGCGCAGAGGCCCGCGTAAACGTGCACGTGAAGAAAACGTTAGAGGCGAGGGACGAAGAGCAAAAAGTCTATTTGTAGGAACGGCTAACGGTATCGAAAAGCGGTGTTTTCAGTGCTGCCAATGCAGAGTGCAATCTTGCGATTTTACTGCTCTCAGGAGCCTAGTTCGCTACCGGAAAAGACAATACCATATTCGGGAATTGCTTCCAGCTCGATGTCAGCAAGGAGCGATCCTTGTATGATTGCTTGAATGGCCACATTTTTCTTCTTCAAGAGCGGAAAACTATATGAAACCGGACGGTCCACATCGCAATGGTCCGTATCAAAGGTGAGGTCTAGCGCCTTGAGATCCAGTTTGATGTTAGCCATGAACTGATACTTCCTTACGATATTCAGCTTGTGCCAATAAGTGCCTTTAAAAACACAATAGGTATTGGGCGCTAAATTGAAGCTAAGGAATTGTATCAAATTTTCCCTATTTCGAATTGTCACTGCTTGCCGGGAAATGCTTACGCAGGAATTTGGCCCTCTGTCAGTCTTTGAGTAACTCGGACATGATTTCAAAGCGGCCGAGCATGTTGGTGATGAACAAGCGAACAATCGGCGGAGAACGGCCGATTTCAGCCTTTAACCGGTCGAGGTGCATCGGAAAAACAGTGCACCCTTGAGGGCCGGATTTTACAGTCACCTTGTATCTACCGGTGACCAGGCCGCCATCACCAAAGATTTGGCCTTCTCCGAAAGAAATATCCTCGCCGGAAACATGCATCGTTACACTTCCTTGTTGAATCAGGAAGAGATGAGTTGCCGTATCGCCTTCTGCGTAGATCTTTTCATCCGGACCGAATACTCTAGAATCTTCCAAGCAAAACCATCCCTAAATGCGGTTAAATCAAAATTGATCGAACTTGCGGTGTTTTGGCTTCGCTTGAAGTTTCTTCAAGTGCGCTGCGCGCTTCCGCAAATGTCAGTTTCGTCTCGGCTGCCGAAAATCGTTGTACCCCATCCAGGTAGTTATCTTGCAAGTCATTTTTGTCGTCATCAGCTTCATCATTTTGAT
Source organism: Roseibium sp. (assembly GCA_039972695.1). GTDB lineage: Bacteria > Pseudomonadota > Alphaproteobacteria > Rhizobiales > Stappiaceae > Roseibium. The sequence goes on along the minus strand of JBDWMJ010000011.1, from coordinate 339,668 downwards.
CAATTGCGTCCTGAAAGATCTCCATAAGGTCTTCTTTCTGCCGCGCTTCATTGACGAGCAATGCCGCGTCCCTGAGCGCTTGTTCAGCTCTTTCGATATCGGCCTGATAGTTTACTTGGTCCAATTCTGACTTGGAAACCACGTCGGCTCCATCAACCTCTGCTTCCATGACAGCAACCTCTGTCGCGTTCGTCATCTCTTGCAGTGTATGACTGTAAGTTGAAGCAGAAACCTGCTGGGCCGCTTGTGGTGGCGCTTGGGCTGCAACATTGGCCAATCCGGTCGATGAAGACGTATCAGAGAGGGCCTTTGTCAGATCCACTCGGGCTCTGGTCATGTAGGGTTGTAAACTCGAGGAGTTATGGATTTCCATATTTCACTCCGTTGCTTTCGCCACGACCTTAAGCGCTCGGTCAGCGAATGAAGCGATCCAGTTTTTGAGTATTGGTGATGCTTGCTCCAGTTCCCATTTCAATGCCGAAATAGGTAATTTGACGGTTTCCACATCAGTTTCGGCAGTGGCTGTCGCCTTGTAGGAGTTGCTTTTGTCGGGATTCTGGTCAGCGAATATGGCGGCGCTGTCTCCGATGAAGTCGCCCGGACCCGCGTCAATTTCGATCGTCTTGCCGTTAAGTTCGAAGGCGATGGAAACCCGACCTGACTTGATAATGAGTGCGTTTTCCGAGCGGTCGCCAGCGGAATAGATAATGTCACCGGACTTGAATGAGCAGTCTGTCATATTCACCTCTTCTTCCAAGTCTCAATGTGGCGTTCATCGGGTCCGCCTAATTCGGTGAATTCGGTCTTTAACCAACAATATAGTAAGCTAAAACCATTCAATTCCCTATATCTTTATGGCTTTAAATCCTTAACGGCTAATTAGAGTCTGGCTCTGCGACTCCGGGCTCTTCTCTTTTTGTCGGGTGCTTTGTGGTTGAAGCAATCCTTCCTGACAGAAGGCTGTCCGCAGGATTAGGATATGCACACATACTGCCGATTGTTTTCAGACTAATTCTTAGAGGAGTATTGCCGTGTCCATTCTTGATCATATCGGATTTGAAGTGTCCGATTACAGTGCCGCCCGCAGCTTTTATGACAAGGCGCTGGCCCCTCTTGGTATCACTGTGCAGATGGAAGTCACGGCTGAGCAAACTGGCAGTTCTGCTTTTTGCGGCTATGGTGTGAACCGACCGCAATTCTGGATAGGCGGAGCGAGATATCAGGGGGCCCCGGTGCATGTCGCTTTCACAGCGGCCAGCCGCGATGTGGTCAATGCATTTTATGAAGCTGCGATTGCAGCGGGTGGCAAAGACAACGGCGGTCCTGGTCTTCGGCCGCAATACCATGAAAACTACTATGGTGCATTTGTCCTGGACCCGGATGGCCACAACATCGAAGCCGTCTGTCATAAGTCGGAATAGACAGTGTTCAAGATCTCTGACCAAACGAGAAAAGCCTCTCCTGTCCTGGAGAGGCTTTTCGATCTTCGCCGGTGTGATCCGGAGTGCGTTAGAAGCTTCAACCCTTGGCTTTGCAGACCAGCAGAGAGCTGTTGCACCAGCCGCGCATGCCAGGTAGGCGACCAAGAGCCCGTGTAAGGGCCTTTTCTACCGGTTTGAGCGGACCCCATTCAAAGGTCTTGCCGCGCAGGTGGTAGAACAGCTTGCCGTGTTTGTTGTTCTCTTTGTAGAGCGGGCTCAGCATTGGCGTGTAAGGCAGACAGGACAGGTAGCCAATGCCATGAACAGATTCGATGCTGGCGGCCTTACCGATGATGTCTGCCCACTCTTTCAAGGTGAAACGGACCTGATGCTCCGGGTAATGCAGATGCTTCAGCTTCAACCGGTCCAGGCGATAAAGCTGAGGCACAACAGCAAGAACCAGCCCGCCTGGTGCCACAACTTCACAACACTGGCGCATAACTGATTCAATATCATTCGCCTGACCAGGCAGATGTTCCAGTACGTCCAGCATGGTGATGACATCCGGACGCCATGGTAGTTCTTCTTTGTGCTCGGTCAGTTTCGTGGCATCCAGCACGATATCTGGCTGGAAAGCCGCTTCATAATCAGCGCCGCAATATTCAAACTCCAGACCGGTAGCTGCGAGATAGTTTTTTGAGATTGACGTCGAACAACCGATATCAAGAATTCTCGGCGCGCGATCCAAGCCACCAGCCCATTTACGGATCTCGCGAGAAACAACATCAAATTTCACTGTACCGTATAGGTTCGGTTTGGAATTCGACAGTTTGTTTACAAGATACTGCGAGTGGACTGTCAATTCACTTGTTGCATCGGTCATTTGCCGTCTCTCTGCTCGATCCAAAGTTTGGTACAAATCGCCTCCCCCTCAGAGGCGATTCGGTGGATTCCTGGTTCGTAGGAATAAATGGTCAGATCAGCCATCAGCACGATCAACTCACCAAGTATGAGCTCAACGATTTCGTCTGCAACGCTGCCAGACCCGGGAATGAAGTTGGCGGGATAACCATTGTTGACGAGACAGATTTGGCGATCTGCCCCGCCGTCTTCATTAGCAAGGTGATAGGCATTTATTGATGGATGGACCTCGGAAACTGGCATGGTCTCCAGATAATCGACATCTATCTCTATGCGGCGGGAACTGGCGCTCGCCACAATGCAGCCGTCTCTCAGCTGATCGATTATTTCTTTTGTAATCGAAAGTCGACCGGCAGCCCCAACAACCAGATCGCATTTATGCAGATCGCTTGGAACCATATTGGCGTTGAGTCCACTAAGTCGTGCTTCAGCCACTTTCAAGGGATCTGTGTCGATGACAGTCGGGATAACATCAAGGCGCCGAAGCGCATTGGCTACACCAGAGCCGATCCAGCCCGCACCAAAGACCGCAGCATGACGGCCGGCCAGGGAATTTCCAAGATCACGCGCCAAACCGTCCAGACAACGCACAACAGTTTCACCGCAGCGCTTGGCTTCCAGCCGTTTAAGTTCACTATCGGCACAATGAAGAACCGGAATTTTCAGTCCGGGTTGATCAGCACGCCAGACACCCTGTTTTGTGATTTCCACCACCCCTTCAACAAGGTCCAGTTGATCGCTGAACCGCTCATGAAGAAGCTCAATGACATAACCGCCGACTTCCTGAACGATGAGCTTTTGACCTGAGCTGCGGCAGGCAAGAAAACTTTTCTGCAAAGCAGTCGCAAGGGTTTCCTTGAAGGCGTCTTCGGTTTTAGGACAATGAACGATTTTTCCGTATTTGGCTTGCCACCTAATTCGGGTGTTGTCGGTGCCGGAAGAATAGGGCACGCCGACGATTGCGTCGAAGTCCATGATCCCGTTCAGGGCGTCGATCATACGCATTGTGTCATCAAACAAATGCGCAACCAGAATGAACCGATGACTTTCGCATGCGGCAAGATTCAGCTGCTTGACCAATGCCGGAAGGTAATCGGCTCGTCGTGCAAAAGCTGAGCGGGTAGGAAGTGCCGCTTCATTCAACAGTGTCATATCATTGGCCTCTAATTAACGATTTGTTTACCTACAATTGGCGCAAAATGACAAGTCTTGGTTGCGAATAAAATTGGTGACTGGGCACTGAATTAACTGTAAAAATAAAGGTTAATTTTGCTATATTCATAATATGGATAATAATTATCTTTTTGTTTTAAAAAGAAAAATATACATATTACGTAACGTGATGCTTTGTAGGTCAAATTAAAATTAACCATAATGCAGTTTTACTTGTAACTTTCACTCGGCAACCATGCCGTGACAGAAAATTTACAATAATTACCCTCGTAAAAATGAGGACTATTGGAGAGTCGCTTAATCCTTGTTTATGTGTCTTCCAGCTTCGATTCCTATGCCAAATGCATTTAATTCCGGGTTTGTCGTGGCGGGCCCAAACGGCAACCTTGTGCGTTCCTATCAGGGTGTCGTGTTGCTGCTCTGTTCAACATTATCGTTATCGGGAAGTTTCGAGCCTGGCTCACATTTGTGTCACAGACATGTGCGGCATTCTGAATTTAGTTGAGTTGCCATCGTGACAGGATGCGTTAGTTCTTTCGGCAAGATATGGAGAACTGACATGAAGCACTTGATCTCGCTAGCCCTTTCTACCGTTGTTTCCTTGAGTCTACCGCTTGGTACTGCTCAGGCAGAAACCGCAATATTTGCTGGCGGTTGTTTCTGGTGCGTGGAATCGGATCTGGAAAAACTGCCTGGTGTTCGGGATGTAGTCTCCGGTTATGCTGGTGGCTCGACCCAAAACCCGACCTATAAAAATCATCATCGCGGAAATCACCGGGAAGTGGTTCAGGTCGACTTTGATCAAAGCAAAATCAGTTACCGCGAACTTGTCGATATCTTTCTGCGTACGATTGATGTTACCGATAGTGGCGGACAATTTTGCGACCGTGGCCGCTCTTATACTACGGCAATCCATCCGCTCGACGATGCCCAAGCCAAAGCGGCAAATGCGTCTGTTGCAGAAGCAAACAAGACACTTGGGGGCAAAGTCGTTACGCCCGTAGAAGCGTCTACGATTTTCTGGCCTGCCGAAGACTACCACCAAGGATATTACAAGAGCAGCAAACGGACACTGACGCGTTTCGGTTATGTGACGCGTGCGGATGCCTACAAGGGTTACCGCAAGGCCTGTGGCCGGGATCAACAGGTCAAGTCTGTTTGGGGAGCCGAGGCCTACAAAGGAATTCCGTAGGCTGGATCATAAATCTCTAGAAACGGTATCCGACGCCCAGATTGAATACGTCCGTGTGCCCGTCAATTGTGTAAGGGTTTATTCCCGTATGATTGATCGTCTCTTTGCTCAATTCTATGTGTTTGTAGTCGGCTCGGGCAAATATGTTTTCTGTTATTTTCGCTTCCACACCGCCTCCTACTGCAAAGCCATATAGAACTTTATTCACTTTTGAGGCATTGACGACACGCACAGATTGGTAGTCTTCGAAACCGATGCCAGCGGATAGGTACGGCATGAAACGCCCTGCGTCATACCCTATCCGCGCGGTGGCGGTGCTTAGCCATTTCGAGCTGCTTCTATAGGAACTGTTCGATGTTGTTGTGGTGCCTCGGAAGTTTGTAAACATGCCCTCCAGGTTGGCGCCAAAAACAACCTTGTTCATTTGATAATCGTAACCGACTGACCCACCAAACGAACCAGACCTATAGAATGAACTGGACCCTACACTATCCTTCCCACTAGTAAATCCACCACCTGCAAACACAACAGCGTTAAAGCCGGACCAATCGGAACGCTTCAGACGTAAATCCTCGATTCCTGTGTGCTCAATAACGGGCCCCGGCAAATCCGCCGCCAAGACCGGCGATGCCACAATAAGAAGGGGAAGGGAGACAAATCGAAGGGAACGCATTCCTAAATCCTCAAAATCAACCAGTAGTCGTTGGTTCTATTTGGGACATCTAGTAATTAGTTAAGGTAAACAAATTCATACCCCGGCTTCAAAAGCCTCAACCAGATCCAGAAAAGCCTCGCCATATTTTTCCAGCTTGGATTGGCCGACACCTGAAACGTCCAGAAGACCGTCTGACGTGACCGGCCGCGCGGAGGCCATGCCGGCAAGCGTAGCATCGGGAAACACCACATAAGGCGGGACGCCTTGGTCCCGGGCAATTTGCGTCCGTAACCGTCTCAGTCTTTCAAACAAAAGGCGGTCGTCCTGATCAAGGTCATCTGCAAGGGAGGCTGATCTGGAGGTTCTGGTTTTTTTCAAACCGGCGGCGTTTCGGTCCTTGCGAAGTGCAATGGTCTCTTCACCGCGCAATATCGTTCTGGATTTCTCGGTTAGAATCAAAGCGCCGAATTGAGCATGATCCACATCGATATACCCTGCAGCAACCAATTGCCGTGCGATAGACTGCCATGTTTTCAGGGCAATAGTCTCGCCGATACCGAAAACCGACAAGGCGTCATGACCAAAACGCGTCGTTTTTTCGGTCGTCTTGCCAGTCAACACATCGATGACGTGACCGGTGCCAAAACGTTGTCCGGTTCGGTAGACTGCGGACATCAGTTTTTGCGCAGCTTCAGTGCCATCCCAAGTTTCAACCGGTGACAGGCACGTATCGCAATTGCCACAAGGCTTTGGATAGGTTTCACCGAAATGCGCCAAAAGCGCCTGGCGGCGGCAGCCTGTCGTTTCGCAAATCCCGAGCAGGGCATTGAGTTTACCATTCTCGGCGCGTTTCACGTCATCGGGCGCATCGCCTTCAGCAATCATGCGCCGACGTTGCACAAGATCCGCCATGCCATAGGCCATGAAAACCTCGGATGGGGCACCATCGCGGCCCGCGCGTCCGGTCTCCTGATAATAGGCTTCCACAGAGGACGGCAAATCTAGATGTGAGACAAAGCGGACATCGGGTTTGTCGATGCCCATGCCAAAGGCGACTGTCGCGACCAGGCAAAGGCCTTCTTCCAAGAGGAAAGCGTCCTGGTTGGCAGCTCTCTGGTCTGCCGGAAGACCGGCATGATACGGCAGGGCCTTGATGCCCTTGCTGTTCAACCACTCGGCAATGTCTTCCACCTTGGCCCGAGACAGGCAGTAGACAATGCCGCTTTCACCATCGTGTTTTTTCAAAAAATCCAACAGTTGCTGGCGCTGATTGGTTCGTTCGACGATCTCATAGCGGATGTTGGGGCGGTCGAAGCTGGTTATAAAAACCTCAGCGTCCACCAACTTCAGCCGTTCAAGAATGTCTTTTTGAGTATGCGGATCGGCCGTCGCAGTCAGGGCAACCCGTGGCACACCCGGATAGCGTTCTGCAAGCGTTGTTAGCGAGAGATATTCGGGCCGGAAATCATGTCCCCACTGGCTGACACAATGGGCTTCATCAATCGCAAAAAGGGATATGTCCAAAGTGTCCAGAAAACGCCGGAAACCTTCATTGCTCAATCGCTCCGGCGTTACATACAGAAGATCAATTTGGCCACGCTTGAGGTCTTCCCGTAAGGCATCCTGTTCGGCGTGAGATAGTGTCGAATTCAGGGCTGCAGCCCGAACGCCAGCAGCCGTCAGCGCCCCAACCTGATCCTTCATCAAGGCAATCAGGGGCGACACCACGATACCGACACCGTGGCGGCACAAGGCCGGGATCTGAAAACAAATCGATTTGCCCGCACCTGTCGGAAACAGGACCACAGCATCACGGCCATCAACTAGGGTTTCGATAACGGCCTGTTGGCGGCCCCGATAGTTGGTGAACCCGAATACTTCCTGAAGGACGGCAAGCGGTTTTGGCTCCGGGCGGACCTGCGGAACTTTGCTATCTTGAATCGGATTAATTTCCTCTGCGGCGAGCGCAGGTGAAGCGGACATATGCAGGTGATTCCCTTGAACTCTCTGCACCTTGTCTTATTCGCAGGATTTGAGCAAATTCCGACCTGTGGATGACTTTCGGTTGTTTGCTGAACGGTCCCTGGGAAACGGAGAACTGGCAAGCAGGTGAGCGGCAGCCGTAAGGGTGCCGCTCACTTTGATTTCGTGACGCCAGCTTAGCCGAGAACAGAGGCCACAAAGTCTTTCAAAGACAAGGTATCGTGACCAATGAGTCGCTGCAGATCGGAGCTGTCTGTGAAGAGTGAGCCATTGGCTGCGGATGCATCTGCATCAGCCAGAATGTCGGCTAGGCCTTGTGGCAGACCAGCGACCAAGAGGATGCCCGAAAAGTCAGCCTGAGGCAGGTTCTGAAAAGGAATTTCCCGTCCGCTTTGCGCTGAAATTTCCGCAGCAAGCTCTGCCAGTGTGAACGCAGGACTGCCGCCCAGCTCATAATGACGTATAGAGAGGTCGTTACCGCTGAGAACAGTCGCGGCAGCTTCGTCTTTAGAACTCTGCGTTCGGATTTGTCGCCAAAGTCTCCGCGCAATGAATGCGCATTTGTTCTGTCAACTCGTTCAAGTCACCTTCGAGCCGGTCAGGCCGGATGGGCTTGCCAAAATGAACATCGAATTTAGCGTTCTTTTTGTTGAGCAACTCGTTAAAAACTGTCATGTCCCGGAGCTCCGTGGACACCTTGGCGAGGAAATAGAACAGGCCGGAGTTTCGGCCACCCATATGCATCGGGATGATGGGGACCTTGTTTTTTCGTGCGAGCGCAAGGGCTGAGGACATCCACGGGCGTTCGGTCAATTTTCCTTCATGCCAATAAGCAAGACGTCCGGACGGGAACAGAACAATTACCCGTTTATTTGCAAAAGCCAAAGAGGCAAGCGTTATTGTTTCCTTGGATTTCTGTCTACTTTTGAAATCCGCCCGCCATTCTACCGGGACAATCATCTCTGAAAGGCCCGGATTGATCCGAATGGCATCCCTGTTTGCAAAAATGGAGAGGTCGGATCGGCGTTCTTTAATGGCATCGAACAGGGCCACCCCGTCAGCAATTCCGGTCGGATGATTGGATACCAATACGACTGGGCCATCTTGCGGCACTCGTTCAATTCCGAGCGTTGAAACATTGAGCTGAAGCAGATCACTAAGATGCGTGAACACCTCATGCGCTTCCATTTGATAAATAGTGTCAGCCATCTCCACCGCTGACCGATAGCGAAGGATTTTTAATGCGAATGGACGGATCACTGGCCACCAGGGACTGGCCATGACCTTTTTGCCCCGTTCGGCAATTAAGACATCGACAATATGGGGATCCAACGGTCGAGAGCGAACCGACGTCTGGTCATGTCCACGAGGTGTCGTTGTCGTCTGATCAGTTGGGCGCACAGTGCATCCCTGCTGGTAAAAACACGCGATCTACGCGAGCATCGTTAACCAAAGAGGTCTGGTCGTGCAAATATTCTGGCTTGGAATTTCACTTTTATAATCGGGCTGTTGTGTATCAGCTCCACAATGAACTTGTGAACAGGGCTACGCATGTCAGGAACGCTGTACCCCATGCCAGGGACCGCGGATTTGCACGATCCGTCCAGTAACAGAAGATGTAGATCAGGCGTAATAGGACGAACATAACCGCTAATCGATCGATCCAGTGTGCGTCGCCGCCCTGGCTCAGCCCGACAAAAACCGCAACGGCGAAAAACGGGAATGCTTCGAAGCCGTTTGATTGAGCAGCTTGAGCGCGCGCGCGAAAACCGTCTTTCCAGAATTCCGGATTGCGCGGATTCGCGTTGTCGAAATCCTTGCTGACCTTGGCAGGAAAGGCCGACAGAATCGGCAGAATAGCTGCAACGAGGACGCACCACATGGCTATCGGCATTGAAGAAACCTTTCCGGGGGGCTCAGAATGAAGTGTGCCTTTGTTTCAGGTGACTTGACGAAGGTCAATGTCGTTATATTCAAAAATGCGCAAGTAAAAGTCTGAATTTGCCTGTTATCGGACTTCCGGTCGAAGAGGCAGGGTCTACATTTACAAGGAGAGTACATATGGCGGTTTCTGATTGGCAGGCCTTCATTACACAAACAGATGGTCGCATGGCTGACGTTCGCAAGGGAATTCCGGGAGTTGCCAAAGGCTTTCATGAAGTCGCTCGGTCCGCAATCAAGGCAGGTGCTTTGGACTCAAAAACAAAGGAATTGATGGCTCTGGCCATCGGTATCGGCGCTCGCTGCGACGGTTGCTTGGCCTATCATTCGAAAGCCGCCGCGAAATTTGGCGCAACCCGCGAAGAGATTATGGAGACAATCGGTGTTGCTGTTTACATGGGGGGCGGGCCTTCCATGATTTATGGCGCAGAAGCGCTTGCGGCTTATGATGCATTCTCTGATGAGGACTAGCGCACTCTGGTTAAACACCACTTCTGCTTCCTAGTCAGCTCCGATTTTTCTCGACAACTGCGGCATCTGCAGCGGCTGCCCTATGATATGAAACTTGGGTAAATTGCCAGGACAGTTTTTCTGGCTGCCAATTTCTCACGATTTTACAGCATGCGAATTGTGGCTAAGGTTGTTCAAACGACCAATAGATTGACTACTTGGACAGACGCGCTTCCGAACGGTGGGTCCAAGCTGGAATAAGGCCTGATGCATGCATCCCCAAAGTTTTCCATCAGATCTTGGATTTTAGCCAAATTGTAGGCTAAGACATGCTTCATATTGGGACGGACTTGAGGGAATGATTCGCCATGGCGCGTACAGCAAAGCTGGTTTTGGTCTTGGGTCTGGTCGTTTTGGCGGCCGGCTGTCAACGGTTGTCCGGCGGTCGCAATTATGCAGCGCCACTTCCGGCGACGCCAACGACCCCGGTTAATTCGGATACGTTGCAGCCGCTTGATCCGAACGCACCACCACCTGTCGGGGCAACTTTGTCTGATCCAAATGCTGGTACCACAGATCTGGCGTCTAATCCGGTTGCAGCACCAGCCGGCGCTCAGCAAATTGGGCGGTCTGATCTACTTGGCGGGTGGAAACTGTCGTCCTCAAGCGACAATTGCATGGCATTCATGACACTTACTACCTGGTCGGGCGGTTACCGCGCCAACACCAGAGGTTGTGTCACGCCAGTGCTGTCCGGCATCGCGGCCTGGGACCTTAATGGCAATCAGGTTGTGCTGAAGGATGGCGGCGGGCAAGTCGTCGCTCAGCTGTATTCCAGCCAGGCAGGACAATTCAACGGTCAGACCGCAACCGGTGCTCCGATCTCACTCTACCGTTAACAACCATCGGTATTTTAACTAGACAATACGCGCAATAAGTGTATATTTGTATGGTCAACATAAGGCTGTGCAAATGTCGAAATACGAACCGCTTCGTGAACATCTCGCCAGACTTGAAGACGTCGTCTGGGCTGCAAAGCTCGGTGACGTCGAGAGTATTCTCGGAGCCACTCTCCCGAAAAGCGCACGAGAACACAGAACCTGGTGGGCGAACTCCGGCGGTAGTCTGGTACATCAGAATGCTTGGCTGGATGCCGGATGGAGAGTTGATCGCACCGACCTCCCGCGTGATGTGATCGTTTTCCGGCGGCTGCGTATCGGCGGCACCCCCGTTGCAAACAGCGCTGAAAAGTTCGACTCAACCGCGAGAACTCCGCAAAATGCGGCGGAAAAACGCCTGGCCCGGGATATGGCGGCAATCCGTCAACCGGTTACGGTGACCTTGCGGTCGGAATGGGTCGCACTTGGAGACGTTCACAAGACCCCATGTTCCAACACAACAATTCCCAAGGGCGCAGGTGTGGTTCGATTTGCGGTCCTTGATGGAGATGACATCAGGACAGTTATCGTCGCGACTAAATCTGTTCAGCAGTTGTATCGCGGGATGCGGGTGGAGATGAAAGGGCAGGATACGGAATCTGAAAGCCGGGTCGGCCACCTCCTTGTCAAAAAAGCCGGAATTGATCTGGATGCCGCGATGGAGTGTGATGTTGTCAAACTTGGAAACGCGTGGCTTCTGACTGACGGACGGGGACGTAAGGCCAATCTGGACGACCAGTCGGAATGCAATCTTGTTGCCCAGTTGTTGTATCTCCAAGAACGTCAGGCAGGCAGAAATTCAACACTGCTACAGCTCTGACTTTACATTCCGTCATCAATGTTCCTGAAATGCCCCTGTCTTGCTCTTTCCATGAATCATGGGGGGAGCTTTTTTTGGCCAAGAGGCTCGATCCGTTGCCTGTTTGAATGAAAACGAGCAGTCAATTTCTTGGTTGGCGAAACATGCGAGTTGCAATCTAAGCCTCTTCCAGGAGGCGAATTTTTTGCTTGGCCAAATGCAACTTCCATTGATTTCAATCGTTTAAACAAGTTTTTGTTAAGATCGGGCGGGCTATTGAACATTTTCACGACTTGCATCTGCGGCATTTTAACCGTATTGCCGCTGCACAAATTTGGTCACGTCCAATAACCCGTGAGTTCTCATGGATGGAGCGCCAGCCTTGACGATGGAATTGCCGGTCAACCGAGCCTTGGGCGCGCGCTATGATGCGCTGGTCGCTGCCGGTGAAATCTCGGAAGATCCTGTGCAGCGCGAAGCCGTACATCACCTGGATGTTCTGAATACCCGGCTTGCCGAAACCCGCCTTGCTTCGAAAAAGAGTTCTCTGGGTTGGCTTTTTGCCAAAAAGAAGAACCAGTTGTGGTCCTCAGTCGACGGGCTCTACATGTGGGGCGGTGTTGGGCGTGGCAAGACCATGCTGATGGATCTCTTTTATGAGGTGACCGTCATTCATCGGAAACGGCGCGTCCACTTTCATGAGTTTATGGCAAATGTGCATGAGCGTATTCATGAGCATCGTCAGGCGCATAAACGCGGCGAGGTGAAGGGCGATGATCCGATCCCGCCAGTTTCTGCGCAGATCGCCGAAGAAACCCGGTTGCTGCTGTTTGACGAATTTTCCGTCACAGACATAGCCGATGCGATGATATTGGGCCGTCTTTTCACGCAGCTTTTCGATCTGGGTGTAATCGTCGTCGCGACATCAAATGTCGATCCGGACCTCCTGTATAAAGACGGCCTGAACCGGCAGCTGTTCCTGCCCTTTATCAAGCAATTGAAATCGAAGACAAAAGTGCTTCATCTTGATTCCACGACTGACTACCGGCTGGAGAAACTGGCTGGTGCGCCGGTGTATATCAGCCCGCTAGGCGATGACGCCGACAGTCAAATGGGCGTCCTTTGGGCAAAGCTGACCCATGGCATCAAGCCTCATGCTGAAGAGCTTGAAAACAAGGGCCGAAAAATTCCGGTGACTTGCACTGCTGCTGATGCCGCCCGGTTCACATTTGATGAACTGTGTATGCAGCCGTTGGGCGCTAGCGACTATCTGCGAATTGCGCATGCCTACGGCACGGTGTTTCTTGATCATGTGCCGGTAATGTCGAGGGCCAGACGAAACGAAGCCAAGCGTTTCATTATCCTGATCGACACACTTTATGACAACGGCATCAAGTTGGTTGTCTCGGCCGAAGCTGAACCTCAAAATCTCTATGAGGCCGAAGGCGGGACAGAGGCATTTGAATTTGATCGAACCGCATCCAGATTGATCGAAATGCGGTCGGAAGAATACCTCGCGGGAGAACGGCGAGAGATGCAATCATGAGTCTGCATTCCCTATAGTGGAGGAACGCAGGCGGGAAGAACCGGAAATATTTGCTGCGGCCAGCGCAATATTCTTTTGGCGAGGTTGCGCAAGGGCGGCAAAGGGAGTAGTGCCATCGTCAGTCATCGGCGGATGGCATAGAGTTCCATCTTACGTAAAGGGAAACTTTAAATATGGCGCGGAACAAGATTGCCTTGATCGGCTCAGGTCAGATCGGCGGAACGCTCGCTCATCTGGCAGGTTTGAAGGAACTGGGAGACATCGTTCTCTTCGACATCACGGAAGGTGTGCCGCAAGGCAAGGCGCTTGATCTCGCCGAATCTTCACCAGTCGACGGATTTGATGCCAAGCTCTCTGGCGCGAACAGCTACGAAGCCATCGAAGGCTCCGACGTTGTCATCGTGACGGCAGGTGTGCCGCGCAAGCCGGGTATGAGCCGCGATGATCTTCTCGAGATCAATTTGAAAGTTATGGAGCAGGTTGGCGCGGGTATCGCGAAATACGCTCCGGATGCTTTTGTTATCTGCATCACCAACCCGCTCGACGCGATGGTCTGGGCCCTGCAGAAGTTCTCCGGCCTGCCGAAGAACAAGGTTGTTGGCATGGCGGGTGTTCTGGACAGTTCACGCTTCCGCTACTTCCTGGCTGATGAATTCAACGTCTCTATCGAAGACGTCACTGCATTTGTTCTTGGTGGCCACGGCGACACAATGGTGCCGCTGACACGCTACTCCACTGTTGCCGGCATTCCGCTTACGGATCTGGTCAAGATGGGCTGGTGCACAGCTGATCGTCTTGAAGAGATCGTTCAGCGTACTCGCGACGGCGGCGCGGAAATTGTTGGTCTCCTGAAGACCGGCTCAGCTTTCTACGCTCCGGCAGCGTCTGCAATTCAGATGGCTGAAAGCTACCTGAAAGATAAAAAGCGCGTGCTGCCATGTGCTGCAGCTCTTGATGGTCAATACGGCCTGAAAGACACCTATGTCGGCGTACCGGTCGTCATCGGTGCTGGCGGTGTTGAACGTGTCATCGAAATCGACCTGCAGGGCGAAGAAAAGTCCATGTTCGACAAATCGGTTGCATCTGTTGGCGGTCTGGTCGACGCGTGTAAGAAAATTCAGCCGGCGCTCGCTTAAGCGCCCGCCTCGAGAAATTAGCAGCCGCCCCTTCGTGGGGCGGTTCTCCGACAACGGGGGAAACACATGAACATTCATGAATACCAGGCCAAGGCAGTGCTGAAAGAGTTCGGCGCTCCGGTGGCTGAAGGTGTAGCGATCTTTTCTGCTGACGAAGCAGAAGCTGCTGCAAAAAGCCTTCCGGGCCCGCTTTGGGTCGTCAAATCCCAAATCCACGCAGGTGGTCGCGGTAAAGGCAAGTTCAAGGAACTCAGCGCTGACGCAAAGGGCGGTGTGCGCCTCGCGTTCTCGCTGGATGAAGTGGCAGCCCATGCCAAGGACATGCTCGGCAATACGCTGGTAACGGCCCAGACCGGCGATGCCGGCAAGGTCGTCAACCGTCTCTACATTGAAGACGGTGCAGACATCGAGCGCGAACTCTACCTCTCTATTCTGGTAGACCGCACCGTTGGACGTCCGGCTTTTGTGGTTTCCACGGAAGGCGGCATGGACATTGAGGCTGTCGCCGAAGAAACCCCGGAAAAGATCCACAATCTGCCGATTGATCCGGAAACCGGTGTGACAGCAGCAAATGCCAAGCAGCTTTGCGATTGGCTAAAGCTGGATGGCGCAGCGCGCGAAGACGGCATGACACTGTTTCCGCTCCTGCATAAGGCGTTTGTCGAAAAAGACATGGCGCTGCTGGAAGTGAATCCACTGATCGTTCTGAAAACCGGCGGTCTTCGGGTTCTGGATGCCAAAATGTCATTCGATGGCAACGCGCTGTTCCGTCATGACGACATCATGGCGCTGCGCGATGAGACCGAAGAAGACGCCAAGGAAATCGAAGCGTCCAAGTATGACCTCGCCTATGTAGCGCTCGACGGCGACATCGGCTGCATGGTCAACGGTGCTGGTCTTGCCATGGCAACTATGGACATCATCAAGCTCTACGGTGCGGAACCTGCCAACTTCCTCGATGTTGGCGGTGGGGCAACCAAGGAAAAGGTGACGGCCGCGTTCAAGATCATCACATCCGATCCGAACGTCAAAGGCATCCTGGTCAACATCTTCGGCGGCATCATGCGCTGTGACATCATCGCAGAAGGTGTTGTTGCTGCTGTCAAGGAAGTCGGCTTGCAGGTCCCGCTCGTTGTGCGTCTTGAAGGCACCAACGTGGAACTCGGCAAAAAGACCATCAACGAAAGTGGCTTGAACGTCATTGCCGCTGATGATCTCGACGACGCCGCCCAGAAAATCGTGAAAGCGGTGAAGGGCTGATCATGAACCTGATGCTGCCTCATACCAAAGCTTTGGCAACGTTGTTGACCCTCATTATCTCGTTTTCGGGGGCCATTGCGGATCCAATTGCCGGTGTACGCGCAGGCTTAGGTGTTTCGATTTTCGACGAAATGTGTGTTGATTCTCTCCCGGACTTCATGGACGCAAAGCGAAAGCTAAAGGACAAGCACCTTGAGAAACGTGGTGATAAGTGGATCTTTGAATCTGAGCCATTTGTGACGTCGGTGTCGTACTCTTCAAAAGAGTGCGTTGCCATAGTGGGTGATGGAGAGAAAAAACTCGTTGATGATGAAATGTCAAAGTTGTTGAAGAAGCGATACAGCGGTTTTCTGCAAAACGAAGTGAATGGCAAGACCGAAATGCACTTTACGAGTAGGGCAGGTCCAGCGATCGTCTTTATTGAATCCGTTAGCAGCGGTGTTGCATTGATGGTCCAAATCCAACCGAATTAGAACCTTTCGTCATTCGTCGACGAGGTGAACAGTCAAGGAGAAAGCCAAAATGGCAATTCTCGTTAATAAAGACACTAAAATTATCGTCCAGGGCCTGACCGGCAAGACCGGCACGTTCCATACCGAACAGGCACTTGAGTACTTTGGCACCAAGATGGTTGGTGGCGTGCACCCGAAAAAGGGTGGTTCGACCTGGTCCTCCGGTGTTGAAGGTGCCGCCGAGCTTCCGATCTTTGCCAGCGTTGGCGAAGCCAAGGAAGCAACGGGTGCTGATGCGTCCGTGGTCTACGTTCCGCCAGCAGGTGCAGGCGCTGCCATCATTGAAGCCATCGATGCGGAAATCCCGTTTATCGTCTGCATCACCGAAGGCATTCCAGTCGCCGACATGGTAAAGGTCAAGGCGAAACTGGAGAAATCCAAGTCCCGCCTGCTCGGGCCAAACTGCCCCGGCATTCTGACCCCTGAAGAATGCAAGATCGGCATCATGCCGGGCTCCATCTTCAAGAAAGGTTCAGTCGGTGTTGTTTCACGTTCCGGTACTCTGACCTATGAAGCTGTGTTCCAGACCACTAATGCAGGCCTAGGCCAGACAACGGCTGTCGGCATTGGCGGTGACCCCGTTAAGGGCACGGAATTCATTGATGTCCTGGAAATGTTCCTGGCTGATGATGAGACCCAGTCAATCATCATGATCGGTGAAATTGGCGGCTCTGCGGAAGAGGAAGCAGCGCAGTTCATCATCGATGAAGCCAAGAAGGGCCGTTCCAAGCCTATGGCCGGGTTTATCGCCGGCCGCACAGCACCTCCAGGCCGCACCATGGGTCACGCAGGTGCCGTGATTTCAGGCGGAAAAGGCGGCGCGGAAGACAAGATCTCAGCCATGGAAGCGGCTGGCATCAAGGTGTCTCCATCTCCGGCGAAGCTCGGCGAAACACTTCTCGAAGTGTTGAAGGGCTAAAACCGAGGAAATCTTTGCTGCGGGAGACGGAAACTGTTTACGTTTTCTGTTGCATGATGGAAGGATAAGTTGCGGCGCGTCATCGTGCCGCAATTGGGGGAAGCCCCATGAATTCGAGGGGCCGATGATTTGCTTCGGTCTTTGTAGGGAAACGGCCGCGGGTCTTTATGAAGGCTTGCGAAACAAAAAGGGCGGAGCAGCCCTCCGCTGAGTGAACATGGCCCGGCAGGAAGCGAACAATGTATTCGCACTGACGTCGTTGCTTTACGGCGCCAACGCAGCCTATATCGAAGACCTCTACGCCAGCTACAAGACGGATCCCAATTCGGTTGATACCGAATGGCAGGATTTCTTTGCATCCTTTCAGGATGAAAAAGAGGCCGTCCTCAAGGAAGCGCGCGGAGCTCCATGGAAACGCAAGGACTGGCCCCTTGAAGCCAATGGCGACCTCGTCAATGCATTTGACGGAAACTGGGCGCCGATTGAACAAAAGCTTGGCGACAAGCTGAAGAAAAAGGCTGAGGCCAAGGGCGCGCCGATTTCTGAAGCTGAAGTCCTTCAGGCAACACGGGACTCAGTTCGCGCACTGATGATGATCCGTGCTTACCGGATGCGGGGCCACCTGCATGCTGATCTCGATCCATTGGGATTGGCTGGCAAGGGCGATCATGAAGAGCTGCACCCATCTTCATATGGTTTTGTTGAAGCTGACTGGGATCGCAGGATTTTCATCGATCACGTTTTGGGTCTCGAATACGCCACCATCCGCGAGATGCTGGACATCCTGAAGCGAACTTATTGTTCGACGCTGGGCGTCGAGTTCATGCATATCTCAGATCCGGCTGCAAAATCCTGGTTGCAGGAACGCATCGAGGGTCCGGACAAGCAAGTCGCGTTCACCTCTGAAGGTAAGAAAGCCATTTTGAACAAGCTGATCGAAGCCGAGGGCTTTGAGAAGTTTCTGGATGTCAAATACACAGGCACAAAACGTTTTGGTCTTGATGGCGGTGAAGCGCTTATTCCTGCACTTGAGCAGATCATCAAGCGTGGCGGTCAGTTGGGCCTCAAGGACATCGTGCTTGGCATGGCCCACCGTGGTCGCCTGAATGTTCTGACCCAGGTGATGGGCAAACCGCATCGCGCGGTCTTCCACGAATTCAAGGGCGGCTCTTATGCGCCGGACGAAGTTGAAGGCTCTGGCGACGTCAAGTATCACCTCGGTGCATCTTCCGACCGGTCTTTTGACGGCAATGATGTTCATCTGTCCCTGACGGCTAACCCGTCTCATCTGGAAATTGTCAATCCGGTGGTGTTGGGCAAGGCGCGCGCCAAACAGGACCAGCTGGCATCCAAAGACGACGGAACATTCATCAACACCACGGAAGTTGATCGCAACACGGTTCTTCCATTGCTGCTGCACGGCGATGCGGCTTTCGCCGGCCAGGGTGTTGTGGCTGAGTGTTTCGGTCTGTCCGCATTGCGCGGTCACCGTACAGGTGGCTCGATCCATGTGATTATCAACAACCAGATCGGTTTCACGACCAACCCGCGATTCTCACGGTCATCTCCATATCCGTCCGACATGGCGAAAGTGATCGAAGCGCCGATCTTCCACGTCAATGCGGATGACCCGGAAGCGGTGACGTTTGCGGCAAAGATCGCGATTGAGTTTCGTCAGAAATTTGGCCGCCCGGTTGTGCTTGATATCATTTGTTATCGTCGCTTTGGTCACAACGAAGGCGATGAACCTGCGTTTACGCAGCCGATCATGTATCGCAAGATCCGCAAGCATCAGACAACATTGCAGCTCTATTCGGATCGGTTGATCAGCGAAGGTCTGCTCAGCGCAGAACAAGTCGACCAGATGAAGGCCGATTGGCGGGCACATCTGGATGGTGAGTTTGACGCTGGCCAAGCATTCAAGCCAAACAAGGCTGATTGGCTCGATGGAAAATGGTCCGGAATGAAACGGGCTGACGACGAAGAAGATCCACGTCGCGGCCAGACGGGTGTTCCGATTGACGAATTGAAAGAGGTTGGCCGGGCGTTGACCCATGTGCCAGACGGATTTAACGCTCACCGTACCATCGCAAGGTTCATGAAAAATCGTGAGCGCATGATCGAAACCGGTGAAGGGATCGATTGGGCAACAGCTGAGGCGCTGGCATTCGGCACATTGCTTAAAGACGGACATCCGGTGCGCTTGTCCGGTCAGGACTGTGAACGCGGCACATTCTCGCAGCGCCACTCGGTGCTTTATGATCAGGAAGACGAGAGCCGTTACATTCCGCTCAATCACGTTGACCCGAACCAGCAGCGTTACGAAGTTATCAACTCAATGCTTTCCGAAGAGGCTGTGCTTGGGTTTGAGTACGGATACTCGCTGACCGAACCGAAAGCGCTGACCATGTGGGAAGCCCAGTTTGGTGACTTCGCCAACGGTGCCCAGGTCCTTTTTGATCAGTTCATCTCGTCAGGTGAACGCAAGTGGCTTCGCATGTCCGGTCTGGTCTGTCTGTTGCCGCACGGCTACGAAGGTCAGGGTCCGGAGCACTCCTCCGCCCGTCTTGAGCGTTTCTTGCAGCTGTGTGCTGAAGACAACATGCAGGTGGCGAACTGTTCGACCCCGGCAAACTACTTCCATAGCCTGCGCCGTCAGTTGCGCCGAGACATCCGCAAGCCACTGATTCTGATGACGCCGAAGTCGCTTCTGCGTCACAAGAAGGCAGTCTCGACGATCAAGGAACTTGGTCCGGACAGCAGTTTCCACCGTTTGCTGTGGGATGATGCGGAATACAATCCTGCATCCGAAACCAAATTGGTCAAGGATGACAAAATCAAGCGCGTCGTCATGTGTTCCGGCAAGGTCTATTACGACCTGTATGAGGAACGCGAGAAACGCGGCATCAATGATATCTACTTGATGCGTGTCGAACAGCTGTACCCGTTCCCGAAAAAGGCGCTGATGCTCGAACTAAGCCGTTTCCCGCAAGCGGAAATGGTTTGGTGTCAGGAAGAGCCGAAGAACATGGGCAGCTGGTTCTGTGTCGAGCCTTACATCGAGTGGGTGCTTGAGCAGATCGACGCCAAGTACAAGCGTCCGCGTTTCGCCGGCCGCGCTGCAATGGCATCGACTGCTACTGGCTTGATGTCTGCGCATTTGGCGCAGCTGCAAGCATTCCTCGAAGAGGCGCTAGGAAACTAATCATGAAGGGGCGTTCGCCCCTTCTTCAGGAATTGGCCGGGTATTTTTAAGAGAAGGCGACCATGGCAACCGAAATTCGCGTGCCCACGCTGGGTGAATCCGTATCTGAAGCAACAATTGCTCAGTGGTTCAAAAAACCGGGTGATGTTATCGCTCAAGACGAGCCGTTGGTTGAGCTTGAAACCGACAAGGTGACGGTTGAAGTTCCAGCCCCGTCTTCCGGGACACTGGAAAGCATTCTGGTCAAGGAAGGCGACACCGTTGAGGTTGGCGCACTTTTAGGTCAGATCGCTGAAGGTGCTGGCGCAGCGAAAGCACCAGCTGCCGCCGCTCCAGCCAAAAAAGACACAAAAGCCGCAGCCAAGGCCGAGTTGGTTGATGTTGTTACGCCGAGCGCTGGCGAGAGTGTTACCGAAGCCGAAGTTGGCGAGTGGAGCGTCAAGGTTGGCGATACCGTCAAGGCTGACGACACGCTGGTCGAACTGGAAACCGACAAGGCAGCCCAGGAAGTTCCAGCCCCTGTAGGCGGCACAGTCGTCAAGATCGCGGCTGAAACCGGTTCGACTGTCGAACCGGGCGTCCTGCTTTGCCAGATTGACCCGTCTGGTGCGGCTGCGTCCGCAGCAGCTCCTGCAGCGAGCGCACTGGCACCTGCTGCCGCAGCTCCAAGCGCGGGCACATCCATGCCACCGGCACCGAGTGCCTCTAAAATGATGGCCGAAAACAATGTCTCTGCTAATCAGGTTGCGGGCTCCGGCAAGCGTGGTCAGGTCCTCAAGGGGGACGTTATCAACGCAATTGCTTCCGGTGCAGCCTCTGCTGCGTCCGCTCCGGCTCCAGCACAAGTTGCCCGTGGTCCGGTTGTCGTAGAAGACGAAGTGCGCGAAGAGCGCGTGCGCATGACCAAGCTGCGTCAAACCATTGCCCGCCGCCTGAAAGATGCTCAGAACACGGCAGCCATGCTGACCACTTATAACGAAGTGGACATGGGTCCGGTCATGGAACTGCGCAAGCAGTACAAAGACCTGTTTGAGAAGAAGCACGGCGTCAAGCTCGGCTTCATGGGTTTCTTCACCAAGGCTGTTACGCATGCCTTGAAAGAAGTGCCTGCGGTCAACGCCGAGATCGATGGTACGGACATCATCTATAAGAACTTCGCCCATATTGGCGTGGCTGTCGGTACAGACAAGGGCCTCGTGGTTCCGGTCGTTCGCGATGCAGACCAGATGACGATTGCTGAAGTTGAACAGGAAATCGGCAATCTCGGCCGCAAGGCACGCGATGGCAAGCTCGGTATGGCCGACATGACTGGCGGTACATTCACCATCTCCAACGGTGGTGTTTATGGCTCGCTAATGTCTTCGCCGATCCTCAACGCACCGCAGTCTGGTATCTTGGGAATGCACAAGATCCAGCAGCGTCCGATGGCCGTGAATGGTCAGGTCGAGATCCGTCCGATGATGTATCTGGCGCTCTCCTATGACCACCGTGTTATCGACGGCAAGGAAGCCGTGACCTTCCTGGTTCGCGTCAAGGAAAGCCTGGAAGATCCGCAGCGTCTGATTCTGGATCTCTAATCCGAATCTTGTCCTGATCCGATGCTCAAGGGAGCCGGAATATGAGTCTGGAGTTTTTGATCACGGCCCTGATAGTGGTGCTGGTTCCTGGAACCGGCGTTGTTTACACAGTTGCGGTCGGACTTGGCAAAGGACGGCAGGCGGCCATTGCCGCCGCCGTCGGCTGCACACTCGGGATCGTTCCGGCAATGATAGCATCGGTCGTCGGTCTGGCCGCCGTGATGCACACTAGCGCCTTGGTTTTCCAGGTTGTTAAATACGCTGGTGTTGCCTACTTGCTCTATCTCGCATGGCAGACCCTCAAGGCAAGCGGTCCACTGGAGCTGAAGGCGGACAAGGATGCGCGCAAGAGCCTTTTGGCAACTGCGCGGAGCGCTTGCCTGATCAACATTCTTAATCCGAAGTTGACGGTGTTCTTCCTCGCCTTCCTGCCTCAATTCGTCAGTCCGTTAGCCGCTCACCCAACAATCGAAATGCTGTTGCATGGCAGTGTCTTCATGGCGATGACGTTCGCAGTGTTCACCATCTACGGCATGTTCGCGGCCATGGTTGGCGAGAAGGTGTTGCGTAGTGAGACAGTTATGCTCTGGATGCGCCGGACCATCGCAGCGACCTTTACTGGCTTTGGTCTGCGCCTGGCCTTGGCGGAGCAATAGTCGATGACGAAGAGCATCGTTCTTGTGACAGGTGGTAGCCGGGGGATCGGCGCAGCTGCCAGCCTGTGTGCTGCTGAACTTGGATACGGCGTCGTCGTCAATTACGTGAGCAACAAAGCCGCTGCAGATGACATAGTCTCGCAGATAATAAATACCGGCGGCGAGGCGATTGCCGTCCAGGGCGATGTCCAGTTCGAAGCTGATGTTCTGAAAATCTATGCCGCCTGTGATGAATTTGGTACGCTTGTTGGTCTGGTGAACAACGCGGGTGTTGTCGATAGGCCGCAGCGGGTTGACGAAATGTCCGTCGAACGCCTGACCCGCATGTATGCGATAAACGTCATTGGGGCATTTGTCTGTGTTCGTGAAGCGGTCAAACGCATGTCGACACGCCATGGTGGCAGGGGCGGGGCAATCGTCAACATTGGTTCTGCAGCCTCCAAGTTGGGCGCGCCAGGTCAGTATGTTGATTATGCCGCTTCCAAAGGGGCGATCGACACAATGACGTTTGGCCTGTCGCTGGAAGTTGCCGGTGAGGGCATTCGGGTGAATGCAGTTCGGCCCGGCATTATCGACACGGACATTCATGCATCCGGCGGCTTGCCCGACCGGGTTGCTCAACTGGAAGGCAAACTTCCAATGAAACGTGCGGGCACGGCGGACGAAGTGGCAAAGGCCATCAAGTGGCTGTTGTCGGACGATGCAAGTTACACAACGGGTGCGATCCTGGATGTTTCCGGCGGTCGCGCAATACTACCTTGACCCGTATCTGGATGCGGAACTGAAGAACAGAAGAAGGCAAAGGCGACCAACAATGTCCCAATATGATCTTGTCGTCATCGGAACTGGCCCTGGCGGCTATGTGTGCGCAATCAAGGCTGCCCAGCTTGGTCTCAAGACCGCAGTTGTTGAAAAACGTGCTACGCTTGGTGGCACGTGCCTGAACATCGGCTGTATCCCGTCCAAGGCGCTGCTTCATGCATCCGAAATGTTTGAAGAGGCCGGACATGGTTTTGAAAAGCTTGGCATCAAGGTTGCCAAGCCGAAGCTCGACCTGCCGACCATGATGAAGCACAAGACCGATGTGGTGGATGCGAACGTCAGCGGCATTTCCTTCCTGATGAAGAAAAACAAGATCGACGTGCATACAGGCACGGGCAAGATCCTGTCCGCAGGCAAGGTCGAAGTGACTGGCGACGATGGCAAGGCCAACGTTCTGGATACCAAAAATATCGTTATTGCGACCGGCTCTGACGTTATGCCATTGCCAGGTGTCGAAATCGATGAGAAACAGATCGTTTCGTCTACTGGCGCCCTGGAACTGGACAAGGTCCCGGGAAAGATGGTTGTTGTCGGCGGCGGTGTTATCGGTCTTGAGCTCGGCTCGGTCTGGAACCGTCTTGGGTCTGAAGTCACCGTTGTCGAGTTCATGGACAAGATCCTTGGACCAATGGACGGTGATGTCTCCAAGAATTTCAATCGCATGCTGAAAAAGCAGGGTATGAAGTTCAAACTCAGTTCAAAGGTCACCGGTGTAGCCAAGAAGGGCAAAGGTCTGTCTGTCAGCGTTGAACCGGCCAAGGGCGGCGATGCGGAAGTCATCGAGGCTGACATTGTGCTGGTTGCCATCGGTCGCCGTCCGTATTCCGAGGGCCTTGGTCTGGAAACTGCCGGTGTTGCGCTGGATGAGCGTGGCCGCGTGCAGATCGACAAGTATTACAAGACCAATGTTGATGGCATCTACGCAATCGGCGATGTGGTTGCTGGACCTATGCTGGCCCACAAGGCCGAGGATGAAGGCGTTGCCCTCGCCGAAATCCTGTCTGGTCAGGCGGGTCATGTGGATTACGACGTCATTCCGGGCGTGGTCTACACCCAGCCGGAAGTCGCCTCAGTCGGCAAGACGGAAGAAGAGCTGAAAGCAGAGGGCATCGAGTACAAGGCTGGCAAGTTCAACTTCTCTGCCAATGGCCGCGCTCGCGCCATGAACGCAACCGACGGCTTTGCCAAGGTTCTGGCCGATGCCAAGACCGATCAGGTCCTGGGGGTTCACATCGTCGGCTTTGGTGCTGGCGAAATGATCCACGAAGCGGCTGTCCTGATGGAATTTGGTGGTTCCGCCGAAGATCTTGGCCGGACCTGCCATGCGCACCCCACCATGTCTGAAGCTGTCAAGGAAGCCGCCATGGCCGCCTTCGGCAAGGCTATCCACTCGTAAGAAGCTTGGCGGATTGAATTTAGAGAGCCCGGGCAATTTGCCTGGGCTTTTTTTTGGTGCCGTTTTTATAGGTGACGGATGCCAAGGGACGTGAGTGATGTTCATCGAACAGGCGATCGAAGTCGACGATGGCCGACTGATGCCGTAAAATCAGAAGAATTGCGAAGAGGAAGCGTTCTGAAAATTCGCTTAAATCAGCTCCAGAAACGCGAGGAACATAAAAAATGGAAAAGCGGCAGATTGGGCGCACTGACCTGCGGGTTGACGTTCTCGGATTGGGAGGTGCGCCGCTTGGTGGCAACTTCGTGGATCTGGACTACAGGCAGGCCGCCGAGCTCATTCAAGCAGCGCGGGACGCGGGTATAGGCTACTTCGATACGGCCCCTTGGTATGGCTTCGGCCGCTCTGAACGTGTCATGGGCGATATGCTGCGGGGAACTGACTATGTCCTGTCGGACAAGGTCGGACCGCTTTTGGTGCCCGGCGGCGTCGAGAGACCGGAAGACTTCGGCATGATCAATCCGCTGCCGTTCCATGTTGTTTATGACTACGGATATGACGGGATCATGCGGGCCTTTGAGGACAACCTGCAGCGGCTCGGGCTGGACCGGATCGACATTCTTCTGGCCCATGACATTGGAACCTTGCAGCACGGCGACGACAACAAGCGTCATTTTGCGGATTTGGCAAAAGGGGGCTACCGCGCAATGGACGAATTGCGCAAGTCAGGGCAGGTCAAGGCCATCGGGCTGGGCGTGAATGAAAACCAGGTGTGCATGGATGCGCTCGGGATCGGTGATTGGGACGTTTTTCTTCTGGCTGGTCGCTATACGCTTCTGGAGCAAAGCCCGCTCGACACGCTTTTTCCGGCGTGCCGGTCCGCAGGCACATCGATCATTTGTGGCGGACCTTTCAATTCCGGAATTCTCGTTGGCCGTACGACGTGGAACTACGACACCGCGCCGCAAGAGGTCGTCGACAAGGCCCGCGCAATGGGAGCTGTAGCTGACGAGTATTCTGTTCCGCTGGCTGCCGCTGCCCTGCAGTTTCCGCTCGGCAACGAGATCATAACGTCGGTCATTCCGGGGCCCCGCGACAAGGGGGAACTTGAGCAAATCATGACATGGTTCAAGACCCCGATTTCGGGCGATTTCTGGGCCGCGCTGCACTCAAGGGGTCTGATAGACGCAGCCGCGCCGGTTCCGCCGGGAACCTGATCGGGGAACCGCGCCAAGTGCACCTCATCTTCAATGCTCGCCTTTGCACAGGCTGTGATCAGCGAAGGCTTTCAGAACGTTGCATTCGGTGACCGGATGGCCACCGTCGCAGCTGGTGGCTATACGGGCGAGTTCCTTTTCCAGAATTTTCAAGCGTTGGATGCGCTCGCGGACGGCCTGCAGCTGCTCTGCCGCAATTCTGTCAACCTCTTCGCAGGGTTTGTCCGGATGCTGGCTGAGGTCGATCAGCTCGCGGATGGCAGGCATCGGCAGGCCCAGACCCCGGCAATGCCGCAGGAACCGTAGCCGGTCGAGATCGCTGTTTCGGTAGCGCCGCTGGTTGCCTTCGGTGCGCATAGGCTCCTCTAGCAAACCCTCCTTTTCATAATAGCGGATGGTCGGCACTTTCACGCCTGTCGCTCTGGACAGGTCACCTATTGAAAAATCCATGAAAAAACCTCTTGAACCTCTAGTCGCTATAGGGATTACAACGCCAATAGTGATAAAATTCAAGCCAGCCTTTCAGGTGAGGAGTGAGTTCAATGGGTACGTGTTGCGGATCCAATACCCAGTTTGACGGTCTGTCGAAAGACTATAAACGGCGTTTGTGGCTGGTCATCTTTTTGAACGCTGCGATGTTCTTCGTCGAAATGACTGCAGGCCAATTGGCGCAGTCGAAAGCGTTGCAGGCTGATGCCCTGGATTTTTTCGGTGATGCCGTGACTTATGGCATTTCGCTGGCCGTGATTGGCGCAAGCCTAAAAATCCGCTCTATCGCAGCCCTCGCAAAAGGTGTCAGCCTGTTGTTGATGGGCCTTTGGGTCGGCGGGTCGACAGCTTACCAGTTTCTGGTACTGGGGCTGCCGAAGGCCGAAATCATGGGGTCGATCGGCTTTCTTGCGCTGGCTGTCAACCTTGCCAGTGTGATGTTGCTGGTCCGCTACAAGGATGGCGATGCCAATGTCCGTTCTGTCTGGCTGTGTTCGCGCAATGATGCCATCGGCAATGTCGCGGTGATGCTGGCCGCATTGGCCGTGTGGGCAACGGCGGCAGCCTGGCCGGACCTCATCGTGGCCGGTCTGATGGCTGGACTGTTCCTTAATTCAGCTATCCAGATCCTGCGTCAGGCTTTCGTGGAATATCGGCACACTGGGGAACAGGTTCCGGCCGAGTCGCAGCACACGCACTCTCATTGAGAAGGATCTAAAAAGCTTTCAGTTAGTGCAGGTAAGCCGAGTGAGACCAGTTTCGGTGAGAATATCAGTACATCGTCTGTTTGTATGTCTCTTCCAGACCTTCGTCGATCCTGCGCATTTCCTCCGGATCGTCGGGAACACCCTTGGTCTGGTCCAGAATGATGTTCAAGAGTGACGGCAATTCACTTCGATCCTGAAAATGATCGGGGTTCCACAATTGAGAACGCCGGAAGGCTTTGGCACAGTGGATGAAAACCTCGTGCACCTTTACGATTATGGCAAGCCGGGGAGCGCGATCCCTGACGCTCATGGTTTCGAGAACATCCGGGTCAGTCACAAGTGTCGCTGAACCGTTTATGCGCAACGTGTCGTCAAACCCGGGAATGATGAACAACAGGCCCACATTCGGGTTGGCGACAATATTCGACAGACTATCGAGCCGGTTATTGCCGGGACGGTCTGGGATAGCAAGCGTATGTTGATCAAGGATTGTGACAAACCCGGCGGGATCGCCACGTGGGCTGACATCGGCCTTTCCATCCGCATTGTGTGTACCAAGGCAGACGAAAGGGGACCGCTGGATAAACGCCTGCGCGTGTTTGTCGAGCAATTTAAGGCTCTTCAGGGCCGCCAGTTCATGTGTCTCAGGATAGAGACCGCGAAGAGCTGTTTCGTCAGCTATCACAAATTTCGAATTGACCTTGAAGTCCGTCATTTTGCCGCCTTTCGAGAGTCTCGTATTGATCTGCTTGATATGTCCTATTAATAGTCTGAATTCCTTGAGGTGCGTACCTCAGATTTGAATTCTGGCCGGTTTCCCAAGGAAAGCAATGCTACAGGGCAAAAAAGAACCCGTCGCTTTCGCAACGGGTTAAACTTGAAGCATGTCAATTTGGTCCGAAGCTACTTGGTGGGGTCTTCAGCCGTTTCCGGCAGAAGAATCATGTCCTTGAGAGCTTCGTCGCTGAGGTCGTTGGTAGCAATCGATATTTCGGTATTGATATCCGGAACGATCGTCGTCTCAGCCACCGTCATGTTGTCTTTCGCTTTGGCGGACTTGCCCCAGGAGCAAGCACTTGCAGGCACAATGGCAAATGCGGTGAGAGCCAGAGCAGTGATGCCGGTACTCAGGTGACGCATGTGAACCCTCCTTTAGTTTGTTGCATCTCTATCGCAACATAACCCAGAGTAATGGAATCTGCCCGTCTGGCAAGAAAAAAGAGAATTTGAATCAATTTCAAAGTTAAGTGGAAGCTACTTCTGTTGAAGATTGTAAACCTTCACAATATTGGGGGCGGATAAATCATTGGTAATATTGATGACGCGCACGTCCAGAAGGTCACCGAAGGCTCTAAGTGTTATTTGTTTGCTTTTCAAAAACCCGATCAGTAGGACTTTTACGGCCCCGTCCGAGCGTAGTTCGGCTTTTGTCCAGCCCCACTTGCAATCCCTCGGGATACAGGAGGTGAAGGCACGAACCCGCACATAAACCTGATTATTCTCGCAGCGACTTTCCACTTCAACGCGACTGATTTCTTTAGGTTCAGCGTCCGGATTAACCCAGATCCCGTCTTCCGGGATCGGGCAGTAGATGCGTTTGGTTTGTGTCTGGGCAAAACATCCGGAATTTTGCCCGTCGATTGCAAGGAAACTTGCTGTCAGCAAAATCAAAAATGTCCGGATGCGAAAGCGCAACAGTGCGGAAGTTGTTTTCTGCATCCAGTTCCTCCAATTGTTGCCAAGACTGCGGGTGCAATTGCCATGGGTTGTGACACAGCCTAAAGAATGCAGTCAGGAAACCATGACAAGATTACCCATGTCATGATGCAAAACAATGCCATGTTTCATTCCTCACACAAGAGCATCCAATTGCACAGTCTTGAAAGCCAGCGTTTTGTTCTAAGGCCGCCAACGGAGACCGATTTCCCGGTTTACATGGCGTGCTATATGGATGCTGAGGCATCTGCCTTTTATGGCGGTCCCTTGCGGCAGGATCAGGCCTGGCGCGCTCTAGCTGGACATATCGGCCATTGGCACCTTCGCGGATATGGAATGTGGATGATCGTTCCCAAGGGTCACGATACAGCGGTCGGTGGATGCGGTTTCGTCTGGCCGACGGGTTGGCCGAGGCGTGAGCTCACGTGGTGGCTGTTGCCTGATTCACGTGGTTCAGGTGCTGCAGTGGAAGTGTCCCGGATTGCAATTCGCCATGCCTATGAGGTTTATGATTGGCCGCTCGTGGAAACCCATATAGACGATGCGAACATCGCGGCAAAAAAACTCGTGCTCAAGTTGGATGGCGAGCCCTTTGTAAGAGAAGTTTTTCCTGATGGCAAAACACGGACGGTCTACAAGTTTCCGTACCTTGAGACTCCTGTAACCTGACTAACGGCGGGGATGAGCCTTGTCATAGGCCGCCAGCAGATGGGCGCTGTCGATCTCGGTATAGATCTGTGTCGAGGCCAGGCTGGCATGACCCAGCAGCTCTTGAATGGTCCTGAGATCGCCGCCACCTGCCAGCAAATGGGTCGCAAAGGAGTGGCGCAGGGCATGAGGTGTTGCTGTGTCAGCAAGACCAAGGGCGCTGCGCAGTTTTTCCATGGCGAGCTGAATCATGCGCGGGTTCAAGGGGCCGCCACGAGCGCCGAGGAAAAGCGGACCATCCGCTTTGACCGCATACGGACAAAGTTTAAGATATTGGTCAATTGCTTGGGTGACAGCTGGTAAAATCGGGACGATCCGTTCTTTTCGACCTTTACCAACGATGCGCATGGTTTTGGTACCTTGCTTGGGTGCCATCTTGCCCGTCAGCGCCAAGGCTTCGGCAATCCTGAGGCCACACCCGTAAAGCAGCGTGAGAACAGCGGTGTTGCGTGCCTCTATCCATGCGTCACTTTCCATCGCCAGATCACCGCTGGTGATATCGATCGCATCTCGTGAAGAAACCGGTTTCGGCAATGAGCGTGCCTGGCGCGGTGGTCGGACAGCGTCCGAGGCCGCAGCGTTCACTTCTCCGCGTCGCTCCAGAAACTTTAAAAATGACCGAATGCCGGCAAGTCCGCGTGCCAGTGACCGGCTTTGAACCTTGGCGCGGCGACGGTACGCCAGAAACCCGCGAAAGTCGGCAGGTCGAAGATCGGCGATATCTTTGAGTGCGGGCGCTCCACCAAGATGACCGGTCAAAAAACGCAGGAATTGAAGCAAGTCGCGCTCATAAGCGACAAGGGTTTTGTCAGACAGTCGGCGTTCGTCCGACAGGTGATCCAGCCACATGCTAACCCGGTTGTTGAGATCGGGTTGGGCTGTGACAAGCAGGGCGTCTGTCTCGGTCGAGGTCATGGCACCAATTCTACGTAGAACGCACCAGCGTTTGGTTAATTACCCGGAGGATTTGCGATTGCATTTCGTTAGAGCCAATTGCCGCGTTGCTTCAAATGACCGAGCTCCTGAATAAAAGCCTGAACTTTTGTAGACCGGTGGAGATCCATATGGGTGACCAACCACATCTGTGAAATCCAATCGGGCTGCGGAGGCAGGACTTCAATCAGGTCGTCATGAGCCTCTGCGGTATGGCGCGGCAGAAAGCCAATGCCAATCCCTGATTGAACGGCATCTGCCATTGCCGAAATGGTGTTGGCCCGAAAGATGATTTGATGATCCGGCACTGTCTTGTGCAGCCAAATGAGAAACGGAGCTCGATGCGTCCCGCTATCTGATCCGGCAAAACGATGATTTACCAGATCGTCAATCCCTGTCGGTTTGCCATATTCTGAGATGTAACTGGAGTGGGCATAAAGCCCCATCCCGATCTGTTCGACCTCCCGCACGACGTTGTCCGGATTGTCTGGTTTTCCGCCCGCACGAAAGGCCACATGCGCCTCTCCATATTCCAGCCTTAGAAGGCTGTCGCTAACAAGATAGCGAATTGTAAGGCCAGGGTGTTTGTGCGCGAAGGTGTTCAGGATGGGCATGAGGGCGGATGCATAGGTCGCAATCGAAGTAATGATAAAGTCGCCCTGCAACTCTTCAGATTGCCCCTTTGCCGTTCGGTGAAGTTCTTCAAATTGCTCGCCGGCAGTCTCCGCTATCCGCAACAATTCCCGACCAAGGTCTGTCGGCGTGAAACCCTTGGCGTGGCGTTGAAACAACTTGCCGCCGAGCGCTGATTCCAGTGTGTCGATATGCCGGTTGATGGTGGCTCGATGAACCCCAAGAGAGACGGCTGCGGCGGTTACAGTGCCAAGGCGGGCGACACGCGCAGCGGTGCGAATTTCCGTCCAGTGTTCCATAATGAATTGTCGCATTTGCGCGCATCAAGTGTCAAATATGAGCACTTCAAAGCAAATATGCAACATACTATCTCTGGTTCAACACAATGACAGTCACCGATTAGCATCAAGGTTGAGCCATGAAAATTCTTGCTTTTGCCGCTACCAGCAGCCGCCAGTCCATCAACAAACAGTTGGTTCAGGCGGCCGCAGACATCGTCACATCCGACCTGGACCAGTTGGCAGAGATCGAGATCCTGGACCTCAACGATTACGAAATGCCGATTTACAGCATTGACCGTGAGAATGAGGGCGGAATTCCGGAGGAAGCCAAGCGCTTTTACGAAAAGATCGGAGCGGCAGATGCTGTGATCATTTCCTACGCAGAACATAACGGCACCTATACGGCAGCATTCAAGAACGTGTTCGACTGGGCATCGCGGATCAGCATGAAGGTCTTTCAGGGAAAGCCGCAGATTATCCTATCCGCTTCCATGGGACCGGGTGGTGCCGCCAGTGTGTTGAAATCTGCATTGGGATCGGCCGGTTTCTTCGGTGCTGATGTTCGCGGTAGTCTTTCTGTCGGGCCGTTCGGTGAGAAATTCGATATCGAAGCTGGAACGCTCACCGATGATGCTTTGAACGAGTCCCTGCGCGAGGCTTTGAAAGCCCTGTTGGAAGAGCGGTCAGCTGTTGAAGAGGCAGCCTGATCAAATCACGCCGGGTTTTGGTGCCAGATAAAAAAGCCCAGGCGATTGCCCGGACTTTTAATCTCCAAGATGTGACAGTCTTATAGAATGCTCTGACCGGTCTTCGCCCAGTCGGAGATAAAGGCTTCCAGGCCTTTGTCTGTCAGTGGATGCTTGACAAGGCTCTTGAGGGTTGCCGGTGGAACTGTGACAACATCAGCGCCGATGATCGCACAATCCTTGACGTGGTTTGGCGTGCGGATCGAAGCCGCCAGGATTTCCGTGTCGAAGCCATAATTGTCAAAGATCACGCGAATTTCGCGGATCAGCTCAAGCCCGTCGGCGTGAATGTCATCAAGACGGCCGATGAATGGCGAGATATATGTTGCACCGGCTTTGGCCGCGAGCAGTGCCTGGTTTGCGGAGAAGCAAAGCGTAACGTTGGTTTTGGTGCCTTCTTCCGTCAGCTGCTTACAGGCTTTCAGGCCATCAAATGTCAACGGCAGTTTGATGACGACGTTGTCTGCAATAGCACGCAGCACATGCGCTTCTTTGATCATCGTTTCGAAATCAGTTGCAGCAACTTCGGCAGAAACGTCGCCTTCGGTGATCTTGCAGATCTCGGCGATAACTTCCTTGAAGTCGCGACCTGACTTGGCAATCAGCGACGGGTTGGTGGTGACGCCATCGAGAAGACCTGTAGATTCCAGGTCCTTGATGTCTGATATTTCAGCCGTATCGACGAAGAATTTCATGAATGTAACTCCCTAGAAGGCGCCCGATCGGTCGCCGGATACTGGCTCCGAATGTCCGGAGCAAAACGATTACGTAGTCAGCTGTGCTTTCTTTACCCTAGGATGATGACAAGAAGAACCCCTGATTCCCCGGTGGATGATTTTTTTGTGGTACGTACCTCAAAACTGACATGGCTTGCGATTTTTGAAGTCTCGGGCGATGTCGAGAGGGATTTCAGTCGACCCCGACTGTATCGGGAGCATGCGAAATTGGAACTGAGGCCTTGAACGAACGTGTTGTTTGACGATCCCGAAGCGCCTGAAACAATTGCCAGTGTGTTGGTGCCCGTGGCGGTGCCGGTGGCCTACACATATAAAGTGCCAGCCGGGCAGTCGGTCGTACCGGGGTCGATCGTCAAAGTGCCGCTCGGCCCAAGGCAAGTGATAGGTGCCGTCTGGGACACCGAGCCGGATGCAGAGATCAATCCGAAAAAACTGAAATCCATTTCCCATGTCTATGAGACGACACCACCGCTGGACAAGGATCTTCGGCAATTTGTCGATTGGGTCGCCAACTGGACTGTCGGTGCTCCGGGTATGGTTGTTCGCATGATCTTGCGGTCTGAAGAGGCCCTCGAACCGGAACCGCCGATCTCAGGTGTGCGTCGAATTGAGGGAGCCGAACCAGATCGCATAACCTCTGCGCGCAAGCGTGTGCTTGAAACCATGGAAGATGGTTTTGCCTGGACGAAAAGTGGTCTCGCCAAAGCAGCTGGTGTCAGTCCCTCCGTGATTGACGGACTGGTTCAGCAAGAGGTACTCGAAGTCATTTCCATGCCTGCTGCGCCGCCGCCGCCCAAACCACAGATCGATTATTCACAAAAAGACCTGACACCGGCTCAGCAGACTGCGGTTGATAGTCTCCTCGCAGGCTTTGATGGCAACGGCAGCGTATCGCTGATTGATGGTGTAACCGGATCTGGCAAGACCGAAGTTTATTTTGAAGCAATTGCCGAAGCTCTGCGACGGGACAAACAGGCGCTGGTTCTACTTCCCGAGATCGCCTTGACTGAACAGTTCCTGCGCCGATTTGAACAACGTTTTGGAGCCTATCCAGCTGAATGGCACTCGGAAATCACGACGAAGAACCGCGCTCGTGTCTGGCGCGGGGTTGCGAATGGTGAGGTTCGCGTGGTCATCGGTGCTCGATCTTCACTATTCCTGCCCTTCAAGGAATTAGGCCTGATCATCGTTGATGAAGAGCATGATGCAGCCTTCAAACAGGATGACCGGGTTCCCTACAGTGCAAGAGACATGGCAGTCGTGCGCGGACATATCTCAAGGTTCCCGGTGGTCCTTGCCTCTGCAACGCCATCTATTGAAAGCAGGGTCAATGCTGAACTCGGTCGATATGCCCTGATTGAATTGCCCGAGCGGGCTTCGGGCGCTGCCTTGCCGGATTTGCAGGCCATTGATATGCGCACCGAAGGTCCTGAGCGGGGGCGTTGGCTGGCGCCGGAACTCATCAATTCGATCAAGGAAACATTTGCAGCTGGCGATCAGTCACTTTTGTTTTTGAACCGACGTGGATATGCGCCGCTGACATTATGTCGCACCTGTGGTCACCGGTTCCAGTGCGCGCACTGCAGCGCATGGCTGGTCGAGCATCGGTTCCAGAAAAAGCTCGTGTGCCATCATTGTGGACATTCGGAAAAGGTTCCTGAGGTCTGCCCGTCCTGCAACAACAAGGACAGCCTTGTTGCCTGCGGCCCGGGTGTTGAGAGAATCGCAGAGGAGATCTCGGATCTCTTCCCTCAGGCAAGAACTTTGATTCTATCCTCGGACTTACCGGGAGGCCCGGAACGACTAAAGCGCGAAATGAAGATCGTTGAAGATGGCGGTGCGGACATAATTATCGGCACGCAGCTTGTCGCCAAGGGGCATAACTTTCCGAAACTGAAACTGGTCGGCGTTGTTGATGCCGATCTCGGTTTGGCTCATGGTGATCCGCGCGCAGCCGAAAAAACGTTTCAGCTTCTGGCGCAGGTGACCGGCCGGGCAGGGCGTGTGACTGGCGGAGGTAAAGGATTTCTGCAGACCTACAGTGTTGACCACCCGGTGATCAAAGCCCTTCTTGCGAATGACAAACATGCATTCTATCAAGCGGAAGTCGATGCGCGTCGCGCTGCGGGCCTGCCGCCCTTCGGGCGTCTGGCCGCTGTCATCGTTTCAGGCCCCGACAAACTGTTTGCAGAAGGTTACGCCCGCGCTTTGGGGAGGGCAGCGCCTCAGGATCAGGCTGTGACGCTGCTTGGTCCGGCGGAGGCTGCACTCGCAATGGTGCGCGGACGTTATCGTTATCGATTGCTGGCTATGGCACCACGACAATTCGATTTGCAGTCTTATTTGCGTCAATGGCTGAGCCTTGGACCAAAACCGTCTAAAGGATTAAGAGTGCAAATAGACATTGATCCGCAACACTTTTTATAGGTCGTAGACAAAAAACACCAAAGAATCCGCAATAACAGCCTTTAGGCGAAGTTGCACACTGAGAAACCCTGTGCTAATTGAGGCGCGGCTTTGGGGGAACGGTTTAACCGCCATACCTTCTGTCCTCGAAATCATTCATTTTTTCAATGCTTTAGAGCGGTAGTCGCTTTTAGGCATGAAAATCGTCAGAGAGCTCGGACCTGGTGACTGACAACGTATCTCTCGTATCCGGCGTGGCACAACGTTATGCCTCCGCCCTTCTCGACCTCGCAGAAGGTGACGGCGTAACTGCTGACGTGGAACGGGATCTAACAGCTTTTGAAGGCATGCTTGCCGATAGCGAAGATCTCGTACGTCTTGTGAAAAGTCCGGCATTTAGTGCTGAGGAGCAGCTTGCAGCGCTCACAGCCCTACTCGACAAGGCAGGCATTAAAGGCCTCGCCGGAAATTTTGTGAAGTTGGCTGCCCGTAATCGGCGCCTCTTCGTTCTTCCCGACATGATCAAGGCATTCCGTGTTCTGCTTGCAGATATGCGTGGTGAGGAGACGGCTGAGGTTACGACCGCATCCGCCTTGTCCGACGAACATGTCGCTGCCCTGAAAGAAGCGCTGTCTGCTTCCACGGGAAAAACTGTAAACATCGCAGCGATTGTTGATCCTGCCCTGATCGGTGGCCTTGTGGTCAAAGTCGGGTCCCGCATGATCGATACATCCCTGCGTACCAAGCTCAATTCACTCAAGTTCGCGATGAAAGAGGTCGGCTGATGGATATTCGGGCCGCGGAAATTTCCGCAATCCTCAAGGACCAGATTAAGAGCTTTGGCCAGGAAGCCGAAGTTTCTGAAGTTGGTCAGGTGCTCTCCGTCGGTGACGGTATCGCCCGTGTCTACGGTCTGGACAAGGTTCAGGCTGGTGAGATGGTCGAATTCCCAGGTGGTATCAAGGGTATGGCCCTGAACCTGGAATCTGACAACGTTGGTGTCGTTATCTTCGGCTCTGACCGTGACATTAAAGAAGGCGACACCGTTAAGCGGACCGGCGCCATCGTTGAAGTCCCGGTTGGTAAAGGCCTTCTCGGCCGTGTTGTTGATCCGCTCGGCAACCCGCTCGATGGCAAGGGTCCAATCGAGGCGACTGAAAAGCGCCGCGTGGACGTGAAGGCGCCTGGCATTTTGCCGCGTAAATCCGTGCACGAGCCAATGTCGACCGGCCTCAAGGCTATCGATGCTCTTATCCCTGTTGGTCGTGGTCAGCGCGAGCTGGTTATTGGTGACCGTCAGACTGGTAAGACTGCGATCCTTCTCGATACCTTCCTGAACCAGAAAGCGCTTCATGAGGGCGATGACGAAAATGCAAAACTGTATTGCATCTACGTCGCCATCGGACAGAAGCGCTCGACTGTTGCTCAGTTCGTGAAGACGCTGGAAGATGCTGGCGCTCTGGAATACTCAATCATCGTTGCTGCGACGGCTTCTGAAGCTGCTCCGCTGCAGTACCTTGCACCGTTCTCCGGTTGTGCAATGGGTGAGTTCTTCCGCGACAATGGCATGCATGCGGTGATCGGTTATGACGATCTGACCAAGCAGGCTGTGTCTTATCGCCAGATGTCCCTGCTTCTTCGTCGACCACCTGGACGTGAAGCTTTCCCGGGCGACGTTTTCTACCTTCACTCCCGTTTGCTTGAGCGTTCAGCCAAGTTGAACGAAGAGCATGGTTCCGGTTCCTTGACCGCGCTTCCAGTGATTGAAACGCAGGGCAACGATGTGTCCGCGTTTATTCCGACCAACGTGATCTCGATCACCGATGGTCAGATCTTCCTGGAAACGGATCTGTTCTATCAGGGTATTCGTCCTGCTGTGAACGTCGGTCTGTCTGTTTCTCGCGTGGGCTCTTCCGCTCAGATTAAAGCGATGAAGCAGGTTGCTGGCCCGATTAAGGGTGAGCTGGCTCAGTACCGCGAAATGGCAGCCTTTGCCCAGTTCGGTTCCGATCTAGACGTTACTACTCAGCGCATGCTGAACCGTGGTGCCCGTTTGACGGAACTCCTGAAGCAGCCGCAGTTCTCTCCTTTGAAGACTCAGGAACAGGTTGTCGTCATTTACGCTGGCGTGAATGGCTACCTCGACCAGATCCCTGTTGATCGGGTTCGTGAATTCGAAGCAGGTTTGCTGCTTTTCGTTCGTGGTGAGCATGCCGAACTTCTGGATGCCATCTGGGAGAAAAAGGCACTCGATGACGATCTGACAGGCAAGCTGAAAGCTGTGCTTGACACGTTCGCCAAGAACTTCGCCTGAGACCGTAGTCGGATAACGAATAGGGGCGGCCATGCCGAGCCTTAAGGACTTACGAAACCGTATCGCTTCCGTGAAGGCGACGCAGAAGATCACCAAAGCCATGCAAATGGTTGCGGCGGCAAAGCTGCGTCGTGCCCAGGAAGCAGCGGAAGCCGCGCGGCCCTATGCTGAACGCATGGAGCAGGTGCTGGCAAATCTCGCAGCCGCATTCGAAGGCCGTGATGACGCACCGCAGTTGATGGCCGGTTCTGGCAAGGACCAGGTTCATTTGCTGGTGCTTGCAACGGCTGAACGCGGGTTGTGCGGCGGGTTCAATACGAACATCGCCAAACTGGCTCGTCAGAAAGCCAATAGTCTCATTGCTGAAGGCAAGACGGTGAAAATCCTCTGCGTCGGCAAGAAGGGCTATGACGCGATCAAGCGCGACCTTGGATCCTATGTGGTCAAGACCGTTGAACTTCGCGGTGTGAAGAACGTCGGGTTTGCCAATGCAACTGAGATCAGCACGGATGTGCTGTCGATGTTCGCTGAGGGTGAATTTGATGTCTGCACGCTATTCTACGCGAAGTTTGAATCTGTGATCTCACAGGTTCCAACGGCTCAACAGTTGATCCCGGCAGACTTGCCGGTTGAAAGCTCAGAGTCGTCGGAAGCAACTGCGATCTACGAATATGAGCCGGATGAAGCGGAAATCTTAGAGGATCTGCTCCCGCGAAACATCTCTGTCCAGATTTTCCGGGCACTTCTGGAAAATTCTGCTTCTGAACAGGGTGCGCGTATGTCTGCCATGGACAACGCAACCCGAAATGCTGGTGACATGATCGACAAACTGTCGGTTAGCTACAACCGGCAGCGCCAGGCGCAGATCACGACGGAACTGATTGAAATTATCTCTGGCGCTGAAGCGCTGTAACGAGATCAAGACGAGGATTTGGGATATGGCTGACAATAAAGTCGGACGAATTACCCAGGTGATCGGCGCCGTGGTCGACGTCAAGTTTGATGACCACCTGCCGTTGATCCTGAACGCTCTTGAAGCGGACAACCAGGGCACACGCCTTGTGCTCGAAGTTGCCCAGCATCTTGGCGAAAACACGGTTCGTACCATTGCTATGGATGCGACCGAAGGTCTGGTGCGCGGTCAGGAAGTGACTGACACAGGCGTTGCGATTGAAATGCCGGTTGGCGATGAAACGCTGGGCCGCATCTTGAACGTCATCGGTGAGCCGATTGATGAAGCCGGTCCGGTCAAAGCATCTGGTCGCCGGGCAATTCACCAGGACGCTCCTCCTTTTGTTGAGCAGTCAACTGAAGCGGCCGTTCTGGAAACAGGCATCAAGGTTGTTGACCTTCTCGCTCCATACGCACGTGGCGGTAAAATTGGCCTGTTCGGTGGTGCCGGTGTTGGTAAAACGGTTCTCATTCTTGAGCTGATTAACAACATCGCGAAAGCGCACGGTGGTTACTCTGTGTTTGCTGGTGTTGGCGAGCGGACACGTGAAGGTAACGATCTTTACTGGGAAATGATCGAATCCGGTGTGAACAAGGAAGGCGGCGGAGAAGGCTCCAAGTGCGCCATGGTGTTCGGCCAGATGAACGAGCCTCCTGGAGCACGTGCACGTGTTGCTCTGTCCG
Source organism: Roseibium sp. (assembly GCA_039972695.1). Lineage (GTDB taxonomy): Bacteria > Pseudomonadota > Alphaproteobacteria > Rhizobiales > Stappiaceae > Roseibium. Next base: position 300,644 of record JBDWMJ010000011.1, on the reverse strand, counting down.
GTCTGACAATTGCGGAAGATTTCCGCGATAAAGGCCAGGACGTTCTGTTCTTCGTCGACAACATTTTCCGCTTTACGCAGGCTGGTTCCGAAGTGTCCGCTTTGCTCGGCCGTATTCCATCCGCTGTGGGCTATCAGCCGACACTGGCAACGGATATGGGCACGATGCAGGAGCGCATCACAACAACAACCAAGGGCTCTATCACTTCGGTGCAGGCGATTTACGTTCCTGCCGATGACTTGACCGATCCGGCACCTGCTACATCGTTTGCTCACCTGGATGCGACAACGGTTCTTAGCCGTTCAATCGCTGAAAAAGGTATTTATCCGGCTGTGGATCCACTCGATTCAACATCGCGTATCCTTGATCCACTGGTCATCGGTGATGAGCACTACGAAACGGCACGTCGCGTGCAAGAAGTTTTGCAGCGCTATAAAGCGCTTCAGGACATCATCGCGATCCTGGGCATGGACGAATTGTCTGAAGAAGATAAACTCGCCGTTGCTCGTGCACGGAAGATCGAACGCTTCCTGTCACAGCCATTCTTCGTGGCTGAGGTCTTCACCGGTTCACCTGGTAAGCTGGTTGCTCTCGAAGACACCATCAAGGGCTTCAAAGGCCTCGTTAACGGTGACTACGATCATCTTCCGGAAGCAGCTTTCTACATGGTTGGTTCCATTGATGAAGCTATCGAGAAAGCTCAGAATCTGGCTGCGGAAGCTGCCTAACCTGATTGATCGGGCATCCGTTCCGGGTGCCCGGTATTCATCGTGTTTGATGGTATTTTCCATCTGAAACGTAGACTGACAAGGAAGACGCCAAATGGCTGAACTTTTCCAGTTTGAGTTGGTCTCACCGGAGCGCCAGCTCCTCTCCGAACAGGTTGCCGAGGTTATCGTGCCCGGTTCTGAAGGCGAGTATGGTGTTTTGAAAGATCACAGCCCGTTCATGACCACCATCAAGCCGGGCATTCTGAAAGTCCGGACTGACGGCGGCGAACTGGTCGAATACTTCGTCCGCGGCGGTTTTGCTGATGTTGCTCCAGGCGGCCTTACGGTCCTTGCCGAGCAGGCAGTTCCGGTCAAGGAAATCAGCACCGAGCAGCTTGATCAACAGATCAAGGATGCGGAAGAAGATGTTGCTGACGCCAAGGATGACGCTACAAAGCAGAAAGCTGAGACGACTCTGGCACAGCTACAGGCTGTTGTAGAAGCGCTCAAGGCTGCATAATAAAACAATATCTTTCGGTATTGTCCTGAACGCGGTTTGGAAACAAACCGCGTTTTTTATTTATCTTCTGGCTGTATTCGCGGGTCGCGGCTCATAAAATCAACCGTGAACGGCTCTTATCACTGGAGCATCCTCGAAGAACTGGAAGCCATTTCGGCCATTCCTTTTGACGTCATAGAGGGCAATATCAGCCTCCTTGATTATCGCAGGGCCATCGACTGCATCCTCATGAACCTTCGCGATACCGATGCTGACACCAACCTGTATTTTGTGAGCGAACACATTGAACGGCACCTGGAGCGACTGAACAATTCGCTCTGCAATTTCCGTTGCCCTGTCCGTATCCGTTCCCTTCAATACTATGGCAAATTCATCGCCCCCGATCCGGGCAACCAGATCAGAAGAACGAATGCAGTTTTTCACGCGTTGCGAGGCCTGTTTTAGGAGCTCATCACCAACGTCGTGGCCATAAGTATCGTTAACCGGCTTAAATTTATCCAGATCCATAAGCATGAGGTGCCCATGGGTGCCCTGGATTTGGGCACTTACCAGTGACTCGTTAAGCGTAGCATTGAACAAGGTGCGGTTGGCGAGACCGGTAAGTTCATCATGATGTGCCGCGTGCGTAATCTTGGCCGCTGCCTGCTCACGAAGTGTAATGTCTTCATGCGTTCCGATCCATCCGCCGCCAGGCAAAGGAGCTTGAATAACGCTGATAATCTTGCCGCTGGAATGCGTAAATTTTGATCGAACGACTTCTCCGGCCGACAGCCGGATCATCAGATCCATGACGTGCTCGCTGACATCGCCGTCGAATTCTCCGCGAGATTTTTCAGTTTCGATAATCTCAAGCAGGCTTATGCCCTTTTTGACATCGCGATCTGATTTACCGAAAATGTCCAGATACTGCTGGTTCCACAGGGTAAGCTTCCCTTTGGAATCAAAAACGCTCACGCCTTGCCGCATATTCGCGAGAATTGCTTCGAGTTCTTCCAAACGATGGCGGGCCAACCTTTCACTATCCTCGAGTTCTTTCTCCATCTTCTTCCGTCCGGTGACGTCAAAGAAATTATAGATCGAACCGCCTGTCGGAAGTGGGGTGCTCCTGATTTCTAGATATTTTCCACCTGCAGTCCCACGCTCAAAGTTAGAAAGTTTCCCCGAACGCAAACCTTCGAACCGTTCCAAGGCAAGTTGTTCGGGTTCACCAGGGCCATAGTCGCCGGTTTCAGCAGTGTATTTCAGATAGTCAAGCATATGCAGTTTTTGATCAGTCAGCTCCTTCGGGAAACCCAGAAGACGACTGTATTCAGCATTGCAGGAAGCTAATTGTGAATTCTCATCATAGTGCGCGACACCACCAGGGAAATTATCAAAAATGATCTGGAGGGTGTCAGCCTGCTGCTTGGTTTCCGTGATGTTTGTCAGCGAGACAACAATTCCATCAAAACCAGTCTCACTATCCTGATCAATCGATTGCGCGTTTATTCTAAGCCAAATAGTTTGTGAGCCGCCCGGCAACGTGTGTTTGGCCAGAACGTTTGACATTATATGTGGATCACGAGCGGCCAGGGATAGTGGGTCCGCCCGCTCACCAATTCCTTCGATATCACAAACTATGTCGAGTTCGAGATTATCGACGTTGAGACCAATCAGATTGCCATCTGTATACCCGATCAGTTCCGCCGCTGCCGGATTGGCAGAGAGAATTTCACCTGTGCGGCTAAGGAGGAGGATGCCCTCGCTAAGTGCCTCCAATGTCGTTCTCTGGACAGCGTCCGACCTACTTATTGTCTCTTCAGCCCGTTTTCGTTCGGTGATGTCAAAGAAACTGAAAACTTGCCCGCCATCAGGAAGTGGCGTCGATCGGATGTCCATAATCGTGCCATCCGGGTAACATCGCTCGGTCTGGCCTTGCTTGCCGGTGCCGAGCTGCTTCATCCGCTCGTCTACAAGTTTCGTTGGGTCGCCGTCTCCGTAATCGCCTCGACTTGCCATATACATCATAAGCTCGCGCCTATGAGGTTTCCTGGCGATCAATTCATCTGGGAGGTCAAACGACTTTTTATAGGCATCGTTGCAGGAATAAAGATGCATGGACTTGTCGTGGTATGCGATGGCGAATGGGAAATTATCGAATATCGCCTGCAGCGTATCGCTTTGTCGTCTGCTCTCGGTGACGTCCTTCAAGGAGACTACGGCACCATCGACTCCAAATTCATTATCGGCGTCAAGTGGAGTTGCGTTTACACGTAGCCAAGCACCTTCGGATTTACCTTCACGAACAACATGCGCAATAACATCATTGACTTTGTTCGGATGGGTGGCTGCAAGTTGGAGAAGGGCGCTGGACCTGCTTTTGCCCTTCCCGTCAAACTGTAATTCCAACCCTAGGTCTCTAACCCGGGAGCCGATAAGTTCGTCGGGAGTATACCCGAGTAGTTTTGCCCCTGCGGCGTTAATTGATTGAATTGTGCCTGATCTGCTCAGCAGCATGATACCTTCGCTGAGTGATTGCAAAGTCTTGCGTTGGATTAATTCGGAATTGCGGATCTTATTGTAGGTTTCTTTCCGTTCAGTGATGTCCTGAAATGCACCGACCAAACGGGTAACGTCTCCATTTTCAACAACAGGACGCCCTGCTGCTCGCACCCAGATATCCCGCCCCTTCGCGGTCAGGAACGGGAGCTCAACATCCCAACCGGTCTTGGCATCAATTGCTGTTTCAATCGCCTTGGATATCTGTTCTCGGCTGTCTGGAGGATAGAACTCCAATGCTCGTTCGACATCTGGTTCAAAATCATCGTCGACTTCATGAATCTCTCGGGTTTTTGAAGTCCAGGTGAGCTGGTTTGTTTTGAGACACAGTTCCCAGCCCCCTACGCCCGACACGTTAGTGACTTCTGCAAGAAGATCACCTTCCCGTATAGCCAACTCGTGCTCTGCCCTGGCTTCGGCAAAGGCCCTTTCTTTGTCCTTGATAGCTCTGTGGGACTTAATCAGGCCCTCGACAATCCTGCCTAACCTTTTCAGTTGATCCAGTTGGATCTGGGTTGGATTTCTCGGTACCCGGTCGATTACGCATAGGGTCCCGAGGAAATTTTTACCATCAAGGGACAGCGGGCATCCTGCATAAAATCGTATATTGGGTTCGCCGGTGACTAGTGGATTTTCACGAAAGCGGGCGTCTTCAAATGCATCATTGACGACAAACAGCTCATCAGATGTCAACGCATGCTGACAAAAAGAAACATCTCGGGATGTCCCGTCTACGTCCAGACCACAACGAGCCTTGAACCACTGTTCTTCCTTGTCGACTAAAGAAATCAAAGCGATCGGACATTCAAATATTGACGCAATGGTCTCAACGACAGCATCAAATTCAGGCATCCGTTCAGAATGCATGATATCCAGAGATCGCAGAGCGTCTAAGCGCTCATTTTCATTTTTATTTTGCACAGCATTCATTTGGCGAATGATCCCGTAATAGTCGCATTTTTTCGACTGTCACCGGTATGAACATTAGGAGCAGAACCGAAACAAATAATTAATATGCCAGTTATTTACAGAAACGGGAGGGGTGTTATTACAGATAACGCAAAGTTCAAAGAGGACGCCAAGTCATAAAGTAATATTGAATGCAATTATTGGTATTTATTGATGTAAAAATTTCATTGTAATATTTGGGTGGGATGAAATGCCAAGACTTTCATGAAAACATGTAAGAACTGCCTAGTTAGCGAGAAAGCTGCCGGGAAAAATCCAAAAAATAGAAAAACCCGGCCAATGACCGGGTTTTAAGGAACGTGGCGAGCCACGGTTTGTCTGCTTTTATTGTAGAGCAGCTCTAAATTTAAGCGGCACGGCGGAAAGACAGGCTCATGCCACCACCTGAGCGGTTACGACGACGCTCTTCTGGCGGGATATAAACGATAGAACGATGCTCCTCGCAATATGAAACGCCCTGCTCAACTCGGGTGGAGCACGGGAAGGTGTAGTTGCCTGCATCACCTTCTGCCCATTTGCAGCAACCCGGACGCGGGAGTGACATATCCGCCATAGTGTTTTCCTTTGTTCTTTTTACACGTGTCAAAAGCGCTCGAGCATCCCCGGGAGGTGAGGATCCGAACAGCACTTGAATTGAATCGGATGTTATCGGCGCCCGGGACGTCATCCGGTGTCCAACCCTGAAAGCAGGGTGCTCTTCAGCGAGCGCAGGGCTTACATAAGCGGCATGTCACAAAAATGCAATAGAATAGCTGGCATGACCGGTCTGCATCTGTCGCATACCGGGTTAATCAAGTGTTGCCAGATTTGCATGTTACGTAAACGAAAGTTTGAAATTCAAAGGTTTAGCTCATGTTTTCGGTAAAGAGCCACCTGCAGCAAATAATGCGTCGGGTGTATCAAGATCCAGTCGTGCTGCTGACCCAACTTCAACTTCAGCCACAAAGCCGATATTTTGAGCGATCAAATGGCGCCCCCCAACATCTCCGCTGAGATTTTTCAGCGCGGTGAAAAAGCGTCTGTCCCACAGAACGGGATTGCCGCGCTTACCGTCAGCCGTTGCTGTAATAATCAAATCGGTTTCATTCTGCCGATAGGCGGCAATCAGGCTCTTGATAACGTCGCTATCGATTTTGGGCATGTCACCCAACAGGATGACGACTGCGTCAATGTCGGGCTGCAGCGCGTTCATGCCAACGCGGATAGATCCCGCCATTCCATCGGAAAAATCTGGATTGCGTACCGCTAATACACCCAGATCGGATACCTGAGCTTCAACGTCTTCTGCGAGGTGCCCCGTTACAAGTATGTTTTGCCGTGCGTTCGCAGCAAGAGCAGCTTCGGCAACGTGGCGCACAAGTGTCTTGCCATCAAGTTCTGCCAAAAGTTTGTTTGGCCCACCCATCCGGGAAGATTTACCAGCCCCGAGGATTATCGAGGCTATTTTCGGCTCTGATGCAATTCTCTTGGTTTGGCGAGGTTGCGGCCGCGTGCCAATCTCCATCAGCAAACCTCCAACGCCCATTTTGGTGATGTCTTCCGGGGCAACTTCAAGCCCGGCAAGAAGCCGGTCCAAAATCCAATCAAATCCGTTTTCTTTTGGGCTGCGCGCGCATCCTGGTGCTCCCAGGACTGGACAACCTTGAATAGCACCAAGCATCAGCAGGTTGCCAGGATCAACCGGCATACCAAGATGACGAACAGTGCCACCAGCGTGTTCCAGGGCCGCGGGCAACACATCTTGCCGATCCACGATTGCCGACGCTCCAAAGAGGATCAGAAAATCAACGCCTTCCTCAAGCAAGTCGTTTATCGCGGTTGAGACCGCTTGTTCCGAATGTGGAACCCGTTTTTCATTGAGAATGAAACTGCCGCTTGGACGCAGGCGATCCTCTAGAACGCGGCGGGTTTTGTCCATGGTCTGGAGTTTAAGGTGAGGCAATTGTGTTGCAATCAGTCCGACCTTCTTTTTGGAAAACCCTGCAACCTGAACAGCGCCGCGGATCGCTGCTTCAGCCTTGGAAAAGAGGGCTTCGGGGATCGCAAATGGAATGATCTTGGCGGTCGCGACCATGCGATCGGAGGATACAGTTTCATGGTTAGGCAATGTTGCGAAAGTTATCGATGGGTCGATACGATTTGCAGCAGTAATAGCAGCCTCATCGAGGACCAAAACGCCATTTCTGTCAGCATATAGGTTCATTCGCCCGGTAAATGCAGTGTCAGTGGTTAGACCTTGGCCGATCGCTGAGGTCGCAAGACGGGTCGCAGCAATATCTTCCTTGAGATCACCGGGTTCAAGCCGAGCGACGACGACTGATGCAAATCCTGCCTCTGCAAGGGCAATACAATCAGATCTCCCGAGAACATGCCCTTTCTTCAAGACCCTGTCTGGCAGTTTGGTCCCGTGGGCCAGCAAGCAACTTTGAGCATCGTTTGGAGCAATAGGCCCGAATTTCATGTGACTGGCTCTTCCGCTTTTCGAAGGGCCTTGATCACAGATGCCAGCACAGCAACCGCAATTTCCTCTGGAGACGCAGATCCGATATCCAGCCCAATCGGCGCTTCAATATTTTGAAATAGGTTAGGGTCAACACCAGCTTCTTTGAAGCGTTCAAGCCGCTTGCCATGTGTTTTCCGGCTGCCCAGCGCACCTATATAAAAACATCCGGTTTTGAGCGCATCAATCAGCGGGTAGTCGTCGATCTTGGGATCATGGGTGACAGCTGCAACAGCCGTGTAAGCATCCAGCGGCTGCTCTTTCAAAACGTCCTCTGGCCACTCCGCCTTCAGTCCACTTCGTGGGAAGCGGTCTTCGGTAGCAAAGGCCGTGCGAGGATCGATCACGGTCACATCGAAGCCTGCAATCTCAGCCATCGGCACAAGGGCCTGACTGATGTGGACTGCCCCAACAACGACCAAACGCGGTGAGGGTACAGAGACATTTAGAAATACATCGCCGTCAGGAATCTGAACCATGCCGGATTTCCCGGAACGAAATCGTTTTGAGAATTCAGCTGCCAAAGGATCGTCCGGGTCGACATTACTCTTTCGGACCAGTCGCTGGTTGCCATCGGCCATATCAGTCACAAGGATCGCAGCTTTTCGACCACCGCGCTCAGCGTTCAGTTGCTGGAGAAGCTTCAAGTCCATGTCTTAACCGCGATCCGTTGCGAGTTTGAGGCCAAGGCCAACGAGAAGGGAGCCGCTCAGCCAACGAGTGAGCTGTTGGAACCGGGATGTTTTTTGAAGGCGTCTCTTTACCTCAGACGCAAACAGCACGGTGACAACATCTGCTGATGTAAAAGCAAAATTGACGAATGTTCCCAAGATCAGAAACTGCACCCAAATAGGAAGGGCAGCCTCGGGGCTGACAAATTGCGGCAGGAACGCGATGAAAAAGATCGCGACCTTGGGATTGAGAACCTCTACCAGTACGCTGTCTATGAAAGCGCGTTTACTCGATTTTCCGGGCATGTTTGGTATCGGTCCGGCAGCAGAGACCCTTGTTCGGATCATCTGAATCCCGAGAAACACCAGATAGGCACCTCCTACAAGCTTAAGTGCGAGATAGAGGCTGGGCACAACGGCAAAAATCGCAGACAGGCCGAAAGCCGCGGCGATGACATGGACATAACATCCCAGATGAATACCTAGTGCTGCCATAAATCCGGCATGGCGCCCGCGGGCAATTGTTTGCGCAGCTGTATAAAGCAGCGCAGGGCCCGGCATGTAAGCGAATAGTGCGGCTGCCATGAAAAAAGCAATGAGCGTTTCAAATGGGGGCAAGTCTGGTCTCTATCAGTTGACGGGTTCTACATAGACGCGGATTTTGCCGCCGCAGGATAGCCCCACGCGCCACGCGGTTTCATCTGCCACGCCGAATTCCAATGTCGTGGATTTGCCAGTATCAATCACATCGATGGCCTCTGAAACAACGGCGCCTTCAACGCATCCGCCTGATACTGAGCCTTCGAAATTTCCATCAGCATCGATTACCAAGTGAGAGCCAACGGGGCGTGGGGCAGACCCCCAGGTTTCGATGACTGTCGCCAATGCGACAGACCGTCCGGAGTTGGACCAGTTTTCAGCCGTTGAAAGAATATCCGGAATTGGGTGGCTGTCATCGGCAGGCATTGCAGAAACTCCTCTGGATCAAGTTTGAATATAGAGGTTCCACATCCGGATGAAAGTCCTTGTTGAAATAGAAAAAGGCACCAGCTCGGAAGCCGATGCCTTTGAAGGTTTGGGGGGATGTTATTGTTATTATTATTCGGCAGCTATCTGGATTGCCGGCGCTGCACTTCGCACAGCACCATCGACATGAGCCTCAAACGTCTCGAAATTGTCTATGAACATTTGAACCAGCTTTGCGGCTTGTGCGTCATAGGCCTGTTTGTCGTTCCAGGTATCACGGGGCGTCAGTATTGTGCTGTCGACACCTTGAACGGTGACAGGAACATCAAATCCGAAGTTGGGATCAGTCCGGAAATCAGTCCCATTAAGGCTTCCCGACAGAGCGGCTTGCAACAATGCCCGGGTTGCCTTGATAGGCATCCGGTGTCCGACACCGTGGGCTCCGCCAGTCCAGCCGGTGTTCACCAACCAGCAATCGACATTGTGTTTGGCAATGAGGTCTTTCAGCAGATTGCCATATTCGGAGGGATGACGCGGCAGGAACGGTGCGCCAAAGCAAGTGGAAAACGTTGCCTGTGGTTCGGTGACACCTTTTTCCGTTCCAGCGACTTTAGCTGTGTAGCCGGAGAGAAAATGATACATCGCTTGTGCTGGTGTCAGGCGCGCTATTGGCGGCATCACGCCGAATGCATCGGCTGTTAGCATAATGATGGTTTTTGGCATCGGTGCACAGCCAGTGTCACTTGCATTGGAAATGAAGTGGATCGGATAGGCCGCGCGCGTGTTTTCCGTTTTGGAGCCGTCATCAAAATCCGGAATCCGCTGCTCATCCAGCACAACATTTTCCAGGACCGTCCCGAAACGTTGAGTTGTGGAATAGATTTCCGGCTCGGCTTCTGCGGACAGTTTAATGGTCTTGGCGTAACAGCCACCCTCAAAGTTAAAAACACCGCTTTCGCTCCAGCCATGTTCATCATCGCCGATTAGCGTGCGGTCCGGATCAGCGGAGAGGGTCGTTTTGCCGGTTCCTGATAGGCCGAAGAAAACCGCGGTGTCGCCATCATTGCCAACATTTGCCGAGCAATGCATCGACATGACGCCTTTGGCTGGCAGCAGATGATTGAGCATGGTGAAAACAGATTTCTTCATCTCACCCGCATAAGACGTTCCACCGATCAAAACGATCTTGCGTGCCAGATCGACGGCAATCACGGTTTCCGTGCGACATCCATGACGTTTCGGATCAGCTTTGAAGCTCGGCAGGTCGACAATTGTCATGGACGGTGCAAAGGAGCCGAGTTCACTGGCGTCCGGTCGCAGCAGCAGGTTTCGGATAAACAACGAATGCCAAGCATATTCTGTAAAGACCCGAACAGGTAGACGATGGGTTTCATCCGCTCCGCCATAGAGATCCTGAGCGAACAGCTCCATGCCGTCCGCATGTTCCCGAAAATCAGCGAGTAGCAGGTCAAATTGCTCTTTACTCATTTGAGCATTGTTGTCCCACCAGACCGTGTCCTTGGTTTCTTCGTCCAGAACAACGAATTTGTCTTTCGGGGAGCGGCCTGTGTGAATACCTGTTTCTGCGACCAGAGCCCCGCCGGCCGCCAGTTGGCTTTCCCCGCGGGACAGCGAATACTCATAAAGTGCAGGTTCGTTTTGGTTCCAATAGACTGCTTTCAGACCTTTGAAGCCAAAAGTTTCGCAGCCGGTGGATGAATTCCTGACACCAAATTCTTGCATAGTCCCGAAGTCCTCATGAGGTGGGCATTTGTCACTTCGCTGACGGAATAAGTTAAGAAAAGCTAAACCCCGCTGCGAGGGCTGCGAAACTAGTAGAACGCAAAAAAAGCGGCAAGCCTACAAAAGGACCTATGTCTTTGTTAAATCGATTGAAATTTGGAAATAAATTTTTGATAATTAATTTGGATGGCAAACTAAAAACCGAAAGCTTCGTTATCTTCGAATTGTATTTTTAAGTGAAAGTTTTTGCGTCTAATCCGCGCCATGGAAAAGAATGACGGCAGCAACGGAGTCTTGCTTTGAGCCGAGCTTAAAAACAGACCTTGGGATTCCCAGAAAGAGGATGGTTGTTTGCCGAAAGGTCTCAGAAAGGCTTGGAAAGTGCAGTTTGCCTTAATATATGCGCATTTAGCAGGCCAAAGGCTCTGTGCTACATTGATGCCGTCACGTACTACCTGTACGTTTCCGGAATTGGAAATATGAAGAATGCCGACAATTGCCCTTGTTGATGACGACCGCAACATTCTGACATCAGTCTCTATTGCGCTGGAAGCAGAGGGATATCGCGTCCAGACATACACTGATGGAACCTCCGCCCTGGACGGCCTTCAGAGTGACCCTCCTGAACTTGCAATCTTTGATATCAAGATGCCGCGCATGGACGGGATGGAATTGTTGCGCCGTCTTAGGCACAGTTCAGATCTTCCCGTTATTTTTCTGACGTCCAAAGACGATGAAATAGACGAATTGTTCGGCTTGAAAATGGGTGCGGATGATTTCATTCGCAAACCATTTTCACAGCGTCTCCTCGTCGAGCGAGTCCGTGCCGTTTTGCGTCGGGCGCAGCCGCGAGATGCCTCGGCACCGCGTGATGATGCAGACAAGCTGCTGGAGCGCGGACAACTGGTCATGGACCAGGAGCGGCACACTTGTACCTGGAACAACAAACCCGTGACGCTCACTGTTACGGAGTTTCTTATTCTGTCAGCATTGGCACAGCGCCCTGGCGTGGTAAAAAGCCGGAACGCGCTTATGGATGCCGCCTATGATGATCAGGTCTATGTCGATGACCGCACGATAGACAGCCATATCAAACGTCTGCGGAAGAAGTTCAAAGTGGTTGACGATGACTTCGACATGATCGAAACCCTCTATGGTGTTGGTTATAGGTTCAAAGAGGCCTGACAGCCTTGAAGGCATTGCCTAGATGGCGGTTGAAAGCGAGCGTGTTGATACAATTCCAGCCTCTGACCCGGAAGCGGGATCAGAGCGGTCACGTTTGCGCCGCCTCGGCAACAAACGCATCCGTCGCCGATTCCTCAGTCAGCTCGGGCGCATTTTTGGTACCTATGTTTTATCTTCACTGACGCGCCGAATTATAGCCATCAACCTGGTTGGCTTGATCGCCTTGGTGATCGGGATTTTGTATTTGAACCAGTTTCGAGCTGGTTTGATTGATGCTCGGGTTCAAAGCCTTCTCACTCAAGGTGAAATCATCGCAGGCGCGATTGCGGCCTCGGCGACTGTTGACACCGGGACAATCACGGTCGATCCGGAACGTCTGCTTCAGTTGCAAGCGGGTGAAAGCATTACGCCGACGACAGCAGATGAACTTGACAGCCTGGACTTTCCGATCAATCCGGAGCGTGTTGGACCCGTTCTTCGGCGGCTGATCTCGCCAACCAAAACACGGGCCCGGATTTATGATCCCGAGGGAATTCTGATTCTCGATTCCCGTCATCTTTATTCCAGTGCGCAGATCCTGCGCTTTGATTTGCCTCCTCCGACGGCCGAAGAAGAGAGCATATGGGACGCCATCTGGCTCTGGGTGAAGCGTTCGGCTCGCCAAGGAGATTTGCCAATCTACCAGGATGTCGGCGCGGGCGATGGTCGAGCCTATCCGGAGGTTGAGGCGGCTCTTGCCGGGTCACCTGCCAGTGTTACCAGGATTTCCCAACGCGGTGAGTTGATTGTGTCAGTGGCTGTACCGATCCAGCGATTCCGGGCTGTGCTTGGTACATTGCTGTTGTCGACTCAAGGGGGAGACATTGATGCAATCGTTCGCGCCGAGCGTATCGCTATTATTCGGGTTTTTCTATTCGCCGCTACTGTGACGATCCTGTTGTCGATATTGCTTGCAGGTACCATCGCCGGACCTGTTCGCCGTCTGGCAGCTGCAGCTGATCGTGTCCGAAAAGGATCTAACTCTCGCGAAGAAATCCCGGATTTTTCAGACAGACAAGACGAGATAGGTCACCTCGCACGGTCTTTCCGGGAAATGACTAACGCTCTCTACAACAAGATCGATGCGATTGAGCAATTCGCCGCCGATGTAGCGCATGAGCTGAAAAATCCACTGACATCACTGCGCAGCGCAGTTGAAACCCTGCCACTGGTGAAATCGGAAGACTCAAGAGACCGTCTGATGGAAGTCATCCAGCATGATGTCCGGCGTCTAGACCGCTTAATCAGCGATATTTCAGATGCATCGCGGCTGGATGCAGAACTGGCCCGTATTCAGGCCGAGCCGATCGATATTGCTGAATTCCTGCGAAACATGACGGATGCTGCAAATGAGCGCGCCGGTGTTGACGACGCAAAAGTCAAGCTGCGTGTCGCAGATGCGCCCGGCTCCCACCCGTATTTCATATTGGGGCACGATATCCGTTTGGGTCAGGTTCTCAGCAATCTGCTTGATAATGCCAGATCGTTTTCTCCTGGGAATGGGACAGTCCGCCTGGATTTGAGCCGGGATGATCGACACATCAAGATCACTCTGGATGATGATGGCCCGGGAATTCGTGCCGAAGACACCGAACGTATCTTTGAGCGTTTCTACACGGATCGCCCGGATGGCGAAGGTTTCGGCAACAACTCCGGCCTTGGTTTGTCAATTTCGCGCCAAATCATCGAAGGTCATGCCGGGACCCTTGATGCAGCTAATCGACTGGAAGCTGGGGCAGATGGACAGCAGCTGGTTGTAGGTGCCCGCTTCACCATTCTTCTGCCTGCGAGCACCGGGAAATGACGCCCGCAGTTCATGCGAATTGTCTAGTCATTGGGACCAAGGGGCTATTGATCCGGGGTGCATCCGGCAGCGGGAAATCGTTGCTTTCAGATCATCTGATAGATTTTGCAAATGAGCGAGGCAATCTGGGTGCGCTTGTTTCGGATGATCGGGTTATGCTGGCCGGGATCGAAGGCCGACTGGTTGCGAATGTTCCAGACCCGATAAGAGGAAAACTGGAAGTTAGGGGTATTGGTGTTGTTGATTGTGACTTCATTGATAAAGCAGCGGTAGATCTCATTGTTGATCTCGTGCCGCCGACGGATATGGAGAGATTTCCGGACCACTCAATGACTCCGGTCATTCTGGAGGATATTAAAATACCTTCAATCAAATGTCCGGCAAATGATCCGCTGACTTCTGTGCGATTGATCCGTTGGACGATGCGATCTCTGTTTCCTGAGACCTCTGACTATATTTAGGGAACAGGTCTGCTTTTTTACTTGCAACCGACGACCCGGTTGTCGAGAGTGCTCCAGACTGATAAATGCCTGGCTCTTAACTGAGCTCACCGGATACATATAAACGGGTCTTTTGACACATGATCGGACTTGTCCTCGTTACTCACGGACGCCTTGCTGAGGAATTCAAAGCAGCATTGGAACATGTTGTCGGTCCTCAGGAGCAGGTGGAAACGATTTCAATCGGCCCGGATGATGATATGGAACAACGACGGCAGGACATCCTGAATGCTGTCGAAGCTGCCAATTCCGGGAAGGGCGTTGTCTTGCTGACAGACATGTTCGGCGGCACACCGTCGAATTTGGCGATTTCGGTCATGGACAGTAAATCTGTAGAAGTTGTTGCAGGTGTCAATCTGCCGATGTTGATCAAATTGGCCAGCGTTCGTTCAGATCGTGGATTGGCACAAGCCGTTGATGAGGCCCGTCAGGCGGGTCAGAAGTACATCTCCGTCGCAAGCCAAGTGCTGTCCGGGCAGAACTAGAGACAGGGCGGCGCAAAGACGTATTGGAAAAAGACCTGACAATCGTCAACCGACGCGGGCTTCATGCGAGAGCATCTGCCAAACTGGTGAAACTGGTTGAGACATTCGAAGCAGAAATTGAAGTTTCCAAGGACGGCCAGACCGTAGGTGGCACCTCAATCATGGGGTTGATGATGCTCGCGGCCAGCACAGGCTGTAGCATCAAGGTGGAAGCTAAAGGTAAAGAAGCTGAAAATGCCATGGAAGCTATTACCGAACTGGTTGAAGACGGGTTTGGCGAAACAGACTAGTTCTGGTTCTGCAACTTAGCATTCTTTTGAAAGCATTTAGAACTTGCCTTCCGAAACAACATCCGCAAATTTGCTGCGTGAATCGGGGGGAAGTAATGTTTGGCAATTCTCAGGAAAAAGTTTTGAAAGCCGCCCGGGCTGTGCTTGAGCACGTACACCAGGTTTTGGATCTGGAGTACAGTTTTGAGCTCTGGGATGGCTCTCTCGTTCCTGCTGATGCTCCTCCTGATGGAATGCGCATCGCTCTATCGGATACGGCACTTACAAGATTGCTTCGCCGGCCGGGATTAAAAACTGTCATTGATCTCTACGCAGAAGGTCAGATCGATCCTCGTGGCGGGACAATTTTCGATTTCGCAGTCAAAAGACCCAAAATAAAAGGGCGTGAAGTCCGCCGCAGACTGAACAAGGCGTTGCTCTTGAAGAGCGCGGTTCCGCTTGTTTTGGGTGCGTCCAGAAATACGGCCTCTGGCGGCGCGAACGAAAACGATGCCGGCAAGGCCGCCAATGCATCCGGAAGTGGTCAGTCAGACATAGCCTTTCACTACAACGTTTCGAACAGCTTCTATAAGCTCTTTCTTGATCCGGACATGCTTTACACGTGTGCCTATTTTCGCGATTGGGAAAACGATCTGGCGACGGCGCAACGTGACAAATTGGAGATGATTTGCCGCAAGTTGCGTCTTCAACCGGGAGATCGGCTTCTGGACATTGGATGCGGGTGGGGTGGCCTGATCTGTTATGCGGCAGAAAAATATGGGGTTACTGCCGTCGGGGTCACATTATCAGAAGAACAGGCGAACTTGGCCCGTGCTCGCATTCGTGAAAGAGGTTTGGAGGATAAGGTTTCTGTCGAACTTAAGGATTTCAGGGAGATGGAAGGTCAATTCGACAAGATCTCGTCAATTGGCATGTTTGAACACGTCGGGATCGATCATCACGATGAGTACTATAAGAGCGTAAACCGATTGTTACTGCCACGCGGGGTGTATCTGCATCACGCGATAACACGCCGCGGCAAGAAAGATCTGAAAAAATTTCGCCATAAGAAAGCCGAATACAAAACGCTTGTTCGGTATGTTTTCCCGGGAGGTGAAGTGGACCATATTGGTTGGACACTCACTAATCTCGAAGCTCATGGTTTTGAAGTTCATGATGTGGAAGCCTGGCGGGAGCATTATGCTCGGACGACGAAACTGTGGGCCGAAAACCTCATGTCTTCAAAAGAAGCTACCATTGCCGATGTCGGTGAACAAAAATATAGGCTCTGGCTCGCTTACCTTTGTGGTGTATCCCTTGGCTTTGAACGCGGTTCCATCGGTATTTTCCAGACAGTTTCTTCAAAGCGCACCAAAGGGTCATCTGGCTTACCGCCAACACGTAAAGATCTCTATCTTTGAAACGCTGAGCCTGAGGGTGCTATCTCGGTGAAGTAATTGTCGGAGCCACCTACATTGGTGCATTTCCTTAACGGCAGATTAGGCATATAAAGAATTCTTTATATCTTTATTGCGTGATACGCGCTTCAGCGGTATAACGCCGTCAACGGAACATGGGTACCTATTGCCCTGACCGGTTGCTGCTGAGTTTCCGATGGAAATCATTCGGATCAAATTGGATCTCAAGCTGCCATACAACCTTGGCCCGGCATAACAAGCTGGCACCAACAGCAGGACATTTTCATGGCTGACTACATCGTCAAAGACATAGGGCTCGCAGATTGGGGCCGCACAGAAATTGAAATCGCAGAACACGAAATGCCGGGTTTGATGGCCTGTCGTGAAGAATTCGGTGACAGCAAGCCACTCAAAGGTGCGCGAATTGCTGGTTCTCTGCACATGACAATCCAGACCGCTGTTCTGATCGAAACGCTGGTTGCGCTGGGCGCAGAAGTTCGCTGGGCGTCTTGTAACATCTATTCCACGCAGGATCAGGCTGCCGCTGCAATCGCGGCCTCCGGTGTTCCGGTCTTTGCTATCAAAGGCGAGACCCTCGAAGAGTACTGGGACTACGCCGACAAGATCTTTGATTTTGCCGATGGCGCTAACATGATCCTTGATGATGGCGGCGATGCAACGCTGTATATTTTGATTGGTGCGCGCGTAGAAGCCGGTGAGACTCAGCTCATTGAAAATCCGGGTTCGGATGAAGAGATTGCCCTCTTCGCGCAGATCAAGAAGCGCCTGGCTGCAAATCCGGGCTGGTTTACGAAACAACGTGATTTACTTCAGGGCGTAACCGAAGAAACCACCACCGGTGTTATGCGTCTTTATGAAATGCAGAAAAACGGCAAGCTGCCGTTCCCTGCGATTAACGTCAACGACAGTGTCACCAAATCCAAATTCGACAACCGATATGGTTGCCGGGAGTCGCTGGTAGACGGTATCCGCCGCGGCACGGACGTCATGATGTCCGGCAAGGTTGCTGTTGTCTGTGGTTACGGCGACGTTGGTAAAGGCTCAGCACAGTCTCTGGCTGGCGCTGGTGCCCGCGTGATCGTTACCGAGATCGATCCGATCTGTGCGCTTCAGGCGTCCATGGATGGTTATGAAGTCAAGACCATGGAACAGGCTTTGCCTGAAGGTGACATCTATGTCACTGCGACCGGCAACAAGGACATCATCACCTTCGACCACATGCGCGGTATGAAGGATATGGCGATCGTCTGTAACATCGGTCACTTCGACAATGAGATCCAGGTTGCTGCACTGAAGAACACCAAGCTGCGTCCGGTCAAGGACCAGGTCGACATGTATGAGTTCCCGGATGGCAAGCGTATGATCCTGTTGTCGCAGGGCCGTCTGGTAAACCTGGGCAATGCGACCGGTCACCCGAGCTTCGTAATGTCTGCAAGCTTCACCAACCAGGTGCTTGCCCAGATCGAGCTTTTCACCAAGGGTGATCAGTACAAAAACGAAGTTTATGTGCTTCCGAAGCACCTGGATGAGAAGGTTGCGCGGCTTCACCTTGAAAAACTCGGTGTGACGTTAACCGAATTAACGAATGAACAATCTCAATATCTGGGGATTAATAAGACCGGTCCGTTCAAGGCTGAGCACTACAAATACTGATTAAGGCACCTTCATCTACTACATGTAGTGATTTGCCTGATTCGGGCTTGTGAATAAAAAAATACAGGACCCTTCAATTTGAAGGGTCCTGTTAACTTTTCAGTTACGGACTCTTCTGCGTGATTCTCAAAAAGGTTATGGTTTTAGCGAATCAGGGGCCACGAGGCTAATGCCACTGATTTGCTTCCCAGAATTTGGAAGCTAAGACCCGTAGATATCGGGATCAAGCGGCGTAAGGGGATCATAACATGCCGAAAGGCGGCGGAAACGGCGCGCGTATTAGCGCGACGTGGCGATATTGGAGTCGAAAGACGCTTAAGCACAGCAGTGTTTCCTGCGCAGCACTTATGCTGTCAGTCGAAACTGCTTCTGCTAATCTGCTGTCTGAGACAACCGCTGCTATAAATCCTGATACGATGATTCTTTTCGGTGCACTAGGTGGAATGTGTGCCTTTGCCATTACTGCGGCTGTGGCTCTTATCCGCCATCGCAAACACTCTGCGCACATTACTGACGCGCTCGAAAAGGAAAAGAGCGACCTGAAATTCCGGGTCGATCGGCTCGAAGCGATGCTCAATACAGATGAGCAGCGGGTTATTGTATGGACCGGTAACGGTGCCATGCCGCAGATTTGGGGTGTTTTGCCGGAAAAATCTGGTGTTCCGCGGCCACCCGCGCAGTTGCTGGCATTCGGTAGCTGGTTAACAGCGAAATGCGCCGGTGATCTGGAACGCCATCTCGATCTTCTCTTTAGAACCGGAGAGTGCTTCACCTCGACTTTGAAGACAAGGAGTGGAAGTTACGTAGAGGCACTTGGCAGAACCACTGGTGGCGCTGTGGTTCTGCGCTTGCGAGACCTGACTGGTGAACGTCAAATGCAGGCTGAGCTTGCCGCCAAGAATGCAAAAATTTCTGGCGAACTCCATATGTTGCATGGGTTGTTGGACACCATGCCTGCGCCAGCCTGGCAAAGAGATGCAGAAGGTGTTTTGATTTGGGCCAACGCTGCATACGCTGAGGCTGTTGAAAGTCCTGATGCGGAAACTGCGATCAAAAGCGGAGCGACGTTCCTTGATGCCGCGGCTCGAACGGCAATGGCTGTTCAGAGAACGGAAGATGGCTGTTTCAATGCGAGAATCCCAATTGTAGCGTCGGGAGAGCGTCGGGTCTTTGAGATTACGGACGTCAATGCGAATGTTGGCGGTGCCGGTATTGCAGTTGATATAAGCGAGCTGGAGCAGGCTAAGAAGGAATTGGGCAGAGCCGAGGAATTCCACGGCCGGACGCTTGATCAATTGGCCGCAGCAGTTGCCATCTACAGCAGCGACCGGAAACTGCAATTCTACAATGCTGCCTTCCGCCAGATGTGGGATCTCGATCCCGCGTTCCTGGAAAGCAATCCGGAAGATGGGGCAGTTCTGGACGCATTGCGCGCAGCGCGCAAACTCCCGGAACAAGCGGATTATCGGGTCTGGCGCAACAAGATGCTTGAGAGCTACCAGTCTGTAGAGGCACGGGAAAGCTGGCTGCATTTGCCGGATGGGCGCACAGTACGCGTAATAGCCAACCCGCATCCGCAGGGCGGGGTGACGTATATCTACGAGAACGTCACCGAGCAGCTGGATCTCGAAAGCCGTTACAACGCTCTGGCGCGTGTTCAGGGTGAAACGCTTGACAACCTGTCTGAGGCGGTCGCCGTGTTTGGCTCCGATGGTAAGCTTAGGCTTTGGAACCCGGCCTTTGGACAAATCTGGAACTTGGAAGAAGACCAGCTTTCGACGATGCCTCATGTAAATGAAGTTGTCTCGTCTTGCACATTGAATGATGTAGAAAAAGAGGCTTGGGAAAAGCTGGCTGGAAATGTCACAGGTCTCCTTGAAAACCGGACACAGAAGATCAGCCGACTGGAACGCCACAATGGCGAAGTGGTCGACTATGCAACAGTGCCTTTGCCGGATGGCGGCACCTTGGTCACTTTTGTGGATGTCACGGACAGCGTAAATGTCGAGCGTGCGCTTCTTGAAAAGAACGACGCGTTGGAGCAAGCCGACCAAATCAAAAATGCCTTCATTCAGCACGTTTCTTATGAGTTGCGCTCACCGCTGACCAACATTATCGGTTTTGCTCAGCTTTTGGCGGATCCTAAATTCGGCGATCTGTCCGAGAAACAAGGCGAATACGCTGAATACATTCAGTCCTCGTCCTCAGCGCTTCTGGCGATAATCAACGATATTCTGGACCTGGCGACTTTGGATGCTGGCATCATGGAACTGGACCTTGGCGATGTGGATGTCGCGTCAACCGTTTCTGCTGCAGTCGAGGGCTTGAAGGACCGAATCGCCGAGGCAAAGATCAGCCTGCATACCCAAGTGCCGGACAACATCGGCAACATGATTGCGGATGAGAAGCGTCTCCGTCAGGTACTTTTCAACCTGATATCCAATGCAGTCCGTTATTCTGAACCGAATGGCGTTGTTGATGTCAGCTGCAGCCGGGATGACGATCAGGTTACTTTTGTTGTCAAAGACCACGGGCTTGGGATTCCTGCGGACATCCTGAAACAAGTGTTCAATCGGTTTGTCGGCCATGACACTGGTGCTCGCCGTCAGGGGGCCGGTCTTGGTCTTGCCATCGTCAAGAGTTTTGTCGAGCTTCATGGCGGCGAAGTCGATATCGACTCCGTTGAAGGCAAAGGTACGACTGTGATCTGCACATTCCCTGCGCACCCCGAGTTGGTGGGTCAAGCCGCCGCTGAATAGGACGCCAGCCTTATGGCAGATCATCAGCTGCGCACATTGCCTTCGCATTTTCTGACACTCGACCTCCCCGATGAAGCTGCAACAGCGCAGCTTGCCAATGATATTGCCATGATCTTGAAGGCTGGTGATGTCTTGTGTCTTTCCGGAGATCTTGGGGCTGGAAAATCCACTTTAAGCCGCGCGCTCATCAGATCGTTCGCCGCCGACCCGGAACTGGAAGTCCCCAGCCCAACATTCACATTGGTCCAGACCTACGAAATTGGGCGATTTGATTTGTCCCACTTCGATCTCTTCCGACTTGAAGAGCCTGAGGAATTGGAAGAACTCGGGCTGGAAGATCTGCTTGAAAATGGCGCTGCGCTGATTGAATGGCCAGAGAAGGCAGGTGAGTTCCTGCCGGATGACGCCTTATGGATACAAATCACTGAGGTAGATGCTTCGGAAGATGCCCGGCATGTGGTGTTTTCATCAATCGACCCCGACTGGGAGTCACGACTTCAGCAAACGCTTGAGATAAGAGCCTTTCTGGAAAAGAACGCAAGACCTGAACCTAAGCGTCAGTTTCTTGCAGGCGATGCGTCTCTCCGAACTTTTGAGACAGTTGTTTCCGGCGAGACTTCTTTTGTCCTAATGCGTTGGCCCTTTCAAGAAGCATCAGTCCCAGACGCTGTTAGAAGCTACATGGAGACGGTGCACCTTGCCAACGATTGCCGGTCGGTGTTGGCGATTGGTACGACGTTGCGGGACAAAGGTTTTCTCGCGCCTCAAATCTTTGCTGCAGATGTCTCTAACGGTCTTATTATGTCTCAGGATCTCGGAGCCGAGACAATTGTTCGCAATGGAGAACCTGTCCCGGAAAGATACCATGCAGCCGTTGATGTTTTGGCAGCAATGCACAGCCAGAAATGGCCGGAAACAATCGTACTGAAGAATGGTGATTGTTACACAATACCGCTCTATTCAAACGACGCCTTGATCAAGGAAGCATCGCTGTTTCTGGACTGGTATCTGCCGGAGAAAACCGGAGTAGCAGCGCACGAAAGTGATCGTGCAAGCTTTGAAGCTCTTTGGAACGACGCCCTCGAAAACATCTCGTCTGCTCAAACCGGTTGGGTGCTGCGCGATTTTCACTCGCCAAATTTGCTCTGGCAAAAGGAGGCGACAGGAACGGACCAAATTGGTTTGATCGATTTTCAGGATACGGTGATTGGTCCGATAGCTTATGATGTCGCATCCCTGCTTCTCGATGCCCGAACAGACATTTCGCCAGAGCTGGAAAAAGAGCTGTTTGATGTCTATGTCACAGCAAGGAAATATCAATCTGACGAATTCGACACCGAAGCATTTTTAAATGCTTATGCAGTCATGGCTGCACAGCGGATCTCGAAAATCCTCGGAATTTTTGTGCGACTTGCCCGGCGTGATAGCAAGCCTGCCTATTTGGGCCATCTGCCACGTATGGAGGGTTATCTGGATCGGGTATTGGAAAAGCCGATATTGTCGGATCTGAGAAATTGGTATGCAGGTTTGAAGAGTTGAATTGAGCTATACTTGCCGTCAGTTCAAAAGCAGTTGAGTGACACAATGACAGACAAGCGGTTTCGTCCATCCAATGCCATGATCCTGGCCGCTGGCCTGGGCACGCGGATGCGTCCGCTGACTGCAACGACACCTAAGCCGCTGATTGAAGTCAATGGTCATGCACTGATCGACCATGGCATGGACCGACTTTCGGCTGCAGGTGTAGAGACCTGTGTTGTCAATGTGCACTATCTGGCCGATCTGGTGGAAGTCCATGCCCGTCGGCGTCAGGACATGAGTATCGTCATATCCGATGAACGTAAGCAGCTGCTGGAAACAGGTGGTGGTATCAAGAAGGCATTGCCGCTCCTCGGCAATGAGCCGTTCTTCCAGTTGAATGCCGACACCTGTTATTGGGTGGAAGGTGTCAAACCCAATCTGGATCACATGGCGGATGCCTGGGACGAAGAGCGCATGGATGTGCTTCTGCTTGTCGCAGAAACGGTCAAGGCTGTCGGATATTCCGGTCGCGGCGATTTTGATATGGCGCGGGATGGAAGTCTGACCCGCAGGCCGGAAAAAGGTGTCACACCCTTTGCCTATGCCGGAGCGGCTATTCTGCACCCGCGGATATTTGAAGGGGCACCTGACGGGCCTTTCTCAATGAATATCCTGTTCAACAAGGCTATTGAGAACGGACGCTTGTTCGGGGTTCAGATGGAAGGTCTTTGGCTTCACATCGGTACACCCGAAGCAATTCGGGCTGCGGAATTCGCCGTGCGCGAGAGCGCCGCATAAATGGCCAAACACCCGCGACTTTTCACTATTCCGCCGTCTGTTCCATTTCTGAATACCCTTGTTGATACACTCTCTGACGGAACGCTGGTGCCCGGCTTTCGACCGCTAGACGATCCGCTCCTGTTGTCCTCTGTCACGCTCTATTTGCCAACGCGGCGTGCAGCTAGGCTTTTGCCGGATTTGTTTCAGCGGAAATTTGCCGGACGGCCCGTCTTGCTACCGACCATTCGTCCCGTCGGAGATTCTGACGAAGATGCGCAGGCATTGACCGCTGAAGCCGATCTTGAGCCACTGCCGCCTGCGATGCCACTGCTGGAGCGGCATTTGGCGATGACCCGATTGGTCATGGCCTGGAAGGGAGCACTGCGGCGCGAAGCCCTGAGTCTTCGGTCAGATGAGCCCCTTGGTTTGCCTGCTTCAACCGCTGATGCAGCCTGGCTTGCCAGTGACCTTCTTGCGTTGATGGATGAAGTTGAGACCGAGGAAGCAGAGTGGGCGGAACTTGTTGATCTCGTTCCGGAAGACCATGCCCGCTATTGGCAAATCACACTCGATTTTCTGAAAATTGTTCAGGAGGCTTGGCCAGCGCATCTAAAAGAACTCGGCAAGATGGACCCGAAGGCCCGGAGGTCCCTGCTGATCAGGCGTGAAGCCGACCGTCTTGCCACCAACCCGCCGCGGGGCCCGGTAATTGTGGCCGGTGTCACAGGCTCTGTGCCGGCAACAGCTGAGCTGTTGAAAGTCGTCGCGGGTCTTGAGCTGGGCGTGATTGTCCTTCCAGGGTTGGACCGTCGTCTGGATGCCCGGTCCTGGGAAATTCTCGGCAATCGGCCGACCGCAATGCCAGTGAACTTGGCAAGAAAACCTGCCCCGCCATCGCTATCCTCCCATCCGCAATACTCTCTGAAACAGCTTCTGGAGCGGTTGGATGTCCGGCGCTCGGATGTAGAATTGCTCGGCACCGCTGCATCCAGCGAACTAGAGTTCAGAGAAATACTGGTGTCTGAAGCTTTGCGGCCAGCTGAGACATCGGATGCCTGGACAGCCTTTTTAGCGGCAACGAGTGAAGACCAACGTGCTGCTGCGTTACAGCATGTTGCCCTGACGACTGCTCGAAACGAAGCGGATGAGGCCTTGAGCGTCGCGATTTCACTGCGCGAAGCCATTGATCGTCAGGAAACTGCCGCACTGATTTCTCCGGACCGTATGTTGACCCGCCGGGTGGCCGCCGAACTTGCCAGGTGGAACATACAGGTTGACGACAGTGCGGGCCGCCCGCTCGACCAGACAGCGCCAGCAATTCTTGCAATCTTGGCCGCGAAACTGGCGCTCAAGGGCTGCGACCCGATTGATCTTCTTGCGCTGTTAAAGCATCCGCTCGCTCGATTAGGTTTGAAAATCAAGGATATTCGTTCTGCGGCCCGAGCACTTGAACGGGGTGTCATTCGCGGACCGCGCGCACGGTCCGGAACAGCGGGATTGAAAGCCGCAGTAGAGGCATGCCGATTGGACGCCGAAACCGCACATGCACCGAGATGGAAAAAGATCCACGAAGCTGATTGGGACGTTATTGTTGATTTGGTCGACCGGTTGTGCGTCGCCGTTGCGCCTTTGGAAGATTTCTCAAGTCAGTCCTATCCGGTTCCCGTCGAATTGTTGGCGCGGGCGCATGTAGACGTCATGCAAGGACTATCGGTAGACGAAAATGGTTCTGCTGATGAACTCTACGCAGCTGAAGCAGGTGAAGCTCTGGCGGCTTTTTTTGCGAATTTGCTTGAAGCCGATGCAAGCGGACTGGAAATCCCGCCTGGGGAATGGCCGTCGGTGTTGTCTGCATTGATGGCAGGCGAGGCTGTTCGAAGACGTCTTCCGGGCGATCCGCGCGTGCAAATCCTTGGTCCAATGGAAGCAAGGCTGCAATCTTTCGATCTGGTCGTGATGGGCGGGCTCAACGAAGGTGTCTGGCCACAACGCACACGCAACGATCCCTGGCTTAACCGTCCGATGAAACGCGACATGGGCCTGGAACCTCCCGAACGCCGTCTCGGGGCCGCTGCGCATGACTTCTCGCAAGGCATGGGGGCCAAACGGGTTCTGCTGTCGCGAACCGCCCGGGCGGATGGGGCTCCGACCGTTGCTTCGCGCTGGCTGCAGCGGTTGACAACACTCGCCGGGCCGAAAGTTACCGCCGCTATGGAACAACGCGGCGCGATCTATACAAGGTTTGCTGAATTGCTGGACCGCCAGGCAGGACCTGTTCAGCCAGCCAAACGTCCAGGTCCGGTGCCTCCAGTCGCGGCGCGACCCAAAAGCCTGTCGATCACCGAGATCGAACGTCTCGTAAGAGACCCTTATGCGATTTTTGCCCGCCATGTTCTGGAGCTGCAGCCTGTCGATCCGATTGGCGGCGAGCCGAATGCTGCGGACAAGGGCAATCTCATTCATGATGCCCTGGCGCAATTCCTGTTGGCATGGAATGGCCCTTTTGATGACAGCGCAGTTCAGGAATTGCTGCATATAGGTGAGAAACTCTTTGAGCCGCTGGATGCATTTCCGGCAGTACGGGCGCTCTGGTGGCCGCGCTTTCAACGCATAGCCGCCGGGTTTGTTGCCTATGAAGGAGCCCGTGCGCCGCATATCGAACAGCGTTTTCTGGAAATTGGCGGCGGCGTCGACCTGAATTTGCCCGGACAGGAATTCCGTTTGCGGGGGCGTGCTGACCGGATTGATATTTTGACGTCCGGGGGGCTTTCGGTCATCGATTACAAGACCGGTCAGGTTCCGTCCCAAAAGCAGATTGATGCGTTGCTGTCACCGCAGCTGCCGCTCGAAGCCGCCATGATCCAGCGTATGGGCTTCAAGGATGTTCCATCTGGTAAACCGGTGGCGGATCTTCTGTATCTGCAATTGAAAGGTGGAACAGAGCCTGTCATCGAAGCGTTGCGCAATCCGAAGGACATCCCGCTCGAAGGCCTGATCGAAGATGCCTGGGCACGTCTTGAGCAATTAATTGCTCATTATGCCAAGGACGAGACCGGGTATTTGTCCCGTGCACGGGTTCTGCGTGGTCGGCAGATGGATGGTCCGTATGACCATCTTGCCCGGACCCAGGAATGGGCGCTTGGCGGGGAGGAACCGGTATGAGCGGCTTCCAGATCCCGGAAATAACGCGGCAACGACAGGATCTGGCATCCCGTCCCCGAGCCTCCGCATGGGTGAGCGCCAATGCCGGGTCCGGAAAAACATTCGTTTTGTCTCGCAGGGTTGTGCGCCTTCTGCTTGATGGGACAGATCCCTCGCGCATTCTGGCATTGACCTTTACCAAGGCTGCAGCTGCCGAAATGGCGACCCGCGTCTTCAAGATCCTGGGAACCTGGGTGACGATGGATGAGGCAGCGCTTTCGCGAGAGCTGAGCGATATTGAGGGCAGGAAGCCGGATGCCGTGCGGATTGCAATGGCCCGGCGTCTGTTTGCGCGGGCGCTTGAAACGCCCGGTGGGTTGAAAATCCAGACCATCCATGGGTTCTGCGAGGCCTTGCTGCATCAGTTTCCGCTGGAAGCCAATGTCGCTGGCCATTTCAAAGTGCTGGATGACAGAATTGCTGCAGAGTTGATGGCAAACGGACGTGCCTGCGTCCTGCACAAGGCGGAAACGGAACCAGGCAGCCTGTTCGGAAAGTCGCTGGCATCGGTCATTGACTTGATGAGCGACAGCGGTGCCCAGAAAGCACTGGATGAACTCATTCAGAACCGCGACTCGTTCAAGAGATGGACAGTCGATGCCGGAGATCTGGAGAGCGCACTTGGCGCGTTGGCGAAAGATCTCGGTGTTGATCCGTCTGTGCGCCTCAGCGATTTTGATGCCCGTTTTAGGTCCGGGTGTCCGTTCGATCTGAATATCTGCAGAAGTTATGCCGAGGCCCTGAATACTGGCGGCAAGACAGATCAGGGGCGGGCGGATGCACTTGTCGCTGCCGTTCAGCTGAACAACCCGTCTGCATTCCGCGAGGCCTGGCTGCCTGTATTTCTGACTGGAAAGCTTGAGCCTCGGAAATCTCTGGCCACCAAAAAGGTCGCGGAAAATTATCCGGATATGGTAGACGCGCTGTTGGCAGAGCAAAGTCGCTTGTTGGAATTGCTGATCGAGCGTCGCAAAGTTGCGACCTTTGAAGGAACCACCGCGCTGCTGCGTCTTGCCGATGCCGTGATCCGAAACTATGAGCGCGCCAAGACCGGTCAGGGGTATCTCGATTTTGAGGATCTGGTCGTCAAAACGGCAACCCTTCTTGCCAAGTCAGATGCCGCTCAATGGGTCCAGTACAAGCTTGATCAGGGGCTGGACCATATTCTCTTAGACGAAGCTCAGGATACCAGTCCGCGCCAATGGGAAGTTGTGACATCTCTGGCCGCCGAATTCTTTGCCGGTGACAGCGGCCGCGAAAAAGTCAGAACGCTGTTTGCCGTCGGTGATGAAAAACAGTCGATCTATTCCTTCCAGGGCGCTGTGCCAGCGTATTTCGATGCAATGCGCCGCGCTTTTTCTCAAAAAGCCGGAGCAGCGGAGCAGGAATTTCATTCCGTCAATTTGCAGCTGTCTTTCCGCTCGACACCCGATGTGCTGGGTGCGGTCGACAAGGTGTTTCAGGACGAAAGTGCGCATCGCGGGTTGTCTCAGGAGGTGACGCCGCCTGTGCATGAGGCGATCCGGCGCGATCCGGGCATTATCGATCTATGGCCACTGGAAGCTGAAGCCGATATCGAAGAACCGGATGATTGGCGCAAGCCGATAGATCATGTCGGGTCCGGCAGCCCGATGTTGAAGGTCGCCAAACGGATAGCCGCAACAATCGCTGGCTGGATGCGCGACGGCATTGCTGATCCGGGAGACGTCATGATCCTGGTGCGCAAGCGCGGTCCATTTGTGGATGCGCTAAACAGGGAACTGAAGGAACTGAACGTTCCGGCGGCCGGAAGTGACCGCCTCGTGCTGACGGACCATATCGCGGTGAAGGATCTGGCAGCGCTTGGGCGTTTTCTGTTGTTGCCGGAGGACGATCTCTCGCTTGCGGCTGTCTTGAAAAGTCCGCTTTTCGATTTGACCGATGATGATCTACTGGAAGTTGCCCGAGAAACCCCGGAGAAAATTCGTTCCGGAACGCTTTGGCAGATGCTGGTCAAACGCTCTGAGATTTCCGAAAAGTGGCAGTCCGTCCGTTCTGCCCTGGAAGAGTGGCGATCACGGGCCGATTTCGTGCCGCCTTATGAGTTTTATGCCAGATTGCTGGGGGCTGACGGAGGGCGCCAGTCTTTTCGCGCGCGTCTAGGTGTTGAAGTGGACGATGTGCTGGACGAGTTTCTGGCACTCACAATTGCCTACGAACAGGCGGGAACTCCGGGACTTGAAGGATTTCTGGCCTGGATGGACGCTGCGCCCACCGAGATCAAGCGCGAATTGTCCAACACCAAGGGCATGGTACGGATCATGACCGTGCATGGCTCAAAAGGGCTGGAGGCTAGAGTTGTCATTCTGGTAGATCCGGGAGCCGCACCAGTCAGTGCCATTCATGATCCGGCATTTCTTCCCCGCAAACGCCTGGACAATGACCTTCTTCCACCAGCCCTTGTCTGGCTGCCGACCAAGACCGATCGGATGTCCTGGCACGATGAAGCGATTGAAGAGCTTCGGGATGCGCAGGAGGAAGAGTATCGTCGTTTGCTTTATGTGGCCCTGACAAGGGCGGAAGACCGACTGGTTGTTTGCGGCTGGGAGCCGAAACGCGGCGCGCATGAAAACTGTTGGTATTCAATGGTGTCACGCGCCCTGAAATCCGAAGCCCGCGAATTGACCGATCAGCAAGGAGATGTGGTTGCCTGGAGATGGCAGCAGACAACGGGCGTTCCGGATGCGTCCATGGCAGCCGATCAACTTACCGAAGCGACTTCGGAAGAACCCATAGTGCAATTGCCCGATTGGGCGCATCTTCCTGTTCAGCCGCTGCCGAAGAAAACACGACTACAGCCGTCAAAGGCCTTTGAAGCGATGGAAGAAAAGGAAGGTGTAGAAGTCACGTCAGCTGCGTCCAGGCTGGAAGCACGGCGTCAGCCGACATCATGGCCGCTGGAGCGGGGCAGATTGGTTCACCGCCTGTTGGAACTGTTGCCTGATCTGCCAGCTCAAAACCGGGCTGCGTCAGCAGGAAACTTCCTGAAGGCCGCCCTCAAACGGGAGTTTTTCGGATATCAGGGGGCTCTATTGCGTGAAGTGGATGCAATTTTGTCAGAACCACGGTTTGCATCCGTTTTTTCAGACAAGGCGCGCGCCGAAGTCTCGCTTGTTGGGACGATTCGCTCAAAAGACGGTTCTGAGGTAGAGGTCTCCGGTCAAATTGACCGGCTTGTTGTTGACGATGACCGCATTGTGATTGTGGATTACAAAACCAATTACGCACCGCCGCAAACAATTGCCGATGTGCCATTGGAATATCGCGCCCAGCTCTGTATTTACAGGGAAATGCTGAGGAGGATTTACCCGGACAAGCCGGTCGATGCATATCTGTTGTGGACGTCCACACCGTCGATGATGGAAATCCCGTCAGAAGTTCTGGATGAAACCTATCAGGGACTGCGACCAGATGGCCGGACTGCTTGACGGAGCGTCCTCGGATACCTACGTTCGTGGCAACAGATGCGCTTACATAGTGTAGGCGCGATCCTCCGAACCACGAGATGTTGTTATGGCTACCACTCAAGTCACCGATGCTTCCTTCGAAGCCGAAGTTTTGAATTCTGATGCGCCGGTCGTTGTCGACTTTTGGGCGGAATGGTGCGGCCCCTGTAAAATGATTGCACCTGCTTTGGAAGAAATTTCCGAAGAAATGGGCAGTGACGTTAAAATCACCAAACTCAACATCGATGAAAACCAGGACGTTGCCATGAAGTATGGCGTTCGGTCTATTCCGATGCTGATCCTGTTTAAGGGCGGTGAGCCAATGGCCCAACAGGTTGGGGCAGCACCAAAGGGTAAATTGTCTGATTGGATTAAAAGCGCCCTCTAAACACGATTTTCAGTGGCCCTTGGCGGCTGCTGTCTATATGAGAGGCTTCGGCGGAAAAGCGACACGGCTTTCCGCCGATATTCTTTGAAATTTTTGCGACCGGACGTATAAGCAACCGCAAAATGTGTCTGATCCGAACGGAAACTCCATGAGCGACGAAAAAAAATCCCCGGATGAGCAGTCGGAAGAGCTGAACGCGCAAGCCGAAGCTGCCAATGAACAGGCTGCCACGCCCGAAGAACAGGCCGCAGATCTGATTGAAAAACTGCAGGCCGAGAATGCAGATCTAAAGGATCGTGCGTTGCGGACGATGGCGGAAATGGAAAATCTGCGCCGTCGGACCGAGAAAGAGTTGAAAGACGCACGTCAATACGCCGTGTCGAGTTTTGCGCGCGACATGCTGACTGTCTCTGACAACCTTAGTCGCGCTCTTGATACGCTGCCGGAAGAAGACCGGAAGAATGCAGACGCCGGTATTGCAGCCCTGATTGAGGGCGTGGAAATGACCGAGCGTGATATGCTCAATCAGCTGGAAAAGAACGGCGTCAAGAAACTGAATCCTGATGGTCAGAAATTCGACCCGAATTTCCATCAGGCAATGTTCGAAGTTCCAAACCCGGATGTACCCAACAAAACCGTGGTCCAGGTTGTTCAGGCCGGGTATGCCATCGGGGAGCGTGTGCTGCGTCCTGCCATGGTTGGTGTTTCCTCAGGTGGCCCGAAAGACGCACCAAAGCCAGATGCTAGTGGTGAGCCCGGAGAGGCAGTCGACAAGAGCGCGTGACGCGCCCTTGAAAACGTGATCAAACATGCCGTCTCATCAGTTCTGATGAGGCGGCATTTTTATTGAAGGTCTGACATGCTTTTTCAGCTGCTTGATTATCTCGGTGTTGCAGTGTTCGCAATAACAGGTGGGATTGTCGCTTCCCGCAAGCAGCTGGACTTTATAGCGTTTCTGTTCTTCGCGACCTTGACCGGCATTGGCGGAGGAACACTTCGCGACCTGCTTTTAGGCGTGCCGGTCTTCTGGGTCGAAAACGAAGCCTACCTGGTTGTCTGTCTGGTGATTTCTGTACTTCTGTGGTTTTTCGCGCATTTGATTGAACAAATGAGCAAGCCGCTGCGTTGGGCAGATGCTGTCGGCATATCAGCCTATTCGGTCATGGGGGCTGCTAAAGCCATGAGTGTTGGCGATACGGTTCTGGTTGCCGTTTTGATGGGAGTCTCAACAGCAACATTCGGCGGGATTCTTCGAGACGCAATTGCCGGAGAGCCATCTTCAATCGTCAAACGCGACATCTATGTCAGCGCTGCTTTTGCCGGGGCGGGCAGCTTTGTCGTGCTGTCATTGCTTGATGTCCCTGCTCTGATCGCTGCCTTGGTCGCAGGTGGTTTGGCACTGGCACTGCGTGGCAGTGCAATCATGTATGGCTGGACCTTGCCCGGGTATAGCAACAAATCGGGCACCTAAGCTTGTTGTTTATGCCATGATGCGACCAGCTTTTTGTGCCCGGGTTCAAAGTACATGGCGTGAACGCGGAGGGATGATCATGTGGGAACACGGAACTTTCTATTGGAATGAATTGATGACGCGCGACACAGGCAAGGCCAGGGACTTTTATGGCAAGTCGCTCGGGTGGACGTTTACTGAAATGCCGATGGAGGAGGGCACTTACGTAGTCGCCAATCTCGGTGACAAACCTGTCGGTGGTATTTTTCCGATGAACGGACATAAATTTGACGGTGTTCCGGAACACTGGATGTCCTATATCGCTGTCGACAACATTGACGAACGACTTGAGTTGGCGAAGGCAAATGGCGCGGAAATCATACAGCCGCCTTTTGACGTACCCAGTATCGGCCGGATTGCGACCATAAAGGATGTTGGCGGTGCAATTCAGGGCTGGATGACACCAGCAGCTGCCGAATAGGTCGAGTTACAAAAAAAAGCCGGTTCCAAATGAACCGGCTTTTTATCCCTAAAATACAAGCCCGTAGCCAGCCGACACACAAATGATTAATCCGATTGCTATCGCCGGCAGACTTGCCGAATAGGCAAGTGTCGTGAACATGACCTGTTCCTTTATAATACGACTTTAATCGAAAGCTGGCTCGTGATGCACTAAAGCGCTCCGAGCAACCCTGAACTATCCTCGCTTCCGGGATGTGCCCCTGATGACAAGTGATTTAGGGATCGTTATCGGAAATTCCAGATCTGATATTGTCAAGAAATTGTGTGTTGCAGGCTCACAAATGCCTGAACGGGATTACCCATCATCAATTGTACTGCGTCTATTAAAAGGCTTAGGTAGCATCCCGCCGCCAGTTGGCTTCAGCACTTTAGGCATTCATGATAGTTTGTTTGTTAGGCCTCAAGCCGCGGTGCGATCACCTGGCCCTGGAAGCCCCTTTGCATTGGGAATCGCTTGACCTGTTGTGTTCATCTCACGCAGCTGATCAGCTTCCTGATGCCATTTGTCAGCTTCACGGCGCTTGTTGCGGGCTTCTTTGCGCCAGCGGC
Organism: Roseibium sp.; assembly: GCA_039972695.1. Taxonomy (GTDB): domain Bacteria; phylum Pseudomonadota; class Alphaproteobacteria; order Rhizobiales; family Stappiaceae; genus Roseibium. Next base: position 267,998 of record JBDWMJ010000011.1, on the reverse strand, counting down.
CCTGTTTGGCCCAAGCGCCCATGCCGCCAATAATGATGCCAATCCCAAGACTTGCAAAAATAATCCAGAATAGGGGGATATCCGGAACCGTAAGCCGTGGATCCTGAGGATCAAAGGGATTGAGGGAAAGCGAAACCGTATGCCGGTTTGCGACCGACAAGGGGACAAGGACAACTGCAATTGCAAGCAAAATCAGGTTTTTGATAAAGCGAGTCACGGCAGTCTCCCGAGTGGCTTCTGATAGGTTTCGTGTCAGATGGACCGGCAGACCTTATGTAGTGTCAGTCATCGCCGTGGTCGACACCGTCATTCAACCGTATACGCATTTCTTTGCCGGTTTTGAAGAACGGAACGAACTTTTCATCCACTTCCACTTTTTGACCTGTTCGAGGGTTGCGGCCAACACGTGCAGGACGGTTTTTAACCGAAAAAGCACCGAAGCCGCGCAATTCAACGCGATCACCGCGCATGAGAGCTTCAGTAACTTCATCAAGAATTGCGTTGACAATATTCTCAACGTCCCGTTGATAAAGATGCGGATTTTGTTCGGCAATATGCTGAACAAGCTCAGATTTGATCATAAGTAGCCCCCTCGTTTACGGTCTTTTTTCTGCCGCCTCAGGAGCCTGCCAAACGGATACGAGCCCGTCAAGCGTAAGGTTTCGAGAAATCAGCCCCTTAGCCTCATTTAGTGGCTCAATCAGGCTTGAAGCGACCCCTTTCCCAAATTCTCGCGAGACTCGGGAGGAAAATGGCAGGTCATCAAAATTTTCTTCTGTCGTCCACGTGACGACCGGAAGACCTTTGGCGACGCTCTTTTCGGTTTCGAGCCATTCAATGGCTGTCGCTTCCCCGCCAACGGCGTCGACAAGCTTTTCTGTTGCGGCGCGATGACCAGAGTAGATGCTGCCATCGGCAAGTTCCCTGGCTTTGCTATCGCTCAGTCCCCGGCGCTCGGCAACAAGGGAAACGAACCAGTCATACGAGTCAGTTACGAGGCTTTTGAGCATCGCGCGGGCAGCCGGGGAAGTCTCTGAATAGAAGTCAGGCTCGGCCTTTAAAGGTGCGCTTTTGACAGCCTCCATTTTGACTCCGACTGTTTCGAGAAGTTTCTCGATATTTCCGAATTGGAACAGAACGCCAATGGAGCCCGTAATTGTATTGTATCGAGTAACGATATGATCAGACGATAGAGCGACCATATATCCAGCCGACGTCCCAATCGTGCGAATTTCGGCCACAAGTGGCTTCTTTTCAGAGAGTTTTCGCAGAGCTTGATAGAGTGTTTCACCGCCGGTGGTGCTGCCACCTGGAGAATTGATTGAAACAACAACACCTTTAACCGCGTCAGACTCGCCGATTTTTTCAATCATCTTGAGTGTCTTGCGGTTTTCCGTGATGACGCCTTCAACCGGAATTCGCGCAATGTGTGCCGAACGTTTGGAGAGTTTGGCCACTCCTGAGACGTAAACCAGACTGCTGATCAAAGCGATGGCTATCACTAGAAACGTGGCGACACGCCAAAAGGTCACTTTCCTGCGCAGGCGCCGTCGATCAACCAGTGCATCTACATCCATCGCCATTATGTCCAACGCTCCTGAAAGCAATTCAAGTTATTGTCTTGATTAAGGAAGGTGACCTTCAATTGCAAATTCCACAACTGTTATCGCCAATAGAATTGGCAAAAATTGGACATCTATTGCGCTGATCTCAATTTGGCGAGGACATAAGGCCCTCGAACCAACTTTATCTAATGTTTTATCCTAATTGGTAATTCAGTTGATGCTCGTAATCTGAATTTCAAAGGTCAGGTTTTTCCCGGCCAACGGGTGATTGGCATCCAGAACGACTTCATCGTCGGAGAAAGAGACGATTGTGACACTCATGACTTGGCCATCTTGGGTTTGTCCTTGAAGCTGCATACCAACATTAAGGGCTACGTTATCAGGGATCTGCATCCGAGGAACAGTCTGTTGGGCCTCCGGATTGTGAGCTCCATAGGCATTTTCCGGGGCAATTTTGACGGTTTTTTCGTCGCCAACCTTCATTCCGGGAATGGCACTATCAAGACCGGAGATTATTTGGCCTGACCCTACGGTGAATTCCAACGGCTCACGTCCTTCGGAACTGTCAAAGACGGATCCATCGTCCAGACTTCCCTTGTAATGCAGGCGCACCGTGTCACCGCTTTTGGCTTCGGTCATTTTTATTCGCAATTCTGTCCAGAGGCAAATTAAGAGACCGCAATTTGGTGCGGATGCTTATCGTGGAATTTAGCCTAGCTGCATGTGATCAAATGTAAAGTGTGGCCAAACATACCGGCTAAAACAAAAATAGCCCGGTGTTTCCACCGGGCTATTGTCATTTCCTGTTCTCACTGAGAACGTGAAATTTACTCGTCGTCGCCAGCTTTTTTCAAAGCTGCACCGAGGATGTCGCCGAGAGATGCGCCAGAATCGGAAGAGCCGTACTGTGCGACTGCTTCTTTCTCTTCTGCGATTTCCAGAGCCTTGATGGAGGCGGAAACGCGACGTGTCTTCTTGTCGAACTGTGTGATACGAGCATCGAACTTGTCGCCGACAGAGAATTTCTCTGGACGCTGATCTTCACGATCACGGGACAGGTCTGCACGGCGAACGAACGCGGTCAGGTCGCTGTCTGCGATCTTCACGTCGAGGCCACCGTCTTTGATCTCGATGACTTCACAAGTCACAATAGAGTTTTTGCGGATTTCGCCCGCTGCGCCAGATTCCATCGGGTCGCCGGAGAGCTGCTTGATGCCGAGAGAAATACGCTCTTTCTCGACGTCAACATCCAGAACGATGGCCTTGACCATTGCGCCCTTTTGGTACTCTTCGATGACCTGTTCGCCCGGACGGTTCCAGTCCAGATCGGACAGGTGAACCATGCCGTCAACGTCGCCGTCGAGACCAATGAAGAGACCGAATTCAGTCTTGTTCTTCACTTCGCCTTCAACTTCGGTGTTGATCGGGAACTGTTCAGCGAATGCATCCCATGGGTTCTGCAAGGTCTGCTTGAGGCCAAGCGAGATACGGCGTTTGACCGGATCGACTTCCAGAATCATCACTTCGACTTCCTGAGAAGTGGAAACGATTTTGCCCGGATGAACGTTCTTCTTGGTCCAAGACATTTCTGAAACGTGGATCAAGCCTTCGATGCCTGGCTCCAGTTCAACAAATGCACCGTAGTCCGTGATGTTGGTCACGCGGCCAGAGAACTTGGCTTCAATCGGGTATTTCGCTTCGATGCCATCCCATGGATCAGCTTCAAGCTGCTTCATGCCAAGGCTGATGCGATGCGTTTCCTGATTGACGCGAATGATCTGAACCTTGACGGTCTGACCGATCGTGAGAACTTCGGAAGGATGGTTGATGCGGCGCCACGCAATGTCGGTGACGTGCAGCAGGCCATCGATACCGCCAAGATCGACGAATGCACCGTAGTCTGTGATGTTTTTGACAACACCTTCGACTGTGTGACCTTCTTCCAGGCTCTGAACCAGTTCCGAACGCTGTTCGGCACGTGTTTCTTCCAGAACAACGCGACGGGAAACAACAATGTTGCCGCGGCGCTTGTCCATTTTCAGGATCTGGAACGGCTGAGGCGTGTGCATCAGTGGAGTTACGTCGCGAACCGGACGGATATCGACCTGTGAACGCGGCAGGAAGGCAACAGCGCCATCCAGATCGACAGTGAAACCGCCTTTGACCTGGTTGAAGATCTGACCGTTGACTTTTTCGTTTGCTTCGAAAGCGACTTCCAGGCGAACCCAGCTTTCCTCGCGGCGAGCTTTCTCGCGCGAAAGAACAGCCTCACCGAGTGCGTTCTCGACGCGCTCCAGGTAAACTTCGACTTCGGTGCCGACAGTCATTTCGCCGTCACGGCCTTTGGCGCCGAATTCCTTCAGCGGCACGCGGCCCTCAACTTTGAGGCCTACGTCGATAACCGCGAGGTCTTTTTCGATGGCGACAACGGTGCCTTTGACAACAGCACCTTCATACAGATCGTTCTGTACGAATGACTCTTCGAGAAGAGACGCAAAATCCTCAATCGAGGGATTAAAATCAGACATATATTCTCCTGGCGCCTTTTGGCGCGCCGCCGGCGGGTTTGTGTTGCACTCCGGATCGTCTGTCTCCCGGAACCGACGTATCGTCTGGTTCTGCCGCTTAAAAAAGCGGGCCGGCGGAGGCGAGCGACGGAAAATCCGGTCTCGTCACAGGAAGCAAAAAGCCGCCTGCCGATGATGTTTTGTTCAAAGTGAACAAATGGCCTGTTGGCCGGAACCATTCTAGATGCACAAATAGGGGCACACCGTTGGTGAGCCCCAGGTCAATCTAGAGGCTTGCAGATTTGGAAATTACATCCACTGCAGCTTGGAACGCGCTTTCTATATCCATTTCTGTCGTATCAAGCAAGACCGCATCGTCAGCTTGTTTCATAGGCGCCACGGTGCGTTGACTGTCTCGCTCATCGCGGCGCTTCAGATCATCAAGGACGGACGTGTAGTTTGCATCCACACCTTTGGAAATCATTTCATCGGTGCGGCGACGCGCGCGGGCTTCTGCCGACGCCGTGATGAACAGTTTGACCGTTGCGTTGGGACACACGACCGTGCCGATGTCTCGCCCGTCCAGAACAGCGCCTGGAGGTGTCTCCGCAAAGCGTCGTTGCAGGTCCACGAGTTCTTTCCGCAGTCCACCCAGCACAGCTATGAGCGAGGCGGCCTCGCCGATTTCATGTGCGGACAGAACGGATTTGTCCATCTGCGCAAGATCCAGGTTGCGGGCTATCTCGATGGCGATTGCTTCGTCACCAAGCGGCAGTCCCTTGGCGAGTAAAGCCGCAGCAACCGCACGATAAGTCAAACCAGTATCCAGGTGCCGCAAATTGAAATGGTCTGCGAGGCGGCGCGATAGTGTGCCTTTGCCGGAAGCGGCCGGCCCATCGATAGCAATTATCATGCGGCCTCACTTGCGTTAGCTGAAATTTTTGCACCCAATCCTTCAAAGAGGTTGGTGAAGGTTGGGAAGCTGGTCGCAATGACCGCACCATCATCAATTGTCACTGGTTCGTCTGAAGCCATTCCCAGTATTAGGAAGGACATGGCAATGCGGTGATCAAGATGCGTCGTCACTGTTCCGCCACCAATGCTATTAGCTCCGCCGGTGACTGTCAGTGTGTCCTCTGTCTCAATACACGGGATTCCATTTGCCTCCAGGCCACGGGCAACCGCTGCCAGGCGATCGGATTCCTTCACGCGAAGTTCGTCCAGCCCGGGCATAAAGGTGTCGCCGGTAGCAAATGCCGCTGCGACTGCAAGGACCGGGTATTCATCAATCATCGAAGGTGCACGATCTGCCGGGACGGTGATGCCTTTGAGCTGACTCGCCTTGACATGGAGGTCCCCAACTTCCTCGCCGCCAGTTTCACGGCGGTTCAGGATTTCTATATCGCCGCCCATCTCGATTAACGTTGTGACCAGGCCTGTGCGGTGTTCATTCAGCAGGACGTTTTCGATAGTGACATCGGAGCCAGGAATTATTAGGGCTGCAACGATTGGGAAGCCTGCGGAAGACGGATCGCCCGGGACGTCAATGTCCTGGGGCTTCAATTCAGGTTGTCCCGTGAGTTTGATAACCCGCTCACCGTCTTCATTGAGAGACACCGAGATATCAGCACCGAAACCGGCAAGCATTTTTTCCGTATGATCACGGGTGGCAATTGGTTCGATAACCGTTGTTATGCCCGGAGCGTTCAATCCGGCAAGGAGGACTGCAGACTTCACCTGTGCGGATGGCATCGGCACCCGATAGGTAATCGGCAGAGCTTGTTCCGATCCCCTGATAGACGCCGGGAGGCGGTCGCCGTCGCGAGCGATGACATTTGTTCCCATCTCGCGAAGTGGGTTTAACACTCTACCCATGGGACGACCGGAGAGTGACGCGTCGCCGACAAACGTGGCAGCGATATTGTGGCTGCCAAAAATCCCCATTGTCAGGCGAACGCCGGTCCCGGCATTCCCGAAGTCGATAACACTCTCCGGTTCCAGCAGGCAGCCGAGGCCAATTCCATCAACTGTATAGCTGCCATCGTCATGTTTTTCGATCTTGGCACCGACCGCACGCATGGCATTGCCAGTTGCCAGTACGTCTTCCGATTCAAGAAGTCCGGTAATTGTTGTTCGGCCAACGGCGAGCGCACCAAACATCAAAGAACGGTGGGAAATGGATTTATCACCAGGAACTCTTATGGTGCCTTTCAGTGGGTTTCTCTTTGCAGATGTAAGAGGAGAAGGCGCAGAATTGTGTGACATTTTTAATGTCCAAAGCGTTATAGGTTGTCAAATGGTGCCACGTCCTATCATGCGTCAGAGCTGCCGTCATCCACTTAGGCTGCTTGAAATTTGCAACGCTTCGTGCAGAAAAGTGGAGCAAGTTGAAAAAATCATCGATTTGGCTTTGACACCAGGCCGTACTTAGGGCTATGGGCGGCGAACTCAAATTCTACGTTGACCATTAAATTATTGAAGGGTGAGCACAGTGGCAAAACCTGAACTTGGCACAAAGCGGCTGTGCCCCGGCTGCGGCGCAAAATATTATGACCTCAATCGGGATCCGATTACCTGTCCGAAATGCGGAACGGTTTTCGAAGTCGTTGTAGCGACACGCGCTGTTAAAGCGGCAAAAGCCGCTGAGAAAGCTGAAGAGAAAGAAAAAGAAGAAGAGGACACTGCTGACACGCCGGAAATCGTGACACTGGAAGAAGCAGATGCGGAAGCCGAGGGCAGCGATGATGATGTGCCGGACCTTGACGGCGACGACGTTGAATTAGAAGACGATGATGAAGCCGTTGACGACGTCTTCATTGAAGATGACGACGAAGATGATGATGCGGTTCCGGGAATCGTGGTTGCAGTTGACGACGATACAGACCGATAAGCTATTGACTGAGTAGCTGTTTTTGGCTGCTCAGTCTTTTCTTTATGATGCACTGAAATTCGATGGAATTTCTGCTTGATCTTGGGAGGCTCTGTGACTATGTTCCGCCTCCATCAGCGTCAGAAACCCAAACTGGCGTATATGAAATTAGGGGCCATAGCTCAGCTGGGAGAGCGCTTCGCTGGCAGCGAAGAGGTCAGCGGTTCGATCCCGCTTGGCTCCACCATTTCCCTATTATTAAATAGACTTCTTGGTACCTGCGGTTTGGCAAGGACTGGATGATGATCTTTCAATGATCGCCCTGTTTATAGCCGCCTTTCTTGCTGCAACGTTGCTGCCGGCACAGTCCGAATTGGGTCTCGCCTATCTCCTAGTACAAAATCCTCAGAACGCAACTGCTTTGATTGCGGTCGCGAGTATCGGTAATACGCTTGGCTCTGTCGTCAACTGGGCGATGGGACGTGGAATTATTGGTTTTGCTCAAAGAATTTCTAAACCGGAAAAAAAGCAATCCAGATGGTATGAGACGGCAGAAAACTGGTATCGGAAATTTGGCTTCTGGAGCTTGTTGGCAAGCTGGATGCCGGTCATAGGCGATCCAATTACGCTCGTTGCAGGAGTATTAAAGGAGCCGTTTTGGCGCTTTTGCCTGTTGGTTGCGGTCGCAAAAACAGTACGATACCTGATTGTGGCGACAATCGCGTTTCAGATTTTTTGAGACAGGCGATCGGCTCGAGAGAAATATATACCTGCGATTTTGCAAACGGTAACGCTCTCGATATTCGAGCCTCTATTCAGGTTCGATCAGATAAGTTTCAATTGGTCAGATGTGTGTGATGAGAAATGAAGGTGTGACGCTTCCAGTGCCAGGGGCGGTCCAACAGATTTTCTTGCTCTGACTTTTTGATTTTCCGGTTGTGCCAATATTCGCGCTTTACTTTCCCCTTATCAGCCATCTGGTAGACAAAATCTCCATACAGCTCATATTCTGAGAAGGCCGCATCCGTCGTCTTGTCCAGATTTTTGTAGATTGCTTCTATCCATGGCAGGCCAGTGTGTTGTTCAATCTTGTGTTGGAGCTTTTCCAACCAGTGTTTTTCAAACATCATGCAATGGGCGACAAAAGAATACCGGCTTTGTCGAGGCAGTCCGGTCAAGACTGTCGCCATTTTATGGTAGCTACAAATAAATTCATTGGACGAAAACAGGATAGGATTCCCGTTTTTCCGAAAGGACACCGGATTGATAGGTGCGGTGTCCGTGTCGAAGATAAGGATCGACTCGGCTTCAGGAACCAGATTGAAAGCCAGAAGTTTGATGATTTGTTGCCGCATCCAGCCGTTTCTATTCCGACCGTTCAGAACGAACTCGTCATCTTTTGCTATTTGGGGAAGAACATCATTTTCATCGATGTACTCAGCGCCCCAGGTCTCCGCAAACTTGCGTATGTCCTCGTTTTCGGGTGCTACGATCAGCCAACGGGTGATGGTGTGGTTAAGATTTTTTCGTATTAGCGGAAAAGTCGTTGCAGCTGTTTCGAGATCTTTTGGTGCCATGGGCGTGAGCAAGACAACAGGTCCCCCGTCCTTATCAGTGCTTCTTGGGAGCCAAGCTGCAACATAGGTCAAAAAAATCGACCTCAAACGTCGTACAAAATGCGGAGACCGAACGGGATGCGGTTGTTGCAATTGATTGTCGGCCAAAAATCATCTCCACGTTTTCGAGCGCATGGTGCCTGAGTGCGGCGGCCAACTTCATATATTAGTCATTTGCTTTCAAGTGCCGGGACATTGTCATTGAGTCTTTTTGTGTTCGATCGGTCCAGCTTTATTAAAAAGTCTGACCAGACTAAATTCTTCAGTGCGGTTCGACAGGGGGTTAAGTTTTTGCAGGTGTGCTCTTTTCAAAAATTCGTGGCGTTTACAGGCTTGTTGAGGAAAGAACGCAACCTCAAACGGTGAAACGTGCCTCGGACAAAAGAAATTATCTCAAGTTCCTCTTGCAGGCGCGGTCAAGGCGTCGTTTAATGTTCATATGAACGTCATACAACGTTCATATGAAAACAATACGAAACGCAGGCATTATCGTTTCTCGCGCTGATTAAGCCTCAGTGTCTTGATGATCCAACTGCTGATCAGGGCAAATGCCCTGCTAGATGGGAGCAAACAAATGGCTTACCGTAAGACTGTCGCCAGCCTTGTCGCTGCGGCGGCCCTTCTTGGCACATCTTCCGCGTCATACGCGGCAACCGACATCTCCTGGTGGCACGCTATGGGCGGCCGTCTTGGTGAAGTCGTTGTAGACATTTCCAACGGTTACAACGAGTCGCAGGACGCGTGTAAAATCACACCGGTTTTCAAAGGAACTTACGAAGAGACACTGACATCAGGTATTGCGGCATTCCGCGCTGGTGAACAGCCGAACATTCTTCAGGTGTTCGATGCTGGTGCAGCGACAATCATCGGTGCAAAAGGCGCAACCATCCCGGCTCAGAAAATCCTGGAAAATGCCGGTGTTGAGTTTAACATCGAAGATTACATTGAAGGCGTCCGCAACTTCTACGCAGATTCCGACGGTACAATGATCGGCATGCCGTTCAACTCTTCCACGCCAATTCTTTACTACAATGAAGATGCTCTGAAAAAAGCTGGTGTTGAAGCTCCGAAAACCTGGGAAGATTTTCAGGCAATCGCACCAAAGCTGAAAGATGCCGGTTATGTGCCGCTCGCTCAGTCTCACCTGCCTTGGATCTTTACCGAAAACTTCAAGTCTCGCCATAACCTGCAGTTCGCAACCAACAACAATGGTTACGAAGGCGCAAAAGGTACCGAGCTCGTTTTCGGTGAGCCGATCAAGAACCACTTCACGGCAGTCAAAGGCTGGCTAGACGATGGCCTGTTTGGTTACTACGGCACAGGCTGGGGCGACAACCAGACACCGTTCAACGAAGGCAAAGTCGCTATGTGGCTCGGTTCTTCAGGGTCGTTCGGTGGTATCTCCAAGACTGTTGAGTTCCCGTTTTCTGCAACATACCTGCCTTACTGGGATGCAGTTGACGGTGCAGGCACTGGTACCTTCATCGGTGGTGCAGCACTCTTCTCGATGGCCGGCAAGCCGGACGCTGAAAACAAGTGCGTTGCGTCTTTCTTCCAGTATCTGACGTCTCCTGAAGTTCAGTACATGTGGCACAAAGAGACCGGCTATGTGCCGATCACCAACGCTGCGTATGAGCTGGCCAAGAAAGACGGTCACTATGACCGTGCGCCAGCTGCTGAAATCGGCATCAAGCAGCTTACCCTTCCAGGCGGTGAATGGACCAAAGGTTACCGTATGGGCTTCTACGTCCAGATCCGTGACGTGATGAACCGTGAATACGGTAAGATCATGTCTGGTGAAGCATCTGTAGAAGACGCTTTCAAAGCAATCGAGGAAGAAGGCAACAAGCTCCTCGGTCGTTTTGCAAAGACAACGGGCAACTAAGCTGGTCTGATCTACCCCTTTATGGGGGCGCTACCCGGCGCCCCCATTTCCTTTTGAGAAGTGCGGGCCCGCTGTTAGTCTGGTGGCCCGCTTTCCCCGTTCCGGTGACGTGATGAAAAAAGTTCAGTTCCAGTCCCGGTGGCTCCCGTACATGCTGCTCTTTCCGCAGCTTGCCATCGTGACGATATTCTTCCTTTGGCCGGCAGCGCAGGCTGTGCAGTCATCGTTCTATCTCGAAGATCCGTTCGGGTTCAGTTCCACCTTCGTCGGTTTGGAGAACTTTACGGACACTTTGTCCTCTTCCGACTATGGCCGGGTGGCAAAATTCACCGCAGTATTCACGGTTCTGGTAACGTTTTTGTCGCTGGGACTTGCGCTTCTTCTTGCAGTCAAGGCCGACAAGGTTTTACGCGGTGCATCGACTTATAAAACGTTGTTGATGTGGGTCTATGCTGTTGCCCCGCCTGTAGCGGGCCTTATTGGCGTCATGCTGTTCGACCAACATGTCGGGCCATTGGTCGACTTCTTCGCCATGTTCGGCTGGCAAATGCAGATCGGTGTGAACTACTTCGACACCAGTTTTGCCATGATCACAACGGCGGTTTGGAAACAGATCCCAGTCAACTTCATCTTCTTTCTGTCTGGTTTGCAAGGCATCTCAAAGTCGGTTCAGGAAGCTGCTAGCATTGATTGCCGCTCAGGTATGCGCCGGTTTTGGACGGTTACTTTCCCGTTGCTGGCACCGACAGGCTTTTTCCTGCTGATCATCAACATCACCTATTCCTTCTTCGACACATTCGGCATCATAGACGTCATCGTGAAGAACGAGCCGGGCAACAATCCAGTGACACTTGTCTACAAGGTGTATCTGGACGGTTTCCGCGGCAACGATCTTGGCGGGTCTTCGGCTCAGTCGGTCATTCTGATGGCGCTGGTGTTCATTCTGACAGTCATTCAGTTCCGCCTGATCGAGCGGCGCGTGCACTACACGTAAGGGGCGGACATGAGAAAAAATCAGATTTGGGATCATGTGATCCTCTTGCTTGGCGTCTTTTTTATGGTGTCTCCGGTCGCTCTGGCGTTTTTTTCCAGTACGCATGAAGCTATCACCATCTACAAAGAGGGCATGCAGTTCGCGCCGGGCGGGAAATTTCTGGAAAACTACGAGAAGGTTTTGTTCGAGGCAGGCGGCTTCACCAAGGAAGTTGATGGCTTCGTCATGTTGAAGAACTCGATGATCCTTGGATTTGGTTTTGCCATCGGCAAGATCGTCATTTCGATGCTTGCAGCCTATGCAATCGTCTACTTCCGTTTTCCAATGGCGACGTTCTGCTTCTGGGTAATTTTTGCCACCCTGTTGCTACCACTGGAAGTTCGCATTCTGCCGTCATATGAAATTGTTCAGTCTCTAGGCTTGGTAAATACCTACACCGGACTGATTGTACCGCTGATTGCCTCTGCGACCGGGACGTTCTTTTTCCGGCAGTTTTTCATGTCAATTCCCGAAGAACTGCTGGAGGCGGCCCGTATCGATGGGGCTGGTCCCTGGAAGTTCTTCAAGGACATTCTTCTTCCGCTGTCTAAAACGATGATTGCGGCGATTTTCATCATCATGTTTGTCTTTGGTTGGAACCAGTATCTCTGGCCAACGCTGATGACGACAGATGAATCACTGTTCACCTTGGTCCGCGGTATCAAGCAGATCCTTCAAGTGTGGGTGGGTGCACAAATTCCGGCACTACACGAAGCCATGGCCCTTGCGATCCTGGCCATGTTGCCACCGGTCCTGGTGGTTGTGATCTTCCAAAGCTGGTTTGTTAAAGGGCTCGTCGAGAGCGATAAGTGAGGTACTAAATGTCAACGATTACTCTCGACACCATTCGAAAGGTGTATGCCGGTAATGTGGAGGCCGTAAAAGGCGTTTCCATAGATATTGCCGACGGCGAGTTCATTGTCCTGGTCGGGCCGTCCGGTTGTGGAAAGTCGACACTCCTGCGCATGATTGCCGGTCTTGAAGACATCACGTCTGGCGACATTAAAATTGGCGATCGTCTGGTCAACAAGGTCGATCCCGCCGATCGCGATATCGCGATGGTGTTTCAGAACTATGCGCTTTATCCGCATATGACGGTATACAACAACCTTGCTTACGGCCTTAAAAATCGCGGCATGGACAAGGCCGAGATCGATCGCCGGGTGAAGGAAGCTGCCCGTATTCTGGAAATTGGTGATTATCTAGAGCGCAAACCGCGGGCCCTATCCGGTGGTCAGCGCCAGCGTGTTGCGATGGGTCGTGCGATTGTACGTGAACCGGCAGCCTTCCTGTTTGATGAGCCGCTTTCCAACCTGGATGCAAAACTGCGTGTCCAGATGCGTGTCGAAATCAAGCGACTCCAGAAATCACTCGGGACAACAAGCGTTTACGTCACCCACGACCAGCTGGAAGCCATGACTTTGGCGGATCGGCTCGTGGTGCTGAATGGTGGCAATATCGAGCAGGTTGGTGCACCAATCGATGTTTATGACAAACCGGCGTCTACCTTCGTTGCAAGCTTCATCGGCTCTCCGGCGATGAATCTGCTGGATGTCAAAGCAGATGACAATGGTCTGGCGCTTGCAGATGGCCCGGGTCTGTCCGGTGCCAATACCAAAGGCAAAGACGCCTATACAGTCGGTATTCGCCCGGAACATCTGGAAGTCGTTGACAGCCCGGCGTCTGGCGACGGCATCGCTTTGGAAGTCGTTGTGGACGTTCTTGAGCCTGTTGGCGCAGAGAGCTACGTCTATGCCAGCTTCCCGGGTGGCGGCAAGGAAATCGTCATTCGGGTCTCCAGTCATGCCCATCATGAACCGGGCGAAAAGATGTATCTGAAAGCGGCTGCGAAAGATGTCCATTTCTTCGATGCGGATACTGGTCGCCGAATTGACTAACTGCTTCTGAAGCAAGAGATTGGCAGCTGTCAAATCTACTGCCGTGAACAAGAAAACCACTCCGGGAGACCGGGGTGGTTTTTGTCATGTGGGCAATTGACATCTCCTGACAGAAAGGTGTCAGGAAGTTTGCCAAACGTGTCTATCCGCTGTCCGTGATTTCTGGCACCAGTGGGGAAAGTTGATCTCAAGGGGCAGGCATCGTGGAACCATTCAAGAACAAGATATCACCTGATTTGGTTCGGTGTCTGAGCTTGCATCTGGGCAAGCACATTCGCGGCTTTGATCCTATGGCTTATGAGACCGAAATCCTTGAGCAGCTGGATCATCTTGAACTCAAGGAGCGGGCGCGCCTGATCGCGGATGTCACGCATCGTGTTTTACCTACCGATCTAGACGAGCGCTTCGGCATTCTTGAAGCCATGCTGCACCCGTTGACAGATGTCGCTGTTGATCGCGACAGTGATGAACACGGGATCCGAGGCTGGGGCATGATGCCACTCGGTATGATTGTTGCGGATTGTGGTTTGGGCGACTTCGACAAGTCATTTGCGCTCATGAAGGAAATGACACGGCGGGCCACTGCCGAATTTGAAGTGCGCCCGTTTCTGGATGCCGATCAGGATCGCGCCCTTGCGATCATGACACCGTGGACCAGAGATCAGAGTGTTCATGTCCGCCGTCTGGCGTCTGAAGGCACAAGGCCGCGTTTGCCATGGGGAATGCAACTCAAGCAGCTGGTCGCCGATCCGGCACCGACATTGCCGTTGCTTGAAGCCTTGAAAGACGATCCCGAAGAATATGTCCGCCGGTCAGTCGCCAATCATTTGAATGATATTGCGAAGGATCACCCTGATCTGGTTGCGGAGATTGCAGCGCGCTGGCTGAAAGATGCTGACAAGAACCGCGAAAAGCTGGTCCGTCATGCTTGCCGGTCTTTGATCAAACAGGGGCATCCGGGCACGCTGGCTGCCTTTGGCCTCAACCCTCCTGAAATCACATTGATGGGGCCTGTGATTTCGGAAAGGACCGTTGACTACGGAAACGGGGTCGGTTTTTCGGTTGAAATAACATCAACTGGTACCAAGACGCAGGATCTGGTTCTGGACTATCTGATCCACTTCAAGAAAGCGAACGGCAAACTGGCTCCTAAAGTGTTCAAGTGGACAAAGGCACGACTTGATCCCGGCGAAACACTGGCATTAAGCCGGAACCACGGGATCAAACCGATCACCACGCGGGTTTATTACGGCGGTACCCAAGCGATTAGTGTGCGGGTCAACGGACAGGATTTTGGTTTCTCTGAGTTTGAATTGGTGATCCCCGACGCCTGATCCTACTGTTTCAAAGCGGAAACGTCGCCAAAAAGGAGACGTCAATTCCCTGACAGTCTGTTGCCCTCTTTTTCATACACCCTGCTGATCAACAATGTCCCTTTAGGACGCAAGGCGTTGGAAAATGTGAGTTGAGATCTAGTCGGGATCAATCTGCTTCAGACGCAGCATTCCCGCAATCCCGAGCGCGGGCCCAATGGCCATGATAGCAAAGACGCTCGGCCAACCGATGGTATCTGCCAATAATGGTGTTGCTTGCACGGTGGCAAAGGTTAGCGCAAAGCCGAGAGCTGTCTGAAAGGTCATCAGACTGCCAGCTTGTTCCGGCGGCGAATAATCGGCCACCAGTGCCGAAAACTGGGCCGAATCCGGCAAGATTGCAGCGCCCCAGATCAACACGCAGACGATTGTCAGCCAGACTGGTCCGCCAAATGTCAGCGCGCTGGCGATTGCAGCTGTGCCGCTGACCGCCATGGCAACGATCGCGATATTCGCCTTGCCGACCCGATCCGCAACAATCCCGGCAAGAATACTGGCAATACCGCCAACAGCAATTGCCAGAAAGGCGATAAGCCGGGAAAGGGGCAGTGCTTCTTCCGAGGTTATTTGACTTGAAAAAGAAACCATCAACGCGACACCGATCCAGGCCCACATGGCATAAAGCTCCCACATGTGCCCGAGGTATCCGGCATAGGCGTATCGAATTTTCCGATTGGTCCAAGCCTTCAAAATCGCCGAAAGCTGCATTCTTGGGGCTTTTGCATGAAAGGGCCCTAGCTTTGTGAGCAGGCATAGAGCTCCACCGACAGCCGAAGCAACAGACGCAACGGTCAAACTCCAGCGCCAGTCTGTACCACCCAGTAGAGCGAGAAAATGCGGTGCGGCGGAGCCCAATGTCAAAGCGCCGACAAGTGTGCCTACGAGAAAGCCTCGATCTTTCTGCCCCCAGCCGACGGCTATTTTCATGCCGACGGGATAAACGCCGGCGAGCAGGGAACCCGTCACAAACCGTGCCAGGATAGAGGCCCAACCACCGGGCTCTACAAACAAAAGGCTGGCATTGAACAGCGCTGCCGTGAGTGCACAGAACGAAAAAAAACGGCGCGGATCAATGCGATCTGCAAGACCCAGCAGAGCCGAGGTCAGGGCGCCGACCACAAATCCGATCTGGACTGCACTGGAAAGCGCCGCCTGACGAAATCCTGAAATCTCGAATTCGCGTGTCAGGTCCGGAAGGATTGCGGCAGACATGAACCACAGGCTCATACCCGCAATCTCCGCAACCATTAGAATGCCGAGGGAGCGCCACTTTCCGGAAAAGTTAGTCTGCAAGACCAAGCTCTTTCTGCTGCTTCTTCGTCAGTTTTGCTGCAATGATCTTATGAGCCGCCTCGATATAGGCCTTGAGGTCTTCGTCGGACATTCCGGTGTCGTCTTCCCGCTGCACCCATTTGGCGCGCGCCAGATAAGGCGCCGGGATTAGGCCGTCTTGCTGGATCAGCAGGGAATAGGAAATGTCAGAGCATTTGAAGCTGAATTTTTCGTGCGAGCCTTCGCCCCAACCGGAACAGATCGCAAAGATTTTTCCTCCGACTTTCCAGACAGACGCATTGCCCCACTGAATGACATTGGTCGTCGCCGGCAAATTGTTGCAATAGGTGTCGAATTCATCTCGGGTCATTTGAAAACTCATTAAAATGAATGGCACGGCTGCCTAAGGAGAGATGGCAGAAAGTGGCTTTTTCGGGCGTTTGGCGCAAGCCTGCAAGAAAATCAAATAACTGTGTCACACATTCCGGCTCTCGGCTCTCTAATATTATGAGACACCGGAAATGACGGGGCGCATTAATGACTGTTGTGACAATTCCACAAGACGCTGTTCTGGCTGCCCAGAAGGGTGACCGGCAGGCGCTTGAAAATGTGCTGGAAGGCATTCGGCATCAACGTACGCGCTGTTTCCCGGTCGTCAGGGTTGGGCTCGCATGTGCTACTGACCTTTGTCATTGATGCATCAGGATGAACGAAATGAACCGGTCATCCGTAAAGCTGTCACTGCAATTTCGGCTTTGTTGAAAACGGGACCGCTACTCAATCCACAATTGTGGACGGCGAGTGAATAAAAATAGCCGAAACGGGAGTCTTTCACGTCCGCCTTGAATCAATTTTAACATGTCTCCATATTTAATAGCGAAGGGAGCTTCAAAAACTCCTGTCCGGATGCCTATTGAAAGGGTCCGGATGCAAGGTCGCTTCGACAAGGACTTTGAGGATTTTTACGCATGTCAGCGTTCTCCAGCCCGTTTATGCTCGGGTTCGACGATATTGAGCGTGTGCTTGATCGCGTTTCCAAAGCCGCCAATGACGGCTATCCGCCTTATAATATCGAAAGGCTGCCACAGTCTGACGGTTTGGGAGATGTTATCAGGATAACATTGGCGGTTGCCGGTTTTACGCGGGAACAGTTGGATGTCTCCGTTGAGGAAAGCCAGCTGGTAATCCGCGGACGGCAAGTGGATGACAAGAGCCGCCAGTATCTGCACCGCGGTATTGCTGCTCGGCAGTTCCAAAGGGCATTTGTCCTTGCCGAAGGCATCGAAATCCTCGGAGCTGATCTGAAAGATGGGCTTTTGTCGATTGATCTGGCGCGTCCCGAACCGGAGCGCGTCATAAGAAAAATAGAAATCTCCAGCGGCGAATGACCCTCGTCAGGCAAGAAACGGAGACAAACTGATGCACGATCCTAATTCGCCCACATGGGCAGACCAATATGATCTCGAGGAGATCATGACAGTCGATGAATTTACCGAACTTGGTACCGGCGAGATTGCCTATATCAAGGCAATCAAGGCGCAGGATTTGAAGGATATGTTTCCGGAAATTCCGCCATTGCAGGACAACATGACGCTCTATGCACTCTTGAATGCGGATGGCACGCCGATCCTACTGGCCGACAGCCGAGAAGCTGCCGTTTCCAATGCATTCGAGGCCGATCTTGAAATGGCATCATTGCACTGAGCTTGGCTGAACCAACGCGACAACTAAAAACGCCGGCTCAAATGCCGGTGTTTTATTATGTGAGCGCAGGTTCTTTACCGCTTGCCTCATTTGCATTCGGTGCTGGCGGCGCAGCTTTGGGCGGTGCTTCCGGTGTGCAGTGCCCACCAGTGGCAGTCTTTGGTGGTTTGCGCCAAGGTTGGCTTTTATACCAGGACACCAAGTAGGCAACGGCAATCAAGGCGGCAAAACCTCCAAAGTTGGACAGGATCTGCGGCAACCAGTCACCACGACCCCAGACCATATCCCGAAGAAGAGCTGCAGCCTGAGCGATGACCAGGCTTGCCATGAAGACAGCAAGTGACTGTTGGCCAACCTTTTGGACAACACGCACGAAGCCACCCCAGACTTTGCCATGGCCAAGCAGGTATTTGCCGTGTTCACCCGCAGCAATCCATCCGAGATAGGCGAGCGCCAGAAAATGGAGATACCGGAATAGGCCAAATTCGGTTTTGATCCAGAGTGGCTTGATGTCAGCGCGAATTTCACGGGCCCATTCGAAGTCCCAATAGTTTGCGCTGTGGAAACGGAAATAGGCAAACGGGATGGTCAGCAAGACAATTGCTGCACACAGAACGATCAGCTTCTTGTTGACTGGTGGGGCCGGAATCCAGCCACGCATAAAGGCAAAACCGGTAAAGAACAGCATCTGCCAGGCAAACGGATTGAAGAACCATTTGCGGTCTGACCAAGGCTCCGCAGGCAGATCGAGATAGCCGAATTGAGAGGCCAGCCACAGTCCGATAGAGACTGCAAATGCAGCGGCGACAGATAGTCTTGAGGCTAGCATTATCACCGGAATCAGCGCCAGAATCACGACATACATTGGCAAGATATCGAAGTAATTCGGCACCCAGGTCATGGTCATGATGCCAGGAAGCGCCTGTTCGGTATTATTGAACAGATGCCATAGGTTTAAGGAGACCACGTAATCCTGGGTGAGGTTGCAGCATCGTTCCAGGTAGCCGCTTTGATGGACCATGAAGAGGCCAACGGCAATGATCAGGAATTGGCCGATATGCGCCCAATACACTTGCCACATGCGATGGGCAATACGGGCCGCGCCCATACCCCAACCATGCACGTCAAAGATCTTGCCGAACGCAAGAGCTGACGCCATTCCGGAACAGAAGACAAAGATTTCGGTGGCGTCGGAAAATCCGAAGCGTGCCGGAATCCAGAGCGTCCACCAGTTCCATGGAACATGGGCAATATAAATGATGAACATGCCAAGGCCGCGGAAAAAGTCGAGCCTCGGATCGCGGGGGCGTTTGGTCTGTGTATGAGCGTTCACGTTGGTCACATGTCGATTATAGTTGGTTTTATTGAGCATGCCGCTTTGGATCAGACGGAATCTGCTGCCCGCAGGTTTTCATCTTCCATGACCTTTTCAGCGCGCTGCATTCGGTCACAGACTTCAAGCCGTTGTTCGGCAAACCTGTCAAGGGCACCGCGCTTGCGGCGGCGGTCATTAATCAGGTTTTCCGCTTCACCAGACAGGCCAGCCCGAAGAGCAGCATCAATCGTGATCCGCTCGAAAACATCGCGTTGGGCGTGGGAGCCGCCTATTGTTGGCAGGTTATCTCTGGCTGAAGTCAGGAGAGAAAAAGCGGAGGCATAGTTGCCTTTCCGGTACTGCTCCAATCCTAAGCCTGTCGGTAGCCCGGCTTCAGAAGTAATGCGCCCAATGTCTGTTTCCATCTTGGCACGGTCCTTCAGTCCGTTGAGAAGTCTGTCGGCTCCCATCCGGCGACCACCATTTAAAAGCGCGAGCAGATAATGAAGGTCGGCAAAAACATTGCAACCATCTTCGGAGCGTTTGTCGGACAGCTGTGCCAGTTCGTCCCAACGGCTGCCGATATTGATACCGTCAAGCTCCAGTCGGGACAAAAGGGAAGCAGCGTTAGAGATATCTCGATAGTCATCCGTTTTGTCTTTACGGATCTCGTTGTCGTAGAGCACCAGGGCCTTTTCGGTTTCACCCTTGTCCATGTACATCAGGGCTAGATGCCACCAGACGTGATAACCGAAATTGTTACAATGCGCCCAGCCATCGGGATGGTTTTCCAACCACCCAGAGCCTTCTTCTGACCGGCCAGTCATATCGTGAACGTGCGCAACCGCATGCAATCCCCAGGCATCGTCACTGGCGAATTCCAACCCTCTGCGACCAGAGGCCTCTGCTTGCCTGTAGTCCCCTGTTTCTTCCAGGGAAAACGCACGACAACCGAGAACATATCCGTAAGACGGGTGATCTTCATCGTAGTCGGACAGTACGCGTTCGATCGACTGGCGCATTCCGTCAGCATCGCCAAGGACGAACCTAATCGCATGAACGAGTTTCATCAGGAATGCATCCCGCGGAGCCCTGATCAGGGCAGCGTCCAGAATATCAGCGGCCCGGGTTGGAAACCCCTGCAGCCAGGCTGTCAAGGCGTCGATTGTTGCCAATTCCCGGTCTGTGACCGCTGAATTGTTGATGGAGGTTCGCGCTACAGCCAGGCACTCTTGAGCCGTTGTTACAAGCTCACGGCGTCCCAACAACAGACAAAACAGGCCTCGAGAAGCGTGCCCCAGTGCAAATTGAGGCGCTGCGCTCAGGCAGACCTCAAGATGTTCCGGTGTTGTCTTGCCGTGCGCCAGGAAGGCATTCACGGTCTTGTTCCAGGCTGCTAAGGCACCCTTGCCGGAAAGTGTGATGTCATATCCGAATTGATCACTGAGACGCATAATCGGCCTTTGTGTCCGCGTGTTGGAACCATGTTCTTTCACTGTGTAGGTGTCTACGCAGCATGCATCCGCGAGGATGAAATCTAACCGCTAAAATCCGCAGCATTCACTTGAACTGCAAAACACAAAATGGTGTTGGCAGTGTGTAGGAGAGAAAAGAACTTCTTCATTGCGAAAATATGGTAGCTGATGACAGGATGGTTTGCAGGATTATTTGACCAGCTCTAATTAAATCTGGAACAGACGACATGAACCAATCTGTTCAGCGATCTCAGATCTGGATTGCAGGAATAGCCTTTGGACTACTCGGCTTGATTTCAGCCGGAGCCTATGCAGCAGCTGGTCCGCGCCAAGCCGTCGCAACGGTGATCGGCGGGCTGGCTGGAGTAGCGCTCTATCATGCAAGTTTCGGGTTTACGGCAGCCTGGCGGCGCATTGTTACCGAAAAGCGCGGTGGCGGTCTTAGAGCTCAGTTTGTTCTGATCATTCTGACCAGTGCAGTATCGTTCCCGCTGATTGCGTGGGGCGGTCAGCTGGGATGGCCAACCGGTGGATTTGTGTTTCCATTCGGATTTGCCGCAGCGCTGGGTGCATTCATGTTCGGCGCGGGCATGCAGCTCGGCGGTGGATGCGGATCGGGCACGCTCTTTACCGCTGGCGGTGGATCTACCCGAATGATGATTACACTCGCGGCCTTCATTCTTGGTTCGGTTGTGGCAACGGCACATATGCATTTATGGGACCGTCTTCCGAAACTGCCGCCCGTCTCGTTGATAAAGGAATTCGGTCCACATGGCGCATTTCTGCTGACGTCACTTGTTCTGGGAAGTATTGCTTTCCTGACGATCCGGCTCGAAAGGCAGGAACATGGTAATGTCGCGCCACAACGCAAAACGGTGTCTTTTCTGAAAGGGCCGTGGTCGCCGATGTTTGGTGCGGTCATGTTGGCCGTGGTTGGCATCGCAACCTTTGTGGTTGTCGGCAGGCCATGGGGTATCACGTCAGCTTTTGCGCTTTGGGGTGCAAAGATTCTCCATGCCGCAGGCATTCCGGTCGACACCTGGCCCTACTGGACATGGCAACGGGGGGCACTGGAAAACTCCGTCCTCCGGGATATGACCTCGGTGATGGATTTCGGGATTGTTTTCGGCGCCATGGCCGCAGCTGCGCTCGCCGGTAAATATGCACCAATCTGGAAACTGACCCGCCGCGATGTGCTGACGGCAGTCGCAGGCGGCTTGTTGATGGGGTATGGGGCCCGGCTGGCCTACGGCTGCAATATTGGCGCGTACCTGGGTGGCCTCGTATCCGGCTCTCTTCATGGCTGGCTGTGGCTGATGTTCGGGTTTGTTGGATCAATGCTCGGAACTCGGCTGCGTCTTCGTCTTGGTATGGAGTAGTGCGACCATTACACCTTAATGTGAGTAGTTATCATTTTCAGAAACGCTGCTGTGTCGGCACAATGCCGAAAACTGCAGGAGATTCTGATGCGCCATCTGTTCTGGTTTGTAGTCGCCGTATTGTTTGCAATCAGTGCTGTTCAAGCTGGCAGTTTTGCCGAGCGGGAAGGTTGGATGGTTATTCCGACAAAACACTCTTATGCGGATCTGGTCCAACGTGTGAACGCAGCGGTGAAGTCCGAAAAAATGGGTTTGGTAACCCGGGCAAGTGCTTCTGCCGGCGCAAAAGGGCTAGGCATAACTATTCCGGGAAACATGATTATTGGCGTTTATCGAAACGATTACGCAACACGTATGCTGGAGGCCTCGGTTACAGCCGGTATCGAAGCTCCCATTCGTTTTTACGTGACGGATAACGAAGACGGCACGGCAACACTGTCCTGGAAAACACCAAGCTTTGTCTTCGAGCCTTACATGGGTGAAGGCGGAGCGGCCCTCGCAGAATTGGCAAGGGAACTCGATCAGGTGTTTACGAAGATTGCCGACAAAGCTGTGGCTGCGCAGTAACACATCGATCAAATGCGTGTTTTGCAGTGGGAAAGCAAAGGTTGGGGGCTTGCCTAACCGAAAAAACGCACACACATTTAAACCATCAGCAACAACGGAAAGGAGGTATGCCCATGTCTAGTGAGTATCCGATTTTGGCCAGAAAATCTGGGTGGAATGGAACGGTGCCGGAGCAGCCTCTTGTACTGAACGGTTTCACTGGGATCTGATCCGGACTTTTTGGTCATTCGATCTCATGGGAGGGCCGCATTGCGGCCCTCTTTTGTTTTTGCAGTTCCGTATCAGATCAGGCCGACTGCCTTGCGAACGTCCTCATCGCGCAGCGAACAATCGACACCTCGATAGGTGTCACCAGCATCGGTGCACAGCCAGCAGATCGTTTCGCCAACCCACTCAGCCGGAATGTGAACAGATGGATCAAGCTGACTGACTGGGTTGATACCAGACGCCTTGATATCGACCTGCATTTTGGTCGCAACTGTTCCGGGGCTCAGACCAACAATACGAAGGCCGAGTTCGCCGAATTCCTTGTCGCCACATTTTGTCAGGGAAAGAGCCGCAGCCTTTGAGGAGCAGTAATGGCTCCAGCCTTCCAGCGCACCACTTGCGGCACCTGAACTGATATTGACGATGGTGCCGGAACCGTTCTTCAGCATATGCGGAACTGCGGCTCGCATGCCGTGATAGACGCCCTTCACGTTGATATCGATCGCTTTGCCCCATTCTTCAGGGTTTGACTCATCAATCCGTGAGATCGGATCGATCACACCGGCATTGTTTACGAGGATGTCGATCCCGCCGAATGTGTCGATGGCGCGCTGGATGGCCTTGGTGACATCTTCGTAACTGGAAACATCACAGCTGACAGCAACAGCTGATCCGCCCGCTGCCGTGATTTCATTGGCAATACGGTCGATGTCTCCGCTCGACCGGGCTGCGAGAACGACCTTTGCGCCGTATTTGGCAAGGCTGTGCGCAGCCGCTTCGCCAATGCCCCGGCTTGCTCCGGTCACCAGCGCAACTTGTCCCGACAGATCAAACATACAATTTCCTCATATTAAAAAGGCCAGTCAGGCCGAAAACTTGTCGCCCGACTTTAGTGTGCTAGGTCGAAGGAATAAACCTTGGCAAAGCAGGACTGTCGTGCATTTTTCTCACGAATAAGGTATTTCGCTGTTTGTTTAGATGTGGCGACGAAAATGATCGCGACCGACAGACTGGGGCAGTGCGAATGACGGCGGATAATTTAGCTTTGCAAACCTTCTTGCGCCAGCTTTACTTCGGCCACACAACACGCGCCAAAACATTCCGATATGTTCTGCTGGCGTTCGACTTGATCACCATTGGCTATTTCATTGTGTCCGCCATGGTTGATCCTGATCGCCATCATCATGAACTGGACTATTTCATCGCAGTTGTATTGACCCTCGATTACTTTGCGCGATTGATCGCAGCGCCGGCCTGGAACCGATATTTCTTCAGCTTTACGTCGCTTGCCGATGTCGTTGTGATTATATCGTTGATAGTACCGGCTTTCTTTGAGAACTTCGCGTTCTTGCGGGTCGTACGCATGCTGCGACTGTTGCGCTCCTATCATCTCCTTAATGAGCTTCGGGAAACATCAAACTGGTTCCGCCGCAACGAAGAAATTTTGCAATCGGCAATCAATCTCTTCGTGTTTATTTTTGTCGTCACGGCCATTGTGTTTGTTGTTGAGCACGACCAGAACGACAATATAAACAACTATTTGGACGCGCTTTATTTCACCGTCACAACGCTGACCACAACCGGATTCGGCGACATTACGATGACCGACACTGTTGGGCGTCTCATGACAGTACTAATCATGATTTTTGGGGTCGCCCTGTTTCTTAGATTGGTCCAGACAATCTTTAGGCCGGCAAAAGCAAGGGTTGCCTGCCCGGATTGCGGTTTGAGCCGCCATGATCCGGATGCTGTCCATTGTAAACACTGCGGTCGAACGCTGAATATCCCGACCGAAGGCGCTTGGAACTAAGGTTCTGTCACGGCCGCCGATCTCCTATATGTGATCGTTTAACTCTGGACAATTGCGGCTGCCAGACCATTCTCATATCGAGTCAGGACAATTGCCTGCAAGCGAGATTCCGTGCGATTGGCGCTAATGAGGTTCGGTTTCAGCTATGAATTTCAATCTTATGTTTGCCTTTGCCACAACACTTTTTTTGGCCATCACGAATTCCAATGTGCACGCTGCAGAAAGTGCGACTTGCGGCGAA
This sequence comes from Roseibium sp., assembly GCA_039972695.1. Lineage (GTDB taxonomy): Bacteria > Pseudomonadota > Alphaproteobacteria > Rhizobiales > Stappiaceae > Roseibium. Next base: position 243,282 of record JBDWMJ010000011.1, on the reverse strand, counting down.
GAGGTTCCATGTGAAATCTCTAACGGCGAGTACTTCATACACATGCCTGTTGGTCACGCTACCGACGAACCGCTCGGAGCGATCTTGTATCTGCATGGTCATCGCGGCAAAGCACTGAATGCCCTGCGAAACAAAAATTTCCAGAAAATGGCCGACGAGCTCGGCGTTGCATTTGTTGCCGTGCAGGGTGTCAATGGAACCTGGTCGTTTCCATCATCGCCAAGATCGCTGCGGGACGAATATGTGTTCTTTGACGAAGTTCTGTCAGATCTGTCAGACCGTTTTGGTATCGATACGGATCGCACCATGCTGTCCGGGTTTTCCTCCGGCGGTTTCATGACATGGTACATGGCGTGTAAACAATCAGACCGGTTCAGCGGGTATGCTCCAATTGCGGGCGCTTTCTGGGAGCCCTTGCCGGTTAATTGCGAAACGGAACCGCCGTATCTGTTTCATGTCCATGGAACGAGCGACACAGTCGTCCCGTTGGCAGGGCGCTGGCTAGGCGGCGGTAAATGGAAACAGGGTGACGTCTTTGAGAGTTTCGACGTTTGGCGTCGACAAGTTGGTCTTGATGAAACTAAATCGGAAAAGATGACAGATGGCAGCCTGTCCTGTGAGCGTTGGTCTCCGGTAACGGGTGTTCTGGAACTCTGTCTGCATGAAGGTGGACACAATGTCCGTGCAGAATGGATCAAACGTGCCTGGCTTCAACTGGGTGAGATGAAAGGCTGGAACACAGAGGGCTGAAGTCACTTCGCTCTGACAGGAAAGTGAGTTAAAGCGATCTGGCTTTGGAAATCTCAATATTGACGAACGCGATGCCCTAGTGTCCTTTGCGGTCAAACACATCAGCAAGGTGACCTGTGTCGCAATCCATGCCATCATCCGGTGCATTGTCCGGGCTCGTCGTTCTAGATCTCTCCCGGATTCTGGCAGGCCCGACCTGTACGCAAATCCTTGGAGATCTTGGGGCAGAGATTATCAAGATCGAACGTCCCAAACGCGGAGATGACACCAGAGGTTGGGGCCCGCCATTTTTAAAAGATGAAAATGGAAACGAGACACAGGAAAGCGCATATTACCTGTCTTCCAACCGCAACAAAGCATCTGTTGCCATTGATCTGGCGAGTGAAGAAGGTCAGGCACTGATCGGTGATCTTGCAACCAAAGCCGACATTTTGGTCGAGAATTTCAAGGTCGGAGATCTGAAACGCCGCGGGCTTGATTACGAGACGTTGAAACAGCGGAATTCAAAGCTGGTTTATTGCTCGATCTCTGGGTTCGGTCAGACAGGTCCGTATGCCCAAAGAGCTGGGTATGATTTTCTGATCCAGGGAATGGGTGGGATTATGTCGTTGACCGGATTTCCGGATGACGAGGGCGGAACCGAGACCAAATGCGGTGTCGGCATCGCTGATGTGATGTGTGGCATGTATGCGACTGTCTCCATTCTGGCTGCGCTTAATCATCGAAACAGCACAGGCGAAGGCCAGCAAATAGATATCTCGCTGTTCGATGCACAGGTGTCCTGGTTGATCAACCAGGGTGTTGCCCATCTTTTATCCGGAGAGACACCCGGTCGTCTCGGCAATGGTCATCCGACCATCGTGCCTTACGAGTCATTTCCTGCGGCAGATGGTCCGTTCATTCTGGCTGTTGGTAATGACAGTCAGTTCAGGAAATTTTGCACTGTCGCGGGTCGACCAGAGTTGGCAGATGATCCGCACTATGTGACGAACGCAGATCGTGTTCGGAACCGCAAACAACTCGTTCCGATTATTCGCCGTTTAACAATCGAAAAAGACGCGGCGGACTGGATAAAACTTCTTGAAGAGGCAGGAGTGCCTTGCGGCCCGGTAAACGATCTGGCTCAGGTTTTTTCAGATCCTCAGGTTCTGGCGCGAGGGATGCGCATTTCACTGCCACATCCGATCAGCGGGTCGGTCGATTTGATAGGTTCTCCGATCAAGATGGAAAAGACGCCGGTGGCTTATCAAAATGCTCCGCCGATGATTGGTGCAGATACTCAAAGCGTTCTGGCCAAATATTTGGGACTGGAAGCAGATCAAATCAAAGAGCTTTGTAACAAAGGCATTCTCGACACCGGCACGAAACCGGCCAACGAAGGAACATCGGCAATATGACGACTGGCGCAGATATTATTGCAAGGAAACTTCACGCCGCCGGTTGCCGACACGCTTTTGGTATTCCTGGTGGCGAAGTTCTGGCGTTGATGCAAGCGTTGGACGAAGCGGATTTAAAGTTCGTTCTGGTCAAACATGAAAACGCCGGCGGTTTCATGGCAGAAGGTGGCTGGCATGCGGATGGGGCACCCGGCGTGCTTCTGGCAACGCTTGGCCCGGGGGCTGCCAATGCCATCAATGTCGTCGCCAATGCCTGGCAGGACAGGGTGCCGCTGATCTTTCTGACCGGTTGTGTCGATGACGGCGAGGCAGAGAGCTACACCCATCAGGTGTTCGACCATCAGCAACTTCTGCGCCCTGTCGTTAAGGCGAGTTTCTCGGCGCGACTGGGTGCTCTCGAAGTGATGATGGAAAAGGCTCTGGCGATTGCCCTCGACGGCCAACCCGGTCCGGTGCATATCGATGTCCCCATCAAGGTCGCTGAAACAGAGACGGATGAAATCTGGTCGGATTCGTTCCGATCTAGCCCGGTAAACTCGGCTCCGATTCAGGGTGCGGACCTCAGAAATGCACTTGCGTTGTTTGCCAAATCCGAACGTCCAATTGCGATTGCGGGTGTCGATGCAGTCAATGAAAATGCATCGAAAGAAGTCACCGGTTTTTGCCGGACGTTTCAGATTCCGTTGATGACCAGTTACAAGGGCAAGGGCCTTCTGGATGAAAATGACCCGCTTGCGCTGGGCGGAGCCGGACTTTCTCCGAAGGCTGACAGTCTTCTTCTTCCATTGATGAACCAAAGTGATTGCATTCTACTGCTTGGTTATGACCCGATAGAAATGCGCGTCAATTGGCGAGAGCCATGGGCTGCAGATGCGCCAGTTATAGATGTGACCCCGGTCCTGCGGACCCACGGAATGCACAGCGTCGCTGCCAGTTTGCGCAGTTCGGTGAAACCGGCATTGGACCTTCTGAGCCAGGTCCGCGATCACTCAAAATCCTCGTGGGCGAATGGTGAGCCGGACAAGGTGCGTCAGGAATTGTCTGCAGCTTTCATGCCGGAACCCTTAGGATGGGGACCGGGAAATGTGTTTCATGTTCTGCGGGACGTCATGCCAGCCAACACCGTTGCGACGGCCGACAGCGGGGCGCACCGAATTCTTGTGAGTCAGATTTGGAAATGCGCGGGCCCGCGGCAGATGCTTCAATCGTCCGCGCTGTGCACAATGGGATGCGCCGTCCCGCTTGCGATGGGACATCGATTGGTTGGTGAGACAATGCCTGTGATTGCCTTTGTCGGGGATGCCGGACTGGAAATGTGTCTTGGTGAACTCTCCACGCTGCGGGATCAAAATATTCCGGTGATTATCTGCGTCCTCGTCGACACAAGCCTGTCGCTGATCGAATTGAAACAGCGTAATAGTCAACGACCCAATGTCGGTGTTGATTTCGGAGAAACGGATTTTCCAGCAATTGCGCATGCCTATGGCGGCCACGGTGTCTGGATTGAAAATGTACAGGATCTGGAAGCAGAAGCGATGGCTGCCTTGGATCGAACTGGCTTCACATTGTTGGCATGCCGCATTGCGCCTCGCGCCTATGATGGTGCCTTTTAGATAATCGACGGGCCTCTGGACCTTCTTGTTACACCTGCTTATGTTGCAGGTGCGAAGAGCGGGCCTCGCTTGCGGGGTAGGGAGGACACTCTATGAAGATCTGCCGGACAAAGGCGGACATGCGGGAAACTGTCTCGGCCTGGAAACGGAGCGGTGAAACCGTTTGTGTTGTGCCGACGATGGGTTATTTGCACGATGGCCATTTGGCGCTGGTTCGCAGAGCCCATGAGGTGGCAAACCGCGTCGTGGCGACGATTTTCGTCAATCCCACCCAATTTGGCCCGAACGAAGATTTGACGAGCTATCCACGCGACGAACAACGGGATCTGGCGCTGCTGAATGCGGACGGTGTTGACGCCGTCTTCATGCCAAGCGTTGAGGAAATGTACGGCGAGCGAGGAGACACGTTTGTGGACGTGCCATCGCTCTCCGGCGTTCTCCAAGGCGCTTTGCGTCCGGGGCATTTCCAGGGTGTCGCCACTGTCGTCAGCAAACTCTTTAATATCGTAACGCCGGACTACGCTGTCTTTGGTGAAAAGGACTATCAGCAACTCGCGATAATCCGTCAGATGGTCTTCGACCTCGATATGCCGTTGGAGATCATTGGTCACCCGACAGTCCGCGAAGCTAATGGCATCGCCATGTCATCCCGCAATGTGCGTCTTGCGCCGGAACACCGGCAGGAAGCGCTTGTGTTGAGCAGGTCACTTGCAAAGGCTGAAAGTCTTGCAGGATCCAGTCCTAAAATCTTCGATCTGAAATGCGCCATCCGAGATATTCTGACATCTGCGCCGTCCGCCGAGGTGATGAGCGTCGACGTCCGGAATGCCGACACACTGGAAGAATTATCCGGAACGCTAGACCAGCCAGCCGTTGTTTTGCTCGCTGTCCGGTTTGGTGCTGTTCTCCTGATTGATCAGCGGGTGATAACCCCTGCTGCCTGACCTCTTTGGTCTCAAGCCCTTGTGAAAGGACAAAACATGAGCGCCCAAAAACCAATACGACGGATCACTGCGCCGCAGATTGCCAAACGGAAGGGCGGCGATCCGATCGTTTCTTTGACGTCTTATCACGCGCATACTGCCGCTATCGTCGATAAATACGCAGATTTCATTCTGGTGGGCGATAGTCTTGGTATGGTCATGCACGGTATGGAATCCACCGTTGGCGTGTCGCTCGAATTAATGATCATGCATGGAAAGGCTGTGGTTCGCGGAACCCGGCGCTCTCTCGTGGTCGTCGATATGCCGTTTGGAACCTACGAAGAAAGCCCGTCGGTAGCGTTTCGCAATGCTGCGCGGGTGATGAAGGAAACGCAGTGCGGTGCGGTCAAGTTGGAAGGCGGAGCGCGAATGGCAGAAACCATCCGGTTCCTGACCGAGCGCGGTATTCCCGTGATGGCGCATATTGGCCTGACACCTCAATCGGTCAACACGATGGGCGGCTTCAAAACCCAGGGGCGCGATGAAACGACATGGGATCTACACGAGGAAGACGCAAAGGCTGTTGCTGATGCCGGAGCTTTTGCACTTGTAGTCGAAGGAATGGTTGAGCCGCTAGCCGCCAGGATCACCCAGAAAATTTCTATCCCGACGATCGGTATCGGTGCGTCGGCTGAGTGTGACGGACAAATTCTGGTTCTGGAAGACATGCTTGGTCTGAACCCGACGCCGCCCAAATTCGTCAAGGTCTATGGTGATCTCGGGGGAAGAATTGAAGCGGCGGTCAAATCCTACGCGGAAGAAGTTTCTGATCGGAGTTTCCCGACTGAAGACCAAGTCTATCGATAAGCAAGAATTCAGCAGCTCAGAAATTGAAATAAACGCCCGATTTCCGGCTGAAGCCACTCCCGGATCGGTCTAGATTTGGTTCATGTTTATGATCCGACCGAGTTTCGATACGCTCTATGATGCATTACTGAATCGCGATCCGTCCTACGATGGGCGGGCATATGTTTGTGTCTCGTCAACTGGTATCTTTTGCCGGTTGACCTGTCCCGCACGTAAACCAAAGCGCGAAAACTGCACCTTCCATGAGACGGTCTCGGAGTGTTTTGACGCCGGATACCGGCCCTGCAAACGTTGCCGTCCGACAACACCGGAAGCCAGCGCCGATCCGGTCGTCAAACCACTGATAACGGCCTTGGAAGACCGTCCTGCTTATCGGTGGGGCGAGCCGGATATCAAGGGTATGGGACTGGATCCCTCGACAGTTCGGCGAGCGTTCAAACGCCATTTTGGCATGACGTTTCTGGAGATGGCGCGGCAAAGGAGATTGCAGGAAGGGTTTTCGGCACTGGCCGACGGCGGCAAGGTCATAGAGGCGCAGCTGAGTGCCGGATTTGATTCTCCAAGCGCGTTTCGGGATGCGTTTGCGAAATTGACCGGGCAGGCTCCCGGGACATTTGCAGCTGAACCGCTGTTGAAGGCCGACTGGGTTTCCTCGCCGTTGGGGCCACTGGTGGCGATAACGGATCAGACACAGCTGCACCTGCTGGAGTTTCTGGACCGAAAAGCACTGCCAACGGAACTCAGGAAACTACAGAAATTTGCGAAGGGGGAAATTGGTTTTGGTCGCTCAATCGTGACAGACCAGATCCAGGAAGAATTGAACCGATTTTTTGCCGGTGAAAACGGCATATTCCAGACCCGGTTGGCGCTGCATGGAACGCCGTTCACACGGGATGTCTGGCGCGAGCTGATCAAGATACCTGCCGGAGACAAGCGAAGTTATACCGATGTCGCCCGGGCGTTGAACCGGCCCGAGGCTGTCAGGGCAGTTGCGCGCGCAAACGGTGCTAACCAGATTGCTCTTGTTATTCCGTGTCACCGCGTGATGGGCGCGGACGGGTCATTGACCGGTTATGGCGGCGGCCTGTGGCGCAAACAAAAATTGATCGAGCTCGAGCAACAATACCGGCTGACCTAATAGGGTTAGTGATCTATGCAATAGACAGCAGGATTTTCGAGCTTAGAATTGGGCACAATTCAGACTGAGCACTTTCTAACAAAAAGGTAGCGCGCCCAATGCATCTCGGATCGCAGAGCCGAAATCGGCGGATCCTGAACAGTCTTCGTTTCGTTGTATTGGGAATTCTCGTTTCGATTATTCTTGCAGTCGCAACATTTGTAATCGTTGCGTCTTTGGAACTGTTTTTACCGTTGCGCCAGAAATTGGCCAGTCAACTGCTAACCACGGTTATAGGTGAGACAGTTGATGTACGTGGTAACGTGTCGTTGAAACTTGGCGCGCACATGGGCGTCCGCATTGAGAACGCGTATGTCGACTCCAAGTTATCGAAACCTGACAAAATGGGCCGTGCATTCGATTTGGTGCAATTCGATGCGCGATATGCGTTGCTGTTGGGAAATGCATCCAGCATATCGAATTTCCAGATGGCTGGCGCCGAAATAGAAATTGCTCCGAATAAGCAGAAAGCGGATCCTAGAGCGGCCCCCTTATTCGAAATTCCTTCGCTCGCGTTGAACAATCCTGTTTTTGCGAACTTCCAAATGTCCGACATCGTCGTCAGGTATCTGGACTCTAGAGACGGTTGGGATGAAACCCTAAAAATCAATTCGCTTGATCTGACAACAGCTGAGAATAAGCAAGAAATTTATGTCCGTTTTGATGCCATTCTCAATGGAACGCCTTTGTCCATCACTGGCATGGTCGAAAAACTGCATCAATCGGAAGCCCAAAACCAAAGTCGATTTGATCTTAAACTGGGGTTGCCTGGGTTGGACAGCCATACGACCGGTGTCATCGATACGTCGACTGAAGTTGCAGGCGTTGACGGAAAGATTTCATCAAAAACGGACTCGATTGCCCAACTTCTTCAATCCTTGGGACTGGTGAGTGCACGCGACGGCAAAGCAACGCTGAACTACACTTTTTCGGGGCCACTTAACCAACTTGATCTTGCGGGTCTTGAAGCCAAAATAGAATCAGATCTTCGAAATGAAATCCGATTATCTGGCTCTGTTTTGGATTCTACGGTCAATCCGGTTGTCGATCTGGAATTCGACGTCAATCTAGCGCTTCCTCCGCGAGAAAATCAAAAATCACTTGCGCTTGAGCTGAATGGATTCTCCGGTAAGGTTACAGGGCCGCTTGGCGGTCTCGCCATCAAAGAAGCGCAGATCTTTACGAATGCGGCCATCCTGGATTTTGACAGGATTGGACCCATTTCTGTCGGCAGAATTGTCAAACAGGCTAACAATACGGTCGGGCTTGAGAACATAGTCATTCAGGATGGCCCGATAGAGGAACCCTATTTTATCCTGACGGGTCAGGTTGAAGATATTATTGGTCTGGCTGGTGTCGATCTTGCCGGTAACTACAGTTTTCCTGTGGCACCCTTGTTCAGCGGGAATTTGGATACAAAAATTGACCTTGGAATTGTTGAGGGGATACTCCGGCTGAACGATGCCGCCGGCGACCTCGGGCTGGAGGAGTTTACCGGGAAGTCGCGTAAAACAGACCTGTATGATTTGCAGTTTGATATTGCCGTACCCGGATTGCGGGTTGTTGATGAACTGACCTTCTCGACAGAATTCACCATGCTGGAGCCATCTGCGTTCTTGAGAGCATTTAACATCGAAGCAACTCGATCTTTGCCGAAACTGGGTTTCAACGGGTCCAGTCAGCTCAGGCAAAACAGTGCAAGTTTCAAAGGCGCTCTAACGTCTGGTGAAACACAAATTGAAGCAGACGTATACTTTGGCCCGCAGGATACGGGCGCTGAGTGGTTGCTTGATGGTTCGATTGCGTCAGATCGGATGAATTTTGCCGATCTTTCCGGTTTGGTGCAATTCTCTCAACTCAGGTTTGCCGACCCAAGCGAGCACATAAAGGTAACGCGTGGGTTTAGTTCGCAGTTCGGTGCAAATGTAGATCTATCGGTGAAAGAACTGGTCTCAGAGAACATCAAGGCCGGGAACCTGTCCGCCAAAGTTCTGTATGACGAAAAATATCTCAAACTGTCCACGTTGAGCGTCAACTATCTCGGAGGCACGGTTCGAGGTGATTTCGGTCTTGATTATTCTAAGACTCCCAAACTGGCTTCAGCCAACGGACGCATAGAAAAATTTCCACTGAAACGTCTGCTGAAGGAGTTCGGTATTCCGTCACCGGTTTCCAGCACAGTTTATTCGAGTTTTGATGTGAGCGGTGACGCATCGTCAAAGCTGGCTCTGATCAAATCCCTGTCTGGAAGTGTTACCACTTCGCTCTGGGGAGGCGATTTACCAAACCGATTGCTCGACCTCAGTGGCCTAAACGTGTTCACTTGGCTGGTAACCAGCGGCAACGGCAATAAGGCAAAACTTGTCTGCGCTGTCCTGCCACTTCATTTCAAGAATGGAACGGCGTCATCAAGGTCTTTGGTTATTGAAACTGAAAATGTTCAGCTCGTGGGCGCTGGATCAGTCAATTTTCGCAGTGGTGCCTTGAACGTGGCGTTTACTCCAAGGGCCAAGCGCAGGCAGCTTGTTGAAATTGTCTCGCCATTCGAATTGAAAGGCACATTGTCGGCGCCTGATGTTGTTGTGAAAAATGCCGGAGCCGGCCGAGCTGTCGGCGAAGTTGTCTCTCTTCCGCTCAATTTGCTAGGACATATTTTCGGCGGCTCCGGACAGATCAAAGACAAGGCGAAGCCGTGTGTCCTGCCAAAACCATCTGGCCCGAAATAGGTGCCGTTGCAACGGGCAATTTTCCCTGTTTTCAGTTTGTGATCAGGTCAGAGTAGACTGCTTCAAACAACTCGTCGCGATGCTTGCGAATTTGGTCGTTGATTGCTTCGAGCAGATGTTCACATGGCGAGTTCTTTGGAATAGCCATATAGACCGGAATTTTGACCGCCGACGCGGGCAGAGCTGTGAATTCATCCGCCGTATACCCCTCCGGCAGCAGGTTCATGAATGTGGCTACTGACGCAATGACATAATCAACCCGTTTGTGTCGAAGCATCTTGTGCATCAATTCGACGTCGTTCACGGTCGTCAAGTTATCGTTGTCGACTGTCGCTTCATGTAACGGCGGTGGAAACCGTATTCCATTATAAGTCAGCCCTTGACGGCCTCGAAGGTCTTCCACCGATAGGTAGTCAAATTCATTACCCTTGTATGTAATGACGGCATACATATCGGTAATCCAGTGTTCCGTGTAGGCGTATTTTTCGCGCCGCTCAGGTCTATCAAAAAAGGCAAAGACCATGTCGAGCTCGCCTGTCTCCAACTCTTTGATCACTCTTGGCCATGGTTTTGCGCGATCAATCTTGTGAGAGACTTCTATTTCGGAAAAGATTGTTTCTACAAAATCAATCGCATATCCGGTCCGTTCTTGGCCATCAGCTTCCGGATTGATGAAAGGTGGCCAAATCGGCGGCCCGGACAAAAGCGGGGTCTCACACTGTTTGGCAGCAACTGGTGTCACGATAGGCGATAACAGTATCACTGCTGCCGCTGCGATCAGTAGTTTTGTGTTCCCTATTTTTTTGGTCGCAGACAAGAACATTTTGCATACATTTTTTAGAGTTCTTCCTAAATTGAAGCATTTCACGAAGATAATTTTCTGTCAAATGACGTATCTAAAAATAATGTTAGATTTAACGATGGTAATATTGATTGAATATTCTGATGCGTCTGTGTGAAATTACAATTAGATGTTGATCAATATTAAATGAATATTCTTAAATGTGATTACCATTTCAGTCGGTTATCTCGTGTATACACGAAATGTCAAATTCAGGCGTTACAGCTCAGTATTTCGCAATCGAAACACGGATATTTATTGAAGAATTATTGACGGAATAGTGAATAGAGTATGGCGGAGAGAGAGGGATTCCACTCCGCGATACCATTCGAGCGCAGGACTCCGCCATTTTTTCAAGACGGCCAACACGTTACGATACCCGAAGCGATACCGCGGCCGATACCAACCGTCAAGCGGTCAGTCTACCCGGGCCCCTTGAAACAGACTTATGAGAAGCACGAAAGCTTAACTTCGATCTGCGTAGATTTTGAACTCAAACCTTTGACATTCGTCGGAGTTGTTCCGCGTTTTCCGCACTGTCAGGGCCGTGCTTTGTAGAGTGGCTCATCGTCATACAAAGACTGATATCCGGAAGCATCGCGCCGAAATACCTGATCAAGATTTTTGTTCCAGTTTTTAGCTACAAGCGCGGCGACACGGGTATCGTCTTCTTCCACCAGATAGTCGTCTGAAATCTTTACAGCATTTCTAAAGTCGTCCCCGAAGCTTATATCCCACCGCTCGCTCCAGCGTCCGGACTCAGTATCAAATGTGAGAGTGCGGCATGCGTAGAACCCTCGAAAATTGTCGAGCAAATTGTCATAAGCTCGTTCCTTTTCGAACCATGACAAATCCCTCATGTTTTTTGCGAGCTTGTTGATACGATCAATAGCCGCTCCGCTTTCACGGGTGATTGCTTCCTGCAATGTCGACATATCGATGCTCATGGGTGTCTCCGTTGATGCGTGTCCCAGATTCATCATCCGGCTGTCGGCGGAAAATTCAAAACGTTAAAGCGAATTCTTCGGCGGCGCGCAGGAACTACCGTCAGAACTCCCGTTGCCGCCGCCTTCGGGATCGTTATTCGACTCATCCATATCAGGGACCGGATAGTCCCGATCACGCATGTAACGCCAAATTTCAAAATACGCGTGGTCGCTCTTGTGTGTTGGGACACAATGGATCGTTAGTGGATCGCGATTGAGTATTACGACCCTCGCGAACCAGGCGAGCAAATCTTCCGGAAGCCGTGAGTGAATTTCTACGACTGACGGGTGCTCGAGAAAATCTCTGCGCCCATGGCGTGCTTTCATCAGGTCTTTGACAAGTTGGTTCATGGTGCGATGGTTGTCGATCTTCGTCATTGAATTTTCTCCTTGGTGAAAAGATTTTGGCAGGTTGGTTTGTTCCGGATAAAATCCCGGTGACAAGAACGGCTAACCACAAAGCCCTGCGCCGCTGTGCAGCTTGGCGACGCTTCCGAAACATGATCAGTGCGTCGCGGTGCCACCTGTCGGCGCAAGTGCGCTTCCTTTGCCGTTCGCGGAAGGATTCGAATTTCGAACCGATTTTTTGTGACTTAGGACCCACGCCGCCCTCCAGAAGGTGCTCTGACGGCGATCTGAGGTGTCAACATTTTGGTTTTGGAACCAATTTCGGCCTCCAACCGTCTCTTCAGGCGAGAGACTTCTCGTGATGTTGCAGCCTGAACCAGCCCGGAACCCTGCACGATATTTGCGAGTTCTGTCGCTCGTTCTTCTGCTCGTTGGCGCGATGCTCGTTCTTCCGATGCCTGTTTCGACAGGTGCTTGACCTGTTGGGCGAATTCTGATCGGGCCTTCTCTTGGATTCCTACCGTGTTCAAGCCATCCCAGATCGATCGGACGAGCGCTCCAAATTTTCGATACGGCGCGATACCGGAAAGAACTCGGGCTGCTTCCAGCTTCGCACGTTCAAGAATTCCCTGAGCCCGTCGTTCAAGGCGAGTCGCTCGGGCTTGTGCGGCTTTCGCCTGCACCGCCCAGGTCTCAGCAGTTCTCCGAATTTCGGCAGCTTCGGCCTTGACCTGATCCGCATAGGCGGAACCTTTGGATTTGACCGCCTGAACGTATTTTTCCGCTCTGACTTCAGCCGTTTTCAGGGCCTTTGCGGCTACCTTCTCCGCTTGCCATGCCTCGCGTGATAGCCGCCGTCTTTTGGGGCCAAGTCTGGTGAGGCCGCAAGGAACGCCTACAGCTTGATGATAGGAGTTTTGCCAGTCGCGCATCGCATCTCGATAAGCTTTGTCACCGCGCCGATTTAATTCTTTTTTGCTGCTGTCAGCGGCATCAGAATCCATGATGGTACGCTTAGCCTCATAACCAGGATGCAGTCGCTGAGCCCTGAGTTCCGGATCAGACCGTGGAAGAATGTAAGCATGGATGTGCGGATACCGCTCGTCCGTGTGCCGGATTACCGAAACCAGGTCATTGCCATGCAGGGATTGAAGCCAAGCAATGCTTCGTTGTTCCCACCTCTTTAAGGAATCACTTCCTGCTGATTTCTCGGGTAGTTCCTGAATAGGGACCGGATAGGATGCGACAACGGTCAAAAGGCTTTTCTGATCTCGACGTATTTTGCGTGTTTTACCATTTTTCAGTGTCGTCTTGGCCTCATCTGCCAAGCACTCATGAACGGAGGCGAGTTCTTCGAGTTCAATGCCGTAGATAAGTTCCGGTGCTTGCGGGCTTTCGACATGCAGAGAGGCTTCCGGATCGCGACGTGCTTCGGCGAGGATCCAATCAACCGAATGGCCTTCAGAATCTGCTTTGCGCGAATACGTCTCGAGGTGGATGAATTGATATCCCATAGGGAAAGTATTTGGTGCAGAAGTCACCGGCGCAAATCGCCGGCGGAAATAAATACCGCTGGTGTTGAAAAAAAGATTTAGTGACCGACTAAAGCTATTTCATAGCATCGGCTCTGCGAGGCGCATGAAGTGTTCTAACGGCGGTTTGACACAAGTACGCCATCAGTCAAGCCTTAGTCTAATGCCTACGATTAGGCAGCGACAAAGGGCTTTGCAATGTTCAGTTCAGTAACGTTCGGGAGCGGACGCTACATAAGGCGCTCCTAGTGTTCTCGCCGGAACCTCTCGGTTTTCGGCAAAGCACCCCTCTACCAAATTCAAGAGCCAAATTTGTTGACGCGCGGCTGGGACACCGCGGTTCCGACGTCCAGGCCGAAACCGTTGGGCGATACACTTGGTGTCGTCCACCGTCTCGTCAGCAACTGCTCGATAATCTCCCCTTTCTCGGAAGTCGCGAAGCCCGGGAACGCTGGTGGGATGAAATCCATGTCTCCGAAGACATCCGCGGCCGCCGTATAGCGGATGATCTGAACAATCTCATCGACACCGCTCGACGTGTCGCCAACCGCGAACAATTCGAAGCTGCGCTGTCCGCGGAAGAAAAGAGGCGGATCCAGAACGGTGATGTGAGCCTCGACCGCCTAATCCTTGAAAAAGATATCGAAGCCGAAATCGAGGAAATAGGCGCCGAACATGCTGGCAGGCACAAGAATGTTGCATCGCTCCTTCCAGAAGAATTCGCGACTTTCCTGAAGCGACTGCATCCGGCAAAGCGCGGTCAACGCGAGGAAGCAATGCGAGATTATGTCGGCATAGAGGATTTATCGCTCATCAAACTGGATCCACTTACCCTTTCTGCTTCAGCGGAGGTTCGGGCGAAACAGTATTTCCGAAAATATCCGCCGCGAGATGCCGACGGAAACACTATCAATCAGGATATAGCCCACCGGAAGCGCCGTTGTGAGAAGTGGTGGAGACGCAATCTGCGGAAACGTCAGCGCCGCGCCCTCTTGTATGTGGAGGCCGCCGTAGGTGCAGTAGGTGGGCCGAACGTTTCCGGGCGTCCACTTTACGTGTCCGATTATTCCCCTGAAAACTACAAAGAACAGCTCAGCACAACGAATGAAATCCTTGAGAACTTACGCCTAGTATGTGTCAGCGACCCCGCGATCCAGATTCCTATGAAAGAACTGAACGCTCGCAAAAAACATGCGGATGCAGCCAAGAGACGTTTGCTTGTGGATGCAATCCTCGCAAGGATCGAAGGGCTTAATATGCACCTTTGCTGGATTACGATCACCCTGCCAGGGAGATTTGTACCGCACGCAACGAATGAAGTAAGTCGTGCAGCGGAATGGGATCCGAGCTTAGGGCCTGACGAAGCCTTGAACGCAATTCAGGACATGCATCACGATGTGATGTGCCTTCTGCGGGAGCGCGGCATTCGACCGATTGGGTGGTGGAATGCTCAGTCGCAGCAATCGGGAACACCGCATCGGCATCTTCTTTTAGCTTGTCCTACACGAGAAGATGCGCGCGCAGTGTGTGACGCTTTTTGGGATAAATTCGCCTCAACAAACAAGGATTCGAGGCAGGCGGAAGCTCGTCAGTCTGATCCTGGTTGTCGTGCTTATGTCGTCGGTGACTTCGATCCCGTTTATGCACCTCCCGAAGGGAAAAACGGGCAGGAAGAAACGGCCTCATCGATAGCAAAATACATGGCTCGGTATGCAAGCCGATATGTTGACCCGGATCTCTCCAGTGAAAAAGACGACGAATCCTTGAGGCACGCAGCATGGGCATCCAGTAGACGCGTTCGCACCCATACCTTTGTAGGTCTTGATGCCGGGCGCTCACCCTCCGCGCTCTGGGATACGCTGTGGTCAAAAGCTGCTCGGGATGGTGAGTGTTCCGATCCTGAAGACCCTAGAATGCGCCTCGCAATCAAAATGATGCGGCAGGTGCAGGAGAATATTGATGCTATCAGTGCCTTGCGGAAGCACCAGAATACGCTTGAAAACGAGGATCTCGAACACCAAAAGGATTTGATCAAGGCAGAATCCTCAAAAGCAGCGCATCTGGCTTGGCATGCGGGAATTGCAATTGGGCTTTGGCCCGATAGAGACCTCGCGCCAGAGGAGCAGGAGTGGCTTCAAGAAGAACTCAAAGAAACGGTTCCGGAACATCGAAATCCTGGAGGACAAATTACGGGTCCCTCCTTCGGTGAATCCTATTCTTGTTCGGAGCTGACTGATCCAGTACTGCACTTGCCCCCAATGCCGCTGAGAGACGTACGGGAATCCAGTTACGGTGAGCGGCGTTCTGTGACGATTGGGGCTGTAGCCCCTGTTCCGCAGTTCGTGCTCCCAGAGGAACAAAACTGGACTATAGGCACGCTGAACCGGATCTATAATTTCCTGAAGATAGACAGGAATAACATACCTTCTGGCACCAGTGGTGTTCGGTCGGAAATTCGGAAAGCGCTTAAAGGGACAGGTGTGCAAATCACGAAGCGCTCCGATGGAACCTGCATAGCCTTTGACTTGACAGGGGAAGAGGTGCTTCGCACTGAAAAGGAATGGATCATCACGGATGTTGATACAGCTTCTGAAATGGTCATTGAATGGGAGAAGAATTTGAAAAGGAAGATCCGGTTGGATGATCTTTCAGATAATCCAACCGACCCAAGAGTATGTCCTCCGGACATATCTGGGTCATGTCTGTCAGGGGAACCGCCACCGTCATGACCAGGAGTGACGTCTACAACGATAAAATTAGGCTTCCAGAACGCCGACAACAGTCAGTGCATGAAGGCCGCTGGGGTGAAACGGCCATCAGCGCGTCATCCACCCGCTCCAACTGCGATCCTTCGCTGGGTGATTTCGACACACCGAAAATGACCAGTTTAGGCTTTCTACTCAGAGCAGAAAGCGAGCAACTACAGTTGGTCTCTTTTTGCCAATACAATGCACAGAAGATAAATGAAAAATCTTCAAGTAAAAAACGTTACTTATTGAGAAATTTTGAAAGGGTATCGAATATAAAATTTAATGTTGTATTTTTTGGTTGCAGTTTATTAAAATTTCACCTCTAGTAAGTGCCGACATTTCATAAAAGCTCAAATATTAGATTTAAAGGATCTGAATTATGAACAAATACGTCAGTTCTATTTTGGTATTTTTATTCGCACTATTTCCAGTTTCTGTGGTTGCGAAAACTAAAATATCAAAAGCTGAAATTAATGCTGGGATGGTCGTGGTTTCCGGAAAGACAGATAGCCGTGATAACAATATTTTTTGGGATGGAACCGATACCGGATATTCAACCGACCCAAATGGGCGCTTCGAAATTAGAACAAATGTCCTTCCTCAAGATTGTGTGGGGGAGCTTCAGATAGGCGACGATTTCCTTAACGTGGTCGTTGCGCTTTGCGGACCACAAGGGACTCCCGGTCAACAGGGTATCCCCGGCTCCCGAGGGGACAAGGGAGACAGGGGCGACAAGGGAGACAAGGGAGACAAGGGAGACAGGGGCGACAAGGGCGACAAGGGAGACAAGGGAGACAGGGGCGACAAGGGCAACAAGGGCGACAAGGGAGATCGCGGCAGTGACGCGACCGCCAACAATGTTATACTCACAACTCAGACCAATTGCCCTAGCGGTATGAGGAGTTTGGGTAAAGTTCAAGTCAAGGCAGGAAGGCCCGGTGGTGGTGACCGTGGGAGCGATCCTATTTATGCTCACCTATGTGGCCGTTAATTTGCTAGGTGTATGATGATCGACGCGGTAATCTTAATTTAAGACACCGCGTCGATAATTATTGACATCTATTGGCGTGTTTTTATGCCGCAGCCGACGCGCAGATTTTTTTAGCTGTATAATTTGTACAGTCATTGCGACCTTGCAGTCTTCGTCACGAACCACTGCCAACACAATTCGGATCTAGTCTCCAAAAAGCCACTTGCGCGTACTTTTCTAAACATCCTACTCGGTGCGGTACGCGGCATACTGAGAACGGGCGACCCGGTCTCAATCTTTGCTCCCCAATAGTTTCCTCCTAGGCTCCTCCTTTGTCGGATTCAGATACCTCAAGAGACTCGAAGCAGTCTTGTGCCCTGATTGAAACATCATCGTTTTAAGGTCCATGTCCGGTGCCGCCATTCGGTTCAGGGCTTCATGCCGGAGGTCATGTAGCTTGAAACTTGTAACCTTGGCGGCATTACGTGCGATCCGCCACCTGTACTCGACCGCATCGACATGAAGATTGATCAGGGGTTCAGCGCCGTCTAACTCGGAAACATGTTCCAACCCTCCCAAGCCTCGTCAGAGACCAGAACTTCGCGATCATCACCATTTTTGTCTCAGTTAACACCATTGAACGGTCCCCGTCACGGAAGCATCCGGCATCGAGACTCAAGGCTCCTGAGAGGCGCATTCCAGGGTCCAGCGCCAGCGGAAATGGCGAGAATTTAATCCTAAAACACCAAATTCGATTATCTCTCTTCGATTGGAGTTTAGTGCTTGTGGCCCGCTGGGGTGATCCGGACGATGTCCCGGCGATCCTGCCGCCATGCGTCAGGACAGGCCGACGGACTAATCCTTCTTCGGCCTGCGGCCAAGGATTCGTCCGTCAGTCGCGCGGGAGCCTGTCATCGTCCTTGACCCGCTTCCGGCCCGCTCGGTCGGCCTGCGGCCTGCGGGCACGCCCCTGTTGGGCGTGCCCTGACGCGAGCATGGCGGGCCGTCCGTGCGTCAATCACCCGCTCGATTGCCAAAAAACAGCACTTCTGCTTGCAAATTCAATTGCAACTTGGGAGAGTGAGCCGAAAGGGTTTGGCCATGCCTCTTGTGAACTCATCTGCTATCGCCCGCATCGAATGGAATGAAGGTACCTTGTCGATTTGGTTTCATGAAAGCGGAAGATATGACTACCCCAATGTGCCTGAAGGTGTTTACAGGGCGTTTTTGGCTTCGCGGTCTAAGGGGTCATATTTTAATGACCACATCAAAGATCGCTATTGAATAGTTTCCCATCCATTTTGCCAGCTATGTCCGTTCGCAGGCGCAATCAAACGTATGATGGGCTCCTCTAAGCGTGCGAAATAAGCGATATTTAAGGATTTTCCATGCAAAAGGCCTCAATTACACTTGCAAATTGCTACGGCATCCGCTCCCTCGAGGCTACTTTTGATTTCACAAAGAAAGAAGCAAACATCGTCTATGCTCCGAACGGAATGATGAAGACGTCCTTTGCGAACACCTTCCGAGATTACAGCAACGACATAGAGAGCAGAGACCGCATTTACAGCGACCGCGAGCCGCTCCGAGAAATAAAAGATGAAAACGGGAAAGACATTCCCGCTGAAGAGATATTTGTTATCGAGCCATATCTTTCAGACTACGAGTCAACTCGCATTTCAACTCTACTTGTCAACAAAGAACTCAAAGATGAATATGACAAAATACTCAAAGGCATCGATGCAAAGCAGAGAGACCTGACAGCGCTCCTTAAATCTTCGTCAGGGATTAAGTCCAATTTGGAAGACGAATTGTCCATTGTTATCTCAAAGGAACCAAAGAATTTTCTTCGAGCGCTTGAGCGCATCCGAACAGAAGTGAATGAAGAACCAAAAAGTCCGCTTTCTGAAATCAAATACGTGTCGATTTTCAACGACAGGGTATTGAAATTCCTTGGTACCGAAGACTTCAAGGACAAATTGAACGACTACACCAAAAACTATGACGAGCTTCTTAGTAAATCTACGTTTTTCCGAAAGGGAGTATTCAACCATTACCAAGCTGACGAAATTGCCAAGCAACTCAAGTCACATGGATTTTTCAAAGCAGATCACACTGTCTTCCTGAACAAAGAAGATGAAAAAGTAGAAGTAACCTCCGAAAAACAGCTCGAACAATTCATTGATAGTGAGATGAAAGCGATTTTATCCGATGAAACGCTGAAAAAATCCTTTGATGAAATCGACTCGAAACTGAAGGCCAATGCCGATCTTAGGAAGTTCCGGGATTTTCTGCTCGCCAACATGGCTATTATCCCGGAGCTCACGAACCTAGCCCTGCTGAAAGAAAAACTCTGGAAGGCTTACCTCATCGAAAACAAGGATCCTTTCAATGCACTTATGTCGGAGTACGACGTAGGAAAGAAAAGAATCCAAGAGATCACCGATGCAGCCTCTGAACAGGCTACCGAATGGCAGGAGGTGATCAACATCTTCAACAGGCGGTTTTCAGTTCCCTTTAAAGTGAGCATTGCAAACAAACAGGACGTAATCCTGAAGCGAGATACTCCCAATATTGAGTTCCAGTTCTCTGATGATCAGGGAAAACCCATTTCAGTTGAGAAGTCGCAACTTTTAGACGTATTGAGCAATGGTGAAAAGCGAGCTCTATATATCCTTAACATCATTTTCGAAGTTGAAGCTCGTAAACAGGCAGGCATTCCGACACTTTTCATCGTTGACGATATCGCAGACTCATTTGACTACAAAAATAAGTATGCAATCGTCGAATACTTGCAATGGATCCTTTCAGAGGGAGATTTTAAGCAAATTATCCTGACTCACAATTATGATTTTTACCGAACGATCTGGAAGCGATTGGAGCTCGGCGGGGCAAACTATCACGTTTCCAAATCTGGCGGCGAAGTTCAACTCATTGAAGAAACGATGTACCGCGACCCTTTCCAAAAATGGAAAAAGAACGCGGAACAAGCCGATAAATCGGACATGCTGATTGCTATGATCCCCTTTGTACGAAATTTAGCCGAGTACTGCGGGTTTTCGAACGAGGAAAACAAACTCACTTCCCTCCTGCATATCAAACAAGACACGAACAACATTACCGTCGGTGAACTGACAGGGGTTTTCAAAAAGGTGTTGAACGAGCAAACCTTTGGTGATCTCGAAAAAAGCGATCTGAATGTAAAAGAATTGATATATTCAGAGGCTACTCGTATTGCAGGTCTGCAAGATGTTGGCGCTGACCTTGAAAAAAAGGTGGTTCTTTCCATCGCAATCAGACTGATTGCGGAGGAATTTGTAATTTTGAGCATTGCAGACGACGCATGGGTTGCGGAGATTTCATCGAATCAAACTGCAAAACTCATCAGCAGATATAAGGAAGTGTTTGCCTCAGACGGTGCTCAACAGGCAAATATCAAGTTGCTTGAGCAAGTGAACCTCATGACTCCTGAGAATATTCATCTGAACTCGTTTATGTTTGAACCCATTTTAGATATGTCCGCGGAACACTTGGCCCGCTTACATACCGACGTTTCGCAACTGGGAAATTGATAGCTGACCTCATCACCTTATGATCTAAAGCAATCGTTTTCTCCCTCGCCCGCGTTTATTTTTTGAGATTTTTTCGAAGTCTAGGCTCTCGAAAACCGAAAAGTCGATCTCCTCTTCGAGAGGGCGATTGTAAATCCGTCTCCCAAGGCGTTCAGGGATCGTCTGGAAACCATACAGGTCGTGTGGGTCGACCGTGAGCGCATGTCCGACCTGAAGGCGGGTTTCCCTTGGTTTGAACTCTTCACGAAGCTCATCGATGTTGCCGCCTCGCAGAGAATGAAACACTTCACGATTTCTCTTGATCGACGACTTCACTCCGGCCCTTTTAAACAACCTCCCCATATAGGAAGACGCTGATTTTGCAGGGTCCTTCAACCTCATCAATTCCTTGAAGATGAACCCTTCCTGTTTGACAGCCCACTGAATGAAACCGATGTCCTCCAGAAACCGATGCAGGACAAAATAGTCTCCGCTTTCGTCTGTTTTCCAAGGCGCATCTTCATGTTCGTTCGTTTCTTCGTCAACCAAATCTTCCGGGGGCTGAATGACCCACACGCCGGGAAACTTTTCGAAGATGTCCTCTGCGCTTGTGTATGTAAGCAACCCAATCCGGCGGCCAGTCAGATGCCCGAGCAAAGGGAGCATGGGTTCATCCAAAAGTCCGCTGTCGACTCCGGTTCTGAATATGGTGGAGATCTGTTGAAAGCTGAGCGGAGAGGTTTTTACCCTTTGATTGTTCTTTCGCCCCTTCGGCAAGCGAACTTTAGCAGTGGCGACCGGGTCCTTGTAACTCCAGTCCGTTGCACCTAAACCGATCAGACGTCTTACCGTTGAGACATACTGAGACTGGATCGTTTTCTTGCTTAAAGGCTTCAGGTGCAGATCCGCGTTTCCGGAAATAATTTCCCGCGCTTGTTCTACCGGGCCGCGGACGTTCTGATTGGCAGGATAAAACTTTAATAGCTCAATAAACGCCTGAAGATCTGCGCCAACATATGTATCTGCGGGGTGGTCACCGATCAGCTCGATAAAAAGATCGCAGCGCGTTCTGGCCGATGTTACGTCGTTCAGGTTGGTCGTTTTGCGTGCTTCCCAGTCGTCCAGATTTTTCTTCGCGACCTTCGAAAACAAAGGTGCAGTCGAAACAGGGCGCTCCACATAACGACGATCAAATTTGTAAGCAGGGACCCTCTCATCAAGCGAGTCGTTGTTGTCCGGGCGGTTCGGTTTCTGCACTTGTGAGACATTAGGCACAGGTTCTGAATTTCGGGGGGCAAGGGGGCGCGGTGAAACCTGAGATGGAGCATCAGGTGGCGCAACATTCTTTTCGACTTTCGTGTGTTGCGGTGGTTCCTGAGAAGCTCTTTCCGCAAATGGTTTCGCAGGTGCTTCGGAATGCCCCGCAGAAACCCCCGCGCCATCAGCCAGTGCTCTTGCTTTCCGTATCGTTTCTTCTCTGGGATCAGGTGCTGACTGCGCGCTCTTCTTTTCATCCACGCTCTTTTGAAGATCTTCGGCGTATTTCGCTTTAAGCGCATCAAAGTTGTCGATAATGAGCGGATTAGCGTTTTCTGGATTAGCTATTTCCTTCGCAAGTCCAACAAACCCACGCATTGCTGCATGGATTTTCTGATCTGCTGGGCTGTCAGGTGGGGGCGGGGTGGCGATGATCCTCTGATAGGCTCGCATCTCGCCGATGAGTTCGGTCTGCACTAGCGGATCACCAAGCGCAGGTTCGAAGTCTTCGTCCGTATCTTTGGAGGTGTCGTCCTTTTTTGAGTGGTCGTTTGTCACGCGCTTTAGCCCCATCAGTCCGAATAGCTGCCGGGCGTATCCGATCAGGAGATCAGCCTGACGACGGGCTTCTCTGTGAGGGCAAGCGCCTAAGCTGATCCGTATCGGTGCCGCACCGCGGTTCGGATCCAGTTGTTTCGGCCATCGAACCTGAAAAAGATAAACATTTCCCGAGCGCACCAGATTGGGGCCTGGTGAAGGAGGTTTCGGCCTTCGAGGTCTGGGTGTTCCGATCGGAGGAGGGGTGGATTGGTCCTGCTTGCGTCTCTTACGGGCAGTCTCCAGGGAGACAATGGGCGATACCTTGCGCGATACCATGAGCGATACCAACCTTAATTCAGGTTGACCGTCTTCTTGGAAGTTCGCGGAGTTCTGCGGTTCGCCGAAATGGCGGAGAGTGGAAAAGGGGATGGCGGAGAGAGAGGGATTCGAACCCTCGGAACGCTTGCGCGCTCAACGGTTTTCGAGACCGTCCCATTCAACCACTCTGGCACCTCTCCGCGGCACTTAAGCAAATGGGTCTCAAGTGGCGCGGACCATAGACAAGCGTTTGTGCAATCGCAAGAGCCAGAAACGCACCGAAATGAGTTTTGATGACCAAGCCAAATCTGTCTTTAGGATTCCATTCGAGATAGCGAAATGATGCGTCTGTATGATACACAGAATTGCACCGGATTATCGATTGACTCTCAAATGTTCCCGGCTATATTGCGCGGGCTCGAAAAGCTTCGTCTTTTTGGGCTCTTTTTGTCGTATCAGGCCTTTCGGGCATTAAGCGTCTAGCGAAACCCGGTTCAAAGACTTGTCTATCAGATGTTAAAATCTGGCGGGGCAAGCGCCTTGGTTCGACCCAAATAGCAACCGGCTAAGCCGGTGTTCAAAAACGAAAAGAAGGACGTGCGAGACATGTTCGCAGTGATCAAAACTGGTGGCAAACAGTATAAAGTTGCCGCTGATGACCTTCTGAAGGTCGAAAAACTCGATGCCGAAGCCGGTAGCACTGTCACTTTTGATGAAGTGCTGATGGTTGGCAATGACACAGACACCACCGTTGGTGCACCTACAGTTGACGGTGCCAGCGTTGTTGCGGAAGTGGTCGATCAGGGCCGTAACCGCAAGATCATTATTTTCAAGAAGCGTCGGCGTCAGAATTCCCGTCGTCGCAATGGCCATCGTCAGTCCTACACCCTTGTAAAGGTGACCGACATTCTGACCGGTGGTGCCAAGCCAGCTAAAAAGGCAGCGCCAAAGAAGGCTGCGCCGAAAGCGGTAGAAAAGAAAACTGAAGAAAAAGCCGCAGCTCCGAAGGCTGCAGCCAAGAAAGAAACCGCTGCTACAGACGAAGCAGCACCGCTTTTCACAGCGCCGGACGCCAAGGATGATCTGAAAAAAATCTCAGGTGTTGGACCGGTTCTTGAGAAGAAGTTGAACGCTCTGGGGATTACCTCTTACGAGCAGATCGTCGGCTTCTCTGCTGAAGATATCGCCCGCGTTGATGAGGTCCTGAATTTCAAGGGCCGTATCGAGCGCGACAACTGGGTTGAACAGGCTAAGGAACTGGCAGGCAAATAAGCCGCCGCTCTGATAAACCTGATCTGACACGTATTCGAAGAACGAGGAGTTCTAACGATGGCACATAAAAAGGCAGGCGGTTCATCCCGCAACGGTCGCGACTCAGCTGGCCGCCGTCTTGGCATCAAAAAATATGGCGGGGAATCTGTGATTTCCGGCAACATCATTGCTCGTCAGCGCGGAACCAAATGGCACCCGGGCACCGGCGTGGGCATGGGTAAAGACCATACCATTTTTGCGACCGTTGAGGGCAAGGTTGAGTTTGAGGCGAAAGCCAACAAACGAACTTACATCAATGTGGTCCCAGTGGCGCTAGCCGCGGAGTAAAGCCGACGTGAAGTTTCAAAGCGCCGGTGTCCCAATCAGACCCCGGCAAATTGAGACAGGTCAGCAACTTCAGACCAGTCAAAATTGAAAGGGAGAGATGGGGCGCCATCTCTCTCTTTTTTGTTTTGGCTGGAGGAAAAAATGGTTGTTGAAAGTGATGGTCTTTTGGACGAGAGCAGTTTGATCGCGGCCCCGTTGCCGCAGGAAGCGGTTCGTGTGCGGCTAGACAAACCGCGCATGGACGATCTGTCGGATCTGGTGTTTCTCGCGAACAACAAGGCTGTTGCAGCCAATCTCGCCACGATGCCGTATCCATTTACGACCCAGGATGGCCGGAGGCTGGTTGAGAAAGCGGATCTCAGTCTTCAGAATTCGGCAATGTTTGCGATCCGTCTGAAAAGCACAGGTCGGCTGACCGGTGTCATCCGGTATGCAAACCTGGAACAGGGCGGGCCAGTACACATTGGCTATTGGCTCGGTGAGCCGTTCTGGGGGCAAGGCTATGCCACAGAGGCGGTCCACGCCCTGGT
Source organism: Roseibium sp. (assembly GCA_039972695.1). Lineage (GTDB taxonomy): Bacteria > Pseudomonadota > Alphaproteobacteria > Rhizobiales > Stappiaceae > Roseibium. The sequence continues at coordinate 218,607 of JBDWMJ010000011.1, read as the reverse complement.
CGATCATGCCTTCATGTACACCGCAATCGAGGAACTGCAGGGCTCTTGCCGTCTCACCAATCCGGCATCCCGGCGCGTATTGATCAAATCAGGCTTTCAATACCGGGATCAATCCATGATCCGTTCAGTCGGAGCGGGAGGGTCGGTGCCTATCGAGCGGTACACGCTTGAACGGACCGTCTGGAAGTCGCTCAAAGGATGGGGGCAGGGACGATGAGTACGCTGCCGGAATTGAAAACACGTCGACTGGTTTTACGACAGGTTGGCCTGGCAGACGCAACTGCGATTGCCGATCTGGCAGGCAAGGATTTCAATGTTGCCCGTTGGCTGACGTCTTTCACCTGGCCGTATGAAAAAGGGTCAGCCGAAGCGTTTCTGAAAACTGTTGTCGGGACCAATCCTATGGAAACGGAAGCTGTTTTCGCCATCACGCTCGACGGCGCTTTTATTGGTGTGGTGGCTATCGAAGCGCCTGGTGATCTGGATGACCTGCCAGAGCTACCGACTATTGGTTATTGGCTTGGCCGAGCATTCCAGGGGCATGGATATGCATCAGAAGCAGTTGAAGCAGCGATTGAATGGGCATTTGAGGCCTTCAAGACAGATGGTATTGCCGCGCGTGTTTATGAGGATAACAGCCAGTCCCGTAATCTGCTGCGCAAACTGGGATTCAAGCCCTTCTGCTTGATAGAACGATTTGCCAAGCCGCTTGATAGGCGGGTCTCCAATGTTGTGGTTCGATTGGACAGAGGTGACTTTGAAATGAGGAAGGAAGCGGCATGACGCTTCCTGTAATCAAGACCGAGCGACTGGTCCTTCGGATTCCGGCAGAGCAGGATTTGGAGCGTTGCGCAGAGCTTCTAGGTGACTATGAAGTCGCCAAGATGCTGTCGCGTGCCTTATCCCTATGATCTTGAGGCAGGACGAGCGTATCTCGAACGCGCTGCAGGTTCTTGGTCAGATCAGGGCAAAGCTGATGCATTGCCGTTTCATATTGACCATGATGGTCAAATGATTGGCGGCTTAAGCTTCAAAAAGTTGCATGAAACCCCAGAAATCGGCTATTGGCTGGGGCGGCCCTATTGGGGCAAGGGATATATGAGTGAAGCAGTAACGGCAGCAATCGGCTGGCTGTTTCAAAACACCGAGCATACCCGCGTTACCAGTGAAGCAATGATAGAGCATCCGGCCTCGTTGAATGTAATGGAAAAGTTGGGCTTTCGGCTTGTTGGTGAAGTTGGCTGTGCCAGCGCCTCTCGCGGATTGACTATGCCGGCTATTCGAACTGAATTGTTGCGGACGGATTTTTTGACTGGCCTTTGATTGAAAGATGATCGGGGCCTGATACAGGACAAAAGAGAAGAAAATGAAATTCCTTGATCAGGCCAAGGTCTATGTGCGTTCCGGTAATGGCGGGGCGGGCTGCGTCTCGTTCCGACGCGAGAAATATATAGAATATGGTGGGCCGGATGGCGGTGATGGTGGCAAGGGTGGCGATGTCGTCGTCGAATGTGTCGATGGCCTGAACACGTTGATCGACTACCGTTACAAACAGCACTTCAAGGCCGATACCGGTATTCACGGAATGGGTAAAAACCGGACAGGTGCCCATGGCGAAGATGTGGTGCTAAGGGTGCCCGTTGGCACGCAAATTCTCGAAGAAGACAACGATACAGTCATTGCAGATCTGACCGAAGTTGGACAGAAAATTCACCTTATGAAGGGTGGAAATGGCGGTTTTGGTAACGCGCACTTCAAGTCCTCGGTCAACCAGGCACCTCGCCGGGCAAACCCGGGCCTAGAAGGCGAAGAAAAGTGGATCTGGCTTCGGCTTAAATTGATTGCCGACGCTGGCCTGGTCGGGTTGCCGAATGCGGGGAAGTCGACTTTTCTGGCGACTGTTTCCGCTGCAAAGCCAAAGATTGCCGATTACCCGTTTACGACCCTGCATCCAAATCTCGGAATTGTTCAGATCGACAGCAACAGTTTTGCCATGGCTGATATTCCGGGCTTGATCGAAGGGGCTCATGAAGGAACAGGTCTTGGCGACCGCTTCCTTGGGCACGTCGAGCGGACCCGCGTTCTTCTGCATCTGGTTGATGGATCCGGTCAGGAAGACCCGGGCGAAGCCTACAAGGTGGTGCGTGGCGAACTGGAAGCCTATGGCGCAGGTTTGACCGACAAGCCGGAAATCGTAGCCTTGTCCAAATGCGACGCTTTAACTGATGATTTGATTGCAGAACAAGCGGCAAGCCTTGAAGCCGCATGTGGGCAGAAGCCGCTGATCTTGTCTTCTGCCAGCGGGCAGAATGTTGATCGGGCTCTGCGCATGATCATGCGTGCCATCGATAAGGACAAGCAGGATGCGGCCAATCAGGTGCCATCTCCTGAACAAGAGGGCTGGCATCCCTGATGTCCAACGCTAATCGCCTCAAAAGCTACAGCCGGATTGTTGTCAAAATCGGCTCCGCTCTTCTGGTTGAAGAGGGGGCCTTGAAACGTGCCTGGTTGGAGGCACTTGTTTCTGATGTTGTGGGGTTGCTGGAAAGTGGTGCAGAAGTTCTAATTGTTTCTTCCGGGTCGATTGCGCTGGGTCGAGGAGTGCTTGGGTTGCCACCCGGTCCGCTGAAGTTGGAGGAGAGTCAGGCAGCTGCAGCAGCCGGCCAAATTGCCTTGGCTAAGGCTTATTCGGATGCGCTAGACACTCACGGCCGTAAGGCCGGCCAAATTCTTTTGACACTTGGCGATACGGAAGAGCGGAGGCGCTATCTGAATGCACGTGCCACGATTGGCACGTTGTTCAAGCTTGGAGCTGTTCCGATCATAAATGAAAACGACTCCGTTGCGACGTCGGAAATTCGGTACGGCGACAATGATCGGTTGGCGGCACGCGTTGCAACAATGGCAAGTGCGGATTGTCTCGTTTTGTTGTCCGATATAGATGGGCTCTACACAGCGCCTCCACAACAAAACCCGGAAGCGGTATTTTTGCCGGAAGTGTCCCGGATTACTGCGGACATTGAAGCAATGGCCGGAAGCGCCGGGTCGGAGTTATCTCGTGGTGGCATGAAGACCAAGATTGATGCGGGCAAAATTGCGACAGCCGCCGGTACCTCTATGGTGATCACTTCGGGTAAGGAACTGAACCCACTAAAACGTCTGGATGAAGGCGCACGGGCAACTTGGTTTCCGGCTTTAGCGACACCGGCAAGTGCCCGCAAGGCGTGGATTGGCGGTATTTTAGAGCCAAGCGGCGCAATCAAATTGGACGCTGGCGCTGTGAAAGCGCTTAAAACCGGCAAAAGCCTGCTTCCTGCAGGTGTGACAGCTATCGAGGGTGAGTTCACACGCGGAGATGCTGTCAAGGTCCTGGATCCGGATGCAGGGATTATCGGACGCGGGCTGATTGCTTATGACGCCGATGAGGCGCAATTGATCATCGGGCGAAATAGTCGGGAAATCGAGGCGATTGTTGGTTATCCGGGACGTGCGGAAATGATCCACCGGGATGATTTGGTCCTGGAAGATGTGTTTTTGAATGGAACAGTTTAGTATTTGAAAGTTGCTGGTATGTGTTCCGGCCAATTGGAGTTGAGTGAGAAATGTTGGACAAGGTCGATGCAATGACGACGGAAGCCCTGATGGCAGAGATGGGCCAACGTGCACAGGCTGCTGGTAGAGTGCTCGCCAATGCTCCAGCAGAGGTCAAGAACAAAGCCTTGGACGAAATGGCCGCCGCGGTTCGTAAGGCCTCCCCAGAAATTCTGGCTGGCAACAAGCTCGATGTGGACACAATGACGGCCAATGGCCAGACCCCGGCTTTTCTTGACCGTGGGACTTTGACCGAAGATCGCATCGAAGCAATTGCAGGGGCACTGGAAGATATCGTCGCATTAGACGATCCCGTTGGTAGTGTCGTCGCCGCTTGGGAGCGCCCGAACGGCCTAAATATAGAGCGTGTTCGCACCCCTTTAGGTGTGATTGGTGTCATTTACGAAAGCCGTCCGAATGTGACGGCGGATGCCGGAGCCCTGTGTCTGAAGGCTGGCAACGCGGTCGTTCTGCGTGGCGGCTCCGACACGATTAATTCAAACCGGGCAATCCATGCAGCGCTGCAAACCGGTCTGAAGGCAGCTGGTCTTCCCGAAGATGCCATTCAGATCGTGCCGGTAACTGACCGGGCAGCTGTTGGTGAGATGTTACGTGGTCTTCAGGGCAATCTAGATGTGCTGGTTCCACGTGGCGGCAAAAGCCTCGTAGAACGGGTTCAAACGGAAGCGAGGGTGCCGGTGTTCGCCCACCTTGAGGGTCTGGTTCATATCTTTGTCGATAAGGCCGCTGATCTTCAGAAGGCTGTCGAGATTGTGGTGAACTCCAAGCTGCGCCGGACGGGCATTTGTGGTGCTCTCGAAACGTTGCTGGTCCATAAAGACGTGGCTCATAGCCATCTACCAGCCATCGTGAATGCACTGCAGGACAAAGGCTGCGAAGTGCGCGGTGATGCGGTTGTTCGCGACATCTGCGAGAATGTCGTTCCGGCCAGCGAAGAAGACTGGTCGACGGAGTATTTGGAAAAGATCGTCTCCGTGCGTGTCGTGAATGATCTCGACGCTGCAATGGACCATATAGAAACATATGGTTCCAACCACACGGATTGTATTTTGACTGACGACAATAATGCTGCAGCACGCTTTCAAGCGGAAGTGGATTCAGCAATCGTGCTCCACAATGCATCGACCCAGTTTGCCGATGGCGGTGAATTCGGCATGGGTGCCGAGATTGGTATAGCGACCGGTCGCATGCATGCCCGTGGCCCTGTCGGTGTCGAACAGTTGACCAGTTTCAAATACAAGGTCCACGGGACGGGCCAAACACGTCCATGAGGTCGGCAAGCGCTGAAATCGAATTGGACCGGGATTGGTTGACGTTGCCGCATAGTGAAGCCGGCAACCGGATCGGTCTGTTCGGCGGGTCTTTTAATCCGCCGCATTCCGGGCACCGTCTGGTCGCTGAAACGGTCCTCAAGCGTTTGGCGCTGGATCAGGTCTGGTGGTTTGTAACTCCCGGAAACCCCCTCAAAGACCATTCAAACCTTGAACCTTTGGCAGAACGCCTGCGTAGAACCAGCCAGTTGGCACGTCATCCGAGGATGAAAGTCACCGCTTATGAGGCGGTTCTGGGGACGAGTTATTCGGCTCAAACGATCAGAGTTTTGCAAGCGAAGCGGCCATCAGCTCGGTTAGTATGGGTCATGGGAGCTGACAATTTGGCAGGATTTCATCAGTGGCAGGATTGGCGAGGAATCGTTGGTTCACTGCCAATCGCAATTGTCGATCGTCCCGGAGCTTCATTATCAGTGATGTCATCCCCAATGGCAAAAACCTTTGAGAAATCTCGTCTTCCGGAAGAAGACGCAGCATTGTTACCGGATATGGAAGCGCCTATATGGACATTTCTGCACACGCCTCTTGATCAGACTTCGTCAACGGGGTTGAGGCGGAAAACAACATGATAAACACAAGATTTCCTATGATTTTCAAGCCGTCTTGAAATTGCCAAACAGGACGCGGTACTATGGAGACGGTTGCGATGAGCGCGACCGTGGTACTGTCAACCGGTCCTGCCACCAAAAACGGGTGACGTACGAAGTCGGACATTGAAGTTTGTGACGACGTTTGGCGCAGGACGACAAAACAGCGAAAGGCACTACACCTGACCATGACCCTTGAAAGCGGGGGGACGCCCATGTCCTCCTCTGTGAAGGCTTCCGCAAGTACTGAGCTTCCGGCAGACCTCCTCGAAACAGTCCTCGCCAGTCTTGATGACTCCAAGGCCGAGGATCTCGTAACTCTCGATATCGCGGGTAAAAGCTCTATAGCCGATCACATGGTGATCGCTTCCGGTCGTTCTCATCGTCATGTTGGCTCTATTGCCGACAATCTGACGCGGGACCTGAAGGCGTCTGGAGCAGGGTTTCCGACAGTTGAAGGTCAAGCGACCTGTGATTGGGTGCTGATCGATGTTGGTGATGTGATCGTCCACATTTTCCGTCCTGAAGTGCGTGGGTTTTACAATCTTGAAAAGATGTGGGCTCCCGACTCTGATGAGACGCCGCAAATAATCAGCTGAGCAGTTGTTGATGCCCTCGCAGGGCCTTCGGCGCGGATTGAAGCTGAAGCAAAACCGGATGATGTTCCGGTAGGACTCTTATGCGCCTTACCATTTCCTGCATCGGGCGAATGAAAGCCGGTGCGGATAAAGACCTCTTCGACCGGTATATGGACCGTGCACGCAAGACCGGCCGAGGACTGGGAATCTCAGATGTCACCCTGTCCGAGAGCGCGGAAAGTCGCGCGCAACGCTCCGATGACCGAAAGAGCGAAGAGGCAAAGGTCCTGCTGCAGACTGTACCCGCAGGGTCAAAGCTCATCGTTCTGGATGAAACTGGACGAAGTCTGACCAGCCCTGCATTTTCCGACAAATTGCTAGCCTGGAAAGACGATGGTGTTCCGGAAATTGTCTTTGCCATTGGTGGTGCAGACGGACATGGTCAGGAAATGCTCGCTCGTGCCGATCTCAAACTGGCACTGGGAAACATGACATGGCCGCATCAAATCGCCCGGATACTTCTCGCTGAGCAGGTTTATAGAGCCATGACAATCCAGTCCGGGCATCCTTATCACAGGGTGTGACCGGTCCAGTTATCATTTGTTCGACGGGTGTTTGAATGGTTGAAGCCCCAACTCTGACAACAGAGCGTTTGATCTTGCGCCCTATGATCATGAAGGATTGGCCGGATTACTCTGCATTGACACATTCAGAGCGGGCCAGCTTCATGTGTGGACCGCATACCCGATAAGACGCGTGGGGTATGTTTTGTCAGGACGCTGCTCAATGGGCTCTTATGGGGCATGGCGCTTTGATGTTCGACGCGCAGACAAGCGGAAAATGCCTGGGTCAGGTTTGTATCAATCATGGCCCTCTTTATCCCGAACATTAGCTTGGATGGTATATCTACGAAGATGCCGAGGGAAAAGGGTATGCCTTTGAGGCGTCCAAAGCCCTCCGAGACCGGGCGTTGACAGCAAAATGCCTGCCGAAGCTTGTGAGCTACATGGATCCGCACAATAAAAAATTGAGAAATCTGGCGGAATGGTTGGGTGCTAAACTGGATACCAAGGCTGAGCGGCCGAATCCAGATGACCTTGTTCTTCGACATTGGTGATTGCCCCCAACAATCCATTGGTTCAAGGACAAGTGTAGATATGTCGCGCGAACCGCAGGAAAATTACCGGTTCAAATTGGCAAGATTACTCGTCCAGACAGATTTCGCCTGTATATCGCCGCATTCGACACGTAACTGAGAAAGACTGAACTGCTTTGTTGGTAGGGCAGATGTTAACAGCACGGTTAATTAGGTAAACGGTTCGTTAACGCTGTAGGTGTATCGCAGGTTCGTAACCAATGGGAGCTAAACCAGTTTGATATCGGATCGCAGAAACGCTGTGCGTTCCGAGCCCAAGACGCTGATCGTGAAGCGGTCTTTCTTGGGTTATCTTCTGGCATGTGCATTGATTGCCCCAATCTCCGGCTTTGCGACTGAAAGTGTTGATGAAAAGCCTGCGGAAGTATTGGCCGATACAGCCGAAGTAGATGCTGCGCTTGTGCGGATGCAAGAGCGCGAAGCAGAGCTCGCAGCTCTTTCCGCCGACATTACTGTATCATCCGACCGTCAAGCAGCAATTGCCCGTGAAATACAATCTCTGGATCGAGATCGTGAAACACTGAATTCAAAGATAATCAGCTCAGCAGACACCATCAAAAGTTTGGAAACAGAGCTGAATGATACAGAAAGACGTTTGCGACGTTTGGGCGAAAACGAAGACGCCGTAAAAATCTCGTTGATCACCCGTCGTGATATACTGGCAGAGGTCCTTGCAGCTCTTCAGCGGATTGGAAGAAAACCTCCGCCTGCGTTGGCCGTGAGACCCAGCGATGCGTTGTCTGCAGTTCGAAGTGCGATTCTTCTGAACGCCGTGATGCCGGAGCTGAAGGTCGAAACGGAAGCTCTGGCAGCAGATCTTGAGGAATTGTATCGCCTGAAATCAGTTATCGCCGAAGAGAAAACCCGTTTGATGGGGAACGCGATGCGATTGGCTGAGGAAAAGTCTCGACTGGAACTTCTCCTCAGCGCAAAAAGGCAGGAACATACTAAATCAGTCCGTATTCTCGAAGATGAGAAGCGTCGGGCCCAGGAACTGGCTGAGAAAGCCGGATCTCTCAAAGAATTGATTGCCAATCTGGAGGCGGAAATAGAAAGTGCGCGCCAGGCTGCGGAAAAATCCCGCCAGGCAGCGCTGAATACGGAGCGGAACCGCTCGCGCAATGTTGATCCTTTCTCTGATCCCGGCCGACTTGCTCCGGCGATTGCCTTTCAGGAGACCAAAGGTCAGTTGCCACTGCCCGTTTCGGGTACCATGTTGAAAGACTATGGACAGGACGATGATTTCGGCGGTGTGACAGAAGGACAATCTATCGCCACAAGGCCGGGTTCTAATGTGACGGCCCCAGCTGATGGGTGGGTGGTTTATTCTGGACCGTTTAGGTCATTTGGTCAGCTCTTGATCCTGAATACAGGTGACGGCTACCATGTGCTCCTGGCAGGCATGAATCGGATTGATGCAGAGTTAGGGCAGTTTGTTTTGGCCGGTGAACCGGTCGGTATAATGGGCGCTACGCATTGGGCGAGCGCTTCAACTTTCGGAATGGGGTCGACCCAGCCGATTTTATATGTTGAATTTCGGAAGGACGGACGTGCGATAGATCCCACACCATGGTGGGACCGCACAGAAGAGGAAAAGGCTCGCGGATGATACGGAAAGCTTCTCTGCTGGTAGTGGGCGCCCTAATGGGGGCTGCAGCAGTTACCACACTGTCCCAAATGCCGCTGAATATGTTCGGCGCTGCCAATGCTGCAGCAACAGACACATATCGGCAATTGAACCTGTTTGGAGATGTGTTTGAACGGGTTCGCTCGGATTATGTGGAAGTTCCTGATGATGCTCAACTGATCGAAAATGCCATTAATGGCATGCTGACATCACTTGATCCGCATTCCAGCTACATGTCGCCCAAGAGCTTCCGGGATATGCAAGTGCAGACCCGTGGTGAATTTGGTGGCCTTGGAATTGAAGTTACGATGGAAGACGGCCTGGTCAAGGTAGTGTCCCCGATCGACGATACCCCTGCTGCCAAAGCGGGCGTTCTTGCCGGTGACCTGATTGTCGCAATTGATGGCGAACAGGTTCAGGGGCTGACTTTGAATCAAGCTGTCGAAAAGATGCGTGGCAAGGTCAAGACGGACATAGTGGTTACTATTCGCCGGGAAGGTCGGGCAGAGCCGCTTGAGATCACCATCACCCGAGACATAATTCGAATTCGGTCTGTACGCTGGCGCGAAGAAGATGATGTCGGCTACGTCCGGGTTACCCAATTCAACGAACAAACCTTTGATGGCCTGAAAAAGGGCCTTGAGGAAACCGCAGACAAAATCGGTGACGACAAACTCAAGGGTTTTGTTATTGATTTGCGCAACAATCCAGGTGGCCTCCTGGATCAGGCAATCGCGGTTTCGGATGCGTTTCTGGATCGTGGCGAGATAGTTTCGACTCGCGGACGTGAAGCAGACGAAACCCAGCGTTACAATGCACGGTCTGGGGATCTGACGGACGGCAAGCCGGTAATCATTCTCGTTAATGGCGGATCAGCATCTGCTTCTGAAATTGTTGCAGGGGCTTTGCAGGATCATCGCCGGGCGACAATTCTGGGAACAAGGTCATTCGGCAAGGGGTCTGTTCAGACGATCATTCCGCTAGGTGCAAATGGCGCAATTCGGCTGACAACTGCACGCTACTACACACCTTCCGGAACATCGATCCAGGCAAAGGGGATCGTTCCCGATATAGAAGCCTTGCAAGACTTGCCTGAAGAGCTTGTTGGCCGAGTCAGCACCAAGGGTGAGGCTGGACTTCGTGGCCATCTGGAAGCTGACGGTGAAGAGCAATCAGGTAGCCAGGCATATGTGCCGCCGGACCCGAAAGACGATACCCAGCTGAAGCTGGCTCTCGATTTGCTTCGCGGCGTACAGGTCAACAGTGCATTTCCGCCGGTGGGCGATACTGCAACAGTTCCTAACTAAAGCAATGGCGCGCTGGATGACCAGCGCGCACTATCCCGTCTCGTACTGCGTATCCTGATAACAAATGATATGCCGGTGATTAGCCGGCCAAAGGGCTCTCGGACCGTATGTCGAGCGAAGATCTCACAGCTCCCCTAGGGATGGGACGGCGGCGGCTTGTCAAGCTGCCTTTCGGACTTATCGGTGCAGGAATGATGAGCGTGGTTGTTACAACGACGCTCATCTGGATTGCTGTTGTTGATGATCCACTTGGCGGAGAGCCGGTTGCTGTTTTGCCGCTCGATGCAGTGGTTGAAGGCATCACTTCCCAGGATATTGAAGTTGTTGAGATCAGGCCGACTGTGGACGGGGACCTCGGTCCAAATCTGCGTCCGGAAACCAGTGCTGATCTGCTCGGGCCACGTTACGAGATGATTCTCCGTCCAGACGGATTGGGACCAGAAGCCCCGGTTACAGGCCTGTCAATAAATACAGATACGCGAGTAAGCGAGCGATCAGACTACGGTTTCTTGCCGATGATCAGCGCTGCTGGCGTACGGCCACTTGACGCCTACGCACGTCCCATCGTTACCGAATTCACGTCTATTCCAAAAATCGCGGTGATTGTCGGTGGTCTTGGTCTAAGCGAGACCGGCACGCAAAATGCGATCGACAGTCTGCCTTCAGACATAACTTTCGCATTGGCACCGTATGGCGAAGATCTTGATCTGTGGATGCAGCAGGCTCGCATGAAGGGGCATGAGTTGCTGTTGCAATTGCCTTTGGAGCCGTTCGATTTCCCTGACAATGACCCGGGGCCACACACGCTTATGGTGAATTTGCGCCCTGCGGAGATGTTGAACCGCATGGCATTCCTTTTGACCCGCGTGACCAATTATGTCGGGACGATTGGTGAGATGGGTGCCCGTTTTTCGTCTACGCAACCATCCATGCAGTTTCTCCTGGAAAGATTAAAATCGCGCGGTTTGATGTTTGTTGATAACGGCACAACATCCCGCAGCATTGCAGCGAGCGTCGCTGAAGAAACCAGAATTCCTTATAGCGGTGTGGATGTTGTCCTTGATGAGGTCCCGCGCGAAGACAATATAAACGCGAAACTCCTGCAGCTCGAAAGCGTTGCCCGCGCTCGTGGATTTGCAGTTGCTGCAGGGTCAGCCTTGCCTGTTACAGTTCGTCAACTGGAAAAATGGGTACAGGATCTTGAACAACGTGGATTGCAGCTTGTGCCTATCAGCGCAACAATCGATAGAGAGCGTTAGTTCCAATTATCGCGATTAGGTGTTCCCTTGAAAATGCTGGATCTCTACCCGGATTTTCCAATTTCATCCAATGGTTTGCCTTACCGACCCTGTGTCGGGATCATGCTGATTAATCTGACCGGTAAAGTCTGGATTGGAAGCCGCGCGGAAAGTGCCAACAAAAACGGTTACCAATATACTTGGCAAATGCCTCAAGGCGGTATTGATGCAGGCGAAACGCCGGAAAGTGCCGCCCGGCGTGAACTCTACGAAGAAACATCAGTACAGTCAGTGACACTTCTCGAAGAATCACCTGAGTGGTTTGCTTATGATTATCCGGATGAAGTTGTTAGGGTGTCACGAAAGGGAAAGTTCCGAGGTCAGGCGCAACGTTGGGTCGCTTATCGCTTTGACGGATCAGATGATGAAATCGACATTTTAACGCCGCCGGACGGCCATTCTGCAGAGTTTAACAGTTGGCGATGGGAGGATATTGCAAATCTTCCAGAATTGATCGTTCCATTCAAACGACCTGTATATGAAAAGGTAGTTGCAGCCTTTTCGCATCTCACGGTTTGAGTTTAGCTTTCACGGCACCGGGACACCGTCAACATTTGAAGATTATTTGTCGTTTTTCAAACAGACAGAACGATTTATGACCGTTACCATCCTCCCAACAAAACGACTGTGGAGGAACGCCAATGTCTTTCGGCAAGGGGCTTTCGAGAAAGCCATCCCAGCCAAAAGGGCGTCAATTGGAAGATGCGGCCTTAAGCGAAGTACAAATCCTTCTAGGGGATGAATCTCGTCGCAGGGACCTGTTGATCGAGCATTTGCATAAGATCCAGGATGCATATGACTGTCTTGAGGCGCGTCATTTGCGAGCATTGGCTGAAGAAATGCGCCTGTCGCAAGCGGAAGTCTACGAAGTCGCGAGTTTTTACCACCATTTTGATGTTGTGAAGGAAGGTGAGGCCAAGCCTGCGCCATTGACTGTCCGTGTATGCGACAGCATCGCGTGTTCCCTCAAAGGCGGGGATGCATTGGCTGTGGCGCTTGAGGCCGGTGCTGATCCGAGAAAAGTTCGCATACAAAAAGTACCATGCATTGGTCGATGCGCAGGGGCTCCTGCCGTTCAGGTTGGTCAACGGGCAGTGGAAAATGCCAGCGAAGAGTCTGTTCGATCAGTGATGGCTGACGGCGAAACAGAACCGACCATTCCAGCCTATACCAAGCTGAATGCATATCTTGTCGATGGTGGCTACAAGACATTGGAGCGCGTCCGCAAGGGAGAACTGACGGCTGAGAGCCTTGCGGATTTGGCCTTGGAGGCAGGTCTTCGTGGACTCGGCGGGGCCGGTTTTCCCACTGGAAGCAAATGGAAAATCGTTCATGACTTGCCTGGCCCCAAATTTCTGACGATCAATGGCGATGAAGGTGAACCGGGCACGTTCAAAGATCGCCATCATCTGGAAAGTGATCCGCATCGGCTGTTGGAAGGTGCGTTGATTGCAGCTCATGCAATTTCGGTTGATCGAATTTATATCTATATGCGGGATGAGTACCCGGCGGTCCTCAGGGTCTTGAAGACTGAAATCGCGGCACTTCGGGACGCGGGCATCATAACCAGCATTGATATTGAACTGCGAAGGGGGGCAGGCGCCTATATTTGCGGCGAAGAAAGCGCGATGATCGAATCCATCGAAGGCAAACGCGGCTTACCGCGTCATCGACCGCCTTTCATTGCGCAGGTTGGATTGTTCGGACGTCCGACACTTAATCACAACATTGAAACACTGTTCTGGACCCGCGACATCATTGAGAAGGGACCGGAGTGGTTTGCTTCTCAAGGGCGCAGAGACCATAAGGGATTCAGGTCATTTTCGGTCTCGGGCCGGGTGAAAGATCCAGGTGTCAAACTGGCGCCAGCCGGCATTACCATGAACGAGTTGCTGCATGAGTATTGCGGCGGCATGGAAGATGAACACCAGTTCAAAGCTTATTTGCCGGGTGGTGCATCAGGCGGCATTCTTCCTGCGTCTCTTGCGGACGAACCTCTTGATTTCGGGACACTGGACAAACACGGCTGTTTCATCGGCAGCCATGCCATTGTGGTGTTTTCGGATCACGACGCCATGCGCGATGTTGCACTTAATCTGATGCGGTTCTTCAAACATGAGAGTTGCGGGCAATGTACCCCTTGCCGGTCTGGGACCGAGAAGATGGAACATCTCCTGGCAATGAGCGAATGGGACACAGACAAGATCGGCGACCTTGATGCAGTGATGCGGTCTGCGTCTATCTGCGGGCTTGGCCAGGCCGCACCTAATCCAGTTGCATCTGTCTTGAAATTCTTCCCTGAGGAGTTGGAGAAATGAGCAAGATCACTTTCTCTCTCAACGGCAATGAGGTTGTCGCTCAGGAAGGCGAAACTATCTGGCAAGTGGCTAAACGGGAAGGGACTTCCATCCCGCATTTGTGTCATAAGGATGCTCCTGGGTACCGCTCTGATGGTAATTGTCGAGCTTGCATGGTTGATATTGAAGGCGAGCGAACGCTGGCTGCTTCCTGCATTCGGACACCATCGGAAGGCATGGTTGTCAAAACGGAGACGGAGCGTGCAAGCAAGGCTCGCGAAATGGTTTTTGAGCTGCTTGCTGCTGATCAGCCAAGTCGCGACTTGCACCCGGACCCAGAGAGTGAATTCTGGAAATGGTCAGATGCAATTGGTGTGGAAGGCAGCAGATTTACAGCCACCGCCAAGCCTGAACAGGACATTTCACACCCTGCAATTGCTGTGAATCTCGAAGCGTGTATCGCGTGCAACCTGTGTGAACGCGCCTGCCGAGAAGTACAGGTCAACGACGTTATAGGTATGGCCGATCGAGGCCATCATACAGTGCCGGTGTTTGACATTGCCGATCCAATGGGACTGTCGACCTGTGTTGCCTGCGGTGAATGCGTTTCTGCGTGTCCAACCGGCGCGTTGATGGAAAAGAGCCTGTTGAATGAGGCTGGCGCGACCCGTGAAGTCTACACCGATGAGACTGTCGACAGTGTCTGTCCATTCTGCGGTGTAGGGTGTTTGACGTCGGTCTCGGTGAAAGATGGCACGATAGTTAAAGTTGAAGGCCGTGATGGTCCGGCGAACGAAAACCGTCTTTGTGTCAAAGGTCGCTTTGGGTTTGACTATGTTTCCAGTCCGGAACGTCTCACTAAACCGCTAATCCGTAGGGGCGATGCACCAAAACGCGGCGATATATCCATGTCTCGAGATAATCATCTTGATTATTTCCGGGAAGCAACATGGGAAGAAGCTCTGGATCGTGCCGCTGGTGGCCTAATGGCGTCGTTTGAAGCCAAGGGCGGTGCCGGGATTGCAGGGTTTGGATCAGCCAAAGGCTCGAATGAAGAAGCTTACCTGTTTCAGAAACTGATCCGTCAGGGCTTTCAGACCAATAATGTGGATCATTGTACACGTCTTTGCCACGCTTCGTCTGTTGCAGCTCTCATGGAAGGCATTGGCTCTGGGGCTGTGACAGCACCGTTCAATGCTGCTGAAGATACGGACTGCATGATCGTAATTGGCGCTCGTCCGGAGCAGAATCATCCGGTGGCAGCGACCTATATCAAGCAAGCTGCGAAAAACGACACCAAGCTGATCGTCATGGACCCTCGCCGCCAGGGACTGATGCGTCACGCAGACTACGGCTTGATTTTTAAGCCTGGCACCGACGTTGCCATGTTGAATGCCATCCTCAATGTGATCATCACCGAGAAGCTCTATGATGAGCAGTATATTGCAGCGCATGTCGATGGTTTCGAAGCGCTAAGAGAGAAGATTGTTCAATTCACGCCGGAAGCAATGGAACCGGTTTGCGGTATCGCTGCAGACACTTTGCGCGAAGTGGCCAGACTGTATGCGATCAGCCCCAGGTCGATCATTTATTGGGGCATGGGTATTTCACAGCATGTCCACGGAACGGACAATGCCCGATGTCTGATCGCGATGGCACTGACCACCGGTCAGATCGGACGTCCGGGCACCGGGCTGCATCCTTTACGCGGACAGAACAACGTTCAGGGGGCTTCGGATGCAGGGCTGATTCCGATGGTCTATCCGGACTATCGCTCTGTTGAAGCACCTGACATTCGCTCGGAATACGAGGATGCATGGGGGCGGACACTCGATCCGGTTCGCGGCCTGACTGTCGTTGAAATCATGAACAACATTCTCGCGGGCGGGATCGAGGCAATGTATGTGCAGGGTGAAAACCCGGCCATGTCTGACCCCGACCAGGCCCATGCGCGCAAGGCGCTGGCCAGCCTCAAACATCTGGTGGTTCAGGATATCTTTCTGACCGAAACCGCTTGGCATGCTGATGTCATTCTTCCGGCATCCGCACATGCGGAAAAACTCGGTACCTACACCAACACCAATCGGCAGGTTCAGATAGGCCGGCCGTGTGTACCCATGCCGGGAGAAGCGCGCGCCGATTGGCAGATCATGATTGAAATCGCCAACCGTGTGGGGCTCGACTGGTCTTATGACGGTGTTCCGGCGATATACGAGGAACTGAGTTCACATATGGGCTCCCTGAACCACATAACGTGGGAGCGATTGGAGCGGGAAGGTACCGTCACCTATCCGGCAGATGCCCCTGACAAACCGGGGAATGAGATCCTGTTCGGGCAGTCTTTCCCAACGAACGACGGTCGCGGAAAGATTGTCCCGACAGATTTGGTGCCGCCGGATGAGTTGCCAGATGAAGAGTTCCCGTTCGTCCTGACAACTGGCAGGATGTTGGAGCATTGGCACACCGGGGCAATGACACGCCGGGCCGCTGTGCTCGATGCGATTGAACCAGAACCGGTTGTTTCGATGAACCCGCGCGACATCAAACTTCAGGGTTTGGACGTCGGTCAGGAAGTTACAGTCGAAACCCGGCGCGGTACGATTTCATTGACCTTACGCGCTGATCGCGATGTATCATCCGGTATGCTATTTATCCCGTTCTGCTTCTTTGAAGCGCCAGCGAATTTCCTGACAAATCCGCAACTGGATCCGTTTGGTAAAATACCGGAGTTCAAATTCTGCGCAGCCCGAATTGGACCAAATTCAATGAATGTTGTAGCTGCTGAATAGGTATTAAACGATTTAAGGAATGTTGGAGTTTCCTTTTCCACTCTCACCCCTAATTGAAGTTCTGACCAATGAAGTTAGGAACGAGATTATGAAGGCAGTTTATTTTTCGATTGTGATAGTTTGCGGATTCATGCTTGCGGGCTGTCAGAGCACACCGAGCACCTCTCCTTCTCCTGCTGAGCAGAGCAGTTATTGATAGGCAATGCGAGTTTCCGCCTGAGGCCCTGTCGGCAACAACTATTCAGCTGTAACTGTGGCATTCAGAAGGTCTGGTAGCGATTGTGGCGCGGCCAGACTTCCGAAGATCTGTGCAAGGGGTACTGGGTTGGCCGGTTTCATGGCGAATGATATTTTGCCGGGGTTGTTCAGGAAGTCGGATACGGCAACTCGAACCATTTCGGTGAACTCGGCATTCCGGATCTCGGAAGCCGCTTCAACTGCCTGTGCAACCAGTACTTCACGGAAGACAGCTTCAGGAATGTTCTGGTCTTCGGCCATATGGCTGAGTCCTTTGTTTATCAGGCCATCGTCTACAAAACTGATTTTAGCATCAACAAACTGCGCCATGATCAGAACCACCTGGCCCTGACCTTCCGGGTCTTCAAAAAAATCGCGTGGAACATTTGCAAAATGTGCTGATGCTTCGGCTGTTCCAAGGCCTTCTATGTTCAGTTTCAATCGTTCCAAGCGCAGGTCTTTTGTGGCCTCTTCCCAGGTGAAGCGAGTCTCGTCAGACCAAACGACTTCAATGAGGCCCAAAGCTCTTATGAGAGCTTGTGCATCCTGATCTTCGATCGAACCAACCGGGATTCGAATGCCATCGTTTTTGATATAAATGTTGGTTGGAACTGGCGGTACGGCCGATGAAATTGTCAGCTCAGCCTTATCTATCTGCGTTCGGCCGGTGTCTGGAACATTGGCGTCAAGCCCTTCTATTTCGTAGCTGAAGGAGCGCGGCAGCAGTGCCCGGGCGACTTCCAACAGGTTCTCTTCGCCATAGTCCGAATCTTTAATTAACGTCCGGATCATGGCCTGCGCCGGCGGATAGTCTGCAAATTCGATATCACCGATCGCCGCCCAATCGAGTTTGAACGAGGCTCCATCGGGAAGGTCTGGCGCATCCAGCCCAACAATCATCATCTCGCCGATGCCATTTGAATTAACATCCGTCATCGCCATTTCTCTGATATCGATAGACGCGATCTCGTCCAGGCTGGGAAAATCGATTGAAATGCCGCTGGCACGAGCATCTTCGATACCGAAAGAGCGATACAGTTGGAAAACACCGCCGATCAGGTCTTCAGCACCCGGTACGTCCTGAACCAGAATTCGGTCCAGCATCTCCAGAAAGTTGTTGCCCCGTTTTGTGACTGTAAGGCCTCTGATGGCGCTGCGGTCAACTTTCGCACCAACAGTCAGGCCACCGCCGATGTCCTGGCTGCTTTCGTAGTCGACAGTCGATCCGTAACTCATCAGCGTGCGTTCATCATCAGTCGCCGGTACCGACGGATCAAAAAGTGCAATCATCGCACCGGTATCTACGTTCTGGTAAGACGATTTTCCCTGTTTGGAGGTTTGGGAAAGCATTTGTCCCGTAGCTTCATCACGGGTCAAAAGTGTCTGGACGGTCTGGTCGATCGAGTATTCTCCAATCCGACCGTCCCTGACATCGGTTACGCGATGGCCATCTACCTGTGTAGTACCGGACTTGACAAGGAATTCATCGTCCTTTTCTCCGGCATATGCCTCGAAAGTCAGGGCGGCGGTGTCGATCCTGGCCTCATCATAAGAGTTCAAGGCCAGTGCCTTCACCAGTGGCAGCCAGCGGCTTACTTGGCGGTTGGTGTCCTGCGCTGGCAGTGTAGGCATATTGAACGAGATGTTTGTAACCGCTGTCCCGGCTAAACGACCGTCAACCTTAAAACGACCTTCGCCGGTTGCAGCACCAGTAATCAGAAGTTCGGTATCATCCGAGTATGTCCAGTTTTTTGAAGAGAAGGTACTTCCGTCCTGTGACAAACCGGAAATAGTCACCTTGTCCGAGGACATGGACAATGAATAACTCAGGTCAGTGAGTTTTGGCGGTTTGGCATCACCATCAGACTCGGAGGCATCTTCTGTCGGAATATCCTTGATAGTGCCACTCAACGAAATGACGCTATCGGACAGTGTCACCCTGTCGCTAACGGCATCGTAGTCGATAGACCCGTTCTTGATGTCCAGTCCCAGATTTTCCAAACCAGCAACATAGGCATTGTAGGCGTCCAGCCCTTTCGACTGCGCAAGCGCTGAGGTGGACATCAACAAGGCCATGGCACCCGCAGCAGTTAGATTTGTGCATGTACGGCTTTTCAAGGAAAACAGAGAAAACAATATCTTGGCTCCAAATCGAAAAATCGGGTCAACCGGACGGCCGGTCATCATCTGATATAGTGAGAGATCCTTGATGGTTCCATGACTATGAACCAATCCCGGTATGCCGTCGACTCTACGGCAGCGAGTTGCCATTCTCTTCGATGAGCCACTCGGTGCGGACATTCTCGTCTGTTTCGACCGCCAATGCTTCCGTTTTTCCGTGTGCAAATGAATCTTTGTCGACCAGTTGCCTAAAAGCCCAGACAGCTGTGCTTCGAACTGTTGCGTCCGGGTCCCGAAGGTGTGGTGTGATGCTTGCGAGAAGTGTTTGTTGATCAGAGTTCCCAGCAGCGATCAAAACATTTCGAATGAATCTGTTTCGCCCGATGCGTTTGACAGGCGAGCCCGAGAAGAGTTTCCGAAATCCAGGATCGTCAAGTTTCAGCAAGTCCGCGAGCTTCGGAGCCTTCAGATCATGTCTCGCTATCAGTTTGGCTTCTTTGGCAGCCTGAGCGAATTTGTTCCACGGACAAGCGGCCAGACAGTCATCGCAGCCGTAAATCCGATTGCCCATGGCTTTTCGAAATTCAGATGGAATGGGTCCTGGGTGTTCAATTGTGAGATAGGAAATACACCTTCGCGCATCGAGTTGATAAGGCGCCGGAAATGCATCGGTTGGGCAACTGTCCAGACAAGCGCGGCAAGATCCGCAATGATCTTGTTCTGCTCCACTGGAGGGAAGATCAAGCGACGTAAAAATGGATCCCAGAAAAAACCAGGAGCCGAGATCACGTGACACCAGATTGGTGTGTTTGCCTTGCCAGCCAAGACCAGAGGCTTGACCCAATGGTTTCTCCATGACCGGCGCTGTATCGACGAACACTTTGACATCTCCGCCCGCTCTCGACACTAGGAAACTGGCAAGCTCTTTCAAGCGCCCTTTGATGATATCGTGATAATCGCGGTGGCGAGCGTACACTGATATTCCGCCGGCACTTGTGTCTTCAAGGTGGGCGAGGGGATCGTTGACTGGATCATCATCCGGTCCGTAGCTCATCGCCAACATAATGACGGACTTCACCTCCGGCCAGAGCGCGTTCGGTGATGATCGCCGTTCAGCTGTTTCTGCCATCCAGGACATCGTGCCATGGTATCCGTGATCGAGATATGTCCAGAGGCGATCTTTCGCATGGGGGATACTGTCCGCAGACGCGACCCTGATAGCGTCAAACCCGAGCAGGCTTGCCTTTTCCTGAAAGGCGGTCAGCAGTTTTTGCGTTTTTTTATCCAAACCGCTTGGCCGTGTTGGTCAGAAATCAAGATCTGTATAGGTCGGTGCAGCAGGCATTCCGAGGACTTTTTCACCTAGCAACGGACGCATGCTTGGGCGAGATTTTACGCGTGCATACCAGTTTTTAATATCTTCTTCTTTGCCCCATATCACTTCACCCAGATAGTCTGCACAGGACAGGCAGGCAGCAAGTGCAAAGTCCGCAAAGGACAGACGGTCGCCGGCGAGCCAGCGGCGAGAGGCAACCAGATACCCAAAATACTTCAGATGATGATCGATATTCGCACGGGCGACGCGCAGGGCCGCTGAATCAGGTTCGCCGCCACCGGCAGACTTTGGCATGATCTGTTTGTAAATGCGTTCCCGAACCAGATGTCCGACCACTTCCTGATCGAACTTGAGGAGGCACCATTCAACGAGTCGACGTGTTTCAGCCCGAGCCTCCGGATGATCGGGCATCAAGCGTTTGTCTGCCACTGCATAGCCGCGAGTTTCATCCAGATATTCCATGATTGGGCTTGGGCCACAGATGGCAGGACCATCATTTTCCACCAAAACCGGGACGGTTCCGGCTGCGTTCAGCATTAGTAAATCCTGCGGGCGTTCCCACGGATTGATGTGCCGCTCTTCAAACGCTGCCCCGTATTCGCTCAAAATGAGCCGGATAAACCGCGACGACGGCGAAAAAGGATGGTGATAAAGCGTGAGCATAAAGGGGTTTAGAGCCTGAACTGTGGCAAGACTAAGCCGGACGAACAAATCAGTTTGGCTATAGTGTGCCCTCAATTTGGTTATCAAGGGTTTGACGGCAGCCACACTCTCCGGCAAATAGGCGAGCGATTGTTTCCCGGACACTTAGCGGGTCTTGCCTGAACGCATCAAGGCATTTGGAGAATTGATACACAATGGATGGCCAAACGATTGTAAATGCTCTTATTTTGGGGATTGTTGAAGGCCTGACCGAATTCATTCCAGTCTCCTCAACCGGACATATCCTCCTGCTTGGTCATTTTCTGGGGTTTAATAGCACTGGCAAAACTTTTGAGGTTCTTATCCAGTTAGGTGCGATCCTCGCAATTCTGACCGTTTATTTCGGGCGTCTGTGGACATTGTTGACAACACTCCCGAGTGATCCGAACAGCCGCCGGTTTGTGTTTGGCATTCTGATTGCGTTCCTGCCTGCTGCTGTCATCGGTGTCATGGCGCACGGGTTTATTAAGGAAGTGCTGTTCGAATCCCCAGCGTTGATCTGCACCACCCTTTTGGTTGGCGGTATTATTCTACTCTGGATTGACCGGTTACCGCTGACGCCGAAATACACCAACGTGATGGACTACCCGCTCTCGTTATGTCTCAAGATCGGGTTTTGCCAGTGTCTTGCCATGGTGCCGGGTGTATCGCGGTCCGGTGCAACGATTGCCGGGTCGTTGTTGATGGGGACTGACAAACGCTCCGCTGCAGAATTTTCGTTCTTTTTGGCGATGCCAACTATGGCTGGCGCATTTGCCTATGACCTTTTCAAAAATCGGAATGTCCTGTCTATGGACGATGCCATGATCATCACTGTCGGTTTTGTAGCCTCCTTCATTGCAGGCGTCTTCGTGGTGAAAGGCCTTTTGGACTTTGTTTCCCGTCACGGCTTTGCGCCTTTTGCCTGGTGGCGCATTTTTGTTGGCATTGCCGGGTTTATCGGACTGTATTTCCTAGGCTGATTGCTCGAGCGGATTGGCGCTGGAGTATATTGCAGCCAACGAAGCCAGTTCTTGTGAGAGCTCGTGTCTAAGGTCTTCAGGGGCCAATAGTTCTGCGCCTGGCCCGAGCCAGCGAACAAGCGGAAGAATTCGCTTTGGTGCAATGCTCGGTATCGATATGAGAATGTTGTCGTCTGCCAAGGGTGTGAAGACAGCATGACGGTAATACCAGTCGGCGCTCAGCTTCTGCGCTTGACGTGCTGTGACCTTGATTCTTGAAATCTGCTCTTCCTGTTCCCAGCGCCGCATTGCCTGTGACAACCAGGTTCCGCCAAGCAGGTTCTGTATCGAGAAGTCTTTCCGGGGGCGGAAGAACAGGCCGCTGATTTCGAAATTCTGAACGCGGTCCGCGCGATAAACTTTCATCGTATCAGTATCAACACAGCGGCCAGCCAGATACCACAAATCCCGGTCGAACATGATGCCATGAGGTTCGACATCGTGGGATTTTCGGGTCTGTCGACTTGGGTTGAAGTGCTCAAACCGGACTCGTTTTGCCTCCAGAATACCGGTCATGAAGCCATCCAGCGCTTCCTGCCAGGTATCGACCGGTTCTGCCTTGGTACCGGAATGAAAGATATCAGCCGGGATAGGTTCGATTCCGATCAGCTTTTCGGACTCGTTCAAAAGCCCGTGGACGGATTTGGGCAGGGTCGCTAGGAGTTTTTTCTCGGCGGATGACAAATCGTTAGCGAGTGGCACTGTCCGGCTGTTACGACCCAAGGCCATGGTAGCCAGAAGCGCCGCAGTTTCATTTCGTGTTAGGGCGACTGGTGGCTGCAGATAGTCTTTTGCAAGGCGGTATCCTCCTTCCGCTCCACGTTCGGCATCCACGGGAATACCAAGAGCGATCAAGCGGTCGATATCCCTGTAGATCGTGCGCAAGGATACCTGAAACCGTTCGGCCAAGACCGTTGCCGGAACGAGTTTTCCGCCGGTCAACAGCAGCAAAATGCCGAGTGCACGTTCTATCGGGTTCATGAGGCCTGTCCTTTAGGGAGTTGGAAAAAAATCCTACTATGAGAACAGACAGGGATCAAACATGACTCCCTGTTGTCAGGATTGACCTGCCAAAGTGTGATTGTTCCCCAAAAAGGGGTGTTGATTTCCGCAGGAGAAGTAAGATGGGTCATGAGTTGGAAACTGTTTTTCGAAGCCGCGTTCAAAGCCGCAGCATTGTTTTTGCTACCCTCCGCGTTTTCGTCACCTGGGTCCGCCGATACATGCGCCGCCAGGCAGAATACAGGGCGTTGTCTCGCCTAACGTGCCACGAATTAGAGGATATAGGTTTGGTCAGAACGCAAACGGGTTATCGGAAACTGCATCAGGATCGCTTGGGTGCAAACTATTGGAATCAATAAGAACTGGCCGACAGTTGGTGGCAATCAACAAAAAAGGCGGGCATTTAGCCCGCCTTTCCAAATTCACGAAGAGTTGTCTTATGCAGTTCTGTGAGCGTCGTATTGACCATGTTCACGGAACCGATCCAGATAGGTCGGCAGAATAGCGGCAAGGGTCGACGGATCAATTCCGATGCCATCCAATGTCCGACCGTCTTTCCTGGCGTCATCTGACACGATGTTGTCGGATTTCAAAAGCTCGACCTGATCTGCCGTAATTGGGGCGCCAGGGAACAGCTGCATCACTTTACCCATTGCGGATGCGACCGGGAATGGAATTGGTAGAAGAATTCGGGAGTGTTGTGTCACTTCCAGCATCTCTTCAAGGCATTCCTTGAAACTTCTGACTTCCGGTCCGCCAAGTTCGTAAATAGCATCGGCTGTCAACACACCGTCAACAGAACGGGCAACGGCTTCTGCAACATCACAAACGTAGACCGGCTGGAATTTGGTTTCACCTCCGCCGATCAGCGGAAGCGCAGGTGTGAACCGTGCCATGCCGGCAAACTGATTGAAGAAATCATCTTCAGGGCCAAACACGATCGATGGGCGCAGAATAACACTCTCGGGGAGTGTCTCTCGAACAGCAGCTTCCCCAGCCGCTTTGGAGCGGGCATAAGCGGACGTGCTCTCGGCATCAGCACCTATTGCCGACACATGGGTAATTCCGGACAACCCGGCGGCTCTTGCCGCTTCTGCAATAGCGTGCGGGCCAAATGAGTGGATTGCAGCGAATGACTGCTTACCAGTCGGGGATAAAATGCCAACAGCATTTACGACAGCGTCTGCGCCTTTAACGGCACGATCGATTGACCAGCGGTAGCGAAGGTTTGCCTGTATAGGCATGATCTGGCCAGGAGCACCTAGCGGCTGCAAATGCGTCGCGAGGTCAGGACGGCGTACAGCCGCGCGAACCCTGTAGCCGCGTTGCGCCAAGGCCTGAATAATATGTCGTCCGAGAAAACCGGATGCACCAAATACAGTGACAAGTTTGCCGTTAAGTGGTTTGGACATTGCAAAGATGCCTTTTGTCGCGTGCCAAAAGAGGGTTCAGCCGAGAAAAACCGAGCCTTTCAGACAGTCTCATAGACCTTTGCGCCCAGTGTGTGAAGAGCTGGCCGTAAATGATCAAAAAAGTCGCAGGCTCCAATTGACAAGACCGCCCCCCGTCCTTACAAGCGCCCTCCTAAGCCCAGATGGCGGAATTGGTAGACGCGCCAGCTTCAGGTGCTGGTACTCGCAAGGGTGTGGAGGTTCGAGTCCTCTTCTGGGCACCAAAATTCCGTTTCGGATCGTCGAATACGATCCGGAAATTTTAAAGAGGTCCGGTTTTCCGGACCTTTTTTCGTTTCTGGTGTCCGATATTCTCGATAGTCTCCATCAGCTTCAGTTGCTCGATGACCATCATTGCTCTTTCGTTTTTCAGAATATGGAAGAGGATGATTTGAATGGGATAAATTGGTAAAGGTTTCTTCTGGTAGATTACACTGAATACAGCTAACATTCCCGAAAGTAAGAAAACTTCAATTTACGGTGCACTTTGGTATGAGCTTCACTTGCGATCTAGTTGTGCGCGAAATCGAAAAAAATAACTTGGATTGCGATCCTGAGATATTTCACGTCATTCATATTGCTTTAACATCACCTGATACAGCAGTTGCAAAGGAGGTCGATCGCTTAAAGCAAAGTGATGAAGGGATGACTAGCAAAGGCTTGCACTTTGTCTATGCAAATCTGATTCAAACGCCAATCAACCCGGAAGACCAGATCGCATCCATGAAGCGATCGAGGGGACACATTGAGGCGATCCGTACATCTGCAGAAACTTCGATCCGCTTATGTGAAAAAAATATTTCAAAACCGGACAACGAAGAGTGTGCTCGTGATGTATCTGAAAACTTGTCTGACATAATCCGCCATACCAAAGATCTGGAACTGGAGTTGATTGCCAATCAGATCGAAATTTTTATCGATCCACTGACTGGTATTCCTAACCGCCGTTATTTGGAAGCTGAACTCAAAGCCAAACTGGCTGAACAGGAAAACGATACCTTCATCGCACTTCTGGACATTGATCATTTCAAGACAGTAAACGACCAGCATGGGCATATTGTCGGTGATCAGGTGCTGAAGCTTATTGCTACACAAATCAAAAAACTAATCAGACCACAAGATATCCTGTGTCGTTATGGCGGTGAGGAGTTTGCATTGCTGTTCAGGATGACGCCTCAGGAAACTTGCTTATCGGTTATAGAGTCAGTGCGAAAAGGTGTGGCTAAGCAAAACATACAAAATCGGCGCTCCGGGGAATTCATGGGATCCATAACGTTGTCGGCCGGGTTGTCGAAAGTTCATGCTGGAGATGATTTTGAATCCGCGATAGAGCGATCTGATCGCCTGCTATACATCGCCAAAAATCGTGGGCGAAATCAAGTCGCCTTTTGAGGTAACTTGAACTGCCAAACCTAGAAAATGCGGATTGCTGAATAGTTTTTTTGGCCAGTTTTATTCCTAAAATCTGGTGTGGACGCAGCCTGTCTCCAACAAAACTCAAAAATATGGTCTTTAGGTTGGCCACGCGCGCATTCATAACTACTGCCGCAAAACAACACAGTTGCGGCTTGATTTGAACGTCCAACATTTTCCCGGCTTGACCTTCCAGTCACTAGAAGGACTAGCTCTGGCTAGAGACCTTGTGCTTTCGAAAGATCGAAATGAAATGTCGAACGTAAAAACGATATCCGAGACCGGAATGGATAAAGCAAACGCAATTGACCCGGTTTGCGGCATGTCCGTACCCTTGGACAAGGGGAAGCCCTCCTTGATCTACAAAGGAGAGGACTATCATTTCTGCAATCCGAAGTGCCATGTTCGTTTTGACGGCGACCCATATTTCTATCTGTCTGGGAACAATCTGAAAAAGAAGGTAATGGACGCTGAGCGCTCCAACGACGGCGCGCAGTTCACCTGCCCTATGGATCCCGAAATAGTGCAGGAAGGTCCTGGAACGTGTCCGATCTGCGGTATGGCCCTGGAGCCCATGAGCGGTATTTCGGACGAGCCCAATCACGAGTTGATCGATTTTTCTCGTCGCCTCGTAGTCAGTGCGTTTGCGGCGATTCCCCTAATGATCCTGACGATGGGGCCGATGATAGGACTGCCAATTCGGAGTTGGATTGGAGAAGATGCGTCCATTTTTCTCGAAGCCTTTCTGGCCACTCCTGTTGTGCTATGGGCGGCGTGGCCATTCTTTCAGCGGGGTTGGACATCTCTTGTAACGCGCAATTTTAACATGTGGACCCTGATCATGATCGGGGTTGGAACCGCCTATCTCTACTCCATGATTGCGGCATTCTTGCCGGTTTTGTTTCCTGACAATCTGAAATCATCCAGTGGCCACCTCCCGGTTTACTTCGAAGCGTCTGTGGTCATCGTGGCATTGGTATATGTTGGTCAGGTTCTGGAGCTTCGCGCCAGGGAGCGAACCGGCGATGCGATCCGAGCTCTGCTCGATCTGTCGCCGAAAAAAGCGCGCAGGCTAACCCCCGGTGGCGATGAATACGACGCACCTCTTGAAAACATTCTGGCAGGTGATCGTTTGCGTGTTCGCCCCGGAGATGCGGTGCCGGTTGATGGCGTTGTGATTGAGGGTCAGTCATCTATTGATGAAAGCTTGGTGACCGGCGAACCACTGCCAGTCGAAAAGTCTGCTGGCAGCCAGGTTACCGGTGGAACGTTGAACAAGACCGGTTCATTTGTCATGGAGGCGCGTTTCGTCGGCGAAGATACTTTGCTTGCCAAGATCGTCGATATGGTCGCTTCGGCCCAACGCTCACGTGCACCAATCCAAAGCCTTGCTGACCGGGTTGCAGGCTACTTTGTACCCACTGTCCTGGGTGTGGCTATTCTGGCGTTTGTTTTGTGGTGGGCATTTGGCCCCAGCCCTGCATTCGTTTATGCGGTTATAGCTGCTGTTTCCGTGTTGATTATCGCTTGTCCTTGTGCGCTTGGGTTGGCAAC
This sequence comes from Roseibium sp., assembly GCA_039972695.1. Lineage (GTDB taxonomy): Bacteria > Pseudomonadota > Alphaproteobacteria > Rhizobiales > Stappiaceae > Roseibium. The sequence goes on along the minus strand of JBDWMJ010000011.1, from coordinate 191,208 downwards.
GCCGATGTCGATCATGACAGCGACGGGTCGGGGCGCGCAGGCCGGAGTTCTGGTAAAAACAGCAGAAAGTCTTGAGCGATTGGCGTCCGTTGACACACTGGTGATCGATAAGACAGGAACGTTGACGGAGGGGCGCCCGAAGGTCAGTGATGTCATTCCGGTAGGCGAGCTGCCAAAGACCAAAGTCCTCGAAATTGCAGCAGCACTTGAAAAAGGTTCCGAGCACCCGCTTGCTGAAGCAATTATGAACGCGGCTCAGGAACAGAATCTGGACATTCCTTCTGCAGCCAATTTTGAGGCGGAGACCGGGAAGGGCGTGACCGCTCATATCGCCGGTATTCGGACGTATCTTGGAAATTCCGCCTACGTTGCGGAAAACGGGGTTCCTGAAATGGTTGACTTTGACCGGGTGGATGAGCTTTCGGATCAAGGAAAGACAGTTGTATTCCTGTTTGAAAAGACCGGTAACCAAGCAAAGCTTCTGGGATTGATTGCTGTTTCAGATCCTGTAAAGGCGAACGCTTCATCTGCTATCAAAAAGCTGCATGAAGATGGCGTACGGATAATAATGGCAACCGGTGATGCGCCGAAGACAGCAGCCGCCGTTGCGAAAACACTCGGCATTGACGACGTTCGTGCCGGTCTATTACCCGAAGACAAAAAACAACTGGTCGAAGAACTTAAAAATGCCGGACACCAGGTCGCTATGGCTGGTGATGGCGTCAACGATGCTCCTGCGCTGGCAGCTGCAGACGTTGGGTTAGCTATGGGAACCGGAGCGGATGTCGCAGTTGAAAGCGCAGGACTGACCCTCTTAAAGGGGGACCTTGAGAGTATCTTGCGGGCACGGACGCTTGCCCGGGAGACGGTTCGAAATATCCGTCAAAACCTTTTCTTCGCATTCTTGTACAATTCTATTGGAGTGCCGATTGCAGCAGGGCTGCTTTATCCGGTTTTCGGAATTTTATTGTCACCGATGATTGCTGCGGCTGCGATGAGCCTGTCTTCTGTATCAGTGATCACAAATGCCCTGCGGCTTCGCACCCTCAAGCTTTGAGTGAAGGCTATGAATATTGGAGCAGCGTCTCAGCAAAGTAGTCTTCCCGCCAAAACCATCCGCTATTATGAGGATATCGGCTTGGTCCATCCGGCGCGGCACGCAAACGGCTACCGGGATTATTCAGATACCGATGTCCAGCGGTTAGCATTCCTGCAAAGGGCTCGAAGTCTCGGGTTCACGATAGAAGAATGCAGGGAGCTGCTGTCGCTATATGATGATCGCAATCGAGCCAGTGCAGATGTAAAGGCATTGACGCGTTCGAAAATTGACGAAATTGATCGCAAGGTAATGGAGCTGCAGTCTTTGCGAAATGTCCTCACAAAACTTGTTGATGCCTGTAGTGGTGATGATCGGCCAGATTGTCCGATTATTGATGATTTTGCAGGACAATTGAATGCTGCTCTGACCGGCACCGGGAGAAAACCTGAATGATAAAAATTGAAAAACGCCTCGCGCTTGCCGTTGTTCTATTGGTGATGGGTTCTGGCGCGTCATGGGGGCATGGCGGTGCCTCGGGTGTGGTCAAGGAACGTATGGTCACCATGGAAGCGATTGGCTCGAATATGAAAACGGTCGGTAAAATGCTCAAGACCGAGACCGAAGTAGACGCCGACTTGGTAATGAAATCGGGCAGCACTATTGCTGACCATGCGGGCGAAGCATTGCTGAAACTATTCCCGAGTGGGAGCTTGATGTCTCCAACAGAAGCTACAGAAGCGATTTGGACCGATTGGAACCTGTTTACCGAACTCGCAAACCGCCTTCAAATATCAGCGGAAAACATGACTCGAATAGCTGCGGATGGTGGCGACAAAAAAGCTGTCGCAAGTGCTTTCGGGAAAATAGCTGCAACCTGCAAGGCCTGTCATGCTGATTTTCGCGTAAAAAAGTAATTCTTTTAGGCTATTCGGTTTGGCGCACAGGGTGGATCGGCTTGCCAGTTCAGCTGGCTTGATTTACCTGACTAGAGATTGTTCTGCCGCGTGCACGGAAATCGCCTAAGGAGCCAGATAAACCATGACAATTCGCTATTATCACGGTGACCTGCCTGAATTGAGTTCCTATCAGGATGCGAAAGCTGTTGCGGTGGATTCTGAGACACTTGGCCTAAACCCGCATCGCGACCGCCTGTGTGTGGTCCAGCTGTCGCCTGGGGACGGATCAGCAGATGTGGTTCAGATTGCGCGAGGGCAAACGTCGGCACCGAACCTGGAAGCCTTGATGACTGATCCGTCCAAGCCGAAAATATTCCACTATGCACGGTTTGATGTTGCTATCTTGAAACACTATCTGGGTATCAGTGTTGCGCCTATCTGGTGCACCAAAATTGCATCAAAACTAGTGCGGACCTACACAGACCGGCACGGATTAAAAGACATAACCCGGGATCTTTTGAAGGTTGAGCTGTCCAAACAACAACAAAGCTCGGATTGGGCAGCGGAAAAACTGACCAACGCTCAACTCACATACGCAGCGTCAGATGTGCTGCATTTGCATGCACTGAAAGATAAGCTGGAGTTTATGCTCGAACGCGAAGAACGTGGACACATTGCCAAAGCATGTTTTGAATTTCTACCGACACGCACTGAACTTGATCTGAAAGGTTGGGATGAGACGGATATATTCGCCCATTCTTAATCCGAATGATCCTCTACCATTGATGTTCAGCTTGAAGCCGGCTTGGAGGCATTATTGACCCTTGCGAATAGTCAATCTGCTGCATTTATTCCCCGGCACACAGAAAACCGGGTGCAAAGAGCTGCTCGCCGACACAGTCTCTTGGTACGGGTGTTGCGGTGGTTGTTGCCGGCCATTGGCATGTTGATATTGGCAGGGATGACTGGGCTTGTCGTGCTTTTCAATGTTCTAAATGGATTTGGCGCGGCGAACGTCATACTTACGAGTGATGGCTTGGTTATGGACCATCCAAAATTATCTGGCCATGATGGCGACCGCTCGTATCAGGTCACTGCCAGAAGAGCTATCCAGAGGTTGAGTGATCCAAGATTAATTGATCTTGAATCGATTCATGCGGAGATTGTTCTTGGACCTGGTGAGGATGCCGATGTCATTTCATTGAAAGGTATTTACAATAATGCTCTGGAAACGCTCCGGCTTTATGAAGGCGTTCAACTGGAATGGAGCAAGGGCTACACAGTCGAAGTAAACGAAGTTGATATAGATCTTAATACGGGGGCTCTGTCTTCCTCCGACCCTATCTCGATCAGTTCCGAGCAGGGACAACTTAATTCCGGCAAAGTTACGTATGATAAAGACAAGGCGATCGTACGATTTACAGATGGTGTAAAAATGACGATCAATCCGGCAGCGAAAGGCCAATAATTCATGTTGTTTGCAGCTATTAAGCGCAGTTTTACAGCGAGTGCGTTCCTGTTTGCCTCATGCAGCATGGTAGTTTCGCAGACGTTTAACGACACCTTTGCCGGATTTGGGTCCAGCAATGGAGAACCGATCGAGATTGAGGCAAGCGAACTTCAGGTCGAAGACAACGAGAAGATTGCCACATTCATCGGAGATGTGATTGTCATTCAAGGTGAAACCCGCCTTGAGACGCAAAAGCTGAAGGTCTTTTACGACGGAAATGGTGAAGGCGAAGGGGCCGCCACAAGTGCTGGGTCCGTGCCTGCTCAGCAAGAGATCTCCCGACTGGAAGCTTTCGGTGGAGTGTATATTTCGTCAAAGGATCAAACAGCTACCGGCGATGCTGCCAGTTTTGATATGGCACGCGAAATCATGGTGATGACGGGCAAGGAAGTTGTCTTGAACCAGGGTCCAAATGTGGTCGTGGGAAACCACCTGACAGTCAATTTGAAAACTGGACAGGCAAATTTGAAAGCGGCACCTGGATCGGCGACAACACAAGCTGGCGGCGGTTCAAGGAGGGTTAAGGTTCGCATCTTGCCAAATAGTATGAAAAACAACACTGAAGGCACTGCACCTTCGACGCAATAGTGCTTATTCAAGACATCCATTTAATCGGCTGCGAATTTGTATGGACGATATACCCGTGAATCGAAACCCAATAAACCTTGAAGGACACCTCACAGGTGTTTCAGATTTTGATCCGCGCGTAAGTGATTTGTCTCAAGCGCTTGTTGTCGACGGGATTGGCAAGACTTTTGGTCGTCGCCAAGTGGTGAAACATGTCAGCTTGATTGTAAAGCCTGGAGAAGCTGTCGGGCTGCTTGGGCCCAATGGTGCCGGTAAAACAACGACCTTTTACATGATCACTGGCCTCATCAGGCCAGATGAGGGCAGGATCGCCCTAGAAGGTTTCGATATCACGAAAATGCCAATGTACCGTCGCGCACGGCTTGGAATTGGCTATCTGCCTCAAGAGGCGTCAATCTTCCGGGGATTGACAGTTGAGGAGAACATTCGTGCTGTCCTCGAAGTCATTGAGCCAAACCGAAAAAGGCGCAAGGAAGATCTCGATTCTTTGCTTGCAGAGTTTGGACTTACCCATCTTCGCAAGTCACCAAGTATCGCGCTTTCTGGGGGTGAACGCCGTCGCGTGGAGATTGCCCGTGCGCTTGCCAGTCGGCCATCGTTCATGTTGCTTGATGAACCCTTTGCAGGGATTGATCCGATAGCTGTAGGCGACATTCAGCAGCTTGTTCGCCATCTCACACAGCGTGGTATTGGGGTATTGATTACCGACCACAATGTGCGTGAAACACTGGGCCTGATTGACAGGGCCTATATCATTGCAGCCGGTGAAGTACTGACAGAAGGACTACCTCAGGATATTGTGGCCAATCCTGATGTTCGGCGACTTTATCTGGGTGAACAGTTTACCCTCTGATGACAGGTGCTGCGGTAGGCTATAAAGTCGCCTTGTTCGAAATATGCAAGAAGTAGACCAAAAAGACCTAAAAGGCACCTGAGATATAAATGGCCATTTCTACCAAGCTGGAGATGCGACAAAGCCAGTCGCTGATCATGACGCCGCAACTCATGCAGGCGATCAAGCTGCTGCAGATGTCCAATCTGGATCTTGTCGACTACGTTGAAGCCGAACTCGAAAAAAATCCACTTTTGGAAAAAAGTGATGGTTCGTCTGCTGAAACAGAAACATCAACAGGCGGTGACAGCGACGGACATTCAGACGGCGCGACGGATTCGGGTGAAGCCTTGCTTCAAAGCTCTGGCGAACCAGATACCGGCGATTGGATGCAAAATGACCTGGAAACCGGATCAGAAGCGATCGCCTCCCGTATGGATACGGATCTTGGGAATGTATTTCCGGATGAACCAGGTGTTCCGGCATCGCCGGATCCTGCAGTTTTAAGAGCTGGCGACAGTTATAAGAACGTCGGATCCAGCGGGGCTTCCGAAGACTATAACCTTGAAGCATTCGTTGCAGATGAGGAATCGCTCGGGACTACCCTTGAAGAGCAAATGCATCTGGCTTTTTCCAAAGAAACTGAAAAGCTTATTGCCGGGCATTTGATCAATTCACTCGATGAAAACGGGTATTTATATCTCGACCTTGCCGACGTGGCGGAACAGCTAGGGGTCGAACTCACTCGGGTTGAAACTGTCTTGGAAACCTTACAGACATTTGAACCTGCCGGTGTGTTCGCGCGCAATCTTGCCGAATGTCTGAAACTTCAATTGATCGAGAAAAACCGATTTGATCCGGCCATGGAAGCTCTGATTGCCAATATTGAACTCTTGGCAAAAAGGGAGCTTTCGGCACTTCGCAAAATTTGCGGTGTAGATGACGAAGACCTGATGGAAATGGTTGCGGAGATTCGCGCTCTGGATCCCAAACCGGGTAGTGTATTCGGCGGTGCGTTGGTACAGCCAATGATACCGGACATATTTGTCCGTCCTGCGAACGACGGTACTTGGAATATCGAACTGAATACCGACACCTTGCCAAAAGTTTTGGTCAATCAGACTTATTATGCCAAGGTTGTCAAAACGGCACGGAATGAAACAGAAAAAGAATACCTGACCGATTCACTGCAAACAGCGAACTGGTTGGCGAAAAGTCTAGATCAACGTGCTAAAACAATCCTGAAAGTCTCGACCGAAATCGTGCGTCAGCAAGACGGCTTTTTGACGTATGGGATTGAACATTTACGTCCGTTGAATTTGAAAACAATTGCGGATGCAATTGAAATGCATGAATCCACCGTTAGTCGCGTGACATCCAACAAATACATGGCAACACCTCGCGGGGTTTTTGAACTCAAGTATTTCTTCTCTTCAGCTATATCGGCGACAGTCGGCGGTGATGTGCATTCCGCTGAATCTGTTCGCCACAAAATCAAACAGATGATTGATGCGGAAGAGCCAAAATCGATTCTATCTGATGACACTATTGTAAAAATTCTGAAGGCCGATGGTGTGGATATCGCTCGCCGGACGGTAGCAAAATATCGTGAAGCCTTGAAAATTGGTTCTTCGGTGCAGCGGAGGCGCGAAAAAAACTCCCGCCTCTGATAATTTTGCAGAAGAAAACGCACCAAGCAATCTAAAATAAACGCATGAATTCGATTGAAAAATTGAAACTATTCTCCATTCTTCCGGTCCTTTTGCATTTAAAAGTACGCCTATTCATTAAGAATTGACTCTTTGAGCTAGCGCAATTATACGACCGGCCTCGTGGCGTAATGAGGGATGGCGCTTCGGGACTTACTGGTCCATTCTGTGAGCTTGAAGCGCTTCGCGTTTCAACACTGATGGCAACATCGGTGACCTACCGGTCACACAGAAAAAGAAGAGGTCCCCATGACTTTGCGGATTTCGGGTAAGAATGTTGATGTAGGCGATGCACTGCGTACTCACATCACAGACCGAATAGAAGATGCCCTGTCGAAATATTTCACAGGCGGATTCACTGGCCACGTTACGCTCAGTAGGGAGGGCGCGGGCTTTAAGTCCGAATGCGCACTGCATTTGGATACTGGCATTGTGCTACAAGTTTCTGCGCAGGATCAGGATCCTCGCACCAGCTTTGATCTGGCTGCAGAAAAGATCGAAAAGAGGTTGCGGCGTTATAAACGCAAGCTGAAAGACCATCATAGCCACAGTGGCAATGGTCGCGAGGCGTTTGATGCAGCGTCCTATGTTCTGGCGTCGCCGGAAGAGGACGAAGAGGTGCCGGTGGATTTCAATCCGCTTGTCATCGCAGAGACCTCTGCAAAAGTGAAAACGATGACTGTCGGTATGGCAGTTATGGAGCTGGATTTAACAGAAGCGCCGGTTGTGTTATTCAAAAACGCAGCAAATGGCGGTGTCAATGTTGTTTATCGGCGCCCAGATGGCAATATAGGGTGGATAGACCCTGCGTTAGTGGCCACTGAGGCTGCTGAATAGTGATGCAGACGAGATCGGCTTCTTTCTGGAAGCCGATTTCTCTTTAAAATAGGCAATCGAATGGATCTCAGTGATCTTCTGGGTAAAGACGCGGTTATCGCCGGGCTCAAAGCCAAAAGCAAAAAGCAGGCAATTCAGGAACTGGCCGTCAAAGCGGCTGAGTTGACTGGTCTTTCCGGGCGGGAAATCTTTGATACGCTGTTGCAACGTGAACGCTTGGGATCAACCGGCGTTGGTCATGGAATTGCAATTCCACATGGCAAGTTGACCCGACTCGATAATCTTGTTGGTCTTTTTGCCAAACTGGACAAGCCTATAGATTTCGACGCTCTTGATGATGATCCTGTCGATTTGGTGTTTTTATTGTTGGCACCAGAAGGTGCTGGTGCGGATCATTTGAAGGCACTGGCGCGAATTGCCCGACAGTTGAGGGATAGCACGGTGACCCAAGGTCTGCGTGCAGCGTCTCAGCCGGAAGAGATCTACGCACTTTTGACCCAGCCAATTGCTTCTTCAAACGCAGCCTAGTCACATACTGAATATTGCGATCTAATTAGCCAATTGCAGGCCAAATTGTATCTCAGGCTGCTTTTGCCGGTTCCGGCTCCCTTTGATCCAGGTTTTGCGAACCCTCAGGCGTTTGTGCGCTTCGGACCAAAGCCGGTAAGTGCAAGTCCGCAAAGTCTGCAGGAGGCGTTGTTTCCTCGGGAATTCGCCAAAGGGTCGACCGGATAGCAAGCTTTCCCATCATTTCAGACGACGTCAGAACAGCAATTGCCGTAGCCAGAAGTGGTCCGACCGCGACCGGAATAACGGGCCATACCAAGTTCAGAGGTTGTTGGGATATCCATAACAATCCTGCCAAACCGAAGAGCGTCTGAGGCCATAGTTTTTGCATCGCAAGTAGAACTGGCAGGCGGACGACGCCGCGCGCTTGAGCTCCCCAGCCGATTGTCTTTCCAAACAGAAGCCCGCCCATAAACAACGTGTGCGCGATGGCCATTATAGGTGCCAACATCGCGGAATACATAATTTCTGCGGCGACACTGAGAACCACACGGACTGATCCGCCAAACGCTTTCCGCAGGTCGGAACGCATCAGAATATCCGCTACTGAAGCAAGCTTAGGTGCAAAAACCATCGTCAGGATGGTGAAAAACAGCATGGCCCCAGTGTCTGACCGATAAGGTGACGCATCTGCAGTCAAACCAAGGATAGCGGCTGTGACCATGAAACCAATCCAGGCCGGAGAGCCAAGGAACATCAGCATGGCTAGGGCCAACTGCGCTCGGCTGACCAGTTTCAGGTTTGGCATATTGATCAAACGACGGTACTGAAGATTGCCTTGGCACCAGCGGAGGTCTCGACGAATAAATTCCAGAAGATGCGGCGGGTTCGCTTCGTAACTCCCGGTCTCTGCCGGGATGACGCGGACTTCATAACCGGCCCGTCGCATCAGAACAGCTTCCACCTGATCGTGAGAGAGAATAGTACCGGTGAGGGGACCTGTTCCGGGAAGTTCAGGCAAACGGCAATGTTCCCTGAATGGTTTCAGGCGGAGGATTGCATTATGCCCCCAGTACGGGCCGCAATCACCTTGCCACCATGCACTGCCAATCGTGTAGGATCGCATGCCGAGCCGCATTCCAAATTGAAAAACGCGCGCAAACGCACTTTCGGTCGGCAATCCGACGACGAGACTTTGAAGAATGCCCAGTTTCGGGTTGGCTTCCATAAGACGGACCAATCCGACCATGGCATCCGCCGACATGTAGCTATCTGCGTCCAGTATGAGAGCGTAGTCGTGGCAACCTCCCCACCTGTCACAGAAATCTTCAACGTTCCCAGCCTTATAACCAGAGTTTACAGATCGGCGGCGATAGACGATATTCAAGTGTCCGTCAAAACGTTCCGATAATCGTGCCGCTAATTCCTGCTCTTTAAGGGCGATTTCCTCCATGGATGTGTCGCTCAACACATAGAGCGTGAAATGTTTTGCCTGGTTGTCGCCGATCAGGCCTGACACCATCGTGCTCAGATTGATCTCCAGCGCGTCTGGATCTTCATCACGGACACAGGACAGGAGTGCAGTCGAACTTGTAAGGTCCGCAGTCGGGTTACCGTCTTCTACCGGGCACACGGCCTTGGCTGGGTCTTTCGCCAGCCGCATGACAAGAAGGCCGATCACAGCGTTCCAGAAACCGATGATGGTCCATGGAAGGGTGATCATGAAACAAATGATGATGATCAGATCGAGTGCGGTATACCCATTGGGGGATAACGTCACCGTCATCAGTGTCGTTAGGGCCAGAAAGCTTATAAATATTAATGCTGTAAAGACGACCCGCCGTGCAGCCATCGCTGGTTTAGATGGTTTCAAGCGGGACCGGTCAAAGACTTCAAACATATTTTTGACTTCCAATCGTCGAAATCATCGCAATAGTGCGCATGTCAAATTGGCGCAATAGTGACAACAGCGCTGAGCGAACTTGGGATTCTGGGAAATGGCTGAGGTTGCCGACAAAACTTGCGCCCACACAGGCAGAGCGCTTTGGTACACCCGCGAGCAAAGTTGCTGTGTAGAAGACGTTGTTGTTCCATATCCGGCTAGTGATGAGGTTCTTGTTCGAACCCTCTACAGCAGCATAAGCCGGGGCACCGAGGGATTGGTGTTTCGCGGAGATGTTCCTGAAACTGAATGGCAGCGTATGCGTGCGCCATTTCAGGATGGCTGTTTTCCGTTTCCGGTCAAATACGGGTACGCAAGCGTTGGCGAAGTTCTTGAAGGCGTACCGGATTTGGTTGGCCGCCTGGTGTTTTCTCTCTACCCGCATCAATCTATCTATACTGTTCCGTCTCAATCTTGCGTCCCGGTTCCGAATTCTGTCACGGCAGAGCGCGCTGCGCTGTCTGCCAACATGGAAACTGCTTTAAATGCTTTATGGGACGGAAAACCATCACCTGGGGATCAAATCTCCGTGGTTGGTGGCGGAGTCGTCGGTCTTTTGACGGCCTATCTGTGTCAGAAGCTTCCCGGTTCAACTGTTACACTGATCGATACCAATCAGGAACGTGCACAGATTGCTGCAGATTTTGGACTTTCATTCTCTCTTCCGGAAGATGCGCCAAGAGATCAAGATCTTGTGTTCCATACAAGTGCGTCGTCTGCAGGACTAGCGACTGCATTGACCTGCGCAGGCGATGGCGCTTCGATCATTGAGATGAGTTGGTATGGGGTTGAGGATGTGCAGGTACCACTTGGCGCGGATTTTCATAGTCGGCGATTGAAATTGATTTCCAGTCAGGTCGGAACCATTCCGGTTGAACGTCAGGCGCGGTGGAATTACCGGCGGCGGTTGGAAACTGCAATGACCCTTCTGCAAGACCCTATTCTGGACAAACTGATCACCCATCAATTTCCACTGGAGAGCGCATCGGAGCGACTTCCCGAAATTTTGAACAAGAGATCAGATGTTCTGGCGGCTTTGATCGTTTATGACCAAAACGAACGCTGAAATCCGTTATCTCTTACTCTCCAGTTATCCAGGACACGATATGTTTGCAGTTGAAGTTCGCGACCATGTAATGATCGCTCATTCCTTTAAGGGTGATCTTTTCGGGCCTGCACAGGCTTTGCATGGGGCGACATTCGTAATCGATGCAGCTTTTCTGGCTGATACTCTCGATGCAAACGGTGTGGTGATAGACATTGGGCGTGCCCATATAGCGCTCAAGGAAGTGCTGGAGCCACTGAATTACAAAAACCTCGATGCTGTTCCCGAATTTGAAGGCATCAACACCACGACAGAGTTTCTGACCAAACATGTTCATGACCATCTGGCTGCAGCTGCGCGTTCGGATCGTCTTGGTCGCCCTGGGAACGAGCTGAGTTCCATTCGCGTCACAATCTCCGAGTCCCATGTCGCGCGGGCCTGGTACGAAGCTGCGATCTGAGCATGCGTGAGCAAAAAATCGTCTTTGCCTATCCCGGTGTTCTTGAAACTCCAACTGGTGGTTATGGCTATGACCGCCGAATAATTGCCGGATTGCAGACACGTGGATGGGAAGTTGAAACAGTCAGTCTTGGGACTGGGTTTCCTTTTCCTTCAAAAGAGACTCTAGCAAATGCCGGAAGCATTTTGGGCGATGTGTCTGACAACAGTCTCGTTGTGGTTGACGGACTTGCATTCGGCGCAATGCCGCAGACTGCTCAAAAACTCTCCGGTAAAATGCATTTGATCGCGTTGGTTCATCATCCGTTATGTCAGGAAAACGGGCTTTCACTCGAGAAGGCAACCAAGCTTCAAGCCTCGGAAAACGAAGCACTTGAATACGCCGAGAAAGTTATAGTGACCAGTCCGGCCACGGCTCAACAGGTAAATGAACTGTTCGGGATACCAAAAGGTCAAATCAGTACGATCTTTCCCGGGACAGACATTCCTGCGCCCGTTGATAGAAAACCATCTGATATCGTTAAACTCCTGTCTGTTGGCACCGTCGTGCGGCGCAAAGGCTATGACCTGCTGTTTAAAGCATTATCCGGTATTCCGGTTCAGAACTGGCAGCTGGATATAGTTGGGGGCATAGACGTTGATCCCGAATGCCACTCCTCACTCTTCAAGATGGCAGAAGAATTGAAACTGTCAGATCAGATTTCATTTCATGGAAGTGTTCCGGAGCAGGTGTTGTCTGACTTCTATCGGGCAGCTGATATTTTTGTTCTGGCCAGCCGATACGAAGGTTATGGAATGGCCTACACAGAGGCTATGGCGCATGGTCTTCCGGTGATCGGAAGTGGGGCAGGGGCCGTTGAACAAACGTTGGCAAGCGGAGCCGCGCTCTATTGCGGCGTCGAGGACGTCGACGCTGTTCGAACAGCATTGCACAAGCTAATGTCTGACCCGGAAAGGCGCGGATATTTGGCAGACTCTGCGCGGAAGGCGGCGCGAAAGTTCCCCAGTTGGCAAGATGCGGCGGTCGAATTTGAACATGCAGTATTAGGTATTGTGAAATGAGCGGGTTTTCATCTGACTGGTTGGCTCTGCGGGAGCCACTTGACCTCGCGGCGCGAAACCAGTCAGTCGAGAAGGCTTTTCTAAACGTTTTGCCGTCTGACAACGCCAAGATACTGGATCTTGCAAGTGGTGCGGGGTCCACGGTGGCCGCATTATCGCGGCAGATCCAATCTCCATCAGATTGGCTGCTGACCGACTATGATCCAGGTCTGCTGAAGGTTGCTGAAACACGGCAGATAAATTGGGCTCGCTGTAACGTTTCCACCTGTCAAATCGATCTCGCAGAAAACCTCGAGACTTTACCGTTTGGCGATGTGGACGCGATTACCACATCTGCATTCCTCGATCTGGTGTCTGAGGATTTTTTAGCCCGACTGATTGACCAAGTCGTGAAGGCAAGAAAACCGTTTCTTGCCAGTTTGTCGTATGACGGTCGAACAGAGTGCTGTCCTGCTGATCCTTTTGATCGCGTTCTATTCGGTGCGCTGAATCAACATCAACGCACTGACAAGGGGTTTGGACCAGCGCTTGGGCCCGATGCCGCAAAGCGCGCCACAGAGATGTTTGAAGAAACAGGCTTGAAAGTTGTCCAGGGCTCGTCTGATTGGTTCGTTCCTGCTGAAAGAAAAGACTTCCATGATGAATTCCTGAGAGGATGTCTGCGCGTCGGAAAGGAATTGCATTTAGATCCGGAGCAACTGGACCTCTGGTGGGGCCAACGCTTGAAGCAAATCGAAGATGGGAAGTTGAAAATGATCATTAGCCATCTGGATTTTGCTGTTCTACCTCAGTGATTCACATTGTTGTTTAGAGTAGTGATGGTTCTGAAATATATTTTTTGATAATTAAAGAAAAAATCCAAATAGAATAATTAAATATAGGTGTTTGATCATGGTTAATTGTTTGTAATAAGCTTTTAGGTATTAATTCTTTTGTTACAACTTACATGTTAGATAATTTTAGGTGCACCGATTGCTTTCAGAGGTGCGCAAATTAAATTCATTGACTGAGTTCTCCGAAGAACTTGCATGAGGCTATTAGGATGGAACAGCGCTTTGATGTGTCGAATCGGACCATCTATGTGGATCTGGACGGCACGCTGTTGAGCGGTGATCTGCTTTGGGAAAGCCTGTTTCAGGCTATGAGGCGACACCCAGGCATAATGCTGGCATTTTTGGGCTGGATTTTTAGAGGCGTTGCCTACACCAAAGCCCGGTTGGCTGAAGTCGCAGAGATTGATGTTAAAGTTCTTCCTTATCGTGAAGAATTGGTTGAACAGTTGCGCGAGCTAAAGGCGCAAGGGCGCCGCATTGTTCTGGCGACCGGTTCCAATCAGAAACTGGCTAATGGTATTGCCGCCCATCTCGGGATTTTCGATGCTGTTCTGGCGTCTGATGAGGAAATCAATCTGACAGCAGGCAGAAAGCTTGCACGAATTCAGGCCGAGGGCGGTTCAGAAGGTTTCGAGTACTACGGCAATTCACGGCAAGATGTCTGCCTGTTCGAAGCCGCTGAAGAGGCAACAGTCGTTGCACCTGACAGAGCTGCAGATCGATGGCAAAAGCGAACTGGCGCTAACCGAATAGATGCTTCCCATAGTGGATTGAAGGCGGCGGTCAAAGTAATGAGGCCACATCAGTGGCTGAAGAATACGCTCGTTTTTGTCCCAGCAGTTCTGGATCATCAGATTTTTGTCGGATCGGTCTTTCTAAGCGCATTGATCGCCTTCTTTGCCTTTTCTTTCGCGGCATCTGCAATTTACATCGTAAATGACTTGCTGGATCTGGACTCTGATCGTCGACATCCAACAAAGCGAAACCGTCCCTTTGCATGTGGCAGTCTGAGTGTGCCCGCCGGTCTGAGTCTGGCCGCTCTCTTGATAGGGTGTTCTATCGCATTGTCGGCGTTTCTCCCGGTTCAATTTGCAGCGGTCATGGCGCTCTATTTTGTGACAACTACCGCTTATTCATTCGTTGTCAAGCGGATGCTTTTGTTGGATGTCTTTGTGTTGGCGGGACTGTACACGGTCAGGGTTGCGGCCGGTACGGCAGCGACTGGCATTGAGAGTTCATTCTGGTTGCTTGCTTTTTCCGTCTTCTTCTTTTTGTCGTTGGCACTGGTCAAACGGTTTACGGAGCTGCAGCAGGTGGGCGAAAATGCGACCCGCGCTTCGACTGGGCGAGGGTATCGCCACTCGGACCTGGAACCGATTTCCCAGGCGGGCATGACGTCAGGATTTGCCGCCGTACTGGTTTTGGCTCTTTATATCCAGAGCCCGGAAATACAGGTTGGCTATACTCAACCTGAATTGATCTGGCTTCTGTGTCCGCTTGTTCTCTACATAATTATGCGGATATGGATCCTCGCGCGACGGGGCGAAATGCATGAGGATCCGATAGTCTTCATTATGCGTGACTGGCGTAGCCTGTTGATGATCGGATGTGGAGGATTGCTCTTCCTTATAGCTGCGGTTTGGTGATCTGAATGTCACGATATTCCATTGGCAGTTGGGGCGGATTGAGGGTTGCCGAACCAGATATCCTCGCACCGGATGATTTTGCCTCATCACCTGTTTTCGAAGACAGGGCACTGCCGTTCGGAAATGGGCGTAGTTATGGCGATAGCTGTCTGAATTCTGCAGGGCGTGCAATCCTTTCCCAATCAAATAACCGGATCCTATCTTTCAATTCCCAAATAGGAACCCTGGAAGCGGAAGCGGGCGTGTTGTTGTCCGACATCATTGCGCATGTTGCCCCCCATGGTTGGTTTCCGGCGGTTGTTCCAGGCACTCAGTTTGTGACGCTTGGCGGGGCTATTGCCAACGACATTCACGGAAAGAACCATCATCGACGTGGGACCTTTGGGTGTCATGTACTGAACATCCAGTTGGACCGCTCCGACACAGATAAAAATCCACAGGACATCGGACCGGGCTCCGAGCTTTTCGAAGCTACAATCGGTGGGATGGGCCTCACCGGCTTGATCCGCAATGCGACAATCCAACTTATGCCGATCGGCGCTTCGCAGATCACGCAGGTGACAACGCGGTTCGATAATCTGGAAACATATTTCGAACTTGCCGAAGCTGCGGATGAGAAACACGAATACGCTGTTGCCTGGATCGACTCGTTGAGCAAAGGCAAACAGTTTGGCAGAGGCCATCTGATTGCAGGAGACCATGCTGAGGAAGGTGAGTTCCCACAAATCCGGTCCAAGGCGCGGTTAAGTGTTCCCTTCAAGCCGTTCATAACCCCTCTTCAAGGACCATTTCTCAGACTATTCAACGAAGCCTATTTTCGAGGCGCACCTGCCGGAACATCTACGAAGACAGAGCAATTCGACAAGTTCTTTTTCCCGTTGGATCGTCTCGGGCACTGGAACCGACTGTATGGACCGCGTGGCCTTCATCAGCATCAGAGCGTTCTGCCGGAAGCAGGCGGATTTGAAGCAGTTAAGTCCCTTTTGGAATGCACTCACATGTTGGGGCAAGGTTCATTTTTGACGGTCCTGAAAAGGTTCGGCTCTGTTCCAAGCCCCGGTGTCATGAGTTTTCCTCGCCCCGGTTACACCCTGACCTTGGATTTTCCGGACAAGGGCAAAGTCACGCTGGATCTTCTTCAAAAACTGGACGACATCACACTCTCTGTTGGTGGTGCGGTAAATCCCTATAAAGACCGACGTATGGCTCCCGAAACACTGGCTGCTTCCTTTCCGGAATGGCGTACGCTTGAAGCGTTGCGCGATCCGGCATTGTGCTCCGATTTCTGGACCCGGACAGCCTTAAAGCTGAATTGATGAACAGCAACCGGTCCAACAGGATACGAGTTTATTTATCAGCGTAACCTTTTGTTATTCATAGGAGAAAACCTACCAATAATCCTCGGCGGATTAATGTTATTTAATTCAATGTATCCGAAGGTACTGCAAGAATTTCCAATACATGGAGCCAGTTGGATATGGGAAAATTTCTCCCTTTCATTTTGTTTACGGTTTTTACGAATGCCGCAGCACAGATCATGCTGAAATATGGTGTAACGCGCATAGGTGACTTCAACTCGCTCGCGGGTAACTCCGTGTCCAAATTGCTTCAGATATTGTTCTCTCCATTCGTGTTTTTTGGCCTTTGTACCTTTGTGGTTTCCATGATCTCGCATCTATACGTGCTGTCCAAAGTTGATCTGTCTTATGCCTATCCCTTCCTGTCGCTCGCCTACGTCATAGTGGTTGTCTATGCCTATTTCATTTTCCAGGAAGAAGTGAATTTCACGCGGTTTATGGGCATCGGGCTCATCTGCGCGGGAACCGTATTTATTGCGCAAAGTGGCTCGTCAAGCAGTCGCACGCAGGCCCCATCAAATATTGAAACTGCTATTTTCGAGGAAAACTCAAAATGAAGCACATTCTTTTCGGTGGTGATGGATTTGTAGGTCGTGAACTTGCCAAGCGTCTTTTGAAAGATGGTGAAGAAGTTGTTGTTGCTGATATTAGCGACGCTAACCGGGCGGCATATTCCAAGGCTTTGTTCGTCAAGTGTGATGTGACTGATCCGGCAGCGGTATTTGGTGTCCCTATGTCGGCAGACGACATGGTCTACAATCTATCGGCGAAAATGTTGTCCCCAATTCAGGTGCGGTCGAAGCGCCATGAATTCTTCTATCCAGTCAATTTCGACGGGACGAAGAACATCATGGAAGCGATGGACAAAGTCGGAGCGTCCAGGCTTGTCCATTACACAACTGATATGGTTTACGGGCACACCGTTACCTATCCTATGACTGAGGATCATCCGGTTTCCCCATTGGGTGAATATGGACAGTCGAAACTAGACACCGAATTTCTGGCCGAGGAGTGGCGAAAACGTGGAATGAACATAACCTTGTTCCGTCCGCGTTTGATCATAGGGCCGGGCCGGCTCGGAATTCTGACAAAGCTATTCAAATTGATAGATGCGAATTTGCCGGTCCCTATGATCGGATCGGGCAAAAACCCTTACCAATTCATCTCGGTGTTTGATTGTGCCGACGCAGCGCACCGGGCCTGGAAGGCGAATGTTCCAAACGAAGCCTACAATCTTGGTTCACTCAATCCTCCACCGGTCAGAAAATTGCTGGGAGATCTGATTGAACACGCCGGGTCCAAGTCAATGCTGATACCAACTTGGGGTTTTGCAGTTAAAAAAACGCTCGATTTTCTTGATGCCATAAACATGCCGCTCATGGATCCAGAGCAGTATTTGATCGCAGATGAAATGTGCGTCCTGGATGTTTCCAAAGGGGAACGTGATCTTGGTTGGGTGCCAGCGTATCGCGACGAAGACATGCTGATCGCGGCTTATGATGAGTATCGTGCCCAAAAGGGCGTCAAAAATTCACATTTTAACGGTAACGCCGAACCGGCCAATTAGGATTAAACATGTTGACGAAACCAGATGTGAGCCCGGCAGTGGAGCCAATGGAAAACGACGATCATTCAAAGCCTGAATTGATCACAGTTGAAGGTGCAAAAGCTCTCGACGTGCAGACCATGGCTGATCTGTTCAAGGAACATATCAATCCTGGCCAGTATCATTTCATGAAGTTGCTCGGTTTTCACAAGGTGAAGATCGAGACAGCCGAAGGAATGTATTACGTCGATCAGAATGGTCGTAAAATCCTGGATTTTTTCGGCGGTTTCGGGTCCTTGGCTCATGGGCACAATCATCCGCGTGTGATTGCCGCCCGTCAGAAGTTTCAGGAAGAAAACCGGCATGAAATCGCGATAGCATTTCTGTCGCAGTACGCGTCCGCACTGGCGAAGAACCTCGCTGTCTGTTCTCCTGGTGAGCTGGATATGGTGTTTCTTGGGTCCTCCGGTTCAGAAGCCATGGAGGCAGCCGTCAAACTGGCGGAACGGGCGTCTGGTCGGTCAAACTGTAAAATCGTTCATGCAGTGAATTCCTTTCACGGCAAGACCAAAGGTGTCTTGTCGATCACCGACTCCGATCTTTACCAGGCTGATTTCAAGCTGGTTGATAACCGTGTGAAGGTGCTCTTCGGCGATCTGGAAGCCCTGACCAAGGCAGTCGAATCTGATCCTGATATCGGTGTTGTGGTGCTGGAAACAGTTCAGGGCGGTGGTGGTATCGTCTCTGCGCCTGCAAAATATTGGCAGGGGGTCCGCGCGCTCTGTGACAAGCATAATGTGCTTTGGGTCGCGGATGAAGTGCAATGCGGATATGGCCGAACTGGCAAATTCTATGCGTTTGAACACTATGGTGTCGTGCCGGATGTAACTGCATTGGCGAAGTCCCTTGGGGCTGGCAAGGCAGCGGTCGGGGCGATGATCGCCAAACGCGATATCTACATGAAGGCTTATGGCACGCCGAAAACGGCCATGATCCACGCTCAGGCAACATTTGGCGGGATTGGCGAAGCCAGTATTACAGCCATTGAAGGCCTGAACGTTCTTTATGATGAGGACCTGATCGAAAATTCTGCAGTAGTCGGCGAGTATCTCATCTCCCGGCTCAACGACATCAAGAACAAGTATCCGAAGATCATCAAGGATGTTCGCGGACTTGGATTGATGGTTGGTCTGGAATTCCAGGACTTCTCAAAGACAATGCCGATGGTCATCCGGCCGATGTTGTCCGTTCTGGATGATAAACTGAAAGGTTCGCTCTCGGGCTTTATTGGTGCACAGCTGCTGCGTGACTACGACATTCTGGTGGCGTTCACGGAATACAATCGCAACGTAATCCGGTTGGAGCCACCTCTGGTGTGTACAAAGGAAAATGTCGATACATTCTGCGATGCATTGGATGATCTATTGTCAAAAGGGATCGTCAGCATCGTCAAGGATTTCATCAAGTCTCAAGCCGGATAAACTCGGCATCCGGATCAAACAAAACAAAAGAGCCCGCATTCATGCGGGCTCTTTTTTGTGCACCGTAAAAGCGCGCCCGTTTCTATTCCGAGGAAGCTTTTGAATTATCGGCGTATGAAAACATCGGCTTCCAGATTTCCATCACAACCAGCAGAAGTGGGCACATATAGGGCAGATAAATCCGATCATCCGGCAATGGGAAAGTGACAAACTTACCGCCAATACACAGGGTTAGCGCAATAACGGCCATCCATTGCCCCCGTGTGATCGTTACACCCTTTCGCACCAGAAGTGCAAACCCCAAAAGGAAGACAGCCAGTATCATCAGCCAGTTATAGGCCTGTACCGTCCGCGCCAGATTTATCAGCAAAGCTTTGATGTAAAGAACCACATCAAACGCTGGCGCGAAGCCTCGCATGTCGTCCTGATATTCTATGTTGGCATAATAGAAATGCGGCCACCATCCAGGGTGTTCCACAGACCCGACGACGGGGAAATATAGAAAGAGACATGCGACAAAAAAGACCAGATAGATCAATCGGTATTTGCTAACTGCCAGTGCTGCCAAAAAAAGCGCGAAAAACAATAATATTCCATCCGGGCGGACCAAGAACATCAGGAACAGGAATGGGGCTGCATACAAAGCCTTTTCCCTACAAATGAAGTAGATTGCTGACAAGCTGAACACAGTCATCATGAGGTCTGGTGTTGCTTCGCGAGCCGAAAACACATAGCCGATCAGGATGGATACCGGTCCTACCACCAGAAGCCCCTGAATGAAGTTTTGCCGAAAGCTCCAGAGCCCGATCAACAGTCCGACAAGGGCTGCAGACGCGGTTGAGATTATGGTCGTCGCATGCACACGCCCCGCAAATTCGCTCAGAAATTTGATTGTCTCGATATAGGCGACTTTCACTCGGAACATTGGAAACAGGGAGACGAAATGATCTGGGTTCTCGTATTGCCCTACCCGATAGGGAATGCTTGCCGTCACTTTGTAGAACTGTGTGTCAGACGCTGCTTCCTTGACTTCCCCATAGGCCAGCGCGTGAATTTCTTCGGCGCTGTCGAGCTGATCTTCCGCAGCAATCCCTACATAGGCGAGAATGTCCCAATTGTAGACCGGATTGAAATACGCGAGCGCAAGCGTGCCCAATACAATGAGCGCGTAAGATCCGACGGATATCTTGTTCAAGACGCTCTCGGATAGGGACCGGCCGATGATCAGAAGAAACGTGCCAAAGCGTTCACCAAAGACGTTTGAAATGGACATGTTCGAATTTTGCTTTTCTGTTTGGCACAAACCGGGATTTGCAACGGAACTGGATTGCGACTGAAGTCCGAGGGTATGCGGACAATTACGCTACATCATGTGGTTCGAATATTATGACGACGTAAATAATAACGCCTTAATCCGGCTGTGAGTTTGAATTCAAGCCGGTTTGTCAGGTTTCAATCGAGACCTAATCTCTTCAATCATTGGTGCGATTTCGGATTTCGGTACTGTTTGAAACAAGAGTAAGGCTGAAAGATAAACTGGAGCAGCAACGCTGACTGCCAGCAAAAGCCCGATTGTTCCAGATATCGCTGACAACACATAGGTTGCCGCGGCGGCACATAATGATGCTGCCAGAATACACTTGATGAGAGCGAAAAAAGGAAACCTGAGCTTCAGAACCCGAATGCAATAAACACCCAGGATCGTGAACAGCAGGACATTGGCACCAGCTCGAACCCATGCAGCACCAATCTGTCCATAGGATGGAACGATTAGCAGCAACGTGACGATTGTGATTCCGCACCAGACTAGGGTCATCCGCAACTCGTCAGCACTCCGGTTTTTCGCCAAGATTGCTCGCGAAATAACGGAGGCGAGCGCATGTGTTATTGAAAATACCAGGAGAATGATGGCAGGCATGACAGCCGGTTCGAAATCCGATCCGAACACCAGGGGAATGAGCTCCGGCGCAATCGCTGCCCCTCCGATTGCTATAGGGGCGATGATTATAGACAGCCATCGGATTGTTTTCTCGAATGCATCCGCAAATGCAACATCATCGGCCTGATCATGCAGAGCGCCAAATTGCGGGACGACAAAGGCTACAATGAAGAGCGATAGTTGAGCCACCATACCGGTCATTGTGAGGCCAATGGAGTAGTAGCCAACTTGAGAAATCGAAAAGAAAAATCCGATAATCGCGAGTTCAATTCGTGCGCCGAACAGCGCTAAAACGCTGCCCGAAAACCAGTTGTTGCGGGCATATCTTCGAATATCAGCCGAAATTGGCTGGTTGTCTGCAGGAACGCATTTGACATAGCGCCGCAAGTCCAGAGCTTGCGGTAAATGGCGGATCGCATGACCAATTATGGCGCCTGCCGGACCAAGAATGAGCGCTCCGGCCAACACGCAAAACGGCTGAACGAGACAGCCGATAAAGGTCATTTGGGCTGCGCGGTCAAATTGACCCAACCCTTGAGCGGCTGCAATTCCCATCGTTGAATAGGCGTAACTGAGGAACAGAAACACGGTTACAAGCCAGACGTAACTTCCACTTGAATTGCCTTGGCTGGCGAGCCACAGCGAATACCCCAGAATTCCGACGGCCATCAGACTGGTCGTGACAACAAACCTGCGGAACAGCTTTTGGAACAGTACGCTATAAAGGAGCTTTTCGGTTACATCCCGTTTGATGAAACGGAGTGCGGCTTGCGGCATTCCGTTGTCGGAAACGATTGTCGCAACTGTCATGAACCAGAGCGCATAGGCGACCAGTCCGGTTCCTTCAACACCGAGTACGCGAGCAACAATGATGCTGCAGATGAAACCGGCAAGCATGGACAGCATGCCTGCAGAGGTATTCACAACTGACATGCGCAACATAGACGCCATTCAGTAAAACCTATCGCGTTTGAACACCACGTTTCGGATGTTGTTTAAAACAGTGCTCGGTGACCCAAGACGCTAACAAACAGCCTGACACAATGATTCATTGAATTTGAGTGCTTGGGTCCTTCAATGACCATCTATAAGTCGGGTGACTTAACAATTGATAATGTTTGTGCTTTTGCAATTAAGATTGACCAAGCGACATCAAATGATTGGCGACATCTTTCCAGTCAAGAATTTCGGCCGCTTCTGCAGCGAATGGGTTGGCTAATGCATGCTGAATAGCTGTTGTGATGGAATCCTGATTGCCGGGTCTGTAACCATATCTATTGTGCCTGTCGCCTGCCGCGAAGTCAGGGCATATCGCCGGTAACTTCAAGTATTCATACTGCATTAGTTTCATGCTGGAATCTGCAAGGTAATCGGCATGATCCTGATCGTGATAGGGCGCAATGCCAGCGTTTGCATATTTAAGGTATGGTAGAGTGTCCTTGAAAGGCATCCTACCGTATTCCCGTATGTTGTCAGATTTGAACTCTAGTTCAGGTGTCCCTATCAGATGAAATTGTACGCTAGGAAAGCTGTCCGAGGCGATTTTGAAAAAACCGGAGTCGAATAGCATTGATCCAACTGTGACGATGTTCAGCGGGGCGGTGTAGGGAGTGGCGCCGATATTTTCGAAGTCAATCTTTGATATGCCGTGCTGGATGAAGTGTACTGGACGATCAAATGCCTCGAAGTGTCCGGCCATAGCACGCGCAACCACGACAATGTCACTGATTGCGGTTCTGTCCTTGAAGAGCTGGTCTTCAATGAACGGGTGCGCGCCAACTGTCTCCAGGAGATCGGACACCAAGTAAACCAAAGAGGCATTTGGCGCTGCATTTCGAAGGCGGCCCATCAGGGCTGCGCCGATACCGGATTCAACGATAATCAAATCGGCCTGCGCTGCGGCTTCATCCAGCGCTGGGCAGGATGACTGGATCCACCATTTGAATAATCGGTTTGTAAGGGATTGAAGGTTTCCAAGGCCCTTTCCAAACGGGTGTATGGGCGAACGCCACAAATAGCAGTCTATTCCGTCGACTGTTTCCCAATGATTTGCCGACTTGAAAAGAAGTTTACGGTGATCGCTTGCCAACAGCGACAACGGACTGTAGCCAACTGAGACAAATTTTACGGAACAGCCATTGTCCCGATAAGCGTCTGCCAGAAAGTGCAGGTTTGCCCGCCAACCCGTTCGGTAATCATGTCGGGAAACAAGAAGAACCTTTTTGGGCATCAACAATACCTTTTGAACTGTAACAGGTTCACTGGAGAACTCATCCACATTGGTTGGGTGAAGCGCTAATATAGGGAGCAAGCACTTTCATTTGTGGTGTGTTCATTCCCTCAATTGGCTGTAAAGATAGTTCGTAGTCACCCCACCATTCTCCAGCGGCCCAGGCGGACCAACCTATCCAGGTTTCGCTATCTGAGTTCAGATAAGCCGTCATTTCAGCGAGACCAGCCAGACAATCGGGCGATGTTGTTCCGCCAAACTCGCCAACAAACCCTCTGAAGTCATGGGTTTTTAACCAGGTCGCCATGTTTTGGAGAGCTTCGATGGCATCCTCTGATCTCGGACAAGTTGAATTGGTGCCAGAATAATCTTTGTCCATATACTGGTGAACTTCGAACACCATGTTTTCAAGCGGGTCTTCTATGCGTTCAAAGAGGTCTGCATTTGATCCGCCGTCCTGCTCATCGAACCAGTGAGAGGCTCCGGTCCATATGGTGCCGGGCACCATGATGAGATTGTTCGCACCAGTGTCCCTGATGGCATGGATACCTGCCTGTGCAGCCGGAAACCAGGTCGCGGCTGTAAGGTTTGCGGGTTCATTCATTAGCAGATAGACAACTTCAGAATTCCCTGAAAAATGAGGCGCCAGTCGCCGCCAGAAATCTGCAAACGCAGCTGCGCTGACCGGTCCGTTCCCAATCCGTGTTCCACGATATTGCGCGTAATTGTGTGGATCCAGAATGACAGTCAGTCCGAGAGAATTGGATTTTGCAACGACGTCCCTCAGAAAACCCAGTTCACGAGAATCGAAAGAACCAAACAAGGACGGCTGAAGACGTTCCCATTTGAAAGGGAGACGAATTGCCGTCATTCCTTCGCCGGCGGCCCACTCCAGCGTCTCATCGGACGGATAAATATAGGCCTCACCATATGCTCCAAGCTCGTCGCCAAATTCCGCTCCGGCAATATTCACACCGCGCAAACAGGTTGCAGCGAGAGAGTTTGTCGAGAGGTTGATCAGACAAGTGGTAACCGCCAGAATACGAAAAAGGCTGGTTCTAGAAAACTTGGACTTCATTGATAGCGAATTGCCTTTTACTAGATCTATTTTATGGGCGGCTAACCTGAAATAGGTCAGGAAGTTTAACATCGGCCTTATCCAGACTGATAATAAACACATTGTTCAAATCAGGGTGCTAGTTTGGATCCCTGTCGATCAGTTCCCATCTGGCTTCTGCCTGCGGACTCTGTTGAGAGGGCACAAAACCCTACTCGAAATTACGAGGCTTTCTTGGATCTTTCCAAAGTTCATGTTGTTCATGTTGTCCGCCAGTATTTCCCGAATATGGGTGGATTGGAGGATTTTGTTGCCAATCTGGCAGCCCAACAGCTTGGCCGCTTCGCATCTGTGAAGGTCATCACGCTGGACCGTCTGTTCAAGGATCCGGAGAAAGTTCTCCCTCCCCATGCCGAAATCAACGGTATCGAAGTTAAACGCATCCCGTACTTTGGAAGCAGCCGCTATCCGATCGCACTTTCAATCTTGAAAGAACTTAATGGAGCGAATCTGGTGCATGTTCATGCTGTCGACTTTTTCTTTGATGCTCTTGCACTCACGCGGATTTGGCACCGAAAACCACTCGTCGCGACCACTCATGGTGGGTTCTTTCACACTCGGAACGATGCACTGCTCAAGAAAATCTGGTTCAACACACTCACGCGGTTTTCAGCACATCAGTACAGGCAAATTGCATGCTGTAGTGAGAGCGATTTGCGGCAGTTTGCACGCATTGCTCCAAGTCGCGTGTCATTGATTGAAAACGGTGTTGATCTGAAAAAATTTGAAGGTGCTTCGGCCAAAACACCGGTGAGGCACTTGGTCACTCTCGGGCGCATGTCGGGCAACAAACGACTGGATCGTGTTCTTGATGTTCTCGCTTGCCTGGACAGTGGTGATCAGACCTGGAAACTTGATATCATCGGAGGCGAGTCAGATCTTACAGTCTTGGACATTGAGCAGATGATCGTTGAACGTTCTTTGGACGGAAAAGTCAGTATCCACACTGGCCTCAATGATGAGCAAGTAAGGGCAGTTCTTGGAAACTCCAGCCTATTTGTAAGTGCTTCGGAATACGAAGGATTTGGTATTGCCTTAATTGAAGCCATGAGCGCCGGATTGGTTCCTGTGGTTCATCATAATGAGGCATTTCGATCATTTGCGTTACGCCATGAAGATATCACCTTAGCGGACTTTTCATTGCCAGAGAAAACGGCAGCGACAATTCGCAGCTGCTTTGAGAAGTTATCTGACCGTAGCGGGCTCAGGACAAACGTTGAGACCGCATCGCGCGGTTACGGCTGGCCGGTCGCGGCTCAACGGTATGACCATATTTACGAGCAGGCCTTGGGTCACTGATTTCCTTTTGTTTATCTAAAGATGTCGGATGTTTTCGGAAACGAACGCCAACTTTTTTTTCTTGATCACTTTTAGTTGGGACAACAGCGTCGGCAACTCCAGCTGCCAACCAAAACAAGGCCGCCAATTTGATCGAATATACAGAGTTGGAGATTGTCATGTTAAGGCAGATGAACGTGACAACCATTGCCTTGTACTGCAAGGCTTTATCATTTTCGGATGGCGCGAAAATGTAGAGTGCCCATAGCGCTATTATACCTACGAGGCCGATTTGCGTCAGTGTGTAAGCAAACCCGTTATCAGCAACAAATGGTAGTTCTGCCTCGATTCCGAACACACTTGTCGGCGTGAGCTCCATCATGATCTGGGCGGAATGCAATATGCGGCCGAACAGGTCGTCGGACCAGAAAACTTGCCGGGTCCATCCGCCATAAAGAGCAAGCCCGAGCATGAAAAGAAACGGAACGGACCACCAGAAAAACCTAGGAAACAATCGGTATGTGACAGCGACTGGAAAGAATGCCAGGCAGACCATCATACCAAAACGCGCATCAGCGAGAACGACTACCAGAAAGGCTGCCGTAAACATAAGCCAACGACGTTTCATTCCAGTCCGGAAGAGGGCCCACATACACAGAAATGCACCAAAGTTGCCCATGGTAACAGGTTCTAGAAAAACAGAAGAGGCTCTAATGTTACCGAGAAACTCCAGGAAATTCCGGCCGCTGATACGAATGCTGGACACAAAAAGGTTGGATCCACTAACGAAATTCTCATCAGCTTCCAGTGTGCCTCGAGCGACATAGTACTGAAAGATATCGATAATCGAGGTGTAGTTTTCCAGAAAGAAAAACTCAAACATACCGATTGTCAAAATGATGGCTGTGCTGATCCAAATGAGACGATCGATATCTTCCAGGCGTCGAAACTGCGTTCCCAGAAAATAGAATGTAATCGGAATAAGCATGTCCCGTATGGCCTTGAGGTCGAGCTCTGGACGCAGAGCCAAAACCATTGCCATGTAACTGAAATAGAGACCAAGGATCACGAAGAGTGTCGCTTGACGATTGAGCGCAAGCACCAGAGCAGCCGATAGCAACACCATTTCAGAAATTATGACGTAACTTTCGCTAATTCTGAAAAGATTTGTGTTGGCAAATGCGAGTATTAAATTGAAGGTAAGCGTCCCGAGGATAACGAAATATACTGTAGTTAGCCACGCTTGATACTGGCGTTGATCCCTTCGCAGAATCGCAGCTTTTTGTATTTCATGACCGGCCGTTTTATACAACGACGTTCCCGATAATGCGGTCATACCAAGGGTCCAAATAAGCTATTGTTCTTTCGATATCGGCGGTTCGAGTGCTACGCATTGCTGTCATCAGGAGAATTCCATCGCAGTGTCTTAGCAAGACCGGAAGCATTGGGCTGGTATCTGCATTTCCTGCATCGACGATGAGAAAATCCTCTCCATTTGAATCCAAGGTACCGCTGGAGGAGTATTTTCGGCGTGGATCTATTTGTTCCACGGAAAGGAAGCTTGAGAGACCGCCACTGCGCGCATTTTGTTCGGCCGTGATGTTCTGGTTTGGCGTTTGTCCGTGCGGTGTCAATTGTGTGGCCAGGTTGCTGAGTACTCCCACCCTGGCATTCGGGTTTCTGAGAGAGGAGGGCACGTTGGCTGCCGGGAGAGAGTTGTTGTTTGTGCTGGTGTGGGCGAACAGAACCTCTTCACCCATATCATGAAGTTCTTCAGCAATTTTTCGGACGAAGCCTGATGTGTCACTTGGATTTCCAACAGACAGCACGAGGACATTAGCCGGTCGCTGATCTGCAAATGCTTGCCGGAGTGTATAGGCAACTCGTGTATGGGCGAAAGTTGATTGATTCCGCGTGTTTTTCCATTTTTTGCCAAATAAACTTGCGACTGAAAACCGTTCTGCAGGTGCTGAATTCCCGGCAGAGATGTTCGCAATAATTGGAATGCCGGTCCGGTTGACCAACGTTCTTTCGGAACTGATCTGTCCAGTGATGATGCTCAAGCCGACCGCGCTTGTTGCTGACAGTACAAATCCAAATACTGCCGCTGCACCCAAGACAACAATATCGTGAGGACCGCTTTCCGATGTTGGTACCGGAGCCTCCGAGAGGATACGAGTTTTGTTCAGGTCAATTTCGGGTAACTCCCCTAGTTCACGAGACTTGTTCCGAAAAGCCTCATAAACCGTACGATTGGCGTCTGCCTCACTTTGCAAGCGCCGCAATTCGATAAGTGCTTGACCTTGTGTGGAGTTTTGAGATTGTAAACCGGCTAATTGTTGTTCAATGGCGATTAGTGTTGCCTTGGCCTGTTCGAATTGGCTCCGGACATTGGATTTAATACGCTGGAGCTCAGAAGCGATAAGTTTTTCTGTGCTGGCCAATTGCGACTGAAGTTCCCGCAATTTGGGATGGTTGCTACCGAGCGTTGTTGTTGCTTCTGCAACCTGCTGCGTAATGGTGGCATATTGAACCCTTAAGGAGGATAGAACCGTCGTGGAGACAGATTGTGGCACTGCACCTGTTCTAACGGCAGTCAGCGTCAGCTGAGCAACAAGTTCCTCAATCGCCCGGGCTCGTTCAAGCTCCACACGTGCATTCGTAATTTGGGTATTCAGGGATTCAATTTGTTGATCGACTACAAGCCCGCCCTGTGTGCTGATCAAACCCTGTTTGGCCCGATAGGCGACGACTGCGGCCTCGGCTTCCTCCACTTTGGAAATCAGTTGGGCTGCTTGCTTCCCCAACGTTGTGCTGGCCTGAATTAGGGCGTTATTCCGGTTTTCGCGGTTGAGTTCGATATAGGCATTTGCAGTCTCGTTTGCGATTGTCGCGGCAAGGATCGGGTCGGAAAGACTCACCTGAATCTGAAAAACAAAAGACTTGCCCAAACGGTAGACCTGAACAACTTCTCTTAACCGGGCCAGAGTTCTATTGCGGATGTCGCTCGACGATCGCGACTCCGTCAGAGGCACTCCGAGAATCCGGTTGAGTAAACGAGGACGGTTGAACTCCGGCGAATTGTCGAGATCCAGCAGGTTAGCAACTTGGTTCAAGACCGGTGCAGAAAGAATAACGTAGGTTTGACTGTTGATGTCGAGTGTTGGACTCCCGGGCTCGTTACTGGAGACCGGATTACCTGCAATAAATTCAGCGTTTTGCGGTTGAATAAGTAGCTCTGTTTCTGTGCGGTAGACCGGAGATTTCAACGCCAGATAGACCAACGCCAATCCAATCACCATAATTGTCGCCAGAACGATCCAAGCCATTTTCCGTCTGAGGATTTCAGGTATGTCAGATACTTCAATCATATTTCGTATTTTCAGGCCTATGGCTTGTCGACAGGAGTATTTTTATCGTCATCTCAAAAAGGGCTTGGATTACAGGGTCTCCATCCAGCCGAACTTGGCCCAACAGTAAACAAACATGATTAATGTTTCGCAAAAGAACAGGACTTGCTCCGGGAGGAGCTGGAAAGGATATTCTCAAGCAGCGAAGTCGGAAAACACGTTTGAAGTCAGCGGTAAGGTATGACTTTCAAGAATGATGCCAGGATGGGAATTGATCACTTTGTCCAAATAGCTTATTTGCGGTAGAGTCCATCAACCAGAGTTTCGCAATCATCTATTTGCAATTTATGAGGAAATCCTTTTTGTGAACAGCTCTAAGTTGGGCGATCTGATTGGTGATAAAGCTTCGTTGATCGGACCGCTGAATATCTTACGACTCGAGCGGTGGGATGCGCTGAAACTCGTCCAGTCTGCATGGCGGATAAGG
Organism: Roseibium sp.; assembly: GCA_039972695.1. Taxonomy (GTDB): domain Bacteria; phylum Pseudomonadota; class Alphaproteobacteria; order Rhizobiales; family Stappiaceae; genus Roseibium. The sequence continues at coordinate 161,517 of JBDWMJ010000011.1, read as the reverse complement.
CAGCCGTTGGATATCGCGATCTGCAATGCCCACACGGCTTTGATCGCCTTCGATGATCCGGATTTTGCAAACATCTTAAGCAAAATGACGTTGTTGAATGATGGTGTCGGTGTGGATCTGGCAAGTCGACTTCTTCATGGAATGCCGTTCCCTGACAATCTAAATGGAACCGACTTGGTACCCTTTATTTTGAAAAATTGTGATGTGCCACTTCGTGTTTATCTTCTCGGAGCCAAGTACCAACAAGTCCTGTCTGCTAAATCACATATTGAGGCGACCTACCCACAGCATGATGTTGTTGGTGTGAGAAATGGTTATTTCGGTGAAGAGGATTGCCCGAAGATCTGCAGCAATATCAGTGCGACCAAACCTGATCTCTTATTGGTCGCGATGGGAAATCCGCGTCAGGAGCGATTCATCGTTGAAAACAGGAACCGGCTGGATGTTGGCGTGACTATCGGAGTTGGAGCATTATTTGATTTTATGTCCGGTTCCGTATCCCGAGCACCGAAAATTGTACAAAAAACAGGATTTGAGTGGTTGTTTCGGCTTTGCCAGGAACCTCGGCGACTTTTCCATCGATACGCAATCGGTATTCCAAGGTTTTTGTACGCGGTGCTTAAACTGAAAATTCAACGGATGACAAAAAAAGCTTAACTGTTTTCGATATTCAAGAACCTAGTTAGGTATTTGACGATCTTGTCGGTGGTTACCGCCGTATCCGCAGCTGGCAATCTTGGTCTATCAATCATTATGATCGGAAGAGACAACCGGCGGGCGGCTTCGAGCTTCGCAAATGCACGTGTGCCTCCACTATTTTTTGTGACCACATGAGTAATACGATGTTTTCTGAAGTGGTCGCATTCATCTGCTACCTCAAGGGGAGGTCGCGAAAGGATAAGGTCCCAATGTGTTGGGAGAGGTTCAGTTGGTGGCTCGATCATTCGGGCGAGACCATAGATGTCTGCGCGTCCGTAGAAAGCTCCAATTTCCTTTCGGCCGACCGCCAGAAATGCACGTGCCCCAGTGGGCAATTCGGAGGTTGCGTCCGTTATTGAACTGACATGGGTCCATTGATCTTCGCCCTCCTGTCGCCATTCAGGTCTTTCCAGGCGGACCAATGGCACCCCCAAGATTTCAGCAGCTTGTGCCACGTTCCAGCTCATTTGGGCCGCAAAAGGATGGGTCGCATCAACGATGAGTGAAACACGCTCGGTTGTGGCATAGCCCACCAGACCGTCAACGCCGCCAAAACCGCCGATGCGAGTTGCAACACCAAGGTCTGGAAGGTCACGAACGACTCCCGCAAAGGACGCCGTCAGGCGGAGGTTGGGGAAAGTATCAGCAAGTTGCTTTGCCAACTGCCGTGCCTCGAAGGTGCCAGCCAAGAGAAGGACATGATGCCGCTCAGTCGTCAAAACCGCATTCTCCCAGGACATTGCCTTCCCGATCAACAATAAGGACTTCGACCTGTACAGGGGCATCTCGCAGAATGGTCTGAACTGCCGATTTCGTCTGTCGTGCCAACGGAGCGCTGAGGTTGACGTCGTTTTTAAGTGCGAAGTCCAGCACTTCCTTGGCAGTGTTCGCCGTAGCGGCATGATCTACCAGCTGACCTGGAGCGTCGGCATCGCGAAGCAGGTTTTGAAGAAAGCTGAAATCCACTGAACTACGTGCGGAGTGCAGATCAAGTGCACCTCGCGCCAGTTTGGTGAATTTTGCGAAACCACCAGCCATTGTGATTCTGGGGATTGGATGATGACGCAGGTACTTTAGCAAACCGCCTGCAAAGTCGCCCATGTCCAGATAGGCGACTTCATCCAGAGTATAGCGTTTTTGAACGGCTCCTTCCGACATGGACCCCGTGGCACCGACAACGTGGTCCAGTCCAGCTGCGCGCGCTACGTCTATGCCACGATGAATTGATGCGATCCAAGCAGCACATGAAAACGGCTTTACAATCCCGGTTGTTCCTAGAACCGACAATCCACCAACAATGCCAAGTCGAGGGTTCATCGTTTTTTTGGCAATCTCTTCGCCGCCTTGAATCGAAATCTCTATTTCAACATCACCATTGCCACCGAACGCCGAGTTTACTTCCGCAATGGCCACTTCCATCATCTGGCGCGGGATCGGGTTTATGGCAGGTTCTCCGGGTGGAATTGGCAGCCCGGCGCGTGTGACAGTGCCAACACCTTTACCGGCCTTAAAATAAACTCCGTTTCCGGCTGGAAGCAATCTGATCGTCGATTTTACGAGTGCTCCATGGGTTGCATCCGGATCATCGCCGGCATCTTTGGTGATCGTCGCAGAAGCCGAGCCATCGGCCAGTCTGTGCTGGGTTAGAACAAAATCAGCTGTTCCGCCGCGGGGCAGCGAAATTTCGATTGGATCTGGAAATGTGCCCGTCAGCAGAGCTTGATAGGCAGCTTTGGTGGCCGCCGTGGCGCAAGCACCCGTCGTCCAACCACGTCTTAGTTCCTTCTCACCCGTGATGGCCATGAAAACTCTATAACCGATGTTTTGGAAAGATGCTCGTCGTTGCGATGAAATGTCGTATTCACAGTATTTTATGCTGGCGAAAGGCTTGGCGCATCTATGTGTTCGCGGTAAACAGAAATCATGAACGAAGACAGTGATCTCATACCGCAGGCACATGCTTTACCGGATTTTGAACCAGGTTGGGTTTGGCTTGCGGGTGCCGGTCCTGGAGACCCGGGATTGCTGACGCTACACGCCCTGAATGGCCTTCGGCATGCGGATGTTGTCGTCTATGACGCACTTGTCGACAAAAGCATTCTGGAATGGGTGAAACCTGGCGCAATTACTGATTTTGCAGGCAAGCGTGGTGGTAAGCCGAGCCCGAAGCAGCGCGATATTACACTCAAACTGATTGACTACGCGCGCGAAGGTAAACGCGTCCTGCGCCTCAAGGGCGGCGACCCGTTTGTGTTTGGTCGAGGTGGGGAAGAAGCTTTGGGCCTCGTTGAGGCGGGAGTCCCTTTCCGGATCATTCCAGGCATTACAGCAGGCATCGGTGGTCTCGGTTACGCAGGTATTCCGGCGACACATAGAGATTGTAATCAGGCGGTGACCTTTTTAACCGGTCATGACCAAAAAGGATTGGCGCCTGACGCCATCAATTGGGACGGGATAGCCAAAGGATCCCAGGTGATTGTCATGTATATGGCGATGAAACATCTGGAGACGATATCCGATAAACTGATAGCGGGTGGTCGTTCTCAGAACGAACCCGTGGCTATAGTTTGCAATGGGTCATTGGCCGATCAGGAAGTTCTGGAAACCACGCTAGGAAACTGTGCAGCTGATGTACAGTCTTCCGGAATAAAACCTCCGGCCATCGTTTGTATCGGCGAAGTGGTTCGTTTGCGCGCTGGGCTCGATTGGCTTGGGGCCATGTCGGGCAGAACATTGAAACCCGACCCCTTGGGACGCGGCGATGACGCGCTTGCGGCCGATGCCGTCTGACAATCAATTGGACAGAGCCAAAGGCTTGTTGATTGCAGCGCCGTCGTCGGGTGCCGGGAAAACAACCGCAACACTCTCGATTTTAAGAGCATTAAAAAACAGCGGCCGATCTGTCGTTTCTGCCAAATCGGGCCCTGATTACATAGACCCACAATTCCACCATGCGGCTACAGGATATCAGTGCATCAATCTGGATGCCTGGGCTATGGATGCTGGTACTTTGCAGGCACTTGCTACAGAGCATTCTGCGGGACACGACCTTCTGATTGTTGAAGGGGCTATGGGGCTGTTCGACGGCGCTGCAAATGGAAAAGGTTCTGCGGCCGATCTTGCTTCTGCTTTGAGCCTGCCGATCATTCTTGTCGTTGATTGTGCGAAACAAGCGCAATCCGTTGCCGCGCTTGTGAGTGGTTTTCAGAATTTTCGTCCAGAAGTTCAAATAGCTAGTGTCATTTTGAACCGGGTTGGAAGTACGCGGCACGAAACCATGCTGCGCAATGCCCTGAAGGATCTGGATGTGGAAGTTCTCGGAGCACTGCCGCGCTCAGAGGATTTGGTTCTGCCAGAACGCCATTTGGGCCTTGTACAGGCACATGAGCATCAAGATATGCCTGCGTTTCTGGAAGGCGCAGCTCTTCTCTGTTCCAAGCACCTTGATCTTGGAAAACTGGAAGCGGTCGCATCAGACCTAAGTGGTCTCTCCGGTGGAAACACCTCTCTTCCAAAGCCAATGGGGCATCGTATAGCAATAGCAAAGGATATTGCTTTTGCCTTTGTCTATCCGCACCTTCTGGGTTATTGGCGCAGGCAAGGAGCGGAGTTGAGCTTCTTTTCACCGCTTGCTGATGAGGCTCCTGATCCAAACTCCGATGCAATTTTTCTTCCCGGAGGTTATCCTGAACTGCATGCCGAAAAACTCGCCAAGGCACGTACATTCAAGTCAGGGATGAGCGCTGCCGCTGCTGCTAATAAACTGATTTACGGGGAGTGCGGTGGATACATGACATTGGGTGAAGGCCTGATCGACAGCAAAGGCCACCGACATGAAATGCTCGGCTTGCTACCGCTGGAGACATCCTTTCAGGCACGCAAAAGACATCTGGGATATCGAGTGCTCGAACCGCTGAGTGATCTGCCGTGGAGCGAATCTCTTGCAGCGCATGAATTCCATTACGCCAGCATCGTCTCTGAAGGTGACGCAGACCGATTATTCGCTGCCTGCGATGCGGAAGAAAATCAGTTATCAAATATGGGCCTGCGCAAAGGAACAGTGATGGGTTCCTTTGCGCATGTGATTTCGGTCGCTTAAACTTTCGCCTTTTTCTTCGGCCTTAGAACATGCACGTGGTCAGCATCATAGAGCGCGCTATCACGGAAATTCTCATCCGGCTTCAAGGCATGGCCGACGAAGATCAGAGCAGTTCGGGTGATTTTTGACGCGCGAACATTTGCTGCAATGGTGGAAAGCGTGCCGTGTATGAAAGCTTCATCAGGCCAGCCGACACGGTACGCAACGATTACTGGGCAATCCGCTCCGTAGTGCGGGGTCAGCTGACGCTCGACTTCACGCAGGTTTCGGACCGAGAGATGGATCGCCAGAGTCGCACCGCTCTTGCCCAGAGTGTCCAGATCTTCGTTGTTAGGCATTGCCGAGGACTTCATGGCAGTCCGCGTGACGATGATTGTTTGCGCCAATTCCGGAATGGTCAGCTCGGTCTTGAGCGCGGCTGCAGCTGCTGCAAAAGCGGGTACACCGGGAGTCACGTCATAGTCGATCCCGAGCGCATCAAGTCGGCGCATCTGTTCTGCAGTCGCACCATAAATGGACGGGTCACCGGAATGCACACGCGCTACATTGAGGCCCTTGTCATGGGCTGCCTTAATTTCATCGATGATATCATCGAGGGTCATTGGTGCGGTATCGACGACACGGGCACCATCTGGCGCGGCCTCAACGATTTTTTCAGGCACCAGGGAACCGGCGTACAAACAGACCGGACAGGACTGGATCAGCTTCAATCCGCGAACGGTGATCAGATCCGGATCACCGGGGCCTGCGCCTATGAAATGAACGGTCATTCTGCTTCTTTCTTGTCGGCTGTTTCAGGCGCATCAATGCGTTTTGCGTAGCCGCGCGGTGTGTAGACAAACGGTTTGCCATCGCCTCGCATGACTGTTTTTGAATTCGTAGAGCCGACCAGAACGGTGGTCAGCATGTCGACGTCGTCAACTGACAGCGCTTCAAGTGTGGTCACCTTCAATGTTTCTTCCGGGCGACCCAAGTTGACACCGAGAACCACAGGTGTGTTTGCAGGCCGGTGTTCCAGAAGAATATCCTTGGCAACCGCAAGCTGTGTCCTGCGGCGTAGGGAGACCGGATTGTAAAAGGCAACAACGAAATCACCTTTTGCAGCTGCGTGAAGCCGTTTTTCAATCGCTTCCCAAGGGGTCAGCAAGTCGGAAAGGGAAATTGCACAAAAATCATGGCCGAGCGGTGCGCCAATTTTGGCCGAACAGGCCTGAAGCGCTGAGATCCCTGGTGCGTTGGTGATGCTGATCCGTTTGGCCGCATTAGAAACGCCGCCGTTGTCAGTGTCGCGATCGAGTAGTTCGTAGACGAGCGCGCCCATCGCATAAATTCCGGCATCTCCCGAAGAAATCAGCGCAACGTTTTTGCCTTTGGCAGCTTCCTCCAGAGCAAAGCGTACGCGGTTTTCCTCCGCGCCAAGTGGGAACTTGTGGTGGGTTTTGCCGATAATGTGTTGGTCGACAATTTTCAGATAGAGGGAATAACCGACGATATCGGTCGCTGCCGCCAGCATTTTTGTCGCCTCAGGCGTGCGCCAGTCATCTTTTCCCGGGCCAATGCCGATAACAGACAAATGCCCGCGTGGGCGGCCAATAGCGTCGGCGATTATCGGCTCTTTGGCTCGAGCTATAGCGCAGGTGGCATTTGCGGTTTTCTGTTTTTCAATCGCAAGGCGCCCCTCCGGACCGACAGCTGCAAGCGCAGCTCCTTCGGAAACACCGTGACATCGAACTTCCGAGTAAACGATTTCAGAGGGGTTCTTGAGCCTTGGAGCTTCGAACTCCAGTTGCTCGGCAGAGAACAGTCGTAACGGTGCATCAAGATGTGCTGACAGCGCATTCATCGCGGCTTCATCAGCCTTCAGATCAATTGTCGCAATACAAGCGATAGCCCCTTTGGCTATACTGTTAATGGCAAGATGCGTATCGACGAGATCCATCAACTCTTGCGGATCACAGCCTCGTGCGCACCCAACGCCAACAACATACCTTTGAGGATGATAGACCAGCCGGGTCGGGGCGCCTTCCACCGGTTCATCAGTTGCCAGAAGCCTCAGCTCTGCGTCTTCAGATAGGTTGAGCTTCGCGTTTTGCAGCCAATCCGCACTACCCTGCAAGTCGACACTGGCACCAGAGAGAAGTTCTGCCATGACCGGTTTCGCATCTTCCGGGTTTGCCAGCTTCCAGCCCGGTGGCGGGACGTCCAGTGCAACACCAAGAGCGGTATCGCCCGCGGTTGTGATCGCTGCATGGCCACCGAGTGCCTTGGCCAGCAGTCGTGCCAATGCATTGGCGCCGCGGTGCCCGCCCAGGAGAGGGACGATGCTCGACCCATCTTCTGAAACAGCAACCACTGGCGGTTCAGTTGTTTTATCTGACAGGATCGGACCAAGTGCGCGGATCAGAATACCGCTGGCGCAAAATCCGATGATCGGATGACCGGCTTTAAAGAGCAACTGGATATGTTCCAGCGTTTCGTTGAACTGGGTATCCGCGGTCGGTACGCGCCCGGCGAGGCCGTGAATACGGGCCGTCGAAAAACGTTTGGCAACATCTTCAGCGGTATCAAGACCGGCCTGATTCAGGACGAGTAGGATGGCGGAAGCGTCCACGCTTCGTCTCCCTTGTAAATGAGGATCATTGAAAAATAGGGGGCGGTGTCCGTCTCAAGGTCGATGAGGCGATGAACCTGTTGTTTGTCGAGGCTCGCCCGCTCGACATATCCAGCTTGATCGATCAATCCCATGTCGGTCAACAAGGCTTTGAGGCGTGGCAGATGCCGTCCGACTTTCATGATGGCAACAGCTTGGGCCTCGTCGATCTTGGCACGAATGTCGACATCCGGAAGTGGTCCGGGAATGACAGTCAGGACATCATTGCGGGAGGTTAGTGGGCGTCTCAGCTGAGCTGCGCAAGCCGTCAAAGACGTCACGCCGGGGACAACTTCACAGGCAAAACGATCTGACAGTCGCTCGAACAGATACATGAAAGAGCCATAGAAGAATGGGTCGCCTTCACAAAGCGTGATGACGTCTTCTCCGGTTTCCAAAACAGCGGTAATCTCGCCCGCAGCGTGATCATAAATCTCTTGGGCTGGGAATCGGTCAACGCGCATTGGCACGATGATCGGGATTTCCTTGACGTCTGCTGGAATTGAGTTTTTTGCGATCGAGCGGGCAAAACTTTCGCCGGAATCGGGCGCAGGATAAGCGATGACTTTCGCAGATGTAATCAGTCTGTGCGCTTTCAAGGTCATCAGTTCCGGATCTCCCGGACCAAGGCCAATACCGTAGAGGGTGCCACTCATGTTTTGGTGATACTCCATTGGGTGACCGGCATTGCTGGACGCCATCCTGTCAGTCCACCAACTGCACTGGCCCGCTGTATGGACAATCGTTTCAGATCACCACCATTGGATTTGTAGGCAGCCAGAAGAATGGCTTCGCTTTCCAAAGTCACAGCATTGGCGACCAACCGCCCACCGGATTTGAGCGACGCCAAACATGCATCAACAACACCGGGCGAAGTCAATCCGCCACCGATAAAAATGGCGTTCGGTTGAGGTAGGTCCGCCAGACCATCTGGCGCGGTGGCGTCCATTAACTTCAGATGTGGCACACCAAGCGCAAATGCATTTTCAGCTGACATTTGTCGGCGAGCATCATGCGGCTCAAGACCAATTGCTTTTGTTCGGTTTGCTGAACGGAGCCATTCGATGGCAACCGAACCACAACCGGACCCGACATCCCATAGAAGAGCACCGGGAAAAGGTCTTAGTTCAGCTAGTGTCACAGTGCGGACTTCTTGCTTGGTCATCTTGCCATCATGGCAAAATGCGTCGTCAGGCAATCCCGGGATGCGCGGTCGGAACCGCACGCCCGCATCAGCAACGACGTCGATGGCGAGTGTGTGAAAGTCGGCAACTTCCCCTGTCCAGGTTTCAGCTGCTCCGTGGATAATCCGTTCTTTTGGGCCGCCCAGATGTTCAAGGACACTCATGTGGCTGCTGCCATAACCTTCGTCAGCAAGAAGATCGGCGACATTCCTAGGGGCATTCTTATCGCTGGTCAGCGTCAGAATGCGCGCTCCGGGATAGAGCTGTGAGCGCAGAAGATCTACAGGCCGTCCATGGATTGAAAGACACTCAGTGTCTTGAAGTGCCCACCCAAGGCGTGAGGCGGCCAATTGAAAAGCGGACGGGGCCGGAAACACCGCAATCTCTTCTGAGGGGATATGGCGGGCAAGGCTGGAGCCAATGCCGTACCATTGCGGATCGCCGGTTGCGAGCACCGCAACTTTGCTCCCCTTTAGGGTTCTCAGTTCGTCGAACACAGTCGAAAATGGTGACGGCCAAGGCCTGCATTCCGCCGACAATGTGCCTGCCAACTCAAAATGGCGGGCACTGCCATAAATGAAATCTGCGGATCTCAGGGCAGAGCCGGCAATGTCAGAAAAACTGCCGTCTTCACCGATACCGACTAAAGTGAGCCAAGGCGCGGTCATTCATCCTCCAACGAGTACGGACGAATTGCAGGTTTTGCAGCAAGGCCTTGAGGTTTGCCGTCACGGGAAACGACCACCTGCTTTGCACCACGAGATTTGTGATGAAAGGTGGTGTCGCCGGTTTGGCCCGACTGAGCGCTTTGTCCGGCGATTTGTCCACCGGGTTGCGAGAGAAAACCGCGAGAGCGCAATGTTTTGTTGGCTCCGGCTGATTTGAAGCCTTTTTTTCCCTGATCACCCGCCATGTCATCGTTCCTCCGGCAGACCAGCAGCAAGTGCGTTGACAGCAGAAGCTGCCATTGCCGAACCACCGCGGCGACCTTTGACAGTGAGATACGGAACGCCAAACGGATTGGTATTCAGGGCATCCTTGGATTCAGCTGCCCCAATAAATCCAACAGGAAATCCCAAAATCAGCGCAGGTTTGGGCCCGCCATCAGCAATCATTTCCAGCAGATGAAACAAGGCGGTTGGTGCATTTCCGATCGCAACAATGGCTCCTTCAAGCCGATCTCTCCAGAGGTCGACAGCCGCCGCAGATCTAGTCGTGCCAAGCCGTTTTGCCAGATCCGGAACTTTTGGGTCGTTCAATGTGCAAACAACTTCAGTTGAATCGGGGATACGAGACTTGATAATGCCGTGGGCAACCATTTCCACATCGCAGAACACTGGGGCTCTCTTCGAGAACGCATCCTGAGCTGCGTCGAGCAAATCCTCCGACCAGGCAAGATCCAGAGGCAAATCCGTCATTCCGCAGGAGTGAACCAAACGAATAGCCACCGGATGCAAGTCAACCGGCAAGCGGGATAGATCAGCTTCGGCGCGCACAATCGAAAACGACTGCCGGTAAATCGCAGCCGGGTCCTTTTCGTACGCATAGTCTGATGTCTGGTCACGGGTCACTGCTGACACTTATCCCTTGCGATCCAGGGATTTCGGGCCATGCGGGTGATCTGCATGCGGGTAGGGAGGATGGTGGTGGTCATGGCCATGATCGTGTGAATGCCCGTGTTCATGATGATGCCCATGGGAATGGCCATGGTGTTGGCCTGCCGCACGGACCTTCTCTTCGCACGCACCTGTACAGATTTCCTCACAAAGTTGGCATTCCGCTTCCGCGCCCAGGCCTTCCACGTGATGGTGATGGCTCTCTTGGGCTTGTCCGACATCAGCTTCGAAGCCGAGTACCTGTTCTCGGTACTTGCACATCTGGCAGTTCATCAGATTAGCGCCCTGCAGGATTTCCTGCACGCGGTCGGCCATAGTGTCGAGGACCTGCGGGTGGTCGTTCAGATAGCCAGCTTTGATGAATTCGATGTCAGGATGTTCCGCGGCGACTTCATCCGCTGTGGAATAAATTCGCTGAACAAGAACCCCTGTAAACAGGAAATACGGGAACACGATAACCCGCTTGTATCCAAGCTTGGCAGCATGCTCCAAGCCAGGACCGACGAGCGGAAAGGTAACGCCGGAATAGCAGGTCTCGGCCCATCCGAAGCCAAAACCTTCCCATAAAAGGCGTGTGATCTTGGTAACATTGGAATTGGCGTCCGGGTCCGATGCGCCGCGTCCAACCACCATCAACAGGGTATCATGCAGCGGTACATCGGAATCTGAAGCATCAATTGCTTCTTGGATGCGGGCTGCGGCAGCCTTTACCATGCGCACATCGACAGCCAGCTCACGGCCGTAGGAGATTTTCATCTCCGGATGCATTGCCTGATAGGTGTTCAACACAGACGGAATGTCGTTTTTGGCATGCCCTGCAGCAAACAGCATGCCTGGTACAGCAAGGACATGTGTACATCCTTGCTCCCGAAGACTGTTCAGTCCGTCATGGATGACCGGATTGGCAAATTCCAGATAGCCGTACTCAACAGGCCAATCCGGGAAACGGGCTTTCAATCCTTCAGCGAGCTGAGCGAATTGTTTGACAGCCCCTTTGTTGCGGCTGCCATGACCACAGATCATCAGGCCTAGTTTTTCGCTCATTGAACTGCCTCGCTGTCTGGTTTTTCCGCATCAACAGCAGCGTCTTCATCGCTTTCGCTGGCGTCTTTGTTCTTTCCATTTGCCCAAGCAGCAACACCAGCAACAAGGGCTGCCCCGGCAAGGGCTGCGACACCAACCCAGTGCGAATGTCCGGCAAGGTCACCAAGATGTCCGCCGTGAGCAAATGCCATGGCAGGTGAGTACACTGTCAGGAGGGCGGATAGAATGATCCGATTGGTCATGGTCTTCCCACAAAGCTGGTGCCGGAATGGCAAATCAATAGAAAAGCGCTGATCAGGGAAGAAAGAAAGGCATACCTAACCGCCGCCAAAAGACGGAAGAAAGGGTTTGTGCCTTAACAGCTCCGGCGTTGGTCCCCGAAATGGGTCAACCGCATCCAGAATCGCTTTCAGTCCCTAAGAGGACGCCGCAAGTTGGCGCACATTAGGGGAGTGCATTTGCGGGATCAAGCATCAATCCGACATCAATTCGTTTAGCAGCGCCATTGGGTCACAGCGCCGGTTTCGGAACATGATGCTTTGGTAGCATGAAGGAATTTACAGGCTGGGGAAAACCATATAGGGGAACCGGCATTGAGAAGTGAGGGGCTCAGGCCGGTGCGATTTATCGGACGGACAAGCAAGAAGGTACGGCAACTGGTGGGAGCATTGCTCCTGCTGCCGTTCCTTTTTGCTTCGGCCATTCCTCAGGGCTTCATGCCGGCCTCGACCGGTGATGGCTGGTTTACTGTCACAATCTGTACCTCCGATGGGCTTCGGACGGTTGTTCTAAATGAGAACGGCCAAGAGATCTCCGATCGGGGTGGTGTAGACGACACCCGGACCATCAAAGACCATTGTGTGTTCAGTGCTCTTGCGAATCTGGCAATTTCTACGCAACCGCACAATGAACGATTTCCTACCGCCGGGGCTCCGCTTCACTGGTCAGTCGTCAGTCACGACCTGATCCCGGACAAGACGAACACTCAGCTAGGCGCAAGAGCGCCACCGATCCTCATCTGAACTCTCTTTCGACAATTCAATAACTGAGAGCTGGCCTGCTGAATGCGCTGAGCGCTTCAGGGTCCGAGTGAGGATAATCCATGAGTAAAGTTTCTCAGGGCGCGGATGACGCGACCCAACATTCGCATTTCTACTTGGCCGCATGGCGATGGCACTTTTATGCCGGTATTTTTGTCGTGCCGTTCCTGATGATCCTGGCCGTGACCGGATTGATGATGATGTATATCGGTTGGTTTGACGGTCGGGACGGTGAAAAAATGACCGTCTTTGTGCCGGGTAATGCCCAAGCGATGAGCGTTTCAGACCAGTCTAAAGCGGCTTCGGCGCATATATCTGGTGGCAAGGTGATTGAATGGCTCAAAGGGCGTAGTCCGGAAAGCGTATCGGTTTTCCGCGTCAAGGTTGAAAACGGCCAGACAATGGTTGCGGTGGATCCGTATACTGGCGACATCGTCGACAGCTGGGTGCGCCGTGAAGGCTGGTATGATTTTGCCGACAATATTCACAGTGAACTGATGCTTGGCGTAACCGGTGATCGTCTTCTCGAGATCGCAGCAGGGTTTGCAATCGTTTTGACTGTGACCGGCGTTTACCTCTGGTGGCCGCGCAATGTCAGTGTTGGCTCAGCGCTGGTGCCAAATCTAAAAGAAACAGGACGCGCGTTCTGGCGTTCTTTGCATGCAAGTATTGGCATCTGGATGTCGGTTGTTTTGCTGCTGTTCCTGCTCACCGGAATGTCTTGGACAGGTATATGGGGCAGCAAACTCGTTCAGGCCTGGAATACATTTCCAGCCGAGAAGTGGGATAATGTTCCTCTTTCTGATGATATCCACGCATCCATGAACCATGATGCAGCTTCTGACGTCCCGTGGGCATTGGAACAAACTAAGATGCCAGCGTCCGGATCAGATGCTGGTGTAACCGGAATTGCAGAGGGCGTAGCGATCAACATTGATAGCATTGCAGATTTGGCGAAAGCTATCGGCTTCAATGCCCGGTATCGGATTGCGTTTCCAAATGGTGCCGAGGGTGTCTGGACAATCAATCAGGATACAATGAGCGCTGATGCGGAAGATCCGTTTTCGGACCGCACGACCCATGTCGATCAATATACTGGCAAGGTACTGGCGTCCGTCGGGTTCGCTGATTATTCCTTGGCGGGAAAGACCATGGCTGTCGGTATTCCGCTGCATATGGGCCTGATCGGATTGTGGAATCTGATCATCAACACGATTGTCTGTTTGTCCGTGATTTTCCTGTGCGTCAGTGGTCTGGTGATGTGGTGGCAGCGGCGGCCGAAAGGACCGGCTCTCAGGGTGTTCGCGCCGAAGACACCTGAGAACCTGCCGCATTGGCGCGGAGCCATGATCATTATGCTGCTTCTGTCTTTGGTATTCCCTCTCGTCGGTATCACATTGTTGAGTGTGCTTGCGCTTGATTATCTGCTGATCAAGCGAATCCCGGTCCTGCGCAAAGCTGTTGGTTGAGGCGCAAAGAAAAGATGGTGCGGCTCAGCCGCATCATCGAATATGATTTCTGCGTTTTTGGTCACGATTGAAACAAGTCATTGACCTCTGGTGCAAATCGGCATTCGATACTTGGAAAAGAAATCAAGAGATTGTCCGGGAGAAAGTGACCATGAATGTCCATCTTGTATTCACAGTGATCGCTCAGGATCGTCCTGGTTTGGTCGAGTTGGTTGCTGACGCAGTCGCCGACATGGGTGGAAACTGGATTGACAGTTCAATGTCACGGCTTGGCGGAGAATTCGCCGGTATCGTGCGTATCGCCATATCCGAAGAAAAGTCTGCTCAACTTGATGCGCGTTTAAAGGCCCTCTCCGACGATGGTATTCATATCACTCTGCGCTCGGCGCCGGCGGCTGATAGCAAACCTCAGGGTGCGTCTGCACGACTGGAACTGGTGTCACAGGATCACCCCGGGATTTTGCGCGACATTACTCAGGTCCTGAGCAAGAAGTCTGTCAGCATCGAGAATCTGGAAACGGAAATCTCATCCGGATCGATGCAAGGGGAAGCCATGTTCAAGGCATCCGCAGATCTGCGACTGCCAGTCGGGCTAGCACCCGCAGACTTGAGTGAAGCCCTTCAAGAGACGGCAGGCGATCTGATGGCGGATATCAATCTGCTGGACGATTGACGGGGAGCACACTTTGCACAGCGTTTCTTACGGCTGTGCCCGATACACCTGACATCTGGATTTATCAGTGCTTGAAGATATTTCTTTTTCCGCCACAGCGTGGAAAAGCAAAGGGCAGGGAGCTTGGACCTTTGTCACCATGCCGACAGATATTGCGGACCAGATCAGATTTCTGATGTCGGGTCAGAAAGCAAAGGGTTGGGGCATGATCAAGGTAAAGGCCCGAATTGGCTCGTCGGATTGGGATACAACGATTTGGCCGGACAAGACTTCCGACTCGTATTTATTGCCCCTGAAAGCTGCAGTCCGGAAATCGGAAAAGATTTCTGAGGGAGACAGTGTGACAGTGGATCTGCGACTGGTGCTTCCGGGCCTTTGAAACGGGCTAGACTGATATCGCCCAATCCCGAGCGTCGTCGCGCGCACCGATCAAAGCAAGGCCGTTGGCAACTGAGGTCAATTCATCACCACCAGCAATGCGCTCCTGTCCGAAACGTTCAGCAAACTGTTTGCGGACAGCGGGAACAAAGGATGTTCCGCCCGTCATGAAAACGCGGTCGATATCGCTTTCCTGAAGGTTAGCTCTTTCCAGCGTTGCCGTCAGCGCTTTATCCATTTTCTGTAGATCAAGCGCGATCCAACAGTCAAAATCTTTGCGCGTGATTTCGGCTTTGAAACTTGATCCGAGAGGCGAGAATGTCAATTCCGTTTCGTCTTCCGATGAAAGCTTCGCCTTGGTTTCAGATACTGATTTATACAGCGGATAACCTTGGTCCTCGTCCACCAGTTCGATAAACATCTCGATCTTTTCAGGCTCGAGACACCAACGCATAAGGCGTTTCATTTCCTTGAAGTCGTCTGATGCCTTGAAGATCGAAAGCATGTGCCAGCGAGCGAAATTAGAGAAAAGATTTGGCGGGATCTCAAGTGTCTTGCCCATGCTTTGATAGAGTGATCCCTTGCCGAGTTTTGGCAGCACGACATTGTCGATGATCCGATAATCGAATGTGTCACCAGCAACCCCGATGCCACCTCGCCCAAGCGGCGTCGCCGTCATATGCCCGGCATTCCTCTCAAATCGCATCAAGGAGTAATCTGTCGTACCGCCGCCGAGATCAGCCACGAGGATGGTCGTATCTTCGGTCAGGGACTGCGCATACGAAAAGGCCGCGCCAACAGGCTCCATCACAAAGAGAATGTCTTCAAAGCCGAGTTTTTGAAATGCTGTTCGGTAGCGAGACATGGCAAGAGCATCATCTGGTGCATGACCGGCAAATTCAACCGGCCGACCAACAACCAGTCGGGTGTTATCTGGATCAAGCACTGGAGTCGCCCGCTGTAAAGCGCTTGCGAGGAATGTCGCCATGAGTGACTCGAAATCAAACCTTGTCCCAAAAATACCCGTTCCCTTGAACGTGTTGCTGGCAGCAAAGGTTTTTAGTGATTGAAGGAACCGGACATCGCCAAGGCTCTCCAGAAATTGCCGGATGGCCCAGGGACCGACCTCCGGGTGCGGCGATTTCAAGGAACCTCTATCCAGAAAACTGAGAACAGAAGGCAGCGAAGTGACAGCCTCAACATCACTTCCAAATCTGATTGGGACGATTGATGCAGCACCATCAGAACCGACTGCGACCGTATTGGAGGTGCCAAAATCCAGACCTATCACTTGTGTCAATTAGGACCCTCGGCACGACATACACTCATCATTTGTCAAAATGAGTTTGCGTGTTCATAAGATTTTTGGAATCAAACGGAACGTGTGGGTACGCTTCTTTATTCCTAAAGGCAACAGCCGGTTTGCGCAGGCAAACTACGAGCTGGTCTGCCAAGATAGCAGGTTCAAGCCTCAAGAGTTCCGGCTGGACGTACAACGGTATTTACGGCCATCACTATCAAATATTGGCCATGAAAATTGAAAACAATTATAGGAATTTGATGGCGGACAGAGAGGGATTCGAACCCTCGGAACGCTTGCACGCTCACACGCTTTCCAAGCGTGCGCCTTAAGCCACTCGGCCACCTGTCCAACGCAAGCGGAACAGCCGCCTGAGTGCCGCGCAATATACTCATGCACTGACCAAGTGCAAGCACTTCAATGTCTTTTTTTTATAGTCCTATCAGCTTGTGGATTGTTGAAATTGGAATGGTGCCATTGTAGCTGAAACAGGAAGCTCACATAATCGTGTTCGATTTCTATTCTTGAACTAAAAATTAGACCATTTACTTTACAATGAGGCATTCGGCAGTGAAATTTACGCAGCTGATGAGAAATTTCTACAATGTTGATTGACTATTAAGCAGCCCGGACCGGGCTTAAGGACGTGGTGATGTTCACTATTTTTAGATTTATATTTCGGGTGATCGGATACGTGTTTCTAGCAGGGGCGATTATTGCCGGAATTTCCGACGCCAGCAGTTCCATAGCGCAGTCAAATCTTGTTCTCGCACCGTTCGGTCAAATCTGGTTTGAGATGTCGCCTGAGACACTAAATGTCTCTCAAGCTGTTGTTCAAAGGTATGTACACCCTGGGCTTTGGGATCCGGCAATCCAAACGCTGCTGACGTGGCCAGCATGGGCTGTGCTGGCGCCAATTGGAATTCTGTTTCTGTGGCTCGGAGCGTCCCGACGAAAACAAGCCGTCTCTTTTGCGTG
The DNA here is from genome assembly GCA_039972695.1 of Roseibium sp. Lineage (GTDB taxonomy): Bacteria > Pseudomonadota > Alphaproteobacteria > Rhizobiales > Stappiaceae > Roseibium. Next base: position 144,387 of record JBDWMJ010000011.1, on the reverse strand, counting down.
AAGACAGTTGCGCGTCAAGCTGTTCTTCTTTGATTTTTATCGAAAAGGCCCCAGATTGAACTAAGTATGGAACCATGGGCTGGCTGAATTACTACTCTTGGCCGAAGCCTGAGATCAGTCGAAAGAATCAGTATGTCTTTTATGACGATGTTGACCAGAAAGTTTGCCCTCCCCAGCAAGGAAGAGGCTTTGCCGGGGCGTGCAAATCAAATTGTTCCCTCCGAACCACATTTCGTGAACGGAAAGCCGCTGATTGGTCCTTATCCAGAGGGGCAGAAGACGATTCTATTTGGCATGGGCTGTTTTTGGGGCGCTGAGCGGATCTTCTGGCAATTACCCGGCGTCTATGTGACAGCAGTTGGCTACGCTGGTGGTCACACTCCAAATCCTACCTACAATGAGACATGCTCCGGCCGAACTGGACATACCGAGGCAGTGTTGGTTGTTTATGATCCAAAGAGGGTTCCTCTGATTGAACTGATGAGAGTATTTTGGGAAAATCATGATCCTACTCAGGGTATGCGGCAAGGCAATGACACCGGTACGCAATACCGGTCCGCTATCTATGTGGCTTCAGATGCTGACCTGGAAGACGCACGTGCATCAAAGGATGCTTATCAGGATGCTCTGCAAAATAACGGCATTAGCAGGTCGATAACGACCGAAATTCGCCAATTGGATGAATTCCACTTTGCGGAAGACTATCATCAGCAATATCTCGCTAAAAATCCGTCAGGGTATTGCGGAATCGGAGGCACAGGCGTTGCCTGCCCGGTTGGGCTTGGGCAGAAAAGTTGACGCAAAGTCACGCAAGTTACGTATTGAAGGCGTTTTTATAGATGATAGGAATATAGGTATTCTTTGAGTTAAATTCTCCCTTATTTCAGACTTTGTTAAATCACATTTGAGACAATTCCCTCGACGTATCTGCGTCGTAGGAGAGGACATGTCGAAATCTACCAAAGGTTTTGCTGGGTTTTATTTCGCTGGATGCTGTCTTCTGATGATTCTGGGGTTTGTCGTTCCAAGTGGTCACGGGCCGGTTTTGGTGTTCGGAAAACCTTGGGGAGCGTCCGCTATTGAAGTGGTCGCCAAAGCCGAAGGCCGCATCATCTTCCTGAACGACGCTACCTGGGTGGCCCTTACGGACGCTACCGGCAGTGAATTCATCGCTAACCTCTACAAGTCTGGCGCTGGCTTTGTTGCTTCTTCTGCAGTCGCATATGCCTGTGCCCGCCTAACTGGGGTAGATTTTGAGGAAACGAAATGAGTGAATCTGTATCGACGCTTTCTGGATTGGACGCATTGCGGGATCGTTTCTGCAAGATCGTGATCTATTTTACATGGTTCAATGTGTTTCTTGTCATTGGCACTGCTTGGTCGATTGGAAACGTATCCTTCGTTGCCGTTTCCGGTGGCGCGCTTCTGCTTGGTGTTGCAGCTACAGCGACGTGGGTGAAATTCGGCTCTGGTACGGAAACGCGTTTGGCAACGTCCATGTCGCTCGCAGCGCTTGTTGCGCTACTGGTAGCGTCTTTATCGACCCTGGATCCGGCAAATTCCTATCAGCTTGACGGCCATATGTATTTCTTTGCAGTTCTGGCGATGTTGGCCGGTTGGGTGGATTGGCGAGCGCTTGTTGCTTATGCAGGTGTTGTGGCAGTTCACCATCTGGTGTTCAATTTTGCGATGCCATGGGCTGTTTTCCCGAATGGTTCGGATTTCATTCGGGTTGTCATTCATGCAACGATTGTTGTTGCTGAGGTAGCGGCGCTCTGGTGGATCACAGATTGTCTTGAAAAGGCATTTGCGGCGTCAGACAAAGCTCGTACCGATGCTGTGGAAGCTCAGTCAAAGGCGATGCTGCTGCAGAAAGAAAATGAAGCGCATAACGAAAGTGACCATGACAAGCAGCAACAGATCAGCGTCAGGATCGCCGCATTCGAAAGTGAAATCGGCGCCAAGCTGTCCAGCGTCGGCGAAAAAGTAGGTGAGATGCGCGCATCAGCAGAAGAGCTGGGTCATGTTGCGGATGACACGACAAACCGCGCCTCTTCTGTGTCCGATGCTTCCGAGACTGCTTCTTCAAATGTGCAAATGGTAGCATCTGCAGCTGAAGAGCTTTCCAGTTCAATTGCCGAGATTTCTCGCCAGGTTGAACAGACAACCGGGATCGTTGTTCAGGCAACCGAAAATGCGCAGACGAGTAACCAGAAAGTTGCCGGTCTTGCTGAAGCTGCAAGTCGCATCGGTGAAGTTGTCACGCTCATTCAAGCAATTGCCGAGCAGACCAATTTGCTGGCACTGAACGCGACCATTGAGGCTGCGAGAGCCGGTGATGCCGGTCGAGGCTTTGCTGTTGTCGCCTCTGAGGTGAAAGAATTGGCAACGCAGACATCCAAAGCGACCGAAGAAATTGGCGCCCAGATTTCTGCGATCCAGGAAGAAACCAAGGACGCTGTGGAATCCATTGGTGCGATTGCCGCAACGATGGATGAAGTGAACAGCTACACTGCAGCAATTGCAGCAGCCGTAGATGAACAGGGTGCAGCAACCCAGGAAATCTCGCGGAATGTTGCAGAAGCGGCAGACGGGACTGGCCGCGTGGCGACAAATATTGGCGGTGTCCGCGAGTCTGTTGAGCGGACAAGTTCCTCAGCTTCATCCATGGTGGATGCGACGGAAGTGCTGAATGCGGAAGCTTCTGACATGCGGCGTGCGATCGATGAATTCCTCAAGGATGTTGCCGCTTAACTGTTCGACAACAGATAGAAGAATAAGGCCGGCTGAAACTCAGCTGGCCTTTTAAATTTGTGCGAGTCGTTTGCTTTCTGGTCACAACTTCTTGCGTTTTTAATTGTTGGCACCGCGCCTCGGATCGAAAATCCACTGCTTGCAAAGGCAGTGCAATAGAAGCGTAGGTGGATCGAAAAGCCGGTTAATCCGTTTTCGTCTGTCGCGAAGTGAATTCAAGATCGTCCCAAGGAACAATCTCCAATTCAGGCCATAATGCTTTCATTCGCTCGGCCTTTTCTGCATACGTTTCGGGATTTGGCTGGGAGTAGTTCGGGACCAGCCGCATGCCAAAGAGATTTGCCAGTCCGAAGGGGGCATGCAGGATGATGTTATCTTGATGGTCGAGGCGAGCTGCGACAGCATGGGTTCGGGCAGCATAAGTCGTGAGCGAATCCATCGAACAATCGAGCGGGCGATAGGGCCGTCCGAAACGCTGCTTATACCAGAGGTGAACACGGGCTTGGTTACGCACTTCCAAAACATTAGCAAGTTCCGGTAAGGCTTTGTTGATCCGTGTGATGACTGCGTCCTCTGCCTCATAAGAAAGGTCACGCCCGTCAAAATAGATTACATCATAATCCTTGATGCCATATGTCAAAGAGCGCCCTGTGATCACATTCCAAATGGTTTGATATATACCACCGGACACAAGCCATGCATCGCGAAGTTGTTGGTCTCTTATGCAGGACAGGATTGCCATCAGGTGCGGAATTGTTTGCAATATTTCTGCAAGCGTTTGGAGCCGTTCGGCTTCGTCAGCTTCACCAGGAGCACCAAAGTTTTGATAGCGTGATTGGCGAGAGATGGTTTCAGGCATCGACAATCCAATTGTTCGAGAAAAGATGAAAGTAACTGTATCTGTTCCGGATTATTCTCTCTGAATTAGGTTTCCTGATATAGTGGACTTGACCTTACGGATTTTAGAGCCAATTTGATTGTGTCAGCACCTTTTAAATGGGAAATCGAATGTCAACCTCACAAGAACGTAGAGAATTAAAACGTTGGTCTAGATTAGCTGCCGCTACGTCCGTGCTTGGATTTGCGATACTTGTGAGTGTTCCTGCTGATGCTCAATCCAGACGTCCGAATTCACGGACGATGACGTGTGCCCAAGCCCAATCAATGATCGCGCAACGTGGCGCAGTGGTTATGGGTACTGGCCAGCATACTTTTGATAGATACGTCGCAAACAGGACATTTTGCCAAGTTGGCGAAGTTCTGTATCGAGATTTTATTGCGACGAAGGACAATCCGAAGTGTTTCGTACAGCGTTGCGATCAATTCACTCCGTTCTTTATCGACAGACAGTAATTGGTTGGATTTTGATTTTGAAACCAGGCAATCAAAATACGATTCAAATAAAATGGAGCTGCATGTTGAGAGATAAAATACGGAGCACAACGATCGGGTTTGGTTGGATCGCGATTTCAGCTGTCTTTATTACTTTGTCTTTTACATCAATCGCTGATGCGCAATCCGGCCGTCCTGATACGCGGAAAATGACCTGTGAGCAGGCTAAAGCATTGGTTAAAAAACAAGGTGCGGTGGTAATGACTACCGGACAACATACTTTCGAGCGTTTTATTGCGCATGCAGGGTATTGCGAAGCGGATGCAAAAAACCTGCGTGCAACATACGCTCCGACGAAAGACGAAAAGAAATGCGCCGTCGGGTATAGATGCTATAGAAATCAGACACGAGATTGAGAGCCGTCAGCTAAGTGGATTAGGCGATGGCCTCTTTGCCAGATAGAAGCCGGACTTCACATTACGAGTTGATCTACAGCCGCGTGAACCGATCACGCGGCTGTTGTTGTCTGATTATCCGCGAAGGGTGCCGCCGGCTGCTTTCTCCACGTTGGCGATGATTTTATTGGAAATTGCTTCAATTTCCTCATCAGTCAGCGTTTTCTTCCGCGGCTGGATATGCACGTCGATTGCCATGGACTTCTGATCTTCCGGGACACCTTGCCCTTCGTAAATGTCAAACAATGTCACGTTTGCAATCAAGTTCTTTTCAGCACCACGTGCAGCCTTCAAAAGTGTCTCTGCAGCGACATCCTTTCCGACCAGGAAAGCAAAATCTCTGCGAACTGGCATCAGATCGGATGTGTTCAAGGGGCCTTTAGAGCGACCGCCTTTTGATTTTGATTTTGGCAAGGCGTCGAGATAAATCTCAAAAGCGACCAAAGGCCCCTCAATGTCCAGTTTCTGTAGTGTCCGAGGATGCACTTCGCCAAACACTGCCAAAGTATTCTTTGGGCCAAGTTTAAGGCAACCAGATCGACCGGGATGGAACGTGTCTGGTGCGTCTGTGTAGACCTGCAATCTGTCAACCGGGGCACCGATTGCGGCAAGCGCTGCTTCTGCATCAGCCTTTGCATCAAAGACATCAACGGCGTCGGACGATCCGGCCCAGTGACGGCCCGCACCTTGAAGTTTGGCAGTTCCCCGTCGAACACCGGCAGCAACCGTTTTCTGGCCCTCTGGCGTATCATTCTCAAACACTTGCCCAATTTCGAACAAGGCGACATCGCCGTAGCCTCGATCAGAGTTCCGCTGTGTTGCAGTCAAGAGAGCGGGTAGCAAACTTGGCCGCATATCGGACATGTCAGTCGAAATCGGATTGGCAAGCGTCAGTTCTGGAGTTCCGCCACCGAACATTTCCGCCTGGTCTTTTGGAATGAAAGACCAGGTCACTGCTTCGTTTAACCCGCGGGCGGCTAGTGCGCGCCGCGTTTTGTTGCGGCGGATCTGCCCGGTTGTCAAAACCGTTTGCGCAACAGTTCCCAGACTTGGCAATGGTGTCGAGGGGACCCGGTCAAGGCCAATGATTCGGACAATTTCTTCGACAAGGTCTGCTTTGCCTTCGATATCCGGACGCCAGCTTGGAGCCGCTACTTTGACGACATCGCCAGCGCCTGAAATCCAGAATCCAAGCGCTTTCAAGGCGACATTGGCTTCTGCCGTCGTCACATCGATACCGGAAAGCCGCTTGATCTCGGAATAAGGGAATTCAATTATGTTGGTGCTGTCCGGGATCTCTCCGGTTCGGATAGTCTCTGATGGTTCACCACCACAAAGATCCAATACCATACGGGTTGCATATTCTAGTCCCGGCATCATGTAGTCAGGATCAACACCGCGCTCGAAACGGTAGCGGGCATCCGTGTTGACACCAAGTCTGCGACCGGTTGCTGCAATGTCGTCTTCATCCCACAGCGCGGACTCGATGAGCACATTGACTGTTTCTTCGGTACAGCCGGAGGGTTCGCCGCCGAGAATGCCACCTAGACTTTCAACTCCGTTGTCATCGGAAATGACGCAAACGCTCTCATCAAGGTCGTAGGACTTGCTGTTGAGGCCATCGAGAGACTCGCCCTTCTTGCCACGGCGAACCACCAGATCACCTTTGGTTTTGTCAGCGTCAAAAACATGCAATGGACGCCCTTGGTCAAAGGTGATGTAGTTCGTGATGTCGACCAGAATGTTAATAGGTCGCAGGCCAATTGCGATCAGGCGATCTTGAAGCCATTTGGGCGACGGACCGTTTTTAACACCTTTGACCAAACGCAGGCCGAAAGCCTTGCACATCGGCTTGGTATCACCGAAGTCCAGTTTTACGTTGGTCGGGCACGGGAAGTCGCCGCGGATCTGCTCGTGCGAGCGTTCCTTCAAAGACCCAAGACCAGCCGCTGCCAAGTCGCGTGCAATGCCATAGACGCCGGTGCAGTCAGGGCGGTTTGGTGTGAGGCCAATTTCAATGACAGGCTCATCCATGCCCGCCCACTCTGCATAACTGGTACCAACTGGCGCGTCGCTTGGCAGGTCAAGGATGCCATCATGTTCATCGGAAAGCTCCAGCTCGCGTTCCGAGCACATCATACCGAAGCTTTCGACATCGCGGATCTTGCCGACGGACAAGGTGATATCCAGGCCGGGAATGTAGTCGCCAGGTTTGCCGAGAACGCCAACAAGCCCTGCGCGTGCATTTGGCGCACCGCAAACGATCTGAACAGGATCGCCTTCGCCAGTATCAACTTTGAGCACTTGCAGGCGATCCGCGTTTGGATGCTGTTCTGCTTCCAAAACCTTGGCGATTTTGAACGACTTCAGACGGTCTGCCTGGTTGGTGACTTCCTCGACTTCGAGACCAATCATGGTCAATCGTTCCAGAATCTCATCAAGACTGGCGTCGGTTTCCAGATGCTCCTTGAGCCAGGAAAGGGTGAATTTCATAACAAGTTCTCTTTATCGGTCGTGCGGCAGCGCCGCGAAAGTGCTCAAGGGTGATTAGTCACCAAACCGGTCGATTTCCGGCACGACTGTTGCGGCGCCGTAGTTCTGGGCAAATCGGCGGCCAATTTCCGAAAATTCACTGGTCCACTCAGCAACCATTTTTGGAGTGATTTGCTGACCAGTTGCAATCGATTGAGCTGCCTCTGCCTCGATCCTGTCTCGAAGAATTCCAAGTTCAAACTGTGCGGAATACTCCGCGCGGTACTTTCCGAGCCACCCCATAGCAACGATAACAACCATCACTAACAATGCCGCGGTACTGGTAAGTCCCGCCCATTTCGCCGTACCGCCAATACGCCGATCACTGGCGATCAGAACAATGGAAGCAATTGTCAGGAATGCGACGATGTAGATTGCTTGCAGAAAGCTCTCGTATTTTTCACTTGAACTCGCTTCATGCGCAGCGCGTAAGCGCGTAATCCGGTCGCGCAGATATAGGAGAGCATCTGCCTCTGTGCCAAGTTTCTCGCGGAAATATGTATCGCAGAACCGCAGTCGTCCTCGGCTTTCAATTTTCTCAGCGCAGGCTTCCAGGAAAGACGTTGGCGTCGCGACGCGAACGTCCTTGTCAGTTGTTTGCGCCGCGATAGGGAGAACGGCAGAAAACATCAAGGCTGCTACCAGAAAAAGTCGGGTCAGGAATGACATGAATGATGCCCCCACTTGTGGTTCTCGGGATTAACTAGAGAGTCCACCGAACAGTGTCGGTAGGTCGAGCGGGCGGAAACCGTAGTGCTGGATCCAGCGCATATCTGCGTCGAAGAAGGCGCGCAGGTCGTGCATGCCGTATTTCAGCATTGCGAGGCGGTCAATACCAATGCCCCAGGCAAAGCCCTGATAGACGTCCGGATCAAGGCCGCAATTGCGAAGTACATTTGCATGCACCATTCCGCAGCCAAGGATTTCCATCCAGTCATTGCCTTCACCGATTTTGACTTCGGCTCCAGAGCGGTCACACTGAACATCCACTTCCATGGATGGCTCCGTGAATGGGAAGAAACTTGGCCTGAACCGCAAGGTTACATTATCAACCTCGAAGAACGCTTTCAAGAATTCCTCCAGCGTTCCCTTCAAATGTCCAATGTGGCTTGTCTTGTCGATCACCAGACCTTCGACTTGATGGAACATCGGTGTGTGCGTCTGGTCACTGTCACATCTGTAGGTCCGTCCCGGGATAATTACCCGGATCGGCGGTTCCTGATTGCGCATCGTGCGAATCTGAACTGGAGAAGTGTGCGTTCTCAACAAAAGGCGTTCGCAGTCTTCCTTCGGGTTGAAGAAGAACGTGTCGTGCATTTCGCGTGCCGGATGACCTTCCGGGAAATTCAAAGCGGTAAAGTTCAGCTCGTCCGTTTCAATGTCCGGGCCTTCGGCAATTGAAAAGCCCATATCCGCGAAAATTGCCGTCAGCTCGTCTATAACCTGGCTGACCGGATGGATGCGGCCTGTCTCAACGGGTGATGAGCGCAGCGGCAATGTTACATCAACGCTTTCACTGGCAAGTCGAGCTTCCAAAGCCGCTTCTACCAAAACGTCCTTTCGGGCTGCAATCACTTCTGTGATTTTCGCCTTCAAGCCGTTCAGGGCAGGGCCCATGACCTGCCGTTCTTCCGGGCTCATCTTGCCCAGCGTTTTCATTTGCTCAGAAAGGCTGCCTTTTTTACCCAAGGAGGCAACACGCACCTCTTCAATGGCTGCTTCAGTCTCGGCGCTTTCAATGGCTGCCAGAATATCAGATTCAAGTTTATCGAGGTTTGACATGCGTACTCGGTCGTCGGTTCGCGCAGAGCGAGGTTTCATCGAAACAGAAAGTTGGGGTCTTTTAGCGAATAATTGCGCACAATGCCACGGCCTCTCTCGTATTAATGCGCGAGAGACTTGTGAATTCAAAAGCGCCGTGATTTGAGCGCATTAGCGCATAAACCGGCCACAAGCCGGACCTTGAAGGTGAGGCAACCGCAACACAGAAATCGCAGCATCGCCAATGCGGGCCGCCTGATTTATCATTTCAATTTGTAAATTGCAGCTGTTCATAGGCGCACTTTACGGGATGATATCCTGAAAGCAAGGCGTAATGCTGTGGATGCAAATTGAATGCTCAAGGATAGAATTCCGGGGCCGTATCACTTCCCTTGGGGCGTCCGATAGAATCTTGCAGCTCCCCCTTCAGCCAATCGGTAAATGCCAGCTTTGCTTTGGTTTCTGGCGCGTATTTACCGCTGATGAGCCAATACCCGAGGCCTGTAGCAGGTCTATCTGGAAATGGGGAGATAACTTGACCGGCTTTGACAGCATAAACTGCGAGTGTTTCCCAGGCCAGGAAAACACCCTGACCGGCAATGGCCGCATCTAGGCACAACGAGCCGTCCGAAAAACTTGGCCCATCTTGTAAAATGCTTTGATCCAGACCAAACAAATCCAACCATGTCTTCCAGGTGAACATTTGACCGGGATCGCGCACAATTGGGAGCTTTCCTATGTCGGCAGGTTCTTTGATCTGCGCGGCAAGTGCGGGGCTGCAAACCGGAAATACACGCTGGTTGAGCAGTTTTTCCGCATTGAAGCTAGGGTAGGGCCCCCTGCCAACGCGAATGCAGAGGTCCATATCGCTGGTATCAGGATCTGCCAGATCAATTGTCGCTTCAACTCGTACGCGGATGCCTGGATGGGCTTTGCTGAAGTGTTTGAGATGCCACACCAGCCACTTTCCAGCAAAGACGGGTGCAACCGAGATGGTCAACGAGTCTTCACGCCCGCGCTGGGTGGTGGCTATTGCAGTTGATAGAGATGACATGGCGGATGTCAGATGCGGTTGCATGGCCAGCATATGCGCTGTCGGTAACAGCAGTCGGTTTTTACGCTCAAACAATTGAACACCGAGCTGGGCTTCTGTTTTTTGTACCTGTTGGCTAACTGCACCGACCGTCACACCAAGCTGATCTGCTGCCGCTTTGATCGAGCCAAGGCGTGCAACAGCTTCGACGGCTCGGAAACCAGAGAGATGAAACTTATTGAGACTCTTCATTATAGAAAAACTATACCGATTTGCAGAATAAGTCGATTTTTTAATTCAAAAAAAGCGCGTATGAATCAAGTCAAGCTAAATTCAAAGAAGGGATTTGGTGATGACAATAACAACAACAAGGAAACTGGAAACTATGTTGAAATTCTTCTTTCGCCGTCAAGCCACAGTAAAATCGGCTGCAGACTATGACCGGACCGATCCCATGTCTCACCCGGTCCTACAGCGTATGAGTTCACGTGAGTTGGCTGACTTGCCGTTCAATCGCCGCTAATTGCGATCGACCGATTTAGTTGCCAGTCTCACGAAACAATTGCCCGGCTTGTGCCGGTCATACACCTTCTAAATCAGAAAACGGCGCTTAGGGATCACCCTGGCGCCGTTTCTGATTTCTGAATTAGCAAGCACCAGAAGCAGGTTTCTGCTGTTCGGTTTTCAGTGATTTCAATCTTCCATTTTAAGCGCTTGAATAAAGGCTTCTTGCGGAATTTCGACCCTGCCGAACTGGCGCATTTTCTTCTTACCGGCCTTCTGCTTTTCCAGCAACTTGCGCTTACGGGTAGCATCACCGCCATAACACTTTGCGGTCACATCCTTGCGCAATGCAGACAGAGTCTCTCGGGCAATAACCTTGCCACCGATCGCTGCCTGAATGGGGATCTTGAACATGTGCCGAGGGATCAGTTCCTTGAGTTTCTCGACCATTGCCCGACCGCGGCGTTCAGCTTGGCTGCGGTGAACCAGCATCGACAACGCATCCACCGGCTCATCGTTGACAAGGATCGACATACGTACCAGATCGCCAGCTCTATAGTCGGAAAGCTGATAGTCGAAGGACGCGTAACCTTTTGAGATTGACTTCAGCCGGTCGTAGAAATCGAAAACAACTTCGTTGAGCGGCAAGTCATAGGAAACCATTGCGCGCGATCCGACATAGGATAGATCAATCTGCAAACCACGACGTTCCTGGCACAGCTTCAAGATGCCACCAAGATAATCATCAGGCGTCAAGATGGTCGCGCGGATCCAAGGTTCGCGAACCTCTTCGACCTTGACGACATCTGGCATGTCAGCCGGATTGTGCAGCTCAATATCCGAGCCATTTGTCATCGATAACTGATAAACAACTGATGGGGCGGTCGCAATCAGGTCAAGATTGAACTCACGAGAGAGGCGCTCCTGGATAATTTCCAGATGTAGCAGGCCGAGGAAGCCGCAGCGGAAACCAAACCCGAGAGCTGCCGATGTTTCCATCTCATAAGAAAAGCTGGCGTCGTTCAGACGAAGCTTGCCCATGGCTGCGCGCAAATCTTCAAAGTCATTTGCATCGACAGGGAAGAGGCCGCAGAAAACGACCGGTTGAGCAGGTTTGAATCCTGGCAGCGCTTCTGCACATGGTTTCTTTTCGAGGGTGATGGTATCGCCCACGCGTGTATCGGCAACTTCCTTGATCGAGCCTGTCAGAACGCCGATTTCACCGGATTTGATTTCTTCGACTTGCAGAAACTTGGGTGTCATCACGCCAACACGGTCAACATCATAGGCTGCGCCAGTACCCATCATTTTGATCTTTTGGCCCTTTTTGAGGGATCCATTGATCACACGCACCAGAACCATGACGCCGAGATAGGTGTCGTACCAGCTGTCGACAAGCATCGCCTTCAGAGTGTCGTCCGGATCACCCTCCGGCGGCGGCAATTGTGTGACAATCGCTTCCAAAACGTCTTCAACACCCATGCCGGTTTTGGCAGAGATCATCACAGAATCCGACGTGTCGATGCCGATAACGTCTTCGATCTGTTCCTTGATGCGGTCAGGCTCGGCCGCTGGCAGATCGATCTTGTTCAGGACAGTGACGATCTCATGGTCGTTGTCGATTGCCTGATAAACGTTGGCAAGCGTCTGAGCTTCGACGCCCTGACTGGCATCAACAACCAGCAGCGAGCCTTCACAGGCTGCCAATGAGCGCGAGACCTCATAAGCGAAATCAACGTGACCAGGGGTGTCGATCAGGTTCAGCGTATATTGCTGCCCGTCCTTGGCATCATAGACCAGCCGCACGGTTTGCGCCTTGATCGTAATTCCGCGCTCGCGCTCGATATCCATGGAATCGAGGACCTGTTCGGTCATTTCGCGGTCCGTCATCGTGCCAGTCATCTGGATCAACCGGTCAGCAAGCGTCGACTTGCCGTGGTCGATATGGGCCACGATGGAAAAATTGCGAATGTTGGATAGCTTTTTGGTCGTCATGGCGCCCGTTTACCACTGCAATTCTATTTCGACTAGTGGAATGCGACCAGTTCTTGCTGAAAAAGGGCAGGTTTTTAAAAGAGTTTTACGTGGTGGACGCTTTGGCGTGGGAGCAACTGAAATAATACCGCGATGGTTTTCGTCCGCAATGACGGGCATTTGACGTATCTGGCTCGGGATAACGGCTTGCTATATTGAAAGAAACATCATCGACCTAATAGAGAAACCATGATCATTCGCAACGCCGAACCCAGCGACATTCCAGCAATTCTGGAGCTTTATAATCGGGCAATTCGCGAAACCACAGCTGCGTGGACGACGCAGGAAGAAACGCTCGATGACCGCATCACATGGTTTGAAGACCGGCAAAACCGGAAACTGCCGGTGATAGTCGCTGTCGATAAAGATGGTGAGGTAATCGGATTTGGGAGCTTCGGCCCTTTCAGGTCGAAAGAAGGATACCGACTAACAGCAGAACACACAGTTTACGTCGCCCCAAATCGGCATAGAACTGGGACAGGAACGCTTTTGCTGGCCGATCTGATCGACCGCGCAACATCTCAAGGTATTCATCTGTTGGTCGGTGTGATCGACGGAGAAAACATCGCCTCCATCTCTCTTCATGAGAAATTAGGTTTTTCTGTCACAGGCAAACTGCCGGGAGCCGGAACAAAGTTTGGTCGCTGGCTGGATCTGGTGTTTGTCAGCAAGGTTATTTCGTCGGATATGGAGAGCCCATCAGAATAATCAGTTCGCCGTCAGCACTGACCGGCAATCCTTGGGCAGTGCGGCCAATGCCATCGGGCGTTTTTTGACGACCTTTGGTTTTTTGGTCGGATCCTTTGGTTTTTTGGGAACCCATGGTTCATCGGACAACCAGTAGGTCAGGTTTTTTCCGCAGCCGTCGCCTTGCGGCGGTGGATTCTGGTTTTTACAGCCATTGCTGCCCTTTGGACAGGCAAGCCGGACATGAAAATGATAGTGATGTCCCCACCACGGCCGCACTTTTCGAAGCCAGGCCCGGTTCTTGCCGTTTTCGAATTTGCAAAGTGCTTTTTTAATGGTCGGATTTACGAAAATCCGCGCGACTCGCTTGTCTGATGCCGCTCTGCGGATCAATCGAGCATGAGTATCAGTCCATTTTGCCGGATCAACGCTCCGATCAGCCCCTTTCACATCAAGAGGTCCTTTCAGCATGGAAATTGCAGAAATCTGTTCCCGCTCTTCGACAGTTAGCAGGCGCTGCGGCATTTCAGTGAGCCAGATATCTGCATCCAGACCAATCTGATGGCTGGCGTGACCGGAAACCATTGGCCCACCGCGAGGTTGGGCAAGATCACCAACCAACAAACCATTCCACCCCAGTTTTGGGGCATCTGCCGCAAGACTTTTCAGAAAATCGACAAGTTCAGGATGTCCCCAATTCCGATTGCGGGACAGTCGCATTGCCTGCCATGTGGGACCGTCCTTTGGCAGCATCGCTCCGCCAGCCAGACATCCCTTGGCATAGGAGCCTATTGCACGTGCCTTAAGCGGCGCCGGTCCATCTACATATCCAAAATAGTCTTTCGCGGGTTGATTGCCGCGCAGTGCTATTTTGGGTTTGGACGGTTGGTAGCCTTCCGGAACAGCACGTTTGCGCTGTGGAACCGGTGCTGTGGACACGGAACTAACGCTTGACTGAGGCCTCGAGGAGGATAATTGATCGAGTTTGGAACCGGGAACCGGCGCGATGGCCAAGGCAGGGCCGATGCAGAGCAAAGTGAGCAGTATGCTGGCCAACAAGCCGTTCGCACAGCACTTAGACACATATCGGGCAGACTGAAGCGATTTCACAGCAGACCTCATGCGACGAGCAATCCAAGTTCCCCAGTCAACGTTGCCCCAGCGGCAAGCGTACTGGTCATCTTCGGGCAGCATGCACCAAATCACGCTCTGTGGCATTTTTTTCCGGCAACTCAATTTGAGTCTTCAACAGATCAGCAAGCTTGTCCAGAAGCACGGTGTTGTCTCGGATCATGTGATTTACCCGGCGTCGTCTATAGCGTCCAGAAACCCGTTGCTTGAGTGTTTGTCTGTAATTACGTCATCGCAATGGCAATCGTTGTCCCTGGTGATGAAAAAGGCAAATTGAGCAAACTGTGCCAAACAACTCTGCAGTCTGCCTTCAGCATTGGGGGATGATTTGGTTTAGAAACGTTACAGCCACAACACACTTTGTCCCAACGCAGATTTCGGACTAGGATCAAAACGAAATTGAACATCAACTGGAAACATCCATGAATATCGACCTTCTTCGCCGTCTTTGTGAAACGCCTGGGGTGCCTGGTCATGAACACCGGGTTCGCGAGCTCATTCTCTCCGAAATCGAGGGCTTGTTTGACGAGGTAACTATCGATCCGATGGGGTCGTTGTTGTGCCGGAAAAATTCAAAGAAGAAACCGAAAAAGGGCGACCCGAAAAAGGTCATGCTGCTTTGTCACATGGACGAAATCGGTTTTCTGGTGTCGCACGTGACGGACAAGGGATTCCTGCATGTTCAGCCAGTAGGTGGATTTGATGCGCGGAACCTTTTTTCGCGCAGAGTGCTGATCTCGACGGATGACGGAGACTTCAAAGGCGTGATGAATCCAGGTGGTAAGCCCATTCATATTTCGTCGCCTGAAGAACGCAAGAAAGTCCCCGAACCGAAAGACTTCGTAGTTGATATGGGGCTTGGCGAAAAAGCCAAGGAAATCGTCAAGGTAGGCGACATGGTCACCATGGATGAGCCTCTAATCGAAATTGGCAAAAAGGTTGTGTCAAAAGCGCTCGATAACCGCATTGCCTGTTGGCTCGGCATTGAGGCGGTCAAGGCGTTGGGCAAAGCAAAGCATGAGTGTGAAATCCATGTTGCCTTCACGTGCCAGGAAGAAGTGGGATTGCGCGGTGCCCGCACAGCCGCTTTTGCAATCAAACCCGACATCGGCCTCGGCATTGATGTCACCTTGTCCTGCGATACTCCGGGCGTGCCGGAGCAAGATCGGACGACTGTTCAAGGGGAAGGGTTTGGCCTTCATGTGAAGGATTCCAGTTTCATCGCTGATCGTGAGCTGGTGAAAGAAGTTGAGGCGATTGCCGAAAAGGAAAAGATCCCGTTCCAGCGCACAATGTTGGCAGCTGGTGGTCAGGACGGAGCGGCGGCTCAACAGGCTGCTGCCGGAGCCAAGGCGGTCGGGATTGTTGTTGGAACCCGGTATATCCACACAGTCACTGAAATGGCCCAAAAATCGGATCTTCAGGCAGCGCTGGAAATTTTGACGGCCTATTTGAAAAAAGCCTGAATATCGGGATTGTGTTTAAGGGGAGTTTCGGCTCCCCTTTTGATTTTGCCCCTAGGCAACAAGCCCCGCGAGATTGGAAATCTGGTCACCGGTGCCTGCATAAAGTTCGCTGACCGAAGTACTCTGGTAGCTGAACGAGCCATTATCGAAGTCGCCCTCAATGGAGGAGGCGCTCGCAGATCGGACGGACAGACCCGTCTCACTGTTGAACGAAACCCGCTCAAACGACACGAATTGCGCGGAGACTGTTTCACCGCCAATCTCGGCTTCGATCGTCGTTGTCGAGATGGTTGCGCTTTCATAGGCAACAGATGAAGCAGAAATCTCGTCTTCACCAAGAGCTGATTTCAGTTGGCCCGCTGCCTTCTGATAATCTTCAACTGTCGCAAGTCCACCTTCCTTTTCTTCGTCTTCTTCCCCGCGTCCCTTGTCAACGGCATCCTGAAGTGCGGCAATAATTACGGCGTCTTCTTCGGCCTTTTTACTTGCAGCCTCTAGGATATTGACAGGTTGAGGTTTGGCATTTTCCAGTGGCGAGTTATCATCGGGGCCCGGTTTCAGAGATCCTTGACCGTTGCCTGAAAACGTTGCCGAATACAGGCTGCTGCTCTGCGTTGTTGTCTCGATGGAAATCTGCATTTGCTAGGTCCCGGCAAGGCTGGTCCAATACTGACCGACAGGTCGTTCCTAAGCATTCCGTAAAACCGTTAAGAAGCTGTTAACCAAGTTCGAATGTCTGGTCATGATTTTGCGGCAAAGGCGTTCGCCAGGAACCTGCCGCCAAGTGCAAGTCCGCGCTCATCGATTGAATGGCCAAGGCCGGATATAATATGAGCTTCAACCGAAACACCCGCTGCCTTCAATGCCATCTCGGCGCCTTGCAAGTGATAAGCAGGGACAACATCGTCTTCGTCGCCGTGAATGAGCAGGACCGGGCTTTGAGTATCAATATCCGAAAGCCGGTCCAGGCCGGGCAGGAGCCCCGAATAGGCGATGAGTGCTGCCGGTGACAGTCGTCTTCGCAAACCTGCCTGAAGTGTCATCATCGAACCCTGGCTAAACCCGACCAGCGCCAGTGATCGTTCATCCAATCCCAGTTTTGAGAGTTCCTGGTCGAGAAACCTATCAAGGAGAGGTTGGACGGCTTCCGCTCCAACTCGGTATTCTTCCGGTGAGCGTTTATCCAATGGGAACCACTGCCGACCGCCGAGCGCTTCAAAGGGCAGATACTCTGGTGCATCGGGAGCTATAAAAGCGGCGTTTGGCAATGAAGTCTGCCATATTCGTCCAAGGTCGATCAAATCGGCTCCATCAGCACCATAACCGTGGAGGAATATGACGAGCCGTTTCGCATCGCCGCCAGACGATGGCTGAAGTCGGGGCCCATCAAGGAGAGTTTTATCAGTGTGATTGCTCATCTATTCAGCGGGTGTTTCTTGCCCGTCGGCGTTTGAATTGGAGGGTGGTTCTCCGTGTGCGCGGATGAACGGAATGGCAATTATCAAAGACAAGAGGATCAACAAGGCCGCGATCGCAAATGGCGCCCCGGGGAAATAAACATCTGATGCTCCTCGTGAAAAGTAAGCGAAGCTTTGCGTCATGACAAAGGGGCTGACAATCATCGACAAACCAGCGGCACTGGCGATAAGCCCTTGCAGTTCTCCTTGCGCATTGTCAGGTGTCCGTATCGACATTAGGCCGGAGAAGGCCGGTGTGGCTAAAGCGCCAAGAGCTGCAAAGCCGATGAGCAAATAGGCTTGATAGCCGCTGGTGGCAAACGCAAGCCCAAGAAACGCAATCAGATTGGCACCTAGACCAATCAGAAGCACACGTCCCGGGCCGAATTTTGGGTCAAGCACCCTGATCAGGTAGCCCTGAACAAATGCAAAGCCGACACCAACCACGGCAAGTGATAGTCCAATATCACCTGGAGACCATTCGAAAACCTCGGCTGTGTAATAGCTCCACACTGCCGGGTAGACATAATGCGCGATATCAAAAAGAAAGACTGCGATCAGAAGTGTTCGAACTTCCGGGTATTTGGAGATTTGTTTGAGCGCGCCCAACGGATTGGCCCGCTTCCAGTCAAAGCTGCGTTTGTTCTCCGGTTTTAGGGTTTCCGGCAGAATGAAATATCCAAACAGGAAGTTTGCGAACGAAAGAGCTGCAGCAGCAAAAAAAGGCGCGCGCGTTCCATATTCGCCAAGAAGGCCACCTATGATTGGCCCCAGAACAAAACCGACCCCGAAGCCTGCGCCGACAATTCCAAAATTCTTGGCGCGATCTTCCTTGGACGAAACATCGGCAATATAGGCGGAGGCTGCGGAGTAAGTCGCACCGGCAATTCCCGAAAGAGTGCGGGCGATAAAGAGAACTGCCAAATGCCAGGACAACGCCATAATGAGGTAGTCAATGGCTAGCGTCATCATTGATATCAGCAGTACGGGTCTGCGGCCGAACCGGTCGGACAGGTTTCCAAGTGTAGGACCGAAAACAAATTGCATCAGGGCATAAACGACACTTAACCCGCCGCCCCATTTTGCGACTTCGCTAACGGGAAGCTCCGTCAATTCGAGCAGGAGTGACGGCATAACCGGCATCATTAGTCCGATGCCCATCGAATTGATCGTCAACGTGATGAAGATGAATATCAAAGCATTTCGTTTGCTTAGTCCGGTCTGCACGCGTTGTTTCCTGAATGCTGAAGTCAATAATCTGAAATCGAATGGCAAACAAATATTATCAGGTCTGGATTTCAGCTTTAAGCGAATTCGCCGACGAGATCCTGGGTATGAAAATCAGTTTAGCGAGCTATGCGCAACAAAAAAGGGCGGTGAAACCGCCCTTGCTGCTGGAAAGATCCTTCTGGGATTAGAGGACTTTCAAATCTTCCGCCATCATTCGGCCGCGTCGCCACTCTTTGTCGTAGGCCACCAGTTGGCCTTCCTTCAATGTGTCGATGCCGGCCCGCCGTAATGCGGAAATTTCGACGAGAACATCCTCGCCATCAACCGGTTCGATTTTGCCGATACCTCGGCCTTGGTCGAACCATTTTACGTTTCCATGGTTCATGGACATTTCTTTCTTTTTGCATCATAGCAACAAACAGCGCTGTCTAACCCGACATCGCTACGCTTTGATGACAGTTATTTTTGTCGTTTTAAGTAGGTGATCTCAATTTCCCCGATATCAAAAATGAATTCGTAACTGGTCCGGAATACCCAGACTGATTAGTCTCACGAGTTCACATCGGAAGAGATCAATTCTGCAAAAGCACAGGTTCTGCAAATTCCCAAGTTAATAGAATATGGTAAAGAAAATTCTAATGTCAAGAATTCGACTATCTATTCAACTCTCCCTGAATGACATACTTGAGGATATCTACGACTTGATTTGAAGTTTCCGCTACTGCAAGTGCAGCTGCATCTACTTCTTTCAAAGGGTGTGTTAGTGCGGGGTCATGAACTACAATTAATGACTTTCCGAGTGCTGAGGCGTAACCTGCATCAAAGGCAGCGTTCCACTGTTTGTATTTGTCGCCGAACCTTACCACCACGATGTCTGCTTTTTCGATCAATGTGCGCGTGCGGATGGCATTGACCTTGGCACCTTTGTGATCGTACCAGAATTTTTTGTCTTCTGATCCAAGGATCGCCACGCCGCAGTCATCGCTGAAGTCGTGGACGGTTACGGGAGCGGAAAAGCTGACTGGCAACCCATGTGCTTCAGTGCCTGAAATGATTTGCTCTCGCCAATCAGTATGAATTTCACCGGACAAATAAACATTCCATGCGGTCATTGATAAGCCTTTCGTGAAACCGAATTCCGCTATAAATACAACGTGTAGATGGCTTGAAGCTGGTGCGGCTCGATGCCAATGTCAAGCGCAGTTACTCGAGTTGATATTGGTTCGGCGCTGGGCAAGCGTGAAACGACCCCTCATCTGTGATGTGTTTGCTGAATAGCAACGATCATGCTGTTTTATGAAATGGAGAAATTTGATGTCAGCACTTTTGTTAGGCGACGACGCCCCTGATTTTGAAGTCGATACCACGGACGGACCTATCCGTTTTCACGAGGCAATCGACGGTTCCTGGGCGGTGCTTTTCTCCCATCCGAAAGACTTTACACCAGTTTGCACCACTGAACTTGGCATGACAGCCAAATTGAAAGACAAGTTTGCAGAGCGCGGCGTGAAAGTCTTTGGCGTTTCCGTCGATCCGATTGACGACCATCACGCATGGATAGGCGACATCAAGGACACTCAAGGCGTTGCCCTGAATTTTCCGCTGATTGCAGATCCTGACCGCAAAGTTGCGACGGCATATGGCATGATCCATCCGAATGCCAATGACACTTTGACCGTGCGTTCACTGTTTGTTATCGGGCCGGACAAGAAGATCAAACTGAAGATCGAATACCCGGCATCAACAGGCCGGAATTTTGACGAAGTCATTCGCGTGATCGACTCCCTGCAGCTAACAGCGAAACACAAGGTGGCAACACCGGTGAACTGGAAGTCCGGTGAAGACGTAATCATCGTTCCTGCGGTAAGTGACGAAGAAGCGAAAGAGAAATTCCCGGAAGGTTGGAAAACCCTAAAACCTTACCTGCGGGTTGTTCCTCAGCCAAAGTAAGCCGGGCTACGGCAATAGTTGAAATTAGCACTGATACAAACGCAAGGGGCAACTGTTGTTGCCCCTTTTCTATTTTGCATTTAGGTGCCAGACACCGTCCCAGAAATCTGGAACACCTTCTGCTGAAATCAAATCGAGTCTGTTGAGAAACACGCGCGCTATCTGGTCCTCTGGTGAGAGGCTCAGGATCTCGGTGTAGTTTTTCCGGGCACGATTCCAATCAGCTTCAGCAAACGCAGACAGGGCCAATTCTGACATTTTTTGCAGACTTACAAGGTCATCCGTCATGCCTTCTGCGCTGGCGAGGGCGGTATAGACATTGGTCGGTTCTGTTTTGCCCTTCACCTGAATTCGGTCCACTGCACGAAACTCAATCCCCTTGGCGGTTTCTCTCGTGCGTTGGCAGACCAGCAATTGGGTTCCGTAAATCTTGTTTGCACTTTCAAGGCGCGCACCAAGATTTACGGTGTCTCCCATGACGGTATAATTTTTCGTCTTTTCGGAACCGATAGATCCTATGACAGCATCTCCAGTTGCAATACCGATGCGCTGACTGATGATCGGCAGGTTTTTTTGCAATCCGGTCAGTTCAGGCAATTCTTTTTGGAACTGGGTCATCAGCTCGATATTCTTCAAGGCACTTTTGACAGCAAGCGTTGCTTGATCGCCATCAGTGCAAAAAGGCTGCGCCCAGAATGCCATGATGGCATCACCGATGTACTTGTCGATGACACCCTGGCGTTCCGTTATCTCCGTAGACATCAGATCCAGGTAGCGGTTCAGAACACGGACTAGGCCTGAGGGTGTGAACTGCTCGGAGATCGTTGTGAAATCTGCAAGATCTGAAAAATAGGCAGTTACGATCTTCTTTTCACCAGCGGTCGCATCCGACTGATCTGCAATCAACCCGGATACGACACGGGGATCGAGATACTGCCCGAATGTGTCCTTGATTTTCTGGGTCGATCGCAAGCCGGTTACCATCGTATTGAAGCTTGTCGTCAACGCTCCGATTTCGTCCCGCGATTGCGGTTGAAGTTCTATTTCGAAATCTCCTTCCTCAACACGCTTGGCACTGGATGAAAGAGCTCGCATGGGGCGCAGGATGCCGGAGATTACCAGAGAGGACAGAAACAGGGCGAGAATGCCGGCCGCTGCAGTTGCAGCGATACTTGCATAGAGCGCCTGTTGCTCATGCAAGGCAGCTGTCTCTATCGCCATGTCAGTAAATTCGGTGACATGTTCCCTCAAGTCATCAAGCCGTGCGGTGAGTTTAGCAGCCTCGCTCTCGAGCTGTTCTTCCAGTCTTTCTCTTGTTGCATTCGTAATTTCAGAAGAGGTTATGAGATTGACGGCGTGGCTATGAAAATTGCTGTGCTGTGTTTCAATTGCGACCAGTGTTGGGAACAGCGCAGCGAGTTCAAGCTTGTCGTGGATTGAGGTTGTTGTCGTTTGCGCATCCCGCACTCGGACTTCCGCAGAATGGAGAAGCTCGTCCACTTTATTGGCATGCTTTTCGAAGATCTCGAGATCTTTCTCCAATCGCTCCTCCAGATGAGCGATCCGTTTCTGCAATTCCGGAGATTGTTCTAATGCTGTTTCAATCTCGGCGTCTGATTTGCCGATACTTAAAGCTTCCAGACGGTCAGCTCGGAGTTCAGCTTCCAGTTTCTCGGCGCGCTCCAGATGGAGCTCTTCCTGAAGCGCAATGACCTCGATTTGGGCGACCTCGTGCCTGAGCGGCGAATAGACATTAGAGATCATGTGCAGCTCTTTGTTGATCTCATAGACTTTGTAGATCGAGAAAGCGGCTGCGGACGCCATGACCGTAAATACGATCAGGGATATTCCAAAAATTTTCCAGGCAATACGCATATGACAACCAATCATTAGTGACAGGTTCAGTTAATCCGATCCTTCAGATCATTGATGTGATCTGAGGCACACTAAAAGCCGGTCATGCTTCCAAAAGAGATTTCAGCGCTACTCGGTAGTTCGGAAACCGGAACTCATAACCGAATTCGTCTTTGATACGTTTGTTGGAAACGCGTTTGTTCTCACCGTAGAAAGATCGTGCCATCGGTGTTAGATCCGCTGTTTCGAACGGTGTTTCCGGCGGCGGCTCGACGCCTAGAAGGTCAGCGGCAAACGTCACAACATCTTGCGGCGGGGCTGGTTCATCATCGGTGATATTGTAAATCCGCGTAACAGGTTCTGTCATTGCCAAGGACACTGCACCTGCAATATCGGACACATGGATGCGGTTAAATACCTGACCTGGTTTGACCAGTCGGCGCGCACGTCCCTTCTTGAAATTTTCCAGCGCGTTGCGGCCGGGACCATATATCCCAGACAGGCGGAAAATCTGCACCGGGATCTCGTTTGTTTTTGAAAAGTTCAGCCAGGATTCTTCGGCCGCTACGCGCTGGATTGACCGCACCGAGACCGGCTTGCACAACGTCGTTTCATCGACCCATTCACCATCATGGTTTCCATAGACGCCAACCGTGGAAAGGTAGCCGATCCATTTTGCCTTTGAAGCGGCAATGTCAGCTCCGTGGTAATTGAAAGTTGGGTCACCGGTTTCATTAGGCCCGATGGATACAAGAATGTGGGTGGCCTGCTTGAGTGCGTTGGCTATACCTTCGCCGGGCTTTTCACCATCAAACAGAAATGGTTCAATTCCGCTTGCTTTTAAGACATCTGCCTTCTCAGATGTGCGAGTCGATCCACCGATCCAATCGAAGTCTTTCCTGACTTCCTCTATGATTGCTTTGGATGAAAAACCAACTCCGAAGACAAACAGGCGCATTTGTTAAAGCTCCAGGTTTTTGCGGCGTATCTCATAGAGCGACACACCTGTCGCCACGGCCAGATTGAGGCTGTCTGCTTCGCCGACCTGAGGAATACGGATGAGTGTCGAACAGGCTTTCGCCATATCGTCTTCCAGCCCCTTTTGCTCATTGCCCATGACCAATAACACCGGCTCGGAATAATCCGGTGTGCGGTAGTCGACGGAACCCTTCAGGTGCGTGGCGGCGACCGTGCCCGGCCACTTCGCTGCCAGCTCCTTGAAGTCAGCCTTGTCGAGTTTGGCCAGCGGTACATGAAAGAGCGAGCCCATGGTTGCACGTACAGCCTCAACAGCAAAAGGATCCGTGCAGTCGCCAACCAGCATGACGCCTGCTCCGCCAACAGCATCAACGGTGCGGATGATCGTTCCGAGATTGCCCGGATCCCGAACACGGTCAAGAGCAACCCAGACTGTTGCGTCTATGGGATTTATGTCTCTGGCGCTGAGTATCTGTTGTTCATAAACCCCGACAACCATCTGCGGATTGTCTTTGCGGGTCATTGCGGACAGAACGACAGTTGAGACTTCCAGTATCAAGGCACCGCGCGCTTTTGCGGTGGCTGCTGCTTTTTGGGCGATAGGATTTTCGCGTGCATCGGGGCCAAGGGCCAGATAGCGAACACCCCATCCAGCTTCCAGTGCGTCGGTCGCAAGCTTTAATCCTTCGGCGACAAACAAACCCGATTGGCTGCGGTGCTTTCGCTGTGCGACGAGCCCCTTGATTTCCTTGACAATTGGATTGGAGTGGCTGGTGATCTGTTTCACCGCCCCTTGGCGGTTCGTTGTCATCGGCTACTCCATCGCGAGAAAAGTGACGTAGACAGAGCGCGCTTGCCGTCTTCCTCGCGGATGACCAGTTCGCCAGATTCCAGAAGTCCGCCTTGTTTGGAGAGCGTCTCGGCCATCAGTTCATGGATAGAGACGAAACTGGACCGAATGGCATAGGCAGTGAGGATCATGAAAAGGGCGTCCTTGGACAGGAGCTTTTGTAAGTCGTCCAGCATGCCAGGCAAACTGGTATAAAGATCCCAGACTTCACCCTTTGGGCCACGGCCATATTTGGGCGGATCAAGAATAATGCCGTCATACTGATTGCCGCGGCGAACTTCCCGCGCGACGAATTTGGAAGCATCTTCGCAAATCCATCGGATCGGAAGGTCCTCCAAACCCGACAATTCCTGATTTTCGCGGGCATACCCGATTGCCTTTTTGGACGCATCAACGTGAGTGACTTGTGCGCCTTCTGTCGCGGGCAAAAGCGAAGCCAGTCCGGTGTAACCGAAGAGATTCAGGATTTTGAGTGGTTTGTCCGGCGTCCTTTGCCTCTCAGCACCGATTTTAGAGTTCACCCAGTCCCAATGTGCAGCCTGTTCGGGAAAGACTCCGACATGGCGAAAAGACATGAACCGGCCATTGTAACTGACTGGGCCGTATTTCATCGGCCAGACTTCCGGAACATTTCCGGAGAACTTCCAACGACCCGGGCCTTCTTCATCCGTGTCGCCGGTGAAGACCGCGTTGGCTCTATCCCAGGCGCTGACTTTCAGATGTCTGTTACCCATCGCTTGCGGTTCTGGCCGGATGATTGTGAACCGACCATAACGCTCAAGCTTCTGACCCTTGCCCATATCCAGCAACCGGTAATCGGACCAACCTTTGGTCTCGAGAACGACAGGCCAGGACTGAACAGGTGGTTGCCCGAACGATGTGAAGGAAGAGGCGTCAGATTGGTCCGCCACGGTTATCTCTCATTTTGATGCTGTGCTTGGCTTCACGCATTAGTCGCCTGACGCGACAAGGTCAACGTTGTCACTCAAATCAGCGCATCAAAAAAAGGCGGGCTGCAAGGCAGGCCCGCCTTTTGAATTTGATATTCGGAGCAGGTTAAGCGGCTGCGACCTCTGACAGGAACCGCTCTACTTCGGACTTAAGCTGATCGGTTTTATCTGTCAGCTCGCCGGAGGCGGAAAGAACCATGTCAGCGGAGGACGACGTTTGGTCCACTGCTTGGGAAAGTTCCGACATGGACGACGACACTGCACCGGTGCCTTCGGCTGCTCGTTGAACGTTCTGGGAGATTTCTGCCGTAGCAGCGCCCTGCTGCTCAACTGCTGAAGCAATAGCGGAGGTGTAGTTGTTCACCTCAGTCATTGTTTCGGCGATCTCACCAATTGCCACGACGGATTCTTTCGTGGCGTTCTGGATTTCGGTGATTTGCGAGCTGATTTCCTCGGTCGCCTTGGACGTTTGTGTTGCCAGTTCTTTCACCTCAGATGCGACAACCGCAAAGCCTTTCCCGGCTTCACCAGCCCGGGCTGCTTCGATTGTTGCGTTCAGCGCCAGAAGGTTGGTTTGTTCGGCAATTGCCTGGATCAGGGTGACTACTTCGCCGATCTTGGTTGCGGCTTCGGCTAGGCCCTCGACCTTCTCGTTTGTTGCGCGTGTTCCGGTGTTTGCCCGGTCAACAATTTGAGTTGTCTCGGAAACCTGACGGGAAATCTCACCGATGGAAGCCGACAACTCTTCTGCCGCGCTTGCAACAGTTTGAACGTTGTTCGTCGTCGCGTTCGATGATTCCTGGGTCTCACTTGCATAACCTGCACTGTCGCGTGCAATTTCAGTCAATGACTGTGCAGTGGAATCCAGGCTGGCTGCGGTAGATTCAACCGACCCAAGTGCTTCTGCTGCGGTCGCCCGGAAATTCTCGATCAGGCTGTCGACCCGATGCTGACGTTCCTGACGGGCAACTTCTTCCTGAGAATTCTGTTCCTGTAGCTGTGCACGCTCTATGGCGTTATCTCTGAACACCTGAACCGTTCGGCTCATCTCACCGATTTCGTCTCCACGATCAATTCCCGAAATCTCGACTTCATTGTCGCCGTTTGCCAGGCGATCCATGACACCCGTAATGTTTTGGATCGGACGTGTAATTGCGAGGTTGAGAACGAAGGCAAGGCCTACTCCGCCAAGAATGGCAAGGAGAACTGTAAATCCAATCTGGATTTCGGCTGCGCCGGATGCAGCGTTGGCTGCTTTCGATTGGGCTACGGCAATTGCTGAAATGTCATCCCTGACGGTATGGGTCAAAGTATCAAGCTGCTGGCGTTTTTGCAGCAATTCAGCTTTGGCCGTCAGCATTTCCTTGAAGGAGCGGTCGAAGGTTGCCACAGAAACTGCAATTTCGTTCATCAAGTCTGCCGCTGCCGGTAAAGCTTCCCCACTCACCACCAACTTGGTTTCCAGTTCGGCCAATGAAGCAATATTCTTTTCAACCGGAGTAGGGTCAGTCGATCCGAAATTACCAAACAAATTGAGGGTTTCTGTTTGAGCACGAAGGGCCAGCTCATTCAGGACTTTGGTCTGATCTGCAATCTGGCGGATTGCTTTGAGCCGCGCGTTTGCAGCAATAACATCTGATTTGGACTGATCGGCTGCTGCAGCTGCCTGTATCCGAACTTCACTACCAATGGCGTTAACGGCATCGATGCCCGTACCTACTGCTGTGCGGGCTTCATAGGCTTCGGAGAAACCCAGATCTTCGGAAAGTCTCAGGACCGCGGCGTTTAAATTGCCAGTCTCATCAGCGAGCTTTTTGATAGAGTCACTGTTGACGCCAGTGATCTCGAGAGAGGTAAGGTTCTTGGTCTGGTCAACAAGGGCGCCAGTCATGGCTTGAGCTTTTTCGAGGGCTTCGCCTTCAAGGGTTCCGCTCCCTTTGAGATAAGCCAGCTGAATTACCCCAACATCTTCCTGCAATGAAAAGATGGTACGCTGGATTTGATCAGCCTGCTCCATAGTTTCGTTGACTTCGATTGATTTTGCATCGACCTGTTTTTCTTCTTTCAGGACGATATCCATTATCGAGGACGATAGAGTTTCCAGACTACGACCGCTCTCCCGCAGCATGTCCAGTCGGTCGGCTTGCTGGGTCGTTTGATCTACAACGGCATCGAAAGTTGTTGCGAACTGGCCAACAGCCTCTGTCGCACGGTTCACCTGATCAAGCGCTTCTGTATTGCCAGAAACACCAGAAGAAAGTGCGTCCAGAGCGGCGTTTAGCCCGGCAATTTCCTGGCGAGCGTTGCTTGCCCGTTCGTCTGTCGGTGTGTTCAGGTAGTCTTCACGTGCAAGGGAAGTCGATTGAACCTTGCCGGCGACGTTTGCTGACAGGTCTGCAACTTCAAAACGTGATGATAGGTTGGAAATTGCCAGATAACCGACGGCCCCAACAACGGCTGTTAAAAGCAAAATGGCAGCGAATCCACCGCCGACTTTGAAACCGAATTTCAAGTCGACCAACAATTTCAGTATACTTTTCATTACGTCCTCGCACTGCTGGAGCAACAGTATTTCCCGCAAGTAGATTTGATAAAAGCAATGAAGATTAGGTAAATTGACCTAAAAAAACTTGTAAAAATTCACTAATTACAAGGTCTGTGACGTTGGTTCACTATGGCCTAAACAAAAGGATTTTGCAGATAAGTAGTTCTAATTACTTTCAATATTTTGAATTTACAAATTTTTTGATGAGCACTCGATTTTTTGTCTCAGATTTGGTTGTACCATCGGTGATATGTAGTTAGGGATTGAAAAATATTTTTGGTACGACTTAGTTTTGTTTGAAGAACAACAATTCAGAGGCACTGTTCAACTGAAAATCAGGGCCTTCAAAAAGTTGACTTTTGTATTCCGGTATTGTTATTGCGCGGAATGACGGGACCCTACATATACTCCCGAAGAGAGACTTTCATCGGATCCGGTAATGCTCATTTGCTCTTGTAATGTGTTGACTGACGAGCAGTTGCGCGAAGCATCGCGAGAAATGCGCGCCGATCCGAACGGAAAGGTTCCGACACCAGGTGCCGTGTTCAGGTACCTTGGGTGCCGTCCCCGGTGCGGAGGATGTTTCCCGTCAGTGATTGACATCATTCATGAAGATGTTTCAGACAAGACACAGTCAAATGAATCGCCGCCAACGAAATCCAAAAAGGCGGCGGGAATGTAAGCTTTGAGAGGGTCCCATGAAGGGTGAAGCGCGCGTCATCGAATACCTGAACAAGGCTCTGCGTCACGAGTTGACAGCGGTCAACCAGTATTGGCTGCATGCCAGGCTGCTGTCGGATTGGGGTTTCGGCAAGCTGGCCGACAAGGAACTTGCCGAGTCTGAGGAAGAACGCCAACACGCACAAGATCTGATGGATCGGATTTTGTTTCTCGAAGGGTTACCCAACCTGCAGAGTCTGGATCCGCTCCGCATCGGCCAATCTGTCAAGGAATGTCTTGAAGGGGATCTTGCAGCCGAATACGTCGCCCGTGCGCTCTATCATGAAGCTCGTGAAGTCTGCCGAGAGGCAGGAGACTATGTTTCGATGAAGCTGTTTGAACAGCTTCTCGGCGACGAAGAAAGTCATATCGACTATCTTGAAACACAGCTTGCACTGATCGAACGAATTGGTATCGACAACTATTCGCTTCTGCAGGCGAAGTCGGCCGAAGTCGCTGACTAATGGGTCTTCCTCGGATCACACTGGAAGGATGTGTGTGTCCTTGATCTCTTCCATCACTGCGTAGGTATGCGTTTCGCGAACGCCGGGGAGCGCCAGAACAACATCTGACAGGAACATTCTATAAGCTTCCATGTCTTTGACGCGGCTTTTGATCAGGTAATCAAAACCGCCGGCGACCATATGGCATTCCAGAATATCATTTGACCGTTCCACCGCGTGTTTGAAAGCATCAAAAATCTCGGGAGACGTTCGTTCTAGCCGAATTTCGACAAAGACGAGTAAGCTGCGGTCCACCTTCCTGGGGTTCAGGTTTGCCGAAAACCCTTCAATGATCCCATCTCGCATCAATCGTTTCATACGTTCGGTGGTGGCTGTCGCTGATAGATTGATACGTTCCGACAGCTCCGTATTTGTAATTCTGCCGTCCTCCTGAAGAACTTTTAGAATTCGTCGGTCTGTGGAATCGAGCATAGTGATATTCTCTGTTAAAATTGATCATTAGAAGAAATAGTCGGTTCAGTAATACAAATACAGTGAAAATCACTAGAAGAATTAATTTATCTTAGGGAAATGTGCTGGCTTTCGCCTTAGGGCTCTCTGGGAGGTTTTCATGTCCGCTGCCGCTGCCGTCATTTCTGAAAAAGATTGTGCCGATCTCGATCCCTTTCGGGCTACCTATGCGCAGGAAGACAAACCTCTGGTAGAGGCCTTGCTCAAGGAAGCCACTGGGGATCCTGTTGTTGAGAAACTGATTGATCAACGGGCTCGTGGTTATATTGAGGACATGCGCTCCGTCCAGGTTGGACTGGGTGGTGTCGAAGACTTCATGCGTGAGTTTGGTCTGACGACGCGTGAAGGTCTGGCGATGATGGTATTGGCGGAAGCGCTGTTGCGGGTTCCGGACGCAGATACTGCGGATAAACTCATCGAAGACAAATTGGCCGCTGCGAAATTCAATGACCCAAGCGGACCAAAATCCGACACCTGGCTGGTGTCCGCATCTTCCTGGGCGCTGGGCGTTACATCGCGTCTTCTGCATCCGGGAGATACACCTCAGAACATTCTTTCTAGTCTTGTCAAACGTATGGGGATGCCGACTGTCCGGTTGGCGACCCGCAAGGCGATGCAGCTTCTTGGTCATCAGTTCGTGCTGGGTGAAACCATTCAAAAGGCGCTGGAGCGCGCAAAGACGCAGGAATCCAAAGGGTACCGATATTCCTATGACATGCTTGGGGAGGGCGCGCGGACAGCCAAAGACGCGGAGCGCTATTTCCAGTCCTATGCAAACGCTATTGAAGCGATTGGCGCATCTGCAGGCGATAAGCAATTGCCGGATCGTCCCGGAATATCGGTGAAACTGTCGGCGCTGCATCCTCGATATGAAGCTGTGAACGGAGATCGGGTGCGCGATGAATTGCTGCCGCGTCTGCGGGATCTGGTTCAAATGGCCAAGGACCGAAATCTAAACTTGACGATTGATGCGGAAGAGGCAGACAGGCTGGAAATTTTACTGGATGTGATTGCTGCCCTTCTGTCCGACCCTGTAACGGCAGACTGGGATGGTTTCGGACTGGCCATTCAGGCCTACCAGAAGCGCGCCGTCCATGTAATCGACTGGCTTGTTGATGCGGCGCGGAAAACGGATCGAAAACTGATGGTTCGCCTTGTGAAAGGCGCATATTGGGATACGGAAATCAAACACGCGCAGGAAAACGGGGCAGACAATTATCCAGTCTTTACCCGTAAAGCAGCAACGGACCTTTCCTACCTGTGTTGTGCCAAACGTATGTTGGCTGCACGCGACGTTCTTTATCCGCAGTTTGCGACCCACAATGCCCTGACTGTTGCCCAGATCATCGAGTTGGCTGGAGGACAATCCGAAGGATACGAATTCCAGCGGCTGCACGGGATGGGGGAGAGCCTCTACAAATCCATTTGCGAACGCGATGGGTTTCCGACGCGGATCTATGCGCCAGTTGGCGGTCATAAGGATCTGTTGGCCTATCTGGTTCGACGTCTTCTTGAAAACGGAGCGAATTCGTCTTTTGTGACGATAGTTGGTGATGCATCTGTACCGACTGACGTGCTGCTGAAACGGCCAAAAGCAATTCTTGTTAACGGCCACCATACAGTGAATAGGTCCATTCCTTTGCCAAAGGACCTTTACGGTGAGGGCCGGCAAAACTCAGACGGGCTGGAATTCGGCTGTGCCGAAGAACGGGCTCTGCTGGTTGAGGGAATGGCAAAAACAAAACCGCCCTTTATTGATGCTGCTCCGCTTGGGTTGGGACTGAAATCCAAGGGAGACATCAACCCGATTTTCTCTCCGACAGATGGCGCAACCAAAGTTGGTACCGTTCGATTTGCCGACAAGGAAACTGCGCAGCAAGCTGTTGAAGTCGCGAAAAAGGGATTTGAATCCTGGTCGCGTCGACCGGTCGAAGACCGAGCCGCCATGTTGGCGAAGGTTGGCGATTTGCTCGAGGAAAATCGGGATCGCTTGATGGCTATCCTGACAGGAGAGGCTGGAAAGTGCCTGCCGGACGGAATTGCCGAAATCAGGGAGGCTGTCGATTTCTGCCGGTATTATGCGGATGAAGCGCGCGCTCAGTTTGGTGATGGCCGTTTGATGCCCGGGCCCACTGGCGAAGAGAACCGTTACAGGTATCGCGGGCGCGGCGTGTTCGTTTGCATTTCCCCCTGGAATTTCCCGCTGGCTATCTATCTTGGACAAATCAGTGCCGCACTGTTGGCCGGTAATGCAGTGATTGCCAAACCTGCCGAGCAGACGCCGCTGATTGCTTATGAAACCGCCAGACTGATGTACCAGGCCGGAATACCTGAAGATGCGTTTTTGCTGGTCCCTGGCGATGGGGAGGTCGGGGCAGCACTGACATCTCACCCGGATGTTGCAGGTGTCGCATTTACCGGATCAACCGAAACGGCATGGGCGATCAACCGCACCCTGGCGATGAAGCGTGGTCCAATCGTGCCATTGATCGCAGAAACCGGCGGCATCAATGCCATGCTGATGGACGCTACCGCGCTGCCGGAACAGGTCTGTGATGACGTGATGATGTCTGCATTCCGGTCGGCCGGTCAACGATGCTCGGCATTGCGTCTTCTGTTTATACAGGACGACATCGCTGACAGTATGTTGCAGATGCTGGAGGGCGCAGCCAAGGAGCTAAGTCTTGGACACCCTACGTTGCCGTCAACTGATATCGGACCCGTCATTGATGATGAAGCCAGGAGCAACATCATGGCGCACATCGATGACATGAGCGAAACTCAAACGCTTCGCTACGCGGGACAGACCCCGACTGGCTCACTTTCGAATGGATCCTGGGTCGCTCCGCATATTGTTGAGCTGGACAAGGCCGCATCCCTGACGAGGGAAGTCTTTGGGCCCGTGTTGCATGTTGTCAGATACAAGGCAAAAGACATGGATGCAGTTCTCGATCAGATCGCCTCAACAGGTTACGGGCTGACCCTTGGCGTTCACAGTAGGATTGATGCAACGGTGAAGAAGGTTGTTGATCGACTTTCCGTCGGCAATGTCTACGTCAATCGAAACACGATTGGGGCTGTCGTCGGGACACAGCCTTTTGGTGGCTCAGGGTTGTCTGGTACTGGGCCAAAAGCCGGAGGGCCAGCCTATCTGACACGCTTTGCTTTGGAACAGGTTGTCTCGATCAACACGGCAGCAGCTGGCGGCAATGCCAGCCTGGTTGCAGCATCTGACGATTAAGTCGGCGCATTGACAAAGGCCTGGCCCCAATCCCCTGGGGCCTCGCTAAAGGGGAGGTAATTTCTGTCCTTTTGAAGGGTGGAGCGGTCCTCGATTGCATCTGCTTCTTGCAACGCTGTTTCAAAACTCTGAAACTCGACTTCGGCCAGGGCTGCCGTTTCCGTCAGGATGTAACCTTTGTGAATGGCATCTCTGACAAGTGGTTTCAAATCCCGAAATCCGAGATCGGCGATTGCTGTGAGCCACCCGCTCCAGATTGGATCGTCAGGCAAGGGGGCGACATCTTGGTCGAGCAGATGTGCAAGGTGTTGAATTGCCATTGCATGAGAAACGCGACCTTCAAAGACTTCAAAAGTCCAGGCCCGTAAAAAGGCATCACGGATTAGAAAGTCGATCTGGCGAGCAGGAATGGTTTGCCACAGGCGGGTTCCCTCGCCGTCACAAAGGCTCATCAGAATTCGGGGAAATGTTGTGCCGATGCCATTTTCACCGAATATGTCGACGAGCTTTTCGGGTTGGAGAAGTGCGAGGTCCAAAAGTGGTTCAAACGCGTCTTTGACGCGCAGCGAAGCCAAGAGATGAAGGCCGAGATAGAGCGCATTTTGCTCTTCCGGTTCTAAGGGGGAGCCTTGACTGGCTTTGCGGAGCAGCGGGTAAAATATCGAAATTGTACGATCAGGGTGATCGAGGCAATAATTGACGGCCTCCGCCGGATAGGTGGATCTGTCTGACAGTTGCATGAGAATGTAGTGCCGATCCATCAACTCACCCTTGCATAGCGCATTCTATCACAGATTGTATTTTCAGGTCAGCGGCCTCTGGGTTTAACACGCCGTGTCGCTTCCGCTTTCGTCGGGTCATCCGGCCACGGATGGCGTGGGTATCGGCCTTTCATGTCCGCTTTGACATCTGCCCAGGATCCAGCCCAAAAACCGGGCAGGTCTTTAGTTATTTGTATCGGGCGCTGAGCCGGAGACAGCAATTCCAGAATAAGAGGCAGACGGCCATCGCAAACTGAAGGATGGTTGGTCAGTCCGAACAGTTCCTGTACGCGGATCGAGAGTGTCGGCCCTGCCGCCGCTCCGTAGTCAATTGGGATTTTACTGCCTGTTGGTGCGGTAAAATGGGACGGGGCCAGCCGGTCCAGTGTGTTCGCAGCTTCATATGGCAGGAGACTGGCCGCAGCATTGCCAAGCAGTTCTGTATCAATTGCGGCAACACTGGTGCAGCCGACAAGAAAAGGCCCGAGCCAATCAGCAAGGGTTTCTGTCAAAGCCTTATCAGACAGATCAGGCACATTGTTGTCGCCATTTTCACGTACATAGGCGATGCGTCTTCGAAGGCGCTTTTGCTCCTTGCTCCAGGGCAAACGGGATACACCAATCCGTTTCACTTCAGCGATCAAAGCGCGTTGAATGGCTTCTGGGTCAGGTGTCGAAATAGCCACGGATTTCAATTCGACTGCTTTAAATCGTGTCACTCGACGAGCTTTGAATACCCCATCCTTGTTGAGCTGGACGTCATCTTCTTCCCTTATATCTGCAGCGAAGAGATCTTCAATTTCCGACTTGGTGATAGGTGCGCAGAGTTGAATGCGGCCACTCGCAGCTTTGCCCTGAATATCAGCAATCGTCAGAAAGTCAGCTCTGGATAGGTTGTGTTCTGCCGCGAGTTCAGCACCGCGTCCGTTTGCAAGGCGAAAACGGCCTTGTTGTCCGCGTGCTTGCGCAATACGATCCGGGTAGGCAAGGGCAAGCAAAACGCCGGCGCTTTCAATATCGAGATCGGTGTCGGCGCCACCGGCCAGTTTGAGCCAACGGGCGGCCAGGGTTTTACCGTCTTTCGCGCGTTGGCTCTTCTCGTATTGAAGTGACCTCAGTCGGTTTCGAATATCGGGATCGCGGCCACCCAAACCGTTTTCAGACAACAGAAGAGCAATGAGGGATGCGGTGTAACCGAGCCCGCGCGCGGCACCCTCAATCACCATATGCGCCAGTCGTGGGTGTAACGGAAGTTTTGCGAGATCTTTGCCGTCTTTGGTCAATCGCCCGGAGGTATCTATTGCATGCAGTTCTTGCAGCAATGTCTGGGCTTCGGTCCATGCAGCTTGAGGCGGTTGGTTTGGAAACTTTAAGTCGGAGGGGGATAGTGTACCCCAGGCTGCAAGGTCCAGAACCAGACCAGTGAGGTCAGCTTCCAGAATTTCCGGGTTTTCCGCTGCAGGGAGCGCAATGGTTTGAGCTTCTTCCCACAGCCGGTAACAGACACCAGGTTCTGTACGACCGGCACGCCCGCGTCTTTGATCGGCGGAAGCCCGTGAAACACGAACAGTTTCAAGACGGGTCAGGCCTGTCTGAGGTTCAAATTTTGGAACTCTTGCCAACCCGCAATCGATAACTACGCGAACGCCTTCAATCGTAAGCGAGGTTTGTGCAATAGCACTTGCCAGAACGATTTTGCGAGACCCGGGAAGAGCCGGCTTGATCGCGGCGTCCTGGGCTTTGCTGTCCAAACCACCATAAAGCGGAGCGATCAGGCAGTTGCCCGGTACCTTGCCGCTCAGAAAATCCGCAGTGCGTTTGATCTCGCCTTGCCCGGGCAGAAACACCAAAATTGACCCGGTTTCATCCGCCAAGGCTTGTTGAACAGCTCGGACGATTTGTGGCTCAATTCGCTCTTTAGGTGATCGACCGAGGTGACGGGTGTGGACGGGAAAACTGCGCCCCTTGCTTTCGATCACCGGTGCATTGCCAAGCAGATCCGAAATACTCGCGGAATCCAGAGTTGCCGACATCGGCAGGATTCTGAGATCTTCGCGCAGCGCGGACTGTACATCGAGCGCCAGAGCGAGCCCCAGATCACCATCGAGCGAGCGTTCGTGAAATTCGTCGAACAGGACTGCTGCAATTCCGGTCAGTTCCGGATCTTCCAGAATGAGGCGCGTGAAAACACCTTCCGTGACAACCTCTATTCGGGTCTTGGCGCTGATCTTGGTTTCCATGCGCACACGATACCCAACCGTGTCACCAACCCTCTCGCCCAGTTCGCTTGCCATTCTTCGAGCGGCAGCGCGTGCCGCCAGTCGGCGTGGCTCAAGGACAAGGATTTTGCCATCGTTCCGCCAATTGGCATCGAGTAGCGCCAGCGGGACGCGGGTGGTTTTGCCGGCGCCTGGTTCAGCGACCAGAACTGCGTTGGTGCTTGTCTCAAGAGTATCGCAAAGCGCAGGAAGAACCGCGTCGATTGGCAAGGGATAGGCAGAGAAGTCGCGAGTTGCCACTGAATTCAACGATCAGGTTGTAACCGGTGCTTTTTCTGCCACCCATTCGCGGTCAAGGCGTTCGAGCGCAAATTTATCAGGTGTTCGGGCAAAGGAGGCAAGGCCCTCAATTGCAGGCTCCGGATGACGAACGATAAATGTCGGAATTTTCGCCATCAAGGTTTCATGAGGGGCTTTGGCTTCAAAGGCGGATCTGAAATTTCCGTCGGTCAAAAAGCGGGTGATGCGAGGCGTGATACCGCCTGTGAGATAGACGCCGCCACGCGCCAGGACTGTAAGCGCGAAGTCACCGGCAAGACGACCAAGAGCGCGTGAAAAAACTTCCAGGGTTTTGACCGCCACCGGATCATTGTCGTCTACAGCGCGTGTAATGCTTGCTGGGGTTTCGAAGTCGCGTTCCATCTTCATCCACGCGGAGACAGCACGTGCAAGACACGGGAGACCGGTTCCGCTCAGGATTTGTTCCGCTCCAATACGGCCACCTGCAGTCTCGATATGTGGCCAGATTTCGAAATCTTCTGATGCCACCGGCCCAATTTCGACATGTCCACCTTCGCCGGGAACCGGAACCCAGGTGCCACAGGCGCAGATCATGGAAGCTGCCCCCAGGCCTGTTCCGGGCCCCAGCACAAATTTGGCTGCATTCTGGCGGATTGCGCCTCGACCGATTTGCTCCACATCATCACCGTCATAACTCGGCAGGGCCAGCGCCTGAGCTTCAAAGTCGTTAAGTACAGTGACCTGTTCCAACCCAAGCTCTGCGATCATTTTCTTTGGTTCGATGACCCACTTGGCATTTGTGAGCGGAATGACATCTCCGGTAACCGGGCCTGCGACAGCAATAATGGCAGTACGCGGCTTTACGGCTGTTTTTGGAAGGACAACTTCTCGAATCGCAGATGAAATATCTACATGATTGGCTGTCGCGGTTTTCCCGCACACCTGCGTCGGGGCAGATGCGTGTTCCACGAGCGCGAAGCGGGCGTTTGTACCGCCAATATCGGCGACAAGAACCGGATAAGAAAATGATTGCTGTGTGTTTGGAAAAATCATGATGATTTTGAGCTGACTTCAGGCGTTTGAGATGTTGTTTTGAGCCCTTCCAACCGCGCTGACCGCAATAAAATATCCGCGGTCGATGGATTGAGCGCCATTGGCATGTCGTAGACGACGGCCAGTCGCATCAGTGCTTTTACATCGACATCGTGGGGCATTGGTGAAAGGGGGTCCATAAAGAAGATGAGACCTTGCAGTCTGTTCTCGGCAATCATAGCGCCGATTTGTTGGTCGCCACCCAACGGCCCGCTTTTTAATCGTTTTAGGTTGAGGGACGGACAGGCTTCCAGAATACGCCCACCGGTGGTTCCGGTTCCGACAAGGTCGAAGGATTCGAGTTTGTCTTCATGCCGCTTTGCAAATTCCACCATCGCGTCCTTCTTCGCATCGTGAGCAACCAGAGCAAGGGTCGGTTTGGCGGACATGCGTTCGCATCCTTTTAGCAAATCGAATAGCAGCGGACATGTGTTTAACGAGAAAGCTGTGAGCGCGCAAAGAAAGATGTACCAAAGCGCTTTGAATGGCGCAAAATATTTCTACAAAAGGTTTGTATGGGAAATAGAAAAGCCGCGCCCGGGTGAGGCGCGGCAGAAGTATTGCACGTGATCGACGTAACGGTTTTAGTCGAAAAGGTTACAGCGTATCGGTTTTCGCGCGGAAGCTTTATGAAGCAGAGTTTCTGGCTCCGGCATATGCAGCCCGGCAATTTCCATGACGAGTTTCATCCGGATCGCATCGGCGAATCCTTCTTTTGACCGAACCGGAATTGCGAAGGAGCCGGGTCCACCAATCACGCAGTCCTCGTAATAGTGGTCGAGGTTCAACATGGCTTGCCATGTGTTCTTGTTGGATTTCATCATTAATGGCAATCCGTTGATGGTCACGCCTGATGAAATCATTCGATCGCGCATTTCGGTAACGGAGCCCCCCTGATTGTTAGGGCCATCTCCTGAAATGTCGATAACCTGCCTGAGGCCGGTGTATTCGTTGTTCTGAACCATTTCGACAGATTTTTCTAACGCTGATGCGATAGAAGTCCTCTGAACCTGACGAAGCGGGGCTTCTGCTATCTTGGATGCAAAGTGAGATGCAGAAGATGCATCTTGAATGACGGTCCAGTCAGCAATAATGAAGTGCTCGTCTACACCACCCCATTCCATATAGGACACTGCGACGCGGCCGATTGGACCAACATGGATAGCGTCCAGAAATTGTCGGGAAGTCAGTGCTGACACATACCCGGCGCGTTGGACTTCCTGTTCTTCGGTGTCCATGGACTGTGAAATGTCAACGGCAAGAACCAGTTCCACGTCGACTTCCTTGGACGGATCGTACGTGAATTTGGTCGATGCAATTTGTGCCGGGAAATAGTCCCTGGCAACCGACGGTGCGGCCAAAACAAAAGCCGCAGTTATGAAGGACAGCATCTTAATGGCTGTTTGTGCACAGTACTTTGACTTGTCGAGACGCATGGTTTTCTCCATTTTCCGGCCTTGCGACCGTGTTGCCACGTCTCCCCCATTTATTTTTATTATCTAGTTATAAGTCTTGTCTTTTCGCTTCTAGTGATAATTACGAACAGTAACTTTGTTTACTCGATTCGATTGCGTAATTTACTTTGCAATCGTTATGCCAAACGTTGCGGTAGTTCAATTGTCTAGCAAAGCTGCTTGCGCACCGAGTGCGGTTATTCCACAGATGGGTAATTCTTACCCTGCTTGCTAGGCACTTTTTTCCACAATCGCTCACGATATTGCGATAAGTCGGCAAATTCTGCCTAGCTCGCTTTTGGCTGTATTGATTGGTGTTGTTCAAAGAGGTGGCAGAAAGCCGATGTTTTTCCGGATTTTTTAGTTGACGGCCTCCGCTTCCAGAAGGCATGATCTGAAGAAATTCTCAATCAGTGAAGAATTTTTCGTGTTGTCGGTAGCGATGATCCGAAACGGATGACAAAGTCTCGGTAAGAGACGAGGGGATTGGCGCCATCGGAATTCGTGGCGCCGGGCAGTGAGGGAAGGTATCGTCGCGAAATGAACAACCGCGAGGACGACTGGACATCTTATATGGCAATTCGAGCGGCTTGGTTGTCGTTCGTTGGTGGTCGAACACAAGGTGAAATTGCCGGCCAGTTGGGTGTTTCTCCCGCGAAGGTCCATCGTTTAATCGCTCATGCCCAAAAGGCCGGATACATAAAATTCCAGATAGATGGCCGTCCGAAAGAGTGTCTCGAGCTCGAAATGCAGCTCGCCGAGCAATTCAATTTGACCAATTGCATTATTGCGCCCGACATCGGTTCAGGTGACGAAGGTAGCGTGTTGCGAGCAGTTGCCGTCTCGGCCTCGCAGTATCTTACCGGCCTTCTCGGCGGCGGCAGTATCAGGCGTCTTGGTGTCGGTATGGGGCGAACCTTGACTGCTGCAGTTGAGGCCCTGCCCAGAATATCGCGCGGTGACCTTGAAATCATGTCGATTTGCGGATCGCTCACTAGGACCCTTGCCGCGAATCCCTACGACATCGTCCAAAAAATGCAGGAGCGCACAGGCGGTATTGGATACTATTTGCCTGTGCCCTATTTCGCTGAAAATCTGGAAGAGAAAGCAATGTTTCTCACTCAGCGAAGTGTGCAGGATTTGATGACGCGCGCAGGCGAGTCAGATGCATTTCTGATCGGGATAGGCTCGGTCGAAAATGAGGGGCATTTGGTCCAGCGCGGCATGATTTCGAAAGAAGAACAAGAAAACCTGATGTCAGGCGGCTCTGTCTGTGATCTGATGGGGCGCTTTTTGACGATTGACGGAGAATTGGCTCCTGATCCACTCGGCGACTGTGCCGTTGGATTGCACTTTAATGAAGTGCGCGGGAGCAAAGTAATTGCGCTGGTAGGTGGGGAGAGCAAGGTGGATGCCACACTTGCAGCTCTACGGACCGGTGTCATCACCGACCTTGTGACAGATGAAACCCTTGCCAGGGTTTTGAGTGAACGGGTTGGATTGCAGTTGGCGCAGTCAGCATAAAGCGGCTGGGTCTCGAGGGGAAGCGGGCTGTCAAAGAACAGCCCCCGCATGTCGGAGGACATATAAGTGAAAAAGTTTCTAACCATCGGCACAGCACTTGCCGGACTGGCCTTTTCGGTATCTGGCTCGTTGGCAGCTGATATCAAACCAGCTGTTCTTTATGACCTGGGTGGCCGTTTCGACAAGTCGTTCAACGAGTCTGCTTACAATGGCGCGGAGAAATTCAAAGCCGATACTGGCGTTCCATACCGCGATTTTGAAATCCAAAACGACAGCCAGCGTGAGCAGGCGCTGCGGAATTTCGCCAAGCGTGGCATGAGCCCGATTGTTGCAATCGGATTCTCTCAGGCGAATGCCGTCGAAAAAGTTGCGAAAGAATTCCCGGATCTGCAGTTCGCGATCGTTGACATGGTTGTTGATCTGCCGAACGTGCGCTCCATTCTCTTCAAGGAGCACGAAGGTTCCTACATCGTCGGTATGCTCGCTGCGATGTCCTCCAAAACTGACAAGGTTGGCTTCATTGGCGGAATGGATATTCCACTGATCAGCAAATTTGCCTGCGGCTATAAGCAAGGTGTTAAATCTGTCAGCGCAGATGCAGAAATTTTTGAGAACATGACCGGCACAACCGGTGCTGCTTGGAACGACCCGGTCAAAGGCGGCGAACTTGCCAAGTCCCAGTTCGACCGTGGCGCTGACGTTGTCTATCATGCTGCTGGCGGAACCGGCATTGGTGTTCTTCAGGCAGCGGCAGATGCAGGCAAACTTGGCATCGGTGTTGACAGCAACCAGAACTCCCTGCATCCGGGGTCAGTTTTGACGTCCATGCTGAAGCGCGTAGACATCGCTGTTTATTCCGCGTTCGAAGATGCCAAAAACGATGCATGGTCTTCAGGCTTTGAAGTTCTCGGCCTGAAAGAAGGCGGTGTTGATTGGGCGCTGGACGACAACAATGCCAAACTCATCAATGATGATATGAAGGCTGCGGTTGACGCTGCATCCGCGAAAATCATCTCAGGTGACATCCAGGTCCACGACTATATGTCTGATCAATCCTGCCCATTCTGATTTGAATGTGTATCAGGTCCCCGCGCATAATATGTGCGGGGACACTTCGATATTATTTTTCCGGCTGAGTTTATAGCGGGGATCCGATGATCCGATTGTTTATTGTTGTTTTTGCGGTGCTATCCGTCGGCGCAGTATCCGCTCCGGTAATGGCTGACCCGGCAATTGTTTACTCAGTGGGTGGTAAATTCGACGGTTCGTTTAACGAAAGCGCCTTCGGTGGAGTTAAACGGTTTCAGAATGAAACCGGCCAAACGGTCCGAGAATTCGAACTTGAACGGGATGCTCAAAGCCTTCAGGCTTTGCGGAGTTTTGCCAGCCGCGGAAATGGTCCGATTGTTGCGATCGGGTTCAATCAGGCCAATGCGTTGAGCCAGGTTGCGCCGGATTTTCCAGAAACAAATTTTGCAATCGTCGATATGGTTGTCGATCAACCAAATGTTCGTTCCTACGTCTTCAAGGAACATGAAGGTGCCTATATCGGCGGCCTTCTTGCTGCCATGGCTTCAAAGTCCGGCACGATTGGCTTTGTCGGCGGTATGGACATTCCAATTATTCATCGGTTCCTGTGTGGTTACAAACAAGGTGCCAAGTCTGTAAATTCAAGTGTCTCTGTTCTTTCCAACATGGCCGGCGATACACCTGCGGCCTTTGCTGATCCGGTTAGAGGCGCGGAACTTGCCAGAGGCCAGATAAACAGGGGCGCTGACGTTGTGATCCAGGCCGCGGGCGGCACAGGAATTGGTGTCCTGCAGGCTGCAGCAGATGCCGACATTCTCGGTTTGGGAACAGACAGCAATCAAAACGGTCTACACCCCGGGCAAATCCTGACCTCCATCCGCAAGCGCGTAGACAATGCGGTTTTCGATAGTTTTGAGACGTCCAATGCGGGATCGTTCGAACCGGGAATCCAGGTGCTGGGCTTGGCTGAAGGCGGAATGGACTGGGTCTTGGATGAAAACAACAAGGACCTTGTTTCAGACGAGATGAAAGTGGCAGCGGATGCTGCTGTTGCCGGAATTTCCAATGGTAGCATCGAGGTTCATGATGTTGTGACGGAAGGGGCATGTCCATTCTAACGAGCGGATGTGTAGGTGAGGCACAAGCAATGAACAAGAATTACCGTCAGGCCTGGGGGAAGGGATGAACGATACTCCGGCAATCGAACTGCGCAACATCAACAAACGTTTCGGTGCGGTTCACGCCAACAAGGATATCGACCTTGTCGTAAAGAAAGGCTCCATTCACGGAATTATTGGTGAGAATGGCGCTGGAAAATCGACGTTGATGTCTATCCTCTATGGCTTTTACCAGGCTGATGAAGGAGAGATATTCGTCAACGGCAACAAGGTTTCGATCTCCGATTCCAAAGCGGCGATTGCGATGGGAATTGGCATGGTGCACCAGCATTTTATGCTGGTTGATAATTTTTCGGTTCTTGAAAATGTTGTCCTGGGTGCCGAAGACAGTGCCATGCTGGCTGGCGGTCTGTCCCGCGCTCGAACCGAATTGAAGCGGTTGGAAGACGAATACGAACTGCGCGTTGATCCCGATGCCCTCATTCAGGATCTGCCTGTTGGCCTGCAACAACGTGTTGAAATCCTCAAGGCGCTTTATCGAAATGCCGAGGTCCTTATCCTGGATGAACCAACCGGTGTGTTGACACCGGCAGAAGCAGACCACCTTTTCAAGATCCTTGAGGTTCTCAAGAATGAGGGAAAGACGGTTCTGTTGATCACACACAAACTTCGCGAAATCATGGCCGCAACGGATTCCGTCTCCGTCATGCGCCGCGGCGAGATGGTGGCAACCCGCGAAACCAAAAACACTTCGATGGAAGAGCTCGCTGAGTTGATGGTA
Organism: Roseibium sp.; assembly: GCA_039972695.1. Classification (GTDB taxonomy): domain Bacteria; phylum Pseudomonadota; class Alphaproteobacteria; order Rhizobiales; family Stappiaceae; genus Roseibium. The sequence goes on along the minus strand of JBDWMJ010000011.1, from coordinate 101,671 downwards.
GGCAGAAGTGTTTTATTGCAAGTCGACAAGAAACCCGCCGTTCCAGAAGCGCCTGTCATGGAGGTTAAAAATCTCACGGTGATCGACAGTCGCGGTGTTGAAGTCGTCAAGGATGTTTCATTCAATGTCCGGGCTGGCGAAATCGTTGGTATTGCCGGTGTGTCCGGGAACGGACAGTCCGAGTTGCTGGAGACATTATCTGGTATTCGCCGTGCTACGAGTGGCACTTTGAAGATCAATGGTGAAACAATTGACCTTGGAAGCAGCACATTGGATGCGGCTGACATGCGTGCCAAAAGCATGGGTCATGTTCCGGAAGATCGCCACCGCATGGGGCTGATCAACAGTTTTGCCGAGTACGAGAACTCCATTCTCGGCTATCACCGTGATCCGGAATATTCAAACGGCTTGTTGATGGATCTTGCTGCGATCAAGAAGAATGCAGTCGATGAGATCGAAAAATACGACATCAGACCGCCCAATCCGCTGCTGAAAACGGCAAGCTTCTCAGGCGGGAACCAGCAGAAAATTGTGCTTGCACGCGAGATTGAGCGCGACCCGAAAGTACTGCTGGTTGGTCAGCCGACCCGCGGTGTCGATATCGGGGCCATTGAATTCATTCACAAGCGCATTGTCGAAATGCGCGATTCCGGCAAGGGTATTTTGTTGGTCTCGGTGGAACTTGATGAAATCCGGTCGCTGGCCGATCGGGTCCTTGTGATGTTCGACGGCAAGATTGTTGGTGAACGGGGTGCAAATGCGGAAGAGGCGGAACTCGGGCTTCTGATGGCCGGGGTTGAAGATAACAAGATCGCCGCTGAAGGAGGCGTTCGATGAGTGCCGGACAACTTCCCCGTTGGGTCGATCTTGGCCTGATACCGTTCCTGAATCTCGCTGCCGCGTTTCTGGTCTCCGGCATAGTTGTGCTTTTGATCGGCGAGAACCCGTTAAATGCCGTGTACTATCTGCTTCTTGGATCGGTCGGCACTGTAGAAGGGTTTGGTTACACGCTTTTCTATGCGACCAACTTCATATTCACTGGCTTGGCTGTGGCCGTGGCATTCCACGCAGGCTTGTTCAATATTGGCGGTGAGGGGCAGGCCTATATAGGTGGCCTGGGGGTCGCCTTCGCCTGTTTGGCGCTGGACCAATACGTGCCCTGGTACGTCACGCTGCCATTTGCAGTCATCGGCTCTGCGATCATGGGGGCTGCCTGGGCGCTCATTCCAGGGTGGCTGCAGGCAACACGCGGTAGCCATGTGGTGATCACCACGATCATGTTCAATTTCATTGCAGCGTCCTTGATGGGATACCTTTTAAACGGTGTCTTAAAAAAACCAGGATCCATGCAGCTTGAAACAAGGACATTTGAGGATGGCGGGCGATTGCCGTTTCTGAACGATGTTTTCCCATCGTTCGGCTTTGGTTATGCGCCAGTGAATCTGTCCCTGTTTTTGGCTTTGCTGGCTTGTTTGCTAGTGTGGCTGCTCATCTGGCGAACCAAACTCGGTTTTGAAATCCGGTCATTTGGGGCCAATGCAACAGCGGCAGTCTATGCGGGAATTTCGCCCGTCCGCATCATAGTCATCACTATGCTGATTTCTGGCGGTTTGGCAGGACTCATGGCGATCAACGAGATCATGGGATCACAACACCGGCTTTTGACGGACTTTGTCACCGGCTACGGATTTGTTGGCATTGCCGTTGCACTGATGGGTCGGGCCCATCCGGTCGGGATTATTTTCGCGGCGATCCTGTTTGGGATGCTCTACCAGGGCGGAGCCGAACTCTCCTTCGAAATGCCGAGCATTACAAGGGACATGATCATCGTGATCCAGGGCCTGGTCATCCTGTTCGCAGGCGCACTTGAATACATGTTCCGACCAGCAGTCATCAAACTCTTTACGTCCTCACGGACGGTGTCGGCGTAGGAGGGAACAACAATGTTTGAGATGTATTTCGAAGAGCTCATCCTGACTTTGGATTCAACGTTCCGTCTTGCAACACCATTGTTGTTTGCATGTCTTGCCGGACTTTATTCCGAGCGGTCTGGGATCGTGGACATTGGCCTAGAAGGAAAAATGCTGGGAGCTGCTTTTGGCGCCGGTGCTGTTGCCTATGTCACGGGCAATGCATTTCTTGGCCTTGCCGGCGGTATCGTCGTTGCTGTTTTGCTGGCACTGCTGCACGGATTTGCATCCATCACCAATCGCGGCAATCAAATTGTTTCCGGTGTTGCGATTAACTTCCTTGCCGCCGGTCTGACAGTCCTGTTGGGACAATACTGGTTCAGTCAGGGTGGACGCACACCATCTCTGCCGGACGGTGGTCGGTTCATGGACATTGTGTTCCCGTTTGCCGATGAAATGCGCGGTGTGCCTTTCCTCGGGCCCATATATTCGGAACTTCTTTCCGGACACAATCTTCTCGTCTATTTGGCTTTCCTGGCAGTTCCGGTTACCTGGTGGGTGTTGTACCGCACGAGGTTCGGGTTGCATCTGCGCGCTGTTGGTGAAAACCCTGCGGCTGTCGATACGGCAGGTATATCGGTCACCTGGCTCAGATATCGTGCTGTCATGATGTGCGGGCTTTTGTGCGGATTGGCGGGCAGCAGTCTGTCGATTGCCCTTGCATCCGGATTCATCAAGGATATGACAGCCGGCAAAGGATTTATCGCTCTCGCAGCGCTCATCTTTGCAAAGTGGAAGCCGGTCAACGCGATGATGGCGTGCCTGCTTTTCGGATTTCTGGATGCGTTTGCTCTTCGTCAACAGGGCAAGTCGTTACCGATGATTGGCGAAGTGCCGGGCCAGTTCTTCCAGGCACTGCCTTACATTCTGACTGTAATCCTGCTGGCTGGCTTTATTGGCAAGGCCATTCCGCCGAAAGCAGCTGGTGTTCCTTATCTCAAGGAGCGGTCATGAGCGATCTCGATCATCTGTTCCAGGCAGCCAGGGCTGTCCGCGAAAAAGCGTATGCGCCTTACTCCAATTTTCTGGTTGGGGCGGCGCTGCGGACACCCGATGGAACTGTGTTCAGCGGATGCAACGTTGAAAATGCGTCCTATCCTGTCAGTGTCTGCGCTGAAGGCGGCGCCGTAGGTGCTATGATTGCTGCCGGACACCGCGAAATCGCCGAGGTTGTCGTTATTGGTGATGCCGCTCTCTGTACGCCTTGTGGCATGTGCCGGCAGAGACTGAAGGAATTCGGAACGGACGATCTTGTTGTCCATGTTGCCGATTTGAATGGAATCCGGCGTAGCTTCACGATGGATGAACTGCTGCCAGCTGCATTTGAACTTGAAGATAAATAAGAAGGACTAACCCCGATGAGTGGTTATGGCCGTGAGTGTGCGGATATCGTCCGCGCTGCCCGTGATGGTTCCTACAAGATTGGCATGATCCTCGGATCCGGCCTTGGCGCTTTGGCCGAGGAAGTCGAGGATGCCGTTCGTATTCCGTATTCCCATTTGACCGAATTTCCGATTTCATCTGTGACGTCGCACTCCAGTGAGTTGGTCGCAGGATCTCTTGCTGGTGTTCCAGTTGTGATCCTGTCAGGCCGCGCTCACTATTATGAAGGCGGAGACCCTACGGTCATGCGGACACCGGTCGAGACTTTGAAGGAGCTCGGTTGCGAGGTCTTGCTCGCCACCAATGCAGCGGGGTCTTTGCGTGAAGAAGTTGCGCCGGGAAACCCAATGCTGATTGCCGATCACATCAACTGGTCCGGCAAGAACCCGCTGATCGGCGAAGAAGACGAAAAACGGTTTCTCGACATGAGCACCGCCTACGATCCGGATCTTCGGTCAGCCATGAAGAAGGTGGCGGAAGAGACCGGCGACCCGGTTGCCGAAGGTGTCTACATGTGGTTCTCAGGCCCGTCTTTCGAGACGCCAGCAGAAATCCGCATGGCCAAAACACTCGGTGCAGATGCTGTCGGCATGTCTACAGTTCCTGAAGTGATCATGGCGCGCTTTCTCGGAATGCGTGTCGCTGCCATGTCTATCATCACCAATTACGGGGCAGGCATGCAGTCGCATGCACTTTCCCATGATGAAACCAAGTCTGTCGCCTTGCAGGGTATGGAACGAATGAAAGAATTGGTTCGGGCTTTTGTGAAGGAGGTCGGACAATGACCGATATGATTGAAACTGCAAAACGGGCACTTGGTCTGGTGGACCTCACCAATCTCAATGACGATTGTTCGACAGAAGACATTACCAAACTGACAGGCCGGACAGTGACGGACCATGGTTCGGTTGCTGCTGTCTGCGTATGGCCGCGCTTTGTTGCGCAGGCCGTTAAAGAGCTGACCGGTACCGGTGTTAAGGTTGCGACCGTCGTCAATTTCCCGGCCGGTGGCGAAGACACGGACGCCGTGATCGCCGAAACCAAACAGGCAATCGTCGACGGGGCGGATGAGATCGATCTTGTGATGGCCTACAAGGCGTTTTCTGAAGGTCGAAAAGGATTTGCTGAAGAACAGATCATAAGGGTAAAGGCAGCCGTTCCGGCACCGGCTATCCTCAAAGTCATTCTGGAGACAGGAGAGATCAAGGATCCCCTCCTTATCCATGCAGCTTCCAATGTTGCGATTGCTGCAGGTGCAGATTTCATCAAGACATCGACTGGCAAAGTGACCGTAAACGCCACACTGGATGCTGCTGAAATCATGCTGACAGTCATAGAAGAAGCGCGGTGTGACAACGCCGAGCGTGTCATCGGATTCAAACCTGCAGGCGGTATCAAGACGAGTGAAGACGCCGCCGCCTATTTGGCACTTGCTGACAAGATTATGGGACACAATTGGGTGTCCGCTTCCACTTTCCGCTTCGGGGCCAGTGGCCTTCTCGACGCCTTGATCGCGACGCTTGAAGGCGACACTCCGACTGCGGTTGAAGGATACTGAGAATGCTTCCGCAGGAAATCATCATAAAAAAACGCGAAGGCGGAGTCCTCAATTCAGAGGAAATCGATTTCTTCGTTAAAGGTCTTGCCGATGGTTCTGTGACAGAGGGTCAGGTCTCTGCGCTTGCCATGGCGATCTTCTTCAAGGGACTTACTGTTGATGAGCGCGTTGCGTTGACGCTTGCCATGCGCGACAGCGGTGATGTTTTGGATTGGTCTGATGTGGCTGCTCCAGTATTGGACAAGCATTCGACCGGCGGTGTCGGCGATAATGTTTCGTTGATGTTGGCGCCAGCGCTGGCGGCCTGCGGTGCCGCAGTTCCGATGATCTCGGGTCGTGGACTTGGCCATACTGGCGGAACGCTCGATAAGTTTGATAGTATTCCAGGATATCAGACGCAGCCGGACAATGCGCTATTCAAGAAAATCGTCAAGGAAATTGGCTGTGCGGTAATCGGGCAGACCGGCAATCTAGCACCGGCAGACAAGCGGTTTTATGGCATCCGCGATGTGACCGGGACAGTAGAAAGCATTGATCTGATTACTGCGTCGATCTTGTCCAAGAAACTGGCCGCTGGTCTGCAGGGCCTGGTTCTCGACGTGAAGTGGGGAACTGGTGCCTTCATGCCTACTGTCGATGAAGCCCGTGGCTTGGCCGAGAGTCTGGTGCTTGTTGCCAATGGCGCGGGCCTGAAAACCACAGCACTGCTGACAGACATGAACGAGTGTTTGGCCTCTGCTGCCGGCAATGCGGTTGAGATGCAAAACGCAGTGGACTTTCTGAAAGGCACTGCAATCGACAACAGGCTTTGGGATGTCACCGTTGCGCAAGGGGGTGAACTCTTGGCATCTGGCGGTCTCGCAGAAACCGCAGAAGTTGGTTGCACGATGATGCGTCAGGCATTTGAAAGCGGCAGAGCTGCAGAGAAGTTTGCACAGATGGTTCATGGCCTCGGCGGTCCGTCCGATTTCATGGAAAAGACCGAACTCTATCTGGCAAATGCTCCGGTTGAAGCTCCCATCTATGCCGACCAGTCTGGCATCGTAACTGGTGTTGATGCTCGAGCAATCGGTGTTGCGGTCGTTGAGCTTGGTGGTGGGCGAAAAGCTGCGGCCGACGTAATTGATCATTCTGTCGGTCTGACGAGTCTCGCCGGTGTCGGCAATACCGTTGATTCAGATGCGCCACTCGCGATTGTTCATGCAAAATCGGAAGCAGATGCCGAGAGAGCAGCAGTCGCCATTCGCGCGGCATACGCCGTCGGAGCAGCTATAGACGTTGTGGATCGCCCAAGTGTTGTCGAGCGGATTGCGCCGTAATTTTTTGCATCAGAGAATTCATGATGGTGCTTCGCCGGTTCTGAAATCCGGCAATTTATGAAATGAGGAGACACCCATGCCTCGTGCAATCTTGTGCGTGCTGGACAGCTTCGGTATCGGAGGCGCTGCTGACGCAGAAGCCTTTGGAGATGCCGGCTCCGATACCCTGGGCCATATCGCGCAACATTGCGCGGCTGGGCGAGGTGACAAGGAAGGTCTGCGCAGCGGTCCTTTGTGTGTACCGAACATGGATAGGTTGGGTCTTGGGGCTGCAGGTCGTTTGTCGACCGGAAAGGATGTTCCAGGTCTGGATTACGGCGGCGAGCCAACGGGCATTTGGGGCTACGCTGCCGAAGTATCCAATGGTAAGGACACGCCTTCAGGTCATTGGGAAATCGCGGGTGTTCCTGTCACATTCGACTGGGGTTACTTTCCCGAAACAGTTCCAACTTTCCCCGCCGAACTGATCCAAAAAATCAGCATGAAAGCTGGCTTGGACGGAATTCTTGGCGATAAACACGCTTCTGGGACAGAGATCATCGCTGAGCTCGGTGAAGAGCATGTTCGTACGGGAAAGCCGATTTTCTATACCTCGGCAGATTCAGTTATTCAGATTGCTGTTCATGAAGAGCGCTATGGTCTCGAAAAACTTTACGCCCTTTGTGAAATCACTCGGGAATTTGCTGATCCGTACAACATTGGTCGGGTTATCGCGCGGCCTTTCCTGGGCGAAACGTCGGAGACGTTTGAGCGTACGGCAAACCGACGTGATTATTCTGTCCTGCCTCCGGAGCCAACGCTTCTCGATCGTTTAACCGCTGACGGACGGACTGTCATCGGTGTCGGCAAGATCTCTGATATATTCGCTCATCAAGGAGTGGAAAAGGTTCTGAAAGGCGCTGGAAATGATCAGCTTTTCGACCGGACGTTGGAAGCGATGGACCTGGCAGATGAAGGAGACCTGATCTTTGCCAATTTCATTGATTTCGATTCTCTCTTTGGACATCGCCGGGATGTGCCAGGATATTCTGCAGCGCTGGAACATTTTGACAGTCGTCTTCCGGAGATGATCGCCAAGATGAAAGACGGGGACCTTTTGCTCCTGACCGCGGATCATGGTTGCGACCCGACGTGGAAAGGCACCGATCACACGCGTGAACATGTACCGGTCATCGGCACTGGCCTCGGTATTCCGGCAAAGGCCATCGGTGGTCGGAAAACCTTCGCCGATATAGGTGAAAGCGTTGCCGATCATCTTGGTGTTGCGTCCGGGTCGAATGGGACTAGTTTTCTGTGAAATGATTCTCCTGTTGCAAAAGGTATGACCGCACCGACATGAATGATCCGATCAACGTTCCAAAGGCAGAATTGCACTGTCACATTGAAGGTGCGGCTCCTCCAAGCCTTGTTGTCCGGCTTGCAGACCAGCATGGAATTGATGTTACCGACATTATTGATGCCAACGGGAAATACATCTGGTCGGATTTCACGACATTCTTGCAGGCTTACGACAAGGCGAGCTCGGTGTTCAAAACGCCTGCCGACTATTCGCTTCTGTCAGAAACTTATTTCCGGATGCTGGCAGCAGAAGGTGCCATATACGGAGAAATCTTCATTTCCCCTGACCATGCCCAGGCAGCTGGCATATCTTATCGCTCGTATGTCGAAGGGCTGGCTGCAGGCATTGAACGCGCCAAGGCAGACACGGCAATTGAAGGGCGGATGATTGCGATTGGTGTCCGTCATTTTGGTGCCGCGTCTGTTGAACGGGTTGTCAAGGAAGTCGCTGGCAATCCTCATCCATTGGTCACCGGCTTTGGGTTGGCAGGCGATGAACGCTCCGGGCATCCGGCGAACTTTGCTAAAGCGTTCAGAATGGCTGCGGAGTTTGGTTTAGGCACGACCGCCCATGCGGGAGAGTTTGGCGGACCGGAGAGTGTCATTGCCGCTCTTGAATTCCTTCAGGTCAAGCGCATCGGGCATGGGGTTCGGGCCATTGAAGACATGGATCTGGTAAAACGTCTCGTGGATGAAGAGGTTGTTCTGGAGGTTTGCCCGGGCTCCAATATATCACTCGGGGTCTATACAGTTCTTCGGTTTCACCCGGTCAATATTCTGCGGCGTGAAGGTGTGAAGATAACACTGAATTCAGACGACCCTCCTTTCTTTGGCACCACCCTTGGGAAGGAGTATTCCTCGGTTGCAGAAACATTCGATTGGTCTCATGAGAATCAATTGAACATGACACGTACCGCAATTGAGGCTGCATTTTGCGATGATGCGACCAAGAAAAGGTTGTTGGTTCGCTTGGATAGCGCGAAATCCTGAATACATCTCCGTCGATGCGTTTTGGGGCACGAAAACTGCTGAATTGAAAATTATGATCACTCCATCTGAAAAACGCTCCGATATACTGCGCTTCTTCGATCCGGATGAAATTCGAGACCGTGCAAACGGTTATCTGGAAAAGGCAATTGCTGGTAAACTCACTCATATGAGTGTCGATTTGGACAAGCTCCCAAATGCACTGATCCGGGTTCTGGAAACAACCAAAGTCACATATCCGGACTTTCAGATCCCTCCATATGGTGTTTGGCGCGCATTTGAAGTTGGCGGTGTCGATCGCTGGGGAGCAATAGCAAATGCCAGAGATTTCGCCAGTGCGGAGGAGATGCTGACGGCCGCTGCTGATCTGGCAATTCTGGCCGCGTTGATGAACACCACGCGTCCGAATGGTTGGTCCTACATTGAACCGAACACAGGCGCACAGGTTGAGGGAAAGCAGGCAAGTGCACTGGCGGCCTTCAACATGTTTGCAGCTGGATCATTCTCCGCAGACCTGTCCGATCCCTTCCGTGTGGATGCCGAGACCTTGATCCGCATACCTTCTGACGAACTTGCGGCCGGTTTGCAGTGGGACCCGTTTACTGGCGATGATGGTATTCAGAACATGCAGAGGCACCTGAAACGGTTTGGCGAAGCTTTGGCCTTGCGATCTGATCTATTCGGAGAGGGACAGATAACCCGCCCGGGATTGCTCGCAAAACGTCTTGCAGAGATAGGCAAGGGAACTGTCGACGCAACTGCTGTGTTGGATCAGCTTCTTGAAGCCTTGGTGCCGGTCTGGGATGGTGGAGCGGTTCTTGAAGAGATCACACTTGGTGACAGTTTCGCTCATTCGGCAGATGCCAACCGCGGTGAGATCATGCCGTTTCATCTTTGCGCACAGGAAATGGTCTATTCGTTGGTTGAGCCATTTGCCTGGGCAGGCTGTGAAGTGGCCAACCTCGAATCCCTTACTTCACCTTCCGATCTTGATCATGCCGCGCTGTTTACCGGAACAGATGTTCTCCAAGTGAGAGACGGGTTCGAAAACTCAGACCTTGGAACCAACCAGGATCGAATGGTGGAAATTCGGGCTGTAACAATAGGCCTCATGGATAAAATGGCAGATATGCTTCGGACGGAGCTGGATGTTGCATCAGACCAGCTCCCATTGACCTGTGTTCTGGAAGGAGGAACAAGTCGCGCCGGTGCCCAGATTCTCAGGGAAAACGGGCCACAAGTCCAAAATCTCGGTAGTTTTATGAACCCGGGGTCTGTTTTTTGGTTGCCGTTCGGGGCATAGGTCCAGAACATAGAAAGATTACAAGACCGGCCTGAGCATCTGCAGGCCCACACCTAGAGAGGCAGATATGTCCGGAGCCAATGTCATCAGTCATCCGCTGGTTCAGCACAAGCTGACTATCATGCGCGACAAGGGAACATCTACGCAGGGCTTCCGCCGCCTGCTCCGCGAGATCTCAACACTGCTGTGTTACGAAGTGACACGCGATCTCCCACTGTCAGATCAGACCATCGAAACGCCGCTTTCCGAAATGCAGGCTCCTAAACTTGCAGGAAAAAAACTGGTGTTTGCATCTGTCTTGCGCGCCGGTAATGGATTATTGGAAGGCATGCTGGATCTGGTTCCGTCAGCCCGTGTCGCCCATGTTGGTTTGTACCGGGATCCGGAAACGCTGCATCCTGTAGAGTATTATTTCAAGGCACCTGAAGATCTGAACGAGCGTTTGGTGATCGTTGTGGATCCAATGCTTGCGACGGCCAACTCGGCAATTGCAGCGGTTCAGAAGCTCAAGGAGCGTGGCGCTAACAATATCCGTTTTCTTTGCTTGTTGGCTGCACCGGAAGGTGTTGCAAATTTCGTCGAAAACCATCCGGACGTGCCTATTTATACCGCTGCGATCGACGAGAAACTCAACGAAAAAGGCTACATTGTTCCAGGTCTTGGTGATGCCGGTGACCGGATGTACGGAACAAAATAAGAAACTGTGAATTGCACACATTGAAAGCGCGAAGGGTCACCTCCGCGCTTTTTTTCTTGTGTCGAACGATGACCTGCCTAACCTCAGTCAAAAGCGAGGGAATGATGATTACGGTTTTTGGATCAATCAATCTGGATCTTGTGGTTGCGGTGCCACGACTGCCAACAGCGGGTGAAACAATAAGCGGGCCGGATCATCAGTGTTTTGCTGGCGGAAAAGGTGCCAATCAAGCCTTGGCGGCCAGCCGGGCTGGGGCAAATGTCCGAATGGTTGGTGCTGTCGGATCTGACAGTTTCGCTGACCTTGCTTTGGTTAATATGCGCGAAGCCGGTTTGGACTTGTCAGGAGTCCGTGCGCTTGACGGCTCAACCGGACTGGCGTTCATCGGAATTGATCCGTCGGGAGAAAACCAGATCATCGTTGCAAGTGGCGCAAATGCCCGGGTCGAGGCAAATTGGTTGGAAAGCGACCTGACTGAAGGCATGACTTTAATGCTTCAGGGAGAAGCTCCGTTTCCGGAAATAAACCGGGCAATTTCAATTTCAGAAAAGGCAGGTTCATCCATCGTCTGGAACCCGGCACCAGTGCCAGATGCCGATGTTGCGAATTGTCTTGATGCACTCAGCACTCTGATTGTGAATGAAACAGAGGCAATGGAATTGGCAAGCGCTCTTGGGTTAGACGGGAATATCGAGGATTTTGTCGAAAACATGACGACGTCCAAAAGATCGGTTGTTGTCACTTTGGGAGCCCAAGGCGTTCTGGCTGGTAAAGGAACTGAACGAATTCGGTTGCCATCTCCTAAAATCGCTGCAGTCGATACAACAGGTGCCGGGGACGCATTTTGTGGTGCATTGGCAGCAGCTATGGACAGAAATGCGCCCTTTGAACGCGCTTTGAAAGAGGGTGTTGCCGCTGGAGCGCTCGCTTGTACCGTGACCGGGGCGCAATCCAGTGCGCCGCTCAAAGAAGATATTTCTCAACTAGCCGATCAAATCACGGGGTCGGATTTTACGGCCTGATAAGGAAAGAATGATACGCCATAGGTCTCTCGTTCCAGAGGTTGGACATGTGGCGTTTTGTTCTGGTTTTTCTGATTTTTGCAGGTCTGGCACCTATGGTACCCGACTTGCTCGAGAAACATATCGGCAAAACAGAACCCGGTGCCTCTAAACCTATCCGAGTTGAAAAGTCTGCAGGCGATAGAATGCATCTTGTGTCAGCGGATCGCCGTGGGCAATTTGTAGCTGATGTAGAGCTGAACGGCCGCTCCGTGGAAATGCTCGTTGATACCGGTGCAACAGCAACTGCCTTGCCGGTTTCTGTAGCAGAAATGGTCGGAATTTTTCCGAAAGGGAAAGATTTCAAATATCGTATCGGAACAGCCAATGGTGTCACACTAGGCGCACGGGCAACAATTGATCGGTTGAAGATAGGGGCAATTTACCTCAGGGACATAGAAGCAATAGTATTGCGGGATAAAAGTCTGAGAGAACCCCTTTTAGGCATGTCGGCACTCAATCAGCTGGACAGGTTTGACATTTCTGACGGGACACTTGTACTGGTTCAATAAGATCCACGTAATGTCACGAATTTCATCTAAACAGCCGCTAACTCTTACGGTCACAAAGAGGCATTGATGTTTCCCAAACCAAAACCGAATTTGACGCCGAATACGTTTGAATATGAGACGACACCGATGGTGAAGCCAACCGGCTTCCGGGAATATGACGCGCGCTGGTTGTTTGAAAAAGAAATCAACCTCATGGGCATGCAGGCACTTGGCATGGGGATCGGTACGCTCATACACGAACGTGGCGTCCGTCCGGACATTGTTGTCGGTCATGATTTCCGCGGATATTCAGCATCCATCAAAATGGCTGTTGTGAATGGGCTTATGGCAGCAGGCATCAATGTCCATGACATTGGCCTGGCGTTGTCTCCAATGGCTTATTTTGCTCAATTTGCATTGGACGTCCCTGCGGTTGCCATGATCACCGCCTCTCATAATGACAATGGTTGGACCGGGGTCAAAATGGGGATTGATCGCCCACTGACTTTTGGTCCAGATGAAATGGGAAGGCTGAAAGAGATTGTTCTCGAAGGCGAGTACAAACTGAAGGACGGCGGAAATTACCGGTTTGTCGATAATTTTCAGGAAATCTATTTCAAGGACCTGACCGATCGCTCGAAACTGAACAGGCCAATTAAAGTGGTCGCAGCATGCGGCAATGGGACTGCGGGCGCATTTGCACCGAAAATTCTGGAGGCGATTGGCGCCGAGGTCATTCCGCTTGATTCAGAATTGGATCACACTTTTCCACGCTATAACCCGAACCCGGAAGACATGAAAATGCTTCACGCAATCCGGGACAAGGTTTTGGAAGTAGGTGCTGACGTTGGCTTGGGTTTTGATGGCGATGGTGATCGCTGTGGTGTCGTCGACAATGAGGGCGAAGAGATATTTGCCGACAAGGTCGGCGTTATGCTGGCCCGTGATATTTCGACTCTCCACCCGAATAGCCAATTTGTCGTCGATGTGAAATCAACCGGTTTGTTCCATACCGACCCGGTCTTGAAGGCCAACGGTGCGAAAACAGATTATTACAAGACAGGTCACTCCTATATCAAACGCCGCGTCACTGAGTTGAATGCGGTTGTTGGCTTTGAGAAATCTGGCCACTACTTCTTCAACGCTCCAATCGGTCGCGGATATGACGATGGCATCGTGTCTGCGATCGCCATTCTGGACATGCTTGACCGCAATCCGGACAAGACCATGGCGGATCTGCGCCGGGCGTTGCCGAAGACATGGGGCTCGCCTACCATGTCCCCCAAATGCGCGGATGAAATCAAATACGATGTCGTGGATCGCGTTGTTGCCAAGTTTAAGGACTTGAAGGAAAAAGGTGAAAAAGTTGCAGGTCAATCCATCACAGAGCTAATTACGGTGAATGGTGTGCGTGTCGTCAATGAAGACGGGACATGGGGGCTGGTGCGCGCATCGTCGAACAAGCCCGAACTGGTTGTTGTGGTTGAAAGTCCGGCATCTGAGGCGCGGCTTCATGAAATGTTCAAAGCGGTAGATGGTATTCTCAGAGAGAATCCTGAAGTTGGCGATTACAATCAGACAATTTGATCAATTGACCTTTTAGGGCGAGGCGGCGGACCACTGCGTCGCCTTTTCATTCTAAATATATTTTTACTGCTTCGGAGAGCAATGAATGATTCAGGATTTTGGTTCCCTTCCCGATGGCTCGAACGTCCAGGAAGTCACGTTAAAGAAGGGAATGCTCGAAGCCTCTATTCTTACTTTTGGCGCGATTATTCGGAACCTAAAGGTCGATGGGCAGTCAGTGGTTCTGGGATTTGATACGCTTCAGCCTTACCTCGATTATCCGAACTTCTTTGGAGCGGTTGTGGGCAGGTGCGCGAACCGAATTACTGACGGAAGAATGATGATTGACGGGACCACCTATCAGTTGGATCAGAATGAGAATGGAATCAATCAGCTTCACGGCGGCTCTCAAGGTTTTTCCAACCGAAACTGGCAGATCGAACAAAACGACAAGGCGAGTGTTCTTCTCAAACTGATCTCAGAAGATGGCGAAATGGGATACCCGGGTCGTGTGGAGGTATTGCTTCGATATACGTTGACGGGATCAGGGGCTCTGCGCGTCAAGATTGCAGCAACAACGGACAAGACGACGCCAGTCAACTTGGCTCAGCACAGTTACTTTAATCTGGATGGTAGCGACACAATTCTGGACCACACTGTTGAGATAGCCGCCGCCAGTTACCTTCCTGTAGATGATGCCCTGTTACCGACTGGCGAAATCCGGAAAGTGGCGTGGACGCCCTACGACTTTCAGGATGGAAGAAAAGTGCGCCGAAAAGCCGATGAAGAAAGCGTGATTTTCGATCATAATTTCTGTCTGACTGAAGACGCGCGCGACACGGTCGAATTTGCAGCAGCTGTTGAAGCCGGCGATCTTAGAATGGAAGTCTGGACAACGGAGCCCGGCCTCCAGTTTTATGATGCTGCCAAACTGGATGTTCCCGTTGCCGGTTTGGGTGGGCGACGTTACGGGTCCTATGCGGGTATGTGCTTGGAAACCCAGGGCTGGCCGGATTCAGTCAATCACCCGACATTCCCCAATACGCTGCTGAAGCCGGAAGAGACATACAATCACGTAACAGAATTCCGATTTTCATAATTTACGCTAGATTAGTTTCACCGCTTGAGGCTAGAACGGAACTGGGGAGTGACTCGTGAAGACAGTTTTTTCGGACACCCAGCTCGTACATGCGCCTGCGCAAGAGATATCCGACGGTGAACTCAAACCTGCTGTCGAGATACCGAGCCGCGCTGAAATCATCTTGTCGACAATCAGGGAACGGAACGCAGGCGACATTGTATCACCTGAAGAGTTTCCAATTAGGCCACTTCATCGAGTGCATTCACCAGAGTATGTTTCATTTCTGGAGAGCTTTTGGGCTAACTGGACTGCAGCTGGACGAACTAAAGAAGCTATCCCGTTTGTCTGGCCAATCCGGAGTATGCGCACTGATGTAAAGGTGCAGCATATTGATGGTCTGCTTGGTCGTTATTCCAACGATGCGGGCACTCCAATTGGCGAAAATACTTTCAAGGCTGCACGTGCATCTGCTGATACGGCTCTGGCAGCTGCAAAAATGGTTCTTGACGGCGAACAATCCGCGTTTGCATTGTGCCGTCCCCCCGGGCATCACGCGGGATATGACTTTTTCGGCGGTTACTGCTTCTTCAATAATTCAGCTGTTGCGGCTCAGTACATGCGTGACTACGGCCTGAACCGAATTGCGATCCTGGATGTCGATTACCATCATGGCAATGGAACGCAGGCAATGTTTTATGACCGGCCGGACGTCTTGTTTCTGTCAATCCATGCGGATCCCAAGGACGAATATCCCTATTTCCTTGGGTATGCGGATGAAACCGGCGAACATGCCGGGACCGGGTTTACCAGAAACTGGCCCTTGCCGATGGGAACCGACTGGGAAGGCTATCAACCGGCACTTGAAGAGGCTTGCCGTTGGTTGCTTGTCTATAAACCGGATGCTGTGATCGTATCACTTGGTCTGGATTGTTTTGAACATGATCCTATCTCGGGGTTCAAATTCAAAAGCGAAGACTACATCCGACTTGGCGAGCGGCTGAAAAAGGTCGGTGTGCCGACTATTTTCCTGCTTGAAGGTGGCTATGCAGTTGATGCGCTGGGTACCAATTGCGTCAATGTCCTCGAGGGCTTTGAAGGCTAGGCCTTCAAGAGGCCAAGATTGGTCAATTCTTTCCGCAGCTCTGACGCTTTTGAAAAATGATGCGCAGCCATGCCTACATGTCGTGCTGCTTCGACATTTGCGATCGAGTCATCAATGAAGAAGCATGTTTTCGGATCAAGTGCGTTACGGTCGAGCAAAACCTTATAAATCCGCAGATCTGGTTTGATCAGTTGTTCTTCTGCTGAAACGACAATATCTCGGAAGCTGTTTTTAAGGAAAGGGAACCGATCCTGCGCTTCCAGGAACTTCTCACTTGAAAAATTGGTAATTGCATAAAGTGGAACACCTGAAGACTTCAATTCTTCGAGGATATCCGAAGTGCCGGGGATTTCTCCTGGAACCATTTCATGCCAATTTTCAGAGTAAGCTCTAATCAGCGCCGATTTTTCTGGATGGAGTGCAGTAAGTGTTTCGATCGCCTCTGACCATGAACGTCCCAGGTCCTGTTGGAGGTTCCACTCCATCGAGCAGATGGATTCCAGAAACGATTTTCGTTCGTGCTCATCTGGAATAAGTCTTTGGTACAGATATTCTGGATTCCATTCGAGAAAAACATTGCCTATATCGAATACAACAGTCGTTATCGGTTGGTTCATGCAGTGAGATCCATCGGTTATTCAGGAGACTAGGTGTTGCTGAAATGGATTAAATGTCCAGTAGCACCCAATGCCGAAGGCAGTTGTGTTTTGGTAAGGTTGTTGACTGGAGCAATACTAATTATCTGGATGTCCATAGTAGGGCTCGTCACTGTCAATGCGCAAGGAAACAAGCCGCTACCGGATAGATTGCGTCTGGGCGTAATTGTCGCTGCTGGAGAAGGTGCGCGGGAACGTATAGAACCCTTCCGCATTGCCTTGGAGGATATCGTTGATCTTCCCGTTGATTTGTTCTTGTTGCCGACGATGGCAAATGCGGTCGAGGCCTTGTCATCCGGGGACATCGATTATGTTCGCCTGTCACCGTCGGGCTATGCTGCGACATATCAATTGTGTTCTTGTGTTGTGCCCTTGGTAACTGCGGCTCCTGATGATTTTCCTGCTCGCTTCTATTCAATTCTGATAGGAAAACGCGAAGACAAGCCCTTATCGCTGGGCAATTTGAAAGGTGGCCGCCTGGCTGTGGGTGCTCCACAATCTGTCGCAGGATATCGTGTTCCCCTGGCCAATCTTTTTGCGGACGGAATTGACGTTCGAGCCCATTTTGCCACTCTGGTCGAAGTTCAAAACCCGGTGGAAGGTGTGAGAGCTGTTTTGGACAATAGGGTACAGGCATCACTTGCATGGTCTTCACTGGCCGGAGAAGCTCAATATGGCTACACTTCGGGGACATTGAACGATTTTTACAAATCTGGTGCACGGGGCTTCGAAAGCCTTGAAATAATCTGGCGCTCTCCTCCCATCCCTTATTCTGCGCATAGTGTCAGGAAAGAATTGCCGGATGCGTTGAAGCGTCAATTGCAGGCTGGCTTATTGGATCTCCGGCGCGAAGATCCTGCGGCCTTTCTTGCCGTTGAACCAGATTTGCACGGCGGGTTTGAACCTGTTTCGCATGGAGACTTCCGACCGGTTCTTCGAACCTATGAAAAAATGTTCGCTCCTGTTTTAGAGACTGAAGGACGTTAGGCTGCTGATAGCCGTTATTCAGTGATTTGGCAGAACAATTCTTCTTTGTTCGCCCGAGTGCCTCATGTTCGAAAGACAAAGTAGTCGACGGCATTATCTGCAGGTGGATCCGGGTGTCCGTCGGCTCACGCCTTTTTCATCAAGGCTCCGCGGGACCGCAAAGTTTCATTGACCTAGAGATTTGTTCGACAAAACGCTGCCTGCAGCAATGCCTGCCCAATTGTGAGGTTTATGAACCGGACTTCACGACAAGAACTGCCGGTGCCATGTCACTCGTGATACCGGTCCAGAAGGGCTACTGGCATACCTGCGGTGTTCCAGTGGCTATAAAGCAAGGCCAGTGCGCAAGAGGCTAGTCGGGCACGGGTATAATCGGCTCGACTGGTCAGCATGATGGGAACTTTTGCTCCGATAACCAACCCTGCTGCTTCAGCATGGGCAATAAACGTCAGCTCCTTGGCAAGCATATTGCCGGATTCCAGATTGGGAACAATGAGCACCTCTGCGTGTCCGGCGACCAGAGATGTTATTCCTTTTGTCCTGGCAGCTTGAACATCTATGGCATTGTCCATTGCCAAAGGGCCGTCAACAACAGCCCCCTTGATTTGGCCGCGCTCAGCCATTTTAGACAAGATTGCTGCATCGAGGCTGGACGGGATAGCAGGGTTTACAGTTTCGATAGCGGAAAGAATGCCCACGCGCGGTGTTTCCAGTCCGAGGGACCGGGCGGCATCGATCGCGTTCTGGGTGATATCAACCTTGGTATTGAGGTCGGGCGCAATATTGATCGCGGCATCGGAAATCAGGACTGGTGTTTTTCGGCCTGGGATATCCATGACAAATACATGACTGATCCGTCGTCGCGTTCGAAGGCCGCCATCACGCTTAACAATATGATGAAGGAGGTGATCGGAGTGCAAATGCCCCTTCATTATTGCCTTGACGCTGCCTTCATGAACCATGGCAACAGCGCGTTCTGCGGCATCCATTTCGTCTTCGATATCGATAATTTCATAGCCGTTGAGATTTTCTTCCAGGTCGCGGGCCGCGGCTTCGATACGAGATTTTGCACCAATAAGAATTGGTTCAATCAGGCCCTCACGAGCTGCTTTCAAGGCACCTTCAAGCGAGTTGGGGTCGTCAGGCGCAACAACGGCAGTCGGAAGTGCTGGAAGTGTTTTTGCAAGTTCAATCATTCGATTGAAATGGCGATGACGCTGCACCAATACAGCCGGCAGATCATCTGCATCGAACTCAATCGTTTCGACTGGCGCAAATACCTCTGCAACGCCTTCAACCAGTCGGCCTCCACCTTGGTGCGCGACAAGAATATCCAGAATGACAACATTGTCCGGTCGTTTGTCGGTGACGGTTACCTTCACCAGAAGTTTGTCACCAACTGCTGCGCGGCCAAGAAATCGGAACGACTGTGCCTTATATACTGTCCCGGGGCCGGGAAGCATATTTCCAAGGACCGCTGACGCCAATGTGCCGACCCACATTGCCGGTACAACTGGCTTGTCGATTACTCCGTCTCCGGTCCAGTCAGTATCTGGAAGATGGATTGGGTTGAGGTTTCCGGATGCATGGGCAAAGACCAGAAGATCATTCGACGAGCACTCCCGAATGATCTCAGCGCTGTCACCAATAGCTATCTGGTCGTATGTTTTGTTCGTTGCCATCGATCGGAATGTCTCCAGTTTTGCTTCAGCGTTGCCGAGCACAAGCCACGCCAGACCATACTGATCAATCGAGACAGAACAAGTGGGGGAGATTGGTTAGCGGCGGACGGTGCAGATTGCTAGCAGTTTGTGCAGCTGACTTTATTCGTGAGACGTGGCCGTAGATAAAAGGTGTCGCTGAGTTCAATCGACGAAATACGTTCGACAGAACTGCTAAACACACCGGAAAACTTTGGCACGTAGGTCAAATTGGTTTGCCCGACGACGATTGAAGTGTTGGGAGTTGCCACAGTATCCGGTAATATAATCGGTGGTGTATCTCCTTGGTCCCAAGGAGAATTAGTCTTGTTTCCATGACTCCAATCTACAGAAGCATCACCTTGGGGGTCGAAGGAAACACTGGCAACAATGATCTCAAGACCGTCGTCTGCATTCGGAGCCATCACTACCTTTCCAAGGTCGGTAATTCCGTCAATCTCATCAGTTGTGATTGTCTGAGCTTGAGCGACCAAGTCCGTAACAGTATTTGAAACACGACTAATTTTCCGGTCTTGATCCAACATGTTCGTAATTTCAACCGTACCAAGAAAAAGAATAAGCATAGGCGAAAGGATCATTGCAAACTCTACCGCTGAAACACCTCTAGAATCACGCCAGAATAGCCGCAACCTATGCCAAAGAGACCAAAGTCCAAGTAACCTGAAGTTTGATTTACCAAGGCTCATTTCGAAACACCATTGTTGATGATAAGTGGCGCTCGTTGCCATGGTCCATTTGATTGAGATTCATTACGGATGTGAACATTGGCCACTTGTAGATCACGTTGACGATCACAATATCTCCGGATCCGGACTGTTGATAGCTGTGCTCTTCATTTAGCTGCCCATCGGAATCGTATTGGTAATTTTCTGGTGGGGCGTCAGTAAATGACGTTGCGGTTCGAACGTTTACCAAGAGCCGATCCGGTTTGCATAGAAACGACGGCATGTTGTCGCAGACCTGCTCTGCAAAATTATCCGGTGTAAAACTATCTGAACTGTTCTGCCCAGTTCGGATCATTCTGGAGGCTGTAACAACAGAATTGTCCACCATTCTATTCACCACAAAGACAAGACCAATTTCCATTGTAGCAAAAAGTATTATGAAAAACGGTATTCCCACCATGGCAAACTCAATTGCGACCACCCCCTTTATGTCTCTTGCAAAAGCGCGAACAAAACGACTGGATAGCAGATTTCTTTTCCCCAGGTGGAGTACAGATTTAGTGTCCTTTTTCATCAATGGACCTTTGTTAACCGCCGCCAGCAGCCTCTACGGCCAAGATATTGCGAGAAGTTGCCTGCTCCGCAGTTTCCTTAAACGAGTCGATGGAATCGCCAAGTCTCAGTGTTGGTTCGCAGTTCGGTTGACAGGAAAGTGTGGATCGTAATGCTTTGCGATATACTGAAACCACATCGTTCTCGGAACCGGTAACCGTTATAATTTCGTCGACAATCGGATTCTTGTTGCTGTCCAAGATGACCAAATTCGTGGTTCCATAGCTCTTGCCTGTTATTACCACTGTGTTTTGATCAAACATTGCAACGTCAGCGATGAAGGGATTGCCGACTATCACCGCGGAGGCACCATCTTCTATTTGGAAGACTTTTGCCCGATCTACAGTCACAACTACCGAGTGATCTTCCGCAATTGCAAAAGTCGACAAATTAGCGAGAATTAGGATTTTTGTTAGTCCAACCTTTAAAGCGCGCATGCGTCTATTATCCCAATTTGATGGATTACCGCGAGATAATGCATCAAACGTGGTGAACGATCTGCTAACGAACCAGAGTCGAGAAGTCCTAGTAGGTGGAGAAGGACTACTCTAGAAAATTGGTTGCTAATATGAAAGATTCAGTAGCTAGCGTATATTTGGTTGTCAAAATTGAATAAAGAAAAATTATTTATTTATGTAGTAAAATCGTTTTATATTATTTAATTATAACTATATATTGCGTTCATTTTTTCCATATTATGTAAACGTTTTGTTTACCATAGAAAAAATACCGGTAATTACATCGATGTGACTTAAAAAATTTAACTGGTTGGCAATGTATCCAAAGTAACTTCACGTCATCCCGAACGGGCCAAAAAAAAGATCCGTCGGTTTGAAGCTGTCAATTCAGTGGTACTTGGAGCAAACATATGAAATCTCTTATCTCTCGTTTCTTAAAAGACGAATCTGGTGCAACCGCTATCGAATATGGCTTGATCGCCGGCTTGCTTTCTATCGTTATTCTGGGCGCCGTCCAGGCGACCGGAACTAGCTTGACCGGTGTGTTCACTGCGATTCAGGGACAGTTGGCCACAGCAGCTGGTTCAGCTAGTGGTTCATCTGGTGGTTCAGGCGGATAATCTGTTAGTCAGACTATATCGCAAACAAATATGGACTACGATTTTTAACGGGCGGGAAACCGCCCGTTTTTGTGTTTGTCGATAGCTGATTGTTAACCGCATCACATTTACTATTCCGGCCTGTCTTCAAATGAATTTGGGTACAAAATGATTGAAGCGGCGATTTTGGTGGTTTTTCCTATGCTGGTTGCGTTCGGGGGGGCATCGGATCTTTTAACAATGACGATCCGGAACCGGGTTTCGGTTTTGTTGATTTTCGGGTTTTGCCTACTGGCATTCGCAGTTGGTTTATCCCTACAGGATTGGGGATATCATCTTCTCGGATTGGTGGTTGTTTTTGTTCCTTGCTTTGCCTTCTTTGCGTTTGGTTGGATGGGCGGAGGCGATGTGAAAATGATTTCCGCAGTAGCACTGTGGTTTGGATACTCACAAACTCTCATCGAATTCTTGTTTGTTCTGGCTGTCTACGGGATGCTTCTGACGCTTGGTATTCTATTTGTTCGTTATAGCATTGCTGCGCCTGCATTTTTAGCCCGCCAAGAATGGTTCGCCAGGCTTTATGATACCAAAAGCGGTATCCCTTATGGAATAGCAATCGCACTTGCTGCGCTTAAGACCTACTCTCCTGACTATTGGTTCGGACTTGTAGCCTCCTGAGAATAGTACGGGCTTAAATCTCTTTAAAATAGATCATAGGCGCTAAATTTCCCAAGTTAAGTATTTAGAGTCAATTGTTGGATTGTAAGCCGCGTCTGCAATATATTCATAAAAAATTTATTTATATTAATGCAAATTAACCAAATATATCTACCAATGATTAACCATGTTTTGACGAATTTGACCCACTGTAGTCAACATCGATAGGTTTGAGATTTGGAATATTAGGCGAAATATTATGAAAATCGCTCGGTTTCTAGTATTGGCAATTGCGGTAGCGGCAGGCATTTTAGCTTTTCGCATGGTGATGTTGTCCGGTGGTTCTCAGCCAGAATCAGCGATTGCCCCAACGGTTACGGAACCGGCAAATACTCAAATTCTCGTCGCTCAAAAAGACATACTTTTAGGGAGCAAACTCTCTGAAGAAGATTTGTCCTGGGCTGACTGGCCCGAAAACGCAGTCCCTGCCGGCGCTGTAACCAAAGAAGAAAACCCGGGCGCGGCTGAAGAATTTCAAGGACGAATTGCAAAAGCGCCAATCTTTTCCGGCGAGCCAATCCGTTCCGAGCGTCTGATCACCACAGACAAAGGTTTTATGTCCGCAATCCTCCCAAAGGGGAAGAGAGCGATTGCAGTGGGTGTCGAAGCGGAAACGACTGCTGGCGGGTTTATTCTGCCGGGTGACAAGGTCGATTTGATTCTCACCAAGCGATCAGATGATAGCGCTATCAGTGAGACTATACTCGAGAACATCAGGGTCCTGGCTATCGATGAAACCACTGCAGGGGAGCAGGACCAGAAAAATCTCTCCCCGAAGCGGACAGCCACGCTCGAACTGACTTTAGCTCAGTCTGAAATATTAGTGCAGTCCCAACAAATTGGATCCATAGCCTTGGCGCTTCGAAGTGCGCAGGACTCTGCAGATGATGCCGAGGCCACTGAAATCCAGCGCGGTGTAAATTTTGTGAAATACGGCATTTCCAGTCAGGCAGGTGTGAAATGACTGGCGCGATTCCTGGAAGGTTCAATGAAGGAACAATGATGAACGATCGCAACTGGCCATTGAAGCTCGTTATCCTGGCTTTCTTGTTCATCGCATTGTCTCCGTTCGCAGCAATTGCTGAGAGCAACTTTCCGAACCAAATTCACATTGCTGCGGGTGAACGGGCAACTGGTCGGATTCTTAATGTAGGCATTGGACGATCTGTTGTCGTAAATCTGGCTGAAGATGCCGCCGATGTTCTAGTTTCCAATCCCGAAATTGCGGATGCTGTACTTAGAACTCCCCGGCGAATTTTTGTTCTGGGAAACACATCAGGACAATCCAGACTGGTGCTTTTTGGTCGTAGCGGCCGTGAATTGGCAAGTTTCGACATCCGAGTTGAAAGAGATACGTCGGATATTACCCGGATAATACGAAAACTAATTCCCGGGACCGATATCTCCGCTGAATCCGTAAACGGCAGCGTCATACTGAGCGGTACGGCCAAGAGCACAATCGAAGCACAACAGGCAGCGGACATTGCAGCGAAGTTTCAGGGAGCGGATTCAGCGTCGCAGGTAGTTAACTTGATTTCAGTTGCAGGCAAAGATCAAGTCCACCTGAAAGTATCTGTGGCCGAAGTTGAGCGTTCCATTGTCAAGCAGCTCGGTGTCAGTTTTCAGGGATCAATAAGTGCCGGCAACTTCACGCCATTCGGCGCCAATTTACCGAGTTTTTTAGTAAATCCCTCAGTGGTAAATCAGGCCGTTGGCGGAATTGCTTTCAATTCCGGCGGAACAAGCCTGAGCGCCCAAATTGACGCGCTTCAGCGCGAAGGGGTAATTAGAACCCTTGCAGAACCAACTCTAACTGCAATATCCGGCGAAAATGCAAGTTTTCTTGCTGGCGGCGAATTTCCAATCCCAATTTCCAACAACGACGGAGAAATCTCTGTCGAGTTTAAGAAGTTTGGTGTTGGCCTCGACTTTACTCCCGTCGTCCTGTCTGGTGGAAGAATTAGTCTCCGCGTCAAAACCGAAGTTAGTGAGTTGAGTAACGAAGGAGCTGTATCCGCAGGCGGAATTACCATCTCGGCACTAAAGGTGAGACGAGCGGAATCCACAATGGAACTCCCATCCGGCGGTACTTTGGTGATGGCTGGTTTGTTAAAAGAGTCATACTCCCAAGCAATTGAAGGGGTTCCGGGATTGATGCAAATTCCAATTCTTGGATCATTGTTCAAAAGCCGGGACTTTCTGAGAGATCAAACGGAACTGGCTGTTTTTGTTACCCCTTATATTGTCCGGCCTGTCGCTGCTCAAAAGCTGGTGCGACCGGACAAAAATTTGATCCCACCGTCTGATGCGGAAACGATTTTCCTGAACCGACTTAACAAGATTTTCAATCCTGCAGGTGAGGAGGCCGCTGGCACCTATCACGGGCAAGTTGGCTTTATATACAAGTGAGGACGAACGGATGAGCATATATGGATATTTCCGATCGGCATCCGCTTGTAGGATCGGAGTTTTGATCGCAGGTGCGCTATCATTAGTCGCTTGCCAATCTAAGCCACAGTCAAATGCGGATTTGCTGGCAACAAATGACTATCGATATCGGCATCCGATTGTCATCACAGAAGCTCCGGAAACACTGGATCTTCCTGTTGGCCGGAACACCAGGAGCTTACACGGGCCGGTATCAGATACAATTACGGCGTTTGCAAACGAAGCACAGAGCAAAGGCAACGGAACCGTCGAGATCCTTGTGCCGTCTGGCTCAGCAAATGAATCTGCTGTTCACTCGGTGACGCGCGATATTCGTGTGGCATTACAACGAGGTGGGCTTGGTCGGTCCAGAATATCGACTCGCACCTACAGAGTTGAAGATCCTTCGGCTGATGCACCAATACGCCTTTCATATGCGCGAATGATGGCGACTGCGGGAGAATGCGGCAGCTGGCCCGCAAATATCGGAGGTGGTTTTGGTGCAAACACCGACTATGAGAATTTCGGTTGTTCTAGCCAGGCAAATCTCGCGGCCATGGTTGATAACCCTTCAGACCTGATTACCCCAAGGGCGAGTACACCGCCGGATCAAGCGCGCCGGGCTGTTGTCTTCGAGAAGTATCGAAAAGGCGAGACCACTGCTGGCGAGTATAAAGAAGGTGTAGGCGCGGAGATCGCGGAGTGAGTAACATGAACGCTGATCCGGATTTTACGGAAATGTCTGATTCCCCGGCAGCCCCTTCAGGGCAACAGGGCACATATCAATCTGAAGGTATTGATGCGATAAATGTCGCGTCAATACCGCGGATAACCGTGCATGGTTTTTGCCTCAACGATTCAACTATGCACACTCTTGATGCAACGACAGAAGATCGCAGGATGGCCAAAGCACATCTGAAGCTGGAGATGGGCGGTATTCCGGCGGCGATAAACACATTTGAACAATCACCCACGCCAAACCTGATCATCGTCGAAACTTCAGGTCAGCGTGAAGACTTGCTCTCCAGCCTAGACCATCTTGCAGAGTACTGTGACGCTGGCACAAAAGTCATCGTAATTGGCGACGTCAATGATGTATTGCTTTACCGCGAGCTGATTGCCAGGGGCGTCAGTGAATACCTGATCGCACCTGTCTCGATTTTTCAACTGATCGGATCGATAGGAAATCTTTACAATGATCCGGATGCAGGCCCGTTGGGCCGGACAATTGCCTTTTATGGAGTAAAGGGAGGTTGCGGCGCGTCGACTATCGCCCATAACGGGGCATGGAATCTGTCGAGAAAATTTCAAAGCGACGTGGTTGTCGCCGACATGGATTTACCATTTGGGACTGCAGGTCTGGATTATAATCAGGATCCGCTTCAGGGTATATTCGAGGCCATATCCTCTCCAGAAAGACTTGATGAAACCTATTTGGACAGAATCTTGTCCAAATGCAGCGAACACCTCAGTCTTTTGGCGGCACCCGCAACGTTAGAACGCACATATGACCATAGCGAGAAGACGTTTGACCTGCTTGTTGACACCATTAGGGCCAGTACTCCCAATGTGGTGTTGGACATTCCGCATTCCTGGAATGCCTGGGTTAAAAACACATTGCTAAATGCTGATGAGATTGTGCTGGTTGCCGAGCCCGATTTGGCCAACCTCCGCAATGCGAAAAACACAGTGGACATGCTCAAACAACTGAGGCCTAACGATAAATCGCCATGTTTGGTCATGAATAAAGTCAATGTTCCCAAGCGACCTGAAATAAATCCGGAAGAGTTCGCGAATGCACTGGGTCTGCAGGTGCAGGCGGCAATCCCCTTTGACCCAAACCTCTTCGGGACAGCGGCAAACAATGGCCAAATGATAGGCGAACTGGATTCAAAACATGCGGTTTGCCAGATGTTTGATGATTTGGCTCAGTCGGTGTCCGGAAAAGCTCAACCAAGCAAAGTATCGCACTCCCCTTTAAGCGGATTGTTGTCGAAACTGAAGCGCAAAGCCGGTTAACCGGTGCAGTAATGGAGAATTAGGGCGTTATGTTCGGTAGACGTGGCGGTTCATCTTCTGGAACGACGGGAGTCCAGCCTGGGATCATACCGGATCTGGAGGCGACGGCTGCGCCCGCTGATGAAACGAAGCCTATGCCTGCAGATACTGGGGCAAGCCAAGAACCCGGTGAGCCCATTTTGCCGCCTCCAGCGGAGGCTTCTAATCAGCCACCACCGCAACCCGCGGTCCAAAGGAAGAAAACCAGCGAATATTACGAAACAAAAGCACAAATATTCAATGCTCTTGTTGAAGCCATTGATCTGTCACAGCTGGCTCGTCTTGACGCAGAGGATGCTCGGGATGAAATCCGGGATGTAGTAAATGACATAATTGCGTTGAAAAACGTGGTCATGTCGATTTCTGAGCAGGAAGATCTGCTTGAGGATATTTGTAACGATGTTTTGGGTTATGGCCCATTGGAGCCACTTCTTGCACGTGATGATATCGCAGATATCATGGTCAACGGAGCTCACACGGTCTACATCGAAACCTCTGGCAAGGTTGAACAAACCGGCGTGGCTTTCCGCGACAATGCCCAGTTGATGAATATTTGCCAACGGATTGTGAGCCAGGTTGGCCGGCGCGTGGATGATTCAAGTCCAATTTGTGACGCTCGTCTTCCTGACGGATCACGTGTCAATGTGATTGCGCCACCACTTGCCATAGATGGGCCGGCACTTACAATTCGTAAGTTCAAACGGGACAAGCTGACACTTGATCAGCTCGTCAAATTCGACTCCATTACGCCAGATGGTGCAACAATCCTTCAAATTATCGGCCGCTCCCGATGTAATGTGTTGATTTCTGGTGGGACGGGGTCGGGCAAAACCACACTACTCAATTGTCTCACAGCTTATATCGAGAATACCGAGCGCATTATAACGTGCGAAGATTCTGCAGAGCTTCAATTGCAACAACCACATGTTGTGCGCCTTGAAACCCGTCCGCCTAACCTTGAAGGTGAGGGCGAGATTACAATGCGTGATCTTGTCAAAAACTGCCTGCGCATGCGTCCGGAACGTATAATTGTAGGCGAGGTACGTGGGCCTGAAGCATTTGATTTGTTGCAGGCTATGAACACCGGCCATGATGGTTCAATGGGAACGCTCCATGCCAACTCGCCGCGTGAGGCGTTGTCCCGTCTTGAATCGATGATCACTATGGGTGGTTTTTCACTACCATCACGTACGTTGCGTGAAATGATTGTGTCGTCGATTGATGTGGTTGTTCAGGCTGCTCGCTTGCGCGATGGTTCCCGCCGAATAACCCACGTTACGGAAGTAATGGGAATGGAAGGCGATATCATCACGACCCAAGATGTTTTCCTTTACGACATGGTCGGCGAGGACCCAAATGGCCGAATTATCGGTCGGCATCGCTCAACAGGTATTGGGCGACCGAAATTCTGGGAAAGAGCCAGGTATTTCGGTGAAGAAGCTCGATTGGCTCAGGCTCTTGATGCCTCCGAAATGCCCGAATTTGTGGCGGATTGAGGGTAATTATGTCCGGCTTTGAAGAGTTCATGACACCAGCCATTACCGGAGTTGCTGTTGCAATTTTGGTTATGCTTAGCGTTGGAGGGATTATTTATGGCTTGTTTTTGCCCTCGCTGTCCGGATCAAAAAAACGGGATCAGCGTGTACAGGCTGTCTCGGCCCGTCCTCAATCAGAAAAACAACGCAAACTGCTGCGCGATAACGATCGGAAGAAAAAGTCTATTCAGGATCAATTGAAGGGCTTTGAGGAGCGTCAAAAAGCAAAGCAGGACAAACAACAAAAGGTCTCATTGAAAGTCAAACTGGAACAAGCCGGTCTTGAATGGGAAATGAAGCATTTTGTGATTTTTAGTATTGTCTGCGGACTAGTATTTGCGGTTCTGGGATTTCTTGTAAGCGGTAACACTTTGATCGCGGCTGGTTTCGCATTTGCAGGCTTGTTCGGTTTTCCCCGCTGGTATGTCTCAAGTAAACGCAATCGCAGGCTTAATAGTTTTCTAGAAGAAATGCCGAATGGTGTTGACATAATCGTGCGAGGGGTCAAAGCCGGTTTGCCACTCGGAGATTGCATCAAGGTTGTTGCGCGTGAAGCACGAGAGCCGGTAGCAACTGAGTTCCGGAAGATTTCAGATACTCAGGTGATGGGTATATCGCTTGCCGAAGCTGTGGCGAAATTGCCTGATAGAATTCCGCTTGCAGAAGCCAATTTTTTTGCGATCGTTGTCAGTATTCAGCAGAAGTCTGGTGGCGGTTTGGCCGAGGCACTTGGCAATTTGTCAAAGGTCCTACGCGGACGCAAAGCAATGAAACGTAAGATTAAGGCATTAAGCGCGGAAGCCAAATCGTCGGCCGGGATAATCGGAGCGCTTCCATTTGCTGTCGGTGGGATCATGTTTTTCATTGCGCCCGATTATATCATGCTCCTGTTTACGACAACCGGAGGCAATATCATCATAGGTGGCAGTCTGTTTTGGATGTTCTGCGGTATCATGGTGATGAAATCCATGATCAATTTTGATATTTAGGAGGGGATATGGATCTCGGAATATTCGTTTCCTCACAATTCCTGGCCGCATTACTGGCGATGATAGCGGTAACTGGAACCATATTTTCGCTTGTCATGCCGCTTCTGTCTCGTGACACATTAAAAGCCCGCATGAATTCGGTGGCTTTGGAACGGGACAAGTTAAGAGCTCAGGAAAGAGCGCGCCTGCAGTCAACGAAAGACAACGCTAAAGCGTCCTTGAGAAACCAACCAAAGGCACAAATGAAATCCCTGGTTGATCGCCTCAACCTCAAGGAAATGCTCGCTGACAATCAAACACAAGACAAATTGAGGATGGCCGGTTTTAGAGGCTCTGCTCCTCTGTACTACTTTCTTGTTGCCCGTAT
The DNA here is from genome assembly GCA_039972695.1 of Roseibium sp. Taxonomy (GTDB): domain Bacteria; phylum Pseudomonadota; class Alphaproteobacteria; order Rhizobiales; family Stappiaceae; genus Roseibium. The sequence goes on along the minus strand of JBDWMJ010000011.1, from coordinate 72,024 downwards.
TGCTGTTCCTGCAGTCTTGTTCATTGTCTCAATTTTGTATGCATTTTTTGTACTGGACAGCCCGTTGCCAGTCTTTTCAAAGATTGCGTTTTGCCTTGCCTTTTCAGGTTTCGGGGTTTTTCTTCCAAACATCTATTTGAAAAACTGTATAGACAAACGGAAACGTATTATTCAACGAGCTTGGCCAGATGCTCTTGATTTAATGCTTATTTGTGTTGAATCTGGTATGGCGATTGAACCTGCGTTTCAACGTGTGGCCGAAGAAATCGGCGTTCAATCTGTTGAATTAGCAGAAGAATTATCCATAACGACAGCAGAGCTATCCTATTTGAGTGAGCGGCGGAATGCATATGAAAATCTTGCAGAGCGTACCGGCGTTGAAGGCGTAAAAAACGTCATGATGGCGCTTATTCAGGCAGAGCGATATGGAACACCGGTAGGAAATGCAATTCGATTGATGGCAGATGATACCAGAGAAAACCGCATGCAATTGGCGGAGCAGAAGGCGGCGTCGCTACCACCCAAATTGACTGTTCCGATGATTCTGTTCTTCTTGCCAGTGTTGTTCTTTATAATACTGGGCCCAGCAGTTATGCAGGTTATGGACTCATTCAAGTAGCCCTAACAGATAGGGTCACCAGAATTGAGCTCTTAACGACTAGACCAAGCAGTTGTGATGCCGCTGATTGTGTGGGCAGACACTATCGAGAGGCTTGTTGTGTTCACTTGTCTATCCACTAGAAGTTGGCCGAGCCTCCTCTCTAGCTTAATAACGTCCGCTGTGGGTTCAGTAGGCTTCGGAAAAGGCGGGTGGAATTTAGCCCTGTCGCTGCTGCATCATGGTGCGCAGATAGGCAATGTTAGCTTCGGCCTGACGCGGGTCCAATTCTGCTTGGGCGACTTGAACAGCCTCGTCATATTTTCCTTGAATACCAAGTACCAGTGCCAGATTTTGGCGGACCCGGCTGTCAGCATCCGGTAATGTCGCCGCTCTTCTAAGCGTGTACTCGGCGTCGGGAAGTTCATTTGACAGGAGATACGACAAGCCGAGGTTATTCAAAAGGCTGGAATCATCGGGCTGAATTTTTAGTGCTTGTTTGTAAAGGCCGCGGGCTTTGCCGTGATTGCCCATTTGATCATAAATAGCTGCCTGCGCTGACATCAGTTTCCAGTCCGGCATGGCTGGTTGCTGAGCGCCTTGGAGAACATTCAGAGCTTCGTCAAAACGACCGTTCATGGCGAGAACCTTGCCATATGCCGATGCAACTTCGCGATCTTTAGGATAGGCAATCACACCTGAACGCAGCACGGCCATAGCCTGCGGCATTTGTCCGTTCTGACTGAGAGCGTTGGAATACCCAAGAATAGCAGCTCGGTTTTTCCGATCCTTCTCGTAAGCTTTGCCCCACTTGGAGACTGCTGCACGCGCTTGAGATGAGCCTGGCGCAGCATAATGAACACCAGACGCGGAAGAGTGCGTTCCGGTCGATTTGCTTGATGCACAGCCGGCAACAAGCACAACGGCAGTCATCGCCATCAACGTTGAGGTGAGGCGAGAGCGTCTTGTCATAGGACCGGTTTTGGGCGCTTGCATCTTCAACATCCTTGTTGTCGGCACCAAGTGTCGTTCCTTTCTAGAAATAGATAATTAACCCTAATGCTTGGTTAAGTACTTTAGCGAATTGCGAAACTGACTCTGGGATGAGCACCAGAAACTTGCCTAGCTGCGAACACCGGCTTAGGTGTGGGACTGATAAAAAGTGAAGGCAACTGGAGTGCTCCCGTGCGTGAAACCCTGATCCACAAAAGCGAAGCCCAAGCATCGACACCAATCATCGCTGTAACAGAAGCCAGTCTGGTCGATGTTCTGTCCGAATTGGGGGATGCCGCAGCTTCGTGGTGCAATGCGAACGGATATTCCGGCAAAGCTTCGTCCTTTCAGCTTGTGCCAGGCTTGAGCGGGGGGGCTGCAGCGGTACTGTTCGGTGTGGAAGAGACCGGGTTGTCGGATACGTTTGCACTGGGTGTCTTGGCAAAAGCATTGCCTGCTGGTGATTATCAGCTGGCAAAAAAATTTCCCGATGCAGAACAGGCGGCACTCGGGTTTGCACTCTCAACCTATCGGTTCGAGCACTATGTGACACCTTCTGAAAAGGTGGTTCGCCTCGTTGTCCCAGACGAAGTCGATTTGGATCGCATTGGTCAGATCCTTGATGGCGTAAAACTCGCTCGTGATCTGATTAACACTCCTGCCAATGACCTTGGGCCGCAGGAACTTTCTCAGGCGGTTGAGGATCTCTTCAATGAAAACGGCGGAAGTGGGCGGGTAATCGTCGGTGACGATCTCATCAAACAGAACTTACCGATGGTGCACGCTGTCGGTCGCGCAAGCACGCGTGAGCCACGTCTTGCCGATTATACCTGGGGCAAAGAAAGTGATCCAAAGATAACGTTGGTCGGCAAAGGCGTAATTTTCGATACGGGCGGCCTTAATATCAAGCCTGGCGGATCGATGTCTCTCATGAAGAAAGACATGGGAGGCGCCGCCAACGTGCTCGGCCTAGCTTCCATGATCATGGCAGCCGAATTACCTGTGCGATTACGCGTAATTATTCCATGTGTCGAAAATTCGATTGCAGGGGATGCTTTCCGGCCGGGAGACGTCTTGGCGAGTCGCAAGGGGATTTCGGTTGAAATTGGCAATACCGACGCAGAAGGCCGCTTGGTGCTTGCAGATGCACTTGCATTGGCTGATGAGGAAAACCCGGATCTTCTAGTTGATATGGCAACGCTAACAGGTGCTGCACGTGTTGCGCTCGGGCCGGATCTGCCACCCTTTTATACAAATGACGATGAACTTGCCGAAGATATAGCGGTCATGGCGGAAGCAGCAAATGACCCCTTGTGGCGTATGCCTTTGTGGCAACCGTACATGAAATACCTCGACAGCAAGGTCGCCGACATTAACCATATCAACACGTCAGGTGCTGGGTTTGCGGGGTCCATCACAGCGGCGCTGTTTCTGTCGCGCTTTGTGGAAAATATAGAGAGCTGGGTGCATTTTGATATTTACGGTTGGAGCCCGAGTGACAAACCTGGCAAGCCGAGTGGCGGTGAAGCGCAAGGCATCCGTTGCTTGTTCGACCTGATCACCGAACGTTTTGCGACGAAAAAATAACGGCTCCGAAACGTTTTTGTGCTTGGATATCCGTGGACGCAAGATAGGGATTATCTGAATTCATGGCTGTCGATATGCGCGCATCCCAAGCGCTGAAATTGATGCACGATGTCAATCTGGCGCTGGTACGCGATGGAGAACAGGACTTGTCTGCGCGCCAGTCCACGATTCTTCTGACGGTTTATCTGGAACCACCTCCGCATACTGTTCGCGGGCTTGCATCAAAACTGAATGTTACCAAACCGGCGATCACTCGAGCTCTCGACACTCTGGGAAGCTTGCGATTGCTGTCCCGTAAACGGGATGATGCAGACAAAAGAAATGTCATCATTACCCGCACGGTTGAAGGTGCGCTCTACCTGGAGCAGCTTGGCGATCTCGTTGTTGATAAAGCCAAAGAGCTGCCTCGCTAGACGTCAACTTCGATACTTTTTAAGTCTGGTTCTAAATGTCCAATACACTTGATCGCCGTCGCCATCCCGTCAGAAGTGACCTCGCTGCTCGAGCATATGAAGGTCGCGTTGATGCGGAGCGGTTTGTTGTCGGCGAAAAGCTTCGGGTTAAGGCTGACAAGATTGCAATCCGCCCTGAGCCGCGTTCAGATCGATCGATTGACACGGAAGCGCTCTATGGAGAGCCGCTCACGGTCTATGAACAGACACTAGAGGGATGGGCATGGGGACAATTGGAAACCGATGGGTACGTTGGTTGGTTTTCGTCAGCCGACATTGGTCCTGTTACCAGTCCAACATATCGTATTCGGGCTTTGCGGACTTTTCGTTATCCCGGACCAGATCTGAAGTTTCCTCCGCTTGGGCTATTGTCCATAGGGTCTCTTGTGACCGCCAAAGGAGAATCGGAAACACGAGGGTTGAAATACACCAGCCTGGAGGACGGCTCGTTTATCGTGGCAAAGCATTTGGTGCCGATTGAACACCAAGAAAGAGACTGGGTTTCGGTCGCCGAAGAATTTCTGGGAACGCCATATCTATGGGGTGGACGCTCCAGTCTAGGTATAGATTGTTCAGCGCTCGTGCAGCTGGCGGCGCAAACTGCAGGAATTGATCTACTGCGTGACAGCGACATGCAAGAAGCTGAAGCAGGCACGGAAATTCCATTTGATGATCTAACAGCATTGCAGCGTGGGGATTTGTTGTTCTGGAAAGGGCATGTCGGCATCATTGCCGGGCCTAATAAACTCCTGCATGCCAATGGTCATACAATGACCGTGGCGTATGAAGCGCTTGACACAGCAGTTGAACGGATCGCTGCGACGGAATGGGGCGCGATTACCAAGGCACGGCGTTTGACGGCCTAAGCCTCTGGCGTGAAGGCAAGCTGTGGATCTGGTGTCGTATTCTCTTCCGTATTCGATTGAAGCTCACCCAGTTCCAGATCTTCGATCTTTCGACTACGTTTGCTGATTTTGTCGCTCGAAATTAGGATTTGATCGATGTCTTTGTTCGCTTGAGCAAAGTGAGATTGCAGTTTGCCGACCCGATCATTCAATCTGCTGACATCGACAATCAAGTGTCCGACTTCAGCTTGAATTAGATGAGCCTGCTCGCGCATTTTTGCATCGCGTAGAACAGATTGAATCACCTGTATAGAGAGCATCAAAAGGGATGGCGAAACAATCACCACCCGAGCCCGGTGCGACTTCTGGATCAAATCCTCAAAATTTTCGTTTAATTCTGCAAAGACGCTTTCAGACGGCACAAACAGGAAAGCCGTATCCTGTGTTTCACCTGGCAGAAGGTACTTTTCGCCGATATCCTGAATGTGCTTTGTGAAGTCACGCCGAAACTGTGCCTGGGCATACTTGTGCTGTTCTTCGGAATCCGCTTCGCGCAAGAGGTTGAACGCTTCGAGCGGAAACTTGGCGTCAATCGCGAGGGAGGGAGCACCGTTTGGCATGTGAACCAGACAGTCCGGACGGCTGTTATTGGACAAAGTTGCCTGAAAGGAAAAACCGCTCGGTGCCAGCTGGTCCTGAATGATGGCTTCCATGCGGCCCTGACCGAATGCCCCGCGGGTCTGTTTGTTAGACAGGATCGCCTGCAACTGCCCGACCTGTCCTGAGAGGTCTGTGATTGTGGATTGTGCACGGTCGATAACGGCAAGCCGTTCATGCAGGTGGCGCAGACCATCTTGCGTTCGTTTGCTTGTGTCTGCCATGGAGATACCAAGCTTGTGCCCCATGCCATCTAGCCGCTCATTCACCGCACGCATCATGTCAGACTGCCGCGAACCGAAGACTTCTGCCATGGTCTGCATTCGGCCTGTCATCTCGCCTTGAGATTTCAGAAGTTGGGACAAATGGGATTCCAGCTCATGAATGCGCTCTGCGGCGGCGCTATCGGTTTCTCCCCGCAACCGGATCTCGCGCATGGTCTTCATAACCAGCCACACGATCACCGCCAACAGAAACAACCCACTGCCAATGGCAGTTTCCAAAACGGACACCGGACGGCCACTTAACTCAAACAGGATCTCATTCATGAAACAAACATAGAACGATTCGCCGGATTGTGCAGCGGATTAGCCAGTTTCAATTGGGAAACAGAGTTGGATTCAGCAAAGAATTGCGCGTTGACCGTTGCGCTCTGATTGCCTATGTCAAGCGCATGACAAAACGTTCGATTATCACCATTCCTGACCCGGTTCTACGCGAAGTCTGCGCGCCCATTGAAGCTGTCGATGACGACATACGTCAACTGGCAGACGATATGCTGGAAACCATGTATGACGCACCGGGTATTGGCCTGGCTGCAAGCCAGATAGGCATTCTGAAACGTATCTTCGTTCTGGACGTTGCCAAGGAAGATGCACCCAAGGAACCAATGGTCTTCATTAATCCGAAGATTGTCTGGTCGAGCGAAGAACAATCCGTTTATCAGGAAGGCTGTCTTTCGATCCCGGACTTTTATGAGGATGTCGAACGACCTTCGGAAGTCACTATTCGATTTCTGAATCGGGATGGTGCAGAACAGGAGGTCAAGGCAGGCGAATTGCTGGCAACTTGTATTCAACACGAGCTTGATCACCTGAACGGCAAATTGTTCATTGACTATCTATCGAAACTGAAGCGTGATCGGGTCGTCAAGAAATTCACCAAACAAGCAAAGCTGGCTGGCACGCTGTAACTGCAGTAGGGGGCGGACAATATGGATCAGGCATTGTTCCTGAAACTTTTCGCGGCTCTTTTTGCGATCATGAACCCGATTGCCAATCTGCCGGTTTTTCTGTCACTGACGGCTGATCGCGGTGCTGGTTTTGAGCGAAAAACAGCTTTTACCCTGTTGATCAGTCTATCGCTTGGCGCGGTCGTCATTGGTGTAACGGGTGACGACATTCTCAAAGTGTTTGGCATTAGTCTGGATGCGTTCCGGCTTGCAGGTGGATTCCTGATCCTCCTGATTGCACTCAAAATGTTATCGGGTGAGCAAAGCAAGGCGCACCACGGAACCGATAAGGAAAAAGAGCATCATGCGGCGCAGGAGAACCCTGCGATCTATCCGCTGACAGTCCCGATCCTGTTAGGTCCTGGGACAATTTCGACCATGATAGTCTATCGGGGTCATGTATCCGACACGTCAGGCGAAATCGCTTACGCAGCTGCAATCGCAGCTGCAATCGGCGTATTGGTCGCAACTTTCTTTGCCGCTCCGCTCCTGTCCCGGTTTCTTGGACAAACAGCGACCAGTGTCATGAGCCGTTTGATGGGTATGATCCTTGCGGCAATTGCCATGGAAATGATGGTCAGCAGTTTGAAAGCACTGTTGCCCGGCCTCGCATAATCGCGCGATAAAGCGCTCAAACATCTCAACCGCTCAGGTCTCGTATGTCTCTTCGCGTTGTATTTATGGGCACTCCCGAGTTTTCGGTGCCAACCTTGATGGAAATCGTTGGTCAGGGTCACGAAGTCGTTGCCTGTTATTCCCAACCTCCACGCCCGGCAGGACGCGGAATGGATCTGAAGAAGTCTCCGGTCCATGAAGCCGCGGAATCATTTGGTATTCCGGTTTTCACACCCAAGAGTTTGAAAGGCGCCGATGAGCAGGAAGCTTTTATGGCGCTCAACGCAGATGTTGCTGTTGTTGTCGCTTATGGCTTGATCCTCCCAAAGGCAGTCTTGGATGCGCCGGAGCACGGTTGTCTCAACCTGCATGCGTCGCTGTTGCCACGTTGGCGGGGCGCTGCTCCCATTAACAGGGCAATCATGGCAGACGACAAGGAAACAGCTGTTCAGGTCATGCGCATGGAAGAAGGTCTGGATACTGGCGCTGTCTGTATGTCCGAAACTGTTGCTATCGGTGAAAACATGACAGCTGGCGAGCTGCATGATCAGCTTTCTGGTCTCGGCGGAGATCTGATCCGGCGCGCGCTGGGCGCTTTGTCCTGGGGTGGTTTGACTGAAACGCAGCAGTCGGAAGACGGTGTTACCTACGCTGCCAAACTCTCCAAACAGGAAACCCGCATTGACTGGTCGAATTCGGCGCAAACCGTGCACAATCACATCCGCGGCCTGTCACCTTTTCCCGGCGCTTGGTGCGAAATGGAGCTAGGCAGTAAGACTGAGCGTATAAAGGTCCTGCGCAGCGCTTTAACGGAAGAAAACGGCGTATCCGGAACTGTCTTGAATACCGAAGATGTTCCCGTGATTGCCTGTGCTAACGGGGCTGTTCGGTTGGAACAGGTCCAGCGCGCTGGCAAAAAACCGATGAGCGGTGCAGATTTTCTGCGAGGTGCGTCCCTTACTGACGGCACGATTTTGGCCTAAGCTTGGTGCCGGGAGAGTTCAATGACTGACAATTCACCACGACAGGCAGTGTCCGTTCGCGATGTTTCGCTCGCCGATGAGACAACTGTGCGAGATTTGCTCAGAGCTGCCTTTCCGTCAGACATGGAAGCCAGGCTCGTACACAAACTTCGTCATTGTGGAGCATTGGTGCTTGAACAAGTGGCCATCGATGAAAATGGAGATATCGTCGGTCATGTGGCGTATAGCCGGGTAACGCCTGCCTCAATAGGGTCCGGGCAAGCGCTGCAGATTGCCTGCCTGGTACCGGTTTCTGTTTGGCCGGATCAACAGCGCCGCGGCATCGGATCTGCCTTGATCACGGCATCTCTGAAGGCTCTTGAAGCGTCCGGGGAAGACCTGGTTTTGGTCCTGGGTCCGCCAGCCTATTATCCGCGTTTTGGTTTTGATCCTGTTCTTGCCCGTAAAGTGCACGGACCTTATGCCGGTGATGCATTCATGGCGCTGCCGCTCAGTGAAGCCGGATCCCGTGATTTGCCAATGGAAGTTGCATTTGCAACGCCTTTTGAAGAATTTGAATAAGCCATGCCGCGATACAAAATGACGGTGGAATACGACGGTCGGCCCTATAGTGGTTGGCAGCGGCAGTCCAATGCACCCTCGGTACAAGCTGTTCTAGAGCGTGCGTTGAAGGCCTTCTCCGGCGAAGACATAAACATTGGTGGAGCAGGGCGGACTGATACAGGCGTTCATGCAACAGGTCAGGTTTTTCATGCGGACTTGTCAAAGGATTGGCCGATCAATACGGTCATGGGGGCAATGAATTTCCATTGTCAGCCAAATCCGATTGTCATTCTGGATTGTACAAAGATGCATGAAGGGTTCGATGCGCGTTTTTCCGCGATCCGGCGTTCTTACAGGTATCGAATTCACAATCGGTTGGCGCCACTTACACATCAGCGTGGTCTGGCCTGGCATGTTAAACATGAGTTGGACGCCGACGCCATGCATGCCGCTGCGCAGGAATTCGTCGGTCATCATGACTTTACGACCTTCCGTCATACCAAATGCCAGGCGAAAAGCCCGGAAAAGACGCTGGATGACTTCTCAGTCTTCAGAGACGGTGAGTTCGTTATAGCGGAATGTTCGTCTCGGTCCTTTCTGCACAATCAGGTGCGCTCCATGGTTGGAACACTCCGGCTTGTCGGTGAAGGCAAATGGGGGCCGGGTGCAATAACAGAAGCACTTGCCGCCAAGGATCGCGAGGCCTGCGGTCCCGTCGCGCCCGCTGACGGGCTATATCTGACGCGGGTCGATTACAGGCCTGTACAGGTTGATATCGACATGTTGGCCGAGTGGAAGGACCACAGGGCAACCAAGGCTGCAACTACCCAGACCTAGCTGCTTTCGGCCTGCTTCTCCGGTACAACGCATTTTTTATAGAGATGCCAGGTCGTATGGCCCAGTATCGGCAGTGTGATGATCAGCCCCAGGAATGCGGGAACCATCGAAACCATCAAAGTTGCGGTGACCACGAATGCCCAGCCGATCATCGGAACCGGTGAGGTGACGACTGCCCGAATGCTCGTGATCATGGCTGTTATGAAGTCCCTGTCTTCCTCCAGAAGCAGCGGGAAGGAAATGACAGTCAGTGAAAACAGAAGCAGCGAGAGAACGGCGCCAATTGCGTGACCAACCGCAAGAAACATGATGCCTTCGGGTGTTGTGATAACTTCTGTCAAAAACTCATCAAAGGATGCGAATGACCTGAAACCGAGGAAGAGGGCCAGCAGTAACCGGACCTGGTACATCCACATGATCTGGATGAACAGGACGACAAATGCCATCCAGGAAAGCTCGCGGCTTTTTTGCGCCCATATGGTTTTCAGGATTAATGACCAGGAAAGATCTTCGCCTTTTTGAAGGCGGCGGCTGACTTCATAAAGTCCGACAGCTGCAAAGGGGCCGATCAACACGAAGCCGGCGGCAGCCGGATAGGAGAGATAGCTCATGTTGAGTGCCGCTGCACTCAAAACGACAAAAAGCCCGCCAAACGCGAAGAGCGCACCAATCGTCAATCCGTACATCGGTGCGCGTCGGAAATCCGACAGCCCTGCTGCCAAGGCATCAATGACATCATTGACTGTGATCTTGTTGACTTGTGGCATAGGCCTCAAACCAGCTTCAGCCATATCCTGATCGCTCATAAGGTCGCTTCCTCCCAAAAGCATTGTCTTCCGGCCGCAGTGTCCGGCACTCCAATGATAAACATTCAAGTGTCAGACAAACAATGCGGAGAAGGGCGTATATGAGCCTCTTGTTGTCAGGCCGTCGGTTTCGGTTCTGCGGCCTCCGCAACGGCCGCTGCAACGGCTTCTTTTTGGCTGTCATCAATCTTGGTATTGTCCGGTAGCTGGACGCGGACTTCCTTGCGGGCGAACTGAATACCATTCTCGTCAAACGCCTGTTGGACGCGTTTGTAGATTTCCTTGCGGACACCAAATTGTTTGCCGGGTTTGGTCGTGAATTTACCGCGAACAAGAATGCCGACGTCATCCACACCGGAAACACCCTGACCTTTGAAAGGGGCCAGGAGGTCATCCTTGTATTCATCCATCTCCATGATGTCCTGACCGATTTTCTTGAAGAGCTTACGGACCTTTTCGACATCCGTGTCGAAGGGCACTGTAAATTGCAGCTTCATGATTACCCAGTCGCGCGACATGTTGGTGAGCTTCGGAATCTCGCCATAAGGAATGATGTGGATCGCCCCGCGGGTGCCACGAAGCTGCAATGAGCGAATCGAGATTTTTTCGATGGAGCCGAGTGTGCCGCCCGTGTCGATGAATTCTCCCATACGAAAGGCATCGTCCATCAGGAAGAAGATACCGGCAACAACATCCTTCACCAGAGTTTGTGCTCCAAAACCGACAGCCAGACCGACAACACCGGCACCAGCGAGAAGCGGAGTGATGTTGACCCCGAGTTGGCTGAGCGCAAGCAAGCCCGTCAGGGTAATGATGGTGATCTGCAGGACGACCCGTACAAGAGGAAGAATGGTCGCCAGGCGCGATTTGCCGGCCCCACCCATTTCTGCATCATCGTCTGCGGATTCTGTTGGCGGTGAATCCTTTGCGAGTTGTTGGCTGACCCAAAGGTTTGTGATCTCCCATGCCAGATAGCCGGCAGCAAGAATGAGAAGAAATATGACCGTGTTTCTTGCGACCGCAGAACCATCATCAGCACCCAGTGCGAGCAGGTTCAGGCCGTAGATCCGGCCGACCACCAGTATCAGGAACGCCAACAATGTGACGCGTGCGACGCGCACATAGCTGTGCCGCGTCTGCATATGGGCAGTTTCAGCCACCGCTCCTTCGCCTTGCATGGGTGGCACGATATGAGACACGATCCCGCGCACCATTGTGTCGAGAAAGGGTGCAAAGACCACCAGCGCGATAACGGCAAGTGACCGGCCAGCGGTGAGGGCTTCGATGCCCATTCCGGCGGCGAACTGAACAAGCAGCCAGTTGAATGCGATGAAGCCTATGGAAAAGTATGGCCAAAAATGTGCCATGCGTTCCAGTCCATTGGTCGGTTCGTCGTCATCTCCCAAAATGATTTCGGTAAGGCCATGCCGGGCTTGCCAGATTATGGCGATGATCCAGGCATTTACGCCGAACCCGATGAAAAAGCGGAAGGTACCGCCTGCATCCTCACCAGACGCCTGCATGACATTTCGAGTGAAAAAGGCAACGCCGACAATCGCAAACAGCGTCGTGAAACTGCGATAGAGAGACTTGGCTGTTAAATCATCAGCCGTGACCAGACGAAGTTCGGGGCGATGAGGAGCAAGAGCAAACCTGAGAAGCGCTGCGACCAGTCGTGGCATGAACACAATCCAGAAGACGGCCTTGAGTGCAAAGGATCTGGTGACAGGATCCAATACAGCCAGTTTTGCACCGATCAGTGCGACGACTGCAAAGACGACCAGTCCACCCAGATCAAGACCTGCCCGGGTTGATACGAGTTTGACCGTTTCGAAAAGGCTTTCAGGATTCCGGGACTGGATGTTGTCCCGCTTGGCGGTAGCCAACCGGTTGAACAGGAATTCCGCAGCGATACCTAACGCCAGGATCAATGCAATTGCGCCAATTAGAAAATGAATTGGCCCGGCTACAGAACCAGACAGTAGAGCGCCTATGCCATTGATAATGTCGGATGCAAGACTGGGCAGGTTTTGAAAATGTCCGACAACCATGGAACCGAAGTTGTCGAGAATTGTCTGGACTTGATCCAGAAGATTTGGGCCCGCCGTCGCTGTCGAACTACCAGAGCCCTCTTCAGCCGCGCTTTGTTGTAACAGCGTCAAAAGATCGGCAAGAGCTTTGACCTGTTCCGGGTCCAGATCAGATGCCAGTTTCTCCATGGCGTCTTGTTGAAGGGCTGGCGGAAGGCTTGTTGCTGTTTCCTGAGCTGAAGTTGATAGACCGGAAAATGCAATAAGGAGCAGACTTGCGACAAATGCACAGGCGAGTTTTTTATAAGTCCAGGCGCTGGTCATAGGTAGGCCTTTGATGGTGTTCGAACATTGGTCTTTGGAAGATAGACCTGTATGTCTGTCAAAATCCATCGAAATTACCTAACGTTAAGGCAGTGCATGTCAATTCAGCTCCATAATTTTGAGCTCCTTTGGTACATCAGGGCGTCTGGGTGCTTGATCACAAGGGCTTAAGGGACTAACTCCATCCCGGACCTTTTAAAGACAAGCGGATTTTTATGAACAAACCACCGCCGAGCGCGAACATTGCCCCCGGGGCCATTTGGGCCTTGCTCAGTCCAATCGGTAGAATGGGTAGGGAGCCTTATTGGCTTTGTTTTGCGTTCGTTTGGGCCGTCATAGCCATAGCCGTGAACTTGTGGTTCAATTCGTCCGCTGTGGAATTCACGACTGAAGCGAATGCTCTGGCGTCATTCATGGATTCCAATCCGCTGTTGCCAATTCTGTTTTTTGCTCTGCAATGGTTCGAACTGGCCCTTGTCATCAAACGCCTTCAGGATATCGGTTTGTCGGGTTTTCTGGCCCTGCTGATTTTCGTTCCCGGCTTAAATGTTCTTGTGGTGATCATCGCCGGATTTGTTCCCAGTCAGGCAGAGCCAAATCGCCACGGACCGTTGCCAAACAGTTATTGGCGTAAAAGGTGACTCCACCTGTTTGCGTTTGAAACATCACAACAAAAGAATTCTTCCGAATGTCGATTTCTACCGCCACGAAAATTGCTCAGGACCTCATCCGCTGTCCGTCGGTCACACCTGCTGAAGGCGGTGCTCTGAGTTCACTTGAGACGCTCTTGGTTAGTGCGGGCTTCCGGGTTGAGCGTGTGACATTTCAGGACGATGACACGCCTGATGTTGATAATCTTTTTGCTTCAATCGGATCGGGAAAACCGCATTTCGTGTTTGCGGGGCACACGGATGTTGTCCCGGCAGGTGCAGAAAGCGATTGGAAACACGCGCCATTTGAGGGCGTAATTTCAGACGGAATTCTGTTTGGTCGTGGCGCGGTGGATATGAAAGGCGGCATTGCATCCTTCGCTGCTGCTGCCCTTGAGTTCGTTGATCGCAATGGTACGGATTTCGGTGGAACCATTTCCTTTTTGATTACTGGAGATGAGGAAGGACCTGCGGTCAATGGCACGGTCAAACTTCTGGAATGGGCAAAAAGCCAGGGCCACACATTCGACGCTTGCATCGTTGGCGAGCCTACAAATCCCGAGAAGCTCGGCGATGCTATCAAGGTGGGTCGACGCGGGTCATTGTCCGGTATCGTGACAGTTTCTGGCGTTCAGGGCCATGTAGCCTATCCACACCTTGCAAACAATCCGGTTCCGGGGCTGACAAAGTTGATGAGTGCGCTCAATGCGCTCGACCTGGATCAGGGAAATGACCGGTTTCAACCATCGAACCTGGAGATTGTTACCGTCGATGTTGGGAACACTGCATTCAACGTGATCCCAGCCCGTGCAGAATGCCGTTTTAACATACGCTACAATGACGAATGGACGCTGGACAGCCTCAAATCCAAAATCCTGGAAACATTGCAGAGTGTTGACCTTGGTAATCTCCAGCTGGACATCAGCTTTAAACGTGATGCCAGCGAGTCCTTTCTAACAAATGACGATACTCTGATCGCAGCATTGAGCGAAGCTGTTCAGCTTGAGACGGGACGCTCGCCGGAATTATCTACAGGCGGCGGCACATCTGATGCGCGTTTCATCAAGAACTACTGCCCGGTCGTGGAGTTCGGTCTTGTTGGTCAGACCATGCACAAGGTTGACGAATGCGTTGCGGTCAATGATCTTGACCAGCTTGCAGCGATCTACAAACGATTCCTGACGAGCTATTTTGGTCCTTCTGCCGGAGCTGAGTGAATTTGATCAGCAATAGCGAAATACGCGCAGCTTTAACGGGCTCCTGGTTGCTTTTGCGCAATCAACCTCAGGGCATGGCCTACTTTGATCAATCTCTTCAGGGATTTTGGCGGTCCTTTCAGGTGATATTCCTGCTAGTTCCAATCTTCGTTGTAAGTTCGCTTGCAGAGAAAAAGCTGCTGTTGTCCGAGAATGTTGTTTCTGCGGAAACCTTTCCGGAGAATACGTACTGGACCGCTCAGTTTTTGAGCTTGGGCATTGACTGGATCACATTGCCAATCCTGCTTGCATTGCTTGCTGGTCCAATCGGTATATCGCGCCAGTATGTGCCGTTTATCGCCGTGCGCAACTGGACGAGTGTTCTGGCCTCAATTCCCTACCTGATTACCGGGCTTTTTTATCTGACCGGAATTGTATCGTCCGGAATCATGGTGCTGCTGTCGTTCACCTGCCTGATTGTGGTCCTCTGGTACAGGTTTTTGGTCGCCCGTATAGCTTTACAGGCGTCCGTCAGCCTCTCTATCGGGATCGTTTTTCTCGATATTCTGCTGTCACTGGTGATTGGCGAACTCGCAGGGCGTCTTTGGACTGTTTAAAATAGAAAGACCCGCCTCAAGGAGACGGGCCTTGCATTGATTCCCCGGACAAAAAGGATCAGTCGCGCAAAAGCTCGTTGATCCCGGTTTTGGACCGTGTCTTTTCGTCAACGATTTTGACAATCACCGCGCAATAAAGGTTCGGCGATGCTTCGCCATTCCCCATCACATTGGCACTCGGCATGGAACCGGCAACAACAACAGAATAGGGCGGAATTTCGCCGTAGGAGACTTCACCAGTCATCCGGTTGACGATCTTGGTCGACTTGCCGATGTAGACACCCATGCCAAGGACTGCGCCTTCACGCACAATGCAGCCTTCAACAACTTCTGACCGTGCACCGATAAAGCAGTTGTCTTCAATAATGGTTGGTCCGGCCTGCAGCGGCTCCAGAACTCCGCCGATGCCAACACCACCTGACAGGTGCACATTTTTGCCGATTTGCGCGCAAGAGCCGACTGTTGCCCAGCCATCAACCATTGTGCCCTCATCAACATAAGCGCCCAGATTGACGAAGGACGGCATCAGGACCACATTTTTGCCGATGAATGAACCACTCCGGACGATGGAACCGGGAACAGCACGAAATCCGGCCTGTTCGAAGTCCGCACCGCTCCAGCCGTCAAATTTCGACGGGACCTTGTCCCACCACGTTGCATTGCCCGGGCCGCCCTGGATAACTTCCATTGGGTTCAGCTTGAAAGAAAGCAGGACTGCTTTTTTTGCCCACTGGTTGACGACCCAGTCGCCATCCTTCTTTTCTGCAACACGTAGCTGACCGCGATCGAGCAGGTTCAGGGTCGTTTTGACTGCATCACGGACTTCGCCGGTCGTGGTTGTATCGATCGAAGCACTGTCTTCGAACGCTGCATCAATGGTTTTTGAAAGCGCGGCAAGGTCTTGTGTCATCAGGATGTTGGACTCCGGAAGGGATTGAAAAAGTCAGGCCGGACCTAAGCCCTGCAGCCCGGATGTGTCAAGCTCAAGGCTAGGCAATCCGGCCACTTGGGGCGTCTTAAATGAACAAAGCAGTTGAATGCTCAGCCGTATTTTCTGTTTGAGATGACGAGCGT
The DNA here is from genome assembly GCA_039972695.1 of Roseibium sp. Classification (GTDB taxonomy): domain Bacteria; phylum Pseudomonadota; class Alphaproteobacteria; order Rhizobiales; family Stappiaceae; genus Roseibium. Next base: position 55,986 of record JBDWMJ010000011.1, on the reverse strand, counting down.
GGTAACGGCGTTAGGCTGCTTCGCAGGCCATGTCCTGGCCGCAACACATCGGTGATTTGATTTTGCCGTCGCCGTTCGGACATTTCGAAATCTGGACTTCACGGCCGTCATCCAGTTTGAGCGTATCGTTTACCAGCGGAGCATTGCACTTGCCGCATGTTGCATTGACGCTCATTCCACAAAGTTTGCATTCGTAAGTCGCCATCTTGCTGTCTCCCGACTGTTGAACTCCCAATTAGTAAATCATAGCAATCATGTTTACTTGAGCACAAGTCAATTGAACCCGGCCCAAAGCCCAATAGGGTCAGCGCTCCAAGTTATCGAAGCCGAATCCGTCGACTGGAAAGCAGATCATGGAACTCTGGATCCCCATCACCCTGTTTGCCGCGTTTTGCCAGAACGTGCGTTCGGCTATGCAAAAACACCTGAAAGACCAGTTGGGGACAACCGGGGCGACCTTCGTGCGGTTTGGCTACGGGTTTCCGTTTGCACTTTTGTATGTCGCTGTTCTGGCGTTGGTGTTTGACTTTCCGTTTCCAGACATCAACGCAACATTTCTCATTGCAGGTGCTTTAGGCGGGTTAGCACAGATCTTCGCGACGTTCTTGCTGGTCCATTTGTTTTCTTTCCGCAATTTCGCGGTTGGAACCGCCTACTCAAAGACCGAACCCATACAGGCGGCACTGTTTGGTTTTCTGTTGCTGGGTGAAAAAATCTCATGGGTTGCTGGCATATCCATATTGATAGGTATCGTCGGTGTGATGGTTATTTCCCTGGCTCGGGTAAAGATTACAGCAGTGTCTCTTCGTCAGTCCCTTTTGGGACGCCCGGCCTTGATAGGATTGGCATCAGCAGCGCTGTTTGGCGCATCGGCTGCAGCTTACCGGGTTGCGAGCTTATCTCTCGACGGCACCGGTGTGCCGATGCAGGCCGGTTTTGCACTTACCTATGCAACCATGTTTCAGACCGCCGTCATGGCGATCTGGATGCTGATGAGGGACCGTGACCAGTTGATGGCGAGCGCTGTTGCCTGGAGGTCGGCCATCTGGGTCGGCGCATCCGGTGTTGCAGGGTCCGCAGGCTGGTTTACCGCCATGACCTTGCAGAATGTTGCCTATGTGCGTGCGCTTGCTCAGATCGAATTGGTTTTCACCTTCATCGTATCCTGGCTTGTCTTCAAGGAAGCGATTGCGCGATCAGAAATTTTCGGCTGTGTACTGATCGTTATAGCCGTGCTCGGTATTATTCTTTGGCGTTGAACACGGCGCATGCACATTATGGATTGAGGACAATCACCTTTGTTTGGCCGCCATCACAGGTGTAGCAACAGCTATTGCAGCGATTTCGGTTTTTGTATCCTACGCCCCAATAGGTGCTATTCCGGTTTCTGACCCAGGCCCCATAACAAATAGACTCGCCGTATTTGCAGGAGATGTTGATCGTCTTTGTCGAAAAGTCATCCAACACATCGATTTTGTTGTTACCGGGCCAGACATGCCCGCGGCGGCTGTCGGAATAGAGTTCAACATCAACGATTTTCTGATGTTCGCTTTGAAACCGCCAGACCATATTGTCTGCGGAGGCGGATTTTGACGTTGCCAGAATAAAACCTACTGAAAACACTAATAAAATGGCGCTGATAAGCCCCCTGAGCATTATATTCCTCCCGGTTTTGATGCCGCGTATTGTTAGTGAATTTCGCGGGTTCCCGTCAGGAATATGAATTCAAACTTCGGGTGAACACAAGGGCCGTTAAGGAGCGAGTAGAGAATTTCTATGCTGTTTCCTGTAACCAATCCCGAAAGGTTGCGACTGGCCGCGTCAATGTTCGGGCAGGAGATCGAACAAACCAGTAACCGGTCTCCAATTCCAGCAACGCCCAGTCCGGCATGATCAGGTGGCCGGCATCAAGCTCCTGTGAGACAAATCGCCGGTCAATCACAATCGCACCCATACCTGCAATGGCGGCCTGGATGGCGAGGTCGCGGCTTTGCAGCACCATGCCGGAATTGACGTCCGGATGTTCCAGTCCGGCTTTCTCCAACCATTGGCTCCAGTCGTTGCGGCGCGAGGCGCTGTGAAGGAGTTTCAGTTTGGTGAGAGTTTTGGGGTTTGACGGATCGGCGCCACTGAGCAGGTTGGGAGCCAGGGCAACCGCCAAGTGTTCTTTCCAGAGCAGGTGGCTTTCAACGCTTGGCCAGTTACCGGTTCCCAGGCGGATCGCACAATCATAGTTTTCCCGGTCCAGATCGATCATCCGCGTTGATGTTGACAGCAACAACTCAACATCAGGTTGGCCTGCCTGGAATTGCGGCAGGCGCGGGATCAGCCAACGCGTGGCAAAAGTTGACACCGTGCTGATCCGGAGTTCCGTGCGTCCCCGTCGCTTGAAGCTGTCGACGGCATCATCTATCCGGTCGAAGGCGTCGCCAAGGCCAAGCGCCAGACGTTGGCCTTCTTCAGTCAACGTCAGCCCGCGTCCGTCTCGATTGACCAGCGTCGCTCCCAACTCGCTTTCCAGTTTGCGCATCAGGTGTGAAAGCGCAGACGGAGATACGCCGAGTTTCTCGGCAGCCAAAGCTGCGCGACCATGGCGAGCAAGAAGGGAAAAGGCGTGGAGCGCACGAAGAGACGCCATATCGGGCAGGTTCCGTTGATTGAGTTTTTCTCAATATACGAAATTTGGCTTTCCAGGGCTAGTGCGGATCACGAGATCAGGATATCGCGCCATTCACGGCAGTCAGAAAACCCGCTAGGTCCTCAGTGACGAAGTCGACATAAGGATATGGAGCACCTTCCAGGTCCCAGGTTTCCATAAAGATATCCCGAGAGGCCTTTGGAACAATCAGGCCGGTGCGCATGCCCAATTGATGAGGGACTTTCAAGTTCTTCGGTAGGTCTTCGAACATTGCCGCACGAGCCGGCGAGACACCCGTCTGATCCAGAAACTTATCATAGGTTTCCTTGTTCGGTTTCGGGATCAGCTCAGCAGACACAATATCGAAAATATCTTCGAAGTGATCTGAAATTCCAAGCGCTTCAGCCGTGCGTTCTGCGTGCGGACGATCACCGTTGGTAAAAATGAATTTTTTCCCTGGAAGGGCATTTATCGCTTGTCCAAGTGCCGGGTCGGCGGTGAGATTGGAATAATCGATGTCATGGACAAACTGGAGATAATCGTTCGGATCAATCTCGTGAGCCTTCATCAATCCGCTGAGTGTGGTCCCATGTTCGTGATAAAGCGCTTTTTGATATGTTCGCGCCTCGTCCTGATCAACACCCAGGACCATTTGGACATATTTCGAAATCTGGGCATCAATCTGGGAAAATAGATCCGCTTCATGCGGATAAAGGGTGTTGTCCAGATCAAAGACCCAGGCCTCGACGCCTTTGAAGACCCTCAAGTCCTGTTTGTGGGCGTGCTGTCCTTCTGATGGTAACGTGCGTTTTCCAGTCACGGGCGGATCAAGGTCCCGGCACCGCCATCAGTGAAGAGCTCAAGCAACACGGCATGGGGTACCTTGCCGTTCAGGATAACGACGCCTTTGACACCGCGGTCCAGGGCTTCGATACAGGTCTCGACTTTTGGAATCATGCCACCTGATATAGTGCCGTCCGCGATCAAGTCACGAGCCTTGGCGACACTGAGTTGCTTGATCAGGTTGCCGTCCTTGTCGAGAACTCCAGGAACATCAGTCAGGAACAGCAGACGTTCTGCGTTCAATGATCCGGCGATTGCACCTGCGGCAGTATCAGCATTGATGTTGTAAGTCTCACCGTCTTCGCCCGGTGCAACAGGTGCAACGACTGGAATAATATCTTCTTTGAGAACCAGTTTCAGAACTGTTGGATTGACCTCTGAGGGCTCGCCGACGAACCCGAGATCGACAACACTTTCGATATTGCTGTCTGGATCAACAACCGTTCGCTGCAGTTTTCTGGCGGTGATCATGTTGCCGTCCTTGCCGCACAGACCAACGGCACGGCCACCTTCGGCATTGATCAGCTGAACGATTTCCTTGTTGATCGATCCGGCCAGAACCATTTCGACAACTTCAACAGTTGCCCGGTCGGTGACTCGCAAACCGCCCTTGAACTCGCTGACGATATTAAGGCGTTGCAGCATCTTGCCGATTTGTGGTCCGCCGCCATGGACGACCACAGGATTGACACCCGATTGCCGAAGCAAAGTGATGTCCCGCGCAAAGGCCTGACCAAGCTCGGCGTCCCCCATGGCATGTCCGCCATATTTCACGACAACAGTCTTGTCGTCGTAGCGCTGCATATAGGGCAAGGCATGGGCGATGACGTGGGCGCGGCTGGTAGAATCGGGACTGGTCATGAAGTGGTGTTACTCAGGTGGTCTTGAAAGAATATCTTGGTCTGTCACTGCTATAGCCGGTTTGTGATGGCTTCACAATCTAGCGACTTCCGGCCAACTGCTCGTCTTTGCTTGTCGGCCTATTGGGTGGCCAACAAACAAAGTTCAGCTCGAAGAATATCAACGCCACTGTTCTTCTCTGATGACGTTGCAATGACCTCCGGGTGAGCCGCAATGCGCTTGGCGAGAATGGCCTTGGTGTCGTCCAGAAGTTTGACAAGGGCTGGCGGTTTGATCTTGTCAGCCTTTGTCAGAACGACCTGATAGACGACGGCGGCCTTGTCGAGCAGCTCCATCGCCTCAAGATCGTTCTTCTTGATGCCGTGACGACTGTCGATCAGCAGAATGATCCGTCGCAGGTTTGGTCGACCGCGCAAATACGAGAAGACGAGGTCGGTCCACGCAGCGACCAGTTCTTTGGGAGCCTGAGCGTAGCCGTAGCCCGGCATATCGACGATCGTCAGCGGCGTGTCCGGTGCCACGAAGAAGTTCAGCATCTGCGTGCGGCCGGGCGTGGATGATGTCCGCGCCAGTCCCTTGCGACCCGTCAGCGCATTGATCAGGCTTGATTTGCCTACATTCGATCTGCCGGCAAAGGCTATTTCCACACCTGCGGCTTCTGGCAAGTCGGCCATGTCGGTTACACTGGTCAGAAAATCCCAAGGGCGGGCAAACAGCAGTCGCCCTGCCTCCAGTAGTTCGTCAGAATAGTCTTGATCTTCGCTCATGACCGCCTTCTAACCTGCCTTTGGCGCTGCGTCGAGCATCACATTGGTTTCCTTCGCGATGGTCTCAAGCTCGGCAAGGTCCGCTCCCTGAATTGCTGACATAGAGCGGCTGATTTTATCGGCCGGCCAGTTCCACCACCCAATTGCGAGGAGACGGTCAATAGTCTCTTCGTCGTACCGTAGTTTGATCACTCGCGCCGGGTTGCCGACGGCTATGGAATAGGGCGGAACGTCCGATGCGACAACAGAATGCGCGCCAATGACAGCACCAGAGCAGATGGTGACACCCGGCATGATCACTGAATTGGTGCCAAACCAGACGTCATGTTCAACAATCGTGTCACCGCGGGTTTCTTCGTGAAAGACAGAAAAGTCAAATCCTTCTTCCCAACCGTTTCCGAACAGAAAAAACGGATAGGTTGAGAAACCGGACAAGGCATGGTTTGCACCGTTCATGATGAAAGTCGTGCCGGACGCAAGTGCGCAGAACTTACCGATCTTCAGTTTGTCTCCATTGAAATCGAAGTGATACCGGACATTGCGGTTCTCAAATTCGGTCGGATGGTTGTCGTCGTGAAAATAGGTGAAGTCGCCAACTTCGATATTGCTGCGTGTAATGACATTTTTCAGGAAAACCGTATGCGGTTCGCCATTCAACGGGTGGAGAGTATCAGGTGAGGGACCGTGCATGGGACCTCCAATTTGCAAGATGACAAGGGAACAAAAGCGCACTGTTTGCGCGGTCGACCTATCGTTGAGCGACAGCTTCGCCTTGTGGACTAGGTCTTGCGTTATCGGATCATTGGCCCGGACACTCCTCAGAATAAAAAAGGCCCCGCCGATTGGCGAGGCCCGATCATTAGCAGTTCCGTTCAAGCTTGTCAGCTCTTGTCGTCGGAAGCTTCTTTTTTCCGTTTTATGAGAGAATTGAGATTGTCCCAAAGCTCTACTTTGGCGCCCTGGCGGCGCATGATCACATACTGCTGGGTGATCGACAGGGTGTTGTTCCATGCCCAGTAAATCACAAGACCTGCCGGGAACGATGCCAGCATGAAGGTGAAGATCACAGGCATCCATGTGAAGATCATCTGCTGCGTCGGATCTGGTGGAGCCGGGTTCATCTTCATCTGCAGGAACATGGTGATACCCATGATCAAAGGCCAAACGCCGAGCATCAAAAGTTGTGGCGGATCCCATGGGATCAGGCCGAACAGATTGAACAGTGATGTCGGGTCAGGTGCAGATAGATCCTGAATCCAGCCAAAGAACGGTGCGTGGCGCATCTCGATCGTGACGAACAGAACCTTGTAGAGTGAGAAGAACACCGGAATCTGGATCAGAATTGGCAGACACCCTGCCAACGGATTGATTTTTTCTTTTTTGTAGAGCTCCATCAGCGCTTGTTGCTGCTTCTGACGGTCGTCTCCGTATTTCTCACGGATTTCCGTCATCTTCGGCTGCGCAAGTTTCATTTTGCTCATGCTGACATATGATTTGTTTGCCAGCGGGAAGAAGATGAGTTTGACGAGCACGGTCACGAGAAGGATCGCAACGCCGAAGTTTCCGCTCAGCTGGAAGAACCAGTCAATCGCGAAGAACATTGGCTTAGTCAGGAAATAGAACCAACCCCAGTCAATCAGCAGTTCGAATTGCTTGATGCTCAGGGCTGCTTCATAGGAATCAATCAGGTTGGTTTCTTTGGCGCCTGCAAAGAGGAAAGAGCTTGTTTCTCCAATTCCACCTGCTGGAACAGCAACCCCATTGCCGAGATAGTCGGCTTGGAAATTGCCACTTACTGCAGAGTGACTGAAGCTCGGCTGGAATTCTTCACCCGGTGTCGGGATCAATGTCGCAGCCCAGTACTTGTCAGTAATACCAAGCCAGCCCTGATCAACTTTCGCCGGACGGACTGGGCCATCTTCTTCAAGGTCGGAATAATCGACTTCCATCAGCCCTTCTTCACCAAACACGCCGACCAGGCCTTCGTGCAGGATGTAGAATCCGGTCGTTTCCGGAGTGCCGTTGCGAGCGATCAAGCCGTATGGATACAGCGTCAGATCGGCGCCTGAATTGTTCACGACCGACTGATCGACGGTGAACATGAAGTTCTCGTCGATGGAGTAGGACCTTTTGAAGGTCAGGCCTTCACCATTGTCCCAGGACAAGTTCAAAGGTGTTGACGGCGTCAGAGTAGGCGTACCGTCAATGGACCAAAGCGTATCGGGCCCCGGTAGAGTGACATTCGCGCCAGGATCAGCAACCCAGCCATAGTCGGTATAATATGGCTTCGGACTGCCTTTCGGAGAAAACAGGACGATTGTCGGGCTGTCAGGGTCAACTGTTTCTCGGTAATCCTTGAGACGAATGTCATCGAGGCGCCCACCGGTCAGATTAACTGAGCCGTTCAGGCGAGGTGTCTCAATTTTCACCCGAGTTGTCGCGGCGAGAGCTTGATCACGATTGCCAAAAGCGCCTTGTGAGCCCGCTGCCGGTGCAACAGTGCTGCCAGATGGGGTAACAGTCGGCCGAGGTGCATTGGGATCGGCTCCGCCAGATGTTGCCTGACGTGCAGCCTCGATTTCCTGTTGGGCTTGAAGCGCTTCCTGCTGGCGTTCCAGCTGAGGTCCTGCGATGAAATATTGCCAACCCAGCAGAACGACCAGGGACAGAACGATTGCGAGAATCGTATTGCGGTTTTCAGAAATCAACTGGATTTACCCCTGTTTCCTGCTCGGATTTGATTGTTGCACCCGGCGGCCCTTGCGCGGTCTTCTGCTGCCACGTGGAGTTTCCGGATCTAGCACTTGTGTGAGCCCTGACTTAAGGTCTGCGACAAGTTTTTGAAAGGGGAGAGTGAGCGCGCTGTCTCTCGCAACCAGAACAAAGTCCGCATTTTGCGGGATTTCCTGCGGAGCGAGCTCAGCCACTGCAGCGCGAAGGCGTCGTTTTATTCGACTGCGTGCCACTGAATTCCCGGTCTTTTTGGTCACAGTATAACCGACACGCGGACTGTCTTCGGATCCGCGTTGCAGCCCTTGAACAACAAAAGCGCGCCGACCCAACCGGCCGCCTTTGGCGACTGCCAGGAATTCGGAGCGCTTTCTGAGTGTGTCCATAGTGGCCGGTCGTCTGTTGGCAGACGCCGCCAACCCGGCGACTGCGGGCTAACGCCTATTAGGCGCTGAGGCTTTTACGACCCTTGGCGCGACGGCGAGCAAGCACCTGACGACCGTTTTTGGTTGCCATACGTGAGCGGAAGCCGTGGCGACGAGCGCGGACAAGACGGCTCGGTTGATACGTACGCTTCATTGTTCTTCCCCGCGCGGCTTAGGCGCGGCCCTTGTTCATTTTTAATTCTTTGGAGGAAGCACTCGAAGCGCTAAAAAAGCGCAGCTGTTACCAGCTTGGGTCCGAATGCGTGTCCCGATCGGCGCGCTTATAAGCGTCATGGTGCATTGAGTCAACGTTTGAGCCGCCAAATTCTCATCGCCTTCAGTATTCACGCACAGGTGATCATGCGGGCTTCTAGCGTCACTTCTCGGTGAAGTCTGGTTATTTTAAAGCGGTTTAAGGTACATCTGACTAAACAAGCAGATCGATAGATCAAGAATGCGGGCTAATTGGGGCGAGGCAGAAGAAAGAATGTCGGGAGACAAGGCAGACACCGCGAACAAAGGAAATGGCCGCAATTCTGCGGGTGTCTCCGGAGAAACACCGACAATGGCGATGCGCCTGAAAAAATGGTTTCCCGCTCTGGTATTGGTTGTTCTGATGGCTGCAGCGTTCTCCCAGGGTCTCCACAATCACCTGACGTTGTCGAACCTGATTATGGAGCGTCAGCAACTCGCCGGTTTTGTGGATCAGAACTTTGGTCTCGCCATTCTCACCTACTTGATAGTCTATACTGTCGCCGTCAGCCTGTCTTTTCCCGGGGCCGCCTTGTTGACGGTAGCAGGCGGGTTTTTGTTCGGGTGGATCGTCGGCGGTATTGCGACCGTGATGGGGGCAACTCTGGGCGCTACAATACTCTTTCTTATCGCGCGATCGTCGTTTGGTGAAGTGTTGACCAAGCGCGCAGGTCCGTTCTTGTCAAAACTGGCGGAGGGATTTCACAAAGATGCCTTCCATTATCTCCTCTTTCTCCGGTTAACACCCATTTTTCCGTTTTGGTTGGTCAACATCGCTCCTGCGATTTTCCAGATGCATTTACCCTCATATGTTGTTGCGACATTTGTCGGGATTATCCCGGGAACCTTTGCCTTTGCATTTATCGGTTCGGGCCTCGACAGTGTCATTGAAGCGCAGGAAGCTGCAAACCCCGGCTGTGCCACAGCAGGAACCTGCGCTGTCGAGATTTCGGCGCTGGTGACCCCGCAATTGATTGCCGCTTTTTTCGCATTGGGCCTTGCCAGTCTGATCCCTGTCGTTCTTAAGCGGATCAAATCCCGCTAACGTCACCTCGAATTGCCGAATTACAAGTACAGGAGCCTCCTATGGCGACCCTTCTTACCCCGGATATCTGCGTTATCGGTGCTGGATCTGGCGGCTTGTCGATAGCCGCTGCCGCTGCTGCATTTGGCGTTGAGGTTGTCCTGATTGAGAAGGGGCTTATGGGCGGCGATTGCCTCAATTATGGATGTGTGCCGTCCAAGGCGTTGCTGGCTGCAGGAAAAGCTGCGTCTGGCGAGGAAAAGAACAATAAACTAGGCGTACTGACTGAAAACCAGACGGTCGACTTCGCCAAGGCGAATGATCATGTCCGCAGTGTCATAGCCGCGATTGAACCACACGATTCGCAGGAGCGGTTTGAGGAACTCGGGGTGACCGTGCTGCGCGGGTCCGCCACTTTTACTGGACCGGACATCGCTGTTGTCGGTGATCATGAAATACGCGCACGCAGGTTTGTCATTGCGACCGGGTCGACAGCTTTTGTTCCGCCGATACCCGGATTGGACCAGGTTCCGTATCTGACAAACGAAACGCTCTTTGAACTTCGCGATAAACCGGACCATCTTGCCATAATCGGCGGTGGACCGATCGGCCTGGAAATGGCGCAGGCGCACCGACGTCTCGGTGCTAGAGTGACCGTGTTCGAGGCGCAAAAAGCTCTTGCCAAGGACGACCCGGAGCTGGCTGCAGTCGTCTTGGATCAGCTCCGGTCAGAAGGCATCGAGATATATGAGGAGACCAGCGTCGAGCGGGTCGAAAAGACTGATGCCGGGATTGCGGTAACTGCCAAATCTGCTGACGGACGGAATGTCGAAATATCGGCAAGCCACCTTCTGGTTGCTGCTGGCCGGGTCCCCAATGTTTCTGGCCTCGGTCTTGAGGCTGCTGGTGTCGACTATTCCAGAAAAGGCATCAAGGTCGACAAGGGGCTGCGAACAAGCAATCGAAAGATTTACTCAGTGGGAGATGTCAGTGGTGGCCTGCAATTCACCCATGTGGCCGGCTATCAGGCCGGGCTTGCCATCCGCTCGATCCTGTTTCGCATGCCGATATCCATGAACAATGACCTTGTGCCGTGGGTGACCTACACATCCCCGGAGATCGGGCATATTGGTTTGACGGAAGCGGAGGCACGCTCCCGGCATGGCGCAAAGGTGAAAGTCTTGCACGCCGACTATTCCGGAAATGACCGTGCACAGGCTGAAGGCGATACAATCGGCCGTTTGAAACTGATCGCTGGTCCAGGTGGTCGTCTGTTGGGGGCTGATATTGTTGGCGTACAGGCCGGCGAAATACTCAATCTTCTGTCGCTGGCAATGTCTAAAAAGATGGCAATGAAAGACCTTGCGGGTTTCATTGCACCTTATCCGACACTAGGTGAACTGGTGCGTAGGGCGGCAATCTCGTATTATGCGGAAGCGCCAAAAAATGTTTGGGTACGTCGTGCCATTGGACTTTTGCGCAAGTTTGGATAATCGTCAGCAAAGGCAATGCCGTTCCGGAATTCGGTTTAGGACTGACCTGATATGAAGCACGAAGGCTCGCCAAACGGGTCGCTCGCTCCCACGACAGGAGCAGGCAAATCACCAGCAGACCTGGCCGCAGACTCAGGTTTCGGGCATCACCGCTTTGGCGGCTTGTCGGGAAAACTGCTGCTGCTGACAGTGCTTTTTGTGATGGTGGCGGAAATCTTCATCTACGTGCCGTCGATAGCCAATTTCCGCAACACGTGGCTGATGGATCGTTTGACCACGGCAGGAGTTGCTGCCTCCGTGCTTGCCGAAACCAATACGATTGCGCCCCGCTTGCAGGCAGAACTTCTGAAGACCACTGGGGCCATTGCCATTGCACTGGATCAAGGGTCCCGCCGCAGTCTGATTGCCATGAGTGATGTGCCCACTGATGTGGATTTTGTCATCGACATGGCAGACGTGTCGCCTTGGTCGTCGGTCATCGGTAGCTTTGCAATCCTGACCTATCGCGGGGACGGCGTTCTGCGCGTCATCGGTGTTGGCCAGATGCAACCGACACAGCGGGTTGATGTGGTGTTTCCGGTCAGCCTATTGCAGCAGGACATGCTTGGGTTCTCCGTCCGCATCCTGGCCTTGTCGCTTGTCATTTCGATCATCACGGCGGCGTTGGTCTACATAACCTTGCGCGCTCTGTTCATTCGCCCTTTGCGACGGTTGACGCAGTCGATGGAGCGATTTGCCGAAAACCCGGAAGACACGTCGCGAATTGTCAATGTGTCGGGGCGCCGGGATGAGCTTGGCGATGCGGAAATTCGTCTTGCGGCCATGGAAGAGGCGCTCTCAAGGGCCCTGCATCAGAAGCAGCGTCTGGCGGATCTCGGGCTCGCCGTTTCCAAGATCAATCATGACCTTCGCAATCTGCTCGCTTCCGCCCAATTGTTTCTGGAGCGTCTGGAGCATGTCCCGGATCCGACGGTCAATCGGTTGGCGCCAAAGATCCTGGCGACCCTCGACCGGGCTGTCGGCTACACACAAGCTGTCATGTCTTATGGCAAGGCCCAGGAACGCGCGCCTGAGCGTCGCCTGATTGCGTTGCGCCGTGTCGGGGACGATGTTGCCGATGTGCTTGGCCTTATTGATCACGTAACCGTCCAGTTCGAGAACAAGGTTCCCGACGATTTGGAAGTCGATGCCGACCCGGAGCAGATCTTCCGCGTTCTGCTCAATTTGAACCGGAACGCGCTACAGGCACTGGAGGCGGAAAAAGACGACAGCCTCGTCAGGCGCATTACACTGGATGCACATCGACAGAACGGATGCGTTCAAATAACAGTTTCTGACACCGGGCCGGGAATTCCCGCAAACACCCGCAAAGCGTTGTTCAAGGCCTTTCACAGCAGTTCGAAACAGGGCGGCGTCGGTCTAGGCCTGGCAATTGTCTCAGAACTCTTGAAAGCACACGGCGGTTCCATTCACCTGGACGAAAGCAAAGCCGGGGCGTGTTTTTGCATAGAGTTGCCTGACCGGGGCGTCTGACGGGCCCGGATTTCCGTGGTCCTGCAATTATCCAAGGGCAGATTTTACGGGTTTCCGCCGGAATTCGAACAGTGTGGCTGTTCTTTGCAAAAAAGTTCAAAAAGGTCCTTGCATCCCCCGCCGGACCGCAGTAGATACGCCCTGTCCGCGGCGGTCTTCGCAGCGCGGAAGCGAGCAAGATCGCCATGCGTTGCATGCATGCACTTTGATCTTCGACTCATACGCACCGGTAGCTCAGCTGGATAGAGCACCAGACTACGAATCTGGGGGTCGGGGGTTCGAATCCTCCCCGGTGCGCCATCTCTCTTTTTGAAGCGCCGACCAACTCTAACGCCTTGAAAGGCTTGGAAATTTTTGGTGTTCGAAGTCCTTCATTTCGTGTAGCGCGCAACTTCGTTTGGCATAACGCGCAACTTCACATGTCATCCAGTTTAAAAGCGTTTCCCGACCATTTTCGATCAATTTCGGTCATTCAAACTTTTCCGCAAAGTGACCACTTTGCCCGGTAAAGCCGGAACCAACTGCGACAGAAGACAACTCCGAGAGCCGCTATGCAACTTCTGATTTCTCTGCGGAAAGCTAGATTTCTCTTTTTCTAGAAATAGCTAAGTTGCGCTATGTGCAGTATGGTGCAATGAAATCCAGAATATGCTTGGCTGGGATGGCAGAATTTGCCCTTTCGATATCTCCTTCGTTCTCGGTCTCGAACGCGTTCACAACTATCCCAAGGCAAAGCCCTGCTTCGTCGAGTACAGGCCCACCACTGTTCCCCGGTGCCACCACATTGGAGATAATGAGGCGGTCTTCGCCATGGTAGGTGTTTACGACCGCATTTAGTTCTCCTCCATGAGCCAAGACATAGGGAGAATCTGTTGTTGCGATGCGTGGGTAGCCGAGGGTAATGGTGCGGGTCAGAACAGTGGGAGAGCCGACGGGGAATATCGGCTTCGGCAGTTTGGAGCATTCCACAGGCATAATTGCGATATCTAGGTTAGGGTGAAGCACCCATTCTTTCGCAAGGGCTTCGTACTTAATGCCATCCGGTTCGCTGAAGCTTAGAAACGTAATTCCGTCTGCGGGATCTACATTATGCTTTGCTGTAACCAATACGTATTTTTTAGTATCACCGTCGCTAGAAAGCAGGTTCCAGTGAACATGTCTTTCTTTTTTTCAATGAATACGGCGGGAACACTTGAACAGTATTTTTGAGCGACATAGGCCGGTCCCAGCAGCACATTGTCGGTAATGCGAAACTTAAGGAAGCTGGTGATGCGCAGCTTATTCCATTGATATTTGACGAAAGCGTTATCGCCAAAAAACGCGTTGTCCGCGACGAGCCCCCACTCAATCAACCGATTCAGAAGCGGCATGACCATTTGCGTCCTAGTCCCTTTGCCATCGCCGCAGGAAGACAGCAATTGTAAGAAATCTTGTTCTTTAAAATATCCATCTTCAAGCAGCGATTTTCGAGCTTGGAAGTTCGGAAAATTCTTCAAATTTTTGTTTACTAGATCTCTATAAGGCGCATCATGCGCGGCAATGCCAATGAGTCTGATCAGCGCTTGGATTTCCTGCGGCGGATTTCTGGCTAGTTCGTCGATGAGCTTGGCAACCATGTTTGTCGTCCTGAAGAAACGACTTGCCACAAAGCAGTAGTACGAGCCGTTGTCGGTTTTGGAAGCGGGCAGTGAAGCATGCTCTGTAGTGGCCTTCTACACCAAATCATAGAATTCTTTGAAGCCTTTCACCGGGGCTTGCTACGTTGCACCGGGTGAACGAAAAAGCGCACAAGAGGCCTCGAATGTCCGTTCATTGCGGTTATACCGGCCTAGGCGTATTAGCCAATAGTGTCGCAATTGCACGCAAGCAATTGCTGCTGGGAACAATGGGTAAAGAAACGGCTGCTTGCTGCCCGTTCATACACAAAATCTCCTTACGCCCCCGGCACGACCGGTAAGAAGTAATGCAACACCACCTTCACCGCTCCAGCGGTAAAACTCCCCCCATTCGCCGTGAGCCGAACCGCCGTATCAGAATAAAACGCCTGCGGCCAAATCACCCCGGCATTGGTTGACCCTTCCGCGAGCCCGAGCGAACCGCCGAACTTGGACGTCTCGTTTGCATTGCCGAGTTTGTACGACATCGCATCCAGTAATGCCGCATATGATCTTCAACATGCGATCAGCTGCATCCCGGTGACGCCCGCTCATCTGTCCCGTACTTCACTTCTGATCAGCGATTTTGAGCCAAAAACCCATCTCCGTTATGGAATTGAACTATCTGGGGCCATAGGCGGCGACGGGGAATGTTTTCAGTCTTTTTCGATCACGCTCACATGGGCGGCTACAACGCGCCAGCCTTTTGATGTCCGGATCCAGGTTTGCATTTGGCGGCCGACTTTTTTCGGAGCGCTTTCCTTGTAAGTAAGGGTCGATGCCGTCGCAGTGTCGCGGCCATATGTTGTGATCACGGTTTTTTCCAGCCGGCGTGTCAGGCCCTTTGGTGAACGGGCCGACCGGAAAGCAGCGATTTCATCATAACCATATAGGTTTTCGCGCCCCCCGTAGCGGATTGTAGTTGGCGCATCTAAGAAGAGTTCATCCAGAACATCGACATCATTGGTGACAAGTGCTGTTTCATATTTTCGAAACGCTGCTTCGACCTCTTCCTTGACCTCTGGGATGTTGACTTCCATGACTGATCCTTATGCTTCAATCCGGGCGCGGAGCTCTTTGAGAAAAGGGATATCGCGGTACTGGTCTTCCTGAACAAAATCCCAGGCAACGCCTTTGGGCTGGGGCAGGGAGGTGTTTGTTTCGATCAGTTCCTGCTCTGTCGCGATGACATGTAGGGCGCTGTCATGGGACTGCATGATCACCTTGTCTTCCGGCACCACCTGTGACGAGTGAACGGTCGCCGCTAATGGCGCATCCGGATTGAGTTTTCCGAGTTCGCGGAAAACTCCGAGTTCCAGATCAGCAAAGCCTCCGCCCTTACCGGTCCGTCCACCACTTCGCGTTACGGCAACACAGCCTACAACAATGAAATCGAGCATCTCCATATCTTCAAACTCAACCGGATCCCCGTATTCCACAAAACCTTGAGAGGTCGCCGCGAGTTCAAACTGAATGCTTTGCCGTGCAAGTTTTTCCGGATCAAGGCGAACAAAGGGAAACGGCTTTAGCAGCTCCGGAACGGGCGCATAAACGATCTTGCCATCATAAAGTGCTCGTAGTCGTACCGGGATTTGCGGTGGGTCCGGATTGCATTTCACGGTTTGGGCAGATTTCCAGCTTTCAAGACGGGAGAGATTGAGCGCTGCCAGATCGGCTCCGGCAAAGTTGGGAATTCGACTATGGACCGGCCCCACGTTGAAACCGGTCTTAACCAGCGTGTCCCAGACATGAGCACGTACCTGGTCCTTGCCTGTGTTCCGCCCTGCCCATCGTGCATCGCTCATGAGATTGCCTGCTGTTTGATATTGGCGGCCGGTGCGGAGGAAACACCCTTTTCCTGCAAATCATGGGCGACCCGCAAAGCCAGGTCTTCCCGCCAGGCTGGTGCAATGACCTGAACACCGATCGGCAATTTGGCACCGTCCAGCCAGACCGGAGCTACGACAACGGGCAGACCGATGAATGATATTGGCTGCGTGAACAGTCCGATGTTTGCCCGTGCCGGCAACTCTTCACCGTCCAGAATGATCGTTTTCGTTTCCGACGGAATGGCGTGACAAGGCGTTGCGGGTGCGAGAAGAATATCTGTGTGTTTGAAGATTTCACGCATCGCAGTTTGGAACCAGCTGCGAAATCTTTGTGCTTTTTGCGTCCAGACGGCTGGAACCATTGCGCCGGATAAGAAGCGGTCCCGCGTATCTGGATCAAAATCTTCCGCCCGTTTCTGAAGCCGATCCAGATGAAGCTCTGCAGATTGGGAAGTTGTGATGACATAGGCGGAAGCGCGGGCCCGGGCCGCTTCCGGAATATCAATTTCTACCGTTGCTCCAAGAGTTGCTGCCACCAGATCGACAGCCAGTAGCGCTTCCGGCATGCATTTTTGCCGGAAGTATCCTCCTGCAATAGCGACGCGAAGTCCATCGGCGCTCTTGGAGAGCTCTGGCGTGGTGGCGAGCACAGGTTTGTCGACTTGTGCCGGATCCTTTGGATCAATGCCCTGCATCACATCGAAGAAAAGCGCCAGGTCCTTGGCAGACCGAGCAATAGGGCCGAGATGATCCAGATCGCCAACGAATGGATAGGTCCCCGCTCGGCTCAACCGCCCGAATGTCGGCTTCAATCCAAACAGACCACAGAAGGACGACGGTACCCGGATCGATCCGTTCGTGTCTGACCCCAGTGACACCGGCACCATCCCGCTGGCAACCGAGCCGCCAGATCCAGACGACGAACCTCCAGTCATGCGGGTCAGGTCATGCGGGTTCTTGCAATTGCCGTCATGAACGTTTTCACCGGTAAAATCATAGGCGAATTCGCCCATGTTCAAACCGCCGACAAGAACAGCTCCAGCCGATTTCAGGCGCGAAATCAGTGCGGCGTCTGCTATGGCAGGCGGATTTTCGCGGTTGATCTTGGATCCTGCCCGCGTTGTCGTGCCCTCAATGTCAAATAGGTTTTTGACTGCATAGGGAACGCCGGCAAGCGGTAAATTCTTGCCTTCAGTAAGGGCTAGGTCTACCGCTCGGGCTTCATTGAGTGCTCGTTCTGCCGTCACATCGGTAAAGGCATTGACCTCTCCGTCAATGTTCTCAATCGACGTTAAAGCCTGTGCCGTAACACCTTCAGCACTTAAACTGCCCGCTTTGACAGACTGAACGATGTTTTCAGCCGTCAAGTTTCTCTGATCAGTACTCATGGGATAAAGACCGGTGCGGCTTCAACATCCTCATCGAGCGGGAAAGAAAGCACCAATTCAGCAGCCTTTGCTGTTGCGGTCATATTGGCCTCAACCGATGGGCGCCAAACCTCCTGAATGGACAAGTCCATGACTTTTTCCATGTGGGCCACGTGGGCTTTTGCGTCGAAAGCTTTATTCATCAGGCGGCCTTTTTCTTGGTTGCGTGTTCAAAAGATGAGAGCCGCGCCGTCCAGCCCACGATGCCGCCTTGGGCGCGGATCATGTCCAGCGCCGCCGCCTTGAATTCGGGGAAGTAACTCTCGGTCGCCTCTTCAATCAAAAGGCACTCAAAACCCCGGTCATTTGCTTCCCGCATCGTCGTCTGCACGCAGACTTCAGTCGTAACGCCAGCGAAGACCAGGCTCTTGACACCCATTTGGTCAAGAATTGCGGTCAGGCTTGTGGCGTAGAATGCCCCTTTGCCAGGCTTATCGATCACGATTTCACCGCCTATCGGCGCAAGTTCGTCGATGATCTCAGCGCCTGGTTCGTCGCGGACCAGAATACGACCCATCGGACCTAAGTCACCGATACGAAGGGACGGATTACCACGGTTTTTCTTTGCCGAAGGACAGTCACTCAGGTCCGGCGCGTGACATTCCCGCGTATGAATCACGGGCCAACTGTTGATGCGGAACAAGGCCAAAAGCTCTTTTATCGGCGTGATTGCCCGTTGCATGTGAGTGATGTCATTGCCGAGAGTTTCGCCAAAGCCCCCGGCCTCGATAAAGTCGCGCTGCATATCGATGACAATCAATGCCGTCGAAGTCGGATCGAACGTAAATCCAAATGGTTGTGCATCTACCTTAATCATCAATGATGTCCCGCCATTGCGTGGCCGATTGTAACCCGGTCCGTATCCGCTATTTCTGACCGGTATGTGATCCGTCCTTCGGACATGACCGCCACTGTGTCGGCAAGCTCTAGGATCTCGTCGAGATCTTCGGAAACGAGGAGGATAGCCGCCCCCTTGTTGCGCTGATCCATGATCTGCGCACGGATTTCGGCAACCGACGCGAAGTCGAGGCCAAAGCACGGATTGGCAACAATCAGCACATCCACGTCGTCTGATAACTCCCGTGCAAGGATTGCCCGTTGGACGTTCCCGCCCGAGAGGTTTTCGATCGGTTCTTCAGGCGATGGTGTCTTTACCCGATAGCTGGCAATGAGGTCCTTGGCCTTTTTCCGCATGGGAGATGGCGCTAGCCAGCCATGGAAGGGGGAGATCGGCGCCTTGTCAAAGGTTCTAAATGCCATGTTTTCAGCGACACTCATGCGCGGAACGGCAACATTCTTGAGAGGTTCTTCAGAAAAACCGAAAACTTTCAACCGGTCCATTTGTTTGCGTTCCGGCTCATATGGCGTCTTGTCGATGAAGATACGACCGTCGCTCAAGGAGCGTTGGCCGGATAGAACCTCAATGAGTTCGGATTGGCCGTTGCCAGAAACTCCGGCAATCCCAATGATTTCTCCGGAATGCACTTTCAGGCTGATTGCCTCGATGGCCGGAAGCTCTTCGTCGTCCTCGGCAAACAATCCGGCCAGCTCAAGTTTGAGATACCGTTCATTGTGGTCGGTTCGCTCGTCACTTTCCCGGATTTCCGTCTCACCGATCATCATCCGGCTCATGTCTTCAACGGATAGCTCATCAACACGGCCGCTGCCAACGACACGACCACGGCGAAGCACCGTGACTTCATCGGCGTAGGCCGTCACTTCGCGGAACTTGTGCGTGATCATCAGGATCGTCAGCTCGCCTGCTTCGGTCATACCGCGCAAGAGGCCGAGCACTTCATCAGCTTCATCTGGCGTCAGAACTGATGTCGGTTCATCAAGGATCAGGAACCTTTGGTCCAGATAGAGTTGTTTCAGGATTTCGAGCTTCTGTTTTTCTCCAGCTGACAATCCCGAAACCGGCACATCAAGCGGGACCTTGAAGGGTGTCGTCTCCAGAAACGCTTCCAGCGCGTTTCGCTCCTTCGACCAATCAATCACCTTTGGTGCAGCTGCCCGGGCAATCACCAGATTTTCGGAGGCCGTCAATGATGGGACCAGGGTAAAATGCTGGTAGACCATGCCAATACCCATGCCCTGTGCTGCACGCGGATTTGGTACGCCAGCTTCTTTTCCGCCGACGAGCATTCCGCCGCGGGTTGGCTGGTAAAACCCCATCATGCACTTCACCAACGTCGACTTGCCCGCGCCGTTTTCACCGAGCAGGGCATGAAAGGATCCCGGTTTCACACGGATCGAAACATCGTCTAATGCCGTAAGTGAGCCGAAGATCTTGGTCATCCCCGCAGTCTCAACACCGATGGCGCGCGGAGCAGGTATCTCAGCCAGGCTCATCAGCGTGCTCCCACTTGCGCCGCATCAAGACCCTTCAAGAAGGTCTCACTATCCGCAATAGTTCCGAAAACACCTCCCTGCATGGTGACCATCTTCAGTGCTGCATCGTGATTGCCTTTATCGGTCGCGCCGCAACAGTCGGACAGTATCAGGCATTCGAACCCGCGATCATTGGCTTCGCGCATGGTGGTATGCACACAGACGTCGGTGGTGATGCCAGTCAGGACGAGATTTTCAATGCCTCGAGTGCGCAGCAGCAGTTCCAAATCAGTCGCGCAAAATGATCCCTTGCCGGGTTTGTCGATGATGGGTTCACCGGGCAACGGCGCCAGCTCCGGGATGATTTCCCAGCCCGTTTCGCCGCGCACCAGGATCTTGCCGCAGGGACCTGGATCACCGATGCCGGCGCCGATGCGCTGGGAACGCCAGCGCTTGTTCGCTGGAAGATCTGCAAGGTCCGACCGATGACCTTCGCGTGTATGAATGATGTGATATCCGGTGGCCCGCATAGCTCCCATGACGGCCTTGATCGGTTCGATCGGCGCCCGCGTCAGGGAAATGTCGTAGCCCATGCTGTCGACATATCCGCCCTTGCCGCAAAAATCGATCTGCATGTCGATCACGATCAGAGCGGTGTTTTCAGGCCTGAGATCACCATTAAAGGGCCAGGGATACGGATTGGCATCCACCGGGCCGGTGGAATCGACGGTGAAATCTTCCGCTACGCTCATGTTAATTACTCCGCTGCATCACTGAGGGTGGTTTCACCAAAGACACGGGTTGGTGCATCAAAACCGCAAGAGGTTCCATCCGTGTGGATAACTTCGTCTTCCCAGGGGAGCTTGTAGGTTCCGGCCGCCAGAGCGGTCATGTAGGTGTAGGGGCAGTCCTGCGCACCGCCTTTGACAGCGACATACCCGCGATGGCCGAACTGGTAGATGTTATTCTCAACGCCCCAGTTGATGCGTGCTTCACGCACCAGATCCGGACGAACTTCAGCAGTGATAATCTCGTTTGGACGACCGCTGGTGCCATGCGCCATAATGGTACCGTCGAAGTTGATAATCATTCCTTCGCCCATGCTGTCAAAGGTTCCGTCGCTGCCGCACATGCAGACATTTGCGGTGACCATCAGATTACAAAAGGCGTTGGATTGGTTGGTGAATTGCCAACTGTCCCGGATTGGCGCAGTGTAGCCGGCAGTGCGGATCATGATTTCCGCACCCTTGTAGGCACATTCGCGCGCCATCTCCGGAAACATGCCGTCATGGCAGATGATCAAGGTAAGCTTGCATCCATTCGGGCCCTCGATCACCGGAATACCTTGATCGCCGGGCTCCCATGGCTCGACCGGAACCCAGGGATGCATTTTACGGTAATAGAGTTTTAGGTCGCCCGTGTTGTCGATGATCAAACCGGAATTATAGGGCATGCCTCCGGGATTGAATTCCATGATGGAAAAACAGCCCCAAATGTCGTTGTCGATACAAGCCTTTTTGAAGGCAGCAACTTCCGGCCCATCCAGTGAACACATGATCTCCGGGTTGATATCCATGGAGAGCCCATGAAGGGCGTATTCCGGAAAGACCACAAGGTCCATCGTCGGCATGTTGCGGCGAGCCTTGGCGACCATATCGACAATGACCTGTGTCTGCTCAGCAAGGTCAACTTCGGTTTCAATGTTGGGCAACTGCAGTTGCACCATCCCGAGAACCACACCGTTCGGGGATTTGTTCAAGCCGCCAAGTCCGCTCATGTGTGGCTCCTTTATTTGGTAATCGACAATTCTCCCGGCGCCCCTTTCAGGGAGCGTCGCGGCGACGTGCTTACGATCATGATGAAAAGCGTGAGGATGTAGGGCGCGGCATTGAAGAAGTGATATCCGCGCGAAATGCCGATGGATTGAAGCGCTGGACCGAGCGCACCAGCCGCCCCGAACAGAACGGCCGCCCAGAAACAATAGATCGGGTTCCAGCGGGCAAAGATCACCAGTGCGACGGCCATCAGACCTTGACCGGAGGAAAGCCCTTCGGTCCAGCTGCCTGGATAGTAGAGAGACAAGAAGGATCCGCCGATTCCAGCGAAAAACCCGCCTGCCATCGTGGAAAGCAACCGCACCTGATTGACATTGATGCCAAGGGCGAGAGCTGCCGGTGCGCTATCCCCAGTTGTGCGGATAATCAGCCCATAACGTGTGTTTTTAAGCGCCCACCACAGGAACACTGCCAGAGCAAGACCAAGCAGGAACAATGGATTGATTTCCAAGGCCTGCCGCACGGCGGGATGGTCACTCCAGACACCGAAGGAAATAGAAGGCAAACGAGGCGCAGACGGCTGGATATAGGCCTTGCCGAAAAAGAAGGCGAGACCGGTCCCGAACAGCATCAGGGATATTCCGATTGCGATGTCATTAACCTTGGGCAGCTTGCAAAGATAACCGTGAAGCGCGCCAAAAAGAGATCCACAAATTCCGGCCACGATCACACCAAGCCAGGGAGAGCCCGTGTGGTAAGAAATCGCATATCCGGACATCGCGCCAAACACGAGGGTGCCTTCGAGGCCGAGATTTATGCGTCCGGACTTTTCCGTCAGCATTTCACCGAGACTGACGAACAGGAACGGTGTCGACACTCTGATAGCACCCGCAAACATGGCGAGCAGCACCGTCGTCACGCCAGCGTCGTCGCTCATGCGGTTTCTCCTTTGGAGCGGAAGATCGAGAACCGTCCGTAAAAGGTTTCGGAAACGAGAATCACGATGAATAGCAATCCCTGAAGCACAAGAACCGTTGCATCAGGAAGGTCCATCCGCCGCTGGATAAGCCCACCGGATGCGGCGAGCCCACCCAGGAAAATGGCGACAGGAATAATGACCAACGGATTATGGCGCGCGAGAAAGGACACCAGAATTCCGGTGAACCCATATCCGGCGATCAGCGAGGCATTTGCCTTGCCGTGAATTGCCGCGACTTCGAAGAAACCGGCAAGGCCCGCGCAGGCGCCAGCAATGGCGCATGAAATCACCATGAGTTTGCCAACCGGCAACCCTTGGGCCTGAGCCGCCCGAATATTGCCTCCCGCAATTTGCGCTGCAAAGCCGAATGTCGTGCGGTTCATGAGCAAAAACAGAATGCCGCAAAGGGCGATGCCGACAATCAGACCCCAGTGAACATCGGTTCCGGGGATGACACCGATCATGTTGTCCGATCCGATCGGCATGGTCGACGGCTTGTTCGGATCAGAGGGATCGCGCAACGCGCCTTCGACAAAAAAATTCAGGATCGAAACAGCGATGTAAAACATCAGCAGGGAGGCGATGGTTTCATTGACGCCTCTGTAGTGGCGCAGTGCTCCGACCGCGCCGATCCACAGACTGCCAACCAGAATTCCCGCTAATGCCATAACACCTAGCAACAAATAGGTCGGTGCCCAGCTAACCATCGGGATTGCAATCGCAGCAGATGCAAAACCGCCAAGAACCAGCGCCCCTTCACCACCGATGATCACCAGTCCAAGGCGGGCCGGGATAGCCACGCAAAGTGCCGTGAAAATAAGGGGCGTTGCCCGCACAAGCGTGTTCTGCCAGGAAAAACTGGTACCGAAGCCTCCGCGCCAGACAAGGGAAAGAAAATCCGCAGGTGATTTCCCGAGCGTCAGGAGGAAAAGGGAAAACAAAAGGCCGGACACCAATAGGGCCAAGATCGGAATAACAATGTATTCCGAGGAGCGCCGCAATTGATCACGGACCTCGCTCAGCAATTCTGCGCGAAACATGAGGCCTGGTGTGTCCGTTGTCTCTGCCATCCCTCAACCTTGTTTTTTGTGAAAGCCGTCAGGTCTTTGGCCGCCCCGAAACACTTGCTAAGGATCCGAGGCAGCAGTTTTTAGGAAGACAGATCAGGTGATGGATCCGACTACGCCTTCGATCAGATAGTCGGTCTGGTCGAGGGACGGTTCGTAGTTGTCCAAGCTGGCACCAGCTGCAAGCAGCGGCGTGCTGTCCTGTTTGTTGATCGGGCCTACGAAGATCGGCTTGCCGGCAGTCACATCTGCCCGGGCTGCATCGGCCGCTGCAATTGCAGCTTCAGACGCGCCTGCGCCATACGGAGTGTTGCGAACGAAATCCTTGTCGAAACCGGCGCCGGTGAAGTTCGGCAATGCCTGATCTTCGGCGAGATTTGCTGCGAAACCCTTGTAGATTGTCTCCCACTTGTACTCAGCACCGGTGATGAAGCCATTTGGTGCAAGCGGTGCCTGGGAGGCATTGTGACCGCAGCATTTGATGCCGCGCGATTCTGCAGTCTCGATAACAACTTTCGGACCATCGACATGACACGTCAGAACATCACAACCGGCATCTACGAGCGCATTGGCAGCTTCCGCCTCGCGAACCGGCATGGACCACTCGCCGGTGAAGATAACCTGGACAGTTGCCTCCGGATTGACCTTCCGCGCGCCGAGCAGGAACGAGTTGATGTTCCGCAGAACGGTTCCAATTGGCTTGGCTGCCACAAAGCCTAGCTTATTGCTGTTTGTGGAAAGCCCTGCTGCCACACCGTCAACATAGTGGGCTTGATCGAGATAGCCGAAATAGCTGCCCGCGTTTTTCGGATCAGAATCTGTCCAGAGCGGCGCTGCATGGCGAAACTCGACATCCGGGTATTTCGCCGCAACATCCAGAACAAACGGTTTGTAGTAACCAAAAGAGGTTGCAAAAATCAGCTGTGCCCCATCCAGATTAATCATGGATTCCATGGATTTCTGAACTGCGATTGTCTCAGGAACGTTTTCTTCTTCAACAACAGTGACACCCGGAACATCCTTCAACGCGGCAGCTCCAACTGCGTGCGCCTGGTTCCATCCGAAATCATCGCGAGGGCCAACATAAACAATACCAACCGTGAGATTGGACGCATGTGCGAGCCGGGACATACCCATCGTTGAAAGCGTTGCGAGGCCTAAAGCAGACGACTGCAGAAGGGATCGGCGAGAGATTTCGAATTTAGACATGAAGTCCTCCGTTGTTACGATGAAACCGCGCATCATCGTTTTGTTTCGTCCAGCCTCGGAAATAAATCAGCAAGGCGTGTGCCAAGTTTTATTTTCGATTAATTTTTTCAATTTACCCTTCTATGTATTTGTTTTGATTTTGCATTTTGAAACATGTAGTTCGAAAGCAGAGGTGCGGTAAAGGTGGTTATTTCAGGCAGAATTTGGCTTTTTATGCCTAAATATTGGGCTTATTCATATATGGTTATATTTCGTGCATTGTCTCATGTGTGCTGCGCCCGCTTGACCGGCTCGTAGCTGGCATCGAGTTTGGACTTCAGGTAGTCAGCGCCGGATATGGGATCGTATTTGGCTGGACTGTTTTTATCGGTACATCCCGGAATGCTGGCAACCTGGGCATCCGGATTCGGGTCGAGGAAAAACGCGATGGAATAGCGCTCGCGCCCACTGGAATTGACCACCCGGTGCGGTGTTGAAACATAGACATCGTTGGTCCAGCGCATCAGGCAATCGCCGATGTTGCAGATGAACGCGCCTTCTATGGTCGGGGCTTTCATCCAGATGCCATCGCGGCGGCGCACCTCCAACCCACCAACATCATCGGGAAGCAGGATCGTTATGTTGCCGTAGTCTGTGTGAGTTCCGGCGCCAATCTGTCCAACATCAGCATTTCCCGGCTGTGGCGGGTAATGAAGCAGGCGGAGGGTAGCCATTGGCGCGTTTAGTTTGTCCTCAAAGTATGTTCTATCTTCCCCAAGGTCGACAGCGATCGCCTCGTGCATAAGACGACCAAGATCGCAGACAGCGTTGAAGTATGTGAGAACCGTCTGTTTCCAATCCGGAATGTCCGGCCATTGGTTTACAGCTCGGAAGGGTTCGCCACTCAGAATTCGCGGATCATCTGGCTGAAGGTCCAGCCCGATGTTGAAGGCCTCCTTCAGATCGGACGGCTGGGTTGGGTCAAGGTTTTCACCTTTCATCGGCAGATAACCGCGATTGGTTTTGAAGAAATCCTTCGTCAACACCATTTTGGCATCGAGTGGCTGCGCGAACAGTTTATGCGTGGCGTGAAAAGTGTTCGAAATGACAGTCGGCGCGATGCCATGGTTCTTGACGTAGAAGAAACCAATTTCCCGGGCCGCGCGACCGATATCGGCCGCCACTTTTGTGATGCCATCTGGTTCCCCGCAGATCAGCGGAGCCAGATCGATAATTGGTAGGTCTACTTCAGACACGTTTGCCTCTTCTTCCTGTTATTCCGCAGCTGCAACGGGCTGATCGGCTCCTGAGTAGTTCGTGAACGCACGCCAGCTCTTCAGGTGCGAGATGTTCTCTGCACCTTCGAGGCCAGCGCCCTCGCAAATGAAGCCGTTAACCGTTCGCCCATCAGATAGCTCAACAGTTCCAAGGCCGAGTGGAGCGGGGATTCCGGCAAAAAACCTGCCGACCTCTTCTGTTGGCAGAGCCCAAACCTCAACTTCAATCGATGTGCCAGAGCCTGATGCACCGCGAACAAGGCCGGGCCGTTTGGGAGGACCACCGGCAAGAGCGTAGAGCGAATAGGAAGTGCTGGTTTCACTGGCTTCGAGGAACCTGGCGCCAAGTCTGGTCAATTCCTGGTTAAGCGGCATACCAGACATATGAGCGCCACAAACGGCCAGGGTGACTTCATTTGGACCGGCGGACGCAAGGAATTCCTCTGGGGCCGGCAATGCCCAACCCGTCGCCCCAAGTGTGTGTGGTGCAAGGTGTTCCAGTTTGATCCCAAGGGCAGCAAGCAATGCGTCTTCGCCCGCTTTCGCCAGCAATGTCACGTTGCCTGGGCGTCCATCAGTTCGCGGAGCAACAGGAATGGCAATGCCGCACATGTCGAGCAGATTGACGAAATTCGTGTAAGTGCCGTTTCTGGAATTCGGGCCAATCGGATCGACTTCCAGATCTGCAACAGAATAAAAAGTCGGAATGGTCGGAACGCAGAGCAGATCAACGCTTTCAAGAATTGGCTCGGTCTTCCGCGCCAATTCCTTTAGTCGGTAGATGCCACGAAACGCGTCGGTAGCCGTGAGATCGAGTGCGGCACCGACAACCTTTGTTGTGACCGGGTGAACAGCATCTGGTTGATCGCGCATCAGATCTTCAATAACGGTATGCCGTTCGGCGACCCATGCCCCCTCATAGAGCATGTGCGCGACATCATAAAAGGGTGTGAAATCTATTTCTGTGATCTCGTCACCATTGTCCTTCAACAAGGAAGTGGTATCGGCAAAGGACTTGGCCTGAACCTCATCGCCGAAAAACTCGATAGAAGACGGGTCCGGAATGCCAATCCGAAGCTTGCCCGGAACAGAACTCAGATCTGGCGCTGAAATCTTTCGTGAATAGGCGTCTGCCTCGTCATACTGGGCTGCGGCCTGGTAAGCCGCATAAGCATCTTCTGCCGTCAGGGCGAAAATCGAAATTGTGTCCAGCGTACGACACGCCGGAACCACGCCTGTTGCGGAAAGTGCTCCAAGTGTGGGTTTCAGCCCGACAATGTTGTTCAGGGCGCCAGGAACCCGGCCGGAACCTGCAGTGTCCGTCCCGAGCGAAAAGCTCACGATACCATGGCCGACTGCGACAGCCGAGCCAGCAGACGACCCGCCAGGGACGATATCGGGATCAACGGAGTTTTTCGGAGGTTGATAAGGCGAACGCACACCGACAAGTCCGGTCGCGAACTGATCCAAATTGGTCTTCCCAATCAAGAGCGCGCCTGCCTCCTTCAGCTTCTTGACAACGAAGGCATCATCACTGGCTTGATATTCATACGCCGGACAAGCAGCCGTCGTCGGTTTGCCCTGAGCATCAATATTGTCCTTGATAACAAATGGGATTCCCCAAAGCGGCTTTTCGACATTAAATGAACCGAGTTCGGTGGCGATTTTCAGAACCTCCGCCTTGTCCAGCAGGTAAATGAAAATGCCGGGGTCACCGATTGTCTCGATCCGACGATAGACTTCTTCAACAATGTCCTGCGGCGACGTGCCGGACTGATAGGCTGCTTTGAGCGACTGAAACGTAAAGGGCAGGTCGAACATCAACTTCCTCAAACTTCCAAAAATGTTATTCGGCGGCAGCACTTTTGAGTGCAGTTAGAACAGGTGGTCGGGGCGCGGCGGACAAAAGCTCGCGCGTGTAAGAGTGGCTCGGTTTGTCCATGACAAGATCAGCTGGCCCCTGCTCCACGACTTCGCCGTCCTTCATGACGATCACTTCGTCGCAAAGGAGCCGGACGACATGGAGGTCATGGCTAACAAACAGGTAGCTGATCCCGAGTTTCGCCCGGAGATCGACCAGCAGATTGAGCACAATGGCCTGTATCGACACATCAAGCGCGGCCGTCGGCTCATCCAGAATGAGAAATTCCGGGTCAAGGGCAATCGCACGGGCGATGCCGACGCGGGCTTTCTGGCCTCCGGACAATTGATGCGGAAATCTGTCGAGCAACAGCAGCGGCAACCCCACAAGACTGGCGAGTTCTTCTATCCGCGCTCGCCGTTGAGCACGCCTCAATCCGGAGAGCCTTGCCAAAGGTTCGCCAATAGACTGACGAGCGGTGTGGCGCGGGTTGAAGCTGTCCGTGGCATCCTGGAAAACCATCTGGATCGCCGATCGGCGGGGATCTCTGGCGAAGGACTTGGCCGGAGTGCGTGCGAGGTCTTCACCGTTAAAGATCAATTCGCCGCTGGTCGGGTCCAGCAACCGGACCAGCATGGAGGACGTTGTTGATTTTCCGCAGCCAGATTCTCCGACGAGTCCGACACTTTGGCCTTTCCTGATAGAAAAGGAGATGTCCTTGACCGCATAAACCGGACCTGATTTTCCCTGATAAGTCTTGCAGAGGTTCTTGACCTCCATAAGCGGTGTTTCCGATATTGGAAGCCTTGGCATCGGTGATCTTAAATAAGGGAGCAGCAGTTCACGGACTGAAACGCCAGCGCGCGGCGTCGCATCGACCAGCTTTCGGGTGTATTCGTGTTTCGGCGCTGTGAAGACTTGGTCGGCATCTCCCTCTTCGACAACCTCGCCGTCCTTCATCACAACAATCCGGCTGCAATACTGAGCGGCCAGACCAAGGTCATGGGTAATCACCAGTGCGCTCATGTCGCGCTCGGCAATCAGATCGGCAATCAAGTCCATCACCACTTTCTGGGTGGTGATGTCGAGGCCCGTAGTTGGCTCATCCGCGATCAGCAATCTGGGATCACAGGCCAGTGCAAGCGCGATCACGATGCGCTGGCACATGCCACCGGAGAGTTCGAACGGATAGGCCTCGTAGCGGGCTTCGGCATCCCGAATGCGAACTGCCTTCAGCGCCTTGATGGCTTCTGCTTTTGCGGTTGACCGGGTCGCTCTTGCGTGTCGGCACAAGACATCCTCGATCTGGTGACCGACCTTGCGGATTGGGTTCAAGGCGGAGCGCGGGTTCTGAAAGACCATTGAAATCTCTCGGCCGCGCAGATCGCGCATCGCGCTTTCCTTGGCGGACTTCAAATCAATGCCGCCGTAGGTAAGCGACCCACCTGTTATCGCACCACCACGATCGAGAAGACGCATCAAGGCATAGGACGTCACGGATTTTCCGGAGCCGGATTCTCCGACGATTCCGACAATCTCACCCTTGGCGACATCAACAGAAACACCGCGAACAGCTTGCACTTCCCCACGACGGGTCTTGAACGAAACCTGCAGATTTTCAACGGACAAGAGGCTCATGAGCGCTGCCGGGAGTCGACAATGTCGCGAAGCCCGTCCCCTAAAAGATTGAATGTGAACACCGCAAACATCAACGCGAGGCCGGGGAAAAAGGCCAGCCACCATTCACCCGAGATGATGAAGTTCGCCCCCTCAGCAACCATGATGCCCCACTCGGCCGTTGGTGGGCGAACCCCGAGGCCAATGAAGCTCAAACCGGCGGCATTCAGGATTGCCCAACCGAGATTGAGGGAAACCTGCACCATCATCGGTGGCAGGGCATTCGGAAAGATATGCAAAGCCAGCACCCGAACGTCGGAGTTGCCTGACAGCTTTGCTGCCAATGCAAAGCCTGATTCACGCCGGATGTTCACTTCGGCACGGACCAGTCGGGCATAGAACGGAATGTTGATGACCGCGGTCGCATAGACGATGTTTTCGACCGTGTTGCCGAGCGCTGCAACAATGCCCATGGCAAGCACAAAGAGCGGAAAAGCCATAATGGTGTCGAAGAAGCGATTGAGAACGGCATCCAGCCAACCACCCCAGTAGCCCGCGACACTTCCAAGCAAGGATCCAATGACAAAAGAAATCGCGACAGCGGCAACGGATATTGCCAGATCCAGCCGGGTCGCAATGATCACACGGCTCAAAACATCCCGGCCGAGATTGTCGGTGCCAAACCAATGCTGCAAGGACGGCGGTTGCAGTGCATTGCTCGCATTTGAGGTCAACGGGTCATAAGGAGCGAGCGCCGGCCCAAAAAGAGCAACGGCAATGAGGAGTACGAACATGGAAAACGCCAGAAGCGTGACAGGGTTTGATTTCAACACATAGACAAAGTGGCCAAGAGCCCCGTCGGGGTTCCGCAATGCGTTGGAATTTGAAGCCGTGTCACTCATTTGCTTTCAAATCCAATTCTCGGGTCGATCAGGGTGTAGCTGAGGTCAATAATCAGGTTCAGGGCAACGAACAGAAGCGCCATTGCCAATACAAACCCCTGGACAGCGGCATAGTCTGAGACAACGAGCGCCTCAACCGCATAGGAACCAATGCCTGGCCATGCAAAAACCTTTTCAACCAATACGTTGGCGCCAAGGGTGAAGGAAAACACCATGCCAAGCGTTGTGATGACCGGAAGAAGGGCATTGCGGAACGCGTAGGCAAACAGCACCTTGTTTTCCGTCAGGCCGGCCGCGCGGGCCGTGCGGATATAGTCGGATGACAATGCGGTCAACATGGACGCACGGGTCATCCGTGCCAGTGGTGCCAATGTGAAAAGGGCAAGTGTGATTGCCGGCAAAATCAGTTGCTTCAACGCGCCGATCCAAGTCTCCCAATCTCCTGCAAGAGCGGCATCGATCAGGTAAAAACCGGTGACATGGTCCGGTTCGATATAGACGAAGTCGATCCGTCCGAGCGGCGACGGTGCAAAACCGAGCAGATAATAAAAGACGTATATAAGGACGATCCCGGTAAAGAACGTTGGTAGAGATACACCAGCGGTCACGAGGATCCGGCAAAAGTGATCAATTGCCGATCCCGGATGGGTCGCTGCCAGAACCCCGAGTGGAATTGCAATAGTGCAGGACAAAAACAGAGCCGTGAGCGTCAGCTCAAGAGATGCAGGCAGGCGGTTGGCAAGATCGGAAACGACAGGTTGCCCTGTCGACAGGGATTGCCCGAGATCGCCACGCAAAATGTCGCTGGCATAAATCAGAAATTGATGCGGCAGGGATTTATCAAGTCCGAGGGCAGCGCGGATTTCAGCAATCGAAGCCTCGTCCGCCGCCGGTCCGGCGAAATAAACCGCCGGATCACCGGGGAGGGCGCGGGTCAGCAAAAAGCTGACCACGACAACCCCGAGGATCACGGGAATGGCTTGTGTGACCCTCATTCCAATGGTGGCAAGACGCTTGGTCATGAACCTTAAGCCTTGCTCAGTCCGCGAACATCGAGCTGGCGATGAAACCAGAACTCGTACCCATCCAATTCTCGGGTGCCAACATTGAGCGCCGGCTGCCACAAGGCAATGCGCGGAACTTCATCCCAGACAATCTCGATCATGCGCTTGATCTTCGGCGCATAGTCCGGGTCCTCGACGGACATGTGCAGCGTCTCGCCCGTCAATTTCTCAATCTCTTCGTTCCGATAATTTGAGGAATTGAAAAGATGGCCTTCCAGATACGCCCAGAAGAAGTAGTAGCAAGGATAGTTCAGCCAACCGCCGAAGGTTTCCAGATGCAGCGGAAGGCGTTTTTCAACAAGAGACGCCGTCCGCCAGTTCGCTCCGGGGATCTTTTCAATCGTCGCCTTGATGCCGATCTTGGCAAGATTTTCCTGTATCAGGAGCGCAGCTGGCTCCATCCAGTCGGTTTGGGCGAGGGAGATGGATAGCGGGACTTCAAATCCTTCCTTATAGCCAGCCTCCTCCAACAGCGCCTTTGCCTTGTCGAGATCTGTCGAATACGGAAACTTCTGCGGCCAGGCGATATCGGTCGGGCTGGTGCTTGTCCCGCCCCACATCGGTGCGCCGCGGCCATAAGCAGCAGTCTGGTAGATTTCTTCGTAAGGAACCGACCAGGCGATCGCCTGGCGGACTTTCTTGTTTTTGAATGGCTCAAAAGCAAGGTTCGGATTCAAGCAGTAGATCGCGTTTTCGATCGGAGTTGTGGCAACCGTTATATCGTCAAGGGCTGCCAGCTCCTTTGCATCCTTGTTCGGCATGTTGAAGGACATGTTGACGTCGCCGCGTTCCAGAAGCGCACGACGTGTTGCGGGGCTTGGCACTTCCCGCAGGACAACCCGCTTTACGGCTGGAACAGGGCCCGAAGTCCAATTGTCATTGCGCTCATAAACTAACTGTTCACCCGGCTTCCAGGCTGCGACCTTGAACGCGCCAGATCCTGCAGGGTTCTTGTGAAGGTATTCCATCGCCCAAGGGTCATCGTCTGTCGCATTCTCGAGAGCGACCTTGGAGTTGATGATCATCGGTACGGGAACGGCAAGATCCGGCAACGTCAGCTTTGACTTGCGCAGCAGGTTGATCTTGAATGTAAAATCGTCAACCGCTTCAAACTGTTCCGGCTTTTCAAGAGACCCGGCCTTCATCTGAACTGTCGGGAAACCGCCGACACTGACAGCCCGGTCAAACGACCATTTGACGTCTGCTGCTGTGATTGGCGAACCATCCTGAAATTTGCCTTCCGGCCGAAGCTTGAAGACAATCGCCATGCCGTCATCGGTGATTTCCCAGCTTTCGGCAATTTCCGGCTCAATCACGGAGTAATCGTAGGAAAGGCTGCCATCTTCCAGCGTCTTGGTACCGAAGCTGACCAAGCGGTCATAAACATTGACAGCAACCTGATAACTCGGACGGTTGGTACCTGTGCGGTGAATGTCCAGCGAGTTGATTGTTTGCCCTGTGACGGCAACAACAACATCGCTGCCCGCTGCCGATGCAGGCAGGACTTTCAGAAATGGAAGTACGGATGCTCCGAGCGCCGCTGCGCCTGCACCTTTCAAAAAACCACGCCGTGAAGTTTCGTTTCGCATGTCGTTCCCCGTTATTGAAGGAAGGGGGAGATGTCCTTCCGATTGGGGCTACGATGCGCGCTCTTAGTGAGTACTTCTATTGCTATTTTTGCATCTTTGTGCTTCGTAATTTGCAGCGCTCACATTAAGGCTATGAAATGAAACACCTTCAGACGCTGTTATTGATTGAGGCAGTTGCCATTGCCGGATCCATTCGCAAGGCTGCTGAAGATATGAACATCACATCTTCAGCGCTCAATCGGCGTATTCAGGGTTTTGAGGCCGAATTTGGAGCTCCAGTATTTGAACGGCTTCCGCGCGGAGTACGCCTTAACCCGGCTGGCGAGTTGCTTATCCAGCACATACGTTCACAAAAATCGGATCTGGAACGGGTCCAGGCTCAGGTGGCAGACCTTTCGGGCGTGCGCAGGGGCCATGTGTCCATTGCCTGCTCGCAAGCCATACAGCCGTACTTTATGCCTCGAGAGGTTTCAGAATACCGGCGCGAACATCCCGGTGTGACGTTTTCGGTTCATGTGCGCGACAGGGACCGGGCAGAAGAAGACCTCAGAAGCTATGAAAGTGATCTTGCGCTCGTTTTCGAGCCACGACACTCCGCTGAGTTTGATGTTCTCATTTCGGTCGAGCAGCCAGTTGTCGCCGTGATGAGCAATTCTCACCCGCTCGCTACCAAGACAGAGCTGCGTCTCCGTGATTGTCTGGAATTTCCGCATGTCGTCCCGCCGCCGGCCATAGGGATCCGGTACCTGCTTGATTTGGCTGTTGGAAGAATGTCTCAGAAACTGGACCCGACCATTGAAGCCGATTCATTTGAATTCATGCGCCACTATGTCCTCAATGGCAAAGCGATAGGTTTCCAGTTTCCAATCGGGTTAGACACTGCAAATGACGACCGGTTTGCGTTTTTCTCTTTGCCGGACCGTGATGTACCGCATGGAAAACTTTCGCTGCTTCAAATGAAGGGACGGACATTACCAGTTGCGTCGGCCCGCTTTGCAAATCAGCTCGCCCTCTCGATCGCCGATCTTTGAAACTCAAGTGTCGGCACCCTTGATCGAGTTTGTCACCCGTTCTTGAGAAAACACAAATCCGGCTACATATCGATGCTTCTCACGCGCTGAAAATTTGCCTTGCCTCTTGCAGCAACTATTAAGATCTGAGAGCACGGTCGTGGGCAAACCATTTCATTGGAACGAGTGAATGCCCCAGTTTTTGGCAACCTGGATTCGCACAAAACGGTCGCCATTCTTCCGATGCGTCTACGGAACAGCATGAACCGCATTGGTATGGTCGCGATAGCTTTCGCTTGTGCGCTTGGGATTGGGTGAGCCAGCGTTTACCGTGCTCTCACCGCAGGCTGAGAATTTGAAAATGGGTAAATGTTCCCCGCAGCATTCATAGGGATCTGGAGTAAAGTAACGTTGGCTGTAGTAAGGAAATTCGGCAATGGGGCCGGAAGCGGACTGGCGGCTTGCACGCCCCGGTTGGATTTGGCCGACAATCATCGACCCCGTTTGCGCTGGCGATTCCGGCTCATTCCTATCGTTCATCACACTATCAAGTGTCGCGTGCAGGTTCCAAATAGCGGACATCGGTATCTGTCGGAGAAATTCCATCATTGGAGAGATGATAGCTTGGGGGTCTGAAGCCGTTGGGAAACTTGATCAGTCGTCATGTTCTCGTTCGACTGATGATTTTTCTGTCACCTAGTAGCTTTTCTGAGCCTCTATATCGAATGCACGATAACGCCCAACAAAGGCTGTGAGCGATACTTGGTGTGCGACTTCTGCCGTGTGTTGCTAAGGATGTTCATACCGAAGACATCGTTGAATAAGCTGCCCAAGGCTATTTGGCCGAACGCTTGTCCACGTCGTCGTAATTCACGGAGCATTTGGAATTGGCGCGCACCTGCGGGACTGCACAACTAGATTGCCACCATCAGTGCTGCAAGAACACCGAGCCAATAGTGTAGAATGATAACCCCAGCCAAGTTGTTCTGTCGCAGATAGACATAGCCAAAAACAATACTGGCGAAAAAGGTGATGACCACAGCGTCAACACCGAATGTCAGGTGCAAAGAAGCAAAAATTGTACTGGTAAGCAAAACGGAACGATGGCCTTTCGTGTCGGCCAGAAACTTCTGGAACAATCCCTGAAGCAGACCGCGGGATCCTATTTCCTGCATGACGGTATGGATGAAATATTGTGTCAGGAACAAGGTGTCCACTGTGACACCGCCAGTTTTGGGAGCCTGGCCAGCTTTGAAGAAAAAATAATAGATAAGTGCTGGAACGGATAGCGTCAGGCAGATTCCCAACGATTCACCAACCGACCGGAGCAGACCTTCCCGGCGCAACCCCAGCTGGCTTGGCGGGATTTTCATGGCTTTGATTATGATCAGGCAAGGGATCGCAAATGCCAGAACAGTTTGCCAGGAGAAGCCGGGATCATAGACGTCTTTTACGTATCGCTCAGCGACGAGATAAAAGAGGGATGTTGAAATGAGATACAGCGCAATGGTGAATACCAGAAAGTAGCCGAACTGGTTCTGCAATGTCTTGGTCGCCAATTGCTCGCGTAGAGCAGACAGCATGTCATTGCTCAGGCCGCGAGCACGTTTTACAACGACGCTGGCAAGCGCCGCTTTCAATTCACCGGTAACAGCTGCCCCATCGCTAAGAGCCTGAAGCGCTTCTTCTGGAATTTTTACAAGTGCGCAGGGTGTTTGGGCGATGACCGATGCCGCACGCGGCTCTCCGTCCAAGAATGCCAATTCCCCAATACATTCGCCGATAGAAACCACACCCAAAGTTATGATTTCGCCGTTCGGATCTGTCCGAATGACACGCGCTTGCCCTTCAACTAGGAGAAACAGATCAGATGTCTCCTCGCCTTCGCGGACAATTGCCTGGTCTTCGAGAATTTGGACAACTTCAGACACCGAAACGATCCGTCTGAGTACGGCGTCGTTTAAATGCGAAAATGCTTCGTGCTCTTTTAAATAGTCGATCATTTCCATGGAACGGCAATCGGTGAAATGTTGGAAGTCGTTTAAATTGAAGATTTTTGTCTGGTAGATATCTAACGCTTAGATATTCATAAAATACTACCCGCTTATAGATTGCTTATCTGGAGTTAAAACACTGAAGATTAGCCAAGTTGGTTGGAGGCAAAATGCCGACGAGTCGAAAGCGACGTATTCTTATTGTGAATGCTTATTTTGATCCCTGGAGATCTGCATCACCGACGCGTTTGTTCGTGCCTCGCGCAATGGCTCCATATTATTTGGCCGGATATTTCGATCGTGATCATTGTGAAGTCAGGGTCTGGGACGAGATGTATCATGGAGCGCTTTTGAAACGCTCCATGTTTGAATGGCCGGATATCGTCGTTTTCACTGGGTTGACCGCCGCTTTTGACCGGGCGCGCCAGTTGGCCGCCTACTGTCGGCATTTTAGTTCCAAGGTTGTCACTATTATCGGTGGACCGATAGCACGCGCTCTGCCGGCTATCTGCAATGAGGTATTCGACTACACATGCCAGGGGGATGTGGACGAGATCGGGCAAGTTATTGAAAGCGTTCTGGACACCAGACATCGGTCTGACGACACGGCGCCAAGGTTCGATCTGACGGCACCTTCCATGGGTGTCGGATATCTCGAGACGACGAAAAACTGTAATTTTGCCTGTTCGTTCTGCTCATTGTCCGGAGAGGGACGGGCTTATGCAGCTCATTCCAAGGTTTCGATTGAAAACCAGTTGGACGCCATGGGCAAGTCCTTCGCCGTTATGGTGCTGGATAACAATTTTTACGGCAACAATCGGAAAAGTTTCGAAGCTCGGGTCCGAATGATAGGCGAACGTTGGCGTCAGGGTCAATTTCGCGGATGGGGCGCACTAGTAACGGGAGATTTCTTCAAACGGCCCGAAAATCTCAAGCTCATGGCTGAGAATGGTTGCAAAGGTATTTTTTCAGGCGTTGAGAATCTCGATCCTCAGGTGCTGAAGACGTTTAACAAGAAACAGAGCCTCACCTCAGACCCGAAATCCCTGACAGAAGCTTGTGCGGAACACAGCATCTCGTTTGACTACGGCATGATTGTCGACTTTGGGCAGCAAACCATCACAGAGGTCGTGGACCAGATCTCCGGGATCCTGTCAGACAGAACAATCCCCTTGCCAAGCCTTTTAACCCTGACGATCCCGATCGTCGGCACCCCTTATTTTGAAGAAGCTGCGCGTACAGGCCGGCTCATGCCGAATGTGCTCTTGAGCGATATGGATGGCCAGAAACTGGTCGAATGGCCCAAGGAGCCGCTGGAAAGGGTTGTTCCCTTCCTGAGGGATCTGCTACAGCTCCGCGGACGCAAGCTGGCACTTGCGCGTCATTCGTTAGGGCACGCATGGCATTGGCGCAAACACTATGAGTGGGAGCAAACTGTTCTGGCGGCGGTACGGCCCCTACATCGTTTCTACAGCAACGTGGGTTTGGGCAGTCCACGACAGATCTACCAGAGTTTCAAGGAGCCCGCCCTGACATACAACGCCACCACCGACAAATTGCGAGGGGCATACCGACCGCTTTTCCGGATGCCGACTCACTTCGCCAAGGACTTCAAACCCCTCTCAGTTACCGACGCAAAAGGCGTCTTAGCCGATCAGTTTTTGGAGGCCCGGACTGGAGCCACTTCGCTGGCTAGCTAGTACGGGAATTTTTGTTGAAGTCCTTGGAGTGTGTCAGATTTGCTGCCTTCATGTTTTCAAGGAACATATCGGTAGAGGCGGCCCAGTTTTGTTCAAGCGCTGCTGCTCGGCACCGTTCGCTCGGAATTTTAAGCGCTTCAAGACATGCATTGCGCAAGTCCATGGAAAGAACACCTGCTCCACTGTCACCAATGACATCAATTGGTCCCATGACTGGATAAGCGGCGACTGGAACTCCGCAGGCGAGTGCCTCCAAAAGAACCAGTCCGAAAGTGTCTGTCTTGGATGGAAACACAAAGGCATCGGCACTTGAATATAGTCTTGCCAGATCATCGCCGGTTTTTGTCCCGGCGAAAAAGACATCGGGATACTTTTTTCGAAGGCTGTCCAGTTGTGGTCCGTCACCGACAACCACTTTGCTCCCGGGAAGGTCCAGATCAAGAAATGCTTTGATATTTTTCTCCACCGACACACGTCCGACATTCATAAATACCGGACGTGATAGTTCGGATGGCAGCACGGAACCTTCATGCGGATGGAACAAACCCGTATCAACGCCGCGGGACCAACGCATCAGATTTCGGAACTGCCGATTTTTCAGACTGCTTTCCAATTCGGAAGTTGCGACCATGCAGCTGGTGCCTGAGTTATGAAATCGTCGGAACCAGGCATAGAAAGGCGCCTTCGGTAGCGGCACTCTCGCCGTGACATACTCCGGAAAACGCGTGTGATAACTGGTAGAAAAAGGTCTGTCTTCCTTCTGTGCCGCAGCGGCGGCCAGTAGTCCGAGGGGCCCTTCTGTTGCTATATGGATGTGCTCACAATCATGCTCGCGGATGATGCTCCGAATGGTACCTTTGGTAGTAAGGGAAAGTCGGATTTCCGGATAGGTCGGACAAGGCAATGTCTTGAAACCTTGCGGGGTCAAATACTCAACACGTATGCCGCGTCGGGTCAGTTCATGTGCGGTGTGCTCTATGGTGCGCACAACGCCATTGATTTGCGGATGCCAAGCATCCGTAACAAAAAGAACTGACTTCATGCAGCAACTTCACGCTCATTATCAAGGCCCGTTGACACTCCAGTATTTCCCGCTTCGTCCCAACGGATAATTTCAAGAGTGCCGTCATACCGCTCGTAAATAGCTGTGCAGCTCTCTACCCAGTCTCCTGTGTTGAGATAGTGAATGCCATTCATTTCTCGGTCAGCTGCATGATGTATATGCCCGCAAATAACTCCGTGGAGCTTCCGTCGCTTAATGTCGGTGGCGACAGCTGCTTCAAACTGGCCGATGATACTGACAAATTGCTTCACATGCTTTTTTGCGAATGCTCCTAATGACCAGTACTTCATCCCCAAAGATCTGCGTACAATATTAAGCCAGGTGTTAAGTGCCAAAGCCGTTACGTAAAAACGGTCACCGAGGAATGCGAGCCATTTAACATTCTGAATGACAACGTCGTATTGGTCTCCGTGAATGACCAGATAGCGACGACCATTTGCCGTAACATATTGAGCATCATCGACAATATCTATACAGCCAAATCGTTGTTTTTGGGACTGTCTTAAAAACTCATCATGGTTGCCGGGCAAATAGATGATTTTGGTTCCCGTTCGCCCGCGCTCGAGCAAAACGTCGAAAACAGCCTGATGGCTGGCTGGCCAATATTTCTTTCTCCTAAGCCGCCATCCGTCAATGATATCTCCTACCAGGTAAATCGTTTCCGCATTGTGGTGCTGCAGGAAGTCTAGAAGTAAGTCAGCCTGGCATCCGCGTGTTCCCAAGTGAATGTCAGATAAAAACAAGGTCCGCAAATCCCTAGTCTGACTGCCGCAGGGTGTTGTTTTCTGGCGAATGGCGTTAGTCCCCGAAACAGATCAAAAACAAAGTATTTTCCGGAAATCCGCTACGCACAACCCAATCTCAGAATTATGAACATGCCATTGTCGCGCAAAACACGATTCCCCTTTTCCAAGATATTTCCTAGGAAGCAGGTTGCTTCTGGTGGTCGGTTACAATTCTCGAACAGATTTTCGGTTACCACGAATTCTCAAGTCAGGTGTTCGAAAACTGTGAGCGTTTTGATCCTCCCACTTTGAAGCGGCCCAATGTTAAGAACAAGTCCACTTGCGGGTTATTCAGTGCGTACACGCAACTAAAGATCGCTTTGCGCCCACCCCAAGAATTCAATGCGCATGGGTCGAATGTCGGCGGATGCAAGACGAAAACGGATGAACGTCCGAGTGGGAGAGAGGACGCACAAAGCGAACTGGTAGTCCACATCAGGACCAGCCTGTCTGAAAAGCGGCCGGGAGGAGACTGTCGGCTTGCAGCTTTTTATTAGGTGAATCCGCCATGCACCCATAGTGTTCAAAAGACACTTTTGGCCCAATTTTGGTCGTTCGTAACTGGCTGAATTACCGCAGTGGGCATTTTGGAAGCTGCCCTACGTAAGCGATTGATGGAATCTGGGACGCTAAAAGCGTGTGAAGGCGAACAAAGCATATTTAGGCATTACTTTCGGGGCATGCCGCAGACATTCGTAAGGAGCAAAAGACAAACCTGAATCTGAACAATTTGCAGCGTTGAATAGCGATGGAGCTCCTCAACTTCGCTTATATCGTCGATTTCATCGGACCGGATAACTACTCGGTTTTCAGTCCACTTTCTCCAAATTTGTTTGTCTCACATAGTGAGCCACAATAGAATTCAAAGTCGGCCTCTTTGGCGCAAAATTGCATAATTGCGGAGTCTTTTGCCAAAATTCTGTAGGTGACTCTACGTATTTCGGGGATAAGATGCATGTTTGGCAGTTCATTTGTTATGTCAGCAGCACAGTGCTCAAAGGTCACAAATCTAAAGTACTCAAAGTAATCTGGACCGGGAGAACTAGATAAATGTCGTTTTACCTCAGCGGTGTCGCCATAGTTCTGGTTGGAGCATTGTCGCTGAGCACAACAGATTCAGCACTAGCCGGATTGCAACAGAACCACCCAAAAAATGAGCATTCCAACCGCACTTCAGCGCCATTTTTGATGGCGCAGGTGCCAAATAAACTTGGCCCCACAGCAGACAAGCAGGCCTGGGCCAAGGCACGTAAGATTAACCGATGCGCTGCCTATCATCATTACCTTCGGACATTCCCGAACGGTCACAGCAAGTCTGCTGCCATTGAAGCGCTGCGAACATGCAAACCGAGTTTACACCGTTACCAAGGTCGGTCAGCGACATATTTCAACTTTTATCCGCCCTATTATGATCCGATATGGCCGTGGGTCGTCATCCCCGAGCCTCCTGTAGTGATCCTTCCACCTGAAGAAAACTTGCCTCCTGGAGAGATTGGACCAGAACCCGAGCTCCCAATCGCGCCGCCGCCAGATGAAATTGACCTTCTTCCGGAACAGCCAATCGAACCAGAGCCCGACATTTCCGAACCAATTCAACTTCCCGAATTCGATGATAATGGATTTGATGGTGGCGGATTTGACGGAGACATGGACATCGGAGGCTTTGACTAAAGAATGCGCATCACCCGACCTGTTTTTAAGGAAGAGTATGAAAAATGAACTGCATCTCCAAACTCAACTATGCCATTGCTATTCTAAGCATGGGAATTGTGGCTCCATCTCAGGCTTTTTCGGCAGACAATAGTCGGAATTATCCGCCCATGGCATATTGTAGCCTTGGTGAAAAAGATGGACTGGAGACCTATGTCGTTCTCCATCTAAGTGGATTTGATACCAAGGGAACGCGATACTACCGCGCAATTACCAGCAATGTAATTGAGGTGGTCGTAAAGGCGGATGGCTCCGTTGAAAGTGACGCAAATCCATGCCGCGATGAGTTGGTGTTTTTTTCCCCGACTTCGGACGGAACCCAATAATGAAATTTGCTTGTCTCATTTCTGGTTCTGATAAGTCTCTAGCGGCTCAGAAGACGCTAGCAGCCAAATATGCTTTCGTTGCCCCTGAAGAGGCCGATGTCATTCTGACCCTGGGTGGAGATGGTTTTCTGCTTCACACTGTTCATGAAGTCCGTGGAATGAAGAAGCCGATCTACGGCATGAACTGCGGCACTGTCGGCTTTTTGCTGAATGAATATGATCCAGAGGATGTTGAAGAGCGAATAAGAAATGCGATCGAAATTGTACTTCCGCCTTTGCGGATTGATGCGACAACAGACGAAGGCGAAAAATGTTCGCTTTTGGCATTCAACGAGATGTCCATTGTGCGGTATTCAAACCAGTCCCTGAATTTGAAGGTGAAAATTGATGGGCGAGAGCAGCTTTCGAAGTATGTTGGCGATGGTTTGTTGCTTGCAACCCCTGCCGGTAGCACAGCTTATAATCTGGCCGTGCGCGGGCCCATTTTGCCGCTGACATGCAATGTTCTGGCTTTGACACCGGTCAGTCCGTTCCGTCCGAGACGATGGCATGGGGCTGTGGTTCCAAATACGACCGAATTGGACATCGAAGTGCTCGATTCATCCAAACGCCCTGCCGGAGCATCCGGTGATTTTTACGAAATTCGCAACGCGGTTCACATTCGGGCCCATCTCGAACCCGAAAGTGCTGCAACAGTGCTTTTTGACAAGCATCAGACGCTGGATGACCGCATTGCGAGTGAGCAGTTTTATGATGGCTAAACCGTCGCGTCGCGTGTTCTCTGAAAAAGTGTCTGTCGAATATTGTTTTAAAACTATGAAAGCTTGTCCAGCTGGGTTTAGCCGAGCAGGCCTGAGGAGGCTGGAATGAACGTTCATACAGACGATTTGCCACTTAGTGCCAACATGATTGTTCGCACTACTGATCCGGAAGAAGCTGTAGAATTTGCTAATTCTGCAATCTCATTGATGTCGGTCGCTTTTCGCCGCCCTATTTCCCAATTTGAATTTCAGTTGGCTGGCGGACAACTCGGGACGCTAGAAATCCTATCAATGGAGCAACACATACCCGGCGGCTCTGATGTAACCGTAGATGGTTCTGAAGATGAGTACCTTGTCGAAGTGCCGTTGCTCGGTGCGACGACCACCCAGATAGGTAATGAGAGTAATCCGATTGCACGAAACCAGTACGGATTTGTCCATTCTCCTTCCGACCGCGTTATCTGGAGAGATGACGGATTTCGGTATCGCTGTCTTCAACTGAAAATCAAAGGCGCAGTGCTTCGAAAGCGCCTGTCTCATTATGTCGGAGACAGCTCAGACATGGATATCAAGTTCGCACCTTTTGTCGACTTGATGTCTCCTGAAGGAGCTCACATTGTTTCAATGATATGGTATGGTGTGGAAATGCTGGAGCAGCGAAATTCCATTTTTCAAAACTCTGTAAATGCAATACTGTTTGAAGAATTTTTGGCGAATGTGTTGCTGACAACATTGCCCCATTCTGCTTCGTCTCTTTTACAGCGCCCCGTTCTGGCAGCAGCAGAGCCGGCAATTAAACGCGTTGTAGAATACATTGTTGAACATTTGGACGAACAGTTCAGCGTTGCTGAACTTGCTGATATCGCAGGTGTAAGCGTTCGCTCCCTGCAAAGAAGTTTTCAGCAGCGTTATAACCTATCGCCGCTTAGGTTTATTCGCGACAAACGCTTGGACCGCGCCCGGATCCGACTACTCTCTTCCGAAGGTATGCATACGGTATCACAAATCGCGTTTGCCTCTGGCTTTACTCATTTGGGAGCTTTCGGTTCGGAATACAAACGACGCTTTGGCGAAACCCCATCTCAAACGCTTAGTCGTCAAAGATAGCAGTACGGTAACCGCTTGAAATCTGGATGTATCGACCCGTGTGTCGCTATATTGACTATCTCTTGGCGGTTTTCTGATACCCCATTAATGCAAAAATTTTTTGTTCGATATTTTAAATTGAAAAACATCAAATCCCACGCCTTACTTTAAGTAATCTGGCAAAGAAATTCGTCGAACAAAGAGCCGCGATAGCATTTGTCGTTCACCTGATAGGACGACAAGCCAATCGACCTACATGCTTACCCGACAACGCAGAGAACCTATTCGGCGCTTTGCAATAACGGGAGAAAGTCGTTGGCTAAGTTTTTTGATTTGACCGGCAAAGTCGCAGTGATAACCGGCGGGACATCTGGAATTGGTTTGGCAGCTGCCAAACGGCTTAAGGAAGCCGGTGCACAAGTCGCGATTGCAGGACGCAAGAAGGCGGACGACATCGCCGACAGCTTTGGCGCCGTCGCTTTCGCCTGCGATGTTTCCAAGGAAGATCAAATCCAGGCCCTGATGCAGGGTGTTCATGACAAGTTGGGCAAGCTGGATATCGTTGTAAACAACGCAGGCGTAAATGCTGGATACAGCGAGCTCGTTGCGTCTGAAGCCAAAGATTTTGACTTCAATTACACGGTCAACACAATGGGTGTTGCCAATGGCATCAAACACGCCGTTCCATTGATGAATGATGGCGGAGCCATCGTGAATGTTGCGTCCGTGGCCGGATTGCAAGGGGTTGCCTATCTGGCACCTTATGTTGCTTCCAAATGGGCGGTTGTCGGCATAACGCGCACCGCTGCTGTTGAATTGGGCTCCCGCGGCATCCGTGTGAATGCAGTCTGTCCTACGTCGGTGAATACACCGATGGCTCATGCAGAAGGCGGCGAGCCACAACTGCGTATGGAACACAAGGCGGTGCCATTGGGCAGGATCGCGGAACCGGAAGAAATCGCGGCTATGATCCACTTCCTGGTCTCACAAGACTGCAACTTTATCAATGGACAGGCTTTGGCTGTAGATGGCGGTTTCACTGCTGGTATGAGCATGAACGCTTACAACACCCTGGCTTCCGAATAAGGCCGGCTTCCAGCCAGAAATTTCAATCAAATTGAGGAGATGCACAATGGGTGCTGATGGTGCAACACATACCACGAATGCTGATTTCCTGCGCTACTGCCTGAAACGGGTCTGGATGGCCGAAGGCGCTTCGGAGGAGCATGGTCAAGCAGTTGCTGATGCCCTGATGATTGGTATCTACCAGGGGAAGTTGAACCAGGGCCTCGGCGTTTATGAAGCCATTGATCTGACCAAACAGGTTGGTGCGCTGGACATCAAGGCGGAGCCGACAAT
This sequence comes from Roseibium sp., assembly GCA_039972695.1. GTDB lineage: Bacteria > Pseudomonadota > Alphaproteobacteria > Rhizobiales > Stappiaceae > Roseibium. The sequence continues at coordinate 11,065 of JBDWMJ010000011.1, read as the reverse complement.
CGATAGTGAAGGTCCGACCTGGGCGGTCTTCAACGGCAACCGGTCGTCCGGCTACTGGACGCTGACCCGGATGGCCAACACAGCGATAGCCAAGGCCAAGGAACATGGTATTGCGATCGTATTTGGCCACAACCATAACGATGCCGGGTCGTTCGGATCTTACGCATGGTTGGCGAATCGTGCCGACTGTGTTGCTCAGACCTCCAACAACTCGGTGCCAATGTGCGCGCCAATGGGCGGAATGAGCAACACTATTGCTGTGCCGCCGTTTGATGCAATCGGCCCGTCTGGTGACAAGCCACCTGTTTGGACCTCCACAAAGCTGTGCGAATGGTACGACGGAGATACGGCACAAGCTGTACTGCAAGGCACAAAGCTAAAATACAACTCTGTGATCGACCCGGAAACCGGCGAACTGGGCAATGATCTGGCACCCTATGCGCAGCCAGTCGAAGGTTATGGACGCGTTTATGACCAGACCTGTTTCCAGGAACTGCATGAACCGCGCGTCTACATGCTGAACTTGTGGAACGAGTTGATGACAGCGATAATCAATCCGGGCGGCACCATCACTCCTGAGGTTCCAACCCTTGGTGACTTTGTCGAGGGCACTGCCAAAACGACCTCCGTTGGCGGCAGCTACTATCTCTGCATCGACCCGTCCAAATTCGGACCTTTGGCCGAAGTCAAGGCCAAGGCGGACCGCTTCGCGCAAGCAATCGAGGACAGCCCGACCCGTTCGGGCGCCCGACCCCCGCGCATGCCGGGTGCTGGCGGCTACAAGGGCCTTTTGGCCAACGCGGAAGAGGTCAAAGTCCTCGCCTCTCACTGGGAGCCGTTCTTCAAGACCCAGGCCGGCCGTCACGGCTGGACCGAGGAAAGCCTGCGGGCTGAGTGGGAAGCACAGCGCTAATCCTCAAACAAGCTATGCCTGCCGCATTCATCGCGGCAGGCAACCCCCAAATAATTCTTTGGAGCTAAGACATGAGTATTCTGTCTGGAAAAGTTGCGCTGGTTACTGGCGCGACCAAGATGAAGGGTTTGGGCAAGGCTGTTGCCGACAAGCTAGTTGCAGCCGGTGCTACCGTCGTAGTAACGGGCCGCGAGAAATCCATGCCGGGTGCCGAGGAAGTTGTGGCTTCTTTGAAAGCAGCTGGCGGAGAAGCCATGGCTGTCTCAGTCGATGTGTCTTACCCCGAGCAGGTTACCGCCGCTGTTGAAGCGGTCACCAAGGCATACGGTGGTGTCGATATTCTGGTCAACAACGCCGGGATTGGAGCTGGGTCGCCAAACCTTTTGGAAAACACCGACCGTGATTGGGATGCCAACTACGCCGTTAATGTGAAGGGCACCTTCGCGCTGTGCGCCGGGGTCATTCCGTCGATGGAAGCGCGGGGTGGCGGCTCAATTGTCAATGTAGCTTCACTGGCAGGTGTCGGTGCCAGCGTCGGAATGCCTTATCCCTACATCGCGACTAAACACGCTCTGGTAGGAGCAACGAAAGCATTGGCACTGGAATTTGCTTCGAAAGGCATTCGCGCCAATGTCGTCGCACCGGGTGCTATCGCCACTGATATGTTGCAAACCGCATATGAGGCAATTGCATCAGCAAACAACATCTCAGTTGAGGAAGCAGCAGCGCTCGAAAACTCTGGAATCCCCATTGGGCGTCCGGCGGAGCCGAGTGAGATTGCGGACACAATTGTTTATCTGGCGAGCCCGGCAGCTAGTTACGTCACGGGTATTACCGTCCCAATCGCAGGCGGAATGAGCGCAGGTATCTAGGGATACTGGCCTGCGCGCCACCTCGGCGCGCAGGCCCCATCGCGCATCTTCCAAAAGAGGCTCAAATGGCCGCGACAAAAAGCTCCGGAATGCTGGCTGGAACTGAAATCGATCCCAGATATTTGGCGATTGATTCAGCGCGCCCGGCATTCAAGAAAATCTCGGAAGACGTTGTTCCAGCCCGATCGGGCAAAGGGTTTTCGGTCGACAAGGGACAGATCTTCCGGATTGTCGAGCTGGAAGGCGGGCAAATTGGCGATGTCTGGTTCCTGAACCGGGACGACCCGGCCGAGCATCTGATGAGCCACACAACCTTCCTGCATGAAGGGGCTTATCCAAAAAAATACAGCCAGTTCTGGTCCTGCATGCCCCACGTCCGGCCAATGGCGACCATGTTACTCGAGCATTCCGGCAATCCGGTTCTCCCGGAAAACTTCAAAAACCACGTGGTCTTGGGCGGCCATTGCACTTCCAATCAGTGGGAAATGCTGAGCGGCAAAAAGGATCACAACTCCTGTCATGCAAACGGCATGCAAGCGGTCGCGCCATTCGGGCTCGGCGAAGAGTACATTCTCCATGACAACTTCATGGTGTTCCAGCCGAGCTTCATCCAGCCGGATGGCTCCGGCGATAGCATGCCGTCGCAGGCAGAACCGGGTGATTTTGTCGAATTCGTTGCGGATATGAACCTAATCGTGGCGGTGTCCGCCTGCCCGGTCGGTGACTACGCAGTCCCGATGACCGAGCCGGAAAAGATCACTACCCGTCCCCTTGGGTTCGAGATCTGGGAGGCACCACATGCCTGATTTTTCCGGCAAATTCGCCCTCGTCACGGGCACAAATCAGGGTTTGGGCAAGGAGCTCACCCGCCAGCTTGCGTCAGCCGGAGCGACGGTTTTTGCAACCGCACTGGATGTTGCGCAAGGCAAAGCCGCGCTCAGCGACTTTGCCGGCGATATCAGGGTGATTGAGCTAGATCTCGGCAAACCGGCAAGCATCACGGCAGTGGTAGGCCATGTTCGCAATGCGGCGGGCAAACTGGATATTCTGGTCAACAACGCGGCTGTGCTGATCGACATGATGCAGCAACCTTCCGAGGTGTCGGACAAGACGTTGCGCATCAATTTTGAAGTCAATTTTTTCGGTCCCTGGCAGCTCACCCGGGAAACCGCGGACCTGATCAAGGCAAGCCAAGGCCGGGTCCTCAATCTCGCGACCCAGGTCGCGACACTCACCCAGCTTGCCGATCCGGACAGCCCGCTGAAGGACGACATTTGCCCGGCCTACCAGAGTTCCAAGATCGCGTTGAACGCGATGACCGTGCTTTATGCCAAGGAGTTCCGGGAAAGCGGGGCGAAGATCAATTCCGTCTGTCCCGGATGGGTGATGACCGATATGGGGCACAACGAGGATCTGCCTGACTACGGTGACGCGGCCAAGCCGATGACACCGAAAGACGCGATCGCGAATTACCTTTGGCTACTTGACGACAGCGACAACGTTCCGACCGGTGGATTCTTTACCGGCAAAGACACCGTGAATTGGTAAGTGAGGAGACGTTTGTGACGGAAGAAGCCAACCTGAATTTCGCGAAGCCGGAGTTCACCTATGATGAGCTTGAAACAAAGCTGAAGGCTCATGTGCCCGATCGGAAATACAAGCACGAACGGGAAGCCATCGTTTGTCTTGAAGAGAGCATTCGGTCAGGTCGCATGGGCAATGTGGCCGTCGGAGGGTGTCTGAAACATCATGACGAAATCATTCATCGTGATGTGTCGAAAGCAGTCGCCCCGTTTCACCGCACCGACTTGCATGTCGAAATGGTCCTCTTGAACCGGCTTGAGGAACAACTCTGCGACAACCCGAAGCCGGAAATGCGCAATTACACGCTCTTCACCTCCCAGGAACCGTGTCCGATGTGTCTTGCCCGGATCTGCTTCAACCAGGTCGGCAAAACCTATTACATCTACCGCGATGGCTCATCTCCGGAAGCCGGAGAAATGACGAATTGGGCTCGCCTGCCCCCGGGATTTCGCGGCCTTGGAGACCGGCTGGTTATTGAAGAAGCCGATTGCTCACCAGAACTCAAGGAACTGTCCCGGCAGATTTGGGTCACTTCGATTGGCCCGGCCGTTCAGGCGTTCCGAGATCGTTACTGATACCCCCAATTTCACAGGAGTCTGTTATGGGTGACAAGGCAATGAATTACCCTCCGATGTCGGAGGAAAAAATCAAAAAACTGCGCGACTACTATGAAAACGGCAGAAGCGTCGATGGTATTCCTAAAAACGTTCAGGAACACTTGGCCCGGGTAAAAACAATGGGTGGTGGCCAGGGCATCGAGTTCCTGTCCAATATAAACAAAGATTATCTCGGTTGCTTCATGGCACCGTTCTCCCGCGATGTCGAAAACGCAGACATTGTCATCGTTGGCGAGCCCTTGGAGAAATCGGCGCCGATGAATTCATCGCACAAGTACGGTCCGAAAGTATTCCGCGAAATCTCCAAGAACTACATGGGAACGACCGAACCGTGGCTTAACGGCGAATTTGATGTTCCATTTGATGATTGCCGGATCATAGATTACGGCAACATTGACACCTACGGCCAGTTTGAGTTGGCAGGTGAAGTCGAACATATTATGGAGCATTACGATAAAATCGTGAATGAGGCAGGATGCGCCGTCTTTTCTATTGGCGGCGACCATACTGCTTCCTATCCACCGCTTCGGGCGCTCGGTAAACGTCATGGACCGCTGAGTGTCATCCATATCGACGCGCACTATGACCTCGTCACACATGCTGACTTCCCCTATCCGTATCACTCTGGTGCAATGTTCTCTCGCAACTATGCGGACGGTTATGTAGATCCCAACCGGCATATCGTAATCGGCATTCGCGGACGCATGACAGGTCTGGTTGGTGGCCACGCGGCAAACTTTGGCGTAACAGCCGTGACCGCTGACGAAGCCCGGGCCATGGCAGCGAAAGATATGGCTCAGAAGATCATCGATGTTGTTGGAGACGGACCGACCTACGTCACACTCGACCTTGATGGTCTGGATGCGATCTACAACTCCGCATCCTCCGCAGTTGAGCCTTTCGGACTTGATGCTGGATGGCTGTGGGATGTGTTCCGTGAAGTTCGGGCCTCCGGTAAGGTCAATCTAGTCGGCGCCGACATCATGGAATATGCGCCCCAGAATGACCCCGTCCGCACCTTTGGCTATTACGCGACCGCATTCGGCTGGAAGCTTATGTGTTGGCTAGCATCTGATGTTGCCAAGCGCAAAGGCAAACGTGAAGGCACAGTCTGGCCGATGGCGCTAGGTAATGTAACTCTGTAATTGCGATCGGGGCGCCAAACGGGCGCCCCTCGTTGTTTTTAAGGATACTTCCATGAGCGATACGTCTGCCGATGCGACTTTCCCCGAAAAATATGGCATTGAATGGTGGTATACGGCACACCTTGTTTATGGTGCCATTCAGCTTATCTTTATCCCGATCCTTGTCCCAACATTCGCTCTTGAAGTGACCGGCTCAGCCACGATGGCAGGCGCTGCGATGGCAATCATTGGCCTGGGCGGGCTTTTGGCTCCAATCATCGGCGGACTAGCTGACCAATATAGAGCTCATCGCGAGGCCCAACTTGCCGGTCTTGCTGCCTATGCGGTCGCCGGATTGCTGTTTGCCTTTTTTGGTCAATCGACACTTGGGATTTTTGGTGGTGCAGCTTTTATGGGAGTAGGTTCAGCCACATTGCTGATGATCAATCCGGCTTTTGTTGTCGCCGGAGGATTTGAACCAGACGACGAGGCCATTAGGCTAACACGCCTCAATCAAATGATGATTATCGGTTCGCTGATAGCCGGGGTCGGATTGTCATCTCTCATCAGTATGGGGTTGCCGTTTCCCGGTAGGTTCATAACTCTGTCTGTTCTGGCCGTATTCGGATTTGTGGTTGCTTTTCTGACAAATAAAAAGGCTGCCGGTCGCATCAAAGTGGATGCTGGCGGCGATGAGAATGACGGTGACAACACGAAAAATGGGGGCGTAATTCCGTTACTTCTGTCTCCATTTGGTCTTTTCCTACTGGCGGTATTCTTTGTCACCACTGGACAAGGCGCAATAACAGGACAGGCCGCTAACTTCATGCAGGATGTCTTCACGATTGATGCCGGAACAACGTCACTCGCTCTTTCTGCATCCGGACTTGTTTCTCTACTTATTCTCGATGCCGTGGGCCGGATGATGGGAAAATCAGGGCCTTCTCCGATCTGGATCGGAGCAGTCATTTTAAAAGTAGTAATCATGATTGTCTTGATCGCGATGGCATGGGTCAACGGGATTTGGGCCGCGCTGCCTCTTGGTGCCTATATTCTCTATCTTCAGGCCATAACCTGCGTTGATATGGTTCAGCCGGCGTTGGCGGCTCGAGGCTCATCTGCCGGCGCAGGTCTGACACAAGGCCTACTAATGTTTGCGATCGCCTCTGCATACGCCGCAGGCAGTTTCATTAGCGGAATTTCCGCTGATGCTTTTGGCTTCAGTTCATTGCCTTGGGTCGTCGGTGTTGTTAGCGCCATAGCTCTGGTGCTTGGCTTCATCGGTTTTGCCAACATGAAAAAGGCGGCCGATTGATGTCTGACGTAATGGCATCGACCAGCCTCCTTACGCATAATTATGAGGGCGCGCTCTTCTTGGAGCGCCCTCGGTTTCCAATACCGAATTCCAAGATCTGTGGAGTCTCTAATAATATCTCGCAGATCAAGGTTGCTAAAATGCCGCTTGTTGCATTGGGCTCATCCATCTTCCGACAAACACCTATCGTGATTACAGATTGCAGCTGAAAATGCTTGACGCTTTTTCCATATTATTCGGATTGTCAGCGGTGTTCGTATGGCTGAATGCCAGGACCGTGAAACTTTCAGTCAGCATTGCCACTATAGCAGCCGGTCTCGTGACAGCACTGCTTGTCACAACTCTCGACCGTTTTGGAATTTCGGGGCTCGCTGAGCACGTCCGGGCAGGCATTGAGGCCATTGATTTTGGCAACACACTGATGAACGTGGTCCTCGGCATTCTGCTGTTCGTCTCTGCCCTGAAACTTAATGCCAAGGTGCTGGAGCGCCAGCAATTTGTCGTCCTTTCACTCGCACTGCTCTCTACGCTTTTGAATACGTTCGTGACCGGTTACGCGACCTGGGGCTTGCTATCGCTGTTTGGGATCGACATTCCGGTTCTGCATTGTCTGCTGTTCGGCGCGTTGATCTCGCCAACCGATCCGATTGCCACGGTTGCAATTTTGAAAAGCATCGGATTGCCGGAAAAACTGGAAGTCCTGATTGAGGGTGAGTCCCTTTTGAATGATGGCGTCGGCGCAGTCGTTTTCACGGTACTGGCCGGGATCGTTGTGACCGGCAACGAACCAACATTTGCAGGCCTGTCACTGGAATTCGGCCGAGATGTCGGCGGCGGCCTGTTGCTTGGGCTGGTCTTGGGAAATGCCGGGGCTGCCGGTTCTCGAAAGGCTGACGATCCAGCTATACCGTTTCTGATGGCGCTTGCGGTCATTTTCTTCGGTGGTTTTGCCGCACGCCATCTGCATGTTTCCTATCCGCTGGCGATGGTCGTCGCCGGGATTGCCTTTGCCGCTCTTTCCCATCGCCAACCGGAAAGTGTTCGGAATACTCAACTCCTAGTCTGGAAAACAATCGAACACGTTCTGATCGCGGCCCTCTTTTCCATGATCGGACTGCTTGCCCTCCTGCCGAACAACGTGCTCGGCTGGTTGCCAATGGTACTGATTATTCCCGCGGTCTTGGCTTGCCGGTACCTAAGCGCCGGTTCTGTGCTGTTGGTGACCTCCAATTGGCGCGGGGATCTGAGACTGCCGGCTCTGCTGACCTGGGGAGGCCTCAGAGGCGGCATCTCCATCGCTCTGGCCCTTTCTGTGCCTGAAACTGCTAACAAAGAGCTGTTGGTCGATATGGCCTATGCAGTGGTTCTATGCTCGGTATTGGTCCAGGCTCCCACGATAAAGCTGTTTTTCCGCCCTCAAGTCCTCAAGCAGTTGATGAAAGCCTATTGAAATGATCAACCTGTCTCGCCGAAGGATCATAACGACCATCATTCCCCGAGCCCGTTGGGGTTTGTGCACGGCAATGATCGCGTTTTTAAGCGTTTTTGCCTCGGCAGCAGTAAGCGCAGACGAAACGTGCGACGCCACCTGCTTGGCAAAAAAAGCTCAAGACCCGTTGGCAGACGTAAAAGCGATCATGACTGACAATGCGATTGCTTTTGGAGCAGCCGATAGCGATACTGCCTATTCATTTCAGATTCAACCGGTCTATTCCATTCAGACAGGTGCTGGTTTCAACATCATACCCCGTGCTGTCATTCCGATTGTAGGTGTGCCAGCCTCTGCTGGAATTCCCAAGCTTGGTGCTGGCTTGACTCCGCAGACAGGGACCACATGGGGTCTCAGTGACACCATCGCCCAGCTCTTTTTTACGCCACAGGCCGACGCCAGTATCAAGTTCGGGGTCGGACCGCAGGTCTCCCTGCGAACCCGCACCAATGAGCGAGCGGCCGGTCCGGGGTGGGGTGCTGGCCTGGCGGGAATCCTTTTCGGTAACGCGGGCCCTCTAGCCTATGGCGCAATCGCTCATCATCACTGGGGTCAGGACAACTTTAGCCTGACAAGCTTGCAGCCGATCCTGATGTACAATTTCGAGTCCATTCCAGGGCTATACGCCGGCTATAACAACACCGTTACTTACAACTGGTCGGCCAAGGCAGGCGAACGCTGGCAGGTACCACTAGGCGCAATGGTCGGCAAGACCATTCCGATTGGAGGCGGTAAAGCTCTTGATCTCAATCTTGGCGCTTATGGCATGGTTGCAAAGCCCACCGGTGGTGCTGATGCCGAAGCCAGGTTCTCGATAAATCTTTTCTTCTAAGGGTAATTGAGGATGCACAAAAACGCACCCAGTACACATCAAAAGCTCACAAAACATTCGGACGTTGTACGCGTATCAACCAATCATTGGCGAACCGTATTCCTTGGATGCCTGTTATCCAATACCCTGATAATTCCGTCCGCTGTTTCCCAGGATGTTGCCGGTGTCAAGGTAAATGAAGAAACACTTTCTCAGGTTGGACCACCGGTCGCCGGGCGTTATGAACCATTAACCGACCAAATTTTTCCAACGTCATATCACCACCTTTCGGATGAACTCTCGTTTGCAAAATACTACAACTGGAAGAGAAAGTTATCGGCGGATCATGGCTTCGATTTTTGGATCTTAAATTCACCCATCGCTCAAGTCGGATCAACAGATGGGCAAACCTATCTCGACAACGAACTCGATATTTTCTTCAATTGGCGTCTGTTGGATAACGAAGATACCGTTGGCAAATTCTTTTTTTGGGGACTCTACGTTCAAACGTTCACAGATAAACCCTCTGGAGCTTTTGCGGCTTCGCAAGGGCTGTTCACATTTCCGAATGGCGGGGCAACTGATCCGGATAAGCACGTTATAGCTCCGTCAGCTCTTTGGTGGGAACAGACTTTCAACAACGTCGGATTGACCTACAGGCTTGGCCAGCTCTATGCACCGTCACTTTGGGGGACAAATAGTTATCTGGGTGACGACCGAGCTACTTTCATGAATACCGCGCTTTCCAATCCTCAAGGGACGCCATGGTCTGGCGGGAGTCGAGGTCTCGGAGCCATGGCGTCTGTGGGCAATGACACGGTTTATGCTGCCGCTGGTTTTCAAGATGCCAAGGGCGATCAAAGTTCCATAGATTTCGAAAGTTTCGCTGATGGGCAGTTTTCCTACCTTGGTGAACTCGGTTGGACACCGACTTTCGGTGAAGGCCTTAACGGGACTTATAAGGCCACGGCCGGTTATGTTGGTAAAACCGGGAATAGCGGCGCAGTTAGCGATACTGACGGTTGGGGTCTTGTGATCAGTGCAGAGCAAGATCTCACCGATCGTTTTTCTGTTTTCGGAGTATTCCGAAAATCCTGGGGCAAGATCATCAATAACACAGAAATGACCGCAGCCGGCGGCATAATGGTAAATGGCCCGTTCAATTTCTCAGATGACCAAATCGGCTTTGGCGGGTTTTTCGCAAAACCATACGATACTCAAAATGGCACCTTGCAAGATGAATTTGGACTGGAAGCCTTCTGGCGGTTCCAGTTGACTCCGCGTCTAGATTTCACTCCTGACGCGCAACTGTATATCCAGCCAGGGCGGGTTTCAGAAGAGAGCCCAGTGGGGGTCTTTGGGCTTCGGGCACGGTATGTACTCTGATTTCGAACAATTCATAGCGCCCGTAAATGAAACCCAAGCGGAATTGAAGAATCTTTTATGGACATGTTCCAAGACTAATTGAAAATGTATCTATGCCCCCCGCGTAATATTGGTGTGACTCTGGAATTTCTATATGTAAATAGACTGTATGTTTACAGCAATGCTACTTCATTTCTAGAAGACACGACAGGCAGCTTTGCCGATATGCAGGCAGTAATCTGACTATAGGAAAGCGACAACTTCCCGTCCATCCCAGACTTTTGCTGGAGCTGCAACGAATGTCCGCTTTCGGGATCCGGTTTTACTTTGCCGAACGACCGACTTGGGGACGCATAACCGTCATTTGTGTAAACCGCAGCGAAGGACCGCTTCGAGCCCAAAATGTCGAGCATAGCGCATTCGGCGAAGGTCTTAGAAGGGCTCGTACGCGTGTTTAAGCTGTGCCAATTAGGCATAGTTTTGTGTACGGCAGTCCCGTATCCCGCCCTTAATGCAATTCGTGTGAGCGGCATTTTGTGATCTCTGGACAGATTATTTGTGTAGGATGCTTGTAGTCGAATCCGGTAGGCATGCGGGGGCAATCGCCCTGCATTATTGCTCTGATATCAGGCACTTGGAGAAATAAGGAACGAGTAGGCCACACTCGCGGAAGCAAGAACGGCATTTGACGTGTCCTCCGAAGTCTATTTCGAAGTTTATGGAGATCGCTACGCCGATGACTTCAATGAGAAAATTACAGGGGTGGACCGGCTCATTGCGGAGCGCCGAGACAACGAATGACGCTCAAAAACCGGATGCCAAGTGATCTTGCGCGCTGTCCGTCATCAGGGTATTTGGAACAGATGGCTTTGTGATTTAGCGGAGAGTCTGGCTCATCGTGTTGGTTGATCTTAAGCGGCTTGATTGCGGTATTGCAATCGCCGTTGATTGAGTGTGTTTCGTTTGATCCTTTCT
>JBDWMJ010000010.1:0-16578 GCA_039972695.1 Roseibium sp. | reverse complement strand
CGCTTCAGCACCACCTGCCTCAGCAAGCGTCATGGTGATTGCAGCGGTCAGCGTGGTCTTGCCGTGGTCAACGTGGCCAATCGTGCCAATGTTAACGTGCGGCTTGTTACGCTCAAATTTCTCTTTTGCCATCGGATCTCTCCGCTCTTTCCAAAATCGTTTACTTAGTCACGCGGTATCAGGCGTATTTTTCCTGAACTTCCTGTGCGACCGCCTGCGGTACTTGCTCGTAATGATCAAACACCATCGAATACTGCGCACGTCCCTGGGACATGGACCGCAGGTTGTTCACGTAACCAAACATGTTGGCTAGCGGAACCATGGCGGTGATCACAGTGACAATGCCCCGGTTTTCCGTAGCAGCAATCTGCCCACGGCGGGAGTTCAAGTCACCAATCACATCGCCCATGTAGTCTTCAGGTGTTACCACCTCAACCTTCATGATCGGCTCGAGAAGTTTCGGACCGGCCTTCTGGACACCCTCACGGAAGCCTGCACGACCGGCGATCTCAAACGCCAGAACCGAGGAGTCAACGTCGTGGTATGCACCGTCGGTCAGGATCACTTTGATGTCGAGCATCGGGAAGCCGGCCAGCGGACCAGACGACATGACGCTCTCAATACCTTTGGAAACACCTGGGATGTATTCCTTAGGAATGTTACCACCAACGATCTTGCTCTCGAAGACGAAGCCTTCATTCGGCTCAGCCGGCTCAAGAGTAAACTTGATGCGAGCGAACTGACCAGAACCACCGGACTGCTTCTTGTGGGTGTAGTCCACATCGGCTGTCTTGGTGATGGTTTCACGGTAAGCAACCTGAGGTGCACCGATATTCGCCTCAACCTTGAACTCACGCTTCATACGATCAACGAGAATGTCGAGGTGTAGCTCGCCCATACCTGCAATGATTGTCTGACCGGATTCTTCATCGGTTTTGACGCGGAATGAAGGATCTTCTGCAGCCAGTTTATTGAGCGCGATGCCCATTTTTTCCTGGTCGGCCTTGGTCTTCGGTTCCACAGCGATCTCGATGACCGGCTCCGGAAATTCCATGCGCTCAAGGATAACAGGCTTCAACGGATCACACAGTGTGTCACCAGTTGTCGTGTCCTTGAGACCCGCGATCGCAACGATATCGCCTGCATAGGCAACATCGATGTCTTCACGAGAGTTGGAGTGCATCTGCAACAGACGACCGACACGCTCACGCTTTTCCTTAACTGTATTCAAAACAGTCGTGCCCTTGTTCAGGACACCGGAATAAATCCGGCAAAACGTCAGTGAACCAACAAATGGATCGTTGGCGATCTTAAACGCCAGCATACCGAGCGGCTCTTCATCAGAAGACTTGCGATCTGTCTCTTCTTCAGTTTTCGGGTCGATACCCTTGATTGCCGGAACCTCAACAGGGCTCGGCAGGAAATCAACAACTGCATCAAGAAGAGGCTGCACACCCTTGTTCTTAAAGGCAGAACCACACATGACCGGAACGAAATCACCAGCAATCGTACCCTTGCGGATCAGTTCGCGCAGCTTGTCTGCTGAAGGCTCTTCACCTTCCAGATAAGCTTCCATGGCAGCTTCATCAACTTCCACGGCAGTTTCGATCATCAGGTCGCGGAATTCCTGCGCCTTGTCAGCCAGATCTTCAGGGATATCAACTTCATCCCATTTCGCGCCGAGGCTCTCGTCGCGCCAGATCAAGGCTTTCATCTTGATCAGATCAACCAGTCCGGCGAATTCGCTTTCCGCCCCAACAGGGATCTGCAGAACGATCGAGTTGCCGCCGAGACGGGTCTTGATCATGTCTACACAGCGGAAGAAATCAGCGCCGAGCTTGTCCATCTTGTTGACGAAGATCATCCGCGGGACATTGTACTTGTCAGCCTGACGCCAAACAGTTTCTGTCTGCGGCTCGACACCAGCGTTGGCATCAAGAAGCGCAACCGCACCATCAAGAACCCGCAGTGAACGTTCAACTTCAATCGTGAAGTCAACGTGGCCAGGCGTATCAATGATGTTCAGGCGCTTGTCGTTCCAGTGAGCGGTCGTCGCAGCAGAGGTAATGGTAATACCACGCTCCTGCTCCTGCTCCATCCAGTCCATGGTGGCTGCACCATCATGAACTTCGCCGATCTTGTGGCTTTTACCTGTGTAGTAGAGGATCCGCTCGGTAGTCGTCGTCTTCCCTGCATCAATGTGTGCCATGATGCCGAAGTTACGGTAATCCTCGATGTTATGCGTGCGCGACATGACGTCAGCCCTTCGAAGTATTTATTACCAGCGGTAGTGCGAGAATGCGCGGTTGGCATCTGCCATCCGATGCGTATCTTCGCGCTTCTTAACTGCGGTGCCACGGTTGTTTGCCGCATCAAGCAGCTCGCCTGACAGGCGCTCAACCATTGTGGTTTCGTTGCGATTTCGTGCTGCAGAGATCAACCAGCGGATCGCGAGTGCCTGACGGCGCTCATTGCGAACTTCCACCGGGACCTGGTAAGTTGCACCACCAACACGGCGAGAGCGAACTTCTACCTGCGGCATTACATTCTCAAGCGCAGCGTGAAAAACCTCAATCGGGTTCTCGCGGGTCTTGTTTTCAACAATGTCGAAAGCACCATAAACGATGCGCTCGGCAGTTGATTTTTTGCCGTCGTACATGATGGAATTCATGAACTTGGTGACGACCACATCCCCGAATTTCGGATCCGGGTTGATTTCGCGTTTCTCTGCGCGGTGACGACGAGACATCTAATGCGCTCCTTACTTCGGCCGCTTGGCGCCGTATTTCGAACGGCGCTGCTTACGATCCTTAACGCCCTGGGTATCCAACACACCACGGATGATGTGATAGCGGACACCCGGCAAATCCTTTACACGGCCGCCTCGGATCATCACCACGGAGTGTTCCTGAAGGTTATGACCCTCACCCGGGATGTATCCGATAACTTCAAAACCATTGGTCAGGCGGACTTTAGCCACCTTACGCAGAGCCGAGTTCGGCTTCTTTGGCGTCGTCGTGTAAACACGTGTGCAAACACCACGCTTCTGCGGGCAGGCCTCCATGGCCGGCACTTTATTCCGCTTTGGCGGATCTTTCCGCGGCTTGCGGATCAACTGGTTGATGGTCGGCATTCTGTGCCCTTTACCTTGTCCATCCAAAAATTCGTATGCAACTTTGGCCTCCGAAGATCCTACATGCCTACCGACATGCAAAATCGCACCCGCTCGCTCCAAAATGAGCGGCCGGCGCTTCGAACAACCAGAGGACCACGAGTTACCTCGCGATCATGCAATCGACGTGTATTCGCCTATGTGACCCGGCAGCGTTTAAGAGGACTTTGTCCGGCGCTTTTGTGCGCTGGAAGGGTTCGCTCTTACCGCCTGCCCTTGGGATGCGCGGAAACTACTCACATGCACCCTTTGCGTCAAGTGCTTTATCAAAAAATCCTGCACTCCTCTTATCGCCTGCAAGCCAAACGAATTAGTGCAATGTTTTCTGCTACATGGCGCAACTATATTCCCCGGTAATACATCAGTTTTGTATTTTTCTTGCCGGAGTCCAAAACACCGCGCCTGATGAAAGTGAACCAAGTCCTAAAACACTTGTTCAAATTGGAACAACGTCGCGAAATCTGGCTCTTTTTGTGCGCAATACACAATTGGATTCGTTGGTTTTTCTGAAACGGGAATCGTTTGCGATCCTAAAGCTGCCGAAGAGCGGGCGATTCAGCACCGATATGCGCTTATCGCATCCCTGTATTGCGTCCTTGATAGCCGCTATCGGAATGGCAAATCATGAACTGATCGTCACGATAGCAACATTGCCGGCCAAAGCATCTTCATAAGCGCCTTCATAGACCGGATCATCTGGTTCACCGTCGATAACACCTATCTGATCCAATTCGGCTTCCACGAAACCTTGACCGGACAACGCCTCCAGCGTCTTGCGGACAGCATCGTCATCATCAGCTGCTCTTAACATGGCATGGATGGTAATCGCGTCTTCCGGCAAGGTGGTTTCATTTTCCCATACGCGGCCGATCACGATGTAAACCACCGGCGGCATTTCATCTTGGTTGTCATTCATCACTTCACTCATTCTATCATGTCTCAAAACAATAAAGGCCGCCCGAAGGCGGCCTTTGTGATCATTCGGGGTTTTGGCAGTTATTCAGCCGCACCGGACATATCTTCCAGCAGGCCGTCTGCAGCACTCTTGGAAGATTGCTTGCGTTGTGCGTCCTGGATCAGGTCGTCGCGATGGCCGGCAATCTTGCGGATCCGCTTCATGACACCACCGGTACCGGCAGGAATCAAGCGACCAACAATAACGTTCTCCTTGAGGCCGACCAACGGGTCGGTTTTGCCGTTGACAGCTGCGTCTGTAAGAACACGTGTCGTTTCCTGGAAGGAAGCGGCAGAGAAGAACGAGCGCGTTTGAAGAGATGCCTTGGTGATACCGAGCAGGACTGGAACGCCCTTGGCCGGATCACGGGCATCGTCAACGGCCTTGCGATTAGCTTCTTCGAAGTCGAGCTTGTCGATCTGCTCGCCATTGAAGAATTCGGTTTCGCCCGGATCAGTGATCTCAACTTTCTGCAGCATCTGGCGAACGATCACCTCGATGTGCTTATCGTTGATGGTCACACCCTGCAAACGATAGACTTCCTGGACTTCGTTGACGAGGTAAGCAGCAAGTGCTTCCACGCCGCGAACAGCCAGAATGTCATGCGGTGCCGGGTTGCCGTCCAGGATATACTCACCTTTTTCAATGGCATCGCCTTCCTGAAGATGGAAGTGCTTGCCTTTCGGGATGAGATATTCGACCGGTTCTGCACCATCCTCGGAAGGATCGATGATAATGCGACGCTTGTTCTTGTAGTCGCGACCGAAACGGATCGTACCATCGATTTCGGCGATGATCGCATGGTCCTTCGGACGACGTGCTTCAAACAATTCCGCAACACGCGGCAGACCACCGGTGATGTCTTTCGTTTTTGCACTTTCCAGCGGGATACGAGCCAGAACGTCACCAGCCTTGATCGAATTGCCTGGCTGAACAGACAGGATCGCGTCAACCGAGAGCAACAATCTTGCATCAGAACCACGGGCGTTCTTGGAGATTGCGCCCTTTGCGTCCTTGATAACGATCGCAGGTTTAAGATCCGCACCACGTTGGGTAGAGCGCCAATCAATAACCACACGCTTGGTGATACCAGTTGCCTCATCGGCGGTTTCCTGGATCGAAGCCCCGTCAACCAGATCTTCAAAGTCCACTGTTCCGTCAACTTCAGCCAGCATCGGACGGGTATATGGATCCCATTCCGCAATACGCTGACCGCGTTTGACCGCATCACCTTCGTCGACATGCAGCTTGGAGCCGTAAGCAATACGGTGCACAGCACGCTCATTGCCGTCGCTGTCGATGACAACGATGGACATGTTGCGAACCATGGCAATCAGATTGCCTTCGCTGTCACGCTGGACAGAGCGGTTACGGATCTTGATCGTCCCATCGACATTGGATTCGATGAACGAGCTATCGACAACCTGCGCCGTACCACCAATGTGGAAGGTACGCATGGTCAGCTGTGTACCAGGCTCACCAATTGACTGCGCAGCGATAACACCAACGGCTTCACCCATGTTCACAGGTGTTCCGCGTGCAAGGTCACGGCCATAACAGGTCGCACAGACACCGGTTTCCGTTTCACAGGTCAGAACCGAACGGATCTTGATCTGCTGAACTTTCGCCGCTTCAATCTCGTCAACGTCCTTCTCATCGAG
Organism: Roseibium sp.; assembly: GCA_039972695.1. GTDB lineage: Bacteria > Pseudomonadota > Alphaproteobacteria > Rhizobiales > Stappiaceae > Roseibium. The sequence continues at coordinate 10,790 of JBDWMJ010000010.1, read as the reverse complement.
AAGCGTGCCCTTTGGCACGATCATTTCACCGGTCTGGTGATTGAAGACATCTTCCGCAGTTGTACGGCCCAGAACGCGCATGCCCAGAGAGGCAATGACGTTACCAGCGTCAACGATAGGAGCCACAACGATGCCGCGTTCGGAACCACAATCCGGTTCAAGGATAATGGAGTCCTGGGCAACATCGACGAGACGACGTGTCAGGTAACCGGAGTTCGCCGTTTTCAAGGCGGTATCGGCCAGACCCTTACGGGCACCGTGGGTGGAGTTGAAGTACTCCAGAACCGATAGGCCTTCCTTGAAGTTCGAGATGATTGGGTTCTCGATGATGGAGCCATCCGGCTTGGCCATAAGGCCGCGCATACCGGCAAGCTGTTTCATCTGCTGTGGTGAACCACGAGCACCTGAGTGTGACATCATGTAAACCGAGTTCATCGGTTTTTGACGACCAGTTTCCTCATCGATCTGAACAGCCTTAATACGGGCCATCATCTCATCAGCAATCTTGTCGGTACATTTCGCCCAGGCATCGACAACCTTGTTGTACTTCTCGCCCTGAGTGATCAGGCCGTCGTTGTACTGTTGTTCGTATTCGGTTGCCATGGATGCTGTTTCGCCAACAAGCTTCTGCTTGGTGTCCGGAATAACCATGTCGTCCATGCCGAACGAAATACCGGCGTTACAAGCATTCTTGAAGCCAAGCTGCATGACGCGGTCACAGAAGATAACAGTCTCTTTCTGACCACAGGCACGGTAAACCGTGTCGATCATCTTGGAGATCTGTTTCTTGGTCAGCAGAGTGTTACAGACATCAAACGGCACTTCGTGATGCTTCGGAAGAAGCTCCGCAACAAGCATACGGCCAGGTGTCGTTTCAAAGATTTCAGAAGTCGGATTGCCTTCTGAATCAATGGACCTGAAGCGGCCTTTGATCTTTGTATGAAGCGTAATCACTTTATTGGCCAGAGCGTGATGAATTTCACCAATATCACTGAAGGCCATACCCTCGCCCGGCTCTTTCTCCGCCATAATCGACAAATAGTAGAGACCAAGAACAATATCCTGGGACGGTACGATGATAGGACCACCGTTCGCCGGGTGCAGGATGTTGTTGGTAGACATCATCAGTGTACGCGCTTCCAGCTGGGCTTCCAGCGACAGCGGCACGTGAACAGCCATCTGGTCACCGTCAAAGTCAGCGTTAAACGCTGAACAGACGAGCGGGTGCAACTGGATAGCCTTGCCTTCAATCAGGGTAGGTTCAAATGCCTGAATGCCAAGACGGTGAAGCGTCGGCGCACGGTTCAAGAGAACTGGGTGCTCGCGGATAACCTCATCAAGGATATCCCAAACTTCCGGACGTTCTTTTTCGACCAGCTTCTTCGCCTGTTTCACAGTTGAAGAAAAACCCTTGGCGTCAAGGCGCGAATAGATAAACGGCTTGAACAACTCAAGCGCCATCTTCTTCGGCAAGCCGCACTGGTGCAGCTTGAGTTCCGGACCAACGGTGATGACCGAACGACCTGAATAGTCGACGCGCTTGCCGAGCAGGTTCTGACGGAAGCGACCCTGCTTACCTTTCAGCATGTCTGAAAGCGATTTCAGCGGACGCTTGTTGGCACCTGTGATGACACGACCACGGCGGCCATTGTCAAACAATGCGTCAACAGACTCCTGAAGCATACGCTTCTCGTTCCGGATAATGATATCCGGAGCGCGCAATTCCATCAGGCGGCGCAAGCGGTTGTTCCGGTTGATTACGCGGCGGTACAGATCGTTGAGATCCGATGTCGCGAAACGGCCGCCGTCAAGCGGAACCAGCGGGCGCAGGTCCGGCGGAATGACCGGAACAACGGTCATTATCATCCACTCGGGACGATTGCCCGATTCCATGAAGGCTTCGATGACCTTCAGACGCTTTGCCAGTTTCTTTGGCTTCAGCTCTGTGGTTGCTTCCGCAATTTCCTGGCGCAGCTTTTCGCTTTCGCGCTCAAGATCCATGGACATCAGAATCTCGCGGATCGCTTCCGCACCAATCATTCCGGTGAAAGCGTCTTCGCCGTATTCGTCCTGAGCGGCAACATAGTCTTCTTCAGACAGGAGTTGGTGCTGCTTGAGCGGCGTAAGACCTGGCTCGAGAACCACGTAGTTCTCGAAATACAGAACGCGCTCAAGATCTTTCAGCGTCATGTCAAGCAGCAGGCCAATGCGGCTTGGCAGGGATTTCAGGAACCAGATATGCGCGACAGGCGCTGCCAGTTCGATGTGACCCATGCGCTCACGGCGGACCCGGCTCAGCGTGACTTCAACGCCACACTTCTCACAGATGACACCTTTGTATTTCATGCGCTTGTATTTGCCGCAAAGACACTCGTAGTCCTTGATCGGGCCAAAGATGCGCGCACAGAACAGGCCGTCGCGCTCTGGCTTGAACGTACGGTAGTTAATCGTTTCCGGCTTTTTGATTTCGCCGAACGACCAAGACAAGATTTTCTCAGGGCTCGCCAGAGAGATCTTGATATTGTCGAAGGTCTGTGTGGGAGCCTGCTGATTGAACAGGTTCATGACCTCATGATTCATGGTCCGTCTCCTTCGATGCGCGGCTGGGGAGCGGGCTTTGTTGCCCCTCCCCGATACCGGCATTCCAAGTCATTTGTGGTCGGTTGCCGGGGCTTATTCTGCAGCTTCTGCAGGTTCTTCCTCGCCAATCGCTGGAACGTCTGTCCGTTGAAGTTCAACGTTCAGTCCCAAAGACCTCATTTCCTTCACAAGCACGTTGAAGCTTTCCGGTATGCCCGCTTCAAAAGTGTCATCACCGCGAACAATGGCCTCATAGACCTTTGTACGTCCGGCAACGTCATCCGATTTGACGGTGAGCATTTCCTGCAGCGTATAGGCTGCACCGTAGGCTTCAAGTGCCCAGACCTCCATTTCCCCGAAGCGCTGGCCACCAAACTGCGCTTTACCACCCAGCGGCTGCTGGGTAACAAGCGAGTATGGACCAATCGAACGGGCATGGATCTTGTCGTCGACAAGGTGGTGCAGCTTCAACATGTAGATGTAGCCAACAGTCACCTTGCGATCAAACTCTTCACCAGTCCTGCCATCGTAAAGAGATGACTGGCCGCTTGGATCAAATCCGGCGATCTTGAGTGCATCGACAACATCCGGCTCGCGAGCTCCGTCAAAGACCGGAGTCGCAATGGAGACACCCTTCTTGAGCTGTTCACCAAGCATGACGACACCTTCGTCATCAAATTCCTTGACTGCATCACCTTTGAGGTTGTCGCCGTAGATTTCAATCACCTTGCCACGAAGGTTATCGAGCTCTCCAGTCTTGCGATACTCGTCGTACATCTCGCCGATGCGCAATCCCATGCCGCGGCAGGCCCAACCCATATGGGTTTCCAGGATCTGACCGACGTTCATGCGTGACGGCACACCCAGCGGGTTCAGCACGATATCGACGTGTGTTCCGTCTTCCAGGAACGGCATGTCTTCGCAAGGGTTGATCTTGGAGACAACACCTTTGTTGCCATGACGGCCAGCCATTTTATCGCCAGGCTGCAGCTTACGCTTAACAGCAACGAAGACCTTGACCATCTTCATGACGCCCGGCGGCAATTCGTCGCCGCGCTGCAGTTTCTCGACCTTGTCGATGAAACGCTGCTCGAGACGCTTGCGGCTGTCGTCATACTGACCACGCAGAGCTTCGATTTCCGACATAAACTTCTCGTCGTCGGAAGCGAACTGCCACCACTGCGAGCGCGGGAAGTCGCTAAGAACTTCTCCAGTCAGTTTTGTGTCTTTCTTGAAGCCCTTAGGTCCGGCAACAGCAGTCTTGTCCATCAACATTTCGGACAGACGACCGTAGACGTTACGATCAAGAATAGCCTGCTCGTCATCGCGGTCTTTTGCCAGACGTTCGATTTCTTCACGCTCAATCGCCATCGCGCGTTCGTCCTTTTCAACGCCGTGGCGGTTGAAAACACGAACTTCGACAACTGTACCACCAACACCTGGTGGCAAGCGCAGAGATGTATCGCGAACGTCGGAAGCCTTCTCACCGAAGATGGCGCGTAGAAGTTTTTCTTCCGGCGTCATTGGGCTTTCGCCCTTCGGTGTGATCTTCCCGCAAAGAATATCGCCAGGCTGAAGCTCAGCGCCGATGTAAACGATACCGGCCTCATCGAGATTCTTCAGCGCTTCTTCAGAAACGTTTGGAATATCGCGAGTGATCTCTTCCGGCCCAAGCTTAGTATCACGAGCCATTACCTCAAATTCTTCAAGGTGGATGGACGTGAAGACATCGTCGGAAACGATGCGCTCGGACAACAGGATGGAATCCTCGAAATTGTAGCCGTTCCAAGGCATGAACGCGACGAGCACGTTTTTACCGAGAGCCAGATCACCGAGATCGGTCGATGGACCGTCCGCGATGATATCGCCCTTGTGAACCCGATCACCCATGCGGACCAGCGGACGCTGGTTGATACAGGTGTTCTGGTTGGAACGCTGGAACTTCTGCAGGCGATAAATATCAACACCGGATTTGCCCGGGTCGAGTTCTTCCGTTGCGCGGATAACGATACGTGTTGCATCGACCTGGTCGACAACACCTGCGCGACGTGCGCCGATAGCTGCACCAGAATCGCGAGCTACGATCGCTTCCATACCGGTTCCGACAAACGGAGCCTCTGCCTTAACGAGCGGCACAGCCTGACGCATCATGTTCGAGCCCATGAGGGCACGGTTCGCATCATCGTTTTCCAGGAACGGAATAAGAGAGGCAGCAACGGAAACCAGCTGCTTCGGCGAAACGTCCATGAGGTCGACCCTTTCGGACGGAACCATCATGTTTTCACCGGCATGGCGACAAGTAATCAGCTCTGTGGTGAACCGGCCTTCGCCATCATATTCTGCATTGGACTGGGCCACATAGTGTTTGGCCTCTTCCATAGCTGAAAGATAGACGACTTCATCGGTAACAACACCGTCCCTCACCTTTCGGTATGGGCTTTCGATGAAACCGTACTTGTTGACCCGAGCGAATGTCGCAAGCGAGTTGATCAGACCAATGTTCGGGCCTTCCGGCGTTTCAATCGGGCAGATACGACCGTAGTGCGTCGGGTGAACGTCCCGAACTTCAAAGCCTGCACGCTCACGGGTCAGACCACCCGGTCCAAGGGCCGACAGGCGGCGCTTGTGCGTAACTTCTGACAGCGGGTTGGTCTGATCCATGAACTGTGACAGCTGCGAAGAGCCAAAGAATTCACGGACAGCAGCTGCTGCCGGTTTCGCGTTGATCAGATCCTGTGGCATGACAGTGTCGATCTCAACAGAGCTCATACGCTCCTTGATCGCACGTTCCATCCGCAGCAGGCCGACGCGGTACTGGTTTTCCATCAACTCACCGACCGAGCGAACACGGCGGTTGCCCAGGTTATCGATATCGTCGATGTCGCCTTTGCCATCACGCAGTTCCAGAAGAACGCGGATAACTTCCAGAATGTCTTCCTTGCGCAGAACACGAACCGTGTCTTCGCACTCAACATCCAGACGCATGTTCATTTTCACACGGCCAACCGCGGAAAGATCATAGCGCTCGTCATCGAAGAAGAGCGACTGGAACATTGCCTCGGCAGTATCAATCGTTGGCGGCTCACCCGGACGCATAACACGATAGATGTCGAACAGCGCGTCTTCACGAGACTCGTTCTTGTCAACATTCAGGGTGTTGCGGATGTACGGACCAACATTGATGTGGTCAATGTCAAGGATAGCCAGTTCGTGGTAACCGCGCTCGACCAGCTCTTCCAGCAGCTTACCGGTGATTTCTTCACCAGCTTCCGCGAAGATCTCGCCCGTAGATGCATCGACCATGTCCTCGGACAAATACTGTCCGTGCAGGTCTTCGTCGGTGATCTTCAGGGCTGTAACGCCCTTTTCAGACAACTGCTTGATTGTCCGTGCAGTGATTTTACGACCACCTTCGACAACAACATCGCCGCTATCGGCATCAATCAGATCATAGGAGGCTTTGGTACCCTTGAGACGGGAGCCGTCAAACGGCATCCGCCAGGAACCATCCTTCTGACGTGTATAGTCGATACGATTGTAGAACGTCTTGAGGATTTCCTCACCGTCCAGACCGAGCGCCATCATAAGGGACGTCACAGGGATCTTGCGGCGGCGGTCAATACGCGCATGGACGATGTCTTTGGCATCGAATTCGATATCGAGCCAGGAACCGCGATAAGGAATTACGCGTGCAGCAAACAGCAGCTTGCCGGATGAATGCGTTTTACCCTTGTCGTGATCGAAGAACACGCCCGGAGACCGGTGCATCTGCGAAACAATCACACGCTCGGTGCCATTGACTACAAATGTGCCGTTGTCCGTCATGAACGGCATGTCGCCCATGTAGACATCTTGTTCCTTGATGTCTTTCACGGACTTTGCGCCGGTTTCTTCATCGACATCAAACACGATGAGACGCAAAGTAACCTTCAGCGGCGCTGCATAGGTCATGTCGCGCTGACGACACTCTTCGACGTCGTATTTTGGAGCTTCGAATTCGAAAGAAACAAATTCCAGCAGGGAAGTTCCTGCGAAATCGGAAATTGGAAATACGGATTGGAAGACCGCTTCGAGGCCTTCTACTTTGCGGCCACCGCCTGGCATCTCGTCGACCTGCAGAAACTGGTCGTAGGACGCTTTTTGAACCTCGATGAGGTTTGGCATTGCCGCGACATCGCGGATTGATCCGAAGTATTTACGGACCTTTTTGCGACCGTTGAACGTTTGGGTCATTGTCGCTCCTATATCGGCCGGAAAACGGCTTCCCGAAACGCCCCGTATCCAATCGGGCTCACTGCCCGGGCGCTTCGGAAAACCGTCCCCCTAGTGGGACGTACGCCCCGGAACCGGGATGAACCCGCCGGGGCAAATTACGGTCCCGGAAATCCGGGACCGCTAAAAAGGCTAAGAAGCCTTTATTACTTGAGCTCTACAGAAGCGCCAGCTTCTTCAAGCTTCTTCTTCAGCTCTTCAGCTTCGTCCTTGGAAGCACCTTCCTTGACGGCTTTAGGAGCGGACTCTACGAGTTCCTTAGCTTCCTTCAGGCCAAGACCGGTGATTGCACGGACTTCTTTGATGACGTTGATTTTCTTGTCGCCAGCAGATGCCAGAACAACGTCAAATTCAGTCTTCTCTTCAGCAGCAGCTTCGCCAGCACCGCCAGCAGCAGCAGCGACTGCAACAGGTGCAGCAGCAGAAACGCCCCACTTGTCTTCGAGAAGCTTGCTGAGTTCAGCAGCTTCCATAACAGTCAATGCGGACAGGTCGTCTACGAGCTTTTCAAGATCAGCCATTTTCTTAGTACCTTAAGTTCGAACCAATTATTGGTTTCAGAGACAGTGTATTTGGTCGCCTTATGCGGCCTCGTCCTTGTCGGCGTACGCACCGAAGACGCGGGCAAGCTGCCCGGCTGGTGCTGTAACGACCTGAGCAACCCTCGTCGCCGGTGTCTGGATCATGCCAACCAGCTTCGCACGCAGCTCGTCGAGCGACGGCATGGAAGCTAGAGACTTGACCCCTTCCGGGTTCAGGTTGGTCGTACCAAGAGCGCCACCAAGAATTTCCAACGCTTCGTTGGACTTGGCGAAATCGACGAATGCCTTAGGAGCAGCAACCGGATCTTCCGAATAGGCGATCACGGTCGGGCCCTGAAACAGGTCGGAGATATGCTCTAGGTCGGTGCCTTTAAGGGCGAGTTTCACAAGACGGTTTTTTGCGACTTTTACAGATCCGCCGGCGTCACGCACAGACGAACGCAACTGCGTCATCTGAGCAACCGAAAGACCTGCATAGTGCGCGACAACAACGACGCCGGTGTCAGCCAGCTCGGCGTTGAAAGAAGTCACGAACTCGTGCTTTTCCGCTCTTTCCACTTGCCTTCTCCATTTGGTGGCGTTCCCGCCACCGGTTTACCTATGCCGCCAGGCCAGTGGTCCCGAACCCGGGTCCGCCAGCAAGGCGACGCTCAGGGTCCTGTCCCCTTACCCTCACGCATCTAACGCGCGGCTAAGGTCTGGTTCGAACCATATTTGTCCGCTCGAGCGGGAAATTCGGTTCTCACCCATCTATGCAGGCCAATAGATTAAACCGGTCTCCCGGCACCTGCAGTCTCGGACAGGGCAACCCGGCAGCGAACCGCCGGGTCTAATCGGTCATAATGACCGAATTCTGTATCAATCCGGAAGAACCGGATTATTCTCCGGCAACGCTTGCCAGATCAATCTTCAAGCCAGGTCCCATTGTAGAGGACACGGCGATGCGCTTCAGGTAAGAACCCTTCGCACCGGTTGGCTTTGCTTTCTGAATGGCATCGATGAGAGCTTTGACGTTCTCAGTAATTGCTTCTTCAGTGAAAGACACTTTGCCAATACCGGCATGAACGATACCAGCCTTTTCGACGCGGAACTGAACAGCACCACCCTTAGCATCATTAACCGCAGCTGCGACATCAGGGGTCACAGTACCGATCTTCGGGTTCGGCATCAGGCCGCGAGGACCAAGAACCTTACCGAGACGACCGACGAGTGGCATCATGTCAGGTGTTGCAATGCAGCGATCAAAATCGATCTTGCCGCTCTGCACTTCCTGAACCAGCTCTTCTGCACCAACGATATCAGCGCCAGCAGCCTTCGCTTCGTCGGCTTTATCGCCGCGTGCGAAAACAGCAACCTTTACAGATTTACCTGTACCGTTCGGCAACACACACACGCCGCGGACCATCTGGTCAGCATGACGCGGGTCAACACCCAGGTTGATCGCAAGCTCAACTGTTTCGTCGAACTTTGTCTTGGAACGCTCTTTGACGAGGCTTACAGCTTCGCCGAGGGAGTACAACTTGTTACGGTCGATACCGTCACGGGCTGCAGTGATACGTTTTCCTGCCTTTGCCATGATCTTACCCCTTTACCTCAATGCCCATAGAACGAGCAGAGCCTTCGACCATCAGCATTGCTGCATCGATATCGTTGGCATTCAGGTCTTTCATTTTGGCTTCGGCGATTTCTTTCACCTGAGCCTTACTTACAGAGCCAACCACGCCACGGCCTGGTGTAGAGGCGCCCTTCGGCAACTTCGCAGCCTTCTTCAGGAAGAAGCTGACAGGAGCTGTTTTCACTTCAAATGTGAAGGACTTGTCTGTGAAGTAGGTGATCACAGTCGGGCACGGAGCACCCTTTTCTACATCCTGGGTCTGTGCGTTGAACGCTTTACAGAATTCCATGATGTTCAGACCACGCTGACCAAGCGCCGGGCCAATTGGCGGCGACGGGGTAGCAGAGCCTGCTGGCACCTGAAGCTTCAGGAAGCCTTCAATCTTTTTCGCCATTCTTCTCTCCATTCTATTGCGGCTGAACGGCTATCCAGCTGCCAGGGAGTTGGTGGTCCGGCCCTTGTTAGATGCTCGGCGAAGAGCACCAAAACCTTCCACCCGTTTCATCCTGCTTCAAGTTACCGATCAAGCAACACAAAAACAGGTTCTCATACCGCCCCGCGGGACGGCAAACAGTCAGAGTTTGTCAACCTGACCGAATTCCAATTCAACAGGCGTTGCACGACCAAAGATGGACACCGCCACCTTGAGACGTGCACGCTCGTCATCAACTTCTTCAACAAGACCCGAGAAAGAAGCAAATGGTCCGTCGGACACGCGAACCTGCTCGCCAATCTCGAACGTGACAGACGGCTTAGGCCGCTCAACACCCTCTTGCACCTGATTGATGATGCGAAGAGCTTCTTTTTCTGGAATAGGCATCGGCTTCTGGTCAGATCCGAGGAAACCGGTAACCTTTGGCGTGTCCTTGATAAGGTGGAACGCCTCGTTGGTCATATCCATCTTCACAAGGACGTAGCCCGGGAAGAATTTGCGCTCTGCGTCAACTTTACGTCCGCGGCGCACCTCAACGACCTTCTCCATCGGAACGAGAATCTCTTCAAACAGATCGGACAAACCTTTCTGTTCAGCTTTCTCACGGATGGAATCGGCAACCTTTTTCTCGAAATTCGAATAGGCGTGCACAATGTACCAACGCATGGCCATAGTTCTGTGTTCCGTTTCTTGTCTTTATCTTCAACAGGACGACAGCTGCGTTAACCGCCAACACCGAGAAGGTAGCCTATCCCGAGACTCATCAACTGATCCGCAACGAGAAAGAAAATCGAAGCGATCAACACCATGACAAACACCATAGCAGTGGTCACAGCAGTCTCTCTGCGCGTAGGCCACGTCACTTTTGACGTTTCAGAGCGCACTTCCTGAATGAATTTAAAGGGATTGGTCTTCGCCATTCCGATTCCGGTCTGTTAAATACGAGTGGGCGCGCGAAAAAATTCGCGCGCCTCACCCGAGGAAAGTCTTTAAGCCCTCGAGGCAGATTAATCAAGAGCAAAGTGGCAGGGGCAGCAGGGTTCGAACCCGCGACCTACGGTTTTGGAGACCGTCGCTCTACCAACTGAGCTATACCCCTTCAGATTGACCGCTTTCGCGATCCTGCTCCTGATACCCCCTAAGCCCTTTTATCGCAAGGCCTTAAGAGGAAAAGCTGCCGGATCGAAACCCGGCAGCTTAAAATCGAATTATTCGATGATGGAAGCGACGACGCCGGCGCCAACTGTGCGGCCACCTTCGCGGATAGCGAAGCGCAGGCCTTCTTCCATGGCGATCGGCACGATCAGTTCAACGTCAACAGAGACATTGTCGCCCGGCATCACCATTT
>JBDWMJ010000009.1:0-10934 GCA_039972695.1 Roseibium sp. | reverse complement strand
AGAAAGGATCAAACGAAACACACTCAATCAACGGCGATTGCAATACCGCAATCAAGCCGCTTAAGATCAACCAACACGATGAGCCAGACTCTCCGCTAAATCACAAAGCCATCTGTTCCAAATACCCTGATGACGGACAGTAGTTCCCACGAATGACTGGGTTAGGCCGGAAGCAACGACATATTAGCCGCACATAAATGCATGCTTTCCTACTAGCGGTGTCCAAACTCGACAGTCTGATTCCAGATACTCACGCACGTTTTATTGACCGGGGGCTTTCGTCCATATTGAGCGTTAGTGCTTCGCTCAATCGGAGCAGCATATCTGCTTTCAAATGACTAGCTTCGGAATTATCCCAGAGATTGTTCAAGTGATGCGGATCGTTGCCTGTTTCGAAGAGTTCCCCCCATCCCTCGTTCGCATAGAGGGTTAACCTGTGTTCGGATGTGTAGAGTGTGCGTGTGCGCGCAGCTTTTGACAGGCCTAGGCGCGGCACGTTGTCGTTGAATTCGATAAGCAGGCCATCCCGGCCAGTGCCTGCTTGCACATCGCTCAGAATATCTCGACCCTGGATGCCGAAATAGGGCATTAGGCCGGACCGCGCCAGAATGGTTGGTGCGATGTCGACCGCACACCCGAGCGTGGCAGTCTCTCCGGGTAGATCAAGCGCGGGATCTGACCAGATGAAAGGCACATGATGGGTTGACTGTCGTATCCACGGTCCCTTTAGGAGCAGATTGCCATCGCCAAGATAATCGCCGTGATCCGATGTGAAAACGACAACGCTGTTATCGTCGAGCCCTTGGGCTTCGAGCGTGTCGAGGATGTTACCCACGGCATCGTCGATCATGGCGATCATCCCAGCGGTGAGCGCCATAGCCTCCAGGATGTGCTGATTCGAGGCGGCGATTGCTTCTTGCTGGGTTGCAGGTGTCTCACCCCGAGCAAGCCTTTCGTGCGCATATGTTAGCGGTGGAGGTGGATTGTTAAACGCTCCTACCGGGGCATCCAGTTTGAACTCGCCGGGATGGTACATATCCCAATAGTCACCCGGCGGATTGAACGGATGGTGCGGGTCGGGAAAGGACACGAAAAGGAAAAACGGGTCTTCGTCATTCCGTTTGGTCTCTATCCAATCGCATGCGCTATTCTCAATATAGCGGGTTGGGTAGAGTTCACTCGGCAGTCGGGTGCGCTTTGCTTGCGGGCATGTGTAGTTGTGCGGCAACTGATCGTCAGGATCGCGGTAGTTTGCCCAGTCGGTGTCCTGTTCTCGCAGCCATTGCAGATAATGCCCACCAGCTGTATCACCATGGCCGGTGACCATGTCGACATAATCATAGCCGTAGTAGGGCAGTGTGATGCCAAAACGCCCCCCGGAATCGTAGTAGTTCGGACATTCAAAATCCAAACCGCCGAAATCCTGCTTCCAGGCTTCAAGTTCCGGGACACTCGGGTCGGACAACCGTTTCATATCAATCCCGGTGAACGGTTGAAGATGTGACTTGCCGATAGCTGCGGTTTGGTAGCCGCCCTCTTTGAGAACTTCGACGAAGGTGCGTGCGTTGGGAGACAGGGCGCAACCGTTGTATTTCAAACCGTGTACGCTGGGATAACGACCGGTCAAGATGCTTGCCCGATTGGGCATGCAGACCGGCGATGCCGTGTGAAACTCGGTGAACCGCGTCCCTCGTGCAGCAAGCCTGTCTATGTTAGGTGTCTTGACAACCGAATGCCCGGCACAGCCCAGCCAGTCGGCGCAATGCTGATCAGTGACTATGACGACATAGTTGGGTTGTTTTCTCATCCGGCGACATCTCTCGGCTGAAGCCCGCGCGCAGCTATCCTGCGGCGGGCAATGAGCGCAAGGCTGAGAGCCAGCGCAGTGAATTGGATCGCGGAAAGGCCGGAAATCAGACAGATACCAAGAGCAAGACCAACCACTCTTTCGGGCAGGCCTAGCGAAACCTTGTCCTGACCGATTAGCGAACTTGAAACCATGTACATTGCGGCAATCAGGAACAAGACAGCCAGTAAGACCTCTTGCACAGCCGGAGACGGGCCCATTCCGCCAAGCGTAAGCGCCGGATTGTAGACGAAGGCAAAAGGAATGAGGAAGATCATCGCTCCGACACGAGAGCTTTGCACTGCGGTCCGGATCGGCGTACCCTCGGAAATGGCAGCTGCTGCATAAGACGCGATTGCAACAGGGGGCGTGATCACCGAAGCCACGCCGAATGTGAAGACAAAGAGATGCGCGGTCAGCAGATCAAGCCCCATGCGCTGCAAGGTCGAGCCCATGACGGCAATGATCGCGATATATGCAGGCAGTGTTGGCATCCCCATGCCCAGAATCACGCAACCGATGGCGGAAATGGTCAGGGCAATAAACATGGAGCTACTGGCGGCATCCATGAGCATAACCGAGAGCTTCGAGGGCAGACCGGTGGCGGTAAGTGTGGCCACGACAATACCGACAATGGCCGTTGCGCTGATCAGGCGGGCGACAGTCGTACCGCCTTTGGATAGAGCCATGATCAGGATCCATGGAGATTGGCGGACTTTCGGGTTGATGAAGCTGAGTGGGATCAAAAGCAGGATGGCGCTGATAGAAGCACCTGCAGGTGAGAGTCCGCTGAGCAGCAGCCAGACAATCATAGCCATCGGCGCAAAAACCAGGATCAGATTTGCCCAATCTTGCCCCTCCGGGCGGATGACAGATCCCTCATCCCCCATATTCACCTCAACCCGTTGAGACTCAAAGCTGACGGCGAGGAAAAGTGAGGCGTAGTAGGCAAGTGCCGGGATCAAGGCAGCCGCCATCACCGCTACGTAGCTCACTCCAACTATGTCTGCCATGATCAGAGCTGCTGCGCCCATGATCGGTGGCAAGATTTGACCGCCCGTTGACGCTGCAGCTTCGACGGCGGCAGAGAAATCCTTGTTGAACCCGCGCTTTTTAATCATCGGAATGGTGACGACGCCCGTACCAACAACATTTGCTACCGCGCTTCCCGATACCGTGCCGAACATTGCCGAAGAGGCTATGGCGGCATAAGCAGGGCCGCCACGTAGATTCCGCATATAATAGAACGCGATGCGGATCATCGAGCTTCCGGCTCCGGTGCCTTCGAGTACAGCGCCCAGAACGATGAACGGCAGAACCGTTGTTGATACCACACCGAGAATGTTCCCGAGGATACCTTGGTCAATTGAGTACCAGACATTGCCCGAGATGATTTCAGTCAGATCACCTGTTCCGGTGCCAAGCAAGCCTGGCCAGTATTGTCCCGTTATGAGGTAAATTGCCGCCAATCCGCCAAGCACCGCAATCGGATAGCCCCATAGCCGCCAGCCAAGATAAAGCGCAAGCACAAGAGCCGCTAATGAAATCCACATCTCGCGTTCGCTAAAGAAGAACACCGAATTTTCGAGAACGATGCCTACTTTGTAACTGTCCCAGCAGGCATAGGTGGCGATCACCACTCCGATAAAACCAAGGGCCGCGTTTAGCCGCGTCGGTTTTTGGTGGTAGATCGCTGACAATGCCACGAGGACGCACAGCCAATAGAAACCAGGCCGGAACATGCTGAGTTCATAAGGCCCAATTCTTGGCAAAATGCCATAGGTGGGCATGACGTTGGAAAGCCCCAGAAGGGCGATCAGCAAGCCCAGGGCAAAACTCAGTTGTTTCATTGTGTTGTCCGGCAACCTAAAAAAAGCGAAGGGCGTGCTCCATCAAAAAAGCACGCCCAGGAGGTATTAAATTAGAGGAGATTCTCTGGAATCTCGACGCCCATTTCCTGATAATAGCGCTTGGCGCCAGGATGTAGCTTGGCAGTAACGCCATGCAGTGGTTTCGACCCGTCTTGTGTGGCAAGCAATGCGTTTGACGCTTTCATCTCGGGCAGAGCATCAAAATAGGCTTTTGTCAGCGCGTAAGCGGTTTCGTCATCCATATCCTTGTGCGCGACGATCATCATCGCTGTGGCTGCGGCACCAAGATCACTTTCACCGTTGGCGACAGCTTTGCCGTAAAGACCGGCAGGTATGGTCACCGCGCTCACACCTGAACGTTCTTCGTAGTCTGCCCAATCATCGGTGCCAACAGTGTTGTCAGGCAGACCGAGAATCCGGACTTGGCGTTGTAGCCCGATTTCCGAAACGGTCTGAGATCCAACCGGATAAAAACCAACATAGACGTCATACTGGCCGTCCTGGAACCCTTGACTCGCCTGGCCCCAGGGAAGTTTGACCACCTCATAGTCATCGCCCGCTTTCAGACCAGAGGCTGCCTCGATCATTCCTTGGGTTTGTCTGGCAGCTGCACCTGCGGGTGGACCGACAAAGACCCGCTTGCCCGCGATGTCTTTCCAGCTTTCAATGCCAGCGTCGGCCCAGACCATTGGGTGCATAGTCGAGCCCTGGAACGCAAATAGCGACCGCACATTGGCTGACATTCCCTTCGCCTTGTTAGCAATTTTAGCATAAGGGCCTGCCCCGCGTGTCATCGCGGCATAGGCTGGCGGTGGTGCCACCGCTAGATCTAGTTTGCCTGCCGCGACTTTCATGATCGACTTGGTCAGCACTTGACCCAGAACCACCTGAAGGTCGTGACCTGCTGCAGAAGCATAGGGTGCGAAGCTTTGAGGTACGAGCCCCGTTGTTGAAGCCGTCCCGCCGCCCTCAATGCTGAGGGTTTCGGCTGAGGCAAAACTGGCAGCACTGATTGAGGCGGCTGTTACGAGTGTCTTGATTAAATGTTTCATGTTTCCTCCCGCGAAACTGTGAATAGCAATTTACGGAATGCGTGCCATGTGTAAAATGAGAATATAGTAACAAGATATACGTAGATGAATAGATGGATTCACGAACACTCAAACAGCTTACGACGATCATCACCTCAGGCTCCCTGACACGGGCAGCAGAACGACTGGGCGTTACACAGCCAACCCTGACCCGCGCCATGCAAGGTCTCGAGGATCGTGTCGGCGAAGCCGTTCTTGAGCGGTCTCGACATGGCGTGAAGCCCACTACAATCGGGAGCCGGCTTGCTGAGATTGGCAGCCGTATCATTGAAGAGGAAACTCATGCAGAAGATATCTTGCGTCAATGGCAACATGGTTTCAGTTATGAGGTTCGAATTGGTGTCGGGCCAATGCTGCAATCCGCAGTAATGAACGGCTTCATCGATTCTTATCCGCGCAAAATAAATCACATTCTGCATTTCAAAACCGGTTCAGCGTCACACCTCATTCCCGAATTGCACCGAGGCTTGCTCGATCTTCTATTAGCGCCTGCGTTTTTAGACGTGGAGCAATCGGACTTGTTGCGGGAATCTGTCTTTCGGGATGAGGTGCGGGTCTTTGCCGGGAGGAAAAATCGCTTCTACGGGCACAAGAAACTGATTGATCCAAAAGACTTGCAGGCAGAGAACTGGCTCCGGTCAGGCGCTGGATCGGGGCTGATTGATCCAGGTGAAACCCCCGAGACTATTGCGCAACCAAGCATGATTATGACCGGCGCCATACAGATGGTGACCCATCTTCTGCGCACGAATGATGTCATGGTGCGGATGCCTGTTCGTTTGATGTTGAGTTCAGGGGCTGCAGAGCCTGACAACGTACTGAATGTCAAAGGGGAATTTGCAAGGCGCGATATCGCCATCTGGTCCACACCCGAAGCGATGAACCAGAAAGCTGTGCGGCAAGTCCATAACCACCTCAGGTCCTATTTCGGCGATCTGGATGAAACCAGTCCGATGTTCGGTGTTCGTCCGTTTTCGTCTTAGTATTTTCAAAAACCGGCCAGTCTCCTCCCGGCCCCTTTACAGACAGGCTGGTCCTAGTGTGAACCGCCAGTCCGCTTCGCGCTCCCAAGGCTGCCGTTCACCGGTTCCTATCGTTCCCGAAAGCTGACATTCATTGCAGACGCAATAGACTCACAGGTTGGGCGGGAAGCGGTCATTCGCTGCGGATTGCACTAGAGGCCGCAATGCGGGCGAAGAAGACACCGGCAATACCATGCTCGAACGTCTGCTCTTGGGAGGGGCGAATCTTTCAAATGTTGTTTCGATGTGAGGGCGCCCAAATTTGGACGCCCTTGTGCAACCACCGAGAATGGCCTCAGTTGTTACCGGTGTTGTGCAGAGCGTTCAGCGCATCATCTACGTTGAACTTCGCAGGCTTCTGGCGCGGGGGGAAGTCTTTGAAAGTTGCCACGTACTCGGAAACAAAGGTTTGCGCCGGAACCATGGCGAACACTCGGCGAATCCACCAACGACGGTAATTGTTGGAATCCGTATCGCCACGCTCATACATGTCAGACCGGAGGTTGAAGAGCTTAGGAATCCGGAGTGACACGAAGGGCTCAGCCCAGACGTCGAAAGTCTGTGCCCGCTGCTCCTTGAATACGAGCTTCCAGTGGTTGTAGCGCAGCCCAACCAACTCCCCGCCGTCGTTCCAGTAGAAGAACGCCTGACGCGGCCAGCCGACTTCTGCAACGGCGTCGCGGGTCAAGAGGGGCAGGGACTTAACCGTGTCGCCCGTAATGTAGGGCAAGAGGTTGTAGCCATCGAGATGGACCTTGAACTCCTTTTCGCCAAGTGTCGTACCCGCCAACAACTTCTCTTTGATCTCGGCGTTCCCGGCTGCCGCCATCAAGGTTGGCACCCAATCGAGTGCCGATGTGATATTTGTCACGACCGCACCGCCGGGGATTTCAGCAGGCCAGCGGACCAGCATAGGCACGCGATAGCCGCCCTCCCAGTTAGTGTTCTTCTCACCGCGGAACGGACTTAATCCGCCATCGGGCCATTCGTTGTAATGCGGGCCGTTGTCAGCGGTGTAGAGCACGATTGTGTTGTCTGTAACACCCAACTCGTCGAGCAGGTCAAGCACCTGACCGACATGCCCGTCGTGTTCGACCATCCCATCGGCGAAGATGCCAAGCCCAGTAACACCATCGCTTTCCTCTTTCAGGTGCGTGTAGAAGTGCATCCGCGAAGTCGACAGCCAAGTGAACCAGGGAGTGCCTGCTTCGCTTTGCGCACGGATGAAATCCATCGCACGTCCCACGAATTCCTCGTCCGCAGTCTTCATCCGCTCGATGGTCAGCGGCCCCGTGTCCTCGCACTGCTGCATGCCCATAGGGCCAAAGCGCGGATCGTCGATTTCGCTCATCGTGTCGCTGGCCGTGCAGTTCAGCACACCGCGGGGACCGAATTCTGCCCGGAACGCCGGGTCTTTCGGATAGTCGGGATTCTCCGGTTCTTCTTCGGCGTTTAAATGGTAGAGGTTGCCGAAAAATTCGTCGAAGCCATGAACCGTGGGCAGGAAATTGTTGCGGTCGCCCAAGTGGTTCTTACCGAACTGGCCGGAGACGTAGCCCATAGGCTTGAGCATCTCGGCGAGCGTTGGATCCTCCGACTGCAAGCCGATTGAAGCGCCCGGGAAACCCACCTTCGTCAGACCCGTTCGGATCGGCGACTGGCCTGTAATGAAGGCGGACCGGCCGGCCGTGCACGACTGTTCTGCATAATAGTCGGTAAAAAGGATACCGTTCTTGGCAATCCTGTCGATATTGGGCGTGTTATAGCCCGCCATTCCCCGGCTGTAGGCGCTCAGATTGCTGATGCCAACATCGTCAGACATGATCATCAAAATGTTGGGCGGATTCTCTTGTGCAATGGCCGCGCCATACACGGCCATACTTGCGAGAAGCCCGAAGCCGAACTGTCTCATTGGAATCTCCCCTTGTCTCCGCCCGTAAGAGTCCTCCCAAGAGGCGACAGAGTCATTGATGTACATCAAGCAGACTGAACCGCCCCGGGTTTGCCGGAGGCTGATTGTAGTTAGTTACGCGGCTCGTTCCTCAGTTTCCATAGCCGCATAGAAATTGGCCTCTGCTTCTGCCGGCGGAATATTTCCGATAGGCTCAAGCAAACGACGGTTGTTGAACCAGTCCACTCATTCGAGTGTTGCGTATTCCACTGCCTCGAAATTGCGCCATGGGCCGCGGCGGTGAATGACCTCGGCTTTGAACAAGCCGTTGATCGTCTCGGCCAGGGCATTGTCGTAACTGTCTCCGACGCTGCCTACAGAGGGCTCGATGCCAGCTTCTCCCAACCGCTCTGTGTATTTGATCGACAGGTATTGGCTGCCGCGGTCTGAGTGGTGAACAAGACCCATCGCCTTTGTCGGCCGCCGCTCGTGAACAGCCTGCTCCAGAGCATCGAGAACGAACCCGGCATGCGCCGAGGTGCTGACACGCCAACCAACGATCTTGCGGGCATAGGCATTGATATATCAGGCTTCAGTCAGGCTGAACTCAGCGCAACTGCACGCCAACTCAACGAGCGACCGAGAAAGACCTTGCAATACCAAACACCAGCAGAGAAATTTGACGCCTGTGTTGCAGCGATCCGTTGAAACCACACCGCATTGCAGCCGTTCGGTTAGACCGCGGCGAACGAACGCTTTCTGCCCAACCTGGGAGTTCGCTGCGGCCGGAATGAACGTCCGCTTAGAGGGAACGTTAATAGCCGCTGAATGTCTGACTTGGGGGCAGAAAGCGGACTGGCGGTTCACACTAGGACCAGCCTGTCTGTAAGGGGGCCGGGAGGAGATCGGCGGGTTTTGGGAGCATAGTCGTTAAAGCGGACCTCAGACTCGTCTTTTATCAACGAAGCTACCGACCTAAAGCTGACCTTAGCGCTTGTTGCCGAGCATGACCGCTTCGAACCCTTTCACGACATCGGAACGGCACTCCCTATTCGACGTTTCGGCGGACAGGAAGGCATTCTCTACGCTACGCATGGACGACGCTGCACTATTGAATACTAGCATTGTACTTAGACGCGGTTGACTTTGAGATATGACCACAGCCCAGGTGTGCAGCGGTTATTGTTTTTCCAAGTCGCGCAATATCCAGCCGCTCTTTAACCAGCCATCTTCAGGGCCATAGAGGCGGAAGAGCAGGAAATAGGGCTCTGTGGTCGGTATCCAGTTGCTTTCCTTGCCTGCTGGTGCTTCCGGACCGAAATAAATATCGTATGAGCCATCATCGTTTTTTTGCATCGTGTCGGTATCACGAGAGGACAAGCCGACCGGATCAACGTTTCGGATGAAGCTTTTTGTTTCCATCGAATAAGCAATTACGGACCAGAAATCCTTTGCTGGTGTATCTGCTGGTACATTGAGTTTGTAGGTGGCGTTATAATCGTACATCTCGCCGTTGCTATCCCGCAGACCTGTCAGGTAGAAAGTGCCCCCACCAAGGTTCTTGGGCAAATAGGTGATCCAGAAATAACTGCCGCCCGCGCGATCATCTATTAAGACTTCGGCGTCCGTTTCATAAGGAAACCCAAGTTCCGCCTGTCCTTCGGCGAAGTCCCAGACAAGCCATTGACTTTTCAGCTCGCCCTTAGCGTCCACCCAAAGTGGAACGGTCGCCAGCCCCGGCTCGACAAAATAGCGTTGCATCGCTGCATAGGCGAGAACAAGACCTTCGTTCATCGCGTCTATCTGACGTTTTGTCGGTTCAAAAGGCTTGCCCTTCACGATCCCAAGATCCTTGAGGAAGTTGATCATAATTTTATCTTGGGGACGGATCGGGTTGTTCTGAACGTAATCGTTCAGATCCTGAAAATAGGTCTCGTTGTAGTAGGGAAGCGAGTCATAGGGCATGTCAGACGCTTCATGATATGTGTTCTCTGGCGGGTTATCAGCCTCTGAAAGATAATATATTTTGATGGTTTGGGCATACTCTGCTGCATCCTTGTCCGTCGCTCCATTGTAGAGTCTCGGGCGGAAAGAGAAGCCATATTCATAAGTGTCCGTTTGAAAAGGCAGATAACCGGCTGCGACAAAATCTTCCATCGAACGGCTGCCTACATATCCAGGTGGAATCATCAGATATTTTCCACCTTTTCCCTTGTCAAAACCATCGGGCCCAACATCAGCTATTGGCTGATCCCATGCATTCACAATCGTGCCAAAATAACTGACGTTCTCGGTTGCTGGAGGCACTTCGATGACAAGAGGTCCAGGTTCAGAAGTCATCGATGCCCAAGCATAAGCCGTAACATCATTGGCAGTCAGGAAACCATGCTTCGAATCAAAGGGCTTATTGAGGTAGACAATATCGTTGTAGTCGCCACCTAGATCTCGGCGAATACCTTTCAGGAAGTCGATCATTCCAGCTGCGGGCATTCCCCAAATCGCGGCCTGTGTAGCGCGTTGCACCATTATTTTATATTCAATATCCTCGATCGCAGCGGATCTGGCCAGTATGTTACCTGTGTCATTGAAGGTTTGTGCCTTTACTGCATTACTGCTCAGGGCAAACGCAGCAATTAGAGCCAAATGCAATATAAAAACATTCATGATCAAAGTCCTAGCGGAACGAGCGTGTATAATCCGGGTACGATAAACCAAACAGAATGGCCTGTCAGCGAGACAACTACTATGTCAACACAGGCCTATGAGTTTCCTGAATGACGGAAAAACGAAAACCACTGCAATGTTGAGAATGTCAGTTCAGGGCCAGTTTGAGACATTTCCGCTAAATCTGGGTTTGGTCGCATTGCGGAATGGCTGGTTGAGTCAGAACCTGCCCATAAACTATGGGGCCGGGCGCTGACTGTCGTGTTTGGACACAGCCAACAGGAAAACGGACATTCATGTGCGGCTTCGGTGTCGTTGCTTCCGGCCCATTTGCTGTCGTTCGGCAAATCCGCAGCGATAGTCCGCATTCCGCCCGACATGACGGTATCTATAGTTCCGGATATAGAACCCCCCCCCCCAATCGGAGACGATCAGGCGGGGCTTCTCTTTTTGGGAAACCCGAGTTAATTCGGGTAATCGCGGACGTTAGGTGCGACGCTGTGTGCCTTAGATTAAGCGAATAAAGCTCCTAGTCACGCGTTGAGTGTT
>JBDWMJ010000008.1:0-40460 GCA_039972695.1 Roseibium sp. | reverse complement strand
AAAAACTAACCTCAAAACCAAGCCCGAAGACCCGGCCCCGTAAGACCAATTTTCCTGAGTGAAGAGCGCAAGACCCTGTCGCCAGCAGCAACGCCGCCGTCGATGAACCGGGTTATACGCAGACCAATCATTATCGTCAACAGGCCTTATTGCTTTTTTTGAAGTTTTTTTGACACTCCACACGGGCGGTGGATATTAACCAATTTTTAACGGGAAACTGGCGGTTCAGACTCTCCTGGGATCTCCCCGAAAGAGTCAGCCAGAGGGGCATTTCCGAAGCCCATAAGACGCTGGCCAGCGTCAACGACCAGAGTGTGGCCGGTTATCTGAGGTGCAGACACCAGGTAGGTGACGGCCGCCACAATGTCTTCCGGCCCCAAGCCCGGTCCCAGTGGTGTCAGGTTCTGGCGCTCATCGAAATTTTCCTGGGTCTGATCGCTGGGCAGAATAAGCCCGGGTGCAATTGCATTTACCCGGATGCCCTTTGGTCCGAGATCATAGGCTGCCAATCGTGTTGCCCCATCAAGGGCGAATTTTCCGCAAAAATAACTGAACCGTTTCGGCGATGCCGACAGCATTTGCGTATCCAGCATATTTATGATCGCGCCGTTCCTCGGCAGAGGATCCTGATTGGCAAACGCCTGCATCAGAAACACGGGCGCGGCGGCATTGACATTCATCAGAAATTGCCACGTTTCTGTAGTCAGATCCGACAGGTTGTCTGTGTTGAAGGCAGAGGCTGAATTGACAAGCACCGAAACTGGGCCGCCGAGCGCTCTGCTTGTCTCTGCAATCAATTCGCCAGCTATATCAGGTTTGCTGAGGTCCTTCGGAAGGAGGACTGCCGTACCGCCACTACTCAGGATTTGGTCTTTGAGCTCCCCTGCCCCGCCAACTGACGAATTGTAGTGGAGGCCTATCGCGTATCCCTGGTCGGCCAGCCCTGCGGCAATGGCTTTACCCAGCCGCTTTCCAGCTCCCGTCACCAAGGCGATTTTTTTTCCGCTCATCTGCTCCCCAGACCTACCGGTTAATCCGCGTCATTATGCATAGTCCTGCAAGTTCAGAACAGGTTGAACGCGTGGGACTTCATGGCTGCGCACTAGGTTGGCCTTTGACAGAACAGCAAGCGTTGCAGCGCTGGTCTGCGCGACCCTGACCTCATCGCGGAACAGATAGACATGCCCGGTCAATTGCACAGTGACTGGCCAACCCAGTTCGCGCAATCTGAAAGACTGCAGAATGCTATCGGTCTGATAACGGATCCGGTCTGGTCCATCGGGCAGATTCAATGCAAAGCCGAACCCGGGATCTACCCAGAGCCGTTCTATTCCGGCACCCGTTGCCATGGCAATCCGGTCTTTGAAAAAGGTAAGCTGATGGTCGAATATTTCTTCTGCCGGAGGCAATACATCCAGAGATCTGGCGTTTTCACCCGGTGTGTAACACAGCACGATTCCGGCTTCGTGTTTGGCAATTGCCTGATAGAAAGCCTTGTCTTCAACACGGCCGGTCAGATTGATAACCCCTGCTCCGGCTTCAAGAAGCGCAATTCCCACTTCCGGATGATAGGTTTCCACAGAGACCAGAATGTTGTCATCAGCAAGCGCCTTGACCACGGGGCGCATTCGATCGATTTGCCGTTCAATTGAAACAATATCTGCCGCGTCACCCGTAGATTCTGCCCCAATGTCCACCATGGCAGCACCTTCGAGGGTTATCTTGCGCCCCCGGTACAAAGCAGCCTCCAGCGTATGACACACAGTTTCACGATAGGTGCTGTCCGGAGACAGGTTCAGCACTCCCATCTGATAAGTCTTGTCTTCGAACGTCTGATTGAATTTCGGAAACGCAAATGTTTGGATTGGCGTTTCAAGCGCTTCCCGGTATTTCAGCCAGAGAGGAAGAACGCGGTCGGCAGAAATCATAAAAAATGTCTCCAAAATCAATCTATGCAGAAAAGCCTTAAATCAGATAGGCCACAGCAGGAACCCGGCAAGTCACCTTCGTGTTCGGCAAATCCGAATACCGACGCCAGCAGCGTCTTCAAATATGTCAGGTTTTGTAATTTTGACAGAGACATGTTCGGCCATCGGATTCTGCAGGACAAATTCAGCAACAGCTTCCGCCCACTCCTCGACCAATTCAATGTGGCCACCCGAAGCTGCTTTCTCCTGTATGAAAAACACCGTATCGGCATAGGAAACGTAGGTTCCAGTCTCCTGAACGATTTTCCGATAGTTTTCGACGGTGCGTATTTCGACATCAAAACGGATTGATTGAGTGCGACCCTTTTCGCTGTCCAGAACACCAATATGCGTTTGAAGACACAGATTGTCGATGATGATCACATCCTGACCATCTTCAAGAAGTTCGGGTTTGGATTCAGCAAACTGTGTCATGGATAACCTGAAGCAAATGGATCGTGGAACCCTAGGGATGTAACTTCAGGAGGGCCCTGGTCAAGCCGTGATTGTTCTTTCTGGGAATGCCATACTTTGCGATTGTTTGTGATACAGCACCGAAATCAGCGCTTAGTCAGACGATCCAATCCGTCGCATTGGCTGTAACAATATGCCGATCAGGCGCTTTTGGGTGGCTCAAGCCCTTTAAGCCAATATACAATTACTTCGAGATTTCCGCGGTCGCTTCGATTTCGACGAGTGCTTCATCTTCGATGAGCCCAGCCACCACTACCATGGACATGGCCGGGAAATGTCGGCCGAGAACCCGTCGATAGGCATCCCCGACTTCGCGTTGACGCGCGAGATAGTCTTTCTTGTCGATCACAAACCAGGTCAGACGAACAATGTCGCTTGCTGATCCGCCTGCTGCTTCCACAATCTCAAGAATATTGCGGAGCACCTGCTCCATCTGACCAATAAAGTCGTTCGAGACAAATTTCTGGTCCTTGTCCCAGCCAATCTGACCACCGATATGCAGGACGCCCTGTCGGCTCAGCACGCCATTGGCATAGCCCTTTGCCGGGGCCCATCCTTCGGGGTGAATGATTTCATGGCTCATTGTACTGTCTTTCTTATTAATCCGGACCCGGTATCAGAATGTCCTGACCTAAACTCCGAGAAATTTTTCGGCCGTCTCATGATCGAGATTTGACATCGGGCCTGACCAGACGTCCCGGCCGCGCTCCAGAACAACTCCTGCATCGGCGACCCTGTGCAGCTCTTTCAAAGACTTGTCGACGAGCAGAATGGCGAGGCCGCTGTTGGCTTTCAGATGATCAATGGCAGCCCAGATTTCCTGGCGGATGATTGGGGCGAGACCCTCCGTTGCTTCATCAAGGATCATGAGCCGGGGATTTGTCATGAGTGCCCGACCGATCGCCAGCATCTGCTGCTCACCACCAGACAGCGACACCGCCTTTTGGTGGCGACGTTCTGCCAGGCGCGGAAACAATTCCGAAACCTTAGCGAAATCCCATTCGCCGTTTCTTGCTGCGGCAATCAGGTTTTCTTCAACACTCAAACTGCCGAAACATCGACGCCCTTCTGGTACCAGGCCAATGCCCAACCGAGCAATCTTATGACTTGGCAACCGACCGAGTGACTGACCGGCAAAACTGATTTCTCCACCTGATGGCAACATGCCGCAGATCGTCTTGACCGTTGTTGATTTGCCCATGCCATTTCGGCCCATCAGCGCGATTACCTGACCTTCATGAAGATCAAGCGACACACCAAAGAGCGCCTGGCTTGGGCCATAGCTGGCAGTGACGTCTTTAAGGGTTAGGAGCGCACTCATGCTTCCTCTCCCAGATACGCGTCCCGCACATCCTTGTTCGCCCGGATTTCGTCGATCGTTCCTGTTGCAATCACCTTGCCATAGACAAGCACGCTAATGCGGTCTGCCAGAGCAAATACAGCATCCATATCGTGTTCCACCAACAGGACCGGCGCTTCGTGGCGCAATCCGTCCAGAAATCCTGTCAGCCGCTTTGAGCCTTCCGTACCAAGCCCTGCCATCGGTTCATCCATGATGAAAGCCTTGGGTTTCAGGGTCAGAGCAACAGCGACTTCGAGCTGTCGGCGCTGGCCATGGCTGAGCTCCGCCGTTCGGGTATTTGCCTGATCGATCAGACCGACACGCTCGAGAGCTTGCTTGGCCGTCTCCAGCAAAGCCTTGTCTTTCAAGACCGGTTTCAGGAACCTCCACGGATTACCTTGCCCGCCCAGCGCTCCAAGAACTGCGTTCTGGAGAACTGTATCTTCCATGGCCAGCGCAGAAATCTGGAATGTCCGACCAAGGCCTTTACGAGCGCGGATTTCGGTGGATGAGTGGGTTACATCCTCGCCCAGCAAATGAACTGATCCAGTATCAGGTCTCAGTCCACCGCAAATCTGTTTGATCAAGGTCGACTTGCCGGCACCGTTCGGTCCGATGATTGCGTGGATTTCTCCAGGTACAAGATCAATCGATATATCATCGCTTGCTCTCAGAGCTCCGAAACTCTTGGAAATGCGTTTTGTTGCAAGAACTGCCTCAGTCATGGGCCTTCTCCCGTCCAAGCAACATGCCAATCACACCACCGCGGGCGAACAGGACGACCCCCAGAAGCAGGAATCCGAGATAGATATGCCAGTAATCTGAAAGATCACCGAGGAAATGCTCAAGTGCGACAAACAACACGGCCCCGACAACCGGACCAAACAACCGCGCAACACCTCCCAGAATGATGAAGACGATTATTTCGCCAGACATTTGCCAGGAAAACATTGTCGGGCTGACAAACCTGTTGAGATCCGCAAACAGTGCGCCAGCAAGACCGGTTATCGCCCCGGACAAAACAAAGGCCAACAATCGGAGTCGCATCGGATTGAGGCCGACAGTTTCAACACGATCTGGAGCTTGCCGGGCAGCATTCAGTGCCAATCCGAAAGGCGAGCGCTGCAGCTTCGCAGCAAACAGAAGCACCAGTGCGAGTATCGCGAAACACAGGCCGTAGAACTGGATCGGCACCAGCGTATTCAAGCCCGGAAATCCGTTACGCACATAAATCGACAGTCCGTCTTCACCACCATAAGCGCTCCAGCTGATGGAGAAGAAATAGAACATCTGCCCAAAGGCAAGCGTGATCATGATGAAGTATACGCCAGACGTTCTCAGTGACAGCAATCCGATCACAAAAGCTACCAGCGCCGATAAGACGATAGCCACCAGCCAGATGACCGGCATGGACTTTGTACCGTCGATAAGAAACGGCCATTCCATCAGCGGAGTGTAGTTTTGGGCGTGGCTGGCCAGAATGCCCATCGCATACCCACCAATCCCGAAGAAAACTGCATGGCCAAGGCTTACCAGCCCGCCTAGACCCAACGCGATGTTCAGACCGACCGCTGCCAACGCTAGAATGACAGCGCGGGTCGCTAGGGTAATGGTGAAAAGTTCGCCGGTGACATGCGCCCAAAGTGGCACAATTGCCAGCGCAGCCAGAACCACGGCATTAAATACTGTCTCCCGGGTCATGGGCGTGCTCCGAACAATCCGGTCGGGCGCAACACAAGTACGGCTGCCATAAGGATATAGATTGCCATCGATGCAAGCGACGATCCGATTGAAGTCGCGGTTGCGGGGGCGAAGAACAGTTTCATCAATTCAGGCAGGAAAATACCACCGAGCGTATCTGTCAGGCCAACGAGGATTGCGCCGATCAGTGCTCCCTTAATCGACCCGATACCACCAATAACAATCACGACAAATGCAAGGATGAGAACTGGTTCCCCCATTCCCACCTGCACGGATTGAATGGCGCCGACCAACGCACCGGCAAGACCAGCAAGTGCAGCACCGAGGGCAAAAACGATTGTATAGAGTTTGGCAATATCAATCCCGAGCGCCGCAATCATTTCACGGTCATTTTCACCTGCACGGATCTGAATGCCGAGACGGGTGCGCGAGATCAGCAGAAACAGGCCAGCAGCCACCAACAATCCGACGACTATAAGCGTCAGTCGATAGAGCGGATATTCAATACCGCCGGGAAGTGTTACCGGACCTGACAGGAAGTCCGGAATATCGAGGAACAACGGGAAAGAGCCAAATACCCAGCGAGTGCCTTCGGAAAAAATCAGGATCAAGGCAAAAGTCGCCAGAACCTGATCGAGATGGTCCTTGGCGTAAAGCCGCCGGATCACCACGAGTTCCACCAACGCACCGGCGACAGCTGCTCCAGCCAATGCTGCAATCAAGCCGAGCACGAATGATCCGGTCAATCCGGCGACAGCGGCCGCACAAAAGGCACCGATCATATAAAGCGACCCATGCGCCAGGTTGATCAGACCCATCACGCCGAAGATCAGCGTCAAACCAGCCGCCATCAGGAACAACATGATCCCGAACTGAAGGCCATTCAACATCTGCTCAATGAGCAAAATCAGAGACATAAGCACCTATCCCAAGTACCGGCTCCAACCAGGTGGCTGGAGCCGGGTATCAATACCTACATGTTGCACTCAGACCAATAGGCATCTGTATGGCTGTTGAGAGCCGTGCCGATAATCTTGTTCGTGTAAATATCACCTTCCTTGATGACTTCCCGAACGTAGATATTCTGGATTGGATGGTGATTGGGAGCGAACTTGAACTGGCCGCGTGTGCTCTCAAAATCAGCTTCCTCAAGCGCGCTACGAAATGCATCTGCATCGTTTACATCTGCCTTTGCCATCGCAGACAAGAGAAGGTTTGCCGTGTCAAATCCCTGCGAAGCATAGAGGGACGGCAACCGCCCATATTCGGCTTGAAAGCTCTCAACAAATGCCTTGTTCACCGGAGTGTCGATATCCTTGTTCCACTGGCTGGTGTTTTTCACTCCGAGAGCGGCATCACCAACGGCTTGTAAAATACCCTGATCAAAAGAGAAGGCCGGACCAACCACAGGCAAATCAACACCGCTGCCAGCATATTGCTTCAGGAATGAAATCCCCATGCCACCGGGCAAGAAGAAAAACACGCTATCAGCACCAGATGCTCGAATTTGTGCCAACTCTGCCGCGTAATCAGTCTGTCCGAGTTTGGTATAGGTTTCGCCCGCAAGATCGCCCTTATACATTCTCTTGTAACCGGTCAGAGCGTCCTTCCCAGCCGGATAGTTGGGAGCAAGCACGAATGTGTTTTTGAAACCTGCCACATTTGCATAAGCGCCTGCAGCTTCGTGCAGGTTGTCATTTTGCCAGGCCACATTAAAATAGTTTGCGTTACAGCCCTTGCCCGCAAGTGCAGACGGACCGGCATTGGGAGAAAGATAGAATTTTCCCTGTGCCGTAACGGATGGAACGACCGCCATAGCGAGGTTCGACCAGATAATGCCGGTCAGTACATCGACCTTTTCCGACTGCACCAGCTTGTCAGCCAGCTGGACAGCAATGTCCGGCTTGCGTTGGTCATCCTCGATGATGACTTCCAGTTCCTCATTGCCTGACTGCTTGACCGCCAGCATAAAGCCGTCCCGCACATCGATACCCAGACCAGCGCCACCACCAGACAAGGTGGTGATCATGCCGACTTTTACTGGTTCTGCCAGTGCAGGTGAGATTCCAAGTGCCGCCGCCGCTACAGCTGCCAATAATGTCTTTTTCATTGCAGTCCTCCTATAGAATTTACGTGCTGTTCCCATTGCTTTGAGTATTCGGCAGCTTCTTTTTGTCCGCCTAAAAATATTGGGTTATAGTTTTTCGGTCCCTGGATGGCCCGCACCCAGAGATTTTGTTTTCAGTGAAGGTCTTCACGCAGAAGGAACCGCTGGATCTTTCCGGTCGCGGTTTTTGGCAATGTTTCGCTAAAGACAATGGAGCGTGGATATTTATAGGGCGCTATCACAGCCTTTACATGATCTTTCAGATCTTTCGCGAGTTCGTCTGACGGTTCGGCGTCTCCTGTCAGGACAATATGCGCCTGAACAATTGCACCTCGTCGCTCGTCCGGAACTCCAATCACCGCGCACTCCGATACCGAATTGTGCGCAAGAAGGGCCGCTTCGACCTCGGGACCCGCGATGTTGTAGCCAGCGGAAATGATCATATCGTCATTGCGTGCCGCAAAGTGCAGATGACCATCCTCGCTCATGAAAAAACTGTCCCCGGTGATGTTCCATCCGTCGATCACATAATCTTTCTGGCGATCATCTGAGAGATACCGGCAACCGGTCGGGCCACGAACTGCAAGTCGGCCTATTTCTCCCGGTGCGACCGGTTTTCCATCCTGTCCAACAATCTTGACCTGATATCCGCTCACAGGCTTGCCGGTGCAGGCCGGTTTATGATCATCAAAGCGATTGGAAACAAATATATGCAGCAGTTCAGTTGCGCCGATCCCGTCCAGCATCGGCTTTCCGGTCTTTTCGATCCAGGCGTCATAGACAGGCGCAGGCAAAGTTTCGCCTGCGGAGACTGCGGCCCTCAGGGACGAGAGGTCCGCGCCCTCCTCCATTGCCTGCAGCATCACCCGATAAGCCGTCGGTGCCGTGAAACAGACTGTCGCCTTATAGTTCTGAATGATCTCGATCATGTTGGGAGGGGACGCGTTTTCCAGAAGCGTGGCAGCAGCACCAAAACGCAGCGGGAAAACAGCAAGCCCCCCTAAACCGAATGTAAAGGCTAGCGGCGGCGAGCCGACAAACACATCGTCGGGCGTAACACCGAGCACTTCCTTCGCATAGCCGTCTGCAATCATTAGGATATCTCGATGGAAGTGCATTGTTGCCTTGGGTGATCCGGTAGAGCCGGAGGTAAAGCCCAGCAGAGCAATATCATCCTGACTGGTTGCCACGGCTTCAAATCGGACAGACTTCTCAAGAGCCAGCCGGTCGAGTTCAGCATCATGGTTTGACGTGCCGTCGAAGCCGACAACTTTCTCGAGGAATTTTGACGTTTTTGCACAGGCGACAAGCTCATCCATCAACCTGGTATCACAAAGCGCGAACTCTATTTCCGCCTTGTCGACAATTTTGGAGAGCTCACCGGCCCGTAGCATCGGCATGGTGTTAACAACCACAGCTCCAACCTTGGTCGCAGCCAACCAGCACGCGACCATAGCCGGATTGTTCGCCGAGCGGATCAGGACCCGGTTACCCGGTTTAACGCCTACATTTTCGACAAGCGTATACGCCAATCGATTGGTCCAGTCGGACAGTTCCTTGTAGGTCCGGCGGCGACCATTCCCGATCAGGGCCGTGTTGTCACCAAAGCCCTTGTCGACCATTTTGTCCGTGAGTTCGACGGCAGCGTTTATTTCGTCAGGGTAATCAAACCCGTCCAGCAGAAAATCCGGCCATTGATCCTCCGGCGGAAGGTTGTCACGCGCAAACGTATCAACATGAGCTGAGGGGTTTAGCATTGACTACACTCCCGGATTAGCGCCAAGCGTTTGGCGGGCAATAATGATCTTCTGAACGTCTGAAGCACCCTCATAGATGCGTAATGCACGAATTTCACGGTAGAGTTTTTCAACGGGTTGCCCGGATCTGACACCGTCGCCACCATGCAATTGCACAGCCCTGTCGATCACTTTTTGAGCCTGTTCGGTCGCAAACAGTTTGGCCATTGCTGCTTCACGGGTGATGCGCGGTGCACCCATGTCCTTGGTCCAGGCAGCACGATAAATCAGCAAGGCAGCTGCATCGATGTCCAGCGCCATATCCGCGATGTGCCCTTGCACCATTTGCAAGTCCGCCAGTGGAGACCCTTGAATGGTTCTGGTCGTGACCCGCTCAAGAGATTCATTCAAAGCGCGGCGCGCAAAGCCCAGCGCTGCAGCTCCAACTGTGGAACGGAAAACATCAAGCACTGACATGGCGATCTTGAAACCGTCACCTGGCTTTCCGATCAGTTCGGATTTTGGAACCCGGCAATATGTAAACCGCAATGTCGCGAGTGGGTGTGGAGCAATCGTCTCCAACCGTTCAACAACTTCAAACCCCGGCAAATCTGGCGTGACTATGAAGGCCGACAGGCCTTTGGCACCGGGCGCCTCACCGGTTCTGGCAAACAACGTGTAGAGATCCGCAATACCGCCATTCGAGATCCAGGTTTTCTCACCATTCAGAACATATACATCGCCATCATCGGTCGCTGTCATGGTCGAGTTGGCAACATCAGACCCTGATTGTGGCTCCGTCAATGCAAAAGCCGCGATGGCTTCACCAGATCGGGTTTTCGGCAGCCAGGCAGCTTTTTGGTCTTCAGACCCAAAGAGGGTGATTGCTCCGGTACCCAGTCCCTGCATGGCAAAAGCGAAATCAGCCAATCCGTCATGGCGCGCCAGCATTTCACGGGCAAGACACAAACTCCGGACATCAAGTTTTTCACCGATCATAGCCGCCGTTTCTTGCAGCCAACCTGCCTTGCCAAGATCCGCGACGAGGGTACGACAGGCTGTATCCGTATCGCCGTGATCGACAGTCAGGTTATTTGCGAAGACCTCAAGACCTTCGGCAAAACTGCGGTGACGATCTTCAAAGAAGGGCCAGGAAAGGAAGCTTTTGTCTGACATCAGTTGCCCTCGAACACCGGCTTGTCCTTGGCAACAAAGGCCTTGTAAGCCCGCTCGAAATCTCCAGTCTGCATACAGATCGCCTGTGCCTGGGCTTCCGCTTCAATCGCCTGTTCAATGGACATGGACCATTCCTGCGCCAGCATGGTTTTTGTCATCATGTGTCCGAAATTCGGTCCTGCAACGATGCGCTCAGCCAGTTTGACGGCTTCGGTCTCCAGTACCGCCGGATCAACAACCTTGTTATAAAACCCCCAGCTTTCGCCTTCGTCGGCACTCATAGAACGGCCGGTGTACAGCAGGTCCGCAGCCCGGCCCTGCCCGATGATGCGTGGAAGGATGGCGCAGGCCCCCATGTCGCAGCCCGCAAGACCGACGCGTGTAAACAGGAAGGCTGTTTTGGCTTCTGGTGTTGCCAGACGCAGATCAGAAGCCATGGCGATGATGGCGCCTGCACCGACACAAATGCCGTCAACCGCAGCAATGACGGGTTTGCCGCAATTGATCATGGCTTTGACCAAATCACCGGTCATGCGGGTGAAGGTCAACAGTTCTTTCATCGACATGCGGGTCAGTGGTCCGATGATGTCATGAACATCTCCGCCGGATGAAAAATTTCCGCCATTCGACAGAAAAACGACTGCGTTGATCTCATCATTGTAGACAAAGTCCCGGAACCAATCGCGAAGCTCTGCATAGCTCTCGAACGTCAGCGGGTTTTTCCGTTCAGGCCGATCCAGGGAAATGCGTGCGATGGATCCGTCGATGGTACATTGGAAATGCTGCGGAGCGCCGGTCATTCCGTGCCTGCCTTTTCAAGTAACGTCTCATTGTCCGAAGTCGTGCCAAACTGATCGAACAGACCGTTGCAAGTTTCGATAGCGGATTGATCCAACCCACTCATCAATTCATCTATCCAGCGCTCATGTTTGGCGGCCAGGTCCGCGAAGACAGACAGACCCTCTTCTGTCAATCTGACCCGGTTGGCCCGTTTGTCCCCCGGAACGGCATGACGCTGAGCCAGCCCATCTTCGACTAGACGCTCAACAATACCGGTGACATTGCCGTTGGAGACTTTCAGGAGCGACGATATTTCGCTCATCTTGAGACCATCGGGATAACGCGACAACGCCGAGAGCACATCAAATCGCGGCAAGGTGGTGTCGCAGTTATCGCGCAGGCGGCGGCGAATTTCCGATTCAATGCCGGACGTGGCTTTCAAAAGGCGTAACCACAGGCGCAAGCGTGTCTTTGACATCGGTTCGGGTAGGGAAGATGAAGGAGACATCAAACCTCTCCTCCCGACAGGCTGAGTGCATGGCCGTTGACGCTCATTGCAGCGTCCGAACAGAGCCAGAGCGCAGTTTCCGCCACTTCGCTTGTTTGAACAAACCGGTCTTGCGGATTGATGGAACGCAGTTTCCCTGAGGCGGTTTCATGATCCATACCGGTTTTGTCCATGATGTTTTGGATGGACCGATCCAGCATCGGCGTTTCCAGAAAGCCCGGGCAGATCGCATTGACCGTGATGCCCGTTCTGGCAAGTTCAAGCGACAAGGATTTTGTCAACCCGACAACACCATGCTTGGCAGCGCAATAACCACTGACATATGGATATCCCTTAAGCCCCGCGGTTGACGCAATCGCAATCATGCGACCCCATCCAGCGGCCTTCATATCCGGCAAAGCTGCCTGCCAAGTGAATGCAACACCCGTCAGATTGACTGACAGTATGGCGCTGAAGGCATCCGGGGTTATTTTGGCAAACGGTACACTTTCCGCCGCACCGGCATTGGCAATGACGACAGCAACCGGCCCGGATTGTATGCGCGCAGCCTCAAAGGCATTTGCGATTTGTCCGGCATTCGTGACATCACAGACCTGATAAGGCAGTTTCTGCGCCGCCAGCTTTTCTTCACTGCGCCCCATAATTGTAACAGTCGCACCCGCCCGCGCGAATGCTTGTGCAGTTTCGGCACCTACACCGGATCCGCCACCGGTCACGACAACATGTTTGCCTTTCAACATCATACCTTGCTCACCATTTCGGCTTCGCGATCCGCCAAACGCCAAAGCTGATCGCGACCAGCGAGATAAGGCAACGGCCAGTCCTTTGCAGCACGGTCCCCAATTTTGGCGGCTTCATGCAAAGTCCAGTAGGGATCAGCGAGATGCGGACGCCCCACCGCGACCAGATCCGCCCGTCCCGCCATCAAAATTGAGTTGGCATGATCGGCCTCATAGATATTGCCGACAGCCATGGTCGTCAGATCGGCCTCGTTGCGAATACGGTCTGAAAACGGCGTCTGGAACATTCGCCCATAGACGGGTTGAGCCTCGCTTGAGGTCTGACCTGCAGACACATCAATCAGGTCCACGCCAGCAGCGGAAAACATTTTCGAGATTTCAATCGCGTCATTTGGCGTGATGCCATCCTCACCGACCCAGTCAGTCGCGGATATGCGCACAGACATTGGTTTTTCTTCCGGCCAGACTGCTCGCATGGCAGAAAACACTTCCAGCGGATAATGCATCCGGTTTTCGAGGTTACCGCCATAAGTATCAGTCCGAATATTCGATACCGGTGAAATGAAGGAAGAGAGCAGATAACCATGCGCCGCATGCAACTCGATCATATCGAAGCCAGCGCGTGCCGCCATATTGGTAGACGTGACAAACTGATCGCGAATTTCAGCCATTTCGGCATGCGCGATCTCGCGCGGCATTGCATTTTGCGATGACCAGGCAACAGCAGAAGCAGACACCAGATCCCAATTGCCATCTGCCAACGGTTCATCCATGCCTTCCCACCCGAGATTGGTGGAGCCTTTCCGTCCCGAATGCCCGATTTGGCAACAGATCTTGGCATCCGTATTGGTATGAACAAAATCCGTTAGTCTGCGCCAAGCCGTTTCATGTTCGGCTGAATAGAGGCCCGGACATCCTGGCGTAATCCGACCCTCCGGGCTGACACAGGTCATTTCAACATAGACAAGCCCGGCACCACCCTTCGCGCGCTCCGCATAATGCGCGAAGTGCCAATCGGTCGGACACCCGTCAACAGCCTTGTACTGCGCCATCGGCGAGACAACGATCCGGTTTTTGAGCTCCATGTCTCTCAGCTTGAAAGGAGCAAACATCGGTGGTCGGGGCAGTGTTTTATCTTGCTCATTCGCTGCAGCACCTGCAGCGATGTTTGCAGCACTCTCAAACCACCTTTCCGCGCTTTTCAGCCATTTTGAGTCGCGCTGGCGGAGATTTTCATGACTGATGCGTTGGGATCGGGTCAGCAAAGAATAATTCAGTTGGACAGGGTCCAGATGCAAGTACCGCTCAACATTTTCGAACCATTCGACTGAATTTCGGGCTGCTGACTGCAGGCGAAGAACTTCAAGACGGCGTTGGTCTTCGTATTTCTCGAAAGCTGTTTTGAGATCCGCCTCATTTTGTACCAGATCTGCAAGGGAGATGGCTGACTCCACAGCAAGCTTGGTGCCGGAACCAATGGAAAAATGTGCTGTCGCGGCAGCATCACCAAGCAGAACCACATTCTCGTGGCTCCATTTCTCGCACAAAACCCGCGGAAACCTGATCCAGGCGGATCCACGGATGTGGCCCGCATTGGTCATCAGGCTATGACCGCCAAGATGATCCTTGAAGATCTCTTCGCAGACAGCGATGCTCTCCTGCTGGTCCATATCCGCAAAGCCGAATGCCTCGAACGTCTCGGGCGCACATTCCACGATAAACGTCGCAGTGTCCGGATCGAACTGGTAGGCATGCGCCCAGACCCAACCATGCTTCGTCTTTTCAAAGATAAAGGTGAAAGCGTCAGAGAATTTCTGACGGGTCCCCAGCCAAACGAAATGACAGCGACGGGTGTCGACATCCGGCTTGAACGTGCCCGCATAAAGTTGACGCGTCCTTGAGTTCAGACCATCGGACGCGACAACAAGATCGTAGTCATTCCGGTAGTCGTCCGCACTTCCGACTTCAGTCTCGAACTGTAAATTTACACCGAGCTCTCTGGCTCGGTCCTGCAGGATGAGAAGCAATCGTTGACGGCCAATACCGCAAAACCCGTGACCGGTCGACACTTGCGTACTGCCATCGACACGCAGCGCCACATCATCCCAATAGGCGAAGTGTTCCCGGATGATTTTCGCGCTAACGGGATCATTGACGGCAAGATTGTCGAGCGTTTCATCCGACAAAACCACCCCCCAGCCGAACGTATCATCAGGCCGGTTGCGTTCGACCACTGTGATGTCATGCGACGCGTCGCGCAGCTTCATCGAAATCGCGAAATAGAGACCGGCTGGACCGCCACCTAGGCACACAATGCGCAAGATACCCTCCCTGATCCGCCTGTTTTCTCAATACTATTGCTGATCTTGCGCTCAATCAGTATTTATTTCAAGTATGAAATTTCATATTTAAATTATCTGAGATTCCTCTTTCTGAAATTCTGCATATGTGCCGTGAAATCGGAACGGGAGAACCTTATGCAAGCGGTTGCAAAATGAACACCAAAAACCCATACTGTTGTGAACGCTGGCTTGGGTTGAAAATGCCGGTGACAAGAAAAGGACACTCAAGACCACATGGCTGTCACCTTGAAGGAAGTCGCAGAACTCGCCGGCGTTTCCCGCTCGGCTGTTTCGAGAACCTTCACGGATGGTGCGTCGGTCTCAGACAAGACTCGGCGAAAAGTGGAAAAAGCCGCTGCCAAACTGGGGTATTCGCCCAACATTCTGGCGCGCGGACTGACGACGCGCCGTACGAAATTGATAGGACTGGTCTCCGACAATTTTCACAATCCGATCTTTCTGGAAGTGTTTGACCAATTCACGCGAAAACTTCAAGACTGCGGATTGCGTCCGTTGTTGGTCAACCTGTCAGATGAAACTGACCCGGAAAATTCCGTTCGTTTGCTCCGCCAGTATTCTGTCGATGGCGTTGTTGTTGCCTCATCAACATTGCCGCCGGAATTCTCCAAGGCTTTCAAGGACGCAGGTATTCCGGTGGTCAACAGCTTTGGCCGGTACTCGGCGACACCGGATGTTCATGTTGTCGGCATCGACAATGTTGAATGCGGACGTATCGCAGCCCGTGAGCTCATGAAACGCGGCTACAAGTGTCTGGCTTTTCTGGGTGGTCCCGAAACAGCGACTTCGACCCAGGATCGGTATTCAGGGTTTTCGAGTGAATTGTCAGCTCATCCCTCGATAGAGGTGAGCTATACATTTTCCGGAGCCTATACCTTCAATGCTGGCCGAACCGAGATGCAGCGACTCCTTGAGAATGGTGCTCCGGCAGAGGCCTATTTCTGCGCCGATGATGTGTTGTCAATCGGAGCGCTGAGCGCGGTTTCTGACGCAGGCCTGAAGGTACCAGAAGACATCGGCATCATAGGTTTGAACGACATGGAAATTGCCGGATGGGAGAACATCAATCTCACCACAATCCGACAACCAATCCAGCAAATCATCAATTCATCTGTCGAACTGATTGTGTCGATGCTGGATGATCCCGTCCGTTTCCCGGAAGCTCGGTTGTTTCCCTGCATGGTGATCGAACGGGGAACCTTGCGCGCGCCGTAATCGACGCGCGCTTGGCACATCAGGAACTAACGGAACATGGGAGGACGAGCGTCCAGCCAGGCTCCCTCCTTCTTGCCAGATTCAGCGACCGCATAGACGGCTGCCATGGAACGCAGACCATCTTCGGCCCGCGGATATAGATCGGCTGGCGCATCCATCGCGCGCCCTTCTTTCAAGGAACTGATCGCTTCCGCCAGATCCTTGTAGATATTTGCAAAGGCAAGCGGCATGCCTTCAGCATGACCGATTGTCACGCGTGTGCTGCGATCGGCCTCCGGAGATAAGTCTGCTTCACCGCGCTCGATTGTCTGCAGCCGACCATTCAGCGGCATCCAGAACAACTGGTTCGGCTGCTCCTGGCTCCAGCGTAAACCGCCTTTTTCCCCAAACACCTGCAGGGTCAAACCGTGTTGACGGCCGATGGCAATTGATGACGTCCACAGCCGGCCAACAGCTCCGTCGTCCATCCGGAAATTGACCATCGCATCGTCTTCCAGCTCACGGCTGGCAATACAGGAAACGGTATCTGCGGACAGGCGTTCGACTTCCTGACCAGTCACAAAGGAAGCCATGTGGAGCGCATGAATGCCGCAATCGGCAAACTGGGCAGAAACCCCAGCTTGTGCCGGATCATACCGCCAGCGGACTCTCGGATTATCAGCATCTTTGGCGTCTGCATGGTGACCATGTGCGAACTCCGCTTTGACCAGACGAATCTTCCCAAGATCGCCACGCGTCACCATCGCCTTCATATGACGAACCAGCGAATAGCCGGAATAACCGTAGTTGACTGCACAGATCTTGCCGGTGGCCTTGGTGATCTTCACGATCTCCTCGCCCTCGTCCACCGTCATGGTCATCGGCTTTTCGCAGAGCACATGAAATCCGGCTTCCAGATAAGCCTTTGTAATCTCGAAATGCGTTGAGTTCGGTGTCGCAACGGTCACCAGATCAACCCGATCGTCGCGGTTGCGCTCGCCTTCAAGCATCTCGCACCAATCGCCATATGCGCGGTCTTCTGCAAGGCCGAGCCGTTGGCCGTAGTCACGGCCTTCTGCGGGTCGATGATCCAATGCACCAGCTGTAAAATCGAACAGGCCGTCAAGACCGGACCCAAGCCGGTGTGCCGGGCCAATCTGACTGCCTTCGCCGCCACCGATCATGCCCCAATTCAGTCGCTTCATTGTCTCAGATTCCTAGTTGAAGCCGATAGATTCCAGATACTCGCGATTGGCGCGCGCATCATCGACAGGAGAGACATCCAGTGTCGGGTCACAATCCTGCTCCACTGTGCACCACCCTTCAAAACCGGCATCAAGAAGAATCTGCCGGACAGCTGGAAAATCAACATCTCCGTCGCCGAGGTTGCAGAATATTCCCTGACCGCAAGCATCATAAAAATCGGTCCGGTTCGCCACAACACTGGCTTTGACCTTCGGATCGATATCCTTGAAATGCATGTAGGAAATGCGATCGATATGCCGTTTCATGAAGGCAACCGGGTCAAATCCCGCATAGGAATGGTGCCCGGTATCAAAACAGATTTTCAGGTGCTTTTCGTCAACTTCATCAAGCAAGCGCTCGAGTTCTGGCTCGAAATCCATGAAACCGGCGGCATGGGCATGAATGCCAACTGTCAGACCATATTCTTCCGAGCCTATCCGTGCGGCTTCTCCGATCCGGTCACGATAGGCCGCCCACTCAGCGGCATCCATCTGTTCTGCTTCTGATGCCCGGCCAGCCGTCGGCGCACGGCGCGGCGAAATGGAATCGATCAGAACCAAATGCTTTGCGCCATGGGCGACCAACGCCTTACAGGTCCGATAGGTGCCATCAAGCACATTCTCCCAGGCATCAGGATCATAAAATGGCCGGAACACAACGCCGCCGATCAATTCCAGTTGGTGTTCCGAGAGTGCTTCGCTGAGAATCGCCGAGTCTTCCGGCATGAAACCAACCGGCCCAAGTTCGATGCCATTGTAACCAGCCTCGGCGCATTCTTTCAAAACCGTTTTCCAGGCCGGGTTGCGAGGATCATCGGGGAACTCGACACCCCAGGAACACGGCGCATTGCCAATTCGAATGCTCATCTTGTCGAGCCTTTCACGTCACTTATGATGATTAAACGGTTTGCCAGGATTTGGTTTTCGAAGATGTGAAAGCGGCATCCACAATGCGCTTTACATCCAGACCATCTTGAAACGTCGGCCAGATATTCTGGCCAGTCTCGATCGCTTTCAAAAAGTCCCGGGCTTCAATAATGATCTGGTCCTGATAACCGGTCCCGTGGCCGGGACCCTGACAAAACGGCAGATAATCCGGATGTGCCGGGCCAGTGAGCACTTTTCGAAAACCGCGCCCGGCTTCCGGATCACTCATCCGGTAGATCCAGATGGCATTCTGATCTTCCTGATCAAACCGGATAGCGCCTTTGGTGCCGGTGATTTCATAGGCGTAGCCCATCTTCCGACCCGTCGCGATCCTGCTGAAGAACATCTGGCCCATGACACCGTTTTCAAACCGGACCATCATCTGGCCCTGGTCATCATTAGTAACGGTGCCGCCCGGTCGGTCCTTGTGAACCCGTTCTACTTCCGCAACCAGCGACTTGATCGGTCCAACAAGCGCCAAAGCTGCATTGATCATATGCGGGGCGAGATCACCCATGGTGCCATTGGCATCGCCTTCCGTTCGCCAGGTCGCAGGCGCTTCCGGATCAGCATAAAAATCTTCAGTATGTTCACCCCGAAACCAGGTGACTTCACCAATTTCACCTTGGCTGATTAACTGCCGTGCATATTGGCTCGCCGGAGTTCTGATATAATTATAGGCGACCATGTTGATGCAGCCAGAACGGTTTGCGGCTGCAACCATGGCTTCGGAATCTGCCAGTGTTTCGCCCATTGGCTTTTCGCAAAGAACAGGTTTGTTCAGCTCGAATGCCAACTCCGCAATTTGACGATGCGTGGACTGCGGCGTTGCAATGACAATTGCCTCGACTTTCGGATCTTCGACCAACACACACCAGTCATCCGTTCCCCGTTGAAAGCCGAAAGCTTGCCGATATCGTTCCGCCGACTGGGGGCTGGTGGCGCAAACCATTTCCAACCTGGGCCTCAGGCTGGTTTCAAAAACGGCGCCAACAGCTGCCATGGCAACCGCATGGGCCTTGCCCATATAGCCGCCACCGAGAATTCCTATCCCTATATCCGGCATTTTCGTTTGATCCTGAAAAATGAATTGCAACCGGTTGCAAAATTTGTATCCTGAGAAGTGAGATCACGCAAGCGACAATCGACACTCAGATGTCGAAGATATGATCCGGGAGTGTAAGAAATGAGTGATGAAACGGTCCAGTTGACGACCGCTCAGGCGATTATCCGCTTTCTGGCGAACCAGTTCATTGAGATTGATGGCGAGGAACATCGCGTCTGTGGCGGCGGCTTCGGCATTTTCGGCCATGGCAATGTGACCTGTCTCGGTGAAGCGCTGTACGATCACAAATCCGAGCTGCCTCTTTATCGCGGCCAGAATGAGCAAAGCATGGGTTTTGCAGCGGCAGCCTATTCAAAACAATGGCTCCGTCAGCGTTTCATGTTTTGCACGGCAAGCGCGGGCCCCGGAACCACTAACCTTCTGACATCAGCCGCACTTGCGCACGCCAACCGCTTGCCGATGTTGCTGCTTTGCGGTGACACGTTCCTGACGCGCCTGCCAGATCCCGTTCTCCAGCAGCTCGAACATTTCAACAACCCTGCGCTTGGCGTCAATGATGCCTTCAAGGCCGTCAGTCGATACTGGGACCGGATCACACATCCGGCACAAATCATTCAATCGCTGCCTGCTGCGCTCGCTACAATCCTGGATCCGGCGGATTGCGGTCCGGCATTCCTTGGCCTTCCGCAGGATGTTCAGGGCTGGACATATGACTATCCAGTCTCGTTTTTTGAACGTCGCGTTCACCGCATTCGCCGCATCACGCCGGATGAATTCGAAGTCGATGCAGCAGCTGAGCTCTTAAAGTCAGCCAAACGCCCTATGATCATTGCTGGCGGCGGCGTGCAATACAGCCGCGCGGCCACTGAACTGACAGCTTTCGCTGAAGCCCGCCAGATCCCGGTCGTTGAAACCATTGCAGGTAGGGCAAATCTCGTTGCCACCCATCCACTGAACATTGGGCCGATTGGCGTCACCGGATCAGACAGTGCCAATAGAATTGCTGAAGAAGCCGATGTCATTCTTGCCGTCGGCACTCGGCTGCAGGATTTCACCACCGGCTCCTGGACCGCCTTTTCCAATGATGCCCGGTTTATTTCTCTGAATGCGACTCGCCATGACGCTGGCAAGCACATGTCACTGCCGATTGTCGGTGATGCCAAACTCGGGCTATTTGCGCTCGGCTCAGCTGTATCGGAGTATCAGTCACCTGCGTCTTGGACACAAAAAGCCAAAGACGAGCGCAAGGCTTGGGATGCTTATGTTGCCGGAAACGTTTCCTATGGAAACCGACCGAACTCTTATGCTCAGGCAATTGGCGTCGTCAACGACTTGTGCGACCCGCGCGACCGGGTCGTGACAGCGGCAGGCGGTTTGCCAGCTGAAGTTGCCGCCAACTGGCGCACGCTCGACATCGGCACGGTAGATGTTGAATTCGGCTTTTCCTGCATGGGATACGAGATCGCCGGTGGGTGGGGCGCGCGCATTGCCCAGTCCCAGCGCGAACCGGACAAGGACACCATCGTTTTTGTCGGCGACGGCTCCTATCTGCTGATGAATTCAGATATCTACTCCTCTGTCCTCAGTCGCAAGAAACTAATCATCCTGGTGTTGGACAATGGTGGCTTTGCCGTCATCAACAAATTACAGAACAACACCGGCAACGAGAGCTTCAACAACCTCATTGAGGATTGCCCAACGGTCCCCGAAGCTTTCGCTGTCGATTTCGAAGCGCATGCTGCCGCAATGGGTGCAATCGCAGAAACAGTTGCAAATCCGGTTGAACTGGGCGAAGCTTTCAAACGGGCCAAAGCCGCTGGCAAGACCACCGTTATCTGCATGAAGGTCGATGCCTATGACGGCTGGACCACAGAAGGGCACACCTGGTGGGAAGTCGGCACTCCGCATGTCACAGACCATGACAAGGTGCGCAAGGCTCACAAGGATTGGGAAGCCACACGCTCCAAACAACGCCGGGGCGTATGATGGCTGATCTGTCACGCCTTCAAGACGGCAAGTTTCTAGTGATTGGCCGGGCCGGGATGGATCTTTATCCGGACCCGCCGGGAACCCGGACTGAAGAGGCAACGCAGTTTTTTGCCTGCATTGGCGGTTCGTCTGCCAACATTGCAGTCGCCATCAAAAAACACGGGTTTGAGACCGCCCTGGCGACCTGCGTCTCGGATGACGCAGTTGGCCGTTTCACTCTAAACCAGCTCGACAAATATGGCATAGACCGCACTCATGTGGTCACCATCGGCGGCGAAGTTCGCAACACACTCGCACTCTCCGAGACCCGACTGGAAAACTGTCAAACTGTCATCTACCGCAATCACGCTGCAGATTTCCAAATGTCCAATGAGCATGTCGAATCGATCGATTACAGCCAATATTCGGCGCTGGTCACAACCGGAACAGTCCTCGCCGCAGAACCTTCACGAAGTGCCGTCTTCCGTGCATTCGAACTGGCCCGAAACGCTGGAATCCCTCTCATTTTTGATATCGACTACCGGGCCTACAGCTGGGCCTCGCCAGAGGAAGCAGCTGAAACCTACTCCAGAGCCGGTGCCCTGTGTGATGTCATCATCGGCAATGAT
Source organism: Roseibium sp. (assembly GCA_039972695.1). Taxonomy (GTDB): domain Bacteria; phylum Pseudomonadota; class Alphaproteobacteria; order Rhizobiales; family Stappiaceae; genus Roseibium. The sequence continues at coordinate 18,541 of JBDWMJ010000008.1, read as the reverse complement.
GTCGAATTCGGATTTATGGCCGGGCACTATGACGATGGCTTGCAGAAAGCCCGGGACCTTGCCCAAAACAGCGCCCAGATTGCCGTTTACAAGATGGGTGAAAAAGGTGCGATCACCATCACACAAGATGAAGAGTTCCAGACCGGGATTTATCCTGTCGAAGCACTGAAGCCTACTGGGGCCGGTGACAGTTTCATGGGCGGTTTTATCGCTGCAATGGCAGGCGGACATAATCTGAAGACCGCTGTTTTACGCGGATCTGCGTCTGCGTCCATCGTCGTTGGCAGGGTCGGATGCGCACCTGCCATGCCAACAACTTCCGAACTTGAAGATTTCCTGTCGTCACACCCGGGTCCAACACCCGTTTGAAAAGGATGATCCAATGCACATCCCACCGCATGACAACCAGAACAAGCCAATTGTTGGCGCCAATGATCCAACGGTTCCGCTGACCTACTTCAACATCGTCAAATTGAAGAAAGGCGAGGCGTTTGAATACCAAGTGCCGGGGTATGAGACATGCGTTACGCCAGCAACCGGAACCGTTACCGTTGATGTTGAAGGCGAAACCTATGAAGCACTCGGCAATCGCGGCGTTGATGTGTGGGACGGCGAACCGGAGGGGGTTTACGTTCCAGTCGGCGCCAAAGTGACGATAGTTTGCACATCCGATGAAACCGAAACGTTCATCGCTGGTGCGAAATACGACAAGATCCTGGAACCATTTGATGTCCGTGTCGCTGACATTGATCTGGTGCAATACGGATCGGATGACACCAAAACCCACCGCAAGATCAAACATATCCTCGGTCAGAAACAACACGGAAAAGTGGGCCGCCTTCTGGTCAGCGAACTCTTCACAGTCGGCCAAGGCGGCTGGTCAGGTTTCCCGCCGCACAAACACGACACGGACCGCTTGCCCGATGAGACACGACACGACGAAACCTACAACTTCCGCTTCCGGCCCAACCATGGTTCAGGCGTCCAGATCCTTCAGCGCGAGGAAGGTATTCCGGGCGAAGCGTTTCAGTTGATGGATGGATCTACGTTCATGATCGACAAGGGGTATCACCCCTGCGCTGCAATGCCCGGGTATGAAATGTACTATTTCACCATCCTTGGCGGGCTCAGCCAACGATCTCTCGTCCAATTCTTCCAGCCAACGCATGCCTATCAGGTGGAAACAATCCCGGGCATCAAGGACATGGTTGCAAAGTTCAAATGACCATTGCGAAGCTTTCCGAGGTTTTGCAGCCAGCGCTTAAAGAAGGCTACGCCGTTGTCGGTGTCGTTGCCCTAGGCTGGGAGGATACGCGTGCGTATGTGACCGCCGCAGAACTGGAAGGTGTGCCGATCGTCTTGCAGGCAGGTCCTGCCTGCCGAGCACATACCCCGCTTCCAATCCTCGGCACGATGTTCAGGTATTTGGCTGACGAAGCCAGCGTTCCTGTGGTTGCTCATCTGGATCATGGCTATACGATCGAAGAGTGCCAGGAAGCCTTAGATTGCGGCTTTACCTCACTGATGTTTGACGGATCTCGCAAACCGCTCTCTGAAAATATCAACGAGACGTCCCGCATTGCCGAAATGGCACACGCAGCAGGCATCTCTTGCGAAGGCGAAATCGGCTTTGTTGGATACGCAGCTGGCGCAGACTCCAAAGGGACGGATCCGGAAGAGGCAGCAATCTTCGCCAAGGAAACCCGCGTCGATGCCATGGCGATTTCCGTTGGCAATGTTCATCTACAGGAAGAACAGGGCGGACGCCTTGATGAAGACCGCATTCGAGCCATTGAAGCCGTCACCAATGTGCCTCTAGTCATCCATGGCAGCTCTGGCGTGCCCATTGATCAAAGGAAACACCTCGCAAGCAAATCAAACATTTGCAAGTTCAATGTCGGCACCGAACTGAGGCAGGTTTTCGGTGACGCGCTTCGTCACGCAGTCAATCGCGATCCCAGCAGATTTGATCGAAATGCCATCCTGTCCGAAGCCCACGATCCTTTGGTTACCGTAACCCGGAAACTGGTAAGGTCTATGATTACGGCACAGTGAGTATCGGGTGTTTTGGTTGGCTGCCAATATCGCCGAACGCGGGGACATTTGGAACCATTTCACGATAGCAAAGATGCTCCGCGTCTAAGCATCCGAGAGCTGCTGCGGGTCTTTCGTTTATCGCGTTTAACGGTGGTTTTTGAATCAAAAAGGCGCCTTGTGGCGCCTGGGATAATGTTTATTGATTTGGTTGTGGGGCCCTGATTACACCTAAATTTGTATTCCTCTATTATTTGACTAGTGGAATCATAATCCGCGTGTTGAGGCTTCAAGTCCCTCTTCCGCTGCCAAGTTCCTGCCATCCAGATCATCACAGCGGGCAAGATCCGGTGATCGTAACGCGAAATGACGTCATATGAGGTAGTTTTCGACGGACTGATGTTCGTCGAACGCTCCGACAATTGGACCAGGGACCAGATTTGGTAGGTCTTGTTGGCTTCGTCACAGGGCTCGATGGACTGCGGACGCATCGCGTGGATAGGAGAGCCACCAGGCCCGTCCCGCTTCTCCGTACTGTTTAGTGTTACGCACAAATTCGGGTCGGCTTGGGTGACCAGCTGTCCATTGTCTTTCAGCGTGAATTTCTGCGTGTCTGAGCTAGCGCATGAGGCAGGCGTATTCGGTGCATCGGCTTCAACGGACGAGACTGCCATACAGACATCAAAGTAGGAAATGCGGAACTGCCCCTTTCCGATGAGCGCCCCGTCAAACCTCTAATCTTCAAGGATTTCGCCCGTGTAACAATAGCAGGTGTGAGCCTGTAGCCCCGCGTCCGGTTGTGCGTCCTTGCGCCACCCGGCGGCAATGTCCAAACAGTAACCGCGTGCGTCGTCCAGTCTGTCGATCAGCTGGACTTCAAACAGGTTTCCAGCTGATTGCGCCTGTACGGCAAACGCTCATGTCTTCAGACGACCTTCACTGTCAGTACTCCGACGGAATCGATGCTCGCTTCCATAGTGTCGCCTGGCTCCACGGCGTTTACTCCCGAGGGAGTACCGGCCATAATCACATCTCCTGCAGAGAGTTCGAAGTATTCTGAGAGATAGGAGATCATTTCCGGCACCTTCCAGATCATCTGGTTCAGATCACCTTCTTGTCGCAAGTCGCCGTTGACTGTCAGTGCAATCCGACCATGATCAGGGTGACCAACTTCGGACACCGGACGCAATGGCCCCACTGGTCCGGACCGCTCGAAGGCTTTGCCAATTTCCCATGGGCGGCCCATCTTCTTCATTTCGCCCTGCAAGTCTCTCCGTGTCATGTCTAGGGACACGCTGTAACCCCAGACGTGGTTAAGCGCATCTGACAGGGCGATGTTGGTGCCGCCGCTTTTCAGGCCAACCAAGAGTTCGACCTCGTGGTGTACGTCAGATGTGTGCGGGGGATAAGGAAATTCCCCGGAAGCATCTAGATTATTTGGGTTCTTCTGAAAAAAGAAAGGAGGTTCGCGACTTGGATCGTGTCCCATTTCAACAGCATGTGCCGCAAAGTTCCGACCAATGCAGTAGACACGACGGACCGGAAAAGACCCTCCGTTGCTGGTGGGAATGACGTGTACCTTTGGTGTCTCGATAACATGCTCAGACATCGCTTTCCTCGCTTCCGGTCGGTTGTTTGTTAGGCCTACGGACTAGCGATCCCAATTTGGGGTCGCTTGCTCCATGACTTGGACCGAATACGCAAAAAATAAACTCATTGGCAACGAGTTGAGGTCAACCAATTCTCAGGTTGGTCGGAGCTCAACCTTCACCCAAAACGACTTCTGGCATCATCCGCGAATAAACTGAACGAAGATGTTGCTGCATCATTTGCATGGCCAGCTCTCCGTTTCTGGCCGTGATCGCGCGCACAATCGCATCATGCTCGACAAAGCTGGTATAGCCGGGTACGGGCTTGCGAGTATCGCGCGGTTGGCCCCAGACAATTGAGCGGCGGACCGAGTTCAGCGTTTCGAAAAAGTACAGGTAAAGCTGATTGCGTGTGCCTCGAGCGATTACGTGGTGCAACTTGTTGTCCCAAGCTTCGTAAGCGCGCCAATCCTCTGCTTCGCAACACTTCTCAGCGCATATTTTCATTTGTTCACAATCAGATTTGCTCGCGTTTTTGGCCGCAAGCCGCGCCAATTCCGGCTCAATGCTGTATCGGACCGAGATCACCTGCTCGGGCTTTATCTGGTCACGAAGGTAGGTAACATCCTGAAGGTTCAGGACGGGCCGTGAGCCGACAAAAGTGCCGCGTCCGACATGCCGCCAGATCAACCCTTGCGCCTCCAGATCGGCAAGGGCTTTGCGCAGTTGGTTGCGTGTTGTGTCCAGCCGTTTGCACAGTTCGCGCTCTGGCAAGATGCGGTCATTCAACCGATATCCGGCACTATCGATCAATTCACGCAGTCTTTGTGATAATTCGATTGTCTCATTCATATCGCCATCCAATTTACTGATTGGTTGATTGAATTCGAGCGAGAGTCAATCAATTCTTATCTGCAAGGTTAGCAAGAGATCGCAAACTATTGCGACGCTCTGCCGCAAACAAAGACAGTGTCGGGAGGAAAATATCGTGCGTCTAGCCACAGTGTCAGCGGGTGGAGAGGAAATGTGTGCGGCCGTTCTGAATGACGACCGCCTTTTGAGCCTCTCCAAAGCCGCGCACCATCTGACGGGACCTGCCGCTGAGGCGTTGAAGGCAAATTCAATGCTCCTTCTGATTGGCGGACCGCCAGAGACGCTCGATGTCGCACGCAGTCTTGTGGATGACGCCGAAGCCGGTTCTCTTGACACGGCAATTTTGGCCCAAGGGGCAGATTTGCTAGCGCCAATTCCAGTCATTCGCAAGAATGTTCTTTGTGTAGGGCGCAACTACTCTGAACACATCGCCGAAGGGGACCGGGCACAAAAGCAAAAGGTCGGCGTAACCGAATATCCAGTTTTCTTCACCAAACCACCCACCTCCATCGTTGGCCCGGGTGGCGATGTGCTAACTTTTCCGAGCGTCTCAAAGCAAACTGATTACGAAGTTGAATTGGCTGTGATTATCGGCACGCCGGGGCGCAATATCGCCAAGGCGGACGCAATGAAACACGTCTTCGGCTACACTATTTTGAATGACATCTCCGCCCGCGACGTCCAACGTCGCCATGGTGGGCAGAATTTCAAGGGAAAGGCCTTTGATGGCTCGTGCCCCATAGGCCCTTGGATTGTGACCGCGGACGCTATTGATGATCCACATGCATTGCCGATTTCACTGACGGTGAATGGTGAGACCCGGCAGGACGGCAATACCGCGGACATGATTTTCGATATCGAGACACTCATCGCCTCGTTGTCGGAGGGGATGACGTTAGAGCCCGGTGACATCATCGCGACGGGCACGCCGTCGGGCGTGGGATACGCCATGGACCCACCAAGTTTCTTAAAAGATGGCGATATCGTCGTTTGTAAAATTTCAGGGATCGGCACGCTCACGAACTCAGTGCGTGCCGTATAAGCGATCTTCCGAAGACGCCGATAGGACGAGGGGGATTGGAAAGAACGCGAAGGGAGGACTAAGCGTATGATGAACCGTAGAACATTTACATCGTTGCTGTCGGCGGTGCCGGTAGCGGGACTGTTAGGAAAGGGTGCCTTTGCGCAAAGCTTGCGCGATATCACTTTCGTGCAGCCGAGCCCGTCTGCCATTAACTCATTTCCGGTCTTTGTCGCCATCGGCGAAGGTTATTTTGAAGACGAAGGCCTGAACGTTACGGTCGAAGCCATCAACGGTTCAGGCGCGGTTTTGCAGGCATTGTCGGCGGGGCAAGCGCACTTTGGCCGTCCGGGTCCCGGCCCGCTGATTGCGGCGCGCTCGCGCGGTGTGAACGCCGTGCATATCTACAACGTGGCTGCACGGAGCAACTTTGGAATCGCAGTTCAAGAAGGATCCGACTACCAGTCGATCGAAGACCTGCGCGGAAAAGTTATTGGGACCGGTACAGCCGACGGTGCCGAGGTGGGCTTTGCCCGCAACGTTCTGTCGGGTGCTGGAATGGTCGAAGGCACTGACTTTGAGTTCCTCACTGTCGGTGACGGCGGCCCGGCAACCGCCGCGTTCCTGAATGGCGAGATTAGCGCCTACTCTGCGTCTACCGCAGATACCGCGGTTCTCAACCAGCGCGGCATGAAGGTGCGTGACATAACACCTGCCGAGTACGGCCGTTTCTTCGGCAACGGTATTGCCACCATGGCAGATACGATCGCAAACGACCGTGAGCTCGTCGAAGGTTGGAGCCGGGCCTTTGCAAAGGGCCATGCCTTTGCACTGAACGATGCCAATCGCGATGCTGTCCTTGCCCACCTTGCTGCAGGCAACCCGCAGGAAGGTGAAGACAAAGAGTTCCAGGCGGCACTGTTCGACGCAGTTCGCTCCAAGACGATTGCTGCTGGCGACAGTCCGCATCTAGGCTGGTATCCGGCGGAAGTTTGGGAAGAGTGGCAGGCTGCTCTTGTAGCTGGCAATGAAATCTCAGGTCCTCTCGACGATCTGAGCGCGATTTGGACTAATGAGTTCGCTGAACTCGGAAATGCGGCTGTCGGCAAATGAACGCCCCATTGGCACATGAATACTCCGGCGCATCATCTGATGCGCCGGTTTATGAGTTGACTAACGTCAGTAAAACCTACGCGCGCAATTCAGTGGTCGCGTTGGAGAACGTGGATCTCACCTTGCGCCATGGGAGCTTCACATCAGTCATCGGATCAAGCGGCTGCGGGAAATCGACCCTGTTGAAGATCATGGCAGGTCTCATTCCTCCCACAAAAGGTCGTGTGGTCCTTCAGGATAAGCCTGTTACCGGCCCGCGGCGGGACATCGGAATGATGTTCCAGCAGGCCACGCTCTTCCCATGGAAGACTGCGGTTGAAAACATCGTGCTGCCGATTGAGATCCGGGATGGAAAAGCGGCTGCCAAGAAAGCGATGGGAAAGGCGCATGACCTGCTCGAAATGGTCGGGCTGAAGGGGTTTGAGAACGTTTATCCCAACGAATTGTCTGGCGGTATGGCGCAGCGCACATCTATCTGCCGGATGCTGATTACTGAACCGGCGGTTCTGCTTTTGGATGAGCCGTTCAGCGCGCTCGACGAGCTGTCTCGCGACATGATGAATATGGAATTACAAAGAATTTGCCGTGAGCAGGACGCAACGGCCTTTCTGGTCACCCATTCCATTCAAGAAGCGGTAATCCTGTCGGATGAGATCGTCGTAATGAAACCGCGCCCGGGCCGAATTGCTGAGATCGTCAAGGTTGATCTGCCCAGGCCGCGCACACTTGATATAATGACGACACCGAGATTTGGCGAAATCGTGGATCACATTCGCAGCATGTTGGACAAGGGAGAAGCCATGTGACTGATGCGCCAATCAATCAGCAACTGGAAACCGGGGCTGCGGACGATACCGTCTGGGTTCAGGAAGTTGCATTCATCGATTCCATACCCCGTTGGATCGCCATGACATTTGTGTTCGTGGTTTTCATTGGCACATGGGATGTGGTTACGCGTCTCGAGCTCGTTTCGCCGATCATTTTGCCCACACCGTGGGAAACTTTCGACGATATGATCTTTGTTGGAAGTAATCTCCTTAGCGGCGGCTATATGCTTGGCGCTCTTTGGATCACGATCCAAGAAGTAATCTACGGATTCGCGCTTGCCATCACCATCGGCTTCTCGCTTGGCGTACTCGTTGGCGAAACAGCGTTTGGGGAAAAGGCTGTAATGCCTTACCTGGTGGCCATCGACACTATGCCGAAGGTCGCCTTTGCGCCCCTCTTTGTTGCCTGGCTGGGCTTTGGCATCGAATCCAAAGTGTCGCTGGCAGCGTTTATCGCCACCTTCCCGATCGTGGTTGGAACGGCAGCGGGCCTGCACTCTGCTGATGAAAATGCCCGCATGCTCTTTAAGACCATGGGCGCGAGCCGGATGCAGACATTGATCAAGATGAAGCTTCCAACCGGGCTTCCGCAGATCTTCACAGGACTTAAGATCGGTGCGGTTGGCGTAATGGCTGGCGCGATCACGGGCGAATTCTTGGGCGGCGGCAAAGGTTTTGGCGAACTGATCCGGGTCGCGGCATCCCAGCTCAATACACCGCGCGTGTTCTCCTTGATCTTATATCTGAGCCTCGTCGGGCTGGTGCTGTACCTGATCGTACAATGGACGCAGCGTAAGGTCGTCTTCTGGCAGAAGGAATCCGTCGGTGCACACGATCACTGAAGCATCCACCATCCCGGTGCATACCCTGCGCGATTTCGTTTCGGCGGCGCTGCAGTCGAAGGGAGTGCCGCATGATGATGCCGTCAAAGTCGCCACGCTCATGGTAGAGGCAGATATCTTTGGGTATGGCACACACGGTGTTTTTCGCCTGCGGCAGTACCTGGCCCGTTTGGACGGCGGCGGCTGCAACCCGACCCCGTCGGTGACCGTGGCGCATGAAACAATTGCCACGGGCGTGATCGACGGGGACGACGGGCTTGGTCATCTTGCAATGTCCGCTGCGCGTGATCTGGCCATCGAGAAGGCACGCACCGCTGGTATTGGCTGGGTTGGCGTTCGACGCTGCAATCATGCCGGGCCCTTGGCGCTCTATGTGAGGCCACAAGCCGAGGCTGGTCTGCTTGGCATGGCGGCGGCAGTGGGAAGCGCGAACCACGTTCCTCCGTACGGTGGAACCGATATTCTTCTTGGTACCAACCCGATTGCGTTCTCGGCACCTGCCGCCGGTGCCGATCCTTTCGTATTCGACATGGCCACCACCGTTGCAGCGATGGGAAAGATCAAGACGCTTCTGCAACAGGGCAAGGAGATGCCGGAAGGCTGGATGGTTGGACGGGACGGTAAACCACTCACAGATCCAACCCGGAAATCAGATGGCTTCCTTCTGCCGATCGGCGGTGCAAAGGGGTTCGGTTTGTCGGTTGCAATCGGGCTTATGGCAGGTGTCCTCAATGGGGCTGCCTTCGGATCAGACGTCGTCGATTTCACGAATGACACGACCTCTTCCACCAATACCGGGCTGTTTGTCATGGCACTTGATCCCGCCGCCTTTGGAATTGGGGACGACTTTGCGAGCACCGCCAGTCGGGTCTTTGACGAGATGCGTGCCTCGGACCCGCTTCCGGGTCATAATCCTGTGCGTTTGCCGGGTGAAGGCAAGACCGCAGCGGCTGATGCACGTCGGTCCAACGGCCTTGCTCTGAACCCCGCTCTGCGGCGCGACCTGAATGTACTTGCTGCTGACTGCGGACTCCAAGCTCCGTTTCCTGACGAACACTCAAAAGACTGAGAACGCGTCTGTTTGGGACCCTTTCAGGAACTTGATGCATTGGCAAAACAACACCCTGTGCTTTTTTATGACAAGCCCCATCCATTTAGATCAACTAAGAGAGTGGTTGAAATGGCAGGTCAGATAATGCAGCCCAATTCTTTCAAACGTGCGGCTTGCAGCGTCCAATGCTTCCGCCTCTGGGATAGGTAAGAGCGCGAGAAACTCGTCGATGTGGCACTCTATTTCGAGAATGCACGGACTTACTGAAACCGCTTCCGCCTTACCCGCTCAAGCAGAGTTATTCTGACAGCGCCAAGTCAACGGCACACTGAGACCAGTGTGCTTTAAACGGCTTCATCGTCGGGTGCGTTCTGCAACCAGCGCAGCACCGAACTCTGCTTGTTTTTCATGTGAATAATCAAGATTGATGCCAGCTTCTTACCATCGCGCGCTTCCAGCGTTCGGATTATTTCATTGTGTTCGTCCACGGCTTCGCTCCAGCGCTGGTCAGACATATTGGCCGCATATCGTGCGCGCTGCATACGTGCTGACAATGCCAGACTGGAGTTGGCCAGGGTCTCGTTCCTTGCCGCAGAAAGTATGCCTAGATGGATTTCCTGGTTAAACTTAAAATACGCGACCAAGTCCCTGTCACGATAGCTTTGTATCATTTCGTCGTGAAGCGAGCGGATATTGGCAATTTCCTCATCAGAGATCTTTTCGCAGGCCAACTCCCCAGACAGGCCCTCAAGAACGGCGAGCACCGGAAAGACCTCTTCGACCTCTTCTATTGTGATCGCGGTGACCCATGCTCCGCGATTCGGTTCCAATCGGACCAACCCCTCTGCGGCCAAAACCTTCAATGCTTCGCGCAATGGAGTCCGTGATACACTGAATTGTTCGCAAAGGGCCTTTTCGGGGACTTTTTTGTCCGGGGCCATTTGACCTTCAATGATCAAGGGACGCAGACGCTCCACCAGTTCAAGGTGCAGCGACTTTCGTTCGATTATCATGTTTGCGGATAAATCAGTCATTTTGCAGCGTGTACACGCGTTTCAGTGCCAAGTCGAGAAGTTGGGCTATGTGCATCGGTTTGCAATCAGTGTTATCTGCGATTTGGTGGCGACAAGACGTGCCATCGGCCACGATGATTGCATCATTAGATGCGGCGCGCACGGCTGGAAGAACGTCCAGTTCGGCCATCTTTATCGACGTGTCATATGTTTCCACACCGTAGCCGAATGCGCCTGCCATCCCACAGCAGCTGGTTTCGATCTTGGTAACATTAGTGTCCGGCAAGAGTGCCAGCGTTTGTTCGATTGCCGGCATAACCCCCATTGCTTTTTGGTGGCAGTGCCCGTGCAATTTGACCTCAGGCGCCGGAGACTGAAGGCGCGAAATAAACTGCGGATTGTCACCCTGATCGGCAATGAACTCCTCGAACATCAGTGCCAGTTTAGCGATCTTTGCGCTGTCTTCTCCGGGTAACAACACCGGTATCTCGTCGCGAAGGGTCAGTAGGCAGCTTGGTTCTAAGCCGATGATGGGAACGCCAAGTTCTGCATAAGGCAAAAGAGCATCGACAAGCCGTTTAGCCTCGTGCCGCGCTTGATCAACCAATCCGACCGACAGAAACGTACGGCCACAACACAATGGACGGCTATTGTCTTTAGATTTCACGACATCAACCGAACAGCCAGTCGCGTTCAAAACTCTGACTGCCGCGCGCAGGTTTTCAGGCTCGAAATAGCGGTTGAAACTGTCAACAAACAGAACGGCGTCTGGTGTTGAGGTCGCGCTGACTTCGGTATCCTTGAATGGTTTGGCGACCCATTTGGGCAAGGGGCGTTTTGCTGTGAAACCCGTCAAGCGTTCTGTTGTTTTGGCCAACCCAGGCAACTTGTCCCGCAGGTTCAGCAGAAAAGGCAATTTTGCCGCCCAGGGCGCGTATCGCGGCAGATAGCCAACAAGCCGATCATGAATGCTCAGGCCATGCTTTTTGGCGCGCGCAGAGAGCACCTCAATCTTCATCCGCGCCATATCCACGCCTGTCGGGCACTCGCGCTTGCAGCCCTTGCAGGACACACAAAGCTTCATCGCATCTGCCATCTCTTCGGACACCAGTGCATCAGGCCCAAGCTGTCCGGATATCGCAAGACGGAGGGTGTTGGCGCGGCCGCGGGTCAGGTCTCGTTCTTTGCGCGTCACCCGAAAGGAGGGACACATGACGCCACCCTTCAGTTTGCGGCAGGCTCCATTGTTGTTGCACATTTCAACTGCACCCTGAAATCCACCATCTTTTCCGGACCACTCGGACCAATCCAGTTCGGTTTTCAGGTGTGAGGTCTGGTAGTCTGGGCCATAGCGGAAAAGGCTGCGGTCATCCATCTTTGGCGCATTGATGATTTTACCAGGGTTAAACACGCCGGTCGGATCGAAACGATCTTTCACCTCCTTAAAGGTCGCGACCATCCGAGAGCCAAACATCTTTTCATGAAATTCCGAGCGGACGATGCCGTCGCCATGCTCGCCTGAATGCGACCCCTTGTAGCGGGCGACAAGGTCAAAACACTCCTCGGCAATCGCGCGCATTGTGGCGACGTCATTGTCCAGCTTCAGGTTCAACACCGGGCGCACGTGCAGACACCCGACCGACGCATGTGCGTACCAAGTGCCAGTGGTACCGTGGCGTTCAAAAATCTCCGTAAGCCCAGCCGTGTAGCCGGCAAGGTCAGGCAGTTCGACCGCGCAATCTTCGACAAACGATACGGGCTTCCCGGCGGTCTTCATAGACATCATTATGTTGAGGCCAGATTTGCGCAGTTCAGCGATCTGTCCCTGTAGGCCTGCATCCGTCACCGCGGTGACACCGCCCCAGGCCTTGCCGCTGCCTGTCCAGGAAAACCCGAGATCTCCCATCATCTGGTCGAGGTCTTTTAACTTTTGCACCCCGTTGGATTGCGTAAATTCCACCATCAACAAAGCCTCAGGCGCGCCGGTCACAAAGTTTTCGATTGTTCTGGAAAAAAGCGGAATGTTCCGGGCCAGCGCGATCATCGTATGATCAACCAACTCAACGCCCTCGGGATCAAGCGTCACCAGATGTTGTGCGGCGTCCATTGCCTGATGGAAAGTCGGGAAGTGACACACACCCAGAGCTTTGCCATTCTGCAGCGGAGAGAGTTTCAACTCGATCGCGGTTGTATAGGCAAGCGTACCTTCCGAGCCAACAAGAAGATGAGCGAGGTTTTGGGCGTTCAATCCAGAAGTCAGTGCATCGATGTTGTAGCCACCCACACGGCGCATGACATTGGGGAACCGGGCAAGGATTTCAGACGATTCTCTTTGGCCGACCGCTGCAAGATCCTGGGAGAGTGCGTTGTAGGCCGCGTTCTGATCGGTAAGACCCGCTCCAAATCGGTGTTTGCTGCCGTCGGCCAAAATCGCGTCGATCGACAGCACATTGTCCCGCATCATGCCATATCGGATGGATTTCCCGCCGCAAGAGTTGTTCCCCGTCATCCCGCCAATGGTTGCGCGCGAAGCAGTAGAGACATCGACCGGGAACCAAAGTCCATGCGGTTTGAGCATCCGATTCAGGTCATCGAGCACGATGCCCGGGCGCACGACACAGCGCTTGTTGGCGACATCAAGTTCGAGTATTTCGTTGAAATACTGAGTGTTATCCAAAACCAGCGCTTCGTTGACGGTCTGGCCACACTGTGAGGTTCCGCCACCGCGTGGCAGGATGGGCACACCTTGATCGCGTGCGCAGTCAATCGCTGCCAATATGTCGTCTTCTGATCTCGGCGCCAGTACGCCCACCGGCATCATCTGATAAATCGATGCGTCCGTTGCGTAGCGACCGCGCGAAAACGGATCGAACATCAGATCGCCCGACACTCTTTCTAAAAGCTCACGCGCAATATCGTTCAACGGCGGGGTCCTTGATTTGCATAATCTTAAATTGCATTATGAATTAAAAATTGCATATTCACAACTTCAATGTCATTCTGTGATGCAAGTTGAAACGCAGGTTCCACAAGGTTTGATTTATGAGACAAGCTGGTCGACATTTTCTGCAAATTCCCGGTCCCAGTTCGGTCCCGGATCGCATATTGCGCGCGATCTCTGGTCAGGTGATTGACCACAGGGGACCGGCGTTCGGCAAAGTCGGTGCTCAGGCACTGGAAGGGATCAAAACCATCTTCAAGACCGAACAGAATGTCGTGATCTATCCATCGTCAGGTACCGGCGGATGGGAGGCGGCGCTTGTCAATGTATTGTCGCCGGGCGACCGGGTGCTGATGTTTGAAACCGGACATTTTGCGACATTGTGGAAAAAGATTGCCGAGAAACTGGGCCTAAAACCCGAGTTCATTGAAGGCGACTGGCGCGGCGGTGCCGATCCGGACCAGATCGAGGCATATCTTGCTGAAGACAAAAATCATGAGATCAAAGCAGTCTGCGTTGTTCACAACGAGACATCGACGGGGTCCGTCTCGCCGATCGCTGCAGTCCGCAAGGCCATCGACAACACCGGACATCCCGCTTTGTTCATGGTCGACACAATCTCGGGTCTTGCTTCGCTAGACTATCAGCACGACGAATGGGGCGTTGATGTCACCGTATCCGGGTCGCAAAAGGGACTCATGTTGCCGCCGGGTCTTTCGTTCAACGCAATAAGCGCCAAGGCCATGGCGGCAAACTCTTCGGCCACGTTACAGCGATCATATTGGGATTGGGCGGATATGGTTGGCCCAAACAAAACAGGATATTTCCCGTATACGCCCGCTACGAACCTTCTATACGGACTGAATGTCGCCATTGAAATGTTGCACGAAGAAGGGCTGGAAAATGTCTTTGCCCGACATGCATGTCACGGGGCGGCTGCACGTGCTGCCGTTCGCGCCTGGGGGTTAGAAGTTCTTTGCAACAAGCAGGGACAGGAAAGTGGCGTGCTGACGGCTGTTATGGTCCCCGAAGGCCATAGCGCAGACGGGTTCCGAGCAACGACATTGGAGCATTACGATATTTCTTTAGGTAACGGCCTGTCGAAGGTTGCCGATAAAGTATTCCGAATTGGCCATCTTGGTGACTTCAACGATCTCATGTTGGTCGCGACACTGGCAGGCGTTGAAATGGGTCTGACAAAGGCCAGTATTCCCCACAACGCTGGGGGAGTCGGAGCTGCGATGGCGATGCTGGAGAGCGCGTAGATCGCGGCAGAGTGACGAATACAGTCACATTTCCTAGGGAGGAATTACTCATGACCATCAAGGCAATTCTCATTGCGGCATCCGCTGCTATTGGCGGAGCAAGCACCGCCTTTGCCGCCGACATCACGCTAAAGTTTGGCCATGTCGGCAACCCTGGTTCGCTGTTTGAAGCAAGCGTCGACAACTTCGCAGAATGTGTGAATTCGTCGATGGGCGGCAAGGTCGAGGTGCAGACCTTCGGATCTTCGCAGTTGGGAAAGGACAAGGAGCTTTTACAAAAGCTGAAGCTGGGACAGGTAGACTTCGCACTTCCGTCGTCCGTTATGTCTTCGGTCAACGATACGTTCGGCATTTTCGAGATGCCCTACATCATCCGTGACCGCGATCACATGCGCCGTGTTCAAGGCGCGATGATGGACAAGTTTCAGGCAGCTGCGAATGGTGGCGGATATCACATCGTTGGCCTTGCCGAGAACGGCTTCCGCCACATCACCAATAACACGCGAGCAATCAATGTGCCGAGTGACCTCGAAGGCATCAAACTTCGCACTCCCAATGGCGTGTGGCGTGTTAAGATGTTCACGGAATACGGTGCAAACCCAACACCAATGGCGTTCTCGGACGTGTTTACCGCGTTGCAAACTGGTGTGATGGATGGCCAGGAAAATCCCTATGCGCAGATTGCATCCGCTAAGTTCCAGGAAGTCCAAAAGTACCTGTCAATTACCGGGCATGTTTACACACCTGCCTATATCCTCGCTTCGCAGAAGGGGTTCGCAAAACTGCCAGAGGATGTGCAGACCGGTCTGACCGCTTGTGCGGCGTCCACGCAGGACTTCACCTACGAAAAAGCAGCTCAGTTGGAAACAGAATTGCTGGACGTCATTAAGGCTGCTGGCGTCGAGGTGAATGAGGCCGACAAGGATGCATTCGTTGAGGCCTCCGCACCGATCTACAAGGCATTCGCCGACGAGGTCGAAGGCGGGCAAGACATGATTGACCAAGTGCTTGGCTTGGCGAACCAAAACTAGCGCTTGTACCGGGCAGCGGACGATCCGCTGCCCTGTTGTTTTTGCGGCTATTCAGATCAGCCTGCACGTCCCTTTAGCTCCTACAAGAAGACAAGTCCCGAAGTGAATCAGCTTTCAAACTCACTCCTACCTCGGATTGTCACCACCCTCGGCAAAGTGCTGGAATGGATCACCGTCTCGCTGATGCTGCTGCTAACGATCGTCGTAATTTCGGCGGTGATTGCACGGCTCTCGGGTCAGAGTTTTTCGTGGTACGACGAAGTCGCCGCGATCATGCTCGCCTGGATAACTTACTATGGCTCGGCGCTCGCAGCGCTTCACCGCCGTCATATCGGGTTTGACACAGTGCTTTTGGCGATGCCGATCAAGGCACGTCTGGCAGCCTTGCTGGTGGGCGAGGCAATTGTGTTGATCTTTTTTGTGCTGATGGCGCGAGCGGGACTTCAAGTTCTTGAAGTGCTCGAGGGCGACACGCTGATCTCGCTGACCTGGGTTCCGGTTCAATTCACCCAATCGATTATCCCGATAGGTGCGATTCTGTTCATCCTATGCCAGCTTCTTAGCCTACCTAACTACTGGAAAAATACCGCCGACGGCGTTTCCTTGGAACACGCGGAGATCGAAGAAGAGGTTGAGGCCGAGATGATCAAGAATAAGGATCGTACCTGATGTTGATGGCCGCAATCTTCTGCGCTCTGCTGGCGATGATCTGCATCAATGTGCCAATTGCAGTTTCACTGGCCATGTGCGGCGTGATTGGACTCTTGGCAGTCGAGGGCCCAGGCAGTTTGGTGACGATTGCCTTGGATATGTATGACGGATCCACCAAGTTTTCGTTGATCGCGATACCGATGTTTGTTTTGGCTGGTGCCATTATGAACGCAGGTGGGATCACGGATCGGCTGATCAATTTTGTGTCCGCTATCATCGGCTTCGTCCGCGGCGGTCTGGCGATGGTCAACATAGGCGTGTCACTGTTCTTTGCAGAGATCTCGGGATCAGCTGTGGCCGATGTCGCAGCAATGGGTTCGATTCTGATACCACAGATGAAAAAGCGCGGGTACTCAAAGGAATTTTCCGCCGCTGTCACGTCGTCCTCTGCCTCTTTGGCCATTATCATCCCACCATCGATCCCTATGATCCTATATGCGGCCTCTGCAAACACCTCAGTCGAGCAATTGTTTGTGGCTGGCGTTGTGCCGGGGCTCTTGGGCGCTGCCGGGTTGATGGGCGTCGCCTATGCTTTCGCCAAACGCTATGACTATCCGGTGGAAGAGGCATTCAACCTTCCACATGTACGTGAAACGTTCAAGGACGCGATGCCCGCTTTTGCGTTACCAGTGATCATTCTGGGTGGGATTTTCGGCGGATTTGTTACGGCAACAGAGGCCGCAGGATTGGCCGTGCTTGCTGCACTTATTGTCTCTGCATGGTATCGCAACTTGAACTTAGCACATCTGCGCCGTGCGATGCTTGACGGTGGCATTCAAACAGCTGTGGTCATGCTTTTGGTTGCCGCATCGGTTCTGATGGGCGGCTTTTTGACTCGCGCGCAGATCCCTCAGCAACTGGCGGAAGGCATTTTGTCTGTCACAGCGCAGCAATGGGTAATCTTGCTGATCTTGAATTTCTTTTTCCTGATCATCGGGTTCTTTCTGCACTCGGCAGCCGCGATCATTCTGGTTATACCAATTGTGATCCCACTGATCTCAGCTGCGGGCATTGATCCCGTACATTTTGGTCTAGTCGTCACACTTAACCTGGCAATTGGCCAACAGACTCCTCCGGTCGCATCCGTTCTGATCACATCCTGCTCGGTGGCGCGAGCGAATATCTGGGCCGTATCCAAGGTAAATATCTGGTTTGTCGCGGTCTTGTTGGTGGTGCTGATGCTTTGCACCTATGTGCCAACGGTGCCGATGTTCCTCGTCGAGTATTTCTACCGATGACCGAAGAGACGAACCTTATCATCGCAGGCGATATCAAAACCATTGGACATACGGTCCGATTTATCAAAACACCTGCCAAAGTAGCCATAACAGCGCCTGTGTTGGTTAAACATAGCCGAGAGGTGTTGGGACAGCTTGGCTATGATCAAGAAATTATCGGGAGCCTGATAGTAAGCGGGGCCGTCATTGCGGAGTAGTCACCCAAAGGGCCAATGCATACACCTAGATCGGGGGTCGGAGTGAAACTTGCATTAGAAACAGCGCAGCAAATTGTCTCGGCCGCATTGGACTGGCGGCGCATGCATGGGATGAAACCCATAACAATCGCGGTTCTTGACAGCGGTGGATTCTTAATCGCGCTGGCCCGCGAAGATGGCACCAGCAATCTGCGTCCTGACATAGCGCAGGGCAAGGCACGGGGGGCGATCGGCATGGGGCTCGGCTCGCGAGCTCTGTTTGAAAGGGCAAAGTTACAGCCGTACTTTATCCAAGCAATGAACAACATTGCCGAAGGATCGCTGGTGCCAGTTCCCGGTGGTGTTTTAATCAAAGAAGGCGACCAAACCCTTGGGGCAGTCGGAATAACTGGTGACTCGTCCGACAATGACGAAAACTGCGCAATCGCAGCAATTCAGGCTGCCGGATTTACGGCAGACGGAGGCTAATCGCCAACCTCCTTCCTCCTAGCGGATCGGGGGCCGCGGCAATATGTTTAGTCGCAAGGGATTCACCAAACAGCGATGACCCGGCAGCTCGCGATTCGCTTCTACACAATCTTTAAATACTTTCTACCAGACGGCTAAGTCGTTCAAAGCAGGGGAATAGATATGGAATAAATTGTTAATGTTTTATTCACCACCAATCTGAAGACAGCGTTTTTTTCGCTCATCAAGGTGGTTTTTGAATCAAAAAGGCGCCTTGTGGCGCCTTGGTTTTTTGTGATTATTTGGTTGCGGGGGCAGGATTTGAACCTGCGACCTTCAGGTTATGAG
>JBDWMJ010000007.1:0-139000 GCA_039972695.1 Roseibium sp. | reverse complement strand
AGAAAGGATCAAACGAAACACACTCAATCAACGGCGATTGCAATACCGCAATCAAGCCGCTTAAGATCAACCAACACGATGAGCCAGACTCTCCGCTAAATCACAAAGCCATCTGTTCCAAATACCCTGATGACGGACAGCTAGGGTGCAGGAATTCGTTGCGCTCCGCATGTCTGTCAGCAATGCCGGACAAAGCGACCAAGGTCGGAATTGGCATATCTGTCGCAAACCAACCCATTTCTGGTGCTTGTGGCCCGGTCCCTTCATGATTTCAGATGATCTGGAGCGGTCATTCGAGAACGGTTAAAGCGATGTCTCGTATTGAGGCAAGGTTTTCATCTTCAGGGTGCGCTGTCGTTAGAGCCTTGAGCGTTTTGTAAAGCGCCTGCGCTGCTGGCATGTCGCTGGATTCAAGGTAATTGATCAGGTTGAACGCCGCCTGGGCTTGCAGATGACGGATTTCGACTTTTAATGCTTTTGTTGATGCCGACCTTTTTGAGCGGTTGCCAAACCGCTGAGGAAATTCGCGCCAAGGCCGCAGGCAAGCAGCTGGGGCATGCGGCGGCTCTAACGGCTGCCATTCCCGATACCCAAGTGGCGCTGAGAACAGAGCAAAAACCACTGTGTCAAAAACGTGCCAGAATTAACGCATAATCCTGCTTTGTTCTGCAATTCGTTGCAATGTGCAAAATATTGCTTACTAATTTTGTCATTATTTATCAGATAGTTAATGGTGCTGCCGGAGAGATTTGAACTCTCGACCTCTCCCTTACCAAGGGAGTGCTCTACCCCTGAGCTACGGCAGCATCTGATTGGAAGGTCCTTTGAAAGGTCACTTCCGGCGTTCTATACAATAAAAACCTTGAAACAGGAACGCACTAGTCAGCCCCGATTAGCGATGCCAACCGGAATGAAGGCGCTTTTGCCATAAGCGCCCCCGTGACGCAAGCACTGGTATCGGTTTTTTTCAGGGAGCTGATGAGCAATTGGATTTGGGGGTGTGGCCCGGAGCCCTTGGGTCGCCTTAATCGCCAGAAACAAGTTGTTTTGCAACATGTGGATATTAAACCTGTACTGTTTTTCTGGTCTGTTTGAGGGATCCCAGCCACGCCACTCGTGCCGTTTGTAGCCCTCACAGGGCAATTGCTTTCTCTAAGTACGACCAGCGACGGATTAAGTGGTCATTTCCCTTTGCCTGATGAGACAGGGATTGCTAGGTTTCCATCTGTTGGTTTCAGAAAAAAATATTGGAAACATGAGCGAAAAAGACCAAAAAAACCAGTCAGTTGAACGCGCGCCTTCACAAAAGCCGCAAAATGGACCCGGCCCGGCAAGTTCGGTTGCCGCAGAAAAACGCGAGGCGCGACTGGCTGAAGCCCTGCGGTCGAATTTGCGTCGGCGAAAGAGTGCAGCGAAGAAATCCAAAGACGACTGACTGAGGGCGGCAGGGATGTAACCGTCTGCGAACGGCATCAAAATGCCCGATTTGCGGCCATTGCCTGCCTTGCATGGGCCATAAGTTGCGTGTAGATCGCTCGTCTGATTTGAAACTATTGGAATAGAGCCACAATGTTTGGTGGCACGGGTTCGGGGTTAAGCATGGACAGTATCAAAGTCACTGGCGGAGCGCGGCTGAACGGGGTGATCCCGATTTCCGGCGCAAAAAACGCAACCTTGCCATTGATGATCGCGTCTCTCCTGACGGATGAAACGCTGACACTGTCGAATGTTCCGCGCTTGCGCGATGTCGCCCAGCTGACTCAGATCCTTTCCAACCACGGTGTTGATTATTCGGTCAACGGCAAACGCTCCGGACAGGATTCGCTTGCCGGCCAGACCGTAAACCTGACCGCCCGTGAAATTGTCGACACTACAGCACCGTATGAGCTGGTCTCCAAGATGCGCGCCAGCTTCTGGGTTGTCGGTCCTCTGGTTGCCCGCGCACACGAGGCACGCGTTTCCCTGCCTGGCGGCTGTGCGATCGGAACGCGCCCTGTTGATTTCTTCATCCAGGGCCTGGAAGCGCTCGGTGCGGAAATCGAGATCGATGCCGGTTATGTGGTCGTCAAAGCGCGGGGTGGCCTCAAGGGTGGCCGTGTGGAATTTCCATGGGTATCCGTTGGCGCAACGCACACCATCATGATGGCGGCAACGCTTGCGAAGGGCGAGACAGAGATTGTCAATGCGGCCCGCGAGCCGGAAGTTGTCGATCTGGCAAATTGTCTGAAGGCAATGGGCGCCAAGATTGAAGGTGCGGGCACCTCAACCATTCGGATTCAGGGCGTCAAGCGGTTGCATGGCGCTCATCATTCCGTGGTTCCGGACAGGATCGAAACCGGCACCTATGCCATGGCCATTGCCATGACTGGCGGTGATGTGCTGTTGCAAGGAGCGAAGCCCGACTTGCTGGAAGCAGCCCTGGACACGTTGCGCCAGACCGGAACAGAAATCACTGAAACAGCTGATGGCCTTAGGGTTTACCGCAATGGCAACGGCATTCAGCCAGTTGACGTGACAACGGAGCCGTTCCCAGGATTTCCGACGGATCTTCAGGCGCAGTTCATGGCCTTGATGACAAAGGCCGACGGAACAAGCCGGATCACCGAAACGATCTTTGAAAACCGTTTCATGCACGTTCAGGAACTGGCGCGGTTGGGTGCGCAGATCTCCATTGATGGCCGGACGGCCACTGTCGAAGGCGTATCCACGCTGCGCGGCGCACCGGTCATGGCGACAGACCTTCGGGCATCCGTTTCCCTGGTCATTGCAGGTCTTGCGGCAGAAGGCGAAACCACAGTGAACCGGGTTTATCACCTGGATCGTGGTTTTGAACGGCTTGAAGACAAGCTCACAAGGTGTGGCGCGAAGATAGAACGCATATCCAGTTAAGCTAGCAAGGCCTTCTAAAGCGTTTTTGTCTTTTGCTGCTTGAGTTTACTGCGCCGCAGTTTGCTGTTGAATGACACGTCCACGTGAGCTGAAGGACGGCCCCGGAGTACCCGGCGGACCCGTCATGATGCTTTCTGCGATTGGACTGATCGCTGCTTTTTCCGACGTCCACTCAATAATGAAATTTGCGCCGACGCCGCCGGTCGTATCATTGATCGGGATCAGAACGGTTCTGGATTGCAGAGGTGCGAGATCGACCGGTTGTTCGAGAAGGCTTCGGATCAGTTGACCATCTTCGTTGTGGTAATCGACTCGTTGGAGCGTAAGCGATGTCTCCGGATCGATATTGTGAACCGCAAGTGTCGCAGCCAGAAGTTCTGACCTGGTGGGATATGAAAATATTCGGGAATAAGCGGGAACATAAACCGTCTCACCGTATACCTTTTCCAATGCTCCTGCCGCTTGGGCGTTGGACTGGGTAATCGCGGCAAGTGCAATGATGCCAATTATGGTGAGGTAACGCATTGCCAATCCTGTTCCTGACGTTGTTGCTTTCTTGTTTGCAGTTTCAAAGAGGTTCGCTGTCATTGCAAGTGAGTCGTGATCCCATGGCAATCGGCAATAGCCATGTCATCCCTATCTGGGGCAGATAACGTTAGCACGTTAGTGGAAATACGCGGTTTGGTCTTCGCTAAACCGGGTATTCCGTTATTGCCAAGTCAATGAAACCCGTTTAGGTCAACGACCATGGGAATTGGGCAGACTCGGCCTATATCTGATCTGCCAATGAAACAACAAATGGACCAGACATTTGAGCGCTATGGATCAGTTGAAACTTGCCGCCCTAGACGATGAAGATCTTCAGGTACTATCCGCTCATGTTCAGGACGCGGTCCTGACTGTCGCGGATATCCGCTATCTGCCGAAAGAAAACAAGGCCGTGTTCATCATGAACCGCTTTGTCTGGGACAAGAAAGCAGACAAGCGCTCGAAGGAACATGAACGGCGTCGCTCCGCTCTGGCGATTTCTCGGGTCAAAGGCATGAAAGCGCAAAACATCCAGCAGGATGCAAAAGGTGCTGTACTGGAATTACTGGCAGTGACATTCACTCCGGACGACGCTCCGACCGGGCAGATCCAGCTGGCGTTTGCTGGTGGTGCCAGCGTCCTTCTGGACATCGAATGCATTGAAGCTGAATTGTCCGACCTTGGCGCTGCTTGGTCGACACCCAATCTTCCGAAACACGATCTCACTTGAGACCAACCGTTATAGAGATTTCCAGTCACAACCGCCGAATACGATGGAGAGACGTGTGGTCCTACGACTGTCAAACACGGATGCTGAATTTGAAAACCAGTTTAACCAGCTGTTAGGCGGTAAACGGGAAGCCTCCGAAGATGTCGATCATGTTGTCCGTGATATCCTGGAAGACGTCCGCGCGAATGGCGATGCGGCAATTCTTTCATATACCAAGAAGTTTGACCGGCTGGACGTAGCCAGCATGTCAGATTTGAAGGTCACTGAAGACGAAATTGAAGCGGCATTGGTCGGGGCTCCGCAAGATACAGTGGATGCACTTCAGCTGGCGCATGACCGCATTTATTCCCACCATGCGCGGCAATTACCAAAAGACGATCGATATACGGACCCGATTGGCGTGGAGCTTGGTTCAAGATGGACTGCAGTCGAAGCTGCAGGCATTTACGTTCCAGGTGGCACCGCAAATTATCCAAGCTCTGTGCTTATGAATGCTGTCCCTGCCAAAGTTGCAGGTGTTGAACGGATCGTCATGGTCGTGCCAAGCCCGGACGGCGTTCTCAATCCGTTAGTGCTGGTGGCTGCCAAAATCGCGGGGGTTAGCGAAATCTACCGCATCGGTGGGGCACAGGCTATAGCCGCTCTTGCCTATGGAACAGATACAATTGCACCGGTCTCGAAAATCGTTGGGCCAGGAAACGCATTTGTCGCTGCTGCCAAACGGCGCGTCTTCGGAACTGTCGGTATCGATATGATTGCCGGGCCGTCCGAAGTTCTGGTCATTGCCGACAAGAACAACAACGCGGACTGGGTGGCAGCGGATCTTCTGGCACAAGCTGAGCACGATCCTGTAGCCCAATCCATCCTGATTACAGACAGTGCCGAATTGGCCGAGCAAGTAGGACAGGCTGTTGAAGCGCAGCTAAAAACCTTGCCACGCGAAGAAGTCGCCCGTGCGAGTTGGCAGGGTTTCGGCGCGATCATACTTGTTGATGATCTTGAAAATGCGATGCCGCTCTCCAATCGCCTGGCTCCTGAGCATCTGGAACTGGCAGTCGCAGATCCGGAAACGCTGTTGGAGAAAGTCCGCAACGCTGGTGCGGTTTTCCTCGGTCACTATACTCCAGAAGCCATCGGTGATTATGTTGGCGGCTCCAATCATGTCCTGCCGACGGCTCGATCTGCTCGATTCTCGTCGGGACTGTCTGTTCTGGAATTTGTCAAACGCACGTCAATCCTGAAGTGCAATGCGGATAGCCTTCGGGCCTTGGGGCCAGCTGCCATTGCTTTGGGAGAAGCAGAAGGTTTGTCTGCGCACGCGCGGTCTGTTTCAATCAGACTGAACATGTAAGTCGAGATTCGATAGAGGCTTTGGCAGCATGAGTGACTCACAACCAGATAGCGTTTCACAGGCTCCCTGCGGCAAGCTGGTGGATGTTGTGCTGGATGAAGCGTCTATCGCGCGCTCCACACCGGAGGTCGAACATGACCGTGCTGTCGCGATCTACGATCTGATCGAAGACAATATGTTTCAACCGGCGGGAAAGCCGGTCGCGAATTATGTTTTGCTCCTCTCGGTCATAGAGAAGAAACTCGTTTTCCAGATCAGAACCGAGGATGAGCAGGACGTGGTTACTCACGTTCTGTCCTTGTCTCCCTTGCGAAAGGTGGTCAAGGATTACAATCTCATTTGCGAGAGCTATTATGAGGCAATCCGGCATGCGACACCCAGTCAGATTGAAGCCATTGATATGGGGCGGCGTGGCGTCCACAATGAAGGATCGGAAATCCTGATGGAGCGACTGGAAGGCAAGATCGAGGTGAACATGCAAACGGCAAGGCGCTTGTTCACTCTTGTGTATGCACTGCATTGGAAAGGCTAGGGTAGGTGACCGGGGCGGACTTTCGTCCGACTGCGGTGTTGTTTGCGTGCGGCATGAACTCCGTACGCTCCCCCATGGCCGAAGGTTTGACAGAAAAGCTTTTCCCAAATCAGATTTATGTGCGCTCGGCCGGTGTCCGGCCCGGAAATGTCGATCCATTTGTTGATGCCGTAATGTCTGAAATCGGCGTTGATATGAGCAAGCATGCACCTAAGACATTTGATGATCTTGATGAATCAGGGTTCGATCTTGTGGTGACTTTGGCGCCCGAAGCACACCACAAAGCTCTTGATATGACCCGCACGGACGCTGTCGATGTGGAATACTGGCCGACAATGGACCCGACATTGGCCACCGGAAGCCGGGAGCAAATCCTCAATGAATACCGGGCTGTACGGGACCAATTGATGATGCGAATTAAGAAGCGGCTGACCTGGACACCACCGCCAAGCGGATAGAAAAAACGTTCCGTTGACTGGGCTGTTGAATGTAGGCGAAAGAAAGGTTCACATTCTCCGCCTAATCCGCTAGTTTCGCGCGCACCCGCGGGGTCGACCCGCCGTAATCAGGATATCAAATGGCCAAAGAAGAAGCTCTGGAGTTTCCGGGCGTCGTAACAGAACTGTTGCCGAATGCGACGTTCCGCGTAAAACTTGAAAACGATCACGAAATTATCGCCCATACAGCTGGACGTATGCGTAAGAACCGTATTCGCGTCTTGGCAGGCGACAAGGTTCTTGTCGAAATGACACCGTACGATCTCACCAAGGGGCGTATCACCTACCGCTTCAAATAAGCGGTCTTCTGGTGACGCCGGCAGGAAAGCCCCCGCTTCCATGACGAATGCCCCTCAGTTGATCCTGGCTTCTGCCTCGCCGCGCCGATTGGCTTTGCTGCAGCAAATTGGTCTGGAGCCGGATCACCTCATCCCTGCTGATATCGATGAGACGCCAAAAAAGCACGAGACACCGCGTGCCATGGCGATCCGGTTGGCGCGAGCCAAGGCTGAAACTGTTCGGCAAGTAGTGGATGCGACGGATGAGATGCGCTCTGGTATTGTGCTTGCAGCCGACACCGTTGTTGCTGTTGGGCGACGTGCTTTGCCAAAAGCGGAATTGACCGATCAGGCGGTGAGCTGCCTGTCCCTTTTGTCCGGCCGTGGACATCGGGTTTTTACCGGTATCGCGGTTGCCGAACCAAAGGGTAAAGTGCGCTCAAAGCTTGTCGAAACGCGTGTTCGTTTCAAGCGGCTGTCCCGTCAGGAAATAGACGAGTATATTGCGTCCGGTGAATGGCGTGGCAAAGCTGGCGGATATGCGATCCAGGGCTTGGCCGGCAGTTTTGTCGCCAAACTCGTTGGATCTTATCCGGCGGTCGTCGGATTGCCGTTGGTTGAAACATCCAATTTGCTCCTGTCGGCTGGATACCCGGTCTACAAAAACTGGACGACAAGTGGCGCTTGAGCCCGGCTGACACTTTTGATCGAACCTGCATCAGGAGGCCAAATTGGCCGAAAAAGACACTCAAAAACCTGAGCGCCGAATGCGTCCGTGCCCGATTTGCTCAAAGTTGTCGACACAAGCTGATTACCCGTTCTGCTCTGACCGTTGCGCGAAAGTCGACCTGAACCGTTGGTTTTCAGAAGGCTATACGATCCCGGTTGTTGAAACCGACGATATCGACGAAAGCAATTTTCCCGACGAAAGTTGATTGCAGCTCAAACAGACAACAAATGCTGAACGGTGGGCTAAACGGTTCGTTTTGGATCGCTGTTGTTGGCCAATTTTGACGCTGAATGCAAAAATCTTTATCTGGCAAAATTTTTTTCACTTAAGACGGTCTAGCCTCTTGCGACCGTCATAAAACTGCACCAAGATCAACCTACACCGACAACCCGGGCTGGCCAAAAAGATTGCTACCAGTCAGTTTGACGCAGCGCGTTGATCAACTGGTCAATCATTTTGGCAAAAGACTCGGGAGGTGAGAGCCAGAAACTATTTACTCTGGCTGGACGCAAAAACCTATCCAAAGGGCGAGGGTCTTATGAACAAACGTCTTCTCAGCGCCGCTGTGTTGTCTGTATCGACAGCGTTGTCGACAGCCGCTTATGCCGAATACTCCCTGACAGTTCTGCACACCAACGACTTCCACAGCCGTATTGAGCCAATCAACAAATATGATTCAACCTGCAAGGCGGAAGACAACGCCGAAGGCAAATGCTTCGGTGGAACTGCTCGTCTCGACACGGTGATCAAGGACCGTCGTGCAGCGAGCAATAACTCCATTCTGGTAGACGGTGGTGACCAGTTCCAGGGAACGCTATTTTACACCTACTATAAGGGCAAGGCTGCAGCCGAATTCATGAACCAGCTTGGTTATGACGGCATGACTGTCGGCAACCACGAGTTCGATGATGGCCCGGAAGTCCTTCGCGGTTTCATGGATGCTGTTGACTTCCCCGTTCTGATGTCAAACGCAGATGTTTCAAAGGAACCGCAACTTGCTGATGTTCTGAAACCGTCCATCGTTATTGAGCGTGGTGGTGAAAAGATCGGCTTGATCGGTCTGACGCCTCAAGACACGGATGAACTCGCGAGCCCAGGTCCGAACGTTACGTTTTCTGATCCCGTAGCCGCTGTCACCAAGGAAGTGGAAAAGCTGAAAGCAGAGGGCGTCAACAAGATCATTGTCCTCAGCCATTCCGGCTACAAGGTCGACAAGAAGGTGGCTGCTGAAGCGCCCGGTATCGATGTGATCGTAGGCGGGCATTCCAATACCTATCTGTCCAATACATCGGATCGCGCTCAAGGCCCGTATCCAACGATGATAGACGGTCCTGATGGAACACCGACCGCTGTGGTTCAGGCCTATGCCTATGGCAAGTTTCTCGGCGAACTGAACGTGACGTTTGACGATAACGGCGTCATTACGGAAGCGGTTGGAGAGCCTATCATCATTGATGGTAAAATCGCTGAAAATGCCGAACTTGTCTCACGCATCAAGGAACTTGCAGAGCCTCTTGACGAGATCCGTCAGGAAGTTGTGGCTCAGGCAGATGCACCTATTGGAGCTGACCGCGAAGTCTGCCGGTCTCAGGTCTGCGAGATGGGCGTTCTTGTCGCCGATGCAATGCTTGACCGCGTGAAAGACCAGGGCGTCCAGATTGCGATCCAAAACGGTGGCGGACTGCGTGCCTCAATTGATCAGGGTGAAATCACCAAAGGCGAGGTTCTGACTGTTCTGCCGTTCCAGAACACGCTTTCTACTTTCGAGCTCAAAGGTGCTGATGTCATCGCAGCTCTGGAAAACGGTGTGAGCCAGGTCGAAGAGGGAGCCGGTCGCTTTTCACAGGTAGCCGGCTTGAAATACACCTTTGACAAATCCAAGCCTGCCGGTGAGCGGGTGTCTGACGTCATGGTTCAGGACGGCGATGCGTTCTCAGCCATTGACACGGACAAGGTCTATGGTGTCGTCTCAAACAACTATATGCGTGGCGGTGGAGACGGATACGACATCTTCGAAACCAACGGCATGAACGCCTATGATTTCGGGCCGGACCTGGCCGATGTTGTCTCAGAATACCTGGCAGCTCAGAACGGCTATACTGCGTACACTGACGGTCGAATTACCGTAAAGTAACAACTGGTTATTGTTGAACTGATTGAGGGCGCGTTGTTCCGGCAGCGCGTCCTTTTGTATCACATTGTCGGAATTACCGTGTCGGCATTGCCTAAATCCTAATTCTTTCTTAATGTGCCGCAGTTCCGGAAATCGCGCATTTTGGCGATTATCGGCATGGACAGCTATTTATATTGATTATTCTAAACGCGTTTTGGTGCGATGGACTTGTTTGGTGAATTGACATTAGGATCGAAGCCCATGGCAGCGTCTTTTGTCGCGTCAATTCTACTTGTCTGCTCTGTTCTGATTGCTCCGGTGCAATCCAACGCTCAAACTGCCGATGGATCGACGGTTGCCGAAACTCCGGAAGCGTTGCTCGTTCGGCAGAGTTCCCTGCTCCAGCAGATGATTTCGGATCCTGCAAATCTGGATGTTGCCTTTGAGTATGCCATGGTTTCGTCTCTTCTTGGCGACTATGAAGCAGCTATCGGCACTTTCGAACGTATTCTGGTGTTTGCTCCGGGTCTGGCACAGACGCAATTGGAGCTCGGTGTCCTGTATTACCGATTGGGATCTATCCCGATTGCCCGGTTCTATTTTGAACAAACCTTAAAGGCTTCGGAATTACCGGATGGCGTGCGTGCCAAGGCTGAGACTTATCTTGCAAGTATCACCGAACTGGAAGATCCGGCTGAATTCCGGGCTATGGTTGTCGCTGGTGTCAGGTACCAATCGAACGCCAACGCCGCCCCTGGAAGCCGTCGTGTGGATTTGAATGGCGGGTCATTCGTGCTGGATGACACTGGTGTTGGCTCACCGGACGTAAATGCTTTTCTTGCTGGGCGGGTTCATGGCGCTTATGACCTTGGAACCCAGGGAGATCTGATTGAGGCTGATCTTGTGTATTATGGAGCACGTTATGCTGACATCGTGCGTCTCGATTCTGCGCTGGCCGAACTGACGCTTGGCCCATCTCTCAATCTGGAGAGGTTTGATATCGATGACAGCCGTCTGGGCCTATACGCCATTGCTGCAGGGGTTCGGCTAAACCGTGCCAACTACAATGGGGCTCTTGGATTTGGTGCCCGTTTAGTGTCCCAGATCACACCATCCTTTCTGGTTGATAGTAAAATAGAGTGGCGCCGCCGCTGGTACAAAGACACGGGTGAGTATCCCACTGTCTCCGACCGCAATGGATCTTACTGGCGTTTGGCGACAACAATATCGAAATCGGTGAACAGGGATGTTGTTCTGAGGTCACTGATACTTGCGGACTTTGAGGAAACAGCAACCGCTGCAACGCAACACTGGGAAGTAGGCGGCGGCATTGGAGTGAACTATTTATTTGCTTCGCCTATCGATCGCTTGCCTTACAAATGGTCGATTGATTTGGAGGCCGGTTATCTTTTCCGGCAATACGAAGGTCCTGATCCTGTCGTGAGCACAACAGAGACAGAATTTAATTATGAGGGCTGGGTCCGGTCCGGATTGTCTGTCCCGCTTCGTGAAGATATTGCGCTCGGGCTGGTCGGGGAATTTCGCCGTCAATACTCAAACTATGACCTGAGTACTTATTCGAATGCTTCGGCATTGGTGTCACTCTCAAAGTCCTTCTAAAGGGGGAACATAATGTTCACTCATTGGACGAAATCGAGATTTTTAGGTGTGCTGTTCTCAGTCGGGTGGTTCATCGTTTGTGATTTCCCCGGCTGGCAGAAATTTGCCGCGGCCACCGAAGTTGGTGTTGCAGCTGCCGTTAACTCCGATGCCTTTGGAACGCCGCCGGGTGGGGCCAGGAATACAAAGATTCTAGGTGACAATGTCATCTATAACGAACGCATCGAAACCGGAGGGAGTGGGCTGGTCCAGGTTCTGTTGGTGGATGGATCGACTTTCACTGTAGGATCAAACTCCGACCTTGTGATTGATGAATTTGTTTATGATCCCGATAGCGGATCAGGCAAGCTTGTGACCACCTTCAGCAAGGGCGTGGTGCGTTTTGTTGGCGGGAGGCTAAGCAAGAAGCGCGGCGGAGTGACAGTCAATACCCCGGTCGGGACAATCGGTATTCGCGGTGGAATAGCTAATCTCAATCTTGGAACAGATCCCTGGGTGTTTTCGTTATTATTCGGTAAGGACCTGACAATTACCGGACCAGACGGTCAAGTATATAGGATCCACCAGGCTGGGTACACTCTTACCATTGGCCCGAATGGTGAGTTGGAGATTCGAAAAACGACCCAAGCGGATCTCGCGGCAGCGCAAGCGGGCCTAACCAATCCCGCTCAAAATGGTGGATCGCAAAACCCACCGACAAACAATCAGATCGCAGGTTCCGGGCTTCCAGGTGTTAATTCTAATCTAGGCGGAGCCAATGCCCCACCACCGTCGAAGCCCAGTCCCGTGGAATCAACTCTTCTAAGAGATGTTGATGGTAATATTATCCAGATCCCTCAGGCAACGCAGGACCGATTGCGGAATATCTTAGAAAACTCGCAGGATAACTCCAGTTCAATGGGAAGCGGAAGCGGAAGCGGTGGAGGAGGAAGTGGAAGTGGAAGTGGAGGTGGCGGTGGAGGCAGCCCTGATTATGGGTTGTAGCTGACTGGTCACGCAGAATTATATCGCGTCTGGTACGTGGCCTTTTCGCTGTTTCGAGGTGGATTGAACGAAAAGATGTCTAAATCTATGAAATATTGACTTTTTCTCGTTTCTTTTGTCAGTGGCGGCGTCACTCTGAAAGCCAGATAAAACAGAGAACAAAAAACTTCGCCTGGGAGCTGGACAAGGGCAAAACGAGCTTCTATAAGACGCGAGCTTTCGGCGCACGAGGACACCTCGGGCCGCGCCATTTGCCCGGATAGCTCAGTTGGTAGAGCAGCGGATTGAAAATCCGCGTGTCGGTGGTTCAAATCCGCCTCCGGGCACCATTCTTTCCTAATTCCTCAGTCAAGCTCAGCGCTATCCGATGGATACATTTGTATTATCGATATTGCGAACTTGAGTTTAGACGCGCAGCTCGCCGCGATCATGTCATGATTGATTTCTAGTGCATGAAAGTACCGGAGTTTCTCAAAGACCAAAGACAGCCAAAAGGTCGGGTATAGAAATTCGGCCTTTTCTGTTCGTGAACGCCTCTGTTTAGCTGGTAAATTCATGCTATCCAGTTTCAATGTGTGACGATCAAAGGTTTGGGAAGTATGCGTGCAAAATACCCTTGGAGTGTTGAGACAGTTGAAAGCCGTCTTGACGCTGCCCTTGAAAAATCTTCAGGGGATCCGGTTGCTGCCAATGTTTTCATCAAGATTTTGGAAAAGCGCGCGCGATTGCAATCCAAAACGTCCGCGAAAGTAGACCATCCGCTTGCCGGAGCCTTGATCAGTCTGAAGGCGCTGTTTGATGTCAAAGGGGAAGTCACAACATCAGCAACCAGGGTTCTGTTGAATGATCCGTCCGCTGAGAGTGATGCCGTAGTTGTCAGTCGTCTGGAAGACGCTGGCGGGGTATTTGTAGGCCTGACAAACATGTCGGAATTTGCCTATTCCGGTCTTGGTCTCAATCCGCACTACGGGACGCCGCAAAACGTCCTCTATCCCGGCTGCGCGCCCGGAGGCTCGACCAGCGGCGGGGCGGTCTCAGTTGCTTTGGGAATATGCGACATCGCGATCGGAAGTGACACAGGTGGATCCTTGCGCATCCCGGCAGCGTTCAATGGTATTGTCGGTTTCAAGCCGACGCAACGATCAGTGCCGATGGATGGCGGAAAACCGCTCTCTTGCAGTCTCGACAGTTTCGGTCCTATGGCGCTAACGGTTGAGGAATGCGAATTGGTTTGGCAGGTCATATCTGGTCATGAAGTAGTCCCGACAAAACCTAAGAAGCCCCGTTTGATCGTGCCAACCAATTTTGGATTTGATGAGATTGATCTGAACATTGCAAACGGTTTTAAGGATGCTGTCAGGCGTTTGAAGACCGCTGGCATAGAAGTAATAGAAAAGAACGTTCCTTCGATCGATATTTATGCAGACGTGCCACCCTGGCATATGACAGCCGTGGAGTCGCGTGGCTACTATGAAGAGCATTATCAAGCGAGCCCAGAGCTATTTGATCACAGGGTTTATGCAAGGATGTCATTGGCGGACAAATTGTCGGCGGTCGGGTATCGGCAATCGCTGAACCGGCGAGCCGCATTGATTGATGCTTTTGCAGATGACATGGGTGATGATATTTTGCTGCTGCCGACAACACCGAACATGCCGCCAAAGATTGAAGACCTTGCCGATGATGAGACTTTCAACAAACAGAACCTTCTGGCGCTGCGCAACACATCGCTGGGAAACATCGCGGATGCCTGCAGTATAGCGTTGCCTTACGACAATGATGGCTTGGTCTTAAGCGCAATGTTGGTTGCCAAGGGCGGAACGGACGAGCACCTGCTTGCCTGTGCAAAATCGGTGGAAGTCGCACTGACTTCCAAATAGAGGCTGTACCTGGCACGAAAACATTCGTTCGTTTGAGTGTCCCCGGTAGCGTGGTCTAGGTATCCTGCCTGTGCATCTTAGGAGACGGCGAGGGGCCGGTGTCGAAGCGTACATTTGCCGTCCTGGTGACAGGACGGCGCATGGAAACGTTCTCGCGGCTTTCACGCCAGACGACAAACATGCCTGATGAAATGATGACAACCGAGCCAAGGGCGACATAAAAATCCGGAGTTTCGAAAAAGAAGAACACTCCGAAAAACGTCGCCCAAAGCATCTGGCTGTATTGCAGAGGAGCCACCACTGCGGCAGGGGCAGCCCGGTAGGCGAAGATCACACAGAGCTGCGCAATAACCGATAGAAATCCTACAGAGGCCATAAGGACGAGATCTGTTAGGGATACAGGCTTGTAAACGCTTGGCATCAACAATGACATCACGATCAGAGATGCCGTCATCGGATAGAGAATAAGAACTGCCGAGCGTTCTTCCCCACCGATTTTCCGGATCAGGATGGATGCCATCGAGCTGGCACAGGCGGCGACCAAAGCGGCCGCATGTCCGGCAGTCAATTCACTTACGCCAGGGCGCAGAACAATCATGACGCCGATCAGGCCGACAATAACAGCGGCCCATCTCTGGAAGCGAACCGTCTCGCCAAGGAGTGGAACGGAGAGCGCTGTGACCAGCAAGGGTGTCGCAAACAGAAGCGCGTAAACTTCTGCCATTGGCAGGGTTGTGAATGCATAAAATGCGCAAGACATGGCGACAATGGCGAGCCCTGAGCGCAGCAAAACCAGCCAGGGGTGATGTGGACGAAAATTATCGACCGCGCGGTCAGCCAGCATGATGATCGACATTGGTACAAACGCGAAGAGCATCGAAAAGAATATGATCTGAAAGACCGAGTACGAGCCGCCAAGCGATTTGATAATAGCGTCATGGGTGGAGAAGATTGCAAAAGCCAGTAGCGCGAAGACAAAGCCTCTCAGCGTGGTTGTCATTATAGATGGCCTTCTCGATATCAGCGCGATCGTCACAATCTTGTAAGACTGATGACGTCCAGTAACGAACATCAAACCGACAGCGATGAGGATCCAGCGTCGGTGATTCAAATCGATTAGATATCAGAAATCGAATTGTGACCAGTGGGGAGCGACATGTCTCAACGCATGATTTGCGATCACCCTATCGGAGTTGCGGTCGTTAGACGAAGACACGTGCCAGTGTTGCCACGGCCAAGGCGGTGGCTGCCCGTTTTGGGCCGGCGAAGGCGGACGTCGTCTGTCCGGGAACACTCAAGGTGACCCGATTGAGATCAGATGCATCGAGCTGATCAAGGTCAGCGGACTTGGCGGCTTCTTCTGCCGAGAATCGGACATCATCCACCATCCGAACAAGGTGTTGCCATATCTGGATCGGTGGAGCGTCATCTGTGCTGCGCCAGCGAGAGATTTCGTCTTCTGACACACCCAGAGCAACCGCGGCTTCATTGGGAGAAAGGCCGAGATAGTCCACTATATCACTGAAGTTACTCATTAATACTCCGATTTACCAGCTTGGTCGTTTAAGCTGCAACGAAGATATTGCACTGCAATATATAAAAAGGAAAGCCTATTACCGAATCTGAGTTAACCCGTGCACAGTCCTCTGGTTGCTTCGTCAATGGCTTTATCGATTCCCTGTCCCGGTATTGGCAGTTATGTCGAGGCACTTCGATAAGGCTTGAAACTGCCCCAGAAAGACAGTCAATTACATGAAATTTCGAAAGAAAATTGATATCCGTGGAAAACGGATACCTGCCCGAATGTCGGGGGCGGATAATGGTAAGTTTACACAACGAAATATCCTGTCCAATATAACGTCGCCGGACCTCTTTGATGAAGTTCAAGGGAAAATCCTTCATTGCAATCGTTTTGACACCTGAACCGCCTTACGAGGACTGGTTTCAGGAAGTCGACCGCATTATTGCGCGCACTCCGGGATTTTTCATCGATCGTCCAATCATTCTGGATGTGCGTGGGACCAAAATTCCGATTGAAGACCTGGAGAATCTGCTGGAAGGCCTGTCGGAGCGTTCGGTCCGTGTCATGGGTATTGACGGGATTTCCGGGACACGCCTGAAACCGGGTATGCCACCGAGTTTCGGCGGTGGACGGTTGACTGCTGATGTCGAAGTTCCGGAACCTGACCCGGAAGCCGCTGCATTCGAAACGGCTAATGACAAAAAAGCAGAGCGGGTCAAAAAAGACACCATGAAAGAGCCTGTCGCTTCTGAAGCTGCTCAGGTGAACGGTAGTTCCTCAAAGCGGCCGACTTCCGGTTCAAAGGCCAAAGCAAAGAGCGGAAAATCAACGGGCCCGAACGCTTTGGTAGAAGGGGCCTCGATAGTCGTCACCGAGCCAGTACGATCTGGCCAGCGGATCATGCATCCGGAAGGCGACGTAACTGTCATTGGCTCGGTAAGCTCAGGGGCGGAAATCATAGCTGGTGGATCTATCCATGTTTATGGCGCTCTGCGTGGACGAGCACTTGCAGGGGTCTCTGGTGAAGATGGCGCCAGAATTTTCTGTTCTAAACTCGATGCAGAACTGGTCTCCATCAATGGTCTCTACAAGGTGGCGGACGATTTTGATGGAACCTTGCGCAATTCACCGGCGCAGATCCGCTTTGAAAACGAAACACTGGTCTTTGAACAACTGAGCTAACCATGGTTCGGCTGCCTCAAATGGCGCTGTACCGACAACAAACGGGACGAACACCATGAGCAACGCAACAGTCGTTGTGGTCACGTCAGGCAAGGGCGGAGTGGGCAAAACGACCACTTCTGCAGCCATTGCCTCGGCGCTTGCCAAAGAAGGTTATCAGGTCTGCGCCGTCGATTTCGATGTGGGTCTGCGCAATCTGGACCTGATCATGGGCGCGGAACGGCGGGTGGTGTTTGACCTCGTCAACGTTGTGCGCGGTGAAGCCTCGATCAAACAGGCTTTGGTGCGAGACAAGAAGCTCGATAATCTGTTCCTGCTGCCTGCCTCGCAGACCCGCGACAAGGATGCCCTGACCGAAGAGGGCGTTGCCAGCGTCATCAACGAGCTGCGCATGTATTTCGATTGGGTGATCTGCGATAGCCCGGCCGGGATTGAACGCGGTGCAACGCTCGCCATGCGGCATGCGGACGAAGCGATCATCGTTTCCAATCCGGAAGTCTCGTCCGTGCGCGATTGTGACCGGATCATCGGTCTGCTCGATGCCAAAACCAAGGTTGCCGAAGACGGTGGCCGGATGCCGAAGCATCTGATGATTACCCGGTATGATACGGAACGCGCCAAGAGCGGTGATATGCTGGCGACCGACGACGTTGTCGATATTCTGTCCGTGCCCTTGATCGGTGTGGTGCCTGAAAGCAAGGATGTCCTGAAGGCTTCCAATGTTGGCCTGCCGGTCACACTGGCGGATGAGACGTCACCTGCGGCCCGAGCCTACACCGAAGCAACCAGGCGTCTGCTGGGCGAAAACATTCCGGTGACCATTCCCGAAGAAAAGAAGGGCTTGTTTGGCAAGATCTTCAAGGGGAGGGCGGCATGAACATCCTGAGCCTCTTTGGCAAAAGAGGTGAGAGAGCCTCTGCTTCTGTTGCCAAAAACCGGCTACAAATTCTTCTGGCACATGAACGTGCTGACAATGGCACGGATGCTGTGCTGATATCCAATCTGCGGGAAGACATCCTGGCTGTTGTTGCCAAACGGTTTGATATTGATCCGAATGCCGTGCGGCTTGAAATGGATCGCTCAGAGGGTGTCACGACACTCGGTATTGATATCGAACTGCCCCCGGCAGCCAAGGTGTCCTGATTTTCCGTTCCAGAACCGGCCCTTTGGCCGGTTTTTTTGGCAAAGTCAGTAAGTGCTCAGGTTCTGAAATGTCGATGTCAGCCTTTCGCCAAGTGCCCGGACCCTGCGGGGTTGGGCTCGGCCAGGTGGAAACATCATCTGGAGGGGGCGCGGCGACGGTGCATAACCGGCAAGGACTTCTTTTAACTTACCGTTCTTGAGCGCAGGACCGACATCCAGCTCAGATTTCATGGCAATGCCATATCCATCCATGCACCACTGTCGGACGATCGCTCCATCATTCGAAATCCGGTTTCCTGAAACGGTTACGATCTGTTTCATGGCATCTGGTCCGAATTTCCAGATATTGTCGAGTGTTTGACCAAACCGCATCAAAAGACAGTTGTGGGTCTTCAGATCAACTGGCGTTTTTGGAGTGCCGTGCTTTTCCAGATAATCCGGCGTTGCACAGACGATCCGGCGCACCTGAAGAAGCGTGCGGATCCGCAAAGTACTGTCCAGAATGTTGCCAAAACGTATTGCGAGGTCGAACCCTTGTCCGACCAGGTCGACGTAACCGTCTGACAGGTGAAGTTCGACGTTAATGGCCGGATGCTCAGCAGTAAATTCGGCAATCACATCAGAGACAACGGTTCGGCCAATGTCGCTTGGAGCGCTGATCCGGATTGGACCCGACAAGGTTTCCGCGCCAAATTTTATCCGTGTTTCCAGATCTTCAACTTCGCCAAGAACCAACTTGGCACCCTCGACGAGGGTGCGGCCTTCTTCTGTCAGGCTGAGCGCTCTTGTGGTTCGGTTGAGCAGTACCACACCATAATGGGCTTCCAATGCAGCCAGTCGTTCGGACACAGTAGTTGGCGACAGTCCGGCTTCTCGTCCGGCGGCAGCCATGCTGCCCTTTTCGACGATCTTCAAAAACAGCGAGATGTTGTCAATCAGCATTATACGGAATTTCGGGATTAATAATTCCGATAATGCCTGTTTATTCGGTAATTGCAAGAGACTAAATCAGGCTCAACGAAGCTTAGGAGCCAGCCCAATGCCGAAACTGACAATCGTTGCCACTATCCATGCGAACAAAGATAAAATTCAGCTGGTGAAGGCTGAGCTCAAAAAACTGATCGACGTCACACGCGCTGAAAATGGTTGTGTTCAGTATGATCTGCATCAAGACAACGACAATCCGGCTCATTTCCTTTTCTTTGAAATCTGGGAAAGCCGTGAACTGTGGCAGATGCACATGAATGCGCCGCACCTCAAAGCTTATATGGAAGCAACTGAAGGTGCTGTTGCAGAGTTTACAGTCCGCGAGATGACACAAGTCGGTTGAAAACTGATTGTGCTGTCGAGCGATCAACTGCGGTTTAATTCCGCTGAATCAATCCAGCCTGCTCACATATATGCAGTCAGCCACTTTTTGCAAACTAGGAGAAAGTCCCATGAAAGCCGTCGCTCTGACGCATTACCTGCCGATCGATGATCCGAAGTCCTTTCTGGATGTCGACCTGCCAAAGCCAAGCCCAGAGGGCCGTGATATTCTGGTTGCCGTAAGAGCAGTCTCGATCAATCCGGTCGATACCAAGGTACGGGTCTCCAAAGATATTGTAGAGGAAACTCCGCGCGTGCTTGGTTGGGACGCCAGCGGTGTTGTTGAGGCGGTCGGTCCGGATGTCACACTCTTCAAAGCCGGTGACCAGGTCTATTACGCTGGCGACATCACGCGCGCTGGTACCAATTCGGAATTCCAGCTGGTCGATGAACGCATTGTCGGCAGCAAGCCGGAAAGCCTGAGTTTTGCTGAAGCAGCGGCCTTGCCGCTAACGACCATCACTGCATACGAGTCATTTTTTGACCGTCTCGGCATTGACCGTGATGGCGCCAATAAAGGCGAAAGCATCCTGATCATTGGTGCGGGTGGCGGTGTAGGGTCGATCGGTATTCAGCTGGCCAAAGCGGCTGGTCTGACGGTGATCGCGACGGCATCCCGGCCAGAAACATCGGCCTGGGTGACGGATCTTGGTGCTGACCATGTGGTCAATCACCGCGAACCGATGGCCGAACAGGTCCGTGCACTCGGCCTGCAGTTTGTCGATCACATCGCGATCTTCAATGACATGCGCCACTTCGAAACCGCGGTTGATCTCATCCGCCCGCAGGGCGGCATCGTTACCATCGACAACACAGATTCACCCATGCCGATGGCAGACATGAAGGTCAAGGCTGCCAGCCTGCATTGGGAGTTCATGTTCACCCGTGCCATGTTCCAGACACCGGACATGATCGAACAGCACAAGTTGCTGACCTACGTGGCTGGTGAAATTGATGCGGGCCGGATCAGAACCACACTCAACAAGGTATTGGCTCCGATTAATGCGGAAAACATCCGCGCAGCCCATGCATTGATCGAGACCGGTACGGCCAAAGGCAAGGTTGTCGTTGAAGGCTTTTGACGATCGGCTTCATTGGGTATCACTGCGGCCCCGGATCAAATTCGGGGCCGTGTTCTAGCCTAACGGTTTAAAAGGGGAGAGCGAGTTGAATTTGCCGTGGAGTTCCGACGAACTTCTCGAATGTCTTTTTCATGCGTCTTTCCGCATGCAGAACTACCAGAGCCGCCGCGCGCGCATCTTCGCCGGCATCGTGGTGATTGAACTCCAACCCCAATTCCTCCTTGAGGCGCGCCAGACCATAACCGCCATTGGCCTTGAATTCAGGCCAGGCTGTCTTGGCGATTGTAATGCTGTTGCTCCAGTTGAGATCAGGTGAGCGTAGTGTTGCTGCCTTGCAGGCCGCTTCGATTGCCGTCTTGTCGAAATTGCTGTGCTGGATCAGGTAATTTGTTTCAAGCAGCGGTCGAAGCTTGTGCCAGAATTCTGCAAAAGTAGGTGCGCTGGAAACAACGTTTTCATCAATGCCATGAAGCTGGATGTTGAACGGTTCGAAATGCATCTGCGGATTGATGTAAGTTGCAAAGGTCTGGATATGATTGTCTGCGCCAACACAGGCTATCCCAATCTGACAGATGCTGGCGCTGTCACCGCAGGATGTTTCGACATCCAGTGCAATGAAGCGGAAGTAGCCCTCTGGAACTTCATCGACAGGTGTGAAGGAGCTGTCCATCTGTACTTTTTGCCATCCTGCACATGTCGCCGTAACGAAAAACGGCGGAGCATCGCCCCGCCGTTAAAATTCAAATGAACCTAAGTGTCTTGATCGCGCTCAGCGCAGATTAGACAAGCTCAATTGTGCTGACAGCAGTTTTGCCGCTGCGGGAATCAATTTCAGTTTCGAAGGAAACTTTGTCGCCGTCGGAAAGAACGCTGATGCCAGCACGTTCCAAAGCGGTCGCATGAACAAAAACGTCCTGCTGGCCGTTGTCAGGCTGGATGAAGCCGAAGCCTTTTTGGCTGTTATAGAATTTTACTGTTCCAGTGGTCATTGAAACTACCTTTCACCAATGAATTGCACTTTGGATTGGGCCACGGACTTGTGGTTCCAATCCCTGTAGTCGATTTATGTAGAAATGCCTGAAAAGTGCGCAACCATCGATGATGGGCGAAGTAGTCAAGATATCCGACAAAAGCCGATGGGAAGCTGAATATGCCCAAATCATGTAAAAATCAAGACGAGCGTATTCGAGCTTGCAATGAATTTCTCATTTCGCAGCGCTGAAACCAACTCCCAAAGATAGCAAAAATGGGCAAACTGGCCGCGAAATGCGCCAGTGCACTCAGCAGTGGCGTATCGGTGGGGTTTTGTTGCCAACCGCCTGATACGGCCAGAAATACCATGTCTTCGCGTTAGTGGGTGGCAAACAAGATCAACAAGCGGAATAAGCATAAGATAGGGAAATTAATCATCCATTTACCATAATCGTGTTGCTTTTGTTCTCTGCAAGGATTGAATTTTTCTGATTCAAAAGTTCCGATGAAAGGACGCGGTAATGCCGTTGAAACTGAGCCGACGCAGCTTTGTTGCCGGACTTCCGCTTTTGCTCGCCGCTTGCCAGAGTCAGAAAGGTGCATCCATTCAGGCAGGCATTTCCCCTCTGCCGGATGGAACGCCGGATTATGCGTCGGCCTATGCACCGGTGCGGGATGGTGGCTTTTCCCTTCCCGGTATCCAGTATCAGAACTTCGATCCCAAATATCTGCGTCAGACGGTTTTTTATGGTTCGCGATATCCCTCCGGAACCATCGTCGTTGATCCAAATAGAAAATTTCTCTACTTGATCCAGCCCGGCGGACGGGCAATCCGGTACGGCATAGGCGTTGGTCGTGCTGGATTTGCGTGGAACGGAGATGCGGTCATCCGTTTTAAACGGGAATGGCCAAAATGGTTCCCGCCCGATGAAATGATTGCTCGGGATCCTAGCCTTGAAAAATACCGCGACGGTCAGGCTGGCGGTCCGCGCAATCCGATTGGTGCTCGTGGTTTGTACCTCTGGCAGGGCAACAAGGACACGCTCTACCGGATCCACAGCACCAATGCGCCGAGTAGCATCGGCACGAATGCCTCCAGCGGCTGCATCCGCATGTGGCATCAGGATATCATCGACCTTTATGACCGGGTTGAGCTTGGTACAAAAGTGATCGTTTTGGGGTAATGCTCCGCTTGGAGAGCCCCGGTTTCATTCGATCTTGACCAGGTCGGAGATTGGATCCGATGGCTAAATTTGACGCTTATGTAATCTGCACTTCACCGCGCAGCGGCAGCACGCTTTTGATAAAGCTGCTGGCGGCGACCGGTGTTGCCGGAGAGCCGAAGTCTTATTTTCACTTCACTTCGATCACTGAGTGGCAAGAGGATTTAGGGCTGACGGCGGATGCTTCGAAACCAGAGCGAGATATTCTTGCTGAAATCTTTCGGACAGCGATTACCAAAGGCAGCAGTGGAACGGGTATCTTCGGTCTGCGTCTGCAACGGCACAGCTTTGACTTTTTCATGCGAAAGCTCGCGGTCTTGCATCCCGGGTTTTCAACGGATGTCGAGCGGGTCGAGGCAGCTTTCGGCAAAACTCTGTTCATTCATCTGACTCGGACAGACAAGTTTGAACAGGCGGTTTCTTATGTGAAGGCCGAGCAAAGCGGTCTGTGGCATGTCGCGCCGGATGGGTCAGAACTTGAGCGGCTGTCGCCACCGGCTTCCCCGGTCTACAATTCAGATGAAATCCGGATTTGTTACGACAGGTTCGTAAATTCTGATCGTGATTGGAACTCCTGGTTCAAAACTCAGGGAATTGAACCACTTCGGATTACCTATGATGCATTGTCATCGGCGCCCAATGAAGGGTTACGCGACACCTTGGACAGACTTGGCCTGGACGCGAACGCCGCAAAGGGAGTGGTGCCCGGTGTTGCGAAACTGGCGGATAAGACCAATCAGGAGTGGGTGGGTCGGTTTCGGAATCTCATGGATCAAAAGAGCTGAAAGTCGCAGTCATCCGGTCTGGATCAGCTGGTTTTCCGGTAAAGAGTTCAAAGGCCTTCACAGCCTGAAAGACTGCCATGCCAGACCCGGGTAGCACACGGCAGCCCAGTTTGTTTGCCGCCGCCAATAACTCGGTTTCAATCGGAAAATAGATGATGTCTGCAACCCACATGTCGGGGCGCAACAACTCTGCAGGAAACGGTGAGCCGGGTATTTTGTCCATGCCAACCGGACTTGCGTTTACGATCCCGCAGAGCTCCTTTGTTGATGCTTGATCAATTTCTGCAATCGCTTCGACTGAGATCTCTGGATGATTTATTTTGAGTTGGCTTGCAAGCTTATTGGCCCTCGCATGGTCGAGATCATGAATTTTCAGGTGCTTGACGCCACAATCGGCCAAGGCATGAACGACGGCACCTCCAGCCCCACCTGCACCAATCAGGAGGATGCTGTCACGAAGGGCATTGGCCATCGTTCGCTGGAAACTTTCAGCGAAGCCCCGATAGTCGGTGTTGTGTCCAATCCGCTTGCCATTGCGAAACAAGATTGTGTTCACAGATCCGATTGAAGCCGC
This sequence comes from Roseibium sp., assembly GCA_039972695.1. GTDB lineage: Bacteria > Pseudomonadota > Alphaproteobacteria > Rhizobiales > Stappiaceae > Roseibium. Next base: position 115,017 of record JBDWMJ010000007.1, on the reverse strand, counting down.
TTCCGGGGATATTTTATCCAGAAGGGAAACTACCTCGACCTTGTAGGGGCAAGTGATGTTCAGGCCGTCAAATCCGGTCACCTCTGCAGTATGCAGAATTGTTTTCAGGCACTGCTCTTCGAGAGGCAGTTCATCAACATCAATGATCCGGTAAACACAACTCAGGCTCTGCGCGCGCGCTTCTGCCATATGCATTTCCGGGGTGCGGGACAGCGTTATTCCGCGGCCAACCAGACCTGTCAGGAATGTGTCTTTTTCAGTCGTCAATCAGAACTCGATCCTGCATCGCTATTTGCCAATGCCTCTGCCCATGTCTTGGAGACCTTCGAGAGTGGCAGAAGGGCGCGGTACACCTCAGCACCAAGGTCCGTGACTTGATAGCCACCTTCGCCATGGATTATAAAACCGGCGATCCTGAGTTCTTTCAGGCGGGAATTGAGCACTGCGGGCGAAATGCTCTCACAGGCATCCTGCAGGGCGCGAAATGTGCAGGGGCCTTGCTCATACAGTTGCCAAAGCACGCCCATGGCCCAGCGGCGACCGAGAAGGTCGAACATTGCCATAATAGGGCTGCCGCTGCGCGATCCGCGAACAGCCTTGCCGGGGGCTGGAATGTCAGGCACGGCATCTCCTGTTGCTATGTTAATAATAGCGCACTATCGTATGTGTAGCAATTTACGGAGTTGATGCTTTGAACGCAAAGGAATTCTTGTTGTGGGCGCTTCTCGCGACCCTTTGGGGAAGTTCGTTCCTGGCGATCAGCATCGGTGTTCACGACTACGATCCAATTGCACTTGTCGCCGGACGAATGGTGATAGGCGCTGCGGTTTTGACCGCAGTTCTGTTGCTGAGTGGTGGCAATCTGCGTTTGGGCGTAAGAGGGTGGGCGATAGCAAGCATCGTCGGACTATCTGGAAACGTTGCTCCGTTCCTGCTGATCAGTTTCGCCGAGCAGACAGTCAATTCCAGTCTTGCTGCGCTGATCATGGGCATCGCTCCCATCGTCACCTTGGCACTTGCACCGCTGATCCACCATGACGAGACGTTGAGTAGACCAAAGGTCCTGGGCGCGTTGGCCGGATTTTGTGGTGTGATTGTTCTTGTTGGTTCGGATGCGGCACAAGGCGTGACTGCAGATCTCATCCCGCAGCTGGCGCTTGTTATGGCGGCACTCTGTTATGCCTTCACAGCACTGTTTTCCCGCCGTTTTCCGTTCTCAAACCCTATGCAAATGGCCGCGGCATCCGTATTGATTGGCGCAATGGGCATGCTTGCGGTATCTGGAGCAGAACTCTTTGTTGGCGTCATACCGGACCTGACATCTCCAGGGGCGCTTGCAATCATTTATCTTGGTGTTGGGCCTACAGCATTGGCCGCGCTGATCTATTTTTATCTGATCCCGCGTATTGGTGCGACACGGTTGCAGCAGGTGAACTATGTGGTGCCGGTCATCGGGACTGTTCTCGGAATCACCGTCCTGAGCGAGCAACCTGAGTGGACCACCTGGGCGGCACTTCCGTTGATCCTGCTTGGTGTCTATCTGGTGTCGAAAAAGGAACCGCAGCCCGCAAAGCTCGTCGCCTCTGCGTCTGTTTGACAGAATGAAGGGGACTGTCCCTCTTTATGTACAACTTCCGCAGCCACTGGAATTGACGTCCCTCGGCCCCTCGCAGACAGTGCTCGTCATGATTAGGTCAGATTGAAGATGCCGTGGCGCACTGAATGTTTCTAGCTCTCTCCGTTGCAACAGCTTACCTGCTGACGAACATCGACGCCCTTTTTACCTTTCTTGCACTTTCCGCGGCGGGGCGCTTGAAGGCGGCATTGATAGGGCTTCTGGTTGTCCAGGCAGTGGTAATCACAGGATCGTTTGCACTTGGTGGTGCGGCTGCAAGCTTGACGGCTTCAGACATTGGACTTCTCGGGATTGTGCCGGTGGCGCTCGGATTTCGGGAAATCCTCAAAAGCCGACACAGAGCTCAGGAGCCGGAGACACCAGCTCTAAAGCCGAGTTCGATTTTGGGCGGCATTACGATTTTTCTGGCGCTTAGCGCAGACACGTTCGTTCTGATGTCAGCCTTCTTTGCCGAGACCAGAACCGACCTGCAGCATCTGGTCCTTTTGGGGTGTCTTGCTGCAGTTGCTATGCTTCTGATCCTCGGGCTTGGATTTAACAAGGTCCTGAAACCGACTGCCGGTACCGAACGTTTCTTTGCGCGCCTTGCTCCGCTCGTGATGATCGCTGCTGGTGTCTACATTCTGATGGATACGCAGACTGACATGCTTTGACGTATGCAATAAAATCCTTTGGAATGTCGATGTGTTTTCAATTATTCAATAAAAATTGCCAATTGTTGATTTGAATTTAATTTTGAAGGCGTCTTTTATTTGGTATATATCAAAAATACTGAACTATAGTTGAATAAATTAGTATTTCTTCATGTTATTAATATAGTTAATAGAAATTTTTCTAATAAATAAACATGACATTGCTTTCATTTAACGTAAAGGCAACCACTGGTGGGTATTGTGAGCTGACGGGTAAGGAAAAGATGTATGGCTACCAAAACCGCTCAGGTCGAAAACTCTGTTGTGCTGCGTACTGCTGCATCAGAAGAGGATCCGGAAACGGATACATCTTTGTTCGCTTCCCTCATTGCGAAACACTGCACAGATTCAATCGTATTTACTGATCCTCTAGGTTTTATTCTCTGGGTTAATGAGCCATTCGTGGCTATGACCGGTTATAATTTGGAGGATGTGAAGGGCAAAAAACCCGGCACCATTTTGCAAGGTCAGGATACTGATCCGAGAACGGTCGAAGACATTAGCCAGGCCCTTTCAAACCGCCGGATGGTTCGAACGGAAATACTAAACTACTCGAAAGACGGGGAGCCCTACTGGATCGATCTAAGTGTGTCTCCAGTTCACAATTCGGAAGGTGTGCTTACCCATTTCATGTCGGTCGAGCGAGACATCACAGATCGAAAAAAACTCAGTGAAAAGACAGAGCGAGCGTTGCAACTGGAAACAGAGCGCCGGCGTGAGCGCAAGATTCTGTCTCAAATGTCAGAATGGCTGTTTTCTGCCCGCTCTCAAAATGAGTTGCACCGTGTCATTTCTTCTTCAATGGCAAAGATGTTCCCGGGTACGGTTGGATCCTTTTTTGTCTATTCCAATTCACGGGACGTGTTGGAAAATGTCTGTGCCTGGGGGGAAGAGCCATCTCACAAACACATTCATGCCGATGAGTGCTGGTCCTTACGCCGTGGCCGGGCTTATTCGCACGGGACCACCGAGATCTACTTTGCCTGTGAGCATGTAGAACAATCAGAAAATGTCTATTTTTGCCTGCCGATCATTGCGCACGGCGATACCATCGGATTGATGCATATCGCTTTCCCTGATCTTCCATTGGATGGTCGTGACAACGTTCAGGTTCGGGATGCGATTTTAACGACCTGGGAATTGGCACTTATCTGTGCCGAGCAGGTAAGTCTGGCAATCGCCAATGTGAAACTTCACGATGAACTTCAGCAAAATTCGGTGAAGGATGCCCTGACGGGCCTTTGGAACCGGCGTTGGTTTGTGGATCGGGCTCATCGGGAGATCAAGCGCGCAGCTGAGAATGACAATCCTTTCACTGTGATCTCGCTCGATATCGACCACTTCAAGAAATTCAACGATACCTACGGCCATGACGCCGGGGACATGGTTCTAAAGACTTTCTCGATCAAGCTCCAAGAGCAATTTACAGAAAAACTGTTTCCATGTCGGCTGGGTGGGGAGGAGTTTGCCATTTTGTGTTGTGGCACAGACCTGTCCGAAATCACGCATCGCCTGAATGACCTGAGAGCCGTGATCGTTGGACACAATATCATTTATGATGGCAAACAATTGCCCCCGATCACCTTCTCGTCTGGAATTGCCAGATTGAAGGAAGGAGAAGATCTGGAAGCGTTCATGAAACGATCGGACGATGCACTCTATGTTGCAAAGGCCGAAGGTAGAGGGCGAGACGCACTTGCTGAATAAGTAATTTTTTGGATTATAGTTACAGTGACATAAAATGGGGCGACTGTTTACTTAATAATCTTCGTGCTCATGCGAGCATTCAAATTGCTGCTTAGAATTATTTAAACTATCACCGTACAGAAAAGACATGCTTTCATTGCTAATTGTCCAAAAAAAAGTGAAACATGCCGTTTTCTGAATTGCTGACAGTTCCGTACAAGTACAAGCGTCCGCTGCCGGATTTTCAAAGCGAGGACGACATTAGATTCCCGGATAATCTGGTTGCGACCCTGCTTGATCGGTTCACAAAGCCGGGAGACAAGGTGTTAGACCCGTTTACCGGGCTGGGAACCACTTTCTTCGTTTGCGAAGAAAAAGACAGAATCCCTTATGGAGTCGAGGCTGATCGACAAAGGTATGACTGGGTAAAAACTCACGTAAAATCTAGAGAGAACCTGATGTTCGGCGACAGCGGAGACATCGCGTCTTTCGACTTACCTGAAATGGACTTTTCAATCACGTCACCGCCGTACATGCCTCACTGGCACGAGTGGAATCCTCTTTACAACGGTGATCCTCGATACGACGGATATAACATTTACCTGGAACGGCTTCAGAGCATCTATGCCGGAATCTGTCGGATTCTCAAAAGAGACGCCTGCGTCGTCGTTCAGGCTGACAATCTAACAAATGAGCGCTTTTCAACCCTTGTGTGGGATTTAGGAAATGCTCTGTCGGAAGCCATGACCCTTGAGGGCGAGATCATCGTGAACTGGTCGGAAAATACTGAAAATGATAACCAGTTCACACAATGCCTTGTGTTCAAAAACAATGTGAATCCTTAACCCGTGTCACCGCATTCTCGCAATTCCTACCCCTCGTAGACAATTTCGCGGGTTTCTCGGAACGTCACATCCGGGAATTTCTCCGTGACGTGGCCGATTTCCCAGGCGTTTTTGAACAGGAATACCGGTTTGTCGTCACGGTCATTGGCGATCGACATGCGGTGCGCTTCAATCATCTTTTGCAAAGTCAACTGATCCGTCTCGATCCAGCGGGCTGTTGTATAAGGCACGGTCTCAAAACCGATCTCGGTGCCGTATTCAGCGCGCAAGCGATCAACGACCACATCAAGCTGCAAGGCACCGACCACACCAACAATCCAGTTTGATCCCAGATCCGGCTTGAAGATCTGGACAAGGCCTTCTTCTGCCAGATCCTGCAGACCCTGACGCATCTGCTTGACCCGCATGGTGTCGCCAAGGCGGACACGTCGCAGGATTTCAGGGGCAAAGGCCGGCAATCCGGTCACGTGGATGTTTTCGCCTTCGGTGAGGGTATCACCAACGCGCAGCTGGCCGTGGTTCGGAACACCGATGACGTCGCCCGGATAGGCTGTCTCGGCGATCTCGCGTTCTTCGGCAAAGAAGAAGATCGGTGCAGTAACGGCGATCTGTTTGCCAGCGCGCACATGTTTCAGCTTCATGCCGCGCTTGAAAGTTCCTGAACACAGGCGGACGAAGGCGATCCGGTCCCGGTGTTTCGGGTCCATGTTGGCCTGAACCTTGAAGACAAAGCCTGTCACCTTGTTTTCTTCCGGCATGATGGTGCGCCCGCCAGTCGCTGGCTGGGAATGTGGCGGCGGTGCATAGGCAGCGATGAAATCAAGGATTTCCTCAATACCGTAGTCGCGCAGGGCCGAACCGAAGAACACGGGGGTCAGATGGCCTTCCAGAAAGCTTTCCTGATCAAAGGCTGCATAGCCTTCACTGCCGAGCTCTACGTTCTCGGTCAACTCGTCCATGATCCGGTCAAAAGCGAACTCCGTCAGCGCGGAGTCATCCAGACCGGACACATCCTTGGTCTGCGTATAAGCGCCACCGCGTTCGCCGTCCGATGTGTGAAATTGCTTTTTCTGCCAGTCATAAACGCCGAAGAAATCCGAGCCCATGCCAACCGGCCAGGTTTGGGGGCTTACGTCCAGAGCCAGAGCTTCCTGGACCTCGTCGAGGATTTCCAGTGCGTGACGGCCTTCGCGGTCAATCTTGTTGACGAAGGTAATGATTGGAATATCGCGCAGGCGGCAGACTTCGAACAGTTTGCGGGTCTGTGTCTCGATGCCTTTCGCGGCATCAATCACCATGATGGCAGCATCAACAGCTGTCAGTGTGCGGTAGGTGTCTTCAGAGAAGTCTTCGTGGCCCGGCGTATCCAGAAGATTGTAGATGATGCCTTGTCGCTCAAATGTCATGACGGATGAGGAGACGGAGATACCGCGTTCCTGTTCGATCTTCATCCAGTCAGAGCGGGCGCGGCGGCGTTCACCGCGGGCACGGACTTGACCCGCGGCCCTGATCGCGCCGCCTGAAAGAAGAAGCTTTTCGGTCAAGGTCGTCTTACCGGCATCCGGATGAGAGATGATCGCAAAGGTACGCCGGGTTTGGTACGGCGCCGCGCCGTTGGCTGCGGACATGAAAACTCTCCTGAACTTACAGTCCGGCAGGCTCGCGCGCGCAACGGGAAAACCCGGGTCGCGATCCACGTCAAAAGGGCCGGACGGAAAATTGTTTCGTTGGCGCAAGTTCATAGAGAAATGGAAGGCAAAAGGCTAGTGGAGAATTCCGTCGCCCAACTTGCGCCCTGCCGAGAACAAAAGAAAAAAGCGGACTTGCGCCCGCTTGATTCATTTTAATAGTGTCAGCGCAGTCTTAGGCTGCAGCAACCTCACCGAGAAACCGCTCGACTTCGCCTTTTAGCGTGTCGGTTTTTTCCGTTAGAGCTGAAGAGGCATCCAAAACCATGTCTGCAGACTCAGATGTTTGATCTACAGATCTGGAAAGGTCGCCCATGTTGGAAGAAACTGAAGTCGTACCTTCCGCTGCACGCTGGACATTCTGCGAAATTTCGTTGGTCGCAGCACCTTGCTGCTCAACGGCCGAAGCAATGGTTGCAGTGTAGTTGTTGACCAGTTCCATTGTTTCGGTGATCTCGGCAATCGCTTGAACGGATTCTTCCGTCGCGCCCTGGATCGCGTTGATCTGCGTGCTGATTTCTTCCGTTGCCTTGGATGTCTGTGTTGCCAATTCCTTGACTTCGGCAGCAACAACGGCAAATCCCTTGCCAGCTTCACCCGCACGGGCAGCCTCGATTGTTGCATTCAGTGCCAGCAGGTTGGTCTGTTCGGCAATCGCCTGGATCAGCGTAATGACCTCGCCGATTTTCGCAGCAGACGTGGCAAGGCTTTCAACCTTTTCATTGGTCACTCTTGTTCCATTTGTGGCGCGCTCAACAACTTCCGTTGTCTGTGACACCTGGCGGGAAATCTCACCGATTGAAGCAGAAAGCTCTTCTGCAGCCGAGGCCACCGTTTGAACATTGCCCGTAGCTTCATCCGAAGCTGACAATGTTTCGGATGCGTGGCCGGAGCTGTCTTTCGCAATCTGCATCAGGTTTTGCGCGGTTGTATCGAGACCGGTTGCTGTTTCTTCAACCGAATGCACCAGATCTTGAGAGGTGGACCGGAATTCGTTGATCAACTCTTCTACACGCTGTTGGCGTTGCAGTTGTTGATTCTGGGCCTCTTGCTGTTCAACTTCAAGTTCGCGCTGGTTGATAAGTCCTAAGCGGAAAGCATCAACAGATGTTGCGATTGAACCGATTTCATCAGTCCTGTTTGTTGCCGGAACTTCAGTTTCCAGTTCACCTTCCGCAATAGACGTAATTGCGTTTTGGAGGTGACTGATCGGGGTCGTGATCCGGTTCATTAGAACAACAATGATGGTGGCCATAGCTGCGAGTGCGATCAGACCGATAACGATCATTTGCGTCGCAATACCTAGGGCAGGGGCAGTCAGTTCCGAAGCCGGGACAAAGGTTTGAACGGCCCATGGAGCTCCCTGAACTGGCGCGCTGGCTTCGACATACGAGACACCGTCTTTTTCAATATCGGCTATCTCGATCATATCTGTGGTGATTGGTGTATCGACCTTGTCGGCTCCGGTAATCAAACCTGCGCCGCCATTCTCACCAACGGTGACGACGTCGTATTTGGAGCTGCGCAGAAAGTTGATATCGAACACTGCAACCAGATAGCCAGCAACAGCTTTTGCCTTCTTGTCAATTAGTGGCGCTGCAAGATAGAAATCCTGCCCATTTTCGCTGGTTTGTTCATAAAGCGGCACTTCGCCAGATGACAATGCACTGCTGATCGCCTCCAGAGGCAGACCCGCGAGGCTTTCCTCCGATGTGGAAACGGCCGGCGCACCTTCCATGTTCAGCAAATGGACACTTGAAAGGTGACCATATGTGGCAACGAGCTGATCGACTTGCTTGACAGCCAGCTTGCGGCTTGCTTTTGCGACGAAGGAATCCGACATCGCCTTAGCGTAAGTATCGCGTTCACTCCAGGAGGAAACATCAATTCTGCGGTCTTTGATCCAGTCACCTGTCGAGCTGCTCAGCAGACTTGCTGTTTCGCGCAACTGTGAACGCACCAGAGAACCGATACTGTCCGTCATACCCAATGACGAGACACCGACCAAGGCTGCCAGCGCAATAACCAAAGAAACAAGGCATGGTACCAGAAAACGCGTTCTTATCATGACTTCCCCGCAGTCCCCAAAATAGTAGAGTGTCAGCATGATGAGACGCAGGCGATGGCCTGCGTCTCATGAATTGTTTTATTCGATAACTGCGTTCGCAACTTCGATAAGCTCGGCAGGAATTTCGACACCGGAGGCTACAGAGATTTTGCCGTTGACGATGATCACGCCTTCTTTGTTGTGAACAATCGGAATGTCACCGGCAGCCTTGCCGCCCATGATTTCCATGGCAGCATTCGCGGACCAGGCACCTTGTTCTTCTGAAACCTTACCGAAGACCAGGGTCACAAAGTTCTGCATGAACGGCTGCATGGAGCCGGTCGGAAGCTTTGTGTTGGCGAGGATGAATTCCTCAGCTGCGGTGTCATCCCAGCCTTCAATACCAGCGCTGTTGGAAAAGATGACGATATCTACTTTTTCCTGAATTTCAGTGTATTTCGCTTTGAATTCGTCGAAATTCTTGGCGAAACGGTCTTCCGTCATGTTTATGGAATCACCAAATTTCGCGACGATGTTCTCAAGGTTCTTGTGCTCGGAAGCTGTGTCAGAGCCGATGAAGCCGACGCGGTCACCAGCTGCACTCGGCAGAAGCATGCCGACCAATTCATCGGCTGATGCGACCTCAACCATGCCGGTAACATTCGGGGCCGGGAAGCCGTAAGCGGTAGCATCCCAGTTCAGGCCGCAAAACACCACCTGTGTGTCGGTGTCTTTCAAATGTGGAACAATGAGATATTTTGCAGCATTGTCATCGCATGCAATAACGACATCGGCGTTTTTCTCTTTAATAACATCCAGTGCTTTTTGTGCAGCTTCTGTTTTGAAATCGTCGCCCTTGTTGCGCTTGGTGTCCATGCGGACAATCGTCAGATTATGGCCAGCGCCTTCAAGAGTGCTTTGAATACCGGAGGTAATGCCGTCACTCCACGGATAACCTTCATGATAGGAATCAACAAACACGACTTCGCCAGCTTGTGCTGCGCCGCATGCGATAACAGTTGTTGCCGCGAGTAAATTCCGAACTAGATTGCGATTCATTATGCCTCTCCGAGACCTGGTTGTGATGGGAGGCTGACTATCTCGCATAAGGTGTTAAATTATCTCTAACACCAGCCTAGGATAAACTACTTACTCTTTTGTATTAGTTAACAATTACTGAGAAAAGATTGAGTATTATTATTCATAAAACTAAAGAGATATAAGTAAAATTGACAATCGCTCGAAGCAGTGGCTGAGTTTTGCCGGATCTTCTGGCGATGTAGACTATTAAGTGTAGCCGATATCGTGGATCTGCGCTTCAAGAGCAGCAAGGATTTACGCCATATACGATGTAGCGCAAGAGAAAAGATTAGGGCTCAGACTGATAATAAACTTCAATTACCAGTCTGAGCCCGAAAGCGGGGCAAACCCCGATTGATCTGCACTTCAGAAAATAGCGATAGTCTTAGGCGGCGGCGACCTCACCCAGGAAGCGTTCGACTTCATGCTTCAGGGTATCTGTCTTCTCGTTGAGGACGCTGGAGGCTTCCAGAACTTCATTGGCAGAGACAGAGGTTTGCTCAACCGAATCCGACAGCTCGCTCATATTGGAGGTTACAGAAGTTGTTCCCTGCGCGGCTTGCTGGACATTCTGCGAGATTTCAGTTGTTGCAGCGCCTTGCTGTTCTACGGCCTGAGCGATAGAGGCGGTGTAGTTATTGACCTCTTCCATTGTCTGGGTGATGTCGGCAATCGCCTCGACAGATTCTTGTGTCGCGCTCTGAATGGCACCAATCTGGGTCGAGATCTCTTCGGTGGCTTTCGACGTCTGGTTGGCGAGTTCCTTCACTTCAGCAGCGACGACGGCAAAGCCTTTCCCTGCCTCCCCGGCGCGAGCCGCCTCGATGGTTGCATTGAGCGCCAGCAGGTTGGTCTGTTCGGCAATTGCCTGGATCAATGTCATGACTTCACTGATCTTGGCTGCAGATGATGCCAGACCTTCAACCTTCTGGTTTGTAACCCGAGTGCCCTCTGCGGCGCGCTCAACCACTTCTGTTGTCTGCGAAACCTGGCGCGAGATCTCGCCAATCGATGCGGCAAGTTCTTCGGCTGCCGAAGCAACGGTCTGGACATTCTGCGTTGTTTCGTTGGATGCACCTAGCGTTTCCGAAGCACGCCCCGAGCTGTCTCTCGCGATCTGGGTAAGGGATTGTGCTGTTTCGGTCATACCGTCAGCTGTGTCTTCAACAGACGATAATACATCTTGTGCAGTTGCTCGGAAATCGCTGATGAGTGTTTCGATCTTATCCTGGCGAGCGCTCTGGGCTGCATGTTCTTGCGCGCTTTCTGCCTGCAGATTTTCACGCTCGATGGCATTGTCCTTGAAGACTTGAACCGTGCGGCTCATGTCGCCAATTTCGTTTTTCTGATCAACGCCAGGGATTTCAACCGAGGTATCACCATCGGCAAGGCGCGACATGACATCCGTCATGGACCGGATCGGTCGGCTCACGGCCCAATTGATACCAAAAGCGACCATGGAGCCTGCGATGATCGCGAAGAGGAGAGCGACGCCAATGAAGACGAGAGCTGCGTTACTGGAACTGAATGCTTTTGTAGATTGGTCCGCTGCGATGGACGAAATCTGTGTTCGGACATTTTCTGAAAGAGACTGGAGCGTCGCGAGCTCTTGCTCGAAGGATTGTTTCCCGGCTTCCATGCTGTGAAGAGCAGATGAAAACGTTGCGATGGCAGGTGCAATGCCCGTGACGGTCTTTTGCGCTGCTTCAGGAAGGACGCCGGCGTTCTTCACCAATGTGTCATTCGTCTCGGTCATTTTTTCAATGAGCCCGCGAATGGTCGCGACATCAACACCGCCCAGATTTCCAAAATATTGCAGCGCTGCTGCTTTTACAGCCAGACCCTGCGCATTCACATCTACCGACAACTGAAAGACCACCTGAAGATCACTTTGATCAGCCTGCGCTTGAAGGGATGAGGATTTGATTTCGTTCAAAGTGCGGAAAGCAACTGCGCGCATATCCGCAGACTTCGTCACCAATTCGGCTGTGGTTGCTTCGATTTTGGATTTCAGATCCGTTATTTTCGCCGGATCTTTGGCCTTCATCAGCTTCTTGACGTTCTTTTTCATCGTCTTTGCTGATTTTGCCAGTGCCCGGGTTTCCTTCTGGTCGATCCCTTCGACTTTCGCCCGGGCAACCTGGCCGGCGGTTGGGCTCAGCAAGACAGAGTTTTTATAAGCAGCCTTCATCGCTTCGCCGTTGTAGTCATCACCAGCGGCGGCGTAGAGATGTTGGAAACCCACGGACAGTTCCTGCAATAGGGCCGAGGCTTGGGCTACTGCAATCGTGTCGGCTTGTTGCAGTATGATTGCGTTTGCATCCGCATTGACCGCAGACAAGGCTTTGACTGCCTCGGCTTCAATCGTACCAGTGAGCTGCTCCAGGTCGGATGTTGCTGTCAGCAGTTCGGCTAGATGTTGGCTTTGATCGTCAACGTTGGCACGAACCGCGTCAAAGGATGTTGAAAAATCGGATACAGCAGAAGCCGTATCATCGACGCGTGCTTCCATCTGGGTATCGCCGGCAACACCTTCAGACAATTGGATCAGGCTGTTGGCCAGTTCCGAAATCGTCTGTGCTGCCTGATCAGCATCGGCTTGCGTCTTGCTGCCAAGATACGTTTCCCGGTTTGCCGAGGTATCCTGAAGTTGCGCCAGAACACGTGTTGCCTGGTCGGTGACTTCCATCCGTTTGGACAAGGAAACGATGGCCAGAGCTCCAACCGCGCCTACGACCGCAGTGAGCATCAGAACACCGGTAAAACCACCACCAACCTTGAGACTGAACTTCAGATTGTTAATCTGCTGCAATAATTTACGCATAATTCCCCCCACAATTGCGGCTCCCCCGAGTGCAATTGTTCAAATCGTAATTGCGTAATAGTCGTTGGCGTAGGTGAAGATAGCGTAAAGGTCAGTCGAGTATTTAGAAGTCAGTTAGTTATGACGGGAAAATTTGATGAAATGCCGTCATGTAAAAATTTTGGAATGTTATTCTGTTCTTGAAGGCGGTGTAGATGGAGCATTTTTTTCCAACTACTACGTATTTACCCTGCTAAAGCTATTTGGGGCATAAAAAGCCCATACTATTATAGCTTTGCAATTGAATAGTGCGTGTCGGGAGAACTCTAGTGTCGCAAAGGGCAACATGGATCACCGGGATCGGAATGATCGCGGTAACCGCCATCATTTTATTGATGATGGGTCGAATCCCGATTTGCGAGTGCGGGTATGTTCTCTTTTGGACGCCTGCCAGCGATGTTGCCGGATCCTCACAACACATTGCGGACTGGTATGTCCCCTCTCACATCATACATGGTTTTCTCTTTTACTGGTTTCTTTGGGTGCTCTTTAAAAACAGGCCCGTGGGCGAGCGGGCGCTTGGTGCCATCTTCATCGAAGCCGCCTGGGAGATTGCCGAAAACAGTCCGTGGATCATAGATCGCTATCGCGAGGCCACCATTGCAGTCGGCTATACCGGCGACAGCGTTCTGAACTCTGTGTTCGATATACTCTGGATGCTTGCCGGATTCTTCTTTGCCTGGCGAATGCCCGTCTGGGTGACGGTTCTCGTCGCTATTGGTTTTGAGCTTCTCGCCCTTTGGGTGATCCGCGACAATCTCACCTTGAATGTTGTAATGCTGGTCTATCCGATTGAAGCCATCAGGGTCTGGCAGGGTGGGTGAGAGCTCGTTGGATGCTCTGAACCAAACACACAATTGAAACGTTGATGTTCCGATCCCGAAGGGACTAGGTTCTTTGACATGAAACGCCTAGCGTCAAACTGGAGCATTGAATGTATGAAGAAGGTCGACATCTGGACCCCGAAGATTGGACCCAGTTCAGCCGTGAAATACATGATCTGCTAGACCAATGCCTTACCCGAATGCAATCCGCCCGCGATCTTCCTTGGAAGCCGGGCCCCGCAGATCTGGCTGAACGGCTGACGCTGGATGAAACTCAGACAGCTAGCGGAGTGAAAACAACCTTCGATCACATGACGCAGGACATCATGCCCTATGCAACGGGCAACACCCATCCGGGCTTTTTTGGCTGGGTGCACGGCACGGGACTGCCGGTTTCAGTTGGCGCGGATCTGGTCGCTTCGACCATGAACAGCAATTGTGGTGGCCGTGATCATAGCGCTGTTCAAGTGGAACAAGCGGTTCTTGACTGGCTGCTGCAGATATCCGGTCTGCCGGAAAATGCATCTGCAATCCTGACCACCGGAACCTCCCAGGCTACCATTCTGGCGCTGTCGGCAGCTCGAACACGGGCATTTGGCGAGAACGTCCGACAGACAGGCATCCGATCTCTTCCCGACGTCTGCGTCTATGTCCGTGCTGGCACGCATTCCTGTGTTGACAAGGCAATGGCTGTCATGGGCCACGGGACGGACAGCTTGAGGATGGTTGCTGTCGACGATGATCTTCAAATGGATATCGAGGATCTGAATAGGAAAGTCGCGGAAGACCGTGCATGTGGCAAAGTGCCATTGGCGGTCGTTGCCACAGCCGGTGCGGTCAATACGGGTGTTTTCGATCCTGTCAGTGCGATAGCAGATTTCTGCAATAACGAGGACATCTGGCTGCATGTTGATGGCGCATTCGGCTTTTGGACCATCCTTGCAGAAGAGCCATGGAAGCAGCTCACAAATGGAATGAACCGTGCAAATTCGATCGCCTGCGATTTCCATAAATGGATGTCGGTGCCCTATGATTGCGGCGCTTGCATGATTTATGATCGCGACATTCACCACATGGCGTTTTCGTCACGGCCATCCTATTTGGCTCCGCATCGGGAAGGCCTGGCAGGCGGTGACCTGTGGTTTTGCGACTATGGGCTGGATCTGTCACGCGGGTTTCGCGCCTTGAAAGTCTGGGCTGCTATCAAGGCCATCGGTGTTGAAGCCTTTGGCAAGGCCATTTCGGACAATTGCAAACAGGCGCAGTTAATGGGTGAACTGGCAGAGCAATCCGATTTACTGGAACTTGTGCATCCGGTTGTCTCGAACCTTTGTTGTTTCGAGGTGATAGGCAAAGATCCGAACGAAGTTGCCGCCAGGCTTCAACTGTCGGGAGAAGTTGTATTTTCAACCACGGCGCTGAAAGGCAAGCCTTGTCTGCGGGCTGCAATCGTCAATCACCGGACGACATCCGATGATATTCGAGCCGCGATGAAAGCGGTTGAGAGAATTGCGCGAGAATAAAGATCTGGGCTTTTCGGATCGCAGAGCTATTTCACTTAAGACGATGACTTCATCATTCGCTTTCTGGGGGCTCCATGTCACAATATCCAAGAACGTTCTCTCACATCGGTCTGTCGGTGCCGGATGTCGATGCTGCGGTGAAATTCTATTCCGAGGTGCTCGGTTTTTACGTCATCATGCCGCCAACTGATGTCACCGAAGATGAAAGTGATATCGGGGTCATGTGTACCGATGTGTTCGGTCCGGACTGGAAGAAACTCCGCATTGCCCATATGGCGACAGCCGACAGGGTCGGCATTGAGATATTCGAGTTTGACGGCAATTATGCGCCTGACAACAATATTGATTTTCGCCGGAACGGGACATTCCACTTTTGCATTCAGGATCCTGATGTCGAAGGGTTGGTCGAGAAAATTGTTGCAGCAGGTGGCAAACAACGAATGCCTATTCGACATTACTTCCCGAACGAAAAACCGTATCGCATGGTCTATGTCGAAGACCCGTTCGGCATCGTCTTTGAACTCTACAGCCATTCCTATGAGCTGACCTATTCCTCAGGCGCTTATAGCTGAGGACCTAGGGTCATGCATTGCACGCTCGTTACTTTAAAGCGAGCACTTCAAGTGCTATCTGGAATGCTGAATAAATAGATGACCGGAAAGATTGAGAGGTCGCGGCAAAGCGGCGACCTCTCGTGTGGTTTAGTCTCCGAGAGCCGGTTCACTCAAGTCGTACGGCAGCTTGTCGAGATGCCCGATGAACTCGTTCGGATCAAATGGCAGATCCTTGAATTCAGCTGGCGGATTGGCCAAAGCCTTCGTTGCGGGTCGTGCGTTTGAGATATTGGTATAGGCCGGGCCACGCACATGTTTGCGGTCTGGATATTTTTCCTTCCACAACTCGTGACGTGCCCGCATCCGTTTGAACGGTTCCTTGAAGTGGAACCCACCAACAACAATCGGATTTACTTCGCGGTGATCATTGTAGAGATCATAGACCGCAGTCAGGCCGGATTTTGCTTGTCCCGGGTCGTCAGAAGTCCAGTGGATCTTATAATGATCCTTGACGGTCGCAGCCAGATCCGGACCTTGATAGATGAATACGTGATCGCGTCGACCATGTGAGTCACCATTCAGCAGTAGGGATGTCTGATCAATCCCGTCAATTACACGGTCAGTCGGAATGTTCTGTTTTGCGCCAGCAAGGCGGGCGAATGTAGTGAACAGGTCTGTTTCATGGATCATGTCGCCAACCAGCTGTCCCGGTTCGATGACACCCGGCCAGAGGGCTGCAGCCGGAACCCGGACACCACCTTCAGTGAAATCGCCTTTGCCACCACGAAACAGGCCTTCACCAAGTCCGGCACCTGCAGGTGGATTGTGGGTCATGGGGCCATTGTCGGCCATGGCAACGATGAGCGTGTTTTCGGCAATTCCCAATTCATCGAGGGTTTCGCGCAAAATGGCGATATCCGGCTCTATGACCCGTTGGTAGTTTTCACCAACCATACCACGTTGCAGCGTTTGCTTTTCCGGTTGGGAGATAAACGCGATCCAGAGAGGCCACCAGGCGACGTAAAATGGCTTTTCGGCTTTGGCGCTGCGGCGGATGAAATCGATGGCACGTGCGCGCCCTTCAATATCAAAGTCGTAGTAGTCCTTGATTTCCTGAGATCCATCGCGCCATTCGGCGGGCTGTTCGCCCTTCTTGCCTTCAAGATAGAAGACGAAGGCCTCGTCCTGAACAAATCCGGTATCCAGTTTATATGGGTTGTCTGCCAGCAACTCTTCTTTCATGCCGATGATGGCATTAGCGCCTTCGCCAGTTTTGTTGTAGAGGCTGGTCACTTGATTATAGAGCGCCCAGAATGCCTCATCAAAACCCTGGTTGATGGGGTAGGCTTCTTCCGTATCACCCAGATGCAATTTGCCGAAAAATCCGGTTGCATAACCTTTCGCCGACAAAACTTCAGCCAGTGTCACGTTCTCTGCTGCCAAGCCAGTGTACTCGATCGGAAAACCGATTTCCCAGGTTCCTGTCCGGATTGCATTCTGGCCGGTCAACACAGCTGCACGGCTGGGCGTGCAACCGGGTTCGGTATACATGCGCGAGAACATCATGCCTTCTTTGGCCAACTGGTTAAGGTTCGGCGTCGAATACCCGCGTATCTGCTGATAAAGCGGATCACCAAAGGCCATTGGTGGTTGATCATCCCACATGTAGTGAATGATGTTCGGCGGTGCGCCATATTTTTCGCGCAATTCTGCCAGTTTCGTATCCAGCTTGCCGTCCTCGACAGCCCAGACCTTTCCGTTTTGCGCTTCCAGAATGTAGTACTCGGCGTCGTGAACGATGGGGCCGTCCTGAGCATTCGCATGTGTTGCCATTCCAATGGCAATGCAAGCACCGGCTATTTGTCGTAACCTCATTATTGGTCCTCCTTTTCAGATACGGTGTTGTCTTGAAGCCCTGCAGCAATCAGCTTGTGGCAATAGGCAGAGATGGTTTGCCCGGCGATATCGGCTTGCTTTTCCAGCGCAGAGCGTTCCGCGGGCGTGAGAAATGTGACCGTGCGCATTGACCGGCTTTCACCAATCGGGAGCGGTGGTCGTCCCATCACAACGCGTGCCTCACGATTTTTGTCAGGGCTGGTCACTTGCCGCACGCTGCATCCGAGAGTTAACATTGCCGGGAAACTATTAGGCCTGTGCATTGGACCACATCAAAAATTCGCCAATCCCGCTATCTATCTCGGATGCGCCAGTGCCGCCGGTTGTTTCTGTGAGCCTGTCGGAACCCAACGACATCAATAAAATTTCGCCCTGGGACATCGATTTCCGTCAGATCGAAGCTGGTCCAATGAAAACCAGCGTAACCATTCAGCCAGGAAAATCAGTCACGCTCCTGCAGATTTCGATGTCGCACGCGGTTCATCAGACCGGAACATCGCCAAAGGGCATGTTGTCTGTCGGGTTGATCAAGCCTCGCCGGGTCCAGCATTGGCAAGGCAGTGATACTTCTTCGTCGCATCTGCTGTCTTTTGGTAGCTCTGATGCTTTTGAAGGTGTCAGCAACTCCGGTTTTTCCGGAACAACGGTTTCGATCAGTGAAAGCTATGCCGAAAACCTGGCCGACAGGCTGGGCCTTGATGTACCGGATGCTCTGCGCAATTCGTCAGACATTGACACAAACGGGGGTAATGGTCGCCTGGACGTCTTGCGAAGCAAAACAGAACAGGTGTTCGCGAATAGCCATCTAGTAAAGTCGGCGGACGACGATGAGGAAATCGTTGGAAACCTGCTGCTCGCTGCCAATGCCGATCGGGAGAGTTCTGTCCGGGGTGGAGCAAACGCGCGCGCTAGGGCGGTAAAAACGGCCATTGAATTCATGCTGGCGAATGATCAGGAGAATCTGCCGGTCAGCCGGATTTGCCAGGAAACTGGCGTGTCCTGGCGTTCCTTGAACCGCGCCTTCATGGAGAAATTTGGCATCGGCCCAAAGAGCTATTATCTGCGGCTTCGCCTGAATCGCGTCCGCTCTGAATTGCTCCGGCAATCGGGCGACGCCCTTATCTCCGATGTCGCGAATGACTGGGCCTTCTGGCATCTGGGACAGTTCGCCAGGGATTACTTCAAGATGTTCGGTGAATTGCCGTCTCAGACCATATCAAGCTGAAACCCCAGCTAATCCAGCCTCTTCTTGAACCTAAGGGCTGCGACGATCATGCCGAGGGTGAAGAAACCAATCATCCAGAGGACGTCTTTTTGCAAATCGATGAGGCTTGCGTCGCGCAGGACGAGGCCGCGGATCATGCGCATGAAATGCGTCGCCGGAAACACTTCAGCGATATATTGCGCGATCACGGGCATGCCCTCGTAAGGAAACATGAAGCCGGACAAAAGGATTGAGGGCAGCAGGACGAAGACAGTCATCTGTGTCGCCTGAAGCTGGCTCTGCGCGATGGTCGACATCACCAGCCCAAGCGACAGGCTTGCTCCGATGAACAACAACGTCCCGATAAAAAGATCAAACAGGTGTTGCCCAAAAGGCACGTTGAACAGCAAGTGCCCGAGCCCCAAAATAATCACCGTCTGTATGAGGCCGATGAAGACATACGGGATGATCTTACCGATCATCAGCTCCATTGGACGCACCGGCGTGTTGATCAACATTTCCATGTTGCCGCGCTCGCGCTCGCGCACGATGGCAGCCGATGTAAACATGATCATTGTCATAGTCAGGATGATGCCGACGAGACCGGGTACGATATTGATGGCTGTGCGTTGTTCAGGGTTGAAAAACAGAGCGACCTCGAAGGTTGGTGTTGCCCGGTTGGGGGCCTGGCGAAACAGCTCAGCGAGCGGCATATTACGCAAGGACTTGATAGCGCCTGCGATCATTGTGTCTGATCCGTCGACAATCCATTGAGCGACAGGACGACTTGTTTCTTCATCGGTTGAGGCGGGTGAGCCAAGCCCAACGCTGGGTGAGCGCGATATCCGTTGGGACAGATCTGAAGGCAAAATAAATGCTGCGCGCACGCGGGCTGATTTGATGGCTGCTTCTGCTTCCTGCACGGTGTTGAACCGCTCCGTCACTTCCACAACACGTGTCGCTTCGACCATCTGAATGAGAATGCGGCTGAGGCCCGTCTGGCTGTGATCGACAACGGCGACTGGAATGTCGCGGATGTTGGTGTTGATGGCATACCCGAACAGGATGAGCTGGATCAGAGGGATCATGATGACCATGCCGAATGTCATCTTGTCCCGCCGGAGCTGGGCCAGTTCCTTGAACAGGATGGCAGCGATACGCGACAGCGATCTCATTGGCGACCTTCTCCCGTAGCTGTCACAAAAACATCCTCAAGATTTGGCCGAACCCGTTCGATCAAACTGGCGCCATCGGTCTCCGGTTTTTCTTTGAGAAATGTTTCGGGATCGGGGATTTCGTCTTTGACCAACACCCTGAGCCTGGCACCCAGTTGAGCGGCAGCAACAATGCCGTCGATTTCCAGAAGATGGCGGCGAATGTCGCGCAGGTTTGGGCCCTCGATCTCCACCACATTGGCACCCATGGCGGCCATCAGGTCCTTTGGTGCACCGTCTGCACGTTTCTGGCCGGACTCCATGATCGCGATCTTGTGGCAGCGCTCCGCTTCATCCATGAAATGGGTGGTCACCACGATAGAGGTGCCACCTTCTACCAGATCAAACAGCTGTTCCCAGAAATGGCGGCGCGATTCCGGATCAACAGCTGACGTTGGCTCATCCAGAAATAGCAGCTGCGGTTCGTGCAGAACGGCTGTCGCAAGCGCCAGTCGTTGTCGTTGGCCGCCGCTCATCTTGCCGGCGAACCGATCGGCCAGACTGGTCAGCTCATATAGCTCCATGACTTCGCCGATCCGGTTTTTTCGTTTTTTGCCCGGCAGGCCGTAGATTGTCGCCATGAAATCGAGGTTCTCGCGAACAGTCAGATCGCCATAAAGCGAAAACATCTGCGTCATGTAGCCGATCTTGTATTTCAGTGTTTCGGCGTCTCTCGGGATTGAAAGTCCCAACACTTCGACCGAACCTTCTGTCGGTGTCAGCAAGCCGGTCAACATGCGCATGGCTGTGGTTTTACCGCAGCCATTGGGACCCAAAAAGCCGTAGATCATGCCCCGTTCGATGGTGAGATCGAGGCCGTCGACAGCGCGAAATCCCTTGAAACTCTTTACCAGCCCGTCGGCGCGGACAACGATATCCGAATGATCAGCCGATCCTGCACTCACGGCAGCACAACTTGTGCCGGAACTCCATTCGGCAAGTCGGATGCGCTATCTGGTAACTGGACTTCAGCGACATACATCAACCGTGCGCGCTCGGACTGGTTCAGCGCATAATAAGGTGTGAAAGATGGTTCGGAGCTGATCCATCGCACTGAGCCCTCAATCGGGGCCTCAAGCCCGTCAATGCGGACTTGCAGCGTGTCGCCTTCATTGATCTTGACCCTGTGCGGTTCAGGCACATAGACCCTTGCATAAGGCGCGTCGCCAGCCAGCATGACCGCGACCGGACTGCCGATTGTAACCCGTTCGCCAAGATTCCAGGGCAAGTTGTCGAGGGTGCCTTCGCGAGATGCTGTGATCGTCAGGTCGGCAAGGATCTTCTCCTGGGTTTCCAGACTGGCAGTGGCGGCGGCCAGTTCTGCCTTGGCAATGTCGAGGTCTTCCGGGCGCGTGCCGGTGACCAGTTCCTTCAGCTGCTGGTCTGCGCTGTTGAGAGAGGCTTCAGCGGCATCCCGTCCGGCGCGAGCGCTGTCGAGTTGCGCCTGACTGGTCGTGCCGCGACCGGTCAGGTCTTTGAAGCGTTTGAAATTGTTTTCCGCTTCCACCAGTTCTGCTTTGGCCCCTGCGACTGTGGCGCGAGCCTTGGCGATTTCCTCCTCGCGCGCACCATTTTCAAGCTTTTGCAGATTGGCCTTGGCCTTTTGGACTTCGGCACGCGCCTGATTGACAACGGCCTGTTGTCGGGTCGGATCCAGTTTGGCCAGCACAGTGCCTTTGGTGACAAAAGTCCCCTGGGCAACCGGCAGGTCGACAAGCACTTCATTGGCTGTTGCCGTCAGCGCAACCCGGTCGCGTTCCAATGCGCCGAGCGCAACATTGCCGTCTTCACTGTTACAGGCAGTCAGCAAAACGCTGATTGTTGCGACAAAAATCAATCGAAACAGGGTGCCTGGCATCAAGACCTCCGGGAATCGTCAGACGAGCAGTGCTCGCGTTGCGAGTCCGGTTATCTTAGCGCGGCTTCAGAGGGAGAGCTATCGGATACAACAGTCACATTGAATGTGTTGAGCATAAAAATAGCGAAATTACAGAGGGCGGTCTAATTGCTGCGTTGCAAGAAAAAGAAAGTACACGTCAATACAAGCCGCATTTATCTTAAAATTCAATTAGGTGAATATACCAGTAAGAACACGATGAAATCCCCACGCATTTTGAACTTGTGTCTAGGTCACTTGAGGGTGAAACTGAAACCTTTGCAGCTATGTGTTGTGGAGAGAGCTGATGTTAAATTACCTCGTTACCGGGCATGATTTGGCAAACTTTGAGCCGAAAACACGGCGACTCCGATTGAATGGACAGAGCACCAGCATTCGTCTCGAACACTCATTCTGGATGGCTATCGACGCACTTGCAGAAAATGAAGGGGTTTCAACTCCAGTGTATGTTTCACGACTGCACTCTGAAATTATAGAACATCACGGAGAGGCGCGAAATTTCACTTCACTGCTCAGATGCAAGTGTCTTGATCATATATCGAAACTGGTCCCTACCGGAGCAACTCGAAACACTATCAAATATTGATGTAGTATACCTATACTACCTCAAACCCATTTCTGTCTGCCAACGTTTCGCCTGGCAGATCCGTTAATATCTGTCGGGGAGATGGCAATACAACTAAACAAAATATCCAGATTACGTTTCTGTAACATGCGTTCTGACGATAACTAACAACCCAAAAGGTCTGAATCGTTTCCTGTTGCTGATACATTTAGTCAGTATTCGAAGATTAAATACGATTTTCTGGCTTTACGCTGTCTTCCAAACTCAGGGAGAAAACGTATGAAATTGTTGTTGTTGGCTAAAGTGAGCTTACTGTTTGGTGTTGGAACTGCAGTTGCGCAGGCACCGGCGCCCGATAATTTGGAAAAGCTTTCCAATTTCCAGACCACCGGTGTGACTGAATTCACTTATATAGAACAGTCAGGTGACTACGCGGACGGGATCAAGGCAACCCTTGAAGGAATTACACTCCCCGACGGTTTCAAGATCGAGCTATATGCGATTGTTCCGGACGCCCGGCACATGGCCGTTGGGCCGCAGGGTATTGTGACTTTTGTCGGAACCCGCAAAGATAAAGTCTGGTCTGTCACGGATCGGAACAAGGACCGCAAGGCTGATGAAGTTAAGGATTTCGCGCCGTCGCTAAAATTCGCCATTCCCAATGGCCCGTGTTTCTCCAAGGATGGTTTTCTTTATATAGCCGAGCAAAACCGTGTCCTGGTTTATCCAGCAGCTGAGTTTTTCTATGAAAGCCCGGATGTCGCTGCCTTCAATGTTGCAAAGCAGGGGGATCTCATCCCGGCAGATGAAGAGAGTTACAATCACACAGCTCGCGTCTGCAAAATTGGGCCGGATGGAAAAATCTACATCTCACTTGGGCAGCCCTTTAATGTTGCACCGCCGGAGAAACTTGAAAAATACAGGGAGACCGGTATCGGCGGCATCATTCGCATGAATACTGATGGAACCGACCGGGAGGTCTATACCTATGGTGTTCGCAATTCAGTCGGGCATGATTTTCATCCTGAGACCGGAGAACTGTGGTGGACAGATAACCAGGTTGACGGCATGGGCGACGATATTCCTCCGGGTGAAATCAATCGCCAGACAGCCGCAGGTCAGCATTTTGGTCATCCTTGGTTCGGTGGCGGGACCACTCGGACGAATGAATATGCTGGTCAGGAAGTTCCCGTTGACGTCGTGCATCCAGCTGTAGAGACGGTGGCGCACGCAGCTGACCTCGGAATGTCTTTTTACACGGGCAAGATGTTCCCAGAGAAATACAAAAACGCGATCTTCTCGGCTCAACACGGGTCGTGGAACCGGACAACTCCAGTTGGAGCCCGCGTGATGGTGACTTTCATAGACGATGAAGGCAACGCGTCCATTGAGCCATTTGCGGAAGGCTGGATCGATGAGAACGGGGAATACCTCGGTCGTCCGGTCGATGTTGCTCAGCTCCGGGATGGGTCAATCTTGGTCTCGGATGATCTGGCTGGCGCCCTTTATCGAATTTCGTATGAGGGTAACTGATGCGATCATTGGTAGTGATTGGTCTGGGCGGGCTCATGCTCGCCCAGGTCGGCTTCTCCTTGTCCGCGTTGGCCCAAATGCCAACAGGTGATGCCATAGCCGGAAAGAAAAAAGCAGGAACATGCCGGACTTGCCATGGTCTTGATGGTCTTGCGAAAATCCCCATAGCTCCGCACATCGGAGGTGAGCCGGCGCAATATATAGCAAATCAACTCACAGCTTTCCGAAACGGTGAGCGGGTTCATGAAATGATGAGTGTTGTTGCCAAGGTGCTAGATGATCAGGCCATTGCGGATTTGGCAGCATGGTATGCATCCCACACTGCTACAGCGACGCTGCCTATGGGCGTGAACGTTATGGATGCTCCGGAAGCTTGCGTAACGTGCCATGGGGCAACTGGGATATCAGAGACCGAGGACGCGCCTAATCTGGCTGGTGAAAGCGTTATCTATATCGACAACCAGCTGAAAGCTTTCCGGCAAGGCAAACGAACTCATCACATCATGACAGAAATCTCTGCAGACTTGTCTGACCTAGAAATTAGGGAATTTGCTGATTGGTACGCTGCCGCAAAACTGGAAATTACCAGACCGGAATAGAAGTGCCATCACTTAGCCAAGCTTGGCGGAAAATACCGTTCAAATATCGAAAAATATGCAAAACTAAATGGCATCCGAAATTCTTTTTATCGAATTCCTATAGAGTGCAATCAAAAACTGATCAGGCTACTAAATAAAGAAACCAACAAGAAAAAACCGGGCGCCAGGCCCGGTTTCATGATCATTCTGGTCGGTCGCGATTCAGCTGGCGCGTTTGAAAACGTTGTACCAGCGTTTTTTGGGTACGGAGATTGCCCGCTCTAGAAGTTCAGCGGCATAAAGCGCCGCGTTTTCGCGGGCCTTTGCTACACCGGAGACCTGCTTCGGGTTAAGGTCGGCAAGTCCCCCTCCAAATTCAAACAGATCACGGAAAGCAGCGCGCTCGACGATTGGCGTCATCAGAACGTCGATATTCTGGGCGCAGAGGAAGTCTTGAACAGCCTTCATTGCGCGCGTTGTGACCGCTGCGTTGGACCGCGTCAGAACCACGCAATGTTTGATGTCGTGGCGGACGATCTTCTCCAGTTTCTTGATCAGCGACAAGATCTTTGCACCGCCGCGGGCGTCCATCGAAGAACCCTGGATAGGAACAACCACCAGATCAGAGACCGACAAGGCATTTGCGACAACGAGGTTCTCGGTTCCCTCCAGGTCGACAATCACATAGTCGGAGGTTTCTGCCGCAAGTGTGATCTGCTCGGTAATCGAGGCTGGCGAGATCTGGTTGATGACCGAAATGCCTTTGCATTTCTTCGGCAACTCATGCCATTTCGATATCCATTTCTGCGGATCCGCATCAAATATGGTGACGCGTTTTCCCCGAGCTGCGACTTCTGTCGCCAGCAGCAAAGCGGCGGTGGTTTTTCCCGCTCCACCCTTTGCGTTTGCGAAGGAAATAACTGGCATTTGGTTCTCCTGAACTCGCCTTGCAATGTCACTACTTGTGGTCACTGACCGACTTAACTGCCTCGCAGTCTTGAGATTTTATGGTTACCAAATCCTTAAATTCGAAAATTGAACGCCGGTTATTCAGAAACTCTTAGGATGTGTGGATAAACGTCAAATAAATGCTTGTTATAATTGGCAGGTGCTGTCGGAAAAAACAGGGCGTTGTTGTCTCTGCTGTCGAAGTAATCTTTGTCAAAACTTACGGGATTTGCTCTGGTAGCCCTCCGCTACTCTGCCAACCCGTGGGCAATGCCAACTCTTTTTCCGGTCTTCAGATTGAAAGCAAATGTGGCTGAGCGTAGGCTGAGCCTGTTGTTTTAAGTGACTCGTTTGCCTTGCGAAGGATGCATCATGTTGCACCGGCTTTTTCCGGCCACTTTGTCCCGCTTGATTATCCTCTCAGTGGCATTGTTGGTTGCCCTCAGCGGAGGGAGTGCACAGGCAGAGGCGCTTAAGTCCTATAAAGACCGGTTGTTCCGGTACAAGAAAATCACCGAGAGCCTTTATGACGGCGACTTCATCGTTGTCGAGTATTCCAAGCAACGCGACCTTCATCGCCGCGACGAAATCCCGGAGCGGAAGGTTTGGGGCAATTATGTTTCCTACAAGCCCAAACGGGGACGTGGCAGCGGCGAATTGAATGCAAATGGACGTGTCGTCAACTATATGGGCACAGGCAAGTGGAAGAAGGGCGGGGCGAAGGCCATTGTCATCTATATCCACGGGCAGGGCGGAAACCGCTTTCAGGGAATGAACGATGTTTCATTCGGCGGCAATTTCAATCGTATCCAGAACCTGATGGTCCGAAATGGCGGAGCCTACCTGACCGTTGATATCAAGAACTTTGACAAGCGGGGTACTGCGGATGTCGCTGCGCTGATCCAGTATCAGAAACAAATCTCACCACGAGCAAAGGTTGTTGTTGCCTGTGGTTCCATGGGAGGGATCATCTGTTGGAACCTTGTCAAAAGCGCATCCTATTCCAGACTGATCAACGGTATCATGTTGTTCGGCTCGCCAAAGGATCCAAATATTTTCGGATCTGGTGCCTTGTCTAGAAATGTGCCGATTTATATGGGGCAAGGGACACTGGACCGGGTCTATGACTGGGAAACGCAAGCCCGTTATTTCAAGCAGATCAAATCAAAGGCGCCGAACTATCCGATCAAATTCACCCTGTTTGATACCGGTACCCATGGCACTCCAATCCGCATGACCGATTGGCGGTTGGTGCTCAACTGGATGCTGAGGTAACCGAAGTTTTAAAAAGCCCTTCCGCCAGATGATCAAACACGGTCCGGATTCTGCGGCTTGTCTGCAACTCGCTGTGGGTGACCAGCCAGATCGGGAAGAAAACGGGCTCCATATCTTCGAATGCGGGAACAACTTCGGGACACTTGTCTGCGACCTCGTCCGCCATGACGCACAGACCAAGGCCTTGCCGGGCAAAATCCCAGGCGACAATG
The DNA here is from genome assembly GCA_039972695.1 of Roseibium sp. Taxonomy (GTDB): domain Bacteria; phylum Pseudomonadota; class Alphaproteobacteria; order Rhizobiales; family Stappiaceae; genus Roseibium. Next base: position 88,257 of record JBDWMJ010000007.1, on the reverse strand, counting down.
CCTGTTGGTGAGCTGATCTTGATGTTGGCTTCACTGACCGGAAGCCCCATTGCTCGCAAGTGCATGATCAGCTCTTCATTGTTATCGAAACCGATGATGTCGAGGTTTTTCGCATCCTCAAGAGTTAATTTACCGCCGTGTTGCTCCAGATATGACCGGGTTGCGTAGACCTGCGCCGGAGTGTCCCGCATTTTTCTGGCATAAAGGTCCGGATGATCGGGCGCCACATGACGAATGGCGATATCGGCTTCACGGCGGCGCAGGTCGCTCAGCGAATTGGTGCACAGAATGCGGACCTCGATACCTGGGGCCTTCTGGCGCAAGCTTTTCAAGATATCCGGCAGGACATAACAGGCCATGATGTCGGTCGCCGATACTGTCACCATGCCTTCGATTTGCTGCGACTGGCCGGAAGCCGACAACGAGACCCGGCTTGCAGCCTCGCCCATGACCCGCACATGTTCGACAAGCTCTATACCTGCCTTAGTCAGGATCAAGGATTTTGAAACACGTTCAAATAAAGTCACGTCCAGTGTTTCTTCAAGGGCTGCGACTTGTCGACTGAGCGTTGGTTGCGTCAACCCGAGGGCTCTTGCGGCGGCTGAAAGGGAGCCTTCTTCCGCTGTAACTAGAAAGGCCCGGGCCTGGTTCCAGTCAAATGTGATGCTTTGCCAGTTCATACATATTTGTATATCGACTACCAGAATTTTAGCAATTTCTATTCATTTGCGAATGCCTTATCTTTTTTAATCAAAAGGAGCGGGTTGATGTCTTCAACTTCATTTTTGATAAGCGTTGTCGTTTCGGTGCTTGGCTTTCTGGCATCACCGACAGGTGGACGCGATATTGGACGCGGAATTTTGCGCAGTATCGGACTGCGTGGGTCTGTGAATCGCAAATAACCTGAACGCGACAGACAACTCAAGCGCATCACACGCTCAAACCTATTAGGTCTGGCGAACCGTTCTTGCGGTTCCCAGGTCATCTTCATTTTGCTTCAGATGGACAACCTCACCATGACAACTACATGGACCAATGACATGTCAGTGCCTCACAGTTTCTGGGACAAACTCGCCAGAAAATATGCCGCCCGCAAAGTCGGTGATCAGGCCGCTTATGAAAAGACCCTGCAGCGGGTGACCGAGCACCTCGGACTGGAAGACAGTGTTCTGGAACTTGGCAGCGGAACAGGCACCACGGCTTTGCTGCTGGCGGGAAACGTCAAATCCTATCTATCGACTGATTTTTCGCCGGGTATGATTGCGATCGCAGAGGAAAAACTGGCCGCGGAGAAATCGGCTGGAACTGCGCCTCCCGGACTGTCATTTATGGCTGCGGACGCTTTTGACGAACGCATCACTCCGCCAAGTGGGAGTGATGGCTATGATACTGTGCTGGCGTTCAATTTCATTCATCTGGTACAGGCGCAAGAAGCCGTTGTGGTTCGGGTACGAGACATGCTCAAACCGGGAGGTCTTTTCATCACCAAGACGCCTTGTCTGAAATACAAGGCCTGGCTGTTTGGCCCCCTGATCGCCGTAATGCGGCTGTTTGGCAAAGCGCCTTATGTGAACCTGATGTCGCCGGAAATGGTGAACGATCTCTATCAGGACAATGGCTTCGAAATCATTGAAACGGGCCTCTATCCGGCTCCACACAGCCACTTTGTGGTCGCCCGAAAAACCTGACACTGGAAGACCAATCTCACCAATACGAATTGAGCATGGAAGCACTCAATGGTAAGCATAGAGGATCATTCCTTTGTGCCCTCCTGAAAGCGTTTGATGCTGTTGCGCGACCGTGCCTTTTTCGGCTCCATGTTTCTGACGGTGCTTGCCGATCAGATGCTGCTCTTTCTGGTGCCTCTGGTGATTTTCCAGATCACAGGCAATGTTGCCTGGTCAGGCTTGGCATTCTTCTTCGAAACACTGCCGCGTTATATTACGTTTCCGGTTGCCGGTGTCCTGTGTGATCGTTATCCGCCCATTTCCCTTTTGCGTCTCAGCCGTATCCTGCGAGCGGTTGCCTGTGGTGTCGGCATTGCCGGACAGATCGCCTTTGGAGGTGTCTGGTGGCTCATTGGTTTGTCCGCAGTCGCCGGTGTTTTGACAACACAAGGCATGCTCGCATTGGAAATGGTTCTGGTGCGTGCGTTTCAGGATCAGCGGTTTGAAAAGGTCGCCAGTTATGGCCAGCTTGCCTCGCAAATGGGTGTTGTACTTGGTCCGCTGACGGCAGCCTATCTGATGGCCTTTTGGCCTTGGGAAGCGGTCGTGGTTCTAGCGACAGTGCTATTCGTTCTGGCGGATATTGTCTTCTTGTTGTGGTCCGGACAGTCCCGCATGGCAGAAGTCCCAAAAGCGCGCGAGGCTCGTCATCCGGTTGTCGATCTCAAACACGCATTGAATCTGGTTTGGCAATTGCCAGCTTTAAAGCAAGCCATCCTTCAGGCTGCGGGCGTCAATCTGGTTATCGGGGCGACGATGGCAACGGCTGCTGCGATGATGACTGGCTACTTCGCGCAGAGTGAACAGACATATGCCTGGCTTCAGGTCAGCGGCGCACTTGCAACGCTGGCTGTTCTCACACTGACGGCCCACGTCCATTTCGGTCTCACCACACTGGGGCGGACCGCCTATGCCTTCATTTGTATTGGGGCGGTCCTGACAGGTCTCGGGGCCCATCCGCTGATCTATGCGCTGGGCTTTCTGTTGATTGCCGGGTTCGACAAGATGTTCAATATTTACGTCCGCACCCTGCGCAAGGAAATCATACCGCCAGAAGATTTTGGCAAGACAACCGGCGTGATTATCTGCCTTAACAACCTGTCTCAGCCTTTGGCCGGACTGATTGTGGCAATGCTTGCTTCAGGTGATGATGCGCGGGTCGTTCTGCTCGGACTTGCCGGTGCCATGGCTCTATTGGGTTTGGCGACATTCCACTCAAAAATGACCCGTTGAACTTCGGACTTCTTCCGAAATCTCCTTCAGCTGTGGGGCTAGCGGAGTTGTTTTACGCCAGACCATACCGATCGTTCTTGCGGGTTCTGGCGGCTCAAATCGCGTGATTGAGACGGTCGCTGAGCGGGTCTCAACGGGCACAGCCATTTCGGGTATGAAGGTGACCCCCATACCAGCGCTGACCATTTGAACCAGTGTCGAAAGAGAACTTGCGTCCAGAACCTCACGGGGCGGTCCTGTCTGGATGTTGCAGAAAGAAAGTGCCTGATCGCGGAAACAATGGCCTTCTTCCAAAAGGAGTAGACGCATTTCGCGCAAGGTCTCGACATTGGGAACCGGTTGCCCTTCCTCTGCTCTTGGACGAACCAGAACGAAGTTCTCGTCAAACAGTGGCGTTTCGCTCAAGGACGGTTCAGACACAGGAAGCGCGAGGATGGCTGTGTCCAATCGCCCGTCGCCAAGTTCCTCGATCAGTTTCGGAGTGACTGTTTCACGGACGTGAATATCGAGATCGGGATGTAACCGGGTGAGGTTCTTGATCACTGACGGTAACAGATAGGGCGCGATGGTTGGGATGACGCCGATGCGAAGTCGACCGACCAGCTTTTCTTTCGAGGCTCTTGCAAGATCCCCCAGTTCCTCGGCAGATCTGAGAATTTCGCGTGCCCGTTGCACGGCTTCGGTGCCAAAATTAGTCAGATTGACCTTGTGGGCACTGCGCTCGAAGAGAGAAGAGCCCAGTGTTTCTTCGAGCTCCTTGATTTGCATCGACAGGGCAGGTTGAGAAATGGCGCAATCATCTGCGGCTCGGCCAAAGTGCTTATGGCGAGCGAGAGCTTCGAAATAGCGCAACTGTTTCAGAGTTATGTTTATCATAATTATTTCTTATCACAATCATCAGTAAATGCAATTTCTCCTGATTGATGGTATTTGCTAACGTCTGAAGTGTGAGGACAGGTCCCGGCGGTTTGTATGTACGCATGCAGCCGGTGGACTTCCTGTTCGAGAGGAATTCAGTGAGAGTTGAGGCCGAACACGGACCTTTGCTGCGAACGCTGTCTGGCGAATGCCAGGATTGGAGAGGACTATGGACGCTAAAGTTGAGAAGACGGGCGGATGCCCTGTAATGCATGGCGGTAACACGGAGACCGGTGCATCAGTGATGGACTGGTGGCCAAAGTCGCTGAACCTGGACATTCTCCATCAGCATGACACCAAGAGTAACCCGCTTGGTGAGAATTTCGACTACCGGGAAGAATTGCAAAATCTCGACGTCGAAGCTCTGAAGAAAGACATGCATGCCCTGATGACCGAAAGTCAGGACTGGTGGCCGGCTGATTATGGTCACTATGGCGGGTTGATGATCCGTCTTGCCTGGCATTCTGCAGGCTCTTACCGTCTGGCCGATGGCCGCGGTGGTGGCGGCGCCGGAAACATTCGTTTTGCACCGCTCAATTCCTGGCCCGACAATGCCAGCCTCGATAAGGCACGCCGCCTTTTGTGGCCAATCAAAAAGAAATACGGCAACAAGATCTCCTGGGGAGACCTGATCATTCTGGCCGGAACAATCGCCTATGAATCCATGGGCCTAAAGACATTTGGCTTTGCGTTTGGCCGCGACGATATCTGGCATCCGGAAAAGGACACGTATTGGGGCGCGGAAAAGGAATGGCTTGCGCCCTCCGATGAGCGGTACACCGATGTCGGCAAGCCAGATACAATGGAAAACCCGCTTGCAGCCGTGCAGATGGGGCTCATCTATGTGAACCCGGAAGGCGTCAATGGAACGCCTGATCCGCTGAAAACAGCGCAGCAAGTTCGCGAAACCTTCGCGCGCATGGCTATGAACGATGAAGAAACAGCAGCTTTGACAGCTGGTGGTCACACAGTTGGTAAGGCACACGGCAACGGTGATGCTGCCACACTCGGTGCCGAGCCGGAAGGCGCAGGCATCGAAGAGCAGGGCTTGGGCTGGACAAACCCGAAGGGCACAGCCAAAGCCAGCGAAGCCGTTACTTCTGGCATTGAAGGTGCGTGGACCACAAACCCGACGCAGTTCGACATGGGCTTTTTCGATCTCCTGTTCGGCTACGAGTGGGAATTGACCAAGAGCCCGGCCGGTGCACAGCAGTGGCAGCCGATTGGTATCAAGGAAGAGGACATGCCGGTTGATGCAAGCGATCCATCTGTCCGCCGCATGCCGATGATGACCGACGCTGATATGGCCATGAAAATGGACCCAACCTATCGAGCTATCTGTGAGAAGTTCATCGCTGATCCGGCTTATTTCAAGGACACATTTGCCCGCGCCTGGTTCAAACTGACCCACCGCGATATGGGCCCAAGAGTTCGCTACATCGGCCCTGACGCGCCACAGGAAGATCTGATCTGGCAAGATCCGATCCCGGCAGGACCAGTCAACTACGATATTGGTGCCATCAAGTCCAAGATCGCCGCCTCTGGCCTGTCTATTAACGAACTGGTCTCTACAGCTTGGGACAGTGCACGGACATACCGTGGGTCTGACATGCGCGGTGGTGCCAACGGCGCTCGCATTCGCCTGGCTCCGCAAAAAGACTGGGCTGGCAACGAACCAGACCGTCTTGCCAAGGTGCTGGCTGTACTGGAGCCTATTGCTGCAGAATATGGCGCGAGCGTTGCTGACGTTATTGTTCTGGCAGGTAATGTTGGTGTTGAGCAGGCTGCCAAGGCAGCTGGTCACAATGTCACCGTGCCCTTTGCTCCTGGTCGCGGCGATGCGACTGACGAAGTGACCGATGCGGCCTCGTTCGACGTTCTGGAGCCGCTGGCCGATGGTTACCGGAACTGGCAGAAGACGGACTATGTCGTCAGTGCCGAAGAAATGATGCTCGACCGGACCCAGCTGATGGGCCTGACTGGGGCCGAAATGACCGTGCTTGTCGGTGGCATGCGTGTCCTTGGCACCAATCATGGCGGCACAAAGCACGGTGTCTTCACGGATCGTGTTGGAGCGTTGACAACTGACTTCTTCGTCAACCTCACTGACATGGCCTACAAATGGGTGCCGACGTCAGACGGTCTTTACGAAATCCGGGACCGCAAGACGGACACTCTGGAGTGGACGGCAACCCGCATGGATCTGGTGTTCGGCTCGAACTCCATTCTGCGCGCATATGCCGAAGTCTATGCCCAGGATGATGCCAGCGAGCGGTTTGTTGAAGACTTTGTTATGGCTTGGGCAAAGGTCATGCATGCAGACCGGTTTGATCTGGCCTGATCCAAACAAAAGACCAATTTGAACTGAAAACGGCGCTTTGGGGAAACCCGGAGCGCCGAACTTGTTTATGAAGCTACTCTGCCACATTTCATGGTTTTTCGTGAAAGCAGCGATGCGTTGTAGGGTAGTAGCTTTAGGATGTTTGGATTCAATTTTAAATAGAAGAATAAGGAAATATAATCAATAGAGGTATTGTGTTATGGATTCACCTTAAGAAGAGCCCTAATCTTGAAGATCTATGACTGATCGGCGGACAGCTGCAGCCCTTCTATGGAACCAGCACGGGGATGGATATGAAAATCTTGCAAGCCTATGTGTGGCGGATCCTTTTGGCAGTTGCTGGAACGCTTGCAGTTTTACAACCCACGAAGGCGCTTGATCTTCCTTCAGACCTTCCTCTTCTTGACTATCAGGCCATCCTTTACCCATTTGTTGCCGAACGAGAATTTGCAAAACCAGATCTCAATTGGAAAAGAGACAAGTCCTGGCGGGACACGGGTCCGTTTATTCTGAAAACTAGCTACGGCGTTCACCCTGCCGTTCGCATCTACTATTCGCCGGAGATCATCGACTGGCTTGTGGGAGGTCGCAAGGGCGAAATCCCTGATGGCGCCATGATCGTGAAGGAAATGGCATCTCCGCCAGCAGCTCGATACAACGAGTATCGGGCGAAACTTGAAAGCCAACACGGCAATGATCCGGCAAAAGTTGAAGCAGAAATGTTGGCCTATTTGAAGAAGGACAACAATCTCAACTGGACGGTGATGGTTCGCGACAGCAAAGCCGCTCACAATGGATGGTTCTTTGCCTCTGTGTCGCAATCTGCCCAAATAGATACGTTTAAACCGCCATTTTCGCCGGCTAGCGGACAAATCGGTGATGGTCTATGCATGCGATGTCATGCGTCAGCTGAGGTCGAATTGACGTTTTCTGATCTGGACAATGTTGCTGGCTTTCCCGGAGAGCCATTGATCTTTCGCGTTGACGAAAGCTGGCGTGACTTGACAGACTTCCCCAAAGGTCCGTTCAATCTGCCAGTCGAGCAACGTCCCGGTTTTGGAGAATCAGAAGCTCAACTCGTCGAGGACTTCTTTCACTCACGTATGCAAGTCCGAGCGGGTGACATCTCTGCCACCGTCAGCGATGCGAAACCAAATCCAGTCTTTACAAAGATGTTTCCGCCGAAAGATGGGATCGCAGTTGATCACTCCCAGCTTCAACAAATGCCCAGCGAATGGCTGGACGCGGTTCCGGCGAGGCCGAACGATCGTCAACACTTCCTGACGTCCGGAAACTGCGTAGGCTGCCACGGCGGATTGGGCGGACCTCCTTCCGGAACGACAATGTTTTTGCAGACTGGTCCCGACTATGGCGAAGGCTACGATATCTCGGAATACGGTGAATGGCGTTGGTCGCCGATGGGGCTCGCTGGGCGTGATCCGATTTTCTATGCGCAATTGGAAAGCGAATTTGAGCTCTTGAAACAGGCCGGTGTCGAGGATCTGACAGGCAATCTGGGAACCACTTGCCTTTCCTGCCACGGTGCGATGGGACAGCGGCAATTGGAAATTGATGCTCATGCTGATCCTGACAAGGGGCTGGATAGCAACACTTTCAAGGTTGATTATACGCTGCTTCATGCACCTCTGACCGAGGTTGAGAAAAAGCAGCAGGAGGCCGACGGGACTTTTCCTTATCACCAGTACGGCAATCTAGCCCGCGAGGGGATTTCTTGCGCGGTTTGCCATCATATCAGCCCACCGCAACAGACTAGGGCTCAGCCGGACTATAACCGCCTCAACACTTATCTCATGAATGGAACAACTGGCGTATTCCAGTTGACGCCTGCAGACCAGTTGAGCGGTCCTTATTCCGATGTGCGGCAAAAGCCGATGGAAAATGCAATGGGCATTCTGCCTGTTCACAATCCCTATATCAAAGACAGCGAGCTGTGCGGTGCCTGCCATACGATCAACCTGCCCAATGTCGATGCGGACCCGAACAAGCCACTTCCGGGCTTCAGCGAGGCGGAACAGAAGGTTTTCAACGAAGCTTCTGCAAATGGGGCGGCTCTGCTGAACAAGCAATATGGCGTCACCTATCCGGAACCCCTGACAAAATTCCAGCATTCCGTCGAACAGGCCACGTATCTGGAATGGGTCAACTCGATCTATTCGGAAGAAGCCACCAAGACATCCTGCCAGAACTGTCACATGAAAACGGGTTTTGAGAGTGTTGATGGCAAACTCAAGGTGGATGCGATAACCACACAGATTGCCTCGATCCAGGACTCAAATCTGCCAGAGGTCGGCAATTCACTACCTCATGACGAGGTAAATGTTCCATTCCATGAGGGATATCATCGACACAATTTTGTCGGGCTGAATGCTTTCATGGTGAAGATGCTGTCCCAATTCAGAAATGAGATGGGGTTGTCCAAACAAAGTCCCATGACCTATGCGGAAAATGGAGCGCAGCTTACAATGGACACCATGGCGCTTCAGGCTCGAAACGAGACGGCTGATGTTTCCCTTACATTGGAAAACGACGGTGTCGATGGCCTGTTAACGGCCCATGTGGTTGTCACCAACAAGACCGGGCACCGATTGCCTTCAGGTGTGGGGTTCCGCCGGGCATTCCTTGAAGTGAAGGCAGTTGATGCAGACGGCGAGGTTCTTTGGTGTTCGGGCTGTGCTGATGAAGTTGGTGTCATCATCGGTGAGAACGGCCAGCCGTTGAAGACAGAGTTCCTGGATGATGTGCCCCCGGGCAAGACAGAAGCTTTGTATCAACCGCATCATCAGATTATTGAGACCGAAGATCAGGTCCAGATTTATGAAGAACTGACTCAAAACGCCAAGCTTGAGTTCACAACCAGTTTTGTTCATCGCGTGCACCATCCCAAAGACAATCGTTTGATGCCGCTCGGTGCTTTGGAGCCCGGTTCTGACGCATTCCTCACCAAGTTTGGAGAGAGCATAGAGACGAGTGCGTTTTTGAAGGCGACCATGCCTGAAGGGCAGGCCACGAAGGACAGTGATTTTAAGCCTGGGTCGGATCGAACGACCTACAAGATCCCGCTGCAGGTGTCCGGAAAAAACGAATGTGTCAACGTCTCTGCAACACTCTACTATCAGGCGATACCGCCCTATTATCTGAAGCAGCGTTTCGACACGGCCCCCACGGGAGCAGCAACGCAACGGCTGTATTATTTCGCAAGCAGGCTTGAAACAAAGGGTACTATCATTGAGGACTGGAAACTGAAGGTTCAATCAGACGAAGCGCAGATTTCCAAAAACGCTTCTTGCAAATGAGTTCAACGAAACGGCGGTTTTTACACCTCAGGTCATTAAAATGGGCAATTGAGAAAACAAGTGAATAAATAGGGGCGTTCGGGCCTCTCGAACGCCCCTCAGAGCCCCCACTGTTTTTTATTATGTTTGGCTCTGATCTAAAAAATCTAAGCGATATTCAACCATGATTCATTGGATATGCCCAGTCATCAATATGCAATTATGACTATGGTATTAGTGCATATTGATTGGTTTAGGCACGTTAGGCGGGATCAATCCGGCTCAAATCAATGATGCGTTGAATTTAGAACGTGCAGCAGCAGGTTTACTTACTGATTGAGGTAACTAAAGAAGTTGAAATATCACGTTTTTTGGACTGAAATGTGCCCCGAACCTGACGAACTAACGTGGGAATTTGCATCTCTGAGTCTTCTGCTTTGGTTCACGGTGCTTTGCGCTCATCAGAAACATGATCTGAAGGTGGTGAGGTTTCCTCTCGTCAACCCAAAGCCGCCGAAATCTTTGGCGTTCCAATTTGCATCTCTGGATCCTGCACCATTCGGGCCATGACAACCGCATCACGCTGGTGTTGGCCAATCTGCGATGCCTGTAGCGGGCAGGTGCGGTCTCCTCTAAAGTGGTTGCATGTTTGACTGGATTTACAAAAACCGACTGAAGAGCGACCTTGAGATCTGGGTATCCAAAGGTTGGGTTTCTTCTGAAGGAGCCGTATCCATCCTGCAGGATCAGGATATTGATGATGGTCGCTCCCGTTTGCCAATGGCACTTGCCGGGATTGGTGTTGTCTGTGTGGCACTGGCACTGTTCGCGTTTATCGCCGCCAACTGGGGCGCTATCCCGAAGACGGTTAAACTCGTCGGCATAGCTACACTTCTCTTTCTGTCGCACGGCGCAGCCGCTGTCTTTGCAAAAAAAAGCAAGACCGGGCTTTCTGATCTTGCAACAGGTTTCGCGACATTGGTGTTTGTCGGTGGAATGGCGCTGGTTGGGCAAATCTTTCATTTGCCGACGGACTGGCAGGGCGGAGCGTTTCTGGTCTGTCTTGGAGGATTGGCCGCGGCCTGGCTGACGGGGTCAAAAACATCACTCGTCATAGCCGCCATAGCTGCAATTTCCTGGCAGATCGAGCGATCGGGGTTTGAGCCGCCGACCGGTCTTGAGATGCTGATCAGCCTGACTTTCCTCGTCGCAATATTCGCGCATCCATTTTTATACCCTTCCAGACCATCACGCTGGGCTGCAATTGCGGTTCTTCTGGTGACCTACGGGCGCTGGTTTGGAGAGATTGCAGAACTGCTCGGCTCAGGGGATGACATTATTGTCGCCATGCTGCTTGGTGGTTTGGGCGGTCTTGTCTGCGTAATGATTCAGCTTGGTCCGGTGATTGACCTTTATGCCAAATGGTCGAGCTACAAATCGGCCAAGAACCATGCACATTGGCTGATGCTGAGATCCTTGCAGGATATCGGCTTCATCATTCTGTGTGGCTTGATTGTTCTGGCGCTCGTCTTTGCTCCGGAGCTTTCCAGTGATGTGTCGGCAAAAGGGCTGTTACCGCTGCCTGCCAGCCTTCCACTGGGTGCCGCGATCCTCCTTTGCATGGCGGGTTTGCTGCTGTCCTTCAAGACGTCCAAATCTCTGGCGCTCTTCGCGGCCATTGGTTTGGCACTGATTGCGGTTCTGATGCCGGTTTTGACGAACAATGTCATTGTCTTATCATCGGCTTGCCTTGCTGCTTTGACCGCCCTGTGCGCACTTGGAACATGGTACAACAATCGCTTCTGGATGCTGTGTGCCTATCTCGGTCTGACCGCCGTTGCCCTGTGGCTGCTTCAGGTGACAATCGGCTCGCTGTTGGGCCAGTCACTGTTCTTCCTGATGGCAGGTCTACTCCTCCTTGGAATGGCTCTTTGGCTGGCGCGGATCTTCCGCAAACAAAAACCTGATCAGTCCAAGTCAGAGGCAGACGGGGAGGCAACAGCATGAGCGACACCGCTGCGAACACTCCTCCAATGAATACCAAACCGTTCTTCAGCCATCCCTATTTGAAATGGGGCCTATTGGCGCTCATCCAATTGGCATTGATCGCCATACCGTTGGTGGATCAACTGCAGGTTCAGATAAGTGGTGAAGAGGTGACGCTGGAACTCGTCCCGATTGACCCCAGGGATCTTTTGCGCGGAGACTATGTCATCATAAACTTGGCTATTGGTCAGCTGTCGGCAGATTTGCCTGGTGCTGAAGGGGTGTCTTCTGGTGATACGGTCTATGTGGGCCTGCAGCTGAATTCGGACGGTGTTGCGCAGCCGGTCAGGATCGCTTCAGAACGCAGCAAAACGGGCCCAGTTTCCATCGCTGGAACTGTCATGTCTGCAACGGCAGAACAGGTCAATGTCGACTATGGCATTGATGCGTTTTTCCTGCCTGAAGGCGAAGGACGCATAGTCGAACGTCTTGATCGGGACAAGGTTCGGATCGTTGTGTCCGTCGCGGAAGATGGTAGGTCATTGCCATTGAGGTTGTTGGTAGACGGAAAGTCATTCAAATCAGACGGCGCCTTTTGACGAACTGCTCTGCTGGGAGTAAGAGCGCGTCACAACTTATCTCCTGCCAAGGCTAATTGATGTCTGATCCTGCGCTCGACACTTTGTTTCTTCCATTGACAACCGAAGCCGTTGAGCTTTCGCCTGCTGCGCATGTCTTGTTTATGCGTGCGAGGGCTGGCAGGGCCTTAGGCGCACTTGAGGGTTTTGATCTTCTTTGTGAGCAAAGCTTTGCCCCGGATCGGGACGCCCTGCAAAATGCGGGATACAATGTTGAAGCGGAGACCACTTCGGTTGGCTTCGATGCCACATTTGTCTTGCCCGGACGCCAGCGTCAGGAGGCCCGTGCGCAGCTTGCACGTGCGGTCTCGAAGACAAAACCTGGCGGTCTGGTGATTGTCTGTGCTCCAAATACCGAAGGTGCAAAAACCCTTGAGAGCGATCTGATCGAGCTTTTGGGCGGTGCCGAAAAACACTCCAAAAACAAGTGCCGCGTGATTTGGGGTGCAGTACAGGCTGACAAGGTTGAGCAAAGTCTTTTGAAAGACTGGCTGCAACTGGATGCAACTCGCCAGGTTCTGGACGGCGCCTATGTCAGTCGTCCCGGTGTATTCGCGTGGGACAGGGTTGATCCGGCATCGCAACTTTTGGCTGATCACTTACCAGACGCCTTAAAGGGGCGTGGCGCAGATCTTGGGGCCGGTTTCGGGTTTCTCACGCGCACGGTCTTTGAAAAAGCGTCTGGTGTTGCCAGCATGGATCTTTATGAAGCGGAAAAGCGCGCTCTGGATCTGGCAGAGCAGAACCTGTCTGTCTTCAAGGGCAAAAAGGCGATGAACGGGATCTGGTCGGATGTCACCAAGGGCATTGAAGGGCCATATGATTTCATTGTTTCCAATCCGCCATTTCATCAGGCAAGCAAGGCCGACCGGTCGGATGTCGGGCAGGGTTTTATCCGGGCCGCGAGCTCAGGTTTGAGACCGGGTGGTGAATTCTATCTGGTGGCAAATCGCCATCTTCCCTATGAGCAAACCTTGAATGACGTCTTTGGTCGAGTGCAAATGCTGGCGGATGAAGGTGGCTACAAGGTGATCAAGGCCGTAAAAGCCAAGGGAGGGCGTTGATATGAGGCTTGTCAAACTTCTCGCGAACCTTGGGTATGGCAGCCGCAAGGAAATGCAACAGGCCATCCGCAATGGCTGGGTCACCGACAAGGACGGCAACACCCTAAAGGCAGACAGCAAGACCGCCCATGAAGACATCCGGTTCGATGATGAGCCACTGGACTATGCTCACGGTGTCGTCATCCTGATGAACAAGCCAGTTGGTTACACCTGTTCAATCAAGGATCAGGGACGTCTGGTCTATGACCTGTTGCCGGATCGTTTTCGTTTGCGCAAACCGGCGTTGTCCTCGATTGGCCGGCTCGACAAGGAAACCTCTGGAGCCTTGCTGTTTACCGATGACGGAACTTTCCTGCACAAGGTAATTTCGCCCAAGGCCGAAGTTCCGAAAATCTACGATGTGACTCTGGACCGCCCACTAAAGGGCGATGAAGGCATTCTGTTTGCCTCTGGAGAAATGATGCTGGAGAGCGAGGTCAAACCGCTCAAACCAGCGGAGTTGGAAGTTATCGACGAGACCCACGCCCGCATTATCCTGCACGAAGGCCGGTATCATCAAGTTCGACGCATGTTCGCCGCGACCGGCAACCACGTTACTGACCTGTCGCGCAGCAGTGTAGGTGCCTTGAATCTTGATGGTCTGGAAGAGGGGAAATGGAAAGCACTCTCCGAAGACGAAAAAGCCTTGATCTTTTCGTAAAGTGGAACGCCCGGCAGTGGGGCCAGGCGTTCCGATCGATGGGTTATGGGCATATGCCACGTGCGAATGCAGTTAAACGGCTCAAGCTTGTGTGGAGCTTAACACCCGAATCCGGCTGTCAAATTCCCCCCGGTCGACATAGCAGCCGCGCAAATGGCGGTATCCGGTATTCGGATCAAAAGCTGCCCGGCCATGCAGGACGCGACGATTGTCAAAGACCACCATTTCTCCGGCTTTCAGGCGTGTTGTCGTCACGTAGTGGTCAGATCGAGTCATCTGCATGATTTTGCGGTACGCGCGATAATACGCTTCCATCTTGTCTGCCGGCAGATCAAACACTGAAGCTATGTGCGCATTGAAATGCAGTTCCTGCAGCTCCCCGAAACTGTCCAGTTGGATGACCGGGTGATGTCGTCGGATGTCATAATTTTCATCGTGAAACCGGAACGGGATCGGCGTTTCCGACAGGAGTTGGTAGGCGGCAGGATCCTGGGTCAGCAAATCTTGTGCAATCGCAAATCCATCACAGAATGTGGACCCGCCACCGTCTGCTTCATTGGCAAGGCAATGTAGAAACTGAAAGCCGGGCGGCAGTTCCTGGTTCGGGAGGTCGGTGTGGAGAGGAAGCGCGTGAGAAGTGTAGGCCAGATTATTCGGGTTGGGCATCGAGCGGACTTCGAATGTCTCACCGAAATTGGTCTCTCGCAGAAAACCGATCCGTTTTGCAGCTTCCATTCCCGCATTTTCGTCGTCCGCCATGCCGGCGACGATCGAAAGTCCGGTCTTTTTGGTCTCAACCAGAAAACCCAGAAGAGCGGTGTCATCGGACATCAGGTCGGCAGCGTTGATACGAGGCAGATCAGAAGTCGGCATTCCCCCGCGCCAGGGCTGTGCCGGGATTGCGGCCGGGTCTGCAGATCGAGACCCCGGCAGGTGCTGTTGAAGCCATTCAGGGTCAAACCGGCTGATGTGATCTTCCTTGTCCCATTTTACGATGATGGCGTCGTCCTCGACAGAGGCTTGGGAAATGCCGAGATCATCAGGAATGCTGGTGAGATCAAATTGCCGTTCTTTTGTCGAGGGATGGAAACCGCTCGGGCAATTGTCCCGCAGCCAGAGAAACGGAAAGTCGTTGCTGGTCCCGTCCGTCCAGACAACAGTGAGCACGCGATCAGCGCCGCGCAGATTAAGGATTGTCATACAGAAAAGTCCGTTGATTTTGAGATCAATAAGAAGATGCGTGTTCGGATGAACTCGAAGTCATCAACGGAGTGATGGCGGCGGCCACCACCAGAAAGACTTGTTATGCGGTTGTCCGGGCGTGCGCCCGAGAACAGCGATCATATGCAATGAGCTTTCATGCAGGCCCGGCCCGCGTTGGAATTCCGTTCAGGCTACAGCAAAACGGACACTCGGCAAACGTGAATTTGCCGAGTGTCCGTTTGGTTACATAAATGAAGACAGAAACCTAGTCGTTCATCGTCCGTGCAGCCAATGCGATGGCAATGTAGCTCCAGCCGTTGATCAGGACGGAAACACCGGCAATCAAACCGAGCGCCCATGTCGCAGATCCCGGCAGATCCATCCAGATCATGATACCGGCAGCGAGCGATACCAGGCCCGCGATCAGCACCCAGACCCAACCGTCCTGAGGGCGAAGCTTGAAGGCCAACAGGATCTGGCTGATGCCTTGCGCCATGAAGATCGCGGCGATGACCAGTGTTAGCGCAAAGGTTCCGGCAAGCGGATTTGCATAAATCACAATGCCGCCGATGACTGCGATAATCCCGGTGATCAGGTTCCAGAAAAATCCGGACGTCGCCTTGGTTTTGAAGGCATTGAAGATCTGGAAAATACCGCCGACAAACAGCACCGCCGCGATCACAACGGTCACGGCGATGGACGTTGCCAGGGGCGCTGCAATCAGAAATATACCGCCGAATATCAGCGCGATTCCGAGGGCCAGATACCAGCCCCAGTTTTCCTGAATTCTGGATTGTACTTCATTTTCTTCTGCGTCACTCATCGAGGCCCCCACGGTACTTTTTAATTGGACGCTAGCGTAATGCCTTTGCACCCAAACGTAAAACGGAGATGACGCCTTTGCCATTGGAACTGCGTGCATTCCTGAACTTGACAATAACTGTGTATATGCACATTAATGAGTATGGCTGACGATGATTTCTCCCTTTGTGTTCTGACGAATGTCCGTAAATCCGCGCGAGCCGTCAGTCGGTATTATGACCAGATGGCCCGCAAGGCGGGTTTTACAGCTGGCCAGTTTTCCGTGCTGGTAACGGTTCGTGAACATGACGGCCTGACAACGGCAGAGCTGGCGGAACGCTTGTCGATGGAACGGACGACGCTCGTGCGCAATGTGGCGCTTCTTGAAAAGAAGGGCCTGCTTGTCTCCCAGTCGGTCAGGGATACCAGAGGCAAATCCTATCGGGTGACCAGTGAGGGAACTGCCATTCTGGAACGGGCATTGCCGCTTTGGCGGGTCGCCCAAAACCATGTGAAAGCGCATCTTGGAGAGGAAGATTTTTTCTTGGCTGTGAATGTATTGAAGCGGTTGTCGCAACTCTAATTCGGAAGCGGTGATACCGGTTGGCCAAGTTGAATACGGCATCAGTTGCTTTGAAATGTGTAGTTACACTTTAAGATCAGGTATGTGAGGTGAAAGTGATGAGGCGTGTTGTTGTTACGGGAATGGGCGTAGTCTCTCCAATCGGAACAGGGCTTGATGCCTATTGGAGCCGATTGAAAGAGGGGGCGAACGGCATTCGCAAAATATCTCATTTCGAGGCAGATGATCTCGCCTGTCAGGTGGCCGGCGAAGTGCCTACCAAATCCGAGGATGAGCACGGTTTTGATGTTGATGCGGTAATGGATGCCCGTGAGCAACGGCGCACGGATCGGTTCATCCATTTTGCCATGGGGGCGGTTGCCGAAGCGCTTGCTCATGCCGGGTGGGAGCCAAAGACAATTCAAGACAAGGAACGCACAGGCACGATCATCGGAACCGGCGTTGGCGGCTTTCCCGCCATGACTGCCGGGACTCGTCTGATTGATGAAAAAGGGCCCCGTCGGGCCTCACCGTTTCTGGTTCCTTCGTTCCTGGCCAATCTGGCCGCCGGGCAGGTTTCCATTCGTCATGGACTGAAAGGCCCGATCGGATCGCCAGTAACGGCTTGCGCCGCCAGCTTGCAGGCACTTGGCGATGCCAGTCGTATCATCCGCTCTGGCGAAGCTGATGTTATGGTCGCGGGTGGAACCGAAGCCTGCATTGACCGCGTGTCTTATGCCGGCTTTTGCGCTGCCAAGGCAATGTCGTCCAAGCGCAACGATGGTCCGTCCCATGCATCGCGCCCCTTTGATCAGGATCGCGATGGCTTCATCATGGGTGAGGGTGCCGGCATTCTGGTTCTGGAAGACTATGAACACGCCAAGGCGCGTGGTGCGAATATCCTCGCCGAGTTGGCAGGCTATGGAACCGCTGCGGATGCCTATCACGTGACCGCATCACCGCCAGACGGTGAGGGTGGCCTGCGTGCCATGAAGCAGGCGCTTGCGACTGCGCAGCTGAGCCCGGCAGATATCGGCTATATCAACGCCCATTCCACCTCGACGCCAGTTGGTGATGCTGCAGAAATTGCGGCGCTGACCACGCTATTTGAAGGGCGCGGCAAGGATCTGTCAGTCTCTTCAACCAAATCGATGATCGGCCATCTGTTGGGTGCAGCTGGTGCCGTCGAAGCCGTTGCCTGCGTCAAGGCGCTGATGCACGACACGCTGCCGCCATCACGCAATCTGACGGATCCGGATGAGGCGATTTCTCGCTTCGATCTGGTGCTAGGTAAAGCGTCTTCCAAAGAGCTGAACCACGTCTTGACCAACGGCTTCGGTTTTGGCGGCGTCAATGCCAGCGCGGTATTCTCGAAGATCTGAACGACCCACTTGGCAAGTTTGTGATTCTCATATATGAGAAATATCTCGTATATGGAGTTGCTTGATGCCGACCACAAACGAAGATCTTGCCCGGCGGTTATCCGAACTGCGCCGGGCAAAAAATCTGTCGCTCGACGAGTTGGCCGACAAAAGCGGTATCAGCCGGGCCACCCTGTCGCGGATAGAGCGGGGCGACACCAGTCCGACGGCAGTTGCACTTGGCCAGCTCGCCAAGGCTTTCAACATGTCGATGGCTGAACTGTTTGGCTTTGGGCCGGTGTCACTGGACGCGAAGGTCGCTCACAATGATCAGCCGGTCTGGACAGATCCGGAAACCAGGTTTGAGCGGCGCAGTCTGTCACCTGCCGCCAACGGGTTTCGTGGAAGTGTCATCGAAGGCATCTTGCCTGCCGGTCAGATCATCTCCTATTCCGTGCCGCCATTGCCGGATCTGGAGCATCATCTGGTGCTCCTGGAGGGGGCGCTGGAGGTCACGATCGGCAATGAACGTTATCAGCTGAAACCGGGGGACAGCCTACGCTTCCGCCTCAATGCTCCCAACGCCTATCAAGCATCCGGCAACACTGCGGCACGTTATATCCTGACGGTGATTACCCCATGAGCACTTCCGAGATTCTGAACGAGATCCATTTCCAGCCATCGCCTCCTGTAAGCCTGCTGACCCCGCAGGAGGTTCGTGCCATCCTTCCGGACCTTGGACAGCTGCTGAGTGCATGTGTTGAAGATGGCGCCGGCATCGGGTTCATTTTGCCACTAGATCAAGGCAAGGCCGAGGCCTTCTGGCAAAGCAGACTGACCGATCTGGAGTGCGGCGACGCGTTCCTGATGATTGCGAAAGACGGCGATGAGATCGCGGGTGTTGTCATGTTGTGCTTGGCGCCGCAGGACAACGGCCAGCACCGCGCCGAAGTTGCCAAGCTAATGGTTCAGCCAAGCCATCGCCGCAAGGGCATTGCCCGCAAACTGATGAATGCCATTGACGGCCTGGCTGTCTCTTTGAACCGCTGGCTGATTGTGCTCGATACTGTAACGGGTGACCGCGCCGAGCAGCTCTATCTCTCCTGCGGCTACCAAAAAGTTGGCACCATCCCCGAGTATGCCTATGGCAGCCACGGGACGCTCGATGCCACGACGGTGTTCTATAAGGATTTGAGGGGAAGCGGCTATAATCTCAACGTCGACTGATAGAAAATCATTTGCTTTATTCCTATTGATTGAAGTCGATATAATCGCTAAATATTACTATGTATAATCTGACGATTAAATGTCACTTGGTAATATATTGTGTTTTTTGTAAGTATTAATATACGATTTCGGTGTAGGTCATACTTAATTTCTTCTGTTGGTTCACAACTTTCAGGAAAAGGTGGGGGCGAATCTGGGCCCTCCGATCATAGGTATGTTCCGCGAGGTTCAATTGGCGCGCTGCACGAAACGCTCCTTTCCCGGGGACTTGAAATCTGGGTCGAACGGTTCTGTGCTTTCTAACAGAGCTCTTTGACTGAGATATTGTTGTGGAATGCAAAATTGGGAAGGGCAAATGATCAAAGTAAAGGCGCTTGCCGGAGTGTTTTTTTTATTCGTTTGCCCGATGGCACATGCAGCCACATGCGGTGTTGATACAACGTGGCGTGTCAGTTTTGCTGAACTTCCAAATATGGATCAGCGAGACGGAAAGAATTTTCTAATCAACTTCGTCAAAGAGATTGTGGATGAAGCAGGTGTCGAAATTAAGTACGACATAGTGCCATTCAAGCGGTCGATTCTAAATGTCGCGACGGGTCGTGCAGATATGCATCTTCCCTTTCTACAGCCGGATGGAAACGCCGTGATCAATGAAAAATTGAAGTATTCGGATGCTGTGTTTTTCGAAGTGCCGTTCAATGTCTATATGAGCGCCAAGTCAGATTTTGCAGCCGGACAAATTGACACTAAAAACGCGATAATTGAGACCTTTTCGGCGCATAAACACTTTTTTTCCTTCCCTGTGACCGCTAGCGATTGCTTGGAATGTTCTTTGAACAAGGTCATCTTGGGGCGCATTGATGCATTTATCTATGCTGCAGCTTCAACGGACTCAACGATCAAGAAGCTCGGAATTGACGAGCAGATACGCCGTGAACACTACAAGAGTTTTCCGTCGAAAGCAGTTTTGCCACGAACACCGTGTGGTGAGGCGTTTAATGCTAAATTGAATGCGCTTGTTCCCGACGCTCGGCGGACGGCAACACATCCGGCCTTTCGAATTGGGCCACCAGAGATTACGAATTAAGCTGGGTCACCCCTCGTTCAGCATTTCCAGCTCCAGCCACTGCTCTTCTGCGGCGTCTTTTTTCGTCGATAGGTCAGTGATTTGCGCGGATAACTTGGCAAATTTATCAGAATTCTTGACGTACAGCTCCGGGTCGTTCATTTGCGTCTGAAGCTGTGCAAGTTGTGCTTCAAGTTTCTCGATGTCTTCAGGCAATGTCTTAAGAAGGTGCTGCTGGGAAAAGGTGAGTTTGGACTTCTTCTTGGGTTTGTCCGTGGAAGTGTCTGAAGCGGCTCTTTTTTCCTTCTTTGGCGATGCGGCTTTGTCCTGTTTGCAGGCCGTGACACCCTGCCCACGCTGGGCGAGCATGTCGTTGTAGCCACCGGCATATTCACGCCACAGGCCTTCGCCTTCCGAAACAATGACGGATGTCGCCACACGGTCGAGAAAATCACGGTCGTGGGAAACGATGAGGGCAGTGCCCGGATAATCGGCGAGCAGTTCCTGCAGCAAGTCTAGCGTTTCCAGATCGAGGTCGTTGGTCGGCTCATCGAGCACCATCAGGTTCGATTTGCTGGCAAGCGCGCGGGCCAGAAGGGCGCGAGCGCGTTCGCCGCCGGACAACACGCCGACGGGTGTGCGGGCCTGCTCGGGCGAGAACAGGAAGTCCTTCATGTAGGACATGACGTGTTTGGTTTCGTCGCCAATCACAACCACGTCGCCGCGCCCGCCGGTCAGGACAGACGACAGGCTGTCATTGGGGTCGAGGTTCTCGCGTTTCTGGTCCAGTGTGACCATTTCCAGGTTGGTGCCAAGGCGTGTCGTGCCACTGTCGGGCGCAAGCTCGCCGGTCAACATCTTGAGCAGTGTAGTTTTGCCAGCGCCGTTCGGGCCGACAAGACCGATACGGTCGCCGCGCTGGATCCGGGTTGAAAAATCCTTGACGATTACGCGCTCGCCGTAGGTCTTGGATATGCCCTTGGCTTCCATCACCAGTTTGCCGGAAGCTTCCCCCTCGGCTGCAGACAGTTTCGCTGTTCCCTGCGGGCCGCGATGTTCGCGCTTTTGCTTGCGAAGGTCGGCAAGCTCTCGCACCCGGCGCATGTTGCGTTTGCGCCGTGCGGTGACCCCATAGGTCATCCAGTGTTCTTCGCGCTTGATCTTCATCGCCAGTTTTTGCTGGTCGATCTCTTCCTGCTCGAAAACCTCGTCGCGCCAGGCCTCAAAATGCGCGAAGCCCTTGTCCATGCGCCGTGATGTGCCGCGATCGATCCAGACAGTGGCGCGAGACAGGTTTTCCAGAAAACGCCGGTCATGCGAGATCAGGACGATGGCGGACTTCAAGCTCTTGAGTTCTTCTTCCAGCCATTCAATTGCTGGCAGATCCAGGTGGTTGGTCGGCTCGTCGAGCAGAAGAATGTCCGGTTCCGGTGCAAGGGTGCGGGCAAGAGCTGCCCGGCGGGCTTCGCCGCCGGAAAGGGCGGACGGATTTTTTGTGCCAGTGAGACCAAGCACTTCCAGAAGGTAGGCGCCGCGATAAGGATCGTCGCCGTCGGTCAAGCCCTCGTTCACGTACTCAAGCGTTGTGGCATAGGCCGACAGATCCGGTTCCTGCTCCAGGTAGCGAATGGTGCGGCCCGGTTGAAAGAAGCGCTCGCCCTTGTCCATCTCCACCATGCCTGCTGCAATCTTGAGCAGGGTCGACTTGCCCGAGCCGTTGCGGCCAACCAGACACAGGCGTTCGCCTTCCGAGACCGAAAGTTCAGCGCCGGTCAAAAGCGGTGTTCCGCCAAAGGTCAGGTGGATGTCGCGAAGCGTCAGAAGCGGTGGAGGGGCCATGAGGTCCTTTGGAAAAATCAGAAGAGGCAGATCGCGCTGGGTTTACTGACCCAAACGCTTCCTTGCAAGCTACGCGAAAGTGTCTCTTCAATTTTGATCAATAATGCTGTGTTTTTCCGGAAAAGTTCCGCTAAGGTATTCGCTGTGGCAGGGGCTCATAGTGGAAGACGCCAAAGGAGGGACAGAAATGTCCAATCAGGCAAGTGCCCGTTTGTGTCAGGGTTTCATAACCCGACGACGCTGTTCAAACCTCTTGAATTTTTGTCTGGCAATTTTACTGGCAACCGCCGCTGCGTTCATGGGAACACTTTCGTCTTCAGCGCCTGCGCGCGCAGATTCCATTTACATAGGCAGCGGAGGTGTCGGGTTTTCCTTTGGAACCGGTGGATACCGTGGCGGTGTTTTTTACGGATCAAGGAATTACTATGGGGGACGGGGGTTTTATGGCGGACCGGTCCGTCCTTATGGCCCACCCTATTATTACCATCCCTATGACCGACGTGCTTATCCCTATCGCTCGCGTGTCTATCCCAACCGGTCACGTGTTTACGTGAACCCTCCAGTTAGGCTCGGCCAGCCACAGCGTGTACCCTACACAAAAAACGGTTTGGCTCCGTTCACACCGGAGTGGGTGGCCTATTGCGCCCGAAAATTCAAATCATTCAGTCCAAACACTGGCACGTATCTGGCCTATAGTGGAAAGTATCGTTTCTGTCGGTGATTTTGAAACAATGTTACTCGCTTACCGTAACGGATGTTTGATCAAAGAGTAAAAAAAGGCGGAATATCCTTCCGCTAATGATAGCAGTTTCGCAAAAATATCGCCTATCTGCGACTTTTGTCGGAACATGCCATTGGGGAATGCTTGATTACCCGCATGGAGCGTGGAATCTTTGCCTGCATCGTTTCACTATCTTAACTATAAACCCAAAGGGGAGAGCGATATGATGAAATCATTACAGGTGTCCGCACTTGCAGCTGCGTTGATGGCAGCGACGTCACTGACAGCCATGGCCGAGGTGGTCTACCATCGCGGGAATGTTGCCGATCCGGAAACACTTGATCAGCACAAGACGTCGACCGTTTACGAAGCACGTATTTTGCGCGACATGTACGAAGGCCTGGTGTCTTATGATGCTGCCGGTCAGATCATTCCAGGTGTAGCCACCGAGTGGTCTGTGTCCGACGATGGCACGGTCTACACTTTCAAAATGCGCGACTCTGCCAAATGGTCCAATGGCGACCCGGTGACCGCAGGTGATTTCGAGTATTCGCTCCGCCGTATCATGATGCCGGAAACTGGCGCGAAATACGCGACAGTCTTGTATCCGATCAAGAACGCCGAGAAGATCAACAAAGGCGATCTGGCGCCAGAAGAGCTTGGCGTGAAGGCTATAGATGACAGCACGCTTGTGATCACTCTGGAAGCACCGACGCCCTTCTTCATAGAGCTACTCGGCCACCAGACAGGTCTTCCAGTGCATCCGGCGACCGTCGAAAAGCACGGAACAGACTTCGTAAAATCCGAGAACATTGTCACCAACGGCGCGTTCACGCTCGCAGAGTTCATTCCAAACGCACATGTGAAATCGACGAAGAATCCGCATTTTCATGATGCTGACAACGTCAAGATTGATACGATTTTCTACTATCCGACAGAAGATCGTGGTGCCGCACTTCGCCGTTTCCAAGCTGGCGAATTGCACCTCAGCCATGATGCGCCAACCGAACAGGTCAAGTTTATGCGGGAAGAACTGGGCGACCAGTTTCGCGTCGCGCCATATCTGGGCACTTATTATTACGCGCTGAACCATGAAGACGAAGCGCTGAGCAATCCGGATGTTCGCCAGGCCCTGTCGATGTCTATTGACCGTGAGTTCCTCGCAGATGAAATCTGGGGCTCTACTATGGTCGCCGGATACTCTTTCGTACCGCCAGGAATTGGCAACTACGGCGAGCCGGCATTTGCCGACTACAAGGATATGGATCAGATCGACCGCGAAGAAAAAGCGATCGATCTTCTTGAAAAAGCTGGTTACGGACCGAACAATCCGGTCACGCTGACAATCAACTACAACACATCGGAGAACCACAAGAACACGGCAGTTGCGATTGCTGACATGTGGAAGCCTCTTGGTGTTGAAGTCTCCATGATCAACACGGATACAAAAACCCACTACGCCATGTTGCGGGACCGTCAGGACTTCGACGTTGCGCGTGCTGGCTGGATTGGTGACTACTCCGATCCGCAGAACTTCCTGTTCATGGTCGAGAGCGACAACGACGGCTTCAACTACGCCCGTTACAACAACCCGGAATATGACGGGTTGATGGATGAGGCGGCCAAGACCGTCGATCTGGAAAAACGCGCCGACATCCTGAAGAAGGCTGAAAGCATGTTCATGCGGGATCTGCCGTTCATTCCGTTGATGTACTACGGTTCGATGAACCTGGTTTCCGACAAGGTGTCAGGATTTGAAGACAACCTCCTCAATATTCATCCGACCCGCTGGATCAGCATCACCGAATAATCGAGCAACACAGAAACCGGCAGGACCATTCCTGCCGGTTTTTGCGAAAGGTGGCGAATAAAGACCACCAGCCAACATATGGGGCAGAGTCTATGCACCGTTACGTGCTCGGTCGATTGTTTGGAGCAATTCCGACCCTCTTTCTGATTGTCACGATTTCCTTCTTCCTGATCCGAATTGCACCAGGTGGACCTTTCGATCTCGAACGGCCGCTTGAAGCCAAAGTAATGGAAAATCTGAACAAGATTTACCATCTGGATGAACCGCTCTGGACCCAGTACCTGCTCTACCTGCAGAGCATCGCGAGACTGGATTTTGGTCCAAGCTTCTATTTCCGCGATTTCACAATCAACGAACTGTTTGCGCAAAGCCTGCCGATATCCATCCAGCTTGGTCTGTCAGCCTTGTGCCTCGCTCTGATTGTCGGCGGATCCCTTGGTGTTATCGCCGCACTCCGTCAGAACCAGACAACAGATTATACCGTGATGGCAGCAGCCACTTTGGGTGTGACAATCCCCAATTTCGTGGTGGCCCCGATCCTCACTCTGATCTTGGGCGTCTGGCTTGGGTGGCTTCCTGTCGGGGGCTGGAACGGTGGCGCCTTCGTCAATGTCATCCTGCCAGTGGTCACATTGGCCTTGCCGCAGGTTGCTGTGGTTGCGCGTCTGACCCGCGGATCAATGATTGAAGCCTTACGGTCCAATCACGTTCGCACAGCCCGGGCTTACGGTCTGACCAATTACATGATCATAGTGGTTCATGCATTGCGCGGGGCCATTTTGCCCGTTGTGTCTTATCTGGGTCCGGCAGCTGCAGCCTTGCTCACCGGATCAGTCGTGATCGAAACAATATTCGGCATTCCCGGCATTGGCCGCTATTTCGTCCAAGGCGCACTTAATCGCGACTACACCTTGGTGATGGGGACGGTCGTTGTGGTCGCCTGTTTTGTCATCCTGTTCAACCTCGTTGTGGATCTGCTGTATGCGCTGCTTGATCCGCGCGTGCGTTACGATTGAGGAGGAACTGACAATGACGATGACTGTTACTTCTGACGATGTTCTTCAAAAAGGGCGCTCCCTTTGGGATGATGCCCGCGACCGACTCCTAGCCAACAAGGCCGCGGTTGCATCGATGATTGTTCTGGCACTGATCACATTGATTTCAGTTCTGGGACCAATTGTATCGCTTCATGACTTCGATACTGTTTACCGGGACTACGTGAAGGTCCCGGCCAGCCTGTCTGCCTATCCATCAGCCGATCAGGTAGAGCCGGGCTTCAAGTCAGCGGCTCGCCGCGCACGTGTTACCATCGAGAGCTTTGAACGCGATGGCGATTTTGTGGTTGCTGAAGTCACATCCAAGCGGGAAATTGATCCAAGGGCGACGCGATACATCGACCGCAGTGATCTCTTCAAGAATGCCGAAATCTCGCTATTCTCCGCTGACAAGAAATCCGCCGTTCTGCGGGCTGAAATCAACTATCTACACTTCTATTTCGGTACGGATGCCAACGGCCGGGACATGATGACCCGGACCTTCATTGCAGGCCGTGTCTCTCTGACCATCGGGCTTCTGGCAACAATTGTCGCGATCTCGATAGGTGTTCTTTATGGGGCAACATCTGGCTATCTCGGCGGGCGCACTGACCAGATGATGATGCGTGTAGTCGATATCCTTTATTCGCTGCCCTTCATCTTCTTTGTGATCATGCTAGTGGTGTTTTTCGGTCGCAACTTCATACTGATGTTCATTGCCGTCGGTGCTGTTGAATGGCTTGACATGGCGCGTATCGTCCGGGGGCAAACCTTGACGATCAAGCGCCAGGAATACGTTCAGGCCGCCGAAGCCATGGGGGTTGAGGATGGCGGGATCGTTCGCCGTCACATCATCCCGAACACCTTGGGGCCGGTCGTCGTATACATGACACTGTTGGTGCCGAAGGTGATCCTCTTGGAGAGCTTCCTGTCCTTCCTGGGGCTGGGTATCCAAGAGCCGATGACCAGCTGGGGTGTTCTGATCTCCGAAGGGGCGAGAAACCTTCAGGGCGCTGCCTGGATGCTGATCTTCCCGTCGATCTTTCTGACATCAACCCTGTTTGCGCTGAATTTCATTGGCGACGGTCTGCGCGATGCGCTTGATCCGAAGGACCGGTAAGGAGAGACCCATGGAAATGAACCAACCGGTCCTCTCTATCAAGGACCTCGTCGTCGATTTTGAGACCGCTACTGGCACTGTCAACGCAGTGCGTGGTGTAAATATCCACGTCAACGAAGGTGAAACCGCCGCCATTGTTGGTGAAAGCGGATCGGGCAAAAGCCAGACGCTGATGGCCGCCATGGGCTTGTTGGCATCCAATGGGCGTGCCACAGGCGAGGTGCTATACCAGGACAGCAACATTCTTGGCCTGCCGATGAACGAACTAAACAAGGTTCGCGGTAAGAAGATCACGATGATCTTTCAGGAGCCTATGACATCACTGGATCCGCTCTACTCGATTGGTCGCCAGCTGTCGGAACCAATGGTGGTTCACGGCGGGTTGTCGTGGAAGGCGGCCAAGGCAAAAGCGTTTGATTTGCTCAAACTGGTCAACATTCCCGAGCCTGAGCGCAAGATCAAAGCCTTCCCCTATGAGTTGTCCGGCGGACAACGGCAAAGGGTCATGATCGCAATGGCTCTTGCCAATGATCCTGATGCCCTCATCGCAGATGAGCCAACAACGGCTCTTGATGTGACAACGCAGGCGCAAATTCTGGAACTGCTGGCGGATCTTCAAAAACGGCTTGGTATGGCTGTGATTTTCATTACCCACGACCTCGGAATTGTCCGTCAGATTGCAGACAGGGTGTATGTGATGAAAAACGGTGAGGTCGTTGAAGACGGGGAAACGGCCGGGATCTTCAGTCAACCCGAACACCCCTATACCAAGATGCTTCTCGATGCCGAGCCAACCGGCCACAAACCGCCGGTTCCGACAAGTGCACCAATCCTGATGGAAGCGCAAAAGGTCGATGTTGAGTTTGTACTGGAGTCAGGGCTTTTCGCGCCAAAGCATATCCTGCGCGCAGTTGATGACATCAGCTTCTCTTTGCGCAAGGGGCAGACCCTCGGCATTGTCGGAGAAAGCGGTTCAGGCAAGTCGACGCTTGGAAGAGCTGTCCTGAACCTGCTGCCTGCCGGTGGGCGTGTTGTCTTTCAGGGACAGGTGATCTCGGGCAAGGACCGGGCAGCGATGCGAGCTCTCCGAAAAGACATGCAGCTGATTTTCCAGGATCCATTCGGATCCTTGAGTCCGCGCATGACAGTTGGGCAGGTAATATCCGAGGGACTATTGGTCCATGAGCCGTCTTTGTCGGCCAAGGATAGAGACATGAGGGCCTGTCAAGCACTGGAAGAGGTATCGCTTGATCCAGTTATGCGGAACCGCTACCCGCATGAGTTCTCCGGTGGGCAGCGTCAAAGGATAGCGATTGCCCGAACCATGGTGTTGAAACCGGAATTGGTGGTTCTGGACGAACCGACATCCGCGCTTGATCGAACGATTCAGAAGCAGGTTGTCGAACTTCTAAGAAATCTGCAGAACACGCATGGACTCACCTATCTCTTCATCAGTCACGATCTGGCAGTTGTTCGGGCGTTGTCTGATACGGTGATGGTCATGCAGCGCGGCAAGGTGGTTGAAGCGGGTATGACGGAAGATATTTTCCAGTCGCCGCAAAACGCCTACACTCAGGAACTAATAGGCGCAGCGATGTTGACTCAGAAGCAGATGATGGAAATGACATAATTCGAAGGCGAACACCAACAAGCTATATATTGCCCTGAGTTAAGTTCTGAAAAGTGTTCAGGCCAGCTCGGGTTTGGTAATTACGACCTTGCGGATTTCCGGGGTAATTTCGATGATGTTCGTGGTCGTGTGTTCCATGACGAGCTGATAGAGCTGATCATTATCGTCGGCTTCTATCGCATCCAGGATGGCTGTGTGGGAAGCCTTCACATCTTTCAACCAGATGATGCTGCCGTTGTTTCTGGTGATGATGAAGCGGTGTAAATGAAGCATTGTGCGCAGAAGAACCGGTTCCAGTACCGGCATATCTGCAATCTGTAGCAACGTTAGATGAAATTCAATATCTGCCTCGGAGACCCCGAAAACATCTCGTTTCTGCCGATTGTCGTCATACATATCGGACAGTTTTCTCATATGGGCCATGCAGTCAGGTGTTATATTCTTTTGCACCCGGACCATTGCAGCCGTCTCGATATTCTGGCGCAGACGCAACATCACCGCAGCTTCGTCATTGGTGGTCTCGGTGACATAAGTTCCCTGATATCCCCGCCGAATAACCAGACCCTCTTCCTGCAGGGACAACAGCACTTCTCGAATAGTGCTTTGCGAACAATCGTAATCGTGTGCGAGGGACTGTTCAGTGATCGGACTGTCCGAAGTCAGATCTCCAATCAGGATTTTCCGCTTCATGTCTTGATAAACGAACGAAGACTTTCGTGACCGTTTGTCGGTCGACGACAGTTTTGCCTTATGAGAACCTGCAGCCAGTCTTAGTCTCACCCCATTGCCCCCCGGCAGCATTCGCGTGAGCTGAACCAAAAACTATGCCTTGCCCAGCATTCATCTTTTGGTCCGCACTAAATCCCGACTATCCGCTCAATGCCTCTACAGAGAGCAGCCGATGGGTGTGCCTGTCACGCGCGGCGACCTCAATTATTATTTTTGACGCCAGACACCTTTAACAATGTACTTGCACATAGAAGGTGCCAAAAATGAGGCGTCGTCTCGTTTTGCATCGCGAGGCCGCTGCAAAATTTAACAATGCATTCATTGTCATGCTCGCACGGAAAAATTCAATATCTATTTTGCGATAAGCGATAAAAAAGACGCGAGGTGGTGATTTGATACCTCTGCGATTGAGGGCAGTCGTAAAGGTCATACAAATAAATCAGTCGACTACAGCACCCCAACTGCAGTTTGTTGAAGCATCCGTAACCAGTTTTTGTGAGCGATTTTTTCCAGAATCTGGTCTGTAAACCCACGATCCATGAGCGTTTCCAAAAGACGAGGAAGGCCGCACACATCGCTGAGTTCCTTGGGCGGGGCACAGCCATCGAAATCCGATCCGAGGGCAACGCAGTCTTCGCCCAACCGGTCTACGAGATAAGCGGCATGATCAGCCACGACCTCCAGAGACGTGTCGCGATTATAACTACCGTCAGGCCGCAAAAAACCCACAAAGAAATTGATGCCGACCAGACCTTCGCTCTCCTTGATTGCATCTAGCTGCTTGTCGGTCAGGTTTCTGCTGTTTGGGCAAATCGCGTGCACGTTGGAATGGCTTGCGACAATTGGCTTGTCTGTAATTCGGGCGACATCCCAGAAACCCTTTTCATTGAGATGAGACACATCAACCAGAATTCCCAGTTGATTGCAGGCTCGTACCAGATCCCGACCTGCTCCAGTTAAACCGGGACCAATGTCGGGTGTCTCCTGATGCTCCATTGGCACACCGTACCCAAACGCATTCTCGCGGCTCCACACCGGGCCCAAGGATCTAAGGCCTCGTTTGTAGAATGTCTCAAGTTCGTAAAAACTGGTGTCAATTGCTTCTGCGCCTTCAATGTGGAGGCTGACTGCCAGCTTGTTGTCATCCATTGCGCTCTGGATTTCTTTGGGCGACCGGCAAATTGAAATGCTGTCGTTCGATGCTTCTGCCAGGTTTTCAGCCCGATCCAAAAGCCGGTTTGTAAAATCCAATGCCACTTGTTGATCGACGGGCAGATAGTTTGCTTTGTCATTGGGATTGAAGGGTTTGGAAAAGTCCTGATCAGGATTGGGAGGAACAAACATGGCAAACAGGCCGCCGGAAAATCCACTTTCCTGGGTACGTGGTAGATCCATGTGGCCAACATCTGAGCGTTCAAAAAAATCGCGCTCTTTCCCTTTTACGGCATCAATTTCCAGTTTGAGAAGCGTGTCATTGTGCCCGTCAAATACCTTAAAGGATTGCGACTGTTCGGTTGGCGCCACGGTATGCCCTTGTCTGCTAGGAGATCCCGGAAAAACCGGAACTGTGTTTCTGGATTAGATCGGCAATCTATAGGGTTATTGTTGGAAAGAAAGGAACTTGGCATAGAAAGTGACTTGCAAGCTGACGCTGCGTGCCGCAAGAAAGGCTCGGATTTTTTGGAAGTTTCATAAAGCCTGGGATGTTCTTATGGATGATCTGGATCGGGGCCGGACCACTTTGATTGATCGCCGAAGTTTATTGGCTGGTGGACTGGTTGTTGCAGCAGGCACTCTGGCCGGATGCCAGACCATGGAATTGGTAGGTCTGCCGGATCAACCAGAGGTGCCCGGCGAGGATTTTGATTATTCAGCCGCCTACGCTGCGCTTCCAGACGGTGATGTCACCTGGCCAGCGATCAACTACAAGAAATTCGACCCGAAATTCCTGCGCCAGGTGGTTGAATACAAGTCACGTCAGCGTCCTGGTACAATCATCGTCGATCCTTACAATAACTTTCTTTATTGGACGCTCTCGAGCAAAACTGCGCTCCGCTACGGTATCGGAGTCGGGCGAGCTGGTTTTGCTTGGAATGGAGAAGCCCTCGTCCGGGTGAAACGCGAACATCCGATTTGGCGCCCTCCACGCGAAATGATTGCCCGTAAACCGTCACTTGAAAGGTACTGGGAAAAGGGCTTTCCGGCGGGTTTGCGAAACCCGCTCGGGGCGCGGGCCATGGATCTTTGGCAAGGCAGCGTTGATACGCTCTACCGTATTCATGGGACCAACAAGCCGTCTTCGATTGGCCGGAACGTGTCTTCTGGGTGCATCCGCATGTGGCAACAGGATGTGATTGACCTGTTCAATCGCGTACCGCTGCGGACCAAAGTCATCGTTCTTAAAAAGGACGAAGACAGCGAAGCTTGAGTGCGGCGTAGACTTGAAATGTGGGCTTCCGGTCAGGTGCCGGGAGCCACAAGTGCCACATCGTGGAGAACCACGCTGAAATGGCAGACAGCTGCTGCCAACACGAATACGTGCCAAATTGCATTGTGAAACGGCAACTTCTTCCAGGCGTAAAAAGCGGTTCCGAGCGTATAGAGCAATCCACCCGCTACAATCATTGTGAAGCCAAAAGTTGATGCGTTTTCCATCAGCGGTTTGAAGGCAAAAACAACGATCCAGCCCATGCCCAGACAAATGGGAACCGTCAGCCGTTCCATTCCCTTCAGGTGTAGCAATTTGATGATCGCGCCGGTCAGCGCTGCCGTCCAGATAACAGCCAGTAGTATGCCACCAGTCCATCCGCCGATGATCATCGCGGCGAGTGGGGTATAGGTTCCTGAGATCATCAGAAATATTCCGGCATGATCAAGTCGCCGCAAAATACCGGTCTTGTTGTTCTTGGCGAACATATTGTAGAGCGCAGAGCAGATCAGAAGGTTCAAAAGGCATGCGGCATAAATCATGACGCTGATCTGCCGCGGAAAGTCAGCTGCATTCCAGACCGAAATCACCAATATGATTGTCGCTGTAATTCCCAAACAAATACCGACGACATGAACGACCCCGTCTGCGAAAAACTCAGCGGCGGTTAGCGGTCTTGTGTCTGACATATCGAGCCCGGTAGTGTCGATTAACTCATTGAAGTTCGCGGCCGATCAGAGTGCTGCGATCTGCATGCATTTCTTCGTCGCAGTTTACGTAAACGGCAAATAAAAGAAAGCCCTGATGACGAGTAAATTTGCCTAAAGTAGTAGGTATGCAAACCGATAGCGGTCTTGCTGAATTTGAATAGAGTTGCTTAAATTTTGAGCTATGGGCCTGGCGGTCCAGCTTGGGGGAACGGGTAGGGCTATTTGAATGAGCAATTATCTTTTTGACGTACTGACTGCTTTTATTCCTGATCATGACAAGGTTTTTCTGAAGAAGCTGAACGGGTCGCACATGACCTACGGCGATGTTCTTGCACGGTCAGCCCAGTATGCGGGTGCGCTTATCAAGCTTGGGGTCAAGCCCGGTGATCGAGTTGCCGTTCAGGTCCAAAAGACACCGGACGCCTTGATGCTCTATCTCGGGACAATCCGGGCCGGAGCCGTGTTCTTGCCATTAAACACCGCCTACACCGCTTCTGAAATTGAGTATTTCATCGGCGATGCCGAGCCGACTGTTTTTGTGTGCGATTCTGAAAATGCTGATGCATTGGCGGGTATCGCGCAACGAGCCGGAGCCAAATTGCAGACACTGGATGCCGTTGGGCAGGGCACGATGCGGCAACTCGCAGACGGCATGCCGACGGTTCTTGAAGATCGCGCTCGCGAACCGGAAGATCTGGCTGCCATTCTTTACACATCCGGTACAACAGGACGTTCGAAAGGCGCGATGCTCAGCCATGAGAACCTGGCATCCAATTCGCAAACTCTGGTGAAAACCTGGAGTTTTACCGAAGATGACGTCTTGCTCCACGCTTTACCCATCTTTCATACCCATGGCCTGTTTGTCGCCACTAACTGCCTGATGATCGCAGGCGCCTCCATACTGTTCCTGCCGAAATTCGATCTGGATGCGGCGTTGGAACTGCTGCCGAAAGCAACGAGCATGATGGGTGTGCCGACTTTCTACTCGAGGCTGCTGAGTTCTGAGGCGTTTACCCGTGATCTGGTCAAACATATACGGCTGTTCATTTCCGGTTCTGCTCCTCTGTCAGCTGAAGTCCACCGGGAATTCTCAGAGCGAACGGGGCACGCCATTCTGGAACGCTATGGCATGACCGAAACCAACATGAACACCTCTAATCCTTATGAAGGCGACCGCCGTGCGGGAACAGTCGGCTTTCCGTTGCCGGGCGTTGGGCTGCGGATAGCAGATCCCAGAACTGGACGTGAAGTCCCGCAGGGCGAAGTCGGTATCATTGAAGTCAAGGGGAGCAACGTTTTTCAAGGGTATTGGCGAATGCCGGAAAAAACCGCGCAGGAATTCCGTTCGGATGGCTTTTTCGTAACAGGCGATATGGGCCGCATAGATGAAGACGGCTACATTTCCATCGTTGGCCGGGACAAGGATCTGATTATTACCGGCGGCTTCAATGTATATCCTGCCGAAGTGGAAAGCTTGCTGGACGAAGTGGGTGGCGTTGCTGAAAGTGCGGTTGTCGGAGTGCCTCATCCGGATTTTGGTGAGGCCGTGATCGCCGTTTTGGCACCCAAGCCGGGGCAGGAATTGGATCAGGCTGACGTCAGCGCAACGTTGGCGGTCAAGCTCGCCAAGTTCAAACAGCCGAAAAAGGTCCATATCCTTGAAACGTTACCGCGCAACACGATGGGCAAGATCCAGAAAAATGCTCTCAGGGAACAATACAAGGATGATTTCACGGGTTAGTGGCAGCGCATTTTCTGCCCGATGCCCGCGACAATCTGCTCAGAGTCAAACAACCGGAGGAGTTGTAGGTTTGCGTCCACGCTCCTGAGTGCAAGGAACCGGACATTGGCCAGACTTGATAAGCTCCCATCTGACAGTTGCCTGAACGGCTATGTTTCGCCGAGCGATTACATGGATACGTTTTCCGTCTCACTGGTAGGGCGGGAAGACCTGGTGACAGTTGATATTCGAAAGCTTGCCGATCAAATGTTGATGGCAGACATCAACTGGTTGAATGCGCTGCTGAGTTTGCGGGATAGGGTGGTGAAACCACTTGGGCTGAAGACGACGGCTGATCTTCGCCAGGATCAGAAGCCTGTGCCGCTAAATGTCCGCCAACCTGGCGATCGGGTCGGTTTTTTTAAGATCTACGAGCTGCACGCAAACGAAATCCTTCTCGGCGAAGATGATCGTCATCAGGATTTCCGGCTGTCTGTTTACCGTGAAAGTGGGCCTGTTCCGCGCCTGTATGCGTCAACCTGTTGCAAACGGCATAACCTTTTTGGTCACGCCTATCTTGCGCTGATCCTGCCGTTTCACAAGCAGATCGCAAAAACGGTGCTCGACGCGGTGATAGAAAACAGGCTGGAAGCAGCCTAATCCGTCAGGTCAGGTGTCCGGTCTTTCGCCAGACGCGAGCGCCTTGAGAGGTTTTTATAGTCTGACTGCTATTTGTCGGAAGACGAAGCCATGTTCCCTGATCATAGTGCCCAGCGTCGTCTTCAAAACTGCCCTCAACGACAAAATACTCCGCACCACCGGGAAAATCCTGCGGATCGAAACTAGCGCCGGGTTCCCAGTCCAGCATGACGACTTCCTCGTCAGGCCGAATGTGCATCGGAAGGATTTGTTCCCCCTTGCGTCCATTCTGCCAGCCTGCCGGGTCAAGCGTATTGACCCGCACAAAAGTTTCATCGGTTGGCTTCATCTGGCGCAGTTTAACCAGAATGACAGTCCCGGGTTCACTTGACGGGATGTGACTGGACCCGGGTGGGTTACGCACATACATACCTTTCGGGAAATCGCCACTTTCATCGGAAAAGACACCGTCGAGCACGAGGAATTCTTCACCCATGTCGTGCTTATGAGCAGAAAAAGCCGATCCGGGCGCATACCGCACGAGACTTGTCGCACGAGCGACTTCTTCTCCGTCGCGTTCCAGCATACGGCGATCCACTCCGGCCATGGGAGAGGCGATCCAGTCCAGCTCAGCGCTATTTACAACGGCCCGTTCGCTCAGATCGGCATGAATTTTCATCAAAACATCTCCCGGTGACGGAATTTAAGTCCACAAGAGGTGGTGTGCTCCGCCGTGTTTTGAAGAGGATAACGTTAAAATGAATGTGAAGGCCAGCAGCAGTTTCTGAGGCCTGCTCACAAGGAAAATTATCGACTTATGTCACCAGTCATCCACAAAGGCGTGGAATTTCGGGAAAACTTCCGATATCTGCATCAGCTGCTTTGCAGGCTGAGCGGAATCGTGCTGACTACGTCTCTGCAAGATACTCGGGGAAGGTTCTTGGTGTTATTCAAAAGCGCCAGGTAAATGCATGACGGTTCAGATCGATATCGGGGAATTAGCGGGCGGCAAGCGGGCTGCGCTTGATTTGGAAGAGCTGTTGGCCACCCGGCTGCTGGTGCAGGGCAATTCCGGCTCTGGAAAGTCACACCTCTTGCGCCGAATTCTGGAACAATCTGCCAACTGGGTTCAACAAGCAATCATTGACCCTGAAGGCGATTTTGTAACCTTGGCTGACAAATATGGCCATGTCGTTGTCGATGCCATCGGCACTGAAAAAGACCTGCAAATGATCGCTGCTCGGGTTCGACAGCACCGTGTTTCTGTTGTGCTCAATCTGGAAGGTCTCGACGCGGATCGACAAATGAAGGCAGCTGCGACTTTTCTCGATGGTTTGTTCGGGGCTGACCGTGACCTCTGGTATCCGATGCTGGTTGTTGTCGATGAAGCCCAGCTATTTGCACCTGCTGCAGCCGGTGAAGTTACGGAGGAAGCCCGTCGCCGCTCACTTGGCGCGATGACCGATTTGATGTGCCGCGGCCGAAAACGTGGTCTTGCCGGAATTATCGCGACGCAGCGCCTTGCTAAACTTGCCAAGAATGTTGCTGCCGAAGCCTCCAACTTCCTAATGGGACGGACATTCCTCGACATCGACATGGCGCGCGCAGCCGACTTGCTTGGTATGGAGCGGCGCCAGGCAGAAGCCTTCCGAAATCTGGATAGGGGTCACTTCATTGCGCTTGGACCGTCGGTTTCGCGGCGGCCCATTCCTGTCAAGATTGGTCCGGTGGAAACGGCAGGTCGCGGCGGCGGGCCAAAGCTGATGCCGTTGCCGGAACAGCCGAAGGAAGACGCCAAGGGATTGATCTTTACACCGGCTCCAGGCGAAGTTGCAGCCGTCAGGCCGCGCTTTGTTGAGCCTGTCGTGTCGACCGGTGAGGTGCTGGACCAGCTCTCGAGCGCAGAACAATCGGCCGAAAGCGAAATACCAGCCGCCGAAAGCCTGTTTGAACATGGTGACAGGGAAGAAAAAATAACCGAGATCCTGACGGAAATCCTGTCTGAAGAGGGCGCTGCGTTTCAACCGATCGCGACACTCTATCAGGATTTTCAGGTCCGCTGCCGCATCGCCAAACTGGCCGGTGGTACACCGGACCTGCAGGCATTCCGGGAAAAGCTCTCGGTAGCGCGGGCCGGAGTTGAAAAGGGCGAGATGGATGATGGCGCCTGGAAACAGGCGCAGCTGATCGCAGCGGAACTGCCGGATGATATGCGCGGTGTTTATCTGCTTCTAGCCAAGGCCGCACTGGCAAAACAACCATGTCCAGGGAATCTGGAAATCGCTACGGCATATGGAACACGCTCACCAGGCCGTGCACGCTGGCTTTTGAGCCATATGGAAGAGCGCGGGTTCCTGGTCTGTGCAACGGATCTGCGTGGCAACCGGATCGTGACGTTGACTGATCTTGGGTTGCGGACAGAGCCCGGTGACGAGGCTGCAGCCTAATCAATCAATATCTGTAAATGACGTTTCAGATTGCCGGGCGCATTCTCGTGGATTTTGTCTTGGCCGTCTTGGTCGTTTCATCAGGATGCGCCAACAGGTAACGAAGTTGGGAAATTTCCTGATCAAGACCGAGGATCGTATTGGTCAGAACGGTATCGAGATAGCTTCCGGCAGGTGCGTTCTCGCGCACGGTTTCAGCCTTTCTAAGCGCGCTGCCCAGAAAACGCAGCAAAACATCGATTTCCGAAGGCGTGACGCAAGTCGGATGCTCGTCTTCTTGAGTTGATACTCTCGACGTGGTCCCAAGCCTCAGATATCCGCATCCGGCATTAAGATATGCCGAAGGGATATGTAGGTCAGGTGTACCAGCGTCTTGAAGCTGCATGGCTCGAATCCTTAAATGTTCACTATATGTTCTTGTAACTCCAAACTTGAAATCTGGCAAGCGTTTTGCCCAGAGACAAAAACACTGGTGCAAGAATTCGGCGGTCAGGTGTTCATTTTTCGAGGCATATAAAACGGAAATCTTGTATCGTTCTGCTGAACAGAAACGTGCGTTCGACATCCAGACACTTAGTATTCTGTTGCTTGTTTTTTGCCTCTTCTGACCTTGCAACGGAATTGGCCATTTGGGCCAGAAGCAACCACTTGACCACGTCAATTCATAAAGTTACGTATGTAACTAATTTTGAGATTGAAGTTCCGGGAGGACTGATTGTGAACAAGATTGATCATGACACTGTCGCCGCAAAAGAGTTGAAGGCTGGCCGTAACGATCTGAGTTACATGCCGGGTTTCGGAAACGATTTTGAAACGGAATCTCTGCTTGGTGCGCTTCCCCAAGGCATGAACAGTCCGCAAAAATGCGCCTATGGACTTTACGGAGAACAATTGTCAGGGACGGCCTTTACCGCGCCAAGCCATCAAAACGAGCGGACCTGGTGCTACCGGATCCGCCCATCGGTCAAACATTCGCATCGCTATGAGAAAATTGATCTACCGCTTTGGAAGAGCGCGCCGAATGTCTGTGAGGACGTCATTTCACTAGGTCAATATCGCTGGGACCCGGTTGCCCACTCTGACAAGGACCTGACCTGGCTGACCGGTATGCACACCATGACCACGGCGGGAGATGTCAACACACAGGTCGGCATGGCGACGCACATCTATCTGGCAACCAGATCGATGGAGGATGAGTATTTCTTCTCCGCCGACAGCGAATTGCTCGTTGTTCCGCAGGAAGGTGTGCTGCGTTTCTGCACCGAACTCGGCGTTATTGAGCTGGAGCCAAAGGAAATCGCCATTTTGCCGCGCGGC
Organism: Roseibium sp.; assembly: GCA_039972695.1. Lineage (GTDB taxonomy): Bacteria > Pseudomonadota > Alphaproteobacteria > Rhizobiales > Stappiaceae > Roseibium. Next base: position 49,993 of record JBDWMJ010000007.1, on the reverse strand, counting down.
CTTGTTTACCGGGTGGAAGTGGTTGAAGGTCCGGCGCGCGGGTTCGTCTGTGAAAATTACGGCCAGAAATTCGAGCTGCCTGGCAGGGGCCCCATTGGCGCCAATTGCATGGCCAATCGTCGCGATTTCAAGACACCAGTCGCCTGGTACGAAGACAGGGAAGTGCCGTCAAAGCTGACCGTGAAATGGTGCGGCCAGTTCCACGAAACAAAAATCAATCAGTCTCCGCTGGATGTGGTTGCCTGGCATGGCAACTACGCTCCGGTAAAATATGACCTGAGAACCTATTGCCCGGTCGGCGCGGTGTTGTTTGATCACCCGGATCCGTCGATCTTTACCGTTCTGACCGCACCGTCCGGAGTGCCGGGAACGGCCAATATTGACTTCGTGCTGTTCCGTGAACGCTGGATGGTGGCGGAGAAAACTTTCCGTCCGCCTTGGTATCACAAGAACATCATGTCGGAGCTGATGGGCAACATTTACGGCCAGTATGATGCCAAGCCGAAAGGATTTATCCCGGGAGGTATGAGCTTGCACAACATGATGCTGCCACATGGTCCGGACAAGAATGCTTTCGAAGGTGCATCCAATGCAGATTTGAAAGCGGAAAAACTCGACAACACCATGTCCTTCATGTTCGAGACCCGCTTCCCGCAACACCTGACCGAATTTGCAGCCAGAGAAGCTCCGTTGCAAGATGACTATATTGATTGCTGGGAGAGCCTTGAGAAGAAGTTCGACGGCACGCCGGAAGGAACCTGGGACAAATAATGGGTGGGGTGAATGTGGAAGATCTTCAGGAGCGTCTGGTCATCCTCGGCTCCAAGGGCGGACCAGCGATCCGTCTGGGAGGACCATCGCCGACCAGCTCCCTGATCGAGATAGGTGGTCGTCGCTGTGTGATCGACTGCGGCCTCGGAGTGACCCGAGGTTTGGTTGAGGCGGGTGTCACCTTGAAAGACCTCGACCTGATTTTCATCACCCATATGCATTCAGATCATGTTCTGGAACTCGGCCCGCTTCTCCACACGGCGTGGACGTCCGGACTGAGCACCAAGGTCAAGGTCTATGGGCCAACCGAACTGATTGATTATTGGGACGGTTTTCTGTCGTCGATGCGGTACGACATTGATCTGCGCATTGAAGACGAAGGCCGCCCTGACTTTCACGACCTGATCGACATTCATCTTCTGCAGGAAGGTGATGTTCTCATTGGCAGTGACGAACTGAAGGTCAAAGCCTTGCGGGTCGATCATCCCCCGGTCGTCGACTGCTATGCCTTGCGGTTCGAGACGACAGACTGGTCTGTCGTTTTATCAGGCGACACTGCTTACTTCCCGCCGCTTTCCGAGTTCGCCAAGGATTGCGACTTGTTGGTCCACGAGGCGATGCTGGAGCGAGGCGTAGACAAAATCGTCGAGATCACGGGAAATGGTGACCGGCTACGTCAACATCTGCTCGCAAGCCATACGATGGCGCCGGACGCCGCGAAAATAGCGGAGGCAGCGGGTGCCAAGACACTTGTGCTCAATCATTTGATTCCAGCAGATCTTCCAGGGTTTGAAGAAGCAGAATGGCGTGAGGCCACAAAAGACTTTTCCGGTAGTACTATTGTCAGCCACGATGGCATGGCAATCACGAGGAGATAGCATCTTATGAAATTGGCAACGCTCAAGGACGGTAGCCGGGATGGAACGTTGGTGGTGGTCAATGACCAGCTGACCTATTGCACGGATGCCAGCCATATTGCGCCGACGCTGCAAGCAGCGCTGGACGATTGGGGGCATATTTCTCCAAAGCTGGAAGTTTTGGCCGAAAGCTTGTCCCATGAAGCTGTGCCGATGATCCGTTTCCATGAGCACGATGCTCTGTCGCCGTTGCCTCGGGCGTTCCAGTGGGCCGATGGGTCTGCATATGTCAATCATGTAGAACTGGTGCGCAAGGCTCGCGGAGCCACCATGCCGGAGAGTTTCTGGACTGATCCCCTGATGTATCAGGGTGGGTCGGACACGTTCATCGCCCCTCGTGATCCGATAAAGGTGTTTGATGAAGGCTATGGTATCGACGTGGAAGGGGAAATCGCGGTTGTCACCGGCGATGTGCCGATGGGTGTGAGCGCAGAGGCTGCGCTGGACTACGTGCGATTGATCCTTCTGGTCAATGATGTTTCTTTACGCGGTTTGATCCCAAATGAACTCGGCAAGGGTTTCGGTTTCTTCCAGTCGAAACCATCATCGGCATTCTCGCCGGTTGCCGTTACTCCAGACGTGCTGGGCGATGCCTGGCAAGGCGGAAAACTGCATTTGCCGCTGCATGTAGATTTGAACGGTGAAGCGCTGGGCCGGGCAAATGGCGGTATCGACATGACGTTCGATTTTGGTCAGCTGATTGCCCACGCAGCAAAGACGCGTGGGCTTTCTGCAGGGACCATTATTGGTTCAGGAACCGTCTCGAATAAACTCGAGGGCGGTCCGGGCAAGCGTCTCTCCGAAGGTGGTGTAGGCTATTCCTGCATCGCCGAGCAGCGCGTCGTGGAGACATTGTTGGAGGGAGAGGCCAAGACACCCTTCCTCAAATTCGGCGACACCGTGCGCATTGAAGTGCTCGATGACGGCGGACACTCGATTTTCGGGGCGATTGAACAAACCGTAGAGAAGGTGTGAGCCGGTTATGAAAGCTCCAGCATTACTCGCAATTTTTGCTGCATTGTTTATGGCGAGCGCCGTTCCCTTTTCGGCAATGGCTGCAGATGTCGAGCTGATCCAATCCGACGAGCTTCAGGCGCTCGTCGGGGATCGTACCGTTGGGTTTTACGCGCTCGATCTGGAAAGCGGCAAGAGTTACCGCTTCGGAGATGAAGATTTGAATACGCGCCATGGAGCCTGGTCGACCTTCAAGATCCCAAATCTACTGATTGCGCTTGAAACCGGCGTTGCCAAAGACACGAAGGCCACGCGCCATTGGGACAAGAAGAAGCATCCGCCACTAAGCTTCTGGCCGAAGATCTGGAAGCGGGATCACACACTGGAGAGCGCGTTCAAGTTCTCCGTGGTCTGGTATTTCAAGGATGTCGCCGCGGACGTAGGTTCGGAAGATTATGAAACCTACTTGGCGCGGTTTTCTTACGGAAATGAAACAGTACCTGCGGGAAGCAATGACTTCTGGCTGGGCGGTGACAGTCTGGCCATCAGCCTCCGCGAACAGGTCGAGTTTCTGACAGCATTGCGTTCCGGTAAATTCGAACTCAAATCCGAGTCGGTACAGGCGTTGGAGACCGTATTGGCGCTTGGTGAACAAGATGGCTACACGCTTCACGCCAAAACGGGCGCAGGGCGGATCAACTCCGGTCCAACAAAGGGCACGTTGGAAGGCTGGTTTGTCGGCTGGGTTGATGGACCAGGCCCGAAAGATACGGTTTTCGCGCTGTACGTGACAGCTCCGAATTACGGCGCGATGAAAGATTTCCGGCAGCAGTTTTCCGAAACAGCGCTGGTCGAAATTGGAGCACTACCGTCTGACTGGGCCAACAAATAAGACATGAGTAATCGCCCTACATATGTCGGCTACATCGCAATGAGCCTCGACGGTTTTATTGCTTGTCCGGATGGCAGCATTGAATGGCTGGATCCATTCAATCAGGCTCTTGGTGCGGATGGCTGTGACGGTGGTTACAGCGACTTTATTGGCAGCATTGACGCGTTGATGGTTGGCCGGAAGACCTATGAGCAGGTCATGGGATGGGGCTGGCCCTATGACGCTCGACCGGCCTATGTGCTGACACGCAATACCGGATTTTCAGGGGAGCATGTTGCTGCTGCTGGGGATATCAACGCTCTGGGTGCAGCCACCCGAAAGGCCGGACACAAACGGATCTGGGTGATGGGAGGCGGTGAAGCGCAACGGGCGGCACTAGATGCGGGTCTGTTTGACAAGCTCCGAGTATTCGTCATGCCAACACTATTGGGCGGTGGCTTGCCGTGTTTTGCCCCGGGATCTCAACACAATCTGACGCTTTTGGCATCCGAGCAGATGGCAGGCGGCATTCTTCATATCGAATATGACATCAAGGACTGACCTCATGAGCAAGCAATTCGCCTCCCAAGGTGACATGGAAGAAAAGAAGATCTCTTTCACCGAGATCGGCAAGGACCTTTGGGCCTTCACCGCGGAAGGCGATCCAAACACGGGTGTGATAATCGGTGATGACAGCGTCATGATCGTTGAGGCACAGGCAACCCCGGAACTTGCCAACAAGGTGATCGAGAATGTTCGCTCCGTGACCGACAAGCCGATCAGTCATCTGGTGCTGACCCATTACCATGCCGTGCGCGTGCTTGGCGCAGCTTCTTACAAGGCTCCAAACATTATCATGAGCCAGAAGGCTCGGTCCATGGTGGTCGAACGCGGCGCGGAGGATCGTGAATCCGAGTATATGCGTTTCCCGCGCCTCTTCATGGGCTATGACGATGTGGCCAAGATCCCGCCGCTGACATGGCCAACGACTACCTTCAATGATCGCATGACCGTCTATCTCGGCAATCGTCGTGTGGATCTCAGGTTTCTGGGCCGGGCTCATACAGCTGGCGACATCGTCATCCACGTGCCGGACGAAAATGTCATGTTCACCGGCGACATCGTCGAGTACCACTCCGCTTGTTATTGCGGCGATGGTCATTTCAACGATTGGCCGACAACGCTGGAAGCGATCCGCGCCTTTGACGTCGAAGCCATCGCACCTGGACGCGGCGATGCGTTGATCGGCAAGGAAATGGTGGGCAAGGCGCTCACAAACACGGCAGACTTCGTGACCTCGACCTACAAGCCCGTTGCCCGCATTGCCCAAGGCGGCGGTACACTTAAAGAAGCCTGGGACGCCTGCCGAGCCGAGTGCGATACGAAATTCAAAGACTACGCGATCTACGAGCATTGCCTGCCGTTCAACGTTGCCCGCGCCTATGACGAAGCGCTGGGCATCGACACGCCGCGTATCTGGACGGCAGAACGCGATGCAGCCATGTGGGCTGACCTGCAGGGATAGGGCGGAGCAAGCCACTGGACCGTCTTTGGTTGGCCCACACAAGACTTCTAATACAAAGCAGGGAGGAGAACCTGTGACCAAATTATTTGAAGCACCGCTGTATCCGTACAAGCGGTCGCCCGATCAGGACGCATTGTCGCCTGTGCGTCGCCCGGTTGTCGTCATTGGCGCTGGACCAATCGGGCTCGCCATGGCGATTGATCTTGCCCTGCAGGATGTCCCGGTTGTCGTCCTGGATGATAATGACAAGGTCAGTGTAGGGTCCCGCGCGATTTGTTTTTCCAAAAGGTCACTGGAAATCCTCGACCGGTATGGCTGCAGTGAGGAGATGGTCAACAAGGGTGTTCTCTGGAAAGTAGGCAAGGTCTTTTTTGGCGACCGACAGGTTTATGAGTTCAACCTGCTACCGGAAGACGGTCATAAGCACCCGGCGTTCATAAATCTCCAGCAATACTATTGTGAGCTTTATCTGGTTGAACGTATTCGAGCCCTTCAAATGAAAGGCAAACCGGTCGAAATCCGAGGCAGCAACAAGGTTGTCTCACTGACGCAGAAGAATGACCACACAGCTCTGATAATCGAGACGCCGGAGGGCAGGTATTCGCTGGAGGCGGATTGGTTAGTCGCTTGTGATGGTGCTGGATCTCCTGCTCGAAAGATGTTGGGACTTGATTTTGTCGGTCGTGTGTTCGAAGACAATTTCCTGATTGCAGATGTCATCATGAAAGCGAATTTTCCGACCGAACGCTGGTTCTGGTTTGATCCGCCGTTCAACAAGGATCAGTCAGCGCTTCTGCACAAGCAGCCGGACGGTGTCTGGCGGATTGATCTGCAACTTGGCTGGGACATCGACAAGGAAGAGGAAAAGCGGGAAAAGAACGTGATCCCGCGCCTGAAACAAATGCTGGGTGATCACGTTGAGTTTGATCTGGAATGGGTGTCGATTTACACTTTCCAGTGTCGGCGCATGGAGAAATTCCGCCATGGTCGTGTTCTATTTGCCGGAGACAGCGCGCATCAGGTCTCGCCGTTTGGAGCGCGAGGGGCCAATTCCGGTTTTCAGGATGTCGACAACCTCGGTTGGAAACTGAAACTGGTGCTGGACGGTAAAGCGCCTGACAGTTTGCTGGATACCTATAGCTCAGAACGCGAGTGGGCCGCAGATGAGAACATTTTGCAAAGTTCCCGTTCGACAGATTTTATCACGCCAAAATCCGAGATGAGCCGTATCTTTCGCGATGCTGTTCTGGACCTGTCCGAACATCATGAGTTCGCCCGCCCATTGGTGAATTCAGGACGTTTGTCAGTGCCGTGCGTTTATGAAACGTCGCCGCTGAATGGCGCCGACGCACAAGGCCTGCCGGCAAGAACACGCCCGGGAAGTTCGGCTGCTGATGCTCCGATTACGGGAGAGTGGTTGCTCGACAAGCTGGCAGACGCATTCATTCTGGTCGGCCTGGGCCTGAAAGTGCCGGAGATCTGTGACATGGATGGGGTTTCTTTGAAGGGAATATCTCTCACATCAAGCGAAATCAGCCAGGAACTGAGAGAACGCTATCTGGGCGAGTGCACCCAGGCCGTCTATCTGATGCGTCCCGATCAGCATATTGCAGCGCGCTGGACCGGATTTGATTGGAATGATGTTGAGGCCGCGATGGAACAAGCGCTAGGTCGCAAGGAGAATGTATCATGAGTAGTGGGCTACCGAAATCCTCGATCAAGGCAAACCTGACCCGTCCGGATGATTTTTATGCTGACCTGTTGGCCGCCCACGAAGGGCTGAATAAGGCAGAAAGCGACGCATTCAACGCACGGCTGATCCTTTTGATGGCGAACCACATCGCTGATGCAGGCAGTTTAAAGAGCCTACTTTTGGCCGCTTCAGAAAGTGCTTCAGGAAATATATAATCGGAGAGCATAGCGACAAAGATCGGCAATACTGGCGGTAGAATATCGCGCAAGCAGTTTTATGGATAAGTAGAAATACTACAATTCAAGGTCATTTGGGATAGATATTTAATTTAGGCGAAAAAGATAGGGGCGGACCGGCGGGCGCATCTCCTTGCTGCAACAAGGTAAAAGACGAAGCCTTTTAATTCGCCTGAAAAAAGAAAAGCCGCTTCAATTGGTCTTCACCAATTATTCACGGCCATGGCTCTCAATAAACGCAGATATTGGGGGATTTATGTCCAAGATACTCGCTCCGTTAAAGAACGCTCGCTTCTCCGCGAAAGTCGGCGGTGGCTTTGTGACCATGGTTATTGTTGCAGCCGCAGTTGGTGCTGTTGGAACCATGGCAATCCTGGGACTTCGTGCTCAGTCTGACGTCAGTGCGAAAGCCACTGCTGCCATGGCGAACTTGCAGCAGGTTGCTCAGGCACAGGAATCCTACCTGTCCGGTCAAAGCGCTGAACTTGCTGAAGCAGCCAGCGGCCAGATTGGGGCACTGGAGACCTCGTTGATTGCGCTTGATAGAGTGTCAGGCGAAGGTATGGGGCATGAAGCAACGGCAGAAGCCATTGCACTTGTCGGCGAACTGAATACCGAATTTGACGGTGTTGTTTCTGCGGTTGAAAGCCGCAAGACCCAGGTCGACAATTTGTTGCGCTCCGCTGTTCAGCTGGAAACACTGGCCAATCAGATCACCGATCAGATGACCAAGGTTCAGCGTGACGCTGGCGCAGCAGCCAAAAAGGCAACCAGCACACGGAACCGGGCTGATAAAGTTGGACGCATGTTGTCCGACATGGAGGATGCGGTCGGAGGGCTCAGTGAGCAGATTCTAGCAGCTGAAGGCAGCACAGACCTGCCGCCTGCAACGGCTAAAGCAGTTGTAGAGGGCACCAGCAATCTGGCCAAGTCGGCCAAAAAGTCTGCCAAACTAAAAGTTGACGGTCTGGACCCTGCGAAGATGAAGGCACTGGCTGCTTTCATGAAAGATATCGCCGGTAAATTTCCGAAACCCGAGAAAAAAGGTGATCCGATTGGCCCGGTGCCGACAGCATTGGCAATCTCAATTCTTCCGGATCTGGAAAAACTGCACTCAGAGGCATCCGCGCTTCGCAAAGTTGTCTACTCAGCGACGGATGACGTGAAGAAGGTCGCCAAGACGGCTCAGTCAAAGCTCGGCATCGTTGATCTGGTGAACGTCAACGCGACCAAGTTTCTGCGAGCAGCTCTTGAAATCCGCTCTGTTACCATGGAGTTCTTTGCGGGTTTTGAATCGATGGGTGCGGATGACGTAAAGGTCCGGATCGGAATTCTTCAGAATTTGGCCAACGTGCTGAAGGGTGACAGCGCTGCTTTCCCGGAAATCACCGATGCGGTGGCCGCGATTGAAGCGGTTGTGGTCTCCTATGAAGCAGATTTTGAGGGAATGGTGGAGGTGAAGGAGGCGTTTGAGGCCAAACGTGCCGCTCTTGTGGCAACTTCCGACCAGGTACGCTCCGTCATCACGGCCCTGACCGAAGCTCAATCTGCGAGTGCCTATTCCAGAGCAGATACTGCGCTGATGCTGATCGCGGCTGCACTGGCCGCCGCCGTGGTTGTCGGTGGCCTGCTTGCCTTTGTTCTGTCACTCGTGATCACCAAGCCAACGCGCGCGTTGACAGAGGCGATGGGGCGTCTTGCCGAAGGGGACATCGATGTCTCCGTACCATCGACCGAGCAGCGCGATGAAATTGGCGATATGAGCCGGACAGTCCAGATCTTTCAGGAAAGCGCTCGCGAGCGTCTTCGCCTTGAAGGCGAAGCAGAAAGCCAGCGCCGTGAGCAGAACATGCGTCAGGAGGAGGTTGAAACATTGATCTCCAGCTTCCGCGACGAAGTTCAGCATTTGCTAGGTGCGCTGGATGAAACAGCTGTCGGCATGACCGAAACGGCTTCTGCGCTCGGCGGTATTGCTGAACAAAGTGCTGAGAAAGCTGGCGACACATCTCGTGTCAGTGAAGATGCCACTATGAGCGTCGAGAACGTTGCCGGGGCTGCTGAAGAGCTGTCTGCGTCGATTGCCGAAATCGGCGAGCAGGTTCGCAGGTCTTCGGACATCGTTACCTCTGCAACAGACGCGGTCCAGCAAACCAACGGCAAGGTTCAGGGACTGGCAGAGGCGGCTACCAAGATCGGTGAAGTTGTCAGCCTGATCCAGGCAATTGCCGAGCAGACCAACCTTCTGGCGCTCAATGCCACTATTGAGGCGGCGCGTGCCGGAGAAGCGGGCAAAGGGTTTGCTGTCGTTGCGTCTGAAGTGAAAGAGCTGGCGACCCAGACATCCAAGGCGACGGAAGAAATCTCCTCGCAGATCCAGACAATCCAGAACTCGACCAGCGATGCGGTTGAAGCGATTGGCGAAATTTCCGAGACCATGGAAGAAGTCAACGGTTATACGCAGGGCATCTCGTCCGCGGTCACCCAACAGGGGGCAGCCACCAACGAGATCTCAGGTAACGTTCAGCGCGCTGCTCAAAGCACGCAAGCCGTGACCTCCAACATGTCCGGATTGGCCCAAGCGGTTGAGGACACCAAGGGTGCCTCTGACAACGTTCTGTCCGCATCAGATGATCTGAGTAACCGCAGCAACGCCTTGAAGAAGGGTATTGAAACCTTCCTGGAAAAAGTGGCGGCTGCCTGATCTGATTCACCGGAAGTAATAGAAAACCGCCGGACCTTGCCCGGCGTTTTTTTTGAGTCTCAGTCAGTCAATCGCCGCTGATTTGTAGGGAACGATGCCGCGCTCTTCGAGGTCGATGACCGGGATCTTGTTGATTGCCGGGAAGGCGCGCTGATCGCAATTGTCTCGCGGGCAGATCCGGCAATTGACTCCGATCGGTTCCGGAACTGAGCGGTCACCGAGCGCAAGGCCGTCAGCATAGACAATCGCATCAGCATATTGCGCCTCGCAGCCGATACCCAGAGCATATCGACGCTCCTGTGTTTTCGAATCCGACGTGTGTTTGGTGATGCTTGTAGCGACACAAAGATACAGCACACCGTCCGGCATCTGCGCGATTTGCGAAATAAATTTGCCGGAATTCTGCTCAAATGCCTGATGGACATTCCAGCGTGGGCACGAGCCGCCAAAGCGTGCAAACTGAAAGCGGGTCGCACTGTGCCGTTTGACGACGTTTCCAGCCCGATCAATCTTGACGAAATAAAACGGAATTCCTTTTGATCCCGCTCGCTGCAGCGTTGAGAGGCGGTGACAGATTTGTTCGACACTGGCGTCGAGCTGGTTGGACAATCGCAGGATGTCGTGGCGTGTGTCAGCTGCCGCTTTCAGGAACTTCTCATAGGGCAGGTTCAGCGCACCGGAAAAGTAATTGCGCAAAGCGAGGCGGGCAATGCTTTCTGCTGACGTGCTGCCAAACCTTGCGGCCGTCACTTCATCGCTTAGGATATCCTTGGCATGCAATTCGGCGATGGCGGACCCAAGCAGGAAGATCTTGGTCGATTCCGGGGAGGCCCGATAAATCGAAATTTGGCGACCCTGTTGATTGTGCCTTATGAGCGCGCTGTCATCCTGCGTCGTCTGGTTGACGTCGATGCCGTGAGCAGATTTCAGCCAACTCGTCAGGATCGCAAGTTTGGAGCCGCCGCCGGAGAGATCAATATCATTGGCAAGTTGCTCGGCAGAACGATCCAGGCTGTCAACGTAATTGTCCTGATAGTGGAAATAGTCGCGAACCTCTTCGTAAGCCGATTTGCTGACACTTGTGGAGCCGTCTTCCGGTCCATTCATCTGGATCGTATCGTCGGCACCTGCATCTTTTTCATGGTAGGCCCGCATCGTGCCGTACATATCCATGATTGCCTTTGCGACTTGCGGTGCGCGGGTGACCAGCTCGTTAAGCTCCTGTCTATTGACCGATGTTGAGTGAAATTGGGTATCTGCAAAAATTTCCTGGAGATCCTGGGTCATGCGATCCAGATCATTGTCTTCAAAGGCTGCCAGATCCACGCCGAAGATGCGGTTGATGCCAAGCAGCACGGATGCTGTTACCGGACGGTTGTTGTTTTCGATCTGGTTGACGTAAGCAGTTGAGAGGCCGAGCTTCTTTGCAAACTGGACTTGAGACAGTCCGATATCACTCCGGATCTGTCGCAGGGTGTGCCCTGAGTAGAGTTTCTTATGCATTCAGTGCACCTCAATCAAAATGCAAATAATTAGCAATATACAATGCACAAATTAACATTTTACAATAGTGCTGTCTTCAGAAAAAGTGCAGACATCGAAACTCTAGACCACGGTTGGAATTCGCCATGACAGCTCATTTCTCGCTTCACAATCATCCGGGAATTCAAGAGTGCGCCGCGCCGGTACCAACCGGGACCAATATGCTTGAAAATGCGCTTGAGAAAGTAACCCCGCGCCAGCTGGAGATCATGCTGAAGCTGTGCGAAGGCAAAGTGAACAAGCAGATCGCCTATGAGCTGGGTGTGACTACTGCAACCGTGAAAGCGCATATCCGCTTTGCCATTGCTCGTCTCGACGCAAAGAACCGTGTGCACGCGGTGGCGATGATCGCGGCAAGCAGTGCCCTGTTCGAGCGAGAGGGCGCATTTAAAATGGGTCTTGTTGCCTGAACAAACGATCGTTTCGTTAAAAGACATTGACTCCAGTGTCTCGCCCAGACGGGCGAGTGCTGGAGTTTTTTGTCAGGCATATCTAGTCCAACGTTTCTGTCGTTTTCGCGCTACTGACCATATTCACCCTCTGAAGCGTTTTTTGAAAATGCAAATCATTCGCAATAAACTTGACAGTTGCGAATGATTTGCAATATCACTTGCAAGTGCTTTGGCTTAGTCTTGGTGATTGGAAACTTTAAATGCTCAAAACGCTGGCTCTATGGGTTTCTCTCGCTGCGCTTGTGGCAGGCGGTGCCGTATCTGCCTCTGCCGCCGACAAGATTAAGGTCGTGACCACCTTCACTGTTTTGGCTGATATCGCGCAGAATGTTGCCGGTGAAACTGCGGAGGTGGTTTCGATCACAAAGCCGGGCGCCGAAATCCATGGCTACCAACCAACGCCCCAGGACATCGTCCGTGCCTATGATGCGAATCTTATCTTGTGGAATGGCATGAACCTGGAGCTTTGGTTCGAGCAGTTTCTTTCCAATCTTGAAGACGTTCCTTCTGCCACGTTGACCGACGGTATTGATCCAATCTCGATCACCTCCGGGTCTTACGAGGGCAAGCCAAATCCGCATGCCTGGATGGGGCTCGACAACGCACTGATCTATATCGACAACATCACCGATGCGCTGTCGAGGCATGATCCTGACAACACGGCGATCTATGCGGAAAACGCCAGCGCTTACAAAGCCAAATTGCAGACAACCATTGAACCTTTGCGCCAGGCTGTCGCAGAAATTCCGGAAGATAAACGCTGGCTCGTCACCTGCGAGGGCGCGTTCAGTTATCTGGCGCGCGATTTCGGTATGAAGGAGCTTTATCTCTGGCCGATGAATGCTGATCAGGTCGGGACACCTCAGCAGGTCCGCGCAGTGATAGATGGTGTGCGTGACAACAACATTCCGGTAGTTTTCTGTGAAAGCACGGTGAATACGGCACCGGCCGAACAGGTGGCCCGTGAGACGGGTGCCAGTTATGGCGGCGTGCTTTATGTGGATTCCCTAAGCGAAGCCGATGGCGAGGTGCCTACTTATCTGGACCTATTGCGGGTTACCTCCAGTACGGTTGCTGAAGGTCTCAAAGCCGCGACAAACTAGCTTCAGGTCCCGACATTTGTTGAGACCGCTTCGAAATTGCATTCTAATGGACTGGCGACATGCTGAACATCATCAAGGATCCGGATATGGATGCGATCTCCAAGGTGGATAGCGGCGGGCTGTCTGCCGAAGACGTCACCGTCACCTACCGGAACGGCCACACGGCTCTTTGGAATGCCAGTTTTGAAATCCCGCGCGGCACTGTGACCGCACTTGTCGGTGTCAATGGCGCTGGAAAATCAACCCTGTTCAAGGCGATCATGGGATTTGTCCCGGCTGCCAAGGGCAAGATCCGCATTCTGGATCTACCGGTGGCCGAAGCCCTGCGCAAGAACCTGGTTGCCTATGTTCCCCAATCTGAGGAAGTCGATTGGTCATTCCCTGTTTTGGTCGAAGACGTCGTTATGATGGGTCGCTATGGCCACATGGGGTTCCTGCGTCGCCCCAAACAGGCTGACCATGATGCCGTCGAGCAGGCGCTCAACCGGGTCAACATGCAGGACTTCCGCCATCGCCAGATTGGTGAACTCTCAGGCGGGCAGCGCAAACGGGTGTTTCTGGCACGGGCTTTGGCACAGGACGGGCAGGTGATCCTGCTCGATGAGCCTTTCACCGGAGTTGATGTCAAAACCGAGGAGCAGATTGTCGGCCTCTTGCGCGAATTGCGCGATGAAGGCCGCGTGATGCTGGTCTCCACGCACAATCTCGGCTCCGTGCCGGAATTCTGCGATCGGACCGTTTTGGTCAAGGGAACGGTTCTCGGTTACGGTCTGACAGAGCACACGTTCACACGGGAAAACCTGGAACACACTTTCGGCGGTGTTCTGCGCCACTTCACCATCAGCGATCAGACCCTGCACACAGATGGCGATGAACGCACCGTGACCATTCTCACCGATGACGAGCGTCCCTTTGTGCAATATGGCGACAAGGTCCAGACAACAACCGAGGCACCGAAGTGATCGCGCTGCTGCTGGAGCCCTTCTCCTATAACTACATGACCAACGCGATGTGGGTGTCTGCCCTTGTCGGCGGTGTCTGCGCGTTCCTGTCTGCCTATCTGATGCTGAAGGGCTGGTCCCTGATCGGTGATGCGCTGTCGCATTCTGTCGTTCCAGGGGTTGCTGGGGCTTATATTCTTGGCCTGCCATTTGCGCTTGGAGCGTTTATCGCTGGCGGACTGGCGGCAGGTGCCATGCTGTTTCTGTCAGAGCGCTCCGGTCTCAAGGTAGATGTCGTCATCGGGTTGATCTTCACGTCCTTCTTCGGTCTTGGCCTGTTCATTGTGTCGGTCAATCCGATGTCGGTCTCTATCCAGACCATCACCATGGGCAACATCCTGGCGATCACACCTGAAGACACGCTGCAGTTGGCAATTATCGGATTTGTCTCGCTGGCGGTGCTTCTCGCCAAGTGGAAAGACCTGATGGTCACGTTCTTTGACGAGAACCATGCCCGGACCATCGGTCTGAAACCTGGCCTGCTAAAGGCGATCTTCTTCGTGCTTTTATCGGCTTCGGTCGTAGCTGCAATGCAGACAGTCGGCGCATTTCTGGTCATCGCCATGGTGGTGACACCCGGCGCAACCGCCTATCTCTTGTGTGACCGCTTTCCCCGTCTGATCATGCTGTCTGTGCTGATCGGTTCCCTGACCAGCTTCTTTGGGGCCTATATCAGTTATTTTCTGGATGGTGCGACCGGTGGCATTATCGTCTCATTGCAGACATTGATCTTTCTGACTGCGTTCTTTTTTGCCCCCAAGCATGGCTTGCTGGCGGCAAAACGAAAGGCTGCAGAAGCGCTCAAAGATACCCCTGACAGCGCAGGGGAGGCGGTCTGATGGACTCTGAGATGCTTATGCTGCCGTTCAAGTTTGCATTCATGCAGAACGCTTTCCTGATCTGCGTGATAGTTTCCATTCCGACCGCGTTGCTGTCGTGTTTTCTGGTGATGAAAGGCTGGGCGTTGATGGGGGACGCCGTCAGCCATGCTGTCCTGCCTGGTATTGTGTTGGCGTATATCTTCGGTATCCCGCTGCTGATTGGCGCTTTTGCCGCCGGCATGATCTGCGCTCTGGCGACCGGATATCTGTCGGGCAACAGCCGGGTCAAACAGGACACGGTCATGGGTGTTGTCTTTTCCGGCATGTTCGGGCTCGGCATCGTTCTCTATGTCTCAATCGAGACCAACGCTCATCTCGACCACATCCTTTTCGGTAATATGCTTGGTGTAGGCACGCAAGATATGCTGACAGCGGGCGTTATCGCGCTGCTGGTTGGCGGTGGCCTGATTCTGAAATGGAAAGATCTGGTGCTGCACAGCTTCGATCCGGCGCAGGCACAAGCCTCGGGACTGCCGGTCAACCTGTTGCACTATGGATTGTTGGCAGCGCTCTCCCTGACCATCGTTGCAACCCTGTCAGCCGCCGGGCTGATCCTTGCCATCGGCCTCCTGATCGCTCCCGGTGCGATTGCATTCCTTTTGGTGCGAACCTTCGGTGCAATGCTTTGGGTGTCTGTTCTGGTCTGCATGGCCTCGATGTTGGCTGGCTCCTATGCGAGCTTCTTCGTCGACAGCGCACCGGCTCCGACCATCATTCTGGTCCTGACGGCTGTCTTCATTGTCGCTTTCGTCCGCCGCCAGTTCATCACCCGGCAGGCCTCCCTGAAACGCGTGGAGATGGCAGACGTTCCGGCTGAATAGGGCGCACGTTTGCGCCGCTCCTACCAACTTCAGGGAAACGGGTGATCAATCTACACAATGTTTCATGATTCAAAAGTGATTGATACAAGCTATTGTTAGGCGATCTAGGCAATTGCCTTGTCCGGCAAAACAGACCAAACGGACAAGGAAAAGGAAACTGAAAGTATGCACAAGACCTTGGGAGGCGGACGACACAGCGAAGGTTTCTTGTCGCATGGTCCTGTCAAAGGTGGCGAGCCGCTGGTCAGCAAAGACCGGGTCGCAGTGTGGTGGTTATCGCTGGAGGATATACACAAGGACGACCTGGCAAAGCTTGAAGCCTTGCTAATTGATGAGGAACTCGCCCGAGCCAATCTGTTTCATTTTGAACGGGACCGGCAAATTTATGTTGCCGCGCATGGGATCTGCCGTGGACTATTGAGTTACTGCCTGGGACAAGGTGCCCAAAGCTGGCGTTTTTCGATTGAAGACCATGGCAAGCCGGAACTGATTTGCCGACCGGACGGCCCAAAGGTCCGGGTCAATATTTCCCACACCAGAGGTTTGGCGGCGGTTGCACTGACACTGGAAAACGACATCGGCGTTGATGTGGAGTGGCGCCAGCGCAATGCCAGGGTCGAGGATCTTGCCAAGCGGATGTTTGCCGAAAGTGAACGCCAGTTGGTTCAAAATGCGTCGGACAATGAAAAGCAGAATGTGTTTCTGACCTTCTGGACGCTTAAGGAAGCCTATGTGAAAGCGATCGGGAAGGGGCTGTCCCAGCCGCTCGATGCCTTTGCATTCACATTGGAAGACCTGAAAATCTCCTTCAGGGATCCGTTGGCAGGAGAGCCGACGCAGTGGCATTTTGAACGCTACCATCCTGGTCCCGATCATTTGATGTCGCTCGCGGTGAACCATCCCAACGCAGCGAGTCTCACGGTGGATGCCGGCCCCGCTCCGAAGGACTTTCTGCTTGATTTGGCCCGCGCCTGATTATTCGCCGGGGAGGATATTCCGCAAATAGGGCTCAATGCCGAGCCGGGCATCCCACTGTTTCGGGTATCCAAGCGAGACTTCCTCAAATCGGGTATCATTGCGCCAGTCTGTCCGCCGCGTGTGCAAATGTCCTGAAACCACAACCTTGGCATTAAACCGCTGGTGCCAGTTCTCTGTTCTGACTGTGCCGCACCACGGCGTGAAGCGCGGAATGCGCGGCACATGGATCAGATCCTGGCGGAGAGGGTAGTGATTGATCAGGATGGTTGGCATCTCGTCCGGAATTGCGCCCAGACGTCGTTCCGTGTCGACGCACCGCTGTGCGCACCATTCTTCCCGGCTGGCCCAGGGCGCAGGATCCAGGAATGTCTCGTCGGCACACACAGATCTCCTTTCGCGGGCCCATGCAACAACATCTGCCCGCTCTACGGTATCCGGCCGGAAGCTGTAGTCATAAAGCAGGAACAGCGGGGCGATGACGTGTGTACTTCCCGGTCCGTCCCATAGTTCGTAGGGATCTTCGGGTGTGTGTATGCCGAATTGTCGGGCCAGCGAAACCAGAGCGAGATAGCGCGCCTCACCGACAACAGCAGGCTGGTTCTCCTCTTCCGGGATCGCCCATAGATCATGATTGCCTGGCACCCAGAAAATCTTCGCAAATTTTTCGCTCAGCACCTCGAAGGCAAAACGAACCAGCTCAAATCGCTCCGCAATATCACCTGCAACGATTAGCCAGTCATCACGCGATGGGGGCATTTGGAGCAGCGCTTCCCGGTTGGACCCACTGGCCAGATGGAGGTCGCTTATCGCGCGCAATTTTCTGTCGGTCGGAATTGGTATCTACGTCCTTGATTGTCATGTGCACGTCCGGAACTTCGTCGGTTACGGGTCAAAGGTCCAGTGCATTTTGATGAGAAGAGCTGCATGTAGGTCATTCTCTATCTGAATGACCGCGGAGTAGAAAACCGGGACGCTGTAAGCCTGTTAGGGGATTCTGTGGATCCTACGCGAGAAAATCAATGTAGCGCTCTGGCGCAGCCGGTGCGCGCACTGCTGATAGTTCGACAAGGTTTTGTTGCTATGGATTGAGAAATATGGTCGGAGTGAGAGGATTCGAACCTCCGACCCCGTCGTCCCGAACGACGTGCGCTACCAGGCTGCGCTACACTCCGACTTTTATAGATCTACAGCATAAACCCAACGGGAACAGCGGAGCAAGGCTGCGCTGCGTGGCGGCTCGTTTAGCAAAGCCGATGAGACACCGCAAGCGCTTTGCAGCTTGCTAAATACGAAATTATAATCCACCAACAAAGACAAGTGTATAGCCCAAATCACGATGCCAAATCGGTCAATGGTTCTGATGGAAGAAGGGGTAAAGCGTGCCTTGCTGGCATGGCGTTTCAGTTCAGAAAACCACTGCTGGGGAAAACTTCGCTTTTGTCCCGAAAGAATAGGGTCAGATAGGCTTGCGCATCGCAGATGAGATCGCTATACAGCGTTCCCACGGCATTGGGGTGTAGCCAAGCGGTAAGGCAGCGGTTTTTGGTATCGCCATGCGAAGGTTCGAATCCTTCCACCCCAGCCAGTTTCTCAAGAATTTCTATTTGTGCAGTTGTTCATCTGATTGTTCCCCGTCAGCACCTATGGGTCCAGATAGTCTGATTTCCTAAGGGAGAGAATTTGGCGAAAAACGGGATTCTTATCGTCGAGTTCGCCAATCAGCTAAGGCAGCAAGGCCAGAGCGCAGATGAAGCAATACGAAATGCCATGAAACTGCGTTTGAAACCGGTCATGATGACAATGGCATCAACAGTTGCGGGCAGTATTCCTCTTGTCCTCGCTTCAGGCGCCGGGGCAGAAGCGCGCATCGCCGTTGGCTGGGTCGTCGTCGGCGGACTGGGAGTAGCTACTATTTTCACGCTCTTCTTAACGCCAGCGGTATACCGGATCATTGCAACTTGGTCCAAAGCACCGGGAGCTGCGGAAGCACGCCAGAAACAGGAATTAGCGGCAAGTAAGGCCATTGAATAAAATGGCTCAGAAACTCAGTAATTCAACCCTAAATAAACAACCGCTGCCGTGCTGTCAGCCTGGGCACTAACCCAATTGTTACCGCAAATGGAACCAGAGATAGCTTTGCGACCAAAACAATCTTTTGCATTGTGCGTTTCCGGGTTTTCCGGAACCAGCACTTCGATTAAAGCTCTGACAGACGAATTGAATCAAGCGAAGGCCGTCAAATGAACGACGCAGCGAACGAAATAATTCTGCACAATTACCCCCAATCGCCTGTTGCTGAAAAGGTGCGTGTAGCCCTTGGTATCAAGAAGCTCGCCTGGCGCGATGTGGAGATTCCACGGCTACCGCCCAAACCGATGCTGACAGTGCTTACTGGCGGATATCGACGAACTCCGGTTTTGCAGATCGGAGCAGATATATATTGTGACAGCCAGTGCATACTGCGCGAATTGGAACGCCGCCTTCCCGCGTCCTCCTTTATGCCTACGGCAGACGCCGGTCTGATGTGGTGCCTCAGTCGTTGGACTGACGGCGCGCTTTTTGATCTCGCTGTCAAGATCGTGCTGGGTTCAGCGGGAGAGAACCTTCCAGCAGATTTCGCCGAAGACCGCGGCCGGCTGTATCTTGGTGAAAACTGGGCGGAAGGATTGAAGACAGCGAACACCCAGTTGCCGCATTTGGTTGCGCAATTGCGGGCGCCACTGTCCTGGCTGGACACTATGCTGGCAGATGGCCGACCCTTTTTGCTCGGAGATGCACCAGGAGCGATCGATGCACAGATTTACCACGTGGTATGGTTTGTCCGCGGCCGTTTTTCTGGCGGCGAAACGTTGTTTTCGGAGTTCGCCAACCTGGTGAGGTGGGAGACAAATGTGCGCGACCTAGGTCACGGCACATCGAGCCAGATGAGCCCTTCAGAGGCAATTGTTCGAGCAAGGGAGCAGACGCCTGTCACGGAACCAAATGTAACAGCCAACGACCCGCAAGGTCTCAAGGTTGGCATGCCCGTGACAGTTAGTCCCGATGTAGACGGAGGTGAGCAACCGGTCGAGGGAACTGTGGTATTCGCTGACGCGGAAACGATTGCAGTGGAACGTAACGACGATGATTTGGGCCGTTTATGTGTCCACTTTCCGCGCGTTGGCTATCGGCTTTCGCTCCTCTGAAGAACTCCAATTCAGTTGGATCTAGCCATCACGAACGGTCGATTTGCACATCTCCAATTCGGTCGTTTGCGGCCTCATCTGCCAAATTTGACTGAACGAACAGGGTCTATTCCGCCAACGCGATCCCGCCTGGATCATTACAGTCCAGCAGGAGTACCCCAGCGTTGATAAGCTGAAGCCTCATCGCCACATGGCTGGAGGTGTAGTGTTCGGACCTGTCGCCGCCGCCCTGGGCGGCCGCCCAGCCAACTGACCGGACCTGCGGTAACACAGAGTTCGGAATTGAGTGCATCGTAGTTGGACGTATTCCAAAAAGTTGCCCCTTTTCTCGAAGCTCGAAGCTCGAAGCTCGAAGCTCTGCTCTTCGACGTCTGCGCATGCCCCTTAGCTTACGGTCGCTCCCAGTTGATCCCCATCAACCTGTCCGCAAAGTCCAATTTCAATCAGCTTGATTTTTCCTGCAGCAATATCCTCTGAGTTCATTGCCTAATCTACTGTCGGCGACGTTGGAGTATCCCCACCAAAAATGATGGCCGGTTTGTATGTGCAAACTTTCACGGTGGTGAGCACCAAATTGAACTATGAGGATGAGCCTGCCAATCGCTCTGACTGTATCAGAGGGCCGTTTCTAAATAGGAGAAAATAAGGGCGCGCTAGGCGCCCCTAACCATTTTTTAGACGCTAAGAGGCTTGCCGCCGCGTGTCCACTTCAGCGGATGGAAGACTTCATCAACCGGTGTTTCTGCAACGTGATTAATGTAGTTGGACATGGTTTTTTGAGCCAGACCCAAGATGACATCCAAGACCGCGCGATGTCCGTACCCTGCTTCAAAGAAAGCTTCCATTTGTGCTGTGGACACATTGCCGCGCTCGCGAACCATCTGAACCGTGAACGTGCGCAGAGCTTCGAGATTGGCAGTCGGTAACGGGGTTTCGTTGCGCAGAGCGTTGGTGATCTCGTCGGATACCTTCATCATTTTTGCGATTCCGGTGTGGGCCGGGACGCAGTAGTGGCACTCGTGCTCAACATTGATTGACTGCCAAACGACGGTCAGTTCGTCCGCATCGAAATTCGTTTCGGTGAACAACTTGTGGAGGAGCTGATAGGCTTCGTAGGCCTGCGGGCTTTCTGCCAGAACCTTGTGCAAACCAGGCAGGCGGCCAAAAGCTTTTTGGGAGTTTTCCAAAAGCGGCTTGGAGGCGTCTGGAGCGGTGTCGAGGGTATGGGAGGGAAAGTTCATTTGAGAGTGTCCTTTTTTGGTATGTGAGTGACGTAATAAATCTTTCTTGAGTGATCGTTCAAGTATATAATTGAGTGACCGCTCAAATAAAGGTGATCTGATGCCTCGCAGACCGAATTATGACCGGGAAGAATTGATTGACCGATCTCGCGATCTTTTTTGGAAACGCGGATGGGCCGGGACTTCATTGAAGGACCTGGAGGCGTCCTTGCAGATGAAACCAGGTAGTTTTTACGCCGCATTTGGATCAAAGGACGCTCTGTTCGAGCTCGCCATGGAAAAATATGCAGAAGATGGCCGTCGTCGCCTGGAGGGACTGACTGAAGAGCAAGGCCCTATTGGTGCGCTCAAAAGCCTGCCTGCGATGGTCGTAGGGAATGACGACGCCCCTGCTAAGGCATGTATGCTCTCCAAAACACTTGTTGAGCTTCATGCCCATAACAATCCCCTGGCGGATAAGGCGAACGAGCATCTCAAGAAGATGGAGGAGCAGTTCCTTGAGTTGTTTCGACAGGCCCAATCTACCGGTGAAATCGACGCGGGCCAGGATCCGGCGGCGCTCGCTCGCCGGTATCAGTCAGACTTGATAGGGCTTCGGATCTCAGCTGAGCGCGACGGCGTCGATGCCAAGGCGATAGCAAAAGAGATCGCGGACAGTTTGAACCGACTATAACGATAGCAGTCAGACGAATAGGCGGTACTATTGATGACTTCGCTCAGGTTGGCGCAATAGAAAGACTGTCATGCTTCTCCGATGAAGACTGTGAATCGTACATCAACTTCGGCATCCCGATCCAGCTTTTTTGTTGTGCAGCCGGATTGTTTCCCCGACGCCAGGCCCAGCCGATGTGTGCGATTATAGTATACCAGTCGCATGAACCAGGAAAGGTGTATTACGGCCGTGAAAGACTTCGTGCGCAATTCTCAGAAGCAGATAGTAGTTGCTCATTTTGATGTGGCAGAGCGCAGAATTGAACATGGGAACAACGGGCATTGATTAATCCTGCTCTCGGTATCAGGGAAGTTTAGAAAATGAAGCGATCTCCGTTCCTGTCAGAGTTGTTGGATCAACCGCTTGAATGGCTTCATCATCACAATCGTATCAATAGTTTGACCGACGACGATTCTGAGGTGGAACTGCTTTCAGAAGCCGTTGTCACACAGTTATTGGTTGCCTGATACAGAAGCCCTTGTTGAGGCTGAAGCTGCTGCGCCGCGTTAATCTCGCTGGCCGCCATCTGCAGTAACTTTCGGGACACGACCTGATCTATACTCACCTCCTTTTGCTGGCCATCACTCACGATCGTGACCTTTAGATTGGCCTCCTCCAACAATGCTTGCTGCAACGGGTTGAGAGCAGGGCGCTCGGATCCTGCAGCCGATTGACACGACTTGTTTCTCTTGACGGCCATCATGTTCGTCCCTCTACAAAGCAATGCTGACTGATGTCTTCCGTCTTAGTTTCAGCATCCAGTCCTGCGACGGTTAAACTCTCTTGCTGCGCCTAAACCTCTGCGACTTCAATTTCGGTAGCAGCCAAATAAGCCTGCTCAACAGTCATGCTTTCAAACCGTCGAATGATGGTGTCGCAGTAAAGCGGATCAATCTCGATCAACCGGGCTTGGCGGCCGCACTGATCAGCTGCAATCAAAGTCGAGCCTGATCCACCAAAGACATTGAGCACAACTTCGCCGCGCTTCGAACAATCCCGGACCGCTTTAAGACTAGCAAATGAGGGGCGTCTATTATGTTCGGCTGTTTCCGTACTTGATCGAAACCAATTGAATCTATGCATCGATTAAGTGACGTATCGTAAAATAAAAACGAAAAAATGAAAAAAAATTGAATAATATCGATAATTATATTAGCGTTCTTTTGTATCCGGTTTATGAACCGATGGCCCAATTTGGCTGAAGTGTACCGGGGTTAACCGGTGGGAGGACGAACGTGAAACTTTTAAAACCATTGTTACTTGGCGCATTTGCGGCGTCACTATCTATGGGGCCGGCGGCGCAGGCTGCCAATATCGAAGGCCCGAAGGTCTTTTGGAAAATCTCCATGTGGGGCAATCCAAGGGCCTTGTCTGCTGGTATGGAGGCGCTTGCAGAAAAGGCAGCCGAGGAAACGGGAGGAAACTTTCAAATTAAGATTTTCTATGGGGGGCAGCTGTCACAGGCCCGTGAAAATCTGGACGGTTTGAAGCTCAATGCATTTGAAGGGGCTGCCTTTTGCAACTTCTACCATCCGGGAAAGAATCCGTCCTTCATGGTGTTTTCCCTGCCGTTCCTGCCTTTGGGGGATCCGCAAGTCGACAAATATGTCCGGTCAAAGATGTTCGAGCATCCGGCGCTGATCGCAGATATGGAAAAATGGAATGCACTTCCCTATGTCTCCGGCCTTCTTCCCCAGTACGAGATTCTTGGCAAGGGAGAAGCTCCCAGGAAACTTGAAGACTGGAGTGGCATGCGCGTACGGGCCGGCGGCGGGCTTGGATCTGCCATGGAGAAGCTTGGAGCCACTCGCCAAACGCTGCCAGCTGGCGAAACATCCATCGCATTTCAGCGCGGTGCTGTCGATGCAGCAGCCTTTCCGTTCACCTATGCCCATGTCGCTTTCAAAATCAGTGAGGAAGCCGACTGGTACACGTCAAATCTGACTCCGGGAACATCAGAATGTGGTTGGCTCTTCAACAAGACGGCGTATGAAGCGTTGCCACAGCAATACAAGGATTTCCTGATGGAAAACCGGGATCTTGTGATGGACACGGAACTGGCGGCCTACGCGGAGCAGGACAAAAAGAATTTGCCGGTATTCGAGGAGACAATGGAAAAGATTGTCTACACTGATGAAGAACTCGCACGTTTCCGTGAAGTTTCTGGCGAACCGGTTTGGAAAGAATGGATTGGGGCCAATCAAGACAAGTTTGATGCACAAGCCGTTTTTGATGCGATTTGGCAATACGCCGACGAAGCGCATGCTAACAAGTAATTGCCGTTAAACTCAGCGCCGAAGCCGGTACCAGTGGCCGGCTTCGGTTCTTGTTTGAAAACCGGATATTAGGTCAATGACTACGCACACCAAGCCTTCGCCAGAAATGCGCGAAGGAGCAATCGGCATGTTGAGCCGCTTATTTTCACCAGTCGAGGACGCGGCCAATTTGGTAGGCGGGTTCGCCATCTTTGTTCTGATGGTTCTGGGAATTGCGCAAATTGGCCTTCGATCAATACTAGGCACGCCAATCGTCGGATATATCGATCTCGTCGAGCTTTCCATGGCGACGATGGCGTTTCTCGGGGCAGCGTATTGCCAGCGGTCGGGCGCTCATATTCGAATGGAGTTATTGGTTGGTCATCTTCACGGCCGTGCACTCTGGGTCGCAGAAATCTTCGGTCTTTTGTGTGGGCTTTTCATTGTCGGTGTACTGATCTGGTATGGCTGGGGTCATTTTCTGCGTGCTTATGAGCTGGGCGACACAACCATCGATGCCGAATATCCGGTTTGGCCCTCAAAGCTCCTCGTACCGATCGCATTGTCCTTCTGGTTCATCCGCATGGTGATCCAGTTGTGCGCTTCGGTGTTGATGTTACTCGACCCGTCAAGCAGGCCAGAAGGGGTTTCTGCCATCAAGGACGTTTCCGAAGTTGCGCAAGAAGAAATTGAAGGCGCTTTCGGTCATGGATCGGCCGTTAGAGGTCCAAATGCAGCGGAGGACGGCAAATGATCCTCGGTATTGGATTTGAGGACCCATTCCTCGTCGGCATTATCTGCCTCTGTTTTTTAATGGGCTTAGTATTTGTCGGTGTACGCGTGGTGTTTGCAGCCGCAATTACCGGCCTATTCGGTCTGGTCGAATTGCTGGGGTGGGGGCCTGCAGCAGGGATTATTGGCACTATTCCGCACTCGAAATCTTCAACCTATGCTCTTAGCATTCTACCCTTGTTCATATTCATTGGTTTCCTGGCGTTTCATGCCGGAATGACGCAGCAGCTTTTTGAAGCCGCCCGAAAATGGGTGGGCTGGCTTCCCGGTGGTTTGGCGGTGGCAACTGTTTTCGCGACTGCTGGATTTGCTGCTGTTTCAGGGGCTTCGACCGCAACATCCGCGGTCTTTTCGCGGGTCGCCATCCCGGAAATGCTGAAATGCGGATATGATAAAAAGCTGGCAGCCGGGGTCGTCGCCGCAGGCGGAACACTCGCAACCTTGATTCCGCCGTCTGCGATCTTGGTGATCTATGCAGTGATTGTCGAAGAATCTGTTGGCCGTCTCTTGCTGGCAGGCTTTTTGCCTGGGCTGGTTTCTGCATTGATTTATGCGGCGATCATAGTTGTCTGGGCGATCCGAAAGCCCGAAAATGCGCCGTCCGTGGGTGGCTTTACAATCAAGGAACGCCTTGAAACCTTACCAGGAATATTCCCCATTTTTCTGGTCGTTGCGATCATCATCACAGCGATATACGGCGGTTGGGCGACACCGACGGAAGCTGGTGCCTTGGGAGCGGGCGTGGTCTTCGTTCTGGCACTGTTGCGCGGAACCGGTTTTGCGACCATCAAAGACGCCCTGATGGAATCTGCCAAACTGACCGCCATGATCTTCTCCCTGATTTG
The DNA here is from genome assembly GCA_039972695.1 of Roseibium sp. Taxonomy (GTDB): domain Bacteria; phylum Pseudomonadota; class Alphaproteobacteria; order Rhizobiales; family Stappiaceae; genus Roseibium. The sequence continues at coordinate 24,517 of JBDWMJ010000007.1, read as the reverse complement.
GGGGGTGCTGATTTTCGTGCGGTTTCTTGGTTTCTCCGGGCTGCCGGAGGCGTTCACACAGTGGATCCTGTCGCTTCCGCTCGATCCCATGCTCATCATGATCTGCATTCTGCTCGCCTACGCGATCCTAGGCATGTTCATGGACGCAATCGGAATGCTTTTGCTCACGCTTCCAGTTGTTTATCCGGCAGTTATCGCGTTGGGCTTCGATTCCATTTGGTTCGGTATCATTGTGGTGAAAATGGCAGAAGTCTGCCTGATCACGCCTCCCATTGGGCTGAACTGCTTTGTCGTGAACGGAGTTCGTCCGGATATATCGCTCAGTCAGGTGTTTCGAGGTGTTGCTCTATTTTTTATCGCCGATGTCATTACGATTGCCGTGCTCCTAGCATTTCCGGAAATAGTCACTTGGCTCCCGGATCTGATGCGGAGCTAATCTTCAAAGGAGATTACATTGCGTTTAAAAACATCTTTGCCCTTGGCGCTGGCGGATAAGATCGTCGAAAAGGCTCTTCAGGTGGGCAGGGGCGAAGACCTGTTGCCGCTGACGGTGGTCGTGTTGAATGCAGGTGGTCAAATCGTAGCGGTTAAAAGCGAAGACGGCTCAGGTATTATGCGGTTTGATGTTGCGCTGGGCAAAGCTTGGGGCGCGCTCGGCATGGGCATCTCCAGCCGTCTGATCCGAGACCGATTGTCCAACCGACCCAGCTTTCAAAATGCACTGGCAGCAGCATCTGATGGACGGTTGATCCCGGTACCGGGAGGCGTCCTTGTTGAAGATGAGACCGGCGCAACAATTGGAGCTGTGGGGATCAGTGGTGATACATCAGAAAAGGATGAATACTGCGCAATCCAGGGCATCAGAGCTTCCGGACTGACGTCTGAACCGGCCGACCCCGATCCAAACTGGAAGGGGTCAAACCTTTCGGACAAACCCTAAAGGTCAGCTTTGAATGGCGCGTCGAAGTAGCGATGTGTCGTTTGACGCCGCGGTTTGTCCGCATCTGCGGGATTACAAAGCTGGAAAGTGGAACGGTTTTCAAATGCCCTTGGGATGACCATACAACGCAGAAAAGCGGTTTCACATTCTGCATCAGCATGTGCTTCCACCGGAGAATTCTCAGCTTCAAACCAGGCCGATTCAGAAACCATATCCAGACTACCATGATCGGTATTGAGGGTCAGTTTTCCCTTCAGAAGATAACGGATGCCGGCTCCAGCGTGAACATGCCGGTACGCAACTGCGCTTGGGGGGAAATCTACCCGGTCGAGGCGCAACAAGGACGCGTTTGGATCAAAGACTAACGTTTCTGCCAAAACGGCTACATTGCTCACAGGCGAGTCGTTGGGGGTGATCTCGAAATACAGCAGATGCGCAGATTGGGTGACATCGCCGCAGATCAGGGCTGGGTCATTGGAGGTGAAGTAGTCTCCTTGTTCGAGGTTCGTTCCATTGATGGAGAGGCTTCCGTTACTGACCCAAAAGGTTCTGAAACAAGGTTCCAGTGTTTGAGAATCACCAGCGGTGACAGTCAGTTGGAAAAGTGAAAGATGGTGCCGGGTCGCGTGCATTTGGCCTGATCCTGTCTGAGGCAGAAAGCTGAAGCTAATCAGCGATAAACTTGAGGTGTTTTCGAGTGGAGGCTAGGGCCAAAAAGGCAACTTTGTCCGGACATGTGACTGCATTCACTCTTTGTGTGCTGGCGGGTTCCGAGCTCTGCTATCTCTATCTTGGTTTCGAAAGCGCTTCCATCTTGGCTGTAGGAGCATTTTGCGCAATCATTTTGGTTATAGGACCGACGGCGGGATTGCGGGAATGGTTGCTGTTCGGATTGTCGCTTTGCCTTTCCGCCGTCGCTATTGTCGTTGGTGAACCGGCTGCCACCACATATGATGCCCTCAAGACCGCGTCATTTTTTGCTGCATTCATTTTTCTGGTGACTCTCCTGAAAGAAGCTGCAGAGCGGTCGCCCTCCATTTTGGCGATCGGAACCTATCTCACGTCGCAGCCTGCAGGGCGGCGATATTATGCAACGGCCTTCGGCGGACACTTTTTCGGGGTACTTCTGAATTTCGGAGCCATCAGTTTGCTCGCGCCGCTGGTTCAACGTGGCGCCAGGGTAAATGGCCGTGACAGACAGGTGAATGCCAGAGCCATAAGAATTATGGAGCAACGGCAATTGTCGGCATTGATCCGTGGTTTTAGCTGGATCATCATCTGGGCACCAACCGCGCTTACGCAGGCGGTCATACTCTTCGAGCTGCCGCAAGCTGATCCTGTTAAAGTGATTACCCTGGGACTTGTCGCAAGCCTCATGATGATTGTTCTCGGCCGAGTAGAGGATCGAGTACGTTGGCGCGCCACCTCGTTTGGCGGTCCAAAAAACTGTAGGCCTTTTCCCAGGCGGGCAGTCGTGAATGTCCTGGCCATCTGTGGGCTTCTTATTGGCCCAACAATTTTGATCGCATCCCGAACTCATTTGACTACCGCGTCGGCTTTGATGCTCATGGCCCCGATTGTTTTCGTCCTTTGGATCGCGGCATTATCGCAAGCAGCCAGATCGTTATCGGGCCGTTCAAAAGCCATCCAAAAAACCCTTGGGTCGGTGCTTTCCAGTGCTTCGCCGGGGCTGGCCCGCAATGCATTCTCGCTTGGAGCATCGGGTTTCATTGGAATAATGGCAGCAGCTCTTGCTCCTGTGGCGCAGATCGCGGAAGCCGTTGATCTGACGACAATTCCGGGTTGGCTGTTTCTAGCCGCATTGCCTGTGATCATCACACTTGGCGGACAGCTTGCGCTCAGTCCGATCATGGTTGTTGTATTCCTTGCATCGATTATTCGTGAGCTGACCGACATTCCTGTTTCCCAAACCATGATCGCTTTTTCGTTGGCTTCCGGATGGGCTTTAAGTATGACAGCTTCCCCAAATGCGACAGCCACGCTTCTGATTTCCGGCGTTTGCGGTGTGCCGCCAACGACCCTCACTTGGCGTTGGAATGGTTGGTACGCGTTCTTCTGTTTCCTGGTTTTCTGTCTGTTTTTCTTTGTATTGACTTGAAAGCACTACACTTTGCTGGGGGGCGATGCAGCTGTTTGGTCGTAGGTAGAACGAAGACGCGAAACATTGGTGAGAGGTAGCTCGCCAAAAGTACCTAGAGATAGATTGTCATTGGATCGGTCGGCAGCGATTGACAGTTTCGAAGCAGGCCACCTCCATTGCCAAAATGTTCTAATTTCCGGAAATGCTATCGACATCGCCGAAAGCCTTTTTAAGCTGGCGCAGAATGGTACCGGAGAGAGCCTTTTTATTGATAGACCTCAGGTTTTCGGACAAATGCGAGATAGAACCCGTGCCGGTCAAAACCACGTCGACACCAGGCTCGTGTGCACAAAACCGGTAGGCAGCTTCGGCCAGTGTTTCTGCTTCCTCACCTTCAAGCACAAATCCCAGTGGATCGTGTTCATTGACAAGCTTTTTGTCGATCACACCGTGCGCGGCCAAACCCATGAGAGCCTCTGTTGCCAAAATGGGGTTCGACAAGGCCCGGCGAACAGCAAACATGTTCAGGGTGCCGATGCCTTTTTTACGCGTTTGCTTAAAAACGGTATGCCGTGCCGACGGATTGATCATGTTAAAACCGGACATTACGACGTCCCAGTAGTCATCCTCCAGAGCCAACTGAAGCATTTTATGATCGGTGTCGTAGATAAAACGCTCGGTCAAACCAAGAAATAGGATCTTGCCCTGATCCTTTAGTTTGACGAGCGCAGGCAACAATGCAGACCGACAATAATCATATTGGTCCGGCATCACCCCATGAAGGTGGTAGACGTCAATGTAGTCGGTTGAAAGGCGTTTTAGGGTTTGTTCAGCGGCTCGCAAGAATTCCGGACCGGTGACAAATTCCTGACCCAAAGGTGATGTCCCCGGTCGCACAATCCCCTGTTTTGAGGATATGACCACACTTTCCCTCTGCGAGCAGGTGGCGGCCCCTACAATATCTTCGGTGCCATAAGCGGCAGCCGTATCAATGAATGTAACGCCAGCATCGATGGCCGCCTTTACGACGGCCACGGATTCTTCAAAGCTGCGACCTTGAGACTGACCCAATCTCGAATGTCCGCCGCACCCCAATCCGGCAACGCTGACAGTCAATCCAGTTCGGCCCAAGACAACATGTTGCATGACAATTACGCCAAATCTGACGGTCGTAAAGCGTTCGGCATATTCTGGTAACAGATCGGACGTAAGAAACGCCTGATCGATGGTGTCCTATCCGAATTGGCGCCGAAGACAGCGACTGGACCAACAGTCCGTCGCACCGTCTTGAGATCTGGACGAGGTAACGGCGGGCATTCCGGCATTGCTTCGTCGTGGCGACGGTCCAGATAACCGCCAGCCTCGATATGGTCCGCAAACAGACGTAGTTGGCCGACCCTCCGACTACGCTCACCATTCAACCGGGCTTCAGGCAGGCCAGTCTCCGTCTTCCCGGTTTCGGTAATCTCGTCGTCGCGGACGCCGACCTGATCGGCGATTGCCCGAAAGAAACTTGCACGGTCGGAGCGGGGGCTGTTTCCGAAACTCCAAAACGCATCTTCTGCCGCTGCGGCGGCTGCCGACACATGTTCCAGCGTTCCTCCGGGAAATAGGTCAACGTCTCCCTCAACAGGGGGATTGGCAAAGGTTGCCTCGCCGGCAACCCACTCACCTGCCATGAGGTGTTTTCCAACTGGCATGAGTCTATCTTATCCTATACGGCAGTTAAGGCTTCAGCCAGCCGGAATGACGCCCATGACTTTCGGGACATGGTAACCTTTTTGGACTGCCGGGCGCGCCAGAAGGCGCTGATACCAGGCACGCACATTCGGGAATTCAGCCAAGTTTACCCCTTGCCATTCGTAGCGTGAGATCCAAGGCCAACAGGCCATATCTGCGATGGAATAGTCGTCAACAATATAGTCTCGGCCGTCCAGGCGATTGTCCAGAACACCATAGAGGCGCTGAACCTCCGTCCTGTATCGTTCTTCTGCGTATTCGGCTTTACCGGGATTGAAATGCAGGAAATGGTGCGCTTGCCCAAGCATCGGCCCCAACCCGCCCATCTGCCACATCAGCCACTCGATTGTCCGGATCCGCTGCTCTCCGTCTGGAGCAAGGAATTTGCCATATTTGTCGGCCAGATAGATCATGATGGCTCCGGATTCCATCAGCTTCAGACCGCTGTCCTGATCGACGATGGCCGGTATTTTGTTGTTCGGGCTGATTTCCAGAAAATCTGGCGTTTTCTGGTCGCCCTGACCGATGTTGATTGGATGGGCTGTATAATCAACGCCCAGTTCTTCCAGCAGGATCGAGACTTTGCGGCCGTTCGGCGTTGTCCAAGTGTAGAGGTCGATCACGAGAGTTCTCCTCGTCTATTAGATTGATATCAGGGGATTAGGATCTGGGCGCAGCCAAATCCAAAGCAGGGTCATCTTTTGCCCAAGGGCTGAATGGCGCGGGGATGAGGATCTTGTTTTCCTGGCTGATCTGAAGCGGCCGGGTTTTCTTGGCGTACTCTTTCCAGCGGGGGTCTGCGGTCAAAATTGCCCGACGTTCCGTCCGTTCGGCCAAGTCTTTGTAAGCCCACATATGGATGATCTGGTGAAGGGCACCAATTTCCGTTGAGAAATACCCAACCATGCGGCCGAGGATCGGGCGCTGGATCGCCAACCCTTCTTCCTCATAGAGCTTTAAATACTCCGGAACCACTCCGATCTGGAGGGAATACGTACGTTGTTCGACGATCATTCAAAAGTTTCCTTTACCCATTTTGGGAAGACTTAGCTTGCCAAAGCCGCTTCGCCCTGCTGGCGAGCAGCGGTGAGTGACTGGCTTGGAGTAAGGGCTTCCGCATCAACGACAATTTCGATGAGGTATCCGCCTTTGGCCTTTCGGGCCCGGTCCAGAGCATCCGGGAATGCTTCAGTTCGCTCTACCCGCTCGCCATCAATGCCAAAGGCCTTGGCGAAGGTCACAAAGTCCGGATTTACCAATTCTGTCGCGATCCTATGACCTGGATGGTTCCTCTCCTGGTGCATCCGGATTGTTCCAAACATGCCATTGTTGACGACAATGTAGATAATGTCGGCTCCGAACTGTTTGGCAGTCGCAAGTTCTTGGCCGGCCATCATAAAGCAGCCATCTCCGGCAATACTGATCACTTCCCGCGATGGATCAATTAGTTTTGCTGCGATTGCCGCCGGCTGGCTATATCCCATGGACCCGCTCGTCGGCGCCAATTGGGTGCGATAACCAGTGTGTTTATGAAAGCGATGAACCCAAACCGTGTAATTGCCGGCACCGTTGGCCAAAACCGTGTCGGCTGGCATGGTTTCGGTAATGTGTTTGATGACCTCAGCCATATTGACGTCACCGGGAACGTTGGTCGGCTCCATAAAACTCTGATAATCCGTGTTTTGTACCGTCCTCCAGTCTGCCCATCGTTTCGGATTATCCGAAGGTTCCAGTTCAAGAGCCGCATCCAAAAACGCTTCCGGAGAAGACACAATAGACAAGTCGGGCGCATACACTTGTCCGAGCTCTTCAGCCGCCGGATGAACATGGACGAACTTCATTTGCGGTGTTGGAATGTCCAGCAGAGTGTAGCCCTGCGTAGTCATTTCACCAAAGCGTGGCCCAATCGCTATCATCAGATCGACTTCTTCCATCACACGCTTACGCAACTTCGGTGATGGTGCGATCCCAATCACACCAACATAGTTTTCATGACTGTTGTCGAAGTAATCCTGGCATCGAAAAGATGCTGCGACGGGTAGTCCGAACTTTTCAGAAAAAGCCACGGTCTTGTCACAACAAGCTTGGTTCCAACCGGGTCCGCCAACCACCAGAAGCGGTTTTTCCGCAGCCTGTAGCATTTGTTCAAGGTCTGCAATTGCGGCCGGTGCAGGGGCGGCTTTTGGCAATGGCGTCGGCCTCAGATCTATAGCGCCTACTTCTTCAGTGAGCATATCCTCTGGTAGTGCCAAAACGACTGGCCCGGGACGGCCGGACTGGGCAACCTTCCAAGCTCTTGAAAGATATTCCGGTATTCGGCTTGCGTCATCGATCTGGGCAACCCATTTGGCCATTTCGCCAAACATGCGCCGATAGTCCATTTCCTGAAATGCTTCACGGTCCATCATCTGTCGGCCGACCTGGCCAATCAGGACGACCATTGGCGTGGAGTCTTGATAGGCAGTATGGACACCATTGGATGCGTTGGTGGCTCCGGGGCCGCGCGTAACTGCAACGATACCCGGCCTTCCGGTCATCTTGCCGTACGCATCGGCCATATTGGCAGCGCCGGATTCATGACGGCAGGAAATCACCTGGATATCGTTTTGATGGGCGTAAAGTCCCTCCAACAATCCGAGGAAACTCTCCCCGGGTACGCAAAAGATCTTGTCGGCGCCGAGCAATGCGAGCTGATCGGCCAGAATTCGCCCACCAGTGCGCAGAGGTATTCCCCCATCGACGGAAGACTTTGTTTCCAAGGCTTTGGACATTTGCGCGCCTATCTTTCTAGATGCTTTTGATCATTCCACCATCAACACGGGTCATTTGCCCGGTGACATAGCCAGCGGGATCACTCAGAAGAAATGCAGCGACACTCGCAAACTCCTCTGGACGCCCGTATCGTTTTGCAGGAAGTGATGCGGCAATTTCCGTTCGTACCTGATCGAGGGTTTTCCCCTCTCGCTCTGCGCGCGCCGTATCAAGCTGCCCTACGCGATCAGTATCGATCTTGCCGGGCAGGATCATATTTACGGTGATGCCGTCTCCAGCAACTTCCGCCGACAAGGTCTTGCAGAAGCCGGCCATTGCACCACGAATGGTATTAGATACAGCCAGGTTCGGGATAGGCTGAATAACGCCAGAAGATCCAATAGCCAGGATCCGGCCCCATTGGTGTTCCTTCATTGAAACGACCGCCGCTTCGGTAATCTGGAACAGACTGAACAGAAGTGTTTGCGCCGAGCGTTGCCAAACGTCCCCGGAAACACCCAATGAAGGCGAAGGTGGTGGCCCACCTGCGTTGTTTAAGAGAATGTCTGGTTTAATATCGTTGCGGACTTGGCCGCAGAAACTCGAAACGGCATCGACACTGGATAAGTCAACAGCTACTGGCCGAGCAGACACGCCATACTTCTCAACCAGTTCGTTGGCCAGGTCCTGCAACTTCTCGGCATTGCGCGCCGTTAGAACTAGATTTGCTCCCTCAGCGGCAAGCTTTTCTGCAATCGCCCGTCCAAGTCCCTGAGATGCGCCGAGGACTAATGCGGTTTTGCCGCGGATACCCAAATCCATGTGATTTTACTCCTGAGACAGTTTAACTGGTTTGTTTGGATCGCTCGGTTGCTGGAGGATCACCGCGGAACTTCAATCGGTAGGCCGCCATTACGAGCCCTGTTACAGCCATGATGATGGCGACGGACGGGCGCACGATACCGGGCATCATTAACACTGGAATCGACTGCACGATTAGCAAGGCTGGGACGAAGAACCGCGCCCAGACAGCCGTTTTCGCCTGCTTTTGATAGTATGGAAACAATAGCGAAAAGCAGCCAAGCAGCAGAAAAAACAGTGACCAAGGCCGGCTGATGAACACCAGAATATCATCAGACCTTGCGAACACCTGGCTTAAACGGGCCTCTGCAATACCACCTAAGACGACGCCGAGAACCATTGGAACGATCGGAAAACCTAGCGCCCGAATGACAAATCCGATGATCCCGAAGATAAACAGTGTCCACATGTCATAGGTGATATTGTTCAGCGAAAAAATCCCGACAGAACAGTAGAATAGGATCACCGCCGTCAACATATACATCTTCACTTTTGTCACGAGCACAAAAGCCCGCAAAGTGAATGACTGCATGAACAGCATCATGAAGTTGGCAACGAAGAATGCGAGGAAGATCGAATAAGCGATCTGAGGCTCATCGGTGATGAACGACGGGCTCGGAATGACATCGTGGATGAGCAGTGCACCGAGCATGATTGCTGTCATGATGTCGCCGGGAAGGCCGAGCGCCATCATCACGATGAGTGCACCGCCTGCGGTTGCGTTGTTCGCTGCCTCAGGCGCTATGATGCCGTCGATTGCACCTGTGCCGAATTTATCCGACTCTTTGCTGGTCTTCTTTGCCTGATCGTAAGCCAGAATGTTGGAAATTGTACTGCCGGCTGCCGGAAGGACCCCCACAAAAACCCCGATCAGAGATGAACGGATGACGTTGCCCCAACGGCGAAGCACTTCGCGTGCGGAACCAAGGTAGTCAATGTGAACTGCGTGGGCTTCCTCGCCGCCCAGACGTTGATGCGCTTTTTCGGACGTTCGCACATCCCCTAACAATCTGCTGAAGGCAAACAACCCTACCAGAACCGGCAAGAACGCAAATCCTTGCGCCGCCGCATCTACGCCGAAGGTGAAGCGCGGCAGCCCAAAGACGACGTCACTGCCGACTGTTGAAATAAGTAATCCGAGAAGCGCTGCCATCAATCCCTTGAGAATCTGGTCGCCTGCCATGCTGGCTGTTACTGTCAAAGCGAAAAGGATTAGAGAGAAATAGTCGACCGGCTGAAATTCCAAGCCGATTAAAGCCAGTTGTGGGGCGACGATCATGAGGACGACGGACGCAATTACACCTCCGAAGAATGACGCCCAGACGCCGATCCCCAACGCCAACCCGGGCTTGCCGCTGCGCGCCATAGGATAACCATCAAACGTTGTTGCAACAGAAGAAGGTGTTCCGGGAATTCCGGTCAAGATCCCAGACATCAATCCGCCGGACAGGCCGCCCACATAGACGGCGATCATTGTAGCCAGACCCTCAACAGGCGTCATGGAAAACGTAAACGGAAGGACCAATACGACCGCCATTGCAATCGTGAAGCCGGGAATGGCCCCTGCAATCAAACCGGCCATCGTTCCAACCATCATCAGGATCATTGTCTTGATGGTGAACAGCTCCGGCGCCGCAGTTGCGAGATTTTCAAATAAACCCATTATTTCAATACACCCTCAGGATTTCACCCTCAGGCAGCAGAACGCCTAGAAGTTGCGTGAAAATCGCCCACATTCCAACAACGAAGACCAGAGAAATTGCAGCGTGCAGAGCCAGTTTTCGAGGCTCCCAACCGCCTAAAACACACAAGGTCAGGAATACGTAGACCAGTCCACCCAACAACATGCCAGCGATCGGCATAGTGATAAGAAACAGAAAGAACAGTGCAAAGCAGATAATCGGGTTCTTGTTATGCTCCCACCATCCCGCCAATGTTTTTTTTGAAGCAGCACCTTCCTCCACCGGTACTCGTTGCGACTGAACGAGGAGGAGGGCAGACAGCAGCGTCAACGGAACCAATATGATCCGAGGCCATAAAGCTGGAGACATCTGTCCAAACATCGCCTCCGGCAGGTTCATCGACGCGATGAACATGACGGCACATAAGAGCAGAAAAAACACTGCGACTAGGGCGTCTCGGTTTAGTGACATTTCGATTTCCAAGGAAATAAGAGATCACGACCCATTTTGAGCCGTGATCTAGTCCATGTGGTCCGATCGAAAAGCCTCTCTCTGAGGCTTGTCTTATTGCTGGAAACGACCAACTTTTAGTGACTTGGCAGCATCAAGAAATTCTTTCTCAGTACCTTTCCACCAATTCGCATACTCGTCCGGTCCAAGATAAACGACGGAAGTCCCCTTGGCGGCCTGAGCATCAACAAACTCTTTGTCTTCCGTCGGCGCTTTGAAGACGCCAGCCCAGTATTCCACGATTTCCGGCGGAGTTCCCTTTGGTAACATGACGCCTCTGGTTAGAGAGTAGTTCATGTCAACGCCCAGTTCTTTTAGTGTCGGGACGTCGGGGATCAGAGGGTTTCGATCGTCAGCAGCGATTGCGAAAGCTTTTAGCTTGCCATCGCCCCTTTGGGTGCGCGCAGCAGCCATATTAATCCCACCGAGGTCGATTGATCCGTTGAGCAAACCTGTAATTCGCCCGGCTGTTCCACCTTGGAACGGCACATACTGGAAATCTGTCCCGGTCTTTGCGCCAAGCATAATCCAAAGAAAATGACTGGTTGCGCCCATGGAGACGCCTGTCGGGATTTGGCCCGGCTTTTCCTTGGCAGCTGTAAGCATACCTTCGAGATCGTCGAACGCCACATGACCACCAGCGCCTATAATTTCCGGAGTGTCGGTCAGCATTGCGACCGGCTCAAAACCATCCCAGCTGAAATCGGTCACACCATTAATGTAATTGACGACCATATGCTGGTGTATTGCAAACAGAGTGCAGCCATCAGGTTTGGCTGTATGGGCTTCCTTGGCACCCTTAGCACCACCTTGTCCCGGTACAGTTACGACCTTGATTTTGACAGGCGCATCTGATCCATCGATCGCCTTCTCGAAAATTCCGAAGATGACACTGGTTCCACCACCAGCGCCCCACGGCACAACAAGCTTTGCAGTTGTGCAGGGCAACTCAACAGCACTGGCACTTCCTGTGGTTCCGAGCACTGCGGTTGCCATCATGGCTGCGCCGCCCAAGAGTGTACGTACGAGCTTCCTATTCATAGACGTCCTCCCATAGTCGTCTGCCAAAGTAGCTAGAAAGAAATCGATATTATTTTTAAATTACCCAAATTTCCAACTTTACTTATATTGGCTGATATTTTCGATATTAATTGTGTTTTTGAAATAGACAATATAGAGAATAGGAACACTTTGTTGCGCAGGTGAGACAATATGGATCCGGAACTCCTGACTGATATGGCGGTTTTCGCTGCAGTTGTTGAGCACAATGGCTTTACCAACGCTGCTAAAACGCTCAAAATGTCGAAATCGAATGTGAGCCGTAGAATTTCGGCACTCGAGGAGCGGCTCAATCTCAAGCTCATCCACCGGACCACCCGAAAAATAGGTGTCACGGAAAGCGGACGTGTCTACTATGAGTATTGCGCTCGTTTGGTAGCGGAAGGGCGAGCAGCAGATACCGCTATGATGGCTATGACATCTTCACCGAGCGGGCTTTTGAATGTGAGCTTACCCGAAACGCTCGGGCGTTCATTTATCCTGCCGCTCCTGCCGAAGTTTATGGACACATATCCGAACATTCGCCTCAATGTTACCTTTTGCAATCGAAAGGTTGATCTTATCGAAGAGCGTATCGATGTGGCTGTTCGCAAGGGGGCGATTGAAGATGAAACCTTGTGTGCAGTTTCTTTGGGGCAATCCCGTCAATACCTGTTTGCGGCCCCCAGATATTTGCAAAGCCATGAAGTGATCAGTCAGCCGTCGGACCTAACTGGCCATGCATTCGTCGCCAGTCGCACGGGTTTTGGGCCTATGCAGGTAGATTTACGCGAAAAGAATGAAGTGACCTCCGTCAGCCTGTTGCCGCGCCTTGGTGTTCGGGACCATGAGGCCGTTATGAGTCTTACTCTTGAAGGAATGGGTGTTTCGCTCTTGCCGGCATGGTTAGCGCAGGAACACGTCTCTATAGGCCAATTGATAGCTGTCTTGCCCAGCTGGCGTGGCCCGTCAGTAGACTTTAACGCAGTGTTCCATCCTCATCGAGGTATGGCTCCAAGCTTACGGGTATTTATCGATTATTTGAAGGTTCAGTTCGAAGCAAATAGACCTCTGGAAGACGGCGTGTTTATCAATTCTCGTCCGTTGCATCTTTCCGTCGTTAGATGACGCCAGAATTCTGCTAGTGGAGATTGTCTGACCAATTGATGTCTGTTTTGATCCAGCAACCGAAACCAGCCAGTCTCCTCTCGGCCCCGAAGCGGTCCTTCTCTGCACTTTGAACATACGGCAGCGACCGGACAAGGTCGACGCAATATGAAGTACTCGTTTGCCCACTTCACTTCTTTGCACGGGTCATCATCATTTCGTGGATGGCATGCATTCCGCGCTCAGCCATGGCAGATACTTCGCTCGCATGAACTTGCAGAGCTTTGAAAGTGTTAGGGTCGCCAGACGTCTGGACGACGACGATGCCGTCATCTGTCACTTCGATTTACGTCTCGATTGCATTACCTTGACGGAAGAAAACGTCAAGCTTCGGGCTTTGAATCATGATTTGAGGATCGTCCCCACGTTCGACACGATCGACCGTTCCAATAACGTGGCTAACCAGTACACTCATTGCTTCTTGGTCTGACGATCGCGTCACAGTTCGTATGCCACTTGGCAGGTTTTCGACTTCTCGCGTGATCGTGTCGAAATTCCGAAACATGACAGCCATTTTTGAACTTGGCATATCACATTCGACCGGCTGGCAAATGGAGAGGAACTCTATGAGAAAATGGTTGGCCTTTTTCCGGTGATACCTCGGCTGCGGCGCGGTTCGAGGTTTCGATCAAATTCGTCAATGACATGGTCAAGCTGAAACGTGAGACCGGCTCACTGTCTGCCAAGCCTGGCTAGTAAACGCAAATCGGATTTACAGGCTCTACAATGAGATGGATCTTCAATTGCGGAACAAAACGCCCAAACGTCGTGTGAAAGCCAAACTGCGGGAGGATCGCATGGACGCGACGCACAGCAATGAAACATGTGCCATGGACTTCGTGCATAACCAGCTGGTGACGGGTCGCAAGATCAGGGTCCTGACCATCGTGGACACGTTCTCGCGGTTCTCACCGACCACGGACCCTCGCTTCAGCTATCGCGGCGAAGACGTGGTTCAGACACTTGAACAGGTATGCCGAAAATCGGCTACCCCAAGTCTATCCGTGTCGATCAAGGATCGGAGTTCATCTCGCGCGATCTGGATTTATGGGCGTATCAGAAGGACGTCATCCTTGACTTTTCTCGACCTGGAAAACCAACGGATAATGCTTTTATCGAGAGCTTCAATGGCAAGTTCCGTGCTGAATGCTTGAACACGCACTGGTTCATGAACCTTGACGATGCCCGGTCAAAGATGGAGGAATGGCGTAGAGACTACAACGAAGTCCGTCCCCACAGCGCAATCGGCAAAAAACCGCCAGTCTCGCTGATGAACGGCTCACTGGCGGCTTCTCCGCCTTGAGCCTTGACACCCGGAAAATTCCAGCCCGGTGGTCCAAATAAAGGGAGCAGGCCAATTATGAGAAAATTACCGCTTCAAATGGTCCAGTTCTCGGGAGGCAGGTCACTCAAAAAAAGAAGATAGGATTGGACCGCTAGCCGATTATTGCTAGAGGCTGCCCTTTTACTGTGTGATCTGCTCCAGATTTTCTGCATTCGCCGCTGCAGCGGGAGCGCCATTTTTTTGTTGCTACGTTCTTGCTGGCCTGTCTACAAAAGTGAGAACATATTTTTTTGCCTTTTTCTCAGAAGCTTGGAAGTCATCGTATTGCACGGTATCGAAAACCTCCTTTCATGTACGTGTGACTTTTCTTGCTTATGTTTAGAAATATTTAGAGGGAATGTAACAGGTGTTTTTAGAGCGCGAGGCAAGCCTTCAGCAACTGCATGAACTGTATGCCTCGGTTCAGCTCACTGGTGGCAAGATTGTTTTTGTCAGCGGTGAAGCTGGCTTGGGCAAGTCGACCCTGATAGCGCGGTTTCTGGAAAGTTTGGATGGTCGGTCGCGCAGCGCAATGGGGCTATGTGATCCATTGCATACACCTCGACCATTAGGACCAGTGCGTGATCTGGCATTGCAGTTTTTTGGCCCAAACGCTGGACAGTCCGACGAACAGGAATTCTTTGATAGGTTTGTTCAAAAATTGGAGGCGCTTGATGCATCCGCGGTGTTGGTCATCGAGGACTTGCACTGGGTAGACGAAAGAACTCTTGATTGGTTGAAGTTTATCGGCCGACGCCTCGCTGCGCTACCGGTCTTGTTGGTCTGCAGCTATCGCGATGACGAGGTGGATGCAAGTCATTCCTTGCGGTCAGCACTTGGCAATATACACTCTGGCAGCAAGGTTCAAATACCGCTTTCCCCACTGTCAATTTCGGCAGTTCGCCAAATTGACAGTTGCGCTAGTCTTTCGCCTGAAAAGATGCTTGAAGTCACTGGTGGAAACCCGTTTTTCCTGACAGAAATTGCCTCCTCTCCAGTGGCCGACGGCGAGATACCGTATTCAGTTTCGGACGCTGTTAATGCCCGTCTGAACCAGTTACCCGATACAGCAATCAAGTTCATTGAGATCGCCTCGTGCTGGCCAGGCGTAATTCCTCCAAAGTCATTTCTGACACTTCCCGGAGTTATGCAAACAGGAATAGAGAGCGCCCTCAGACGCCGATTCTTGGTGACTGTTGAAGGCGGATTTAAGTTTCGCCATGAGCTTGTTCGTCAGGCAGCCTATGACAGGTTGTTGCCGCACGACAAAATCAGGGCGCATGCACTCTTTCTTGATTTTTTGCTGATTGAAGGCGGAGACCTTCCGCTCGACATGGTCGTTTATCATGCTTATGGCGCGCAAAATGATGCAGTTCTGCTTCGCTATGCGCCCAAGGCAGCAATAAAAGCCGCAAGTTATGGGGCGCACCGCGAGGCCGCACTTTATCTAGATTACGCCAAGCGCCTCGTTCACTTGGCATCCGACGAGCAAGCTGCAGAGATCTTTGAAAACTGGGCATATGAAGCGGGCTTGTCCCAGGCAATCGATGAAGATGTGATCAAGGCGCGGGAAAGTGCCCTTTCATTGTGGCGGAAAATCGGGAGGCAGGACCGTGTAGGGGAAAATCTACGATGGTTGTCACGGCTCATTTGGTACCTTGGTGAAGCGGAAAAGGCACAGGCCTACGTCCAGGAAGCCATCTCAGTTCTCGAAAACCTGTCTCCGTCTACGGAAACGGCAAAAGCTTACGCACTGAGAGCCCAGTTTCTCATGCTTCAGGATTGTATGAGTGAAGCCACCGAATGGGGATTAAAGGCTTTGGCGGTGGAACAAAGATTTGTAGACCTCGAGACCCGTGCGCATGCTTTGAATACGGTAGGGTCCGCAAAACTGTTTCGTGGTGACCGAGCAGGCGAAAAGCAGTTGCGTGACAGTCTGGAACTCTCCCTGAAAGAAGGCTTTCACGAGCAAGCCGCACGGGTTTACACAAACCTGTCCGAATGTCTGATTGAGCTCAGGGATCTCGAAAAGGCCGAGCAGTTACTTGACGAGGGAATAGCGTTTGACACCGCTCATGATCTGGATTCCTGGACATATTACTTGATTGGGCGCAAAGCCCAATTACGTTTTGAGCAGGGTCGCTTTCACGAGGCCGTAGCCATTGCCCGTGATGTGTTGCAACGGGAAAATCAGACGCTCTTGATGCGAATGCCTGCCATGCTTGTTCTGGCTAGATGCTTGCAACGCCTTGACGATTCCAATGCCGCAGCAGCGCTTGCACTTGCGCGCGATGCTGCGGAAAAGATTGCTGAGCCGCAATATTTGGTCGTTGTCTGGATCACCGAGATCGAGCAGGCGGTTCTGCTTGGCAAAAAAGTCGATGCTGAACTCGCGTACGAGCAAATCTATAGACTTGACCAAGAACTACTAAGTCCACGCAAGCGCGGTGAATTCATGTTCTGGTCGCAGCTGGCTGGCTTGAAATGTGATCTGCGAGACGACCAATTTGTACCATCTGGCTTTCGCGAGTTTTTGGCCGGAAACTACAAGGTTGCATCTGATGCATTTGAAGTGGAGGCTTCACATTACCTTGCTGGCTGGAGCCTTGTCCCATCACAGGATCCGAATTTTTTGTGTCTGGCAGATCAGAAATTCCGCGATATGGAAGCGATTGCAGCACGTAAGGGCTTGCGGATACACTCCTCAACGGTCGCTGAACAAGTACAGTTGCCAAAACTGGAGCGCGGTCGCTATGGCGCCGCTAAAGGTCACCCATACGGGTTGACCAGCAAGGAACAGACTGTCTTGCGCCTACTAGTCGATGGGCAAAGCAATTCTGCAATCGCTGAAAGCCTTTCACGCTCGCGTCGGACAGTGGAAAATCACGTCGCATCCATCTTGTCCAAATTGCAGGCGAAAAACCGCCTTGAAGTGGTTCTTCGTGTGCAGGGCGAACCTTCGATACTTCCAGACTAATCGCCTCTTTTCAAATTTGGGTATTCCCATACTCAAATTTGAGTATGGCCACTCATGAGTGCTGCCGACACAACCTCTAGTATAACTCTCACAATCAGTTGTTGTCTCGCTATGCGCATTTCCATGGCAGGAGACAAGTGGCTGGACACATGCCGGTTGAGAGAAGGGCAAAGCGCGCTATCCCTGCAGGGAAACCATAACTACCGCGTGGTTTTTTGTTTGGAAGGGGATTGTGCGAGGCGGCCGCCCTGCGGTCGCCTGTTTCTCGTTGACTGCCTGTATCAGCACCAAAGGTGTTGCGAAAAGCAGGAATAACTACCGGAAGCTGTCTGAAAACGTGGGCTGAATAAAGAAGGAAAGAAACGATGCCTTATTTCAGGTGTTTCTCCGACAAGCAGAATCTGTATTGCTCTCGTATTCTATTGGCTCTGGTGGCTGTCCTCAGTCTAGTCATTTCCCTTGGTTATGGTTCTCCTGCTGCTGCGCAAGCAGGTGACCGCCTGAAGGAGATGAGTGTCGCCAAGACGACTGCCAGCGGTGATTTGGTGCCGCTGATCAAGGTCGTTTCGAGTGATGGGGATCGCTGGGATTCTCTCCAAGAGGCCAGCCCTTTGGGGCAGCATCTTTTTGTGAAGTTCAAAGTTGTGACCAAGAGCTGGGCGCGGATCCGATCCGTCCGCCTGATTATCGGCGATTGCTACAAGTCTGAATGTTATTGGGAAGAGGAGAATGAAGATGGGAGCACGACGCTTCCTGGAGAAGGTCCCAATCTTTATTATCAGGATCTGAATGTCGGCAAAAAAACTATTAGCCGAACAATTGAAGATACTTTTTTTCCAGCAGACTTACCGGTTTCAGGCGATGATGGCATTGCAAGGTTTCTCGTCGCAGATGCGATGATTTCAGCATGTAATGCTGTTTCCGAGAGGCCAGATACTGAACGGTTTTTGTACCATGAAATACCAATCACGCTTGGTGTGGGCTCAGAAGGGCATGAATTAGGTGACGGTTTTTTCGTCACGTATCTTGGAGATGCCTTCCACTCAACAACCATGCGTTATCCAGTCCGTATTCAGTGCGTCGAATACCGGGAACCAATCGACGGCGGCGCGGGCGAGTTGCGCTTGGATGATGATAATGGAGCCCTCACCAACCTGGATGTCTCCTTGAGAACATTTCAGAATGAAACACCTGACAACACGACATCACCAAGTCATGGAACGGTTTGTAAAAAGGCGTTGATGACGATTTCTGCCGAAGCAAATCTTGCCGGAACCTATCCGGTTAATTTTCTTGAAAAAATTGGCACTGACTATAACTCGGGTAGCCTTGAGCTTCAGACTGATTTTATCGACGGCAAGAATATTGCGACCTATCAGAAGTGGATAAGTGTTTCACAAACGAGCAAAGTCGAGGCCTGGGTCAATGCCAGTACTGTGGCAGATGAGCAGACGCCTGAAACCATAGATAGTGCGGAATTGACCCTGCATTGCCGGGGTTCGGGCGGAACTGGCGGACTGCAAACAGAGCTGCAGCCATTCGAGATTTCCGCAGAAATGGAAATCAATGATCCTCAAGATGACCGGGCGTTTCCCGAATGCCCCCGTTTGCTAGAGGTAAACACCACCGTGCGGATCAACCGCCCGGGGCACTTTGTCTCCCGGCTTGTCTGTACCGGAGGACTTGACCGTTTCGGGGCTCACACGCCCACTGTTGTCGCGTCCGATGCTCAAGGGCATCAGACACATACCACCTATATCAATGATACCTTGCAGTTGACGGAAACGGGAACGATCACTTGCGCAATGACCGCGACACATCAAAATGGTGAGCCGGAGCAGCTGATCGCGGTCGAAAGTTATAATGGAATTTGCTCGACTGTGCAGCCCGGTTTCCCCGCGCCAGGTGGGGTGGGTGACGACTTGGCAGGCGAAGAACCGGACGATCGTTCCGATGTGGGAAACCCCGTAGCAGCAGTCATCGGGAAGTTTCAGTTTATTGACAACAGGCAGGCTGCCGACCAGTTCAAGTGTCCGAGGCAAGCCAAAGCTCTGGTTTGGTTTACCAACGCATCCAATGACAACGTTCATTATTCGCTTGATTGTAACAAGCTCGGTTCTCACTCGGGTGTCCTACAGGTGTCAGAAGCCGCAGATGGGCGTTATACAGGTGCGGCGTTCGTAGGATTGCCAATTTCGGAAACAGTTTCTGAAAGCTGCACTTTGCGAACCGTTTCTCCTGGCAATCCCAAAGATCATGTGACTTTGGAAAAAGACTTCATCTGTGCAGCGTCCGCTGGTCACGGTTCGGGAAGCGGTCTTGCCGATCCTTCCACGACGGTACCACCAGCTGTTCCAGATCCGACTGGGCAACCTGTGCCCACTCCCGTGACCCCGCCACTGCCACTCCCGCCGATAGTCTGCATTGACGGCGTGGTAAGTAATGGAACATGCGTTTGTAATTCGGCCCAACAGCGCAAAAAATTGAATGCACGTACCTATCAGTGTGTTGCGAAAGCCTTGCCGCCAAAATCCTTGCCAACAAAACCCAAGGATAAAAATCTGGTCTGCCAGAACGGCAGCATCATCGGCGGTAAGTGCAAATGCAGCGCCAACGCCAAACGGGTGCAGCTTGGTGCCGGCGTTTACAAATGTCGGCAGCAGGCAAAACGCACCAATCCGAAAATTACTCCTCCGACACGCACCAACCCGAAAAAGACGACCCCGACACGTACCAATCCGAAAAAGTCAAAACTGATTTGCAAAAGCGGTCAGGTCAAGAATGGTAAGTGCCGGTGCAGCGCCAATGCCAAAAGGGTGAAAATTGGCGCCAATGCTTACCAGTGTCGGCCTATAGCAAAACGTGCAAATCCGAAGAACTCAGGTGCAAAACGCACCAATCCAAAGAAAATAAAGCTGATTTGCCAGGGCGGACAGGTGCAAGGCGGAAAATGTCGCTGTGGGTCGAAAAAGGTCCGGCGTAAAATTAAGGCAAATACCTACAAGTGCGCGCGAAAGCCTTGATAAAACTGCACTTTGTAACTTGAAAATTCGGTGTGAAGGACTTTTTGGGCCGCACCGATTGGCAACGGGGATCTGATCACAGAGACCTGTTGCGGCAGGGGAATTGAACGACAACGGAATTGACGGGTGAGTCAAAGACACTCCCCGCCAATCCGGTCTTTAATCCTAATAAAATGGAGGCTATTCATGCCCGAATATTCAAATCTGTTTTTCAATCACAGCGTTTCAGTAACCGGCCTGTGGTCGTATTTTACCTTCAACGAGGAACCAGGTTGGCGCACCAATAGTCTCTTAGGGTCTTCGCCTGCCTATGCCAGCGTCATACAGGAAGACTTTGTGGCAACTGGCGCCCACGGGAATGCCCTGCAGTTCGATGGTTTGAGCACTATCCGCCATATTCGAGCAGAAAACGATGCCACAGCAGAAGCACCAGCAGCAAAGTCTGTTTCCCTGCGTTTCATGGCGGACGATATCTTACAGGATCGCACTCAGATTCTTCTTGAATCCGGGGATGGTTTCAATGGCCTCAATATCTACCTGCAAGGAGATCAGTTAGTTGTAGGCGCCTGGAGTAGGGGTGTTTGGAGCAGTTTTCTCACCCGCCAAATGCCGGCTGATGGAGCTTGGCACAATGTTGCATTTTCTTTTGAGAGCTCAGAGGGCCATGGGCAGTTAAGAGCCTATTTCGATGGTGAATTGTTTGGTGAAAGTGATGTGGGTGAGTTTGGCTCGTTTGCGCCTTACGTCACATTAGGAGGAACGGCCGGAGGAACCAAGATTGAGGGTGGTAAATTGCCCGGCAGCAATCGTTTTGCAGGGCAGATCGATGAAGTTGCCATCTTTGATCGGGCAATTACAGGCGAAGAAGTAGCGGTGATGGCCGCAGCTACGCCTGTGTCAATCATTGGTACACCAGACAATGACGAACTTCAGGGGACTGATGCTGACGAATTGATAGACGCCCTGGACGGCAATGACTGGGTTCGTGCTGGTGATGGTGATGACATAGTGATTGGGGGGGGAGGAAACGACCGCCTTGAGGGCGGAGATGGCCGTGATGACCTGTCCGGCGGTGCAGGCAATGATCACCTTCTGGGAGGCAATGACGGCGATCAACTGCGCGGTGGAGATGGTTTCGACATTCTCCGGGGGCAAAATGGTGATGATTACTTGATGGGAGAGGGCTCATCTGACCGGCTTATTGGCGGCAATGGCGATGATCAGTTGGATGGTGGTGAAGATGACGACGAACTGATCGGGGACGCTGGTGATGATACTCTGGACGGTGGGAACGGAACGGGTGATACGGCCGTTTATGCGGGTGCAAGGCTGGATTACGAAATCGTGGTTGAGGGTGATGTAACCACTGTTTCTGCCAACATCTCCGATGAAGGCACAGATACGCTTCATAACGTCGAGCGGCTGCAGTTTTCAGATGTCGTACTTGTCTACAATGCCGATGACATGCTTTGGCAAGAAGAAGACACGTCTTCCGGCTCAGGTGGTGATGAGCCGAGCGAAGATCCTGGGTTTGAGATCACCCATGGCGTAAGCCCTTCGGTTGGCATCAATCTGGCCAATATCAACGATTACAACGGTCAGGGAGCCTTCCTCGATCTGATGCGCACTGCACGGTCCTGGGGATCGATTGATGCTTCTAATCAAAGAAACAACGGTGATCAGGACGGTATCCTGAGTTTCGACGAGAACGGTTGGGTGATGTCCATCGATGCATCGGATGTCGTTGCCTACTACACGCCGATCATGACGGATATCGATGGTTTTGGCGCGCCTTTTGAAGCAGGTCGCTATGTGGTTCGCTATGACGGCGAAGGAACTCTTGGGATTGATGCGTCCTTTGGCAGCGGGTCCACAGGCGCCGCTGTTGTTGTCGAGAACGGGCCGGGTCGGATGGTTTTCGACTATACGCCAGGTGAAGGCAATGTAAGGCTTTATGTTGGGGACCTGTCTGAAGAAACATCGCAATACGTCCGTAACATTGAAGTGGTTTGGGAGCCCTATGAACCGCTCCTCGATCAGGGAGAGGTTTTTGCGCCCAGATTTCTGGAGAGTATGTCGAGCTTCAACAGCATCCGTTTCATGAACTGGATGAACGTCAATGAAGAGTCTGCAAATTGGGGAGCCCAAGGTGCACCGTTCCGTTCTCCCGATGTCGATGACCTCTTAGGAGCTGATCATTACTCGTTTAGCCGTCCAGCTTTGGAAAATGGAGTCCAGGGTATTTCAGTGGAACTGATGGTGGAGCTGGCCAATAAAACCGGAACAGATCCCTGGTTTACAATACCTTTTGGCGCGACAAACGAATACATTGAGGCCTTCGGCACCTATGTACGCGATAACCTTGATCCGACTCTCAAGGCCTATTTTGAATATGGCAATGAAGTCTGGAACTGGGGGTTTGCCTCGACGTACCAGGCCTTTGAACTTGGGCAGCAGTTGTTTGGCGAAGATACCTGGAACCCCGGCCAGCAATATTACGCTGTGGATTCAGCTCGTATGTCGCATATCCTCCAAACTCTGTGGGGAGAAGACAACGACAATCAACTGATCACGGTGTTGAGTAAGCAGACGCGTGATAATTCAACCCTGTTGGAGCTCATGATGGAAGCGCCGGATTTCGTTGCCCTGGGCGACGACGTACCCGAGCAATTTGCCGATATCTCCGGACGGTCTCCACATGAGGTTGGCTTTGATGCACTGGGCATCACATCCTATTTCCATACTGACCTTTCCGATAACCGTGAGGACATCATGGCGACGGTCTCAGGTGGAACGGATGAGGAATGGGCAACCGTGATCGACCGTATGATCAATGGCGAAGACGGGCTTTTACAACGCGCAGTCGAAGATTGGACAGCGATTGGCGCCGACGCTCGGGCCTATGGTCTCCAGCTCGTCGGATATGAGGGTAACCAGCATGTCGGCCCGGCAGGGGATGACCCTGACTATCAGGCGTTTTTAAACGAGCTTTTCGAGCGCCCGGAAATGGGTGATTTGCTGACTGTCATGTTGGAGACTTGGCAATCGGTCGGTGGGGGGCAAATGCAGATCTTCCAAGATATCGGCATTTCCGCTTCCGGTCGATGGGGTCTCAGAGCTCATCAACTTGACGACAATACAGCGATGCACGATGCAGTGTCCGAGTTCAGTGAGACCAATGGCATGTGGTGGGGCGATGAGCGCGATGCATTTGTCTTCGAAGATGCGCTTGTTGTTGTTTCACAGGACGGAGATTTTAGTTTGGAAGGAGGAAACCGCGACGATCTTTTTTTGGTTCGTCATTCAAGCGTGTCATCCATTTCGGCCGGTGACGGCAACGATACTGTAATCATCGATGGCAATTCTGCAGATTTTTCCTATTCCGAAACAGAGCTTTCCGGGAACGGCTATAATATCGCTCTGGTCGATGTAGACCGGTTGGTCTTTAGCGATCTTTCGGTAAGTGTCGGAGGTGACTTGTTCTCCTGAGTAGCAGATTGTTTCAGGTTCACATCCTGGCAACCGAATGATGACCTGAATGTTTTTACTTTGTAAGGAGAAGCAGCCTACGGAGGACGAGCTTTGGGCGGCTTTCGTGAACCAAGCCCGCCAGATTGGTCTTGATCCGGCCGGTCGATATTGATCAGCTGGGTCAGGACCAGATCGCCCGGGTGCGTTTTCCAAGTTTTGACCAGCGCACGACTCCGGAACTCAATTGCTCGTCTTCTCTCCGTCTCTCCCGATCTGACAGACGACGAGCGCACCGGCATGACCTATTACACAGCCCGGCTGGTTCTGGAGGAAACAGAACTTGCCAAGCTCGGCGACAGGGCCCTGGTTACGGGCATGCCGGTCGAGGCCTTCCTCACAACACAGGACCGAACCGTCCTGTCATACCTCGTGAAACCCGTAACAGACCAAATCGCTCACGCAATGCGGGAGAGATGAAAGGGTGGAGTTGAGGCGGGATGGATATAATCCAAAAAGTCACTCGGCAGCATTCTTCAGATTCTGCGTTCAAATGTCTGTAAATCTGAGCCAGACTTCTTCACATGTAACAAAGCAGATAGTTCAAAATGCCTTCATGATCTCCGCCATTATCTCCCTTTCACTTGTGTGTTTTCCGGTTTTCACCGTGTGTGCGAGGTTTGCACAGACGGACGCACATTGCTCCAACCTTGCCAGTGTTTCTTGATAGGGTGGCAGCGTCCATCCACGAGGCTTGGGTTTTTGGATTAACGCCCATGCATGATGGGTTTCCTTGAGGAGCTCGCGTTTTGTCATCCTGCCGTGATGCATGAGATCCTTGACGAAGTCTGCGTCCGATTTGGTGAACCGCTCGGGGAGACCATTGTTCATGACGTGGGCGAGTATCATGGCTGTGGCCCCTGCAAAGGGTTCTC
>JBDWMJ010000006.1:0-91594 GCA_039972695.1 Roseibium sp. | reverse complement strand
CGCGACATTGCGGGCCTGGATCGAGCCCTGGACCCCGCTTCGGGTTCCTCTGATCACCAACTTGCGCCGGGATCCTTATGAGCGGGCTCACGTTACATCCAACACCTACTATGACTGGATGATTGACCGGATCTTCTTCCTGGTTCCAGCTCAGGCCTACGTTGCGAATTTCCTGAAGACATTCCAGGAATTCCCGCCACGACAGAAACCGGCCAGCTTCTCCATCGATCAGGTCATGGAAATGATGACCCAATCAACCGGTTCAAAATAGGCACTGATTTGTGTTTTGAAAATTCAGGCGGTGCCCTCGGTAGCGCCTGAGACCACCCCGCGCCGAAGCGCCCCATTAATTAAACCTGAACAGATTCAAAGAAAAAAGACGGAGTGATCCATGGCGGATTTTGACAAGATAGTAGCCGATCTCAAACAAACACGCGACGAGGTGAAATTGAAAATTCATCTCGGCAACAAGGATCTTCAGGACGAATGGCAGGTTCTGGAAGCTAAGTGGGCCGAGTTCGACCGCGATGCAAAGCTCAGCGAATCCGCGGAAGGCATCAGCGATGAATTGGCGGATGCCTACCGGAAAATCAAAGCAGCGCTTTGATAGACGAATTCACTCCGTAACACAGTCAAAATTTAAAAACATGCAGTTGCATGGGGGCAGTCATGGCGAACTCTCAGACAGTCGAATTCAGCAAAGCAGTTAAGGAAAACAGTTCCAAAATATTCTGGATCGGTCTCATGATGGCAGCGGTCGGCCTCCTTGCTATCATCTTTCCTTTTGCCACCTCGTTGACCGCGAATTTCATGATCGGTTGGGTTTTTGTTTTGATGGGATTCCTGAGCATCTCGACATCATTCACTGTTAATGGGACAGGGCCGTTTTTCGGTGTTTTTCTGGTCGGAGCACTCACTATCGCAGCCGGCGTGTTCCTGATTGCAAATCCTGATCAGGGATTGGTAATCCTGACGTTTATCATCGCAATCATTTTCATGTTTGAAGGCGCTTATTACGTTATGGCCGCATTCGAACTGCGCCCAGAAGACGGTTGGGGATGGATGCTGTTTTCGGGCATGATCAGCGTGGTCGTCGGCCTCATGATCGTTGCGAAAATTCACGGAGCCTCATTGATCATTCTGGGTCTAATGGTGGGTGTGAATTTTCTATCTTCTGGCATCTCGATGGTCATGATCTCACGAGCGGCTCAAAAGACACCGTAGTCGCCTAAACATCATTTGAGGGCCTGAAAAACTGTGTTTCAGGTCCACTTTGTCGAGACGACGTGCAGAACCCCAAATTGATTCAACACATACGGTCAGTTGAAGACGGAGACGCACTGAGCAAGGTCGGAGCAGACCTAGCGTAACAATATCAAAAACCATGATGGAAAATGACATGACTATGAAAACAAAACTGATTGCAGCTTCGCTACTGAGTGCGTGTCTTGTTGGCGGTGCGGGCACCGCCATGTCTCAACATACCGCAGGTGGCGTGCTCATTACCCATACCGAGATCAATGTGGGACTCGTTGCCGAAGGCTGGAGCATCGTGAAATTGCTCCGCGGTAAAGTCTACAACGAAAAAGACGAGTTCGTCGGCTATGTCCACGACGCGATTGTGACACCCGAAGGCGAAACCAGTTTTGTTATTGTCAATGTCGCTGGTTTTTTGAATGTCGGAACCAGGTTGATCGCATTACCTACAGCAGCATTTGAAGTGAAAGACGACAGTGATCTGCTGCTGCCTATGGCTACCAAAGAGTCATTGGCCACATTGCCTGCATTTATCTACGCAGCCGACTAACGCGCCAAACCTGTCAACCATCCACGGGGCGACATAGCTTCAAGTCTCCGTGGATGGCAGGTGAAAAGATTGAAAACGCTTATACCAATTTGCGAGTTGGCATCCTGTTGGATGAGCTTTTCTGAATGACAGTCAGCAAGGAACGAACATCCGGATATGGAAGGAGATCAACTTATGAAACCATCTTACTCGATGACCGGATTGTCTTCTCTGTTATCGGTGTGCCTTCTACTGATGGTATCGGCAACACCTGCAAATGCCGATATGATGAAAGCCTGCAATTCTGAGATTTCCGCCCAATGCAAAGGCGTAAAAAACGGCCGTGGCAGAATAGCTGCATGTCTCTACGCTCATCCCAACAAGCTCTCTGGTTCCTGCAAGATTGAAGTGGACAGAGTTTCCACTGGACGAACAGTCAAACTGGTGATCCCGGCGGGTGTGTGGAAGTTGAGTGGATCGCCCTATGAAGGGAGGCTTGTCAAGGCTTGCACGAGTGACGCGCAGCGACTTTGCTCCGGTGCTTCGAGGAAGAAACGCCACCAGCTCGCCTGCCTCTATTCGCAGTCCAACAAAATCAGCGGAAGCTGTAAGCAGACGGCCAAACGTGTCATCAATCAACTCAAGTAATAACGCCAAAAAGCCATGTAAATGGCCCCAATAGTGGCGTCTTTTCTCTTCGAAACTCAATCCGCTGGCATCTTAAGAAACTGACGCTGGTTGATAATATCACGACCAAAACCACCCTCAAAATAGGAATGTATCATGGAAAAATTTGTTGCTGTCGTATTCGACACAGAAGAAGCAGCCTACAAGGGTGAAACGGCTCTAAGAGACCTGCATGGTAATGGGGAATTGGCCGTCTATGCTGCCGCAGTAATCGGCAAGGATATTGACGGTAAGGTCGAAATCAAAAAATTCGATGATGAGGGGCCAATTGGAACGGCATTTGGTCTGATATTGGGCGGTGTTGTTGGCGTGCTCGCTGGCCCGGTGGCGGTGGCTTCCGGTGCTGCACTGGCCGGTTCAGCTGCTGCTGCTTCGACAGCTGCTGCTGGCATGGCTGCTGGATCTGTAACTGGCGGAGTTTTTGGAATGTATCGTGATCTCTGGGTCGCCGGCATCGATTCAACTATGCTCGATCATGTGAGCCTGGAACTTCTTCCAGGAAAATCCTGTCTGGTGGCCTCTGTTGACGAAGTCTGGACATCACCGCTTGACGTTCAAATGGAAAGTGCTGGAGGGACGGTATTCAGGAAGCTCCGCGTCGATGCGATTGATGAGCAATACGAAGCGGACTCAGCTGAATTTGACCGCGAGATTGCCGAGCTCAGAGAAGAAATGAACCAGGCTTCCGAAGCCAACAAAAAGGCATTTCACGACAAAATTGAAGCCATCAAGCAGAAGTTCTCCGAGACACAGGAAAAAGTCAAACAGCGGATCGACGAACTGGATCGTCAAACGAAAGCTCGCCTGGCGGCCATTGATGAGCAAATCAAGACAGCGGCCGGCAAGACCAAAGAGAAATTTGAAAAACGAAAAGCCGAAATCGAGATAGATTATAAAGAACGGAAGACCAAACTGGACGCCTCATTGGCTATGGCCAAAAGTGCTTTAACCTGAACAGGGCAAAAAGCCCCCCTACGGAAAACAATCTTGCGCCTGTAAAATACCGAACTAAAGGAGGCAGTTGGTGTCCATTCCGCGCTGGCCCCAACTGCCAACTTGCCGACTGCCAAAACTAACGAAACTTGACTCTTGAAGCCTCAACCTACCCAGGTCAGACGGGGTATTGATTGCAAGACACTATCGGATATTTGGAAGTCCGCTTTGATAAGCTGCAAAACAGCATCGCGACACAACTACAAAAGGCAGCTTCGGGCTGGAAACGGTACCCTACCGAGTCCATCCGGATGTCAGCTCTCGTTGATCGACACCCGAAACATGCCTGTCCGTTTACGGCCCAAATTCTGGCCGTTCATTCAACCGCCGGGACGACCGCTCCCTGCTCGAAGCTGCCAACGAACTAGGCCTCAAGCCGTCTTCAGACATCCAATCACAACATCGGCGGCCGCTGCACTCTGGCTGTGGCCATCGGGCAACCGCATGACGTCATCAAGGCGGGCGAGTTCTGCAAGCTGGGTCTGGCGTTCGGGAGTCTCGGCTAGCAGGTTTACCAGGTGCGCTGCCAGAGACCCAGGTTGAACATCATCGTCCAGATAGGCCGGAATGGGCCTGTTCCCCAGAATGATGTTTGGCAGGACAAAGGAGTCAAAGTTCGCCTGCTTTACGATCTTGTTCACCTGTTTGAGGACCAAAACCATCCAGTCGACCTTATAGGCGACAACCATCGGCACCCTTGACAGAGCCAGCTCTAGACACACTGTCCCGGACGCCGCCAGCGCCGCATTCGCTTCCCGAAAAGCTGCCTTTTTAGCCTCCAGACCGAGAACAATCCTGGGCTGGACCTCCCAGTCTTTCACACCTGCCTGGATTCTGTCTTCAAGGTGCGGCACCGCAGGCAAAATAACTTCCAGATCAGGAACTCGCTTTTTGACAAGGGCAACCGTCTCTCCAAAGGCATCAAGCAAGCGATCTATTTCGCCGCGACGGCTTCCAGGCAATACGACAAGCGTTCTACCGCCCTGGTCCAGTGGTTTGCGCTCCTCACCCTTTGGGCGTAACTCATCCACCTTCTCGATCAATGGATGACCGACATAGTGGGTTTTTGGTCCACCCAGTTTTTCGTGCACCGCAGGTTCAAAAGGCAAAAGGGCAAGCAACTCATCGACATAAGCACTCATCTTCTTCGCCCTGCCCGGCCGCCAGGCCCAGACCGACGGCGAGACATAACCGACGATTGGAATGGAGGGCGCGCGTTTTCGAATACGTTTGGCAACATTATGCGTAAAATCAGGACTATCGATGATCACGATGACATCCGGATTGGCTGCTATTGCAGCGTCAACCGTCTGATAGACCCGTTTAATGATCAATGGCAGCCGCGCAAAGACGGCTGACAGACCCATAACCGAGATATCAGACATGTCGAAAAAACTTCTTAGTCCCAGTACGGTCATGCGCTCTCCGCCGACCCCGCAATAGCGAACTCCCTGACCCAACCGTTTATCTATCGCCTTGATCAGTTCAGAGCCTAGCTGATCACCAGACTCTTCTCCTGCGATGAGACATATTGTTGGTTTGGCATTTGTCATGTCGGTGTAGCTGCTTGTGTGGCCTGCCCTTCAATTCCGACGATGAAAAGACCTGCTTTGTTTGCGGCACTCAATGTCTCTTCCTTGTCAGAAATCAGAGCGCCGCCCGCCTCAATCGCTATCCCGGCCAAACCTGCTGCCTTCGCCAGTTCGATGGTTTTGGGACCAACAGTCGGCAAATCCACACGCAAATCCTGATTTGGTTTTGCTGTTTTGACCAGTACACCAAGATTTCGCTTGGTTTTAATTCGGCCAATGCGGGCAAGTTCAGCACATCGCTGGAGCATGGAATCCGTCCCCTCGGCACCTTCAACAGCGACAACACGGCCAGCGACTGCGACGGCCGCCTGCCCGATATCCAGTTCTCCCAGCTTGTGGGTCGCATTTAAGGCGAGCTGGATGTCTTTCCAGGCACCTTCTTTGGGCTGGACTGTCCCCAGCACTCCAGATGCAGCAAGAAGCTCAGGGGCGACATCCTTGATACCCACGACAAGAAACTCCTCATCTTCAAAAAACCTGATGACCTTGCTTAGAAGGCTGTCGTCGCCGCCTGTCAAGGTTCTAAAGATCCTCGGCAAGCGCCGCAACGTTCCAAGATCACCCAGAATGGATGAATACTCAGGCCGCTTTGTGATGCCGCCAATCAGGAGAACATCCCGGCAGCTGTTTTTCTTCAGAAACTTATATAGCCTGCCAACTTCGCCCCAACCGAGCTCAGTCGTTGCAGATGCGCGTGTCTGTTCATCTGCCTCGCCCTTGATTGCGATGACAAAAAACTCACGCCCGGATTCTTTTAAGGCCGTCGCGACTTCCATGGGAATGCGGCCATTGCCAGCGATAAGCGCAATGGGTCCAACCGCTACAGAAACACCATCAGGCATCTGACCATTCATCTCGTCAAGGCGTGCAGAAACGTGCGTCTTCTTTAGCCAGAATGAAGTCCGTCACGATCTTCACAAGCGGCTGGTCAGCAGTTTCGGCAGCAATTTCCTGAGCCCGATTTCGAAGGGTACCTTCATCACTCTCAAAAAGCGCTTTGTATGCCGCACGAAGGGCATGGATTTGTCCACGCGGGAAGTTTGCTCTCTTTAGCCCTATTAGATTGAGTCCACCCAGATTTGCCCGGTTTCCTGTCACCAACCCGAACGGTATCAGATCATTTTCAAGGCCGGCCATTCCGCCAACAAAGGCGTGGCTGCCAACACGGGTAAACTGGATGACTGCCGAGCCACCTCCAAAGATAACATTGTCTCCAACATCAACATGACCCGCGATCATGACATTGTTTGACAGAACGACCCGATCACCGAGATGGCTGTCATGTCCAACATGTGAGTTGGCAAGAAACGCACAGTTGTCGCCGATCGTTGTCGATGACCCACCGCCTTCGGTTCCCGGGTTCAGCGTTACCCCTTCACGGATAATACACTTCTGCCCTATGGTCAGCGTCGCAACTTCACCCTGAAATTTCAGGTCCTGAGCCTGATGCCCAACTGATGCAAACGGGAAGATCATGGTCCCGGAGCCAACCGTCGTGTCGCCAGCCACGACCACATGCGATTTCAGTTCAATATTAGCAGCAAGTTTCACGTCTTTTCCGATGACGCAATAAGGCCCTATTTTAGCGCCTTCGCCGATTACGGCACCGTCTTCGATGATGGCAGTCGAATGAATTTCAGACATATATCCTCACGCGTCTATCAGCATGGCGCTGACTTCGGCTTCGGCGACTTTGCCGCCATCGACTTTTGCCACTGCGGCAAATTTCCAGATATTTCCACGTTGCTTGATCTTGTTTACGTGAAAATGGACCTGATCGCCAGGAATGACCGGTTTGCGGAACTTCGCCTTGTCAATGGTCATGAAATAGACAAGCTGTGGCGGCGCATCATCACCACGTGCATGAACACACAAGGCCCCTGCTGTCTGCGCCATTGCTTCGATCAACAAAACGCCTGGAAAAACTGGCTTTTCCGGAAAATGGCCCTGGAACTGGGGTTCATTCGCAGTCACGTTCTTGATGCCGATACAACTGTCGTCACCGTCCATTTCGATCATGCGATCGATCAACAGAAATGGATAGCGATGCGGCAGCAACTTCATGATTTTCATGATGTCGGCACTGCCGAGTGTCTTTTCTTTTGCTTCTTCCATCACAAGCCCCTTAGCGAAGTCTCGCCAAATATTTCAAATGCAAGATCGTTTACGATCCATTGCCACGTTCTGCAAGTTTTCTGACCGCTGCCACTTCACGGAACCACTGTTTAACCGGTTTGGCAGGTGTTCCGCCATAACGTCCCCCAGCAGCAAGGCTTTCATTGACAACACTCACAGCAGCGACTTGGGCGCCCATGCCAATAGTGACATGTCCGCCAACGCCAGTCTGACCACCAATTGCA
The DNA here is from genome assembly GCA_039972695.1 of Roseibium sp. GTDB lineage: Bacteria > Pseudomonadota > Alphaproteobacteria > Rhizobiales > Stappiaceae > Roseibium. The sequence continues at coordinate 84,176 of JBDWMJ010000006.1, read as the reverse complement.
ACGAAGTCTTCCAGAGTGCTGCTACCGGATATACCAACTTGCGATACCAGAACGCAGTGGCGACCGATCACGACATTGTGGCCAATCTGGACCTGATTGTCGATTTTAGTACCTTCGCCGATAATCGTGTCACGGTTTGCACCCCGATCGATTGTCGTATTTGCACCAATCTCAACATCGTCCTGAATGACGACCCGACCAACTTGAGGAACCTTGAGGTGTCCATCTGGGCCCATTGCATAGCCAAAACCATCCTGGCCGCAGCACACACCAGGGTGAAAATAGACACGGTCACCGAGAATCGTATGTTGGACAGAGCAATTTGGGCCAATTACGCAATCACGCCCAATTCGAACACCTCGGCCGATTACCGCATTGCTGCGGACAATCGTTCCGGACCCAATCTCGACACCAGGACCTACGACACCGCCAGACTCAACAGTCACATTTTCTTCCAGAACCGCAGTGTCATCGACAACTGCGCGATCAGATATTCCATGCGACCCGCCATCTGCCGGGATCATTGCCGACGGATACAGATGAGCCAACACCATTGCCCAAGAGCGGTAAGCATCCTCACAAACAAGAGCGGCCACACCATCAGGTACTTTACCCTTGTGGCGTTTGCTGACCAGACAGGCCGCAGCCCGGGTTTTTTCGAGTTGTTTTAGATAGGCAGTATTGTCAAAGAACACCAACGCTCCTTCAACAGCATCCTCCAAAGGGGAAATGCAAGCGATGGTCATTGAACCAATACCGTTCACGAGGTCTGCATCAGCCCATGAAGTGATATCGTTTAATGTAACACCAGTCGGAAACTCAAAAAAACTTGGTTCAGACATTTCGATACCTTTTTGAACCCCGGAACCAACAAAAACGGCCGCCGAAATAATCGACGGCCGTCTAAAACCTATTCAGACCACCGATTAGAACCGGGTTCCGCCGCTCAAACGGAAGATCTGTGTCTTATCAAAGTCTTCCTTTGTAAGCGCGTAGGCAAAGTCAGCACGAATTGGACCAAAAGGAGACAGCCAACGGATACCCGCACCAACAGAAGTTCTCACCGAAAAACTGTTGGACTGAATTGTACCACTGCCTGCGTTTACTAAATTGACCAATTCACTGTCTGCATCCCAAAGCGAACCCGCATCCGCAAATACTGCGCCACTTAATCCAAATTCCTTAGGAATTATTGGAAACGGAAACTGTGTCTCTGCAGTCGCCGCGAAATACATCCGTCCGCCAATCGCGTCATCGGTTGACGAGTCCCGAGGTCCAATACCTTGGTTTTCAAAACCGCGCACCAAGTCCCCGCCCAGCATGTATTGTTCGGAAACCCTCAGCCGCTCGTCACCTATCGCAATTATGTGACCAGCGCGCGCTGAAAGAATTCCGGTAATTGCGTAATCTGGCAGTATTTCAGAGTAGGTGCGCGCCTGGGCTTCTGTCTTGATGTAGTAACTATCCCCACCAACGCCCGCAAATTCCTGACCAAACGAAACATAAGTCCCATCTGTCGGTCCCTGGTTGCGGTTCAAGGTGTTGTAGCGAAGTTCATAACCAACCAGCGAGGTCAGATAGGTTCCAAGAGAATCGCAAATAGCTAGCGACAAACGTGCTGTGTCACAATTATTGATACCAGTAGAATTTCCGTCTGGATCTTTGTTCTTCTCATTGAAGATGTTGTAGAACAACCGAAGGGTTAACTCATCCTCACGAAGCGGCAACGAAAATCCGAACCCGCCACCAGTTTTGTCCTGATCAAAAGACCGGTAATCGTTAGCATCACGGACCCGCTTGTAAACATCAAGATCCAAAGCCACTCGGCGTCCCATGAAGAACGGTTCTACAAACCTAAATTCATAGGTTTGCTTGTCCTTACCGCCACCGACACCGATTTTAACAAATTGCCCGCGGCCAAGGAAGTTCCGTTCAGTCAGCGAAACATCACCAACGATACCATCAATCGTCGAGTAACCTACACCGAAGGACAGCTCACCAGTTGCCTTCTCTTCTACATTTACATTCACAACAACACGGTCAGGCGAACTACCCTGCTGGGTCGTTATGGAAACGCGTTCGAAGAAACCAAGATTATTGAGGCGACGCTCTGCCTTGTCGACAAGAGCACGGTTGAACGCATCCCCCTCATCAACATCGAATTCCCGTCTTATGACATATTCGCGGGTACGATTGTTGCCGATCACATTGATCCGCTCGATGTAAGCGCGCGAGCCCTCTTCGATATAATAGATCAGATCTATCGTATTATTTTCATAGTCACGAGCACCACGCGGACGCACACGAGCAAAGGCATACCCCTCTTGAGAAACGCGCAGCGTGATATCTTCAACAGACTGCTCAACACGAAGGGAATTAAAAGTCTTGCCTGGTCGAGTCCGAATAAGCTTGCGCAGTTCCTCGGGGTCTACGTCCGAAATGGTCGAGACAATTTCGACATCCCCGACTTTGTATTGATCACCTTCATCGACAGTGAACGTAACGTAGAAGATATTTTGTTCACGGTCGAGGTCAGCACTGACCGATACAATTCGGAAATCAGCATAGCCCTTTTTGTTATAATACTGGCGCAACAGCTCCTCATCAGAAGCCAAACGGTCCGGATCATATGTATCCGTGCTGCGCAACCAGCTTAACAGCCCACTCTCACGCGTTCTGATAACGTCACGCAGGCGATTGTCACTGAACGAATGGTTTCCAATAAAACTGATCCGCTCAACGCCGGTTTTTGCGCCTTCATTGATCTCAAAAACAAGATCAACCCTGTTTTGTCCACGATCAATAATTTTCGGTTCAACAGAGGCACCATAACGCCCTGAACGCCGGTAAGATTCCAGGATATTCTGAACGTCTGTTTGAACCTTCGCTCGGGACAGCATCGACCGAGGCTGCGAGCGCACCGCAGTACCGAGAGCATTGTCCTTGACCTTTTTGTTCCCCTCGAAAGATACCCGATTGATCATCGGATTTTCTTTCACCGTCACAACAAGCGTACTGCCGCGAGGGCTGATATCAACTGTGGCGAACAGGCCAGTCGCGTAGAGTGACTTGAGCGACTCATCAACATCAGCGGCGCTATAGGAGCGACCCGGAACAATGGTCATGTAGCTTATGACCGTATCCGCTTCGATGCGCGTCGTACCACGAACATCGATAGTTCGCGCGACAGCAGCTTCTGCTTGGCTAGTCAGAGAGAACGGCCCCAACCCTTCGGGAAGGATTGAACCAGCAATAAGAACAGCAGACGTAAATAACACTGTCCGAATTAGTTTCTGCAATCGCTGCATAAGTGCGCTATGCCTTTGTTTTTAATACCCCTCCCGAAAATCCGCATTCACCCCAGCAGATTCTCGGAAACCGACGATCTTTTTATAGATTTTTGTCAATAACGCAACCACATCAACCAAGCCAAAAGCGATTTAGTCAGAGGACGTTGCGTCAATGTCACGGCAGGTCTGACTTCAGATCCTGATAAGTCGCCAAATATCATTCCAAGTTACATAAACCATTAATGCCAGAACCAATCCTAGCCCTATTCGAAAACCGACCTCCTGGACCTGTTCGTTCAACGGCTTACCACGAATAGCCTCTGCTGCATAAAACACCAGATGTCCGCCATCCAGAATTGGTATCGGAAGCAGATTGATAAACCCGATGGAGATCGACAAAAACGCAGCCAGATTGATCAGTTCAACCAATCCATACTGAGCGACAGTTCCGGAAACTTGGGCAATTTGAATGGGTCCACCCAATTGTTGGGGAGACTGGACACCAATGAAGAGATCACCAATGAACGCAATGGTATCATAAAGCACCTTGTAAGTGCGATTTACGGCTTCCTTCAAGGATTCTGCAAGACCCAAACGTCTCAAAACATAAGTGTTTTCATCGCTTGAGATCGCAACCCCTATACGAGGCTCCCTATATTCCACACCGAACTCGTTTACATCATCCACATAGACCGGAGTCACAGTGGCGGTTACATCTTTGCCATCCCTTTCAATACCGAGAACAAGGGGCAGATCGGGATTTCGGCGAACCGTCCACTTCAAGTCTTCAAAATAGGAAAGTGGCTTACCATTGATGGAGAGTATTCTATCACCCTCCTTTACACCGCCCTGTTCCGCGGCGGACCCCTCGACAACGGCTGAAACAACCGGCAGCAAATCGGGCTTACCATAGGCTAGGTAGATCGAGGAAAAGATCGCGATTGCCAAGATGAAGTTTGCAAGGGGGCCAGCCGCAACGATTGCTGCACGCTGCCAGACCGGTTTGGCCACAAAAGCTGTTTTTCTATCCTCTTCACTCATGGAAGCGATAAAATCCTGATCGGGAACGCTGGCTGCATTCTCGTCGCCGGCAAATTTTACATATCCGCCAAGTGGAATGAGACACACCTTCCAGCGCGTACCCCTTTTATCGTATCTTCCAAATAGTTCTTTTCCAAAACCTATGGAAAACGCATCCAACTTGACATTGCACCACCGTGCGACTGCGAAGTGCCCCAGCTCGTGAAAAAAGACGACAATCGTCAATACAAACAGAAACGGTATGAGATAGCCGATCAGAAGGGCGTAGGCAGAATATAGCAGATCCATAAGTGCATCCGGTTTGGGAGGTCAGGATATTTTCCAGTATCCTAATATCAATCAAATTAAGGCGTGTTAATGGTGCTGGTCCGGTGAGCAGTATTCAAACCGTCATGTACACCGGTTTTTGATCCAACTTCTTGTCCAATTTCGAGTTTCCTCGTCCACGGACAAAACATCATCAATTGATCCCGCCGCCTTAACACCTCCGCATTTTTGGAAATACGAAAGCGCCGCCTCAATGGCTGCAGGGATATCCAGAAAGCCGAGCCGATTGGACAAGAATGCTTCAACTGCGATTTCGTCAGCTGCATTCAACACAGTTGGTGCATCTTTTCCTGATTTCAGCGCTTGCCAGGCCAGACGGAGAGCAGGAAACCGTTTTGTATCCGGTTCTTCAAACGACAACGTACCGAGCTTTGCCAAATCCAACCTTTGAACTGGTACATCCATGCGCTGGGGATATGCCAAACAGTGCGCGATCGGCGTGCGCATGTCCGGGCTCCCCATCTGTGCAAGAAGCGATCCGTCCTTGTATTGAACAAGACCGTGAACAGCGGATTGCGGATGCACCAGAACATCAAGTTGATCGATATGTATCGGAAACAGATGATAAGCCTCTATTAACTCCAGGCCCTTGTTCAACATTGTAGCGCTGTCGATGGAAATTCTTGACCCCATGTCCCAGTTCGGGTGCTTAAGGGCTTGTGCGGGTGTCACATTCCGCATTTCGTCCAACGTATTTGTTCTAAATGGGCCACCAGACGCAGTTAGAATGACTTTTTCGATCTGATCTGCTTGCGCATTTTCAAAGACCTGAAATATAGCGTTGTGTTCACTGTCAACCGGCAATAACTCCGCCCCCGTATCGCGGATCTTCGCCATGAACAGATCTCCAGCACAAACAAGACACTCCTTGTTTGCAAGTGCAATTCGACGTCCAGGTTTTATGGCTGCCATTGTTGGGGCAAGGCCGGCAGATCCGACAATCGCTCCAACAACCAGGTCAGCCTCGCGGTCAACGGCTTCCATGATGGCAGCTGGACCTGCTGAAACCTCTACACCGCTGTTATTCAGTTTTTCGCTTAGATCAGAATATCCGCCCTCATCGGCAAGGACAGCTGCCCTGCTCCTGAGGCGAATGGCCAAGTCCGCCAGAGCGGATGCGTTCCTGTTGGCGACCAAAGCTACTACATCGAAACGGTCCGGATTGCGTTTAATCAGATCGGCAAGACTGAGGCCGATTGAACCTGTAGCCCCCAGTATTATTATTCTGACTGGATTACTCGCATTGGTTCTGTCAAATTTTCCCTGCACAAGCGGCCTCCAGTTTGTTTAAAGGCCCAACCCGGAAACCGGATCTGTTATAGGTCCGCCAAATGTCAGTCCGACTAGGACTGCAAAAATGGCGGCCGCGACCAGCCCGTCAATTCGATCCATGATACCACCATGTCCGGGAATTAACTGACTGGAATCCTTGACATCAAAACGGCGCTTGATCGCAGATTCCAAGAGATCTCCAGCTTGTGAGACGATGGAAAGACCTGCCGCCAACAGCCCCCAGCCAAAAAGTCCCTCCAATCGAAATACCATGGCGATGCCAACGCCAAACACGACAGCTAGGACCAATCCGCCAACTGCGCCTGACCATGTTTTTTTCGGGGAAATTCGAGCCCACAACTTTGGGCCACCGACGCTCCTACCTACAAAATAGGCAAAAATATCTGTCGCCCAGACAACAAAAAAGAGAAAAAAGGTTACGGCCAATCCAGCGGAACCACTCCGGATTGCAAGCAGGGAGTAGAGTGCCAACCCGCTATATAATATCCCCTCACCTGCCCATCTACCCTCACGGGAAAATCGAGCAAGCGGGTAAGCCGCGACAGTAGTTGCAAGCACAATAATCACCGAGATTTGGGGTTCACCTGCCTGGTGAAACACCGACAAACCGACAAGCGATGCATAACCGGCAAAAGCCGCAGGTGAAAATAGTTTAGTTCCCGTGATTGAAAACCATTCCCAGAGAAACAAAACCGCGGCAACAAGGACAAGAAGTGCATAAGCAGTTCCGCCGAGATATGTGATCCAAAGAACCAAAGGCCCTAAAATCATAGCAGAGACAAAGCGCAACCCAAGGTCTGAGATCTTCTTAGCGGTGTTATCAGGAGAGGACATATTGTTTGCGACCACTAAACGGCTTTGGATGACAAACCGCCATACCGGCGATCGCGATTACCAAAACTTTCAAGAGCATCGTCAAATGCTGCTTCATCAAAGTCAGGCCAGTTCACATCACTGAAATAAAATTCGGAATATGCGGCCTGCCAGAGAAGAAAATTCGACAAGCGTAATTCGCCACTTGTACGAATGATGAGGTCCGGATCCGGCAGTCCTTGAGTATCCAGGGCCTTTGAAATCTCTTCTTCACAGATATCGTCGACGGCAAGTTCACCGTTGACGACCATTTCACTTAATGTTTTGAAGGCAGAGACAATTTCCTGACGGGCCCCGTAATTAAAGGCGATGACGAGTTCAACGCCTGTATTATTACGCGTCAGGTTTTCAGCTTCCTGTAGTAATTTTAAAATACCCGGCTCGAGATTGTCTCTCTCGCCAATTACCCGGATTCTGACATTAGCCTCGTGCAGCTCGCCAAGGTCACGTTGAACAAAACGACGCAGCAGGCCCATCAGAAAGGTAACTTCAGTCTCAGGCCGATTCCAGTTCTCAGACGAAAAACTGTATATCGTGACCACTTCAATACCGCGCGCGCCAGCGTGACGGATCGCTCGCCGAAGTGATTCTAGACCTTTTCTATGACCTTCCGTACGCGGCAGATTGCGTTCTGCCGCCCAACGACCGTTGCCATCCATGATGAAGGCGACATGGCGCGGCAGCTTCGCACAGGAGTTATCCTGTGGCGCTATTGTCGCGTTCCGTTCTGGGTTGATCGTCATAGTCGCCCCCAGGCCACACTTCACATGGTCTGTCAGACCTGAATAATTTCTTGTTCTTTTTTCTCCAGCATTCCGTCAACTTCCGAAATCATCTGGTCAGTCAGCTTTTGGACTTCATCAGAAGCGACACGGCTGTCATCCTGGGAAATGTCACCGTCTTTTTCGGCTTTTTTCGCGTCATCCATTCCATCGCGACGCACATGCCGAATGGAAACCTTTGCCGCCTCAGCAAACTTGTGGGCGACCTTGACGAGTTCCTGGCGGCGTTCCTGGTTCAACTCCGGAATCGGCAGACGCAAAAGCTGGCCATCCACAACCGGATTAAGGCCGAGGTTAGATTCGCGGATCGCTTTCTCAACGGCAGCAACCATGCTCTTGTCCCAAACCTGAATGGCAACCATGCGCGGTTCAGGGACCGAAACTGTTCCAACCTGACTGAGAGGCATCGACTGACCGTAGGCATCTACGGAGATAGGGTCCAGCATGGAAGAAGACGCACGTCCGGTTCGCAATCCGGCAAACTCGGTTTTCAACACAGAGAGCGCACCGTTCATCCTGCGCTTCAAATCATCCAGGTCGACACCTTCTACCGACATTTTGTCCTCACTAATTCTTTCTATAGCCATACTTTGATCTGGCGCGCGCAAACATGGCACATACGGACCGAAACACAAGAGCTTCTGCTCATATCCCGTTGAAATCTTTTTAGTCGGTTACGACCGTATAAGTACCGGTTTCCTGAAGCACGCTGACAAGTGCACCCGGTGTATGGATGGAGAACACAATAACCGGGATAGAATTGTCCCTGGCCAAAGCAATCGCCGTCGTATCCATCACCTTCAAATTGCGGCTGATAACCTCGTCGTAACTAAGTGTCTCATACCGCTCGGCATCAGAATTGACTTTTGGATCGTCTGAATAAACACCGTCAACCTGAGTACCTTTTAGGAAGGCATTACACTTCATTTCAGCCGCGCGAAGAGCTGCGCCACTGTCTGTCGTGAAGAACGGATTGCCTGTCCCTCCCGCAAAAATGATGACATCACCATCTTCCATGTAGCGGTCAGCAACACGCTGGGAGAAAGTCTCACAGATGGATGGTACAGCAACTGCGGAGAGAACACGTGCATTCACCTTCATGCGTCGCAGAGCATCCGCAAGGGTCAGGCTGTTCATGATGGTTGCCAGCATTCCCATGTGGTCACCCGTTACCCGGTTACCGCCTTTTGCAGCAACGGCCACTCCACGGAAAATGTTACCACCACCGACAACAACACCGACCTGAGCACCAAGAGCGACGGCATCGGCTATTTCCTTGGCGATCCTTTGCACAATGGCCGGGTCAATTCCAAAAGTCTGAGAACCCATAAGGGCTTCACCGGAGAGTTTCAGAAGGATCCGTTTCCAACGCAAAGAAGTCGTCATAGGTGTACCCTTTTGTAAATTGTCTTTCTAAAAAAAAAGCGCCGGACTAACCGGCGCTTTCTTTGGAGCTTACTGCCCGGAGGCTGCCGCCACTTCCGCGGCGAAGTCTTCCTCTTTTTTCTCGATCCCCTCGCCTAGCGCGAAGCGAACGAAACCAGAGAGTTTGACGTCAGTGCCAAGTTCTTTCGAAAGCGCTTCAACGGCCTGTTCAACAGTTTGATCAGGGTTGATAACAAAAGCCTGTTTTACGAGAGTAACTTCCTCGTAGAATTTGCGCAAACGACCTTCCACCATTTTTTCAATGATGCTCTCCGGCTTACCGGATTCACGGGCCTGTTCAACAAACACGGACTTTTCGCGCTCAACAACAGCCTGATCCAGCTCATCTGTATTCAGAGCCAGTGGGCTGGTCGCAGCAACGTGCATGGCAATCTGGCGTCCAAGCGTGTTCAGCTTGTCTGTGTCGCCGGAAGACTCCAGAGCAACAAGAACACCAATCTTGCCAAGACCGTCCTTGACTGCGCCGTGGACATAAGTCGCGACAACGCCGTTGTTGACAGCCAGAACAGCAGAACGACGCAGGTTCATGTTTTCACCGATTGTGGCGATTGCGTCGGTAATTGAATCTGCGACAGACTTGCCATCGAGGTTTGCAGCAGAAACTGTCTCTACAGAACCGTCAGTGCCAACCGCGACTTTCGCCACGCCGCTTACCAGGTCCTGAAAGCCATCGTTGCGTGCAACAAAGTCTGTTTCGGAGTTAAGTTCGATAACGGCTGCTTTAGCGCCATCTGCGGCGACGCCAACAAGACCTTCAGCGGCAACACGGCCAGCCTTTTTGGCTGCCTTTGCCAGGCCTTTTGTACGCAACCAGTCGACAGCTGCTTCCATATCACCGCCATTTTCTTTAAGGGCGGTTTTGCAGTCCATCATGCCAGCGCCGGATTTCTCGCGGAGCTCTTTTACCATTGCAGCGGTAATGCTCATCGATTGCCTCGTGCATGGGGGTTTCAGGTAAGACGCGACTTAGCTTGTTGCCTGCCGCGCTTTTATGACGGGACCGCAAAATTGCGGCCCGCCTTGCGAATTCAACATAAAGCCGCCGCACTGGACGCGGCGGTTTTATCTTTAAGCAGTCGCCGGAGCTTCAGCAGCAGGCTCAGCTGCAGCTGGTGCGGATTCTGCGGCAGGAGCAGCTTCAGCAGCAGGTGCTTCAACTGTTTCTGCAAGTGCTTCTTCCACCGGAGCCTCTTCAGATGCGCCGACGTCAATTCCGGAAGCGCCCTGTGCACGGGAGATGCCGTCGATGGCAGCGCGGGCAATCAGATCGCAGTAAAGCGAGATTGCGCGGCCAGCATCGTCATTGCCCGGAACCGGGTAAGTGATGCCATCCGGATTGGAATTGGAATCGAGGATCGCAGCGACCGGGATACCCAGACGACGCGCTTCCTGAATTGCGATGGATTCGCGGTTCGTATCGATCACGAAGATCAAATCCGGGATGCCGCCCATGTCCTTGATACCACCAAGGTTCCGCTCAAGCTTTTCGCGCTCGCGGTCCATGAACAAACGCTCTTTTTTGGTCAAGGCGTTTGCAGCGTCGGAATTGAGTGTCTCTTCCAGCTTGCGAAGACGCTGAATGGACTGGGAGATTGTCTTCCAGTTTGTCAGCATACCGCCGAGCCAGCGCGCATTGACAAAGTACTGCGCAGAATTGCGTGCAGATGCTGCAACTGCGTCCTGAGCCTGACGCTTTGTACCAACGAGAAGAACGCGGCCACCACCGGCAACTGTGTCGGACACTGTTTTCAGCGCCTGATGCAGAAGCGGGACTGTCTGGGACAGGTCCATGATGTGAACATCGTTGCGTACACCAAAGATGTACTGACCCATGCGCGGGTTCCAACGGTGCTTCTGGTGACCAAAGTGCACGCCTGCTTCAAGCAGCTGGCGCATTGTAAAATCGGGCAATGCCATTCCCGTAACTCCTGATTTTTCCGGTTTAACCTCCGCATAAGGATTTGGGCCGGAGGAAATTTTCCTGTCGACCACCGGATGGACCCCGATAAGCTCAGCGTCCCCCTCATGCGTGTGGAATGCGCGCCTTATAGTGGGAGCGCATCGAAAGTGCAAGTCTAAAGCTGCGGTTTAACGCACGAATTTGGTGCTCTTAATTCACGAGCTTGCCGAATGCGTTTTCTGTTGGTCAGATCCAGTTGTCGCCTTTTGCTGTCAACTCGCCACCGGCATCCCCGGTATTCGTCACACCTCGTGGTTCGATCAACAGGATTTCGGCTTCTTCTTCGGCAAAGGGTTTGTGTTCAGCACCTTTGGGCACAACGAACAATTCGCCTTCGTTCAAGGTGACTGACCGATCCCGAAAGTCGATTCGAACAGTCCCCCTGATCACGATGAAAACTTCATCCGTTTCCGGATGATCGTGCCAGACAAAATCGCCCTGAACTTTGGCAAGCTTGAACTGGTAATCGTTCATTTCCGCGATCACACGCGGCGACCAAAGCTCCTGAAAGAGAGCCAACTTGTCCTCGAAGTTGATCGGAGTGTTCATGGGCGGCCCATTTGTTGTCCGGTTTTCATCGTTTTCCTGATTTATAGCCAACGCTGGAGATCAGCTGATACAATGTCCGAGCCGAGTTCATTCGATTATACGATCGCTTGGCAATTCAGCCTACCAGAGTTTGGTAATCAGGCGATCATCGCAAACAAACCTGCTGCAGTCCTTTCCGACGAAACTTATTATAAAAGAAAAGAGATTTTCCGCATGTCTACCAAAGGTATCAATCACCTTGGCCTCACAGTCCAGGACCTGAACCAAACAACTTTCTTTTTCACCGATTGCCTGGGCTGGCAGCTATTGGCGCAGGATGCCTCGTACCCTCGCACGACCGTTTCGGATGGAACCAGCAGGTTCACGCTCTGGCAAGTCGACCAATCTGAACCTGCCACAGGATTTAATCGCAAAACCAATATCGGCCTGCATCATGTCGCCCTTGAAGTAAGGACTAAAGACGAGCTGATGACCATGGCCGACAAGATCAGCAATTGGCCAGGTGTAATCATGGAGTTCCTGCCCGAACCGCTCTCAGGTGGACCGCGCATGCACATGATGTTCGCCGAGCCCGGCGGTATCCGACTGGAGATCATCTGGCCGGCAACCTGAGACTTCTAAGATTAAGCGACCTGAACATCCATGACGCCGGGAACTGCCTTCAGCGCTCCGGCAATTTCCGGCGACAAGCGGAACCGTCCCGGCAGTTTCACCTCCACTTCGCGTGAACCGTTTTCCAGCAGAACAATAACGGTAACGTCGCCCTCTCCGCGGACTTTAAGGTGTTTGCCAAGGCTTTGAATGGACCGCTCGTCACGGACAAATACACGCATGCTTTTTTGCAGGCGTGCGGCAACCTTATCAATCGGGTCGACCTGCTCGATAATAACCGAGGGTTCATCATCGCGCATGTCAGCGCCGACCAAAACCACAACAGATCGTCCCGTCTGGAGAAGATCGCGGAATTGTTCGAGCTTTTCCCGGAACAGCAAAGCCTCATATTGCCCGGTCGCATCGGATAGCCGGGCAATCCCCATTTTGGTGCCCGACTTTGTCTTGCGCTCCTGCATTGAAATGACCGTTCCGGCAAGCCGACCATGGGATGCGCCCTTCTTCACAGCCTCAGCAAATTGCGCCCAGGGCTGGGCCCGCATCTTCTCCAGAATGTTGGCATATTCATCAATCGGGTGAGCCGACAGATAAAATCCGATTGCCGAGTGTTCGCGTTGCAGTTTTTCCTCTGACGTCCAGCCATTGACTTCATTCAGTTGCAACGGCTCTTCACTGTCGCTGCCGCCAAAGAGCTCGTCCTGCCCAAGGGTTTCATTGTTCTCTGTTCTTTGGGCCAGACCCATCATACGGTCAATGCCTTCAAACACCTTGGCCCGACTCGGCTCAAGTTCGTCGAAAGCACCCGCGGCAATGAGATTTTCCAACGTCCGTTTATTGAGTGCTTTCGGCGAAATTCGACGGGCAAAATCACCAAGGCTCTTGAACGTCGTGTCACCGCGCATTTCAACAATGTGCTCAACAGCCTGTTCACCGACTCCCTTGATGGCTCCCATTGCATACAGGATCTTGCCATCAGCCACATCAAAATAGACTTGAGAACGGTTGATCGAGGGCTGAACCACATCAATTTTCATTCGCCGCGCTTCCTGACGGAAGTCACCGAGTTTTTCCGTATTGCCCATATCAAGAGTCATGGAAGCCGCCATGAACTCGACCGGGTGGTTCGCTTTGAGCCATGCCGTATGATAGGAGACCAACGCGTAGGCGGCAGCATGAGATTTGTTGAAGCCGTAGTTGGCGAACTTGGCGACGAGATCGAAGATCGTCCCGGCCTGACCTTTGTTGACACCGCGCTCTACCGCCCCATCGACAAACCGTGCGCGCTGAACTTCCATCTCTGCGGCAATCTTCTTACCCATCGCCCGGCGGAGCAAATCCGCCTCTCCGAGAGAGTAACCGGACAGAACCTGCGCGATCTGCATGACCTGTTCCTGGTAAACGATAATACCGTTCGTTTCCGTCAGGATCGGTTCCAACAGCGGGTGCAGATAATCAGGGTCCTGTTCACCGTGTTTGACGGCGTTATAGACCGGGATATTTTCCATCGGTCCCGGACGATAAAGAGCCACCAGCGCAATAATGTCTTCAAACCGGTCCGGCTTCATTCCGGCAACGGCCCGGCGCATGCCCTGACTTTCAAGCTGGAACACACCGAAGGTCTCGCCCCTGGTCAGCATTTCGTATGTCGGAACATCGTCAATCGGCAGGTTTTCAACCTCGACTTTGATGCCACGGCGCTCAATGAGTTTCACCGCCGTATCGATGACCGTCAGCGTTTTAAGGCCGAGAAAGTCAAATTTTACGAGGCCGGCATCCTCGACCATCTTCATGTTGAATTGTGCAACCGGCATGTCGGAGCGCGGATCGCGGTAGAGCGGCACCAATTGTTCCAGCGGGCGGTCACCAATAACCACACCAGCTGCATGAGTGGAGGCGTGCCTGTAGAGACCTTCCAGTTTCTGCGCCATGCCAAGCAGGCGCTCAACAATTGTTTCTTCCTTTGCCGCTTCCTTCAGACGTGGCTCTTCTTCCAGCGCCTGTCCAAGAGTGACAGGGTTTGCCGGATTGGCCGGAACCAGCTTGCAGAGACGATCCACTTGGCCGTAGGGCATCTGCAGCACACGGCCAACATCACGCAACACCGCCCTCGCCTGCAGCGATCCAAACGTGATGATCTGCGCGACCTGCTGGCGGCCGTATTTCTCCTGAACGTAGCGAATGACTTCTTCACGCCGGTTCTGACAGAAATCGATATCGAAATCTGGCATGGAGACACGTTCCGGATTGAGGAAACGTTCGAACAGAAGCTGGAAGCGCATGGGATCCAGATCAGTAATGGTCAGGGACCAAGCCACGAGAGACCCCGCCCCGGAGCCACGTCCGGGACCTACCGGAATATCGTGGTTCTTTGCCCACTTGATGAAGTCGGCAACAATCAGGAAGTAACCGGGGAACTTCATGCGCTCGATAATGCCGAGTTCGTAGTCCAGCCGTTCCCAGTAATCCCTCTCCTCCAGACCAGGCGCCATGCCATGGGCGTCCAGACGGGCTTGCAGACCTTCTTTAGCCTGGCACACCAACTCGTTAGTCTCGGCCTGGACGGCGTCTTCGCCTTCAGAATCTCCGCTGGTAAATAGCGGCAGGATCGGGTCGCGGCGCATCGGCCTGAAACTGCAGCGCTTGGCGATTTCGACCGTCGATGCCAGAGCTTCCGGCAAATCAGCGAACAATGCGCTCATTTCAGCTCGGGATTTGAAATAGTGTTCCGGGGTCAGTCTGCGGCGATCATCTTCGATCAGGACCCGGCTTTCAGAGATACAGATCAGGGCATCATGGGCTTCATAATCATCGCGTGCCGGAAAAAAAGCCTCGTTCGTCGCAACGATCGGAAGGCCCAGATCATAGGCAAGGTTCAGGAAGTCGGCTTCGGTCTTGCGTTCGCTTTCCATGCCGTGCCGCTGCAATTCGACATAACAGCGTCCCGGAAAGGCGTTGCTCAAAAGTTTCAAACGACTTTTTGCAATATCTCGTTGCCCCTGAAGCAGTGCGGTACCAACGGCTCCGAGACTACCGCCGGTCAGCACTATCAGGTCTTCTGATTTGGAGAGAAGATAGTCCAGCGAGATATGCGGCCTCAGGCCTGTTTCGGTATCGAGAAACGCCCTTGAACTGAGTTCCATCAGGTTGCCATAACCGGTTTCACTCATGGCAATCAGAACAAGATCTGCCAGTGCAGGTTCACCGCGCCGTCCGCTGTCCAGTCCATCATCAAAAAACACGGAAAGCTGGCAGCCTGTTATCGGCTGGATCCCAACGCCCCAAGCCTTTGCTGAAAATTCCTGGGCACCAAAAAGGTTGTTGGTATCAGCTATCGCGAGCGCGGGTTGATTGTCTGCCTTGGCAAGATCAAGAAGTTTCTTGATCGGCAAAGCCCCCTCGAGAAGCGACAACGCAGAGTGGACGCGCAGGTGCACGTACCCCGGTCCGGAAGCGACGGCATCTGCATTATTCAACTGTGGGGTAGAACCTGTCATGGTGACACTCTTTACGGCTTCCAGAATCAGCACTCAAGTGAAGCGCCAGAATTCCCTGCTGTCGAGCCGCCAGAGCGGTTGTCACCGCTGTTCTTTTCAAAAATGCTAAACCCGCATGGCACTGCCAAGTGTTTTGACGTTATCCAGAACGCCCTCTTCGCGGGTATCAGTCGATCATGTCGTCAGCCGCATTCAACCAACAGAGAAAACTACATCCCCCCAAAGCGCGAGAGTGGTGCAAAAGCATACCAGGGAGCCGAAGGCGGCAAAGTCACGAGCTACATGGAACATCACAATCTCCAACGCTGAATATCAAGCTATATTGGGACTATGTTCCATTTATGTTCTTTTTACAAGCCCTTTTTGTTCCTATTGATACCTAACATCAAAACCGTCAGCATTTCTCTATGTTTTTGGTTTGTTCCACGTAGTTATTTGCGGTCAATTCGATAGACAGAACCGTTCAATTACACCCAATCAGCCGGTCTGAAAGTCCTTGACTAATCCATCTTCCAGCGTGATTGCACGGTCCATGCGGGCAGCAAGTTCCAGATTGTGTGTCGCAAACATCGTCGCAACACCGGAGGCCCTCACTAAAGCTGACAAGGCTTCGAAGACATAGCTTGCCGTATTCGGGTCAAGGTTGCCGGTTGGCTCATCCAGAAGCAAGATACGAGGGGCATTCGCAACGGCTCTGGCAACGGCAACGCGTTGCTGTTCGCCGCCTGACAGTTCGGAGGGTCTGTGTTTGCCGCGCTCGCCAAGGCGCAAATAGTTCAACAATTCATCAGCCCGCTCTGCAGCGACCTTTTTGGACAGGCCACGGATCATTTGCGGCATCATGATGTTTTCCTGCGCGGTAAATTCGGGAAGCAGATGATGGAACTGATAGACAAATCCGATATCGTTGCGACGGATTGCGGTGCGCTCATCATCACCCAAATCCGAACAATTGGTTCGTCCGAGGAAAACATCACCTTCATCTGGACGTTCCAACAGTCCCGCAATGTGCAACAAGGTCGATTTACCGGTGCCGGAAGGTGCAACCAAGGCCACCATTTCACCGACTTCTATTCGAAGGTTGGCCCCCTTCAGGATATCGAGTTGCCGGTCCCCTTCATCAAAGGAACGGGTGATTCCGGAAAGCTCAAGAGCAGCGGGTTTCAATTCGGCGGCACGGCGTGGATCAACTGCCATATTCATCTCCCAGCCCCCTATTCATATCGCAGTGCTTCGACTGGATCGAGGCGAGCAGCCCGCCACGCCGGATAAAGTGTTGCGAGCAACGATAACAGCAACGCCATGACAAGAACCGTGATGGTCTCACCGCTATCGATTTCTGCCGGAAGTTTGGAGAGGAAATAGAGCGTCGGATCAAAAAGCTGCGTTGCGGTCAGCCAGGATACGAACTGGCGAATGCTTTCAATGTTCAGACAAACCAGCAGGCCCAACAGGAAACCTGCAATGGTTCCAACGCAGCCGATACTGGCACCGGTAATCAGAAAGATGCGCATGACCGCGCCGCGGGTAGCCCCCATGGTGCGAAGAATCGCAATGTCACGCCCCTTGTCCTTCACCAACATGATCAGTCCGGAAATGATGTTCAGGGCCGCCACCAACACGATCAGCGTCAGGATGATGAACATGACATTCCTTTCGACTTCCAGTGCCGAAAAGAAAGTGACGTTGCGCTGACGCCAGTCGGTGACGAATGTCGGCCGGCCTGCCGCTTCCTCGATCGCTCGTGTCATCACACCGACGTTGTCCGGATCAACCACATAGAGTTCGATGCCGGTGACTATACCATCCATATTGAAATAGGCCTGGGCCTCTTCCAGCGGCATAAACAGGAACGTCGCATCGTATTCGCTCATGCCAATCTCAAAGATTGCCGAGACTGGATACGCTTTCACACGCGGTGTCACCCCCATCGGAGTGACGCTGCCGCGTGGAGAAATAATAGTGACGTTGTCGCCAACTGTAATGCCGAGCTGTTGCGCCATCCGCGAGCCGATGGCGACCCCCTCGCCTTCATCAAAGCCATCCAGAGAACCGAAGCGAATATTGTTGGTGATCAGCGGCACACGGTTCAGATCGCTTCCATAAAGCCCGCGAACAAGAGCACCGAGATTTCCGGCCGGTCCCGAAACCAAAGCCTGACCTTCGACAAAGGGAATAGCGCTTATGACATCCGGCACACCCTGCAAGCGACCAGAGACGACATCATAATCGTTCAGCGGCAGATCTATCGGTTGAACCAGCATATGGCCATTGATACCGAGAATCTTGCCCAGCAGCTCGGACCGGAAACCATTCATCACGGCCATAACGATGATGAGTGTTGCCACGCCGAGCATTATGCCGGCGAAGGAAAACCCGGCGATAACGGAGATGAAGGTTTCTTTCCGCCGAGAGCGCAGGTATCGCCCGGCAATCATCCATTCAAATGCGGAAAATGCGCGTGTGGGCGCAGCCGTCTTGTGTTCTTCGCCAACGTCCGCAGTGTCTACCGCTGTCATTGTCCATCCACTTCAGCATTGCCCCGGAAGGCCGCAGCCGGCTGCGACCGAATCCCCGCCCCGAGGATCACCGGACTTGATTAGTCCGTCAATGCCGCCGTCAACTTGTTCAAGGTTGCTTCCGGGGTGAGCATTTCCTTTTCCCCAGTTGCGCGGTTTTTGACTTCAAGAACACCATCCTTGAGACCTCGTGGCCCGGCAACAACCTGATACGGCAGACCGATCAGATCCATACCTGCAAACTTGGCACCCGCCCGATTGTCGGTTTCGTCATAAAGAACTTCAATGCCCGCAGCTTCCAGCCTGGCGTATAGGTCCTCAGACGTCGTGTCGCACAGCGCGTCGCCCGGCTTCAGATTGATCAAGCCAACATGGAACGGTGCAACCGACTTGTGCCAGATGATGCCATTGTCATCATGGTTGGCTTCGATCAAGGCACCAAGAAGGCGTGAAACGCCAACACCATAAGAGCCCATGTGGACCGGCACTTCTTTGCCATCCGATGTGGCAACCTTGGCACCCATTGGTTCAGAATATTTGGTGCCGAAATAGAACGTCTGACCGACCTCGATACCGCGCGCAACAATGCGTTTGTCTTCGGGAACAGATGCTTCAAATTCTGCTTTGTCGACGACATCTTCGGTTGCCGCGTAATGTGATGTCCAATCCTTGACGATCGGGCTCAAGTCACTTTCGAAATCAATGTCTTCGCCTGGGACGCTCTTGTCGAGATAATCGGAATGACAATAGACTTCACTCTCACCGGTATCTGCCAGAACGATAAACTCGTGACTGAGGTCTCCCCCGATTGGTCCGGTTTCCGCGCGCATCGGAATCGCGGTCAACCCCATGCGCTTGTAGGTGCGCAAATAGGCGACGAACATGCGATTATAGGATTCGATTGAACGTTCCTGATCGAGGTCAAAGGAATAGGCGTCCTTCATCAGAAATTCGCGTCCACGCATGATCCCGAAACGCGGGCGGACTTCGTCGCGGAACTTCCACTGAATGTGATAGAGATTCAGCGGCAAGTCCTTGTAGGAACGAACGTAACTGCGGAAAATCTCGGTGATCATTTCCTCATTTGTCGGTCCGTACAGCATATCGCGGTCCTGACGGTCGGTGATGCGCAGCATTTCCTTGCCATAGGCATCATAACGACCGCTCTCACGCCAGAGCTCGGCAGACTGGATTGTCGGCATCAGCAACTGGATGGCTCCGGCTCTCGCCTGCTCTTCCTCAACGATCCGTTCGATCTTTCTCAAAACCCGGTGTCCCAATGGCAACCAGGAATATATGCCCGCTGATTGCTGACGAATCATACCAGCTCGCAGCATCAACCGATGGGAGACGATTTCCGCCTCTTTGGGGGTTTCTTTCAAGATGGGCAGGAAAAATCGGGACAGACGCATCGAAGCACTCTCAATTATCGGCTTTGCCAGTTTGTTGGGCAGTGAAACCGCATGCGGCGCACAAAAACAAGTCTTTTACGAAGGCTGTATGTGGTTTCGGTGTTTTTACCCCGAATGGTACATAAAACCGAAGAAATCCGGTCACTTTTCCGAGTAAAAAATACCCCGCATAATTACTAATGTTTTCGTATATTCAGGTGACCTTTCAATAGGCAAGCAAAAAAAATAATCTATATGCGACAAATAGGTGACAAGCCCGATTCTATCAGCTAGGTTCCGATCCCATAACAACAAGATGCCTAGGCAGAAATGCTAAAAGCCATTGTAAATCGCGGTCTGAGTCTTGGGAGGAAGGATCCTTTGGCGCACCTTTAAGGTAGCAGCCGCCCCGTTAAATTGGAATACCAATGCGCGAGGGATTAGGATCAGTTTAGTCGCGGAACTTTTTCAAGGCAGAGCTCAGGCTCTGCCTTTTTTCTTTTAGTTTCGACACTCGCCGTAACGCACAGCAGGCGATGCACCGATTTTATCAAATCGTATCAAGTCGAAACTTCAGAAATCTGGTTTCATTGTAATCAATCTCAGAGACAAATTCTGCGCCAAGCTTGGCCAATGCCCCGCGATTCTTGCGTGACGGCGGCAATAGAAAGGTGACATACGGAATTCGTTCATCCGCAATTGCCAGCTCAATTGCTTTTTTGGATATTCTGGTTCCCAGCCCAAAGGCATCCGGTTTCAGGACAAGGCCATAGTCCCACTCATCGCCTTCTTTTTGAAACCCACCCCAACCAACATATCGTCCGTTGCTGAAAATTGCCCAATGCCCGAGACCGTCTCGCTCCCAGCATGCTTCCTTATTTGCAATGAACTTCTCGACTGTCTGAAGGTCCCACTCAAATGTTAAAAGTGGCATATGTGCAGCGACACGCTTGTCCGACATATGGTCGACAATTTCCATCGGAGATATGTCAGGCAGACGGCCGAATGTGATTTCTGAGGCCAATGATATTCCGTTATCTTCCAATAGTCGTAACGACTATAGAAGCGATAAAAACAATCAATCTCAAAAGCCACCAGTCGCAGAGATTTGACTGGCAATTCCTATTCGGTTACCCGCTCGGCTTATTGTAGCTTTCGCTTGGCGGCGTGAAGAACGGGATATCATCCAGTCCAAACCCCGAGGCGCGAAGCGCGGAATAGCCTCCAAAAACAATGGTCGCCAGAATCGTGGTGATAACGATGACCTTGAGAAACTGCGGTTTCTCAGGGGCGCTTGGTTCTGATCCGGGCAGCACATCTCCTGCCTCTTCCTGGGTACGACGCATGCCAAGGGGCAGCACCGCAAACAGGATAATCCACCAGATCATGAAATAGATTGCCAGACCAAACGCCACTGACATGTTTACGCCTCTTCAAGTTCCGTCAGAGTCCCGAGGAAGTCCTTCGGGTGTAGAAACAGCACCGGTTTGCCATGGGCGCCGATTTTGGGATTCCCATCGCCTAGGACACGTGCACCATCAGCGACCAGTTTGTCCCGCGCCGCGATGATATCATCAACCTCGTAGCATACATGATGGATTCCGCCGGACGGGTTTTTCTCGAGGAACTTGTTTATTGGAGACGCGTCACCCAGCGGCTCCAGAAGCTCGATCTTGGTGTTCGGCAGGTTGATGAAAACCGTGCTGACGCCATGATCCGGTTGTTCTTCTTTAGCTGAAACTTTCGCGCCAAGCGTATCCCGATAAACGGCTGTTGCCGCGTCTATATCCGAGACAGCAATTGCCACGTGGTTTAACCGACCGATCATGCCCAGGTCCTCCAAAAGCAAGGCGGCCTAACAAGACCGCCGTCAATCCTATAATTGGGTCACCATCACCTTGCAGAGCGTCTTCTTGCCCCAGACGTCCAGAATCTCTGCGCGAGCTGCGCGTCGAGCAGCCTCTGCGACAAGGTTCTTGTCCTTGCGTCGCCCCTTCGGAATGCTTGTCACCGCACCAACAACGGCCTTGATGACAATGTCTTCCATCGGATCGCCTTCATCGTCTGTATCCGGCAGGCCCATGAGGGTCACAGCCGGATCATCCAAAAGGTCCCCGGCCCTATTGACCACCAATGCAAGCACCGCAGCGCCTGCATAAGACAATTTCCGACGCTCCCTGACACCGGTAACTTCCGGATCATCCAGAATGTCGCCATCCTTGACCAGAATGCCGAATGGCGCTTCGTCGATGACCTTGGCCTTACCGGCGACAAGACGAATGATGTCCCCGTTCTTTCCGCGCACCACTTCGGGAACTCCAAGTCCCTTCGCAAATGCAGCATGGGCCGCAAGATGCAATGGTTCGCCATGAACCGGAAGCACGACTTTCGGCTGTATCAATTTGTAGAGCTGTTCCAGCTCTCCCCGGCGCGGGTGGCCGGACACATGGACCAGTCCGTCGCTGTCGGTGACAATCTTAACATCCAGATCAGCCAGATTGTTTTTGACCTCGCCAACGGCCTTTTCATTACCCGGAATGGTGCGGGACGAGAAGATCACCATGTCGCCCTGTGACAGCGCAATGTTGCGGTGATCACCGGAGGCTATCCGTCCCAGTGCGGCACGGGCTTCGCCTTGGGACCCTGTACAAAGAAGCACAGCCTTTTCACGCGGCAAGTAGCCATAAGCTTCTTCATCATGGAATGCAGGCAAACCATCAAGATAACCCAGTTCGCTCGCAACAGCTATGACCCGGTGCATCGAGCGACCAACGACCACGACATCACGTTCATTGGCAGCAGCAGCTTCAGCAATAGCGCGAATGCGGGCAACGTTTGAGGCAAACGTTGTCACCGCAATCCGTTGTTTGGCTCCCGCCATCACATTTTTGAGTTCTTCGCCTACATCTGCCTCACTCGGGCTGACACCATCTCGAACGGCGTTGGTACTGTCGCATACGAGCGCCATGACACCTTCGCGGCCAAGCTCGGCCAACCGGTCCATGTCGATCGGCAAACCAACACCTGGTGTCGGGTCTATTTTCCAATCACCTGTATGGAGAACCATTCCGGCGGCAGTCCGGATTGCAAGAGCACATGGTTCTGGAATCGAATGGGCCATCGCAACAAACTCAATGTCGAAAGGACCCAATTCCAGACGTTGCCCCTGCTTGACGATGGTTACAGGTACTTCTTCAGCGCCCGGCTCACTGCCAGTTTTGGCAGCAAGCAATCCTGCTGTGAATGCAGTAGCATAGACCGGACACTTCAAGTACGGCCACAGGTGTAAAATTGCCCCGTAGTGGTCTTCATGGGCGTGTGTGATGACCATGCCGACTATGTTGTCGACTTCTTCTTCCAGAAATTTGATATCCGGAAGCACGAGGTCAATACCCGGGAGCTCGGGGCCTGCAAAGCTCACACCGCAATCGACGATCAACCAGGACCGGTCGTCTTCCGGACCAAATCCGTAGAGACCGAGATTCATCCCGATTTCACCAACTCCGCCGAGTGGCAGAAATACTATGTCGTTTTCGTTCTTTTTGGCCGAAGCCATGGAATTCTCCTTTGCCTCCCTATCGGGAGGGATATGTCCGGCTAGCTGCCGGATAGAAATACATCGCCTGCATAAATGGTGCGTGTCTGGCCATCATCCAGTTTCAAAACCAGATGTCCGCGCGCATCCAAATCGGCAAACGTGCCGGTAATTGTTTGCTGGCCCGCTTTGACTGTGATCTGCTTGCCAATGTGCGCAGCCCGCTTGAGCCAGGATTTGCGAATGCTGTCAAATCCGTCCGGTCGCTGCCACTGCGTCAAATATCGAGCAACTTCTTCCGCGAGAGCTTCAAACATCCGCTCCGCAGATACCTGATAGCCGAGACCTCTGAGATCCGTTGCGTCGTATAAGGCCAATGGGGGATGGGCAACACAGTTCACACCAATCCCAAGGACCACAGCTTGACGGCCGTCGCTCAGTGTTTCGGCCTCAAGCAAAATGCCAGATAGTTTGGCTCCTTCGACCAAAAGGTCGTTTGGCCACTTCAAGGACACCAATTGGAGTGTTCCGGTCGCCTTGTCAACGGCATCAGCTAAAGCAACGGCCGCCAGAAGTGGCAATTCACCAATTCTGCCCCTGGGTTCCGGGTCAATTAGCAAAAGGCTCGTGAACAGATTACCGGTTGGCGACGACCAATCACGGCCTCTTCGGCCCCGTCCCTGTGTCTGGACATCTGCACGGATCCACAGATGCCCTGGATCACCGGACGCAGCGCGCTCAAAACACGTGGAGCTGGTCGAGCCGACCGTTTCTAGATGCTCCAAACGAAAATCCGGCGCACCTGGCGCCGGACCTTCAATACCAGATTGTGTTGCCATGTCGGTCAATCAGAACAGCGATCCAGCTGCAGCTGCCGCTGCATTGACCACCGGTCCGGGCATCGCCCAGAAGAAGATTACGAAGATCCCGGACAGCGCCAACACGACTTTCAGCTCGGATGGCATCGGTTCAAAGGCTTCAACAGGCTCGTCGAAGAACATGACCTTGATGATGCGCAGGTAATAGAAACAGCCTACGACCGACATCAGGACACCGATGATTGCCAGCGGATAAAGACCAGCTTCGACAGCGGCAGAGAAGACGAACCACTTGCCGAAAAACCCGACCAGCGGCGGTATACCGGCAAGCGAGAACATCAGAAGTGCCAGCATGATTGCCATCGCCAGATTGGTGCGCGACAGACCAGACAGATCGGAAATCTCTTCAACCATGCCATCCTTGCGGCGCATGGACAAAATGCAGGCAAAGACGCCAAGGGTCATGGCGAGATAGGTGATCATGTAAAAGATCACGCCTTCAACACCATTCTGCGTGCCCGCGGCCAGACCAACCAGCGCGTATCCCATGTGACCAATCGACGAATACGCCATCAGTCGCTTCAGATTGTTCTGGCCGATGGCGGCAAATGCGCCAAGTGCCATGGACGCGATCGAGATGAAGACGATGATCTGCTGCCAATCGGTTGTCACCGGCTGGAACGCTTCGATCACAAGACGCACCAGCATTCCCATGGCTGCGACTTTTGGCGCTGCTGCAAGGAAGGCGGTAACCGGGGTTGGCGCCCCTTCATAAACATCCGGTGTCCACATGTGGAACGGCACGGCTGAAATCTTGAAGGCGAGGCCTGCGAGGATGAACGTCAGGCCGATGACGACACCAAGCGAAGCGCCCTGATGTGATAGAACCTCAGCAATACCGGCAAAAGACACCTGTCCGGAGAAACCGTAGACCAGTGACATGCCGTAGAGCAGCATGCCCGAAGAAAGGGCACCAAGGACAAAGTATTTCAGACCCGCTTCTGTCGAGCGGACGCTGTCACGATTGATCGCGGCGACCACGAAGAGCGACAGGCTCTGCAATTCCAGACCGAGGTAAAGCGCGATCATGTCATTGGCTGACAGCATCAGCATCATGCCGAGTGTCGCCAGAACGATCAGGATCGGGTACTCGAAATGATCAAAGGACTGGCTCTTGGCATAGGCCCAGGACATCGCAATCGCAAAGAATGACCCGATCAGCACCAGTAACTTCAACAAATAGGCGAATTCGTCGAGTACGAAAGACCCGCCGAATGTTTCGCCAAGATTAGGTGCCAGCAACAGCACCAGGAAGGTGCCGCCGAGAAGGCCCATGGCTCCGCCAAAGACTGCGTAGCTGACATTCTTGCCGCCAAAGGCGCCGATCATCAAAAGCACCATAGCGCCGAGGGCCAGGATGATCTCCGGCAATACCGGCATGAGATCTGGTAGTTGGGTCATATCCGACATAACTCTGTCTCGTCCTCGAAGCCTTAGTGCGCTGCGGCAGTTGCTGCGTGCTGGCCGACGCCAGCAGCATCAAGTGCTGCACTGTAATTGGTGATCAGATTGTCGACCGCGCCCTGGGTCACATCCAGGATTGCCATCGGATAGAAACCAAAGAAAATGGTCAGAACGATCATCGGGACCAGAATGACCTTTTCCCTCAGGTCCAGATCCAGGATCGACTTGAGGCTTTCTTTCTCCATCGCACCAAATACAACGCGGCGGTATAGATAAAGCGCATAACAGGCCGACAGGATTACGCCACTTGTCGCAAAGACCGCTACCCAGGTATTAACCTGGAAGGTTCCCATCAGAACCAGAATCTCACCCACAAATCCGGACGTACCCGGCAAACCGACATTGGCCATGGTCAAGATCAGGAACACAACCGCGTATTTAGGCATCCGGTTGACCAGTCCACCATAAGCAGCGATCTCGCGTGTATGCATTCGGTCGTAGATGACACCTACACACAGGAAGAGCGCGCTGGAAACAATACCGTGGGACAACATCTGGAAGATACCGCCCTGAACTCCCTGATAGGTCATCGTGAAGAGACCCATTGTGACGTAACCCATATGCGCCACGGAAGAATAGGCAATCAGTTTCTTGATGTCTTCCTGCGCAAGCGCCACCAAGGAAGTGTAGATTATAGCGATCACCGACAAGGTGAAGATCATCGGCGCGAACATATCAGATGCCAGCGGGAACATCGGCAGCGAGAACCGCAAGAAACCATAGCCGCCGAGTTTCAGAAGAACACCCGCTAGTATGACCGAACCAGCAGTCGGGGCTTCCACGTGCGCATCCGGCAACCAGGTGTGCACCGGCCACATCGGCATTTTCACTGCGAAACTTGCAAAGAACGCGATCCAGAGCCAGGTCTGCATGCCTTCCGGGAATTGATGGGCAAGAAGCTGCTCGATGTCCGTTGTTCCAGCATTCCAGTACATCGCCATGATCGCGATCAGCATCAAGACCGACCCGAGCAATGTGTAGAGGAAGAACTTGTAGGATGCATAAACGCGGCGCGCGCCACCCCAGACACCGATGATCAGGAACATCGGAATGAGGCCAGCTTCAAAGAAAACGTAGAACACGACCAGATCCAACGCGCAGAAGACACCGATCATCAGTGTTTCCAGCACCAGAAATGCAATCATGTATTCCTTGACGCGTTTTTGGACGCTCTCCCAGGAGGCAAGTACACAGAACGGCATCAGGAAGGTCGTCAAGATGACGAACAGGATCGAGATACCGTCAACACCCATCTTGTAGGTGATGTTGCCTGCCAGCCAGTCCCGCTCTTCGATGAACTGGAAGCCCGGGTTGGCGTAGTCAAAACTTGCCCAGATAAACAGCGACAGCACGAATGTGACGGATGTGGTTACCAGGGCAACCATCCGGATGTTCTTTTTGCTGTCTTCGTCATCTCCTGGAACCAGAAGAATGAAAAGGACCCCGAGCAGCGGCAAGAATGTCGTGAGTGACAGAATTGGCCAGTCAATCATTAGTGTGCACCCCCGCCGGTGCCCGCACCGGTGAACATCGACCAGGTGATCAATGCAGCCACCCCGATCAGCATCGCAAACGCATAATGGTAAAGATATCCGGACTGCAGTTTCACGACCCAGGTCGTGACATTCTGCACCCGCGCGGCAACCGCATTCGGTCCAAGACCGTCAATCACCGTACCATCGCCCTTTTTCCAAAGGACACGGCCAAGCCACATGGCCGGACGAACGAATAGAAAGTCGTAAATCTCGTCGAAATACCACTTGTTCAATAGGAACTGGTAGAGACTTTGGTGACGTTTGGCCAGCTGCTTCGGCATGTCCGGAGACCGGATATAGAAGACATAGGCCACGACCAGACCACCAGCCATCATGACAAATGGTGACACGCGAACCCAGCCAGGAACATCATGCATGGCATGCAGCACATGACCAAATGCAGGCAGTGAGCCGTTCCAGAACGCTTCATACCCTTCTTCAGTGTAGAAGAAGGAACCGTAGAACACCATTCCAGCGAAAACAGCGCCAACAGCCAGTAGCGCAAGCGGCACAGTCATCACCAACGGCGATTCATGGACTTTCTTCATGACATCAACAGAAGCGCGCGGCTTGCCGTGGAAGGTCATGAAGGTCAGGCGCCAAGAATAGAAGGATGTCAGGCCCGCTGCAATGACAGTCATCCAGAATCCGTACATCGCCATCGGATTGGCATGCTCGCCAAGACCACCGGCAAAGGCAGCTTCGATAATGGCATCCTTGGAGACAAAACCGGCAAAACCGAGATGAGTGAACGGGATACCGACACCGGTCAGCGCCAGCGTGCCGATCATCATCGTCCAGTAGGTCACCGGGATATGTTTGCGAAGGCCGCCCATCTTGCGCATATCCTGTTCATCGGACACAGCGTGGATGACGGACCCAGCACACAGGAACAACAGCGCCTTGAAGAAGGCATGCGTGAACAGGTGGAAGATGCCGATTGAATATGCACCAACACCAAGTGCAACAAACATGTAGCCGAGCTGCGAACAGGTCGAATAGGCAATGACCCGTTTGATGTCGTTTTGCACCAGACCAACCGTTGCTGCAAAGAATGCTGTGGTTGCACCGAAAAACACGATCACCGCAAGTGCAGTATGAGACAGTTCAAACAGCGGTGACAGGCGTGCTACCATGAAAACACCAGCAGTCACCATGGTCGCAGCATGGATCAGCGCGGACACAGGTGTCGGGCCTTCCATCGCGTCCGGCAACCAAGTGTGCAGCAGGAACTGTGCAGACTTGCCCATCGCCCCCATGAAGAGCAGCAGGCAGACAACCGTCATCGCGCCATGAGGATCTAGATGATACCCCAGGAAGGACAGAACTTCGCCGTGACCTTCGATGAAGGTCGGCGCATCGTTGAAGATGGTCGTGAAGTCGATGCTGCCAAACAGGTAGAAAACGCCAAAGATACCAAGGGCAAATCCGAAGTCTCCGACACGGTTGACGACGAACGCTTTCATCGCAGCCGCATTCGCTGACGGCTTTTTGTACCAGAAACCAATCAGCAGATAGGACGCCAGACCAACACCTTCCCAGCCGAAGAACATCTGCATCAGGTTGTCGGATGTGACCAGCGTAAGCATGGCGAATGTGAAGAGAGACAGATAGGCAAAGAAGCGCGGACGGTGCGGATCATGGTGCATGTAGCCAATGGAATAGACATGCACGAGCGCGGACACGGTGTTGACCACGACCAGCATCACAGCTGTCAGCGTATCAACGCGGATCGACCATGAAACACTCAGATCGCCAGCTTCCATCCAGCGGAACAGGTTGACGACTTCAGCTTCGGCCCCGCCGAGCCAGAACCCGAAGAATGTGATCCAGGAAAGCAAGGCTGTCAGGATCAGCAGGCCACTGGTAATATATTCAGACGCTTTGGCCCCGATTTGACGGCCAAACAGACCCGCAATCAGAAAGCCGAGAAGCGGCAGGAACAGAATTGCAGAATACATCAGCTCCTACCCTTTCATCACGTTGACGTCTTCCACGGCAATGGAGCCGCGGTTTCGGTGGAAGACAACCAGAATTGCCAAACCGATAGCCGCTTCAGCAGCCGCTACGGTGAGGATCAGCATCGTGAATATCTGTCCCATCATGTCGCCCAGAAAGGACGAAAAGGCGACAAAGTTGATGTTCACCGAGAGCAAAATCAGCTCGATGGACATCAGGATGACAATCACGTTTTTCCTGTTCAAAAAGATCCCGAAGATCCCGATTGTGAACAGGATCGCCGCGACTGACAGATAGTGCGACAGACCGATTTCCATTGGCGCCTCGCCGTGCTCCCCTCGTTTAACCCCAACCAGATACCGCACGGAGGAGCGTGCTGGTGTCCGGACTAATCGAATGAACGCAGAATTCCCGCGTCAGATACCCTTACCCGTCTCGACTTTCACGACTTCAACAGAATCTTCGCGTGTCCGACCTACCTGTGTCGAAATGTCTTGACGTTTAACGTTTGGTTTGTGGCGCAACGTCAGGACAATTGCCCCGATCATGGCCACCAGCAACACCAGGCCAGCCACCTGGAAATAGAAGATGTATTTTGTATAGAGAACCGAACCAAGCGCCTGAATATTCGGTACATCGGTCAAGGCCGGCATGGGTTCTGCGCCGTGGTTCAGGATATCCGGTACGATAACCCAGGCCCCAAGTCCCATAAGCAATTCGACCAATAGGATGATACCGACAAGGCTGCCGATTGGAAGGTACAGCAAGAACCCTTGACGAAGCTCGACGAAATCCACATCCAGCATCATGACGACGAACAGGAAAAGTACAGCGACAGCGCCGACATAAACAACAACAAGAAGCAGCGCCAGATATTCAGCGCCCAGCAGAACGAACAGTCCCGCCGAGTTTACGAAGGCCAAGATCAGGAACAGAACCGAGGTCACCGGGTTTCGGGCCGCGATTACCATGAATGCCGACGCGAGTGTCACGCCTGCAAACAGGTAGAAGAAAAGGGCTTTCAGGATCATTTCAAGACCTGCCTGTCGTGTGGCCGTTCGGCCGGAATGCGGGGCCCGGCCGGATTGCCGGGCATAAATCGATGTGTTCGTTTAGCTCCTAACGATAAGGAGCATCCAGTTCAATGTTGCGGGCAATTTCCCGTTCCCAACGGTCACCGTTCGCGAGCAGCTTGTCCTTGTCGTAGTACAGCTCTTCGCGGGTTTCTGTAGCAAACTCGAAGTTCGGCCCCTCAACGATTGCATCCACCGGGCAAGCTTCCTGGCAGAAGCCACAATAGATGCATTTGACCATATCAATGTCGTAGCGCGTTGTCCGCCGCGTGCCATCGTTGCGGCGTGGACCGGCTTCAATGGTGATCGCCTGGGCCGGGCAGATGGCTTCACACAGTTTACAGGCAATGCAACGCTCTTCCCCGTTCGGATAACGACGAAGTGCATGTTCCCCCCTGAAGCGCGGGCTGACAGGGCCCTTTTCAAACGGATAATTGACCGTTGGCTTCGGCTTGAAGAAGTAGCGCATCGCCAAGAAGAATGCCGATACGAACTCCTGCAGGAACAGCGATTTGACGGCTTGATTAAGTCCCATCGCTTTTTGCCTCTCTTTCCTCAACCGACCAGCGCACTGGCGGCCCAATACCCAATGATCGGGAAGCCAATCACCGGAATTCCAAAAATCAGTGCACCCAATGGCGCTCTGTACCTGGCCACGACACCACCGTCGCCACCAGCTTGTTTGTTTTTCGTCTCCGTCGCCTGAAGGATGCCCTTCAGGATATTCCAATCGAGCCAGCCGACATAAAGGCCGATAGCTGCTCCGATCAGACCGGGGAGCGAGATCATCATGCCGACGTCGGCGCCCACCCCATGACCATCAACACAGCAGCAACAATTACAACCATGGCCAATGACAGAGGCAGGAAGACTTTCCAGCCAAGGCGCATCAGCTGGTCATAGCGGTAGCGTGGCACCATCGCCTTGACCATTGCGAACATGAAGAAGCCGAGCAGACATTTCAAAGTGAACCAGACAATACCCGGCACCCAAGTGAACGGAGCGATATCTAGTGGTGGCAACCAGCCGCCCATGAAGAAAATGGTCATCAAAGCGCACATCAGGCAGATGGCGACATATTCTGACAGCATAAACATCATGTATGGGGTCGAACCATACTCAACCATGAAACCGGCGACGAGTTCGGATTCCGCTTCTGCCAAATCGAACGGCGGGCGGTTGGTTTCTGCCAACGCGGAGATGAAGAACACGACGAACATCGGGAACAATGGCAACCAGTACCAGTTCAAGAATGCGAGCCAAGGCACACCCAGCATATCGGCCAGCCCGGTTTGCTGGGCATAGACAATGCCAGACAAGTTCAATGTTCCTGCGCAAAGCAGAACGGTTACGATCACAAATCCGATGGAGACTTCGTAAGACACCATCTGCGCAGCGGACCGCAGTGCAGACAGAAAAGGATATTTCGAGTTGGAAGCCCACCCCCCAATGATCACGCCATAGATTTCCAGCGATGACACGGCAAAGACAAAAAGCACGCCGATATTGAGGTTGGAAATGACCCATCCGTCAGCGACCGGAATGACTGCCCATCCTGCCAAAGCGAGGACAACTGACACCAGTGGAGCCAACAGGAACAGGATCTTGTTGGAGCCCGAAGGGATAATTGGTTCCTTGAGAACAAACTTCAGAAGATCGGCAAAACTCTGCAACAGTCCCCAGGGACCGACAACGTTCGGACCTCGGCGGATCTGAACAGCAGCCCAAATCTTTCTATCTGCGTAAAGCACGTAGGCTACGATCACCAGCAGGACGACCATCAGCAGAATGCTCTGCAATGCCATCAGGAGGAATTGCCCCAAGTAGGTCGTCGTAAAGAACTCAACCATTTCGGTCCCCTACCCCTTATTCTGCTGCTTCTGCTGCGCGCGTTTTCGCGAGCGCCGAACACTCAGCCATCACTTTGGAGGCGCGAGCAATCGGATTGGTCAAATAGAAATCCCGGATCACGTTGGCAAAGCCAGCGCTGTCCATTTTCGCTGAGGTTTTCGCCAACTTTGCAATGTCTTTGGTGTCGCCATGTTCAATGGCATCAATGCTGGCCATATGCGGCACAGCTTCAAACAGTTTGGAACGCAGCTCACCAAGCGAGTCGAACTCCAGTGTCTGCCCCAGACTTGCTGACAACGCCCTCAAGATGGCCCAGTCTTCGCGCGCATCTCCTGGTGGGAAGCCGGCGCGGTCGCCCATCTGAACACGGCCTTCAGTATTGACGTAAATCGCGGACTTCTCTGTGTAGGCAGCGCCCGGCAGGATCACGTCGGCGCGGTGTGCCCCTCGGTCGCCATGAGTGCCCTGATAGACGACGAACGCGCCATCCGGAACTTCGACTTCATCTACACCCAACAGGAACAACACATCCAGAGCACCCGGCTCGAGCATTGCACCTGTGTCCTTGCCACCCTCAACCGGGACAAACCCGATGTCGAGTGCACCGACCTGAGAGGCTTCGGTGTGCAGAATGTTGAAGCCGTTCCAACCGTCCTTGATAACACCAAGGGATTTCGCGGCAGCTGCCAGATTCGCAAGAACCTTTGCTCCATCTGCCCTGTTCAAAGCGCCTTGCCCGATGATGAACATCGGCCGTTCGGCCTTTGTCGGGGCATGCTCTACAAATTGCTTCAGGCTTTCCGGGCCCGCGCCGAGATAAGTCACAGGATAGGTCAAGTCTGCATTTTCGCCGATCAAGCCGATGGTTGCATCACCGCGCGACCAACGCTTGCGGATCCGCGCGTTCAAAACCGGAGCTTCCAGACGCGGATTGGTGCCGATCAACATGATCGCGTCCGCGTCTTCAATGCCTTGAATGGTTGAGTTGAAGAGGTAGCTGGCACGGCCGTTCTTCGGATGCAGCGGCGATCCGGCAAACCGGCTGTCCATGTTCGCGACACCGAGCTTTTCCATCAGGCTCTTCAGCGCAAACATTTCCTCAACGCCTGCGAGCTGTCCCGCGAGAGCTCCGATTTTATCAGCAGAAGCCGCTTTGACCTTGTCGGCAATAATCTGGAAAGCTTCAGACCAGGAAACCGGCTGCAGCTTGCCGTCTTTTTTGGCGTATGGCCGATCCAGACGCTGCGTCTTCAAACCGTCCCAAATGTAACGCGTCTTGTCAGAGATCCACTCTTCGTTGATCTCTTCATTGAGCCGCGGCATGACACGCATGACTTCCTTGCCCCGCGTGTCGACGCGGATAGCTGATCCGAGCGCGTCCATCACATCGACGCTTTCGGTCTTCGTCAGCTCCCACGGGCGGGCATGAAACTCGTAAGGCTTGGAAGTCAGTGCGCCGACCGGACACAGATCAACAACATTGCCCTGCATTTCCGATGACAGTGCAGCTTCGAGATAAGTAGTAATCTCAGCATCTTCACCACGGCCAATCAGGCCCATATCCGCAACACCGGCCACTTCCGTTGTAAAACGAACACAGCGGGTGCAGTGAATGCAGCGCGTCATGATGGTCTTGACGAGCGGCCCTATTTCCTTGTTTTCGACAGCGCGCTTGTTTTCATCGTAGCGCGTCGTGTCGACACCATAGGCCATCGCCTGATCCTGAAGGTCGCATTCTCCGCCCTGATCACAGATCGGGCAATCCAACGGATGGTTGATGAGCAGAAACTCCATCACCCCTTCGCGGGCCTTCTTGACCATTTCAGATTTGGTCTCGACGACAGGTGGCTCACCATTCGGGCCCGGACGCAGGTCCTTGACACCCATCGCACAGGATGCGGTCGGCTTCGGCGGTCCGCCCTTGACCTCGACCAGACACATGCGGCAGTTGCCGGCAATCGACAGCCTGTCGTGGTAACAAAAGCGCGGAACTTCGGCACCCGCCTCTTCACAGGCCTGAAGCAGTGTATAGTCCGATGGGACTTCTACCTCGTTGCCGTCGATGATCAGTTTTGTCATCACTTCGCCTCTTGTGCTGCGTGATATGCAGCCAACAGTTCTGTCACTTCAATCCCGTCGATGGTCATCCCATTCAAGCGAGAATCTGAAATCCCCATGCCTGCCAAATTCGCATCTTCGACCTGCATCCCGGATAAATTGACGTTTTTAACTCGCCAACCGGACATGTTCACATCTTCAAAGGAGCAGCCTGACAAATTGATATTTGTGTAACTGCCGCCAGACAAATTTACATCGTCAAACACACAACCGGAAAGGTCGACATCCGTGAAGTTCGAACCCGAACGATCCGAAACCGTCACAGAGAGACAGCGCTTTTCCTGATTGATATCCATCCGATTACTCCGCCGCTACTAATGTCGAAGGAGACTTCGACTTGGCGACATAGTCATCGATGCGTTGCTCAATAACCGGTCGGAAATTCTTGATCAAACCCTGGATTGGCCATGCAGCCGCATCCCCGAGGGCACAAATTGTGTGGCCTTCAACCTGTTTGGTCACTTTGAACAGCATGTCGATTTCCTCATATGAGGATTCACCCTTCACCATGCGTTCCATGACACGCCACATCCAGCCAGTGCCTTCACGGCATGGCGTGCACTGGCCGCAGCTTTCGTGCTTGTAAAAGTAACTCAGGCGCGCGATTGCCTTGATGATGTCCGTGGACTTGTCCATCACGATCACCGCAGCCGTTCCAAGACCCGAACCCATGCCGCGCAACGTATCAAAATCCATCGCTGCGTCCTTGATCTCTGCTGCTGTACAGCAAGGAACGGAGGAGCCGCCTGGGATAACCGCCAGAAGATTGTCCCAACCACCGCGAATACCGCCGCAGTGTTTATCGATCATTTCCGAGAACGGCACACCGAGTTCTTCTTCGAATGTAGCAGGTTGATTGACGTGGCCGGACACACAGAACAGCTTCGTTCCGGTGTTGTTCGGATTGCCAAGACCGGAGAACCAGGCTGCTCCGCGCCGAAGGATCGTTGGAGCTACTGCTATCGATTCAACGTTGTTCACGGTCGTCGGGCATCCGTAAAGGCCAACATTGGCTGGGAACGGAGGCTTCAAGCGCGGTTGACCCTTCTTGCCTTCAAGGCTTTCCAGCAGCGCTGTTTCCTCGCCGCAGATGTAGGCCCCTGCTCCGTGATGAACGTAGATATCGAAATCATAACCATTCTTGTTGTTTTTTCCGATCAGACCCGCATCGTATGCTTGGTCAATCGCGGACTGAAGGCGTTCGCGTTCACGGATGAATTCACCACGCACATAAATGTACGCCGCGATCGCGCCCATCGCAAAACCGGCAACCAGACAGCCTTCAACCAAAGTATGCGGGTCGTGGCGCAGAATTTCACGGTCTTTACAGGTTCCTGGCTCGGACTCATCGGCATTCACGACAAGATACGCCGGGCGTCCATCGGATTCTTTCGGCATGAAGGACCACTTGAGGCCTGTCGGGAAACCCGCACCGCCGCGGCCACGCAAGCCTGAATCCTTCATTTCCTGGACGATCCAGTCACGGCCCTTGTCGATCAGGCCTTTGGTATTGTCCCACTGGCCGCGTTTCTTCGCACCTTCAAGACCCCAGTCGTTAAGACCGTAGATATTGGTGAAGATCCGATCCTTATCCTGAAGCATCTCTTCCCCTTAGTCTTCGCTCTTGGAGGAAGCGACATCGCCAGCTTCCACGCGCTTGGAAAATTCTGTGTCGTCGCCAGAGGCGAGGATCTTGGCCTGTTCAACCCAGCCATCGCGTTCGATGCGGCCCTTGAACTTCAGCCGACTGTCGACCCACGCGATCTCTTCCGCCCCCCAGGCTGCGACCTGGTCGAAATGGAAAAACCCGAGTTCGTTCAAGGTGCCTTCAAGTTTTGGACCAACACCTTTGAGCTTTTTCAAATCATCCGGTTTGTCGCCGCGAGCTGATTTGAGGATTTCCGGCTCTTTTTCTTCCGCAGCCGCTTTAACGGTTTTCTTGGCAGTGGCCTTTTTTGCAGGAGCCTTCTTCGGTTCACTCTTCTTGGCCGCAGGTGCTTTTTCTTTTTTAGGTGCAGGCGCTGCAGCAGGTGCGTCTGCCCTCTTTTCCGCCTTCTTGGCGAACGCAGCTTTTACCTTTGCAACAGCATCTTCTGCCGGTGTCGGGACACCGTCGTAATCGTTACCACCACCATTGATCGAAGCGCCGGCGAAATCGTGCGAGGCTTTTTCAGCACCGGCAACAACATGGGCAACGGGGAGAACACCCTTTGTGTTGTCGTCGATTTCCGTCAGCGTGGTTGCACCGCCCTCGGCCATGCCAAATCGACGGCCATTTTGCGGACCTGGCGTCACTTCATTACCAGCAGAAATATCGTCGATCAGCTTGTTGAAGGTGTCCTCGGTCAAATCCTCATAAGTGTCCTTGAAAATCTGGACCATTGGCGCATTCACGCAGGCCCCAAGGCATTCAACTTCTTCCCAGGAGAACATGCCGTCTTCGGAAATTTCATGCATGTGCTTGGCGATGCGGGACTTGCAGATCTTGATCAGGTCTTCCGAACCACGCAGCTGGCAGGGTGTCGTACCGCACACCTGAATGTGAGCCTTTTTCCCGACAGGCTGTAGCTGAAACATCGTGTAAAACGTTGCAACTTCCAAAACGCGAATCTTCGGCATGTCGAGCAGATCGGCAATATAGCGGATTGCCGGTTCGCTGACCCAGCCTTCGTTCTGTTCCTGCGCACGCCACAACAGCGGAATGACCGCAGACGCCTGGCGGCCAGCCGGATAGCGGTCGATCAGCTTTTTGGCCCAGCCGAGGTTTTTCCCGGTGAACTCAAAGCTTTCTGGTTGTTCCGCGGCAAGCCGGCGAACTGCCATCGTTTCGTCCTCGTTTACTGCGCGACCGACTGGCCAAGTGTTTCGGTTGATTGCCGGTCATCAACGAGCCCGGCAATACGATCCAACCAGAAATGGCTTTGAGTCGCGAAAAAATCATAACCCTTGCGGCGATTTGTCTTCAGGCGGTTGAGTTCACCCACATTCCCCAACTCGAAAAACTGATTGTCATTTTGGGCAAACAGGCGCATGCCGCAATCTTCAGAAAGATACCTAGAGACCGCATGATTTGGATCGTTGCCATGGTCCTCATAAATCACAAGGACGTCTTTCTCGAGCAACGACTGCGCCCCTTTGAGCGCTTTGATTTCCACGCCTTCAATGTCAAGTTTCAAAACTATGGTGTTATGCGCTTTTGCCTCGGTCGTTGCGACAATATGGTCAAGAGTAGCAGACGACACTTCGCCAAGAGACTCTGTTGCACCGATATTGCGTTCCACTGTTCGGGCTTCGTGCTTTTTTCCGTAGAAATGAAGCGTTTCTCCGTCCTTGTCGAACACCGCCAGGTTCATACACCTATAACGGTCTCCGTTCAGAGCGGAATTGGCAAGCAATCGTTTGAAATTGGACGGATCCAGTTCAACTGCGATTGTTGGGCGACTTCCAAAACGCTCGCTGCTGACTTTCGCTGACCAGTAACCGAAGTTGGCTCCGCAATCGATAAAAACGTAGTCGACATCACGCATGGCCAAGAGAAAGTCTTCAACTTCTTCTTCGTAGATATGTCCCGGCTTCAGGAGCATGCTCCAGTATTTGTCGCCATATGGGAAACAAAAGATGAGGTCTTCATCAATCTCGAGGCATACGGTTCGATCGCTTGGGAAAAGTATCGAGAACAGTTGCGCCACATAAGACATGCCCAAACCGTCATATCTGGCCAAAACGCGTGCTGCTGTGCTCATCGCCAGCAGGCCAAGTCGTTCCACAACGGTCGCATTTTGTTGCGTACCGCTTAGCCAGTCGACAGAAATATGGGTGGAAGTCTGCGTCATTGTCTAACGGTCGACCTCACCGAACACGATGTCCATGGACCCAAGCACGGCTGAAACGTCAGCCAATTGGTGACCATTGCAAACGAAGTCCATTGCTTGCAGATGCGCAAAGCCTGGAGCCTTGATCTTGCAGCGATACGGCTTGTTGGTGCCATCTGCTACAAGATAAACACCGAATTCGCCTTTCGGCGCTTCAACAGCTGCATACACTTCACCGGCCGGTACATGGTAGCCTTCGGTGTAGAGTTTAAAGTGATGGATCAAGGCTTCCATCGACCGTTTCATCTCACCGCGTTTCGGCGGAACGATCTTGCCGTCCACTGAAGACACCGGACCCGTTTCAATGGTCAGTTTCTCCAGGCACTGCTTCATCAAACGGATAGACTGACGCATCTCTTCCATACGGATCAGATAACGATCATAACAATCGCCGTTTTTCCCGATAGGAATGTCGAAATCCAGGTCTGCATAACATTCATAAGGCTGCGACTTGCGCAGATCCCATGCAGCCCCGGACCCGCGAACCATGACACCGGAGAAACCACGTGCCCAGGCATCATCAAGATCGACAACACCAATATCAACGTTGCGTTGCTTGAAAATGCGGTTGTCTGTGAGCAGGCCTTCAATATCATCCAGCGTCTGAAGGAACGGGTCGCAGAAATCCCAGATGTCGTCAAGAAGGTCGCGGGACAGATCCTGATGGACACCGCCTGGACGAACATAGGCGGCATGCAAACGTGCGCCGCATGCGCGCTCATAGAACACCATAAGCTCTTCGCGTGGCTCAAAGCCCCATACAGGTGGTGTCAGCGCGCCAACATCCAGCGCCTGTGTTGTAACGTTCAGCAGGTGTGACAGGATCCGGCCGATCTCACTGTAAAGAACACGGATCAGCTGGCCCCGCATTGGGACTTCAACGCCGAGCATACGTTCAATAGCAAGCGCATAAGCGTGTTCCTGATTCATCGGCGCCACGTAGTCGAGACGGTCAAAGTAAGGAACTGCCTGCAAATAGGTCTTCTGTTCGATCAGCTTTTCGGTACCGCGATGAAGCAGGCCAATATGCGGATCAACACGCGTCACAACTTCGCCGTCCAGCTCCAGCACCAGACGCAACACACCGTGCGCTGCAGGGTGCTGCGGACCGAAGTTGATATTGAAATTACGAACTTGAGCTTCAGCCATCGTCAGCCGCCTTAATTCGTCGTTGCTTTTTCATCGCCTGGCAGCACGTAGTCCGTGCCTTCCCATGGCGAGAGGAAATCGAATGAGCGCATTTCCTGATTAAGGCGCACCGGCTCATAGACAACGCGTTTCTTCTCATCGTCATAACGAACTTCAACAAATCCGGTGACGGGAAAGTCCTTGCGCAGCGGATGACCATCAAAGCCATAATCAGTCAGAAGACGGCGCAGGTCCGGATGACCCGAGAACAAAATGCCGTACATGTCGTAGGCTTCGCGTTCAAACCATTCAGCGCCCGGGAACAGCGGCGTCAAAGAAGCAACCTGAGTTGTCTCATCGGTTGCGACTTTCACGCGGATCCGCTGGTTCTGGAACGGAGACAGGAAGTGGTAAACGACATCAAAGCGCTTTTCGCGAGCCGGATAGTCAACACCGCACAAATCCGTTAGATTTACGAACTTGCACGAACTGTTGTCACGCAAGTACCGCACTACGTCGAGAATATCGGACGCATTCACTGTGAGCGTCAGCTCACCGAATTCGACCTTCCAGGACACAAGGGACTCGCCCAAGCCGAGCTCGATATGCTCTGCGAGTTCCTTAAGTGTTTCGTCCATTTCGACCTCACTCCCCCGGAGTCATTCGTCGGACAGTAGATGCCCAGTTGTATATCGCGTCTGTCGCTTGACTGCTGAAATTCAAATCAGCGTTCAATAGTGCCTGTACGCCGAATTTTCTTCTGCAACATCAGCACACCATATAGCAGCGCTTCTGCAGTTGGTGGGCATCCAGGGACATATATGTCAACCGGCACCACGCGGTCGCATCCACGCACCACCGAGTAGGAATAGTGGTAATAACCACCGCCGTTCGCGCAGGATCCCATGGAGATGACATACCGCGGCTCTGGCATCTGGTCGTAAACCTTGCGAAGCGCTGGCGCCATCTTGTTGGTCAGAGTGCCGGCCACGATCATAACATCTGACTGACGAGGAGATCCGCGTGGTGCAAAACCGAAGCGTTCTGCGTCGTAACGCGGCATCGCCATCTGCATCATTTCAACAGCACAACATGCCAGACCGAAGGTCATCCACATCAACGACCCAGTGCGCGCCCACTGGATCAGATTGTCGGTGGAGGTAACAAGGAATCCCTTGTCTGCCAATTCCGAATTGACGTCCATGAAGAAAGGATCATCAGCCCCGACCGGTTTGCCGGTATTCGGGTCGATAATGCCCTTGGGTTGCTCTGCAATGACCGGCTTGGCCGTGGTCAATCCCATTCCAGCGCTCCCTTTTTCCATTCGTAGATGAAGCCGATGGTCAGAACTCCAAGGAAAACCATCATGGACCAGAAACCATACCAACCAAGGTCGCCGAAAACAGTTGCCCATGGGAACAGGAACGCAACCTCAAGGTCAAAGATAATAAAGAGGATCGCAACAAGATAAAATCGAATGTCGAACTTCATACGTGCGTCGTCGAAAGCATTGAAACCGCACTCGTAAGCGGACAGCTTTTCCGGATCAGGATTCTTGTAGGCTAATAGAAACGGAGAAATCAGCAGTGCCAAGCCTATCACCAGCGCAATGCCGATGAACACGACGATCGGGACATATTCCCGCAAGAGTTCTTCCATGTCTTTCGCGTCCTTGCATATGGAGGAGGACCGGGAGGCGGTCCGAGTGCCGGGGCTAAGCCTGACTATCGCTCCTCGCGACAAATCGTGGCAAGTCCATCGGCTTTCATGAAACCAACATGCGAGCGCACGCTTAACTTACGACTTGCTGCGACGCAAGACCCTAACCCGGCCAAACTATTGCCGTATTTGGGCCTGTATTGCGGCAATCTGTTGCAAAGCGCACAATTCAGCCAGTTTTAGGCTCGGTAATTTCCTTGTGCAGATATGCCGCACCCCAGCCATAACAATATCAAAGCCAGTCTTACTCGCAGAATCAAGCCATCCGCAGTTATACGGTATAGCCCAGAGAACCCGACAATAGATTGAGACACAGTGATTGACGGTAAGGATAACAAATATCAGCGTCATGCTGATGCCGTACGCGCCTAGAATGGTGACGTCGCTCGACTTCAGTTGGAAAATTAACAGATTATCGGAAGATATTGATACTTTGGCATATACCGTGAGTGGCGCGAGTGACGGGACTCGAACCCGCGACCTCCGGCGTGACAGGCCGGCACTCTAACCAACTGAGCTACACCCGCACATTCACGGTATATATTGCGCCACTTCCAAATTAGGAAAGTGGCGCGAGTGACGGGACTCGAACCCGCGACCTCCGGCGTGACAGGCCGGCACTCTAACCAACTGAGCTACACCCGCTTCGTGCAACAACGTGACGTCGTTGCGAAGTGGCGCTGATGTACGGCGGCTGAGACACGAAGTCAAGCACCCTGTCGCAACCATTTTGCCGATTCTCGACAAACGCTCGACCCCTGCCGTTTTTCCTAATTCAGCTAACCGTTTTTCAGTGTGGATAACTAAGCTTGCGCGAAACCCGAAATGATTGAATTCACATCGAATTTGACTGCGATTGTGCGCACCCAACCGCTCCTAACCAGA
Organism: Roseibium sp.; assembly: GCA_039972695.1. Lineage (GTDB taxonomy): Bacteria > Pseudomonadota > Alphaproteobacteria > Rhizobiales > Stappiaceae > Roseibium. The sequence goes on along the minus strand of JBDWMJ010000006.1, from coordinate 42,582 downwards.
GAGTTTGCCAGCAAACAGTCCCGACATGGCCACAAAGCATGCACCAGAGGCCTGCAGATGTCACTCAGCAGGCACAAGCCGGGTTTCCCGCAATTGCCCTTGTTGCGCCAGAATTGGCACTGCGACAGCAGAAAAAAGCGAATTGATTTCCTTAAGGCTTCTCATGACTTCCAGATGGGCGTTGCTGGATTCCACGGTCTCCGGAGTTTTGGTCTTTAGCCTATCGATATGCCGATTGTGGCTTTCACGCTCCAGCTCCCGCATTCTGTCTTTTTCAGCAATCAGTTCGCGAGCAGATTCGAGCTCACCGGAGACAAGAACATTTAGCGCCAGCTGCATGTTCGCCAACACGCGATTGTGCATGCTGGTCAGCTCTTTCAGGCCTTCCGGTGAAAAACTGATCTTTCTGCTCTGCAGTTCAAGCGCCAGATCATAGAGGTTTTTTGCGACAAGGTCTCCTGCCCGCTCAAGGTTCACAGCATAGCTGACAAGTTCCATGCTGCGTTCAGCCTCTTCAGCTGAAAGCTCTCCCCGGTTCACTTCCGCGACATACAGCTTCACCTCGGAATGAATTTCATTCACGCTAGCATCAATCTGCTGCAGCCGTTTGATTTCCTGCGGGCTACCGCGTTCCAGCATCATCATGACCGGACCGGTCATAACCTCCACCAGTTCTCCCATACGCAACAGCTCCCGTGTGGCGCTTGCAAGCGCCAGGCGAGGTACGTGCACGACATTCTTGTCCAGAGCGCTTTTCGGCGTTAACGGCTCCTCCTGGCCCTCTGGAGAGTTCGCAAGCGTCATTCTTTCCACCAGCCAGGCAACCGGCCGGATCAGCGGCAGGCACACGATGACAAGGATCAGATTGAAAATTACGTGAAAAGACACAACCTGTTGACCCGGATTATCACTGATCAGGCTCAACGGAATATCGATATTGAGAAACAACAAAAGCGCGATCACGGCACCAGTGCTGCGAAACACAAAGTTTCCGATTGGTAGCAGGCGGGCCTTCTGATCCATTCCTCGGGTTAGCCACAGAGCAACTATCCCAGCGCCAATGTTTGCGCCCAGCACAAGCGGAATGGCAGCGTCCAGAGGCAAATCTGCCTTAAGGACAAAGGCCACGATCATCAGCACCGCTGCGACACTGGAATGAACCAGAAATGCAAGCAACGCGCCGACAAAAAGCGCGGTAAACGGATCGGCTGCCAGATATCCGGCAATCACGGGCATGAATGATGCTTGCTTCAGGGGCTCGGTCGCCTCGCCTATCATCTGAAGCGCAATGAGTATGAACGCGATCCCAATCAGGATACGGCCAGCCTGTTTCGCCGTTCTGGCATCAACCTTAAGAAACATCCACGCACCGACGGCCAACAGCAGCGGGATCAACCAACTCAGATCAAATGCCAGGAACTGTACCACCAACGCGGAGCCCAGATCAGCGCCTAGCAGAACTGATAGCCCTGCAGCCGTTGTCATGAATCCTGAAACGGTGAAGCCAGCAGCTAGGATCGCAACGGCGGTTGCGCTTTGCAAAAGAATTGCGACCACCATTCCCGATGCAGCCCCCGCTACCGGGCTGGAGGACGCTTTGCCTATTGCTCTTCTGAGGGCTGGGCCGGATGCTCTTTCGAAACCGGTTCGAACCATCCGCACTGCATATAGGAGGAGCATCACTGCTCCGAACATCTGGATTAAGACGAGCATCGCCATCGTGTTATGTATCTACCATTTCGTATTATTGTTGTTTATCCGTCAAATATAATCCTAACCGCAAGAAAAAGAAAATAGATCGCCAATACCACTAGATGTTCAATAAGCCACATAGAGACACACCAGCCGCGGACATGTGACAGGCTGAAGTTCGATTCATTGAATTTCAGGCAAAACAAATTACTGCCCGGCTCGAACAGCTTTCCAGCAAATCCGTACAAAAACAGTGACCCGGTTGGTCAGCTGCAAACATCAGAGACCAGACAAATCCCATCACGGGATGGTATCTGCAGGTTCGTATCAAATTTTAGGGAAAGAATGGTGGGCGATGAGAGACTCGAACTCCCGACATCTTCGGTGTAAACGAAGCGCTCTACCAACTGAGCTAATCGCCCCTAACAGGGTGAGACGCCTTTTATGGGCTCTCCCCTTTCTTGGCAAGCCCAAAAAAGAAAGAAATTTTTTTCGACCGGCAAGTCTGTGGATGACTCAATCACGCCCGAGCGGGCAAGCGGCTAACAGCGTGGTCAATAGCGTGGATTTCGTATTCAGGTCACAAATCTCCGCATGGAATTTCCAGACGAGAGCAACCTGCAGATCGAAAAGACCAGACACCTTCAGGTTACGCCTTAAATACAAAAACCCCACCCCTGAGACATCTCAGGCGCGGGGTTCTTAAGACGAAGTGTCTTGTGAACTGGATTAAGAGTTCACTGCGTCTTTCAGGCCTTTACCAGCCTTGAACTTCGGCGTCTTAGAAGCCGGGATCTGGATCGTTTCGCCAGTCCGCGGGTTACGGCCTTCTGTAGCTGCGCGTGCAGAAACAGTGAAGTTACCGAAACCGATGATGCGGACTTCGCCGCCGCCTTTCAGCGTTTCGGTGACAGCTTCAAATGATGCGTCAACTGCTTCGCCTGCCTGCGCCTTGGTGAGGCCGGTCTTTTCTGCGACAGCCGCGATCAGATCGTTCTTATTCATAGCAGATACCTTTCTAAGAAACGGCGAGTGCCAACGATTCCTGTTAGCGCCGTTGCGCGAAATTCGGGTTTATTGAGATGAAACGCAAGGGGTTTTTTCGCAGAAAACTGCCATTTCGCCCAATTATTCAAAGGAAAAGCCCCGGTTAGACCGGGGCTTGGTGCTTTTTGGTCGAAAATAAGGCAATTAGTGAGCAAGAACGGACTTGCTGTCTTCACCACTTTCACCCGTTTTCGTTGCAGCCTCAGCTGATTCCTGATCCCATTCGATCGGTTCTGGAATTCGAACAAGAGCATTTTTCAGCACTTCATCGACGCCGGAGACCGGAATAATTTCAAGAGCATTTTTGACCGAGTCCGGAATATCGACCAAATCCTTGGCATTGTCTTCCGGGATCATCACCAGCTTAATTCCACCGCGCAGGGCCGCCAAAAGCTTTTCTTTCAAGCCACCAATCGGCAGGACACGACCACGTAATGTGATTTCACCTGTCATGGCGACATCCCGTCGAACCGGAATTCCGGTCATGGTCGAAATCACGGCAGTTGCCATTGCAATACCGGCAGATGGACCATCTTTCGGCGTTGCTCCCTCCGGCACATGGACGTGAATATCCCGTTTGTCGAAGAGCGGAGGTTCTATGCCGAAATCGACAGCTCTGGAACGCACATAAGACGCCGCCGCAGATATCGATTCTTTCATCACGTCTTTCAGGTTGCCGGTGACAGTCATCTTGCCTTTACCGGGCATCATGACACCTTCGATGGTCAGCAACTCACCGCCAACTTCGGTCCATGCAAGTCCGGTGACAACACCGACTTGATCTTCCAGTTCGACTTCACCGTAACGATAGCGTGGAACACCGAGGTATTCCTCAACCACTTCCGGCGTTACTGTGATGCTTTCCTTGTCGCTCATCAGGATATCCTTGACCGCCTTACGGGCAAGAGTTGCCATTTCACGCTCAAGGTTACGAACACCGGCTTCACGCGTGTAACGACGAACAACAAATTGCAGAGCATCGTCGTCTATGGAGAATTCGCCATCCCGCAAACCGTGATCTTTTTCTGCCTTCGCTATCAAGTGGCGACGACAGATTTCGACCTTTTCTTCTTCCGTGTAACCGGCGATGCGGATCACTTCCATCCGGTCCATTAACGGACCTGGAATATTCAACGTGTTTGCCGTGGTCACGAACATCACATCGGAAAGATCGTATTCAATCTCCAGATAGTGATCCATGAAAGAAGAGTTTTGTTCCGGATCAAGGACCTCCAGCAAAGCTGAAGACGGATCCCCGCGGAAATCCATGCCCATCTTGTCGATTTCATCGAGCAGGAAGAGCGGGTTGGATTTTTTGGCCTTCTTCATCGATTGGATGACTTTTCCCGGCATTGACCCAATATAGGTCCGACGGTGGCCACGGATCTCGGCTTCATCACGAACGCCGCCAAGCGACATGCGAACGAATTCACGACCGGTTGCCTTTGCAATCGATTTTCCAAGCGATGTTTTACCAACACCTGGAGGCCCTACGAGACACAAGATCGGACCGCGTAGTTTGTTGGCCCGGCTTTGAACAGCCAGATACTCAACAATGCGTTCCTTAACCTTTTCCAGGCCGTAATGATCGGTATCAAGCACTTTTTCCGCCAAGGCGAGATCATGCTTGACCTTGGACTTCTTGTTCCAGGGAATACCCACCAACCAGTCGAGATAGTTCCGCACCACGGTTGCTTCCGCAGACATCGGGCTCATCTGTTTCAACTTCTTGACTTCAGCTGCTGCGCGTTCGCGGGCTTCCTTGCTGAGCTTGGTTTTCTTGATTTTTTCTTCAAGTTCCGCGACTTCGTCGCGGCCATCTTCGCTATCGCCAAGTTCTTTTTGAATGGCCTTCATCTGCTCATTCAAATAGTACTCGCGCTGCGTTTTCTCCATCTGGCGCTTGACGCGCGAGCGGATTCGCTTCTCGACCTGAAGGACGGAAATCTCGCTTTCCATCATGCCGAGAACCCGTTCCAGGCGCTCCGCGATGGAAACAATCGCCAAAATCTCCTGCTTTTCAGGAATCTTGATTGCAAGATGCGAAGCAATCGTATCAGCGAGCTTGGAATAATCCTCGATCTGATTGACGGCCCCAAGAACCTCTGGCGATACTTTCTTGTTCAGTTTTACATAGTTCTCAAACTCTGAGAGAACGGAACGAGCAAGAGCTTCGATTTCAATATGCTCGCCATCGCGTTCCGGCAGAACCGTCGCTGAAGCTTCGAAATACTCAGCTCGATCGGTGTATTCTCCGATTTCTGCACGAGCACCGCCCTCAACCAGAACCTTGACGGTGTTGTCCGGGAGTTTCAGCAGTTGCAGGACCGTCGCCAAAGTGCCGACGTTATAGATCTCATCTGGATTTGGATCATCATCCGCCGCATTCTTCTGGGTCGCCAGAAGGATATGCTTGTCGGTGGTCATGACCTCTTCTAGCGCCTTGATCGACTTTTCGCGGCCGACAAACAGCGGCACAATCATATGCGGAAAGACAACTATGTCGCGCAGAGGCAGAACTGGATAGGCAGCAGTGCTGTCCTGTTCGATGGCGCTGGATTCTGCGTCGCTCATATTAGTTCCTTTTTTCGGCGTGTCCCGGCCCCACTCAGTAAAAGGCAGCTCGAAACACTGGAAAACGGTTTTCGGGGTGTTCCCGACTGGCCAAACCGTAGCACCCCATCCGGGCGTACTGACAATTCGCACAAACCGTCGTTTGACCTATTAGGTGGACACCAGCCTGTCTGGTGTCAAGGGAATGCATCAAAGCAAATGCGACTTGTCTGTTGACGACTCACACACTCGGTGCAAAACGCCAAAAGTCAGGCAAATCGGGCACGAAATGCAAAATGCCGCTCGGTCGGAGCGGCATTTATACACTATTTTTCTGAACACTCAGCCCAAGACTTAAGCGCTTGTCGCTGACGTTTCCTCGCGGTCTTCGTAAATATAAAGAGGGCGCGCCTCTCCCTTTACGACTTCCGGTGAAATCACGACTTCTTTCACACCCTTCAGACCAGGCAACTCATACATGGTGTCGAGCAGGATTGCTTCCAGGATCGACCGCAATCCGCGTGCGCCGGTTTTACGCTCAATCGCCTTATTGGCAATCGCACGAAGCGCTTCGTCGTGGAAGGTCAGTTCAACCTCTTCCATCTCAAAGAGACGCTGATATTGCTTGACGAGAGCATTCTTTGGCTCGGTCAAGATAGTGATCAATGCATCTTCGTCGAGGTCTTCCAGAGTCGCAATCACAGGCAAACGACCGACGAATTCCGGAATAAGGCCGAATTTCAGAAGATCTTCCGGCTCAAGCGCTGAGAAAAGTTCGCCAATACGGCGATCTTCCGGAGCATGAACCTGCGCCTTGAATCCTATGGATGACTGGGTTCCGCGATCAGAAATGATCTTGTCGAGACCAGCAAATGCACCACCGCAGATGAACAACATGTTGGTCGTGTCGACTTGCAGGAATTCCTGCTGCGGATGTTTACGTCCACCTTGCGGCGGAACGGAAGCAACCGTGCCTTCCATGATCTTCAAAAGAGCCTGCTGAACGCCTTCACCGGACACATCCCGCGTAATAGACGGATTGTCAGCCTTGCGGCTGATCTTGTCGATCTCATCGATGTAAACAATGCCGCGTTGTGCACGCTCTACGTTGTAATCTGCAGACTGAAGCAATTTCAGGATGATGTTTTCAACATCCTCCCCCACGTAACCCGCTTCGGTCAGGGTGGTGGCATCTGCCATTGTGAAGGGAACATCAAGGATACGGGCAAGGGTTTGCGCCAAAAGCGTCTTGCCGCAACCTGTCGGTCCGACCAAAAGAATATTAGACTTCGCCAATTCCACATCATCATTCTTTGAGGCGTGATTAAGGCGTTTGTAGTGGTTGTGAACGGCGACCGAAAGGACCTTCTTCGCGCTTCCCTGTCCAATGACATAGTCATCGAGAACATCGCGAATTTCCTGAGGGGTCGGGATTCCGTCCCGAGACTTAACCAGCGAGGATTTGTTTTCCTCGCGGATGATATCCATGCACAGCTCGACACATTCATCGCAAATGAAAACAGTCGGGCCGGCGATCAGCTTGCGCACTTCATGCTGGCTTTTACCGCAGAAGGAGCAATAAAGCGTATTCTTTGAATCGCTGCCGCTGGCCTTGGTCATGTATTCAACCTCGCGTTCTTGGGGTCACTACCCCTTATCTGTCCGGTTGCGGCCAAATTATGGCTTTGTACCGGTCTAGAAGATACGCACACAGGGTGTGGCACTTCGAAATAGGATGTCACCATGCTTCGCTACTAAAAATCAATATAGGTTTAAGGCGAAGATGAAAACCGGCATTATCTTAGGTTTTTTCGGCCTTAATCGTGAAAATTGATTCATGATTAAGGCCGAAAATCATTTTTTAGTCGTCTGAACCGCTGCCAAGGCTTTCCCGGTCCGTGATGACATTGTCAACAAGTCCGAATTCTTTGGCCCGGTCAGCAGTCATGAAATTGTCGCGTTCCAGCGCATCCTCGACCTGATCGAGGCTCTGTCCGGTGTGCTTCACGTAGATTTCATTCAAACGACGCTTCATTGCCAGGATTTCCTGCGCGTGAAGCATGATGTCTGCTGCCTGTCCGCGAAAACCGCCGGAGGGTTGATGAACCATAACCCGAGCATTCGGCAGAATGAAACGCATGTCCTTTTCACCAGCAGCCAAGAGCAATGAGCCCATGCTGGCTGCCTGTCCGATGCACAATGTCGAGACCGGAGGGCGAATGAATTGCATTGTGTCGTAGATCGCAAGACCGGAGGTTACTAGACCTCCCGGTGAATTGATGTAAATTGCGATCTCTTTGGTTGGATTTTCAGATTCCAGATAAAGAAGCTGAGCGCTTACCAGGGTTGCAACGTGATCTTCGACCGGACCGGTCAGGAAGATGATGCGCTCCTTCAGCAGGCGCGAATAGATATCGAAGGCCCGCTCGCCCCGGTTCGTCTGCTCGACAACCATCGGCACGAGTGTGTTCATGTAGATATCGGTGGGATCCTGCATACCTCATCCATATGCTTGAGATGATGCCCAGACGCAGTGGGCAGGATACAGGCCATGAGCGCATCGTTCAGGGCCTGACTCGAAAAAAGCGACATCCCATATATAGGGATGCCGCCCTCAACGCAAAGTCATGACAGACACGGCATGAAGGCAAGGTTAAAACCGACGCCGTATCCTGATTTTTTTTCAGAAAAACGCCTTAGGCGTCTTCTTCGTCCTCAGCAACCAGATTTTCCAGCTCTTCTTTGGTCACTGATTTGTCAGTTACCTTGGCAAGCTCGAGCATGTAATCAACGACTTTTTCTTCGTAGATTGGTGCCCGCAAAGACGCGAGAGCTTGCTGGTTGTTCTTGTAAAAATCGAAAACCTGCTGCTCCTGGCCCGGGAACTGGCGAACCCTATCATACAATGAGCGCTGCATTTCTTCGTCGGTGACCTGGATATCGTTCTTTTCGCCGATTTCCGACAACACCAGACCAAGACGGACACGACGTTCAGCGATCTTGCGGTATTCCGCTTTTGCTTCGTCTTCTGTCGTGTCTTCGTCTTCGAAGGTTTTTTCGTTGCGCTTCATGTCTTCTTCGACTTGCTGCCAAACGACGTCAAACTCCGAGTTCAACAGTTTTTCTGGCAGATCGAAGTTGTAGTGCTCATCGAGCTTGTCGAGCAACTGACGCTTGACGCGCTGACGTGTCATCGCACCGAAGTTGGATTCAATCTGACCACGAACCAGATCTTTCAGCTTGTCGAGTGTTTCCAGACCGAGGCCTGCAGCAAACTCATCATCAACCTTGACTTTGCCAGGGGCACCAACTTCTTTGACGACAACGTCAAAGGAGGCTGCCTTACCAGCAAGGTGAGCTGCCTGGTATTCTTCAGGGAAAGTCACTTCAACGACTTTCTCGTCACCAGCCTTTACGCCGATCAATTGATCTTCAAAGCCCGGGATGAACTGACCGGAACCGAGCACCAGCTGCCCGTTTTCGTCGGCACCACCTTCAAAAGGCTCACCGTCGATCTTGCCGAGATAGGACATGGTGACGCGATCGCCATCCTTGGCCTTGCCCTTTTTCTCTTCGAAAGGAGCATTGTTCTTCGCGATCTCTTCGACCTGCTTTTGAACTTCTTCCTCATCGATATCGACGACCGGACGCTCAATTTCGATACCAGCGAAATCCACTATCTCGAAGGTCGGCAGAATGTCGTAGGTCATTTTGAAGGAAAGATCAGCATCGCCTGCCAGGATCTTTTCAGCTTCTGCATCCGGAAGATCAATTTCAGGTGTCAGAGCCGGGCGCTCGGAGCGCTCTTCAACGGCTTTCTGTGTTGTTTCCTGAATTGTGTTCGACAAGATTTCTGCCATGGCCTGACGGCCATACATTTTCTTGAGATGCGCCAATGGCACTTTGCCCGGACGGAAGCCCTTGATGTTTGCTTTGGACTTCATGTCGTCCATGTACGCATCAAGTTTGGTGGCCAGATCGCCAGCCGGGATGTCAATTTTGAGCTCTCGCTTGAGGCCCTCGGCGAGGGTTTCGGTTACCTGCATGGGTTTTGCTTCGTCCTCGGTCCTGAGCGGCAACCCGCCCCGGAGGTTTTGATTATCATAAATTCCGTGTGCCGCATTGCCCGCACTCCCCTTTTTGCAGGAGTGTTCAAACAGCAAAGCACCGCCCCGAACGAAGTCCAAGACGCACGATGCAAGCGCGATAAAGGCTGCACCCCGAAGTGTCAAGGGGAGAGCCAAGAATTGCAGCCTTAAGGCTATGCTTTAATCGGGAGAAAACTTGGTGCGGATGGAGGGACTTGAGATACCAACTATTGCTAATGTTTTCAATATCTTGAACTTTTCTCCTCTTCAATTTGTACGGCATTTTGTACGGCGATATGTACGACACAAGCCGCACCAGTAACCGCCAGCTAGTTTTATGCACCTCAACGCAGCCGCACAACATTTGCCGGTCCTTCCGGCTCTGGAGCACCGCTGTCCAGGACAAGTCGGATTCCCTGTCGAACCATCAAACGATCATCAGGGCGCGCTGCAAGGGCCGCATCATAGGTCAGCTTGATTAGCCCGAATGAGTGCGCCGCCGCCAACAACTCAACAATCTGAGCCCCTGCCCTGTCCCAACTTTCAAGACGGAAACTCAAGGATTTGAGGTACGGATCCGGCTCAGGACTATTCAGAAGTTTGTGGGCAACCAGCTGCGCTGTTTCCGGTGTTAGAACCACCTTCTTGCGCTGCTCAGCCTTTGCCAGCATCAATTCGGCCAGCTCTATTTCTGTAGCCCATGTCGCGTCCATGTTCCTGTTATGTTCACAAGCAACAAGAACGTCAAGTGTTCTTTGATTTGGACGCAGACACCCTTAGTACGGCGCCTGTTTTGGGCGGGAAGCGGAGATTTGCTGCGGATGCGACTGCTTATCTCAGATCTGAAAAGCGGTCGTTTGTGGCATGGGGATTCTGCAGTGGCAACGCACACAAACCCACCTTTGCAAATTATTGGGCAGCGGCGATCACGACAATCAAGGATAGCTCATATTGTGAGCTGAATACCATCATTGGGCTGCTGCCGATGAACGGTGTCGGGTGCGCCGCGGTAGCGGTCACTTATCAGGTCTGCTTGCCAACACATGTTCAGAAACAGGTGCGTCGTATAATGGACATTTCTTTGGGGCGCTTGATATGGACTTCTTAGGGCTTTCTGATGATCTGTTTGTAATGACTGAAGAGATCCTTATGGCATCGCCGTAAGCGCTAAGATTTATACGATTTCCCCTTCAATGGTGCTGGCCGATTAAGCGTGCTTCAGCGCGTCAATTGGGGCGCACAAGTTGATTTCTCGATTATTTGAGGCTATATTTTTGCTAGCTTCGCAATTTGTTCACTTCCATGCACGATGCTTTCTCGGCTTGACTCTTTGACTGGTCCATGTGATCAGCCTTAAAACTTCACCACTAGGGTTCCTTATGTCTCTTTCTCAGCGCGATACAGAACTCATATTCCGCAAGCGGAAGATCGCAGGTCGAAGTGTGCTCACGTCATTGGAACGGGGAGCACGAATGCTGCAAGGTCCCGATAAGAGCGCTAAGAGCAAAGGCGTGAAGGCCGCCACAGGAAAAGCAGCAAAGGGCACAGCTCGCTTTAAAGTTGAGAACTCCACAGGTCTCTTGCGGTCTGGTAAGTGATTTTAATTTGTACTATTCTCGCTCAGAATACTCTGAGCGGGATTTTTAAGTGCAAATTAACAAAGATCAAAAATTCCTCCACATCAATTTATATCCGTCTGATAACACCAAAGACTACCTTACCTCTTTGACGGTCGTTGGCAGTTTCAAGGATGTGCTGGACGGCTGGAATTCCGGCTCACGCATGTCGCCGGTTTGGAGAGTTGAGAACGGCGTTCTGGACGAAGGTGGGGTCGACGTCTTTCCTACTGGTTTCGTCTTTTTTCTTGCGATGACAAACCCGGCAGAGATAGAGGTGGGCCTCTTTCCACGTGTAAGGGATGAAGCGCCAAGTCTTCGTGTGCTAAGCAGCTTGGGCGTTTTTAACATCATATTGTCGGTTAGCAACGAAGCCGAAGCCGAATTCATCAGTACGCTCTTAGATGATAGTGACTTAGCCTTTGAGGAATGGAAGTTAATCGACAGCATCAGTCAGGGCATGTCTGTTCGATCCCGAGCGCTTGATGGAATTGGGGTGGAATTCGACTTAGACAAGCTTACCTCAGGCGATTTGAAGTTAAAGTCGAAGCATGTTGAGTTAGCCACTAATACCCTAGCTGCAGCGAAACGCGGCCAGATGTACTTTCCTTGGTTGGAAAATGACTTAGAAAAGGTGCTGAATTCCTATTGCGAGAGTCTTGCAGCAGTCGAGGATTGTGATGAGGCAGAGCGAGCCCACTACCTAGATATTGCATACTACCGGATAATAAACGCCAATTCAGCGATATCTCGATTTACGTCGCAAGCGCTGACGGGGATTCAGCCAATTGAAAACTCGGAAGGTCACTACTGGCCTCACTCTGCACTTGGTGTCGGGATTGCAAGCAACGCGGTAAGAAATGTCGCCGCCTTCATAGCTGCTCGGGTGGGCGAGTTTGATTTTGTACAGAGAGTTGCCGATTTAGGCGGGAAGCCCTATCCATTTAATGAGCGTCCGGTCGATCTAAACATTGACGAAATGAACTTCGACTTTCTAACTGCGGCTCCATCCACGGCCACGGACAAAATGGTACCCATTTGCTTTTTTAGCGGTCGTGACAGCTTCAAGCACGACATTTACTCTCTGAGTTTGCCCCTAGAGACAATTGAAGCTGCCACATGCCATCAGTGGTCACTGCGCACTATCACTCATGAGCTGACACACAGAATTGTTGAGCCAATTCTCGGACTGCTTCTGCCAGTTGAACATGCCGAATTGCTTGACTCAGAGGGTAAGTCGAAAGTTCATATGAACTATCTGCCTAAAGACCTTCTGGATGCGGCAACGGTTGGCATTCTGGATTCTTTAATGGCACTGGCGCGAAGCCAATCGCCTGAATTCATAGATGAAACCAACCGAGATCCTGCACAGTATCCCGAGCTTTACGACTATCTGATCGATTTTTCTGACCAGCTTGAAGAGTTTATAGTTCACACGTTCGACTATTTCTATTTCTACTCACGTGACCCTTCCGAGTACGTGCAGTCACTCTGGCTTTCCTGGGGCATCATTCCCCACCTTGAAGGAAAATTGGATGAGTATATTGCACGAACAATCGTTGCGTTGAGTGCAAATACACTCCACCTCAATGACAGCATTCAAGAAGCACGACGACAATTCTTACGCAGTTTTGAGACAGACTACATCAAGGCAAACAATCCACACTATGATGCAATTTTAGAACGCGTGCAGTCAGACGATTATTGGAACTCAACTCTGGGTCCAATTGTGACTGCCGGAAGCGTCGCGGCGCGGTTTGTTGTAGTCTTCCTGTATTCTGATCAGGCTAGCACGCATCTTTACCGCGACGCCGCGTTGGAGGCTGGTGATGGCTATAATCTCAAGAAGGGACAATACTCTACAAAGAAATACACCAATCCGCTTAGGCTGATGCAGGAGTTCTCGATCTCGGAAAAGGTCAGCCCTTCGGACAGCACATGGCTCTTTCACCTGTTGACCTTCAACGTCGGTGACTTCGAATGACCGTCTATCATGGCTATCTCTTCAGATGGGGCACCGATGCCTCACCTGCTCCGAAATCTGGAATTCAATCGCGATGGGATGAACAATTTCGGTCAGCAGGAAGCTTTGAGTATAATGCCGAGTACTCAACGAGACGACACAGAAACTCGTGGAAAAGCTACACGTTCTTTTCGCCAGAGCCACTTTCCAGGTTTCACAGGTTTCAGCACTCAGAGTTAAAATACCAAGGTCCGTTCCCATACGAGGTGCTAGTTCGTGTAAACGAACTGACGGGAACGGTGGTCTTGCTTTCCACCGGCTCAGGGATTGTCTATCACCTCGTCGATAAAGTTCTAAATCAGTCCTTGTCTCCGAGGCTTGTTCGTCTCCAAATCAACATTTTGGACCTAACGAACCATTTGCTCGGGGAAGGTGTTAACGAGTACGCGCTCACCTCTGTCAGAGCTCGTATCGTGGCATCCGGCCGCAACTTGGAGAAGATCAGTTTTGAAGGCAAGGATCTAGCAAACGCTGCTATAGTCAGGCAACTCGTCGGGCTCATAACCCCGCATTATGTAGGAATGCGCTCGCGAAAAGATTCCATTGAATCCGAGGCAATTCGGTTAAGTAATCGCGGCTACATCGCGATTTCCTTTGGCGAAAGCGAAGAGGACAGGTTCGAGGACTCCAGTGCCGTTCAAGTGCCCAGTCGTTCTAACGAGCCACCTGAGAAGCATGTTTCTAGAGCTGAGAACTGCTTACACTACATTAGCGAGAACGGCTTTTTTTGGAGCTAGGAGATGGCGCAGGCTTGGCCGCATAAAGGTGGATGGGCTTCGCAAGAGGCTCAGGTGCAAATCGCAAACAAGTTAAATTCCGGGAACGTGGCTCTGGTTTTGGGAGCCGGTGTTTCCTTCTTCTACGGGTTGCCCGGATGGTTTGAACTTCTTACGAATCTCAAAAACAAAGGCGCGGGACATTCCATTCCAGAAATCGACCACTACCCCAGTTGGGCTCAAGGCATCTTAGATGAGCTGTTCTTAGGTGACGAAGCTGAATTTTTGGAAGCAGTGCATACCGGATTGTATGGTCCTGATTCCGAAGCCCTCGCGATTCAAAGCATTGCTGATGATCCATCCCTCCGAGCCATTGGTACAATGGGAGTTGGTGCACACAGGGGAACAGTTGATACAGTCGTGACATTCAACTACGACAGCTTGCTTGAAAGCTATTTTCGGCACCATGGGTTTTCGGTTGTTCCGGTCATCAGTGAAAATCAGCCAACGGAAAAAGCGGATATCACCGTGTATCATCCACATGGATTTCTACCACATCCAGAAACTGGTTTTGCACGAAGCCAGGATATTGTTTTGGCGCAAAGCCAGTATGAGAAAACCATAGAAACTCCTTGGGAAAGCACGCTAGAAAATCTATTCGCCACGCGGTTTTGCATTTTTGTCGGGCTTTCCGGGAACGATGAACGGCTTGTCGCTTTGCTGGAGAAAGTTCATGAGAGAAATGAACATGCCAAGGTCGAAAGATACTGGGGTTATCGTCTTTGCAGAAAACCTGACGCGAATGTAGATTTGTGGGATAAAAGAGGTGTGTACTCAGTTGAGTTCGAGGACCTTGCCGCCGGTATCAACGAAACCCTTCTGAATATATGTCGCTTGGCAGCTGCCAAATAACTTGGCGCAGGCCAGTTACTGCCCGATTGATTGGTTACCAAATGTAAAGGCGTATAGCTCTGACTCTGCGCCTTTGGTAAATGGTGAATATTAAGCCGTCGGAGCGCAGTACCGAAAATGGATCAATTTCGGCTAAGGTCAAATGGGATAGTGTGACCGCGTGCTGACGTCGCGACGAATTGCAGATATGGGCTGCTTCTGAATGTCTGCTGTTGAGATGTGCGATGCAGCATCGACACATCTGGTCGAACGACCGCTCCGGGCCGGTTGCTGACTATCCGCTATTGGGCCGATCTAGTCAGAGGCGGACATATCGCTTATGAAATGTAAGATCGGAAGCGGCCCTTTACGGCCCTTAGGTCCGCCCAATTGAGGACGATGTCTGGAAACGTCAACTGGCATGTTAGGTCAGTGACGGAGGCGTCGACGGATACCCGCTTCATTGTCTTCCCGGTCGGCTTCGTCCTGGTAGGTGTTCACCATCCCCATCAACAATGTCGACGACACGAACGGATGACTGAACTGGATTGCCTCGGCCCATTTGCGGTACTTATCCGCCAGCTCGCGTTCCTGACCGCCGCCTTCACCGCGCCATTGAACGCCGCGTGCATTGTAAAGACCGGTGTGAGCTCCGCGCGAAATTTCCTCGGACTGCAGTTCTTCCATGACATCGCGAACAGGCTCGCACGGCCAGTGCCCGTCAGCGTCGGCGGGAGCACTTGAAAACAGCTTGCCAAGGCAGATGTCACACACCGCCAGCCGGTCTAGTTCAGCCGCGAGTTTGCGCACTTCGCTTACCCACTTTGCGAGATTCTCCTTTTTAAGCACACCCTTTTTGTCGTGTCCCGGTATCCGCTCGATGCCTTCAAGTAGGCGATACCCACGCGTCGCCAAGTCTTTTCGTCCCTCGGGCGTGCGGAATTTCTCCGGGTCTTCCTGACCGTCGTTCCGGCGGTACGTCCAGACCAGCGCCTGCACATACATCTCCGGGTGCGTTTCAATGTAACGCTCAAGGTTCGGGATGTGCTGTGTTTCGTTGCCAAAGGCGCGCGACAAGACCTCGATATACGCGAACTCCAGCCCTGCCTTTTCCTCGAGCGTGACGTCGGCATTGCGATCCAGCAGTGAGAACGCGGTCTTGATGTCGTATTCTTGCAACTGATACTCTCCCGACTTGTCCTTGCCGTCCTTGGCTATGCCAGAGAGCACCCGATACAGGAGAGTCGGACTGATCGCCTCAAGCTTGAAGTGCACGGCGGCAAAAGCAGCGCGTGGCCTTTCTGCCTTCAGCATACGCTCAACGGCTTCGTTGTTTTCCCCCTCTGGCTCGAAGATCCATTCCGGGTTTACGTCCTGCCAGTAGCCCTGGCGTCCGACTTCGGAAAGCGTATCGACAATTGCCCACGTTCCCGAATTGAAAGGTGACAGCAGCAAGAGCCTGAGCATGTCGCCCTCTGATAGCAATGACCTGACCGTCGCGAAAAAGGCAGCCCGGTCTTCGACCGTCATGGCGCGCAACGCGCCGAAAATCAGGTTCTTCCTCTCGGCTGATAAGTCGTTTGATCCCGGCTGAAGCGCCTCTACGATCAACTTGGTCTTCTCGTCGCTGCCGAGGACGCTGCGGATCAGATGCCACCCGATCTGACTTTGCGCCTTCCCCTGTTCCGCAAGTGCGAATATACCATCCATACCTTGCTCGGTGAAAACCTCCTTCAAGGCGGCTACACGCAGCTGTTCGACACGCTCCTCGCGCTTGCGAAAATCCAGCTCATCATCTTCCAGTTCATCGGCAGATTCCACGACCCATGACTGACGGAAAAGCCATTCATGTTTGTTGGCAAGGTCGGTCGGCTCCATCGCTGCATAGACAGCCTTTGCCGTCTTGGTCAGTGTCGCGAAATCCTTATCCTTGGCTCTCCTGCGACCACGGTGGGACAAGACGGTGACCCGGATTTTTTCGCGCACCTTCGCAATGTCCGGATCGGACGCGCTCCCCTTCCATGCCTCAATGAGCTTCCAGACACGCTCCTGATCTTTTTCGGCAAGGCCATGCAGCCGGTCGACGAGGTCGCACAGCATATCTGCCGTATAGGTCGGGCGGGTAAGCGACACCTCGACCATCTCGCGAACGAACGCATGAATGGGTCCCATGAACTTGAACGGCTCACCAAAACCGTAGCCGTCAGGACGCCATTTTGGCTTGTGGCTGTAATCGCCTACGCTTTTACCGTAGTGGCCGAACTGGTCGACGCAAACCTTCCAACCAACCGACGGAAACTTCTTCAACAGTGACATTAGCGCTTTCAGGCGCTGATCGTGGTCGGCCGCGGTCTGGGGCATCCATGCGCGAAAGATTGTTTCCAGCGACGCGATCGGCTTATTCCCATGATTGTCGTTGATTTCAACGCAGGCCAGTCGTCCAAGGATCAAAACCGCTCGCGTCAATGTTGCGGGGTTCCAAGCCAACCCTTCCAATGCCCACAGCAGCCCGACGCGCGAACTATGGAATCCGAACAATCCCGCCTCGACCGGCTTGAGGATCGATATCGACGCCGGCTGTTTCTTCTTCAGGTCACGCTCGAAAATCTTCAGGAACGCGTCAGGGGCAGCTTCCGCATATACGGGAAGGTCACGCTCGTTGGCTTCGATCTTCCGCGTCGAAAGCGGCTCCAGCAACTCCGTCACAAGCCTTGATACAGCAACTTCGCCGTCGAAGCCGAGGCGCGTCTTGAACAGTTGATTGCCATGAACGGCCAGCAAAACCAACGTCTCCGAAATACCCTCGCGCAGTGCCCCCGAAAACTCTCGCTGCTTTCCATGCGACGCCGCCGCCCAACGCTCTTTTTCAGGTAGATCGAGCGCCGGATCGTCCTCCCCCAATACCACCTTGGCCAAGTCGAGGTACCGCTTAAGGTCGCCGTTGGTGATCACCTTGGCGATCGCAAACAGCGCATCGATTTTTGAAATGATCCCGCGATAGCCTCCGATGGACCACACCGGCGCGTCGTTGAGTGCCAGCAGTTCCCGAATGCGACGTTCCAGTTCTTCGTAAGGTACGTCCCCTGCCAGCAGGCTTAGGGCAATCTGGTCTGACTCGTTGTCGGCATTCCATGCACCGACGAGCGCAAGCGGCACCAACGAAGACGCGATCTTATTGTCCGCAGCCCATTCCGGCGTTTGGACGGCTTCGACATTGGACAACTGACGCCGAAGGACCGTTAGCGAACGGCCGGACGCATTTGCGTGTTTCGCAATGTCGTCGCGGTCATACCCCATAGCTTCCAGCCCCGCGCGGAATGCCTCGTAGCCAAGCGGCTCAAGTATGATGTGGGGTTCCGAATTCGTGGCGTTGCGTGGATAAAGGACGATCGATCGAAGTGAATTGGAATACGGTCCCAACTCGCGCTCTACGTCGCGCGAATGAATGACCGCAATGAAGTCCTTCGACGCCTGCGCTAGCTTGGGCAAAACACCGACCTGATCGAACACTAACGCGCGATCCCGACCCTCGGTCAGCTCGGGATCGGAAAACAACTGACTCAAAAAGGCCAGCGCCTCTTCCACGGAGTCGCCGACGATAACCATCGGCTCCGACGCAGGCCGGGCAAGGAAGCCCTTGAATTTATCCCGCGCGATATCTATCGCAGTTTTAAACAGACTGCCATCCAGCGCAGGTTTCGCGACATTGGCCCAATCACTCCAACATTTGTCCAGCGACCGGACACCTTGCGATGGGCGCTCAGTTTCGTTGGCAAACCATGCCTGACCAGCAAGTGACTGCTCCATCCATTGCTCAAGATCGCTTGCGTCGTAGGCGCGGACATCCTTCCACTGCTTTTTAGCCTTCATGTCCGCGATCCATTTCGCTTTGCCTGGCCATCTGCGGGGCGTGACGAAAACAAACGTGATCTGATCGCGGTCAGCTTTTCGCTTGTACGCCTTCACACTCTTGGCGAAGTCGCGGTCGGCCTTGGCCTTCGGGTCCTCGTTGACGCCGAACTCCCAACCCGCGGTTCCAGCAGGGATCCACGGCGTTCCATCCTTCGCTTCCGTCCAACCGTCCCAGCCGGCGCGCTCCGCATCGTCGTTGCCGGGGAAGTCGACCTTTTCGAGCCCGACCCCCGTGGAATTCACCAACGTTCTCAGAAAGACCGATAGTCGCGCTCTTGCTGGAATGTTGTGATCGACCCAATCGGTGACATCGTTGGCTTTAAAGCTCAGGAACGGCGGCACATATGCCTTGGCACTCGTTGGCGCCGACTTTGTTTTCGTCCCGTGCGCGTCAAAGGCAGCCTGCATCTCTAGAAGTGTCGCAGCAGGCATTCCAAATGCCGTCTCGATCCGCGCCGCCATATCAGGGGTGGTCGAAACCTTCCCGTTCAGGAAATTCGATACGCCTGGACGGCTGATGCCGATCAGTTTCGCAGCGTCGGTAACGCTGATCTTGCGGGGCGTCAAATATGTCGTACGGACGTGCTGTCCGGGATGGATGGGCTCATCGGCCATGGGTGGTGCCTTCGAAATGTTTAACTAAGTATAGTGAAATGTAATGTGTAAGGCAACACATTACAAGTAGCTCCCGGAAAAATGGTGTTGGATAGAACGAAACGTGAATAATAATTTCGAGCATGGGTCTTGGAAACTACGTGCCGTGCGAACCGAAAGAACCGCCAGACCCCACCTTCGGGGAGCTGCGGGAAGATCACCTCGGCTACTCAATCAGTTGCCTGAAATGTCGACACGCCGACGTCAGCACCTCGATACAGGACGGGGCCAGTTACCTACCCAAATTGGACACATGGGTCAGAATGAAAGCATGTCCGCTTCTGAGGATCAGAAACGGACGCCAGAATGACCGAAAAGGGGACGCAAAGCGGTCATTAAATGGAATGCTGCCAAATGGTAGCTTTGGGCCGGAAACTGCATTCTCAGGCGGCTGGTACTGACCAGGCCATCAGGCCAATCGAAGCAATGCATTATTAATAATAGCAATGCTAGAAACTACAATCTCTAACCACCATGCGGCCCGCTTCCATGAACTCTTTCGACCAACTGTAGTATTGGCTCTGGGCAATGCCTTCCTGGCGGCACAGCTCCGTTATGCTGTCCTCGCCGCGAAGGCCTGCCAGCACAATCCGGATCTTGTCTTCCGAGGAATATCGTTTGCGCGTCTTTCGGCGAATATCCTTCACCGTGCGATCTGCTGCATCACGGTGTCGCTCGTTCTTCTGTCTCATGCTTCACTCCTGAATAGTGAAGATGAGCCAAATTCTCTCCCTTATGAAATCAGACTATCTAAACCCATAGGTGCTGACGGAGAACACTAAAGGTACTGTTTGACCAGTTATAACATATTGATTATTTACTTTATTTAGTAAACTGTCGCCGTAATCCTCTAGATTTTTGATAGTCTAGCCACGCAGTTGCTTGAAGATCCTCGGTTCCACGCTCGCCGCACAAAGGATTCCGCCCCAAAGTGCGCCCTGAATACCCTGGCTAACCACGTCCTGTCCGGAAAGATAGAGCCCATCGATCGGGGTTTTGGCCCTCAACGCATCGCTCAACACCCGCTCTGGAGTTCCATCCAGACCATAGAACCGTCCCTCGTAGTGACCCGTGATCGCCTCGGTTGCCATCGGTGTCGAAAGCTCCCTTAGGACGACAAGGTCTGCCAATTCGGGGAAGTTCGCTGAGAATAGTGCGAACATCTTTTCTTCCACCTTCAATTTGAAGGCTATGTAGTCTACGCCTCGTTCGCCCGAACGCAGGCCCGCCCATTTGGCAACGCTACTCCAATCGGTCCACACAACCATTTCACCTGCATGTTTCTGCTTCGGGCCCGGGTCGTGCTTTGGATCCTTCAAGGACGCGAATGAGACGAAAAACCCGGGCGGATTACCCTCTGGCGCATTTGCCCAAACAGCATCGACTTCACTATTAGGATAGAACCAATGGTTTGACCTAGTAGCACCTGCCTCTTCCACGTCGCCTTCGAAACCCATGAAAAGACTGAAGTGGGCAATCGACGGAGGCAACGCCAGTATTTCTTCAATCCAGTCTTTGGGTCCAAAACCTGTCGGCAGGAGATTGTTGATTGTCTCGCGCACACCAATATTAGATATGATAACGTTTGACCGGATGTCTTCACCCTCGCTCGTGCGCACCCCGATGACTTTGTCGCCATCGGTTAGAAGTGTCTCGACTTTTATTCCGGCACGCGCCTCACCGCCTGCCTCTGTAATTGTTGGAATCAGATGCTCCGCAAATGCCTTGCCGCCACCAACAGGATACCATGCACCGCTTGGCAAATAGGACCCGCAGACCAAGGCATGTATGCCGAAGCTGGCTTTGTACGGACGCCCTCCACAATCTCCCCATTGCGCGGTGAATACCGCTGCGAGATCAGGGTTTTGGGTGATACTATCGACAACCTCCTTCGTGGTCCGCTTGCACCATTTGTCAATGGCCCGGTGGTTCCACCAATCAATCATGTCGCCGACAAATTCGGGCATGGCCCGGGTTGACGCCAGCGTGTACATCACTTCACGGCCTTCCCGAAGCGCGACGGTCCAGGCCTCGATCGCTTCGATCTCATCGGGGAAACGGTCTTTCAAGTCGCGTTCCTGCGCCTCGTAAGGGCGCGACAGCGCAAGTGGCGGTGCATCTCCAAGGTGCAAGTTGTCATAAACGGCCCCCATGGGTTCAAACGCCATTGGCGTATGTGTCAGCCAGTCGATCAACGCTCGTTCCCTGTCGTCCGGAGCCAGGCAACCGAGATAGTGAATCCCAACATCCCAGGAGAACCCGTCGCGTGTGAAGCTGTGTGTTAAACCGCCCAGGGTTTTGTATTGCTCTAATAGCAGAACCTTGTGCCCTGTTTTGGACAGCGCAGCGGCTGCCGACATCCCCCCCATACCGGATCCGACAACGATGGCGTCCCAATTATTGCTTTGTTTTTTGGCCATTGTGCAGTCTCCTCAAATGATTGTTGATTTGGTGCGCGTAGCTCCTGAAATCGCCGCTTCTGCGCCGAAGTCGTGCGAGGCAACGATCACAAGTTCCGGCAACCGTTTTTTTAACTCGCGAACTTTTGCAAAGGATGCGAGGAGCGTTTTTCGATCACCGGTACCCGGAACACGGTCCTGTTCGAGCAGTGCAGCTTCATAGGTTAGATCTCCGACCAGAAGGATCGGGTCCCAGCCGTTCTGACGGACCAGCATAGAAATTGAGCCCGCCGTGTGACCTGGTGTAGGCAACAGAATCATAGAGCCATCGCCCGCAACATCGTGGATCCCATCGAAGCCATCGAAAAGCGGGTCATCGCTTGATTGGAGGGCGATCTGCCGCCATTTGGCGTCTGGGATTTCGATATGCTCCCGCAGAATCCACTCGCGTTCCGGGTGTGGCTCAGACAGGATCGCCGTTTCCCGCTCGCTCACCAGCAGATCGGCTTGCGGGATATGCGCGATTCCACCAACATGGTCAAAGTGCAGATGAGAGATCACTGCAATGCGAACATCGCTGGCAGCAATGCCTGCGTTTGCCAGCACGTGATCGATGCGGTCGCGATCGGTCAGGTGGAACCTGAAGATCCGCGACAGCAAAAAACGCCCAATGGCTTGTTTGATATAGGCTTTGTCCGATGAGATCGCGGGGTCGATGCCTGTATCGAACAACACCAGTCCATTCCGATGCTCGATCACGAAGCATTGCAGTGGCAGTGGCACCCAGGTTCGCCCAAAGAAGACCCACCATAACTGTGGCAGTTTGCTGCCATAGCGGTGTTCTTTATGCTGCTCTGCCCGCCCGCAATTGAGAACCCGAACCGAAGTGATCAGTTGATCGGTGCTAAGTTTTGAATCCAAGGATTCCGATTTCGTGTTTGCCATGGCGCAAATCTCGGAGTCATCAAGATACTCATCTGGCGTGCCGACTTTCCCATGTCAGAGAAAGCAGTTTTGTCTCTAATCTACCAAATGTGAAGTCCGCTTTTCTTGATACGTATCAAGGGCATCGCGAAAACCGTAAGCGATAACCCGCACGTAATACGGCGACAGTTCACAAATAACAGATAATGGTTGTAGGGATTTCATCGAAAAATCAGTGGTTTTAGTACACTGTCACCGTAACTTACTCCGGAACAAAACCTCTGGTAAATAAGGTGCAATCAATATTCCAAATCGAAGAATATCCAGAATTCCTTCATGACTGGTTCTCGATTTTGATAGAAAAGGCCCCAAATTTTCCAGAACGTCCGCGCAATTCAATTGGTGGAACGCGGCTGAGTAGATCCCGGTATTTTTTGAATTCGGGCCCCCCCTCACTTTCAGCTGCCCGAATGAGATTATCGCTAAGTAAACACATGCACCCAACTTTTCGGGCGGCTTGTTCCAATCGACTGGCAACATTCACAGTATCTCCGAGAACAGCAAACTCTAGCCGGTCTTTTGTTCCAACGTCACCGATAATAATCGGGCCATAGTGCACACCGACTGCTAACTTTAGCCTACGTCCTTCACCGACAGCTTTTGACAATCGCAATTCCTCATAAGACTTTGAAATGCAGATTGCAGCGGCCAACGCATTTGATGCATCAAGGTCTGTGGGTTCTGGTGTGCCAAATGTGGCCATCAAACCGTCACCCATGAACTTGTCTAGCGTGCCGTTGTGGTGAAAAACTATTTCGGTGAGTAAGCCTTGTACTTTACGTAGCAATTCAATTGTTTCAGTGGGTGTGTGTCTTTGAGACCAGGTGGTGAACCCAACAAGATCTGCAAATAAAATTGCCGCTTTGTGTTCCCGAGGTTCGGACAACAATTTGGTCTTATGCGCCAAAAGTTCGGCGGTCTTTGGAGGGAAATAGCGCGCGAGGTTCGTTTTCTCGCGTGCGAGATTGATTTGTCGCAATGCTATGGTTCGCGCACGCTTTACCGCCAATGCAAGTAACCCAGCAACAATCAAAAAGACAACCGCTTCCTGTATCCGGGCGTCAAAACTAACAAAGTGAGGACTTGCAGACTCTTTGAGAAATTCAGCCAGGTCATTGTTCCGTAGGCTTAGCCAGATCGTTTCAGGTTGGTTGAGCAACACCACCACCCCCACCATCCATGCAAAGGCTGCCGAAATACCTCCCCAAAGAACCAACCGTGCTTGATAGATGTAAGTCAGTCCCGCCAAAAGGACAAAAAAATGAACAAAGGCTCCTCCTCGCAATACAAGTTGGGGCGGGAAGTCATCGGGCGCAAACGGATTAGGATACAAGATAACAAAAGCCAGAAACGCGAAATCCGCCGTTACAAATGCATACTGATGCCAAGGCCTTCCTCTTTGTGATTGAGCTAGCCAATATGCCGCCCAGCCTAGCACCACGAACGTGGAAAGGGTGAAGTAATAGTAGACTGGCATGGGCCATGGAGAGAGGCCTGTCAAAAAAATCGCTATAGCCACCATTGCGATGGAACGGCCGACAACGGCAGCTTTCTGTGCCGCTAATTCTTCTAGTTTAAAACCGGAGAATTTCTCCGCTTCAGTCATATCCACTTTCCAAGATGGCTTCCCATTTCGAAGGTAAATTCAATCCATTCCATCAGGTTACAGAGTAGTTGGGCAAATGCAAATCTGACTTGAAGCTGGATTCTGTCCGTCATCAGGGTTTTTGGAACTACGGTGACAGCCTTGAAATCACCATCCAAGGCGTCCAGCATTCATCCGAAAAATGGGGATTGCAGTTCGCGCGTGAGCAGAGTTTGACGAATTTCATTCTCTTGATTTCTGTTCGATGTGTGTTGCGCCCGTTGCGATCCGAGTTATTGACATGCCGGGTCGGCAAGCTCTAGGCCAAAGCTGACCAGTAACTAACTGTCGTTGAAGCGGAAGACGGGATCGCACCGGCCTCGCAAGGGAGCACTAAGCGGTTACCTTCGTAGGGGCGGACTGCCCGTTGTCTGCATGAACCTTCCCTGCTCCGTATTTTTCAAAGGGTGCGTTGCGTGTCGTATCTGCGGCGATCCCGGCTGCAATCCTGTCGGCTGCGATCCCGGCGGCATCAAAGTAACCGGTGAAAATCGGCTTGAAACCGCTGAACCAGAGTCCCGGGTTTCCCGGGTCCCGCTCCCCCATCGGGTAGTGCGGCAGCTCATTGGTGTCGAGCACACCGAGATGACCCAATAGCGGTTCAAGCCCCGTGCGATAGCCGGTCGCAGCTATAACCACGTCGGGTGCGCAGCTTGAGCCATCCGTAAGGATGACGTTACCGCCCTCGAAGCGGTCAACACTGGGTACGATTCGGATCCGTCCGGCCTTCAGGGCGGCGACGAACCCGTCATCTATTGCAAAGGTCACACCGTCTCGCAAAAGCCGGGTCCCGCCTCCTTCTGGATGGGTTGTCAGCCCGTATCGGCGAAGATTGCCAAGAAAAACCCGTTCGGTCAGCCGAAAGGCCGGATCCAGGACCCAGGCAGGAAGGGCGGCGAAGACCCGTGCCAGGCGGTGGAGCGGAAACCCAAAAATCCGTTGCGGTACGACTGAAGGACCGAATCGGACAGACACGATGACCTCTGCCGGGCTGTGCCGCGCGAGATGGTTGAGCGTGTCCGTACCTGAGTTCCCGGCCCCGACGACCAGAACGCGCTTGCCGTTGAAGCGGGACACGTCACCGAGGTCCGCCGTGTGCAGCAACTCGCCTGAAAACTTGTCGCGCCCCAGCCAGGCCGGGATGCGTGTAATGCTTTCGCGCCCCGTCGCGATAACCAGGTTGTCAGCTTGATATTCACCTGTCGCGGTGGAGACTTGCCACCCACCTGGAGTACGGGTAACGCCGGTCACCTTCCCACCGTATCGGACAAGCGTGTTCAGTCCCGCTACATAGGCTTCAAGAAATTCCACTATGGTGTCACGCTTCAGGAAGACGCCATCGATCTTGGGCGCCTTCTGGCCGGGCAGGTTGGCAAACTTGCGGTGTATATTTAGCCGAAGCGCCGGATGCCGAGCCCGCCAGGGTTCAGCAACTCGGTCCCGTGCTTCCAGCACGGTGACCGGCAGGCCACGATCAGAAAGGGAGCGTGCCACGGCGAGGCCCGAAAGTCCTGCTCCGATGACAAGCGTGCTGCCGTGTTGTTGGGATTTCATGATCAGTCCTTTCGGTGGCTTTTCAGCCAAAGGTGAGAAAATTCAGGGTCACGCAGTTGTGCGTATTGTTCGAGACCCAAATCCCGCAGCAGATGGTCTGAGAGCTGCGATAGGTCTCCGAAATTCCGGCGAATGCGTCGTTTTTCGAGCGCTTCTCTGATCCGTTGCCGAAGGCTCTTCACGAGACTTGAGACAGTCCTGTGCGACCCGACCACGAACGGCAATATCATTGTCATGTCATGTGTCCTTGTCGGTGCCCGGTCAGATCCGGGCGGTGAAATACGCATTGATCGGATCGTGCGGCAATCGGTGGGTTTCGACCAATGCGAAGCCGGTTTCGGCAAGGTACTCTTCGGCCGTTTCCACACCCCACATCGCCCCCAACCCCGGACCACCCTGGCCGATGGAGACGGGTGTGCAGTGCATGCTCGAGATCGTGTACAAGAGCGGCGCGAAGGGATTTGCGATGTTCTTTTCCAGATCGCGCGATCCACCAATGTCCTGCATTAGGAAGACGCCGCCAGACCGTATTGACTGCCGGACGAGACGCAGAAACGCCTTGGGATCCGCCTGATCGTGAACCGCATCGAAGGCGGTCACCAGATCGAAGCTACCCAATTCATTTGCGGTCGACAGATCACGCGCCTCGAAGTGCAGGTTCTCCAAACCTTTAATTCTGGCATCAGCGGCCGTCTCAGCGAAAGCGTCTTCGCAAAGATCGAAACCGTGAAAACGACTGTTTGGATACGCCCTGGCCAGCGCCATCATCGCCTGGCCTCGTCCGCAGCCGAAATCGGCCACTTCGATGCCGTCCTCCAACCGCTGGGTCAAGCCCGGCACCACCGGCAAGATAGCGCTCACAAGGTTCGCGACGACCAACTGCGCGCTGTCCTCAGCCATTACTTCGTGAAAGCGGTCAAAATGGTGATAGCAGAGGCCTTCTCCACTGCGAAACCGGTCCAGCAGCTCGTTTTCGATGGACGCTGCGATGCCGATGAACTGGGTCGTGACCGCCATGTTGTCCGGGCTGGCACTACGGGTCAGAAATGCGGCGTGCTCCGGCGGCAACGTGTAACTGTTCGCCCGCGGGTCATAGTCGACGACACCCGAAGTCACCATCACACCGAGCCATTCGCGCAGGTAGCGCTCGTTGATAGCGGCCTTTTCCGAAAGCACCTGCGAATTGAAGCCGGGATTGGCCGCAAGCGCATCGAATAGCCCGGCGCGGTGCCCAAGAGAAGTCATGATCGCGAGTGCTGCTTCGTTCAGTGTACCGACAAAGCGTTCGGCGAAGGCCCCGGCTTTCGCTTCATTGAATGCAAGGTTGGGGTTCTGGCAGGTCATCCAATGCTCCTGAGGTGGTAATGCGCGGCACGATCTGCCGCTGTCCTGACCACAGAGATGGACCAAACCAGCCAATTGCGTTAGAAGTAAAAAGGAATAAATCGGTGATAATAAGACTGTAATTGAGGAATTTTTTGCAGAATGCGCTTCAATACGACTGTTATCGGAACACGCCTTACCGGAACGTCCGTGCTGTTCTCGATCCTTGACGTGATGGCTTCCGTAGGCCGAGACTGGGAAATGTTGCACGGTTTGCCTTCGCAAGCGCCGGTGTTTCAGGTCAGCCTCAGAACCATCGATGGTGCACCTTATTGGGACGTGAACGGGCGAAAGATCACTCCCGACGGGATGCTGTCCGAAGCACCGGAACCCGATTTGATTATCGTTTCCGATTTGCACCTCGACCCCAATGGCGGCTTGCCCGAAGAGTTTAGCTCGGTTGCGGACTGGCTCGGTGAAGCCTACACACGCGGCGCCATTGTCACCTCCGTCTGCTCTGGTGCAATCCTTCTGGGCGCAGCAGGGTTGTTAGATGGCAAGGAAGCGACGACGCATTGGGGCTATGCCGAAATGCTTGGGCGAAACTTCCCCAAGGTGAAGGTCTGCCGTGAGCGCATTCTCGTCGCGGCGGGGGAAGGTCATCGTGTCGTCACCGCAGGTGGTGCCTCGGCCTGGGCAGATCTAATGCTGTATCTGATCGGACGGTTTGCCGGAACAGAAGAGGCCCGCAAGATCGCGAAGATCTATTTGATCGATCCACATGACCAGGGCCAACTAACCTACGCATCTCTTGCCTGCGGGCGACAACATGACGACCAGCGGATTGCAGAGGCGCAGGTCTGGGCTGCGCGCAACTACCACTCATCAAGTCCCGTTGCCGCAATGGCGGAATATGCCAATATGACTGAGCGCGGGTTTCTACGCCGCTTCAAGAAGGCGACCGGACAGGCGCCAACGGACTATGTGCAGACTTTGCGTATTGAAGAAGCCAAACAGTTGCTCGAGACGACGGCGATGTCGATCGAGGAAATTTCAGCCGAGGTCGGATATTCCGAGCCCTCGAGTTTCCGATCTGCATTCCGAAAGCGCGTCGGGACCACGGCATCTGCTTACCGAAAGAAGTGGCAAGCGTTGGTACCGGTTTCATCCTGAATTTGGGCGCCGTCCGTTACGAGCCGGGCCTTCAAAATTGCATCGCAGTGTCTGCCATGCCAGGCGACAGCCGTTCATGCGCATCGCAACTGTGGCGAAGTAGGCGAGGCAGTCTTTAACTGCGAAAGACGTAAACAACATGTTTGGGCCGGTAAGCGCCAACACATTCAGAGCCGACCAATGTCAGCTAGATCCATTCGGTGCACGAAGCCGGCCAGTCTCCTCTCGGCCCCGTTACAGACAGGCTCGTCCTAGTGTGAACTGCCAGTCCGTTTCGCGCTCCCATTTCGGAAGTTCGATGCTTTCCGGCGTAATCCTAAAAGCGGACGTTCGTTCCGGTCGCAGCAAACTCTCAGGTTGGGCGGCAAGTGGTCGTTCGTTGCGTGTTGAACGAATGTCTGCTTTGCGGTGATTTGAGAGGGCGACTGTCGAGCCGGCTGTTTTAGCGATCCACTTTTAGGCCGATTTTCAACATTCTCGGAAATCAATAGCGCTTCTTCCAGATCAACACCTAAATTACGCACCCTATGATTCTTTGGATTGACCGGGTAAAAATCGGACTACGCCCCATAAGTCCGTGTTAGCCCGAAGTGACACCGGGGATCTCACCACATACACTCGCAATCTAGATGATTGATGGACAGATAGAATTCCCGGTCTAGTATTTTTGATCAGGCGTGAAGCGGTTCGTGGGGGTGGGATGATCCGTATATTTGTATTTTCTTTGGTGTTTTTGGCGCTCACATGTTGTTCGTCGCCGCCTGATGCAGTCATCGGTGTCGATAACCCGGCAACGCCAGCAGCCTCCACCAAAGGCGCTGTGAAACATACGATCTACATCGCGACCACCAGGGCCAAGTCCGATGATCCGCAGGTTCTGTTTACCGGAGAGCGCGAACCGCTATCGCTGAATTTTGCCAAGGTCGATGTCTATGTGCCACCTAACCACAAGGTGGGATACGTCGAACGCCCCAGCTCCGTGCCGCCGGATCCCAGGAATGACTTTGTCATTCTCGAGCCGGAGATCTTTGCTGATAAAACACCTTTCAAGGCGTCCCTTAACCGGGACCTAAAGACGCGCCCACGAGATCAGCGGGAAGTGCTGCTGTTTGTTCACGGCTACAATACCGACCTTGTTGACGCGGTTCTCCGGGTTGCCCAGTTCAAGCATGATTCCGGATTTTCCGGCATTCCGGTGCTGTTTACTTGGGCATCGCGCGGCAAGACACTGGACTATGTCTACGATCTGAACAGTGCCCTTCATGCCCGTGATGATTTGCTGACAACAGCTGACGTGGTCGCGTCTACAAAGTTGAGCGGATTGAACATCGTCGCCCACTCCATGGGCAATCTCTTGACGGTGGAAGCCATGCGGCAGGATCAGCTGCTGGGCAGCTTTAACAGCTCCGGAAAAATCCGCACCATTGTTCTGGCATCTGCTGACATTGATGCTGATGTCTTTGTGAAACAGTTGCAACCCTTTCCCAAAACGGCACGCAAGTTCTATGTGCTGATTTCGGAGAATGACAAGGCGCTGGCTTTTTCGAGGCGGATTGCGGGAGGAATTGACCGGGTTGGCGATGAATCCGGCGACAAACTCGCCGAACTGGGTGTCAAAGTCATCGACTTGTCGAAGGTAGATGACACATCGAGCCTCAACCATTCAAAATTTGCAGATTCTCCGGAAATTGTGCAGCTAATCGGCCGACGCATGAACGAAGGCGACAGTTTCGTCAACCCGCCTAGCCGGAGCGTGTTGCAAAATCTGCCGGACGCGGCTCGAGTCCTTGTTCAGCCCAGTGGCACAGGCGGCATTCTGGTATTTCAGTAGGCTCTCGCCAAAAAACCAGTTTCTCTCAATCGTTGAAACAGTATGCGACACTAATTTTTGGCCAGTGTTTCAGAGGGAAGTTCGCCAAAAAGCTTGCGATAACGAGCGGCAAAACGGCTGAATTCCCAGACACCGTTTTGCACAAGTATATTGCTTACTGTCGCGGTATCTGAGTACGCGTTCCGCAGCGCTTTGCGAACTCTATGTAGTTGTCTCAATTGAAGGTAGCGAACTGGCCCGGTTCCAAAATACTCCTGGAAAGCTGTCCGCAACGTTCTTTCAGACACATCTGCGTTAACCGCCAGATCCCTGACAGATACTTTTTCTACGTCCTGTTCTTTAAGCAGTTCCATGGAGCGTTCAATTATGGTTCGACGAGAAAGCGTTGGCCGCCCTCTGTCGCAAGACGAGTTCCCCGACTTAGTCCCAATAAGTGACACAGCAAGTTGGGTCAGATCGGCTTTTGCATTTGTCGCAGCGGCCGAAGATGAAAAAAGTGGAGACGTTGCAGCTGAAGTCATGACCTCGTTCACCATTGTTCGGAACTGAAGGGTCAACAGTGGATTGGGGCGGGACTGGCGAATGGCGGGGCTTGCAATCGCCATCAACGATTCCAGAGGCGCGCTTGCCTTGGATATTTCATCCGAGGTAACAAAAATTGTGCACCAATCGTGCGCTTCGCGCGTTGAAAGGCAGAATTCACAACCCGGCTCAAAAATCGCAGCGGCGTTTTGAGCAATGTTTTTTCCGTTTATGGAATACGCAACACCATCGGTTAGCGGTAAGTACAAAAGGTATCCGTTTGACCATGAGCAGCCGTCAACAATGTTGCCGCTGCCCAATTGGCCAAATTGAACCTCTACGCCAGCGGCGTCCGCCTGATTGACGATCCATGACCGATCTGACGGATTTTGAAGTGTCATCGTCGCGTCCACATCGCGAATTGTGTCCGCAAAAGCATCAAAATCATCGAAGGTTTTTTCGGCCATGAACCTGCACGCGATTATAGTATTTCACTTTGAATTTGACAATAAATTTTAAATAAATACAACTCTTATTTCTACCTGAATTACATACTCATAGTACTTGATTTTACTTTCAGTCCAAATTCAAAAAATATAAGTATTACTCCTTACGGAAATTTGAAATTAGCAGTATCTTTCAAAGCAGTAAAACTTTTTTGCCGAAACTGCCTAGACGGAATGTCATATCAAGTACCTTGATGTATGCACGATTTATTTTGGCTGTTCTTGTACGCCATATCGTTTTTACAGAGGGGAGAGAACTCATGAAACGCAGGGAATTCTTGAAAACCGCGGCAGCGGTTCCGGTCGCTGGTGCTCTTGCGCCAGTCGTACTTGCTGAGGAAGCCGCTGCTACAGCTGCGGCAAATGAGATCAAGGTGGCAGCTGCAAACACAGCGCCAGCCGCAAAGGTGGCACCTGGCGCGTCCGCGAAAGCGCCAGACTGGGCGGCACACTTGGTCACTTCTGATATGAATGGCACTGGTCCTGATGGTGCCCCCAATGGGCAGACAGCAACCTTTTCAGGGCAATCCAAGGCTGGAGCAACACCAGATTCTGCTACGGCGAAGATGGTGCTGACGGATGACGAGCAGGCCATTCTTGATGGACGCGACGGTCCTGAAAAAGCCAAACTTATGCAGATCCTCGTAAAATTTGGTGAGACATTCGGTGCGACCAAACTGGTCGATCTTGGCGGTGCACCGCACAGCAACCTATATATCGGAGCGAATTACCTAGGATCGATCATCGATCTCCTGGCAGAATGCGCGGATGCGGGGCTGAAGTCTTACGCACCCTATACGGTAAATCCGCGTCCCTACGACGTCTACAACGTTCAAAATAACCCAACTGACATGCAGCTCATTTATGAGGGCTATCCGCTCCAGATGAAGCTGGACTGGGTGCACTCGCAACTTGGCGCACCCGATCTGAATTTACGTTCCTGTGCCTGCTACCTTAAAGAGGTTGGCAACGCGCCTGAGCCGGGCACCCCTGTCGCCTGGTGCGAATCTTCTGCCGTCAATTACGGCAACTCGGTCCTTGGTGTCCGGACGAACCGCTATGGTGCAGGCATGGAAATGGTCTGTGCCATGCTCGGCAAGGCGCCTTATTACGGCCTGATGACCGATGAAGGCCGCAAGGCTGTGTGGCTGATCGACGTGAAAACCTCGAAGGAGCCCGACTGGGGTGCACTTGGGGCAGCAATCGGTCGCAAGTGCGTCGAAGATATCCCGTTTGTCGCCGGTGTCGAACAGTATATCGGCTCGGAAGTCACCGAAGACAACATGTGGAAGCTCAAGAAGATGGGCAGCACAACGGCCGCTGAAGGAGCTGTGGGCTGTTACCATGTCGAAGGCGTGACACCGGAGCCTAAGGAAAAAGGCCGGGACATGCTGGCAGAGGGGTACCAAACCTACGTCTTTGACGATGCCGAGCAGCAGAAGATTCTCGATACTTGGAAGAACATGTGGCCTGAGGCCGATGGTGACCCGAATGCTGCCTTTATAGGGTGCCCGCACAATACCTACCCTGAAGTTGTGACCTGGTGTCAAAACATCACCGATGCACTTGAGGCTGCCGGACAGGAAAAGACGGCAATGCCAGTCTACATGTTCATGCCCTCGGTCGTGCGTCAACGCATGCTTATTGAGCATCCGGAGCTGGCTAGCAAGGCACTGGATGCCGGGATGCATTACACCAACATGTGCGCGGTGAGCTATTCAGGCATGAAGGGCTTTTCGGACCGTATCCGCGGCGTTACCAACTCCGCCAAAACGCGAGCCTATTCGACCATCCGTTATTTCCCGGACACGAAGCTGGTGGACATCATCATCACCGGCAAGATCTAGGTTTTAAAGAAATGCGTCTGGCCACCGTGGATTGCCCGGTCGCCTGAACAGAAATCGAATGGAGAAGTATCATGGCAACTTTTAAAGGACGGGCTGTTCTGTCCGGCGTTCTTGAGGGCGAAGCGCTCGTCTCGAAACAGCCTTTCAACACCACGGCATCCTATTTCACCAATATGTTTGCGGGGAACACCGAAACAGCACCGTGTACGGACGCTAATAACAAGGAACTCTTCGAGAAAGATCTCAAGGGCGGAATTCTGTGTACACCGCAAGCCATCGGGTCAACGATGGGAGCTGGTGCGCTGATGGGCATGAACCTGCTCGAAGTCAACTTCAAGGCAATGCTGTTTTCCAAACATGTCGACAGTATTTCGGCTTGCGGGTTGATCATGGATTCGATCTGGAATGACCGCACGGTCATTACAATCGACTTGCTTGGCGATGAGTTCATGGAAGCGGTGAAAAACGGCGACAAGATTTCCATTGCAGAAGATGGAACCGTCACCGTCGGTTGATCCATATCTGAAAACATCCCGGCCCACGGCGGTTGCTCGTGGGCCGGACACACTATTATCTTGTCATTGGCGATTTGGAAACTGATGCGAGAAACTCACGCTACTGACCAAGACATAGATAGGTCTTGTAGACCTCGAATTGGGGTCGAATAGGGAAACGGAATTATGGGGCAAAATAGCATAAAGACATTGAAGGCCAGTTTTCTGGCCGGGGCAATTCTGATAACGGCCGGAATTTCGACTCCACTGGCTGCTGACGGAACAGAGGTGTCCCAAACCAATGTCACCACCCCGAACCAGCGGATCTCTAATGGTTGGGTCGAAGGTGACCAGGACCCCAATAACCTTTTGAACCAGATTGAAGAACGTCGCGAGCCAAGGACGGGATTGGTTCCGTTTTCGCCAATCCAGCCTTTCCGCGATGGTTTTAAATCTGCGACCGACGCCATTTATGAAGCGGCTCATCTGAGGCTTGGCGTCTCTTTTCATACGGTCGGTCAGTATACGACCAACAATATTGCAGGTAATCCGCGTCATGGCGCCGCCACCGATTTCGATTTTGTCGGTACCTGGGAATTGTTCAACCGGGGAAAACCAACCCAGGGCGCGATTACCTTTGGGGTTGAGGGACGCTGGGATTATGGACCGATTGGACCGCAAAATATCGGATTTGCCAGTATCGGTTCCTCTGGTGGTACCGCGAACTCGTTCTCTTCCTATATTCCGGCCTTCATCCTGAGGAACCTTTATTATCGTATGGGAAGCCCTGAGGCGGGCTGGGTGTTCCGCGCCGGGAAGATCACGGCAGACGCGATGCTGCTGACCAACAGGCACCTCACGCCCAATACTACATTTCTGTCGAATGCAGGGACCGGCATGTTCGTTGCCAGTTATCCCGATTCAGCGCTTGGCGCTGCCGGAGCCTTCTATTTTGCCGACAAACGGGCCTATGTCTCTGGCCTGATTGCCGACTCTAATGGCGACCGGTTCAATTTCGGAAAAATCTACCAGGGCGATTTCTACAAGGCAGCGGAAGTTGGCTTCAAAATCCTGCCCAAAACAGAAAAAGCCAGCTATTCTAAGTTTATGGTCTGGCACACGGACGGAACCTACAATCGAAGTGCCATCAATGCGAACACAGGTCAGAGTGGTTGGGGATTTGGGACTGTGCTCTCACAAGAGCTGACTGATGATGGCAAAACTGTTGTGGTCGGGCGTTACGGCAAGAGTTTCAACAAAGCTGCCATTTACGACCAGCAAGCGGCATTGGCCGTGCTGCGATACCAGCCGTTTGGTCAGTACTCATTCGATGACGATGTGATCGGCTTACAGCTCAACTGGATCGACTCTGCAACGGCAGGTGCCCGAAACGAGACCAGCATTGAGACCTTCTATCGTTTCCCGCTGTTCCCGGACCTCGATACCACGCTGGCTTATCAGGCCGTCATCAACCCGGCCAATACAACCGCATTCGACTCCGCGCATGTTTTCTCGCTCCGGGCAACAACATCGTTCTGATGGCAAAAACGACCGGAGCAAAAGGCGGGTATTGATCACGATAACGTCCATTGGCAACTGAACTGGCACTTGCAAAGCAAAGGCAAAATCACAGTCCGAGGAATATGAAAAGTAGCTGCTGGTTCACCTGTCTTCGGTATTCCTTTATCTTATATATACACTGCACCATAGTGTTTCTCGAACACCAAAAGAGACCATGTCCTCAAAATGTATGATAGTCCGCAAGGGGCCGGAAGTGAACTTGTCTCATCGGTCTGATCCAACGAAAATACCAGACTTTTGAAAACCAAGACGGAATACAACAGTAGTTTCACTCAAATACGAAGCTTGTTGAAACCGAACCTTCCATCGAAACGAATGGACACCTTGATAGCTTCTATCCTTTGAGGACCATCAAGCGACTCCCAAAAATCTCGTTCGAATTTTTGAACTTCATCACCTTTGATAAGGCCCAACGGATCCTGACCAGCAGCGGCGCACTCTTCGAGAAAAATGCGCGCAAATTCTGCCGCGTATTGATCGGCTTGTACGATTTTTTGAACCCGTATTTTTTGAAAATAACGAAAGATCATAAGAGCCTTTTGTGATTTGCATCAAGGCGCTGCGAATCTTCCGCAACCGGATAGCCTCGTTCGGTAATCTGACGCACTGCATCGCGCTTGAAATCTTCAGTGAAATTGCCTCTGCCCATGAAGGCTTCCTTGCCTCAAATTTGGGGAAGAAGGTGTCTACAAATCTAGGAGCTATTCAAATTGCCTCTTGTGCACGCTTAATCAAGGCCAGGAGCATCAGAAACGCGATTGCCGATTTTTGCGTCCTCAAACCAGTGAAGCTTCATTTTCCCGATGCGGCCATAGACTGTTTTAATGAGCTCATCGCGTTCTTTGAAGGCGGTAAATACGATCTTTCCCTCAAGAGGATTATCAATGCCATCAATGACATGATGGCCATTTTGCGCCATATGCAGAAATTGAAGTTCTTCCTCAAACAAATTTTGGAAGAATGTTTTGTCCATGCCCATTTCATGAATCCAAAACAGCTGGTACGCATCGCCAATCTCTTCGGCGGTATAGAAGTCATTTTTCTGCGGCAATAGCTGGTTCATGCGGGCTGTTTTTTGCGTGTGAATGTACCAGCCAATATCGTGACCCGAGGCACGCATAGCTTTCGCGACAACCAGATTCGCCGGCACCAATATCGCGCGGAACAAGCTTGAATCGACACTTCCCTCGAAATATTCGCTTTTCCGAAATCGAGATTCCAAAATGTGATCGGAGTTCAGTACGATACCCAAACCTGGGAAGTACTCGCTAATTACTTCTCGGTGATTATGATAGGTGTCTATGTCATTGAGGAAAGAATCAATTTCTTTGCCATACCGTTTAATCATGGCTTCCGGGTCTGGCGGCGGCTTCCTGCCGGTCAAGATAGGCCAGGCTTTTTTGCCGTATTTGAGGTCAAAAGCGTCGCGGGCTTCGGTGGACTTTCCGGCAACATTCACCAAATACCCAAAAGGTGAAAATGCTTCCCCGTGCTTTTCGATGTACTTGGCATCACCGTACCGGGCAAGATAGGCGGCTGCACGTCTGATGACTGCCGGGTCGTTGCTGACGTCGTCAACAATTTTCTGCTGAAGAGCATCGAGCAGTTTTGCATGCGCAACTTTGCTGATGCCCTCTATGTCATCCAGCAGATTATCCAGTTCCATCTTTCCGTGGGCTTCGTCCCAAGTGTTGATGATGCGATCAAGCACCGGCTTGGGCACATCGCTCTCGTCAATGTTTCGCAACACATGGCCCAACTCACCACTTGAATTGCGCAAAATGGCGACCGTGGCGGGATGCTTGGAGAACTGAATACTCTCCGCATTGGCCCGCATAACGGCTTCAAATTCACTTTCAAAACGCTTGGCCAATGCGGCAAGCCCGGCTTCGTCGCCAGCTTGAATGAGCCTATCCATTTCGCGCATGAACTCGTCGCCATGTTTCTTAGCTAGAACCTCTCCGGCATGGGTGAATGAAGGTGTTCCTGCGAAGGCAGCGCGAACGAGAAAACGAGCGAAGTTGGGATTTTTAGAAACGACTTTGTAGCCGGGAAACAGATACTCACCGATACGGGTCATCTGCGCAATATCGACATGTTTGGACAAATCGCCGAGCACCCCAAATATCGCAAATCCACCCATCAAGATAATGTCAGATTTTGACTTTTTGGCGCCCCATATGTCTTTCCCCGTTAGCGCTACTGAAAGAATGTCCGCGACATCGTAAAGCTGACCGACAACCGGTATAAAGCCGATACCCATCTGAAAAAGTGTGTCGATCCCGTGCCAGTCCGGATCAGCATCGAACTCGTTCCATGTCCCGCTTCTGAAGTCATAGTATTCCGGTTCGGCAAACCGGTCCTTTTTTATGATACTTTCTTTTTTAGAAAGGCTTTCAACCCCATCGTTGAGCCACAATGCCGTAGCGGGACGCTTTTCGGTCTCGGGCCGGTGGGCCACCTTCCTGGTTTCTAGCTTGGCACCAATATAATACTGGTCGCCCATATTGAGCGCGTCCGAACTGAACTCAACTGACGCTGCACCGCCGTAAATCACTTTGAAAACAACGTCTTGAGACCGAACACCTAATGCATTTTCGTTGGTCTCAAGGCCAGGTACGCGGATATTGCGCGTCGGCTTTATAAAGTCAGGAAAAACGCCAACTTTAAAAAATGACGGGTCGGTTTCGTGCAGATTAATTTTCAGTCGAAACCGCGTTTTTTTCTCAATGGTCAGCCTCAGATCTTCGCGCACGATTCTAACATCAGGCAGACTAAATGATGTTGGCCCGTCCGGTAGGGTATTCGCGTTCACCTCGTCCAGATACTCGCCTGGTGCAAGTCTACCGTTGAGGTATTCAAGAGTCGGACGCTCCCCAAGAAGAAGGCCAAGGTTCGGCTCACTGCCGGGGCGGGGAACTTCGTAGATGGAGTCTACGCGAATGATGCGAATGTCAGGATTGGCGTAGGAACTTGCCACTCGATAGAACGGTCGCGGGAGTCGCTCAACCTTCACATGTGGGGCAACAAATACGATTAGCGTCGTAAAGACATTTGCCCATTCACCCGCATAACCACTAAGCAATGTTGTGGCTGGGCGAACAGTGACGAACCAACTGAACGGAGGTTTGTCATCATATGCCCACTCCTTAGCTGTGAACTCCAAGACTGGCTTGAAGTCCCAAGTAGAGTCGTCTTCATTCCAATTGGGTGGATACGCGCCGGTGGCGTCAGCATTATCCTTGACGGGGTCCAATGGACGCCAAAAGAGCATGGCCTTACCGCTGAAAGGCTTGGCCTCTTCATGTATGCAGCCATATCCATCATTTATGAACGGCATGTTTTATTTCGCAACTAAAGATCCGTCTGGTGGGGGAACGATAGAGTCGTCGGGATCAAGCACGACCAAGCTTGTGGGTATCGCGTAGGTCCATGGATCGCCAACCGGATCAGGTTTGTCCAAGTCGCGTCCTTTGGTTTCAACAATCTCGTCAATGAGCGCAACATAAAGGGGATCACCGATCATAGGTGTAGGGCCCCCGTGCCAAATCTCGCCCGTTGCAAAAAACCACATGACTGCTGCTTCAAATCCCGGCCGGACGGCCAGATTCACACGTGCCGCGCCAGACTGAAGGAATGCATTAAAATTGATGTCAGGGTCACGCTCATTCATGAGTTTGTACCACTGTTTGCGCCTTCCCCAGAAATAAGGGTAGAATAGATAGGTCATCTCACGCCATTCAAACGCTTCTTCAAAGAACCGCGCGTGCGCACCTTCGTCTTTTGCTTCCACAAAACGGATATCGGCAAAATCCACACCATCCACGTCGGTTGTATCCATTGCGCCGGATTGCTCAAAATTGTCTCGGTTCATAATGGCAATGACTGAACGCTTCAGTTCGTTTTTCTGAATGCTGGACTTGATATCCGGGTGCAATGTTTCCTGCTGGACGGCTTTCAGCGCCGCCTTATTTTTCTTCGCAGCATTGTAAGCATCGATCGCTTTATCGTTTGCTGCTTTGAGGGCGTCGTATACGCTGTTCTGCCAGTTCGCCCACGTCTCGGGTGAAACTTCACAATCCACTCTCACCGATGCGACGCCGCCTTCGAAGAAGTCGATGTAAACTCCGAACTCAAGTGTGCCGATATGATTGTTCAGGGAGACTTGTGATGTGCCGCTCTCTATGTCTTTTTCTGTGCCGTTGATGAGGACTTTGGCGTCGTCTTTGCCATCGTTGTTTTCTTTTTTGCTGTCGGCAAAGAAATTCACATGGGCCTTCGTACCGCGGTAGCCTTCGGGTATCTGTAACTGTGCTAACGCCATCGATACAGATGTTGCTTCTCCAGTACCGAATTTGGGAATTTCTAGCTCGATCGCTTTTGATACGGAAATGATGGAATCTGGTGGCGCGGGGACATTCGTCGCGCCCCATTCATTTGCATAGTCCTGATAATTAATGACGGCTATTGTAGACGGATCAAGGTCAAGTTTCGGTGGTTCTATGAGTTGTTGGTCGGGTATTGCGCCATCTTCTTGCGAAAGATGCCATGTCGCTGACGGTTCAGGTACGACGAAGTCGAGCATCAGCCGCTTGCCATAATTGAAAACCTGCGCTTTCCATATCTGATCAATATGGCGGTAGACGCCAATGACATGCTCGGCGCCAGCAGCTGTATTCGTGAACGTCTGATCATGTGTATTTTCGTTCTCGGTCAGCACGACGGTCACAGTCTCATTGCGCTCGCGGTTGGAGACTGTTGTTACTGCCCGTTCCACTAAGTCCTGTGCATACTCCTGTGCCGAGTTTGTGGTTTCTTCGCTCGATGTCGTGAAGTCGAATGAGGCATTGGTATCAACAGATACCGCAGGCCCGTAAGACGCAGAAACACTTGCACCTGCCGACAGCGCGGAACTTTGCGAAATTGTTGATTCAATTTCCTTCGACATTGCTGAATGGATCGAAGTCGAGGTCTCCTTCATCGCTTCTTCGATGCGCTCGGTTTCATAAGTGGTCGTGGTTTCAGTTCGGTCGAGGCTTCGACGTATCGTCGTCCTTGTCTCCGTCGCCATCACATTCTCGATGTGCGCGATTTCTGTACGTTGGTAACCGATCCAATCTTCTTTCACGACCATTAGATCACTAATGCCCAGCACAAATGGATAGGCGTCTCTAAAGTCGCCACCAACCAGTTTGACAAGCCAACTGGGCAGTACGGGCATCTTGGTTAATGCGTGAATGAACTCCTCAACGGAGTGTAGATCTTCCAAACGTTTGAAAAGGTCGATTGCTTTGATCGTATCAACAAGGCCAGCGTGTTTGTTGCTCGAAATGCTTGGTAGCAACGTGCAGATTACATATTGATCCCAGATCTCACCGATATTGTCAGCTACCTTGTCAAGCTCGGCCTTCTTGGCGTTTTTGGTGAATACCTCGATCAATTCACCCTGGATATCATCGATTTCCAAACCTTTTCGGCCGCGCAACAGATAAGCATGTTTGATTGCAGCTATGAAAGGCCAATAAGTTGTATTTTCCAACCGGTCGGCATCAAAGTATGTGTGCTTTGCCTCTTCATCAGCCGCCACACTACGGGCCTGGGCCTTTGTCGATTTCGATTGAAGTACGCTCAGGAAAGGCGTCAGCTCGCCGCTGTATTCTATCCCGCGCTTGTTGTCTGGCTTGTGAGAGATGGGCCTAACTGCGTTAAACCGAAACAGGCGCTTTGCGGAATTGGATTTCATTGCTTCATCCGTGGTATCAGAATTTGGGTCAGGCGGATTATCATCGTGGTCAGGTTCTGGCGGTACTTTATCCTGATTGTCAGTCGGCACGTCATCGTGACTATCTATTCGTACGTTGATGGCGACGCCCATCATTTCATTGGCATTTACGGTCCGTCGGGATCGGATGATTTCCAATTCTTCGCCGCCGCGAGCCACGCTGGGCGGTTCCATGTAGTTTTTTTGAAGAAGTCGAAACTCGTCGTCCGGGAGTTCGAGCTGCGTTTTTCCGCTTAGGTCGGTGGTCCCAAACACGACGGTCTCGACGTTTCCAGAAGTGAAGTGCTTTAGCGCCGGAATTGCATTGGCAATTGGCTTTTCATCCTGATCGGTAACAAGGACCGCAATCCTACGAAGGACGGGTTCCGGTACCGGTTGCTCGGCGAACCGAATCGTCGCTTTGATTATGGAAAGGGATGTTGTTTCTGCAATCAGATCGCTGGATATGACTTCCACCGTTTCACTGCCAACCTCGATCCGCGGTGGATGCTTGTAGTTTCGGCCAATGGCTTGGTGATCACGTACTTCAAATTTGGCGCTCGCAACACCATCGGCGTCGGTTTCGGGTAGTGTCATGGTTGTGGTTCGATCACCCAGAACATAGTCCGATGACAGAACAGCGCTCGGCACTGGCTTGCCAAACTGATCAACGATCACTGTCCTGATTTCCCGCTTGGGTTCTGCGATGCTGACGGTGTGGTTGAAAGTCATTTGACGGCCATTGTCGTCATGGGTGGTGCGTACCACCTGCAATCTGGTGTTGCCCTTCTTGATCGTAGCGGCAGAGAAACTCTTGCGCAGAGCATCAAAGCGTGAGCTGACAAGCTTAGCTGAAGCTGCGCCCTGCGCATCGCTGCGCGGCATGGCCAGCGTCCTGTTGGTCCTAATGTCGATATAGGCCAGTGTGGCGATGGCACCCGACACAGGCTTGTTGTTCTGATCACGGATCACGGAGCGGACGGACAGTTCAACTTCGGGCACATGCACTGTGACCGTCGCTGACAGCTGCTTGCCGGAATTGGCCGTTGTCCGTGTCTTGGTGATCTTTAGCGGCTTGTTCTTCAGGGCAACGACAAAGTCGCCACGCCGGTAACCCTTGCGGAACAACTCAAACCGCGATTGCGGCAGCGCCGATGTGGCGACACCATTGGTGGCCGTTGCGGGCATGGGCAAACGCTTGACCTTGTTACCTTCATCATAGCCCACCGACACAACTGCCCCACGCACCGGCTTGCCGAATTGGTCAACAATGGTGATGTTGACGTTGCGCTTTGGCTCTTCAATCCGAATCGTATGCTCAAACACAAGCTGTCGGACATTGTTGGTCTTAATTGTTGATTTGACCAACTCCAATTTTGAAGACCCCTTTTTAATAGAAGGGGGAGGCTTGTAGCCCTTGCGCAAGACCTCGAAAAGCGATTGTGGAAGATTTACTGAGGCAGAGCCGTTTGCATCTGTTGCACCAAAGACACGTGTCCGCGTCTTATTGCCGTCCCGATATGGAAGCGTCGCGATGGCACCCGACACAGGCTTGTTGTTCTGATCGCGGATCACGGAGCGGACAGACAGTTCAACTTCGGGCACATGCACCGTCACCGTGGCGACCACCTGTTTGGCCGAGTTCGACGTTGTGCGTGTCTTGGTGACCTTTAGCGGCTTGTTCTTCAGGGCAACGACAAAGTCACCACGCCGGTAACCTTTGCGAAATACCTCAAACCGCGACTGGGCAAGAGCTGCCGACGCGACGCC
>JBDWMJ010000005.1:0-3795 GCA_039972695.1 Roseibium sp. | reverse complement strand
TGGGGTCACTACATAAAAGTGTCATTTTTGTCCGGGCCGTGCGAACGAACGGAGAACTTATGCGGCGTCCTGTATCTCGTGTTTCCGAAGTGGCCTGAGGCGATCTGAGCTGAGTGGTGGGTTCATGTTCCACAGGTAGTCCCCGGTCAATCCTACATGGGCCCAGCCAAGTGGTGCGATATGTTTGGTAATTTCGTTTGGGATGGCTACTCCGTTTTTCCTCAGATCAGTGATTGAGGCTTCCAGGTATTTGGT
This sequence comes from Roseibium sp., assembly GCA_039972695.1. Classification (GTDB taxonomy): domain Bacteria; phylum Pseudomonadota; class Alphaproteobacteria; order Rhizobiales; family Stappiaceae; genus Roseibium. The sequence continues at coordinate 3,540 of JBDWMJ010000005.1, read as the reverse complement.
GTTCCACAGGATGATGGCGGCAACCAGGAAGTTGAGGCCCGACGCTTTGTGGATCTGATGCTCATAGCTGCGATCGCGCATTTCACCGAGTTGGTTGAAGAAGACCCCGCGCGCGAGGGCGTTTCGGGCTTCTCCTCTGGCTAGACTTGCGCTGGTTCTTTTTCGCAACTCAAGGCTGCGCATCCATTCCAGGGAAAAGAGGGTCCGCTCCAATCGCCCCAGTTCGCGCAAGGCAATTGCGAGTCCGTTTTGCCGGGGATATGCGGACAGGCTTTTAAGGATCGCAGAAGCAGTGGTAGTCCCGGCCTTGATGGAGGTCGCCAGCCTGAGGATTTCAGGCCAGTTGTCGACAATGTGACCTGCTTTGATGGTGCCGCCGATGAAGGGTGTCATGATGGCCGGGGGCTTCATTCCGGGCAGGAGATACAATTTGCGATCCTTGAAGTTTCGCAAGCGTGGCGCGAAGCGGAACCCCAGGAGATAGCACAGGGCAAAGACATGATCCGTCGCGCCGCCAGTGTCCACGTGATGCTCTTCGATTGCGACGCCTGATTGGTGGCGAAGCAGACCATCCAAAACGAAAGGCGCTTCGCTTTCGGTGGCGGTGATGACCGTCGAGTGGAACGGACTGAACTGATCTGAGATGTGGGTGTAAAATTTGAGACCTGGGGTGCGTCCGTACTTTGCGTTGATATCTGCAGAGGCCTCACCGCGGCCACCGGCCCGGAAGAACTGCCCATCTGAGGATGATGTCACGCCGTCCCCCCAGAGTTTGGCCAGAGGGAGCTCGCGTTGCATGTCGATCAGACAAGCCAAAGCGTCAGAATAGGTCTCCTCGCGCAAATGCCAATCATGAGCCCACGCGATTTGCCGGGCAGACAGATTGTGGGTTGCCGCGGCCATGCGGGATACACTCAGATTGACCCCATCGGCAAGGACAGCGGCAAACAGCGCCTTTTGATCTGTCGCCGGTTTGCCCGAGCGATAATGGGTGAAGCACTCCGCAAATCCGGTCCAGGCGTTCACTTCTGTCAGCAGGTCGGGGATCTTGATTTGTGGCAATTGCCCATAAGCCAGTCGGCTCATGGCCGTGGCGGCGTCGGGTGTTTCATCTTTGACCGGGGTGATGCTCAGGGTGCCACCCTGAATGGCGGCATCCGGCAGCGTCCCCGCTTCGGCACGGGCCGCGACAATGGCCATGGCCTCCTCGATCTGCTGTTGCCGTTCTGAAAGATAGGTTTCTGCATCCGCCGCGGCGGCGATCGGCAACGACTCCTCGGTACGCAAGATCTCGAAGGTGGCTTTGGGGATGAGCCGATCGTCGAAGTTGCGTCGCTGCCGGCTTCCTGCGACCCAGACATCCCCTGCCCGAAGACGATCACGCAATTCGAAGTAGACGCAGAGCTCGTATGCGCGCCGGTTGACCTCCCCGGGCGCCGGAAAGACAAATGGGCGCCAAACCTTCCGGATGAACCCGGTTGGCGGGTTGTCGGGCAGGCTGCGCTTGTTCGCCTCATACATAACGCGCAAAAGATCTATCGCGCGCAGAAGGCTGGCAGCGCTGGCCGCACCTTTGAAGCTAAAACCCCTTAATATCATGGGCGCAAACTGGCGGGCGGTCTGATATTTTCCGATGAGTTCAGTATATTTGTCGGGCTTTCCGTCTCCGAGGGCGGTTTCAATTGCGGATGTCGCACTCTCGATCTCGTCCCAATTGGCCGTGTCCAATATTCCGTTGAGATCACCGGTCTGCAGGCGGGCAGTCAGAGCCTCACGGCAAAATGCTTTGAGTGACTGTAAAGGGCGGATGATGTCCATCAGGAGCCTGGACGCTTTGTCGGAACTTTGTTGTTCCGCCTTTCGAAAGCTTCGGCCCAGCAATTTGTCGAACATATCCAGTGCAAGATCGGTAAGCTGTTCTTCCAGCCGCAGGCAGGCGGCCGACAAAACTGCCAGCAACCGAGGCAAGGCCATACGCCGCAGATTTTGCACCGTGATCCGCAAGCCTTCGCCTGCCAATCTGTCGAGCGCTGATGTCGAGATATTCTGACGCAAACTGTTGGGCAGGCCGATCGCCCGAACCACCTTCAGGCGATCCAGAACAGCCTTGATGGATTTGGAGGACGCTGATTTGGGTGCTGCTTTCAGCCAGCTCAGCGTCGACACCTCGCCCGATTCAGGTGGCGCAATCAATGCACGCAGGGCGTCGGGGTGATCCGGATACAGATCTCGGGTCCGAGCGGAAATCCTGACATTTTCCGCGCGCCGGATCGCATGCCTGACAATCAGTTCAACGGTACGGCGCGCCGGGATCAGGATACGTCGCCGCCTCAGTTCTTCAATCAACGAAATTGCCAAAGGCTCGGCCCGCGGGTCTTCTCCGGCAGATGGTGTCAGCCAATGAACAAACTCCCGCACAAGGGGTTTTGTGAACGCCTTGTATCCAAACCGAGCTATAATTTGCGCGATATGTTCGCGTCGTGTCTGCGGGCGCTGATCATAGACCGCGAGATCGGAGGCGCTGGCATCAACCTGATCTGCAAGAAAGGCCAGCATCACGTCGTTGGCCTGTTCTCCAACATTACGAACCCGCCCGGGATGGCGTAGATAAGCCAATGATACGGCATAGCCCAGACGCGCAGCAGCTGTTCGCTTTCTGGCGACAACCTCGATCTCATCCGGGGTGAGCGTGCAATACATCGCGACTTCTCGATCCTTCGAGGGTGGTGCCATCAGCCGAGACCAAAAACTTGCCGTCAATATTTGTCGCCGTGCCATAAAATACCCTCTTTTGTCCCAAGTCCGTGAAACGCTCGTTAGGCGGAACGACCCGTTCCGTCCGCCAATATGGCTTGACAACGGGAAGTCGGACAAGTTGATTTATGGACAGGAAAACGGACAAGGCTATCTTCATGGCTCTGATTGGATATGCGCGGATCTCGACCACTGAGCAAAAGCTGGAACCGCAGGTGGATGCGCTCAAAGCTGCGGGCTGCGAAACTGTGTTTGAAGATGTCATCTCCGGCGCCAAAGCCGAACGCCCTGGCCTGAATAATGCCCTGGCCTTTCTGCGCAAGGGCGACACGCTTTTGGTCTGGAAACTCGACCGTCTGGGCCGCTCCATGAAGCACCTGGTGGAAACAGTGACAGACCTCGGCGACCGCGGTGTTGGCTTCAAATCCCTGACCGAAGGCGTGGACACAACAACTACCGGCGGCACTTTGGTGTTCCATCTGTTCGGTGCGCTTGCCGAGTTTGAGCGTGACCTCATTGTCGAGCGCACGCAGGCCGGATTGAAGGCTGCTGCAACGCGCGGCAGAAAAGGAGGGCGCAAGCCTGTCGTCACGCTCAAGAAGCTGGAGCAAGCCAAAGCCCATATCAGCGATGGATTGACCGTCCGAGAGGCCGCAGCGCGCCTCAAAATCAGCAAAACAAGCCTCTACAATGCCCTCAGAGGTCAGAAACCCGACTGAAACCGCGAATGTTCCCGTAAAGTTCGCACGAGCCGGACGATAACGTCACTTTTATGCAGTGACCCCA
>JBDWMJ010000004.1:0-11176 GCA_039972695.1 Roseibium sp. | reverse complement strand
GTCGGGATGGGGCAGGACAGTGTCAGCGGCGTCACAGTTATTGGTCGCCTGATCCAGAAGCCCTTGTTGATGTTCCTTGAAGCGTCGGCCAAAATCGACATCCTCGTCGATCTGCTGTCGCTGAAGCCGTTGCGCCGCGTTAATCTCGTTGACCGCATTGCTGAGCGCATGGACCGAGCCATTGGCTGCCATCTGCAGCAACTTGCGGGACACGACCTGATCAATGCTCACCTCCTGCTGCTGGCCATCACTGACGATCGTGACCTTTCGATTTGCCTCTTCCAACAATGCTTGCTGTAACGGGGTGAGGGTAGGGCGCTCGGAGCCTGCCGCAGATTGGCGCGACTTGTTTCTCTTGACGGCCATCATGCTTCTCCCTCAACAAGGCAATGCTGACTGATGTCTACTCCGCCATTCCCAGATCCAGTGCCTGCATCAGGCAATCTCTCCCGCTGCGCACTTACATCTGCGAATGTCGCTTTGGTCGCAGCCAAATAAGCCTGCTCACCGGTCACCCGCTCAAACCTTCGAATGATCGTGTCGCAGTAGAGTGGATCGATCTCGATCAACCTGGCTATGCGGCCGCACTGATCAGCTGCAATCAAAGTCGAGCCTGATCCACCAAAGACATCGAGCACAACATCACCGCGCTTCGAACAATCCCGGATCGCATCGGCTATCAGGGCGACGGGTTTGACGGTCGGATGCATGGCAAGATCATCTTTCCTGGTTGCCCCAAGTGAACTGATGCCAGGATAATCCCAGACGTTGGTGCGGTAGCGCCCTGTGTCTCCCAGGCCGAAGGTGTTGATGTGCGGCGCAATGCCTTTCTTGAACACAAAGACGAATTCATGTTTTGAGCGATAGAACGAGCCCATGCCGCCGTTGGTCTTGTTCCAGACGCACAGGTTCTTCAGCTCATCGAAGACTGAATTGCCCGCGTCGAGCACTTCGCGCATGTGCCGCCAGTCCATACACACAAAGGCAATGGCACCATCAACGAGTTGCGTCGCTGCTGCCCCAAGAGACTGGCGCAGGAAGTCGATAAATCCAGCCTCATCCATCTCGCCGGACGCCAGGGCGAATTCGCGATGTTTGACGCTGCCGAGCCCACTGACATGTCCATCGATCGGAACGTTGTAGGGTGGATCAGTGAACAGCTGGGAGGCTGGCTTGTCACCGCAAAGGCGGCGCACATCCTCATCGGACCGCGCATCACCGCACAGCAACCGATGCGGTCCAAGCTGCCAGAGATCTCCCGATCGTGTTACCGCAGGACCCGGGACAACTGGTTCAACGACATCCAGACCAGTCTCGGCTGTTGGAGAGGCTGTTTGCGCATCGCCAATTGTCAGGTCGATTTCAACAGTCGAAAACCCCAGATCCTCAATGTCAAAGTCCAGAGCCATAAGCCCCTGCATTTCTATGGCAAGTAGGTCTCGATCCCAGCCTGCATTCTCTGCGAGCTTGTTGTCAGCCAGGATGTATGCCCGGACCTCATTCTCTGACAGGTGCGACAGCTTGCGAACGGGAACATCGGCCAGGCCGATCAACTTTGCGGCTTCAACCCGGCCGTGGCCAGCTATGATCGTGTTGTCGTCTGCGACCAGCACCGGATTGCAGAAGCCAAAGCGTTTGATGCTGTCTGCAATCTGTCTGATTTGTTTCTTCGAATGGCTGCGGGCATTGTTTGCGTAAGGCACAAGGCGTTCAATCGGACACAGGTCTTCATTTGGCGGATGCATCTGCATTCTCCACTTGGCCCGCGGCAAGGCACAGGGCCATGTTTGTTTGACTGAATACGCTGGAACTAAGGGAAGAATACCGGACCGCAAGCCGAACCCGCAACCGGGCTCCCTGCAGAAAGCAAAACTGTTTCCGGTCAATGCTGTTGGTATTTAAGAGGTGTTTAAGACCCGTTTAAAAGAATTTCGGCGTCTCTGGCTTAAATTGACACTCAAATTGTAGAATAAAGTTCTAATCCGCCTGTGGATTGCGTCGACTATTAGAATGAAGGTGCGAATGAGGCCTCCGCGCCTAACGGCAAACCACTCACACCGTGCTCGGGCAAGTGCCTGACAGGCCGCTCAAAACACGGATCGCGTAACCGCAAGATGCCATCACACAACGACGGGTGAAGGCATAATCAGCTTGCGTATTGCCACTGCGATCCCGAGTCCAGACATTTCGCAACCGCCTAAGCGGAGGGCAATCCCACATAACGGCAATCCGATCCCGCGTAGCAACAATGCAATTCCGTCTAAAGACAATCGCCTCGCGCCTAACTGCACGATTTGGACCGGTTTTTCCCGCTAAACCACGAATATAAGATGGCCCTGGATATCCATCTCAACCACACGTCCACAATTGGAAAAATGAGACGGCACGTTCAAGTTATTGAATAATAGCATTTTTTTTGATGTTGAAGATGGCTCGTGCCTTGCCTGATATCGTGATTTTCGCTGTAGAAAAGCCGAGACCCGTTCGCCAGAGAAAATTTGCACAGCTATTTTTCAATTTTCTCCCAAAAGAGCGGCTGTTTTCCTGATATTCGTTTGGATTATCAAGGGCTTGTGCCGTCTCGGTTTTGCTTGTGAGTGTCAGTCGTGCTGATTTTGCGGCGCTTTATCGCAAAAGTCTCAGTTTGCGTATTTTGCGCATGGAGTTTGCAAATGGCGGGATTAGCTGAACGTCTGGATAATGTCCCGCTGTTTGTCGAAGTCGCCTGGAAGCGTTTGGCGCAAGAGCCAGTCCGACGTTAGTGCGACGGGTTGTTTGCCTCGTAGAATGTCTCTGACAATATCCGGCGCCAGGAATGCAAGCGATATTACTCGCTGCACGGTATTGGCGGATGTGCCTTCTCTATTGGCAATCTCGGTAAAGCTTTGGCCCTTTTGAACGGCCTGGTACCAGCGATTGGCGGCCTTGATATTCCTGATGAGTGTTTGGTCTTTTGGCGCAGCCGATGATGCGGCGAAATTGTCTCTATCCGACCCGATTATCAGCTTGGCTTCAACGCCCCGCTTGCGCCGGGTGAAGGCAAGTGCGGTCTGAAGGATTACTGGATTGATTCTGGCCTTGGGGATCTCGAAGCGCGCTGCCATCGCATCACCATCGAATTCGAGTGTTATTTGGCCAGGCCGTAAAGTGCAACGCTTGAGAAGGCTGAACACTCCCTCGTCGGGCTTGTTCCTAAGGTCCACGAGTTTCCTGTCGAACTGATCGATGATGGAGATACCCGCGCTTGTCTTGCCAAGAAGCCCAATCGCTCCTTTGGTGTTTAGGTAGTGGCAGATAGTCGCTGACAGCTCAAATCAAGATCAGCCCTTCAAGAAAGAGGCCGAGAGCGGACTGCCTGGTTTTGGTTGCCGGATCAGCAAAGCAGACATTCATCGCGAACGCAGTTAGGACAGTTTCTGTGCAATCTCGTACCTTTCACTGCCACAGCGGATCGTGATTTCTGTTGATTTTCATTGTGATAAGAAACATCAGAGCGACTAGGGAGTGCGTTTCGCAAATCAACCCACTGGGCACCATGTCGCCCGCATTGATGCGCTCACCAAGCCATCTTTAGCCTTACCGAGCTATCCAAAGCCGACTTTGGTGCAAGACGCAATATTGCGCATTTTGGGCTCAAACCCCACTTTCGTTGCACTAGAAACGAACGACAGCTAAGCGCCCCCGATCAGATGGTTCGACAGGATGGGCACGGATCCCGAAGGTTGACGTTCATTCCGCACGTTGCGACTTCTTAGGGCGGAAATCAGACATTCGCTCAGGCGTGGACCAAAGTTTACAACGCGGACAAGGCCGTCTCTTGCCCAAGTTCCGATATCCCGACAAGAGCTGATTTTACTGCTTCATAAAGTTAGAAAATTACTCAATTGCGGCAAGTTAGCAATTATGTAACGGCCGATTGGTCACGAAAGTGACGGGTGAAATATCATTCTGTCATCTTTGGTTGCGTCAAAGCTAGTTTTTATTTATAAATGAAAATTAAGAGTTGTTCAAAACGTCGATCAGACGATTTTTTTAGAAATTGGGTGATATAACCAAATTTAATTATACTAAATCAATGCTTTCATTGATCTGTCCGATTGGTAAAGTCATGATAGATAAAAGTAACAAGTCCCAAAATACGTTTGAAAAGACATCACATGATGAGAAGACGTTTAGTGACGTTCATGATGCCGAGTTAAGGGAAATTCGCGGCACTGAATCTCCAGAGGGCAGGTTCACTTCCGGGATCGCGCTGACCGGCGGTGGAATACGGTCCGGTGTTTTTGCACTCGGTGTTTTACAGGCCCTTGCAAAGAAGAATCTGCTCGGCAGTTTCGACTACTTGTCCAGCGTGTCGGGTGGCGGTTATGCTGCGTGTTCCCTTCACTGGCTCCTGCATGCTGGGGCCAAAAAAGATGGCAACGGTGAACCCGGTTCCCCGCGTTATGGGCTGGAGCCTGACAACTTTCCTTTGCTCGAGGAGAACCGGTTTCCATCAGGGAGTGAAGAAACAAGCGAAGACGGCCGAGAATATCTTGAGTACATTCGCAACCATGGTGACTATCTGAAGACCGGGAATATCACGGCCTTTTCCGGCGTGGCCGTCGTCTTGAGGGCGATCTTTTTAAATTTGTTGGTCTGGTTGCCGATCACTTTCCTGTTTTTTGCCGCAGTTGCTCTCATCGGCCGGTCACTCGTCGAATTTCAGGGACCGAACGCTTCCTTTTTCTTTGCGTGGCTGCAGGACTATCTTGTTCCGATAGTCGGTGAGAATTGGAAAGAATACACCAACGGACTGACTGTCTATTTGCTTTCTTTGCTTGGGGCTCTCATCATTGTCATAGTGGCCGGATTGAGAGCGATTATTTATTCTTTTCAAACACGTCGAACCCGAAGCACCGGGCACAAACTCTATAGTGCGCGCCGCAGATGGGAGATTCGCTCCGGGAAGCTCAGCGTCTGGTTTCTCGCATTGCTCATGTTCGGTTCGATACCCCTTTGGGCGGCACTGCTGAAGTACTTGTCAGGCACGGTCATTGTATTTGGGGGCGCCGGCGGCGACCTTGAATGGCTTTCTTCCTTACCGGCCATAATCATAGGTTTGATCGCGCTGGTACCAGTCGTTCAAAAGACGCTTGCAAAACTCGATGATCCGACCGAGCGGCACATTCTCGCGCCCGTTGGGTGTGCCCTGTTTATTCTAGGGCTGATAACGCTTTCCTTTCAGGTCGGCTTCGCTATTGGAAACTCGATCGAAGAAATCTTGATTTCGTTAGGTCTTGGAAGTCCGAGCAGCGCTGATGTTTCCAATGTTTCTGGGCTGTTGCTTGTCGGGTTCGGGATTTGGCTAGTCGTGGCATTCGTTGTGGGCCTTTGCGTCAATATCAACAGCATCTCACTGCATCGGTTCTATCGGGATCGCCTGATGGAGGCGTTCATGCCAAGTGCCGATGCGAATGGCCCTTTGAAAGAAGAGATGGTCTCCGGTCTGTCCTCTGCGGACGACTGCAGGCTGGATGCGCTGAACACAAGCCGCGATGGACCGTTGAAGGGAAAACTATATCCTTTGATCTGTTGCCATGCGGTCCTCATCGATTCTCAAAACCCCAAAACTAAACGCCGTGGCGGCGAGAGTTTTGTTCTGTCTCCACTCTTTAGTGGCTCTGACAGTCTTGGTTGGATCGCCACCGAGAAGCTGAATGGCGGGTCGATGACGCTTCCCACAGCAATGGCAATCTCTGGCGCAGCGATTAATCCTTCCACAGGCGCGTCAGGACGCGGGCCCACCATGGGCCGGCTGGTTGGCTTTACAATGGCGCTTCTCAACCTCCGCCTTGGTTATTGGATCAACCGGCCGAACAAGTCTTCCGGGAGCAATTCCCGGCCAAACCACTTCAGGCCTGGCCTCTACGCATTTTCCAGCGTGCTCGGTCTCCCATCACGATGGTTTGGAAAGTACGACGAAAGCAGTGCGTTCACCGCGATTTCCGATGGAGGCCATTTCGACAATTCCGGTCTTTACGAACTTTTCAGACGCAAGGTAGAATTCATACTCTTTGTCGATGGCGGTCAGGATCCCGGCTACAAGTTCGAAAACTTCATCAACCTTCTACGGCGGGTTCAGGAAGACTTTCCCAGTGTTGACTTTGAGGCGGCGCGGGAAGGGCGCAGCCGACTTGATGACCTGGTCGCCACGGAAGATAGCGTCTTTCCTTATGGGCGCAAAGTGTCGAATTCGGCCTCATCGGTGATTGATTTTCATTACACGGATGCTGATGGCAATAAGACCCCTGCAACACTGGTCTACCTTAAGCTTACTATGATCAAAGACCTGCCGGACGCGGTCAAGGGGTACCAGGCCGCTAAGGAAAAGTTTCCCCACGATCCGACCATCGATCAGTTTTTTGATCCCGCCCAGTTCAGCGCTTATCTCGAGATCGGCCGCTGCCTTGCCAACGACATGATCAAGAACGTCAAATCCGACGCAGAAGGTGACAATCCTCCGGTTGGCCTAGCGGCACTTTTGAAGCTGCGGAAAGAGCTTGCGAACAAGAAGGCGGTGTCATGAGCAAAGAACCTTTTGTCTTTCAGCCCGCCAGTAAGTTGGGACGTGGTATTCGGCCTTCGCGCTGGGCGTTCCTTGTGTTGTTCACTGTCCTGTTCGGGGCGGTGCTGCTTGCAGTCAGGCAACCAGCACTTGCACAGCCACAAGGCGACGCCCCCTGTGCTTCAAGGCTCTCTCCCGGATCTCTGCCGCCAGCCGGATCTTATGAGGAGGCAGTGCGTATCCTTTGCCAAAATATGAAGAACGAAGAGCGCACCCAGTTCTGGTTCACCCCGCAGGGATCGCAAATCATTCCCTATTCGTGGTTCCTGTCTCTCGAACAGCCACGAGATCCGGGACAGTTGATTTCCGCTCCAAATGTCTTGAATGCGCTACGTTATCTACCGCAGGAAAAGAATGAAATCTGGAACCCAGGCGGGCTGCCCGTCGGTTTCACACGCGACCGCTTCAGCCTGGAGGAAACCGGTGAACTGGCTGACGGTAATTCCGCGGACAATGAAATCTTCAAACCCTTTATTTCAAAGAGATATAAAGACCTTGGCCTGCCGACCGACTGGCTTGGTTTCAACTGTGCGACCTGCCACTCAGGTCAAGTCGAGTACAACGGCGCCCGGTTCTTGATTGAAGGCGCGCCAGCCATGGGCGATTTCGAGGCGCTCATGGGTTTGATTGTCGACTCAATGGAAGCGACTTTGTGTCAGCGGATGTCAGGTGCGCCCTTTCCGCAATGCGACGGGCAAAAGTTTGATCGTTTCGCTGACCGTCTGAAGACGGAACACAATGACAATACGGCGCCTGCAAAACTGCGCGAACAACTCCTTAAAATGACACGGATGCGGTGGGAATGGAATCAGCGCAATCGGGGACATGGAGGGGTTCACGCCACAAATGGCGCAGTCATTGGAATTTCTGCCACTGAGGTTGGATCTGAAGCGGATATCGGAAGGACCGGAAAATATGGGTATGCCCGCCTCGATGCGATCGGTGCGATCTTCAACGAGATCGCAGCATCCTCTTTGAAAGTAGAGGAGAACGCGCATTTCGCCAATGCACCGGTAAGCTATCCTTTCATATGGGATACGCCTCGATACGATTTTGTCCAGTGGAACGGCAGCGTTGGGAACGAGGGCACTGGCGCACTCGGTCGTAATGTTGGGGAAGTGCTGGGCGTGTTTGGTGCACTAAAACCGAATTTTGCGCCCAAGGCCAAACTCTGGGAGGTCTGGCGGCTTGGCGAAGTGATCGATGAATACAAGTCCTGGTTCGGTGGTCACGAAACCTCCGTCAATGTTGACGGCTTGGCACGTCTGGAAGATCTTCTTTGGAAAATGAAGTCTCCACAATGGCCGGAAGCCTATTTCAAGAAGCGCGCGGAAGGGGCGCCGGAGGGGAAGCTCGCAGCTTTTGCTGAAGATGCTCAGGCCTGGACGATCGACCGCGACAAAGCGCTGGATGGTCAGATGTATTACGCGGCCTATTGCGCGAAATGCCACAATCTGAGCGGACTGGTTTCCGAGAACAAGGCTTTGCTTGCCAAATTCGTCCCCGTCGGAACTTTACACGATGGCTATCGGTTTGTTCCCGACAAGAATGGGATCGGAACGGACAAAACTATGGCCCTAAACTTCCAGAAACGCCGTTATCTGACCGGTGAAGCAAAGGGCTCGCCAACACGGTATGTGCAGGGCGATGCTTTGGAAGGAGTCGCGACGGGACTGAGCCTTTTGGCCTATGGCGTGGCTGGCACTATCGCTAGCGCCAAGGCCAGCGGCCTTAACATCAATGAGTCTGTCAACGCCGGTCGGCCTGCTGGGTTTGACTGGAGAAAGCAGGAGCAGGACAAAAACGCAAAAAGATGCACTATCGGTGAAACCGACAGTAAGTCTGACAGTGAGGCCGACGATAAAGATCAATTGGTGTGCTACAAGGCGCGTTCGTTGAATGGGATCTGGGCGACTGGGCCGTTCCTGCACAACGGATCAGTTCGTACGATCCGCCAAGTTCTCTTGTGCGAGGAGCGTGAGGAACAGTTCTATGTCGGCAGTCGGGAGTTCGATCCGGCCGAACTGGGTTTCAAGAGCGAAGAGAGACCGGAAGACGCGCTGTCAGGCCAGATAGAGGCATTCCTGTTCGATACGTCCCTTCCCGGGAACAGAAACACGGGACACGACTTCCTACCGAATTTCAATTGTAAAAAAGGTGGCACGCTAAGCCCGTGGGCGAAGAAAGTTCGTGAGGATATGGCTCTGGCCATCATGGAATATCTGAAAACCCTTTGAGACCCGTCGGTCAAAACGGCGGTCATGCGTATTTCGACCATTTACGAAGCGGAGTTGAGTTATGTTGAAGTCTTGGAACTTGCGGCTTGGTGCCTTCGCCTCAAAACCGCTGCTCGCAGCCGCCGCCGGAGTTGCAATGCAGTTCGCTGTTGCCGGGCAAGCCGGGGCCGCATCTTCAAGTGCCTGCGTGCCCTTGGGGTCGGACGCCGAGCTTAGCTTGAATGACGTGACCTTCCTCGATGTTCCGCCGGAAAATGCCGGGGATCGAAATCAGCGCTTGGGATTTGCCCCGGATGGGGTGCCTTCGGACGCGCGGCTGTTGACAATTTGGCCCGATGGTCCCTTTACGCAGCTGCTTGACATCGCCAGCAGCGACGCCGGCGTGGTCGCGGGGACTAACAGGCGGATCCACATTCCAGATCTGCTGCGGAACAAGGACGCTTGGGTCGTCGCCGGCATTCGCATCGACCCTGGAGCGCCGGGCCTTTCCGACAAGATGACCAAAGAGTTCGGACGAAGCCCGCAAGTGCGGCTGATTGTTCAGCCGGTCTCTCTCCAAAACGATGATCCCGTCGCGGCATCAACACCGGCCGATGCAAAGGTCAAGGTTCACGACATAGCTGTGCATCTGGTCTTCAGTTTCATTGCGGGAGTGACCTTCCAGGATGGTGAAGATCCGAGGATGTTTCTTCCATCCTTTGTGCCGGATGATGAAGCTTTTACGCCAGTCGTCCGGGCAATTGCGGATCTTAAACGTGACCTCGCAGACGGACAGCTTGTGGCCGAAACCTGTGTCGATACAGGGGGGCAATTGAGGATCCACCCCGGGCTCGCAAACCTGCGGACAGCCGAAGCTGTACGTGCCCGCTTGCGAGAAGTCCTGAACGAACACCTTAAGCCGACGCAGCTCCAGGCCATGGCAATTATGGGCCTGCCTAATTCGATGCCTGAACCCTGGATATTCCTCGCCACGAACTTTAGCAGGTCCGAAGGCAAATATGTCCCCTTCGCGAACCCGAATGCGGGCGGAGGAATGGCGCAGATGCTGAGCTTCCTGGATACCCCGCAGGTTCAGCCCATACCGCTTAACGACAATCTCGGTCCGGTTTCGCGCAATCTTGGAAAACCGGCCCGGTCAGGAGTGTCAACGGCGCGCTTGTTCGGCGACAATGCGAGCCCGACCGAAGACATCACAAAAGTCGGCAAGGAAATTGCCGAAATCGTCGCGGACCCAGAAAAAAGTCATTTCTTCAATACGGATTGCGTGAGCTGTCACACCGAAACCAGCCGTGTCATCGAGAAGAAACTGGGTGCAAGTTTTCCTCAGATCGACGCGGCAGTCCTTCCCGACAGCCAGTGGAATGTGCGTAATCTTGGTTGGTTCAAAACGACGTTTGGTCCCCCGATGCCGACAAAGCCGACGATCACCGAACGTACCGCTAGGGAAACCGAGGAAGTAGCCGAATATCTCAATTCTCATTCCCCTTATCAGGAGGTGGTCAGTCAGGCGTTTACCCAATAACGGGACCGCCGGACCGCCGCTGTCGCCTTGACATGTATCCGCGCCAACCTCGGAGTAACCAGCACAGAACATCGCACCAGTGATGAGACCGTATTGAAATTTGGTTCGCTGCAAGTGGCAGTGTCGACTACCGGAACATCAGTTGCGAAAAGGACTTTCGAAGGTAGTCCGACAAGCCTGACATTATCTGCGATTGAAACCACCCTGGCAAGGCGGTTGTTGGCGCATCATTCAGCGAACGACTGCTTTCATGAATACGATTAGAGCCGCCAAACGTCCGAAATGGGAGCGCAAAGCAGTCGTTGGGCGATTTGCACACCAAAGGCAGATTTGGGCCGAAAGCGACTATGCGCCTGCTAAGCGCAAATGTCCGGTTCCCGTCATTATGTGTTTCATATTTACCTGCCGATGTATCTGGTGTCGATCGTTTACGGTTGATCATATTCATGGAAGGCAAAAATTGACTATGTAGTTTCTGTCAAAATGCCTTCATGATCTCCGCCATTATCTCCCTTTCACTTGTGTGTTTTCCGGCTTTCACCCGGTGTGAGAGGTTTGCACAGACGGACGCACATTGCTCCAACCTTGCCACTGTTTCTTGATAGGGTGGCAGCGTCCATCCACGAGGCTTGGGTTTTTGGATTAACGCCCATGCACGATGGGTTTCCCTGAGGAGCTCGCGTTTTGTCATCCTGCCGTGATGCATGAGATCCTTGACGAAGTCTGCGTCCGATTTGGTGAACCGCTCGGGGAGACCATTGTTCATGACGTGGGCGAGTATCATGGCTGTGGCCCCTGCAAAGGGTTCTC
>JBDWMJ010000003.1:0-4437 GCA_039972695.1 Roseibium sp. | reverse complement strand
CGCTTCAGCACCACCTGCCTCAGCAAGCGTCATGGTGATTGCAGCGGTCAGCGTGGTCTTGCCGTGGTCAACGTGGCCAATCGTGCCAATGTTAACGTGCGGCTTGTTACGCTCAAATTTCTCTTTTGCCATCGGATCTCTGCCCAATACTCGTGTCGGTCGATAAAGGCTCACGTCGAAGGGCAGCACCCCGGCGCCTTGGATAAATCCGCGAGCGACAAAACACTTCCCGTAGAATTCAGTCAGGATTTCCGGGCGAAAGAACCTTCCGTCCGGACACTCCGATCAACACCCATGATGGAGCGGGTGAAGGGAATCGAACCCTCGTCGTCAGCTTGGAAGGCTGCTGCTCTACCATTGAGCTACACCCGCACAACACACAAAACCGGACGATGGTGGAGGAGGTTGGATTCGAACCAACGTAGGCATAGCCAACGGATTTACAGTCCGTCCCCTTTAGCCACTCGGGCACTCCTCCATCTCGTCCTGCCTCACGCCGAAGCGAACAGGATGGCTTGACCGGACTACCCACCCGAAGGGGGCGAGCAATCCCGTGGCGCGTGTTATGCAGATGCGGACCAGACCTGTCAACGCCGATTTTGCAATGAATTGAACAAAAACTGCTGCAGACGGAAAACATCCCGCCTTCTCATCAATCAAAGCCGGGCATACCACCTCGTAACCAATCCTCCAGCAGATGTAACAATGGCCCGTTTCCTGCTGAATTTCAGGCACATAGACCAAGACATCTATCTCCCTGTGGACAACTGGGCAGGGCGCCCTTCCGAAATACTTCAGACGATAGATATCCGATTGTTGCTCGGCCTCTAATGTTTCGGCACTTCCCTTTACCGCCAAATCGCTTGTATCGCAAAGTTTATTGTTGTAGCTACAACATATGAAATCGGATTTGGACGACATTGACTTTCAGCAGATGGGCCAATCCTGTTTTGGTCATTCGGCCAAACGGACAGCAAATTTGCTGACCCGGCACTACAACCGCCACCTGGCGCCCTTTGGGCTGGAGATTACCCAGGCGCAGCTTTTGGCGGTTATAGCAAGCGGCAATGCGTTGTCGGCATCCGATATTGCCAGATATCTCGGCATCGAGCGTTCGACCCTCGCCAGAAACCTAAAGCCGCTTGAAGCCGCTGGACTGATCTGCCGAGAAGAAGGCAGTGGCAGAAAAGTGGTCCCGTCCCTGACAGCAGAAGGTCAGCAACTCGTTGGCAAACTGCACAGCACCTGGCAATGCGCCCAGAAAGAACTGACAGACCAGTTGGGAGAAGAAGCGGCAAAGGCCATTCAAACGAACCTGTCTGACTTGAGAAAAGCTGTCCGCTGCCTCGAACAGGTTAATCCACCCAACAAACAACCCGGCACCGCTTAAAATCTGCGCCGGGTTAAACGCCTACAGGACCTATATATATGTCTCAGCCGGAAACATTCACGGAAAACGGTAAAACCCACACACTCGGCGCGCTGCCCAAAAGCGGAGTGGTCGGGATGTCCGGCATGGATATCTTTGAACACATGTTGGCCGGCAACCTGCCCGCCCCTCCGATCATGCTACATTCCAATATCCGCATGAAGGAATTCTCCGAGGGTCGTGCCGTCTTTACAGGCCTGCCGGAAAAGCAGTTCCTCAATCCCATGGGTACAATTCATGGCGGCTGGATCTCCACTTTAATAGACACTGCGCTCAGCTGCGCGGTTCATACATTGCTGGAGCCCGGCGAGATCTACACCACCACGTCTCTTACCGTAAACATGGTCCGCCCGCTGATGGCTGGCAGCGGCGAAGTGACCTGCGAAGGCCGCGCCGTCCACAAGGGCCGGAAACTGGCAACCGCGGAGGGCGACCTTAAAGACACCAACGGCAAACTGATCGCCCACGGCACCGTCACCTGCATGATCATGTCGATGGGGTAAGCTGTCTCCCCTTCCCAAGCCACTTTTCATGTGATCCCCTTCCCCTGATTGGAAAATGGGGCTAGAGCTGCGCCATGACTGACAGCAAACGACCGCCATACTCCAAATCGCGCTCCGGTTCCGGGCAACACTGGAAGAAGAAGCCGTTCGGCAAACCGCCGCCGCGCCGCCCGGGCTTGCCACCGGAGGGCCCCGTCCTTCTATATGGCCTGCACACGGTCGAAGCGGCCTTTGCCAATCCGGATCGCAAACGGCTGAAACTCTATGCGACCGAGAACGCACAGAACCGGTTGGCGGAGCGCGGCGTCAAGATTGATGTTCCGGTGGAGGAAAAACGGCCCAAGGAACTCGACCGGATGGTCACCAAGGATGCTGTCCATCAGGGCATGATCCTGGAAGCTGATCCCCTGCCCGCTTATGGCGTTGAGGAATTACGCGGCGCCCGCCTTGTGCTGGCCCTCGATCAGGTGACCGACCCGCACAATGTCGGCGCGATCCTGCGATCCGCCGTTGCGCTGGATGCAGACGCTGTTGTCACGACAGAGCGCCACGCGCCGGAAGAAGGATCTGTCCTGGCAAAATCCGCCTCGGGCGCACTCGACATGATCAAGCATGTGCGGGTGAAAAACATGGCGCGCTTCATTGCCGACATGAAAGACGAGACCTTCGGCTGCATCGCACTCGACAGTGATGGCCCGGCAAGCCTGGAAGATACTGACTTTACCGACAAGACCGTTCTGGTGCTCGGCTCGGAAGGCAAAGGCGTGCGCCAGGGCGTCCGCGAAGCCTGCGGAACACTTGCGCGCCTCGACATGCCCGGCGCGCTCCGCTCCCTCAATGTTTCCAATGCAGCGGTTCTGTCCCTCTACGTCGCGCGGCAAAAGATGGGGCTTTAAGCGGAGCGCGGCCCTGTCAGCTTGAGGCCCGGGGCCGGTTTTTCCACAAGCCAAACCTGTTTCCGATCAGGATATCAGTCTCTTAACGCGTTTTTTTGGGTAGGCCGCATAAAAATTCAAATCGGGTATAGACAAGCCCGACCAATCTGGTAGAAGCCACCCCCAGCGCCGGTATAGCTCAGTTGGTAGAGCACGTGATTTGTAATCTCGGGGTCGCGGGTTCGAATCCTGCTGCCGGCACCACTTCTCTCTACCACAGTGAGATGAGATCCAAATGAACCGGCCTCTGGCCGGTTTTTTTGTGCGTTTTTCGAGGTGTAGCGCGCAAGTGTAGCGCGCGAGTTCGGATGGCATTTCGCGCAACTTCACTTGGCACCCGATATATCCGCCAGTGAAGATGTTCCGTAGATATTTCTTTTTTGTACAAGCAAGCGATTGCTTATAGGTACTTACGCAATAACGCTACACCAACTGATTTTCATAAAGAGTCCGTCGTAGTGTCCGCTGTGCATGTATCGCCCGTTTTTCCAGCTCGGTTCTATAGGTTTCCGGGTTGTCAATGATTTCTTGATCATCTTCGGGTGTCGCAATGTGCACCCATTGGTTTCGAAAACGGCGAAGGTCGTGCAAATCCTTTTTGAGATCAGACGGTAACGGGGATTGATTTATCAATTCAAAAAAAGGCTGCTGTTTTGAAGCGGATCCATATTCAGCCCTCAGGTACGTCTCAGCTGCAGTTGCGGCTGTAATAACAGTCGCAAGATCAGCACCTGCTTCAAATGCCAAGTCACATTCCTGAGCTACAAAGACAGACCACTCGGACATGACCGCTCCGCCTTTGAGCAGTTCATTATCGAGTGAATTTATCAGATTCCTGCGTTCGCTTACGTCCACTTGATCATTCCAAAAAGCTTACAGCCATCAACCTAGATGGATAGCGTACCTCTCACCGCCGAACGAGCAATTCAAACGCCCTGACCCAAATTGGTTCAGGAACGCTTTACGACGGCACATCCAGTAAAAAATCACAAAAAAAGAAGGAGAGACTCAAACAGCTGACAAGTACATTAGTGGCTCGCTATTTCCTGAATGAATTGCCCGCTCCGGTGTTGCTCGAATTGTTCCGCTTCGCCATGAGTAATTTTAACAGCAACCTGGGGAATCTGGGATACACCTCGAATTTCGCGGATCTTTGCTAGGGGAACAGGTGTAATCTTCTCAACATCCGTAAGTTGAATTGCGCATCCCAATTCGCATTCACCAAAATAATCAAAAAACAAATTTTTGGAGACTGCAACTTTGTTGTTGTAACGAGTCCAGAGCGCGTATGGCTCATCATAATCAATCGCTAAAACGCTAGCAGTAGCAACCAATGCTCCAACTGGCAGCGTCGCATAAATCCAGAGCCTTGAACCAACGGGCATCGGAGAAAATTTCCGACGAAGTTCGACGGTTTTTATTCCATTGAGTGTTTCCCGTCAGCGCCTATGGGTCCAGATAAGCTGATTGCTTAAGGGAGAGATTTTGGCCCATCTTCACTATTCAGGAGTGAAGCATGAGACAGAAGAACGAGCGTCACCGTGATGCAGCAGATCGCACGGTGAAGGAT
>JBDWMJ010000002.1:0-665398 GCA_039972695.1 Roseibium sp. | reverse complement strand
ATCCTTCACCGTGCGATCTGCTGCATCACGGTGACGCTCGTTCTTCTGTCTCATGCTTCACTCCTGAATAGTGAAGATGGGCCAAAATCTCTCCCTTAAGCAATCAGCTTATCTGGACCCATAGGCGCTGACGGGAAACAGGTCCCTTAACGTTTCTGGCAGACGGCCAGTCATGGTTTGCGGGAACCGTACTGAGGACTTTTCGGTTCAATGACTTCTTCGGTTTCCGGGTCGATGGGGACAGATCTCTGCACCAGCTGAAGAGCTCTTGAAAAACTGTGCTCGACGGCATCAGAATTGAGATCTTCAGTGGCTGGTTTTGCGTGCGCAGACGGCCGGATCTTTGTGTCCGGTACCAATCTTGGAATTTTTGGCTGTTTGGGCACTTGCTGGTCTGCAAAGACCTCTTGCGGCTGCCCTTTGGCATAAATGTCCGCAAGCTGGGAAGCGCTGAGCGCTGCATGCGCCCGCCGTTCCTGATTGACAGCTCTGGTCCAGGCGGTACGCGAGCGCTCATGAACGCGGGCAGCATCCACATCATGGAAGCCCGCACCGCAGCGCGCAGATCGGCATGGAGATTGAGTGCGATCTGGCTGAGTCGCTTTATTGTTTTTGGGTGCAGGCCAAGTCGGATTGCGGTGTATTTGGAAAATGAATTGGTAATGGGGACATCTTGTCCCGATTTATTGGCAGAAGGCCGACCAGCCGAGATCTGACCATGCTGCTCTTCCCAGAGTTCCCGGTATTTGAGGACCGCAACAGCCCGGTCGATGACGGAGAGTTCGTTCCGGTGAGGGTTCTCGGCAATCTCCAGAAGCTGGGCGTCGGATTGATCGGCTTTAAGGACAAAACAGTCGATGGTCTCCAGTCCCAAGAGTTCCGTCGCGCGCAGACGATGCAAACCGGCGATCAGTGTATAGCTGCCGCCTTTGGCACGGGGTGTTGCCCGGACGCTGATCGGGTTCATAAGTCCGTATTCGGCGATCGACCCGGATATCACCCTGGCAAGATCCTCATCGATATCCCTGAGACGCGTTGAAATGGTGACCCTGGAAAGGGGAAGCGTTTTGAATTCGGCCATCAGGCGGCGCCCTCCAAATCAGAAAAGGGCAGGGCGGTTTCCAACTGGAAGTGATAGCGGGCGGCCGCTGCCTCGGCGATCTGGCCGTAGTGGGCGGCAAAGACCGAACACTCCAGCCTCTCGTTGATTGTGTGGAGCGCCCGGTTGATTGCCTCGCGCGCGCGATCCTGCATGGCAACCACACGGCGCTTGGGCAAATTGAACTCGGTGATCATCAGGTGCAGGACGATCTGGCGGGCCAAGGCTGCATCAAACCAGTCATGCGGCGGATCGATCACCGCATCGACGCTCAAATGGGGAAACCCGTCGCGGGTCGCAGACACGCTTGCGAAATAGACTGCGTCAAACATGTCCTGGCTGCTGTGGAGGTTCATCACGAACCTCCAGTCAAAGAGAGGACGCGCCTGCTCGTGGCGGGGCAGCAGGCGCGCCAGGCCCCAAAGCCCGGTTGATACGAGATACAAAGCCGGATCTTGAGGAAACGGACCTCTGTGCAACGGGCGCTCATGACAGGAAACCGCAAAGACGGCTGCACATGGTTATTGCCGCGGCGATCACGCCGGAAAGGATTGTGCCAAACAGAAGAGCAGTCTCGCTCCGGAGCGCACAGGTCCTGACCACATGCCGGAAAGGGCTTTCTGTCCGGTTTGTTCTGTCTAAATCGGCAGACGCTTTTGCAGTTGCCATGGCGCTGCCGCCAAGCCAGACTTTCCGGAGAAGTCGAGAGAAAGCCTGAGACGTAGCGGCCGCAATGATTTGCGGTGTGAGGCGCGCCCGGGGCATCTCAGGCGGCCTTTGTTGGCGCTGCGCTCGAAGAGCTGGTCTTCGGGCTAGCAGACTCGGTCTGGTATTTGGTAGACAAGATACGGGATGTTCGAATGGGATAGCGCTCCGGGAAGAGATCTTCAACTGGAACGCTCAAGAACCTGGCCAGGGCGGCTTCCGCCTTGCGATGAGTTCTCGCCCAGACACCCCGGAATGATTTGGGATTGATGCCTTCCCGTGTTGCAAGAGCCGTCAGGGTCATGCCCTGGCGATGCAGTTCGGCTTTGATGGCGTGTTTATCCCATAGTATTCCGGTCATCGGATGTCTCCGGCGATGCCAGCCCATGCTGTGAGCTGGTTTATGTCGAGGGTGAAAACGCAATCGCGGGGTGCATGTGCAGCCAGCGCAACCAAGTGTTAAAACAAATATTGGGCTTTGTAAGCCCAATTATTGTTTTTATTAGTTCGGCGGTTATGGCGCGACCAGAGACGATAAAAACAGAACTGGCCCAACGCCTGCGGGATGTTCGTCATCGCTTGGGCGATCCGGTGCGAGCTGAGTTTTCGAAAAAACTTGGTATTGGGCAGAGTTCTCTGGCGAACTACGAGCGTGGCGACAGCGTGCCGGATGCCAATGTTCTATTGGCTTATCGCGAGCAGTTTGGCGTCAACGGAGATTGGCTGATTTCCGGCCAGGGCCCAATGTTTTTAAACGGCACTCCGCCCACGCCCGATGGATTATTCACCGACAACGGTAAGCCGACGGTCCAGTCCGACATCTTCAAGGAAACCGGCAAGCTGGTTCAGGAGAGCCACAAGGCAAAGGGTGTGACCCTTCCGCCGGATGCGCATCTGGCTGAGACTGTGTCCCGCTACAATGAGTTGATCTCAGCCGCCAAAAATCCGGCTGATGAGAGCGAACTTCGGGCGCTCTTCCCCTGGCTTCAGCTTCGGATTTCGCAGGACTTAGAAACCGCCGAAGAAACGCCAAGTTCTTGCAATCGCCCCACCTAAACGCATAACTGACGTGAATAAGCGACCGTTCGAAAAACAATCCAACCTGCCTTACAGCTAATAAAGGCTGGCACAATATCCAAGATTTGCTCCAAGACAATGACAATTCTGCGGATAAGTGCATTAATCGCATCGACTATTGATAGTTGATAGCAGGATTGAGCCAAATGGACGAACTGAAGGAATTCAACAAGGGACTCTTAGATGAGATAAGGCTAGCGTCCACCCAAGCAGGTATCTCTGAGGCAGATGTTTTCTTCGAAAAGATGGCTGGGCGGCTCGAAAGTGAGGGAGAGATCATTACTGCCGACCGAGGCGCCTACCTTAGCAGTGTTTCGGGCAAAACGGTCCGCATAGATGGGATCGGTGGAGACCCACGAGAAGCGGAAAACATCTTGAGTGTTATTGTCAGCGATTTCCATTGTGATTCCGACCCCATTAAGATCAATGCACAAGCTGCCAAGAAAGTATTTGGGCATCTCATTAATTTCGTAGTCGCGTCGCGCAGGGCACCCTTTCGAGCTGACCTCGTCCCAGGCAGCGTCGAATCCGGTATGGCTGAAATGATTGCGTCCGCTTGGTCATCAATCACTAAAGTCAAACTGATACTCATGACCAATGCAGTCTATAATGGAAGAGCAGACGCAGTTCGCGCCGGAACAATTGACGGCATTCCGGTTACTTACAACACTTGGGACCTTTCTCGATTTCATCGGTATGAGACCTCTGGTCAGTCACGTGAAAACATCGTCGTGAACTTCCGGGAGGAATTCGGAGCGGCTGTCCCCGCCTTGTTGGCCTCCAACAGAGGAGATCTCTTGGACAGCTATCTCGTCGTCATTGGCGGATCGCAACTAGCAGAGATATATGAGAAATGGGGAGCAAGATTACTTGAATCAAATGTTCGCAGCTTTCTGCAAGCACGGGGCGCTGTAAACCGGGGAATTCGGGACACTATCCTGAGAGAGCCCGCAATGTTCTTCAGTTACAATAATGGCCTTGCGGCAACGGCTGACGCGGTAGAAGTGGAACTGACAACTGAGGGCCTCAGGATGATTTCAGCCACCAACCTGCAGATCGTGAATGGCGGGCAAACCACTGCTTCGCTCCATGCTGCGCGTCGCACATCCCCGGAAACTCTTGATCAGGTTCATGTTCAGTTGAAGCTAACGGTGGTTCCGGCAGATGCGTCAGAAGAACTGGTTCCCAATATTTCAAAGTATGCGAATAGCCAAAACAAAGTTAGTGCAGCGGACTTCTTCTCTAACCACCCCTTTCATTTACGAATGGAGGAATACTCGCGACGCGTTCTTTCTCCTGCAGCGGAAGGTACAAATAGAGAAACTAAATGGTTCTACGAACGCGCGCGAGGGCAGTACCTTGTCGAGCGGTCCAAGAGATCTCAAGCAGAAAAACGTCGATTCGATATGGAGTATCCAAAGTCACAGTTCTTTGTAAAGACCGACTTGGCAAAGGTCGAAATGAGCTTCCAGAAACATCCAGATACAGTGAGCAAGGGAGCGCAAAAGAATTTTAGTACGTTCGCGCAGAAAATAGGTGCCGATTGGACCCGCAATGACAAAAAATTCGACGAGGTTTGGTACCGTCGACTGATTGCTAAAGTAATAGTTTTCCGGAATCTTGAGAAACTGGTCTCAAAACAACTTTGGTACCCCGGTGGATACCGCGCAAACATTATCACATATGCGATATCGAAATTGATGGCAGACATAGACGAACTTGAACAGGTCGTCGATCTTGATGCGGTGTGGCGACTGCAGACGGTCTCACCTGCTCTCAACGACGCGCTGTTGAAGTCTGCTGAAGTGGCGGCAAAGGTTATTACCCATCCCGAATCTGGCGTGAACAATATAACTGAATGGGCCAAAAAGCAGGCTTGCTGGGCCAAACTTCTTCGCACCGAAATAAACTATGGGGCAGACCTTGTGAATTGCCTAGTCGAGCTCGAAGACGCCAAGGCTGTCGAAAGGGATGGAAGACGCAGTGCGGCAGTGGTTTCGGGAATTGAGGCGCAGTCCAAGGTTATAGAGGCAGGAGGTGATTTCTGGACTAGGTTGAGGGTGTGGGGCAATGAAAAACGCCTATTCAGCCAGAAGGAGGACGGTATCTTGAAGACCTGTGGGCTATACCCTGCAAAATTTCCATCTGAGAAGCAGTCCGTTATTGCTCTCAATTTGCTGGAGAGGGCTCAGCAAGAAAGCTACATCGACGAAAACAATGTTCCTAGAATCAAGATATCCGCTACTTCGCGCGAGCATTGACTAGAGAGTTTGCTCGATATCAGTGTAGTCGTCGCCATTGGGAAACCCGAATACGAGGCACCATATCATCTGCGAAGAGTTCATCCATTTTTGATCTAATACCGATATGGTAAATCTGTTCGCCAATTTCGAAGGAAATCTCAAATTCGTCTCCTTTGCGCGCCCCGACATCCCTGAACCAGCCGGTCATATGGGTGATACGGTATTCGTTCCGTGTGCCACCCGCATCGTGCAGTTTGTTGTTGTAGTAAACAAATCTGAATTTAAGCTCGTTGCCCGCGTCATCGACACAGTTTATCCAAGCGTCCGGGTTCTTAGTGCCCGGATCAAGCCTCGGAAGAATTTCAAGCAATTCTTTTTCTGCCTTTGGGATCAGGACACCGCCTTGATGCCCACCGGTAGTGCCAACATCATTTGCACTGAGAGACTTGCGGAAAGTAAGTTTATTCATGATTTACCCGGCAGTATTTTAAGGGCCCGCTTAATATCTTCTACGTCCCGGGTCGCAACTGGGACGGCTTCGTTCGCCAGATCATTTTTCCATGTAGATCGGTCAATCATCACCTCCTCCACGGTATCCACGTAGAAGAGCCGATAGATAGTTACTGGCTCAGTCTGCCCTCTACGATGTGCCCTCGCACTTGCCTGCGCTTCGAGCGCGGGATTCCAGACAGGGGTGAAGTGGATCACTACTGTTGCTGCCGTAATATTCAGGCCGGCTCCCGCAGCCTTTGGGTTCAGGATAAGGCAGGCTGGGCCGTTGTGTGCGCCGAAGACATCAATGACAGTTTGCCGATCTTCTTGGGGAGTTGAGCCATTGATTGCGCCCCAGTGGGTTGCGGGAAGGTGTGAGCATGCTTCCTGCAACAACTCGCCTATGCGATTAAAAAGCGAAAAGACAATGACCTTGCGCCCGTTGAGAAAGGCTTCTCGCAGGAGCTCCATGGCCCGTTCCATTTTTGGCGTTACCAATGGCATACTCGATGCTGGCTGGATTTCTGCATCTTCTTCATTTGCGCTACCAGCCGTTCTCAGCCAAGGATGCGCGCAAAGAAGTTGTAGTTGCAGTGTTGCCACCAACGCCCCGGCAACCGGATACTTAGCTAACGTAGCATCCCGAACCTCGCGGTAATGGTCCACCAGTCTTTCATCCAGCTCCAAGGGTACGTCGATGTCGATCCTCTCGGGCAGGTCTCCAGCAACATCGCCGACCCGCCTTTTCAGAATAATGGGATCGGTAAGACGCCCCAATGCCTCCCCGGACGCAAGGCTGTCAGGAAAATCTGCCTCGAATTCGGTGCGCGTTCCGAGGAGCCCAGGAATCGCGAAATCACATAATGACCATAAATCCAAAAGCGTGTTTTCCACCGGAGTACCCGTCATGGGAATGGTTCGTCGTCGTGGAATGTTCATAACTGCCTGTCGGCGGTTTGAGTCCGGATTCTTAATGGCTTGTGCTTCGTCGCAGATGACCCAAGACCATTCCAAGGAAGAAACAAGCGCGATGTCATTGATCATAGTATCGTAAGTGGTGATGACGACCTGTGCTGTCTGAAGGCCAGAAACGATGCCTGTCCTATGTGGACCGCGATGAACTCTCACCTCCAGAGATGGAGCAAACCGCTCGATTTCACGTACCCAGTTGGTGATCAGACTGGTTGGACAGACAATCAGCGCCGGAGCTTGTGCGCATGGCGGTTCGATCATCAGCAGAGCGATAATCTGGAGTGTCTTTCCTAGCCCCATCTCGTCGGCCAGGATCAGGCCACCAGTGTGAGAAATTGTGTCCCACATCCATTGTACGCCGCGGGCTTGATATGGGAAGAGGTTAGCCTGAACCCCTTTAACGCGAAATTCCTCTTCGCGGACATGTGCCGCATCTTTTCCGGCTACAAGGACAGTGTTTGACTGCGTTGTAACTATTCCTTCTACCGGATGTCGGATTAAACTGATGGCCAGACTGAATGGGACATTGTCCAGATCCCCATCTCCGATCCTGTCCTGCAATAGTCCGACAGCATCACGTGGAAGCGGCCTGAGTAACAAATCGTCCACCACCCATGCGTGACGATTGCTCGGAGCGACAAGCTCACGCCTTACACCGCGGACTGTTCTGGCACCACCTAGGCGAGCGACAATCCTACTTCCTTGCCGATTCAAACACACAATCGGTTCCAGCAGCCGTTCAGAAATCTTATGGTTATCTGGGATAACATCGCGAAGTTCGTCGAAGACTTCCGGTAGCGAAGCGTAATCAACCATTGGCAACCACCATAAGATCCTTCAACTCGTCGATGGACCACGGTACGGGCCGCCGTGTATGTACGGCACGGTGACAATTCGGACATAGTGGCCGAAGGTCGTCTGCGGGATTATACGGCCGTGGCACCGCTAGGGATGAGAGTGGTTCGAGGTGGTGTACTTCGATGATGCTTCCAGCATTGCCGTATCGGCGTGGCGGGTCGAGCCCACACACTGCGCAAACCTCTCCGTGCAGTCTGATGCAAAGCAGTCGGTTTCGCGGATTTCTTTCGCGACGATTTACGGTCGCAGGTTTTATAGCACCTTCAATTAAGGGTTCGTCAGCCAACGTTTCTTCAACAATTACTTCATAACCGATAAGTTCTGCCATTGCAGCCATAACCGGCACTATCACCTCCCTACATACGCGGGAAACTGCGCGGTCCTCATCTGGGCTACCGTCGTGCCGCAGCGTCGCTGTGAGCTGAAACGACCCATCGTTGACCGACCAATTATTCATGGATTGACCGGCGATCGTGACTGCGATTTCATCATCGATTGAATCTACCAATGCCCGCGCCAATTGGACATCTTCGCCGGAGGCCGACTTGATCTGATGGATTACCGCCCCGGCATAGTTTCCAAACGTGAGACTGACTTTATGACCTCTGAGCCCGTGAGGGCGAATTTCCGCAATGGGGCCGTGCGGTTCATCAAGATCACCGAACCAAATCCTCATCGCTGATCTGAGACCACCTTTGTCCGATTCGACCGCAATTGTTGCTCCAGTGCCTTCTTCCAACTCGCGGACAATTAGATCCCGTTTTCCCGCAATCATCAGTTATCAACGTCCACAAGCTCATCCTCGTCTGGGTCCGGAAGATTCCTAAAGAGTTTTTTGAGGTTGTTGGATATTTCCGCACGGATGTCCTCAAAAATTGGCGCTAACTCGTCGTTTGTATTGTTCTGTTCGGCCGCTGCGAATGCCCAAAGGAGAAGATCCATCCCTTCGATTGCATAACCGTTGGCCGCGGCGCGTTGGTAGATTTTCTGATAAAAGTCGTGATGCTTGTTCAGCAGGACTGAAGGTACAAATCCATCGTTTCCGCTACTTCGAAAGGCAGGCTCCCAAAGTTCGCCGCTGTTAATCGTCTCGACAGCTTCAACATGCACGTAGTCTGGACTCACATTGCTCTGGATAGGTGACTTGATCCGGATTTTGGGGCCCATGTTGTTGGAAACTTCCGCCGACTGACCTTCGGTGTCGACAGAGGAAACCTTTGCCTGCGTGGCGTTGGTGGTACCGGCGATATTCTTGTTTGAGCTGCCGTGATCCACTGTCTTCTTAGAGTTGGCTTGATTGCGGTTGGTGCGGCGGTATCGATTTCCCGCCTCCCGATATATTGGTTGAAGGAGGGTTTGCAGCCCATCCGCTAAGTCTGGATGAAAGAGGATACGGGATTTCTTAACATCGATACTGAAGGCGTCGTCAAGTTCATGTCCAAAATCGAATTCAATACGAAGTAGGGAAGTGTGCGGCTCGGGAGCTCCGAACACTTCTAGCCAACCACCATCTTGAATTAGGCGCCCCTCTCGGTATACGTAGAAGCCCTGCGCACGGTTTGAAATGCGGGCGAATTCTCTTTCCTCGTCTTTCGTCATGTCGCGACGATGAGGTAGTATCCACGCGTGGATTTTGGCTATCTGCTCTGACCCGTCTGGCATCTCGACAATCAAAGTCTGTTTCTTTTCCGGCAGAACCTGTTCCGCTCGCTTGGGATAAAATGGATTCCATGGAACGACTGGGCTGCACTTCACGAAGATGTCGACATTGCGTTCACGGGTATCTGTCTTGTCGGTGAAACGATGGAACACTAGGGAGAGATGTCTACTGAGTGTTTCGGCCAACCGATTGATCGCGGCCTGTTCCTTCGTACTTCCCGGCTCATAGTCCTTTGACAGGATTCGATCACATTTTTCCCAAATAACAAGTGTACCTGTGTCGCCGCAAAGTTCGCCAAACATTTCGTCTTCGTTGCTGGAAACCGGCTCCATTAGCATTTCCCATCGACCTTCTTTGGCGACATGGTCGAGATCCCAACTGAGTTTTGCGAACGCCTGATCTAAGGTTGCTTTTGAGATCACGGTAAACTTGCGGCATACTGAGCTTGACGCAGTTTTCAGGCCCAAGCCGAACTTACCAAGACTCTCAGGGTTGTCTCGGACCGGCGCGCCATAACGCATCGCTTGGTGAACACCTTCGGCATCCATTCCCTCTCCGTTATCTCCGAAATAGACGAACTTCCGCCCATCGGAATGAAGTACGATTTCTATGTTGATGGAGTCGGCCTTGGCGGCAATGGAATTGTCAACGATATCCGCTACAGCGGTCCGTGGATTGTATCCGGTATCCCTCAAACCAAATATGAGCCGTGGTGCGTCGGGTTCGTTGACTAGATCATTTGGCATGCTCGTCCTCATTCTTCCACCCAATATTTTGTGCATTTTCCGGGTTCAGGCCGAAGTGACCATCGCGGATATTTCTCCAGAAACACGGTTGCCTCGCAACCATTCAACGATATCATTCATCAGTTCCTGCGATGAGATCATTCTTGTTGCACACTCCCAGACGATTAGAACTCGCCATCCAGAGTTTATCAATTCATCGACAGCTTTTCTGTCTCTCGCGACGTTTTTGGAAAGCTTGTCTTCCCAGAATTCGGTCCGAGTCTTAGGCAATCTAAAATAGCTGCATCCTTCATGAGCATGCCAGAAACATCCATGTACAAAAATAACCACACCATGTCTCACCAACACCAAGTCTGGCTTTCCCGCGAGGTCCTTTCTGTGCAAACGAAAACGGAATCCGTGGCTGTGCAGACCACGACGAACGACCATCTCCGGCTTTGTATCGCTCGAGCGTATCCTTCCCATCATCTCTGATCTGGACATTGGCTGCCGCTCGTCAGGCACTCTGAATTATCCTAGGCCTCAAGGTGACTGTATTTTCGAGCCACGGTGCTATTGCTTCCGCGATAGCTATCGCCACTGGGGCCGCCACAGCATTTCCGAATTGACGATATGCTTGCGCGTCGGAAACCGGAATTTGCCAAGGTCGGTTCGAACCTGGCCGATCGAAACCCATTAGCCTCGCGCATTCTCGAGGAGTTAGGCGTCGCGGATTGCGACCCTTCTGAGCAATTAGTATTTCAGAGCCATCCTTGTAATATCGGGCACTGAGCGTGCGCGAAATACTGTCCGGTGTGCATAGTCCGAAACCGAACCCGTTACCGGCTGCTTTATGTTTGGCTGCGTAGTTCTTTAGATATTCCCATAGCTTGTCCGAGAGGGTGTATTTAGAGGCCACACATGCTGAAACGCCCTCTGTATATGGAGGCTCAGAAATTTCCGAACCGTCTTCAGGATGTAGGATGGACGCAAGCAGTGGAGCTGGACCTGAAGGTATCACAACATCGTCTAGAGAGAAGCGAACCGGGAGGTCCTCCCTGAAACCAACAATGAAAATTCGTTCTCGATGCTGAGGCAGCCAGTTTTGTGCATCTAGCACTTTGTGGTCGACTTTGTAACCAAGCTCATCCAACGCGTGAAGGATGACCCGCATTGTATTTCCCTTGTCGTGCGACAAGAGGTTTTTAACATTTTCCAGAACAAAAGCGCGCGGGCGATGGCGCGCAAGAATCCTAACAACGTCGAAGAAAAGCGTGCCTTGAGTCTCGTCAAGAAAGCCATGCGCTCGGCCAAGAGAATTCTTCTTGCTGACGCCAGCGATTGAGAAAGGTTGACATGGAAACCCGGCCAACAGGACATCATGTTCCGGTATGCCATCGACACTGACCTTGGTTATGTCCCCTTCGATTTGATGATCTTCGCCAAAATTTTCTCGATACGTGATCTGCGAAAATTTGTTCCACTCACTGGTGAACACGCAGTTTCCGCCTATTGCTTCGAAACCGAGGCGCAAACCACCAATACCCGCAAATAGATCAATGAAGCGAAATCCTTGAGGCTCACTATGCACAGTAACTCCCTTCTGCCCTTTACGAATCCATATCTACACGGTTAGAACCCGGAAAGACCAATAGTATCATCATAAAATAGAAGCTCCACGCGGCGAGCGCTACCTAGATCATTAATTGATAATGCTTTCTCAGAAGCCCTGCTAGTGCGAGAAACTGTTAGAGCCGTTTCAGAACCGAATATGAATTAGGTTGGCCATTGGTCTGGGCAAAGAGAACGAGTCTTTTCACCACAGAGTCAGTAGCTGGAAATAAAAAGCGATAAGGAAAGATTGTGTAAAAATTCAATAGTCAATCTTACCTGTTTCAGGACTATGTTTGCATGTTCGGAAGCGCTCAGGGTAGAAGGCGCGAAGTGGCTAAAGTCCCAAATTTCCGCAACTTCGGTGTAGGTCGTCAAGGCGGCAGGCGCGCAGCATCAACTTCGTTTTGGTTGGCCAAGCCTGGGATGGCGCCGAAATTCCGTATAAACCGATAGTAATTGCAGTGTTAACGCCGTTTGAAATGTAAGACGCATCATCAAGCAGGGCAGCATTTTGAGCGTTTAAAGATGAATGATTGTGTCAAACGTACGCGATGCTTCGGATTAGCAGAAATCGCTCGTGCCTTTGAAACAGCAAGCCTTTCCACCAAATCCCGCCTTACACCGGGTAATCCCGTCAATTCCAATTCTGAGTGTCAAACAACACTAGGGGTACATTTCGGTTGCTGCTCGCCACCCAAAACTGGAGTTTTTGACAGGGTGATCTGGAATTTTCAGTTTTTCGCGTGATCTCGGGCGCGTTGACGGCAGGTATATGATCAATGACCAAATGGAGACTTATTAGCTGACGCAGGGGGTCTCGAAGTCACTTCCATAATAGTCGGAGTTTGAGCACTTTGATCGAAGCATATTGAGGATCATGTCCAGCCAAGTCTCTTGGAGACGTTCATAATTGGGATGTGACTTTAAGAAAATTTGACAATCCATAGTCAAAATTTTTGTGTAAGTGTTTTACAGTTTGGAAGTTTCTGGTCCGGTACAACTAGTGCTAGCCGCAGCCAGGAGAGTGTTCATGTCGCAATCAGACCGTGCCAACCGCCTTGCAATCGAAGGCGGGAATCCTGTTCGCACGACCCCATTGCCATGGGAACTACCGGGAGCACACTGGATTGGCGACGAAGAGCGCGAGCTGGTTGATCAGGTTTTGCGTTCACAAAGCCCTTTCCGGTTTTACGGCATCGACCCTCAGTACATGGTGGAAACGCTTGAGCAGGAGTGGTCTGAGACCTATGGGCACAGACATACGCTTGCTGTTTCTTCAGGAACTGCAGCTTTATCCATAGCTCTCTCGGCGCTTGAGGTCGGACCAGGGGACGAGGTTCTGGTCGCCGGATACATGTGGGTGAGTTGCGTCTCAGCAATCGTTCGCGCAGGTGCCATTCCCCGCCTCGTTGATATCAACGATACCTTCTGCATGGATGTGAAGGATCTTGAATCCAAAATCACCCCGCGCAGCCGGGCCATTTTGCTGGTCCACATGAGCGGAGCTCCGGGAGCTGTGGCGGAAATCGCCGAGGTGGCGCGCAAGCACAAGATTGCGCTGATTGAAGACTGTGCCCAGGCGGCAGGAGCGAGCCAGAACGGAACACCTGTTGGCCGCTTTGGCGACATCGCTACCTTCAGTTTCCAGATGAACAAAAACATGACGTCGGGCGATGGCGGACTGATCGTCTGCGACGATGATGCGCTCTATCGCAAAGCCGTTGCGTTGCACGATCTGGGTTATGCCCGCAACGACGCTGGGCGAATGGACCCAACCGATACGACCTGCCAGTATTGGGGTGTCGGCGCGCGGATGTCGGATCTTGCAGGAGCCATGGCCCTGGCGCAATCACGCAAACTGTCCAAAATTACGGGTGCCATGCGGCGCGCCAAATGGCGTATCCGTGAGGCTTTGTCGGACATTCCCGAATTGAAGCTGCGCCATGTCATCGATCCGAAAGGCGACAGCGGCCCCTTCATGATCCTGACTTTTGACGACGAGGATATGTGTACCCGTTTCATGGCCGCTCTTCATGCGGAGGGTATTCACGGGCCGGAAGGGTCCTTGGGCTGCCTGCCGATGCGCGACTGGGGTCTGCATTGGTATTTCAACATCCCGAGCTTGACCGAAAAACGCTCAAACAGTCGGGATGGTTTCCCCTGGACTCACCCCGACAACAACTTTGCATCCGGGATTAATTACCATCGCGGACTTTTGCCGGTCTGTGACGACCTGCATGATCGATCAGGTCTGTTGTCGATTGCATCCAACCTGACCGATGCGGACATCGAAGACATCATTCTCGCATTTAGAAAAGTCGCCGCCGCTTATTTTAATCGTTGAGGCCTGAACCCATGGAATCTCTTACATCTGTTGTTGCCACAGACCTGTTTTCGATCGCCAAAGCCACCACCAATATCGACGTGTTGATCGTTGGGTCTGGCACGGCAGGCGTCACCAGCGCGATTGAGCTGGCGGGCAAGGGCCTGTCTGTTGTCATTCTGGAAGCCGGGCCGTTTGTGCTGACAAGCCATGTCGGATCAACGCCGTTTCGAAGCCGGAGCGATCTAACCCCTCAGGTCCACAATCTTGTCCGCTATCGCACCGCCTGGACGGATCGTGCGCATTACGATGAAGACATTGCCCCGCCTTTGAATGGCGATGCCTGGTCGGCTGTTGGCGGACGGACATTGTTCTGGGGCGGATGTACGCCGCGGTTTTCCGAGTGGGATTTTTCGGATTGGCCGGTCAAGTTCGATGAGTTCGAGCCCTATTATGAGCATGCCGAAGACCTGATGCATGTGTCCGGGCACTCGCCTGATCGTCCACCATTCTTCCGCGGCGATGCGCAGCAGGGCTTTCTGGATAGCCTGACCAGCGCCGGGATAGAAGCTGAACACGCTGCATTGGGCGTGGATACCCAGGAACAGCGAAATGGATACGTACCGCGCGGGTTCGATTGTGCTGCCGATCGCCTCATTCGCAGCGGGCTGTTGTCCAGCGAGGTCGCGCGCGGACGGATCACGCTTGTGCCGAACACGCTTGCAGAACGGGTTGATCATGATGGCCGCCAGGTCACGGGCCTGATCGCCAGGGGCACCGAAGACGAGCAGCGGTATCGTCTGGTTGCCCGCCAGTACACATTTGCAGGCGGTGCCATTCAATCAACGCGTCTGGCACTGGCATCGGGCCTGAAGGAACTGCATCCGCACGTCGGGACGCATATTGCCGATCACCAGTTCATTCAAGGTCTGTTCAAGCTGAGAAAGCCGTTGAACGAGCCGATCTACGCCTTCATTCCTTCCACCACGGACCGGCCGTATCACATCCAGATCCAGGGACCGTTCACCGAGACCTGGTACACGCCGTATCACGCGACTGTCTGGTTGGATTGCGATCCTGAAGGACTTTATCTTCTGGCCTATTGTTTCGGCGTTGGAGAGTCTTCTGAAACAAACGAGGTCAAGCTGACCAACGGGCAGAGCGATGGCCCGGGGGATCTTGGAAAATACGCTGTTGTTGCGGATCGCAGTGACGTCGATACGAAGGTTCTGGCGGAAATGGATGCCTTCCTTCCCAAGGTTGCGGATGCCATTGACGCGGATCTTATCCGGACCCAGGTAAACCCGCTGGGTGCTGCCTTGCATGAAATAGGCGGCCTACGCATGTCAGCCGAACCCGAGGCTGGAGTGACCGACACTTATGGCCAGTTCTGGCGTCTTCCCAATCTGTCTGTCGCAGATTCAGCGGCCTGGCCATCACAGGGCTCTGCCAACAGCTACCTGACCATCACGGCGTGGTCCTTGCGTCATGCTGAAGGTGTGCTTGCACGCCTGAGCGCTTGAAAACACATTTAATCAGGAGGGGCCAATATGCTCTTGCGACTGGTTTCACTGGCTGCGCTTTTTGGCCTCCTCTTCGGATTTGATGAGGGCGTCATTGCTGGCGCCCTGCCTCTGATCACCAAGACCTTCCACATATCCGTCACGGCTGAAGGGTTCCTGACCGCGGCGGTCCCGTTGGGGGCCGTCGCAGGAGCAATTCTGGCGGCGATGTATGCTGACAGTCTGGGGCGCCGAAAGGTGCTGATCATCTGTTCGGTGCTGTTTGCTCTTGGTTCGCTCGCCAGCGGATTGGCGACAGGGCAGGAAGCCCTTGTCGCCGCGCGCCTGGTGTTGGGAATTGCAATTGGCGCATCCGCCCTTGCCGCGCCGATGTTCCTGGCCGAACTTGCGCCTGCAAAATACCGGGGGGCCGTGGTTTCGGCGTTTCAGTTGATGATCACCGTCGGTATTCTGGTGTCCTATCTTCTGGATCTGGTTCTTGAGCCACTGGGCGCATGGCGCTGGATGCTGGCCTTTGGCGCAGTTCCCGCCGTGGTGTCGTTGATCGGGATTTTCCTGTCACCGGAAAGCCCGCGCTGGCTGGCTATGAATGGCAAGCGCGACAAGGCGATCTCCGTCATTGGTCAACTGCAGCCCGACCTTCCGAAAGAACGCGCTGTCCACATCGTCGATGAAATTGAAGCCTCTGCATCAACCGGTGACAAAGTGCCCGGCTGGAAGGTTTTCTTGTCCGACACAATCCGACCGCTGGTGATTTTCACCATCGCAGCCTTCGTCTTCCAGCAGGTCAGCGGTATCAACGCCGTGATCTATTACGCCCCAACCATCATGAGCCATGCCGGTTTTGACGGAGCAAGCACCCAGCTGGTAGCAACCGTCGGGATCGGTATTGTGAACGTGCTGATGACCATCGTTGCGATGTTTGTTGTTGACCGGTTTGGCCGCAGGCCCTTGTTCATTTTGGGGTTTGTCGGTGCGGCGGTCAGTCTGGCCGTGATCGCCTATGCGATGCAGCCTGACAGGCCCGATTTGGCGCCTGTCGGTCTGGCCGGCCTGTTCGCCTATATCTCCTTCTTCGCTGTCAGCCTTGGGCCATTGCCATGGCTCTATATGTCCGAGCTTTTCCCGCTGGCGCTGCGTAGCCGTGGAATGGCAATGGCATCGGTTGCGAACTGGACCTGCAATTTTATCGTGGTGTTTGCGTTTCCAGTGGTTGTGGCACAATTCGGGGCCCCGGCGACCTTCGCCCTCTTTGGGGTTTCCTGTGCCATTGGTGCCGTGTTCTCCTGGTTCTACGCACCGGAAACCAAGGGTGTCAGCCTGGAAGAGATTGAAAAACGTCACAGCGCTGTGACGGCATGACAGCTGCACCAATCACCGGACTGCAGCTGTACCTTGCCCTTGGCCGGGTATCGTTCCTGACGATATGCGCAGGTCTGTTGTTTGGTTACAGCACGGCCAGCATTGCAGGATGGTTGGACGAGATCGGGCGGGAGTTCGATCTCAGCACGTCGGGAAAGGAAAACGTCACCGTTTCCCTGGTGTTCTGCTGTTTTTTGGGCGCCGTTGCCGCCGGTCCGATTGCAAAGACCTGGGGGCGGCGGGCAACGCTGTTGTGCGCCTTCCTACTGGCCGGTGCGGGCTATGGCTATACGCTGACGCACCCGGAGCTCGGCGGTGTTGTTGCTGCTCGGATTTTAATCGGATTGTCGGTCGGTCTGTCATCGATGGCGGCGCCAATGTATGCCGGGGAGGCCACACCTGCACGCTATCGTGGCAGCGTGGTGTCCTTGTTCCAGCTGGCCGTCACGATGGGTATTCTGGCGGCCTATACCGTGCCTCTTTGGATGGATGACCCAACCAAATGGGCGCTGGGCATCGGACTGGGAGGGATCATCGCGCTGGCTGGTTTGATCGCGTTGATCTTGGTTCCGGAAAGCCCGACCTGGCTGGCAACCTCCGGGCGCACACAACAGGCGCAAGCGGTTGCCACGACGCTGGGATTTGAACATTCCATTCAGGTGGATCAATCTGGTGGCAAAGGTAAACTTCCTTTCAAGAAAGTGCTGCGTATCGGCACGACCCCGGCCGTTCTCGGGCTGTGCTGCGGATTGTTCATCCTGCAGAATTTCAGCGGTATTGACGCGATTTTATATTATGCGCCAGTGATCTTTGTGGAACTCGGTTTTTCAGCCGGAACGGCCGCACTCAGCGCCACCTTTGGTCTGGGCCTGATCAATCTGGTCGCAACTATCGTTGCGATTGCGACAGTCGATAAGCTGGGTCGCAGACCGCTGGCAATCGGCGGGTCTTTGGTCATGGTTATCGGACTTCTCGGCGTCGTTGCGGCCCAATCCTGGTCCTTGCCGCTTCTCGGACTCATTGCCTTGTGCATTTACATCGCGGCCTTTGCCATGAGCCTTGGGCCCTTGCCCTATGTCCTGATGTCCGAATTAATCCCGTCAACAATCCGGGAGCCCGGAATCGCCGCAGCGTCGGCCACAAGCTGGCTATTCAACGCATTGGTGGCATTTGTCTTCCTTTCAGGGGTGTCGGCCATCGGGCTGGCGGGAGTGTTCCTGATTTTCGCAGGTGTATGCGGCATCGCCCTGATCGTCTCTCTGGTCTGGATGCCTGAAACCAAATCACGCAACCTCGGTATGATCGAAGACAATGTCCGCGCCGGCGTACCGCTGCGCCGCCTGGGTGAGTTTCCAGAGAAATAGGGTTGTTTGCCGGAAGGTGTGTTTGTCGAAATATTGATGCGGAATTGAGTCATGTCGTGATAGGCGACGCTAGCGACTGGGCCGTAGTTCAGTCAACTTCAATTCTGCTCATCAACAGAGGCGTCACCTACGTTCATGAGGCTCTTTGAACGGATTTAAACAAAGGACTTCTTGAATTGTAGTCATGCACTAAGGGCGGAACATGGAGCGAACTCTTGGCTCCGGCTTCGGTGAGAATTTCAGAACTTCGGCTTTAGTTAAACCTACAATAGGGATGTCTAAAATTTCTATGCGCGCTCGTATTTCTCGACATTTAGGCGAAATTGCCCTTGTGCCATCTTGCTCGCAATCAGCTGACTGACATGTGAAAAGAGTTTGTTCAAACCCGATCACAGCCAATTTATAGGATTCGTAACCTCGACAGGTTGCACATCGGCTTGGATCAAAGTCCCTTCAGTCAGGATCGTCCCTGATTGGACAATTCAATGAAATGGAATTTGCGGGCCTGCCGTTTTTGATCGCTGGCCCATCCTGAAATTTTGAAACTTAGGCTCAGTGAGCGTTTGCCATCATTTTCCGCAGGTTTAGAGTTTGAAAGAGGATCACGAAGTCTCCTAAGAACGACCAATTTGTAATATACGCCAAGTCGAGTTCAAGACGGGTTTTCATTTCCGTTGTGCCGGCGATGGCGCCCCTTGCTCCTGTAATCTGTGCGGCGCCTGTAAGGCCAGGCCGAACGCTACGGCGCAGTACATATTTGTCGATCTGGGGTGCGTATATCTTGTCCAATTCAACCGGATGAGGGCGCGGCCCGACAAGCGACATTTCGCCCTTTAGAATATTAAAGAGTTGAGGCAATTCATCGAGGCTTGAGACTCGCAGCCATCGGCCGAGCGTTGTCACGCGCGGATCATCTTTTCCCATTGTCTGCTGAAAAGAGGATGTTGGCGGTTGCACCGTCATCGTCCTGAATTTCCAAATGCGAAATGTTTCGCCATTCATGCCTGCGCGTTCCTGGCGAAAAAATACTGGCCCGCGATCCTGAACAAAAATACCAAGCGCAATAAAAGCAAGGACCGGGGACAGGATAATCAGCGCCGAAGTGGAGAGCACGATATCCATAAGGCGTTTAGACCCGGAGTTGCTACACCGGTTCGCCTGATCTCGAATTACCATTGCGATACTGCCTGATGGCAAGTCATAAGCGATAGATTGAACCAGATCATCGGTACTTGAGGACATGCGGACGCCTTCACCATCTTTATATGATTTAAGCGTTAACAATGAATCCAATTACATCCTATGGATGGGGATTAACTGTCTGCTAACCATAGTTATTGGGATACAGTCGGAGCATCGTCAAACAAAGCGGAAACCGACAAGTTGGTTAATAGATCGGATTACAAAGGCTCTACTCTAAAAGTCAGCGTTATCGTCCCGATCTACAATGCGGAACGGTATTTGAGTGAAACAATCGAGTCAGTCTTGGATCAGAATTTTCCGGGATATGAACTGATACTCGTTGATGATGGCTCCACGGACAGTACCGCTAAAATTTGTAGGTCGTTCAAAGACGACCGGATCGTTTACGTTCGACAGAACAATCAGGGTGTATCGGCCGCAAGGAATACCGGTCTTGGAATCGCCCGTGGTGAAATTATCGGATTCCTCGATTCCGACGACCTTTGGCATCGTGAAAAAATCGCCGAACATGTAGCGCATTTCGATCGTATTCCAAATCTTGGCGTCAGCTATGATGTGTGTCGTTTTATCAACGCCAACGGAACTCCAATGAAGACGATGTATCGGCCGAAAATGGCGAATGTTTCAGCGGCGGACGTATTTTGCCGCAATCCGCTGGCGGGCGGATCATCTGGTTTTTTCAGGCGTATCATCTTCAATGACATTATTGAGCCTCGCTCAAATGATGGCCGAAGTGGTTACTTCGATATCAAGGCCACTCACGGGGAAGATCATCAATGCTGGCTGCGAATGGCGCTACATTCTGCCCTTCGTTTTCAAGGTATCGACCGGGAACTGACGTATTATCGGATTCATGATGGCGGTCAGTCAGCCAAGGTTGATAAAATGTACCAGGGATGGACTGCTATCGATGCCATGGTACGTGAAATTGATCCTGATCTTCATACAAAATACAGCAAATTGGCGAATGCCTACCAAATGCGTTACTTCGCGCGACGTTTGATCGCCCGGGGAGATGGTAGGGAGGCAATGGTTTTTTTGAAACTGATGCATAACCATTCACTGAAACCATATTTATTTCAACCGCTTAAAACAATCATTAGCCTTGCTGCGGCGTTTGCGCTCATAGTCGTGCCAAATCTGAGTACACGGGTGATCAGCGGTGTTCGGTCGACGAGGAGAGCGAGATGAGTGTAGCACTGGTTACCGGGTCGGGTGGGCTCATTGGCGCGGAAGCCGCAATGTTTTTGGCCGGAAAGGGCCTAACCGTCTATGGTATTGACAACGACATGCGATCCTATTTCTTTGGACCTGATGCCTCCACTAGTTGGCGGATTAATGATCTGAAGACTCGACTCCCAAACTACTGTCATCAGTCCATCGACATCCGCGATGCGGCCACTCTCGGGAAGCTACTTAGCGACATCGGTACGGATCTGACTTGCATCATTCATGCTGCGGCCCAGCCAAGCCATGACTGGGCTGCACGTGAGCCACATACTGATTTCGCGATCAACGCCACCGGCACACTCAATTTGCTGGAAGCGTTCCGCAATCATGCTCCGGATGCTGCGTTTGCGTTTCTGTCTACCAATAAAGTTTATGGTGACCGTCCTAATTCATTGCCTATGATTGAACGGGAAACCCGGTGGGAAGTGGCTGAAGACCATTCATTCGCTGCCAAGGGTATAGACGAAACGATGAGCATTGACGGCTGCATGCATAGTATTTTTGGTGCATCAAAAGCATCGGCAGATCTCATGGTGCAAGAATATGGGCGCTATTTCGGTCTCAAGACCTCATGTTTTCGGGGAGGTTGTTTGACTGGTGCTGGGCATTCAGGTGCTGAATTGCATGGATTTCTAGCATATTTGATGCAGTGTACGCTCACTGGCAAAGCCTATACGGTGTTTGGACATAAGGCCAAGCAAGTTCGCGACAATATTCATTCAAGCGATCTGGTGCGGGCGCTATGGCAATTTTGTGAGGCACCGACAAGTGGGGCAGTCTACAACATCGGCGGAGGCAGATATTCAAACTGCTCTATGTTGGAAGCGATAGAACTTTGCCAGAATCAGGCAGGCCGCGAGTTAAACTGGACTTATTCAGAGGAGAACCGCGCCGGCGATCACATCTGGTGGATCAGTGATATCTCCAAATTCCAGGCTGATTATCCGAACTTCGAACTTGCCTATGATATCGAGGCGGTGATTGCGGATCTCTACGACAATGGTGCGGACCGTTGGAAAGGATCCGTGGGTTGATCGACCAGGGTTCACACAGTATTTGCGGCGTCTCTGTTGCTGCGGTTGATTATGAGGCAGCAGTCTCAAAAATCATGCAATCAGCGCAGCAAAAGCGCGGGTTTTCAGTTTCTGCGCTTGCCGTTCACGGCGTAATGACTGGGTACCTGGATCCTGAACACCGTGTCCGGCTGAATAGTCTGGATTTAATAGTTCCTGATGGTCAACCGGTTCGCTGGGCTTTGCGGCTATTGCACAAGTGCCGCTTGTCCGATCGGGTCTACGGCCCAGAACTTACTTTGCGGGTATGCGCCGCAGCAGAGACCGCGGGCGTTCCCGTATTTTTTTACGGTAGCAAACAGGAAACGCTTACGGCCCTTCACGAAAATCTCAACCGGGCTTTTCCACGGCTGAACATAGCCGGTGAGATACCCTCAAAGTTTCGTGTTCTTTCAGAAGCCGAAAACGAAGAAACACTCCGGCAAATAAAAGCAAGGGGGGCTGGTATCGTGTTTGTAGGCCTTGGATGCCCGCGCCAGGAAGTCTGGGCTTACGAAAATGCGTCTGTTCTTTCGTGTCCAGTTTTGGCCGTCGGCGCGGCTTTTGATTTCCATGCGGGCCTTCTAAGCCAAGCACCAAAATGGATGCAGGACCGGGGACTTGAATGGCTTTATCGCTTGGGATGCGAACCACGACGATTGTGGCGTCGCTATGCTTATCTTAATCCACTGTTCTGCTATGCAGTTGTATGCCAGTTCTTTGCCGGAAAACTCCGTCCTAATGATCTAGTCCCTCCCCGGGGCCCAGCACCAAAACGTATTCGATATGGCTAGAGTCTGCTAGCTTTACTTGGATCGTCATTGACGGTGTACACCATGTAGAGCCAGACAATCTGGAACAAGACAAACACTACATTCACTCCAAATAGGAGTGTGGTTTCAAACATATTGTGCAGCAATACGAAGATCACGAAACTTGCCAGTACAAAGCCTTCATACAGGCTCTTCTTAGCGATATTGCCGCACAGATTAAGGCTTATGATCAAGATTGGGATCACTAACAGTACGGCGATTATTCCACCACCCAACAATATATCTATGTATCCGTTATGGCCATGAGCGGCAGTAGCAATGAAACCAAATCCTAACGAGAGCGATGGAGTATTCTCTCCTATCTGCCAAAACGACCTGAATCCGTAACCAATCCATGGCTGAGCCTCAACATAATCCCAGGCAAAGCTCCACAAAGCAGTGCGGCCTGTGAATGTCGCATCACCAGTTACTGTTTCCAACTGCTGCGTAAATGAGAATCCTAAAACGGCGAAGATAACTGCGCTCAATAGAAATACTGCAAT
The DNA here is from genome assembly GCA_039972695.1 of Roseibium sp. Taxonomy (GTDB): domain Bacteria; phylum Pseudomonadota; class Alphaproteobacteria; order Rhizobiales; family Stappiaceae; genus Roseibium. The sequence continues at coordinate 642,581 of JBDWMJ010000002.1, read as the reverse complement.
CCCGCCAAGTATGAACGTAAATGAGGCCGGGATCCTTAAGCCTTTTGCAAACAATGCGACAACTGCGCCGGCTAGAAGGGCCACAAACACCAGCCCGAAAGAGGTTTTTGATTGACTGAGAATCAGCATGTAAATGCATGCTGGCAGAGAAATTAGGGCGATCGGCAAATAGCGACGCCCGTCGCCCAGCTTCAGAAGCACAAGCAGCATGGCCAAAACGGAAAACACGCCGAGTTTGTTTTTGTGTTGGAAGATGCCATTGTGACCAAGTGCGGTGGGCTCCTGGGTAAGAACTGCTAGCAGGTTGATAAAAACCGACATGATAACGACGAAAAACACACAGTTTAGAATTTGCTTGGGGCGATCTGTGCCGCAAAATGCCAAGTATAAGCAGATTGCTACCAACATCTGAAGTGTTAGACGAGAGAATGCGATGCTTGGCTCTATTGCCCAAAATAAACTGATTGTGCTCCAAGCGAAAAACAGCCCCCAATACGTTATGTAATACTTGTTGTAGTTAGGCTGTTGAATGCGCGCCACTGCAAACAGAGACAGTGTTATCGTAGTGAGCAACGGGAACCATATCTTGTGCAAGGTATGAGGTGCGTATAAGCCCAGTCCTCCGTATAAACCACTCGGATCCTGCATCTGGCGTCCATACATCAATGGCCAGACAATCCCACGGTTGAGAAATACGAGAGCAGGAACGAGCACCAATAATCCGGACAGGATTGCCGATCTGACTGGAACGTCAGGGGGTCTGTAAGGTTGTTGGTGTGCGGTGGCCTCCGAGATCATAGAGTTCGTCATGCCTGCACCCTACGCGCGCTTATCAGCTCAGGGAGCAATATGTACAGAAGCGCTAGTAGCTGGACTATCTCGCCAATTACCAGACAATAAATTGTCCATTTGAGCGGCGCACCAAAAAACAAACCACCTAATAACAGTCCCGACAGTAATACTGATGCTAAGGTCGATATAGCTACTACTTGATAGCGATGGTTCGCTTGAAAATAGACGCCAATGCAGATTGCTGGAACGCTAATGACGGCAAAGGCACTCCAAAGCGGAAGATACTTCAAGAACTCCTGACCACCTAGATCAGGAACGAAGGCAATAAGATATGGCATAACTGCGTTAAGGAGTGCGACATAGACTACGCCGACGAGTGTCAGTCCTACAACACCTACTGCGAGTGTCTCTAAAGCGGCGCGCTTGTGAGTAGCAGCGAGTTGTTTTGCCAGGATTGGCCTACTCGCACGTGCCCATGCGAAGGCCAAAAGCGCGACTGGATTCACGAGAACGCGCCCAGCATGAATGACACCAAGTGCTGCACTGCCTCGTGCAAATTCGATTACAAAAACATAAAGCCTGAATCGGGCTTCAGTAACGGCGGCGCCAAAGAGCGCCCAACGGCTTTTCCTCCAATATGGTGCATAGCGGCGTGCCATTTGCGGTAATCTGAGCAGAGAGCAATGGGTCGCTTGTCGAAAAACCGCAAGGCTTGTGAGATTGCCGACGATCAAACCTATCAAGACAGCGTCTTCAAGCGGCCGCACATTTGAAAGGACGAGAGTTATCACAATCGCAGTCGTGAATGCAGTAATATCGAGGCGGAGCAAACCGTATGGCTTATTGTTAGTCAAAAACAGAGCTCGATGAAATTCACGTGCACCGCTGGTAAGAGACAATAATCCACCTAAGCCACACAGAATTAGCGGAAGCCCTGTCCAGATGCCCAAAACGGCGACGACGATACTTGCCACAATTAGCACTGCCGCATCGAGCGTCGATAGCATTTGTAGTGTCATGCGTCGGCTTTGCCCAAATCTGGTCGGCAACAATACATTAAGCGGCATCAAAGTAATGGCATTTTGCGCGCCATAGGCCAGCAGGCTGAGTGCAAAAACAAGTACGAAATTCCCGTACGACTCAGCCGTCGTAAATCCGATCAGCGCCAAGTTCAGAGCGAACATAGACCCGCTAACCACTGCTTGATCAACGACCGAAAAATAGACGACCCGGTTCAAAATGGCACCAATGATTACGGAGATAGTTGCTAAACGTAGTCGATTTCGCGTTTGTAATGAATGGAATTCTTCCAGACGGATAGTGTAAATCAATATTTTAGTAAACGATTAAAAATTTATATATATAAATAATAAAAAATTAACCAATAATATTATCCATGTTCGTTTTTTACTTTTGCAACTTGGTGAATTTTCCGTTTAACTCGCAGTGATAATTTTACAATTAGAGGTTTCGGTCCCCCTTCGGCCAAGTCACTTGAGACATAAAGAGCAGAATATGCAGGAGCCCGAACAATCGATCTTCCACCCCGTCGTAATTCAGCAACCAAGGTTCGCTTTGGCACAAATGCCTGAAGAGCCAAGACAGCTTAAAGATGAGTTGTTGGAGCTGTGGTGGGCTTTTTGGTCACGAAAATTGCTTATTGTTGGAATCGTTTGTGTTTTCGCAGTAATGTGCCTTGTCTATTTACGTTTAGCGACACCGCTCTATTCGGCAAGGGCAGAGGTCTTTATCGACCCTCTCCAAAAGGAGCTCACTGGCAGTGAGGTGCTTCCGTCCGGTCTAGGCAGTTCGGCCCTTGGTGCTGATACCGGCTTGGTTGAAAGCCAGGTTGCAATCATGAAATCAGCATCCGTTTTAAACCGCGTGATATCGAAATTGGGGCTGGATCAGGACGCGGAATTTATCGGTAACGATGATAATTCAATAATAGACATTACCGGAAACATTGTGCGTTTGGTGCTTTATGGAGACGTAGAGACCTATCAGCGCTCACCCTATGACAAAGCAAAGAGGAAGCTTGAAAAACGCGTTGCAATAGAGCGGCTTGGGAGCACCTATGTTGTTCGAATTCAGGCTCGTTCTGCAGATCCCGAAAAAGCGGCCAAAATCGCGAATCTTTTGGCTGAAAGCTATGCCGCAGAAGGCCGTGACTACTACTCCTCATCCACCCAGCATGCGGCCGACGATATTGGTGGTCGGCTTCAAGAGTTGCGGGAGACAATGCAGACTTCAACCCGGGCGGTTGAGGCCTTCCGCGAAGCCAACGGGCTAGTCGGCGCGCAAAATGTTCTGGTTGCCGAGCAACAGCTTTTTGAGGTGAACCGAAAACTTAGCGACGCTCAGGCGACCTCACGTGTTGAGAAATCAAAACTCGATGAAGCAAGACGCGCGATTGCCAATCCCCTCTCTGGCGATCTAAAAGGGCTGGACTCACCTCTTGCCGTCTCCCTTTTGGGTCGGCTCGCAGCGGCTCGCTCCGAAGAGGCGACGCTTAAAACGACATTATTGCCGCAACACCCTCGTCTTTCTGCAGTCGGTCAGCAAATCAACAGCATTGAAACGGCCATAAATACAGAACTTGAGCGCGTCGTTAATCGTCATGAAACAGCGTACAAGGTCGCCCAGCAAAATGAGTTGGCTTTAACCAATCAGGTCGCCGAATTGCAGCAAGCAACCGCCAATTCCAATTCGGATAGTGTTCGCCTTCGAGAACTTCAGATGGAAGCGGATTTGAACCGCCAGCTTTATGAAAAATTCCGGGCACGCACCAATCAGATCAAGGAAGAGGTGGCCTTGGAACCCAGCACAATCAGGATCGTTTCTGCTGCTTATCCGGCGTCTCGTCCATCTCATCCAAAAGGGCTGCTTCTCCTTTTGGCCTCGCTCATTGCCGGGTTTATGACCGGTTGTTTTTTTGCATGGTGCCTGCACATCTTTAAAGGGACCGAGCGGAAGCAAAATCACAAAACCAGTCTCCCCATACAAAGAATAGCAAGGACTGACATAAGCCATATCAACAATTTGGGCACTCAGGTCGCTCAGTCATCTCAAAGAGGCGCACCGTGAATCACGTTCAATCTATTAGTCCCCGCGTTCTGGTAACCGGAGCTGCAGGCTTCGTGGGAAGCCACTTGTGCGAACGATTGCTACGAGACGGATCTACAGTTATCGGCGTCGACAATTTCTACACCGGGAGTAGCCGTAATATATTGCCGCTGCAAAACCACAGCGGATTTTCTCTCCTCCAGCATGATGTCTCGATGCCCTATTGGGTAAACGCCGATCAAGTATACAACTTGGCATGCGCAGCGTCACCGAAACATTATCAGTCGCAGCCAGTTGAGACAATGAAGACATCTTTTCTTGGTGGTCTTCATGCTTTGGAAATTGCCAAGGCTAGCAATGCAAGGGTTCTACAGGCCTCTACATCCGAGGTGTACGGTGATCCGTTGGTTCATCCTCAGCCGGAAACCTATTGGGGAAATGTTAATCCGCATGGCGCTCGCTCCTGTTACGATGAAGGTAAGCGGTCGACAGAGGCATTGTTCTACTCCTATCGGCAGCTTTTTGACCTCGACACCCGAATTGCGCGCATTTTTAATACCTATGGCCCCCGCATGCGGCCCGATGATGGCCGCGTGGTATCGAATTTCATAGTACAGGCCCTTCAGGGTAAGCCAATCACGATTTATGGCGAGGGTACTCAAACTCGCTCATTTTGTTATGTTGATGATTTGGTTGAAGGTCTTTTTCAGCTAATGAACTGTGATCCAGACGACGCTGTCGAGCCCATAAATCTCGGTAACTGCGATGAGTTCACCATTCTGGAGTTGGCAGAAATCGTCTTGAACTTATCCGGATCGAAATCAGAAATATTGTTCCATGACTTGCCGTCGGACGACCCAAAGATGCGCCGCCCAAATAACTTGCGCGCCAAAGAAAGACTCGGTTGGAAACCAAACATTCCACTCAAGGTAGGTCTGTCAAAAACAATCGATTACTTTGACCTGCTATTATCTGAAAAGGGTCATGACAACTCACTAGTAGCTTCCCATCCTCAAGAGCAGGCATGCTTTGACCTAGTCGAATGAACGTCGTGTTGGAACCATACAAAAATTTGGAAATGGAGCATTCTCGCCGTGGTTTATTACGCCTAACGGCTGGTGGTTTGGCGTTTATTACTGGCGTAGGTGCGACCTCGTCTTCGACATATGCTTCATCAGGTCTGAAAGATGTCGCACTGGCTAGAGGGATTGAGATTGGTTCGGCTTTTAACGGTTGGTTCCACAAGCCATTGTTACGGCTACTGATTGAGAATTGTGATGTCATCACGCCTGAAAATGCTATGAAAGCAGCCAATATTTCAGCAGACGATGGTCGTACGCTAACACCAGGCGTAATGGATGACATAGCGACTTTCTGCTCAAAAAACAGGATGAGAATTCACGGCCATACTCTTTTTTGGCACCAAAGCTTGCCGAATTGGCTTCAAACGAGTGATTTTAAACAAACAAAGAAGGCATATCTTCAACATTTGAGGTTTGTGATGACCCGTTATCCGCAGGCCACAAGTTGGGATGTCGTCAACGAGGTGATGTCCGACCAGAAAAGGCCTTATCGCGCGCTACCAGTACTCGACACCCACGGCGATGCATTCGTCGGCTTTTTGTTTGAAACTGCTCGAGAATTGGCCCCCAAGGCAAACCTTGTCATCAATGACTATAACCTTGCCTGCGGTACTGAATTTTGTGATGAAAAACGTGGGCGGCTTGTTACTTCCCTAGAGCGCCTGTTGCGCGCTGGTATTCCAATTGATGCGGTTGGTATCCAAGCGCATCTGGCTCCTCGGTGGCCAGTTGTATCGACCTCTTTACAGGCATTTTTAACAGATATTGGTGATCTGGGAGTCGACGTTTTCATCACGGAGCTCGATGTCAACGATATTGATTTGCCAGACGATGTTTCAGCGCGAGATCAGTCAGTCGCGCAAATCTACGCTGATTTTCTGGAAGCCGCTCTGGAGAACCAGGTAGTTAAACGCGTGAGTTTTTGGGGGCTAACCGACAAGTTTCACTGGATTGTGGAAGGGTACGCGCCCTTCAGCAGATCAGGGTCACCTCCAAGGCCTGCACTTTTTGATCAGGACTTGCAACCAAAGCCCTCCTATTTTGCAGTCCGCGATGCTCTTTCGCGCGCACCTAAACGAGAGTCATCAAGACTGCCTAGGTGACGGTCTTCTCAGAACAACAATTATCCGTCCTCAAGTGGAGATTTTCATGGGTGTACTGAATTCTTCTAAGTGGGACTACATAATCGTTGGGGCTGGTTCCGCAGGTTGTGTTTTGGCAAATAGACTCTCTGAAGACCCCAAAAACAAAGTGTTGCTTCTGGAAGCTGGCAGTCGCGATTGGAACCCCTTCATTCATATACCTGCCGGTCTTGGTAAGCTTTTTGGCCCAAGTGTAAATTGGCGCTTTCATTCAGTCGCCCAGAAGAATCTGAACGACAGAGAGATCTGGTGCCCACAAGGTAAAACACTTGGCGGCTCAAGCTCGATCAATGCCATGATTTATGTTCGTGGTAGCAAGAACGATTATGATCACTGGGCAGCTCTTGGAAATGAGGGGTGGGCGTACAAGGATGTGTTGCCTTATTTCAAAAGAAGCGAAGATAATAGTGTTCTGCAAAATGATTTTCACGGTAAAGGAGGGCTTCTTTGGGTTTCTGACCAAACAGATATTCATCCAATCAGTCGTGCTTTTGTCGAAGCCACACGCCAATATGGGCTGCCGGAGAACCCGGATTTCAATGGGGCAACCACGTATGGCGCAGGCTTTTACCAGGTGACTTGCCGTTATGGGCGCCGCCGGTCGACAGCGGTTTCGTTTCTCAGTCCGATCAGAAAACGCCGCAATCTTGCCATTTGCACCCATGCTCGTGCGGTTTCCATCAAGATGTCAAAGGGCCGAGCCAAAGGTGTCGAAGTTGTAAAAAGCCGATCGAAAGAACTCCTAACTGCTAGCAAGGAAGTTATCCTTTCAGCAGGTGCTATTAACTCTCCTCGCTTGTTGATGTTGTCGGGGATAGGCGATGCCATTGAGCTTGCAAGACTTGGAATTGATCCCGTACACCATTTGCCTGGTGTCGGTAAAAATCTGCAAGATCATCTCAACACAAGTGTACTTGTCCAGACTAGAGAGCCCATCAGTTTTGACGGGCGCGGCGATTATCCAATGGCCTTGCTCCACGGTTTGCGCTGGCTTTTGTTTCGTACGGGGCCTGCGTCGGCCGCGATTGTCCAAGGCGGCGGGTTCCATACGAGCGATGATACTGACTGGCCAGATCTACAAATTCATGTTGCACCGGCAACCGTGGTTCGCGGCGGTTTGTCAAAAATTTCGGGACACGGTTTCACTGTAAATTCCACATACCTTCGACCACGCTCTAGAGGTGCCGTTTCGCTCAAATCAGCCGATCCGCAGGATGAACCGTTGATCAATCCGAATTATCTTGACGACCCACATGACCGAGATATGGCTTGTCTTTCAGTTCAGAAAATAAGGGAAATTCTTTCTCAACCCGTCATTGCAGACCTGATCCGTCACGAACGACTACCGGGTTCTGATGTACAGACCAATAGCGAGTTACTCGCTTATGCTAGGGAATACGCTAGCTGTGACTACCATCCAGTTGGAACATGTAGGATGGGAATAGAAGCAGATGCTGTTGTCGGGCCGGATTTGAGCGTGCATGGGATCGAGGGATTGCGTGTCATCGATTCATCCATCATGCCAACGCTAACGAGTGGAAACACCAACGCGCCAGCAATCATGATCGGGGAAAAGGGAGCCGATTTGGTTCTTGCGGGTCGATAGTCATGGGCCTTTGTCAGGATGCCCTACGATGATGGCGATGCTTATAACCCATAAAGACCTGCTTTCAGATAGGTTCCTGATAGTGGAATCAACAACCATTTTGCTGTATTTGTGCTGTTTCGATCAGGGAATTCTTGTCTGAACGGAGTTCCGAATTAGCCGGCAATTTAGAGTGTTGTCGCCAGTCCGATCAGACGTTCGACGGTCCAGTAGGTCGCAATGCAGGCACACAGGATGGCGACTGTTATTCTGATCGCGGATGCCGACTGTGCGTGTTTTTGGCTTACGAACCAGAGTGCAGGCCAGACAAGAGCGACAATTGCCAGTTGGCCAATCTCAACGCCGACGTTAAAGGCCAGCAAGCTTTGCCAGATATCGGGTGATGTGACCTGCAGGATATTCTTCAAGACGAACGAAAAGCCGAGACCGTGCAGTAGGCCGATGACACCGGTCACCAGCACCATGGATTGCTCGCTTGGTGCTTTCCTTGTGCGCGGCCAGACAGCGATGGCCGCCGCATAGATGATCGATAGGGCAATTGTCGTCTCGACAGCGGGAATGAACCAGGCCCCTTTCGGAACAAACCCGAAGAAACCTGCTGTCAGCGTGATGCTGTGGCCGACCGTGAAGCCAGTCACACGCCAGGCGAGTGATGACAGGGTTCGGGCGCCTATCACCAGACACAGAACGAAAAGCACATGATCCACCCCCTCCAGAATGTGGCGAATGCCTTCCTTGATGAACGTGATGACGGCGGCAAATGAGGATCGGGAGATCTTGATAGGCTCTTCGAGCAACCCTTGCGAACGGAAGACCTTGGTGCCGTCAGGACCATAGTCGAGAATGAGATTGGCGGTCTTGTCCTGGTCGGGCAATTTGGGATCAAGACTGCTGGAGATTTGATACTCATAGACTGTCTCGTCGCTCAACAGCTTGAGCCTTACGTCTACCATGGCATCGCCAACATAAAGCGGGGATAAACCAAGCTCGCCAGAAGCTTCGGATTTGAATGCAGCCCTGGCTTCCTCAAGTGTTGCAAAAGGTGGCTGTGTGCCAATCCGGTAGAGCTGTGTTTCCAGAACTTCAAACCGGAGCGGGTCGGTGGCCTCGTTCGAGCGAATTTTCAGGCCGTTTGCCGCGATCTGGCCCAATCCGTTGGGGTCATTCTCGTAGACTTCAAGGTCAACCAGATGGACCAGTTTGCCGTCATCCTCACGATTCTCGGTAAAGGGTGCGGGCTCCGGGAGGCCATTTGATTGCACCGGGCCAACGAGACCGGCAACGAGATAGGGCATCGGCATGCGGATATGAAGCTCTAGCCCGTCAACTGTTCGCTCGATATGAAAGATCCGTACATTCAGGTTCAGCAAAAAATGAGCTGGTGCCTGAACACTCGTGGCAATCAGTATTGCGGGAAGCAGCAAGCACAGTGTCAGCCAGCGAGCCGGTGAGTTTTTGCGCAAGATTTGGGGCAGTTTTCTCAAAACATTCATTGCGGCAACAACTCGGTATCCAGAACCGTCAAGCCCGCGAGGCGCCACTCGTTTTCGTCTTCAGCGAGGTCTATCCGTGCGCGGTATTTAATCGTCCGAACATGGCTGTGTCCCCAATGCTGACCATTTGCGACGGCGGTCCATTCAGCCAGACCGGAGAAACCATCGCCATCACTAAGCGGCAGAATATTCGAAACACTCACATCTTCGACAGCATCGACACGGGCCGTCGTACCGCCTTGAATCTTGATGTTGATGGCGCGATCCAACTCGGCATAAATTCCGGGATCTGGTTCTGCAGCCAGAAACCGGTCCAGATCTGATTGCCGACGGGTTATGTCAACTTCCAGGAAGGCGGTGTTTGCATTTTCGAGGATCATTTTTGCAGCTGTTGAGGCCTCAACATCTCCTGGCAAACCTGCAATTGGATTGCGAATCTGGAGAATGTTCTGGTCTCTGGTTGCTGCAGTGCTCACACCAAACAGAACGAGCAGGACGAGACCGACCAAGCGTCTTCTGCCCTTGGAAATAATAGCAAAAACACCAGCTCCGAGCGCCAGGATCAAACTGCCCAATGATATTACCGGAAGTTTGAGCGCCCGCTCTGATCCGATGGGCACAGGCGAGACTGTCTGCTCTTGATATTTCAGAAGATGATTGGTCCAGGTGTGGACCGGATCGCCTGCTGAAACTTGAGAGGGAAACGGTCCTGCCGGATCAACAGATGTTGCCGGAACACGGGTTACCCGATCAGTGAAGAGCTTCCATTCGACACTGACTTCTTTGGGTAATTTTTCCGTCGGATAGGACAAGATCACGCCGAGGACAGCAGTCGTGGGATCCAGATCCCGCTGATCATCAATCACCTGAACACCGCGCAGGGAGAGTTCGAGAAATTCTGACCGGACGGACGTCACCTCTACCGGCTCGCCATCCATGAGTACCGGATTTGCATTTGCAAAAAACTGATTTGCAATTGTCTGTATCGCGGCTTGCTGCTCATGGGAGATCATGGCGCCGGGTTGCAGGTCCAGATCGACCCATTCACCGAGATCACGCAGTCGGATAACTGCTTCATGACGAACTTCACGCGGATCGATATAAAGATATGACATCATTGGCCAGCGATGATGTCGTTTCAGGTTCGGATTGCCGAATTTCGTATACCAGGGATCGTCCCAGTCGAGTTCCAGAGTGACTGCATCTGACAGATAACGGAAATCGATTATCGGGACAGCACCGTGATAGGCGATGAAACCGGTCGACAGAAGGCTGCGGCTTTTGTCGTCCCGCGGTGGAATGACGGTTAATGTTTCGGGCTTGCCATCAAATGGATAATCCAGCTCGACATAAAGGACGCGTTTATCCGAAGGCGGTTCGGGTGCTCGTTGCCGGGTAATGGGATTGATCATGCCTGCAAAGGGGGACAGCCGGTCCTTGCGCAGTCGGGGTTCACTCACCCGTAAGTTTGCCATTAGGCTTGTTTCGCCATCAGCAATAACCTGCAGCTTTTCCCGGGAGAATATCTCCATACGCTCTGCCTGTGGCGGCAAGATAATCCCAGCCTTTGAAATCCAGTCCTCGGGCATCAATTCCGGCATCTTTTCGATGTCATTGACGTAGATTTCCAGGGAGATCCGGACCCTGTCTTCAAGGACAGTAATTTCAGCAATGTTCGGTGACGTTTCGGCGCCGGAGAGATTGATCCAATCAGCTGAGGACGTTTGTGACCCGAAGGCCACAAAAGATGCTGACAGTAGAGCACAGAACAACATGCGCAGCAGAACAGATTTCAAGGGCGTAGAGAGCATGCGCCCAAGATTTCGAATTTTGTTACGCAACAGATTTGTGCCTCTAGAATTTGTAGCTGAGTCCTAAAATGGGTCCATGTTCGGTCACATCGTAGGCAAATTCATTGCTGCCAGACCCGCTTGAATAATCGATGTCATAGACGCGATATCCGAAGCGGAAGGTAGCGTTTTCAGTAAACTTATAGCCAGCAAGACCGTTGAGCGCCCAACTCAGGTTTTCACCAGAAACACCAAAACCGGACATGTCACCGCGAACAACCAGATTCCAGCGATCGTTGAAGATAAAGTTGGCTCGGGCACCGATAACCGGAGACACCCAGTGTTTGTCATCGCCCAGGTTTTGGGTGAACGGGGCTGGCAAGCCCGGGGTAATATCGATTTTCTGCCGAAGATAGTTGTAGCGGGCACCCGCCATGACATCGAATTCAATCCGTTGGTTTACATCTGAACCAGTTGAGACGGATGGCAGCCGGTAACCCACCATGGTGTCTATTATACCCTGACGGATATCAACTTTAACTGTCCCACTAGACGCCGGGCCAATATCTTGCTTCTTAAGTCCGAGATTGACGTACTGGGCATCAAACACAAAGCCAAAAGCACTGCCATCACCGACATCCCGCTTGCGCCAGGCTTCAGCGCGCCCGGATGCTGCGAAATCCAGAAGATTGACGACATCCTTCAAATCCAGATCAAGATTAACGGAACCGCCATCGACGACAGAGGTGCCTTCAACAGAGACCGGAACAAAAGCGTAAACCCCAAGTTCGAATTCCCATGGAGATATCTGTTCGATAGGTTCTACAGACGGTGGCTCGTTGGCACCAAGATCTGCCGCCAATACCGGGCTGGTCAACATTGCCGCGGCGAATGCCGATGGCCCGAGTCTCAAAGTTCTGTAGATCATGCCAGTCACCTTCGCGGTCAGGTATACCTAGTTTGGTCTGAGGTAATTCAGCCAAGCATCCATGCGGATCATGACTTTGCGGATCAGATGTGTCGGCTGGACAGATTGCGTGTAAATGGCAGCTGTTCCGCCGGATCCACCTGGAAGTGCATCCAGTTCCATTGGAAGATCGTCGATGTCGACAATCACACCGAACGTTTCATTCGGACCTGCAAGATCACTCAAGGAAGGCAGCAAGCCATTCGGCGGCAATTGTCCCGAAGACGCAAGCGGCACCGTCGAAACTACCTTTCCTGGATACACCTTGCCGGGTTGAAATGAGAATGTCACTTCCACTTGCTGGTCGGGGTCGACATAGCGGAGGCGTGTCTGCGGAATGGCAACAACGACGCGCCTTTCAGAGAGCGGAATGAATGCCATCCAGGATCTGAGCGGCAGGTTGCTTACGCGTTGCCCAGGTCGAAGGGTAAGCGCTGCAACATATCCGTCTTCCGGTGCGCGAACAGTCGTTTCCCGAAGGTTGAATTCTGCGCTGCGAAGATCAGCTTCAGCACGGGCAACAGTCGTGTTGACGCCATCAATTTCAGACGCATAGGCGAGGTTGGCCTGTTCGGCAGCGGCAAGTGTTCGAAGAACGGTTGCTTCACTTGCCAGGTATGTAAGCCTGCGTTGCTCTACATCGCTTTCGCTGAACGGGGTGCTGGCTTGTCCAGCCGCAATTGCATTCTCGTTTGCTGTTCTAAACCGGTCGTAATCGTCTTTAGATCTGTCTCTAAGGGCCTCAGCTTCCTTGACACCCGCTTCTGCGGCATCAACAGCTGCTCCCAGTTGCGGTACAGCCTGGCGTGCCTCGGCCAATGCAGCTTCGGCGCGGTCGACTGCGGCTTCATAGGGTTCAGGGTCAATCTGAAACAGCACGTCGTCCTTGGACAACAGAACCAGAGGTTGGACAGGGACATCAATGACAGTGCCGTTCACGTTTGGAACGATCTCGATGACCCTGTTGTAGGAGCGTGCAGGTCCGGATGGTGCGCCCCATTGCATCGGAATGAAGAGCACGACAAGGAGGAGAACTAGCCAGAGAACCGGCGAGATTTTCCAGAACGTGTTGAGTTTGATGATGCCTGCTTTGACGAGCGCAAACAGAATGCCGCAATAGCAGAGAGTTAGAAAGATAATCACGATGCAGTCTCCTCATTTTCAGAAGAGACAGGCGCTGCACCGTCTGTGTAAGCCCAGATAAACGCCAGCGGCATCAACAATCCCATTGTCAATGCGCCCCAATAGCCGCACATGGCGACTGCTTCCGCGCGGGGATGACCACGGGAATGAGCAATTTTTCCTGGTTGAAGCGCCAGGAAAACCCATAAGCCGACGCCCGCACCGAGCAGTACCAGCAAAATGATGAGAGCAAATAGACTCAGTGGATCCATTGATTACAACCGTCAAATGAGTGCAGGTATTTTGCGCTACGCTATAACGTCTTGATAGGACTTACCAGACCGAAACCTGAGGCGATTTGTCATGCAGACTTATTCATAGGCTCAATGGTTTGGTTCGTACCAGGGTTTGCGCGGCCGCCAATCCTGATCCTCAAGTCCATACTTTTTCATATGCTCATCGAGCATCTCGTTTTGAGCATTGAACGCTGGTCCATACTCTCCGCTTAGGATGAACTCGCTGAACGGGTTCGGCCAATCCGGATCAGGACCAGATTGTTTGGTCGGCCCTGGAACACCGCTCGCCCGATCTGTCGACGCTGCCATTCTTTCGGTAACACCGTCCTTGGTAATGTTCCACACCATCATGTCCTTGGCCATGGACAGCGGGCCATCATAGGTCGTTCTGATGCTGAGGATCAGCTCTTCGTGGGATTCCACCATGGCGTGATAACCCACAGCGTGACCCGGTTTGATTTCGCTCATGAGTTTGCCGAACGATGGTCCGGACGTATGAAATTCACAACAGGCCCGCCAGGCCAGCTGGGCGGGCTGATTGTAGTCTTTTACAAAGAATTCGGGGCTTGAGAAGGATTCATGGATCACAAAATCGGCATCTTTGGCGTGCTCAATGAACCACTTGTTTGGTGCTGAATCGCCGCCGAACACAAGTTTAAGTCCGGCATATTCGATGATGTAACTCACCGGGCCGTCGCCGGTGTGAATTGCCGGGATTGAACGAATGACGATACCGTTTTCATCATAAACGACTTCGTTTTCGCCTTTGTAATCGAATTCGTGAACCGTAATGCCACCTGCAATCGGCATAATTTGAAAGGCTCGTGTCTGGAAATCCCAGTTATACGCTTTCAGAAAATGCTCGACTGCGTAGGCCGTCCCCATGTCTTCGGTGCGTCCACTTGGCCCCCAAACTTCCAAAGGAACCGGACGGCCTGCAGTCCAACCGCCAGCCCAGAGAGAGGCCAGGTCGGCCCAATGATCGGTGTGCAGATGCGAGATGAATACCTTGGTCAGAAACTCGGCAGGGATCATCAATGCGTTTATGTTCCGCATGGAGCCGGTTCCAAGGTCGAATATGATTTTTTCGCCATTACCGAACTCGAACAGGAAACACGCGGAAGCTTGTGCCCTGCGTGCATCCGGCATTCCTGTACCGCAGGCAACGACCCGGACTTCGCCTTCTTCCAGGACTTCAGTGCCCGGATAATAAATGTAGCGATCCGGAGCGATGACGTTTGGTCCGTCAACTTTCCCGCCCGCTGCAAGCGCATCGACTGCCAAGAAGGATGGGCCTAATATGATCGCGCCAATTGTTGCCGCTGTTAGTGGAAAAACACCCTTGAATTTCTGCAAGAACCTTGCGTCAAACATAATTCAACCCCCATTGCCGATCACGTGCATTTAACTAAACATACTTTTTAGTATATTTGCAAATCATCTCGATGGAAATGAAGCCCGAGTTCAGAAGTCGCCAATGACAGAAAATGCCAAAAAAAAACGAAGGTTCAGACAGAGAGACTGGCTTTCTGTCGCAATGGATGTGCTCTCCCGAAAAGGTTCATCCAAGATCACGATTGATAGCCTGTGTTCAGAACTCGGCGTCACAAAGGGAAGTTTTTACGGACATTTTGAAAACCGTGATGACTTCATCCAGATGCTCATCTCATTTTGGGCCGAGGAATTCTCCACTGTTGTCATGACCGAGATCGAAGAGCGCGGTGATGAACTAGCGATTGACCGCCTTCGGTCGCTCATGCATCTCATCGTTAAACGAGATCTGGCCCGATACGATGTCGCGGTGCGCGCATGGGCGGCGCAGGAGCCCCTGATTACTGATCAGGTGGATACCGTATTTAAGAAGCGCTTTGAATATGTTCGGGGGCTGTTCCGGGAAATCGGTTTTTCCGGCGCTGAACTGGATCTTCGAACCGAGGTCTTTGTTGCGATTCACAGTTCCCGGTCAAACCGTCACACGATCATGGGCGATGTTGTTACGCCTGAGGATCTGGAGCTGCGGTTCCGGTTCTTCACGACGCCGCATGCAACGCCGTGAAACACCTGTCGCGCAGATCTTATTCTGGCATTGGAGGAGGGGTATATCCTTCCCACTTGCCTGCATTGATCGCATCAGAGGGCGACTTTTCGTCAGAACGGGTGGCCTTAAGATAGGCATCCGTCACATCTGGCGGCAGCACATATTCGTCGACAATTGCCATGCGCGAGACGATCTTGTCCTTTGTCACATTGATTACCGACAGGTCGCGGGACAGCAGCAGCGGGCCGTCGTAGGTTTCCCGGACACCGTCCGTGATTGCGGCTGTGTTTTCAGGCGACAGGACGGAATGATACCCAACTGCCAGGCGCGGTTTCACGGTTGCCATGATCTTGCCGAAGGCCGCTGGTTCCGTATGGATCTGTGTTGCCACATAGGTTGCCTGCTTGAGAGACCAACCGAAATATTCAGCCAGGGCCTCTGGCGGCAGAAACGCTTCGTGAGAGGCTACGTCGGCATTTGTGGCATATTTTATGTACCATTTGTTTGGATAGGTATCGCCGCCGAAGACATATTTCAGGTCGTTCCATTCGAGGCTGTAGCTTACTGAGCCATCGAGGCTGTGGATCGCAGGCCAGGAGCGAATAACAACACCATTTTGCTCATAAACGATCTCGTTTTCCTGAAGATAATCAAATTCGTGGACTTCAATCTTTGCACCTGCATCGGGCAAGGCTCCCGAGCGGGTCTGCAGATCCCACGCATAAGCGTCCTGCATCCCTTTGACGAAAGCCTTGGATCCAAGCTCCGGCTTGGAACCGCTTGGGCCATAAAAATGGATTGGATCATAGCGCCCGGAGAGCCAGCCCGCGATGTGCAGACCCATGAAGTCGCCGACATGATCGATATGCAGGTGACTGGCAAAGACCTTGTCGATTTTTGAAAAATCAGGGCGCAGTGAAAACAGATTCGCCATCATGCCGGACCCGGCATCAAAGATAAACTTGTCGCCATTGCCCAGCTCTACAAGGTAGGAGATGGAAACCGCGGCGCGCGTCTGGTTCGGCATTCCCGTTCCTAGCGCTGTGATACGCATCTCGTCTTCGCCAAGAATTTCTGTATTTGGAAAATAGCTTGCTGGATACTTGTAATCGATTATCGGCGAAGCGTTACGCCCTGTGGGAAGGTTGTCCACTCGGGTTGCGTCTTGAGCGATTGCAGCCGTCGTTCCAACGGCGAGCAATAGAGCCATCGCTGTTGTTCGTATAATCCGTGACATTCACTTTCTCCCTCAAGTCCTAAAGCGTATCAGGGCTCGGCAAAAAACCTTAAAACACAGTTTGGATATTTCCATAGAGTTCTCTATCGTGCCTTAGGGTAATCGATATTTCAATAGAGGTCTCTATGGAAAAACCCGTAGGCCGACAACTAGGTCGTGACGACTGGCTTCTGGCAACACTGTCCGCGCTTCAATCCAAGGGTGTCGAGGGTATCAAGATTGTTGGTCTCGCCAAGGAGCTCGGCGTAACCAGCGGCAGTTTTTATTGGCACTTCAAAGACCTTAACGACCTTCTGACCAGTTCTTTGGAGTTTTGGGTCGTTGAATTGACTGAAAAGATCATGCTCAACGCAAAAACCTTTGAAGGGACCGCAGAAGGCCGGATACTTAATCTGATGACCGAAGTTGTGCGCAACGATGCAGCGGCACCAGATCATGCGATATCTGTTTGGGCACGCAGGGATCCGGATGTAAACGAAATCTATCAGCGCACCTTGGAAAGGCGTTTCGATTTCGCCAGCTGGACGTTTGAACAAGTCGGGTTTAATCACGCGGACGCAGCTCTTCGTGGGCGCATGTTGGTTGCCTATCTCATGGGCGAATCCTCGACCAATCTGAAAGCACGTCGTGATTGGGAAGCATTGCTTAAACAGCAACTCGATATACTGCTAGCGTAGTTTTGAAAGGCTATTGACCGGGTTTTGTTGATCTCCGGCGCAAGTCTGCCAAATCCACGGTCGAGATAGTCTCTCCTATCCACGTCTGGATACCCTTGTGACTGCCTTTCACCCAGCGGCATAACAAATCAGTATTATTCTGCTCCAGTGGCTTTCGAATGTGATTGCCCGGCGTATTTCCTGACTGTGCTCCTGAGGCCATTTGGGCGGATCCGAAAAAGGGGTTTTCTTGGATCGTTATTCCCACTAAGGGTGAATATTAGGGCAAACGATTAGCTCTGACTTCAGTGAGAATTTCAGAACTCCAACCTGAGTGCGATCTACCAAATGACGTCGAGGATAACTCTACAAGACAGCTTTGCTGCCCGTGCGCGGATCTCAGGGCGTATTCGCAAGACTGCCCTAGTGTCATCGCCATCGCTTAGCGAGCTGACGGGTGGACAGATTTCGCTCAAGCTTGAAAACAGTCAAATTACCGGAAGCTTCAAATTGCGCGGCGCCACAAATGCGGTGATGTCGCTCACAAATGAACAACGCGCTGCGGGTGTGGTTGGTGTTTCAACCGGCAACCACGGGCGCGGGCTGGCGTATGCGGCTTCTAAGGCCGGAGTTGACTGCATCATTTGCATGTCGGAGCTGGTGCCGCAAAACAAGGTGGATGGTATAAAATCCCACGGAGCAGACGTGCGCATCACTGGCAGGTCGCAGGATGATGCTCAGGTCGAAGTAGAGCGTCTGGTTGCTGCCGGCAGAGTTATGCTGCCTCCTTTTGATCACCCCGATATTATCGCCGGGCAAAGTACAGTTGCCCTGGAAATTCTGGAACAGGCTCCGGATTTGGAGACTGTGCTGGTTCCGCTGTCTGGTGGTGGACTGATTTCGGGCGTTGCAATGGTGATGAAAGCTGTAAACCCGGCAATCCGTGTCATTGGGGTTTCCATGCAGCGCGGGGCGGCGATGTACGAATGTCAGCAGGCGGGAAAGCCTGTCCAGGTTGAAGAATTGCCGACACTCGCCGACAGCTTAGGTGGTGGTATCGGGCTGGACAACACCTATACATTTGAAATGACCCGTGATCTGGTTGACGGGATTGTTCTGGTGAGTGAAGCAGAAATAGCAGGGGCGATCCGCCACGCTTATTTTCAGGAACGCCAGGTGATTGAAGGTTCTGGAAGTGTTGGTATCGCAGCCCTTCTGGCGGGGAAAATAAAAATACCCGGACACTGCGTATCCCTGATCAGTGGCCAGAATATCGATATGGCATTGCACAAACGCATTATTGACGGTGAAAACGTTGATGTGGCCGGGGAAGCCCAGAAGCAAAGAGGCGCGGATGCCTGAAATCAAGATACTGACCGAAGCAGATCTGCGCAGAATTATTTCACTGGATGTTGACGCTGTCGCCTGTGTTGAGGAAGCGTTTGAAATTCTGGCCACCAAATATGTCCAAATGCCGCCGATCCTCAGTTTTAATGTGCCCGAGTACAATGGTGAGGTGGATGTGAAGACCGCCTATGTGCCGGGGTTGGACGGCTTTGCCATCAAGATGAGTCCTGGTTTCTTTGACAATCCCCAACTGGGCCTTCCCAGCCTGAACGGACTGATGGTTCTGTTCGGTTCCAGGACAGGAATCGTAAAGGCGCTTTTGCTTGACAACGGCTATCTGACAGATGTGCGCACCGCTGCTGCCGGAGCTGTTGCGGCCAAGCATCTGTCGCGCGAAGACAGTAAAGTGGCTGGAATTCTGGGTAGCGGCGCCCAGGCACGCCTTCAGCTGGAAGCCCTAACGCTGGTACGCGGAATTGATCGCGCAGTCATCTGGGGTCGTGACCCCGAAAAGGCTGCTGCCTGTGCTCAAGACTGCGCGGAAAAGCTGGGCATCAAAGTCACCACGGGCAGCATATCTGATGTGATGAGCCGGGCGGATATCGTGGTGTCCACGACGCCTTCGAGAACGCCAATAATCACCGCTGAGATGCTGCGCCCTGGCCAACATGTAACGGCAATGGGCTCGGACGCTGACCACAAAACGGAACTTGCGGTAGACGTCATTCCTGCTTGCTCACTCTTCGTTTGTGATCGATTGGCGCAGTCTATCAAACTGGGCGAATTGCGCCCCGCACTTGCTGCAGGAACGATTTACGAACCAGTCCAATTCCCGGAGCTTGGCCAGATCGTGGCCGGTCAAAAATCGGGCCGAACCTCTGCTGACGAAGTCACCGTGTGCGATCTGACAGGCACCGGTGTCCAGGACACGGCCATAGCAACTCTTGCCGGAGCCCGCGCTGATGCCGCCGGTGCCGGTACCATCATCAACAGCTGACCAATCAGGATGTCCTAAATGGTAGAACCCAAGCTGTATTTCTCACGTGCTGAATTCCAGAAGCGGATCGAAAAGGTCCGGGCAGACATGGTGCGGCGAGGTCTGGATCTTTTGATCGTGACCGACCCGTCCAACATGAATTGGCTGACGGGGTATGATGGCTGGTCCTTCTATGTGCATCAATGTGTGGTTCTCAGCCTGAAAGACGAGCCGATCTGGTTCGGGCGCGGTCAGGATGCAAATGGCGCATTACGAACCTGTTTCATGGATCCTGCGAATATCATTGGCTATCCGGACCACTACGTTCAGTCGAGCGAACGTCACCCTATGGATTATCTGTCGGCACAACTGGCGGATCGGCGGCTTGATGGCGGCACCATCGGTGTGGAGATGGATAACTACTGGTTCACAGCTGCTGCCTTCGCGTCCTTGCAAAAGCACTTGCCAAATGCCGAATTTACGGATGCCAATGGACTGGTGAACTGGCAACGGGCCGTGAAATCGGACGCTGAGCTCACCTATATTCGGCAGGCAGGCAAGATCGTCGAGCGGATGCATCAGCGCATCTTTGATCGCGTCGAACCAGGCCTGCGCAAATGCGATCTGGTCGCCGAAATCTATGATGCGGCCCTGCGGTATGACGAGGCCGCAGGTTTTGGCGGTGATTACCCCGCCATCGTTCCACTCTTGCCATCAGGTGCCGATGCTGCTGCCCCGCACCTGACCTGGGATGACTTGCCGATGAAGTCCGGTGAAGGGACTTTCTTTGAAATTGCGGGTGTCGTTCATCGATATCACTGTCCTCTGTCCCGGACTGTCTTCCTGGGAAAACCAACACAGAGTTTTCTGGACGCTGAAAAGGCCGTTCTGGAGGGGATGGACGCCGGGCTGGAAATGGCGAAGGTAGGGAATACCTGCGAGGATATTGCGCTGGCTTTCTTCAAGGTTCTCAAAAAGCACGGCATCGAAAAGGACAATCGCACTGGATATCCAATTGGCGTTTCCTATCCGCCGGACTGGGGTGAGCGCACCATGTCACTGCGCCCGGGCGACAAGACAGTGCTGGAGGAAAATATGACTTTTCATTTCATGACGGGTCTCTGGATGGAGGATTGGGGTTTTGAAATTACCGAAAGCATCCGGATTGGTGCTGAGGGTCCTGAATGCCTGTCAAACGTACCCCGCAAGATGCTGGTGAAGGACTGATCGATGAAAGCCAATCCGATTTCGTCCACCATCCCGCTCGACCAGGATGGCGTGCACCATGGTTTTCTGAAGTTGCCCTACAGCCGGGACGACAGCGCCTGGGGTTCCGTCATGATACCGCTGACCGTGATCAAGAACGGTGACGGCAAGACTGTTCTGATGACAGGTGCAAACCACGGCGACGAATATGAGGGACCGATTGCGCTGCATGAGTTGGCTGTCAACACCCAGCCTGAAGATGTAACTGGTCGACTGATCATTGTACCCGCCTTCAACTATCCGGCATTCCGGGCTGCCAGCCGCACATCACCGATCGACAAGGGCAACTTGAATCGGGCCTTTCCGGGCCGTCCTGATGGTACGGTGACAGAGAAGATCGCCGACTATTTCCAACGCACACTGCTGCCGATGGCAGATGTGGCAGTGGACTTTCATTCAGGCGGCAAGACGCTGGATTTCGTTCCCTTCGCCGCAGCCCATATTCTGGAAGACAAAGTCACGCAGGAAGCCTGTTTTGCGGCGATGAAGGCCTTTAACGCGCCCTATTCGGTACAGCTCCTGGAAATAGATATCGAGGGTATGTATGACACTGCGGTCGAGGAGATGGGCAAGGTTCTGGTCACCACGGAGCTTGGCGGCGGCGGTTCCTCCACGGCGCGCTCCAATGCAATTGCAAAGAAGGGCCTGCGTAACGTCCTGATACATTTCGGAATCCTGCAGGGTGAAATGCAAATCGACAAGACCGTAAACCTCACCATGCCTGATGATGACTGCTACTTGATCAGCATAGGCGACGGGCTCTATGAAACGATGGTCGACCTTGGAGATCCAGTCAGCAAAGGCGATCTGGTCGCCCGCGTTTGGCCGCTGGATCGGACGGGGCAAGCCCCGATGGAATACAGGGCCTTGCGCGACGGTTTGATGATCAGTCGCCATTATCCGGGGTTGATACAGACCGGCGACTGTGTGGCCGTTATCGGTGTGGCAGAGGCTTGAGCGGAAACGAACCATGCAACTGGACCAACGTGACCTTGAAATCCTGCGTGTGCTTTCTTCCGAGGGCCGTATTACCAAAGCTGCGTTGGCCGAACGGATTGGCTTGTCTCCAACGCCGTGTTGGGACAGGCTGAAAAAGCTGGAACAGGCCGGATTGATTGAAGGTTACGGTGCGCGCATCAACCTCAAGAAACTGGCACCGCATGTGACGGTATTTGTCGCCGCGGAAATCTCTGATCATACGGCGGCCAGTTTCCGCTCTTTCGAAGCTGCGATGCAGCGCTATGATGAGGTTACGGCCTGTTGGGCGCTTGGCGGCGGCTATGACTATCTATTGCAGATCGTCACCAAGGACATCGATGCCTACCAGCGGCTGATCGACGAGATGCTGGATGCCGGGATTGGTCTTTCCCGCTATTTCACCTATGTGGTGACCAAGCCGGTCAAAGGCCCAGGTATGCCGCCGTTGGAATTCCTTTTAGGGCAAAACTAGCTGCACAGTTGCGGTCGGCGGCAGCTGTTTCTTCTGTAAACCTCCTCAAAATCAGTCACATGCTCTGTCCATAACAGGCAAATTCGTCTGCAGCAGTTGATGCAGCGCTGGTTCGAATTCCAACTCGAAAACCAGGAAGAGCTGGCGTGTGCCCGGGCATGGTAGAATTCGCCGAGAATAAATACGTCTGTCGCGACTGGGTCTGAGCACCGCGTAAAGAAGAGGAAACAAGATGCTGATTAACGACAAACTTGCCCAGTGGGACCGCGACAATTTCTTTCATCCATCAACGCATCTGGCCCAACACGCCCGAGGCGAAAGCCCTAGTCGTGTGATCAAGACTGCTAGCGGTGTGTATATTGAAGACCGTGACGGTATCAAACTGCTGGATGCCTTTGCAGGTCTATACTGCGTTAATGTCGGCTATGGTCGTCAGGAAATCGCGGAAGCAATTGGCGCGCAAGCCAAGGAGCTGGCCTATTACCATTCCTATGTGGGACACGGTACCGAGGCATCGATAACCCTTTCCAAGATGATCCTGGACCGCGCACCGTCGAATATGTCCAAGGTCTATTTTGGCCTCGGTGGCTCAGATGCAAATGAGACCAACGTAAAACTGATCTGGTATTACAACAACATTCTGGGACGCTCCGAAAAGAAGAAGATCATCTCGCGTTGGCGCGGCTATCACGGCTCCGGTCTTGTGACCGGTTCGCTCACAGGCCTGGAGCTGTTCCATAAGAAATTCGACCTGCCTGTCGAACAGGTGATTCATACCGAAGCTCCCTATTACTATCGCCGTGAGAACCTCGACCAGACTGAAGAGCAATTCTCTGCCCATTGCGCTGCCGAGCTTGAGGCATTGATTGAGCGAGAGGGCGCTGACACGATCGCTGCGTTCATCGGTGAACCTGTTTTAGGCACCGGAGGCATCGTGCCCCCGCCAGCTGGATACTGGGCGGCTATTCAGGCCGTGTTGAAAAAGTACGACATCCTGCTTGTCGCTGATGAAGTCGTCACCGG
This sequence comes from Roseibium sp., assembly GCA_039972695.1. Classification (GTDB taxonomy): domain Bacteria; phylum Pseudomonadota; class Alphaproteobacteria; order Rhizobiales; family Stappiaceae; genus Roseibium. The sequence continues at coordinate 619,232 of JBDWMJ010000002.1, read as the reverse complement.
CTTCGGTCGCCTCGGTACAATGTTTGGCTCCGATCACTACAATATGGAAGCCGACATCATTACGATTGCCAAAGGATTGACCTCTGCTTATGCGCCGTTATCCGGCTCGATCATTTCGGACAAGGTCTGGAAGGTGCTGGAACAGGGCACGGATGAAAATGGTCCTATAGGCCACGGGTGGACCTATTCGGCGCATCCTATCGGAGCCGCTGCAGGTGTTGCCAACCTCAAGCTGATTGATGCACTGAATCTGGTGACGAATGCCGGTGAAGTGGGTAGCTATCTGAACAAGTCCATGAGCGAAGCGTTGTCGGATCACATTCATGTGGCTGAAGTGCGCGGCGAGGGAATGCTGTGTGCAGTCGAGTTCGTGAAGGACAAGGACAGTCGAACCTTCTTTGACGCTTCAGAAAAGATCGGACCAAAAATATCCGCAGCTCTGTTGTCTCAAGATAGCGTCATTGCGCGTGCTATGCCTCAAGGAGACATTCTTGGTTTTGCACCACCATTTTGTCTGACACGTGAGGAAGCTGACACAATTGTCGCTGCGACTGTTCGTGCTGTGGATTCGGTGCTGGCCTAGGGTCTGACTCCCAATTTTTCGCACAAGAACTCTGCCCGATTACTCGGGCAGAGTTCTTCTCTAATCGCAAGAGTTCGTAGTCGCCGAAAATCCGCAGGCACAGCAAAATGCTGTGCGCGATTCAATCGCCAAGCGTCAACAGTTTACGAGATGCCAGACAAGCCGACTGTCGCTATTTAAACATTAAGGAGTTGATATACAGAACGCTTTCCCGGACAGGGTGTGCGTTTTCTTATCGTCGGGGCAGCTCAATTGTTGTTGTTGTTAATATTTCTGCTGCCTGTATTCCGCCTGCGTCTCAGACCAATCCGAGCACGATTGCCGCCAAAAAGGCAAAGGCCATAAAAAGAGCGATTATGTTCAAGTTCCGAACAAGGGTCATCTGTGAACTCCCGACTTCCACTGTTACAGAGAGTAACCTTAGTTTACTCAGAACCGGAAGCGAAGCAAAAAACATGCTGCAGTGCGGGGAGAATGACGTCCTCAAGACTGTATGGATTTGGGTGTAGTTAACTATGCCCTTGTCATTGTTATATGCTTTTGGGATGTCGTGGCCAGGTGTGGATATCATCCCCAGTGTGATCGACTTCGTTGAAACTGGCTCAGCTTCAAATCTAATTTTATAGATTATATTGTCTAAATAATCAGTCGTATTATTGACAGTATATAGGTAGTTTTACGTTAATGCGACTTTAGTATGCTCAGCTTTGAAAGCGTTGAGTTTGCGCAGGAGTGCAAATGATGAACCTGGAAAAGCTTGCCGACTATGCAAAAGACAAAAGCCCGTCAGGCCGTCGTAATCTTGTTGGCCTGTTGACGGAATTTTTTCTGGAGGCCGGGGCCGAAAGAAGTGAGCAGATTAGCTTGCTTTTCGGCGATGTTGTCTTGCGGGTGATCGACGAGCTGGATGTAGAAACCCGGATCACGCTGGCAGAAAGTGTTTGCCAGGAAAAAGACACGCCGCATGAGTTGATGGTCAAATTGGCGCAGGATGAAATTACTGTTGCCAAAAATGTTCTGAAAAACTCAAATGTTCTGACTTCCGATGATTTGGTTTCCATTGCATCATCTGGCTCTGCGGGCCATCTCGAAGCAATTGCGGAACGCGCGTTCTTGGATGGCGCGGTCTCCGTTGTGCTTGCTGACAAAGCCAATGCAGGTACCTTGATAAGAGTCGTTGAAAATCGTGTCGCAGTGATACCAGATGCCGCGTTTCTCAAAATTGTTGAAAAAGCTCAAGCTGATGAAACCCTTCGATCTGCGCTGATCAACAGAACCGATTTGCCGGAAGAAGCCGGGCGGAAACTTCTACCGATGTTGTCGGACAGCCAGAAGCAGCATGTGAGTACTCTTGGTGCTGAGAACCCGATGGTTCGTGTGATCGCAGATCATGCTCAATTCGAAGACGCTGCTCTTGCTCGGAAACTCGAGCTAGCGCGTGAGCAGGCGAACGCACTTATCCAAGATGTTGTTAGTGGTCAGGTCGATATCAATGATCCCGTCCGCCAATTTTCTAGGTCCGACAGGATAGCTGAGCTCGGAATGCTATTCGCCAAGGTCAGTGACTTGCATCCTGCTGCTGTCTCGCAATTGCTGTTCAGCAAGAGCGACAAGTCTTTGGTCATTCTGTGCAAGGCATGCGGGGTAAATGACGAGGCATACAAGGATGTCTTGACTATGCGGGCCAGGCGTCAACCGAGTTTCGGACTTGAGTTAAATGATGCGATTCAACGATTTGCGAAAATGACCGTTGAAGAAGCTGTCCGATCCCTGCAAGAGTTAAAGGAGTCTGGAGAGGCATTTGGACTTAAACTCAATACACCCGCGCCGGAACCGGAAAAAGAAAAGCCGAAAAAGGACATTGCGTTTGCAGTGCATCGCTAATGTGAAGAAGGGCGTAATCAGGCTGTAGAACGTTGCAACATCGCGGTCATTGCTGCAGCGGAAATCAGAAAACCTCCGCCGATTTTATTGACGAGGCGCAGAAATGACGGATTTCGGAATTTCTGACCAATCGCAGCTGCAGACATTGCAAATATCGCGGCATTGAGTACCCCAAGAGCCACGAATGTTGATCCCAGCAGACCCAGTTGCGGTGCAATGGGGGCTTGGGCAGCAATAAAGTGCGGCAGGAAGGCCATGAAGAACACAATTCCCTTGGGATTGAGCGCTGTAACGATATAGGCGTGCCAGAAAATTGTTTTTGCCGGTACGTCCGCTACTTTATGTGGACCAATTGCAGCAGGACGGCTGCGCCACATCTTGATGCCAAGCCAAACGAGATAAACAGCGCCAGCCCATTTCAGGACTGTAAAGGCCGTTGCTGATGCAGCAAGAACAGCGCCCAGACCGAGAAGAGATACAGCTGCTGCTGTCGCGTCACCAAGTCCGACACCCATAACACTGGCCAGTGCGGATTTCCGGCCATGGGTGAGCGCATAACTGATAACCAGCATTATGGTCGGGCCTGGCACCGCCAGAACAATCAGCGTTGCCACAACATAAGCAGAATAGAGTTCCAGGGTCATTTTTCAGGTCCAAGGGTTGCGGTAAATCCATAAACCGGGCTTGAGTGACTGTCAATTTGGTCCTGATTCATGAACTCGTGGTTTAAGGTGCGATGCAAATAAACTGGCTGTCCTGCGTCATTCTACTGGGTTTGATTGTCGAATCTGCCGCTGCGGAAACACCCTTTGCTCCTTCCGCGAAGCCGCTGACCGGCGGAGTCCAGGAGGCGTTCATAGAGGGTGTTGATGTGCCGGCAAGCAAACCGCAGCGGCGGGTTGAGCCATTGCAACCGAAATCAGAATCTCGTGCTCAGATACAAAGCTGTGAACTGTCCGAGGCGCTGTTCGTACACTCTCCTGCAATCGTAGGCGAGAACGGATGTGGATTTGAGCGAGCCGTCAAAATGATCGGAATTGAGAATAGTTCTGAAGATACCGTTCGGTTTGCCGGGTCAGTCACGATTTCCTGCGAGTTTGCGAAGACACTTACACAGTGGTTGGTCGAGGATGTCATCCCGGCGTCGCGAACTCATCTGGATAGTGAACTTGTCGAGGTCGCCACCGGACCTGGATATCAGTGCCGACGGCGCAACAACAAACCTGACGGGAAACTGTCCGAACATGCGCTGGGGACGGCAGTCGATATATCCAACTTCAAATTTGCATCAGGAGACCAGGTCAGCATTGAAGGGAGCTGGGGCAAGGACACAAGGGAAAGTCGTTTTTTACAAGCGATCCATGGAGCTGCCTGCAAACGTTTCACGACGGTTCTCGGTCCTGATGCTGATCCCAATCACAAATCCCATTTTCATCTGGACATCGGATGTCACGGCGTGGATTGCACCTATTTGATTTGCCAGTAGTCGGACAGCGCCAGTTGATGATCAGTTGGAGTGATCTCTTTTTCTGGCGCTAGCCGTCTGGATCCGGGAGCGGCATCATTGGCAGAATTTTTCAACGCCCCTGTACGTCATGTAGGTCCCGGTTGATGGATTGAAGGACCGGAATTTTGAGGAACAATACTGGTACCAGGCGGGGCTCCATGGTTGGAATCCGACGGATCCGGAAACGCGGCCAGGGTACGGCGCAGGTGAATATGGATTTCGCGGATAATGCGTAACTGGTGGCGGACCTGCATATCTCGGCTTGCTTGTTGCACCGAATATAATTGCGCCTGCCGCGAGGCCAATGATACCTGCAGCAACTGCCGCACCAACATTGTCATTTCCTTTGTTACGATGTTTCTTGTGTTTGTGATGAGGGCGGTGACCACCATGGCGTCCGCCGTGCCATCCGCCACCGCGCTCGTGCCAGCCATTTCGAGGACCTGCCTCCGCAGCACCAACTGCAGGAAGCATAATAATGCCTGCCAGGATTACGGCGAGAGCCCGTTTGCAAAGATTGTTCATCGGTTTTCTCCAGATGGTTTGCGCCAAGTGTCTGGCGCTGAAGCTGATGATCGAAAAATGCCATCACAGCCCTGAACCAGCTCTGAGATGTCTGTTCATCTGGCGTTCAGATTTCTAAGGTGGTCTTATGAGGCTGAATTCGAACACTAAGGGATGCGCAGGACACCGTGACTGACAATAAAAAGAACCAAGAGCCGACGTCTCTCATTCGTGAAACGGATGAGGCCGCGCGGTTATCAGCTAGGGGCTTGATGCGCTCGGCGCGATATGGCGCTCTTGCAGCCATTGACCAGAAATCGGGTCGTCCGGTGGTCAGCAGAATTTCCGTTGCAACTGATCTGGACGGAACGCCGGTCATCCTGACCAGTACTTTATCCGGGCATACGACGGCTATTCTTGCCAATCCTGCATGCTCCTTATTGGTCGGAGAGCCGGGGAAGGGGGATCCGCTTGCCCATCCAAGAATATCTCTTCATTGCGAGGCTGTCCGAATTGAACGTGGCAGTGCGGACCACAAAAGGCTGTATCGTCGATATCTCAACCGGCATCCCAAATCGGCGCTCTATGCGGACTTTGGGGACTTCTCGTTCTTCCGTCTTGAACTTTCAGGTGCCAGCTTGAATGGCGGTTTCGGCAAGGCCTTTGAACTGGACCAGTCCGATTTGCTTATCCAGTTTTCCAATCTTGAGGCATGGTCCGAAATGGAAGAAGGGGCAGTCGCGCATATGAATGAGGATCATTCAGATGCGGTGAAGCTCTACGCGGAGGTACTTTGCAAGGCTGAGACCGCTAACTGGAAGATCGCTTGTCTGGATCCGGACGGGCTTGATCTTGTGGCTGGTGATCGGATTGAACGGCTTTGGTTTGCCAAACCACTGGCAGATCCGAACGACCTTCGTGAAACTCTGGTAGCCTTGGCGCTTCAGGCAAGAAACAATTGACTGCGTAGTTAAGTCACCGTGCTTGAGCTTCTCAGGAGGGAAGTCCGCCGCTGAGCTCGCTTTCAAAGACCACTTTGTTCCGTCCAGCATGTTTGGCGGCATACATGGCTAAATCGGCCGCGTTGATTGCGTCTTTGGCGCAAACATCCGGCATAAGTTGAGTAACTCCAAACGAAGCGGTTACCGTTATGGTCTCACCACTTGGGCCGTCAAAAGCCTCTTTGGAAATTGCCACGCGAAGACGGTCAGCTACCCTCGTGATCATTTTTCGGGTTACACCGCTGACGCAGATCAGGAATTCTTCCCCACCATATCTGAAAAAGAGATCGTTGGTGCGAATATGATCCCTGACAACAGTTGCAAAGCCTTCCAATACCCGGTCTCCGACCTCATGTCCGTACTGGTCATTGACAGACTTGAAATGATCGAGATCGACCATCAGGACCCAACTGGTCACGCCGTTTTTAGTCTCGGAAATCCGTTCCTCCAACAACCCGGGCATTTGTGCACGGTTTTGAGCGCCGGTCAGAGGATCGGTCGTGTTGATTGTATCGACAATCGTGTCGTACGCACCTTCGATGAAATTTTGTAAGATTTTGATTTTATTCAAGAAGTCATCGTAATCATTTGCGTCAATCTGCTTGTCGGATTGCGCGTCCAAAACCATGGATTGAGCGACCTTATGGATGGTCTTGTGTAGCTCGTAGATGCTGTTGTAGGTCTCTTTATCCGGAAACAGGTCTTGGTCTCTGGATTCCAGTAACGTACCCAAAGAGCACAGCTTATGTGCATCTGTTGCAGTTAAGTCTTCTGCGGGCGGGATTTTACAGATCAGGCATTTATTTAGCCGATCAACCCATTTTCGATGACTGTCGAGCAATGCATCGATCTGCTGAGCGGTCTCGACGTCTTTGTTTGTTGGTATCGGCTTTGTCACCGGAAACCTGCCCACGTAGTCAAACAAAATCGCTAAGAGTAAGTTTAGCCAGTTCGTGTTGAAATACACAATATATCGCGCGTCATAGGGGTGAAATAGACGGGATTTATTGGAATTTATTGCGTATGTATTGTCAGAATTGCCAAATGTCCAAGTTAAATTAAAGAGTAAACGGAAGTTTTCTTGGCTGAGATTGTTTGTGTGACCTCAACCAAGTGATTTCGATTCGTGGCGATATCTCACGCTGCTCGCAATTCTTGGAGAAAGTCTGTCAGACCTGATTGCACATTTTCAAGTTGCTGGGAAACATCCTGTACACGGTCAACCATCAACTCGACTTTTTGACCAGATGCCAACGCGCCTTTGTTTACCTCGGCAATATTGTTTGAGATTTCGGAACTTCCTTGAGCAACCGAATTTGCACTTTCGGCAATTTCGGCCGTCACGGCGTTTTGTTCTTCGAATGCGGCTGCGATACCGGAAATCTGGTCGCGGATTTGGCTCATTGACTGCACAACAGTTTGTATTGAGGTAGAGCTGGAAGATGCGCCCGTCTTGACCGCAGTTAGTTGCGTACCGATCTGTTCGGTTGCACTACCTGTCTGTGTGGCGAGGGCCTTAACTTCAGACGCTACAACTGCAAAACCTTTGCCTGCTTCACCTGCTCGGGCCGCTTCGATCGTGGCATTCAAGGCCAGCAAATTGGTTTGACCAGCAATCTCGGTGATGAGTTTCAACACTTCGTTGATTTCCTCGGTGGAAGCGGACAAATCTCCAATAGTCTTTCCGGAAGTCTCAACCTGCTCGGATGTTTCTGCTGTAGACGTATTTGCGAGGGTAACCTGGCGAGTAATTTCCTGGATGGTACTGGAAAGTTCTTCAGATGCGGAAGCAACTGACTGGACGCTCTGGGAAGACTCTTCGGCTGCCGATGCTACCGTATTTGATCTTTCAATTGTTTCTGCGCTGATACTGGCGAGTTCGTTTGCTGCTTCATTCAGGGCGGCCAGGGCGGATGCTGCCGCATTGCAGCTGGTTTCCATGGCGCTTTCGAGTTCATCGGCCATTTGCAAGCGTACCAACCGCCGCTCTTCTACTTCTCTTGCTTCCTTGTCGCTTGCTTCCTTTTGAAGTTGCTGCATTCGCACGGTATTTTCCCGGAATGTTTCGAAGGCCTTTGCGACAATGCCAATCTCGTCTCTGTTTTTGACAGAGACTTCGACACTGGTGTTTCCCCGTGCCAACTCCAGCAGACCGTGAGTGACTTTTTTCAAGGGTTTTGAAATCATGCATATTGCGAAGAAGATAGAGCTGCCTAATCCGAGAATCAGCGTTACGGCAGCGACTATCATTATTTGCTGAAGGGCCTGCTTTTCATGAGCTTCTGCTGTTAACGCCGCTTCAAGGGTGAAGTGCTCGATTTCTTCCAGCAACGCGACCAATTCATGGTCAAGCTGTTCCTGTTCCTTTTCCAGCGTCACAATCAGGGATGTTGCTGCTGCAATGTCTTCAGCCTCTATGAGATGCAGAACCTCATCAATGTGCTTTCGATAAGTGGCATATTCACCTTCGATGCGTTTGAGCTGGTCGACGGCCATGCCGAATTCTTTCTTCTCGGCGTCTGATACCGAGTGTGCCAAAGCCTCTTCAGCGATCTCCTCAGCCTTGATGATTTCTTCGCCGATTTTCCCCTCAAGTTTGGTAATTGTTTCCTTCAGGCGTTGGATTTCGTCGGGTTCGGCGCTGGACTGTATGCCTGATAGTCGCAAGACCTTCTCCACCAAAATGGCTTGTTCCAGCTGGTGGGTCGTGACCTGACTGATCGCATCAGTGAGCGGAATGTCCTTTTCCGCAATGCTGACGAGCTCTTTGCCAATAGCATTCATCTGGAAAATTGCAACGGAAGCTACCACGACAAGGCCGAAGCACATGAAGACAACCAACGACAGTATTTTTCCTGTGATTGAAGTGGAAATTGGATTGGCTGCAAACATCTTTCGCTCCTGTAACGACGTAGTTTAAGTATCTGAAGGCACTGCGTCATGGGTCAGGAATTTCTGCCGTGAAGCCTAAGGAAGTGTGAAAAATTGTCCTGCGAGTAAAAAATTTAGTAAAAAATGGCATTGTTTCCATTTGGGCATGCTTGAGTGCATAATTATTATGCAAAAAAGGGCCGCAATAAATTGCGACCCTCCGTAATTCTAACCGATGACGGTTTAGATTTCAGAATCACCCCAACCACCTGCAGTTGGGGTAACGACGGTGACAGCTTCACCAGACTCTAGGATCGTCTGGTCGCAGCTTTCCAAGATCTGAATGCTTCCATCCAGTCTGCGGACTTCGGTGCGCCCCAGTTCTCCGTCCGCACCGCCGTTTAAGCCTTTCGGGCAGATTGTCCTGTGTGACGACAGAATTGCGCAATCCATCTTCTCCAGGAAACGAAGAGTCCGTTTGGTTCCGTCTCCGGCTGACCATTTGCCCTTACCGCCAGTCCCTTTACGGATATGGAAATCCTCAAGCAGGACTGGGAAACGGAATTCCAGAACTTCCGGATCGGTCAGGCGCGAATTGGTCATGTGGGTGTGGACACCATCGGTGCCATTGAAACCGGGACCAGCCGGAGACCCGGAGCAAATGGTCTCGTAGTACTGGTAGGTGTCGTTGCCAAATGTCAGGTTGTTCATCGTACCTTGCGCATTCGACATGGCACCAAGGGCTGCAAAGACTGCGTTGGTAACGTGCTGGGATGTTTCCACGTTTCCGGCAACGACGGCTGCAGGGTAGGACGGCCGTAGCATGCAATCATCCGGAATGATGATATTGATCGGTTTCAGGCAGCCAGCGTTCATCGGAATGTCGCCATCCACCATGACACGGAAGCAATATAGGATCGCTGCACGGGTCACCGGTTCGGGGGCGTTGAAATTGTTCAACTTGACGCCTGATGTTCCTGTGAAATCGACCGTGGCCTCGCGTTTGTCCTTGTCGACCGTAATCTTGACCTTGATCACCGAGCCCTGATCGGTCGGGTACTCGTATTCGGAATCCTTCAAGGCCTCGATCACACGGCGAACGCTTTCCTCGGCGTTGTCCTGAACGTGCCCCATATAGGCTTGAACTACATCCAGCCCGAAGTGCGCAACCATTTTGCGCAGTTCCTGAATGCCCTTTTCGTTTGCTGCGATTTGGGCAGACAGGTCCGCAACGTTCTGATGCGGATTGCGCGCCGGGTAGGCGTGGTTGGTCAGTAATTCGACCAGTTCGGCTTCACGGAAATGTCCCTGATCAACAATCTTGAAATTGTCGAAGAGGACGCCTTCCTCGTTCACGTTGGTTGCTCGTGGAGTCATGGAGCCGGGAGCCGAGCCGCCAACATCTGCATGGTGACCGCGGGAGGCTGACCAGAACAGGATTTCCTTGCCATCATCATCAAAGACAGGCGAGACGACAGTGATATCCGGCAAATGCGTGCCGCCATTGTACGGAGCATTTAGCGCAAACACGTCGCCGGGTTTGATTTTGCCCTGATTGAGCTTGATGATCGTTTCGACCGAGCGGTCCATGGAGCCCAGGTGCACCGGCATATGCGGGGCGTTGGCGACAAGAGCACCGTCCGCGTTGAAGACAGCGCAGGAAAAGTCGAGCCGTTCCTTGATGTTGACCGAATAGGCCGTGTTTTGAAGGGTTACGCCCATCTGTTCGGCGATCGACATGAACAGGTTGTTGAACACCTCAAGCATGATCGGATCGGCTTTGGTGCCAATGGCACCAGCGCGCTTCAGTTCAACAACACGTTCCAGGATGACATGATCCTTGGCGTTGATCTCGGCCTGCCAACCGTCCTCTACGGCGATGGTCGCGTGTGGTTCTATGATCACCGCAGGACCGGACACTTTCATGCCGGGTTTCGGGCTGTCACGTTTGAAAATACCTGCATCGTGCCACGCGCCTTCCGAGTAAAGCGGTGTGGAGGTCACTGAAGTGGCGGTATCAGAGGCAAGGCTGAGGTCCGGTTCAACAAGACCGGCACCACCGCCAGCTGTCTCCACTTCAAGGGCTTCAACGACGACCGGTTTGTTGTCATAGGCGAAGCCGAACTGCTTCTTGTGGGCGTCTTCGAATGCTGCCCGCATTTCCGATACGCTGCCAAGCAGCACGGGAAGCGGCGTATCTGTTCCGTCATAGCGAAGATGAACCGTTGCCGTCGTGCGGCGTGCATCAGTCGAAATTGCCTGCTTCTCCAGCTCGGCTCCTGTCTGCGCTGCCAGCTGATCCCGCAATCTGGCCAGTTCCGGCAACAGCTCTTCGTTTAGGGTTTTGACTACGGCCTGCTGTCTGTCTGCCCGAATGTCAGCCAGGCCCATTCCATAAGCCGACAGAATGCCGGAGAAAGGATGCAAAATGACGGTCTTCATACCGAGGCTGTCTGCAACCCGGCAACCGGTCTGGCCACCAGCGCCGCCGAAGCAGGTCAGGGCATATTCGGTGACATCATAGCCGCGCTGAACGGAAATCTTCTTGATGGCATTGGCCATGTTCTCAACAGCGATCTTCAGGAAACCGTCCGCGACTTCTTCAGCCGTTTTACCGTCACCGATTTCCTCAGCAAGAGCTGCGAATTTCTGGCGCACAATATCGCCATCAAGTGGCTGATCCTGATTGGGACCAAAGATTTTAGGGAAGAAGTCCGGTGCCAGTTTGCCGGTCATCAAGTTTGCGTCGGTCACTGTCAATGGTCCACCACGGCGATAGCAAGCCGGGCCAGGATTGGCTCCCGCACTGTCAGGGCCGACCTGGAAGCGTCCATCGGTGTAATGCAGAATTGAGCCACCGCCAGCGGCAACCGTGTGGATCATCATCATAGGCGCACGCATGCGTACACCGGCAACCTCTGTCTCGAAGGCGCGCTCATAGTCGCCGTCATAGTGGCAAACATCCGTTGATGTGCCGCCCATGTCGAATCCGATGATCTTGTCATAACCAGCCATGCGGGATGTTTCGACAGCGCCTACAACGCCGCCTGCAGGACCGGACAGGATTGCGTCTTTGCCCTGGAAGAGATCAGCCGCAGTCAGGCCACCGGAGGATTGCATAAACATCAGACGAGGACCTTCGCCCAACTCCTCCTGAACCTGATCCACATAGCGGCGCAGGATTGGCGACAGATAGGCATCGACAATAGTGGTGTCACCGCGCCCGACCAATTTCATCAGCGGGGAGACTTCGTGAGATACAGAAATTTGCGGGAAACCGATGTCTTCTGCAATTTTCTTAAGCGCCTGCTCATGTGCCGGATATGCATAGGCGTGCATCAGAACTATCGCGATGGAACGAATGCCGGCATCCCAGGCAGATTGCATTTCTGCGCGAGCTTCGGCTTCATCCAAGGTAAACTCGAGTGTTCCATCAGCGCGAACGCGTTCAGTCAGTTCGTGGACAGCTTCATAAAGCAGTTCTGGTTTGATGATTTCCTTGGCGAAAATATGCGGGCGTGCCTGATAGCCAATTTCCAATGCATCGCGGAACCCACGGGTAATAAACAGGGCTATCCGTTCGCCTTTGCGTTCCAAAAGAGCATTGGTGGCAACAGTTGTACCCATCTTGACGGTAGCGACCTTGTCAGACGGGATCGGAGCGCCTGTCTTAACACCAAGCAACTCGCGGATGCCCTGGATGGCCGCGTCCCGGTAAGCTTCCGGGTTTTCGGACAAGACCTTGTGCGGATGCAGCGTTCCATCAGGAGATCGGCCAACAATGTCTGTGAAAGTGCCGCCCCGGTCGACCCAGAAATCCCACTTGGCTGTCATTGCTTTTCCCCTGAAGTTCGCAGCGTTGAATCCCAAGGATACCTGCTTGCGAAATTACGTGCGTTCTATGAATGTATTTATGTTGACATTTTATCGATAAATTGTCGATGAAAAAATGAATGCAATTTGCCATCGCATAGCAAGCTTGAGAAATCGAAAGTCGGTTGCTGAGCTCTGTCAGTTGTCAGCTTGAGTGGAATTCTCATCGTGGCTGTAGAGTGAAAGCGCGCTTGCGCCCCAGCCGAAAGCGCGGGCAACCGGTTCTCTCGAATTCGGCGCAAATGCATTTAGCGCAGAATTCATCTCTTCCGGATTGCTGTGAACAAGCAGGAGCCAGGATTGCTGATCTGATGGGGGATCAATATTGGAAACACCTTCGACCGCGGTAAAGGCGTTCGGTTCGCGCAGATAATAGGACAGGGCAGGAGCGGCAAATCCCTTGTAGAGATATAGCAGATCGCCTGGATCGGACTTTTCCTCAAATTCGCTTGCAATCAATCGCCAGTCTGGGCGGACCTTCTCGAACAATGTAAACTGCAGGTTTGAGAAGCTCAGATAAACGGCAAGAGGCACCAGCGCGAAGGCTACATATCTTCCGGTTAGCCGAACTGCGCCGATTGATGCCAAAAGCAGCAGCACCGGCCAAGCTGCACTCAAATACCGATCAAACAGGATCGGCTGCACGGTCACAGAATAGAGATAAGCCAGCAACACCGGGGCAATGGTAAATCCTAGACATACCAAAAGCGCTCGTGAGTCGATTGAAACGGCCTGCCTCATGATCGGTCGGATAGACTGAAACAGGATTGTAACAGTTGCCAATACTGTGAGAACCCAGAACAGGTTGATGGATCCAGTGATCCCGAATGTCATGCTCTCCAGAAACGGAAGGTCCGGATAGGCTATCCAGAATCCGGCATCCGCCACGGCTTTCGCGCGTCCTGCCAATATGATCAGCCAGGGCAGAAACAGGACAACACTGATCCCCATCGCTGCGCTGGCAATGAACGAGTTCGATGCGCTGGGCTTGAAACCGCGCAGCAGATCCCGGACCGCATAGAGGCCGCAGACCAGGCCGACGCCCGCAAATCCGAACAGGGCATAGATATGGCTATAAAGGAACAGTGCACCGCTGACCGCGACAATTGCCATCCAAGGCCAGGATGGTTTGCGCAAGAGTTTCAGCACTCCTAGAAGCATCAGCAAGCCAGTTGCCGTCAGCAGCGCATACATGCGTGCTTCCGTCGAATACCAGATATGAAACGGCGAGATTGTGAGCAACGCAGCGGCGAGCAGGCCTACATTCCGTCCCGCCAATTCCTTGCCAATGAGATAGAGCAGCCAGACAGCCAATATACCGAGGATCGCAGACGGCAATCGAAGAGCAATTTCACTGTCACCCAATACAGGCAAGCTCAGCCAAAGGAGAATGTTGTGCAGGGGCGGGTAGTTGTCGGCAGCGACCGAGGATAACAGTTCGGCCATAGATCCGCTTGATTGTCTCCAGCTAACGGCTTCGTCGTACCAGAGGCTGGTTCGGTCGAGGTTGCGTAGACGAAGAAAAGCGGCAATTCCAAGAACGAGAAGCAAAATGATCGTCGTGAAACGGTTAGTGTCACCAGTTTCGTTTTCATCTGACTGCACGTTGCGTTCCCCATAACCGTTTTATTGTTTCGAGACCTAATCACCCAATTGCTGGAAGTGGAAGTGGGACGGCGTAAAAATCAATCACACTTTGCCGACAAATTATTGAAGTTTTCTCGGGCTAAGCACTATTGTTGCCGGAAACGATGTCAAAAACAGAGCTGGATATGACGACATGGCGGGAGATGAACCGATGAATGAGCCTGAGAAAACCAGCGGTCACAAGCAGATTGGCCCGGTAGTATCAGCTGCCCATTTGGCCTCCGGGGCAATGCCTGCATTGTCGGAGATCGAGTTTGCCGTGACCATGATGGTCAATGCGTATCATCGCTGGATGGTCCGCTGTACGGCGGCCAGCGGAACGGAAGGGTTGGGCTCGCTGGATGTGCTGGTTCTTCATTCGGTGAACCACAGGGGGCGGGCGAAAACCCTGTCAGATATCTGCCTCGTTCTGAATGTCGAGGATACTTATACCGTGACCTATGCCTTGAAAAAGCTAGAGAAGGCAGGACTGATTTCATCGGGCCGTCGAGGCAAGGAAAAAACAGCCGAGATCACGGTAGCAGGTGTGCACACCTGTATGGAGTACAGGCGATTGCGAGAGGCTTTGCTGGTTGAGCCGATGAAAGCGCTGGGGCTAGATGAAAGTGAACTCTCACGCCTTGCTGCAACGTTACGCCTGGTATCCGGAAACTATGATCAGGCTGCCCGCGCTGCTGCTGCCATGTAAACGATTTAGTCTCACGGCGGCCGACTGTCATCAAACTGTTCAAAACTTCTTGTAATGTCGAATTATGGAAATAGAAGATGCGGTTCAGTCGATGTGGATGACTTTCATTCAGATTCTGACTGACCGTTTTTCGTATTCTACGGTAAAGTCTGTTCGATCTATTGCTTTGGCACTGATCTGCATATGACCTGCCGAAATTCGTGACTGGAAACCTTCAAATGACAATCACCATTTATCATAATCCCAAATGCGGAACCTCGCGCAACACACTGGAAATGATCCGGAAATCGGGTGTTGACCCAACCGTTATCGAATATCTGAAAACACCCCCATCTCGTGATGAACTGGTGGATCTGATCAAGCGAATGGGAATTTCCGCAAGAGAGTTGCTACGGCAAAAAGGAACGCCCTACGACGAACTTCAACTTGGCGAAGACAAGTGGTCGGATGATCAATTGGTAGACTTCATGATGGAGCATCCGATTTTGATAAACCGGCCGGTTGTTGTGTCCGACAAAGGGGTTCGCCTGTGTCGTCCGTCTGAAAAGGTTATGGATCTGCTGCCGTCGGAAATAGGTACATTCACAAAAGAGGACGGTGAGGTTGTTTCCTTGAATGACTGATGTGAATCTAAAAGAACACGGCCTGCAGAATGTCGAACCGGAAGACATTCGTCAGGTATCGGCAGTCGATGTCGAAGCCAGTAATAATCTGGCTCATCCTCCGAGAATTCTTCTTCTCTACGGGTCCCTGCGAGAGCGCTCTTACAGTCGCTTGCTCGTTGAGGAAGCGGAGCGCCTGTTGAAGGCATTCGGTGCCGAAACGCGGATTTTCGATCCATCTGGATTGCCGTTACCGGATGATGCAGATGCCGATCATCCGAAGGTCGCGGAATTGCGCGACTTGTGTGCGTGGTCGGAAGCACAAGTCTGGTGTTCGCCTGAACGCCATGGTGCAATGACAGGTATCATGAAAACCCAGATCGACTGGATCCCCCTCAACCTCGGAGGTATACGACCGACGCAGGGAAAAGCGCTCGCCCTCATGCAGGTTTCCGGTGGCTCACAATCCTTCAACGCCTTGAACCAAATGCGGGTACTTGGGCGCTGGATGCGAATGGTGACAATCCCCAATCAATCCTCAGTCCCCAAGGCCTATACTGAATTTGATGATGCAGGTAGGATGGACCCGTCTCCGCTCTATGACAGGGTCGTGGATGTCATGGAAGAATTGATGAAATTCACCTATCTCGTGCGTGGGCGATCAGATTATCTGGTGGATCGGTATTCGGAACGCAAATCAGACAGGATCAAGCAATCGGCTGCAGAAGCAGCAGCAAAAGGCGTGTCATTGTGAAATCAGGTCGACGCAACAATTGAATCAGGGATCTCTGAAGTGGGGGGCTCTTACAGTGCATTTTGCGTCGCATCGCTCGATAAGTCTGTATCCAGAATTTCAAATTCGACGTCTGCTGCATCTTCTTGCAGTCTAACCTCGGGTACGGCAGGCGGTTTCTGCAATGAGACTGTCGGCTTGAGAACGGAAAAGGATGGTTTGTTGGCTTCGTGAAAAGCAACTTCATCCGGTTTGCCGTACATGTAGCCTTGCACAAGATCGCAGCCCGCAGCTCTGAGCAGGATGGCCTGGTCTTCCGTTTCCACACCCTCCGCTGTAATGGTCACATCAAGAGAGCGTCCCAGGCCCACAATTGATGTTACAATCGCGTCTGTGCTGGCATCCTTTCCAAGCTTGTCCATGAATGCCTTATCGATCTTGATCTTGTCGAAGGGGAACAGGCTCAAGTAACTGAGTGACGAATAACCTGTGCCAAAGTCGTCCATCGCAATGGAAACACCCATGTCACGGATTTGACCAAGTGTGTGAATCACGCCGTCCGTGTTTGAAATCAGCAAGCTTTCAGTTATTTCAATTTCCAGGCGGGCCGGATCAAGTTTGGAATTCTGCAGGGCTTGTGCAATTCTTTTTTGCGTTTCTCCCGCAACGAACTGCGCTGGCGACATATTTATCGCTACGCGCCTATCCTGATTGGGCCACGTCGCGGCTTCCTGGCATGCATGGTTCAAGACCCAGGTACCAATTTCCTCTATCAGCCCTCGATCTTCCGCTATCGGTATAAACAGGTCCGGCCGAATGGTTCCTTTTTCAGGGTGTATCCAGCGGATCAGGGCCTCGTATCCCTTGAGCTCACCGTCTTTGAGGGAGTATTGTGGTTGGTAGAGCAGCTTGAATTCGTCGTATTTCAGCGCTTTGACGAGCCCCTCTTCAATTTCCTTGCGCTTTTGGGCTTCTGCATCAAGGTCGGGCGTATACCAGGAAAATGTCGAGCGCCCACTGTGTTTCGCCTTGTAGAGTGCCAAGTCAGCGCAGTGGAGGAGGCGCGATGATCTCCAGGATCCGTCCGACGCTCGTGCCAGGCCGATCGACAAGGATATCTTGATGTCGCGTCCGTCAATGGAGCACGATGCTTCCGTCGCTTTGATCATGTCTGCGGCAAGCCGGGTCAAACGCCCCTGATCGGATATTGAAGTCAGCATGACCGCAAATTCGTCTCCAGAGAGACGTGCAACCAGATGCCCGGAGAAGACTGCCTTTAGCCTTTCAGCTATAATTTGCAGGAAAACATCGCCAATACCATGGCCGTGCGTGTCATTGATTTCCTTGAATTTATCGACGTCGATTATCATGACACCAATGTTTGAGGCTTTGGCTTGAGCCAGTCTGAGCGCTTCGGTGAGACGGGCATTGAAAACCGCGCGGTTGGGCAAGTCGGTCAGCGTGTCATGATGTGCCAGATATTGAATGTTTCGGGTGGTTTGCAGCTGATCTCGAAAGCGCATCCATAAAAGAATGCCTGCAAACAAAAAGGACATGAAGCAAAGCGCACCAATGGCGGCGCTTACGGACCACAAAAGTGGTTCCAGGCTTTTCATGATGGTTCCAATTGTGACAAGCGCAATCAGTCCCGGTATCGAAGGGTCCTTTGAAGGGAATACGATGAGGGCTGCTGGACCGAGGGATCCGGACAGTGTCATGTCGGGGATGGCCTCAACGGAACTGTGGCTTCTTGCAGCCATTTCAGCAGCGATTTGTGTTCGCGGAGACAAAAAGGAGTGACCGGTTTTCCATTCCACCGCCCCTTGCGGCGCTGTGGAGGGCAAACCAATGTTTTTCGGGATTGGCGGAACAGCAGCGATTTCCAGAACGCGCGAAGAACTGTTTTCCGGTTGCAGCAAGGCTTTCAGTGTTTCGTGTCTTGTACCCGGAAAGGCCGATTGCTGCGTGGGGCGGATGGTCAAACGCAGTCCGGAAAGGGTTTCGGGAAGATCAACGTCGTCCCTGACAACTTCCGACTTCAATGAATTTGAAACGACCTGTTGCTTCTCTGAATAGATAAGTTCCAGGCCGCGAACCAGCAGCCAATGAGTAAGTAATCGATTGCTTGCATAGACCCCAGCAGCCAGCAGTAACACCAGTGACATCGATATAAAAAAAATAACAATGTTACTTTTATAAAAGGGGGTTCCCATTCGGAGAACTGCCATATGATGAAATCAAGATCTACAACGGTACGTGGAATTCCTTTAATCAACATGAATCCCAATGTTATAGTTTTTTCTAGTCTGAACTCTTTGTTTAAAGACGCAAAATTCCTCCTATAGGGTCGCATACGTAACGTCGTCCACGGGTGGTAAAAGGTCGATCCTCTCGATACAAAAGAACGGTCACCCGATTCAGAATTGAAAACTGGTGAGATGCCGCCTTTGGTGGATCAATGGCCGACAACGGAGTTACGCAGTGAGCGTTTGGAGCAGCCTCGGTAGTATTGTTAGTGCTGTAGGAACTGGTGGCGCGCAAATCGTTGACCGCCTTGTTCAGCTCGTACTAGCCAGGCCGGAAGGAACGAGTAGCGTCGGATTTACCGTGGCCATGATCGCGCTTTCTGCAAAGATGGCCAAGGCCGATGGCGTTGTCACAGCCGACGAAGTCTTTGCATTTCGAGAGCTTTTTGATGTTCCGCCCAAGGAAGAGCGCAACGTGGCCCGCCTTTTCAACCTGGCGCAGGAAGATATTGCAGGTTTTGAGGTTTATGCAAAAAAACTGGCCGACATCTTCCCATATGATCACAAGACCCTGGTGGACATTCTGGATGGTCTTTTTCACATTGCGAAAGCTGACGGCGTCGTCCACGAAAGCGAAATAGGCTATCTTTCGCGGGTGGCTGAGGTCTTTGGTCTGGAGGAGCGTGAATTTTCGAAGGTGATGGCCCGCCATGTTCGCAAGGAAGGCAATCCTTACGAAGTTCTTGGTCTTGGACCCGATGCTGACGTTGTGCAATTGAAGGCTCAATATCGCCGCGAAGTCCAGGAGACTCATCCGGATCGCCTGATCGCCAGAGGTGTTCCAGAGGAATTCGTCCGGATTGCAAATGACCGGCTGGCTGCTCTAAATGAGGCTTGGGCGCAGATTTGCGCAGAAAGGGGCATATGAGTGTTGCGACCGACGCGGGTGTGAAAGCAAGAGTGCATCCATCGCCTAACCACGGCGAACGGGTGCCTGGCGCACCGATCGATATGCTTGTGCTCCATTATACCGGTATGCAGTCCCTCTCAGAGGCGTTGCAGCGTTTGTGCGACCCTCGTGCAGAAGTCTCAGCTCATTATCTGATCGACGAAGACGGAAGCATCACCCAATGTGTGCCCGAAGTCCGCAGAGCCTGGCATGCAGGAAAGAGCTTCTGGAAGGGCGAGACTGACATAAATTCCAGGTCAATCGGGATTGAGATTGTCAATCCTGGTCATGAATTCGGTTATCGGCCGTTCCCAGATGAGCAAATTGATGCAGTGATTTCGTTGTCCAGGGATATTTGCCAGCGCTACGGCATCCATCCTTGGATGGTGCTCGGACACTCGGATATAGCGCCGGAGCGGAAAGAAGATCCCGGGGAGTTATTCCCCTGGAAACGCCTGTCAGAAGCCGAGGTTGGGCTTTATGTCGATCCCGCGCCCCTTGAATCCGGCATTTTTATGCAGGAAGGGGACAGCGGGCAGCCGGTCGAAGCGCTCCAGTCCCTGCTGGGCCTATACGGATATGATGTCGATATTTCCGGGAATTATGATTTTAAGACCCGCAAGGCTGTCGAAGCTTTTCAACGGCACTTCCGATCGACGCAAGTGGACGGCGTCGCTGATCAGTCTACGATCGAAACGCTGCACGCTTTATTGTCCAAGTTGAACCAAAACTCTTCGGATAACTGCGGGCGGGCCTGAAATGAGTTCCTACATTTCTTTTTTCCAATCAAGGATGGCCTGATTGAATGCCGGTACAAGACCCTTGTGGCGGTTATGCAAAAATAGATGTCCGGAAAGTTTTGGCGTCAGGCGGCGGCTATGAATGGGCTCGCTGGGGTCTACATAGTTTTTTAGATTAATGTCTTCGATCATCAGTCCTACGATCCTATTAGCGCGCAGCATTGCAAGGCCGTGTTTGTAGTCATCAATAACTACGGGCACTACTCCTTTCGGGAGAAAAACTTGTTGCCAGGTGGAGCCACGGCCTACGCCGATATTTTGGTCCAAGAGTTGATCCGGGAGAAGGTATTTTTTGTTGGTTGTAACGATCAATCCGTAACCTTCAACAAACGGTTCAGGAACCATTACTGCGAAACCTTCGACTTTTGACCGGTAGCTTGTAACTCGCGGGGCCTCTCCGTCGATTTTTCCCTGTTGCAGTAAGAGTGTTGCGCGTTTTGCTGTGATGGTTGTTATGGTAATACAGATACCTTTGTCCTGAAGGGCTGTTTGTAGCTTAGGGACGATAATTTCGTTAAGAATTGACGGGTGTGTCGCAATTTGAAGACATGGGTTTTCAGCGCGCACAGCAACAGGCCGACCAGTCGATATTATGAGGACCGATAAGAACCCAATTACTACTTTATGGATCATGCGTGGTTCCCAACACTATGCTGCTGCGAGTACGATTAAATGATTGACCTAACTGAATTGGATGTGTGTTGAACCTCTGTTTTGGAGCTTTGGCACCTAAAGACCATCCGCCGACCGACAAAATTCAGTTTTCCATTCCATAATGGCCTGATTTATGAGCGGGACCAAGTTCTTATGGCGGACATGCAAGTGTAATTGAGCTGAAATCTTTGGTGTTATTCGTTTCATGGCTAATTTATCGTCTGGTTACAATATCGTAGCGAGAGCGGCGTTATCAATTTAAAGGGCTGATACACGCTCTTTGCGTAACATTTGAAGTCCCGCATCGTTATCTTGGACGATTACGGTTTGGTATTCATTGGGTACTATTAGTTCTTGCCAGAGGGCCCCTCGGACAATAGCGATGTCTTCTCCGAGGTAGCTGGTTGTTGGTCGAGTTGCACACTTTAAGCGTGGCCAAATATTCTTATTTATTTGCGACTCTGAATCGAGTCATCCGACCTGTTTTATTCAAGAAATCGCTTAGATGGTGAGAACACTGCTGGACGATCTGTTTTGCGTCGCCGCAAAATAGCACATGCACGCCAGGGATTTGTCCATCTTGCGACGCTGTTTCGACATAAATGGCGTTAATTGGCGATGAATAAGGGCAAAAATCAATAAACTTTTGAAATAAAATGTAATAATTCGTGATGTTGCAGTGCCAAATTTCGTCTCATATGTCCGTCATTTCTCCGCCTCGAATTTTCGATGAACAAATCAAAAAGGGCTGGACGAATGTTACGGTCAATTACAAATCCAACTTGGGCGCTGTGCCTTTTCGCCTGTCTCGGTTCTGTAACCGCTTCAACTGCAGCTTTTGCAGACTCGCATGGCGAACCCATCCTACACATAATTGGAAGCGGTAAGGGCTCTCAAAGCAGCAAAGCCAGTGCTGGTAAGTCATCTAAGTCCGATACGAATGTCAAATATACCAAACTGATCCGCAAGGCTGCCAAGAAGCATGGTGTGCCAATCAAAATTGCCAAGGCTGTCGTTCAGGTGGAGAGTAACTTCAATCCAAGAGCGCGTGGATCTGCAGGTGAGGTTGGTCTCATGCAGATCAAGCCGGCCACTGCGCGAGGCATGGGCTATCGCGGCTCAACCAAAGCCTTGTACCAACCAGAAACAAATCTTGAGTGGGGTATGAAATACCTCGCTGGAGCACATGACCGGGCAAATGGAGACGTTTGTGGAACGATCTTACGTTATAATGCTGGTCACTATGCAAAACGGATGAATCCGATCAGCCGTCGCTACTGCAACAAAGTTCAGCGGATCTTGAGATCTAGCTGACCCGGATTACCGTTGGAAACACAAAAGCCTCGCTGCATATACCGCGAGGCTTTTCTATTGAGTGGCGCTTGCTTCGGCTCTAAGCGAATTTCATCCTCGCAGCCTTGATGGACGCAGGCGCGATTGTCCCAATTGGAACATCTTCAGCAGCAAGCGGTTGACCAAGCGCAGAGGTGATGGGAACAACACCTGCCCATATGTCGGTTCCCATATCCTCCTTGTCATCAGCTGGTCCACCAGAGCGGACTTTGGTGCTGGAATGTTCGATGTTCATGACAAGAACACCGGTTGCCTTGTGTTCTTTGGGTGTCATGGTACGACACTCGTCCCACCTGCCAGGCAGCAGATGATCAGTTATGGCAGCCAAGGCCTCAATTTCTTCATCAGGATCTGTGACCAGGCGAGCTGTTCCGTGCACGATGGCGCAACGATAATTCATGGAATGATGAAAAGCTGATCTTGCGACCACTATTCCGTCCAACAGAGTGACAGTCAGACTTGCCGGGACACCGCCTGCATTGTTCTTGATAATCCGCGTGGTGCTGGCACCGTGGATATAGATTCTGTCACCAACTCTGGCATAGGCCATCGGAATGACCATGGGCCTGTCCTCATGTACAAAACCACAATGGGCCACCAACCCCGCATCCAGAATCTCGTAGGCAACAGTCTTGTCATAACCACCGCGGTTCATTTGCCGGATTTTGGCATAGGCGGGCAAGTCCGGTTTTTCGTGTTTCATCTCGGCTGCTCGTTGTTTCTTGAGTTATCACCGATTGCACGATAAACTGGTTCTGTGAAAGGTCCGGTTTTGGAAATATGAAGGTACCAAAATTTCCCGAAGGCATTCTCGGTCTGGACCGCACGTCATCGGTTCCATTGAGCCAGCAGGTTTACCGGGCAATTCGCGATACGGTCAGATTGGGTGTTCTCAAGCCCGGTATTCAGCTGCCTTCTTCGAGGAAGCTTGCTCGGGACCAGAACATTTCTCGCAATACTGTGAACACAGCCTATGAACTGCTGAGAGCGGAAGGGATCGTCGAAATCCGGCTCGGCGCGGCACCCGTTATTGCAGATTTTGTTTCTCCAATTACCGCATCAATCCGCAAGTCAGATGGACAGCAGGTCAGAGGATTGTCGAAACGCGGGCAATTGTTGGCGGCTAACTTGCGCGGACCAAACTGGGCATACCGGCATGGAGCCTTTCAGCCCGGGGCGCCAGCTCTTGATGCGTTTCCTTATGAACTTTGGGCGCGAAGCCTGCGCCGGGCAGCCCGAATGGTTCAGTCGCCTGACCTTTTATATCAGAATTCGTGCGGGCATCCGGAACTTAAGGAGGTGCTTGCGGACTATCTGGCCAGCGAACGTGGTGTTCGGACAGAACCGCACCAGATTCTGGTTACCAGCTCAATGCAGGCGGGGTTGTCGGCACTTGCTGCTACCTTGGCCGACCCTGCTGATACCGCCTGGATTGAAGATCCCGGTTATTTGGGCGCGCGAACTGCTTTTCATGGAGCTGGTCTTACCATCCGGGGCATGCCGGTGGACGGAGAAGGAGCGATAGCTGACGATCTATTGGCAGCGGGAAGTCTCCCTAAACTGATTTATGTGACGCCCTCGCACCACTATCCCTTCGGTCGGCGCATGTCTTTGTCTCGCCGACTGTCCCTTATCGAAACAGCTGCCGAAGTCGGCGCTACAATTCTGGAAGATGATTACGACAGTGAATTTCTGTTTGAAGGGCGACCAATTGCTGCCCTTCAGGGATTGGCGGCTCGGGGGGAGGTGATTTATCTCGGAACCTTTTCAAAGAGCTTGCTGCCGGGTTTGCGGGTATCCTACCTGGTCGTACCGGAAGAGCTGGTTGCCTCGCTCGCAAATGTACTTCGAAACACTGGCCGTTTTGCAAATGTACATGCCCAAATTGCCTTGGCTGACTTTATCACATCCGGCCATTATCGCGCTCACCTGAAGCACATTCGTAATCTCTACCAAGAACGAGGAAACGCACTGGTCACAGCGCTGAAGGCAGAATTAGGCAATGCTGTTGAGGTTGAGTATCCGACAGGCAATGTCCAGATCTCCCTTTGTTTCAATGAAGACCGGGACGATCATGTAATTGCTGCGGCAATGCAGGAAAGAGGATTTTCAGTCTCTCCGTTGAGTGTCTGTTTTCTGAGTGAGAAACCAAGGTCAGGATTGATTATCGGATTTGCTCAAGCAACCGAAGTTCAAATTGCATCCGGCGTGCAGGTGTTGAAAGAGATTTTGAAGGCCCAAGCGTTGCCGACGGTCAGTTGACCACCTTGCTTGACCTCCCAGGCAAAGCAACTTAAGTCCCGAAGCGCCAGTCGGCCGGACAGCTGCTGCCGCAAGTGCCGAAAGGCCGCGGTGGAGGAAAGTCCGGGCTCCACGGAAACACGGTGCCGGGTAACACCCGGCGAGGGCGACCTTAGGGAAAGTGCCACAGAAAGCAAACCGCCCCGGATTCGTTCAGGGTAAGGGTGAAAGGGTGGAGTAAGAGACCACCGCGCCTCTGGTAACAGCGGCGGCACGGTAAACCCCACCGGGAGCAAGACCGAATAGGGATAGCACGGGCACGAAGTAATTCGTCCCCAGGCCCGTTTCCGGGCCAGCTGTCCGGGTTGGTTGCGTGAGGCGTCTGGCAACAGGTGCCCCAGATGAATAGCTGTCGCGTCCGCCCCGGATCTTCGGATCTGGACGGGCCATACAGAACCCGGCTTACAGGCCGACTGGCATATAACTTCTGTTCGCCTCACAATGACTTTTTTCGGGAATGTCCATTTGGCGAAACCCTTCCGGGGGCGCTGCTGGTTCTCCACATAACTTTCCACGTCGATTTTTTAGGTTTCCAGGTGCGCCTCGGTATTGAAAACATCGGTAAACCTGCGAATTTGATTCTTCTTTTCTGTCAAGGCTTCATTAAGCATGTTGAACGTAAGGTTCTTCGATGAGGTCGTGTGCGATCAAATCGGGCCAGAATCCGTGAGATTCCATTGACCACCCATCAAATCCCATGGTATCCCATGAAAACCCACTGTGGGGAAGGCGAGTCCAATTAGGTTGGGCTTGGGACGGCAATTCATCGGCCTCTTGAAGCGCCGAACTTGCAAATTGCATGTCCGGCAGACTTCGAGCCGTTTCTTCTCGTCAGGGTGCTTTGGATTTTCGGAGGGCAGGTTGCCCGCATTGAGGGGATGTATGACGGGCTTTGTATCTCACTTTACCAACCGGCTGGATGCCAAGGGACGCGTGTCGATCCCTGCGTCCTTTCGCGCGGTTCTGACGAGAGACGGTTTTGAAGGCCTGTATTGTTTCAACTCGTCCAACACACCGGCGGTGGATGCTGGCGGCAACATGTTGCTTGCTGAAATCAAGAACATGACTGAACAACTCGCCAGACTTACCCCTGATCACGACATGTTGGCAGCCGCTCTTTATGGCGACAGTGAAATTCTCAAGATTGACGGTGATGGACGTATTGTTCTCTCCGAGATGATCCGCAATCACTGCGGATTGGAAGACCAGGTTACGTTCGTTGGTCTGGACTACAAGTTTCAGATCTGGGAGCCGGAAAAATACCTAGCTTACAGGGCTGAGGCTCAAAAGCGGGCGCAGGAGATCCTGGCGCAGCTTTCAAATCCCTCTCAAGGAAGACCGGTATGATGGCGCTCGACGACAGGAAAATTGCTCCTGCCGTAGGCGGACCAGAGCGCCACGTACCGGTTCTTCTTGATGAGGTTCTGGAATGGCTCGATCCAAAGCAGGGCGACGTGATCATTGATGGAACCTTTGGTGCTGGCGGATACTCCAGAGCCATATTGGGTCGCGAAGCCAAAGTGATCGGTATTGACCGGGATCCGGATGCGATTGCAGACGGACAGGATCTGGTCACGGAAGCCAATGGCGACTTGATCCTGGTGCCTGGTCAGTTTGCTGACCTTAATACCCATGCGCGAAGCGCCGGTTTTGACGGCGTTGATGGCGTGGTGTTGGATCTTGGTGTTTCATCCATGCAACTCGATGAAGCAAATCGCGGATTCTCGTTCTTGAGGGACGGTCCGCTTGATATGCGCATGGAGCAGGCAGGTCCTTCTGCAGCGGATGTTGTCAACGAACTGCCGGTTCGGGACCTGATCCGGATTATTGGTCTTCTCGGCGAAGAAAAACGTGCAACATCGGTCGCGCATGCCATCGACAAGGCGCGCGAGGAAAAACCGTTTTCACGGACAGTCGAGTTGGCAAACCTGATTGAGAAAGTGCTCGGCCGCAATCCGAAAAAGGCTCAGATCCACCCGGCAACGCGGACATTTCAAGCGCTTCGTATCTATGTGAATGGTGAACTGCATCAAGCGGCAAAAGCGCTGGGCGCAGCCGAACAAATTCTGAAACCTGGCGGGCGGCTGGTTCTGGTGAGTTTTCACTCTCTTGAAGACCGGATTGTCAAACGTTTCTTTCAGGACAGGACCAAAACGCGCGGCGGCGGATCTCGCCACATGCCGGAAGAAGAAGTGCCGCCTG
Organism: Roseibium sp.; assembly: GCA_039972695.1. GTDB lineage: Bacteria > Pseudomonadota > Alphaproteobacteria > Rhizobiales > Stappiaceae > Roseibium. The sequence goes on along the minus strand of JBDWMJ010000002.1, from coordinate 592,834 downwards.
CAACATTTGAAAGCCTCACACGCAAGGCTGTCGAGGCGGCAGACAGTGAAACATCGGAAAACCCACGCGCGCGTTCGGCAAAATTGCGTGCGGGCCTGCGGACCGGGGCACCTGCCCGTGAACTGGATGTTCATGATGCTGGTGTACCAAGGCTTGCAGCATTTCACGGATTAGGGGGCTGACATGGTTCGGACGCTGAACATCTTGTTCATTCTTGCGGTCGTGATCGGCGCAGCCACTGTTTACGATTTGAAGCTGGCGGCAACCAAGTCTGCAGCAAAAGTTGCCGAACTGCAGAGGCAAATCGATGAAGAGCGGGATGTCATTCGTCATTTGAAGGCGGAATGGAGCCTGTTGAACAAGCCGGATCGCCTTCAGAAACTTGTCATAAGATACAATGACTACCTTGAGCTCCAGCCACTGGATGTTCAGCAGATCGTGACGCCGGAGGAACTCCCCACGCGTCCGGTCATGCTCGAGCCTATCGGTGGTTCTGATCACAGGGGTGGGTATGCCGGATCTTCAACGGTGATCCGGTAAGGGGCTGAATACATGACAATGGTAAGTGAGCCAACGAGTTTTCTTCAGGTCCGCCGGTCCCAACCACGTGCTGTCAGAGGATCTGTCTCTGCAAGTGCGGTTAAATCCAGGGTCTATGTCGCGATGCTGGCTTTTGCGTGTGTTTACATCGCTATCGCAGGTCGGTTGATGTATCTGGCACAGATGGAGGAAGTGCCCTACAGCGCCCGTATTTCTGCTCAGGATTCCATTTCCGCATCGCGCCCTGATCTGATCGACCGTAATGGTGAAATTCTTGCCACCGATATCAAGACATCCTCTCTGTATGCCGATGCGCGTGATATTCTGGACGTGGACGACGCTGTCGAAGGTTTGTTGTCGGTTCTCCCGGATCTGGATAGAGGATTGGTGCGCCGCAGGCTTGAAAGTGGTGCGGCTTTCGTCTGGCTGAAGCGCGAAATTACTCCGGATCAGGCAAAGAGCATCCACAAACTGGGACTTCCAGGTCTTGGATTTCTTTCTGAAAACCAACGGTTCTATCCTGGCGGAGCGACTGCCGGCCATATTGTTGGCGCCGTGAACATCGATAATCAAGGCCTTAGTGGTATCGAGAAATTTATCGATGATGAATGGCTAGGCGATCTCCAGGCGGTCGGTTTCACGACGAACCGTGCAATGGAGCCGGTGCAGTTGTCGGTTGATTTGCGGGTCCAGCATGTGGTGCGTGACGAGTTGGTCAAGGCCATGGAACGGTATCAAGCCATCGCCGCTGCGGGCGTCGTTCTGGATGCAAAGACGGGTGAAGTTGTCGCCATGTCGTCTCTGCCCGATTACGATCCCAATGACAGAGCCCAGGCTTTGGAGAGTGATCGACTGAACCGAACGACGGGCGGTGTTTACGAAATGGGATCGGTCTTCAAGGCCTTTACCACCGCGATGGCCTTGGATTCGGGAGCCGTCTCCATCAACGACAGTTTTGATGCAACCAGGCCTATTCGTGCGGCTGGTAAGACGATTAAAGATTTCCACGGAAAAAACCGTATCCTATCAGTGCCTGAAATTTTCATCTATTCGTCAAATATTGGCACCGCCAAGATGATGTTGGCGACAGGCGTCGCACGGCAAAGAGAGTTCCTGGAACGATTACATCTGACGAAACGGCTGGACACGGAACTGCCCGAAAATGCAGCGCCGCTCTTGCCTCCAAAGTGGAATGAACTAGCCGCGATGACGATTTCGTTTGGCCACGGAATATCGGTCACGCCCATGCAGACAGCTGTTGCTGCCGCGGCTGTTGTGAATGGTGGAACGTTGTTGCCGCCGACCTTCCAGCCGCGTAGTCCGGATGCTGTTAAGTCACTTGGAAAAAAGGTACTTTCGCCCAAGGTGAGCGGCATGATGCGCGACTTGTTCAGGTTGAATGTGCTTTCGGGGTCTGGGCGGCGTGCCGATGTGCCAGGGTATGCTGTTGGTGGCAAAACAGGGACTGCCGAGAAAATTGAAAATGGCGTCTATGTCTCGAATAAACGCCGCAATACCTTCCTGTCTGCCTTCCCCATGGATGATCCAAGGTATGTCGTCCTTGTTGTTGTCGATGAGCCGCAGCCTGAGCGTGAGGGCATTGGGGCAACAGCAGGTTTGAACGCAGCACCAACGACCGCAGCGATCATTCGCAGAGCTGCGCCGATGCTTGGTGTTATGCCGCAGTTCGGCAAAGGGGATGAACTAATCGAAATTTCCTATTAAGGAGAAAACGGGAAGCCGATCATACCGGCGGGGTCGCAGCTGTTATCCGGATTGTTCACAAGGCTTCGAATAGGACGACGCACAAACCAGATGATCGGATAATATGGACCTTGAGTATTTAGCCGACGGTATGAAATTGCCAAAAACGGCAAAGGGACTCATTATTTCAGGCTTGACGGCTGATAGCCGCAAAGTCGAGCCCGGATTTCTATTCGCCGCATTCAAGGGGGCAACGGTTGATGGCACGAAATTTGTAGCCAATGCCGTTTCTGCTGGCGCGTTGGCGGTCCTATGCGCAACGGACGCTGCTGATTATGTCAGGTCCACAATTCCCGACAACATTGCCGTGATCTCGGTTGATGAGCCACGCAAGACTTTCGCCAAAATGGCTGCCCGGTTTTACGGGGCGCAGCCAGATACTATCGTTGCCGTAACAGGCACGGCAGGGAAAACCTCGGTCACCCACTTTGTGCGTCAGATATTCCAGGCAGCGGGTCATCCAGCTGCAAATCTTGGGACCCTTGGGACTATCAAGCCTGATGGACAGACTTATGGAGGCCTGACGACCCCCGATCCTGTTTCGCTTCAAAAGGAACTGAGCGAACTGGAGCGTGAAGGCGTGAAACACGTTGCGCTCGAAGCTTCCTCCCACGGTCTTGATCAATTTCGTCTCGACGGTGTTCGTCTGACCTCCGCGGCGTTCACCAATCTTGGTCGGGACCATATGGATTACCATCCGACGATCGAGGATTATCTTCAGGCCAAGCTTCGGTTGTTTTCAGAGCTTCTTCCTGATGGCGGTACCGTTGTTGTTGATCCTGGCGAAAAATACGCTGATCGTGTCCTCGCGGTCGCAGAGCAACGCGGATTGCCTGTGTTTACGGTCGGTGAAACCGGAAAAGACCTGACACTGATCGGATTGCGTCCCAGCGGGGCTGAACAAATCCTGACGCTGCAAACGGTGCGCGGTGAATATGTCATCGCCTTGCCCCTTATCGGGAAGTTTCAAGTCAGCAATGCGCTTATTGCCGCCGGATTGGCGATCTCTGCAGGTATGGATACTGGCGCGGCCTTGCGGGCGCTGGAGAACCTGAAAGGTGCTCCGGGGCGTCTGGAGCTGGCGGGTAAAACCAAATCCGGTGGCCTGATCTTTGTTGATTATGCCCACAAACCTGATGCACTGGACAATGCGCTGGCAGCGTTGAGGCCATTTTCTCAAGGATCTCTTTCCGTCGTATTTGGGGCTGGCGGTGATAGGGACCCTGGCAAACGTGCGATCATGGGTGAAGTTGCCGCCAAGCAGAGTGATCTGGTCATCGTGACAGATGACAATCCCCGTTCAGAAGATCCGGCTTCTATTCGAAAAGCAGTTCTGGAAGGTGCTCCGGAGGGGCTTGAAATTGGTGACCGTTATGAAGCGATTTTCGAAGGTATCAAACGTCTGAAGCCCGGTGATATTCTATGCGTGGCCGGAAAAGGTCATGAAACCGGCCAAATTGTTGGCGACACAGTGATTCCATTTTCAGATCATGACGCTGTTGCCCGAGCTATCAGCCAATTGGAAGTGACATGAGCGATCCGCTTTGGACCAGTGAAGCCTTTATTGAAGCGTGCGGTGGCACTGCTAAAGGCGATGTTGGTTCAGATATTACCGGAATATCCATTGATACCCGGACGCTGCAGCGTGGTGATGCGTTCATCGCAATCATTGGGGATAGACTTGATGGTCACGACTATGTCGCTGCAGCAATGCAAGCTGGGGCGTCATTGGCAGTGGTTGCCGAAAGTCGGTTGGATGATCTGCAAAAAGATGGCCGTTACGTTGTCGTGGAAGATCCACTTGAGGCAATGCGGCAGCTTGGCATCGCTGCCCGCGCGCGGACAGATGCACGAATAGTGGCCGTAACCGGATCTGTCGGTAAGACCGGAACGAAGGAAGCTCTTCGTTTGGCGCTGGAGCGTTCCGGAAAGGTCCATGCGTCTGTCGCGTCGTTCAACAATCACTGGGGCGTGCCGCTGACGTTGGCCAGGATGCCGGCAGATACGGAATATGGCATCTTTGAAATCGGAATGAACCATGCGGGTGAAATAACGCCTTTGGTGAAAATGGTCAGGCCGCATGTTGCGATCATCACGACTGTCCAACCTGTCCATCTGGAGTTTTTCGACTCGGTCGAGAAAATTGCCCAGGCAAAGGCTGAAATCTTCTCTGGTCTGGAGCCGAACGGTGCCGCGATCCTGAACAAGGATAATGGTCAATACGATCTGCTGCGTTTTCTTGCGGCGACTTCCGGTGTGTCGACAGTGAAAACCTTCGGCAATGACCCCTCTGCGGACAGTCACATTGACAAGGTCGTGCATCGTGATGACGGCTCGAGTATCGAAGCAAGAATTCTGGATCACGAAGTCATCTACAAAATTGGTGCCTCGGGGAAACACCACATCGAAAACAGCCTTGCTGTCATGACAGCGGTTGTTGAACTAGGGGCGGATTTGGCCAAGGCCGGGCTCGCAATGAGCGAGATGCGCGCGCCCAAAGGGCGTGGCGAGTTGAGCCGCTTGCAGGTTAAGGGAGGTGAACTGGATCTCATAGACGAGAGCTACAATGCCAATCCGGCCTCGATGCGCGCAGCCTTGTCCGTACTTGCTGATGTTCCTGTGAAAAGTCCGGGCCGTCGAGTCGCTATCATTGGAGACATGCGTGAACTCGGTGTGGAAGCTGACCGCCTGCACGCGGAGTTGGCCCAACCGATAGAAGATGCAGAAGTTGACGCGGTCTATTGCGTCGGCCCGCATATGCAGGCGCTTTGGACGCAACTTCCGAAAGACCGCCGGGCCCAATACCGTGAACATGCAAAAGATCTGGAAGAGTTGCTTTTAGGCGACTTGGGGCCGGGCGATGTTGTTATGATCAAGGGATCTCTTGGAACTCAAATGGGGCCGCTTGTCGAAGCGCTGAAAAACGAATATCCGCCTGTGGAAGATGAAGCAGCGGAATAGAGGATAATTGATGTTTTATTTTTTAGGTCAGTTTGCTGATCAGTTTTCTGCTCTGAACGTGTTTCGCTACATCACTTTCAGAACAGGTGGCGCTATTATGACTGCCTTGTTCTTCGTATTTCTGTTTGGGCCAAAAATCATCTCCAGCCTGAGCATTCGTCAGGGGCATGGCCAACCGATCAGGGCAGACGGTCCGGAAAGCCATTTGCTGACCAAAAAAGGCACACCTACGATGGGCGGACTGATGATCCTGTCCGGAGCCCTGGTCGCTGCGCTCTTATGGTCAGATCTCAGCAATCCGTATGTCTGGGTCGTCATTGGTGTGACGGTCGGATTTGGCATGATCGGATTTTATGATGACTACCTTAAGGTCACCAAGTCCTCTGACAAGGGTTTTGGCGGCAAAGCCAGGTTGGGTCTTGAATTTCTGATCGCAGGTATCGCCGCCTTTTCGGTGACATTGCTTGATACGTCGGAATTCTCTTCCGCCATTACATTCCCGTTTTTAAAGGACTTCACGATCAATCTTGGTCTGATTTTCATACCTTTTGCTGCTTTTGTGATGGTGGGAGCGGGCAACGCAGTGAACCTTACCGATGGTCTTGATGGCCTGGCCATTGTGCCGGTGATGATCGCTTGCGCATCTTTCGGACTTATTGCCTATTTGTCCGGGAACGCTGTCTTTGCTGGTTATTTGCAGATCCATCATGTTTCTGGAACCGGTGAACTTGCCGTTATCTGCGGTGCCGTTATTGGAGCAGGGCTTGGTTTCTTGTGGTTCAACGCACCTCCCGCCGCGATTTTTATGGGCGATACGGGCTCTCTCGCCCTCGGCGGGATGATTGGTGCGATTGCCGTTGCCACTAAACATGAAGTCGTACTGGCAATTGTCGGCGGCTTGTTTGTACTTGAAGCTGTCTCCGTTATCGTCCAGGTCGCCTCGTTCAAGCTGACTGGAAAACGCGTTTTCCGAATGGCACCGATCCACCACCATTTTGAGCTCCAGGGATGGACGGAAAGCCAGGTTGTGATCCGGTTCTGGATCATTGCAGTTGTCCTTGCTCTTGTCGGCCTTGCCACACTGAAGTTGAGGTAAGGTTCATGATCCCGGTCACCACATTTGAAAACCAGACAGTCGCCCTTTTCGGGCTCGGCGGATCTGGCATTGCGACCGCAAAATCTCTGCAGGCTGGCGGTGCAAATGTGGTGTGTTTTGATGACAACGATGTGCGTGTCGAAGCGGCCGTTTCGTCCGGGTTGACGGCTCTGGATTTAAGAGACTTGAACTGGGCTGAGGTGAGCGCACTGGTCTTGGCACCAGGAGTGCCCCTTACCCACCCTGTTCCACACTGGAGTGTGGATCTGGCGAGACAAGCCAGTGTGGAAATCATTGGCGATGTCGAGTTGTTCTGCCGGGAGCGCCGTCGGCTTTGTCCGGAAGCTCCGTTGATTGCCATTACCGGGACAAATGGAAAGTCGACAACGACCGCGCTCATAACCCATTTGCTGAAGGAAATGGGGCTGGACGTCCAGATGGGCGGAAACATCGGGACGCCGGTTCTTCAACTGGAACCGCCGCAAGTCGGTCGCCACTTTGTTGTCGAGTGCTCATCTTATCAGATCGACCTGGCACCAACACTGGACGCGACGGTCGGAATCCATATGAACCTGTCGCCGGATCACTTGGACCGACACGGGACACTCGAAAACTATGCCGCGATCAAGGAGCGGTTGGTTGCCGGAGCCAAGGTTGCGATTGTTGGTGTTGATGACCGTTTGTCATCGGCAATTGCCGATCGGCTGGAACTCGCGCGCAAACCGGTTTGCCGGATTGCCGGGGAACGTGAACTGACCGACGGCATTTATGCGCACTACGGACAGTTGATCGAGGCACATGACGGTAACCAGATGTCCGTGGCACTGCTTGGCGGTATTGACAGCTTGCGTGGAAACCACAATGGCCAGAATGCGGCTGCAGCCTTTGCGGCATTGAGAGCCCTTGAGTTACCCGCAGACAAAATCGCTGCGGCCATGAAAAGCTTTCCTGGCCTGCATCACCGAATGGAGATTGTTGAGCGGAAGGGCAGAACCCTTTTCATCAATGATTCCAAGGCCACCAATGCCGATGCGGCAGCACGTGCGCTTTCCAGCTTCGACCGGATCTACTGGATTGCCGGAGGGCGGGCCAAGTCTGGCGGAATTTCGTCGCTTGATGAGTATTTCCCGAAGATTGCGAAAACATTCCTGATAGGCGAAGCCGCCAAGGATTTTTCCAAGACGCTGGAGGGCCGAGTGCCTTTCAATATTAGTGGAACATTGTCGCAAGCCGTTGAAGATGCGGCAGCAGAAGCTGCTGAAGATGGTGCTGAGGAAATTGCTATTCTGCTGTCCCCGGCCTGTGCATCCTTTGATCAATATGCAAACTTTGAACTCCGCGGCGATGCTTTTGTGGATGCAGTGCGCGCATTGTCCGACGCTGAAAATACGCAGGAGGTCGTTTAATGGTCTCTCGCGCTGATCGTAGCCGGTTCGCCGACTGGTTCTGGACTGTGGATCATTATCTGCTGGCGGCGTTTGGTTTGTTGCTGCTATCCGGGGTCGTATTTTCTTTTGCGGCCAGCCCACCCGTTGCAGAGCGGATTGGCGTCGATACATTCTATTTCGTCAAGCGGCAGGCGCTTTATACAATTCCTGCACTGGGAATTATCCTTGCGGGCTCGCTGATGACACCGCGCATGGTCCGCCGCGCTGCTTTGATCGTGTTTTCTGTGTCTGTGATATTGCTGATTGCGACGCTGTTTGTCGGGTTTGAAACCAAGGGTGCCCGACGCTGGATCTACCTCGCAGGGGTGTCAATTCAAGCCTCTGAATTTCTGAAGCCGGCGTTTGTTGTTCTTATCGCATTTCTGCTTTCGGAAAGTGGTCGCAGGCGTGAAGTGCCAGGTATTCTGTTCGCATTCGTCCTGTTTGCGGTCTGTGCGGCCTTGTTGATTGCGCAGCCTGATTTTGGACAAACGATGTTGCTTGGTCTCGTCTGGGCCGGTCTGTTTTTCCTGAACGGCATATCCTGGTTGATCATCGTATCGCTCGGGATTATCGGCATTCTGGGATTATTTGCAGCTTATGCTTTCCTGCCGCATGTAACCTATCGCGTTGACCGGTTCGTGGACCCAAGTTCAGGTGATACCTTCCAGGTCGATACGGCTATGGATTCGTTTCTGTCCGGTGGCTGGTTCGGACGCGGGCCCGGCGAAGGAACCGTGAAACGAATTCTCCCTGACAGCCATGCAGACTTTATCTTTGCTGTCGTCGGTGAGGAGTTTGGTGTCATTGTATGCCTTCTCTTGGTCTCTCTATTTGCCTTCATCGTCATTCGAGGACTTGGTCATGCAAGCCGGGATCAAGACGCTTTCGGTCGACTTGCGACTGCCGGGCTGATTGTGATCTTCGGACTCCAGGCCACAATTAACCTCGCGGTCAATCTTCATCTCATCCCGTCCAAGGGAATGACCCTGCCATTTATTTCTTATGGCGGATCGTCGCTCTTGTCTTCAGCCATGACTGCCGGTGCTATTCTTGCACTGACGCGCCGACGGCCTCAGCCATCACGTGGAGAGACCGTAACAGTCAGTCGGCTTTCTCCCTCGTCCTTGATGTAAGGAACGAAACTGGTTCTTATGACTAAAACAGTATTATTGACAGCCGGCGGGACCGGTGGCCACTTGTTCCCGGCACAGGCTTTGGCTTCTGAATTAAACCGGCGCGGCTGGACAGTAGAGCTGGCCACTGATGAGCGTGCAGGTAAGTACGTTTCCGACTTTCCCGCTCGTAACGTTCACATCATCACGTCGGCGACCATCCGTGGCCGAAATCCGATATCGCTTGCCAAAACAGCTATCAAACTGCTTCGCGGAACCTTCCAGGCGCGCGGAATTATGAAAACGCTGAAACCTGATGTGGTTGCTGGTTTTGGCGGTTATCCGACGTTTCCCCCCATGTTTGCCGCGAGGCTGACAATTACACCTTCGATTCTACATGAAGCGAATGCAGTCATGGGCCGCGCAAACAAATTGCTGGCGAAAGGTGTCGACGCGATTGCGACGAGTGTTACGATTGAAAACCTGCCTGACGGCTTGTCCGACAAGGTCGTGGAAACAGGTAACCCGGTTCGTGACGCCGTTCTGGCGGCTTCAGAGTTGTTTTATGATACTCCCAAACCCGGCGGGGAATTCAAGTTGTTGGTCTTCGGCGGGTCGCAGGGGGCTCGCTTCTTTTCCGATCTTCTGACGCCAACTGTCGCACTGCTTCCCAAAGACATTCGTGCCCGCCTGCGCATTGTTCAGCAATGCCGGCCAGAGGATATGGTGCGTGTCCAGGAAGGGTATGCGGAGATGGGAGTAAAGTCGGACTGCGCACCATTCTTCCAGGATTTGCCCCAGCGAATTGCCCAGGCGCATCTGGTTATTTGCCGGTCTGGTGCAGCATCGGTGAGCGAGCTGTCCATTCTCGGTCGGCCCTCGCTTCTTGTTCCTTTGCCCGGCGCGATTGATCAGGATCAGGCCGCCAATGCGAAAGTTCTGGAAAAGGCGGGCGGAGCTTGGCCAATCCGGCAGATCGACCTCCATCCGGAACGGCTGGCCAAGGAATTGATGCGTTTTATGGAAACGCCGGACATGCTGGCCGAAGCTGCCAAAAATGCCCGGAAAGTTGCCAAGCCAGATGCCGTCAAACGGCTTGCTGATCTCGTTGAGAAGGTCGCAGATAAACAAGGAGAACGGCCATGAAAATGCCGCAGGATATTGGACCAGTCCATTTTGTAGGGATTGGCGGCATTGGCATGAGCGGGATCGCCGAAGTGCTGAAGACGCTCGGCTATCAGGTTCAAGGCTCCGACATGTCCGAAAATGCCAACGTGCAGCGTTTGCGCGACAAGGGCATTGCAGTGACTGTCGGTCATGCTGCAGAAAACATCGGTGATGCGGAAGTTCTCGTGGTCTCAACGGCTATCAAAAGAGACAATCCAGAACTGGTGGCGGCTCGGGAGAAACTTATCCCTGTGGTCCGCCGTGCAGAGATGCTGGCCGAACTGATGCGCTTCAAGCAGGCGATTGCTGTGGGCGGCACTCATGGCAAGACAACCACCACATCAATGGTCGCGGCCTTGCTCGACGCCGGGCATCTCGATCCGACTGTCATCAATGGCGGTATCATCAACGCATACGGCACCAATGCGCGGATGGGCAAGGGTGACTGGATGGTGGTTGAAGCCGATGAAAGCGACGGCACTTTCGTCAAGCTGCCGGCGGACATCGCGATTGTCACCAATATCGACCCGGAACACCTCGACCACTATGGCGATTTTGCGGGTGTACAGGCAGCGTTTCGACAGTTTGTCGAGAATGTACCGTTCTATGGATTTGCAGTCATGTGCTTGGATCATCCGGAAGTTCAAACCATGATAGGCGGTATCGAAGACCGCCGCGTGGTGACCTACGGAACCAACCCGCAGGCTGACGTTCGATACACGGATGTGTCGATGGATGGTGGCAAGTCGATTTTTTCAATAACCATCCGCGATAGGCGCAGCGGCGAAGAAATGGAACTTAAAGATCTGATATTGCCGATGCCAGGTCTGCACAACGTGTCCAATGCGACAGCCGCAATTGCTGTTGCTTCCCAATTGGGAGTTGGCGCCGAGGACATCAAGGCGGGGATCTCCAGTTTTGGTGGCGTCAAGCGTCGCTTCACACACACGGGAACAGTCAACGGGATCGAGATTTTCGATGACTATGCCCACCATCCTGTCGAGATCAAAGCTGTTCTCCATGCTGCACGCGAGTCTGCCAAGGGCAAGGTGATCGCAGTAATGCAGCCGCATCGTTATACGCGTCTGGAAAGCCTGTTTGACGATTTCTCCAATTGTTTCAATGATGCAGACAATGTCATCGTCACTCCGGTATATGCTGCCGGCGAGCAACCGATTGCAGGGGCTGCTCATACAGATTTGGTATCAGGTATGAAGACCCGCGGTCACCGTGGTGCGCAGGCCGTCGATGGCCCTGATGATCTGCCGGCCGCTATTCATGAAATCGCGGAGCCAGGAGATCTGGTCATCTTTCTCGGCGCAGGTACTGTGACGCAATGGGCTTATGCATTGCCCAAACAGCTTGAAGCACTCTGAGAGGACGGACAATGAGTTTTCCGGACCTCCTGGAACAATATCCAGAGTTGGCAGAGGGCATTCGCGGCCGACTGACTGCCAATCAGCCGCTGTCAGCCGTTACATGGTTCAGAACAGGTGGCCCGGCTCAGTTGATGTTTCAGCCTGCTGACGAAGCTGACCTGTCAGCATTCCTGAAAAAGCTGCCAAAGCACATTCCGGTTCTTGCCATCGGTCTTGGATCCAACCTGTTGATCAGGGATGGGGGCCTGAAAGGTGTCGTCGTTCGTCTCAGTGCAAAGGGTTTTGGGGCCATCGAAGAGCTTGGCGGCAATCGATTGCGTGCAGGAGCTGCTGTCCCGGACAAAAGGCTCGCCGAAGCTGCGGCCAAAGCCGGCATTGGTGGTTTCGCATTTTATACCGGTATTCCAGGTGGTCTTGGCGGTGCTCTTAAAATGAATGCGGGTGCTCATGGCACGGAAACTGTTGAGCGCATGGTTGAACTCAACGCAATTGACCGCAACGGTAACCGGCATGTCCTGACCAATGCAGATATGGGATACAGCTACCGGCACTCATCGGCTTCGAAGGATCTGATTTTCACGTCAGCCGTTTTTGAAGGCAGCTCTCAAGACGAGGCTATTATTCGTCAGGACATGGCGAATGTTGTCGAACATCGAGAAAAAGCTCAGCCAATTCGAGAAAAGACGGGTGGGTCGACGTTTAAAAACCCAGATGGAAATTCAGCCTGGAAAGTGGTCGACGCAGCAGGGTGTCGCGGTATGACAATTGGCGGTGCACAAATGTCCGAATTGCACTGCAATTTCATGATCAATACGGGTGAGGCCACCGGGTACGACCTTGAGCTGCTCGGTGAGACCGTGCGCGCAAAATCTCTGAAAAACAGCGGTATCAAGCTGGAGTGGGAAATCAAGCGCTTGGGTGAATTCGGACCTCAAGGCACGATTGACCCATTTTTGGGCCAGGAAAGCGCCGCTTGAGCAGCAATTTGTATGTTGCAGACATAGTTTCGCGTTTCGAATTGTACGTCCGGATGCCTGTTGTCCGGAAAATACCAGAAGGGAGGCCACCTGAATGGCCAAAAAGCACGTTGCCGTTCTCATGGGGGGCTGGGTTCATGAGCGTCCTGTCAGTCTTAGCAGTGGTAAAGACTGCGCGAATGCCCTTGAAGAGGCCGGTTACAGGGTCACTCGGGTGGATGTGGACCGCGATGTTTCGTCTATCCTCAAGAAATTGCAGCCTGATGTAGCCTTCAATGCATTGCATGGACCATTCGGTGAAGATGGCTGTGTTCAGGGAATATTAGAGTTTCTTAACATTCCCTATACACATTCCGGAGTGATGTCTTCTGCCCTTGCCATGAACAAAATTAAGGCCAAAGCGGTGATGGCAGCGGCTGGAATTCCGGTAACGGAGCACCTCATTGTGAACCGTCGGGAGATCGGCCGAGAACACCCGATGAAGCCGCCTTATGTCATCAAGCCTATCAACGAAGGATCAAGTTTCGGAGTCCTGATAGTCAAGGAAGATCAACAGTTTCCGCCCCAAGAGCTCCAACGGGATGACTGGCCTTACCCGGATGTCCTGATGTGCGAAAAATTCATCAAGGGGCGCGAACTGACCTGTGCTGTCAGGGACGATGAGGCGCTAGGTGTCATAGACATCCTTCCGATGGGGGACACCTTCTACGATTTTGATGCAAAATATGCAGAAGGTGGTTCAAAACACATTCTTCCTGCAAAAATTTCACCACTTGTTTACCAAACCACTGAGACACTAGCAGTCAAGGCGCATCAGGCTTTGGGTTGCCGTGGGGTTTCCCGTGCCGATTTCCGATTCGACGAACGCGAAGACGGAACCGGCGAGCTGATTTGTCTTGAAGTGAACACGCAACCAGGCATGACGCCAACCTCATTGGTGCCCGAAATGGCAGCGCATAAGGGGATGAGTTTCAAGGACCTGGTGAGCTGGATGGTTGAGGACGCGAGTTGCTGTCGCTAGGTCGCAAATACAAACGGGATGAAATGACCCCGCTCGAAGCCGAATTGGCTCCGCGTGGTCGTGGCGTTTCGCGTTTGCACCGTCAGCCTATATGGCGCTCGGCCGGATTCCTTGCCCAATTGCCTGCCTGGACCGGATCTGCTGCTGCCCTTGGTTTCTTAACCTTAACGATTTCCTACGGAATAGTCATAGGGGGGCACGGTCGCGTCGTCTCCGATGCGCTATTGTCAGCTGCCGGATTCGGTATTGAAGCGGTCAAGCTGTCTGGTCAGCGGGAAATCAATGAATTCCAGATCCTGGAAGCCCTCGAAATTCATGAAGGGTCGTCACTGGCATTATTTGATGCTGCGAGCGCCCGAGAACGTCTTAACCAGATGGCCTGGGTGAAAGACGCTTCGGTCATGAAGTTCTATCCAAGCACATTGCAGATAAAGATTGATGAGCGGGTCCCTTATGCCCTCTGGCAGCGCGGGGGTCTGGTTTCCATTGTGAATGAAGCCGGTGATGTGATCACTGATGAAGTCGATGGCCGCTATGCCAATCTTTTGCTCGTGGTGAACCATGGTGCGCAACGCAGGGTCAAGGAAATTAACGCTGCATTGGAAACAGTTCCGGCTCTGCGCCCTAGGGTTCGTGCTGCCTTTCTTGTCGGTGATCGTCGTTGGGATCTGAGGCTGGAAAACGGTATTTCAGTCCGGTTGCCAGAGGTGAATGTCGATTCTGCATTGGCAGAACTCGTCAAAATGGATGCGGAGAACGGTCTTCTCGCTCGCGATATCAAGGCGATCGATATGCGCTTGCCGGATCGTGTCACTGTTCGCTTGTCAGATGATGCAGTGGAACGGCGCAAGGTAATGACGGGTGGAAAAAGCCGTTCTGGTAAAGGAGGGCAGGACACATGAGCCGCTCCAATAACCTTTACCTGCCCAAAATGCGCCCGCTGCCAAGCCGCCGATCTGTCATCATGTCGGTGCTTGATGTTGGTTCGACAAAAATCTGTTGCCTGATCGCAAAGCTGATCCCTCAGGAAGAGAATTCGGTTCTCTCAAGCCGCTCTCACAAAGTGGAAGTGCTTGGATACGGCTATCAACGCTCCCGCGGGATCAAGTCCGGTGTCGTTGTCGATATGGATGCAGCGGAACATGCCATTCGTCTTGCTGTCGATAGCGCAGAACGCATGGCTGGTGTGACAGTTGAGTCCTTGATTGCAAACATCAGTTGCGGTCGACTTCAAAGCGAAATCTATGGTGCCAGTGTTCCCCTTGCAGGTGAAAGCGTTTCTGAAGCTGACATTCAGCGTGTCTTGTCGGCTGGTTCCAGTCATTCCGTAACAGAGGGCCGGGCTGTTACACATGCTCTGCCGATTTCCTACACTTTGGATGGCAGCCGCGGAATTCGTGATCCGCGTGGCATGATGGGCCACAAACTCGGTGTCGACATGCAGGTTGTGACGACCGAAGTACCACCTGTCAGAAACTTGGAACTCTGCATCAACCGTGGCCATCTTCACGTTGAAACCATGGTTGCAACGCCCTTCGCCAGCGGTCTGTCCACCATCGTGGATGATGAGGCTGAGCTCGGCGTTGCCTGTATCGACATGGGTGGTGGTACGACTACACTGTCTGTTTTTGTTGATGGGCACATGGTGCACCTCGATGCAATTGCCGTTGGTGGAAACCATGTCACAACGGATATCGCCCGTGCTTTTGCAACACGTCTTCAGGACGCTGAACGGCTGAAGACACTTTATGGCTCACCGCTGGCTTCCAGTTCAGATGACAGGGACATGTTGACAGTCCCGGCTCTGGAAAGCGACGGCGATTTGCCAAACCAGATCCCGCGCTCGGCATTGACCCGGGTCATTCGCCCGCGTGTGGAAGAAATTCTCGAACTCGTAAGGGATCGGCTCACGGCCTCCGGTTTTGCCGGACGGGTCGGCAAGCAGATCGTGCTGACAGGGGGTGCTAGTCAGCTCACGGGTTTGGGAGAAGTTGCGCGTCACATTCTGGGGCGCAACGTTCGTCTTGGCCGGCCTCTTGGTGTCGCCGGTCTTCCTGAGGCCGCGAAAGGGCCGGCATTCGCCGCTGCAGTAGGTCTCCTGATTTATCCGCAAGTCGCTCAGATTGAACAGTTCGAACACAAGAACCGGAAATCTGCGTGGGGCGGGCAATCTGGCTATCTGGCACGTGTGGGCCAGTGGATCAGGGAAAGCTTCTAGAACATGAATGAAGAAGACACGAGCCAAGAGTTGGATCGGCCAGAAATGGCTGAAGATATTAGGGAAGAAGAGGTTTCTCCAGAAGGAGGAACACCAGTGGGTCGCGAGGATAACATGACCATTAACCTGAAGATGCCCGACATTCAGGAGCTGAAACCGCGCATTACGGTCTTCGGTGTCGGCGGCGCGGGCGGAAACGCCGTCAATAACATGATCACAGCTGGCCTCCAGGGGTGCGACTTCGTCGTTGCCAACACGGATGCTCAGGCTCTGGCGATGAACCAGTCGGATCGCCTCGTCCAGATGGGCGTGGCCGTAACGGAAGGTCTTGGAGCTGGATCCCAGCCGGAAGTTGGTTCTGCAGCCGCAGAGGAAGTGATCGACGAAATCAACGATCACCTGTCCGGTTCGCACATGGTGTTCATCACTGCCGGTATGGGCGGTGGTACCGGAACCGGCGCTGCTCCCGTCATTGCGCGCGCTGCGCGCGAACAGGGTATTCTGACTGTCGGTGTGGTCACCAAACCGTTCCAGTTCGAAGGTGCGCGCCGGATGCGTATCGCCGACAGCGGCATTGAAGAGCTGCAGAAGAGTGTCGATACGCTGATCGTCATTCCGAACCAGAACCTGTTCCGGATTGCCAACGCCCAGACCACCTTTGCCGATGCTTTTGCGATGGCTGACCAGGTGCTTTATTCAGGGGTTGCCTGCATTACCGATCTGATGGTCAAGGAAGGTCTTATCAACCTCGACTTTGCAGATGTGCGTTCTGTTATGCGCAGCATGGGCAAGGCCATGATGGGAACCGGCGAAGCCAGTGGTGACAACCGCGCGCAACAAGCTGCGGAAGCGGCGATTGCGAACCCGCTTCTCGACGAATCCTCCATGAAGGGTGCAAGAGGCCTGCTCATCTCCATTACCGGCGGCAATGACCTGACGCTGTTTGAAGTGGATGAAGCTGCAACGCGCATTCGTGAAGAAGTCGATGCGGATGCAAACATCATTCTTGGTGCAACATTCGATGAAACGCTTGACGGTATCATCCGTGTATCCGTCGTTGCGACCGGGATTGACAAGGAGGATGCCCAGCAGGCTGAGACCTTTCCCGCCACAGGGCATCCCTTGATGGCTGACATCCCGGCTTTTTCCCGGAAACCGGAAATTGCTACCAAACCTGCTGAAGTTGCGGAGCAGGGCAATGTCAAGGATGCAGCTGCAGAAGCAATTGCCAATCTTGAGAAAGAACTGGCAATTCCGGAGCCGCAGTCCGTGGCCGCCGCTAGCGATCCCGACGTGGAAATCAAGCGCATCCAGCCGGTTAGCAGTTCAATCGTCAACAAGACACCACTTATGGATCTTGAAGATGATACGCCTGCCCAGGTGGTTGATGACGCACCTGCAAGCCAACCATATATTCCGCCTGCAGCTGAAGAACATTCTCCAGCACCTCGCATGCCGCGTATGGAAGACTTCCCGCCTATCGCACAGCGCGAAATTCGGGCTCAATCCACGCCCGAGACAGGTGAGGTTGCACGGCAACCAGTGGCTGCAACTCCTGCGATGCCGGATCACGTCAGTGATGCGGACGAGTATGGTGACGAAGAACGTCGGCCGATGGGCCTGCTTCGACGGCTTGCCGGAGGCCTTGGTCGCCGGGAAGATGAAGAGGAACATGAGGACGAGCATCAAGAGGCCGCAACCTATACTGCGCCTCAAATGAAACCGGCTCCGCGCGCTCCTCAGCAGCGAACACCGTCTCAAGGGGCCACAGGTCAGCTTGATGGCACGGGACGCGCTGCACCGAAGCCGGTAAGTCACTCTGATGATGAACAGTTGGAAATTCCGGCGTTTCTGCGGCGCCAAGCCAACTGATTCATTTCGCGATCGTCTTCCCTGATCGCAACGGCCCGGGGTGAAAGCCTCGGGCTATTTGTTATACGATATAGATAATTGTTTTATTTCAATGAGTTGAGATCCTGTGAATCGTTACAAATCGTAATAAAGCTTTATTTCGCAGGATTGGTAATACGGACTATGTTTGCCGCCAACTGGTAATCGTTAATGGTCTGTAACTATGTGAGTTAAATCCAGGCCATTTTCTGATTGCAATTTGGAAGGGCTGGGCAAATGACCGCTAATGTTGACCGACAAACGACACTCGCCGAACAGGTGACGTTGACAGGAATCGGTGTCCATTCTGGCAAGCCCGCTTCGATCACTCTTGTACCTGCTGAAGCTGGTGTGGGGGTTGTGTTTACCAGAACCGACAAAGATGACGCTCCGGAAATTCCAGCGAGTTGGGATAAGGTTTCGGCAACCGCACTTTGCACTGTTCTGGGTGACCCTTCGAATGAAGGTGTTTCAACGGTCGAACATTTGATGGCTGCGCTTTTCGGTATGGGCATAGACAACTTGGTTGTTGAAGTTGATGGTCCGGAAATGCCTATTCTGGATGGCTCGAGCGAAGCTTTCGTTGAAGCGATTGAGCAGGTTGGATTGAAGAAACTTGATCGCGGCCGTCGTTACATCAAGATCAAGAAGACCGTTCGTGTCGACACAGGCAATGCTTGGTGTGAGCTTCATCCTTACAACGGTACAAAGTTCGACATTACGATTGATTTCGATACACCTCTAATCGGTCGTCAGCAGTTCGAATCCGACATGACACCGGACGTTTTCCGCAACGAAGTCTGTCGTGCGCGGACATTCGGCTACGTCAAGGACGTGGAGCAACTTTGGAAAATGGGCTTTGCTCTGGGGTCCTCTCTCGAGAATTCCGTTGCGATCTCCGATGACAAGGTTCTGAACCCGGAAGGCACTCGTTGGCCCGATGAATTTGCTCGCCACAAAGCGCTTGATGCTGTGGGTGATCTTGCTCTTGCCGGACTGCCAATCATGGGTCTCTACCGCTCCTTCAAGGGCGGTCACAAGATGAACCATTCCATTCTGGTCAAACTCTTTGAAGATCCAAGTGCATTTGAGGTTGTTGAATCTCCTGCATTCCGGAAAGTTGGCCAAATCGACAAAGGCGGATTGGCGGCATCTGCTGCATTTGGCCCTGACGTTTCCTAAGCCAAGCGTGTCTCTCCTATTCGCGTGATGTTCAGATATTCTGGAAAAACACCGGCTTAAACGAGCGGTGCCACAAAAAAGCTCAAAAAATCCGTCAGATCCCGAAAGAAGATGTGACGTGGGCGGATGGTTTCCGCTAAACACTTCTACCAACAGATATTGATGGGACGCCTTGAGCGTGCTGACCGAGATGGACCGGCAACGGTTCGGGAGTATGAGTGTGAACGGAATGGATGGTGGTTTTGCGGGGCGCAAGACTGGTCGCGTGAAAACATTTTTGACGCTTGCAGTTCTGACTGTGGCACTGGCTGCATGCGGCGGCAAAGACGATCTAGACGAGCTTGCGCTCAATGACACTCCGCCGGAAGTCCTTTTCAATGAGGGGCTGGCACTGCGTGCTCAGGGAAAAGACAAGGACTCGATTGAGAAATTCGAGGAACTGGACAAGCTTTATCCCTATTCAGAATACTCGAAGAAATCTCTCGTCAACCTCGCTTACCTGAACTACACTAGAGGTAAATTCACAGAAACCGTTACAGCTGCTCAGCGCTTTTTGACGCTTTATCCAGGTGATGAAGATTCAGCTTACATGCTTTATCTGGTGGGACAGAGCTACTTCCGCCAAATGCCTGATATTACGCGCGATCAAGCCGTCAGCGAAAAAGCAGCTTCTGCTTACAGTGAATTGATACAGCGATATCCAGAGTCTGAATACGTATCCGACGCGCAAGAGAAACTGCGGATCGTAGAGGATCAGCTTGGCGGCAAGGAAATGCAGGTCGGGCGATATTACCTCAAAAAGCGGAACTACATTGCCGGCATCAACCGGTTCAAGACCGTCATTACCAATTATCAAACGACACGACATGTCGAAGAAGCGTTGTACCGTTTGACAGAGGCCTATTATTCGCTTGGTGTTACCAGTGAAGCGCAGACAGCGGCAGCCGTGCTCGGCCACAACTATCCTGATACCCAATGGTACAAGGATGCCTACACACTTCTGAACAAAGCCGGTCTTCAGCCGTCAGAAGATGAGGGTAGCTGGATCAGCCGTACATTCCGGAGCTAACAGCCTCTGGATTTCAGTCCCGGACCGCTTATAAGGTTGTTTGAGCTGAACTCTGAGGAGCACCCTTCATGCTGGTCACGCTGTCCATTCGTGACATCGTTCTAATTGATCGTCTCGATTTGGATTTTTCCGCGGGAATGTCGGTTTTGACCGGCGAAACCGGTGCCGGAAAATCCATTCTGCTCGACTCGTTGTCGTTGGCTCTAGGCGCCCGGGGTGATGCAGATCTCGTGCGCCACGGCGAATCCCAGGGTCAGGTGACAGCAGTATTTGATGCTCCGGCAAACCATCCTGTTCGAGGTTTCTTGAAGGAAAATGATGTCGACGATGATGGCGATATCATCTTGCGGCGCATTCAGACCTCTGACGGGAGAACCCGGGCCTTTGTAAATGATCAACCCGTAAGCGCTGGTCTCATGAGGCAGGCGGGGTCTTTGCTTGTCGAGATCCACGGGCAACATGACGATCGTGCGCTGGTTGACCCCGAAAGCCACAGGGCGCTGGTTGATGTCTTCGGCGGCCTGACTTCAGATGTTGATAGAGTGGCGGCTGCCTACTCGACATTCAAGGAGGCCGGGAAGGCAGTTTCCGCCCTGGAAGCACGCATTGAAGCTGCGCGTAAGGAGGCTGACTATCTGCGCGCATCTGTCGATGAGCTGAGCAAGTTAAGGCCGGAGTTGGGAGAAGAGGAGCAGCTCGCGACCCGCCGGACCGAGATGATGAAAGTGGAGAAGATCGCGGGAGATCTGAGTGATGCTTTTGAGACACTCAATGGGTCTGCGTCTCCGGTACCGGAATTAGCCAGTTTATTGCGCAGGCTTGAACGGAAGGCAGACGAAGTGCCGCGTTTGCTGGGCCAGCCTGTGCGCTCTCTTGCTGCGGCACTTGACCATTTGGAAGAGACCCGTGGCGGCCTGGAAGGCGCGCTTAGGGAAACGGAGTTTGATCCGAAAGAACTGGAAGCAGTCGAAGAACGCCTGTTTGCGCTTCGGGCTGCGTCGCGAAAATTCTCCGTTCCAGTTGATGAGTTGGTGACGCTCTGCGACCGCATGACAACAGATCTTGCAGATCTGGACGCAGGCGAAGACAAATTGGCGGCCCTGGCTGCAGCAGCAGAAAAGGCGCGGGCGGACTATGACAAGGCGGCCGCTGCCTTGTCTACAAAACGGGAAAAGACATCAAGAGCGCTTGAAAAGGCTGTGGAAGTCGAACTTCCGGACCTGAAGCTGGAACGCGCCAGGTTCATTGTTGAAATGACGAGTGACGCTGACAACCGAAGCCGCACTGGTGTTGATCAACTGGAATTCTATGTTCAGACCAACCCTGGTACCAAACCCGGTCCGATGATGAAAGTTGCCTCGGGCGGAGAGTTGTCACGCTTTCTATTGGCGTTGAAGGTCTCGCTTGCCGATAAAGGGTCTGCGCCGACGCTTGTCTTCGATGAAATCGATACCGGTGTTGGTGGCGCCGTCGCAGAGGCCATTGGATTACGTCTGGCGCGATTGGCCAGCAGCGTGCAGGTGTTGACAGTGACGCATGCACCGCAAGTCGCAGCCAGGGCCGAGGGCCATTTCCTGATCGCCAAGGAAGCGACTAAGCCGGATCGGGTCGCGACACGGGTCAAGCGGATTGATGAAGACCATCGTAGCGAGGAAATCGCACGCATGCTGGCTGGCAGTGTGATCACGGAAGAAGCCCGCGCAGCAGCCCGCAAACTTCTGACAGCTTGAATTTTAGGGATAACGCATGAGCAATTCGAGCAATCAACATGCGGAGTTGGCCGTTGAAAAGCTGAGCCGGGATCAAGCCAAGGCGGAGCTGCAAAGGCTTGCGAGCGAAATTGCAGAACACGACAAGCGCTACCATCAGGACGACGCCCCGACAATTTCTGATGCAGACTACGATGCGCTGCGTCGTCGCAATCTGGCCCTCGAAGCCCGTTTTCCTGATCTGGTTCTGGCAGATGGTCCGTCGGTTCAGGTTGGGGCAGCCCCGTCCTCCGGTTTTGGCAAGATCACCCACAGCGTGCCGATGTTGTCGCTCGACAATGCGTTCAATGACGATGATGTTCAGGATTTTGTCGGGCGCGTCCGTCGGTTCCTGAAATTTGATCCGTTGATGGGGGCGTTGGCGGTAACTGCAGAGCCCAAGATAGACGGCCTGTCGTTGTCGCTGAGGTATGAAAATGGGCATCTCGTCCATGCGGCAACTCGCGGTGACGGGACAACTGGCGAGAATGTCACCGACAACGCCAAAACCATCAAGGACATTCCGCATGCGCTTTCCGGTGATGTCCCGGCAGTGGTCGAAATCCGCGGCGAAGTCTATATGGCGCATGAGGACTTCCAGGCGCTGAATGCTCGGATGGAGGGCAATGGCGGCAAAGCGTTCGCCAATCCGCGCAACGCAGCAGCCGGGTCCCTTCGTCAGCTGCATTCGGAGATCACGGCTTCGCGGCCACTGAAGTTCTTTGCGTATGCCTGGGGCGAAGTGAGCGCGATGCCATCTGATACCCAGTCGGGCATGGTTGACCAGCTGAAGGCTTGGGGCTTCCAGATAAACCCGTTGATGAAACGCTGCGAAACGGTCGAAGACCTGCTTGAGGTGTATCACGGCATTGAAGAGACCCGGGCACAGCTCGACTATGACATTGACGGTGTTGTCTACAAGATTGACCGACTGGATTTGCAGGAACGTCTTGGATTTGTGTCCAGATCCCCCCGTTGGGCGATCGCGCACAAGTTTCCCGCTGAGCAGGCCTTCACCATTCTCAACGATATCGAAATTCAGGTTGGCCGCACGGGCGCTCTGACCCCTGTCGCCAAACTGGAGCCAATCACTGTTGGCGGCGTTGTTGTCTCCAACGCGACCCTGCACAACGAGGACTATATCAAGGGGATTGGACAGGACGGCGAGCCTATCCGTGATGGCAAGGATTTACGTGCCGGTGATACGGTCAAGATCCAGCGCGCAGGAGATGTTATCCCGCAGATCGTCGATGTGGATCTGGAAAAGCGCCCAGCTGAAGCTAAGCCATTCGTGTTTCCAATTGTCTGTCCTGCGTGTGGCAGTCATGCCGTGCGAGAGGAAAATGAAAAGACCGGCCGAAAGGATGCTATTCGGCGCTGCACCGGCGGTCTGATCTGTCCGGCACAAGTGACCGAAAAGCTCAAGCATTTTGTCTCCCGCAATGCTTTCGACATAGAAGGTTTCGGTGACAAGCAGGTTGACAGTTTCTATCACGATGGTCTGGTCATGAGACCGGCTGATATTTTCACACTGGCAGAACGGGACAAGCGCTCGCTGACCAAATTGCGCAACCGGGAAGGTTGGGGCGCTCTGTCTGCAAAGAACCTCTTCGAAGCAATCGATGCTCGCCGGGAGATTGACCTGTATCGCTTCATCTTTGCCCTTGGCATTCGCCATGTCGGCGAAGGCAACGCCAAATTGCTGGCGCGGGCTTATGGGTCATGGGGCGCATTTTATGATGCGATGATCGCCGCGCACGACGCCAGTAGTGAAGCCTGGGCGGACCTCAATGACATCGACGGCATTGGTCATATTGTGGCAGAGGCTCTCGTGGAATTTTTTGCCGAAGAGCATAACCGCGATCAACTGGCAGCGCTTATCGAGCAGGTGAGGCCCAAAGACCCGGAGAAAATTGATACGTCCGGATCTCCGGTTGCGGGCAAGACAGTCGTTTTCACTGGCACTTTGGAACAGATGACGCGAGATGAGGCCAAGGCGATGGCCGAACGCTTTGGTGCAAAGGTGTCGGGATCAGTGTCCAAAAAGACGGATATTCTGGTTGCAGGTCCTGGTGCAGGTTCGAAGCTGAAAAAGGCGCAGGATCTGGACGTCCGGGTTATTTCCGAAGATGCCTGGTTGGAGCTTGTTAAAAATACATAAGCTGTAGCGACTCATACGTGCCGTTTCATGCGTAATTCCAGCATTAAATTTAGGCGAACATGGCGTTTATTTGCCAAAACACTGCTGTTGATAGTGTTTTGCATGTATACCAGAGGTAGTAATTGTTGACATGTTCGGACTTGGGTGTCGTAACATGTTAACTTCATGGCTTCCGTTAAGTAATGAGTAAGTGGAATATTTGATCTTTGGGACAAGATTTTTTGTCCTGGAGGGGAACCATGAAACGAGTAAAGCTGCAGATTGGTCTGTTGGCGGCAATTCCTTTGGCAGCGACCATCGGTTTTGCAACACTGAGCGTATATGAAAAAGTTGTTGAACTATCCCATCATGAGTTTATGCGTCCACTGACGCGCGTTGTTGAAGACGCCGGTAATCTGGTGCATGAAATGCAAAAAGAGCGTGGTATGACGGTCGCTCTGATCAAGTCAGACTACGACAGCGCGAAGTTCGCGGCCGTAAAGGCCCAGCGACCGAAAACAGACGCTGCGCTCAAGATTTTTGACGAACATATCTATTCTATTGAGCTTGATGACAAATACCTTTTGAAGGAACTCATGCACGTTGCCGATGAGGTGCATAAGACCGACAAATTCCGAAAGGAAATTGATGCAAAGAACTTTTCAACAGGTGAAGTAGTCAAGTCATACAGCACAGAGATCGAAGCCCTTATGCACCTGATTGGCCTTGTGACTGAATCCAGTCCGTCAAGCTCAATCACTGCCGAGTTGCTGGCCTATCTGACCATTGTGGAAGCGATGGAGTCCGGAGGGCTTGAGCGCGCCAATGGTGCAGCGCTGTTGAGCGACTTCAACAAGACCGCAGAAGTCAATACGAAGACGTATTTGAATTTCATCACCCATTACGGCGGAGAAAAGGCTTTTATAAAGGAGTTCCATTCGATCGCTACGCCAGCGCAGAAAGCTATCTGGACAGAAACAGTGCAGGGACCGGATGTTGACCAGACACTGGCCTGGCGGACCATGCTGCAGGATTTGCCGAATTCCAAAGATGCTCAGGGCCTAGACGGTGCGACCTGGTTTGCAACTGCGACGAAGCGTTTGAACCTGATGAAACAGGTCTCCGATGATTTTATTCATCGGGCTGAGGCTGCGGCTGATGAGGATGTTGCCGGCTTTCATTCGCAAATCTTGGCCCTGTCGATCTTCGCCACCTTGCTCACTCTGTTCACGATTGGTGTGGCCGTCCATCAGGTGCTTTCAATCACTAGAATGCTGGGTCGGCAACGTGATGCTATCTCTGCGCTCGCCAGTGGAGAACTCGACACGGTCATAACAGATACTGATCGCCCGGATGAGATCGGCGATATTGCCCGTTCGGCTGAAATCTTCAGGGAAAAACTGGTTCACCAGAAACAGCTGGAACAGGAAGCGGAACTTGGAAGAGCCCAACGTCTGAAACGTAGCGAGCATCTGGAGAACGCTATCGGAGAATTCCAATCCAGCGTCAGTGCGATCCAGGACCAGCTTGACGGGGAAACCAGAGACGTCAGTGAGTCAGCAAAAGAGATGATCACGATTGCCATGCACGCAAATGAAAGTGCGCAGGCAGCCAATTCGGCAACCGAAGAAGCGACAACCAATGTTCAGACCGTTGCATCTGCAGCTGCCGAGCTTTCAGCGTCCATCGGTGAAATCTCACGCCAGGCGAAGACCGCAATGGAAATCTCCGAGACTGCGTCCGAGACAGCCATTTCAGCTGACCGCGACGTTTCTATACTGGCTGAAACAGCAGACAAGATCGGTGAGGTGGTCGAGATCATCCGCGCGATTGCCGAGCAGACCAATCTCCTTGCGCTGAATGCAACGATTGAGGCCGCAAGAGCCGGGGAATCCGGCAAGGGCTTTGCTGTTGTTGCAGCCGAGGTCAAGGAGTTGTCGACCCAGACTGCACGCGCGACCGACGAGATCGCATCGCAGATATCCGGCATCCAG
Source organism: Roseibium sp. (assembly GCA_039972695.1). Classification (GTDB taxonomy): domain Bacteria; phylum Pseudomonadota; class Alphaproteobacteria; order Rhizobiales; family Stappiaceae; genus Roseibium. Next base: position 567,146 of record JBDWMJ010000002.1, on the reverse strand, counting down.
GGCTCCACCAAAAAATCTGTTGAGGCGATCCGCTCGATCGTCGAGCGGATCGGTGAAGTTCAGTCCGTATCGGCGACGATTGCCGCTTCGGTCGAGGAACAGGATTCTGCCACAAGCGAGATCACCCAAAGCATCACACTGGCATCTGACGGTGCGTCTCAGGCCGCATCCAATGTGGCCGGTGTCTCTGGATCGATTGACCAGACCCGCAACCAGTCCGAAGCGATGAGCAAGTCTGCCGATCAGTTGGGCAAGGTTGCATCCGACCTGTCCGGGGCGGTCAATCAGTTCCTTGATCAGGTGCGTGAAGAAGACGCTGCATAGTCAGCAGAGCATATTCCGGAAAAAGGGGAGGCCAATTGGTCTCCCCTTTTGTTATTGCGTCTTATTTAGAAGACACAATAGGAACCGGACATCTGAAGATGCATACTATTCATTTGAATTGATATAAATTTCCCTTGTTTTCAGTAAGTCATAACTGCTGCTGTTGTTTTTGTAATCAAGGGCCTGCCAGAACGCGACCAGCTCGGCGTTGGGCTCAGACAAGAGTGCGGGATAATTCTGTGCATTGGATTCCAAGTTCTCTGCAAACTGTTCTTTTTGATCTCGCGTAAAATTCGGGTTGTCTCGCAACACGTATCCTAGGGCGTGATACGCACTTGGCTCGAGCAGGAAAATCCGTGAGATCGCCGAATTGAAGTAGTAAGAAGGAATGTCTTCGTTTTCATTGTTGATGATTAGTCCCATCATGAACTCCAAAGCACCCCATAGATCCGAAGTTGTCTCGATGCGGTCGTTGTAGAAGACTGGTGTGTTCCAGCGTTCAGGATGCCCATCAAAAAACTGGGTCATTGTGAACCGGTTGATCGGTTCGTTCTCCGGGTCGGCGATTGCTACAAGAACCGGGGCCAGCAGCTTGTACCATGTGGCAGTGTCTATTTCTCCGTATGTTCCAAAGAAACCGCTCAACCAGAATTCGTCTAGGTCCTCATAAGAGTCTAGAAAAATTGTTTGAAACTGATCGAGGTATATTGAATTGTCGAGTTTTTTGAATAATGCAAACAATAAGGAGAGCTGAATATCTGATTCCGACATCTGCTCGATTTTTTTCTCGATATATCGGATCGATTCCGGATCATCGACATCGAGAGACGCGAAAACCAGATTGATTTTCTCAAATATGCTTCCGTCATTTGTTATGATCGTATCCCGGAGTTGATTTACCGCGAAATTCAATTCGGCCAATTTGGCCTCTTCACGCGTTTTGAGCAGTTCCTCTTCCATCTCCTGCCTGCGCGTTTTCAGGTTAGCCAATTGCTGGCTCATTTCCGTGGCAGTCGATTCTCTGAGCTTTTCCAGAGCTTCCATGCTTGTGATTTGGCCAGATACGAGCGTCTGGATGCGTTCTGAAGTCGTGTGAAGGGTGTCTTGTACCTTTTGGGCCGCCGCGATCTCGGCGTCTTTTTGAGCTGTAATAGCGGCAATTTTCTCTTCGTGAGCCTCCTGCATCATTATATAGGCCTTGTCCCTAATACTATCCGCATTTGAGCGCACGGTTTCGATTTGCTGAAGCGCATCATTGAGGGCTGCCTGGGCTTTGTCTCTTTGAGCCAGGATTTCGGTGATGCCGAAGTAGGCAAGGACCAGGAAGGCTGCAGCAACAGCTAGTTTGGGAAACTGAACTGTAAGGTAGTGTACGACGTCCCACATACTTTTGGCGGTCTCTTCGGCGGCAGGTGTCTTTTGATCCTGTCTTGCCGTTGGCGGTGCCTGTTTCGGTACTTCTGTTTCTATTGCATTGTCTTCCGCCACCTGAATTGTCCTCCGCAATATCACCTATTTCTAGCGAACAAACATAAGATGTTCTGGTGGTAGAGTACAACTTCATAGTACTGCGCCGGTCTCCGCAATTTGTCCCCATTAATCCCCATTCTCCGTCTCGCCAGCGCCGTATTTGTTGCTATATTGTTCTCAAGCATGCTCCAGCAACACCGGACCAGTAAACCATGGCAGACCCGGACGGGTACGACGATCCTTTTGACGATCCTTTTCAGCCGATCGGGACACAGTCTGCGCCAGCTCCTGCGCCGGAAAGACCTCAGGGCGGAATTGCGGCCCGTGCCATGGCTGCGCGTCGGGCACCGGATTATCTAACTGGACTGAACCCGGAACAACGCCTTGCTGTTGAAACAACGGAAGGTCCTGTGCTGGTTTTGGCAGGGGCGGGGACAGGCAAGACCCGTGTTCTGACCACTCGCATTGCGCATATTCTGGCGACCAATCTCGCCCGTCCCTCCGAAATCCTTGCAGTGACCTTTACCAACAAGGCCGCCCGGGAAATGAAAAACCGCATTGCCAGTTTCGTTGGCGGCAATGTCGAAGGCATGGCCTGGCTCGGGACATTCCACTCAATCTGTGTGAAGATCCTGCGCAAACATGCCGAACTTGTCGGACTGAAATCCAGCTTTTCCATACTGGACACCGATGATCAGATCCGTCTGCTCAAGCAGATCATTCAGGCCGAGGGGCTGGACAACAAACGTTGGACTGCCAAGGCCTTCGCCGGAATGCTGGATGGCTGGAAAAACAGGGCGCTGACACCGGACCAAATTCCGGAAGGCGAAGCGCGGGCTTTCGCCAATGGCAATGGCCGCAGGCTCTATGAAGAATACCAGGATCGTCTGTCGATACTCAACGCGGCTGATTTTGGCGATCTGCTTCTGCACGTCATCACCTTGTTCAAGACACAGCCGGATGTGTTGAAGGAATATCAGCGTCGATTCCGATACATGCTGGTGGACGAGTATCAGGACACCAACGTGGCCCAGTATCTCTGGCTTCGGCTGTTGGCGCAGGGCAATCCCAATGTCTGCTGTGTGGGCGATGATGACCAGTCGATCTATGGCTGGCGTGGGGCCGAGGTCGACAACATCCTGCGCTTTGAACACGATTTCAAAGGGGCGGAAGTCGTGCGGCTGGAGCGTAACTATCGCTCGACCAGCCATATTCTGGCCGCTGCATCCCATCTGATTTCTCACAATGAAGGGCGTCTTGGCAAAACCCTGTTCACGGACTTCGAAGAACCTGACCATGATCTGGTGTCAGTCGCATCGGTCTGGGATTCTCAAGAAGAAGCCCGCACGATCGGGGATGAAATCGAATCCCATCAGGCCAAAGGGCATGCCTTGAATGAAATGGCGGTTCTGGTACGCGCCTCCTTTCAAATGCGTGAATTTGAAGAACGCTTTGTCACGCTCGGTTTGAACTACCGGGTGATCGGCGGGCCGCGTTTCTATGAGCGTATGGAAATTCGCGATGCCTTGGCCTATTTCCGCTGCACGGTGCAGCCAGCGGACGACCTTGCGTTTGAGCGGATCGTCAACACCCCCAAACGCGGGCTTGGTGATGCGACACTGAAACTCGTTCATGAGGTGGCGCGGGCGGAACGTATTCCATTGATGCAAGCTGCAAACCAGCTGATTGATTCCGAAGAACTCAAGCCAAAACCCCGCAATACCCTGAAAACCGTGCTCGATAATTTCGAGCGCTGGCGTCGCCAACTTGAAACGATGAAGCACACGGATCTGGCCGAGATCATTCTGGATGAAAGCGGTTATACGGAAATGTGGCGGCTGGACCGGTCTGCCGAAGCGCCTGGACGCCTGGACAACCTGAAAGAACTCATTCGCTCCATGGAGGAATTCGAGTCGATGGCAGGGTTCCTGGAGCATATCTCCCTGGTCATGGATCGGGACAATGCGGATGTGACCGACGCTGTGTCGATCATGACCCTGCACTCTGCCAAGGGACTGGAATTCGACACCGTGTTTCTTCCCGGCTGGGAAGAGGGACTGTTTCCGCATCAAAGGTCGCTGGATGAAAGCGGCCGGGCCGGTCTCGAAGAAGAGCGCCGTCTGGCCTATGTCGGCATTACGCGAGCGAAGAAACGCGCGAACCTCTACTTTGCGTCCAACCGCCGTATTCACGGACAATGGCAATCCTCCATCCCGTCCCGATTTCTGGACGAGTTGCCAGCCGAGCATGTGGAGATCGCAGAAGCATCGACCAATTACGGTGGTTATGGCGGCGGCGGTTATGGCGCTTCACGGTTTGACAGCCAGGAGACATTTGATCGGGGAAGTTATTCAACACCCGGATGGCAGCGTGCACAGCGGGCCAAGAAATCAGCAGATGGTTTTTCGGAAAGCCGGGGAGACTACAGGTCCGTTCGCACAAAACGACAGGGGCCTTTGACCATTGAAGGCGAACTCGTTGCCAAGTCCGTCAGCGACAACCCGTCAGATTATTCTCTCGGTGAACGCGTGTTTCACATCAAGTTTGGCTATGGCCGGATCAAGTCCATCGAAGGCAACAAGCTGACCATTGATTTTGAAAAAGCCGGCCAAAAGAAAGTCATCGACAGTTTTGTCGAGCGGCATTGATTTTTAAAGATCGACACCCTTGGCCGGTCTGTTTTCCGGCAGAAGCATGTCGCGTTCTTTCAAGTAAGGGTGGATGTCGACAGCTTCGCGCAGGACTTTTTGGCCAAGATCCATGCGGCCCATGGTCATGAGGATCATGCCTTTTCCGGAAAGGGCTCCGAAATGGCGTGGTTCAAGGCGGAGCGCACGTTCAATGTCCTCAAGACTGGCCTCATAATCCCCTTGGAGAAACAGAATAAAGGCGCGTTGGTTCCAGCCTTCGGAATACTCCGGAGCCTCAAAGATCACTTCATCCAGCAGCATCTTGGCACCGGCAAGATCATAGTTGTCTCGCAGCTCCATGGCTGTCTTGACCTTGCTTCGGATGTCGAGCGTTGGTCCTGCTGCCATCCAGGATTTCCAGATCTCATTTTCAATCAACGTTGCCTCATCCTGATTTGGTGCTGCCTTCAAGGCCTTGAAAAGATCATCCTGCTCAGGCGTGGCATGGGAGGCGCCAGCGAATACCGCCAGAAATAGTGCGGCGACAGTCAGTAGCCTGGACGCTGCAGCTATAAATGTTGATGGAAATCGGCAATGCATCTGTTTATTCCTCCCTGGCTTGAACTGAAATGGCGCAGTTTTCTGATTTGACCAGCTGTTTGGTCGATTGCTGCTAGCCGTGAGGTTGCCGGATCGTTATACCGCCAGCCTTGAGCAGTATTCTATCAAAGGCAATTCAGGCATGAAAACCATCCGGGTCAGGATTACGGCAGAAGAAACTGAAGCCAAACGGATATCCGACGTCCTTGAACGGGCTTTTGAAGAAGACGGCAATCCGGTGACGATCTATGAAGCGTCTGCGGATGGCAAGATCTGGTCTGCGGAAATCCTGCTTTTTGATATGGAGGCTGATGAAGCTGCCCATGCCGTTCGAGATAGGGTCGGGGCGGATGCATTTGCTGCGCCGCTGGAAGCCGAAGAACTTCCCGACATCAACTGGGTTGCCAAAAGCCTTGAAGGGTTGAAACCGGTTCGGGCCGGACGATTTATGGTCCATGGTGGCCATGATCGGGACAAGGTGCCTGCCGGTGCGATCGGCCTTGAAATTGAAGCCGCTCTAGCCTTTGGGACAGGTCATCACGGCACCACAGCTGGCTGTCTTGAGGAAATCGACCGTCTGCTGTCGCTTCGTGATTACAGCCGGATACTGGACCTTGGAACCGGAACAGGTGTCCTTGCAATCGCGGCCGCGCTGAAAGCGCGCCAACAGGTTCTGGCGACGGATATCGATCCGGTTGCGACCAGGACAGCTCTTGAGAACGCGCGCCTCAATGGTGCCAGCCATCTGGTCAGAGGCTTTACGGCGAATGGAATGGAAGACCGACGGTTCAGCCTGAGTGGTCCGTTCGATCTGGTTATCGCCAATATTCTGGCGCGTCCCTTGATGAAGATGTCGAAATCAATCGGCGAACACATGGCATCGACCGCGACATTGGTTCTGTCCGGCTTGCGGGTGGAGGACGGACCGCGGATCTTGTTTGCCTATGGCTGCCAGGGGTTCATTCTGGATCGACGCCGGGAGAAAGACGGTTGGCTGACAATGACACTTGTCCGGGGGCGCAAGGCCGCCTGACGGGTATTCGAAATCAGCAAAAACAAAGAGCCTGTCAGATGACCTGACAGGCTCTTTTGATATGCACAGTCAATTTGGAGTTTGATTGACTTAGAACGGGCTGGTCACCGAGCCTTCGCGCTCGATCTGGGAGCGGTCATAGCCATGAGCAGCCAATGTCGCGTCATCCATCGACAGCAGGTAACCGTTGACATAGCGACGAGCCTGAACAGTGCGGGCTTCGATCATGCGGTCAAGCGCACGGCGCATCAAGCTGCCAGAGCCACGAGTAGAAGTCGTTGTAGAAGTTACCATTTTTCTTATTCCCATTTGGAGTTGAAGAAGTTCCCTAGGGAGAAACGTCTTTTTGTTTGTTGACCTCTATATGCCTCTTCGAAGGGCGATGAGGTAGAGGTCTTTGCGCATGCCAGCCCTGCGTATCTCGCATATGCGAAATAATTGCTGCACTGCAAATGCGAGGTGATATTTTTCGCTTTGGGATGCGGAGGCGGAATTATTATCTGGCTTGATCCGTTGCGGTGCCCATTTTAGTCTCCGCGCATGTTTCAGACATTCGATGATCTCAGCGATCCTTCCTGTGGGGCGCCGCATGCAGCGCTTCTCAGAACCGAACTCAAACGTCGGGGCCTTGATGGCTTCCTGATACCGCGTGCTGATGCCCATCAGGGTGAATATGTACCGCCACATGATTGTCGCCTGCAGTGGCTGACCAGTTTTTCGGGTTCTGCGGGTATTGCAGCTGTGCTGGGCGACGAAGCTGCGATTTTTGTCGATGGCCGGTACACGATCCAGGTTCGCGATCAGGTGGATGTTGATGTTTTCCCGCCGCAGCACCTGATCAGCGAGCCGGTCTCAGGTTGGCTTTCCAAAAGACTTAAGCCTGGCCAGAAACTTGGCATCGATGCCATGTTGCATACGGTTCGGGACGTTCGGCGTCTTCGGGATGTGTGCGAAGAGGCCGGGGCCGAGTTGGTGACGCTGGATGACAATCCGGTCGATACGGTTTGGGCCGATCGACCTGAACCGCCGCTCGGTCAGGTCTCGATTTATCCGGTCGCCTTGGCCGGGAAGGCTGCCACGGACAAGATTTCCGAAATTCAGGCCGCGATCAGAGACAAGAAGGCAGAAGCCTGTGTTCTGACACAGCCGGATTCAATTGCCTGGCTGTTCAATATTCGCGGTTCCGACGTCAGCCATACGCCGTTGCCCTTGTCATTCGCAACCATTCCTGCGGATGGCAAACCCTCCTTGTTTATCGATGGCCGGAAACTCTCGAACTCGGTCCGCAGCGAGCTGTCGGATCTGACAGAGATTGTCGAACCTGCAGACTTCAAGGCAGGTCTTGAGGCGTTGGGGAAGGTTGGCGCGCAGGTGATGATTGATCCGGCACTGGCCGGAATCGGGATCGCCGAGGCGATAACGGATGCAGGTGGCTCGCTGGTTGAGGCACAAGAGCCGGTTCTTTTGCCCAAAGCTGTGAAGAACAAGACGGAGCTGCAGGGCGCTCGGGACGCCCATATCCGGGATGCGGCCGCTTATGTGAATTTTCTATGCTGGTTTGATGAAGTTGCACCGTCCGGCGACCTGGACGAAATCGGAGCTGCAGAAAAACTGGAAGAATTCAGGCGGGCGACAGGTGTCCTGAAGGACATTTCCTTTGATACGATTTCCGGAGCAGCGTCGAACGGTGCCATCTGCCATTACCGCGTCAGCACCGCCAGTAATTTGAAAATCCCGGTGGGTCGGCCATTCCTGATTGACTCCGGCGCGCAATACGAAGACGGCACAACAGATATTACCCGCACGCTCGCTGTCGGCGACGCGACAATAGAGATGAAAAAGCACTTCACGTTGGTGTTGAAAGGCCATATCGCGATTTCAACTGCGAAGTTCCCGGCGGGAACGTCTGGTGCGCAACTGGATACGCTCGCGCGAATTGATCTCTGGAAGGCGGGTCTCGACTTTGATCACGGCACTGGCCACGGGGTTGGCGCATACCTGAGTGTTCACGAAGGGCCTCAGCGGATCGCCAAAACCGGAACAGTTCCGTTGAAGCCGGGTATGATTCTGTCCAATGAACCTGGTTATTATCCGGCCGGGGAATACGGAATCCGCCTTGAGAATCTGGAGATTGTCACGGAGCCAATGGGCATCGCTGGCGGTGAGCGTCCAATGCTTGGCTTTGAGACAATCACACTGGTGCCGTTCGACCTTCGCCTTGTCGATGCGTCTTTGATGACCGAAGTCGAAAAGGCATGGCTCAATCGTTATCACGCTAAAGTCCGCGACGAGATTTCTCCACTTGTCAGCGGCAAGGCCAAGGCTTGGCTGTTGCAGGCAACCCAGACGATTTGATGGTTGTGAACGTCAGACAGAAAACCCGCAGAAATGATCGTTTCTGCGGGTTTTCTATTCATGCTCTTCTTTTGTTGCCTTGATCAAGGCTGCATTGAAGTATCGGAGACCCAGGACATGGCGTGCTGTGCCGATGATCTTGGTGGCATCGCCTTTCTTGACGACAGGCAGAGTGGCTCGACCGCAGGAATCGAAACTTTTTAAAGCGCTTTCCAGAGAATCTGTGTCGTGCAGATAAGGACCATCTTCACCGGGATTGAATTTGCGGTCTTTTTCGTCTTCAGGCGGTGGCTCCATAAAATCGCGAACCTTTACAGTCTCGCTCAAAAGGCGATGAGCGCCTTCCGATACAAAACAGCCACGCATGCCGAGTTGCCAGTGGAAATAGGATTTCCCGTGGACCGCCTGCGTAAGTCCGGTAGCAATCGAAACAGCCAACAACAGTGCTATCGAAAGCGCGTATCCACCGGTGAGCTCAAAGACGATCACGGTGGTCGAGACAGGGGCACCGAGAACCGCAGCAGCAACTGCGCCCATGCCGAGAATGGCATAAAGACCGTGACTTGACGCCATTTCCGGAAAGACAGAAGCTGCGATCAAACCAAACGCGCCACCAGTCATGGCGCCGAGATAAAGCGCGGGCGAGAAGATACCGCCGCCAAATCTGGATGCCAGTGTAATTGCGGTTGCCGCCGTTTTGGCAACCAGCAGCGACAGCAGTGTTGTGATCGCCAGTTCATGTTTCAGCGCCAGATCGGTGGCTTCATATCCAACACCCAGAATACCGGGAAAGAAGATCGCAATTGCCCCAACAGCAAACCCGCCGATGACAGGGCGCAGCCACAGCGGCATAGAAATGTTGCGGGCTGTCCAGTCCGTACCGATCAGGGCAAACTGAAACAGGATGGCAACAACAGCGCAGGTCAGGCCAAGCAGGGCGAATGCCGGAATTTCAAGATATGACGTGATTTCGTATTGCGGAATTTCGAAGGCGGCGACATCGCCAAACCAGAGCCGGGACAAAAGAGTTCCTGCGACCGAGGCCAGAACAATCGGCACAAATGCAGAGACGGCATAGTGACCGAGCACGACTTCATGGGCAAACAGGACCCCGGCAATCGGGGCGTTGAACGAGGCAGAGACCGCGCTGGCAACCGCGCATCCGAGCAGGACCCGTCTTGCGGTATCCGGCAGGTTGAAATGACTGGATACCGCGGCCCCGACTGTTGCTCCCAGGTGAACAACAGGGCCTTCACGACCGGCACTGGCACCAAACCCCAGGGAAATGGCCGTGACGATCGCCGACCATATGCCCGCCCAGAAGGGCAAGCCGCGGCCACCATAGGCCCGGGCCTCAATGACATCGGCGACGCCGCCAGCTCGCTGGTAGGGATGAAATCTATGGAGGATCCAGCCGACAAGCAGTCCACCGACAGCCGGAGCGCACAGGATGACCCACCAGGGTTGCTGGGCTGCAGCTTGAATGGTGAATTCTGTCGTGGTTCCGAGCCATGGCCACTGAATGAGGCCAATGGCAGTCCGGAAGGTGATCGCTGCGACGGCAACTAACGCACCGACAATAATCGCCAGCAACCAAACAATATGCAACCGGTTGGCACGGTATTGGCGCAGGTTTGGCGTGATCCAGCTGACAAGGATTGTGGGAAGCTGACGGGCGGTTTCCAGTATCTTGCGCATCAGTCGATTCTATTGACCAAACAAGCGTTTATATCATGATCCATCTTTGCCCGAGTCGGGCCGGTTGAACAGGCCCGAAGACGGCTCTGAGGGCACTTAATCTGTCAATTTGCGTAGTAATCCGAAACAATTGTCACTTTTTGTGGATTTCAATGTGCCGTCCGGCGCGTTCCGGGCGTGGAAGTTTGCTATGTGCGTTCGCCATTTCCTGCAAGGATGCATGAATGTCCTCGGGCCAGGGCGCAACTTTACGAGATTCCAGATCGACATGCAGGCTCATCTGTTCAGACGTTGCAGATAGCCAGCCTTCCTCGGCATGACGCAATTCCTGATAAAAATGAGCACGCTTTTCATCAAAGTCGACAAGCTGGAGAGACACGGTGACCGGCATTCCGGCGGCAAGCTCCCGGACATAACAAACATGCACTTCGGCGGTGAAAAAAGACGCATTGCGCGTTTTGGCATAATCCGGGCCAAGGCCAATCAGTTCAAAAACACGATCACAAGCGGTATCAAACAAAACATTGTAGTAGGCCATGTTCAGGTGGCCATTATAGTCAATCCAGTCTTCGTTGACTTTCATGATTTTGCTTACGACGGGTTTTGTTTCCCACGTGTTTTCCATATCTGTTCCCCTTGAAAACCTGATTGATCAGGTCGCCCCATTGGCCAACATGCTCTTAGGCTTTGACCTTTTGCATTCTGGCTAACATATTCGGGCGCAACGCGCGAATGATGGACTCGTAAAGGAGAATGAAGAATGCCGGATAAGGCAGAGACCGCGGAAGCAAACGACAACAATAACCGGCAGCAAGCGGTTGAAACCGTGATTGGCGTGCTGCAGCAGCGGTTTTCGGACAGATGCTCGTCATCAGCAGCATTGCGTGAACAGCACGGTCACACGACTACTTGGTTAACGAATCAGCCACCGGATGCTGTTGTTTTTGTGCAAAGCACCGAAGAAGTGGCCGAAGTCGTTCAGACGTGCGCGCGTTACAAGGTGCCGGTCATTCCGTTTGGTACGGGCACGTCGCTTGAGGGTCAGGTAAATGCGCCTTTTGGCGGCATTTCGATTGATCTGACCGGTATGAACCAGATTCTGGACGTCAACTCAGAGGATCTTGATTGCCGGGTTCAAGCCGGGGTCACCCGCAAACAGCTCAATTCCTATATCCGCGACACAGGCTTGTTCTTTCCGATTGATCCAGGAGCTGATGCCAGTATCGGTGGAATGGCTGCGACCCGGGCTTCGGGGACCAACGCGGTACGCTATGGAACGATGAAGGATGCCATTCTGGGGCTGACCGTTGTAACGCCAAGCGGATCGATTATTCACACGGGTGGGCGGGCAAAGAAGTCCTCTGCCGGATACGATCTCACGCGCCTCATGGTCGGGTCAGAAGGTACGCTTGGTATCATTACCGAGATAACTTTGCGGCTGCACGGCCATCCAGAAGCAATCTCCGGCGGCGTGTGTCCATTCCCGGATGTCAGGGCTGCCTGCAACGCGGTCATCTCGACAATCCAGATGGGTATTCCTGTTGCCCGGATCGAATTGCTGGACAGTTTGCAAGTCAAGGCATGCAACAACTACTCAAAACTCGACCTTGAAGAGACACCGACGTTGTTTCTGGAGTTTCACGGGTCTGAGGCCAATGTCCGCGAGCAATCCGAGACTTTCGCCGCGATCGCAGAAGAATACGGTGGTGGTCCCTTCAAATGGGCGACGGTTGCCGAGGACAGGAGCAAGCTCTGGGCGGCCAGACATGATGCGTACTGGTCAGGCAAGGCTCTTCGTCCAGAGGCTGATATGATGGTCACCGATGTCTGTGTGCCGATCTCGCGGCTTGCTGATTGTGTCACCGAAACAGCCGAAGATATCGAATCCGTTGGTTTGATTGCACCGATCGTTGGACACGTTGGAGATGGCAATTTCCATACACAGATCCTGGTCAATCTTGAGGACCCGGAGGAGGTTCGCAAAGGGCAGGAGTTTATCGAACGGCTGACTTTGCGTGCGCTCGATATGGGTGGGACTTGCACAGGTGAACATGGGATCGGCCAAGGCAAGCAAAAATACATGGAGAAAGAGCACGGTGAGGCGCTCGACATGATGCGCGCCATAAAATCGGCGTTGGACCCAGACAATTTAATGAATCCGGGCAAGATCCTGCCGCAGTCGTGATATTGTATCGAATCAGTTTAGTCGCCCCGGCTGATCATCTCTCCTTTCCTTGTGAGGTGGTCAGGTGCTTTGGGCATTCATTTGCAGCGCAGGAGACATGCGTTACATCTACGGGGTGTCGTCCCGACGGATATGAGAGCTAAGGAGACAGAGCCTGAACTCCGTCTACATTACTTTAGGAATAGCCGTCATCCTGGTGTTGGTAACAGCACTGGTGGGGCCATTTTTCATTGATTGGACGGTTTACCGATCCACCTTCGAGACTTACGCCGGAAGGGTATTGGGTCATCGGGTAACTGTGCTCGGGGAAGCCGATTTGCGTTTGCTTCCTGCTCCTTCTGTGCGGTTTTCCGACGTTCGTGTCGGGGAAGCGGAAGATCCGCTTTTGGTTATCTCCCAGTTTGACATGCGCGTGGAACTGCCACCCCTGCTCAAGGGAGAGATCCGTGTCATCGACATGGTGATGGACCGGCCGCACCTGAATCTTTCGCTGGATGAAGATGGTCGGCTCGACTGGCTGACGGCCATGACGTCTGAGGGCACTTTGGGGAAACTTCCGCCCGAGGATATCGCGCTTGAGCGTTTGACCATTCGGGATGGTGCGCTCTCTATCATCGATGCACGCTCTGGCGAAACACACCGTATGGATAACGGGAACCTGTCAGTAAGTGCCAGATCCCTGGCTGGCCCCTTCAAGGCGGCCGGCAGTCTGACACTGAACGGTGCACCATACTCTGTGAGTTTTGCGACTGGAAAAGCCCAGGAACAATCGGACTTCCGCATCAAGGGCGAAGTGACACCTGCCAATTGGCCGGTGAATTTCTCGTTTGACGGAATGCTCGGACATTCAGACGCAGCACCGAAGTTCGACGGAAAATTTGATATTGCTTCTGTTTCCATTGATGAAACAGATCAGGGCAGCTGGTCCATGGACGGATTGTTCAGCGCGGATATTGCTGAGGTCTCTGTTCCGGAATTCGAATTTCGTTATGGACCGGAAGAAAAACGGCTCAGCTTGAGCGGCAACGCTGACCTGTCCTATGCCGGTGAAAAGCGATTTGAAATAAGGGCCCAATCCAAGCAGATAGATCTTGATCGTTTGTATGGCGGCGGACCGCAATCTCCGGCAGATCTTGACGATGCGAGTACCAGACTGCTGTCCACTCTCAAATCCATTCCGCTTCCGGGAATTGACGGTGCCTTGTCGCTGGATGTTCCGGCGGTCGTTGTCGGTGGTGGTTTCGTTCAGAATGTTCGTCTGGATCTGGAGACGATGCTGGGGGGATGGCGCATTGCCCGTCTGGCAGGCAGGTTGCCGGGTCGAACGACTGTGGCGACCCAGGGCGACCTCAGCCTCGATCCGGAATTGACCTATCGTGGCGCTATTTCCATGAGTTCGGAACAGCCGGGTTCCTTCGTCAGCTGGTGGAAGCAACAGGACACGGGCGTGAACGCCATGGATCCGGTCACCCTCGAGGGGCGACTCAATCTGCTTCCGGATGGAGCGGCGTTCGACAATCTCCGGCTCACTTTGTCCGGGGCGGAGGCGAAGGGTGGCTTTGCCTTCAGGCGTCCCAGAAGCGGCAATGCAAAGTTGTCCCTCAGTCTTGATTCCGAAAAACTGGATCTTGACCAGGTGGAACGCCTTTCCGGGTTGTTACGAAGCGGCAAATCAGAAGACCAGTCTGGAGACGATACGCCTGAACTGGACGTTTCGGTTCGGATACAGGCGAAACAGGTCGTCGCGCGCGGAGTGGAAGGTGAAGGCCTGGCCTTCGAGGCCGAGTATTCCGACGGCGGTGTTCGCATTGACAGGCTTTTTGCCAATGACCTTGCCGGTGCGCGGTTTGATGTGAAGGGTGAAATCAAAGACCTCTTTTCAGCACCGCTAGGATCTGTCGCGGGAACACTGGATGCACGGGACCTCTCAGGTCTTGTCAGTCTAGGCAAGGGGCTTTTTCCGGAGTCCCAGTTTGCGGTCCGGCTGGAGCAGGCAGCCGCTGCGCTTGTTCCTGCAAAATTTGATGCGGAATTGACTGCGGCAGCCTTCGGCAGTGATACAGACCTCACTTTGCAGCTCAAGGGAGAGGCCGGAGGTGCACGGACTTCCATCAATGCCGGTCTGAAGGGCCGCGTTGACGCCTGGCATGACGGAGAACTGGAGCTTGCGTTGGCCATGCAAGGTCCGGACGGAGCCCGACTCCTGCAGCAGCTCGGGTTTGATGCCATTCCGGTCAAGTCTGCAGGCACAGGTGAATTGTCGTTTGGCGCAATCGGAACGCCATCAAAAGGCATGTCCGTTGATGTTGCCGCTGCGATCGGGGATACCAAACTTGAGTCCAGCGGAACTGTGACGCTCAAGAAGGATGAAGATACTGAGTATCAGCTGGCCGTTTTCCTGGATACAAACGACCTCAGTCCTCTCGCCCTGATGAGCGGACATATCTTGCCGGTTATGGGCGGAACAATCCCGGCCCGGATTGACCTTGATATCAAGGGTGTCGGCAGCGACCTTGAAATTACGAAGATGTCCGGATCGCTGATGGATGCGGACTTCGACGGTAAACTGATGGGTGATCTGGAACCTGCACCAGGCGAACGCAATCGCCGGTTTTCAGGTGAATTGCAGGTCAGTCAGCTGGACCTGCGTGGGCTGACCGAACTTGTTCTGGGGCCTGATCAATGGTTCTCGGAAGGGGATGAAACCAGCATCTGGCCAGTCGCGTTTTTTGGAGCGCCGCTGCTGGAGGGACTGAATATAACGCTTGACCTCAAAGCCGGACGTCTGCGGGTAGACGAGGATACGGCGCTGGAATCTGCGCGTATGGAACTTCGGTTGACACCGGAGCTGCTCCGGTTGGACGGACTGAATGGCGGATATGCTGGCGGCAACCTGGACGGAATGCTATCGCTTCGGCGCTCTGAAGCAGAGGGTGCAGCTTCCGGCCGGATCAAGCTGACAAATGCGGATCTCCGCCAGCTTGCCTGGCGCAGGGACGGCCGGTCAGTCGCGACTGGAGCGATTGACATCTATCTGGAATTTGAGGGGGCGGGCCGCTCGATATCCTCGATAGTTGCCGGTTTGAATGGCGGGGGAACCTTCGCGATCAAGAACGGCGAATTCAGAGGCATTAACCCACAAGCGTTTCCGTTGGTGATCCGGGCTGTCGATGCGGGTCTCGATCTTCGCGATGAAAAGATTGAGGAAGTGTTCGTCAGTCACATGGCCGCAGGCAGTCTGCCGTTCCAGAAAGTGGACGGAACGTTGACGCTGGTTGGCGGTCGTTTGAGCGCGCGCAATGTTGTTGTCGACGCAGAAAAAGCGGATGTTTTCGGATCTGCCGGGCTTGATCTGAACAACTATCAGCTCGACGCTGACTTCTCCGTCAAGGTTGATCCGGGCGAAAATGCTGTGACCGGGGCAGAACCGCAGGTTGGGTTGCTGTTCCAGGGAGATGTCGAGTTTCCTGTTCGCAAGATCGATATTGCACCGTTTACAGCCTATCTGACGCTTCGGGCGTTTGAGCAGGAAGTCGAGCGGGTGGAACGCCTGCAGGCGGAAATTCTCGAACGCGACCGCTTTTCACGTGAGTTGAAGCGGCAGGGACAGGCTAGAGCGCGGCGCGAACGTCAGGCAGCTGAAGCTGCCGCTCGTGCCATAGAGGACGAAAAGCGCCAGCTGGAGGAGGCTCAGGAAACTGAAGCCGCGCCGCAAGTCGAAGAGCAGGAGAATTCCACGTTGCAGCCGGAAGCGGCAGCTCCACAGCAAGCCAGTGTTAACGATCCTGTTGCGCCCGCACTGACTGAAAGAATTCGGGCGGTCCTCGAAACCTCCGTCGAAAACACAGGAGCGGCGGGCAATGCATCGTCGGCCGGGGCAGGTTCCGAACTCCCGTCACTGGAGCTGCCTCCGTTGGATGGACCAATCACCATTGATGATTTGCTCAATGGCCAGTTCAGCGTGCCGGCAAACTAATTTTCATTGAACGAATTCGGGCTGTATTTGTGAACCGCTTGTCGCCATTCAAATCAGGCGTTCTGTTTCGCTTGAACCTGTTCCAGGACCCAGACCCTGATCGCTGACGACAAAGGGTCGTCGGGATTTCGGTTATCATCGATTTCGGCAATCAGGCTGGCGAGGGACCGTTTTTCACCAGCTACATGGTGATCGACAACCTCCCAGAATTCAGGTTCCAGCGCCACACTCGTGCGGTGTGCATGCAGGGACAGAGACCGTTTGAGCAGCGCCATCCGAAATCAGTCTTCGGAAGTCGAGATTGCAGCTTCTGGCCTGTCCAGACGATGCCCGTCGACCTGTTTTTCCAAATCGTCCCGTCTGCGCCGGTCGGCATCGCGTTCCGCTTTGGTGCGGCCATATTTCCGGCGATTGGCGTCCGCCGTTTTTTCGTTGTCGCTGCGCTGCCTGGATTTGCGCGCCTGGCGAAGATTGATGATCTCCGCGCTCATTGGATCACTCCCGAAATTCAGGTTTTCTTTCGGAATGCGTCCAGAGAGACGACTTCACCGCCGCCGTCATTTTCAGACGACTTGGTGTCCGGTTTGTCTTCATTGCCTGCGGATGCTGCTTCTTTGCCATCAGACGTGTCGTCTGATTTGGCTTCGCTGTCCGCGTGTTCCTTCTCCGCCTTGGCGAGTTCCTCGACAGCCTCAAGTAGCTCCTCGGGAAGTTCCTCGGCGGTCTTGCCCGGATCAAACTCCAGTGCGAACTGTACAGAAGGATCAAAGAAACCCTTGATCGAGGAGTAGGGCACCAGCAGTTTTTCAGCAACGCCGCCGAAGGACAGGCCGACCTCGAAGGCATGTTCGCCGATGGCCAGATCCCAGAACTGATGTTGCAGAACGACCGTCATTTCCTGCGGGTACCGTTCCTTCAAGCGCGGTGAAATCCGCACGCCCGGGGCATTGGTATCAAATGCAATGTAGAAATGATGCTCACCTGGCAAGCCTGTGCGGCCGACTTCGGCAAGGATTTTCTTGACGGCACCACGCAGCGCGTCCTGAATCAGTATGTCGTATCGCAGAAGGTCTTCAGACATCAGTTCTTCGTCGAATCTTAGCTGGTTTCTTGTTTCTCATGAGCACAGTGACGGTCCGGACGGCAAAAGAAAAGGTTCTTTTCCAAGTGAACCCAGAAATTGCCGAAAATCTCGGGAAAACAATCGATACCTGTGAATTGTGATCCGTCGGAGCTCAAAATGAAGTGGAGGCTTCTGTTGCCAGGTGCCTCCGAACCCCGCCTGAAGGTGCTAACCTACGGGACTTAGTGGACTACCGGAACCGCATTACGCAGCTACAGCGTTGTCCATAGCATAGTTGTCATTTGCAACTATTGAGAAAGCCCGATAACGGTGGAACAATACCGAGCAAAAGCACAGTCTTTACGCCCTCGTCGATCCTATTTCGCCCCCGCCGAAACCCATGTGATTCCTGCATGTTAGCCACATGGACTTGGGTGGAGGCGCCGGGTACCGCCCCCGGGTCCGATAGGTTTATTGCACTGACCATTTATTGCCATAGCTGGCGAACCAGCACGCCTAATATAGGGGTTTCAGGATTGAATTGAAAGGCTTATCGAGCGGATTGCCGGATTTGGCGTCAAAATCACATTTTATAGGTCCTGCACTGCGATCTGGGGAAAGGTGATCGTGAACCTCATGTGGGGGGCTGTGTTTTCTCCAGAATCTGCCAGATTAACAACACTCCGCAGAATGACGCATCCAACAGACGCATGAAGGGCCGTGCCGTGCAGCAGTATCTTGATCTCTTGCAAAAAATTCTGGACGACGGTACCGACCGAGGTGACCGTACCGGAACGGGCACGAGATCGGTTTTTGGCTACCAGATGCGTTTTGCCCTGGAGCAGGGTTTTCCGCTGGTCACCACAAAAAAGTGTCACCTGCGTTCGATCATTCACGAACTGCTGTGGTTTCTGGCCGGTGACACCAACATCAAATACCTGAAGGATAACGGCGTCAAAATCTGGGACGACTGGGCCGATGAGAACGGTGAGCTTGGTCCTGTCTATGGCTACCAGTGGCGCTCCTGGCCGGCGCCTGCCAAAGACGGAAATGAACAGTCCATCGACCAGATCAGCAACGTGCTGAACATGATCAGGACCAGTCCGGAAAGCCGCCGCCTGATCGTGTCAGCCTGGAACCCGGCGCTGGTCGACGAGATGGCCCTGCCGCCGTGCCATTCGCTGTTCCAGTTCTATGTGGCTGACGGCAAGCTGTCGTGTCAGCTCTATCAGCGCTCTGCGGACGTCTTTTTGGGCGTGCCGTTCAACATTGCGTCCTACGCGCTATTGACCTTGATGGTTGCTCAGGTCACCGGCCTAAAACCCGGGGACTTTGTCCACACCTTCGGCGACGCACACCTTTATTCCAACCATTTCGACCAGGCCCGCGAACAATTGACCCGTTCGCCGCGCGCATTGCCAACGATGACGCTCAATCCGGATGTGACGGATCTGTTCGCGTTCAAGTTCGAGGATTTTGAGTTGTCAGGCTATGATCCGCATCCGCATATCTCTGCACCGATAGCGGTGTAATTTGTAATGATAAATCGCTTGGATCACGGTCGTGGTACGTGTCTCAAATTTGAGAGAGCACTATGGTTTTTTGCCGGTTACATATTCGTAGCCGTCGAAAATGAGCTTTAACACCACGTCCGCTTCTTCCTGAAACCTAGGGCTATAAAGAAGCACGAAGCCTTCCCATCCCGGACGATCTGACCACGGGTGAAAGGCGGCCCATCCTGTGTCGACCGCTTCTTTCGCCCTGTCTGGCGATAGAGATATGTGCAGGCTCCCGTCAGGATGAATGTGGGCGAATTCCCGTCCGCCGACTATGGCTTGCGGACGCGCAAGTTCGATTTGATCAGAAATCCAAAAGCCTTTGGCTCCCGGCAATGAAATCACCGTATTACGTACTTCGACGCCGGGAAGGGTCGCCGCATGGTGGGCCAATTGTTCAGAGAGCACCGGGACTTGTTTTGCTCCGATTTGAATATGTGGGACCTTGTTGGTTGTCCGGGCCGCAGGGCTGCTGCGTTGAGGCAGGTCAGCGGCCAGTGCCTGCGTTGCACTAACCAAAATTCCCAGCCCTACTGTGATAAAGGCAGCAATTTGTTTTAGAATTTTCATATGTCCTCGATTTCGAGACTCGAATTCAAATTCTATGACGGTCGGACACATTGATGCCGTCGATTAGCTTGCGATGTTTGGGTGACTGATCGACGGTATGGTGTGCAACGTTTCCACGAGTGCTTGCGCGAGGTCGGATGGGGCCGATTGCAGTTATTGTTATTCGGTCTCGCGGAACTTCTTGTGGCAATCACTGCACGTGCCGCCAACGGCACCTATGTTGGCTCGGACCTGATCCAGGCCGTCACCTGCAACCATCGCCATTTTTGTTGCGGCATCGACAAGCGCTTTATGAATGTTGGCGCTTTCCGGATAGGTCGTCCAGGCTTCTGCCTTTGCTCTTGTGGCACCGGGAAGCGCTGTATTGTCAGACCCTTGCGGCCAAGCCGAGCCCAGGTTCATGGTCGCCAAGCTCCGGATGTTTTCCGCTGCGGTTTTTGCCGCTTCCGCGTCATAGTCAACTTCGCCTTTTGCCATTGCTCCAAGTTGCCCGAGGTTCCACGCATAAAGGGACATGAGCGCTTTACGGGCCTTGATGGCATTGTCGAATTTCCCGTCCGCGAATGCGGAACCCAGTCCGATCATAGACATGACTGCAACGGAACATGTCAGTTTAAAAAGATAATTCATCGGGCACTCCAGACTGTGCAATATTGAACACCTGAAATCTGCCATGATCACATTATCTGGTAAATTCGGAAAATTAAGACAGGGAGCTGTGCGCCCATGCACAAGATTGATTGGGGTGACCTTCAGTATGTTCATGCTGTCATTGAACATGGTTCATTGTCAGCTGCCTCGCGGGCGCTAGGCGTAAACCACGCAACTGTCCTGCGCCGGATCGCTCTGTTGGAGGCTGCATTTGACATCAAGTTATTTGAACGCAGGAATGATGGCTATCGGCTTCTCCCGGAAGGCAGATCGCTTCTCGCCTCATTCAAGACAATGGATCAGGCTTCAGCCAGAATAGTGAGAAACCTGGCGCTGACCTCCAAAGGCCTTGAGGGGAACTATCGGCTCGCTACCACTGATTCAATTGCCTGTTTGCTTCTTCCAGACTATCTGAAACAGCTGCGCGAAACCCACAGCAACATCAACATCGAGGTCGTGGTTTCAAACAATCCGATCGACATGTCCCAATCAGGTGCCGAAATACTGATACGGCCCGGTCTGACTTTGCCTTCTGATCTCAGCGGTTTGCATGCCGGATCAATCGACTTTCGCGTTTTTGGCACACCGGATTATCTGAAAAAGAACACCGATCGCCCCATCAGCGAGCTGAAGTGGTTGGGCGTTGCGCCACATTTTGCGGAATCGACAGCGGGCGAATGGTTGTTTGCAAATGCACAGACCAGTTTCAATTATTCCGCCGACAGTTTTCTGGCGCTGGCAAGTATGGCGGCTTCTGGACTCGGCGTGACAATGGTCCCGGGCTTTATAGGCCGGATGACTGACGGGCTTGTTGAAGCGGAAAACATGCCGCGTGGCCCTGAAACCGATGTCTGGGTGGCGACACACGAGGATTTCAGAAGGCAGTCCAATATCGAAACGCTTCTGAGCTTTTTTGCCGAAGCGATAAAGGCGGATGATCAAATAGGGACATAAAAGGCCCATGGTCCAAGTTCGAAGTTTGGCGCATCGACACTCGGATCAATTCACTTAAACGACCTCGAACCAGTCCATCATGCCCGAGGCAGCGTGACCGAGCATGTGGCAATGGATCAGCCATTTGCCGGGATTGTCAGCGACCAGAGCTATCTTGACGGTTTCGCCGGGTGTCGCGGTGAAAGTGTCTCGCCAGTCCGGATGGTCCAGCTTTTTGCCACCGCGCTCCAGAATACGGAAATGATGACCGTGAAGGTGCATGGCGTGGGCAAATGACGTCTCGTTTTTGCTTTCGATGATAATGCTCTCGCCGCGTGTCGCCTTGAACATTGGCGCTTCGCCCATACCGGCCTGACCGTTAAAGGCCCAGAAGTTCCCCTCTTCCATCATCTGGCGAATATCATTTTCGCTTTTGCCGCTTTCCATCAGGGATCGCATGCCCATCATGGCACCGCCCGCCATCACCAGCGGAACCGTTCTGGCTGTCTCGAGGCTGGGTTCCGGCAAGACGTTCGGTTTTGGAAGGCGGAGCGGTGTGGTTGGCGTCTTTGCCTCTGCAACCTGAAAATTGGCAAAGGTGAAAGGCTGGCCGGTCATGGTCTCGAAGGGAAGCGTGCCGATCTCCTCCGGCTTCATGACCAGATCCAGACGCTGGGCCGGGGAGAGCTGAATGGTGCCGTCGATCTCTCGCGGGGCATCAAACAGCTGACCGTCATAACCGATAAGCTGTGCCCCAAAGCGGGACGGAGCCAGATCCATGACGCGGGCGGAGGATGCATTGATCAGGCGGATGCGATGCCACTTGCCTTTTTGCAGCGGGATGTCCGGCATGGAAACGCCGTTGATGGTCAACCAGTTGCCAAGCCTGCCTGCATGGGAAAAGTCGTGTCTTGCACCAAAGCTAGCGGTGTCCAGAGCGCCCTCATCATCCAGCCGCCAGTCGGTCAGCATCATGATGATGTCGGTGTCAGCGGAAAAGACCTGTTCGTCTTCCTCTATGATCAGCGGACCGGAGAGGCCACGCGGCACCTGGTTCCAGCTCATGACATGGGCATGGTACCAAAAGGTGCCAGCATCCGGGGCGACGAAATCGTAGATAAAGGTTTCGCCGGGTTTGACGGGGTCTTGAGTCAGTTCCGGAACACCGTCCATGGCATTGTCGATGCGGATGCCGTGCCAGTGGATGGTGGTCGGCTCATCAAGCCTGTTGGTGAAACGGACCTGAACCCGCTCGCCGCGTTTTACGCGGATTTCCGGGCCGGGCAGTTGCTTGTTGTACAGCCAGAGGTCGGAAAGCTCACCCTCATCGCCATAAAGCCGCCCCTGGCTTTTGACAGCTTCCAGTTCGAAAAAACCGTCATCAGCCTTTGCCATTGCAAAGCGCGGCAACAGGCTGGCTGCGCCGAGTGTGCCGGCAGCTTTCAGGAAGTGTCTTCGATCCATGGGTCTTGACCTGACATGTCTGGTTCTGTGGCTTTTGAAACCGCAAATACGCTGGACCAGCAGAGAAATGGCCGGACCATATTCCGCACTGATGATCTTGTTGTCTGAACTATGATGTTTCCATTGGCTGGAAGGTCAAGGCCCGAAGCGAATTGGAGGAGAATGTAGAGGGGATAACCCGCTGCGACCTCCGTAAGGAGGAGGGGGCAGAAATACACCGGTGCGAAGGTCCTTCAGCCAATACAAAAACAGCAGACGCAATCAGTTAGAATTGTGATGCCGTTGTTCATTTTTGAGGAAACGAGGGCAACCTGCCTCTAATTCATATAGTGGCCAAGTAATGCATCGCCTCTTGAGCGTAGTGGATAGGCATCCAGTGCCTTTGTAATTTTCTGGGCGTCCGGATGGTTGGGATAAAAACCGATATAGATTTCCTCTTTGAAGGCAATGCCTGCATTCCGGGGCCTGGAGATTTCGGGTTTGTTGCGAAGGAAATACATCAGCACCCGTTCTTCGGCGACAATTGTGTCGACGCGACCGGTTTCCAATAGTTTGAGGAGCTGCCGGAAAGGCTTTTCGCCATAAACAAGCTGAACATTGTCATGCTCGTTATGGTCCAGATAGGTCTCTTTTAAATAACCGTATGAATACCCGGAAATGGCACCAATGCGTCTGTTGTCGAGGCTACCTAGTCCGTCGTAGGTCCAGGTGTCAGTCTCTCTGACAAATAGCGCATGACGGGCATAGGCCATCGGTTTATTTGGGAAGATCAGCTCCGGGACCTCGTCCCGGCCAGCGCCGACAAGGCCTCCGGCTTTGCCATTTAGCACCATTTTTATTGCTCGCGACCAAGGAGCTGTTTTGTAATCGAACGTTATGTTCGGAACAGCCTCCCTGATAAGGTCAATCAGGATGCCATTGTTGGTGACATCTTGAGTGGCGGCGCAGTTATAGGGGCACCACGGATCCGCGACCAAAAGGATATTTGGGTCGCTGGCAGCTGCGTCCTCTGCGCTGACAAGTGCCAGGCAAATTGCCGCTGCGGATAAAGACATCTGCGTTAAGCGAACAATGGGTTTCAACATCGATATTCTCGATCGTCTGAATTGGCCTTCTCATTGTACTGAATTTAACCGCCTTGTACATTGTGAAAATTGCTGCCTAACTGAACAACAACTTTTCCGTGTGAAGGCAACAGTTATTACCGGCCAGCGTTGTGCATGCCGATCAGGTCCTTGTACCAGAGTGCGCTGTTTTTCAGGGTGCGGACCTGCGTGTCGTAATCGACGTGAACGATGCCAAATCGCATCTTGTAGCCTTCCGCCCACTCGTAATTGTCCATCAGGCTCCAGAGGAAATAGCCTTTCAGGGGAATGCCGGCCTCAATTGACGTGATCATCGCCGAGAAGTGGTTTTCCAGATAGTCGATGCGGAGCTGATCATTGACAGTGCCGTTTTCCACATCGTCATTGTAGCAGGCGCCGTTCTCGGTGATGTAAACCGGCGGCAAGTCGTAGCGTTGATAAAGCTTGGCCAACAGATCCGACATGCCGTCTTCGTAGATTTCCCATCCGATATCTGTCAGTTCCGGGCCGGGTTTGGGCGGGATCATCTCAGTCTGCGGATAGGCCACGTCATTGGCGGGATCATGTTTGACCCGCATCGGCGTGTAATAGTTGAATCCCCACCAGTCGAGGGGCTGGTTGATGGCCTCCAGATCACCGTCCCGGATACCCATGTGCTCACCAAAGGCGTCCAGAATGTCCGGGTGATAACTGCCGTTGAAGACGGGCCCCAAAAAGATATCATTGTTGAACAGGAAAGCGCGTTCGGCTGCCGCCTTGTCCTGTGGTTCATCTGTGGCCGGGTAGACGGAATGCAGATTGAGGACTGTCCCCATCGGCAGATCGGGTTTGACGGATCTGGCAGCCTGAACACCTAGACCGTGGGCAAGGTTTATCATGTGGCTGGCAGCAGAAAAGGCTTCGATACTCTTTTCGCCGGGCGCATGAACGCCATAAAGATGGCTCAGGTGGCAGATGCACCAAGGTTCATTGATGGTGGCAAGCGCCGTCATCCGGTCACCCAGTCGCTTGACGACAACCTCGGCATATTCGGCAAAGGCTTCGGCCGTGCTGCGTGCTGCCCAGCCACCATCACCGGCCAGCATCAGGGGCAGATCCCAGTGATAGAGTGTTGGATAGATCTTGATGTCGCGCTCGACCAGGCCGTCAAACAGACGATCATAAAAATCGAGCCCTTTTTCATTCACAGCACCGCGGCCGTCAGGGATAATCCGCGGCCAGGCGATAGACAGCCGGTAGGTGTCGACGCCTAGCGACTGGATCATGTCCAGATCGCTTTCCCAGCGGTGGTAATGATCACAGGCAATCTCGCCGGAATGCTGCTTGTAGACCCGGCCCGGCATCTTGGCGAATGCGTCCCAGATGCACGGTTTGCGGCCATCTTCATCCGTTGCACCTTCAATCTGATATGCGGCGGTTGCCACACCGAACTGGAAGTCTTTGGGGAAGCGTGCTGCCAAGTCTTTGATCGAAGCCATCAGATCTCATCTTTCAGAACAGAAAAGTGGCTTCGTCTTAAGTTTCAAAGCGCTTTGGATCAAGTTTTTTCGTGCAACTTCACCAGCGAGTTCCAGAATGGGAGGGTCGGTGCCAGAGCGTTCGTCAAAACTACCGGTGCTTTTTCACCAAGGGCAGGGGCGACATCGGCGAGTGTTGTCCAGACCGCCAATCCCTTGTGCCGGGCAAGATCGGCGAAGGCGTTGTCTTTGGGAAATCCGCGCGGTGGTTTGGCAAGATCAGGATCAGATTGCTCAAAGCCGTTGGTTGTCAGCTGCCCCAGGAGTTTCTTAATCTCGTCGCCAGAGCCCGTTTCCAGAAGATGTAGGTACGTCCCAAGAACCGGTTTGGAGAACGCCATACAACCTGCACCCAGGCGGATATGATCGGCTTCAATCGACAGGAAAAAGCTCGGTGGTTGAGCCTGTCTTCCCTGAAAAGCATCGCTATCGGGCCAGAAAGCCATCCGCACATGCGTGTTGTAGGGCGTCTTGTCTTTGGAAAACCGCAGGTCGCGGTTAATGCGGAACAGCTTGCAGGTCATCGAGTGTCCGGTGATCTTCGAAAGGCTTGTCGCCAGTTCTGATTTCAGTGTGTCTGCCGGGGCTTTGATATGGTCCTGATAGGCTTTCCTGTTTGCATCGAACCAGTCTTTGGAATTGTTCGCCGCCAGTTGTTTAAAAAAATCGATGCTGTCTTGGGAAAATGTTGCAGGAAGGGAACTCATACTTTCGCTCCGGACTTTGCCTTTTTTAATTTGGGCTGCTTTGGCGGAAGTGCGCAGACATAAGTCCGGGCCATCTCGACCCAACCCTTTAATTCCTCATCATTGTCATAGCCTTCCGGCTCGATCCGAATAAACCCGGGCATGGGGCGGCCCGTTGGGCGGCATTGGGAAGCGAAGGGTTTGGTGAGGGCTTCCGGCTCCTGGTCCTTGCCGACACGGGCCATCAGGTTTCGTTTGGACGCACAGACCAGCATGTTGCCATTCACCATGAAGCAGGTGCCGCCGAACATGCGCTTTTGCACAACATCCTTGTCCGGGATGAAAGCTCTTATGCGCTCAATCAAAACCTCTTCCATCAAGTCTGCCATCAATCAAATCTCCTTTGAAGAAACCCCGGTTCCTCTCCAGGACGGTTCAGCATGTCCCAATCCGACAGTGTGTTGCAAAAAATCTGGATTTCGATTTTTGAGCCAAGCCATGCTAGGAGGCGGGGACGAGGAAAGAAACCGGATTCGGAGGCACATTTGCCGGAAATAATGATGATTGCTGCAGTTGCCAAAAATGGTGTCATCGGCGCGGACAATGACATGCCCTGGAAGCTGTCGTCTGATCTCAAACGCTTCAAGGCACTCACGCTCGGCAATCCGGTTGTTTTGGGGCGTAAAACCTTTTTGTCATTTGGCGGAAGACCGCTCTCCGGGCGGCCGCATATCGTTATATCCCGAGACCCGGACTATGCGCCGGAAGGTGCGGAGGCTGCGACCTCACTGGATGCTGCCATGATGCGTGCGAAGGAAATTGCAGCGGACACAGATGCCGATGAGATCGCGATCATTGGCGGCGGGCAGATCTATGCTCAGGCAATTGCGTTTGCCAATCGACTGGAGATTACCGAAGTTGATGCCGAACCGGCCGGTGATACGACGTTTCCGGACATTGACGCAGAGAAATGGGACGAAGTTGCCCGAGTGCCCGGAGAACGTACGGACTGGGACAGTGCCGATTTCACCTATGTAACCTACAGGCGGAAATCATGAGCCTTCCGGATCACCTGGCGGTCAAATGGGCCGAATTTGATGATTTGAGCCCGTATGAAGTCCACGATCTCTTGAAGTTGCGCCAGGATATATTCGTTCTGGAGCAGATCTCTCTTTATGCCGACATAGATGGCAAGGATCCTGAAGCTTTCCATTGTCTCCTCAAGGACAGCGCTTCGGGCGAGCTGATTGGCGCTATCCGGGCTTTCACCAATTTGGAAGGTGGCGATGCCCGGATCGGACGGGTTGTGATTGCCGAAAGTGGGAGAGGTTCAGGTTTGGGCCGGGCCTTGATGCTTGCCGGAATTGAGCAAGTTGAAAAACTGGCGCCGACTGCCAGAATTCACATCACGGCGCAGGCGCATCTGGAAACCTTCTACAATTCACTGGGATTTGATTCGGCAACAGAGCCCTATGATCAGGACGGAATTCCGCATATCGACATGATCCGTGCCCGGTAATCCGGCAATTTTGGAATGTTGGTGGCCGTTTTCTTCTATCCAACTTGACATTGACCGGCACCTACACCACCTGCGGCACGGGAAACATTACGGTTTTACAAGGTTTTTTCGCTCGCCTTTCCGTTGAAAGCGGTTGGTAACCTGCCTATAACCAACGGTGAGTCAGAACGGGCGATAACCCATTCCCGGCAGGGCCTGCCGGTTTACAGAAGGAAGTATTGATGCCTTGGAGCAATCAGTCAGGTGGCGGTGGCCCCTGGAAGGGTGGCGGAAACAATGGCGGCCCATGGGGCGGCGGTGGAAATAACGGCGGCGGTCCTTGGGGCGGTGGCCCTAACAAGGGTGGCGGCGGCAACCCGCCAGATCTGGAAGAACTGCTAAAACGCACGCAAGATCGCATGAAAACCGTGCTGCCAGGTGGCGGCGGTGGATTGGGTATCCTTGGGATCCTGATTATCATCGGCCTTGGTGTTCTGGGTTGGCTCGCAACAGGCGTTTACATTGTTGACGAAGGCCGCGGTGAAGTTGGTGTTGAACTTGTCCTTGGTGAAGTCACCAATCAGACAGGCACCGGTTTTCACTACAATTGGCCTTATCCAATTGGTCAGGTCTACAAGCCGCAGGTCGAGCAACAGCGCGAGACCACAGTTGGTGTTGAAGAGCTGTTCACCAATTCCGGTTCCGTCCGCTCTCGAGATGTTCCCGAAGAAAGCCTGATGTTGACCGGCGATGAAAACATCGTTGATGTTGGCTTCAAGGTGCAGTGGCGTATCAAGAATACTCGCGAAGGCATCACCAACTACCTCTTCAACATTCAGAACCCGGAAGGGACTGTGAAGGCGGTTGCCGAAAGCTCGATGCGTGAAGCTGTTGGCGCGTCCAACATCGATTCCATCCTGACGGAAAATCGCGTCAACATTCAGAATGATGTTGGTTCGCTGATGCAGACCACACTCGATTCCTACAACGCTGGTATCGAAATCACCGAAGTGCAGATGCAGAAGGTGGATCCACCCGCGCAGGTCATCGATTCATTCCGTGATGTGCAGGCAGCGCGTGCCGATCAGGAGCGTATCCAGAACGAAGCGCAAGCCTATGCAAACCGAAAGGTTCCTGAAGCACGCGGTGAAGCCGCTCGTGTTCTTGAAGCTGCGAACGCTTACAAACAACAGTCAATTGCGGAAGCAACAGGTGAATCCCAGCGTTTCACCAAAGTCTACGAGCAATACAAGGTTGCTCCTGATGTGACCCGCGAACGTCTGTATCTTGAGACATTGGAAAAAGTCTTGGGCAAGAACAACAAGATCATCATCGATAATGAATCATCCGGCTCAGGCGTTTTGCCGTTCCTGCCGCTGAATGATCTGAACGGACGTAATGCGTCCGGCCGGACCGGAGGGAACTGATCATGCGTAACGGATTTTTGGGAATTCTCCTGATTGTCGTCGGCTTTCTGCTTTACACGTCGATCTTCATCGTCAATCCGACACAGCAGGCCCTTGTGCTGCAGCTTGGTCGTGTTGAGCGTGTAATCCAGGAGCCTGGTCCTTATTTGAAGATCCCGTTCGTTCAGAATGTCGTTTATCTTGATAAGCGTATTCTCGATCTGAACATGAGCCCGCAGGAAATCATTGCTGCTGACAAAAAGCGTCTCGTTGTGGATGCGTTTGCCCGCTACAAGATATCCAACCCAGTGCTGTTCTATCAGCGTGTTAACAACGTGCGTGTTGCCAATCAGCGTCTGTCGACGTTCCTGCAGTCCACACTGCGGTCCGAGTTGGCCAAAGCATCCTTCGTGGCACTTGTTCGCGATGATCGTTCTGGTTTGATGGAAAACATCCGTCGGGATGTGAGCACAAATGCGGCTGAACTTGGTATTGAAGTGGTGGACGTAAGAATCCGCCGTGCGGATTTGCCAAACGCCAACTCGCAGGCAATTTACGCCCGCATGCAAACCGAACGGCAACGTGAAGCCACCGAGATCCGAGCGCAGGGTGAAGAACAGTCCCGCCGTATCCGGTCCCGTGCTGATCGTGATGCAACGGTTCTTGTTGCTGAAGCGAACCGGGATTCCGAAATCATCCGCGGTGACGGGGATGCTGAGCGGAACCGTATTTTTGCATTGGCATTTGGTGAAGATCCGGACTTCTTTGCATTCTATCGTTCCATGCAAGCCTATGAGTCAGGACTTCAGGCAGGTGACACCAGCCTTGTTCTGTCTCCGGATTCAAGCTTCTTCCGGTTCTTCAAGGATCCGGCAGGTGCTGAACGTCCAGCTTCTGGAAACTCTGCAACGTCCAATGGTTCGTCTGCGCTATCCGCGCAATGAACGAGCTGATAACGGCGCTTGGCCTGGTGTTGGTGTTTGAAGGTGTTCTTTATGCACTTGCGCCAGGCAGTATGAAAAATGTCATGCGGAGTGCTTTGGAAACCCCGGAGCAAACTTTACGCATCGCAGGCCTTGTTGCAGCGTTGATCGGCCTATTTATTGTGTGGATCATTCGCGGATAACGAAAAGTTTTCGGGCGGAGGGCGTAAAATGCTCCCGCCCGTTCTATATTCAAGATGAAGAAACCCATCGACCCTTTGGTCAATCACGATCGTTGATCGACCGGACGGAGGAGAAAGCCCCATGGCTCCAGAATTTGTTCGCCGCCAATTGAGCAGCTTTGCAACGGCTGCTGCTGGTATTGCATTTGCGGCAATTGTTGCGGTCCAGCCGATGACAGCCGCCTTCGCCCACGATGGCAATGGCCCTGAATCAGTTGCAGACCTTGCCGATGACCTTGCCGATGCAGTCGTGAATATCTCCACGGCGCAGACTGTGCAGGGGCGCCGCTCGGTCCCCATGCCGCAAGTTCCAGATGGGTCTCCATTTCAGGAGTTCTTCGAAGAATTTTTCAACAAGCAGAACCAGGATGAAGACCAGCCGCGGCGGGTTCAGTCTCTGGGGTCGGGTTTTGTCGTTGATGGTGTTGAAGGCATCATCATCACCAACAACCATGTCATCGAAGGTGCAGATGAAGTCACTGCCAATTTCAATGACGGCACCAAGCTGAAAGCGGAGGTGATAGGCACGGATGCCAAGACCGATATTGCGGTGCTGAAGGTCACGCCAGAGGCTCCGTTGAAAGCGGTTGATTTCGGAAATTCTGAAAAGATCCGCGTTGGTGATTGGGTGATGGCAATCGGCAATCCGTTCGGCCTCGGCGGAACGGTGACTGTCGGGATCGTGTCCGCACAGAACCGCGATATCAATTCCGGTCCCTATGACAATTTCATCCAGACAGATGCCTCTATCAACCGCGGAAACTCCGGTGGGCCCTTGTTTGACATGCACGGCAATGTGATCGGCATCAATACAGCGATCATTTCACCATCGGGTGGTTCTATCGGTATCGGCTTTGCCATTCCGGCAAAAACCGCGATGCGGGTGATTGAACAGCTGCGCGAGTTCGGTGAAACCCGTCGTGGTTGGCTGGGTGTCCGTATTCAGGAAGTTACAGACGAAATTGCTGAAAGTCTTGGCATGAAAGAGGCCATGGGCGCTCTGGTTGCAGGCGTCAACGAAGAAGGTCCTGCCTCAAAAGCCAAGATCGAACCGGGTGATGTCATCATCAAATTCGATGGTAGTGACGTCGCAGCCATGCGCGAATTACCGCGTCTTGTCGCTGAAACAGCTATCGGCAAGGAAGTTGATGTTGTTGTTCTGCGGAAGGGCAAGGAAGTCACTATCCGCGTTACCCTTGAACGCCTTGAAGAAAATGATCCGGTTGAAGTTGCCGATACTCCTGGCGAAGAGCCGGAAGACAAGCCGGCTCCTACAACCACAGTTCTTGGCTTGACCCTTGTGGAACTCGATGATGAGCTGCGCAAGAAGTTTTCCATTGATGCTGATGTCACCGGTGTTGTGATTACCGAAGTCAAAGCCGGATCTTCAGCTGAAGAGAAACGGGTCATGGTCGGCGATGTGATCAAGGAAGTTGCGCAGGAGCCGGTTGAAACGCCTGCTGACGTTGAAGCCCAGGTCAAGAAGCTGGAAGAAGACGGTCGTCGCTCAGCGCTCTTGCTGCTGGCAAACCCGACAGGCGATGTGCGCTTCGTACCGGTTCGGATTGAAGACAAATAAGCTTTAGACATCAGGTTACGAAAAGGGCGCCTTCAGGCGCCCTTTTTTGTTCGCCTGTCAGTTAGCGCTAGCTCAGCACAAATTCGTTTTCTGAATAACCTTGCAAGTAGAGGAGTGCTGTCAGGTCGCCGTGGTCTACCCGGAAATCTGCAGCCGCTGCGACAGCTGGTTTTGCCCGGTAGGCAACGCCCGCGCCAGCGCGCTCGATCATCGCCAGATCATTGGCACCGTCACCGACCGCCAGTGTGTCCTCAAAGGCGAGGCTTTTTTCACCGACGAGATACTCCAGTCGCTCTCTTTTGGCTTCCCGACCAAGGATGGGTTCGCCCACACCGCCGGTCAACTTGCCATTCTCTTCGAGGAGCGTATTGGCTTGATTTTCATCGAACCCGATCATCGCCGCCATCGCTTTGGTGAAATGCGTGAAGCCGCCAGACACGAGGGCACAATAAGCGCCATTTGCCTTCATCGTCTGGACGAGCGTTCTGCCGCCGGGCATCAAGGTGATGCGATTGCTGAGGACCGTTTCTATGGCTGAGATCGACAGGCCTGCGAGAAGACCAACCCGTTCGCGCAGGGCCGGTTCGAACTCGATTTCGCCGCGCATTGCCCGTTCGGTGATATCGGAAATCTTGTCTTTCAGGCCGAGTTCAGCAGCCAATTCGTCAATGCATTCCTGACGGATCATGGTCGAATCCATATCGGCGATCAGCAGTTTTTTGCGCCGATCTGTATTTGCCTGCACAAAGACATCGACAGGAGCAGATCCGATTTCCGTGCGAACTCTTTTGTCTGCAGCACTTGCGTCCAGCCCTGTAAACCGGATATCGGCAGCGATATCAGTATTCAGGATCTTTGGTGTTTCCTCTGCATTGAGCACATTTGCCACCCGGCGAATGAGCTCTTCCTTGACAGCAGGGGCTGTCGGAGTGGACACCAGGGTAACAACGAGAGACATGGACAGTTCCTTGGAAGGCAATCAGAAACAGGGTGACGGCAAACGCGCCATTCTGATAGCTGGCCCAACGGCCAGCGGCAAGTCGGCATTGGCAATTGATCTTGCCAAACGGTTGAACGGTGTCGTCGTCAATGCCGATTCCATGCAATTGTACCACGAACTGCGCCTTGTCAGCGCGCGACCATCCGAAGAAGAGGAAAGCGAAGTTCCTCACCGTCTCTATGGTGTGCTACCGGCTTCGGAAGCGTTTTCTACCGGTGCCTGGCTGCGCCTGATGGCGGATGAACTTCAGGTGGTTTGGGACAAGGGTCAACTGCCCATTCTGGTTGGTGGAACCGGATTGTACTTCAAGGCACTGACAGAGGGCTTTGCCGATATGCCGGATGTTCCGCAGGATATTCGCAATCAGGCCCGGACAATCGCAGATGACGGCGGCATTGATGCCTTGCAATCGGCTTTGACCGCTGCCGGTGATCCGGGGGCTGCCAAGACCTTGAATGACCCGCAAAGGCTAGCTCGTGCGCTTGAAATCATGCTGGCGACCGGCAAACCGCTGAGCGCCTGGCAACAGGAGCAGCAGTCCGCCCCCTTGTTGGATCCGGATGCATGTTTGCGCCTTGTTTTGGCACCCCCGCGGCCCTGGCTACATGAGCGCATAGAACGGCGCGCCAACATGATGGTTTCCGAACAAGGAATTTCCGAAGTTCGAGACCTTCTGGCCAAGGGCTTGTCTTCAAAGCTTCCTGCGATTCGCGCTATCGGGGTCAAGGAAATCGCAGACCTGCTCAATGGTACACAGGGTGTGGATGAAACGATCTACCGTCTCACTGTTGCAACGCGGCAATATGCCAAACGCCAGGAAACGTGGTTCCGCAATCAGATGGGCGACTGGAAACGGCTTGATCCGTCTCGTGAAATCGTTGTCGAAACGCTTGTTTGTTCGATGTACCCGTAATGGTAGCATAATAATTGTGCAGTGCATGGCGGAAAGTCCGCTAATAAATTGGTATCGCGCATTCTTTTTCTCGCAAACCCGCATTATACTTTTGTCTGTCATTGAACCGGCACAATTCAAAGTTACATAACTCCCGTCCTGAAACGACTCGTGTATCGGTGATTACGGGACAGGCGGACATTTATGTATTTTCATTGGGAGGACGTTTTGCAGCCGACTTTTTTGGAATGCGATACCGTGCAGCTCGTTCCCTTGTCTCTTTCGGACACGGAGCAGGTCCGAGCCTTGCATGCAGACCCATTTGGAAACCGGTGTACAGCGCTGTCTGCAAATTGCACTTTGGCTGATGCAGAGGATTTGGTTCGCTCAGCCCTTCGCGATCAACAAGACCACGGTTTTGCCAAATGGAAAGCTGTTTCGCGGGAGGGTGATTTTGTCGGCTGGGCCGGGTTTACACCGCTGAGTGAGACATCAGAAATCAGTTTGAATTATTCTCTGGCTCCAACGGTCATGACCGATGAAACATCGCTGCCGGAACGGCTGTGCAACAAACTGGCAAATTGGTTCTTTGAAAATACTTACTATTCCCATCTGGTTGCTGCCGTGCGGACCGATAATCGGGACATGCGCGATGTCGTTCTCAGAGCTGGTTTCAAGCACCGTGAAAGTCAGGTGATCGGCGGCATGCAGGCTGATCTTTTCCAGTTGCTCAGCCCGTCCATACAGTCTTATCTGATGACGGCGTAAATCCCTACCAGATTGGCACAGACGCCAGATCCAGCCTTGCGCATTCATGCCGTCGTCGCAGCAGATATTCCTAGATCAATCTGCAGGACCGCTAAAGGCTCTTTTATTGGTCAGGTATACCGACGCAAATAATCGTTGGAGTAATCGGTTTCCAGTTCGACCCAGATCGGTAGATGATCCGACATTTCGAAGCTCGCGAAGTAGGCTTCGTAGGCCTTGTCCCAATTTGTGTATTCCTCGCCGTCTCTTGCCGCAATGGCGATGGGTTTATAGTGGTCCTTCTCATCATCACGATAAACAGCGGTGCGCCAGTCGAAATTACCGGACTGAAGATAGCGGGTGCGTACCTTCTCGCCGGTGAACGCTATCTGGTCGTAGAACTTGTTGCCTTTGAGATTTGTCGGACCAAACAGGGGGGCAAACAAATTGTTATTGGTTAGCCCGGCCATGATCTTGTCATCACGCGACTCGATGTTCATGTCACCGATCAGAACATAGACCTGACCTTCATCCTTGGCTCGTTCCGCCGCGATTTCGGCCAGAGCTTGCACTTCATCCGCGCGCATTTGTTTTTGTTCAGCCGAACTGCCGCCAAAGATTATGTGAACGCTCACAAGGGTGAATTTGAACCACCCGGCTTGAAAGGACGCGAAAAACGGGGTTCTGGCAATTTCACCATGGTTGAGGCGGGCTTCGGGACCCAGCACCAATTCGCCCACCAGGTTGCGGAATTGCACTTTGTTTGTATTAAAGAAAAATGCCTGACGTTCTGTGTTGCCTTTGCCTCCGGCGGTAATATCGGTGACAAAATAAGACCAGTTCGGCCCAAGCAATGTGTTCAGCTTTTCAAGCGGTGCCAGATCCTGTTTCACTTCCTGAATGGCGCATATGTCGAAGTTCCCGATGATTTCAGCTATGTAATGGAAGCTTTCTTCGCGTCTTGGTTTGCCGTCATCAAAGGCGCGGATATTCCAGGAACCGATCACCAGACTGTTTGCACTTCTTTTGCCAAGTTTGCTTTGGGCAATGTCTGCGCGCAGTTTCAAAAGATGTTCGGCGATCCATTTGGCGTCGCTTTTCTTGTAGCGCCTCAACCAATGATAAAATGCCATGTCGTCCCCCAGTGACTTGAATAACCTTTGGTCAACCAGTGAACCGCAGGCTAGCATGAAATGCATCTATTGGTAATTGTCTTCCTGAAAAGCATCTTGAAGTAGGTTTTCCACCTGCCTAAATTACAAAGAAACCGAGCCTGCATCCAATCTTGTTTGATTTTTTAAAACGTGTAACTTTCAAGTAATTGCAATTTTAAGTTAGAATTTCGGGGGGAGCTATGACTACAATTCGTGGCCTGTTGAGAGTTTTTTTTCTTTCCTTTTTTCTTTTCGCGACACCATCAATTGCACAACAACTGGTTGATCAGGAAGCTGTTTCCGGGAAGCCAACAATCCTCGATCCGTTGAAGGGATCAGGATTTCCAGCGGAGAGCATACTTGTTGACCCAAAACCCCAACGACCGGGCGACAGTGTGCAATTGAGCAGTGACAATAAACTGCTGATTTACGAACCCAAAAGTGGGGCCAAAGAAAATACTTGGGTCAGCGTAAGTGTTAAAAAAAGCGCAAGTGACAAACCTGAAAAATATTTTTTCTCGATCGCTGTGAAAGAGGCTGTGTCCTTTACTGATGAACAGACATCAGTGATCGCGGGACAGCTCCTTCTTCTGCTGGTCCTGGCCATCTTGCTGGAATCGGCGCTCTCAGTAATTTTCAACTATCGATATTTTTTGCTCTTCTTCGAGGGACGCGGCGTCAAAACACCTTTGGCGCTTGTCGTGTCGCTGTTTTTCGTTTTCGCATTTGGCATCAACACTGTCGGTGAAATCCTGGGTGCATTTAATCTGGTTCCGAAGGATTCCTGGGAGTGGCCATCTCAAATTGTAACAGCCCTGATTTTGACGGGTGGCAGCGGGTTGATTTTCCGGCTCTTCGAAACCTTTGGCCTGCGCGCACCGATCAATCGCAGGGAAGAGGCCGAAGAGCTCCGAAAACAGGCGCGGTTTAAAGTGAAGCTTATTCGGCAAGTCTCTAAAGGCCAGGATGTTCTGATATCAGTAAACGGCAATGCTGTCGGGTCAGTCAAAGCAGGGGAAGATCTGGCGCCAAATTCCTGGCTTAATCCCGGGTATCCGATTGAATCGGGGGACCAAAAGATTTCCCTGACCACTTATCATCCCGTCCCGGTGAAGGCTTTGGACAAAAGCGGAAAGCCAAGAGTCGATGGTGATGGAAAGCCTGTTTATGAGACGGGCCCTGATGGGAAGGTCGCCCAGAAGTGGGAACGCGCAATAACTGAGGTTGAAAGAGGCTTTGCGCCCGACACGACCGTCACACTCTCACTTGTCTTATAGGACGTTGGAGACCATGAAGGGCTGGAAGGGGTACACTTCTGGCTTCTATGGGTGATCCCGAACAGCGGTATTGTGTTGTTATCTTTAGTTTCAAATGGCGCCCAATGGGCGCCATTTGTTTTCCGCAAAGCAATCAGTGGCGCAGTAGTCAAACCGCCTGAAGCGCGCCCGGGTTGCTGGATTGTTGGCGGACCGCCAGTTTGTTCATGGCAGAGACATAAGCTCTTGCGGAGGCAACCAGTGTGTCGGTGTCTGCGCCCTTGCCGGTGGCAATGCGCCCGTCAGCTTCCAGGCGGACAGAGACTTCCGCTTGGGCATCGGTCCCTTCGGTCACCGCATGCACCTGATACAATGACAATGTCGCTTCGTGCGGGACGATGTCCTTGATGGCGTTGAATGTCGCGTCGACCGGTCCGTCGCCAGTGGCTTCCTTGGTGATGTGCTGACCATCAATATCCATGGTCAGGATCGCTTTCTGTGGACCACCTGTTCCTGCAATCACCGTCAATGCGATCACCTTGGTGCTCTCACCCAGAATGGTGATCTCATCCTCGACCAGCGCCTCAATGTCTTCGTCATAGACATGCTTTTTGCGGTCAGCCAGATCCTTAAAGCGGCGGAAGGCATCCTGCAGGGCATTGTCGCCCAATTCAAAGCCCAACTCCTTCAATTTGTCCTTGAAGGCGTGGCGACCGGAGTGTTTGCCCATCACCAGAGACGTGGCTTTCACGCCAACATCTTCCGGACGCATGATTTCGTAGGTCTCTGCATTCTTCAGCATGCCGTCCTGGTGAATGCCGCTTTCATGAGCAAAAGCGTTCTTGCCGACAATGGCCTTGTTGTACTGAACAGCGAAACCGGAGGCTCCAGCGACCATCTTGGAGGCGCGGACCATGAAGGTCGGGTCTATCTGGGTCATGTAGGGCAGGGCATCACTGCGGGTGCGGATCGCCATGACGATCTCTTCCAGCGCCGCGTTGCCTGCCCGTTCGCCCAGACCATTGATCGTGCATTCGATCTGGCGTGCGCCGCCATCGACACCGGCCAGGGAATTGGCGACAGCCAAACCCAGGTCATCGTGGCAATGCACAGAGAAGATAGCCTGGTCGGAATTTGGAACCCGTTCGCGGATTTGTACGAACATGGCCTTGTATTCGTCTGGTGTCGCATAACCTACGGTATCGGGCAGGTTGATGGTGGTGGCACCGCATTTGATGGCAGCTTCCACGCATCGGCACAGATACTCGATTGGCGTCCGGGTCGCATCCATGGCTGACCATTCCACATCGTCGATCAGATTGCGGGAGCGGGTTACCGTATCGGTAATGATGTCGAGAACCTGCTCTTCCGTCTTGTTCATCTGGAACTGCAAATGGATCGGCGAGGTGGATACGAACGTGTGGATGCGGCCCTTGTTGGCATGTTTGACAGCTTCGCCGCAGCGATCAATGTCGGCGTGAATGGCGCGGGCCAGACCGGCAATCACTGAATTCTTGGAGCGTTTGGCAATTTCCTTGACGGCTTCAAAATCGCCATTGGAGGCAATCGGGAACCCGGCTTCGATAATATCGACACCCATATCGTCAAGCGTTTCGGCGATTGCCAGTTTTTCTTCCAGGGTCATCGAGGCGCCGGGCGATTGCTCGCCGTCGCGCAAGGTGGTGTCGAAGATGCGGACCTGGTCCTTCTCTGATGTGGCAGTCATTGTATTCGTCCCTTAGCTGGATCGGGCCGCTTCTGGATGGAATTGGAGCTGGCGCGATCCGGATGTCGTCATGAAGTTCATTAGATTTTCTCCCCTAAGTGTCCGATCGCATGACATGCGGATCAGCCGACGCTCAGGGGCATCTAAGAAGGAGGAGGTCGCCAAGTAGGAGAAGGCCGCCGCGCTGCAGGATCTGCGCGTCGTTGGAAGAAACATCGATGTCGCGTGTCGCGATCATGGGTCTTCGTCGGCCTTTGGTCGTTTAAAATCGTCTGAAATCAAGTCTTACGCGAAAGTGTAACCTGACCGTTAACGTATTTTGTTCTTACGGCAGGTTTTCTGTTGGTGCAACTCTTCATCAGGAAAAAAATGTGCGGTCTGTCGGTTTGGTTGCGTCACCGCGGGACTTAGCCCGCTTCAGTCCGCATTTGCGGACATCTTCCCTGCAAGGACGGAGAGGGGGTCTGCCAAAGACGTTTTTTTGCACGACAAAACGCGTCGCAGGCTTAAGCCTCGACGTTTTTCTCACAATTGGATCCGTTTCTGAAACGGGATGGCAGGCGCCGGGCGACTTGCCCGCGCATAAGTTAAAGGTGGGAGAAGGTGACAAGGCGCTAGCGCCTGCCCGAACCTTTGTTTCCCAAAAATGGCTGCTCTTGCTTAATCGTCTTTGCTGCGTGTCCGATGTGGTGTGGAGCACCGGCTTTGCCAGACGAATAAAACGTCCAATTCTTCAGACTTGCCCGAACCCAAATCCGAAGGACCGGTTTGCAGCCACCGGATTGATGAAAACGACAAGCGTTACTTCGTTTCAAAAACCCTCAAAGGCTCGATCCCTGCCACCGCAACCGGTCGGTCCGCCACAGCCCCGTGTGACAGGAACGGGAAAAGTATACGCCAGGTCCGAGGGGGCGTGGATAAGATTTTTTCGGGAGTGTTGTCGAGTTTGGGGGACACGCCACTTAGGTATTGAAATTCAATATTTCGTTTTTTCCGTGTTTATACCAAGTACAATGGCTGTAGTTGTTGTGTTTCAATGGCTCGAAGCGTAATATTTTTCTAATAATAAATACGTTTTGGTTGTGTTTTTGAATAATTCTACTGCTTTTATTGACAGGTGATTATGGGTGGAAATATATCTTCCGCAAGATTATGGGGCCTCCGTAAGGAGGGCATTATTCTTGGTGGGTGACGTAGATGGATCAATTTGTCGATTTGTCAGGCGTCAATTTGGTTTCGGGACTTGGATTTGATGGGCATGAAACAATTCATCTTCGCCGCGATCGGCGTTTTGCTTAGCGGAGTTATCTGTTCAGCAGCTTTTGCGGAAACTTTGGTCGTCGGCAGCATCAGTTCCAATATCAAGAAAGAGACCGGACGGTTTGCGCCACTAACGGCGTATCTCGCTGAGGAACTGCAGGATGCCGGTATCTCGGAAGTTGAGATAAAAGTGCTGCCGAACTCCGAGACGATGAGTGAGGCCCTGATTGCTGGTGATGTTGATCTCTTTATCGACAGTCCGTTGATTGCAGCACAAATGGTTCGCTCCGCTGATGCGGTTCCAATGCTTCGGCGCTGGAAAGACGGAGTGCCTGAGTATCATTCCGTGATCATGATCGCGGCGGATAGCTCCATAGAAAACCTGAACGATCTTACAGGCAAGTTGGTCGCGTTCCAGCACGCAGATTCCTCCTCCGGTTTCGTAATTCCGGCAGCTCACCTGAAACAGGCCGGGTTGTCCCTGGTCGAAATCGATAGTGTCCGCGGGGGTGTTTCCAAAGGGCAGACCGGTTTTGTTTTCTCAGGGTCTGACAAATATTCGGTTACGCTGTTATCAAAAGGCTGGGTCGATGCTGCTGGTACTGACAACAAAACCTATGAAGAAATGAATCGGGATAATCCGGGCAAGTTTCGTGTCTTGTCGAGATCGGTTTCGGTGCCTCGCCATGTTGTTCTCCATGCTGCTCACATGGAACCCGAACTGGTCTCAAAGATATCCGGGGTGCTTATGGACGCAGAAACCCTGCCATCTGGTCAGAAAATGCTGAAGGAGTTCGACAACACAGTGAAGTTTGATCCGTTCCCTGGAGGTGTGGATGGAACCTTCCAGCCAATTTACGAAATTCTGGATATTGCATCCACAATAGAAAGACCTTGAGGCCTTATACCTGTGCAGATCTGGTCCCGAATGCGTTCTGGTTTTAATGCTCTGACGCGCGGCTTCCGCCGTCGGCTTACGTTTATATTCGGCGCTGTGATCTGTTGTTTTGCAATTACCGCCACCGGGATCAATTTTCTCAGCCAACAACGGCTTGCAGAAGAGGGGCTTGCAGCGCGTGCTGATCAACTGGGGCGTTTGGTCAGCGAAGTGACAGGCTCCTATGTCTATGACATGCGGTTCAAACAGCTGGAAATTCTCTATCAGGAAGTTCAGCGGCGTGAAGATATCTCCTTCGTTCATTTCCTGGATGAAGATGGAACCTTGCTGGTGTCCGGTGACATATCTCAGCCTGAGTTGGTCCTGGAACCGATGCCGGATCTCCTGGTTGATTTGACCCGCCGAACGCAAAAGCCACAGTCAAGACAGACCCAAGACATGGCGGAATATGCATATCCAATTCTTTTGAATAATGAATATCTTGGTATCCTGAGGTTCGGCATCAAACTGGACCGCCTCCAGGCGTCTATTAGCCAGATTGTATGGGGCAACCTGCTCCTTGGATTGTTTTTTGCCGGATTGGGTATCCTTGTCAGTTTCCTGTTTTCAGAGCAACTCACCCGGCCCCTGCGGATTCTTGTTTCGAGTGTGGACCGCGCCGCAAAAGGTGATCTTGATCAGAAACTTTCGTTGAAAACGAATGATGAGTTTGAAAGTCT
Source organism: Roseibium sp. (assembly GCA_039972695.1). Classification (GTDB taxonomy): domain Bacteria; phylum Pseudomonadota; class Alphaproteobacteria; order Rhizobiales; family Stappiaceae; genus Roseibium. The sequence goes on along the minus strand of JBDWMJ010000002.1, from coordinate 526,050 downwards.
GTCGAGTTCAATCGGCACCATGTTGGGGAGCCTGCGTGCAAATATCAACGAGATCCATACGCTTGCCTATTTCGACACTCTGACTGGTCTTCGAAATCGCACCTGGTTCATGACTCACCTTGCGAATATGCTTCAATTTGCCGAAGGTGCCGACAAGAAAGCTGCTGTCCTGTTTCTGGATATTGATAACTTCAAGGACATCAATGATTCCAAGGGGCACCACGCGGGGGATCAGTTCCTTAAGCATTTTGCCGGGCGTTTGGACGATTGCGTAAAGGCCAGTTGGCAGAACAACTTCAACAATCTCCCCCCTGAAAAGTTTCAGGAAAGCGGCCCGGCTGTTTGTCGGCTTGGGGGAGACGAGTTCACGATCCTGGTGACGGATCTGGTCGAAACCGAAGTTGTTTCCGGGTTCGCCAGCGATGTCTTGCAGATGCTGGAAAAGCCTTTTTTGGTGGAAGAGTATGAATTTCTCGCATCCTGCAGTATCGGGATCGCGCTTGTGCCACAGGATGGTGAGACCGCTGTCGATATATTGAAAGCTGCGGACGCTGCCATGTATCAGGCCAAGAACAGTGGCCGCGCAACTTACTGTTATTATGACGAAGAACAGGCAAATGCGGCCATCAGGCGGATCGAACTCGCCCGTGATTTGAGGCTCGGGCTTGAAGCAGATGAAATGGAAGTCTACTTCCAGCCAATTCTGTCAGTCGATAACTCTGAAATCGTAGGGGCCGAAGCGCTTGCGCGTTGGGATCATCCGGAAAAAGGCATGTTGGCACCGGACGAGTTTCTGGATGTCGCGTCGGAATCCAATCTCATGCACGACATCAGCAAGGTCGTTTTCAGGAAAGCTCTGAAGCAGGCCAAACTCTGGAACAATGCAGGACGGGGAGATATTCGGCTGTGCGTCAATATCAGTCTGTTTGATCTGGCGGAAATTGGCTTCTCAGTCTGGTTGTTAAAGGAAATCAAGGAAACTGGACTGTCGCCATCCTTGCTGGAACTGGAAATCAACGAACGCACGGCGATGAATCAGACCGACGTTGTCGAAGCGCAGATCCTGCGGCTAAAGAGCGTCGGTATTCGCTTTGCCATTGATGATTTCGGTATCGGATATTCCAATCTTGCCCGTCTCAAGCAACTTGCTTTTGACTGTCTGAAAATTGACCGCAGTCTTGTTCAAGGCATCGGTGAAGACGAGGAAGCTGAAAGGCTGCTCGTGTCTCTTCTGAGCATGGCGGACGGGCTTGAACTGGATACGGTTCTGGAGGGGATCGAGACCGACAGGCAGCTGAATTTCATCCAGACAACAGGGGCGAATTCAGTTCAAGGCTATGCGCTTGCGCATCCGATGAATGGCGCGGATTTCTACAACTGGATTTTTCGTCGGGACCAAAACAATTACGCCGGAAAAATTCTGAATGAGAATAGTCCCTCGGGATGATAGGCTAGAGCTCTTCCTGTCTGGACCAACCAGTCTGGTGGAATGGCTTGTGTGAGGTTCTCCGGTCGCCAGAGCCTTGCAGCTCTTTGTCGTTTTATGTGTCATTCCAATTAGATAATCGGATCTTGACCCTGGGCTAATGCCAAAGGAGCGCGCTGTGGTGAACCGTCAATACAGGCGACTGATACGACCCTTTCTCACTAGTCTTGGGTTGGCGTTTTTCTCGTTTCAAACAGCAAATGCAGAGGATCCGGGATTCGTTGCAGCCTGGGACGTAACGCCTGCTTTTGATGGCAAGAAAGACGTTCGCAAAAGCATTAGCGGAGCTGCGTGCGCACCGGTTTCTCCGCCTATCTGCGTGGTGGCTCTGGATGAAAAGCGCAACACGCAGTTTTTCACAATATCAGATCAGAAACTCGTTCCGGGTAAGGTGATGCGACTGCTTGCCAAGAAAAGAGACGGCGTCAGCCTGGGGGAAGTCGATACCGAGGGCGCAGCCTATGCGGACGGTTATTTCTATCTGTCGGGATCACACGGGGTCAGCCGGACGAGATGCAAATTGAAACCGGGTAGCTTCTCTTTGTTCCGATTTCCGGTTGACCCTAAAACCGGGCAGCCCACGTACAAAATTTCGGCCAAAATGATCGCATCTGAAATTGATCGGACCAGCAGACTTCAAGATACAATCAGGGAAGCAGGCGGTGCGATTGGCGAATATGCGGAGCAATGCCTGTCTGATGGCGATGGCGGTGCAAATCTCGAAGGCCTGGCGGTCATCGGCGAGCGAATGTATCTCGGGTTCCGGGGACCGTCCGTTGATGGCACAGCGTTTATTCTGGATGTTGATACGAACAATGTCTTTGGAAAGGGCGAGATTGATCCAAAAACCATCGAAGTCAACCTTGGGCAGGATATTGGTATTCGCGATCTGGCGGCCGTGTCTGATGGGCTTCTCATTCTCGCCGGACCGGTTCAGAAAAAGGGCGGTTACGCGATCCATCATTTGAATCTTGCGACCATGGACTTGCGCAAACTCCAAGACCTGACCATGCCCAAACCCAAGGTCAAGGCCGAAACCGTCCTGCTCCTTGCCGAGCAAGACGCCAGTTACCACCTTCTTGTCATGTATGATGGTGCGCTTGACGGCGGCCCGCGGGAATACTTGATAGATAAATAGGAACCGGCGGGGAGAGAGATTACCCCTCAGTGCCGTACATATCCCGTCTCTTAACCCACGACTGCGGGTAAGGCAGATCCTGCTCATCTCTGCCCAACGGCGTCGTGTCCAGAATATTATACCCCATGTTCAGGATATCCAGACCGCGGCCATAGGTGGAGTAACTGTGACCAATGCGGCCATCATTCAGCTTCAGGAATGTGCTGAAGCCGGGCAATTCTTCTGTAAATGCCTGTCCGGTATAGTTGTATCCAAGACCTGTCGGGTTTTCGTTGTTCGGGAAGGTGACACCGAAATCGACGCTGAAACCGTTGCCAGCTGTTGAAACCCACTCGAATGTCCAGCCCATGCGCTTCTTGTAAGCATTCAGTTTTTCCAGCGGTGCATTGGAAATCGACAGCAAGGTTGTATCGCGCGCTGCCAGGTGGACATCCAGACCCTCATAATTGTCAGCCCAGAAGGAACAGCTGGGGCAGCCTTCATTCCAGTCTTCGCCAAACATGAAGTGATAGACAGCCAGCTGCCTGTTCGATCCAAACAGGTCAGACAGTGTTTTCGGTCCGGTATTGGTCTCAAAGACATAGTTCTTGTCGATCAGGACTAGAGGCAGGTCCCGGCGCGCGGCGGACAGGCGATCACGTTCCTTTGTAAAAGCTTTTTCTTCAACAAGAAGGGCGCGGCGGCGCTCCAGCCAGTCTTCCCGGCTGACAAAATTTGCAGTCCTCATCACGTTTCTCCCAATTTGGTTTTGCTATTTGGAAACCAGGGCTGCGATGCGTCCGAAACAACCGCTCCAGCCACCGCCAACACCGCGGCGTGCATCTTCACTCTTGATCGCTTCGTGGCACAGGCGGACTTCGGTTGCCTTGCCGGCTGCCGTAAAAGTTACTGCCACATGAGAGGTATCCGTTGCTTCGCGCGAACCATCGGCAAATTCCTGGACATGACGCCAGCTGAATTCCAGCCGATTGGGGGGATCAATGATAAGGTATTCCCCTTCCAGCTGGATTTGTTTTTCTGCGGATCGGTCAATCACAAAACACCATTTTCCACCCACCTGAAGGTCGATTTCGGCAGCAACCAGAGTACCATCCTTGGGGGTGAACCAGCAGTGGATTTCTTCGGGAACCGTAAAGGCCTTGAATATTCTGGCAGGCTCTGCCCGAAACAAGCCTTCCACAATGACTGGATTCAGCCCGGGTTCGGATTTCAGGAAGTCTTCCGGTGTCTGCTGCATGGTCATGTTCTGCTATCCTCCTTGGCAAGATGGCGGGCCAACGCGTCGAACCTGTCGATCCAGAAGGCTTCGTATTTGCTCAGCCAGTCCATGGCTTCCTTGATCGGTGCACCGCGCAAGCGGCAGTGTTTGGTGCGACCCCGTTTTTCAATTGTCACCAGGCCTGCGTCTGACAGGACCCGCATGTGTTTGGAAACCGCCGTTAGCGACATGTCGAAAGGGGCGGCCAGATCCGACAATGTTGCTTCGCCGTCTGCCAACTGTGCGACGATTGCGCGACGGGTACCGTCGCTGAGGGCCGAAAAAGTGGTGTCCAGATGGGTCATGTCTTGTGCAGTCATAAAGTGAACCTTTTGGTTGACTATCATTGAAATTGATTATAGTCAACTAATTGGTTGAGTAAAGTTCGCAGTCGAGGCTTAGGCCATTGATTCACAGGGCCGCGCCCAATCGAGTACAATTCGTTTAAACAGGAGGGAGTGTCATGAAACTGTTCACCACAGACATATCGCCCAACAATCGTCGCGTAGAGGCGGTTCTGCATCATCTCGGTCTTTATGATGAAGTTGAAGTCCATCGGCTCAACCTCATGGCCGGAGAGCACCAGCGTGAAGATCTCAAGGCTGCCAATCCCAATGTGAAACTGCCGACGCTTATCGTTGGAGACATGAATCTTTGGGAATCCAACCCGATCATGATTTATCTCAGCGACAGGGCCGGAGCCGAAGAGTTTTGCCCGAGTGATCCCAAAGGGCGCTTTGAAATCCTGAGGTGGATGTCCTGGGAAGTGCAACACTACAACAGGGCGCTGGGCGAAATCGTTTGGGAGACCGTTGCAAAAGGAGTTTTTGGCCTGGGCGAGCCGGATCAGGACAAGATTGATGCGGCCATGGCAAATTATCGCCGGTTTGCAACTGTTCTGGAGGGGCACTTGGAAGGCCGCCAATTTGTGCTCGGAGACAAAGTAACGGCAGCAGATTTTGCAGTTGGTAGCCACTCCGCGCTGGCAATGCATCCGCAATCCCGGATTCCGCTAGACGACTATCCGAACATCAAGGCTTGGTATCTGCAGCTTGAAAGTCTGCCAGCCTGGGCCAAGACGGCACCGCCCAGTGCAGCTGAGGCGGCAGAATAAAAGGGTTGCGGCGGACTTGCTGGAGGTCCGCCAACCGTTCTTTACAGAAACAGTTCACCGCGGGCGACGAGGGTGGCCTGACCGCCGATCCGGATGGCATGCATGGAACTGTTTTCGACGTCGATCTCCAGATCAATGAGAGACGGGCGGCCCATCTCAAAGCCCTGCTCAATGCGAATGTGATGTGTTCCGGCAGTTAGGCCGTCGTAATAGTTCACGACACCTGCAAACGCTGCTGCTGCTGAACCGGTTGCCGGATCTTCAGGAATGCCCATGTCAGGCGCAAACAGGCGCGCATGAAAGGCGCTTTCATGCGAGCGAGTCTCACGGCAGTAGACATAGGCGTGATTGTGATTTTCGCCGCCAAATCCCTTCTTCCACATTGATGCAACCGGTTTGGCCCGTGCCAGGGCTTCCAGATCCCGTACCGGCACAAATGTGAACGGAGGTCCGACCTGAAACCGTGACGGGGCATGGTTCTCAAAACCAAGGTCCGTCGGTTCCAGATTAAGAGCGGCTGCAATCAGCTCGTTGTTCTGAGTTGGGCCGGCCGGTTCAGGAAGTTTCGGCACATCAAATTCGGCAAATGCAGCTGCATTTTCACGCAAGATCACGGCGCAACGGAGCGTTCCGATCTCTTGTTTGAGGACGACGACAGAATCCTGCTCACCGGAAACATCGCCAAATCGCTCCATTGCCATCAGGATGGCGGTGCCGACAGTTGGATGACCTGCAAAGGGAAGTTCCATTTTGGGTGTGAAAATCCGCATGGAGGCTGAGTGTCCCGGATTTTCTGGTGGGAAAACGAACACTGTTTCGGACAGATTGAACTCACCCGCGATCTTTTGCATCTGCTCATCACTGAGGCCTTCGGAATCAAGAACGACAGCCAAGGGATTGCCTGCAAGGGCCTTGTTCGTAAACACATCCAAGATCGCGTAGCGGCGGCTCATATTGTTGTACTCCTTGCGGGAAAATCCTGAGAGCGGTTCCTGATGTGAGCGGACTTTTGCATTTATGAGCAAGTCCCGCCAGTGGTAAGTCGCTCGTCTTGGTGAACAATTTGTTGACGGAAATGACGGCACAGAAAAGCTATTTGGCGATATGCGAACAAGCGATGGCAGTGGCTATGCGGGATGATTTGACAGAAAGGCCCCAAAAGCCGCCTGGCGTCTCATGGTTTCAAAGGGCCGTTTGCCGAACAATCGGCGCTCGTCGCTCGCGAATTGACCAACGTGGCAAAAGCCGATCTGGCTCACGATACTGCCGATAGAAATATCCGGTTTTGATGTATCCATCGGTTTGCGCTGCGCAACCGCCAGCTTTGCTTGGTCGAGAATGTGGCCGGTTCAGCTTCATAGTGACGTTTGATGCAAATCGAACAGAAAAAACATTCCTTTACTAATCCGCCAAATATTCCGTAACGTAAAATCGCATTCGGGTATTCGTGTCGAAGTCTATGGAGCGAAAATGAAAATGATAAAAAGTACCATTCTGACAGCCGTGGCTTTCATGTTGGGCACGGCTGTTGGTTCTGCTCAGGAAGATCCGATTGTTCGTGATGGTGAGTATAATTTCCTCTTTGCCCAGATGGGCGAAAAATGGACTGAACAAGATACGCGAATAGATGCCCGCCTTGAGGACATCAAGACGGCGAATGGCGGGAAACGCCCCAACATCCTTTACGTCCTGATTGACGATGTCAGCTTCGGTCTGATGGGTAATCGGGCGATGAACTACGTTTCCGGATTTGACACACCCAACATCAATGACTTTGCCGAAGAGAGCTTGTCGTTGATGAGGATGTACACTGAACCCTCCTGCACACCGACCCGGACGGCCTTTCTGACGGGAAGGCATCCTGTACGCGCGGGTCAGGAAGAAGTGAAGGTTGCCCTGGTTGGTGAGGGACTGGCTGCAGAAGAAGTAACGATTGCCGAGGTGATGAAACAGGCCGGTTATAACACGGCTCACGTTGGCAAATGGCACCAGGGCGATATCGAGGAGAGCTTTCCGCACAATCAAGGTTTCGACGTCGCCTATTTTCCTGTGCATCAGCAGGTTCAACTCAGTTTGATGACGCCAGAATCAGCCGCAGCCAGCAACCTGAATGGCTGGCACCCCTCAACCCAGTCAGGTGAATTTGCGATTGACCAGAGGTTCAAACCTTATGGTCTCGTGACCGGCCTTGAAGCAAAAGCGGGCGGAGTGGCCCGGGAAGTGGGCATCAAAGCTGGCGAAGAATGGACACAAGGCCACTATGAAGAGATGAATGAGCGTTATCAGCGGCAGGTTCTGGGTGAACTGGACCGGCTTGCTGGAGAAGATGAGCCATTCTTTCTGCAATACTGGCCACTTTACCCTCTGAACTTCACCTATACCGATCAGCAACAAACCCGCAATGGCGGTTTCATGGCTGACAAGATGGAAACGATCGACACCTGGTTTGGTGACGTAATGGCAAAGGTTGACTCGCTCGGAATTGCTGAAAACACCCTGGTTGTCTTCATGGCCGACAATGGCATCTTCAAACAGTATTCGCCAAACTCGGGAATGGTGGAGCTGATCTACCGGGGCGGCAAGGCAGAACACCTTGAGGGCGGTGTGCGCGTTGACGCCTTTGTCCGCTGGCCTGCAGCCATTGAGCCCGGCAGCTATGCTGGAGACATCATCCACGTATCGGATCTGTATTCGACTTTTGCCCGGATCGCAGGCGGGACACAGTTCATCCCACGAGACCGGGTCATTGATGGATTGGACCAGACCGCTCTCTTGCTCGAAGGGGAAGGGAATTCCCGGCGCGACTACGTCTATGTGTATGAAGGGCCGGTACTGCGATCCATCGTGAAACAGGAGTTCAAGATGCACATGCCTGCCCCCGGGGTTCCCGGAGCAGCTGCGCCAGTCTTCAATATATTGCGGGATCCGCGAGAAATGTCGCCGGACATTGGTGGTTCACTCTGGTCTGGTGCATCCTTTCAGGATATGGCCAAACGTCATCAGAAGATGATCGAAAAGTATCCGCATCTGCCCCTGGGCAAAGGAGTGCCGTACGAAGGCATAGAAAACCTGCGTCCTGAAAGTGAATTGGCTCGGGAAGTCTTCGCAAGCTGGCAGTAAGAAAGATACTGTTTTGATTGGATCGAGAACACCAATGAAGATTGATGGAGGACAGGTGTGATCGGAAACCTGCTTTTTTACAGTGGCTTGATTGGCACGCTTGCAATCGGCTTTTTATATTTCCGTGACCTCGGCGATGTCAGTCAAATGGTCTTGAAGGTGAAGCGCACCGACATGCTGCGCTTTATTCGAAATGAAAAACGGCTGGTTGCCATAGGACTGGGCGCAGCACTCATCATGACGCTGGCGCATTTTGCACTGGGAGGTGGTCCGTTCTGGCTTTGGTTGACCGCCATTCTTTTGTGCGCGGTCCTCTATGGTTTTCCGATGGTTTGGGTTCACGTTGGTCTCAGGAACCAGAAGAACTCGGCCACGTACTATTCCATAGCTGAAGCGCAGGAATGGGTCAGTCCGTCCAGCCCCGTCGTCGTTATTGAAAACAACGGGGTTGCGCGTGCCCATCCGGACGCGCAGATCATGCGACCGCATCTGGCAGGCAATGATGAGGGGCTCGACGGCGAGAACGTCATCATGACCTACTGTGCAATGGCCAATCTGGGGATCGGCTATTCACCAGAGGTGGAGGGCCAGAAGCTGGAGCTCGCTGTCCTGGCCCAGCACGGCAACAATCTGATCCTGCGGGACAATGCGACCGGTGAGCCGGTTCAGCAGATCTACGGTTTCCGCGAAAGGGATGTCGATACTTCGGCAGATGGACCGGTCTGTCCGGCTCGCCCAGGCCTTAGGATGAAATCCTGGCCGACGTTCCGGATGACGTTTCGCGGATTCCAAAAGGCTTATCCGGATGGCACGGTCTTCATCAACAAGCCGCCGTCGAATCCACTGCTTGCACTGTTCGACATGGTGCTGGAAACGGTGTTCTCTTCGGAAATTGCCAAGCAGCATCGCATTGCCAAGCCGGTCATGGACAACATGACCCACTTCGACGACCGGCTGCACAACAAGACTTATGTGTGGGGTGTTGACATCAATGGTGATGCCGTCTGCTGGACCGATGATTTCGTGATCGAGAACGGCAATATCATCAACGCGACTGTTGGTGGTCAGGACCTTGTTGTCGCCTGGGATCCCAAGTTAGAAAGTCTTGGGGTCTGGCTGAACGATACCGGTACACCCGTGACGGAAATCGATTTCTTCGGACAGACACCCAATGGTCAGCTGAAACGGGCCAATATGTTGAAGCCGGGCATGTTCTGGCATGTCTGGGCGCAATACTATCAGCATACAGATATCAACCGCATCGGCAGTCCAGCCAACAGTGAAGCAGCTGAACAAAAACATAATCCAGAGACAGGGACGCGACCATGTTTGTGAGACTTGGACTAGCACTCGCTACCGGACTTATTTCCAGCTCGCTCCATGCGCAAGACGCGCCCATCGTGCACGATGCGGAGTACTACATTCTTGCAGCCCAACATGCCGACCAATGGGCTCAAGACAATGCGGACGTCGAAGCGCGGCTTGCGGAGTTCCGTGAGAAGAACAACGGCAAACCGCCAAATATCATCTACCTGCTGATTGATGATGTTGGCTTTGGCGACATGGGTATTCCGGAACTTAATGCTGTGCGCGGTTTCGAGACACCGAACATCAATCAATTCTCCGATGAAGCAATGCGCATGGTCCGGATGTACACCGAGCCGTCATGCACACCAACCCGGGCAGCCTTCATGACGGGCCGCTATGCCGTGCGCTCGAACATGGGAAATACCCAGGTTGATATAGTGGGACAAGGATTGCCTGCTTCCGAAGTCACACTCGCCGAAGTGTTGAAAGAGGCCGGCTACAACACATCCCATGTTGGCAAATGGCATATGGGAGACATTGCCAGCGCCTGGGCGATGAACCAGGGGTTCGATTATGCACAACATGCGGTTCACCAGCAGGGGCAGCTTACGATCTACCACGATGACGCAATACGGGAACAGGTCTCAGTCGGCATCTTCGACTTTGATCCTGTTTATACGCTGGACGATTGGTTCAGACCAGACGCGTCGGCAATGGCGACCGTGATCGAAGGTGAAACTGGTGGCCCGATCCGTGAAGTCCGGATGGAGCCAGGTCAGCGCTGGACCGCTCAAAAATATGATGAGATGAACACGGCGTTCCAGGACAAGGCAATGGAGGAGTTGCGGCGCCTGGCGGCGACAGACGAGCCATTCTTCCTCAACTATTGGCCCATGATCCCGATCCACAATACACGCACTGGCCGTGATGGCCCAAAAAGTCCAAATGGAGGTCTCTACGTAGACAAACTCCAGGAACTGGATGGCTATTTTGGCGAACTCTTCGAGGAAATGAAAAAACTCGGAATAAAAGAAAACACAATTGTGGTTCTGATGGGCGACAACGGCCACTTCACCAAGTACTCGCCGCAGTCGGGATTTACTCCGATGATCTTCAGTGGCGGCAAAGGTGACACGCTTGAAGGTGGTGTGCGTGTCGATGCGTTTATCCGCTGGCCCGGGATGATCGGTGAAGACACGATGATCAATAACATCATCCACGTCTCTGATCTTTATACAACGCTTGCACGTTTTGCAGATGGCGATCAGTTCATTCCACGTGACCGGTTGGTTGATGGGGTGGACCAGTCAGCATCGATCCTATTCGATGACGAAGAAAGGGGGCGACGGGATCACGTCATCATCTACAACATCGACAAGCCCGGTGCGATTGTGAAAGACAAGCTTAAGATGAACCTGCCTGCAGATCTGAAAAACGGTATCCTGGCTGATTTCATCGATCTATATCGTGACACGCATGAAAAGTATCCGGTTTCGACCGAAGTGGGAGCCTGGGGCGGAAACGAGTTCGTCCGGATCCTTGGCCGACATATGGCGCGCAAACAGAAATATCCCGATGTGCCGATTGATACAGGTGTTCCATACGAAGGCATCGAGAACCTCCGTCCTGAAAGTGCAGCTGCGGTCCAGCAGTTCCAGATCAAACAGGGTTCCGTGCAGAAGTAGACACTGCTACTAAAATGCAATTCATCGAAGCGCGACGGTAACGGTTTGCGCTTCTCATGTTAAAAATATCAGGTATTTCGCATGGTCACCCAATCACGCCTTTTAAAAGTCGGCATCAGTGCGCTCACGCTGACGCTCATGCAATCAGCAGCAGTTCTTGCCGAAGACAGCAGCCCACGTCTTGTCCTTCAAATCACGGTGGATGGTTTGCGCGGAGATCTGCTTGAAAGGTACGGCGACCGATTTGGTGAAGGTGGTTTCCGCTATCTTCTGAAAAACGGAACGGTTTTTACCGCCGCCAATTACGACCACGCAAACACGGAAACAATCGTTGGCCACGCAACCCTTGCCACCGGAGCCCACCCATCGGAACACGGTATGGTGGGCAATGTCTGGTATGATCGGGAAAGCGGGGAACTCGCCTATAATATCGAAGATCCCGACCACGCGCTGTTACCGAGTCGCGAGGAAGAAGCGGAAGGTGCACAGGTTGACCCGGCCCAAAAGCGATCCCGGTCCTCTGGGCGCTCGCCTGTCAGCCTGCTGGCAAGCACATTTGGCGACGAACTCTGGATCCATACCGCTGGAAAATCCAAAGTGTTCGGAGTTTCAGGCAAGGACCGCAGCGCCGTTGCCATGGCCGGGCACGTGGGAAAAGCGTTCTGGTATTCAACGAACTCCGGCGATTTCGTGACCAGCTCTTATTATTATGAGGCCTATCCCGACTGGGTTTCGAACTGGAATGAACAAAGGCAGGCGGAAGAGCTTGGTGGCCAGTCATGGGGACTTTTGAATGACCAGGACAGCTATCTGCTTGCGGAAAAAGATGACCGTCCCTTTGAAACGGACCTCAAGGGTTATGGCAGAACATTTCCGCACGCCTTTGGCGAGACGAATGATCCACTCTTCTTTACCAGGGTCCTCGTCTCGGCTGACGGTGACCGGCTGACTGCCGACTTCACCAAGGCACTGATCACCGCAGAAGGTGTTGGTTCAGATGACGTCACCGACTATCTGTCCGTCAGCTTTTCCGGCGTTGATGCGGTCAATCACTTCTTTGGTCCGTCCAGTCTGGAAAACGAAGATGTGGTGCTCCGGCTCGATGAAATCTTGTCCGGGTTCCTGGCGTTTGTGGACAATACCGTTGGACTGGATCAGACCTTGATCGTCCTGTCCGCCGATCACGGTATGCCGGAAGCCCCTGAAGTTCTGGCAGAAGAAGGCATGGAAGTCGGGCGTATTGATCCTTTGGACCTGGTTGGAATTGCGAATTCCGCCGCAAAAGAAGCCTTCGACATCGACGATGCGGTGCGAACGTTTTTCCGACCCTATGTCTATCTGAACGCAGAAAACATAGCGGCGAAGGGTGTTGATCAGGAAGCGGTCGAACGCCTCATAGGCAAAGCGCTGGAGGACCATCCGGGGATCGCAGTTGCAGCCTCCATGAAAGCCCTGCCGAACCTGACAGACACACCAACTCTCAAGCGGATCCGAAACAACCATCACCCAATCCGCTCGGGTGATATTTATGTTGCGCAAGAACCCTACTGGTTCCTTCAGGAAGGTGGTGCTCTGGCGGTCATGCACGGTTCACCGTGGAGTTATGACACTCATGTACCTGTCATCTTTGCAGGGTTCGGAGTTGGTGCTGAAACGGTCAACAGAAGTGTCCGAATTGTTGATGTCGTGCCGACGATCTCAACGCTGCTGGGTGTAAAACCGCCATCGTCTGCTCAAGGCGAGCCGCTGGTGGAAGTCCTCGACTGACATAAAATACCAGTGGCGAAGGGGGAACGGTTTTCGCCGCAGCTCAGGGTAAGGGGACAGATGGCTTCAGGGGCCTAGGAGAGAAGGTATTCTGCGAGTGCGCGTGCAAACGGAACGAATGCAGGGTCATTGAGGTCAAGGCGACTGCGAAGGATCCGTATGTCAGCGAGCTCCTGTTCTTTCGAAGCCAAAGAGTGTTCGATAATCGTCCTGCGGAGGTCATTCGCAGGACTGGCGACATCAAAAACTCTGGCGATGGATATACGAGGCCCGTCAAAGGCGACCAGAAGGTCGGCCTCTTTGACGTTGTGTCTGGTCAGGCCTGTTTCTTCTTCCAGCTCGCGGTAAATGGCGCCTTCCACGTCGATCTTGCCATCAGGCGTCAGATCGGTCGGGTCCAGATTGCCGCCGGGTGGATAAATCAATCCGCCCGTGGCGGTCTTTTCCGACATCACGCCATAAAGCAGGGCACCGTCATTTGTTCTCAAAATTGCAGACCCGAACAGATTGAAGGCCGTTGGATCGGGCGCTCCCCAGTCCCGCCAAGCGAGATAAGATGCAAAGGAACTGTCGGCACAGGTTCCGGTAAAGACGCCATCGATAAACCGATATCCGGTCAGTTGCAGGGTGCGCCCATTCCAGAGGTGCTCAATCCGCTTTTTGGCATCTTCGAAATGATCCGCGATCGCGGCTTCATTGCTGGTCTCGAAACCCCAGGGCTGACCGGACAGGGCAAGGTCAATTGAAGACACTAAATGGACTGTTGATGGTAGAGGCTTCTCCATAAGCGGCATGGTCTTGCCGACAGCCAGCTGACTTGGTTCCAACCCGACAGTTACAAATCCATGCCTTTCGTAAAATTCGCCGGAATGCACCTCGCTTCTTGTGTAAAGGCGCGTCAATCCAAGCTTGCGGGCAAGATCCTCAATGCGGATCAGGAGGAGGCTCCCAAGTCCGGTATTGTGTGCGTCTGGAGAGACAAACAGATAGTCAATCTTGAGTGTGTCGGCATCAACTGCAGAGCATCCTGAAAAAGCCACAGGAACACAGTCTTGCTCTGCCACAACGAAGTGCATTGTCCGGATAAGATTTTCCGTGATCCGCCAGTCCTTGAAATACTCGGCCAGTTTTTCTTCCGAGTATCCCCAGGAGGCCTTGGTGCGGTGCATTATGTCCGTGAGTACAGGCGCGTCGGCAACAGACGCGGGACGCAATTTCAAAGGCATGGCTATCCAATCAATAACTCGATCAGATAGCCCTAGCCAGTGATTGTGACGCTGACAAGATAGACTGGATCAGCGAATAAATGTGCCTCTTTGCAGTTCGCTGATTGCCTGGCGAAGTTCCTGCTGCGTGTTCATGACGATCGGACCATGCCAGGCAACCGGTTCCTTGATCGGGGCGCCTGACACCAACAGAAAGCGGATGCCCTGGTCACCTGCCTGAACGACGATTTCGTCGCCGGTTCCGAAAATCACCAGTGTCCGGTTGCCGGTCTGGTCGCGGATCTTGAGTTCCTCCCCAGCAAATTCTTTCTCGGTCAGAATCCCATGAGGATCGGAAGCTCCTTCAAAGGTTCCCGAGCCTTCAAAGATATAGGCGAAAGTCTGCTTGTAGGTATCGACCTTGAAACGTTTCTTCTGGCCAGCGGGGACATGAATATCCAGATACTGCGGTTCGGCGGCGATGCCATCGACCGGTCCTCGTTTGCCCCAGAACTTGCCGCAGATTATGCGCGCCGAAGTGCCGTCATCGTCGACCACAACAGGAATATCCTTTGCAGTAACATCCTGATAGCGCGGCGCTGCCATCTTGTCCGCAGACGGTAGATTGGCCCAGAGCTGGAAGCCGTGCATACGCCCGTTTTCATCACCCTGAGGCATCTCCCGATGCATGATGCCACGCCCTGCCGTCATCCACTGAACATCTCCAGCGCCGAGATTGCCTGTGTTGCCAAGGCTGTCACCATGCTCGACTGTGCCAGCCAGAACGTATGTAATCGTCTCGATACCGCGATGCGGGTGCCACGGGAATCCGGCAAGATAGTCTTCCGGTCGCTCGTTGCGGAAGTCGTCCAGAAGCAGAAACGGATCGAGCATCTCCGGGTCCTGAAATCCGAAGACACGCTCCAACTTGACACCGGCGCCTTCCAGGGTCGGTTGGGTCTTGCCAATGTGGGTTACCGGACGAATGGACATGGTTGCTCATTCCTGTTGAAAGTTCCAAAGAATCAAAGATAGGCGAGTGTGGCCGGAAATATAGGGCCACGGAAGAGACACAGTGTTTAGCGGCGGGAAACAATGCCAACTGTGGCAGTTGATTTGCCGGTTCTTATAAAATGCCCGGAATGGACAATCCGCAACCGGAAAACAAGCGGGCTGGATGTTTATGAAGTCTGGTGAGATGCTTTTAATCGCGTGAATTTGATCATCGTTCTTGCAACTTCTCCGGATCCGGCCCACATGATGATCCTGCATTCAAATTTGGCCATCCGGCCAGAGACTTCTGCTTTCAACGGGTTGAATACAATGGCTCCAATACTCTCCATCCGGGACCTTGATAAAACCTATGAAGGTGGTTTTCAGGCGCTGAAATCGGTGTCCCTGGATATCCAGAAAGGCGAAGTCTTTGCGCTTCTGGGTCCCAATGGTGCCGGCAAGACAACTCTGATCAGCACAATCTGCGGGCTGGTAAAGCCGACTGGTGGCAGCATTCATGTCGAAGGTCATGATGCCCTGGTTGAGTATCGCGAAGCGCGTCGTCTGATCGGGTTGGTTCCTCAGGAAATGCCAACTGCGCCCTTTGAAATCGTGGGTGACTCGGTTGCCTTCAGCAGGGGACTTTTCGGATTGGCACCCAACCCGGGTCTGATTGAAAAAATCCTGAAAGACCTGACCTTGTGGGAGAAACGCAAGAACCCGATCATGGCGCTGTCCGGCGGTATGAAACGCCGCCTTCTGGTCGCCAAGGCACTGGCGCATGAACCCCAAATCCTGTTCCTGGATGAGCCGACTGCCGGTGTTGATGTTGAGCTGCGTCACGACATGTGGCGGATCGTCGGGGAATTGAAGGCGCTGGGCGTCACAATCATCCTGACAACGCACTACATCGAGGAAGCGGAAGAAATGGCGGACCGGGTGGGCGTCATCAACAAGGGTGAAATCATATTGGTCGAGGACAAGAGCGAGCTGATGCGCAAGCTTGGCAAGAAGGTCCTGACGCTGAGTTTGACAGAGACGCTTTCCAAGGTGCCCGATAATCTGAAACATCATAACCTGACTCTGGACGGCTCCGGAAGCATGCTCACCTACACCTATGATTCCCACGGTGAGCGAACGGGGATCACAACCCTGTTGAACGACCTTTCCAAAACCGGGGTCGGCTTCAATGATCTTCAGACCGACCAGTCGTCCCTCGAAGACATCTTTGTAGATCTGGTGAAGGATGACTGACAGGACTATGGCAGCACAGATCACAATCAGAAAAGCGCGCCTTGATGAGCTGGACGCCCTGACAGAGCTGTGTATGCGGTCCAAGCAATCGAATGGCTATGATGATGGCTTTATGGCGGCTTGCCGCGAAGAACTGACCGTGCGTGAGTGCTGGGTTCACGAAACTGACCTTTGGGTCGCCGAGGCTGGAGATGACAAACCATTGGGGTGTATCCAGTTGGAACTGAGCGAAGACCGGACTGAGGGTGAACTTGCCACCTGTTTTATCGATCCGGATCAACAGGGCAGGGGCGTCGGCAGGTTGTTGTTTGACGAGCTGATGGCCAAAGCGCGGGACCTTGATCTGAAACGTATTTATCTGGACGCTGATCCGTCTGCCGAAGCGTTCTATGAGCGTCTGGGGTTCACAGTGATCGGCCGCGTACCATCCGGATCCATAGCAGGGCGGACATTGCCGCATATGGAACTGGTTTTGGGCGCGAAGTAATCGGGGCAAAGACATATGAATTTTGAAGCAGTCAAGGCGATCTACCTTGCCGAGATGGCCCGCACCAAGCGAACCATCTGGCAGAGTGTCATTTCGCCGGTAATTTCGACCGTGCTCTATTTCGTGGTTTTCGGGGCTGCTATCGGTTCGCGAATTTCCGAGGTCGATGGCGTTTCCTACGGAGCCTTTATTGTGCCCGGCCTCATCATGCTGTCGCTGATGACCCAGAGCCTGTCCAACGGGGCCTTTGGTATCTATTTTCCCCGCTTCACCGGAACGGTTTTCGAGGTTCTATCCGCACCGGTGTCATTCCTTGAAATCACTATTGCCTATGTCGGGGCTGCTGCCACCAAGTCGATCATTGTCGGTGTCATAATCCTGCTGACAGCAACGTTCTTCGTTGATCTGGAAATCCAGAGCCCCTTCTGGATGATCACCTTCTTTTTGTTGACCGCAATTACCTTTGCCTTGCTCGGTTTCATCACCGGGATCTGGGCTGACAATTTTGAAAAACTGCAATTTGTGCCGCTGCTTATCGTGACACCGCTCGCTTTTCTGGGCGGTAGTTTTTATTCAATCAACATGCTGCCCGATATCTGGCAAAAGGTTACGTTGCTCAATCCGGTTGTTTATCTCATCTCGGGTTTCAGGTGGAGTTTCTTTGGCCAATCGGACGTTAATCTCTGGCTATCGCTGGCAGCGGCGCTGCTCTTTCTTACAGCTTCCCTTGCCATTGTGCATTGGATGTTTAAAACCGGATACAAATTGAAGGCCTGATTGCCGAGTGCCGGGTTATAAAGTGGGTATGCCGATGTCTATGAAGTGGATCCTGCGAAAGAGTTCTGCCTTATTGCTGGCCGTCTTTTTGTCAGCTTGTCAGACAGCGCAGGCACCGCAAGGGACCGCTCAAGGTCCGGCCGTTCAAACCGCCTCGCTACCGGTTGTCAGCTATGCACCCGCAACAGCGGTTGAACGTGGATTTTCAGCGTTGGTGCTCAATGCAGCTTCCGGCGAAGAGCTTTATGCGGTGGACGCCGATGCGCCGCGGTTCCCGGCGTCGCTGACCAAGATGATGACGCTCTACATGCTCTTCGAGGCCGTATCCAGCGGCAAGTATTCGCTGTCATCACCTTTGAAGATCTCAGGCAACGCGGCTTCGCAGCCTCCGGCAAAGATCGGCTTGAAAGCCGGAACAACGATAACCGTTGAACAGGCGGCGCGGGCCCTGGCGGTCAAGTCCGCGAATGATGTTGGTGTCACTGTTGCTGAAAACCTTGGTGGTAGTGAAACGGCTTTTGCGCGGGAAATGACCCAGAAAGCGCGGTCACTGGGCCTCAAGCATACGCGGTTTGTCAATGCGACCGGTTTGCCGGATTCTGCGCAGGTCACCACAGCAAGGGACATGGCCAAACTTGGCCTCGCGTTGAAACAACGCTTTCCGCAATATGCCAGTTATTACCGGGCCAAGTCCTTTACCTACAACGGCCGGACATTCCGGGCGACCAACAATCTGCTTGGCACGGTCTCCGGTGTTGATGGTCTCAAAACAGGCTATGTCCGCGCGTCCGGCTACAATCTGGTCGCGACCGCCCGGCGTGGCGGCAAAAAGCTCATTGTCGTTGTGATGGGCGGAAAAAGCGAGACGGCACGGGACAAGGAAGTCACACGGCTGATTGAGGCTTATTCTTGAGCATTTCGCCTTTCGAACTTCGCGGCGATATTCCATTTGTAACCGGGTTGACTGTCATGCTTCGTTGAGAACAGAGACCAGCAGGAGCTATCGGGGCCGCGATGACGACAAGTATCAACTATGACATGCTGGACGTTGGATATGATGTACCTGCCATTCCTGGCATGGATGAAGCCGATATTCAGACACCTTGTCTTGTGCTGGACCTCGACGCTCTGGAGCGTAACATTGTGAAAATGGGCGCTCTCGCCGCAGACATGGGCGTTCGTCACCGTGTACATGGCAAGATGCACAAGTCCGTTGATATTGCCCGCTTGCAGGAAAAACTGGGTGGGTCGGTTGGCGTCTGCTGCCAAAAGGTCAGTGAAGCCGAAGCCTTTGTGCGCGGCGGTATCAGGGACGTTCTGATCACCAATCAGGTAACCGATCGGATCAAGATCGACCGGCTGGCACGGTTGCCCAAACTGGGGGGGCGCACGATCTGCTGTGTCGACGACATTAAGAATGTGGCCGATCTTTCGGTCGCAGCTGTTCGCCACGGCACCGAAATAGAGTGCCTGGTGGAGCTGGATTGCGGAGCGGGACGCTGCGGTGTCGAGACGACAAATGAGATTTTAGCGCTCGCCAGGGCAATCGACGGTGCAGATGGATTGGTGTTCTCCGGTCTTCAGGCCTACCACGGTAACATGCAGCATCTGGAGTCTTACGATGATCGGCGCGCGGCAGTTGATCCGGTCGTCGAGATGGCGCGCACTGCGGTGGATGGCCTCAGACAGGAAGGGCTTGAGTGCGCTATTGTCGGTGGTGGCGGAACAGGTTCCTACTCTTTTGAGGGAAAATCCGGCATCTTCAACGAACTGCAGTGTGGGTCCTACGCGTTCATGGACGCCGATTACGGGCGCATCCTCGACAGGAAAGGACACCGCATAGATGCGGGCGAATGGGAGAATGCACTGTTTGTCCTGACCGGCGTGATGAGCCATGTGAAACCGGATAGGGCAATCGTCGATGCCGGTCTGAAGGTGCTCTCCGTCGACAGCGGTTTGCCGGTTGTCTTTGGCCGGGAGGATGTCAGCTATACAGGTGCCTCCGATGAGCACGGTATTGTCGCTGACCCAAACGAGGCTCTGACAATCAATCAGAAGCTCCGACTTGTACCCGGACACTGTGACCCGACCTGTAATCTGCATGACTGGTATGTCGGCGTGCGCAACGGCAAGGTCGAAACGCTCTGGCCTGTTACAGCACGCGGAAAATCATACTGAATACTTCGTTTTTATGAGTTTCAGACAAAAAAAGGCCCGTCAGATGACGGGCCTTTCTCGTTTTAGAAAGAAACAACTTAGTTCTTAGTTTTGTCGACCAATGCGCCGGACTTGATCCCCGCATCCTGCCTTTGGCAGGTGCAGGGTTTATATGTTTTGGGACAAGTCCGGCCCGTGCCGCTAGTTCTTAGTTTTGTCGACCAATGCGCCGGACTTGATCCCCGCATCCTGCCTTTGGCAGGTGCAGGGTTTATATGTTTTGGGACAAGTCCGGCCCGTGCCGTTAGTTCTTAGTTTTGTCGACCAATGCGCCGGACTTGATCCATGGCATCATGCCGCGGAGTTTTTCGCCGACTTCTTCGATCTGGTGGGCGTCGTTCAGGCGGCGCGTTGCCTTGAACTTGGCAGCGCCTGCACGGTATTCCTGCATCCAGTCTGATGTGAACTTGCCGTTCTGGATTTCGGCCAGAACGCGCTTCATTTCAGCCTTGGTCTCAGACGTTACGATACGCGGTCCAGTGACATACTCACCCCATTCTGCCGTGTTAGAGATGGAGTAGTTCATGTTGGCGATGCCGCCTTCGTAGATCAGGTCCACGATCAGTTTCACTTCGTGCAAGCACTCGAAGTAAGCCATTTCAGGCGCGTAACCAGCTTCAACGAGTGTTTCGAAACCTGCGCGGATCAGCTCAACGAGGCCACCGCAGAGAACGGCCTGTTCGCCGAAGAGATCGGTTTCGCACTCTTCCTTGAACGTGGTTTCGATGATGCCGGAGCGACCGCCACCAACGCCACATGCGTAGGAAAGGCCGAGGTCATGGGCGTTGCCGGATGCGTCGTGATGAACAGCGATCAGGCACGGTACACCGCCGCCTTTCTGGTATTCGCCGCGAACCGTGTGGCCTGGGCCCTTTGGTGCGATCATCAGAACGTCAACAGTGTTCTTGGCTTCGATCAGGCCGAAATGAACGTTCAGGCCGTGCGCGAATGCAATCGCAGCGCCGTCGCGGATGTTGCCGGCGATGTGATCCTTGTAGATGTCTGCCTGCAGCTCATCAGGGGTTGCCATCATCATCAGGTCGGCCCAGGCAGCAGCCTCGGCAACTGTCATGACCTTGAAGCCATCAGCTTCCGCTTTCAGAGCTGTTGTGGAGCCTTCACGCAGGGCAACAGCAATTTCCTTCTGGCCGCTGTCCTTGAGGTTCATGGCATGAGCACGGCCCTGTGAACCGTAGCCGATGATGGCCACTTTCTTGGACTTGATCAGATTGAGATCTGCGTCGCGATCGTAATAAACACGCATGGGTTTTCCTTTCTCCCGATGTGTTTCAGAACCTGGGCTTTTTTGGCCAGTGCCCTGATGTCTGTTGAATAGTTCCGGTCCGGTGCCTCAGGCGCCGAACAGTTGATAGAATCGGCCCACAGCCATTTCGGCTTGGGCTTTCAAGTCTTTCTCGGCAGGGCTTGCAGCCTCGCCCAGAAGAAGGCGGATATGAACGTCGCGGATCGCCAGGCCATAAAGCACCTGATAGGCGTCTTCCGCGTCGTCGAATTTTAGAAGGCCATGGCGACGACCGGTTTCCAGCATGTTGCGGGCACGGGCCGAAATCATGTGTTTGCCGCGCACCAGCAGCAAATGGCCAAGCCGATTGGAATTGGTATTGCTTTGGCCGATGGACAGGCGGTTCAGAGCCAGTGACGTTTCTGAAAACAGAACGCCGAGCAGCGCTTCGACAAAGGCCGAGACATGGGCCTTGAATGTTTCCGGATCGGCTGTTGCACCAGTTTCGGAGGGGAACTGCACCTGGCTTGCCTGATAGGCGACAACGGCCGCCAGCAGACCGTCGCGATCACCGAACCACTTGTAAAGGCTCTCTTTGGAACAGCTTGCCGTTCGGGCCAGCCCTGCAGTCGTCAATGCTTTCTCGCCGCCGTCTACCAGAAGCGTCAGCGCATGCTGCAAGACTACCTGCTGGCGCGGCGAAAACTCTGGTGCGGCGTCCGGGCGAGAAGTGGCAATGTCAAAAGCGGCTGCAGGCATCATCTTGGGTTTCGGTTTGGTGTCAGGCGAGGGCGAAGTATGAATATTTAGAGAACCGTACCGTACGGTTCGGACTCTTTATGGCAGTGGTTTGCGGATCGGTCAAGCAGGAATGTTCATTTTTGGCGAAATTTGCGGAAGGAACCCAATCTGTCGGACATTGACAGTATTTACGAGATTCAGAGTTATGAAAATATTAGGCCGGAAATGTTGAAATTGCCCATCTGTTTAAAATGGGCGGCGGTATGTTCGAAACACCTGAAAACAAGCGAGATTGGCTGACATTTGCCATCATTGCCGTATTCGGTGTGGTGATGCTCTGGTTTGGCAATATTGCAGTCAACAAGGCAGTTGATGTTGTTGTTGAGGCTGATGCCGAACGCAAAGCCCTGAACTGGGCGAATTATCTGACGGAATCAATGCCAGACCTTCCCGGCTTGATCGAGAGTGGTGAAGCTAGTGACCTTCAGCGCGTAACGATCGGGCAGGCCGTTCAGGTAGGTGATGTGTTTCGCTTCAAGCTGTTCAACGCATCCGCGCAACTCGTCCTGATTTCAGACGAGCTCGGCAAGCCCATGGAAAAGGGCGCGATGGCGGACCACAATGGCCACGCCGAAATGGTCATTCAGTCAAAAAAACCCCAGATTGATGTCCAGGATGGAACGCAGAAAGAAAATCGGCCTGACCTCTATGTTGAAGCCTATGTACCGGTTGTGGGTGAGAACGGCTCAGCGATCGGGGTGGTTGAAGTCTATATAGACCAGACGCCGGTCTTGATGCTTTTCCGGTCAAATTTTCTGTTGCTGGCGATCGTGATAACGGTAGTCCTGCTGGCAAGTTTCGGCGTTCCTTTTATCGCCTATATCCTGAAAATGCGGCAGCAGATCAAAACGGGGCGGAAGGTATGGCAGCTGTCCTCCCGAGATCAGCTGACCGGACTTTACAACCGGGCGACATTTTTCCAGCGTGTTGAAGAGGCGAGGCAGTCCGGTCGCCTCGATCTGCGTCATGCTGCAGTCATCTTTATAGATCTCGATAAGTTCAAAGCGATAAACGACACATTTGGTCATAAGGCTGGCGATGAATTCCTTCGCCACGTCGGGAATGCCATTTCCTCGCATTTGACCGAAGATGATCTTGCTGCGCGTCTCGGCGGAGACGAGTTTATTTTCTTGTCAGGCAAACGGTCATTGCAGGAAGTCGAGGCGTTGATCGAGAGCCTGCGTGAATGCGTCAGCGAGCCGATCCGCATTGATGGTATCGCGCTGACCGGTCATTTGAGCCTTGGTGTTCATTTCGACGAAGACGCTGATCTGAGCTTGAGGGTGCGCATGCACAAGGCAGACATTGCGCTCTATCAGGCAAAGCTGCTCGGCCGGAACACCTGGACACTGTTTACGCCGGACCTGGAAGAAAAAGTGGCGCGGCGCCAGCATGTTGAAGAAAGCATTGTCGCGGGACTGAGCCTGAACCGCTTTGAGGTCCACTATCAGCCATTGATTGACCCGGGCAGCAAGAAGGTTGCCGGCTTCGAGGCACTGTTGCGATTGAAGGATGCTGATGGCAATGACATTCCGCCGACTGAATTCATTCCGATTGCGGAAGATGCCGGAGAAATCGTTCAGATAGGCTCCTGGGTTCTGGAGGAGGCCATAAAAACGGCAACCACCTGGCCGGAGCATCTGTTTGTCTCAGTTAATCTGTCGACCCGGCAATTTGATGGTGAGCTGCTTGCCGAGCATGTTCAAAAACTGTTGTCCGATCACAATCTGGAACCTCATCGGCTTGAGCTGGAACTTACCGAGAATATCCTGATTGAGGATGAGGCCAAGGTGACGGATCAGCTGATGGCGCTGAGCAACCTTGGTGTTTCACTCGCCATGGATGATTTTGGCACCGGCTATTCCAGTCTTGGGTATTTGTGGAAATACAAGTTCAACAAGCTCAAGGTTGACCGGTCCTTCATTAGGTCCCTGACAGATACAGAAGACAAATCCCGGCATATTCTGGACGCGATCATTGCGCTCGGGCATCGGCTGGAAATGACCGTGACTATTGAGGGCATAGAAACCGAGGAGCAGGTCTTCGCGCTGAATGACTTCGCTTGCGACCATTTTCAAGGGTTCTATTACGGCAAGCCGATGCCGGCAGCAGACATCGTTCCTCATTTCTCACGGAACGCGCTATTGCCTCTTGTCGCAGCTAACGCCGAGCAGCATCCTGCTTCCGTTGAATCCTCAGCCTAAATTTCTGCTTGTCCAGAGACGCCGCAGTCTGATCAGCTCACAGCCCTGCCGTGCTTGGCAGGAATGTCGGTGTCTTCGGTCAATTCCGTGCTTCAGTACCGTCGAGTATCCAGAAAAACCGCCTGTAGTAATCGCCTAATACCCGCTGCATCTGTTTCCTTGTTAGCGTTCTCCCATCGCAATTCTTCAAGGGAGGACGAAGCATGAGCGCCAAAAAGATCCTGATGATCACCGGTGACTTCACCGAGGACTATGAGACCATGGTGCCGTTCCAGACGCTGCTGGCAATGGGCTATGAGGTTGATGCCGTGTGTCCGGGCAAAAAAGCCGGGGAGACTGTTGCAACTTGCATCCATGATTTCGAAGGCGACCAGACCTATACGGAAAAGCGTGGTCACAATTTCACATTGAATGCCACGTTCGCCGATATTGATGTTGCCAGCTACGACGCCTTGGTCATTCCGGGCGGGCGGGCTCCGGAATATCTGCGCATGGAAGCCTCTGTCATCGATGCTGTGAAGCATTTCATGAGCACTGAAAAGCCAGTTGCCGCCATCTGTCATGGCGCACAGATCCTGACGGCTGCCAAAGTCATCGAGGGACGCACAGTGTCCGCTTATCCGGCGTGTCGTCCGGAAGTGGAACTGGCTGGCGCGACCTACGCCGACATTGCCATTGATAGTGCTGTCACGGACGGCAATCTGGTCACTGCCCCGGCCTGGCCTGCGCATCCAGCCTGGATGTCGCAATTTCACGCAGTCCTGAGCGGAGCGTCTACCGGGGCGATGGCGGCTTAGGCTGCAAACCCGGAACATCCTTTTGAACTTGCCGCGTCTGCCTATTGCGCTTCCCCACGTTTATGAAGCTTGGCAGAATTTCGGTTACCCCGCCCGGACCGACGCTTTTTGTGTCCGGGCGGGGTCTTTTCCTGACTTCGAAACCTGGCTATTTTCTTTGGGTCAGGATCCTTGGTCTGACTATCGCGGAGACCCCAATGTGCAAGCTATTCATAGATGCCGACCCGACGCTCTGGGAAAGCACCACCAAGTCCCTGCGCATCGATGGCATGGTCACCTCCGTGCGTCTTGAGACGTTCTTCTGGAATGTGCTGGATGAGATTGCCAGTCGAGACGGCATGAATGTGGTTCAGTTGATCACCAAGCTGCATCACGAGAGCATTGACGCCGGGCATGACCTTGGCAATTTCACGAGTTTCCTGCGGGTGTGTGCCGGGCGTTACCTGGCGCTTCAGCTCTCTGGTGATGTTCCGACGGACGCCCGTCTGCCAATTGCAAGCCTTGATGCGGATGGTATTCTGGAAGCAGAAGACAGCCGGGTTCACTAAGCCCGGGCTTATTCGAACCTGGAAACAACCTCATCGGCAATCGCGAGGCACGAGGTCAGACCCGGTGACTCAATGCCGTAAAGCGCAACGAGACCTTTGCTGCCGTGAACCTCTGGTCCGTCGATACGGAAATCGGCTGCCAGTTCGCCAGACGCGGCGATTTTGGGGCGAATACCTGAATAATCCGGAACCAGCGCACCGTCGGGCAAATCCGGCCAATAGCGCCGAATGGCTGCGTAGAACTTGTCGCCACGCTCTGGGTCAACACGGTAGTCCAGTTTATCAACCCACTCCACATCAGGACCAAAACGAGCCTGATGTTGCAGGTCCAGCGTCAGATGCACGCCGAGGCCACCAGGTTCTGGAACCGGATAAATCAACGTGGAAAACGGTGCCTTGCCTTGGAGTTTGAAGTAATTGCCTTTGGCCAGAAAAGCTTTTGGCGGGTTGGTGTTTTGTAGACCCTTCGCGAGCAATGGAGCGCTGTGTCCAGCAGAGACGATCAGCTCCTTGCAGGTCATGGAATAGGATTGGTCGTCTTCGGGTGCCATATGCACCTGAAATCCGCCACTGGCCAAACATTCAACGCGGTCGATCCTAGTGTTGAGAACCACCTGTCCACCATGGGTTTCCAGGCCGCCCTGCAACGCCAACATGAGCCCGTGGCTGTCTATAATCCCGGTCGAGGGAGACCACAACGCACCTGTTGCCTGAAGGGCCGGTTCGATCTGCTGAAGCTTTTTGCGGTCATAAGAAACCAGATCTGTAACGCCGTTTTCGGCAGCTTGCTGGCGAATGGCGTCGAGTTGGGAAAGCTGGGCCTCATTGCTGGCAACAATCAGCTTGCCGATATTTTCGTGTTCAACGCCATTTTCAACGCAAAAGGCGTAGAGCTGGGTTTTGCCTTGCACGCACAGCCGCGCTTTCAGGCTACCTGTCGGATAATAAATCCCGGCATGAATGACCTCGGAGTTTCTCGCACTCGTCTCAGAGCCGATCAAGTCATGCTGCTCCAGCACTATGACCTCGCGCCCGGACATTGCCAGTGCGCGGGCACAGGCAAGACCGACGACCCCGGCTCCAATGAGGATGGTTTCGATGTCATGCATCGGAAGCTAACCTTCGATTTTGCAGACATCCCGGGTTTCAACTTTGTTGACCCGGGACGACGCTGGAGAGTTAAGGCCTTAGCTCCACCAGTTGTTCGGTTCAAAGGAACCAGCTGCGTCTTCGATGACCTGACCGAGTTGGAAGAGTGTGCTCTCGTCAAACGGTTTCCCGATCAACTGAAGACCCAGCGGCAGACCTTCGCTGGAAAGACCGGCAGGAACAGAAATACCTGGCAGACCAGCCATGTTGACTGTCACTGTGAAGATGTCGTTCAGGTACATTTTGACCGGATCGGAATGGAGGTCCTGATCCGCAATGCCAAAGGCTGCAGATGGTGTTGCCGGTGTCAGGATTGCGTCAACGCCGTTCTGCCAGGCCAGATCAAAGTCGCGTTTGATCAGTGTGCGGACCTTCTGGGCTTTCAGGTAGTAGGCGTCGTAATACCCGGCTGACAGCACATAGGTGCCGATCAGAATGCGGCGCTGAACTTCGTCGCCGAAGCCCTCTGCCCGGGTGTTCTCGTACATCTCGACAATGTCTTTGCCCGGAACACGCAGACCGTAGCGAACGCCGTCATAACGCGCGAGGTTTGAAGAGGCTTCTGCAGGGGCCACAATGTAGTAGGCCGGCAGGGCGTATTTGGTGTGCGGCATGGCAATATCGACGATTTCCGCGCCAGCTGCCTTTAGCCACTCGATGCCTTTCTGCCAGAGTTCCTCGATTTCACCCGGCATGCCGTCGAGACGGTATTCAGCCGGAATGCCTATCTTCAGACCTTTTACGGACTTCCCGATTGCGGCTTCATAGTCTGGCACTTCGATATCGACAGATGTGGTGTCCTTCGGATCGACGGACGCCATGGATTTCAGAAGAATGGCGCTGTCGCGAACGGTGTGAGCAATCGGGCCTGCCTGATCAAGGGAAGAGGCAAAGGCAACAGTGCCCCAGCGCGAGCAACGGCCATAGGTCGGCTTGATACCCACGGTGCCGGTGAACGCTGCCGGTTGGCGAATGGAACCGCCAGTGTCAGTTGCTGTTGCGCCCATGCACATGCGGCTGGCAACGGCTGATGCCGATCCGCCTGACGAACCGCCGGGAACCAGATCCTGGTTGGAACCGGTCTTGCGCCATGGATTGATAACGTCGCCGTAATAAGACGTCTCGTTGGACGAACCCATCGCGAATTCATCCATGTTCAGCTTGCCGAGCATGACAGCACCATCTGCCCACAGGTTGGCCGTGACAGTGGACTCGTAAGCCGGTTTGAAGCCGTCCAGAATGTGGGAGCAGGCCTGGGTATGGACACCTTCGGTGGCGAACAGATCCTTGATCCCGAGCGGAATGCCTTCCAGCGCACCAGCTTCCCCCTTGGCAAGCTTGTCATCAGACGCCTTGGCCATTTCCCGTGCCTTGTCTGCGGTGACCGCCACGTAAGCGTTGAGCGCCTTGTTGCCTTTTTCGATGTTGCCGAGAAAAGCTTCAGTCAGTTCAACGGACGTGTAGTCCTTGTTCTTCAAGCCTTCGCGGGCGTCGGCAATCGTCAGTCTTGTGAGGTCAGTCATGATTTGATCTCTTATGCAGCCGCAAGTGTCTTGCGATAGAAAACGGAATATTTGCTGTTGGGGTAATTGAGAACAGGGCCACAGGGTTCGAACCCGGATCCAGAATAAAGACGTTTGGCCGCCTCGTAATTGTAGCCGGTTTCCAGAACCAGTTCGTGGCAACCTTCAGACATTGCCATATCAACAATCTTATCGAGAATTAGCCGAGACAGACCCTGACCCTGAAAGGCCGGACGGGTATAGAACCGCTTCAGTTCCGCAACACCGTCGCCGTGCCGGTAGAGGGCGCCGCAGGCTGCCGCCTGTCCGTCTATCCGGGCAACGAACAAGGTTGTTTCAGGACCAGTCATTTCCTCGACGCTCATGCTGAAATTGGCTTCTTCCGGAGTAAGCGAACACAAAACTGCATTCAGCTCCCGGACCATTTCCCGCATGTCTTCGGTCAGAGGGGGCTCGATCGAAATTGTTGCTGTTCTCAATGACACCTGGTCGTACTTTTATTCGACGACCTTCGGCACCATGAAGAAATTATCTTCAGAGGCCGGAGCATTTTTTGTGATGTCGTTGGCCTTGTTGCCGTCGGTGACACCGTCGACACGCTTCTTCATCGTCTGTTCGACCACTGACGTCATCGGTTCGACACCGTCGATGTTCACTTCATCCAATTGCTCAACAAAGCCGAGAATGGTGTTCAGCTCACCGGTCATGCGGGTCGCGTCTTCATCGCTGACCTTGATGCGCGCCAGATGCGCCACGCGTTTTACCGTTTCAGTGTCTACGGACATGGAGTTTCCTTGTGTCTCGTCGGTGCCAAGATGCATTGCGCTTTGGCACATGATTTCCTTGAGAGCGTCATTGCAGAATATGGTCATGCGGAGCAAGTGCAGAGGCTTGCAAAAAACACCTTTGCCTATTAATTTGGTACCAAAGGTAACCGTATTAAGCTCTGAAGTGTCAAATCTTGAAGAAACAAGCAAACCTTTGCCCATGGTCGCCATCGTTTATCTGGCTTTTGAACCAGCCTGGCTGACCTTGTCCCGGATGAAACGAGGGATATATGGCGAAGGAGTTGGTGCAATTCTCGCCAACCATCCGAGAGTGACTTTCGAGTGGTTTGATGCTGATGCGCTTGCTGGCGGGTATTCTGATTTCGCAATCTACCGGTTCTCTGACATGCGTGCCTATCACTACCTTTGGGAAGAACTTCGTGACACCGAGATTTTCTCAAAACTTCTTGCCCGCATCACGAATGTAACGATCGGTATTCAAAACGGCTTTCAAGACTATGAGGCTGCAGTTGGCAAGCAAGGCAATGCCTGACCCTGCATCCGGTGGTGCGGGGCGACCGCAAGAAAGTCGTGTGACTGGAGCTCTGTTGGACGCAGCTCTTCTTGAGCTGGCTGAAAATGGGTATGAGCGGGCAACAATCTCAGCGATTGCAGCGCGCGCAAAAACCAGCAAGCAGGCGGTCTATCGCCGTTACAAGGACAAGACCGAGTTGGTGGCTGCAGCAGTTGAGCATGCTTTGGCGCGCGTGAATCTGGCGCCGCCGCAGAGGGTGAGTGTTGCTGAAGACCTGCGCCAATGCCTGGAAAACATAGTCGTGGCCTTGCAGAACACGGCGCTGGGCGGGGCGATCAGGGCCCTGGTTCCCTACCGCCAACTGCCAGCACTCAAAAACACCATTGAAGACCTGGAAGCAAACCGGCGTTTAGTCCTGCGGCAAATCTTCATTGCAACGCCCTTTGAAAGTGACATGGAAACCCGGATCGATCTGCTTCTGGGATTGATCTATTTCCGGCTATTGATCCGCGATGTGGAAATCACTGCAAAGGACATAGAGACGGCCATCTATCTTGTGCTGGGACTGGTTGCCCCGCGCGATCCGATACCAACGGACCACTCGATGATCCTGTAGTGCCATTGGATACTGCCCTTGCTCCCGAGCTGTTAGCGTTCCTGTGATCAAGGGTGATTTGTCTTTTGATGTGTTGTGGCCCATTTTCCAGCCAGCGCGGCGCTAAATTCGCCGCCGCAACACACGACTTCTTATAGCCTGTCGGAGACGTCCATGCCGCTTTATTCCTCCAAATCCATTCTGCTTGGTTTGACTGCCCTTTTTTCCGCAGCGTCCTTCACCGCAAGTGCAGATGAAATCACGACCTTCACCAAGGGTGGCGCCGCCATTGGCGGAACCGATCCAGTTGCCTACTTCACTGAAGGCAAGCCCGTTGCCGGATCGGATGAATTCACAGCTCAATATGACGATGTGACCTGGAAATTTTCATCTGCCCAAAATCGTGACAAGTTTGCAGCCGAACCGGCCAAATATGCGCCTCAGTATGGCGGCTTCTGTGCGTTTGGCCTAAGCAAGGGTTTCAAGGTACCAGTGGTGCCGGAGGCCTGGAAAATTGTTGCCGGAAAGCTCTATCTGAACAACAGCCTTGCAGTTCAAAAACGGTTTGAAGGCAATACCTCCGAGCTGATCAATCATGCTGATCTCAACTGGGATGTTGTGAAGGAAACCAAGCCGGAAGATCTGAAAGAACCGATTATCCGATAATGAGTTTCTCCTGATAGTTTATGTGAAGTTGCCCGCCTTTGACGGGCATCTTTGTTTTTGGCGAGTGCTTTCAGGTACTAACAAACAGATCTTTCCAATCCAGATTCACAATGATAAAACATGAGTAGAAAGTTCAGCATTTAATGGAGTGCTCATGCCTACTGCGCCAAAGCGTGTCCCACGATTCCTGACCGTTAAAACAGCCCGGTACCTCAGCAAACATATGATCCGTGTCACCTTTGCAGGTCCGGAGTTGACTGGTTTTCCAATGGGTCAGGAGGGCGCGAATTGTAAATTGGTCTTACCGCGTGAGGGCGAAAGCCGTGCGGATTTCGAAGCCTATTTTGCACCGGGAGCTCCGAGCGAAAGAATACATCCGGTGCGCACGTACACCGTCCGCTCGTATCGTGAAGACGCGCTGGAACTTGATATCGATTTTGTCGCTCATGGTGATGAAGGCCCGGCGACACGATGGGCGCAAAAGGCAGAAGCCGGATCGTTTTTGGGGTTCATGGGGCCGAGCCAGAAGAAGATCAAAGAGTTTTATGCGGACTGGTATCTGATCGCTGCGGATCTATCTGCAATGCCTGTTGCGGAAGCAACGCTTGAAGCAATGCCAGCAGATGCCTCCGGTGTAGTCTTGTTCGAAGTACCAAGTTTTGACGATGTACGGGAAATCGTCGTGCCGGAAGGCGTGGATGTACACTGGCTGGTTGAGCCCGATGTGCATGTCCCCTCGACCAGGCAGATCGATTTCATCACCTCAATGGACTGGCCGGAGGGTGTTGTTCAAACCTGTATTGCCGGTGAAAGCTCTGTGATCCGGACACTTCGTCATCACCTTCAAAATGAGCGGCAACTTCCCAAAGCCGATGTTTATATTTCCGGCTACTGGAAGGTTGGTCTTGTCGAAGACGAACATCAGAAGATGAAACGCGCTGAAGCGGCCTGATTTCTACGGCTAAATTGGGTGTTCGCCGAGCGTCTCAAGGTCGGGGCCAACACTTGCAGCGGTCAAGAAACGCAGAACGGCCAAATTTGAGAGTTCCTGCGAAAAGTTTTCAGACTTCACCCATCGCGTGTCTGTACCGGCATACACTTTCCGTCATGCCGTGGATCAACATGTCAGCGGTCAGGCCATGGCCGATGGACATTTCACGGATGAACGGTGCGCGTTTGATCAGGGCAGGGATGTTGTCGACTGTCAGATCGTGACCGGCATTGACGCCCAGTCCATGAACGCTTGCAGATTCTGCGGTGGCAACGATTTTGTCGAGTTCGCGGGTAGCCTGTGCGGGATCGTCATGGCAGGCACCATAGGGCCCTGTATAGATCTCTATCCGCTCAGCACCCAGGCGCGCAGCCTGTTCTGGTGCAGATGGTGAAGGGTCGCAGAACAGGGACGTTGCTATCGCCCATTCCTTGGACGCAGCAATCGCCGTCTCCAGCGCACCGGTATCTTTCGAAAAATCCCAGCCATGGTCCGATGTTGTCTGATCGGGATCATCCGGCACAAAGAGAACCTGATCCGGTCGGGTTTCCTCAACCAGTTTCATGAAATCGGGCGTCGGATAACCTTCAAGGCAGAGTTCCTTGTTGGCGTAACGGTCCTCGATCAACTCGGACAGCTCAAAACAGTCGGTACGGCGGATATGTCGCTCGTCCGGTCGTGGGTGAACGGTAATGCCCTTGGCGCCTGCATCCATGGCAATCGCCGCCATGCCAGTCACACTCGGCCACGGTAGGTCGCGCCGATTGCGCAGCATGGCAATAGCGTTGACGTTCACGGACAGACGCGAAGCTGAGGACATGGTTCAAGTTCCGTGCAAAGTGGTTGCGAGTTCACCTGAAGAGGTTGGGGTTCGGCTAAAAGATTGTTGCAAAAGCCCTTGAAGTCAAACGGGATATTGTCCCTAAAGACAATATTTTGCCGGGCGCTATATCGCCGATCCTGCAAGTATCCAGGTCGATACATGCCGGTTGTTTTCTATTAACCGGGATGCCTGGCCCCGGTTTGGTGGCACCAATCCGGGATAAGAATTCAGGTGCGTAGTTGATTACACCCGGTTCAGCAATCTGGCGCGGATGGTGTTTGGCAACGCGCGGATTTCTTCCAGGATCTTGACCGGATCCTGAACCACACTGTCGACATCCAGAACCACATAGCCGATGTCCTGATGGGACTGCATGTACTGGGCGCAGATGTTGAGATCGTGCCGTGTGAAGAGATCGTTCAGAGTGCGCATGGCTCCGGGAGCATTGTGGTGCACCTGGATGAAACGTGTCGCTTCTGTACCTTTCGGCAGTTGCACCTGCGGAAAGGAGACAGAGCCGAGCGTCGAGCCGACGTCGGAATATTCAACAAGCCGTTTGGAAACTTCCTCGCCGATCCGGTCCTGCGCTTCTTCCGTCGAGCCACCGACATGCGGTGTCAGAATGACATTGTCGAGACCGCGCAGCGGGGAGACGAATTCATCCTTGTTGGATTTCGGTTCGACCGGGAAAACGTCGATGGCAGCGCCGGCCAGATGGCCCGACTTCAGAGCCGCGGCCAGGGCGTCGATATCGATGACCTTGCCGCGCGCATTGTTGACCAGGAACGCGCCTTTTTTCATCTTGGCGATCTGATCAGCACCAAACATGTTCCGGGTTCCCGGTGTGTCGGGAACATGCAGCGAAACAGCATCCGATTCAGCTAAAAGCGCATCGAGGCTGTCAGCTGGCATAACATTGCCGTGTTGCAGTTTGTCCACCAGATCATAATAGATCACGCGCAGGCCCATGGCTTCCGCAAGGTTTGCCAGCTGGGTACCAATGTTGCCGTACCCGATGATACCGAGCGTTTTGCCGCGCGCTTCATGCGAGCCGACGGCCGTCTTCATCCACTTGCCGTCATGAGCTGCTGTGGATTTGGGGAAGACACCGCGCATCAGCATGACGATTTCGGCAATTGTCAGTTCTGCAACGGAGCGGGTGTTTGAAAACGGTGCGTTAAAGACCGGAATGCCGCGATTGATGGCAGCGTTCAGATCGACCTGATTGGTGCCAACGGAAAAACAACCAACAGCGACCAGCGCCTTGGCTGCGTCCAGAACCTCTTCCGTAACCTGCGTCCGGGAGCGGATGCCGAGGATTTGCACACCTTGCAGTTTTTCTATCAGGGCTTCTTTTTCCAAAGCACCTGGAAGGACTTCCACGTTGCTGTAACCGCTCTTTTCCAGCACTGCGTGTGCAGTCGGCGAAATGCCTTCCAGCAGAAGCCAGCGGATCTGGTTTTTGGGACGGGAAAGGCCGGTCATCATGGGCAGGGTCTTTTTTATAAGCAGGAGTGTCACAAGCGCTGAAATCAGCGCGGAACGCCGCTGTCGTATACGCGCAGATCCTCATCGCGTCTAGGGTGCTGAGTTTTGTATTGCTGCAGGGTAGTTCGAACAGTGGAACCAAACGAATGGGCAGGGAACGGTCATTTGCTGCAAGTTCAACTGACGACCGTTCAGCGGACAAAGTTGCCAAGATCAGATTCTGAGCAGCCTACTCGAACCGACCCAATGTTGCTTTCAATCAAATAATCACAAACGACCAACTTGATCGGCATCGCACATGGCAAATTCGATCCGCCCGTTTGGACAGGGATGACGAACTAAGTGCTTCGTTGAATTGACGCAGTAATATTCCGGTGTTTCCCGTCGCTTTCAGTGCGGAGAAACGACTCCGAATTTTGGCTTATATTGCATTTGAGATTGGGCCAGGACTGTTTGTTTGATTTTCGTGGAAGACGTTCGAGGATTATATTGGACCTGGACGATCTTTTTGCCCGCGCCTCTTAGGTAGGCTTCAACATTAAGGTTATGGGGCTTGCTCCCCCAGTCTTCTCCGACAACAAATATATCCACGTTGAGTGCTCTGCAACCGGAATCATACTCAAGTTCATAGTAGGGACGGACAATATCAACGCAGCTCAATGCTTCCAGCATCTCAATCCTTTGTTGCAGAGGGACAACCGGAACATTTGGCTTGTACATATTAACTACCTCGTCTGAGGCAACGCCAACTGCGACAACATCTCCCAATGTCTTGCAGTGGTTCAACAATGCAATATGGCCAACATGCAATAAATCAAATGTACCTACAGTATAGACGATCATCTTGACTCAATCCTTTTACCTACCCATAAACGGTGTTAACCAGTGGTAGCTGGATGCTTGGTCGCGTGGAATTAATTCCACAATCTCATACAATTAGGCTGAATTTACCCCCGACATTTCAAGTCTGGAGCGAAGGGGTACGAATGGGGTGTGTTGGAAAGTACAGGTTTTCAGTGCGCATAGGGTGAAACGCAGATAATGCCCGTCTTCACGCCGACCAAGGCTAAGACGGTGTAACTCAAAGGACCTGCCATGACAACTGAAAACTCGAAAGATCAAGATCTGCACCCTAGGCCAATTCTTTCATTTCTTAAAGATATTCCCAACATCTGTTCACTTGCAGGTCTGGGGTGCACTCTGCTTGCAATTTATTTCCTGA
This sequence comes from Roseibium sp., assembly GCA_039972695.1. Classification (GTDB taxonomy): domain Bacteria; phylum Pseudomonadota; class Alphaproteobacteria; order Rhizobiales; family Stappiaceae; genus Roseibium. Next base: position 490,889 of record JBDWMJ010000002.1, on the reverse strand, counting down.
TGACGGGTGTTTACTCGGCCGCAATGATTGGCATGATCTGGGCGGTTGCGTTTGACTGGGCGGATGGGCTTGTTGCGCGCAGAATGAAAGGACGAACAGGCGCTGACCGAGAATTCGGCGGGCAGCTTGATCTTCTCATCGATATTGTCAGCTATGCGGTCACACCAGCCATTTTGGTATTGAGTTACGCCAGCTTGAACCCTGCCTTTTTACCCGTCGTATTTATAACGCTGGTTTTCGGCGCGATCCGGCTCAGTTATTTCAGCACCTTTGGGCTTTCCGATGATGCCAAGTACACCGGATTAGCCATTGATAATAATAGTATTATTCTCGTCTTCCTGTTTATGTTTGAAGGGTATTTCGACCACCCTGTGTTTGCTATCCTCCTCGGGGCCGGCTGTCTGATCCTTGCTGTCTTGAATGTCTCCCAGATTAAGACGCCAAAACTCTCTGGAAATCCGGTCAATGTAGGCCTGCTGGCGGCTTATACGTTGGCTGTGACCTTCATATATGGATGGAAATTGTTGTAGGATTTGCCTTGAGAAAGCGGGGGCAAGGAAGACAGGGGACTTCTGTTAATGTTCTCTGCGTTTGCCTTGGGACAACAAAAGTCTGAAATGTCCGTACCGAGCTGTTTTTCGCCGCTGTTTCTTGGATATGGACGACTAAGGCCCCTTCAGCCTCGGACTGCTGAAATCACGACGGACGGTGCCGGAACCAGGTATCCCCTTTCGTGCTTTAAGCCTTCTGATCGCACACGATCGGCTAAATATTGCCGTATGGCATCCCGCTTCGCTTTGGGTTGTCGTTTCAGAAGGGACGCTGCGCGGACTGCGCCGCTGTCAAAAGCATCGAACAAAGATTCTGGATTGGTCACGGCAAGCGTGCTTGCAACGCTCTTTATCCGGAAGTCACCAAAACCTGCCTTTGTGACCATCGGTTTTGCAACGTCAGGGTCGGAGAGAATATGCGCGTCTGGTCCTGCAGGCAGTTTGATAGACGGGTCGCCCAACCGCTCAACAGCCTCAAACAGCCAGCCGAATGAGCCGCTTGACCCTTTTCCACGCCAGATGGAAAACGCTATCCGCCCGCCAGGCTTCAGAACTCTTGCGGCTTCTGCAAGGCCGCGTACCGGTTCGGGGAAATGCGGAACGCCAAACCCGATGGTCACCGCATCAAAGCTGTTGTCTGAGAAGGTCATGTTCATTGCATCTCCCTCCACAAAATCAGCTTCCGGTGCCGCGGACCGTGCGAGCAAGATCATGGCTTCAGAGAAATCAAGGCCAGTAACGCTGCACCCACGTGCCACAAGCTCAGCGGCAACGACACCGTGCCCGGTACAAAGGTCGAGAACTCTTAGATCCTGTTGAGCATTGACTTCGTCCGCCAAACGCCTGGCAACCTCACGTGTGGCAACGGCGAACCCGCTCGCATAGCCATTTGCGATGGTTGGGTCGCTCCAGCCTTCCCGTTCCATCGCTTCAAATTCTGCCGTGTCAGTCATTGATCAAGCCAAGTGCAATCCGTCCATAAACCACCATCCCATACCTGCGGATTATTGCAATCCCGTGCAGTGGCTAGCGGCTTTATATGTTTTCGGTGCGCATTTTGAGCTGTTGAAATGCCGGTCCGGATACCTTCCGACTGGCCGGTGTCTGCTTCATGCTGAAAACGGATTGGTTTTTCACCACCTGGTGCCGCCATCGTCGATATTGGCATATGTATTGCCAAAGCAATAGTTCGCACGCACACCTTCAAGACACCGAGAAAATACAAGCGCAGGTTTAGGGTTTGTTTTCGAATTCTGGTTAGATTGGTCGGTGGTTCTTTGGAGAGGGTTTGAGCGCTAAATGGTTGATTACCTCAAAGGCGACCTGGCGCAGTTTACTGAAAACCTCCCAGGCGCAGCCTTTTTCTATGTAGTTGACGCCGACAGGAATGGCTCCATCCGCTTTCTGAACGATGGTTGTGAGACTATTTGGGGAATTTCGGCTGAGACCCTTGGTGATGACCCGACGCTTCTGTGGGACATGATCACGCCAGAGGATTCCCCGGCTGTTCGTGCATCGGTCGCGCAATCCGCAAAGTCGCAGACCCAGTGGGAAGCACGTTTCAACATTGTTGATGGTAATGGCGTCCAAAAGTGCATTTTTGGTCGGAGTACACCGGACCCGTTGCCCGATGGCAGTGTGCGCTGGCTGACGTATCTGTTTGATCTCACCGATCAGATCAAAACAGAAAAGCTCTTTGAAGTTGTATCCGATCAGTTGAGATTCATCAGTTCAGCGATACCTGACGGATTTGCGTTTTTCGATCCGGAAGAAAAACTCGTGGTGTGCAATTCGTTGTTTCGAAGCGCTTATGCGATCGATGCAAATGACGACATCAAGGGCCGGACTTACGAAAAAATCCTGAGTGATGCGGTTGATCACGGTGCAGTCCTGGAGCCCGACGAAAGCAAGACTGACTGGATTGCAAGTGCATTGGAGAACTTCCGAAGCGCAAACAGCTCCCGGGAAATACGCTGGGAAGGCGGGCGCTGGATGCGTATCCTTGACCGTCCGACCGAAGATGGTGGACGTATTGCCATTCGTATCGAAGTTACGGACGCGGTTCACCACAAGAAGGAACTCGAAATCGCCGCGGCGACAGACATGTTGACGGGATTGGCCAACAGGCGCGGTTTGGCACAAGTCCTGTCGGAGTTCAGCCTTAATTTGAAGGCTCCACAGCAGCTCGTCATCCTGCACATTGACCTCGACAAATTCAAGAACATCAACGATGCCTTCGGGCACGACTCCGGCGACCTTGTCCTTTCACAAACAGCAGACAAAATTCGCAAACACGTCGGTGATGATGCTCACATAGCCCGGGTTGGAGGAGACGAATTCGTTGTTGTACTGGTGACAGATCAGTCCGAATGCCAATTGTACAAAGTTGCCGAAGAGTTGCGGGAGATCATCACCAGGCCGATCTATTGTGACAGTCGAATTTTCCAGGTGGGCGCAAGTGTCGGGCTTGCTACATGGGCCCCCGGCACGCAGGAAAGTGTTGAACAGGTCTTGATGGACGCCGACACAGCGCTGATTGCAGGCAAGTCCCAGGGGCGCAACCAAACGGTCGTGTTTTCAAAGGAAATGCGAAACACTGCTGTCACCAATGCGCGGGTTGCAACCCAGATCAAGGACGGACTTGAAAAGGACGCTTTTCTTCCATTTTTCCAGCCGCAGGTTGCTTATCCGGGCAGGCAATTTGTCGGATTTGAAGCTCTGGCCCGCTGGAAGACCGGAAGCGATACTTATGCGACCGCTGCGACCTTTATTGATGTTGCCAATGACACCGGACTGATTAGCGCTATCGAGCGAAAAATCCTGAGTGGTAGCCTGGCAGCCCTGTCACGTATCGCGCGCCAGGGTGCTGCAAATGCGTATGTCTCGATCAATCTCTCGTCTGTCCAGTTGCGGGACCCATCGCTTCTAGAAAGGCTTATGGACGAGCTGCTCATGCACGGAGTTTCAGCGGACCGGGTGAATGTTGAAATTGTGGAATCCACTTTGCTCGACGATCGCTCCGATACGATTGCAGTAAACATTTGCCGGTTGGCGGAAGCCGGATTTCGTATAGCGCTTGATGATTTCGGGACCGGCCACGCCGCGCTCGCAAGCCTGACAAGATTTCCGGTCGACCAGATCAAGATTGATCGCAGCCTGATTACCGATATCGACAGTGAACCCACCAAGCGCGCGATTGCCAGTGGCCTGTTCCACGTTTGCGAGAACCTGGGTATTGAGACGATTGCGGAGGGGGTTGAAACCGAAGCTGAGTTGACTGCTTTGCGCGAGATTGGATTCAGCCGATTTCAAGGATTCTATTTTGCACGGCCCATGCCGGTGAACCGCTTGCTTTCCTGGATTGATGAACTGGAATTGGCCGAACAGGCCCAATAAGTCGCGTCTTCTCAAAAAGGGACTGAGCGCCGTTACGTTGCCGAGGGGCATCGCCAGGAGCCAGGCCGCTTTGGCCATACTCCTTAAGAAGATGCCCCTGGCGAAATCCAACCGAAGCGGTGATCAAGCGCCTGTCACGCGCCAGATAACGTCACCGACGTCATCAGCCATCAAGAGCGATTTTTTATCAGCGCCAATCGTTACACCAACCGGGCGTCCGTAGGCGATTTTCTCGTCTTCGGACAGGAAGCCACTCAAGATGTCACGGGGCTCACCTTTTGGCGCTCCGTTTTCGAACGGGATGAAAATCAGTTTATAGCCGCTCAGCGTTGAGCGGTTCCATGAACCATGCTGGCCAATCACCATGCCGTCGCCGAAGCCCGGTAAGGTTCCCTCTGGCATCCAGCACAGCCCGAGGGATGCCGTGTGTCCGCCGAGGGCATAATCCGGCGTGATCGCCTTGGCGACCATGTCAGCGTCTTGCGGAACCCGGTCATCCACCGTGTCGCCCCAGTAGGAATAGGGCCAGCCATAAAAGCCGCCATCCTGTACAGAAGTAAGATAATCCGGCGGTGTTTCATCGCCCAGGCCGTCCCGTTCGTTGACAACGGTCCATAGCACGTTCTTTGTCGGCTCCCAGGCCACGCCGACAGCATTGCGCAAGCCAGACGCAAAGATACGGGCTTGGTTCGTCGCAACGTCCAGTTCCCAGATTGCTGCGCGGCCTTCTTCGACGTCCATGCCCTGATCAGCGATATTTGTCAGGGATCCAACCCCGGCATAGATTTTGGACTCGTCAGGCGAGACGATCAGGCTGCGCGTCCAGTGACCATGCGGCTTGAAATCGACAAGCTTTTTACCGGTGGTTGGCAGCGATGTTGCGTCTGGCGTGTAGTCGAAAACAGAAATGCCGTCGGTGTTGCCGAGATAGAACTTTGATCCGATCAAGGCCATGCCGAAGGGCTGGTTCTGGTTTTCGGCGAAGATCTTTTGGATCTCGGCGACGCCGTCGTTGTCGGCGTCCCGCAACAGCGTCACGCGGTTCGCGCTTATTCCAATGGCCCTTGCCCGGCGCATGGTTGCCTGAGCGGCGTGATCCATCAGTGATTGAGGCGGGCCCGGTTGTTCCTTGGACTCAGCTATCAGCACATCGCCGTTGGGCAGGACTTCAATCCAGCGGGGGTGTTCCAGACCGGATGCAAAGGCGTTGACTTTCAGTCCGGGGGCGCAGGTGGGGACGTGGCCGTCCTTCCAACCCTGCGCAACAGGCATTTTCAGCGTCATGATGCCTTGTTGCCGAGCGTCCGGGATCTGGGGTGCTGCACCCATGGCTTGATGTGACGGGGCTCCAATGCGGCGCATGAGCGCGACCGCGCCGCCCACCAATGCAGTTGCCTTCGCGATAAGTTCCATGTCTGGCCTCCAAGCTGATTTGGGCGCAACCTAACGGGGTCGGAGGCCGACAACAACAGCTTTTAGAGTACATCATGTTGGTTCAAAACGGCAGACAGATCTTGGCGCTGCGTTCGGCACTGCGGCGTGTCATTTCAGCGATGGCGACAAAACCTCATTGTCGCAAATTCACTCTTGTACTCCGGTCACCAGCGTTGGCTATGGGGGTGAATATCACCGCAACAATAAAAAGCCCGCTGTGATCTTTCACGGCGGGCTTCTGTGTCTGTGGTCGTTCGGGACTGGCGCTCAAAAGCCCTTAGGCATCGCGTTGAACACCGGCGACGCCAGGTCGTGATACTTTCACCAGGCCAAGCGGTTTCATGATAGCGATGAACTGTTCGGCCTTGTAAGAGCGGACGCCAATCTGTCGCTCCGTCCTGCCGCGTTATTGCATTGGTGTGAACATCGGCTCGCCAGAGGCTGTTTCCAGCACTTCCGGCTGCAAGACATCCCAGTGCTCCGCGATCAGCCCGTCTTCGACTCGGAAAATATCAACACCGACCAGGGTCTTTGGACCGAAACCGGTTATGCGTGCATGAACTGCGACCAGATCGCCGTCCCCGATGATCATGCCCGGTTCATATTTGAAATTGGCTGGCGCGTGGCTGAACAGGTCTTTGATCACCGCGCGACCCGACTTAATGCTGGGGTTATGCTGGATATAATCCTCTGCGAAATACGTGTCGATGGCATCGGTGTTGCCGTTTACGAATATCTCGGTGACCGCTTTTGACACGACGTCTTTCGCTGTGTCTGCGAAGGCTGTTGCAGGCGCGATGCTTACCGCAAGTGAGAGAAGGGCGGCTTTGAAGGTATGCTTCATCTAGGTCTCCATAATTACATTGACTGGTCCCCAAATAACGATTAGCTAACAAAATGAAAGTACGTACAAATTGGTTAGTTTAGGAAAAGCGTCATTATTAGCGAAAATAAATTTGCGCCGGATGTTCTGGATAAAATGTGTCCGTCCCGCATTGTGCTCAACCACGTGACAAGCCGCTGGGGTGTTCTTGTCCTGATTGCCCTTCAACATCAGACACTGAGGTTCAGTGAACTGCGTCGCATGATCGGCGACGTCAGTGAAAAGATGTTGTCTCAAACGCTGAAGACGTTGGAGCAGGACGGTTTTGTTCACCGCAAGGCGTTCGATGTGGTCCCTCCGCACGTCGAGTACCGCCTCACAGAACACGGTCAGGGTGTCGCGGTACACGTAAAAGCCTTGGCGACCTGGGTTGAGGAAAACATCATGGATTTGCCGACGTCAGGTGGTTCTGACGGTTAGAGCTGCCTCCTCTGGCAATTTTTCAACTCGTGTATCTGTCAGCATTGCTGCTTGAGTTGCGCCGTTGTGAAGCCAAAATCGCCTAGCGTTTGTTTTTTAAGTTTCGGTCGTGTTTGCAGGAATGGATCGACTAAATGAAAAGCCCGCTGCGGTCTTTCGCGGCGGGCTTCTTTGTCCGTGATCGTTGTGGATTGGAGCCCTTAAAGCCCTTCGGCACCGCGTTGAACGGCGGCGACGCCGGTGCGTGAGACTTCTACAAGGCCAAGTGGTTTCATGATGGCAATGAACTGCTCGATCTTGGAAGATCGGCCTGTGATCTCAAAGACGAAGTGTTCGGTCGTCGCATCAATGACGGTTGCCTTGAAGGCATCTCCCAGACGCAGCGCTTCCAAGCGCATGTCGCCGCCACCGGCGACTTTTACAAGCGCGAGCTCGCGCTCCAGCGGTTTTTCCTGGTTCAGTCGGCGAGCGCGGACGGTGAGGTCGGTGACCCGGTGAACCGGAACCAACCGGTCCAGTTGATGGCGGATCTGCTCGATGATCATCGGTGTTCCGGTGGTGACAATCGTGATCCGCGAGAGATGTTTCTCGTGCTCGGTCTCCGAGACCGTGAGGCTGTCGATGTTGTAGCCACGACCGGAGAATAGACCGATCACGCGGGCCAGGACGCCTGGCTCGTTGTCCACGAGCAGCGACAGCGTGTGGGTTTCGATTTCATTGCTGACTTCGGCCAGGAAATAGGCGGAAGGAGCGTCAACGTTCTGTGCGTTCATTTTGTAAATCCTTGTGCCTGACCTTAAACGAGGGACTTGCCTTCAACGGAGATCGCATTGGCGAGCGCCTCATCGTTGACTTCATCGGACAACAGCATTTCGTTGTGCGCTTTGCCTGACGGGATCATCGGCAAACAGTTCGCAAGATTGGCAACGCGGCAGTCAAACAGGACCGGCTTGTCGACAGCGATCATTTCTTCAATCGCGCCATCAAGATCACCCGGTTTTTCCACCCGGATTCCGACACCGCCATAGGCTTCAGCCAGTTTGACGAAATCCGGCAGGCTTTCGGTATAGGAATGCGACAGGCGATTGCCGTGCAGCAGCTGCTGCCACTGGCGCACCATGCCCATATACTGGTTGTTCAGGATGAAGACCTTGACCGGCAGGCCGAACTGGACTGCTGTCGACATTTCCTGAATGTTCATCAGGATCGAGGCGTCACCGGCAATGTCGACACAAAGCGCGTCGCGGTGTGCTGCCTGCGCGCCGATAGCTGCCGGCAGGCCGTAGCCCATCGTACCGAGGCCGCCCGATGTCAGCCAGTGGTTCGGCTCTTCAAAGCCATAGAACTGTGCTGCCCACATCTGGTGCTGGCCAACTTCCGTCGAGATGTAAGTCTCGCGGTCCTTGGTCAGGTCATACAGCCGCTGGATTGCGTATTGCGGCATGATGATGTCGTTGTTGTGTTTGTAGGCCAGCGAATTGCGGGCGCGCCAGACATCAATCTCGCTCCACCAGCTCTTCATCGCCGAGGCGTCTGCCTTCATCGAAGACGTTCGCCAGATGCGAACCAAATCTTCCAGAACATGACCAACGTCACCGATGATCGGCAGATCAACATTGATTGTCTTGTTGATCGACGACGGATCGATGTCGATATGGATCTTTTTGGAGTTTGGCGAAAACGCATCGGTGCGACCGGTGATCCGGTCGTCAAAGCGGGCGCCGATACAGATCATCAGATCGCAATCATGCATGGTCATGTTGGCTTCATAGGTGCCGTGCATGCCCAGCATGCCGAGCCAGTTGTCGCCAGATGCGGGGTAAGCGCCGAGACCCATGAGGGTTGATGTGACCGGGAAGCCGGTGAGGGATGCCAGCTCCCTCAGCAATTGACAGGCTTGCGGGCCGGAGTTGATGACGCCGCCGCCTGTGTAAAGGATCGGCTTTTTGGCAGCAGCCATCATTTCGGCTGCCATGCGGATCGAACCGGCATCGCCCTTGACCTGCGGACGGTAACTCTTGTGGCTCGCTGCCGGGTTCGGGGTAGGGCCCTGATAGGTGCCGGTCGCGAACTGAACGTCTTTTGGGATGTCGACAACAACCGGGCCCGGACGGCCCGAGGTCGCTACATAAAAGGCTTCATGGAGAACGCGGGACAGATCCTCGACATCGCGCACCAGCCAGTTGTGCTTGGTGCACGGTCGTGTGATGCCGACTGTGTCGCATTCCTGAAAGGCATCGTTGCCGATCAAATGGGTTGGAACCTGACCTGAAATGCAGACCAGTGGAATGGAATCCAGCATGGCATCCGTCAGTGCGGTGACCATATTGGTCGCGCCGGGGCCGGAGGTGACAAGGGCTACGCCGGGTTTGCCGGTCGAGCGCGCATAGCCTTCAGCAGCATGGCCAGCCCCTTGCTCGTGGCGCACCAGAATGTGCTCGAGGCCCTCCTGCTGGATGATCTCGTCATAGATGGGAAGCACAGCACCGCCCGGGTAGCCAAAGATCGTATCAACTCCCTGGTCTTTCAGCGCCTGGATGACCATTTCGGCGCCGGTCATTTCCCGTGTCATTCTATTCGCGTCCTTGCATTTGGCCTGACAGAGCAGGCTTGGCTGTCAATTTGTTTGTCGTTGTCTGTTGCCAGACTTGCAACTTCAAAAAACGGGTCTGGGGAAGTGCAGTATCAGAAGGCGGGTACAAAAAAAGGCCCCTTGGGAGCCTTGGTCGCGCGCCTTCTGTCCGAACGGGGTTATCCCGCCAGGGCGCGCTTTCCTACCACCACTAGAATGAGCGACATCATCATGTCGTCCCGGTCCTTTGAAACTGCTGGTCTCGGTAGAAGACCATACTCTGGAAAAGGTCTGCGAAAATACTCGCGCTGCCCTGCAGCACAGGCCGTAATTTCCATCCGGCTTTGATGCAGTGCACCCTAGTGAGGCCGATTTGAACGGTCAAGCCAAAAAATACATTTATTGCGCCAAAGATGCTCAATGTTTTTAAATATTTCCGGCAAGACTCTCTTGCGTGCCAATATTGAGATGGTGTCGCGTACAGAAAACCGCGTTGCCAACTCCGAGTGGCGGTGAAATTGTCACCGCGCACGGTCGGGATTGCACAGTCGGACAGGGCGCTTTATATCTCAGTTGTCAGACGCGCTGCATTCATTAGCAGTCAGCCGTCATCGGGTGTGTAGCTCAGTTGGTAGAGCAGCTGACTCTTAATCAGCGGGTCTGGGGTTCGAGCCCCCACTCACCCACCAATCTTCTCAATGCGTCGCATTTGCCTTTTTGGAAAGGGCGGCGCCTGACTATATTCAAATCCGTTCGCCGTCGTCACCGTTGAAGAGGTGTGCGAATTCGGCATCGGGCAACAAGCGGATTTCATCGCCTGGGCGCAAGTCATGCCTTTCGCGGACCACAGCGAGAACCTGTTGGCCGCCGATATCGACAACAATCTGTGTTTCGGACCCTGTCGGTTCGATCACTGATACGGTGCCGGCGATACCTTTGGGGTCGACCGTCAAATGTTCGGGGCGAATGCCATAGGTGAGGGAACCGCCCTTGTGGTTTGCAGCGGAGGCCGGCAGGGGCATTGTTTGTCCGCCCTCGGTCACAAAAGCATTGCCCTCGATCTTGCCTTCAAAGAAATTCATGGACGGTGAGCCAATGAAACCGGCAACAAAGCGATTGGCAGGATTGTCGTAGAGCTCCAGCGGTGAGCCCATCTGCATGATCACGCCTTCCTGCATGACCACGATGATATCGGCCATGGTCATGGCTTCGATCTGGTCGTGGGTTACATAAACGGTGGTCGTCTTCAGGCGCTGATGCAGTGCCTTGATCTCGGTGCGCATTTGAACGCGCAGTTTGGCGTCCAGATTGGACAGGGGCTCGTCGAACAGAAAGACAGATGCATCGCGAACAATCGCGCGGCCCATGGCAACACGTTGACGCTGACCGCCGGACAAAGCACGCGGATAGCGGTGCAGCAGGTCTGTCAGCCCAAGTATTTCGGCAGATGCCTTGACCCTTTCCTCGACCAGAGCGCGCTTTTGCTTTCTCAACCGCAGGGAAAACGCCATGTTTTCTTTGACGGTCAGATGCGGATAGAGTGCATAATTCTGGAAAACCATCGCGATGTCGCGGTCCTTGGGCGGAACATCATTGACCACTTTGTCGCCGATATGAATTTCGCCGGAACTGATATCCTCAAGTCCCGCGATCATGCGTAGCAAAGTTGATTTTCCGCAGCCCGATGGGCCAACCAGCACTACAAATGCACCGTCAGGAATGTCAAAATCGATCCCGAATATCACTGGATCTTCGCTATATGCCTTCCAGACCTCTCTGATCCCGATGGACGCCATTTCAATTCCTTTTCAACGATCTTTTGAAGTGCCAGATACGGCTTTGTGCAGGATGCGAAGGCCATTCAAACCCCAGACGAATTCCGAGCTTTGAGCCTGGTATCGCTGAGACTCCCGACAAGTTTTTCGTATTAAAATGACCACGGGCCGGGGAATGCCCGGCCCGTGGGTAATAGTGGTTTTACTGCGCCATTTCCTTGCGGGCCTGGTCCACCTTTTCGCTCAAAAGCGTTGCCGCTTCGGTAATTGCTGCTGCGGGATCAGCATCCTCATAGGCGATCTTCTGGATTGCCCGGGCATAGAGGTTGGAGTTCCACACAACAGAGGTGAATGGGTTCACCTTGCCAGTGGAATTCAGAGTGCAACTCTCCGTGTCGAGCCCGCCTGCGTGGAGGATCTCGCTGTAACCGTCGACTGCAGCCGGATAGACCTTGTTGAACAACAGGTCACCATAAGCTGCAACTGTGGGTGCGTCGGAGCTTTTCAGGGCTTCCATCGCTCCAGCTGTCGCAGGTGGGTAGAGAAGTGGGCTCATTCCGGTCAGGTCGGCAGCGTTTTCCGGTGAGAAAACGTACTGAATCCAGTCCTTGCCGGTTTCAAGCGTTGGCGAATTGGCAAACAGAGCGACATAACGACCGCCGGTCTGGGTTGCCCGCATCTTGTTCGCGGTCACTGGTGCAATACCGATGTTCTTCACCATGTCAGGGTTCTGACGCATCATCAGGTCAAGAGCATGCCAGTGAATGACCATGGCCGCACGGCCTGACCAGAAGCTTTCCGGTGGTTCGTTGAAAGCCCAGGCAGCTGCATCCGGTGCGGAGTATTTCAAAAGATCCGCATAATGGGATGCTGCTTCGACGGCCTTTGGATCATCCAGAATCACATTCAGTTCACCATCGAAGAAGTCATGGCAGTTCTGCCAAAGCATCGTACCGGCCATGATCGTGGTCATACGGTTTTCACCGCCAGCGAGTGCGATGCCGATCACATCGTCCGAATGCAGTTTCTCGGCTGCGGCCCGGACTTCCGCCCAAGTGCTTGGCGGAGCAATGCCTGCCTTTTCGAACAGATCCTTGCGGTAAAACAATTGCGGCGAAGTTGCCGCCTGGTTGATCGCATAAACATGATCATTGACGATCAGCAAACGGTTGTTGAGGAATGCGTCACGTCCGCCCAAAGCCTCGACAACATCATCCAGCGGAGCCAGAAGACCTTCAACTGCAAGGCGTGCAGCCGTGCCGGGATCAGAGTGTACGACGTCAAGCGGTGCGCCTGCCTGTACATAGGTAGCGATGCGCTGGTTGATAACGCCAGCTGGGGCGCTTTCCAAAATCACATCAGTGCCCGGATTGTCTCCCAGAAAACCCTTCACCCATTCGCGCTGGATGCGAACAACTGCCGGATCTGTTTCCTGGCTGAGATAGCGAACAACCTTGATCCCTTCGGCGCTCGCGCTGCCTGCAAGTGCGCCGAGCCCGACCAGGGCAGCTGCGCAGACCATTGAAGTCATTTTCATTCCAATTCCTCCCAAACAATTCGGCGCGGAGGTGTCTCCGGCCCTCTTGTGGTCGTTTTTGGCCTCTGGATTGCGCAGGCCCCGACCAAGGTTGCGCAACAGAACTGCAAAACGTTTTTGAAAAATCTGGCTCGTGCTTTTTGCGTCTTTGAATTTGAGCCCGGAAACTAACGTTTGATACAGTTCCACCAGTCCTGACTTGTCCTCCTTTGGTTGGCGTTGAGGTTCATCCCTTGACCGCGCCCGCGCCCAATCCCGACACCATCTGCCTTGCGGCAAATGCGAAGAGAAACAGGACCGGGACGGTGGCCAAAACGCCCGCCGCGTTGACCAATCCCCAGGAATAAACGGATGTCTCGAGGATCAAGGATGCGATCCCCAGCGATACTGTGCGCTTGGTCTCGTCACTGATCAGGACCAGCGAATACAGAAGTTCGTTCCATACGACGACGAAGGTGAAGACGAAGGAAGCAACGATACCTGGCCAGGCCTGAGGGACTATGACCTTTCGGAAAGCCTGGAACCTTGTGCATCCGTCGATCATTGCCGCTTCTTCAAGGGCCTGTGGGATCGCCTCGATATAAGGGCGCAGGATCCACAGAGAGAACGGCAGCGTGATTGTCAGATAAGTGATACCCAGTGCCGGAAGGCTGTTCAGCAGGTTCAGATTGTACCAGATCCGGAAGAACGGCAGGGCCAGCAGGATCGGCGGCAGCATGTAGATGAACAAAATGCCGAAGGCAAAAGCTTTCGCCGCTATGAACTCAAACCGCGTGATGGAATAGACCGTGATGAGACTGATGATCACGCCTGCGAGGCAGGAGACACCGGCTACAAGGAACGTATTCAGAAAATAACGCGGAAAGCTGGTGAATTCCCAAAGCTCGACATAGTGCTCGAATGTGGGCGTCTTGGTCAGCAACGTCGGCGGGCGCTGGAACAGTTCGACATTCGGCTTGAAACTTGATGCCAGCATCCAGAAGAGCGGCAGCAGCACAATCATGAGAACTGCCAGAGCGCAGAGGGCCAGTATGACCTTCTCGAAACGCTTTTTTGCTGCTGCACGCCGTGCACGCGGGCTGATCACCAGCTCAGGGATTTCCGTGGGTCTGATTGTCATTTGAATCGCACCTGCGTTCGCTCATAAAGGCGCCAATAGATCACCGACATGATCAGGAGAACGAAGAAGACGATGACCGCCAACGCCGCACCCCGGCCAAGGCTGAATTCGCCAAAAACAAACCGGTAAATATAAAGTGGCAAAGTCTCCGTGCGCCCAATGGGACCGCCCTGGGTGAGCAGGAAGACAACCTCGAAGTTATTGAAATTCCAGATTGTTCGAAGCATGCCGACGACGAGCATGATCGGAAGCAGGGACGGCAGAGTGATCTTCCAGAACTTCTGCCAGGCCGTCGCCCCGTCTACGGAAGCTGCCTCATAGAGCTGCCTGTCGATGGTTTGCAGCTGCGCCAGAAAAACAATCACCATGAAGGGGAAGTTTTTCCAGGAGTTGACCAGGATTACCCCAACCATTGCCCAATCGAGAGACCCGAACGGCGAGGCCGGTATCGGCAGTCCCGACGTGCGGATCCAGAAATTCAAAATTCCGGTGGCGTCGGAGAACATAAACTTCCAGGTCATGGCCGCGACGACATAGGGAACCAGATAGGAGAACAGCATCACACCGCGGATTGGGGTGCGAAGCGGAAACTCGCGGTTGAGCAAAAGGGCGATGGGCAGTCCCATGGCCATTTGAAGCGCGAGGCTGCCGAAGGTGAACACGAACGTGTTTTTCACCGAGCGGGTGAAACCCTCATGACCGACCACCGCCTCGAAATTCGCCAATCCGACGAAAACGGCTTCCTGGCTGTAAAGGCTCTGTTGTTTGAAAGCGAGTTGGATGACCTGAAGGATCGGGTAGACGGTCAAACCGGCGACAAGAAATATCAAAGGAACCAGCAGAAGCAGCCCGATCTTCCTGTCTCGCGACATGGACTTCTTGCGACTTACCATGGGCGGTATTGCGGCTCGAGCGATGTCTGCTCGTGTCTGCCCCATTCTGATCTCGCTCCCCAGTTTCGATCCCGTTTTTTGAGATCTTTGTGACTGTTTTCCGGGGACACGCACGTGGGACTGACATTCCTCCCGTCAGCACATACTCATCATACCAGATAACAATATACTTATTTTGCAAGTTTATAGGCAGGATAATTCCGTTAGGTCAACCCTCTAGCAAGGGTTTCCGGGACGATTAGGTGCAACTATTTGTATTGCTGCTAAGAGAGAAATGGCTAGAAATTCCACGTGGTACAACCAGAGGTGCTTGACTAGGTTCTGTCGGGATTACGACAGGAACATCGCAAGTTTGGCCTTGTCACTCTCACCCGGACGTTGGTTACCCAGTCCGAGCGGTCGATACCCGAGTGTGTTGTGGCAAGCCTGGTAGGCCCTGACAGTATGAAGGGACAGGGTTTGGTCCTACTGATGTCTTGTGTGACATCTCCGCTTTTAGGTGGAGAGAGGAGCAGGAGACCAAAGCCGGTTCAAAGATCTGATCAGGCTACTGTTCTCCGTATTCTGACCTGTAGGTGTCCAGCAGAGCTGCAAAGGAAAGACAGCCGTCGCGCTACTGTGTTGCGCCTTTCAATTGAAAGGTCACGGACACGCGCCAATTGTCTTTGAATAGGGATGGATTGATTGTTACCTGGCACCAGTTTCCGGGGCACGGGCGCATGAGTTGTATGAGATCAGGTTTGACTGGTGAATGCAGTCCGGCAAACCTTGGTTGCACCAATATGGACTTGAAGAGCTGCGGTGCGCCGATATAGAGCCAATGAACAACGTGTTGGCGCGTTGCTTCATCAATGCCGGTAGCGTTGATCGCCCAGGTCATGGAACACTCGGTTGGGCGCCCGTCCTTGCCATAATCGACATACCAATAGGGGTGCAGCCCCGCGTCGTCTTTCTCGCCGTCTCCAGTAACGGAGATGGCCCACCAGGCACGCTTTTGTTTTCCCTCAAAGCCAAAGGAATGAAGGTCGCCACGGGCGATGGAAAAGCCCTTTGGCGCCAGAGCGGCAAGATCATTGTCTCCGGCCTCGACACTCAGGCAGATGTCGCGCGTTACGGAAAAAAGAACCAGAAAACCCGCCGCACTGATCTCCGGCGAGGTAATTGATGAAATTCTCTCAAAGTCCGGATATGCCGCCTGGCCTTTTGCTCCGACCATAATTTCAGGCTCGGCCTGACTGGCTGATATTGGAGGGCCGAGGGTGGCCAGGAGAACTGCAAGGCCTTTGATCACCCGATGACGGACCATAGCGGCCCGGATGCCTTGCGTTGCCGGGTGGACAAGGGCTCTCAAACGTCTGCGTGCTGCAATCATCGGTCCGTTTCCAGCTCTTTGCATCACAAGCTGGCAGTGTGTTCTGCGTGCTTGAGTTTGTCCGAGTTGAACACGCGGTTCCCTGCGCGTCCAGTTGAGCGTTTTGGTGGGACTTGTGCGGTCTGGCCGCAACCGGGCCACTGCAGCCGTCGATCAGGTCCTGACCTCAAGTCAACGCAATTTTGTACTCCAAGATCTCATGTCCACCCAGAGCCCCATCGGCCGTATAAGCTCTAACCATCGTTCCACCTGCTTTTTCGATAACCCTTACCGATGCCGGGTTGTCGGGGCTGGTCGTCACCTGAACGTAGGTCAAGCCGACGGCTTTCGCCTCGGGAAGAATGGCAATAAGCGCCTCGGACGCCAGACCTTCTCCCTGTCGCCAAGGCACAACAGCATACCCGATGTGACCTGAACACGTGGGCGGCAGGTCGTCAGTTCCCGGTTTCCACCGGAAGCTTATGTGGCCACAAAACGCATCATCCCATATCCATCTGCGAATGCTTGGCAAGCGCGGCACTTTCGATCCGTCTGGAAGTACTATGGGTCCACCGCTGGCTGTCGGATTGTCGAGCGTCGACACAAAGGCTTCCGCGTCCTTTGAGATCGCAGCGATTTGTTCTTGTGCAGCCTCGGGCCGCAAATTGTCTGGCGACCAGCCTTTGTCGAGAGCAGATAGATAGGCGGGAAGGTGATCAATGCTTGGCTTGAGTAATTTCATCGGACCCGTTCGACAGAAAAATGCAATAAAACGAGACATTTACTGATTGCGCGGCGTTGGTCAACAAGGGTTCGGTTCCGACCATTTCCGCAAGATATGCCAAGGCCCGCTTCGCGTGTCCATTTCGGGCGTTCGCCGGCTCTCCCCCTGTCCTAAAAGCAGCCGTTGCTTGCGAGTCGAACCAACGCCCAGAAAGAGCGGGAAGCGGGCTTTCGCTGCAGAAAGAACAGACGGCGGCAGTGCGGACAAAGCTGACCTTGGTCGATACGCTCTTTTTATGAGTACTGTCGAACAAAATCCAGAATCAGCCCAAACGCATCTTCGGTCTCCGGTAACCCAGATGTCATTGGCCAAACATGCCACATCTCTTCGAAAATTTTAAGTTCAGACACGGAACCCGCCTGCAATAGTTTTGAGTGTAAGCGTCCAGAATCATCGAACCAAACCTCATCTTCCCCGACCATCAGCAAGGTTGGCGCTAAGTTAGATAAGTTGGCAAAAAGCGGTGAAATTAATGGATCATCAAACGTGAAGGCCTTCCCAAAATGAGATTGCCAATGATGCAAGACGTCTAGTGACAAAATCGGATCGCAGTCATCCCGTTCCTTCATGCTGGCGCCAGACAGCGTCGCATCGAACGCACCAGAAATCGAAAAACAGCCCGACGGAAGTTGTGCCCCTTGATCCCTCAATCTCGTCATCGCAGTGATCGCTAGGCCAGCACCGGAGCTATCGCCGCCCAGAAAAATCGGCATATTTGTGTTTTTTCTGGTCTCTATCAAAGCCAGATAGACAGCTATCAAATCATCACTTGGGGCCGATATCGGATTTTCCGGCAACAACCTGTATTCTGGCAACACGACACTGCAACAAGTCGCTTTCGCAAGCTCAGAGGCAAATGATCGATGCGTAATGATCGAACCCGCCGTCAGCCCTCCACCGTGTGCATAGAGTATGAGCGGTTTGTGTTCTGATTCTGGCGGCGTTAGCAACGCACACTCTACGCGACCGATAATCTTCATTTCCACCGCAACTGACGACGCGATAGGCAACTGCATTGAAAAGAAGTTCCAGGCTGCGCGTTCATCTGACAGAGAGACTGAAGGGTTAACTTGTTCTTTTTGCAGCTTTAGCTTCGCTTTCTTGCTCTCTGGGCTTGGCATCTGACTTTGGTTCCACAGGTAGAATAACGGGCGTCTTACCATTGGCGGCAATGTAGGTCGATATGGGCTCAGAGCGGTCGTTTGCTGCAGTTCCGACTAATGACGGCTCAGGGGCCGAAAGCGACAGCTGGTCTGACCCGTTGAAGGTCTGCTTTGCTAGTTTCGTTTTCATAAGCGGCCAGTACATTACCGGCCCCAATTCAGACAAATGTAAAGATTGCTACAAATGGCCTTTGGCCCGCGCGGGTCTGGTCAAAGGCTTTCGTGCAAACGGGCTCGATCTGCCAGATGTTTGATCCGTTCGGGATCAGGGTGCTGGTTTGCAGTTGCCGCGAAGCGATGCCAGATGCACTCCAGAAGCGTTGCGGTTGTCAGCTCCATGAAGGCATGGGCCTTGGGGGTGGGATCTGCTTGCGCCAGAAGATCCGCGCGGGCGGACTGCCACGTCTCAAGGGCTTGTTCTATCTGCCTTGAGGTATGATGCGTGGCTTCGGATGTCACAAAGGCTTCGAAGGCATCTGCGGCCGGGCTTTTGAGAAGACGCGTGGCAAGGGTTCGGGCATGAATGCCGTTTGCACCTTCATAGATCGTCGTGATGCGCGCATCGCGGAAGGTCTGTTCCAGGCGATATTCTTTCAGGTACCCATAGCCGCCAAGCACCTGCATTCCAAGGTCAGCAGCCTTGATGCCAGCTTGTGTGCAATAAACCTTGGCCACCGGTGTTAGAAATTCCACTAGATCAGGCGCATCGCCGCGCTCCATGGTGACATAGGCCAGCTGCGCAATCGCCCTCGCGCTCATTGTCAGACTGTCGATGTCGCTGAGCATCCGCTGAACATCGGCATGCTGGTCCAGCCGTGCCGGTCTGCCGTCAGCAGTGCGACCCTGGAGCCGCTCCGCAGCATAGGTGCGGGCAATGTCATGGGTGCGGGCGGCGTGTGCAACGCCCTGCAGGGCCACATCGGCGCGGGCGTGGTTCATCATGGTAAACATGGCGGCAAGGCCCTTGCCTTCCTCTCCGATCAGCTCGGCCCTTGCACCGTCGAACACCAACTGACAAGTGGGCGAGGCATGCAGGCCCATCTTTTCCTCTATCCGGGTGACAGAAACTGAATTTCGCGGGCCGTCGTCCGTTTGTGAGGGGCACAGGAACAGCGACAGCCCCTTGATGCCGTCATCGGATGTGCGGGCAAGGACGAGATGGAGGATATGCTCGCTCAGGTTCTGGTCGCCGCCGGAGATAAAGATCTTTTCGCCGGAGAGGGTCCAGTCCGTGCCGTTTCGCTCTGCCTTGCACCGAACGCGCGCAAGATCTGATCCAGCTTCCGGTTCCGTCAGGCACATGGTCGCCAGCATTGCGCCACTGGCAAGTTGCGGAATGTATTTTGATTTCTGCCCTTCAGAACCAAAACGCAACAGCGTTCGAACAGCGCCAGGCGCGAGTGTTGTGACCATCTGCAGGCTGTGATTGGCGCCTACAAAAATTTCCGATGTCATCGCCTGAAAGAGAGTGCTCATGCCCTGACCGCCGAAGATCTCCGGCGCGGACAGGCCTTGCCAGCCCTGTTCGGCAAGCGCATTGTAGGCATCAGCGAAACCGTCCGGCATGATCACCCGGCCGTCCACCAGACGGCATCCTTGCCGGTCACCGGTCTCGTCAAGCGGCGCGATTACACCCTCGGCAAAACCTGCGAAGTGTCCCGCGACTTCGGCTGCAAACCCACTATCCCAATCCGGCAAATCTGAAGCACCGGCGACATGGTTGAGGGTGAACAGAATATCGTCCAGCGGGGCGGTAAAAGGTTTCATGTACAGCCTTTCGGGATGGGTTGCTTATTCGATAGAAAACAGAGAGACGCGGACGCTGGCAGCTTGCCGTTGACCTGTGCCGATAAAAATCATCCGGTTGATCCACTCGTAGCGGCTGTCGCCGGTTTCAAGCCGAGCGGTGGTGCGCATGTAGTAGTCGTCCGGATCGACATCTTCACCGCGCGCCATTGCATCCAGGACTTCCGGGGACCCATGGCGAACGCCCTTGTTGATAATTTCGATAAGTGCGCCATCGCTGGTCTCGAATGCGTATCGGGTGTCAATGTCCGCGCTGCCGTCGGCCAAAATGGTTTGCCAGTCGGCACCCAGGTTCAGGATTTTCCCGGACACGCGCCCAGTGACTGATCCTCCAACAATCGGGATGATACGACGCTGTCCGGCGCGGCCGTGCCCCATCTCTCGGATTGGTGCGAGTATTACATCAAGCTCGCAAAAGTGGATCAAATCAGGCGGCCGGGTCATTTTATGCCAGCCCCAGAAGCCGTGCGGCGTTGCCCTTGATGATATCGGGGCGCAACTCGTCCTTGATCGCGATCTTCTCGAAATCTGACAGCCACCTTTCGGGTGTGATCATCGGCCAGTCAGAGCCGAACAACACCTTCTTGCGCAGGATGGAATTACAGTATTTCACCAGGATTTCGGGGAAGTACTTCGGACTCCAGCCAGACAGGTCGATATAGACGTTCGGCTTGTGTTGCGCGACGGCGAGCGCCTCTTCCTGCCACGGAAAAGACGGATGAGCCAGAATGATCTTCATGTCCGGAAAGTCGACAGCGACATCATCCATATACATCGGATTGGAGTATTTCAGCCGCATGCCGTTGCCGCCCGGCATGCCGGACCCGACACCTGTTTGCCCGGTGTGAAACAGGGCAATCCCGCTCTCTTCGGCAATCGCTTCATAGAGCTCGTAGGCCATCCGGTCGTTCGGGTAAAATCCCTGCATCGTTGGATGAAACTTGAAGCCCTTTATGCCGAAGTCTCGCATAAGGCGGCGCGCTTCACGCACTCCCATCTTGCCCTTGTGGGGATCTATGCTGGCAAACGGGATCAGGACGTCGTCATTTTCCGCTGCAAGTTCGGCGACTTCCTCGTTCTTGTAGCGGCGGTAACCGGTCTCGCGTTCCGCATCGACGGGGAATATGACAGCAGCGATGTTTTGTTCGCGGTAATGGGCTGCCGTTTCAGGTACGGTCGGCGGATGCTTCCATGGAGCCCGGAAATAACTTGCCATTGTCGCCTGCAAATCGTCATAGCCGTCATCGGAATGGCACCCGCAGGGCTCTTCCGCATGAGTATGAATGTCGATTGCCCTGATTTTTGATAGATCAACCATTCAATTTACCTCAGAGTTTGGCGACAGTTGCATCTGCGTCGTCGTAAAGCCGTTCCAAAAGAGAGGCCCGGCGTATCTGCACTTTTCGGGGATTGAGATTGCCTTTGGCGGTGATTTCGCTGTCGGTAAGTGAAGGTGGCTCGCTCATCATGAGAGCCCGACTGATCCGGGATGACGAGCCGGATATTCTGCTAGCGCGTTCTGCAAGCCGCCGGTGAATATCGGACAGAAGCAGAGGGCAGGTTAGCACACCATCCTGTTCAGTCACTTCAAAACCAGCCTGATTGATTGCCTCCCTGTCAGGAAAGACAAGTGCGCCGATTTCATTCCTGTCCTGTCCGGTGATTACCAGATCGCTTGCAAGCGGTGCGAGACAGGAAAGGAGGTCCGCCCGCAGGCCGGCAGCTCGAACCCAGGTTCCTGTAAGAAGCTTGAAATCCTCGGAAATCCGCCCA
Source organism: Roseibium sp. (assembly GCA_039972695.1). Lineage (GTDB taxonomy): Bacteria > Pseudomonadota > Alphaproteobacteria > Rhizobiales > Stappiaceae > Roseibium. Next base: position 469,431 of record JBDWMJ010000002.1, on the reverse strand, counting down.
TCGAAACGAAGGCCCCTTGACGGATCCTTTTCATCGATGAAGATCATCGCGTCCCCTGTGATCAGGTAGCCATCCTCATCGAATGCGGCTTTTGTCTTTTCCGGATCGTTGAAGTAACCGGGCATGATGTTGGGTCCCTTGATGCGGACTTCACAGCGCATTTCGGCATCCGGCAACAGTTTCAAGGTCGCACCGTTCAACGGAACGCCAACGACGCCGGACCGATTGATCGGTTCCTGTTGCATGATGGCTGCCGGGGCTGTTTCAGTCATGCCCCATGACGAGGTCATCAGAGGGATTTCACCCTTGATCTCCATCGCCATGTCTTCGAGGCCCTTCCAGACTTCCTGGGGCAAGGATGCGCCGGCGTAGAATACGAGCTCGAGATTTTCGAAGTAACGTTTGCGCAACCCAACGTCGCGCTTCATTGCTTCAAGCTGCATTGAAAAACCGACCGGCACATTGAACGACAAAGTGCCGGTAACCATCGACAGATTCTCGATGGTTCGCTCGAAGAGGCCTTTGACCGGTTTGCCGTCGTCGATATAGAAGCTGCCGCCGTTGGACAGCATCATGTTGAAGTTGTGAGATCCACCGAACACATGGTTCCAGGGCAACCAGTCAACAATGCGCGGGGGATGATCTCTCAGGAACGGAAGCGCATCTGCGATTTGTGTCTGGTTGACGCACATCATCCTCTGAGTGGTCAGGACACCCTTGGGTTCGGACGTCGATCCGCTGGTCATCAGGATCTTGGCAACCGTATCCGGCGTGACAGCTGCAAATGCTGCCTCGACATCAGCAGCCCCATCTCCCTTCAACATGTCGTCGAATGCAGTGACCTGAGCGTTGCCGGGACGGCTTGCCACAATCTCGACCCCATCGAGAGCATCCAGCGCGAGCGCTTCGGCGTATTGCGCTGCATCGATAACATAGGCCATTTTGGGCTTCACCAGCTCAATTGCGTGACGAAGTCGCCCGTGTGCGCCATGGATGAGAGAATACTGTTCGGCGACCGGAACTGTCGGCACGCCAGCATATTGGGCTGCCAAAGATAAAATTCCGTGATCGATGCTGTTTCCGGACATGATCAGAATAGGAGTGTCCGCGTTCAATCCACGCGACAGAAGCGAAGCGGCCAACGCGCGGACTTTCTCCAACGTGGTGGCATATGTCTCTTCCCGCCAACCGGCCCCGCTACGCTCCGCCAGGAATGTCCGGTTCGGAGCCTCTTTTGCCCAAAGGTGAAGCCAGTCTCCGGTCCGGCCAGAAACCGAGCCCAAAACATGGTTTGAGCGAAGCAGAATGGAACCATCGGCCTGATCCTGCCTCGAAACTGAGTGTGGTGTGAAGCTCGAGGTTCTATTCATGCTTTATCCCACCGTTGTACGAGCTTGGATCAGTTGCAGGGCTTCGATCAATCCAGCGACTGCATCCTCGTCCAGACCTTTGAGAAGGCGGGCCTCATGGGCTTTGACAGCATCAATCGCCTTGTCGCAAAGTTGCCGGCCGGCAAGTGTGCCTTTCAGGGAGTAAGCTCTGCGGTCGTGCTCGCTGCGGTCCCGGGAGATCAATTCCCTGCGTTCCAGCTCATCGACTATGACCACCATGTTCGGCCGCTCGATATCCATGGCATCTGCCAGTTGGGACTGGCGAAGGCCGGGATTGTCGATAATCAGGATTAGCGCCGTGTAGGTCAGCATTCGCAGGTCGAACGGCTTCAACGTCTTCGTCAAATCGGACTGAACGACATTGAAGGCTCGCTTCATGTGATAGCCGGCAAAATTCTGCAGCGTTTTGTCACTTACACGGATCACGTCATCGGGACTGTGGGAAAGGGAAGCTGTGTCTGGCATGGATCACCTGAATTTCGGGCTGCGTTTTTCCAGGAATGCAGCAAGGCCTTCAACTGCATCCGGGCTGGTCTGGGTAATCGCTGCACAAAGACTTTCGGTGAACAGACCGTCAGCCCGGGACATGTCCTGGATTCGCGAGAGCGCCTGGATCATGATGTAGTTCGAGAGTGGTGCGTTTGCCGCGATCTTTTTGGCCAGATCTTGTGCCATTGGCAGGGCTTCGCCTTCTCCTACACTGTAGTGTGTCAGCCCCAGGGATTTGCCGTCTTCTGAATTGTATTTTCTGCCCGTCAGCATCATTTCCAGCATTCGGTCTGCGCCGAGAATTCTTCCGACACGGACCGAAGCGCCGCCACCGACGAAAATACCGCGTCGACCTTCCGGGAGTTGGAAGATGGTGGAAGGCTCGGCGATGCGGACATGAGTTGCACTGGCAAGCTCAAGTCCGCCGCCAATGACAGCACCGAACATGGCGGTCACGACAGGCAGGTCGCCGTACTGGATCCTGTCCATGACCTGATGCCAGCCACGCGAATGGCGCATCGTGCCTTCGGCATCGCGGGCAACGTGTTCACTCAAATCGAGGCCAGAGCAGAAGTGACCTGCGGTTCCAGTCAAGACAACTGCCTTCACGCCCTCTGGAGGTTTGGTGAAAAAGGCATCGATCGCATCCAGCAGCTCGTCGCACATGGCGTTGCGCTTGTTGGGACGGTTCATCGTCAAGGTAGCGACGCCGTCTTGGATATCGATTTCCAGAATTTGCTCTGTCATGGGTGGCTCCTTAGCGCGGTGGCAGGCGGACGGCACCGTCCAGGCGAATAGTGTTCCCGTTCAAGAACGGATTGGTGACAATATGTTCGGCCAGTAGAGCGTATTCCCGGGGCTCGCCGAGACGGTTTGGAAACGGGATATTTGCCGTGACCTTCTCCGTAACCTCTTCCGGCAACCCTTCCATCATCGGGGTGTGGAACAAGCCCGGTGCGATTGCCATTACCCGTATTCCGAACTGTGCGAATTCACGCGCTGCCGGCAAGCACAATGATGCAATGGCACCCTTTGATGCTGCATACGCGGACTGTCCAAGCTGGCCATCCTGATATGCGACAGAAGAGGTGTTGATGATCACGCCCCGCTCTCCATCTTTGAGCGGCTCAAGTGCAGTTATCCGACGGGCGGCATGGCTCATCACGTTGTAGGTGCCGAACAGATTGACCCTGAGGGTCTTTTCGAAGCTGTCGATGGAGAGTTTGCCTTCGCGGCCAACGATCCGGGCCGCTGTTCCGATACCTGCACAGTTCACAACAATGCGGGGTGTTGAACCGAGCTCATTTGTAGCTTTGTCTATTGCGGCAGATGCAGCGCATTCATCGCTTACATCCACCTTGACTGCGACACCGCCGATCTGTCCGGCAACATCGCGGGCCCGATCAATATCAAAATCGAGAACAGCTACTTTCGCGCCCAATTCCGCGAAATGCCTGGCTGTTGCCGCGCCGAGGCCACTTGCCCCTCCGGTCACCAGAACCTGTTGTCCTTCAATCAGCATGCCATGCCTCGTTATTGCTATTAAGTATCATTGTTATTTTTCATATCTAATTTCATGTGCCGCTTCTGATCCCGGTCTGGGTTGACTGGATTTAGCCCGGTAAGAGGAAGAGCGTGATGGCTGGAAACAGAACCAGCAGGATGACCCGGACAATGTCCGAAGTGACAAACCACATCACGGATTTATAGGTGCTGGTCATTGGCGTGGAACGATCCATAGCATTGATTATGAACAAATTCATCCCAACCGGAGGTGTGATCAAGCCGACTTCGACAACGATCAGAACCAGAATGCCGAACCAGATCGCGACGTGATCCGGGCTCATGCCGAAATCAAGAACACTGATAACCGGGAAGAAGATCGGAATGGTCAGCAAGATCATCGACAGACTGTCCATCAGGCAGCCGAAAACCAGGTAAAAAACCAGGATTAGCGTCAGGACCATCCATGGGCTCAAACCCTGACCAACGACCCAGCCAGACAGTTCTTGTGGCAACTGGGTTAGCGCCAGGAAGCCGTTGTAGAAACCGGCACCGAGAATAATAAAGAATATCATGGCAGTGCTGATGGCAGTCGTGATAATGGCGTCTTTGAAGATGCCCCATGTCAGGTTTCCGGACAGCAGGGCGATAATTCCCGTGCTTGCTGCGCCAACAGCAGCCCCTTCGGTCGGTGTGAACCAACCCAGATATATCCCGCCGACAACAAGCCCGAAGACAAGCAAGACAGGCCATACTGCCAGAAGCGCCTGAAAACGTTCCGAGTAGGGGACTGCGTCACGGGTGCCTGCAGCGTCCGGATTGAGCCGTACGTAGATCGAAATCGTGATGATGTAGCCGATCGCGGCCAATATACCCGGCACAAATGCCGCCAGAAACAGTTTTGCGATATTCTGTTCCGTCAGGATCGCATAGATCACGAGAATGACTGATGGCGGGATCAGGATCCCGAGTGTGCCGCCTGCTGCGAGCGTCGCCGTCGCAAATCCACCCGAGTATCCATACTGTTTAAGCTCGGGAAGGGCGACGCGGCTCATGGTAGCCGCTGTTGCGAGCGATGATCCACATATGGAACCAAAGCCCGCGCAGGCTCCGATAGCTGCCATGGCGACACCGCCCTTGCGATGACCCAGCCAGCTCTCTGCAGCTTTGAAAAGCGCCGAAGACATGCCAGACAACGTCGCGAACTGGCCCATCAGCAAGAACATCGGAATGATAGTCAGCGAGTAGCTTGAAAAGGTCGTGTAGGTTTCGCTTTTGAGCTTTGAAAGCACAATGTTTGGGCTGCCGAGCGCAAAATACAGACCGCCTATGCCGCACAACATCATCGCCAGCCCAATTGGGGCTCGCATAAAGATCAACAGCAACAGGATTGGAAACGATAGGTATCCTATCTCGAGCATGCTCAATGGCCTTCTCCCCGATGGGCAGGCAGCAGATGCTCACCGGTTACCAGTTCAGCGATGCGGGTAATGGCACAATAGATACCGGTCAGGGACGCAGCGACAGCGGCAACAAAACTTGCGCCATAAGCCCACCACACAGGGAATTGCAGAAGAAGGGTCGTTTCTCCGTAGCCCATCTTGCTGATCATTCCGGCATACAGACGCCAGGTAATCAGAAGTATGACTGCAGTCAGAATGACTTCCCAAAATGTCTCCAGAAAACGATTTAGGCTTCGCGGAAAAACTGTCGCGAAGATGTCGACAGTCGCATGACCTCGGTAGAGTTGGCAGATGGGCATGAAGGCGAAGATGGAGAAGGCAATTCCTGCTTCGACGAGTTCAAAATCCCCGGCGATCGGGCCAATTCCGGTTGCTATCAACATGGTGGCCAATGGTTCGGATAGGGTCGTCAGAAACTCTGAGTGACCGAGAGTGTTGAGGCCGCGGCCAAACACGCTGAAGCAAGTCAGGACAACCAGCGCAGTGAGCACCAACCCTCCAATTATTGCCATGACCCTAGCGCCACGCTCGACAATGCTGAGCACGTTCTTTCTCCAGAAATTCCAAGTGAATTGCCCCCGGCTAACATGAGATGTCAGCCGGGGGCAATAGATTTGATCAGTTTGTATTTTTCTCGATCAACTCGAGTGCGCGAGCGCGCAGACCTGTTCCGTCGAGGCCTTTTTCGTCCATCTGAGCGACCCATGCCTGGCTGGTTGGCTCGGCAGCAGCTCTCCAAGCAGCCACTTCTTCCTCAGGCAGAGTGATCAGGTTGTTGCCCAAATCGATTGCCTGCTGGTGACCTGTTGCATCATCAGCCTGCATTTGCTTGCCTGCAAAAGCCGAAAATTCCAGCCCAGAGTTCGCGTCGATAACGGCTTTCAGATCATCAGGCAGAGCCTCATAGCGATCCTTGTTCATCGCAAAGACAAAAGTCGTTGTGTACAAAGAGGCGTCGCCAAAGTCCGTATGGTTGTCAACAAGCTCGTTGACTTTCAGCGCAGCTGTCACTTCCCAGGGAATGACAGTGGCATCAATCACGCCTTTTGACAGGGCTTCGGGCACAGCTGGAACAGGCATGCCAACCGGTGTTGCGCCTAGAGACTGGAACAACTTGTTGGTGACGCTTGTCGGTGCGCGAAGTTTGACACCGTTAAGGTCAGCCAGCTTTTCAATCGGCTTTTTGGAATGAATAAGACCGGGGCCATGGACCCACAAGCCAAGGACTTTCATATCCTTGAAGTCCTGATCCAGCATGGTCTCTTCGGCCAGTTGCCAATAGGCTTTGGAAACCGCTTCCGCATTCGTCATCGTGAAGGGAAGTTCGAATACTTCAGTGCGTGGGAAGCGTCCTGGAGTGTAACCAACGACAGCCCAAACAACATCAGCGACACCATCAATAACCTGATCGATCAGTTCCGGCGGCTTGCCACCGAGCTGCATGGCCGGGAAACGCTGGATCTCGATCCGGCTACCTGACTCTTTTTCGATCTTGTCGGCCCAAGGGTACAAAATGTTCTTGGGAACATTAGCCTGGGCTGGCAAAAACTGGTGCATTCTCAGTGTTACATCTGCAGCATTTGCCGGAGCAGCTCCAAACAGTGCGCCCCCAAGCGCAGTTGCAACTACACAATTCAAGATTGTTCGATTTAATTTGATCATTTTTTCCTCCCTGACCAACTGTGGCTTCTCAACTGTCCAATGGGCCACCTCTGTTCGTCTGAGAACAATAGTTATATTAAATAATGATTATTCTCAATAACTATTATTGAGTCTCTGATATGAACCGAGTGGACTTAGCTAATTTACTGATTTGACTGGATTTTGTGATAGGACTTTTGGACGGATTGCCTCTGTAATTGCCGGATTACCGTCTCATGCAAGCTTTAATCGTCCAAGCCGTCAAGGACTTCCGAGCGTGGGCGGGCCAAATATACTGGATTGGGCGGACGGAATTGCAACTGCCGATATCATCAGGAGATTGAGTGACGGCCAAACGACCTTTGGTGATGCAAGCCTTCTCAGGAGCGCAGCGTAGGGCTTTTAGCGGCTGCATCTTGTCGATGCATGTGATGTTGCGGTCTGACCTACCGTGGTTATATTTTTCCGGCGCGCTGCCGGGCCGCCCAAGCATCGGCGGCGTTCGTATGGATCATGTAGATGCTGGTGCTCGCGGCAATGTACAGATCTTGGCCGCTTTCACCGCCGAAACACAAATTGCCTGTCCGCTCCGGAATTTTGATCCGCCCCAGCTCGATACCAGCGGGGTTATAGACGATCACGCCCATCTCACTCGATGACCAAACGTTGCCGGTAGTATCCACGGCGATTCCATCCGGGATGCCTTCTTCGATATGGGCAAAAAGCCTGCCATTCTTGCAGCGGGTTCCGCCCAGCACGTCGTATACACGGATATGGCTGTTTCCGATGCCCGGAGGTTTGCGCACGGATGAGGAGTCGGCAACGTAGAACAGGGAGCCGTCAGGAGAGAAAGCAAGTCCGTTGGGCTCTTCAACGTCCATGATCACTGGACTGGTCTGTCCTGTCGTCTGGTCATAGCGGAAGACATAGTGGTCACCATATTCGCGTTTGCCGGGGTGACCTTCGCGGGGTTCCGTGATGCCATAGGCAGGATCGGTGAACCAGATGGAACCGTCCGGGGCAATGACCACGTCATTCGGTGAATTCAGTCGAACTCCCTGCCATTTGTCCACGATGGACGTGACTAGCCCGTCGCGATCACGTTCCACCCGCCGTTGACCATGCGAGCATTGAACGACACTGCCGTCACGGTCGAGAATCCGCCCGTTGGTAAACTCGACGCCAGTTGCGTACACGCTGACGTCTCCGGTTGCCCGGACGTATTCGAGTATGCGGTCGTTGGGGATGTCACTCCAGCGCAGGCACCCGCGTTCCGGAATCCAGAGAGGGCCTTCGTTCCATATTGACCCTGTCGCGACAACTTCGAGAGGAGCTGTTGGCTCGATGAGCCCATCCAGTCCAGAGACCGTCCCGGTCAGTTTTTGGTTCAAGATCGCTCCCCTCAATTTTTGCAGTGTTCAGTTTACGAGCTCTAGGCAGTCTCCTTGGCCCTGTCATCCTGCTCGTTTTTGTTGGGCGAGGGGCTGGAAGGAGCAGGACGCCGCGCGAGAAGTGGTGCGCCGCTGGCCAGGAACAGTACCGCCAGAACAAGAAAGCCTTTCAGGACATTCTGGCCGGCGAAACTCCACCCGATGAGGTTCAACAGCCCATCCAGTAGAATAAAGAATAGGGCTCCGCCCCAGACGCCTGCAGGTACGGCCCGGCCACCTGTCATCAAGGTGCCTCCGATGACGACAACTGCGATCGAATCCAGCAAATAATCGTTGCCCAGTTCCACGTTGGGAGCGGAAAAGGACGCGCGTAAAGCACCTGCCAGAGAAGCCAGCACACCGCAGGTCAAATAAACGAATACGATAACTTTCTTGGCGTTCACACCTGCGTATTCGGCTGCGCGTCGGGCCTGACCAAACGCGAGCATCTGCGAGCCCCACGTCGTCCACTTCAAGACTATCGAAACAAGGATCGTAAAGAGGCCAACCACGACGGCGAATGCGGGAATTCCGAAGGGAGCCCAACTCAAGAAGTCCTTAAGCAGAGGATCTGCAGAACCCTGAAACCCCTTGGCAAGCGTCAAAGAGATTGCCGATGTGATGAGGCTTGTTGCGAGTGTCGCGACGATGGGCGGAATTCGAACGTAAAGAATTGCGACAACGCTGATTGATGCCATCGCCAAACCAGCGCCAACGGCAGCACCAAGACCCAGGACCCAGGATCCTGTGACTTCCCCAACGGCAATGGAGAGAAGGCCGCCGAGTGAAAATACCTTGGCGACAGACACGTCGATATTTCCGGGCCCTGCACTCATGACCAGCATCTGGCCCAATCCGACAAGCACCAGATAGGGCGCAATCGTGAAGGCGAGCGTGATTGTTTGTGTTCCCCCGCGACCAGAGACCAGGAACGTCAGGACGAATACCACGATCGCGGCCAGGAATGACCAAGTCCATGGTGGGATTGAACCGGTGTGTAACTTGATCATCGCGTGATGCGCTCCACTACTAGCCGCCCTGCGAGGACCGCGATGACGATGAAGCCCTGAACTGCTGGCTGTAAGTTCGATGACAAACTCAGAAGGGTTAATAGAACGGTCAGGAGACCCAGAGTTACCGCACCAAACAGGGTGCCCCAGGCAACTGCTCGGCCTCCGGTAAACATCCCGCCGCCCAGGATTACCGCAGCGACCGTTGTCAGCGTGTAACCCGGAACTGCATTTACGTCGCCGCCACCAATTTCTGCGGTCAACGTAATTCCGGATAACACTCCCAGAAGCCCGACAGTTCCATAGGCCAGCATTCTTGTAATCACCAGGGAACCGCCGGAGCGGACAAGGGCTACCGGATTGCTACCAAGGCTTCTAAAGCGGACACCCAGACCGGTCCGCCTCGTGACAAACCATGTGATCGCTGTCGCTACTACCATCGTGATGATCGGTGCCGGAATAAATGCCGGTGGTTTCCACATTGCGTATTTGAACAGCCAGTCAGGAGCCAAACCTCCAGGGACTGGCAACACAAAAAGACCTACCCCGAGCCAAATGAACGAGGCTCCCAGCGTTGCGATCAGCGACGGGACAGAGCGAAGTTGCACCAGGGCTCCCAGCAGAGCGTAGGCCAGCACGCATCCCAGAAGAGCTGCTACCCCAAGGATTGGTGTTTCTCGCAGGAATGTAGCAACCAGTGCTGTCACCATTCCGACGAAGAACCCGATGCCGAGATCAATGTCTCCAATGCTCATCATGACCATCTGGGCCATCGAGGCGATGGCCAGGGCCACGATGGGGGACATAATCAGTGTCAGTCCGCCTTGTGACCAGATTCGTGGCTGAATCGTTCCGCAAATCAGCAATATTATGATCATTGCCCCCAAAGTCAGGACCCCCGGCAGCACGCGGCGCGCCAGTCCCTTCGGCAGATTGAACAGGGTAGGATCAGGAATGGCTCTGCTCACGCGTTTGTTTCCTTGGTTTCGGCAAATGACAGCGAGATGATGCGTTCGTCGGTGATCTCAGTGCCATTCAGAACTCCGGCGATGCGATCTGCGCGCAGAACATAGGCCCGGTCGCAGTGTTGCATTTCGGAGTTTTCGCTCGAGTACCAAACGATGGTGCGTCCCTTTTCGGCCTCTGCCTTTATGAGCTGATATAGCTCCGCTTTTGTATGAACATCGACGCCACGGAACGGATCATCGAGCAAGATGGTGTCAGCGTCTGAAGCGAACGCGCGGGCGACGATTACCTTTTGCTGATTGCCGCCGGAAAGCCCGGTGATCGCTGCATTGGCTCCGCCGCGGATTTTCAGTCGATCAACCCACTCGGCAACGAGCGATTTTTCTTTGTCGATCTGACGGAACCCGCGCTTGTCCAGGCTGGACAAGGCCGTGATTGTCAAATTCGCGGCAACATTCCAGATAGGCAAGATCCCGGACCTTTGTCGGTCGCCTGGAACGTAGGCCTGAGCCGAGCTAACCTCGACATTCCCACTCCGACGCCACAGCTGATCGAGCACCTGTTCCTGGCCTTGGCCCGCAATCCCGGCCAACCCGATTACCTCGCCTTTGCGTGCGATGATCTCGGTTGTTTCACCGCTGACTGTTGTCATCGGTACTTTCAAAGAGATCGAGCGTGTATCATCTTCTGAAGAGCGTATTTCGGACTGGTCTGCCTTTCCAAGAATGACCTCGCCGCCCATTGCCAGAAACAGATCCCCTTCCGTCACGTCTTTGGCCTGATGGTTCGAAACGACGGTACCATCCTTCATCACGGCAACACGATCACAGACAGAGAGGATTTCATTCAACCGGTGTGAAACCAGTATGATCGCGTGTCCGCTATCGCGTAACTTGCGGACATAGTCATAAAGATGATCGACAGCGCCTCCGCTCAGGGATTCTGTCGGTTCATCCAGGATCAGTAATTGCAAGTCGTCGGTAATTGTTGCGCGCGATATTTCCACCATTTGCCGACTGGCAAGCGTCAGATCGTCGACGTAGTCGGCAGGGCGTATTGTATGATCAGGAAAGATTTCGTCCAGCCGGGCAGCTGCGCGCCTTGATGTCGGGGCCTGCCATCGCCGCTCTGGAATCCATTTCCTACTAGAGAGATAAATGTTTTCCTGAACGGTAAGCTCAAGCGCCAGAGAGCCTTCCTGATAGGCCATGCGAACGCCAGGGTATCCGGTAGGAGAGGGTATGGAAACACTTCCTATCTCTACTGTTCCGGAATCGATCACCTCCAGCCCGCTCAGTACCCGCATAAGGGTGCTTTTTCCGGCCCCGTTGTGACCTACAACACCAAAGACTTCCCCTGCGTATACATCAAGCGTAACGCCGGACAGGGCTTGTGTGGGTCCGTAGGTTTTGACTGCGCGTCTGACCCGGACCAGCGGTCTCGGATCGGCAGTAGTTGTTTCTGTCGACACAGCAGCAAACTTACCATTTTAATCTGAAAGGGGAGCTGCGCCAGTGACCGGCGCAGCTCCGAATGTGGAATTATCTGACAGGAACCGGCGGAAGCGCGGCTGTCTCGACAGTCCCGTTGATGTTGGCCTTAAGCTGAGCATTAACAAGCTCTTGCGTCCACTGCCATGAAGCGATTTCGTCATCGCCAACTGCGGCAATCCACTTGTCGCGAGCGTCGTCACTCACCACCACTGGCGGGAATATCGTGGTCCGGGGAATTTCCTGCCCGTTATAGATATTGATCGCGGCAAAGAGTGCTGCAACGCCCTGGCCCGGGTCAGACATGACCGCAACTGAGCCTGGAGCACCATTGCCCTCGCCCCAAAACTTGAGCGCGCGTCCACTTGGCGCGAAAGCCACGACAGGGAGATCCCGTCCTGCAGTCTGGAATGCCTGGACAGCGCCCAGCCCCTCACCACAACCAACTACACCGTCCACTTCGGGAAGGCTTGCAATCGTGCTGAGCAATGCTTCCTGTGCTTTGGCGCTATCACAGAAAGTGAAGAGCTCTCCAACAACTTTGACATCGGGGTTTTTGCTCAGCAAATCTGTCTGAACTGCGTACATTTCAATCTCAGGCGGTGAACCTTGCACGCCGCGAGCGATAACGACATTGCCTTTGCCGCCGATGCCATCGATGACGGCCTGGGTCGACAGGCGAGCCCAGTCGCCGAAGCTGTTTGTTACGATGTAGGCACATTCGAGATCAGTTGAGCTGTCGAAGACTGCCACAACGATACCCTGGTCACATGCCTGCTGAAGGGTCGGGTTAAGTGCTGTTGGTGACGCCGGGTTGACCAGAAGGATGTCAGGCTGGTCAAGCAGAAGCGCCTTAAGCTGCGCGATCTGTTCGGTTGCCGAGTTTTCACCTGGAGCATTAGACACCTGGAAAGAGCTGATGAGCCCATCTGCCTGTGCTTTGGTCGCGGCTTCTTCGAATGCCGTGATCATTGACCGGCGCCAGGCGTTGCCCAAAAACGCGTTGCTCAATGCAACTGTTGGAGCAGCCTTTTTTTCTTCGGCTACTGCTACAGTTGGAGTAGTCGCAGTCGATGCGATCATAGCAGCAGCTGCCGCCAGAATCCCGAGTTTACTAATTCGCATTTTGATCCTCCCGATCCGTTGACATGGCGATCAGGTGACTAAACACTTGCCCGATTGCCCGTTTTGGATGTCGCTGACCTGATTGTTATGTGTTGGCAGCTGTCTTGCGACACGTCAACTTGTATGATCAGTACACCATTATGCCATAGTAAGATCATATGCCTTGTGGCTGTCAAGCTCATACTGAAGCACTGCAGGACGTCAAAACACTTAATGGTTGAGTGTTGAGCTGTTTTTGTTATTGTGACAATTCATGATTGCACTTCTTTATTGGTGGTAGTTCAGGAAGTTGCTCGGTCTGGTTTTCGTTGTTGCAAAGACGTGATGCTTAGCAACTGAAGCAAACCGGATGATGCCGCTCCTGATGTCACGGCGAAACTCTCAAACTGACTGTTGGAGCGAGCGCTGCATTGAAGCTTTAAATCATTTGTGAATTGTCACGATCCATTGACCGGACACGGCAGTCTGCAGGCAAAGTGCTGACGTGTTTTTTCGCCCCTGACATAAATGCGAATGGGGCTAAGGATGAATAAAAGTACCGATACAGACAGGGCTGCTGTCACCAACAACAGCCTAGACGAACGAAAAAGAACAAGTGGCGCTTTGCACCACTTGTTCTTTGTTGCTTCGCGTACATTTGGTCAGCTGCTTGATGCTGCGGACCCAATTTTCATGCTTGCGCGATTCCCACCTTGAGGGGCTGGCGCTATTTTGTCGGGCGAACCCGAACGCAGAGCCACGGCTTGCTTGGCAGTTCGATGCTGAAGGCCGAGACCGGTTTCCCGCCAATCGTCACATGGGCATGCTTTATCGCGACATCTATCACTGACGGGATTTTCTTTGCCGGTGTTACGGTCATGTTCCAGGTGTCAATGATGTCGACATCCCAATCACCGTCTTCCAAGGGCAGGCCTCTGGACAGAGTGGCTGGACGATGATCGCCGAGATAGACGTAGGTTACATCGCCGTCGATGCCGGCTCCGATAGATTTGAAGGGGCGTTGGTCATCGAGTTCTTCGAACGGAGTGATGCCATTTTCAGCGTCTTCTTCGAGAATTCGGCGCATGAAGGCGATACGTTCCGGGCTTTGCCCATGTAGTTTTCCACCCTTGGCCCACCACAAGAGATCTTCGGGGTGTTGGTAGGTCTCGCCATGACCGGCATAGCCGCCTCGGGTCACCGTCATCCAGAAACGATGGACAATCGTTTCTGCAAGTGCGCTGCCCCAGTGCTGCGGGATATTACCCTCGTAGTGCAGTTCGTCATTCACAATCGGCTTGCCGTAGTCAGCTCTCCAGGCTGGCGTGCGATAGATGTCGAAATGCTGGATGCTGACATGGTCGACCCAGGGTTTGCGATGATCGTAGCAATTGTCCGGATTGCCCTGGTGAATTGATTTGGGGTGACGATAGGGATCGCCTTCTTCGATGATCTGGAAGAACCGGTCCCAGCGCTCCATCGGTTTCAGATCCAGCAGGAAGTCATATTCATTTGCAAGCGACCACCAGACATTACGATAGGCAGCAATTCTGGCGACAAGATATCTCAGATACCGGAAATCCTGCTCTTCATTCCAGGTGCAATGCCCCCAACGGTCATAGGGATGGAAGATAATGACATCTGCTTCGATGCCCATTTCGCCAAGGCGTTCGATTTGATCTTCAAAATGTCGGAAAGCTTCGAAATTCGGTTTGTCGGGATCGTATTTTCCCGACGCATCCACTTCATACACATCATGAAGTGGTTGGTTTTCATTGTACGGATAGTGTTTTGGAAACACGCACATGCGCATCTTGTTGAAGGCTTCGCACTCCAGCGACTTATACGTCTCTTCCTGAACTTCGAGTGGTTGGTGCGTCCACACATAGCAGGTGGTTGTGAAGGGCAGGAATGGTTTGCCGTCGGCATGGGCGAAGTGAAACTTGTTTTTGACGTGAACCGGTCCATGAACACCGTCGCGTGCTTCGGTCACCGTGAAACTGGCGGTATGGCCGTTGAGTGCTGCAGTCTCGGAGACTGTGGTGAGCGTCCAGTTTCCAGTTTGGTCCGGGCTGAAACGCACCTTGAAGACACCGTCTCCATCATAAAAACCTGGCACCCGGATTTCGCGATTATTCTGGGAAAATACCCCCCAGAACTCGGTGTCGAGATAAGGGTTACCACTGACATCTGCCTTGATGTCATGTTCGAAAATATCCCATCGGGCAATCGTTGAATCAGACATGGTTTGGCTCTTCCATATGAGTAAATGCACAGCGATTTTAGGGTGGCGCTCGTTTTGTTTGGGCGGAGCGCTTGCAATCTATGAGGTACAAGCATCGGGGAGACACATGTGTTGACCGAGACGATGAGGGCCCGTCACAGTCGCTTTAAAGCTATGGCCGTGGGGGCCAGCTGTGGCTCCCAGGGCAGTTCATTTGAGGTGATCGTCAGTATTGCGGCTAATCCGGTTGCAACTGAAATCAGTGCTGTTGGATGGTATCGGCCGCTAATCTGGCTTCAGTCTCTGCATCAAAGAAATGCGCAGTAGGTGTTGAAAAAGACAGGTGGATTTGATCTCCGGCCCCTTGTTCAACCCTTTCAGAAAGAACGCAGGTCACCTCCTGACCGGCAAGATCCACAAGGACGTGCGTGTCAGCTCCAGTCGGTTCAATTACCTGGATTGTTGCCGGCGTACCGTTGACGGGATCTACCGTAATTTCCTGCGGCCGAACGCCGAGAACAACGTCCTCAACGGCGCTCAAGGTGGGACGGCTCCCTAGCTTAATTTGGCTGCCGTCTCTCAGGTTCATGATTGGCTTGCCGCTCGGATCCAGTTTTCCTTTCAGGAAGTTCATGGCTGGAGAACCGAGAAAACCGGCAACGAACATGTTGACCGGGCTGTCATACAATTCCAGCGGTGTCCCTATCTGCTCAACGACACCGGATCTGAGGACAACAATACGATCCGCCATCGTCATCGCTTCCACCTGATCGTGGGTCACATAAACGATTGTGGATTCCAGACGCTGGTGCAACGCCTTGATTTCGGCACGCATTTTCACACGCAGATTTGCGTCCAGATTTGAAAGGGGTTCATCAAAGAGAAACACCTCCGGATCTCTGACAATCGCACGCCCCATCGCTACCCTCTGGCGCTGACCGCCCGATAGTTGGGACGGTTTGCGTTCCAAAAGGGGGGCAAGGCCCAGAACGTCAGCCGTTTTACCCACCTTTGCAGCAATCTCATTCTTGTTCATTCCTGCCAATTCAAGCGAGAATCCCATATTCTGAGCAACCGTCATTTGCGGGTAGAGGGCGTAATTCTGGAACACCATGGAAATGTTGCGATCTTTGGGACTCAAGTTGTTTACAACACGGTCCGAGATGGAAACATTTCCGCCACTGATCTCTTCCAGACCAGCTATCATCCGGAGCAATGTGGATTTGCCGCAGCCTGATGGTCCGACAAGAATGACGAACTCGCCGTCCACGATCTCCAGGTCGATGCCGTGAATAACCTTCACGGCACCATAGGATTTCTCGACATTTGAGAGTCTGACATTTGCCATGATCTCTAACCTATTTCTTGCGTGCACGAATACGGAGAGCAAGTCCGGTTCGTCCTGGGAGTTCAACACCGAAGGCTGCGTCAGTCCCGCCGCCACGAACCACTTTTCCGTGTCGTGTCGTCGGAATAACGTGAGCTTCAACGATCTTGGCGGGTTCAACGGTCATGTTCCACGTGTCGATCAGATCGACATCATAGTCACCGTCATCGGTCGGCAGTCCGGTTGTCCAACGGGCAGGCTGGTGTTCGCCGAAATAGATATACCGGACACCTGCATCAGCGTCCTCGCCGCCGGAAATGCGCCCCCAAGGGAACTGGTAGTACGTCCCGATTGGCTCCAGCCCGTTCTGAACGTCCTGTTCCAGCAGTTCGCGCATCCACTTGAGCCGTTGCCAGGCCTGCCCATGGAGTTTGCCGCCCTTCGCCCACCAGATCAGATCATCCGGGTCGTTGTAGGTCTCGCCATGACCTGCATAACCGCCACGTATTGTCGTGATCCAGAACCTGTGCACCAGTTCTTCAGCAGATATGTTGCCCCAACTTTGGTAGAGCGTGCCTTCGTACTCAGGCTCATCATTTATGACAGGTTTCCCGTATTCTTCCCGCCACAATGGGGTCTGTTTGACGTCCCAGTGCTGGATGCAGACATGGGTAATCCACGGCAATCTGTGATCATAATTCAGCGCTGGGTTACCATTGTGGATCGACCGCAGATGGTGCATGTGATCGTTTTCTTCCAGCACATGACAGAACTTATGCCACAGCTCCATCGGCTTGGTATCGAGCATGAAGTCGTATTCATTGGCCAGAGACCACCAGACATTACGATAGGCAGAAATCCTTGCAGCGATATAGGCGAGGAAACGACAATCCTGTTCCGGAGTCATATCCGCATAGCCCCAGCGGTCATATGGGTGAAACAGGATGATATCCGCTTCAATTCCCATATCGGCAAGTTTGCCTATCTGAGTTTCAAAGTGACGGAACGCCTCGGGGTTGGGGCGGTCGAAATCCATTTCTTTTTCGCCGTCTCCGGTCTTTTCATAGACGTTATGAAGCGCGGGATTCTGGTTGTACGGATAATGTTTTGGAAAAACGCCCATACGGATCTTGTTGAACCCGGTCTTTGCCAGGGTTTCCAGTGTTTCGTCCTGCATGGCCTCAGGCTGATGCGTCCAGGCATAACAAGTCGTCCCGAACGACAGAAACGGGGTGCCGTCGGCATAGGCAAAATGATACCGGTTTCTGACACGAACCGGGCCATGTACGCCGTCGCGGGCAGGCGTTGCCGTAAAGGAGCCGTCAAGACTGTTGAGTGCGTCCGAATTTGACGCAGTCGTAAAGCTCCAGTCGCCTTCGGTGTCCGGGCTGAAACGGACCTTATAGGTTCCCTCGCCATCATAGAAACCGGGAACCTTGACCGTGCGGTTGCCGAGCCTGAATTCAGCTGAGAAACTGACATCTATATAAGGATTTCCCTCGGCAGGTCCCTTGGCACTGAACTCAAAAATGTCCCAACAAGCAACATTATCTGTGGTCATTAAATTCTCTCCTATCGATCTCGTTTTCCGGTCAGCCTTTGACAGCGCCGGATGTGAGACCACTGACGAAATATCTTTGGAAGATTAGGTAGACGATGGTGGCGGGCAGAACGGTCATGACAATTGCAGCGTTCAGCTCGCCATATTTGTTCGAGAACTGTCCCTGAAAGGACATCAGACCGAGCGGTAGCGTCCACATATGCTTGTCCTGAAGCAGGACCAGCGCCATGGCGAATTCGTTCCAGGTCGCAACAAAATCCAGGATCAGAAGCGCTGCCAGAACCGGCAGGGACACCGGCAGGAAAATCCGCCGGAATATCGTGAAGTGGGTTGCCCCGTCGATAAGCGCAGCTTCCGTCAGTTCCTTTGGAACAGCGCGGAAAAAGCCATGCAATATGAAGACCTGATACGGAACGCCGAAGGCAAGATAGGGAAGTATCACTCCCGGATAAGTATCGATCAGGTCCAGGGAGTTCACCAGAGTGAACAACGGGGCCAGCATGACCTGGAACGGGATCATTGCGCCGAAAAGAACGAACACAAGCAGAGCCTTGTTCCAGCCAAAGCGGATTTGCGCGAGCGCATAGGCGGCCATCGCCGATATGGCGAGGCCGAGCGGTACCTTGATCACTGTTATGAACGTGCTGTTGAAGAACGTTTCGTTGAAATTACCCTTGGCCCAGGCCTTGGTGAAGTTGGCCCATTCTATTGTTGACGGTAAAGCAAAGGCAGCAGAAGTCAGGATTTCACCGTCCGATTTCATCGCCGTAAACGTTATGAAAACAACGGGTGCGAGCCAGATGACTGCGACGATAAAGAGCGAAATCCATAATCCGATCAGGACCGGGTCACGTGGCTTTCTGATCAATTCGTTCTGGTCTGTTGTGACCTGCGAAATTGTGTCTTGTGAGGCTGCCAAAGTCATCGTGATGCCTCCTCGCGGGCCTGAGACCAGCGCATGTAAGGCACTACAATCGCTAGCGTTATCACCAAAAGAACGACGGAGACTGCCGAGCCGCGGCCGAAGTCAAATATCCCCATGGATTGCGTAAAGGCCCACAGCGCCAACATCTGTGTCGACTGCGCGGGACCACCGCCTGTCATGCCGTAAACGATATCGAAGGCTTTCAGCGAAGAAATGGTTGAGAGGACCAGGACGATTGTTATCGTTGGTCGAAGTGCCGGCAGGGTCACATATTTGAAGACTTCCCGGCGGTTGGCACCGTCAATGCGCGCTGCATCGATCAGGGACCGGTCGACACCTTGCAGACCAGCTAAAAACAGGACCATGGAAAAGCCGACTGTTTGCCAGATATAGGCAACAAATATCGAATAGAGCGCAATGTCTTTGTCCCCCAGCCAGTCCTGGGTTAATGACCCAAGACCTAGGCTGGCAAGCATTTGGGTAAATAGTCCAAAGAACGGGTCATACATCCAGCGCCACATGGTGGCGACTGCGATCGGTGCGATGATCACCGGCAGGTAATAGATCGCCCGCAAACTTGCTCGGCCAAACAGTTTCTGATTGAGGCCCAAAGCCAGCATTAGGCCAAGAACGGGTGGGAAGATGACGGACAGAATGGTCCAAATCACTGTGTTTTTGACAGATACCCAAAACACAGGATCATTGAACAGAATGTGTTTGTAATTCTCAAGGCCGACCCATTCCCGGTGCGGTTTGATCCCGTTCCAGTCCTGAAAACTCAAGATGGCGACATCAATTAAGGGCCATATGGCGAACAACGAATAAATCCCGATGGCCGGGGCCAACAAGACGATCCCTTGTGAGCGGGCGGATTTAAACAGGGACATTTGTGACATTGAGCTGACAAGCAAATTGGGGACGTTACAAACGGAACTTGATGAAAGATTTGACGCGCCCAGATGCGGCTCCGCTGACCTTTTGAATCGGACAGCGAAGCCAGGTCTCTGGGAGGAAACCTATCGGTTGGCTATGAACGTAGCCATTGCATCGGCAGTTGCCTGTGGCTCAAGGTTTCCAGATGCCAACTCGTTGATCAAACGGAAGTATTCCGTTGTCACATCAAGCGGGAATGCCTGGTCGCCGTTGACAAAGGTATCGCCAGCTTCTGCGAAGACTTGGGTCCATTCCTTGTGAAGTCCAAGGGCGTCGTCGCCAAGTTTTACGTTCTTGTTGACGGACAATGCGCCAAAGGCCCCAATGTTGGCTGTCTGAAACTCTTCTGTCGTAAACATGTTCAGAAATTCAGCCGCAAGATCCTTGTTTTTCGCTTTTGACGAGATGTACAGGTACTCTGCAAATCCATACAGGCGTCCAGTGCCTGTCGGGAACGCGAAGATACCGTATTTCTCAATGTCGGAACCTTCGTTGATTGTGTTAACGTGCCAGTCGCCTTCGAGCATCATTGCCGCACGACCCGCGAACCACAAAGTCGTTGATTGGCGGTTGTCGATGCCCATGAATGGCTTGAGGAAGTGTTCGTCAGTCCACCACTTCATTTCCGTGAAGGCTTCAAGTGCACAAGGCTCTGTTGCCCAGTCCAGCTTCATTTCCATAAGCTGGTCGTGCTTTTCCGCACCACAAGTGGTTTCAAGCAGGACGTCCATCAAACGCATGACGTGCCAGTTTACCGTACCGCCGAAGGTGAAGGCTGGAATTCCGGCTTCTTTAAGCTTGACTGCTGCCGCTTTGAGGTCTGCATATGTCTGCGGTTCACCGGAGATGCCGGCTTTCTCGAAGAGGTCCTTGTTGTAGTAGACAACTTCACCGGAGAACCGGTAAGGCATGCCGTGTTTGCCGTCGGCAAACTTGTCGGCAAACGCCATGGAGGGGGCGGTTAGCCGGTCTTCCCAGCCGAATTTATCGTAATACTGTGAGAGGTCAGTACTCAGGCCAGCCTGGACATATTCGCCGCCAAGACCAAGACCTGCCCAATAAGTGTAAATATCAGGGCCTGTATCGGAGCCGGAGGCAACCCGCAGAGCTGTCTTATGTTCGTCTGTTCCGCGTTTCACAAATTCGACAGTGACATCAGGGTGAATTTTCTTGAATTCTTCGATGCTTGAATCCAGCGCTGCAACCTGTCTGTCAGACGAGTAGTTGAGTGACCAAACGGTTAGCGTTTCAGCCGAGACCGCGGTTGAAAACAGGCTCAACGCTGCGGTTAGTTGTAATGCCTTTTTGAATATCATTAGTTATTCCTCCCAGTTAAATGCCCCTGCAAATGCATGGACCTACGGTGGCTTGTCCCTCGCCAAGCCCCTTAAAAACCCATCAAAAACAGCGCCTTTTGACGTTCTGCGGCTGATGGTTCGATAGTGTTGTTTGAATTGTTTGACGCTGGATCGCGGAGCGGTGCTCCGTGCACGGCGTTGAGTTTTGGCCCCCCATATTACCAGTTCCGGACAAGTTCGGCTCACTGGTGAACTCATCATACCACTAAATTAGTATATTA
This sequence comes from Roseibium sp., assembly GCA_039972695.1. Taxonomy (GTDB): domain Bacteria; phylum Pseudomonadota; class Alphaproteobacteria; order Rhizobiales; family Stappiaceae; genus Roseibium. The sequence goes on along the minus strand of JBDWMJ010000002.1, from coordinate 448,395 downwards.
GGATGCCGAATTAGGCAATGCGGCATTTGGAAATGCTGTCGCCCGATTTTGGAAACTGTTTCCGATGCTCCAAATAATTGACGGAATTCCGCCAATTAATTTCTGGAAATAGTGCTGTAGATTTTCGAAATTTTGAAAAAATGATTGTCGTTCAGCGCTCATCTGGCGGGAAAAACAAATTCTGGGCAGGAGAGTTTTGGGCTCATTTTCGTGACGTATGTCGGATGAGAGGGTGGTAAAAGTGACATTTCCGGGAAACGAAAGATTGCACGTTAGATGCTGTCTTGGCACCGGGTGGAATTGAAATAGTTCGGGAGGATGATTACCTAGACACCAGTGTATCGAGAAACGTACGCGGACTTGCCGGGCACGCTGTCGGCACAAACACTGCAGAGCGTGGACTCAGAAAAGGGAGCTTCCAAAGTTAGTCTTGCAGTTGCTTGAGCGGTTTATGGAGCCGCTGATCTACAAGATTAGGCGAGATCTACAACCGGAGGCGAAGCTCTCCAATCCTTTATGCGTCAGTTCCAAATATCCTTATTACGGAGATACTTGATGTTTTATTTGGCCTTACGGTCTTCGAAATAATCCGGGTATGAGGCCATAATTGTTGGAATGGATTTTAGAGTTCCCGACAAGTGTTTGCGCACCTGTGCTTGCGCCAGTTTGGTGTCGCCTTTGGCAATGGCGGCCAGGATAGCCTGATGTGACTCCAGGATTGCGGCCAATTTGCCAGGGTCTGGTAGATTGAGATGTCTAAGGCGGTCAATATGGCCTGAACGACCCGAAATCAAATGCCACAAGGAAGATATTTCAGCAGCCTGGAAGAGGGACATATGGAAAAGACGATCAAGCGTCGTAAATTCTGCTATGTCACGATCTTCACCGGCCATGTTTTGCATTCGGAGAATTCTCGTCGGAGACAACAGCAAGTCCGGGTTTTTGAGTTCGGACAGTTTTCTGGCGACCTCCAGCTCAATGCTCAAACGTAGAAACTGAGTTTCGCGGGCATGGTCTATATCGATTTTGGTCACAAGCGTCTTGGATTGAGGGTAGGTCAATACAAGGCCTTCTTGTTCCAACTTCTGAATGGCTTCGCGGACGGGTGACTGGCTAACTCCGTAGTCCTTTCCAATTTCAGCGCGTGACAGCACGGTGTCCGGTTTTAGGTCCATTGAGATTATTCGAGCTCTCAATCCGGCATACACCCGCCCTGCTGCGGACCCATGCTGAGTTGGGCCTGACAGTTCATCTGATACTTTGATCAGTGCATCGGACAACGGGCTAACTGCCATCTTTTAATAACCTTTCAATTAGAGACCCTGAACTTACATAAGCTGGTCAGGCATAAAAAGGGAAAGTGCCGGAAAGAGAATTAAAACAGTGAGAAATATCAGCAAAGCGAGGAAATAGGGAGCTGCTGCGATCGAAAATTCGCCTGTTTTAACGTCGAGAATACCACACACCGTAAACATAATGACTCCGACCGGCGGTGTTAACCCGCCGATATTGATGAGAGTCACCATCAATATGCCCATGTGAACCGGGTTGAATCCGGCCTGAATCAGGACTGGCAAAACAATGGGAGTAACCAGCAGAATATTGGCAGCCCCTTCCAGAAACACCCCGCTCACAAGCAATAGAAGCAGCACCAGAACAAGGATCACATAGGGCTCTTGAGTGAGTTCGGTTAGCAATTGCGCGATCTGCTGAGGCCCTTGTTCGATGGTCACGGCATATCCCAAAACCGCTGCCATCATGATCAAGAGCATCACCATTCCAAGATCCGAAATGGTGCTCTTCATGGCATCATAAAGCCGATCCAGTGTCAGCTCGCGATAGACGAAGATCCCGATGGCCAGTGCATAGAAAACCAAAAACGCTCCCGCCTCGGTTGCTGTGAAAAAGCCAAACCGGAATCCGATGATCAGGATAATCGGGAAAGCAAGCGCCCAGACACTCTCCTTGAAACTTTCAAGCAGTTGAGCAAAAGACGGAAGCTCTTCCAGATCTGAAACATACCCGTTGCGCTTTGCAACAAACCAGGCCGTCAGCATCAAACAAGTGGTCAAAAGCACTCCCGGAATGATTCCGGCCAAAAACAACCGTCCGATGGACACCTCATTTATGAATCCAAAGAGAATAAGACCGATGCTTGGCGGGATTGTTGCCGTGATAATCGAGCCGAAGGCCAAAACGGCAGCTGCTGCAGATTTTGAATATCCACCTTTGGACATCATGCTCGGCCCCAGAAGGCGCGCTTCCATTGAAGCATCTGCGACTGCGGAGCCGGATATTCCGCCCATCATCAAACTCAGGACAATGGATACCTGGCCTAGTCCTCCGGCGAGCCACCCGGTGAGAAGGCGGGCAAACTTTACCAGACGTTCTGTAATGCCGGTCGCATTCATCAGGTTGCCAGCAAATATGAAAAATGGCACAGCCAGCAACGGATAGCTTTGGGTCGCATTGACCATTTTCTGAATTGCGACAGTCGGTGGCATTGTGCCGGTCAAGACAAAAACCGGAATTGATGCAAGCCCGAGTGCAAAAGCAACCGGAATGCCCGACACCAAAAAAATAACAAAAAGGAAAGCGATTAGGAGCAACATCAGGCTTCAGCTTTCGTTCTAATGGTCTGTACAAGCTGAACAGCCAATGTCCGAAGCATCAGAACAATTCCGACGACCATGCTCGCGTGAAACAGGGATCCCGGCGTTTGTAGCGCTCCATCCAGCCGCGGGTGCATGAGGATCATGTTTATCCAGGCAAATTGAAAAAGGTAAGCCAACAGTCCCATCACTATGAGCATGTTGATGACCTGCATTGCTTTCTTCACAGTCGGGGGCAAATTGTCGAGCAAAAGGCTCAAACCAAAATGGCGGTTTTGCTGCATGGCAAGGTCGATCGAAACAATGCACAGCCATAAAAATAACAACTGCGCGATTTCAATCGACCAGATGATCGGTGAACCGATCGCCCGTGCAACAGAGGCAACGGCGACCAACAGGACCACCGTTGCCAACAGAAGTGCGGCACAGAAAAATTCTACCCTTTGATACATTAAGTTTCCCCGGCAACTTTCCGTGCAGCTTTCTAGGGTTGATTACCGGCCCAGGACACGGTTTACGATCTCAGCCTCTGGCTCCAGCTCAAGCAAGTTATAAACGCCAGATACCGCCTCTTTGAATGGAGCCAGGTCAACATCAGAAATTGTGACGCCACTTGCAGCAACATCTGCAAGGGCCTGTTCGCCCGACTCTATAGTGAGGTTTGAAGCGTAACGACCGTTCTCGACCGCCAAATCCTGGATGATTTTTTGATGCTCAGGGGAAATCTGATCCCACGCATCTGCTGCGACAACGAGAGCTGTAACAAGCTGAATATGTCCGGTTTTGGTGACGTGCTTGATTACTTCATAAAGTTTTGCGCCCTTGATGGCCGTGGGCTGGGCCTCGGCAGCGTCGATCGAGCCCAACTGAAGAGCGGAATAGACTTCTCCCCATGCAATCGGGGTGGGTTCAGCGCCCATGGCACGAATGGTTTCAATCCAGATTGGAGCCCCGATGGTCCGCATCCGCACGCCTGCCAGATCTGCTGGACCTGAAATCGGTTTTTGGGTCAACGCATGACGAGGTCCCTGGTACCAGTTGGAGGCCAGCATCATGAGGCCGGATTTTTCCTTGAGCTCTTCTCCCCAGGCCAGGTATTCCGTTGACAGCGCAAATTTGTCGGCTTCCTCGTATGTATCAAACAGGAAAGGTGCTGACATAATCGCGAGCGAGGGGACGAAACTCGACAATCTAGCAACATCGGTGACTGTGCCGACATTGGCGCCTGCGCGCGCCTGGTCGATCATCTCCGTTGTGTCTCCAAGCTGCGAATTATGGAACACCTGGATCACAACTTCGCCGTCGGTCGCCTTTTCCACTTCGGCCTTGAATTTATCTAATCCCTGACCCATCGGATCATTTGGCGCGAGAACCGTGCCAATCCGAAGTTTTGTCTCCGCGTATGCGGGTATGCAGAAGCTTAGTGCAGCAGCAACCACCACACTGTTCCTCAAAATTTTAAGTGTCGCTCTCATTTGTTCCTCCCGAGAAAATTCCATGCCACCTATTGATATTTTAGTTATATTAATATTTTAATTTGGGTATCGAAGTTGTGTCAACTGGTTTCTGAAGCGGGTTAATATGTGTCGGGAAGTGAGTCGAAAGCGCAGGGAGGCGACGGTGGAGGAGTTGTCCTTTGATGTTTTCAGTAACCATCACAAACCGGCAGTTCTCGGCGAAAGCCCGGCTATTGACCCCGAAAGCAATGCGTTGTGGTGGGTGGACATTGATGGAAAAAAGATCCTGAAAACATCACTGGATTCGGGCAGGACTGAAGCATGGGACACCCCAGAAATTCCCGGGTTTGTTGTTCTTGCGGGCCAAAACGCGCCTGCGCTCGGAATGCAATCAGGGATTTTTTCATTTGATCCGACCAGTGGTGCCTTCAAACGGTTGCTACATTTTGAAGGGGAGGGATCTCGTTTCAACGATGCTGCGCTGGATGGCTCCGGGCGTCTTTGGGCCTCGACAATGGCACTTGACGGTCGGCCTGGCAGTGCTGCGATTCACCTGGTGCGGGAAGACATGACGTTGCAAACAGTCATCAGTGGTCTGGCGCTTCCCAACGGCATGGCAATCGATCTCAAACGCGAGCGTTTTATATATTCCGATTCACACCCAGACAGCCAGTGCATCTGGATGCAGAGGCTCAATGAAGGTTCTCCGACAGACATTGAGCCAAGGATTTTCGCAAGCGCCAGAGATCTTTCTGGTCGACCCGACGGAGCTGCACTTGATCAAAACGGAAATTATTGGATCGCGGGTGTCGACGGCTCAGCCTTGTACGTTTTTGATCTGGCGGGAGACCTTCAAACAACCGTCCCGGTTCCCTTTCCTGCGCCGACGAAACTCTGTTTCCCCTGCCCTGAAGGGCGGCTGGTCGTTGTTACGTCCAAGCAGGAAGGGGAATTCGGAGGACGTCTTGCAAAGGCAACATTGCCAACCGGAATGCCGGCGGGAGAGACGCAGCCCTATTGGAATTCTCACACTTGAGTGCGTTGCTCTCGAGAGGAAAAGTGCATGAAAAACAAAAATAAAATGTCTGCTGAAACACTCCGAAGTGCACGCTGGTTTCAGCCTGACGACTTGCGGTCCTTCGGCCATCGAAGCCGTATCCTCCAGATGGGATACGACTATCAGGACTTTATGGGTAAGCCGGTGGTTGGGATTCTCAATACCTGGTCAGACTTAAATCAGTGCCACAGCCATTTTAAACAACGTGTTGAAGATGTGAAACGCGGTGTGCTTCAAGCTGGTGGGTTTCCTGTTGAATTACCTTCGCTTTCTTTGAGCGAAAGTGCGGTCAAGCCCACAACCATGCTCTACAGGAACATGCTGGCAATGGAAACCGAAGAGCAGATACGATCCCATCCAGTCGATGGTGTGGTTCTCATGGGCGGGTGTGACAAGACCACACCTGGCCTGATTATGGGGGCTATTTCGGCGGGACTTCCGATGATCTTCCTGCCGGCAGGACCAATGCTCCGCGGAAACTGGCGCGGAAAATCGCTCGGGTCTGGTTCTGATGCCTGGAATTACTGGGACGAACGGCGCGCAGGAAACGTCACTGAGACCGAGTGGCAAGAAATGGAAAAGGGCATTGCCCGCTCCTACGGCCACTGCATGACGATGGGCACAGCATCGACCATGACCGCGATTGCAGAAGCCTTGGGCCTTTGCCTTTCTGGTGCGTCATCCATCCCTGCTGCTGATGCCAATCATATCCGTATGGCTGCCAGTTGCGGTCGGCGGAGTGTTGAGATGATCTGGGAGAACCTGACGCCGGATATAATTCTGACTGCCGATGCCTTTGACAATGCAAACACCGTTGCGATGGCAACCGGCTGTTCCACGAATGCGGTCATCCATTTGATCGCGATAGCCAGGCGCGCCGGGGTAGACCTGACATTGGATGAGCTTGATGAAAAAAGTCGAACAACACCGGTGATAGCCAATATCCGGCCTGTCGGAAAAGCCTATCTAATGGAGGATTTCTTTTACGCTGGCGGATTGTGCGCCTTGATGAACATGCTTGCTCCGAAACTCAATCTTGGGTGTATGACGGTCAATGGGCAAACGATTGGTGCGAATATTGAAAACAGTGAAGTGTTCAATGAAGACGTAATTCGCACCCTAGAAAATCCTGTCTCCACCGAAGGATCGCTTGCAGTATTGAGAGGCAACCTCGCGCCGAATGGCGCTGTCATCAAACCGGGAGCATGTGACGAAAACCTCCGGGTTCATGAAGGGCCTGTCTATGTTTTCGACAATTACCCTGACCTCAAGGAAAAGATTGAAGACGAAACCTGGGACATTCCGCCCAACGCTGTCCTCGTACTGCGAAATGCCGGTCCGAAAGGCGGACCAGGCATGCCCGAATGGGGAATGATCCCAATGCCCAAGGCGCTCCTGAAAAAGGGTCATCGGGATATGGTGAGGATTTCGGATGCTCGCATGTCTGGCACGTCTTATGGGGCATGTGTGCTTCATGTCAGTCCGGAATCATATATCGGCGGTCCGCTGGCATTGCTGAGAAATGGCGACACAGTCTGTCTGGACGTTCCCAATAGACGGTTGGATATGCTGGTCAGCGACGAGGAACTGGAAATCCGCCGCGCAGATTGGTCCCCACCAGAACAAAGATACGCGCGCGGATATGGCTGGATGTTCTCACAACATATCCTTCAAGCGGACAAAGGGTGCGACTTCGATTTTCTGGAAACGGGCTTCGGTGACCCCGTCCGTGAACCTGAGATATACTAGGAATATATAGTGTCTGAATTTACATTGTGCTCATCAACGAAATCGAAATTGATGCGGATTTCAACGGCGTCAATTGCGACGGCGTTGTTTAAACGCGGGTTGCGAAACCAATATATTCAAGGTGTCGTTCCCGTATCTCGCAAACCCTCCAACATGGTAGGGCAAGCATTTACCCTTCGCTATATTCCTGCCCGTGAAGACCGAAATGATATTACCGTGTTCCGCAATGAGGAACATCCGCAACGGGTTGCGATTGAGCAATGTCCAGCTGGCCATGTTCTCGTCATTGACAGCCGGATGAATGCACGGGCTGCCTCAGCCGGATCGATCCTGGTCAGAAGGCTACAGAAAAAGGGCGGAGCCGGAATTGTAACTGACGGCGGTTTTCGGGATGCTGATGGAATTGCCGAAATGGAGATCCCCGCGTATCACGCTCGACCTTCGGCACCTACGAACTTAACCCTGCATGAGGCCATCGACATAAATGTGCCAATCGGCTGCGGTGATGCACCGGTTTTCCCCGGAGATGTAATTGTCGGAGACGGTGATGGCGTGATTGTTCTTCCCGCGCACCTGGTAGAAGAGGTCACTGACGAGTGCTCCGGCATGGAGGACTTTGAACAGTTTGTTCTGGAAAGTGTTGAGGCCGGGGCCTCAATTATCGGGCTTTACCCGCCGACCAATCCGGAAACCCAACTCAAGTTTGAAGCATTTCAGGAAGACCAGAAACTTCGAAACGAAGCCTGAAACCGGTCAATCAGATCCAGTTGGGTTTTTCTTTTTGGGCTTCAGAATTTCTGACAATTTCCCACTCATGTGAATACAGGAACAGTTATGTCGAGCGCGCAATCACGGCCGGTCATCGGCTTTATAGGTGTTGGTTTTATGGGTCACGGAATGTCGAGGAACATTCTGAAGTCCGGGTACGAGCTATGGATCAAGGGCAATCGAAATCGAACCCCGGTTGAAAGCCTGATTGCGCTGGGTGCCAAGGAAGCCTCCAGTGCAAGGGAACTGGCGGAAAAATGCGATATTATGCATATTTGCCTGCCGAACAGTGGAGCGGTTGAAATCATCATTCGCGGACCGGATGGTGTATTGGCAGGGGCAAAACCGGGGCTGATCGTCATCGATACAACCACTGCTGACCCGGCTTCCACCGCAAAACTGGCTGATGAACTGGCCGACAAGGATGTGGTCCTCGTTGACGCCCCGCTTGGTCGGACCCACGTCGAAGCTGAAGCTGGAACGCTGGATACGATGGTTGGTTGTGAACCTGAAGTCTTCCAAAGGCTGTTGCCGGTTATTGAATGCTGGGCGACAAACATTCGTCATGTTGGTCCGGTTGGCAGCGGCCACAAGATGAAACTGCTGATGAACTTCATTTCCATGGGTTATGGAGCGCTTTATTCAGAAATGGTTGTCCTGGGAGCAAAAGCCGGAATTTCGCCCCAGACAATTCGGAGTGTCATCGAGTCAAGTCGGCTCTCAAACGGCTTTTTCGAGACGTTTATGCGCTATGTGGTCGATAGGGATGAGGATGCTCAAAAGTTCACGATTGAAAATGCAGCCAAGGATGTGCGTTACGTGAATGACATGGCCAACAGGGTCAACGTCGTCAGTGTCATGGCGTCGGCGATGAGGCACTATTATACGCACGTCAACGCAATTGGACATGGCGATGACTTCATCCCGATGGTGTCAGATCATATTGCTGCATTGAACGGTATCAATTTGGCCGATGAAGTAAAAAATGGAGAAGCAACGGCGGAGTAAATTCTCTGTCGGGCCTAAGCTTCAATCGCCAGGGCCGTCCTGCATCTACCGAGCTGTAGTTTTGGTGAGCAGCGGCAAATATCGAGAGTTCGAATTGAAGGACGGGACACCAGAGGTGCCCCGTCCTCTCCTGAAAGGACCGCCGAGGATGCTTTAGGGAGGCCCTCGGTTGTCCAAACAGGTGTTACAGGAATACTGAAACCAGATTTGGCCATAACAGCAGCACTGCAAGCGCAATCAACTGGATCCCGATAAAGGGCAAAAACCCCTTGAAGATATCGGTCAGCGAAATGTGCGGCGGGGCCACGGATTTCAGGTAAAATGCGGCTGGTCCAAAAGGTGGCGACAGGAAGCTGACCTGCATGTTCATTGTGAACACCACTCCAAACCAGATCGCGACGTGTTTCGGATCAATAGTTCCCAAAAAGCCAAGCTCTTCCACCGGCATGGCCGTTACGATCGGCAGGAATACGGGCATGATCAATAACACGATCCCCACCCAGTCCATGAACATTCCCATGATGAGAAAAACCAGCATCATCACGAGGATGACACCCATTGTCGGAAGGTCCGCTCCCACAATGAGTTTGGCTACATAGGTCGGTCCGCCGACCAACGTGTAGGCAGCAGCAAGTGCGGCGGCTCCGACCGTGACCCAGATAATGGTTCCTGTCGATTTCATCGTCCGCATGAGCGAGTCAAAGAATACGTCAAAACTCATCTCACCCCGCAAAACGGCAAGCACGAAGACTGCGACGACCCCCATAGCCGCAGCCTCTGTGATGCCTGTTATGCCGCCATAGATTGAGCCGAGCACAACACCGATAACGACGATCGGAGCAACCAGCCCCTTACCCATTTCCCAGCCCTTGCGCACGCGTTCAAGGCCGAAAACAAACTGAACCATCAATAGGCCGACTATGAGAATGCCGAAGAGGTAAGGGAGGTCGGACACCATGCCGAGGGTGATCGGATCGACACCTTCCCTAATGGCATTTGCTCCTGTCGCGGTGAAAAACAGAGCCCGGACGAGCAATAGTGCACTCGCAGAGATCACCATTACCGTCATGAAACTGGCAAACAGTTTGGACTTTTCATTCAACGGAGGATCATTGGGATCCGGTTCCGGCAATGGGGCCTGATCCGGGTTCAACTGCGTTCGGACAACGATGTAGATGATAAAGAATGTCGCCAGCATGAAGCCCGGCAAAAACGATGCTGTGAAGAGTGCCTTGATCGATGTTTCCGTGACCAATCCGTAGAAGATCAGAACAATCGACGGCGGGATCATTGTGCCAAGCGTCCCGCTGGCACAAATCGTCCCGATTGCAAGATTTTGATTGTAGCCGAGCCGCAACATCTGAGGCAGTGCGATCAAGCCGAGAAGCACCACTTCACCGCCAATAATGCCCGACATGGCCGCCATGATCACCGCCATGATCGCGGTGACAATTGCAATGCCGCCGCGTGTTCTGCTCAGCCAGACATTGAGTGACGAATACATGTCCTTGGCGATGCCGGTTCGTTCCAATAACGAGGCCATGAAGATAAAGAGCGGTACTGATATCAGGACATAATTGGTCATCTGACGATAAATCGCCTGCCCAACTACATTGAACGGTCCGCGCCCGAAGTCGCGAAATAAAAGATCCGGGCCAAACTTCATGATCAGAACGGCACAGGCCAGCGTTGCGGACGCAAATCCAAGCGGCATGCCCAGTGCCAGAAGCACAAATAGGCCGATCAGAAGAAGTAGTGAAATGGTACCAATGTCCATCAAGTTAGTCCTTGAGGCTTTGACGAATGATTTCGATCTCGGTCTCGTCAATTTCGTCAGCCGACGAATGATGTTCCGGTTCCTTGTTCCAGTCTGCGATGAGATTGGATAAGGCCTGGATGGCCACCAAGGACACGATGATGAGGATTGCAGGTTTTATCGTCGCTGGTATGGGTGGGTCCCAGGCGGTACCAAAAGTTTCCCAGCGGATGAATTTGGACAAAGCTTCGTTATATGAGCCCCAGATCAGGATGAATGTGAACACCCAGATCAGAACGACCGAAATGATATCAGCAAATTTCTGAAGCCAGCGTGGCATCAGGTCATAGACGATGAATATCCGGATATGACTTCTCTGCTGCATGGCATAGAGGCCTGCCAACAGAAAGATAAAGCCAGCAATCCAGAGGGAGAGCTCATTGGCCCAGAGTGTCGGTTTTTCGAACACATATCTGGAGACAACTTCGAAGAACATGACCAGCACGACAATGGCAGTCGCGATCATCGAGAGGCGGGCACAAATCAGACCGACTATGTCAAAAAAACCTGCAGCTTCGGTTTCGATAATCCCCTTTGTGTCAGACAGGTAGACACTGCCCAACATCAGAGCCAGCGCGCCGAATGAAAGAGTTATAAATACAGACGGATTTTGCGACGGCGCCAACATATCTTTCATACCGATTTCGGTATCGAAAAGTACATTGCCCAGAATCAGCCAGGCGGCCATGACGATAGTCCCGAGTATGCAGACCATCATCAGCGCCCGCACCGTTTGTCGCGCGTTGCCAAGCCAAACACTTTGAGCCTGTACCGACATAAAGACCCGTCCTATCATTTACCGGAAACGAGAGACGACGGGCCCGAAGGCCCGCCGATGTTTATTCATCTATCAAGAAAGGCAGTTAGTTGATTTTGCCTATGCTGCGCAGGAACTTGCGGTGAGCTTCGACCAACGCTTTTGCTTCAGGGGTCTTTTCTGCCCAGCCGTCCCAAGCGCGCTGAGCACCGGCGCGGAACTCCGCACGGTCTTCAGGTGACCAGTCGTACAGAACCACGCCTTTTTCCCTCAGCATTGACGCAGCTTCTTCGTTGGCGATGTTGATCCGCATGGAAGTCTGCAGAGCCAATGCCTGAGTCGCAACTTCGAGAATTGCCTTGATGTCATCCGGGAAACTGTTCCAGACATCGAGGTTGAAGGTCACGTGATCAACCGGCATGGAGTGAAAGCCGGGATAAGTCGCGTGCCCGACGAGATCGTAAAGGCCAAGACCAACATTGTTGGCCAGGCTGGAAGCGTCTGCGCCATCAATGATACCGGTTTCAAGCGATGTGAACACTTCGGTGAAGTCAATCACAATCGGTGATGCGCCAAGCTCGGCAAAGATCTCGGTTTCAAGTCCCGGAGGAGAGCGGAATTTCCAGTCTTTGAGATCTTCTGGGCCAGCAAGCGGGCGTGACGAAGACATTGCTTCCTGACCGCCGGTCCACCAACCAACCAGATGCATGTTGTGCGCATTGTATAGTTCGTTGGCTGCTTCCTTGCCGCCGCCATTATAGAAGAAGCTGTAAAGCTCCCAAGGCGTGTCATAGCCGCCCATCGGGTCGCCGACAAACTGGAATGCAGGGTTCTTACCTGTCTGGTATGCACCGCCATGCATTTCGCCATCCAGAATACCATTGGCCGCAGCGTCGAAACCTTCAACTGTCGCGGTGACTGCAGAAGACCAGAACATTTCGATCTCAACGCGTCCACCGGACATCGCCTTGACGTTGTCAATGAACTCTTGAGCCAGTTGGCCGGAAACAGATTCCGCAGAGTACTGCGTTTGCATGCGTAAATTGAAATCGGCGGCGTAGGAACTTGTAGCCAGTAGCGCCGAGACGGCGACGCCGGCAACGAAATTCAGAACTTTCATCATATCCTCCAAGTGAATTCAGCTTGTTTTTTGCTTCAACCTATCAGTTTACTGGTAGGGTCATCATACCACTTACCTGCGCAAACTAGCGAACTACCAATTGGTATTCAAGTATTTTAATATACTAAAATATCAATTGTCTAATGGCTTTGGGAGATTCTGATGATGATCGTTGGTTCTTTTTATAATTAGTTTAGCTATATCAATAATATAGTTGTGTTTGTATTGATGCCGGAAGGGGAGGCGGACCCGTCGTTTCTGAGGCGCCTAGGGAACCGGGTGGCAGTGTTTGTGGCGTTTTCGTTGTAAGAAAATGTTGCCGCGTGAGCTTTTGGGGCTCCGTAGTATTCACCATGGATCTGGCAATTCGTGTGATCATAACCCGGGCCATAGCTCCAATTTCAGAACCGTTCGCAAATCTTGCTTATGATGAAGACGGATGAAACGGCTCCCGGATCTGGGTGGCCAATGCTTCGCTTACCAAGCCGCGCAGCTCGGCCAAGTGTTGCGATCATGTCTCGCGTAGCTTCCGCGCCTGCCTTGGCGGCCGAAACGATTTCAGAAGATGGGCCGCCATTCGCAGCAGTTTCTGCGGCTGGTCGCCAGGCATCCAGCATGGTTTTCTGTCCCGGTTCTGCTTTTCCGCGGTGCTGTATACCGTCTGCCATTGCCACAATGACATGTCTAAGGTCGTCTGGAGGAATGCAGGTGACAGGACCGGTAAACTTGCCGGCCCTCATGAACGCTGTCGCGTATAGGGGCCCGGAAGATGCACCTACAGCATTGAGAAATCCAATCGCGGCGGCGTTGAAGAGCTCTTGCATGTTAACGTCGTCTACTTCGTTTGCCGCTTTCGCTGCCGCCTTCATTCCCTGTTCCATGGCAATGCCGTGATCAGCATCACCTATTGCGCCATCAAGAGCGCAAAGATTGTCCCGTTCAGCGGCCATTTGGTCCGCGATGTCGTTAAAGAGTGATTGGAAGTCTTTGACAGTGATACCCATTGATCAGCTCACTTTGAACATTGCGCAGTCGCAAGGGTGGTCGAGCATTTGCTTCAGCTCATTATCCAGATGCATGACCGTAATGGAGGCACCTGCCATTTCCATCGACGTGCAGTAGGGGCCTACCAAATTCGAGTGGATCTTCAGGCCTGCTTCAGCAAGCCTTTCTGCGACTTGCGCATAGAGAATATACAGCTCCATCAGCGGCGTTGAGCCCAGAGAATTCACCAGAACCGCGACTTCATCTCCTGAAGAGGGCCCCATCTCTTCAAGGATCGCATCCATGATTTCATCTGCCACCGAATTGGCGTTCTGTAAGGGACCTCGTCTCACGCCGGGCTCCCCGTGAATGCCCATGCCGATTTCCATCTCGCCTGCAGGAAGCTCAAAATTAGGTCGACGTGTGTGCGGCAGGGAACAAGCCGACAGCGCAACACCCATCGTGTAGGTTCTGGCATTTGCGTGACGGGCAACACGCTCAACATCGTCCAGCGACAGGCCCAAGTCAGCAGCTGCTCCGGCCGCCTTGAATATGAAGACATTGCCAGCAACGCCCCGCCGGGTATCTGCCTTGTCACAGGGAGCCGACGCTATGTCATCCGTTGTCAGGACAGTCCGGGCTTCGATACCTTCAAGCTCCAGCATTTCAGCTGCCATGTCGAAGTTCATCACGTCGCCGGCATAGTTGCCGTACATGAATAGAATACCCGCGCCGCCATCAACGGCCTTGGCCGCATCAATGATGGGCTGTGGGGGCGGGGAGGCAAAGACGTTGCCGATCGCAGCTGCGTCTGCAAGCCCATTGCCTACAAAGCCGAGAAACGTGGGCTCATGTCCTGAGCCGCCGCCGATCACGAGCCCGACCTTGTTCTGACGTGGACCGTTTTTCGCGATCACGGATCGTGGCGATCCGTCTGGCCGCCAAAGGTGGTCGGCATGAGCTGCCAGTACACCCGTTAACATTTCATCGACCGCGCCTTCGCCCGTGTTGATGAGTTTTTGGGTCAGTTCCATCGACACCTCCTCTGTCAAAGGCCCAGCCTATACGGGCGCTGGTTGTCCAGCGTTACGATTCTAATTGGCGTTGTAGCTTGCATCAACGGAGTTGATGGCATCCACATTTCGAGCAGATGGCCCATTCGGATCAAAGGCCTTGTCCAGATAGGAATCGACGATGGTTTTGGCCAATTCCGCCGCTATGGTCCGGGCTCCGAGAGTCACGATCTGGGCATTGTTTGAAGTTGCCGCTTTCCCGGCGGAATAAGCATCGCTTACGAGCGCTGCCCTGATGCCCGGAACCTTGTTGGCGGCGATGCAAACTCCGATACCGGTTCCGCAGCACAATATCGCCCGGTCATAGGTGCCATTGGAGACTTCTGAAGCAACGCGATCGGCAAGATTGGCGTAGAACGTGTCCGGTCCGCTCTGGGTCCGCGAAATTTCGGACACTTCAAAACGGTCCTTCAGGTGGTCGGCTAGGATTTTGGCCAGTTCTTCGCCTGCACTGTCGCCTGCTACGGCAATTTTCATTTCTATTCTCCTTGAGTTCAAATTACTGCGGAGCAACGGGAGAGGATGTCGAGATATCCGGACACATCCCAGGCGGACCGCCCGATAAACAGCCCGTCAATATGGGCGCATTGAATGAGTTCCTGGCAGTTTCCAGGATTGACCGAACCTCCGTAAAGACAGGGGACGGGACGGCCCAAAATACCTCTGGCTACGTCGATGATTTCCGCGTGCCGGGCATCTGCATAGTCTGACGTTGCCGGAATTCCGTTTTCGCCGATTGCCCAAACTGGTTCATAGGCCAACAGGATGTCTGCTGCCTTCTGGTCTTCATTCAACCGGCCAAGCGCCGAGACAACCTGGGTCCTCAGAACCTCTTGCGCACGGCCAGCTTCACGTTCAGCGAGTGTTTCGCCAATACAAATCAGGGGTGTCAGTTGGTGGCGCACAGCAGCTTCGACCTTTAGGCCAACAGTCTCATCCGTTTCACCGAAATGCTCTCGGCGTTCCGAGTGTCCCAATTCCACTATGTCGAGCCCACAGTCCTTCAGCATCAAAGGTGACACTTCACCTGTCCAGGCGCCTGCATTTGCCCAATGCATGTTCTGGGCACCAACTTTGACAGATGATTGAGCAAGCAGGTTCTTAACCTCGCGCACCATTGTGAAAGGCGGGATTACAAACCGCTGAATGCAGGCGTCCCTGGCTGTGTCTGCTGAGACAAGTGCGTGGGCAAAACTTTCAGCTTCAGCCAGTGTTTTGTTCATTTTCCAACTGGTACCCACCCAAAATTGCGACAACAGAGGGCTCCTTTAGCGAGTTGAGATTCGGACAGTATTTGTAACTGGTATGATGAGATGATAGTGTAATCATGGTTGTGTTGAAAGAGAAATATTGCTGGTCAGGCCAACCGCCAAGTTCGACCTCAAAATCCGGAGCGCCGTTGGTATATCCGCCCAAACGATCCCCAAACGATCCCCAAACGATCCCCGAACGGTCAACCCGGCAATGAGGCTGGCATCGCATGATGGCTTGATCGAAAAGGGGATGACAATGAAACCAGCGCGCTGTGTTTGACGCTGCTGAATGATGTTGTTTCGAATGCCTCGGGATCGTGCGATTGTCGGATCCCGGCAAGTTGCCGGGGTCTGTTTCTGTTTTACTGGAGTGCAAAATGATTGAAGAGCCGCCCATTCTGACCATTCGCGAACGTTTTCCGCGTCCAACTCCTACTCAAATTGAAGCGTTTAAGGGTGTTCCGACAGGCTTTGTATGTGATGCCATGAACGGTCTGGGCGCTCTGGATTGTGCCATCCAGCCCATAGGCAATGGCCGCGATATCGACTGTCAGGCGGTCGGGCCAGCGCTGGTCGCGGACAATGGTCCGGCTGAAATCCTTGCCACAATGGCCGCTCTCCACATTCTGCAGGCAGGCGATATTGTTGTGTCCGCCGTACACGGATATCGGAACTGTTCGGCCTCTGGTGACCAGTTTTGCGGAATGCTGAAAAATAAAGGTGCTGCGGGATTTGTAACTGATGGGCAGATGCGCGATTACGACGGTATCGTTCAGGTCGGTATGCCGGTCTGGTGCGCCGGTCTCAGCCCCAATTCACCGTATTCGAATGGTCCAGCGCGCGTCGGCTTTGGTGCAACGGTTGGAGGACGCCAGATCGAAAGCGGTGATTTGATCGTCGCCGATCGCAATGGCGTTGTGGTTGTGCCGTTTGCGAACATTGATGCTGTTGCTGACAAGGTCAAGCATGTGAAGTCACTTGAAGATCAGCTTGAAGAAAAAGTCGCAAAAGGTTTCTGCGAGATGCGGGCTATCGCCGATATGATCAACGACGGCCGGGCTGTTGTTGTTGACTGACGTTTGTTGAATTGCGGCGAGGCGTGGCTTGCCAATGTAGAGGTGGGTATCAGCCCCATTTAGCCAAAGCGCTGGCCAGTTCCGGATGGTCTTTGGCGTAAATGTCTAATTCCACATCCAGTTCCGCTGCCTTCCAGGCCTGCCGGATTGCCCGTACACCTGCCGCGGCTCCCATCGGGTGGCCATGAATGCCGCCGCCACCCAGATACATCAGATCCAGAGACCTGCCGGTTCGCCGGTAAGTCTCCACTGCCTGGCCGCCCCACTGACCGGAACAGACGACGGGGAGGGGGCAATCTTCTTGTGAAAACACGGGTGTGGCCACATCGTGGAAGGACTTCACAAAGCTGTCATCCGGTTCCCAGTATTTGGCGCGAATTCCATTAATCTGAAACTGGTCGACGCCCAGAAGCCGCCAGATTTTCTGGTATGCCCGGAATTCCATTCCTAGGCCCGGATGGCGGGTCAGGATATCCCAGCCGTTCCGATGGGCATGAAGACAGAGCTGTGACCTCTTGCGCAGGAAGGTCATGCCGCCATAACCGATCGAGTTGATATTGATGACAGCGGCATTGCCGCCGGCCTCAACCACACAATCGTGGTTTCGCATCATGACATCGGGATCCGCGGAAGAAATTCCGAAGGCGTACATGACTTTCTTGCCGGTCTTTTGTTCGTGATCCAGAATGATCGGCATGATCGCCTTGACCCGGTCTTCCAGCGATGAATACCCAGGGCTCATCAGCTTCTCGTCGTCCTTGATGAAGTCGACACCAGCTTCGCAAAGCTGGGCGACAACCTCGGCTGTTTCATCAGGCAACAGGCCGAGCGACGGTTTGATGATCGAAGCAAACATCGGCCCATCGGTAGCACCCATCAATTGACGGGATCCAGGAATTCCAAATTGAGGCCCTGGGTGGCAGGTCCACGTCTTTGGAAGGTCGATATCCATGACACGGATGCCTGTCAGCCCTTTGACGGCATAAACACCACCAATTGTGATCGTCATCAGTGCAGCAATGTCTGTGCCGACCGCTTCCAATGGATATTCAATCACAATATCTGCGCGATGAAATGGCCCATCGCTCTCATTTGTCGGGATCGATGGAACATCGAGCGGAGTTAGGTTTGTAATGCTCGCGACGCGCGCGGCACAGCGTGCGCGCACTTCTTCCGTTTCGCCGGGGAGCTCTGTGAAGGTGCCGGTCGACTGATCCGCAGCTATCTTGGCAGCCAGCGTCTCGATGTCATTCGGCGTTTCAATCCTGTAGGTGATCTTGATTATTTCACTCGTCATTGCAGCTTTTCCGGAAGATGGATGGATCAGGATATATGGTTTTCGGCGTGTTCGCGGTGATACCGGTCAAGGCGCGCCACTTCTGATTTGGAGCCCAAGATTACTGGAACGCGCTGGTGATGTGATGTGGGGACTTCATCAAGAATGCGCCCCGAACCCGTCGAAGCGCTGCCCCCAGCTTGTTCAACGATCATGGCCATTGGGTTGGCTTCATACATAAGCCGGAGCTTGCCACCGTCTTTGCGATTGTCGTCATCACGCGGATAGGCAAACAGGCCGCCCCGAACAAGAAGCCTGTGGACCTCGGCAACCATCGAAGCGATCCAGCGCATGTTGAAGCGCTTTCCTCTCGGCCCGTTTTCGCCTGCAAGGCATTCATCATAGTACCGCTGAAACGGCGGGTCCCAAAACCCGTAGCGCGATGCATTTAATGCAAATTCGCTGCTTTCTTCAGAAATTGTGAGGTCTGGATGGGTCAGTCTGAATTCACCGGTTCCGCGCTGGTGGGTGAATCCGGACACGCCATGCCCAATGGTCAATACAAAAGAAGTGGCCGGTCCATAGATTGCATAGCCGGCACACACCTGTTCCGACCCGGGCCTCAAAACAGACAGGTCCGAACTCGCGTCGACCGTATCATTAAGACGTATTATCGAAAATATGGACCCGACGCACATGTTCAAGGGGATGTTGGATGACCCATCCAGTGGGTCGAAATACACCAGATAATCGTCAGCTTCTGGCTCGGGTTTCAGCCAATAAACTTCTTCGGCTTCTTCGGAAACCAAAGCAGCGACGCGGGAACCGGACGAGCAGTGCCTGATGAACACGTCGTTTGCAAGAACATCCAGCTTTTGCTGGGTTTCGCCTTGAATATTGGTAGAACCAGCACTGCCTAGGGTATCTGCGAAAGCACCATTGCGGACAAGGTGAGACACAATTCTGCACGACGTTGCTATATCTTCCAGCAACATGAAAAGGTCTAGGTCCAACCCATGTTCTTTTTGTTGGTGGAGCAAGAATTCGCGAAGTGTGATTTGTTCTTCTTGCATGTGTACTTGCCTTGTCAGGGAAATGCCCAGCGGGATGGTCTATGCGGCTGATGTAATTGAACTGGCTTCAACGCGTGCCGCCGCCGTCGCGCACCCACCCGAAATAATCGGGTGTTCCCATCTGACCACCTTTCAGGGCCAGTTCCAATCCGTCCATTGTTCCTTCGGCATGGGCCCTGAAGATCGAGGCACCGGGAATTGTAGGAGCCAGAGCGGAAAGCGCAAATATATCCAGTTGGCGGGTAGCGTACCCTGAGGTGTCTCCACCGGAAACGACCGCGCGTTTGGTTCCGCTTTGCTCCAGGACCAGACGAAGAGCGCGGCCCAAGGCTTCACCAATCGTCTGGTTAGCCGTCGACATCTCGATGTCGGAAGTCTCTACGGCTTCTAGAAAACGGGCAACTGACGGGTCTTCCGGTCCAGATGCAGTGTAGATCAGGGGATCTTGTCCGTTTGAAAACGCTTGAAGAGATTTCTCGACAACGCGTCCAATTTCATTTTCGAGGCTTGCCTCGTCGCCGCAGACCTGGACCGCATCAAATTCAATACCTTCAAAACCATTAGCCGTTGACCAGGCTATCTGATCTGCTGTTGTTGGCGACACGGATCCCGATACGCTTACCATCCGCTCTGATTGACCGACCCCTTCAGCAGGTTCTCTTCGGGAAAGTTGTCCGATTTGCAGCCAATGTTCAACCAGCGCAAATTCAATTCCCTGAGAACCGACAACAAATGGGCATTGCTTGCGTGCCCTCCAGATTGCGTGTCCGGCTGCTGCCTCTGAAGATGCATCTATGCTGTCTATACTGACTGCGGTTAGAGATCCAACGGCCGGGCGGTCAAGTGACAGGATCTCGTCACCTGCTGAAAGAGCTTCCAGAGACAACAGTTGCGTGTTCAGTCTGTTGGACTGTTTTGCAATATGTCGTGCAACGTCAGATTCTGTCATTGGTGTTACCGGGTGCCGTGACATCACCGGGTGTCGATCCAACCGGGAGATTTCGTCTCCAGAACTCGCAAACAAATGTCCAAAACACTGATAGCGACGCATTTGCGGGGCGGCGACCAGAACCGGGATCATGTCGGTGGACATGCAATTGGCCCCGATTTCAATTGCCCGTCCGATGGAGCCGGTGTCCGGTGAGGAATCCAACGTTGAGCATACTTTGTAGTGCAAAATCTGAGGATTCAGCTCCCGGAGTTGATTAAAAACGCTTGGTAGTGTGCCGTCCATCCACTCGGGGGATTTCGATCTGGCGACAGAGGCAACGCCTATTCCGCGTAGATCGGGAAATGATTTCAGTTGTGCTGGCGTTGGCGGCTCCAGAAAGAGCAGCGAGGGCAAACCTGCGAATGTCAGCACCTCCATAACCGCAGCTGCGCCTGTGAAATCGTCGCCATACCAGGCGACAAGCAGACCTTCAGGCAGCGGCCCATTCTTGTCAGCTGATATCTGATTCATTGTACTTGGCACTATTTTCCTTGATAATTTTGATATAATAAGTAACTTATCATACCAGTAGTCAAGTGAAATATCTTGGCACCTGCCTTTATAAGGTAAGCGAATGTGACTTAACCAGTTTTCTCGATTGTCCAAGGGATAAGGGGAACGTTTCTACCCACCTCGAGGGCTAAGTACAGCGATTGAAACGACAGCAGTGATGTGTTTCGGGAAACTGTTTTTACAACTTAAGTATATGAACGTCTATGCTGGCATTGATATCGTGATATAAACATATCATACCAGTTGACATTATGACTCCTGTGTGAGTTTATTTGACCAACAATTTTGGGGGAAACATGAAAATTGCGCTCATCGGGGCTGGTGGAAAAATGGGAGTGCGCTTGTCGCACAACCTCAAAGGCTCTCAATACGAAGTTGCTCATGTAGAAGTCAGTGACGCAGGCAGGGACAGGCTCAAAGCGGAAGTTGGCGCGGATTGCGTTGACATTGATAGCGCGCTGAACGGTGCGAGAGCTGTCATTCTTGCAGTGCCTGACACCGCCATCCGCAAGGTGTCCGGTGGTATCATCGACAAGCTGGCGCCGGGAACAATTATGATTGCACTGGATGCTGCGGCACCATTTGCAGGTCATTTCCCTGAGCGCAGCGATGTGACGTTCTTTGTGACGCATCCGTGTCACCCTCCAATATTCAATGACGAAACAGACCTTCCTGCCAAACGCGATTATTTTGGTGGTGTTGCTGCCAAGCAGGCGATCGTAAGTGCTTTGATGCAGGGGCCAGAGGAAGATTTCGCGATCGGCGAAGATATCGCAAAAACCATTTTCCAACCGATTTTGCGGTCCCATCGTGTGACCGTCGAGCAGATGGCTTTGCTTGAGCCCGGACTGTCAGAAACGGTTTGCGCAACACTGTTGGCTGTCATGAAGGACGCTATGGACGAAGTTGTTCGCCAGGGCGTTGATCGTGTTGCGGCTCGTGACTTTCTTTTGGGTCACATGAACATTCTCGGCGCAGTGGTCATGGAAGAGGTCGACGGTGTCTTTTCAGATGCCTGTAACAAAGCCATTACTCACGGAAAAAAACGCCTTATGCGCGATGACTGGATCGGTGTGTTTAAGCCGGATGAAATCAAGGAAAGCATCCGGCAGATCACCTGACTTGGACCAGTTGGCGTTCAAAATGACGCCGTTTGGTCATCTGATCTGGCAGCTTCTGGGGAAGCTGTCAGTGGTAAAAACGGAAGAAATTTTAACTGGGAGGATATTATGAATTTTAACCGTAGAACTCTACTCGCAGGCGTTGCACTCGCCGCTACAATGCTTGCGCCAGCCTACGCTTCGGCTGCTGATCTGATCGCGATCCTGACACCTTCTCATGACAACCCGTTCTTCAAGGCGGAAGCTGAAGGTGCTCAACAGCGAGCCGAAGCCCTTGGCTATGAAACACTGGTTCTGGTTCACGATGACGACCCGAACAAACAGAATGAATTGTTTGACACGGCAATTGCTCGTGGCGCAAAAGCAATCATTCTCGATAACGCGGGTGCAGATGCAAGTGTTGCTCCTGTACGTCGTGCGAAGGAAGCCGGTATTCCGTCATTCTTGATTGACCGCGAAATCAAGGAAACAGGGATTGCTGTTTCACAGATTGTGTCCAACAACTATCAAGGCGCTCAGCTCGGTGCAGAAGAATTCGTCAGACTTATGGGCGAAAAAGGCAAGTATGCTGAACTTCTTGGCCGCGAAGCAGATACCAATGCCGGTATCCGTTCTGCCGGTTACCATGACGTGATCGACCAGTATCCTGACATGGAAATGGTTGCTCAGCAGTCAGCTAACTGGAGCCAGACGGAAGCCTTTGAAAAGATGGAAACCATCTTGCAGGCCAACCCGGAAATCGTTGGTGTGATCTCAGGCAACGACACAATGGCCATGGGTGCATGGTCTGCTTTGAAGGCCGCTGGCCGGACAGATGTGATTGTCGTTGGTTTTGACGGCAGCAATGATGTCCGTGACTCAATCCTGGAAGGTGGCATCAAGGCAACAGTACTGCAGCCGGCTTATCGCCAGGCTGAGATTGCTGTCGAACAGGCTGACCAGTTCCTGAAAACCGGTTCCACCGGTCTGGACGAAAAGCAGCTGATGGACTGTATCCTGATTAATGCTGATAACGCAGGTAATCTGGAAACCTTTGCCCTGAAATAAGTGGCAGTTATGGCCGCGTCGGTTGAAGAAGCCGACGCGGCCAATTTCCTTTTTTACGTTTATTGCCCACCCTCGCGTGCAGGTTTTCACTGCGGGTTGCAGGTGAAATTCAGTTGGGAGATTCATGGTGAATCGCGGCTTCGCTCCATCCATTTGTATGGTCATGATTGCCACCGTCAGTCTCGGCGGTTGTAAACTGGAAAAAAACGACGTCGGCGCGGATGGCCAGTCTCAAAAAGTTGTCTCCAGCCAACCCGGCGGTGACATGAATGCGTTGGTAGCCGATATCTGGGAGAAGCAGGTTCTTCCGCATCTTGATGAAACATCAACAGACATGGCCGAGTTGGTGACAGCTATCGCCTCCGGTCTCGACGCGGCTGGCGATGCCAAAGGATATCGCCCGGCCAGC
The DNA here is from genome assembly GCA_039972695.1 of Roseibium sp. Lineage (GTDB taxonomy): Bacteria > Pseudomonadota > Alphaproteobacteria > Rhizobiales > Stappiaceae > Roseibium. Next base: position 425,235 of record JBDWMJ010000002.1, on the reverse strand, counting down.
GAAGGAAGTCCCTGGAATTTCTCTACCAAGGTCAAAGGCAAGATCGTTTCTGCCAAGACTGATACGCGCGCGGCAACCGCTGATGTTGATGTCGATGGAGACGGGACCGCCGATGTGACATTGCAGCTGGGGCCCGTTATTCGCGGAACAGCGCTGCGCGACATTCTTCCCTTTATTGATTTCTCGTCTTTCACCGACCAGATCGAATACGCCAAATTGTCCCGAGCTTTGAACGCACGGGCCTTTGAAAGTGCGCTTGAGGATTTGCCTCGCGACAATCTGGAAGGTCAACAGGTTGAAGCGCTGGGCGCATTCACCGTGCGCGGCGGTGGCCCCCCATTCCTGGTCACGCCGGTTACCGTCAAGGTGGGTGGTTGATGAGTACGGATGATCACAAGATAGGCCTTTCTGTCCGCGGTGCTACAAAGGTTTATCCTGGGACACGGGCGCTAAATGAAGTGGACTTTGATGTTCACCTTGGTGCCGTCAACGTACTTGTTGGCGAAAATGGAGCCGGCAAATCAACGCTGATGAAAGTTATTGCCGGAGTTGAGCAATTGACATCGGGTGAGATCCTGATGGACGGCGAACGGATGACATTTCCTGATACGCGGGCTGCGGCTGCTCACGGTATCGGGATTGTCTTTCAAGAACTCAACCTCTTTCCCAACATGACCGTTGCCGACAATATCTTTATTGCCCGCGAGAAAACACGCGCTGGCGTCGATATTGCCTCCAGTGATCAAAAGAAAGAAGCCGTTGAATTGCTCAACCGGCTGGAGCACGACATATCTCCTGATGCCATGGTCTCGGATTTGCGCATTGGTGAGCAGCAAATCGTCGAAATCGCGAAGGCTCTGGCGCAAGACGCACGCATACTGATTATGGATGAGCCAACTTCTGCCCTGAGCGCAGCCGAGGTCGAAATCCTGTTCCGTGTGATTGAAGATCTGAAACGGCGCGGCGTGGGTATCGTCTATATCTCTCACCGGCTCGAAGAACTGATCCGGATCGGCGATTACATTACAGTACTGCGCGATGGTAACCGGACAGGAGCCCGCTCAATGGAGGGCGTGGATATCGCCTGGATCGTGCAGAATATGATCGGTGCCGCATCCAAGGACTACGCAAAAACGGTCGAGCATGAATATGGCGACGAGATTTTCCGAAGCGAAGAAATCTGCCTGATCGGCAAGACCGGTGAGTACGTGGTTGACCATGTTTCGCTGGATCTCAAGGCGGGAGAAATTGTCGGCATTTACGGGTTGATGGGGGCAGGGCGTTCGGAATTTTTCGAATGCATAATGGCCCAGCACCCAAACGCGACCGGCGAATTCTATGTTGAAGGTCAACCGTTGAACGAGCCGCATGTAGCTGGTCGAATTGCGCGTGGATTGGCCCTGATTCCGGAAGACCGCAAATCGGAGGGGCTGATTCAAATCCTGCCGATTCGAGAAAACATGTCGTTGTCGAGCTTGGGGAGCTTCGTCAAGGGAATCCATCTGAGCCTTCGAAAGGAGCGGGAAACCGTTCAGAAGTTCGTTCGCGATCTCGTCATCAAGATCGCAAGCATGGAAAACGCGGTCAGTTCTCTTTCGGGGGGGAACCAGCAAAAAGTTGTGATCGGCAAGGCGCTTATGACCGCTCCCAAAATTCTGCTCATGGATGAACCCAGTCGAGGGATCGATATTGGGGCCAAAGCAGAAGTTTTTCGAACCATGCGCCGTCTTGCAGCTGAGGGTCTGGGCATCCTTTTTGTTACGTCAGACCTTGAAGAAGTCATGTCCTTGTCCGACCGAATTATCGTGATGTCGAATGGCCGCATCACAGGCGAGTTCGATGGTGCGGATGCAAAAGAAGAACAAATTATCGCGGCTTCCGCGATCGGTCATGCACCCACAGGTGAGCACGACCATGCGAACAGGAGTATACACGGATGACATCGCTCGCCGCACCAAACAGCCAGACTTCCATGGGTGGGCAACCTCTTATTCTGCTGCTCTTGAAGCTCAGAACGTTTATTGCATTGATCGCTGTTTTCGCATTCTTTTCGTTTGCAGCACCTAACTTCCTGAGCACCGCAAACTTCGTAATCATGTCCAAACATGTGGCGCTGAATGCCTTCCTCGCGATCGGCATGACATTCGTGATCATTACCGGTGGTATTGACCTTTCAGTGGGATCCATCGTTGGCCTGTGCGGTATGGTGGCCGGCTGGTTGGTTCTCAATGGAGTAGATCTTGGTATCGGATACTCCCTTTATTTCAATATCTTTGAAATCATTCTTATCACCCTGGCCGTAGGGGTGCTCGTTGGCGCGATCAATGGGTTACTGATAACCCGATTAAATGTTGCCCCCTTTATTGCGACACTTGGCACTTTGTATGTGGCGCGCGGACTTGCGCTGCTGTCCTCGGACGGGGCAACATTTCCTAACCTTGTTGGTAGCGAAGAGTATGGCTCCACAGGGCTCTATCTTCTTGGTGCCGGGCACGTTCTCGGAATTCCCATCTCGATCTGGTTGCTAATCATAGTCGGATTGACTGCGGCCTATATCGCCGGACGCACACCGCTTGGCCGCCATATCTATGCCGTTGGTGGAAATGAGAAGGCAGCTGCGCTTTCGGGTGTGAAAGTCGATCGGGTCAAGATGTTTGTTTACATGTTCTCCGGTTTTTGTGCTGCAATTGTCGGCCTTGTGATCTCCTCACAACTTGTCGCGTCCCATCCGGCAACTGGCGAAACATTCGAACTCAACGCTATTGCTGCGGCTGTTCTTGGAGGCACATCCATGTCCGGCGGCCGAGGACGGATTGGCGGAACAATCGTCGGAGCCTTTGTTATTGGTGTTCTGTCCGATGGACTTGTCATGATGGGGGTCAGTTCGTTCTGGCAAACCGTTATCAAAGGCTTGGTGATCATTGCTGCTGTGGTTGTTGATCAGGCCCAACAGAGACTTCAGGCAAGGGTTGCCCTTCAACAACAAGCAGCAGCAGGGTAGGGAGATCACAATGAAAAAAGGCGCACTCATTGGCTGTGGTTTCTTTGCTCAGAACCATATGCATGGCTGGGCAGGCGTGGAAGGTGCAGAAATTGTCGCGCTGTGCGACCGGGATGAAAATCGGTTGAAGGAAACAGCTGACCGGTTCGGTATTGAGCGCACCTACACGGACGCTGCTGAACTTTTAAAGAATGAGCCACTGGATTTTGTGGACATTGCGACAACTGTTCAAACGCACAGGTCATTGGTGGAACTTGCCGCGAGCCATAGGGTCAACATTATCTGCCAGAAGCCCTTTGCCGACACCATGGACGACGCGAAGGCCATGACAAAGTCCGCAAATGATGCCGATGTCATGCTCATGGTCCATGAAAACTTTCGATGGCAGTCGGCCATCCGCGCTGCAAAGGCGGAAATCGAAAACGGCGCAATCGGGACGCCTTTCTGGGGCCGGGTGAGTTTTAGATCTGCCTATGACGTTTATTCCGGCCAGCCGTATCTGGCGGCAGACGAGCGGTTCATCGTCCAGGATCTCGGAATTCATATCCTGGATATAGCCCGCTTTCTATTTGGCGATGCCCAATCCATTTCGGCCAGCATAAAAAGGGTTAATCCCAAGATCCGGGCTGAAGATGTTGCCACGATGATGCTTGTTCACAAGAGCGGCGTCACCAGCATCGTAGACTGCAGTTATGCGACCAAACTACCTCGGGAAAATTTCCCTGAAAGTCTTCTGGAAATTGACGGGAGCGATGGCACGCTTCGGCTGATGCCTGATTACCAACTTGTCATTCAGTCATCTGAAGGCACGGTCACCAAAGATGTTTCGCCGCCATTGCTCTCCTGGGCTGAACGCCCGTGGCACAATATTCAGGAGAGCGTTTTCAATATTCAACAGCATTTTGTCGACTGTCTTAACACTTCGGTTCAGCCGGAAACCTCCGGCGATGACAATCTGAAAACGTTGGAACTTGTCGAAGCAGCCTATCTATCAGCTGCAGAAGAAAACCGGACAATACCGCCGGGAACCGGAGCCGCATGACAGACCTGGATGCCATACATCTCTTTGGTACGAAACGAGCACCAGAACCTTTTCAGCTGCTCCGTGCAGGACCTTTGGAAGTGCGGCTAGAGAATGGCAATCTGCGGTATGTCCGCTATGACGGTTTTGAAGTCTTGCGGGCGATTTCCTATGTGGTTCGCGACAAGGACTGGGGAACACTTGCCCCACAAATAGAGAATCTCACTATCGATCAGGCAACTGACGGGTTTGAAGTCTCCTATTCCGCGCGTTTCCTGAACGATGGTGTCACTCTCACAGTAGATACCAGAATATCCGGTTCGCAATCTGGTCAGCTAACTTTTGACACAAAGGCAATCGCGGACGGTGACTTTGAAACCAATCGCTGTGGGTTCAACATTCTGCACCCGATCAATGGTGTTGCCGGGGCGCCGGTGACCGTTGAGCATTGCGACGGGACTTTAGTTGAGACGGTTTTTCCCAAGCTGATAGAACCATGGCAACCGTTCAAATCGATCCGGGCATTGACCCATTCGCCAGCACCTCATTTAACGGCATGCTGCAAAATGGAAGGGGATACGTTTGAGATGGAAGACCAGCGCAATTGGTCTGATGCATCTTACAAGACCTATGTCCGTCCGATCGAATTACCTTGGCCTTACATTATCAAATCCAATCAACAATTTGACCAGTCAGTGTCTCTTGATATTGAGGTCGTCGAGAATGTCAGGATGTCCGATATTCGCCCGAATTCCGATACCGATACCTCTGTAGAGTTGTCCATTGGCGAACCGTTGGGAAAGAAACTTCCGTCTATCGGCCTGCAAATGGACCCTGAACATGTCGAGCTGACCCTTGAAAAAATTAACCTGCTTAAACAGGTGAAGCCGCAATCCATTTTATGCCATTTTGATCCAACTGCAGGGCATGATCTTCATTCATTGAAGGCGTTCCGGTCTTTGCAAAGAGCTTTTCCGGTCCAATACGATCTTGAATATGTCGTCGCTTGTGACGGTGATCTTGACGTTGAATTCAAACGTCTTGCCGGCATGGTTTCTGAATGCGGTCTGGAATTGGCATCTCTCGCTGTCTGTCCCTCCGTTGATCGGCAATCAACACCTCCGGGAAGTGAATGGCCGAACTGCCCACCGCTAGAAGATATCTACAGGGCCGCACGAGCTGCATTTCCAAAGACTACGCTGGGCGGCGGCATGTTCAGCTATTTCACAGAACTCAACCGCAAACGCCCGCCCATTGCACTTCTTGACTATGTCACGCATGCGACGAACCCGATCGTACACGCCGCGGATGATGACAGTGTCATGGAAACACTGGAGACTCTTCCGCACATTACCCAATCCGCCAGAGCCATCATAGGCGAGGGCAAGCCATACCGGTTGGGGCCAACGACCATTGGGATGCGACAGAATCCTTATGGATCGCAGACATTCGAAAACCCAAATGACGACCGGATTTGTATGGCTCATGATGATCCGCGCCAGAGGGGACGCTTTGCTGCCGCATGGGTGCTTGGCTATGCAAGCCGAATCACAGACGCTGGAATTGAACATTGGATTCCGTCAGCATTTGTCGGGCCGCGAGGGCTTCTGAGTGCGGACAACCATAGTTTACTGCCAATTGCCAAGGCTGTGGAGGATCTGTGTCGTATGAATGGATTACCACTGCTTTCCTGCAGTATTAGTGACCCAAAGCGCATCGCGGCTGTTGGCTTTCAGACAAATGATGGTCCCAGGTTGCTTGTGGCGAACCTGACATCGGAACAACAGTCGATTAGATACGGGAAGAAAAGAATTCTTGACCCATTGGAGATTGCCGGAATATAGGCAAGAGGGCTAAAGATGGGTCGAATTTGAGCGGTCAGCATACCGATTTCAGCCAACGACAACAAAGGTCGAGATAGCGTGTCATGGAAAACTGGAGTGGATTAGGCGATAATGACGGCAAAATAGTTCGTCGAAAACTATCCGATCAGGTATTCGATCGCTTGAGAGAAATGATTGTCAGCGGTGAACTCGCGCCGGGTGATTTGATGCCATCAGAGCGAGAACTAATGAGGCGTTTTGGTGTAGGCCGCCCCGCAGTGCGTGAAGCAATGCAGGCTATGGACACACAAGGCCTGATTTCCATTTCACAGGGCGAGCGGTCCCGGGTAAGTGAATTATCCGCTGACTTGGCTTTTCGCCAAATGGACATGGTTGCCCGAATGCTCTTGTCTTCGTCGTCGGACAATCTTGAGCACCTGAAATCAGCTCGACGCCTGTTTGAAGTCGGAATGGTGAAAATTGCGGCTGAAAAAGCAAAGCCTGAGGATATCGACGAGCTGAAGCAACTCGTTGCCAATCAGAAGAACATGCTCGAAAATCCAACTGATTTCATCAAGGCGGATATTGCTTTCCATAATAAGATCGTATCGATGTCTGGAAATCCGATTTTCACGGCCGTCGGTGACGCCATGCTGACATGGCTGTTCAACTATCACACGGACCTGTTGCTCTGGTCTGGACAGGAAAATGTCACTCTTGAAGAGCACCTGAACATTGTCGACTGCATCGCCAGTGGAAATGCCCTGGATGCGGAAAATGCAATGCACTCTCACCTGAACAGGTCTCAGGATCTTTATCGCCATCACGTATAAAAATACGGTCAGCAAATTCCGGGTCTGGCAGAACTTTGCGAATTGAATCTGGAATTTGCACGATATAAATCGTGCTGAGTTTTTAGTAAAATTTTATTATAGTTACTTTTCACAGTACTTTTGAGATTTATTAAATTACATTGTTCCTCAGCGTTATAGGTAAGTAAAATATTAAATAAATTCTCGCTTTTTGTTTAAATGCAAAAGTGGAGAATTGTCGTGATCAAATGTATCGTGCACTTACCGGTAGCGCTGCTGCTTTCATCTGCGGTCAACGCTGAAACAGCGCCAGAACCAGGTGCTCTCATCACCCCCGAAATTGTTGAGAGTGTAAATGAATGGCTGTCAAACCCGATTGTTGCTCTTTCAATCAATGCACAAAACGATCTTCGCGGGACAATAACCCAGGCTGATATTGACGCTCTTGACCAACAATGGCGCAAGGAGCGCGAAGCAGACGACAAGCCACTGATCTCTGCGACTTTGTCGGCACCGCTTTCGATTTATCTTCTGCGGGTCCAGGCTGGATCACTCGGCCTCTACCCGGAAATATTCGTGATGGATGCAAACGGCCTCAACGTGGGCCAAAGTGCTATCACAGGCGACTATTGGCAGGGCGACGAAGCAAAATTTCAAAAGACGTTTCCGTCCGGACCTGAGGCTAGCTTCATTGATGAGGCCGAGTGGGATGAAGATCTGAAAATCTGGCGCGCGCAGCTAAACCTCTCCGTAAAAGACCCTGAAACAGGGAAAGCGATTGGCGCTGCAACAGTAGAATTCAATCTCTCCGAACTTCAACGGCGTCAGGCGCCGAACTCCTAACGGATAGTCCTATGTTAAAAAATCTTTCTGTAAGCAAAAAAATCGCTGCCGGCTTTTTGACCTTGGCATTGATTGGGGCTGTCGCGGGCGGAACAAGCGCGCTCCAGACCAAGTCAGCCTTGAACGAGGTGAAGACGGCAAATCTGCTCTCTGACCTCAACACCGAAACTGCCGAGCTCAATGGAACAATTGTTGAGCAGGCTCTTGCTGTGAAGTCCTTTCTACTAACCGGCAATCGTGACTGGTTGGATAAATCTCAGGATCTGAATACAGATATTGAACGGCAGTTCTCCGTTGTTAAATCGAGTATTGGTGAACCTTCGCAAAGATTCGAGGAAAACCTGGTTCAGCTCGAAGCATCCTGGAGAGACTGGTACACGCAAATCGCTGCGCGCCAGATCGAACTAATGCGGACACCGGAAACCGTGGACTTGGCACGTGCCATTGAACTGACGCCGGCGAGCACCGAGCTGTTGGCAGCAGTTCAGGAACACAGCAAGAATTTCATCGGTGCCGTGGGCGCTGAGCGGCAACAATCAGTTGTCATCCAGAATGATGCCCTGAACACAGTTCAGTTTGTCGCCATTGGAAGTGCAATTCTGCTAACAATTCTGGCGATGGTTCTGGGCTTCCTCAGCCACACCATGGTTTCTGCGCCGTTGACCCGGCTATCCGGCATTACAGAGAAGCTGGCAACCGGCGATACGACACAAACTGTAGATGTTGGAGATCGACGCGACGAGATTGGTCTTTTGGGCCGCTCTTTGGGCGTGTTCCGCGATAACCTGATCCGGACCCGCGATCTTGAAGAAGCTGCTGCAGCTGAAAAAGAGAATGCCGAGCGGATCAAACATGAAGAAATGGAACTGGTCGCCAGTGAATTCGAGTCGACTGTTCTGGAAATATGTAATGGAATGATCACGAAGCTTGATGAGCTGAATGACTCAGCCGGTACATTGTCGAATATTGCGAACAATACGACCGACCAGGCCCTTTCAGTTTCTGCTGCTGCAGAACAGGCTACAAACAACGTCAATACCGTTGCGAGCGCGACTGAAGAATTGTCAGCTTCAATTCGGGCGATTACGGACCAGGTTCGTTCGTCATCAGACATTACACAAGCTGCGGAGACTGAAGTTGATCGTTCCAATGAAGCCGTCGCAACGGTTCAGCAGGTAGTCTCTCGGATTGGAGACGTTACCAAGCTGATCACCGATATTGCGGAACAAACCAATCTGCTCGCTCTAAACGCCACCATTGAGGCGGCCAGAGCAGGGGATGCAGGTAAAGGTTTTGCGGTGGTTGCTACCGAGGTCAAGGCTCTGGCCGAACAGACCTCAAAGGCAACGGAAGAGATCGATCGGCAGATTTCAGAAATGCGGTCGGCTGCAGATGCATCTACGGAAGCGACCGGGTCTGTTGCGGGTATGGTTCAGAAAATTGCCGAAAACACTTCAGCAATGTTTGGTGCTGCCGAGGAACAAAATCTGGCTACGACTGAAATCGCCACCAGCGTTTCAGAAGCTGCCCGCGGAACAGAAGGGGTGTCCAGGTCCATCTCTGAAGTGAGTGGCGCAGCCAGCGAGACGGCAGAACTCAGCACCAATATGAATTCTGCGGTCGGGGACTTGCATGAGCAGTCCAATAATCTGCGGTCTGCAATGCAAGACTTCCTGGCAAAGGTACGTGCCGCGTAGTCTATTCTGGGTTGAATTAAGAAAAAAAGAAGGCCGTTCGTTGTATAAGCGCAATGAACGGCCTTCTTCTTCCTCCGAATTCGAACAGAAGTGTCAACCTTTTTGAATGAAATGACCAAAGAAACAGAGTCTTCTTATTCTTCTGCGTCTGGCAGTCGGGTGCATGTAACAACCGGCACGCTGTCGTGGTCTTTGTCTTTGTTTCGCAAAATACCGTCCATAGGCGCTGTCATCCTGATCATGTTTGCGGCGTTGATCGTGGCGTTTGGCCTAGTGTTCTTGAAGATCTGGACTGCTGAAAAGGATGCTGCTCAAAGAGAGACCGCTTCTGTCAGCCGCGTGTTCGAAAATCATAAACAGAGTATTCTCGATGAAATGGAGCGATACGCAGCGTCCAATGCTGCTTATCTGAACATCGATACCAATTTCTGGCTGCCATGGATCGAAGACCGATTTTCCGAAGATATGGCGACCGATTTTGCCTACAGCGCTGCGTATCTGATCGACCCGGATAACAACGTGGTCTATCGCAATGAAGTAGAGATTGAATTGGGACAGAAACCCATTATTCCCGAATTAGCCGGGTTCGGTGGAGTTATTGATGAAATCAGAGAAAACTATCTAGAAGAAATTCGGAAAATGGACCCGGACAACATCAGCTTTTCTGGTCTTTTTCCGAAACTCTCTGGCATCGAAGTTATTGAACTGCAGGATCAAATTGCGCTCGCTGCAGCTTTTGCCATTGTTCCGGATCCTGGAGGTATACCGATTGCCGATCGCAACCCGTATGTGATCGTCACAGTCCATATACTGGATAGTGAGCATTTAGCCGGAATTCTGCGGAGCTTGTCACTAAGCAACCTTGTGCTTTCCAAAGACATTCCTTCAGGCATGAACGGTATCGGAATTGCCGGGAAATCACAGCCTGAGATTGGATATCTAGCGTGGTATCCAATGAGCCAGGGATCCGCGATTTTGCTTTCCTCTGCCCCGGTATTGTTGATTGCGATAAGCGTGATCTTATTCATCTCGCTCCTGTCGATCCGGCAGAATTCCCGATCAAAGCGGAGGCTGACCGCTCGAGAGCAAGAGGCAAGATATGCAGCCAATCACGATAACCTTACGGGGTTTGCCTTAAGGCAGCATTTTTCTGATCTGGCCGAAATCCCGATCACGCACCAAAACCAAGGTTATTCGGCCATTGTTTATCTGGATATCGACCGGCTCAAACTTGTAAATGACACCTTTGGACACGCTGCAGGTGACAAGTTGATCAAATCTTGTGCGTCCCGAATTGAGCAGAGTTTTCATTCTTCATGCGTCATCGGTCGCGTTGGTGGAGATGAATTCCTGATATTCGTTTATGGCCGTGACAAGTTATCCGAGATCCACTCTCTGGTCCGCGACGCGACAGCCTCTCTCAATCATCCAATAGAATTTGAGGGGAACAGTATACAAGTGTCCTGCAGTGCCGGTCTCGCTTTCTATCCAGATCACGGCAAGGACTTGAAGGAACTGACCAGAGCGGCGGATATTGCACTACAACGCTCGAAGGAAAGTGGCAGAAATGCCCTTCGAGTGTTTGATACCGAGATGGATCACGCGCTTAGAGAGAGCCGAGAAATTCACGAAAGCCTTCTAACCGCACTGCATGATGAAGAATTTGAACTCTATTATCAGCCAATCGTAGAGGCCAACAGCAATTCGATCGTGTTTGCGGAGGCACTTTTGCGCTGGCATCACCCTATGAAGGAGATGATCCCGCCGGATGTGTTTATTCCTATCGCACAGAATGCCGGTTTGATGTCGGATATCGGAAGTTGGGTGCTGGAGACTGCCATCGCCGATGCGTCTGCATGGCCGGGGCAGGGGGTGTCGGTTAATATCTGCACCAGCCAGCTTATGCAGTCCAGTTTCGTCAAAGATGTCTTGAATTTGCTGGACCGGTACAGATTGCCTGCGAAAAGCCTAATTCTGGAGATTACGGAAACGCAAATCCTCGATCAGATCGACGAAACGAATGCAGTTCTGAATGAGCTAAGAAGCCATGGTGTACAATGTGCCCTGGATGATTTTGGCACCGGATATTCGAGCTTGAGCTATCTGAATTTGTATAACTTCGACAAACTCAAAATCGACAAGAGTTTTCTCGCAAGAAAAGAACTGGATAAAGACGCCCGTAAATTGCTGTCAACGATGATCAATTTAGGCAAAGTCATGGGAATGCAGGTTGTCATTGAGGGTGTTGAAACCGAACAACAACGAAAATTTCTTAAAACAGCAGGCAGTGACTTTTTTCAGGGGTATCTGTTTGCGAGACCGATGCCTTTGGAGGATCTGAAAGCAAACCACCTGTTTGAGAAAGCGGCCTCCTAAACGAAATAACGGCCAAGGACTTGGTCAAGTCTGAGAACATTCGGAAAATAGGTTGGTTGGCAGAATTGCATTCATGTCCTCCCCTGAAATGGCACCAGGCCTCTCAGGGAAGGATTGCATCAGTTTAACGCGCTAGCTGCTGCCGACCGTAGATCAGCAGCATGCTGATAATCACTACGCCGAAGACCACTTGCCGGAACGTATCGGCTGGCAGGTCTAGCCCCAATTGGGCGAAATACCGTTGAGGCTGAACGACTGACAACATGGACTGCAAGATAGTGATCAGAATGACGCCAGCGACAGTTCCTACATATTTTCCGCGTCCGCCAAGCACATTGGTACCACCCAAAATAACCGCTGCGATTGTCGGCAACAGATAGGGGTCTCCCATCGCCTGGTAGGACCGGTTGGCCCAGCCGGCGAGAAGTACACCGGTTGCCGCCGCACAAGCTCCTGAAATGACGAAACAGATGAAGATTACCTTGCGGGTATCCACACCGCTCAGGAACACGGCCCGTTCCTGATTGCCGATTGCGTATATCTGGCGTCCGAGTGCCGTGCGGTTAAGCATGAACATGACCACGCCTCCGAGCACAAACCATATCAGCAACGGGTTGGGTATGCCGGGAATGAGATGCCCGACGGCCAGCTCCCGCATGAATTCGGTTGCACGATCTTGCGGTGCAAATCCGCCGGTGTGATAGACCATCAATCCTTGGGCGACAGCATTCATGCCGAGCGTGAAAATCATCGCCGGAGCCCGCAAGTAGGCGACGCCAAGACCATTGACTGCTCCGATCAACGCGCCACACAAGATCCCGAAGGGAATAGCAAATGTGACACCCAAATCGGGGCCAAGAAAACCGGCAGCACCGGTAGCCATCATCCCGCCGACACCAATCGTCCAGGGGATCGACAAGTCAATGTGGCCTAAGAGAATGACCAGCATCACACCTGTGGCGACGACACCCAGAAACGAGGCAGTATGGAGTTGCTGCATCAAATAGCTTGGCGACAGAAATGCTGGTTCAGCCAGTGCGCCAATCAATAGCAGAACAACTATGCAAGCAAATGCGATCAAGGTTGCTCGATCGAATTGTTTTAATACGACGTCCCTAACACTCATTTTTAGGCCTTACCGGTATAGATCGAGTTTGTTTTTGATACGCAACACACGCAATGAACCCAGGCTCACTGCAACAAGCAGAACGATGCCGACAAAGAGCGGTTGCAGAACAGGATTGATGTCGAAGACAATCAGCAAATCGCCGACTGTGCGCATGACAAATGCACCGAAAATTGAACCGATTGCGCTGCCCATTCCGCCGAACAGAGACGTTCCGCCAATCACGACCGCTCCAATGGAGTTGAGCGTATAATCATTGGCAATTGAGATCTTTGCTGCGCCAGAGTAGGTGATCGCAGTCAGTAGCAAGCCAGCGATTGCCGCGAGCAAACCGCAGAGGGCATAAGCCAATATCTTTGCGCGATCGATCGGAATTCCTGACATGTATGCGGCCTGTTCGGACGAGCCTATGGCGTAAGCCGCGCGCCCAAGCACCGAGCGGCGATAGGGAATCCAGATGAACAATACGACTATCACGAGAAGCAGGACCGAATGCGGTACAGCGTATGTTGAGCGTGTCATGAAGTCTGCAAGCTCGAAGTTCACTGATCCGCCGGGTTGAGGACGGATTGCGAGTGCAATTCCAAAATAGACCGCCCCCATGGCGAGCGTAACAATCAAGGGTTGGAGGCGGCCATAAACGATAATGACCCCGTTCATGGTACCGCAGGCCAGCCCGACCAGAAGCACACCTATGATGCCAAATGTCGTTGAAACCGGATCCCCGACCACAATCATTGATGCCAGGCAATTTGACAAAACGAATATGGCACCAACGGAGAGGTCAAGACCACCAGTAAGAACCGGCAATGTCTGTGCCATGGCAACAAGCGCCAGAAGTGCGCCTTTGTTCGCCGCAGTGTTGATAACATTGGGTGTCAGGCCAACCGCCTGTTTCCAGCCATAGACGAGAAACATTGCTGTAAAGACCAGAACTGCAATGAGAATACCTCGTTGCGCCGCAGTTAATCGTATTCCAAATCGAGGTAGTTTTTTTTCCAAACCGCCAGCGGCTGTTTCCAGTGCATCGCTCATATCGCGGTTCCCTGTGTCTGAGTTGTTGAAGCCGTGCCAGCGTTTTCCGAGGCAAGGTTTAGTGCTGCTGAAACCAGGTTGGTCTCATTCAATTCGTCACCGCTGAGCGTACGTACGACTGCGCCGTCATACATGACGAGCACCCGGTCGCAGCAGCCGATCAATTCGTCGTAGTCTGTGGAATAAAAGAGAATTGCCGCTCCATCTGCCGCAAGCTTCTGCAACAGTTGGTAAATCTCCTGCTTGGTGCCGACGTCGATGCCGCGGGTGGGATCATTCAGCAAAATGATGCGGGGTTTTGTCATCAGCCATTTGCCAATCACCACTTTTTGCTGATTGCCACCCGACAAGGCGCCGACCGGGCCATCAATGCCATCAGCCTTGATGTTAAGAAGGTCAACAATCTCGTCGATCGATTTTTCTTCCGCACCTGTATCGATAACGCCGAAACGGCTGACTTGCTCGACAGCCGCGAAGGACAGGTTCTCACGAACCGTCATAGACAGCATCAGGCCTTCATTCTTGCGATCTTCCGGCACCAACGCAATTCCGATGTTTTCGGACTTTGCTTGGCGGGGGCTCGTCAATCTGACAGGTTCCCCGTCGATTTCGATTGAACCCGTTGCGCCAATCAAAGTTCCGAACAGACCCAACTGAAGCTGGCGCTGGCCTTGGCCATCCAGACCACCAAGACCGACAATTTCTCCTGGTCGAATATCGAGATTGATGCCGTTCAGTTCGCCACCCCAGGAGAAATCCTTCATGGTGAGGACTGGTTCGGCGACAATTTCTTTCTTTGCCTTGGGCGGAAAAACGCTGTCGATCTCGCGGCCAATCATCATTTCGACGATGGCGTTGTCCGATTTAGTTCCTGCTCTGAACGTTTCTACCTTATGACCGTTTCGATAGACCGTGCAGGTATCAGCCAGTTCCTCAATTTCATACATGCGGTGCGAAATGTAGATAATCGCCATGCCTTCTTCGCGAAGTTTATGCAGCATCGTGAAGACCTTCTCGACATCTGCTGCCGTCAACGCTGACGTTGCCTCGTCGAGAATGAGAATTTTTGGTTTGCGTGCCAGTGCTTTCGCTATTTCAACCATCTGCCGACGAGACAATGACAGCTCACTTATCGTCGCCATTGGATCAATGCTTTCACCACCAACCTTTGCGAGCGCTTCTTCCGCAATTAGGCGCTGGGCACGATGATCGATCAGGCCGAATTTCTTCGGTGGGCGCGTGATGCCAATGTTGTCTGCAACAGACAGATCAGGGAGCAAAGAGAGTTCCTGAAAGATACAGGAAACGCCCAAATCATTGGCTTCTTGAGGGTTGGCGAACTGTACAGCTTTTCCATCTAGTTCAATTAAACCTGAATCTGGTTGCACAACTCCGGAGAGCACTTTGATGAGGGTTGACTTACCCGCGCCATTTTCTCCCAGAAGCGCATGTATGGAGCCGCGACGTGCTTCGAAACTTACTTTTTCGAGAGCGCGAACGCCGCCATAGCGCTTGGTGATTCCAGACATGGAAAGCAGTGGTGTCGAGCCGATTTCAGCCACGTTCGTATTCCTATTCAACAACAAAAGTACCGCCAGCAAATGTTTGCTGGCGGTACCAAGACGCTCGATTTTAGTTATTTTCACCTGTTTGAGCGGCGATTTCCGCAGCGGTGAAGCCAATTTTACAAGCATCAAAGTTGTTGCCTGCAAAGAAGCTGCCTGGCAGTTCCGGGAACATCTCTACGCCGTCTTTGAAGGGCGCATAGGAGATTGAAGTCGGCAATGCGATGCTTTGCGGGATGACTTCGCCCTTAAGAGCTGCAATGGCGGTTTTGACTGTCACAGACGACTGGGCCGGGCCAGTACCACCAGACTGACAAGTCAGGTTTTCTTTGTTGCAGAGCTGCCGGAACGCATTCTCGGTTTCACCAGAAATAGGCGCTTTGAAGGCGCCTGCATCAAGCATTGCAGTTGCAACACCCTGCGATCCACCCTGAACGTAGATACCGTCAAAAACGCCGCCTGCTGCGATGGCGTCTGCTGTTACTTTCTGTCCGTCACCTGGTGCCCAGTTGCCGACAACGTCTACGATTTCGACAGAACGACCGGAAGCTTCGATTGCTTCGCGGAAACCATCGTTACGCGCGATGTCAACCGGTTGACCGGCAGGGCCGCGAACGTGGAGGAACTTCAGAGAATCTCCACTGGCATTCTCGAGAAGAAACTCGCCTGCAGACGTACCAAGACCTTTTTGGTCAACGTTGATTGCAATCTGGTTTGGATTGTCGATTACGTTATCGAATGACAGCACAACAACATTTGCATCATTTGCTTTTCTGACGACCGATCCAAATGCGGCAGTGTTGTTCGCATTGATGATAATGGCGTCAAAGCCCTGGTCGATGAAGTTGTTTGCAGCAGCAATCTGTGCGGCAATATCTTCACCAACTGAAATCACCTTGAATTCCTCAAGGTCGGCAGCGACATCCGGCTGTGCTGCATATGCCTTGGCAACAGCGATCATTTGAACGCGCCAATCATTGGCAATGAAGCCATTGACGAGTGCAATCTTGTAGGGACCTTCGCGAGCAGGCCACTGGAAGTAGGTTGTGTCGCTCGAAACCGGAGCAAAGCAAGCCGGATCTGCACCAGGACCGGATACAGTCGCCGGACCGGCAAATGCAATTTGTGCTGACAGGGCCAGAGCGGCCGTTGCCGTGGTTAATTTCAATAAAGTTTTCATTGTATTCCTCCCAATTCGTGCGCCATTTCACATGTTTACTAAGCAAGTTGACGCCTCTTGCCTCCGCGTTCGCGGAAACTCTTTGCCCTTCTGAAAGTCAGGGCATGTCCTCGGTTTCTTCCGTGAAGTTTTTGGTTCCGATCATCAGATGGTTACGGAGCTGGTATTGAAATCCGAGCCGATCCCGGGCCGCCAGAGTCTCGATGACTTTGTCGTGCTCGTTGTAAGTCTCGGTCATGTAGGTGCGCCGGGTTTTGCCCTTTTGCATGATCCTTAGAATGATCGGTTTCATGACCTTGTAGACATCCATGATCGCGGTGTTGTCCAGGATGTAGATAAGCCGGACATGAAACGCGAAGTCGATTTCCGAAGCTTCATTGATGTCTTCAATTTCTGCTAGCCTGGAATTTATCCGGTAGAGATCATCAACATCGCGACGCGCCAATCTGTCCAAAATCTGCTCCGCTGACCCCACTTCGATAAGTCCGCGGAAGGCTTGAACGTCGATGAATGTCTTTTTCGAAATCTCCAGCGTGTTGAATGAAAAGAGTTCAAAGGCACGCGACATGCGATTGTCTGTGATTGTCGCGCCGACCTTGGGACGAACTTCCACAAGGCCATAAGCTTTCAGAACACCCATTGCTTCACGCACTGTGTTCCGACTGGCATTGAACTGCGCGCAAAGTTCACGTTCGGTCGGAAGGCTGTCGCCGACTTTCAGGTTCGCATTCGAAATGAGTTCGCGTAGTTGACCAACGACAGTATCAACCGCAGAGCCGCTTTCCAGAGCGTTAGGAATGGATATTCCGCTTTCATCTGAGCCTGCGTTCACGTGTCCAACTCCGGATCCCTTATGAGGTTAGTATACCAGTATTTGTTGGACCAGATTTCTAAATATAATTAAGCGTTTGTCAATCCTAGAAATTTTGGACCAACAAATTTGCTGAATTTTGATGTGAATTGGGAGAATTCGGCGAATTTTTCGAGATAATTGCGATCTTGGTCGATAAATGAAGTTCTGCGAAAAGTCATTCATCCTACCAGATAATGATTTGTAGCCTGTTAAGGGCCGTTGCCATTCCGGATAGCCGATGATCGGCAAGGCAGGTGCCAACGTCAAAAATTGAAATCTGTTGGATGGAGTTTTGACTCTGTTCAGCCAGGAGTACTGCCTGGAGTCAGCAGCCTTCGCACAGAGTCAGTGGGTATGGTTTGGAGCACCAACTTTGTGGGGCTTATTCAACGGCAATAATATCGTTCGCCGTCTACTGCCTCGTTTGGAAAACCGACAAGACCAAGCGGACAATCATTCCAGGAATTGAGAACTTTCGTCGGCAATGGGGACATCCGATTTGTTATAAGAACCGGCTAATATCATTCTGCCGGTAGCTTAGAGGTTTGCGGAAACCGGAATGGAATTCTGGTTCATCATATGAGTGGCTGCGCACATCATTAGCGGGCCAACACCTTTTGAATCATCGTCTACAACAGCTTCTGTCAGATAGTATCCGGGGGTCCCATCCCGATAGGCTCCCTCAAACCCGCCAAGACCAGCTACCTCGCAAATACCAGACATTCGTTGTTTGCCGGTCGTGTCAGTTTTTAACGCGTAGTTGGTGAGAGTGGAATAGAGGTCATCATGGATGGGAGCTACCAACCCTAGAGATTGAGCGCGCTCCAAAGCGTAGACGAACATGGCTGAAGCTGAAGTTTCAGTATAATTTCCCTCCAGATCCGGCGCATTGATGATTTGAAGCCAGAGGCCGGAGCCATCACGCAATTCCAAAACCTTTGACAACAGATCTGTGGTGCGATTTTTCAAAGGTTCGAAGGCTTCCGGCCCAACTAAATCTGCGACGTCTACGAGAGCCATTGCAAGCCAACCGAGGGCACGTGACCAGTGAGCTTTTGATAGCCCGGTTTTGGGGTCTGCCCAAAACTGTTGGCGAGCCTCGTCCATACCGTGCGCATAAAGTCCGGTTTCTGGCACGTAAGTCTCGTCCAGCGCGACCTGGATTTGGGTTAGGGAATCTGCGACCAGCTCTTGTTGGCCAGTAATATGCGCATAACCGATCTGAAAAGGGGCTCCCATATACAACCCGTCCAGCCAGATCTGCCAAGGATAACGAAGCTTGTGCCAATAAACACCGGAGTTGGTTCTCGGGTGTGATTTTAGTTGGTCTGCCAGAATATCAGCACAGGCGAGATATTTAGGGTTTCCCGTGAGGGCATGAAGAAACAGAAGTGTTGTGCCAGACTTGACGTTGTCGATGTTGTACTCTGACAGGGCATATCCAGCGAGTTTCGGTCCAGGCAGGATTTGCGGATCAATCAGGCGATTTATGTGGGATAGCCATCGATTTTCGCCTGTGGCCAGGTGCAGCAGTTCAAGGCCGCGATATATCAAACCGTCTTCATAGCACCAGTTACCGCCTTTGTAGGGTTTGTAGTCGGTGGCATATTGGTCGAAAAAGTCAGTCAACATCGTGGCTGTCCTTGCTTATAATGTTTATTTCGCCAATGACTTCAGCATATTCGGCCAGCACGCCCTGGTGTCGGCAGGCAGGGACTTGGCATGCCATGAGCGGAACATCTGCTTCTGCATGCGGATCGAAAGTTACCTGCATGTTTTCAATGTAGATTTGCGATAGCGGCGCTTCGGGCAGTCCCAGAAGAGCGACTGCTGCTAGCTGGACATTCGAGGCCACTACATTGCTGATCCGAATGTCTTTGATCTGCGGAGTGAGCTCATCAACTGGTCCCGGAGTTCTTGACTGGACAGCATCGCTTTTTCCATCGGCATCACAGAAGTAGAAAGCATTGGCTGATACTGCTGTTGCGACATGGTCCATCTCGACATTGGTCATGGAGACGCGTGCGACCTTGCCACCTCTGCCGCGACGGGTTTTTATCCGAAGCCCGCGGTCCGTGCCGACGAACTGACAGTTATCAATGCTTACATCGGTAATGTCTCCGCTCATCTCCGATCCAAGCACAACAGCGCCATGGCCACGTTCCATCAGGCAATGGCTAATATGGATGTCGGAGGACGCGGCCAGATGGTCACAATTGTAGCCGTCTCGCTTGCCCGCTTTCACCGCAATACAGTCGTCGCCGACAGAAAAGTGTAGTCCGGTCAGGGAAACACCCTCGCAGCTTTCCGGGTTCAATCCGTCTGTATTCGGGCTATTCGGAGGGTTTTCAATCTTAACCGCGGCCGCATTGAAATTTTGGCACTTAAAAGGGTGTATCGTCCATGAAGGGGAGTTTCTGACTTGTATTCCGCTCAACTGGATGTTGCTACTGTGCGCGAAGAAGACGGTCCTTGGGCGCCGGGCATCGCGTCGGGTTTCTTTGGGCCAGCTCCACCAGTCTCCACGGTCGCCGCCGCCGTCTATAATACCAGTCCCGGTCAAAGTGACATCGCTGCAGCCAATCCCGTTGATGAGGGAAGCAAAACTGTCTTCCGGCAAACCTTCCCAGGTGCCAATCACACGGCCTTGATCGTCCCGAGCCGGTAAAATCTGCAATTTGTTCCAGTCGCTGATCGCAGCCAATACGGCATCTTTGTCAAGTAGAACGGTAAGGTTGGATTTCAGGAAAAGTGGTCCGCTAAAATACCGCCCGGCGGGAATTCTCAACGTTCCACCTACAGGAACGGCCTTTATAGCCGCCTGAATGGCAGTCTGGTTATCCTCAAGAGCAGAATTAGCGCCGAAGTCCTGAATGTTTACCAGGCCAGAGCATGTCCGGGTGGTGAATTCCAAATCGGCTGACGATGTTGAAAACACATATGTGGTTTCCGGGGCAAGATCGGTCAGAAATACAACTGTTTTCTCTGTAACGCCTTGAGCAACATTGCTGGAGCTGCCAGCGGTTTTAAGTGTCCACGGGCAACTTTCTGGTAGCTGATACTTCGCACCATTCGGCGCAAGAAGAAGGGTCGCCGACCTTGATGTGAGGGCGAGAGTGGACATCTTTGCCATCTGAATTTCGTTTTTTTCTGAAGTGGGGCAGTCAGTCTTCCGACTGCCCCTTGGGTTCATTGAGTGTCAGGACCGGTAATCTTCCAGTGCCTCGTTGACACCGTTGATGATTTCCTGTGCGGCGGTCTGCGCATCGATCTGGCCGTAAGCAAACTCTTCCAGAATGTCTTGCAGAACCGTGCGAACGTCAGGATGCTCATTGAACGGAGATACAGCGGGACCTGTGCTGGACATGATGATCCCGTTAGCCTCTTTGAGGATCGGCTTGATGGCGCCGGACTCAATGAGCTGCGTAGCAGCTGCCTTTGAAGCCGGTAGACCACGAGCTGTGCCCATTGCTGCAATGCCTTCCGGCTCAGTCAGCATGCAATTGACGATTTGCGCGGCCGCTTCCGGGTTCTTCGAGTTTTTCGAAATTGCAAAGGTCATTGAAGCCTTGCGGTAGACGCCTTCTGTCTGTGACCCCTCGACTTTCAGAATGCGGACTGGAACCAGCTCATTGCCTTCTTCCAGGGGATCTGAATACTTGAAATATGTGGAATCCCATTCGTAAGAGCCTGCCAGTTGGCCTTTGGCCCACTTCGGGTTCTCGTGCAGTTTCATCTTGCCTTCTGCAGCGCCGTCTTTCCAGGACTGGATAACGCCTTGGTCTACGAGTGACTGATAGAATTCAATGGCATCTGCCAACTCGTCAGCGGTCCATGCTACGGTCATGGTTGCCGGATCAATCAGATCTTTGCCTGTTTTTTGTGCGGCAACATTCGAAACCAGGAGAACTGCATTAATCGTTGCAGCGTCAAATGGATAGTAGTCTTCGCCCAGTTTTTCCTTGAAAACGGGCGCTGCTGCAATCAACTCGGCCCAAGTGGTTGGGACTTCAAGACCTGCTTTTTCGTATGCAGTTTTGTTGAACATATAGACGCGACCAGTCGTCGACAGTGGCAATCCGTTCAACTTGCCTTTCATTTCGCCCGCGGTGAGCTGGTCTTCTGACCAGTTGTCCAGGGCAATCGTATCTTTGAAATCATAGAGGTTCGCAAATCCGTCCCCATTGATAGAGAACAAAGGGAGCCAAGGCCAGTTGATCTGCATGATGTCAGCTTCGGTACCACCCGCAATCTGTGTGGTGACCTTTTCCAGATGACCAGACCAGCCGGTGAATTCAGGCTTGATGGTGTGACCGTGTTTTTCGCCGCAAACTTTCAGGGCTTCCTGGGTCGCCTTGTGACGGCTGTCTCCTCCCCACCAGCTCATGCGCATCTCTGCGGACTGGGCCGCAAATGCGTAAGTTGAAATTGCGGTCGCGGTTAGCAGAACACTGATACTCTTACTCAGATTTGTCATTTTATCCTCCCATGACAAACAGTTCTAGTTTTTAGGAAGCGAGATGTTTTCCTCGCTCAGGCGGTCAAACAAATGAATCTTGGTTCCGATAGGCTTGATTGAGATCACTTCGCCGCGCTTCGGAATTTCCTTGAGCTGGTCGCTGGGAACGACAGCGACAAAAGGCTCTTCGTTGATGGTGAGGTGCAGATTTATTTCATGCCCGAGAAATTCCACGGTGGTTACAATTCCACGCAGTGTATTTTCACTGTCAGGTGGAAGAACCTGGAGGTGTTGCGGTCTGATGCCCAGTTTGACGGGACCTTCCGAAATTCTGAGGCGGTCCCCCAGACCCTCTTCAACTCTGATCTTTTGATCACCGACTGTAAGAACTGGTTGTCCGCCGTCTGTTGTCAGGACAGCATCGATCAGGTTCATTTCAGGCATGCCTATGAAGCTGGCAACGAATGCATTTGCCGGGCGCTCATAAAGCGTCGTCGGATCGGCCACCTGCATGATTTTACCTTCACGCATGACACAGATCCGATCTCCCATGGTCATGGCTTCAACCTGATCATGGGTCACGTAAACGACTGTTGCAGGACGTCCTTCTGCTTTCAGTCTCTTGTGCAGGTCGGTTATCCTGACCCGCATGGAGGCGCGCAGTTTGGCGTCCAGGTTTGAAAGTGGCTCATCAAACAGGAACACTTCGGGTTGTTTGATGAGCGCTCGGCCGACGGCGACCCGTTGCGCCTGGCCTCCAGAGAGCTGTTTCGGCAGTCTTTCCAGAAGTTCTTCGATCTCCAGAACTTTCGAAACATCCTGCGTCGCCCCATTGATTTCGGGTTTGGGCTTACCTTTCAAGCGTAGCCCGAAAGACAGATTGTTTTTCACTTTCATGTGTGGGTATAGCGCGTAATTCTGGAAAACCATCGCGATGCCGCGCTTGCCGGGCACGACATCGTTCACGATGCGGTCCCCAATGCGGATTTCGCCACCTGAGATGGTTTCCAGGCCTGCAATCATGCGCAGGGTCGTAGACTTGGCACAGCCCGAAGGGCCAACCAAAACCATGAACTCACCTTCCTCGACGGTCAGATCTATTCCGTGAACAGCCTTGAAACCGCTGCCGTAAGTCTTTTCGATGGACTTAAGTTCAAGTTCAGCCATTAGCCTTTGACCCCTCCGGTGGAGATCCCTTCGATGAAGTATTTTTGAGCGAGGAAGAAAACCGTCAGTGATGGGGCAAGCGCGAGCACAGACATTGCCAGAATCTTGTTCCAGTCGAACGCCTCGGTCGTGTCGATGGACAGTTTGAGTGCCAGGCTTACCGGGTAATTTTCGACAGATGAGATGTAGATCAGTGGTCCAAGGAAGTCGTTCATCGTCCACATGAACTGGAAGAGACAAACGGAGATGATCGCTGGCATCAGCATCGGAACGACGATGTAAATCAGTGTTTGCAGAGTGTTCGCGCCGTCGACCCTTGCAGCTTCTTCCATGTCACGTGGGATTGCCCGCAGGAACTGGATCAACATGAAGACGAAGAAGGCATCTCCTGCGACTGCAGACGGAACCCAAAGGGGGAGGAAGCTGTCCAGCCAGCCAATTTCCCTGAACAGCAAGTATTGCGGGATTCTTGTGACGACGTTGGGGAGCAGCAACGTTGCAATAACAGTTACAAACAGGATGCGTTTGCCGGGAAAGTCGAAGCGGGCGAAGCCATACGCCACAAGTGTGCAGGAGATAGCTGTACCTATGACTTTTGGCGTAATGATCAGAAATGTGTTCCAGAAGAATCTGGCAAACGTGTAGGGCGTCGATGTCTCCCAGCCTTTGATATATCCGGACAGCGTTGGATCCTTGGGCCAGAATGAGGGGCTGGCGAAGATCTCTGCATTGGTCTTGAAGGATGCGCCAATCAACCAGATCAGCGGGTAAAGCATCACGAGGCCGAATACTGTCAGGATCGTGTATCGAATAAGGCTTGAGATCCGCCGCTGACGGCGAAGTTTGATCTCAATATCGGTCGCCGGTTCGGCGGAGCTACCTGGGGTTTGAGCCTTGAAGTCGAGCGAAGCAGTCATATCAGCTCCTCTTGTCGCCAGCGTAGTAGACCCACTTCTTGGAAGACCAGAAAGCGACAAGGGTCAGGACCATGATGATCGTGAAAAGAATCCAGGCGATTGCCGAGGCATAGCCCATATCAAAGCTTTTGAAGGCTTTATCGTAGATGTAGAGCGGCAGCAGGTAGGTCGATTTGAGTGGGCCACCTTCAGTGATGATGTAAGGTCCGTTGAATTCCTGGAACGCCTGGACCGTCTGCATGATCAGATTGAAGAAAATAACGGGCGTAATCAGCGGCAAGGTGATGTAGCGGAAGATATGCCATTGGTTTGCGCCATCAATTGAGGCTGCCTCGTAAAGCGTTTTGTCGACCGACTGCAGTGCTGCGAGGAAAATCACCATGGCGGATCCAAACTGCCAGCACCGCAACAGTGTAATGGTGAATAGAGCGTTTTGGGGATCGCCAAACCAGTTGATTGGTTCAATGCCAAAAAACGCGATGACCATATTCACCAGCCCGGCTTCGGCAAAAATGTAGCGCCAGAGGACAGCAATCGCGATTGATCCGCCCAGAATCGACGGGACATAGTAGGCAGTTCTGAATAGATTAATTGCCTTCAGCCGGTAGTTCAGCATTACGGCGATCAGCAAAGCGAAAGCAAGTTTGATTGGAACCGTCAGGAAGACATAGAGCAGTGTCACGCTCAGCGATTTGTTGAATGTACGATCTCTCGTGAACAGCTTTGTATAATTGTCCAATCCGAGCCATTTGGGTGTTGTGAGCAAATCGTAGTCGGTAAAGCTCAGATAGAGTGACGCGACAAATGGGAAAGCTGTGAACAGCAGGAGACCTGCCACATAAGGTGCTACATACAAAAAGCCGAGATATTTACTGTCGCCGCCCATTACAGGTTCTCCTTCAAATGGCCGGATAGATAGGCGGGCGACCAGTTGCCAAACTGTCGATAGATGTACATTTCGCCGAAATTCGGTATTCGATATGTTTCATGTCTTTTGCAAAAAATGTCTTCGCTTACAATCAAAAGACGAATCCAGGTAATTGTTTGGCTGACACAGTTTCCTCCCAGAAAATATGCTATTTTCGCTATTTTGTGTAATGGTATCGTTTCTCAAAGCAAATCCAAATGAAGGCTATTAAACAAAAAGATGGATAAAAACGAACAAAGTCCATTTTATCGAATTCCGGTCCATGCACTTTCTCTTCGCCTCGCACGAACACCGATCCGGATGCAGCACACCCGCAGTTGGCGAATAGACAAGGTGAATCCTGTCCATGATCTGGTTTTATGCTTGGGCGGTTCGGCTCAATATCGGATTGGCGACGAAAGCTTCCGGTTGCAGGAAGGAGAGGCCATGATGATACATGCAAGGGAGCGCTTTCAAGGGAATAATGCAGGCGAAGTTGACTACACCGGGGTTGCCCAGCATTTCAGTCTGGATCTCTTTGGCCGAGCAGATCTTATTGACCAGATGAGCTTGAAACGAAAGGTCAGGCTTCCAGACTGGCCCGTGCTACAACCTCTTGTCCAGCACTATCGGTCAAAGGCAGCTACGACGAGCCCCACTTTGGTGCAGCACCACCAGTTTATGCTCATGTTGCTCGCATTTCTGGATGCCGCGTTTATAGAGTGGCGCGATGACGTTCAGCTTCTTGCCAATCAGGGCCAGCTATCGCTGCAAATCATGTTGCTTGCGTCAAAGCTTGCGGCGGATCCTTTAGCTGAGGACGGGCTTGAGGACCATCTTGCCAGCGTTCCTTACAACAAGGATTATTTTCGCCGTGCCTTCCGAGAACGCATGGGGATGACACCTCAAAAATACCTTGAACTCAAGCGCATGGAATATGCTGTGCACCGACTTGGGCTTGGACAAACAGTCAAAGAGACTGCCGCTGAACTCGGTTATTCGGATCCTTATTTCTTTAGCCGAATGTTCAAGCAGTACATCGGCGCAAGCCCGTCAAGTTACCGTCTGAGACGAACGACACGATCCCGCCACAGGTATACTGAGTGATTTGGCCAGCGCAGATTGGTTGTTGGATCAAGTGGATGCAAGGTTACTCCGACACCCGTTTCTAGCCGAGAGTTTTACATCTGGTTGAATCAATTGGTTTGTTTATTTGAGTTGCTTTTTGGTGTGTACCAAAGAGCTTCGTCATCTAGCGGAGTATCTTTGCTGAGATTCGAGTTTGCGATCGTGAATACTCGCCTTTGGTCGAGATTGGCTCTTTCAATGTCATCCTTGAAATACTTCAAGAACAGTCTATCGAATGACCCATCCGCGATCATGTCACGAAGGCCGGTTTCAAACCGCTTTGCCAGATCAGGATGTTTGGGTGAAACAAAAATATAAGTCGGATGCGGGATGAAAACCGCAATGTTTTGTTCGATGGCCAGGTTTGGATAGGATTTGGTGTTCTTGTCGTACTCAAAGTATATCTCGTCAATTCCGCGCCCAAATGTGACGAAGCGGCGCGCTGACAGCATTTTCATCAGCTCAGATTTGCTCCCGCCCTTCACAACATTGAAACCGGAAGCCTCAAGCAAAGGTGTCGTCGACCATTGGGCCCCGGATCCCGTAGGGAAAATCTGAAAATCTTCAAATGTATTCGTATTCTCAAAGGCCGATTGATCCTGCTTGTTGATGAAAAACAACCGATAGCCTTGCAGCCCTTTTCGTAAAGGGATCCGTATGGTGATTAGGTTCTCTTCCCAGGAGGGCTTGGTACCGACAGCGTCAAATTTTAATTTCTCGCCGGAAATAAGTTCGACCAGCTTTCTGTCACGGGAGAAATTGGACCTTTCGGCAACACGCAAATTGGCGATAGGTGGGCCTTTCGTGCGCTCGATAATCGTCTGGAGCAGCTCATCAATGTAGCCGTTGTTACTCGGACTTTTTTGACTGTTCGAAGGATCTAAAGAGTTCTGGGCGCAGGCATAATTTCCAAATACCAAGGAAATCAAAACTAAAATGACAGCTTTGTGGACCATCTTCCCCACCTTCACTTTAGCAGCGAAAATTAGAAATTTAATACTACCGGAATTGCCGCTGGGCCTGTCCGAAATGCGACATTGAAAATCACGTTCCGGTGGGGAAGCCTATTACAAGCAGTCCCAAAGGCACAATTGTAGAAATTGGGGATAGCTAAATGCTGGCAGGATGATGCGAAAACAACCAGATGGTGCTGGTCCAATTCTCGTCCGAATTGTACTGCTTATAAAAATGTGCCTTTTGGTTGTGTCAGACCTTGTCCGGAGCGACTTCTTGATCACAAGACACTCTTGGCCATCCTTAGCCCAAATCTTCAAGAACAGTTCGGACGCCGTCAGCGGTCAAAAGGATGTAGGCAGCTTCGATATCGAGACGGATTGCCGAGGCCATATCGACGTCGAAAATCTGATCAAGAGACAATAAGCCTGCGACCTTATCGCCAGGTGTCTTGCCAGCATCCGAAAGCGCGCGCAGTGTGTCGGCGAGTGGGTCGCGAACATCAATCGGATTACCATTCAGATCGGTTCCGCCGACGTAGATCATCCAGGCTGCGACAGCTGTTCCCAAACCGGGGCTTTGCCGTCCTTCCGACAGGTTGTCACGCAAGGTGCCCAAAATGCGCTGCGGTAATTTTTGGCTACCATCCATGGCGATTTGCCAGGTGCGGTGCCTGATGGCCGGATTTGCATATCTGGTCAACAATGCGTTGGCATAAGCTGCCAGATCGACACCCGAGGGAGGGGTAAAGGACGGCATGATTTCGCGTCGCCAGAGCGCTTTGACAAAATCTGAAAAGACAGTGTCAGCGACCGTGTCGGATATGGTTTCATGACCAGCCAGATACCCTAGATAGGCAAGCGAAGAATGCGTGCCGTTGAGCATTCGCAGTTTCATGTTCTCGTAAGGGGTCACATCCGATACAAGTTCGACACCGACTGCACCAAGGTCCGGCCTTCCATTCTCGCCATAGGCTTCGACGAAATTATCTTCGACAACCCATTGCCGAAATGGCTCGTGTAATACTGGGGCAGCATCCAGAACGCCGGTTCTTTTCGACAGCACCTCAATGTCGTCCGGTTTTGTTGCCGGGACGATGCGGTCGATCATTGTCGACGGGAAACGGCCTTCGGTTTCGATCCAGTCCGCGAGATTTGCGTCCAGCAATCGGGCGAATTCCAGCACCATGCCCCGAACAAGTTTTCCGTTTTCCGGAAGATTGTCGCATGTCATAACCGTAAAGGGTGGCATACCTGCTGCTTTCCGGCGAGCCAGTGCACGTACGATATAGCCTGGCGCAGAAGTCGGATGCTCGTTTTCCAGATCCGCCTTGATATCGGGATGATCCGGGTTGAGTTTTCCGGTGGCCGGGTCGTGGCAGTATCCTTTTTCCGTCACTGTTAGCGAGACTATGCGGATGCTGGGATCTGCCATAGCAGCCAATACAGCTTCCGGATCTTCGCGAGCGACAAGAACATCTTGAACGATTTCCACCTGGCGAAGTGTTTCACCGTCCGGACCCAATTCCTGGGCGGTGTAGACAAAATCCTGAGGCGCAAGTTGGTCCCGGACACGGGAGCTTTGCAAGCTGACACCGATGATGCCCCAGTCACCGCCAGATTTTTCGACCGCTTCTTCTATGTAGATGGCACCAAATGCGCGGAAGAATGCGCCCAAGCCAAGATGAACGATCCCGGCTTCGGGCGCGGGTTTCTTTCGCGAAATAAGCGGTAAATCAGCGGGCAAGCCAGCCTCCGTCTACATTTAAAACAGTACCATGGATGTACTTGGCAGCAGGTGAGGCCAGAAATACGGCCGTTTCACCTATATCTTCGGCATCGCCCCAACGGCCTGCCGGAATGCGTTCCAGGATCTGCCTGTTCCGGTCCGGGTCAGTGCGTAGTGCTTCAGTGTTGTTGGTCGCAATATAACCCGGAGCGATGGCGTTGACGTTTATACCTTTTGCCGCCCATTCATTGGCTAGCAGCTTTGTTATTCCGGCAACGCCATGTTTGGACGCAGTGTAGGACGGAACACGAATGCCGCCCTGGAAGGATAGCAGAGAGGCAATATTGACAACCTGCCCGGTTCCACTGCGCGCCAGAACCGCCTTGCCAAAAGCCTGACAAGTGAAGAAGACCGCCTTCAGATTCACATCCAGGACATCATCCCAATCTGCCTCGGAAAAATCGACTGAATCTGATCGGCGAATAATCCCGGCATTGTTGACGAGAATGTCCACCTTGTTTTCATTAAAGACGTCTTTTGCTGCCATTGGATCTGAGAAATCCAGCGACAGCTCACGGCCCTTGTCGATGTGGCTTAGCGTATCGGAGCACGAGCGGCGAGCTGCGCAAATAACTTCAGCACCAGCGCGGCCCATTGCAATGGAAATTGCCTGACCGATGCCTGTGTTGGCGCCAGTCACCAGAGCCGTCTTGCCTTGAAGGGAAAATGGGTTCATCGAAGATCGCCCATCGCAACCATGTCCATGTCAGTGAAGTCGACATTGTCTCCAGCCATAGCCCAGCAAAATGTGTAAGCACCGGTACCTGCGCCGCAATGGATCGACCATGGAGGTGAGATTACCGCGTCTTCGTTGGCCATGACCAAGTGCCGTGTTTCATTCGGTTGGCCCATGAAGTGGAATACGCGCTGTTCTTCGTCAAGTTCGAAATAGAGATAGGCTTCCATACGGCGGTCGTGGACATGGGCGGGCATTGTATTCCAGACAGAGCCGGGTGCGAACTGTGTGTAACCCATGAGAAGCTGACAGCTATCAGCGACGTCAGGATGCAGGAACTGCAAGATTACGCGTTCGTTAGAAGTTGCTGCCGAGCCCAGCTCCACACGGCGGGCATCTTCAATACGGATCAGCTTGGTCGGGCAGGAGCGATGAGCAGGTGCGGACAACACATAAAAACGTCCATTGCCGGAGAACGTAACTGGCCCAGATCCCATGCCGATATAAAGCACATCACCTTTGCCGACCGTATAGTCTGTTTCCCCGGCAGACACTGTCCCGGTGTCACCGATGTTGAGGATGCCCATCTCGCGGCGGTCCAATATAGACGGCGTTCCGGTTTCCGGCACATGATCAAGTGTCAGGGAGCCAGAACCTGGAACAACACCGCCAAGGATCAAACGATCATAATGGCTGTAAACCAACCGGATTTCGCCAGCGACGAAAAGACCATCGGCGTGAAAATGGCTGCGCAGCCCATCGGTATCGAGGCCTTTGGCTGTATCGGGATCGATTGCGTAGCGCGTTTCTACGGTCAGCATAAAAAGTGTCCTTGTGGGATTCGTTTAGAGAAAATCGTCACGGCGGGGCGTGAATGTATCGATCAGGGTTCCTGGCTGTAAGCAAACACAACCGTGAACAGCTTCCGAAGGAATGACAAAGCTGTCGCCCGGTCCCACTTCAAAAGCTTCATCGGCTATTGTGAACCGGAAACGCCCGCTTTCCACATACGTGGACTGAATGTGCGGATGGTTGTGCAGTTTCCCTTCAGCGCCTTCATTCTGGAAACGAAAGGCGACGACCATGAGGTCTGTGTTTTCGGAGAGGACCTGGCGTGTGACACCTGGGTCGGCCTGAACTTCAGGATATGATTTCAATTGCATGTTCTTTGCCTCAACGGAAAAGAGAAGGGAGCCATAGTGAAATGGACGGAATGTAGGTCACCAGCAGAAGTGTAAATATTGCGGCGCCATAGAATGGCCAGATCGTTCGAATTGCCTGCCATACGGAAATCTTACCGACAGCACAGCCAACGAACAGCACCGTTCCAACCGGCGGTGTACACAAGCCGATACCCAGATTGAGCACCAGGATCACACCGAAGTGGATTGGATCGACGCCAAATGCGGTCGCAACAGGCAGGAAGATTGGCGTCGTGATAACGATCAAAGGCGACATATCCATAAATGTTCCGAGGAACAGAAGCAGGATGTTGATCATCAAAAGGATCACGATCGGATTGTCCGAGATGCTTTTCATGAAATTGACCAGTTCGGCCGGGATTTTCAAGAACGCAAGCAGCCAACCAAAAGCAGCCGCACAGCCGATAACCAGGAGGACCATTGCCGTCGTGCGCACAGCGGATTGGGTTGCTGCAACAAATTCGGGCCACTTCATGGTTCGGTAGGCAATCGTCGTCACAAACAAAGCATAGACGACGGCGATACATGAGCTTTCAGATGCTGTGAATACGCCTGAGCGAACGCCACCAAAGATGATCGCAATGAGGATCAGGCCGGGGACGGCATTCAGGAAAAGCGCTCCGAAGGTCGCCCAACCGGGGAACTTTTCTGTCGGATAGTTCTGCTTTTTGGCAACGAACCAAGCTGTCACCATCAGGGAAATAGCAAGGATCAATCCCGGAATAATGCCGGCAGTGAAGAGATCTGCAATGGAGAGCCGTCCACCAGCTGATATCGAATAGATAATCATGTTGTGCGATGGCGGCAGCATAAGTGCGATGATGGACGACATCACTGTCACGTTCACACCGTATTCGACTGAATAGCCACGTTTTTTCATCTGGGGGATCATCAGTCCCCCGATCGCCGTGGCATCAGCTGCAGCAGAACCGGAAATGCCGCCAAACAGAACAGACGCGGAAATGTTTACCTGCCCCAGACCGCCGCGGAGATGCCCTACGGCGGCTCCCGCCAGCGCAATCAATCGACGGGCGATATCACCTCGCACCATCAATTCCCCTGCGAAAATAAAGAAAGGGATGGCCATCAGGGCGAAGACAGACACGCCGGAATTCAGACGTTGGAACACTATTACCGGTGGCAAACCCATGTAGAGCACGGTGGCAAAGGATGCGACGCCCAGGCAAAAAGCAACGGGCGTGCCAATCAAGAGCAGAACGACGAAGGTTCCAAATAGGATAAATGGTTCCATTTTTAAGCTTCTTCTTCCTGCTGATCATCGCCAAAACGAGCCGTTGGCAATCCTGCTGCGCGGCGCGCAAGTCGCTCCAGGGAAAATATGAATACCAAACAGCCGCCAGCTACGAGCGGCAGAAAATCAACCGCACCAGAAACGCCGAGAGACGGAAGTTTTACGTCCCATGCAGACAATGCAAGTTGTCCCCCATACCAGAGCATGCCGAGGCCAAACGCAGTGACGACGAGGTCGGATATACTGAAAAGGACAAGCTTCCAGTTGTCGGGAATGAAGTGGATCAGCACATCGAAGCTGAGGTGATAACCTTCCCGAATGCCAACCGCGGCTCCCAGGAAAATAAACCAACCCATCAGAATAACAGAAGCAGGTTCACTCCAGACGATGCTGTCATTCAGCAAATAGCGCATAAAGACCTGCGCCGAAATAAAGATTGTCATTAGGACCAGGCCACTGCCTGCAAGCCATAACGCAGCTTTGGCTATAAGCCCCAGCAACAGCGCTACGCGTAACATCAAATTTTGCACGGAAAATGCCCCGAGAAGTGGTCTGCGGCCTCGGTTAGCCGCAGACACTTTTTGTTATCGAATTAGTCCGTTGCGCGAATCCGCGCGACAAGGTCTTTCAGCTTGTCAGAAGTGACGTGCTTTTCATAGACGCTGTCCATGGCAGCCATGAACGGCTCTTTGTCGATATCGGTGATAACTTCGACGCCGGAAGCGCGAACTTTTTCTTCCGAAGCCTTTTCGCGAGCAGCCCAAAGGTCACGCATTACAGGCACGGAGTCTTTAGCCGCTTGACGCACTGCTGCCTGATCATCTGCAGACAGTTTGTCCCAGCTGGACTTGGACATGACCAGAACTTCAGGAACGATCAGGTGATGATCGAGCGTGTAGTAACCGGCGACTTCGTAGTGACCAGTTGACTCATAAGACGGCCAGTTGTTTTCAGCTCCGTCAATAACGCCTGTCTGAAGAGCGGAATAAACTTCACCAAATGGCATCGGTGTAGCGTTTGCACCGAGAGCAGACATCATGTCGACAAAGATGTCGGACTGCATGACGCGAACTTTCAAGCCATCCATGTCAGCGATCGATTTGATCGGCTTGACGCTGTTGTAGAAACTGCGCGAACCTCCATCAAAAAATGCGAGGCCAACGTAACCATGTGGTTCGAATGCTTCGAGAATGTCAGCGCCAACCGGGCCATCCATGACGCGGTGCATATGCTCAACGTCCTTAAAGACGTAAGGCAGGGACACGACTTTGGTTTCTTCAACAAGGTTGTTGAACGGGCCCATGGAAACGCGGTTCAGATCGATAACACCAAATTTGGTTTGTTCGATCGTGTCTTTTTCCTCACCAAGTTGAGCGGAATGGAACACTTCAACGCAAATGCGTCCATTTGTGCGCTCTTCCAGAAGCTTGCCCATGTTCTTGACAGCTTCGACCGTGGGGTATCCGTCCGGATGTGTGTCTGAGGACTTCAAGGTGAGTTCACAGGCCATCGAAGTAGCTGTAAGGGCAACGCTGGCGAGTAAGGCCGACGCCAAAGTCTTTACTAGTTTCATGGATATTCCTCCCGTTTGGTTGGCTCGTTAGAGCCGGTAGGCTTGCTTCGCAAGCCGGTAGCTGAGGTCATGTGCGACCTCAAAAGCTTCATCCTCTGCCAGACGGCCAGTAGTGACCAGATTGGCGAGGAAGGCGCAGTCCACCCGGCGTGCCACATCGTGACGTGCGGGGATGGAACAGAAAGCGCGGGTGTCATCATTGAAACCGACAGTGTTGTAGAAGCCGGCTGTTTCCGTTGTCATTTCCCGGAAACGTTTCATGCCTTCCGCACTGTCGTAGAACCACCAGGCTGGACCCAGCTTCAGCGTCGGATACACACCGGCAAGCGGCGCAAGTTCGCGCGCATAAGCGGTTTCATCCAATGTGAATAGAATGATGCTCAGGTTCTTTTCCATTCCAACCGCATCCAGTAACGGCTTGAGCGCGCTGACATAATTGGTCTGGGTCGGGATATCGAAACCCTTATCACGGCCAAAAGTGGACATGATCGGGCCGGAATGGTTTCGGTGACTGCCTGGGTGAATTTGCAACACGAGACCATCGTTCAGGCTCATGCGTGCCATTTCTGTCAGCATGTGTCCGCGGAAAGCATCGGCTTCGTCTGAAGTGCATGTTCCCTTAAGCGCTTTTTGGAATAGCGCTTCAGCATCCTGCTGCGACAGGTTTTCCGTGCGAGCTGTCCGGTGCCCGTGATCGGAAGATGTTGCTCCAAATGTCTTGAAGTAAGCACGTCGGTTCCGGTGAGACTGCAGATATCCTTGCCAGGTCGTTGCATTTTCTCCGGCGAGGGCACCGAACGTCTCAATGTTTTGTGCGAAATTATCGAATTCCGGATCGACTACTGCGTCTGGCCGATACGCCGTGATGACTTTACCATCCCAGTCACTATCGCGGATCATCTGATGCCATTTCAGGTCATCCAGCGGAGATTCCGTTGTGGCGATGGCTTCAATATTGAACTTGTCAAAAAGTGCGCGCGGCAGAAAGTCTGGCTGGGCGAGACGTTCTGCAATATGATCATAAGACGCGTCAGCGGTTTCCGCCGAGATGCCATCAGTCCAGTCGAAGACATCTGCAAATGCATGGTCCAGCCACATTCGCGAGGGAGTCGCCCGGAACAGGTAATAGTTTTCCGCAAAAATGCGCCAGATTTTTCGGCCGTCGGTTTCAGTCCAACCACCGTCTATTCGGGGAACGCCAAGGCTTTCGAGCGAGTGCCCCTGCGAGCACAACATCCGGAAGACATAATGATCGGGGGTGATAAACAACTGAGCCGGGTCGGGAAATGGCTGGTTTTCAGCAAACCAACGTGGATCGGTATGTCCATGTGGACTGACAATTGGAAGCTTTTCCACCTCAGCATACAGAGCTGCCGCGATTGACCGTGATCGGGAATCGGCGGGGAACAGACGATGAGGATCAAGCCGGTTCTTTATTGTCATTCAAACATCCGCTAATTCAATACTAAGCTGGCGTGGTTGTTAGGGTAAAAATATGCTGACAACCAATCTAGTAAACTGATATGCTAGTTGGCAAGCCGTGTCAATGGAGAGAAAAATAATGGAGCAAGGCAGCGGGCTCAAAGCGCTCGAACCCATCAAAGTTCAGACGGTCGCGGATACAGTATTTGAAGAACTGCATCAGCAAATCCTGTCACTGGAGTTGCCGCCAGGGACCAAGGTGTCTGAAATAGAGGTTGCCAAAGCGCTGGGCATATCCCGCCAGCCAGTGCGTGACGCTTTTTTTCGTCTTTCGCAGTTGGGCTTTTTATTGATCAGGCCTCAGCGCGCGACCGTAATTACGAAAATATCCGAACGCGCAGTGATCCGAGCCAAATTTGTACGTACTGCGCTTGAGCTCGCCTGCTGGAGTGCTGCGATCAAGGTGATAACAGACGAGCAGATTGATGATCTCGAGGCCATTTTGAAAGAGCAGGATGTGGCCGTGCAAGGCAATCATCTGCAACTTTTTCACACACTCGACGATAATTTTCATCGTTGTATCTGCGAGATTTCGGGTCATGACTACGTGTGGTCGCTGATACGCGAACAAAAGGCCCATATGGATCGTGTGCGATTTCTGTCTCTGACCATTGGCGCGTCCCAAAGGGCTTATGATGATCACCTCATATTAATTGAGGCGCTTCGTAAAAAGGACAAGTATGGAGTAGAAGCGGCACTCATTGAGCACCTGCAGCGGATCGAGCTGATCGTCAAGCATATCCGTGCCGAGAAGCCTGAGTATTTTGAGGACTAAAACTCCGATCACGTTCTCAAGTCCAATTCGTCATGTTCTTTGAATCCACGGGCAGGTGCTGTTTTCACCCATTGTTTTGTCATGACCATTTAGCTTGCCGAATTACGATATGCAGGTCATTGCAAAACGGGTCGCATTTTTTCCCGTGCACGTCTGTGCTTTGAAATATCGCCTCGGTTTTATTTGCGAGTGGTGGCTATCGAGACCTTATCGGAAATTTCCCCGTTTCCGAGTGAGATTTGGTTGTTGAGAAACGGCCAGGGCATTCCAGTTTCAGCAACATAGAAATTTTGAAGAGGCCTCAAAACGCTCCGATATTTGTGGGATTGGCGTTGATCCGCGTTTCATAGTAGATCTTATTCTGAGAAAAAATATAATAAAAACAATTAGTTATGAGGGCATATTCTGTTAATCGGTTTTTGAACTTTACAAAAGTAATAAAGTAATACTTAATAAATCTCGTTAGGAAATTTACCTAGTGGAGGAGACTATGAAATTGAAGGCAATGCTCATTGCTGGAGCAATGGTTCTAAGCCCGGCTGCAGTTTCTGCGGCTGATTTGACAATTGGATTTTCGCAAATTGGTTCTGAATCCGGTTGGCGAGCAGCCGAAACGACTGTCACCAAACAGCAGGCAGAAAAACGCGGGATCACACTCAAATTTGCGGATGCTCAGCAGAAGCAGGAAAACCAGATCAAGGCGATCCGGTCATTCATCGCCCAGGGAGTTGATGCGATCCTGGTAGCGCCTGTTGTGGCTACCGGTTGGGACGAAGTTCTCGAAGAGGCGCGGGATTCCGAAATTCCTGTCATCCTTCTCGACCGGACAGTCGATGCATCCGATGATCTTTACATGACAGCCGTAACATCTGACCTCGTCCATGAAGGTCGTGTGGCTGGCAAATGGCTGGTCGATGAGATGGCCGGAGAAAAATGCGATATCGTCGAATTGCAGGGAACGACTGGCTCGTCGCCTGCAATAGATCGCAAAAAGGGTTTTGAGGACGGCATTTCAGGTAATGACAACCTGAATATTGTTCGCAGCCAGACCGGAGACTTTACCCGTAGTCAGGGCAAAGTCGTGATGGAAAGTTTCCTCAAGGCTGTTGGCGGCGAAAACATTTGTGCCTTGTACGCCCACAATGACGACATGGCAGTTGGTGCTATTCAGGCGATCAAGGAAGCTGGGCTGAAGCCGGGCGAAGACATCAAGATAGTGTCAATTGACTCTGTGCCGGACATTCACCTTGCCATGGCTGCTGGTGAGGCCAATGCGACAATCGAACTGACACCCAACATGGCAGGCCCTGCGCTTGATGCGCTTGAAGCCTATCTCTCCAATGGTACTGTTCCTCCCAAGTGGATCCAGACCGAATCCAAGCTTTACACACTCAAGGATGATAACAAGGCCATCTACGAGATGAAGAAAGACTTGGGTTACTGATCCCAAAAAAATACATGCCGGGCGGGCAGCTGCCCGGCATGAAACCAAATAAAACGGATTTTGGGAGACGCCGGGAATATGGCGAGTGGAACCAGTCCTTTGCTGGAATGCAGAGGCATCTCTAAGTTTTTTCCTGGTGCCATTGCACTGGATGCGGTCGATTTGACGCTCTATCCGGGAGAGGTTCACGCGCTTCTTGGTGAAAACGGAGCAGGCAAGTCAACCTTGATCAAATGCCTGACCGGAGCCTATCGACGCGACAGCGGTTCTATTCTTCTGGACGGCACGGAGATCTCGCCACAAAGCACTCAGGAAAGCCAGCTTTTGGGGATCGGTACGGTCTATCAGGAAGTAAACCTCCTGCCGAACATGACGGTTGCGGAAAATCTATTTCTTGGCCGGCAACCCATGTCAAAGGGTTTTATTTCTCAAAAACGAATGCTCGAAATGTCGAGCGAGCTGCTTGCCGAATTCGGGTTGACGATAGACCCATCGGAACGACTTTCTTCCTACTCTGTCGCGGTCCAGCAAGTGATTGCGATAGCACGCGCCGTGGAGCTTTCCGGAAAAGTTCTTATCCTGGACGAGCCGACAGCCAGTCTGGATCGTGAAGAAGTGGAACTGCTTTTCTCCGTGATCGAAAAACTCAAGGCCAGAGGCCTCGCAATTGTTTTCATTACTCATTTCCTGGATCAGGTTTTCGAAATATCCGATCGCGCAACTATCTTGCGAAATGGGCGTTTGATTGGAACCCGCGTTTTGGCGGGAGCGACCCAAACCGAAATCGTCACCTTGATGCTTGGTCGTCAATTGGAAGACAGGATTCATGATCGTGCACCACCGGCGACGGGAGACACGTTTATCGAATTCAAGAATTTTGGGCGCCGTGGTGTCATCGAGGCCTTTGACTTGTCTGTTCGAAAAGGCGAAGTGGTCGGCTTGGCGGGGCTTTTGGGATCGGGACGGACGGAAACAGCCAATTTAATTTTCGGAGCAGTTCAGGCTGATCAAGGTGATGCGCTGCTAGAGGGCCGAAAAGTCGGGTTAAACAGCCCGCGCGAAGCAATTTCACATCAGTTTGCCATGTGTCCGGAAGACCGGAAAATTGACGGGATCGTCGGTGACCTCTCTGTGCGCGAAAACATTGTTCTTGCACTGCAAGCCCGCCAAGGTTGGTTTCGTCCGCTGCCCCGGACAAAAGTGAATGAATTGGCAGAAGCTTATGTCAAAGCGTTGGACATCCGCCTCGCCAGCCTTGATATGCCGATCCGGCTTCTTTCCGGTGGCAATCAGCAGAAGGCACTGCTGGCACGGTGGCTTGCAACAAACCCGGCTTTCCTGATCTTGGACGAACCTACCAGGGGAATTGATGTCGGGGCTCATGCCGAAATTATCGCGCTTATCGAGCGTCTCCGAGAAGACGGATTGGCTCTTCTCGTCGCCTCTTCCGAGCTGGAAGAGCTGGTCGCCTATTCCAACCGCGTGATCGTATTGCGTGACAGGAAGCAAGTGAAAGAATTGAGTGGAGATGAAATTACAACGGCTAACATTGTTCGGGCCATTGCAGATGACCCAATGGCGGAGGCTGTCTGATGTCTAGCATGCTCCATTCGACCTTCAGACGCATTGTGCCTCAACTCACCATTCTGGCCGTCGTTCTGTTTATCAATTTTTTGGTTTTTCCGGATTTTTTCCGCATTGAATTTCAAAACGGCAGGCTTTTCGGCAATCTCATTGACGTTTTCAATCGCGGTGCTCCAACAGCGCTCTTGTGCATAGGCATGACGCTTGTGATCGCAACGCGCGGCATCGATTTGTCCGTGGGTGCGGTCATGGCGATCGCAGGCGCTGTTGCAGCTTCCCTGGTGGTTGAAGGCCACACTTGGCAAACGGCCCTGATTGGTGCGCTTGCCGTTGGTGGTTTGTGTGGGCTGTGGAACGGTATTCTGGTCTCCGTTCTTCGCATCCAGCCGATTGTCGCCACTTTGGTGTTGATGGTTGCAGGGCGTGGGAT
This sequence comes from Roseibium sp., assembly GCA_039972695.1. Classification (GTDB taxonomy): domain Bacteria; phylum Pseudomonadota; class Alphaproteobacteria; order Rhizobiales; family Stappiaceae; genus Roseibium. The sequence goes on along the minus strand of JBDWMJ010000002.1, from coordinate 386,165 downwards.
CGCCCAGCTGGTGACAGAAGGAACAATCCTCACATTTTTGGATCCGGGATTAATCCACTTGGGAGCAGGTACCGTCGTTGGTATTCCCACACCGATCCTGATCTGGATCGTGATCGGATTGGCTGTGACCGCAATTGTCCGCAAGACGGCTTTGGGCATGTTGATCGAGGCGATTGGCGTGAATGAGGAAGCCTCTCGTCTGGCGGGGATCAACAGCCGTGTTCTCATAACCACCGTTTATCTGGTCTCCGGCCTTTGTGCTGCCTTGGCAGGTGTGATTGTTGCTGCCGACATTAAGGGGGCAGACGCCAACAACGCAGGCCTTTGGTTGGAACTGGACGCCATTCTGGCTGTTGTGATTGGTGGAAACTCTTTGCTTGGTGGCCGGTTCTCGATCATTGCATCCCTGATCGGAGCGCTGATTATTCAGTCGGTCAATTCCATAATTTTGCTGTCCGGCATGCCGCCAGAATTCAATCTGGTTATCAAGGCGCTAATCATCATTGTTATCCTGATAATCCAGTCCCCAACGGTAAAACACGCGCTTTACATCCTGCGTGCATCTGCCCAGCCAGTTTCTCCAGAACTAGTTCAAGACCTAAAAGAAGGCACACAATGATCCGTTCGACACATTGGCCGCTTTTGGTGACAATCGCCACGTTTGTACTGGCTTATACGCTATGCGCTTCGCAGTACCCGACTATGTTGTCAACGCGTGTCGTGGCTAACCTTCTGACTGATAATGCTTTTTTAGGAATAGTAGCTGTCGGTATGACCTTTGTCATTCTGTCGGGCGGGATCGATCTTTCAGTCGGATCTGTGATTGCGTTTACGGGTGTTTTTTTGGCGGTAATCCTGCGTGAGACATCTATTCATCCGGTGGCCGCATTTGCACTTGTTCTCGTGATTACGATCTCCTTTGGAGCATCTATGGGGGCAATGATCCATTATTTGGAAATGCCGCCCTTTATCGTGACGCTAGCCGGAATGTTTCTGGCTCGCGGAGCAGCCTACGTCCTGTCGACAGACAGTGTTCCCATTACCCATGAATTCTATGACACACTGCAATCGCTTTATTGGAAGGCACCTGGTGGTGGACGTTTCCGCTTGACCGGCTTGATCATGCTGCTGACGTTTGTTGGCGGAATTATTGTCGCTCACCGGACGCGATTTGGACAAAACGTCTATGCAATTGGCGGAGGCCTTGCGGCAGCGCGTCTGATGGGTGTTCCGCTTGCGCGTACGACAATTGGTGTTTACGCGACTTCAGGCGGCTTGGCTGGATTGGCCGGTATTGTTTATTCACTTTACACGTCCGCTGGATACTCCCTGGCGACGGTAGGAGTTGAATTGGATGCCATTGCAGCCGTGGTCATAGGCGGAACACTATTGACAGGCGGCTCCGGGTTTGTCGCCGGTACGTTTTTTGGCATTTTGATAATGGGGTTGATCCAGACCTATATCGTTTTTGACGGAACATTATCGAGCTGGTGGACGAAAATTGTGATAGGCGGTTTGCTGTTTGGGTTCATCTTGCTGCAGAAGGGACTAACTTGGGCAACGACGCTGCGCAAAAAACCAGCGACAGAGTTCGCCGCGCAATCATGACATTCGTCGCCACGGGCGGGTTGGGTGGTCAAAGGGGAAATCACACCGATCAGGTTGTCGAGCAACTTGGTCGAGCGATAGTCGCTGGCGAATATCCGCCGGAAACAATGATCCCTCTGGATCCCGACATTTCGGAAATGTTTGATGTCTCGAGGACGGTTGTCCGGGAAGCAAAAAAAACTCTCATTGCCAAAGGGCTGATTCAGTCAAAAGCCAAGGTTGGCACCCACGTCCGTCCAGCATCCGGATGGAACATGTTCGATCCTGACGTTTTGAGGTGGCATGTCGCCTTGAAAAATGCAGGACCGTTCTTGGACGAACTGTTCGAGATCAGATTGATATTCGAACCTGAAGCGGCCAGCAAAGCGGCAGCCCGGGCAACGCATGCCGAATGCGAAGCGTTATCAAGACTGTGCGATAATCTGGCAAGCGGGAAGGATCGTGCAGCCGTTGCTGTAGCCGACCTCGAATTTCACAAACTCATTTTGAAATTATCCGGCAACCGGTTTCTGCAGTCTCTGGGAGATCTTGTCCAGGCGGCGCTTTATTCGCTTTTTGTCGCCGAAGCCAACGAACGAGGTGATCAGGAAACACAGGATTTCCTGGATCGTCACCGTTCCATTGTTGACGCAATTTCCGCCGGAGATGCTGACGGCGCCTATGCTGCAATGAAGGACGTTATTCACGCGGGACGGCGGGCTGAAAATACAGTGTAATCCAGCCCGCCATTTTATTTGCTAGTTATCCGGGAACAGCTCGGCCGGCATGTTCTGATAACAGACGGGGCGCAAGAATCTACGGATTGCGAGGGTTCCCACTGATGTTGCTCCGAAATTGGTAGAAGCGGGATATGGGCCGCCATGCACCATCGTGTCGCTGACTTCAACACCGGTCGGGAAACCGTTTGCAAGCAACCGGCCAGCCTTGCGTTCCAGGATCGGAACCAGCGATCCTGCCAGTTCAGAGTCGCCGGCATCCAGATGCATTGTACAGGTCAATTGTCCCTGGAAACTCCGGGCAATCTGATGCATTTGGTCAATGTCTTTCACCCGCACGACGATGCCTAGTGGACCGAATACCTCTTCACCAAGTTCCTCATTTGCCAACCAGTCTTCGCCGGTGGTTTCGAACAGGTACGGAGCAGCTTCCCGAGTGTCACAAGACGTCCCGATCAGTTCACGGATACCAGACGTGCCCGCTACGCGGTGAGCACCGGATCTATAGGCATCGGCAATGCCATTTGTCAGCATTGTCTGTTTGCCCATTGAGCTCAAAGCCGCAGTTGCTGCGGCGACAAAAGCATCGGCGTCAGGGCCGTCGACAACAAGGGCAATCCCCGGATTGGTGCAGAATTGACCGGCACCCATCGTAAGGGAACCTGCCCAGCCTTGGGCGATTTCTGTGCCGCGTGCACCAAGGGCAGATGGCAGCAGGAACATCGGGTTGATGGATCCGAGCTCACCAAAGAACGGGATCGGCACAGGGCGCTGGCCGCACAGATCAAACAGTGCGCGGCCCCCACCGAGGGATCCGGTGAAACCGACAGCAGAAATATTAGGGTGCTGGACCAGGGCTTGTCCGACAGTTCGGTTGCCGCCCTGTATCAGTGAAAAGACACCAGGGTGGACGCTGCAGCTTTTGATGGCGGCTGCAACAGCTTCGGCTACAATCTCGCCAGTGCCGGGATGTGCAGAATGTCCTTTGACAACAACCGAGCACCCTGCGGCCAAAGCTGCAGCTGTATCGCCGCCAGCGGTCGAAAAGGCGAGCGGGAAGTTTGAAGCTCCGAAAACAGCGACTGGTCCGATTGGGCGCTGAACCATCTTCAGTTCCGGGCGCGGCAATGGTTGGCGATCTGGCAATGCCTCGTCATGGCGAATGTCGAGATAGTCGCCTTTAAGGATGTGACTTGCGAAAAGACGAAGCTGACCAACAGTCCGGCCTCGCTCGCCCTGCAGGCGGCCTTCAGGCAGGCCTGTTTCAGATGTGCCGATCTGTGTGATCGCATCGCCACGTGCATCGATTTCATCTGCGATAGCGTTTAGGAATTTGGCGCGGTCTTCGCGGGAAGAATAGCCATAGCTCCAGAAGGCTTCTTCAGCAGCTTTACAAGCTGTATCGACCAGTTCCGGTGTTCCAACGGAAAACTGAAATACGTCTCCGTGGGCTGGTTCTGAGGAAAAGGTATTTTCGCTGGAAACCCACTCGCCAGCGATCAGGTGTTTACCGTGTGGTTTGAATGTCATGACAATCCTGCGTTCATTTAATTCAGATCAAAAGTGGAATGGGGCTGTAGTCACCCTACGGCCCAGGGAATAAGCGTCGCAGACGTGAATCATCGGAGACAGATCCATATCGCATGCGCCTTCCCTTAACAGCTCGAACATTCGGGCGTAAAGGTTAGCGTATTCATGATTGGTTCCCTGTTTGACCAATTTTCCGTCTATTTCCAGTTTTTCGCCGCCAAGGAACAAGCGCGCGTTGCCCTGATCGGTTTCTATTTCAATATCCCAGGTCTGTGGACCTTCCTGACGCCAGTCAAATTCTGCCGTCAGGTCTGCATTTCCAGGGTCTTCAAATTGGAGTTTTGCGGCAATCGGGGTCGCCCTGTTCTCCGGATATTCGAGTGTCGCTTCCTTTAGATGAACCGGATAAGCCAATATCTCCGTCAGGATAGAGAGCGCGTTGATCCCAGGATCAAATACGCCCATCCCGCCCGGTTCCCAGATCCATTCCTGGCCGGGGTGCCATCGGCGAACATCTTCTTTCCAGACAATCTTGAGCCGTTTAAGCGTTCGGGGCGCAAGCCACTGTTTCAGATCCGGCACGCAATCCGCATAGCGGGAATGCCAGGTTGCGAAAATCGATACATTGTTTTCCCTGGCGAGGTCTTCAAGAGCGAAACATTCAGCCAGGCTCTGTCCTGGCGGCTTTTCCAGCATGACATGCTTACCGGCTTTCAAGGCCGCCGCAGCATATTCAAAACGTGGCTGTGGGGGTATGGCCAGAGATATCGTGGTGATGTCCGGTCGATTTGTCAGAAGTTTATCCAGAGTTTCAAAATGATCGAGCCCATCGACACTGGCATTTCGGCTGACCACCGCTTCCAGGGACCAGTTAGAATTGGAATTTAGTGCAGGAATATGTTGGTCGCGGGCAATCTTGCCGATGCCGACCAGTGCGATTTTTTCGGCCATTAATGTGAGTCCTTTGGAACCGCAGAGCCGCGGCAACCTAAAAGAAAATCGAAATCCGCACCGGTGTCGGCTCCCTGTACATGATCGTGGAACAGTTTTGCATAACCGCTTTCAGGAACATCATGCGATGGCTTCCAGGCCCGTAACCGTGCAGAGAGTTCATCCTCGGAAATGTCCAGGTGAAGTTTGCGATTGGGAACATCCATTTCGATGTAGTCACCATTTTGAACGACTGCAAGAGGTCCGCCCGCTGCCGCCTCTGGAGCTGTATGAAGAACGACTGTTCCATAAGCAGTTCCTGACATCCGCGCATCGGAGATCCGAACCATGTCGGTGATCCCTTTGCGCAGAACTTTGGGCGGCAGGCCCATGTTGCCGACTTCCGATAGCCCCGGATACCCCTTGGGCCCGCAATTCTTCAATACCATGATGCAGGTTTCATCGATATCGAGATCTTCATCGTTTACCTTGGCTTTGTAATCGTCAATATCCTCAAAGACGACTGCTCGACCGCGGTGGCTGAGAAGATGTGGCGAGGCTGCAGAAGGTTTCAGGACAGCTCCTCTTGGCGCAAGATTTCCTTTCAAGACCGCAATGCCACCTTGGTCAGTGAGTGCATTATCAACTGGAAGAATAACGTCTTCATTCCAATTCTTGACGTCCTTCACCTGATCCCAGATTGCTTCACCTGCAACTGTTATTGCGTCTTTGTTGAGCATCCCGGCTTCGCCGAGCCGTTTGATGACAACCGGCAGGCCGCCCGCATAGAAGAACTCTTCCATCAAGTATTTGCCGGACGGCATCAGATTTACAATCGTTGGAATGTCCCGTCCTAGCCGATCCCAATCGTCCAGTGTGAGATCGATCCCCATACGGCCGGCAATTGCTAAAAGGTGTATGACCGCATTTGTCGAACCACCTATGGCACCATTTGTGCGGATCGCGTTTTCGAAGGCTTGTCTGGTCAGGATGTTCGACGGTTTCAAGTCGTCCTTGACCATCTGAACGATACGGCGGCCGGTCAAATGAGCCATGACCCTGCGCCGACTGTCGACAGCGGGTATTGCGGCATTTCCAGAAAGAGCCATCCCGAGAGCTTCCGCCATGGAGGCCATTGTGGAAGCTGTCCCCATCGTATTGCAGCTTCCGGGAGACCGGCTCATCGCGACTTCGGCTTCCAGAAATTCTTCCTGGGTCATGTCGCCAGCTTTGACAGCTTCAGAGAATTTCCAAAGGTGAGTGCCTGATCCAACCCGCTCACCCTGGAACCAACCGTTCAACATCGGGCCACCGGACACGGCGATCGCCGGTAGATCAACTGATGCAGCTCCCATCAAAAGTGAGGGGGTTGTCTTGTCGCAACCAACCAGCAAAACGACGCCATCCAGAGGATTGCCGCGAATTGCTTCTTCAACATCCATGCTGGCGAGGTTTCGGAACATCATTGCTGTTGGTCGAAGCGTGCTTTCACCGGTCGAAAAAACCGGGAATTCTACAGGAAAACCGCCAGCTTCATAAACGCCATGTTTTACCCGTTCGGCAAGATCCCGCAGGTGAGCGTTGCATGGGGTTAGCTGGGACCATGTGTTGCATATGCCGATGACCGGTCGACCGTCGAACATGTCATCTGGCAGACCCTGATTTTTCATCCAGCTGCGATGATAAATATGGTCACGGCTCGTGCCGCCAAACCACTCTGCAGACCTCAGTTTTCGTGGCCATTTTGCGGGGATGAACGCCATGATCAGAGTGCTTTCACAATTGTGGCGGTCGAATTTTCTGCCTTGAACACCAGCCGGTTGCGAAGGGGAACCCCAAACCCGGGAGCCGAGATTTCGACTTCGTCACCGCCTTGGCAGGAAATACCGTCAGCGAAGGAGAGGGTGGCTGTCCCGAACATGTGAACATGGATATCGCCAGGCTGACAGAAAACGTCATATTTGAAATGGTGATGTTCCAGATTGGCCAATGTGTGAGACATGTTGGCTTCACCGGACAGGAAAGGTTTCTCCCAAATAGCTTTACCGTCGCGCAAGATGCGGCTTGTACCTTCGACATTTTCCGGTAATGGGCGAATCATCAGCTCCGGACCAAAGGACGCCGGGCGCAGCTTGGAATGGGCCAGGAACAGATAGTTCTGGCGTTCCATCACATGGTCGGAAAACTCGTTCGCGAGTGCGAAGCCGATCCGATACGGGGTGCCGTCACCGCCGATCACATATATACCGGCGATTTCCGGTTCTTCCCCACCATCATTGCAAAAACCCGGGCTGATCAGGTCAGCGCCTGGCGCTGCTGCACAATGGCCATTGCCTTTGTAGAACCATTCCGGCTGGACGCCGATTTTTCCGGCGTCAGGTCGGCCATTTTCAAGTCCCATACGGAACATTTTCATGGAATCTGTAAGTTCAACTTCGTCCTGTTTATCCTTGGCATGCATCGCATCGCGCGTTGCAGCCGAGCCCAGATGAGTGAGACCGGTCCCCGTCAAATGCATACGAGTTGCATCTGGATGCGTGATCGGCAGAAGAATCCGCCTGTCCTCTGCCAGCTTTTCAAGGTCAACAGCAACACCGAGTTCGTGGCTTCGGATGCACTGGGTCAGGCTTTGGCTGTTGGAGATGGCTTCCTGAACCAGTTCATATGTTGATGAAACGCCCTTCAGAATAGAAGCTTCGCTGCCATGTCGCACGACGACGGATTGGTTTCCCTTTTCGTCTAAAATCTGTGAGATCAGCATCTTCTTATCCCTGCTTGTTCTTGTTGTAGACATCGAAAATCACGGCAGCCAACAGAACGAGACCCTTGATCATTTGCTGGAAGTCGATACCAATCCCCATGATCGACATGCCGTTGTTCAGAACCCCCATCAGAAAAGCGCCGACAACGGCACCGATGATTGTCCCGACCCCCCCTGACATCGAGGCGCCGCCGATGAAGACGGCTGCAATCACATCCAGTTCGAGTGCAAATCCGGCTTTCGGAGTGGCGGTGTTTAATCGTGCGGCAAACACCAATCCGGCTGCTGCTGCCAAAACACCCATGTTTGTGAAAGCAAGGAATGTAAGGCGTTCGGTCTTGATGCCCGACAGTTTTGCCGCCTTTTCATTGCCGCCAAGCGCGTAGACACGGCGGCCTATTGTCGTTGTCTCAGTGATGAAAGCATAAATGATCGTCAAGACGCCCATTGTGATCAGGACGTTTGGCAGGCCACGAAAAAGCGACAGTTTGTACATGACGAACATCAGGGCCGCCGCGACAATTACATTACGGGCGATGAAGAAACTCCTGGGTTCGTCCTCAATGCCATAGAGCTTGTTTTGCGCCCTTTGACGCAGTCCGATCCAGACAACCATGGCAGCGGCAACAACACCGGTAATCAAGGCCAGAAAATTCACGTGTTTGACACGCCGTATTTCCAGCATGTTTGCCAAAGAGTCTCCCCAACTAACCGGGAAGATGTCCGGTACGAATCCGGTTGCCAGGATTTGAAATTCTTTCGGGAACGGTCCAACGGACTGTCCCTCGAGCAACCAGAGGGAAAGGCCTCGGAAGACCAGCATGCCAGCCAGGGTCACGATAAAAGACGGTATTTTCCAATAAGCGACCCAATAGCCTTGAGCTGCGCCAATGACCCCGCCGACAATGAGACAGACAACAATGGTTAGTGGAACCGATTGGTCCATGTTGACGATCATGACGGCTGCGAGCGCGCCAATGAAGCCCATGACAGACCCGACCGAAAGGTCGATGTTTCCCGATACGATCACAATGAGCATTCCGAGTGCCATGATGATGATGTAGGAGTTCTGCAAGAGCAGATTTGTTACGTTAACTGCCCTCAGCAAAGTGCCATCCGTGACGATCTGAAAAAAAGCCATCACGGCAATGAGTGCGAACAGCAGGCCGTACTGCCTCATGTGCGAAGATATATATTGGCCAATACTTTTTGGCTTTGCCTGTGGTGCAGGATTGGTTTCGCTTTGTGCCAGGTCCATAACTAAATCTCTACTCGTTGACTATGAGCGACATGATGCGCTCCTGGCTTGCGTCGCTGGCGTCGAGTTCACCAACGAGAGCCCCTTCATTCATGACGTAGATCCGGTCGCACATGCCAAGCAGTTCAGGCATTTCCGATGAGATCATGACGACACCTTTGCCCTCTGCTGCGAGGTCATTGATGATGGTGTAAATTTCGTATTTGGCTCCTACATCGATGCCGCGTGTCGGCTCATCCAGGATCAATACTTCCGGCTCTGTGAATAGCCATTTCGCCAAAACAACTTTCTGCTGGTTTCCGCCAGATAGATTGACTGTTTTTTGAAAGACCGACGGTGTGCGTATCGCCAGAGATTCCTTGAATTTTTCCGCAACTTGCGTTTCTTCGTTACGTTTCAGGATCGATCCGGACGAGACTGCTTCCAGATTGGCGAGGGTGGTGTTGAAGCGGATGGTTTCATCAAGCACGAGACCAAGGGATTTTCGGTCCTCGGTGACATAGGAAATTCCGGCATTGATCGCCCGGTCGACGGTGCTGACGTCTATCTCGTTGTCATTTAGCCTAATGGACCCGGAGATATTGCGCCCGTACGAGCGACCAAAAATGGACATTGCCAGTTCGGTTCTGCCCGAGCCCATCAGACCGGCGATGCCGACAACTTCGCCTGCTCTCACCTTGAAAGATGCATTTCGGATGACCTGGCGCTCGATGTGATCAGGGTGCCAGACATTCCAGTTGTTCACTTCAAGAAGCACATCGCCTGGGGTGCGCACATGATCTGGGAACCGGTGGGTCATATCACGCCCCACCATATCGCGGACGATCGCGTCTTCACTCAAGCCTTCTTTTGCGTTGAGCTTAGAAACGGTCATACCGTCCCGGATAACTGTAACCGTATCGGCGACATAGCGGACTTCATTCAGCTTGTGCGAAATGATGATGCTGGTCACGCCCTGCGCCTTGAGTTCCAGCATCAGGTCCAGAAGTTTTTGACTGTCATTTTCCTGAAGGGCCGCAGTCGGTTCATCTAGGATCAGCAATTTCACGTCTTTGGAAAGAGCTTTTGCAATCTCGACCAGTTGCTGTTTCCCGACGCCAATTTTGTCCACCAGTGTAGAAGGAGCTTCCTGAAGACCAACTTTGGCAAGCAGTTCTTCCGTCCGCTGGTTGGTTTCGCGCCAGTCAATCACGCCACTTTTCGATCGCTCGTTCCCCAGGAATATGTTCTCGGCAATCGATAGTTGCGGGACGAGTGCCAATTCCTGATGAATAATGATAATGCCGCGCTGTTCGCTGTCGGAAATGTCTGAAAACCGCGTTGGAGTACCCTCGAACAGGATTTCTCCGTCATATTGTCCGTGCGGATAAACGCCGGACAGAACTTTCATCAAGGTTGACTTCCCCGCGCCGTTTTCACCAACAACCGCGTGAATTTCACCTTGCTGTACATCGAGGTTGACCTGGTTCAGGGCTTTTACGCCAGGAAAGGTCTTGCTGATGTTTTGCATGGAAAGGAGTGCCATGTACCCCGATCTCCGAATTCCGTTAAAATCCCGCCCGCAATCTGACGATTGGGGCGGGATTACTGATGGAGCCTAACTAACTACAGACTTAATTGACTTGGTCTGCGGTGTAGTAACCACTGCCGATGAGGACATCTTCCCAGTTGGAAGCATCAACAGCGACCGGCTCCAACAGAAATGATGGAACAACTTTGACACCGTTGTTATAGGTCTTGGTGTCGTTGATTTCAGGTTCACCGTCCTTGAGAACCGCATCAACCATGCCAACGGTAACTCGTGCCAGTTCACGCGTGTCCTTGAAGACAGTTGAATGCTGTTCGCCAGCGAGGATCGATTTTACAGACGGTACTTCTGCGTCCTGACCGGACACAATCGGCATTTTCTGATCGCCGGAGCCATACCCGACGCCTTTCAGCGAGGACAGGATGCCGATGGAAAGACCATCGTATGGGCTAAGAGCGCCATGGAGCGTCTTGTCCGTGTAGTGTGCGGATAGCAGGTTATCCATGCGGGACTGGGCAACAGCGCCATCCCAACGCAAGGTACCAACAGTATCCATGCCCATCTGGCCGGATTGAATGACAACGTTACCGCTGTCGATCAATGGCTGCAGGACTGACATCGCGCCGTCGTAAAAGAAGTACGCATTGTTGTCATCCGGTGACCCACCGAACAGTTCAACATTGTAAGGTCCGTCGCCAAAACGCTCTTTCAAGCCATTTACGAGAGATGTGGCCTGTTGAACGCCAACTTTGAAATTGTCGAAGGTTGCATAGTAATCAACGTTGCCGCTGTCACGGATCAAACGATCATATGCGATGACTTTGATGCCTGATGCAGCAGCGTTTTCCAAAGCGTTGGACAGTGTTGTGCCATCAATCGCCGCGATTACCAGAACATCAACACCCTTGGTGATCATGTTTTCAATCTGGGCCAGCTGGTTTGGAATATCATCTTCTGCATACTGCAGATCGGTTGAATAGCCTGCCGCTGTAAACTGCTCGACCATGGAATTTCCGTCTGAAATCCAGCGAGCAGATGATTTGGTCGGCATGGCGATGCCGACTGAGCCTTTGTCAGCTGCAAACGATACACCCGACATGAGGGTGGCCGCCGCCGCTGCTGCGATCAGCACTTTTGATAAGAGTTTCATAAGTTCCTCCCAGTTCGGCACTTTGCCGACTGCATTTATTAAGTAAGCACCTGACGATGCTGCTGCACAAAATGCCCAAAGATACATGACGGTCAAATCATTGTTTGCTATCAATAGATATCAATAATGGTATATTAAGTTATGAGGTTTGACATTGGCACTCGACTTATTACGGCGCGGATTGAAAATATCGCACCTTCGGCTTCTTGCTGAACTCGTACGCCAAAACCGCCTGACGGATGCGGCAGCAACACTGGGTATGACGCAGCCTGCAGCTTCCCGTCTCATGGCCGAAATTGAGCGAGTGACCGAAGCTGAACTTTATGTCCGCAGTGGTCGTGGAATTGAACTGACTAATGTTGGTAGAAGGCTAGGAGAGCGTTGTGTGCGAGTCCTGCAGGAACTGGCTGATGCCGGTCGGGATATTGAGCATCACGTCTCTGGGCAAACCGGTCATGTCAGCATAGGCTCCGTGACCGGACCGGCAATTGAGTATGTTCTTCCGGCAATCCGGCACATCCGTCTGAGTTATCCCGAAATCTCGATTTCAGTAGAGATCGGTCCAAGCAGCACGCTCGCTCCAATGCTTGAAGAGGGTCGATTGGATTTTTCGCTCAGCCGGGTTCCCTTGTATGAAGATCCATCGAAGTTTGACGAACGTCCACTGCAACGGGAACCTGCCTGTATAGTGGGGCGCCTGGGACATCCGCTGACACGGCATCCTGTCCCGATAGCTGCTAAGTCGTTGCTGGAGTTTGACTGGGTTTTTCCGCCCGTTGGCGCGCCAATTCGTACCACTGCAGAGCAGGCGCTTCGGGAGAAAAAGCTTGATATGCCGTCACGGATTTTGACGACGTCTTCTTTTCTCTTCACGCTTGCGACCATTCAGCGGACAAATGCGATCGGGCCAGTTGCCTTCTCAGTTGCCGACAGTTTTGCCACGTTGCCCGATGGGACGTCTGGTACCATCGAAATCCTGCAGACCGACTTGCCATTGTCTGTAGAGACATATTCCTTTTTGACTCGGAATGGCCAAACACTCACACCAGCAGCGCAAATTGTGTCCCTGGAGATTGTAACGGCAATCGAGAGCCAAATGAATCCTGGGCCGCGAGTATGAGTTCTGGCTGACCGACCAGTGATTGATCTGGTTGTAGGATCAAAAAGGATGCGCTCATACGTTGATTTCTGCCAATGTGGGAATTCCCAATTCTCAAAACAGCCAGATTCCGCGCTTGATATTCGAATTCTTTCGTTTTTATCGGTGGTTGGTTTCATTATGGCTTGATAGATGTGCTTCAAGCGGTCAGTGTCGGTTGTTAGGCGGCTGAATAAGCTGCTGAGGAGAAGGAATAAGACGGGCTCACAACCTGCTTAAAATTCAAGATGTAATTCTGGGAGGAATTCATATGAAACGGATTGCAATACTTCTTGCTTCGGCTGCTGCCGTCGCCATGTTTACATTTGCCGGTTCGGTCCAGGCGGAAGAATGCCCGCGTGGTGATCTCGACAAGCGTTTTTGCGATGTCGATGGTGACCTGATCGCCGATATTCCGACAGACGCCAGCAAACTGGTTGACCCGGATACATTGATTTTTGCCTACACGCCTGTTGAAGATCCTGCGGTGTACAAAACGGCGTGGTCTGACTTCCTGACCCATCTTGAAGCTGAAACCGGCAAGAAGGTTATCTTTTTCCCGGTTCAGTCGAATGCTGCCCAAATCGAAGCCATGCGGTCCGGTCGTTTGCATATCGCCGGTTTCAACACAGGCTCCAACCCGCTGGCTGTGAATTGCGCCGGTTTCCGCCCGTTCACGATCATGGCGTCCAAGGACGGCAACTTTGGTTATGAAATGGAAATCCTGACCTATCCTGGTTCGGGCATTGAAAAAGTAGAAGACATCAAGGGTAAACAGCTTGCGTTTACGTCACCTACGTCAAACTCCGGTTTCAAGGCACCTTCAGCAATCCTGAAAGCCGATTTTGATATGCAGGCCGAGCGTGATTTCGAGCCGGTTTACTCCGGCAAACATGACAACTCGATCCTCGGGGTCGCCAACAAGGATTATCCGGCTGCATCCATCGCTAACTCGGTTCTTTCCCGCATGATTCAGCGTGATGTGATCAAACCGGATCAGGTTGTTTCGATTTACAAGTCGCAGACATTCCCGACGACGGGTTTTGGAACGGCCAACAACCTGACACCTGAGTTGCAGGACAAGATCCGCAATGCGTTCTTCAACTTCGAGTGGGAAGGCACATCGCTGCAGACCGAATTTGAAAAGTCGAATGAAGGCCAGTTCCTTGAAATGACCTACCAGGAATTCTGGGAAGTTATCCGCAAGATCGATACAGCCAACGGCGTTAGCTACGCTTGCGAATAACAATTTGTCAGGCGGCTCCTATGGGAGCTGCCTGTTTTTTCGGGATTTTTGAAGGCTAGGGGGCTTCATGCTGCGGCTGAAGAAGCTTGTTAAGACGTACAAGACTGGGGATCAGGCACTCAAGGCTGTCGATTTGGAAATACCGCAGGGCCAGGTTCTGGCGCTGATTGGACCGTCCGGAGCCGGAAAATCCACCATGATCCGTTGTATCAACCGGCTGGTTGAGCCATCCAGCGGTGATGTGTGGTTGGAAGATACCGAGTTGACCAAACTGTCATCCGGCGGGTTGCGCCGTAAACGGCGTGAAATGGGCATGATTTTTCAGGAATATGCCTTGGTTGAGCGGCTGACTGTGATGGAAAATGTCCTGTCCGGTCGGCTGGGATATGTCGGTTTCTGGCGCAGTTTTACACGACGCTATCCGCAGGAAAGCGTCGACGAAGCATTTCGTCTTCTTGATCGTGTCGGCCTGCTGGCAATGGCCGATAAACGTGCCGACGAGCTGTCTGGTGGACAGCGGCAACGAGTTGGCATTTGCCGCGCATTGATTCAGAATCCGAAACTGCTTCTGGTAGACGAGCCGACGGCGTCTCTGGATCCAAAAACATCCCGGCAGATCATGCGGCTTATCTGTGAACTTTGTGCCGAGCGCGGACTGGCAGCTATCATCAATATCCATGATGTCGCGCTGGCAAAAATGTTTGTTCAGCGTGTTGTGGGTTTGCGCTTCGGTGCGATTGAATTTGATGGTCGGCCGGATGAATTGACACCTGATGTTCTGACCAGGATTTACGGTGAAGAGGACTGGGAAGCGACCATCGAAAAGGTCGATGATGAAGATGAACAATCTGGTGCTGTTACCGAAAAAACTGCCGAGGTTGCCGCGCTATGAGCAGCGAACTTGATATTCTGCTGGGGCAACGGTGGAAAAAGCCTCCGCTGATCCGGCGGCCCTGGCTACGCTGGACACTTGGTATAGGGTTCGTCGCTTATTTGTTTGCGGCTTTCTTGTCTATCGATGTCAACTGGAGTCGGGTCTATGAAGGCCTTGATCGCGGTGCTGCCTTTATCCTGGCGTTCACGTCGCCAGACTTTGTTTCGCGTGCGACCGATATTCGTGACGGGATACTGGAAAGTATCATCATGACGGTGGCTGCTTCGGTTGTTGGAATTGCGATCTCCATACCGATTGGACTTGGCGCTGCACGCAATATTGCACCCCTGCCGGTTTATCTCGTATGCCGTGGCATTGTCGCCGTCAGCCGAGCTCTGCAAGAGATAATCGTTGCAATTTTGCTGGTGGCAATTTTCGGATTTGGCCCGTTGGCGGGCTTCCTGACCCTGAGCTTTGCCACTATTGGCTTCCTGTCGAAGCTGTTGGCGGAAGATATTGAAAGTATGGACAAGGTGCAGGCGGAGGCGATCAAATCGTCCGGTGCGGGTTGGCTTCAATGGATAAACTATGGCGTTCAGCCGCAGGTAATGCCAAGGCTTGTCGGCTTGAGTATCTACCGCGTGGATATCAATTTTCGGGAAAGTGCCATTCTTGGCCTTGTTGGGGCTGGTGGTATTGGTGCGACGCTCAATACAGCGTTTGACCGCTACGAGTATGACACTGCGGCCGCCATTCTCATCCTGATAATTCTAATCGTCATGGCGCTGGAATACCTGTCCGGCATCATTCGCGCGAAGGTGCAATAATGCCAGTACTTGAGAAAAACGGCCTGAAGGTCTGGCAGCGTCGGACCCAGGCAGAAACCTTGACAAGATGGGCTATTTGGCTGACGGGAACCGCCATATTTATCTATTGTTGGCAGCAGATTTCGGAATCAACCACTTGGTTTTTTGTCTGGGATGCACCGCGCATCGCAGAAGACATATGGACGAGAGCAACACCGCCGCGTTGGGAATACATTACCCAGCTCGGTCGCCCGATTTGGGATACGCTCAACATTGCAACTCTTGGCACATTGATTGCCCTATGTCTGGCGGTCCCGATCGCCTTTATGGCGGCGCGTAATACAACTCCATCAGCTACTTTTGTGCGTCCATTGGCTCTGCTGATTATCGTATCAACGCGGTCAATCAATTCGTTGATCTGGGCGTTGCTTCTGATTGCAGTCATAGGTCCAGGTGTTCTGGCGGGTGTTGTAGCAATTGCTATTCGGTCGATCGGTTTCTGCGCGAAGCTGATCTACGAGGCGATTGAGGAAATCGATCATACCCAGGTTGAAGCAATCACGGCGACGGGTGCATCCCGCTGGCAGGTCATGGCCTATGGAATTGTTCCGCAGATAGCGCCTGCTTTTGCAGGGGTTGCTGTGTTCCGATGGGATATCAATATCCGAGAATCGACAGTTCTTGGTCTTGTAGGGGCAGGGGGGATCGGGCTTCAGCTTTCTTCTTCGCTAAACACCTTAGCGTGGCCACAAGTCAGTCTGATCCTGTTGGTGATATTGGCTGCGGTTGTTCTCAGCGAATGGGTTTCGGCAAAGGTACGGGAAGCAATTACTTGACTGAAATGACGATGGAAAAAGCGTTCGCAGCCTATGAAGCTGCGCGCGTGAGACTACCGCATGCAATGGACGGTGGTGCTTGTTCTCGGCTTGATACACTGGATGACATCGCCGACAAGTTTGATGTCTTTCTTCTGGATGCGTTCGGTGTGTTGAACATCGGGGAACATGCCATTCTTGGAGTTCCTGAACGGGTTGCAAATCTTCAGGCTCAGGGAAAACGTATTTTTGTTGTTACCAATGCAGCCGGTTATTCCAACGAAACCTTGCTGGAGAAATACACCCGCCTTGGATACGAATTCGAACCTGAAAATGTTGTTTCCAGCAGAATGACAATTCTGCATGCCTTGGCCAATAAGCCAAGCCGTCGTTGGGGGGCAATGCTGTCCAGAGCAGCAGGACTACAGAATCTTGAGCATCTCGATTTGGCACATCTTGAAGAAGATAAGGCTGTCTATGATGATGCTGAAGGCTTCTTATGCCTTGGGGCAGCTGAATGGACTGAGGCCCGGCAGGAATTGCTGACAAATGCAATTATTGAGCGGCCAAGGCCTGTGTGGGTGGCTAATCCGGACATTGTCGCGCCGCGAGACAACGGCTTTTCGAGCGAGCCAGGCCAATTTGCTCACCGGCTTGCCGACAAGACTGGCGTGTCGCTGTTGTTCTTTGGAAAGCCGTTTGCCAATATCTATGATCTTGTTTTCGCCCGGTTAGGCTCAGATGTCGATCGCAGCCGGGTTGTCATGGTCGGGGACAGTCTGCACACCGATATCCTTGGAGCTCAAACGGCTGGAATCTCATCGGCCTTGATTTCCGGCTTTGGTTTTTTTGCCGGACATCCAGTGGATCAGGCAATTGGAAAATCTGGCATCCACCCAGATTTCATACTGAACCGGCCATAATCGCGGATCTTGAGTCCGATGCTTCCAAGATATCCAATGCCTGCATTCCAACTTGCTGTCTGCTTCCTCAAAAACGGAAATTCCCTTAAGGGTTGTATTTAGATTGTATATTCTGATAATAGTTTCTATTGAATTTGTTTAGGTTAAGTTGCAGAAAATATAGACTTTATTCTGATTTATGATCTGTTTCAGAATTGAATCAAATCAAAAAATTGGAATTTAAGCAAAGGATTTGGTCACAAGAAAAAATTTCTAGCATCTTTAGGTTGTGCGAACAAAACGGGCTCAAAGCCGGATTGGGGAACCTTAGATGGCAAATGGCGATATGGATGTGTTGTTGGCAGTCAGGCCAGCGCATGGCCTTTGGAAGAGCTGGATTGATGATGCTCAGGTACTGCGCCGCAGGGCGCTTCGTTTAACGCGAGGCGATCGCGAGGCTGCAGAGGATCTATTGTCTTCCACGCTGATCAAGGCAGCGAGCCATGTAGAGCGAAATGCAACCGACATTCGCGAACCACGGGCTTTTCTGCTGTTTGCCATGAAGAACGAATACATAAGTCGGCTTCGGAAACAGACTTCGGAGAGACAGGTTCGTGATTTTAACGCCGATATTTATCAAGATCATCAGGCGGGGCTTGCTGACAAGCAGCCAGATCAGGAAAATCAACTGAAGCACCAGGATCTTCTTCGCAAGGTGCTTCATGCGGTTGACGGACTTACTCCGGAATTGAAAGCGGTATTTCGGCTTCGATTTTGTGAGGAGTACAGCTACCGGGAAATCGCTGAAAAACTGATGATTTCCGAGCCTCTTGCACGCAAAAGAGTTCAGAATTTGCGCGTGTATTTGAGGGGAGCGCTTGTTGATGACCACATGTTCGACGAACCAATGTTGGATTTGTCACAAGCTGCGCGATGACACGTCCATTCAAAATGCGGTTCACAGTCAGCAGGCAATGAACCAGATTACAACTGCAGTTGTTTCCAAGGCGTGTCAGCTGATCATGGATATTGGTGAAAGCACCTAGCGATCCAATCTGAATAGGCCGGAGCAAGCGATATGTTTGGCAAGTTAAAAGCACTCGTATCAGGCTGGAAAGCGGCCAGTGATCAAGTTGGTGATGACAGCAAGGAGGCAGATGCCCTTCCGGGATTGTCTAGAAACAATAATGGTCACTTAAAACCCGGAAACGGTCACAATCGCGAGGAAAGCATGGCAATTCAAGGAAAAGGCCAAAAAGGCCATGCAGATCCGGTTGAGCTTGGCGGCAAACAAGCTGGTCCCGGTTCAAAGGGAAATCAGGGCGCCGGTGTCGGCCAATCCACGGCACCTCCAACATCTGCATTGAACCAGAAAGTGGTTCAGGCCGCATCTTTCACAAATTATGAGACCAGCGATTATTCGCCGCAGATGGTTGCGATACCGCCGGAATTGATGGTTGGGCAAACAACCGGATTGGCCGTTCAAGATGCCGAGAAATACATGAATGCGATCATGCAGATAGCTGTGGCGGCTCAGGCGGTCGCCATCAAAAAGGCGGCTGAAAATCCGGTGATGGAAGTGGTGGAAATTCCGCTTCTGGTAGAGATTCAAAAAATGGTGATTGAAGCGGTGGGTGTCTACGGGACCGTAAGCACTACAGCTGGAACATCTTCCCAGACAATCATTTCCGACTTCAAAACTGGATAGCACATCCAAAAAATAGGAGTTTGCAATGACAATTCCCGAAATTAGTCAGGATCAGGCAATCAGGCAAGGTAAAACATATCCGGAATGGTTGCCGTTTATGGCAAGCTCCGAGTCAGATGATGATACCTCGGAAACTCCCGAGAAGTCTGAAAACGGAGGCAACAGTTCGACAGCAGGTACCCATCAGGAGAGCAAACAAAGCTTGACGATAAGGGAGGCTTTCAAGGAATTGGATCCGGAAGAACAACAGTCAATTCTTGAGCATATCAAGAGAATGATCGGAGATAAATCATGACTGATGGCCTAGTCGATGCTTGTCGAGAGTTGGATGCAATATTGGACCAATGCTTGAGGACCTGGGTTGTAGAAACCGATCTCGAGTTGGAAACGCCAAACCGTGATCAAATCCACAGTTACTACCTGGAAAGATCCACCAGGCTTGTTCAGGCAAGAACCTCTTTGAGTGAGGCCCTGGAAAACTTGTCGCGGGAACGGCAAACCTATCGGGACAATTTAGAGCTTTCACATAGCTCTTCATTGAATTTTCGCCAACCTGAAATTCCTGTGAGAATAACGCTGCAGTGTGTTTGCTATTCTGGAAGTGAACCTGTTGATCAGTGCTCCACATGTTCAAGGCCAGACCGTCCTTCACGTGCAGGCACTTCAGCTCGTGGGATCGAGCGGTGCTGGAACCGGCCCGAGCTAGGCAAACTTGAAAATTGTTGTTGCGTTGATAGTGACAAGGCCCCTCAGGGAACCGAAGATTCTACAGCTCCACCTGCTGAGTCACCTACTGACATTTGTGTGCCGGAAAGTGATGAAACCGATACCAGAACAATCGTGGAAACGAGAGTTGTTGAAGACGACGTGATTGGCGATCAGGCGTCCAGCATTGAGGCCAAAGTTCATTCCGAGAAAGACCAGACAGAACAAATCACCACAGGAGAACCGCAAGATGGCGCGAAAACCAAGCTGGCCGAGGCCGTTCAACGCGGAAAAACTGTCAAAACCCGGCGCTCAGAGCGCAAGTCCCCAGGACAAAAAGAGCAGCGCCGGACAAGGGCAACAAGTTCCCCAGTCAATTCACGAGGATGTTGCGGATATTTCCAGATCTGGTTCGGCGACAAATGTGAAGGGGCACAAAGAAACCAGCCCGCAACGCTCTCACCACAACGTTTCCGTTGGGCCGACAACAGAAATTTTGAAACGACTTCTGGAAAGT
This sequence comes from Roseibium sp., assembly GCA_039972695.1. Classification (GTDB taxonomy): domain Bacteria; phylum Pseudomonadota; class Alphaproteobacteria; order Rhizobiales; family Stappiaceae; genus Roseibium. Next base: position 365,973 of record JBDWMJ010000002.1, on the reverse strand, counting down.
TACATTGACTCATCTGCGATGCAGACTGAATACCAGTCACTTTATCGGTCTCTGCCAAATGTTGTTGGAATAACCGCAGAAATCATGAAAAAAAAGGAAGAAGGAGATGCTGCGCTTAATGAAGGTGTCCGTGTTGTAGAGCGGATACTTGAAGACGCTCGAGACAACGCTGAACAACTTTCTAAGGAGATGATGGCCCAGCAGGAAGCGCTCGAAAATCTATTGCGAAACAAGGAGTCTCTTACAAATCTATTGAGGGCTAGCCAACAAAACATGGCTGCTCAGGCCAGTACTTTGCCCAACCTTGCCGATCAGACAGCGATTTTTGCCGATCCCAGGATCGCCGATTTGCTCAACACCTGCGCAGGTAGAATAAAAACCATGGTGTCTCAGGAATTCGAGCGCCGGTTGGGGGCATTGCAAGGCCAGGCCGGGCAATCACGCCGATCCTAGGGGCGAAGCCAAGGATTTTTTTAGAATCGGTGTCACCCAGTGTCCTGTGGACTCTGGGTGAATTGTTCTGGTCTTGGGAAACAATGCCTGGAGCCAATATTATTCCATAAAATACAATTAGATAGACGAAAAATGGTTCACGATATTCAGTCGGTGACGTCCTACCTGATGTCGATTGCTGGACATGTTTCAGCTCAGATCAAGGAGTAATGCGAATGCCAGACCCTGTAACAGTAAATCCCATGGTCACGGATGCAGTGACCCAATCAAACGTGAAAGTCGTCGGTGAAGCTCCGGCTATTGCCATCAGCACTTTGTACCAGTCAATGGCGCACTCCACCGGTATTCTGTTCGAGAATGCTGTAGCCGCGCAACAGCAGCAAAACACATTGGCTTAAGCTGCTGCGAACCAAGGTGTCATGCAGATTTACAGCATGGATACAATGGCCGGAGCCGGCGCAACCGAAAAGGTTGGCCAGACTGGTGTTGCCGACAACATGACGGGTCTTTTGAGTGTCCTGCAGGCGTTCAGCGGCGGCCGGTGACTCAAAGACCAAAATGTAAACTTCTGGCTCTGTTCCATTCTTGGAACGGAGCCCTTGTCATTTGTGGCAATAAACTAAATGCAGCTATAGGTAGATACTACTCCAATTGCAGTTCGTTCGTCACGTTTCTGGTGTGACGAACATATCCGCTGCAAGAAAACCAGAACGAGCAATGCTTTTGAAAAGCTGAGTTGTTCACTTTGGGAAGGAAAGTATCATAGCGACCAAACCACAATCCACGACGTCCACCGGGATAGAAGAAACCCTTAAAGACATTGAAAATGGGATTGACACGTTGTCGAAGCTCGGCCAGGCGGTCAACATCAATGACTTGGTATTGGGACTGTCTCCAGCAATCGTCGCTACAAATGTATAAATCTCCAGTGCACATTCGCTTGGAATTCTCTATGAAAACTCGGTTGCCATTCAGCAACAGCAATCGGCCCTTGACCAGCAGTCAATGAAAGCCGGGCTAAAGCAGTTGCATGGCTTCGCAACAGATGCTTCAGCAGCTGAAGAACTCGCAAATGACCCCGATCAGGGCGTAATCGATATGCTCAAGGCACTCAAAAAGGCCAGATGATCACAATTGTCTCTTCGGGTGTCGGGTCCGAGAAACTGCGGACTTTTCAGACAGGGTCTTATCGCTGTATAGAAGGCGCCAAACATGGGCCTAATCTGGTCTCAATGGCGTCTTCTAAGAAAAAGAACAAGCCCGATGAACGATTTTCTGGTTGCTGCACTCTACATGTTCTCACCGCTCGAAGATTTCGAAGCGATGCGGGATCCATTGAAAGCCTACTGCAAAGAACGTGATGTGCGCGGCAGCATATTGCTGGCTTCGGAAGGTATCAACGGTACTATTTGTGGTCCCGAACAGGGTGTAAGAGAGGTTCTGGCCCATTTGCGTTCAGATCCACGTCTGGCAGCACTGTCACATAAGGAAACCTGGACCCACCGGCATGTCTTCAAGCGAATGAAGGTTCGCTTAAAGCAGGAGATCGTTCGGCTCGCTGTCGATGGAATAGATCCAAATGAAATCGTTGGAGAGTATGTTAAACCGGAAGACTGGAATGATCTGATCTCTGATCCGAATGTCATTGTGATCGATACCCGCAATGACTACGAGTTTGCTTTTGGGACGTTCGACAAAGCGTTGAATCCGGAGACACAGTCGTTCCGTGAGTTTCCAGACTGGGTTGAAGGCCAAGATACGCTGAAGGAAAAACCAAAGGTTGCGATGTTCTGCACCGGCGGTATCCGATGTGAAAAGGCTACGGCCTGGATGCTGAAAAATGGCTTTGAAGATGTTTATCATCTTGAAGGCGGTATTCTGAACTACCTGGAAAAAGTGCCGGAGGACAAAAGCCTCTGGAAAGGCGAGTGTTTTGTGTTTGATGACCGGGTTTCGGTCGATCATCAGCTTCAACCGCGTTGGGGTGAGTGGGTTCCTGAAGAAGCCAAACACATCATCAATGAAGACACTGACTATAAAAAAACAGCGCAGAAAATTTAGCGCTCGATGTTGAAGGAACGGTTTCTTAACGTTTGTTAACTTTTTCCTTTGGTCATTTGAATTTCTTCCTTAAAGTTATGGCACGGGGCGACTTTCCGCTCCAAACTTCGGGGGAAGTTCCATGCGTATCAAGTCAAGGGACGCTGTTGCTGCGCTTTTGATCATCCCGTTTCTTGGAAGCCCAGCATATTCCGGCGGGCAAGCGCTTTCTTGCTATGAGCAAGCTGTGGTGCCAGCTGTCTACAGCACCGTACAACAGCGTGTGCTTGTGCAGCGAGCTAGCAGTTATATCGTTAAAAAACCTGCAGTTTACAGCTATCAGACACGCCGTGTTCTGGTACAGCCGGAGCGTGTGACTTACCGGACCAGCCCGGCAATCTATCAGACCCAGCAACGTAACGTGCTGGTCCAGCAGTCGAGTATTGGCTGGGAATATCGCATGATCAAAGGCCGCAAGATTCTGTGCAAGGTTAAACATCCGGCTGTCTACAAAACTGTCAGCGAGCGTGTTCTGGTGCAGCGTGCCTCAAAGGTGGCTGTTCGCCATCCAGCTGTGTATGGCCATGTAAAAGAAAAAGTCCTGGTGCAGGCGGCCAGTCAGCACAGGGTTCAGAAGCCTGCGATTTATAAAACCGTGAACCGGTCCGTTCTGGTGCAACCTGCGAAGACTGTTTGGCAGCCGATCCGGGTGAAGGGGTGCAGAAGCTAGTCTGTGGATGCAAAGAGACTGTATCTAGTTAAAAAGATGCATCTCTAATCGCCCAGAAGTACGCTGCCCCCGAACGCCAACAATCTGCTCGAAGTCGTGTATTTCTTGGCACGACAAATGGAGTCCTCAAGGTGGACCGGCTGACGGATTAGCCACCGAGAGTCTTAAATCGATAGGTATGAAGTCCAGTGCGTCCGTGACCTTCCACGAGGAACAGCCCACCAGACAGTGTGTCCGGTTCGGTTGCATTTGAATCGGAAGGCTGTTTGATACTGGTGACGATAAGCTGATCCAGATTCGGTCCGCAGAAACACGGCATTGTCGGCTTGTCGACCGGCATCTTTATTCCCACTAGCAACTCACCGTTTGATGAAAAGCAATTCAGGATCCCTGCGGAAACTCCTGCGCTCCAGTAGTTCCCGTCAGTATCAACCGTTCCGCCATCGGGTCGACCCGTTTCCGTTGTCTGCTGTGCAAACTGCATTTTTGCACCAAGAGAACCTGTCGCAGGGTCGAACTTGTAACACTCAATCCAGCCGGGTGAAGAATCTGCATGGTACATGTAGGCGCCGTCCGGAGCCCACGCGAGCCCGTTGGAGCATTGCAATTCATCGCGAATTTCTGCGACCTCTCCGGCGGCATCCACACGGTAGAGACCTGCAATTGGTTCGCGCGGTGATCGGGTGTCCATCGTACCAACCCAAAAGGCACCGTCAGGGCCAACCCTGCCGTCGTTCAGTCGGGTATGCGGTATATCTGCCTCGATCTCGGCCAAAACCTTGCTGGAGTCTGTTTTGGGATCGAACAACAGGACTTTGTCCCACACAGCGACGATCAACCGGTCATCATCCGTCAACCCGAAAGATCCGACTTGGTTGTCGAAATGCCAGGTAGTGATTTCTTTGGTGGCCCAATCCATGGACTGGATGGTCTTGCCCTGGATGTCCTCCCAAAGGAGGCGGTTTGTTCGTTCATCCCAGGTTGGGCATTCGGCAAGCTGGTAAGTTGTATCGAGAAAGGGGGTAATCGTGTGGGACACCTGAGCGGGTTCCTTGGAATCCATTGAATTGTGACGCGACTATAACGGCCTGTGTGCCGGGCGTCGACAATCCATTTCTGGTATTGGTGCACGGTCAACGATCCGTAACATCCGGAAGCGGAATAGCGGTTCGCTTTACGATCGGGCGTATTGCAAATGAAGACTTCATTCTCAGGACACCGGGCAACTGAGCCAGATGATCCCGGTGAATGCGCTCAAAATCGACCGGATCTTCAGCAGTTAACCGGATGATATAGTCGGCATCACCGGCCATTAGAAAACACTCCATGATTTCTTCTGATCGGGCGACTGCGCGTTCGAAGTTTTCAAGGGTTTCTTTGGACTGTCCGGTCAAGGAGATCTCGACGAATATATCCATCCGTCGACCGAGTTTCCGCTGATCCAGCAGAGCAACATAGTTCTCTATTATTCCGGTTTCTTCGAGTGTACGCATGCGCCTGAGGCAGGCGGAAGGGGATAGACCAACTTTATCTGCAAGGTCGGCATTGGCAATCCTGCCGTCAACCTGCAGGACATTCAGAATTTTTCTATCCAGACGATCAAGGTTCATTATGCTGCACCGCACATATTGCTGCGTATTTTAGCTTGTGTAGCAGAAAATTCGAAAAGTAGGAAATTTGACGAACTTTTATTGTGTCAAATGTACCCGGGGAGGTTCTAAACGCAAGCACCTGCGACGATTTTGAGCGTATCATTATTCTCAACAATAAGCGCTTTCAGAGGAGATAGGCTCATGCGTGTTGGTGTACCCAAAGAGATCAAAAACCATGAATACCGCGTCGGTCTGACACCGGACAGTGTCCATGAAATGTCTGCTCATGGTCATGATGTTGTCGTGGAAACCAATGCTGGCGCCGGTATCGGCGCAAGCGATGCGGATTATGAAGCAGCTGGTGCCAAAATCCTTGCAACTGCCAAGGAAGTTTTTGACGCAGCAGAGATGATTGTAAAGGTAAAAGAACCTCAGGCTGTTGAGCGTGCAATGCTCCGCCCAGGTCATATCCTCTTTACATATCTGCATCTTGCTCCGGATTCAGATCAGACTGCTGACTTGGTAAAATCTGGCGCAACATGTATCGCTTATGAGACTGTCGTTGATTCCAGTGGTGGTCTGCCATTGTTGGTACCAATGTCCCAGGTTGCTGGCCGTTTGTCGGTAATCGCTGGTGCCAAATCACTTGAAAAAGCGAATGGTGGCTCCGGTGTGCTGGTGGGTGGTGTGCCCGGTGTTGCTCCGGCAAAAGTCGTTGTCATCGGCGGCGGTGTTGTAGGGTCTCATGCGATTACAATGGCACTCGGCCTCGGCGCTGATATCACGGTACTGGACCGTAACACGCAGGTTCTTGCGAATTTGTCCCAGACATTCGGATCTGGTCTGAAAACTGTCTATTCGACCAAGTCAGCTTTGGAACAACATGTTCTTGATGCTGATATGGTTGTAGGTGCTGTTCTGGTTGCCGGTGCTGCTGCGCCGAAGCTTGTTTCCGCTGACCTTATCAGCCGGATGAAAGCCGGTTCGGTTGTAGTCGATGTTGCGATCGATCAGGGTGGTTGTTTTGCAACGTCTAAAGCGACGACGCATTCCGATCCGACTTACATAACCGATGAAGTAGTTCATTATTGTGTAGCGAACATGCCTGGGGCGGTTCCGAGGACATCTACCTACGCACTCAACAACGTAACGCTGCCGTTCGCTTTGGCTTTGGCAGACAAAGGCGCAAAACAGGCGCTGCTGGATGACCCTAATTTCTTGCCTGGCCTGAACGTCCATCAGGGGCAGGTCACCTGCGAAGCGGTTTCTGTCGCATTGGGCTATGACTATGTCGAACCAGCTGTTGCGCTTTCGCAAGTTTCTGCAAGCAAGGCCGCTTAGTCGGAGCAATTCTGCAATAAAAAAGGCCGGTCGAATTGACCGGCCTTTTTTTGTATTGTGAATAACATTTACGGACACTGTACCCTGAATGGAGTTCCATTCTGATCATAGGCAATGCAATTGGTCGGTGTTGTCACAGCTCCAATTATACCGCCACCGATCGCTCCAAGAGCAGCTCCAGCAAGGGAAGAACCCACCGAAGACCCAGCAATCGCGCCGATTGTTGCTCCAGTCGCGGCTCCAAGACCAGCTCCGATGAGCATACGATCACGCTGGCTCTCAGTGTTTACACATCCAGACAACACGAGCGCTAGCAATGAAGCGATAAGGGCCTGTTTCATTCAAAGCTCCCTGAACAAAAGGCAGAAAATCCGTTTATTCAGGTTGCTTAACGAAGGTTAACAGAACCTTACCAGGGCGCTTTTGGCCCCGAGTTATCCAATATCCAATTAAGGACAGACAACGCGGTAAGGGTTGCCATTTTGGTCATAGGCAACACAGTTCTTAGGAGTAGTAGCAGATCCAACGACAGCACCGCCAACGCCACCGATAGCAGCTCCTGCCAGTGCAGCTCCTGCGCCACCACCTGTCGCCGCACCAATGACAGCGCCTGTTGCAGCACCCAAACCACCGCCGACTAGGGCGCGGTCACGTTGACTGTCAGACTGACAACCAGCCAAGAGAGCTGCAGTAGCAACGATCAATGTAAGCTTTTTCATATTTCTTTGCCTTCGTTTTTGAATATTCCGAACAAGACCAGTTGCCAGACCCGACTACGGGCAGACTACGCGGTAGGGTCTTCCGTTTTGGTCATACGCGACGCAATTCTTTGGAGTTGTAGCTGAACCTACGATAGCGCCGCCAGCACCACCAATAGCAGCTCCCACCAACGCGCTGCCGACATCGCCGCCAGCGGCGGCACCAATTGCAGCTCCCGTTGCTGCACCCAGACCGCCTCCGACAAGAGCCCGGTCACGTTGACTGTCAGACTGACACCCGGCCAGTGTCAGGACTACAGTAGCGAGTAGAATGAGCTTATTCATATGTGACATCTCCACTTTAGAAATGTGCCTACCAGCGCGCCCTAATAAACTCCCAGAATCAAATAAGTGTTTAGATCAGGGTGCCAATTTAAGACACAACGTAAGCCGCTTTTTTACAAGGGGCAACGTCTGTTTCCTTGTTCCAGGCCAATGCAGGCGCCTAAACTCACAGATGTTCTTTCGCGTTGCCCTACTGATAGAGCTCATCTGGCAAAAGTAAGGCGACATTAGACGTCAGGCGTTGATTTTCCTCAAATAGTCATTGCAGGTATCAAGATCGCAGCGCTTCCAGCAGTCCTTTGGTGGAGGCATCTTTCATATCCGGGGATATTTCCCCCTTCACCATAGGAAGAAGGGCTGTGGCGAGTTCTTTGCCAAGCTCAACGCCCCACTGATCAAATGAGTTGATCTCCCAGATGACACCTTCCACAAAAACGCGATGTTCATAGAGCGCAATCAGTCGACCAAGAGCAAAGGGCGTAAGTTTGTCATAGACCAAGGTCAGTGAGGGGCGATCGCCGGGGAAGACCTTATGTGGAGCCAGTCGGTCAATGTCTTCATCGGACATGTCCGCCGATTTCAAAATGTCTTTTGCTTCTTCGAGAGTACGTCCCAGCATGAGGGCTTCGGACTGGGCCAGGCAATTGGCAATAAGCAACCCATGGTGATGGGACAAATCATCTTCATGAGACTTCGCGGCAATCAGAAATTCTGTCGGAATAACCGAGGTGCCTTGGTGTAGCAGTTGATAAAAGGCATGCTGTCCATTGGTGCCAGGCTCTCCCCAGACCAGAGGCCCGGTTTCCCGGTCAACCGGAGTTCCATCCAGTTTTACGCTTTTGCCGTTGGATTCCATATCCAGCTGCTGGAGGTACGCCGGAAGGCGAGAAAGCCGTTGGTCATATGGCAGGACCGCCCTTGCGCTGTACCCAAGAACATCACGGTGCCATATGCCGATGAGCGCCATTAGGACGGGAAGGTTTTCCTCCAAGGGAGCTTCCTGGAAGTGGACATCCAGAGCGTGTGCCCCCTCCAGAAAATCGTAATAGGCGTCCGGGCCGATCGCTATCATCAAGGGCAAGCCGATTGCCGACCAAATTGAATAGCGACCGCCAACCCAGTCCCAAAAACCAAACACCCGGCTTTTGTCGATACCGAAGTCAGCGACTTTGTCGAGGGCCGTGGAGACGGCTGCGAAATGGTCACCGACAGCGTCTTCGCCGAGTGTGTCCGCGATCCATTTGCGAGCTGTTTGCGCATTGGTCATTGTTTCGATTGTTGTGAAAGTCTTTGACGCTACAATGACAAGTGTGGTCGCTGGATCAAGCTGTTCCAGTGTGTCTGCGATGTGCGCGCCATCCACGTTCGATACGTAATGCAGATTTGGCCCGTAATGGTACGGCGCCAATGCCAGTGTCGCCATGACAGGGCCAAGGTCGGAGCCGCCTATCCCAATGTTGACGACATCGGTAAAAGCGTCGCCTGAAGAGGAAGTCAGGTCTCCTGAGCGGATGGCTTCAGAAAAGTCGGCCATTGCATCGAGTACAGCAGATACATCTTGCTTGATGTTTTGACCATCAACATTCAATGGCTCTTCCGAGCTGTTGCGCAAAGCAGTGTGCAAGACAGCGCGCTGTTCCGTGGCGTTGATTTTTTCACCTGAAAACATTGCGGAGCGTTTGCCTTCGACATTGGCAGCTTTTGCCAGTTCGAGAAGTAACTCAAAGGCATGCGCATCGATTTTAGTTTTTGAGTAATCGAGTAACAGATCATCGCAACGCGCAGAATACTTGGCAAACCGATCAGGGTCTTCCATGAAAAGTGCGCGGAGATTTGTGGAGCTCAGACTATCTGCCTGTGTGGAAAGCGAAGCGAATACCTGGTCGAGAGCCATCAAGCTTCTCCTTAAATCGATTTAATATCAGTGTTTCCACACCAGGATGGTGGTGCAGCGTCAAGTACCACAGGGGCGTCCCAAGGGGGAAGTGCAAATTCAAGTGAGGCATTTTTCAATTCACTACTCCTGACGTTTCATCGTGGTAGCAAGAAATCGGCTTGGGTTGAGTGTTGCTATTTGTGCGTTTAACGCGTCGGAGCTAAATCCGAAATTTGTTAAGCGAAATTCAACTGTATTTACGTTAAGTGAAGTGATTGATTTCCGGAGAAGAAGATGCATGGTTTCGAGCATTTGCAGGATCAACCTGACGCTGAAGAAGAAGTTCTCATAGTTGATTTTGATAACCTTTCTGTCGTCAATGGTGTCGTGTCGAATGTAAGTCAGTGGGGTTGCAAGATAACGTCAGTAGATGCCAAGGAGCTCTACAAGAACATTGGAATCCAACCGAAGGATGGACCCAAATTGTTCAAGGCAAATGTAACATCAGTGAAGGGCAATGAGGCCGCGGTTATCTTCACTAAAAATGAGCAGGCAGTTTCAAACAAACGGCGTGAGAAGCGCAATAGTGTCAGCATTCCGGTGAAAATTGCAGACCTTGACGGTATTACGGAAATCACAGGTACAGTTGTTGATGCGGGTAAAAACGGTTGCCGTGTTCTTGGCAAAGGATTAGCTGCGCTTCCCGAAGAAGTGTTGCTTACGATGAGAACATTTGAGAACCCGGTGGTTGCCGAATTTGCATGGCGTAACGAGACTTCTGCGGGACTGCGGCTGCTTTGGGACCGGACAATTGAAGAATCTGAAGGCGGTCTGGATTATGAGGAAAGTAACGACAATACCGAAGCGGAAGCTATGGAAGTTTGAACCGCTTCGGCTAGAGTTTTGCTAATTCACTTGTTAATTCCCGCTGCAGCTCGTGCGCGTTCTTCGATACCATCCCAGTCCTCAGCCGCGATCGCCTTGGCATCAGCAATCCAGGATCCTCCAACGCATAATACGTTCGGGAGTTTCAAATAATCAGGTGCTTTGTCGAGGCTAACACCGCCGGTTGGGCAGAATTTGGCTGCTGCGAGCGGTGATGACAGGGATTTCAAATAAGATGCTCCGCCTGCCTGCTCTGCAGGGAAGAACTTCAACCGCTCATAGCCGCGTTCCAACAAGAGCATGACTTCAGAGGCTGTTGCTGCGCCCGGCAGCAACGGAACACTGTGCTCGTCAGCAGCATCAAGAAGTGCATCTGTTGCGCCTGGAGACACCACGAAGCGCGCGCCGGCTGAAACAGCGGCATCATATTGACGTGCATTCAAAACTGTTCCGGCCCCAACAATTGCGCCTTCGACGTGTTCGTTGACGGCATCGATTGCTTCAAGCGCATGAGGTGTTCGCAGTGTGATTTCAATAGACGGCAATCCGCCGCGTACGAGGGCTCTCGCCATTGGCACAGCCTTCTTCGGATCTTCAACCACCAGAACCGGGATGACCGGTGCGGCACACATGACCGTTTCAATTTTCGCAATATCTTGCGCCATTAGAATTCCTCCGGAGCGCGAAGCTCCTTTTGTGATTACTCCAGAAGCCTATGAGGCTCCGAATACATGTGCGCCTGTGTCGGGCGTACCAACATTTGCGCGGAATGCTGAGAACAGATCGCGGCCCATACCAAATTGATGGTGACTGAGATCTGATTTTACGGCCGGACGAGCCAGGAATTCGGCGTCATCGACCAGAACAGTCAATTCGCCGGAGACTGCATCAACCCGGATCATGTCACCATCTCGAATCTTCGAAATGGGGCCACCGTCGGCCGCCTCGGGTGTCACGTGGATTGCTGCCGGGACCTTGCCCGATGCGCCAGACATACGGCCATCCGTAATCAATGCGACTTTAAAACCGCGATCCTGCAGAATACCCAGACACGGGGTCAGTTTATGCAATTCCGGCATGCCGCAGGCTTTGGGGCCCTGAAATCGAACCACAGCTGCGACGTCGGTCTTGAGTTCCTTGTTATTGAACGCCTTCAGGAAATCGTCCTGGGAATTAAAGACGCGTGCAGGGGCCTCAATGATGTGACGTTCTTTGTCCACAGCAGACACCTTGATGACAGCTTTGCCAAAGTTGCCGGACAGCATTTTAAGGCCTCCAGTCGGCTGGAATGCCTTTGAAAGCGGTGCGAGGACGGTTTCATCGCCCGACTTGTCGGGTTGCTGTTGGCGGATGACGTTGCCCTCTGCATCCAGTTTGGCTTCTACCGTATAGCCGGAAAGGTCTGTTCCGTTCACGGTTTTCACGTCTTGATGCAGATAACCGTCAGACAGCAATTCCTTGATCAGGAAACCAATGCCACCCGCAGCCTGAAAATGGTTCACATCGGCTTTGCCATTTGGATAGACGCGCGCAAGCAGGGGGACAACGTCGGATAGTTCAGAAATATCATCCCAGGTCAGCTTGATACCTGCAGCAGCGGCAATCGCAACAAGATGCATGGTGTGGTTGGTCGAACCGCCTGTCGCATGCAGCCCGATAACACCGTTGACGATGGCTTTTTCATCGATCACTTCACCGGCGGGCGTGTACTCATTGCCAAGTGCCGAAATCGCAATCGCCCGTTTTGCAGCTTCTTTCGTCAGCGCATCACGGAGCGGCGTGCCTGGATTGACAAAGGAAGCTCCAGGCATGTGGAGGCCCATAATCTCCATCAGCATCTGATTGGAGTTAGCTGTTCCGTAAAAGGTGCAGGTACCAGCCGAATGATAGGCTTTGGATTCGCTTTCCAGAAGTGCATCACGGCCAACCTTACCCTCCGTGTAGAGCTGGCGCACCTTCGCCTTGTCGTCATTGGTAATGCCGGTAGTCATGGGACCTGCTGGAACAAACACTGCTGGCATATGCCCGAACGACAACGCCGCAATGGCAAGGCCCGGAACAATCTTGTCGCAGATGCCAAGAAACACTGCGGCGTCGAACATTTGGTGCGACAAGCCTATTGCCGCCGACATGGCGATGACATCGCGCGAAAACAGCGAGAGTTCCATGCCGTCCTGGCCTTGTGTGACCCCGTCACACATCGCCGGAACACCGCCGGCAACCTGGGCTACGGCCCCAATACCATGGGCTGCATCTCGGATCAGTGCCGGATAAGTTTCATAAGGCTGATGTGCTGACAACATGTCATTGTAGGATGTGATTATACCGAGGTTTGGAACGACATCACCTGAAAGGGCCTGTTTGTCGCCAACGCCGCAAGCTGCAAACCCGTGGGCAAGGTTGCCACAGGAAAGGCGGCTTCGTTGCGGGCCTTTGTCGGCAGCTTGTCCGATCCGCTCCAGATAGATGGAACGACTATCATGGCTGCGTTTGACGATCCGGTCGGTGACTTCGCCAATACGGTCCTGAATAGGCATGGCTTGTTTCCCTCTTTAGGCGGCTGCTTCGCGTCAGCAGTCCGCCATTCAACCACATAGGGCAATTCTGCCGCCTGTGGAGGTTTAATCGATTTCTTTCAGAGGCTTGTGACAAGGCTTCGGCCTTGCCATCGCTAACCTAGCTGCCGTCTTCTGCCCAAGTGCGTCCGTCGCGTTCGACAAGTGCGATCGAAGCCGATGGGCCCCATGTACCTGCCGTGTAACCTTTGGGCGTTTCCTTGGATGCAGCCCAAGCTGCCTGTATCGGATCTATCCAAGCCCATGCTGCGTCAACTTCGTCGCGGCGCATGAACAAGGTCTGGTTGCCACGGATGACATCCATGATCAGTCGCTCGTAAGCATCCGGGTTACGGACCTTGAAGGCATCCGCAAAACTCATGTCCAGTGGTACCTGACGAAGGCGCATGCCGCCCGGACCCGGGTCCTTAATCATCACTTGCATCTGAACGCCTTCATCCGGCTGCAAACGAATAATCAGGCGATTGGCGGTTATCGACCCGGCTTCATCACCGAAGATCGAGTGGGGAATAGGACGGAACTGGACAACAATTTCAGAAACGCGCTGGGCCAGGCGTTTGCCGGTACGCAGATAGAAAGGAACACCTGCCCACCGCCAGTTGGCGATTTCCGCTTTCAGGGCAACAAACGTTTCAGTGCGACTTTCGGTATTGCCAAGTTCTTCCAGATATCCGGGAACAGCCCCGCCAGCAGAGGCGCCAGCCCGGTATTGCCCGCGCACAGTCAGTTTGTCGATGTTCTGTTGTGCTATCGGCGCCAGAGCTTTGAGGACTTTAAGCTTTTCATCCCGAACGCTGTCCGCGTTCATCGATTCCGGCGGCTCCATCGCGACCAGACATAGAAGTTGAAGAATGTGGTTCTGAACCATGTCGCGAAGAGCGCCAGCAGTATCGTAGTAGCCAGCACGCCCGCCTGTACCGAGCGACTCGGCAACAGTTATCTGGACATGGTCAATGTGGGCAGCATTCCAAAGAGGTTCAAACAGCGCATTTGCGAAACGAAGCGCCATCAGGTTTTGAACCGTTTCCTTGCCGAGGTAATGGTCAATACGGAAAACCTGATGCTCGTTGAAGACTGCGCCGACAGTATCGTTTAGCGCTTTGGCCGAAACGCCATCCTTGCCGATCGGTTTTTCCATCACCACGCGAGAATGGTCGTTGACGACATCGATTTTGCCGAGATTTTCGCAAATTGTGCCGAAGAGGTCTGGCCCAACAGCAAGATAAAATGCCCGGATTGCCTCTGTGCGTTCTTCCAGAACAGTCTTGAGTGTATCGAACCCGGTACCTGAGGCGACATCAATCTTGACGTAGCGAATTCGCTTTATGAATTTTTCAAGCAGTGCATCGTCCAGATCCTTGACGTGTTCCTTCAAGGCTTTGCGAGCATAATCTCTGTAGTCTTCATCAGAATAATCACGGCGAGCGCTGGCAATGATGCGAGAGGTTTCCGGCATCTGGCCATCTGCGTCCCGATGGTACAGCGCTGGCAGAAGTTTACGGTGGGCGAGGTCTCCGGAGGCTCCGAAAACGACCAGGTCAAAGTCGTCAACTTCAATGACGCGTACCGCCATACAAAAATTCCTTCTTGAAGCGTGTCTGCCCTGAGGGTGGGGTGATGTCTGGATCAGTGATCGGCCGGGTTTTAAATCGGTTTAACTGTCTTGTCAGCCCCTCATTTCAAAGCGGACCATTCATTTGCTAGATCAACTCTTCTCGGGAGATCGGCTCCGCGCCGTGAGCAGGTTATGGCTGCTGCCTTGATTGCGAGCCTAAGAAGCCGGATCAAAACGGATTCGTCAAGAGCTTTCAAAGCGGTTTGGTTACTGATTTTCAGCCAGTGGAGTCCTGCAAGCAGGGCTGCTTGAAATGTGTCACCAGCCCCTACCGTGTCTTCCACTTTGACATTGACACCTGGACAATGAACCTGAAACCTCGAAGTGAAGGCCGAAGCGCCCTCGCTGCCTTTCGTGACAATGACCAGACTTGCACCATTGTGCAGCCATCGCTTCGCGACTTCTTCGATCGGTTCTTCCGGGCAGATCAGTTGCAGATCCTCATCGCTCACTTTGATAACATCACAGTGCGGAACGAGTGCCTTAGTGTTGTGACGCCAAAGATCCATATCCGGTTCGACTGTGGGGCGAATGTTTGGATCAAAGGAGATCAGAGTATGCTCTTTCTCCTGAGTTATCAGCGTCTTCAGGGCAGAGGCAATTGGTTCCACGAGAGCGGTATAGGAACCGATGTGGATGAAAGCGGGGGCGGCAGATAAGTTCGGCAGGTCGTTTTCGCTCACCATTCGGTCCGCGGCATTCTCACCATAAAACGTGTAAGCGGGTGACCCTGCTGTATCTTTTTGCACAATACTAAGTGTGGTCAGGTGGTCTGTTCTGACAATGCAGTGGTCGGAAACTCCTTCGCTCGTCAGTTTTTGAACGAGTTTCTGGCCAAATTGATCATTGGAAATGCCGCCGAAGAAAGCGACGTCTTCCTCAAGGCGGGCCAATCCCATGGCAACATTGAAAGGCGAGCCGCCGATGCGCCCGTCAAATGCTATACTGGTATCCGAACTGTCTTCGCCAAAGAGATCGAACAAGGCTTCGCCGCAAATAAGATGCATCTGGTTTCCCGTATTCGTTGGTTTCAAGCTGCCAGGCTTTCCGGCGGGTCCATCGCACCGGTCATGATTGCAACGGCATCGGACATCGAAAAATCGGACGGTTTGATCACGCAGGCACGTTTTCCCAATCGATGAATGTGAATTCGATCGGCCACTTCGAATACATGCGGCATGTTGTGGCTGATCAAGACGATCGGCAGTCCACGTGAGCGAACGTCCTTGATCAGTTCAAGGACCCGGCGGCTTTCCTTGACGCCAAGAGCCGCTGTAGGCTCATCCATGATAATGACCTTAGACCCGAACGCCGCAGCCCGGGCCACTGCGACGCCCTGGCGCTGGCCGCCAGACAGGGTTTCAACAGCCTGGTTGATGTTCTGAATGGTTAGAAGCCCAAGGTCACTAAGCTTCTGACGCGCAATTTCTTCCATTTTTTTATGGTCGAGCTGGCGCAATACAGAGCCTCTGAAACCGGATTTCCGTAGTTCGCGGCCCATAAACATGTTGTCGGTGATTGACAGGGCAGGGGACATCGCCAGCGTCTGATAGACAGTCTCGATACCTGCTTCGCGGGCATCAATTGGCGAACTGAAGTTCACCGTTTTACCATCGAGTAGAACTTCGCCTTCATCCGGGCGAACCGCACCACTCAGAGCCTTGATCAGAGTTGATTTTCCCGCGCCGTTGTCGCCGATAACCCCTAGGACTTCACCCGGATACAGTTCAAGGTCAGCATGGTCCATGGCCACAACGCGGCCATAACGCTTGACCAGATTACGTGCTTGCAGGACAGGTTCCATTATCCTGATACCTTTCTGATCCATTGGTCGACGGCAACAGCCGCGATGATGAGGAGGCCAATCAGCAGATATGTCCACTGGGCGTCAGCACCAAGCAAACGAAGGCCGAGAGTAAATACGCCAACGATAAGAGCGCCGAACAACGTCCCAAGAATTGAACCTCTACCGCCGAACAGCGAAATACCGCCAATCACCACAGCAGTGATTGATTCAATGTTTGCAAGTTGACCTGTGGTTGGAGAGACCGATCCGATTCGTCCGATCATGGCCCAACCGGCAAAAGCACAGATAAGTCCCGAGATCATATAGACGGAAATCAGCGTTCGTTTGACCTGAACGCCGGAAAGCTGGGCAGCTTCCGGATCATCGCCAACTGCATAAACGTGGCGTCCCCACGCTGTCTGACGCAGCGCATATGCGAGAACAATGACCAGCAGCACCATGAAAATCACACCGTAGGTGAAAATGGCTCCACCGATATTGACCTTGTTGCCAAAGAACTGAAGCAACGGGGCATTGGCTGAAATGTCTTGGGAGCGAATGGTTTCGTTCGCGGAGTAGAGGAAATTCGTAGCCAGAACGATTTGCCACATCCCAAGAGTGACAATGAACGGTGGCAGTTTAACAACTGCAACAAGAAAGCCGTTTATGTAACCACATATGGTTCCGCAGATCAGGCCGCTGACAATGGAAATTTCAACGGGCAATCCATAGCGAAATGTAAACTGACCCATAACAACAGATGACAGCACCATGATTGCACCGACAGACAAATCGATGCCGGCAGTCAGGATAACGATGCTTTGGGCGGCAGCTACAATTCCAACAATCTGAACCTGCTGCAAAATAAGCGTCATGGCGAACGGGGAAAAGAACTTCGACCCGAGCAAGGCGCCAAAAACGATGATGGAAAAAATCAAAACAATCAGCGGAACCAGGGAGGGTGTCTTGTGCAGCGTATGCTGAATTTTGTTTGCCAGCCCGTGGTTGTGGTCGTCGAATTCGGCAACAGCCTGTGGACCGGTAACTGCAGCGGTTTCAAAATCCGCAGGTCCGCTAGCTGTTTTGGTTTCTGAGGCCATGCTCGATCCCTCTGTGCGTCCGGATAATTGGAAGGGGCAAGTCTATCCATGCCCCTTCCACTTGTCATTTACCGAGACTTAGCCCCAGCAGAGGTTGGTCCCTTCGGCAGTGTCGATAGATTCTACACCGTCGACCGGCTTGTCGGTGACAAGAGCAACACCCGTGTCAAAGAAATCCTTGCCGGGAGTTGGCTCAGGTTTTGCTCCGGTATCAGCCCAGACTTTAATGGCTTCAATGCCAAGCGATGCCATCAGCAGAGGATATTGCTGAGATGTCGCGCCGATGATGCCGTCTTTGACGTTTTGAACGCCCGGGCAACCGCCATCGACAGACACGATCAAAACGTCATTTTCACGACCAATCGACTTGAGAGCTTCGTAGGCACCAGCAGCTGCCGGCTCGTTGATTGTGTAAACAACATTGATCATCGGGTCTTTTGCGAGGAGGTTTTCCATGGCACGGCGGCCACCTTCTTCGTTCCCGGCAGTCACGTCATTGCCGACGATACGTGGATCCGTTTCGTCGCCCCATTTGTTTGGATCCCCAAGATCAATGCCGAAGCCTTGCAGGAAGCCCTGATCGCGAAGAACGCCAACTGTCGGCTGGCTGATGCCCAGGTCGAGCATGCCGATCTTTGCATCTGCAGCTGCATCCCCAAGAGATGAGGCTGCCCATTTGCCTATCAATTCGCCAGCAAGGAAGTTGTCGGTGGCAAATGTTGCGTCTGCTGCATCAATCGGGCTGAGCGGAGTATCCAGGGCAATCACAACTAGACCTGCGTCACGGGCCTGCTGAACCGCAGGAACGATGGACGATGTATCTGATGCTGTCAGAAGGATACCTTTTGCACCATCGGCGATACATGTTTCGATAGCTGCGACCTGGGTTTCATGATCGCCGTCGACCTTTCCGGCGAAGGATTTCAGCTCGATACCAAGTTCATTGGCTTTTGCTGTGGCGCCTTCTTTCATTTTTACAAAGAACGGATTGGTATCCGTCTTGGTGATCAGACAGGCGGAGATATCTGCAGCTGCTGCAGGGGCGGCTGCCATGACTGCTAAAACGGAACCAGTAACTAATAGCTTGCGGATCATTGCGTTTCCTCCCTGGCCAATTGTTCAAGTACGGTTGGGTGAGGCCAGATGTGACCCCAACCGTGCTGCCCTTGCCGGAAAACCGGCACGCCCGTCCGTGCGGCCGGACCCGGCAGGTCCTGTTGACTTCCCACCAGTCAGGATTGTTGCCCTTGGGGAGAAGTTAAAAAATTGTGGCAAACTAGCTGCGCCGATTGCGCCGGCGTCATGCACAAAGCTGCCAAAAGCGATATCTGGAGAATGCCTCTTTTCCGGAGCAGCTTCGTTCACCGCAATCGTCAAAGCCTCGCCAAATTTCGTGTTGAAATCCCGTCCAAGATCTCCATCGATGACGACAAGCGGCATATCGAGAAGCGAGTAGGCCGAGCGCACTGCGATTGCCAGCGCAGAGATGCAATCATCCATCCATTCCTGCGCTTTAGCATTGCCTTGCACGATTGCATCCTGAAGGTCCTTGCGACTCAGTGAAGCGAAGTCATCCGGCTCGAGGTGGCGTGCCAGTGCTACCAGCGATGCGCGTGTTATCAGCAAATCCCATTCGCGGTGCGAAGCAGGGGCTGTTGAGAGTTTGCTTGGTGGAACCGGCATCATGGCAACATCGCCAGCGTTGCCTGAAACACCTCGGATAACGTCACCGTTCAAGATCAGGCCGCCACCGATTGCCGGACCAAGAAACAGGTACAGGAAATTGTCATTCTGACGACCAAGTCCGTAGAACAGTTCTGCAACCGCTGCGGCCGTGCCGTCGTTTTCACTGAAAACAGGCAGGCCACTTGCTTCTTTCAGATCTTCAGCAAGGTCATAGTTTTCCCATTTGCTGAAGTCAGCTTCCGGTAGTCCCAGTTCATGCAGCCATGCACCCAGATTGAAGGGTTGTGCCAGACCAATACCGGTAATACGGGCCCGATCTTCATGGTCGAGACACCTACCTAATTTTGCGAGATCATCCATCAGGATCGCAAGCGCCTTGTCTGGCGCTGGAAGGATCATGTCATGTATACGCCTTGCGATGATCTCACCCGAAAAGTCCATCAGAACCGTTTCCATGTTTGTGCGATCCAGACGCACGCCATAGGAAAACGCGCCACGCGGAGCGAGACGGAGGATGGTTGCAGGTTGACCCCGACTGCCATCATGGCGTTTACCAGCCTCGATGATCAGGCCTTCTTCGATCAGTTTTTGTATGATGGCGCCAATGGCAGCATTGGTCAGCTGGACGGCTCGGGCAAGTTCGGCCTTGGAGGCTTCACCCGCACGCCGCAGGATCTGCAGCACGATGCGTTCATTGTAACGCCTCAACTGCGCGGAATTGGATCCGCGTCCGCCTTTTGAGGGTTCTGCCAAGCCCTCGTCCTCCCAATTGCCAGTCCTGGTTGAATGTAGCTGGCTTCATAATAACTTATTTTGATAAATTTAATCATCGAATTGGCAAACTTGTCAATTGTAGTTTTCCCAAAATATTGCAGTCAAACCATGCTGTGGTGCGGTATGATATTGATGATACTGGAAAACTCCATGTGATAAAATTAATTGGTGGTGGCGTAGCGGAATGGCCTCGCTAACGGAATCCAGCGGAGAGCATTCCCGAAGACAGATCCAGGGCCAAGACTGGAAAGACCTGTGTGCGGGACGTCTTCAAACTCTGTAGTCAGGGCGGTATGGTCTCGTTTGATCAGATTCGGAGAGAATTGAATGTCGCCAAAACATAACGAAGCATTTCTGGCGAAGGCTATTGCAGCTGGAAATCGCGATGAACCTGCCGAGCTGGTTCTCAAAAATGTTCGACTTTTCAGTGTAATAGATGGCTCGTTCACCGAGACAGACATTGCGATTGTTGGTGACAGGATTGTTGGCACGCATGCCGACTATGAAGGTATTGAAACAATTGATGCCAGCGGAAAAGTCGCTGTTCCGGGTTTCATTGATACCCATCTACATGTTGAATCGTCCTTGGTTACACCGTTCGAATTTGATCGATGTGTTCTCCCTCACGGCGTGACGACGGCGATTTGTGATCCCCACGAGATCGCCAATGTTCTGGGAGCAGAGGGCATTCGTTATTTCCTCGAAAGTTCCCTCGAAACGGTCATGGATCTTCGGGTGAATTTGTCCTCATGTGTTCCGGCAACGGCCTTTGAAACGGCGGGTGCTTGTCTGGAAATACGAGACTTGTTGCCATTCCGCGATCATCCGCAGGTGATCGGTCTGGCCGAATTTATGAATTTCCCGGGCGTTCTCATGCGAGATCCTAAGGTGCTTGCCAAACTGGCAGCATTTCAGGACGGGCATATTGATGGTCATGCGCCTTTGCTGACGGGAACCGGTCTCAACGGTTATCTGGCGGCAAATATCCGCACAGACCATGAAGCGACAACCGCTGAGGAAGCGTTGGAAAAACTTGGCAAGGGCATGACCGTTTTGATGCGTGAGGGCTCTGTTTCCAAGGATCTGGAAGCGCTGGCACCGATTCTGACCCCGGATGTTTCAGCTTTTGTGGCTTTGTGCACAGATGATCGCAATCCGCTCGATATTGCTGAGGAAGGACACCTCGACAGCATGATCCGGCGCTTGATCGCCAAGGGCATTCGCCCGCTTGATGCTTATCGTGCAGCGAGCTGGTCAGCGGCCAATGCATTTGGTCTCAAGGACCGCGGTGTCATTGCGCCAGGTAAAAGGGCGGACATCGCGCTCTTGAGCGATTTTGAAGATTGTCGAGTCGAAACTGTTCTCTGTCGCGGCGTGGTCGCAAACGATGCAGCGTTTGTAAAACGAAATATCGTCGCACCTGTTGGACTTGACAGTGTCAAACTGACTTCTGTTGCCTCAACATCCTTCAACATACCTGCACGCAACAGCGAGGTAGATGTCATCGGGGTGGTTCCGGGCAAGATTATTACCGAACACCTGAAACGCACTCTGCCTGTCGCTGGCGGTAAAACACTGGTCGATCTGGAGCAAGACGTTCTGAAGGTCGCGGTGGTCGAGCGCCACAAGGACACGGGCAACATCGGCCTTGGATTTGTCAATGGTTTCGGTATGAAATACGGAGCCATTGCGTCTTCAGTCGGCCACGATAGCCACAACATCTGCGTTGTTGGTGCAGACGAAGAATCGATGGCACATGCGGTCAATCGGGTGATTGCCATGAAGGGCGGATTTGCAGTTGCCGACAAGGAGGGCGTCAAGGCTGAGCTTGCCTTGCCACTTGCCGGGTTGATGAGTCTTGAACCCTTCGAGACCGTCCGCCACGAATTGGAAGACTTGCGGGCTGCTGCGAAGGCGCTGGGCTGTACCCTTGAAGAGCCATTTCTGCAGGTCGCTTTCCTTCCACTTCCTGTCATTCCGCATCTCAAGATTACCGATTTTGGCGTTTTTGACGTCAACAAATTCGAGTTGGTCGATCAGGGGTCATGATTCTCACGCTCGCAGTTTCCGGTTACCGGTCCCTTCGAGATGTGGTCTTGCCATTGGATCGGATCACTTTGATCACTGGTGCGAATGGCAGCGGCAAGTCGAGTCTTTACCGGTCTATTCGGTTGTTGGCGGATGTGTCGCAGGGTAGGGCAATAGCCTCACTTGCGGCTGAAGGTGGATTGAATTCGACGCTTTGGGCCGGGCCGGAGATGGTATCTCGGTCCATGAAACTGGGCGAGGTTCCGGTTCAGGGAACAGTCCGTAAAGGTGTGGTCAGCCTAAAACTGGGTTTTGCAGATGAGGACTATGGATATGCCATCGACCTTGGCCTGCCTGCGGACGCTGGCCTGTCCTATTTCTCCATGGACCCCGAAATCAAAAGCGAAGCGCTCTGGGCTGGCGAAACCTTGTCGCGGTCCAACGAGATTGCGGGCCGCAGCGGGCCGACTGTCAAGCTTTTGGATCAGGCCGGGCGGCGGATCCCGGTTGTTCAAAATCTTGCTCGCTTTGACAGCATGATGACCCATGCTGCCGACCCCAAGGATGGGTTGGAACTACTGGTCATGCGCGAGAGAATGCGTGCCTGGCGGTTTTATGATCATCTGCGCACAGACAAGGATTCCCCGGCACGTTTCCCGAAAATAGGAACAAGGACGCCGGTCCTTGCTGGCGACGGATCTGACTTGGCAGCCGCCTTGCAAACAATATTTGAAATCGGCGATGAGCGTGAACTTGCCGACGCAATTGACGATGGCTTTCCAGGTGCTTCAATCGAGATCCGCGTCAATGACGGTTATTTCGAATTGGTGATGCAGCAAAAAGGTCTGTTGCGTCCCTTGCGTGCCGGCGAATTGTCCGATGGAACCCTTCGCTATCTCCTATTGACCGCAGCTCTTTTGTCTCCGAGACCGGCGCCGCTTGTCGTCCTGAACGAGCCTGAAACCAGCCTTCATCCAGCTCTGCTGGAACCGCTCGCCCGTTTGATTGCCAAGGCAGCGGAAAAGACACAGGTCATTGTGGTGTCGCATGCGCAGCCACTGGTGGATGCGCTTACGAACGAGCCGCAATGCGCGTATTATCGTCTCCATAAGGAACTTGGCGAAACGCAGGCAGAGGTCAGAGACGTTCCACGATGGAATTGGCCGACACGTTAGATGAAGCCTCGTTTCCCGGAGAATGGACCAGATGGTGATGCTATGCCATTTGCAGATCGGTCAATCAGCTGCTGATTTCAAAGGCTCGCTTTTTCAACCCCTTCTGGATTTCGTAGATAGAGATTGGCGCGTCAGGCTGTGGTTGGGGAATGCGGATCGGAATGTCCTTGAGACGCGGTTGGATCGTTGGTTCACCGCATAGCATGCGTGTGTTGTAGTCTTCAATTCCGTCCCACTTGGTCATGGACCCCATGATAGGAAAGGCGTCTGCGGCCATTATCTCGAAGAACAGAATACGCCGCGATCGGTCAGATGTATTCAATGCTGATCCATGGATGATCCGCCCGTGATGGATTGAAATTGACCCGGCTGGCCCTTTCAGTTCGACGGCGTCAGCGGGGTTCAGTCCAACTTCCTTGGGGTTGAATGCTCCTGCAAATACACCATTGACGTGATGGTCATGAACCGGACCCTTGTGGCTACCTGGATAAACCATGAGAGGGCCGTTTTCGCTTTCCATATCGTCGATGATGACACCGATAGCCAGAATGTCGTCATTGGTGTGCGGGTAGAAAGCATAGTCCTGATGCCATTCGACGGCGGCACCGTAACCTGCAGATTTCATATTGAGTTTTGACGTGTGAAGCCTGAGGTCGGGCCCAATCAAATCCCGAGCAGGACCAAGAATATGGTCCGAATACATCAGCTCGCGCGCCACATCGCTGATCTTGTGGGGCAGTTTGATCCGGCGTAGGCGTGGTTGGTCCAATGTGTGGCTATCTTCCAAGTCCAATCGGTCATTTGAAGCGGTCATGCCTCGCGCTTCTTCTTCAAATCGGCTTATTTCGGCGCGAATACTCGCCAGGATTTCGTTTGGAAGACGGCGCTCCAACACCAAAAAACCGGTCTCCCCATACCACTTGATCTGAGCTTCAGTAAGAACTTCTGGCATGTATTTCGTCTCCCTTAACGCAGTTTGAGACGCTTGACTTCGGGTGTCAATTTCAACGGTGCAGCAGCTGCGAACGTTGAAAAATGCCGAATAGCCATCAAAGTCTTGGGCGAGAATGTTCTGTTTTGATCTTGGTTCTCGCTGTCTAACACAGGCGTGTTTCCGACGTCTGCAACATTGCCATTGGGCGACAGCCACTTCTCCGCAATGTTCGAAGTGTGCAAAAAAAGTTGTAGAGGTGTCGTTACGTCGTGAGTTGACGTTAACGGAAAGTTGCGCCATGTCTCGGAGGAGCACTAGGTTGAAGTGGCGATTTGCGCGAGCGGTGCCGTTCAGGGAGGAGTGAACCCGGACCAAAGAAGGGAACGGGTTTAACATTGAGCGTCAGGGTTATCGCCACTGAGCCGGAAATAACGCGTTGGAGAACGTTATGACGACTGCGGAGGAGTGGATCGAGGCTTTTGAGGCCCGTCCAGTACATGAATATCTTGAAGACACCGTTTCTCAGTTTGGAAACCGCCCGGCGGCGGATTTCATGGGAAAAGGCTGGACTTACAATGAGATCGGCGAACTGGTCGACCGGACAGCAGCTGGACTTCAGTCGATTGGTGTCGGCCCTGGTGTGCATGTTGGGCTATGTTTGCCGAATACGCCTTTCTACACGATTTTCTATTTTGCTATTTTGAAGATTGGTGGCACGGTCGCCAACTTCAATCCGCTTTATGTTGAGCGTGAAATCGCATTCCAGACACGCGACGCAGATGTTCGCATCATGGTCACTATGGATTTGAAGGTGATCTACGACAAAGTTGAAAACGTTCGCAAGGAACAGGCTCTGGACAAAATCATCGTTTGTCCTATGACCTTTTGCCTGCCGACAGTTAAAAAAATCCTGTTCAGCCTTTTCAAGCGCAAAGAGATTGCGGACATTCCAAATGATGACGCTCATCTCTGGTTTGGAGACCTGCAAACCAAAGGCGCCAAGCCGACACCTGTCGAGATTGATCCGGCGGAGGCGATCGCTGTTCTGCAGTACACCGGAGGAACAACCGGTGTGCCCAAAGGGGCGATGCTGACCCACCGCAATCTTAGCGCCAACATTCATCAGATGCGCTGTGTGTTCGAGAAAGCACGTCTTGGCGAAGAGCGGATGCTCTGCGTTCTGCCATTCTTCCATGTATTTGCAATGACCGTTGCGCAGAACCTTTCGATTATTCTGGGTGCGGAAATGGTGCTGCAGCCGCGGTTTGAACTGACTGCTCTGTTGAAAGCAATTGTCCGCAAGAAGGTGACATTGTTCCCGGGCGTGCCGACCATTTACACCGCGATCAATAATTCTCACGAGACCAAGAATTACGATCTGTCCAGCATCGAGCTTTGTCTGTCCGGTGGTGCTCCGCTTCCGGTGGAAGTGAAAGAGAGTTTCGAAAAACTGACCGGCTGTATTCTGGTCGAAGGTTATGGTCTGACGGAATCGTCTCCAGTTGCTGCCGTTAATCCGCTCGATGAAAACCGTCGGGCAGGGTCAATCGGCAGATTGGTTCCAGGCACCAAGGCTCGTTTCGTCGATATTGAAAACCGTGAAGTCGAAGTTGCCAAGGGCGAAAAAGGCGAGCTGATGCTCCATGGCCCTCAGATCATGAAGGGCTACTGGAAACGGGCAGATGCGACGGCGGAATCCATCACGCCAGATGGGTACCTGCACACCGGTGATGTTGGTTATCAGGATGACGATGGCTTCATTTATCTGGTGGATCGCATAAAGGATCTGATCCTGTGCTCGGGCTACAACGTTTATCCGAGGGTGATCGAAGAGGCGATTTACCAGCACGAGGCGGTTGATGAAGCAATTGTCATTGCTGTTCCGGATGAATATCGAGGCCAATCACCAAAGGCGTTTATCAAACTCAAGGATGGTCATTCTCTGACGGGTGACGATATGAAAACGTTCCTGAAAGACCATTTGTCGACTATTGAGTTGCCGCGCGCCTTCGAGTTCCGTGATGAGCTGCCCAAGACAATGGTTGGCAAGCTGTCCAAAAAGGAACTGGTTGAGGAAGAAGCAGAAAAGCGTGCGGCCGCAGAAACTAAGTAAGTTCCGTTTTGGTCGACAATCTCAAACGCATCCAATCGGAGACGTAATTTAATTGTTGTAACCGCGCCCGTCGGCTGCGCGGGCAAGTTCGCGCCCGCGTTTGGCCTCGCGGTGAACGGTGTAAAGTGACGCCAATATGATCACGCCCGCACCGATCAATGTTTCAATTCGCGGCCACTCGCTAAACACCAGGGCGCCGATAATTGTCGCATAGAGCAACCGCGTGTAATCGAGCGAAGCAATCGCCGTTGCTTCTCCTGCACGGAAAGCCTTGATATTGGCCATTTGGGCGGCCCATGACACGATTCCGATGGCAATCAGAATTCCCCATTGCTCCATAGTCGGGGAATTCCAAGTGAGGACCGCTGGAACAATCATCAAGAGACCGACAAAGACGGCCTGATACGTCAGGATCGTGACCGGCGGATCGGATTTGGTCAAAATTCGCAGGATGATCATGACCATTCCGGCGCAAGCGGACCCTCCGATGGCCAGCAAGGCATAAAAATCAATCAGGCCATCTCCATCAGGCCGGAGCATCAAGAGAACACCCAAAAAGCCAACAATTGTTGCGCCCCACCGGTGCACGCCTACAGTTTCGCTCAGGAAAAAGATGGCAAATATCGTGATGAAGAATGTTTTGGAAAAGCTGATGGCTGTCGCATCTGCAAGTGGCAAATGGATGATTGCGGTAAACCCGCACAACATTGCTGTTGTTGCAAAAACGATACGGGCGGCTTGTAGCCCGGGCCGTTTCGTTGCGAGTGAATTTGGCAAGCCGCGCAAAATTGTGGGGGCGACGATCAACACCATGACCGCCTGCCGGACCACTAGAATTTGATAGACGGACAAGTGCTCGCCAAGCAATTTGATCAACATCACCATGATCGAGAACAAAAACGCGGCCAGCAAGATCCAGAGCGCACCAATGGTATTGGAAGGCAATTGGTCGGCTATTGCTGTCAGTCTGCTAACAAGGCCCGTATTCGTAGGGCCCTTTGGTGACGTGTCCATGGTTATTCCTGAAACCGACCGCGGTCGACTGCTGAGCTCGGTGCTCAATCGAATCTGACCGGGGTAGGAATTTTGATGTGGCTGGTGTTAGCCTAGACATAATATTTGGAAAGGGAAGAGGCCGTAATTGCAGTGTTGAACCGGTCATCAACAACTTCATGGGGTGAATCCGGATTGAGTTCAATTTTACTGCAGACCCCACGCAATATTTCGCACTAATATTGTTGAATAAAAGATGCGGAAGGCCAGATGCAGAAAATTCAGACGCAGGGCGTACATCACATCACTCTGGTCGGGGCTGACCGGCAGACGTCAATCGACTTCTGGGAAGGTCTGCTCGGCATGCCGTTTGTCTTCGAACAACCCAACCTGGATGATGCCAAGCAAAATCATTTGTATTTTGATCCGGGCGATGGCCGCTTGATCACTGTGTTTACCAGCGAAGATCGCAAACCTGATCCAAATCCTGCACCGCAGGATGTTGGTTGTGTTCATCACGTTGCCTTGGATGTTTCTCAAGCGACTTTCAATCAAATTGCGCAGCGGCTCGATGATCGCGGTATTTCGCATAGCGGTCCAAAAGATCGTGGGTTTATGGATTCCATCTATTTCCGAGATCCGCTTGGTCTCCTGATTGAATTGGCTAGTTATCGATTTACACCCCCACAGGGTTTGCCAATGGGTGAGGTGATGCTGGCTGCTCATAAAATCCGTGTCGGGCGCGGTGATTATAACATCACTGAAGTTCATCTGGCTGACGCCATTGAAAACCTGACCAAGTCAACACGAGGCAGTCTGTCGGACGACGATGCTTGAGCCGGGGCATGGCGGCTGGGCTCAGTCGCTGCCTTGTCGATCAGGCGATAATACGCAATGAAATATAGGGAACCAGATTGAACACGATGATCAGTATCTTGTACCCGGCGAGATACTTGAAATAGATCCGTGGTAGGCTGCTTTCTTCCAGATCGAACAGTCGTGAATGTATCTTCTGGACGGGCTCGGAAAATGCATAGAGGAATACGGTCGAGAACAACAAGATTGTTATATTAGGAAGGCTGCACCAACCAAGAAAGTGTGTCAGCTGATCGAGTGTCATGTTTTTGCTCCGTTGGTGTTTGCACTCAAAAGTTTCGCTCGGAATGTCACCATAGCAAACTCAGTCATAACAAGCGCCGGTAATTGAACGTTTGGAGTTTCAGATTGTCAAAGCAACGCTAACCAGATTCTGAATCCTGCAGCTAAATGTTCCATGACCACTGGTAACCGCGATGTGCAGACGCTATCTTGGACGACTGTTTCAAACAGATTAAAATGTTCCCGGCGACTTCCAGACGACAAACAGGACTGTATCCAGATGAACCAGATGGTCACTCCGAAATTCGGTGTCGGTGCCCCTTTGCGCCGGAAAGAAGATCAACCGCTTCTCAAAGGCGAAGGCATCTACACGGATGACTATCGGCCGGATGGTTGTCTGCATGGTTTTGTTGTTCGCTCATCGATGGCTCACGCCAAAATCAAGGTGGAAAACGCAGACGATATTCGGGACATGGATGGCATTCATATGGTGCTGACAGGTGCGGATGTTGTTGGCAAGGCCATGCCGACAATGGCGTTGATCAAGCAGATTGATGGCAGCAGCTTCAATCTTCCGGTTCAGGAACTGCTCTGTTCAGACACGGTCCGTTATGTCGGCGATGCCATTGCGTTCATCGTTGCTGATGATGTGAATCTGGCCAAGAACGCTGCAGAGATGCTGGAAATTGACTACGAACCGCTGGATGTCGTGGTTGAGATCGAAGACGCGCTTGCTCCTGATGCAGTAAAGGTTTGGCCGGAGTTCGGAACGAATACCGCGTTCATCTTCGGACAAGGTGAGCAGGCAAAAGCAGATGCGGCTTTTGCAAAGGCGAACAAGGTTGTCTCCATCGAACTCGTCAACAACCGGATCGTAGCGAACTACATGGAACTGCGCGGCTGTGTGGTCGAATACTCAGCCGAGACTGACCGTTTCAAGCTGACGCTTGGTACGCAGGGCGGGCATGGCATGCGCGATGCGATTTGCAAAGTCCTAGGGCTGGAGGCTGACAAGCTGCAGGTTGTGACGCCGGAAGTTGGCGGCGGTTTTGGAACCAAGATGTTCTGTTATCGCGAATACCCGCTTTGCTTGATAGCTGCGAAAAAGCTCGGAAAACCCGTGCGCTGGGCAGGCGAGCGGATGGAACATTTTGTTACCGACGCGCATGGTCGCGACAATCTATCCACTGCTGAACTGGCGCTCGATAAGGATGCCAAAATCCTTGGAATGCGCGCCCACATCAAAGCAGCCATGGGTGCCTATCTGCACCAGTTCGCCCCTTTTATTCCCTGGGTTGGCAGCACGATGACTTCGGGTCTGTATGATATTCCAGCGGTTTTTGCAAAGGTGGAAGGTGTCTACAGTCACACCGTTCCGACAGATGCCTATCGCGGTGCTGGGCGTCCGGAAGCGGCATATCTGATGGAACGGCTGATCAACAAGGCTGGTGAAGAAACCGGCCTGGGCCCGATCGAAATCCGCAAACGCAATTTCATCAAGCCCGAGCAACTTCCCTACACCACACAGACTGGCCGGATGTACGACACTGGCAACTATGATGCTCATTTGGAAAAAGCAATGTCTGTTGCGGATTGGGACGGGTTTGCAGCGCGCGAAACTGCGAGCAAACAGGCCGGGAAATATCGCGGCTTAGGCATTTGCACCTATATCGAGGCTTGCGCTTTTGCTGGAGGCGAAGAGGCAACACTGGAACTCAATTCAGAAGGCAATCTGACTCTTCTTATCGGAACACAGACCAATGGTCAGGGCCATGCAACAGCCTACAGTCAGGTTGTCGCCGAGAAATTCGGTGTAACTATTGATGATGTTGAAGTGGTGCAAGGCGATACGGACAGAGTTCGCAAAGGAGGTGGCACTGGAGGATCCCGTTCCATCCCGCTCGGTTTGCCGCCGGTTCGCAATGCCAGCAACACACTGGTGAAAAAAATCAAGGAACTGGCCGCTGACAAGCTTGAAGCTGGTATTGAGGACCTTGAGCTTGAGAGCGGGCTGGTTCGTGTCGTCGGAACGGATCAGCAGGTGACACTGGCCGAAATCGTGGCCGTTGCCGGTGAAACACTGTCAGCCCGTGAAGAAGTCACGCAGGATGAGTGTACGTATCCAAATGGGACACATATTTGCGAGTTGGAAATCGACCCGGATACCGGCGATGTTTCCATCGAGAACTATGTGATCGTCGATGATTTCGGCGTTACCGTGAACCCGATCCTTCTGGCTGGACAGGTCCATGGTGGAGCGGCGTCCGCCATCAGTCAGGCTCTATGTGAGCGCACTGTCTACGATCAAGACGGTCAGTTGTTGACAGCGTCCTTGCTTGATTACCAGATGCTCCGCGCGGAAGACCTTCCGAACATTGACTTTCAGACCTTGAATGTTCCGTCCACAACCAATGCGATGGGCATCAAGGGCGCTGGCGAAGCGGGAACGATTGGTGGCTGTGCTGCAGTCATGAATGCCGTCCAGAACGCGCTCAGGGATGGCGCAGGGGTGTCCGATATTCTCGATATGCCTGCAACACCGCTCCGCGTGTGGGACGCCATTCAGGCTGCGAAGTAGACTGTTGGTCAAATAGCCATGAAAAAAGCGCCGGAAATCTCCGGCGCTTTTTTTGATCTGGAGATCCCTATTCCGCAGGAACAGGGCGTGGTTCACCACCATTGTTTTGATACTCGGTGATGTGTTCTTCAAACGCGCGCAGTCGTTTGTAGACAGAGATTAGTTCAACGATCGTTGTCCAGGCATTGACAAGGTACTGGAATGAGCTCTCTACCCGGCTGAATGCACGAACGATTTGCTGCATCACGCCGAGTGTAATTGCACCCGATATGATCGTCGGGCCGAGGGCAAGATAAGGCACGAGCACTGTGG
This sequence comes from Roseibium sp., assembly GCA_039972695.1. Lineage (GTDB taxonomy): Bacteria > Pseudomonadota > Alphaproteobacteria > Rhizobiales > Stappiaceae > Roseibium. The sequence goes on along the minus strand of JBDWMJ010000002.1, from coordinate 335,245 downwards.
CTTGCAGATAGGACCACTTGGCAACATCAAAATAAAGATAATGGAAAAACAGGCGGAAGTAGTTTTTCCGGACATGGCCGAACAGCTCTGTGACCGCTGGCGGGCTGGCACGATCTTCCGCATCTTCGCCGTGAACGAGTTCTTTTCTGTAGGCTGCTTCGACTTTTTGGTTGTTGAACTCGAGACCCGGGAGCTTAAAGCCGACAGCGGCAAGCAGAACTGTTCCCGATGCTGCAGAAAGAATTGCGACATACACCAGAGAGTGGCTGACTTCACCAATCCAGGGAAGCTCTGTTATGTGACTGGAGAGGCCCCAAAGCAGCGGGAGAAAAGCGATCAATGTCATAATAGATCGCATGAACGAAACGCCGAGCCCTTCCATGATACGGGCAAAACGCATCGTATCTTCCTGAACGCGTTGGGACGCGCCTTCAATATGACGCACCACATGCCAATGGCCCATGTAGTAGTCGTTCATGGCTGTGCGCCAGCGGAAGATGAAATGCTTGATGTAGAAGTCGAGAACGACAGCGATGGCCACATAAAGGGCGGCTATCCAGAAGAACGTTGAAAGCTCTTTCATGTATTCTGGAAACGTTACGCTTCCCGGTTCCGACAAGGCTTTTTGAATCGTGTCGTAGAACGAACCAAACCACTCATTAATCCGGACATCGAGTTGAACCTTGTACCAGGTCACTCCTAGGATGATTACAGAGCCAACCCAGGCCCAGAAGAACCACTGGCGGTTCATGAAAAACGAACGGAACATTGGGCAAAGCCTCTCGAATCGAAAATTTTCCCGATTATAGGTTTCTGCACTGATGGTGGGAGGCAATTGCCGGGAAATGAAGGAGTTGTGAAGAGGTTTTGAACGAATTGCAGCCAACCATTGCGATTGGGATTGTGTTGCATCGAAGAATGACCCGGTCCAGCCAATTGCAATCCTTGGAACAAGTCGCAATAGTGTTGGTTCAAGCCGTCAGGTTTTACCCCCTCTTTTGTCCGGTAGGTCAGATCGAAACGACCCAACCGGACCCTCATTTATTCGAGTTTTGAAAGCCCATAATGACGCAGTCGCGGCCTGGACCGGATTCCAAAAGCAATTCAACACCAGCAGGAATGGATCGTCAGGCACCACTGATCGGGATTGCGCTCAAGCTGGCGTCCACTGTCGCTTTTTTCGTCATGGTGACTGCCCTGAAGATTTCGGCGGAGCGGGTTCCAATTGGAGAGTTGGTATTTGCCCGAAACTTTTTCGGATTGTTTCCGGTTTTGCTCATGGTGGGATTTCGCGGCGAGTTGGGTTTGGCCTTCAGAACTCAAAATCCGAAAGGCCATTTGATCCGTTCAGCTATTGGCATGACAGCGATGGTTTGCTCGTTCACAGCATTTCATTTGTTGCCCTTGCCGGATGCCACCGCCATCGGCTTTGCAATTCCATTGTTCGTTGTTGTCCTTGCCTATTTTCTGCTCGGCGAGCAGGTGCGGATCTATCGCTGGAGTGCTGTTGGGGTTGGTTTTTTGGGAATCATGATTGTCTTGTCACCGCATCTGGGCGAGGGGCAAATGGACAGCTCATCAACAATCGGTGCGATGCTCGGGTTTGTCGCTGCCATATTTGCAGCTCTTGCAACGATCACCGTTCGGAAATTATGCGAAACGGAACGTACATCTACGATCGTGACTTGGTTTGCGGGAGCTGCAACCGTTCTTGCCTTATTGACGCTGCCTGCCGGATGGATTTGGACAAGCCAGGCCTGGATAGTACCGGACCTCGAAACCGCTGGTTTGCTCCTTTTGGTCGGAGTGGCTGGCGGTGTTGGGCAGATCCTGCTGACTCAGAGCTATCGTTATGCAGAAGCCTCAACGATTGCGCCGTTTGACTACGTCAACATGCTTTGGGCGATTGTGGTCGGCTGGGTCATCTTCTCAGAAACGCCTGTGCCGGAAGTCATCTTTGGCGCTTTGATTGTCATAGCGGCAGGTGTGTTTGTTATTTACCGTGAGCACAAACTCGGGCTGGATCGAACAAGAGCCCGCAGGGCGTCCACCCCTTCAAAATCATAAACCTCTAACGATCACGGTGTGTACAGGAACGTCTCAACGCTGCTTTTTGTTCCATCCGGATAGATCAGCTGGACGTTGATCGATTGTGTCGACCCAGCGGGTAGTTCGATATATGGCTTTTCCTTCAAGACAACATTTGGCTTGGCAGGGTCGCATTCATCCAGCTCCCACATCTGGTCGAGAGGTCCGCCATTCAGGCCATAAAAAACGAAATCAATGCCGCACTTCCAGGATTCCAGGTGCGTGAAATAGATCAGCTGTTGTCCGTTCCAGTCCCTGAAAGATACCCAATTGGCTTTGGTCACATCGAGGATCTGTTTGATCTGTTCCGGTGGCATGCCTTGGGCTGAAGCGCCTGAAACGTAAGTCGCTGGGGCTGCCAGGAGGCTCAATAAAACTGAAGCGATTTTCATAAGGCGCATTGCAAGCCTCCAGGTGGTGTAGATCAGAGATAAGGGGCTCTAAAAGGCCTTGAAAGTAATGATCGTCTTGGTGTCCTGAATACCATCAATCGGATGGACTTTTTCATTTACAAAGTGGCCTATGTCTGCATCGTTTTCGACATAGAACTTCACCATGAGATCGTAATCACCACTCGTGGAATAGACCTCGGATGCGATCTCGGCATCGGCAATAGCGTTGGCGACCTGATAGGTCTTGCCGAGCTGACATTTGATCATCACGAAAAACGGTGTCATCGGAAGCTCCGAAAGTTTGAAAGAAAGCGGTCTTTAGATTGGACATCGCTCATCTGGTTCAATCAGTCAATGAGCGAACCCGTCGTAGCATGTCGCAAAAACTTGCAATTGGGCAACCAGCTTGGTAGCTGTCGATCCATCTCATGGGGGTGCCTGGCAATAGTGGATCAGGCTGAGAGGTAAATGGCCAACTCCTTGAACCTGATCCGGCTTGTACCGGCGGAGGGATTTGAGACCATGATAATCAAGGCGCTTGGCGCACTTTCATTTTGGCAGATGATTTTGGGGAAACTGGCTCCTTGTGGAGGCAATGCATGACCCTTTCGATTGTTGCATCCACACAAGACCTTTCGCCTGACACCGTATTTTCACTTCTTGAAGCTGTACGCGAGAATGCGCCTCGGGTTCATACGATCACAAATGCGGTCGCCCAGAATTTTACGGCCAATGTTTTACTCGCACTTGGTGCCGTTCCTTCCATGACAATCGCGCCGGAAGAGGTCGCAAGTTTTGCGGCAAGCGCTGATGCGTTGCTGATAAATCTGGGTACGCTTGATGAGACCAGGCGTGCCGCCATTCCGCTTGCGATAGAAGCTGCCCGGTCCGCAGAGCGGCCAATTTCCATTGACCCGGTGTTCGTCAACCGCTCAGAAGTTCGCTGTGCATTTGCAAACGGGCTGCTCGATTTTGCTCCGAATCTTGTTCGAACCAATGAAGCCGAGATGATGGCGTTGTTCCCCGACAGGCCGGACGCTGAAGCCATGATTGCGAATGGAACAGTCTTTGCCGTCACTGGTCCTGAAGACAGGATCGAAAGTCGAGGTGACAATTACCGCTTGTCGAATGGCCATCCTTTAATGGCCCGCGTTACAGCGACCGGATGTGCAGGAGGTGCAGTACTTGCAGCTTTTGCAAGTGTTGAAACCGATACAGCCCTGGCAGCTGCCTGCGGTCTGTCAGTGTTCAACATTGCCGGTGAAATTGCTGCAGAGCGGTCAGGCGGTCCGGGGACATTTGTTCCCGAATTGCTCGATGCACTTTATGCGCTGAAACTTGGCGATATTGAAGCTCGCCTCAAAACGGCCTGACCATCACCGACGTGACATAACTCGAGGAGAACTCCATGACCGCAATTGCGGTGACCATAGCAGGGTCTGATTCCGGCGGCGGAGCCGGTATTCAGGCGGATCTGAAGTCCCTTTCGGCAAATGGCGTCTACGGCGCAAGCGTTCTGACAGCTTTGACGGCACAGAATACAAAGGGTGTGACAGCGATCCATGATGTGCCACCGGAATTCGTGCGGGCACAGATGCAGGCCGTTTTTTCAGACCTCGAAGTCAGAGCAACAAAGATCGGCATGTTGTCTCGCGTCGATATTATCGAGGAAGTGGCCAAAGGCCTGAAATCTCTGTCCACCGGATTTGTGGTTCTGGACCCAGTGATGATTGCAGCTTCCGGTGACCCGCTTCTCGCTGACAGTGCTGTTGCAAGTCTGATTTCTCAGCTGGTGCCGCTTGCTGATGTCATTACACCCAATCTCCATGAAGCTGCCCGCATGCTGGAGACCGATATCGCAAATGATGAAACAGAGATGCTAGATCAAGCAAAGTCGCTGCTTGATCTCGGTGCAAAGTCGGTTCTGCTCAAAGGTGGGCATGGTACCAGCAATGAAAGTGCTGATCTTTATCTTGGATCAGATGGGTTGGAACTGTGGCTTCGAGAGACTCGCATTGCCACCAACAACACCCATGGAACCGGCTGCACATTATCGTCAGCGATAGCCGCAGGTCTGGCAAAAGGGATGCCGCTGGAAACAGCGATCAAATCCGCCAAATCATACATCCATGCAGCCATTCAAGCTGCCGATCAATTAGACATCGGTAAAGGATACGGACCTGTCCATCATTTTCACGCGTTATGGAACAACTGACATGAACAATCTCACGAAATCGAAGCAATCGGTAACTCGCCGTGGATTGTTGGGTGGTGCAACTGTTGCCGGGGCGGGTGCATTGGTTACGCCTGCGCTTGCCAATGATGAACCGACAATAGAATGGAAGATGGTCACATCCTGGCCGAAGAACCTGCCCGGTCCCGGTGTTACTGCACAGCGGATTGTTGATCAGGTTGAAAAAATGTCCGGAGGCAAATTCAGGATCCGGCTCTTTGCGGCTGGCGAACTTGTGCCAGCGCTGGGTGTGTTTGATGCTGTTTCTGCCGGTACAGCGCAGATGGCTCATACTGCGGCATTTTTCTGGCAAGGGAAAATTCCGGCATCAGTCTATTTCACAGCCATTCCATTCGGATTGCTGCCACATGAGCACATCACCTGGATTGAACAAGGCGGGGGTCAGGAATTGTGGGATGAGCTCTACGCGCCCTTTGGTGTGAAACCTGTCATGGCTGGCAACACCGGCGTTCAAATGGGCGGCTGGTACAAGAAAGAAATCAAGGATTTTGATGACCTGCGTGGTTTGAAAATCCGCATGCCGGGTCTGGGCGGTGAAGTCATGCGCCGACTTGGAGCAGCGCCTATCGGCCTGCCGCCGGGTGAATTGTTTCAAGCGCTTCAAACTGGCGTTCTTGATGCGACGGAGTTTTTGGGGCCTTGGTCTGATCGCGCCATGGGTTTTCAGAAAGCTGCCAAATTCTATTATTCACCTGGTTTTCACGAACCAAATGGTACTGGCGAAGCGCTTTTCAATGAGACCGCATTGGACGGTCTACCTGACGACCTCAAAGCGATCGTTCTGGAAGCTTGTCGGGCAGAGAATGGACGGGCTCTTGCTGAAAGTGACTGGGAAAACGCCGGAAGCCTTCAAATTTTGCAGGAAGAGGATGGTGTGACGGTCAAACACTATCCTGAGGAGATTCTGACGGCTCTTCGTGAGACTGCTGCTGTTGTACTGGCGGAGTTTGCAGAAAAGGATCCGCTGAGTGCACGGATCAATGAGAGCTTTTTGGCCGCAAAGGTTCGTTTGGCGCCGTGGAGTGATGTTGCTATGCGACGGTTTATGGCCGCGCGCGATGGTGCTACCTAATGTGTCACGCCGTGGCCAATCTTGGCCGCGGCACCTTCTATTCCTTTCGTATTTCCAATTTCATTGACAAATTCCTGGCTCCTGAGCTGCGGTTCTTGGTCGGAAGCCTTCTAGTTAAGTGTCTCCTTAAGCCCGGATACCCACAGCTTCCCCAAAGACACCTGTGACAATGAAGCAACGGTTTAGGCTTTTCGTCAGTTTTATATTCCCATTAGGTAATCTGCATAAAAATTATGCAATCGCGTGATGACGTATTGGTAAGGTGCTGAATCCGTATCAATCAATCCCCTTTCGAGGGTGAAAGGGCTATTACGCAAGGTAATCATTTTTTGAAAAATGGCTCGTTTCTGGGTTTTTACCGCTTAGTTTTATTGACTACTCGTAATATTGCGGGTTGAAACCTTCGTTTATCTCCGTGAAATCTGCTCTCAGATATCAATTGACCCCGTAGAGGGTCCGGGAGGGAAGACTATGTCGCGGGCAAGCCATAAACGTCTAATTTTTACTTCAACTGCACTTGCAGTTGTCCTGACTGCAGGCACAGCGCAAGCAGGGGGCTTCGCACTCAGAGAGCAAAGTACCTATTATCAGGGTATGTCGTTCGCCGGGAACGGGACGTCTAGCGACTCTATTTCCTCTATGTTCTGGAACCCGGCGTCCATAACCGGAGCCCAGCAGGGCTTAACGATCGAAGCGCACAATTCGTTCATCATTCCGTTTGCAGAGATGAATGGAAGCAAGACCGCAGGCGTTGTAGGAGCGTCTTCAGTAGGCAGTGGCGATGTGGCACAGGATGCCTGGATTCCGGCGACATATGCTTCCTACAGATTGAATGATCAGTGGATCTTCGGAGTCGGAGTGAATGCGCCATACGGGCTAACGACCAAACCGGAATTCAATTGGGCCGCGCAGCATTATTCGAGAACATCGAAAGTGTTTTCACTGAATGTGAACCCGACTGTAACTTACAAAATGAATGACAAGATTTCATTCGGACTGGGTGCGCAGGTTCAGTACTTGGATGTGAGCCTAAAATCAGCAGATGCAACATCCGGTGCTGGTTTCCCCAGAACAAATGAGATTTCTGGCGATGATATAGGGTTCGGAGTCACTGCTGGTGTGTCGATCAAACCTGTTGAGGGAACTGAGATTGGTCTTGGATATCGATCCGGTGTTTCTCATGGACTAAGCGGCGAACTGTTTGCAAGTGGGGCTACCAATGCGATTGATCTGAATATAATCACCGCAGATATGGTCACCCTGTCTGGCAAGCAGAAAATCAACGATAAACTTCGTTTGCTAGGAACTGTGGAGTGGACCAACTGGAGCCGGTTGAAATCTCCGCGGGCAACACTGCAGTCAAATGGTGCTACTGCAACCACACTTCATTTCAACTATGATGACGGTTGGTTCTTTTCTATCGGCGGTGAATATGACTGGAACGAAAAGCTGACGTTGAGAACTGGTCTGGCCTACGAAATTTCACCAATTGATGAAAGCATTCGGTCGACCCGCTTGCCGGACAATAATCGCTGGTGGATGTCTGCAGGCGCCTCTTATGATTTCAACAAACACCTTGCGTTTGATCTGGGCTACACATTCATTCTACCGCAGTCAACGAAGGTCAATATTGCTCCTGGCCATCAGGACTACAATGCAAACTTCGGCTCTTACACCGCAGATGTGGACAGCAATGTGAACATTCTCTCAGCTTCACTTCGGTATAAATTCTAAACAAAAACAACTGAAGTCGTTAGAAGGCCGGGACAACTGTCCCGGCCTTTTCCTATTTAGCGAGGCAATCCGTAGTATTCAGAATGCTGCTGGGAATAGTCCGCCATCCATCAAAATGTTCTGGCCCGTAATATAGCCAGCATGCTGGGAACACAGGAAGGCGCATGTCTGGCCAAATTCTTCAGAATTCCCGAAACGCCGGGTTGGAATTTCACCCGCTTGAGCGGAACGGATATCGTCTATGCTCTGGCCGGACTGTTGGGCCGCCCGTTCAAACCCGCCCTTTAGCCGGTCTGTGTCCATCTTGCCCGGCAGAAGGTTGTTTATGGTAATCCCATGTGGGGCGAGTTGGCGGCACACGCCGGCCAGAAATGCGGTCAGACCGGCCCTTGCACCACTGGACAGATCAAGGCCCTCGATTGGCATTTTGACAGACAAAGACGTGATGTTGACCACTCGGCCGAAACCTCTGTCTATCATTCCCGGTGTTGCAGCCTGAATGAGTTCGATTGGCGTTACAAAATTCTGGATCGCTCCTTGTAACAAGGCGTCGCGGTCAAGTTCCGTATAGTCTTTTCTCGGCGGGCCGCCGTTATTGTTCACCAGAATATCCGGATTGCCACATGCTTTCAGGAGAGTTGCCTGTCCATCGGAAGTGGAGACATCTGCTGCAACAGCCGTTACCTCAACTTTATAGGTGTCGATAAGATGCTGGCGTGTGGCTTCCAAAACGTCTTTGTCACGGCCATTGATGACCAGATCGCATCCTGCCTCGGCCAATGCTTCCGCGCAGCCTTTTCCAAGCCCCCGGCTTGAGGCACAGACAATTGCCTTTTTTCCGCGTAAGCCCAAATCCATTAGAATTCTCCAACTCTTTCTTTGTCGCAGCAGCTTATGTGCGCAAGGTTTTGCTGTGTGTCAATTACACGGGCAATAAATTGCATTTGAAGGATTGAGGTTTGTGTAAACGCAGCTTTCTCGTATTTCCCAAGTCAAGACATCGCAACTGATCGCCCCATATTGAGAGGTTGTCATAATAGTGATACCTGAATCACGTCTATAGCGTCCCAATGGAAATTGGAGAAATGCTATGTCTAGTCTTGAGACATCGCGCCATTACAGGGCTTTGTTCATTTCGGACGTTCACTTGGGCACTCGTGGTTGTCAAGCAGACCTGCTTCTGGACTTCTTGAAGGACAATGATGCCGAAACAATTTATCTGGTAGGTGATATTGCAGATGGCTGGCGGCTGAAACGGTCCTGGTACTGGCCGCAGCTCCATAACGACGTTGTTCAGAAAATTCTCAGAAAAAGCCGCAAAGGTGCCAGGATTATTTACATTCCCGGCAATCATGACGAGTTCTTGCGGAACTTTCTCGGCACCCATTTTGGTGGTGTAGAAGTTACAGACAGCGCCATCCATGAAGCCGCTGGCGGCAAACAATATCTGGTCATTCACGGGGATCAGTTTGACATCGTAATCCGGCATGCCAAATGGCTCGCCTTTTTTGGCGATAAGGCGTACGTGACTGCTCTCGGGATCAATACCTGGCTAAATGTTACTCGTCGGCATCTGGGTCTGACATATTGGTCCTTATCGGCATGGGCGAAGCTCAAAGTCAAAAACGCAGTGAACTTTATTGGCCGGTTTGAAGATGCGTTGTCTGATCAGGCCCGTCGCCAAGGGCTGGACGGTGTGATTTGCGGGCACATTCACCATGCTGCCAGTCGTGACGTCAACGGTATTCACTATATAAACACAGGCGACTGGGTGGAGAGTTGTACTGCGGTTGCAGAGCACCACGACGGAACCTTCGAGGTAATTCGATGGGGCGAGCAATCTCAGGTAACAGCCTTGGCAGTGAAAACCCAGAAAACGTCGGTCGCGGCATGAGCTCCGTATTGATCGTCACGGACGCTTGGCATCCTCAAATCAACGGTGTTGTTCGCTCTCTGGAGCGGACCGCTGAAGAACTGGTGTCTGCTGGAGTTCATGTTGCTTTCTTGTCTCCGCAGATGTTCAGGACGCTGCCGTGTCCGACATACCCCGAGATCAAATTGTCCCTGACCCGTCGTGGAACCATTTTGCGAGAGATTGAAGAGTTCGATTGTGAACACATTCATATTGCAACAGAAGGGCCGCTCGGCATCATGGCCGCGCACGCTTGCCGGATTTTGCAACGTCCATTTACAACGAGTTATCACACACGGTTTCCCGAATATCTTTCAGCTCGCATTCCGGTACCGCTTACATGGTCATACGGTTGGCTTCGCCGATTCCACAATTCGGGGAACGGCTGCATGGTAGCAACCACATCACTTGAAAATGAACTCAGGGGCCGTGGTTTCAACAACCTGATGCGATGGTCTCGTGGTGTCGATGACCAGACATTCAGGCCTGCTGAAAGCCATATCTACTCAAACGAGCTGCTTCGCCCCATTTTTACTTATGTTGGGCGCGTTGCGGTAGAAAAGAACATCAACGCCTTTCTTGATTTGAAGTTGCCCGGTTCCAAAGTGGTCGTTGGCGATGGTCCGCAACTGGATGCACTTCGAAAAGACTACCCGGATGTACATTTCACCGGCTCCAAAACCGGAAAAGACCTCGTGCAGCATTATTCTAGTGCCGACGTGTTCGTGTTTCCGTCACTGACCGATACATTCGGAAATGTAATTTTGGAAGCTCTTGCATGCGGTGTTCCTGTTGCCGCCTATCCGGTCATGGGGCCGTTGGACGTCATCGGGGATACAGGGGCCGGTGTCTTGTCTGAAGACTTGCAGGAAGCTGCATTGGCAGCACTCGAAATTCCAGGCGATCATTGCCGGAAGATAGCGATGAACTACACTTGGGCCGCCAGTGCACGGCAGTTTCTGGACAATTGCATTGATGCAAGGGACAGGTATTCAAGAAAAACAACTATCAATCAACAACTTGCGAATTGATAGCAAGCTGAATTTCAGCTGATGCCCAAGCAACAGGATTGTCAAAGCTACTGGCTCTGTCTACTCAATAGAGTGTCCATGGAATTCAGGCAGAGTAAAGGCAATGACGAGTGACAGTGCGAAGCTAACAGGCTCAACCTCAGAAAGTCTTGTGTCATTTTCTAATGTCGAAGGCGCAGCTGACCGGATCCGTAATGTGGCTTCGATGACACCATTGCTGCGCTCTACCGTGCTTGATCAGCGCACAGGGGCTACTGTTTTGATCAAAGCTGAGAACCTCCAACGAAGCGGTTCATTCAAATTTCGCGGTGCCTATAATTGCCTTAGCCAAATACCAGCTGACAAATGTGGGAATGGTGTTGTTTCGTGTTCCTCTGGTAATCACGCTCAAGGCGTCGCTGCCAGTGCAGATTTGCTCGGGATACCAGCAACAATCATCATGCCGTCTGACGCTCCCCAGATCAAATTGGAGCGGACAAAAGGATATGGTGCGAAGGTTGTTACATATGACCGGGCGAAGGAAAATCGGGAAGCAATTGCAGAATGGATAGGGGCGGAAACCAACGCCACTTTTGTCCACCCCTACAACGATCCTGCGGTCATTGCCGGGCAGGGCACTGTTGGTTTGGAAATGGTAGCCCATGCTAAGGAATTGGGCTGTGACTTCGATGATGTATTTGTGAGCACTAGCGGTGGTGGGCTATCAAGCGGCATTGCCTTGGTATTGGCTGAGCGTTCACCTACAACAAAACTTCATACAGTCGAGCCGGCCGGATTTGACGATTATAAACGCTCGTTGGAAGCTGGGGCTCGTTTGGCGAATCCCAGCAAGAGCGGTTCGATCTGTGATGCGCTATTGTCTGAAAGTCCCGGCGAAATCGGATTTTCCATCCTGAACCAACTGGCTGGAGCTGGTGTTACGGTCACGGATGACGAAGTCCTGCATGCTGTGGCCTTCGCCTTTACAGAACTTAAGCTGGTTGTTGAACCGGGCGGTGCTGCTGCGCTGGCAGCTGTTCTCTTTGGGAAGTTTCCTATTGAAGGGAAAACCATTGGATTGGTGCTTACCGGCGGCAATATCGATCCAAGGATGTTATTAAAGGCAGTCGACCGTTAGCAAGGCGCGGGGGGGCGTCCAAGGCACATGGTCATCGTTTGGAGTTTGGCCGACGGACATTCTTCTTGGCTAGAAGTCAAAAGATATTATCCGGAAACCCATGCGATGCAAAATGATGAGGCGTTCTGCTGTCAGACAAAAAAGCGCGGTTTAACCGCGCTTTTTCAGAACTCTTACAAGATCAACTTAGTTGAATAAGGCCTGCCGTTCAGCTTCGGACAACTGGGCAAGCGGATCTTCAGCATCGTCAGCTGCGGTCTCGGCTTCCATTTCCCAATCAGCGTCCGCCTCGGCTTCCATTTCTGCCTCGGCTTCCATTTCTGCCTGGGCTTCCGTATCTGCCTCGGTTTCGATTTCTGCTACCGCTTCTTCCATTGGTGCTTCATCGGCTGTTTCGATGTCAAACAGCTGGTCGATTGCCGCTTCATCCAACACGGCGTCAGGCTCCGCAATTGCAAACTCATCTTCAGCGACTTCAACAACATCCTGAGTATCTGATGTGTCTTCTTCAGGAGCTGCTGCGAACATGTCATCTATCGCGGAAGCATCCATGACTTCGCCGCCACCAGCCATAATGGCATCAACATCTGTCTCGCTGGCGTGCACCGGGGCTGGTGCAGTTTCGGCATCAACTTCAGGGGGCGATTCTGCAGGAATGGCGTCAAATACATCGTCGTTGCCGGAGAATAATTCATCAACATTTGATTGAGAGACACCTGCACCGGAACGTTGTGGACCATTGAGAAGATGGGCATCCGGTCGCGAGTCAACGGGACCTGCGTCGGCTTCGGCGCCCATGTCCTCGATGCCCCAGATATTGATCATCGTATTGATGCGGCTTTCCAGGTAGCGCAGAACCTGAACAACCTTGTTGGTACGTTGGCCCGTCAGATCCTGAAATGAGCACGCCATGAAGATTTCGGTTGCCTTGGCATCGATATCATCACAGGTGGCATCTTCTGCGCCGTTTTCCCGCAACACCCAGGCCTTTTCCTGAATTTGCTCGGCAGCTTCCAGAATTGACTGGGTCGCCCCTTCTGTCTGAGTGACAATCGCGTCCAATTCATGAGATGCATCGACGAACCGGTTGCTCTGATCACCATCATCCTTGATGTTGGCTATTTCAGATTTGGTGCGTTCGATTGCTTCATGCATATCGGCAATGTCCAGGCGGATTTTGTCCAGATCCGGGACCTTGCGCTGTTTGGTGACAACTTTCTCAAGCCTTTGAATCGCTCCAAGGATTTCCGTAGTCTCGGGTGTCTTGTTCCGGTTTAAAAATTCCCGTAGAAATCGACGTCCACGATCGGATTCCAGCAGCGTCTGTTCGAGAGTCTTGTATTCGACTTCACCGATTGACTCTGGCTCTTCCTGTACTGCTTCGGCTTTCATAAGGAGGCGAATCCCACTGACCTAAGGTTATTCACTGTCCTGAAACGGACAATCTCTCCTCAAAGGTAAGATTAAAATCGTTAACATCTTCCTAGGCCAATAATATATCGAACCGGATGTGAACATTAAAATGCCCAGTATTAGCGTCCGAGTTGCTGCGCTCTTTGCTTGCCACTTTTTTGGCTTTGGTCTGTTTCTGCCATTTTTTCCCGTGTTGTTAGGGTTTCGGGGTTTTGATGCAGCCGAAATTGGATTTATCCTCGGGGCAGGTACAATCGCTCGTATCGGAGCGAGTCCTTTGCTGGCCAACATATCTGATCGGACGGGTCAGCGCCGCTTGTCGATTCTGGTGTACTCCTTGATCGGGGCTGCCTTCATCGGTCTTTTTTCAGTCGCCATTGGTCTCGTCTTGGTCAGTATTTCGGTACTGGGTTACATGGTGTTCAAGGCACCCATTGTTCCGCTCAGCGACGCATATGCGCTAGACGCAGCGAAAAACACTGGTGCAGACTATGCGCGCATGCGGCTCTGGGGGTCCGCAGGGTTTGTTGCGGCAACCATCGCAGGTGGGATGTTGGCAACTGAAAGTCTGTCATGGGTCATGCTGGCTCTCATCATTCTATCGGCATTTCTGACTGGAGCGGTCGTGATGACGTTGCCGCGACAACAACGTCACGAAGTCCAGAATGCGTCACGCGGAGAGCCGGAAGAAGCTCCTTTTCGCACAGTGTGGTTTTGGCCGGTTTTGGCATTGTTGGGTCTGTTTCAGGCGAGTCATGCTGCGTTTTATGGGTTCGGGACACTCTATTGGCAGGCTAAAGGTGTCCCAGACATCGCAATTGGGTCCCTCTGGGCGGTCGGTGTTGTCGCTGAAATAGCTTTGTTCACTGTCGGCGGTAGAATAGCCGTTCGGTTTGATCCTCCTGTCTTTCTAATCGTTGCAGGGTTGGCGGCGGTGGTTCGTTGGGTATTGATGCCGTTTGCGGAGTCCATTCCGGAAATGGCAGTGCTCCAGCTTATGCATGGTTTGACGTTTGGTGCAGCGCATCTCGGCGCGATCGCAATCCTAGCAAAGGTGGTTCCAAGCCGTTGGGCAGGAACAGGACAGGGGTTTCTGGCGACTTCAATCGGTATTCAGATGGCAATAGGGCTGGGAATTTGCGGAGCCCTTTATGAAATGGATGCTGACTTGCCGTTTTTTGTCATGGCTGCTGTATCCGCAGTGGGAGTGCTGATGATGCTTGCGCTGACACCGATGGTGCGCCAGCGCATGGCAGTAATAGATGCCGGGAATTAGGCCCTAACCCCAAACCTCGGGAAGGGGTGGGAAGAGCTTGCTGCCTTCGAATTTGAGTCCCGGTGTCCGGTCTTCTGTCAAAAGAAGTGGTCCGTCCAAATCCACATAGTCTGCCAATTGAGCGATCAAGACTGCTGGAGCCATCGCCAATGATGTTCCGAGCATGCAGCCGACCATGATTCTGAAGTCCAGGTTCTTCGCTGCCTTGGTCAGGGCAATCGCCTCGGTGAGGCCGCCAGCCTTGTCCAGCTTTACATTGACCGCGTCGTATTTGGCGCGCAGGTCCTCAAGCCCGTCTCGGGTGTGCAGGCTTTCATCGGCGCATATGATGACCGGCCTATCGATTTCTGCAAGAAGGCTATCGTGTCCCGATGGAAGTGGTTGCTCGATCAAGTCCACACCAGCCGCGACGCATGCAGCCATATTTTTTTCGAAATAGTTTTCGTCCCAGGCTTCATTGGCATCGACGATCAAGGCGCTTTCCGGAGCTGCCTGGCGAACAGCTTGAATGCGCTCGTCATCTCCAGGCCCGGCCAATTTCACTTTCAATAGGGGGCGATGGGCCGCCGCCGCTGTCTTTTGCTCCATGACTTCGGGTGTATCGACACTGATGGTGAATGCAGTGGTAACAGCTGATAAAGCGCCTAGGCCTGAAATGTCCGATGCTCTTCGACCTGTCTGCTTGGCCTCAAGGTCCCACAACGCACAGTCAATCGCATTTCTTGCAGCTCCTGCTGGCATGGCGTCTTGAAGCGCTGATCGGGAAAGTCCGTCTTTCAGCAACGAAGAAATCTGCTCTATCTGGGTCTGAACACTTTCAAGAGATTCCCCATAACGCGCATAGGGCACACATTCTCCTCGGCCAATGTGATCGCCGTCCTGAAGCGTGGCAACTATCACTTCCGCATGGGTTCTTGTTCCGCGCGAAATCTTGAAACCACCGGCTATTTCGAATCTTTCAATATCTATGGCGACGCTGCGACTCATGGTGCGCCGAACTCGGCGGCGACCTTATCGACGATGGCGTCCATGCCAAAACGCACTGGATCTGTTGCTGGCAACCCGTGTTGTTCGCCTACCTTGGCGAGATAAGCACGAGCTTCATCCTCCTCCAGAGCTGCCGTGTTCACAGCGATGCCGATGCAGCGGATATCCGGATTGTTTAGCCGTCCGCACTGGATTGTCATGTCGATGACCTGTTCAATGGTTGGCAATGGGCTTTCCACGCCGCGCAATTTGGTTCTGGTCGGTTCATGGCAGACAATAAAACCTTCCGGCTGTGATCCATGAAGCAAGCCAAGTGTTACGCCTGCAAATGAGGGATGAAACAGTGAGCCCTGGCCTTCGATGATCTGCCAGTGGTCTTCATCTGTTTCAGGGGACAGCCATTCAGCAGCGCCCGCAATAAAGTCAGCAATGACTGCATCCAGCGAAATGCCCCGCCCGGAAATAAAGATGCCGGTTTGGCCGGTTGCGCAGAAAGTACTTTTGTAGCCGCGCTCATTCATGGCCTTGTCCATGGCAAGCGCAGTATATTTTTTCCCGACAGAGCAATCGGTTCCGACAGCGAGGATCCGTTTGCCAGACCGCTTGGTCCCCTTACCTGTTGCAAAGGTCAGCTTGTTGTGGCGGACGTCGTGCAGCTCGCAACCATGTTTAACAGCCGCTTCACATATCTCCGGAAAGTCTTCCAGGCGCACGTGCAGACCGGACGCCACATCCATGCCAGCATCAATTGCTTCGATAATTGATTCTATCCAATGATCGGGTAAACGCCCCCCGGCATTTACGGCACCAATAATAAAAGTTTTGGCACCAGCCTTTGCAGCATCAGCGATCGTCATGTCCGGCAAGCCCGTATCGGCAGCGCAACCTGGAAGCCTTACTTGGCCAATACACCAGTCTTTCCGCCAGTCGACGATGCCTGTAGCTGTTTTTGCGGCAAGGGCATCCTGGACATCACCAAGAAATAAAACGTAAGGACGAGCGATTTCCATGTACAAAGCTTTCAAGTGGCTGCTGGACGTTAAACTTGTTCATCAGGTATACGAGGGATCGGGAACTAGCGGCAAGAGGGCAGCCATTCAGAATGGCATTCTTGGAAAAAAATATCGCGCCGGAGATGCATCTGGAAACAGACAGTGATGATCATCAGTTCCTGTCTCTTTCGGGCGATTGGACTATCAGCACAATAGGCGGTGCAGAAGACCAGCTGCTGGAGTTTGAGCTTTCCAAGGATAGGCTTACCTGTATTGATGTTACCAATATTAAAAACCTGGATACCAGCGGTGCCTGGTTAATTCACAGGACACGAGGCAGACTCGAATTTGCGGGGCGCAAGGTTGAACTCACCGGGGTTACTCCGGTACGCCAAAGTCTTTTCGACGAAATAGAACATCATCATCCGCCGCGATACAAACCCGAGAAGGGTGGGTATTCGATTGTTCAGTTTCTCGAGGATACTGGCCGGCAAATGGTGGAGTCTGGAAAAGACGGCCTCGCAATGCTGCACATATTGGGGTCGATTGGTCTGGTGACATCTACTGTGCTGCTGCAACCCAAGCGGCTCCGCAGTATCTCAATTGCTGTTCAGTTTGATCGCAGTTGTATCGGGGCAGTGCCGATTGTCGCTCTGATGAGTTTCCTGATCGGAGCTATCATTTCGCAGCAGGGTGGATTTTACCTCAAGCAATTCGGCGCCGACATATTTGTCGTCGATCTCGCCGGAATTCTGGTGCTGCGCGAAATTGGTGTGATTTTGACTGCAATTATGGTGGCCGGTCGATCTGGTTCAGCGTTCACCGCCGAGCTCGGGTCCATGCGCATGCAGGAAGAAGTCGACGCGTTGCATGTTATCGGTCTCAGTGTAACTGAAGTTCTGGTATTACCGCGAATACTGGCGCTTATGATCGCCTTGCCGATATTGACATTCGTGGCAGACATTGCCGCGCTATTTGGCGCGGGACTTATCACTTGGGCCTATCTCGATATTCCGCCGGCTGCGTTCCTGACACAGCTACAGGCTGCCATCACGGTGAAGACTTTCGTCGTTGGCGTGATTAAAGCGCCGTTCATGGCGTTGATCATAGGGCTCATCGCCTGTGTGGAAGGATTGAAAGTTGAAGGGTCATCGGAATCCCTCGGGCGCCACACCACCATGTCTGTAGTGAAGGCTATATTTCTGGTCATCGTGGTCGATGGTTTTTTTGCCATCTTCTTTGCAGCCATCGGGGTGTAAAGATTTATGGAAATCGACAACTATCAAACTCCGGGCAACTCGATGGCGCCAACCACCGACGAGTCTGAACACGTACTGTCGGTCCGTGGCATAACAGTCGGATTTGGTTCGAAAATTATTCTTCAGGATCTTGATCTCGATGTTCTGCGCGGAGAAGTTTTGGGGTTTGTCGGAGGGTCCGGAACTGGGAAGTCAGTCTTGATGCGGACAATTCTGGGACTGACGCCCAAGCGAGCCGGTTCCATTTCCGTTTTCGGTCATGATTTGGCAAGTGCCAGTGAGAAAGAACGCACTGCTATTGAGCGGCGCTGGGGGGTGCTGTTCCAGCAAGGGGCATTGTTCTCATCGCTGACGGTTAAACAGAACATTCAAGTGCCTATGCGCGAGCATCTGAAACTGTCTCCCCAATTGATGGACGAGCTGGCGACCTTGAAGCTGGAATTGGTCGGCTTACCGCAAGATTCCGCTGACAAATTTCCATCTGAACTGTCGGGCGGAATGATCAAGCGGGCAAGTCTCGCTCGCGCACTTGCACTCGATCCGGATTTGGTGTTTTTGGATGAGCCGACGTCGGGGCTTGACCCAATTGGGGCCGCGGCATTTGATACGTTGATTAGAAACCTCAGTGCAACACTGGGGCTAACAGTTTATATGGTCACCCACGACCTCGACAGCTTGCACTCCATTTGTGATCGGATTGCAGTTCTTGGACAGAAGCGTGTTCTGGCGATCGGGCCAATGGGCGACATGATGAAGAATGATGATCCCTGGATTAAATCCTATTTCAGGGGTGAACGGGCGTTGCGCCGGACATGAGGTTGGACTGAATGGAAACCCGCGCGAACTATATCCTGATCGGTGCCTTTATGGTGGCGGTGCTGATTGGTGCGCTGGGTTTTGTTTACTGGCTCGCGGTCACCGCGGATTCCCGTCAGAACGTCAAAGTGAAAATCCTTTATCCAGGCCCGGTGACAGGTCTGCCAGTTGGCGGCCAAGTCCTGTTTAATGGTATCAAGGTTGGTGATGTCGCTTCTCTGGATTTTGCCAAGGACGACCCGACCAAAGTGCTGGCAACCGTGCGGATTCGGCCATCGACTCCAATTCGCGAAGATACCAAGGCAACATTGAACTTTACCGGATTGACGGGTGTCGCATATGTCGATTTAACAGGTGGTACAAGCTCGTCACCGCTTCTCTTGCATCCGGACATGGAGCAGGATGAAAACAATATTCCGGTCCTTCACGCTGAACGGTCTTTCTTCGACGATATAGTTGATGGTGCGCGGGATGTCCTGAAACGGGCAGACTCGACGATGAAAACGGTTGATGACCTACTCAAGGACAACAGCCCGGCCATCGCAAAGACCATCCAGAATGTAGAGACATTTTCAGATGCACTGGCAGCGAATTCTGATGGTGTGAAAGACTTTATGGGCAGTATCGCAAAGGCGTCTGAAGCCTTCACAAGTCTCTCCGGGCGCATGGAGGGTGTGGTTCAGGAAGGCGAGCGCCTTCTCGCGGCTGTCCAGTCTGACAAGGTAACTGAAATAGTCGATGACCTTACCAAGTTCTCCGACAGTCTCGGAAAAGCCGGTAACGATATCAATGTGATCATGTCTGACGCTAAAAGCGCTGCCAAGGAACTGGATACGTTCACCAAAGGACTAAATGAAGGTCTTGAACAAGTTCAGACGATTGTCTCGGCGGTTAAACCCGATGATGTTGAGACTGTTATGAAAGGGGCTGCATCTTTTGGTGGCCTTCTGGAGAGGCGGTCGGATGATCTCGATAAACTGGTCGTGTCAAGCAGTGAGACGATGCAGAACGTCAACGACATCGTTAAATCGGTCAGGCAGCGGGAAGGCTCCATCACTGACATGATTGAAGGCAGCCGTGATATCGTTGTGAAGGTGGATGCTATCGTCTCACGAGGTGTTGAAATTGCTACTGCGATCGACCCGTTGCAGGTCCAGGAGGTTGTTGCCTCAGTCAACACCTTTACCAGCAGCCTGAACGGTTCATTGTTCAGAGTGGATGAAATTATAGCCAGTGTGGACCCGCAAAAGGTTGAAGGCGCAGTCGATGGAGTGAAATCGGTCATCGACAACATAAATTCCCAGCAAAGTCAGATTAACGAGATCATCGCATCCACCAAATCTACCGTGCAGAATTTTGAAGCGGTGTCGGCGACCGTCCGTGGCCAGGATGAACGGATTGCCGGTTTGATTGAAGATGTCCAGGTTGCGGCAAATCGGTTCTCTACAACTTTGCAATCCGCGGATGAGCTTTTGAAAGCGGTTGACCCGGATAAAGTTGCCAACATCGTTGGTTCGGTTGAAACAGCTGCTTCTGATCTCGCCGATTCCGAAGCGGGAATTCCGGCAATTCTCCAAAGTGCGCGGAACGCTGCTGATAACGTTCAGAAAATGACTGCTGATTTGACTAAACGAACACCAGACGTGGATCAGATCATCACTGATGCCAAGCAGATGACAGCTACTTTGAATTCAACATCGGTTCGGGTCGAAAGTCTGGTCGAGAAAGTCACCGAGATGGTTGACGGCGATGGTGAAGGCTTGATCAAGGAAGCGACGCTGGCGGCACAAGCAATCAGAAAAATTGCGGACTCGTTTGAAAGCAGAGCCGATACCATAGCTGGCGGGATTTCCAAATTTGCGACACAGGGCTCTGCGGATTTTGCGGCTGCGATGGCCCAGGTCAATCGGACCCTTCTCTCGATTCAGAGCGCTGCGGAAAGTTTTGAGCGTAATCCGAACCGAATTATTTTCGGCGGGGAAGACGTACCGACCTATAAAGGCGGGCGGCGCCGATGATGAAAGACAAGATGGGGCAGGGGCGAATGACTAAGGCAGGCACACAAATGACCCGGCGGAGCGTTATCAGCGTTCTCGGCCTCGGGACGTTGGCTGCCGGTTGCGCCAGTACTGCGCCATCAGCGTTCTATAGTCTTGATGCCGCTAATGTCAGCGAACTTCCAGGACGTTCCAGCCGAGTTCAGGTTCTGGTTGCTCCGCCACGTGCACTGAAGGCCTTGGATACGACTTATATCGCGGTTGTCGATGAAGGGCCGGTCTACAGTTATTTTCCGAAGTCCGCCTGGGCAGATACTCTTCCGAATGTTGTCCAGCTGAAATTGGTTCAAACGCTCCAGAATACGAACCGGTTGCGTGGTGTAGGGATGCCGGGAGATGGTCTTCTGATCGATTACCAGTTGCAGACCGAAATTCGCTCATTTGAAATGCGTGTCGATGGAGCAAACAGGGGCTTGGTCGAGATTTCGGCCCGGATCGTGAATGATCGAAATGGCCGGACCGTCGCCAACAAAGTCTTCCGTTCGGAAAGCCTATCTGCTGGTACCTCGGTGGATCAGGCGGTTGCAGCGCTCAATCGGGCATCCGATAAGGTTTTTGCAGAAATGACAGCTTGGACGCTCAAAAACGTTTAACTGGAGGGCTAGTGCGTTCACAACGAAAATCTTAGCGGTGCGCTATCGGTCTGCAATTCTCTAACGCATCCACCGATAGGTCTAGGTCCATTTCCAAGACACAGAGTGTAGCTAGGAGCCTTCATTGAGGACTTGAAATCGTCTGTCAGTTTGAAGGTGCTGTTTTATTCTTCATCTTGGAAGTGACAGCCTGGGCCAAGAGATGAAGTCCGGCTGTATGACGGTGTATCTCAGTGTGTGATTTGTTGGGACTATCTGCGTTATGGATCAACTGGAAATAGCCAAACAAGACTCTGGTACTGCCTTTGAACTTGAGCAGTTTTTTCGCTATCAAATTCGGGTTTTCTATCGCGATGTGACACAGGCACTCTCAGCTGTTTATCAGAGGGATTATGATCTTTCACCTGCCGAGTGGAGAACGATGGCTATTCTGGCTGCAGCACCAATTGGCCTGCAAGCAGGCGAAATTGTTGCCCGTTCGAGTATGGACAAAGTTGTTGTCAGCCGTGCGGTTAAGCGGATGAAAGAACGAGGATTGCTTGAACGCGAAGCCAATGCCGTCGATGGTCGCAGTTACCTTGTGAAACTTTCAGAGAAAGGTTTGGCCGCGCATGATGACCTCGTTCCGAAGCTTCTTGAAGTTGAACAAAAAATGTTGGCCGGGTTGGATGGCGACAAGATAAAATCTGCATTGTCTGTCATGCAAAAGATCCGCAGGAATCTCGAAGAGCTAGCCGATAAGGACATCTGAACATTCAGGTGGTGAGGTTTGATCAATAAAAAAGGCGGCCAATCGGCCGCCTTTTTTATTCTTTGAAGTTTGTAAGCGCTAATCGAGGCGGCCGCTAGCATGGGCCAGCATCGTGTAAACCTTGCCTGTGTCTGAGGTCAGGTAGGTTTGGCCTAGCATGTTGTCGCGATCATTGCGCGAGACTTGTGACAACAGTTGCTCGAAGTCAGCGACATAACGTTCTACCGCAGTCCGGAATTCAGGGTCTCTGGCATATTTTTGATGAATTTCATCAAATGTCTGTTGTCCCTGCAGAGTATAGAGGCGGCGAGTGAACACATGCCGTTCGCCATTCCGGTAACGGTCCCAGAGATCAATGAATGTCTCGTGGTCAATTGCGCGGGCAATGTCGACTGAGAGTGAATTCAAGCTTTCCACAGTATGGAGCGGTGTTCGCCCCTGGTCTGTATCGGAGCTTGGCTCATCTTCGCTTGAGGCGCGGCGCAGCAAGTCCGAAACCCAACCTTTGCCACCTGTCGTGCCACTATCTGCTTGCGATGGTTGCTGTCGGCGAGTGTTCACGGCCGGGCGTTGCTGTTCTCCGCCTTTTGGTGCTGCCTGCCGAGTCTGTGCAGGTGCGTAGCTCTGTGCAGTTGGTGCCGC
Source organism: Roseibium sp. (assembly GCA_039972695.1). Lineage (GTDB taxonomy): Bacteria > Pseudomonadota > Alphaproteobacteria > Rhizobiales > Stappiaceae > Roseibium. The sequence goes on along the minus strand of JBDWMJ010000002.1, from coordinate 312,859 downwards.
GTGTGGGGCTGGCGCTGCGCTCGCCATTGCTGCCTGTGCCTGCGGGCGCGAGATATCAAGTGTGTTCGATTGCTTGGCAACAATCTCGGACAGCTCTGTCAGTGCGCGGATCTGTTCGTTGACCACTTTACGAAGCGCAGCGGATGACTCTTCTGCTTCGTCCGGCAGATTGAGAACACCCTGTTTGAGCTCGTTTCGAGTGGCCTCCAGTTCTTGATGGACACCACGAGCTACATCGCGCATACGGCCTGCTGCATCATTGAACCGATCAGAGGCATCACTGACAGTGCGTGTCATCTCAGAGATAATGTCATCCTGAGCCGCTCTGATGGCATCGCGCGCTTTCTGGCCTTCCATACCGGCAGTCAATCGCATGGATTCAAACTGCTCGGAGACTTTCTGGGAGGCAGCTTCTGCAGCTGCACTGAGCATATTTGCAGCATCTCGAGCTTTATCGTCAGCCGTTTCGAGCGTCTCGGACAGGTTCTGTGTAAACGAACGCATCAGAGTATCGACAGCTTCTGTTTTCGACAGGAGTGTATCAGCAACTTCCTCGATAGCGGTCTTGCGGTCGGTAACGCGACCTTCAACAGATCGATTGGTGTCCTCAAGATGACGTGCTGCCTTGTTTAGTTCTTCCGACTGATCAGCAAACCTGTTTGTTAGGTTCTGGATGTCTGCCAGGGTTGTTGTTGTTACATCACGCAGGTTGGAAACCTGTTCATCGATGAACCCTGTTGTCGCGTTTGTCTCCGAGACAGCGCGGTCGACAGCAGAACGGAATTCATCGGCGCGGCGTGCCAGATTACCCTCGACTTCAGTGAGGTTTTGGCCAGCCGTGTGAATGATGTTCTGGAGATTGGAATTAGATGTTTCAATCTTGTTTAGGATGTCCGTGACATCAGCTTCCAGACGGCTTTTGGTTTCACCCAGGACAGTCGTCGCTTTTTCACTACGTTCATTGATGCTGGTGACGATACGGTCTCCGGCTTCAACAAGCGACCGCGTCGCATCAAGACCGGTATGGGCGAACGTATCGGTCATATCCCGGCCCTTGACCGTGATTGCTTCAAGGATTGCACCGTGGACTTCTGAAAGGCGCCCTGTGAGGTCATTTGCGCGTGTTTCGATCGCGTTGATGAGCTCATTTCCGTCTGTGCCGACGATTTTTGCCAGCTCACCGGAGCGGGCACCAAACGCCTGATTCAGAGAAGTTGCCCTTTCTAGCAATTCATTGGCAACCTCATTCCCACGATTGACCAAAAGTTCGGCAGCTTCGGTAACGGCACTGTTTACCCGTGTCCGGATTGTGCCTGCCTCATTGGACATGTGGCCGCGAATTTCTTCCAGTGTCTTGGCAAGTGTTATCCGTGCCTGTTCGCTTTCTGCAGAAAGGTTTCCGGAAATCTCCGCAATCAGGCCGGAAAGTTCATTGCGAACCTTATCGCTTTCCCCGGTGAGGGAGCCTGAGAACTCCGCAAGGGTGCCTGCATAAAGAGTTCTTGCATTGTCGCTTTCTGCTGCCATTGCGCGTGCTGCATCTGCCACTGCAGACAACACCAGTTCGCGAATCTTGTCACTCTCGCTGGAAATTGCCCCAGTTGCCTGTTGCATGGACTGGGTAATTTCGTCAGCGGCTTTCTGGCTTTCTCCAACCAGCACACCACGAGCTTCCCCGACAGTTCCTTGAACTATCTGGCGCATCCGATCGCCTTCTTCAGAAAGCGACTGAACAGCACTTGAGGCTGCTTCCAGCACAATGTCACGCATTTGAGTGCTTTCAGTGGAAAGTGTCGCTCCTGCTTCCGAGATGACGGCAGTCAGAATATCGCGCGCACGTTCGCTTTCGCCTGTTAGCGTGCCAGAGATACTCTCCAGTCGATCATTCAGAACGGCTTCGAGCTGACTAGCCCGCGTGTCGAGCGTTTCTGCGACCTCGAACACCTTCGCGCCAAGAGATACGTTAATTTCAGCAATACGCTCTGATAGAGAATCTGTCAGTTCTTCGCTCTGTTTGCCGAGAACCTTGCCGGCTTCGGAAAGTCGATTGTCGAGAGCGGACGTCATTTCGTCCTGACCTTCGACAAATGCCTGTGCGATTTCCTTGGTGCGCGTGATCAGCGTTTCTGAAATCTGGCGGGCACGCGCATCCAGGGTTTCGTCAATCCGGTCTGTGCCAGACGTCATGGTGACGGACAGCAGTTCAGCCTTTTCAGCCATTGCGAAGGTCGCGCTGTCGACGTGGGAGGTCAGAGATGAGCCAATTTCATCCGCACGTTCTGCCAAGGTGTTGCCGGCAGCTTCAACACGCTGACCAAGTTGCAACGTGATTGCGTCCGAACGATCGGCCAAAACGTCGGCGATGTTGCGGGTTTTGTCTTCCAGCGCTTCACTGATACCGACTGTCCGGTTTTCGATTGCATCGGAAAGGATTTGGGTGCGCGATTCAAGCGCTGCCTCGAAGGATGCAGTTCGTTGATCCAGAGTTAGATCCAAAGTGTTGATGCGGCTATCGAGAGACGCATCCATTGTGTCTATGCGCGCAGCAAACGTAGTGTCCAACGTTCCCAAACGGCTGTCGAGTGCTTCCGACAACAGCAGAGTTTTGGTATCGAATGCATCGATCAGATGGCCGCCGCGATCATCGACGATGTTTTCCAGTTCGCCAAGACGAGCGCTTAGACCCTGCTGGAGTTCCTGACCACGAACTTCAATTGTTTCAGCAAGCTTGCCACTGATCTCGGTGAAGTCAGTTGTTACGCGGTCGCCGCGGCTACTGATGAGTTCAGCAAGCTGAGTGCCGGTTTCAGCCAATTTCTGGGTGAGTGCGCCTGTCTGCTCACCCAAGCCCAATGCAAATTCGCTTGAAACGCCTTCCAGAACGGCTCTGAAGCCATCTGTCTGTTGTTCCATAACACTCGCCATCTCAATACTGCGTGCTGAAAGGCGTTCGTCCAGTTCGCTTCCGTTGATAGAGATTGCGGTGTAAATCCGTTCCGAAATCGTATCGAATTTTTCAGCAAGTTCGGAACCGCGAACCGTAATAGTCTCAGTGAGCGTGCCAGCTGTTTCGTCCAGCTTGGAAGCTATTTCGCCGCCGCGCAGGGACAGATCAACAACAATGCTTTCGCCAGTTCCACGCAGAATTTCCGATACTTCAGTGGATCTGCTGGACAGTGTTTCGACAATTTCCGCACCCTTGATTGAAATGGTGTCGGTAACGGCCTGACCTTTTTCCGAAATACTTTCAACGACCCTATTGCCTGTAGTTGCCAGGGATTCATCAAGGCCGGAAACGCGTGTGTCGATAGTGGTGACCAGTTCTTCGGTGCGCGAGCTGATTGTGTCTATCAGTCGGCCGGAGGTCAGGGACAGGTTCGCGTTAATTTCTTCGCCGCGCTGGGTTATGATGTCGCCAACGTTCGTACCGGTGCTTTCGATTGCCGCCCGGAATTCATCTGCTTTTGTGTTCAAGCTTTCAACTACTGACGAACTTGAAGCAGTTAGCGTCTCGTTGATCTCTGTTCCGCGGTTTGTGAGGGTTTCGACAAACGTATTGGCGGTTTCAGAGAACCGTTCGTTGACTTCTGTTCCACGTGCAGTGAGTGTTTCCGTCATATTGGTTCCGGTCGATGCGAGATTATCGACCAGATCGGTGCCAGTGCTGGACAAACGAGCCACATAGTCCTCAGCCCGAACAGTCAGTGACTCGACCATTTCGTTGCCGGATGCATTCAGCGTGGCACCCAGGGATTCAATACGTGAATCAACTGTCGAAGTGAGTTCCGCAACCTGCGCATTGACTGCATCAATCATTCGCTGGGTTGCGTTATCGACATTGGACCCAAGTTCGCCAGAAGTGTCGGAGAGCTGAGACGCAAAGGCTTCATGGGCACCTGAAATGGTTTCCCGCACTCGATCTGCATTCAAAATTATGGATTCACGCTGACTGACCAGCTCGTCGATCAATGAGCGGATCTTCAGTTCGTTGTCGTTGTAAGAACGTTCAAGCGAAGAAACCTCATTGTGGACGAGGACTTCCAGTTCACTTGCTCTTGCGATTGCGCGTTCAATCCCGTCACCCATGGCAGATACTTCGCGGCGGATCGCCTGACCAACGCTGAGTATGGATTCCTTAGCCATGTCTTCCGGCTCTGCGAGGCGGAGGGCCACTTCGGTCATGCCGCGGGCCACAATGCGCATTTCCTGCGCACGCCAGATCATCATTGCCAAGACAAAGAAGAATATGATTGGTACGACAATTCCGACCACAGCCAGAATGATCTCAGGTGACTGCATCAAAGCTTGAGGATCGCTGATTGCAGAAACTTTTTCGCCGAACGCTGCCATAAACAGACTTGTTCCAAGCGCAGCCCAAAGGGCACTCAGAGCTAACGCCCCCCAGAAGGGTGCCGACGAAGGTCTGCGTTGCAGGGCAAAAATAAGATTGCCGATGTTACGGCGATCATCATTTGCAGCTGGTGGACGGTTGTTGCGACCACGACGCCTGGCTTGTCGTTTCTCGTCCCGAGAAGATGTGCCTTCACTTGCCCCTTTGGACGCGTGCCCGGGCGATTTCGCCTCTGCTGCCGCACTTGCCTCGGGAGCCTGGTCTGTCTCTGCTGACTCCGGACCGCCGAAATCGAGCTTCAGCGCTTCTTCAACCGCTGACAGCGCTGCTTCCGCTGGATCTTTTGTCTTCGTCGAGTTTGCCATATCGGGTCGCCTCACGTCGTACTCACTACACATCGGTGATTTCAGCCAGCTGGCACTGGCCAAGGGGTCAACCGAATGCGCTAATCTCGAACCGCAACATAATACGCATTGCTGTTCGAAATATGTTGTTTGAGGAGGGCCGCCGCCGACTTACCGTGAACACGAAGGAACACAGTTCACTCCCCATCTTGCCGCATCAATAACTGTAATGGCACAATCTGGCTTTGCGGACAAGAAACAGTAATGGCGTGAATCACTTAGAGGGCGAATTGAATGTCAAAATCGAAGCAAAATGATGCCGCCGCCGACCGGTTAATCACCTCTGCGGAGAATATGCTCAAGACCGGGAAAATGACTTCAGTACAAAAACGCTGGTTGCAAAAAGGCCTGAAGCAGCCCGGAGGTAAACTTCCGTTGTTTGATGACAACGGACGAGAAATTGCGGCTCGTACGATCCGTGCCTGCATCGATGCGGGCTGGGCAGAGCCTTGGTTTTCCAACCCAATCAAGCCTGATTGGCTTGTCTGCAAATTGACGCCTGCCGCATTTGATGCGCTGGCCGCAAGTCAAAAAAAGGAAGAAAGTTAATGCAGACAATTTGAATCAAATTTTATCGATCCAGTAAACTTCTCGAATTGCAAGTGCTTTTTAAAGCGCGTTTGCAATGCCACCTCAGTTTGTATTAACCATAGAATCACTTTTTTGGGGACATTGGCAGGTTGGGCGCGTTTGAACGACCGGTTTAACGGTGCGTTTGGGTCTCACTGTCAAACTCACAAACAATCAAAAACATGCTGCAGAGTTCAATCAGGCATGTAGTGAGTAGCTTGGAGCACCCTATGGCCCCTTCATCCATGGCACGCGTTGCCGGCCGCGCCGGCCCAGAGGCGCCTATCGATTTGGTGCAACTTGCCACCAACACACTTGGAAACAGGGACCTTGAAGTTCAGGTTCTGCATCTCTTCAAGTCACAATCTTGTTCGACCCTGGAGCGATTGATCGAAGAGACCGACAGGTCTATGCGGCTTGATCTGGTTCACACCTTGAAAGGCAGCGCCCGAGCGATAGGTGCCCAAAGAGTTGCGACAGTCTGCGAAAACCTCGAAGGCGAAATGAAAGTCGCGGATCATGCCACGACGGAGGGTCTGATTGCTGCTGTCGATGAAGCCAACAGCTATATCCGGGATTTGCTGGAAGGCTAAGTTTGCCGCATTTAAAATGGCAGATAGTCGCATCGAAGCGACACAGTCCTTGACCTTTTTTGCGGAAGCTTTATGTCCGTTCAGCTGAAACCGTTATTTTAAGGCCGGGACGCGACGCATGCCGAAAATTACATTCATATCCTCTGACGGAAACCAGACCGAAGTGGAGGCTGCCGAAGGCTCGACTGTGATGGAAAGTGCCATCAAGAACATGGTTCAGGGTATTGAGGCCGAATGCGGTGGCGCCTGTGCGTGTGCGACTTGCCATGTCTATGTTGATGACGCCTGGAAAGATAAGACCGGGTCACCCGAGCCAATGGAAGAAGACATGCTCGATTTCGCTTATGACATGAAGCCGACATCTCGCCTGTCTTGCCAGATCAAAGTGACTTCCGAACTGGATGGCCTTGTCGTCCATATTCCGGAACGCCAAGCCTGAAGATTGGTAGCCGAACAATTTGAAAAAAAACCGCCGAAGTAATTCGGCGGTTTTTTCATGCCAAATGCGATAAGACTATTCTGCGGGTTGAGCGATTGGTTTTCTGAACCAGAAATCAACTTCCCTACCGTCGTCAGGTACACTTGGAATGAGTGTTGCCAGAAACAGGCTGACAGCAGCCATGCCAGCGCCTGCAAGAAACACAGCTGTTGGTGACACCAGCCAGATCAATCCAAAGACGACCGGAATGACGACAGCAGCAATGTGATTGATGGTGAAAGCGACACCTGCCGTAGGAGCTATGTCTGCCGGATCAGCGATTTTCTGGAAATATGTCTTGATGGCGATTGCTATCGCAAAGAAGGCATGATCGATGACGTAGAGGCTGGCTGCCAAGGTGGCATTGGTGACGAATGCATAACAGACGAAGACGCCAACCAGACCTACATACTCCACGATAAGTGCTTTGCGTTCGCCGAAACGGACAATGAGTTTTCCGATCTTTGGAGCCAGCAGCATATTGAAGACGCCATTCAGAAGAAACAGCCCGGCAACTTCATGAACGTCATAGCCAAAGCGTTCGACCATCAGGAATCCGGCAAAAACCGTGAAAATCTGACGACGGGCACCAGCCATGAAAGTCAGGGCATAGTAAAGCCAGTAGCGCTTGCGCAAGAACAGTTCCTTACGCTGTGGGACACCTTCCTTGAAATGCGGGTAAGCCATCATCACGAAAGCCAGAACGACAAGTGTAAGACCACCCGCGATCGCAAAAACAGCTGTGAAGGAGAGGTCGAATGTCTTCCAGGCAATAAAAATGAGGCCATAGGCAATCAATTGAGCGAAGGCACCGACAGATATGATCTTGCCCATGCTCGCGGCAGCAGTTGCTTTGGGCAGCCACTGAAGCGACAGGGATTGCGCCATCGTCTCGTAATAGTGAAAGCCGATCGACATGACCAAAGTGGTCATATAAAAGCCCATCGCTGTCGGAAAATAACCTGTTGCTGCTACACCAACGCCAAGGAAGAGGAGGGAGACATACGCGAGCGTCTGCTCACGCATCAAAAGCAATAGGTAGATTGCCAGAAAGCTCAGGAAGCCAGGAATTTCGCGGATCGACTGTTGAATGCCGATTTCACGTCCGGTGAAATCCAGTTCCTGAACGGCAAAATTGTTCATCAGGTTCCACCATGCGGCAAACGACAATTGCATGGCGCCGGCCATGACCATCAAGAGCACCGCAGGAGATCTCCAGCCCGTTATTTCATCCGGGAAGGCATTTTTTGTAAAATACGACATTCCATAAACCGCTAATCGGGACCTTGTCTGTCCGCATTGAGAATTGCTTCTAGACGATTGTTTTTGTGCGTGTTAGCGCTGTTTTGTCATGATATATCTCTGAGTTGCCAAATTGAGCCAGCAGATTGATCGGTCGCACCCATGAGAATTCATCCCGAGCTTTCCGAGTTTCCGAAACAACCAGTCGCTTCTCCGATAATCGGCTACGCCAGATCAGAGCCACAAGGCGCGGTGAATGGTTGGCATGCCCATGATGCAGCCCAGTTGTTTCATGTGGTCAGGGGATCGATCGCAATTGATACCGAGTTAGGTACATTTTTTGTACCGCCGGAGCGAGCGGTTTGGCTGCCCCCGCGCATTGGCCACCAGACCAGATATCTTACAAATACCGAAATTCGCTATATTTATGTCCAGTACGATCATGCCCATGAACTGCCGCAAACGGCCCAAGTGATCCAGGTCACCACGCTGTTGCGGGCTCTCATTCTGGAATTCATGTCCTATCCGCGAGCCGATGCGGAAACAGGACCTGCGGCCCGCATTGCATCTGTCATTCTGGATCAGCTTAAAATGCTACCTGCTGCTCCTCTGCAATTGCCCATGCCCCAGGACCTTCGGCTGCGGAGTTTGTGCGAGAATGTCATCCGGTGTCCGGCGCATATTCCGTCCCTTTCAGAAGCTGCCGGTTCCTGCGCAATGTCTGTGCGCTCTTTTGAACGTTGCATCAAATCAGAAACCGGTCTGAGCTATCGGACCTGGTGCCGACAAGTGAAACTGTTTCGAGCGCTGGAACTCCTAGCGTCTGGCAGGAGCGTTTCCGATGTATCTCACAAACTCGGTTACGAGGGGCCAAGCGCATTCGTAGCAACATTCAGGAAGGCATTTGGGGTGACGCCTGGACGGTATTTTAAGGCATTGGATCATTGATTGATCTGGCTCATGGCAGGTTTGGAGGCTGGGGAGCAAGACATGGCGCGAAAGTTATGTCTTGGAGAAAACAACTGTGTTTAAGAAAATACTGGTCCCGATCGACCCTGCTGAACCGAATTTCGCGGACGATGCTTTAGCCAAGGCTGCAACCATGGCCCGCGACTACGGAGCGAAGATCCATCTGTTGGCAGTGTGCCCTGAAGTTCAAAGCTTCGTGGCAAGTCAGTTGCCAGAAGGGTTTCAGGCGCGTGAAGAAGCAGAAACCATGTCCATTCTGGGCAAGATAGGCGAGGGGCTTGATGTGCCGGCTGGAACTGTCGACGCGAAAGTAACATCTGGGTCGGTTTATCATGAGGTCATTGATGAGGCTGAAAAGGCCAATTGTGACCTTGTGGTCATGACCTCTCACAAACCAGGCCTGTCAACTTACTTCATCGGGTCAAATGCAGCCCACATCGTTCGCCATGCACCGTGTTCAGTCATGGTTTTGCGAGGCGCTTAGGTCTGGATTATCCCTTCCGTGTGAGCAGCATGGCAACTGCGACATAACGGAAGGGATAGCGTTCAGGCGATTGTCTCAATATATCCTTTGCCATCCCAAAAATATGCTCGACAAGCTGCTCCCGACTAGGAGTGGGCGGGAGAGCATTGCGTAAAACGGCTTCAGTGAAGGCCCGGAAGAAATCGACATAGGCGTCTACGTAAGCTTCAATGTCTCCATACCGTTCGTATTGCTCTACGAACGGGACCGGAACTTCGTAGGTCATTGAGCGCTCAAGAGTGAACATTTCAGAGGAGGCGTAGTCTTTGTCAGACGCCGCTGCCGTGAGTTCGTTTTCTGTCCGCATGTAGACCGGCTGATAGTAGCGCTCATAGGTCTCTTTGGATATTTCGCCAGTTTCGACAAAGGCGAGCACTGCGTCATTGAGTAGATCGTAGATGCCGTCACAAGTGCGCCCCTTTTCCGATCCTCCAAATACCTGAACAAGCAGTTTGCCTCCAGGAACCAGCTCATGTGCGCGAGCAGTCAAAAAGCTGGCGACGTCTTGCTTCGCAAGTGATGAGAACGTGGCTCTATCCTGCTCAGATACATAACCATTCTGGCCTGATGCACTTGGTCCGTTTGGCAAGATATATCCGGGGAGGGTGCTGACAGGCATTTCTGATAAAAAGCCGATTGCATTGAATGTGGTTGCGATGTGAACGCTTTGAGGCGGCAAAAGTTGATCAAACATTGAGCCACCGACGACTGAAGAATAAACGCGATGGCTATCAAAAACAGACACTCCATCTTGGCGGAGGGCCTGCAGCAATTTTGAAAAATCGTTTGTCGGAAGATCAGAATGGACCGTCTGTATGGGCTTATCTGTTCTGGGTAAAAGAGTATTGAGCGCATGCGACATGACAGCAATTGAATTTCGCCCCTCGGAACATCCGAAGTCTGCGAGAGTGACCGGGGCCTTGCCATCCAGAGGCACCTCCAGAACAGCATTCTTCAGCCAATCCAGTACGGCTTCTATTGCCATCCATTGCGGTTCGGAATTGGCGTTGTAGAAGCCACCACCTGTCATGCCTGTGGTCGTTGCGTTGGTGACCGGAGAAGTCACTTGATTTGATCCGGTTTGGTCTCTTGTCATTCCGGTTCCTTAGCAGGGTTTTAGTGTGCCAGTTCTTTCATGGACTCTGTCAGACCCTCGACAGTCATCGGGTACATCCGGCCTTCCATCAGTTCATGCAGCATTTGAATGGAGTGGGTGTAGGTCCAGTGCTCTTCTCGTACCGGGTTAAGCCAGACTGCGCTCCGGTACAAAGTCGTGATCCGCTGCATCCAGGCAGATCCAGCCTCCTCGTTCCAATGCTCCACGGAGCCACCAGGGTAGGCAATTTCATAAGGGCTCATCGAGGCGTCGCCAACGAAGATGATTTTGTAGTCAGCCGGATACTTGTGCAGCACATCCATTGTCGGAATGCGTTCGGTGTGACGACGATTGTTTTGCTTCCAGACATACTCGTAGAGGCAATTGTGAAAATAGAAATGCTCCATCACCTTGAATTCTGAACGCGCTGCTGAAAACAGCTCTTCGCAAACACGGATATGGTCATCCATCGATCCACCGATATCGAAGAACAGGAGCACTTTGACCGCATTGTGCCGCTCAGCCCGCATCTTGATGTCGAGCAACCCCTTATGGGCCGTGGCACGGACCGTATTGTCCAGATCCAGTTCTTCAGCTGCGCCAGTTCGCGCAAAATTGCGAAGTCGTTTCAGCGCGATCTGGATATTGCGGGACCCAAGCAGCTGGGTGTCGTCAAGGTCCTTGAACTCGCGTTTGTCCCATACCTTCACAGCACGGCGATGGCGGCTTTCCTTTTGGCCGATACGAATACCTTCTGGATTGTAGCCATAGGCGCCGAATGGTGAAGTGCCCGCAGTGCCGATCCACTTGTTGCCGCCCTGATGGCGTTTTTCCTGTTCCTTGAGGCGTTCGCGAAGGGTCTCCATCAGCTTCTCGAAGCCACCAAGGGCTTCGATTTGTGCCTTTTCTTCTTCGGTGAGATGTTTTTCTGCAAGCTTGCGCAGCCAGTCTTCGGGAATGTCACCTGCCGGTGCATCGCTCAGGAGATCGAGCCCTTTGAAGACATGACTAAAGACCCTGTCAAACTTGTCCAGATTGCTTTCGTCCTTCACCAGGCAAAGGCGAGCGAGATAATAGAAATCTTCTACGCTTTTCTCTGCAAGGTCCTTGTCCAGAGCCTCCATAAGCGTGAGGTACTCGCGTAATGAGACTGGAATGCCCGCAGTTTTCAGTTCGGTAAAAAAGGAAATGAACATTAGCGCAGATTAGCGCTGTGGCTGTTCAGTGTCGAGCTCTTGAATATCGGCAGAATGTCTACTGAAATGCGCATCTTCAGGAAAAACGCGGCAGGGTTATATATCCGCCTTCGCACAGTTACGCTTTGAAGCCTGTTGGGTCTGACCCAACAGGCAATTTTCGTCATGTAAGGCGCTTAGAAAGGCGTTGTTCGCCCGCCCTTGGTGTCCGGGTGGAGTGTTTTGCCAAGGATGTGGCTATCGCGACCAATCACATGGTGCCCAGTACCGACAATCAATGGATCAGGCTGCCCGACGATCTTTGTGTCCTTATCCGGATAGGGTAGGGATGCGAGAAAATGCTCCATTGTATTCAGACGCGCTCGTTTTTTGTCATCGGATTTGATGATCGTCCATGGGGCGTCCGCTGTGTCCGTATAGAAGAACATGGCCTCTTTGGCTTCCGTATAGTCATCCCACTTATCGAGAGACGCCTTGTCGATTGGAGACAGCTTCCACTGTTTGAGCGGATCTGTTTCCCGCTTTTTGAAGCGCCGCCGTTGCTCTTCCTGAGTGACAGAGAACCAGTATTTGTACATGAGGATGCCGTCGCGAACTAGCATGCGCTCGAATTCCGGGCATTGGCGCATGAACTCAAGGTATTGGTTTGGCGAGCAGAACCCCATAACCCGTTCGACGCCCGCCCGATTGTACCAGGAGCGATCGAAAAACACGATTTCACCGCCGGATGGCAGGTTTTCGATGTAACGCTGGAAATACCATTGCTTTTGCTCGCGTTCGGTCGGCTTCTGCAAAGCGACAACGCTTGCTGCTCGCGGATTCAGGTGCTCATTGAAACGCTTTATGGTCCCGCCTTTCCCCGCAGCGTCCCTGCCTTCAAAGAGAAGGATAATTCTTTGGTTCGTATCCTGGACCCACTGTTGGGCTTTCAAGAGTTCCGCCTGCAAAGCGGCCTTCCGCTTTTCATAGGGGCGGCGGCTCATCTTGTTGGCATAGGGATATTTGCCGCTTTCAAAAACGTCACTGATGGCAGCCGGGTCGTGACGCATCTTTCCCAATTTGTGCAATTGTTCACCGGAGCTTCTGGCTGAGGAGGCACTTGACGCCTTTGCAGATGCCGCAACTGGTGTTGCCTTGCTAGTGGTACTCTTGGGCCGCTTTTGTCTGGCAGCTGCGTTTGACTTCGCAGGTAATTCACCACGAACTTTTGCAGCTGTTTTCGAGTCCGTTTGTTTAATCTGATCTGCCATACTGTGCCCCTTCTTCATAAATCCAAGGGGCTTCTTACTACGACCTAGAGTAAATCTCATTGATGCGCGTCAAATGCATGAAATAATTATAGTAATTTCGTTTTACTACTAATGATTTATTACTTCTGTCCGGATGGCGGTTGTGTTGATGGGTTAGGTTCGCCAACCGATGCCAATTCACCCATGAAATCCGAAATCGTCGGGCCTTTTGTTGCTACAAAGGGAGCCGGGCGGCAAACGCTGATAGCTGCGATACCTATTCTTGCGGTCAAGAGCCCATTGATGACGCCTTCGCCCAACCGAGCCGATAGACGGGCTGCGACACCGTGACCAAGAACTTGTGACGTAAGGCTGTCGCCTGCAGCCATCCCGCCAGTAACAGCCAGATGTGTGACGACATGGCGGGCTAAACGAATGAAACCAAGGGTTCCAGGGCGTCCTCCGTAAAGGACGGACAGTCGACGAATTATCCGCAAGTTTTCAAAAAGGACTGCCAGAAGGTCTACCAGTGCGCGCGGGCTGATTGCCGTGACAACAGAGACACGTTTGGCGCTGTTCATAACGATCCGGCGAGCTTCCAAGTCTAGCGGGGAGAGCAGATCCCGTTCAGCCAGTTTAACAAGGTTACGCCCGTCAATCACTTCGCGCATATGTCCGGACAGTTCCTTGCGCCCCAAGGCCGTTTCCGGGCGATCATGATAAAGCGCGAGAAGTTCTTTCAAACTGCTTGTTGCTGCCTTGGCGTCGTCATTATCAGCGGCGGCTTGAAGTCGATCGCGCAGCTGATCGATTGCGTTCAATCTCATGAGGCCTGCGATCTCGCGCAGCGCAAGACCCAGGAGGCCAAGGACTGCAACTGCGGCGAGGGCAACACCAAGCCAGCCCAGCCACTCAGTGCGCGTAAACAGGTCTCGTATCAGGCTATCGATGGAAAGGCCGATGGCGAGAGATACCAATCCACCAAGCCCGGCTGTGATCCACTTGCCGAACCGAAATCCCTTCTTCGGAGTACTGGTGGTACGTGGAAGCCGCGGCTCGTCATTGTCATCTATATCCGGATTGATCAATGCCTCTTCTGCATTGGGTAATTCAGAAAAGTCATCCGTCAGGCGCACCTTGGTGTCATCGAGTTTGAATGCGGCAGGTTTGCGAGGACTAGTGTCGGTCACGCCAATCGGTCTCCTAATAAAAACTCCAACGCACGGTCGAGCCGGATATGTGGGAGCGACAGGGTCATGCCTTCAGCTGTTGTATCAAGTTCAGCCGGTCGAAAACGCAGGAACTGAAGTTCTGGTCGATCGGATTTAAGATTTGCTCGAACGTGTTCAGATGCAGATTCAAAGTAGTCAAAAAGTGAATCCGGATCTATTGGTAAATCCCCGGGAAACATTGCGATTTCGGTTTCACCATCATAAGAGTCGCCGTTCAGACATTCACTAGGAAGCGGTGTTCCAAGAATGGCCGGCAGGTCTTCGCCGCGATGTTTGACTGTGGCTTCGCGTGTTGTACGAACTGCCGCTAATGCCAAAACATCAACCTGCGCGCCTTTGAATTTGGCCTTATCGACGGCACGCGACACCAGACGCTGAAGAATGGCTTCGAGGCGGTCATGGTCGTTTCGGTGCAAGTGGTCTGCCTTTGTGGCGGCAAACAGAATCCGGTCAATTCGTCTTGAAAGAATTGAGGACAGCCAGCTGCGTCTACCTGGCCGGAAGGCCGACAGAACCTCGCCCAGAGCGACTTCAAGATCCGCCAAAGCATGCGGGCCAGCATTCAGGGCGTGGAGCACGTCAACCAAAACGATCTGACGGTCAAGGCGCGCAAAATGGTCGTGGAAAAATGGCCTTACCACATGTGTTTTGTAGGATTCGTAACGCCGTTCCATCATGGAGCGGAAAGTACCCGCGCGGGCAGGTGGAGCGCCTGCAGTTATGTCGATGGGCGCAAATGTCAGTGCGGGAGACCCATCAAGGTCACCAGGCATGAGGAAGCGACCCGGCGGAAGCATGGACAATGCATGGGCATCTGCCCGGCACGCTTTGAGGTAATCCTTGTAGGTCGTTGAGAGCTTTTGAGCCGTTTGTTCGTTTTCGTCCGTGTCGGGATCAATCGCTGCCAAACTTTCCAGAAACGGAGCAGCTATTTCCGATCTACCATGAGCGCGTGCGCGTTGAACTGCTTCAGCCGAGAATGTGGCGTAGTCTTTTGCCAGCAACGGCAGATCCAGCAGCCATTCACCGGGATAGTCGATCAAATCAACATGAAGACGTCCGGGCCCCAGTTTGCGATGAAAGTAGGATGCACTTTCATAATCGATTGTCAGACGAAGTTCGGAAACCTGGCGGGTAGAATCCGGCCATATCCTTTGTTTGACGAGGGCTTCGACATGGCTCTCGTAATCAAACCGCGGAACAGCATCATCCGGTTGAGGCTGGAGATAGGCATTTGTCATCCTGCGCCCAGCAGCCGCACTGAATACCGGCAACCGACCACCTTGTACCAGATTGTGAACCAGAGCTGTCAGGAAGACTGTCTTCCCGGCTCGAGCGAGACCCGTCACGCCCAATCGAACACTTGGAACAGTCAGATCACTGGCCGCATCAGCCAGGTTTGCAAGTGTCAGACGGGCTTCGTCTGTAAGGGTGGTAATCGGTTTCAAAGAGCGCCTCCAGTGTGATCATGTAGGCGCGGGGTGAGTAAAGTGCAAACTCGGGACCAAAGGTTCATTCTGCGGATATTGGACTGGTGCCTTCGTCAAGGTCGCGTGGTTTTACAAAACGATCCAGATGCCCTGTGCCGGCACGCAAGTCTGCCCAATCTGATATGTCGAAATCAATGACGGCAAGCGCCGCAGTGGGATATTTGGCATTCATGTCTGCCCGGAGGTATTGATCCCCGGTTCCGACAAGTTCTTCTGCTGTCTGTTCTGTTGCCGGGTTGTGGCCTAGGATCATAAGGGTCTGCGAGCGCCCACCAAATTTCCGAAGAATCCCAGTGTAGCTGAGATCTCCTTGATCATATATGTCCGACACAAGGTGTATCTGGGCTTCATTCGGAAGGAATGGCAGCAAGCGGGACAGGGTCTCGCGGGTTCTTAGCGCTGTGGAGCACAAGGTGCGATCAGGTAACAGCGCATTCTGCTGCAGATAACCTCCCATGAGGCGCGCCGCCGATTTCCCCCGTCTGTTCAACTCGCGGTCAATGTCGGCGCGCGTCGTGTCGGCCCAGTCAGATTTGGCATGTCTTAGAAGCAGTAACCGCATGCAGATATCTCGGATGCTTGTTGTGACCTCTTGTTCCAGCTAGTTCTGGCGTGAAAGAGCGCTTACAAATGCTGCCAAAGCGGGGCCGATTTCTTCTTCCTGTGTCGGCAGGGTATAGGACATCCAAAGAGTAAAATCGGCTTTTGCTCCGGAAAAGTGCCATAAGGTTTCACAGAGTGTTGTCGGCGTCCAGCCACGAGTCTTGAACGAAATGCCCGTAGCCGCAGCCCCGGAAAGCTTTATGGGCTCAAATCCTGCTTTTTTGTAGCTTCGTGTATACTTTATGGCTTCCTGACGTCCTCCGCCCTGAAGATGCTTCCGCAAAACGACATTTATACCGCCGCGACCGGTGTAAATGCAGCCTGCCAAACTGACCTCATCACCCTCAAGGACCTTGATCCTGTAGAAGGCACCGATCAGGTCGGGACATCGCATGCCCGTGAAGTGGCGCAGGCCTTTCACATCGCTTTGCCAACCAGCGTCCTGTTCCAGGGCGGCTTGTGCATTCGATGCACCTGCGCCTGCGATAGCAAAGGCAGCCCACACCGCTAGAACTGACATAAAGACGTTTATCTGGTGTCTCAACAATGTCTCCGGTTCTGATCTAAGTCCGTTCTCTTCTGGACATGAAGGCCAGGCGTTCAAACAAGTGTACGTCCTGCTCGTTCTTCAACAAGGCGCCGTGCAAAGGCGGTATCAGTTTGGAGCTTTCCTGTTGACGAAGTGTTTCCGGGTCGATGTCTTCATTCAAAAGAAGCTTGATCCAGTCGATCAGTTCTGAGGTTGACGGCTTCTTTTTCAACCCGGGAACGTCGCGGACATCATAAAACAAACGCAGGGCTTCCTTGAGCAGGCGCTGTTTTATGTCCGGAAAGTGGACTTCAACAATCTCCGCCATTGTGTCGGCATCCGGAAACTTGATGAAGTGGAAAAAACAGCGGCGCAAGAATGCGTCCGGCAAATCCTTTTCGTTGTTCGATGTGATGATCACGACTGGACGCTGCCGCGCCTGGACAGTTTCACCGGTCTCGTAGACGTGAAACTCCATCCGGTCGAGTTCCAGCAAAAGGTCATTGGGAAATTCTATGTCTGCCTTGTCGATCTCATCAATCAAAAGAACCGGTCTTTCAGAGGCTGTGAAGGAGTCCCAGAGTTTTCCTTTGCGAATGTAATTGTTTATGTCCTTGACCCGTTCATCGCCGAGTTGACTATCGCGCAGTCGTGACACTGCATCATATTCATAAAGACCTTGCTGGGCTTTCGTTGTCGACTTCACATGCCATTCGATCAACTGTGTGTTCAGGGCTTCAGCCACCTGTTCCGCCAGAACGGTCTTTCCGGTACCCGGTTCCCCCTTGATAAGCAGGGGGCGTTCGAGCGCCACTGCGGCGTTCACTGCAATCCGCAAGTCTTCTGTGGCGATATAGCTGTCTGTACTTTCAAATTGCATTTGGCAGTCCCAATTAACTCTTTTGTCGAAGGGTGGCAGGCAAGTGTTTTCGGCGCAACCCGGTATTTGGATGAACGGTATATCTCAGCAGAATGAGTGTGGACAGTCTTGCCGATACGGCAGGAAGTTTTTGCCCCCTGTAGCCAGTCTTGCCGACTTCTGGCGGCGTTTTATTTGTCGGCGTTATCTCTTAAGTGTCTGATTTTATAATTGATAAATACCCTTTGTCGCAGGTGGCACGACAATTGCGATCTATAGCCCACGCCGGGTGCGAGCCCGTTTGAGTATTGCCCAATTCTATCAAGAGGACGAAACATGGGTATTTATGGGGCTATTAATGCCGCCGTTTCGGGTTTGACCGCCCAAGCAAGAGCGCTGGAGAATATCTCCGGTAATGTCGCCAATTCGCAAACCGTTGGTTACAAACGCCTTGATACGACCTTTTCGGACCTTGTTTCGGGTGGTGGGTCCACTCAGGCGAGTCAGGTTTCCGGGACGACAATAGCGACATCGCGCGCAACGAATTCGGTTACTGGCGACATCACCTCCAGTCAGGTCGATACATATCTGGCGATTAATGGAGAAGGTTATTTCGTCGTTTCAAAGGCTGCTGATTTTGTTGACGGTAACACAACGTTTGATGATGCAACGTTCTTTACACGTGGCGGTGATTTTGAAGTCAATAAGGAAGGTTACTTCGTTAACAGTGGCGGGTACTTTCTGAAAGGGTATCCTCTGGATCCGCTTACCTATAATCCGATTGGGGATGCTCCGGCGGTTATTCAGATCGATGATGCACCGCTGGCGGCGAGCGCTACTACAGCAGTCGCATATCAAGCAAACCTTCCACGTGTACCGGCCACGCCAAACTACGATGGTACTGAGGCGTCTGCTCTAATGACCGCGTTGGTAGGAGGGAATGCGCCCGATGTTGAAGGTGCAACTGACCTTGCAAGTTTTATTAATTCTTCTATCTCTGGTGGATCGGTCACTGTTTATAATGCGAATGGATCGGCTGTTCCGCTCGATATTAGGTACGCAAAAACCAGCAATGCTGCTGATACTTGGAACATGTATATCAGTTCTGGCGGCGGAACTGTCGACTACTATGAAGTCGGTACAATCGATTTCTCTGCAGATGGGTCAACGGTAGACGCGTTGACAGCAACTGCCACTGGTGATCTTGCTGCTGGGCCTGTCACCGCGGTTGGGACCACGGGTTTTACCTTGGGTTCAATCAATGTGGGTGGAATAACTGCCACGAATGTTGCAATTGATTTTGGTGGTTCTCTGACCCAGTACGCAAATGCTGACGGTGTAATGACGTCGCTTTCGATTTCTCAGGATGGTTATCCTGCCGGGGAACTTACCAATATCGCTGTCGATAAGTCCGGACGTGTGATAGCAAGCTATTCAAACAACCAGACACGGGCCCGGTACGAAATTCCGCTGGCAACCTTTCAGGCTGACCAAAGTCTGCGCCGAGTTGACGGGGCTGCATTTGCTGCGACATCAGATTCTGGCGACCCGGTATACGGGGGTGGTGGGGCGGTTATCTCCAATGCGGTTGAATTATCCAATGCGGATATAGCTGATGAGTTCGCCAAACTCATCGTGACCCAGCAGGCTTATTCGGCAAACTCAAAAATTGTCACCTCTGCGGACGAGATGCTGGATCAAGCACTGAATATGGTTCGCTAGAACCTGTCACGCTGGCGGGTGGAACTCGCCAGCACTCCTGCCTAGTTGTGTGTGAAATCAGGGAGCAGCCGCTATGGGACTGACAAGTGCCCTCAATACTGCGGTCTTTGGAATTACTTTCAACCAACGTCAGATCGATGTGGCGGCGGCTAATATCGCCAATGCAGATACTGTTGGTTATTCCAAGAAATCGGTCTCGGCCAAGGCTTACTTCGATGGTCAAGGTGGTGTTGCCGGGATCATTTCCAATGAAGTTATCCGAACACTCGATAAGCAGGTTCAGGCTGATTACTTCAGGTCGCTTGCCGACACGAATTACGGCGCTCAGATTTCGGCTTTTACGGACCGCCTTGATGACATTTTTGGAACATTGGGTGATGAAACCGGTCTGTCGGCACTTGCAGGCAAACTCACCGCCTCACTTTCTACACTTGTAAACCAGCCGGGGAGTTACGCAGCGCAGAAAGAGGTAATCGCGAACGCGGAAGCGATGGCCTACGAATTAAATTCTTCTTTCAGCCAGTTAACAGATTTGCGCCAGGAAGCGGATGATGCGCTTAAACAGCAAACCGAAAGTGTGAACAGTCTCCTGGGTGCGATTGAGGACATTGATGCTGCAATCCGCGATGCCACAAGTGCTGAAACTTCGTCAGCGGAAATGGAGGATGAACGCGACCGTCTTGTAGAGCAGTTATCTGGATACCTGGACGTAAAGATATCAAAGACTCCGGAAAACACGCTTTTTATTCTGAGCCGAGATGGCCAGCCGCTGTATTCTGACGGCAAAGCGTCGACCTTGTCGTTTGATACGACACACTCCCTTCAGCCTGGTCAACCGGGACAGCCTGTCTATGCGACCACCGCAGGTGGCGCCCAATTTGATCTCCTTGGATCTGCCCGGTCAGGGGCTATGGCGGCAGCACTTGAGTTGCGAGACGATGTCCTAGTGGAAGCTTCGCGGCAATTGGATACCATTGCAGCCGAACTTTCGCAGGCTTTCTCGAATGTCACCGTTCCATCCACGCCAACAACCGTTGGTGTTGACGATGGTTACACCCTGGATGTCTCCGGGCTTCAGTCCGGGAATACAATTTCGCTTACCTACACGGATACTCTCGGTCAGGAGCAGAATGTTACGCTTATGGCAGTTGATGATCCGTCTCTGCTGCCTTTGGATAACTCAGCGACAACAGACCCCAATGACACTGTGGTAGGTATCGATATCTCCAGTGGAACTCCGGCAACATATATCACCAATATCATCACCGAGTTGGGTGCTGCTGGTTTGAATACGGGGCTTCAGGTTGCCAATGACGCTGGTAACCTGAGGATCCTGGGGGACAGCACTGCTCTGCCCAATCCGATAACTGTAGAAGGCCTGAGCGCTAATGTAACTGTCACGGCTAACAGCGACCAAGGGCTCGGCCTTGCCATTTTCGTCGATACACGGAACGGCACAGAGCTATTCACCGATGCCCTCGAAAATGGCGGTCAGCGGGTCGGATATGCGTCTGGTATCAGTGTGAATCCGGATTTGCTGGCGGACAGCGGACTTCTTGTGAACTACCAAACCACGCCAACGCCAAACTCGGCCAGCGATCCAGCACGTCCCAAACACCTTTTGGACGCTTTGAGTGTTGGGACAACCAAGTTTGACACAGGTACGGGGATTGGAAGTGCGTCTAATCCGTTTGAAGGCACAATCATCGACTTTGTTAATCAGACGATTGCCTACCAGGGTAATCAGGCTTCCGATGCGAAGACCTATTCAGCGTCGAAAGAAGCCCTGACGCAAAACTTGGCCATCCGGTATGAACAAAGCTATTCGGTGAACCTGGACCAAGAACTGGCCTTTCTGGTTCAGTTGGAAAATGCCTATTCAGCCAATGCGCGTGTCATGCAGATTATTAAAGAGCTCACCGATGAGCTGTTGAGTATAGGCAGGTAAATCATGACGACAGTCTCATCTATCTCAACATCACGAAACTATTTGACCCAACAGTTGTTGGATCTCAAGGATCAGCTTTCGGATAAAACGACACAACTTGCTAGCGGGAAAGTTGGAACAACTTACGGCGAAATAGGTGACCGGCGTCTTCTGGACATTCAGATGACCCAGAAAGTCAGCCTGATTCAAACCTACAAGGAAACGATCACGGTATCGAACCTGCATCTGGAGACACTTAACCTGTCTCTGGATCGTCTCGAAACGATCCGTCGTGATTCAAAGTCAGCTATTGATATCAATGACTTTGTCGTTCAAAGCGATGGTAAGACCCAAACACAGGACCGCGCCAAACTGTTGCTTAACGAGACAATCAACGTCCTGAATACGGATGTAGCTGGTCACTATCTATTTGGCGGAACAGATGCGGTTGTAGACCCTGTCGAAACCATTGATGAAATCATAAATGGAGCGAACGGGCTCGATGGTTTAAAAACCTATGTGAGTGAGTTCTCTCAGGCGAATCTGGGGCCAAACAGCAATGGCCGAGTGGATGTGTCTGCGTTGACCACTGTTCCTGGTCCGGTATCTTCGACGTTTACCGTGGCCGAAGATGGCGCACATGATTTCGGATTTGATATTTCATCAGTTACCTCAACATTAACAAATGTAACTGTGACGCCTCTGGTGGCCGCAGATCCTGAAACCTTCGATGTCCAGTTCACAGGCCAGCCCGGGCTTGGCGAGACTTTTGAACTCGAATTGACAATGCCGCCGACCCACACGGATTCAATAACAATCACGTTGACAGCGGCGACGACCACCCAGGAAGAGGGCTCGTTTATTGTCGGTGCAGATCTGGAAGAAACAGCGCAAAACCTGCGTGACGCTCTTGTGACGGAGATGGAGAAACAGGCACAAACCACTCTGAAGGCGGTCTCTGATGAATGGGCGTCGGATCAGTTTTTCAATACATATAACGGCCAAGAGCCGCAAAGAGTAGATGGTCCGCCGTTTGACACCGCCACTGCCTTGATTGCAGGAGGGGCGACAACAGTAGACTGGTACACTGGAAGGAATACGGCGACAACGGACCCTCGCGGTGACAAGAACGCGATTGTCGATCGAAATCTGACGATCCAGTATGGTGTTCGTGCAAATGAGGCGCCATTGAAGGAACTTATGCAGTCCCTTGCAACGTTCGTTGCTGCAGATTTTTCCGGTGGGGGAGTGACAGATGAGCAGTACTACAATGCGCTTGCCGGTAAGATGCAAGGAATTCTGCAGCCGAATGGGGTGAATCAATCCGGTATAGTTGATATCTCAACTGACATTGCTATTGCTCATCGAACCATGAATTTGACAGATGAGAGACACACCCAGATGGCGCATACATACGAAAAAACGATTGCCGATATCGAGGGTGTCGACCAGGATCGGGTCGCTGCTGAAGTATTGCAATTAAAGACAAATCTGGAAGTGTCCTACAACGCATCGTCGATCGTGTTCAATTTGAGCCTGGCAGACTATCTCTAATAAAGCTGTTTGGCGGCTGAAATCAGGACGAATAAAAAAGGCCGACTTTCTAATGAAAGTCGGCCTTTTTCATAAATGATGAACGTCATTCCGGTTGCGAGCGAAGACCTTCAGCAATCGTTCTATTGATGCTGACTAGAACATCAAGCTGCGTAGGGTCGTCACTCGTCATCACTGCCATGGTCTGCTTGAAAACAAACACACCCAGTGACCCCATATTGTTCTTTATTTCTTGTGGTAATTCACTTTCAGCACTTGTTGCCGAGGTAATCAGAACGGTCCAAAGCTTACGATTATAGACGAGAGCATCATCCTTCTCGGCAAGTGAGCTTTCTTCCCACTCATCCTGAATCAGCTGCAACCGTGCTGCGGCTTTCATCAGCAGGGTCGCTTCCAGCTCCCTCGGCGATACCGCTGCTACCTGGCTCGTCTTCTGGTAAGCCTGCGCTGCCTGTTTGTACATGGCCTATCAGCGTCCCTTCATACTCAATGAGCTTGCGTGCTTCTTTCAGCGCCTTATAGAAGGCTCCGGTTAGAATAGAGTTACTGATCCTGGTTACATAAGGGATCGTACTCGGCGCGGCCTTCACGATGTCATTGACGAGCGTGAAGTAGCTCTCCTGAATTTTTTCCATATCTGTCGACAGATACATCAGCTGAACGGCCAGATAGACCTTTTTCGCCGGTGAATCCGCAGTGGTCGGCGTGAGAATATCCTTCTCTCGCAGAATTGGTGCCTGGCCTTCGATAAATAGTCGGGTTCGCTGGTTGTCATTGGTTATGACACTGTCGCCAATGATAATCCGTTCACCCGGTTTCAATTCGACCTTGAGCGCCATTTCTTGACCTCCACTTTCGAGTATCGCCACCAAACGTTAACAAAAAGGTTAACGACAGATCGCTATACATTAATGCCTTTTCTCAACGACGTTAACCGAAGAGACTGAGAACGCTCTGATCAGCCTGGTTTGCGAGTGAAAGCGCCGTTGAAGACAGCTGTTGCCGGGTTTGCAGCGCCAGCATATTTGCGCCTTCCTGGTTCATGTCCGCTATTGTCAGCTCTCCAGCACCTATCTCAAGTGTGTTGATCAATTGCTCTGTGAAATCGGTTCGAATTTCCACAGTGGATAGAGATGTTCCCAAGCCCCGCGCCGCGTTTCGAAGTTCATCTAGCGCTGCATTGATCGCCTGCAACGTTCGATCAATATCAGTGGCAGTTTTGAAATCCGACGGAGCAGCTACAAGACCAACGGTTCCACTGGTCGTTGAAAACTGATCTATATTAAAGTCGCTATTCGAACTGCTGATGTTGAACGACACTTCACCAATCAGACTCACTCCACCGCCGGAAAATGAAGCATCCAGACCTTTGACGTTGTTTATAAAACTAACCAGGTCGCTAACGGTCGTTTCAGCATCAATTTCGATAGATGCCGGTTCAAAGCTATTACCGTCTGTAATTGTGATCGTGTCACCGGCTTTGAAACCACCAGACGTGATAAGCGTATTGGTGGCACTAAGTGCCGAGTGGAGTGCTGTTGTGTTCGACGTTGTCGATCCCGCTGTGCCCCCGCCATCGGTGTCATCGCCACCGCCTGCGTCGTCCTTAGAGACTGTCAAGGATCGGCCATCTTCCAAACCGGAAATTATTTCAATTGAATCTGTTGCCTCGTTGAACGTTGCTTGAACGCCGCCGAGGTCATTTAGGGCATCTACATAGTCTTGAACGGTTGTAATGTCAGTTCCAACAGTCAAAGTAACAGGAGATGTCCCGTCCGTAATTGTAACAACATCGCCATTGGCCCAAGTTCCACCAGCCATATCTGTGAGGTTTGACGAGGCCTGTAGATTATTTAATTCTATAGACATCGATCCGCCGGCCATTGCGAAGGATGATGTACCCGTACCACCAGTCGCAAGGTCGTCTAGGTTCAATCCACTATCGAGCGTTGTATCGGTGAAATCCACTGGATTAACAGTCAGATTTGAAGTGCTGTCTTCATTGAAGATGACTTCCAGTTCGTTTCCAACGCCGGCAAGAAGGTTTTTCCCC
The DNA here is from genome assembly GCA_039972695.1 of Roseibium sp. Lineage (GTDB taxonomy): Bacteria > Pseudomonadota > Alphaproteobacteria > Rhizobiales > Stappiaceae > Roseibium. The sequence goes on along the minus strand of JBDWMJ010000002.1, from coordinate 288,239 downwards.
TTGTAGCCTGCATCCTTCGCCAGATCTTCTACCTGCGTCAGTATATCATTGTATTGGAGTGCAAATTGTCGCCGCTCATATTCGCTGGATGTTTGCAGGGCCTGATTGGCAATCGCCTTGGCTGACTCAACCATCTTTGTGATTGAACCTATGCCTTGATCAGCGGCTCTGAGTGTCTGCACCGCCTGGCCCATGTTATCCAGAAGGTTTGACAGATCGCCCGCCCTGTCATTCAAGCTTTGTGCTGTGAAATAGGAATTCGGATTGTCGAGCGCCGAAGTAACTTTTAGACCAGTGGCAAGGCGCGTTTGTGTGAGTTCTTGAAGGTTGGCGGTATTCCTCAGTGACAACAGGTTATCACGGACCGCGCTTGAAAGAACAATATCAGGCATCTGACTTCACCGCATTTTCTATTCAGTACTTGCGAAGGCCTGCCCGTCCGAATGTGACGAGCTTGGACCTTTGCTTGATTTCTAAACAGAAAGTTAATCAGAGATGCACTTTTTAACCTTGTGTAAATATAAGTTACCAAAAGCTTTCTTTTAAGAGTTTGAAAACGCTGCGAAAAATTTTTATTATTTGAGCGATTGTCAACCCTTTAAGCAAAAACGGCGGACCAAAGGCCCGCCGTAAGTGCTTGTTTCCGCGTGAGTCGTTTCTACAACTGATTCTTCTTTTCTAGAAGAGGGACAGAACTGTCTGATCTGCCTGGGACGCGAAGGACAGTGAGGTTGATGCGAGCTGTTGCCGTGTTTGCAGAGCCAACAAGTTGGCACCTTCCTGGTTTGTATCTGCAAGGGTCAGCTTACCGGCTCCTTCCTGGAGCGTATTGATCATGCCCTTTGTATAATCCTGGCGAATTTCGACAGTCGACAGGTTGGTACCAAATTCGGATGCTTGGGACCGCAGGTTGGATAGAGATGTGTTCAGTCGATCGACAACGCGGTTGATGTCGTTATCTGTTGCAAAACCGCTATCCGAAAGCGCGGAGATTGATACGCCATCAGTATCAGCAGTAAATGCACTCGCGTTGAAGTCTGCATTGTCACTGGTCAGTGATAGGTCTGTATCACTTTCAATGGTGATTTTACCGGTTGTCGCATTGAAGGCAGCGGAAACCCCATTGAAGTCGTTGATGAAGTTTTGAAGGTCGTCCACTGTGGTGTCAGCTTCAATTTCATAAGATCCGAGTTCAAAATCATTGCCGTCAGTCAAGGTGAGGGTGTCGCCCACCTTAAAGGACCCTGAGTCCGCAACGTTTGTAGTTGTCGTAGACATTATTGTTGCGTTGACCGAAACCAACTGAGCTGTTGTAGAGACATCGTTTTGAAGCGCAATGTCTTCGTTGGAAATTATTGTAAGTTCGCCTGTGCCTTCATCAAACTCGGCGCGGGCTCCGGCAATGCCCTCAATTTTGTTGATGAGATCCTGAACAGTTGTGCCTGCAGTCACGGCCAACGTGGACCCTGATATGACAGCAGTGATTGAAGATCCATCATTCAAGGTCAATGTGTTGGTAGTTGATATACCGGTTGCACTAGACAGTGTTGAACTGGAGTTCAGAGCCTGACCTGTCGCATCAGTCAATGTAAAGCTGTTCTTGCCACCTTCCAGTTGGAAAGATGTTGCTCCGCCTTGACCCTCTGCAAGATCGGACAAGTTCAGGCCATTTGAAAGAGAGGAGTCGGTGTAGTCAACTGCACCAATTGTCAATTTCGAAGTTGCATCTTCATTGAAGATTGTTGTGAGATCGTTGCCTGCACCTGCGAGCAGGTTTTTACCTTTGTAAGAACTGTCCTTTGCAACATCTTCGATCTGTTCCAGCAAATCATTGTACTGGGCCGCAAAGGTTTTGCGTTCATATTGACTTTGCGTCTGCAGCGCTTGGTTTGCTTTCGCCTTTGCGGTTTCGACCAGGTCTGTGATGGTTTGAATACCTTTATCAGCCGCTTTGATCGTTTGCAGCGATTGGCCCATGTCGTCCAGCAACGTACCTAGATCGTTGGCGCGTGAATTTAGGCCGGAAGCCGTGAAGAAGGAATTCGGATTGTCCAAAGCAGAATTTACCTTCATGCCAGTCGCCAGTTTGTTCTGGACCTTGGACATCATGTCTGCAGTGGATTGAAGTGTAAGGAGGTTCTGGCGTACGCCAGCCGACAGGGTAATATCCTGCATTTGTTTATCCCTTTCCTGGGTCACAAGTACTGCCGCTCTTCCTGAGCAGGTTGAGAAAAGGATTGCTCGTTAACCTTAATCAACGGTTAATCGCATGAATAAGAGGGTTAATGGATAGTAAAAAAGGATGAAAACATTGTTATTATTGACAATAAAATAGAAGAGTATCAAAAAAATGATATGTAATATTTACATTGTAAAAAATAACTATATTTCGATGTGTTAATATACTTCTTTTGCCGAATTTCCCGGATTTCTGCCGTTATTAAGTGAGTCTGGTGTCGTAGCCTCAGCAACTCGAAAAAAAATAGCCTAATATTGCCCTGTGGGCTCGTTTTAAAGGGCTTACGACTGTTTTCTGGAAACTGATTGGCGGTGTCGGCTAACGGGAGCAAAGAGCACTCCGTTGAAATTGCCGAATCTGTAGCTTGGCGTGGATGAAAAACGAAGGGTTCAAGATTTGCGTTTGTTGCACTGAACGTCATTCATTAGCGACTAAATAAAAAAGACGGGCCAATTGGCCCGCCTTGTCTTTGAGTCTATCTGATATTTGACGAAATTGTGGTGTTTTAAAAGAGAGACAACACCGTCTGATCTGCCTGTGATGCGAAGGAGAGGGAGGTTGACGCCAGCTGCTGTCGGGTTTGTAGAGCAAGTAAGTTGGCGCCTTCCTTGTTGGTGTCGGCCAAAGTCAATTTGCCGGCCCCCTCCTGAAGCGTGTTGATCATCTGTTTCGTGTAATCCTGACGAATTTCGACAGTTGACAGATTGGTGCCGAATTCAGAAGCTTGGGCTCGCAGATTTGAAAGAGCGCTGTTCAAGCGGCTAACAACTCTGCTGATCTTGTTGTCAGTGGAAAATCCACTGTCACTGACTGCATCCACGCTTGCAGAAGTGCCATCTGTGGCAAGGGTGTTGGTATTGAAGTCTTTGTTTTGAGTGCCAGCCCGTTCACTATTTAGGGTGAGATCAGTTTCACCGGTGATTGAAATCCGGCCATTTGCGCCCAAGCTAGCGGTAACGCCTTGAAAGTCATCCATGAAATCGACAAGGTCACTGACCTTTGTACCAGTTTCAATTTCCAATGAGCCAAGTTCATAGTTGTTGCCATCTGTCAGCGTAATTGTATCACCAACTGCAAATCCCGCGCTATCAGCTAGCGTCGAGCCCGCGGTAAATGCGGTTTGGTTGATTTCGCCATCAGTCATTAGGTTGGCGAGCGCAGAGTTGTTTGCGTTGTGTAACTGAAAATCGTCGTTGGAATATATTGTGAGCTCTCCATTGGATTCATCATATTCCGCGCGTACCCCGGATATATCATTGAGGTTATTTAGTAGGTCTTGAACTGTTCCGGTTGCATTTGTTGTTGAGCCGGTAATGGCAGCGCCAGTGGTGTTATCGAAGCCGGTAAGGACGTTGCCTGCTGTTAGAGAGTCGGCTGTACTCAATACAGAGCTTGTGTTTAACGCCTCTGTGCCGTCAGTTAATGAAATCGTTGTTTTGCCACCTTGAAGAGTTATGTTGGTGGCTCCACCCTGGCCTTCAACTAAATCCGTTAGATTTAATCCGGTAGACAGGCCTGCGTCGGTGTAGTCCACGGCACCAATTGTCAGTTTGGAAGTCCCGTCTTCATTAAAGATAGTGGTGAGATCGTTGCCTTCCCCTGCGAGCAGATTCTTACCTTTGTAGGAGCTGTCCTTGGCAACATCTTCTATCTGTTCAAGAAGGGCGTTGTATTGCTCGGCGAATTTTTTGCGCTCGTATTGACTCTGGGTTTGTTGGGCTTGGTTGGCCTTCGCCTTTGCGGATTCCACAAGGTCAGTAATGGTAGATATGCCCTGGTCAGCCGCCTTGATGGTCTGAAGTGACTGGCCCATGTCATCGAGTAAAGTGCCCAAATCCCCTGCACGGGCGTTCAAACCTGAAGCGGTAAAGAACGAATTGGGGTTGTCCAGCGCAGAATTTACCTTGAGACCGGTCGCCAATTTGTTCTGGACGCCGGACATCATGTCTGCGGTGGACTGGAGTGTAAGGAGGTTCTGGCGAACGCCAGCTGACAGTGCGATGTCCTGCATCGGGAAAATCCCTTTTCTGGGGCAATGCACACCTCTTCTGAGGCGCTTTAGTGCCATTGATATAAATAACAATGTAATTTTTATCAATTATTAAAGTTAACAAGGTCTTAACGAATTGAAATATGGCGATGTTTGCAGGAGCGCTTTACAGAGGCCAGGGCAGGGATAAACAGAGAAACAAAGGAAATTCACAGTGTTTTTTGCAAAAAAAAAGGCGGACCGAAGTCCGCCTCTTCATTTTCGCTTTTTGAGTTCTTTCTAGAACAACCGCAGAACGTTCTGGTCTGCCTGGGCCGCGAAGGACAGTGAGGTTGACGCAAGGCTCTGCCGTGTTTGCAGGGCCAAGAGGTTCGCACCTTCCTTGTTTGTGTCGGCAAGGGTAAGTTTGCCCGCGCCTTCTTCCAGCGTGTTGATCATGTCTTTCGTGAAATCCTGGCGGTTTTCAACGATGGACAGGTTCGTACCAAACTCAGAGGCTTGTGTACGAAGGGAAGACAACGCTGTATTCAAGCGGCTGACGGTCCGGTTGATGTCGGCATCTGTCGCAAAGCCAGAGTCAGCCTGTGCAGAAATGACAACCCCATCGGTATCCGCAGTAAAGGAACTAGCATTAAAGTCTGCGTTGTCACTTTTCAGGGACAAGTCAGTTTCACTTTCGAGTGCCACTTTACCAGTAGAGGTGTTGAAGCTTGCGCTTACACCTTGGAAGTCATTGGCAAAGTTCACTAGGTCATCAACAGTCGAGTCGGCTGTTACTTCGAAAGACCCGAGTTCGTAGCCATTGCCATCGGTCAAAGTCAGGGTGTCGCCCGCTTTAAACGACCCACTTTCCTCCAGCTTGGCGGTCGTGGCAGCCATGGCTGTTGCGTTGACGGAAACCAACTGAGCAGTTGTCGATACATCATTTTGAAGCGCGATGTCTTCATTCGAATAGATGGTCAGCTCTCCTGTACCTTCATCGAACTCAGCACGGGCTCCGGCAATTCCATCGATAGTATCAATAAGGTCCTGAACAGTGGTACCAGCAGTTACGCCCAACGTGGATCCCGAAATAACGGCAGTTGTTGATGAACCGTCATTTAGAGTGAGTGTGTTAGTTGTAGAAATGCCGGTAGCGCTAGACAATGTGGAGCTGGAATTCAGCGCCTGGCCACCGCTATCTGTCAAGGTAAAGCTGTTTTTGCCGCCTTCCAACTGGAACGCAGTCGCACTACCAACACCTTCAGCTAAATCAGAAAGGTTCAGACCTGTAGAAAGGGTCGTGTCGGTATAGTCGACAGCTTCAATGTCAAGTTTTGAAGTTGCGTCTTCATTGAAGACTGTTTTTAGGTCGTTTCCGGCTCCAGCTAGCAGGTTTTTGCCTTTGTAGCCGGAATCTTTCGCGATATCTTCGATTTGCGTCAGCAGTTCATTGTACTGTGAAGCAAACTGTTTGCGCTCATACTGGCTCTGTGTCTGCGAAGCCTGGTTAGCTTTTGCCTTTGCAGATTCGACCAGCTTAGAGATGCTGGAAATACCTTTGTCAGCCGCTTTAATGGTCTGAGTGGATTGGCCCATGTCATCGAGCAAAGTGCCGAGGTCATTTGCGCGTGCATTCAAGCCGGAAGCGGTGAAGAAGGAATTTGGGTTGTCGAGGGCGGAATTTACCTTTTTACCCGTTGCCAAGGTGTTTTGAACCTTGGACATCATGTCCGCTGTGGACTGGAGAGTGTTGAGGTTGTTACGAACCGCACTGGACAGAGTAATGTCAGGCATGATGTGTCCCTTCTAGGATTACAAGTTACGAAGATCCTTCCTGGATCCGAACGACATCAAGACGCTGAAACTGAAAACAGATTCTAAAGAAATATGGTTAGTCGATATTAACCCTAACGTTGCGTAAATGGTTGCGGGCGGCGGATTTTCTATCCGCCGCCTGAATGTTTCGTTTTTTCAATGCCCTAAGGCAAAACTCCGTTAGAACAACCGGAGTACGTTTTGAGACGCCTGCGAGGCCATCGACAGAGAAGTCGATGCCAGTTGCTGCTGGGTTTGCAGCGCAAGCAGGTTGGCACCCTCAGTATTGGTGTCGGCAAGGGTCAACTTGCCGGCGCCTTCTTCCAGTGTGTTGATCAGGGCAGTTGTAAAGTCCTGACGGTTCTGCACGATCGACAGATTGGTACCGAATGTTGAAGCTTGGGACCGCAAAGTGTCCTGAGCGCTTTTCAGGGCGGACAATGATGCCTCAATGTCTGAGTCATTCGTAAAACCGCTGTTAGTACCTGCTTGGGCTAGCTGAGCGGGTCCCGTTTCATTTGTGATAGTGACCTGTTGGCCTTCAGCAGTCATATCCAATTCGCCGTCAGCTGCGTCATATGTTGCCGACACTCCCTCCAAGCCATTAACGAAGGTTTCAAATTCTGCGATAGTTGTAGTTGCAGTAACAGAGAACTCGCCGATTTCTTTGCCGTCGCCGCCTGTTACGGAAATCGTGTCACCGTCGGCAAAACTTCCGTGTGTAGCCAAGGTGACTGTATCTAAGGCAGCTGCTGCACCTACGGCGAAGCTGACATCACCATTGGCTCCAGCAGTAATGTCGGACAAGCCGAGGCCAGCTGATGAATCAGTGTAATCGATGGCATTAATGGTAAGCGAAGACGTGTTGTCTTCATTGAAGTTAACTGACAAGTCATTGCCAGTACCGGCCAGCAAGTTTTTGCCCTTGTAATCTGAATCTTTTGCCAAGTCTTCCATTTGACCGAGCAGGTCATTGTATTCTTTGGCGAATTTAGAACGTTGTGATAAATCTGAGGTCTGAAGTGCCTGGTTGGCCTTTGCCTTGGCAGCGTCGACCAAATCTGAAATCGCTTCGATTCCCTTATCCGCCGCTTTCAGCGTTTGAGTCGCCTGGCCCATGTCGTCGAGCAGGGTGCCGAGATCGCCCGCCCGGTTTTCCAGACCCTTGGCCGTGAAAAATGAGTTCGGATTGTCGAGAGCCGAATTCACTTTTTTACCGGTCGCCAACTTCTCCTGAACCTTAGACATCATGTCCGCGGTTGCTGTCAGGGCGTTGAGGTTATTGCGCACAGCGCTGGTGAGTGTGATGTCGGACATTTTCATTTCCTTCCTTGGAAAACGCAAAACTAGAACCCGTTCTGGGCTCGTTCGATATCAAGCAATATAGGTATTAATGACAATGTAAAAAATATAGTTAACAAAAATTAAGGTTAATGAAGTGTTGATCTTGAGTTCCTGCTTCAAATGGAGGGTTTCACCTTGGTTGAGGCGAGCGATACTTGTTGGGAAAAGCAAATGGTTGAGGAACCCAGCGGATAACATTCATCACACAGCTGAGAGCCAGGCTAAAAGCGATGGTGGGCCGCGAAATTCATTTTGGGCTAGCTAGATGACGCATTTGCCGAAGGATTAATGGCAGGAGAGTTTCGACATCTCTGCCTCGTCAAAATAGTTAAGCTTCTGGGGAGGGGCGGTATGCGCTGAACTATTTGTGCAGGATCTAGGCCCTGCCATGCGGAGGGCAGTTTGCGCTTAGATCTAATTGGGCGCGAGCGGATTCAGCTGTTAGGTGTGTCTAGTGCGGATAGACGGATGATCTCTAGATAGTGGTCTGAAATGACTGAGGGGGCGCAGGGCCTTCCTGGGCAGCAATTGTTTCTGCGTAGGCACGCAGACGCAGCAATGTTTCGCTCGGAATCTGCCGAACGACCTCACCAGTCTCGGTGTTGGTCGCAACAAAAACGAGGCTATTGCTATCGGGATCGACAACATTGCGTCGTTCCACGGGCGTTTTGAATTGTTCTGATAGAGGTTGATGTTCTTTGCCGTATGTCGCCGATTGTTGGCCTTTATAGGCCTCACTGGACGGCTGTACGGTTTCTTCAGACGGCAAGTCTGTCTCTGATGCGGGCTTGTTTCGTTCTGGAGCCCGCGTGACCGGCGTAATCGCCGTATAAGTCGGCGACGGAGGCCGGACAATTCCTGTGTCCAACATCTTTAATCTCCAGGGTGCGCTAATCCTTTACCCAATCGCGGAAAAGATAACGTAAGGGAATAAATTGTCGTTTAATAAGTTAGTTAGAATTTGAATTGTTTTGTTTTGAGTCTGCTATTGATAGCACTTCGTCGTCAGTGAAGTCTTCAAATCCATGAAGCTTGGAATTTCATCGGGAACAGAAGGCTTCATCAGAGTGAAAACACCAAAAAAAGTTATATCAATAGGCTAAGGGCTTATGTGACTCAGAGCGATTGATTGATCGCGATACCTTGGGCAGAGTCGGGGCCGTTTGGTGCCGTACCGCTTCGCCCATAGGTGGTCGGAGCCGTGGCATTTTTTGCACCGGCTACTTTGGCAACAGTGGAAACGATGTTGTTCGTAACGTCTCTTGCCGTCGCCAAAACAGCAAGATTGATTCTCAACACCGGTTGAAATTCGCTGTGTTGTCGGCGAAGTGAATCAGTTGCTGCCGGGGCAAGGTTTCCCAAAACGACGGCATGATCTTTCGCGGTCATCATACCACGGGTGTACTCGTGTATCAGCCTTGCCTTGTCGGCTTGGAGTTCACCGGCCTTTTTGAGCTCGCCTGAACGAACCAGTTCTGTTTCCATCTCGATGACTGATAGCAATGCTTCCATAGTCCCGGAGAGTGCAGAGCAGAAATTGTCCGCTTCCTGCTTGCTGTTCGGACGGTCAAGAGAAAAAGGAAAAGCCGGGAGACTCGATTGTGCGGTCATTGTGACCCCTCCTGCAATGCGATCAATTCACGCTCAACACTATCAGCAAGCCCAATACCTCCAGCTTCGGAGATTGAGCGCGCATATTCATCAATTAGGAAACCTTGCCAGGCATCGGATCCTGCGCCATCGCCCCAGGTTCCTCCGCTATCCAGTCCACTGAACATGGTTTGAAGCATGTTGTTGAGGAAGACTGCTTCAAATTCTTCGGCAGCGTCGCGAACCGCATTCTTGCCCGTCCGATCAAAACCCTGAAGAAGGTCGAGTGGGTTGGAGTGTGATTGCGTGGGGGCGAGTGATTGCAGCATCACAGTACCTCGATTTCAGCTTGGAGTGCGCCAGCGGCTTTAATGGCCTGGAGTATCGAGATCATGTCACGCGGCCCGATCCCAAGAGCATTCAGTCCATCTACCAGTTGTTTAAGCGTCACGGTTTCCGGTACAATTGCGAGTTTGGTACCGTCTTCTTCGATCCCGACTTCTGTACGCGGAACAACTTCCGTATTGCCATTTGCGAACGGCAGGGGCTGCGAGACTTGAGGGGTCTCAGCAATTGTGACTGTCAAATTACCTTGCGCAACAGCGACCATGGAAACCTTCACGTCTTGTCCCATGACGATAATGCCGGAATTCTCGTCAATGACAATGCGTGCAATCTGATCTGGCTCAACTATCAACTGTTCAATGTCGGTCAGAAGATCCACGATATTGCCGTCGTATTGTTGTGGCAGATCCAAACGGACCGTTGCAGGGTCCAGAGGTTCTGCAGTTGGCATACCGATGAGTTCGTTGATGGACAGTGCTACGCGCCTGGCTGTTGTCAGATCCGGGTTCCGAAGAGCCAGTCGTAAAGTTGTTAGCGAAGCGAGACGGAAATCCAGTTCTCTCTCAACCAGACCACCGTTCGCTATCCGACCGGCTGTTGGAACTCCGCGAACAATTGAAGCTGCTTCACCTTGAGCGGAAAAACCGCCGATTGCGACGGACCCCTGAGCGATTGCGTATACTTCTCCATCTGCGCCAACCAGTGGTGTGACCAGAAGTGTGCCGCCCTGGAGCGATTCAGAATCGCCCAAGGCACTCACATTGACATCAATGCGCGTGCCTTGTGTTGAAAAAGGTCGCAAGTTTGCAGTCACCATGACAGCGGCGACCGTGTCTGTATCCAGCTCGGTATCTCGGGTGTTTACTCCTAGCCGCTCCAACATGGCTTGGAGGCTCTGTTCTGTAAATGGTGTGTTGCCGAGAGAGTCGCCCGTGCCGTGAAGACCAACGACAAGGCCATAACCAATTAACTGGTTTTCCCTTATGCCTTCAAAATCCGCAATGTCCTTGATGCGGGAAGCGGCAGTCACGCCAGCGGTGAAGCTTACAGTTGCCGTTGTGAATGCTGCTGCTAAAAATGTAAGCCGCACAATCCAACCGAAGGTGTTTTTTCTCACGTTACGCATTCCTGATGCTGACCTGACAACTGTTTGTTAAGGCAACTCTGACCGGTTACTTCTATTGGCTTGCACTATGCGAGAGCCGTGCCAAGAATGAACGCGAGTGAGATTATCTGATCAAAATGACTGAAATCTTGGGTTTCGCGAACGAACTTACCTCCGCATTCAGTCAATTGTGCTGAATATCGTTAATGAATTTGATTTGCAGGGCGGCAAATATTGCCTCATCGTCCCGGACTCAACTACCCTTCTGGGCAGATTCTGACGAGTGTTAGAAAAGCTTGGGCATCAACTCCAGTTCAGTGAACTTGGAAAGGCTAAAATGCGTATCACAGGGAACAAGCCGGTTACTGGTGTGCAAGGGCGCGGCTCTAAGAAGCGCACACCCGGAGGTGAGCAATTTACGCCCGATACCGGATCCAGCAGTGATGTCACTCAGTCTGGGGAGACGACAGGCGGTGCAGGTATCCAGGGAATTGATGCGTTGCTTGCGCTTCAGGAGGTGGATGAAAAAGCTGACCGCAGGAAACGAGCAGCCAAATACGGGCATTCCCTTCTTGATGATCTGGAGGCCGTGCGCGCAGATCTTCTTGCTGGATTGGTTTCCGAAGACCGATTGGAGTTATTGGCCCGAAATGTCTCTACGCGACCACCTAGCGGTGAACCGGCAATCGATTCGGTTCTTGAAGAGATAGAATTGCGGGTAAAGGTTGAACTCGCAAAGCTTGGACGATTCCCCGATGCGTAAGGTTTTCAATTGCCCCGGATTTGAGGTCTAAATTCGGAATGCTTACGTAAGGTTTTGAATTGTTTAACGAAAGTCTCTCGATTTTTTTACCAGATGCACCGTTGTTCAATGGCGGAAGCACCTATATATTGCGCCTCGTCACACGGTGAACCGGAGTTGTAGATGACGGTTGATATTGAGTCAGATTACCGCCCCTCGAACGATGAGCCGTTCATGAATGATCGGCAGCGGGAGTATTTTCGGGACAAGCTGCTTGCCTGGAAAGAAGAAATTCTGAAAGAAAGCAAGGAAACTCTGGCGAACCTTCAGGAAGAAAGCCAGAACCATCCTGACTTCGCGGATCGAGCATCTTCAGAGGCTGATCGTTCTATAGAATTGCGTGCAAGAGATCGTCAGCGGAAACTGATTTCTAAGATTGATGATGCTTTGGAGCGGATTGCGGATGGCAGCTATGGCTACTGCGAAGAAACAGGGGAGCCTATTTCGCTGCGACGACTGGAAGCACGCCCTATAGCAACACTGTCAATTGAAGCGCAGGAAGCTCATGAACGCCGCGAAAAAGTCTATCGCGACGATTAATTTGTGAAATTCCCGGATTGCGGAATATCCAAGCTCGAGAATTGAAAAGCCTTCCCAAAATTGGGAAGGCTTTTTTCGGATAGGCATTCTGCTCAGCATGGAATGAGCTCCCATTATCAGTGGTCTAGAGTTTGATACGGTAGCGAGCGAATCCTTGATCACCATTACCAGCTGGTTCTATCGAAACACCATTGACTGTTGATGCATGTTCGACACCACCCGGTCCGGTGTCAAAGAGAACCGTGGTGTTGGGCATCGTCTTGAAGGCCCAATTGGCATCCGCCTTTGGATTGATTGTGCCACGTTCCACGATATAGCGGACCAGAACATCTCGATTTGTATCCGGGCCAACAAAGATGACAACGTCGTCTCCGATACCGGGGAAGTTGCCTCCACCGCCGGCTCGATAGTTGTTGGTCGCAACGACGAACTTGGCATTCGGATCAATCGGGTTCTCATCAAATCTGAGGTTCACAATTCGATTTGCGTTCGCATTGATTAGCTCACCATTTGCGTCAAACTTTGATGGCTGACTGAGGTCAATTTCATAGGTTACTCCATCAATTACATCAAAATTGTAACTCGGAAAATCCTGATTTATGAGCGCTTGATCTGAACTTCCAGGTTCGATTTTTTGGAATATACCTGCGGATCGTTCAAGCCAATCCTTGACGTCGCTTCCGCTTATGGCAACCGCTCTAACTGTGTTTGGGTAAAGATAAAGATCTGCAACGTTCTTGATTGCGACATCTCCAATCGGAACATCGGTGTAGTATTCAGGCCCACCTCGACCGCCTGCCTTGAAAGGAGCTGCTGCCGATAGAACCGGCAAATCCTGCCATTCAGTGCCTTTGAGCATCTGCTTGATGTACCAGATTTGTGCATTGGATACGATCTGTACACTTGGATCATCAGCTACAAGCGCAAAATAGGAGTGAAGCGGGGCGGACGTTTTGCCAACCGGCCTACGCACATATGCCAATGTTGCTTCATGGTCTTCTTTTACGGAATCGAGCACATCCTGCTGGCTTTCTACCAGCGGAATGGACTTTCGGCCCTCTTTTCTGAAAATAGGGCGTGCTTCACTGGTGAAATTGGCTATGCGCCATCCACTACCGTTGCGTTCGACAAGCAGGTCAATGACCCCAAGATGAGATCCCCAAAAACCGCCCATTGCCGCTGGTTTGCCGAACAGTGTCCCCTTTTGGATATCTATGCCAGGCAGTCCTTCATAATCAGGACCTGGGAAAACGCGGTGATGATGGCCAGTGAAAATAGCATCTATGCCGTCAATTGCTGCCAGATGTAGCGAGGAATTCTCCATACCTTCTGTGTAATCGACCGCATCAATGCCTGAGTGCGATAACGCGATCACAAGGTCGCAGCCTTGTTCTCGCATTTCAGGAACAAAGGCCTTGGCTGCATCAACGATGTCACGAGCTTGGGCACTTCCCTCAAGATGGCGGCGATCCCAATTCATTATTTGCGGCGGCACAAATCCAATAAACCCGATCTTGATTGGAGAGGACTGCCCGGTTCCGTCCATAATTTGCTTCTCTACAATCACATAGGGCTTCAGAAACAGGGTGTCATCTCGGGCACTTACTGCCAATTGGGAGCCTTTGACCAGATTGGCGCAGACAACCGGGAAATTGGCTCCATTCAAGACTTTCATCATGAAGTCGAGACCGTAGTTGAATTCATGGTTGCCAAGTGTTGCAGCATCGAAATCCAGAACGTTCATTCCCTTGATGACCGGGTGTATGTCACCTTCTTTCATCCCTCGCTCGTAGGCAATATAATCCCCCATTGGATTGCCTTGCAGGAAGTCACCGTTATCTACCAGCACAGAATTGGTAGCCTCGTTCCGGATTTGTCGGACAAGAGAGGCGGTTCTGGCGAGGCCTGCGGTGTCTATCGGCCGGTCACTGTAATAATCGTATGGAAAGACATGCACGTGGAGGTCGGTCGTCTCCATCAGACGAACATGTGCAGTTCCTTCTTTGGCCAACACAGAATAGGGGTGCATTGCAGCCGTGATACCGGCAGCTGCCGTACCCAACAAAAATGTGCGTCGTGACAAGGAATGGTTCTTAAAGTCAATCATCTGAACACCCTTTCCGAAACCGTAGGCACATTCAAAAAGTGTATGAGACAGTCAAGAATGTGCTTTTTGATTATGCGACCACTATCTTTGGCTGTCTTCTAACTTTTTGAATTTCTGCTTTCCCTCACCATCATGATGGATAGATGACGTCGTAGGTCGGAAATACTGCGAAGGAGTCGTCTTGCGGCGACAATGGATACGAGAAAGGGCACGGTACTCGGGGAGCGAGACACCGTGCCCTTTTTCAACCTCCACGCCAAAATTACAGAAACTCTGGCGTGGGAGGTCGGGGGAGCGAGTTGTTAAGAACTTAGAATGGCAGAAGAATATCCAGAACCTGATTGCCATAACGTGGCTGTTGAACATCCGTGATTTGTCCGCGTCCGCCATAACCGATACGGGCTTCGGCAATCTGTTCGCTCGCGATACGGTTGTCAGATGTTATGTCTTCAGGTCGGACAATCCCGGCTACGATCAGTTCCCGGACTTCAAAATTGACGCGAACTTCCTGGCGACCTTCGATAACCATATTACCGTTAGGCAGAACCTGAGTTACAACTGCGGCAACAGTCGTCTCCAGTTCTTCTTCGCGGTCAACCTTGCCTTCACCAGCAAAATTGGAGTTGCTGTTCACGTTCGCCATGTCAGCCGAGGATGTGCCATCCGGGAAGAACCAATGGTCAAGCCGGTTTCCAAGCGCACCGCCAACGCCGGCACCATTTGTGTCCGCACGTTTACGATTGGTTTTGTTTTCGATTTCCGCCTTGTCATCAATTGTAACGTCGACTGTCAGAATATCGCCAACCTGGCTGGCACGTTGATCTTTGAAGAAGGCCCTACTACCCGATTGCCAAAGTGAGTTGGGATTGTAGTGAGCCCGCTGCGGTTCGGGCATCGGCATCTGTACCGGGCGATAACCGGGTGTTGTCGTTGGATCTTGAATGGCGTTCAGAGCGGGCGGTTGTCCGACATTTGCGAGTTTGTCGGCACTTCCGCATCCGGCGACCAAAGCAGAAAGCGCTATACCCGCCATCAGGGATTTGTTGTTGAGATAAATTGTCATCAGTTGGTCTCACGGTTCAAGCTAGCAACAACAGGATTGGCGGCGAGAACGCGTACTTGGCCGCGGGAAAGCACAATCGCAGGCACAATGCGCCGGGATTGAAGGTTCATGACATCGATAACGTCGCCTTTGGCTCCATTATCCATTGCCTGGGCCCGGGAAGTCAGCTTCATCCCCGGTATTTCAAATGTGACAGTGACTTTTTCGCCGCGATCGATAAGCAGCGGGCGCTGAAAATCCTTGCGGGAAAGAGGTTGGTTTGCGCGCATGTTAACGCGGGCTTCCTTGCCTATGATTTCGTCGCCTTTGTGCAAAGCATTTGAGGCCACTTTGTTCTTCGGAAGCTTGATTGATGTGAGGTCTTCAGGCTGCAGGATATCGCCGCGGACAATCGGTTGGGCGAGTGCAATGATTTCAACCATTTCAAACGCACGGCCAGTCAGCGAGATCTCCCGGGTACCGTATTCGACGGCAACAGACGCAGTCATTGAGAAGTGGCCACTGTTGCGAGACCAATTAGCTCGATTGACACGGACAGGGTGGGCAGCTTTGGGATCTGCTAAAACTTGGTCCGGGGCCTGGATCAAATTGATTTCAAGATTTTCCGGATTTACACCGGCATTGCGCTCTGCAAGTTCCAACCGAACGAGATGTTTGAGTTGTTCGTGGTCAAATATGGTTGCCCCACGATGCACAACCACGGTTCGCAAGCCATCGGTACCGGCCTGCTCCAGACCTGCTGATCTGGCTCTTTCAGCAACGTCGTGAGCAGGAACATTGCCGGATGTTCCCATGTCGGGCGCTCTGAACAATGGAACCGAGGCCAATACTCCAGAATTTGAGTAGAAGTCCCCGACTGTCACGATTTCAGAAAGGGTCATGACTTGGGATCGCAGCACAGGGCGCTCATCAGCCAATGAGCTGCTGAGTGGAGACCCAAGGAGCATGAGCCCCAATATGGCTTTCAGGAAATTCTTCATCAATTCAATCCCCGAATTAGCGCATTTGTGTAGTTGTAGAGTACATTTGATCGGCCGCTTGAATGACTTTTGAATTCATTTCATAAGCGCGTTGGGCGGCGATCAGGTCAGCAATCTCGGTGACGGCATCCACATTTGCCATCTCGAGGAAATATTGCTGAACACCCCCAAAACCTTCATCACCGGGGCTTCCTGTTTGCGGAGCGCCACTGGCATCTGATTCCAGGAACAAGTTATCCCCTATGGCTTCCAGACCGGCTTTGTTCACAAAGCGCGCCAACTGGACCTGCCCAAGGTCAACCGTAGCTCCGGCCTGGTCTATGCCTTGGACCGTTCCGTTGTTAGAAATTGTTATGTCCTTGGTGTCATCCGGGATAGTGATGCCCGGATTGACTTCATAACCGTCGATGGTGACCAGTTGTCCGTTGGCATCACGCTCAAATGAACCGTCGCGGGTGTAGGCTGTCGTCCCGTCTGGAAGATCTATCTGAAAGAAACCTTCTCCGCGAACTGCTAGATCCAGTTCCTTGCCGGTTTGTTCCAGGGAGCCTTGGGACATGATTCTGCCCGTCGATGCGATTTTCACACCAGAACCAATTTGAATGCCGGTCGGAACTATTGTCCCGGCGTCAGAGGTTTCCGTGCCCATTCGGCGGAGATTCTGATAGAGCAGATCTTGAAAATCGGCGCGCTGTTTTTTGAAACCGGTGGTTCTCATGTTGGCAACGTTGTTCGAGATTACCTCGACATTGACTTCCTGCGCCTTCATGCCCGTTGCTGCTATGTGGAGTGCTTTCATCGTAAAAAATCCTTAAGGCGCTTAGGCTTGAAGTTTACCGAGCGAATTGATTGCCTGTTTGCGCAAGTCATCTGTGTCATTCAGGACTTTGGATGTGTGGTCGTATGCGCGTGTTACTTCGATCAAACGGGTTACTTCTGTGACGCCGTAGACATTTGATGCTTCGACAGCACCCTGGATAATCCGAACCAGTTGAGCAGGTTTTGGGTTGTCGCCTTTGAAGAGTGTGTCGCCAATTTTTTCCAGAGTACGATTGTCATCAAACTCCACAACTCGGACACGTCCTCGAACGCCGAGTTCGGTAGAAATGATACCTTCCTGGGAAACTGCAACTGCGCCGTCCTCAACTGTAAACGTCATTGGACCGGCATCAGTTAGAAGGGGGCGCCCATCGGGAGCGATAAGCTGGCCGGTATTGTCCAGCCGGAATGAGCCCGCGCGAGTATACGCTTCTGTACCATCAGGCATCTCAACAACAAAGAAACCCTCGCTGTTCAACGCCAGGTCAAAGTCATTCCCAGTCGTGTTGATTGAGCCGTAATCGAAATTGGTATGAGTCTTGAACATGTCCACATATGACATGGCGCGATCTTCAGGCTCAAAAGAGGAAGCATCTGCGACTGGCATCACATATTCAGCAAAATGTAGGTTCTGCGACCTGAAACCTGTCGTGTTGATGTTTGCCATGTTGTTGGCGATGACATCCAGCTGATTCCTTAGAACAGCCTGACGCGACAAGGCGATTAACTGTGCGTTCTCCATAACGAGCGGTTCCCTTTGCTCCCCGATAAGCCTTTCTGTCTCCCCAGACAGGCGGGCTGTTAACGTTAATGCACGAGCCGTGCCAGTTTTTAAATCGTTGGGAAAGCTGGGTAAAAACCAAAAGGAGAGGGTGCGGGCGGAAAGAGATTCCGGCAAAAGTTAACCCGTTGGCAATAATTGCCGGGTGACTCGCGTTAATGGATTGGTAACCTTTCGTTAACCATTAACTCTTTAGTAATAAATACCGCGCGCGGGCGCAAAAATAATGCGGAGTTGGCAATGACCGACGAAAATGTCGCAGCCGAAGATGACCTGGAAGGTGAAGACGACGGTTCTGCTGGCGGCGGAAGGAAAAAACTCTTCCTTTTTGCCGGAATAGGACTTGTTGTTCTCCTTGCTGCAGGCGGTGGTGCTTACTTCTTTTTGACGGGCGGTGACGGATCTCAGTCCATGCAGGGTGACTCATCTGATCCTCAGGAAGTTCAAAAGCCCGTGGTTTTTTATGATCTGCCTGAAATGACTGTGAATTTGGCAACTGAAGGTCGAACAACATATTTGAAGGTACGTATTGCTCTTGAAGTTGAAGATCGGGACATGATTGCCCGAATTCAACCTTATCTCCCGCGCATCCTGGATGCTTTTCAGATTTATTTGCGCGAGTTACGCCCTGCTGACCTGGAAGGGTCGGCTGGTTTGTTCCGTTTGAAGGAAGAATTGCTCAGGCGGATCAATTTGTCGGTTTATCCGGCAAAAGTGGAAGGGGTTCTGTTCAAGGAAATCCTTGTGCAGTGACAAACTGAATGGCTGACGTCGACGAAGAAGACGATCTATCAGAAGCGGATATGGCCGATGCCTGGGGCGCTGCGCTTGCAGAGCAGGGGGCTGGCGGTGAAGAAGGTGATGATTTAGCTGCTGCCTGGGGTGCTGCTCTGGAAGAGCAAGGCGCAGGCACGTCTGATGACATGGCTGCGCAATGGGCAGCCATGATCGACGACAGTGAACCCGATCTGGAAAACGCTACCCGTGGTGCGGATCGTGTTCTGAACCAGGAAGAAATTGACAATCTTCTTGGCTTTAACATTGAAGACACGATTGAGGGTGATCAGAGCGGTATCCGTGCGCTGATCAACTCGGCTATGGTGTCGTACGAGCGTCTGCCGATGCTCGAGATCGTCTTCGATCGCCTCGTGCGTTTGACAACCACTTCATTGCGCAATTTTACGTCTGACAATGTTGAAGTCTCTCTGGATTCAATAAGTTCAGTCCGGTTTGGTGACTATCTGAACTCAATTCCTCTACCGGCTATTCTCGGGGTTTTCAAAGCTGAAGAATGGGATGGCTTTGGTCTCTGCACTGTTGAATCGAGTCTGATCTATTCGATTATTGACGTGCTTCTTGGTGGCGGACGAGGAACATCGGCTGTTCGAGTCGAGGGGCGTCCTTACACAACCATCGAGACCGGCCTTGTGCAGCAGATGGTGCAGCTTATTTTGCAGGATGCGGAACAAGCATTTGCTCCTCTTTCTCCGGTTCATTTCAATCTGGAAAGGTTGGAAACGAACCCAAGGTTTGCGGCAATCTCGCGGCCAGCCAATGCGGCTATTCTGGTTGAGCTGCGGATCGACATGGAAGATCGAGGCGGCTCGGTCGAAATCATGATGCCCTATGCAACCTTGGAACCGATTCGTGAATTGCTCCTTCAGATGTTCATGGGGGAGAAGTTTGGTCGAGATTCTACCTGGGAAGGTCACCTGGCGTCAGAAATTCACGCAGCGGAAGTCGGTGTCAGTGCTGTATTATACGAGACTTACCTGCCTCTCGGGCGAATTCTAAGCCTGGATGTTGGGCAAACATTGGTTTTCGACGTCGACCCGGCGGATCATATTACCCTAAAATGTGGGAATGTGCCGATCTCCGAAGGGACGCTCGGCAAGGTGGAAGACTCCATTGCTATCAAGGTAGCAAAGAATTTGCGTAAACCTAAAATGACTCTGGCCGCATTTGAGCGGGCCATGCAAAACGAGACGGATCAACAATGAGTACTTTACCAATCGGGTTGATCATTGAGGGACTGGTTGCGGTCCTTTTACTTGTCACAATCGCCTATTGCTGGACGCTGAATGGACGGCTTCGAAGGCTTCGAGCGGACGAAGAAACCCTTCGGGCAACAATTTCTGAATTAATGACCGCCACTGAAATTGCGGAACGAGCAATCCTTGGACTGAAGACCACTGCATCCGAGGCTGACAAGACATTGGGCAATCGCCTCAGGGAGGCGGAAACCGTTTCGCACAATTTGGTAGATCAAATTGGAGAAGGTGAGAAGATTTTTAACAGGATATCCCAGATCGCTGACGCGGCAAGGTCAGCCACTGCGCAACATGAAACTGCGTCACGGGAAGCCTATGCACCGCAATCCCAGCCAGCTTATGCGCAACAACCTCGGTCAACTTTTGCGCAGGAACCGCAAGTAAATGGCTACGGCGGTATGAATGGACATGCGGTTCCGGCAGCACCTGCAACTCATGCAGTGGAAACAGATCAAACTCGGCACAGCCGAACATCTGATATCCGAAGTGCCGCAGCTGAAGCCACGGCGAGGCTTGAACAGTTTCGCCGGCGTAAAGGCGCAGCTGCATGAATTTGAGACTGCTGCCTTTGCTGGGAATATCCGCGAGCGCATTGCTTGGATTGAAGCTCCTTGGGATCACCCTTGGGCCTGAAAGCGCAGGAATTCCTGTCAACGGTGCCGTCGCCCAAGAAAATTCTGAAGCATCTGCACCAATGCCTCCCGGAGATGCGAATGCTCCACCTAGTCCTCCTCCATCAACACCGCCTGGGCAGCCGGTTCTGCCGGACAGTCTGGAGATCGGCGGTTCTGCTGCGGAAAGGGCTGTTCTTGAAAGTCTTGGCAAACGTCGAGAGTCGCTTCAGGAACAGGAAGGGCAACTTGACCTTAGAGAAAAGTTGCTTCGGGCAACCGAAGAACGCCTTCAAAAACGCATTAGTGAATTGAAAGACCTTGAAAAGAAAATTGAGGAAACTGTTGGTGACGGGATAAAGCAGGAAAAGGACGATGTTGCCGGGTTGGTGACAATGTACGAGAGCATGAAGCCTAAAGATGCTGCCCGGATCTTTGATCGTTTGAGCATGCCAATCCTCTTGAAGGTGGTGCGTCAAATGAAGCCGAGAAAAATGGCAGATATACTTGCAAAAATGTCTCCGGAAGCAGCTGAAAAGCTGACAGTTGCTATTGCAAGCAGATCGCAAGGACCGGCGGTAGAGCAAAAAACGACCCAAACGCGTGCTCCTGCTCAAAATATCCTGCCAAAAATCCCGTCAAACTGACCGATAGGCTCCAATTTGTAGGGTTCCTGTAAGGGCGCGTTAAGAAGACTTAATTAAAGATGGTGTGTTGGACATATCCGGAGATTTAGCACTTTGCCGGGACAGGCTCTGATCATAAGAAAGCACTGCAGTTCTGCCTTGTTGGGCGGAGCGTCGATGCTTGTCCGTTTGGTCGTGGCTATCTTGATAGTGGGAATATTGCTGACCGGAACAATAGGCCCTTCTTTGGCGCAGACGCTCGAACCGGTGGACTTGGACGTTTCTCAGGAAGATGGCTACGGTCGAATTGTCCTGACCTTCAAAGATCGCACACTGCTTCCGATATACGACGCGCTGATCACTGGTGGTGTTCTTCGTATTGCGTTTGAAGAACCGATCGATATCAATGTCGATGATGTACCACTGGACCTGGATGACTATGTATCCATTGCCCGACGGGATCCCGATGGAAGCGCCATCAGGTTTGCGCTCAAGAACCAGTTCCAAATAAACACCCTGGAAGCCGGAGAGAAATTGTTCGTCGACATTCTTCCGACGGATTGGAGCGGACTGCCTCCCGGATTGCCTGACGATGTGGTCCGTGAACTCGCAAAACGAGCAGAAGCTGCAATGCGGAAAGTCCGTGCTCTGGAACAGGCACGGTTGAAAACGCAAGAAGGTCCAGAAGTCATTTTGCATGTCGGAGAGCATCCGACATTTACCCGACTTGTATTCGATTGGTCTTTGAAATTCGATACGGCGTTTGTTCGTGAGAATGACATTATTAAGCTGACGTTCAATCATCCGGCCCAACTTGATATCTCTCATCTTCGGGCGCACCTCCCCCAAGGAGTGATTGACGCAACATCGTTCCTCGACAAGGGCAAACTTAAGTTTTTGATGCGTGTCGAGCCGTCTGTCGATATCCGCGCATTTCGCGAAGAGCAGACTTACGTCATTGATGTGACACCGGAAAACATGGAACCGAATGATGCTGCCAATGCGCTGATAAACAGGCAGCTCTCGGTCGCGGATAATGAAAACCGCAAGAACATGATCACAGCCCCTGGATTACGAGATACTCGGGAAGTGAGCAACCCGCGAGGGCTTCCTCCAAAAGGAGCAACGACAACAGCAGTCGGCGGTAATTTGAAAGAATCGGAAGCGGACGAGTCTGCGGCTTATTCGGTTGTTCCGCTGAAGGCATCCGCATCCGACAATAATGCCGGCGCTCCTGCAACGCCTTTAGAAGAGGGGTCGCAAACTGATCCATCAGCCGATATTGTTTCAGAGCCTACGCCGGAAGCTGGAAGGGCAGAGAGAATTGCCGGTTCCGGTAAAGTGCTCATCCCGCGACAAAAACCAGATACTTCCGTACAAGCTCCGCCTGCGATCGCGGCCCAGTCCTCCGAGCCTCCTGCAAGCGAGCAAATCGAAGCAACTGATGTCAATACTCAGCAGATCGCTTCTGCTGTTGAGACAATTCCCGCACCGGAAACTGACAATTCAGCTGCGAACGCGGTGGCCGGTTCTCAGGATGGGCAAGAGATCACGGCCGCAATACCTGTCGCAGACAGTATTGCCGACAGAAACCAAATCCTTGAAGATGACCCCACCGCTGTTGAAGTAACTCAGAATGGGCCGGATGCATTGCCCAATTCAGATGTGGCTTCTCCGGATGACAACGCAAATCGTTCGGGTCCGATATTGGATCTGTCAAAGCCGCAGCCTGCCCAGACGACACCAGTTCAAGATGCAGACAACAATGGGATCCAGTCCCTTCAGCCGGTACAACGCAAAGATCAGGACAGTCAGCCATATGTTCCTATGGAAGCACCTACAGTTAAGGTGCAGCAGGCTGCGCCGCTAGGCGGTAGTGAAGTTCCATCCGGGATAGAATTGCCCAGCCAACCAAGTGAGGGAGCGGAAGTATGGCGCGCCCGGGGTGGCAATGATGTCAGTCCACTGCCGCCGTCACCTGAACGTCCGCCAGATAATTTTGCCCAGGAAGTCCGCGACTTTGTGTCTGCAGAAGCGCGCCGGATCGGCAATACGGTCCGGGTTGTTTTCCCATTTTCGGAACCTGTCTCGAGTGCAGTTTTCCGGCGCAACGACAGTATCTGGCTCGTGTTTGATACCGATGCCACCATCGATACTCGTGGTATGGCGGCAGCTTTGGCTGAAACGGCAGACAATATTGAGGTTCAGCAGTTTGAGGACTATCAAATCCTGCGGATGGACATGAATGACCCCGTTTTGGCAACCGTTGGAGCGGATGGCAATGCATGGTCGCTCGTCATTGGCGATCTTATTCTGGAGCCATCCATACCTCTCAAAATGGAACGGAATGTTAGGGGTGATGGCGGTGCTGCATTGCGTGTTCTTTATCAGGATCCCCAAAATATCCGACAGATTACGGATCCTTTTGTAGGTGACAATATCTCCCTCGTTACCGGATTTGGCCCTCCGCGAGGTCTGCTGAAGCCTCAGAAATTCGTCGATCTCGATGCCTTGAGCTCAGCGCAGGGAATTGCCCTGGTCGCAAAGGCAGACGACTTGAAGGTCAAAATTCTGGGCGATGACGTTATCATTGAAAAAGAAGGCGGGCTGTCTCTTTCCAATCAACATTTGAGGTCTGGAACTGGAGCCTTAAGTGCGCTTGTCGGTTCGGATGATACTGGTTTCGTAGAGTTTGTATCCCTTAGCACAGAGGGACCTGGAGCGTTTAAATCGCGCCTGTTGGAATTGCAGGACCGTTTGTCGAAGTCGCCTGCCGGAAAACGCCGCAAACCGTTGATGGCTCTATCGCGTTTCTATCTGGCACATCAATTCCCTCAGGAAGCCATGGGTTTGATGAAGCTGGCGCTAGAAGAAGAGCCTGCGCTGGCCGAGGACAGCTCATACAATCTCATAAGAGGTGCGGCTCTTGCGATGGCAAACCGGCCTGATGAGGCTTATGAGCATTTGAACCGGCCGGACCTTAAAAACAGCCCTGACGCCGCTGTTTGGCAGACGATCGTGGATATCCAACTCGGGAATTGGAGCCAGGCCCGAATTGCCATGCCTCGAGGCCGTGCAGTTGTTGGGAATTATCCGAAATCCATTCAGACTGAATTCAAATTGGCCGCGGCTCAGGCTATGGTAGAAGTCAATGACTTCGGTATCGCCAATGGCATGCTTGCGGAGATCGAGCCCAGCGAGGTTTCTTCCTCCCAGGCAGCACGATATGACATTTTGCGTGGCCGTGTTGCAGATGCTTCGGGCCGTTCGCAAGAAGCGCTTACTGTCTTTGACCTTGTGACCCGTTCTGATGATCGCCCGCGCGCTGCGGAGGCAGAGTATCGAGCGTTGCGAATCCGGTATCGCGACGGTGAAGCGACAGTGGATGAAACCATCCATAGTCTTGCGGGTTTGGCAACCTCCTGGCGCGGCGACGAGATCGAACTCAAGACCCTCCGGTTCCTGTCTCAGCTCTACGCCGAGCGCGGTCAATATCGTGAAGCGTTCGAATCCATGAAATCAGCTGTTCAGGCTGAGCCGGACTCTGATACCACACGTTTGCTACAGGAAGAGATGAACGCTCTTTTCAACTCGCTCTTCCTTGATGGTAAAGCGGACGAAATGCAGTCAATCAAAGCCCTGGCGCTCTACTATGACTTTCGGGAGTTGACGCCAATCGGCAGGCAAGGCGACGAAATGGTTCGCAGTTTGGCGAAACGCCTCGTCGAAGTGGATTTGCTCGATCAGGCAACTGAGTTGCTGCGCCATCAAGTTGATAATCGCCTCAAGGGTGCCGCCAGAGCACAAATTGCGGCTGATCTGGCTGCAATTTATCTGATGGATCGCAAACCCGAGCAGGCCCTTCGAGTTTTGAATCGAACAAGGCAAGCCAGTCTTCCGTCCACACTGGAGCGTCAGCGCAATGTGGTGGAAGCGCGAGCGCTGACAGAAAGTGGTCGCCCGGACCTTGCTTTGGAGCTTGTCCGCAATATGCGGGGTACCGATGTTGACCGGCTTCGAGCTGATACATTCTGGGCAGCTGAAAGCTGGCGCGATGCGGGCGAGCAACTTGAAGCGATGCATGGGTCACGTTGGTCAGATAATATCCCGCTGGATAATTTGGAACGCCGGGACATCCTGAAGGCAGCGATTTCCTACTCTTTGGCCGGTGACCAACTCAGTCTTGAGCGTTTGCAGACCAAATATATGAAAAAGATGGCCGATAGCCCGGAATCTTTGGCATTCGAAGTTGTGACGCGGCCAATTGCAGCGCAGGGCGTCGAATTTCTCGAAGTTGCAAACAGTCTGGCTGATGTCGATTCTCTGGAAACCTTCCTGCAGGAATACCGCCGACAGTATATGTCTCCCGCCAGTAATTCTGACCGCGCTGCGGTTCCAGCTCCTGCTGATGTGGCTGGCTAAACCTCTGACTCCGACAGGCTCGACTGCGGTCGCTTAAAGTCAGGGTTTTGAATGGTGTGGGTAAAAGGAAGGCATATCGCTTCCGGTTGACTACTTGAGAGCCCTGTCAATTCCAAAAAATATTTCAACGATTATCGAAAGAGTTCTGTCGCACTAATCCAGGTGAAACTTTGTCTTGGCAATCAGGCGGGTTGTTAGCCGCCACCAAAACTTTTGACAAGTGATCCGGCCACCAGGTTCCAGCCATCGACAAGAACGAAGAAGATGAGTTTGAATGGAAGAGAAATTACCACCGGTGGAAGCATCATCATACCCATCGACATCAAAACAGACGCGATAACCAGATCGATGATCAGAAACGGTAGATAGAGAAGGAAGCCGATTTCAAAGGCCCGTCGCAGCTCCGAAATCATGAAGGCAGGGATGAGGGTTGCCATCGACAGGTCCTCTTCGGTTTCGGGAGCTTCCTGACCGGACAGTTCCTGGAAAAGGCCGAGATCTTTTTCGCGAACCTGAGACAACATGAAGGTGCGAAACGGATCGGATGAACGCTCCCAGGCCTGCTCAAACTCTATGTCCCCATCAACAAGCGGTTGGACGCCTTCATCATATGCAGTCTGCAGTGTTGGCATCATAATGAAGGCAGACAGAAACAGGGCGAGACTTACCATCACCATGTTCGGTGGCGCGGTTTGCAGTCCAATTGCCGACCTGAGAAGTGACAGGACAACCACAATGCGAGTGAAGCTGGTCACCATGACCAAAATGGAGGGGGCCAACGACAGGATCGTCAATAGGACGACTAGCTGGACTGCCCGCTCTGTCAGGCTGGCATCATCTCCAAAACCGACCGAGATATCTTGTGCCAATGCCGGATTTGCACAAACCAAAAGCGTTCCCATAAACGCCAGAAACAGGAAACCAAGTTTGTGCCACTTTAACCGGCAATCGGATCGCATCATTGCTTCGGCTGCCCGCCAACTTCATCCAGAATCTTTGCCATTTCTTCTTCTATCGGATTGCGACTGCCTAAACCGTCAGCCTGTGCAGGCTCTTCTTCGTTGGGCGCATCGATTGCTGCCGCAAGTTCTTTGGAGCCATCTTTAGTCGGAGCACTTATCTCCACCGTATCTGTTTGGGCCTCTGGTGCTTTCGGCGCAACTTGATCATCGGGTTTTTCCTCAGAAGCATTTGAAGATTTGGCGGTGTTTGAATTTGGACCCAATTCTTCCTCTATGCTCTCTTTGAGCGCAGCTTCAAGCTTTGTAGGCGGCACGTCCGTCTTATTGTCGGTATCGGATGAAGCTGCCGGCAAACTCGTTGTCACTGCAGGGCCGGTTTCTTGTTGTTCAATTTGTGCTGGGGGTGCAGCAGACAGTTCAGGCGCAGTCTTCTTTACTTGCTCTTTGGTCTGTTTTGGAGACAAGGATGGTTCAGTTTTGCCAGTCGCCGGTTCGACATCTGCAGGATTGGAGAATGCGGTTTTCGCTCTAGCTGCCGGACCTGATGACGGGGGCGAAATCTTATGACTGCCATAAGAGGGGCGGTCCTTGGGAGAGAATGCCTTGCTGGAAGAATGAATTGCTGAACCTGCCTTATTGGGCAGCTTGTCAGTCGTTTTGTTTTCCGTGGCTGCTTCGGGCGTTACCGTTTTGGTATCTGCAGCTTTTGGCGATGATCTGGAGAGGGATTTCACAGCAGGTGAAATGTCACCGACAGGTTTAGGTGCCAGAATGTTTTTGGTTTCAGTTTTGGAACGCACCAGTTGAGCAGATGCTGAAATGGCAGGGTTCGCCGACTTTTCAGAAGTCGCGGAGGATTTAAAACGTGGCTGAGGTGTATCTGCGACCCGTAAACTTGGTTTGTGGGTTCCCGAAGGCTTTGGTTCTTTCGTTGCAACATTCAAATTTATGTTGGGTGGTTCTGATTGCTGCATGTCAGACAAAACTTCCGGTGTTACCGGGAGATCCGGTCCTGGTGCGGCTGCAGACTTTATTCCTCCCGATCCTTGTTGATGCGCGGGATAGCCGGCACCTCTATTTTGCCCATTCGTAAGCGGGGTATGGCGAACAATGTTCTGTTCAACAACAACATCACTGGGCCCTCCGATGAGGATGAGATGTTCTACATTGTCTCGGCGAACGAGCAACAGTCTGCGCCTGGTATCGACCGTAGTACTATCCATGATCGCTATACGTGGTTGACGACTGCGGTTTTGCGGTGCATTCGCCCCGATGAGGCGCTTGATAATGAAAATAAACAGCGCAAAAAGAACCAGTACTACTGCTAGGGAAATTATAAGGGCAAGTCCTTGTGCAATCCCTTCGCTAACGTTGAAGGTTGTTTCAATCCAATTGTACATTTTATCTTACGCCGCCCCGCCTGCGGTTTGAGCAGTTCCTATCCAATATTTGAATTTTCTGACCTGGTGACGTTATGTGTCTCTTATCCCCAGAGATTACAAATTTGGCTTTAGTCTGCTTCTATCGTGTGGTTTTCATGATTTTGTCGCTCGTACATCTGCATGATTTGAGCGGTTAACGGACTTTCTGAGGCTGTGACCAGCTTGCTGTTTGATTACGAATCTTACTAGATCTTGACGTTAACAGATGTGGGTAAAATTTACCCACTGAAGTGCGCTCCAAATTGCGAAATGCAAAGGAAGTGCCTGTTCATCCACTGGTTTTGTGCCGCTTGGCTGGTGGCGCATGATTTGACGTTAACTATTCATTAACCATTTACCCGGCAATCATTGCCTAGTGGTTAACAAACGGTGAATCGAATGGCGTTTACTGACCTGCCGCTGTTTCAGGCGCTGAAATCGAAAATGCAATGGCATCAGACCCGTCAGGGCGTGCTGGCCGAGAACATCGCTCACTCCGATACACCTGGGTATCTGGCGCGGGACGTTAAGGAGTATTCGTTCAAGGATCATATCAATCTAGCCAATGTCGGGATGGCGACTGATGTGACTTCTGTGGGTCACATCTCCGGTAAGATGTCGAGCCAAAGCGGCGCGAAGATCGACGAACAGAATTCTTTTGAAGTCACACCAAGCGGCAACAGCGTGGTTTTGGAAGAGCAAATGATGAAAATTACGGAAAACCAGATGGATTTCCAAGCTGCAACAACCCTCTACACAAAGAGTTTGGGGTTGGTCCGAATTGCACTTTCAAAATCCGCCTAAGGCACATCTGGGGAACTAAAGGATCGCTGAAATGGATTTGGTAAAATCCCTGTTTGTCTCTGCTTCAGGATTAAAAGCGCAGAGTGGCCGAATGCGCGTTATTGCGGAGAATATTGCGAACGCGAGTTCTACAGGACGAGCCCCGGATGAGGAGCCTTACAGGCGTAAAATTCCGACGTTCAAAACCTTGTATGACAAGGAACTGGACGCCGAAAAGGTTGCGCTTGGAAAAGTCGCATTGGACAAATCCGACTTCAAATCCACGTTTATTCCTGGCCATCCGGCAGCGGATGAAAAGGGTTATGTACTTCAGCCGAATGTAAACACGTTGATCGAGACGACGGACATGCGTGAAGCACAACGGTCTTATGAAGCCAACCTGAATGTAATCGAAGCAACGCGGCGAATGCTGCAAAGAACCATTGATATTCTCAAGGCATAAGCCGCTGGCACCAGCTGCCCGAGACCGGTTAAGGAAACAAAATTATGGCCACCCCTTCGATTGCCAATAGCGCCTATCAGATGGCTGCCCAGCTACAACAGCATGCCCGGTCAGTTGAAGACGCTGCTCCGATTCGAGATCAGGTCGATTTCGGTCAAATGGTCCAGTCGGCTGTGAGCGAAGTTGTCGACAAGGGCCGGGTTGCGGATGACAAGGCAATCGGGCTGATCGAGGGCAAAACCAATGTCGTTGATGTTGTGACCGCTGTTGCGGAAACCGAGGTCGCGTTGGAGACAATGGTTGCTGTTCGAGATCGGGTGATCTCTGCCTACGAAGAAATCATGCGGATGCCGATCTGATTTTGGTAATTTTTAAAGGCCGGAAGGGCCACATATGACCGGACCTGAAGTCCTTGATCTCGCCCGAGATGGTGTCTGGACCATGATCCTGGTAGCGGGACCGACAATGATTGTCGGTCTTGCTGTTGGTGTCGTGATTGCTCTTTTCCAGGCGCTTACGCAGATTCAGGAAATGACGCTTGTATTCGTTCCCAAGATTCTGGCGATTTTTGTCACCTTACTGGTTACCTTGCCGTTCATGAGCCAATTGCTCCAGTCCTTTATGGCGAAGATAGCCGAGATGATTTTGAAAACCGGCGGGGGGTAACGTAGTCCCGCTATGACAATCCAGCTTGATTTTCTGCCCGATGTTGCCGCTGCTTTCATGCTGATGTTTGCGCGCCTTGGCACGATGATCATGATTATGCCGGCCTTGGGAGAGAGCTCGATACCATCGCGCTTTCGACTGACAATAGCATTGGCACTCACTCTGGTTCTTTATCCGGTTGGTTCCTCCGAATATCCACCAAATTTGATCGCCAATCCGGTGCAGTTGGCTATTTTGCTTTTTAGTGAGATTGCCATCGGTGTAGGGATTGGTCTTTGCGCGCGTCTCATTACATCTGCACTGCAGATTGCCGGTGTCATTATCGCCAACCAGTCAGGTCTGGCCTTTGCACTTGGAACTGATATTGCCAACGAAGGACAACAGGGCGCGCTTTACGGAAACTACCTGTCCATCATTGGCATAACCCTGGTTTTCGTTACGGATACGCACTACCTGGTCATAGCCGCCCTGCACGACAGCTTTACGGTGTTCCCGCCAGGATCAGCACCACCGTTAAGTGATTTTGCGCAAACAGCGACCGAAACAGTTGCGCACGTTTTTTCGATTGCGGTGCGTATGAGCGCGCCATTTCTTGTGGTTGGGCTTGTGTTTTATTTTGGCCTTGGTCTGCTCAATAAACTGATGCCGCAAATGCAGATCTTCTTCATCGCAATGCCGGTGAATATTGCGGTTGGCCTGTTCCTTCTCATGGCGCTGATTTCGACATTGATGATGTTCTATCTGGAGCATTTTCAGCAGTCTATCGGCAAGTTTCTCGCGGGGTAATGGAGAGTTATGGCTGACAATGCCGACGACTCAGAAAAGACTGAGGACCCCACGCAAAAGCGCTTGAAAGAAGCGCATGACAAAGGGGACGTTCCAAAATCGCAAGAAGTCAGTACCTGGTTCACATTGGCCGGTGCAACGCTGATGATTGCCCTCATGGCACCGTCAGCCGCCAGTTCGCTCGGGGGACTGATGAAGGGCTATCTGGAGCATGCTCATCAAATTCCAACGGACGGTTATGCTCTTAGGGCCTTGTGGCGTGACACAGGGCAATCCGTTGCTCTGATTGTTGGATTGCCTCTTATCGCATTGGTGGTCATGGCTGTTGCCGGCAATCTGATCCAGCATCAGCCTTTGCTGACCGCTGAGACGATAAAGCCTAAATTATCTAAGATTTCTCCGGCCTCCGGTCTAAAGCGGATGTTTTCAGCTGACAGTCTGGTGAACTTTGCAAAGGGAATGATCAAAATTCTGGTGGTCGGTTCAGTGATGGTCGCTGTGATGTGGCCGCATCGTGACGAAGCCGATATCATGATCTTTGCAGACACCGTCATCATTTTGGAAGAAGCCCGTGTCCTGATCCTTCAGTGTCTCGCAGCTATTCTTGCTGTGATGACGGTCGTTGCAGGTGCTGATTTTGTTTATCAGAAGAACAAGTGGTTCAATAAGCAAAAGATGTCGTTGCAAGAGGTGAAGGAAGAATTCAAACAGACCGAGGGTGACCCACAGGTCAAAGGCAAGATCCGGCAGTTGCGTATGGAAAGATCCCGCAAGCGGATGATGTCTGCAGTCCCGCAAGCAACTGTCGTCGTTACCAACCCGACTCACTACGCGGTGGCACTGAAGTATGAGGACGGCATGGGAGCTCCACTTTGTCTCGCAAAGGGCGTCGATGCGACGGCATTGAAAATCCGCGAAGTTGCCAAGGACAGCGAGATTCCGGTGATTGAGAATCCTCCACTTGCCCGGGCGCTTTATGCAACAGTTGAAATTGATCATGAAGTCCCGGAAGAGCATTTCAAGGCCGTGGCGGAGGTCATCGGCTTCGTCTTCAAAATGCGCAAGCGTGCATCCTGGCAAGCCAAATAACTCCACGTGATGCAGTTTACCCGGTGTAATTCTATTATTAGGGTGAATTTCAACAGGACTCCGCGCTGTATCGGTTGAATTTCTGCACCAAGCACAGAATGTTTATTGAAGGTCCGCCGATCAACGATTCGGACCAAGGAGACGAACCGAATGAATGATCTGGACGGATCGCCGAGCGGGCCGATGATTAGTCGACCTGAGCGATCTGGAAACATCGGGCTTTTGATTGGCCTTGCGTTGTTGCTTATCGGCGCGGCAGCGGCATTTGCCGTAATGGATCGTACTGTCGCCCAGCCCTTCATTCTGGCTCTGCTTGGAATTTTAGCTGTTGTTGGCGTTTTCTGCCTGTTTGCCGGTGCTATCGGCTTTCTGAAGCTCTCGGCTAGGCCGGGCGAAGCCAGCCCGCTTGCTTCTGCGTTCGTTGATACACTTGAAGACGGTGCGTTGATCACCGATCTGGATGGACGTCTCGTTTACGCCAATAACTCATACGCTGAACTAACAGGTGCCGAGTCACCTGCAGACATACGCGTTGTGGAGCGGGTATTTTCATCCGATCCGGACGCTACGGATGCGATATTCCGTCTGTCTCAAGCGATGAGAGATAGCCGAAAAGCCCAAGAAGAAATCCGCATGTCATGCCCGCTTGGTCGGTCGGAAGGGGCAGCACGTTGGTATCGTGTGGCCATCAGACCACTGCGGGTCACCAAGGAAAATGGCGGCGGCAAACCAATGGCAGTCTGGCAACTCTCGGATATTACCCGAGATCGAGCTGAACAGGAGAACTCCTTTCAGGAACTGCAGCGGGTCATCAATTTTCTGGATCATGCGCCGGCGGGCTTTTTCTCCTGTGATGCCAATGGCCGGGTTGTTTACCTGAATGCTACGCTTGCCGACTGGCTTGGTTATGACCTCGCACAGTTCGATGCCGGTGAACTTGATCTGGCGGAAATCGTCCGGGGAGATGGGACAGAACTCATCCGCTCGGTCAAAGGACATGCCGGTGAAGTCAAAAGCGAAACGTTCGACCTTGATTTTGTGACCCGAAACGGGCGCGGGCTTCCTGTTCGATTGTTGCACCGTGTCCCATTTGGTGAAAACGGTATTCAGGGTGACAGCCGGACACTTGTGCTCAATCGTTCCCCCGGCGAGGAAGTTTCAGAAGCCTTGCGTGCTGCTGAAGTTCGCTTTGCGCGCTTCTTCAACAACACCCCGATAGCTATTGCGTCGCTGGACCAGGAAGGCCGGGTCCTGCGCACCAATGCGCCATTCCTGAAACTGTTTGGTGCCGTCGATTCCGATGACGGTGCTCCAAAACTCGAAGCCTACATTGCCGACAGCGGACGAACCGACCTGGCCAAGGCACTGGGCGCGGCAGCCAATGGCATCGGGGAAATTGCTCCGATCGATATTCCGCTTGTCGAGGGTAACGATCCAAGATCAGCCACCTTTTATGTCTCAGCTGTTCAGGAAGGCGAGGGCGATGGTGAAGCAGCCATTGTCTATGCACTTGAAACGACACAGCAAAGAGCGCTCGAAGCTCAGTTTGCCCAAAGCCAGAAGATGCAGGCAATCGGCCAGCTCGCAGGCGGTGTCGCGCACGATTTCAACAATGTTCTGACAGCGATTATCGGCTTTTCGGATTTGCTGCTTGCCAGCCATCGACCGACGGATCCTTCTTTCCAGGACATCATGAACATCAAGCAGAATGCCAACAGGGCAGCAGGCCTCGTTCGGCAGCTTCTGGCATTCTCGCGTCGTCAGACACTCCGCCCGCAGCAGCTCGAATTGAATGATGTGCTGGCTGACCTGTCGATCCTGCTGGATCGTTTGCTCGGCGAGAAAGTCGAACTGAAAGTCATTCATGGGCGTGATTTGTGGCCTGTCATGGCAGATCTCAATCAGCTTGAGCAGGTGATCGTCAATCTGGCTGTGAATGCTGGTGATGCCATGTCTGATGGCGGCCAGCTAACGATCCGCACGCGCAATGTTACAGAAGCAGAATCGACGCAGTTCGAGAACACGCGTGGCATGCCACCGAGCGAATATACACTGATCGAAGTGAACGATACCGGTCACGGTATCCCGCCTGACGTGATGGAAAAGATCTTTGATCCGTTCTTCTCCACCAAGGAGGTAGGCAAAGGGACTGGGCTTGGACTGTCAACTGTTTACGGTATCGTCAAACAAACTGGCGGGTTCATCTTCTGCACGTCCGAGGTCGATGAAGGCACGACGTTCCGCTTGTTCTTGCCTCGTCATATCCCGAAAGTCGTCGAAGAGAAGAAGCCGGAACCGAAAGAGGTCGAGCAGGAGAAACTCGCCGACTTGACCGGCTCTGCAACAATCCTCTTGGTGGAAGATGAGGAAGCTGTTCGAGCTTTTGCTGCGCGTGCGCTCGCGTCGCGCGGCTACACCGTGCACGAAGCAGGAACCGGAGCGGAAGCACTGGAGGTCATGGAAGAAACTGGTGGTCATGTTGATCTGGTGGTTTCGGATGTTGTCATGCCGGAGATGGACGGTCCATCTCTGCTTGTTGAACTGCGGAAATCACATCCGGATTTGAAAATCATATTTGTGTCCGGCTATGCCGAAGATGCATTTGAAGAGAACCTCCCTGAAGGTGAGAAATTCTTCTTCCTGCCTAAACCCTTCACGCTGAAACAGTTGGCAACGACAGTCAAAGATGTATTGAATGACTAGGACTTTCCGGCGGTAGTTACTTACCGTCGGCAATCCAACCATAGAAGGGCATTTCCATGCAGCTGCCAGATTTTATCAAGACATTTCCTGCGCTCGATATTCCGTTCCCGGATGATGTCGTGAAATCCTACGCGATCCAGTCCGACGCCGGGCTTGTCGTGTTTTTTGACTTCATAAAAGACATGGTTCTTCCTCCGCATTCTCATCTCGCTCAATGGGGAACTGTTCTGGACGGAGAGATCGAATTCACGATTGCCGGTGTCACAAAAACCATGGGCCCCGGTGCAATTTACGATATTCCCTCAGGCGCGGAACATGGCGCACTTATCAAGGCCGGCACCAAAGTGATTGATGTGTTCGAGGAAGCCAATCGGTATCCGGTGAAATCCTGAAATCTGACTTTGACTACCAACCTATGGCACTGAAATAGCCGATATAAAACACACACCATAAAGCCAGAGTCATCAGAAGTTTGGTCATGGGTGCCAGCCTTGTTCCAATCGCTTGGGATAGGGACCACGCAACTAAAGACAACACAAGAAATCTCGGCAGCCGAACTATCGGTGTCAGGATGACAAAAAGGATTGGATTGATGCCGGTAAATCCGGCTTCTGCTGCAAACACTTTGTAGGGAATACCGGAAAATGCTCCTTGCAACATGCCTGAAAACGCTCCGTGCGCGAACAGGACTTTTACGGTCCCGAACGTGGTTTCCGATATTCCGGGAACGATCAACAAGATATTCTTTGTTTCGACCGGCACCCAATGTGCGCATAGCCAAATCAGCAGTCCGCCGAATGCCGCGGCCAGAGCTGCGGCCAATGCTGCAATCGCAGCCCTTTTGAATGATTTGAGGGCGAGGCTCGTCAGTAGGACGTCAGGTACGAGGAAAAACAAGGTCGCCTCTGCAAAACCCCAGGCGCCACTCCAGAGGATAGGGGATCGGTTATTCCCAGGGCGCAAAAGTTTTTTCCGTCGACAGGGTGTTAAAGCGGTCCTGTAGCTCACTCATGAAGTTGTTGCGGTCTCCGCCCCAAGTGATTGCGTCGCCTATAAAAATATCGCAGAAAAACGGCACCAGCAAAAATGACCCCTTTGGAAGCGCTTTGCCGAGGCCATGCGTGAAAACTGGCACGACCGGGGTCTCAGGATAACGCTCCGCCAAAAAGGAAATACCTTTTTTAAGGTCCGTCATTTGTTCCGGTTCACCTCTGGAACCTTCTGGAAAGAGAACAATAACTTTGCCGTCGGACAGAGCGTCACAGCAGCCTTTGAGCGGGTCTGTAGTACGATCCCTACCTTTCCGTTCTACTGGAATGATGCCCAGCACATGCTCCGAGACCCAGGCCTTCCAGGGCGATGAAAAGAAGTAATCAGCCGCGGCAACCGGCTTAATATCCTTCAACTTCGACAGAGGCATCAGAGCCATCAGGACCATCGTGTCGAGATGGCTGTTGTGGTTGGCGACAATAATTGCCGGACCTGTTGTTGGTAGAAGTTCCTTGCGGCGGACGTTCAATCCGAGCAGGAACAGAACGACGATCTTTACAAGGGTATAGAAGGCTTTCTGGAGCATTCGCAGACCCTAGTAATAGAAGTAGCGGGTGAAGTGGAAAAACAGCGGCGCTGTAAATGTCAAACTGTCGATCCTGTCGAGAATACCGCCATGTCCGGGGATCAGACTTCCGGTATCTTTCACACCGAGGTCGCGTTTCAAAGCTGAGACGGTGACATCTCCGATGAAGCCAGCGACTGGAATAAGTAATCCGGCTGCTGCGGCATGTGCCAGGCTAAAGGGAGTCACCAATGGGGCCACAACAATTGCCAGGACAAAAGTGGTACCGACGCCTCCCAAAAAACCTTCCCAGGTTTTGTTAGGGCTGACTCCGGGAATGATTTTCCGGCGTCCGAACATTTTGCCCCATGTGTACTGTGCAACATCGTTGAACTGCGTCAGGAAAATCAGGAACAATAATAAACCTGCCCCGCCGGCGCTGTTCTCGGCGGTTGTTGGGAGGATCAACAGGAAAGCTGCATGACTGATCGAAAAGACGCAGAGCATCAAACCCCAATTGAGCGTTCCGACACTTCTTAGAAACCCGTCAGTCTGTTGGGATAACAAGCTGGCGAAGGGCAGGAACAGGAACATGTAAACCGGGATAAAGACCGCAAACATGCCGTAGTAGCTGTCATAGACCCAGAAATACTGGACCGGTATGGCAAGGTAGACCCAGAAGAGGACACGCCGGTCGGCGCGCCGGGTCGGGATCATCGAAAAATACTCCTTCAGCGCCAGAAAACTGATCAGGGCGAAGACGATGATCGATATGGTATTGCTGACCAGAAAAGCCAGCGTGAAGATCGCAACCATAACCCACCAGCTTTGAGTGCGCTGAACAAGTTCGGTCATGTTTTTTTCGGATCGTTTTGAAATGACAAAAACGATAAGGCTGGCAACGGCGAGCAGACCCCATATACCGAGCAGAGCCCAGTGAATTGCATCCAGAGTCATTTTTGTTCGAGCTCCTTGAATGCGTTTCGTGCACGATTCCAGATCGTTACTGCAGATAGGACAAGACCTGCAGCAAAAAGGATCTGATAGAAAAGGGAAGACGTCAGTCCCAAGGCCATCAGAAAACCGCATGTACCGAAGAGAGCTGCTCGATCACTCTTTCCGAACGGGCCGTCGTATCGGCGACTGGCACCGATCTGGACACTGATAACACCTGTCATTTCTCCAATGATTGCCAAAACAACCAGTCCGACGATAACTTCGGCCGAGACAAAGGGAAGGACTGCAAATGGCAGATAGAGGGCTGCGTCCGAAAGGACATCGCTAAGTTCGTTCAGGATTGCTCCCAAATCAGACTTTTGGTCGTGCTCGCGAGCAAGCATGCCGTCAATTGCATTCAATCCCATGCGAATAAACAGCACGAGCGGCAAAACGATCAAGGGAAGGAAGGCACCCGGATAGAGCCACAGAGCCATTCCCTCAAGCACAGACAAAACAAGTGCGGTTAGTGTGATCTGGTTTGCAGTTATGCCTGTGTTCGCCAGCTTTTGGCAGAGTGGGCGAAGCAAGTTCTGAAAGCGCGATTTTAGCTGATAAATTGTCGGCATGAATTTTAAAGTCTTATTGATAAAACTTACAGCACTATAGCGTCATATTTTTAGGTCGCCAGATTCTAAATCCAGTTATCAGGGACGCAGTATCAAAACCCGAGCATTCCGCGCACCGGATGAGCGGGATCTAAAATGAGTTTGAGCGCCATGGCGATACAAGAGAACACAAGAAGTGGCCTGATGATCGCAGACCCATTCTTCATGGCCAGCCTTGACCCGACCTGAGCCCCGGCAAATTGGCCAACCCCCATAAGCAGGCCGATTTTCCAGAGAACTGCACCGTGAGCCAGAAAAACAAGAAATGCGGCGCAGTTGGAGGCAAAGTTCAGTACTTTGGTTTGTGCTGTTGCCTTCAACAGGTTCAGTCCGGCGAGTGCCAGAAACGACAACATGAAAAACGACCCGGTTCCCGGGCCAAAAATACCGTCGTAAAACCCTATCATCGGCACGACTGTTGCTCCGAAAAGCATGGGTGTCATCCGGGGATACCGCTCAATGGTGCCAGGGTCCGGTTTCAATCCGAAATAGATAGCTGTCGCAATCAGAATGAATGGAAGCGCAGCCTTTAGAATTTCGATTGGCAGAACGGTTGCGACAAGTGCTCCGAAGACGGCTCCAGTCGCCGACAGAACTGCCATTGGCGCAATTGCACGCAGGTCTACATGTCCCTTTCTAGCGTAGGCCATCGCCGCCGAGCCGGACCCGAACAATGCCTGTAATTTGGCGGTGCCGAGGGTTTCAAGGGGAGGTAAGCCAACCATCAGCAGCGCCGGGATGGCTATCAAACCGCCGCCACCAGCAATCGAGTCTATTAATCCTGATACAAAAGAGGCAACAAATAAAAACAGCAATAAATAGAGTGCAATATCAAACAATGGATGCCTTGAGGGATTGTGGGACTGAAGCTCGACGGGAGTTTATGGCGAATGATTTTGTGCATTCCACAAATGCAGCACCTTCCAATAGATGGAAACCTGCCTAAGCGCTATCTCCTTAACTGCTTAAAATACCGGCCAAAAGGGATTTGATTGCTTTTTCATACTCTGCACGGTTTTCACCGTTGGCGATTGCAAGCGCCGCACGGTCAAAGGATGCGGACAGCAGGTCTGCTAGCGGCTCAAGCGGAATGTTCTGCACAAATCCATCTTGTGAGCTTTGACGAAGTCCTTCTAGTAGCGTTGCCCCTCCGGTTTGCCAGTCAATTTCTGCCATTTCAGACACACCAAGAACCGCCGGACCTTCCAGTAACAGAATTTTTGCCCGACCGGGAACCGACATTGCCAGGAAATAGGCTTGAGCTCCCGACATGAAAACCTCCAGAGGCGGTTGCTTCGTTGTCGTCTCGGCATCAATTTCGTCTGCGATAGCAGAAGCTTCCTGCTGAACCAACGCTCGCATCACGTCCGACTTGTCGGCAAAGTGATGGTAGAGCGCGCCCCGAGTGACGCCAGCTCTCTTCACGATCTCCGGTGTCCCGGTTTCGGCGTAGCCTTTCTCAACAATAAGTTCTCGCGCCGCATCTAGCAGCACTTTGCGAGTTTCTGCGCGTCGATCGGCTTGTTTCCGGCGAGGAGTGGTATCTTGCATGCATGCAGCCTGTATGTTAATTGTGACTTACATACATACTGTATGTTAAATGTAGTGCTCTGGGAAGGCCGGAGCATTCGATACCGGAGAGACGCGATGAAATGCTCACAATTCTACCCTGTCCTCATGACGATCAACGTTGCTGAAACCGCGCGTTTCTATCAGGATAATTTCAAATTCAAGGTGATGTTCGAAGCAGACTGGTACGTACATTTGCAGTCAGAAGAGGACGGAACCGTCAACCTTGCGGTACTTGACCAAAATTACGAAACCATTCCAGAGGCGAAAAGAGGGCAGGGTAGTTGCGGTCTTCTGTTGAATTTTGAAGTTGACGATGTTGATGCGATTTATGAAGCGACCCAACACAAAGGCCTGCCAATTTTATTGCCGGTAAAAGACGAGGACTTTGGTCAACGGCATTTCATCACACAAGACCCTAATGGAGTCATGATCGACGTGATCAAGCCAATTCCGCCAAGTGCCGAATTTCTGAACCAGTTTGCACCAGAAGCCATTCCGGCTTGAATGAGACCGTCCGGCAATGTGACTTACTCGGCCAAAGCTATGGCTGGCTTCAATCAGGACAGTAGCGGCGGGCAGGAACTGGTCTGTTCTGCCCGTGTCTTCAAGCCCTGGAGGCTTTGCAGGGTGTTGGGATTACCCGGCAGGACAAAACTCTGTTCCAATCCTGTGCGGACATTGTTGATGACTGCAAGGTCCTGAACCGCAAGCGTTTCACATGCAGACCCCGTGAAGCGAACCCGAATACGGATCACGCGCATACCATTGTCTGACGGACCAAATTGCTGATCGAGTGCAGGATTCTCGCCAGTCATCTGCCGCTCCATGACGATCATGTTCGGCTGGTCCTGGATCACAACTGTTCCGCGCTCGGTCGCACTGCTGACAAGAGCACTGCGAACAGCAGCAGGGCTGGCCGCAATCTTCACGCTTTGAGCGCCTTCGGGCACTGTCAGTTGTGGTTGTTGCGGAGTAGACCGTCCAGATGAACCTGATTGACAAGCGGCAAGAGCAAGGGCGCAAACACAAGCTAAAATGATTTGTCGCATAGGAAGATCCGGTCCTGAATACATGTCGTGCAATTCGGTCTAAAACAGTAAATGGTCAAGAGCAACAAAACTGCTCGTGAGCACTGACTGATGTTTCAATTCACTGTTACACAACTCTCCTAACGAAGCCTTGTGTTCTAAGGTAGGCAGATTTTATGCGGCAAGAGACTAAAAGGTGTCACCTGTCTTGAAGCCGCCGCCGCCAAATCCGCCGCCGGTTTTGAAACTACCGCCACCAAAACCGTCACCGCCACCAGTTGGATTGCTGCCACCGGCAAAACCGCCCGGAGGTCCTCCAAAACCGCCAAATCCTCCCATCGATTTCGGTAGTCCGGTTCCCTTCGGAAATGCCACTCTGCGGCCCCTTGGGCGTCGCCGTTTATGGGATCTTTCGGCACGGGCCCAATAATCAGCACCTGTGATGGCACCCTTTACCAGCTCGCCTAGCAACACAGTTGTCAATTTGTCATCGGAAAAAGTGGATTCCCAGCGATCATATCCATTGGAACGGAACCGTTTGACAACATCAGAAAGTTCACTGCGTCGCCGACTGATGTCCCGTTGAAGTTGCCTGTCCTGACGAACGTCCTGGGCGACCTGCTCGATGCGCTCTCTAAAATCATCAATTCTCTGAACGATTTTATCGTCATCAGGCGAGGGGCTGTCCAGAGCCGCATGCCACAGAGATTTTAGATCGTCAGCCTTAAGCGAAGTTGCCAGGAATTCCTCTGCCTTTTGGAAATCAGAATCTTCACCGCTGGCAAATTCGGTAAGCGCGGACGATAGCGTCTCGATTTGTCGGTCAAGTTTGTCGAGTTGATCATCCAGATCTTCGATCTGGTCACTCAGGGACTCAATTGTGCCGACTAGATCCGCACCTGCAGCGTCGGTCATCGCATTCCGACTGAGTCTTGCAAGTTTTGCCTGTTCTTCCTGGGCATCCGCAGCGCAACGCACGGCGTGACGTGCCATGCGTTCAGGGATACCCGTCAGCATGGAAAAATTGGCTCGCGCGCCCTCAAACTTGATTAATCCGGAAACCCAGCGATCGAGGGAACGAACGATCCCGCGCCGATCATACTCCGGTGTCCCGAAATCCCGGTTCCAAAGGTAAAGAAACAAGGGGTCAGCTTTGTAAGCCTTGCCTTTGTCTTCTCTGTCCCTTTCTGAGGTCTGTGATTTGATTGCTGCGGCTTCGGCAGTCCGTACCGCTGCTTCTGTCACATCGCGCTGGGCAATATAGGCCTGATCCGTTTCCAGTCGGCCATCTACCGCCTCCATCAGTTCATCCATCTGATTTTCAGCCGTGCTCCGCTCGCCATCCAGCGTTTCGCGCTTTGTGTGCAGTTGGCTGCGTTCACTCTCGAGCTGCCGCAATTGGTCTGTGAGAACCTTGTAGTCCGACGTTCGCTTGTCGAGTAGACGCCGCGCATCACGTGCTGCACTGTCGAGCCGGGTATTCAGGGTGCCGGCTGCGTCCGTATCCAGACGAAAGCGGGCGAGGTCCCGGTAAGCTTCGGTCTGTCGTTCCTGGAGATCAGTTAGTCCGCGGGTTGAACGCTCAATACGCATGCTGAGGTCAGCTTCTTCCCGGCGTAAATCCGAAAGTGCTTGTTCTATTGTTCCAAGTGTCTGGCGTCCTGTCAGCATGGCACAGATTCGCTTTTCAGTTCAGATGTCTGCAGATCTACCATTTTGTGATTGCTCCATCCTGAACACCTGTGCGCCACTTCACGTCTAGATGTCCTCGACGTTTTTCACCCAGAACGCCTTTCTGCACGATGCCGTCTTCCTGTTTGTCCTGACGGACAGCTTTGAAGATAGTTGCCGAGACGCGTTGGCCCCAGATATCGACGGTTTCAGATTCACCGTTTTCTTCCGACACAATTTGTTGCTGCAGGATTTCTCCGTCAGGAGCGACAGCCTCAACGACTATATAGTAATTCTCGGCATTCTTGTTCGCTTCGGGTATTCGTGTCAGTCCGGTTGGGACACCTTCACGGGACACAATCTGTACATTGAAGACCTGTGACAGACGTGCTGCCATTTCTCGCAACTCTGCTTCGGCTTTGAATGCAGCCTCATTCTTGCCGTCAGCCAATGCCAGGCGACCATCTTCAGACAGGCGCTGAGCGGTCGCTTCAATGTCGGTATTGTCCGTCAAACCGTCGATCCGCTCAACAAGTTGCGAGTATGTTTGAGGAAGGGCAGTCAATCTGGCGATCAGGTCTTCCTGCGCGCGTCTTTCCGGAAGGGCCACCAAAAAATACCACGTAAGGATGCCCAGAATGAAAACTGCGGCTGCACCAGCGAGCCATTTCGACCAGGTTGCCCGGGAAATGTAGATCATGGCCAAGGTGCGCTGAAAGCCTACAGATGGCGGCGAATAGACGAAGCGATCCCGCTTTAGGTCTTCTACACCTGCCTTCAGGATGTGATCCGGGACATCAATGCCCTGAGACGCGTAGACTTCCTTGAGACGCTCGACCATAGCCGCGTCTCTGTCGTCCGCTTTCAATTCACGGGCAACCTGACCTTCTTCGTGGCGCAGTGTATCCACCACATCCATCGCCATCATCAGATCGTCGAGGGGCGTGTCTGATTTTGCGGCCATATAGAGGTTCTTCTCAAATTTGAGGAGCCGGGCGAACCCGGCTCTGATTTGAAATCAATTTAAAGACCTTGACCCTGTGCCGTCAATTTGGCGAGACGTCGCTTGCCATCCTCGACAGCATGGCGGATCTCTTCAGAGTTTTTGGTCGACATGTCCCGCATCTCGGTAATGATTTCACGGGAATGGACCTGAAAGTTGACAACGGAATCGACCAACTTTTTCACCGAAGCAGCTGCAACTGTCGGACCGTAGCCGGCTTTCAACGCTTCAGTTTGAACAACATCACCAATATCTGCGAGTGTTTCCAGGCTCTTGTTGATGCCGTCCTTCATTGCATTCAGAGTTTCGGTGGATTCATGTAATCCCTGAAGTCCGGTAAACGAAGCGTTCAAAGCTGTCAGCACGGATTCATTGGTTGAGAAAAAACTCACGGACTGAGCGTAAACACGCTCCTTGGCGTTGGTGGTCTGCACCAAACGCGCCATAATGACTTCAGAGGTATTGTATCCGATGGTCAGATTGTCAGAGAGATCCTTGGCGATCTGATAGCGTTTTTCCTCGTCCTGCATTTCGCGCAGTTTTTCGTCCCGCGCCAGTTCCAATCGGGCTTTTTGAGCAGGATCATCACCGGTAAATGCTTCGACCTCCGCAGATGCTGCTTCCAGCTTTCCTTTGGCGACCTCCAGTTTGGATGTTGCAATGTTGAGCAACTCCAATGCGGTAACTTCCGCCTGCTTCAATGCGCCTCGGAAATCGCGGTAGGCTTCCAGAATGGTCTGTTCCCGCTCAATCTGATCTTTGGTTGCGTTGGCGACATCCTTGTAGGTATCGCGGATATCAGTGAACCGGTCGGATATCGTGCCCCGGCGCATGTCCCGCCATTTGTTGGACAGGTTCTCGGTGAACGAGATTTTTCCGTCGGCCAACTGGTCAACGAGCGCTTTGGCGTCGTCTCGGATGGAGTCAAAACCTTCGGTGATTTTTTCATAGCGCTCACCAATATCCATCTGCTGGACCTGGTTGCGAACAACTTCATTAAAGTTGGAGGCTTGGCTCAATGTGCGCGAGATTATCAGGACTTTGTCCGGTGAGAGATCGGTGATTTGTTCCAACAGGGCATTGATAGGGGCGTCAGCTTCCGATTCCGGGGTGATCCCAATGTCACGGAGGGTCAACAATGCGCGGTCCAGATATTGAAGAGGGGAGAAGCCGCTAGCCGGGGCGATTGCGTTTTCCTGGGTTTCTGGCTCAACAGCGTCTGTCATTATTGACCTCCATATTGGACTGACGGTCATCTGTCTTAACCGCCGCATTGTCTCATTGTTGAATTCTGAAGCAAGTAAGGACAGCCTCACGTCGCATTGTCAATCACTTAGCCCTAGGGACGCGCAAGCTCGATGCGCGGAAAAACACCTCGACAAAACTTGCCTGTTCACTCAATTCTCAAGATAGGTGTTTCGGTCTGAAGATTAAGGGCTTTCAAGTTAAAAATGGCCGATGTAATTGCATCGGCCAGAATATTGTCATTTTTTTGAATTGTTCAAACGAGTTCTGCAGCAATTCGCGCTGCCAACCTTGCATTGTTGCGGACCAGTGCGATGTTGGTGTCCAGGCTGCGCCCATTGGTCAGCTCCAGAATGGTGCCCAGCACATAGGGTGTCACTTCCTTACCCTTAATATTGTTTGCCTCTGCCTCGCGAATAGCTTCATCGATAAAGCCAGCCATTTCTGCGCTTGGTATTTCATCTTCTGCCGGGACAGGGTTGGCGATTAGGATCCCGCCATGGTCCGAAAAACTTTCCCGCATCTTGATGAGTTTGCCAATTTCAGCGGCTGAATTCATCGAGTAGGGAGACTGAAGGCCGCTGGAGCGTGACCAGAAAGCGGGTAGTTCTTCTGTTCCGTACGAAATGACAGGGACGCCTCGAGTTTCCAGAACTTCCAGGGTCTTCGGAATGTCGAGCAGCGCCTTGGCACCAGCTGATACGACGCAGACCGGGGTTCGGCCCAGCTCATCAAGATCGGCGGAGA
Organism: Roseibium sp.; assembly: GCA_039972695.1. Lineage (GTDB taxonomy): Bacteria > Pseudomonadota > Alphaproteobacteria > Rhizobiales > Stappiaceae > Roseibium. The sequence goes on along the minus strand of JBDWMJ010000002.1, from coordinate 243,729 downwards.
TATCAAAGCTTGTTTCCGCGCCTTTGTGTACGCCGCCGATGCCACCGGTTGCGAATACTTTTACTCCGGCTGCATGTGCGGCCATCATGGTAGCTGCCACAGTCGTTGCCCCATAACAGCCGGTCGCCAATGCAAATGTCAGATCTGCGCGCGAACATTTCATGACATCTTTGGCCTGCGCCAAGCGATCAAGGTCAACATCTGACAGGCCCACCATGATCCTTGAATCCATCAAGGCGATGGTCGCCGGAACAGCACCCTCGGCCCGAATATCTGCCACGACTTGCCGGGCTGTTTCAACGTTTTTCGGAAAAGGCATGCCATGCGTGATGATCGTTGATTCCAGAGCAACGATCGGCTTGTTTTGCTCAAGTGCTTCGCGGACTTCATCGCTGTAAACGATCAGGTCTTCAAGGGAAGGGTTTGAGGCGGATAGGGTCACGTGCATTGGTCTTTCTGTAAAGAAGGCGGGAGCTCATCCCCGATGTATTTTGCGGCGTTATAGGCGGTAAGTGTGGCAGTGCCAAGAAGAAGGCAATGCAGTCTGGTTCAGGACTTCCTGAGTGTGTCCCAAGACAGGCCGTCTGCCAGAGCACCTGTGGTTCGCAACGTCAATGAGGCGGCCTTCAGACCGGTCTGTATTGCCTTGTGCAGGTCAAATCCGCGGGCGAGTCCCGCGATCGTTCCCGCCGTCAGCGCATCTCCGGCACCAGTCACATCGACTATTTTCACGGTATCAGGTTTGTAAGAAAGTGTGGTCTGGCCATCATGGACTAATATGTCTGCGGAGCCGTCTGTAAGGACAATCTGATTTGCCCCCATGTTCCGCAGCGATTTGATCAGGTTCTGCGTTGACGAAATGGCGCTTGATCCGGTCAGTGCGACTGCTTCACCCCGGTTCAACATCATGCAGGATATTTTTGTGATTACCGGTTTCAAGCGAAGTGCCTTGGCATTGGAAACCGCGTTGACGATTAATCGGCCCTTTGGGGCATGTTCTGCCACGGTCCGAAGCAGATCAACAGGCAAATTGGCATCAACAAACCAGATGGCGTCGGTTGCTTGAGAGGCATCGTCTAGTTGGCGGTCTAACAAATCAGCAGGTGCTTCGCTCAATACCCTGTCATCGACGCAAGCCGCAGCGAGAGAACCGTCTGGATCATGGAAAGCGATATACTGACCAGTTGAAAATCCGGTCCGGCTTGTACTGGCAAACTGAATGCCTTCTGCATTCAGCACGTTGGTCAGGATTTTGGCTGCGTTGTCGTTGCCCAAAGCTCCAATTAGACGAGTTTCCAGCCCCAGTTTGACGAGCGTTCGCGCAACATTTGTCGCCACGCCGCCGGGCTTGGTGGAGAAAACGGCAGGTGTCGAGGTCTCCCGGAGGATGCCTTGGCTTGCGTGAGCTAGAGTGTCGTAGTGGACTGCGCCAATGCAGACGACCGGACGGGGTGGGGTGTGAGTCACAAACAGGCAGACCTTGTATCGGGTTGCGAAATTCAATCAATCATGTCGAGCGTTCGACAGGGCGAACTAACAGATTGGTCAGCGTGCGGCAACTTGGCGGGCAGACGGTTCAGTGATTCTGTCGAAAACAGATTCACATTATGTTTCTTCAATTTATTGACGTTACGTCATAATTGTATGACCTAGAGGAGAACATATTGGAAACAAACATGCATTTCCAATTTAATACCAATCGGTTTCATCGACTTGTCAAATAAGAACAAAAAGTGTACAAAGTCGCGGATTGAAACGGCAGGTCCATCGTGGAATAAGGAATGTGAGCATGTCACAAAATTCACTTCGTCTCGTAGAAAGCAGCCAGATGGATAAGTCAAAAGCGCTCGATGCAGCGCTTAGCCAGATTGAACGGGCCTTCGGTAAAGGGTCCATTATGAAAATGGGACAGGGGCAGGTTGTTGAAGTCCAATCGGTGTCCACAGGATCTCTCGGCCTTGATATTGCTCTTGGAATTGGTGGTTTGCCGCGTGGCCGGGTTGTCGAGGTCTACGGGCCGGAGTCATCGGGCAAAACAACACTTGCACTGCACACCGTCGCAGAAGCCCAGAAGACGGGTGGTATCTGCGCATTCATTGATGCCGAACATGCACTTGATCCGATTTATGCCCGGAAGCTTGGCGTCAATATCGATGACCTTCTGATCTCCCAGCCGGATGCGGGCGAACAAGCGCTTGAAATTGCTGACACATTGGTTCGCTCAGGTGCTGTTGACGTGCTTGTTGTCGACTCTGTTGCTGCCCTGACCCCAAAGGCGGAACTTGAAGGCGAAATGGGCGATAGCCTGCCAGGCTTGCAGGCTCGCTTGATGAGCCAGGCCCTGCGTAAACTGACAGCGTCGATTTCCAAATCGAAATGCATGGTTGTATTCATCAACCAGATCCGAATGAAGATTGGTGTCATGTTCGGATCTCCCGAAACCACAACTGGTGGTAATGCCCTGAAGTTTTATGCATCTGTACGCCTCGACATTCGGCGTATCGGAGCCATCAAGGACCGGGATGAAGTTGTCGGCAACCAGACACGGGTCAAGGTCGTCAAGAACAAGCTGGCACCGCCTTTCCGTCAGGTTGAATTTGACATTATTTATGGCGAAGGCATTTCCAAGGTCGGTGAGTTGATCGACCTAGGTGTCAAAGGGGATATCGTTGAGAAATCCGGTGCCTGGTTCTCCTATAACAGTCAACGCCTTGGACAGGGGCGTGAGAATGCCAAGCAGTTCTTGAAGGATAATCCGGAAATTGCTGACGAGATTGAACTGGCGGTTCGACAAAATGCCGGGTTGATTGCCGAGGCCATTATCGACCCGGAAGGTGCCGCTGGCACCGACGAGGAAGATTAAACTGCAATAAACTGAATTCCGGATCCCCTTGTCCGGCTTTCCAGGAGCCTTTCCTCGACTGTTTCGAGGGGAGGCTCTTTTCGTTTATGACGGTCTTCAGAGATAAAGCGGTCTTTCCAAAGCAGAAAATCAGGTTCAATGCCGTCGGTCAGGTCTATCTCAGCTAGACAGGGTTTCTGGCGAAAGTTAAAAGGCTGTTCCGGCGCGACCAACAAGCAGCGCCAACACAGTTTCAATGACCCCGGTGCGCGGGGATGGACCGAAGCGAGACCTGAATGACCGGCGTAAACGAAATCCGTTCCACCTTTTTGGATTATTTCGAGAAGAATGACCATGCGGTAGTCGAGTCCGGTCCATTGGTGCCCCGTAACGATCCGACCCTGATGTTTGCCAATGCGGGCATGAATCAGTTCAAGAACGTGTTCACTGGTCTGGAAACGCGAGACTACAAGCGTGCGGTCACATCGCAGAAATGCGTGCGTGCTGGTGGTAAGCACAATGATCTCGACAATGTTGGTTATACAGCCCGCCATCACACTTTCTTCGAAATGCTGGGTAATTTCTCCTTCGGTGACTATTTCAAGGACCGTGCAATCGAGCTTGCCTGGAATCTGATCACCAAAGAATACGGGCTACCGGCAGATCGGCTTCTGGTGACAGTTTATGCAGAAGATACTGAAGCAGCTGATCTTTGGAAGAAAATCGCCGGACTGAGCGATGACAAGATCATTCGAATCGGGACATCGGACAATTTCTGGTCGATGGGAGACACGGGTCCCTGTGGCCCTTGTTCAGAAATTTTCTTCGATCACGGTGATCATATCTGGGGTGGACCTCCAGGATCGGCAGACGAAGACGGAGACCGGTTTATCGAGATCTGGAATCTCGTGTTCATGCAATATGAACAGACACCGGAAGAACGCCTGAATCTGCCGCGACCATCCATTGATACGGGCATGGGGCTGGAGCGTTTGGCGACCATTCTCCAGGGTGTCCACAACAACTACGATATAGATTTGTTCAAGGCGCTGATCGCGGCGTCCGAACACGAAACTGGCGTGGAGGCAGAAGGCGCTGCTCTCGGCAGTCACCGTGTCATTGCTGATCACCTTCGTTCAACCAGCTTTCTGATTGCCGATGGAGTACTGCCGTCAAATGAAGGTCGAGGCTATGTTCTGCGCCGGATCATGCGCCGTGGCATGCGGCATGCTCATCTTTTGGGATCTCAGGATCCGTTGATGCACAGACTTGTGCCAACGCTGATCCGCGAAATGGGGCGCGCTTATCCGGAACTGATGCGTGCCGAAGACCTGATTGCCGAAACCTTGAAGCTGGAAGAAACCCGCTTCCGCAAGACACTTGAGCGTGGCCTTGGTTTGCTGGATGGGGCAACGTCCGAGCTTGATGCTGGCGGTCAGCTCGACGGAGAGACAGCCTTCAAGCTTTACGACACCTTTGGTTTTCCACTCGACCTGACGCAGGACGCTTTGCGTGCCCGCGACATCAGCGTTGATACCGATGGTTTTGATGCTGCGATGGAGCGCCAGAAAGCTGAAGCGCGCGCAGCGTGGTCCGGGTCAGGCGGAGCGGCAACCGAAACTGTCTGGTTCGCGATGAAAGAGAAATACGGCGCGACTGACTTCCTCGGTTACGAAACAGAAACTGCGGAAGGTGTTGTCGCTGGTCTTGCAGTTGATGACAAGGAAACAGACAGGCTGACGGCTGGGCAAAGCGGTTATCTGGTTCTGAACCAGACGCCATTTTATGGCGAAAGTGGTGGTCAAGTCGGTGATACAGGTGTGATGAGCGCGCCGGATGTGAAAATCCTGGTGACGAATACGCAGAAGAAGGCCGATGGTCTCTTTGTTCATGCCATCACTGTTGAAGAAGGTGACGTGACCCCGGGGCTCGCTCTGGAACTCAATGTTGATCATGCGCGCCGGACCGCTGTGCGGTCCAATCACTCTGCAACGCACCTTGTGCATGAAGCCTTGCGCGAAGTCCTCGGGACGCATGTGGCGCAGAAGGGGTCCATGGTTTCACCTGATCGTCTGCGTTTTGACTTTTCGCATCAAAAACCTTTGAGCGACGATGAATTGGCGACGGTCGAAACTTTCGCCAACGAGATTGTTCTTCAAAACGCTCCCGTCGAAACCCGTTTGATGGCCGTTGATGATGCCATAGAAGCCGGTGCGATGGCGTTGTTTGGCGAAAAATATGGCGATGAAGTCCGGGTGGTTTCCATGGGAACCGCGTTGCACGGTGATAAACAAGGCAAGGCCTATTCTGCTGAACTGTGCGGCGGAACGCATGTGAAGCGGACCGGTGACATAGGTCTTGTGACAGTGGTTTCAGAAGCTGCTGTTGCCGCCGGTGTTCGGCGCATCGAGGCGCTGACAGGAGTTGAAGCGCGTTCCTATCTGGATGCTCAAGACAAGCGTATGCGCGAAATTGCCGGTGTTCTTAAAATTGCAAATGATGACGTCCCTGCGCGGGTTGCCCAATTGGTCGAGGAGCGCCGTAAGCTTGAAAAAGATCTCGCCGATGCCAAAAAGAAATTGGCCATGGGCGGAAGCGGAGACGGGGGGGCACCTGTCACGGATTTCGGCGCGTTCAAACTGATGGCCCGCATTGTTGAGGGCATAAACCCGAAAGACCTGAAAGGCATGGCTGATGAGGCCAAGACCCAACTCGGATCGGGTGTGGTTGTCTTAATTAGTGTTGCCGATGACGGCAAGGCGGCGATTGTTACTGGTGTGACAAAGGATCTGACAGAGAAAGTCAGCGCGGTTGATCTTGTTCGGATCGGGTCCGAAGCACTAGGCGGACGCGGTGGCGGCGGACGTCCGGATATGGCGCAGGCAGGTGGTCCGGATGGCTCAAAGGCACAAAGCGCAATAGATGAGATTAAAGAGGAATTAAAAGCCGAAACTGGTCAGTTTGAAGTCCAGAGTTCAGATGTAAAACTGAGTCATGAAAGCAAGCGTAATTAAGTAACCTTAGAATAGTCGGTTGGTGCTTTTCTCAGTAAATTGAGAGCAATTTTTAATCGAAATAATGAAAAGGCGTACCGGTCGGGTACGCCTTTTTCATTTCCAGAAGTTTATATGTCAGTGAAAGTAGAATGCCAATGCGAGTGAGCTGGCGGAAAGAGCGGTCGATACCACAAGCATTTTGAGAACAATATGGTGTGGGGTTGTTTCAGCTCCACGGACGTTGTTGGTTTCGAATGTCATCATTTCCTCCTATCGATGTGTGCCTACCTTTAATCAATTGGGGTCTGCGACAGTTTTACCCAATCACGTTCAGATCACTCAGTGTCACGGCTGCGCGCGGCATCCGGAGTATTCTTCGCGCGGCGCGGGTTTTACGTTGAGGTAATCTTTAGGTATTTGTGCATTATGGATTCCGATAGAATTTGGAATTGACCGTGCAAGATCAGAAGTACAAGCGAATACTGTATGAGGTGCTCGAAGACACCGGTTCGCATCGCGGCGCAGCTCGTGTATTTCGGCGATTTCTGGTCTTCCTGATCGTCATCAATGTCGGCTTCGCTGTTTTGGAAACGGTTCCTGAGGTGCGGACATCGTTCGGGACACACCTGCGCGCACTGCAGCTGGCATCCGGTTACATTTTCCTGATCGAATATGTATTGCGTCTGTATGTGGCGGATCTTCATCCGCCGTTGCGTCGCTATGGACCGCTGAAGTCGCGCCTGCGATACGCCATTCATCCGGATGCTCTGATAGATTTAATTGCAGCATTACCGCTGTTGCTGGTCCTTTTCCTGCCCTCTCAGGCTGTGACCATGGTGGTCATCTTACGATTGTTGCGGTTCTTGAAGCTGGCACGGTATTCGCCGGCCTTGCGCTCACTGATCTCAGCGGTGGCATCAGAGCGATGGGCTTTGGCCGGGGCCAGCATGATCATCTTTGGCGTCATTCTGATGGCGGCGACGTTGATGTACCTGGTTGAGCATGACGACCAACCAGAAAAATTCCGCAGCATTCTGCACGGGATCTATTGGGCGATTACCACGATCACGACCGTTGGTTACGGCGATGTTGTCCCGATCAGCGATTTGGGCAAGATGATCGGAGGTGTCGTTATGCTGATGGGATATGGCTTGATTGCCTTGCCCGTTGGCATAATCGCCTCTGCCTTTGCGCGAGAAATTCACAGCCGCGATTTTGTCGTCACCTGGTCAATGGTGGCGCGTGTACCGCTGTTTGAAGACCTCAATGCATCTGAAGTTGCCGAAGTTACAAAACTGCTGCAGGCCATGGTGGTGCGCAAGGGAGTGACGATTGCCGAAAAAGGCGATCTGGCGGACCGTATGTACTTTATTGCAGATGGTGAAGTTGAGATAAAACTCAAGCACGAGACGATCTATCTCGGCGAAGGCAATTTTTTTGGTGAGTTGGCTCTGATCAATCCGACCAAACGGACTGCCGGGGTTGTTGCAAACAAGGATTGTCAGTTGCTCGTGTTGGAGGCTGAATCCCTTCACCAGTTGATGAACCGCGACGAAGCGCTGGCGAAAAAGATCATGGACGAGGCTCGTGAGCGGGTTGCGGCTGGCAAGAAGGTCCTCGGCGAACTTGCTGAAGAAGAACTGCAACAAGCCGGTGTCTTTGCGTCCGCGGAAACCTCGGAAGACGAGCCGGAACTTCTGTTCACCAATCACACATCGAAGGAACCCGAAAAAACGTCCTAGAGGTTCAATAAGGTGTCAAACCAATGGGCAGCTGCGCATAGAGCGGATCCCCTTGCCAAAAGACATCTGTGGGACCAATGGCGTAGTCAACGATATTCCAACGGTTATATTGATGTTTCAGGAGAGCATAGGTCTGGATACCGTCCATCCATTCAGATTGCTCGGCGTATGTTGTTTGGCGCAGATCTATGGCCGCGCCGCCCGGACGTTGTGGTGCAAGGCCAACAAAAGCCCAGCCTCCACCGACTTGCATCCAGTCAACGACAAATTCAACGGGCGCTCCTAACCGGGCTTCCAAAAGGGGCCGGACTGCATCGAGGACCGCTTTTCGTTCAGCAGTGCCGCGACCTGGTTCATGAACGGGTTGTGCGAGTGCGCCAAATGCGGCGACTGACAGGAATATGGTGCTTAAAAGAACCAGGTTAAGCCTTTGAAAGTTTGCCCAAAAGCCAGGCTTCTCAGAAATTGATTCAAGCACGGGTTATTCCTCCCAGAAAAGAAACAGGACCTAACTCCCTTGTCCACCACTTAGCCGATCCAGACGTAATCTATGCCTGCTGTCCGTTAGTCGGGCAATACTGCCAAAGACGGAGCCAAGGACGCCGAGACCGGTCGCACCACCAATCAAAAACATGATCAGTAGTTGGTATTTGACGGCCTCCTGCGGATCGACGCCTGACAGAATTTGTCCGGTCATCATGCCGGGCAGGGAGACGACACCAGTCGCTGCCATGGCGTTGATGATCGGGGTGAAGCCCGAACGCAGTGCCTGGCGAACGACGGGTCGCGTTGCGTCCCATCTGGTGCGACCAAGCAACAACTGCGCTTCAACGTCCCGTTTGCCACGAAACAGTGCAGTGTGGAGGGTGTCCAGTCCGAGGCTGACGCCGGTCATGGTATTTCCAAGGATCATACCGAAAAGCGGCAGGGCATATTGCGGCGACCAGACAGGATCCGGTCGGATTTGACCTGTAAGCGCATAGACAGTGACCATGGTTCCTGCGAGCAGCATTGCTCCGGCTCCAAGGCCCGGACCCCAAAAGCCAATCAGACGCCGGTCCTGACGCGCCCAGATTTCTCGACCGGCAAACACGGCCATAACGGCGACGGCGGCAAGGGTCCAGTAAAATGCACCAGACTGAAAGATTGCCTTGAGCACCAGACCGACAAGCAATAACTGCACTGACATTCGTAAGGCCGAGATGATCAATGTCTTTGTCAGACCGAGACGCAAGACAATTGAAAAGACGGCGTTGAGGATCAGAAAGACCGAAGCAGCGACGATATCCAGATACGAAAGTGCCTGATAACCGCTGCTCATTGGGGTGATTCCATCTCGTCTGAACCTACCAGTTTCCCGGCAATCATCTGAAAAGATCGCGCTCCCAGACGTTTGGGTTGTTCGGGATCGTGGGATACCAGAAGAACTGTCTTTCCAAAGCTCAATTGTCGCATGAGTACTTTCTCAACTCTCTCGACAGAGGGCGGATCAAGCGCCGATGTTGGTTCGTCCAGCAGCAGAACATCAGGGCTCAATTGAAGTGCGCGTGCAATTGCGAGCCGCTGGCGTTCCCCGGTCGAAAGCCGAGAGACCTGCCAGCTCAAGGCGTCGGCCAGATCAACGGACTCAAGGAGGTTCTCAAGGTCGGCTGTGTCCCTAAAATGGTCTTTGACATAATCTGCCCACCAGCCGCTTTCAGCTGGAACATAGGCGACACGTTTGCGCCAGTCTGGTGCCGAATACGCCTCACGGGTCTTGCCATTGAGCTCAACTCTGCCGTAGCTTTCATCAAGGTCGGATATGGCCCGCAAGAACAATGATTTTCCGGCTCCTGATGGTCCGAAAATCGCTGTGCAGCTGCCAACCTCCAGGTCGAGATTTATCGGGCCGATCAAGGGCGTGGCAAGATTTTCGATTTTCAGCACGGGCAAGGCCTCTCCAACCTTTGGGTGGAGCCTAGCTTGCTGATGCCTGCCGAACAATCCAGAAAACCAACGAAAAACGCCCCACAGTCATTTGCGGGGCGTTTGAACAGGATCGAAAAGAAATCGAAAGGATCAGAGGGCCTTCATCGTTTTCTGCAAGTTCTCATCGATCTTGTCGAGGAAACCTGTTGTGGTCATCCATGCCTGATCCGGACCAACCAGCAGTGCCAGATCCTTGGTCATGAAACCGCTTTCGACGGTGTCGATGCAGACCTGTTCCAGCGCGGCGGAAAAAGTGGCCAGTGCGTCGTTGTTGTCCAGCTTGGCCCGATGGGCGAGGCCGCGGGTCCAGGCGAAGATCGAGGCAATCGGGTTTGTCGAAGTTTGCTCGCCTTGCTGGTGCATGCGGTAATGCCGTGTAACGGTGCCATGGGCCGCTTCTGCCTCCACCGTCTTGCCGTCCGGACTCATCAAGACCGAGGTCATCAAGCCGAGCGAGCCAAAACCCTGCGCCACGATGTCTGACTGGACGTCACCATCATAGTTCTTGCAGGCCCAGACATAACCGCCGGACCACTTCAGGGCCGAGGCAACCATGTCGTCGATCAGGCGATGCTCATACCAGATTTTCTTTTCGGCGTAGGCGTCCTTGAACTCGGCGTCAAAGATCTCCTGAAACAGGTCCTTAAAGCGACCATCGTAGGCTTTCAGAATGGTGTTCTTGGTAGACAGGTAGCAGGGGACTTCGCGCAGCAGCGCGTAGTTCAAGGAGGCTCTGGCGAAGTCGCGAATAGAGTCGTCGAGATTGTACATCGCCATGGCAACACCGGCAGATGGTGCATCAAACACTTCGCGCTCGATGGTCTCGCCATCCTCACCGACGAACTTCATCGTCAGCTTGCCCTTGCCAGGGAAACGGAAATCGGTGGCGCGATACTGATCGCCATAGGCGTGACGGCCGACAATAATCGGCTGGGTCCAGCCCGGCACGAGGCGCGGCACGTTCTGCATTATGATCGGTTCACGGAAAATCACGCCGCCCAGAATGTTGCGGATCGTGCCGTTCGGCGAGCGGTACATGCGTTTGAGGTCAAATTCCTCTACACGAGCTTCATCAGGGGTGATGGTAGCGCATTTGATACCGACGCCATGTTCCTTGATGGCATTTGCCGCATCAACAGTGATCTGGTCGTCTGTTTCATCACGTTTCTCGATCGACAGATCGTAATAGTGCAGATCGATATCGAGATAGGGATGGATCAGCTTGTCCTTGATGAACTGCCAGATAATCCGGGTCATTTCATCGCCGTCGAGCTCAACGACTGGGTTGTCTACCTTGATCTTCGCCATGGTTGGCCTCATCTGGGTGCAAGTTGATATTGTGTGCGTTCGTATACAATCAACTCTGTTGCAGCGCAATAGCGCTACGAGAAAGGTTTAGCAGAAAGGACAGAAGTTGGGGAGAGGTGGGGGCGAACGCAGGTCGGCTGTTGAGCTCAGCAAGAATGGCTGGGCTCAAGCTCGGTCGACAACAACCGGAATGACAGGACCATTGCGGACCCAGCGCTGATTGCGAAATTGAGACCGGTACCATCTTTTGTCCAGGTACCCCTGTGGCCTTCGCCCTCTGCGTCACAACTGGTCCCGAGATAATAAGCATTCCTTTTTGCCATTATTTCGCCGGTAAACCTGCCGGTTGGTTCAAACCGGAATTGGTCGAGAATACTGGCAAAAACATAGCCGTTTGGATTGGACGTAACTTCGTAAAGCAATCCATCGCTGCCAATCGCGATATTATGGATGTCGTTTGAATAAGCCGGGAGGTCAACTGACTTCCACTCGGCGGCATGAGCAGTGGTGGCCAAAAACAACAAAGATAAAAAATACAAAACAAAATACTTCATAGCAAGGTCCACAAAATCTGTTTTTTCATCGCGATAAAAAACGGCCCAACGCTTGATCGACGCAGCGTAGCGCGAGTTTGAGATGAAAATCCAGACCTGCCTTTTTTCCTTTGGTTGCGTAACAAGAGTGGTTCAATCTTGCTCTTTCAGAAAAGTTATGGGTTCAGGTGACTAAGTCGAAAACTTGCATGGGTGATGTATTAACTAAGTAAATTAGTAATTGTGTTCGCGAAATTAAAAACAAATCACCATGTGATAATTATCAATGTATAGTTTGATCGCTTCGCTCGGGCGAATAATTGCACCGAGTCTGCGTGTTTTGGTGCCTGAATTCATAATTTATTGATGCTCAGGAAGCACCATTCCCCTCTGCCTCTGGGCAAAAAATACTGGTCTGAAAACTAATGCTGAGTGCTGAGGAAACGGGGCCTTATGCTCGCTGGTCTTAAATTGCGATTACACGAAGCGCTAAAGCGGGTGTTTGTCCGCTCGACCCTATATGCCTTCTCCGGTTTACTAGTTTTTTCTCTTACTCTCATTGGAGTGAATTATCATAATCTGGCGACACAGACGGCGGACCGGCTTGCCAATGACGCTAGGGAGAAAGCATCGCTCGTCACAAACATTGCCGCGCGCGAAATCCAGAACAAGAACTACGGCGAAGTCGAGAGGTTGCTGAACGCACTTGCGCAGGAAAGCCATGTGATTGCAGCCAAGGCCTATGGCCGGTTCGGTCAGGAATTCGCCAGTGACTATCTTTCAGCGGTCCCCTCCAGTGAGGCGCAATTCAGTGAGACCGCGTTGAATGCGGCTCAGCATCGAAAATCCCAGTTTTCTGAAAACAGCTTGATGCTTGAATACACTCTTCCGGCATTTCGGGGAGGCGAGGCTGTAGGCAGTGTGTCGATCCGGATGTCCAAAGAGGAAATCGCAGGCTTTCAACGCGACGCCATATTGCAGGCAGTTGTTCTGCTCGGTGTGTTGATACTCGCATTTGTCCCGATCCTGGGCTGGCTTATGTACAAGGCAACCGCAGGTGTCAGCCAAATTACAAATGCCGCAAACGAAGCTGCTGAAGGTTTTCTGGACTGTGACCTGAAAACGAATGCTCCCGGCGAAGTCGGCGAATTGCAGACTGCGTTTCGGCGCATGATGGTCAAACTTCGCGAGAACATGTTCAAAATTGAACGCTTGGCTTACACCGACCGTATAACCAATCTGCCAAATCGGGCGCAGCTCGACAAACAGGCCCTGACCCTTATCGACATGAACCCGAAAGCATGTGGCGCTGTCATTTATATCGGCCTGGACCGCTTCAAAATGATCAACGAGCTCCACGGGCATGCCGTAGGGGACGAATTGCTGGCGCATCTTTCTGATCGGTTGGTGCGCCTTGTGAGCGAATTGGCTCACCCGCATACTCAGAAACCGGCGACGGTCGCTCGCTTTTCCGGTGATGAATTCGTCGTCCTGTTACCTGGAATGACCGACAAGAAACTTGTGCAGGAAATTTCCGAGACAATTTTGAGTCTTTTGACCCGGCCAGTGCGGGTAGGCCCGATGTCCTTGTCCGTTTCTGCCAGTGCAGGTGTTGTGACCTATCCGGAACACGGCAAAGGGTCGGAGGAAGTGATGCGGAATGCCAACCTTGCGATGTTTGAGGCAAAGGCATCAGATCGCGGGCATTCTATTGCGTTCAATGAGCGCATTCGTGAAAAGGTGACAGAACGGGAAAAGATTGCGGACCGGCTCAATCAGGCAGTCAAAGACAATGCACTTGTTGTCCAATATCAGCCGAAAATAGATCTTCGATCCGGCAAGATTGTTGGATCCGAAGCTTTGCTGCGCTGGACAGATAGCGAGCTTGGTTCCGTTTCTCCTGTGAAATTCATTCCGGTTGCCGAAGAGCGTGGACTGATTGTTCCGATTGGGGAATTTGTGTTGAAGACGGCACTTGAGGATATGAAGGCCCTTCACCAAGCAGGCGCGACTGTTTCCGTCGCGGTCAATGTCGCCCCGGTCCAACTCCAGAACGCTGGATTTACGGACAAAACGCTCGGGATAATAGGCGAGAGCGGATTTCAGACTGAAAAACTTGAGCTGGAAATCACCGAATCAAGCCTGATGGATTATTCGGAGGTGCTTCTGGACCAAATACGGCCGATCCAGAGAGAGGGCGTCAAATTTGCGATTGATGATTTTGGAACCGGATATTCTTCGCTTCACAGCCTTGCCAGCATGCCCTTCGACACGCTCAAGATTGACCGGTCCTTCATCAAGAATATCGCCAGTTGCCAAGATCGACGCGCCATTGTAGAGCTGATCCTGATGATGGCAAAACAATTGAAAATGAATACTGTCTCTGAGGGAATCGAGACGCAAATCCAGAAAGACTTTATCAATTTGTGGGGGGGGACATTGGGTCAAGGGTTCCTCTGGAGCCCGGCAGTTCCGATCGTGGAATTCTCCGAGATGGTTCTGACATCTCAGAACAGAACCAAAGATGCATCCCCTGCAACAATGGCTGGTTGACGGTATCCAGGGAATGTTTCAAGATTCTTCTGCAGAACCAACTGCGATTTCCATTTTTGAGCAACCTCATTGCTGCATATATTCTCACACGCCGGAATAAAGCCGGATTGGGCAGAATGGACTTGCAGTTTTTCCGCAAAACCGGCAAATCTAGAACATGTGATGGTTCCGCTTGAGCAAACGTGATGGCGGATGAAATGGGAACACGGTGAGGCGTACCCAAAAGGGACCGATACCGTGGCTGCCCCCGCAACTGTAAGCGGCGAGCAAAGCCCTTCTTGCCACTGGTTTTTTGAACCGGGAAGGCTGGGACGAGCGACGACCCGCAAGCCAGGAAACCTGCCATCCATGGGGTCATGAGGCCCGATCAATCGATCTGTACGCGCACGGAGGGTGCGCAAAGGAGAAAGAATATGCACGTAGAACCAGGCATTGTTGATGGTGCAAAAATTGTCCTCAGCTACGGCACAGCCGCTGCTTCCTTGGGTCTTCTGGGCAAGATGGCTCTGGATACCGTCCGCAAATGCGGCGTTGCCAGCCTTGCTGTCCGGTCCGTCATAACGACGCTTCTCGTTTTCGCGTTTTTTGAAGTGTTGCCGCATTATCCGGTTGGCGTTTCCGAAGTTCACTTCATTCTCGGCTCGACCCTGTTCCTGATGTTCGGAGCTGGCCCGGCAGCGATAGGTCTTGCAGCTGGTCTGGCACTTCAGGGATTGCTGTTAGCACCATTCGATCTGCCACAATACGGCATCAACGTTACAACACTGATCGTGCCGCTTTGGGCTATCGGCCTTCTGGCTCAAAAGATTATCCCGGAAAAGACCGCTTATGTGGATGTTTCCTATAAGCAGGCTTTGGCGCTTTCGAGCACTTACCAGGGCGGTATCGTCGCTTGGGTTGCGTTCTGGGCATTCTACGGTCAAGGGTTTGGTGCCGAAAGCATGACATCCGTTGTGACATTTGGAGCAGCCTACATGCTGGTTGTGATTGCTGAACCGCTTGTTGATCTGGCTGTTCTGGCAGGCGCCAAGACGCTGGTACCACTTACCAAGACTATGGCATTCAACAATCGCTTGCATGAAGCCGCTGCATAAGCTGGCAGAATTAGCAGACTGAAATCGAAAAGGCGGTCTCCGGGCCGTCTTTTTTTTGTTTGGCGCAAGATTGACAGAGCTGACTGCTGAATTGCCACACCAGAGCTGTTCCTGGGCAACTCCAATACCAGTAGCTCCAAACAAAAAAGGCGGCTCGAAAGCCGCCCTTGAATTCTGTCGTTGGTTTTCGGATTTACCCGATAAGACCATTTAGCGTTGCGCTTGGGCGCATTACCGCATCGACCTTGGCTTGCGGGGCATGGTAGTAGCCGCCCGTATCAGCAGCAGAGCCCTGAACGCCGTTCAATTCACCGACAATCTTGTCCTCGTTCGACGCCAACGCTTCTGCAAGCGGTGTGAAATGCGCCTTGAGATCCGCATCCTTGTCCTGAGCAGCCAGACCCTGTGCCCAATAAAGCGCGATGTAGAAGTGGCTGCCACGATTGTCGAGGCCGCCGACTTTCCGGGCAGGGGACTTGTCGTTATCAAGCAGTTGCTCGATCGCACCATCAAGGGCATCTGCCAGTACAGTTGCCTTAGCGTTGCCTTTGGCGTTCGCAAGGTGCTCAAGAGATGCGCCGAGGGCACAGAACTCACCGAGTGAATCCCAGCGAAGGTAGTTTTCTTCCTGAAGCTGCTGAACGTGTTTTGGCGCGGAGCCACCAGCTCCGGTTTCAAACAGGCCGCCGCCGTTCATCAACGGAACGATGGAGAGCATCTTTGCGGACGTGCCAACTTCCAGGATCGGGTAGAGATCGGTCAGGTAGTCGCGCAACACGTTGCCGGTGATCGAGATGGTGTCTTCACCGCGCGCAATGCGCTCTGTTGTGTATCTGGCAGCTTCCGTCGGCGCCAGGATCTGGAAGTCCAGACCGGACGTGTCGTGATCGGGCAGGTAGGCTTCCACCTTCTTGATCAGCTCCGCGTCATGAGCACGCTCGGAGTTGAGCCAGAAGACGCCTGGCATACCGGACAGGCGCATGCGGGTGACGCCGAGCTTGACCCAGTCGCGGATCGGAGCGTCCTTGGTTTTGCAAGCGCGCCAGATGTCACCGCCTTCAACGGAATGCTCAATCAGCGTGTTGCCTGCAGCGTCAACCACACGGAAGGTACCATCCGCCGGAGCCTTGAAGGTCTGCGGATGAGAACCGTATTCCTCAGCCTTTTGAGCCATAAGGCCGACATTTGGCACGGTTCCCATTTTGGCCGGGTCAAGTGCACCGTTTTCGCGGCAAAAATCGATGACGGCAGAATAGACACCTGCATAGGAGCTGTCCGGGATGACGCATTTTGTATCGCCTTCATTTCCGTCCGGGCCCCAGCCTTTGCCGCCAGCGCGGATCAGGGCTGGCATGGATGCGTCAATGATGACGTCGGAGGAGACGTGAAGGTTGGTGATACCCTTGTCGGAGTTCACCATGTACATGGCCGGGCCGTTGTCGAGCGCGGCCTTGATGTCTGCCTGTATCTCGGCGGCCTTGTCTGATGGCAGGCTGGCAACCTTGGCTTCCAGATCCCCAATGCCGAGATCCGGATTGGCGCCCAGCTCTGCGAATGTCGCGGCGTGCTTGTCGAATACACCTTTCAGGAATGTTCTCACGCAATGACCGAAGATGATCGGGTCGGAGACCTTCATCATCGTTGCCTTCAAATGCAGCGAGAACAGGATGCCCTGGTCTTTTGCTTCCTGGATTTCCTTTTCAAGGAAGGCGGACAATGCCTTGACGCTCATATATGTGGCGTCGATGACATCTCCGGCGTCTAGCGGCCAATCGGATTTCAGAGCAGTTACAGAACCGTCCTTGCCGACAAATTCGATCTTCGCTGTACCTGCAGAATTTGCTGCTATGGTCAGGGACTTTTCATTGGAGCGAAAATCATTTTCACCCATTGTGGAGACATGGGTTTTTGAGGTCGTCGCCCATTTACCCATCCGGTGCGGGTTCTTCTTGGCGTATTCCTTGACAGCTTTTGGGGCGCGGCGATCAGAGTTGCCCTCGCGCAGCACAGGGTTTACGGCAGATCCCTTAATGCTGTCATATTTGGCTTTGATGGCCTTTTCTCCATCCGTCTTTGGATCAGATGGATAATCCGGCAGTTTATAGCCCTGTGCCTGCAGTTCCTTGAGCGCTGCGTTTAGCTGCGGCTGTGATGCGGAAATGTTCGGCAGCTTGATAACGTTTGCGTCTGGCTGTTTCACCATCTGGCCGAGTTCTGCCAGGTCATCGGACTGTTTTTGAACATCGTTCAGATGCTCTGGGAAAGTCGCAAGAATGCGCGCTGCAAGGGATATATCCTTGGTTCCAACGGTAAGGCCTGCGGCCTTGGTGAAGGTGCGGATGATAGGCAGAAAGGACGCGCTTGCCAGTTCTGGCGCTTCGTCGACCTTGGTGTAGATGATATCGGCCATGACTCTCACATTTTCTAGCGTTTGATATGTGGTCGACCGGAAGCAGGGGAGGTGTCCCGGACGAATTTCGAGATGTGTATACAGTTGTACGCAATCAAATGCCAGCCCTGCGAAAGGAGCACGATCCGGCAGTTGGGGAGTTCTAACAAAGACCGGAGAAAAGTCCATTGCGAGACAAGGGTTGAAAGCTGGCAGGTGCTAGCGGAATTAAATCTCAATTTTTGCGGGATTGGTGCAAAGGCACACATCTGAATTGAATTTTAGCAATAAAATAGACGTGTCAGAAAAATCGGCAATCTATAAACAACGAACTATGGCAGAGCTTACCGGGAAAAAGTCGCAGATAGAAAATGGATTGCAGAAACCTTCTGCATCAGTATCGCGCGGAAAATTGTCCTTATGGCAAGGCGTTTCAGAAGGTCAACGAGATGATCGTGAAACAGAAACATGCGGATTGGGAAGAATTCCAGTCAAGGATACTGCTGGCACCGCTAAGGGTGAGGTTGTCCGCGGATGTTTGAGTCTGCAAGACTATGCAGCACTCAACAAGGCAATCGATAAAGCGTTGCTTTAAAGGGCCCGCAGACGGTTGAGAATAATCCCGTCCATCATTGTTTGATTTCTCCCAAGTGCTTTTTGGGTCTCCTTGCACGTGCACTTCGACGCAGCTTATGCCTTTTCGAAAATGCCAGACAAACTGATAGGTAGATTGCTAATTCCAGTAAATGATGGTCGCGAACTTTTATTTTTCGTGAGAACCCGTTAAATCCCGCCACTATGAGCAAAAACGCAAATATCAGAGATGAAGCCCGCGCGGTGACCGCCAAACCGCCTGCGGTCATTCTGTGTGAACCGCAATTGGGTGAGAATATCGGTACCGCTGCCCGGGCCATGGCAAATTTCGGCCTGGTCGACCTTCGAATCGTCAATCCGCGTGATGGGTGGCCCAGTGAAAAAGCCCGCTCTGCTGCCAGCCGGGCTGATCATGTAATTGATAAGGTTCAAGTGTTCGAGAGCGTCGAAGACGCAATTGCAGATCTTCAATTTGTCTATGCAACCACGGCACGTTCACGCGAAGTCCCCAAGCCTGTCCGCGGCCCGAATGAGGCGGCGAACAAGGCGGTGGCCCTCGGCGAAAAGGGGCATTCTGTCGGATACCTTTTCGGTCGGGAACGTTGGGGGCTGAACAACGAAGAGGTTGCGCTGGCCGACGAGATTGTCACTCTCCCGGTCGACCCGGACTTTGCATCCTTGAACATCGCCCAGGCTGTGCTGGTCTGTGCTTATGAATGGCGGAACAAGGCAGTCTCTGGAGAATTGCCCTTCGTCTTGTCAGAGGAATTACATCCACCGGCAAACAAGGACGATGTCCTGCGTTTATTCGAGCATCTGGAAGGGGCGCTGGATAACGCCAATTTTTTCCGACCGGTCGAACGCAGACCGCATATGGTTCGGACGTTACGCAATATTTTCCAAAAAGCCGAACTGACAGCACAAGAAGTGCGTGCCCTGCGTGGTGTTATTGCTTCTCTGGAAAAACGTGAGCCGCGGCCTCGCAAGAAACCCGGTGAAAGCAAAGCTGAAGAGTGAGCATATCTATTGAGCACAGGGCGACCAGTACTCGTATTTGATTCAGGCCTCGGTGGACTGACAGTCCTGCGTGAAGTGCGCTATCTGCTTCCTTATGAGCCACTTCTCTATGTGGCAGACGATGCTGCCTTTCCAATCGGACGTTGGCCGGAAGAAGACTTGAAAGCGCATCTTCTTTCTCTTTTTGACAAATTGATCACTGATCACAATCCCAAAGCGGTTGTGATTGCGTGCAATACGGCTTTTACCCTGGCAGGCGATGATCTGCGGGCAGCTCATCCAAACCTTCCAATCGTCGGGACTGTGCCGGCGATAAAACCTGCGGCTGAACAGACTGCATCAGGCCTTATTTCTGTCCTTGCAACACCAGGCACGGTACGTCGGGCTTACACACGAAGTCTGATTGAGAGCTTTGCGACCCGGTGCCATGTCCGGCTGGTGGGATCAGACAACCTTGCTGAATTGGCGGAAAAACACCTGCGCGGTGAATTTGTGAGTGACGAGCAGCTTTCGTCCGAGATTTCAGGATGTTTCTTCGAGAAGAATGGACACCGTACGGACATCGTTGTGCTGGCCTGTACTCATTATCCGTTTCTTGCCAACAGGTTTCGGAAAATTGCGCCGTGGCCGGTGGACTGGCTGGACCCGGCAGAGGCTATTGCACGCCAGCTTGTAAAGGTTTTGGGATCAGAAACGGCGTCAAATTCATCCGTGCATCTGGACCGGGCGATATTCACATCGAATTCGGTAGATCCCATTCTGGTCCGGTTGTTGGCGGGATTTGGGCTGGTTGTCCAAGGTAGCTGAAGTCAGGCCGCCAGAGATCTTACAACCAGACCGTCATCGGAGTTTTTCGCAGCCCGTTTCAATTCCTTGATTTGGTCATTGAGTTCGTCAATGTGCAAGGTGAAGCCCTTGGGCAATGTCAATATGGATATGGAGCATTGCAGAAGCGGGAATTGCCGCAACGTTCCGAACCGGTCTATTGCCTGAATGTAGCCTTGGGCGCGATGGGCGGGATCATAAAAACTTTCAACATCAATGCGGAATGCGCGCTTGAGTGCCAACATGCGAGCCGCCACATCTGTTTGATCAGGCGTATGAAAACCGGCGAAAAAGTCATCTCCGCCAATGTGACCGTGGAATGTGCCCGACCCGGATATGTGACGCTGCAGCAATTCACTAAAGAGGATAATGGCGCGATCGCCTTGTCGGTACCCGTAGGTGTCATTGAATGGTTTGAAGTTGTCAAAGTCCAGGTAGCACAAATGACGGTCCTGGGTTCCTTTGCTCGCAGCCTGACTGATAAACCGGCTGACGGCCCCATTGCCGGGGAGGCCTGAAAGCGGGTTCTGGTCCTGAGCCTCTTGGAGGCGTTTCTCATGGATGATCTTCAACAGGGATGTTGCCGACAGAAACCCTGCATACCGAAAGTTCTGGGTAATGATAATGCCGTCTGAATTGATTGACGAAGCAAACGTCACGAGCAGCATGTCGGCGTTTGAATCAATGTCAGCAATCGGGCAGGCCCGTACGAACGATCGGAGTGGAAAATCAAGAGCAGCTTTTGCGTCTTCATCGTCCGGATCTACAGCATAAAGATAGGCTTTCAGATCCCGTTCGTGAATTATGCCGCGGGGCTCGTTATTCGCATCGAGAACCGGAATAATACTGGAATCCTGTTTTTGAACAAATAAATCCAGCAATTCATTCATTGAGGAGTTGTAGAGGACAGTTGGCAGATTGATCAGTTCGTTGCGAATACGCTCTTGTTCTTTTCTGCGTTTCACGCCATTTCCAGCTGTCCTAACGTGATCATAAAAGAGTTTGGCTGCTTCAGGCTTTTCAAAAGGTTTGGCGACATAGTAACCTTGGATGAGGTCACAGCCCGCATCCCGGCAAGCCTTGTATTCTCTCTTCGTTTCGACACCTTCCGCAATGACCCTTGCTCCCAGAACGTGGGCCAGGTTGGCGACAGTTGTGACAAACAGTTTTCTGCGTGGATCACTGTCTATTCCGTTGAGAAAAAAACGGTCAATTTTCACATAATCCGGCGACATGTCGTGGAGAAGACGCAATTCGGAAGACCCGCGACCGAAATCATCCAACGCGATCATGAAACCGGTCTGCCGCAAATCATTGATGGCGTGGTGGGTTGTATCCGTAAATGTCTGTTGGTGGCGTTCGGAAAACTCGAGGCAAACCTGACTGTTCTGCAGCCCGAGCTCAGACAGCAAAGGTTCAAGTTTCATGCGAGGGTCATTGGCCTGGCCGAGGTCGCGTCCATCAAGTTTGAAGTATAGCTTCGTTCCCTGGGCTGTTCGCAGTTTCTTGAACTGTTTCAGGGCCTTTCGTAGCAACTTGCTTTCAAGCTCCGGCAGAAAACCAAGGGTGTATGCATGCTCAATAAGCATGTCAGGGCTCTCGGCGCCCACCTGATTGCAATTGCGAACCTGTGCTTCGTATCCGTAAACGACGCCTGTGCCAATATCAACGATAGGTTGAAGTGCGTAGTCCAGAATGTCCAGAATGCGCTCTGGAGAACGCAACATCAGGGCAGGGGGGACCGCGTCATCATGAAGGTTGGACTGTTGGTTCGCGGACATTCTCGATCCCACTATCTACGTCCCGGCACTTGAAAAAAATGGCGAGGACGACGGTGCAAAAAAAGGCGTTGCTGACTGTAATTATTCGCTATGGTTGTATAACGGGTGGTATAGTGAAAACCTGCAATTAAAATTTTCTAAATGTATGCATTATTTTCTGCATAAATTGCATAATAAACTTGTTTCCCGTTATTTGTGTGCTGATTAAAGTCTTGTTTCGCTCTAAATATCCGCGGATATCATTCGTGAAGTTGCTGAAATTCGGCAAAAGCATTGACAATGGATATGCCTCAATGTATCTCCGCGCGGTCTGGCAGGGGAATATCCTGCTGGATCCACGCACCCGTGGGCATTCAGTCGGCGCCGTCTTACTGGGTCCCTGTCGATCTTGGTTCGGGAATTCTCCGGACAAGGATAAAGGAGGGCGCGTTTCCTTAAAGAAGAACAACGCGAATTTTAAAGGAAACCGCGATGTCAAAGCGCCACAGCGTTAAGTACAAAATCGACCGCCGGATGGGCGAAAACATCTGGGGTCGTCCGAAGAGCCCGGTCAACCGTCGTGAATATGGTCCAGGTCAGCACGGTCAGCGCCGTAAAGGCAAGATGTCCGACTTCGGTGTTCAGCTCCGCGCAAAGCAGAAGCTGAAAGGCTATTACGGCAACATCACAGAGAAGCAGTTCCGTAAAGTTTACGGCGAAGCTTCCCGTTTGAAGGGTGATACTTCCGAGAACCTGATCGGTCTTCTGGAGCGTCGTCTTGATGCCATCATCTACCGCGCCAAGTTTGTACCAACCGTGTTTGCTGCTCGTCAGTTCATCAACCACGGTCACATCAAGGTGAACGGCAAGCGCGTAAACATCCCGAGCTACCAGCTGCGTCCGGGTGACGTTGTTGAAGTTCGTGAAAAGTCAAAGCAGCTTGCTTTGGTTCTGGAAGCTGTTCAGTCCGCTGAGCGTGATGTTCCGGATTACGTGGATGTTGACCACTCCAAAATGACTGCAACCTACTCCCGCGTTCCGGCCTTCTCTGACGTACCGTATCCGGTACAGATGGAACCGAACCTGGTGGTTGAGTTCTATTCGCGCTAATCGGCGCCGAATACGGTTTTGGAAAAGGGCTGCCTTCGGGTGGCCCTTTTTTATGCGTGACGTAAAGGCGGGCGCAGATACTATTTGCAAGCATAAATTGTTTTAATTCGCTAATTCCTCTACATGAGATGAAATCCGGTGTTAACGCTTGAGTGAGAAACTCAATCGGTTGCGCATTGTAATTTCATTGGAGAAGATGAACTTGCGGAGTTTGCTGTCCATCATTGCGTTGGCATTAAGCCTGTCCGGTTGGCCTTTAGCCTGTGCTCGGGCGGATGAGTCAGAGACGGTGTTCATGTTGACGTGGCGCGGCAAAACTGCAGCCGAATTCAGTTTCATAGAAACCTTGGCCGCATCCGGTCGTGAGATTGAACTGATTGAGTTCGATGCTGACAGGGATCGCAGTGCGCTTGCCAAGTTTCTCCGCAGCAATATCGCGGAAATACGATCAGCTGACGGGATTTACACGTTTGGGACCCTCACATCCCGCATTGTTCAGAATTTAGGTCTTGAGACGGTTCCCCATGTTTTCAACATTGTTGCAGACCCGGTTGGGGCCGGACTGGTTGATGAGCTGTATAAACCCGGGGGGCTGAGAACTGGTGCGAAAAGTGCTGTGCCGTTGAGTTCGGTTCTCTTGACGCTTTCCAATGCCATCCAATTCTCCAATGTCGCTGTGATATTTGACCCACGCGAGATGACGTCGGAAATCCAGTTGAACGAGATGAGCGCATTGGTAGAAGCGATGGGTAAATCGGTTAAAGGAATTCGGTATGTTCCAGATGCCAGTAATGCTGCCAAGCAACTTGAGACAATAAGAGCCCAGCTTCAGAGTGTGGATTTGGTCTTTGTACCGGCGGCCTCGTCTCTTGTGACGCATATGGCGAGTATTGCAAAAGTAGTGCCTGAAACCGCAGTCACCGTTGGGGCTGTCGAGGTCCAGGCCCGCAACGGTGCAACAATTGCGATCGGCACAGATTTCACCGAGCGCGGCAAAGTTGCCGGGAATATCATGCTTTCCATTCTGGATGGCGCTGACCCTGCTTCCATACCGGTAAACGAAGTGCAGATGGAAGATGCGAAAATCGTGATCGACTTGAGTGATCCGCGATCAGCCATGATCGACTTTGATGCCATGCAGGGAAAAATAGTCACGCATGGAGAACCTTGGAACAGTGGCAAGGTTCCTGAGCGCTGAGCACGGAACCCAATGAACAAACATCAGGACACTGTGTGCTTTGGAGCTTTGGGCCCGGGTCGGTTAGTCTTCCCGACCGTTAAAGCAACTTGTCTGCATTCTCAAGATATGCAGATTCAGTTCGACAATCGCGGGTGAAATGAGCAATTCCGAAACAAGCTTTATTTGAAAATTCCCGGTTTTCGATCACGGAAACCAGATGGGGGCGCTCGGCCAATGCCACTTTGCCAAGCGGCTAACAAAGCCGAGCGCTCACAAAAGAGCGTGACTCAAGAGGCTTTTTTCAATGCCTTTTTAGCTTTCTTGAGCTTGTCTTCCTGCTTGGCAACTTTTGCCTTGCGGGTTTTGACTTCTTTTTTGAGGTCTTTGACTTTGGATTTCTTGGACATTGGGTTGTCTCCTGTTTGAAGGGGTGAAGTGCTCAGCCGGAACGTTGGTTATTCCGAAGAAATTCACGGATGAAGCCGCGGATTTCCCGCGCGGCGCTCGTATCGAGTTCATCACAAAGGTCAACAAACTGGTCCCGCTCAACACTGTTGATACGGATGACCAACTGGCTGTCCTTTTTGGATTTTTTCGTCTTTTCCCGTTTTTCGCCCATTTCAGCCTCACTTCGCGATTTAGGGTAATGCAAAGCAAATAGATATGCAATGTATATACAAATACTGATATGTTCAGGTGCCAGACGTTCGAAATCACCTCTCTCCGAGAGCTCCTAAAACTGATCACTTCAATCGATTTGACCGATATCAAGGCTACTGCCACGCAACCTGCGCGAAGTTAACTCCATCGCTGCGTGCCTCTTTGCACGCGACGCTCAACGAGTTCAGAGCGGGGCACGGAATGTTTCAAGTACGAATTCACGGTCGAGGTGGTCAGGGTGTGGTGACCGCAGCGGAGATGCTGTCCATAGCTGCATTTCTGGAAGGCAAACACGCGCAGGCGTTCCCCAGCTTCGGGTCCGAGCGTATGGGCGCACCGGTAGTGTCCTATTGCCGGATCGACGACAAGGAAATCCGGGCTCGCGAGCCGATCCTGGCGCCAGATGCGCTGATTATTCAGGATCCGACACTCTTGCAATCGGTTGACGTGTTTCAGGGTCTCAACCCGAATGGTTTCATCCTGATCAATTCGCGCCGGTCGTTCGAGGATCTCGGCATTGCAGAATTCGTCGCCAAATTCCCGACCCATCATGTCTGCGATGTTGGCGCATCTGAAATTGCGCTCAAGCATGTCGGCAGACCTGTGCCCAATGCCGCCTTGCTCGGCGGCTTTGCAGCGATATCCGGACAAATTCACTTTGAGTCTGTCGAAAAAGCAATCGGGCAAAAGTTCCCCGGACCGGTGGGCGCTGCCAACGTGGCTGCCGCACGAGAAGCCTTCGAGATAGCGCAGGTCGCGTAGAGGAGAAACACTATGCTGAAGCAGGTTGAAGGATCGGTGGCCGTTGCTGAGGCAATCGCCTTGTGCCGTCCCGAAGTGGTGTGTGCCTATCCGATCACGCCGCAGACCCATATCGTTGAAGGTGTCGGTGCACTGGTCAAGGCCGGAGAGCTTGAAAACTGCGAATTCATAAACGTTGAATCAGAGTTTGCTGCCCTGTCAGTTGCCATTGGTGCCTCTGCTGCCGGAGCCCGTGCCTATACTGCAACCGCAAGTCAGGGACTATTGTTCATGGCGGAGGCTGTTTATAACGCATCCGGGCTTGGCCTTCCGATCGTCATGACAGTCGGCAACCGCGCAATTGGCGCGCCGATCAATATTTGGAACGACCACACCGACGCGATGTCGATGAAGGACGCCGGCTGGATCCAGCTCTTTGCCGAAACCAATCAGGAAGCGGTTGATCTGCACATTCAGGCTTTCCGCCTGGCCGAAGAACTGAGTTGCCCTGTGATGGTCTGCATGGATGGTTTTATCCTGACCCATGCCTATGAACAGGTTGACCTGCCGTCACAGGAAGAAGTCGACGCTTTTGTACCACCTTACGATCCGATCCAGGTTCTGGACCCCGCTGATCCTTACTCCATCGGCGCGATGGTTGGCCCTGATGCGTTTACGGAAGTACGCTTTCTGGCTCATGACAAGCAGCTGCGGGCTCTAAAGCTGATCCCGGAAATCGCATCTGTGTTCAAGAGTGTTTTTGGACGTGAATCCGGCGGATTAATCCATCCCTATCGGACAGAGGGGGCTGAAACGATTGTCGTTGCACTCGGCTCCGTAAACGGCACCATCAAGGATGTGGTGGATGCGATGCGCGATGATGGGGCTTTGGTCGGATCCGTCAGCATTTGTTCGTTTAGGCCGTTTCCATTGGCTGAGCTGAAAGCAGCGCTGGCCGACGCTCAAAATGTTGTCGTCGTGGAGAAAAGTCTGGCACCTGGTCTTGGCGGCGTCGTCGCGTCGAATGTGCGTATGGCGATGCAGGACACGCCAAGACATGTCCACACAGTGATCGCAGGCTTAGGCGGACGTCCAATCACCACGACATCTATTCGCCGGGTCATCTCTGAAGCTGCATCCGGCGACCTGGAAGACGTTCATTTCCTTGATCTCGACAAAAAGGTTATCGATCGGGAAATCGAAAGGTCCAAGGCAACCAGACGCTCCGGACCTGCGGCTGAAAACATCTTGAAACAACTCGGTTCTGCAAAACCTGCGGACAGGGCGGGAGCGGTCTCATGAGCGATCAAAGTGCGCTGCAGCGCGTAAAATTCTACCAGACAGGCACCCATACGGTTGGCAATCGTCTCATGGACGATGCATCGCGAAGCGTTCAGGCCTCAATGGATCGCTCGAACGCCATCACTTCCGGTCACCGCGCCTGCCAGGGCTGCGGCGAGGCCCTTGGTGCCCGCTATGCTCTGGACACTGCGATGCGGGCTGCTGGTGGGCAGCTCGTTGCCGTTAACGCCACCGGTTGCCTTGAAGTGTTCACGACACCTTATCCGGAAACGTCGTGGCAGATTCCCTGGCTGCATTCGCTCTTTGGCAATGCACCTGCTGTTGCCACCGGCGTGGCGGCGGCCATGCGGCGCAAGAAGAAAGACCATGTCAAAGTTGTTGCCCAGGGCGGCGATGGCGGCACTACCGATATCGGCTTTGGCTGCCTTTCCGGCATGTTCGAGCGTAACGATGATGTTCTCTACATCTGCTACGACAATGAAGCCTACATGAACACCGGTGTTCAACGATCTTCGGCGACACCGCCGACGGCACGCACGGCCACCACACCGGCTGTTGGCGATGCACCGGGCAATGTCTTCGGCACGGGCAAGAACATGCCGTTGATCGCGATGGCGCACAACATTCCCTATGTCGCGACTGCGAGTGTTGCCGATCTACATGATCTGGAGGCCAAGGTCACCCATGCCATGAGCATCAAGGGTGCGAGATACATTCATATCATGGTGCCTTGCCCTCTCGGCTGGGGTTCTGCGCCTTGCGACACGATCAAGCTGGCGCGGCTCGCCGTTGCTTCTGGCATATTCCCGTTGTTTGAAGCCGAGCATGGTGAAGTGGTGCGGTCCAACAAGATCCGTCGGCCGGTCCCGGTCGAGGATTATCTAAGACCTCAGAAGCGCTTTGCCCATCTGTTCAAGAAGGGCAAGGAGGACACGGAACGCTTGGCGATCCTTCAGCGTATGGCTGACAGCAATATCAAGCGGTTCAATCTTCTGGATGAAGGGACATCATCATGAGCAAAGACCTGCCCTTCGCAATCACCCTTGATCCGGGTACCAGTCTTGCCAACGAGACAGGATCCTGGCGTACCGAAAAACCGGTCTATGTCGACAAGCTACCTCCATGTAACAACGCCTGTCCGGCCGGTGAGAATATCCAAGAATGGCTGTACCATGCCGAAGAAGGCAATTACGAGCAAGCTTGGCAGGTCCTGATGGCGGACAATCCGTTGCCAGGGGTGATGGGCCGCGTCTGTTATCATCCGTGCGAGGATGCCTGTAACCGTGCTCAACTGGACGAAGCCGTCGGCATTCATGCCGTAGAGCGGTTTCTGGGCCGCATGGCCTGGGAGAAGAAATGGACACCGCGGTTTGATGCCGAACCTTCTGGCAAGAAGGTTCTGGTTGTCGGCGCTGGGCCGAGTGGTCTTTCTGCTGCTTATCATCTGACGCGCCTTGGACATGCTGTTACCATCCGTGAAGCTGGCCCGATGGCGGGCGGTATGATGCGCTTCGGCATTCCCAAATACCGCTTACCACGTGATGTTCTGGATTATGAAATCCAGCGCATTATGGACATGGGCGTGAACTTCGAACTGAACACCAAAGTTGATGATATCGAAGGGGCCTTTACGTCCGAGGGCTTTGATGCCGTGTTCGTTGCGGTCGGTGCGCATCTTGCCAAACGGATCAATATTCCCGGCTATGCCGCTGGCAAGATTCTCGACGCGGTCAGTGTGTTGCGCGACATGGAAACGGGTGCAGAACCTCCGCAACTCGGCCGACGCGTCATCGTCTATGGCGGCGGCAACACAGCCATGGATGTTGCGCGTACCGCTAAACGTCTCGGCGTTGAAGAATCCATGATTGTTTATCGTCGCTCCAGGAATGAAATGCCTGCCCATGAATTCGAGGCTCAAGAGGCTGAAGAAGAGGGCGTCATGATCCACTGGCTGCGCACGATCAAACAACTCGACGAGACCGGTTTTCAGGTCGAAAAGATGGCAATAGACGAGAACGGCCGACCCCAGCCGACCGGCGAGTTTGAAACCATCGAAGCTGATACGCTGATCCTGGCTTTAGGGCAGGATGTCGACACCAGTTTTCTCAGTGAAGTACCTGGCGTCGAGATTGCGAAGGACGGCGTGGTTAGCGTCAGTGACCAGATGATGACAGGGCGTGCAGGTCTGTTTGCAGGCGGAGACATGGTACCTGCGGAACGTACGGTTACTGTTGCTGTTGGTCACGGCAAGAAAGCCGCGCGTAATATTCATTCATGGCTCAACGGCGGGAAGTACCAACCCGCCGCCAAGCATGAGATTGCAGGGTACGACAACCTCAACACCTGGTACTACACCGACGCGTCTCAAACCCAGCAGGAACAGCTTGAGCTGGTGCGCCGCCAAACCGGCTTTGACGAAGTCCTTCAGGGCCTCACCGAAGACAATGCACTCTATGAAGCGCGGCGTTGCCTGTCCTGTGGTAACTGTTTTGAATGCGACAATTGTTACGGGATTTGTCCGGACAATGCTGTTGTAAAACTCGGGGTCGGCAATCGTTTCAAAATCAACTACGACTACTGCAAGGGCTGTGGCATGTGCGCCGAAGAATGCCCTTGCGGTGCGATCAATATGGTTCCGGAAACGAATTGACGAGTTTCATTCAAGGCCGATCATAAAGCTCCAGGCGTACACACTGCTATGCTATAGACCGATGTTGTCCCTGTGATGAAGATCTTGTTGCCTCTTGGGCCGCCGAAACAGAGATTGGCAACGACCTCCGGAACCTTGATCTTGCCGAGCAAAGTGCCATCCGGGTGGAAGCAGTGGATGCCATCTGCTGCCGAACTCCAAAGGTGCCCTAATGCATCAACCCGCATGCCGTCCGGAAGACCCTTGTCGATGGTTGCAAAGACGCGGTCACCACTGAGATTGCCTGCATCATCGCAATCAAAAGCGCGGATTATCGAAGGGACATCGGGATTATGGCTGGAGCCCGACTCAGCCACATAGAGTATTTTTTCATCCGGTGAGAAAACAAGCCCGTTAGGCTGCACGAAGTCCGTAATCTTGGCTTCCAGCTTCCCGCTTGCCGGATCAACGCGATAGACATTTCGTGTCGCTTGCTCGGGTTCTGCCTTATAACCTTCATAGTCACTCAAAATGCCGTAGGTCGGGTCAGTAAACCAGATCGCCCCATTTGACTGGACGACAACATCATTGGGTGAATTCAGGCGCTTCCCATCAAAACTGTCGGCGATCACTGTCTGGGATCCATCATGTTCCGTACGGGTCACGGACCTTGTGCCATGCTGGCAGGTTACCAGTCGACCTAGAGGGTCCCGGGTGTTGCCGTTGCTATAATCCGAAGGTTTGCGGAATTCACTGACGTGTCCGTCGAGCGTCATGCGCATGATCCGTTCTCCCGGAATATCGGAGAACAGAAGGATCTGGTGTGCAGGGAACCAGACGGGCCCTTCCGTCCACTCATAACCGGTTGTGATCTGGTGTAGATGGGCGTTTCTCTGGACGAGGGCGCGAAATCTTGGATCATCGAATTGATAGGTGGATTCACTTCTGGTCATGCTGTGCCTTTCCGGCCTGAGGCAGCTGCGACAATTGCAATAATGATGGTTCCGGTCAGGATCAGGCGGACACCTGCGCCCAACCCATACGAATTAAGCATCGAAACGATAAGGAACATGAGGAGGGCTCCCCCCCAGATGCCCGGAACATTGGAGTTGCCGCCAGCGATGGAACATCCCCCAATCACCACGACGGCAATCGAGATCAGCAGATATTCAGCGCCCATGTTCAACGCGGCTCCGCCTGAAAAACTCGCCAGCAAATACCCGGTGAGAGATGCAAGCACTGCAGATCCGATAAAGGTGATGGCATTCACGGCTTCAACAGGAATTCCGCTCAGCCGGGCTGCCCGGCGATTTTGACCAACCGCAGACACCCAGCGACCAAATATGGAACGCTCCAGCACAATCCAGCTTGCGATAGCAACGAGTACTGCAACGATTGTCATATTAGGGACGCCCAGGAACGATCCTGTGGTGAAATCGGCGAGGGCTTGCGGTGGTTTGATCCGCAGGCCTCGGTTCCACCAGATTGCCAGTGACTGATACAGGAACGATGCGGACAGCGTCGCAATGATCGGCGGAATGCGGAGAAGGCGGATCAGCAGGTAGTTAAATGTTCCTGCTCCCAGACCGACAAGCAAGGCAAGACCAAGACCGGGAATGATCATGGATGTTTCGCCGCCCATGAACTTGAGCGACAAGGTCCCGGCCAGTGTCATTGTCGCCGGGATCGACAGGTCGACATTACCGGGACCCATCGTGATGACGAACATCTGGCCAATTCCGACAATTGCCGAAAAGCTGGCAAATGTCAGCGCCGCGGATAGCAGTGCGCCGCTGCCGCTTCCTTCCGTCAAGGCGAAGGTAGCGAGGAACGCGACAGTACTTGCCACAAAGGCCCAGAACCAGGGGCGCTGGGGCAGTTTTTGGATGGTTGATCCAATTGCACTAGCCATTTTTCGCCGCCCTCCACTTTGTACCACGTCGGGTGAAAACCAGTCTGACGGCAAGGACCAGGATCAGAATCGCACCTTGAGCACCGATCTGCCAGTCGGGAGACAGGCGCATGAAGGATAGAAAACTACCTGCGAGCGACAGCGTCAGTGCACCGATGACCGCGCCAACTGGCGATATCTTGCCACCGGTGAATTCGCCGCCTCCCAAAATGACCCCTGCAATAGACAGCAGCGTGTACCGAAGAGCGATATTGGCATCAGCAGATGTCGTCAGTCCGACAAGGCAAATACCGGCGAGCACACCGAACAATCCGGCCAAAGCATAGGCACCGGCCTTGAGCTTGGTAACCGACCAGCCAGCGCGTGAAACCGCCTGTGCATCGCCGCCTACGGCTCTGAGCAACGTACCCGTGGCAGATCGCATGATCAGAACATGAGTTACCGCCGCGATCAGGACACAAGCGACAACAGCCATTGGAAGGAGAGGAGGCTTGACGGTCATCAGCGTCCGGATCCAGCCCGGAGCCGCCCCACCAGGGGAGGGCAGCAACAGAACCGCAAGACCTGCCCAGACAAAGGACATGCCGAGCGTCACCACGATAGCTGGTAACTGGCGCATGTGAATGAGCGCGCCCATCGCTGCATAAACAAGGATTGCTGCGAACAGGATCGCAGCGCCCAGAAGCGGTGTCTCGTTGAGGAATGTCGCCGTGACACAGGCAACAAAGCTGACGAACGTTCCGATGGAGAGGTCGATGTCATTGACCATGATGATCATCATCTGGGCAATTGTCGCCAGTGCAATTGGCACTGCCAGATTGAACAACAGATTCAGGCCAAAATAACTCATTGTCCGCGGCTGCAGATAAAACACTGCAGCGAGCAAAACCGTCAGCGACAGAACCGGTAGGAGTATCCTGTATTTGCCGCTCATGAAGCTGCCTCTCGCATTTCGAAAGACGCGCCGAGAATGTTTTCTTCAGTAATGTCCGGACCGATCAATTCGGCTGATATCTGGCCGTTTCTATAGACAAAAACGCGGTCACACTGGATGACTTCATCCGTTTCGGTCGAATACCACAGGAAGGTGCGACCGGCTTCTGCCTCCTGGCGGATCATGTCATAGGCTTCCTGTTTGGTTCCGACATCAACACCGCGCATGGGATCATCCATGACAACAATTGGTGCTGATGATGCAAGTGATCGTGCAAAGAGAACTTTCTGCTGGTTTCCGCCGGATAGCGACAGGATTGGATTGTTCATGTTGTCCGTTCTGATGCCAATTTTCCGTTTCCAGTCCTGCGCCAAGGTGTCTTCGGCTGTCCGGTCGACAAGGCCTCGCGTCAGGAGGTTCGGGAGTTTGGTCAGGGTCAAATTCTGAAGGATCGACCACAGTGCCATAATGCCGTCGCGGCCACGATCTCCGGCAACGAAAGTGACTTCTGGGGTCTTGGTGTGCCGGATTCCGGCTGACCGGGACATGAAAAAGCGCGCGAGAGCCTCCGCCTGTCCGTGGCCTGCCAGACCGGCAAGGCCAACGATTTCGCCGCGTTTGGCTGAAAGCCCTTCAGGCGTGGACAGAACTTCCTCGCCGATACGGGTTTGGCTGTTGGTTCTGACAGTAGTTTCTGCATCGGAACTTGCCACATGGCCCATGGCGTCAATCAACCCTTGTTGGGTGAACTCGCCGGTCGGTTTGCTGGCAATGATCTTGCCGTCTTTCATGACATCAATTCGGGTCGCCACATCGAAAACTTCGCCAAGCATATGGGAGATGAAAATGACCGCGCCACCAGCGGCGCAAAATCTGCGTACATGATCCAGTAATTGTTGAGCCACTGCGGAATCTAGGGAGGACGTCGGTTCGTCCAGAATGATCAGTCGTGCAGGAATACTGCCTTCGGCAAATCCCGTGGCGATCTCTATCATCTGGCGCTCTGCCAGCGTGAGATCTCCGATCGTCGCGCCCGGTTCAATTCCATGTCCCGGGAACACCTGGTCCAGCGAAGCAGAGATCCGCTTTCGCGCTGTCTTGCGCCAACCGATCCCTTTAAGGTCCCGGTGTGGAACCCGAATA
The DNA here is from genome assembly GCA_039972695.1 of Roseibium sp. GTDB lineage: Bacteria > Pseudomonadota > Alphaproteobacteria > Rhizobiales > Stappiaceae > Roseibium. The sequence goes on along the minus strand of JBDWMJ010000002.1, from coordinate 210,497 downwards.
GATTCTTCAACGGTCAAGTTCGGGCAAAGTGACAATTCCTGAAACACACTGCGAACACCGCTGGTCCGGGCCACTGCGGAACCGCTGCCGGTTCCACCCTCTGGCAATGTGTATTCCACGCTTCCGCCGGTTGGAGTCAGGCCGCCATTGATGACGTTGACTGCTGTCGACTTTCCCGCGCCATTGTGACCGATCAGCCCGACACATTCGCCAGGACTTACCGTCAAACCGACCCCGTCGAGTGCGCGCACGGCGCCAAACGCCATGCGCACATCGTTCAGGGCAACCAGCGGGGTTGCCGGCGGAGGACCACCGACTTCCGGTTCCAGTTGCAAGTGAACCGCTCCCTAGTTCGCTGCCGAAATTACAGCTTTTGCATCGTCCAGGCTGTATTCGATATTTGCGACAGAGCCTTCAGGAGTGGTCGCCAGTGCTTCGTCCAGCGTGTCCTGTGTCACCTTCAGGAACGGCACCGTCAGGTCTTTGGGCACTTCTGCGCCATCGAGAACCTGCTGTGCGACCCAGAATGCCAAGGTACCAACGCCCGGTGCAATCGACACGGACATGGTTTCATAGCCACTGGCATCACGGGCTTCTGCCCACCACTTCATTTCATCCTGACGGTTGCCCATCACAATGATCGGGATATCCCGTCCGGCTGCCTTGATCGCCTGAGCTGCGCCGTATCCGTCACCGCCCTGGGTAACAACACCGACGATTTCCGGAAGACTTGGAAGAATACCGGCCACTGCTTTCTGAGCAACATCCTGAGCCCAATCACCATGGACAGAGCCGACGATCTTGAAGTTTGAAAACTCCTTCGCGCCTTGCTCAATACCTGCGTGAATTTCGTCATCGACGAAAACACCGGCCAGGCCGCGGATTTCAAGAAGGTTTCCGCCATCCGGAAGACGCCCGGACAGATATTCTACCTGCTGCCGACCCATTTCCTTGAAGTCGACCGCAATGCGCCATGCACAAGGCTCTGTCACAATTCCGTCGAAGGATACAACGGTGATACCCGCATCACAGGCTTCCTTGACAGCGCCGTTCAGTGCCGTTGGAGATGCTGCATTGACGACAATTGCGTCATAACCCTGAAGGATCATGTTCTGGATCTGGGCGGCCTGTTCGGTTGCCTGGTTCTCAGATGTGGTAAATGCATCAGCTGCTGCTACTGCGCCATCTTCCACCGCCTTGTCGCCAACTTTCGCCCAGCTTTCCAGCATTGCCTGGCGCCAGGAATTCCCTGCATAATTGTTTGAAAGAGCAATTCGTTTGTCCGCAGTGTCTGCAACGGCAAATCCCGGAAAAGTTGCCGAGGCAAGCGCGACGGCCGCCAAAAGCTTCACTTTGGTGTTCATATTTCCTCCCTGGCGCACTTGGCACCATCTGATTGAAGACGCAGTTCCCAAGCTGCATCCGGCCTTCAGAGTGTTTGCACTGTCGAGAGGTGTAAAGCCCGATTTGCGCAACACAGTTGCGGGAACCCGCAACTGTGTTGCGTTCATTCCGTTACAGTCGACTTGCGAAGGGCCGAAGGGTGGACCATGCTGAAAATAGCATCACAGGGAGGAGCTTGTCGTCAGATGCGACAGGAAACCAAAAGAGGACAGGAGAGCGAAGATCCAAATCCGCTGAATTCGTTGTTACGCATTTCCAGGCACCTCGCGGGGCAGGTTGAAATACGCGCAGCACTGCGTTCAGTGAAAGAGGAAATCGAGAACCTGTTACCGATTGACCATCTCGACGTTTGTCTGGTCGATGATGAAGGTGTGTGGAATACCGTCTATGAAGTCGGGATCCGTACCCGCTGGAGTCTGTCGCGGTCGCTGGTCAGTTATTCGCCAATTCGCCGGATCCTCCATAATGAAATAGACTACATGCTCAGCGGCAACGCCATGGAAGATGAGCGCTACCTCTATGAGGGTGCGCTGGCGCAGCCAATCATCAAACATAAGCTGCGCAGCCGCGTCAACGTCGCCATGAAGGTGCTTGGACGCACCATTGGAGCGTTGAATTGTTCCTCGCGTCAGCCTGATCTCTATGACGAGGAAACCCTCAAACGGGTTCAACACATCGCCGACGTGCTGGCACCCTACTTCTATTCCCTTCGCGTCACGGAGAAAGCCCAGAAAGCGGCAATTGTACGTGCGGAAGCCCAGGCCCGGGAAGAAGGGTTGCGCCAGGGAGCTCTGGAACTGACACAGGTGCTTGAGCAGGAGCGTCAGCGGATCGGTATGGACCTGCATGATCAGACACTGGCCGACCTGACCCGTATCATGAGGGATCTGGAAACAGCCGAAGCGCCAGAAGACAAGGCACTTGTCATAGGCAACATTCAGGACTGTATCGAGGATTTACGCCGGATCATTGATACGGCTGTGCCAACGTTGCTGGAAATGTTCGGCTTTGTTCATGCGTTGCGCATCCATCTTGAAAAAGCCGTTGGCGACGTTGAGGGCATGAGCCTTCTTGTGACGGACGATACCGACGGCAAGATCGACACTCTTAACTCAACTACTCGAATTGCGCTGTTCCGGATTGCTCAAGAGGCGATCAATAATGCTGCCAAACATGCCGGAGCTGACCGGATCTGTGTGAGTATTGGTTTGAAGAATTCTGTTCTGAAATTGACCATTTCCGACAATGGCAGCGGAATATCAGGAGCCGCTGGGTCAAGCCATGGGGAGAAACTGTCCGGCGGTATTGCCCATATGCGCACCCGGGCCAGATTGATCGCAGCGGACTTCAAAGTGTCAAAACGGTCCGGCACCCGTATTCAAGTCCGTTTGCCTTTGCCAGTTGATGACAAGATCGACACAATGTCGGCAGTTGCGATGGAGGCAGCTGAATGAAATTGCTGCTGGTCGAAGATGACAAGTTTCATGCTGACTACCTTAAAAAGGCAGCTCTGGAAGCTTTGCCGGAAGTCACGGAAATTCTGCATGCCGCAGACGGACGGGAAGGGGAAGCCCTGGCGCGCCAGCACTCCATCGAGATTATCGTCATGGATTTGCAAATGAATGGCAGAAACGGCATTGATGCCGCCCGAACGATCTGGGCGGAACGACCTAAAACGCGCATTTTATTCTGGTCGAACTATTCTGATGAAGCGTACATGCGCGGTATTGCGCGGATCGTGCCGCAAGATTCCTCTTACGGATATGTCTTGAAGACAGCAACACGCGAGCGCCTTCATCTGGCGCTGAGAGCGGTGTTGCTTGAGGCTCAGATACTTGTCGATCAACAGGTTCACAAGGTTCAGCGCCAGACCCAGGCGCATGACACCCTGACAGACAGCGAATACGCCGTTCTGATCGACATGTCGCTTGGGCTTTCCGACAAGTTGATTGCAAAGCGCCAGGGCATGTCACTGCGGACTGTGCAAAACCGCTTGCTGTCACTTTATGACAAGCTGGGTGTCGACAGTCTGGATGCAGCTCCAGATGATCTGGCGATCAACAAACGGACACGAGCGATTACGCGCGCCCTCAATTTGCGGGCCATCAATGCCGAGAGCCTGGAGAGCGCGGAACGCGAGCTACAAAAATGGCTACACCGGAGCCAGTCTTGATACCGGGTTGAGCCCGATTGCAAACGTCTGCTTGGCCATACCGGATTAATCCGCTATGTCAGCGCCAATCAGATATTGGAAGACTGCGTCAAGGCTTGAGCTATGAATGATATCGCCGCCGCTGCCGACATCGATGTTCCGGCTCTCCTGCGCAATGTACCGTCTAGCGTTGAATTCAAGAAACTGCGCAAACGGCTTTTGCGGCAGGCCCGGGAAGCCATCAGTGATTTTGGCATGTTGCCCGACGGCGCTGCTCAGGAAAACAAACCGAAATGGCTGGTATGTCTTTCCGGCGGCAAGGACAGTTACACGTTGCTGGCTGTTCTGATTGAACTGAAATGGCGCGGCCTCCTGCCGGTCGATCTGATCGCCTGCAATCTGGATCAGGCACAGCCAGGTTTTCCAACGTATATCTTGCCGAAGTTCTTCGAAGACAACGGAATTGAGCACGTCATCGTGCGTCAGGATACCTATTCGATTGTCACGGAGAAAATCCCCGAGCACAAAACTTATTGTTCGCTGTGTTCGCGTTTGCGGCGCGGGCATTTGTACAGGATCGCCCGGGAACAGGGCTGTGAAGCCATTGTTCTCGGACACCACCGGGATGATGTTCTCGAGACCTTCTTCATGAATCTTTTCCATGGCGGACGTCTGGCTTCGATGCCGCCAAAGCTAATCAACGATGACGGTGATCTCCTTGTGCTGCGCCCGCTGGCCTATGCGGCGGAAAATGATATCGCCAAATTCTCCAATGGCATGCAGTTTCCGATCATTCCCTGCAACCTGTGCGGCTCTCAGGACGGCCTGCAGCGCGAGGAAGTCAAAAAGATGCTGCAGGGATGGGAGAAGGCTTCGCCGGGCCGCCTTGGTATCATGGCACGCGCGCTGGGCAATTCACGGCCGTCACATCTGCTGGATCGATCGCTCTATGACTTTGTCAATTTGCGGCCCGCAGACGCGGATTCGACCGCTTCTGATGCAGAGGCCGAAGAGCCGTGTGCTGCCAGCCTGGCAATGACCGCGAAAGTGTTCGCAGCCGAATAGTTCATACCCCTCACGGACATCTGTAAGGGGGCGGGGACGTGATTTTGAACATGGGTCGCTGGACTCGGCTGCAAACCGTTCCTATTTTTTCGCCATGACAGTTCTCTCCCAGCAAACAGCTAACGACTATCAGATCCTTGTCGAACCTTTGAAGGGTGAGGTTGAGGCCTGGCGGGGCAATCAATTGCTTGCCCGCTCAAGCAAGGCCAAGGTGATGTATGAGACACGGTTGCCGCCGATCGTCTATTTCCCCGAGGAAGACATAATCGCCGGGCTCGTACCTGCCGGCGATCGCAACACGTTTTGCCCTTTCAAGGGAACCGCTTCCTATAGCCATGTCGAAACGGCGTCAGGGCCCGTGCAGCATGGTGCCTGGAGCTATCCGAATGCCCTGCCTGAAGGCCAGGCGGTCAATGGCCACGTCGCGTTCATGCCCGGGGTGGCTACCCGGATCAATCATGGTGACGCGCCGATTGAACCTCTGCCAAGCGGCAACATCACTGGCCCAATGGTTGACTGGTTGTTGCGAGAGGCCTGGGCAGCCAGGACACCGGAAGAGCTGATTGGTGCCCTGGGCGACAAACTGGTCGAGGAAGGCATTGCAGTTTTCCGGATCAGTATTCTCATCTGGTCGCTTCATCCGATGATTGCCGGGCGGAACTACATCTGGACCCGAGACACCAAACGGGTGCAGAGCTATTCGCCATCCTATGAAGCGCTGGAAAGTGATGCATTCCAGCTTAGCCCCTTGCAGCATGTTGCTGATGGGCTGGGTGGCATTCGACAGAAGCTTGATACCAATCCGGAAGAATTCACCTTTTCCATCATGGATGATCTGAAAAGTCAGGGTGTAACGGACTACGTCGCCATGCCTTTGCCGTTCTCTGATGGCCGGATCAATGTCCTGACTCTGGCATCTGACCACCCTAAGGGTTTCACAACCGCTAATCTCGGACTGGTGTTTGAATGTTCGGCATTGATCAGTCGATTGTTCGAAGTCTTTGCGCTGACGTCAAACGCCACATCCCTGCTGGAAACTTACCTTGGAAAACGAACCGGTGCGCGCGTTCTGGGCGGGGAAATCCGGCGCGGCGATGGCGACGTGATTGATGCGGCAATCCTTTTCTGCGATTTAAGGCATTCCACGCGTCTGGAAACAGAGCTTAGCCGAGCGAACTATGTTGGTGAGTTGAACCGGTTTTTCGAACTGACGACCGATATCATCAATGCCCACGAGGGCGAGGTTCTGAAGTTCATTGGTGATGCGGTTCTGGCGATTTTTCCGGCCAGTGGCGGACATGAAAATGCATGCCGACAGGCCGTCGAGAGTGCACAGGAAATCGTCCGCAGGTTAAGTGATACCTCAGAAGGGCAAACGCCCCTTGATTGCGCGATCGGTATCGCTTTTGGAGACGTCACCTATGGCAATGTAGGATCAAAGGAACGGCTTGATTTCACCGTGATCGGCAGTGCTGCGAATATCGCGGCGCGACTGGGTGATCATGGCAAGCGGGCAGGGCATGCGATTGTCGCTTCGCGCGATGTGGCCGAGGAATGTGAATGCGCGACAACAGCGCTTGGGCAGCTCACCCTTCACAACGTCAAGGACGAGATTGAAGCGTTCGCTGTTCCATCCGGCGACACCTTCAAAACTCTGATCTGAGTTTCGGTTTGTGGCTGATCAGCGAACTGCCTGCTGGCCGATGAACCCACCGACAGGCTGATTGCGGACCAGAATGACCAGGCCTTGTGTGCTCGGCGCTGCGTTTGTCTGGGCTACCCCGCCATAATTGACGCACAGATCTTCTGCGCTCTTGGATTTTGCTGGCGTGAACATGGTGATCGCCTGACAGTCCACACGCCGAAGCTCAGCTTCCTTTGTGGTTCCGCCTGAAAAGGCAAGGCTGATACCTGTTGCCAGGATAACTACAGTCGAGATGGCTGCGATTGCAAACTTTGTCATAGTCCCCGTTCCCATTCCCCGGCCTTCATGGGCCGTTAAGTCTGGACGGAGAATGGCGGTACGCGACTGTACTAACCCTGAATCCGGCATTCACCTTGTGTTCAGAATAGGCGATTCGGAAAAAAATGCCGAGTAAGTGCCCTGTATGAGGTGGCTTAATGTTGGATAAGCTCGAAATAACAAGGCATTGTTTAAGAATTCGTAGGATTTAATTGAATTGCGGGGAGTTGATATTGGGAGAAATACCGGTTTGGCGGGTATCTTCATTTTGCGGCCTGCAGTCTTACAGACAAAGAAAAAGGGCGATGAAATCGCCCTTTAATATCAATCGTTAAAGCGCTTTTCTTAAGCGCTTTTCTGGGTCTCGACGCCTTTTTCGGACATCAGTCCCTGAAGTTCCTGGTTCTGGAACATTTCCCGAATGATGTCGCACCCGCCAACAAATTCACCCTTTACGTAGAGCTGAGGGATTGTCGGCCAGTTGGTGAATTCCTTGATGCCATTGCGCAAATCATCGTCTTCAAGAACGTTGATGCCTTTGTAAGGCGCGCCGACATAATCCAGAATCTGAACGACCTGACCGGAAAATCCGCACTGCGGAAAGTTCGGTGTACCCTTCATGAACAACACAACATCGTTGGTGTCGACTTCGTTTTTGATCCACTCCTGGATGCTCATGTCTTTTAGTCCTTGTGTTTCACCGGGCCCGCAATCCTGTGGCCGGTACAATAAATGAATTTCGCCAAGGCTCTCCAAATCCTGACTTCCATGATCAATGTGATTGAAAGCACTGTGAAAGGGAGGAACCAAACCATCTAAACTCTCCGGTCTATCAATCCGGGGCCTTTGTCTGAAGGGCGAGAGCGTGAAGTTCTCCACCCATGTTGCCCTTCAGGGCCTGATAGACCAGCTGATGTTGCTGAACACGGCTTTTGCCCCGAAACGATTCAGAGACAACATTGGCCGCGTAGTGGTCGCCGTCGCCAGCCAAATCACGGATCTCAACCTGAGCATCGGGCAAGGCCTCTTTGATCAGGGTTTCGATCTCATTTGCGTTCATTGGCATTGTGACTGCGTCCTTTAAATTCTGGTTCTTCAAATGGCTCTTGCTTCAGGCTGTTGCCATGTAGTTCGGGAACCAATCTTCGTGCGCTTTTTTCAAGTTTGCAACGGATATGGTGAGAATACCCTCAACAGTCAAATCCGAGCCGCCAGTTGTGCCGATTTGTTGCACATCGATACCGGCATCGAGAATGTCTTCGAGGACTGCTTCGATCTTGTCTTGAGCTACAGTTATCACATAACGGCCCTGATCTTCACCAAAGAGTGCTGCATGTGCCGGGCCTTCAATTTTGACCGATGCACCGATCCCGCCGGAGATTGCCATTTCGGCAAGCGCGACACCGAGGCCACCTGAGGAAATATCGTGGACTGCGGTGAGGCGGGCAGCGCCAATCATCTGGCGAATGAGTGTTCCACGACGCTTTTCCGTTGCCAGATCAACGGGTGGGGGAGCGCCTTCCTCACGGCCTAGAATATCCGCAAGATACTGCGTTGAACCAAGATGCGTTCCGTAGCCACCGATCACCAGGATTGCGTCGCCGTCCTGTGCAAAGGCTGCGCCAGCGCGAACCGTGACATCCGGCAGCAAACCAACACCGCCAATGGTAGGAGTCGGCAGAATTCCTTCGCCGTGGGTCTCGTTATAGAGAGACACGTTTCCGGAAACGATCGGAAACTCGAGTTCACGGCAGGCTTCGCCGATGCCCTTGATGCAGCCAACCAGCTGACCCATGATTTCCGGTTTTTCCGGATTGCCGAAATTGAGGTTGTCAGTCGCGGCCAGAGGTTCTGATCCAACAGCGGTCAGATTGCGCCAGACCTCTGCAACGGCTTGTTTTCCGCCCTCAAAAGGATCTGCCTGACAATAGCGCGGCGTTACATCGACTGAGAAGGCCAGACCTTTGCGCATGCCATCCACACGGATGACACCTGCATCACCGCCTGGTGTTTCAGCTGTGTTGCCCTGGATCAGTGTGTCGTATTGCTCATAGACCCAACGGCGTGAGGAGCCATTTGCGCCTCCGACAAGGGTTTTCAGCGCTGCAGCATAATCATCTGGCTCGGCGACATCAGTTGCCGGCAGGACGTCCCGTTTTGGAGATTCGACCCACGGACGATCATATTCCGGGGCTTCGTCGCCTAGTTCCTTGATCGGCAAGTCTGCGACGACTTCGCCCTGATGACGCACGACAAACCGCAGTGTGTCGGTGGTGACACCGACAATCGCGAAATCGAGGCCCCACTTCTTGAAGATAGCTTCGGCCTCTGCTTCTTTTTCAGGGCGCAGAACCATGAGCATGCGCTCCTGGCTTTCCGACAGCATCATTTCATAGGGGCTCATGCGCTCTTCGCGCACCGGCACCTTGTCGAGGTCCAGTTCTATGCCGAGGTCGCCGCTGGCTCCCATTTCGACAGCAGAACAGGTGAGCCCGGCAGCGCCCATGTCCTGAATGGCGATCACCGCACCGGTGGTCATCAACTCAAGGCAGGCTTCCAGCAGGCATTTCTCCGTGAACGGGTCGCCGACCTGAACAGTCGGGCGCTTTTCTTCAATGGTGTCGTCAAATTCAGCTGACGCCATCGTGGCTCCGCCGACGCCGTCGCGGCCCGTCTTGGCACCGAGATAAACGACTGGTAGGCCAACGCCTTCGGCTTTTGCCAGGAAGATTGCGTCTGATTTGGCAAGACCGGCTGCAAATGCATTGACGAGGCAGTTGCCGTTGTAACGGGCGTGGAACTCGACTTCGCCGCCAACAGTCGGGACACCGAAGGAATTGCCATAACCACCAACGCCAGAGACCACACCGGAGACGAGGTGCTTGGTGCGCGGATGATCCGGCTCACCAAATCGCAGAGCGTTCATGGCGGCAACTGGCCGTGCACCCATGGTGAAGACATCTCGCAAGATACCACCGACACCTGTCGCCGCGCCCTGATAAGGCTCGATGTAGGACGGGTGATTGTGGCTTTCCATCTTGAAGACAACCGCCTGACCATCTCCGATATCGACAACACCGGCATTCTCGCCGGGTCCGACCAGCACGCGAGGTCCGGTCGTTGGCAAGGTCTTTAGCCATTTCTTCGAGGATTTATAAGAGCAATGCTCATTCCACATGGCGGAGAAGATACCGAGTTCGGTAAAGGTAGGCTCTCTGCCGATCAGTTCCAGAATACGGTCATATTCGTCTGGCTTGAGGCCGTGGGAGGCGATGAGGTCGGGCGTGATCTTGATGTCGTTCGGGATCATGTCAGTCCGGAAATCTGCGGCGCCTTGCGCCTGGGCCAGTTTTGCGCCGGTTTAGCAGATCAAATCGCCGATGGGGAGTACCTAATCCAAATCATTCGCACTTGAATCGAGGAACGGTTTACAGCATTGCCTCGTTCAAGCAGCCGCGTTACTCGAAACTGTCATAGCAGGCAGTGTTGTCCTGAAGCAGGTTCTTGAGGACTTCCAGACCTTTGGTGGCCTCATCCCGGGTCAGCGGATTGGTAAAACCGACCCGAATGCGGTGGTGAACCTTGCCCGATCGCCCAGATTTGAATTCATCTTCGTCGTCGATCAGGACATTGGAGGCAGCCGCTGCTGCCTTGAAAGTGCCGGACAACCAGGGCTCGGGAACCTTCAGCCAGAAAAAGGGCGAATCCGATGCCGATTCGAGATCATAAGTGCCCAGATATTGGCGGACGACCTCATGACGAGCCGCAATTTCGCCCCGTGTTTTCTTAAGAAAATCCTCTGCAGCACCTGACAGAACCAGCCGTGCAGATAACTCCGCAAGCAGATAGGAAATTCCGCCGGTCAGCATCTTGTGCGCTGTGTAGATGCGCTGGGCGTGGGAGAGGGGACTGGAGACCCAACCTCCTCGAACGCCAGCCGTGACGGATTTGGACAGTGAGCCAACATGAAATGTGCGCTCAGGTGCCAGTACGGCTATTGGCGTCAGGTCTGTTGATCTCAGAGATCCATAGACTTCGTCTTCAATAATCCAGAGATTGTACTGGCGCGCGATGGCGACAATTTCCTTGCGGCGTTCTTCGCCCATGGTTCCAAGGGTAGGATTGTGCATTGTCGGCATCAGAAACAGAATGCGTGGATGTTTTTGAGCGCAGAGCCGCGCAAGGTCTTCGGGCAAGGGGCCTTGATCATCTCTAGCGATTTCTATTGGCCTACGTCCGGAAAGAGCCGCACCCCGCGCAATTGACGAATATGTCAGCTCTTCAAAACCAACCAAATCCCCTGGCGCTGTCGTTGCCGCGATAATCGACATAATCGCAGCTTGGGCACCAGTCGTGGGTACGATACTACCTGTATCCGGCTGCCAATCATTTCGCGACAGCCATTTCTGTCCGGCCTTCAGCCAGCTTTCGGGAACTGCGCGTGTATAGCAGGCAATCTGATGTGGTGCGTCCAAGGTGATTTGGGTGGTTATGTCCCGAATGACTGCCGCCTGACCGATTTCGGGAGCCGATGTGCTGTCAAACCGGATGGTTTCGGGTGCTGGAACAACAGTACGAGTACCCGCGAACGCTATGTCCGTCTGCGGCGCCATAGCTCTCGGAACCCAGGAGGATGCCTGTTGTCGGACCGCTGTATCGGGCTCGTAGCCAGAGCCACTCTGGTCCCGGTCGAGATCAGGTTTTGGGTCTTCCACCAAATGGGCGGCAGCTGTGCTACCGAGCACAAATGTACCGCGACCGACTTCCCCGCTGACCAATCCGCGTTGGCGGATCAGGGCATAAGCGCGGCCGATCGTGCCGACTGTCACACCGAGATCATAGGCAATATCTCTTTGTGGGGGCAGTTTTGCGCCTGCCTCGAGAATGCCGGTCGTGATGTCGTCTGCAATTCTATCTGCAAGACGAATGTAAAGCGGTCCGGGGCCTTCCGGTATGGTTGGGTGCCAATTTGTCATGGTGACAATTTTGTATATTGCCTTCTTGAGTGAGTCAATTCATATGAATGTAGCGATACAATGTTGCCTGGTTAGGTAATTGTCCCCCTAAAGGAGGGTTTGTAGTGAGCTCAATAGAGACAATGTGCGCAAGTAACCCGCCGAAGAAGGCAGGGGCAATTGCTCAGGTATTCAGGATTGTCGGATTGGTGATGCAATGGTCGCAAACCGCCAGAAGCCGCCGACAACTGTCCAGTTTGACAGATGCTGAACTGAAGGACATCGGTGTGACGCGGGATCAAGCCTTGAGGGAAGCAGTTAAGCCGTTCTGGGACGGTCCCAGCGCTCGCTAAAAGAGTTGCAGTTCCCCGGCTTTGCTTTGGTGCATTGTCAAAGTGCTTCAGCCTTTGCCTTTGGATCTGCGCCAGAAGAAACCGGGATGGCAAGTGCCCGCCGTATCTGCGGGCACTTGTGTTTCTTATTAGACGGCGCCGGTGTATTCGCCGCGGGCCGGATAGTCGTTCTTTTGAACGAAATCCAGAGCACCAACCATTTCCTGGAAATGTGGGCGGACAAATGGCATTGTCTGGATAGCCGAGAAGTAAAGTGTTCCGTCTGGTTTCACCAGAAAGACACCAGGTTCTGAGAACAGATCTGGTTCCATGATGCCGATTGAGGTCTTGCCGCGGCTTGTGGAGATGAAAAGACCCCAGGCTTTGGCAACATCCAGAGGCAATCCATAGCCAAATCGCAAATCAGGCATGGCAACCTTGTCAGCCATCTGCTTGGTGCGGTCTTCATCATCGGATGAGATCGCAATTGTCTTGACGCCCTTCTCCGCGAAATCAGCCGTAAGGCGGCCCAATTCCTTTAGGTAGGTTGCGCAGATCGGGCAATGCAGACCGCGATAAAAGACGACCAGGGTTGCGAAATCCGGGTTGTCGTTTGCAAGGTTGAAGGTTCCGGAAGTAAGCGTTTCGACGGTCAGGTCAGGAACAGTCTGACGAGGTACGAGCATGTTTTTTCCTCAATATCTGCTGGAACCGGGACAGTTCCTCTTTGCATGAGCTCAATATAGTGTACGATATGAGAAAATTTGTTCTGAAAAGATGATCTGGAGTTCGGAATTGCCAATACCCTACAGAACCTCCTTCAATGGCAAGCTTGATCGCCTCTCGTCCCTGATCGACCGTCTTCGGGTTCAAGTCACCAATGCGCCAATTGGCAGTTCAGAGCAGGATTTTGCAAACTTCCTGATCTGTGAGACCGCGGAAGGTGAATTGCGTCTCGCCTTTTGTCCAACTCCGGACGCCAGAGCACAAAGCGATTCCGGCCTGGGTGTCTTGCCGGATGAAACTCTGTTGGTAGCAGCACACATCACCATCTCTGGTGTCGGCAAACAGCTGTTTACCGCATTGCCTGACCAAATATCTGTACCGCTGGCAGAAGAGCCCTATTTGGCGGCGATCGTGACGCCTTTGATTGAAGAAGTTTCAACGCCGCGCTGCGGCGGACAGGCAGCGTTTCAGCGCCTATGTGAAGTGGTCGTCATCCGTCTGCTGCGTCATGCCATGGAGCGGGGGAATGCCAACACGGGAATGCTGCGCGGCCTTGCCCATCCGCGCATTTCTGTCGCCCTTGTCGCCATCCATGAAGCTCCGAGTGAAATCTGGACCCTCGAGAAACTTGCAGAAACAGCAGGAATGTCGCGCACGCAGTTTGCAGTGACCTTCAAGGAGCAGGTTGGAACAACCCCAATGGGATATCTGGCTAACTGGCGACTGGATATCGCGCGGTCAGAGCTTGAAGCCGGGCAACAGGTAAAATCGGTTGCCAACTTGTGCGGATTTTCCAGTCCCGCAGCCTTTTCGCGCGCCTTTTCCCGACGTTTTGGATACTCACCAAAACAGGGACGAAGCCGAGCGGCCTGATTGTTTTATTTACGATCCAGTTCGGCTTTCTCCAAACTGTAGAAGTCGTCTGCCAAGTCATCTGACCTTCGAGCGAAGACTGCCGCTGCGTCCCTGACACCCTGATTGTAGTACTTGGCGCCCAGATTGGTGGCCAGGAAATCAATCAGAAATGTAGCGTCCATATTGCCAATCTGGATTTCATGCTCATCTTCCAGATACCGTTTGACCTGATCTGCAAGCTGTTCCCTTGTTTCCTTGTCGAGCGTCTGATCAGTCATGTCAGCCTCCGATTGTTCCAGATCAGGCAGCCTGCTCCAGAAGGCTCTCAAACAGCAAACGACCGTCGATACCGCCATGCAGCTGCTCAACAAGGTTTTCGGGGTGCGGCATCATGCCCAGCACATTTCCCTTGGCATTCACAATGCCAGCAATGTCGTTGATGGAACCATTCGGGTTGGTGCCCTCGGCATAACGGAAAATCACCTGACCATTGTCTTCAATGGATTTCAGTGTCTCTGCATCTGCGAAATAGTTGCCATCATGGTGCGCGACCGGACAGCGCCAGACCTGGCCTTTCTCAAATCTGGATGAGAAGCGGGTTGCGCTGTTGACAGTCTCCAGCATGACTTCCTTGCATATGAACGTCAGACCTGCGTTGCGCATCAGGGCTCCTGGTAACAGACCGGCTTCTGTCAGGATTTGAAAGCCGTTGCACACACCCAGAACCGGAAGGCCACTGCCGGCCTTGGATACGATGTCCTTCAGGATCGGTGAGCGGGCTGCAATTGCGCCGGAGCGCAGGTAGTCGCCGTAGGAAAATCCGCCGGGAACAATCACCAGATCAACATCCGGCAATGTGCTTTCCGTATGCCAGACGGCTTCCGGACGCGTGCCGGTGATCAATTCCAGCGCGTGGAACATGTCGCGATCACGATTGGAACCTGGAAATACGATGATAGCGGTTTTCATGGGTGTTTCCCAATATCTATAGCAGGACAAAGACGGCGAGCAGTGCCGCACATGCCGGAATGAGGATGAAGATCGCGGCCTTGATGGCCAGGAAGATGACTGCTTTGCGGGCTTCGTCATCCATGACTTCGATCCACTCAGGCTATCTCGATGGCGTAGTTTTCAATAACCGTGTTGGCCAGTAGTTTTTCGCACATTTGTTCAAGTTCAGCCTTGGCTGCAGCTGTATCCGTGCCGCTCAGTTCGACGTCAAAGACCTTGCCCTGGCGAACAGAGCCTACATCGCCAAATCCAAGGCTGTCGAGCGAGCCTTCAATGGCTTTTCCCTGAGGATCCAGAACACCATTTTTCAAGGTGACGATCACACGTGCTTTCATGATTTTTAATCTCCGTCAGCGACTGGCAAGGGCTGTTGTGCGCTCCTTACACCAGCTTCGCCGGTTCGCAAAGGGAAGAGGAGGCTTGAAACCAAAAACCCCCGCCATTCTTTAGAAGGGCAGGGGTGAATATCGGTTTACTGCACCAATGTCGGACCGGAGCCGACGGGTCGTTCGTTCTGGGTCAGGATACCGAGGCGCTTGGCAACTTCCTGATAGGCCTCCAGCATACCGCCGAGATCCCGGCGGAAGCGGTCCTTGTCCATCTTGTCGTTGGTTTCGATATCCCAGAGGCGGCAGCTGTCAGGTGAAATCTCGTCTGCGACAACAATGCGCATCAGATCACCTTCATACAATCGCCCGCATTCGATCTTGAAATCCACAAGACGGATGCCGACACCCAGGAACAGGCCGGACAAGAAATCGTTGACGCGGATGGCGAGGGCCATGATGTCATCAAGTTCCTGCGGAGTTGCCCACCCAAATGCCGTGATGTGCTCCTCGGAGACCATCGGATCGTCGAGGTCATCGTTTTTATAGCAGAACTCGATGATGGAGCGCGGCAGCTGCGTGCCTTCTTCCAGCCCAAGACGCTTTGCAATCGAGCCTGCGGCAACATTGCGCACAATCACTTCCAGCGGAATGATCTCGACTTCGCGGATCAGCTGTTCGCGCATGTTCATCCGACGGATAAAGTGCGTTGGAATGCCGATTGCGTTCAAGTGATTGAAAATATATTCGGAAATACGGTTGTTGAGAACACCTTTGCCGTCAACAATCTCGTGTTTCTTGTTATTGAAGGCCGTCGCATCATCCTTGAAGTGCTGAACCAGGGTTCCCGGTTCCGGGCCTTCATAGAGAATCTTGCCTTTACCTTCAAAAATGCGCCGCCGGCGGTTCATGAGCTATACCGTCTCGTATTGGAGAGAAACCTTTAGAGGGATGGTACTTACCCGATGATCTGGTTGCCGGAAAGATTTGTCGACGACAGGCAATTGACCACCAGGCAGCAATCCCTCATTTGCGGCGCGGAACTTACCCGAAGCACGGCAAAAGCACAATCTCATCTTTCCCCGTATTTTGTGGGGTCAGTTATGCTTTTGGCGCATCGGTGCTGATACTGCGTTGATTTGCGAGCCAGTGAGGGATATTGAAGAAAACAAATCATCCCCATATGGGGAGAAGTGCATCGGCGCAGTTCAGGAGACTTTAGGTATGAGCACATTCGACAAGCGCGAGCAGGGATTTGAAAACAAATTCGCGCATGACGAGGAGCTGCGGTTCAAGGCGACCGCACGGCGTAACAAACTTCTGGGTCTTTGGGCCGCAGAACTGCTGGGCCACGAAGGCGGCAAGGCAGAAGATTATGCCAAGGAAGTGGTTCGCTCCGATTTTGAAGAGCCGGGCGATGAAGACGTCTTCCGCAAGATCCGTGCAGATTTTGACGCTGCAAAGGTCGAGCAGTCAGATCACCAGATTCGCCGGACCATGGACGAATTGATGGCAACTGCCGTTGAGCAGCTGCAGAACGAAGGCTGAGCAAGCCTGGGGCCTGTGAGCCTTGAGATTTGAAAACGCCCGCCGAAAACGGTGGGCGTTTTTGATTCCGGTATCGCGATTGACCGGGACCTGTCCCGGCAACGGCGCCTGCGTTATGGAGGTCGAAAATTTGCAATTATGGCCTTGTCGCCTGGCTGCGATGCCGCTTTGATAAGGCAATTAGCATCAGACAAGGCAAACTTCCGATGGCACAAAACTCAACATCCTTGGCTCGTAAATTGCGCGGCGGAGAAACAGTTGTTTCAGGCTGGTCGAGCCTTGCCGTTCCCATCGTCGTCGAGCTTCTGGCGCGGGGTGGATATGGCGCGGTGACGCTGGATTTGCAGCATGGTCAACATGATTTGAATAGCATTCGTGAGGGGCTGTCTGCACTTGCACTCGCCGGCGCACATGGGATCGTGAGGATACCTGTCGGTGATTTCGCCACAGCCAGCCGGGCGCTGGATCTGGGAGCAGATGCTATCATCGCTCCCATGATCAACAGTGCCGACGATGCCCGGGAATTCGCCGATTATGTCAAATATCCGCCGGTTGGAAAGCGAAGCTGGGGACCGCACCGAGCCGCCATGCTACGGCGGATGGAAGTACCCGAGTATCTGAAAGAAGCAGACCGGGAGACGCTCTCTTTTGCAATGGTCGAAACGCCGGAAGCTGTCGCAGCTCTGGATGACATTCTCGACGTTCCCGGAATTGACGGCGTTTTCGTCGGGCCAGCTGATCTTTCACTGACGCTCTCGAAAGGGGCGTCGCTCGATCCGATGGGTGACGAAGTCGCAACTGTTGCCGCTGATATCGCAAAACGAACACTGGCAGCTGGCAAGATTCCGGCGATGTTCTGTCTCAATCCCCAAATGGTGAAAGACATGCGCGCGGTCGGGTTCCGCTATCTTACCTGCGGTGTGGATCAGTATTTGTTGATGGGTGCAGCCAAAGAGATTGTCGAAGCGACCTGACTACCCCAGTTTTTTCATGAAGTGAGCGAAGGCCATGACCCCTTCTGGCCAGGGGCCATGGCCGCTTTCCAGGTTGATGTGCCCGGCTTCGCCTGCGTCCTGAAACGTAGAGCCCCAGGCCTTGGCAAAATCCTGTGACCGTTGGTAGTCGCAGTAGGGATCATTGCGGCTGGCGACAACATGCGAGGCAAAAGGCAGGGGATCATGCGGGATCGGTTTGAAATCGCCACCGTCGAATTCCTTGACCAGTCCTTCGCGGTCCCAGTCTGACGGTGCAACCAGGTAAACACCCTTGATCTTGTCCTTCAGAGCATGCGCGCCGTGTGCGACCAGTATGCAACCCAGCGAATGCGCAACCAGCACAACAGGCTTTTCGGCCGCTTCAATTTCCTTGAGCAGTGTTTCCAGCCACTCTTTTTTGGAAGGTACATGTAGCTCTGCTTGTTTGACGATGCGGGCCGTTGCCATTTTGTCGCGCCAGCGCAACATCCAGTGACCGGGCAAGATCTTGCCGTAACCCGGAACGAGCAGAATTTCTGTTTCAGATATCTTCATGACGTGGCTTTGACTGTTCTCTTGTGTCGTCAGGAAAGAGGGCCGTAAAATCCGTGTTTCAGTGCACGGGCCCAACCGCTTCTGCTATTTTTTTCCGCTTCGCGGGCAGCAGCATCCCAATCATATGGCAGGATTTTCTCCTGAAAAGCCCAGCCGTTTGGTTTTTTGCTTATCAAGGCATAGCGCGCATGCGGGCTGCCGGCTTCCATCTTGTGTTTATTCGGATGATCATCCTCATAGGATGGCAATCCAACACTGCCGGGATTGAGGATAGTCTGGCCGGTTTTCAGCAAGCGGATCACGCGCGGGATATGGGTATGACCGCAGCAGATGATTGGGGCCTGTTCTCCCTTGATATCTGCCAGAAGCTTCTCTTCGTCTGGCAGGTGCCCCTTTGGACCTTCAACCTTTTCCGTCAGATAACGGTCATCATCGTCCGGTGTGCCGTGGCACAGGAATACATCATCGTTCAAGCGAATGGTTGCTTGCGATGTTTTAAACCAGTCAAGGCTTTCCGTAGACAGGCGCTCGGCAGCGAAAACATCTGTCGGACCCAGCTTCTCGAGTGGGTCCTCAATCAAAAAGCGGTCGTGATTGCCACGCACGGTCGGCCAGTTTGTTTCGCGAAGAATCGCGGCTGTTTCTTCCGGCCAAAGCGGCCCGGAGACGCAATCACCAAGATTGACGATCACATCAGGGCTTTCGCCTTTCAGATCGTCAAGCACAGCTTCAAGAGCCAGCACATTGCCATGGATGTCCGAAACAACCGCGATTTTCATGACTGGTCAGCTTTTACCAAACACCCGCTCAAAGATCGCATCGACATTCTTGGTGTGATAGCCAAGGTCGAAACGGTCCTTGATTTCGTCTTCAGACAGGTATTTGCGGACATCATCGTCAGCCAGGAGCTCGCTCAGGAAATCAACGTCGGAATCGCCGGACACCTGGTAGCTGTTCCAGACCTTCATTGCATTGCGCTGAACCAGTCGGTAGGCGTCTTCACGAGACGATCCGGCCTGTGTCAGAGCCAACAGAATACGCTGTGAATGCACCAAGCCACCCAGACGGTCCATGTTGCCCATCATGCGCTCGGGATAGACCATCAGCTTGTCGATAACACCTGTCAGGCGATGCAGCGCGAAGTCGAGTGTGACAGTCGAATCCGGACCGATCATGCGTTCCACTGAAGAGTGCGAGATATCACGCTCGTGCCAGAGAGCGACGTTTTCCATCGCCGGTGTGACTGCCATGCGCACGATGCGGGCAAGGCCCGTCAGATTCTCGGTCAGGACCGGATTGCGCTTGTGCGGCATGGCCGACGAGCCTTTCTGGCCCTTGGAGAAGAACTCCTCTGCTTCGAGAACTTCGGTGCGCTGCAAGTGACGAATTTCGGTTGCGACGCGCTCGATGGATGAGGCAATCACGCCGAGGGTTGCGAAATACATTGCATGGCGGTCACGCGGGATCACCTGAGTTGAAACAGGTTCTGCCTGCAAACCCATAGACTTGGCGACATGTTCTTCAACACTTGGATCAATGTTGGCGAAGGTGCCGACGGCACCGGATATGGCGCAGGTCGCGATTTCTTCGCGCGCATTCAACAGACGGGTCTTGCAGCGGTCGAACTCGGCGTATGCTTCCGCCATTTTAAGGCCAAAGGTTACCGGTTCGGCGTGAATGCCATGAGAGCGACCGATTGTAACAGTGTCTTTATGCTCAAAGGCGCGACGCTTGAAGGCGTCCAGCAGCTTGTCCATGTCGGCAAGCAGCAGATCCGTCGCCTTGACCAGTTGAACGTTAAAGCAGGTATCCAGAACATCTGATGACGTCATACCCTGATGAACGAAGCGGGCGTCCGGTCCGACGATTTCTGCCAGATGGGTCAGGAATGCGATGACATCGTGCTTAGTTTCGCGTTCGATTTCATCGATCCGGTCGATGTCGAATGTGGCGCTGCCACCCTTTTCCCAGATGGTCGCTGCGGCTTCCTTCGGGATCACACCGAGTTCTGCAAGTGCGTCACAGGCATGAGCCTCGATCTCGAACCAGATACGGAATTTCGATTCGGGCGACCAGATATCGACCATGTCTTGGCGGGAATAGCGCGGGATCATCGCAGGCGTGTCCTCGTTTTTAAGAGATGTTGGCTGCGCAATAGCAGAGGCAGGCGGCCCCTTCAATGCAAGGGAGCGATTTTGCTTGCGAGCAAGCCAACATTATGGATTTTATTTCGCTACAAGTTTCATTGCCTTTCGATCTGGAGCGGAAGATGACGATTTGGCGCCCTGCAGAAACCATTACCGTCAAAGCCTTGGCTTTGATCTGGCAAGATGATGCCTTGCTGTTGTCGGACATTCGCGATGACCATGGCCGTGTCACCGGCATGAGGCCGCTTGGCGGGTCAGTGGAATTCGGTGAACCTTGGCGAGATGCGTTGCAGCGTGAATTCCTGGAAGAGCTTGATGCCCGCATTACCCTGCTCGACAATCACTTCGTCATGGAAAACCTGTTCGAACACCACGGTGTGACCGGTCATGAAATCGTGTTTTTGTGTCACGCGCACTTTGTCGACAATAAATTCTATCAAAAGGACACTATGGTCACGGAACTTGGCGGGGAACAGACTGGTACTGCCCGTTGGGCCAGTCTGGACGAACTCGAGGCCAAACAGCTGGAGCTCTATCCGCTGGGGCTGGCGGATCGGCTGGGCCGGACAGAGAAAGTGATGCCATCCAGCCGACGGTTCAGTTAGACAACGGACCATCACCATCAGCGCCATACTCTTCGATTTCGTCGGCTAGTTCCTCTGCCATGTAGCGATCGAACTTGTCTTTTGGAAGACAGAGGCGCGTGGCGAGCATGTAGATCAGAATGGCCAGTCCGGTAACAAATAACATGTCAGGCCCGAGCGGAAGATACCCTGTCCCGCCGCCAAATGTGCCGAGATATGACAGGAGAACAATGCCGACAAGATAAGGGGCAAGCCAGATAGCTTCGCGCCAGTCCAGTTGCGAGAACCCGATAAGGCTACCTCGATAAAGAAGAAGGACAAATCCGACCGCCAGACACAGGCTCAGATGTAACATTGTCTCCCAACCGCTCCAGTAAATGATCAGTGTTGCAATCACAAAGGCAAAGCAGCCGGTTATGGGAGCGGCAGGCAGGACAAACGCACGTTGCGTGTCAGGCATCAGGCGACGGAACGCAACCACTGCAATTGGTCCGACGACAAAGGACAGCACGATGGAAGACGTGTTGAGCGCGAGGACTTCCTTGAATGGCAAGGCAATGAAAAACAGGGCAGAGACCGCGAAATTCGCAATCAACGCAAACAGTGGCACACCGAACTGGTTCAGCTTTTCCATGAACTTTGGAAACAGACCGTTTTGCGCCATTGCGAGGCCGAGCCGTGCGTTGGACCCTACTGAGACTAGAGCCGATGCAAATGAAGAAATCCGAGCTCCGGTGTCCAGAATACTGACGATCCACAAAGCACCGACAGCGGTCGCCAGTGCTGCCATCGGACCGAGTTCGCCGGAGAAGTGCAGAGCCGGCCAGCCGCCTTGCAGCTGTTCGTGATCAAGTGCGCCCAGGAATGCCAATTGCAGCCCACCATAAATCACTAGACAGATTACTAGGCTGAAGACGAGGGCAAGAGGCACATTGACCTTTGGATTGCGGGCTTCACCTGCCATGTCAATCACATGCCGGAAACCGATCAGGGCGAATATGACACCACCGGTGGAAATTGCTGACAGGATTCCCTTGAGGCCTTCTGGGGCAAAACCGCCATAATCGCTGAAATTGGCAAACCGGAATTCGGAGGTGATGATTGCCGCAGCCAGCAGTGCCGGTATGACGATTTTCACCCAGGTCAACGCAGTGTTGATACGTGCAAAAAATTTAACGCCAAAAGCGTTGATAACGGTAAAAATCATCAGAAGAATACAGGCGACACCCAGTCCGGCATGGCTCAGCAAGCCATCGCTTGAATAAAGCCAGGGCGCCAGACCTTTGGAATACCGCAGGACAGCTTCAACTTCGATGGTCGCGGTGGTGTTGTAGCCAACCCATGCAGTCCAGCCCATGGTCATGGACACGACAGAGCCATGGGAGAATTGCGGCACCCGGCCGATGCCGCCTGCGACGGGAAGAATGGTCGCAATTTCAGCAAATGTTGCAGCAAGCAGTAGCATGGCAAAGCCGCCGATCGCCCAGGCAACCAAGGCCGAGGGACCAGCAGCCTGCGCTGCCAGAAGCGGTGCGAACAGCCATCCTGATCCCAAAATGCCGCTGATTGCGACAAACGTCAGTCCAAGCAGTCCGATGCTGCGTTCCATATGTGCCATACCGAATCCCCCGATCGCAGGACGTCAGCCTAGCGGAAAGCCCGATAACATCAGAACAAAAACGCTATGACGGCGTGGGGACGGCTTTAGGCGTTTTCAGCGGCGGACCGGATTGCAGTGATATTGCCCGAATAGCTTTCGACGCTGTCGCCTTTGAAAATGGCAGACCCTGCGACAAGAACATTGGCACCTGCTTCGGCAACGAGGGGGGCCGTGACCGGGGTCACGCCGCCATCAATCTGCAGATCAATGGGTCTGTCGCCAATCATGTGTTTGATCTTGCGTGTTTTTTCCACCATTGCCTCTATGAATTTCTGCCCGCCAAACCCCGGGTTCACCGTCATGACCAGAATGAGATCAAGCCGGTCCAGCACATATTCGATGGTGCTTTCCGGAGTGGACGGGTTCAGCGAAACACCGGCCTTCTTGCCAAGGCTTTTGATCGCTTGCAGAGAACGATCCAGATGAGGCCCTGCCTCGGCATGCACCGTGATGATGTCAGATCCTGCCTTGGCAAAGGCTTCCAGATAAGGATCGCACGGCGCGATCATCAGGTGGGCGTCGAAGATCTTGTCCGTATGGGGGCGAAGTTTTGCGATGACATCGGGGCCAAAGGTGATGTTGGGAACAAAATGCCCGTCCATGACATCAAGATGGATCCAGTCGGCACCAGCCTCGACAACATCGCGGACCTCCTGACCAAGCTTGGAAAAATCAGAGGCAAGGATGGACGGGGCGATTTTGATGTCGCGGGGCATTATTCTCTCCCAAAAATCCGGCACCGAACGCTGCTCGGCTAGACATGTGCGGCGCTAACATGTCTCCGGCAGCGCGGCAAGAGAGGCGGAGGCTCTTAATCGGTTTAGTGGATCATATCTGCCCGGTGATCGCCAGATACCGACCATCGCGTCCTTCAAATCCGTGCTTTTCGATCAAGATGAGTGCGGCAAAAACCGGTGGTCTGCCTGCCGGGTAGTAAGTCACCACCTGTTCTATGCGATAGGCGAGCGGACATCCCCGGCTTTTGGGAAGTTTTGTGTCCTCGTTCAGGACGCGGTCTTTGCCTTCATGACTGAGGATCAGACGGAACCCTCTCGTATCAGCTCCATAAGAGGCACATTCCTTTGAGGGCAGGGGGTACTCTTCGATTGTGAAATTCATGATCGCGTCAATCGGGGGCACAACGACGCGCGGATTGACGGAGAGCCTGTGTGGATCGCTGCCTATTTCAGTGACCGGGTTATGCCCGACGATACGCCCACGGTCAGAAATCCGGCTGTTGCCGAGCGTTTCTGCAGCCTGCTCCAGGTTTTTGGTCCGGATCGTATCGACTGCAGCATCGGGGACTTCATATCCGTCCGTAGCCATCTCCTTCAACCTGAACGGTGAAGGGGATACCCAGCTGTCGGTTTGAACATCAATAACAAAAATATCCGAATATGGATCTCCAGATCCGTCGTGAATGCCAAACTGCTCGAAGGCAAAACGAAACCCTTCGTCGGAGAACCCCAGAATGTTGACCCGGGCATAGTCGCCAGCTGAGGCCGCACTTGCGCTAAGCGTTGTCAGCAGGACCAAGCCTGAGTGAACCGCCAAACGGCGAAAACGAGCAAGAAAATTCATGGCAACCACTCCAGTGCAATTCAGTTGGATTGATTTAGGGGGCAAATTTCCATCTTGTCAGGTGTGCTGCGTCACAGTTTTAGCGTTTAACCGGCAGAAAACACGGACGAACGGCTTCAGGATCATTGGCAGCATATAGATAGGAAACTGGCCGACAGCGAACCAGAGCCAGGTGAATTCCGGCAAGGTGCCGCCAAAGGCTGCCACCATCAGCCCCATATTGCGCGTGCCGCTGGTATGGGCGATTGAATAGGCGTCTTCTCTTGTTGCCGGGGCAAATACCAGCAGTGTCAAACCGATCTGTGCCAATGCGAGGCAGAACGTGATCGCAGTCAGCCCTAGCGTAAACAGTGGCTTGGCGAGGAAACTTGAAGCAACACCGTCCATGGCGGCAATCGCGAAGATCAGCAGCAACAATACATTCAATCCACTAATGTGATTGGAACTCCTCCCCAGTCGCTCGAGGCCGATCAGTTTGCGCAAAGCAAAAGCAGCCAGAAAGGCACCCGCCAGTAGCATGGACAACTGCGCTGCCAGTCCGCCGACACTCAACGGCAAAGCAGCCCCTAGCATGAGCTCTCCGATGAACGGTGCCGTGAGCGGTGTCACGATCAATGCAGCTACCGAAAGCGCAAGGCTAAGCGTTCCATCGAGTCCTAGAAGATAGATAAAGGCTGGAGCTGCCATAACGGGAGGCGCTGCAGTCGTAATGTAAAGGGCCAGCACCACATCCGTTCCAAGTGCACCAAGACCGGTGAACTCGATCAACAGATAAACGAGGAGAGGGGCTCCAAGCATCATCCAGACAAGTCCTGCGATCAAAAGGAAAGGGCGCTGCAGCCGGGACTTGATTGCCTGTTCGTCGACACGCAGAAAAGCCAGAGTCAAAAGGCTGAAAACGGATACACCGAGGTAGGGCCGCAGATGCGCCGAGAGCGCCGGAAGAGCCATGCCGATAAAGATACTCACAGCTAGTGCGGCTGTTCCGTGACGACCGATCCACGCCAAGCCTGCCCCCAGGGTCCGAATCATCTAAGCTTGTCTCCCGAGAACGCGTGTTATGGCAGGCACTTGGTCTCTTTTAAAAGAACCGGACACATAAGCCAAATTAAACGGCAGGTCTGGTTTGTAACCGGCTTGGGCATGGGATTGCAGAAAAAACAAACACAGTCCTTCGACGTCATGGTTCTAGGAGCCGGAATCGTCGGTGTTTCGACAGCGCTCCATTTGCGTCGGTTGGGGCTGGATGTTGCGCTGATTGATCGCAAACACCCCGGCGAAGAAGCGTCGTTCGGCAATGCCGGCATCGTGCAACGTAACGGATTTCTGCCTCATGCGATCCCGACCGATCCACTGCAATTGTTATCCATCGCTTTGGGACAGTCGAGCGCGGTCTCTTATGATTTCCTGACACTGTTGAAACTGATGCCCTGGCTGCGACGGTATCACCGTGCCAGCAGCGGAGAAGGCGCCGAAGCCTATTGCAAACTGGTCGGGCCTTTACGTGCACTGGCAGCGCAAGAACACGTGGACCTTGCAAGATCCACCAACGCCGGGCGGTTTTATCGAAATGGCGGCTGGCTGCATCTTTATCGCTCAGACGCCGCATACCGGAAAAGTGAGGCCGAGAGATACTTTGCCCGTATCTACGGTGCTGCCTACAACGAATTGCCGAAAGGGGCTGTGAGCGCCCTTGAACCCGGCTTGAGGGCGGCAAATCTCTCAGCCATTCATTGGACAGAAAGCCAGTCGGTCTCCAATCCCGGGGCGGTGGTGGATGCGTTCTGGCGCGGATATGTTCAAGAAGGCGGGAAATACTTCCGGGCCGATGCCAAGAAAATTGAGCGTAAACGCGGCGGTTGGATGCTTGAAGGCGAGCGGCGAATAATTTTCGCCCGCCACGCTGTTGTTGCTCTTGGAATGTGGTCAACCGACTTTCTGAAGAGATTTGGTGAAACCTATCCGCTGGTCGCCAAGCGCGGCTATCACATGCATTATCGACCCTTGTCCGGGGCTTCTCTGTCTCGGCCGGTTGTTGATGTTGAAAACGGTTTTGTACTGACCCCGACTGACAATGGTATTCGCCTGACCACCGGTGTTGAGTTTGCCGCCCGCGATGCACAGCCAAATCTGGCGATTATCAAAAAGGCAAAACGGCGTGCTGAAGAATTGATCCCACTTGGCAAGGCTTTGCAGGATGAACCGTGGATGGGCTGTCGGCCATGCCTTCCAGATTCACTTCCTGTTGTCGGGGCATCGACCTTAAATCCACGGCTCTGGTTCAATTTTGGTCATGCCCATGACGGGTTTACGCTTGGGCCGGTCACCGGAAGACTGTTGGCGGAGATGATCACAAACAAACCAACATGCATCGACCCGACAGGTTTGTCTCCAATGCGGTTTGCCGCGTGAGTGGTGTGGTTACCGCCGTCTGTATAAACCTCGCCTAAACCGCTCATAAACCTCAGAGTAAACGCCATAAACCTTGGTTGATGCCGGGAAAAATAAGCTTTTGATCAATGGTTATTAGCGCTGTCCTGACACCAGATCAGGTCAAGCCGACGAATGGTTCGTTGGTGAATTGACCTCCAATCCGTCAAAGGACTTATCGAGATGAAAACCTCAATCAAAACATCTGTAACTTCAATTTTAGCAACCGCCACCCTGTTGGGTGGAATGGGTGCAGCACTGTCCGCCGTATCTGTTGGTGACACTCTGGGCACGAGCGAAGAAGACGTTCGCGCCGCTCTGACGGCCCAAGGATACACCGTTGAGGAATTTGAGGTGGAAAACGGTGAGTTGGAAGCCGAGGTGATTTTGGATGGCCAGGAGATGGAAGTCGTTATCGACGCTTCGTCCGGCATCGTTCTTGAATTGGAAATGGACGATGATGACGACAGTGATGATGAAAAAGACGACGACTAACATCTGACTGGTCGGCCCCGGTCGGACCCGCCTGTGGGTCTGGCCCGACCCCACTGGCCGGGGCCAACACCAAGCGTCCGGAATTGACTCGTCGCAGTTCATCGAAGTTTGACTTGGCAAAGCAAGACCCACTAAGACCAATCAGCAAGCATATGAAATCAATCACACCAGAATTTGAGGAATAACATGTCGCCATTTTCAAGCTGGAAAACCGCCTGGCCTTGGCTGTTGTTCAGTCTGCAGGCGGTTTGTATTTTCTTTCTGATGGGTGAAGAAGTCATGAGCTTTTTCTGGGCTGAGGAACCGGGAACGGTTAACGGACCGGAAAACGAGATCGTCGAAATTCTGGTGATCATAGCACTGGCTGTCGGGTTGGTCGCTTCCGGCTTTGAGGTCCGAAAATCGCTGTCGCGCCAGCGGCGGTTGGAACAACAGATCAAGGTCGCTTCGGGTGCGTTTGCAACCATGCTGGAAGAACATTTCGAGAGCTGGGGTCTGACCCCGTCGGAAGGCGATGTTGCCTTGTTGGCGCTGAAAGGGTTTTCCATCGCCGAGATGGCATCTGTTCGCAAGACTGCTGAAGGCACTGTCAAGGCACAGTGCAATGCCATCTATCGAAAAGCGGGTGTATCCGGCCGGCCGCAGCTATTGTCACTCTTCATAGACGAGCTGCTACACGGGGTAATCGAACCTCAGAAAGCTGCCTGATCAGTTCTCCCGAAGCGGAAGCGCAGCCGTATCCTTGACAGTGTTGACGACAATACGAGACTGTACGTCCGAGATCAGCGTGTTATCCAGCAGTTTCAGTCGCAGAAAATTGTCGTAAGTTTTGATATCATCCGTCACAACTTTGATGAGATAATCGACAGCTCCAGTAATGCGCTCGCATGTGACCACTTCAGGCCAATGGTGCACAAGCTTGTCGAATGTCTCCATGTTTTCGCGGCTTGGGACCGCCAGTTTGACGAAGGAGTAGGCAACGAAACCAAGGCCGACTGATTCCCGATCAATGATTGCGGTAATCTGTCTGATGATTCCCTGTTCTTTCAATCGCTTGATGCGGCGCCAGCAGGGGGTCTGACTCATTCCGGCTTCCTTGGCGACCTCTGCAATGGACAGCGATGCATCTCTTTGCAGGACACGAAGAACACGAATGTCAGATGGGTCTAGGAGATATTTTTCAGACATGGGCTATTTTCGGAAAATTATATGCGGTCCATGGGCTTATTCACGTGACGATAGCACAGAAATTGCCGGTGAAAAGGATGATATTACTCGGATATAGGCTGTATCTGAATTATTGTTGCAGCCAATCGACATAGGAGGAGAGTGTCGGATGAATGTGCATGTGCCCAGCGTTACCCTTGAGGACAAGTATGTCGCCATGGAGGGACGTGTTTATTTGACGGGCATTCAGGCTCTTGTCCGACTGGTCATGGATCGCGCTCGGCTGGACCGTGAAGCCGGTTTGAAAACCGGTGGTTTCATTTCAGGCTATCGAGGTTCGCCCCTTGCCGGATATGATACGGAACTGGCACGCGCACATCGCCACCTCACACCCTACGACATTGTTTTCAAGCCTGGTGTCAACGAAGAACTTGGTGCCACTGCTGTGTGGGGAAGTCAGAAGCTGCGCGGCGAAGGCGGTGTTGGTCGGCCAACGGATTATGATGGTGTCTTCGGGATCTGGTATGGCAAATCACCGGGCGTTGACCGGGCCGGCGACGCACTACGTCAGGCCAATGCATCCGGGACAGATCGCAATGGCGGTGTTCTCGCACTTGCCGGTGATGATCATCTTGCCAAGTCTTCAATTCTTCCGGCACAGAGCGAATTCTTTTTCGAACACGCTGAAATTCCGGTCCTGAATCCGGCCGATATCCAGGATGTCCTCGATTATGGCCTGCATGGTCTTGAAATGTCCCGGTACTCAGGCCTCTGGTCCGCGCTGATTTGTGTCGCCGATACGATGGATGCTTCGGCAACGATCAATATTTCGCCAAGCCGTTTGCGGCTTGTTCGACCACCGGAAGGTGACCCACGCAAGGACTACCGGCAGAACCGTGACCTTCTTCTGGCCAACCGGCTTGAGACGGAGCGGCTGGTCAGAGAACTCAGACTTCCGGCTGCGCAGAACTATGTCCGGACCAACGGTCTCGACCGGGTGACTTTCGGCGCGCGCAGTCAGCCCAAACTGGGCATCGTGTCCTCAGGTAAGGCGTATCGTGACCTGCTGCAGGCGCTGGATCTCATGGGATTGAGCGAAGACAAGGCCAAGGCGCTGGGCATTTCCATTTATAAAGTGGCCTTGACCTGGCCGATGGAACCGCTGGGCCTGCGTGATTTTGCACGCGGCGCGGAACGGCTGCTGGTTGTTGAGCACAAACGGGCCTTCATGGAGGCCCAGATCAAGGAGATTTCCTATCATTGGCCGGATATGAGCCGACCGGAGATCTGGGGCAAACGGCGTCCGGACGGGTCACCTTTCCTGTCTGATGTTCTGGAAATATCGGTGGCCGAACTCATCGAAGCGTTGATGAAATGGCTGCCAAGCGAAGCCGTTACCGATGAGATGCGGGAAGTTGCATCCCGTATGACCCAGCAGGCCATGTGGGCGCAGGGTCATGCAGAACGGGCGGCACGCATTCCCTATTTCTGTTCAGGCTGTCCGCATTCGACGTCAACTGTAACACCGGAAGGATCGAGGTCTTTACCGGGTATCGGTTGTCACGCCATGACCGAGATGGCTGGTCGGACGACCGAAGGCCAGATCATGATGGGCGGGGAAGGTATCTTGTGGGTTGGGCAGGAACCCTTCTCGGGCGATAGCCATGTCTTTGCCAATGTGGGGGATGGCACTTACTTCCATTCCGGTATTCTGGCTATCCGACAGGCGCTCGCATCCAATATCCCGATCACCTACAAGATCCTTTACAATGATGCCGTGGCCATGACCGGTGGCCAGAAACATGACGGTCAGCTGAGCGTGCCGCAAATTACCCGGCAGCTGGAAGCCGAAGGTGTCGAACGTATTGCAGTCGTCTCGGAAAATCCGGAGCACTACGGCTCATGGACACCGATGGCGCTGGGCACAAAGGTTCACCACCGCGATGAGCTGATGGATGTGCAGGAAGACCTGCAGACGTTCAATGGTGTCTCGGTGATTGTCTACGATCAGACGTGTGCAGCTGAAAAGCGCCGTCGCCGCAAGCGTGGCCAGTTCCCGGATCCTGATCAACGCATGTTTATCAATGACCGCGTTTGTGAAGGCTGCGGCGATTGTTCCGTTCAGTCCAACTGCCTGTCGGTTGAACCCTTGGCGACGCCGTTTGGTGAAAAGCGGGTTATCAATCAGTCAAGCTGCAACAAGGACTTCTCCTGCATCAAGGGCTTTTGCCCGTCCTTTGTAGAGATAGATGGGGCAGCTCTTAAAAAGCCGAAGAAAGCCGACGTTGATATCAACGCGCTGGTTGAAGCCCTTCCAATGCCGGTTCTTGCGTCGCTTGATCGCACACAGAACGCGCTTGTCGCCGGTATCGGCGGAATGGGCGTCACCACCATCAGTGCCGTTCTCGCAATGGCGGCGCACATTGATGGCAAACAGGCCTCGACGCTCGACATGACAGGATTGGCCCAAAAAGGTGGTCCGGTGACATCTCATGTCCGTTTTGCCGCCCAAGACCGGTCAATCGAAGGTCCGAGGGTTCCTGCAGCAAGTCTGGATCTGTTGATTGCAAGCGACATGGTCGTTGCTACCAATGCAGAACAATTGGCGCTGGCACATCGCAGCAGGATGGTGACCGTTGCAAATACAAAGGTTGCACCGACTGCAGAATTCGTTCTGAAACAGACATTGTCTTTTGATGAAAAGCGCATGGACACGGCACTGCGCGAAGCGTCGGGAACATATCTGGCAATGAATGCCGCAGATATTGCCGAGAAACTTCTTGGTGATGCAATCTTCGCCAACATGCTTTTGGTTGGAATGGCCTACCAGAGCGGCGCATTGCCGATAGCCAGTGATGCCATTGAAACAGCCCTTGAACTGAACGGGGCGGCAGTCGCCAACAATATAAAGGCCTTTCGGGCAGGTAGGGTCCTGGCAGCTGACCCTCAGATGTTGTTGAAGGCGCTTCCAGCGGAAGTGAAACCGCAAGCATTCACACTCGATGAAAAGATTGCGTTCAATGCGAATGAGCTGACAGCTTATCAAAATGCAAACTATGCGGCCCGGTATGAGGCCCTTGTTGGCAAGATCAAAGCTGCTGATGAGCTTCATGGTCCAGGGACACTGCGCCTGACACAAACCGTTGCCGATCTTCTTTATAAGGTGATGGCCTATAAGGATGAGTATGAGGTTGCCCGGCTTTATTCCGATCCTGCGTTCAAGGCGAAAATCGCTCAGCGGTTCGAGAACCCCAAGAAACTCAAGGTGCACCTCGCTCCGCCGTTTCTGGCGAACAAGATGGATCCTAAAACCGGTCGACCTGAAAAGATCCCGTTCGGGCCATGGATTTTTACAGCTTTCCGCTATTTGGCAAAGTTCAAAGTCCTGCGGGGCAAATGGTACGATCCGTTTGGCAGGACAGCCGAGCGCAAAGCCGAGCGCGATTTGATCGCCCAATATGAAGCGGACCTTTCAGCGATCCTTGGTCGGATATCAGGCGATACTTACGGGCTGCTGGTGGAGCTGGCACGGGTCCCTGATCTTGTCCGCGGTTTTGGTCCCGTGAAAGAGAGCAATCTCGCTAAGGCTTCTTCCAAACGTCAGCAGTTGTTGGAACAGCTGAACGCCCGCAAGGGCGGCGACGATGGCGAAACGGACAGTGGGAAAGCCTTTCTGCAAGCTGCCGAATAAGTCGACTGACAGTTTGCATTATTGTAAAGACCGGCGCCTCTGGGCACCGGTCTTTTTTGCTCTTCAAATGGTCTGGCCTGGATCGGCGGTGTCCATTGTTTCAATTCGAACGACTGATCGAAGACCGCAGCTACCCTGTTTTTCGGACCAGTGAGGTCCGCTGTACAGGCACCCGTTTCGTGCCGGTCTTCGAGCAGAAACAGCAGCAAATTTTGCCTAGTAGAGGCTCTTGAAATCCTTACCAAAAACATTTTTCGGGGTATTTATTGCCGGTCTGGCTGAATTTTTTTCGCGATTTGAGAAAAAATATTACAGCGATTTGCAGTCGGTTTTGCAGTTCTTCAGAGTGTTCGAAAATACCAATTATCTATTGGTAACAAGAGGTTGTGAGGGGAATTTTGTATATGATTACAATTGTTGCCAAGTTTTAGAAAAAGACAATTATATTCTCGATTATCAAGTTTCTGTCTTCTTTAAGTCTGCCGACCATTTTCAATGCCAACGCCGTCCTGCGGCAAGTCCCATAAAATAGGTTTTGGGAAAGAGAATTGGTATTTCGAATGAGCGATGCGTTGAAAACCGAACTGGTAAACTTTTCCGAGCTGACTGGAGAAACAGGCAGCGCACGTCGTGCAGAACTTGCCCGACATGTAGCAACCCTTTTCGCGCTGACTTCCGACAGGTGCTCCGATGAACAGGTCGATATCTACGACTCGGTTCTCCTTCGTCTTGTCGACATGGTCGAGGATGAAGTTCGCCGCTATGTTGCCGAGCAGATGTCCAATCTGCGTCGTGGACCGGAAGAAACCATTCGCCGCCTGGCAGAAGATGACATTGAAGTCGCCGAACCGGTTCTGGTTCGCTCAACTGTCTTGCGGGATGCTGACCTGATGAAGATTGCCGAAAAACAAGGCGATGCACATCGGTTTGCGATTGCTCAGCGAGAGGTCCTCTCTGAAGACGTGACGGATATTCTCGTTCGATGTGGTGATCTGCAGGTCAAACGCAAAGTCGCAAGCAATGACGGAGCCAGCCTGTCTGACTCCTCGATCATTGCGCTGATCTCCGATTCAGCTTCAGACGCAACCTTACAGCATTCCCTCAGCGATCGGGCAGATCTTGCTGAGGCGCAGATTTCCAGTTTGGTTGCCGTCGCCAGTGATGAAGTTCGCAAGAAACTCCTGTCAGCTGGGCGCAATCAGGAAGCCGAACGCCTCGAGGAAGCTGCCGATATTGCATCGCAGCGCATGTCCAACCAGTACTGGCTGGATCGGTATGACTTCGAAACAGCGCGCAGCCGGATACTGGTTCTCGCAAAGCGCGGCCTGGCGACCGAAGCAGCCTTACGCCGGTTTGCATCCGAAGACCGGTTTGCCGAGGCGGTCGCGACATTTGCCTGGCTGGTTCGATGCGGTGTGGAAGAGGTGAGCCATTGGATGGTGCGCCCTGATCCGGAGCCGTTCATCATTCTGGCAAAAGCTTCCGGATTTTCCACGATTACGGTGCGGTCGTTGTTGATGATTGGCCCATGGCGCCATCGTTTGACGCCCGAATCCCGTAGCTCTTACATGGCTTTGTTTGAGCGTATGACGATAGCTGAAGCAAAACGCCGAATGGCTCATTGGAACCACAAGGTTTTGCACTAACGCTAGCAATTTTGTGCGTGAACTTAAGGCCCGGCTCTCAAGCCGGGCCCTTTTTTTGACAAGTTTTTGCTCGTGCGGGTTTTCACTTGAAAGGAACGGTGTACTTAGGGACCCTAGTGATCCGAGAAATTACTGACCAGGCACGGGGCTGACATGAGCGACTTCCAATCTAGCAGGACTTGGACAAACATCGGCTATACGGCAAGAAAAGCGCTGGCGCTGGTGGTTCTCGGATTTTCGCTGTTTCTCTTGGCCGGTGTCGAAACGCCCAATGCGCAAGGAATTACCTCTGTCCTTTCCAAAGTGGCGGGTGATGGCGCAGCAGCTTCGGAATCTGGACCCGACAGCAAGGCTCCTGTTGCGTCGGAAGTTGCAGGTGAAGCGGAAGACGGGGAAGAAATACTCGAGTCTCTTGATGAGCTTTCGGACGATGCGGTGCTGGCGCGCGATGCCTTGAAATCCATTCTTACCCAAATTCCGACAATCCATGAAACGATGATCAACACGCTTCGCGAACAGGGCGGCGACAAGGGATTGCGCTGGATCCCGGAAGTGTTTTTTGATGTTCTGGTTTCACTCGCAATAGGCTTGGCCGCGTCCGCATTGTTGGCTCGCTGGGGCCGAAAACAATTTGCAAACCTGTATCGCCCGGACGTTTATTCCCGATCTGACAAGATCATTTACCTGTATCTCAGAGCTCTTTTGATGATCGCTCGTGTGGTGCTGTTTTTTGCAGTGGCATCGCTTGTTTATCTCGTAATCGGATCGGGCGTGGAAGCTGCAAATGACACGGCAGTCATTCTGTTCGCGGCAACGGCGTTTTTCATGGCGGTTCAGGCTGTCTGGTTGAATGTCCTGGCGCCTGATGCCGAAAGCCATCGGCTGGTAGATCTGACTACCCGTGAAGCCAAAGCTCTGTACAGGTCGTTGTTGATTGGTGCGGGCGTGTCCATGGCGGCTATCGCATTCTGTCTCTGGATGGAGCAACTGGGCCTGTCCGATGACGCCCACAAGATCGCATTGATTGCTGCTTCAGCGTTGTCGATGCTTATTCTGGTCGTAGTCGCAGTGGCTTTCCGTAAAGTTGTTGCCCGTCTTATTCGCGGTGAGATGGGGGATGAAGCTCCTTTCTGGCGTCGGGGTCTGGCCGGAACATGGCATCTGGTCGCCATTGCCTATCTGGTCTTTGCCTTCGCCAATTCGTCTGTCCGTATCCTACTGGATCTGCCTTCGGCAACCGGGCTGGTGATAGCTCCGCTACAAGTGCTGCTTGTTGCAACTATTGTCTACGGCCTTTTGATCCTTGTGATCGACAGACTGCTGTTGCCACGTCTGGACACGGTCGATGCCGAAGCGGTCATCGCGGAGGACATTCAGCGGGCCGAAGAGAATGAAGGCACCGACCTGGATCCGGAAAGTGCCCTGGCACAAGCTCATGCGGAAGCCGCCGAACGGGAAACCCAAAGATCCCCGTTCCGCAATCTTCTCGATCGCGGCGCTGCAATACTGGTTTTGTTCGGAGCCCTGGATCTTCTGGCACGATTGTGGGGGCTGCAGCTCGCGAACAGCGGGTTGCTGATCGGCTCTTTCATCGAAGTTCTTCTGGTGATGTTTCTTGGCTACATGGCTTATGAAGCGGTCAAGATTGTCATTGACCGGCAGATTGCAAAAGAGGCGCCGGCCGAGACTGATGAAGAAGCAGAAGTCGGGGGTACAGGTGAAAGCCGGATCGCAACACTTCTGCCGATATTCAGGAACTTTCTCCTGATTACAATTGTCGCCATAGCTGCGATGGTTGTGCTCTCGGAGCTGGGTGTAAACATCGCTCCGCTCTTTGCCGGTGCCGGTGTTGTCGGTCTGGCCATTGGGTTCGGTGCGCAGACCCTCATCCGTGATATCTTCTCAGGCGCGTTTTATCTGATCGATGATGCCTTCCGGAAAGGCGAGTACATCGACATTGGCAGCGCCAAGGGTGTTGTCGAGAAAATCTCCATCCGTTCCATGCAACTGCGCCATCACCGGGGTGCGTTGACGACCATTCCGTTCGGCGAAATTCAACAGGTTGAAAACTTTTCCCGTGACTGGGCGGTGATGAAGCTGGCGTTCCGGGTGACCTACGACACCGATGTCGAGAAGATGCGCAAGATCATCAAGAATTTCGGCAAGGAGCTGCTGGACGACGAGTATTTCGGGCCGATGTTCCTGGCACCACTCAAGTCGCAGGGTATTCTGTCGATGGAAGATTCCGCTATGATCGCCCGCGTAAAATTCACTACCAAGCCAGGCAAGCAGTTCGAGCTCCGCAAGGTCGTCTATGCAGGATTGCGGGATCTCTTTGAACAGAACGGTATCAAGTTTGCTCATCGCCAGGTAACGGTTCGCGTCGCAGGCGAGGGCGAGGACCAGGGCAATGGCAATGGAGTCATCACACCAGAGATGGCGAAAGCTGCCGCAGCAGGTGCTGCGGCAGCCGGTATGATCGAAGGTGGCGAGGATCCGGACAATGGTGGAGCGTCGGCAGACACGCTTTAGCTGGCGTTGACGCGGGTACTCCGACTTTGGGCTAAAGTTGCGTTGGGTCAAATCGGAAGGCTTCCGGATAGTATTAGGTTTCAGTACGGGCGGCCAATAACCGTGATCGAACGGATTTGAGCCGTGCGTGTCTGGAGGTTCGTGATGTTTATGAAAACCCTTGCCGCACTCGCGATTGGCGCAAGTTTGATGTCGAGTGCATCTGCCGGAGGTTTGATCGACAGGGCAGCGTCTGCTGAACAAGCCCTGGTGGCCGGAGAGGCCTCTAAAACGGTTGCGATCATGCGCTCGGCGCTGATAGCAGCCTGGCAAGCCGCACCAATCAGCATAGACAAGGCTGTGTTTGTCGAAGCGGCAGCTGCCGGATTTGGAATTTACAACGAGCGTTCTGGCAACTCGTTTTCGCCCGACCAACCATTGTTGATCTATCTTGAGCCTATTGGATTTGTCTGGGCCGAGAATGACGGGATTTACAGGTCCCACCTGATCGCCGACTTTGAGTTGTTGTCGCCGGACGGCAAAATTCTGGCCGGTCAGGAAAATTTCGGCGAGTTCAAGTTCGCTAGTCTGGCGCACAACACCGAGTATATGGTGAATTTGACCCTGAATATTTCAGGAGCACCCGTGGATCAGTATGTCCTGAAGGTCACTTTGCGGGATCAGCTCAACGACGATCAGAGCACATCGGTTCGTTTGCCATTCGAAATCAAATAGCGGTTTACTGCCTCTCGGTTCGTTTCAGGTCTGTCGCCCGGCGCTGGATAGGTTCGGGTCTTGAATGAAGAAGGGGTTGTGTTAACGGCATATTAGTCGCATTTGGACAAGTTCAGGGCGGATTTGTCCTCGAAGCTTGCATCTGTCAATTGGTTGATATAAACATATCTTTATATCGACATTGATGGCGTGCATATGACTGATGACCAGAGCCTTTCTGTAGACGAGACCCTCGCTGCGCTTCGCGCAGTGGGTGAGGCAACGCGTATCCGCTTGATTGCCTTGCTTGCCGAAAGTGAGCTGACGGTAAAGGATGCGACAGCAATCCTTGGCCAAAGCCAGCCGCGTATTTCCCGTCATTTGAAGCTGCTTGCCGAGGCCGATCTCATCCATCGATTTCCGGAAGGGTCCTGGGTATACTATCGGCTTGCCGATGGCCCTGAAGGACAATTCGCCCGTGACCTTGTCAAGAGGATTTCGGCTGACGACCCGGTTCTGGCAGCTGATCAGGACCGTTTCCGCGCCATTCGCAAGGCAAAAGCCGAAGAGGCTGCCGCATACTTCGCAGCGCGCGCCCTGACATGGGATCGTGAGCGCTCTTTGCATGTGCGCGAAACGGATGTCGAAGCGGCCATGAGGGCTGCTCTTGGCGATCGACCGTTCCAGTCGTTTCTGGATCTGGGAACCGGCACAGGTCGTCTTCTTGAAGTCTTTTCCGACCAATACACGAATGCACTTGGTATAGACGCCTCGCATGACATGCTTGCGGTGGCCCGGGCGAACCTTGCCAAAGCTGGCCTGAACAATGCGCAGGTGCGCCAGGGGGATGTTTACGCGCTGAACGTTCCGCCGCGCTCCTTTGATGTCGTTGCTATTCATCAGGTCCTGCATTTCCTGGATGACCCGGCCCGCGCGCTTGCGGAAGCGGCCAGGGCACTGCGTCCAGGTGGCCGCCTTCTGATTATCGATTTTGCCCCGCATGAACTCGAGTTCCTGCGGGATCAACATGCCCATCGCCGCCTCGGGTTTGCCAGCGAGCAGATGGAGCGCTGGTTGGACGGGCTTGATCTGGATCTTGAAAAAACAACCGACCTCGTTCCAGGCGAGTCGGACGAAACAAAACTCACCGTTACACTCTGGCTGGCCCGGGATCGTCGTATTATTACCGATCTGCCTGTCCAAGACCCTTCCCGAGAGGTTGCCTGACATGACTGATTTGTCTTCCCGTCCATCCCGCGGCACTGTCACGACACCGATCAAGGCGTCGTTCGAGTTTTTCCCGCCGAAGTCCGAAAAGATGGCCGAGACTCTCTGGAACACTGTCCAGAGGCTGGCACCTCTCAATCCGTCTTTTGTCTCCGTCACCTATGGTGCTGGAGGGTCAACACGTGAGCGCACTCACAAGACTGTTGAGCGGATCCTGAAAGAGACCGATCTCGCCCCGGCAGCGCATCTGACATGTGTCGGAGCGTCCCAGGAAGAGATTGACGGGATAGTCAAAGACTACTGGGATATGGGGGTGCGCCATCTTGTTGCCTTGCGCGGTGACCCTCTTGAGGGCATCGGGACACGGTATACCCCGCACAACAACGGCTACCCATATGCGTCTGATCTGGTCGCAGGTATCAAGAAGATTGGCAATTTCGATATTTCGGTCTCAGGCTATCCGGAAAAGCATCCGGAAAGCGGTAACTGGCAGATGGAGATAGACAATCTGAAGCGGAAAGTCGATGCAGGGGCTGACCGTATCATCACCCAGTACTTTTTCGATAATGATCTGTTTGACGCTTATCTGGAGCGGATTGCGGCAGCTGGCATCAATATCCCGGTTATTCCGGGAATTGTCCCGATCCACAATTTCGAACAGACCATGGTTTTCTCCGCCAAATGCGGCACGTCCATACCCGACTGGGTGGCTCGCCGGTTTGCCGGGCTCCAGAACGATCCCGAAACCCGCAAGCTGGTCGGTGTTTCCATCGCCTGCGAACAGGTTATGGATCTGGTCGATCGCGGGATTACAGACTTTCATTTTTACACGATGAACCGTGCTGATTTGACTTATGCCATTTGCCACATGCTCGGCATGGGCCAGCCAACCAAGGAAAACCTGGCTGCCTGAAAGGCTGTGTTGCCATCACCAAATGGATTTGACAGCAGGTGAATGGCAACAGCTGTGATGACTAACAATGATGCAAATTCGATCTGCGTGGCCGGTTCAAGGTCGGCGCGCACATCGGCAAGACACCAGATACTCTGGGAAGGAACTACCTGTGATTAAGTCCGACGCTTTTGAGCGCCTCCGTGACATGGCAAAATCCCGAATTCTTGTGCTTGATGGTGCCATGGGGACGGAAATACAGCTCTTGAAGCTGGATGAGGCAGCTTATCGCGGTGACCGGTTCAAGGATTGGCCGAGCGACGTCAAAGGCAACAACGACCTTCTCAGCCTGACCATGCCGGATGCGATCCGGAAAATTCATGTCGATTACCTGGAAGCGGGCGCTGACTTTGCCGAGACCAATACGTTCTCGTCAACCACCATCGCCCAGGCCGACTATGGCATGGAAGAGCTGGCCTATGAGCTCAACTACGAGAGCGCGCGCCTTGCAAAGGAAGCCTGCGATCTGGTGACGGCCAAAGACCCGAGCCGACCCCGGTTTGTAGCCGGAGCGCTTGGGCCAACCAACAGAACGGCGTCCATTTCTCCGGATGTGAACAATCCCGGCTACCGCGCTGTTACCTTTGACGATTTGCGCATTGCCTATGCTGAAGCTGCTCGCGGCTTGATCGCAGGTGGGGCCGACATTCTGTTGGTTGAAACCATCTTTGATACGCTGAACGCCAAGGCCGCCTTATTCGGAATTGAGGAAGTGTTTAAGGAACTCGGCAAATCCTATCCGATCATGATCTCGGGCACCATCACCGATCTGTCTGGTCGAACCCTTTCCGGACAGACACCGGAGGCCTTCTGGAATTCGGTCAAACACACCAATCCGTTCACGATCGGTCTTAATTGTGCGCTCGGTGCCAAGGAAATGCGGGCTCATGTCGATGAGATTGGCCGTGTCGCCGATACATTCGTCTGCGCCTATCCAAATGCCGGTCTGCCGAATGAGTTCGGAGAATACGACGAGAGCCCGGAGCATATGGCAGGGCTTGTCGGTGAGTTTGCCGAAGCCGGTCTTGTCAATGTGGTTGGCGGGTGCTGCGGCACGACACCAGCGCATATCAAGGCGATTGCGGAAGCGGTTGCCGACAAGAAGCCACGCGAGATCCCGGACGTGGACCGCTTCATGAAGCTGTCCGGTCTGGAGCCCTTCACGCTGACGCCGGAAGTCAATTTCGTCAATGTGGGCGAGCGGACCAACGTCACTGGGTCAGCGCGCTTTCGCAAGCTGATCAAGAATGGCGACTATTCCACCGCTTTGGATGTGGCGCGCGACCAGGTCGAAAACGGTGCCCAGATCATCGACGTCAATATGGACGAGGGGCTTCTGGATTCTGAAGAAGCCATGGTCACGTTCCTGAACCTGATTGCTGCCGAACCGGACATTGCCCGGGTTCCGATCATGATCGACAGCTCCAAATGGAGTGTGATCGAGGCTGGCCTGAAGTGCATTCAGGGCAAGGGTGTCGTCAACTCCATCTCGATGAAAGAGGGTGAAGAAGCCTTCATCGAACAGGCCAATCTGGTGCGCCGGTATGGGGCCGCTGTTGTCGTTATGGCGTTTGATGAAACAGGCCAGGCCGATACCTACGAGCGCAAGATCGAAATCTGCGAACGGTCCTACAAGATCCTGACCGAGACGGTCGGATTGCCGCCGGAAGACATCATTTTTGATCCGAATGTCTTCGCAGTCGCCACCGGCATCGAAGAACACAACAACTACGGCAACGATTTCATCGAGGCGACCGGCTGGATCCGGACGAACCTGCCGCATGCGCATGTCTCGGGCGGTGTTTCCAACCTGTCGTTCTCGTTCCGGGGCAATGAAGGCGTGCGTGAGGCGATGCACTCCGTATTCCTATATCATGCAATTGCCAAGGGCATGGACATGGGCATCGTCAACGCCGGTCAGCTGGCTGTCTACGACAAGCTTGAGCCGGAACTGCGCGAGCTGTGTGAAGATGTTGTCCTCAACCGGTCACCGGAGGCAACGGACAGGTTGCTGGAAGCTGCGGAGCGCTGGAAAGGCGAGGGTGGCAAGAAAAAAGAAGCTGACCTGACTTGGCGGACATGGGACGTTGCCAAGCGCCTGGAACATGCGCTGGTCAACGGCATAGATGATTTCGTAGTCGAGGACACTGAAGAAGCGCGCCAAAGCGTTGCGCGCCCACTTCATGTTATCGAAGGTCCTTTGATGGATGGCATGAATGTCGTCGGAGACCTGTTCGGGTCAGGCCAGATGTTCTTGCCGCAGGTGGTGAAATCCGCGCGCGTGATGAAAAAGGCCGTCGCGCACCTGATGCCCTTCAT
This sequence comes from Roseibium sp., assembly GCA_039972695.1. GTDB lineage: Bacteria > Pseudomonadota > Alphaproteobacteria > Rhizobiales > Stappiaceae > Roseibium. Next base: position 169,507 of record JBDWMJ010000002.1, on the reverse strand, counting down.
GGAGAAGGAAAAGGAAGAGCAGGGGCTCGAAGGTCATTCGTCCGCTGGCAAGATTCTCATGGCAACGGTTAAAGGCGATGTCCATGACATCGGTAAGAACATCGTTGGCGTTGTGCTTCAGTGCAACAACTTCGAAGTGATCGATCTCGGAGTTATGGTTCCTGCTGCGAAAATCCTGGAAACGGCGCGAGAAGAAAAGGTCGATATCATCGGCCTAAGCGGTCTGATCACGCCGTCGCTGGATGAAATGTGCCATGTGGCGGCCGAGCTGGAACGTGAAGGCATGAATGTGCCGTTGCTGATCGGTGGAGCCACCACATCCAAGATCCATACAGCGGTCAAAATCCATCCGAACTACGACAAGGGCCAGGCGATTTACGTGACCGATGCCGGTCGGGCAGTTGGTGTCGCCTCCAAGCTGGTCAGTGAAAACGGTTGTGAGCCGTATTACGCCGATATTCGCTCCGAATATGCCGACATTGCGGAAAAACATGCGGCCGGGCGAGGCAAACAGCAGAGGACAGCGATAAGCGTCGCGCGGGACAATGCCTTCAAGGCAGACTTTTCCGGCAAGCCGATGAGTGCGCCGAAGAAGCCTGGAAGCACAGTCTTTGAAAATTTCCCATTGGAAGACCTGGTGCCGATGATCGATTGGACACCGTTCTTTGCGACCTGGGAGATCAAGGGACGTTACCCGGCTGTTCTGACGGACAATCGCTACGGGCCCGCTGCAAAAGCGCTTTATGATGACGCACGACGGATGCTGGACGAGATTGTCGAGAAGAAGCTCCTGACAGCCCGCGGTGTGGCTTCGCTTTGGCCTGCAAATGCCGTTGGTGATGATATCCGTGTCTTTGCAGATGACAGCCGCACGGCAACGCTGGCAACCTTCCACACGCTTCGTCAGCAGATGACGCGGACAGCCGGTGGCCGGGCCAATGTTGCGCTCAGTGATTTTGTTGCTTCGCTTGAAAGCGGCCAGAATGACTGGATCGGTGGTTTCGCGGTCACAGCCGGGCACGGCGAAGATGAGCTTGCCCAGAGGTATGCGCGCGAAGGCGATGACTACAATAAGATCCTCAGTCAGGCGCTTGCCGACAGACTTGCAGAGGCCTTTGCCGAGAAACTTCATCAGATCGTGCGCACGGATCTCTGGGGCTATGCGTCTGATGATGGCCTCACGATAGAGGATGTCATTGGCGAGAAGTATCAGGGTATACGGCCAGCGCCAGGCTATCCGGCGCAACCGGACCACACGGAAAAAGACACTCTGTTCAAGTTGCTGGATGCGGAGCGCCTTACGGGCATTCAGTTGACCGAAAGCCGGGCGATGTTGCCGGGATCTTCTGTCTCCGGGCTCTATTTCGGACATGCAGACAGTCACTACTTTGGCGTCGGCAAGATCGAAAAGGACCAGGTGGAGGATTACGCAGCACGCAAGGGCTGGGATCTTGCCTTTGCCGAACGCTGGTTGGCACCGATTCTCAATTACGATCCTGTGCGTATGCAGGCAGCGGAATAGCGGCGAATTACCATTAACGAAGTATGATCGGCCATACGCGGTTTTACCGCATATGGCCGCTTTTTTGGCTTCTAGGTGACATTACGTAGGGAAATAGCAAGTTATTGGTACAAATTGCAAAATATACTTAGTTGTATTTCGAGTTGGGTGCGGTAAAGTTTCTCTGTCGGGTTAGTTGGAAAGCTAATCGGTAAAAAAATGAAACTATAATGAATGTGCACGCTTACTATTCAGGCCGAACTGATTGGTGTTAAATCTGCAGTTAAAGAGTTTATCCTGCAGAAAACAGAAAAAATAGAAAACGTTCGTTACGTCAATTTGGCGTGGTGAGAGTTCAAGGTTTTGATACACCCGGTTCGCTGGATATCGGCCCCAATAAGAAGCAGAAGACGACCTTATCGGACATCCTCCACCCTCCGATGTCTCAACCTCCCAGAGCCCGGCCCCAGCCGGGTTTTTTTATGGCCTTTGGTCTTCAGGGGCCGGGAACAGCTTTTTCAGAGCAATGAGGCCTTCAGGCGAGAACTGAACTGTGCGGCTGTTGGCTTCTTGCCTCAACCAGTTTTCGTTTTTAAACCGCAACAGAAAGGCAGCACCCAGACTACCAGCCAGATGGTTGCGTCGCTCACTCCAGTCCAGGCAAGCCCGGCATAGCGGGCGGCGGCTTGATCTGAGAGAAGTGAGGTCAATACCAAAATCTTCGACGAAGGCTTCTCCGTCTACTGTTAGACCAATGCCACCCTTGTCAGGCGACGCGGTCAGGAAGTTTCGTTTCTGCAGGCTGTCATAAATCCGGACCGCCATGTCTCCGGCAAGATGATCGTAACAAACCCGGGCAGCACGCATGGCCGGATCTCTGGGGCCGGTTCGAGTACGCAGATGTCCTTTGCGGGCAGCAAGGCCCATCACCGCTTCAAGCGTTGTGCTGACCTCTGGTCCTGCAAGGGTGAAATAGCGATGACGCCCTTGTTTGGCCTGGTCGAGCAATCCACCTTCCATAAGTTTTTTCAGATGTGAACTGGCTGTCTGACTGGTGATCCCGGCCTCTCCGGCCAATTCAGTCGCGGTCAGTGCCTTACCGCTCATCAGGGCGCTGAGGATATTGGCGCGAGCAGGATCGCCGATGAGCGCTCCGATGCGGGCAATGTCTGGTCCATCCTTCATGATTTGCCTTTCATGGTTCGATCAGCATCGAAGCGTTGCTGCAGTGAACCATGCCACAAGCGGGGTAGGGACACCAATCACAAACGCATCCCAAAGGACCGTCACAATGATCACCTGCTTTATTCGCTATCAAATAGATCCGACCCGGAAATCTGCCTTTGAAGAGTATGCGCGGAACTGGGGGCAGGCGATTCCCCGTTGCGGCGCAGATCTCATCGGCTATTTCTCGCCGCATGAAGGTTCTAGCACTCTGGCTTACGGCGCTTATTCAATTGAAAGTCTCGCTGCCTACGAGGCCTATAGAGCGCGGCTTTCAGCCGATCCGCTTGGAAAACAGAACTATCAATTTGCCCAGAAGGAAAAATTCATCTTGCGAGAGGACCGGACCTTCCTGAAACTGGCGTCCGCGCCGCATGCCATTGGAGGGGACAAGACATGATTGCCGTGATTTTCGAAGTCATTCCGCATGCGGACAGGAAACAAGACTACCTCGACATGGCTGCACAAATGCGGCCGCTGGTCGAACAGATTGACGGGTTCATTTCCGTGGAGCGATTTCAGAGCCTGACCAATCCGGAAAAGCTGTTGTCCCTGTCGTTCTTTCGCGATGACGATGCTCTGAATGAATGGCGCCGACTGACCCAGCACAGGAATGCACAAAAAGCTGGCCGAACCAAGTATTTCAAGGACTATCGGCTGCGGGTGACGTCTGTTCTGCGGGACTACGGAATGGAGGAGCGGGCGGAGGCTCCGGAAGACAGCCGCGCCCTTCACGATGACACCTAGATGATGCCGCAAAAATCCATTGAGTTTGCCCTGTTGGGTGTTCTGGCACTTCTTTGGGGCTCGTCCTACATGTGGCTGGCGATCGCCCTTGAGACCATACCGCCGCTGACGCTGATTGCGTTTCGGGTTGGCTTGGCGGCACTGGTGCTGGTGGCAATCCTGATGTTGCGGGGCATCAGTCTGCCCAAAGATGGCAAGACGTGGCGACAGTTTTTCATCCAGTCTCTCGTCAACAGTTCCGGCCCCTGGTTGCTGCTGGCCTGGGGACAGCAATCCATCGACAGCGCGGTTGCGAGCGTGTTGAATTCGACATCGCCGTTGTTTGTCTTTCTGTTCTCGATCCTGTTTCTAACCCGTTCAGATCGCCCTGGGCTCATGCAGTTACTCGGGGTGTTCGCAGGCGTTTCCGGGATCATCCTGATTGTCGGGGCCGGGGCGCTGGACAGTTTGGGTGAGGCTTTCCTGCCGCAGATGGCAGCTCTTCTCAGCGCGGCACTTTATGGGATCGCTGCTTTGAGAGGTCGCCAGTTCGCCCATTTGCCGCCGATGGTCACAGCAGCAGGAACCCTGATTTGTGCATCTGTCATGTTGGTTCCGATCAGTTTGATCGTCGACCAGCCTTGGCAACTCGACTTCTCCACGAGCAGCCTTGCGGCTGCCGGTATCTTGAGCTTGTTCTGCACCGCGTTTGCCTTCCTGATTTACTTTCGCCTGCTCAATACAATCGGGCCGATGGGCACCGCCAGTCAGGCTTACCTGCGGTCCGGAATTGGCGTGTTGCTCGGCGTGGTGTTCCTTTCCGAAACACTGGATCTGGAGACTTTTGCCGGGATTTGCCTTGCCATATCCGGTGTTGTTCTGATCAACTGGCCGAGAAAGCCAAAACACGTGACGGCCGAGTCTTAAAAAAGAGAAGTTTGATGAGTGTTCTGACGGTCTATGAGGCTGGATCCCGGCCTACCAAACGCGCGAATCCGGACTATTTTACCGGAACGGTCTGGCAAGATCCTGTGATTGATTCCCCAAGCCCGGGCAGGGTGCATGCGATCATCGTTACCTTTGAACCGGGTGCACGAACCCATTGGCATACGCATCCGCTGGGGCAGACCCTGAAGGTGATGTCAGGAGCCGGATTTGTTCAGCTGGCGGGCCAGGACAAACTCTCGATCATGCCCGGCGATGTGATCTGGATTCCGCCAAACGTCAAACATTGGCACGGCGCGGCCAAGCATGTCTCGATGGTGCATCTCGCCATCCACGAAGCGCAGGATGGCTCTGCCGCCGATTGGCTGGAGCCTGTCGACGACAAGACTTATGCTGGAACACTGGAAGTCAGGCGGTAGCGAGGCTTTAATTCCGCCAGACCAATAGTCGCCGCTCAATCAGACCGATCAGCGTACTGACAACGATTCCCAGCACAGACAGCATCAGCACACCGACAAACAGGCGTTCGAGGTCGTAGAGTGATCCGGCTTGCAGGACATAGGCACCGATGCCGTATTCCGCTCCGAGCATTTCAGCAGCCACGAGCAGGATGATGGCAATCGCCAGAGAGATGCGCAGACCGGACAAGATTCCCGGCATGGCACCGGGCAGAATGATCTTTCGCACTATAGAGAGCCAGGACAGGCCAAAACTCTGCCCCATGCGGATCAGCGAGCGGTCCACGTTGTCGACTGCGCCATAGGTTGCAACAACTGTCGGTGTGAAAGTGCCAAAGGCGATCAGAGCGTACTTCGAGCCTTCATCAATACCGAACCAGATGACGAACAACGGCAGAAGGGCGATTTTCGGGATTGGAAAGATCGCGGCAACCAATGGCACCAGACCGGCGCGAATATAGCTGAACAGGCCAATCAGAATGCCGACACCGATTCCTGCTGTCGCCCCCAGGAAAGACCCGACGGCCAATCGTGTGAGTGATGGTGTCAGATGATTGTAGAGCTGGCCGGACTGGTGAAGTTCCTGAAAGGTTTTAAGCACATCGCTCGGGCGCGGCAGGGTGAGGGAGGAAATCCAGCCGGATCGTGTGCCCCATTCGGCAATCAGGATAAGGACGATGAAGACAACCAGGCCGACCCAGCGCCGAGGCTGCGGTGCAAATCCGCCGCCGCGATAGTGGATGGTCTGTTCGGGGCTTTTTGGCGCGGTTTCTTTGGTGGCCGGATCAGACATGAAGCAACTCCGTATCCGCCGCGCGGGCTTCTTCCCGCATTAACGACCAGAGATGTTTTTGCTTTTGTTCCAGCTCCGCGTCGCCGTATTGGCGATCCGGCAGCGGTGTCTCCAGGTGGACGATTTCGCGGATTTTCCCCGGCCTGCGGGACAGAACCACAATGGAATGACCCAGGCGAACAGCCTCTGCCAGATTGTGTGTGACGTAGACGGCTGTGAAGGGCGCGCGGGTCCAAAGGCTCACCAGATCATCCATCAGCAATTCGCGGGTCTGACTGTCCAGCGCAGACAGAGGCTCATCCATCAACATGACGGCTGGGCGCACGGCAAGCGCTCTGGCAATGGCAACACGTTGTTTCATGCCGCCGGAAAGCTGTTTTGGCAGGGCCTTGGCAAAATCCGTCAGTTTGGTCCGCGTCAGAACATCATCGATGATGGATCTTGCGTCATTACCGCGAATGCCGTGATCTTCAAGAACAAGGGATATGTTGCCTTCAACCGAGCGCCAGGGTAGCAGCGCAAAATCCTGAAAAATATACGTCAGGGGATTGAGGCTGTCTTTTGGAGGATCTCCCACCTGAACGACACGGCCACTTGTCGGTTTTTCCAATCCGCCGATAAAGCGGAGCAGGGTCGACTTGCCGCATCCGGACGGACCAACAATGCACACGATATGGCCCTGCGGAACATCAAGGGTTATGTCGTTCAAGACCTCTATGCCATCATAGGAATGGCTGATGCGGTCCAGGCGGATATCCATTCATGTCTCCAATAGGGCGGAGGTGAACTCCGCCCCACGTCTCAATGAGTTTGGGTGTCAGAAGATCAGGACTTCAAAATCTCGACATAGGAAGGATCGACGAGCGTGTCGATGGTGATGTCCTTGTCTACCAGGTCTTCCGACTGGAACCAGGAGAGTTGATCCTGAAGGGATGCCATGTTCAATGCCGCGCCCTTGTTCAGGCGCATGGTGCCATTGATGATTGATGGAGCTGCCTTTTCACGTGGACGGTCCGTGTAGACATATTTATGGATCAGATCGACCATTTGATTGACACCTTCGTCGCCGCCGGTCTTGTCGATCATGGCAGCGGCATAGTCATCAACGCCTTTCGAGAATCCGCCAAGGAAGTTCTTGGTCATGTCGCGCTCATCGGCTGCATTTTCCGCAGATGTGAACACTGTCGTGACCTGATAACCCGGCAGATAATCAGCGACATTGCCGATGATGTGGACTGCACCGGAACCGGCCAGAGGTTTGGCGATATGCGGAACAATCGACCAGGCATCGATCTGCCCGGACTTGAGTGCGCCAATGATCGCACCAACTTTCTGCAGTGGTTTGAATTTGACGCTTGCACCTTCTGAAGCTGCGATCTTGGAGCCCATGTAATGGAAGGAAGACCCGGCTGTTGAAATGCCGAATGTCTTGCCATCCAGAGCAGCCGGAGACGTCAGGCCAGCCTGAAAGGCCGCATCCGATGCGAGGATCTTCTGGCCGTCAATGCCGTCTTCTTCGGACAACGCTCCGCCGATGACCTTGATCGCACCTTTTTGTGCCAGCGAGATCAGGCCACCTGAAACCGCGGTCACTGCATAATCTATGTCACCGGAGGCGATTGCGACCGCCATCGGCTGAGCTGCCTGGAAGAACTTGAATTCAACATCCAGTCCGGTTTCGTCGAAATAGCCGCGCTCATAGGCGATGAAACTTCCGGAGTGCGAGGTGAAACGCAGAGCGCCAACCTTGATCTTGCGACCCGATGCAATTGCCGGAGCGCTAAGTGTGGTCGCGGCTGCAGCTGCACCCATAAGGGTCAATGCCTTGCGGCGGTTCATTGAGATCATGTTGTCCTCCCGAGTATTTTCGATTGCGCGCAGGTCTTCTGCCTGTCGACTGATAAGGTTCATTGTAGGCAGAAAACGGAATTGAGCACTCTGTTTTTCGCAAAACCAAATCGCGACTGCGAACATCCCATGCCTCTGGTTTTTGACCAGAAAGTCAAGTTCAGTCAAAGTGGAAAAGGTCTTTTTGGAGACAGATGCTGTTGGATTGCAGGTGTTGCTATCAGTTCCCGGCGGGAAGTGTCACGACAGCTTCCAGGCCACCTTGGTCGCGGTTTCGCAGTTCGATGGTACCGCCATGGGCGTGGATGATGGATCTTGTGATCGCCAGTCCCAGGCCAATACCGCCTGTTTCCTCACTCCGACTTTCTTCAAGTCGAACAAAGGGTTCGAAGACATCGTTCATCTGATGCTCCGGAATTCCGGAGCCTTCATCCATGATCCTGACAATGATCTGATTGGCGGTTTTCTCAGCTGTCACCTGAACGGCGTTTCCGTACCTTATGCCGTTTTCGATCAGGTTGCGGAAAGCCCGTTTCAGGGAGCGGGGACGGCAGGACAATATGATGCGTTCCGGTATAATTGCCTGGCATTTGTGGCCAAGATCCTGCTGATCATCAGACAGGCTTTCCAGCAAGGCCCCAAGGTCAGCAAGTTCCGCCGGTTCCTCGCTGGCTTCGTCCTTGGCAAAGCGCAAGGCGGCTTCGGTCATGGCTGACATGTCGTCCAGGGTCTCGATCATCTTCTCGCGGTTCTCATCGTCGTCGATGAATTCCGCCCGCAGACGCAGCGACGTAATCGGTGTCCTGAGGTCATGGCTGATCGCTGCCAGCATCCGCGTGCGGTCTTTGACAAATCGCGTGAGGCGTTCCTGCATGTCATTGAAGGCATTAGTCAGCGCCCTGACTTCGCTTGGACCACTCGGATCAAGAGAAGGGACGTCTTCCCCGCGGCCAAGCTTTTCAGCGGCAATTGCAAGTTCGTTCAAGGGGCGGGTCACGCGCCGGACTGCAAAGGCTACTATTCCGACAATGGCAAGCGCCATCAATGTCAGCTGGACGATGAGTGGAATTAACGCTCCGGGCGGTGGACGATAACTGGTCGCCATATTGAGCCAGTCACCATTGGATAGCTGGACAGAAAAGGACAGGTCTTCCGGTTTGCTCATGACACGGCGCAGATGCGCGGGGCGGTCTTTTCGAGGCACGTTGCGCCAGGCCTCCCGGTCCGGCCTGTTCCGATCGCGGACAGAAGGGCCACGTTTTTCATCTGAATGGATGTTGATATGGATGATCTTGTCCGGGCCCAATCGCTCGGCCGCGAACGCTTGTAATTTCTTCTCGAAACCACTTTCACCCGGTTTCGGGGCAAGCGGAGTGCCGTTTACCCAGAACGCTGCAAACCGAGTGCTGCTGGCGTCCAGAATCCTGGACTGCAGGTTTGGCGGTGTCTCTTCCAGCAGCTCGGCGATTGAAACGGCACGGCTGAGGACGTTGTCGCGGGCGAGTGCGACCATGGCAATCCGGCGTTGATCATGAAAGATCACCAGAGCGATGGCTTGAGCAACTAAAATGGCCACCAGCAACAGCAGGATCAGCTGCGTCGCCAGCTTCTTTGGCCAGAGCAACTTCGCACCGGCAGATATGCGCTCGGACAAGGTCATTCAGAACTGTCTTTCACGTCAGCGGTAAACATGTAGCCACCGCCCCAGACGGTCTTGATCAGTTTGGGATCTTTGGCATCGACCTCAATCTTCCGGCGCAGGCGCGAGACCTGATTGTCAATCGACCGGTCAAAGACTGCCGGGGTTCGCCCGGTTGTCAAATCCATCAGCTGGTCCCGGTTCAACACCAGCTTTGGTCGTTTCAGGAAGGCACACAACAACTGGAATTCGCCGCTCGACAGGGCAACAGCGATGCCTTCGGGATCGATCAGCTCCCGGCGAGAGACATTCAATGCCCAACCATCAAAGTGGAGCATTTCGTGATCGATCGGATCGCGTTCTTTCGGAGCAAGGGACGTGCGCCGAAGGACTGCCCGGATGCGGGCAAGCAATTCGCGCGGGTTGAACGGCTTGGTGACATAATCGTCTGCGCCGATTTCAAGGCCAATCACCCTGTCCGTGTCGTCGGCCATTGCGGTCAGCAGGATCACCGGCATGGATCCTGTCTCGACCAGATGACGGCAGAGCGACAGACCGTCTTCACCCGGCATCATGATGTCGAGCACAACGAGATCTATCGCGGCCGCCTTCAGGGCCTTGCGGGCATGAGCAGCACTTTCGGCTGTTGTTGCGCGCATGCCGTTCTTGATCAGGTAGCGGGCGAGGGTCTCGCGGATGTCACGATGATCATCGACGACCAGAATATGTGGACTTGGGTCGCTCAACTGTCTCTCCCGAATTGGGTTTGGTGCCGGCCGGAATGCCAGCATCTAGTTTATAAAGCTAAAATAGGCACAAGCGGTTCCCTGTGCGAGGCGGATTTGTAACAAAATGTACCAGCCGGCGGTTCCGCGACACTTGGCGACACTTGAGCCCTGTTGTGGGGGTATTCCTGCGACAATTGCCACCTACCTTGAGTTCATCAACGAACCAAGGAGTTGTTGGAATGAAACCGTTCAAGAAAATTGCTATCGCCGCCCTGGCTGCAAGTGTTGCAGGAACTGCCCTGACAGCCAGCCTGCCCGCTTATGCCCAGAGTGGCAGTGCAAATGCGGACGGGGGGCAAGAAATTCAGAACATGACCGGAAAGCGCATGGCTCATATGGGCAAGCGTGGCGGCGAAGGCCGAGGTTATGGAAATCGTGGCGGTCGTCAACGCGCCGAACGTCTGTTCGAACGCTTCGACACCGACGGTGACGGCATCATCACCACAGCCGAAATCGAGGCTGTAAGCGCTGCCGATTTCACATCCCACGATACGGATGGCAATGGTGAGATCAGCCTGGAAGAATTCAAGGCTGTGTTCCTGACACGCTCCAACGACAAGATGGTCCGGGCGTTCCAGTTCCTGGATACAGATGGCGACGGTACGGTCACACAGGAAGAAGTCGATACAGCTTCCAACCGGCTGTTCAACCGGCTTGATCGAGACGACAACGGCGTTGTTGAAAAGGTTAGTCGAGGCGAACAGCGCGGTAAACGCTGGGGTCAGGGCGGTGACAACGAGCAACGCGCTGAACGCAGACAAGGAAACGGCCAAGGAAAAGGAAAAGGCAAAGGTCAGGGCCAAGGTCAACGCGCCGATGCCGGTGAGCGCGGCGAAGGCCGAGGCGGAAACCAGGGCCAGGGCTGGAAACGCCATGGCAAGAACGAAGGACATGGCTCTCGCGGCATGGGCCGGGGACGTGGCGGATTGCAGCAGGTGTTCATGTCGACTTTTGATGCGGACGGCAGCGGTTCTGTGACCCGCGAAGACTTCGACGCCAAGAGGGCCGAGCTGTTTGCTCTGGCCGATACCAATGGCAGCGGGTCTTTCACCTTGAGCGAGTTCTCGCCGTTGTGGTTGGCGCTGAACGATGGCCGCGTCGTCAACATGTTCCAGCGCGTTGATGCCGATGGCAGCCTTGGAATTACAAAGGCCGAGCATGATGCCCATACCAGCAAGATGATGGACAGGGCCGATCGCAACGGCGATGGCGTGATTACCAAAGCTGACTTCAAGCGTGGCAAACACGGCAAGCATGGCAAAAAAGGCATGAACAAGCAGCGCGGCTGACGCTGAGCTGAATGTGTTGGCTCCGGGGATTTCTCCGGTGCCATTCCCCGGCAAGTATTTGCGTTCTGGTGGGGAAACGAAGAGGGGGCATCCTGGTCAGGATGCCCCTTTTTCTTTGCTGATTGGCGATAAATCACCGCCTCATGCTGAGGAAGTCCTTAGGACTGTCTCGAAGTATGGGCCGCAAGCTCCTGTTTTTGTCGCCCATCCTTCGAGGCTCCGCTGCGCTTCGCACCTCAGGATGAGGTTGTGAGGTGTTCTCACGGATTTGCCATCGAACTTAAGACGCGTCATGGGCAGGGTGGCTCCCTTGTTCTTTTCTGTCTTGGCTGTTTTACGGCCCGCGCAGCACGAATAGCGCCGTGAGGACATCCTCCGGCGGTTTGGCATGACATCTCCCGTTTTTGGACAACGGGATGGCAGGCGCCCGGGTCTTGCCGGGTGCATGAAATGAGGTGGGATATGGCAAGAGCGAACGCCTGCCCGAACCCTGTTTCCCGAAATGACGCGCTCTTGAACGTCCGTCTTTTCTGCTGCGCCAGTGTGGTGTGAGGCACCGACCCCGCCAGACGTAACGATCAGCCATCTATCTTCAGCTGCCTGAACCCAGGTGAAGACAGACGGTTTGCGGTCACCAGATTTTCCGGATGATCTGTTACATCACCCGAAAACCTTCAAGGTCCGGTTCCTGTCGCCACGAACGGTCGGTCCGCATGCGGCCCCGTGCAACAGGAACGGGTCAAGTATACGCCAGGGCCGCAGGGGGGTGGATAAGTTTTTTTTGGCTCCCGCCCCCAAAGTCCGGCTTCAGAATTTACTGACAGCAGCTGGAGGCAGACGCAGGTCCAGCACCACAACACCCGGCGGCAGGGTTTGGCACGGAAGTCAGCCCGGCTATTGCCCCAACCTTTGCCTCAGACCTTGTCGCGGCAGCTTCGAGGGCCGGTTTGCAATGAGCCCGGTTTGGCGAGAGATGAACGGCAACAACGCCTTCCATGAGTTCCGGTACACTGATTTGAAAAATCTGTAGCCCGTTGTTTGCGTGCGCGAATTCAACATGCAAATGCGTGTCGCCAAGTCCGGGCAATCGGGCAATGCTCTGGTGAAGAATTTTTGAGAATTTGCCAACCGTCATGTGATCACGGCCCGTGCCGTCCAGCAATTGCAGGGCAGCTTCGGACCAGTTGGCGAGCCGCCCGCCGCAGTCGATGCTGGCAATCTCGGCCAATTTGAACTCGGTCACATGATAACCAGCGCCAATGGCACCGTCACCGGTCTGGAATACCAGCGGAGCATCGTCCGGCAAGGCAGCAAGCGTGTCGTAAAGGTCTTGAGGGGTCATGGAATGTCCTTTCATTTCAAGAAATATTGAAATATATATCTGGCACAGGCAATCAGACATTTCAAGGATTATTGAAATATGGATGAAAATGGAGCTTTGGCGGCCTTTTCGGCGATTTCGAGCGCAACGCGCCTGAGAATTCTGAAAATCCTGGTGCGGGCAGGCGACAGCGGCATGACCGCCGGTCAGATTGCCGAGACGGTTGAGGCAACGCCCTCGCGCGCCTCCTTTCATCTGGCCAGTCTTGCGGAAGCCGGTCTGGTCACGTCCTCCCGCCAGTCCCGCCGGATTATCTATAGCGTCGATTTCGCCGCCATGGGAGGACTTGTCCGCTACCTCATGGAAGACTGCTGCAACAACAATGCCACCGTCATGGCGTGTTGCACAGGCAGCGGAAAGTGCTGAGGGAATTTGTTTTTTTGGCGTTCTTTACTGACAGCGGATATGGAGAAATGCTGCCGGAATGCTGAGTTGGCATATGGTTTTGACCGGCAAAAGACGGCACTTACATGCTTTAGTTAAATGGCTTCACTGAGCCTGTTTGAGGCCTTGAGTGGTTGTCGAGATTTTGATGAAGTTTTCCATTTACAATCGTCAACATCGGCCGTGAAGTACGTCGGAAATCAGCAAGCAAAATCGTTGGGCGCAATGCTTGTTGCGTTGTAACTATGTTTCAGCTCCCTATGATGAAACCCTGATGAGCGCGAACAGTTGGTGCTGCGCTGGACCAACCAAATTTTTATTGGAGTATTTAAAATGGGCCTCACGCCTCGCATTCCGAAAATCATGATGCTGTTGCCCATGATCGGATTGTCATGTGTCGGCAGTCTTACTTCGGTGGAAGCGGCTGATGACAAGATAATCCACGACCCCGATTATTACGTTCTCAAAGCCCAACACGGGGGAAAATGGCAAGCTGAGGATATCGAACTGAACACGAAGCTGGCCGCATTGAAAGCCAAGTTTGGTACGCCCCCCAACATCATTCATATCATGTGGGACGATACGCCGGTCGGAGAAGTCGGCATTCCTTCGCTACAGAAACTTCGCGGTTTCACCACTCCAAATATCAACAAGCTCGCCGCTGAAGGCATCAACTTCATGCGGATGTATACAGAACCTTCCTGTACGCAGAGCCGGGCAGCGGTAATTACTGGCCGTCACCCGATCCGCAACGGCCTCACCAATGTAGGTTTTCCCTATGAATACGGAGGTTTGGCTGATAGTGAAATTACCATGGCCGAGGTGCTTGGACCGGCCGGCTACGCAACTGCATTCTTCGGCAAAGCACATATGGGTGATATCGAAGAAAGCTATATGAACAAGCAGGGTTTCGATGAGGCGAACTGGAACCCCTATAATCAGTTCCCAATCATTTACAGTGCGCAAGCTGAAATCGCGGGAGGTGTCTCCCCGACAACGGCTGTGCCGGAAATTTATCCAGAAGATCCCTACGATATCGACAAGGGATGGCGCACACTCGGCCATATCAGTGCGCTTGAGGGCAAAAAGGACGGCCCTGTCACCGAGGTCGTCGCACCGGGAGATCTTCAAGGCTGGTACAAAAACATGGAGGACAACAAGGACCGAACCATTGCGTTTATTGACCGGAATGTCGCCGCAAAGAAGCCCTTCTATGTTGCCTACTGGCCGGAACTGATCGCCTTTGTACCTTACGCAGAACGCAAGACCCTCTCTGGAGGTTTCCTTCAAGAAGGGCTCGCCCGGTTTGATCCCTTTGTCGGGCGGTTAATGGATCACCTCAAAGCCAAGGGGATCGCCGAAAATACACTGGTTATCCTTATGGCGGACAATGGCCCTATGGTTCACAATGGGCCTCCGGGAATGGTGCCTTACCTCTATCGCGGTGGCAAAGGTGATTACTTGGAAGGCGGTGTTCGGGTCCCCGCAATGGCCTATTGGCCCGGCATGATCGAACCTGGACAAACGGTCGGCGATATTATTCATGAGACCGATTTGTTCACCACATTTGCCCGTATCGCAGGTGCCACAAATCACGTCCCGACCGACCGTGTCATCGACGGCGTTGATCAGACCTCGTTGATATTGAATGGCGACGGCTACAGCCGCCGTGATTACGTTCACATTTACACTGGCGAGACTTATGCCGCGACGGTTAAAGGTCGGTTCAAGCGCCACTGGGTCGGCGACCTTCCGGGTCTTTCCGGAGCCTCCTTTTATGATCTCTACAACGACACGCGCGAAGAACAGCCAAAAATGCTGCCGATGTTCACGATGAAGGGTGTCTTCAACGTGATGCGTGCGCGTCATCAGGCGATGATGGAAAAGTATCCCAATACCCGCGAGGCACGAGGATATCCATTCACAGGCGTGGAAAATGCACGACCAGAAACGATTACCGCTTCAAAGCCGCGGTTCTCGCAGGAACAGGTGCCTTTCGATGTGCGCTCTATTTTGAAAAAAATCCCCGATGGTGCCGGGTTTGAACGCGGCTGGAGCGCAAATTAATGTTCAATAATCGCCCTGATCTGCGGCAATTGCACATCAGGGCGAATTGACAACTCAGGAGTCTCGGACCGGCGGTACAGCAAACCTGATCTTGCACTTGGTATCTGCCACTCTTTCGGCCCAAGTCGCCGGGTCATCTGTGTCGTCCTAACGGTTTTTGCGGATGATATTTGATCCCGCCCGGGCTATTATCCTCTACGTTCATTTTTCAGAAAATCGATATGCACAAGGCCAGTCGTGGAGATCCCAATGGTTGTCGTCACCCGAAAGTCGTTTTCGATTGGTTTGGTCGTTGGCTGCATTCTCGTTTTACCGGCCGAAGTCTCCGCGCAGGAGTTGGGCGACCTTGGGTCCAGACCGGCCGGAGAAATTGATTATTCTCCCTACATAAATGACGATTTTCCAAACCAGGTCCTGTTTGGCGACACCCATTTGCACACGGCCTATTCCGCTGATGCGGGGCTGGTCGGGGCGATTTTGACACCGGAGGATGCATACCGGTTTGCAAAGGGAGAAGAGGTGATCTCTTCCAACGGGGTTCCGGCCCGCCTTCAGCAGCCCCTCGACTGGCTTGTGGTCACCGATCATGCGGAAAACCTTGGCCTGCCAATCGCGCTTGAAGAAGACAGTCCCGTGCTTCAGGAAAACGAGTGGGGGCGGAAAATCAGCGAGATTTACGCGCCGCGCACCGATGAATCGCGGGCCCTGTCCTATGATACCTGGATGCAGGACGCGCTGAATATCGTGACCGACCCGCTGGCGGGAACCGGTTTCAGTGAAGCCATGTGGCCGCGCATCACCAAGGCAGCTGAACAGCACAACCAGCCCGGGGCATTCAGCGCGCTGATCGGTTATGAATGGACGTCCGGACCCAATGGCAACAACCTGCACCGGAATGTCATTTTTCGGGACGGGAAATCCCATGCGGATCAGGTCGTCCCGTTCAGTGCGTATGACTCTGAAGATCCTGAGAAACTTTGGGATTGGCTGGAAGCCTACGAGACGCTTACGGGCGGGCGTGTTCTGGCAATTCCACACAATGGCAACCTGTCGAACGGGCTTATGTTTGATGACATTACCTTGTCGGGAAAGCCAATTGACCGCGCTTATGCCGAAAGGCGCGCAAAGTGGGAGCCGATTTACGAAATCACCCAGATCAAGGGAGACGGCGAGGCGCATCCGCTGTTGTCGCCGGAGGATGACTTTGCCGACTATGGAACCTGGGACAAGGGCAGTTTCGGGCCGGAACCAAAGATGCAAGACATGTTGCCAAGGGAATATGCCCGCAGCGCATGGAAACGCGGCATGGCGTATGAAGATGATTTTGGCGTCAATCCCTTCAAGTTTGGCGTTGTCGGGTCTACCGACTCCCACACAGGATTGTCGACTGCGCAGGAAGACAATTTTTTCGGTAAAGTATCGCTGGTCGAGCCGTCCTCCAACCCACATCGGTTTGAAGAACGCATCACCGGCCGTTTCACGCCGGACGATCCTTCCGACGACCTGACCCACGCTGACGGTCTTGCTTCGGGCCTTGCTGCGGTATGGGCCCGCGAGAACACCCGCGCGGCGATCTGGGATGCGTTACAGCGCAAGGAAGTCTTTGCGACCACCGGCACCCGAATGAGGGTCCGGGTTTTTGCCGGGTTCGACTTTACCCCGGAGGATCTGATCCGTTCCGACTTCGCAAAATACGGCTATGCCAATGGCGTGCCGATGGGCGGAGACTTGAACGCTGATAGTCACCCAACCGCACCGAAGCTTTTGGTGAGGGCACTGCGCGATCCAAATGGCGCAAATCTTGACCGTATTCAGATTATCAAGGGGCGGATGACAGACAGCGGTGATTTGAGCGAGCAGGTTTTCGATGTTGCTTGGTCAGACGACCGTATCCCTGGCGAGGACAACAAGCTGCCACCGGTCGGCAATACGGTTGATGTCAAAACGGCCACCTACCGCAACTCCATTGGGGAATCCTTTCTGGAGGCTTTCTGGGAAGATCCGGACTTTGTTCCGAGCCAATGGGCCTTCTACTATGTGCGCGTTCTGGAGATACCAACGCCCCGTTGGACGACTTTTGATGCTTTGGTCTTCGGCGTGGACCGGCCTTCGCATCTCGAGCCCTGGCAACAGGAGCGAGCCTATACGTCGCCCGTCTGGTTCTCGCCGGAGTAATAGAATAGCGCGATTATGGTTCGCGGCGGTCTGCCCTGCGGCATATGCCGCTGCTCAGGAGAATGGCTGCTCTAAATTCGTGCTTTTACAGTTAGAGAAATCAACGTGTCGAATTCGCGCCGGGTGATAAAGCGATGCTCGGTGCAATACTCGCTCTTGCGGTTGGCCCGCTCGCGGCATGAAAGAACAAGTTGCTCAAGCGCTGCTTCTCCCGCCATCCCGCCCGTTTCGATCATCGGTAGAAAGCGTTTCAGGAATTCGCTCGTGTCGGACTGATGAACGATGACCGTATTCCATGCCGGCACGACGAAGAGCGCCTGATTTCCAAGACCCCAGGCCCAAAATGATCCTTCCGGCAGGCCAGTGTCGGGGCCGGGAATCCACCACAAATACCCGTGCGCCCATCTCAGGCCGTCCATTCCCGTCTCGGTGAAATCCTTTGCTGTGCGGTCCACCCAGCTTGCCGGTAGAACCTGTTGGTCGTTCGCGTGGCCCTTGTCGAGGTAGAGCTGGCCGAACCTGACGAGGTCGCGGGCTGACATGCGGAACGCCGCTGCCTTGTGCATCGACAAGCCGGTATCGGAGATATAAGACACGGCGGCTTCATCGAAGTCCTCCATTCCGGTCGGCCTGGCGATGCCTTCAGCGAAAGCCTCGGCGATGCCGATGCCGGTTCCCTCTTCGAAAACCGTCGTCAAGGCGTTGTAGTCCCAGTTGTTGTAGGCCCATATTGTGCCGGGTTCATTCTCCGCGTGCCCCAGCCTTTTGTTGATGTCGGTTTGCAATCCGCCCGAGGCTGCGGCGGCATGATTGATCCCCGACACACTCTTGAGCAGGTGCAGAACTGTGGCCTGCCTCTGCTTCGGTGTAAGTGGATCTGGAGCATCGCTGATATCCAAATCCTGCAGCGTGGCGTCCAATTCTATCTGCTCCGGGCCCGAGCCAAGGTGCTGACCGACAAGGGCGCCGAGGAACGATTTGCGCATGGAGTGTGTGGCGAATGGTGTTTCGAGGTCGCCGAATGCGCCGACTATCTCACCCCCCGTCAAAATGATGAAGCTGTCGGTGCTCAGCGTTGAGGCATGACGGAATACGGCATCCAGGCCTTCCATACTCCAGCCCAGACTTTCGGCTCTTTCATCATTCAGGCGCGTTACATCGAGGGCGCGCACTGACGCTGATGGTCTTGAAAGGCCATTCTCGCCGGTCATGAACAGGTAGGTGAGTGCGAGGGCGGCAAGGATGATCAAGCCAGAAGTCCATATAGCCACTCTGCGTTTCATGGTCCATCTCTCCCAAGCTGTTGGACGAAGGTTGGTTGATCTTGTCCTGACCTGTCTTCCTTGTCCTGAAATGGGGACGGCAATGTATCAAGGCAACACTCGATGGACTTGAGCCTTCCAAAGATAGCCTGAGCGACAGATTGCAACTTCCAGATTTGCTGTGACATTTCCTTGGTGTTTTCGGCGTTTGGCCTCGAACGAACAAAATCGCGGAGCATTTCGAGCTTTTCTGCTTGAGGGGGGCTGTGGCCGTCAGAATAATGTCGGCGGACTGAAGCGTGCACGAACTGCATGGTTCCCTCGTCAATACATGCTGTTTGCAGGCTGTGATTCGGTTTGCTCTTTCCAAAACCTGTGTCTGCCGCCATGGTGCGGCGATGAGTGCTTCGTTTGAAGAACTGGATTATGCCCCGACGCCCATTGGAGCGATCTCCTTGCGCCGTCGGCATATACTGGCCCTGAAGACCGACGTCTTCGAAATCCTGCTCGGTGAAGAGCATCTGATGTCGAGCCTGTTCATTGCGTCCGAAGTGGCGCTCGCAGACTGCGGGCTGGCCGCCTTGCCCGGCGCTGGGCTGGATGTGCTGGTGGGCGGACTTGGCCTTGGCTACACAGCCCAAGCCGCGCTGGCGCATGAGTCCGTTGCCCGGTTGACGGTTGTCGATCTTCTGGAGCCAGTGATCCGTTGGCACAAGGAAGGGCTGGTTCCGATGAAAACGGAATTGGTCGATGACCCGCGCTGCCAACTGGTGCAGGGAGATTTCTTTGCGCTGGCAGCCTCCGACACCGGCTTTGATGCCGAACAGCCCGGACGGCAATATGATGCCATTTTGATCGACATTGACCACACGCCCGAGCGCCTGCTGCACGGCGGTTCGAAGGGCTTCTATACGCCCGAGGGTTTGCGCAGCTTGCAGCGGTTTGTAAAACCGGGCGGGGTAGTTGGTCTGTGGTCTGACGAGGCCCCGGATGCAGCCATCACGGCCCTGCTTGGTGAGGCTTTTGATCAGGCCTGGGCCGAGCCGGTGGTGTTTGCCAACCCGCTGCAAGACGGCCGCGAAGTCACGCAAGCGGTGTACCTGGGCCGCAAAGCTTGAGGTCATGTTTTTTGGCAATATTTCTGCTTGCATCGCGCGAAGAATTCCCCCATACACCGCCTGCCCAAATTCGCACGTGCCCGAGGCCGTTCATGGGATGATGCAGGCGTTTTGTGGAAAACGGTTACCGGTTTTCCAACTCAAGGTGCACCAACTGCAGACATCTCTTAAGGGACCACTGCCGCAGAAAACCGCCAAGGGGCGGGGCAGGACATCCGGACGGCTTAAAGCAACGACGTAAGAGGGCTTTTTTGGTCTCTGCCGGTCTCCAACATCGGCGTCACTGAAGAGGCACTTGTTACATCCTTGCCCGACGTGCGGCTCGGTTCTCCCGATCCAATCAACGGCATTCCCGACGCGGGAAAGCTTTGCTGTGCAATTCAATGCGCTGCATTGCCCAACCGTCGCTGCATTCTGCTGATCCGCCCTCCGGTTCCACCCCGAAGGCGACGGCTTTGCGCTTGCAGCTCCTGCGACGAGAACCTGCAGTCTTGCTCCCTGACAAGCGGCTGCAGACACAAATTGGACGGGGTAACCCTGATGAGTGAGCGTATTCACGAGTTTTTGCGACGACGGGACGATGATGGTCCGTGTGTTGTCGTCGATCTGGATATTGTGGCGGGCAATTTCGAAGCCTTTGCCCGATCCCTGCCGGACACGTCTGTCTATTACGCGGTCAAGGCCAATCCGGATCCGGCAATCCTGAGCCTTCTGGAAAGCCTTGGGTCCTGTTTCGATTGTGCGTCTGCGGGCGAGATTGAAATGGTTCTGGCAACCGGTGCGTCCCCTGAGCGCATGTCCTACGGCAATACCATCAAGAAGGAGAGGGACATTGCGCGTGCCTATGCCCTTGGCGTCCGGCTCTTTGCGGTCGACGCCATCGAAGAAGTCGACAAAATCGCCCGGGCGGCTCCGGGGTCCAAAGTCTTCTGCCGGGTCCTGTGCGACGGAGATGGCGCAGAATGGCCGCTGTCGCGCAAATTCGGCTGCGATCCAGCCATGGCGACAGATGTCCTTGAACATGCCCACCGGCTCGGCCTTGAAGCCCACGGCGTCTCCTTCCACGTCGGCTCCCAGCAAGCCAACCTCGCGGCCTGGGATGTCGCTCTCGCCATGGCGGCAGGGGTCTTTCGGGAAATGGCGCTGCGCGGCATCGAGCTGAAAATGGTCAATATGGGCGGCGGGTTCCCGACCCGTTACCTGAAAGACGTTCCAGGTGTGCCAAGTTACGGCGAGGCGATTTTTCACGCCCTCACCAAACATTTCGGCAATCAGTTGCCCTCGACAATCATCGAACCGGGCCGCGGCATGGTCGGCAACGCCGGCATGATCGAAACAGAAGTCGTTCTGATATCGCGCAAATCCGATGCGGATGAGGTGCGCTGGGTTTATCTGGATATCGGCAAATTCCACGGACTTGCCGAGACCATGGACGAGGCCATCCGCTATCCGATCAAGACGCCAAAGGACGGCGACAAAACCGCGCCCTGCGTGCTGGCCGGACCGACCTGCGACAGTGTCGATGTGATGTATGAAAAGACGCCTTATGAGCTGCCGGTCAGCCTGTCGATTGGGGACAAGGTGCTGATTGAAGCCTGCGGCGCTTACACGACGACCTATTCGTCTGTCGGCTTCAACGGGTTTGCACCGTTGGCGTCTTACGTCATCTAAAATGCAATCGGCTGCCTGCACCGGAAGGCCCGTCCTTCCGGTGCATTCCGACGTCCGTTTCCAGAATGCATTCAGTGCGCTTTTTTGACGCGAGGGGTTCCCATTGTCCGTGTCTCATGTTCAGGTTGCAGGCACCTGACGACGGAATGATTGGAGTTTTCCCAGATGAGCGACGAGAGCAACGGCGGCCAAACTAAAAATCCGGCCCGAAACACTTCCGGAAAACCGGCCTCCGGGCGCAAGCCTGCCGCTCCGAAGACACCCTCTCGTACCAGACCCGCGGCAGCCAAACCGGCGACTGCAAAACCTGTATCCGCAAGGACAACCAAAGCCGCTGCCGCCAAACCTGCTGCGGTGAAGCCTGCGTCTACACGGTCAACAAAAGCCGCCGCACCCAATGCGGCCACAACAAAGGCCCCATCGGCGAAACCGCGGACGACCAGGGCCGCTGCACCAAAGGGATCTGCAGGAAAGGCGCCTGCTGCAAAGACGCCTTCTGCAAAGCCTTCAGCGGCAAAAGCCACACAGGCTAGCAAACCGGCTGCTGCACGGTCGGTTGCCGCGTCGCCAAAGGCCAAGGCACCGGTTCAACGCAAGCCCACTGCGGCTAAAACCGCTGCCAAACCAACGATCGCCCGACCGGCTTCCAAAAATACGAGTGCAGCGAAAACAGCAACTAAACCTGCCGCAACCAAACCAGCTGAAGCCAAGACTGGAAAACCTTCGGCGGCCAAACCTGTAACCGCAAGATCCGCCTCTGCACAAACACGCGCCCGGAAGACGCCAGCGGCAAAGCCTGCTGCAAAACCCGCCGCTCCGCGCAGACGTGCTGCTGCGCCCAAATTTCCGGTTCACGGCACCATAACCGGGCCATTGATCCTGATAGGGCTTGGCTCTATCGGCAAGGGCACGTTGCCGTTGATCGAGCGGCATTTCAAATTCGACAAGAGTCGGGTCACGGTGATTGACCCGAATGACGTCGATGCCAGGATGATTTCATCAAAGGGTTATAAATTTCAAAAGGTTGCGCTCACACCTCAGAACTACAGGGAGGTTCTGACACCGCTTCTTGAAGAGGGTGAGGGGCAGGGTTTCGTTGTTAACCTGTCGGTCGATACGTCATCTCTCGACATCATGAAACTAAGCCGCAAGCTGGGTGCTCTTTATATTGATACGGTCGTGGAACCCTGGCCGGGCTTTTATTTTGACGATGATGCCAAGGTTGAAGAGCGGACCAATTACGCATTGCGAGAAGCTGTTCGTCGGGAACGCAAGCGCAAACCGGGCGGCACAACGGCAGTCTCCTGCTGTGGGGCCAATCCCGGCATGGTGTCGTGGTTCGTCAAGCAGGCGCTGATCGACATTGCGAGCGAGACCGGTGTGAAATTCAAGGAGCCGTCCGGTCGCAAGGGCTGGGCGAAGCTGATGAGAAAGACAGGTGTGAAAGGCATTCATATTGCCGAACGGGACACCCAGCGCGCCAAAAAACCCAAGCCGCTGAACACCTTCTGGAACACATGGTCTGTTGAGGGTTTTTTGTCGGAAGGGTTTCAGCCTGCCGAAATTGGTTGGGGGACCCATGAAACCTGGAGACCGAAAAACGCCAAGGAACACAGGCAGGGATGCCGGGCAGCCATCTATCTGGATCAGGCAGGTGCCAGCACACGCGTGCGCACCTGGTGTCCGACGCCTGGACCACAATTCGGGTATCTGGTCACTCACAATGAAGCGATATCGATCTCGGACTATTTCACATTGATTGATGGCAAGAAGCTTAAGTACCGGCCAACCTGTCACTATGCCTATCATCCGGCCAATGATGCCGTTCTGTCTTTGCACGAGTTGTTCGGAGCTGCCGGGAACGTGCAGGATACCCTGCATGTTTTGGAAGAAAACGAAATTCAGGACGGCGTCGATGAGCTTGGGGTGCTGCTCTATGGCCACAAGAAAAACGCCTATTGGTATGGCTCTCAGCTTTCCATCGAGGAAACCCGCAAGCTTGCTCCCAATCAGAATGCAACCGGTCTGCAGGTAAGTTCCGCTGTCATTGCCGGTATGGTCTGGGCGCTGGAAAACCCGGCTGAGGGCATCGTTGAAACCGACGAGATGGACTACAAACGCTGCCTCGAGATCCAGAAACCCTATCTTGGTCCGGTCAAAGGATATTACACGGACTGGACACCGCTCGAGGGGCGTCCGGGCATGTTCCCGGAAGATCTGGACCAACGAGATCCCTGGCAGTTCAGGAATGTGCTGGTGCGCTGAAACGCATAGCGCTTACGGAAACGAAAAACGCCGCTGCAGAAATGTTGCGGCGTTTTCGGTTTTCTCTCTCCCGGAAAGGGGCGAGATTTCTGCAGCTAACAACTACTTTTTGTAAAATGGCATGATGTGAACTATATTATGCCAAAAGGCATGATGTGATGTTGTTAGAGATTCAAAAGACTCAAGCGTATCCGGACAGTCCGGTGATCACTGATGCGGAAGCTGCCGCGATGGCGCGGGTGGTCGTAAACCTGTTTGCCAAATGGCAGATTACGGACGCCGAAGCCTGCCAGATTCTTGGCGGACTAGGCATGCGAACCTATGCCCGTTGGAAAAAGGGTGAACCGGGGCGGATTGATCGGGATCTGGCCACGCGCTTGTCCTTGTTGATGGGGATCCACAAAGGCCTACGGTATCTCTTTTCGGACCCTGCGAGAGGCTATCGCTGGATCAAGGCACCCAATGAGGTCTTTTCCGGTGACGCACCACTGTCCGTGATGCTGGAAGGCTCCATGTTCGCTTTAGTCCGGATTCGGTCCTACCTTGATGCCGAGCGGGGCAGCTGGTGACAGCGGACGCCATTGCCAGTGTTCGAACCGTGTGGCCCAAGGCTTACCGGATCATCCGCACGCTCTATCCGCCCGTTGATCTCTTTGAGGATATTGCGGACCCTTCTGACTGGGAGGCACTGGCCTCGGCTGAAAGTAAAACCAATCCGCGGATTTGGGAGAGCATCGGCAGACTGGATCTGGTCCCGCCCGAGCGTCGGGTAACCGGCGAAGGCTCCAGCTTTCTCATGGCGCCGTTCGTTCATGTCAGTCCTGATCGGCCCGGCCGGTTCACGGATGGTTCCTATGGCGTTTACAGCGCTGGAAACTCTGAAGAAGTCGCCCTTCGGGAAGTTGCCTATCATCATGGCCAAACGATGCGGGCCAGTAGCGAAGATCCCGGCTGGACGTCACAGTTTAGGGTGTTGATCAACAGCCTTGATCTGGATCTGCATGATTTGAGGCAATGCGCCGATTGTCATGCCTCGGACGACTACACCCGGCCACAAGACGTTGGTCGCAATCTGCGGCTCTCGCTCAGCAATGGCGTTCTCTACAACAGCGTCCGTGCACCGGACGGCCTTTGCACCGGAATTTTCTGGCCGGATCTCATTCCGATCCCGGTTCAGGGAGATCATTACGAGTTTCACTGGGACGGGAAGACCGTTGATAGGGTCCTCAACCTCAGAACCCGGCAGATTTTCGGGTTGGGGTGAGGGATTACACGGCAACCGGGGTCTTATGCGCTGCCCGGTATCAACCGCACAACTTCCACAGCCTCGTCACGTCCCTTGACCTTCTGCGGGCCAATCGCCTGACGTTTGGTGCCGGTCTCCAGGGCACTGGCAACTTCGCCGGAGACAAGGACAATCACCTCCGCTGCACTGTCGATTTCCTTGCCAAGGGACTCCAGACGCGCAGCGACATTTACGGTGTCACCGATCACCGTGTAGTTGACCCGCTCAGGTGCGCCGATATCGCCGACAACCAGCGGACCTGTGTGGACACCAATACGGACGCGAACGGGTGCCAGACCGCGTTGTTTGCGGCGTTCATTGTCCGCGTGAATGTCTGCTGCAATATCAAGAGCAGCAAGGGCAGCAGATAGGGCAGGGCTATCGAGTCTTTCCGGAGCCCCCCAGAAAGCCATCAGGCTGTCGCCGATATACTTGTCGATTGTACCGCCGTGTTTGCGGATGGATGCGCCAACCAATGTCAGATGTTCGTTGACGAACGCTGCGGTTTCCGTCGCACTCATGCCTTCGCTGGTTGCTGTAAATCCGGCAATATCAGTGAAAAGAACGGCAACTTCCCGCTCTTCCGGAGGGGCTTCTGCGCTGCCTTCCGACAACAGTTTCAGAACAAGGGTTTTCGGGACATAACGCCGGAACGCCCTTAGGCCACTGACCATGGAATTGAAGCCGGTGGACAGGTCATCCAGTTCGCGAACATAACTGCTGTGCATCTCGGGAACGCTGTCGAGATCGAGCCGTGCAACAGCTCTGGCACCTGCCGCCGCCCGTCTGATCGGTTTGCCTATCCGGTGCGCCAGGAAACCGGCGCCGACCAGTGACAGGCCCAACAAGGCGATGCCGATCAGGATGGCATCAAACAGTTGGTGCAGGGGTTGATCCAGTATTTCTGCCGGAAAATGCGCGCCAATCGACACAGGAAGTCCGATAGGTCCGTGAGATCCTGTCTCCAGAATAATGAACCGTTTGTGGCCGTGATCGTCATAGCCATACCGGAGCTCATGCGTCGCGTCGATGCCATACGCGTTGGGATCAACCAGTTCTGTGGTGCGAAGTGTCGCCAGAAACTCGTCGGGGACATGTTCGACATCTACCAGCGGTTCATGCGGTGCCAGCTTGTCGAAGACTTCCGAGAGTTGCGGATGAGCGATCAGATCGTTGGAGCCGGGCCGCATCAGGAAAACCGTCACGATGTCGTTGGAAATATCGTGGGTGATTTCCGACATGCGGTGCATCGACATGGCTATGATCACCAGGCCCTCATTCTTACTGTTTTTTCGAACAGGAAAAACGCGGGCAATATAGGTGTGCTGACGCTCAGTGAAATAGATAGGGTCTGTCCAGTAGGGCTCTTCGGCATCCAGGGATTTGCTGATCAGGCCGGACAGGTGATGGGTGTAATCTGACGCAGGGATGAATTTCGGGACAAGAACCGCATCGTTGGACCCCCGGTCTATCTGAACGAAATTGCCTTCAGCGTCCGTTACGATAACGAAGGATACATGTTCCATGGCTGCGAGCGAGCCAAAGAGATATCCCGCTACTTCCTGAGGCCGATCTGGCAGAATGCTGCCTATGTCGAGGGACGCTGCGGTAAATTCTGCTGCTTCTTCAATTGCCTCGATCTGCGCAACAAAAGCTCTTTCAAGAGACCGCATTCCGACATTGATCAGTTCACCTCCGAGTTTTCGGACCACCCGTTCGGACGTTGATGCCTGAACAAAAAGTACAAGTGCTGCGGTGATGAACACGAAAGCGCCGATGACCGTCGTGAGAGTCGGCGTGATATGGATGCGGCGGCTTTTCGACAAATGCTTGTCCGTGTTCTGATCCCGGGACCCCATCCATAGCCTGTTGGCCGGTCGCAGGTAAAGCTGGCCATCGACCGGTTGGCACAATCCACGTCGTCTGATGTCCGAAAACGAATTTATCTGTTGGTATTTACAATGTTAAAAATCCCGCAAAGTCAGAGACTTTGCGGGATTTGATCAGATACTGAATCTACGTCTTCAGAGACTGATTCAAGACAGTCAGGATTGTTTCCGAGGCTCATCGAATTGATGGCCATAGTCGACCGCAACTTCGTAGTCCGGATCTTCCAGAACCGAAACTTCGACGAGGTTACCCGCCTTGTGCAACAGCTTCTGGCAATCCGGTGACAGGTGGCGCAGATGCAAGCGTTTTCCAGCGGCTTCGTATTTGGACGCCAGCGCATCAATCACTTCCAGTCCCGAATGGTCGACCACACGGCTGTCGATGAAGTCGATGACAACATCATCAGGGTCGTTCTGTGGGTTGAACAGATCCGTGAAGCCGGTTGTTGAGCCAAAGAAGAGCGGACCCGAAAGGCGATAGACTTTCCAGCCTTCCTTGCTTGTACCGACGCGGGCGCTGATGCGGCTCGCGGCATTCCAGGCATAAGCGAGGGCCGAGATGATCACGCCGACAACAACGGCGACTGCCAAATCGGCGTAGACAGTGACACAGGTGACAATGACCATGACAAGCGCATCGGTCAGCGGGATCTTATGAACGATCTTCAAGCTGGTCCAGGCAAACGTGCCGATAACCACCATGAACATCACGCCGACAAGAGCAGCAACCGGGATCTGTTCGATCAAGGAGGAAGCTACGACGATGAAGGACAACAGGAAGAGGGCTGCCGCGATACCGGAGAGGCGGGTGCGGGCTCCTGATTTCACGTTGATCATCGACTGGCCAATCATGGCGCAGCCGCCCATGCCACCGAAGAAGCCGGTGACAATGTTGGCTGTTCCCTGAGCCAGACATTCCTTGGAAGCACCGCCCTTGGTGCCTGTCATGTCGGCAACAAGGTTCAGCGTCAACAGGGATTCAATCAGACCGATTGCAGACAGGATGATCGCATAGGGTAGAATGATCTGAAATGTTTCGAAGGTCAGCGGGACCATTGGAATGTGGAATTCCGGCAGACCGCCAGCGATTGAAGCCAGATCACCAACGGACCGCGTGTCCAGGTTCAGTCCAAGAACAAGGGCGGAGACTACAAGAATACCGGCCAGCGGTGCAGGGAACGCCGTGGTGATTTTTGGAAGCAACCAGATCACAGCCATTGTCAGGCCGATCAGGCCAAACATGAGATAGAGCGGCATACCCGTCATCCAGGTCGTACCGCCTGCACCATCATCGACCTTGAACTGTCCCATCTGGGCCAGGAAGATCACGATAGCCAAACCGTTGACGAAACCGAGCATCACCGGATGTGGCACCATGCGGATGAATTTGCCCCATTTGAGCACGCCAACGCCGATTTGGATGATCCCCATCAACACAACTGTTGCAAACAGGTATTCGACGCCATGTTGGGCAACGAGTGACACCATGACCACGGCAAGGGCGCCTGTCGCACCGGAGATCATGCCGGGACGTCCACCAATACAGGCGGTTATGAGGCCAACGAAAAAGGCGGCATAGAGCCCGACCAGCGGATTGACACCCGCGACAAAGGCAAAGGCAACAGCTTCGGGCACCAACGCCAGCGCTACTGTCAGTCCGGCAAGAATTTCTGTCTTGATGCGGGAAGCATTCATTTCAATCGATTGTACAGGCTCAACGGCCTCAGCGCGTCCGGTCAAGGCATGCTCCAGGTTGTCTGGTTGAATGATATAATAAAGTCGGCGCCGGATTGATCCGTAGCAGCCGTTAGAACTATGATCCGGCTCTTCTACTGGAAACACCACGATGCGGCAAGGGTCGGCAGGTGGCATAGCCGTGTAGAATTGTTTATCCGCTGGCTAGAACCTGTAATTACTGACGATAGATGTATTTCTTTCAATTGAAGGCATAGATTGTATCGACGGGAATTAGAAGATTATTCCAGAAATTAGAATCAAAAAATTCCCGATTGTCTGATTGTTGTCCTGACTGGGTCTGTACCTTTTTTTCTGTGAAACGGTATGATTTGGTCTGCCTAAACGGGGTAAAGGTTTTTGGAATGAGGACGCTTTTCAGACTTTGCCTACTAGCCCAGTTTTCAATCTTTGGATTGTCGGCTCAGGCGCAGGACAAGCTCGTAATTTCAACGATTGAAAACTCTGCAGTCGCAACAATTGCATCAGACATTGTCTCAGTAGCTTACGAAAAACTCGGTATCGACATTGAGATTGTACCAACTTCCGGAACCCGCTCGCTCGTGTTGTCCTCTCAAGGGAAGGTGGATGGTGAACTTATGCGGATCTACCAAGTTGGCGACAAATTTCCGGATTTGAAACGTGTACAGATAAATGGATATTCACTTGAGAATGTCGTCCACATCCGGCAAGCCGATCTTGGGCAAATTGCCATCGAAGAACTGCACACGAAGCGGGTAGGGCATATTGAAGGCGTTATTCAGGCTGCACGCTTCTCGGATGGTTTTGAAGACGTCTGGAAAGCGTCCTCATATGAAGAGCTTTATGGAATGCTGGCAGCAGGTCGTCTGGATGCAGTCATTAGCAATACAATTAGTGGGACAGTCTATCTCCGGAAAATGACTTTGGACAACATAACGCAACTCGGTCCAGCTCATTCGGTCCTGCCCTTTTATCACTACCTGTATAAAACAAATGAACGTCTCATTCCCAAACTTCAAATGGTTTTTGCCGATATGTATGCCTCGGGTGAAACAGACGAGATAATAAATGCTGCAATAGCGCGGATGGTCGCTGAACCAGCCATAACAACAAGCAAACTGCCACCGAAATGCGAGCAAACCTGCTGAAATTGCAAAATCTTAGATGGAGAAATCCCGTCCGCTAATTGGCTTCACTGCGCAGGCAGATCCAGAAACCGACTGATTTCCTCAAACATGATTTCGTGGAACGGATTCCACCGCATCCGGAGCATGTCTGCTGGCGGGATTTCGGAAATACCGCGCTCGCCTCTGAATGCCAAAGCGCCCAATTGTATTTTGGATACGATCGGATCAGGTTCAATGCCATAAAGCGGGTCGCTGGCTGGAAAAGGCAAAGAGATATGCGCGAGAGAATAAACATCCGAAGGCCACTCGATGTCCAATGGAGCGACTGTTGGCTGAACGCTTTTGGGTGCGAAGGTTTTTAAGACTGTTTCACGGCTTTCCGGAGCCGTATTGGTGATCATTCTCAACGTATAGGCTCTGTTGCTGTCCTTTATGATCGGGTCGGTGAAATCTGCAGCGTCATCAACGAGCAACGGGAGACGGGTCAGAAACAGGTTCGTGTCGAAGAGAAACAGGCCAGACCCGTTTTTCGGCAGTTTTGCATAAAGGTTTGAAATCATGTCCTGAACAACGACCGTCGCATCGACAACAGACGAAAATCCAAGGACCGGTGGCATGGCATCAAGCGCACCGACTGCTTTCAGGGCGTCAATTCGTTCGCGGATTTCGACTGTGAGTCTGTGAGTGACGTATCCGGCATTTACGGCAAAGGATATGTATTTATATGGGTCATATTCCGGCCCGATGGAACTCCAGGCCAGTCGTTGGACGCCGAGGATGTGGCCCAAATTGATGGCAATCGGTGCATAGGCGGCGGCAGGTGTTACGCCGATGGCAGGGGACAGAACAACAATTCTGGCCACTTTGGGCTGGTTTGCGTCTTCCAACTGCTTGAGTGCATAGACAATCGCCAGGGCTGCCCCGTTGGAATATCCAATGACATAGACCGGGCGGTCTGGGGCCAGTTCATGAAGATGTCTGACAGCGATTTCTGTAGCTGCGTTCATGTCTTCAGCGCTGACATCAAGCAACCCGGACGGGGCGTAACCGTGACCTGGAATTCGAAGGCCAAGGACAGTTGCGCCTTTCCGATGCAGTTCTTCACCTATGGTTCGCAGGCTGTAGGGAGAATCCGACATGCCATGCAGCAACAGAACTGATGCGTTCGGTTCGACCTGCTCCAACAGAAATGTACGATTCCAGTTATTCGGCCATTTTTTCGGGTTGGAAATGCTTCCCGGCTGGAAACGATTGATTTCATCCTCGTCACTAAAGGTCACTTCGTTGAGGACTTCATCCTCCAGTTCGGCAAAAAGCCTGTCTTCTTGGGCGAGATATTGCTCAAACGTTGTGATGTCGCTGTCTGCCTGGAACTCTTCATGAAAATGAGCTGTGTGCCAGACATCAAGACCGCCAAGGCTCTTGAGATAGATGACCGCTATCAGGGCAATCGCAACCACACCGCCCAGAACAGTGAACCCCGCAAATTTCAGGATTTTTTTGAGGGAACGCCGGATTATCATTTAAAGAGCCTTTTTACGCAGCGGGATTTCTGCTTCGCATCTGATCTGTGCGCGGGGCATCTGTCAAATACGCAGGGCGGTGAACAGGCGTGCGCGAAATTCTCTCGACCGGCTCATGATTTCTGACTAAATAGCCCAAAAGTATTTTGGAGGGGTCATGAAACCGACCAATCCGGTGTTTACCGGCATCAACACAACCGTTTTTGAAACCATGTCCCGTCTTGCCATGGCACATGAGGCTGTAAACCTCGGACAAGGGTTTCCGGATGTTGATGGCCCGGAGGATATTCGGCAAATTGCCGCTGACGCCCTTATGGAAGGACCCAATCAGTATCCACCGATGCTGGGGCTCCCCGTACTGCGTCAGGCCGTTGCTGATGCCAACAAGCGATTTTATGGCCTGGATGTCGATCCGCAAAGTGAAGTGATGATCACATCTGGGGCAACCGAGGCTTTGGCAGATTGCATTTTTGCATTGGTGTCGCCGGGTGATGAAGTTGTTCTGATCGAGCCCCTGTATGACTGTTATCTGCCGTTGGTGAAACAGGCTGGCGGCGTGCCGGTACGGGTGCGGGTAACACCGCCCAACTGGGATCTGGATGAGGCTGCACTGCGGGCCGCATTTTCAGCCAAGACCAAGGCCGTGTTGATCAACAACCCGATGAATCCGACGGCAAAAGTGTTTTCCAGCAACGAGTTGCAGCTGATTGCTGACTTGTGTCTGGAACATGAGGCCTATGCAATCTGCGATGAGGTTTATGAGCATCTTGTGTTTGATGGTCACAAACACACACCCCTGATGGCGTTGGACGGAATGCGTGAGCGAACCGTCCGGATCGGGTCTGCTGGAAAGACATTTTCTCTAACCGGCTGGAAGGTTGGTTACATCACCGGTCCGGCGGCGTTGATAGATCCGATGGCCAAGGCACACCAGTGGCTGACGTTTACAACACCGCCGAACCTGCAAAAGGCTGTTGCCTATGGCCTTGGCAAGGACGACAGCTATTACGATGGCCTTGCCCGGGAGTTGATGGGCAAACGCGACCGCATGGCCG
The DNA here is from genome assembly GCA_039972695.1 of Roseibium sp. Lineage (GTDB taxonomy): Bacteria > Pseudomonadota > Alphaproteobacteria > Rhizobiales > Stappiaceae > Roseibium. The sequence goes on along the minus strand of JBDWMJ010000002.1, from coordinate 137,378 downwards.
AAGGGTTGAAAGAGATCGGCTTCTCCGTTTTGCCTTGCGACGCGACCTACTTTCTCACCTGCGGATTCGAAGGCCTTGGTCTTGGAGAGACCGATATCGAAGTGTGCGAAACCCTGGTAAAGGAGGCCGGTGTCGCAGCGGTTCCCGTGTCTGCGTTTTACGGGGCGGATGAACCGACCGGCTACGTCCGTTTTTGCTTTTGCAAACAGGACCATGTGATTGATGAAGCGCTGCGCCGTCTGTCCGTCTTTTTGACTGCGGCGCGCGCCGAATCCGCCTAGCCTGACTGAAGCAAATTAGAACAGGGAATAGAAGTTTCATGGACAATCCGACACTGATTGACGTAACCCGCGGCAAGCTGACCGAAAGCGTCCATCGCGGCAGTGTCGCCATTGTAGATACGACTGGCAAACAGGTCTGTGCCTTTGGGGACATAGATGCCCGTGTGTTTCCGCGTTCCGCCATCAAGGCCTTGCAGGCTTTGCCGCTTGTGGAGTCTGGAGCCGCCGATGCTCTTGATCTGTCGGACGCAGAGCTGTCTCTTGCGTGTGCGTCTCACAATGGTGAAGAAGTCCATGCCAATTCCGCACGTGTGATGCTGATGAAGGCCGGATTGACCGAGGACGATCTGGAATGCGGGCCACAGTGGCCAAAACGCATGGAAGATGCCGCCAAATTGATCCTTGCAGATGAAGCGCCGTGTGGCCTGCACAACAATTGCTCCGGCAAACATGCTGGGTTTCTGGGTCTTGCAAGAGTGATGGGCGTCCACACCAAAGGCTATGTTGAACCGAGCCATCCCGTGCAGCGGGAAATCCGGCTTGTCATGGAACAATTGACCGGCGACACGCTGACAGAAGACCTGTGTGGCACAGACGGTTGTTCGATCCCGACCTATGCGTCTCCGCTACACAGTTTTGCTCGTGCCTTTGCAGCGTTTGGAACCGGGCAGGGGCTTGAGCCGCTGCGGGCCGAAGCCGCGCAACGGATCTTTGATGCCTGTATCAACGAACCGTACATGGTTGCCGGAGCGGATCGCTTCTGTACCGCCGTGATGGAAGGTTTTCGGGGCCGGGTATTCGTAAAGACAGGTGCGGAAGGTGTTTTCTGTGCGTCAATCCCGGAACTTGGTGTTGGTGTTTCGCTCAAGTGTGATGATGGCGAAACCCGCGCAGCTGAGGTGATGATGGCGACAGTTCTTCAAGCCGCGCTTGAGCTGAATGACGATCAAGCCAAATTGCTGGATGATCTTGTCAACCCGCCGATCCTGACACGGCGTGGGGCGCAAGTTGGTGTTGTGAAGCCAAGAGATGAGTTTATGAGCGTTCTGAACGCCGCGTTTTCCTGAGCCGTCGCAATAACTGGCGAAGAAAGGGTTTCCATGTCCAATCGGCCCGGTCTGTCATTCCAGTTTACCCATGCCATTACACGGATACCGGCAAACAGCGTGGCAGATGGTCTTCGGGCCGTGGATACCGGAAACCCCAGCGGTGAGGCATTCCTTGCGGAGCATGAAGCCTACGTCGAGGCGTTGAGAGCTGCCGGTTTGAGCGTTGATGTTCTGCCTGCACTGGAAGCCTATCCGGACAGTTGTTTCGTTGAGGACCCGGCATTTTGCTTGCCGGATGGAGCCGTTCAACTACGACCGGGAGCAACCAGTAGAAAGGGCGAAGGGCAAGAAATCCGTACCGCTCTTGAGGCTCGTTTCGACAGGGTGGTCGAGCTGCCCGGCAATGGCCATGTCGATGGCGGCGATGTCCTGATGCTGGATGATGTCATCTTGATCGGGTTATCCGCCCGCACCGACAGAGACGGCGCTGATGCCTTTGCAGCTCTTCTGGAAGATTGGGGCTATAGGGCAGAGGTGTGCGAAACACCGGAAGGTGTTCTGCATTTCAAGACCGCTTGTTCCACACTCGGCGAGGGCGTCATTCTCGCAACCAGGGTCATGACAGACAGTGGCTTTTTCGGTGAGCGTAAAGTGGTGGTTGTGCCGGATGGCGAGGACTACGCGGCCAATGTCATTCGGGTGAATGACGTGGTGCTGGTCCCCGAAGGTTATCCAAAAACACTGGCTGCGATTGCAAAGGCCGGGTTCAAAACGGTCGTTTTACCGACCCACGAAGCCCGCAAGGTTGATGGTGGGTTGTCCTGCCTGTCTCTGCGGTTCAATCTGGGTTAGGCCTCACGCTGCTATGTGGTTGCCACGGACTGTCAGGTTTGAAAACTCTGATGAATTGTTGAGTTCACCGGTTGCTTTCTCCAGCCACTTGAAGCCGTTAATCGCACCGTTCTTAGATCCCTGGACGATGTTATTGGTGATGACGGCAGATCCGGCTTTGTCAACAACGGTTACAGCAATGCCGGTGCCGCAACCACGAACGACGTTTTGAGAGGCAACGACATTGCGCATATACGGCCCCCAGCCAATCAATATGCCATATTTAGGGGCACCCTCGATGACATTACCGGTCAAGGTTGTGTCCGCTTCTGCCGAGATGCCGATTCCAAATCCGGCGACTTCTGGCGGATAGGGACCGGTTTCCGAAATATTCCGGATCAGATTGCCGGAACAGACAGCAAGACGACCGCCATCCATGAAATTGGCGATCGATATGCCCATCGTGCCACCGTCGATGATATTGTTGGCAATCAATGCACCTTCAAAACTGAACTCCGAATAAACCGCAGTTTCCCCGGACCGCAGGCATGAGTTTCCGATGATTTGTACATTTGATCCGGAGTTGGACCGTATGGCGGAAAAGGCGCAATCGGCGACGCGGTTGTTTGAAATCATGACGCCGTGAGCGCGGAAGACGTTGATACCGTTGCCAAATTGTCCTGTGCCGCCGTAGCGGGCACCAATGCGCTCCACCCGGTTTCCGGAAACAATTGTTCCATCTTCCCCTTCGCTCCAGCGGTGCACCCAGATGCCTCCGTTGGCGCAGTCGGTGACGGTGTTGCCTGTGATAGACAGACCTTTTGCCTCATTGGAACGAATGCCCGCTATAGCAGCACCCGTGACACGAGTGTTTTCAACTCTTCCCGAGCACCGGTCCAGGAGAAGGCCCATCTTGGCCGATCCGACAACTTCGCAATTGTCTATCGAAATGTTCCGGCATCCGAGAAAATGCAGAAGACCTTCTGTAAAGTCGCCTATCGACCGGTTGGCACCGTCAAATGTGATACCGGTCAGGCCGACGTTGCTGACGCCTTCGGCGCGGATCAACTGGCCTCCACCACCTTGATAGATCAACCGGGTGCGCCCCGGGACACCGACAATTAGCGTTCCGGATGGCATGCGCAGATTTGCGACAGGATATGTGCCAGCAGGCAGGAAGAGGGCTCTACCGCGTTCCACAGCACGGTTGACGGCATTTTGAAACTGGGCGGATTGATCATCCACGGCATTGGGCAATAGGCCAAGTTCCGTAGAATCTATGGACCCACGGAGATCAGCAACCTTCATGGATGCCTTGGCGACTGTCCCGGATAGGCACACAGCTGTCCCGGTCAGGAACGCGCGACGCGACATGAAAGAGGCTTTGGGTGCGTGTTTGGCCGGATTTGCCAAGATTTTGCTCCAAATCGGGATCAGGTTTCGACGTTCTTGGAAGACGTCGCAAATGGCATGCCGGATTTGAAGTTGGGCAGAAAACAGAAAACCGGCCGGAATAATCCGACCGGTTTCTCTGGACAGGGCAGTACGTCAGTGATTTAGAGTTCGCTTGGATCGGTATCTTCGATTTCAGTCCACTTGGTGTTGGCAGTGGAAATGAAACCCGGGACGTCTGTGTTCCAGCGTTCCTGGATGCTTGGGGACAGGTTCAGGTAAAGCTTGCCGTCAACGATTTTCCAGAGATCCGGATCGCCATCAACCTTTACTCCCATAGCGGTACCGAATGCACAAAACCCGCCATAAGCTGGCAAATACTTTTCTGGATCTTGTTTGAATGTCTCGCGACTTTCCTCTGATACAAACCGGTAGGTAGCGCCGTTATGAACTTCGGTAATTGCAAAATTGCCGTCTTGGGGGGCTCCGTTCGTGAAATAGGACACCGGATCAACGCCGCGCAGGGCAAGGCCGGTTACGGTTGCATTTACATCAACACCAGCACCCAATGCGCTGGAGACCAGACCGGTAACAACAACAGCTGCAGCAACTGTGCTGCGGATCAAATTTGAAAACATTTCTACTTTCTCCCGTTGGATCTAATTTGGACCGCCACAAGCGCTGGCAATTGGATCGCCTCATTTTGGAACTATTTGGTTCCTAACTTGACGAAAGATGTTTGCGCCGTGCCGGTAATCCTGAAATAGTATTAGGAACCGATAAGTACAAAACACATCGAGGTGAACGATTGGTGAGCTAACCGTGATCAAACAGGACAAAAGGACATTATGGCCAGACCACGCGAATTTGATCCCGAAGTCGCCATGACCCAGGCGATGGAGCTTTTCTGGAATGTGGGTTTTGAAGAAGCCACGTTAAGCAAACTGCTGAAATCGATGAAGATCACCAAAGGTTCCTTCTACAAGGCTTTTCAGGACAAGAAATCGGTCTATCTGCAAGCATTGGATCGATATGATGCAACGGTTGTCAGTGGCACTGTGAGCTTTCTGGGGGATCCTGAAAACGGAACCGGTAGAGAGCGCATCAGAGCCCTGTTCCAGAGGGTTGAATCCTCCGCTCAAACGGACGGCGACCGTATGGGCTGTTTCCTGTGCAATGCGATGGTGGACAAGGCAGCCGAAGGCGGTGAGGCGGAAGTCAAGATACAGGCCATGGTTGGCAGGCTGGAGAGGGCATTTCATTCCGCGTTAGTGGATGAATGCTCCAGTCCTGACAGGCTTGAAGATGCTGCATTGGCGGAAACGGCCAAAGGTTTGCTGTCCATCTATTTCGGGATGCGTGTGCTGGGCCGCGCCGGGCTTGCTGCCAGTATGGCAGGTGATTGTGTCCGTCAGGCCGAGCGGCTCATCAGTGCGGCACTCAGCGAAGCCGGCGGGCAAGCTCCTGCAGCAAACTGACGGCTGCATTTTCCAACTCCGGCAGAGACGGGCGAGGGTCCCGCCTGCCTTTCGGCAAGCTTGGTACATGGACGAAAACACTCGGAATACCCGAACCTATCGAATCCCAGAGTGTTGCGTTGCAAAGGTAAGTCCCGGCGTTCATCGACGTATTTGTCGGTACACCGGAAACGCGCGCTGCGGTCACTATTGGCCCAATAGGCAGCGTTGAAAACCTGTAGCGTTCAAATCCGGATGCAAGTTCCGGTCGCTCGGGAGAACGGCCGAACGCATCGCCGCGGACCCGGATTGCTTGGTTGATAGCCCGCGTTTCGACATTCATCGTCTTGCGGGTTCCGTCGACACCAAAATGAACGATCGCATCCGGCTTGATGGTCTTACGTAATTTCTCGGTCACCGAGGTGCGCGCCTCCCAGGTGGTTGGCAGCACACGGAATTCAAATACGACATCCTGCTGATGGGGCCCAAGCCGTTTGGGCAGGCGGCGCATCAGGGTCTCTGTCGGATTGACTGGTGCGCCCGGAAACGGTGCGAAACCTGTCACAAGAATGGTTGTTGGTGCGCTCTTCATTTCAGCGTCAGTCCTTCAGACCCATCAGGCCCGCGAGTTCATCGACGGCAACGGAAACAGCTGTCGTGCCATCGCGCACGTCGGTCTCCAGGACCTTCAACCGGTCTGCCGTGCTGTCGCTCGACTTCAGGGCTTCCATCATGCGCTGCTGGAGAAGGTCCCACATCCAGGCAACCTGCTGATCCGCGCGTCGCTGCTGCCATTCACCGCTGGCCGTCATGCGTTCGCGGTAAACCTCGATCTGCTCCCAAAGGTGACCCAATCCCTCATTGGCAAGACCCGATACCGTTATGACGGGTGGGGTCCAGGTGGGGGTTTTGGGCGCAAGAATATGAAGCGCCGCGCGATAATCCGACGCGGCTGATCTGGCTCTTGTTGCACCGTCGCCATCGGCCTTGTTGACTGCAATCATGTCGGCGATTTCCAGAACGCCTTTCTTGATGCCCTGCAGTTCATCGCCGGCCCCTGGCAGCATCAGGACAAGAAAGAAATCAACCATGTCGGCAACAGTTGTTTCCGACTGGCCGATGCCGACTGTTTCGACGAGGATCACGTCAAAGCCAGCCGCCTCACACAGCAGCATGGTCTCCCGGGTTTTGGCGGCAACACCGCCCAGCGTGCCTGCCGAAGGAGAGGGGCGAATGAAGGCATTGCGATCCACAGCCAACCGGGCCATCCGGGTCTTGTCGCCGAGGATAGAACCACCGGTTCGGGTCGAGGAGGGATCAACTGCCAGAACAGCAACCTTGTGGCCTGCCGCTGTCAGGTTTGAACCGAGCGTGTCTATGGTCGTTGATTTGCCGACACCTGGTACACCGGTAATGCCGACCCTCAAGGCCTTGCCTGTTAATGGCAGCAAGTCCTGGAGCATGTTCCGGGCAATTTTGCGATGCTCGTGCTTCTTCGATTCAACCAGTGTGATTGCCCGGGCAAGTGCTGCCCGGTTTCCGGTCTTCAGGCTTTCGGCCAACGAAACTGGATCCATGATGTTTGCCCGTGTGTTCATGCTTGAAGGCTTAAAGCAGGAATCGGCAAACGTCACGAGCAACGTTTGGACAAGTTGAAAGAGTCAGTGGACCACGTTTAGGAGTTCAGGCTTTGGGTGACCAGAGAATGCGCTGAAGCTGTGCGTCGAACAGTTCCTGAGCAGGCGGCAATTGATTGTAAGGTCCCTGAAAACCCGGAATTGCGTAGACCAGCTCGACATTGTGATGCCCGATTGACCGGCAAATGGCCATGCCGCGCCAAAGGTTTCTGCCGACCCGGCAATCTGCCCGTGCCGTGCCGATTTCGGCAAACGTCTGACCGATGCGCTCGCCATTGGGCCCTTGAAGGTGATGGGTGACACCGTGAACTGTCCGGACCTTGCCATCTTGTCCCTTGAAGACCTGGAGAACTTGAAAACCATCCGTGTTGAATGCAGCCAGGGCCCATTCGGTTTTGTTCTCAACTGCAGTCTGAATGCCTTCGGTCTTGAAACCCGGCAGAGCTGCTTCGATTGTCTTCGGACCGTATGTCGTGTCCCCGGTGATCCCGCCGACGCTGTCTTCCGTGATTTGAACAAGCGTCACATTGGATGTTCGGACCTGCGGACCGGATGTACCATCAAAATCCGCCGTTGGAGAGCAGGCAGACAGGATAAATGACAAGGCGCACGCAAAACCGGAGACTACAAGACGCATAAAACACACAAATCAGTTGGTGAAAGGGTCGCGCTTTTCTAAGCAATTTTGTCGAGATTTAACAACCAGCATGGCATTTGCAAAGAGCGGAATCTCGATCAATTGTTATTGGCGACAGTTTCGCACAGGAACAATCCAGGTTTTCGGTGTGGACACATTCAGCTGCTGCTGTTGCGACGGGTTTTTGGAAATTGATACTTGCGCATACCAATTCTCGAATTACCGGAACGACTATTTATGTAAGTGCGAGGAACTGCTTCAGTTCGCGTTCCAAAAACTGAAATAGAACGCGGATTCGATGGAGGTTTCTCTGCTCGGGCAGGCAGTTCAGAAACAGAAAAAATTCCTGGTCGTCGATGTCATTTGAACAGGCTTCCAGATCCGGATCTTTGTCTCCCAGAAAGCGGGGCAACAGGGCGGCGCCTGCTCCAGCCTTGACCATTTCACGGGCGGGGAGAACTCCATCAACACAAGCAAACACTTCGATTTCCGGTAATGCTAGCAAGATGCTGTTGGGTATGGAGCGTTCTGATGAGGTAGTTAGAAATCGAGTTACCGGGCCGGTATCAACTGAGCGCTGATATACTCGGAACGCGATAGGACCCACCTTCCGACTGTACAAACCGACTGGTGAAGTCCGGCTAATTCTCAGTGTTACGTCAGCTTCAAACCGTTTCAAATTCAAATGCCGATCCGAAGTCGCCATTTCCAGCAGAATATCCGGATGAAGCTCAGAGAAACGGATCATGATCTCCGGAATTGCGGCCAGCAGATGCTCCGACAAGGAAAGACGAACTTTGCCCTTCGCAAATTTTGCGTCTCCGGCCTCAGTTCCCAGGACGCTTAGCTCCTGCGCTGCACGTTCTGCAGCTGCAAACAACTCGCGGCCCTGAAGGGTCAGGATAAATTCGCCCCTCTGACGGTCAAACAGTTGGCAGCTGAGGTGTTCTTCCAGCTGATCGAGCCGTCTGGCGACAGTCGTTCTGTCGATTTTAAGAGAACGTGCAGCTGCGCTCAGTGATTTTTTCCGGGCCAGCTCCATGAAAAGAGGAACAAAGGACCAGGGAAACTGGTTAAGTGCAAAATTGCCCATAAATATGCAAAATCTCGCGTTTTCGTGCGTTGATGCAGCATATAGCTTCAGCTTCACGCACTCAAGTCCGAGTGCATGTTCAAGAGGAATATGAAATGAACCGGAAACTTAAAGCGCTGGCTCTGGCGACTTCTTTCACCGTTCTAGCACCCGTTTCAGCTATCGCCGAGCCGCATTATCTGATCGCCCAGATCCAGATCGAAGACAATAAGAAGTACTTTGAAGAGTATGGCCCGGCTGCATTGGCAACGTTGATGAATGTAGACGCGAAAGTTCTTGTTGCCACGCCGACTGTTGCTAATCTTGAAGGTGAGTGGGACGGAAATTGGACAGTTGTTGTTGAATTTCCATCCGAAGAACACGCGATGAAAAACTGGTACCATAATGACCAATATGGTGAAGCCAAGCTTATTCGCCAGTCAGCAGCAACGCTCAACAATCTCATTATTGCGCCGGGGTTTGTTCCGCCTGCGCAGTAAACAGTCCACCTAAACTGGAGACCTGGCCTTGGGGTCAGGTCTCGCCCTTTTTGATCCATTTGGGTGCTAAGGGTGGTTCGTATGTCTTGAAAAGGTCAATCAAACCAGCGGGTGTATCCGCGATCTGCACCATGTCGCGCATGACTTTTTTGGTGAAACCTTCCTGGGTCTGGTGATCCAGAAATGCTATCAGGTGATCAAAATACCCTTCGATATTCAAAAAACCGCAGGGTTTCTCGTGATAACCGAGTTGCCCCCAGGTCCAGACTTCAAATATTTCTTCCAGGGTTCCGACGCCGCCGGGCAACGCGATAAATCCATCTGAAAGATCCGCCATCAATGCCTTGCGGTCATGCATTGAATCTACCTGGTAGAATTCGGTCAGACCTTCGTGGCCGATTTCCTTGTCCTGCAGGGCTTTGGGAAGAACACCGATAACATCACCGCCGGCCGCGAGGGCTGCGTCGGCGACGGTTCCCATCAGGCCAACTTTGGCACCGCCATAAACGACCCGGTAGCCAGCATCGGCAATGGCTTTGCCGGTCGCCTTGGCTGCCTCTTCATATTCTTTCATTGATCCATAGCTGGAGCCACAGAAAACGCAGATAGATTTCATGTCTTACTCCTGAATAGCGGGCCAGTTCGGCCGGCCCGCTATTGTCGTTTCGGTCAGTCCTTGGCCAATTCATCCAGAACCCGCGCCCACGAGCGGATGCCTTTATGAAAACTGGTAAGATTGTACTTTTCATTTGGAGAATGAATTTGATCATCCTCAAGTCCAAATCCGATTAAGAGCGTATCCATATCGAGCTTGCGTTTGAAATCGCCGACAATCGGGATTGATCCGCCCATACCGACCAGAGCTGCGTCCTTGTTCCACTCGTCCTTCAGGGCCTTCTTGCCTTTCTCAAGGGCCGGCATGTCAAAGTCGAGGCGAAGTGCGGAGCTGCCGTCCTTGGCAATGAAGTCAACCGTGCAATCATCCGGAATTTTCGATCGGACATAAGCCCGGAACGAGTCGCGGATCTTGTCCGGGTCCTGATCTCCAACAAGGCGGAAGGTGAATTTTGCGTGGGCTTCCGCCGGGATCACGGTTTTGGATCCGGCACCCTGATAGCCGCCCCACATGCCGTTGACTTCCGCTGTCGGGCGGGTCCAGACGTGTTCAAGTGGTGTTCGATCGTTTTCGCCTCGTGGATGTTTGAGGCCGATCTCCCCGAGGAAAGTGTCGATTGAAAAACCGAGCTTGTTCCACATGCTGGTGACGTCGTCCGGCATTTCGATCACACCGTCATAGAAACCGGGCAATGTGACTTTGCCGTTCTCGTCATGAAGGCCACCAATAATCGCGCCAACGATGTGGTTCGGATTTTGAGCCGATCCGCCGTAATGGCCCGAATGCAAATCCCTGTTCGCCGCCTTGACGATGATTTCATCGCCAACCATGCCGCGCAACATCACTGAAATTGCGGGAGTTTCGGGGTCCCACATGCCGGTGTCACAGACCAGCGCCAGATCACATGTCAGCTCTTCCTGGTTTGCATCCAGGAAAGGTTGCAGGGAGGGCGAGCCGGATTCTTCTTCTCCTTCGAACAGGATCGAAACATCGACTGGAATGTCGCCCGTCTCGTTGATATAGGCCCGAACGGCTTCAACGAACGTCATCAGCTGACCTTTGTCGTCGGCTGCTCCGCGGGCAACGATGATCCTGGTGCCGTCTTCTCTCGTCACGATGCTTGGCTCGAACGGATCCTGGTCCCACAGCTCGAGCGGGTCGACCGGTTGAACGTCATAGTGCCCGTAGAAAAGAACATGCGGTCCCGGTTTGCCGGTCTTGCGATGACCGACGACCATTGGATGGCCGCTTGTGCTGCGGACGGACGCCTGAATACCGATGTCGGTCAGTTCCTTTGCCAGCCATTCGGCTGCCGTGCGGCAATGGGAGGCAAACTCCGGGTCTGTCGAAATGGACTGGATTTTCAGCAGGTCGAACAGACGATCGAGACTTGTGTCGAGGTCGGCATCAATACGTGCCAAGACCTTGTCAATGGAACTCATGACAGATCCTTGATTTTGAAATGGTGGATCACTGGCCGAGAGAGACTCGACTGTGAGAAGCCCCTAAGAGGCCACAAGCTCACGGCAAGAGCAAATGGATTTCGACCAGAACGCCGGGCTATCAGCACATTGATAGGTGGATGCCTAGTTTCCACGCTTTAGGGAGCCCATCAGGCCGCGCACCAGCGCACGCCCGAGAGAAGACCCAAGACTGCGGGCTGCGGATTTGAGACCCGCTTCAAGCACTGTATCTCGTTGGCTCCGGCGTTGAGTGCGGCGTTTGCGGCTCTTTTGGCGTGGTCGGTCATCGCGGCCAAAGTCCGGCAGTTGAAAACCGGAACGGGACCGGCGTGGTTCTCCGTGCTTTTGTGCGTAGCGGTCTTCCTTTTCCTGCCGTTTCTGTTCCAGACGCTGACTTTCATCCGCACGCGCTATGAGAACTTCATATGCGGAAGTCCGGTCTTTGACGCGCTCATATGTGCCGAAGACCGAGCTCGACTGAATGACAGCCCTGCGCTCTGCTTTGGTGATTGGGCCGAGGCGAGAGCAGGGAGGACGGATCAGGGTTTGTTGGACAATGGACGGAATGCCTTTGCCCTCCAGTGTGGACACCAGAGCTTCACCGACGCCAAGCTCCGTGATCACGCGTTCTGTCTTGAGGTCGGGATTGGGCCGGAAGGTTTCTGCAGCGGCACGAACGGCCTTTTGGTCCCGGGGAGTGAAGGCGCGAAGCGCATGCTGGATGCGGTTGCCGAGTTGAGCCAGCACGGTTTCGGGAATGTCTAGAGGGTTCTGGGTGACGAAATAGACACCAACCCCTTTGGAGCGGATCAGCCGAACAACCTGTTCGACTTTTTCAATCAGGGCTTTGGGTGCACCACTGAAAAGAAGGTGGGCTTCATCAAAGAAAAAAACCAGTTTCGGTTTTTCGGGGTCGCCAATTTCCGGCAGTTCTTCGAAGAGTTCTGACAGAAGCCACAGAAGGAACACCGCATAAAGACGGGGAGCCGTCATCAGCTTGTCAGCTGCAAGTATGTTGACCATGCCCCGGCCATCGGGCGCCGTGCTGATGAAGTTCCGAATGTCGAGAGCCGGTTCCCCGAAAAAATTGTCGCCGCCCTGGCGCTCCAGCACCAGAAGGCGCCGCTGGATGGCGCCAATCGACGCCTTTGAAACGTTGCCGTAAAGCGTTGAAAGCTCGGAGGCGCGTTCGGCCACATGAGACAGCATGGACCGCAGGTCTTTCAGATCCAGCAGCAGCAGGCCTTCGTCATCGGCGAGTTCGAAGACGACATTCAAAACGCCTTCCTGGGTGTCATTCAACTCAAGTAGACTTGCCAGCAGTAACGGGCCGATTTCCGAGACTGTTGTGCGGATCGGGTGTCCCTGTTCACCAAGGAGGTCCCAGAATGTGGTCGGAAAGGCATTGTAGGCATATGTCTTTTCTATACCGACCTGCTTGGCTCGTTTTTCAAGGAAGTCCTTGCTCTCGCCTGCCGCGGCAAGCCCAGACAAATCCCCTTTGATATCGGAGCAAAACACCGGGACGCCGGCATTTGAAAAACCTTCTGCAAGAATCTGGAGAGAAACCGTTTTCCCGGTTCCAGTTGCTCCTGCAATCAGGCCGTGGCGATTGGCAAGTTTCAGGGTCAGCGTTTCGTCTTTTGTGCTGGTTCCGATGAAAATGCTGTCTTTGGCGCTCACGTTATTCCCCCGAATTTGATCTGTTTCCCAGCCACATTAGCGCAGTCATTTCAAAAAAGCGCCCCCGGGGTAAATTGGCCTATCGACGCAGTTGTCAAAGCTCCTGTATAGGGAAGCCCGAACAAATTGACGGGGCGATTGCGCCTCTGGGAAAGTGCCGGGAGCAGGCTATGGAAGAGTTGATCAACCGAATCATGACGACAGCAGGTGTTGATGAAGAGGTCGCAAGTAACGCCGTTGGAATCATCCTTGGGTTTTTGAGCAAGGAAGGTCCGGAAGACAAAATGCAGTTGATCTTTGATGCACTTCCCGGTGCGCAGGATCTGGTGGCAGCCCGCGAATCCGCTGGCGGCGGCGGTCTTCTGGGCGGTTTGGGGAACATGATGGGCGGTACCATGGGAGCGATGGCAGCCCTGAACGAACTCAAGCAAACCGGGCTTGATATGGGCAGCATTCAAAGTGTTGTCAAAGAGCTGGTTTCCTATGCTAAGGAAAAAGCAGGGGATGACGTTGTCAATGAAATGATTTCGACTATTCCGGGGCTGAACCAAATCGTCTAGCTGCCCCAGCGTTCAGTTGTCGGGTTTATGGGAGTTCTGAGAAGATGTCTTATTCCATCGACGAGATTGAAGGTATTGGGCCAACTTACGCAGCAAAACTTGCTGAGGCTGGCATCAAAACGACAGAAGCATATTTGGAGCGTGCGAAGGATCCCAAGGGACGGAAAGCCCTAGAGGATGAAACCGGAATTGATGGCAAACGCATTTTGAAGTGGGCGAATATGGCCGACCTGATGCGCATAAGCGGCGTTGGTGAGGAATATTCCGAGCTGCTCGAAGCGGCAGGTGTCGACACCGTCAAGGAACTCAAGCACCGCAATGCAGCCAACCTGACGGAGAAGATGAACGAGGTGAATGCTGAAAAAAGCCTCGTTCGGCAGGTTCCAGGCGAGAGCCAGGTTACCAAGTGGGTTGATCAGGCCAAAGACCTACCGCCAATGATGACCTATTAGGTCATTCAGAAGTCCCGTTATCAAAGCAAGAACCAAAAAAGGCGCGCCAATGGCGCTCCTTTTTTGTTCCTGACGGAAATGTCTCGATATGTTCGCCAGTATTAAACGTTGATTTGGCCGTAGCGCAAAGCTTCTATAACCGTGTGCGTTTTGTTGGACGCGTTCAGTTTAACACTGGCATTTTGCAAATGTGCGTGGACAGTCCTTTGTGAAATGTCCAGGACGTCAGCTATCTGGCCAGCTGTCTTGCCATAGGCTGTCAGTTCCAGAACGCGGCGCTCGCGAGTTGAAAGCGCGCCGGGGCGCTGACCTGAAATGACACCAAGTTCCCGAAGACGGGAGAAAGCTGCGGCAGCAAGTGCTTCCAGATTGGAAAGATCGTACTTGTTGACCTGTAAAGACGGGCCACTTGCAAAAACAAATGCTTGGAATGGATACAGTTCCGTGACCGGGACTACGACGATCTGGCAGCCTTCACCAGCAGAAGCGAGCAGGTCGGAATGTTCCATGTCACCGGCAGTTACTGTCCAGACGCGAGCCCGGTTAGATCCGAGGCCCAGCATCAAGGCGCTGTCGTTTGCGGAAAGTGATGTGCTCTCGATGCCGTCGTTGCGCTGATCAGGCCAGCGAAAACGCTGAACCAGATTGTCGATCGGGCGATTGGGCATCGGCAGGCCGGTAATAAGGACATGTGTGGCCCCCATACGGCGAAGATTTGATTCCAGAATATCAAGTACGTGGTGGGCAGCAGTTGCCTCTGTAATTGCTCTCAATTTGCTTTTGAGTTCAGTTTGATCAAGCATTGTGCACATCCTTTGCGGCTTTCCTTGCCGCTCTTTCCTGTGATCACCATAGAAAATGGGATGATCACTGATGGGTTTAATACGTGTCCTGCCCCCGCCATCTGTTGAGGAGACCGAAACCGAATGCGCCGCGCATTTTTATCAGGGTAGAACTTCCCATGCGTCAGCATGCTTAGGGTATAGTACAATTGACGAAGATACCAATACGGAAAAGCACAAAAATTTGCGATTTACGCCAATTTCTTTGCGATATCCGCTAGTAAGGCGTAAGTAGACAACCTGATGTACGTATTCTAAGTTGCAATTCCTTAACGCCGCTATTGTCAAAATTAACTATGTTCAATAATTTGATACCCTAATTAATTATAACTATTTTTCATGTTTGCGAAACAAAAGGACTATTTTTCTTCTATTCGAAGTTGTGATTCGTCTTGAGAATACAGTTGCCATACCCCTTTCTGCTGAGTTGCCATTCTTTAGGTGAGAGCGGTAAAACGGCACCCAAGGGAGTGATACGCAATGCCGCTCAGTTTTTCAGGTCCAGATGATTTCTATACCGCCAACCAGAAGGACTGGTGGGAAGCCGTAGACAAGGCCTTAAAAGGGGCGTCACGGTCACGATTGGTCGGGAAAACCGACGACGGATTTGAGATTACGCCTCTTTATGACAGGCGCACGGATATGCCTGCGCGATCCTTGCGTGATGGCGGCGGCGACTGGAGCATTGTTCAGCGCATCGATCTACCCGATGTGGCAGCTGCGAACGAACAAATACTTGAAGACCTGACAGGTGGCGCCAGCGGCGTCGATATTATCTTTTCGGACGGACAGGCATCGGCCGGTGTGTCTGCCAACTCCGCCGACGATATTGATCGTCTGTTTAAAGGCGTCGAAATCAATCTTATAAATGTCAGGTTGGATGCCGGATCTCGCACTTTTGAAATTCTTGATCAGGTCATGGATTTTGCCCGGCGCAAGGGACTCGACCCCACTGATGTGAGCATAACCGTCAGCCATGATCCTTATGGTGCTTTGGTGCGCAATGCAGACACTGTGCCGGGTGTCGTAGATGCAATAAAACGCAGCATCGACGCAGTCGATCAATGCGAAATTGTTGGCAGTCCCGCGCGTATCTTGAATGCGGACGGTCAGACCTGGCACAACATGGGCAGCAGTCAGGCGCAGGAACTTGGTTATGTCCTGTCAGCTGCCGTCGCCCATCTCAGGAAACTCGAAGACACAACGACTGCACCCGAGAAGTGGACTGACCGCATTTCGGTGACACTGGTGGCAGATGCTGATCAGTTCGGAACCATTGCCAAGGCTAGGGCTATTCGCAAATTGTGGGCATCGGTTCTGGAAGGTGCAGGTCTGCCGCAGTCTCCCATGCAGCTTCATATGGTAACATCTCGCCGAATGCTGACCCGGAGAGACCCTTGGGTCAATCTCCTGAGGAATTCTGTCGCTTCATTTGCCGCAGGTGTCGGCGGTGCCGATAGTGTTTGCGTCTTGCCGCATACACAAGCTGTCGGGCTTCCGGATGCCTTTGCCCGGCGTCTGGCCCGCAATACACAGTCCATCCTGTTGGAAGAGAGTAATCTAGGCAAAGTTATCGATCCGTCTGCGGGATCTGGCGCGATTGAAGACCGAACCGACAAGCTTTGTGAGGCAGCCTGGAAGGTGTTTCAGGGCATCGAAGCCAAGGGCGGACTTGTGCAGGCCTTGCGCGACAGAACGGTTCAAACGCAGATAGTGGACACCAGGGTCCGACTGGAAAAAGATATTGCGCGCCGCAAGCAGCCAATAACCGGTGTCAGCGAGTTTCCAAACCTTGATGAGGCGCCCGTCGATGTTCTGGAGGCGGCGTTGGACGGCGAACAGGCTTGGCGTCTGTCGGAGCCATTCGAGGTCTTACGGGATGCTGCCGACGCCTACAAAGTCGAACACGCAGAGTTGCCAACGGTGTTCCTCGCCAGTCTTGGCTCTCTTGCACAGTTTACGGCCCGTGGGTCGTGGATTTCTAACGCGTTTGCATCAGGTGGCCTGAAGGCCGTTGGTCTGGGTGCTTATGCCTCTCTGGATGAATTGGTCGCAGCCTTCAAGGAAAGCGGCGCCAGACATGTCTGCCTGGTCTCGTCTGATGCGGTCTATGAGACGGAAGCTGAAGGGGCTGCAAAGGCGCTGAAATCAGCTGGAGCAGACCATCTCTATATGGCAGGCAAGCCGGGTGATCAGGAACAGGTCTACCGCGAGGCTGGTGTTGACACGTTTGTTTTTGCCGGATGTGATATTCTGGCCATGCTGACCAAAGCCCATAGCGATCTGGAGGTCCGGTCATGAGCAGGATCCCGAATTATTCAAAGACAGCCTTTCAGGATGTTCTGAAGCAAGCGGCCGCAGGGAATACACAAGCCTGGACGACACCTGAGGGCATTGATGTGCCGCCGGTCTATGGTGCGAAGGATCTTGAAGGACTCAAACACATTGATACGTGGCCCGGTCTGCCGCCGTTCATGCGTGGACCGTATCCGACCATGTATGTCCAGCAGCCCTGGACAGTCCGCCAGTATGCAGGGTTCTCTACGGCTGAAGATTCCAATGCATTCTACCGCCGCAATCTGGCAGCTGGTCAGAAAGGACTGTCGGTGGCGTTCGATCTGGCAACGCACCGTGGTTATGACAGTGATCATCCGCGCGTATCCGGCGATGTCGGGATGGCCGGTGTTGCAATCGACAGCATTTATGACATGCGTACCCTTTTTTCCGGCATTCCGCTGGACAAGATGAGCGTGTCAATGACCATGAACGGTGCTGTGTTGCCGGTTCTGGCACTTTATATTGTTGCAGCTGAAGAGCAGGGCGTTGACCAAAAAGATCTTTCGGGAACCATTCAGAACGATATTCTGAAAGAGTTCATGGTCCGCAATACCTACATCTATCCGCCCAAGCACTCGATGAAGATCATTTCGGATATCTTCGAGTACACGTCCCAGAACATGCCGCGTTACAATTCGATCTCGATTTCCGGCTATCACATGCAGGAAGCCGGGGCGACTGCGGATCTGGAACTGGCCTATACGATTGCCGACGGTATCGAATATGCCCGTGCAGGCGTTTCTGCGGGCATGGATATCGACAAATTTGCTCCGCGGTTGTCGTTCTTCTGGGCGATTGGCATGAACTTCTTCATGGAAGTTGCCAAGCTCAGAGCTGCCCGTTTGATCTGGGCGATCCTGATGGAAGAAAACTTCCAGCCCAAAAATCCGAAGTCACTGTCGCTCAGGACGCACTCGCAAACATCCGGCTGGTCGCTGACCGCGCAGGATGTCTTCAACAACGTCACCCGGACCTGTGTTGAGGCGATGGCAGCCACTCAAGGCCATACTCAGTCGTTGCACACCAATGCTCTGGATGAAGCACTTGCCTTGCCGACCGATTTCTCGGCGCGCATTGCCCGCAACACGCAGTTGTTCCTGCAGCAGGAAAGCGGCACCACGAAGGTTATCGATCCGTGGGGCGGGTCTTATTATGTCGAAAAACTAACCGCTGACCTTGCTGAAAAGGCCATGGCGCATATCCGGGAAGTCGAGGAGCTTGGCGGAATGGCCAAAGCCATCGAAAAGGGTATCCCGAAGCTCCGCATCGAAGAAGCGGCCGCCAAGACACAGGCCCGGATCGATAGCAGTGCCCAGACCGTGGTTGGCGTCAACAAATTCAAGCCCGACAGTGAGCAAGCCATCGATGTTCTGAAAGTGGACAACGCCACGGTTCGCGCTGCACAGATCGACAAATTGAAGCGACTGCGCGAAGAGCGCAATGAAGACGATACCCAGGCGGCGCTGGACGCCCTGACCGCTTGCGCCAAATCTGGCGAAGGCAATCTGCTGGACCTGTCGGTTAAAGCAGCCCGTGCAAAAGCGACAGTCGGCGAGATATCCTTTGCGATGGAAAAGGTCTTTGATCGCCACAAGGCTGAAATCAAATCCATTGCTGGTGTTTACAAACGGGAGGCGGGTACCATGTCGGGAACGATGGAAAAGGTACAGAAGCTGGTCGAAACGTTTGAAGACAATGACGGCAGGCGTCCGCGTATTCTCGTCGCCAAGATGGGGCAGGACGGACACGATCGTGGCCAGAAAGTCATCGCGTCAGCCTTTGCGGATCTCGGCTTTGATGTCGATATCGGACCGTTGTTCCAGACACCGGAAGAAGCCGCGCGGCAGGCCGTTGAGAACGATGTCCATGTGGTTGGCGTATCGTCCCTGGCTGCAGGACACCTGACGCTAGTACCTGCGCTCAAGAAAGCGCTGGCGGAAGAAGGCCGAGAAGACATCATGATCGTTGTTGGCGGTGTTGTGCCGCCACAGGACTATGATGAACTCTACAAATCTGGCGCAGCTGCAATCTTCCCACCAGGAACAGTCATTGCGGAAGCTGCTGTTGGCCTGATTGGCAAGCTTAATACGGCACTGGGCTACGGGTCGGCTGAGGCGGCGGAGTAAATCTGCGTCAGTTGCATTTCTGATTTAGATGGAAAGTGCGGATTTTTGCGTCAACCTGAAGACTGGGTTTTCGTTTTTTCGCGCAGACCGAGGGATACCGGCTGTTCAAGGTAGGCGATGCCGAGATTGGGGCCCATACGCCACCGGATCTTCGCGAGGACAATGAACAAGTCCTTGTCATCCTGGATATAGACTGTGCCTGGAATTTCGATTTCAGCGTCGGGGACAACAATGCCGACATTGCCGTTTTCAAGATCGTAGAGCGTGCACTTGCTAATCAGGTTTTCATCCATGTCCAGCAACCTTCCTCCCCTAAGTCGGGTTCTGGTCGCAGGTGACAACCTGCGCTCGTTATCGGGCGCGTTCATTCGCATTTGCTCCGAAGTATTATCCTTGGTTGAATTACGGATAATTCTTTAGCGTGGAAACCTTATGCGAAGCTTGTCACACTCAGTTTTCTTGGTCGAGCAGGAAACTTGTCAGGACATCCATCATCTGCTCTGCCTCTTGCTCTGACAAACGACCATGAGCGTTCAAAAATTCCCGAATATCGCGTGCCGTATAGCGTCCGATCAGGACATCTTCCTTTAGGATCAGCTTGTCATTGGCAAGGAGGCGGGCCGGGTCATGGCAGATGCGGCAATGGGTGTAATACAGGCCATCATTTTCAAGAATGTAGGTGAGTAGCGTTGCTACGGTGACAGCTTCTGACGTTGAAAGCTTGCCATGGCCACTTGCCAGATAAGCATCTACGGCGCGATGTGACCGTTTCCCAACTGCCAGACCGTCTTCCAGTTTCAGATTGGCGTGCGCGAAATCCCCAGCGTGGGCTTCATGGCAAGATGAGCAAGAGCTTTCATAGACTTCATGACTATTTGAGTTTTCAGCCAAACCAATGGATCCCGTCACCACGACAGTCGAGATCGCAATCAACAACGAAGACATCATCTTGAGGAGATGAGTTGGCATCTGTGTTCTCCAGGGGGCTGAATATCACATGAGCCAATTCTACAACAGTGAGGGTAGAAGCGCTTTGATTTGGCGCGGTTAATCGAATTTGCCGCAGGTTTTCGGCTTACTCAGGTCCTTGGTGAAATCTATCTCTCCACCTGTTTATGCGAAAGGATCAAGGTCTCGCTTTCAGCTTTTAATTATAAGCCGGATGACTCCAGTGATTTTGTAATCTTGTCCGCCGCGTCCTGAACCTTGTCGGCAAGATGCTGCAGATGGTCGTCTGGAAATCGAACGCTTGGTCCCGAAATCGAAATGCCAGCTATAGCGTTCCCGAGAGTGTCAAACACAGGTGCTGCGATGCAGCGCATTCCGATAAATCGTTCTTCATCGTCCAGTGCCCAGCCCTGTTCCTTGATCTTGGTGAGTTCAGCGGCGAGATTGTCGCGACTTGTGATTGATTTCGATGTCTGGCGAACAAGATCACGGCCTTTCAGGAAGCGATTGAGGTGTGCATTGTCCATATGCGCCATCAATGTTTTGCCTACTCCTGAAGTATGGAAATAACTCGCCGCTCCATTTTTGATGGAGGCGCGGATCGGGTTGTCAGATTCCACCTGCAGTAAATAAAGGAGCTCACCGCTATCTTCGATAGCTAGATTGGCTGTTTCCCCGGTTGCTTTTGAGAGTTCTTCCAACACAGGCGTTGCAATTAAAATCAAATTGGCACTGCCTTGATAGGCATTGCCCACCCTGTACGCTTGGGCACCGACGACCCATTTGCCCGCTGCCTCGTCGAAATTTGCCATACCGCGCTGGTGAAGCGTCATCAAGATACGGTGTGCAGTTGCGACCGGTGTATTTGTGCCGCGTGATATTTCAGTCAATGTTGCGCCCCGGTTGTCCGCCAGAAAAACAAGCGCACTCAAGCCTCTGTCCAGAGCAAGAACGATTGAGCCCCCCTCATTTGGCGTGGAAAGGTTTCGCCTGGGACGGCCCTTGCGGGTTATTGTTTGTTGGTCAGTCATGAATAAATGCCATTTAATGAATCTTTGGCGAAAGTATAACAAAGCAAAATTCAATATTCTTCCTAAAAATGGAAAAAGATACTTTAATAAAAACAATAACTTATATTATTATGAGAAAATAGTTATAATCATTTTTCATTATATTTGACAATTCCCTGACTTGCCTTATCATTTTTGCACCCGCCTCATGGCGGCTAGTGTCGGGATTGCCGTAAAGGCAACCAGGCACCATTTGAACGGGAGGAAATATGTCTAAATTTATGAACCGCAGAAACTTTCTGCGCGGATCCGCAGTTGTTGGTGCCGGTACACTCGCAGCTCCTGCTGTCCTTGCCCAAGAAAGCACGACCCTTAAGATGCAGGCAGCCTGGGGGGGCGGCATCTTTTTGGAAAACGCGCAGTC
This sequence comes from Roseibium sp., assembly GCA_039972695.1. Taxonomy (GTDB): domain Bacteria; phylum Pseudomonadota; class Alphaproteobacteria; order Rhizobiales; family Stappiaceae; genus Roseibium. The sequence continues at coordinate 116,061 of JBDWMJ010000002.1, read as the reverse complement.
TTATGTAGATCGCGTCAATGCTATGTCAGGCGGGTCACTGAAAATCGATCTCTTGCCTGTGGATTCGGTTGTAAAGACCAGCCAAATTCAAGATGCCGTGCATCGTGGCGTATTGGATGCTGCGCATTACGTACCTGCGTACTGGTATTCCAAGTCAAAGGCCGCTTCGCTTTTTGGCACCGGACCTTGTTTCGGTTGGTCGAGCCAAGAAGTGTTGGGTTGGGTTCATTATGGTGGTGGACAGGAGCTTTTTGACGAGTTGATGGGATCTCTTGGTCTCAATGTCGTCTCGTTCTTCAACTCTCCTATGCCTGCCCAGCCGATGGGTTGGTTTAAAGAACAGATCACTGACTCAAGCCAAATGAAGGGGCTTAAGTATCGGACAGTTGGTTTGGCAGCTGATGTCCTTCTTGAAATGGGGATGTCTGTTGTTCAGCTTCCTGGCGGCGAAATTCAGCCTGCCTTGAAGTCCGGTTTGATTGATGCAGCCGAGTTCAACAACCCAACATCTGACCGTGATTTTGGAATGCAGGACGTTTCAAAACACTATCACCTCGCATCGTTCCACCAGTCTCAGGAGTTCTTCGAAATTACGTTCAACAGCAAGAAGTTCAACAAACTTGCTGATGAGCAGAAGGCTATCCTGAAATACGCTTCTGAAGCTGAAAACTCTAACTTCTATTGGCACAATACGAAGCGCTATGCAGACGATCTCAGAACGCTTGCCGAAGAACAGGGTGTGAATGTTTACCGCACACCGGACAGTGTGATGGCTGATCAGCTGAAAGCCTGGGATGTCGTCGTAGACCGGATTTCAGCTGAAGATGAATTCTTCGCCAAGGTGATCGAAAGCCAGAAGGCTTATGCCAAGACGGTGATGAATTACCTGAATCTGAACCAACCGGATTACAAGCTAGCCTACAAACACCACTTCGGCTGATCTCTCCGCCGTTTTTTGGAAAAAAGGGGGCCGCTATTGGGCGGCCTCCTGTCATTGTCGCGGAATTGTGGGGGGCGGACCTTGATCAAAACTATCCATGCCATTGAAGGGCTGAGCCAATGGGTTGGCAAAGCCTTCGGGTGGTGCATTCTCATCCTGACTTTGTCGGTATCTTATGAGGTTTTCGTACGTTATGTGCTGAATGCCCCGACAGTGTGGGCATTCGACATGATGGTGCAGATGTATGGTGCACTGTTCCTGATGGCAGGTGCCTATGCGTTGGCGCAAGACACCCATGTGCGCGGAGACGTGCTTTACCGTCTATTTCCCGTGCGTTGGCAAGCGCGTGTCGATTTCACTCTATACATTCTGTTTTTCTTTCCCGGCATGATCGCACTGTTTTGGTATGGCTGGGAAATTGCTTCGGATAGCTGGCGCTATAAGGAAGTCAGCTGGAACAGCCCTGCTCGTATCCAGATCTATTTCTTCAAGACTCTGATCCCGGTAGCAGGCCTGCTGCTCATGATTCAGGGCGTCGCAGAAATGATGCGTTGTTGGATCGCAATGCGTGAGGGCAGATGGCCTGCCCGAATAAATGACGTTCGGGAAACTGAAGACATGCTTATGCACATGACCGAGGGCGACCTCGAATCGGTGACGCATGTGGATGGAAATGACAAGGAAAACAATAAATGACTGATCCACAAGTCGCCATTTTTATGCTCTGCCTCTTCATCGTTCTGGTGTTGTTGGGCTTTCCGATCGCTTTTACGCTCATCGCGATGGGCGTCGCATTTGGGTTTTACGCTTATTATCAGGGTGCTCCCGAGAGCATCACGGATATCTTTGACAACAATATCTTTTACCTTTTGAACCAGAACACCTATTCGGTGATGGAAAATGATACGCTCGTTGCCATCCCCTTGTTTCTGTTCATGGGCTACGTGGTTGAACGCGCGAATATTGTGAACCGTTTGTTCTTTTCACTTTATCAGGCAGCGCATAACCTTCCGGGTTCCCTGGGTATAGCGGCGCTCATGACCTGCGCGGTGTTTTCGACCGCTTCAGGCATCGTTGGCGCAGTGGTAACTCTGATGGGCCTTCTGGCTTATCCAGCTATGAACAAGGCCGGTTACGATAAAAGCTTTGCTGCCGGTATTATCTGTGCAGGTGGGACGCTGGGTATTCTGATCCCGCCTTCAATCATGCTGATCGTTTATGCTGCGATTGCTGAGCTTTCGCCATTGCGTCTCTACGCTGCAGCTGTTTTCCCGGGTTTGCTACTGGCAGGGCTGTACATTGTCTATGTTGTGGTACGGGTGAAAATCAATCCGGCGCTGGCCCCCATGCCCTCAAAGGACGACATCCCTCTAAGGCGTCAGGTTTATTGGAACCTTTTGGTCTCCTTTGTCCCGCTGACGGTGCTAATCGCACTTGTCCTGGGTTCTATACTTGGCGGTCTTGCTACACCGGCTGAGGCAGCCGCAATGGGTGCTCTTGGCGGTTTGGTGCTGGCGGCTGCCTATGGGTCTCTGACTTGGCAGAAAGTCAAAGAAAGTGTGTTTCTGACAGCCAAGGCGACCGCAATGGTCTGTTGGCTTTTCGTGGGATCCTGGACCTTTGCTTCGATCTTCTCCTACTTGGGGGGGCACGATGTAATTGAGCACTGGGTTGTCGCGATGAACCTGGAGCCGTGGCAGTTCTTGATCATGGTGCAGCTGATAATCTTTGTCCTCGGCTGGCCGCTGGAATGGTCCGAGATCCTGATTATTTTCGTACCGATCTTTCTACCGATGCTCGAAACCTTTGGCGTGAACCCGTATTTCTTTGCGATGCTTGTTGCATTGAACTTGCAAACGTCATTCTTGACGCCGCCGATGGCGATGTCTGCCTACTATCTGAAGGGTGTGCTGAAAGCTCAGATCGAGCTTGTTCAGATCTTCAAGGGATTGATGCCGTATTTGGGGATAGTATTGCTGTGCATGGTTCTGATGTATCAGTTCCCAGGCATCGCTCTGTGGCTTCCGGATTACCTCTTCGGTAAGTGGGTGCCTTGATGAAGCAGGATCTTTCGTTGCTCTCAGCTACGGAGGCCTCCAAGGCAATCCGAGAAGGTAGCATCTCTTCCGAAGCCCTCGTCACCTCACACCTGACGCGGATAGAAGCAAGTGAATCTGCAATTCACGCATGGGCGCACCTGGTCCCTGAAAAAGCGCTGGACCAGGCGCGGGAGGCTGATCGTATCCGCCGGGCAGGGCGCGCGACGGGTGCGCTGCACGGTGTTCCGGTCGGAGTGAAAGACATAATCGACACGCGCGACATGCCAACAGAATACGGTTCGCAACTATTTGCGAACCGTCAGCCAGAGGCCGATGCACGGCTGGTCGAACACCTGCGCGAGGCGGGTGCAGTGATCATGGGTAAAACGGTGACTGCCGAATTGGCCTACGTGCACCCGCCTAACACCACCAATCCTGCCGATCAGACACGCTCTCCGGGCGGGTCTTCGAGTGGCTCGGCAGCGGCAGTTGCTGCGCGGCATGTGCCCCTGGCTGTTGGAACTCAAACGGGAGGGTCGGTGATCCGCCCGGCTTCCTTTTGTGGCACTTATGGTTTCAAACCTACCCGTGGCACGATTTCGCGCGCAGGTGTACTCCCTAATTCGGTCACGCTCGACCAAGTTGGCGGATTTGCAAATACGCTCGAAGATGTCGCATTGCTTAGCGACGTGCTTGCCAGCTACGACCAAACCGATCCTGCCAGCTTCGCTCGCCCTCGGGCACGGATGCTGGAGGGCGCTCGGGCGGAGGTTCCTGTCGAGCCGGATATCGCCTGGTTTGACATGCCTTATCACGACCGGTTGGATGCCGACGCGAAAGAAGGATACGAGGCGGTCATTGAGGCTTTGGGCCCCCGTGTTGAACGGTTTACACCAATGTCCCAACTTGCGGATTTGGTAGATGTTCACAAAACGATCTTTGACTACGAGATTGCAGAAAACATTGCCAGGATCGGGGCTGATCAAAACAGTTCAATCAGTTCGGAACTGCAGAACGCGGTTCTTCGCGGGAGGGCTATCAGCACCTCGCAATATGAGGATGCGCTTGCTGTAAAAATTTCGGCCAATTCGTTCTTCGAAGATTACTTCAACGACTTTGACGCAATTATGTCACCGTCTGCTTCCGGGGAAGCTCCTTTGCTGTCTCTCGGGACGACTGGGGATGCAATCTATTGTGCGATTTGGACGTTGGCTGGATTGCCTTGTGTGAGTTTGCCGCTGCTGGTCGGACAAAATGACCTGCCGATCGGGGTGCAATTTATAGGTGCCGTGGAAGGGGACGACCGGTTGCTGCGCACAGCAGCATGGGTGCAGCGAAGCCTCGCGGACAATCAACAAACAGGGGAGTAGAGAATTGTCACGTCTCACCAACATTATCATGGGTGTGATCGGCACCGGGCTGATGATTGTCTTCATCGTTGGTCTATCTTACAGCATTTCAACCGGGTTCGCTGGTTTCTGGGGCGGGCTCCCCTTCGCGATTATCGCAGCCTTTGTGATGGGACTGGCGCTCTACAACCTGTGGGAAGATGCAGTACGGGAAAAGGACTGATCACATGGGTGAAAAGTCCGTCCTATGGCTGCCCCGCCGCGTCTCTGACGCTACTATTGCGAGGGCACAGGAAACCTACGAAGTGATCCTGAATGAGGCCGACACGCCAGGATCAGCCGATGAAATCGTGGCGATGAGTGCACGCGTTGACGCCATGATGCCATGCCATTCCGAGCAATTCAGTGCAGATGTGGTGGCCCGGCTTGATTCCAGGCTGAAAATCGTTGCGAACCACTCGGTTGGAGTTGACCACTGCGATATACAGGCACTCAAGGATCGGGGGATCGTCGTTACAAACACGCCCGAGGTCCTTTCGGATGCGACTGCCGAGCTTGCGATGCTTCTTATGCTCGGCGCAGCGCGGCGCGCGGTGGAGGGTGATCGCCTGGTACGCACAGGCTCATGGAAAAGCTGGAGTCCGGCCTTTATGGTCGGCAAGCAAGTGACCGGTGCTCGGCTCGGAATCGTCGGCATGGGCAGGGTTGGACGAGCTTTTGCCGCAAAGGCCCGCGGTTTTGATATGGAAATCCATTACTACAACCGCTCGCGTTTGAAACCCGAGCAGGAACTTGGCGCGATCTTTCACGATACCATCGAGAGCCTTCTTCAGGTTTCTGACTTCCTGTCGCTGCATTGTCCTGCGACTCCGGAAACGGTGGATTTGATGAACGCGCAGCGCTTTGCACTTTTGCCGGATGGTGCAATTCTGGTGAATTCTGCTCGCGGCGCACTTGTCGATGAAAGTGCCCTTGTCGCCGCCATCAATTCTGGAAAACTGGCCGGGGCAGGACTTGATTGTTTCAAGACTGAACCAGGCGGAAATCCGGATTTCTCGAAACATGAGTCCATTTTCATGCTGCCGCATATTGGCAGCGCTACAACCTGGACCCGTGATGCTATGGGATTCCGGGCTTTGGACAATTTGGACGCGTTCTTCGCGGGTCAAACACCACTTGATGCATTTTAAAATAAAGAGGATTTTCAATGGTTAAAGCAGCATTTTTGGGCCTCGGCGTAATGGGTTATCCCATGGCAGGCTATCTTCAAAAGGCTGGCAACGAGGTAACGGTCTATAATCGTACGACATCGAAGGCAGAAAAATGGGCCGGTGAGTACAATGGTGGTTTTGCCTCAACACCGTGCGAAGCCGCGTCCGGGGCAGAATTCGTCATGTCTTGTGTGGGCAATGATGATGACTTGCGCAGCGTTTGCCTAGGCGAAGATGGCGCGTTTGCAGGAATGGCCGCAGGATCTGTCTTCGTCGACCATACTACAGTTTCTGCTTTGGTGACTCGCGAGCTCTGCGCTGCGGCAAAGGAACGTGGCATTGATTTTGTCGATGCGCCCGTTTCGGGTGGCCAGGCCGGTGCTGAAGGCGGCCAGCTGGTTGTGATGTGCGGAGGTGAACAAGGGGCTTATGACCGGGCCGAACCGTTGATCAACTCATATGCCAAGAAATGTGTTCGTCTGGGCGAAAGTGGCGCAGGGCAACTTACTAAGATGGTCAACCAAATCTGCATCGCCGGGCTGGTTCAAGGATTGTCCGAAGGATTGCATTTTGCTGAAAAAGCCGGGCTGGATGGTCGTGCCGTCATTGATGTCATTCGCGGTGGTGCTGCGGGAAGCTGGCAAATGATGAACCGGTACGAGACTATGCTAGACGATCACTTTGAGCATGGATTTGCTGTTGATTGGATGCGCAAGGATCTTGGTATTTGCCTGGCAACTGCCAACGAAAATGGTGCCAGTCTGCCGGTAACTGCTCTTGTTGATCAATTTTACAAGGATGTTCAAAAACTCGGCGGTGCTCGCTGGGATACGTCATCCCTCATCAAACGCCTTCGCGCATTGGATTGAACAATCTTGGGTGACGTTTCAGTATAGTAAACGTCACCTGCCTGACTGCCGGGCAGGAAATCTCCCTGCTGCAAAAAAAAATGCGAATTCGGTCCAGGTTTCCCTCGGTATCTGCAGCTCGCATCCGAGCCGTTCCAGATCAACCCGTGAATGCAAATATATGGGGCAGGGCGCCAATGCTCTAATCTTGTTTATTAGCCGAGCGCACCCAGACCGTTGAGGTCAGCAAGCACCGCTTTCGGTGCGAGATCCGGATATTCATCGGGCATCCCGGTCCGGTTCATCCACACGGTACGAAACCCAAATGCGGTTGCTCCGGCTATATCCCAGCGGTTTGAAGACTGAAATGACACTTCTTCCGGATAGATTCGGAAATTCGTCGTCACCATTTCATAAACCTGCGGATGCGCCTTGAAAGTCCGTAGCACGTCGACTGAAAACAGTTCGTCGAAGAGGTCAGTCAGCCCAGATGCCTTGACGGCTGCTTCAAGCATGTCAGGGGAGCCATTGGATAAAATGGCGATCTTGGCACCAGTGGCTTTCAGATCCGTCAGAACCTCGGGGACTTCCGGATAACAATCCAGTTCCCAGTAAGCCCCCAGAAGATCGTCCCGCAGCGACCTGTCGGCCGATGGCACCAGCGCAAAGGCTGTATCAAGGCCTTCCTGGGTCAATTGCCAGAAATCCTTGTATTGGCCCATCAGGGCGCGCACCCAGGAATATTCGAGTTGTTTTTCACGCCAGATGGAAGAAAGTCTTTGCGCGTCTGGTCCAAGCTTTTCTGCGTGTTTGCGTACAGCTGCATGTACATCAAACAAAGTGCCATATGCATCAAACACATAAGCGGCATGCGCCATAACGAACCTCTTCCACAATTCCTATCTGGACCGCGGAAGAGAACAGCGTGACATGGCCCACGTCAAGCGCAGTTGCCGCTTAGTCGGTTTGTATCAACAAGCAAGCCGCCGTTTATTGGGGGGCTGGCAAGGTAATCGCACCGTCTTTTTCGATGGTCCAGAAGGGATTGAATGCAATTTCCAGAAGGTGTCCACCGGGAACCTCCACATAGGATGAATACCCGCCCCAAAATGCTTTCTCCGGTGATTTTACAGGTTTTGCACCGGCATCAACTGCCTTTTTGAACATCTCGTCGACATCGGCTTCTGATCGGGCGTTCCAGGCGAGTGTTACGGCTCCTGTTGTCTCCCGCGTAACAGGTCTTTCGATTTCCGTTTCCAGCGCTTTCTGGTCATAGAGGGCAAACACTGTGCCGATGATCTGAAAAAAGACAACTTGAGGAGAGGGGGCAGCGTTCACCTGCCATCCAAGTCCGGTTTCAAAAAAATGTCTTGCAGCGGGAACGTCCGGCACAGCAAGGGTTATCATCGAAATGCGTTGATCCATCATTCAATATCCCTGTTTAGAATAGAACAAATAAAGAACATTGCGCATATCCTGTCAATCATTGGTTGGTCTTTTGGATTTGGAATTTGCAACGTCCACCATAAAATGCCCGCTGAACCAAAATTTCATTTGCGCCCCATTTTCGAATGAATTCGTTCCGAAGATGGGTCATTGGAGAAGAATATCGGCGACTTTTTTGAATTTCGCGGTAGGCTATTGACCGTTGGTGCTTCCCGGTGTTGTGTCCTGAAAAGGATGGACTGGTAATCTTGATCGAAGGGGAAAAATAACATGAGCGGTTGGAGTGATACCTGGACCTGGATCGACGGGATCTGGCACGAAGGAAATCCTCCGATCATGGGACCGCGGACACATGCTGCCTGGCTGGGGTCGAGCGTCTTTGACGGAGCCCGCTATTTTGACGGTGTGATGCCCGACATCGATTTGCATTGCCAGCGGGTCAATGATTCCGCCGTCGCGCTTGGGCTGAAACCGACCATGCAGGTTGGCGAGATGGCCGAGTTGACCAAGGAAGGTTGCGGTAAGTTCAAAAGCGACCAGCAGGTCTATGTAAAGCCGATGTACTGGATGGAAGGCGACGGACCGGGCGTTATTTCCGGCGATCCGGAAAGCACCCGCTTTTGCCTCTGCCTGTTCGATGCTCCGATGGCCCCGAAAGATGCGGCGATGAGCATCACGCTATCGCCATTTCGCCGCCCGACCATGGAATGCATGCCGGTCAACGCCAAGGCAGGGTGCCTTTATCCCAACAACGCTAGGGCCATGATGGAAGGCAAGGAGCGGGGTTTCGACAACGCTGTCGTCCGCGACATGTTGGGCAATGTTGCGGAACTGACCTCCGCGAACATCTTCTTGGCAAAGGACGGCAAGGTTCATACACCTGCACCGAATGGCACATTCCTGAACGGGATTACCCGGCAGCGTGTCATGCAGCTCCTGCGGTCCAGCGGCTATGACGTGTTTGAACGCACCATGGGCTATGACGAGTTTCTGGAAGCAGACGAGATTTTCTCAACCGGCAACTACAACAAGGTCACCCCAATCAAGCGCATTGAAGACCGGGATTTGCAGCCGGGACCAATCGCTGCCAAGGCTCGCGAACTATACTGGGATTTTTCACACGCATAAGTCTGGTTATCTGGCGACCAGAACAGCAGAGACGACAAGCGCTCCAGCTGCCGCCAGAGAAGCGGTCTGGAATGAACCGGTCATCGCGTGCAGCTGCCCGGCGATCCATGGTCCGGCGACCTGACCAAGCCCGAAGCTGGCTGTCAGAATGGCCAGCATTTTACGGATAGCAGCTGGCCCTCTGGGGCTGGCCAATCGCCTTGCTTCCATGAGGCCCAGGGCGGTGATGCCCATGAAGGTTCCTCCCAGCAACGCTGCACCTGCCAGAAAAAAGATCTGGTTTGCAGTGACGGCTGTCAACGCGACGCCGGCTGCTTCCAACACGCAGGCGGCGGCAAAGGCGCGCCGCAGGCCGGTGGCGGACGCAATCCGGTTCCAGATGTAAATGGACGGTGCAGCGCTGATCCCGACAGCCAACCAGACATAAGGTTCGACGGGTGCCAGATCGGCTGATGAGCGGGCTATCGTCGAGACGAAGGTCGCTGTGATGACATAACCGAAACCGAAGAGGCCATAGGCAAGAATCAACCGGACCAGACTGCTGTTGATGGCCAGTGCGCTGCCATTTTCATCAGGTGCAGCTGTGCTTGCGGTCACAGTGGCCGGGGGTCTGGAGGGAACCAGGACTGCTGCGACAACCAGAAAGACCGCTGTGGAAGCCCCGCTAGCCAACCACATAGTCTTCCAGTCCAGCGACATGTGACCGAGACCCGCAATCAGCAGAGCGGAAAAGGCGATACCACAGCCGACACCGGCAAAATGAACAGCTGACAGTGATCCGCGACCGTCTTCAGTCAACCGTTCCAGAACAAGTGTTGTCGAGAACACCAGAACAAAAGCACTTGCCATTCCGCTGACAAAACGGATCACGACAAACGCGGACACGGCGTCTGTCAGAGCCATGGCAGCGCTGGTTACAGCGCTGACCACAAGACCGCCTAGAAACCAGGCTCGCGGACTTCCTGCCAGAAAGCTGGATGCGCCTGCCAGAGCCCCGACCAGATACCCGAGAAAATTCGCAGATGCGATCAGTCCGGCATCACCAGCAGGCATGCCCAATCCGTCCGCCATGAAAGGCAGGATCGGCGTATAAACAAACCGACCTATTCCCATTGCTGCAGCCAGCGAGAAAAGCCCGCCAAGGGCAAGCGCAACAGGTGCGCGGTCAGTGGCTGGCATGGGATTCCTCGGTGACATTCAGATGTTTGTAGGCGGGTGCTTGCAGAGCAAAGATGGGGTTAGCCCGCATAAATTGCCACGCCTTTAGAGGCTTGTCACTGATGTGATGTGCGAGCGGTTAGTAATATCAACCCAAAACAACTCCCACCAACTCAAATGTCTGATGTTGGTCGAAGCCACTTTTTTGAACTGGCACCGGCATTTCAAGAGTGTTTATAGCAACCCTTGGGCGATAATCATCAAGATGCCGGATCCGATAATGTAACCTGCATCAATGGCAAGGGCGGTCCTGGATTTTCCGCAAAACGCTCCATTGGAAATGGTAAGCGTGGCTGCAGCGAGAATTGCAAATATGGCGGCGAACAGGGCATTGAAAGTGGCGGTAATTCCGATCACCAAAGCCAGAAAGAACAGGCCGGCGATTTGGAGCAGCATGGCACTCATCCGTGGTTTGCTGTCGGGTTTGTATTCAATTCCAGAGCCTTCCGCCCAGACTTTTACAAACAGAATCGGCGAATAGACCAACCAACCGAACAAAAAGGCAGCGACTGTGCCGGAAAGTACGGCAATCCAGTTCAAAGATTCAAATTCCATAGTTTTCCCTCCCCAAAGGTCCATGGATGGTAGTCCGCGATAGTTCAGATCGCTTCACCAAAATCTGTGTTGGAAACACCATAGGACGTACCAGCTAAGGCACAATCAGTCAACCAATTGGTTGAGTGTTAGGCTGCGCGCACGTAATTGGGGCTTGGCGCTTCAACCTGATGGAGGGCGCCAACCGGCCGCCAAAGCTTCGATCTCCGAGCAAAACCAGCGTTCACCGGCTCTTTCATTGATCCGGGTGCGAGAATAATGCGGTGACCAAGGCGTGTGATAGATGCGCCCACGGGACGTGATGTTGCCTTTGATAGGGCAATCCGCCGGTGCCGTTTGATCGGCGACCTGCCACTTCTTTGCCCGATACTCCCAAGGCAGTTGAGCTGTGCCGGACCAAAGGCCGCGCCTTGCCATTCGGGCTTCGGTTTCTTCCGCAATATATTTCTCTGAATACTGCCGGAAGGCATAGGCCTGTCCGTTTTCGACCATTTTCTGATTCAGGTTTATGGAACCGGCAAAACATGTCGCGATGCGGCGGTCATAAGCATCAAGCTCGGAGCCTTTGCATGTAACCGGAGTGCTGGACGCCAATTTTTCAAGAAATGCCTTGGAGACATGGCCGCAGCGATATGTGTTGCCCGACGGGTCCTTGCAAGTCTGGGCAAGCTCGGGAGCGTCAATGCCCTCCATGCGGATGGTGTTGTCCCCTAAAACCAAAGTATCGCCATCGACCACATGAACGGTTTCTGCACGCGCAAAGGTGAGATGGAATGCCGTCACACCTATAACCATCAGGCCGACAAGTTTCTCACGCAGCGCGAAGCTGGTGCGTTTGTTCATGACTAAAGTTGTTTCCGAATCAATCTGTTGTGGAGCCTAGGCTCGTGGCGGTTGATGGCGGGTTCAAGACAGAACCAGTGTGTTGCCTTTATTGCCTGTGGAAGGACGAAGCCTGGCTGAATTCGTGAAATGTTTTTCGGGTTGGGACGATTCCAGGAAGGTCAATTCGCCTGGCTTCAGGGCGGTGAAATCCAAAAAGAAAACAAATAAACTTCTTTATTTTGAATTGGCCGCTTGCCGAGGCGCATTTGCGAACCTATTTTGCGGCTCGACGCGGATGTTGGACATAATTGGTTCCATCTGCCGGTCATTTGACCTTTTAAGGAGTTTGTCATGTCTTTTGAATTGCCCGCTCTGCCGTATGCTTATGACGCGCTGGGACCTTACATGTCTGCTGAAACGCTTGAGTTTCACCACGACAAGCATCATCAGGCCTATGTGACCAAAGGCAATGAACTGCTCGCTGGAAGTGGCCTTGAAGGCAAGTCTCTCGAAGACATCGTCAAAGAGAGCTTCGGCAAGAACGCTCCATTGTTCAATAATGCTGGTCAGCACTACAACCACATCCATTTCTGGAAATGGATGAAGAAAGACGGCGGCGGTACATCTTTGCCCGGCTCTCTTGCATCAGCCATTGATAGCGATCTTGGCGGATACGACAAGTTCCGTGCTGATTTCATTGCAGCTGGTATTGGTCAGTTCGGATCAGGCTGGGCCTGGCTTGCCGTCAAGGATGGCAAACTCGAAATCATGAAAACGCCAAACGGTGAAAACCCGCTTGTTCATGGCGCGGCCCCAATTCTCGGCTGCGATGTCTGGGAACACTCCTATTACATCGATTACCGCAATGCGCGTCCGAAGTACCTAGAAGCGTTCATCGACAACATGATCAACTGGGACTACGTTCTGGAAATGTACGAAGCAGCAACCATGTAAGTTCTGTTTCTGAATTGTCTTTGAAAACCCCGGTCAGCTGGCCGGGGTTTTTGTTTTCAAACCCGGATTGTAACCCGTTCACAACAGTGTGATTTTTCAAATACCCATTAGATGCGGTGTGATTGGAAAGACTACTTATCAGTCCCGATAGGTGTGCTCTGAGGGAGATGAACATGCGCGTTATTCAAAACACACTGATTATTGGAATTGTTGCCGGGGTCGCAGCAACCGCTTCTGTGGCGCAAGCGTCAGATGATCCGATCCAGTCACGGCAAGCGATCATGGCGTCTGTCGGGGCTGCTGCCGGTTTGGCAGGCGGCATGATGAAAGGCGAGATTCCCTATAACCCAGTCGCTGGCAAGGCTGCGATTGCAACCATGCGGGCAGCTTCCGTCAATTTTGGTGACTATTTCCCTGCTGGTTCTGACGCTGGAAAAACGGATGCGGCAGCCAAGATCTGGGATGATGCAGATGGCTTCAAGGCTCAGATGGCGAAATTTGCAGGTGCGAGCGAAAATGCGATGAAAGTTGCCGGCAAAAATGGACCTGCTGACCTGGACGCTTTTAAGGCTGCTTTCGGTCCAGTCTTTGGGACTTGTAAGGCTTGCCATGAAGGATACCGCAAGAAAAACTGATATCCACCATCTGATAGATTGGTGATTGTCTAATTGGGAGAGACTCTGTGAAAAAGCTGCTGATTGCTGTTGGTATTCTGGCTGTGGTTGGCGGTGGGATTGGATGGGGTCTCTCGGCACCGACGAGATTGTCTGATGCTGAAGTGGCCTCTCTGAAGGACGGTTCTCCGGTAAAGGGTGAAATGGTCTTTTGGGCGGGAGGCTGTGCATCCTGCCATGCTACCAAAGGGGCAAAGGACCATGATCTTTTGAAGTTAGGCGGCGGATTGCGCCTTGAAACACCTTTTGGCGTGTTTGTAGCTCCCAACATTTCATCCAGTGATGAAGATGGAATCGGCGGTTGGTCACTGGCCGATTTTGCCAATGCAATGACCCATGGGACATCACCCGAGGGTGAAAACTATTATCCGGCGTTCCCATTCACGTCCTACGCCCGTATGTCCCTTGGCGACGTCAGTGACCTCCATGCCTATCTGAACACACTCCCTGCTGTTGACGGCAAGGCAGCCAATCATGAGCTTGGATTTCCGTTCAACATTCGCCGTGGGTTGGGGCTTTGGAAGCGGTTGTTCCTCGATCCTGCTCCAGTGATTTCCGCGCCGGCAGGTGGAGCGGAATACGATCAGGCTCTTTGGGAGCGCGGTCGATATCTTGTCGAAGGGCCAGGTCATTGCGGTGAATGCCACACGGCCCGGGACGTCGCAGGCGGTCTCATACTGGCCGACTGGCTTGGCGGCGCCCCCGCACCGACGGGAGACGGGAAAATACCAAACATTTCTCCGGTAGATGGAGGCTTTGGGAGTTGGAGTGCTTCGGATATTGCCTATTATCTGGAAAGCGGCTTTACACCGGACTACGATTCTGTTGGCGGAGAAATGGTTCATGTTCAGGAAAACATGGCGCGGCTTCCGGCAACCGACCGTGACGCAATTGCCGCTTATCTCAAGGCCATTCCTCCTGTTGTTGGCGGCTCCTGATCGCAGCCGGATGTGTTGGACAAGACAGAAATTCATATGCTGACCCAAAATGCGTACCGTATTGTATCCGCTGAAACTGGTTCAGATCTCACTGAGATAAAAAAGATGTTTCGAGCCTATGTTGATTGGCTGGACATAGATCTGACGTATCAGGGGTTTGAAGAGGAACTTGCTGGGCTGCCCGGGAAGTATACTGAGCCGTCAGGCGCTCTTTTTCTTGCGAGAAACACATCAGATGAAGCGCTGGGCTGCGTCGGACTGCGAGCGATGGCAGGGGCGGGTATCTGTGAAATGAAACGGTTGTACGTCTCGCCGGACGGACGAGGGCTGGGCATTGGGGCAGCTTTGGTGAACAAGGTGGTGAGCGCTGCTCGTGCGGCAGGGTATCAACGCATGCGCCTTGATACGCTTCCCACAATGACGGGCGCAATCAAGCTCTACACCAAAGCAGGATTTACCGAAATTCCAGCCTATTACGATACACCGATCAAAGAGACGGTGTTTTTTGAAAAGAGGCTGTAGGCTATATGGCTGTGTCGTTAAAAAATATTACGTTTTGGTGATTGGTCGGCACTTAATAAATCTCGGCTGATCAATATAGCCTCTCATCAACATCAGATAGGCTTCGCATTCGGGTTTTGTTTTGAAGCACCCGGCTTGGGACATGTTGTATCGGCGATCAGAGTCGTAAATCACGCCACCTGTAATACCCTCCCAGCCTGATCCTTTGAATGTGCGGCAATCATATTGAGTGCCGGCTGGACGTGGGATGGCAGACCAGCTTTTGCTGAATGTCGGGGCAAATAACAGGTCAGAAGGTGTCTGGATCTGAGGTTGGCACGCGCTGAGACCAAGGGTAACAGCAAGAAGTGCAGCGGTTTTTCCGCCAGATAGTCGATCAAGAGCAGAAAAAAGCAAAGTGCGGATCTGGTGGTGCATTCTCTACTCCATACAGAAATCCAGCACTTGTCCAAAAACTGGAAGACCAAAGCCGCTGGGTGTCGTTTGACATATAAAGCCGTGGAACGGTGGTCAAATCAAGGCTCGATACGCACATGATTTCAGCAGTACACAGGCTTGCTATGTTTTGTTCATTGCTGAAAAAAACCGGCGCAATTAGCGCCGGTTCCAGACCTTCAAGTATGTGACCTTAGTTCACATTAATCCAGCGGAGCATCATGAAATTGTCTGCGCGCTGGGTCAGATCGATGTTGGCTTTGGATCCCCACAGCAGTGGCTGGATGTGCAGAGGCACATAAACAACATCGTCGCGAACGGCCTTGGCAATGTCATCCAGCATGGATTGACGTTTTGCAGGATCTATTTCCTTCTGAACCTTAGGCAGAAGCTCGTCTACCTTTGCGTTTGAGTAGCCGCCGAAGTTCCAGCTGCCAAGTTTCTTTTCCTTGTTCGGTGTGGTGACCAGGAAACGGACTGGATGCTCTGCGTCGAACGTACCCGGAGACCAGCCCAGCAGGTACATGTCGAAATTGCCTTCACGCAGTTCAGGCCAGTAGTTGCGAACCGGCATGGCGTTCAAGTCAGCCCGCATACCGGCCTGAGTCAGCATCGCAGCCATCGCCTTGCAAAGAGCTTCATCGTTGATGTAGCGGTCGTTCGGACACATCATGCCGAAGGAAAAACCGTCCGGATATCCGGCGTCTGCCAGCAGGGCCTTCGCGCCTTCCGGATCATAGCCAATGCGGTCAGCGGCAGCCGCGCTGTAGCCCTTCATCTGCTCGCTCACCAGCTGGGTGGCAACTTCCGCATTTCCGCGCATGATCTTGGCAACAAGAGCTTCCGCGTTGATGGCTTTCTGGACTGCTTCACGAACCTTGACGTCCTGGAACGGGTTCTCGTCCGTCGTTTCCTTGGAGTACTTTAAAGTGTCATGGTTGTGACCAAAGCCGAGCATGATGACACGGGCTTCAATACCTTGGTGCAGTTTGAGACCGTCCTGACCGGCAATGCGGTCAACGTCCTGGACAGGAACCGGATTGATGAGGTCGACTTGACCACTCAGAAGACCGGAGACGGCCGTTGCAGGGTTGGCTATCGGCAGGAAGGTGGCCTTGGTGATGTTGTGCTCTGCGGTGTCCCACCAGCCATCGAAAGGTTCCAGAACAGTTTCAACACCTGGCTCACGCGATGCAAGTTTGAAAGGACCTGTTCCGTTGGTGTTCAACGTGGCGAAGGTTTCGCTGTCCTTGGCCGGGCGAACGGCGTTGTTCGCTTCTGCCCAACCCTTGTCCAGAATCATGAAGTTGGCAATGGAGTCGGGAAAGATCGGGTTCGGCGCATGCGTCAAGAAATCGATTGTGTAGTCATCAACGATCTTGACGTCGCTAACCGGCGAAAACCAGGAGCTGGTGTCTGCTTCTTCGGAAGAGGCACGCTCATAGGAGAACAGGACATCTTCAGCCGTCAGATCTGATCCGTCGTGGAACTTGACGCCTTCACGCAGTTTGAAGCGCCAGCCATCGCTGCCGATTGCTTCCCAGCTCTCTGCGAGAGATCCTTCGATTTGCATGTTCTTGTCGCGGCGAACAAGGCCTTCATAGACGTTGTTCAGAAACCCCAAAACCGGTGCGGAGTTGACCGCATGTGGGTCCATCGTTTGCGGGTCGGTCGGTGACGACCAGCGCAGCTCGGCAGCACTGGCCAAGGAAACGGATGAGAGAAGAGCGGCGGCAAGTGTAAAACCGGCTGCACAGCGTCCTGCACGATGAAGTGAGTGTTTCATGACATCCCCAAATGACATTCGTTTGTTGTAGTTGAAAACAGCCTAAGACATTTGGATATAAAAGAAATACCGGACTTCGGCACAGGTTCTGCATTTCTTTCAAAACTGTGTGATCACTTGCCCCATGGGAAGACAAGGTTGGGCATCAATGCTGGCACTGGAGCAGGCAGACCTTCCGTCAATCTGAGGCCCGTAAACCGGCTTGGAATGTGTACGGATTTTGCCCTTCGAGAAGGCGGTTATGTGTCAGTATTGTAAAAAAATCAGAAAAGTAATTTTACGTCTTGATGTTACTTGAGTATTTCTTGTTTTGTATATAAATGAAAGGCTTTAAAAAGTATAAGTAAAAACTATTTAATATAAATGTTTTCGTGTTTTTTATTCGTGTTCCCACTCGTAGTTTCGTTATAATATATTTGATATACGGGCTTGAATCAAAAAAAAATCTAAGTTAATAAACCTCTCGTTCGCTGAATTTCTTTTGATTTTCTGAAATTATTGAAGTTATTGCGACCTCAGGAATGCCGACTGCGCGTGGCGCAGAAGCCCTTGTGGCGGGCGGCCTGCTGCACGACGCACCTTTGCGGTCGTGACATTTTCGATGTGGTTTAGCGATCTCCGCTCACGGTTTCCTTTACCGTTGGAGGCTGTATCTGAGTGCGCGCCCAGCGCATTCGCACTGCATTGTTCAAATCTTTTCTAAACGGGCGCATTCCCAGTGCCTGCGCGCAACTGAAAGTAATTGACTGAGCGAGGAATAATGAAATGCAGGATTCTAAAGAGACGATCCATGCGTCCCACGATCTTGACGGCGACATCTCTAAACTCAAGAATTACTATAAGGATTGGGCGGCCAATTACGATCAGGATGTGAAAGATCAAAGCTATGGCGGCCCTGAAGTCATTGGCAATCTCGCATCCCTAATTGCTGTTTCTTATTTGCACAAACAGCCGGAGAACGTGCGGGTTCTTGATGCTGGATGCGGCACGGGATTGTCCGGTCTTGCACTACAAGAAACGGGCTTCAAGCTAGTGGATGGCTTTGATCTTTCAGAAGAAATGGTTCTGGAAGCAGAAAAGACCGGAGCCTACAAAGAGCTGCGCGGCAGTGTTGATATTACAGTCGATCGCATCAGCGTATTTGATCGCAAATATGATCTGGTGGTTGCCTGTGGGGTGTTTACCCTTGGGCACGTTGAACCAGATTCGCTTCTAACATTGGTGCGTCTGTTGACGGCAGATGGTTATCTGGCGGTTAGCACGCGCAATAGTTATTTGAATGAGTCGGATTTCAGAAAAGAAAGCCAGAACCTGGTTCGCAAAGGGCTTCTTGAAGAGGTTCTGATCATACCAGATGCGCGGTATATTGCAGAAGAAGACGCCCATTACTGGGTTTATAAACGTGGTCCGAAGCTGACATAACCTTGAGAACAGCTCGTTTCGGGGAGCCTTTGAAAAGGCGCGGTTGCGAACGACGCGTTTTGTTCGCAACCGTGCTTTTCTAGGGTCAGTTCGGAGAGCCTATGCCTTGCCTGTCACCATCAAGGCGAATGCCTGAACCAGCGCGACTTCCTTGAGCCGGTCGAATCGACCTGAAGCGCCGCCATGGCCTGCATCCATATTGGTCTTCAGCATCAACAGGCTATCGCCGGTCTTGGTTGCCCTGAGTTTGGCGACCCATTTTGCCGGTTCCCAGTAGGTCACACGCGGGTCGGTCAAACCGCCAAGTGCAAAAATCGCCGGATAGTCCTTCGCTTCGACATTGTCGTACGGCGAATAGGAGGAAATGTACTGATAAGCTTCCTTGTCAGTGATCGGATTACCCCATTCCGGCCATTCCGGTGGTGTCAGCGGCAATGTGTCGTCAAGCATGGTTGCCAGAACGTCGACAAATGGAACCTCGGCGATGATGCCACCAAACTTTTCAGGGGCGAGATTGGAGATCGCTCCCATCAGCATTCCGCCGGCCGAACCGCCCTGTGCGACGATCCGATCATGAGCCGTAAATTTTTTGGCTACCAGATGGTCGGCTGCAGCGATAAAATCCGTGAAAGTGTTCTTTTTCTTCTCGCGACGTCCATCCTTGTACCAGTGAAAGCCCTTGTCCTTGCCGCCACGGATATGGGCAATTGCATAGACAAACCCGCGGTCCACAAGAGACAGGCAGTTGGTGTTGAAGCTTGCCGGGATAGCAATCCCGTAAGAACCGTAGCCATAGAGTAGAAGCGGCGCAGTACCGTCCAGCGGTGTATCTTTGCGGTAGAGCAGAGAGACGGGCACCTTCTCGCCATCGGCAGCAGGTGCCAGCAGTCGGCGCGTGACATAGTCGGACGCTTTATGGCCGGAGGGAACTTCCTGTTCCTTGCGAAGAACGCGCTCGCGGGTTCCGACGTCGTAATCGAAAGTTTGCGACGGTGTGGTCATCGAAGAATACGTGAAGCGGATCGTGGTGGTGTCGAACTCGTAGCCGCCACCCATGCCAAGCGAATAGGCTTCCTCGTCGAATTCCACTGAATGCTCGACATTGTCTGCCAGGCGGCGAATGACGATGCGCGGCAGACCGTCTTCACGTTCCAGACGGGTCATGAATGTCTTGTAGACGCAGTGGGACAGGATGAGACATCCCGGCTTGTGCGGAACCAGATCGGACCAAAATTCACGGCCTGGTGTGGCTTTGGGAGCGGTGACGATCTTGAAATCTTCTGCATCGCCCAGATTGGTCAGAATGTAGAGCGTTTCGCCATGGTCTTCGACCGAGTATTCAACTCCGGTATCGCGCGGTGCGATCAGCACCGGAGGCGTTTCCGGTCGGTCTGCCGGGATCATCCAGACTTCCGAGGTCTCGTGATCATGGATATCGATCAGGATTGTATCGCCTGATTGGGTCTTGCCGACACCCATGAAGAAACCGGCATCTTCTTCTTCAAATACCAGAACGTCTTCTGACGGATCGGTTCCAATCTTGTGACGAAAGAGCTTGGACGGGCGGTGATTGGCGTCAAGCCGCACATAAAAGACAAATGAACTGTCAGCAGAGAAGACGCCGCCGCCGCCCGTATCCGGGATAGAGTAGTCCAGATCAACACCGGTCGCGGTGTCGCGGAACTGAAGGGAGTAATACTCCGAACCCTTGTCGTCATAGGCCCAGGCAAGCAGCTTGTGATCTTCGGATTGGCTGGCACCTCCGATCCTGAAGTAGGCTTTGCCGTCAGCTTCCTTGTCGCCATGAAGCAGGATCGTTTCTTCGCCGCCATCACGCGGGGTGCGGAAGAAAATCGGTTGCTGACCGCCAGTCTCGTATTTCAAACCGTAGGCATAAGGCCCATCAGGTGAGGGGACCGAACTGTCATCTTCCTTGATCCGACCGCGCATTTCGCCAAAGAGCTTGTCCTGCAGCTCTTTCGTCGGTGCCATCTGGGTGTCTTGAAACGCATTTTCCGCTTCCAGATAGGCGCGGATATCAGCATCCAGAACGGTGGGGTCTTTCATGACCTCCTGCCAGTTGTCTGCTCGCAGCCAGCCATAATCGTCCTGGCGCGAAATACCGTGGGTCTCAAGGGTGACAGGGCGCGCTTCAGCGCGCGGGGGAAGTACGTTCTGTTTCATGGCAAGGGAGGTAGGATTTTTGTCCAGCGAAGGCAAGGGGCATTTGCCCTAGGCAGCCACCGCACTGCGTCTTGGACGCCCACGGAACAGAATGAACACCATGATTGCGATGTTGACGAAATTCCAGGCGATGCCATTCAGGAATGCGGCCTCATAAGAACCTGTCAGGTCATAGATCCAGCCTGATACCCAACCGCCAAGCGCCATGCCTAAAACGCTGGACATAATGACAAGTCCGACCCGTTGACCTGCCTCGTGCGCCGGCAGGTATTCGCGAACAATGACTGCATAGCTAGGCACAATACCGCCCTGACTGAGGCCGAAGATCAACGACACCAGATAAAGCGATACCAGCCCGTCGAATGGTATGAAGAGAAACAGCGACGCGCATTGGAGGACAGATCCGATCAACAGCGTTTTTACACCGCCAATCCTGTCGGCCAGATATCCAGAGACAAGGCGACTGATGATCCCTGCGCCTGTCATGAGAGCGATCATGTCAGCACCCGGTGCAACGCCGAAACCAAGATCAACACAATAGGCAACGATATGAACCTGTGGCATCGCCATGGCAACACAGCAACCAATTCCGGCGATGACAAGCAGGTTTTGCAGTGCGCGAGGGGATAAGCCGGTACTGTATTGCCCAAACGCAGGCAGAATGGAAAGATTGCCAGGCACTGCCTCGGGCGCCCTGCGGCGCAACGCTAAAGCCAAAGGCACCATTGTCACGACGCAGATGAAAGCAATCAGAAAATAGGTTTCGCGCCAGTCATGTGTCGTCAGGTTCCACTGTATTATCGATGGCCAGAGGACACCGGCGAGATAGTTGCCGCTTGCGGCGCAGGCAACAGCGAGCCCACGGCGTTTGATGAACCAATGGGAAACATCAGCCATCAGAGGCGCGAAGGTCGCCGATGTTCCAATGCCGATCAGAACACCCTGGACAATGGAGAAGGTCAGAATGTTGGGTGACAGGGCGGCGAGGGCAAAACCTGCACCGAGGAAAAGCGCAGATCCGATTACCGGCAAGACGATGCCAAATCTGTCAACGGCGCGGCCCAGGACATAGTTGCCAATGGCAAATCCGAACATGGTCATAGTGTAGGGAAGGGATGCGTCTGCCCGGTCGATACCAAAATCGGCCTGAACGGCGGGCATCACAATCACGATCGCCCACATGCCAGCCCCGCCAAGGGTACTCAGCAGAATTGAAATTGCCAGTCGGAACCAAGCGTATTGGCCGTCTTGAACAAAGGGATCGGTTGGCGCAGCTGCTGACATGTTCGGGTCTCAAAACGAAACAGAGAATCTGCGTAACAGGTTCGCCCCGCCGCGACCAACAAATATCCTTGAACCCATCGACAACTTTTTGAGATGGGTGTCAGTCAATTAAGGGCGGGGACACGCTGTCCTGATGTGCGTCCATGTTTGCCAGAGGTCTTGGCGGGGGCGATTGGGGCCCCTTTCAAACCGGGAACAACTAGGATTGTTTGGCCGAACCCTTCCGAGTTCTGATAGCCTCAAGCATGATTTCCAGCGATTGTTCGGTTCTTTCCGCTTCTTCAGGCTCAAGTCGTTCCAAATCCAGAAAGATCTGAACGCCTTCGGTCGTAACAGTGAAGATGTCCTTACTCTCGTCAGCTATTTCCGGATGGATGTCGTCAACCTTGTAAGGAACGACATCCCGGCTGATCCCTTTCAACTGGATTGGGTCCATGGCAGATGCCTGAACGAGGTCAGACACCAGTGCATAGGTCTCGTAGCTGACGACAATGCCGCCGGGTTCGGCAATACTTTCCAGACGTGCAGCGAGATTGGCCTCTGCTCCGATGATCGTATAATCCATGCGATCTTCGCTGCCGAAATTGCCAACGTTGCAGTAGCCGGTGTTGATTCCGATCCGGGCCTCAAACGGGTTCTCGATTCCCCGGCCCCGCCATTCCGCGTTCAATGATTTCATCCGCCGCTGCATGGCAACGGCCATTTTCAGGCAGGCGAGAGCATCTTCCTTTGGCCCCTTTGTTTCCGGATCGCCGAAAAATGCCAGAATGGCATCACCGATAAACTTGTCGAGCGTTGCGCCGTGTTCCGTGGCGATCTTGGACATCTCCGTGAAATACTCATTGAGAAGCCGGGTTAGTTCTTCTGGCTGAAGATGCTCCGAAGAGGCCGTGAAGTCCTTGATGTCGGAAAAGAATATCGTCAGCTTTTTCCGCTCCGTGGAGATGACGACATCTCGTTCGCCGGAGAAGATGCTTTTGTAGACCTGTGGTGACAGGTATTTGGAGATCTTCATCGAGACTGATGCCAAAAAGGAGTTTGTCTCTGCCAGCTCTTCATTCATGCGCTGAAAGCTGTTTGCCTGACGTATTTGTAAAGCCATGAATGCAAAACCAAACAGGCCTGCACCTGCAAAATAGATCAGTAGATACTTGAAGGACCAGATGTTCCTGGCAATCGGCTGAGTTATGCTGATTTCCTGAATGCCTCTGACGTCTCCGACCTTCCAGTCCGTCTTTGGGCTCTCGGCATGTGAGTTATGGCAGGCAACACAGGCAGCACCCATGACAACAGGTGCAGCTATCCTAATTTTGCGATCGAATATCGATCCGGTTATTAGTGTTATTGTCAGATCAGGGTCGCGAACCTCCCGGAAGGTCGCAAGCGAGTCTGTTTCGAATTGATCAAGAGTATGCGGAACACGGTTTTTAAAAACGTGGTCAGAGGCAAACCGGTACTCCATTTCCTCATCGCCATTGCTCAGGACGTCGGCCAGTTCGAGAGACAATGTCGCAGGGATCGGAATAGCGCCGGGGATGGCTTCATAATTGTGGGCGGCCTTGGTTTTGTCGTCGCTTGACAGCACGCGGGCGACAACGTTTCGGGCATAATAACTTCTGAAATCAGTGATAATTGAATTCAGGCTGGATGCCTGTGCGCGAAGAGAGGAGTCTGAAAGGCTTCTGAGATCGAGCCACACCGCAACCGGCAACAGCACCAATGCAGCGACAACGCAGACAGCGATCCATTGAGGACGATTGATAAAGAACAGTGCCGCCCGGGAGGTGAGACGATTATCCAACTTACAAGTCCTTCCCAATTGACTTCGGGCATCACGTAATAAAATCGCACCGTCTGGAACGGGTTAAAGTCTATTGCCGGAATACAGAAACACAAGCGTCAAGTCATTCGTTGAACCACTCTCAGAAGGTTACCTATCGCCGACAGGGCATATCTCTAAAGTTTGACCATTCGTCATTTTAAATGTGGCGCACTGTTGGTTCTCTGCCGAACCGCTCTGGCTTTTCAACACTGAGGCAGGCAATTTTATGCGCTTGAATTCCTTGAGTGCACCGTCTTCAAAACCCACAATCCGAAGTGCTCTTAGATTGTCCGACGGGACAACGAGATCCGGTTTCCCGTTGCCCGTGAAATCGAGGCTGCTTGTCAGGGCTTGTTCACGTGACCCGATCTTGTGATTTGAAAATCTTGGCATGGACGCGATGGGGACAAGTTCACTGCCACGCCACTCGAGAAAATAGAGTGTTCCGCCGATATGCGGCGTCTCGACATAAGCTATTTGCGATGAACCGGTTCCGGCATAATCGGCAATGCCTGCAATATTCAACCACCTGTTTGCCCGGCCAACTGATTTGGAGCTTGCCAGTTCAGCAAGCTTACCGTTCTGAAGACCGAAGATCGCGACACTTCCGCCGGCATCCAAATAGGATCGGATGGTGATGATTTCGATCGATCCGTCGCCGTTAAGGTCGACCAATCGCGGTGTCCGGTCTTCAAATACTTCTGTCTTCGGCAGGTGGAATGACTGGACGTCTCTGTCACCAATCCGGAGATGCAAAGATCCTGCTTCGATGGCATCTCCTAAAATGCCATGACGATACCGGGTGGTGGGAGATCCGTACCATGCCGATATCTGCATGCCGTTGACACTGATTGTCGCGAATTCGCCGTCGGGAAGTCGCTCTTCCGTTTGCCCGACGACTTGACCGCTTGCAGAAAGAGCAATCACGAGGAAGATGGATCCGAGTAATTTCATGGCGATCTCCTAAGCAGGCGTATAGCAATCCCTATTTGGAAATTGCTGAACCTTGGCAAATACGTAGGCCGCAGCTCGTTCTCAGGCAACAAGGAATCTCGGGAAACATGATTTCTGGATATCCGCTGTGCTAGCGTTCGCTGAGGCAAATGTGGACAAGGCGATGGTCTTGCGGGGAGCGTAATTGTTTTCTTGGGAGCAGTTCGTCCAGATCCAGACGTATCTGTCCGGCAAGCGGACCCAAGATCTATCGCTATGATGTTGCGTTTGGCAGCAACCTCGTGATGTCCCAGACTATGATAGCTTCAAAATTCTGACAGTTGGTGGGAGGTCTTGATGACAGAGCTGGTCCACGATTATTTAGCGTAGCCGTCGACAATCTGCCAGTAGCGTGGATCTCGCCAGACTTTGGAAATGGCCGATGAAAGCCGGGCTTTCAATTCCGGGTCAATGTCCTTGTTGGCAGCAAGCCATTGCATGCCATGAGACAATGGTGAGCCAATGATCAGGCGTTCGGGGTTGTGGCCAAGTTTTTTCATCATGTAACTGGCCCTGACCGACATCGTGTACCAGGCATCAATGCGGCCGACATGCAACATGGCAGTGATCTGTTCAGGCGAGGAGACTTCCGCCAGGTTTACCAGGCCGTTTCGCTGAAGAATTTTCGAGCGCTGACTGCCCCGATGAACTCCGATGACTTTTCCGGTCGCGACAGCATTCTCAAAAGTATTGATTGGCTGGTCGAGCGTGACAAAGGCGCTTTCCGTGTAAATCAGCGGAGCGATGTAATCGTAAGTCTTGAAGCGCTCTTTGGTTGCCGCCATCGAGAAAATCAGCGATCCGGGTGTGTTTTGAGTGAGCACTTGCGCGCGTTTCCAGGGTGTAAAGCGAATGTCCAGATCAATATCCGCTTCTTCTGCGACAAGCTCCATTAGCTCAACCGCGATACCCTTTTGGTGGGAGTTGATTGACAGTGGTGGCAAGTACCCAGTGTAGGCAATCACCTTTTCCTTGGCGTGACTGAAGCCTGACATGGTTATGATCAGGCTGGCGCCAAACAAAATTACACCAATGTTACGCAATACGGACAAGTTAAAACCCCTGTTGCTCTACATAAGCATTGTGATTGTTATCAGGGATATATTAGCGTTTTCTAAACGCAGGGCCCGGATTTTTAAGTGTAGGTGCGGTTCTTCTGACGCCTAGTCTTGAAGTCAGCTCTTTTTACTCGGGCGATTCATCGGGTAATTTGCCACCAGCTTCAAATTGCATTGCATTACCATTCATGCAGTACCGGAGACCTGTCGGCTGCGGACCGTCTGGAAAAACGTGACCAAGATGCGCGTCGCAGCGGGTACACCTAATTTCAGTGCGGGTCATTCCGTGGGCGTTGTCTACAAGTTCGGTGATTGCATCAGGGTGTGCAGCCTGGAAGAAACTCGGCCATCCACATCCGGCATCAAACTTTGTGTCAGACAAAAAGAGCGGTGCCGAGCAGCAGACACAGTCGTAACGACCAACGTCATTGCTGTCCCAATAAGGGCCGGTGAAGGGACGTTCGGTTCCGGATTGGCGGGTGACATAGAATTGTTCTGGCGTCAGCTGTTTCATCCAGTCTGCAGTGGTTTTTTGGACTTTGTCTGGCACGTCTTCGGTCATATTGAATACCCTGGAAACAATTTCATGATTGCATAGTTAAGCAACTAAATTGCACAGACAAGGTCGTGATCGGGATTTCTAGCGTCCTAAAAAATTCACTACAGACTTAACTCGGTTCCCGCCTTCCCGGCGGGCTTCAAAAACACAATTCTCTGCCGCAGATACTATAAATTCCGAACTTTCAGTAATGCCGTTGTTTTCGGCAACAGCGCAAGCGGTACCAACAGAAGCTGTCATGATACCGCCCCCGGCCTTGTTGTTCTTGTTCGGTATTCCAAGGTCCTGAATTGCGACCTGAATATAAGCGCTAATTGTTTCCGCTCCCATCTCATGTGTCCTCGGCAAGAGTATGGCAAACTCCGACCCGGCAGTTCTGGCGGTGACATCTGCGGGTCGTCTGGCGGTTTCTTTTAGCGTTCTTGCGACCTTTGTCAGGCAGTCATCGGCTGCGCTGGGGCCATATTCCTCTGTCAGTGCATCAAACCGGTCTAGAGAAACCTTGATAAGGGTCGTATGTGTTTGTTCCCGAAGAGCGATCGACCATTCCCGTTTCAGGCTGTCTTCGAATGCACGCCGGTTGACCAGTCCGGTCAAGGGATCCGTTTGATTTGCCGATTCAAGCAGGCCTTCCAGTTCCTTTCGCTTGGCAATGTCACGGAAATAGAGTGCATATGCGCGCGGTGCGCCTGAGTCATCAAGCAGTCGGTGCGCGGTTGCTTCCGCCCATACCACCGGCCCGAAGGCAGATCTTATCTGTACTTCGGTGTGCGGTAGCTGGGTATCAATTTCTGCGCGACCTGAGAGGATTGCTTGCAGGGTTGCCACATCGGAATTTGGTGTTCCTACATAGATCAGATCGCTCAAAGACTGGGACAGCTTGTCAGTTGACCAGCCGAAAAAACGTTCTGCGGCAGACGAGATGAACATTGGCCGGCCATCCAAATCTACCTGGACGATCGCTTCATTGCTGAGGCGGACCAACGCCTCAAAATCAACACCGGAGGTATGCGATGAAAGAGCTCCAGATTGTGCATCCTTCAAATTGTCCACCGCCATGATTATCCTGTCTGCAAATCCATTATCAAAGCTGTTCGAAGATAAAAGTGAACGTTATTCAGACGGTTAAATCAAGTGGTATGAAGTTGCATTGCCCTTGGCCAAATGGATCTCATGAAAAATTACAATGTTTGAAGCAGCACTTTTTAAGCTTGGATCTTTTATATCTATGATTTTTTTTACAGAAATTACACTTATATGGATCCTATTACAGATCTAAGACAAATAATCGGAGGTTTGGGACATGTCTTTATGTCCCGGCCTAGGTATTATCCTGAAATTGGTGTTGATTCGTACACATCAGCATCTCCTTTTCTACCGAATACGTGACGAAAGATCATATGACACCTGTAGTGATCGACGACACTTCTCTTCTGGCTGTTCTGGCGCCATTTGCAGCTGCGGTTGTTGCGCCGATACTGACACGCTGGCTCAAACACAACGCAGCGTGGGTGCTCGCGATTGTTCCGGCTCTTATATTTTTGCATTTTGCTGGTTTTATCGAGGCCGTATCCCAGGGACAGACATTCGTCGCTGCCAAGGCATGGGCGCCGAGCTATGGCGTGAATTTTTCAGTCTACATTGATGGACTGTCGACGCTCTTCGCCTTGCTTATTTCCGGTATCGGTACGTTCATCATTCTTTATGCAGGCGGGTATCTTAAGGGGCATCCGCAGCAGGGCCGTTTTTTCTCGTTTCTGTTCCTGTTTATGGGGGCAATGCTCGGTCTGGTGCTGGGCAACAACCTCATTTCGTTGTTTATTTTTTGGGAGTTGACGTCGGTTACGTCGTTCCTTCTGATCGGTTTTGATCATCTGCGCGCTGCATCACGCCGGGCGGCTCTTCAGGCCTTGGTGGTTACAGGCGGCGGCGGGCTGCTGCTTCTCGCTGCCTTTATCCTCATTATTTCTGCAACCGGCGAAATAGAAATGTCGACGCTGCTTGCTTCGCCGAACCTTATCAAGGACAGCGGGCTGTATCTGCCGATTTTCCTGCTGGTGCTTGGTGGTGCCTTTACAAAGTCAGCCCAATTCCCGTTTCATTTCTGGTTGCCAAATGCCATGGAAGCACCGACGCCGGTGTCTGCTTTCCTGCATTCAGCGACCATGGTGAAAGCCGGGGTGTATCTATTGATGCGTATGCATCCAATGCTCGGCGATACCGTGCTCTGGACAACAATCCTGCCGCTTTTCGGCGGAGTTACGTTGCTCGTCGGAACTCTGCTTGCAATCCGTCAGACCGACTTGAAATTAATGCTTGCCTACACAACTGTGGCATCGCTCGGTTTGTTGGTGATGTTGACCGGGACCAGCCATGAAAAGGCACTTGAAGGCGCTGTGCTCTATCTGTTGGCACATAGTCTGTTCAAGGGCGCGCTCTTCATGGTTGCGGGAACCATTGATCATGAGGCCGGTACCCGCGATGTAACCAAACTTGGTGGATTGCGATCAGCCATGCCAGTCACATTTGTGGCGGCATGTCTGGCAGGTCTGTCGATGGCTGGACTGCCACCGTTCATTGGCTTCATCGCCAAGGAAGTCCTCTACTATGGAACCTGGGGGTGGCCGGACTACGGGATCCTGATAACGGTCGTAGCCGTAGTCGGTAACGCGCTCATGCTTGTGATCGCGGCGGCTGTGGCGATTAAGCCGTTCTTCGGGCCGAAGGTTGAAACACCAAAACATGCCCATGAAGGACCTGTGTTGTTGTTTGCAGGACCTATCGTGTTGTCTCTGACTGGACTTGGGCTGGCACTTATTGCGCATACGACAGGCGTGTTGTTCGTTGGCCCGACGTTGTCATCTATTGTGGGACAATTTACGCAGGTTGACGTTCACTTGTGGCCTACGAAAATCAATATGCCGCTGATCCTTTCCCTGATCACCATCGGCTCGGGTATCTTTCTGTTCACGCAACTAGACAGGCTTCGGGGCATAATGGCTGGCGTGTTGACGGCAATTGGCTGGGGGCCGGACAAGGGATTCGATCAGTTTGTCGCCGGAATAGTGCATATTTCAAGTCGAGTGACCCGTTTCATTCAGGGTGGTTCCATGCATGTTTACATGGTGGTGACCTTCGTCTTTGTGGGCCTAATCGTATTGGTTCCAGGATATTTGACGAGCAGTTGGCCTGCCATGCCCAAGTTGCCGGACTACCGGTTCTATGAGTGGGGCATACTCGCAATTGCAGTATTGGGTCTGATTGCGGTTCTTGTTTCGAAAACACGCCTCACGGCGATTGTCTCACTTGGCATTCAGGGTTTTGCAGTTGCGCTCATCTTCATGATGTTCGGAGCGCCCGATCTGTCCTTCACCCAGTTCATGGTTGAGACGCTGTCGGTGGTCATTCTCGCTCTGGTCATGACCCGTTTGAACCTCCTGCCTCAAGACCACCGATCAACCGGGTCTGCCATATTCACCGGGCTCATTGCTATTGCCGTCGGATTGGGTCTGTCCCTGACCTTACTTGCCATTACGCAGCAGCCCTTTGATTCACGTCTTTCCGATTTCTTCACCGAATACAGCCGCGCAATTGCTCACGGGCGAAACATCGTCAACGTCATCCTCGTTGACTTCCGAGGTTTTGATACGCTCGGAGAAATTGCTGTTGTTGCGCTTGCCGGTCTTTGTGTTCTGGCACTTATCCGGGTGAAAACCAGGCCGGATAAACTGGAAGACAGTACGCCGAAAACTCATAGTGCGGAGGCTAGCTGATGCGTACGATCATTTTCCGCACAATAGCACCTTATCTCTCGGCGCTGATGGTCCTGTTTTCGGTGTTCGTTCTTTTGCGTGGTCACAATGAACCTGGCGGTGGTTTCATTGGCGGTCTGATAGCGGCATCTGCCTTGGCAATTTTTGGTATTGCCTGCGGTGTCGCATCTGTACGTCGAGCCATTGTGTTCCACCCGATGTCGATTTCAGCATTCGGCCTGTTCATTGGTGCATTAGCGGGTATCCCGTCGTTTTTCCTGGGACAGGCTTTTATGACCAGCCAATGGCTGACCTTTTATCTGGGCGAAGTGGAAGTTGCTCTGTCAACACCGCTTGTCTTTGATATCGGAGTTTATCTGGTGGTGGTTGGTTCGATCAGTTCCATTGCTCTGGCACTTGAAGAAAGGGAGGCAGACTGATGGAAACTGGTGTTGTTATCCTGATCGGATTGTTCTTCTCGGTTGCCGTTTATCTGATGTTGTCCAAGCAATTGGTCCGAATGCTGCTCGGTATTGCGATCCTGGGCAACGCAGTGAATTTGCTGATTTTCACAAATGGGCGGCTGATGCGGGAAGTGCCTCCACTTATCCCGAGTGATCTCTATACGCCTTTAGTGAAAATCGCCAATCCGTTGCCTCAGGCGCTCGTCCTGACCGCTATCGTGATTTCGTTCTCGTTCTTTGCGTTCCTGCTGGTTCTGGCGTTTCGTGCGTATCAGGAGCTTGGTGCGGACGATGTGAACCAGATGCGCATTGCCGAACCTGAACACGACCAAACTCCGCCGCAAGGGTATTAGACTTTATGGCCGGTTCTTCTGTTTCCGTTGATTATTCTGTGGCTATGGCAACTGCTCCGGTCGCGGTGGCTGACTGGCTTATTGTTGCGCCTTCGTTGATCACGATCCTTGGCGGCGCACTATGCTTGATGCTTCGCAAGAACACTGATCTGCAGCCTAAATTGGGTATTGGATTTCTGGCGTTGTTGGTGCTGGCCAACTTCGGACTTCTGATCAGGGTACTGGATCATGGTGTCATCACCATGGTGATGGGCAGCTGGTTACCGCCTTTCGGGATTGCGTTCACGGTTGATGCGCTAAGCGCCACGCTTTCCCTGATAGGTTCGATCATTGCATTATGTGCGGGCTTTTATGCGACGGTTTCCGTTGACAGTTCGGGTCGCAGATATGGTTTCTATCCATTCTTGCTGCTGTTGATGACAGGTGTCTGTGGAGCATTTCTGACCGGTGACATATTCAATCTGTATGTCTGGTTCGAAGTGCTTTTGATTGC
The DNA here is from genome assembly GCA_039972695.1 of Roseibium sp. Taxonomy (GTDB): domain Bacteria; phylum Pseudomonadota; class Alphaproteobacteria; order Rhizobiales; family Stappiaceae; genus Roseibium. Next base: position 84,809 of record JBDWMJ010000002.1, on the reverse strand, counting down.
ATCCTATGGGCTGTTGATTCTGGGAAATGACCGCATCCAGCTTGATGGTGCGGTTAAATACGGGGTGCTAAATCTAATCGGGACAAACCTGTTTTTGATTGCGACCGGCCTTCTTTATGGCATCTTGGGCACACTTAATATGGCAGATATTGCTGTAAAAGTGGCTGCACTGGAAAACCCGGCATCGGGTACATTGGCGACAGTGGCCGCGCTCTATTTCCTGGCCTTTGCAATGAAAGCGGCAGCGTTTCCTGTCAATTTCTGGCTTCCTGCCTCCTATCATACGCCGAATGTAGTCGTGTCTGCGGTGTTTGCAGGCTTGCTGACCAAGGTTGGTGTTTATGCGTTGATACGTGTTTTTGTGATGCTGCTTCCTTCATCGCGAGGATATATGGCGGACGTCATTGCTCTGGTTGCGATCGCAACTCTCTTGACCGGGGCCCTCGGTGCGCTGGCGCAAAGCGAGGTTCGGCGGATCTTGGGGTACCTGGTGATTGCTGGAATTGGGTCCATGCTGGCAGGTGTGGCCGTTGGGTCGACCCTGGCTCTATCAGGCGCAATTTTCTACGCCGTGCATTCCATGATTGTCATGACCGCGCTTTATATGGCCTGCGGCATCATGAAGCTGTTGGGTGGATCTTACAATTTGCGTGAACTTGGTGGGCTCTACCAGCGCAGTGCGGTGTTCGCAGCAGTCTTTTTAATCCTGGGTTTTGCAGTTTCCGGATTGCCGCCATTCTCCGGTTTCTGGCCAAAAATTATGCTTGTCGACGCTGCTTTCTCAGATGGACGTTCCTGGCTTGCAGCCGCTATCCTGTTCAGCGGATTTTTGACTACGCTGGCAATGGGAAGGGTCTGGATCTATGCGTTCTGGCGTGGCGGTCCGGAGGGTACACCCGATGGACAGGCCGTTGCGGTTGCAGGTCCTAAGTCCGCTTCGCTAAACGGGGCTGCAGTTTGGCTGCCTCTTGGTGTCCTGACCGCACTGATCGTCTATTTTGGATTACAGCCGGAATGGATGCTTCAGCTATCAACACGTGGCGCAAGCGGTGTGGTTGAACCACTTGGCTATCTACGTTCTGTGTTTGGGGATCAGTGATGACCAGCCTTTTTCTGATCAACATTCTTCTGGCCATAACATGGGCCGCAATAACCGGCAGTTTTTCCGAGATCAATCTGCTTTTCGGCTTCGTTCTGGGGTTTGGAGGACTCTACCTGATCCGCGAGCAAGCAGGCACGGTGGCCTATTTCAGTCGTTTTGGGAAAGCAATCGGCCTTGCCCTGGTGTTTGTCAGGGAGCTTATCTTGTCGGCTTGGCGCGTGGCGCGGATCGTGACCCGTCCCAAAATCGATTTGGAACCTGGCATCATTGCATATCCACTGACTGTTGACCGCGATTTCGAAATCACAATGCTGGCCAATCTTATCACCCTGACACCGGGAACGCTTTCAGTGGACGTGTCGGAAGACCGCAAGACGCTTTATGTTCACTGTATTGATGTGCCGGATCCGCAGGCGACCATCGATGACATCAAAAATGTCTTTGAACGAAAAATCCTGGAGGTGTTCAGATGAGTCCGTTTGAAATGTTCGCCTCGGATTTTCTCGATTGGGCCGTGACCTTTTCTTTGGGAATTCTATCGGTTTCCTTCTTCATGATTGTCTACCGAATATTCAAGGGCCCCAGCTTGCCGGACAGAGTGGTGGCGCTCGATATGCTCGTGACGGTGGGGATCGGTTTTATCGCTGCCATCGGTGTGAACACGGGATATTATCTCTATATAGACATTGCCATTACACTGGGCTTGGTAGGCTTCCTTGCAACTGTCGCCTTTGCTCGTTTCGTCTTGAACCGAGGGTTAGCTGGTGATGAGACAATCATGGAAGAGGTAGAGGAAAGTATCGCACGCCGGGAGGCTGGCCAATGATCGCCGTCGTCGAGATTATCACCGGAGTAATGCTTGTAGCCGGTGCGTTGTTCGCGTTCGTGGCTTCCCTGGGATTACTTCGCCTCAAGGATGTTTACATGCGCATGCACGCGGCTTCCAAGGCCGGAACGTTGGGGTCTGGAGTGATGTTACTGGCGCTTGCGGTTTACGCACTGGATCTGGCCGTTGCGACACGAGCCATCGCGGGGGTCGTGTTTTTCCTTCTTACCGCCCCAATTGCTGCTCATCTTTTGGCGAAGGCAGCTTATGCCGCCGGGTACCGACCATGCGCTGATACAAAAAAGGACGCTCTGGAAGAGGTCTTTCGGCCAAAATCCTGATGTCTGTCGAGAGGCGTCCATGATAGGTATGACAATATGTCATGCCTAATTACTGTCGTTTTCTTGATAATAATGATTATTCTACAATATTCGATATTGTGAACAATTTGAATTTTATTGTTTTGATTGATTATTTATTTGATTGTGGGGTTGTCTGACTGCAAAACCAGATATATAAGGCTTTAACGATTGCCTGCGAAGTACAGACAGACCTGAATTTGGTGTCCGAAAGTAACAGTATTCTTGTTATCACTTATAGCGCGCGTGTTTTGTAGGTAAACATTGTCTCTGTTTCAAATCTTAGTAGAGAACGGGTAAAATATGACTGACACTCCGGTGGATACAAATCTTATTGACCTTACAGCCGACATTGTTTCGGCTTACGTGAGCAACAATACCGTTGCGTCAACTGATTTGCCGGTCCTGATCAATGAAGTGTATGGGGCGTTGCAGAAAACGGCGACTGCTTCAAACGAACCTGAGCCGGAGCCGTTGAAGCCTGCCGTTCCGATCAAAAAATCTGTCATGCCGGATTACATCGTCTGTCTGGAAGACGGTAAGAAGTTCAAATCACTGAAGCGGCATCTCCGTACTCACTACAATATGACCCCGGAAGAGTACCGTGATAAATGGGACCTGGGTGCAGACTACCCAATGGTTGCTCCGAACTATGCAGCTGCGCGTTCTGAACTGGCCAAGAAAATGGGTCTGGGTCAGCAGCGCAAGCGGTCAAAATAACCGCTGGCAACGTTGTAAGAATTGTAAAAAAAGCTGCTCCACGGGGCAGTTTTTTGTATTTAGAACCCAACGCGCAATGTGGGTTACACAAAGAGCATCTCCTGGAACAGTAAAATTCATTGCTCCTGACGGGTATTCAGGGAGATGGTTAATGTTAAGGTTGTGTAATAGCTTGTCCACCTCTCTGAGTTGTACTGATAGAATATAGGAAAATTAGCCTATCGTTCTATCAAACGCGATGATTTCACAATCAGGGAGGACAAGATGGTTGGTCAGCGGGGGGCACAGTGGCTGGGGGGGCACGATGCATCATATATATGTGTCCACCATTTACTCACAGACAACCGAATAGCAGCGCATCTTCATTTGGCGGAGGGGTATGTCTCTCGCGCTTTTTGCATAAAACCGAGAGACTTTTTTATTCATACACGTGGGCGTCGAAATGTAGCTGAAGCCCGGCAATTGATCATGTACCTGGCACATGTGGAGTTTGGCTTCCCGTTGTCTGCGGTTGCAAGACGATATTTTAGAGACCGGACTACAGCGTCTTATGCCTGCAAAATTGTCGAGAGCCGTCGGGAAAATCCTGATTTTGATGAATTTGTCAGCGAAATAGAGGATCTTATCACCTTGCGACAAGATCCCCTGTTTGCGTCTATTCTGGGGAGAATGTCATGAGCTGGATAAATGGTTCTGACCGCGGAACCCGAAAAAGACACATGGGATTTTTGAAATCCCTGTCTGCGCAAGAAGCCAAACTGGTGAAAGCACGAGCCAATTCGATGTCTGATTGGTGCATCTATCGTGGCGACACAGCCATACAACAAGTGTGTTCTGACGATTTTGTCAGGAAGGCTGCCGCCGCAGGCGTTATAGAAAAGACAGGTCAGGGCGGGTTTCGTATCAGCCGACCAGGCCCGATTGGCGTTGCGGCGTACGCTGTCACATGGCGAGGATTTTGGCAGCCAACAACGCGAGTTTGTACATGGCCAAGTCGATTTACCCGATACAAATGATGGCAAACCGGTCTCCAACAATGTGCAGGTCAACGTCCGAGAAAGTCCGTTGACCTGGTTGGCATCCAGAAAGGACAAAAAGGGCAGGTCACTGCTGCATCCGGAACAAGTCAGGGCAGGGGAACGGTTGCGTGCGGATTATACGTTTGCGTCCTTGATACTGAGTTATGGCTCAAGTTGGCGCTCGGAGCGGATTGGAGCCCGGAGAGGGGCTCCAACCAGTCGTGACTTTACCGATGTTGTCGTGTCTGCCCGTCGGCGAGTTGAAGGCGTCTTGTCACGTTTGGGACCCGAATTAGCCGGAGTTGCAATTGATGTGTGCTGCCATTTGAAAGGGCTGGAGACAATCGAGTGTGAACGAGACTGGCCTACAAGATCTGGCAAAGTGGTTCTTCAGATCGCCCTGTCATCACTTGCATCCCTGTATGGGGAAAAGACTGAGGGGCCAGACAAAAACGGTCAGGTCTGAACATGGAAGCAGTCGTCAGTCTAGAGCAGTTTGCCGTATGTTAAGCTGTGGCGAGTGCCTGTTCGGCGTCGGAACGAATTCTGCCGACCATTGATCGCAGGCCGTTTGAGCGCTGTGGTGTCAGATGGTCTTGAAGGCCGAGGTCATTGAAGATTTTCTCGACATCGGTCTTGATGATTTCGTCTGCGCGCTTACCGCTGAATATGGCTATTACAATAGCCACCAGTCCCTGAACAATCAGGGCGTCGCTGTCTCCCTTGAAGGTCAGAACAGGCTCGCCGCTGCCATCCTTGTCGATTGTGGTGATCAACCAGACTTGTGAAACACACCCGCGAACCTTGTTCACTTCGGTGCGTTCGGAATCGGCAAACTCCGGCAATTCTCTGCCGAGATCGATGAGGTACTTGTACCGGTCTTCCCATTCATCCAGAAATTCGAATGTCTCAAGGATGTCGTTCAGGCTTGTTGTCATTGCACCGGTCTTTGAAGAATTGTTTCGTCTTCATATAGCTTCCGGCACCGGAGTTGCAAATGTTGTAATGAGAAAACTCTGTTTCGTTCAAAAGAAAGATCCGCCGCAGATGGAATGGGCAGCTATCCATCTGCGGCGCAGCGGAAAGGTACCGCTGAAGTGAAGCCGTCTGCTCGATGCTTGTTCTGAGCATCGCTCAAGCGGGGCGCAATCAACCGTTTTTTGATCCGGAGGTCACAGGATCAGAAAACGGCCTTTATACTCAGGACGTGCGTCCTGAGCGTGGTTTGGGCCGCGGAGTTGGCCCAAAATTTGTAATTTCCGGTGAAACGCTTTTCAGCTGCAGTTGTTCGGTCGGAACAATTTCAAAACTGGGCTGGTAATCAGATGTCGGCTCTACTGCAGTGGAACCGGTGACCAGTGTGTCGCTGGTTTGTTTGTTTTCGATCTTGGTGTCCAGGAATTCGTAGACCAGCTGCGCTCCGTCGCGCGCCCGGCTGCCGATTGCTGTCAGAGCATTCCCGCCCGTTTCACAGGCCAGCGGATTGCGGCTGCAAAACCCTCCGATGTCTGAAACGGTCGCTTGCGCTGCGAGATATGCAGACACCGGATTAATGGCATCGACATGATCGGTTTCCTTCTCAGACCCTAAGGGAATGAGAACCAAAACCAGCGTCAACCAGAACGCAGTTCTGAGTAAAAAGAACATTGTTGCTACCCATAGTTCTCGTCAGTTTGCTGTGCCAAATTGCGCTTCGACACGTTTGTTATGGTGGGACTGTAGCAACGACTTCAGAACGCCCGGTTGAACTGGAAATGTCAATTTTCATCAAATAAAGCATTCATTTAAGTCGAGTTTTTTGAAAAATTGATTCAAATTTTATCGATTACGGGTCAACTGATTGAAACGGCTTGATTTTCAACTTTTTTGCCCTTCTCTGACTATCCTTTATCGTTCCTTAAGTGGTCAGGCCGAAAATACCTCTCAACAGAGTTACGAGCGGGGCGACTCGCAAGTGTGTATTGGTAGTGTAGAGTGCGTAGCCCTTTGAAAATATTCAAAGAAATTTATTGTCATATCGACAGTTGGGTAACCGGGATGATTCATCCGGTCGCTGCAGTTGATCCTTTTTTGTCTCCGTTGCACCGTTCCTTCGTATTTAGTTGTTTTGTAAGTGGGGTGGCGGCCTTTGTTGTTCTGCCTCTTCATCTCGCGCTTGCAGGTGCGCCCCATGTGGTCACAATTCTGGTGTTGGCATGGATGTTTTGCCAATGGCCGTTGGCTCACTATCTGTCGCTTTCAGGTAAGCTTGATCGAGCGGTTGGCGTATCAGCGGCGCTATTCGCCGTGTTTATTTCTGCTGTCTGCTTTTTGACAGGCGGCGCGCAGTCTTTTGCGCTGCCATGGCTTCTCATTCCTCCGATAGAGGCTGCCCTTGCCGTAAACCGGCGCGTATCAATTGCTGTCGCCGGTCTATGTGCGGTTTTGTATGCGTTCTTGCTGTTGCTGCCGGGCCCCGAAGTCGTTCAAACATTGCCTGTAAGCGTGCAGATTGTCTCTGTAATAGGGGCGATGCTTAATATTGGGGTTTTGGCGCTCAGAGTTTCTGCGGACAGGAAATTGGCTGTCATGCTGATAGGCAAGGCCAACACACAACGAGATTTGTTGAACCAGTGTTCGTCTGATGTGATGTGTGAAATCACTTCAGACAACAAGATTCGGATATTAGGTGGGCCGGTTCGCGACGTATTTGGCTCAACTGCGCTAAATCAGGATTCCGACTGGATATTCCAAAGAATCCATGTTGTCGACCGACCACTTTATCTTTCGCAGCTGTCCAGCGCTTCTCATGACAGCGGGCACTCTGCATGTGAAATCAGAGTTCGTACGGGAGAAACTGAACCCGGTCAGGTAGGAGCAGTTAATTTCCAATGGATGGAAGTCAGGTTCCATCCAGTTAGTGACACCGATACAGCATCTATATCCCGAAACGGATCTGTCTTTCTGAGTTTCAGGAACCTGGGAGAAGACAAACACCGTGTCAGCGCATTGTCGGAGCTGGATAGGCCGGAAATGATGCGATTTGATTCCGGCAAACTCTTTGAGCGGGCAAGTACAGAACTGCGCGCGCCTTTGGTTGACATTGCTTCGTTAGGAGAGAAATTGATCGCGACTGCGAATGACCAGCACTCCAACTGTGTTCGGAAAAATGCGGAAGAAATTCTCGTAAAGGCCGATGAGGGGCTAACGGCACTGTCAAGCCTCATTGACCTGGCCCCCACACGTGAACACGCGCATGAAAACCAGTCCGAACGCTTTGATCTTGGGGTGTGTTTGAGTTCGTGTGAAAGAATGCTTGCACCCTCTGCTGAACTTCAGGGTATAGATCTTCAGTTCAAGGTTCCGCACCCGACGGTTTTAGCTGTCTGCGATCAGACAACCATTCGCAAGGCTGTGTGCTTCCTTGTATCCGACATGCTTGAAACAGCAGGCCATGATGCCAGTATTTGCGTTGCTGGCGAGACGGATCAATCTGGTCTTTCTATTTCAATATCCGTGCGCAATCGAGAAAAGGCGTGGAACCTCGAAACGGCGGAACCTGTACTCGGGTACATTCAGGAACTTTTAAAACGTGTCGATGCGACGCTTGATACGCAGGCAATTTTGGGTGCTGGAGAGAGCGTCACTATGAGAATTCCTTGTCCGGTTGTAGTCGATGCAGATAGCGATTGCGTGCCGGAACGTGCGAGTGCTGAACTCGCAAAAATCGCTTAGGTCGCTTATGGCAAAAGCTCGAAAAAAGAGACAAGAACCTCAACCACCCGGTACACTGATGGGGAAAGCCGGACATGTCGCTCGGGACAACCCGGTTGCAGCGGGTGGTTCTGTTGTCATGGGATTGACCGCTTGCCTGATTGTGGCCAATGCGATTGGTCTTCAATCAGGACGCCACCCGGCGCCGTTCTTCTCCACGCGTGACCGGGGGGATACGGATCTAATCCCGGAACCAGATGGGCGCCGTGGTGAATTGAAAGTTCAGGAAATCTCGACGTTGGTTCTGGATTTACAGAATTCGCTCCGAAGATTCGGACTTTATGAAGGGCCGTTGGATGGCCTGAATGGTCCTGCTACGGAGCGAGCCATTCGGGCGTTTGAACGCAAGAGCGGGCAAGTTGAAACCGGTGAAGCAAATGAAGCGCTGCTGGCGCTTGTTCTGATGCAGGGCAATCCGCCGATTGAGGGGACTGTGGTCATCCCGCGTGCCAAACCAGGTTTTTCAGGCACCCCGATACCAGGGCCCAATTCGGAAAATGCACCTGGCGTCGATGCAGATCCAAAACTTTTGAAAATCCAGAAGACCTTGTCAGAGCTCGGCTATGGTCCGCTTGTTGTTGATGGCCTTATGGGATCAAACACCTCTGCTGCTCTCAAGCGGTTTGAGCTGGATCGTGGGCTTCCAATGACGGGGGACCCAAACCCTAAAACCATCGAGCGCCTTGAGATGGTCAGTGGCCAGAAACTATCAGACTAAATTGCGCTGGCCCCGGTTCTGACCTAATCGTCATTTAGATGTTTACTCCCTCTTTTCTCACGTTCATTCGAGAGTTTATATGCGTGTCACGTCGGATTTTTTTGTGTCTGCTTTGGTCAGAAAGATTTTCGGCGAGGGTGGATTTGCTGCGGTTTCGCAAAAAGGCGCGGCCGAAGCCGGTGTGATTTTGATAATCGTTGATCGCCTTGATGGTACATTCGATCTCTACGGACCTGCACCTCAGGCAATGTTCAGCGATCAACCCCATGGGCGTTTGTTTGAAAAACTTCTGGATGGCACGGATAGAGCCTGCATTGATCAAAAGCTCAACTCCGAAAAGCGCATGGATCCTGATTTTTGGATTGTGGAGATTGAATCCAGCGGTGGCAAAGTGGACATTCCACTTGCAGTCGAAGATTCGGAGCCGACGGAAGCGGACCGGTTGTTTCGGCTCTCGTGACACAAGCCTAATTCCCGTTGACCTCCAGTTTTAGGTGCCGTTCATTTGGCCCTTGATCCGGCGTTGGTCCGAGGAAGTATTTGCTTGCGTCGGCGATGATGGCTGCCGAATGCTGTCCTGAAACTGGGATGCCAGTTTGGCTTGCTGGTCGGTTTTGAGGCCTTCAGACGCGCCCAGATTCAGTATCCACTGGCCTACTAGAACGTCGGCAGCCCCGGCACTTAAGTTTCTGTGAAGGCGAAGAAAGCTCCGAATGGCTGAAAGCTGCATCGTCTCACCAAAGAAGCGGATCATTATCTTTGCAGTGTTTTCGGCATTCATGCCAAGAGATTTGAGCGCAATCGTGAGCCCATCGGCTTGATCTGCGTGAAGAAGAAGATCACATAGGTTTTTCGACAATCCCAGTCCCAAACTGAGCAAATCGGCGAAACCCAAAATGTCTTTTTGAAGGGCAGCTTTTGTCAAAGCATCCTGCAACTGCAAACGGTCGGTATTCAGGCGTGCTTGCCTTTTTGAACCAGGGACCTGAGCCTGTTTGATCAGGTGGGTCATTTCTGCAGTTGCTATAGCCTTCGATTTGAGGGGGGCTGGTAGATGTAAATACTGCCCCATCAAACCGTCTGGATTGAGAGCGCTTTGTCCATCCAGCTGCAGGCCGATCGTTGATAGAATATCATTCCGCCTGCTGAGTGTGGCCTGCTGTTTGTCGTTTAAAACAAGGTCGTCCCTGTCGAGAATTATCTGAACGACGCTTGCCCCACCGTGCTTACAGAGCATTGAAATGATCGAATCGTCTAGTTCTGAACGGTTCGCGACCGCTTTACGGAGCGTGTCTGATCCAAGCTTGGCTGTCTTTAACAAGAGATCCACAGAAAGCCCTGAACTGTAACGTAACGCCGCGTAGGCAGTGAGTTCATCTGTGTCGGTGGCGAGCTGAGCCTGAAGAGAGGCTGGTATGTCCGGATGTACGGACAACAAATTGGATATTCTTCTGCGATCTCCCAGTGAAGTCGACGGCAAAAGGTTTCGGGCCAGTTCCACAAAAATCTTTTTGTTTTCAATGCTATGCTGTTCGCGTCCAGCAAAAAGTTCTGTCGCAGCCAGCAGCACGCCAACATCTTTTGGCCGCTCAGACCGTTGGATGCCAGTCGTTCCGGGAGTTTCCGAAATTGGTTTGGGATTCTGGGATTGATGCATGAAACCCGTCTACTAAAAACAAAAGACCGCGCGAACTTCAGCAGTTCTTCCCTTCAAATTGGACTAAAAGCGTTAGCATGCTGTTAACCCTGACGGCTTCTTATTGAATATGCAGTTAGTAATGCGTCGCCCGTTTGACCGTGTTTGTTGGGTAATACGACCCGCCAGAACAGGAACCGAAGGAGGAGACGATGGGCACTTTGTTGGATTTTACGTCCGCTCAACGGCCCGCTGCGCGTGTCGACCATCGCACAAATTCAGGTCATTCGACCTGTGAAGGGACATTTGGTGAGGTTATCCTCTTCCCAGGTGTTCGCTATGAGCGTCATGACCTTGATCTTGCCGCACGAATCGCGACCATCGGCAATGCAGCTGGGCCAGCTGGTTCCGACAACGACTGACGGTCCAAGCCTTTCCAGCCGCAAAACACGATCTGGCATGGCAAAGCGGTCTGGAGACACGCCCAATGGGCAATCGACGAGCGGTTCATAATGAACCTGCAAAGAGCAGCAGGCGACCGAAGGGAATCAAATCCGCAGTTGTTGTTTCTGTTCTTGTAACCGTGATGCTCAACGCCTGTTCTCGCCCGACAGGTGATTTTGACCGCGCCAAACCCTCTGTCGTCCACGACAAGTGGATGACGACACTCGGAGAAGGTGCAGCAAGGCTGCGCGGTGACCCGGTTTCCAAATTCAATTACACGAACGATGAAAACCTTCTTCGTGATCGCGGGTGGACACTGATAAGGCCGCCGTGGACCAAAGACTGGATTGGTGGAACCAAGGTTGAACTGGCCCGTACAAAGGTTTTGCCCGAAACAGACGGTCGGGTTCCCCCTGACCTTTATTATGAGTTCCTGCGAACTGACAAGTTCCGGTCATCGGAAGCGCGGTTTGACAAGATCGCATCAGACGCATCAGGCGATGCAGACCTTGTAATGCCCTTCTGCATAGTGGCTCTTCGCGTCAAGAAATCTGATGATGAGCGGCTTCGAGCTCTCAGGAGCAAACAGTTGGCGACCGAAGATGAATACAATGGCGCCAAGGCCCGGGTCTGGGAAAACAGAGTCATGATCAAATGGGTAGGGCAGGCGCTCCGGTTCCGCATAGTCGCCTACAAAAATGCTCTCTCAAGACTTGAAATTGAAACACCGAGCCGAAACCGGCTCTGGAAGGTCAACACCGCCATTCGGGAATTGGAAAGTCAGGTCCTGTTTGCGGAAGCTGGCTGCGATCCCGAAAAACGCTTTGGTGCTGACGAGCCGGTTGAGCGGTCGAGAATATTCAAGGCTTGGGGCAACGAACGTCGACCGGTTCAGAAGTAGACTGTTATCCGATTGTCCCGCAACTGGCTGCTTTTAAAGCTGTATTGACAGCTTCTGCCTTGGTCGGGTGTGAAACATAAGCCCGTAAAAGGGCAAATCCGGTCACCTGTGTTGTCTCGATGACGATCAAATCTTCCAGATTTTCGGGAGGGTTTTCGCGCAGGATCGACAACTGTTCGGGCGTGAGCACCAGCATGGACAAACGGTCTGCTCCGGCAGTTCGATTGTTTAGGCTGTAAACGGCTTCCCCAGCTGCGTTGAACAAACCGATGGACCAGAAAGAAACCGGAATGCTGGCGTCGAACAACACGGGACCGTCCGCAAGCTGAAACCTGCAGGTGGCGTGTTTCATTGCTGGATCAAGGTCAGGCAGAGGTTCCTGGCCTGGTTTGACATCGGGCAGCAGATTGAATTGCCGATCCGGTCCATACTCGGCGATATTATCGTATGCCCTGTGCTTGACGTTGGTCGGGATACTGAGAATCACGAGAATATGAATGATAGCTGCGAGACAGAGGATTGAAAGGGCACCGACTGTCAGGCTGAAACGCGGGGAAAGCGTCATAAGCAAAACAGCCTTTCAATCGTTGGCATACTAACACCATCAAGTGCTGATCCCGTTGTGACGGGAGCATCGTAGAGCCGCAAGATGAAACGCAATCCGTCACTTGGAAGCGCGACATGTGTGAGCGGAAGCCAATTGCCGGAACGTGCCTGGTCAGCTGCCGTGATCTCGAAGGATCCGTCCGAATTTCGGAGTAGATCCTGACTGACAAGATGGCTTCGGCCGGGCAGGGTCTCGACCAGGTGTCCGTGACCATCAACCGCTGTCAGTGTCCACAACCGCGCTGTTGGTGTCTGGCCGGCAATCCGGTATTCGCAATTCGGGTCCAGAACATTCCCAGCGGTATCTTCGCGTGCGACGAGGGAAAGACCTTCACCGGAAGCAAGCGGAATGACAGCACCCCTCGTATAGATGGCGACGGAATAGGGGTCAGCTTCAGAGGTGCCAGCGTTCGGGTAAGCTTCCCATGAACCGATTTTTATCGCTTCGAGTGGTTGTTCCCGCTCTATGATTCTTTGCGCCGAGCTTATGCCGAGAAGTGATGCCAGTATCAGGACAAACATGATCGTGGCCAGTGTGCGAACAGGATGTGGCCGGTGAGGACGAATTGCCCTTGGGACGGCTTCACCTTGCCAACCGCTTTCGCTATGCAACTTTGCCGTCGGATTTACTGTAGGATCGTTCATTGGGCTGAAGCCAAATCAGTGCCGGATTGAATTTCTGCCTGAGCAGATTTCTTTTTTTCCGGAAGCAACTTGCGCAGATCGTCGCCCATTTCCAGCAACAATGCCTGTGTGCGTCGTTTCAAAACACGGGGTTGCGGGACTAGTCGATCAGCTTCCGCAACACGAGCGGGAGCCGGGCGGGAGAGGCGCGGCAGGTTTTCTGCATCTACACCCGGCATCGCGGCAAGCTCGATACCGTTATGGGCGTACTCCATGAACCGCTGCCAGGCCATTGCCGGAAGACTGCCGCCTGTAACGCGCCGCGTTGACGTGAAATCGTCGTTGCCGAACCAGACAGCTGCAGTGAAATTGCCCGTGTAGCCGACAAACCATGCATCCCTGTAGGCATTGGTAGTCCCGGTTTTGCCTGCGGCCACAACGCCATCGATACGGGCCCTGCGTGCTGTTCCCGCTTCCACAACGTTGACCAGAATGTCATTCATCTCGTGAACCTTGTCCTCCGGGAGGACACGTTCAGGATCGGGTTCATCCCGTTCGCGCCGATACAGTTCTTCGCCTTCGCTGTTGGTGACTTCAAGAATGGCATAAGAACTGGCCTTCAATCCTCCATTGGCAAACGTGGAATAGGAGGAAGCCATGTCTATGACTGTGACTTCTGAGGACCCGATAGGTAACGAAATCGAGTTCTCCAGCTCATGGGTGATCCCCATGGCATAAGAAGTTTCAATGATTTTTTCCCTGCCGAAAGACTGGGACAGTCGAACCGGAATCGTATTGATGGATTTGGTGAGGGCCAGTTTCAAACTGACAGGTCCGCGATAGCTGCGATTGTAGTTTCGGGGGGTCCAGTTGCCGATATAAATGGGGCGATCGGGCACGATGCTAGTCGGCGAAAAACCATTCATGAAGGCTGTTATGTAGACAAACGGTTTGAACGAGGAGCCCGGCTGGCGAAGGGCGTTGACAGCGCGGTTAAACTGGCTTTCGCCATAGGACCGTCCACCTACCATGGCAACCACACCACCATCAGGTGCCATTGCAGCCATGGCTGCTTCTCCAACATCCCGAATCTTGCCGTTTTCACGTAACACTGACTCAACGGCAATGTCGGCCTGTCGCTGCAGTGCCGGGTCGAGTGTGGTCCGCACCGTCAAGATGCGATCCTTGGCAAGGGAAGGGTTCTTGCGAGCCATTTTTTTGACTTCGTCGAGAGCCCAGTCGAGGAAATATTCCGGAAGCTGTTCCTGGGACCGATCAACCGCCAGGGCAGGATTGCGACGGGCACCGATCACCTGACCCTCTGTTAGGAGTTCGGCCTGGACCATATTGGTCAGAACTTCGTTCGCACGGGCACGGGCCGCCGGAAGGTTGATGTGTGGGGCGTATTTTGTAGGAGCCTTGTAGAGGCCGGCCAACATGGCGCTTTCGGCAAGCGTGAGCTCGCGTACGTTCTTGTTGAAATAGAAATTTGCAGCCGCGGTAACGCCAAATACGCCGCCGCCCATATAGGCGCGGTCGAGATAGAGTTTCAGGATTTCCTGTTTGGAGAGGTTGGCCTCCAGCCAAAGCGCAAGATAGGCTTCCTTGATTTTCCGGCTAAGGCTCCGTTCGTTGGTGAGGAACAGGTTTTTCGCCAGCTGTTGGGTGAGTGTCGAGCCGCCCTGGACAACACCGCCCGCGCGGGCATTTTCCACCATCGCCCGGAAGGTTCCGAGAAAATCGATGCCGAAATGGAGGAAAAACCGACGATCTTCGGTCGACAACGTTGCCTTGACCAGAGAATCGGGGATTTCGTCCAACGGGACGCTATCATTCAAGACTATTCCGCGACGGCCTATTTCCTTGCCGAACCGGTCGAGGAATGTTACTGCGAAATCGTCGGTGGTTTTCCAGTCAGTATAGCGGGTGGCTTCAAAGGCGGGCTGCGCAAAAGCCAGCACAATGACAAAGCCTATCGTGCCGAATGTCAGGCCATCAGACGTTATTTCCGCTAGTGGTCGCCAGATGCCCTTTGCCTTGAAACGGCGCAGAAACGCGTCATAAACCTCGATGGTTCTACGCAATGCCGCTCCGCTTCTCCAAAGCGCCGTGTCGACAACAGCGTCAATTGACAGAAGATACTGGCCGAACGTTCTGCGCCGCTGTTTTGGCGGCTCGTCATCAGATGGGGGATTGACCTTATTGTCTTCTGTCACGCAGTTGCGTCCTGTCGGCTGCCGGTTCTATCGGCATAAGGTGTTGGAACACCAACATTTGGAATAGATACATTGGGTCAAAAATACCGCTAAAGGCCTTCAGGTTTCAACTGTTTGAATTCACATCTCAAGGATTATTAAGTGAGTTTGGACCGTATAATACAAGTGTCCTTGTAAGTTCGGCACTTTCCATTTCTTGCTGCCGGGCCATTCCCGTGATACGCGGCGCTGTAATTCAAAGCAATTAAGCGGTTTTTGACACGTGGCTGATCACACAACAGACGATAGCACTCTGCCATTCTGGCGTGAGAAAAAGTTATCTGAAATGAGTACTCGCGAGTGGGAGTCACTCTGCGATGGCTGTGCTCGTTGTTGCCTGAACAAGCTGGAAGACTGGGACACCGGCGAAATCGTCTGGACCAATGTCGGATGCACTTTGCTCGACGGCGAGAGCTGCCGGTGCAAAGATTATGAAAAACGCGCAGCCACAGTTCCGGATTGCATTCAGCTGACACCTGAAGAGGTTCGGACACTGACCTGGTTGCCACCAACCTGTGCTTACCGTTTGGTGCGGGACGGAGAAGATCTCTACTGGTGGCATCCACTGGTGTCCGGGGACTTTGATACGGTCCATCAAGCTGGTATCTCGGTTCGTGGTCGAACGGTTACCGAAGATGGTTTGCAGCTGGAAGACTACGAGCACCATGTTGTTTCGTGGCCCGGAGAAAACCCTGAACCGGTTCAGAGCTGAGCAATCAGGGTTGGCAGACTAGACGAGCAGATAGGCCGCTACATGCCGGTACAAACGATCCCGGATGATCGATAAATCTTCCACCTGATGAGACCGGAACAGAATTGCCCCATGGATCAGGAATGCGATCAGACCGTCGTGGAGTTCCTCTGGTGTCCGGTCTTTGCGAAGAGCGGGCGTGATGGCATCAGACGACTGCCAGACCGTCAAAAAGTTGATCAGTTTGGCATCAAGTACATCAAGCTGTTCGACAAATTCCGGTGCGCAGTGGCCTTTGGTTACGCCGATGTTCTCCATGAAAACCCGAAGCATCGTCTGGCTGCTGGTGATTACTTCAACGAGGGACATCATGCGAAGTATGAGCGCACCAACCGGATCTGCTAGATCAGTTTCGGAATTCATCGGATCCTGATCAGCCTGCTCCCTGAGCGAACGTATCCGATCGAGCAGCAGATGCGACAGCAAGCCGTCCATGTCACCGAAATGAGCAAAGATGGTTCCTTTGGCGACACCTGCATCCTTTGCGATCGCTTCAGCGGTTACATCCTCCAGAGACGATCTGCCTGCCAGTTTGGTGGCGGCATCCAGGATTCGGGTCCGGGTCACCGCTGTGCGGGCCTGAGGTTTGCGAGGTTTTGGAGCCGTTGGCATAGTGGAATATCCATAAAATTGACCAAGGTCAAAATAATACTTGACCTCGAACCATAAATGCATAAATAAATGACCATGGTCAATTATTGATCTTTTGCATCAGCCAAATATCGCTGAATTCGATTGTGGAGACACTCAAATGGCAAAGAAAATACTTGTGCTGGATGGCCATCCGGCAAATGAGAGCTTTTGTGGAGCGATTGCTTCCAGTTACGCTTCAGCTGCAGATCAGAAAGGGCATGATGTTCGAGTTCTGCGCTTGGCCGATCTCAAATTCGATATGGATTTCGGACAATCTTCCTTTCGAAATACAAAACCCCTGGAGCCGGACCTTGAAGCATTCTGGAATGATCTGGAGTGGTGCGATCATTTTGTCATCGCTCATCCGCTTTGGTGGGGAGGAATGCCGGCAAAACTCAAGGGCCTGATCGACAGGGTCTTTCTTCCTGGAAAAGCGTTTCAGTATGTTGAAGGCAAGGCTATTCCGGAGAAGCTGATGACCGGACGAACTTCGGAAGTTCTGGTCACGGCGGATACTCCCAACTGGATATTCCGTCTCATCTATGGATCTGGAATCAAAAAACAATTTCAGAAACAGATTCTCGATTTCTGCGGCTTGAAAATGAAAGCCTATTCCTGGTTTGCCTCTATTCAGGGCTCGACCGACGAATCGCGTGAAAAGCTGCTCCGAAAGGCTGCTCGCTGTGGAGCTGCAGTTTAACAGAGGTCACTTTTGGGGAGCGGCTTTCTGATCAAGCTGATACCGCTCTGCCTCTTTGGCAAACACAACATAGTATTTGTATATGTTGGACACGTAGTGAAACGTTTCACGGCTGATCCGTTTGGCAACGATCCATTCGACGTTGCCAAACCATTCATCGGGATTGTATCCCTGCTTTTCTGCTTCCTTGCGTAGTCTGGCAAAGCGGCTGGGACCGGCATTGTAGGCACCCATTGCAAAGAACGTCTGATTTGCAGGGTCGTCCTTCAGGTCCGGAAAATACTGATCGGCCAGGTACCGGAGGTATTTAACTCCCGCGTGCACATTTTTGTCCGGATCCTTGGCAACGCCCCCGATATTGATCGGGTTGCCGGCAGCCGTTGTGGGCTTGATTTGCATGAGGCCGACTGCACCGGCGTGGCTGCGAACTTCCTGTCTGAACTGACTTTCCTGATAGGATAAAGCAGCGACCAGAAGCCAGTCGATTGAGTATTCTTCGCCATATTTGTAGAACAACTCGGCAACCTTGTCGAAATGTTCCTTACGTTTCTGGTCTTCCAGATTCTTCAGAAATGTTACGTCCTTGAGGTAACGTTTCAGGATGATATTCCCCAAAAGCGTTCCCTTTTTTACGGTCTCGGTGAATCCGTTGATTTCCTGCAGAAGCTTTGGCGCATTCTTGCGCACGGCAATTGCAACATCTGCATCGGATCGCACTGCTGCGTCGGGATGAATCATCAAACCGTCCAGGACTTGCATCCAGAATTCAGCCTTGTGCTGGTCGATTATGATTGTTGAAATTCCGCCTGCCTGAACCATTTCGAGAAGATCTTCATCTTCCATCCGGTCATTGACCTTCACAATATTGACCGGATCTTTTCCGGCCGCTGCCAGTTTTTCGTTCAATGCAACCAGGCTGGAGAAATAACTGGAGGACTCGCGAACATGAACTTCCAAACCCGAAAGACCTTCAGGGGAAGCAATGGATGCGCTACCTTTTGCAGTTAGCGGTACTTCCCTGACATCAGAGATGACCGGGTTTGAAAAACTGACTATTTTCTGGCGTTCAGGTGTGGCTGTAATATTCCCGAGCGCAATGTCGCCGCGTCCGGCAGCCAGTTCTGACAGGAGCTTCTCCCGTGGCGTCGGTATCATGATGATGTCGCCATCGCGCACTTTCTTGCCATGACGCTTGTCCAGGTATTTGCCTAGCTGGGTCATCATTTCGACGGTGGTGCCGCGTTGCACGCCGTTGTCAATAAAATAGAATGTTTTTGAAAACGGGATTAGAACACGCAGCATGCCGCGTTCGATCATCTCGTCAAAATCGCCTTCAAACGGTTCCCGAAGCGCTTCCTCAAGTCCGTCTGAAAGGCCAGGCTCCAGGGCATTTGCCGGTGCAAGGGCCAAGGCGAGGTAGGCAACAAAACAAATTGCTATGGGTCCAATAAAGGCACCGGCAAACGTGCGTGTCATTGTCGTTCCTCTAAAGCTTTTTTCCTTAGAGGCATCTAAACGCATAACGTCTCATACTTACAAGCTAGGGAAAGCACCAAGAAGCATGTCATCTTGTAAAAGTCAGGGTAACGGTTCCGACAGGGAAGCCGCTTTTGACAACATGGGCTGTGTTTCGAACCGTTTTCCTATCGATCTGCTCAAGGGTGTCGTTGAACCGCAGCAGAATCGAGCTTTTCTCGGTTGGAACTTCGGCAACATAGGTAAACCGTAAGGCCCCGTCATCGCCGACCCTGACAATCGCTGGCCCCTTTACGTCCGCGCGTTGACCGATGTAATTGCCACTCGCCAGCTTTTCAAAAAACCATGTTTTTGTATCGCGCTCGCCGTCGTCATAAACGAAGTCCTCGCGCAGCCTCAAGGTAGAGGTCTTCGGGTTCCAAGTGCCTTTCAAATAGACAGTGAAAGCCCGGTTGACGCCTGCGATCTTGCTCTCGAAGACGCCTTTGCCGATAGTCCTGCCTTTGAAAAACTCTTCCAGAACAAGCGGTTTTGCGGCCAACGCCTGACCAGGGTTGATGCCTACAACAGCGATTAGGGTGAAAAGAGCGAGGCAGGAAGTTTTGAAGACGGACAGCATCTTATTGGAGCCTTTTGATTGTCTAGGTCCTCAAGATACGGTTCCTGTCATTCATTGGATTACCCAGGGACTACCCGGACTTCACGCCCCGAACCGTTCTTGCCATGTCTGAACCGGATCATCGGCAGCCGGTGTCGCGTTGTAGATGCCGCGCGCAATGGCACGGGCAAGGCAGGAGGCTGCCGCTGCACCGAGCTGAACCATGTCCTCCAGTCCATTTTCCATTGTTTTCTGACCGGTCGACAATGCAAAAACCAGATCACCATCCAGAGGCGTGTGCGCTGGCCAAAGCGACCGGGCAAGGCCGTCGTGGGCCATAACCGCCAATCGTTTGGCTTCTCCTTTGGTCAGGACGGCGTCGGTCGCAACAATAGCAATCGTCGTGTTGGCACCTGCCTTGAGTGCATCAAGTTTTGTTCTGATGTCGATGCTGTCTGCGGGCAGGGGATGTGCCATGCCAAGGCCGCCAAATTCATTGCCGAACTCAAAAGGGGCGGCCCAAAAATGAGCACTATCGCCGATCGTCGCGCGGCCCAGCGCATTGACGGCAACAACAGCGCCGACAGTAACGCCATTGTCCAGCAATTGTGACGTCGATCCCAACCCGCCTTTGAGATTGGCGGTCGTGGCGCCGGTCCCAGCGCCAACAGATCCAAGTGCAAAATCGTGCCCGATATTGTCGAGAGCGGCACGGCCAAGGTCCCGGTAGGGTGCCGATTGCCCCCAGCTTTTGTCTCCGCCGTTCAGAAGGTCGAACAAAATTGCCGTCGGGACGATTGGAACAGTTACAGGCCCGACTTGAAAACCATATCCCAATTCTGCCAGTCGGCCCTGGACCCCAGCACCGGCGTCCAGACCAAATGCAGACCCGCCAGCAAGAACGATCGCGTCGATCTTTTCGACGGTTTGTTCAGGTTCCAGAAGCGCAATTTCCCGGGTCCCAGGAGCGCCGCCATGGATGGCAACAGATGCCACAGCCGCTTCGTCTGGGACAAGAACGGTCGCACCGGATTTCAATTCCTGGTCGGAAGCGTTGCCGACCTTCAAGCCGGGGACATCAGTGATAAGGTTTCGCCGTCCGGTCATGAAAGCAGGGTTCCCAGAAAAGGAAAACCTCAGTGTGCGTTGGGGAAGATCACCTGTCGAGGCTTTTATAACCCCTTCGAACATAAATCAGGGACTTGCCGGGATCTGTCATCCTGAGATCGGCAACCGTGCCGACGATGATCGAGTGGGTGCCCATTTCTGTCACTGAGAAAACTTCGCAATCAACGCTCAATCGCGCGCCATCAAGGGCAGGGCAACCGGTTGCGAGGTTGGTCCAGCTGGTTTTGGCAAACTTGTCCAGCATTTCAAGACTGTCGCGACCTGCAAATGAATCGGAGATTTCTTCATGGTCGTCAGTGAGCGTGTTGAGGCAAAAGCACCTATTCTTCAAAACAGCTGCGTGAACACGTGTTTCCCGGTTCAGGCAGATCAGTATGCTTGCCGGGTCATCGCTGACTGAACAAGAGGCAGAGACAGTCGCGCCAAGTCTTCCTGCCGGTCCATCTGTCGTCACGACATGAACTGCGGCTGCTATACGGCTCATTGCCTCACGAAAGGTTTGTGTATCGAGAGGAAGGCTTTCGCTGTCAGTGCCGTTGTTGGAAGATGCAGGCATTAAAGTCTTGGTCCTTGGGTCTCATGCGGGAGAATCGCCAGACACTATCTGGGCAAAAAGCGAAAGCGTCCAGAGCCGGACTTCACAGAGCGTCGGTCAGGGACATTTATTTCTCAAATCGCGCGCATCTTGTTGATCGAGCCTTGCTTTTTTAGGCGCAAAGGTTTGTCTTCAAGAAGATGGCCCATTCAGGGATGGGGTCTTGACGATTTGGGGAACGGAATGGGTAAACAAATTGGCGCGTTGAGCTTGTGTTTCCTGCTTGGTGCGAGTTTCGCTGATCCAGCCCTTGCCGAGATCCGAATGGCTGTGGCGGGTCCGATGAAAGGCCTGTTCGGGCCGTTTGGTGCGCAGATGCAAGCCGGTGCCGAGCAGGCTGTTGCAGATATCAATTCTGCAGGCGGTATCAATGGCGAAGAACTCATTCTCGATGTCGTCGACGATGGATGCAATGAAAACCAGGCGGTAGCGGTGGCAAACCAGTTGATCGGCAAGGGCGTTCGCCTTGTCGTCGGGCATTTCTGTTTTGATGCATCCATTCCGGCAAGCAAAATTTATTCGAAGGCTGGTATCATTCAGATATCTCCGGCGACCACGTTGCCCAGTTATACCGATCTACGCCCAGGCGGTGGGATCTATCGTCTTGCACCGCGCGACGACCAGCAGGCGCAAGTGGCTGCCCGGTTGTTGGCTGAGACTTTTGCGGATGATTCAATAGCAATTCTTCATGACAAGACGGCATACGGAAAAGGACTGTCAGATGCCGTGCGTAGCCAGATGAATGATCTCGGCAAGGCAGAGAGTCTCTACCAGGGATTTGATGCGGGCGGGAGCGATTACCGCATTCTGGTGTCCCGCCTGGCTTTGGATAATATTTCTGTCGTATTTATCGGTGGCTATCACCCCGAGGCGGGCCTTATCAAACTGGAGATGGATCGTCAGGGGTTGGATGCAGTTCTGATCGGTGGTGAAACATTGATGACCGATGAATACTGGTCTGTGACCGGGGACGCGGGGAGCGGCACACTTGTTACCTACCCATTCGACCCGCGTGATCTTGCCGAGGCACAGTCTGTGGTCCGGGTGCTGGAAGAGGCCGAGCAACCGGCTGAAAGATACGCCCTGGCAACTTATGCTGCGATTCAGGCTTGGGTGCAGGCAGTTGAAACAGCGCAGTCGGCCGAGTTTCAAAGCGTTGCCAAATCGCTTGATGAAGGTGAGTTCTTCACGGTTCTGGGCGACTTTTCTTTCGACGACAAAGGCGACAGCAGCCTGCCTGGATATGTTGTTTATGAATGGCGAGACGGTGAGCCGCAGCTTCGCTAGCTGCGCTTGCCGGTTCCGGTAACTGTCAGACGGACCTTGTCACCATATATCGGCAATCCGATGCCCATTCCAAAAAGGCTCCTGAAAAAGCCACCTTTGGCCTGAATCGATATGTCCTTGGACTTGCTGGCCGGTTCAACGAGAACATCAAGAGATGCCCGTTTTTTCTTGCCGCGCAGCGTTAAAAAGCCATCGATCTGTGCAGACCGATTGCCGGTCAGTCGAACCGATGTGCTTTCGAAAACGGCGACCGGGTGCGCGGCAACATCGAACATGGACGGGCCTTTCAGGAAATTGGTCATCCGCTGACTGTTGGTTTCGACACTCTCCAGATCAACGCTCATTTTCACGCGACTTGCTTCGGGGCGTTTTGCGTCGAGCAGCATCTCTCCGCCTACTGTCTTGAAACGACCTTTGACGGCTTTGGCTCCGAGGACTTTGACAGAAAATAATGTCTCGATGGTGGATGGTTTAAGAAGATAGCGACCGGATAAAATTTCTGCGTGCGCGGGAATGACGCCGGATAAAACTGTGAGGGACAGCGTCAGTGCGAAGACTATAGATCTATTGCACGTGATAAGTGCTCGGAACGTATAAGCCATAATTTGTTATCTCGCTTTGGAATGGATTTTATACGCATAGATAGTTTGTTTGGATTACGTACAACTGTCCAATCACAGCTGCGTTCACCAAGTTCAAAGGTATTCAGAACACTTGCTTTCATTGAAGGCGCACCTCCCTTAAATTCTTAATGGGCGTTAAGAATTGGTGAGTTATGCGAAACAAGTCCTTGTATTTGACTTTTTTGGTTGCCGCGTTTTTTGTTCTATCGAGTTTGGATGCATTTGCTGCTCAACTCGTCGGGTTTTCTGATCAGCGTTTTCGACCAGGTACGATCGTCATAAAGAATTCGGAACGCCAGTTGTATCTTGTTTTGCGCGGAAATCGGGCGATCCGGTACAAGGTGGCTGTCGGGAAACGTCAGAAATCCTGGACGGGATCGGCCCAGATAACCGGCAAGTATGTCAAGCCTGATTGGTCACCTTCCGCAGAAGTCCGCAGGGATTTCCCGCATCTGCCTGCGGTGATCCGCGGCGGCGCGTCCAACAATCCGATGGGCGTGGCCGCGATGACGCTGTCCAACGGCAACTATGCCATTCACGGCACGAACCGCCCGGGGTCTATCGGTCGAGCTGTTTCCTATGGCTGCATCCGGATGGCAAACCGGGACATAGAAGACCTGTTTCAGCGCGTCGGCATCCGCACGCTGGTGGTTGCAGTCCCTTAAATCCCATCATCAGGTTGTTGGTCGCAAATACAGCATGCGCTGTTGAGAATATTTTTAATATTTCCTCTGATATCTATAGGAAGTGCTTCGGTGCGACCAATATATGGAATTCAGGTTTTCTGTATGAATGGAAATATTTCACATTTCAGAACTGTAAGTACACTTCCTTTGTTTGTGGTTTCTGTGCTTGCAGCTCTTATTGCGATTTTTTCCATTGTATATTTTGCGTCGAAGGAAATCAGCACTTTCAAAAAGGCGCAGTATTCCAGGATGGAAGAATCCGCCGCTGGTGCCCGGAACTATATCAGCGAGTTTGTTGAGCAGCGGAATGTGTTGGTGCAGGCCTTTGCCGAAAATCATTCAGACTTGCTGTTCGACATGATCGATGACCCTAATGATCTGGGTACTCAGGATCGGGTTCAGAAGCTGGTTGCCGACTATTTTCCATCCCACTTTGCATTTGTCGCAAGGCATCCGAATGGCGAGTTCGTTCCGGACGACTTCGGTGAGTTTGTCGGAGATGCCTGCCGAGCCGATATGACAGAGTATTCGGGCTTTCTGAGTAACGAGACCAACTCCGATCACGGTTTGCAGCACTCTTCGGGTATTTACGAACCCTTCATCCATCCACAGCCTTTCAATTATCATTTTGATCTGACGGCGGAGTGGAGTTCAGATGCCGGTATCAGCGGGCTCCTGATGATCAGTTTTCCGCCGAACCAGCTGGTAAAGATTCTAAAGGCGCATCAGATGACCGGGCACTCTCTCATGCTGCTGCGGCGCGACGTGCCGGGACTTATCGAAGTAACGGCCAACGGCTGGCGTGAAAATTTCGGGCGCGACGGGATGCTGACCCGTGAAGAGCTTGGGAGCCTTCATTCCAGGCTGCCGGTGGAGGGAACTCGGTGGGATGCTGTCTATCTTCCAAAAGCCGCGGTCTTTGCGGACCAAAAGTTGAAGATCTACCGTTTGTCCGGTCTTGCCATCCTGATTGTCGGTATCGGATTGGCTGTTTTCACCTGGTGGTACTTTTACTCCGAAGCGGTTCGGCGGCAGTATCGGAGGGATAATATTGCTCTTTTGCAGCAATCAAATCGCGACCGGAGTACGCTTGAGGCGCTGATCGATCTGATTCCAATGCCGATTTTCAGAAATCGGAGCGGGGTTATCGAACTCGCGAACAACGCTTATGCGAATCTGTTGGGGCGTTCGATCGAAGACCTGCGGGGTAAACACATAACCGACATCGTCGGCCCTGAAGTGGCAGAGCAGATTCGTGTGGTTGACAATGATTTGCTGGCAACTCCCGGGACGACGAAGACCTATGAACAAAAACTTATGTCGGCAGATGGAGGCGGTGAACGTGATGTCATCGTCTACAAGACGTGCATGGTCGGAGAAGACGGTGAAGCACCGTCCACCGTGGGAGCCGTTGTCGACGTAACGGAGGAAAAGGCGCTTCGGGCGAAGCTGGAAATGCTTGCCATGTCGGATCCTCTGACAGGCATTGCAAACCGCAGAAAGTTTCTCGAGGGGCTGCAGATGGAACTGCAGCGATCAAGTCGTTACGAGCACCCGCTTTCGGTCGTGATGCTGGACATCGACCACTTTAAATCCGTCAATGACAGTTATGGTCACGATGTGGGTGACGAGGTTATCAAAAGGGTTGCGGCTGTGATCGAAGCGACCATTCGTGACAACATTGATTTGGTCGGCCGGGTTGGCGGCGAGGAGTTCGCCGTGCTGCTGCCTGAAACTTCTGCTGAAGGGGCTTTCATGGTCGCGGAGCGAATTCGGGAAAATATCGAGAACACGTTGATCGTTTCCGGGGGGCAGCGATTGGGTGTCACAACCAGCGCCGGTACCGCGACCATTCATGCTCATGCGGAGATTGGTGAGGCGGACCAGATTCTGGTCAAGGCCGACAAGGCGCTATATCGGTCCAAGAAAGCCGGGCGGAATCAAACATCCGTTTTCAAGGCTGCATAGCTTTCTCGACAGTTTGAGTAATATGTTGCTGGTCGATCCGGGTAGCGATTGTCGACATCCAAACATTCCCTTGTGCTTGGTGGTCTCAAAAATCTAGTGATCCAACCAGGCTAACCGCTTCGACGCCTTGTTGTCTTGCCTTCGAGGCTCTCGCGTTTCACTCTGCCTGCACCATCAGTAGAATCGGGCAGGGCATTCATGATTTTCTATCTCACCTTGATATTCGGCTGTCAGCTGGCTGGTGAACTCCTGAAAGTGGGGCTGGGCCTTCCCGTACCTGGTCCGGTGATAGGCATGGTTCTGTTGTTTGCAGGGCTTGTGATCAAGCAAGGTATTCCCGACGACTTGGCCAAGGTCGGAGATGCCTTCCTCACCAATCTGTCGCTTCTCTTCGTCCCGGCAGGCGTCGGCGTCATGCTGCACATTACCCTGATCGGTCAGCAGGCGCTGGCGATCACCGTGGCATTGATCGGCAGCACGCTGGCGACGATAGCCGTAACCGCACTGGTCATGCGGGCCATGACCAGGAACAACGGTAATACAGGAATGGAGCCGACCGATGGGTGAGGGGCTCCGCGATGTCTGGGTGTATCTGTCCGCCAGTCCTCTCCTCGCGTTGACTCTGACGCTGGCAGCCTACCAGATGGGAAACTGGATCTATCTGAAGGGCGGGCGCAATCCGCTGCTTAATCCGGTGTTGATCGCTGTCGTCGTGCTGGTATCAATTCTGCTTGCCACCGGAACGGACTACGCGACCTATTTTGAAGGTGCCCAGTTCGTTCACTTCCTGCTTGGGGCAGCAACTGTCTCGCTGGCATTGCCACTCTACCGCCAAATTGAACGGGTTCGTAAATCTGCGTTGGCGATTACCGTCAGCCTACTCATCGGATCCCTGACTGCGGTTGCCAGCGCCGTCGCATTGGCATGGGGCTTGGGCGCCAGCAAAGAAATTCTGGTATCTTTGGCACCAAAATCAGTCACGGCACCGGTTGCCATGGGGATTGCGGAACAACTTGGTGGCTTGCCATCGCTGACGGCCGTTCTGGTGATCCTGACCGGCATCACCGGTGCGGCGCTTGGCCCGGTCTTGCTGAATATCATTGGTGTCAAGGACATGGCTGCGCGCGGTCTTGCCATTGGCACAGCGTCTCACGGCATTGGGACAGCGCGGGCGTTTCAGGTCAGCGACGTCGCCGGCGCCTTTGCCGGGCTTGCCATGGGCCTGAACGCTCTTGCTACGGCAATCCTGCTGCCACTCCTGTGGAACTGGCTGTTCTAGCCGGCTTGTTTCAACCAACGCTTCGGGTCGCCTTCAAGGGAATTGGTGTTGGTACCTGACAGGGCGTTGACCAGATCCTGCACTGCGTTGAGAGAATGGACCGCCCGGAATTCGTCAACATGGGGCAGGATCGCGCGGATACCTTTGGCCTTGGCTTCAAAACCGTCATACCGCAGCAGGGGATTGAGCCAAATGAGACGGCGACAGGACCGGTGCAGACGGTCCATCTCGCGGTCCAGATCTTCGTCTGTGTCGCGTTCCAATCCATCGGTAATCAATAGAACTGTCGGTTTTCCAGACAGAACCCTGCGCGACCAGTGGCGATTGAAGTCGTGGAGTGCGGTCGCAATCCGTGTGCCGCCCGACCAGTCTTCAACACCTTCTGAACAGGCTTCGAGGGCTTCGTCCGGATCTTTCATTCTGAGTTGGCGGGTGACATTGGTCAGCCGCGTTCCAAACAAGAACGTATGAACATTGCGCCGTTCAGCAGTCACAGCGTGAAGGAAATGCAGCATGAGCCTGGAATATTGACTCATGGAACCAGAAATATCGCAAAGGGCAATCAGTGGCGGGCTCTTTTCCGCAGGCTTGCGGAATTTCAGGTCAATGATATCGCCACCAGCCCGCATCGAGGCACGGAGTGTTTGGCGTGGATCGACGCGACCTTTCGCTGATGGCTTCAACCTGCGAAGCCGGATCTTGTCCATAGACAGGGTCATAGATGTCAGTGCTCGTTTGGCTTCCGATATTTCTTCCGCCGTCATCTGGGCGAAGTCTTTCGTCTGCAACAGCTCCTTTCCCGAAACGGTGAATTTGGCGTCAACCTCGACTTCGGGCCGAGTTTCCTCCGTTACGCGGTCTTTTGCTGCTTGGAAAGCTTGTGATACGCGTGTTTGCCCTGCCTTGGGTTTTTCAGGTGCGCCGCGTGGCGGTGCGACAGGTGACAGGATCGCCAGCATTTTTTCGATCAATCCACGGCTTTGCCAATAGATCCGAAAGGCTTCATCGAACAGAACCTTTTGCTCGTGTTTTCGAACAAAAACGGAATGCAGCGTCCAGTATAGATCCTCGCGGTTGGTAATTCCCGACACTTCGACAGCGTTGACCGCGTCGACAACCGACGCAGGGCCAACAGGAACTCCGGCTTTGCGCAACGTTCGTGCAAAGTAGACGATGTTTTCCGTGATGCGGCTTTGAACGGAGTGGGTGGCCATGCTGGGAACGAACCTAGATTGTCGGCATGGCTTGCTGACGGGCGCCATCCTTGCGGATATCGTCTATCATTTCGCGAACCTTTGAACCTCGTACACGCTCGATGTCGTCCTGATACTTCAACAGTACTCCAAGAGTGTCTGAAGCGAGATCGGGGTCGAGTGCGATCTCGTTTAGTTCCGACAAGGCTGTTGCCCAGTCCAATGTTTCCGCGACGCCTGGCTGCTTGAACAGATCTTCGTCTGCACGAAGCTTTTGAACGAAGTCGACAACTTCTGCGGCGAGCCGTTCTGAGGCCCCCGGCACTTTTCGCCGTACTATTTCCAGCTCGCGTTCAGCATCCGGATAATCGACCCAATGATAGAGGCAGCGGCGTTTCAGCGCGTCGTGGATTTCGCGGGTTCTGTTGGTTGTGATGATCACAATCGGTGCTTCCGATGCGGTTATCGTTCCGAGCTCGGGAATGGTCACCTGATTGTCGGCAAGGACTTCGAGAAGAAAGGCTTCGAAAGCTTCATCGGCCCGGTCCAATTCATCAATAAGGAAGACTGGCGCCCCTTTGGGAGAGGCCTCCAATGCCTGAAGGACTGGGCGTTTGATCAGAAACCGCTCGTCAAAGATCGATTTTGACAGTTCAGAGTGATTTGTATCCCCTGCGGCCTCTGCAACGCGAATTTCCACCATCTGGGCCGGATAATTCCATTCGTAAACCGCAGAAGCAACATCGAGGCCTTCGTAACACTGCAGTCGGATCAGGTCCCGACCGAGTGTTGCGGACAAGACTTTGGCTATCTCGGTTTTACCGACGCCAGCTTCCCCTTCCAGAAACAGGGGGCGTTTCATCCTTAGAGCCAGATGCAGGACAGTCGCAAGAGACCTGTCCGCGACATAGCCGGCCCGATCCATCAACTGGAGCGTATCCTCGATGGAGGCTGGTATGGCGGACTGAGACATGAGGTGCTCCGGAAATGGGTTCAAAATGTTGACCCTAATATAAACAAGTGTGAGCGCGCGCCCACCCCTGATTATGGTCTAGTTTGAAATAGCTTCGACAGGTCAGTGCATGTGATCCCAGTGCCAGACGTGCCCGCAGTATTCTGCAACTGGCCAAATCGTGTCCGGTGCCTTCGCAATGATGTCTGTTTTCACATTTGATGCGACTCACTATAACCATTGGCAACAGGGTAGGGAGACGCATCATGCGGAAAATGACAATAGCACTGGGTCTTGTCGGTCTTGTCGCGGCAAGTAGTACGGCCTTGTCCGCTGATGGCGGGTATCCCACAGATCCAACCAGTCTTGCAACAGGGTTAGAGCTGGCATCGATCCACTGTGCAGCATGTCATGCGGTTGAGCGGGATGATGTCAGTGCCCAGTCAGATGCACCACCGTTCCGGGACCTTTCCTCGCTGTATCCGTTGGAAACGCTTGAAGAAAGCCTGGCTGAAGGCATCGTTACTGCGCATGAGAACATGCCCGAAGTGGCCTTTGAACCCGATGATATAGGTGCTTTTCTTGGGTATCTGACAAGCATTCAAACGAACTAGGTCTGTTTTAAAAATGGCTTCGCTCTGGTTGTTAGCACACTATTGCATGTGCTGCTAAATTGCTGATATCAAATGCCAATATCTCTTTATTAAGATTTGATTAACCTTGCTGCCTTGACACTTTTCCTTTGAGGAAAGGAACAGAGCAAAATGATGATCAGTTCAGACTTCGAAAAACGTCTTCTCGGGTATGGTTTGCTGACGGCCGAGATTCTCTACAAACTGCCAGATCATCCGAAACTGCTGCAGAGCTATCTGTGGCAAACAGAAGATCTCGCACCAAAATTCCCGGAGCTGACGCGGTTCTTGATGTTTTGGGAACGGGAGATCGAGGGGCCAATCCATCTGGTGCGCATTGCCCATCAAAATCTGATCGAGCCTGCCGAATTCCGTTATGCAGACGGTGAAATCCTGATGCACTGACCGTGGCGCATCATCGCCGTTCGGTTAGTCCAAGGCCTTTGCCGTCACGGGTAATCGATTTTGCTTGTGCGGTAAAATCTGGCCCGGCTTCTCCATGAAGAACTATCCCGGGCAGGAGTTGAAGCGGTGCCTTGCTCGCCCGGATGGCGCGCACCAAAACACGGGTTGCCGGTATGCCTGGGCGTGGGTGTAGCGGGATGACATCGATTGCGCCAAACCGGCTGTCCAGAACAGACAGCAATTCCTGGAGACCATCCGCCCGGAAAACAATTGTCAGGGTTCCGCCAACTTTAACGATATCCGTCGCAGTTTTAACCCAGGGCTCGAGTCCCCGCTCGTCCAGCATATGAGCACCGGCACGGGCAGTAACGGGAGACGCCCGAAACCTGTCTGCTTCATAATAAGGTGGGTTCATAATGACGTGGTCGGCCATGCCGGGCGTTAAGCCACTGGCGTGACGGATATTTCCCTTGGCCGTTATATCGGCCTCGAGAGTAGTGACCCGATCAGAAAAGCCTGAGTTTTTTGAATCTGTTAGTCCGCTTTCTGCAAGGGCCAATGCAGTTGTATCTATCTCGACAAGCGTAACCGTGATGTTTGCCAATCTTGCGGCTGCGCAGAAGCCTGCTGTACCAACACCGGAACCGAGATCGACAACATGACCTTGCAAGTCATGAGGGAGAGCTGCTGCCAAAAAAACAGCATCCAGGCCGGCACGATGGCGACCGTGTTTGGGTTGCTGGACATAGACCTTTCCATTCAGAAACGCGTCGTGCGTGATTTCCTGATCGATTGTATCGACGAGCAAAGACATCTTACGACGTTCCTGCTTCCGGGCGAAGTTCGTGGGCAAGTCCAGCGTCGCGGAGCAACATACGCGCCTTTCTAATCTGATCGGAATCTACCAGCACCCGCCGCGGAATCATTGCCAGGGATCCTTCCAGAATACTCATATTGCCATCTGCGACAAAATGCTTGATTCCTGCCTCGTCCAGAATTGATTCCAGAAAAGAAATAAGGACCGGATCATTTGTGCTGACAAGTTCTTCCATAAAATTCCCGATGTTAATGTAACAGCGATCTATCACACAGGTTGGCACACGGCTTGTTACCATTTACAGCAAATTGCGTACTTTTTGGCATTTCAACAGTTTGTCATCAGATTGCTGTCTTGCCCCCGGAGCATTCGCGCCATATTGTCCGCTCAAATCGTAATAGGAGTGCCGTAAGTGGCCGTTGTCGCAACCTTGTCCGACAGTCAAACAGTTTCCCGTCCAAGTATCCAGACCCTGGTGGATCTGGTTGCTGGCGGAATGGGGGACGTGAATGAGCTCATTCTCTCAAAAGCGGGCTCCAACGTTGAGTTGATACCGGAGATTGCAAAACACCTGATTTCATCAGGGGGTAAGCGTCTTCGCCCAATGCTGACATTGGCATGTGCAGATATGTTCGGCTACCAAGGCAATGGTCACGTTGTGCTGGCGGCCAGCGTAGAATTCATGCACACTGCGACATTGCTGCATGATGATGTGGTCGACGAGAGTGATATGCGCCGCGGAAAGTTGGCTGCGCGCAAGGTCTGGGGCAACCAGGCAAGCGTACTCGTTGGCGATTATCTTCTCGGGCAGGCCTTCAAGATGATGGTTGATGTCGGATCACTTGAGGCATTGCGCATTTTGGCCGAAGCGTCCGCGATCATCGCGGAAGGTGAAGTTCTTCAACTTGGCGCCGCCAAGAATATCAACACCAGCGAGGCTGACTATCTGCGGGTAATTGAGGCCAAGACTGCAGCGCTTTTTGCTGCGGCGGCTGAAGTCGGACCAGTCATCGCAGATCAATCAGCAGAGATGAAAAAGGCCGCCCGTACCTACGGTCTTGAACTCGGTTATGCATTCCAGCTGGTTGATGACGCGCTTGACTACGGCGGATCGTCTATGGATTTGGGCAAGGATATCGGTGACGATTTTAGAGAAGGCAAGATTACATTGCCGGTTGTTTTTGCAATTGCCAGGGGAGCTGATGCCGATAGAGCTTTCTGGCAACGCTGCCTGGAAGGCGAGAGCATCGAAGACGGTGATCTGGAGCAAGCGATCGAACTACTGAAGAAATATGATGCGATTAGCGACACCGTTATTCGGGCCCGGACCTATGGCGACAATGCCTTGAGAGCGTTGGATAGCTTGCCATCCGGAGGACATGCCGATGCATTGGCCGATGCAGTTGCCTTCTGCATCTCTCGTGTGAGCTAGCAGCAGCAAGTCTTTGTTTCGGAATCCATAATTGAGGTTTTGGGTGACCCAGTGTTTTTAATGTTTTGATTCAAAAGATCAGGACAAAGGACCCGAGGCAATCCACCAATCGGGATGAGCGGTGCGCAAATCGCGTTCTATCTGTATTGCTTCACCCTTTTTGCACAGGCCAAAGCAAGTCGCTCCTGAACCGGACATGCGGGCGAGCTGAATGCTGCTATACCCGCCAAGCAAATCCAGAATATCGGATATCGCAGGGCATGTTTGAATTGCTGCATCTTGGAGATCATTTCGGCAGTTTGCCAAATGGTCTGTCAGAGCCTCAAGATCGGAGAATGCCACCGGGCACTCAGGCATTTTTGGATGTTTGCGGGAGGTTAGCGCCTTGAATACGGCCGGTGTTTCCACTGCCATTTTGGGGTTGACCAAGACGATATCGCACGGCGGCAATTCCGGGCCGGGCAACAATTCATCCCCGATTCCGCGCAGGAACTGAGTGTCCGGTTCCAGACAAACCGGTACGTCTGCGCCGAGCGCCAAAGCCACTTCATGAATGGCATCCTCTGGCATAACAATACCGGTGGCGTCTTCCAGCAAGCGCAATGTCGTCGCGGCATCGCTCGACCCGCCTCCAATGCCTGATGCCACCGGGAGGCGTTTTGTCAGTATAATCCGAAGAGGCGGGACTTCGATTTTATTGGCTTCTGCAAATGCAGCTACGGCTTTCAGGACCAGGTTTTGACCTGAGGCGTCCTTGAGTTCGCGGGCAAATGGACCCTCTAGGACAAGATCGGTCTGATCTGCTGGTTCGATAGCAATGCGGTCGCCGATTTGCGGAAACACTACCAGTGAGTCCAGCAAATGAAAACCGTCGCGCCGTTGGCCGGTGATGTGCAATGCCAAGTTGACCTTGGCCCGGGCGAGTTCTGCCCAAACCGGTACAACAGGTGAAGAATTCATTTCAGAGCTCAGCCGCCGTTTTTATCAGAGTCTGCTTTGGCAGCATCCGTGGTAACCGGATTTTTGAGGCCATTGGCGATCTTGTCGAGAATCTTGGGCAATTCGTCATCTTCCGGACCAAGATCGCGGGCATGGTTCCATTGAAAACGCGCCTCATTACGCCGCCCGACCATCCAGTATGCATCACCCAAATGATCGTTGATGACCGGATCAGCCGGTCGCAATTCGATCGCACGCTCGAGCTCCTTGACCGCCTCTTCATATCGACCAAGGCGGTAATAAACCCAGCCAAGGCTGTCGACGATGTATCCATCTGTCGGACGAAGTTCGACCGCTTTTTTGATCATGCCAAGCGCTTCATCAAGCTTAAGGCCCTGATCAACCAGGGAGTAACCTAGATAGTTCAGGACAAGCGGCTGATTTTCATTCAGCTCCAGTGCTTTTCTGAAGTCTGCTTCGGACATGTCCCATTTGCCGAGGCGCTCCCGGCTGATGCCTCGGAAATAAAGCAGGAGCCAGTGATCGCGCTCCAGTGTATCCAAGGTATCAAGAGACGTCGAATAGACTTTCTCGGCATCTTCATAGAGCTCGTGCGCCCTAAGGATGTTGCCCAACGCTATGCCGGCTTCCAGATCTGATGGATCTTTATCGATGAGGGCAGACAGGTGCTCGCGGGCTTCGCCCAGTTTATCCAGCGCGTTGTAATTCAGACCGATCTGAATTTCTGCCTCGCGCTTCAGGGCGCTGTCGTCGGGAACCATTGAAAGCGCGTCAATGGCACGATTGGGTTGGTCCATTCGTTCAAACACGCTGCCGAGGGCCATCGCAGCAAATTCAGCTTGCGAATCGAGGAACAGTGCCAGTTGCAAATAGGACGTGGACAGTTCTTCGCCGCCATCACGGCCAATAACTGCTCCAAGGCCATATAAAACCTCAGCCATACCTTTCTTCGGATCAGCGACCATCGGTGGAATCACAGAACCGCTGGAAATGATTTCCCTGGTCTGATCCAGTTTCGGATGCCCTCTGAACTGGGTGTCAAACTTGTCCAAAGCGGCAATGGCGTCTTTCTGACGGCCGTTGGATGCAAGAATGCGTGCGTAGGTGTCTACAACACGAATGGCTCCCTGATCGATCGTATAGGCGACGTCGATGGCATCAAGTGCTTCGGCATTTCGTCCTGTCGTAAACAGCAAATGGGCCTTGTGGGTTGCCTTGAAAACATCAAACCATTCTGGTCCGGTCAGGTCGTCAATGACCTTGATCGCATTCTCAATCTGACCGTCACCGTAAAGCGCCCAGGCCTGGGCTATCCCGTAAGAAAGTTGCGCGAGCGGCCCATTGCCTTTTACTTCAAGTCGTTCATTGGCCGCCGCATACTCGCCAGTGGATACTTCCTGTGCAGCTAGGGTCAGTTGCGCAAGGAAATTACGAACACCGGATCCTTCGAGCGCATCTGCATAGTGAACTGCCTGGTCTACGTCTCCATTGGCAAGCTTGAGTAGAAAGGTGCGTTCCAGAAGCATCGGATTTTGGGAGTCGGCAGCAAGCGTTTCTTCGTAAAAGGCTGCTGCTTGCTCAAAGTCTTTCCGAAATCCTGCCAAGCGCCCGGACAAATAGCTGCCAGAAAGAGTGTAAGGAAGGTCTGAAGGCGTGCCAATTGATCCCGCTGTATCCGACTGTGCTTGCGCCGCTGAAAAGGAAACTGCGGGCACCAAGGCCAGAGCGCTGACCAAGGCAAGGAGTTTCAATTTGAAAGGCCTGCGGTCGATTGCAAAAACGGCGCTGGTCGCTTTGATCATTTGTCCTCGCACTTAAAAATCACCCGGATAGGCGTCGTGATCATATTGTTTGGGAGAATGGCGTCTTTAAGGCCGAGCGGCAAGGTAAAGGGGATAACTTTCCAAGGAAGTGAACCCTTTTGAGCCGGCTATGGTCTGAAATTCTAAGACTAACGGCTTAGATGTGCGGTTTTCTGCAAAAAAGCCTTGATGCATGTCATTGGCCGTAGCAGGAATGTGCGGTGCAATAAAAACGCCGGGGGCAACAAAGATCGCCCGTTTTGAGCTGGAGGAAGCAAGTATGACCAAGTGGGTTTACAGTTTTGGCAATGGATCTGCAGAAGGTGCTGCAGAGATGCGCAATCTGCTTGGCGGGAAAGGCGCAAACCTGGCGGAAATGTGCAACCTTGGCCTCCCGGTTCCTCCCGGTTTCACGATCACAACAGAAGTATGCACCTGGTACTACGAGAACGGACAATCCTATCCTGACACGCTCGCCAGCGAACTTGCCGCAGCCGTGGACAAGGTCGGTGCTGAAATGGGTAGGAAGTTCGGTGATCCCGAACGACCATTGCTTTTGTCCGTGCGCTCCGGAGCACGGGTCTCGATGCCTGGTATGATGGATACGGTTCTGAATTTGGGGCTGAACGACCAGACAGTTGAAGCCATTGCATCTGAAGCCGGTGATCGCCGATTTGCATATGACAGCTACCGCCGATTCATTCAGATGTATTCCGATGTGGTCCTTGGCCTTGATCACCACGAGTTTGAAGAAATCCTCGAGGATTACAAGGAACGGAATGACCTGACGCTTGATACCGAGATATCGGCAGATGCCTGGCTTGGAATTATCGAGAAGTTCAAGGCACTGGTCGAGAATGATTTGGAAAAACCATTTCCACAAGACCCGCAGGAACAGCTGTGGGGGGCCGTTGGTGCTGTGTTCAGTTCCTGGATGGTTCCACGCGCTGTCACGTATCGCCGTTTGCACGACTATCCGTCATCATGGGGAACTGCAGTCAACGTTCAGGCGATGGTCTTTGGCAATATGGGCGAGAACTCTGCAACGGGGGTTGCCTTTACCCGGAACCCGTCCACTGGGGAAAACGCCCTCTACGGCGAGTTTCTGGTCAACGCGCAGGGTGAAGATGTTGTTGCCGGTATTCGCACACCGCAGGACATTACAGAAAAAGCCAGAAAAGAAGCCGGGTCTACTAGCCCGTCTCTAGAGGCTCTAATGCCGGCCGCTTTTGCAGAGTTTCAGTCCTATTGCTCCCGACTGGAAAAGCACTTCAAGGATATGCAGGATCTGGAGTTTACGGTCGAACAGGGCAAGCTCTGGATGCTGCAGACCCGAAATGGCAAACGAACTGCCAAGGCGGCCTTGAAAGTCGCAGTTGACATGGTCTCAGAAGGATTGCTCAGCGAAGAAGAAGCCATTGGCCGGGTTGCCCCCGGAGCCCTTGACCAGCTGCTTCACCCGACAATTGATCCCAATGCCGAACGAGACATCGTGACCACTGGGCTACCTGCGTCGCCGGGGGCTGCGTCAGGCGCGATTGTATTCAACTCCGATGAGGCCGAGCAAGCCAAGGCTGCTGGCCGGAAAGTCATTCTGGTACGGGTTGAAACAAGCCCGGAAGATATTCACGGAATGCATGCTGCAGAAGGAATTCTGACCAGCCGTGGCGGTATGACTAGTCATGCTGCCGTCGTTGCGCGTGGTATGGGTAAACCTTGTGTTGCCGGTGCGGGAATGCTCCGGATTGATTATCGCAACGGTGTCATCAATGTCGGAGGGCGTCAGTTAAAAGAAGGCGAAACCATCACTATTGACGGGTCAACAGGGCAGGTCCTGTTTGGTGAAGTCTCAATGCAGCAGCCTACACTGTCCGGAGATTTCGGAACACTGATGGGTTGGGCCGACAAAGTTCGCCGGATGAAAGTACGAACCAATGCGGAAACGCCACAGGACGCGAAGGTTGCCCGCGAATTCGGCTCGGAAGGCATTGGCCTTTGCCGTACAGAACATATGTTTTTTGAAGGGGAACGTATCGTTGCTGTGCGCGAGATGATCCTGGCAGCCGACGAGGCAGGGCGCCGGACTGCGCTGGCAAAACTGCTTCCGATGCAGCGGCAGGACTTCACGGACCTCTTTGAAATCATGCATGGGTTGCCGGTCACCATTCGGCTTTTGGATCCACCTTTGCATGAGTTCCTGCCGAAATCTCAAGAGGAGCTTGAGGACGTCGCAAAAGCCATGGGTGCGGATGCCGAGCTACTGAGGGATCGCGCGCTTGCGCTGGATGAGTTCAACCCGATGTTGGGCCATCGTGGGTGCCGTTTGCTCGTGTCCTATCCAGAGATTGCTGAAATGCAGGCACGGGCCATTTTTGAGGCTGCTGTCGCTGCTGCCAAAAAGACCGGAGCTCCTATCGTTCCGGAAATCATGGTGCCGTTGGTTGGCTTGAAGGGAGAACTCGATCTCGTCCGCAAATCTATCGAGGATATGGCAAAGGCCGTGATCGAAGAGACCGGCGCTGATTTGACCTACCATATTGGAACCATGGTCGAACTTCCGCGCGCGGCTTTGAAAGCCGCCGAGATTGCCCAATCGGCTGAGTTTTTCTCGTTCGGAACCAACGATCTCACGCAAACAACTTTCGGTATTTCCCGCGACGATGCTGCGTCTTTCCTGGACACATATCAACGCAAGGGGATCATTGAACAGGACCCGTTTGTGTCGCTCGATCAGGACGGCGTGGGTGAACTGATCCAGATCGCCGTTGAGCGGGGGCGCTCAACCCGTCCAGACATAAAACTCGGTATTTGCGGGGAGCACGGTGGCGATCCCTCGTCCATTTCGTTCTGTGAAAGCGTAGGACTGGATTATGTGTCCTGTTCGCCATTCCGGGTTCCGATTGCCCGGCTAGCCGCAGCGCAGGCTGCTTTGAAGGCCAGGCAGAATGGATGACGCCTTGTTGGCATTGATTGATCCGCAGGGCAGGTTGCTGGAGTGAACGTATCTTTTCCAGAGATCGCGGATCTTCGGACGGGCGGGAAACGGCTTCTGGCGCGGGTTCTCACAAAGGTTGAGACCCACGCAGAGGCGTTTGAAACGGCTTCTTTTCTCGATGGGATCTGTGCCCAGGCATCCGGTCACGTTCTTGGGCTGACTGGTCCGCCGGGGGTTGGCAAATCAACGCTGACGGACGCTCTGATCAGTGCCTTTCGCGCTGAAGGGGAAAGTGTTGCTGTTCTAGCGATTGATCCATCCTCAACACTGACCGGCGGCGCTTTGCTGGGTGACCGCACTCGTATGAAGACCGACCCGAATGATGATGCGGTTTTTGTTCGCTCAATGGCCGCTCGAGACCGGCTTGGTGGATTGTCCGACCATTCTGTTGCTGCCATTGCGGTGCTTCGAGCTGTATGTGACCGGGTTATCGTTGAAACTGTTGGTATAGGTCAGTCCGAGGGGGATCTCAGGCAAGCCGTTGATACTGTCGTTCTATGTATTCAGCCTGGATCCGGTGACAGTCTGCAATTCATGAAGGCAGGAATTATGGAACTGCCGGATATTGTCGCGGTAACCAAGGCGGATATGGGCGCTTCGGCCCGACGAGCTGCATCTGATGTTGCCGGCGCACTTTCCCTGAGCGGATCCGTTGACACAGAGTGGGAAGTGCCGGTGTGTCAGGTGTCGGCCCAGTCAGGTGGAGGTCTGAAAGCTCTCGTTAGGCTCGTTGATGGTCATCGGGATCATTTGAGCCAACGACAGCTCCTTGAAGTGTTCCGACAGAAGCAACATGTCTTCTGGTTCAAGGATATGGTTCGAACAAGATTCGGACAGGCGGGCCTTATGATAGCGGAAAATGACAAATACGATTTTGGCGTACAATCCGGGTCGAAACCGTTTTCAAGTTTCGCCCGGTTTTCCAGAATGATGCGTAATTGTTTTGATATCTAACAAGAATTTGGGCTACTCAGGCTTTGGCAGCGCTTTGCAGGTAATCCAGTTCAACGTTGGCATCGATGCCCCCATCACGGTTAAATGCTTCCAGAAATACAGTCAGACCTGTTTCTGTCAAAGGCTTTGAAATGAAGTAGCCTTGCATGCGATGACATCCATGTTCCTGAAGGAAACGAATTTGTTCCGGTGTTTCGATGCCTTCTGCAACGATCGTCATGCCCAATGCTTTGCCAAGTTGAATTATAGAAACCAGGATCGCTTCCGCCTCGGCATTGCCGTTCATGTCGGAGACAAAGTCCCGGTCAATTTTTAGGGTATCAAACGGGAACCTGCGCAAATAACTGAGGCTGGAATAGCCGGAACCAAAATCATCAAGCGCAACTTTCACGCCGAGATTTTTCAACCTGCGCAATGCCTTGAGAACAGTATCGTTTCGTCCCGCAAATACGCTTTCGGTTACTTCTATTTCCAGTCGATGTGGCGGGAGGCTGTTGGAGGCTAGAATTGCCATAACTTTCTCGACAAACCGCGGATGCTTGAACTGATTTGGCGAGACGTTGACGGACACGACGATATCCGGCCAATCATGCGCCTTGGCGCAAGCCTTGTCCAAAACCCACAATCCCAGGTCATTGATCAGACCGGTTTCTTCGGCCACCGGAATGAAAAGACTGGGTGGAACGTGTGTTCCATCGTCCTTGGTCCAGCGTGCAAGGGCTTCTACAGATATGATGCGCCGCGCATCTGTGTCTGATTGCGGCTGATAGGCGAGTTCCAGCTCATCGTTCTTTAGAGCAAGTCGCAATTCGCGGGAAAGCTTGTCTTTGGACTGTACCTGGCTTTCCATCGTCGGTTCGAAGAAAGAGCGACGATTACGTCCATTGTCCTTGGCATCGTAAAGTGCAATATCGGCTTTGCGAAGCAAGTCATCCGTATCATTACCGTCTCTTGGCGCAATAGCTGCCCCCATCGACATGCTGGCGTGAATTTCCCGACTGCCGATTTTTATGGGCTTTGAAACTTCGTCCTGTACCTGGTCCAGTGTGAATTCCAGCCACTCTTCATCTTGGCAATGCTTGATCAGCATGGCGAACTCGTCGCCGCTTATGCGCGCAACAACACCGTTCTCCGGAAGAATTCGACTTATTCGTCTGGCGATTGCAATAATAACCTGATCACCTGCGGAATGGCCGAGGGTGTCGTTGATGTCCTTGAAGTGATCCAGGTCGATGTAGATAACAGCCGTGTTGCTGTTGTCTTGAGTCCCTTCTGCAAGAACATCTGTGAGAATGCGATGGAAATGCGCCCGGTTTGGAAGTCCGGACAGGGCGTCATGGCGTGCTGTATGGACCGCATTTGCCTCGCTTTTGGCAAGGCGCCGGGTCATTTGCCATGTAAATGCAACGACCGTTATTACCATCGCTGCAATCATAAATGCTGCTACGGCCAGAAATGGCTTGATCCGTTGAACCATCTGACTACCCGGATGGTTTACCTGCCAGGCGATGACACCGACACTGTTGCCAAGAGGCGATTGGAGATCGTATTTGCCAACACCGTCCCGGGCTGTCTGATTGTTTGAAAGAACAAAACCGTCGAGTCGTGACATTTCGGATATTTCGTTCAACTTGTCACCTCTCAGAGGTGCCATGCTGATCAGGACATCTGGCGGATGTCTTTCGGAAAATATGGACTGGATTTGCGGAGTAACAGGGGCCGCAGTGAACAGGTAAGGTTCGCCTTTGATTGACACCAGCCCTGTTTCTGAAATCGACCTGTAAGCATCCTGATTTTGAAGACTGTATTTGAAGAGGCCCGAAGGTGTAGGTTTGAAGGCCTTGATGAATTTTGCACGCGCTTTTGCGATAGCCGGTGTCAATTC
This sequence comes from Roseibium sp., assembly GCA_039972695.1. GTDB lineage: Bacteria > Pseudomonadota > Alphaproteobacteria > Rhizobiales > Stappiaceae > Roseibium. The sequence goes on along the minus strand of JBDWMJ010000002.1, from coordinate 44,095 downwards.
GTTCAATATGTCCTGCGACATCCAATTGTCGAAAGGCATCGAGGAATAGATTTCACGGACCGAAAAATCTCGGCCAATGAGCAAGGATTTTCTGAAATCAAAATTCAGATACAACCATTGCATCATGTTGTTGCGAACCCAGAGCGTGTCGATATGGTCTTTGCCGACCTGATGATAGGCCTCATCCCATATGACGACACCAGACTGCTGTTTGGCCATATCCCTGGTCGTCAGGTCCAATGCACCGGACAGCAGCTGCAACTGCGAATGTTCGGCACTTTCATCCGAAATTCTGGCCGACCAGTACATCAGTGCAAATATACTAACTACGGAAATCACAACCACAGTGACCATCGGAACGATGATCGCTTTGGCAATGGTGCCTCCGGAGTTGTTTTGTATTCTGTACATGCACGGGTCCATATGATTTGGCCCGAGTATTACCGATGGCGGTTAAGGAAAGACCGAAATTCTTAGTAAATAATGGGTTTAATTTATTGATTGCGCTGTGAAAAATACGGATGTTTGAGATTGTTCCTATCCGATTTCACCTGCTGAGGCATGTTTCAATCTCAGATCAACTGTAACCCGCGAAAACTGACATGTGTTCGAAGGCCGATGATAATATGATCGTGGACTTCAACTCCCAATGGCTTTGCAACGTCGATGATCTGTCTGGTCATGGTAATGTCGGCTCGAGATGGCGTCGGGTCTCCAGAAGGATGATTGTGTACGAGGATCACGGCGGTTGACGATAGCTCGATTGCCCGGCGAATTATTTCTCGCGGGTATACTGGTGTATGGTCTACAGTTCCGGTTTGTTGCACCTCATCGGCAATCAGACCGTTTTTCTTGTCCAGAAAAAGAACACGGAACTGTTCGACATCTGCCATCTCCATCGAAGCTTGAAGATAGTCCATAACCTTGGACCATGAGTCGAGCGGTTTGCGCTCATTCAACTCGGCCCTGTGATATCTGGAAATGGCTGCGTGAACCGCGTGAAGTGAATCTATACCGTTGTCGGAGAGGCCCTTGATTTCCTTCAGACTGTGTCGGGACGCGGACAGGGCGCCTGAAAAAGAGCCAAACCGCTTCAACAATGCTTTTGCAATCGGTTTTGTATCTTTTCGCGGAAAAGCGGAAAATAAAAGAAATTCCAGAAGTTCATAGTCAGCGAGGCTTTGCTCACCGGTTTTACGAAACCTTTCCCGCAGTCTTTGGCGGTGCCCTTTGTGCTCGTCAGTTTTGACGGGTTTTTCAAAAAAACCGGGCGTTGTTTCGTCCATGAAACTCCTAGTCGTTTGGCCGTCCAGGTTTGTGAATACCATTGGGCGAGGTTGTGAATATCTGGCATCCGTCGGTCGTAATACCGATGGAATGTTCAAATTGTGCGGAAAGAGATCTATCCCGGGTCACGGCTGTCCAGCCATCGCTCAGGACCTTAACATGCGGACGACCGAGATTGACCATCGGTTCGATTGTGAAAATCATGCCCGGCTTCAGTTCCACACCTTCGCCTGGACGACCATAATGCAGGATGTTCGGGGTGTCATGGAACAACTGTCCCAGTCCATGTCCGCAAAAATCGCGAACCACCGAGCAACGCTGTGCTTCCACGTAGGTCTGGATTGCAGCACCAATGTCACCGGTAGTATTGCCGGGTATTGCAGCTTCAATACCGCGCATCAGCGATTCATATGTCACGTCTATCAGACGTTCAGAAGCCCGCTTTATTCCGCCTACAGGGTACATACGGCTGGAATCGCCGTGCCATCCATCGAGAATGAATGTCACATCGATATTGACGATGTCGCCTTCTCGCAGGGCTTTCGTATTTGGAATTCCATGGCAAACAACATGATTGATCGATGTGCAACTCGACTTGGTGTAGCCACGGTAATTTAGGGTCGCGGGTATGGCATTGTGATCCATACCGTATTGAAACACGAAATCGTCGATCGCTTGCGTGGTCATGCCCGGAGTGACCATGCCGGCGAGTTCGTCGAGACATGCCGCTGTCAGCTGACCTGCTTTCATCATGCCTTCGAAGCCTTCCGGTCCATAAAGACGCACTTGTCCCGTGTTCTTGAGGGGAGCTTCGGCGGCGTCGATATAGGTAACCATCAGAATCGTATCTCGTAATTTGAATCGGCAGACACTTGAGTGACATCAATCTCTTCAGGCCTGTCAAACTCATAATGACTTACCCGACCACATACAGTCCAGCCGTTATAATTTCCAGTTCCATCTCCTGAAAACTGACCGAACCCTTCAATTATCTGGAAACAGTCTCGGAAAACTGAAGTGGCAGCTTGCGAAAATTTTGGAAGCCAGCTAGGTGAAGGGAAATAGCGGGCGTGGTGGAATTGGTAGACACAAGGGACTTAAAATCCCTCGGCCCTAGGCTGTACGGGTTCGAGTCCCGTCGCCCGCACCAAAGCTTTTCCAATAAAGCGACTTCCACCAGTTTTCGACTTGTTACTGTGTCCCTCATCCCTGTATGGCGAACCATCTTTCGGGGATCGGACATCGAGACCATTGGAAATTTGTCTGAAAGAGAGTAGGACAGGGCCTTGCATCCGGAATTGCGGATGTAATGGCTCACATTGGGGTTCGGGATACATTCTGTTTGATTTCACTTAGACCAGTTCTGAATGTTCTCGGGTTTTTGTATGTCGGTCTGGCAACGGCCATGCTGATTCCGGCCATTGTCGATGTGGCGCAGAAAAACGCCGATTGGCAGGCTTTCGTATTTTCCGCTCTCCTGACCGGCATGTTTGGCATGCTGTTGTCGCTGGCGATGGGTGGTTCTTTACGCAAGGGACTGGATACCCGCCAAACCTTTATCCTGACAACAATGTCCTGGGCGACACTTCCGGCTTTTGGCGCGTTGCCGTTCCTGTGGCTGGGAGTCGGATATGCTGATGCGGTATTCGAAGCGGTATCCGGTTTTACCACGACAGGGTCCACTGTCCTGACAGGGTTGGACAGCCTTCCTCCGGGATTGCTGGTATGGCGGTCGATCATGCAATGGATGGGCGGCGTTGGAATTATCGTCATGGCCATCGTTCTGCTGCCTTTCCTTGGGATCGGCGGAATGCAACTTTTTCAAAGCGAGAACTCTGACAGGTCCGAAAAAATCGTCAGCCGATCAGTCGAACTCATAAGGCTCCTTGGACTGGCCTATGTGTTTTTGACCATTTTGTGTGTTGCCTCCTATCTCGCCACCGGAATGGAATTGTTCGATGCGTTCAACCATGCGCTGACGACCATCGCGACAGGCGGTTATTCCACACATGATTTGTCTTTCGGATATTTCTCCAATCCGGCGTCTTCCTGGGTGGCAATCGTATTCATGATTATAGGGGCGCTACCATTTGTCTTGATCATCCAGGCTTTGCGCGGGCAGCCGTTGCTTCTCTGGAAAGATCCGCAAGTCCGGGCGCTTTTAGGGTTTTTGGCGATCGTCTCATTGACATTGACCGTCTATCTCGGCGTTAAAATGCAGTTTTCCTTCGATGAAGCCCTTGTGAATGCGACCTTCATGGTCGTTTCCATCGTCACCGGAACCGGATATGCGCTGGGCGATTTTTCCCTTTGGGGACCGCCGGTGGTCGGGATTGCCTTCCTGCTGATGTTTGTCGGGGGGTGTACTGGGTCAACCACAGGCGGGATCAAGATTTTCCGCTTTCTCGTGTTTTTCGGAACGGTCCGGGCACATTTGAGGCGAATGGTTCGGCCACACCGAATTATGTCGGAAGAATATGCAGGAACCCGCCTGAAGCCTGAGCTGTCGTTTTCCGTTCTTGCGTTTCTGGTTGTCTATCTGGGATCTGTCGGCATTATCACGGTTGCCTTGTCGTTCTTTGACCTTGATCTGGTGACCGCAATTTCTGCTGCAGCGACATCTGTTGGCAATGTCGGACCTGGCCTTGGTCCGGTGATTGGCCCAGCGGGGCATTTTGCGCCGCTCCCAGATGGCGCCAAGTGGCTCCTCTCACTGGCAATGCTGGTTGGACGTCTGGAGCTGTTTACTGTCCTTGTCCTGCTCGACCCGGATTTCTGGTCGAAGTAAGTTTTCCCAATGAATTCAATCCCAAGAAGGGCTTGGTATGCAGTTCTCCGTTCCGCTCATCAGTGGCCGTCTGGTCAAACGATACAAACGCTTTCTGGCGGATGTCATTCTTGATGATAGCGGTGAAGAAGTCACAGCCCATTGTGCCAACCCGGGGTCAATGTTGGGATTGAAAGAACCCAACTCCCGTGTCTGGCTATCGCAGTCTGACAACCCCAAGCGGAAGCTGAAATACTCCTGGGAAATCATGGAAGCCGATGGCGCATTGGTTGGCATCAACACGTCTCATCCCAATAAACTGGTGGAAGAGGCGCTCGAGGCCGGACGTATTACCAAATTGCAGGATTATGCAACGCTTCGCCGTGAGGTCAAATACGGAAAGAACTCACGGATAGACATACTGCTCGAAGATACGGATGGCGCGAAGATCTACGTCGAGGTGAAGAATGTTCATCTCATGCGTGAGAAGGGACTCGCAGAGTTTCCTGACAGTGTTACAGCCAGAGGTGCTAAGCATCTGGGCGAACTGGCTGACATGGTCGGGCAGGGCCATCGCGCCGCAATGGTATTCCTTGTTCAGAGACCTGACTGTACGCGGCTGAGCCTTGCCGCAGATATCGACCCCAATTATGCGATTGCTTTTGACGCTGCCAAAAAAGCGGGTGTTGAAGTTTACGCGATCGGTTGTGATGTTCGATTAGATGGCATTGATGCCGTCAAACCTGTTGAGATCACCATCTAGAGCCTTTGGTAATGGGTTCAGGCCCACCAAAATACTGGGCGGGCCTGTGAAATTTCTGAGCAGTTTCGGGTTAGCCTGCTGTGTCTTTTGAAAGCGGCGGCTGGAACTGCCAACCCATATCCCATGGGAAATAAATCCAGGTGTCTTGAGAGACTTCAGTGATGAAGGTGTCGACCATCGGAACACCAACAGGTTTGGCATAGACCGTTGCGTAATGTGCCTTGGGCAACATTTCCCGAACGACCTTCAGGGTTTTGCCGGTGTCGACAAGGTCATCAATCACCAGAACGCCATTGCCTTCGCCGCCTTCCAGATCAATCAGCTTTGGATCAACTGGCTTGATGACCTCAAGGCGGCCTTGATTGTCATAATCGTGATAGGAGGCGATGCAGACCGTTTCAATTGTCCGGATGCCCAACTCGCGGGCAACAATCCCGGCCGGAACCAGTCCGCCACGTGTGATGCAGACAATGGCTTTCCATTCGCCGATGCTTGAAAGACGCCAGGCGAGGGCGCGTGAATCACGATGGAACATGTCCCAGGAGACCGGGAATGCTTTGTCTTGGGCAGGGTTTTCCATATTTCGTCCTTCAGATCATCCCGAGATATCAGCAACCGCCTGCGCAACATCTTTCAGTGCAGCGGACAGGATCGCTTGATCTCGGGATCTGATTACAATTTGTGTGGTGAATTTGCCATCAGTGGCTTTTGGATAAGAGCCGATGAGTGTTTCGGGGTGTGTCTTCTGAATCGTCGCGAGGCGTTCGGCGATCCGGCTTTCCGGCATGTCGGCGGCGACAGTTTCGGAGAGCATTTTCTTGCCGGTTTTCAAGCTTGGTGCCAATGCATCCATCATGGCTTGCATGATTGCCGGTACGCCTGCCATCACATGGACATTGCCTATCCGGAAGCCAGGGGCTTTGGAGACCTTGTTTTCAATCAGGTCAGCGCCTTCCGGGATCCGGGCCATGCGTTTTCGCGCGTCTGTAAATTGACCCGGTGCATAGTGCTGTTCCATGATGGCGACAGCTCTCGGGTCCAGATTGAGCGGGACGGCAAACGCTGCCGCAATGCTCTCGGCCGTTATGTCGTCATGGGTTGGTCCAATACCACCTGATGTAAATACATAAGTGTATTTTGCCCGAAGTGCGTTCACCGCATCGACAATCTCGGACTGGACGTCCGGAACAATCCGGACCTCCGAGAGGTCAATTCCAATGGCGGTCAGGTAATCAGCCAGAAAACCAATATTCTTGTCTTTGGTTCGGCCGGAAAGGATCTCGTCGCCAATGACCAGAAATGCAGCGGTAACAACTTCGTCTGCCCTCTCAATGGTCATATCGAGTCTCCTGTAAAATCATGGAAATTGGCTTTATCGCAGCTTTTGGCCCGGCTCAAGCTCCTGCCGAAACTAATAATCGGGCGTCCAGTCATATATGGCATCAAACCGGGCTGCCAGGGTTTGCGGTTTTGACATGCGCAGGATCATATTTCTTGCATATGCGAGTGGCCCAGAAAAATGAAACGTCCGTGCATTTTGGGCGGCAACATTCTGGATATTGACGACACGCGGTTTTCTATGCCGTTCATAGGCTCTGAGTGCTGCCGGAATGTTTTCAACACCATGTGGCAGGTGCCGGGCGAGAATAGCTGCATCTTCAATCGCCATTGCCGCCCCTTGAGCCATATAAGGTAGCATCGCATGGGCTGAATCGCCGAGCAGGGCAACATGGCCGTGCGACCAGGGACCTGAGGCATCTACGCTGCACAGGGCCCACTTCAACCAGCTTTGGGGTGTTGCCAACAAATTCCTGATTTCGGCAGGCCAGTCTCTGAACACGTGCAACAAAGCTTCTTTATCTGCAGGTGTCGACCAGCTCTCATTCTGCCAAACTTCGGATGCAAGCGCGACAATGTTCAGTTCAGTGCCTGCGCGTATAGGGTAGTGGACCAGATGAGATTCTTTTTGGAACCACAGGCCGGAATCCCGTCTGAATTTCTCAGGAACCTGGTTCATTGGAACCGTTGCTCGGTAGGCGACCTGTCCGCTGAAATGAGCGTTTTGATGATTGGCAACCAATAATCTGGTTTTGGACCACACACCGTCTGCCCCGATCAGGGCTTTGCACATCAAGTTTCTGGTCGTTTCGGCATTCTGATATACGCAGTTCAGTCCGTCGTATTGGGAAGATTTGATATCCAGAACATCGGAGTTGAGGTGAAGCGTTATACCGTCAGTGGCTTGTACTTTCTTGAGCAGAGCCTGCTGCAGATCGGACCGATGTATGACCCAAAAAGGATTGCCATGGCGTTCTTTGATGAAGGAACCCAGTTCAACTCGAGCTAGCTGTTCGCCGTTAATTCCAGACCAGATGCGCAGATTTTCGGGTGCATAAACCGCTGGTTCAAGATCTTCCAGTACGCCGAGTTGTTTTAAAGCAGCGCATGCATTGGGCGACAATTGTAGCCCGGCGCCAACTTCCGCCAACTGGCTCGCTTTTTCCAACAGAACAACTTCATGACCTGCCTTTCGAAGGGCTATGGCCGCCGCAAGCCCGCCGATGCCTGCACCTGCAATAACAATTGGAACCGGTGCTGCGCTGTATGAGCTCATGCGACGCCCTTTACTTAAGCTGCCGCTGGTGTCCAGCTGCAGTCGGACGGAGAGGATTCTGCGGCACCCAGAGTTGCGTCATATTTGAATAACGTTGAGCAATACGGGCAAACAACTTCGCTCTCACTACCCATATCCAGAAAGATATGCGGGTGATCGAAAGGAGGGTTGGCGCCTATGCACATGAACTCACGAGCGCCGATTGCGACTGAATCATGTCCGCTTGAGTTCTGAAAATGCGGGACAACCAGATCCGCCATAGTCCGTTTCCTTAAATTATCGGGAACAATCCCAAATCCAATTTTCCGCGAACATACCCATTTGCAGCGCAGTTGGGTAGGGGCATCTCGTTGTGATCCACTACCGCTGGGCCCTATCGCTTGTCCTGGTGAATTCTACTTTGCCAACTTGACGTATTCCCTTTACTGTAGAAATAATTATGTATTCCGTTTACGTAAAGGTTATATTGATTCATGCCTGTGTTTGAAGAAAGTGGTGTCCAGATCGCCTATCTTGATGAGGGCGAGGGTGATCCGATTCTCCTTATCCATGGATTTGCCTCAAACAAACAGGTGAATTGGGTAAACCCCGGGTGGGTTGACCTCCTCGTCAAGGACGGGCGTAGAGTTATCGCGATTGACAATCGCGGACATGGCGACAGCCAGAAATTTCATGATCCGGAAGCCTATGGTGCGCCAATCATGGCGGAAGATGCCAGGCGTCTCCTTGACTATCTGAAAATTGAACAAGCCGATGTCATGGGATACTCCATGGGGGCCCGTATATCGGCGTTTCTCACACTCAATCATCCTGACCGGGTAAAACGTGCCATCTTTAGCGGTCTTGGCTATGGGATGGTCGTTGGCGTTGGCGACCCTGAGCCGATTGCGGCTGCGCTTGAAACAGAGCACCTGCAAGACATTTCAGATCGTACGGGGCGTGCGTTCAGGGCATTCGCTGAACAAACAGGATCAGATCGAATGGCTCTGGCAGCCTGTATGCGGTCTTCGCGCCAAAAAATCAGCGAAGAGGATGTCGCCCGGATCGAACGCCCGGTTCTTGTTGCCGTTGGAACCAAAGACGACATCGCCGGATCTCCGTATAAGCTGGCTGAATTGATGCAGCACGCCGAGGTTCTGGAAATCCCGGGCCGGGACCATATGGTCGCTGTCGGCGACAAGGTCCACAAACAAGGCGTTCTGGCCTTCTTGAACAACGTCGAAGCTTAGGTACGCAATTAGGTGTCTGGAGGAGATACAGATTGTGAAGGAGGATGTATGAGCTCAAAACGTGCTGAATTTCAGGGGGCAGAAAAGAATCGTCTGATCGCCGACCGATATGGAAGGGAAGGTCAGCCTGTTGTCCTGCTGCATGGCGGAGGCCAGACCCGTCACTCGTGGGATGCAGCGGCAAAGCGGATTGCAGCTCTTGGGCACATTGTCTACGCGATAGATCAGCGCGGCCATGGCGAAAGCGATTGGGTTTCGTCGGGAAACTACGGTTTTGCTGAATTCGCAAAAGACCTTGTTGCTGTTACTCGTCAGATATTTGCATTGCATCGGGCGAAGCCAGTTGTCGTTGGCGCATCTCTGGGCGGATTCGCTGGTATGCTGGCCGAAGGTGATGAAAATCCTGGCGGATTGGCTGCGATGGTACTGGTGGACATCACACCACGGATCGACATGGACGGCGTTAGCAAGATCATCGGTTTCATGGGCGATCGGGTCGAAGAGGGCTTTGCCAATGTCGATGAGGCCGCCGACGCCATTGCGCGATACTTGCCTAACCGCATGCGCCCAAAAGACTTGTCGGGACTCTCGAAAAATCTCCGTCTTCATGACGATGGCCGCTATCGGTGGCACTGGGATCCTGCCTTTCTGAAAACACGCCAGAACCATGATCCGAGCACCGCAGAAGGTATTCAGGACGGCATGATGCAGGCCGTTGAAAGCCTGAAAATTCCGGTTCTGTTGGTGCGTGGGCGCAATTCGGAACTGGTTTCGATGGAGCACGTCAGAGAATTTCAAAACTGTGTTCCACATGCGAAGTTCACCGATATTCAGGATGCCGGTCACATGGTTGCCGGAGACAAAAATGATGTATTTGCGCAGGCCGTCGAGGATTTTCTTTTGGAGCTCAAGGCTGAAGAGCTGATCGCCTGATAAGGATTTCTGTCTATTTGTCAGATGATTGGAGTGTATTTCTGGAGTTCTGATTCAGAGTTTGTCCGGACTTAATGTATTGATTCAAGTTATGTCGGAAGTGAATTGAACCGACGCCTCTAAGTCCCTTTGAATACCGGTTTGCGTTTTTCGAGAAATGCACTGCACCCTTCCGCGTAGTCCTGACTGTCCACGCAGGTTCGTGCCCAAGTCCGGGCGTCTGTCATATCTTTATCCAATGTGCTCTGGGCGATCTGATTGACTGCCTGTTTTGCAGCATGCAACGAAAGCGGCGCATTCTCGCTCAGTGTTTGGCACAGATCGTTTAGCCGTTCAGTAAATTTTCCAGGTTCATGAATCTCATCGATTAATCCCATTTGCAGCGCCTCTTCAGCTGAAAATCTCTCAGCCGAAAACAGCAAACGTTTGGCGTTTGATGGTGACACGGCTGCAAGGAGATCTTTCAAGGCGTCAGGCGGGTAAGCCAGACCTAGTTTGGCTGCTGGAATTCCGAAGAAGGCGTTGCTGGAAGAAATTCGAATGTCACAGGCAAGGGCGATACCCAGCCCGCCGCCAAGGCAGGGGCCTTCGATCGCGGCGATTACCGGTATTTGCAGACCTTTCATGGCTTCAAAGGCTTCCACATTGATCTGATCATACAATGCTGCAGAGTCTGGTGTTGCCCGGACTTCTTTGAACTCCGAAATATCTGCCCCGGCACAAAAAGCAGCTCCCCCGGCTCCTCGCACAACACAAACACGAATGCCGGTGTTGTTGTTCAGAGTCCCCAGCACATCCGGGATACGGCTCCAGGCTTCCAGTGGCAGGGCATTTTTTCGATCTGGATTGTTTAAAACCAGTTCTGCAACAGCGCCGGAGATGACCAGGTCAGGATTGTTCATGCAGGTGTTGTTGCGTTTCGAATTGACTGACATTAAGTCCTCTACCGGAAAAGTCGGTGATCTCAGGGTGTTGAATGGTTACGGGTTTCATTTCCTATAAACATGTTTGATATCTGATATCAGCAAGTTTTGTTTGGGAAAATCAGACGCAAGTCCTATCTTAGTGGCTCAAAGCAGATTGCTTGAGAAGGAGACATTGATGTCCACCTCGATCCGCAAGTCCGCAACGGACCGCGTGACAAAGCACGATCCGGTATGGCGACAGCTGCGCGAAGAAGCGCAGGCGATGGTCGTGGCTGAACCGGCACTGTCCTCGTTTGTTTACGAGACTGTCCTGAACCATGACAGCCTGGAAGAAGCTGTCGTACATCGTCTGGGGGATCGCCTCGGCCGGGATATCGTCTCTGCGTCCTTGATACGGCAGACTTATCTGGAAGCTCTGGCCGATGAGCCAGAACTTGCCGATATTTTCCGGGTCGACATTGTCGCCGTTTTTGATCGTGACCCGGCGTGCTTCCGCTATCTTGAACCTGTTCTCTATTTCAAGGGATTTCATGGGCTTCAAACGCACCGGCTGGCCAACTGGTTATGGCGAAAGGGGCGCAAAGATTTTGCGCTCTATTTGCAAAGCCGTGCCTCTGAAGTTTTCCAGATCGACATGCACCCGGCGGTCGCTGTCGGGCGCGGAATTTTCATTGATCACGGCACCGGTATTGTTGTCGGCGGAACTGCGATCATCGAGGATGATGTTTCCATCCTGCAAGGAGTGACCCTTGGGGGGACGGGGAAAGTCGGTGGGGATCGCCATCCGAAAATTCGTCGTGGTGTCTTGATTGGTGCTGGTGCCAAAGTTCTTGGTAATCTTGAAATTGGTCATTGTTCCCGTATTGCATCCGGGTCGGTGGTACTGTCAGATGTTCCTGAGAACACCACCGTTGCTGGGGTGCCTGCTAAAATCGTCGGAAAAGCAGGGTGCTCTGAGCCCGCGCGCAGCATGAACCAGCTTCTGAATCAGGACCTGGCAGATCTGGGTGCTGATAACAGTCATGAAGCCGGGGAAAGCTGAGCGAAAAGCTTTGGCATTTGGCCTTGGTCTTGTAGTGTCAGCCCGAGAACAATGCCCATGGCAATCGACAAGGAGAGAGCCAAGTGAATCCGGAAGAAATTCGCAAACTCGACGCGTATTTGAAGAGTAAGTTCGAGCTGCCGGGCCTTCAGGTCAGAGCGCGTCCAAAAAAAGATGATTCAGCGGAAGTCTATATCGGAGACGAATTCATTGGCGTGATTTTCCGCGACGATGAAGACGAAGATCTAAGCTGGAATTTTCAGATGGCCATTTTGGAAATCGATCTGGAAGACGTCTGATATTTTCGATAAATGCCAGTCAAAAAGCGGTTCTTTTGGGGACCGCTTTTTTTATGAGCGTTGAAAATTTTCAATCAGCGCCATGACTGCAGGATCAAGAGATTGCCACTCGGGAAGCAGTTGACGATCAAACCGGTATTGCAGCTCAAGCCCGTTTCCAAGCGGCAGAGCTCTGTGACACGTTGCATTTGACCAGGCCACCTTCTTCATACAACGGGCGATGAAACCGTTTGCATGGGTTGGGTCATAGACGATCTGGTCCTGGTCAGAGGCTGTGGGCACAGACAATTGCAGTATGTTCAAGCCGGCAGGTCCCCGAATTTCTCCGCCACGCGCAAGTCGCCGGTAAAATGGATCCAGTTGGGCTCTGAGCGTCTCCAGGCCATAACTGTTCTCAAGATCAGCTTCAATCACCGAAATGACCTTACCCGCTTCAAGAGAGGAACGCTGATTGTTTGGCATTGCCAAGTGCGGCCAAGTCATCGATAGGCCGAGTTTTGAGAGTTCCTGACCTTGGTTCAGGACGGCAAGTCGCTGGTATTCTTTTCGAATGTAGCCGATCGGAATTTTAAAATGGCGATCGCCAATGGCCAGAGCAACTGTCTGCGATTGGGGAAAAGCGTAGGGGGTCTGCCAGTGCTTATACCAGTAGGATCCGCGACTAAAAAGGTAGGCGGAAGTCAATACAAGCAGGGCTGCAACAAGCAAGGTGAAATGTAACGGTTTCGCGTTGATTGGTTCAGGAAGCGAATACGGTATCACTGAGACCGTCCTTGCAAGCCGCGCGCACCAATCCGGTACAGTCCGTCTTGAAACGGGACATTTGTCTCGGCAGGAGAACTATCTGTCTCTACGTTCTTCATCCAAAATCGCGGGATTCTGCCCATTTGCCAATCCGGCACGGAGATTGCTCTTGACCCTTTAGAAATTCTTAATCACCTTCAGGGTGAATAGGTTAACAAGGGGTTAACGAGTTCGATGTTCGACCTTCTTATCGTTGGATACATAGCTAGCGCAGGATTTGTTGCTGCCGGACTGCTGGGTAGTCTCTACCAGCTGATAACCAGCCAGCCACCGAAGTTCAATTTTGCAGGCGAATCTACCATGGGATTTTTAACCGGTGTGATGATGTGCATCTTTGCTGGTCCATTTATCATTATGCGCAACGCAATTCGTGGTCGTCGGATCGAAAACAGGCCGCTGGGTTGGCTTGTAGCTTCGTCGACGATTGCCGGAATGTGGAGCATGTGTTCCGGCTTGATGGTTATGCATGTCGCGCTTGTCGTAACCGGCTTTGCTTGAAAACAAGATGGCAGTCTATTCCCTCGATGGCCGCACCCCGCAATTTCCTGAAACAGGGCAATACTGGTTAGCGCCGAACGCGACTTTGATCGGTGATATTCACTTGGAGAATGAAGCCAGTGTCTGGTTTAGTGCCGTCCTGCGCGGCGATAACGAACCAATACGTATTGGCACTGGCTCAAATGTCCAGGATGGTTGTGTTTTTCACACGGATATGGAATTCCCCCTGACAATTGGAGCTAGTTGCACGATCGGACACAAGGCGATCCTGCATGGCTGTAAAATCAAGGATAATTCTCTTGTTGGAATGGGGGCAACCATTCTGAATGGCGCAGTGATTGGGTCCAACTGTATCATCGGGGCGAATGCCCTTGTAGCCGAAGGCAAGGTCATTCCCGACAATTCACTCGTTGTCGGTGTTCCGGGCAAGATTGCCAGAGTGCTTCCCGACAGTGCCGCTGATGATATCCGAAAGTCAGCGCAAGGGTATGTCCGTAATTGGAAACGCTTCAAAGCGGGACTTGCTGAAATCTGAATAAAACCCTGTTGCCGAAATGGCAGGAACCGGCCTGCGGGGGGGCTGGCCGGTTCCCTGGATCCGATCGTGGTAGGGATGGGGAGGGTGGGGACGCGACCGGATCGTCTGTTTTGGTCCGATTACAGGACCAAATCCCAATTTATTTCGAGACACTACTGACTGTGGTGACTCTTGTGTCTGCAATACCGGTCCACTTTACCGGTGACCTGGCGGATTGCCGCTTGATGTAGCGATAAGGTGTCGAGTACCAGGGCAGAACCGCTTCAATCTGATTGTCGAGGATCATGTCGCCATGATCAGTTCGAACGGTCAGGACCGCATGACCTGAATTCTGAACGTCTTTTGCAACCGTTATGAGCAATGCACTCTTCGGCCAGCCGGCCTCACTGAGTACCCGTTGCTTTTCCAAGACGTATTCTTCGCAATCGCCATACCCGTTTACCGGGTAGGCCCAATGCTCGACAGTTCCAAAGAGCTCGTCATCTGTCATGGGTCGTACCCGTCGGTTGACTTCAGCGTTGACCGCAATGAGTTGCTGCCAAAGGTCTTCAGTGAGTTTGACTACGACCGGTTCATAATGCTCTTTCGGGCATGCCCAGGCATAATCGGAGCAAAACTGCTTGTGTCCGATCGGTGCCTTTACAGCGGTGTTCATGTTCATGAAGCGGCCCGGATCTGCATGAGCTACTGAACCTAGAAGCAGCGAAATCGTCGATGCTGCGAAGATTTTTTTAAGTAAATACATCGTAATGCCCTCCCCAAGGCTGACATCACCATGCATATCTACTTTTTATTTGTTTTAAATCTTCAAAGTAAAATGAAAATTACATTTGATATATACTTTAATAAAAATAGAAATAAATTAGATTTATCTTTAAGTTAAGTTTGACTATTAGTTGAATAAAATTTTATGGATACCTGGTAAATCGCTGTTATGTCGCGATAAATTGGTCTATTCGGTTTATTAAGGCATTCATTTTGAAGCTGCGCCCAGTCTTGAATCGTTCTGACGATTGAAATTTCGGCTGCGGGATCCAGGTCAAAAAAAGTCGAAAAAAGTCTGTTTTTCCGCAGCGGAATGCTTGAGCACAGTCTGGTGAGTATTGAAGATGTGATGATCGGCGCTGACTTCAGGGCACGCGAGGCTCATTTGGTATCAATGCCAGGAGCTCATCCCAAACGAAACAATTGAATCGCCGCCTGTCGCGTGTGATTTTTAGAGGTCTTTGCCTGGACATGCAAAAACCGTTGCGTGGCTTAGATGCCAGCTACATCAATGTAAAAATACTATGCTGGTGTCCAGATTATACCGATCAACCCTCGTCGGGTGGGGTCGAGATATGTTGTTCCAGGAGTTCGCGGCTATGGACTTCAGCGAATTCGACTGCAATTCCGCCTTCGATCTGTCTGAGCATTCGCGCCTGCATTTTACCGAGCGTGACAACATCACCCAATTCAGGAATAGCGTCTGTGGCAATGGCGGCACCGGACAGGGAAACGTCAATGATGCGACAGATATGCTCGGAATTGTCCGGCAGGATCATCTTTGTCATCGGATTTTTCGGGACAAAGCGGTCATGACGCCGATCTTCCGGTAGATCCAGTTCGTCCCGATTGGCCAGCCATGTCAGAATATTGGCGATCTTGTCCCGTTTTCGAACAGTGTTTCGCAGCTCGACAGCAAAACCACCATCTATCAGGCGGGTAATTTTGCCTTCAACACGGCTCATATGGTCAAGGTAAGCAACAATCCGTTCGCCAACACGTCCGCATACAGGGGTGATCATGGCCATGCCACCTGGAGACATGTCAATCACCTGGCAAGGGTACTCACGCCGGTCTTCCAACATAAACCGGCCCAAAATATTAACTTGAACCCGTTGATGTCGCCGGCGGTCAGTGACTTGAAGCGATTTGCTTCCTTGTGGTGCTGTTGCCAATCCGGCGCTCATGCCTGTTTTGTCCAAAACCGTGCGGAACCCGCACTACCCCCGGTCGTGAGGAGAATCTGAAAATCCCCGCCCGTATCCTAGGGGTGCTAGGTTAATGATGTGTAAGGGTGCACGTAACACACGCTATAGTCTAGACCTTTCCGCCCGAATAAACAGTCAAGTGACCAACTTTTCGTTCCGCGCCGCGCGGAAGCGGTGGAGTGGGCATTGCCATTCCTTCTGCCGTAAAACGCGGCATGATCGGATTCACGTTGGTTTGATTGTCGATAAAATACGGGCGTTCATCAGGCCAGACGAGACGCAGGCTGTTGATCGACTGGTTTAGAATTGGATGTAGACCAATCCAGTAGGGCTTATCCATTGGAGTACAGCTTCCAAGGATACGGATACGGCCCTCGCCAGGAACATTCAAAGGTACAAGCAGCATTTCCATCTGCAGGATTTGCCCGCGCTCAGTGTGGCCGTTGATGCCCACAACAGCTGCTGCGGAATCTTCCTTGATGGCGGTAATGAGGCTTTCCAGCGCTTCCCGATCCTTGACGTTCCAGCCGCGCAAGAAGTCTCTGCCCTTGAGTTCTCTACAATGAGCGGAACACAGACGGGTTCCGGCCAAGCGATAACGGATATCCTGGTCGCTGTTGACTTCAAGGATGAATGTATCGCCCAGAAGCCCGCGGATGTCGCCAGGGTCAATTTCACTCCGGTTTGGAGCCGGGCGGGCACCGCGCAAGGAATCCCAATAGGAGTAAAGTGTCTGAGTTACGCCGTGTTTCATCTGTCTCGCCTCATTCCCATTTTTATCCGTTGTGTCGTCTCAAGACAGTGTTGTTTCAAAACGGGACGGATTGTCGTCTAGTTATTGGTTTGATGAGGACTAAGCAGAGGGCATGCCAATTGGCTGGAAACGGGAAGTTGTGAGGCGATAGAGTTCGTTAAGGTTAATTTAATGTAAAGCTTGCTGCTGGCTTCGGATGCTGACAGCTTAGAGAAATATTCAGATAAGAGCGGGTGGGAGGAACCTGTTGTTGCTGAAAAGAGCACAGGTACCGGCAAGCGCCGTCAAGAGCCGCCGGACCAACAATGTGCCATTAGCATAACATCTCAGGATGGCCGCACAGGACGCGACCGTATTGAGGGGGGCATTTCGAAACGCCAGTCATCCATCGGGTGACTGGCGTTTTGTTTGTCGGGATTATTCTCCAGCCTGTTGAAGTCACAAATTCACTATATTGCCAAACGAAAGCCGCGGATCGGACGCCCGCCCTTGTTTTGTTCGGTATGCAGACTAAAAGAAATGATAGTCAAAAGCTGAGGCCCCATGAACGTTTATCAATTCGACAAAGAGAAAGACCGGCGGGAGCAGGAGAAGAAGCTTCAGGAACGGCAAAAGCCGACTGACCCTCCTGTTTTCAATTTGCCAAACATCATCGTTTGGCTTGGCGCCGGTCTGATTGTCATTCATCTGGTCCGCACATTTCTGCTGCCAACCAACTACGACAACCTCGTCGTCTATTTCATTGCGTTTTGGCCGATCAAATACACTGCCCTGAGCAGTCTTTCCGCGATTGATCTGGCCTCCAGCCTCTGGGCCTTTGTCAGCTATAGTTTCCTGCACGGCGGGGCCATGCACCTGACATTCAACCTTCTTTGGATGGCCATATTCGGGAGTGCCGTGGCGCGCCGGTTTGGAGTTGCGCGGTTCCTAGTGTTCTCTGCGCTGTGTTCTGTTGGCGGTGCCTTTGCACACGTGGCAACGCATTGGGGGGAGGGGGCACCGATGATTGGGGCATCGGCTGCAATCTCTGGACAAATGGCCGCTGCAATCCGCTTTGTGTTTGAATTGGGGGGGCCTTTAGGGGCGTTCCGCCGCTCGGACCAAGGAGCGTATTACGTTCCGGCCCAGCCACTGGCTGATTGCTTTCGAAATCAACAAGTTCTGGTGTTTGTCGGTGTCTGGTTTGGTCTCAACCTGTTGTTTGGTTTGATGGGAGGCGGTGCTGACGCAAGTATTGCCTGGCAAGCTCACATCGGCGGATTTGTTGCAGGTCTGGCGTTGTTCCCGATCCTGGACCCTGTTCCGCGGCGGAGAAACTGAAACTCACCTCTCTGAGCGCTTTGCGTTCGCAGAATAATTTGCCATGATACTTGGAAGCCGTATGTCACGGATCCGTTATGCCAAGGGAGGTGCGTTTACATGACCGTTGCTGCAATGCTGAAAGGGAAGGGCCATGAGACAATAACCGCAAGAGATGATGCTCTTCTGAGCGATGTCTGCGAGACCTTGGCCAAGAAGAAGATTGGTGCAGTCGTCATATGTGATGGGGACGACCGAATTGAAGGTATCGTTTCCGAACGTGACATTGTCCGCGTTATAGGCACCCAGGGCGTTTCTGCGCTAAAATTGCCGGTCTCAAGCGTCATGACCAGAGACGTGATTACCTGCTCGGCAGAAAACAGCGTCAATGAAGTGATGGCGAAGATGACCCAGGGCAGATTCAGACATATGCCTGTTGTCAAGGATGGCAAGCTAACCGGGGTGATATCGATCGGTGATGTTGTGAAGCACAAAATTGCGCAGGTTGAGCTCGAGGCGGAGCAAATGCGCAGTTATATTTCAATGACATAACGCAGAATAAAGGCTGACCTGCTGGCCAGCCTTTAAATCCATCTGTTCAATTGAGTTGCTTTAATTGTTTTCAGATTGTCGATTGGCTAGGAATGCTGTGGCTTTTTCCACCACGTTTTCCGGAGCATCATTCCGCCAGCTCGTTTGAGACATATTCGGCAGCTCGTGTGCTATTCCCTTGTGGCAATCGATACAGGTTCTTTCGCCAGTAAACAGAAAACGTTCATGAGCTTCCGAGGCCCGAGGGCTCTGGCGGGTGATGTCCATGGATTCAGCAGAGTGACAGTTGCGGCATTCTAATGAATTATTGGCTTTAAACCGAGCCCACTCGTGCTGCGCTAGCTCCAGGCGTTTTTCCAGGAATTTTTCGCGCGTATTGATGGTGCCAAAAATCTTGCCCCAGACTTCCTTGGAGGCTTGCATCTTCCGGGCAATCTTGTCTGTCCAGTCGTGGGGTACATGACAATCAGAACAGGTTGCGCGAACGCCTGAACGGTTGGAGTAGTGAATGGTGGTCTTCAGTTCGGCAAATACATTGTCCTGCATTTCGTGACAGCCGGTGCAGAAGGTTTCTGTATTGGTAAGTTCCATCGCCGTGTTGAAGGCACCCCAGAACAGGATGCCCATGATGAAACCACCTAGAGTCAGAAACCCAAGGCTGTAGTGAACCGCAGGGCGCCGGATCGTTGCCCAGAGCCTTTTGATGAAGGCCATCATTATTTGGCCTCCTCTTTGGCTTTGACGTAATCAATCACCGCATCGACATCCACAAATTCATTTTCAAGAAGTGGACGCGCATCGGTCTGCACCACATGACACTGGTTACAGAAGTATCGACGTGGAGTGACCGAGGCCAGGAACTGGTTGTCCCGGTTCATGAAGTGGGTGATCGAGACCATTGGTGCCTGGCTGTCGCCAATAGCTGCGCGAGAGTGGCAAGACAGACATTTGTTGGCGTTCTTGTCGATTTGGTAGTTATCGATCTTGTGCGGGATCAAAGGGGGCTGTTCAGGATAGTTCCGGACCTGCCGGAGGTCCGAGTTGACGACCTTCGGCATTGGGGCTGCTTTGCCGTTCTCCGCCAAAGGCGTCGTTGGCCGCAGCGTTGAGATATTATCCTGTGCAACTGCGAAAGAGACCAGAAGGCCGGTGAGGATTGCAATCGAAAGAGCTAAGCGTTTCATGGCACACCTCACACAGCTTCAATGCGCACGGCGCATTTTTTGAAGTCAGTCTGTTTGGAAAGCGGATCAGTTGCGTCGAGCGTCACCTTGTTGATCAGCTGACGAGCATCAAACCACGGAACAAAGATAAGTCCCTTCGGTGGTTTGTTACGCCCACGTGTTTCGATCCGGGTGACAATTTCACCGCGTCGGGACTGGACCCGCACTTCCGTTCCCCGTCTGAAGCCCAGTTTTTCTGCGTCATCCGGATGCATGTAGCAAAGTGCATCAGGCACAGCTTTGTAGAGTTCAGGAACCCTCTGCGTCATCGACCCGGAATGCCAATGCTCAAGAACACGGCCAGTTGACAGCCAGAACGGATATTCGTCATCCGGACTTTCTGCAGGCGGCTCATAGGGAAGGGCGAAGATGATCGCCTTGCCGTCCGGTTTGCCGTAGAATTCGAAATCCGCGCCGTCTTTCACATACGGGTCATGTTCACCGCTGAAGCGCCAACGAGTTTCTTTTCCATCAACCACAGGCCATCTAAGCCCGCGGACTTTGTGATAGGTATCGAAGTCGGCAAGGTCATGCGCATGGCCGCGTCCAAACTCGGCATATTCCTCGAACAGGCCTTTCTGAATGTAGAAGCCGAAATCTTCTGCCTCGTGGTTATCGTAACCATCTTCGATTTGATCATTCGAATAGGCATCGACCTGTCCATTGGCGAAGAGCACGTCGAATAACGTTTTGCCTTTGTAGTCAGGATTAGCATCCAGGATTTCCGCCGGCCAGACTTCGTCCGTGGTGAAGCGTTTGGAGAATTCCACCAACTGCCACATGTCGGATTTTGACTCGCCAGGTGCATCGACCATCTGATGCCAGAACTGTGTTCGACGTTCAGCGTTGCCATAAGCCCCTTCTTTCTCGACCCACATTGCTGTCGGAAGGATCAGATCGGCGGCTTCGGCCGTCACGGTTGGATAGGCATCAGAGACAACAATGAAGTTTTCCGGATTGCGATATCCGGGTAGACCTTCCTGCATCATGTTCGGGGCGGCCTGCATGTTGTTATTGACCTGCACCCAATAGCAGTTGATGTCGCCGTCCTTGAGTTTGCGGTTTTGGAGGACCGCGTGAGCACCGACCCATTCGGGAACAGTCCCGTCCGGAAGTTTCCAGATCTTCTCGGCAAATGCCCGGTGCTCTGGTTTGGCGACCAGAAGGTCAGCAGGGAGGCGGTGGGCAAATGTGCCGACTTCGCGTGCTGTACCGCAAGCAGAAGGTTGTCCGGTCAGCGAGAAGGGAGAATTGCCAGGTTGCGATATTTTCCCGGTCAGAAGGTGGATATTGTAGATCATGTTGTTCATCCAGACACCACGGGTGTGCTGGTTGACGCCCATGGTCCACAAGGACATGACCTTGGTATCGGGATCCGCATATAGCTCAGCTATTTTTAGCAGTTGCTCTTTCGGAACGCCTGACTTTTCCGCTGTATAGTCGAGCGTGTAGGGTTTCACGAACTCTGCAAATTCTTCGAGGCTGAATTCTTCTGATGCGCCCGAGTTCGGGTTCGCGGCCGCTTGTTGCAATGGATCTTCGTCGCGCAAGCCGTAACCGATGTCTTGCGCACCTTTTCTGAAGTTCACGTGTTTGGAGACGAAGTCCTGGTTGACGGCACCTGATTCAATAACGTGGTTGGCGATATAGTTGGCAATAATCAGGTCTGTTTGCGGTTCAAATACTCCGGGAATATCTGCCAGATCAAAGCTGCGATGCTCGAAAGTCGATAATACGGCGACCTTGACATGCGGATGACTGAGGCGGCGATCCGCGATGCGCGTCCACAAGATCGGATGCATCTCGGCCATGTTTGAGCCCCAAAGGACAAAGGCATCAGCATGTTCGAAATCGTCGTAACAGCCCATCGGTTCGTCGATACCAAAGGTTCTGATAAAGCCTACAACGGCTGAGGCCATGCAATGGCGGGCATTTGGGTCGATATTGTTGGACCGGAAGCCGGCTTTCATCAGTTTGGAAGCTGCATAGCCTTCCCAAACCGTCCACTGGCCCGAACCGAACATCCCGATTGCCTTTGGACCTTTCGCCTTGAGCGTGGCCTTCCATTTTTCGGCCATGATATCGAAGGCTTCGTCCCAGCTGACCGGTGTGAATGCGCCGTTCTTGTCGTATTTGCCGTCTGTCTTGCGCAACATTGGTTGCTTCAGGCGATCCTGCCCATACATGATTTTCGACAGGAAATAGCCTTTGACACAGTTCAGGCCGCGGTTGACTTCCGATTCTGCGTCGCCGTGGGTCGCGACAACACGACCGGCCTTGGTCGCGACCATGATCGAGCATCCTGTTCCGCAGAAACGGCAGGCGGCTTTAGACCACTTCAAGTCGGTCAGTTTGGCGTCCGTAACAAGATTTTGGGCATTTGCCGGAACGGCTATCCCGGCTGCCGCTGCTGCTGCTGCAACAGCCTGGGCCTTAATAACGTCGCGTCTGCTAATTTCAGTCATGGGATGCCTCCTCAGGTGCCGACACTTGTGTCTTGTGTCGGTCCATCCATCTGGTGATAAACCAGGGATGCACTCACCACACCGGTGAGCAATTGAATGTCTGTAAGCGCTTCAACAATGTTGGATTCGCTGGCGGTTTCTAGAGTGACAATTATCCGGCCTTCATCGTCGCTGTGCGCGACTTCCGCTCCATCAAATCCAAGAATGCCTTCTTCGATGGCTTTTCTATTCTCCGGAATAGCCTGAACCAGCAGGCTTGCAATATGGACGAGATCGTTCATGCAACCTCTCTTTGTTCGGATAAGTCATTTAAGACTAGAACGTCTTGGGGACATACGCTGAGACAACCGCCACAGCCAGTGCAGGCGTCGGATTCGATCCTGAGCTGTCCAAAGGGGCGTTTCTCAAGGTCGACTTTGATCGCGGAAGTAGGGCATGTATCGCGGCAAACTTGGCAGCTGATGCCGTGTTCCTGAAGACAGCCAGGTTTTATGTCTGCTTTCAGGCTCCAGGCCGGGCTTCGAGAAAGATCGAAAACGTTTGAATTACAAGCTTCGGCGCATTTCTGGCAGAACGTACATTCCTTGCCATCGAAGACGATCATCGGCTTGCCATTTGAATCCGATTTCAAAATCGTTTCCGGGCACGCATCGACGCAGTCACTGCAACTGGTGCAGTGATCATTCACAGCCATTTCGTCAGTCCAAGGTGGCCGGATGAAATTGATCACCGGTTTGTCTGGCAACTTCAGGAATGCTCTGCGACCGGCGGAAAAATCCTTGTTTTTCGCCATCGTTCAGCCCGCAGGCGGACCGAAAAATATCTGGGACATCCAGACGATGAACCCGTAGCCGCCTACTATCGCGACAGACAATGCTGGTCCCAGCAAGACTGCCAGCAGAATGAAAGCCGTCCGCTCATCCCGCTTCGTTTGTACTCCGTCATCCACCATGTTCTCTCCCTCAACATGTGGGCGGTTAATTCAGGCGAACGAGTTTCACACTCAAATCACCTTGGGGAACACTAGGCGAAGCGTTCGGAAATACGTATAAGTATGATTACTTATATGAAGAAAATAATCCCTTTGAATTATTAATCTTAGGCAATTTGTCTGAGGGAATTTCATTCCGCCCGAAAGGCCAAAATCTACCTGAACTCAGGAACCACCGTAGACTTCTTCAGGGTCATAGACCCGCTCTGCTTCAACTCTTTCGAGTTTGGTAACGCTGTTTTCAGTTGAAATAATCTTGCGGAAAAAACAGGATCGATAGCCAACATGACAGGTGGCTCCGTTCCCTTCGACGTTGACTTTCAGCACAAGGGCGTCCTGATCGCAGTCAGTAAGTATTTCCTGGACTTTTTGAACCTGTCCTGAAGTTTCGCCTTTTTTCCAGAAATTTTGGCGCGAACGGCTCCAGTACCAAGCTTCTCCGGTCTGGATTGTTCGCTTGAGTGCCTCTTCGTTCATGTAGCCGACCATCAAGACTTCAGAAGTCTTCACATCGGTCACGACTGCTACGATCAAGCCATCCTGATCGAATTTTGGCATCAACAAATCGCCGGTTTCGACGGTCATTTTATCGCTGCGTTCTGAGAGAATTGGAGAACTCATTTGGAGAACAGGCCCTTGCTTACAAACTTTCAAGCAAGGGCTGTGTTTTAAAGACCCTTGCCGCGTATCAGGGACATGAACTTGGCTTGCTCAGCTGCATCGTCCTGGAATACGCCGGTAAATTGAGTGGTGATCGTGGAGACCCCCGGTTTCTGGACGCCGCGCATGGTCATGCATTGATGTTCTGCTTCGAGCATGATTGCGAGACCGCGCGGTGCCAGCGCATCGTCAATGGCTGATGCAATCTGTGCCGTCAAGTTTTCCTGTGTCTGCAGTCGTTTGGCAAAGATATCAACGACACGTGCCAGTTTCGACAATCCGACCACACCTTCTGCCGGGTAATAAGCAACATGGGCTTCGCCGATGAATGGAAGCATGTGGTGTTCGCAATGCGAATGGAACGGGATACCACGAACCACAACAATGTCTTGATACCCGCCAACATCCTCAAATGTGCGTTTCAGGTGTTCTGCGGCATCTTCAAAATAGCCTGAGTATAGCTGTGTAAGAGCCTTGACCACACGTTTAGGCGTTTCGACCAATCCTTCACGATCCGGATCGTCGCCGGTCCACGCAAGTAGCGTACGTACGGCGGCTTCTGCTTCTTCCCTGCTCGGGCGATGCAGTTGGTCTGGAGATTTGCGCTCGAATGTTTTTTCGACCGGCTTGAGGACAGCGTCCATCGGGATCCTCGCAATTTTACCCTTGTCACTCGTCATACGGCGCTCGCACTTGCACAGATCATAAATCCTCTGCCTTCAGGGCGCGGAGGTGTATCATAACCCGAGCAAAAAGCGAACGCACAGTTTCTGAGAGGGTTTAGCCAGTATCAAACGTCATTTCGACTGTGTTGAATTCCAACTGCGACCACTCTGCCCCTTGCGAATTTGCTGCGGCATCTGATTTATATATATGAATGGTGCGTGTCGGCAATGAGGCACGTGATCACCAGCTTTCACGAAGAGGCGAGAATGCTTGATGACATCTACAATGCCAAGATATTGGAATTCGCCGGAAATATCCCGCGGATAGGACGTCTTGAGCACCCGGATGCAACTGCCAAGGCGCACTCCAAGCTGTGCGGGTCGACCGTTGTTGTCGACCTGTGCGTGAAAGATGGTGTGGTAACCGATTTTGCGCATGACGTGAAAGCCTGTGCTTTGGGGCAGGCGTCAGCCTCTATTATGGCGCAACATGTTGTTGGCGCGAACCCGGATGAACTGCGTGATGTCCGGAACATCATGCAGGCGATGTTGAAGGACGGCGGTGAGCCGCCGAAGGGTCGATTTGAAGACCTGAAGTTTCTGGAGCCTGTCCGGGAATACAAGGCGCGGCACGCATCTACATTGCTGACATTTGATGCTGTCGTCGATGCACTGGAGCAAATTGAAACGACCGGCAACGGGGTATTGCCTAAGGCTGATGCAGCCATGGCAGAGTAGTCTTCGAGTACCGGTGTAGCCATGTGTCCGCAAACCAAGTCAGAATACTCAAAAACAGGTCATGTCTCTTTAGCAGGACGGGCTGCGATTGGACTGATCTGGATTTACCGCCACTCGCTGTCTCTTTTCATGGGGCGAGCGTGCCGGTATGCGCCGACATGTTCCGATTATACGGAACAGGCTATTCGGGTATTTGGTTTTTGGGCCGGCGGATGGGTCGGTCTTTCCCGAATACTTCGATGCAATCCTTTGGGTGCCTCAGGTTTTGATCCTGTCCCCGAAACTCTTCCCAGAAGTGGCTGTTGGTATTTGCCCTGGCGGTATGGTCGGTGGTCCGGATCGCACATTCCTGCTGAACATCGTTTGGACGAATAAACCGGCTAAGCTTTAATACTTATTAAGAATTGGTTGATCTTCCCCTTGGGCAGTGCAACTCTTCGGCGCCTATTAAGGAGCTTGAGGGATGGGAATGAGTGCGCGTGACTTTCATTTTATTATGATCAAGCCAACCCACTACGATGATAATGGGTATCCAATTCAATGGCTTAGATCTGCTATTCCCTCCAATACTCTAGCTAGTCTGAATGGCCTTGCGGAAGCTGCCAGAGATAGGAACGCCCTCGGGCCTGACGTTCAAATTCATCTCCACACGTATGATGAGACCAACAAACGGATCCGACCGGAGAAAATTGCAAAAGAAATCCGGAAAAAAGGCGGTCAAGCTCTTATTGCTCTCGTTGGTGTTCAATCCAATCAGTTCCCGCGCGCCACTGATCTTGCCCGTAGATTTATAAAAGAAGGATTGCAGACCGCAGTTGGCGGGTTTCATGTGTCCGGTTGCATCTCGATGCTGGATGAAATGCCGGCCGAGTTGGTTCAGCTGCAGAAGGAAGGTGTCTGTTATTTCGCCGGCGAGGCCGAAGACCGGCGTTTGGACGAGTTTTTCCGAGACGCTTGGAACAACGATCTGAAGCCACTCTACAATTTCATGGACGACTTGCCGTCGCTTGAAGGCGAGCCAACGCCGATCCTGCCATCCAAACACATTCAGTTTACAGCCGGGTCGCATTCCAGTTTCGATCTGGGCCGTGGGTGTCCATACCAGTGCTCATTCTGCACGATTATCAATGTGCAGGGCCGAAAAAGCCGGTTCCGGTCTGCTGACGATCTGGAGCAAATCATTCGGGACAATTATGCTCAGGGGATCGATCGGTTTTTCATTACAGACGATAATTTCGCGCGTAACCGCGAATGGGAGCCGTTGTTTGACCGGCTTATCATGCTGCGGGAACAGGAAAAGTTCGACATCAAGTTCATCATCCAGGTCGACACACTCTGCCATCGCATCAAGAATTTCATTGAAAAGGCCACGCGTGCTGGTGTGAACAGGGTGTTTATCGGCCTTGAAAACATCAACCCGGACAATCTTCTGGCGGCAAAGAAACGCCAGAACAAGATTACCGAGTATCGGGCCATGCTGCAGAAGTGGCGCAATCACGGTGCGACGACTTATGCCGGTTACATTATCGGGTTTCCGGGAGACACCAAGGAATCAGTCTTGCGTGATATCGAGATCATCAAGAAGGAATTGCCGCTCGATTTACTGGAGTTCTTTTATCTGACGCCGCTACCGGGTTCTGAAGATCACAAGGTTCTCCTGTCAAAAGGCAGCTGGATGGACCCGGACCTCAACAAATATGATCTCAATCACCGTGTCTCTCACCATCCCAAAATGAGTGACCAGGAATGGGAAGAGGCCTATAATGAGGCTTGGGCGAACTACTACTCTGATGAGCATGTTGAGACGGTTCTGCGGCGGGCTGCCTCTAACAAGAAGGGTCGTCCGGGCAATAAACTGTTCCTGATGATGTGGTTCAAGTTGATGGTGCAGTATGAGGGGATTCACCCACTGGAGGGTGGTTATTTCCGCTTGAAATACAGAAAGGATCGTAGGAGCGAACTGCCGCTGGAAAATCCGTTTGTTTTCTACCCGCGTTATGGCTGGGAGATCATCACCAAACATCTTGCTGCTGTTTCAACGGTATGGGGAGCCTACCGGATATACAAAAAGGTCAAGGCTTCACCGGACCGACGCAGTTATTCTGATGTGGCTATCGCGCCAATGGACGAAACATCGGAGGATGACCTGGCGATGATCAAGGAAACTCGCGGTGGTATGGAAGCTGTTGCCAAATCAGAGCGCGACGCATCCATCGTCAAAACTGCCAAGGACCGCGCGATGGCATCCTGATAGAAACAGATTGCCTAATCCCATCACAGACTCAGATTGTCACGTCGCGCGTTAAGGGTTCCTATTTTAATCCTGCTACTCTTGGTGTTTAGGTGGCTGAAATTCTGTGGGTTAGGTTATTTTATCTTATCCTTTAAACCGCAAATTACTGGAAAATCGAGAGATCTCGGGCACCATATCAACGTTGCTATAAGCGCGTTTTCTAACTGACCTGGTTGGCAATGTTCATCACATGCGGAGGGTCCAAAAAATGAATAAAAAGATACTTCTGTATTTGTTGGTCAGTTTAATGTCTTCGGCAACGCTGCCGAGCGCATCCTTTGCAAGTGCGGAATGTCCAACTTTACGTGTTGCTGCGGCTGAAATTCCCTATTTTGTAGAAAGCGCCGAAAAAGGCGAATTTGTTGAACTCATTCGCTCTGCTGCGGCTCGGGCAAATCTAGATTTAACCATTCAAGTGTTTCCGAAAAAAAGAGCGTTGAGCTTGTTTCAGCTCGGGCGTGTGGATGCACTCGTACCTCACTCCAGCGCTGGTAAAGAAGTTGTGTCCTATAAATCGTTACCCATCCTAACCAAACGCGATTTTGTGTTTGTACGGAAGGGAACTCCTGTTCCAGCTTCAATCAAGGAACTTGAGGGTCTTCGTATTGGTTTGACGAGACAATACGCTTATCCCAAGTCGCTCACATCTAACAAAAAAGTAGAGTTCAGCCGAGCCCCAAATTCTGACCGTGAAAACATAAAGATGTTGTCCCTAGGTAGGCTTGATGGTTCGATCATCGAAGAACGATCCGGCCTACGAGCAATAATGGAATCGGGTGCAAGCAACATCGTTTACGATAAAAACCATCCGATCAATGAATTGCTTGTTTGGGTGTTGTTCAGCCGAAATAAGTGTGGGCAGTATTTCATGGAGAAAATCAATTCTGAATTCAACGCCATGAAACTCGATGGCGAATGGTATTCGATAAAAGGCATCTCCAAACCAGACAGTTAGGTCGTCTTCATTCAGATGAATGACTTGCTGTTCGGGCCTGAATCCCTTATTTGCAATGCCATTACAGATCCCATGAAACGCTTACCTGCCTCGTCTGCAGGAGTGAGCAGGAGAAATACGATGATTCAACTGACTTTTCCCGATAATTCCGTGCGCGAATATGAAGCTGGCACCTCCGGAATGGATGTGGCTGCCGGTATTTCAAAATCGCTGGCGAAAAAGGCTGTAGCGGTCGCGCTAGATGGCGAGCTAACTGACCTGTCAGATCCGATCAACGCCGCTGCGCAGATAGAAATCATTACCCGTGATGACCCACGTGCACTTGAGTTGATCCGCCACGATGCGGCCCACGTGATGGCGGAAGCGGTCCAGGAATTGTGGCCAGGAACCCAGGTCACGATCGGTCCGGTTATCGAAAACGGCTTTTACTACGACTTCAAACGTGTGCATCCTGACAGCAAGGAAGACTGGCCGTTTACGCCGGAAGAATTGCCAGTAATCGAGAAAAAAATGCGCGAGATCATTTCGCGCGGTGCTCAGTTTACCAAGGAAATTTGGTCGCGCGAGGAAGCCAAGACCTATTTCGCGGCAAAGGGTGAAGACTACAAAGTCGAGCTTATTGATGCGATTCCGGATGATCAGGAACTCAAGATCTACAAGCAGGGTCAGTGGCTTGATCTTTGTCGTGGTCCACACATGGCGTCGACGAAACAGATTGGCGACAGCTTCAAACTGATGAAGGTTGCTGGTGCCTACTGGCGGGGCGATTCCAACAACGAAATGTTGACCCGCATCTATGCGACGGCCTGGAGCAATGACAAGGAGCTGAAAGGCTACTTGCATATGCTTGAAGAGGCGGAAAAGCGCGACCACCGTAAACTTGGCCGGGAAATGAATCTGTTTCACTTCCAGGAAGAGGGACCAGGTGTCGTTTTCTGGCATCCAAAGGGTTGGGACATGTTCCAGAACCTGATCGCGTACAAACGCCGGATGCTTAAAGAAGACTATCAAGAAGTGAATGCGCCGCAGGTGTTGCATACATCGCTGTGGGAAACATCTGGTCACTGGGGTTGGTACAAAGAGAACATGTTCTCGGTCCAAAGTGCAGACCCGGAAGCTGAAGATGATCGCGTCTTTGCCTTGAAGCCGATGAATTGCCCCGGGCACGTTCAGATCTTCAAGCACGGGTTAAAGAGTTACCGTGATCTGCCGATGCGTCTTTCGGAGTTTGGCGTTGTGCACCGCTACGAGCCCTCTGGCGCGCTGCATGGTCTGATGCGGGTTCGTGGATTTACCCAGGACGATGCACATGTCTTCTGCACGGAAGAGCAGATGGCAGACGAGTGCCTCAAGATCAATGATCTGATTCTTTCGGTCTACGAGGACTTTGGTTTCGAAGAGGTCGTAGTGAAGCTGTCCACTCGCCCTGAAAAAAGGGTCGGCTCCGATGAGGTTTGGGATCATGCTGAAGGTGTGATGACGAAGGTCTTGAAAACCATTGAGGAACAATCGGAAGGCCGGATCAAGACAGACATTCTACCGGGTGAGGGGGCGTTCTATGGACCGAAGTTTGAATACACTCTGCGTGATGCAATTGGCCGCGAATGGCAGTGCGGGACTACACAGGTCGATTTCACTCTTCCGGAACGCTTTGGTGCGTTTTATGTCGACAACAACGGCGAGAAAAAAACACCTGTCATGATTCACCGTGCGATTTGCGGTTCCATGGAGCGTTTCCTTGGCATCCTTATCGAGAACTATGCCGGTCATTTCCCGCTGTGGTTTGCTCCAGTGCAGATCGTCGTTGCGACGATTACGTCAGAGGCTGACGGTTACGGCCAGGAAGTTGCGGACTTGCTGAAGTCCAAGGGGCTTAAGGTGGAAACCGACTTCCGCAATGAGAAGATCAACTACAAGGTCCGAGAACACTCGCTTGCTAAGGTTCCCGTGATCATTGTCTGCGGTATGCGAGAAGCAGAAGAGCGCACAGTCAATATCCGTCGTCTCGGGTCTAAAAACCAGACGCCGATGAGGCTGGATGATGCTGTTGCTGCCTTTATCGAAGAGGCAACTCCGCCGGACCTCAAATAGGCTTGTATTTGCTGTAACAATCCTTGCAGATGAACAACACCCTGTCCGAGTGTGGGCAGGGTGTTGTCATATGATTGAAACACTTGCACTGCTAATTGATTTCAAGGTTTCCTGTATTTCCCAAATTAAAGATTATACGCGGTGGATTTAGCAGAATTCAGTTACGCCAATCCGGATCACCCAAGGCTCAAGAGATGGGTCATTCGATCAATCGAAGGGATCTCCGGGCGCAAGAAGCTTCTCGGTCTCTACAAGACCTGGAAAACGACGATGGTCGGCACATCTGGTTTTATCTGGAATGACCTTCTTGGGCTTATCAATCTTGACATAACTGTTGCAGACGGTGAGTGGCCTCCGAAGAACCTGCCCGACGGTCCGCTTGTCTTGATTGCCAATCATCCTTACGGGATAGGCGATGGACTCGCGATCCTGGCTTTGGCCGAACAGCTGGAACGACCATTCAAAATCCTGATT
The DNA here is from genome assembly GCA_039972695.1 of Roseibium sp. GTDB lineage: Bacteria > Pseudomonadota > Alphaproteobacteria > Rhizobiales > Stappiaceae > Roseibium. Next base: position 13,262 of record JBDWMJ010000002.1, on the reverse strand, counting down.
AACAACGAATTGCTCAAGGTGCCGGAAGTTCGGCCATTTTCGCTGCCTGTTGACTTCGAAGAAACCAGGGACGCGCTGAAAACAAACATGCAGACCCGTAAGGAGGCCCTGCGGCTCCTTCAGGAAGGCACAACAATCGTTGTCTTTCCCGGTGGTGGTGTTGCAACAGCTTCCAAGCCATTTGGGCGCGCTGAGGAGCTTCCCTGGAAGACTTTTACTGCAAAGATGATCCGCTCATCAAAAGCGACTGTCCTGCCGCTTTATTTCGACGGACAGAACTCCTGGCTATTTCATCTGGCCAGTCGATACTCTCTTACGCTCCGCCTGTCATTGCTGGTTCGCGAGTTCGGCAAGATATTGGGCTCGGTGATGACTGCGCGGGTCGGAGCGCCAATTCCGTTTGAAACCGTGGATGGTTTCAAGGACCAGAAGGAAGTTATGGATTTTCTTCAGGACAAGGTGCTGGAAATGGCGCCATCAGAGTGCCAGCGTCGTCTGCCCGGTTACTTTAAGACCGTAGGGGCGAAATAACCCAAGCAATGCTGATCGAACAAGAGGCCAATGTGCTCGGGTCACGATTGACTAGTTGCTGGATACCGATTGACCGTTGATCAATTCGGTAGCGCTGGCAACTACTTCCACTTCTCGGTTTTCGCCTGGTGTCACCTCGAACGTATGCAGATATGTACGTCCGTTGTTACGAGCAACGGCTTCATACGCGCCTGCGGCCAGGACAAAATCTGGAAATGCTCCTGTCGCTTCAACAACAACATCTCCGCCGGGACTGAGAACAGACCATGTGGTGTTTGCAATTGCTTCGCCACCTCGCTCGTTGACGAGCTTCAATGTGATATCAGCGGCCGTGTGGAAAATATTGGCTTCCGTCAGTTTTCCGGGAAGGACCTGAATGTCCGCGCGGACAACAGCATTCACGCCGCCATAACGGCTGACAATGTGATAGGTGCCCGAGTTCAGCCGGATAATCGATCCCGGTTTGACATCGCTGGCAATCAGATCGCGTTCTCCGCGCTCGTCAAATTCCATTCCATAGATGTCGAATGATACCAGACCTGTTTCAAGGGCTTCACCGTCTTTCATCGATGCGCCAAACTTGATGCCACCGGCGTTCAGTGTGACCATTTTGGACAAGACTTCCTTGCCGATCACAATACGGTTTGTCGCTTGTGCGTATCCGTATGCGGTGTGAATTAGATATCTGCCGGGATCAAGGCGGAAATCCGCATCACCGCCTGTGGATGTTTCGACCAACTGCAAACGACCATCAGCGTTTGTGGTTTCAGAATAAATGCGCCAGACCAGTCCATTATCGAGAGGATCGCTGTCCCGTGTCAGCTTGGCCATGATATAAAGGGCACCCTGATCGAGCCCTTGAGAAACGTCTTGGGTTCCTGAAAATGCCGGAGCATATGGAACCAGAGCATCTGAAAACAGAGGCTCGGGCTCGCGGTCGAGCAAGTTTTCAATGGGATTTGCGGGAGCAATTATGGGTGCATTGGGATCCGGCTTATCTCTCGGCGGCATTGGAAGGCCGTCTTGCGCCAGTGCTGCAGAAGCTGCGACTGACAGTCCTGCTCCCAAAAAGCTTGAAATCAGCAGTCTAAGACAAATCCGAGTAGTCGCGAAAACGCGATTCAAGTTGGTAGTTCTCGTCACCATGCCCACATCATTATCTTATTTGGCCCAGCGTATTTATTCGACGATCTATTATTACGCCTAGTTTTCTTTTAATGCGCTTTAAATTCGGGCAAATTCAAGACCCACAAACACGAGTTGACAATCCTAGTCAATCAATTATCAAACTGGTTGCATATGCAACTATCTGGCACAGGACCAGCAGTCATGTCGAGCATTCACTCCGGATCACCGGAAACCCTGCAGTTTTTAAGAAGTCGACGGTCCCATCCCTCGGTAACCATGACGACACCTGGGCCGGACGAGGCTGAGCTAAATGACTTGCTCACAATCGCAGCGAGGGTGCCGGACCACGGAAAACTCGCGCCCTGGCGCTTTATCATTTACCGATCCGCGCAAGGTGAACAAATCGGCAAAACTCTTCTCGAAATTTTCGAGCGGGAAAACAGTTCTCTGGATTCAGATCAGAAAGAGAAGGAACTGACCCGTTTCACCAGATCTCCCGTTGTTGTTGGCGTCGTCAGTTGCGGAGCTGATCACCCAAAAATCCCGATTTGGGAACAGCAACTCTCCGCTGGTGCGGTGTGCATGAATTTGGTAACCGCAACCTCCGCAGCAGGCTATGTCTCGCAATGGCTGACGGAATGGTACAGCTTTGATGAAGAAGCAGCAGCCTTTTTGGGGGCAAACGAAGGGGAGAGGTTTGCCGGCTTTATTCACATAGGAACACCAACCCAGCCACCGTTTGAACGACCGCGACCGGATTTATCTGAAATTACCTCCAACTGGATGGATGCCAAATAAACATGTTTTACGAAACGTCAAAAAACGATCACGGTCTGCCGCATAACCCCTTCAAGGCAATTGTGTCGCCGAGACCGATCGGTTGGATTTCGACACTTGATAAAGACGGCAACCCAAATCTTGCCCCTTACAGCTTCTTCAATTGTGTCGCGGACAACCCACCCATCGTTATGTTCTCGTCGTCTAACTACAAGGACAGTGCGGCGAACGTTGATGCGACTGGAGAGTTTGTCTGCAACATGGCGAGTCTCAGCTTGAAAGATGAAATGAACAAATCATCGGCAGCTGTGCCGCATGGCACGTCTGAATTTGAATTGGCCGGTTTGGAGATGGCTGACTCGAAACTTGTCAAAGCACCGCGTGTTGCAAAAGCTGTGACAGCTTTGGAGTGCAAGCATCTGCAAACCCTCCGGATGAAGACCCTCGAAGGAGAAGATACCCAAAGCTGGGTCATTTTTGGTCAAGTTGTCGGCATTCATATAGACGACGATATCATTGTAGACGGTTTGGTTGATGTGACCCGATACAAACCGCTCTCTCGCCTTGGCTATATGGACTATGCCGCTGTCACAGAAGTGTTTCAGATGGGGCGACCGACGTCATAATCGACATCAACCAGGGAATCACGGGCGCCAAATTGGCGTCCCGTTGCATTTTGGGATTGCCGACTCACTGCAAGATGCGTTAATTCACCCACCGTCAGCCGAAAGCAAGAGAATCGATTTCCAAAGAAAAATCCCGGAAATAGGCCAATGTCCACACTTGCAGATTAGTGCATTGATACTAGTGCTTAGGCCTATACGGGAATATAGCTGCTCTACAATCCAAAATAGCTCGCCTGTGCATCGTTAAGGTTTTGTTAACCTTTTGGGCGCGAAAGTTAACGAAGTAATAATTTATTTCGTCGAGGAGGCCAGTCATGCGGGTTGGTGACAATACCTCGGTCGCGTCTCGGATCGAGCTTGCATTTCAGTCTGCGAGTACTTCAACAGGAACGTCCTTTGACTATCTTGTGAAAACAGCCGCTCGGGAGTCGTCCTTTAATCCGACTGCCAAGGCAAGAACATCCAGTGCCACTGGCCTGTTCCAATTCATCGAGTCGACATGGCTGGAAACGATGAAGGAGGCCGGACCAAAGCATGGTTTGGAAAATTACTCCGACCATATCAAAAGGTCCAAAAGCGGCAAGTTCTATGTAAAAGACTCGCAGATGCGACGTGAAATTCTGGAGCTCCGCAAGGATCCTGAGATTTCGTCAATGATGGCTGGTGCCTTGACGCAAAAAAATGCCAACTATCTTCAACAACGCATTGGCCGTGAACCAACGGATGGTGAGCTTTATATGGCTCATTTCCTGGGGGCCAACGGCGCCAGCAGGTTGATAGAAACAACTGCGGCCAATCCCGATATGCGGGCCGACAAGATATTTTCTGCCCAGGCGCGCGCAAACAAGCCCATTTTCTATCATGGAAACGGCAAGGCCCGTTCCATGGAGGAAGTCTATCAGGTCATCGTTTCCAAACACGATGCTGTAACGATGATTGCGGAGGCAAGCGGCAGAAAGAACCTGCGCACCTCCGGTGAACTGCAGAATGTGGCAGCGTTGCCAAATGCAAAACCTGCCGGCAACATTCCCGTGTTCAATCCAGAGGCTTTTGATCATTTGGCAGGCGATCCTGCAGCCGCTTTTGCCATGCGAGCAAAGCCCATGGGGCCTGTCCAGATGGCAGAGGCCGAGGCGGCGGCCCAGGGACTGCCTGTCGGCAACCCTTTGGACCTGGCCAAGGTAAATGCTCCTCTACCTAAAGGACAACTGACTGGGGCAGCGGAAACCGTTGTGGCGGCTGCAGAACCCGCCACGCAACGGGCTTCTGAACAATCTGTTGCTCAGGCTCCTGTCCAGTCGTCTTTAAATCGTCCAGTTCCCGATGCCCCTCGTGATGCATCAATAAATCGCGAAAGTTCGGATGAAGCGACAACCCGGGTGCTGTCAGCTTTTCAGGCTGCGAAGACAGTCAATCCATTCGAGGCTTTGTTCCGGAACGATGAAGGGTCTGAGGATGCCGGTGTAAATCCGCGATTTGCTTCCGCATTCGCGGCTGTTGAAGAAGCCGCTCTCTTTAGCGCTTTGTCTGGTGCGTCTAGCCAAGTGGCTGCCCAGGAATTGGCATTGGCCAATCAGGGGGGGCCATTGGATCTCACGAGATTCCTGCGATTGAAGGCAGATGACGAGCAGAAGGACTTGTTGCCACCAGCATGACCTTCGGCTGCGAAGCAGGAAAGAGACTTGTAATATTTATGGTGAACTGATCGTTAAGCCTTTGATGCCAGTATAAAAGCTGACACTTAGGAAAATTGATTTTTGCCATGACCGTTCAAGACATCCAGCATCTCTTTAACCCGGAAGATCGCGGTTTGGATATTCAGACCGCTGAAGATTATGCGAAGCGCTATTTGGCTGCAGAACATGGTAGTCGGGAACGGACCGAAATGGCTGCTGCACTGACTGTCCTGCTTGATGATCCCAGTCTGCCTGTGCGCAAGGCCATAGCAAGGGTTTTGGCCGCCACGGAGTATGCTCCAGGTCATGTAGTCCGGTGCCTTGCACATGATGTTGACGAAATTGCTATCCTGGTTCTGAAGCAATCCCCCATTCTTTCTGACAGAGAGCTTGTTGATCTTCTCGCTGAAGGCTCATTGGCTGTGCAATGCGCAATCGCTGAGCGCCAGAATCTGCCCGTAACCGTTGGTGCTGCATTGTGTGAGGTCGCGGAGGAAGCGGCCTGCCTGGCATTGCTACGCAACCCCAGTGCCAAGGTTCTTAAATCATCCCTCCTGCGTGTTGCTGAGCGGTTTGAGAGTTTTCCCGACGTATGCGACGAGCTCCTGAAGTTGCAGGACCTGCCAATAACGACCCGTTATCAGCTTTTAATGCGGTTTGCAGAAAACCTTGAAAACCATCCGGTCGTTCTGCAGAGGGTGCCTGACCATCAGCGCGAAACATTTTTGAGTGACGCGGAAGACAAGGTGGTTCTTCGGCTCGCAATGGAAGCACGCGATGAAGACCTTCCTGATTTTGTGGAACATCTCAGGGCGAAGGGGAGGCTAACAACCCGCCTTCTGCTGCGGGCCGTTTGTTGTGGCCGATTGCGCTTTTTTGCAGCAGCACTTGCCAATCTGGGTGGCGTGCCTCTTCCAAGGCTAAGCAAACTTCTTCTGACTGTGCGTCGGTCGGCAGTTCAGGCGATCTTGAGGAAAGCCGGATTGCCATTCAGGTCACATCAGGCGTTTTTGCTTGCGATTGATGTCGCGCGGCAAGCAGATGCTGATTTTTCTTATGACCTGGGTCTGGAAGAAGCTCGAATGTTGACTGAGACGCTGCTTGCGGAAACGCAGGATGGTTCATTGGGGGCTGATGAGGATGTTGCCGCGTTCCTGCGCCGATTTGCAATTGATGTTGCGCGCCTCGAGGCCAGGTTATTCTTGAAAAATGCAGCGCCGTTTCGCGTCACTAATGCAGCATAATCAATAAACTGATTTGCCGACTGCGGTATTGCGGAGGTTGACCAAGTTCATGCCGGGTCGCCTGCTCAGGAGTCATTTCAAAGATAATTTTTAGTCGTCAGCCTTGGGCGGAAACTGTGCCAGGTATTCACTGGACACACTGTCCAGTGTTTTCAGCAGTTTGACACCCGTAGGGTTGGCATCATCTTTTGCCCCTTCCATCACCATGGCCCGTATCGCCTCGACATATTGTCCGACGAGTGCCATCGGCAAGGCCTTTGGCGTAGGGACAGTCTCTATCAAATGACAGAAACTTGCGGCAACGTCACCGACAAGAGGGAAGCCGAGCGTCAGGGCCTGGCCCTTGATGTTGTGCGCAGCCTGAAAGAGAGCAGCAAGCGTCATGTCATTGAGACCTTCTGATTGGACCTGTTTCCAGGCGCTCATCAAATCCTGGGTCTCATTGTCCATCCAGCTGCCAAAATTCCTGGAAAGGCGCTGTAGCGCAGCTTCAGCGGCTTTGACGGGGTCGAATTTTTTGGCTTCGCGCGGCGATAGCTCTCGGACTTTGCTGCGCAGATCGGTTGGCGCAGAGACAATTTCGTAATCTTGGTCCGTGGCAGGGTCAGCCATTCGTTCGATAGTCCTCATGTCAGAACATGATTTTCAACAGTTCCTGCCATTATCCCCCCTCATGCTTAACAGGGTCTTTCCGCATCAAAGAAATCGGGATTGCAAAAGCTCTAGTAGCGGAACATTTCCGTCAGGATGCGTTCATCCCATCCATGATCGGAATCGAACATGATTATGCCTTCGACGGTTGGTGATTCACATACGGAAACATGCACAACCCTCCGGATTTCACTGTGATCTGCCGATGCACTCACAGGACGTTTGTCGGTATCAAGAATTTCGATGTCAACCTGCGCGCCATTTGGAAGAATGGCACCACGCCATCGCCGTGGTCTGTAGGCGCTGATTGGTGTTAACGCCAGCAGTTGGGCCGTTATCGGCAGAATGGGACCATGCGCTGACAGATTGTAGGCTGTGCTGCCTGCCGGTGTTGCAACGATTATCCCGTCGCAAATCAGTTCTTCCAAGCGGACACGGCCGTCAACCGAGATCCGGAGGCGCGCTGCCTGGGATGTTTGGCGAAGCAGTGACACCTCGTTGATCGCGAGGGCTGTGTGCGTCTTTCCATCTTCATCTGTCGCGGTTAGCTGCAGCGGACGAATAGTCGTTGAATCTGCCTTTGACAGTCGCTCCCGCAAACCATCATCCCGATACTCGTTCATCAGGAACCCGACGGATCCGCGATTCATGCCATAAATCGGCGTTCCGGTACCCATATGCGCGTGAAGGGTTTGCAGCATCAGGCCATCGCCGCCCAGAGCGACGATTATATCGGCATCTTCCGGACGCACACCACCATAGGAGGCCGTCAGTACTTCTCTGGCTTCCTGTGCCTCGTCCGTGTCGCTTGCTACAAAAGCCAGCTTCTCCGTCGAGAACGGGTGTGCTGGAAGGGCTTCCTGAGGCGGAACTAATTTGTTCATCAGACGGCTACAATCACTACAAAACGGTCTATTCGGCTTTCACTGCTCACAACGGATGAACACGCAAAAGGGGCCAATAGGGTTAGAGATAACACTATTAGCACCTGTTGCGCCAAGTGGTATTGTTCAAAACGGAGATTGAGTGCGAAGCCTAGTTGCTGTCCTCGAGGGAGGAGCGCAGGCTTGGTTGCTGCGCTCGATTGGGCGAACTGCATGTTGCGCTCGCCAAAAGGTCCTGCCATTCGAAAAACGGCACGATCGCGGAGCGTGTATCATCAATCTTTGCAGACATCACACCTGCAACCCGCAACCCGTCTTCGGTTTTCACCAACAATGGGCCTCCGGACGCGCCGCTTTCTGACGAGCAATTTGTGACCCAGCTGTCTTCAATGGTTTTGATGACCTTGCAGGCCGGCACAACGGTTGGGAGTAGACGTCTGCTGCGCCGATATCCAACAGACTGAAATCGCGTTTCCCTGTTGAGGACTGCAGCGTCCTTTGGAGCAAGTGCCGGCACCGGGGGCAGGGCAGCTGGCTCCTTCAAGATGAGAATGCCGACATCCTTGTGGACATCACTGAGCTTTGGTTTCTGGTTTGGCGTGTAACCGTCTGCGGTCAGAGCGCATTCGACTTCCAGCCGAGCAGAGTATTTCTCTCGGCGAACACCGGCGATGAACAGCACATCTTCGGTTTGAAACCGTCTCAAGGTCCGCTTGTTGAAGAGGCAATGGGCGGCCGTCAGCACTATGGTTGGTGCAATCAGGGTGCCGGTGCACATGGAGGTTGATCGGTACCCGGCAACGTTGACCCGGCCGATAGAACGCCATGGATCATCCGTGCTGTCGATGACTTCAAGGTCACTTGCGTGGGCGTTTGATGAAAACGCCAAAGCGCACCACAGCACACTTAGCACTGCCAGTATTGGTGACACTTTCTCCTGAATTGGCCTGTTCATCATCTGGCACCCTGATCTGTTGCTGGACGATATTGCATGATCCGTTTTAACGGGGACTAAAAACAATCACAGAAAATGGCGGTCATGCAGCGTGTCAGCGACGTATCAGCTGACAAGGTACTGTTGCGGTCAACCCAATTTTGCAATCCCAACCATACAGGCGAAAAGCTCGGTGAGGCGACGGGCCGTCAGCTCCCGTCATCAAAACCGAAGATAATAGCGGCTCTGTTTGAATATCGGTTGCCACATTCCGGATTAGCCTGCTTATAGTTAGCTGATACAATTATGTCGGCCAACTGACTGGAACGAAACGATGAAACTCAAGGATATAGCCGTCTCGGCAATCATGTTGGCAGCGCTGGCCGGAATGGGGGTTATGCTGTTCAATATTCCGGTGGGCATCGACACGAAAACTTTCGGGGCCTGGACGTTCGGTGCGATCCTGATTTTCGGTGTCATCAATATCGCACTGGTGATCGCCGACGGCATTCGCGGCCGGAACGACAGCAAGTGATCCGATAGAACCTGGCCAGACGTTACGAATGCCCCCAACTCAGGACCACAGGGTCAAGCGGGCGAATGAGTTTGATCAATTGGTCCCTGGTGTCAGGGTGAAGCGGCGCTATTGGATGTCGGCAGAAGTCGGATTTGATCACACCACCTTCCACCATGGCGGCCTTGGCCGCCCTGAAACCACACTGCCTGTTCTCGTGATTGATGGCAGGCAGCACCCGCTGATAGGCAGCTGAGGCAGCGTCCCAATCGCCGGACGCGTGCTTTGTCAGAACCGGTTTGATCTGATCGGGGATCATCGCGGAGGTCATGGTGCCGGTGGCCCCGGCATCGAGATCCGCCAGCAGTGTTATGGCTTCTTCGCCATCAAAAGGGCCTTCGATGGCGTCACCGCCTGTAGCGATCAGGTCGCGCAATTTGGCGGCGGTGCCAACGCACTCGATCTTGAACAGTTTCAGCATTTCTATTTCCCGGGCCATCCTGGCCAGAAGAGGGACCGGTAGATCAACGCCGGACAGGGGCGCATCCTGCAGCATGATCGGAATGCCGACCTCGCCGACGGCTGCAAATTGCTCGAACGTCTGCTGGGCATTCCCCTTGAGCAGTGCGCCGTGATAGGGCGCCATCATCATGACGATGGCAGCCCCCAGTTCCCTGGCTTGCCGGGCCCGGGCGACGGCGATCTCTGTTGCAAAATGGCTGATGGTCACAATGACCGGAACACGGCCGGCAACATGCTCCAGGCAAAGCCGGGTCAGCGTGTCGCGCTCGGCGTCTGAAATCAGGAACTGCTCAGAAAAATTAGCCAGAATGCAGATGCCGTCGACACCCTGATCTATCATGCAGTCGAGAACCCGCTTCATGCCGACAGGGTCTATCTGGCCATCTGGATGAAACGGCGTTGGCGCAACCGGCCAGATCCCGGAATATGTCTTGGTCATGAAAGTGCCCTGATAAACCTGAAGTGAATGTCTTTCCAGCAGACTGCCCCACCGAAGCCCCACCTAACAAGTCCGGATCATCCGTATTCGGGACTGCATAGCCCCGCGTGATCGAGCCGCAGGCGTTTTATAAAGACACGGAAGTGGAGTTAAGCGCGAATGGCGGGAGTTTTACGGCTGGAACAGTGCAAAAGGTGTCACGTGGAATAGCAAGATTGAAGTTTTAGAAAACAAAATTTAATGTAGCAAAGTTACTTCTCACGTGATCAAGACGTGACAGAAATTGCGAAAGGCGTAACTTGAATTGTTCTATGAGGGAAATTGAAATTAACGTAACTGCCTGGGCAGACACTGCGATAGCGGCCAGTGGGCGGAAGAACAAAGAGATTGCCGAGATTCTGGACTTGTCTCCTGCATCTATCTCGCGGATCCGTAAAGGTGAGCAGGCTCTGAGCGCCGAGCATATGCTGGTTTTGTCACGAGAGCTGAAAACACCTCTGCCCGGCGAGACTGATCGCGAGGAAAGTCGCGATCGGCGGGACTTGGATCGAGGTCTTTATCTGAAAGCTCTTGATCATGTCGTCAAGGACAACAGCAGGCGGCCTCCAGAGGATCGTATGAATCAGTTTGAAATACTGGACAGTGTTTTCTTTGTTTATGAAGCTCTCATAAAAATAAATTCCACCGAGCAAAATGGTAGTGCGTAATGTCCAAAGGCGAGTTTACAAGAGAGCAACTTGAGTTTCTCGAGTTGTTCAAAATTGCAGCAAAATACGATTGCGTTTATCTTCTGGATTATCATTGTTTCAACCTGTTTGAACATGATCAAACGAGCATATTGACGGATGCGGAACGCTCGATGCTGGCTGCTCATGCGCAACGCGATATTTTTGCTGAGGCTTTACAGCAAGGGTTTGAGCCAGATCAGGTAATTGTCGGAGGTATCAGTGAGCAAAAGCACCTTTGTTGAACCTTTGTCTCTGTCACATGTGGAAAGCGGTTTGGCAGGTGAACGTGAAGGGTTCATTTTTAAGACTTGGCGGGAAAATCACGGCGTCATGGTTCAGGACAGCCGGATGACCAAACTGAGCCCCTGGCTGCTCCTGACTGTCTCGACAGCAGAACCGGGAAACGTGCCAGAAATCACCTTTGCAGGAAAAAACACAACGTTTCAGCGCTTTTTTCCACATGCGCTTGAACCGGATTCACCGAAGCAACCCACAAGCTATCTTCCAAAAGTATATCGCGAGGGCGTAGCCGAAGGATATGAGGCGGCTTTTACGGGCGAACCATGGCTCGATATTCAACGCACCGGAAACCGTCTTGGTGACGGTGTCCCGGATATGACGCTGCAAAGGCTTTTGTTGAGGTTCACCACGAAAACGGGATTTGCTAGGGTTTTCTGTTTGGTGCAACTGCTGCAAGTCCACAAGCCACGCGATCTATCAGATCACACACATCATCCGCTGTATTTCCGGCAAAAACGAGATTGGTGTCCAGATTACCGGGCAGGGGCTCCAGCCAGTTCAGGGCATGATGGCAACATCTTGTAAATCCACATTCCCGCCAGAAGCCATCCATGAAGTTTTCTCCTTGGATCCAGCCGTAGTAGTAACCGGCTGACCATTCGTCCAGAGCCTCAATATGCGCTAACTGGTTTAGTAGACCGCCGAGTTTGTGTCCGCGCCAGTCCTGGGAAACATAGGTTCCACCCAGATACACAACGTCGCCTGTAATTCTTCGCCCGACGCGCGGTTGTTCTGCAGCAAGGACGACTTGCCCACCCTCGGCATTGGGATAACATCGGTGGAAGTATTTCCGCCAGAAATCCGTCAACGTCATGGGATATTCCATTTTATCGAAGCGCGCACACACCCGGCCGACCAATTTCCCGTTCCCATCAAACAGACCAAGCCAGAATGCTTGCGATGGCGTATAAGTGTTGAGTGTTGGTGTCCAGTGCCCTTCTAAAGGCTGGCAGCCGGAAGCTTGGGCCAGTGCCTCGATTGCATCGAAGTCGCTGCCTCTACGCAGTGTCAATCCGACTGATTGAAAATACCTATCTATTACGCCCCACGCACGCTTTAGCTGCGCCTTGTTCAATTCAAAGTCCAAATTCCTCATACTTGTCCCGCTTCAGTATAAATTATTACGTCTCCCGCAATTTTTGTAAGATTTTGATCAGCAATCTTCATGATCTTAATCGTAGCGGGAAGCCAGATAACGTTTCCGTCTTCAATCGAATAGTAAGCGCAATCGTGCTATTGAATAACAAGAATTGGCATGTAGTGACAAAATTGGATTTATCCGTGAAACAGGTGCACGTCTTGGACAGACACTTGGATGAAGTGCAGCGGCTTCTGAAAGTGCCATGAACCCTTGCTGTTTCTGCGGGAAAAGGCTCGGGCGGAGAACGGTGCTATGTTACGCAGTATTGGTCAACAACGGCTCACGGATTCCTATTGCTGCGCGAGACACAAATGACCCGACTGGGCCAAATTTAGCTGACAAACGCTTTAAACAGGATGCCATATGAAGTTGCGCGACATGCCATCCGAACTTGCTGTAACGCGCAAGAACGGATGGCACTAAGGACAAAACCGGGAATAAGTGGGAATATCCGATAATTGGCGGTTTTCAGGCGTTCTGTTTGGGAGCTGATAGAAGCCACCGAAAGTCAGCGCGCAACTTTGTTTGGCACAAAGGGGAGGGGTCGAAGAAATTCTCAAAACTGCCAACGGAAAATACCAAATGAAATCAGTATGCGTCCAAGTTCGAGGCCAGAACTCGACTAGCCCTCGCCGTTACCTGTTGTCGCGTTGAGTGTTTCCCGACTTTCTGCGGTTTGCCGCCAACGGATACGGCTTCTTGGCAGCTAAGGTGGGAACCGGAAGGTTCGGCCGTTCCGTAAGCTACGCAAACCCGATCGGGCATCGATTGCCTAGTCCCACATTGAGGGACGAAGGCGGCTACAATTCTAGGGCCTATTCAGATGTCGGGAATGCGCAGTAAATTCCAGAACCTGTTCTAGACGATCGACCTCTTCTAAAAATGATGACAAGGTGCAACATGCTGCCGACGCCGGTGAGAGGTTGGAAAAGCAGCCTGCAACGGGTGCGAAACATAGTATCCTTGAGTTTTTAGACCCAGAGATTGTTGATGTAGATCACACGAGGTTTGGCTAATCATGTTCAGTTTGTCCGTCATCAGGGTATTTGGAACAGATGGCTTTGTGATTTAGCGGAGAGTCTGGCTCATCGTGTTGGTTGATCTTAAGCGGCTTGATTGCGGTATTGCAATCGCCGTTGATTGAGTGTGTTTCGTTTGATCCTTTCT
>JBDWMJ010000001.1:0-607745 GCA_039972695.1 Roseibium sp. | reverse complement strand
AAAATCGGCTTCCTTGTATAAAAGATCAGCGTACCTGCGTAACTCTTACTTAAACACATCAACGTCCTAAAACATCAATGCGTCCCGCAAGACCAACGCCGCCTACGCTTCCCTTCCTTCAAATCCAAATTGTCAAAGAACCATTCGATTAGTCTTCGAATGTGGCATGAAGCCCCTACCAGAACACCTGAAGTGCTGCCTTGAAAAGACATTAAATTCAATTGGTGTTAGGTAAGACCGACAAGATTGCGTGCCGCGTTGGCAGCGCCTCCGTCGATGAACGGGGTTATACGCATGGCCATTCTGGGAGTCAACAGACTTTGTCAAAAAAGATTCACAAACCGGGTGGATCAATATTTCCGGTATATATACCAATGAATTAGTGTGATTATTATCCTTTATGACCTCCTAATTTAGTCGTTGCGGTTTCCAATGGGATCTGCCTCCGCTGTTCGATCCAAACCACGCCTTTTAAATCGCAATTGGGGCTGTTAAAATTTCATCATATTCACGCCAAAATCGACAATTAATGAGGCGAGAGATAAAAAATCCTGTAGGGACTGTCTTCTGATTAATTTGACGTTTCTGAAAATTCGGCGCATTTAGCACGAATTGGAAACACCGGCGGCGGCCATTAGTTAATAGGCTTCTGTCACGCTCTATTTGGGCCGAACAAGGCTAATAAAAAAGGACCGGACCGGAAAACATGCATTTTGGCCCATTCCATAATGACCTGCAGAAACCGATTGATCTCGGGAATGAACCGCCTTTGCGGGCCTACGAGAGTCGCAGCGGTTTACCGGATCGGCGGCAGGTTTCTTTGCGGTGGCTGACGGGAACAGTTCTAACAGGTGTAACCTCGCTGGTCCTTATGGGTGGGGCCTTGATGGCTGCCCTTGACGGCCAATATAGCGTTGCCGCTACACATTCAGGTGATGCATTTCTCGGGAACTTCAACCTTTCCGGCGACAGTGGAAGCAAGGGCGACCGTGTCCTGAAGACGGCCGCAGAGTACTCAAATAAACATGTGCTGGACGTCAATGTGGTAACCCGCGACGGAGACCGCGAGCATATCCGGGTCCAACCACATATATTTGTGAGCACTACACTGGCAACCCGGAAAGACCCGGAGTTGGCGGAGCGGATCCCGGCTTTCAATCCTCTGAACATGTTTGCCGATAACCAACAGGAGTTGGACTCCGGCAACTCAACTGAAATTACGACAACTCTGCTAGAAGATTCAGATTATGGTGCCAAACTTGAAAGCGAAGTCAGCATAAGTCTGATGTCATTCCCAACTCGGAGCAATGCCATTGCTGCGGATATCGGGCCATCAGAGACGGAAGTGGAACTAAAAGTCCGCGAAATCGCACGAACGCTTTCCATTGACGCAATCGAAATGACGGCTCAAACCGTTGTTGACCCGGGACGGTTTGATTTCAACCTCGCCCTGAAGCCAGATCTGGAGCGCTATGCCGTCCGGATTACGCCGGAAAATGTTTCCTTTGTCTCCAAACGTGACGAAGAAACGGGGTTGGCGGGTCTGGAGGAAAAAATTGTTCCTGTTTCTTCTGAACAAACACTAGCGGATTTGTTGATGGATCAGCGGGCAACCCAAGAGGAAGCCAGTAAGATCCAAGCCGCATTTGTGACGGAGTACGGGTTGGGCGAACTCTCCGACGGACAACGCCTTCGAGTGGCCTTCGCGCCGTCACCGGGCGAATCTGAGCGCATGAGGCCGGAACGCATCAGCCTTTATACCGACACGGCCCACCAGGCGACCATTGCTCGCTCGGACAGCGGCGAGTATGTAAAGGCCAAAGAACCAAGCACCTTCCTGGCCGGGGCATTTGAAGAAGCAGACAGGGTGTCTTACGGTGGCCCAACGCCTGCAATATACGACAGTCTCTATCAAACGGCCCTTGAGCAGGACATGCCTGAGAGCTTGATCAATGATCTGGTTCGCATGTTCTCATTTGATGTAGATTTCAACGCTAGGGTCCAACCCGGTGACGCGTTGGAACTGTTCTTCACTGAAGGTGACAAGAACACCGCCCCTAAAATTCTCTATGCCGCCCTCAACACCGGCAACACAAAACGCGGTTTTTATAGATACCGGACACCTGACGACGGGATCACGGATTTTTATGATGACTTCGGTCAAAGTGCGAAAAAATTCCTGGTTCGCAAGCCTTTGAATGGCGGAAAATTTCGGTCCGGTTTCGGCATGCGTCGCCACCCGATCTATAAATATCGGAAGATGCATAGAGGTGTTGATTGGTCGGCGCCCCGTGGCACGCCAATCATTGCTGCAGGCAATGGCACGATATTGAAAGCAAAATGGTCTTCGGGCTATGGCCGACGCGTAGAACTGCAACATACCAATGGCTATGTGACCACTTATAATCACATGACCCGTTTTGCCAAAGGTATGCGACCGGGTGTAAAGGTCCGACAGGGTCAGATCATTGGATATGTCGGCTCCACCGGACTCTCAACAGGTCCTCACCTGCATTATGAGATTCTAGTAAACGGGCGATACGTCGATCCTATGCGAATTAAATTGCCAAAGGGACGAACGCTGGACGGTGAAATGAGGGCAACCTTTGAATCGGAACGCTATCGAATAGATACATTGCTCGATCGGGCCAAAAAGCCTTCAAGGCTCGCGTCTCTCAACTAAATAATTTTACTTCATAAAAAGGCCCGCAACAACGTTGCGGGCCTTTTTGTTTCTCACGCAGATGATAATCAGGCAGCAGCACTTTCACTGCCAGCTATCTGAAACAAAAGCCTGTTGGTCCCGGCAGATACATTCACCGTTTGACCGTCCAGAACATCTCCAGATAGCAATTGTTCAGCAAGCGGATCCTGAACATCTTTCTGGATCACCCGTTTCAGAGGTCGCGCACCGTATGCCGGATCGTAGCCTTTCTGCGCAAGCCAGCCGACAGCGCTGTCGTCCAGATTGAGAGTGATTTTCCGGTCTGACAACAGATCTCGCAACCGCTCGAGTTGGATCGCAACAATGCTGGACATCTGCGAACGTTGCAGACGATGGAACAGGACAATTTCATCAAGCCGGTTCAGGAACTCCGGCCTGAAATGCCCACGCACCGAAGCCATCACTTCATCTCGAACAGATTCGCTGTCCTGCCCTTCAGGCTGATTCACCAAATACTCTGCACCCTGGTTGGACGTCATGATAATCAAGGTGTTTCGGAAATCGACAGTCCTACCTTGTCCGTCCGTCAGACGGCCATCGTCCAAAACCTGAAGCAGAACATTGAACACATCGCTATGTGCCTTTTCGATCTCGTCAAAGAGGACCACCTGATATGGCCGACGCCGAACAGCTTCGGTCAAGGCTCCCCCTTCTTCATAGCCAACATAACCAGGAGGTGCCCCGATCAAACGGGCAACAGAGTGCTTCTCCATGTACTCGGACATATCGATCCGAACCATTGCGTTGTCATCATCAAACAGGAAGCTGGCAAGTGCTTTGGTTAGCTCGGTCTTTCCGACACCGGTAGGCCCGAGGAACATGAACGAGCCGATTGGCCTGTTGGGATCCTGCAAACCCGCCCGTGCCCGCCGAACAGCTGTCGACACAGCATGAATTGCTTCCTGCTGCCCGATAACTCGGTTCCCCAGAACGTCTTCCATCTTCAGAAGCTTTTCACGTTCGCCTTCCAGCATCTTGTCGACAGGAATGCCCGTCCATTTGGATACGACCTGAGCAATATGCGACGGCGTAACCGCCTCATCGACCATGGCATCGGCATCTTCTGAAGCTTCAGCATCCGCGAGCTTGCGTTCAAGATCGGGAACAACGCCATAGGCAAGCTCACCGGCCTTGGCAAGATTTCCCTCACGTTGCGCGATTTCGAGATCAATGCGGGCCTGCTCAAGCTGCTCCTTTATCTTCTGTTCAAGATTCAACTTCTCTTTTTCGCCAGACCACCGGTTGGTCAGCGCTTGTGACTGCTCTTCCAGACTCGCCAACTCTTTTTCAAGCTTGCCTAGACGGTCCTTGGCTGCCTCATCGTTTTCCGCCTTGAGGGCTTCTCGTTCGATTTTCAGCTGAATGATACGGCGATCCAGCTCGTCGAGTTCCTCCGGTTTGGAATCCACCTGCATTCGCAAGCGACTGGCCCCTTCATCGATAAGATCGATTGCCTTGTCGGGCAAAAAACGATCCGTAATGTAACGGTTTGAAAGCGAAGCAGCGGAGACAATCGCGGAATCCGTGATGCGAACACCGTGATGAAGTTCGTACTTCTCCTTGATGCCTCGCAAGATTGATATCGTGTCCTCGACTGTCGGCTCGGTAACAAACACAGGCTGAAACCGGCGCGCCAATGCCGCGTCTTTTTCAACATGCTTGCGGTATTCGTCGAGCGTCGTTGCTCCCACACAGTGCAATTCACCGCGAGCAAGCGCCGGTTTTAACAGATTGGACGCATCCATAGCTCCATCTGCTTTTCCAGCTCCGACAAGAGTATGCATTTCATCGATGAACAGGATGATACCGCCAGCAGAGGCTTCAACTTCCGAAAGGACAGACTTCAGGCGCTCTTCAAATTCACCGCGATACTTCGCACCGGCGATAAGCGCGCCCATGTCCAGGGACAACAACTGCTTGTCCTTGAGCGACTCTGGTACGTCTCCATTGACGATCCTGAGCGCAAGCCCCTCGGCAATTGCCGTTTTACCAACGCCAGGTTCACCGATCAGCACCGGATTGTTTTTGGTTCGCCGTGACAGAACCTGAATGGTCCGGCGGATTTCCTCATCCCGACCGATGACAGGATCAAGCTTGCCGTCCCGCGCAACTTCCGTGAGATCGCGTGCATACTTTTTCAGTGCTTCATATTGATTTTCTGCAGTGGCGCTATCTGCTGTCCGCCCCTGACGCAGTTGATTGATCGCCTCATTCAATCCATTCGGCGTAACGCCGTGACGCTTCATCAACTTGCCGACTTCACTATCCGCATCCATCGCCAAGGCAAGCAACAACCGCTCAACAGTTACGAAACTGTCTCCTGCCTTATCCGCAATTGTCTCAGCCTGCTCAAAAAGGCGCGCTGTCGCCTGGCCCATATATAGCTGACCAGAACCGCCCGAAACTTTCGGCATCTTATCCAGAATAGCTTCCAGATCACCCTTTAGGGCTTTTGACTTGCCACCTGTACGGTCAATCAATCCGCTGGCCATGCCTTCCGGATCATCAAGAAGAACTTTGAGCACGTGCTCGGGTGAAAACTGCTGATGATTTCTGCCCAAAGCAAATGTCTGCGCTGATTGAATAAACCCGCGAGCGCGCTCTGTGTATTTTTCAAAATTCATTTGTAACCTCCTGCACGTTCCTTCCACCCGAAGCATGGTGAACGTTTTGAGATACGAACCCCGACAATGGGCATTCGTGCAGTCTCATTGAGCCCTGCCCTACATATATAGTGTTGCATATTCGTCACAAAAGACCCCTGCGACGAATTCTACACCACAAACAAAAACGGCGCCCTGTCGGACGCCGTTTTCACATATCTGGCTTACATAAACCTGACTATTCGCTGGCTGCAGGTGTTTCTGCAGGTGCGTCCTCGGCAGGCTTTGTTCTGCGAGGGCGTGTCACCCGGCGACGCGGTTTCGGTTGAACTTCCTCTTCGACAGAAGTTGCCGTAGCTTCAGGTGAATCCTGACTGCTGTCGACAACTGCATCGGATGAAGCTGCTACCGGCGCGCGCCGAGGGGCACGAGGTCTGGGTGTCCGGCCACGGCGGCGAGGATGCTCTTCCCCCTCATCACCATCTGTTCCGGTCTTCTGCCCAGCTCCATTCACCTGACCCTCCTGATTGATGACAGGCATGTCTTCAATGAAAGGCTGCGGGCTATCGGATTCAATAACCGGTGCGCCAGGCTGATTTCGTTCTGGCGACGCTTGGTCCGAGCCATTTGCCGGAGCAGAGCCATTTGCAGTCGCCTGCATCTGGTTGTCTTCGGTTTCGGCTCTACCAGAGGGCTGGGTATTTTGCTGAGGTTGAGGCGTTGGCTGGGCCGCAGCGACAATACGCAAATAATGTTCAGCGTGTTGGTTGTAGTTTTCGGACATAATCCGGTCGCCTGATGCCTGGGCATCACGAGCAAGTTGCTGATACTTCTCCGCAACATGCATCGCAGTGCCACGGATTTTCACATCAGGACCGTTGGATTCGTAAGTCCGGGTTAACGGGTTGGGGCCTTTGCGACTCCGACCGCGCATACGTTTGTTATTTTGATTTCCTGGTCTCATCCTGCCGTTTTCTCTTACAGAACGGCGGTCAGTTAAAAAACCGACCCAAAATCGGAATTGCAAAATACCGATACGAAATTAACGCCGAAACCAACAATGCTGGTTCGCGGCTGTCATTGAAATCACACGCAGCACGCTTCCGGCAAATAGCCAGCGCCTTTGTCTTTCTCTTTGACAGTCCGAAACACCGGAAAATCCGTATGGCAACGGTTTCTATCACTCGATAGGAGCGAATTCCCCACGTTGCCGGATGCGTATGGCCTGCTTAACGCTGGTCACATCTCCGGTCTCGGCAAGAAGAACCTACCCGTTTCCGTTGCGATTTCCAAGTGCTTTTTCACCACAATTAAAAATCGTGGCAATTATATCCTTTCGGCAACAACCACACGGTCATTCGTGGTGAGATCTTTAATGATTTCAATCGCTCCAAAGCTATGATGACGTAGCTGTTTTTTCACGTCACCGGCTTGGTCATAACCGATTTCCAATGCTATTTGGCCACCCGTGGAAAGGATTCTCTCCGCTTCGGTTATGATTCGTTCATAGGCTTTCAAACCATCCGCTCCACCATCGAGTGCAATTGCAGGATCATGCTGAGTCACTTCCTGACTGAGTTCCTTAAGCACAGCGGTCCGAATGTAGGGCGGATTGCTTACGATCCAATCGATACCCTTTCGGAACACAGACCCGTAATCGGCGACAACCGGGAAAAACCGGTCTTTGACGCCATTCAGATCCGCATTTCCGCTAGCACAAAGCAGCGCTTGTTCAGATATGTCCACTGCGATTATTTGCGACTTCGGAATTTCGGCCAGAAGTGTCACTGCAATTGCACCTGTTCCGGTGCCGATATCGCACATCCACAACGGACGGCTGCCGTCCGCCCGATCCAAAACGGCGTCTATCAAAATCTCCGTATCCGGACGTGGCTCCAGTGTTGCCGCGTTCAGTTCAAACCGACGCCCGTAGAACTCGCGTTCACCCAGAATTCGGCCCACCGGCATTCCCGCCAGACGTTTTTCACAAAAGTCGTTAGCTCTGGAAACTCCGCCAGCATCGACCGGGTCATTTTCTCGCAGGATGATATCCGAAACGGAAAAGCCAATGGCGACGCCTACGAGATATTTGGCATCAAGATCCGGTGTCGACAAACCTGCATGACGAAATCTACTGCGAATGTGACGGTATAGTTCACCGACCTGCATATTCTAGACTTCTTCTGACGCCAGAAGATTAGCCTGATAATCGAGTATCAACGCTTCAATAACCTCTTCCAAGCCCTCACCAGAAATGATCTGATCCAGCTTATAGAGTGTCAACCCGATCCGGTGATCCGTTACGCGGCCTTGCGGAAAGTTATAGGTGCGAATGCGCTCAGATCGATCGCCTGACCCCACTTGAAGCCGCCGTGCTTCCGTTCGCTCACTTGCGGCACGTTCGCGCTCTACATCATAGATGCGGGCCCGCAAAAGCTGCATCGCACGGGCCTTGTTCTTGTGTTGAGACCGTTCATCTTGCACAGCAACAACAATTCCTGTCGGAATATGGGTAATGCGAACGGCAGAATCGGTCGTATTGACGTGCTGTCCGCCCGCGCCCGATGCACGAAATGTATCAATGCGTAGATCGCTATCATTGACTTCGATATCGATGTCTTCAGCCTGCGGCATGACTGCTACAGTTGCAGCAGATGTATGAATACGCCCGCCGGATTCCGTCGCAGGAACACGTTGTACCCGGTGAACGCCAGATTCAAATTTCATGTTCGCAAAAACATTATCGCCGGAAATAGTCGCAATCACTTCCTTGTAACCACCGACTTCGCCTTCGCTTGCCGAAACAATTGCAACTTTCCAACCACGAAGTTCAGAATAACGCTGATACATCCGGAAAAGATCCCCAGCGAACAGGGATGCTTCATCACCACCCGTACCAGCCCGAACTTCTAGGATTGCATCATTGGCATCTGCCTCATCTTTCGGCAGCAAGCCAACACGGACTTCCTGGGTAAGTTGTTCGACACTTTCGGATAGCTCGTCACGTTCCATTTCAGCGAGTTCGCGCATCTCGGCATCGGACTCGGGATCTTCCAGCAACGACGTGGCTCCGGCAAGATCTTCTTCCGCCTTGATCAGGGACCGTATCTTGAAAATCAACGGCTCCAGCCCGGCGTACTCGCGGGACAATTTGACATAGGCAGCCGGATCCGGACCGGACGACATCATGTGCTCGATCTCAGCAAACCGGTCTAGCAGATTATCGAGTTTGTGACGCGCTAACATCCGCGCAGCTACTCCCAATTTCAAAGTTGTAGGCTGAATTACGCTTGTTACCGCTAAAGGGCAACATCCATCTCAGCAGCAAAGCGGGTCAACACGTCCCGGATAATCTGGTCATCATGTCCAGGTTCGAGGCGCGGCAGCAATCGCGCAGACAGTCGCCCAGCGTCCAGAGTTCTCAACATCGCCTTTACAGGCCCCAGTGACGATGGAGACATCGAGAGATTTCTATATCCAAGCCCGATCAATGCCATGGCAGCTATCGGCTGACCGGCCAATTCACCGCACAACGTCACCGGAACATTAGCCGTTTTTGCCGCATCGACAATTGATTTCAACGCCCGCAAGAACCCAACGGACAGCGCATCAAAACGATCAGCAACTCTTGTGTTTCCGCGATCCACTGCACAGAAGAACTGGAACAGGTCATTGGATCCGACCGACACAAAGTCGACGTGTTCCATCAACTCTTCCAGTTGGAACAACAGAGACGGAACTTCAATCATAACACCCAGACGAACAATTTTAGGCTCTGCATGACCGTGACGACGCAGGTGTTTGATCTCCTTGTCGACAAGTGCCTTTGCCTTCAGAAACTCTTCCACTGCCGCCACCATCGGGAACATCAATTTCAGTTCCCGGCCAGCGGCCGCATGCAGCAATGCACGAATTTGAGTTCGCAGCAGACCAGGCCGGTCCAGCCCAAGGCGCAACGCACGCCAACCCATCGCCGGATTTTCTTCCTGGATGGATCTGAGGTAAGGCAAAACCTTATCACCGCCAATATCAAGCGAACGGAATGTAACTTGCCGGTCTGCAGCAACATCCAGGATTTCAGTATATTGCGCTTGTTGCTCGCGCATTCGGGGGAACGATGACGCCACCATAAACTGAAGTTCAGTGCGGAAAAGGCCAACGCCCGCGGCACCGGATTCTTCAAGGTGAGGCAAATCCACAAGAAGACCGGCATTCATTTGCAGGGCAATCTCGACGCCATCCTTTGTCACCGATGGCTTGTTGCGCAATCTGCGATATTGGGCCTGACGACGGGCTCGAAAGCGAACTTTTTCCGCGTATGCGTCTTCAAGATCAGCTGCAGGACGCAGGTGAACTTCACCTGTGTCACCGTCGACGATGATTTCGTCACCGCCGTCCGCGAGACTGACAATATCATCAACCAATCCGACAGTCGGAATGCCCAGCGCCCGCGCAACGATCGTCACGTGGCTGGTCGGGCCACCTTCTTCGAGTACCAGAGCCCGGATACGATCACGGCCGTAATCGAGCAGCTCGGCAGCGCCCATATTCCGGCCAACAATGATGGCATCCTGGGGCAGTTCATCGACACTTGGACCATGTTCGCGGCCCATTAACTCGCGGATCAAGCGATGCGCAAGATCATCCAGATCGTGGAGCCGTTCGCGCAAATAAGGATCCGTCTGGCGTAGCATTCGCGCGCGCGTGTCACTTTGAACCTTTTCGACAGCAGCCTCTGCTGTCAGTCCATTTTTAATTGCCTCTTCAATTTTCCGGAGCCAGCCTCGGTCATAAGCAAACATCCGATAGGCTTCGAGCACTTCTCTATGCTCGCCTATCGCAGCAATCTCTCCGCTCGCCAGCAGATCATCAATCGACAGGCGCAGACGGTTTATGGCGCCTTCGAGACGAACTTTTTCACGGTCGGAGTCTTCCGCAATCAGATTGGTGACGACAACACGAGGTTCATGTAGGACGACATGCCCCAGACCAACACCTTCAGCAAGACCAACACCTTTGGCGGTAATTGGTCGGGAAAGATCAAGTCCCGTGTCTTTTTGAGCAATTGCCTCAAGTTCGCCAGCCGCAACCATCTCCGCGATGATCATCGCAGTGGTTTGCAGGGCCTCGACTTCATCTTCAAGATAAGCCCGGTGCGACTGGTTCTGGACAACAAGAACGCCAAGCGTTCGTCCTGCGCGCAGGATCGGTACACCAAGGAAAGAATTATAATTTTCCTCGCCGGTTTCCGGCAGATAGGTAAATCCGGGATGGGCGCTGGCGTTTGGCAAATTCAGAGGCCGGGCTTCAGCTGCAATCAAACCCACTAGACCCTGCCCTACGCGCAGAGAAGCATTGTGGACAGCTTCGCGGTTCAAGCCCTCGGTGGCATAGAGTTCAAGAACCCCATCCGCGCGGAGGATGTAAACGGAACACACTTCTGCGACCACATTGGACGCAATCAGCACAACGATCTTGTCGAGACGTTCCTGCGCCGTTATCGGCTCCGCCATGACTTCGCGGAGCCTGCGGAGAAGTAGGCGCGGTCCGGCTAGATTATTGCGCATTGCCCCTCCTCATGAGTTTCCGCATGTGTCGAGATCAACCCCTGAAAGCGGCAAGAGCGATCTTACGAATTGACTATCCGTCTAACTCGTATAGCGAATGCAGAGTCCGCACTGCAAGTTCTGCATAAGCGGAATCGATCAGAACAGAGATTTTGATCTCTGAAGTTGTAATCGCTCGAATGTTGATCCCTTTGCTCGCCAAACCGCTGAAACACTGCGCTGCAATACCGGCATGGGAACGCATACCGATACCGATTACCGACACTTTGACCACATCTGTGGCCCCTTCAAGGTTCTGGAATCCAATATCTTCCCGGTTATCGTGCAGGACTTTCTGGGCCCGCTCAAAGTCGCCTTCGGGAACGGTAAAAGTAATATCCGTGGTCTTGCCATCGGGCGAGATGTTCTGGACGATCATATCCACATTGATATGGGCATCTGCCAATGGGCCGAACACCGATTGCGCGACGCCTGGTTTGTCAGCCACGTCACGGAGTGAGATTTGAGCTTCGTCCTTGGCATATGCAATGCCGGTGACAACCTGCTGTTCCACGAGTTCATCCTCGTCGCAAATAAGAGTACCAATAGGAAGGCCGTCAGCACCGACCTGCGGCGCGTTCGGATCGTCAAAGCTGGAGCGTACGAAAGTCCGCACGCCATGAACCATAGCCATTTCGACAGAGCGAACTTGCAAAACCTTCGCTCCAAGAGATGCCATTTCCAACATTTCTTCAAAAGAAACACGGTCAAGCCGTTGAGCTTGGGGGACTATTCTAGGGTCCGTCGTGTAGACACCGTCAACATCCGTGTAGATATCACACCTGTCAGCCTTGATAGCTGCAGCAATCGCAACCGCACTTGTATCAGAGCCGCCGCGTCCGAGGGTCGCGATACGGTTTTCCGGTGAAATACCCTGAAATCCGGCAAGCACTGCAACTTGCCCCTGTTCCAGTCGCTCTGAAAGAAAACTGCCATCGATTTCGCGAATTCGCGCAGCGCCGTGATTTTCATCCGTTTTTATCGGCACTTGCCAACCCTGCCAGGACCGCGCATTCACGCCCATATCCTGAAGGACTATTGCCAAAAGGCCGGAAGTTACCTGCTCTCCTGATGCCACAACGGCATCATATTCGCGGGCATCATGCAAAGGCGACGCATCACGGCAAAACTGCACCAACTTGTTGGTCTGTCCAGACATAGCTGAAACGACAACAGCAACCTGATGGCCGGCGTCTACTTCCCGTTTGACATGGCGGGCGACATTACGGATGCGATCTAGATCAGCAACCGATGTCCCGCCAAATTTTAAAACCAGTCGGGCCATACCACTCGTATTCTTTGTATCATGCATGTAGCGCGGAGCGCGCCGGGTGGATCGGCGCATGCATACAGCCTGCGTTGCTTTGCTGCAACTGTGTCTCTTGACAAATGGCCTGAGACCTTGGAACGACAACAGTAATATACCGGAGTGGACGCAGCCAGGGTACGTCGCCCTCGTAAAAGGATCATCAAATGACTGGCAAAGCTCAGAAAAACACAGGAACCATCGATAGCGAAGAAGTTGCCCGGTTTTCCGCGATGGCCACTGAGTGGTGGGATCCGACCGGAAAGTTCAAACCCCTTCACAAATTCAACCCGGTTCGGCTTTCCTACATCAAACAGGAAGTCTGCCGCCAGTTTGATCGTGATCCGAAATCTCCGGATGCTTTCAAGGGCCTGCGTTTTCTCGACATTGGCTGCGGTGGGGGTTTGCTGAGCGAACCGATGGCGCGCCTTGGCGCGGAAGTTGTTGGGGCAGATCCTTCAGAAGTTAATATCGAAATTGCCAAGCTGCACATGCAAAGCTCGGGTCTTCAGATTGATTATAGAGCCGAGACTGCAGAAGCTCTCGCCGATGCCGACGAAACATTTGATGTGGTCCTCAACATGGAAGTTGTTGAGCACGTAGCCGACGTGCCGCTCTTCATGGATGCCACCAGCCGGATGGTACGTGATGGCGGACTGATGTTCGTTGCGACCATCAATCGCACGCTGAAAGCCTATGCACTTGCCATAGTCGGCGCCGAACTTGTGCTCCGTTGGCTGCCGAAGGGGACACATTCATATGAGAAGCTGGTGAAACCATCAGAACTTGAAGGTCCACTGAACTCCGCAGGCATGAAAATCATCGATCGATCAGGTGTTAGCTACAATCCCCTGACGGACAGTTGGGGCCAGTCGAAGGACATGGATATCAACTACATGCTCTTGGCGACTCGTGAAAAGTCAGTCTGATGAGCGACCCGATCGTTTTTATTCCTGGCCTATTGTGTACTGAAGCACTTTTTGCGCCACAAATCGTCGCCTTTGCCGACCGCCCCATTATGGTAGCCAATCACCGTACGCACGACAGCATTGAAGCCAGCGCCGCCGCCATCCTGGATAGTGCCCCGGATCGGTTCTCTCTTATTGGTCTGTCCATGGGCGGGTATCTTGCTATGGAAATTCTGCGAGAAGCTCCGGAACGTGTTGGCAAAGTGGCATTGCTGGACACAAATGCACGGGCTGACACACCGGAACAAACCGAGCGGCGGGAAATCATGATCAAACTTACCAGAGAAAAAGGGTTCAAAAAGATCCCACAGCTTCTGTATCCCGGATTTGTTCATGAAAAGCGCGAACACGACGAAGAGTTGAAATCCATTGTTGTAGACATGGCGAACGATACCGGACCAGAAGCTTTCATCCGCCAACAAACAGCCCTGATTAATCGCCCTGATGCGCGGCCCAAATTGCGGGACATTCAGTGTCCGGCATTGGTTTTGGTTGGTGAAGGAGACCGGTTGACACCATTGGAGATGTCGCAGGAAATCCACGCTCAGATACCAAGAAGTGAACTGACAATCATTCCAGGTAGCGGCCACCTTTCAACACTTGAAGAACCTGTACAGGTGACCCGTGTACTGCGCACTTTCCTAAACAGGAAATAGGGAAATACCTGCGTCATATCGACCAAAACAGCGTTTTTGGCACCAGTCAATGATGCCTGTCATAGACTGGTATCAGAATTGGATTACAATTCTTCCCAGCTCTGACACTGCAGGCTCAAGGCAGCACGCAGGAACCGGATGGATACCGGTATAGTTTTAGATATTTTTCTACCGGTAATCTCTAGAGAGCCAGTGCCAAGTGGAGGATATGACATGCCAACAAAACGAAATTCCAGCGACCTTGATTTCAAAACTATGGTAGCTAACTGGCCAATGCCTGATTTCTCGAATTGGGTGTCTTCAGCGCGTGGCAATCAAATGGAAGAAACAGCAGTTGCAGGCTTCCAGAAAATGAATGACGCATTTCTAGCGCATGCAGAAAAAGCACTCGATGCACATATGAAGTTTGTAAGCCATCGGCTTCAGGAAGACTTAGAGTATGCGAAATCGCTTAGCAAATGTGCAGCACCCGAAGAAACGCTCACCACGCTTCAGACATTTTGCACCAAAATGTCGAGTGAGTATCAATCACACTTTGAAAAGCAGGCTGCGCTTCTAAGAGACAGTTATACCGAAAACGCAGCGGTTGTTGACGAATTAAACGAGACCGCAATGGAAACTGTCAGCGAGTTCGGAAGAGCTGTTGAAGAGACCATTCAGGACGCCAATAAACCGCAACCAAAAAAGCGCAGCAAAATACCCTCAAAACGGAAAACGTCCTGACAGGGTGTTAGTTCTTGTCTTCGGGTAGGTCAGGCAGAGGGAGAACCGAAATACCCTCTTCCAGAAGTTCGACAGCATCTTGCGGAGTTGTTTCACCGTAGATGCTACGTTCTTCTGCTTCCCCGTAGTGGATTTTCCGGGCTTCCGAAGCAAATCCATCGCCAACGTTTTCCGAGTTCTCGACAACTCGGGCACGGATCAGCCTGAGCGCCTCGACAACTTCTTTCTGCTGCACATCACTTGGAAGCAATGCAGACGGTTGCATGGCTGTAGACTTCTGAGAGGCATCCGTGGCAGGCGCTGGATTTGAAGCAGGCATCGGTGCAGACGGCATTTCAGCAGTCGCTTCCTCTGTCGGCACCATTTCGCCACGTTTTCTGGATGTTGAGACAGCCGGAGCCATAAGCCCCTTTTTTACGCCGGTGCTTCCGCAAATCGGACACACAACCAGGTTGCGGTCGCACTGCTTTTCGAAATCATTCGAGTTGCGGAACCAACCTTCAAAACTATGCGCCGTATCACAAACGAGCGTGTATTTGATCACGCAGGCATCTCCTTCGAGCCATCGACTATCCGGCAGGTAAATTCCCGCTCGTTTTTGATGGCGGGAATACGTGCGCGTGCCTTGGCAACATTTTCAGTGTCGATTTCTGCCAGTACGTAGCCAGGATCATCGTGATCCAGCTCAGCAATTACAGTGCCCCAAGGATCAACGACCAGACTGTGACCATAGGTTTCCCGGCCATCGTCGTGAAGCCCCCCCTGTGCGGCAGAAACAACATAGGCGCCATTCTCAATGGCACGAGCGCGCTGTAACACATGCCAGTGCGCTTCGCCAGTCTGCCGCGTAAAGGCTGCCGGACTGGTTAAGATTTCAGCTCCCAATTTCGACTGCGACCTGAAGAGCGCTGGAAAACGGATATCATAGCAAATCGCCATTCCGAATTTGGCGCCCAGAAATTCAACAACAGGACTGTGTTCGCCCGGTTTATAAGTTGCCGACTCTCGCCAGCTTTCACCGCTGGGCAAATCAACATCAAACATATGGATTTTGTCGTAGGTTGCCTGAATTTCACCGTCTGGTGCAATCAGATATGACCGATTGGCGACTCTACCGTTAACCAACACCACTGCCAGGGATCCCAGATGCAAAAAGATGCCAAGTTCCGCAGCCTGGTCCCGTGCCATCGCAACAAACGGGTCTGGGACCACCTCTTCGAGGGCCTCAAAAAGATCATCCCGGCTGCGCACCAGAATATTCGACATTTCAGGTGTCTGAACGAAACTAGCGCCATCGTTCGCCGCAGCCCGGATCAATTCCTTCGCCGTTGCCGTATTTTCAGGGATACTTTTGGAGCTTCGGAGCTGAACACATGCTGCAGTGAAGGTCGTCATTTTTTGTCTTTTCGAGTGATTTATCTCGATCGACTGAATCACATAAAATTAGGCTGCAAGCAACTTGTCTAGCTTGCCTGCGCGTTCCAGATCGTGAAGTTCATCGCATCCGCCGACATGCGTCGATCCGATAAAGATTTGCGGAAATGTAGAGCGTCCATTGGCCTTCTGAACCATTTCTTTGCGAAGTCCGGGATCAAACGACGCATCATGTTCGACGAATGAAACACCTTTTTTCTGCAGCAGACATTTGGCTGCAGTACAAAATCCGCAGAGCTGGCGCGTATAAATAACCACACTGGTCATATGGCTTACCTTTCCTGTTTCCATCATCGACGGCCCGTTCATTTGAAGGAAACTGGCAATCGAAATCAGTGCGTTATATGCGTTGCCGTTTTCAGAACACAAGGGAACCGGCTCTCGCTAAAGGTCAGCCGAGATCACATCCGCGCTATCGGATGGAGAGGCATACGCAAATGTCAGCACATCTACAGACCCTGCACCCGCAGCCAAAAGTGTTTTTGTACAGGCCGTAATCGTTGATCCCGTTGTGTAAACATCGTCCACCAGAACGACCTGCCGACCAGCGACTTCATTTTGGCGTTCGGCCTTGAGCTTGAACGCAGAACGCACATTTTTTTGACGCTCTTTTGCTGTCAGCCTAACCTGTTGCCGGGTTCTCCTCGTCCGAACCAGGATTTGCGGGTCGTATTCACAACCAGCAACCTTGGCAATTGCTGCGCCGAGATCAGCAGCCTGGTTAAAACGCCTCTGCCAAAGCCTGACCCAGTGCAACGGAACTGGAATGACAAGACTCGACGATGACAGAAAATCTGATCCGGATCTCGTCATCCAAAGCCCCATTGGTTTTGCCAGCTCGCGTCGCCCCAAGAATTTGAGCCCCAATACCAGATCACGAGCCGGGCCACTATATTTAGCCACTGACCTATGTTTGTTGAAAACCGGTGGTGAAATGATCGCTTGAGGGCTGACTGCATTATCGCCAACGTCGTGAGTAAACGGAACACCCAGACGCTGGCACCAGGGCATGTCCAGAAACGGCATTTTTCGCCAGCAACTGCCGCAAAGGCCGTCGCTATATCCAATCTTTTGCTCACAGCACATGCAACGTCGCGGCAAGAGTGCATCCAGAACAAACTGCGCTGATACCTTGGGCCAAACAGCAATTGAATTGCGAGTTGAAACCATCATCACTCCGTAAGGAGTCAAAGGTTAGTCCATTTTTTGCGGAGTGTATTCCCGGAATGCGCAATTTATCAGTCGTCGCTCGCGTTTTGACCCTTAACCGCAATTGCCATATGTCATCGCTGAACCGACCTTGAAAGACACTGATCCGTGACCATCCAACCCGATTTGTTTGACCGCACATTTTTTCGAAGCCTGCGCAGCCGTGCTTTGAACTCCGCCAAGCCAGGATCGGATTTTCTCCTTGAAACGGTTGCGTGCGACCTCGGCGATCGGCTTTCAATGATAAATCGAAAGTTCGGGATCGGCGTAGATCTGGGTGGGCACACCGGGCATTTATCTCAAGAACTTCATGCATCCGGCAAAGTGCAGACGATATACCGCGGAGATCTCTTTTTGGCAGACCCAAATCTACCGCCGCCTGCCTTCGTTTTTGATGACGATCTTATTCCTTTGAAAGATCAGTCCGTTGACGCAATTCTATCGGCGCTTAACTTGCAATACGTCAACGATCTTCCAGGAACGCTGATACAGATCAAGCGGGCTCTCAAGCCAGACGGATTGTTCATGGCAACCCTTCCTGGTGCTGGCACATTGACTGAATTGCGAGACAGCCTGACAAGGGCAGAATTGGAACTGAAAGGCGGAGCCGCCGCGAGAGTTCTTCCGTTTGCAGATACGCGGGATCTTGGAAGTTTGCTGCAAAGGGCGGGATTCGCACTCCCGGTCACAGATCTGGACACATTTGTTGTGCGCTATGATTCCATGTTTGGTCTGCTGGCGGATCTCAAGGCAATGGGAGCAACTTCAGTTCTGAAAGACCGTAGCCGAACACCACTTAGCCGATCGGTATTGTTTCGCGCTGCAGAACTCTATGCAGAGGATTATGCAGATCCGGATGGACGGATCAGGGCGACATTTGCCCTTGTAACGCTGTCAGGTTGGGCACCACACGAAAGCCAACAAAAACCTCTACGACCGGGCTCAGCCAAGTCTAGATTGGCAGAAGCACTTGAGACCAAGGAAGTTTCTCTTAAAAGCTAAAAACAACCGAAAAAAATCCTCTATTCGCCTTCGCTTGCACTAGAACTCAATGCTGCGGAAATAGCGCCAAAAACATCGTCCCGAATGGTTTCGCCAATTGCCGCGAGGGTCAATAGAATGGTGACACTAATCAATCCAACCAACAATCCGTATTCGATAACTGTCGCGCCGCGTCGGTCATGCAAAAAATCCAAGCTCAACGCTTTCATTCGTGAAAACAATACTGAAACCATCAAGCTAACCCTTAAAACTACCCCGAAACCGCATCCATCAAATGCGGGACGAGCGGCTCATCTGCTGCGGGCATCGGAAAGTCACGCAATCGGACAGCCCGCACCCACTTCAACGCCTGGTTTTCGCGTCCTGTCGGCGTTCCATCCCACCTTCGACAGATGTAAAGTGGCATGAGCAGATGAAAATCTTCATAAGTGTGGCTGGCAAAGGTCAGAGGTGCAAGACACGCTTCGTTAACTTCTATCCCAAGCTCTTCACGCAATTCCCGGATCAGGGTTTCTTCAGGTCGCTCGCCCTGTTCGACCTTTCCACCCGGGAATTCCCACAATCCGGCCATGGATTTTCCTTCCGGCCGCTGTGCCAGTAATATCCGTCCATCGACATCAACCAGAGCGCAAGCTGAGACAAGAATAATCTTTGTCATAAAATTCAATCCAACTCTGACACAGCAGGTTTACGATTAGTTAAGAAAACGCACCACATCAGCTTCGATAGTCACCGTTGATTGCGATGTATTCCTTGGTCAGATCGCAAGTCCAGACAACTGCTGTCCCGGCACCAAGCCCGAGATCAACCCGGATCTTGATATCCTCTTCTTTCATGACAGCCGATGCCGCATCTTCGCTATAGTCCGGGTCTCGTTCGCCCGCTACTGCGACCCGGATATCGCCGAACCAAATGGCGAGACGATCACGGTCTGCTGGTTCACCGGCCTTTCCGACTGCCATGACAATACGTCCCCAATTGGCGTCTTCACCGGCAACAGCAGTTTTCACAAGCGGAGAGTTCGCAATCGAAAGCGCTATTGCCTTGGCAGACTGATCACTTTCAGCGCCATCGACCTGAACTTCCACAAACTTGCGAGCCCCTTCCCCGTCCCGAACAATCTGATGGGACAGGTCCAGCATGACATCACCGAGAGCCGCCTGAATAACATCGACACGAGGGTCGTCGAGGGATGTGATCGGTTCAATTCCGCGGGCACTTGATACCCCGGTCGCAAACAGAAGCACTGTGTCTGACGTCGAAGTGTCGCTATCAACCGTGATTGCGTTGAAACTGCCGTCCGTTTCACCGCCGAGCAGCGACTGCAGAACGTTTGGTGTGATAGCCGCATCCGTGAATATGAAAGATAACATCGTCGCCATATCAGGCGCGATCATGCCAGCACCTTTCGCAATACCATTGATCACGACACTTTCGCCATCCAGGTCCACTGTTGCCGTGGCAATCTTGGGGTAAGTATCTGTTGTCATGATTGCTTTTGCGGCGTCTAACCAACTGGCACTGCCTTGAGTATCAACAAGTGCCGCAGCCACTTCGGCAAATTTTTCGGCAGGCAAAGGCTCACCGATTACGCCGGTGGATGCCAGATATATGCCGTTTTTGGCGCAACCGAGGGCTTTTGCAACGATATCAGCCGAAAGCTCTACCGCGGCCTGACCCTTCTTCCCCGTGAATGCATTGGCATTCCCGGAATTGACCAAAAGTGCACTCGCCTTACCGTCGGACAAAATCGCCTTGCACCAATCTACCGGAGCCGAAGAACACTTCGACTTTGTAAAGACTCCAGCTGCTGTTGTTCCATCAGCCAGTTTGGTCAACAAAACATCAGTTCGACTGGAATACTTGATCCCCGCTTCTGCGGTTGCAAATGTCACTCCGGGAACGTCAGGCATATCCGGATAGGATTTGGGAGCAAGCGGGGAAATGGTTGTTGCCATCTGAACAGTCCTGATAAATGCACTCTACTAGTCACTGCCTAGCTTCTAGCTAGCAAGATACGCAAGCCTTTTACGAGTTGCAGCCAGAAACATTGACAATGCTCAAAGAAAAACCCGGCCACAAGCGGGACCGGGTTCAATCAATTTGGAAGAAATAAGCTATTCTGACGCAGCTGGTGCTTCAGCCGACGTCTCGAGTGTTTCATCCATAATTTCAACAACCACCGCTTCCTTGAGCTCAGCCATTTTGGCGTCATAGCGTTCACGCATCACTTGTTGACGCACTTGGTCTGCAACGGTTTCAAAGGCTGGCGCCTCCTGACGGCGCATGTCTTCAAGCTTGATAACGTGCCAACCGAATTGCGTTTCAACAGGTTCCTTGGTGTAAGCGCCTTTCTCAAGTGCGAAGACGGCTTCCTCGAATGCCGGAACCATCTGACCTTTTCCAAAATATCCAAGGTCACCACCATTTGGACCAGACGGGCCAGTCGAGTTTTCTTTTGCCTGTTCAGCAAAATCAGCACCGCCGTCCAGCTCTTTGATGATTGCTTCGGCTTCCGATTTTTCTTTCACCAATATATGACGGGCACTGATCTCTTCAGCCCCTTCGAAATCAGAAAATTCCTTGTCGTAGGCGGCCTTAACGTCTTCTTCGCTGATATCGCCATAGATCTTTTCACCAAGATAAGCGTTGCGAAGCGCACGAAGTTCTAAGAATTCAAGCTGCTTTTTGAAATCCGGGTCCTGATCGAGACCGTCCTCTCGTGCCGCCTGTGCCAACAATTCCATATCGACTACGACGTCGAGCAGAATTTGACGCCATTGTGCCGGCGGGAAACGCTGCAGTTCCTGTCCAAGGTCCTGAGCAGCAAATGCAATATCTGCTTCCGTGATTTCCGCATTGCCAACTTTTGCGACAACATCATCCGGTTCGGCTGCGGACAAAGTAGCGGATCCGAGCGTTAGGGCCAGAACTGAAACAGCGAACACCTTGGCCGGCTTACGCATCGAGAATCGGAACATGAGAAGTCCTTTACGTATAGGAATAGAATTCTTTATTCCCTCAAAACTTGAGGGAGTGGGTACATTGCGCAATTCAGCAGCGTTGACAAGCATCCGGCCCCCTCTTATCTGTCGGTCGGCCCCGCTTTCAGGCAGGGATGGCATCATTTTGGCCGTATTCACCGGTCAGCGCGTCTGCTTCGCGGCAACGTGTACATCAATTGAGACGATATCATGGGCAGGCGTCACATTGCCAGAAACGCCGCCCAGTAAGGAAGGACCGCCACATGGCTGGCCTTGGCGCTTTAGCACGGAAGATTTTCGGTTCGGCAAACGACCGGAAGATTAAAGGATTTCGAGTTGTTGTGGAGCAAGTTAATGCTCTCGAGCCAGAAACCCAGGCACTCACGGATGAAGCGCTGCGCGCCCGTACAGACGAGTTTCGGGAGCAACTGAAAAACGGTGCGACGATCGATGACATACTTGTCCCCGCGTTCGCAACTGTTCGCGAAGCAGCCAGGCGTGCGCTCGGCCAACGCCATTATGACGTTCAATTGATCGGCGGTATGGTTCTGAATTCAGGCCAAATCTCGGAGATGCGGACGGGTGAAGGTAAAACCCTCGTCGCGACCGCCCCTGTTTATCTGAACGCATTGTCCGGAAATGGCGTTCACGTCGTGACTGTGAACGACTATCTCGCACAGCGCGATAGTGACTGGATGGGACAGGTCTATAAGTTCCTGGGTCTTTCGGTCGGCTGTATTACACACGGATTGTCAGACGACGAGCGTCGCGCAGCCTATGCCGCTGATGTTACGTACGGCACCAACAACGAATTCGGCTTCGACTATCTTCGCGACAACATGAAACATGATCGCGAATCCATGGTTCAACGCGGCCACGCCTACGCTATCGTCGATGAAGTTGACTCGATCCTGATTGATGAAGCTCGGACACCTTTGATCATTTCCGGCCCTTTGGAGGATCGCTCCGACTTCTACAATACGGTTGACGCCTTCATTCCGCATCTAGGCGACGAAGATTTCGAACTCGATGAAAAAGCGCGCTCAGCAACCTTCACGGAAGCCGGTAACGAGAAACTGGAAAAACTTCTGGCCGAAGCAGAGTTGTTAAAGGGTGACTCCCTGTACGATGTCGAGAATGTCTCCATCGTGCATCACCTCCAGCAGGCACTGAAAGCGCACAAGCTGTTCCAACGTGACAAGGACTACATTGTCCGCAACGGCGAAGTCGTGATCATTGATGAGTTCACCGGTCGTATGATGCCGGGTCGCCGCTTCTCGGAAGGCCTCCACCAGGCTCTGGAAGCGCGCGAAAAAGCAAACATTCAGCCAGAAAACCAGACGCTCGCATCGATCACATTCCAGAACTATTTCCGCATGTACGGCAAGCTCGCCGGCATGACCGGAACGGCATTGACCGAAGCAGATGAATTTGCCGACATTTACAATCTCGAAGTAGTTGAAATCCCGACCAATATGGATGTCAGCCGCGTCGATGATGATGATGAAGTTTATCGGACAGTCGACGAAAAATTCGATGCTATCGTCAAGTTAATCGACGACTGCAAGGAACGTGGCCAACCGATTCTCGTCGGCACGACCTCTATCGAAAAATCCGAATATCTCGCTGAAAAACTCAAAAAGCATGGCTACAAGCAGATTGAAGTCACCGATGCTGCGGGTTTTGCAGCAGCTCAGAAGCAGGATGGCGGCAAGGCCAAGGTCTTTGCAGTTCTGAACGCGCGCTACCATGAACAGGAAGCATCAATTATCGGCCAGGCAGGTCTGCCGGGCGCTGTAACGATTGCGACCAACATGGCCGGTCGCGGAACGGATATTCAGCTCGGCGGTAATGCTGACATGCAGATCACCATGGAGTTGGGCGACATTGCCGAGGGCGAGGAGCGTACATCCAAGGAAGCCAAAGTCAGAGCAGAGGTCGAAGATCTCAAACAAAAAGCATTGAGTGCTGGCGGGCTTTACGTGATCGGGACAGAGCGTCACGAAAGCCGACGCATCGACAACCAATTACGTGGTCGTTCCGGGCGTCAGGGTGATCCGGGGCATTCCAAATTCTTCCTGTCGCTCCAGGATGATTTGATGCGGATCTTCGGGTCAGAACGCATGGATTCCATGCTGCAAAAATTGGGTTTGGAAGAAGGCGAAGCCATCATTCATCCCTGGATCAACAAGGCTCTGGAAAAAGCGCAGCAGAAGGTCGAAGCACGCAACTTCGATATTCGTAAAAACCTGCTGAAATTCGATGACGTCATGAACGACCAGCGCAAGGTCGTTTTTGATCAACGTATCGAACTTATGGACAGCGAAGCGATTCAAGACGCAGTCGCGGACATGCGCCACGATGTCATTGACGGCCTCGTCGCCCGCCATATTCCAGAACGCGCTTATCCTGAACAATGGGACACTGAGGGTCTTCAGGAAGAAATCCGCAAACTTCTCAACCTCGATCTGCCTGTCAAGGACTGGGCAGCTGAGGAAGGTATTGCGGAAGAAGAAGTCCTGGATCGTCTTCGCCGTACCGCCGACGAAGCCATGGCACAGAAGGTCGCGAAATACACACCTGAAATCATGCGTCAGGTGGAAAAAGCAGTCCTTCTGCAAACGCTAGACAACCTGTGGCGCGAGCACCTTGCCAACCTTGATCACTTGCGCTCTGTGGTCGGTTTCCGTGGCTACGCGCAACGTGATCCACTTCAGGAATACAAGACTGAAGCTTTCACACTGTTTGAGTCCATGCTGACACAGCTCCGCGAAATCACGACCGCGCAATTGCTGCGCGTTGAACTGGTGACCGAGCAGCCACCTGCAATGCCTGCGCAGCCGGAAATGCATGAACAGCATATCGATCCGCTGACAGGCCAGAACGAAATGGCGTTGACCGGCACCGGATCTTCCCCATCGGGTGAAAGAGATCCTGAAAACCCGGCAACGTGGGGCAAGGTAGGACGCAATGAAGCTTGCCCATGCGGCTCCGGTAAAAAGTACAAACATTGCCACGGCGCGTTGACATAAACAGCGCAGCAATATCAAGACAAAGAAACCGGCCTCAATTCTGTTGAGGCCGGTTTTTTGCCCAGAAACAAGATCACATTGACGTCTTGTATCCAAGGAAACGCTGAATTACCCTACGGAATACAGTTTTCTTGGAATTGCGCCCAGAACCGGCCAAAAGCAAAAAAACAATACGCCCATGATCTGAGGTCTGCACTTCCACGCTTTTAAAGCGGGGGTCTGCCATCATGGGTACATTTCATATCGAGATCATCAAGCCATCTCATTACGACGACGATGGTTATGTCCTGCAATGGTGGAAAGCCTGGGTTCCGTCCAACTCGATGGCATGTCTATATGCGATTGCCAAGGATTGCAGCGACAAGCAGATCCTTGGTGATGACCAAGACATCTCGGTCAACGCGTATGACGAAATGACCATGCGTGTACCTCTCCAGCAAATCATCGAACGGACAAAAAACAACAATGGCCTGGTTTGCCTTGTTGGTGTCCAGTCCAACCAGTTCCCTCGTGCATTTGAAATTGCAAAGCAGCTTCGAAAGCAGGATGTTGCGGTTGCCATGGGTGGTTTCCACGTTTCCGGATGCCTATCAATGCTCAAGGAAATTCCACAAGACCTTCAGGAAGCGCATGACCTCGGCATAACCCTCTTTGCCGGCGAAGCGGAAGAGCATTTTGCTGCTTTGTTGAAGGAAGCTGCAGCTGGAGATCTGAAACCGCTCTACAACGTTATGAACGATCTGCCCGGCCTTCAAAATCAGGTTCCACCATTGCTGCCGGAATCCATCGTGCGGAAATACGACGGCAACATCTCATCTTTTGATGCAGGACGCGGATGCCCGTTTCAGTGTTCGTTCTGCACAATCATCAATGTGCAGGGCCGGAAATCGCGATGGCGCAATGCCGATGATATCGAGGCGCTAATCCGAGCCAATCATGCTCAGGGCATCACCGCATTTTTTGTCACGGACGATAATTTTGCACGAAACAAGAACTGGGAAGCGATCTTTGACCGGATCATTCAATTGCGCGAACAGGACGGGATCAATATCCATTTTCTGATCCAGATCGACACGCTGGCCCACCGTCTACCGAATTTTATTGAGAAAGCGGCTCGGGCAGGATGCACACATGTCTTCATTGGCCTGGAAAGCATCAATCCGGAAAACCTCGTCCACATGAAGAAGGGCCAGAACCGCATCACGGAATACCGCAGAATGTTCCAGATGTGGAAAGAAGTCGGCATCATGACCTATGCCGGGTTTATCATGGGCTTGCCGAACGATACCCCGGAAAGCATTCGCCGCGATATCGAAATCATTCAACGGGAATTGCCCGTCGATATGCTCGAATTCACCATGCTGACACCTTTGCCAGGTTCCGAGGATCACAAGGTTCTCTATGAAAAGGGTGCTTGGCTTGACCCCGATTTGAACCGATACGATCTGGAACATACAACATGTGAACACCCGATAATGAGCCCTGAGGTTTGGCAGCAGACCTATCGGGACATTTGGGACTGGTATTACACCGAAGAACACCTGGAAACGCTGATGAAGCGCAATGTCGCCTACGGCATCAAACCAGTGCGCGTCTGGAGGCTTTGCCTACAGATATACGGTGCTATGTGCTTTGAACGGGTTCATCCGCAACAATGCGGCTATTTCCGCTTGAAGGACCCCAAACAGCGACGTCCCGGCTTCCGGCAACTTCCAGGCATCATCCACTATCCGATGTTTGCTTTGGAAAGTCTGGTCAAATACGTCCGCTTTGGCCTCTACGGTTGGAAGCTGCATCGGATGCGCAAGCGCATTCAAAGAGACTCACAGAACAAAACCTACACCGATTTTGCCATTCAGACCGTAACTGACGCCGAAGAAGAGAAACTCGAAATCTTTAACCTGAATGACTCAGCGCGTGCAGCCGTAACAAAGGCAAAACGGCAGAAAAAAATCCTGCAAGAGACCCAGGGAACAACGACCAAGGAACTTGAAGAGACGCATTGATGACCATGGATTGACCGAAAATCACACCCTGTTAAAGGTAGTCGCCCGAACAGAAATTAGTCAGTCTGTCTCAACAGGCTGGCCTTTTGGTCGCTTTTCCGGCAGTTTGCGCCAAAATCACATGATTTGATCGGTCCATGCGAACATCTGCTGCTTCCAATATCTATGTTACCCGCCGGGAAAGTGCCCGCCCTCAAGCACCGCTTCTGAGCATCATTGTCCCTATCTATAATGAAGAAGAGGTGATTGGTCATTTTCTCGAGGCAACACGGCGAGTTCTGGATGAAACCGGCCTGACCTACGAGTATGTCTTCATTGACGATGGCAGCCGCGACAAATCCGCTGATATTCTCTCGAGTGAACTCAGTAACGGCCTCCCCGGTAGACTCTTGGCGCTGTCCCGGAATTTCGGCAAGGAAGCCGCCCTTTCTGCCGGCCTTGAAGCCGCCAAGGGTGACATCGCCGTTATCATAGATGCTGACTTGCAAGATCCGCCGGAACTGATCCATCAGATGATCGATGGCTGGCGCGCTGGTTATGACGTTGTCTATGGTCTGCGTGTAGATCGCACCTCGGATACGATCATGAAGCGATCCACCGCCGATATGTTTTATCGCACGTTCAACAGGCTTGCTAACATCGATATGCCGGCCAATGCAGGCGATTACCGCTTGATTGATCGAGCTGTCATCGATGCCCTTTTACGTCTGCCGGAACGAAATCGCTTCATGAAAGGCCTGTTTGCATGGGTTGGTTACCCGTCTATGGCCGTTCCGTATGAACGCCCACCGCGCATGGCCGGGACAGGTAAATTCAACTACTGGAAACTCTGGAATTTCGCACTGGATGGCATCACCGGCTTCACCACGTTGCCGCTGCGCGTGTGGTTCTATGGCGGGGTTCTGGTGTCGCTCGGCGCTTTCGCCTATGCGCTTTATTTAACGCTCCGTGTTTTATTCTCGGGCATCGATGTACCGGGCTACGCCTCGCTGATGGTCGCGCTGTTGTTCTTTTCCGGCATCCAGCTTCTGTCGATCGGAATGATTGGCGAATATGTCGCCAGGCTGTTCAACGAAGCCAAACAGCGCCCAGTCTATATTCTGCAGGATGTGATCGAAGGCGAGACCCCGGACGAAGTCGGCGGAAAGGCTACCCGCTCCAATGACTCGTAAGGAAACGGCAAGCAAAATCAAAACAGAAGCGGCCTCTGCGGGGAAATTCGCGGTTGTCGGCGTTGCAGCAAC
Organism: Roseibium sp.; assembly: GCA_039972695.1. GTDB lineage: Bacteria > Pseudomonadota > Alphaproteobacteria > Rhizobiales > Stappiaceae > Roseibium. The sequence continues at coordinate 580,247 of JBDWMJ010000001.1, read as the reverse complement.
TTTAACCCATGCCGGCGTCGCAGCTTCGCTTCTTGAATCCGGAACATTGCCAGCAATGCCGTCGAATGTCGTTGGTTTTGTCATCGCGTTCTGTGTGTCTTTTGGCGGGCATTATTTCTGGAGCTTTTCCCATTTAAGGGATAACTCATCTGCACTTAGAAGCATGCTGCGCTTTCTCTTAATCGCTTTGGCCGGTTTTGCCTTGAACTCTACCGTTCTGACTTTGTGGCTGAACCTGACGCCTTGGCCAGACCTGATCGGGTTGCTGTTTTCAATCGGCATTGTGCCTGCCCTGACATTCCTCGGGGCCCGCCTTTGGGCGTTTTCGCATAACCCTGTCGAGACCTGACCGAATTCTAATGGAGCCTGTTCGATTGACCGCTTCTCGCGCTGCCATCCTGTATGCTGGCATTTTGTGCTTGCTCTATGCACTCGTCCCGAGCCTGACATTTTCCAATCCACCGCTGGATGTTGTAGAGGGATTTGCCTGGGGGCGGGAACTGCAACTTGGCTACACAAAGCATCCGCCCATGCAGGCTTGGCTGCTGGAATTCAGCTATCAACTGACAGGTGGCAAGTCCTTCGGCGCTTATTGGCTGAGTGCGATCTGTGCTGCTATTGGTTACCTGTTTGTCTATCTGACTGCGAAACGGCTTGGTCTATCCGGTTGGCAGGCCTTCTGGGCACTCGTGCTAACCAGTGTGAATTTTTATTTCACATTACCCATGCCGGAGTTCAATCCGAACATTCTGCAAATTCCGGTTTGGGCCGGAATGATGTTCTTCTTCCTCAGGGTGCTCGACAAAGGATCCCTGATGGACTGGATTCTTCTAGGTGCTCTGGCAGCGTTCGGGCTTTATACTAAATACTTTGCCACCCTCATGATCGGAACAATCGGCCTGTATGTTCTGGTGTTTGCAGATGCCCGTCGACATCTGGCAACATTCGGCCCTTGGCTTTGCGCTGCTGTCTGTGTCGGTTTGTTCCTCCCCCACTTTCTGTGGCTTTGGGAGACAGATTTCCTGACCATTCGATATGCCGCTACACGCAGCAATTCAGCGGAATCCCTTTTCGATCATATCTATAATCCGATCAATTTCTTCCTGGCGCAGATTGGCAATCATGCGGGATTGTTTTTAGTGGTGCTGGTCGGTTTAGGCTGGACCGGATTGAAGTCCCTGAAAACAAACCTCAAAGCAAAGACCGGTTTACAAACAACATTGCATGCAGATCGGTTTCTGGTTTGGTTTGCAATCGTGCCACTGGCTGTTGTGCTTCTTGCGTCTGCGGTCACAGGCAATGAATTCAAACACATGTGGGGCACACCAATGTTTGTGCTCTCCGGAATCGTTGCCGTGCGGTTCCTGCACTTGCCGGAAACCTGGTACCTTTCAAAAGCAGCGCTTGGTGCAGCCATCGTCATTCAGACAATTTTCCTTGGTGTTTTGATCGGTCAGGGTGTGCTCGAACCGTTGTGGAAAAAGAAACACACCCGCATCCACTACCCGGGCATTGTAACCGCCGAATACTTGGCCGAAGTCTGGAAACAAGAAACCGGAACAGAACTCGCCTATGTTGCTGGAACCATGTGGCCAACAGCAAACGTCACGCTCCATTCCTGGTCGCGACCATCCATGTTTTTGAACCACGATGTATCAGTCAGCCCGTGGATAGACATCGACGATGTCCAGAAGCACGGTGTGATGATCATCTGGCTAGGAGAGAATGAGACCCCCGGCGGAATAATTTCGAGCCTTTACCCGGACATTGCACGCCAAGGGCAAAAGACTTTCCCCTATCACTCCTATGGCACGATCCCGGATTTGACGATCAACTGGATCATCATTCCACCCGGAAGCGTCGCGGTTCAAAAAAGTCCGCAATAAACTTGCCACCAGCCATCTGGTATCCGGTTCAAAAGATATCTACCTTATTGTCATGATCAGCATGGCCGAAATTGACGATATTGAAGACTGGCTCATTAGCCAGGCCCTCGGTTCCCCTGATATGGCGAAAATGTTTGCCGAAATGTGCGAACGGTTGCGGCAATGCCATGTGCCGATTGATCGCGCGATGCTCGTCTGGTCGGTTCTCCATCCGTTGATTGAAGCTGAGCTCGCGTTTTGGGAAAGCGGCAACGCGGTCCGTCATGAACGGTTCGAGCATTCCGAAGAAGAGGACGAAGACTGGCTTCAAAGCCCCGTTCGCGCCGTGCTGGTAAACAGAGAACCTATGCTCCGCAGACGCTTGACAAACGCAAATGCTCCAATTGAATTTCCGCTTCTTAGAACACTCGCCAATGACGGTTATACCGACTACCTGGTCATTCCGACCGAATTTGAAATTCCAGCCATCAAGGGTGATTATCCCACAACCGGCATCATCGTCAGCTGGGCCACAAAAGAGACAGACGGTTTTTCCGATGAAGCGCTGGTTGCGATCCGGTACATCCAGAAACGGCTGGCTCTTGCAGCCCGGGCAACTCTGGAAAGCCAGATAACACGGACGGTCGCTGAAACTTATCTCGGATCCATCGCAGGCACGAAAGTGCTGAACGGTCAGATACGGCATGGAGATGGCGAAAACATAGATGCGGTTGTCTATTTCGCGGACATGCGCAATTCGACTGCCATTGCCGAAGACCTGGGGCCCGATGCATATCTTACGTGGCTCAACTCCTATTTCGAAGCAACGGCCGGATCTGTGCTCGAGCACGGAGGCGAGGTCCTAGATTTCATTGGCGATGCTGTCCTTGGCGTCTTCCCGACCGAAAACCAGAGTTTTGATGGCGCGGTCAGAAAAGCCATTGGCGCAGCTGACGAAACGCGCCGAAGGTTGAAAGAGTTCAATCTCAATTCAACAGCCGAACACCGATTGAAATCAGGCGTGGCCCTTTCAGTTGGGTCGGTAATGTTCGGAAATATAGGGGTTCCCAGCCGGATGACATTCTCCGTTGTCGGTCAAACGGTCCACGCTGCAGCACGCATCGAAAGCTTGACCAAAGTTGCCGGATCCGACGTTCTGATGACCGAACAGGTAGCATCGATTGCTGGCTCGCGTGCGAAGCATGCAGGAGACTTTGAGCTTGATGGCTTCACCAATAGGCAGCCTCTTTTTGCATTGGAATAAATAGTCTATTTGACTTCTCCAAACACCTGACACGACCCAAACGGCCGAATGGACCCGCATGACCGATCTTCGCCCTAACCCGCCCAAACATCTTCCCTTCAAAAAGCAGGCAGCTTCATCTGAAGACAGCGGAGCACCAGTTATCCTGCTGCACGGATTTGGCGGAGATAAACAAACCTGGCAGACCATTCAGACAGGACTGGCGAGCCAGAAACATTCGATAGCTTTTGATTTACCGGGGCACGGCGAGGCACTTGGTTGGCCGACGGTCGGCAATGCCGCCATCGCTGCCAAAGCTGTTGCGCAATCCCTTGAAGCCTTGGGGCACACAAGAGTTCATCTGGTCGGGCATTCCATGGGCGGTGCGGTTGCGGCACTTGTGGCTCTGCGCTCACCGGAACTGGTCGCCAGCATGACATTGCTGGCTCCGGGCGGTTTCGGTCCGGAAATCAACCATCGCCTGCTCCGTCGTTATGCTGTCGCAAGCGATCCGGCAAATATGGAAGTCCTGCTGGAACAGTTTTTCGGTTGGGAATTCAAACTGCCGAAGTTTCTTGCAAAAACAGCCGCAGAGAGCCGGGCAAGACCGGGTGCTGCAGCAACGCTTAAAGCGATCGCAGACGAGATCATCGATGGTTCCGTTCAAAAGACATTGCCGCGGGATGACATGGCAGCGCTCAAGATGCCAATAAAGGTTATTTGGGGAACGCAGGACCGAGTTTTACCAACCCGTCAGGCTCACAAACTTCCCGGTATTGTGGCCACGCACATCTTTGAGCGCGTTGGTCATATGCCGCATCTGGAAATTCCGAATGAAGTGACCCGGCTCATTCTTCAAAATGCGGCAGCAACTTAGAAAGCAAGACCTTTCACAAAGTCTATGCCGGCAGCAACGACAGTCAGGCCTCCGGCAGCAAGTCTTCGTGCCAGGTCTCACCGATGACACGGCGAGCCATCATGTGAGAGCGCGGAGCATTGATGCTGTCAACGGCGATCAACTGACCTGACTTCAGATAGGCAACGTAAAATTTGTTGTTTTCGGGCGAGCCAACAACGACGGTATCGTCATAGCCCTCGGACAAACCCGCTATCTGAAGTTTGATGTCAAATTGATCGGACCAGAACCAGGGCAAGGGGTCATAGTCGACATCCTGCCCGAGCAAAGACTGCGCAGATATTTTGGCTTGGTCGATAGCATTCTGCACACTTTCCATACGCACAGAACGGGCATAACGGCCAGAATAGAACCGGGTGCAGTCTCCGATAGCATAAATGTCGGGATCGCTTGTCTGGCCTGCACCATCGACGAGAACACCGTTGTCGACATCTATGCCAGTCTCTCGCGCCAAATGATCATTCGGTTCAGCGCCAACTGCTATCAGAACCAGTTCAGCAGCCAGAACATCACCATTGCTCAAACGAACCCCTTCGACAGAACTCCCGCCTTCTATGGCATCAATCCCCGTTCCCAGCCGTAAATCAATCCCGCGAGCCTGATGTAGATTGGCGAAGTAACCAGAAACGGTTTCACTGACAACGCGTTTCATCGGACGATCTTGCGCCTCAATCACGCTGACGTCCTTGCCGAGCGATTTGGCAACAGCAGCTACTTCCAGTCCGATATAACCGGCACCGATGATGACAATCCGTTGGCATTGATCGAGCCGTTCACGAATGACATCGACATCTGCAATGGATCGAAGCGTCACCACTCCCAGCTTGTCAGCGCCATCGATCGGTAACCAACGAGCATTCGTTCCGGTCGCCAGAACAAGTTTCCCGTAAGAGACCGTGTCACCGTTTTCCAGCAACAAACGTTTTCCCCTGCGATCAATCCCTGAGACACGTGTGTTTGGAATATGATCTATATTGTTCGCTTCAAAAAACTCAGGTGGACGAAGCAACAGTGCCTCGGAGCTGATATCGCCAGACAGATATTTTTTGGAAAGCGGTGGTCGTTGATAAGGCAGATGCGGCTCGTCACCAATCAGCCGTAGGGGACCTTCAAATCCACCCTGACGTAACGACTGAGCAAGCTGGGCTCCAGCCTGACCGGCTCCGACAATGACGATTTCGTCCTGCATTCCAACCAACCTTCTTCACACTTGGAGATCCGTCCCTAGCATGAAGGATTGTGGCCTACCAGACAATCGCACACCAGCGACTGATCAACTTGCAAATGTAGCAGCAAAACAAGCTTAGACAGCGCGAACACCTTCCAGGAAAGTTGCAACTTCCTCGCGGATCAGAGCGCCCTGTTGCCCCAGAGATTCTGCAAGATTTTCCACTTCAGCCCCGTTCATTCGCGCAAGTTCAGCAGCCGACCCGACGCTTTTCATTCGGCCCGCGCCTTCTTCTGATCGCGAGGAGGCATTTGTGACGTTTTCCGATATTTGCTGGACAGCTTCATCTTGCTGTTCGACAGCGGACGCCACCGCGGATGCCAGGTTTTCCATATCAGCAATGATAGCGCTGACATCCTCGATCGCTTGAGCTGCGTGTCCGGAGGACCCTTGAATGGCCTCGACCTGGATAGCGATGTCTTCTGTTGCCTTGGATGTTTGATCCGCCAGTTGTTTGACTTCTGCGGCAACAACAGCGAACCCTTTGCCCGATTCACCGGCCCGTGCCGCTTCGATTGTCGCATTCAGTGCCAAAAGATTGGTCTGGTTGGCGATATCACGGATGAGACCCATGACTTCACCGATACGATCCGCTGCACCGGAGAGTTCGTTCATAGTCGCAACGGTAGTCGACGCACTGCGAACGGCCTGCTGGGCAACTTCCGTTGATTTGTTCGCCTGGGTCGATATTTCGGCGATCGAGGCGGCCAACTCCTCCGCTGATTGTGCGGCTGATGTAACATTTTCGGTTGCAGTCCGGACGGCTTCAGCAGCTCCACTGGATTCATCGGCAACATCATCTGCAGACTGTTCCATTGACTGGGCCGTTTGCAGCAGCTCGCCATTTGACCGGTCGAGGCTCTTCAGCGCGTCGGTCACGGTACCTTCAAATCTGCCGATCAGGGTTTCCAAACGTGACACACGCTCTTCGCGTTCGTGATTTTCCCGTTCTTGAGCAGCTGCGAGTTCAGCGCGTTCCAAAGCATTGTCGCGAAAGACTTCAACCGTGTGTCCCATAGAGGCAAGTTCATTGTTCCCCGTAACTTCAGGAAGATCAATATCAGTCTGACCGCTGGCAAGGGATTCCATCGCAATTTGCAGGCGCGCCAATGGACGAGCAACGGACTGTCCGATCATCCAGGCAATAGCTGGAAGCAATACAAGCAATGCCAAAATCGTGACACCAATCGCAACTGCTGCAATTGACCGAGCAGTTTCAAGTTGGTCAAAAGCTTCTTTCTGAATCTGTTTCGCAGCTGAGCTCAAGGACGCAATATGCGGCGGCAGGAGTTCGAACAAATCTTCAAACAGTGTCAGATGCTTAACCAACACGGAAGACGCAGCCGTATAGTCATCGAAGGTCGACTTGTAACGTTTCATGTTCTCGGCAAGTTCATTTTTTATCGCGTCTGAAATGTAGACTTTCTTCAAAAGCTTCTCGAACGCCTTGAACTGAACTTCAAAAGCTTCAATCGCCTCAAGACTGCTATTCAGCGTGAATTCTTTTTCTGCCAACTGGACGGCGAGTATAGCACGGACGAGCTTTTCAAAATCGGGGCCACCGCCGAATTTCATTTCTTCCTGCAGGCGATGTTTTACAGCGGCAGTTGCCTCATTAAGCGCTGCCAGATAACCGCTGTTGCTGGTATATCCGATTTGCTGCTGAACTGAATTCAGCATTTCAAAAGACCCACCAGCGCCCTCAAGTGTGTCTTTTACATCTGCAATTTCAGTGACATAGGTCGCGGCGATAGGATTGGCACTTATCAGACCTAGAATATCATTTGTTCGCACAACTTCGGTGCCGAATTTCTGAAATGTTTCCGCTGACGGTTTTGTCAGATATTGCTTCTCAATATTCTGAAGTTTGGCGGCTGCTTCGGAAAGCCCGGCCACTTCTTCTGCAAGCATGGAGCTATCCCCCATGCGCAGAAATGCCGAATTCAGTTCATTTTGGCTCCAGAAGAATACGCCGCCGATCGCCAACAAACCAACGATTGTAAACAGGCTCAATACCTGCACTCGAACCTTTACAGATAAATTCGACAAGATATGAGTTGTTGATTGCGAAGCTAATGGCACCATCGTATGTCCCTTAAAACTAAAGCTACAAGCTTTGTACTAGTTAAAAATGACAGCTAACCGTTAACATTGTAAAAACCATATCGCTCAACCATTTGTGGCCACATTTCACATTGAATTGCAGGTCTGCATCAGAGCGTTGGATTGAGATCAATCTTGGAAAAATTCGCCAAAATCGCTCCTGCCATATTTGTGCTTCTTTGGTCGACCGGGTTTATAGGGTCGAAACTTGGTGCTCCATACATCGACCCTATGGTGTTTCTAACGGTTCGCTTCGCTGCCGTTTTGCCGATATTGCTGGTTGTCGCGATACCGCTTGTGAAAGCTTGGCCGACATCTCCAAATGCAATCTTCCACTGCATTTTCACAGGAATGCTCGTGCACGGGATATATTTGGGTGGTGTATTCTGGGCAATCAAGCAAGGCATGCCAGCAGGGGCGTCTTCCATTATTGTCGGCCTTCAGCCGGTGATGACCGCCATTATGGCTGTCGGCCTGCTGGGCGAGCGCAATTCGCGAAAGCACTGGATCAGTATGGCAATCGGCGCTGCAGGCCTGGTTCTTGTTCTGGGACCCAAATTCGACATGAGCGGCACCGGAATTACTCCGATCACGATCACTGTCGTTCTGGCAGCCGTTGCCGCTATCAGCCTGGGCACCGTTTACCAAAAACGGTTTGTGCAAAAGACCGATCTGCTGGCTGCAACATTTTGGCAATATGTCGGAGCGCTTCTGATAACGACCCCGCTCACCTATTTTGAATCCTGGCAAATCACCTGGTCCGGCGAATTGATTTTCGCAATGGTCTGGCTGGTTCTGGTCTTGTCCGTTGGCGCAGTCCTTCTCTTGATGCTTTTGATCCGCCAAGGGGCTGTCTCACAGGTCGCCAGCCTGTTTTATCTCGTGCCTGTGGCAACGGCGATTGAGAGCTATTTTCTCTTTGGTGAAATTCTGTTGCCAATCCAGATTGCGGGCATGGGGCTGGTCGTAGGTGCAGTCCTGACAATCCGTTCGGCTCACAAGCCGGCCTAACTAAACAGCATCACAATCTAGTCTGATGCATAATCCAGCTTATGTTGCTGTTCTTTCTGGCGCAGCCAATAAACCCGCTGGCGGGAAATTGCGGCATTCAGCTCACCGCCCAAAATGAACAAGAAGGCACAGATATAGAGAAAAATCAGTGCTGTCATGATCCCGGCAAGACCTCCATAAGTGGAGATGTAACTTGAAAACTTGGCCAGATACGCACCGAATACACTCCCTGATATAATCCACATGATCAGGGTCGCGAGAACGCCCGGCCATAAATCTGCAAAGCTGCGCCGACCGGCTGGCAACAGCCAGTGCGTCATGAACAGACCGATAATCAACAAAGAGCCGGCCAGGGTGTAGCGGGCCAAGTTGATCGACAGCAGGAAGGCTTCGATCTTGGGTACGAATTCCGTCAGCTTTGCCAGTGCCAATGGCGCTAAAACGACCAGAAACGTATAGGCGAGCAAAATAGTCGCACCGAGCAGGACGAGTGCCATCGACTGCAATCTCAACAGAATGAACGATCGAGAGTCATACTGTCTGTAGGCCCGGTTGAGTGCGGTTCGAAGGGCCTCAACTCCGTTTGACGCAAACCACAGCGCAGCAACGGCACCAAAAGTCAGCAAATCAGCTCGGCGAACAGTCAGGACATTTTCAATTTCCCTCGCGACCGGGGCTGCGACGCTCTCCGGCCAGGCATCAAAAACCAGATCAGACACTGTGTCAGCAGCACCATCGAGTCCAAAGAAGGCAGCCAGCGACGCAATGAAGATCAGCAACGGAAAAACGGCAAGGATTCCGGACAACGCCACATGGCTTGCCATGGCAAAACCGTCATCCCGGACAAAGTGACCAATAGCGTCCTTCAGCACGGCATAAACCACTGTAATTGCTCTGCGTAGCCCCATGTTGAGATTTCGCCCTTTCCGATCATTCCCGTCAAGAGTGACTGTACCAAAACTGCCCCCTCCGAAAGGTGGAGAAATTCCAGCTCGACAAATAGAAGTGTGCGCCGCAACATAGCTTCAACAAAACGCGCCTTTGCGCAACTATTGAAAACGGAGACCACCTGATGTCCGCTGCAGCCAAGACGGCAAGTGAAACGCCGCCTAGCCTCCTTGACCGAACAGCTCCCGTTGTTGCGGATCTGGATCGCCTACTGGACCTTGCAGCCCAACGTGTTCGACTTCAGGTGAGCGTGGATGAAAAGATTTCTTCCGATCTGATGGAACGGGAGCAGCGCGCCACTCATGGCTTGGCCTGGCTGGCGACCTACGTGGAAGCTCTTCGCCAGTTGGATGCCTATGTTCGAAGACTGACGGACGGCGGCCGATATGGTCCGCTGGAAGAGAAGATCGCCCAGCTCGGCTTTGCGGAATATCTGGCGCAGATCTTCGGCGGCATACCAATGAACCAGGGCGAATTTGTTCGCCTTCAGGACCTTGGAATTTCGACGGCTGAAATTGCGTCCTTCCGATCAACCGATGTAGATGCGTTGATTGATAGCGGCAACACATGTGACATCCGCGCTGAAATCACCCGGCTCATTCGCGATCAGGCGGGCCATTCCACATTTGGGGATCCCGGTCTCGATGAGACCATGGAGCAGATCCGCAATGAAATGCGCCGATTTGCTGAAGACAACGTCACACCAAACGCCCACGAATGGCATTTGAAGAACGACTACATTCCATTGGACATCATTGAACAGATGTCTGAGCTCGGTGTGTTCGGCCTGACAATCCCGGAAGAGTTTGGCGGATTGGGCCTTGGCAAGGAGGCCATGTGTGTTGTCTCTGAAGAACTGTCGCGTGCCTATATCGGCGTCGGCTCTCTCGGAACTCGCTCGGAAATTGCAGCAGAACTGATTCTATGCGGCGGGACTGAAGAGCAGAAACAACACTGGCTTCCTAAAATCGCCTCCGGCGAAATTCTGCCAACAGCGGTATTCACCGAACCGAATACCGGATCGGATCTCGCGTCATTGAAGACACGCGCAGTCAAAGACGGCGACACCTGGAAAATCTCGGGCAACAAGACCTGGATTACTCATCCAGTTCGCGCTGACATCATGACTTTATTGACCCGCACCAATCCAGACCAGCCCGGTTACAAGGGCCTTTCCATGTTTATTGCGGAAAAACCGCGTGGTACGGACGAGGATCCCTTCCCGGCTGAGGGTATGAGCGGCGGCGAAATCGAAGTACTCGGTTACCGGGGCATGAAAGAATACGAAATTGCGTTCGACAATTTCGAAGTCAAAGCCGAGAACCTGCTGGGGCAGGTTGAAGGCGAAGGCTTCAAGCAGCTGATGCAGACCTTTGAAGGCGCGCGCATCCAGACTGCGGCCCGTGCCCTTGGCGTTGCTCAATCTGCTCTGGATCTCGGTCTTCAATATGCCGAAGATCGCGTTCAATTTGGCAAGGCGTTGGTCAACTTCCCGCGCGTCTCGGACAAACTTGCCTTGATGACTGTTGAGCTGATGATCGCCCGCCAGCTGACCTATTTCTCATCCTGGCAGAAAGATTCCGGGAAACGCTGCGACCTTGAAGCGGGCATGGCGAAATTGCTGGGTGCGCGTGTTGCCTGGACGGCAGCAGATAACGCATTGCAAATCCATGGCGGCAACGGTTTTGCCCAAGAATATGCTATTTCGCGCGTTCTCTGCGACGCCCGCATTCTGAATATTTTCGAAGGTGCGGCAGAAATTCAGGCGCAGGTCATTGCGCGGCGGCTTCTGGAAACCCGAGGCAACGCCTGACCGGCCAAGAAGGGCAGGAAAGCTGCCCTTCTGAATCCTGTTCGACAGCCTTGATCAGTTGTTTTGATACAGCCGGAAATTAATGCGAAGCAAGAGACCAAACGCCGTATCCAAGGAGCAGTTTCGCGCCAGTTTACGAATGCAGCTGCCTGTTCGGATTTTCATGAAACATTGAAGGCACGGATCAAAAGCCTTATCTTGGGTCGAGCACAGCAAATGAGGGGTGCCGTATGAGCACGACATTTGAAGATCTTGGCTTTGATCCAGAGTATCTCGGACCGGAAGACGAGCAAAAGAAAAACATTCGTCAAAAACTCCTGTCCACGGCCCGAAAAGCAGCCCGGCAGGTTCCATTTATGGAAGATGTGGTTGCCGCATACTACTGCACGCTTGACCCCTCGACACCAGCCAAAGTCCGCGGCACATTGCTTGCAGCGCTCGCCTATTTTGTCCTTCCGCTAGATGCCGTTCCGGATTTCATTCTTGGGATCGGCTTTGGTGATGATGCCACAGTTTTGCTGGCTGCCATCGCAATGGTTCGCACGCATGTACGCGACGAACATTATCATGCAGCGCGCGATGCCTTGAAAGGCGATGATCTTTAGGCCACAGACTTATTTGGCCCCGTCTTGCTGAGTATTGTTCTCAAGCCAGAACCCGGCAGTTCGCCCTGCTATTGCCCAATAGATCGCCCCTGCCATGAAACCACCGGCCACTGCGATCGAGCTTCCTGGTCGAATTTCAGCAGAATTGTCCACAGACCCGAGGGTCCAGAGCAGGAATGCGACACCTCCTCCTGCTGCCAAGTGGAACAAAACACCTCGAAACCGCCCAAGCTCCGAAACCGCAATCGCGATACCGGCAGGAAATAAGGCAATGGCTCCGGTAACGCTGGCACTTACAAGTCCGGTTCCGAACATGGCTGCATATGCAACGACATCATCTTGCGGATGAGTTGCCTGAAAAAAGCCCCACGCAAGGAACATCCCGCATCCAAGGAGCGCAAAAACAAAACCAAACACGATCTTGATTAGCTGAAGTACGAGTTTTCCGCCGTCCAACCTGAGCAACCTCTGATCTTTGATATCCGATCACTTATTTGGTCTTCCACGACAGTAGATTCAACCAACGTACATCCTTGCCCAACATGCTGATTGATATCGATACAATTAAATGTGCTGCCAGCTGCAAGTGAATTGGCTTGCAAGCTCCGCAAACTGGCGATTTTTGTTGACTTTTGAACGGATTCGCAGGAGCTTACGGGTAGGCGTTTGAAAAGACGTGCCACAGACCTTGGTTCGAACGTTCCGAGGTTGTTCGTGTAACCGTCACCCATCTTTCACCGCCTGATTTACAACGTTATAGGAGATTTCGACCATTCGCCGTCCTTTCCGCGCCCCGCCTCCTACAAAGGAAGGCCCGCGCACAAACCAAGAAATTCGCGTACGCGAAATTATGTTGATTGATCATGAAGGCGCCAACCGTGGTGTCGTTCTGGCAGAAGAAGCGATGGATATCGCGATGGATGCAGGTCTGGATTTGGTAGAAATCCAGCCAAATGCCAATCCGCCAGTCTGTAAAATTATGGACTATGGTCGACACAAGTATCAGGCTCAAAAGAAAGCCGCAGAAACCCGCAAGAAGCAAAAGACCGTCGACATCAAAGAGATCAAGATGCGTCCTAACATCGACACCCACGACTATGAGGTGAAGATGAGAAACATGCTGCGGTTCTTCAATGATGGCGACAAGGTTAAGGTCACACTCCGGTTCCGGGGACGCGAAATGGCGCACCAGGATTTGGGATTGAAATTGCTGCATAAAGTGCGCGACGAGACGGCTGAATTTACAAAGGTGGAGTCTTCGCCCAAGCTCGAAGGCCGCCAAATGGTTATGGTGTTGGCACCGACCAAGTAATTTCTGCTCGGCAGACGTTATTTAAAACCCCGCCAATGGCGGGGTTTTGTGTTTCTGGAACGAGATGCAGGCTTTTAAGCCAGCGAAACCCACCCCTGCTTGTCAGCAGATGCAAACAACGCATCCAGGATTTTCATATTCTGAACCGCATCTTCTGCACCATAAGGCAAGGCCGCTTCACCCAGCACTGCCCGTCCGAAGACATCGGCCATCTCACCGTACTGGTCACATGGCCCAATGATTTGGGAGGTCATCGAGGCATCCGCATGCAAAGCCCCGTCGTCCAGCCGGATAGACACAGCCTCTCCCTGCGGTGCATTTACCGGGATCATCAATTCCAGACGCTTTTTGGTTCCGACGAGCTGAAAACGTTGATAGGGCGTCAACTGGGTGGACACTGTAAAATTCAGGTGCCTGTTCTGACCAAAATCCAGCATGGCACTGGTCATGCGATCTGTTCCGAACTGCGGATCCCGGTCGATCAATGAAACAACACGCTCTGGCTCTGCATCAAAGAAATAGCGACCGGCCAACATCGTGTAGCAACCAATATCCATCAGCCCGCCACCACCGATGTCGGCCATGTTGCGAATATTATCCGGATTGTCATTGTAATAACTAAAGAAAGCCTGGATCGCCTTGAGCTCGCCGAGTTCCCCGGAGCGCACAATTTCGCGCGTCCTGATCCATTGCGGATGAGCCCGAACCATGAAGGCCTCAGCCACTAACTTATCTTTTGGCAGATCAAGAAGTTGTTCCGCTTCGTCAGCCGACATGGCAATCGGCTTTTCACACAGAACATGTTTTCCGGCTTGAACAGCTTGAATGGTAAGCGGGACATGTAAATGGTTTGGAAGAGGATTATAGATCGCATCAATCTCGGGATCGGCAAGCAGGTCTTCGTAAGAACCGTAGGCTTTGGCGATACCAAGATCTGAGGCGGCCCGTCGTGCGCGCTCAAGGCTGCGAGAGGCAATAGCCGTCACACTGCCGGTTTCAGATCCCTGGATTCCGGGAATGACTTTTTCGCGACCGATATTCGCCGTCGACAAGACACCCCATCTGATTTTGGCTGAACTGCTCATTATCAATCTCCCCGAACTGTAAATGCTTAAACACAAATCCCGGCCAGAAGCCGGGATTTCTTAAAATGATGAACCTGATTCAATCAGTATTTTTCCGGCACGTAAAGGTGTTCCGGCAACACTTTCCGCTCATAATCGGGATTAAATCGGCGCTCCGGCAAGGTGACCGGATCATGCTCGACTTCATTATACGGCAACATTGTCAGAAGATGCTGGATGCAGTTGAGCCGCGCCTGCTTCTTGTCATTGCCCTCAACGATAAACCAGGGCGCTTCCGGGATATTGGTCCGCTCAAAGGTTTCTTCTTTCGCCTTTGTGTAATCCTCCCAGCGTACGCGGGACTCCAGATCCATCGGCGACAGTTTCCACTGTTTCAAGGGATCATGAACTCGCATCAGGAAGCGCAATTGCTGCTCTTCATCGGTAATTGAAAACCAGTATTTGATCACCCTAATGCCGGAACGCACCAGCATCCGTTCAAATTCAGGCACATCGTTGAAGAACTCTTCCACCTGATCGTCAGTGGCAAATCCCATAACCCGTTCAACGCCGGATCGATTGTACCAGGAGCGATCAAACAGAACGATTTCACCAGCAGCGGGCAAATGCGGAACGTAGCGCTGGAAATACCATTGGCTCTTCTCGCGCTCCGTCGGGGCTGGCAAGGCAACCACACGGCAAACGCGCGGGTTCAGGCGCTGGGTGATCCGCTTAATCACTCCACCCTTCCCGGCAGCATCGCGTCCCTCAAAAAGGACAACAATCTTCTCGCCAGTGTTTTGCACCCAGTCCTGCAGTTTCACCAGTTCGGATTGGAGTTTCAACAGGGAATGAAAATAGGCTTTGCGATCAAGCGAGGATTTGTGCCTTTTGTCCGCGATATACTGGAGGTCTTTTGCGATCAGAAAATCATCAATTTCCATTTCCAGTTCTTCGTCAAGACTGTCTGCCCACTCTGCCTCGACCCAGGATTTGGCATCATCGCTCATCCGCTTCTCCTTCTTTTTTAGTTACATCTGTCATCCGCACAGTGTGGAACCGGGTTTTATGACAGCTGTTTGACAAATCACCTGAAACCACAGCTTAGGCAGATAACGCCTCGCATCAATAAGTAAGTCTCCAGATATTCTTCTTGAAAATGAATGAACGTTCATTTATTTATCACTTCAGGAGAACATCATGGCCGTTTCAGCCACAAAAACGCAGGCCCGGTCGAAGGGACTGGAAACCGCACGACGTGTGCGCTCAGCGGCAGTCAAACGGTTCGCCGCGTCCGGCTATGCAGCTGCTTCCATGCGTGAGATTGCCAATGATGTCGGCGTCCAACCGGGCGCCCTTTACAACCATTTCCCGACCAAGCAGGACATCCTGAAAGATCTGATGTTGTCGCACATGAGCGACCTGTTGTCGGCATGGGAAACATCCGGCCTTTCCGATGACATGGACCCGCTGGAGCGTTTTGTCAGGTTCCACATCCGCTTTCACCTGCAGCGCGCGGACGAAGTCTTCATCTCCTACATGGAGTTGCGCAGCCTAGACGCGGAAAATTTCGCAGCTGTCGAACAAGCGCGCCGCAGTTACGAGGCCATTCTCACCCAGATCCTGACCGAAGGCACAATGGCCGGTCGATACAAAGTCGACAACGCCAAGGTCACCACGCGGGCCATCATCGCAATGCTGACCGGTATCCCGACCTGGTACCGGGAAGGCGGTGACCTGTCTGAATCCGATATCGAACTCCTCTATCTCGATCTGGTGCGTAAAGCTGTCGCGCCAACGTCAACAGTTTCTCCAAAAGGAGGCCGGATGACATGAGCATCCTGAAATCAAGCCTGTCGCCAAAAAGCGAACAGTTTGCCGCCAACAAAGCCGCCCATGAAGAAGCGATGAATGTGGTCAAAGAGGCTGCTCAGTCCGCTCTTGATGGAGGCGGCGAGAATGCGCGTGCACGCCACGTTTCCCGGGGCAAGATTCTGCCGCGTGAGCGTGTCTCCCGTCTTCTGGACCCGGGATCACCGTTTCTGGAAGTTGGCATGCTGGCGGCCCATGATCTTTATGAGGGCGCGGCACCGTCAGCAGGCTTGATTGCAGGCGTCGGGCGCGTTGAAGGCCAGGACGTGATGATCCTTGCCAATGATGCCACCGTCAAAGGCGGCACCTACTACCCGATGTCGGTCAAAAAGCACTTGCGTGCCCAGGAAATCGCTGAGCAGAACAACCTGCCTTGTGTTTATCTGGTCGACAGTGGCGGCGCGAACCTGCCCAACCAGGACGAGGTCTTTCCGGATCGTGACCACTTCGGGCGTATTTTCTTCAATCAGGCCAACATGTCGGCTAAAGGCATTTCGCAGATAGCTGTCGTGATGGGCTCATGCACGGCTGGAGGGGCTTATGTTCCGGCCATGTCGGACGAAACCATTATCGTCAAAAACCAGGGCACGATCTTCCTGGCAGGTCCTCCGCTGGTGAAAGCCGCCACAGGCGAAGAAGTTTCCGCCGAAGATCTCGGCGGCGGCGACGTCCATACAAGGCTATCCGGTGTTGCCGACCACCTTGCCCGTGACGACGCCCATGCACTTGCGATTGCCCGCCGCTCCATCGCCAGCCTGAACCGGACAAAGATCTCTTCGGTCGCGATGCAGACACCGGAAGGTCCCCTTTACGATCCGGAAGAAATTCTCGGTGTTGTCCCCGCAGATCTGAAAACGCCTTACGACATCCGCGAAGTCATTGCACGTGTTGTCGACGGATCCCGATTTGACGAGTTCAAGGCCCGCTACGGTAAGACACTTGTTTGCGGATTTGCGCATATCCACGGCATGCCGGTCGGTATCATCGCCAACAATGGCGTGCTGTTCTCCGAAAGCGCCGTCAAGGGTGCGCATTTTGTCGAGCTGTGCTCGCAGCGCAAAGTGCCGCTAGTCTTCCTGCAGAACATCACCGGCTTCATGGTCGGCCAGAAATATGAAAGTGGCGGCATCGCCAAGGACGGCGCCAAGCTGGTCACGGCGGTTGCAACCACAAAAGTTCCAAAAATCACCATGCTGGTCGGCGGCTCTTTCGGAGCTGGAAACTATGGCATGTGCGGCAGGGCCTATTCACCGAGGTTCTTGTGGACCTGGCCAAATTCCCGCATATCCGTCATGGGCGGCGAACAGGCAGCTGGTGTTCTGGCGACGGTTCGCCGTGACGGCATTGAGCGCAAGGGCGGCAGCTGGTCAGCGGAAGAAGAGCAATCCTTCAAGCAGCCAATTGTCGACCAATTCGAAGAACAAGGACATCCGCTCTTTGCTACAGCACGCTTATGGGATGATGGCATCGTCGATCCACGCAAGACGCGCGATATTCTGGGACTCTCGCTCTCGGCTTCGCTCAATGCGCCAATTGAAGATACTCAGTTTGGTCTGTTCCGGATGTGAGGAGAGAAAACATGTTCAAGAAAATCCTCATTGCCAATCGCGGTGAAATCGCCTGTCGGGTCATGGCAACGGCCAGAGAGCTTGGCATCAAAACTGTCGCCGTCTATTCGGACGCAGACGCAAATGCGAAACATGTGGCGATGGCCGACGAAGCTTTCCGCATCGGTCCTGCTCCAGTGTCGGAAAGTTATCTGAAGGTCGATACGATCATCGACGTCTGCCGCAAAAGCGGCGCGGAAGCAGTCCATCCGGGTTATGGCTTCTTGTCCGAGAACCCGGACTTCGTTGATGCTTTGGAAAAAGCCGGAATTGCATTCATCGGACCCAGCGCCAAGTCAATCCGCGCCATGGGCCTGAAAGATGCGGCAAAGGCATTGATGGTTGAAGCCGGAGTGCCGGTCGTTCCGGGGTATCACGGCGACGATCAGGAACCTGACTTTCTGAAAGCCCAAGCAGATGACATCGGCTATCCGGTCCTGATCAAGGCGCGAGCTGGCGGTGGTGGCAAAGGTATGCGTCGTGTCGACGCCCCAGCTGACTTTATGACAGGCCTTGAAGGTGCCCAGCGCGAAGGCCAAGCCAGTTTTGGCGATGGCCGGGTCCTGATCGAAAAGTATCTCACCAAACCCCGCCATATCGAAATACAGGTGTTTGGCGACAACCACGGCAATGCCGTGCATCTGTTCGAGCGCGACTGCTCGTTGCAGCGTCGTCACCAGAAGGTTCTCGAGGAAGCCCCGGCTCCGGACATGCCGGAGGAGATGCGTGCGGCCATGGGCGCGGCTGCCGTTAAAGCCGCAAAAGCCATCAATTATTCTGGCGCAGGCACCATCGAATTTATCGCAGATGTCACCAACGGCCTTCACGCCGACCAGTTCTATTTCATGGAGATGAACACCCGTCTTCAGGTCGAGCATCCAGTGACAGAACTGATCACGGGCGAAGATCTAGTCGAATGGCAGCTTCGGGTCGCGTCAGGCGAACCCCTGCCGAAATCACAGGACCAGCTGTGTTTCAATGGCTGGGCGTTTGAAGCCCGCCTTTATGCTGAAGATGCGCCAAAGGGTTTCCTACCTGCTATTGGCACCTTGGAACATCTGGTCTTTCCGGACGACAGCACAAGGATCGACAGCGGTGTGCGCGCAGGCGATGCAATCTCACCGTTTTACGATCCGATGATTGCCAAAGTCATCGTGCATGGCGCGACACGGGAGGCCGCGCTTGGCAAACTGCTGGCCAGCCTTGAAGCAACAGAAGTTGCGGGCTGTGTCACCAACGCAGACTTTCTGGCCGCACTATGTCGCCATGACGGATTTTCAAAAGGTGATGTTGATACCGGTCTGATTGACCGCGATCTGGAAAGTCTCATTTCCGAACCGGACATTCCCGAAGATGCCGTTGCGATCGCTGCGCTGACCGCTCTCGGCCTGACCAAACCGGCAGAAGGCAATGACCCGTTTGAGACACTCGCCGGATGGCGGATCTGGAGTGCATCTAGGCAGTTCGCACTTCTGGAAATCGGCGACGAACGCCGCGACATTGAAGTCCATGCACTCGGTCACAAAAAATTCGCTGTTCATCTCGCAGAAGGGCCCAAGGAATTCACGCTGATCGACATCAACGGCCCCGCCCTGACTTATGACTGCGACGGACACCGGGCTACAGGTGTAGTTGTCAAAGGCGCGAAGGGCCTGACCGTCTTCATGAATGGTCACACGTTCACCGTCGGCTTGCCCGATACGCTGAATACGGATGAAGATGCAGCAGGTGCAGGAGATCAACTGATTGCGCCAATGCCTGGTCTGGTAAAGGTTCTGAGCGCCAAGACCGGAGATACAGTCACCAAGGATCAGCCTCTGCTGATCCTCGAGGCCATGAAGATGGAGCACACGCTCAAGGCGCCGCGCGACGGCATTGTTGGCGAAGTTCTGGTGACTGAAGGCGAGCAGGTCACTGACGGCACAGTGCTTTTACGGTTGGCGGAGGAAAGTGATGCTGCCGCATGATGCCAAAAGCTATCAGGAGCTGACCGAGCGATTTTCATGGGACATTCCGGATCGTTTCAATATTGGTGTCGCGATCTGTGATGCCTGGGCCGAGGGCAATCCGGACCAAGAAGCTCTGGTGTTGGTAGAAGAAGATGGCCCGACAACCAGCTACACCTACGGCGACCTGAAAAGGCTTTCCAACCAGCTCGCCAATCTTTTGAAGGCTCGTGGTGTCCAACCGGGTGACCGGGTCGGGGTTTTGATCCCGCAAAGCCCTGAAACTGCCATCGCTCATATCGCCGCCCTGAAACTTGGTGCCATCACCATCCCGCTTTTTGCTCTTTTTGGCGAAGAAGCCCTTGAGTATCGGTTGAAGGATTCAGGTGCTAAAGCGGTCATCACCGATGAAAGCGGGGCGGCCAAACTGGACAAAATCCGGAAAGACCTGCCAGACCTCACCACAGTATTCTGCGTCGATGGCCACCTTCATGGTGCGGAAGATCTGTCCGCTCATATGGCGGGTCATGAAGAGACATTCAAACCGTTCGATACCGCTCCCGATGATCCGGCGATCATCATCTACACATCCGGCACTACAGGTCAGCCCAAAGGCGCCTTACATGGCCACCGCGTTCTGCTGGGACACATGCCCGGCGTCGAGATGAGCCACGACTTTCTGGGCCAGACTGGCGACAGGATCTGGACCCCGGCGGACTGGGCCTGGATTGGCGGTCTTCTGGATGTACTGATGCCCGCGCTCTATCTCGGCGTGCCTGTCGTTGCCTGTCGCTTCAAAAAATTTACCGCGGAGGCGGCGTTCCAGCTGATGCAGGATCAAAAGATCCGCAACACTTTCCTGCCGCCGACCGCACTCAAGATGATGCGGCAGGTCGAAACACCTGAAACACGCTGGAAACTGAACCTCAGGTCCGTAGCTTCGGGCGGTGAGACACTAGGTGCAGAGCTGATTGATTGGGGCCAAAAAGCCTTTGGCCTGACGATCAACGAGTTTTATGGCCAGACAGAATGCAACATGATTGTCTCCAGTTGCCGGCAGATCATGGACGCCCGCCCCGGCATCATGGGTCGTCCGGTTCCGGGCCACGAAATTGATATCGTCAGCGACAGCGGCAACGTTCTTCCAAATGAAACGCTTGGCAATATCGCTGTTAAACGTCCCGACCCGGTGATGTTTCTGAAATACTGGAACAACCCGGAAGCAACCGCCAAAAAATTCGCCGGGGACTGGCTTCTGACCGGCGACACCGGCATACGTGACAAGGACGGCTGGATCCGCTTTGTCGGCCGCGACGACGATGTCATCACGTCTTCGGGCTACCGGATCGGTCCTGGTGAAATCGAGGACTGCCTGATCAAACACCCGGCTGTTGCCATGGCCGGTGTCGTCGGCAAGCCGGACGAGCAACGCACCGAGATCGTCAAAGCCTATATTGTCCTGAAGCAGGGTGAGGACGGCACCGAAGACCTTGCGACGGAAATCGCCGCCTTTGTCAAAACCCGCCTTGCGGCCCATGAATACCCTCGTGAAATCGAATTTGTTACAGCATTGCCAATGACCACGACCGGAAAAGTCATTCGCCGGGAATTGCGCGACCGGTCTGTTGCAGAACTAGAAGCTGAAAGCTGAATACCATGTCTGATTTCGTCACCATATTTGAAATGGGCCCGCGCGACGGTCTGCAAAATGAAAAACGCTTTGTTCCGACGGATGACAAGATCGCTTTGGTCGACCGGCTGTCCGGTTGCGGATTCCGCAAGATCGAGGTCACCAGTTTTGTCAGCCCGAAATGGGTGCCGCAAGTGGCAGACGCTCAGGACGTCATGGAGGGCATCTACCGACATCCGGCCGTGACCTATGCCGTACTGACTCCCAATGTGAAGGGCTACACTGCGGCCATGAAGACCTCCCCGGACGAGGTCGCTATTTTCGGGTCGGCATCCGAGGGATTTTCTCAGAAGAACATCAACTGCTCGGTCGCTGAGAGCATTGAACGCTTCAAACCCCTTCTGGCCAAGGCTGAACATGTTGAAATACCCGTTCGCGGTTATGTTTCTTGCGTGACTGACTGTCCCTACGACGGTGAAACGCCGCCTGAAAGGGTCGCCGAGGTTGCCAAGGCCCTGTTCGATCTCGGCTGCTATGAAATCTCCCTCGGCGATACGATCGGCGCTGGCACGCCGGAAACAATTAGCCGGATGCTGGATGCGGTTCTCGAAGTTGTTCCTGCTGAAAAGGTCGCCGGTCATTACCACGATACCAAAGGCCGCGCGTTGGAGAATATCGAAGTCAGTCTCGAAAAGGGTTTGCGTACCTTCGACAGCGCCATTGGCGGTCTGGGCGGTTGCCCTTATGCGCCCGGAGCTAAAGGTAATGTCGCGACTGAAGCCGTTGCCGATCTGATGCAGCGCAAAGGCTTTGAAACCGGGGTAAAAATCGACAAACTTGCGGCTGTTGCGGAGTTCGCAAAGTCCCTGCGGAGTGACAACGCATGAGTTTCGAAACCCTTTCCCTATCGACAGACGACCGTGGCATTGCCACGCTGACGCTGAACCGCGCTGACAAACATAATTCCATGTCCGGCCGGATGATCGATGAGTTAACCGCCGCAGCTGCACAGCTCGGAGCAGATCCGGAGATCCGTGTCATTGTCCTCACAGGTGCCGGCGCGAGTTTTTGCGCAGGAGGTGATCTTGGCTGGATGCGCGAACAATTTCATGCAGATCGGCAAACGCGGATGGCAGAGGCCCGAAAACTTGCGATGATGTTGAAAGCCCTCAATGAACTGCCCAAACCAGTCATCGGTCGCATTCAGGGACAAGCGTTTGGTGGCGGTGTCGGCATGATGAGCGTTTGCGACACGGTTGTTGCGGTCGACAGTGCCAAATTTGGGCTGACTGAAGTGCGCCTTGGCCTGATCGCGGCAACCATCAGTCCTTATGTCTTGGCCCGCATGGGCGAAGGCAAGGCCCGGCAGGTTTTCATGTCCGCGCAGATTTTCTCTGCGCACGAAGCCAAAGATTTGAATCTCGTGGCTAAAGTGGTTGCAGCAGAAGATCTCGACGCAGCCATTGAAAAAGAAGTCAGACCCTATCTTGGTGCAGCACCAGCAGCCGTCGCAGCCTCCAAGGCGCTTGCCCGATCCTTGGGGCCAACGATTACGGATGATGTCATTGATGACACAATCCGGCGTTTGGCTGACACTTGGGAAACACCCGAGGCCCAGGAAGGCATTTCAGCATTTTTCGAGAAAAGAAAGCCGAATTGGGTAACGCCTAGTTAGCCCGTTCGCGTCTTGCATGTTCGATCAAGGCTGCAATTCGGGCAACATCAAGTTGCTCTGATTGGGGTTCTTCCGGTTCCGGACCGCCGTACATCCGCTCCCGGCGTTGACGGGTTTTCTTGCGTTGCCAATCGCTAACACCCTCGGGCAACTCGAGTTCAGCGCGGTCCATACCGACAAACACACGCTGCAGATCTGAAATAAGCTCAGATGAAATGGTGAAGGTCGCGCCGTCTTTACGCCGGAAAACCATTGTTTTAGTGGTCTCCGCTCCATTCAACAAAATGGCTGTTTTACGCCCTATCGATCCGATCGTTGACTGGAACCAGGCAACTGGACCAGATGCCTGCCAGATCCGTACGGTGACTTTTTCTAGATCTGTATAGGGAACCCGAACCCGCAACCCGAACTGCGTGAATTCAAATCCATTGCCGAAAAAGCGGACCCAGGATGTTTCCTGACGGACTGATACCGAGAATAGCAAAAATGATAGCCCTGCCGGTATCAAGGCCAAAAGAGCTACAAATGCAATGAAACCGGTTGTTGATAACATTCCAATTATGGCAACTGGAAAAAGCCCGACACCAAGCAAAAACCCGATGCAATCCAACACTTGAACCGACGGTCTGGAGACTGGCCGGATCGCGCCTGCCGGTGGTTTGGTCTTCGGCAACGCCGCATAGATACCAGCAGCAGAAAACAGACACAGCAGGGTGCTCAATAATGTCATAAAATAGAACCAGCCAACTATACCGAGCACGGCAAGCGCGAGCGGCAAAATTCTCCGGATGTATTCAAGCTTTGCCGTTTTGCCCACATTGCGCTCCATGGCACCGAACAGTGGAATCGTTACAAACTCTCGGAATGACTGATTCTTGTATTGAATCAACAGGGCCTGTTCAAATCAAGTCTGCGTGCAGACTATCCAAGATTCATGTAATCAATCGGCAAATATTGCAGGCATAATTTAGTTCAATTGAGTATGTCCATACAGTCTATGACGCCTTTTTCTCATTGGCGGCGAAACTGAACATATCAAGGGTCTTGCCAAATACTGGCGCATCCATCCGGTAATAATTACGCATCAACGCATTGATATCTTCTGACGTAAACGGCTTTTTCAGAAAGCCGGAAATACCGACAAAGGCTGCCGACCGTTCCAGAAACGTCGTATCGTTGGTAGACATCATGTAAATGCCAATTTTGCTGGACATATCCCGAATGGCTCCGGCTAATTCCAGGCCGTCGCCTCCAGGCATATGATAGTCCGTCAAGACGATCTTGATTTTCCCACCCGACAAAAGTCGCAATGCGGACCGTGCGCAATCAGCTTCCGAAATCTCAAAGCTGAAATGGCTCTCGTCTAAAATTTTGCGCGTCATTTTTCGCATCGTCGCAGAATCATCAACGATCAGGATCGGGCAGGCGACCGTCATCGTCATGAAAGTCGCAACGATTCCAGACACTTCATCCTGTCTAAATGGTTTTTGTAAAAAGTCGTAGGCTCCGCTTTGCTTCAAAGCCGAGGCGTGTTTCTCATCAAAAATCTTCGAGATCGCGATAAAAAGACAACTTGAGGACCTTGTGTCCTTGACCGCGGCAAACAGCTCCTCACCATTTTGACCAGACGAGTCCAAATCAACAAAGACAATATCAAACGCCTTGTTGCTCAGGGCTTCGAGCGCATCAATCTTGTTATCAACTGCATCCAACTCAATATATCGGTTTTCCCGATGAACCGCGACCCCAGCCTTCAATACATCGCGCGTAGTCGCATCTCCGCCCACCAGCAATACGCGTATCATTTTGTGCAGCAATTTACACGTCCTTTGGCCTGCCCCCACTGGGAAGGATAACGGTGATATAATTTACAATAATATAATTAATACAATCGTATATATATTATTACTGAATTGCATATTTGATCGAATAGTCTTCGAAACTATCGAATATCATCGATTTTCAGTAACTCTGGGTAGTTAGCCGGGAAAAGTTCTAGTAAAAATGCCAACCACTAGCTCCTAACCATTACGTCAAGAAGCGCCAGTGATTGCTTCGTTTCCACATGATGGAGCGCATCATCAATCGCTGCGGTCAGCTCACTGCCGTTTTCCACCCTACGGGCATATGCCCTGCTCGCGGCAGCAACTTTCGTAAAATCCGGAACAGGCGACAGTTGGGTCAATGGCATTCGATTGCTTCGTGCCGCAAATCCATTCGGATAGAGCCCGGCGACAGACTGGCGGACCGCTCCCCATTCTGCGTTGTTCAGGATCACAATGAGGATCGGTAGACCCAGGGCTTCGGCAATCTGGTGACAGGCAACGGGATTGGAAAACATATATGACCCGTCCCCCATCGTAGCGACAACAGTACGTGCAGGGTCTCCCACTTTCATACCCAGAGCAGCCGGGAACGACCAGCCAAGACCGCCGGAATGGGGTTCCTGATACCAGGCAGCAGGATGGTTTGCTGTCATCGGCGCCAGCGGGCACCCGAGTTCGGACAGAATTGAAGCATTTCGCCCTTCCAGGGCTTTTGACAGGCAGAGACTGACCCACTCCTTGGTCATCGGATTATTGGAGCCGGCTTCTGCTGAGGTTAGAGTTAGACGTCGTGATTTGGCGTTACGAGTTGCCCATATTTCGCGGCGCACTCCGCAAACTGAATGAAGAGCATTTTGGTCCAGCTGTTTTTTGAGAGCGAGTAGCCCGGGTTCAACATCTGAAGCTATTCCCAGATCGCATTGGAAATTTCTAACTGGAAAGCGGCTGAACAGCGGGTCTTGCCCGAGATGAATGACCTTGCAGCCCGGCTTTGGCCCATGATTATCTGGTGCCCAAGGGGCAAGGCTATCGATAACCAGCACGACATCTGCTTCTTCCAACAACGGTGCCGGGTCGGTAGCCGTTGCCATCGGATGATCCAGATCCATCGCCAGACGAACCGCCCAGTACTGACAAACCGGAATACCCCAGTGCTCGGCCATGTCTGCAAGTGCTGCAAAACCTTCAGTACCGCCAGCTCCCCGCTGAGCGAAAATCACCGGATTTTCTGCTTCTGAAATCCACTTTGCTGCCTGCCTGAGAGATGCCTGGTCAATTCCCGGTGCAGCTGGTGCCATTAGTGCGGGCTTTGAAAGCTCTGAAGTCGGGCAAGGTTCGCAAAGAACCTCACGCGGCAAGCTGACATAGACAGGTCCGCGCGGAGTCGTTTCCGCGATCGCCTTTGCGCGATCAACCGTCTCAAGTGTCTGCTCGGGAAAGCGCAATTCATAATCCCATTTACAGGCTTCACGGACCAAGGCCGTTTGGTCCCGCATTTCCTGCCCCCAACCGATCGGTACGGTCCGGGATCCAAAGCGGCCCTTTTCAGTTGTTGGCGTTCGCCCCGAAAACAGCAACATCGGAACATGTTCCGTCGCTGCATTGATGGCCCCTATCGCACAATTGGCCAGTCCGACATTTGTGTGTGCCATGACGGCCGCCGTTTTGCCGGTCGCCAGGTAATAGCCATGAGCCATTCCCATTGCCGCAGCTTCATGGGGAATGACGATCGCTTCAGGAAGGTCAACACCGCCAGCTTCAGCTTCGGCCAGGCCTTCAATGATGGGCGGGAAATCTGTTCCGGAATTTGCAAAAATATAATCGACATCAAGTGCTTTCATGCGTGCAATCAAGGCACCACCAGCAGTCATCGTCTCTGACGCCCCTACAGCCATTTTATCTTTCTTCTCGCTGTCTAGCTGCTGTTTGCTCATAAGCCCCCCTAAGATGTCAGCTGTAATTTTTCGATAGCCGCCTGCACCGCAAGCCGGAAAATCTGTTCAACCGGATTTGGCTGGGTATCCGGACGGGTCATCAATCCGACTGGCCCTTTGGTGATATCGCTATCGAATGGCAAACGGACCAGGTTTCCGTCACCGGTTTCATGCATCACCACGCCTGCAGAAATAATCCATACTGCATCAGACTGGCGCGTAAACACTCGTCCAAATGCTCCGGAAACAGTTTCAATCTTGTTCGGAATTTCGCCAACGCCATTAGCGATCAAATAACGTTCCACCAGCGGACGTATAGCCGCTCCTTCCGGCGGATAAATCACCGGCCAATCGACAATCCGCTTGAGATCAGGCGCTTCGAGTAACGGATGGCCCGCCCTGACAACAAAGTCTACACGCTCTGAATAAAGCTGGGTGAAGGACACCCCTTCCATTGTTACCGGACGCCCCAGCCGACCGATCACAAGGTCGATTTCCCCCAAGCGTAGTCGTTCAATCAAATACCCATGCGGGCCGTCCACAATCTGCAACAAGACGCCCGGTGCAAGTTCCGCAAATTCATGCACAACAGGTGGTAGAAAACTGGCAGAAACACTCGGCAGCGCCCCGACTTTCAGGGTCGCACGAGCGTACTCGCCTTCCTTCTCAACGCCATCCAACCCTTGCTGTAAACTAGCAAGGGAGATTTGCGCAAAATGGAGAAACACTTCTCCCTGCTTTGAGAGTGCTATCCCCCCTCGGTTTCGAGTCATCAGACACGCACCGATGATCTCCTCCAACTCTTTGAGCGTCTTTGATATGGCAGGTTGCGTCAGATTCAATTTATCGGCGGCGAGCTTCAAACTGCGCTCTTGCGCTATTTCCACAAAGCACTGAATGTGTCGGAATTTAATCCGCCGATCCAACATAACTTATCCATTTCGGAAATTAAAATACTGTATTTATCATTTTACTTCTTCTTTTTGAACAGTCAATATAGCCAGGGTGAAAAGGAGCCAGGGCATGCGAACACAGGTTGTCATAGTTGGAGGCGGTCCGTCAGGACTGTTGCTGGGACAACTTCTGCACCGAAAAGGCATTGAGACCATCATCCTGGAACGCAGAACACGCGATTATGTCTTGGCGCGAATCCGGGCGGGAATTCTGGAGACAGGGTTCGTCAACTTAATGCGCGAAGCTGATGTTGCAGATCGGCTGGAAACAGAATGTTTCGTCCACCATGGCACCCGTATTTCCTACGAAAACGAGCTGTTCGACATCAACTTCCAGAAACTGATTGGCAAGAGCGTCGTTATCTACGGCCAAACAGAAGTGACACGCGATCTCTATGATGCACGGGAAGCTATTGGCGCTAAGACAATATTCGAAACAGACAATGTTGAAATCAAGGACGCAGACACTGATGCTCCTTATGTGACATTCACTTTCGGCGGACTGGAACAACGCATCGATTGCGACTTTATCGCCGGCTGCGACGGTTTTCATGGTGTCAGCCGGAAGACAATTCCGGAAACAGTCCGCACAGATTATGAAAAGGTCTTTCCATTTGGTTGGCTGGGCATTTTGTCTGAAACCCCCCCTGTTCACGAAGAACTCATCTATGCCAATTCCAAACACGGGTTTGCGCTCTGTTCCATGCGGAACGAAAACTTGTCCCGGTATTATGTGCAATGCACTTTGACCGATACACTTGATGATTGGAGCGACGATGCCTTTTGGGACGAACTGAAGCGTAGGGTGCCGGATTCTGTTGCCGACAAATTGGAAACCGGTCCATCGATCGAGAAATCCATTGCACCACTCAGGTCCTTTGTAAGTGAACCCATGCGCTGGGGCAGACTGTTTTTGTGCGGAGACGCTGCGCACATTGTTCCGCCGACTGGCGCAAAGGGCTTAAACACTGCAGCATCAGACGTTCAATATCTCTACAATGGACTGACCCATTTCTATCAGGACAAGGACAGTCACGGACTAGACCAATATTCGCAAAAAGCACTTGCGCGGATCTGGAAAGCCGAGCGTTTTAGCTGGGCAACAACAAACATGCTGCACCGGTATCCAGACCAAACCGATTTTGATTTGAAGATGCAGCGTGCAGAAATTGAATCCTTGCGGTTCAACGAAAATGCTCAGAAATGGTTCGCCGAAAACTATGTAGGACTTCCGTACTGATGCAAATCGCACAACTTGAAAACGCGGACATTCACTGGCAGGAAGATGGAGATCCGGCAGGATATCCTGTCGTTTTTGCAAATTCTCTCGGAACCGACTTGAGGCTCTGGGATCAGGTTGTCCAACAACTTCCAAAGACCGGATATCGTTTCATACGTTTTGACAAGCGTGGCCATGGCCTGTCCTCAAGCAAACAGTTGAGGTATTCGATCGCCGATCTTGCAGGCGACACTGAAGACCTTCTTCAGCACATTGGTGTTTCAAAATGTGTGTTTGTCGGCCTTTCTGTCGGCGGGATGATCGGACAATCACTCGCGAGCCGAAATCCGGAATTGGTTTCAAGGCTTGTACTGGCCTGTTCAGCTGCAAGAATGGGTGACCCCAACATGTGGGCTGCCCGCATTGCAACAGTTCGAGAAAATGGATTGGAATTCATCGCAGATGCTGTTCTGGAGCGATGGTTCTCTCCCGAATTCCTAAAAAATCCATCGGCTATTGCCTGGCGCAATATGCTGAGCAGAACACCCGCCGGCGGATATATCGGCTGCTGTGAAGCTATCGCCGCTTCAGATCTCACAGCTATAACATCCGAATTGAGACTACCGGTGCTCGGCATCGGCGGATCTCATGATGGCGCAAGTCCGCCACAGGTGGTCAAAGCCACATCTGATCTCGTCCCCGATAGCCGGTTTGTAGAAATCAATGATGCAGGACATTTGCCTTGCGTTGAGCAACCAGATGTATTTTCAGCCCACCTGGTTGAGTTTTTAAGGGAAGAAACCAATGCCGGATAAATACGAAAACGGCATGAAGGTCCGAAGAAAAGTACTCGGAGACGACCATGTGGATCGGGCTGAAGCAGCCAAGACGCCCTTTGACGAACCTTTTCAAACACTGATCGCCGAGAGTGCCTGGGGGACCGTTTGGGCAACCGATGGTATCAGTCCACGGGAACGGTCCATGCTGACTTTGGCTTTGTTGGCCGCTCTTGGAAACTTTGAAGAAATCGCAATGCACATTCGTGCGACCGAGCGCACTGGAGCGAGCAAGCAAGATGTCCTGGAAGCTTTCCAGCATGTGGCGATTTACGCCGGTGTTCCAAGAGCCAATCAGGCTCTCAAGATCGCCAAGGAAACTTACGCGGAGATGGAACGGGAGACGTTGACGCGCTAATCCACTGCGCTCAGCGAGAGGGAGTAGATTATGAAACCAGGCCCACTTTACGAACGGGACAGACGGCGACAGCCACCGGCCCTTACGCCTGAATACAAAACCAGCGTTTCGCGCTCACCACAGTATTCATTCATCAGCCTGGAAACCAGCGTCAATGAAATCACTGGCCCTGTCTTCGGTCAGAACGACGTTGACCCGTTAGACAACGATCTGTTGTCAAACTATGCAAAAGCCGGTGAAAGCCCGATTGGCGAGCGCATCATCCTTCATGGCCGCGTGCTGGATGAAAACGCACGCCCAATTCCCAATACACTCGTCGAGATCTGGCAAGCAAACTCCGGCGGGCGCTACCGCCACAAGAAAGACACCTATCTTGCTCCCATCGACCCGAATTTTGGAGGGTGTGGCCGGACTGTCACGGATGAAGATGGCAACTATTCTTTCCGGACAGTCAAACCGGGTGCTTATCCCTGGCGCAACTGGATCAACAGCTGGCGTCCTGCCCATATTCATCTATCGATATTCGGGACTGCCTTTGCGCAACGCCTCATTACACAATGCTATTTTGAAGGCGATCCCCTGATCCCTAAATGTCCGATCATCAGCACAATCCCTGACCCGGATGCTGTTGAGCAACTTGTTGCACGTCTGGACATGAATGCGAGCGTTCCGTTAGACAGCATCGCCTATAAATTCGACATCATCTTGAGGGGCCGTCGCTCCACCTTGTTCGAGAACCGCCAGGAGGGCAACTGATCATGTCCAACGAGTTAGGTTATCTGAAGGAAACACCCTCACAAACAGCAGGCCCCTACGTTCATATCGGCCTGGCCCCCGGAGCTGCCGGATTTGACATTTACCGCAAAGAACTGGGCTGGGACATTGCCGGCCCCAACGCTGCCGGGGAACGAATTCGCATCGAAGGAACTGTCGTCGATGGCATAGGGTCTCCCATCAAGGATGTTCTGCTGGAAGCCTGGCAAGCGAACGCCAACGGAATTTATGCCCATCCGGAGCATTCAGGAGAAGTCGAAGACGGATTTAAAGGCTGGGGTCGTGTCATTACCAACTTTGAGACCGGCGAGTGGGCTTTTGAGACCATTAAACCCGGCCCGGTCACAGACCAGGATGGCACAATCAGCGCCCCTCATATCAGCCTCTGGCTGGTTGCCCGTGGCATCAACATCGGCCTGCAGACCCGCCTCTATTTCGCAGATGAAACAGATGCAAATTCAACAGACCCGGTTCTGAACCTGATTGAGTGGGAAAAACGAAGAAACACGCTTCTGGCAAAAAAAACAGAACGCGATGGCAAGACCGTTTATAGGTTTGATATCAAAATACAAGGCGACGAAGAAACAGTCTTCTTCGACATATGAGACGAGCATGACAAAACCCTGCATCATTTGCGTTGCCATCACCGGATCGGTACCGAAAAAGGAAAACAATCCTGCGGTACCGATTACCATTTCGGAACAGATTGAAAGCTCCCACGAAGCCTTTGAAGCGGGAGCTTCCATCGTTCATGCGCATGTACGCAATGACGATGAGAGCCCGTCTTCTGATCCGGAAAAATTTGCTCGCCTCAAGGAAGGCCTGGAAAAACATTGCCCTGGCGTGATCATTCAGCTGTCAACAGGCGGCCGGTCGGGTGCAGGCAAGGAACGAGGCGGTATGCTACCGCTATCTCCAGACATGGCATCTCTGTCGGTCGGATCGAACAACTTCCCGACGCGAGTATATGAAAATCCGCCGGATCTGGTTCAGTGGCTCGCCAGCGAAATGCGGACTTACAATGTGAAGCCCGAGATCGAGGCGTTTGACCTCAGCCACATTCATCAGGCAGCAGCGATGAACAAGGACGGTCGCATTCCGGGCAAGCTATACGTTCAGTTCGTTATGGGCGTTAAAAATGCCATGCCAGTCGATCGTGATGTTTTTGATTATTACATCAAGACTGTTGAGCGCCTGACCCCTGACGCACAATGGTGTGCAGCTGGCGTTGGTCAACATCAATTGACGGTCAATGAATGGTGTATCGCTGCAGGTGGACACACGCGCACAGGGCTGGAAGACAACATTCGCCTTGATAGAGACAATCTGGCACCGTCGAATGCAGCACTTGTCAAACGCGCAACCGACCTTTGCGAAAAATACGAAAGACCGGTTGCAACCTGTCAACAGGCTCGTGAAATTCTGGAACTCTCTCCAGTGGCCGCTTGACGATTGTCCCTGACTGGTTCTCAATGCGGTCCAGTTTTCCAAAGTATTGAGAACCATGCCAATTTCCCTGTTCAACAGCCCTGTATTTGCCGAGCTTTTCTCCGATACCGAACTCGCTCGTTTGCTGGATGATGCAGCAGATATTGAGCATATGATTCGGTTTGAGGAAGCGCTGGCAAAAACCCAGGGCGAGTTGGGTGTTATTCCGGAAGGTGCAGCCGCTCAGATCGTAGCAGCGCTGGACGGATTGAAAGTAGCGCCGGAAGTCCTTGCCAACGGCACAGCATCTGCTGGCGTACCTGTTCCTGCACTTGTCGCCGAACTGCGCAAAGCAGTCGGCGAAGATGCCGGCTCCTGGCTGCATTGGGGGGCAACCAGCCAGGACGTGATCGATACGGCAACTATCCTGAAGACAAAGGCCTGCCTCTGCATCTTTGAACAACGTATCGCCAGGCTTGTCGACGCGCTCAAATGGCAAAGCAACCGATATGCGACACAGCTTCTGGCGGGCCGAACTCGGAGCCAAATCTCGACGCCGATCACACTAGGCTATCGCATTGCCCAGTGGGCCCATCCGCTTATCGATGCCGAAACAGAGCTGCCTAACCTGCGTCGTAGTATCCTGAAAGTTCAATTTGGTGGCGCGTCAGGTATCAACAGCGCTGTAGCACCCGATGGTTCTGCCGTATCGGCGGCCTTGGCAAATGAACTTGGCATCAGTGACAATCCATCCTGGCATGGCAACCGCTCAGCTCTGCTGGCGCTCGGATCGTGGCTTCAGCAGATTTCGGCAGGTTTGGCCAAGATGGCAGGTGACCTCATTCTGCTTGGACGGTCCGATGTTGCAGAAGTATCCTCAGGGTCCGGCGGCGGGTCGTCAACCATGCCGCAAAAAGCCAACCCGATTCAGGCCGAAGCGATCCTGACGCTTCATCAGGTAGCTCTTGCTGCAAATGGCGCGTTGGCGGCAGCGGCAAATCCGCAAGAAGAGCGTGATGGAGGCAAATGGCCGCTGGAGTGGGCATTCCTGCCGCAAATGATTGTGGCGACAGGCGCTGCGTTACAGCATGCGCAGACGTTAGCCGATACAATCACACCAAACCCTGAACAGATAGAAGCGACCTTTCGCAACAATCCGGAAATCATGGCCGAAGCAGCGAGTTTTGTATTAGCCCGAAACGGTGTGCCCAGAGCTGTTGCCAAGGACCTGGTCGCCAAAGCAGCAACCAGCGAAGCTCCATTCGCAAGCGCTCTAAGTACTGTCAGCCCGATCGGTATTGATTGGTCAGCCGAGCTCGATCCTGCAACGGTTATTGAACCTGCGAAGGAAATGTCCGATCGGATATTTGCCAAACGCGCAAAGACAGACTGAAACTCGCTAGCTTAGAAAGTGCGGCAGCCAAAGTGTCAGAGCCGGAAAGCTGACGAGCAACACCACTCTAACAAGCTCCGCACCGAAAAACGGTGCAACGCCTTTGAAAGTCTCGATCATTGGTGTGTCGCGGGCAAGCGATGAAATCACGAAGACATTCATGCCAACAGGCGGTGTAATCAGACCAAGCTCGACAACAATGAGCGCCAGAATTCCAAACCAGATCTTCAGATCTTCGGTGCTCATGCCAAAGCCAGCACCTTCAGCCCCCTGATAAATGCCGCCATTGATGTCGACCAATACCGGCCAAAAAAACGGGATCACCAGCAGAATCATCGAGAGACTGTCCATCAAACAGCCCAGCAAGATCAGCGCGACCAATAACAGGATCAAGACAGTCATCGGCTCCAGGCCAGATCCGGCCATCCACGCGGCCATTTCTTGCGGCAGACCGACACGGGACATGAAAATCTTGAGGAGCTCGGCACCCAGAATAATCAGATATATCATGCCGGATGTGGACGCGGTTTCTTTCAGGGCGGCTACGAACCCGGACCACGTCAAATTGCGTTGAAGGATGCCGAACAGCAGCACCAGAAACACGCCAACAGCTGCCGCGGGTGTAGGGTTGAAGAAACCCAGGTAAATCCCGCCGATCACCAATCCAAAAATGATCAGCACCGGGATCATGCCCATCGTCGCTTCAATGAACTCGGTTCGATCTGCCTTACCGCCCTTAGGGCCGGACTCCGGCCAGATAGCGACGTAGATCGCAATTGTCAGAAGGAACAGGACCACCGCCAGCATGCCAGGTAAAAACGCCGCCATGAACATGGTGACGATATTGGCTTCCACGATAATCGCATAAATGATCAAGACGACCGACGGCGGGATGAGAATGCCGAGCACTCCGCCTGCAGCCAGTGTTCCTGTCGCCAGTGCGCCGGAATAATTGTAACGCCGCAATTCCGGCAGGGCGACCTTGCCCATTGTCGAAGCAGTTGCAAGAGACGAGCCACAGACAGCGCCAAATCCGGCGCATCCGGCAATCGCGGCCATGGCAGTTCCGCCGCGCAACCACCCAAGCCACGCATTTGCACCACGAAAGAGCGCCTGACTAAGCCCTGTCTTGGAAGCAATTGCCCCCATCAGAACAAACATCGGCACTACAGACAGATCGTAAATGGAGAACTGGCCATAGGCCAAGGTTTTCAATTGACTGAAGACCAATGCCGGACCGTTCAGCATCATCGTGCCGACACCACCGACCAGAATCATGGCATAGGCAATCGGGATACGGATCCCGATCAACACGACAAGGACGATAAGTCCCCCGAGGCCCAGGAGCACAGCATCTGTCATACGAATTTATCCTTTCGACAGAGCTGTCAGGTCACGAGACAACGTGACAAAGGCCGCAAGGGCAAGCAATGCAAGAGATATCAGGATTGGAACAAACGCCATCCAATGGGGGATTTGAAGGATCGTCGTGGTGTACTCGTATTCCTTCTGATCCATCATGCCCAAATACATGCGCCAAATCAGAAGACTGGCAAAGCCGAGCGCAACCAACGACCCAAGCAAAGTCAGAAACGCAATCACCCGTTTGGACGCCGCTGCAGTAAAGATGTCAGCGGAAACATTGGCTCCTGTCAGTTGGCAATAGGGCAGGAACGCAAAGACCGAGACAGCAACTCCCATCTCAGTGAGTTCAAAATCACCGGGGAACGGTTTCCCGAACATGGACCCGATGATCGAGGCCATATTAACGGCAACCACCAAAAGAAGGACGCCGCCGCCAAGCAGCGCCCAAGTTGTTATCAAACGACCGGCAATTCCGAAAAATCCGGAATTGCCACCATGTTCAGTTTGCACCATCAGTTAGAAGCGTTCTTTTCTATTGATGCACGCGCTTTTTCAACGAGCGCATTGCCATCGATGCCTTTGCTGGAAACTTCTTCAACCCAACGACCAATAACAGGCTCAAGAGCTGTATTGAAGGCCGCTGTTTCTTCCGGGCTCAAAGTGATGTGCGTGTTGCCTGCTTTGGTTGCCAATCCGATGCCGAAATCATCAGCCCCGGCCCAGACATTGCCGACCTCTTTCCGCCAGTCCTTGCCGGAGGCGTCACGGAACGCTTTTTGAACATCTTCCGGCAAACCGTTCCAACGCTCCTTGTTCATCGAAACCTGAAAAACAGTTGTCCCGAAGCGTACCTTGTCAGCACCCTCGATCTGGAATTTCGTCTGTTCCTGAATTTTCAGAGGAGGAATAATCTCCCATGGGATCAGAGCGCCGTCGATGACACCTTTCTGTAGTGCAGTCGGAAGCTCCGGAACCGGCAATGCAACTGGCGACGCACCAAGAGCCTCAATCACCCAGGCACCGGTTCTGGTCGGAATGCGCATCTTTTTGCCCGCGAAATCCGCTGGAGACCGTACTTCAGCTTCGCGCATATGAATGCCCTGTCCTGCATGAACATGCAGGAACATGACTTCAACACCCTTGTATTCTTCCTTGAGATCGCTCTCGAAGAGATCCATCAACGCCAGGTTTGTCGCGGCCGTATCATTCGTGTGGACACCAGGCAGCTCAAACACTTCAGAGCGCGGGAAGAGACCTGGCGTGTATCCATTCACAGTCCAGACAAGATCGACAACACCATCTCGAACCTGATGTATCAATTCAGGCGGACGCCCGCCGAGTGTCATCGCCGGGTAGATCTCGATAGAGACTTTACCGCCAGAATTCTCTTCAACCTGTTTGGCCCAGGGAGCAAGCATCTTGCTATGTGCTGGCGCCTTTTCACCCAAGAAGTGATGCAGTTTGAATTCGTAGTCAGCAGCTTCCGCCGTTGTGGCTCCCAGAGCTACCAACGCCGCACCTAGTACAGCTTTGAATTTCATAATAATTCCTCCTCCAAGGTTTTCCGAAGCGTCTGCGGAAATCCTGAAAACCTGTTTTGACCGCCCTAACTCAAAGGCACTCCATGGCATCACTGGTTATTACCTGCGAGACAGGGTGTCAGCTCTCCGAATATAAAAATATCGAATGGGCTGCCGGAAGCGTTTCCTCCGCCTCGGGAATATTGTCATTTTTTCTTTTGGTAATGTAAATTGAGATAACAGCAGTCAAACTTGCCAAAACGGATAACTATTTAATCCATTGCTTTCGCTTGAATAGACAGCCAGAGCTTTAGAGTTTCTAGCCGAAAACCGCCTTGAACAGCTCAATGCACTGGCGAAAGCCATCCTCAAAGTCGCCGTTTCCAGAGTGATAGACACTCTCAAAGGAAATGACGCCATCATAACCGTCATTGCGCAAAGCAGCAGCAATCGGTTCAAAGAGCGGGGCCAATTGTCCCTCACCCATTTTCCGGACCTCAAGCGTTGCCCGCGGCGTATCAACTTTCACATCCTTGATGTGAATGTGCCCGAGATACCCACCTCGGAGTTCGTCATACCCATCGGGGTACGCCAATTCATGACACCAACAATTATTGCCCGGATCCCAAAGCACTTTCAGAGTGTCTTTCGCATCCAGATCATCAATGAGTTTGCAGGCAGTGTAGTTGGAGTTGACCATCGTGCCATTGCCGGTCTCAACAACGAGCGTCAGACCCTCGCGTTTGGCCAGCTCAACCGCTGGCGCGATCATTGGCGGCATGGTATCCCAGGCTCCCTGAGCCACATTCCATTTCTCTGCACCATTTTGCCCCCAAAGGATCTGTTCCTTTTTCTGGGTCATGATCCGCACAAGCGGTGAACCGACGATATGCGCCATTTCCATGACCCGCTTCAACGCGTCCATATGTTTGATGTGCAGTTCATCGCCGGGACGATTGGCTGTTGTCATGCCGGCAAAAACATGGCGAGACAGACAGGATACCGGCTTACCGCGTCCTCGCAACAAAGCGTCAATCTCTGCTATCTCACCCTTTGAATGATCACCGACCTCTGTGTCACCGACAAACTGAAGTTCAGCGTATTCAAGGTCAAATTCATCCATCACATCGACAGCGTGTTTAAGATCGCGGCTGATCCCGTCACAAATGACACCGAGCTTCATGACTTGGTCCCCTTGCGATGAAGTTCCGCACCAACAATCTCTTCGATAACCCGCGTACACACCCAGTTGTCGCCTTTGGGGTATTTGGTCTTGCCCGCATGGAAAATCTGCATAGCTGAAGCAGCCGTATGCAGCGGCACCCCAAGCTCCTCTCCGAGATTCATGGAAATCGTGAGGTCCTTGTGCATCGTATTGATGTGGCTGCCGGTCCCTTCGAATTGCCGGTCGATGATTTTTTCCAGAGCGTTGTTCACCACGCCGCAGCCAGCAGATGATGTCGAGAACACTTCCAGTAAGACCTGACCGGACACACCGGCTTTGGCCGCAAGAGCTGCCGCTTCAAACGTTGCTGCAAACTGGGCTCCGATCAGAGATTGGAGACAGGCTTTTACTGTCTGCCCATCGCCCGGCGCGGTACCAACGCGGTGGATGTTCGCAGAGACTGCTTCCATGACAGGTGCAAAACTGTCAAGAACCGCGTCCGGAGCTGCTGCCATCATTGTCAGCGTGCCGTTTTGGGCACCGGGAAATCCGCCTGAAACAGGAGAATCGATAAGATAAACACCAGATCCAGCAACCAAACCGCCTATTTCCCGAGCTTCTCGAGGTTTGATGGTCGCAGACAAAACAACGGCGGAACCCTCAGCCATGTTTTCTATCAGACCGTCCGGCCCCAGGATGACTGACTTTGCCTGATCGCCGTTCATCACCATCACAAAAACAGCGTCTGCATTTCGAGCAATGTCTGCGACGTCGGAAGCCGGAACACCTCCCATCTGTTCAAACGCATTCATACGAACCGGATCAAGATCCAGCCCGTAGGTTTTGAAACCGCTTTTCAGAAGATTTTTGGCAAGGCCAGAGCCCATGTCGCCCAAACCGATAACACCACATGTGTGCATGATGCAGTCCTCCCTAATTCCGGATTCTCCGGATCAAACGTAAACTCAATGCCTCTTGTATGGGCATCAGCTCCGCGGAGGTTTCAACGCAATCGCGCCGGGCGGGTCCAGAAGACACTCCACTTACCCTGACCAATTGAAATCCGAAGTGAATGCATTTGGCAAGATCCGATTGCCAGAACATTATCTTCCACGAAAAAAGTTCGATCAGAGCCACATTGCTCAAGCATCCAGCGATTTATCAAAACCAGGATGTCGGAACATGTGGCAGCCAGCGTTGGAAAACCTATGCTCAACCAACTCCAACCCACCGATTGTACCAGGATTCTGAACTCAATTTTGGTTATACCAAAAGATGAATCGCATTCGCCTAAAGTTCTAATTCGGCTGTCCATAGAGTATTTTAAACGATTTAAGCTTGACACAGCAGGGATAATAAATTCGGATACCGAGGTTTGGTTGTACCAAAATCACAGAACTCGAGAATCCGAATTTATGTCTGCCATCACCGCCGTTGAGGTACGTCTTTTTCATATTCCGTTGGCCGAGGTTTTGGTCGACGCGAAGCATGGCGACCACACGCATTTCGAGCTTGTGACTGTCACGATCCGGTTGGCAGATGGCAGCGAAGGCACCGGCTACACATACACCGGCGGCAAGGGCGGGTTTGCGATTGCTGCAATGGTTGAGCATGATCTTGCGCCCTTTCTGAAGGGCCGCGATGCGTCCGATGTGGAAGCGCTCTACGAAGCCATGCAGTGGCATGTTCACTATGTCGCCCGTGGCGGTATCGCATCGTTTGCAATTTCAGCAGCAGACATCGCGTTGTGGGACTTGAGGGGCAAGCAGCAAGGAAAATCCCTGCAGCAGATGGCCGGCGGCTCCAGTCAGTCATGTCGCGCTTATTGCGGCGGCATTGATCTTGCGTTTCCGCTGCCAAAATTGCTGAAGAGCATTCAGGGCTATCTTGATCGCGGATTTAACGGGGTCAAAATCAAGATTGGTCAGCCAACCCTTTCAGCAGATCTTGAAAGAATAGCTGCTGTTCGGGACCTCATCGGACCTGATATCGCATTTATGGTAGATGCCAATTATTCAATGAGCGTCCCTCAAGCGATCGAAGCGGCCAATGCATTCAAACAATTCAACCTTTTGTGGTTCGAGGAACCGACGATCCCCGACGATTATGCCGGATACGGGCAAATTTCCGAAGCAACGGGAATACCGCTTGCGATGGGTGAGAATCTTCATACGATCCACGAATTCGAATATGCGTTTGACCAATCAAAACTGAATTTCATTCAGCCCGATGCTTCCAACTGTGGAGGCATTACCGGTTTCCTTCAGGTGGCTGAATTGGCGCAAAAACACAAGATCCCGGTTTGCAGTCATGGAATGCAGGAACTGCATGTAAGTCTGCTTTCCGGCTTGCCAAATTCAGGCTGGCTGGAAGTTCATTCTTTTCCGATCGATCAATACACAAAACAACCGCTTGTGGTCGAAAACCACATGGCTGTCGCT
Source organism: Roseibium sp. (assembly GCA_039972695.1). Lineage (GTDB taxonomy): Bacteria > Pseudomonadota > Alphaproteobacteria > Rhizobiales > Stappiaceae > Roseibium. Next base: position 540,197 of record JBDWMJ010000001.1, on the reverse strand, counting down.
CCGGACACCCCAGGGACAGGTGTCGAATTCGACTGGAGCAAGCTGGAATCGGTGAATCTTCTGGAGAACACAATTCGGAGGGTCGCCTAACGAATTTTACGTTTGCTCGTCGGGACACAAATTGAAACGTTGCGAATTAAACCAATACGTTCCAAGGTATCGATCAGCGCATCCGTTAAAGGAATACACGATAGCTATGAGCTGTTGTTAAAACAGGAATTCAGCAGGCAGCATCCTGCGCAAGATTGAATTCGATTGGCCCACACGAAGAGTTGGTCGACAGAATTCGAATACAGTTTCATCACTGCTGGAGGAGATGGCAATGATGAAACTAAGGTCGGAAAACCGACCAACATACCCGCAGCTTGACTGTCGGGACGATAGAAAGAGCAATACCTGGGAGGAACGGCATGCTCAATAAATTGACAACTTCAATGATGGCTGGCGCGGCAGCGGTCGCTATCACATTTGGTTCTGGTGCATTCAGCTCGGCTAACGCCGAAACGACTAATTTGCGCATCCAGACACACTTTTCCCAAGAGACCCTCTCCGGTCAGTTGGCTAAAAAATACGTCGACGACATCACTGCAATGTCGAATGGCGAAATCAATGTCGAAATGTTCTACGCATCTTCAGTTGTGAAGTCTGCTGAAACCTTTGATGCTGCTGCGACAGGTATTCTGGACTGCGACATGACTGGTGGTGCTTATCAGACTGGTAAGAACCCGGCATTCCAGTTCTCCGGCGACCTGATGGGCGGTTATTCCAATCCATACCAGCAGATGGCTTGGCTTCTTCATGGTAATGGCCGTGATGCGCTGAACAATCTTTACAATGACCACAACATGCAGTTCGTCGGATGGTGGATCCCGGGCCCTGAGTCTCTTGCTTCCACTGCACCGATCCGCAACGTTGAAGACTTCAAGGACTGGAAATTCCGTTCCCCTCCTGGCCTTGCAACAAAAGTGTTCGCAAACCTTGGTGCCTCTCCAATCGTGATGGATTTCAACGAAATCTTCACCGCGCTTGAAACCGGCATTATCGATGGTGCAGATGCAGCAAACCTGACCAACAACATTGGTCTGGGCCTCTATGATATTGCCAAGCACACCAACTACCCTGGCTTCCACTCCATGCCTGCTGACCATTTGGCTTGCCGCAAGGATGTCTGGGACGCAATGCCTGACAGCCATAAGCGCATCATGACAGTAGCAATGGATTCTCTTGCTCTTCACAATGCAACTATCAATGAAGTCAAGAATGCACAGAACGCTGTTGAACTGCGCGAAAAGGGCGTCACTTTGTATGAGTGGTCTCCTGAAGAACTCGCAAAGTTCCGCGATGCGGTTCAAAAGGGTTGGGTAGAGTTCGCGACAACACCTGAGTCCAAAGAACTTCTGGAAAGCCACATCAGCTTCCTGAAAAGCATCGGCGCTATGAAATAAGCACCGTTCTTAGATAATCAGCTCCAGCGGCTAGCTCTCAACAAGCTAGCCGCTGGATTCTCAAGTGGCTCGGCAACTCAATGAAAATTACAAAAATAACCAGCCATGTCCTGCAATATGACATGCCTGAGCTGCTGGGATATTCGCAACAATTCTATGGCAAGCGAACCGCTCATCTTGTCGAAGTCTCGACAGACGAAGGGGTGACAGGCTGGGGCGAATGCTTCGGACCTGGCAACATCGCACTTGCCAACAAAACCATTGTCGAAAAAGTCATTCAACCCATGGTGCTGGGGGATAACCCGCTGGATCGGGATCCGATCTGGCACAAGGTTTACAACATGACGCGTGATCACGGACAGAAAGGCATGCCTTTGCAGAGCCTTTCGGGCGTCGACATCGCGCTATGGGATATCGCTGGCAAAGTCACCGGGCAGCCTCTTTACAATCTGATAGGTGGCGCTCACCGCAAGGATATCCCCGTTTATGGGTACGGCATGATGCTCCGCCCCGAGCCCGTTGAAGACCTGACTGCGCGCTTCCGTGACGAAGCAGCGGCAATCAAGGGTATGGGTTTCGCTGCTACCAAGATGAAGGTCGGTCTCGGCCCTAAAGATGACGTCAAACTTGCGGAATCCGTTCGCAAGGGCATCGGTGATGATTTTCCGTTTATGGCCGATGCGAACCATTGTTACACCACCAGCGACGCCTTCTATGTAGGCCGGGCGCTTGGCGAACTCGGAGCTTATTGGTTTGAAGAACCAATTGCTCCTGAAGACTATGACGGTTACCGTGAATTGCGCGCTGGTCTGGATGTAAATATTTCCGGCGGAGAAGCAGAATTCAATCGCTGGGGATGGCGCTCTCTGCTTGAAAACCGTGGGCTCGACATCGCCCAGCCGGAAGTATGTGCTCTTGGCGGGATATCCGAATACCTGCGGGTTCTTGCCCTGTGCCATGCGCATTTCACACCGGTGATCAATCATGTCTGGGGATCAGCAATAGCGGTCGCAACAAACATGCACCTGCTGACAGCGATGCCACCTCTTCCCGGCGGGCTTCACCCCTGGGAGCCGATGCTGGAATTCGACACGACAGACAACAAGTTTCGCGACGAACTGCTGATTGAACCACTGAACATTCAGCAACAGGTCAAAAACAGAAAAGGGCGCGTTTCAGCGCCCGATGCTCCAGGTCTCGGGGTTGAACCCGACCGGAGCTTCATAGAACGATACTCTGTTCACTAGGTTTGGGAGGGCCAGATGGAAGACGAATCAGGTGGTTTCTGGGAGTGGGTCATTCCCTTTGCATTTTTTGTCTGCGCCGGCTGGGCGATCTGGCATACACCGGCCTACATTCTGGACTTTATTCCGCCGGAGAATCCGAGTGTTGTAGACCAGATGACAGCGCTTCATCTGAGCAAGGATGTCACGCCAGGTTTATTCGGCCCGTTCGGCGGTCAGGCTGATATAATAGACTGGGCTGCCCTGATCCTGATGCCGATCCTGTTCGTCATTGGCGCCCGAAATCTTCGCTGCGCCCCGATGGAATATCCGCATTGGACCTCGGTTGATCGCATCGCGCTCTTTGTTGGCCGCGTTACAATGATGATGATCCTCTCCATGACATTGGTAATGCTCTACGAAGTCTTCCTGCGCTATGTGGTTGAAGCACCAACGCTGTGGGCCAATGAACTAACGCTGTGGATTGCCGGGTTTGTGTTCCTGAGTGCTGGTTTTTACGCCATGCAACAGCGCAGTCATATTCGGATCTTCCTGCTCTATGATATCGTCCCAAGATGGCTGCAGCGAACCTTTGATGTGATCTCGGTAGCGGCATTGTGCATATTTGCATTTTTCCTGGTATTTGGCAGTTACAAACAGGTCTTTATTGTTAAATTTTACAAGTGGGAAATGTTCGGCACTGCCTTTGATCCGCCGATCCCGGCGACCATTCAGCCGATGGTATTGATCATTATTGTTCTAGTTGCCATTCAAGCCGTGCTGAACCTCATCAACGACTGGAATTTGGAACCAACGGTCCATACTGCGGCAGACGACATAGACGAAGAAGAACTTGCGGCAATCAAGCGCAGCGTGGGGGCAAACTGATGGATGTAGGTACAATTTCGATAGTCCTGGTATTTGGACTTATCTTCCTGCTGGGTATCGGCATGCCGCTCGGGTTTGCTTCTGCAGTTCTGGCTCTTCTTGTGCTGGTTATGAAATTTGAACCCAGCCTTCTGCTTGATCCGATGAGTTTCGGTGAAGGTCTACTAACCCGAAACCCCGGGACCGGGCCGCTCTATATTCTGACCCAGAAGATCTTCGATCTTATGACTGAATATGTACTCATATCGGTCCCCTTGTTCATTTTCATGGCGGCTCTCTTAGAGCGTTCAGGCATTGCCAAGGAAATGTATACTTCTTTGAACTTCTGGCTTTCCAGTGTGCGCGGCGGCATTGCTATTGTGACCTCGTTGATGGCGGTCATCATGGCGGCCATGTCCGGCATTATCGGTGGTGAAGTTGTCCTGCTCGGCCTGATCGCCCTGCCGCAAATGCTGCGTCTTGGCTACAATCAAAATCTGGCAATCGGAACGATCTGCGCATCCGGTTCGCTCGGTACGATGATCCCGCCATCCATCGTCTTGATCATCTACGGCTTGATCACGGAAACATCGATTAAGGCCCTGTTCACAGGCGCATTCCTGCCAGGCTTCATGCTGGCCAGTTTCATCATCATTTACATCATCGTGCGCACGCACCTGCATCCTGAAGATGCACCACTTCCTGAGCCAAAACCGGGTGATCCGACCGGCCGCGAGAAGTGGAAAATGTTCGGTGGCTTCCTTTCGATCCTGCTCGCCGGAACGTCAGCTCTCTTGCTGTTGCGTGCATTGTTCTTCACGGTGACCGGACAGAACGTGGTTATCGAAGCCGACAAGGTGGAGCCCATTACCCTGGGTATGATTTATCACCTGCCATATCTGGCAGCTGCCGTGATCATCGGTGTTGCTTCTGTGCTGTTTCTCTTTGGCCGCGAAGTCTCCAAGCTGGGTTGGGAACACGGCAAGGGCCTTGTCCCACCGTTTACCGTGATTGGCGTTGTCCTTGGATCCATCTATGGCGGCATTACGGGCATTACCGAAGCGGCCGGCATGGGCGCCTTCGCAGTCTTCATCATTGCCCTGTTACGGCGTGAGGCGTCTGTTGGCTTGCTCTGGGACAGTTTGATGCGGACACTCCGCTCGACCGGTACAATCATATGGGTAACCATTGGTGCAGCTGCACTTTCCGGTTCCTACACTCTTGCTGGTGGACCGCGTTACATCGCTGACTTGATCGTCGGCGCGGAAATGCCAGCCATGATGGTTCTGCTGACCATGATGCTGATCCTGCTGTTCATGGGCGCATTTATGGACTGGGTCGGTATCGTGTTGCTGATCATCCCGGTTTTCCTGCCCATCGTGAAGGCTCTCCCTATCGAAGAAATCGGCTTCATTGGCCAATTGGCGCCGCATCAGGTCGCAGTCTGGTTCGGTGTCCTGTTCTGTATGAACATGCAAGTCAGTTTCTTATCGCCACCCTTCGGGCCCGCGGCGTTCTATCTGAAATCGGTAGCACCGCCGCATATCTCGCTTACCGATATTTTCAGGGGCTTCCTGCCCTTTATCGGAGTTCAGTTGATTGCCCTTTCGGTGCTGCTCATCTGGCCGTCTATCGTAACGTTGCTGCTTTAACCCAGGAGGAGAAGATGCTGTCGCCGGAACAACTCGAGCACTTCAGAACAAAGGGCTATCTGGTTATCGAAAATCTTATCGATGAGCAGACCCTGGACAAGGTGAAGGCCGAATACTCAGGCGTCATGGACAAGCTCTATGACGGTTGGTTCCACGACGACCTGGTACAAAAGGCACCGGATGGATTGTCCTTCTGGGAAAAACTTGATGTCGCTTATCGTGGTGGTTTTGACTGGTATCAGCCATTTGATATCAGTCTGCCCCACGCCGACATCAAGACAGACACGCCAATGCACTTTGGCCCCGCCGTTTTCGACATGACGACCCACAAGAACATCCTCGACATGGTCGAACAGTTGATCGGGCCGGAAATCACGTCCAACCCGATCCAGCATGTGCGCATTAAACCGCCCCAGCGGTCTGTATCTGAGTCTGAAATTCGTGCACACGTGGTTGCAACAGATTGGCATCAGGACAAAGGCGTCACTTTGGAAGAAGCCGACAACACGGACTTTGTGACTGTCTGGTTGGCTATCACCGATGCCACGATCGAAAACGGCTGTTTGCAGGTTGCTTCCGGAACATACGAAAGCATGCTGCCGCATTGTTCAAAGACACAAACCGGGATCGCCGACGCCTTTATTCCCACTGGCAACGCCACCCCGACACCGGTGAAAGCCGGTGGGGCTGTTATTTTTCACCCGCTGACACCGCATTCATCACTGACAAATGATAGCGACGGCTATCGTTGGTCTTTTGACCTTCGCTACAATGTCACCGGCCAACCAACAGGCCGGAGCCACTTCCCGGAATTTGTCGCCCGGTCGCGCAAAAATCCGGACAGTGAACTGAAGGACTGGCGTGTCTGGAAATCCATGTGGGAAGACACGCGTTCACATTTGTCGACAGCTCCCCATATTGAACAACACAGGTGGGGCAATGATGCGCCCTATTGTGCCTGAACTATCTGTTAGGACGACGACTTGATCAAACTTGCCTTGGCGGGATTTGGCCTGATTGGCGAACGCCATGCAAAAGCCATCGCGGAGAATTCCCGCTGCGAACTTGCAGCTCTGGTCGAGCCCGATCACCGAAAGGCCGCAGGGTTGGCCTGCCCGGTCTTCAACGCTCTTGAAGATATCGACTGCGCTGTTGATGGCGTAATCCTGGCAACACCCACCAACCTGCATCGGGAACAGGCTGTCTACGCTTTAAAGCGCGGTTGGCATGTCCTGATTGAAAAACCGATTGCAGGCACCGTTGAAGACGCTGAAGCCATCGCACAGGCCTCTCTCGACGGTGGTCGCAGCGTCCTCGTTGGTCATCACAGACGTCATCATCCACGTGTCCAGAAACTCCGCGAAATCCTGCAATCTGGTGTTCTGGGCGATATCGTCACCTTGAGCATGATGTGGGGCGTCAAAAAACCGGACGCATATTTCGAGGGCAATTGGCGCAGCGGTGAAGATGGTTCCCCCATCATGATCAATGCCGTTCATGATCTGGATCTCCTGCGGTTCCTCTTTGGGGAAATTGAAGACATCAAGGGTTTCGGCAATCGGGGGCGCCGCAGCACAGCGCGCACGGAAACTGCTGCCTGTGTCATCCAATTTGAAGGAGGATGCCTGGCAACCCTGACCATCTCGGACACAACGCCTGCCCCTTGGGGGTTCGAGATGGGCGTCAACGAAAACCCGAACATCGGAGCGACCGGTCAGGACATGCTTTTTGTGTCGGGCACCAAAGGCGCGATCAGCTTTCCATCTCTGACATTGTGGACCGGATCACCGGACTGGTCTGAGGCTCCGCAACCTGATAAAATAGCGTGTGAGCCCGGCATTCCACTCAACAATCAGTTGAACCATTTTCTCGATATAATTGAGCATGGCCAAGAACCATTGATTGATGCAAACGACGGGTTGCGAACGCTTTCTGCAACATTAGCCCTTGAAAATATCACAAATTTTAACAAATAAATAACAACAACCAAAAACCCAAAGTCGTCCGAACGACGTTGGGCATGGAAGGACAATCCTCATGAGCAAACCATCAGTGGGCTTTATCGGCCTCGGCCTTATGGGATCAGCAATGGTCTCCAGGCTTCTCGACCTAGGTTATCCAGTCACGGTTATGGCAAACCGCTCCCGCACCCAGGTTGATATCGCAGTCGGTCGCGGCGCCAAGGAAGCAAAAACAGCTCGCGAACTGGCGGCGGCAAGTGATTTCGTTCTTCTTTGCATGGACACATCCGCATCCGTTGAAGGCCGCATGTTCGGCGAAGACGGTGTCATCGCGGGCCTAAAAGCCGGTGCAATTGCCATTGATTTCGGTACGTCGCTGCCAGCCTCCACCAAGAAAATCGGCGCAGCGGTTTCAGAAGCTGGCGGAAGCTATCTCGATGCGCCTCTGGGACGCACGCCTGCCCATGCTGTCGACGGCTTGCTCAACATCATGTGCGCCGGCGACAAGGTAGCCTACGACAAGGCTGAGCCCGTGCTAAAGGATCTGGGTGAGAACGTTTTCCATCTTGGTGCCCTCGGCAATGGTCACACCATCAAGCTGATCAACAACTTCTTCGGCATGACACTTGCCAATGCCATGTCAGAAGCCTTCGCCATGGCTGATCTGGCCGGTGTTGATCGCACACAACTGCATAGCGTCATGGCGGCCGGGCCCCTGCACTCCATGATGATGGATTTCGTCAAGGCCTACGCCGTCGATGGCAAAGCAGATTCACTTGCCTTCACGGTCCGCAACGCCCGCAAGGACGTTGGCTACTACGCTGCAATGGCAGAAAGCCTCGGCACGGAAACCATCATGGGCAACGCTGCCAAACAGGCCCTTGGCCTGTCAGTCACCAGTGGCCGTGGCGAAACAATGGTGTCAGAGCAGGTCGACTTCTTTGCAGAACTTCTTTCGCCGAAAGACAACAAATAGGTCGATGCACTAACGAGTAGAAATATAATCCGGGGTTTAACGATCCCGGATTTGTCGTCTATGAGGAGCTCGGAACAATTCAACAAAACTGACTTGTTGGAAAACAACCGTGCTTGGGTTTGCTAAAGAAACTTGATGTAAAAAAATGGTGCCGCTTACAGGACTCGAACCTGTGACCCCATCATTACGAATGATGTGCTCTACCACCTGAGCTAAAGCGGCATCTTCGCTCCAAAATCCGAAGCAATGTGCAAGACAATATCCCGCAAACCCGACTTGATATCGGATGTGCAGCTAATTACCGGAGCCCTAGGCTGGATGCAAGAGTTTTGCATGCCCAGAAGGACGATATTGCACCCGCTTTATGCTCCGAAATGGCCAGAATGCGAGATTCTGACAATGCCCCAAGCTCGCTAATTAAAAAAGCGTGGCCTTGGCGTTTTGGATTTATCTTCGCCATTTTCATCGTCAGGCCCGGGGTCATCGGGCATTCGCGACAAGGCAAACTCTATCGGCCGGTTGAGATCGCCCTTCTCGGCAGCCTTTTCATCTTCGATTTTCTCCGGCTTTTGGTCTTCTTTTTCCGTTGATGCCGCCTTTGACGAGGTCGCATCTCCGCTCAAAGGATCTTCCTGCGGATTGCCGGTAGACGCCCCTTCCCCGGCAACTTCCGAAGCCTTGGCCACAACAGTCTCCGTACTGGTCTCTGGCGCATCCGGCAGATCGCTCATTGCCGGCGCAAATTTGACGTCGTCCGTTGTGCCTTCATAACCATCCTTGGCGGATTTATCCGCCTCAGGAGAAACGGCTGTCGCCGTTGCAGCTGGTGTTTCTTCGACCGCTACCGGATCTGCCTCTTTGGTTACGGCTTCTGCTTCAAGCTCAACAGTCTCGGTATCATCAACACTAACGACATCTTCAACAACTGAAGCTGCCGCCGCTGCCGCGGTGGGCGCGTCTGGAGCTGGCAGGACAGGAGCGTCGAACAAACTGTCTTCGAGCAGTTCCCCTTCATCTTCCAGCAAACCACCTGGCATCATCCACTGGAAGGCATCGAGTTTTCCGGTGACCGGTGACACCGCCTGCCAGTCGGCAGAAACCACGCCATCAGAAACCCAGGCCTTGTCGAGTGGCGCTTTGACAGCTCTCGCCAGCCAATCGCGCACCAGGCCCTTGTCTCCGGTTTCAGCTTCTTCGACTTCCGCCATCAACATGAACGCAGCCCGGGATGGTTCAGGTTGAAGAACTTTCTTCAACTGGGCGCGTGCTTCATCGAAGTTCCGGCCTTCCAGCGCGGCTCGCGCAATTGCCATCGCGCCTTCCGGTGTGTTGGCGCGCTGAGCTGACAAGGATTTTACACGCTTGAGACGATCAACCGCTGAGTCTCCCGGACGCACATGCGCATAGGCTTCAGCCAACTCCGGATGTGGAGACAAACGCCAGGTCGCCTCAAGCACTTTGGACGCCTTGCGGATATCCCCGCGACGGGTTGCCAGACGCGATGTGGTGACGGCCGCCGGAACCAGATCCAGTGCAAGACCGTGAGCTTCCTTCGCCAGAGAGAATGCCCGATCCGGCTCACCAGCTTCAAGCTTCTGCGCAAGGGCTGTCAGGATTACAGCCCGCTGGCGACGATAGGCTTTCTTGTCCAGAAGTTTGGCTGCGTAATTGCGTTCCAGGGTCCGAAGCGCTTCATCCCAATGATGAGCAACTGCCTGATAGCCAAGGACAGCCTTGCCCGCCCATTCCAGTCCCGGAGATGTTTTGGCAGCTTCCTCGGCATAGTGACGCGCCGCGACTGGTTCCTTGTGACGTTCAGCTTCCACAAACAGTCCGTGCAGGCCCAGCGCCTTGGTGGAGGGATCTTCCAGCATTGCTTCAAACCGTTGCCGGGCTTCATCGTCTTTGCCGGCCAATTGCGCTGTTTGCGCCAGAAGCAGTTTTGCAGCCGGTTCATCGGCCAGCAATTTGTCGGCTTCAACACCATGACGGCGCGCCAGTTTTGAATTCCCTGTTCCAAGCGCAATCAGGCCATTGGACAAGGCCGCATAACCCTTATCCTTGCGGCGACGCTGAAAGAAACGGCTGGCGATTGCCGGTGACTTCAAGATGACCCTGATGATCCAGACAACAAACAGGAATGCTGCCAACGCAACACCGCCGACAAGGGCAACGACCACCGGCGGCTGTTCCCAGACATAACCATTCCAGCTAACAGCGATAGTCCCCGGCAGATCCGCCATCCAGGCAAAGCCCAGGGCAAGGGCAAACATCACAACAAAAAAGATGAGGACGCGGATCATGGCGTTTGCTCCCGGAGCGGGCCGGTCAGGACCGGCAGAAAAATATCACTGTCGAACATTTGATTGGTCATTGTCCGATTAACTGTCTTTGGACGCCAGTGCATTGAGCACTTCTTGCGAGGCTTTGTCAGTGAGCGCATCAACTTCAACACGCGCTGCTGCACTAGTAACCCAGTCCTTCGCAACGGCTTGCGCATTGTCCGGCAGGTCCTTGTAGGTCGCCAGAGCTGCCTTTAGGTCACCACTGGAAACGGCATTCTCCATCCGGCGCAGGACGGCATCAGGTCCGGTGCCGTCAGCATTCCCGGGACCGCGAACAGATACGATTGACCGGGCACTTGCCAGCAGGTTCTCCAGAACATCTTCCGAACGGTTTGGCTCGGCAAAGGTCAGATGGATTTCGCGGGCTATTGGCGGGAATTGGGCAATCAGAACCGACACCGGCGCAACGCCAGTGGTCGCGTTCGCCTGGAGCGCACTCAAATCAAGATCGGCTGGCAGGCCGGCTTTGACTGCAGCCAGTTCGGTTTCATAGGGACGACCGGAATCTACCGCAGACTTCAAAGCTGACACTGACAGGGCACGCGCGGCGACTTCTCGCGCTGTCGCATCACCCATCGTCGATTCCACTTGGGCAAGCCGTTTGGAAATTGCATCCAGTTCGGAGCGCAGTGTTTCCAGAGCGGTTGAATTCGAAGTGCCGACTGATTTGATATCGGCGGACAAGCTCGTCAGCGTTTCCGTTGCGCGCGCCTGACTGTCAGCCAGTGTTTTTAGGGAAACATCTGATGTCGATACGGCTGTTTGAGCTGACTTTGCCGTTGCTTCGGTATTCTGCAGCCGTGACGTTACATCTGCTATGGCAGACTTCAACTCGGTAACCTGGGTTTCAACGCCAGTCAGAGAGCCAGACAATTTGTCTGCTTCCGACGACGACGAACTAGTTTCGTTTTCCAGCTTGGACAAGCGTGTTTCCAGTGGTGTCAGGTCCACAGTGCTCTCAGATTTTGCTCCGTCTTCCAAAGCGGCCAGTCGGCTTTCCAACGGTGTAAGATCAACCGGAGCACCGCCTCCGGAACCTTCTCCGCCAACGGCTGCAACATCAGTCTTGAGGGCCGCAACATCTTTTTTCAAAGCGTCGAGCGCAGGTGTCACGTCTGCAGGTGCAGAAGAGACTGCTGTTTCGAGTTTGTCTTCAAGACCAGACACTTTGGTTTCAAGCGCCGAAACAGCAGAACTGGCATCTTGCTTGGAAACAGATGAACTAACTTCGCCCAGCTTCTTCTCAAGATCGGAAATCTTCTTTTCTGCCGCAGACAGCGACCGGCTCATTTGCCGGTCGGTCTCAGGTGTCAGTTTGACAAGTCCGGCCTGGTGCAGGCCGAAGCCGCCACCCAGAACCAGAATGCCGCCGATCACAGCTGCGATCAAAACGCCAAACGCCCCAACACCCCCACTGTCTTCAGCTGCAGGCGGATTCGAGAATGTTTTTGAACTAGATGAACCGGAAGAAGAGGTTTTGCTTGATGCCGAGCTTGCAGCACCGGTTGTTGACGATCCGCTCCCGGTGCCCGTTGTACTCTTGGTGTCCGTTGTCGAAGGCCGTGTAGACGTCGACGATGCACCTGGTGACGTCGTTGAATAGCTGGTGGACCGCGGAGAAGACCCTGAAGATGGCCCGGTGTCGCCCGGCTTTGAACTGCTCGCAGAAGACGCCGTAGAAGTGCTGCTTCCCGGCCTCGATGTCGATGACGCAGATGAAGAGCCAGTCGCAGAGGATCCGGGCTTGTCAGTCGATTTCTCCGCTTTCAGATCGATTGTCACTGGCCGTTTCGAACTTGTAGAGCTGGAAGAAGACGATCCTGGCTTGTCCGATGCACTAGGGCCGCGGCTGCCAGTTGATGATGATCCGCCCGAGGACTTGTTATCGGTTGCCATCTGCTTCCCTCCTGAACCTCAACGGTTCCAAGACTTATACTATACACGCCTCTCTCAAGAGAGGTACCGCTGCGTCAAAGACATTTTCGCGCTGCAGTATACGACTCCACCGGTTCTGGTTAACAATCCGCTAATGCCAGATCCAAGAGTGCACCTTCTTGAGGTACATCGGAAATGTATATCCGTTCAAAGCCCTTGAAAGGCTCCGCCGCCTGCCCGGAAATTGCATAAACCGGCATGCTGGAGAAAATATGGTGAAGGTTGGACTTCTTTAGAAGGGCAACAAGAGTTTCAGCTGTGCGTTTCGAATAAATAAGCACCCGATCATACTCACCAGCCGCAATCGCTTGCGCGATATCTGCAGATATCGCTTGTGTTTCCGTCATTTCATAGACTTGCAACGTTCGACAAAAAAGTTCTTCTCGGGCCAAAAGCCCTTCCAGATCACCGGCGCGCTGTTTCGCCGCAGGATAGAGAATAGTCCTGGCTTCAAACTCCTTGTGATGATCAACAATCAGACTTGCCAACGCCGCAACATCTCCATCCGCAGACAGAACTCGGGAAAACCCGGCCTCACGACAGGCATGCGCTGTTGCTTCACCGACTGTGAAAACAGGCAACGAACATAGATCCAAGAACTGCGGCTGAACTGCCATCACATTTACAGCACGGCGGCTGGTAAAGGCGAGCGCAGCTACATCACCCAAATCCAGATAGTCTGGAGGAGTCGCTTCAAAAATCAGCAGAGGTGCCTCGTCAGCCATATGACCGAGGTCGCGCAACCTGTCTGCTGTTCGTTTGCAGTCAGGTTGTGGCCGGGTGACGAGAAAACGCATCTGGATCAGTGGTCCGACAGAAAACCGGGACCCATCTTGCTTTTCAAGGCTTCGCCGACGGCCTGTCCCAGTGCAACCCCGTCAGACGCAGACCCGGATTGCTCGAGTTCGTGGGCTTCAGACCCATCCGGGCGCAGCACAATTCCCTTGAAATGCAATGTGTCGCCATCAAGCGTTGCAAGACCACCAATCGGTGTTCTGCAGGAACCATCCAGCACTGCAAGAAAGGCCCGTTCTGATTCCAGCCGAACCTGTGTATCGCGATCATGGATAGCCGAGAGCTTTTCCAGCGTCGCGGTATCACCCGCCCGGCTTTCAATACAGATTGCACCTTGGCCAACAGCTGGGACAAAACTGTCTGTTTCCAGAAGACTGGTGACTTCGCCATCAAGTCCAAGACGTTTCAGTCCGGCGTAGGCAAGCAACGTTGCATCCACCTGTCCTTCAGACAGTTTGCGCAATCGTGTCTGAAGGTTTCCACGATACATGACAACTTCAATATCTGATCGCAGCCGCTTGATCATCGCCTGACGACGCAACGAACTGGAGCCGACAACGGCGCCCTGCGGCAGATCGGTCAAGGTCTTGGCTTTCGGAGACAAGAACGCATCACGCACATCTTCGCGCGGCAGAAACGCCGTCAGCTCCAAACCGTCCGGCAAGACCGTCGGCATGTCCTTGGAAGAATGCACGGCCAGATCAATGCTGCCATCCAGCATTGCATCTTCGATTTCCTTGGTGAACAGGCCCTTGCCGCCTACTTCCGACAAGGGACGATCCTGGATCTTGTCGCCGGATGTCTTGATCACCACGATTTCGAATGCATCTTCAGGCAGATTGTGAGCTGCCATCAACCGGGCCCGGGTTTCGCGAGCTTGTGCGAGGGCAAGTTCGCTGCCTCTGGTGCCAATGCGCAAAGGATTTGATTGCAAGGTTTACCGTCCAAATGCTACGCCCGGACTGTTCCGCCGGGCAGTTCGTCTTTTTCGTTGCCATGACCTAACACAGATCACCGCTGCAAGACCAATGACCTCTGTCAAATCCACGCACAATACAGACCGCCTCACCGTCCTCGGTATAGAGACGAGTTGCGATGAAACGGCAGCCTCGGTTGTGCGCGGACCAACGGACAAGGCCGTTCTGTCCAACACTATCCGATCCCAGATCGATGAACACACCGAATTTGGCGGGGTTGTGCCGGAAATCGCGGCAAGGGCTCATATCGATATACTTGACCTGATCGTCGCTGAGGCAATGCTTGAGGCCAATTGCACCTGGGATGATATCGACGCTGTTGCCGCGACAGCCGGACCTGGATTGATTGGCGGTGTCATTGTCGGTTTCATGACTGCCAAGGCCATCGCTATGGCCGCAGGCAAACCGATCATCGGTGTCAACCATCTAGAAGGCCATGCACTCACGGCACGCCTGACTGATGATCTGGAATTTCCGTTCATTCTGCTGCTGGTGTCCGGTGGTCACAGTCAGTTTTTGCTGGTGCGCGGTGTTGGCGACTATGAGCGCCTCGGCACCACGATCGACGATGCCATTGGAGAAGCTTTCGACAAGACCGCTAAACTGCTTGGCTTGCCTTATCCCGGAGGACCTCAAGTCGAAATCATGGCTCGGAAAGGCGATGTCACACGGTTCAAACTGCCACGACCGCTGCTGGATCGACCCGGACTGGACATGTCCTTCGCAGGACTGAAGACAGCGCTCAGAACGCAAGCGAAAAAACTGGAACCGGTCGACGACCAGACCGTTGCTGATCTCTGTGCTGCGTTTCAGCGATCGGTCTCGGATGTGCTGGCTGCGCGAACCAAAACTGCGCTTGATTTGTTCAAAGAACGCTTTCCAGACAAAGAACCGGTGATTGTCGTTGCTGGCGGCGTCGCGGCCAATCAGGAAATCCGCTCCAGCCTCAAGGATGCAGCTGACAAGGCGGAGGCAAGATTTGTTGCCCCGCCAATGGCCCTTTGCACGGACAACGCCGCAATGATTGCCTGGGTTGGTATAGAACGGCTGCAACTTGGGCCAATCGACGACATGAGTCTTCCACCACGACCTCGCTGGCCTCTGGATTCTGCGAATGCGGGCGTCCTGGGAGCCGGAAAGAAAGGCGCAAAAGTCTAGCTCTCCGAGAGTAGCGTCTGTTCCGGCCACACTTATGCTGTTACGTAGACCAGGTTGCCGAATTTTAGTTGTTGGAACCCGCCTTGCAGATTTATCACAAAGCCTACGTTTACATGACTTGCGGCACGGATCTTCTGGTTTTCAACGAACCGGATACACCTCATCTTGGTATGCAAATGCCAGGCGGAACTGTCGATCCGGGTGAAAGCTATTTGCAGGCAGCCGCCCGTGAATTTGAAGAAGAGACTGGGCTCTCGGTCGATGCCGCATTTGAGCAGTTCTCTAGCCAGAACTTGCCATTTGCCAATATTCCACCTGTTGGACAGTTCAAACCACCGGCGAACCGTCCCTTGAAAGGCAGACATTTGCGGCGGCACTACCACGTCAGAATTCCCACAAAGCCAAAAGACACCTGGGAGCATTACGAGATGTTTCCAAGCGGTGGAGGGTGTCCGATTCGCTGCAAGTTCTTCTGGGTAGACCTCTTTGGGAGCGAAACAGCCGACCCCGAAAGCTTTTTCGCCGCCTTTGCTGAACCTTTGGACGCTTTACGCAGCAGGTTCACCGGAACTATAAAAACTACAGCGTAACCACAACACACCTTGGAAAGGCTGCCGTTGCAGATCTACCACAAATCCTATGTTTACCTGACATGTGGACCGGCACTTCTGGTTTTCTCCGAACCGGACTTTCCGGAAGTGGGACTGCAGGTTCCCGGCGGAACGCTTGATCCCCGCGAAAGCTATCTTCAGGGCGCTCTCCGTGAATTTACCGAGGAAACAGGACTTTCGTTGGATATCGCAATCGAATCGTTCGCAGATCAGGATCACATCTTCGAAAATGTGCCCGGATGTCTCAATGGCATGCATCGACGGCGGCATTTTCATAGCTCAATCAAGAAAAAACCGGCCAAGGAATGGGAACACTTCGAAATGACACCAAGCACTGACGGCCAACCTATTCGGTTCCGTCTGTTCTGGGTTGAAGTGTTCGCACCAGATGCTCCAACCGAGACAGAGTTTTTCGAAGGTTTTGGAGCGCAACTTGAGACACTATGGCCACGCATGGAAAGGCAGATCAATGGGCTCCATTGAAACCATCGGTGTCATTGGCGGCGGCGCGTGGGGCACATCTCTGGCGCTGACGGCAGCACGAGCCGGTCGGGACGTCCGCCTTTGGGCACGGGATCCGGGCACGGTGTCCGACATTCGCTGCCAGAATCAGAACCAGCGCTATCTGCCTGGCATCACTTTTGATGAAGACCTCAACGCGACAACGTCTCTGGATGATGTCGCTGACGCCGATGCGATTCTGTTGGTCACTCCGGCTCAGACTACCCGCAGCATGCTTGCCGATCTTAAAAAAACCGGCAAGGTGCGGGGTCCGGTTGTGCTTTGCGCCAAGGGGATCGAACAATCCTCTAGCAAACTGCTGTCAAAGGTTCTGAACGAAGAACTGCCGGGAATCGAACCCGCCGTCTTGTCCGGACCGAGCTTTGCAGACGACGTGGCCAGAGGGCTTCCGACCGCGGTCACCATTGCAGCTAACTCGGCCAAGACAGCGCTTAGCTTGTGTGAGGCCCTGCAATCGCCATGCTTCCGGCCCTATGCCTCAATCGATATTCTCGGAGCACAAATCGGCGGTGCACTGAAAAATGTGCTCGCCATTGCTTGCGGCGCAGTTGTGGGCCGTAAACTTGGAGCCAGCGCACAGGCCGCCCTGACAGCACGCGGTTTTGCCGAACTCAGCCGCCTCGGGGCCGCAATGGGCGCGCAAAGCGAAACGCTAACCGGCCTGTCTGGTCTTGGCGATCTGGTGCTGACCTGTTCCTCCAGCCAGTCCCGAAATTTTTCGTTCGGCTTACGCCTCGGGGAAGGCTTCAAAGCATCCGAACTGATTGCCGCTGGCGGAAAACTGGCCGAGGGCGCCTATTCTGCCCGCGTCGCGGTCAAACTCGCAGAGAAATACGAAGTCGAAGTGCCTATCTGCGATACGGTGGCGCGCATGATTGACGAGGGGCAGAGCATAGATGATGCCCTGAACACCCTGATGGCCCGTCCACTCAAATCCGAGACGGAATCCGTGAGGTAACGTCTTTCCCATTGAGTTTCGCTGATCGCGGCCCTAGGTTCAGTCAAATTCTGACAACCTAGGACTTTCTCACATGCTCTTTGCCTTGTTCTGCACCGACAAAGCCGGTGCGCTTCAAACTCGTCTCGACAACCGTCCAGCCCACATCGAATTTCTCAATGGTCTAGGCGACCGTTTGAAAGCGGCCGGTCCAACCCTGGATGATGATGGCAACATGGCTGGATCGCTGGTGGTGATTGAAGCTGCCAACCGGGAAGAAGCGGTCGCGATTTCGCAAAAAGATCCGTTCGCAATTGCCGGATTGTTCGAGAGTGTCGAAATTCGCCCATGGAAATGGGTCTTCAAAAATCCGGAGGCGTGACCAACGTGCAATACTGGTTGATCAAATCCGAGCCGGACAAGTGGTCCTGGGAGCAGCAAAAAGCCAAGGGCGATGTCGGCGAACAATGGGACGGCATCCGCAATTACCAGGCACGCAACAACATGCGCGCAATGGAAATCGGCGACAAGGCGTTCTTCTATCATTCCAACATTGGCAAGGAAGTTGTCGGCGTTGTTGAGGTGTGCAGCGATATTCATCCGGACACCACGATCGACGACCCACGCTGGGAGTGCGTTGATTTCAAGGCCGTCTGCGATGTTCCCAAACCTGTCACTCTGGCAGACGTAAAAGCCGAACCGCGCTTGGCCAATATGTCTCTGGTGACCTCCATGCGCCTTTCCGTGCAACCGGTGACGGAAGAAGAATGGAAAATTGTCTGCGAAATGGGCGGCCTGTCAAAGCCGGTCTAATCCTCTAGTCCGGTTTTTAAAACATGCCACATATCGCAGATCCCTTCGACTTCATCCGTGCGGAAACCCGTGTCAAACCGGTTCCGCACGCAGAAGAAATTCTGTTGCACGTTGCAGATGAAGCGATGGACCTGTGGCAAAAAACCGAGGAAGACCTCGGTGAACTTGGTCTCAACCCACCTTTCTGGGCTTTCGCTTGGGCAGGTGGTCAGGGCCTGGCGCGGTACATTTTGGATCACCCGGATCTCGTCCGGGGTAAACGCGTTCTGGACTTTGCCTGCGGTTCTGGTCTTGTCGGTATCGCCGCGATGAAAGCAGGCGCGCAGTCTTGCCATGCAGTCGATATTGATCCGTTTGCGGTGACAGCAACACAGCTGAATTCCAAAATCAACGATGTCACAATCACCACAGAATGCGCCGATATCACCCAAACGCCTGCCCCAAGTGCAGACATAGTGTTTTGCGGAGATGTTTTCTATGATCAGACAATGGCCCGAAAGGTCCTGACACTTGTTGATGGCCTTTTGAAAAACAATATCGAAGTCTATGTTGGCGACCCGGGGCGAAGTTATCTCCCAAGTGAACGATTGCAAGAACTGGCAACGTACCAGGTGCCTGTTGTCGGTGCTCTGGAGGACAACGAGATCAAGCGAACGCGTGTTTTTCGCATGGTGAAAAATTGATCCCGCATTGGCGGATTTTCGGGATAAAAGCTTGCGATCTGGTCGAATTTTCAGGAATTCTTGTTATTGCCACTTCCCCTTTTTGTCATCTGGGATAATTTACCGCTTCAATTAACAAGCAACCCTCGTTTCGTGGTGCACCAAGGAGTTCTTCATGCCCATCGTTAATCGCCTCGCTGATCTGGCCGATGAAATCACAGCCTGGCGCCGCGACTTTCACGAGAATCCGGAAATTCTGTACGAGACTGTCCGCACGGCTGGAAAAGTTGCCGAACTGCTTGAGAGCTTCGGCGTCGATGAGATCACGACCGGCATCGGAAAAACCGGTGTGGTCGGTGTCATCAAGGGCAAGAATGGCGGTTCAGGTAAAACCATCGGCCTTCGCGCAGACATGGATGCCCTGCCCATCGAAGAAATCACTGGCAAGGAGTATGCCTCCAAGGTTCCGGGTAAAATGCATGCCTGTGGTCACGACGGACACACAGCCATGTTGCTCGGCGCTGCCAAGTACCTGTCGGAAACCCGTAACTTCGACGGTACGGTCGTGGTAATTTTCCAACCTGCAGAAGAAGGTGGCGCTGGTGCCAAGGCCATGATCGATGATGGCCTGATGACTCGTTGGCCAATCGAAGAAGTCTATGGCATGCACAATTTTCCGGGCTTGCCAGTCGGTGAATTTGCCATCCGCAAAGGGCCGATCATGGCCGCGACCGACGAATTCAAGATCAACATCACTGGCCGGGGCGGCCACGCGGCCAAACCGCATGAGACCATCGATCCGATCGTCGTTGGCTCCAACATGGTCAATGCGCTTCAGAGCATCGCCAGCCGCAACGCTGATCCGCTCGACTCAGTCGTCGTTTCAGTTACCGTTTTCCAGGGAGGCAATGCCTTCAACGTCATTCCGCAGGAAGTTTTTCTTCAAGGCACCGTTCGCACGCTCAGTAAGGAAATGCGGGACCTTGCAGAAGAACGCATGGAAGCCATCGTCCCGACTATCGCGGCTGCGTTCGGTGCCACTGCAGAACTGACCTTCAACCGCGGTTATCCGGTTACCGCAAACCATGATGACCAGACTGATTTCGCAGCTGGGATTGCCGAGGGCATTTCTGGACCCGGCAAGGTAGATCTGAACATTCAGCCCATGATGGGCGGTGAAGACTTTTCCTACATGCTTGAGGAAAAGCCGGGCGCTTTCATATTTGCTGGCAACGGCAACAGCGCGGGCCTTCACCATCCGGCTTATGACTTCAATGATGAACTCATCCCGGTTGGTTGCTCCTATTGGGTAAAATTGGTTGAAACAGCGCTGCCGCGCGCAGCCTGATAAAAAATATGCTAAGAGAACGCCGGTCACCCACCGGCGTTCTCATTTCTAGGCTTCCATGGTTTTCTTCTCACCCTTCCGCTTGCCGTTTCTAGCGACCTATGTGCTCATGGGCGCCATAGTCGGCATTCTTGTCATCCATCCACTGAACCTGATGGTGATCTGGTGGGAATTGGCACGATTTTCCGAGACGGCTCCGACACTTCTCGAATTCTTGAGAGCAAGACTCTGGCTGATTATCCTGCCGAAACATATTGATGTCGCGATAGCCTATTCGCTGCTGGGAGCGGTCGTCGGTTTCGCATTTGGCATGTTCACCCGGAATTATCTCCTGACCAGCAAAGCCTACCGGTCCTTGAGAGAAGAACAGACGGCTCTCATCCCGGATTTGATGAAACAGGGCGAAACCGAGCGAGTCGAATTCAAATCATCCCTTCGTTGGGACATGAATGAAGACCGGGTCAACCGGGGTCTTGAGAAGGTCATTGCAAAGACAATCGCCGGTTTTTTCAACGCCGATGGTGGCTATCTACTCGTTGGCGTCAACGATGCCGGAGCGGCTCTGGGTCTTGATAAAGACCTCTCCACACTGCGCAGCCCGGACTTTGATTCCTATGAGCGCACCGTGAATGACATCGTATCCAAATATCTCGGCGGAGATCTGTGCCCCTATATTCATACGGTTTTTGCGGAAGTAACCGGCAGGGATGTCGCCATGATCATCATCCGTCCGGCGCCACAAGCTGTATATCTGGATGAGGGGAAGTCCTCGGTTTTTTATGTTCGCAGCGGCAACTCGACTCGGCATCTCGATGTGCGCGAGGCATTGAGCTACGCCAAATCCCGCTGGACCTGACACGATGGACCTGATGGCAGGCCTGTTTCCGGGCGGTATCTCATCCGGAGCCTCTCTGCTCCTCATCACTGTCAGCTTTTTCACCTCCGCCATAACCGCAGCGGTCGGCCTCGGCGGAGGCATCGCCCTGATTGCAATAATGGCCGTGATTATGCCACCTACTGCTCTGGTTCCGGTTCATGGCGTGATCCAACTGGGTTCAAATGCCGGGCGTGCACTCGTTCAGCTGAAACATGTTGATTGGATGATAGCGCTCTGGTTTGCAGTTGGAGCGGTTTTGGGTGCCTCCCTCGGAGGAGCCATCGCAATTCAGCTGCCCAGCGAAATTCTTCGCGCAGGCATTGGCCTGTTTGTTCTCTGGGTCGTCTGGGGCAAACGTCCTCGTCTTGGGAAGGCTCGTATACCGGTTATGGCTGTAGCCGGGTTTGCATCAACGTTCCTGTCAATGTTCTTTGGCGCTGCAGGACCGATCGGAGGTGCCGTCCTGTCCACGCTCAACCTGACCCGTCATAAGTTTGTGGCCAACCAGGCGATCACCGCAATGATCATGCATGTTTTCAAGATCATCGCTTTTGGCGCTCTGGGATTTGCGTTTGCCCCTTGGGCAGGTCTCATCATCCTGATGATAGCGAGTGGATTTTTGGGAACCTTGGCCGGAAGCAGGTTGCTTGGCAAAATGAACGAAGCGACGTTCAAGGCCGGGTTCAAGTGGGTCATGACGCTTTTGGCGATCAATCTGCTTTTGAAAGCATCTGGCGTTATCTGACAGGATCATCGCTGTCGGCAAGCCGCGAGAACGCATCCGTGCGGTCATCCATTGATCCAGTTTTAGCCTTTACTACAATGACGGCTTTCCCGATCCAGAATCCAAAAAACATCAAAACACAGGCGACCTGAACAGACTGGCTAACGTTGCCAACAAAATCTTACGCAGGGGCACCGGCGCATTTCATAGATCATAATATTTTGGTAACTAACTCAATTATTTAGCCACCTACCATCCATATATCGACACGCCAATTTTGATACCTTGCACGCAATGCAACCACATCAATCAAGGCGCTGAAAACATGCTTGGGCAAACGACTCTTGCGACCAGACTAAGCGAATATCCTGGCGCTCACACGTTTCTGGAAAGCGCACAGACTTTACTCGATTATGCGTTGCAGCCCATCGTCGATGCCCATTCAGGCGACGCCTACGGATATGAAGCCCTGTTGCGGAATGTCGGCCAGATGGGATTTCAGACCCCATTTGATGTATTTGATTTTGCCGCTGAAGCGGGAGTTCTACCCGAACTCGAACTCTTGTTGCGAAACAAGGCAATTCAAAAATTTGCCGAACTGGAAAACCACGCCAAGGCCAAGCTTTTCCTGAATGTCGATGCTCGATTGCTTGAGGTCGACGGATATCTCCTGGAAGAAACTAGGCTGTTTCTGGATCAAGTAGATCTCTCCCCTTCGCAGATTACCCTGGAGATATCGGAATCTCACAAGGTAACCGGTAATTCTCGCCAAACCGAATTCACACGACTGGGACGGGATCTCGGATTTGGCTTTGCTGTTGACGATTACGGCAGCGGCTATTCTCAACTGAAAACGCTTTATGATCTGGAACCGGATATCCTGAAGGTTGATCGCTTTTTCATTCAGTCAATCAACAGCGATCCGCGGAAAAAATTGCTTGTCAAAGCCGTAGTTGATGTTGCTCACGTCCTCGGTATGCGCGTTGTTGCCGAAGGGGTTGAGACACCACAAGAGCTTTCAATTTGCCGCGATGTCGGCTGTGATCTCATTCAGGGATATCTGATATCGAGGCCGTTTCAGAACACCGAAGAAGCGCAAAGCCGGTATCCTGTTGTGACCACCATTCCAAACAAGTCACTGACCGCCCCTAAAGAGGATATCGACCTGATCAATCGGGAGATCAAACCTCTTGTACCGCTTCGCAATGATGCAAAAATGGAGGACGTTTTAACATTGTTGCGGGCCGGACGAGCCAATCCGTTTATCCCTGTTGTCAATGCGTCTGGAGAACCGCATGGCCTTATCCGAGAAAAGGATATCAAAACCTTCGTTTACATGCCCTTTGGACAGGATTTGCTGCGCAATCCAGCCATGAGCAACAGTTTGTGTTCCTTCACGCATCGCTGCGCGGTTGCGGGCATCAACACGTCTTTGGACCAGCTTGTTGCCATGATCGCGGACGAAAATGATGAAACAGGCGGTATCATCATCACCAAGAATGGAAAGTACCACGGGTTTTTGACCACCACGTCACTGCTCAAAATCTCAAACGAAGTCCGTATGCGCGCGGCAGAAAACCAAAACCCCCTGACCAAACTTCCGGGCAATGCAGCAATCCTCCAATACGTACAGCAACATGCGCATAATCCAGAATACACACGAAGTTTTTGCTACCTCGATTTTGACAATTTCAAACCGTTTAACGACACCTATGGATTTGCTGCAGGAGACAGGGCCTTGCTTCTGTTTTCAGAAATACTCAAACGCCATTCCGCCAGCGAAGATGTCTTTGCCGGCCATGTCGGCGGTGATGACTTTTTTATCGGTGCCCGCAATAAAACGTCGGAAGACATCAAGGCACTCGTCTCCAGTCTGCAGAAGGAATTCAGTCATCAGGCGGAAAGCCTTTATGACCCTGAAGATCGCCTGAAAGGGTTCATGGAGGCTCGAGATCGTCATGGTGTGAGCCGAAAGTTTCCCTTACTGAGATGTTCAGCTGCGATCATGCACATCCCGGTCGGTCTGGGAGTCGACCGAAAGGACATCCTCGGCCGGCAGATCGCTGGATTGAAAAGCGATGCGAAATCCAATCACGACGGAATGGCAATTGCGACCCTCGGCCAACTCGTTGCCGAATTGGCCGGACCTACCGTCTTCGAAAAGGAATAAACGCAAGACAACTGGTATTCCTATAGGTATCACCGAAGCTGAAAATACGACATTTATACCCCGTCCTTGACCTTTCTCGCCACCTTTCTTGAGTTCTTCGCAACAGGCTGTGCCTTGCCAGATCGTGCTTGGCAGGCTACCCCACCGCCATCTGTTTTAATAAATCGCAGGATGGTACGCCGATGGCTTCTCAAAAATTGCTTCTCTTGCCGGGTGACGGCATTGGCCCTGAAATCATGCCTGAAGTTAAAAAGGTCGTCGCCTGGTTCAATGACAATGGCGGAATGATCTTTGAAACGGACGAAGGCCTCGTCGGCGGATCTGCCTACGATGCGCATGGGCAGTCGATTTCCGAAGAAGACATGGCAAAGGCAATGGCCGCAGACGCCGTCATTTTCGGTGCTGTTGGAGGACCGAAGTGGGACGACGTTCCTTATGAAGTCCGCCCGGAAGCCGGCCTTCTGCGCTTGCGCAAGGACATGGAACTGTTCGCCAACCTGCGCCCTGCGATCTGCTACCCGGCACTCGCTGATGCATCGTCCCTGAAGAAGGACATCATCGAAGGTCTGGACATCCTGATCGTTCGTGAACTGACCGGCGGTGTCTACTTTGGAGAACCAAAGGAAATCACCGACCTCGGCAATGGCCAAAAGCGCGGTATAGACACGCAGGTTTACGACACATACGAGATTGAGCGTATTTCGAAAGTTGCGTTCGAACTTGCCCGCACCCGCAACAACAAAGTCACGTCCATGGAAAAACGGAACGTGATGAAATCGGGTGTTTTGTGGAACGAAGTTGTCACCCAGACCCATGGCAACGGTTTTGATGATGTCCAGCTGGAGCACATGTTGGCAGATGCTGGCGGCATGCAGCTTGTCCGCTGGCCCAAACAATTTGATGTCATCGTCACCGACAACCTGTTCGGCGACATGCTCTCCGATGTTGCCGCCATGCTCACAGGATCTTTGGGCATGCTGCCGTCAGCGTCTCTGGGAGCACCAGATGCAAAAACCGGCAAGCGCAAAGCACTCTATGAGCCTGTTCATGGGTCCGCCCCTGATATCGCGGGCACAGGCGCAGCCAACCCGATCGCGATGATCGCCTCTTTTGGAATGGCTCTGCGCTATTCCTTCGAAGAAGTCGGCGCGGCGGACAAGCTGGACAAGGCGATTGCCAACGCCCTTGAAAAGGGCTTGCGCACCAAAGACATCGCAGCAGCTGGCGAACCAACCGTAACGACGCCGGAAATGGGCGATGCCATTATCGCTGAGCTAAACGCCATGAGCGCCTGATCATTAACTTGATTTGCGCATGCAGCCGCCAACGGGTATGCCGTTGGCGGCTTTTCTATTGAAGAAGATTTGGCACAAATGACCGAAGACAAACTCGCTCCATTTCTCGGTACCTGGATCCTTGATTCAGAGAACAGTGATTTCGAACAAGGTGACCCGCCCAAAAGTGCGACACTGAGGATCGAAGACAACTTCGGCATGGCTATCTTCAAGATGAATCAGGTGTCTGCCGACGGAGAAGTAACAAATGACGATTTTGAAGCTCTTCCTGACGGACCTGAAGTGAAACTGGGCAAAAGTGGTCTGGTGGATGCCATGCGACTGGTT
Source organism: Roseibium sp. (assembly GCA_039972695.1). GTDB lineage: Bacteria > Pseudomonadota > Alphaproteobacteria > Rhizobiales > Stappiaceae > Roseibium. The sequence continues at coordinate 514,577 of JBDWMJ010000001.1, read as the reverse complement.
TTCGAGGGGGATCGCAACCTTGTTTCGGAAGCCCGTCGAGGTGGATTGACCATCATGAAGGCGAATAGAGAGTTGTCAGACGACGGCTCGACATTGACTGTCACACAAACAGTTCATCTGGTTGATGTTGCAAGCTTTACAAATGTTTCAGTCTACAAAAAGGCTCATTAAGAATATGTCGCAATTTGTCAAACTTGGCATTATGCGACAATTTGCAATTGCCAAATAGAAAATTTAATTGACCTAAGGTAGCCTTATTAAATATTTCTCATTTATTTAATTATTGTCAAAATTAACAATTATCTTTTTCTTCAACTATCGCAAAACGTGTTAAATTTTACTTTGTATAAATGTAAGATGTACTTATCGATACTTAATAATAGTTCGAATTTTTACTAAATGTTTATTTAGCCGCATGATTATTCCCTCAAATCAAGTGGGGTCTTATTACATGTGGAACAAACTCACCATTCGCGCCAAAATTCCTTTGGCGATTGTCGGATTTGCGATTGCAGTGGGGGCAGGCGTTGGCACTGCCAGTTACATTTCAGCAGCTAATGAAACACACAACTTGACAGAAAATCGTTTGCTGTCAGTTGCCCAAAGCCGCCGGACAGAGATCAAGGATTACCTCGGAGTAGTCGTTGAAGATCTCGAAATCGTTGCACATCTGCCCTTTACCGCTCAGGCCGTCCGTGAATTCAAGGCATCCTGGTCTGAAATCGACGGCGATCACACAGCTGTTTTGAAAAAGACCTATATTACAGACAATCCGAACCCGCTCGGTGAGAAACACAAGTTGGACAAGGGTCCCGCTGACACAGGTTATGACGCCGTTCACGGCAAGTATCATCCCTGGTTCCGGGAACTGCTGGAGCGACGCGGTTATTACGATATCTTCCTGTTCGATCTCGACGGTGACCTCATCTACACTGTCTTCAAGGAAGAAGATTACGCGACCAATTTCAAAACCGGTGGTGGCAAATGGGCCGATACCAACCTCGGAAATGCATTCCGTGCAGGGCTGACAGCTGCCAAGGACGCAATAAGCTTCTTTGATTTCAAACCCTATGCGCCCAGCAACGGTGCCCCAGCAAGTTTCATGTCGACACCCATTTTTGAAGGGTCGGAACGTGTTGGCGTTCTTGTCTATCAAATGCCGATCGACAACATCAACGCCATCATGGCTCACAAGGAAGGCCTTGGCGAAACCGGAGAAACCGTGATTGTTGGCGCGGACAAGCTGTTCCGCAACGACTCCCGCTTCACAGACGACAACGACATCCTGGCTTCAAAGCTGGACGGCAGCGCAATTACTGCAGCACTCGATGGCAAGGAAGCCTTCGGTATTTCCAAAGAATACCGAGATCTCAACATGATCGAAGTCGCAGTTCCTCTGGAGTTTCATGGAGTGAACTGGGCGATATTGGCACTGCAAGGCGTCGATGAAGCCAACATGCCGTTGGCACACCTGCGCAATCTGATGTTGCTGGTTGCCGGAATACTCTTTGCGTTGGCAGCAATCGGTGGGTATTTCATCGCCCTGGCATTTACACGACCGATTTCCCAGGTGGTGTCCGACATGGAGCAGGTAGCTTCCGGAAACACTGACGTGGAAATCAGCGGCATAGACCGTTCTGATGAAATTGGCGATATGAACCGAGCCGTGCAGGTATTCCTCGACAATGCACGCTCACGACACGACCTGGAATCTCACGCGAAGATCCGCCGCGAAAATGAACGCGCGCGCCAGAAGGAAATGGAAAGACTTGTTATTGAATTCCAGGATTCAGTTTCAACCATTCAATCCAGCCTGATCGAGCGGACTCATTCGATGTCTGACACAGCGTCATCCATGGCAGGAATATCCGAAAACGCCGCAAGCGCGGCTGGAATTGCCCTGTCAGCTTCAGGAGACGCGACCAATAATGTCCGCGACGCCGCATCCGCAGCAGAAGAATTGTCAGCGTCCATTCAGGAAATATCGTCCCACACGAACAATGCATTGAAGATCACCAGCGAAGCAGCAACCGCAGCCGAGGCGACCGATGCGGATGTGACGGCCCTTGCCGGTGCTGCCGAGAAAATTGGTGAAGTCATCGAAATCATTCGCGCGATCGCCGAACAGACCAACCTTCTCGCCTTGAATGCGACCATCGAAGCAGCCAGGGCCGGCGAAGCCGGCAAGGGTTTTGCGGTTGTCGCTGCCGAGGTCAAGGAATTGTCGACCCAGACAGCCAAGGCGACAGATGAAATTGCAACTCAGGTCGCCGGCGTTCAGGCATCGACGCAAAATGCTGTTGAAGCCATCAAGGCCATCGGCACCCAAATGCAGGATGTCCAGGAAGTAACCTCCGCAATCGCAACGGCTGTTGAACAACAGGGCGCGGCGACAAACGAAATCAGCACCAGCATTACACTCGCAGCAACCGGCAGCGGCAATGCGTCCGAGAATGTTGAGGGTGTCGCCGAGGCGATTAGCCAGGCGAAGGAAAGCTCTGCGAAGGTTGAAGTGACAGCGAATGAACTGTCCGATGTCAGCCAGCAACTGGCCGCAGTCGTCAATAACTTCCTGGACGGTGTTTCGAAAAACGTAGAGCAGGAAGCGGCTTAAGTCAGCTGCAGATTGGATTTTTCAGACGCCCGGAAGCTCACGCATCCGGGCGTTTTTTGTACGCTGAAGACTTTTCAAGTGTTTGATCCTATAACAAATTCAAATTGCTTCTGGATGGGTCCAGCACATGAAACAAATGATCAGCGCGATCACTCTTCTGGTTCCTGATTACAATCAGGGTCTGGTTTTTTACGTCGATTTCCTCGATTTTGATCTCATAGAAGACACGCAACTGTCTCCGGACAAACGCTGGGTGTTGGTTGCCCCAAAAGGCGGCGAAACGCGTTTGTTGCTCGCCAAGGCAGATGGAGTGTCCCAGCAGGCCGCGATCGGCAATCAAACCGGCGACCGGGTGGCGCTGTTTCTGACCACAGATGACTTTGACCGGGACTACGCGTCCATGTTGGGCAAAGGCGTTCAGTTCCTCGAAGACCCAAGATCAGAGCCCTATGGCAAGGTTGCCGTGTTTCAGGATCCGTTTGGAAACAAATGGGACCTCATTGAACCAGCGAGCAGCTAGATGCTCAAAAGCCCGGAGGTTGATGCTTCCGGGCTTCTGTTTCGATCAGGATGGATCGTGTTCGGCTTGATCAGTTCAGGCGAGACGCCGGGCCAAGATCAATCAGCTGCGTTTCACCCGGCGCATCGTCAACACCATCATTGTCTGTGATCAGTACCAAACGACCATTTGCCGTGATTGCCAACCCCTCCGGCTTGTCCATAATCCAGCCATTGCCCTCTGCCATCGCAGGCAGGATATCCATGGCAAAGCGCTTTGTCAGGACCGGCAGCTTGTCCCCATGGGCAACAGGCGTGACGCCGTCCAGCGAAACGATCGCAATCTGTTTGATCGCCGCATCTTCACCACCCTTGTTGTCGCGCTCAAGCACCGCGAAAGTGCCATTACCAAGGGAGACGATCTCGGAAAGACCAACCCAGCCGCCAGCAGCGCTGCGCGGGGCATCAAGCGGGTAGTGAACGAAGCTCCAGGACTTGTCTTCAGGGTTATAGATCGCGATCTTTGTGTAGCCTGACGGATCATCTTTCCATTCACGCTGAACGGCAACGGCAACCAGCATCTTGCCGTCCATCTCGAATTCAGCAACCCCTTCGAAGGAGAAACGCTTGGACTGGCCAATCAAGCTCTGCGGCAATGTGATTTCTTCCTGAACAGTTCCGTTCGCATCCACCTTCAGCAGAAGATGCTGTCGTTCCTTTTCAAGATTGCCTTCTGAGGCGAGCCAGAAACCACCGTATTTGGAGACCGAGATGCCTTCCAGATCGAGCCGTTTCTGAGACGCACCGGTCACGTTCTTGTAGGACATGATTTTCGCCGGTTTTGTCGAGATATCCAACGCGTAAATCCGGGCTTGTTCATAGAAACTGTCATTGACGGCATAGATCTTGTCAGGATCGTTTGGATCCGCGGCCAGACCAGACAGGGCTCCCCAACCGATAGGTGCGTTCAGCTCGGGATCCAGCGATGAAGTGACAAACGGATATGCTGGCTTTTCCGCGCCAAATTTATAAACACCGACATGGGAGCGAACTCCGTCCTCGTCGACTTCATTGGCGACAACAAACAGATCCCGCTGCGGGATCGCCAGAAGACCCTCCGGGCCAACATGGGTTGGCAGAAACTGGACAAATTCCGGGACACTGCCTGTATCCTTGTAAACCGCAACGAAGTTACCACGTTCGGAGTTCACAAAGATCAGGGTTTCACCGCCAAATTCGCCAACAGCAACGCCTTCCGGCTCGGTTCCCTTTTTGTGGGCGCGTTTTGCCGGATAGTGGCCATGGGACATGCCCAGATGTTCCATCTGGTTGCCACTGTCGAACAGGACATCGCCCTTTGTATTCCAGATCGTGAAGCCACGGGAACCTCCTTCATAATCGCCTTCATTGGCAGTGACGAAACGCTCATCATCAATCCACGCAACCGCATCAGGCTCTCGCAGGACATTTTCAGCAGATCCGGATGCATCGCTCAGGCGAGCTTTTTTCAGCGGCACATTTTCAATCGTCGCAGCGCCTGCCGAGAAGTGAGAAACAATCTCGCCGGACGCTAAATCGACAATCACCAGATGATTGTTTTCCTGGATCGTGACGACAGCCTGGTTCTTGGAGTTAATCGAAACAAACTCCGGCTCGGGGTCACTCGGTGCGACATCTGCAAGGCCGGTCATATCAACGATACGAACCGCACCACAATTGACCGGCAAGCCTTTGTCATCCAGATCAAAGATAGCGAGATGCCCTGCAGGGGCTTGCGGGATGATGCCGTCATTCAAGTCTTCATCACGCTCGTTTTCGATCGCGACTGCGACGAATGTTCCGTCCGGCGAAATTGCAACGCTATCCGGTTGGCCTTTGACATCGCATTTTGCCGAGATGCCCATTTCAGCCAGTGAAATGACAGCAAGGTGACCGGTGGCATTCACGAAGTCTTTCGACGTATTCACACCGGCATAAGTGGCCTTTGAGCCGAAAGTGACTGATGTCGGCTCACCGCCAAGATCTACACGGGCAATCGGCTGTATGTTTGCAGGTTGACTGGCGTTCACAAATACAATCGCCTCGCCCGCGCTGTCGGTGAATGCCAGAGTTCGCCCATCCCTGGACGCAGAGATGATTTCAGCGACTGTTTCAGTTGACCTATCGGCGCCTTCTGGCAGCGTCTTGTAGACAGGATAGGAGTTGATGCGCTCAAAATAATCAGCTTGGGCAGTCGATATGGCGGCAAGACCGATGACTGTTGCCATGCTGACACTGGTGATGAGCTGCTTGCGCAAATTGGCCATGATGAACACCTTTGAAATTCTGGAGATCCGGGATCAGGTGCGCGGACGCTAATCGCGATGTTTGCCAGGCCAGTGACATTCCCATGAAAGTTACATGACACCAGGCTGTCAGGAAGTTTCAGAAAATCGCTGACCGTTTCCGAATTAACCCTCGACAAATTCAACAATTGGGTGTTTCCTCGGCGACCTCGGCCATAGCTTCCTGCCGGGCTCTTCAAATAGGATTTTTATGTCTAGAGGTTTTGTGCGCTCCGCCATCGTGCTGGGGCTTCTCGCCGTTGTCGGCCCATTTGCGATTGATCTGTATTTGCCCGCATTGCCGCAAATCGTGTCGGATCTACAGACCGACGACGCGGCTGTTCAGCTGACATTTTCGGTTTACTTTGCAGCCTTTGGCCTGGCTCAGCTGATTTATGGCCCGCTTGCCGACCGTTATGGCCGCCGCCCGCCCATTTTCCTTGGAATGGCGATCTACATCATTGGTTCACTGATGTGCACCTGGGCACCGGATATTGGGGCACTGACACTTGGCCGCTTCGTTCAGGCGATTGGTGCAGCCGCCGCCATGGTTGTCGTTCGCGCCGTGGTTCGTGATCTTCACACCGGTACAGAAGCGACGAGACTGATGGCTCTCGTGATGTTGGTGTTCAGCATCTCGCCCCTGCTTGCTCCGCTCGCCGGAAGCGGCATCATTGCTTTTGGCAGCTGGCGTCTGATTTTCCTCGTGCTTGGCGTCATCGGTGTTGCATCAGCCGTCATGGTCTTCTTCCAGCTACCGGAAACCCTGCCGCCTGAACGGCGCACCAACATCAATGGCGCAGCGATGCTCAAAAGCATCGTACATCTGTGCAAGGACCTGAAGTTCATGGGTCTGACACTGATCAGCGGCTTTTCGCTGGCAAGTTTTTTCGTGTTCATCGCATCAGCACCGCTGGTTTACATGACACAATACGGACTGACACCAACCGAATTCAGTCTTGTATTTGCCCTGGGCGCAGCCGGGTTTTTCATCTCGTCCCAGTTTGCGGCCCCTCTTGGCGAACGGTTCGGTATGGCACCAGTCGCGCTGACAGGCGTCACTGGGTTCGCAGCTGCCACCAGCGCTCTTTTTCTGCTGGTCTGGAGCGGCTTTGATCATTTGTCGATTCTGATGGCGCTGTTGTTCGTCGCCAACTCCTTCCTGGGACAGGTCATCGCTCCGACCATGGTGATGGCTCTGGAAGATCACGGTGAACATGCAGGCATGGCATCCTCCCTCGGCGGCACGTTACAAATGCTCGCTGGTGGCGTGATGATCTTTATCTGCACACCGTTCTTCGACAGGACTGCATTGCCTATGGTGGGCGCAATTGCTCTGTGCGCGATTTCCGCTCTGATCCTTGCAGTCTTAACGCTCAAAATTGCACCAAAGAGCAATGCAACTGTCTGACAGAAAACGTCAGACGGCTAACCGCAAATCCAGTTCGTGATTTCGCTTGTGCCCACACTCATTTGCTGTTCAACATTCTGAAGAACAGCAGAGGGGCTTCGCGTGAAGGTACAAAATAATCCGTGGTTTCAAAAAGGCTTGCCAGATACATCAGGGCTGGCCGACGGAACCGTTTCAGCAGCAACAGACCTTGCGAAGGATTTGTACGCCAAACGCCCGAATGCCCATGTAACAGATTTGAGATCTGTAACTGCGCTGGCCGATAAATTCGAAATTGGTTCCCTGTTCATCAAGGACGAACGGTCCCGTTTGGGACTTGGCAGTTTCAAGGCACTCGGCGCCGCCTATGCAATTGCAAAGCGGGCTGACGAACGCGATAAAAACGGAACTGCATCAGACCTGCAATCGGCTCTGGAAGGCGTGACTTATGTCTGCGCCAGCGCCGGAAATCACGGACTGTCTTTGGCTGCCGGGGCACCCTTGTTTGGTGCAAAGGCTGTGGTCTTTGTTGCCGACACAGTACCGGAGGCTTTTGCAGAACGACTTCGCCAGCTTGGTGCAGATGTTGTTCGCGCAGGTGATAATTACGAAGCTGGTATGGCTGAAGCCCAGCGCCAAGCCGCTGAGAACGGTTGGGAATTATTGCCCGACAGCACATGGCCCGGAATGATTGAGCCCGGCCGCGATGTCATGGAAGGTTACCTGGTCATGGGTGATGAGGTTGCTCATCAGATCCCGGAGCCACCGACACATATCTTCCTGCAAGCCGGCGTTGGCGGCCTCGCGGCAGCCTGCGCTGTCAGCGCGAGACTGGCTTGGGGAGCTGATGTCAAAATCATCGTTGTAGAACCTGATGCAGCTCCGGCCCTTTGGGCAAGCATCGAAGCCGGTCGGCTTGCTGTTGGCAACGGTCCCGTGTCCAGCATGGGTCGCCTTGATTGCAAGGAACCGTCCCATCTCGCCTTGAAATACCTCGCCAGGGAAGCTGATGCTTTTGTTCTGGTTTCGGATGAAGAAGCTGAAGGAACTGTCGAGCTGCTTGGCAACTATGATTTGGCGACAACGCCGTCCGGTGCGGCGGGTATTTCAGCGGTCCACCATGCCAGCACAAAGCGGGACGTATTTGGCTTAACCTCACACTCTCGCGTACTGTGTTACCTCTCTGAAGGTCCGGAAGATGTCTGAACCGGATTTCCCGGAAAGCGAATTCGTCGGCCGGGTAGAACGCACACAAACGCTGATGCATGAACAGGCGCTCGATGCGTTGCTGTTCACGACGGAAGCAGAACTGCGCTATTTCACCGGCTTTCGAACGCTATTCTGGCAAAGTCCGACCCGGCCATGGTTTCTGGTCCTGCCGAAAAGCGGCAAACCGATTGCAGTGATCCCGCAAATCGGAGCTCATCTCATGGGAGCCACATGGATCGAGGATATCCGGACTTTTTCTGCGCCCCATCCAATGGACGAAGGTGTCTCCCTGCTGGCTGATACGCTGATTGGTTTCAGCCGTGTCGGACTGCCGATGGGCAGAGAAAGCAGCCTGCGGATGCCACTTCAGGACTTCGAAGCTCTGAAATCCAGACTATCTAATATCGAATTTCTTGATGCATCCCCGCTGGTACAACAGGTGCGTCAGATTAAATCGGAAGCAGAAATCGCCGCTATTCGCGACATCTGCAGCATAGCTTCAAAGAGTTTCGCCAACGCCAAAAGCCTGTTCAAAGAAGGTCAAACTCTCAAAGAGGCCTTCCGGGCTTTCAAGATCGACCTGCTCCAGAACGGTGCCGATGATGTGCCGTATCTGGTCGGCGGCGCAGGCCAGGGTGGTTATGGCGACGTCATCTCCCCCCCATCCGGCCAACCGCTTCAAATCGGTGATGCCCTGATGCTCGATACCGGCGCGGTCAAGAACGGCTATTTCTGTGACTTCGACCGGAATTTCGCGATTGGGCAGGCAAGCGACACTGTAAAAACAGCGCATCGCAAGCTTGTTCAAGCTGTCGATGCTGCCGCGGATATTGCCCGCCCGGGTAAGACCTGCGCAGATCTGTTTCATGCGATGGCCGAGGTTTTGGGACAATCTGACGGCGATGTAGGCAGGCTTGGTCATGGCCTTGGCATGCAGCTGACCGAAACACCATCGATTACAGACTTCGATCAAACAATCCTGCGCGAACAGATGGTCATGACCATTGAGCCAAGCATCGGTCTTGGTGATGGCAAGATGATGGTTCACGAGGAAAACATCGTCATTCGCGACGGTGCACCGGAGTTTTTGAGCGCCAGAGCAGCGCCAGACATTCAGGTCATATAGCAAAGTGGGAATTGGGTATGGAGCTGAGTTTCGAAACCGATACTGGTCTTGCGCACCAAGCCGCTCTTGGGCTGATAGTTCTGCAGGCTGACGAAACGATTGAGAACGAGTTCCGTCCGTTGTTTGATCTTGACGGAGTGACACTGAACCACACCCGCATCAAAAGCGCACCGGATGTCACACCTGAAACCTTGATGAGCATGAAGGCAGGTCTGACAGGCGCAGCCACCCTCTTGCCCAATGCCCGCCCCCTGAACGTCATAGGTTATGGCTGTACGTCAGCTTCGACCGTGATTGGGTTTGGGGAAGTCGCCAAGGCCGTTCAGAAAGCCCATCCGACGGCTAAGGTGACCAATCCCGCCGCCGCTGTTCTTACCGCGCTTGAACATTTGAACGTCAAAAAGGTCGGGGTTGTCACCCCATACATTCCAGTGGTGTCACAGGCAGTGGTCTCGCTCCTGGAAGACAATGGCTTTGAAGCAGTCAGCGTTGGATCCTTTGGCCAATCCGAAGAAGCTGTCGTTGCGCGCATCTCCCCTGCATCAACGAAAGATGCCATTTGCGCTGTCGGCAAAGCCCCGGATATCGATGCCGTCTTTGCTTCTTGCACAAACTTGCGGACCTTTCCGGTTATCGAGGAATGCGAGAAACAGCTCGGCAAACCGGTCATCAGCTCAAATTCAGCGCTAGCCTGGCACATGATGACGCTTGCCGGACTTGCCACAAAGGCAAAAGGCCCCGGCCGCCTGTTCGGTTAGGTCCAAATACGTCGCCTTTGTGCCACAGAACCCAAGCGAACAGGTCACTCAGTCGCATTCCTAGTTGACTCCGCAGGGTTTCCGGGCAAAAACACCGCCGTCTCTAGTTTCGACGTTTGCGAGCACATCATGAACCGGCTGAAAGCCGACATTCTGGATATGATCTCTATCGCCCTTGCCAGCGCAACCTTCATGCGCGGCGAGACGATGACGACTGCCGCAAGCGACACCAAACGCACAACAACGACAACGAAGACCACCACCGCTTAAGGTGCTGCTCATCCCGTGCTCCCCGGGGATGGGGGCGCCAAGAGCCGGTCATGTCCAACGGGCAGCCGGTTTAGCGGGGAGACGAACAAGGACAAGATCGAAAATGGGTTTCAAGATCGCAATTGCAGGCGCAACCGGCAATGTTGGACGCGAAATGCTGGATATTCTGGCTGAACGTGGTTTTCCGACAGATGAAGTCGTCGCCCTCGCTTCCCGCCGGTCCCAGGGCACCGAAGTCTCCTTTGGTGACAAGACGCTAACAGTGAAGGCAATGGAGAATTATGACTTCTCCGATACCGACATCTGCCTGATGTCCGCTGGCGGCACCATCTCCAAGGAATGGTCTCCGAAAATCGCTGCCAAGGGCTGTGTTGTCATCGATAACTCGTCCGCCTGGCGCTACGACGCGGACGTTCCGTTGATTGTTCCGGAAGTGAACGCCGATGCCATCACAGGCTTCACCAAGAAGAACATCATTGCCAATCCGAACTGCTCGACCGCGCAGCTTGTTGTCGCGCTGAAGCCGTTGCACGATCAGGCCAAAATCAAACGCATCGTTGTCTCCACCTACCAGTCGGTTTCCGGCGGCGGCAAGGAAGCAATGGAAGAACTGTTCAATCAGACCCGTGCGATTTTCGTCAACGATCCGATCGAGCCGGAAAAGTTCACCAAGCGCATCGCATTCAACGTGATCCCCCATATCGATAGCTTCATGGAAGACGGCTACACCAAGGAAGAATGGAAAGTCCTGGCCGAAACCAAGAAGATGCTCGATCCGAAAATCAAGGTAACTTGCACAGCCGTCCGTGTGCCTGTGTTCATCGGCCATGCGGAGTCGGTCAACATCGAGTTTGAAAACGAGATCACGGCGGATGAAGCGCGTAGTATCCTGCGCGAAGCACCGGGCTGCCTCGTCATCGACAAGCAGGAAGACGGTGGTTACATCACGCCTTACGAAAGTGCTGGTGAAGACGCGACCTACATCTCGCGTATCCGCGAAGATGCGACAGTTGAAAACGGCCTAAACCTGTGGGTGGTCTCCGACAACCTGCGCAAGGGCGCAGCTCTCAACACGGTTCAGATCGCGGAAGTTCTGGTCAATCGCGGATTGATTACGCCGAAAAAAGCTGCGGCCTGAACCAACTGGCATTGTGATTTTGAACGGGCGCCAACCGGCGCCCGTTTCTCTTTGATCTTCTCCATCAACCGCCAGGAGCGCAGGTGATGCCCACAGCAACCACCGGAACTTTCCAGGATTTCCAGGCCTCCAAACCAAACGCCCGTTTCACCGACTGGCTAGCAGCGCGCGCCGAACCGCATTGGACGGCAGCAACCGGCCACCCATTTACCCGGGCAATTGGCGACGGAACGATGCCAAACAACGCCTACTCGCGCTATCTAATTGAAGACTATACGTTTATTACCGACCTTGCCTCAACGCTCGGCTATCTGGTTGCCAAGGCGCCGTCCATGCGATCCAAGACCCGTTTGTCCGGGTTTCTTGCGCTTCTGACATCTGAAGAAAACGACTACTTTCTGCGCTCGTTCGAAGCGCTCGACGTCCCTAAATCGACTTACGAGACCGCCGCGCAGGGCCCCATTACCCAGGCCTTTGCCGACTTGCTGCTGACATCCTCCGGCAAGGGTACCTACGCGGAAGGTCTGACCTGCCTGCTCTGCGCTGAATGGTGTTATTTGACCTGGGGTCTGCGCGAGGCGAAACAGCCCCGGCCCAAGCAGTTCTATCTGGCGGAGTGGATCGATCTTCATGCCGTTGAAGGCTTTGAGACCTTTGTAAACTGGATCCGCGATGAGATGGATCAGATCGGTGCAGAATTGTCTCCCACCGAGCAGGAACGCCTCGCTACAATATTTACGGACATGAGCGCGCTGGAAGTGGCTTTTTTCGATACATCCTGGACCGGCAAGGCAACACTGCCACGTCTGACTACACAACAGGCGTAATCTTCCATGTATCTCTACGAAACAGCTGCAGTGTGCGCCGCCGCCCTTTGGGCCATCGCCAGCCTGATATCTGCAGCACCGGCGCAACATCTTGGCGCAATCGCATTCAACCGCGCGCGCATGATCATGGTCTTCATCATGTTGGCGACCTACGTTGCCCTGACGACAGGTTGGACCTCAATCGAGCAGTCGCACCTGATGCCGCTTATCCTGTCCGGATTCATTGGAATATTCCTTGGCGATACAGCCTTGTTCCTGACCCTCAACAGAATGGGTCCACGGCGCACGGCAATGCTATTTTCGCTCAATGCCCCAATGTCGGCAATTCTCGGCTGGTTCTTGCTGAACGAACATCTGACATCTCTGCAGATCTTCGGGATCTGCCTGACGTTTCTGGGCGTGCTGCTGGCCATTCGCTTCGGCAAACGCAAATCGCAGCTGCACAAGTGGGAGGACATCAAGGGCCCACTTTGGATTGGTGTCGTCTGTGGACTGGCGGCCGCACTTTCCCAGTCCGTCGGGTCTCTGATTGCCCGCCCGATCATGGAGGCAGGGGTTGATCCTGTTGCGGCTTCCACTGTCAGGGTAGGCGTTGCCGCTGCCGGTCTGATTATTCTGGCACAGCTGCCATTTGCGTCAATCAAGCCAGCCGGACGGCTGTCACTGCCAACCCTTGGCGTCATCGCGCTGTCCGGTTTTCTCGGCATGGGTGTTGGCATGACCCTGATCCTGTTCGCGTTATCCGGCGGTGAAGTCGGCATCATTGCGACATTGTCAGCGACCACTCCTGCAATCATCTTGCCGATGATGTGGTGGCGCACCAAAGAAGCTCCAGCGCCCGGGGCGTGGGCCGGGGCGTTCCTGGTAGTAATCGGCTGTGCACTTTTGTTCGTAAGCTAATATCAACCGATAAGAAATCGGCATCCAGAAATTCACTTTGATGGCAAAGCCGGGTCCCAAATCCGCCAGACCCATGGAAAAGCAACAAACGCCTTCCGATTCCACTGGCATCTTGCGAAAGCATCACGCATTCGTAGAACGGTGCGTCGAGGAGAATTGAACTTGAAGAACGTCGATATAGTCAAATGGGTCGCAACCACGGTTCAGTTGGTTGGATACGCCTTGACCGGACTGAATCTCGTGCCATGGAACGTGTTTGCATTTTTCATCGGCATCATTCTCTGGTTTCTCGTCGGCGTCATGTGGAAAGACAGAGCGATCATGGTCGTTCACGTCGGCGCCTTCATTGCCATACTGGGCGGCTATCTGAACTCATAGATGAAGAGGCCGACAAAAGGCGCATGTGATCTCAGATCAGATCCGGCATGAACGGCAGGTCGGTTTTGCCGATGTCGATATCTGCTTGGGTCAACAGCGTTGAGAGCTGGCCACGGTGGTGGGTCTGGTGATTGAAAAGGTGGGTCAGCAGAACCCAGCGTGGGCGCGTTCGTGTGACCTTGTCCGTCACACTGGTCCATTCCAGCGGACCAGAGAGCCAATCAGATGTCAGCTGATCTGTGAACTCAACAATGTCTGTACACATATCCAGATGCGAGGCTTTCAGCTCGGCAAAGTCATCATAGAGATCAACACCCATGCCCTTGATCTCATAGTTCTTGCCTGAGAAACGCCGCATCCAGGCCCGGTCGGCAAACAGAATATGGTTGAGCGTTGAATGCACGGATTTGAAAAACGCACCACGGTCCTGCTTGCGCTCCGCATCAATCATCTTCTCGGCAGCGGCATACGCCTGTTCTGTCATCCAGACATTATAGGCCGCCATGCACTGGTATAGAGCCGGATCAATCTGTGTCATGCAATGACCCTATTCCGCGGCACCGGTCATATCAGGCTTGGACGCTGTGAACTTTTCGTTGTCGGGATCCATCACGCGCAATTCACCGGACAGGATGTCGAACCAGGCACCGTGCAAATTCAGGTTTCCAGCTTCAACACGCTCTTCCACAAACGGGAACGTCATCAGGTTTTTCAGGGACTGACGAACACCGGCATATTCCATGGCAAGTTGCGGATCATCAATCTTGTCGACCGGCATACACGCCATCGCGATGGCAGCCGGTTCCAACAGCTTGATCCAGCGACCAATGAAATCGCCTTTCAGGGCAGGTGCATTGGCGTTCTCGCGAAATGCCTGCACACCACCACACTTGGCATGGCCCATGACGACAACATGTTCAACCTTGAGCGCAGTCACCGCATATTCGATCGCCGCACTTGTACCGTGTTGGCCATCGGTCGCCTCAAACGGAGGGACAAGATTGGCAACGTTTCGAAGAACAAACAGGTCACCCGGGCCGGAATGGAAAATCCCTTCAGGCGTCACGCGGCTATCACAACAGGAAATCACCATCACTTTCGGCTTTTGGCCGTAAATGGCAAGATGCTCGTGCGTCTCCTTGTAACGAACAAAGCCTTTCTGCAGATAGCGGCCATAGCCATCCAATAAATGGGTGGGAAACGTCAAATCCATGCCTCCTGATGCACATCAACCTTATTTGCGGCGTCGGCAAGATACGAGATCTTGTCTGCACGACATAGATAAGGGTTAATACGTATAAGCCAAGAGGCAAAACACACTTTGAACCCGATATCCAAAGTGTGTCTCAGCTGAATTAGTCAGGTTGCTACATTGACTGAATGGGATTCAGGGTCATCGGGGTGATCCTGATAGGCATGTCGCACATTTTCCGCCGGCATACGGTTCATTGGCCCAGGCAATGGATGAACCGGGCCATGATCGATCCCGGGTTCAAGTGCCTGAAGTGCCGCCGCCCGATAGGCTGCCATGCCGTCTAGTGTGTGATTTTCCTGGTGATGAGCATCAACAAGTACTGCGGGAGCCTCTTCAAGGCTTCCGTTTGTGTCGTCCTGGCGCTCTGCGTTACGCTTTTGTCTGCGATCGTAGCCGGTTCCATCACCGTCCCGATCCGTTGGGTACTCTGTCGCATGCGCCACGACTTGGGCCATTTGAGGCCTCTCAATAGTCGTCGCCATAATGTGGCCTCCTGGCCATCAGAGAATAATCCACCTTCTGGTGGAACCCTCTGATCGTCTCAACAAAGGGTTAACGAATCTTTACCCTATGTTAACCTCTTGATTCGTTGAGCTCAATAGGGCCCCTCAGGCGGCCTTTTCCGCAAGATTTCCAACAATCCGCACCACATCCGCCATGATATCGGTGAGCTGGAAGTCTTTCGGCGTATAAACTGCAGCAACACCCATGGCCTTCAATTGGGCGGCATCTTCATCCGGGATGATACCTCCAACAACAACCGGAATGTCATCTGCACCAGCCGCGCGCAGCCGGTCGAGCACATCACGCACCAGGGCAAGATGGGACCCGGATAGGATCGACAGTCCAATGACGTGAACATCTTCCTCCACGGCTGCATTGGCAATCTGTGCCGGAGTCAATCGGATCCCTTCATAAACGACTTCCATACCGCAGTCTCGGGCGCGCACGGCAATCTGCTCTGCACCATTGGAATGTCCATCCAGACCGGGTTTACCAACCAGGAATTTCACACGGCGACCCAGTTTCCGGGAGACGGTTTCGACGGTTTCGCGCACGGTTTCCAGATCACCGGTATCATTGCGTGCTGATTGACCGACACCGGTTGGCGCCCGGTACTCCCCAAAGACATCCCGCAAAACCAGCCCCCACTCACCAGTCGTGACTCCGGCTTTGGCAGCTGCGATGGACGGTTCCATGATGTTCCGACCTTCGCTGGCCGCAGACCGAAGGTCAGCCAACGCAGTATCTACCGCGCTTTGGTCCCGTGCCTCGCGCCAGGCTTTGATCTTCTCAATCGCTTCGTCTTCGACATGTTCGGGAACTGTCAGAATGCCGCCGTCTTCGCCGGATGCCAGCGGTGACGGTTCGCTCTCAAGATATTTGTTCACGCCGACCACGACCTGATCACCGCTTTCAATACCCGCAAGGCGGGCGGAGTTCGATTCAACGAGTTTCCGTTTCATGTAACTGGATTCAACAGCCGCAACGGCCCCGCCCATTTCGTCAATCCGGACGAGTTCTTCGCGGGCTTCTTCCTTGAGCGCTTCCACCTTGCGGGTTATTTCGGTGGAACCGTCAAAAATGTCGGCATATTCCAGAAGGTCGGTTTCGAGCGCCATGATCTGCTGCATCCGCAGGGACCATTGCTGATCGAATGGTCGCGGCAAACCCAGAGCTTCATTCCAGGCAGGCAGTTGAACTGCGCGAGCCCGAGCATTTTTCGACAGCACCACGGCCAGCATCTCAACCAGGATGCGGTAGACGTTGTTTTCCGGTTGCTGCTCGGTCAAACCGAGCGAATTCACCTGGACGCCATAACGGAACCGACGATAGCGTTCATCTTCGACACCGTAGCGTTCGCGGCAGATCTCATCCCAGAGTTCGGTGAACGCGCGCATCTTGCACATCTCGGTCACGAACCGCATACCGGCATTCACGAAAAACGAAATCCGGCCCACCGCTTTTGGAAAATCTTCTTCCGGGATCGCGCCGCTCGCCTTCATCGAATCCAGAATGGCGACTGCTGTCGCAAGCGCAAAGGAGAGTTCCTGAACCGGTGTCGCGCCTGCTTCCTGCAAATGATAGGAGCAGACATTCATCGGGTTCCACTTCGGCATGTTGGAATAGGTCCACGCAATGACGTCGGTGGTCAGTTGCAGAGACGGCGCCGGCGGAAACACATACGTTCCGCGCGACAGATATTCCTTGATGATGTCGTTCTGGGTCGTACCGGATAATGACTTGCGATCTGCACCTTGTTCATCTGCCGCCGCGACATAAAGCGACAACAGCCAGGGCGCTGTTGCATTGATCGTCATCGACGTGTTCATGCGCTCAAGCGGTATATCGTGAAACAGCGCGCGCATGTCGCCGAGATGCGCGACTGGAACACCAACCTTGCCAACTTCACCACGTGCCAGAAGATCATCCGGATCATACCCGGTCTGGGTCGGCAAATCGAAGGCAACCGACAATCCTGTCTGCCCCTTGGCAAGATTGCCACGGTACAGTTTGTTCGATTCCTTGGCAGTCGAATGGCCAGCATAAGTGCGGAAGATCCAGGGGCGGTCCCGATCCGGTTTGTTTTCGCCTGCTGAGCTCATGCCATATCTCCTCTTAAGGCATTCTGGTGCCTGATACTTTCGGTCTCATCCACCACAAATGCCCCTAATCTCCCTAAGGACAGAAGTGTGCCGGAGATTACGCGCCTGCGAAACCCCTATGTGCAATGCAAAATACGTCGTGCAAAAAAAGGCAAGTTAAGCAATAGTCGTATAGAACGGAGAATTATTTTGAACAATAGTTGCGTGAAATTGGATTAATCCCGAAATATGCCTTGTGCATGTGCGAGATCATTTTGGTGTAAAATGCCCTGGGAGGGGAGAATGACAGCTGCAGCAGCCGAAGCGAACGACAATCAAACACGAGGGGATGCTCCGGTGAAAGATCTTTACGAAATTGGAGAAATCCCGCCGGTCGGCCATGTTCCGAAAAACATGTATTCCTGGGCAATCCGGCGGGAACGCCACGGCGCTCCGGAAGACGCCATGAAACTGGAAGTCGTCCCGACCTGGGAGCTGGACAGCCATGAAGTTCTGGTTCTCGTGATGGCAGCGGGCGTCAACTACAACGGCATCTGGGCAGGTCTCGGCGAACCTATCAGCCCGTTTGACGGCCACGGCGCGCCCTATCATATCGCCGGTTCTGACGCGTCAGGAATCGTCTGGGCGGTCGGAGACAAGGTGAAACGCTGGAAAGTCGGCGACGAAGTTGTCATCCACTGCAATCAGGATGACGGCGACGATGAGGAATGCAACGGCGGCGACCCTATGTTTTCGACATCCCAGCGTATCTGGGGCTATGAAACGCCAGACGGATCGTTCTCCCAATTCACCCGCGTTCAGGCTCAGCAATTGATGCCGCGGCCAAAACATCTGACTTGGGAAGAAAGTGCCTGTTACACGCTAACGCTGGCAACTGCCTACCGGATGTTGTTCGGTCACCACCCGCATGAACTGAAACCCGGCCAGAACGTTCTGGTTTGGGGCGCCTCCGGTGGCCTTGGCTCCTACGCAATCCAGTTGATCAACGCCGCTGGCGCCAATGCCATTGGTGTGATTTCCGATGAAGACAAACGCCAGTTTGTTCTGGATCTGGGCGCAAAGGGCGTGATCAATCGCAAGGACTTCAAATGCTGGGGTCAATTGCCGACGGTCAATTCGCCCGAATATGCAGAATGGTTCAAGGAAGCCCGTAAATTTGGCAAAGCGATCTGGGACATCACCGGCAAGGGTAACAACGTCGATATCGTGTTCGAACACCCCGGCGAAGCAACCTTCCCGGTCTCTGCACTTGTCTGCAAGAAAGGCGGAATGGTCGTCATTTGCGCCGGAACGTCGGGCTTCAACTGCACCTTCGACGTCCGCTATATGTGGATGCACCAGAAACGCCTGCAAGGATCTCACTTTGCCCATCTCAAACAGGCATCAGCAGCCAACAAGCTGATGGTTGAACGGCGCATCGATCCTTACATGTCAGAAGTTTTCACTTGGGATCAGATTCCGCAGGCCCACACCAAGATGTGGAAGAACCAACACGCGCCCGGAAACATGTCGGTGCTTGTCTGCGCACCGACAACTGGCCTTCGAACACTGGAAGATGTTCAGGAAGCTGGCAAACGCTGACCAACGACCTCCCCGAAAGGCTTGGACTTAAATAAGCCTGATACAACCTGCCAGTCCCTTCAAGGGGCTGGCTTTTTTTGTGCGCCATCAGGCACAGGCGAACAAGCGCCGCAATTCTGCTTGTTTCTAAAGCCATCCAGTTTCAAACATGCGGTACGCGAACCGAATCGCCAGAGCTGGAGCCAGACCAACGTGATCTTTCAATTGAAGAGCCGTAAGAGCGGATACTTTCTCGCAGCCGCAGCTCTGGTGCTGTCACTCTCGGCCTGCATGGGCGACCGGATACAAACGCCTGCATTTTACCAGAACCTTGCAGGTAACGATGCGCAGGTTGATGCGGCGACAGCTGCCCAAATGATCTCCCAATACCGGATCAACAACGGCCTTTCACAAGTCACACCTGATGCACAGTTGAATTCAATCGCCCAGACACAGGCCAATGCCATGGCTGCAGCCGGGACTGTTCGCGCATCCCTGGCCCAGAACCTGAAACTCGAAACGAGAATGGCGACCATCGGCGAGCCTAAAACCGCAGCGGCTGAAAATGTCAGTGCCGGGTATCGCAATTTTGCCGAAGCGTTTTCGGGCTGGAGAGACTCCCCCAAACACAACGAAGTCCTCTTAACCAAGGACGCAACACGGCTTGGTATTGCAACAGCCTACTCGTCGACCGCCAAACACAAAGTCTTCTGGTCGCTCGTGCTCGCGGCTCCCAAACCCGCTCCCTGATTCATCCGCAGATTATAGGGTTACCGATACGGCCGGATTGGCTGCACAGCGACTGGCGACCGGCCGTAAACAGGGTAATTCTGATAGTAGCGTGGAACACCCAGATTAATACCGGTGCTCGGGATTGGACGCCCGTAATAAATCCCCGCTCCGCCATAACTCAGGTATTTGCCTGACACCCAGCCTTTCACATTGGTAAAGGCAGCATCACACCATTTGAAATCTGCAGTGCATCCGAAAATGGTGACACCGGCTCCAACAGGCAAGGTTGTGATCACCTGGTAATTGGTTCCAGGACCTGCCCGCATATTCAGGTTTGCAGTCGAATAGGCAATTGCCGGGCGGGACTGCGCTATCGCCGGGACGGAAAGCAAAGCAAAAACCGACAGCGTATACGCCAAGCGGATAAACATCTCATATCACTCCGAATTTGTGCCCCGACACAACGTAGATGTCGGTGCACAACGTGGCAAAAATATTGCGCACAGCTGATCCGAAAGGACGAAGCGGCACACCACACCAATAACTGCTTGATTTAGAGCGCCCTGATCGGCTTCACTGGCTGGAAATCACTTCTGGGCGGGAACCACTCCACTATGATCAAATTTAAAAAACTGGCAGCACATCTTTCGTTTGCGTTTCTGTTTTTATTGGGAGCACTTGGACCTGCAACAGCCTTTGACTCTCATGCCGGATACTATTACCCGGACGCCCAAACCAGAGAATCCTATGTCACGGAAGTCACAATTGATCCAACGGCAGAGCCGAGATCACGCGCCGGCTTTGTAATCGGCCTCGCCGCTCAGCACACCAATCAGAACCATGACCCCGGTTATCATCTCTTTGCCAAGGGCGGCGAACTGGAAAAGTTGATTATCGTTGCAACAGGTGATGGGCGTTACGACACGCTGTACCGTATGCGAGCCCTGCTGGCCGCTCTCACGTCCATGGCTCGCGCCACGGAACTGTTCTCTCGTACAGATCATCCACATGAACTGAATTTTCTCGACTTCTGCAAACTGATCGGATTCAAGCAGGTTACGATCAGCAATGGCAAAGATCTTACCCATCAGATCAAGATTCAGTAGTCCAGATGAAACCGCCGCCAACCCCACTCTCGGGGTTGGCGTTTACCGGTCCAGCTTGCCGTTCAGCCAGTCTTGAAACTGTGATTTACTGCCGAAAAACACGTTCCGGTCAACGTCACCTTTGATGCCCGGAATTCTGCCTTCTGCGGTGTATTGCCAGAACACCCAATCATCGCGCTGATCGTAGATGTTGTTGGGATAGTTCGCCACCGAGCGGAGCCAGAATTGCTCGCCCTTCAGGGCGCCTACCAAACGATCCCTGTGAAAATCAACGGATGAATAGATCACTGGCCGTTTGCCGTAGTGCTTTTCCATCTCGTCGAGGAAGACTTTCATGTCGCGCAGGATTTTTGTTCGGCCAGGCCGCTTTGTACAAGTCTTGGAATGGGCGTTCCACTCCATGTCCAACACCAAGGGAATCGCCTGTGGATCAACAGGTAC
The DNA here is from genome assembly GCA_039972695.1 of Roseibium sp. Taxonomy (GTDB): domain Bacteria; phylum Pseudomonadota; class Alphaproteobacteria; order Rhizobiales; family Stappiaceae; genus Roseibium. The sequence continues at coordinate 493,445 of JBDWMJ010000001.1, read as the reverse complement.
GATTTCCTTTACCCATTCAATCTGCTCTTCGACCGGGCGACAGAAATAATAGAAGTGGTAGGCCCCTCGCGGCACTCCAGCCTGCCGCGCGGCAACCCAGTTGTCGACAAAACGTGGATCGACGTGGTCGCCACCTTCAGTCGCCTTGATCCAGGCAAAGGCAACACCGGACCGCTTGGCCTTGTACCAATCAATATCGCCCTGCCATCGGGATATATCAATGCCGTGAACGGCATAGTCGTCCGGTGTAGGATCCGGAAAATCATAGGCAGAACAGCCGCTTAGGAAAATGAACCCGAATATCGAACAAAACGATTTAATCGCAGCTAGCACAGCACCCTCGACAGCATTAACAAATTATTGTTTCGTCGCCTAAAATGCGCGCCATTTCCTAACGGAATATGGATAAATCAGCGATTTATCGGCCAAAAACCGATCACTATTGCGATAGGCTCTTTCAAACGACCATCGCTGTATAAAGTGCCGACCCGCCTAAAATTCAAGATCTGCGCGTGGAAACAGGCACAACAATCATTGCGCCAAGCCCATTGTTGCTGATTGGAAAGGCTGCAGTAGAGGCCCTTCAAGCTTCCGGAAAACCGGGTCAACGGCCTGAAGGAAAAACTGACAATTAAATTCGATTGCACTCCCCTGCCGAATCCTTATCTCTTGGCCAATGAAAAACACTGATCTTGGCAGGGACCTTCATGACTAACCGGCTTAAACTCGTTACCTGGAATATCAATTCTGTACGCTTGCGCATGCCGATTGTCGAAAAGCTGATCGAAGAGATCGCACCCGATGTTATCTGCCTTCAGGAAACCAAGTGCCCGGACGCCAATTTTCCGGAAAAAGCCTTTCGTGCTGCGGGTTATGACCACATGGCGATCAACGGTCAGAAGGGCTACCACGGCGTGGCCACCCTCTCGAAGTTACCGTTGAGCAATGTTGAAAAACGCGGTTTCTGCGAAGTTGGTGACAGTCGACACGTTGCCGTCGATGTCCCGTTTAACGGCTCCAGTCTCCGTGTTCACAATTTCTATGTGCCTGCCGGTGGCGATGAGCCGAACCGCGAGATCAATCCGAAGTTCGGCCACAAACTCGATTTCTTTGCTGAAATGCAGGACTGGCTAAAGGGCGCGGAAACCGACAAACCAGCCGTCCTGGTTGGTGATCTGAACGTGGCCCCCTACGAGCACGACGTCTGGTCCCACAAGAAGCTCCTGAAAGTGGTTTCCCACACGCCTCAAGAAGTTGAATTGTTTGAGACAGTCCGCGAATCCGGCGCCTGGCTCGACGCGATGCGTCAGTTCACACCGATGGAAGAAAAGCTCTACACGTGGTGGAGTTACCGTGCGAAAGACTGGTCCGCAGCCGACAAGGGCCGCCGACTTGACCATGTATGGGTGTCAAAACCTCTGACTCCACACATCAAAGGCACCAGCATCCTACGGGATGCACGCGGGTGGGAAAAACCATCCGACCATGCCCCTGTTATTGCGGAATTTGCAGTGTAGCAGCCGTATCAGCCGTTAAGGCGTAATGATCACCTTACCCAACACCCGCCGCGCAGCTATTTCGTCCAGCGCGGTGGCAATATCTTGTAGCGGATAGACAGCATGAATGTGCGGCTTGAGTTTGCCGTCCCGCACCCATTGCAAGAGCTGTTTCATGTTGTCCTTGTGCTGTTCCGGATTTCGTTCCAGCGCAGCCCCCCAGAAAACACCGCGAATGTCACAGCCCTTCAGCAAAGGCAGGTTCAAAGGTATTTTCGGAATGTCTCCGGCAGCAAACCCGATCACCAGGAAACGGCCTTCCCAGGCAGTTGCTCTGAGTGCCTGTTCCGACAAGTCTCCGCCGACCGGATCATAGACGACATCGACACCCTTGCCATTGGTCAGCGTCTTCAAGGCGTCCTTGAGTGGTTCTTTCGAATAGTCCAGCAGCTCATCCGCACCCAGCAATTTCGCAAACGCGAGTTTTTCTTCCGATGAGGCACATGCGATCACCTTGGCGCCCATGATCGTCGCGATTTCGACTGCGGCCTGACCGACGCCGCCGGATGCCCCCAGAACCGCAACGGTTTCACCCGCTTTCAACTGCGCCCGATCCCGAAACGCATGCAAGGTCGTGCCGTAGGTAACGGTCAGCCCCGCTGCGGTTTCGAACGAAATGCCCTCGGGCAGGCTGATCAACTCGTCCGCACTGACAACAACCTTCTCCCGGGCAGCGCCGCAGCGCATATACCCCATGACGCGGTCACCCGCGGAAAAATCCGTTACCTCGCTACCGACACTTTCCACCACGCCGGAAAACTCGGCACTCGGAGAGAACGGCATGTCCGGCTTGTACTGGTATTTGCCTTCAATGATCAGCGTGTCGAAAAAGTTCAAGGCACAGGCCTTGACCCAGACAACGACTTCCTGCGGGCCGGCAACGGGATCAGGCAGATCTTCCACGATCAGGTTCGATGGTGGACCGAAGGTTTTGCAAAGGCAGGCTTTCACGGCACTCTCTCAGGATATTTATAGATATCGGCGACTTGGTTCGCGGACACTAACAGGGCAGAAGGCAGTGTTGAATTCATCTTCTGCATAAGCGGCGGTTCAATCTCCACAGACTTTCTTGTATGAGGTCCGCACAGCAGTCGAACTAATAGACAAAACGGACCAAACCATGCGCGGATATTTCGCTGTCGGAGCAGAAGGCCTCTCCAAGAAGATGAACCTTGGAACCCTGATGCGCTCTGCCCATGCCTTTGGCGCAAATTTCTTCTTCACTGTGGATGCAGACCAGAAGATCCGCAAGGCACCAGCTTCCGACACATCCAAGAGCCCGGGGCACTTGCCGACGTTCAATTGGGATAGTGTCGACACAATGGATCTGCCGCGCGGCTGCCAGCTTGTGGGTATTGAACTGACAGATGACTCCATTGATCTTCCAAGCTTCGGTCATCCGCTGCAGGCAGCCTATGTGCTCGGACCGGAGCGCGGCTCGCTATCCCCGCAAATGCTGGCGCGATGTGATCATGTGGTGAAAATCCCGACCAAGTTCTGCATCAATGTCGCCATGGCTGGTGCAATCGTCATGTACGATCGCCACAGGGCTCTTGGGCGCTATGCGGACCGGGCCGTGTCAGCGGGTGCGCCGACAGAACAACGCCCGAAACACGTCAGTGGCGGACCGATCAGCCGCAAAGGTCGTATCGTTCCTGGAAATTGAAGAAATCAGTCGACATCAACCGCGTCATCGACCTCGATCAATTGTCTGAGGCGGCCAAATGCTAGACGAATACGAGACTTGACGGTGCCCAGCGGTATTCCGGTCTGATCAGAGATTTCGCTGTGCGAAAGCCCGATAAAAAACGCCAGCCGCACAACTTCCCTCTGGTCATCCGGCAGTTCGGCCAGTGCCGCTCTGACGCGCTCCTCGCGCAATCGGGCATCCATTTCATCAGCAACGTCCGGTAGCGGCGTTGGCTGCAGGGCTGGTTCATCAGGGTTGAGTTCGGACGTCTTTTGTCGGCGCAAACGGTCGATCCGGCGATTTCTGGCGATTCGGAACAGCCAGGTGCTTGCGTTGGATTTTTTGGGATCGAACAGCTCTGCCTTGCGCCATAGCGTCACCATGACATCCTGGGCGATTTCTTCCGCAACTGCACCGTCCGCGCCCTGCTTCATCAAATAACCTTTGATGCGCGGTGCAAAATGATCAAACAGCTCCACAAAGGAGGCTTTGTCGCGTGTCGCTGCGACTTTGACGATCAGGCCCGAAAAATACTGCGTTTGAGACAAAGGCCTCTGAACTCCCTATCAACCCCTCTTCTTTAGCAGGTTCGGCGTAATTCGAAAGGGGGGAACAGCATCTTCCGCCACACTGTTGCCGCGTTTACCCGCAAGAGCCTGTAGCCGATAAAAAAGCGCTCAAATGAAGATTTTTTGTCGTTTGCAGGGCTTCAACCCTTTCGTAACCCGCTTTAAGTTATCATTAAAGCAACGTTTATATGTCAAACGGCAATTGAATTAATTTCGACGAGAACCGAAAGCAACATGGTGTGGAGATGATGAGAGCAAAATCGCTGGTTCTGGCCATTGCAGGCCTGGCCGTATCGAGTGCAGCGGCTTTCGCCCAAACCCCAACACTCATTAAACAGCACAAGGACTGGGCGGCTTATGCGCTGACCAGTGGCAGCGGAAAAGTCTGCTATGCGCTGACAAAACCGACAACCATGCTGCCGGGCGACCGGAATCATGGGGATGTGTTTTTCTTTGTCACCTCCCGCCCTGCGGAAGGTGTCAATTCGGAGCCAAGCCTATTGGTTGGGTATCCGTTCAAGGACAAATCATCTGTCAGCATTGATGTGGACGGCAAGACGTTCACCCTGTTCACCAACAATGATGGTGCCTGGGTCGAGAACGCTGCCACGGAAGCACAGCTGGTTGCTGCCATGAAGGCCGGACGGGAAATGTCGGCAAATGGCCAATCCAGCCGTGGCACACCGACAACGTACAAGTTCTCGCTGTCCGGTGTGACAGCGGCAATCAATACTGCTGCTCAGGCTTGCCAATAACTGTTTAGGCATCCTCGACATTAGGAGGTTGACCGAAAACCTGCATAGCTCCCTTGCGTCCGGAAAACTTGATTTTTCGGGCGCTTTGTGGTTTTGGAGGCGCCTGAGTTATTCCCCTGCGATCAAGGGACCCGGCAAATGCGTCTATTGAGTAGACGCCTCAAGTGCGCCGGATGAGAAACGGATCACGACATGGCGATTACGCTCGACATCGCGCGGGACAATCCGAACGCGCAGACGATTACCAGTTCCGCAGCAGCCCCACAGCCAGCGGACGGAAAACCGACACTTATCGGTCTGGATCGTGCTGAACTCGCCGAAGCCATGGCTGAAGTTGGTGTTCCTGAAAAGCAGCGCCGCATGCGCGCGTCTCAACTCTGGCACTGGCTTTATGTGCGTGGTGTGTCCGATTTTGTCTATATGACAAACATTGCCAAGGATCTGCGGGCGAAACTGGCCGACCATTTCACCATTGCGCGCCCTGAAATCGTCGATGAGCAGATCTCCGTTGACGGCACCCGCAAGTGGCTGTTCCGCTTTCCGCCGCGTGGCGCTGGTCGCCCGGTGGAAATTGAAACCGTCTATATTCCGGAAGAAGGTCGCGGTACGCTATGCGTGTCTTCACAGGTCGGCTGTACGCTGACCTGCACCTTCTGCCACACCGGCACCCAGAAACTGGTGCGCAACCTGACGTCTGAAGAAATCCTGTCTCAAATTCTTCTAGCTCGGGACCGGCTTGGCGATTTTCCGGAAGCCACGACACCGCAAGGCGCAGTCGTGCCAAGTGAAGGCCGCCTGGTGACAAACATTGTCATGATGGGCATGGGCGAGCCGCTTTATAATTTCGAAAACGTCAAGAAGGCCCTTCTAATCGCCTCTGATGGCGACGGGCTGTCCCTGTCAAAACGGCGCATTACCTTGTCGACCTCCGGTGTTGTTCCGGAAATCTTCCGCACAGGCGATGAAATCGGCTGCATGTTGGCGATTTCGCTTCACGCCGTGCGCGATGAAGATCGCGACATCCTTGTGCCGATCAACAAGAAGTGGCCACTCAAGGACCTGCTAGAAGCCTGCCGCAATTATCCAGGTCTGTCGAACGCCAAGCGTATTACCTTCGAATATGTGATGCTCAAGGAAATCAACGACAGCAACCAGGATGCCCTCGAACTGGTGCGCTTGCTCAAAGGTATTCCGGCGAAGATCAACCTGATCCCGTTCAATCCATGGCCAGGCTCGCAGTATGGCTGCTCTGACTGGGAGCGCATCGAGGAATTCGCCGATATCGTCAACCGCGCCGGTTATGCCTCGCCGATCCGCACACCTCGCGGCCGCGACATCTTCGCGGCCTGCGGCCAGCTGAAGTCTGCGTCTGAACGGATGCGCAAGAAGGATCGGGATGCATTAGCGGCGCAAGCATAATACCAATAGAGTGCACAACCAGTTTCTGACTATCCGACCGCTTCTTCAGATAGCGCCAGCTTCGTCAGATGGTAAAACATGGAAATTCCGCTGACCAATAAGTCGTCAGGGAAATCATAGTCCGGGTTGTGAAGGTCAGGATGGGCCTCGCCGGCACCGAGCCCGAACATACCGCCCTCATGGCGGTGGGTGATCTCGCCGAAGTCTTCCCCCCAGCGAAACGACTTTTCTATCAACACAAAATCCGCCCTTGCTGCCTTCGAAGCTGCTTTGATCATGTCAAAGGCAAGCTGACTGTTGGAATTGGCCGCAAACTCTTCCCGGGTTTCAGATTCAATTGAAAGGCCATATTTGTCTGCAACTGCGTGGGCACAGGCCGACAATTCATCCCACATAACGTCAACCACATCGCCATTTTCGGCCCGCAAGGTAAAATGGACTTCACCGTAACCGGGGCAAACACCGGACGCCTGCACACCCATCTCCGTATAAACCGGCACGATGAGCGCATAGGCTTTTGGCATAACATGCTTCGCTTCGATCTCGCGGGCCTTCAAGGTCAATTCCGCCATGGCAAAGGACGGGCTGGCTCCTGTTTCAGGCTGAGCACTGTGCGCTTCCTTGCCTGCAAATTTGATTGCAGCGTATTTTACGGCGGACGCAAATGTCCCCGTCTTACAAACGACAGCTCCCTTGGGAAATCCCGGAAGGTTATGCAGGGCGAATGCAAAGTCCGGCTCTATCTGTTTGAAATTCGGATGCAGGCAACAATTTCGCGCGCCGGTCCCTGTTTCCTCATCCGGTTGAAACAGCAACACGACGCGGCCCTTTTCTGGACGCTCTGCAAGCGTCTGGGCAAGGCCCGCCAAAATGGTCATATGCCCATCATGGCCGCATTTGTGACCCACACCGTCCCTCAATGAGCGATAGGCAATATCCTCGTTGACCTCGTGGATCGGCAACGCATCCAGCTCGGCGCGGATCATCACGGTGTTGCCGGGTGCCGAACCGTCATAAATCGCGGCAAATCCGGCTCCATCCAGAGGTACAAATTTATCAGGCGCAGCATGCTCGGCAAGAAATTGACGCATGTGTTTCGCCGTTTCTATTTCTTCTCGCGAGACTTCGGGGTGGGCATGAAGCCAATGGCGCAGTGCGATAAGCTGATTGAGGTCGATCTTCAACGAATGGATCCCTGTTTGAAAGCGACGAGTTACGCACGAACAAGACGAAACGCAAAACAAAGCCGGTCATACCAGCACACAAAGAGGCTTAATCAAGAAAATTTGTATTCATGGAGGGCAATTCCGGGCAGGCCAAAAAACCATCCGTCTGTTATGTGTATTTTACAAATTTGGACAACTGACATTAAAAGGACTTTCAATGAGCACGTCAAAACCACGCGTCGGTGCACCGGTCGAAGAGACAAGTTTCCAACTGCTCGACGGCACTTCGGTTTCAATCGGGCAAACAAAAGACCGCTGGACGATGCTGTTTGTCTACCGTGGTCGCCACTGCCCGCGTTGCAAACGTTTCCTCAACAAGTTGAACGCTGTTTTGGCTGACTGGACCAAGGTTCTGGATGTCGTCGTGGTGTCGGCTGACACAAAAGAAAAAGCGCAGGCAGACAAGGATGAGTTTGGCTGGGACTTTGATTTGGCCTACGGCATGAGTGAGGACCAGATGCGCTCGCTTGGCCTTTATATGTCTGAGCCACTGTCCGAAGCGGAAACGACGGATATTTTTGCCGAACCCGGTGCTTTTGCCATCCGTCCGAACGGCACGCTGATGCTGGTCGACATCTCCAACGGCCCTGCGGCACGCCCCGATCTGGAAGAACTGCTCGACGGTATGATCTTCAACATCACCAATGACCGTCCAGTCAGAGGCACGGCTTAAAACAATTTGGCTTTGCCGGTGTTTCAACCGGCAGAGTCAATCAACTCGGGCGAAACCGGGGGTTTCGCCTGCTTTATTCAACTAAAAACCTAACCTATATTTGTATATTTCAAGGTGTTTGGGCCCACGCTTTCAAGACTTGGAAAAATATAATTCGTCCCTTAACAGGCAAAGTAACTTTACACGGGCGTGCGCAACGCGTTTTATTTCTATCAGCCATACGTGTTGGACTTGATGGGAGGGGACAAGGACGTGCAAGCCACTGACACGACGAACCCGGAATATTTTCACAAGGTCGTCGACTGCCAATACGCTTGCCCGGCGCATACGCCGGTGCCAGCCTATATCCGCCTGATCGCCCAGCAACGATATACCGATGCCTATCTGATCAACTGGGAAAGCAATGTCTTCCCCGGGGTGCTTGGTCGCACCTGCGACCGTCCATGCGAACCCGCTTGCAGGCGCGGGCGTGTGGAAGAAGAACCGGTGGCGATCTGTCGGTTGAAACGTGTCGCGGCAGACTTCAAGGAAGACGTTGCCGACATGCTGCCGAAGGCCGGCAAACCCAACGGCAAAAAGGTCGCGTTGATCGGTGCCGGGCCAGCCTCCCTGACCGTGGCCCGTGATTTGGCGCCACTCGGTTACGAGCTGCACCTTTATGATCAACAGGCCAAGGGCGGCGGGTTCATGCGCAGCCAGATCCCCTCGTTCCGGCTTCCGGAAAAGGTTCTGGACGAAGAGATTGGCTACATCCTCAATATGGGCGTCTCAACCGTTTTTGACACTTATGTCGACAGCATGGCCGAGATGTTGACCAAGGGATACGATGCGGTCTTTGTCGGCTCCGGCGCACCGCGCGGGCGCGATCTGCCAAAGCTGCCGGGTCGCAAGGAAGCGGATGCCAACATCCACATCGGCATCAACTGGCTGGCAAGCGTCGCTTTCGAACATATCAAGGAAATCGGCAAGCGCGTGATTGTGCTGGGCGGCGGCAACACCGCCATGGATTGCTGCCGGACGTCCCGCAGACTCGGCGGCGAAGACGTCAAGGTCATCGTCCGCAGCCCGTTCGCCGACATGAAGGCGTCTCCCTGGGAAAAAGAAGATGCCGTGCACGAAGGCATTCCCATCATCGACAACCATGTGCCGCGCGAGTTCGTGGTCGAGGACGGCAAGCTCGTCGGTATGACATTCGACAAGGTCGAAGCGGTTTACCGCGACGATGGAGGACGGGATCTGGTGCCGACCGGTAAAGACCCCGAGTTCGTTCCTTGCGACGATGTGCTGATCGCAATCGGCCAGGAAAATGCCTTTCCGTGGATCGAAAAGGAAACCGGCATCCGCTTTACAAGCTGGGGGACGCCGATCATCAACGATGATGAAACGTTCCAGTCCACCCGCAAGGAAGTTTTCTTCGGCGGCGATTCAGCCTTTGGACCGTCCAACATCATCACGGCTGTGGCGCACGGGCACAAGGCTGCCGTTTCAATTGACCTTTATTGTCAGGGCAAGGATCTCTCCAAACGGCCACCACCCAATGTGACGCTTGTAGGCCAGAAAATGGGTATTCATGAATGGAGCTACGATTCCATTCCCATCACGGACGAACGCAAAATTGTCCCGCTTGAGGACCTCAAAAAATCCCTGAGCGACAGGATGGTCGAGGTCGAACTCGGATTTGATGCCGAGGCAGCCTTTATCGAAGCGGAGCGTTGTCTGAACTGTGATGCGCAGACTGTCTTTACCGATTCAAATTGCATCGAATGCGACGCCTGCACGGATATATGCCCGACAAGCTGTATTACGTTTACGCAGAACGCACCGGAAGACGAGTTGCGTAACACCCTGATGGTGCCGGCCGAAAACAAGGAGCAGGACCTATACGTTTCCGGCACGCTGCCCACAGGCCGAGTGATGGTCAAGGATGAGGATGTCTGCCTGCACTGTGGCTTGTGCGCTGAACGATGCCCAACAGCAGCGTGGGATATGCAGATGTTCCTGTACAACATGGCAAAGGCAACACCCAACCTGGTGGACACCAAATGAAACAGATCAAGGGCGTCAACGATTTTGTGGTCAAGTTCGCCAATGTGAACGGCACCGGCTCGGCCTCCGCCAACCACATGTTTGCCAAGGCCATTTTCCGGATGGGCATTCCGGTCAGCCCGCGCAATATCTTTCCGTCCAACATCCAGGGACTACCGACCTGGTATGAGGTGCGGGTCAGTTCCAAAGGATATCTCGGTCGCCGTGGCGGAGTGGATCTGATGCTGTGCGTCAATCCGCAGACCATGGAAGATGATGTCGCCAGCGTCGAGCCGGGAGGGTATTTCGTATACGATTCCACCCGGCCACTGGCGCCCCATCTCAAACGGGACGACATCCATTATTTCGGCATCCCGCTGACGGCAATGTGCATGCGCGAGTTTGAAGTCGCCCGCTTGCAACAGCTGCTGAAGAACGTTGTATATGTTGGCGCGCTGGCAGCGCTTCTGGACATCGAATTCAAGATCCTCAAGGATCTTTTGAACGACCAGTTCAAAGGCAAGGAAAAACTGGTCTCGCCAAATGTGCATGCGCTCGAGATGGGCTATCATTTCGCCCAGGAGAATTTTGCCTGCCCCTTGCCGATCCGGCTGGAACGGGGTGTCAACGATGCGCCGCATATTCGCGAAAGTCAGCATATCCTGATGAACGGCAATACGGCGGCAGCTCTCGGCGCGATCTATGGCGGGGCAACGGTCGCCGCCTGGTATCCGATCACACCGTCAACTTCTGTCGTCGATGCCTTTTCCAAATACGCCGAGCGCATGCGGATTGATGCGGGCACCGGCAAACGCAATTTCGCGATCATTCAGGCCGAAGATGAACTTGCGGCAATGGGAATCGTCGTTGGTGCCAGCTGGAACGGCGCCAGGGCGTTTACCGCAACATCCGGCCCCGGCCTATCCCTGATGAGCGAATTCCTGGGCCTCGCTTATTTCGCGGAATTGCCGGTTGTCCTGATCGACGTTCAAAGATCCGGGCCGTCAACCGGCATGCCGACACGAAGTCAGCAGTCGGACATTCTGGCCGCAGCCTATGCCAGCCACGGCGATACGAAACACGTCCTGTTGTTCCCGGCGACACCGCAGGAATGTTTTGAAATGACGGTTCAGGCCTTTGATTTGGCCGAGCAACTGCAAACCCCTGTCATCATGATGTCGGACCTCGACCTTGGCATGAACGACGTGATGTCGCCGCCGCTTGAATGGGACGACAGTTATGAGATGAACCGCGGAAAGGTCTTGGACGCCGATGCGCTGGACGCAGCGGAGACCTGGGGCCGGTATCTCGACGTTGATGGCGACGGGATCTGTTATCGAACACTTCCCGGCACCCATCCGGACAAGGGCGCGTTTTTTACCAGGGGCTCCTCGAAGAACGAAATGGCAGTTTACTCTGAAAAAGGCGAGGACTACGTCAAGAACGTCGACCGGCTGTTGCGCAAGTTCGAAACTGCCAAATCCTATGTCCCGGTGCCCAAAGTCCACGACCCGATCCCGGTCAAGAAACCCAAGACCAAAAAGAAACTTGGCGCGCTCTTCTTTGGCACCTCGGCCTCGCCTTCCTATGAAGCGGTCGAAATACTGGCAAGCGAGGGCTATCCCATTGATGTCATGCGTATTCGCGCCTTCCCTTTTCACAAGGACCTCGATGCGTTCGTTCATCACCACGACATCGTTTTTGTGATCGAGCAAAACCGTGACGGCCAGATGCGCCAGCTCATCATGAATGAGTGTCATATCGCACCCGACAAACTCACCTCGGTTCTCAACTACTCCGGGACACCAATCACCGCGCGCACGATTGCCCGCCAAATCCGGCAGGCGCTGAATGTCGCCAGCGCCGACATTGTCAAGCTGCATCCGGAGATCGCCTGATGTCCTATTACAAGCCGAAATTCCACCACCCAAACCTTCCGAAAAACGAACTGGGGTATACGGTTACCGACTATGATGGAGCCGTTTCGACGCTCTGCGCAGGATGCGGACATGACAGCATTTCCGCTGCCGTGCGCAATGCCTGTTTCCTGTCGGCAATACCGCCACATCGGATCGCCAAATTGTCGGGGATCGGCTGCTCCTCCAAGATGCCCACCTATTTTCTAGGCCGGAGCCACGGGTTCAATTCCGTACATGGGCGCATGCCCTCTGTTGCGACCGGAGCCAGTGTCGCCAATCGCGACCTCATTTATCTGGGTGTTTCCGGTGACGGCGATACAGCTTCCATTGGGATGGGGCAGTTCGTTCATCTGATCAGGCGCAACGTCAACATGAGCTATATCGTGGCAAACAACGGCTGCTACGGATTGACCAAGGGCCAGATCAGCGCCACCTCCGACCTCGGATCGGTTGGCAAGTACGGCGGTGAAAACCCGTTTGAGGGAATTGATCTGGCCAGTCTTGCGGTGTTGCAGGGAGCAAGTTTCGTTGCCCGCAGTTTTTCCGGCGACAAGGAACAGCTGGAGCCACTGATCCGCGCGGCAATGGCGCACAAGGGCTTTGCCTTTATTGATGTCGTGTCACCCTGTGTCACTTTTGCCAACAATGTCGGCTCGACAAAAAGCTATGCCGCCACCCGCGAAAACCTGGAGTCGATGCCGGTCGATTTTGTCCCGATGCGTGAAGAGATCCGCACGCAATACAAGGAAGGGTCAAGTCAGTCCGTAACCTTGCATGACGGCTCGATCATTCAGTTGCACAAGGCGAGTTCCGAATACCGGGCAGACAGCCGGGAAGACGCGCTGATGGCCTTGCAGGCGGCCAATCGCACCGGGAAGGTTCTGACCGGGCTTTTGTACCTCGATCCAAACGCACAGGACCTCAATCACACCTTGGAACTGGCCGACAAACCGCTGAACAGTCTCAGTACAGACGAACTCTGCCCCGGAAGCCGAGTTCTCAACAGTATCAATGAGGGGCTGCGGTAATTCGCAGCCACTTTGAACGGGTGTTGAAGGCAAGGAACCGAAAATCAGATGAGAATACTTATTGCAGCGATATTGATTGCATTTTCCTCGCTGGAAGCCAGTGCGGATGCTTGCTTCGACAAGATTTCAAAGATGTTTGACACCGGGCCACTCGACCCGTTTGTGCGGACACCACATAGTTTGACAAACACTGTCAGCGACGCTGATGGAAATCTGGTTCGCCGGTTCCTAACGCGCTGGCAAACTCCTGCCAGAAGTGTGTCGGGCGTGGAAGGAAGTGGCTTGTTTGCGCTTGTCATTGACAGTGATAGCTGGACTGGCCCGTCTCTGGATGGCCCCTGGACCAAAACGCCGAATAGCCTGCCGGCGGATCATCTCGAAGTTCGCCGCAAGCAACACGGGCAGGAACGCGCCAATCTTTCCGAAACCGGCTGTCTTGGACAAATTGAAACTGACAGCGGCAAGTATGAGGTCGTGACCTATGTGACGCAAACGGATCCGAATCCCGAGATGAATGGCATGTGGTTCGGGGGGCGGCACAAAGTCTTTATCGACCCGCAAACCGATAAAGTGATGAGATGGGAGTCGACCGACTTTGTCAGCTCATTTGCCCCGGATAAGTCCAAAGAAGTGCAGCTACAAATCTTCGAATACGATGATGCCCTTGTTGTCCCGCGCCCGGAATGATTTTGCTGCTGCGATGACCCGGGTTTTCGTAGCTTGTTCTAAATCTGGATTTACGTTTCGACGAAACTTCCGGCCCAAAGGGGCCATTCAACAATACGGTCAGTGAAGTCTGCTTTAGCCAACAGGCGGCAAAAAATCATGCTTCAACCAGAGACCTGTTGGCAATGAGCAGTGGAAGCCAGCCACAGTAAGTGTGTGCATTGCTGCTCAGGCCGACCTCTTTCGCAGATTGTACGGTCCACGCAGTTTGATCAACCTGTCTGTACCGAAAAACGAATTACGGCAAAACGTGGCTGGCAACCTTGATGAGGATTACCCTACGCATAGACACTGCTCAACTCTTTCTTTTCGATCATGTTCAAGAGATCTACACCATCCCAACGAACGAACCAGTGCTGTTGCTGGATTTCCTCAACCGTTGCCTCAGACTCAGCCACGCTGATTGTTCCCATATTGCGCGCCATTTTTTGCCAAGTATCTCGGAGTAACTTTGCTCGTTTGGATTTTTCGATATAGGGACAAGCAAGGACATCAAGCAACAAATGTACCGTTTCCGAGTCTCTTGCTAAGTGCTTTTCAGAAGCAACCCGCTCACAGACAATTTGCCAGATTTCATTCCGCTGCCGATCGAATTCTGAATGGTCTCTATAGATAAAATACTTCACCACAAGTTCAAAGTAGCCATGACTCTCTTTGTCCAACTTGGTCAGCGAAATCAACTCATGCTCCAACTGGCCATCGCCTCCAAATTGCTGGAGCCCGATCAAAATATTAAGAAGTTCAATTGGCACAATTGAGTTTTTTGAAAGACCCTCGAAACTAGGTGCCCTTGCCAATTGCGATGCCCATCGGAGTGAGGCCTCTTTAAGGATGTCGGAGCCTTCGATGTCATGTTCTTGCAGATGTTGCGCTGTGCGTACGACAGCGTGCGACAAACGCAGCGATGAAGCCACAGTAGGATGGAGCGTGAAAAAGTAGAAGCCGATGTCCAACAATAAAAAGAACATTTGGCGATAGTCGCGATCTACAACGGGGCTTTCATCAATTGCGCTCAATTCAGAATAGCCATCTGCAATATCAATGACTTTGCGGCGAACTGCGCCAATAACATAATTGGCAACAGCATCGTAGCCAAGTTCCGACGCGTAGCAAGCAGCCTTGATCTCTCTTGTAAATTTCCCAAATAACGAACGGTATCTGTAAATGTACTTGGGCATAAGAGCTTTTTTGTTGCTCTCTGGTAGGTACACTACTTCGAACAACTGAGCCCAATGAGAGTTTAGAGACTTGTTGATCTGATCAATCACTAGCGATTTTTTTGAGTAAAACGGGCGCTTATCGAGTTCTCTTTTCGCGGTGTTGAGGTGCAGATTGTATTCGCGCAAGGCGAGGGACAACTCATGCTCTACTTGTTCAAGTTTGTGAGGATCGTTGGCGAACACATAATAGTTGTCTACGTAGCGCCTACAGTCGTAATCTGTACCGTCATGAATGCCTTGAATTTCGAGTCTTCGCCGTGCGTTTCGGTCTACTTTCGCCAATATGATTTCTGCAAAAATGCGACTGGCTTCTGGACCGATGCAAATTCCACTTGTTTCATTGTGGTTTAACCTTTGCATTACTTTGTCAAACTGGTTGCCAAAGTTCAGTGCAAAAATATTTTCTTTGGCTTCTTCTTTACTCTTCGTCGCCCACGCTATTGAGTGGGTGTAAATGCTGTCGAAGCACTTGCTAATGTCGAGCGATAATTGGTACCTGAACTTTTTTTCCAGTCGAATGTGGTCACCTGAAGCGAAAAATTGATGTAGGCGGCTGAAACCGGAATATGCGAAATAGCTCGCCGGGTTTCTGACTAACCCGTCGAGTTCAGTAGTATCCACAGTAGTGTTTTTATAACGGTTCAGGTCTTCGACAGTCGAAGGTACAAAAAAGGAGCTGCCAATCTTTTTTGGCGCACGTATAGAAAATGGGCTACGAGCAGCATACTCACAGACAAGTTCTTCATATCGCTGATAAAACGAGGCCAACACAACTTGGCTCTTAGGATGCAACAGGCTTAACGTCCTTATGCTCCGAGAGTCCTTGACGATGTTATATCTTAAAGGGACGGAATAACTCTTTCCATCGTCATCCAGTACGAGGGCGTTGATCATCTTTTTAAAGTGCACAGACTTGCCCACCGCCACTCCGTGGAGGTTTTTGTAAAACCCATCGTTGCTGACGATTATTGGAACCTCAAATGGGGATGTGTCAGTGAGGACGACGCGCCACCTGTCCGCTCTGTCCAGTTTTACCCGTAGCTTGCGTTTACTATGCATACTTCCAGCACTCCATTAGGTGAGCCAATCGGTCTGAATCGAACCGGAAGTGAACCTTGTTGGCAAAGCCAGTGTAAAAGGAGTACCGCAAGAGCTCTTTCTTTTGCTGATTGCTCAATGACAGGCGCAATCTGCCACAGATTGGCCCTGAATCGCACAGCAGCATTTTCTCTAGAAAAGAGTCTAATTCGGTCAATGGCGCTATAGGTGTGCTGAAGGCCAGCGCTGCGCTTTTTTTGTCGCCGTTCGTCGAAGAATTGGTAACCACAAGTCAAAATACGGATTCTGTCGCATAAATCATCAAAGTGGCCATCAGACAGATACCGCAACAACGATTTCACAATCCTGGTCTTGTTCTTTTTTACCTTTGATGCGGCTATATCTAGCTCCACCGTTCGGTAGCAAGGCCTCTTTTTGTTTGTCTGGTATACGTTGAATTGGAAGCCGAGATAGTCGAAGCCGTGCTCTACAGCAGGGGTGTTTACCTTGGCATCACTAAAAACAAAGATCTTCGATTTCGTGAAATTGAGCCTAAGGCCCTTTGGCAAAGCATCTATGATCTGCGTTTTTATCGTTTTTACGCAGTCAAGCGCTGGAAAGACCAAGACAATGTCATCGACATAACGCGCGTAGTAATGTGCTGTTCCAGATTCTCGCATATTGCGATCAAAATCCTGCATATAAAATTCGCTAAGTTCCGCGCTTATTGCCAAGCCCGGAGGAAGGCCTGCAACGGAATTAATCTTGCATTGGTCAACCAGGGAACAAATCACGGACCTAGTGCTTGGCGCGGTGACAAGTCTTCGCTTCAGTTGGTTTGATAGAGTCTCTTGATCGATGGAGGGGTAGAAATTCTTAATGTCCATCTTGGCAACAGTGAAAGGCATGCCTTCTTCGCAAAATAGCTTCAAACGGCGGATGATTTCCATTCGACTGCTTTGCTTAGCCCCCGTTATCTGCCTTATGTTTTGTGCAGCCTTCCTCAACACCAGATCGGACGCCAAATCGGTGACTTGGTAGATCTGTCTGCCTGCCAGATCATTTGGAATCAATGGCAGCGAAGCGAAGCCGTTCCGCGCCACGGTAACGGCTTGAGCGATTACTGCTTCCTTGTGCAGGTCGTCCCTCAAGGTTGGTTGTTTCTGGAAGTCGTTCTTTGTTAGTTGTCGGGCTAATGATGCGTTGCCAAATGTGGGGTCGTACATTTATTGCTTTCCAGAAGTCAATGCTTATCATTCGCGCAACCTTATGGTGTTTTCGCTCAGTATAGAACCCGTTTTCTGACAGGGCTTTGAGCGCTAGCGCTGGAAACCGGACCTTGGAGAATAACCAGCGAATTTCCGCTCTCCGCCCATTTTACCACTTCGCGCAAAAGCTATAGCTGCCCTATCTCAAACGTCCCGTTGGTCCCTTCTGACGAAGCCGTGATTTGAGCGGAGCGGAAAGCATACCCATTTGATGTTCGCCGGGATGTCCCGGCTTTTCTGCCGAACAGAAACCCATTTGGAGACATCCCATGGCACTTGCTGACAGCGCTGATTTGCGCCGCCGGAAAACAGATACCTGTCCCTATCTTCCAGACTTGAATTCGTCTTTTGTGATCACCCTGCTGCTTGCCGGGCTGGTCGCAACGGGTGTTTGGGAAATCTGGGCCCGCGCCATTACACCGCTGCTTATTGGCGGGCCGCTGCAACCCGCCGGCCTCATCAAGGCCAGCTTTGGTATTTCTTCTTCCGTGCTTGCGGAAACAATTCATATTTTGACCGGCTTGATAGCCTACCCGCTCGGCTATCTTCTGGTCGCCCAACCGGTCGCCCGCGCCTTGCCGATCAACCTCCCGTCGGCAATCGTCGGCTTTGGTTATGGCGTCGGACTGTTTGTGTTTGCCATGTATGTCATGGCCCACTTGGTCGCCGGTTTTCCACCGTTCCTCGGATTTGGCAATCTGGCCTGGGCATCTCTTGGCGGCCATGTCCTGTATGGTCTCGCCGTTGCCGGTATTGTTGCCGCCCGCCGCACCTGACGTCTTCCCAATTCAGGATGCTAAAAAGGCCGCTCTCAAGGAGCGGCCTTTTCGTTTCCAGTTCAGGATGACTTCGATGCTTAAGACAGTCCGTGTCTGGACAGCGGCAGAACCGTTACCCATTGATCCTTGGCCGCCGCAATTGCGTTGGCAACGGCTGGTCCGATCGGCGGTGTCCCCGGCTCACCGATCCCTGACGGTGCTTCGGTTGACGGGACGATATGAATATCGATTTCCGGCATGTCCGACATTCGCAGCGGCTCGTAGGTGTCGAAGTTTGTCTGATCGACAACACCGTCGGTCAATGTCACTTCATTGCGCAGGATCGCTCCAAGACCGTAGCCGATACCGCCTTCGATCTGGGCTCGAATATTGTCCGGATTGATCGGTACGCCGCAGTCAACCGCACAGGTGACTTTCTCGACCTTGACGGTACCATCATCGCGGATCGAGATTTCCGCAACTTCGGCCACATAAGAGCCAAAAGATCTGACCACTGCCACACCGCGATAACGGCCATCTGGCAACGGGGTGTCCCAACCAGCCTTTTCAGCAGCCAGTTTCAACACACCTTCCTTGCGCGGATCGTCCTTCAGCATTTCAAGCCGGTAAGCGACTGGATCCTTGCCGGCTTCCTTTGCAAGACGATCCATCATGGTTTCCATGACATAGCCGGTGTGGGTATGACCGACAGAGCGCCACCACAGAACCGGAACCGGTGTTTCCTGATAATGCTGGTCCATATGCATGACCGGGAAATTGTAGGTCGTGTCATGAGCCCCTTCGGTCATGCTGTGATCAACACCGTCTTTCATCAACATGGATTCGAACGCGGTACCTTTGACGACCGACTTGGCGGCAATGTTGTAGCTCAGTCCCGTGACATTACCGTCCGCATCAAGGGCAGCGCGCAGTTTATGCGCTGACATCGGACGATAGTAACCACCTTCCATGTCGTCCTCACGGGTCCAGACGATCTTGACCGGTGCCGGTTCCATACCGTTCTCCAGCATGGCCTTCGACAACATGGCAACTTCCGTTACCGGATGGCTGTCATATTGCGCGCGGCGGCCAAAGGAACCACCGGCCCACAGCGTGTTGATTTTCACGTTCTGGAACGGAATGCCGAGCGCCCCGGCCGCATAATTGTGGTCGACCGTCTGGATCTGGGACCCAAGCCAGAATTCGGCGGTTTCCCCATCGAACTGAAGCACGACATCCAGCGGCTCCATGGCGCCATGTGCCAGGAACGGGAACTCGTAATCCGCCTCAACGACTTTGGCTGCCTTGGAGAAGACTGCGTCGATATCTCCGTCCGCACGCACCGATATTCCCGGTTTTGTGGTCATGTCCTTCAATTCGCTGACCATGGCATCGGAACTGCGCGTTTCTGCGGCACTGTCATCCCATTCGACGGTCAGCAGGGAGCGTCCCTTGATGGCGGGCCATGTAGACTTGGCGACAACCGCAACCCCGTTGGGGATCTCGATGACGTCAACAACACCTGGAACCTTTTTGACTTCAGTTGCGTCAAAAGACACTGGAGTTCCACCGAACCTTGGTGACCTTTTAACAACGGCAACCAGCATGTCGTCCTGCTGAAAATCCATCGTGTAGGTCCGCGGTGCTCCGACCGTCTTGTTCTTGACGTCAACCCGCGGGAAGGACTTGCCAATATAGACCCACTGATCCGGTGTTTTCAGGGCTGGTTCTGCGGGAACATCCTGCGCAGCTGCTTTTCCGGCCAACTCGCCAAACGTGGCGGATTTGCCCGATGCATGGGATACGATCCCGCCTGAGACGCTAATCTCACCGGCAGGCACATCCCAGTCTTTTGCGGCAGCGGCAACAATCATCTCCTTGGCGGCAGCACCGGCCTGACGATACTGCATGAAGGAGTTGGCCATGGCTGTGGAGCCGCCAGTGCCCTGAACACCAAACAGGAGGTTTTTATAGACTTCCGGATTTGATGGTGCGAACTCGGCGCTCATCTGGTCTGCGGAGGCATCAAGTTCGTCGGCAACCAATGTCACAAGACCGGTTGCGGTACCCTGGCCCTTGTCCAGATGTTTGATCATAACAGCGACGGTGTTGTCCGGACGAATATGAACAAACGGCTGAACCAGTTCACTCCCGTCTGCCGCAGCCTTGGCAGCGGTCGGCAATTTGGCAGCAATGATCAAGCCACCGACAGCACCAGCTGACATCTTGAGGAATGTGCGACGGCTCGGCTTTTGCGCTTCAAGCGGTTTTTGAAGAAGATGCAACATCGATCAGGCCTCCATCTTGTCGGCAGCGACATGGATTGCCTTGCGGACCCGCGCATAAGTGGCACAGCGACAGACATTTCCGTCCATGGCCGCGTCGATGTCTTCATCTGTCGGCTTAGAGACTTCAGTCAAAAGTGCCGTAGCAGCCATGATCTGCCCAGACTGGCAATACCCGCATTGTGGCACCTGGACTTCGTTCCAGGCCGCCCGGACCGCTTCGGCAGCCTTGCTGTCAATGCCTTCAATCGTTGTGATGTTGGCGCCTTCAAGATCGCCAACGGCTGTCTGGCAGGAGCGGATTGGCTCACCATCCAGATGAACAGTACAAGCGCCACAAGCAGCAATTCCGCAACCAAACTTGGTTCCGGTCATTCCAAGATCGTCGCGCAAGGCCCAAAGCAAAGGGCTTTCGGGGTCTGCGTCAAGCATGCGCGTTTCCCCGTTAATTTTGAGAGTAATTGACATGACAGGCGTCTTCCCTGGCTGGCATAAACTGGCTAAAGAAAGTAAACTACACCGTGCAGTGTAATTGCCAAATTCACATATGTAAACGCCCTAGTTTACATAGGGCGTATTTTTTGGGATGAAAGGGCAACAGAAAACGCTGGAAGACGAATGTCGGTATCCGACCAGAAAAATAAACAGATCATCGAAGCGGCTATCGCCGAGTTTCAGGAAAAGGGATATGCGGGCGCTAGCATGGACCGAATTTCCGAGCGCGCTCAAGTCTCCAAACGCACGGTCTACAATCACTTTGAAAGCAAGGAAGCGCTTTTCAAGGCGATCAACCAATGCCTGGCAGACCAGATCAACTCGGCGCTTGATCTGCCCTACGATGGGTCCAAGCCAATTCGGACCGCGCTGGTGGAGTTAGGCTGGGCCGAAGGTGAGCTGATGACCAACCCCTGCTTCATGAGCCTTGCGCGAATGATCATGAGCGAAACAATCCGGGCACCGGAACTGGCCGCTGACATGGATGCACGCATTACCAAACTGTCGGTGTTCCGGGATTTTATTGAACGGGCAAACAGGGAAGGCCGTCTGCAAGTGGAAGATCCGGTCGTTGCAGCCAAACAGTTCCTCGGCCTTATCAAGTCACGCAGCTTTTACCCGAACCTTCATTCCGGCCGCGTCCCGGAGCGCGACGAAATGGACCAGATCATCAACGAAAGTGTCGATCTGTTTCTTGCCAAATATGGCCTGGATGACTCGAATACAGCGAATAAAACAGGCTAGTCGGTCTGCGCCCTCGCCACCGGCTTTTCCAACAGGCTTCCCCATCGGGTACGATCCGCCATTTGCTGGCGAGTCTTGTCAGAAATCAGACCATCGACATTTTCAGGCACCCAACCGCCGCCCAACCCCTTGTAGACCGACACCAGGTTGGTGAGCACATTAGCCTCCGCTGCAATCAATCTTTCTTCGGCTGCAAGCAAACTTTTTTGAGCATCCACGACACGATTGTAAGACGCTGTTCCATCTTCATATTGCGCTTCAACTTCGCCAACCGAACTACGGGCCGCTTTCAAACTGCGTCTTAAGAATACTGTCTGTTGCTTGGATCGCAAGAATCCCACGAGAGCATCTTCGACTTCGCTATAGGCCGCCAAGACGGTGTTTTCATAATTCAGAATTGCCTCCTGGTACTTGGCATCCTGCACCCGGACATTATTTTTGATCCTTCCGTAGTTCAGGAAATTCCAGGAAAACCCGGGATTGATAAATCCGGCCATCGTGCCGCCACCAAAAAGATTGGCAAAATCATCAGCGCGCACCCCGATGGCCCCTGAGATCGTGAAGGCAGGATAGAGGTCCGCCTTGGCAACACCTATCTGGGCCGATTGAGCCGCCGCCTCATATTCGGCATATCTGATGTCAGGCCGTCGCCTCAGCATGTCAGCCGGCACTCCGATGGCAACTTCTGCAGGAACTCTTGGAAACCTGGAATTGCCGGAAAATCTGTTTTTCATGTTTCCCGGTGGCTCGCTCATCAGCAGGCTCATTGCATTGTAGGCCTGGGCCAATTCTGCTTCGTAGGCCGGGAGATTGGCGAGCGTATTGTTCAGAAGAACCGTTGCCTCATCAATATCCAGTTTGGTAGCCGCACCATTGTCGAGGCGCAGTTTTGTCAGATCCCGTGACTTGCGTTGAAGCGCAACATTTTTCCGGGTGGCTCCAATCACCTGCTGAAGTTCTCGGATCGTGACATAGGTTGCAGCGATATCTCCGGTAAGGGTGACAAGGGCGTCATCATAAGACGCCAAATTTGCGCTGAGGTTTGCGTTCGCTGACTGAACATCTCTGCGGATTTTGCCCCAGACGTCTATTTCCCAGGCCGCGTCAAATCCGACAGACACACGGGAAATGTGATTGTTGACGAGACCAACCCGTTCCAGATCCCGTATGAACGGATCTCTGGTACTGAGCTGGATGTTTTCAGAATTTCCCTTGAATTCCTGAACCTGCGGAAACAATTCACCCTTGGCGATGCCTAGTTGGGCACGGGCCTGATAAACCCGAACGCCCGCGGCCTGCAGACCAACATTTTGTCGGTAAGCCTGTGCGATCAAGGAATTGAGGGTGTCATCCTTGAATATGTTCCACCAGGGAACAGAAGACGCACTGCGGGTCGTAAATCCGGTTTGGTTGTCTATGGAAAGGCTAGTTCCATCGTTCCAACTGTCGAGCACAGGGGCTTCCGGACGCTCAAAGTCCGGTCCGACCATACAACCTGACAGCAGCAAAAAACTGCCCAGAAAAACAGATCGACAATTTCGGATGATCCGTTCCATCTTCACGCCATCAGAGATCAAACGGGATGATGAAGTTCACCCAAGCGTAAATGCGCATGTTCACGCGCCTGAGGACGGACACCCAGTTTCCGCTTCGGCCCGTATATATGGCCGCAGCTCCGTGCGCTCCGCCCGGAAACCGCTTCAGATGCGGATCATCATCCAGAACGATTTCAACGGCAAAACGGCCTTGAGGACTCATGAACATGAAATTTGGCACTCCGCCACTTGGCTTGATTTGACCTTGTCCCGTCCCCTCCCAGATGGCTTTTACCTTTCCCGTAAACACTTGCCCGGGATAGATATCCAGAGCGACTTCAACCGGTTGATCCGGCTCGACGAATTTCAGGTGCTCCTGATAGAAAGTCGCCAGGAAATACGGATCGGCATCGGCAACAAATGCTGCGATTGCCCCAACCCGAAAGCCGCCAACAACCAATCCGGGCCGCGCCTGTTGGCTGATAATTTTGCCGTCTTCCGGCGCATAAATTGTGGTTTTGTCCAGGTAATATTGAGCCTGATCAACCTGGGCCTGAACCGCAGCCACCTGAGCATTCACACCGTTGAATTCGGCATCAGCCGCTAGCTGGGCTTTCTTTTTATTCGCTTGGGCTTCGGCAACCTGAGCGTTGGCAGCCGCCAATTGCGCAGTCCATTTATCAAGTGTTTCCTGCTTTGCACCGCCACGTGGGACGAGATCGGAGTAGCGTTTCACTTGTTCGGAGGAATACTGCTCATTCGCTTGCGCTTCTTCCAGAGAGTCTTGTGCAAGAACAATGTTCTCTTGGAGTATCAACGCGTTTTGCTGCGCCTCCGCGAGGTTGGCTTGCGCCTCTTCCAGCTGGGCCTGATACAGCGTTGTTTCGAATTGATAGAGTTTATCTCCCTTTTTGACAGGCTGGTTTTGCTCGACAAACACTTCCTGCAGCAACGTTGGATGAGGTAGGCGTGGCGCAATCTGTATGGTTTGCCGAATGACATGGCCGTCAATCGTGTAGGGCGCATAAAAGCGTAAGAACACCACGAGAAGAAACAGAACGTGGAAGCCGACCCAGAATGAAACAATGCCCCAGGCTATGTTGAATTTCAGTAGCTTGAATTTATAGAAAACCAGCCAGACGCCAATCGCATAAAAGCCAAGAATTATGAGGGCAATTGTCACGCCTCTCCTCCCGGCTTTGTTGTTTCCCCAAAACCAGCATCAGATTTGGCTGGAGACTCTGCAGTTGTGTTCAGCGGCGGTGTGGCTTCAAACGATTTACGACCTTCATCTGTCGCCAAATCTCCTTTATCGCCCTGTTGCCGCGGTAACTTGCGGACATCGATCGTCAGTGAATCGTGATAGGCCCAGATCAGTGCATGAATCCAGGGGAAGACCGTAAACAGACCAATCCAACCGCCGAGCTTTACGGAATCCGCGTGCGGATGTTTGCGCTTCTCTGCCAGCTTTCCAGGAAGACCACCCAACGTGACCATCACGTAGAAAAATGCGACTGCAAGCAATAAAAGAATGAAGAACGTCAGATAGTCATAAGCATCTAATTCAAAATCAATAAGGCCCATTCCGCCTCCTGGCCGCATCAAGCCACTACGCAGTAACTCACTTAACGTCAACACACTCAAACGCTTCAGCAAAAAATGCAAGCCTCATGAAGAATTAACGTCACCTGTTTTTGGCCAGTAAACCAATTCAACGTCAGCGACCATTTGGTTAGTTACAGGGGCTTGCGCGGCGCAGATAACCGGATAAATTGCGGCCAAATTTTAAACGGTGCGGATTGGCCGCAAAACACACGAATTGGACTCTCCTAAAAATGGCGCATGGTGACATCAAGAAAGTCGTGCTCGCCTATTCCGGCGGCCTCGACACCTCCATCATCCTGAAATGGCTGCAGACCGAATATAACTGTGAAGTCGTAACCTTTACAGCTGACCTTGGTCAGGGCGAAGAGCTGGAACCAGCGCGCAAAAAAGCAGAAATGCTCGGCATCAAGGAAATCTACATTGATGACTTGCGGGAAGAGTTCATCAAGGACTTCGTGTTCCCGATGTTCCGCGCCAATGCGGTTTATGAAGGCGTCTATCTGCTCGGGACATCCATTGCCCGTCCGTTGATTTCAAAGCGCCTGATCGAGATTGCCCATGAAACCGGTGCCGATGCGATTGCCCATGGCGCAACCGGCAAAGGCAACGATCAGGTTCGTTTTGAACTGGCAGCCTATGCGCTTGATCCGGATATCAAGGTGATTGCCCCATGGCGCGACTGGAGCTTCAAATCCCGAACAGACCTGCTCGATTTTGCCGAAAAGAACCAGATCCCGGTTCCAAAAGACAAACGCGGCGAGTCGCCCTTCTCCGTCGATGCGAACATGCTGCACTCGTCGTCTGAAGGCAAAGTCCTGGAAGATCCGAACGACGAAGCCCCTGAGTATGTTTTCCAACGCACGGTTGACCCAACCACTGCGCCGGACGTTGTCACCGAAATCGAGATCGGTTTTGAAAAAGGCGATGCGGTTTCTTTAAACGGTGAGAAAATGTCGCCAGCCACACTGTTCGCCAAGTTGAATGACCTTGGCCGTGACAATGGTATTGGCCGTCTTGATCTGGTTGAAAACCGGTTCGTTGGCATGAAAAGCCGCGGCATCTACGAAACACCAGGTGGAACCATTCTGCTGACAGCTCACCGCGGCATGGAATCCATCACCCTTGATCGCGGCGCAAGCCACCTCAAGGATGAGCTGATGCCGAAATATGCTGAGCTGATCTACAACGGCTTCTGGTTCTCGCCGGAACGCGAAATGCTGCAAGCCCTGATCGACAAGAGCCAGGAGCACGTCACCGGAACGGTCAAACTGAAACTCTACAAGGGCAATGTGATCCTTATCGCGCGCGCGTCTCCATACTCACTCTATTCCGAAGAGCTGGTAACCTTCGAAGACGACCAGGGTGCCTATGACCAGAAAGACGCCGCGGGCTTTATCAAGTTGAACGCTCTGCGATTGCGGACACTCGCAAAGCGCGATCGGCTCGGTTAACGGACCTTAGTTCATCTTGAAGAATAAACTGCTCTTGGAGTATTCTGAGAGCGGTTTTAATTGCGGCGACTGTTGGCATGTTTGTGCCTGGATTAAAACGAATACCCCAAACGCACACCTGCATTTGTCAATCCGTTGTTGGCTTCACAGCGGCCTCCGTTGGAGCCATGTTCAACCATCGCCGATACATTCCAGTGATCTGTGATACGGAAACCCAATGAGGCCGCCTCGCGGAACATTACATTACACCCCAGACTCAACCGGCTATTGTCTGGTCTAACATCAACACCATTATGGACCATGCCACCCAAGCTGCCTTCGATGAAGAAGCGTTTGGTCAAGTCGATCGCAAGGCTGTAACCGCCGTAAACGAAACTGGTATCGCCAGCCGTATTGAGGCTACCACCGATGTGCGGACGAAGTGCCGTTCGCATGTTGACGCCAGGAATTGTGAACTGAAAAGCCGCAAATCGGCTTAGATATTCAGCGTTCAGGTCTACACCAGATTCTCTGTTCATGGCGTCGTGGTACATCACGCCGCCACGCAATTCATGACGCGGACCGTCGACAGCAAGCAACCCGGCCAATTCTCTCTGATCGGCAGCCTGTGCGTTGACTGCGACTAGAAGACCAAATCCCATAAAACCGATTGTCCAAATTATCTGGCTCATCGGTGCCCCCAATAAGCTTAATAAATAGTTAATACTTTAGTGATTCTGAATGTTATCGCAAGGGCAGCTTGATCACTGTGTCATTTCGTTCCAATTCAATAAACAGCGGTACTTCCTTTAACGCTGCCTTTCTAGCAAACTGGCCTCCGAAAATGACAGACCCGCTAGAGCCCGACAGATACGGTCCAACATCAATTAGCTTTAACGAGCAAATACTCGCCAATAAGCTGGCGGGTATCGGCTTTTTGCATCTCGGGACTATTCAAAACGACAACGAAATCCTGTTCACTGAACCGGAATTTGAAACGCTAATTCTCATTGGCAGCACCGGAGCGAAATTGTGGCCGGTATTTCAATGTAGCTCAGAATTTGCAGACGGCCTGCCCGAACCGCTCGACCGCTTCACCATGCGCGTTCTAAGTCGGATTGCCGCAGAGCTTGGGTTGAAG
This sequence comes from Roseibium sp., assembly GCA_039972695.1. GTDB lineage: Bacteria > Pseudomonadota > Alphaproteobacteria > Rhizobiales > Stappiaceae > Roseibium. The sequence continues at coordinate 466,340 of JBDWMJ010000001.1, read as the reverse complement.
GTGATGTTTCCCTTTGAAGGACCGCCTTTCCATCCGTTTCAGCAATGGGCGCTCAAGAGAGGTGGATTTTCTCAAAGCCCTCTTGGCGTGTTGGTCAGCGAAGAGCACGGCCCCTGGGTCGGTTTTCGTGGGGCATTTCTGGTGCCGGACACCAAACCTTCGAAAGCCACGGCATCCCGCCCTGGCCCTTGCGAAACATGTTCAGACAAGCCTTGCCTTTCTGGTTGTCCAGTCAGTGCGGTTTCGCTGAATAATGGATATGACGTGTCGAAATGTAAAGGTTATCTGCGGACCACACCCAATGCTGATTGCTGGTCAGGGTGTCTTGCCCGTCGCGCGTGCCCGTTTGGGCGGGAACACAAACAAACACCAGAAAATGCGCGGTTTCACATGGAGAGTTTCATAAGACTTGCCGAAGGCTAGTCATCAAGCCGCACGACACCATCCTGATCCGGACACGTTTCAAGGGCGCCTGCGGCAGTTCGCCCATCCCCTAGCGGCGCATCAGGCCAAATTTCGGCAAGCGGGATCAATACGAAGGCGCGCTCATCCATTCGCGGATGCGGCAATTCCAGATCAGACTCTGATATTGTCTCCTGACCATAGATCAAGACATCGATATCGATGACCCTGGGCCCCCATCGTACTTCCCGTACTCGGCCGATCTCGGACTCAATGTCCAGACAACGCATCAAAAGGACTTGCGGAGAAAGAGTGGTCTCAACCACCACACAAATGTTTCTGAAGTCATCTTGGGCAACAGGCCCCCATGGCGGCGTTTGATAATCTGAGGACCGCGCGACAAGTGTGATCCCGTCAGTTTTATCCAGACAGGACAATGCTTTGTTCAGATGCGCGCGCGTATCGCCCATATTGGAGCCCAGACCCAACGCGCAACGGACCGGGACAGTTCGTATTGGGTCAAGATCTTTCATATCAGGCCAGATTCCGTTCCAGAAGGGTTGCTTCTAGCATACGCACGCCATCGGCATGTGGACGCACGTCATGAACACGCACGATTACTGCCCCTTTCAGGAGCGCTGTCAGATGGACCGCAATTGAACCATAAAGCCGATCCTCAATTTCGGCGTTCAGGACAGCTCCAATCATCCGCTTGCGAGAGGCCCCGGCCAACAACGGGAGTCCGTGTTTCTTCAGTGTTTCGAACCGATTCAGGATAATAAAATTCTGATCGATGGATTTTCCAAAACCAAATCCGGGATCAAGGATCTGGTTCTCTTTTCGGATACCCGCCTTGTCGGCCAGCGACATCGATCGTTCGAAAAAGCTGTCGATATCATCCAGAATATCGATCGTTTCGTCGGCGGCCAGTCGATTGTGCATCATCACGACAGGCACATCGAGTTCGGCAACCGTATCAGCCATTTCCGGATCTTTTTGCAGACCCCAGACATCATTGACAACCAAGGCCCCTGCAGCACAGGCGCGTTTGGCAATTTCCGCCTTGTAGGTGTCAATCGATATTGGCACACCAAGGTCAGCCACAGGCTCCAGAACGGGCGCGAGACGCGACCACTCTTCTTCCAGACCAACTGGCGTTGACCCGGGCCGGGTGCTTTCCCCGCCAATATCAAGAAGGTCAGCGCCTTCCGCGATCATGAATTCGGCATGGCGAATGGCAAGATTTGCTTCCTTGTGGCAGCCACCATCAGAAAAGGAATCCGGTGTCACATTCAAGATGCCCATGACATGGGGCCGAGTTGTTGGCAAAACGTACCCAGCAGCTTTGGCCATTGAATTTTCCTAATTCATCAGACCGATCTGATGCCTGTTTGACCGATCAAGGTCAAGCAGCAACACCCCAAAAATATAACAGAACTGGAAGATATTATTCAGCTGCAGCAGGCTGTAAAATCTGGCTCTTGAATCCGAGATAACACATCACACCCATCACCAGCATTGCTGGCAGCACGGCAGCAAGGCCAAGGATCGGGTCGCCGATGGTTGCGACGATCAGACTGGCAAGAACACCGCCGCCAAACTGCAGGAACCCGATCATCGACGATGCGGCTCCAGCGATGTGCGGAAATGGCGCCATGGATTCGGTAAAACAGGCAGGCAGCACAAACGACAGCGCAAACACGAACAACGCGACGGGACCCATCACTGTGGCAACAGAAGGCGGCAGGGTGATGGTTAGAAAACACATAACGCAAGACGCCAGAACCAGAAGACCCATTCCGAATGGAACCAGTTTGCGTGCCTCAACAACTCGAAGCAAGCGTCCGGTAACAATTGTTCCAACGATGAAGGAGCCGGACTGAAGGATCATTGCCAGACCAAATTCAAAAGGCGTCAGACCAACTTCGTAGATCAGTATGAAGGGCAGGATTGTTGCAGTGGCGTATAGATTTCCAAGTCCGAATCCGATCAAAAGGCTCGGCGCCAGGAACCGCGGGTCCTTCAGCAAAGTCGTGTAATTGCGGACCAGCTGACGCGGGCTGAGGTGATGCTTGCCCGGGAATTTATTGGATTCCACCTGGAAGACAGAAACCGCTGCCATAAGCGCCAGTCCATAGATGATCATGCACCAGAAGACTTCGCGCCACCCGAAAAGTTCCAGAACGGCACCACCAATGGTCGGTGATATTGCCGGGCCAAGTGCGAGCATCATCGCGATCGTATTCATGACCCGTGCGGAAGCCTGACCGGTGAATTGATCGCGCACGATGGCACGGGACACGGATATTCCAACAGCAGCACCAATCCCCTGAAGCGCCCGCGCACCAATCATGAACTCGACTGTAGGCGCAAAGGTCGCAAGGACACTGGACACCACATAGAGCGCCAGAAACACCAAAGTTACCGGTTTACGACCAAATGCGTCGGTTAGGGGCCCACAAATCAGCTGCGTAACGGCAAAGCCGACAAAATAGGATGTCAGTGTCAGTGTTACGATTGCATCTGTCGTCCCGAAGGCCTCCACAAGGGTTGGCATCGCTGGCGTATAAAGCGCCATCGAAATCGGTCCTATAGCCACAAGTGCAGCCCCCAGAAGGGACGTCCGTCGCGCACTCATGAGGGTCTTCGTGGTGTTCACTTCACCTTGCCCTTGCAATCATCAGGCAGCAAACTGTCTTTCATTGTTTGCAGAAGCGTTTCCAGTTCTTTCCGGTCCTCTATCGAAACCCCGTCCAGAGCTTTGGAACGGACAGATTTCAAGGCGGTTGCGATTCGCTCCAGGATCGGATCAGCATCCGGCTGCAGCTCGATCAACTTGGCACGCTTGTCTTTGGGATCCGGGCACCGTTTGATCAGATTCGCTTTTTCAAGGGAATCCAGATAGCCGACCAAGGTCATCGGCTCGATGAACATCGCGTCCGCCAAGGCTGCCTGCCGTTGTCCCGGGTAACGCCAGACATAGTATAGTGTCCGCGCCTCACCGGCGGTCAGTCCCGTGTCAACATCCAACAAGGCTGCCTCAAAGCGACGACGCAGCAGACGCGCCAGGTCGACAACCAGCATGGTTACAGCGACATTTGGATAAGGAACGCTCATTCGAGATCCAGTAAATTAGTAAGGTTACCTTAGCAACTAGGTAGTGTAAGTAACCAAGTCAATGCGCAGATTTGACATTGCATTGCACAATTGTCGCACCGCGCGTATAAAGGCGCCAAATTCGGCACTGAATGCCGATCCCTGAAATTGCAATCCAGACACGCTGCGGGTCCAAAGAGGGCCCGCTCTGTCTTTTGGAGCCGTAACATGAACTTGCGCAATATTGCCATCATCGCACACGTTGACCATGGCAAAACCACACTAATTGACGTTCTTTTGAAGCAATCCGGCGCGTTTCGCGACAACCAGCGCACCGAAGAACGGATGATGGATTCCAATGACATTGAGCGCGAACGTGGCATTACAATCCTGGCGAAAGTGACTTCGCTGGAGTGGAAAGATACACGGATCAACATTGTGGATACTCCAGGCCACGCCGACTTCGGCGGAGAGGTCGAGCGCATTCTGCATATGGTCGACGGCGTGATCTTGCTGGTGGATGCTGCTGAAGGCCCGATGCCACAGACCAAGTTCGTGCTAGGCAAAGCTCTGAAGCTCGGCCTCAAGCCGATTGTTGCGATCAACAAGATTGACAAGCCAGAGCAGCGTGCCGACGAAGTCCTGGACGAGGTTTTTGATCTGTTCGCCTCCCTCGATGCCAATGAAGACCAGTTGGACTTCCCGGTTCTTTATGGCTCGGCCAAACAGGAATGGATGTCCACCGAACCGGAGGGACCGCAGGACAGCATGGATCCGTTGTTCGACATGGTGCTCGACAAGGTCGAAGCTCCAAAGTCAGAGCCGGGATCGTTCAAACTGCTGGCAACCACCATTCAGTCCGACCCGTTTCTTGGTCGTATTCTGACCGGCCGCATCGTGTCGGGCACAGCCACACCAAACATGGCCGTCAAGGCGTTGAGCCGGGATGGCAAGCAGGTGGAATCGGGCCGCATTTCAAAGGTCCTGGCATTCCGCGGACTTGAGCGCCAGCCGATCGACAAGGGTGAAGCAGGCGATATTGTTTCAATTGCCGGTCTGTCAAAGGCAACGGTTGCCGATACCATTTGCGATCCTGACGTAAGTGATGCCCTGCAGGCACAGCCGATCGATCCGCCAACCCTGTCCATGACCTTCCGCGTGAACGACAGCCCGCTGGCGGGCACCGAAGGCTCCAAGGTCCAGTCACGCGTAATCCGCGAGCGTCTCATGAAAGAGGCTGAGGGCAACGTTGCGCTGAAAGTTGAAGAAACTGCGGAACCGGATGCCTTTATCGTATCCGGTCGCGGCGAACTTCTGCTGGCAATCCTGATCGAGAACATGCGCCGTGAAGGCTTCGAACTGGGCGTCGGCCGTCCTCAAGTCGTTTACCAGCATGATTCCAACGGCAAACGCCTGGAGCCAATCGAAGAAGTCATCATCGATGTGGACGATGAGTTTTCCGGCGCAGTCGTCAAAAAACTGCAGGAACGCAAGGCTGATCTTCTGGAGATGAAACCCTCCGGTGGTGGCCGCACGCGTCTGGTGTTCAACGCACCGACCCGTGGCCTCATCGGCTACCAGGCTGAATTGATGTCGGACACACGCGGCTCGGCGATCTTCAACCGCCTGTTCCATGGCTACGAGGCCTACAAAGGCCCGATCCAGGGACGTCGCACGGGTGTTCTTCTATCCAACGGAACCGGCGAGGCTGTTGCCTACGCATTGTTCAATCTGGAAGATCGCGGCCCGATGATGGTCGATCCCGGCACCAAAGTGTATCCGGGCATGATTGTCGGCGAGCACACGCGCGGAAACGATCTGGAAGTCAACGTCCTCAAGGGCAAGCAGCTGACCAACATTCGCTCATCGGGCAAGGACGACGCGGTCAAGTTGACCACTCCGATCCGCCTGACGCTGGAAGCAGCCCTATCATACATCTCCGATGATGAACTGGTGGAAGTGACCCCGGACAGCATCCGCCTGCGCAAGGCCCTCTTGGACCCGCATGAGCGCAAACGCGCCGAGCGTGCCAACACCAAGGCAACCGCATAAGCGTTTTTTAAAGCTGCTGGATGTGAGAATTGAAAAAGCCCGGGTCAATGGCCCGGGCTTTTTGTATCTTGTTCTCCGCTGATCTCCTCAACACCTTCTGACTGAGAAGACCAAAGGCCCACTCCCAGACATCGGCATCGAGTTCTCCGGATAACTTCTTATGAGGTGAGAAAGACGTGATCCGAATCTATACGTTTGTCGGCCAGCGGGTCTGGTTCATTCCGCCGTCAGCGGCAATATCCGCGCCGTAGAGATAAGACGAATCATCAGACGCCAGGAACAGCGCGGCCTTCGCCATCTCCGCGGTACGCCCGACCCGGCCAGCCGCAAGCACCTTATCGAAAACAGCATGCTGCGCATCGATCTGAAAAACCTCATCCTGAGGAAGCCCTTCGGCTGTCTCGAAGGATGGGCCTTGACCTCAGAACTTGCCGCCCATGCTTCGAGACGGCGCTGACACGCCTCCTCAGCATGAGGTCGAGTAATAATCTCTCGCTTCGTCATGCCATGACCACGCTTCAATGGCGGCTGATCGAGTAGAGAGCTAACGGCATGGATCCTCGGGTCCAGCCCGAGGATGACGGCTGTGGGTGGGCCGGGGCAGTGCCTTTTGCTCCGTCATCCCATGGCTTGACCATGGGATCCACTCCGTGACCTCTCCACCTTTTAACAGCCTCACAGGCAGGAAACGGACCTTAACTATTCAAATGCCTGCCAAGATCAAACCAGTCCGGGTTCATTGCTTCGATCAGGTCGATCTTCCATTTGCGTTGCCAAGACTTGATGGCCGGACTTCCCTCGGCGATTTTCAATCTTGAAGCATAACCACCCCTGTTAAGATGCTGCCGCGTCAATGACAACAATAGCAGACGCTATGAAAGTCCGCTCTGTCCCGCTTAGCCAGAGTTTCGCGCAATGCTCGGAAGACATCTGCATTCCGCCAGTTCGAGACACTGCCGCTTCCGGCCCATAGGCGACATCGGTGCTCTGCGCAGCGAAGGTCCGGATCGAGCCCATAATGCCCATTCGCTAGACCATCACCAACGTCAGGAACTGGAATAATGCTTACTGAAATTTGCGACGCTTGAATTCCTTTAAGTCCGCAGGCGTCAGCTTGAACCATTCGCCATTACCGCGTTTGTCAGAAAATCGGCGATGCCAGTATGCTTCAATTCCAGATGGGTCGTCGGTTTTGATACTATGTATCATTTCGGCCTTATCAGGGAGCGCCACCTTGATCTGTTTTATGCGTCTCTCAATGTCGTCACTTCGACCAATTTTAAAATGGGCTCCTGATCGAAGGAGGTAAACCCAACCCTCAGCGTTTTCTTTGGACTCGTCCTCGCTTGTGTCGATAGGTTTTTGTGCCCGAATTGGTAGGAGTTCAAGTAAATCATCTTCGCCATTTTTTGAAGCATGGTCACGAAGCGCCGCGATGGCTCTTTCCGTGCTTCCGAAAACACGTCTGGGAGCATTCACCCCAATGCCCCCCTCGCTGCTGGCAACAAACATTCGCCACTCCGCATAGGTCGGTAGACGCCCGTGAAGACGACAAGCCTTTGCTAAGCAATCAAGCACAGCAGTTGCATCAAGTTTTGCGTTCACCTTGTTCGGGGAAAGACCAGCTTCAGCAACAGCGTCTCCCCAACGAGCCCAGTATTTTCCCCGCCACTCGCTAGTCGAGATGCCGGTCTCTCCTTCAAAAAAACGTTGCCCAGGAGCGTGTCCGCTGTGTTCATCCGCTAAGCGGCGAATTTCGTTCAAGATATGGTCTTTCATACAATAAAGATCAGACTATAGATTTGCCCAGTCAATGAGCCTCCAAAATTCGAGCGATAATTAAGTGCATGAGCAGACATTCAGTTATTGTTGAGAATTAGTTGCTTTGTCCGCATTGCAGACCTTCGTTGCCATCCGCAGCGAACGACCGCTCTCCGCCCGCTCCTGACATCCACAAATCTTATCCACGCCCCCTCAGGCGTGTCGTATACTCTCCGTGTGTCCGCTCAACGGGCTTTTCGGAGGACCGTCCTTTGAAAAGGAGCGGATCGGGCGGGAGCTCACGGGCAGATGGTAACGCAATTTGTTCGGGGTTCGGCGGGATGGCTCCGGGCTTGCAGCTGTACCGGAGGACGCTTCCGCGGCTGGGCACGCTGTGGCAGGGACTGACAATCCTGTGCCGCGTCTGGCCGACTGGAAGATTCCCACCGCACATAACAGCCCGGGCGAGGCGCGTCAGGCCAAGCCGAAGAAACACTACTGTTCTCAAGATGCGCAGGCAAAGCCTGACGCGTCTCGCCACTCCTGTGTCTTGCAGGAGATGATCTGATCTAAACGCCGGTGGGAGACCATGCGGCGGGTTTTGTACTGGGACTGGTCATCCCTCGCCCCGTCATGCTACGGACCCCGGGCTTGGGGGGAACTACCCGGCAAAAGATGCAAGACACCTGACCAGCATGAAATCACCCGTCGGCGCGGTCCTACAAGGATCAGCGAAACAAGTTCCTCAATCCCATGCCGATTGAGGGCTGTTTATCAATCCGGCGGGGAAATTTGGAAAACCATCCCTCTCCCCGGATCAGCTGAAGCCTTACGTTAGGGGTAACTTAAAACAGAAGCGGCTGATGAAAAACGGACCCGCCGCTTTGCGAGAAAGCTGATCTGATGAAACGTCTTGCTTCCATTCTGGCCATAGCGATTGGCTTGGCAACCTCGGCCGGTGCCAGCACATTCGGCCCTCTGGTGAGTGCTGCGGATCTTTCTGCTGCCCTTGAAACCGAAGACGCGATCCTCCTGGACATCCGCAACAAGGGATATGAAGATGGCCATGTGGAGGGCGCTCTTTTTGCGCCTTATCGCCTGTTCCGCGGCCCTGATGAAAATCCTGGCGAACTGGTTGACGTCAAACGACTGGAAATGTCGTTTGAGGATCTCGGTCTGGAGTATGACCTGCCGATCGTAATCATCTCTGCAGGCAAAACGGACACCGATTTTGGATCTGCCGCAAGGGTCTATTGGACGCTGAAATCAACGGGCTTTACTGACCTTTCCATCCTCAATGGCGGACAGGCCTCGTGGAAGGCAGCCGGCCTGCCGATCAACAAGACAGTTGAATCCAACTTTTCGAGCGATCTGGATCTGGTCTTCGACACCACCTGGTTGGCAACAACTGGCGATGTAGCTGCTGTCGTTGACGGCGAAGCCAAGGCCCTACTTGTCGATTCAAGACCAGCAGCCTTTTACAATGGCGACAAGGCCCACGAGGTCGCCCGGCAGCCAGGGACAGTCCCGACCGCCATCAACCACAGCTACCTGGCGTTTTTTGAAAAAGGCTCCCCTGCCATTTCGCCGATTGCCGACCCTGCCGCCTTGAAGGCTACGCTTGGTGTGAAAGAGGGCACAGACACCGTTTCCTTCTGCAACACCGGTCATTGGGCGGCGACCCACTGGTTCGCCTTGTCCGAGCTGGCCGGCGTCGAGAACGCCAAGCTATATGCGGGTTCGATGGTTGAGTATTCCAACACCGGACATGACATGGCCAACACGCCGGGCCTTCTTCGAAACCTGATCAGCCAAATCATCAACTAACGTGACCGTCCTTTCTGATAGCGCGGGGGCTGCGGTCCCCGCGCCAGTCTTGCGCCGCAGCAGCCTTGTATTGGTTGCCGCGGCTTTCGTCTTTATCTGTGCTCTGTTTGTCGGAGGGCGCTATGGCCTGATGCTCGCAATCGGCCTGGGTTTCGGCATCGTTCTGGAAGGGCTCCGCTTCGGCTTTGCCGGCCCCTGGCGCGCGATGATCTTGCGCCGCGACCCGGCAGGCATGTGGGCACAGCTGATTGCTATCGGCCTGGTCGCCTCGGTCGCCCTGCCGCTGATTGCAGACAATCCCGGTGAGCTTGTTGGTGCGCAGGCACCAATCGGCTTTGCCATGATCGGCGGAGCCTTTGTGTTCGGCATCGCCATGCAAGTCGTTCTCGGTTGCGGATCCGGTACATTGGTGAATTCAGGCTCCGGAAACCCGGTTTCCCTTCTTGCGCTCCCGTTTTTCGCAATTGGCAGTTTCGCCGGATCCTATCATCTGCTCTGGTGGACAGATCTTGGCGCTCTACCGATCGAGAACCTGTCCGGCTGGCAGGGCGTTGCCATCACCTTGGCCGGACTTTTGCTGGTTGGAGCTGTTCTCTGGGCCTGGGCTGCTCCTGAAAACCGGCGTCTGCCAAGACGTCTGATGATAGCGGCCGCCTGTCTGGCAGGACTTGCCCTGCTCAATCTTGTTGTCGCCGGTCAGCCCTGGGGGGTTGTTTACGGCCTTGGACTGTGGGTCGCCAAGATTGTGAGTTCTTCGGGAGTTGATCTGGCGGGATCGGCCTTCTGGGCAGCACCAACCTCTCAAACCCGTCTCAACAGCAGCGTCCTGACCGACTATACATCGCTGACAAACATCGGCATCATTTTGGGGGCCTATTTTGTGGCCAGCTGGCGGATTGGCGGCTTTTCACAAAAACTGCCAAGCCTGCCAATGACCGCCTGGATAGCAACGATCCTCGCAGGTTTCCTGCTCGGCTATTCCTCCCGCCTGGCGTTTGGCTGCAACGTCGGGGCCTTTTTCTCCGGAATTTCGACCGGCAGCCTGCACGGTTGGGTCTGGTTCGCAGCAGCCTTCATCGGCTCATTCTACGGGATAAAGGTCAGACGTCTTGCAGGACTAGAGCCAAGGACATGACACGTCGTATCCCCGCCTTGGCCGCACTCCTCGGTGTCGCTCTCCTGATCGGTTTCGATCTTTCGGCGACACCACCAAATCCCTACAAGGCCCCGCCGCTGCTTGCCCTCGGCTCCGGAGCAGCCCCGTCAGGTGGTTTTTGTGGCGCTCTCCCGGACTAACCAGGCACCGCAGTCCCGCAAACGAAAGTTTTTATAAGCGGACGAGCCCACATGCCGATACTTCTTACAAAAAAAGACGCGCCCGAGGCGCGCCTTTCAAAGAAAGAGACGTTAAAATTCTAATCGGTCAGGCCGTATTGTTCGGCAAAGGCTTCGACCACCGGCTTGCACTCGGCTGAGACCTTTGAAGAGTTTTCCTTCAGGCAGGACAAAACCCGACCACCGCCAACTTCGACACTAGAGCAATTGGCTTCAATGTCCGGTGCGCAGATCGCGATTGCGGCGCGGGCATTGGCAAACATGTAGTCGATCGCGTCAGCAAGGTCGACAATCGACGCCAGGCAACCATCGCTGAGCTTGTCTTCATAAGCATACATGCAGGACAGAATGCGACCGTCGCCCGGGGTCACATCAGAGCAATGGGTCTTGATTTCAGTTTCACACGCTTCCAAAACGCCAGTGACGGGATCTTGTGCGAAGGCAGATTGTCCAGTGAGGAAGAGGATCAGGCTAAAGGCCATCGCCGTCCATTTGAATGAATTCTTCATGAGAAACTCCAACGCTTAAAATCAGGGATTGACGACAACGTAGACAGTGACGCCGTTCTCGACGACAGGGCGATAATAAACGCCGCCGCAATTGTAATAGGCGTTGTACGGAGAGCATCCCGCAATCGATTGGCGACGATTCACGCGCGTGGTTGTTCTGCGGGCGGTTCTGCGCGATGTACGCCGGGCTGTGTTGCGGGCCGCATTTTGCGCATTGGCAGCGCTTATGCCAACAAACACCGGCTCACCAGTGGCAACAGCCGTGACATCGATCGGACCAGAATAACCGACCGCGAATGCGATGGCAGCGCCGACAAGCAATTTCAGTTTCATGACGAACTCCCCTTTCCGGGATTGCACAGTTCCGGCAAGGTTGCCCTTGTCGGGTCTTCGTTTCGGCCCCGACACACGGTGTGTCTTGCCTGATTTGGCGGGCCATCCGAATTCGAACATTTCAACTGTAGACAGTTTCGGATAGCTTTTCCAAGCTCCGATCCAGCGAGAGATCGGATATCTTGTTATTTCCGCGAGGGAAAATTTGTTTGATGAAGAGTATTGTTGCAACAATTGATATTGAATCCGGGACGGAAACCGTCGTTATGGAGGTTGAACGTCATATCGAAGCGCCGAACTGGACGCCGGACGGAGCAGCCCTGATCGTCAATGGCGGCGGACATCTGTATCGGGTGGATTTGACGGATCCGGGTCTGGCGCAGATCGACACCGGCTTTGCGGACACCCTCAACAATGACCATGGCATTTCACCAGACGGCAAAACGCTAGTGGTCAGTGACAGCTCGAAAACGGACGGGAGCTGTATCTTCACTCTGCCGATGGAAGGTGGAACGCCGGTTCGGGTGACCGATAACATTCCGTCCTACTGGCATGGCTGGTCGCCGGATGGACAGAAACTCGCCTACGCAGCGCGCCGTTCAAAGACGTTTCAGATCTTCACCATCCCGGTTGGCGGCGGCGAAGAGTTTCAGGTGACAAGGGACTTCGATCATTGTGACGGCCCGGATTATTCGCCGGATGGCAAATGGATCTGGTTCAATGGCGAGCGGAATGGCTCGGTTCAGCTCTGGCGAATCCATCCCGATGGCAGCGGGCTGGAGCAAATGACCCATGATGAGAGGGTCAACTGGTTCCCGCATCCCTCGCCTGACGGCCAGCATGTTGCCTATCTGGCCTACGAAGGCGGCACGACAGGTCATCCGGGTGGCAAGACCGTGGACCTGCGTCTGATGCCAGCTGATGGTGGCACACCGGGTGTTCTATGCTCGCTATTTGGTGGTCAGGGAACGATCAACGTGCCGTCCTGGAACCCGGACAGCAAACAGTTTGCCTATGTCCGGTACGAGAATTGGCCATAAGCGGGATTTGTTCAATCGAAAGGGCCGTCAGGCCCATTTGATTGAACAGCCCATACTCGGCAATTGCTCCAGCGGTCCCTTGCCGGTCTCGGCGATCTGGCGCATTGCGGTCAGCAGTTCCGGCGTGCGATTCGCAGCATCACCCATTCGCGCATCGTCCAGACGCCCGCGATACTGAAGCTCACCATCGGCATTAAGGCCGAAGAAATCCGGCGTACAGACCGCGCCGTAAGCCTTGCCAACACTCTGGTCCTCATCCACCAGATAGGGGAAAGGGAAACTGTGCTGCCCGGCGAATACCTTCATGTTCGCCGGGCTGTCAGCGGAATAGGATTTGTAGTCGTTCGACATCACCGCCAGAGCGTTGACGCCTTCGTCCTGAAGAGTACGGGCGTCGGCGGCGAGCCGATCTGCAATCGCGACAACATAAGGGCAATGATTGCAGATGAAGGCAATCAACAGGCCTTTGCTGCCCAGGTGATCCGACATTCTAAAGCTGGTGCCATCCGGATCTGACAGCGTGAAGTCCGGAGCTTTCCAGCCGAAATCACAAAGCGGTGTGTCAAGACGCATGTCTTTTTTCCTGTGTCAGCTGCCAATCTTTTCGGCCATCACCGAGATTGTTTTCACATAGACGCTGGCCTTGTTCCATTTTTTCAGTACTGCGTAATTAGCTGTTCCCGGACCCCAGCCCTGACCCCGGCGCCAGCCTTTCTGGGCGAGATAGTTCGCTGTCGACCCCAGGACATCCGGAATGGAGCGGATCAGGTCCCGGCGGCCATTGCGGTCAAAATCCACTGCATATTTAACGTAAGACGAGGCAAGGAATTGCGTTTGGCCGATTTCTCCGGCCCAGGCACCCTTCATTTCTGAAGGTTTCATGTCGCGGCGTTGCACGATAGTGAGCGCGGCAACCAGCTCGTTGGTGAAGAACTTTGAGCGTCGGCAATCATAGGCAAGCGTTGCCAGAGACCGCAGCACCGACATATTTCCGGAAAAACTGCCGAAATTGGTTTCGAGACCCCAGATCGCCAGAATGACCGGAGCCGGAACACCGTATTTTTTCTCTACTTTTCGAAAGATACGGCCATAGGTTTTGCCAAGTTTCTGACCCCGGCGGATCATCGCATTGTTGACCCGCTTGGCATAGAACTGGTCGAAACTCAGCTTGAAGGATTTCTGGTTGCGGTCCAGCCGGATGACTTTTTTATTGTAGGTGACATCCTTGAGAGCAGCTTTCACAGTCCGCTGTTTGAGACCATAGCTGGATGAATTGGCAATAAACGCATCACGCCATTTGTTGAATCCGCCCGGACCGTTTCCACAGGACGCCGAAAGGGCAGGAGTTGAAAAAGTCAGGCATCCAATCAAAGCGATAATCGAAAAACGCATGGGTCACTCTCCGAAAAATACGATTCAGATTGAAACACTAACATATTGGTCGGAAAGGTCACCGGCGATTTGACGCAACGGCGCGAACCCGTTTTGGCCGCGATTTACGCCCAGATCGCCATTCGGAGGCCCTTGCTATCCCGCTGGAATTCATTCGGGAAAGGTTCGGCTAGTCCGAGGTGAATGCGCTCGGCAATCAGGCTGTTGGCAGCGGCGTCCAGTAAATCGTCGCGGCCGCAGCCTTTCGGTGGCCTTTGGTTTAGAAACTCCTTTGGCAAACCCTTTGAAACCAGCAGATCGCGGCGCTGATCAAGGCCTTCCGGATTGGCGCGACTTTTGACCTTCTTCGGCAGGCTCATTTCGCACTCACCATTCAGCCGCCAGAACGCCAATTCGGGGTGAACTTCATGGACTTGTTTTTCCAGCGCCGGCGTCATCAATTCATCAATCTCCCGAATTTTCGGGAAAAGATAAAAACACTGTTTGGAGACCATCCGGGGTGGTTCGGAAGTCTTTAATGAAGTGTCACAAGATGTCCGGTAGTCGTCCTCATAAACAGCAGCGCGCGACGGAACGGAAAAGACCGAGGATTGGCGCATGCCGAGATGACTGCGGGCTGCTTTTTCCGCGCCGCGCCCGTTTGGTCCTATAAAATCGGGCAGGCCGATCGGCATGTCGACGGCAATAACGGACAGGTGCAGCTGATCGCTGAGCAAGTCGCTAAAATTGGAAAAGACCTCAAAGCGGATCTGTGCCGGGTCTCGAAGGCTCCGAAGGACTGCGACCCAACCGGCCTTGCAGCCATCAACGCCAGCTACCTTTATATTGCCGGCCTCAGGCACGGGCCTTTGCTTCCATCACCCGACGGGACGTCACCATCGCCATCGCCCGGACGACGGATTGCTGTTCCTCGGCAAAGAGAAGTTCGTCGGCACCTTTTTTAACGCTCCGGGCAACCAGCTCAAAGACAGACCCTGATGCACGTTTCAGCGCTTCCTCGTCCTCAAGACCGCCAAGCAGATTGGTCAGATACAGTCCTGCGATCAGATCGCCCGTACCATGCGGTGGATTGGGAATGGCTGCGTGTTCGGCGGCAACTGCGCCACGTGGACCTGCCAATAGATTTGCAATCGCATTGCGGCGCATCGCAGGCGATGACGTAATCAGCACCCGCTCATTGCCAAGCGAACGCGCCGCCGCAAGCGCTTCAAGTTCGCTGGTGATTTCGCCGCCCGTCAACCAGCCCAGTTCGAACGCATTAGGCGTAACGATGTCGGCCAGTGGGACCAGATCGTCGCGAATAGCATCGGCCGTTGCCTTCGGCACATAGAGCCCACCTCCGGACGCCGAATTGTGGTCACCCATGACCGGATCGCAAAGATAGGGCGCATCCGGGTTGGCAGCCTTAACCGCCTTGACCAAACTTGCGATGGCATTGGCCTGCTCAGCCGCACCGAGGTAGCCGGTCATCACGCCGCCGAGTTCACCAATTTTTTCAGATGATGCCAGGTCGTTGGCAATAGCCTCAAAATCGCCGGTAGGAGGCACAATACGTGTGCCTTTGCCGTGACCTGGATGCCAGGGCAGCAGGATAGTTGGCAGAAACCAGACGTCATGGCCATTTCGCTCTAGTGCAAACGTCAACCCGCGCCCGCTGATACCACCGCGCACCACTTGTGACGTAATCACAAGGATCGGCTTTTTCTGCGGTTCATGTGCACCTTGGGACTGCATCATGGTCTCATCGTCCAATCAGAAATCAGGCTGCGTCAGAGGAGGATTTGGTGCCAGTGCCATACCGGTTTTCGATATAGTCCAGAACCATCTGCTTGAATTCATCAGCAATGCCGGGACCGCGCAAGGTAGTCGTTTTTTCGCCATCGACAAATACCGGCGCGGAGGGTGTTTCGCCAGTGCCGGGCAACGATATGCCAATGTCGGCATGTTTGGATTCGCCAGGCCCGTTGACGATACAGCCCATCACGGCAACATTCAGACCTTCAACACCGGGGTACTGTTCACGCCATTTCGGCATGGAGTCCCGGATATGGCCCTCAATGTCGGACGCCAGCTCCTGAAACACGGTGGATGTGGTGCGGCCACAGCCGGGGCAGGCTGCAACTACCGGAACAAATGCGCGGAAGCCCATCACCTGCAGCAGTTCCTGAGCCACCTGAACTTCGCGGGTTCGATCACCGCCCGGTTCCGGGGTCAGCGAAACGCGGATCGTGTCGCCGATACCCTGTTGCAACAGGATGCCCATGGAGGCTGCGGATGACACAATGCCCTTGGTGCCCATGCCAGCTTCAGTCAGGCCAAGATGAAGTGCATAGTCGCAGCGGCGGGCAAGATCGGCATAAACGGCGATCAGATCCTGCACCTGACTGACCTTGGCAGACAGGATGATCTTGTCGCGCTTCATGCCAAGACCTTCGGCCCGTTCTGCGGACAGAAGGCCAGACTGGATGATCGCTTCGCGCATGACCGCTGAAGCCGAAACAGGTTTTTCAGCCTCGGCGTTTTCGTCCATCAGCTTGGTCAGCAGTTCCTGATCAAGTGAGCCCCAGTTGACCCCAATGCGCACTGCCTTGTCGTGTTTCTGGGCAATGTCGATGATCTGCGAAAACTGCGTGTCGCGCTTTGCCTTGAAGCCGACATTGCCCGGATTAATCCGGTATTTGTCGAGGGCTGCAGCACAGTCCGGATAGTCGGTCAGCAGCTTGTGGCCAATATAGTGAAAGTCACCAACCAGCGGCACAGTCACGCCAAGGCGATCAAGGCGTTCCTTGATCCGTGGCACCTGTTCGGCAGCCTCGGCCCGGTCGACCGTGATGCGGACGATTTCTGAGCCGGCCCGTGCAAGAGCCGAGACCTGCGCCACGGTGCTATCCGCGTCAGCAGTGTCCGTATTGGTCATGGACTGAACGACGATGGGGGCATCTCCTCCGACCATGACATTACCGACCATCACCCCAACAGATTTGCGGCGAGAAAGGAGCTTAGCGAAATCATCAATCATTGCAGAACCAACCGGCCATTTGAGCGTTTGTCCCCCATATGAGGAATCTCTCCCGGACTTTCCAGCGCATGATTTACGGCTTCGGTTAAAAAAGGGCAATGGTCAGGGTGTTTCGACGGTCAGGTTTCGGATTATCGAATTCATTGCACAGAAAGCCCAAGACAATTATGACAGGTCATGAGAGCAACAAAGACTTTCACACCAGTAATTTGCATTAAGGCTGATTTTTTATGTTGAAGCGTTTGCTCGGCGATTCCTTTTCGCTCGTATTCGGCAATCTGGAGACGGTCTTCAAAGTCTGCGGCGCCTGGTTTGTGCTGCAAATTTCAATGGTGATGTTGCTGGTATTTATTGGTGTTGATTCATCTACGGCTTCATTTGGGGTGGTGATTTTTGCATTCGTGTTTTTCGTATTCACGATGGCCTCTTCGGCTAGTATTTCCGTTGCCTGGCATCGCTTTGGGCTACTTGGTGAACGGCCAAGCGCATTTCATTTGAAATTAGGCCGTACGGAATTCTGGTTCATCATCAAGTCATTGCTACTTTTCCTGATGCTCGTAGCGGGCATGCTCTTCGTAATGGTGGTCCATATGGTTATTGGATTGGTTCCTGTTACCGGTGTGATTGCTACATTGCTCGCGATCTTTGCGATTCCCACATTCCTGCGCCTCTCTCTGATACTGCCTGCGACGGCGGTTGAACGCCCAATTGGACTTGGGGAGGCTTATGAAGCTGGTGAGGGGCTTGGATGGTGGATGTTTTTGGCAATTTTTCTGCTGACAGTGCCGTTTACTCTCCTAAGTGAAGCTCTTGGATATGTTCTGGAGATGTCGACTGGTGGTCTTCCGGTGTTTCTTATTCAGATCAAGGTGATGATCCTCAATGTGTTGATGCAGATAATCCTCACTGTCTTGAGTATTTCCGTCATTACGGCCGCCTATCGGATAGCGATGGAGCGGCAATCGGGAACTCCGCAGGACTAGCGATCTTTCGGATGAATCCCATCTTGTAGATGGATCCACCAACCGGGGGCAGATATGTTTCTCACCGTTCTGGAACGGTCACTGACGCTGGCGCAGCACAATATTGCGACTTTGTTTAAAACCGGCTGGGCCTACATACTGCTGTTGATCGCGCTGAATTTCGCGATTGGCGCAAGCCTGATGCCGGAAACCGGCTTCATCACCGTTTCCTACATGACGGAGACCGTCAAAACCGTTGATGAGGGAGCACTGCGGGCTCTTGCCGGTATCGCCAACCTGATCATCGGGTTTTCCATCGCAATTGCCTATGTGCGGCGAATTTTGATCGATGCACGTGACTTTCCAATCGTCTTCAGCGGTCGGACCCTAAAAGTCATCGTTAATCTGATTGTTCTGAGTGTGATTGGTGTCATTTCGCTGATCCCTCTGGTTATTGTCTCGTTTCTGATTGGGGCCGTTACTGGCGGCGTCGGTCTGCTGGCCCTTGTTGCTGCACCGTTCATCGCCCTGATGGTCACTCAGAAATTCTCGGTCATTTTACCCGCAACTGCAGTCGATGATCCGTTGACCCTAAAGGAAAGCTGGACTGCAACATCCGGTTTGGGATGGGCAATGGCAATTGCAGCATTGGTCATGAGCTTGCTGGCCGGTTTTCTTGTTTTCGCGTGGGCGGTTCTTTTGAACATCAGCGACGCTGTTCTTCCGGCGAACCTTCTTTGGCAACAGATCCGGTCTGCCATCTTTCTAATGGGAACGATGCTGATCCTCGTCTGGGCGTTTGCAAATCTACACGCGACATTCTACGGCCTGATCCGCGAGCGGTTTGCGGAACGACTTGGATTGAGAACAGCGGATCTGTCGAGGGTCGCGGAAAAACGTACGGCTGCTCAGGCAAAGGCACAAAAAGCCCTTGCGAGCGCACAGCGGATGACGCGCCGCTAAAGCGCAATTGATCAGATGTCAGCCGTTTGATCGGCTTTTTTGTATTCTCATGTTGCAGTGCAAATAAAACTGGTCGAAAGTCCTCCTTAAGATTTCAGATAGCTATCCGGAAGGACATTTCATGCTTGCTAACAAAACCGCCGTTGTCACTGGCTCCACATCCGGTATCGGCCTCGGCTGTGCCCGTGCTTTTGCCGAGCAAGGCGCTAATGTCATGATCAATGGCCTCGGCGATGCCGCCGAAATCGAAAAGACCCGTGCCGCCATCGAAGCCGATTTTGGCGTCCGCTGTGTCTACTCACCGGCGAACATGATGAAGGGTGATGAAATCGCCCAGATGATCGCAGATGCAGAAAGGGAATTTGGGTCGGTTGATATTCTGGTCAACAATGCCGGCATTCAGCATGTCTCGCCTGTCGATGAGTTTCCTATTGATAAATGGGACGCGATCATTGCGATCAACCTGACTTCGGCTTTCCACGCAATCCGTGCAGCATTGCCGGGCATGAAAGAGCGCGGTTGGGGCCGGATCATCAACACGGCTTCCGCGCATGCTCTGGTCGCCTCACCCTATAAATCTGCCTATGTCGCGGCCAAACACGGTATTGCGGGCCTTACCAAAACAGTCTCACTGGAAACTGCCGAACAGGGCATCACCGTCAACGCCATTTGTCCAGGCTATGTATGGACGCCTCTTGTTCAGGCGCAAATCCCAGACACCATGAAAGCCCGCAACATGACCGAAGAAGAGGTCAAGAAGGACGTGATGCTGAAGGCCCAACCTACAAAGAAGTTCGTCACCATTGAACAGGTGGCCGGGTATGCGGTGTTCCTGTGCACTGACACAGCGTCTTCCATCACGGGATCAATCCTGCCGATTGATGGCGGTTGGACCGCACAGTAGGCCTTTCATCGAGAGAGCTTAGGAAGTCAGGCACCATGTCCGCACCCAAGAAGATCAATCTGGCCCTGCAAGGCGGAGGCGCTCATGGCGCATTCACCTGGGGTGTGCTCGACTGGTTCCTGGAGGACAGCCGCTTTACCATTGACGGCATAACCGGGACGTCGGCCGGGGCGATGAATGCAGTGGTTCTGGCGAGCGGACTCGAAGCTGGCGGTGAGGACGGTGCCCGCGAACAGCTTGAAACATTCTGGCGTGAAGTCAGCGATGAAGCGCGCCTGAGCCCGATCAAACGATCTCCGCTGGATATTCTGCTCGGGCAATGGAGTCTCGATTATTCACCGAGCTATCTCTATTTCGATGTCCTGTCCCGCTTTGCATCGCCCTACGAATTCAATCCGATGAACGTCAATCCCTTACGGGAAGTGCTTGAGCGGATTGTGGACTTCGACAAGGTGCATTGTTGTTCAGGAGTGAAGCTGTTTATTGCCGCAACGAACGTCTTCACCGGCAAAATCCGCATCTTCAGCGAAAAGGAAGTCACGCTGGACGCTGTCATGGCATCAGCCTGCCTGCCGCAACTTTATCAGGCGGTCGAGATTGACGGCGAGCCCTATTGGGACGGCGGTTATATGGGCAATCCGCCGCTCTACCCGCTGTTTTACGAGACGGAAACAGCAGATGTTGTTCTCATCCAGATCAATCCGCTGGAGCGCAGGGAAGTCCCCAAGACCGCGCGCGATATTCTCAACCGGATGAACGAAATTACCTTCAATTCGACTTTGCTAAGGGAACTCAGGGCAATCGATTTCGTCACGCGGTTGATTGAAGAAGGCAAATTGTCCGAAGACGAATACCAGAAAGTCCACATGCACCGGATTACAGCCGATGACCTGAAACCCCTGCAGGCGTCTTCAAAACTCAATGCCGAGTGGAATTTTCTGGAGGAGCTTCGTGATCTTGGTCGCCGGACAGCAAAAGACTGGCTTGACCGCCATTACGACGACATCGGATCCCGGTCGACCATCGATTTGCGTCAAGAGTATTCCTGAGAGTCATTAGAGACCCGAAGGCCCGAGCTTTAACCGTTCGTTAGCCTTGTTTGCAGGAAGCCTTGCATTCTGCAATGCGCAAGACGTGAATGAACTCTAAACAAAAACAGTATCTTGTGTTGCCTGACTCATATGATTCCAGATTTGGGGTATCCAACCGCTAAAACCAATTGGCAAGGCTTTTGCGTTCTGTTTGGCACGCTGATTGTCAGGTAGTGCGTCGTCAGCGCTTTGTGGTTGGAAGGAGTGGGCAACTGCGACCCCGCCTGCTTCTTCCCACCAACATGCCGGGCCATGAGCGCCCGTCCTCCCGAACTTTTGTTCGGCATTTGCATGTATCTCTAATATCATATTCATAGATTCTGGGTTTTCTGGTGTCCTTGCACCTTTTACTGACGCATTGGGCGCTTATCTCTTTGGTAGGCGTTTTGAGAAGGAATTGCGATGAGCACTATGTTTGCAAAGGTAATTGCAGGTTGCGCCGGAGTAGCCGCAGTCACGTTAATGGCGACCACAGCCTGGTCCGGAAGTGATGCGGAGCGGGTTGCCCGGATTAAAGAAAACGACGGCTGCCCACGTTGCGACCTCAATCTGACTGAACTGAGAGGTCTCAAACTCGACAAGGCGAATTTTGAGCGGGCAAAGCTGCGCGAGGTTGATCTGAAGGAAGCGGTGTTGCCCAACGCCAATTTCCGCGGCTCTGATTTCCGTAGAACTGAAGCGGAACGTGCTGACTTCTCCAATGGTGATTTCACCGATGCAACGATGCGTGCGGTGGATCTGGAAAAAGCCAATCTGACCAGCACCATTTTCGACGATGCTGATTTGCGCGACTCCGATCTCAACGCTGCAATCATTACTGGCGCGAGCTTCAGAGAAACCGATCTGAGAAACACGACGTTTATTCGCGCGGTTGGTCAGAATGCTTCATTCAGATATGCAAAACTGGACGGTGCCAACCTTGAGCGAGTTGACCTCCTGAATGCTGATTTTCGGGATGCGCGCCTCAAGAACGCAAAGCTGGATCGGGTCAAGGCTCATAACGCAGATTTTTCCGGTGCTGACATGACCGGCGTTCGGCTCGTCAGCTCGGACCTGACCGGAGCCAATCTCACAAATGTTGACTTCGATGGTGCTCTATTGCGCCGAACACGGCTGGCGGGTGCCGACCTGACCGGCGCCGACAATCTGGATCCTGACAGGATCTTGGGCGCATGCGGAGACGAGAATACAAAGCTGCCACGGGGCATAACGCTCAAGAATTGCTCATACTGATACGATTCAAAGTAAGACAGATAATCGACAAAAAAAGAGGCCCAATTGAGGGCCTCTTTTTCATTCCGCTAATTTCATGAGATCATGAATATTATTTGAAAACGTCAAATGCGAAGCGATATGTCGCGCCCAGTCCAATACTGAACTGGTTTTCGCTACCTGCTCTCGCGATAGGGCTGTCTGATGCGTCGCCAATAAGGCGATCATAGCCGCCTTGAAGATGCAGGCGAACATCATCTGACCAGTCATAACTTCCGCGCACTGCAAGCCCGACGCTCTTGAAGCCGGCGCTCGCCTTGTACTGGGTCAGGTTCCCGTTGCTGTTGGCAGCTTCTGTCGCCGAGACGCCGAAATAGGTGTCCATGTAGCTACCAGAAGCGAAATCTGCCCGAGGACCAGCACTGATTTCCCATTTGTCCGCCGGATAGAAAATGCCATCGAGGCCCAGCTGACCAACCTGGCCATTGTGTCCGTTGATACCCTGACGCAATTCTGCAAAGGCGCGGAAATACTCGGTCCGGAAACCACCACCAAGACCAAGCTCAAGCGCCCAGTCAACCGTATCGGTTCCTGTCAGGTCTGAATTGTCGCTCGCCTTACGTTTTCCAACAAAGCTGAATGACGGGTAGACGAAAACGCCACTCTTACGACGACCATCGACGACCTGACCAATGCCTGGAACATAAAACCGTCCGACGGAAATCAGCGGAAACGGATAAACCAGATAGGAATCAGCGGCCTCGTAACGGGGCTTGACCATCGCACCGATGCCCAGATCAACGACAAACTGCTTGTTTGCGTCGTTTTCGGAAATGTCTCCGCTTTGAGCATAAGCCAGTCCGGATACGACACTGAGGGAAAGTGCCAGCGCCGCGCGCGAGATCAGTTTGTACATAAAAGCCACATCCATAAGGAATTCTTTGAATCGCAACATAGCACGAAGCTGGTTTACTCAAAGGCTAAATGAGTCGGGTTTTGGACAAGTGTTGCATTTCCGCACCTGTTTATTTGCCATCTGATTGTCAACGGAGATCCGGTGAAATAATCCAAGACTTTAATCAGCAATTCTCAACCGGGTTGCAGCAGAGGCTTCGGGAAGCTACATGAGGTATAGAAATGCTCTTAATCGGCAACGGACCTGACCATGACAGCACTCTTCACAGTGATCCTTATCGCGCTGCAACTCTACATGTATGTCATCATTGCGAGTGCGATCTTTTCTTGGCTTTTCGCATTCAATATCGTCAACTCAAGCAACCCGATTATCGCGTCAATCGGCCAGGTTCTCTATAATCTGACAGAACCTGCGTTGCGGCCCATAAGGCGTTTTATGCCGGACCTTGGCGGCGTCGACATCTCCCCTGTAATTCTTCTGCTTGGAATTATTTTCGTCAGGATGATTATCATCAACAATCTGATGCCGATATTCGGTGGTTATTGATTGCTGATCCGATAAAAAAACCGGGCATCAGCCCGGTTTTTTTTGTTCAAGTTCTGAAATCTTCAGTCTTCCAGTGTCCGCGCTTCATCAGGCAGCATTATGGGAATGCCGTTTCGGATCGGATAAGCCAGCTTTGCAGCCCTAGATATCAACTCCTGCGCCTTGGCATCATACTCCAGAGTCGATTTTGTAACCGGGCAAACCAGCAGTTCAAGGAGCTTCCGGTCGACCGGACGTTCTGCTGCTTCAGTCATCTTGTAATGCTCTCGTTGTTAGCTTGCTCGTCACTGAAGTGTTGTCCCGCCGTCATTGTCCGTTTTTGCGAGATCCATTTCCGTGATCGCTATCAGTGTTTCGGCGCGGATTCTCAGATCGCGAGCTTCCAGAAGCGCCTGTTTTTCCTGAGGCCCATAAGGGCACATCATGCAAAGTGCATTGACCAGCACTTCTGTTTCAGCCTCTGAAACGCTCTGCCAGTCGGCTTCCATGCTGTTCGCGTCGAGATAGGCCCGCAAGGTTCTCAAAAGACCATTGCGATCAACATCCTCTTCACCTTCACCGCATTTCAAGTCATGCGCGAATGTAGCAAAATCAGGTTCCACCTGACGAAACTTTGACAAGGCTTCCAGCTCGCGGCTGATTGCGAAGCGGGTCACTCCCTGCAGGGTGATCATGTATCGGCCGTCGCCAGTCTCCTGGAAGCTTGTCAGCCGGCCAACACACCCGACATTTGCAAGCACGGGCTCATCTTGATTGTCTGTTCCGGGGTCGGCAGGCTGCACCATGCCTATCAGGCGGTTGCTGGACAATGCAGCGTCCACCATGTCCATGTAACGCGGCTCAAAAATATTCAATGGAAGCTGGGTTCGCGGAAGAAGAAGCGCTCCCGACAAAGGAAATACAGGCAAGACCGGCGGCAAATCCGCGATCGTCTCGTAGATGGCATTTCCTGCCTGCATATTCGTGCCTTTTCCTAATTTTCCAAGACGAAAGAAGTGTTACAGCAATTTGCTGCATCACCCTTATTTGTAGCAAGACCTACAATCGTCAAGAAAACAGGACAGACGACAGTTTGCGCCGCCCATAGGCACTGGCCGGATCCTTGAAACCCCAGGCTTCAAAGAACTGCAGCAACTGTTTGCGAGCCCCGTCTTCATTCCATTCCCGGTCTCGACTGACTATTTCAATTAGTTGATCCACCGCACCGTTCTTGTCGCCATTGCCATTGAGACCAAGCGCAAGATCAAAGCGAGCCTGCAGGTCCAACGGATCCTTAGCAATACGGTCCTGAAACTCGGCGAGATCTCCAAGGGCAGCTGCCTGCTCTGCAAGATCAATCGCGGCCTTGGCAGCGACATAAGCTTCGTCGGACTGTTTGTCTTCAGGAACCATTTCAAGCGCCTGTTTGGCCCGTTCCAGATCGTCGGTACCGAGATAACACTGCGCAAGACCACAAATGGCTTTGACGTTGTCCTGTTCCATCTGCAGAACGGCACCGAACAGCTGGGCCGCCTGGCCAAAATCCTTTTCCGCGAGCAAGGCTTCGCCTTGTTCCAGAAATGCATCAGCCTGATTGGTTGGTGCGGGACCGCCGAGCTTTTCGATGAAAGCCTTGATCTGACTTTCCGGCTGCGCGCCCATGAATCCGTCTACCGGCTGGCCATCCTTGAAGGCAACAACAGCCGGGATCGACTGAATACCCATCTGGGTCGAGATTTCAGGATGATCATCGATGTTCATCTTGGCGAGCTTGACGGTGCCGCCTGCTGCCTTGACGGCTGCTTCAATGATTGGTGTCAGCTGTTTGCAGGGCCCACACCAGGGCGCCCAGAAATCCACCAGAATAGGACGCTCGCGAGAAGCTTCCATGACATCTGCCATGAACGTGCTTGTTGTCACGTCAAATATGAGATCGCCGCCGCCTGATGATCCATTGCCGCCATCGTCACCACCGCCGCCGCCGAAACCGCCGCCTTGTCCGCCATAGCCGCCGCCCATGCTGGCGCCAAAACCGCCGCCAACCTGACCACCAATGCTGTAGTCGCCGTTGCTCATATGCCCGCCTCGTGTTGTCCGGTGAGAGGGACCTATTGTCCGCTCATTCGCGTCGCCGGATTAAAACCAAATTTGCCGATAACATGGCGCTGCCCACGCCAAAATACAAACGCCGCTTTCCCGGATTTATAATCCGGCTTCCTGTGCTTGTGCACTCACTGCCAGAATTTGTGGGTCGTGACCACAGGCCTTTGCGAATTTGATCAGGTCCGGCGCAGTAATCGCCGTCGTCGCATCATTCTTGAGCGGATGATAATTCACGATCTCACACTGCATCATCGCCGCATCAAAAACAGCCGTTACTCTTTGCGCAGCTTTGTCGTTGATTAGGGAAAACGGAGTGACTGATCCCGGCTCCACACCCAGCACTTCCATCAACAAGTCAGCGTTGCCGAAGGACACACGGCCCTGTGCTCCGATGATCTGATGAACTTTTTTCAGATCAATTTCCGCATCATGAAGAGTGGTTATCAGAAACAACCGACCCTTTTTGTCTTTTACAAAAAGGTTTTTGGTATGCCCTCCGGGAATCTGGTCGTGCAGGACACCAGATTCAGAGACAGTAAAAACTGGCTCGTGATCAACCGTGCTGACCTCAATATCGAGTTCTTTGAGAAAGGTCATGAGATCGCTGCGGGTTGCTGGCATGATATATCCTGAAATTAATCGTGTTTTTGCTGTCTAGCGCGTTTTACTGCCGCGCGACAAGGTGTGTTTTATGATAAAAACAGCTGAAACCAGCCGTTTTTGGTAAGGATTGCAAAGGAAAATCCACAAAAAGACAGCTAATGATTTTTCTGCAAATTCAGTGTTGCAATCCGTCTCGGCTTGGTTCATATACTGCGCCACCGCTGCAGGGCTTCGCGCTCGGCAATCGGAACACTATGCGGGTGTAGCTCAGGGGTAGAGCACAACCTTGCCAAGGTTGGGGTCGTGGGTTCGAATCCCATCGCCCGCTCCAATTTGGCCGATAGGCTCAAGAAACCAGCGATCAATCTGATCGCTGGTTTTTTTGTTTTGGCACCACAAAGCGAAATACGTTTTCATCGTGGAATTTACATAGACTAATCTAAAAATTGAGAAAAAACGAAACAACAACCTGAACGAAGGTGAAGGATGTCGTAGGTAGAATCATCTAGTGAACTCGGTCAGGACTTGCCCATCGTTCCCTTATCCGGGTTCATGTTTGCCTCAAGTACCGGACTGCAGCGGAATTTCGGTTCCGCTGCAGTCACTTATAGGGTTCAAATGGCCAGCGCACCGACTGTCAGAAACCGGCCGTTGTCTTCGTGAGACTTCTCAGCAAGGTCCAGCGCAATTTGCAGACGCGCTCCGTGATCAAAGTCCGGTTCATCAGATTTGCCCGCCCGAACAGCTGTCACGAAACGCTCATAGACTGTTGGCACAGGTTCCAGTTCGATTTCGCGCCATTCGGCCGTCTCAAGCGAGTCCTGATCACAAATGCGCAGACGGCTGACTTGCTTTTCAAACGAGATTTCCAGACCTCCTTTGTCGCCGTAAAGCCGCAGTCGGAGGTCATTCAGGTGACCGGAGGCAAAGCGACTGGCACTGATGGTGCCGATAGCACCATTGGCAAGTTCTGCCTGCATGGTGAAGCTGTCATTTGCATCCAGAACATAGTCGCCGATTTTTCCACCTTCTGCCTTGTCGAAAGTCTTTAACCGGCAGGCAATTTCCTGGGCAGGGCTACCAGCAGCGAAGGTCACAAAGTCCAGAATATGAATGCCGACGTCCCCGAGAACACCTTTGGAGCCATGGGCAGTCGACAGGCGCCAGAGCCATTGGCTTTCGCTCTGCCAGTCTCCCCAGGCAGGTTGGGTCAGCCAGCTTTGCAGGTAAGATGCCTCGAAGTGACGCAAATTCCCAATCACACCATCCTGAACCAGTGCCGCGGCCTTCTGCAATGCCGAGACATTTCGATAGGTCAGATTGACCATGCAAACACAGCCACGAACACGCGCGTCCTTTGCCATGGCGATTGCGTCTTCAGCATTGGTTGCAAGCGGTTTTTCACAAAGCACGTGCTTTCCAGCGGCCAAAAGTTGGATCGTCGTTGAATAATGAGCCGCATCGGGTGTGACGTTGGATACGGCATCAAAACCGTCCCAATCGATCGCCTCGTCAAGGGAGGAGAACCGGTTCGGGATGCTGAAACTGTCACAGAAGTCCTTCAGGACATCCGCGCGTTGATCGACGCCAGCCACAACCTCAACGTCCGGAAAACTCTGGTAGGCTTCGACATGACTTCGCGCCATAGACCCCGTTCCAAGAATCAGGATCCGAACTGGCGTGGAATTTGGTGTCATAGGTTTGCTCCCATGAAAGGTCTGCATATAGAATACGGGATTAGTCTTGGTGAGCCCGGAATTCAGCGGAAACCTTCTTCGCCTGAGGCGTGGAGCTTGGGTCCGCGTTCTTCAATTTGTTCAGGAGCCTGTTCCGGCGGCACATTGGGCGCTGCATTCGGATCGGCTATCCGTGCCATCGGATTGAATGCCCATTTAACGCCGTTTTTAAGCACGGTTTGAACATTGGCGTCGTGATAAGTCGGGTAGGTCTCGTGGCCGGGGCGGAAATAGAAGACATTTCCTGCCCCCCTTTTATAGGTCAGGCCGGATCGAAAGACCTCACCGCCCTGAAACCAGCTGATGAAGACAGTTTCCAGGGGCTCCGGCACGCCAAAGGGCTCACCGTACATTTCTTCCATCTCCAGTTCGAAATGATCTGGCAGACCTTTGGTGATCGGGTGATTGCGGCTGGTAACCCATATGCGTTCACGTTCGCCAGCCTCGCGCCAGGTGAGATTGCACGGGCCTCCCATCAGGCGTTTGAAGGGTTTGGCAAAATGGGCGGAATGCAAGAACAGAATGCCCATACCGGACCATACGGCATCGCAGACCCTCTCAACGACCTCGTCGGCAACATCGCCGTGCGCGGCATGGCCCCACCATAACAGGACGTCTGTTTGAGCCAGGCGTTCCGCAGTCAAACCATGTTCGGGTTCTTGCAAGGTTGCAGTTGTTGCGTTGATTTCCGGATCTTCGTTCAAGGCGTCCGCAATGCACTGATGCATACCTTTCGGATAGGTCTCGGCTACAATCTTGTTGTTCTGTTCGTGTACATTCTCACCCCAGACGACTGCTTTGATCGGCATTTGGGTTCTCCCGGACTTTCTGATGATGCGCGTTCTGGCAAGCAGAGTATTCGACTGCGTTAAACCCTCTGATATGCAGCATTCAAAGCGCTTTGGATTTAGCGCTATCACCGGTTATCATGCCTGTCAATTGAACTTATCCGGAATTGAAGTTGGGTGTTTGAACACTCGAGAATTGTCAGGAATACGTACAGATTGATACAATTTGAGTTTTTACGTAACCAAGTTTCAAGGACTATGTGCTTATAACCCTTGAGTTGTGTTCATAATCTTGAATTGAAGTAGAAATGGCCGTTTTTCGTCAACCTGTTACCGCTGTAGTCATCGTATTCTGGTTTTCATTCTGGTTACTGAATGGACTGGACAAGTTTTTCGCCCGTCGGGATATCGGAGTGCTGCATTGGTTTGGCAATCACCGTGTCGAAAAATTCACGATGTATTTTGACCGGCTTGCCATCGATCCAGGATATGTGACTGCAACGTTGATTTTCGCCGGGATCGTCGAATTCGCAGCCGCAGGACTGTTCGTTGTCGCCGGCTACCGGTTGATCAAGGGGTTGCCCGGCGTTGCCTACAGGACTGACCTCGCTATTACGGCCTCTATCGCTGTGTTTCTTGGATTTACGATCTTCGACGTGATCGTCGGGGATCGCGCGGAATTGCTCGAACACTCAACCTATATCGGTGTCCTGCTGGTCTCGTTCCTTGCCGTCTCCGTCGAAAGCTTCTTTCAGCATTTGAAAGAGTTGGATCAGGAGAGCCTGCTGAAGCGAAACCCTCCGGTATCCTGAAATCAGTATCCGGCGGTCAAGGCTCCTTGACGCCTTGGGTCTGAAGCCCCGGCCAAGACACCATCGACTTTCATGATCGACTGGGTAGACCCCATTGCGTTTTTCACCGTGATTTCATGGCCGCGAGATTCCAGAATCTTGATCGTATCCGGCGATAACCCTTCCTCGATGCGGATTTCATCCGGGAACCATTGATGATGGACACGCGGCGCGGCGGTTGCTTCTGCAATGTTCATCTTGTGATCAATGACGTTAAGGATGATTTGCAACGTCGTGGTGATGATCCGGCTGCCTCCCGGAGAGCCTGTCACCATGGACAAGTCTCCGTCTTTGAAAACCAGCGTCGGGCTCATGGATGACAAGGGCCGTTTTCCACCTTCAACCGCATTTGCCACACCACCAATCAACCCGTAGGCATTGGGCGACCCGGGTTTTGCTGAAAAGTCATCGAGCTCATTGTTGAGCAGAACCCCGGTGCCGTCAGCTGTCAGACCGACACCATAGGAAAAGTTCAGCGTATAAGTGTTCGAGACCGCATTGCCATCCTTGTCGACGACTGAGAAATGCGTCGTTTCGTTGCTTTCATAAGGGATCGGATTTCCCGGGGCCACGTCTGTAGACGGTGTTGCCGTGCTCATGCTGATTGATTGGGCCAGTTCCTTTGCATAGTCCGGATGCGTCAGACCCTTGACCGGAACGTCCGAATAGTCCGGGTCTCCGAGGTATTTTGATCGATCTGCATAAGCCCGCCGTTTTGCTTCCGCCATTACATGGATCGTATCAGCGGAATTAAAGCCGTATTCGCCAAGCGGATAAGCTTCCAGCATGTTGAGAATTTGAACGATATGAACACCGCCGGACGACGGTGGTGGCATGGACGCAATTTCGTAACTACGGTAATTTCCAGTTACGGGCGCGCGCCAGACAGGTTTGTAACTGGCAAGATCTTCGACAGTCATGCCACCGCCTGCAGCTTGAACCTTGGCCGCAATGCTTTTTGCAACTTCGCCTTCATAGAACCCTGCCGGGCCTTGATCCGCGATCAACCGAAGGGTTTTTGCAAGATCGCCTTGTTTCAAGACCTCACCTGGCTGGTACGGAGTAAGGCCCGCCTTGTAAAATATGTCCGCTGTCGCTTGGTCTTTACCCAGGCGTTCAGATCGCGCTTCGAGAGAGGCAGCGAGGTCTTGCGTGACTTCAATCCCGTTTTCAGCCAGCCCTATTGCCGGTGCAATCAGGTCTTCCCATTGAATGTTGCCGCTGCCGTACTTGAAGTAGGCAGAGGCAAAACCAGCAACTGTTCCCGGCACACCAATTGCGAGACCGGAAAAACGGGACTTCTGATTGTCTGGTTCCCCGTCGTCTCCCAGGAACATGTCCCGGGTCGCGGCAACCGGAGCAATCTCACGGTAATCGAGCGCGTCGGCTTCTCCCCTCTCGGCCATATGGATCATCATGAAACCGCCGCCACCAAGGTTCCCGGCGCGGGGCAGTGTCACGGCAAGGGCGAAACCTGTTGCGATCGCCGCATCTACGGCGTTACCGCCCTTTTGAAGAATGTCGACACCAACTTTTGTCGCGACGGCTTCCTGGCTGGCGACCATGCCATGTTCCGCTGTAACAGGATGGAACCGATCCTTTGCCGAATAAATCGGCGCGTCCTGCGCGACGCCAGCGCCGGGTCCGACCAGGGTGAGCGAGCTGGTCAGGCCCGCTATCACTAGTGCCTTTGTTACTTTTTGAAAAAGCATCCCGTCCTCCTGAAGATCCTGGAATTCAGCCCCGTGACCGAAGTGTGCAGGAGCGGATGTGACACCGCAACGATAAATCGCGGAAAAGTTGAGATCGGGGCTTTCAGGCGATTGATGCAGGACAAGGAACTCATCTACAGTCCGATGGACACTGAAGCAGCGGTAGAGTCGCTCCTGGAGGATCTGATCTATGACAGAACATTCACTCGCCGGTCCTGGCGCGATTGCCAAACTGGTTCCGATGGTCCTTTTTGCCCTTTCATTGTCGGCCTTGCCCGGCGCGGTTGGATCTGCTCAGGCGGCTGACACGGCAGCAGGAAAGGCGTTGGCCCGTCAGTGGTGTTCTTCTTGCCATCTGGTGTCCGAGGAACAATCGTCTGCCTCAAGCGTATCGCTGCCCAGTTTTTTTGATATCGCGGAAGATCCGAGCTGGACCACGGAAAAACTGGCAACCTTCCTGGCAGACCCTCATCCGAAAATGCCGAACATGACCCTTGGAAACTTCGAAATCGCCAACCTCGCCAGCTACATCAGTTCCTTGAAAAAGTAACGGACGCTATCGGTCGATATCGAACTCCACACGCATCGCTGCGTGATAGGAGCCGGCATAGTCATCATCGTCATCATCATAGATTTCGTCCGGCAGCGCGTGATTATAAACTCGGACATCGCTGACCCGGTCTGTCAGGGCCGAACTTGCAAGAACATGATCCAAGGTCAGACCCTTGCCTTTGTGGATGACCGTTTGCCTCTTCTCTATGGGGAGTGAGGCATCCAGCTGATACAGACGGCGATGAACAAAATCCGGAGACCCCGTGTCGTCGGGATCAGCCCTCAAGAGGCGCAGTGTGCCGGTTTCTCCAGTGGCGTTGAAATCGCCGGTCAGAATGACTTCGGCGTGTTCGTCCTCTTCAAACAAGGCCTCGACTGCAAGGCGGAGTTCGAGGGCCTGCGCAGTCTGTTTGAGAATTGACAGCTGGTAGCCTTCAGCCCAGGCGGTCAAGGATTTCCAGCTTCGATCTTCGTTTTTACCGCCGCGGATCGCAGCTGCAATCGGCGCACGAAAATGCACGACGAATAGATGCAGCGGTTTTGGGCGTCCCAGATCAATTGTTGTTTTCAATATAGGGCGCTCGAAGGTAACATTTTGAGCGCTGTCATAAGCCGGGTCCGCTGACATCGGCAGCCACCGGGGCGGGTTTGCGTGCCGATTGAACAGGCTCTCCACCTCGGTGATCGGGTATCTGGACAGGATCAGCAGATTGTGTCGGTTGCCCGGCCCTTCCCCGGGAGCCCAGTCGCTGGAAACTCTCTGATAGGCCTCATAGCGAGTTCCCGACAACAGCTGGTCGAGTGCCTGAAATTGACGCTGCTCTGCTCCACGGACTTTCTGGGCATTGACCTCCTGAAGGCACAGAATGTCGGCTTCAAGTTCCAGAATTTTTGGCCGCAAAGCCTCTATTCGCGGGCCCAGGTCATCCTCATTCAGCCGGTTTGCACCAAAAGATTCCAGATTGAATGTTGCAAGTTTCATTGCCTGGTCATTGCCCCGATTACATCACGGATTGGAGCATAGCCTTCGGGTTCGGGCAGTGATAGACAGCTCGAACACTTTT
The DNA here is from genome assembly GCA_039972695.1 of Roseibium sp. Lineage (GTDB taxonomy): Bacteria > Pseudomonadota > Alphaproteobacteria > Rhizobiales > Stappiaceae > Roseibium. The sequence goes on along the minus strand of JBDWMJ010000001.1, from coordinate 433,592 downwards.
CAATTCGGTTCAGGAAGGGCTGACCAATGGTGGATGCAAAATGCACTTGCGGTAGCGGTAAAACGTTCGAAACGTGCTGCGGCCGTTATCTGAGCGGCGCGGAATTGCCGAAGACTGCAGAAGCCCTGATGCGATCTCGATATTCGGCTTATACCCGCGAAAATATTGACTATCTGAAAGAAACTTTATGGCCGAAGTATCAGGCCGCCTTTGATTTTGCGGCCACCGCAGCCTGGGCCGCGGAAAACCACTGGACAGGTCTGTCGGTTCTTGAAACCGAGGATGGCCAGGACAATGACCGGGACGGAACGGTTCTGTTCGAAGCAAAATACCTGGCAGGCGGCAAACTGAACACGCATCGTGAGCTGAGCCGTTTCCGGAAAAAATCAGGCCGCTGGTATTACGTGGAAGCAGTTTAGGCCATGTAGCTTTATGCGTTTGAACCCTAGTGGAAATTGCGCCCACCCGGCAGCGCTTTAACGGCCACCTGCCGAGGCGGCGCTCTTGCCGGAATATCCTGATGAAGCTCGGGAACTTCCTGTACCAGCTGAACCAGTCTGCTGGCCGGTTTGATCTTCTCGGACAGTTCGATCACCGGGCTTTTGACTTCATCCGCCCGGGCAAGACCTGCATCGTCCAGCGATTTGTCTGAAAGATCTGCCAGGAGATGCGTGCCGTCTTCAACGTGATCGGCGACCACATGGATCACCCCGGCTTCGTTCTGCACTTTGCCGGCAACTTTCAGGAAGCGCGCACCCAGGATCAACGGTCGGTATTTTTCGAACACTTTCGGCCAGACAATTATGTTGGCGATTCCACCTTCATCCTCGAGTGTCAGGAAGATAACCCCTTTGGCTGAGCCCGGGCGCTGGCGAACAAGGACAAGCCCGGCCACAGACAGTTGACGCCCGGAGCGAACCTGATCCAGTTGCATGCAGGGCAGAACCTTTTGGGCCTGCAAGGCCCGGCGGGCAAAGGCGACCGGATGGGCTTTCAGGGAAAGACTCAAGGACTGGTAATCCGCCATGACATGGGCTCCCGGTGGCATCGGCGGCAGATTTGCATCCGGCTCCGGTCTGAGGTCTCCAAGATGAGCCGTGTCAAACAGAGGCAACCGATCCTTGAGGGAACCTGCTTCCAGCCCCTGAGCAGCCCAAACCGCAGCACGTCGGTCAAACCCGAGAGACCGGAAAGCATCTGCCTCGGCAAGGCGCAGGATGACGGATCGGCCAAGGCCGGTACGCAGCCAGAGATCCCGCACGCTGTCATACCCGTCGCCGCGCACATCGATGAGTTTTTCCATATCGTCCTGTTTAAGGCCCTTGACGGTTCGAAAACCGAGCCGGACAGCCTGATCCGTGAGGATGATGCCCTCCATATCTCGGTGTTTGCGATGCAGGTGTTTCGCTGCCTGCCAGCCCGGTTCCAGAGTGGCGTCCCAACTGGACAGGTTGATATCAACCTCACGCACATCGACGCCATGTTCGCGGGCATCGCGAACCAGCTGACCGGGAGCGTAAAACCCCATCGGCTGGGAATTCAAAAGGGCCGCACAGAAAACATCCGGATAATAGGCCTTGATCCAGGACGATGCATAAACCAGCAGCGCGAAACTGGCCGCATGGCTTTCGGGAAATCCGTATTCGCCAAAGCCCTCGATCTGGCGAAAACACCGTTCGGCAAAATCCCGCTCATAACCGTTTTTCGCCATGCCCTCGATCATCTTGGTCTGAAAGGTTCCGATGGTGCCTACACGGCGAAAGGTCGCCATGGCGCGGCGCAGCCTGTCGGCTTCTCCCGGTGTAAAGCCAGCGGCGACAATGGCGATCTTCATCGCCTGTTCCTGAAACAGCGGAACGCCCATCGTCTTGCCGAGTACGGCTTCCAGTTCCCGGCTCGGGTAGGTGACCTGTTCCTTGCCTTGCCTGCGGCGCAGGTAGGGGTGGACCATGTCGCCTTGAATCGGACCGGGGCGAACAATGGCAACCTCGATCACAAGGTCATAAAAGACGCGCGGCCGAAGCCGTGGCAACATGGTCATCTGCGCCCGGCTTTCCACCTGAAAGACACCAACGGAATCTGCCCGGCAAAGCATGTCATAAACCGGCTCTTCCTCTGCAGGGATCGTCGCGATCGTCAGGTGCCGATCATAATTTTCAGACAACATGATCAGCGCCTTGCGAATGGCGGTCAGCATGCCAAGGGCCAGAATGTCGATTTTCAAAATGCCAAGCGAATCCAGGTCATCCTTGTCCCATTCAACCACCGTGCGGTCTTCCATGGCTGCGTTCTGAATCGGGATGACCTCGTCGAGACGGCCACGGGTAATCACAAAGCCGCCAACATGCTGGGAGAGGTGCCGCGGAAAGCCGATCAAGGTGCGCGCCAGATCCAGCATTTGCGTCAGCAGCGGATCTGACGGATCCAGCCCGGCTTCGCGCACTTGTGCCTCTTCTGTCCCGGCTGAAGAGCGCCCCCAGACGGTGCCGGAGAGTGACGAAATGGCGTCTTCGGACAGACCGAACACTTTGCCGACTTCGCGAAGAGCGGAGCGTGAGCGGTAAGTGGTGACGGTGGCGGCGAGGCCTGCGCGTTCACGGCCATATTTGGCGTAGATATACTGGATGACCTCTTCGCGCCGCTCATGCTCGAAATCGACGTCAATATCGGGTGGTTCGCGTCGTTCGGGCGAGATGAACCGCTCAAACAGCAGGTCGGCACGGGTTGGATCGACCTCGGTGATGCCGAGGCAAAAACAGACAGCGGAATTGGCGGCAGAGCCGCGTCCCTGACACAGAATTCCACGCGTTCGGGCGAAGCGGACGATATCATAAACGGTCAGAAAATAGGGCGCGTATTCAAGCTCTGCGACGAGCTTGAGTTCGTGATCGATGGTTGTTCGAACTTTTTCCGGAACACCCTCTGGATACCGACATTTGGCTCCAACGTCTGTCAAGCGCTCCAGCTCGGCTTGAGGCGTCGCGCTGTCTCCGGCCGGTTCTTCCGGGTATTCATAGCGAAGATCATCCAGCGAAAAATTGACTTCCTTGAGAATGTTCAGGCTCTCGCGCAAGGGGGCCGGATCGTGGCCAAAAAGGCGCAGCATGTCATCGGCGGTTTTCAAGTGCCGTTCAGCGTTTTGTTGCAGTTGTCGTCCGGCCGTTTCAAGACGCTCATGCAGCCGGATGCAGGTCAGCACATCCTGCAATGGCCGCCGGTCCGGGCCGTGATACAGCGTGTCATTGGTGGCCAGCAGCGGCACCTCTGCCTGTTTGGAAATTTCTTGGGCAAGAGCCAGTCGGCGACGGTCCTCACTGCTGCGATGCAGGGAAACGGCAAGACGTAGTCTTGGTCCAAAATAACCTTTCAGGCTGTGAAGGGTTTTTTGGATCCCATCCTGGTCGGGCAATCCCGGAGGCAACACGAGGGCTGCTGGTGACAGTGGCTCCAGAAGCTCCAGATCTTCACGTGTCAGATGGCAGCTGCCCTTTTCCGCCCGGCGATTTCCGACAGTCAGCAACCGGGTGAGCGTGCCGTAAGCGTCTCGGTTCCTTGGCCAGTAAAGCAAATCCGGCGTTTCATCCAGAAACGACAGGCGGCAGCCTGGAATGTAGGCAATGCCGACTTCCTTGGCGGCCATGTGGGCGCGTACGACCCCGGCCATTGAATTGCGATCACACACGGCAAAGGCCTCAAGACCGAGACCTGCGGCCTGAAGAGCCAGTTCTTCAGGGTGGGAGGCGCCGTGCAAAAAGGAAAAATTGGTTGCTGTGCAGAGTTCGGCAAAGGCCGGAGGACCTGAGGTCATGCGAACAACCCCTGCAAATACCAGCGCGGCTGGGCGGTTTCGCGTTCATACAGGCCTTCCCGGTAGAGCCAAAACCGTCGCCCTTCAGTGTCTTCAATCCGGAAATAATCGCGGGTGACACCGTCGCGTGTCTCTGCAGGCCTGTCATGGGCACCGATCCACCAGGGCGGAGCGATACGTTCCGGGCCCTCTGACCGGGCAACCTGATACAAGCCGCGTCGCCAGCGAAACCGTAGCGGCGGACCATCCGGAACCATGGCGAGCGCTTCGACCGGCTCGGCCGGATCGATCAGTCGCAAGGGTCTGCTCAGAAGACCTGTATGCCACTCGCTTGAGGAGGGAGCGGCAGGAGCCTCTTCAGCAAAACTTGTTTCTTCTGAATAGTTTTGGGACCTGACTGGTGGTGTCAAACCAAAATCGGCACCGCCAAACCTGATCCAGGAGAGAACCTCTTCCTTGGCAAGAGCAGCCGGGACAAACCCTGTCTGGCTTTCCGGCAGGTGGCGGTCGGAGGGCAGGAGCCGTGTAATCCGGTCAATGCCGAGCCTGGCACCGAGCCGGTCAACCAGATCATTGAGACTGGCTTCGGCCTCCTGAACGCCCTGCCCTGTCAGAGAGGCTTGCGCGGCAGGTGCAGTGTCTGCGACCAGCACGCCAAGACGGATCAGGTCATAACCAAACCCGGCATCCAGAACGCTTTCATCAGCTTTCAGTTTTTCTGCAAACAACGACAGAACCCGGGCAGGTTCGCGCAAAGGATTACTGGTACCAACCATCAGTTTTTGGACCGTGCCATCAACCCGAAACAGCACCAGTTCAAACGCCCGGCCACCCTGGCCACGACGCTCAAGGGCCTTGGACAGCTGACCGGCCAGAGACAGGGTAACAGCCTTGACGTCATCAACTTGAGAAATCGGCTCAAAGAACCGTCGTTCGGCGGCAATCAGCGGAGCTTCGAAACGAGGCGAAATCGGTTCGCCCTGACGCCCAAGTGCCTGATCAAGGCGTGTGACCAGTTCTTCGCCGAAGCGGTTGGCAAGCGGCGCGCGCGGGCGGTCCAGCAGGTGACCGATGGTGGTGAGGCCCACCCGGTGAAGCCCCTCAACGCTCTCTGTTGAAATGCGCAAGGCTGTCATTGGCAGCGGGGCAAGAGCCTCCTGCTCGTGCCCGTCGGGCAAAATGCCGCCAGCGCCGTAACGCGCCAGGGCCCAGGCTGTTCCGACTGTTCCCGCGACGGCAGCGCGAACGCCAAATCCCTGTTTCTCCAGCCGGTTGAGCACATCCTTGAGCATCGCTTCTTCGCCGCCAAAGAGGTGCGCGCAGCCGGTGATGTCCAGAAAGAGGCCATCCTCTCCATCAATTGCGACCAGCGGCGTATACCGATCACACCAGTCGGCAAGGGCCAGAAGCAACGCCTGGTTCTTTTGCGGGTCCGCATCTTCACACAAAAGGTGTGGCACCCTTGCCTTGGCATCAGATTCGGTTTCACCAGCCCGCAAACCACAAGCTCTGGCGGTTTCGTTCAGGGAGACGATGCGGCGGGCATTTCGGATTCTGGCCAGAATGGCAAGTGGTGGTTCAACCTGCCGAGTGGAAGGGGATGATGCGGTCCTCAAGGGGCGCAGGATCCGGTCGCAGGGAAGATCCGCTATCCAGAGCGAGAGAATGCGCTGGCGCGGCAAATTTTCTCGTCTCATGGTTCCACTCCACGGTCAGATGACCGGGGCGGCCATCACGGTTGCGCGTCAGTTCGATCCTCCAGACGGGCGCTCCAAGTCCCGGATGAGGTCCGTCTTTCAAAAGATCCGGCGGCCTTGAGACTGCCGGGGTGATTTGCCAGCGGGTCGTTGCGGCGGTTGGTTCGCACTCTGCGGCGTGCCGCAAAACAAAGACCGGCACCTGACTGCGTTCGGCCCGCAAGCCAATACGGCGGGTGGACGTCAGGTCCACCAGACGCTGAGGCCCTTGAACCTCTCCCAGAACCGCAGCCAAAGCCGTGCAGGAAGCCCCTTCCTCCAGACACCACAAAAGCTCTTCCATACGCTTAGGCCGAACAACGATCAGGCGGGCCGGATCGATCCCGAAAGCAACAAGACCCGGACCGTGCAACTGCCCGGCTTCCTGGGCAGCTCGCGGATCCTGAACAATCAGGACAGATCCTGTCCGGGTCTCCAAAAGCCGGGCAAGCAGCGCAAAGACAAAGCCGCTGAGGGCTCCTGAATGCCGACTTTGCGCACTGACAATCTCGTGCAGGGCGCCAAGTTTCAAACCACCGTCTGTCTGAAACAGGGCATCCAGCGCCTCAAGCTGAAAAGAGCAGCGATCCGATTTCTGGCCGTTACCGGCTAGCTGGTTCGCCTGAGACGAGTTTGGATCTTTCTTGCCGGAGAAAGTTTCCGGCCCCTGTTGATTGGCGGCGGTAACAGGGGCCGGAGCAAACTGCGTCTCAAAGGGGAGGCGACCCTCAAGACCCGCAATGCGGCGACGCAGCTCGGCAAGAGATGTGCTATGCTCGGTCCTGTTCTGGGCGGCATCAGGCACGCTTGTTCCAATCACGTTCTCATTTGTTCTTTTTATGTTCTTATGATTCCGAAGAACAGCTCCAGAGTCAAGCGCAATATCTTTTGAAAAAGAGGCCGGTGCCAAGTGACGCAATACGACGGCACCGGTTGACCTTCAAAAACACCCGATTTTTGAAAATCTTGGTGCCATCCAGTTACATTGGTGTGTGGCATTGAATTGCTGTGTCTGCGTCAAAATCGTCAGCGACGGATTGTTAAGTCCCTCATGGCATTAATACGGAAGGTTTTCCACAAAGGGTCTCTTTCGTGAATCCATCCGGTGATTCCAGCGCAAAGCCTTCGCAAGGCACTTCTCGGCCATCAACACTGACAAGTGTTGTGGAACGCCTGGTTGGAATCTTGCGTGGCAACGGCTCCGACAACAATTCTGCCGGGCGGATGGCCTTGTTCACGTTCGTCATCCGGATCGGCGGCGCCGGGCTTGCCTATCTGTCTCAGATCGTCCTTGCCCGCCTGCTCGGGGCGCATGACTATGGCATCTATTCCGTTGCCTGGATGGTGGTGATCATTTTGGGGGCGATGGCCTGTGGCGGGTTTTCCAGCTCCGCCAACCGCTTCGTGCCTGAATACAGGCAGAAGACCGATTTTGACGGCTTGCGAGGATTCTTGAGAACCAGTCGCCAGGCAGCCTTTGTCTCGGGCTGTCTGATGGCAACTGTTGCCATACTTGTGGTTGTCGCGTTGCGTTCGGTCATTGATACCGCTTACATCCAGCCTCTCCTGATTGCCCTGCTGGCCTTGCCGTTTTTTGCAGTCAGCATGGTTCAGGACGGCATCGCCAGGAGTTACGACTGGCCCTCACTGGCCATTCTGCCGACGTATATCTGGCGACCTCTGGCGATCCTTGTTTTTCTCATCAGTCTGGCCGTGGCCGGAACATCCCTGAATGCATCGACGACAGCATTTGTTGCCGTGATCGTCACGCTACTCATCGCGGTCTATCAGTTCGGACACCTGAGACAGCGGCTCAAACCCTTGGTGCCGCAAGGATCTCGACGCATTGACCTGAAGACCTGGGTTCTGATTTCCCTACCCATGTTGATGGTCGACGGCTTTTTGCAGCTGATCACCAGCGCTGACGTTATCATGGTCAGTTTCTTCGAAGATCCGGATCAGGTTGCCGTCTATTTTGCGGCGTCCAAAACACTTGCCTTGGTACACTTTGTCTATTTTGCCGTTCGGGCGGCCTCTGCGCACCGGTTCTCAAGTTATATTCACAACGAAGACCATGAAGGTCTTGCACGCTATGTACGTCAGGCAACGCTTTGGACATTCTGGCCGTCGCTGGCCGCAGGGGTCGGACTTTTATTGATCGCGCCTGTGCTGCTTTATCTGTTCGGCCCGGAGTTCGGCGCTGGTTATCCACTGATCGCACTTCTGATGATCGGGGTTCTGGCGCGTGCATCCATCGGCCCTGCAGACGCGCTTTTGACCATGACCGGTAATCAGAAGATCTGCGCCGCGATATACGGTATCACATTCGCCCTGAATGTCATCTTCAACCTGATCCTGATCCCGCGTCTTGGTCTTTCCGGGGCCGCCATTGCCACAAGCTGCGCAATTCTTTTTGAAGCCGCAGCCCTTGCAATTGTTGCGCGACGTAAGCTCAATATCACAACGTTTGTTTTACCCCTGTTATTTTCGCACAGGAAGCCTGCCGATTGACAGTTGACAGCAACAGCTCATCTTCCCTGGAAGTCGTGTCGTTTGACCCGCTGAGTGCCGATCTGCCGCTTGAGAGCTGGCGGGAGCTGTCTGATAAAAGTCTCGATCCAAATCCCTTTTTTGGCCCCTCGTTTTTGCAAACCTTTCTGAGGCACATGGGCGGCGAAGATGTCAGACTGGTCGTCGTCAGAGACAAGGGAACCGGTGTCTGGCTTATGGCAGCGCCGGTAGGCTGTCGCCGGATAGGACTTGCTGTTCCCGGCCAAACGATCTGGACGACAGATTATTCACCCTTGGGAACACCTCTGCTGCACCAGGACGCTGGCCCAAAGGTCATAGATCTTTTTACAGGCGTGGCAGCAGGTTCTTCAAATCTGATTGCAATTCCGTATCTGCCACTACGATCAAAAACTGCCGAGCGACTTTCAACTGTCGCAGGATGGAAGTTTCTTGTGGCATTACCATTCGAACGGGCAAGTCACGATGCTGGAGAGGCCGGTGAAGGGCAGCTGGCCGCGGCCTTTAGCGGAAAACGGCGTAAGGAAATGCGCCGCCTGCTGCGCCGTCTGGAAGACCACGGCCCTGTCAACATGAAACATCTCACGGGAGATGAAACTCTTGAGGGATTCGAGGCGTTTCTGAACATGGAAGCCCGAGGCTGGAAGGGACACGGCCAAACAGCGCTGCTGAGCCAAGCTGAAACGGCGGCATTCGCCCGCGAAACCATCAAGGCACAATCTGAGAAAAACAGCGTGCGAATTGATCAGCTCTGGACTGGCGAAACGCTGATTGCATCCCTCGTTTCGTTTCTTGAAAGTGGACAGATCTTTTCCTGGAAAATCGCTTTTGACGAGGATTTTGCGCGTTATTCGCCGGGGAGCCAGATCGCGCTCATGGCCATGCGGGAAAACCTGCAGCACCCGGGGTTTGTTCGTGCTGACTCACTCGCGGTCCCCGGTCATTCCATGATCGAGCCACTCTGGCGGGGACGAATTGAACTCGGCACACTGCTTCTGGCAAAAGGACAATCAAGCTCACTAAGGCAACGCTTGTGCGTGATGGACCTTCGTTTTGAAAAGGGCATTCGCGAAAGAGCAAGTGCACTTAAAAAACGGCTTAAACCTTAAGTCTCAGCCTGGGCCTAATCTCTCAACTTCCGGCGAATAACCTTGCCCGTTGTTGTCATCGGCAGGCTGTCGACAAAACTGATTTCCCTTGGATATTCATGCGCCGACAGATGGTCGCGAACGAATGTGCGGATGTTCTGTTCCTGGGACTCATCACCATCAAACTCGGGCTTCAGAACAATAAATGCCTTGACGATTTCCGTGCGCAACGGGTCCGGTTTGCCAACCACGGCAGCCAGCGCGACGGACGGATGTTTGATCAGACAGTCTTCAATTTCCCCGGGACCGATCCTATAACTGGCGGAGGTGATGATGTCGTCGTCACGACCGACAAAATGCACATACCCCTCCTCATCCATCAGCCCCTGATCGCCTGTGATCATCCAGTCGCCAATGAATTTTTCGCGTGTTGCCTCAGGTTTGTTCCAGTATTCCAGAAACATCACCGGATCGGGACGCTTGATGGCAATCTGGCCGAGTGTTTCAGATGGCAAAGGCGCGCCATCGTCATCAATGATCGCGACTTCATGGCCTGGAATGGCTTTGCCAATCGCTCCGGATCTCGAAACGCCCAGCTCTGCTGAAGAGCCCAGAACAGCATTGCACTCGGTCTGCCCATAAAACTCATTAACTTGAAAGCCAAACTCTTGCGCAAACCAGTCGTAGGTCTCTCGGCCGAGCGATTCCCCAGCTGAGCCAACGCTCCTCCATTTAAGATCGAAGCGATTGTTTGGCCTGTCGACAGCGCGCAACATTTTCAAAGCAGTTGGCGGAATGAAGGCGTTGCGGATGCCTTCACGTTCAAGCAGACGAAAGGTGAATTCCGGGTCGAATTTTTTAGAAGCATAGGACACCACCGGAACACCGAGGCTAAGCGCCGGGAAAAGCGCATTCAAAAGCCCCCCTGCCCAGGCCCAGTCGGCTGGTGTCCAGAAAAGATCCCCCGGTTGGCCGAGAAAATTCTGGGAAAGCTCAATGCCCGGCATATGGCCGAACAGAACCCTATGGCCATGCAGAACACCCTTTGGCTGGCCTGTTGTGCCGGATGTGTAGATCATCAACGCCGGATCATCTGGAGATGTGACCACAGTTTCAAACGCATCTGAGGCTTTTGCCATCAAAGCGTCGAAAGATTGCACATTGCTTTCAAGACCGTCGATCGAAACAACCAGATCCAGTGCAGGCAGATCATCGCGGATATCCGAGAGTTTTTCGACACCAGCCGCATCCGTCACCAACGCTTTTGCGCCTGAATCGCTTAATCGGTACCGAAGCGCTTCCTGACCGAACAGTGCCGCCATTGGAACTGCAATTGCGCCAATTTTATACGCAGCGACATGAGCAATAGCCGTTTGCGGGATCTGCGGCAGGAGCAATGCAACGCGGTCACCGCTTTTTATACCCATTGCACTCAGAGCGTTGGCAAAGCGGTTGGCCGCGCGGTTGAGATCCTGATGGCTCCAGTTCTCGCAACCACCGTCATGCAGAATATGCCGGATCGCCAATCTGTCCGGATCCTGACGGGCCCATACGTCGCTGACAGCGTCTGCCATATTGTATCTGGCAGGCAGAGACCATTTGAACCGGTATTTCAGCGTGTCGTAATCGCTGGCGGGCAGCAGCATGCGGTGTCTATCCAGTGTTGAAATTTCGGCTGCGGAGTGTAGGGCCGAGATTGCTGCAGCGCAATAGAGGGAGTTTCGGCTTATTTTTTCGCCAAAGGATGTGCTGATTCAACCAGTTCCCGCAGTCGCTCGTCCAGAACATGGGTGTAAATCTGTGTCGTGGAAATATCGGCATGTCCCAGCAATTGCTGGACCACCCGAAGGTCCGCGCCGTTCTGCAGCAAATGCGAGGCAAAGGCGTGTCTGAGCACGTGCGGTGAGATCTTTGACGCATCAAGGCCGGCTGCGATTGCAAGGTCTTTCAGCTCTCTGCCAAAATGCTGCCGGGTCAGATGACCGCTATCACCATGGGACGGAAACAGCCAAGGGCTTGTTTCATAAGCGCCTTCTGCAGACCTCAGGCCAACATAATCTTTCATGGCTGCTTGTGCGGCATGAGACAATGGTACAAGACGTTCCTTGCCACCCTTGCCCTTGATCTCGATGAGACGGGCATCCCTCAAGGCGGCCGTGACCGGCAGGGCAACCAGCTCCGACACACGCAACCCGGTCGCATAAAGAACCTCGATCAAAGTATAGAGGCGCTGGACACGCAGCCGGGCAGCTGCAGACTTCTGCGGCTTTTCAGTTTGGGTCCTCGCTGTCTCAATCAACTTGTCGACATCATCCATCGACAAGACCTTCGGCAGACTGGCGCGTTTCTTGGGCGCGGACAGCGTTCGCGTCGGGTCGTCCTCGCGGCTGCCTTCGGAATAAAGAAACTTGTAGAACTGTTTGAGAGCTGACAAACGCCGTGCTTGCGAGGTTTCAGCAAAACCGCGCCGTGTCAGGTCGCTCATATAGCGGGAAATATTCTCCGATTTGGCATCGCCGAGTTTGGTGCGGCCCAGAAAACCGGAAAAGTCTTCCAAGTCCCGACGATATCCCGCCAGCGTATTTTCCGCAGCACCGCGTTCTGCGGCAAGCATCTCCAGAAAATTTTCCAGATCAAAACCAGTCGCCATGCGTTCAAAACCTAACGGCCGAAACCATCTTTTTTCACCCGCACTGTGATTTCATGTTCGCGGGGTTCTACAAAATTCGCCAGCGCATAGATTGCGCCATAGCCAAGGCCGCCAAGCAAAATCAGCACAAGCAACAGGCGGGTCAGGGTTGGCATGGAGTATCTCCAAACGAGCGAATCAGACTTGGCGAATGTTTCATAAACACGAGCCGGGGCGCAAGCATTGGCCTGCAATCAACATGCGTCGTTTATGGCACGACCCCCCGTGCCTTTTCTGGCGAATATGTTACAACGCCGCAATGACAGATTACGACAATGTGCAGTCCATGACTGAGGGGACTGCTGACATGACAGCAAATTCAATCGATCTTGCGCGACTTGTAGACGCCATGGATGGTCGTTCGATCGTTCTTGTCGGGATCATGGGATGCGGCAAGTCGACCGTTGGCAAACGGCTAGCGCAAAGGCTCGGTCTTGAATTTGTTGATGCAGACAGCGAAATTGAACGCGCTGCCAACATGACGGTGTCCGAGATATTTACAGAACACGGCGAGCCGTATTTTCGCAGTGGCGAAGAGCGTGTTATTGCCCGGTTGTTGCGTGAAGGTCCCCAAATTCTTGCAACGGGTGGTGGCGCTTTCATGAGTGAAGCGACCCGTGAGGAAATCAACACCCACGGCTTGTCGATCTGGCTCAAGGTTGATTTTGAAACAGTCATGGCCCGTGTTCGGCGTCGCTCGAACCGCCCCTTGTTACAAAATCCGGATCCGGAAGGTACCATGCGCAAGCTGATCGCGGAGCGCGAGCCGGTTTATTCAAAGGCCGCCATGACGGTGACCTCAAAAGACGTTCCGCACGAGGCGGTGGTCGACCAGATCGTCATAACATTGGCAGAGCATTTATTCGGAGCGCAGGACTGAAAGTCCCGCTGATCCGAAACCTTAAATTGGACAAGTAATTTCATGGCAAATCTGGACGCAGCACATGATGCCAAATCGGACCCCACCCAAACCGTAAGGGTGGACCTTGGCACACGCAGCTATGACATCAGGATTGGGCGCGGTGTCCTAGAAACTGCAGGCGCAGAAATTGCTGCCGTTCTGCCAGATGCACACCTCGCCGTGGTTGTCGATGAAACCGTTGCCAAACTCCATCTGGAAGCCTTCTCGGACAGCCTTGATGCATCCGGTCTCGTTCACACGGTGATCACCGTACCGGCGGGTGAAAGTACAAAATGCTTCCGTGAATTCGAACGCCTGTGTGATGAAATTCTGGCCGCGCGCCTTGAACGCGGTGATGGCGTTGTCGCACTGGGCGGAGGTGTGGTCGGTGATCTCACTGGATTTGCAGCCGCTGCCGTACGCCGCGGAATGGCATTCATTCAGGTACCGACAACAGTCCTGGCGCAGGTCGACAGTTCGGTTGGCGGCAAGACCGGGATCAACTCTCGCCATGGCAAGAACCTCATTGGCGCCTTCCACCAACCGGGATTGGTCCTGGCGGATACCGCTATTCTCGACACGTTGCCCTTGCGCGATTTCCGGGCCGGATATGCCGAAGTTGCCAAATATGGCCTACTGGGGGATGCCGAGTTTTTTGCTTGGCTGGAAGATAATTGGAAAGCCGTCTTTGCAGGTGGTCCGGAGCGCGACGAAGCTGTTGCCCGCTCCTGTCAGGCTAAAGCCGATGTGGTTGCAGCGGACGAGCTGGAAGCCGGTGGCCGGGCTCTGCTCAATCTGGGCCACACGTTCGGGCATGCTCTGGAATCTGCCGTGTCCTATGAAACCGAAAGACTTGTCCATGGCGAAGGCGTTTCCATCGGCATGATGCTCGCCCATGAATTTTCCGAACAACTGGGCCTGATCGGCCAAGATACAGTTGACCGTGTCCATAACCATCTGACCGAGGTCGGACTACCGGTCCGGGTCCAGGATATACCCGGACAATTGCCCCGTGCAGCAGCTTTTATGGACATCATCGCCCAGGACAAGAAAGTTAGCCGTGGTGCTCTGACGTTTATTTTAACGAAGGGTATCGGCGAAGCATTTGTCGAAAAGGGTGTGGAACCCCACTTGGTTTCTGACTTCTTGACGGAGAAACTGAACGCATGACCGAGACAGCTCTCTGGTTGGCGATTGGCGCCATCATATTGCTCTTGTTCCTATCCGGATTTTTTTCCGGATCGGAAACAGCCTTGACGGCAGCCTCGCGCGCCCGTGTACACCGGCTTGAGAAAAACGGTGACTGGCGAGCCAAGGTCGCTGGCCGTTTGATTGCCTCGCGTGAACGTCTGATCGGTGCGCTTCTGCTTGGCAACAACCTCGTCAACATCATGGCATCGGCCCTCGCGACCAGCGTCTTTCTCAGCCTGTTCGGTGACGCAGGTGTTGCCATTGCAACGCTTGTCATGACCCTTCTGGTTCTGGTGTTCGCCGAAGTGCTTCCAAAAACCTGGGCGATCTCCAACCCGGAACGGTTTGCGATCGCGGTATCCCCAATCGTCCGCGTTGTTGTGGCAGTCTTCGGTCCGATCGTGATCGGTGTCGAGTGGATCGTGCGCATGCTGCTCAAGCTGCTCGGTGTCAATGTCGACGATGATACGTCAATCCTGTCCGCGCATGACGAGTTACGTGGAACCGTCGATCTTCAGCATAGGGAAGGTGGCCTGGAAAAAGGTGACCGGGACCGCATAGGCGGCCTGCTGGATCTTGCTGATCTGGAAGTATCAGACGTCATGATCCACCGCACCAACATGATTGCGCTGAATGCGGACGAAGATCCCACGAAGTTGGTCGAGGCGGCTCTGGCCTCACCCTATACGCGACTGCCCCTTTGGCGCGGGGAAACCGACAATTTTGTTGGTGTCTTGCATGCCAAGGATTTGCTGCGTGCCTTGAACGCCGCTGGGGGTGTTTCAAAAAAGATCGATATTGTCGATATCGCAGCGCCAGCCTGGTTTGTTCCGGAAACGACAAGCCTGCAGGAGCAGCTCAATGCGTTTTTGCGTCATAAGCAGCATTTTGCGCTGGTTGTGGACGAATACGGCGAAGTGATGGGTCTGGTGACTCTGGAAGACATTCTGGAGGAAATCGTCGGCGAGATCGCAGATGAGCACGACGTTGAGCTGGAAGGCCTGCGTCCGCAAGCCGATGGCTCAGTGATTGTCGATGGCTCGGTCCCGATCCGCGATCTCAACCGGGCCGTAGACTGGAGCTTGCCTGATGAAGAGGCAACGACAATTGCCGGATTGGTGATTCATGAAGCCCGGATGATTCCGGAAGAGCGCCAGATCTTCACGTTCCACGGCTTTCGCTTCACGGTTCTGCGCCGCGAGAAAAACCGGATCACACGGCTGAGGATCATGCCGCTCGGTCAGCTCCGGGGAGCTACTGCCGCCGCGGCAAACTGATCAACTGAAAACCATCAGGAAGGTTGTTGAACCGATGCGCGCCGGTCAGGCTCACTGTCGGCGCGAATTTCCAGCGCCAGGGCATGTACACTGTCGGCCAGTTCATCAGCCAGAACTTCGTTGATCGCCCGGTGCCGTGCAACACGACCCATCCCCTCGAACGCGGCGGCGGCGATTTGTACCCGAAAATGGGTTTCACCACCTTCACGCCAACCACCATGACCCCGGTGATTGTCTGATTCGTCAATGACATTTAGAGCCGAGGGCGAAAATGCAGCGGTCAGTTTGTCCGCAATCGTCTGTTTCATGTTCATTTCTTTACTGTGGGCACAGACTTTTGAAAGTTCAAGTCTTTGCTCCGGCCCGTCCGGCTGATATGGTGCCGGGCTGTTCGAAACCGGGAATCAAGGCAAAAGACCAATCAGCTTTGGACACCGGGAAATTACAACTGGCTGCGGCTTGTCCGTGGCCCCGAGAATCCCATAATTGGCCGCATGACATCTAAATCAAGCATATTCGATAGCATCCGGGTAAAGCCGGACAAGGAGAAAGCCGCCAAGGCCAAAAATCCTGTTTGCGAACATCCCGGCTGTAATCGTCCAGGTTTGCACAAGGCTCCAAAAGGCCGTGATCGGGAAGGACAGTATTTTACCTTCTGTGTCGATCATGTCCGCGACTACAACAAATCCTATAATTATTTTACAGGTATGCAGGACGACGATGTCCGCAGCTACCACAAGGACAGTCTGACCGGGCATCGACCGACGTGGCAAATGGGTGTCAACAAGGAAGCTGCTGAAGGGCCGGACGGCTTTGATGCGCGGTCCAGTGCACGTGGAAATGCTCAGCGCAGGAATGAACAGGTTCGCCGCCCGCGACAAAGAAAACTTTTGGCGCTTGAAAAACGCTCCCTGGATGTGCTCAATCTGGCTAGAACGGCGAATGCTGACGAAATCAAAGCGCGCTATAAAGAACTGGTGAAGTTAAACCATCCGGATGCCAATGGCGGTGACAGGTCTTCCGAAGACCGCCTGCGGGAGATAATTCAGGCCTATAACGTCCTGAAAAAAGCCGGTTTCCTCTAGGCCTGCAGACCCCTGCATGCTTTCTCCAATTGACCGTTCTCGGTGAAAAACCGGGATTGCGGAGGACTGATGACTGAGACGATGATCGCGGCTACAGCAATGCCGGACACTGAAATTTCCGTAGAAGAGGTTTTTGGCTTCAAGTCCAGCCTCAAGGTTCCGGCATTTTCCACGCCGTCCGAGCATGTGCCTGAGCGCGATGAGGACTACCTTTTCGACCGCGCCACAACGCTGGCAATCCTTGCCGGCTTTGCGCATAACCGCCGCGTGATGGTGACCGGTTATCACGGTACGGGTAAGTCGACCCATATCGAGCAGGTCGCCTCGCGTCTCAATTGGCCGTGTATCCGCGTCAACCTGGACAGTCACATCTCCCGAATCGACCTTGTCGGAAAAGACGCAATTGTCCTGAAAGACGGTAAGCAGATCACCGAATTCAAGGACGGCATTCTGCCATGGGCCTACCAGCACAATGTTGCGCTGGTCTTCGATGAATATGATGCAGGGCGTCCGGACGTGATGTTCGTCATCCAGCGGATCCTGGAATCCTCTGGCCGTTTGACACTGCTTGACCAGAGCCGCGTGATCCGTCCGCATGGCGCGTTCCGTCTGTTCGCGACCGCCAACACTGTTGGCCTTGGCGACACGTCCGGCCTCTATCATGGCACGCAGCAGATCAACCAGGCACAGATGGACCGCTGGTCAATCGTGACCACGCTGAACTATCTGCCGCACGACAATGAAGTTGATATCGTTCTGTCGAAAGCAAAGCACTTCCAGAACGATGAAGGCCGCAACACTGTTTCCAAGATGGTGCGTCTGGCTGACATGACCCGGAACGCCTTCATCAATGGCGATCTGTCGACTGTGATGAGCCCGCGCACGGTGATCACTTGGGCTGAAAACACTGAGATCTTCGGCGATATCGGATTTTCCTTCCGCCTGACGTTCCTGAACAAATGTGATGACATGGAACAGTCTTTGGTGGCCGAGTTCTACCAGCGCTGTTTTGGCGAAGATTTGCCGGAATCCGCTATCAACGTCGTTATGAGCTGAGGTCACCATGGCGCCAAGGCCAGGCAGTAATTCCTTGCCCGGGAACAAACCCGCTCCGACCACCGAGCCCTTCAAGCAATCGGTGAGCGGAACCATGCGGGCTATTTCCGGAGAGCCAGAACTGGAAGTCATCTTCTCCGGTGACAGGCCAGGACTGTCCGGCTTGTCTGCTCGGCTGCCGGAACCCTCACGCAAAGTGAATGCCCGCGAGATTTCCGTAACGCGCGGGTTATCGGATTCCATCGCCCTGCGCATTGCCTGTCATGACAAGGCCGTTCATGCCAAAAACATGCCGCAGGGTTCAGACGGCCGTGCAATATTCGAGGCTGTCGAACAGGCGCGATGCGAGGCCGTCGGAGCCCGGCGCATGCCAGGTGTTGCCGACAATCTGTCGGTCATGCTCGAAGACAAATTTCTCAAATCCGGTGCGCCAGAGATCACAAGCCGTGAAGAAGCACCACTTCAGGATGCCCTGTCGCTGATCGTTCGCGAACGCCTGACTGGCGCCAAACCGCCGGAAAGTGCGGGAAAGCTCGTCGATTTATGGCGCGACTGGGTTGAAGAAAAAGCCGGCGCTGATCTCGATAACCTCACGAGTGAAGTGGAAGACCAGGGGTCATTCGCCCAGCGTTTCCGGGAAGTTCTCAAGTCGCTCGACATGGCCGATGAGCTTGGTGAGACCGATGAAGATCTCGACCCTGAACAGAACGAAGACGACGGCGACAACGACGAGTCAGAAACGGGCGAAGAAGGCGAAGAAGACAGCGGTGAGCAGGAAGCTTCTCCGCAGGAAATGGAGCTTTCCGGAGAAGATCAGGACAGCGGCGAGACCGAAGCGTCTGAAGCCAATATGGATGAGTTTGCCGACGAGGACATGGCTGAGGATTCCGAAGATCCAGGCGAAAGTGAGCGTCAGGACAATCCGTTCTCGAATCGACCACCTGAATCTGACTACCGTGTTTTCACCACACAGTTTGACGAGATGATCACAGCTGAAGAGCTTTGCGACACTGCTGAGCTGGACCGGTTGCGCGGTTTCCTCGACAAGCAGTTGACGCATTTGCAGGGCGCAGTCGCCAGACTGGCAAACCGCCTGCAGCGCAAGTTGATGGCCCAGCAGAACCGCGCTTGGGACTTCGATCTGGAAGAGGGCATTCTGGATACCGCGCGTTTGACACGAGCTGTCACTGATCCAATGGCACCGCTTGCCTTCAAACAGGAACAGGACACCAATTTCCGCGACACAGTGGTCACGCTTCTTCTGGACAATTCAGGGTCCATGCGCGGACGCCCGATTACGGTTGCTGCGACTTGCGCCGATATTCTGGCCCGCACACTGGAGCGTTGCGGCGTGAAGGTCGAAATTCTTGGCTTTACCACCAAGGCCTGGAAAGGTGGTCAGTCGCGTGAAAGCTGGATTGGTGCTGGCAAGCCGCCAACACCAGGTCGTTTGAACGATCTTCGTCACATCATCTACAAATCTGCGGATGCGCCCTGGCGTCGCGCCCGGCGCAATCTCGGTTTGATGATGCGCGAGGGCTTGCTGAAAGAAAACATCGACGGTGAAGCACTTCTTTGGGCGCATGATCGCCTGATGGCACGCCCGGAGCAGCGCCGCATCCTGATGATGATTTCTGATGGCGCTCCGGTCGATGACACCACGCTTTCAGTCAATCCAGGCAACTATCTGGAACGCCATCTCAGATATGTCATCGAGGACATCGAGAACAGGTCTCCAGTGGAACTGATCGCGATTGGTATCGGTCATGACGTGACCCGTTATTACAAGCGGGCCGTGACCATCGTTGATGCCGAAGAACTTGCTGGCGCGATGACGGATCAGCTGGCGGATCTTTTTGACGATGAGGTCGAACCGATGATGTCGCCGCGCAGCAGACGCCGGGCCGGACGACGGTAAAACGCGACAGGGAGGACACGCGGCGATGGTTTATCTATTAAGAGCCCTAAGCGCCGCAATCCTCATTCTCGTTGCTGCAAGCTTAGGGCAATTCGAGGCAGCCACTCAGGAACTGTTGAGCGCGGGCCAATCGGTCAAAATACGGACCAAGCCCATCAAAGACTTTCATATCGGCTACCCTGACAGAACATTTGGAAAACTGACCTATTTGGGCGGTTTTGAAGTGCTGGCATCCGACCGGAAAATCGGCGGATTATCCGGCCTTGTCAGTCTTGATAGTGGCAACCGGTTCCTTGCGGTGACGGACAACGGACACTGGGTTACCGGAACGGTTAAGCAGAAGCCGGATGGAACACCGCTTGGAATTTCCGAAGTTCGTTTTGCCCCCCTTCTCGGAAGCGATGGAAAGACCCTTCGCGCCCGCTGGGGCCATGACACGGAAGCTCTGACACTGTCAGGATCGGATCTTTATGTCTCTGCTGAACGGAACCATGCCATCTACCACTATCCTTGGCCACTATCGACCGGCAAGGAGCGAATGATCGGGCAACTGGCCCTGCCGAAAGACATTTTGGACTTGCCACGAAACACCGGACTTGAATCTCTTGCGAGTCCGCCATCCGACAGCTCCCTTTCCGGCAAACTGATCGCCATCGTGGAAACCGCGCCAAGTGAGGTCCATGGCCTGTCAGCTTATATTCTGGGGCCAAAAACCACCGACCGGTTTTCTATAAAAAAACACGACCGGTTTGATGCGACAGATGCTGACTTTCTGCCAAATGGCGATCTTCTTTTGATGGAGCGACGTTTCAACCTGCGGGACCTGATCGGCCTCCGCCTTCGTCGATTTCCAAGTGACAAGGTCAAACCTGATGCTGTTCTGGAGGGGGAATTACTTCTGGAAGCGAATTTCGACTACCAGATCGACAATATGGAAGCGGTGGCTGCCCATCAGAGCGAAACAGGCGCAACAATTCTGACGCTTGTCTCGGATAACAACCGGTCCCTGTTACAGCGGACAGTGGTTTTGAGATTTAGGCTTGAAGACTGAGCCTTCGAAATATCTCCAATAAAAAAGGCGCCTCAATCGGGCGCCTTTTTAAATTCTCTATTGCCGACAATTCGGCGAATTAAGCTGCTTTGCCGTTCGGTGCGATCTGAAACAGGCTCAGGATCATCCGGTAAGGGGCCAGCAGCGCAACAGCGACCAGCATCTTGACCATGAAGTCACCCACCGCCAGGGACGTCCACAGTGGAACCTGTGTCCCTTCGCTGATGCCCAGGAACGGAACTGCGAAGGCCAGCGAACCGTCTTCCATGCCGAAACCAGCATCGATGAATGCAAAGCTTGCGGAAAATGCGATACCGAAGAACAGGATCGTATCGATCACCGACCCAATCAGGGACGACGCGAATGGAGCTTTCCACCAGGTCATCTGACGCATGCGATCAAAGATGGTTACATCCAGAAGCTGGGCGACCAGAAACGCAGAGCCTGAGGCGATCGCGATACGCGGTGTTGCCAGCCAGATCGACAGAACAACCGCGAGCGCAAACCCGACGACGACGACCTTGCGTGCGGCAGCCGGGCCGAAACGGCGGTTGGTCAAGTCAGTGACAAGAAACGCAATCGGATAGGTGAAAGCACCCCAGGTCAGGATATCGGCCAGGTTGATACCGGCAAGCACATGCTGAACCGGAAACTGAACGAGGTAATTGGAGGCCACAACGACAATCGCCATCGCGAGAATCGCGATGGCGTGATGGGCCACGGAGAAACTCCGGGTCTGTTCCATGATTTTCCCTTAAGGGTTTTTAGGCAGCAGCAGCTTCAGCTTGCTTGCGCTTGATGCTGACCTTGATTTTACGAGCATTGTCGGACAGCTCAGAATCAGATGCCTTGGCAAGATATGCATCCAGGCCACCACGGTGCTCAACAGAGCGCAGAGCGTGTGCACTGATTTTCAGCTTGAAAGATTCGCCCAATGTGTCGCTCAACAGAGACACGTTGCACAGGTTCGGCAGGAACCGGCGACGAGATCTGTTGTTTGCATGGGAAACGTTGTTACCCGTCATCACATCTTTACCGGACAGTTCGCAACGGCGTGCCATGGTATAACCCTTTATTTTCGTGACTGGGCCGTTACAAGAACCCAGTAAAACCAACCGGAAGCGGCGCAGACCAGAGGTCCGGCGACATCGTTCCCGGCATTTATCGGAAAAAGTTGCCCCGCTATAAAGGCACCGCGCTTGGACGTCAAGACATCTCGACCGGTTTGGTAAGATTCTGTGCTTTTATTCGCACAACTACGGAATGTTAACCAGTGAGTTACCATAATTTAGAATTATTGGGACGGTTCGTTGGCCGAATTTCATGTTAATGTGACGCCTTGGAACACTTTTTGGCGCGGGGGCGCATTTCGCTGTCTGATATGGCAGTTCGGAGGTTTGAAGTGTTTGGTTTGAAGTCTATTGGTCGCGTCGTCGCTCTGCCTATGATGGCTGGTGCGTTGCTGATTTCACCTGCGGAAGCCAAAAAGAGTACCGTTAACGGCCTCTATTCCATATCGATTGCCGGCTTCAAGGTCGGCAAGGGGAACCTGTCGCTTGTCATGCAGGGCAATGCATACTCGGCGAAAGTCAGCCTGGCACCGGCCGGAATTGGGACCTTGTTCTCGACAGGCAAAGGCGGTGCCGAAGCTTCCGGTTGGCTGGTCGGCTCAAAAGTCGTTCCTTCCAAGTACCAGATGGCCTCAAAAGCCTCCAATCTCGATTTCTATGTCAATCTGAAGCAAGGCTCCGGTCATATCCGGTCCATGCAGGTTGCTCCGCAATTCAAACCGAATAAAGAGCGCATCAAGGTGACGCGCCGCCATCGCCGCAATGCG
This sequence comes from Roseibium sp., assembly GCA_039972695.1. Taxonomy (GTDB): domain Bacteria; phylum Pseudomonadota; class Alphaproteobacteria; order Rhizobiales; family Stappiaceae; genus Roseibium. Next base: position 411,426 of record JBDWMJ010000001.1, on the reverse strand, counting down.
GTTGATCCGCTGAGCGCAGCCTTGATGCCGGTTCGCAGGGCAAAAGACAGCTTTGGCCCGAAAGCCTGTTCACGCAAACTGCCGATCTTTGATGGCTGGACCCGTTTCGATGTCAAGTTGAGCTATCAGGAAACAAAAGAAGTTTCCGGGCGAGGCTACACGGGCCCTGTTGTTGTCTGCAAGGCGCGCTGGGTCCCTGTGGCCGGTCATCGTCCGTCCAAGGATTCTGTCAAATACATGGCCAAGGCAGCCATGGAGGTCTGGATTGCCCCCGTGGGGCGCAAGAATGTCCTGATCCCGTACCGGATTTCCATGCAGACAAAAACAGGACGTATGGTTGTTCAGGTGACGAAATTGACCATAGACGGCACCGGCAGCGATCAGGCCTCCCGCTGACATTCTTTATGAGTCCGACATTTCAACTGCGATTGTGCAGTGAAAAAGGTGCTTTAAACTGAATGCAGTTTTCTCCGTGAGACTTGCGCCTTCTTGCGTCTCTTGTTACAGCCCTCACAACTCTAGTCTTGTGGACCCAATCCGTGTCCGCCGACTTCCAAATTCCGGATTGCTGAAGATTTAGCAGCAACGGTATCGGTCAGGTAATCGAGTACATGCATAGCTATTTGGAATTCGAAAAGCCCGTCGCAGACATCGAAGGCAAGATCCAGGAGCTGCGCGCTCTGGCCGCCGAAGATGGCGAAGAGGTCAATGTCGATAGCGAAATTGACCGGCTGAAGACGAAATCCGCACAGACCCTGCAGGACCTATACGGTAAACTGACGCCTTGGCAGAAAACGCTGGTTGCCCGTCATCCTGACCGTCCACATGCGATCGAATACATCGCCGGGCTGGTGGAAGATTTCACGCCTCTGGCCGGTGATCGAAAGTTCTCCGAAGACCATGCATTGGTCGCCGGAATCGGACGGTTTCGCGGTCAATCTGTTGCGATCCTGGGTCAGGAAAAGGGCCACGACACCGAAACTCGCTTGAAGCACAATTTCGGCATGGTTCGCCCGGAAGGTTACCGCAAAGCCGTTCGGATCATGGAAATGGCTGAACGTTTCTCTCTTCCGCTGATCAGCTTTGTCGATACATCCGGTGCGTATCCGGGACGCGGCGCAGAAGAGCGCGGTCAGTCGGAAGCCATTGCCCGTTCAACGGACGCAGGCCTTGGCCTTGCAACACCGTCGGTTTCAGTCGTTATCGGTGAAGGTGGATCCGGCGGTGCGATCGCAATCGCCACAGCCAACAAGGTCCTGATGATGGAACACGCGATCTATTCCGTGATTTCACCGGAAGGTGCAGCATCCATCCTCTGGCGCGATAGCGCAAAGGCGCAAGACGCAGCAACCGCCTTGAAAATCACCGCACAGGATCTGAAACAGCTCGGCGTCATCGACAGCATCATCAATGAGCCGGTCGGCGGTGCTCACCGTGCTCGCGAGATCGTCATTGACGCTGCCGGGACTGCAATTGAGACGGCCCTGGCTGAATTGAACGGTCTCAGCGCGGATCAGATCAAGAAGCAACGCCGCGAGAAGTTCATCGCGATTGGCCGGACACTCGCTTAAATACGACTGAAAACACCGAGATATCGCAAAGGTCGCCGGATTGGCGGCCTTTTTGCCATTGTGTGGCCAGATTCTACCGTCAATCAGGCGATGTTGGCGGAACTGCAGCAGTCTTACTGACAAAATTGTGCTTATCACTTGAATGTGGTTCGCAGCGCTCAGTTCAAAACAGTAACTTATCGTCAACCATCATTGCCTAGCCTTTGCGCGGGGGCGAGACGTCAGGACGTCAAAGCAGGCAGCAGGTTCGAACCTGACAGGCTTGCGTCCCGGGGTCCGAGTAGTTTGGGATAGTAACATGGTCTTCGGGCATTTCTTGCCATCAGCACCTGCCCTTGTTCAAACACGCAAATCCGTGCGTGGCCGCAAAGCTGTGCGCATTGGCGTTGCAGTTCTGGCTCTGGGGTTTCTGGCTGCCTGTCAGGGTGATGAATTTGCCTCCGGTCCCAACAAGCACAAGGCGCCCGTCAGCTCGTCCATCAAGCGCAAGATGACCGATCTCAACATGAGCTCGACATCACCCATCATGATCCGAATCTTCAAGGAAGAATCCGAACTTGAAGTCTGGAAAAAAACCCGCTCCGGCAAATACAGGATCCTGGAAGAATTTGAGATCTGTAAATGGTCTGGTGATCTAGGTCCCAAATTCAAGGAAGGTGACCGACAGGCACCTGAAGGGTTTTACGAAATCACCCCTGCCCTGATGAACCCGAATTCCAGCTACCATCTGGCGTTTAATCTGGGCTATCCGAACAAGTATGATCGCTCACATGGCCGCACCGGCTCCCATCTGATGGTGCACGGTGCGTGTTCGTCGCGCGGCTGCTACGCCATGACCGATGAGCAGGTACAGGATATTTATGCGCTTGCCAGAGACAGCTTCAAGGGTGGTCAGCGGTCCTTCCAGGTTCAGGCCTATCCGTTCCGCATGACAGCGGAAAACATGGCCCGTCATCGCAACAGCGAGCACATCGAATTCTGGAACATGCTGAAAAACGGCTATGACCATTTCGAGGTGACAAAAGCGCCGCCAAAAATTGACGTTTGCGAACAGAAATATGTTTTCGACGCAACAACATTGGTCGAGGGCGTGCCGTTCCGCGCCAGCGCGCAATGCCCGGTCTACGAGGTCAATCCCCGGATCGAACAGTCCGTTGCGCAAAAGCAGCGTCTGGACGATGAGAAATACCAGAAACTGGCCGCCAAATTTGATGCCAGGGACGCTCGCCAGAGGCGCCGTGAAGAGCGTCAGGTCGAAGTTGCGGAAACAGAAATTGATGACGCAGAAGTTCCGGTAGAAACAGCGACAGCAGAAGCTCCGGTTCCTGAAGTTGCAACCCCAAGCCCGGGGTCTGCAGTCGAAACGGCCTATGTCGACGAAAACGCCACCAAGAAAAACCCGGTCGGTGGCTTCTTCAAGCGTTGGGCGCCCTTCGGACCAAAAGCTGCGGAAGCTGGCATTGGTCCGATTTCAACGGAAGTTGTTCCTGCCGCCAAACCCTGATCGACCTGCCCTGATCAAGCAGATTGCTTTGGCAGTCCGATTGAGTTCCCTTCCTGAATGACCGCCGCGTCATAAGATTTGCGGGCGAACACCTCGCGCACCATCGGCTCAAAAGTTTCCAGCGGCTCGCTTGGATAGTCCGGATCAAATGATGCCTGGTCCCAGCGCTCGCAGAAGTCCGCGCAGGCCTTGAAATGCAGATGATCCTTGAACTGGTCGCGTGCGTTTTCGTCCCAATTGTAGTGGCGGGCAAAGTAGATCATCTGGAAAATACCGTGATGCTCAACCACCCAGGCAACTTCATCCCTCACGAACGGCCGGATGACCTCCGCTGAAAACCGGTCGTGGTTCTGCGGAGCCAGACCGTCGCCGATATCATGCAGCAGGGTCCCGACAATCCAGTCGATATCAGCACCGTCCCTCAATGCCCGTGTGGCCGATTGCAGGCCGTGCTCCATGCGGGTGATCTGATAACCGGAGATCGTGTCTTCACCCTGTCGGCGCAGCTCATCGAGGATCCGGTCCGCCGTCAACATGTGATAGGAGGCTTCAGCCTCTGCCAGAAGCTCGTAATCTGCCTTTGTGCCGTCTTTCATCTGGGTGAAGGATACGGTTTTCATTGCCAGCTCCTGATGGTTTCATCAACGGTGGTTGAAGTGTCGCAAAAAGTCGACCCTCTTTTTCGGCATCACTTCGGCATGAACGCCCAGTAATCAAAATCCAGAATGACCTCTTGCAGGTAATTGCCTTCATGATCCTGACCGGGGAAGTCCCCGCAAGGCCGGTTTTTGGTGGCGACAAGACGCAAGCGAAGCGCGCCGACATCCGTCCGGCCCGTGTTTTCGGCCTTGTCCAGAACTTCCGACCAGGCATAGACCGTGTCGCCGGCGCTCAGCGGGGCGATGTGCCTGCCGCCATTGATCCCCGCAATGTGGAACGCATTCGCCAGACCGTTGAAGGACAGCGCTCGGGCGATCGAGATCACATGACCACCATAGACAAGCCGGTGCCCGAAGCGGCTATTGGCCTCCGTGTGCTGATTGAAATGCACTTTGGCCGTGTTCTGATAGAGCCGGGTCGCCAGCTGGTGTTCGGCTTCCTCGACTGTCATGCCGTCGATGTGGTCGATTTTCTCACCGATTTCATAGTCTGCGAAGCGATGATCCGACCCGGCAAGGTCGTTGTCCCAGTGGGAAGTATCGAGCAGCGGCACGGCGTTGCCCAGCGCCTGCGGATCAATCACTTCCGGCAGATCCGGGACCACCGGATCAGGTGCAGGACTGGCCGGATCCCGCTTGTTGACCATCACCCAGCGCACGTAATCGAGCACCTCTGTGCCCTCGGACGTGTAGCCGGTCGAGCGCACATAAACGACACCGGTTCTGCCGTTGGAGTTTTCTTTCTTTCCAATCACTTCCGAGACAGTAGAAATCGTGTCGCCGGGAAAAACCGGTGCCAGAAACCGTCCCCCGGCGTAGCCGAGATTGGCAACGGCATTTAGCGAAATATCCGGCACCGTCTTGCCGAAGACCACATGAAAGGTCAGCAGATCATCGACAGGTGCATGGGCGTAGCCCAGCGACTTCGCAAAGGCATCGGACGACTGAACCGCAAAGCGGGAGCCGTAAAGCGCTATATAAAGCGCCTGATCGCCGCTGGTAATCGTTCGCGGTGTCGCGTGCCGGATCACCTGACCGACCTGAAAGTCCTCGAAAAAATTGCCGCGATTGGTCTTGCTCACAGGTTCGCCTCCCAGCGCTGAAATCTCTGCCCCGATTAGAACCTATTGCAGCGCACACAGGCAAGCTCGACCTTTTGCGGATGCAATATCATCTCTCTTTGGTATCAGGCCCGAAAATGTGGTAAGCGCCAGCCAAACAACATCAGGGATGCACCAGTGAGCGAATTGACCGTAGCGGATGCGACGAACCGCATTTATGAATCACTCGAGGCGGACAACGCAGACCTCGACCTGCATATCGCAAATCTCAAGCCGGTATTGAAGCGCGAGGGCTTGAAAGAGATCGTCTTCGATCCGGCCCGGCTCGTCCAGAACAACCGTTCCGGCCGGAAGCTGCTGCAGGCCTACTTTCGCCAGCGCGGCGTGAAGGTCACCTTCGCCTCTTAAGGGTGCCTTCCGACCATCGGGAAGGCGCACAGGGACGACTGTCTGGAGCAGTAGGGTTCCGCAAACAAAAGGCCGCCCACACGGGCGGCCTTTTAAAGTCTTGGCAGGTAATTACGGCCGTTAGCTGTTCACCAAGTTCCGCAGCACATACTGCAGAATGCCACCGGCCTTGATGTATTCCAGCTCGTCTTCGGTATCGACGCGGCAGAGGCATTCGATTGTTTTGGTTGAGCCGTCCTCATAGGTGACTTCGACGTCCATCATCTGACGTGGAGAGATATCGGCAATGCCCTTGATGGTGACGCTTTCCTTGCCGGTAATGTTGTGCGACTGCCAGCTTTCGCCCTCCTTGAATGTGAGCGGGATGACGCCCATGCCAACCAGGTTGGAGCGGTGAATGCGCTCGAACGACTGGGCAATGACGGCGTGCACGCCGAGCAGCTTGGTGCCTTTGGCCGCCCAGTCCCGCGAGGACCCGGTGCCGTATTCCTTGCCGGCAAAGACCACCAGCGGGCGGCCTGCTTCCTGATATTCCATACAGGCGTCATAGATCCACTTCTTCTGGCCATCTTTCATGGTGACACCGCCTTCAACGCCCGGCACCATCTGGTTCTTGATGCGGATGTTAGCGAAGGTGCCGCGCATCATGACCTGGTGGTTGCCGCGCCGCGCACCGTAGGAGTTGAAGTCTTTCTGGGCCACCTGATGCTCAGCAAGATACGCTCCCGCGGGGCTGTCGGCCTTGATGTTGCCCGCGGGTGAAATATGATCGGTGGTGATTGAATCCAGGAACAGCGCCATGACAGCCGCGCCGTTGATATCCTCAAGCGGCTTCGGCTCCATGGTCATGCCGTCAAAATACGGCGGGTTCTGGATATAGGTAGAGGACACAGGCCAACCGTAGGTCATGCCGCCCTCCACCTTGATCGACCGCCAGTGCTCATCGCCCTTGAAGACATCGCCGTAGCGGGTGCGGAACATCTCTTCGGTAATCGAGGACCGGATCAGATCCGTGATTTCCGCGGTCGATGGCCAGATGTCCTTGAGATAGACCGGGTTCCCGTCCCGGTCTTCGCCCAGCGCATCTTCGGTGATGTTGATGTTAAGATTGCCCGCAATCGCATAAGCCACCACCAGCGGCGGAGAGGCCAGATAATTGGCGCGCACGTCCGGGTTAACCCGGCCTTCAAAGTTGCGGTTGCCGGAAAGCACCGAACAGGCGATCAGATCGTTGTCGTTGATGGCGGACGAGATTTCCGGCGCGAGCGGGCCGGAGTTGCCGATGCAGGTCGTGCAGCCGTAACCGGCCAGCGTAAAGCCCAGCGCATCCAGATCGTCCTGAACCCCAGCCTTGTCCAGATAATCTGTGACCACCTGGGAGCCCGGCGCCAGCGAAGTTTTCACCCATGGTTTGACGGTGAGACCTTTTTGGAGCGCGTTTCTAGCAAGAAGCCCGGCGCCAATCAGAACTGATGGATTGGACGTGTTGGTGCAGGAGGTGATCGCAGCAATGACAACATCACCATTACCGAGGTCATAGTCCTTGCCCTCGACCGGCACCCGCATGGAAAGCTCGGCTGCCTTCTTGAACTCTTCGTCCATGGTCTTGGCAAAACCAGATGCGGCATCTGAGAGATTAATGCGGTCCTGCGGGCGTTTTGGACCGGAGATCGCCGGAACGACAGTGGATATGTCGAGCTCCAGCGTGTCTGTGAACTCCGGCTCCTCGCCGCCCGAGCGGAACATGCCCTGCGCTTTGGAATACTCTTCGACCAGCGTAACGCGGTCCTTGTCGCGCCCCGTCGCTTCCAGATAGTTCAGCGTGTCGCGGTCAACCGGGAAGAAACCACAGGTCGCGCCGTATTCCGGCGCCATGTTGGCAATAGTGGCCTCATCCTCGAGCGACAGGTTGTCGAGGCCCGACCCATAGAATTCAACGAACTTGCCGACAACACCCTTCCGGCGGAGCATCTCGACAACACGAAGCACAAGGTCGGTCGCGGTTATGCCGTCGTTCAACTTACCGGTCAGCTTGAAACCGATCACTTCCGGGATCAGCATGGAGATCGGCTGGCCCAGCATGGCCGCTTCCGCTTCAATACCGCCAACACCCCAGCCAAGAACCGCCAAGCCGTTGACCATTGTCGTGTGGCTGTCGGTTCCAACCAGCGTGTCCGGATAGGCGATGGTTTCACTGTCCTCGTCCCTCGTCCAGACGGTCTGGGCGAGATACTCCAGGTTAACCTGGTGACAGATGCCGGTTCCCGGTGGCACTGCGCGAAAGTTGTCAAAGGCGGACTGGCCCCAGCGCAGGAACTCGTAGCGCTCCTGATTGCGCTGATACTCCAGATCAACGTTTTTCCTGAACGCATCCTTGGTGCCGAAATAATCAATCATCACTGAGTGATCTATCACCAGATCGACCGGGACCTGCGGGTTGACCTTCTGCGGATCACCGCCAAGCTTCACCGCGGCATCGCGCATGGCGGCCAGATCGACGACCGCCGGAACACCGGTGAAATCCTGCATCAGGACACGCGCGGGGCGATAGGCAATCTCGTGGGTGGATTTCCGGGTCTTCAGCCATTCGGCGCAGGCAACAATGTCTTCCCTGGTCACCGTGCGGCCGTCTTCAAAGCGCAGTAAGTTCTCCAGAACGACTTTCAGCGAGTACGGCAGTTTCGACACACCGACGAGACCGTTTTTCTCAGCTTCCGGAATAGAGAAATACGTGTAGGTCTTGCCGCCGGCAACAAGTGTCTTTTTGCAATTGAAACTGTCAAGGGACTGGGTCACGACGTACGATCTCCTAAAAGGTCAAAACAGCCGAGCGGATTCCACTGGCTGCTGGTCACTTAAATCTCTGTAGTTTCCGTTTCAGGAAACCTTGAAATCCCCGAGGGATTTGCGCACCGGCCGCAAACAGAGCCTCTCCCCCATCCCGTCACCAAAAGTGCATGGCCATCCTATACAGAAATGAGGCCATATTCTTCATATGTGCATTACAGCTTCCGGGAAAAGACCGGCAACTTAACGAAATTTTGAGGTGTGGAGCGAACTCTGCGGGCTGCAGCGAGTACGACGAAGCCGGACGGTCGGGCAACGCCAAGGTTGCATTTTAAATGTGGTCAATGCATTGCCAGTGCCAGAAAGCCGAGAAAACCAAGGCAAATACATATTGCATACAATTGTATACTCAATTATGTAGTGCCCAGCAAGCTTGTCCCGGCCAGCCTGAAATTCCTGCGTCCGGCGCTCAAGCTACCTTCAACACAATGACGCCGGTATCATCATGAGCTTGTACACAGACTATCTGAATGAGATTGAAACTCGCAAATCGCAGGGCCTGAGCCCCAAGCCGATTGAAGACGGTGCGCTTGTAACAGAGATCGTTTCGCAGATTAAGGATCTCAAGAACGAGCACCGGCAGGATTCCCTGAAATATTTCATCTACAACACGCTTCCCGGCACAACGAGCGCTGCAGGTGAAAAGGCCAGGTTTTTAAAAGAGATCATCCTTGGCAGCGCTAACGTTGAAGAAATTTCTCCAGCGTTTGCCTTTGAGCTGCTGTCACACATGAAGGGCGGCCCTTCGGTCGAGGTTCTTCTCGATCTGGCGCTGAGTGACGATGCTGCGATTAATCAGCAAGCTGCCGACGTCCTCAAAACGCAAGTCTTTCTCTACGACGCAGATACCGACCGTCTCAAGGAAGCCTTGGCCGCGGGCAATGAAATTGCCCGGGAAATTCTCGAAAGTTATGCAAAGGCCGAGTTTTTTACAAAACTCCCTTACATCGAAGAAGAAATCAAAGTCGTTACCTACATCGCCGGAGAAGGCGATATCTCTACCGACCTGCTGTCTCCCGGTAACCAGGCACACTCCCGGTCGGATCGTGAACTGCACGGCAAGTGTCTGATTTCCGAAAGTGCACAGAAAGAAATCGAGGCGCTGAAAATTCAGCACCCGGACAAACGTGTCATGCTGATCGCCGAAAAAGGCACCATGGGCGTTGGTTCATCCCGCATGTCAGGCGTCAACAACGTTGCGCTTTGGACTGGCAAACAGGCCAGCCCGTATGTACCGTTTGTGAACATTGCACCCGTTGTTGCTGGCACGAATGGTATTTCTCCAATCTTCCTGACCACAGTCGGGGTGACCGGCGGCATCGGCATCGACCTGAAAAACTGGGTCAAGAAACTGGATGCTGACGGCAATCCGATCATGAACAACGATGGCAACCCGGTTCTGGAGCAGAAATACTCTGTCGAAACCGGAACCGTCCTGACCATCAACACCAAGAAGAAAAAGCTGTACAACGAAGCTGGCGACGAAGAGCTCGTTGACATGTCTTCGTCCTTCACCCCGCAAAAAGTCGAGTTCATGAAGGCTGGCGGTTCCTACGCTGTTGTCTTCGGCAAGAAACTGCAGACACTTGCCGCTGAGACGCTCGGCGTTGACAAGCCGCAGGTCTTTGCACCGTCAAAGGAAATCTCTCACGAAGGTCAGGGTTTGACAGCTGTTGAGAAGATCTTCAACAAGAACGCGGTCGGCACGACACCGGGCAAGGTCCTGCATGCAGGCTCCGATGTTCGCGTGAAGGTCAACATCGTTGGGTCTCAGGACACCACCGGCCTGATGACGTCCCAGGAACTGGAATCGATGGCGGCTACAGTCATCTCTCCGACCGTGGATGGCGCTTACCAGTCCGGCTGTCACACGGCGTCTGTCTGGGATCTGAAGGCGCAGGCCAACACTCCGCGCCTCATGAAATTCATGCACAAGTTCGGCTTGATCACCGGTCGTGACCCGAAAGAGGTCTACCACCCGATGACGGACGTGATCCACAAGGTTCTCAATGACCTCACCGTAGACGACTGGGATGTTACCATCGGCGGCGACAGCCACACCCGCATGTCCAAAGGCGTCGCCTTCGGCGCGGATTCAGGCACCGTGGCGCTCGCACTGGCAACCGGTGAAGCGACCATGCCGATCCCTGAATCGGTTAAGGTGACCTTCAAGGGCAAGATGGCTGACTGGATGGACTTCCGCGATGTCGTGCATGCCACACAGGCACAGATGCTCGCGCAGCACGGCGACAACGTCTTCCAGGGCCGCATCATTGAGGTTCACATCGGAACGCTGCTGGCCGACCAGGCCTTCACTTTCACCGACTGGACTGCCGAGATGAAGGCAAAGGCTTCCATCTGTATCTCCAACGATGACACGTTGATCGGCTCTTTGGAACTGGCCAAAGGCCGCATCCAGGGCATGATAGACAATGGCATGGACAACGACAAAAAGGTCCTGCAGGGCCTTATCGACAAGGCGGACAAGCGCATTGCCGAGATCAGGTCCGGCGAAAAACCGGCTCTAACCCCAGATGACAACGCCAAATACTTCGCTGAAGTTGTGGTTGATCTGGACGAGATTGTTGAGCCGATGATCGCAGACCCGGACGTCAACAACGCTGACGTTTCCAAACGCTACACCCACGACACCATTCGCCCGGTTTCTTTCTATAATGGCGAAAAAAAGGTCGATCTCGGCTTTGTCGGCTCCTGTATGGTGCACAAGGGTGACATGAAGATCGTTGCCCAGATGTTGAAGAACATTGAAAAAGCGCAAGGCAAGGTCGAATTCAAGGCCCCGCTCGTTGTCGCGGCCCCAACCTACAACATCATCGACGAGTTGAAGGAAGAAGGCGACTGGGAAGTTCTGGAGAAATACTCCGGCTTTGAATTCGACGATAATGCGCCGAAGACTGCAGCCCGCACCGAGTATGAAAACATCCTCTACCTGGAGCGCCCGGGCTGTAATCTTTGCATGGGCAACCAGGAAAAGGCTGCGAAGGGCGACACGGTTCTTGCAACTTCAACCCGCCTCTTCCAAGGCCGCGTGGTGGCAGATTCCGAGACCAAAAAGGGTGAATCCCTGCTGGCCTCCACCCCGGTTGTTGTCCTGTCAGCCATTCTCGGCCGGACACCGGAGCTGGACGAATACAAGGCAGCTGTTGAAGGCATCAACCTCACCAAGTTCGCCCCACCACTTCAGAAGCCGGCCGCCACACGATCAGCTCACTTCTAAGCGCTGACGATTATCAGGCATCGAAATTATCGCGGGCGGCTGGCAATCAGCTGCCCGTTTTCCTTTTGACAGCCTGGGAAAGTCCAGGAGTGCCGTGCGAAAAGCGGAAATCAATACCATCCGGGAGCGGCCAACATCGTCAATCGACACTTCTGCCTTCGGCGGGTTCCTAAATCTTGAGGTGCATCAATGAACGGCTTTAATCGGTAAGATATCCGAACAAGCCTTGCCAATCCCCTGACAAGACATCTAACAAGGTGGTTGCACAATGCTCACAGCCGGAGACGTTTCCTGACCCTCATTGCAGAAAACCTGACCATTGATCGCGGCGGACGCCGGGTGTTTCAGGATCTCTCCTTCAAGCTGGACAGCGGAACTGCGCTGGTGGTGACGGGTGCCAATGGTATCGGCAAGTCTTCCCTCCTGCGCACCTTGGCCGGACTGGTTGCACTGGTAAAAGGTGAAATTCGCCTCGAAAACGGAGATGCGGAAAAACCCGCCCACGAGCACGCGCATTATTTCGGACATCAGGACGCCATCAAACCGGCACTGACAGCGCTGGAAAACCTGCACTTCTGGCAGAGTTTTTCATCTCCTGCGTCCGGGGCCAATTTTTCCGGTGGCGCGACACCCCCCATGCAGGCCCTGGAAACATTGGGGATCGGCCATACGGCACACCTGCCTGCGGCATACCTGTCAGCCGGACAAAAACGCCGCCTTTCCCTGTCCAGGCTTCTGATCACACCGCGTCCGGTCTGGCTGATGGATGAACCAACGTCTGCTCTCGACAAAGCTTCTGAACAGCAATTGCTCGGACTTATGAATGGACATCTGGCGGATGGCGGCATGATCGTCACCGCGACTCACACCGAGCTGGCACTGGACAAAATCCAGGTTCTTCACCTCGAGGCCGCAGAGCATAGTGATCAGATGCTGGAAGAGGAGCTGATATGACCGGTTGGGCCGCAGCCTTGTTCCAGCGCGATCTGCGCCTTTCTGTTCGAGTCGGCGGCAGTGCACTTGTAGGCGTTCTGTTTTTCCTGGCCGTTGTAACGGTCATCCCGTTTGGTGTCGGCCCCGATCTCAATCTCCTGGCCCGCATTGGACCGGCGATCTTGTGGATCGGCGCTTTGCTGGCCACCCTTCTGGGACTGGACCGTCTGTTTCAGGCGGACAGGGACGACGGGACACTCGACCTGATGTTAATGGCGGGCCGACCGCTGGAACTTGTCGTCCTGATCAAATGTGCTGCCCACTGGACCGCGACCGGACTGCCACTTGTCGTGGCAGCTCCGCTGCTTGGCATTTTCCTCAACCTTGACCCGGTCTCCATGGCGGCAGTGACCGCAACCTTGTTGGTCGGCACACCGGCTCTCACACTTATCGGAGCGATTGGGGCCTCATTGACCGTGTCCATGCGCCGGGGCGGGTTGTTGCTTGCTGTTCTGGTGGTTCCACTGGCCATTCCGGTCCTGATCTTCGGTGTCAGTTCGGCAGATGCCGCAATTCATGACCCGGTTCCGTTCCTGACGCCGTTTCTGGTTTTGTGCGCGCTCTCGTTAATTGCTGCGGTCATTGGTCCTATTGCATCCGCAACGGCATTGCGCTTTGCCTCCGACTGACCCGACTTGACCAAACGCAATGCACCTTTTGACACGCTTGTGCATTGATGCGGGCAAAGCTCTAGATTAGAACGGTTCTATGTCACTCTGGGATTATGCAAATCCGACGCGGTTTTTAAGACTGGTGCAGATTGTCCTGCCCTGGCTCATTGGCTTGTGCGTCCTCTTTTTCGCAGTCGGGCTTTATATGGCCTTCTTCACGGCTCCGGAAGACTATCAGCAAGGCGATACGGTCCGGATCATGTACATCCATGTCCCGGCTGCCTGGCTTTGCATGATGTGTTATTCCATCATGGCACTATCTTCGATCGGAACGCTGGTCTGGAAACATCCTCTAGCGGATGTTTCGGCCAAAAGCGCAGCCCCGATTGGTGCCGCCTTCACCTTCATGGCTCTGGTCACGGGATCCCTCTGGGGCAAACCCATGTGGGGCACATACTGGGTCTGGGATGCCCGCCTGACGTCGGTTCTGGTGCTCCTGATCATGTATCTCGGCCTGATGACGCTCTGGCGGACCATGGACGACCCGATCAAGGCTGGTAAAGCAGCAGCCGTGCTGACACTTGTCGGCGCCTTGAACCTGCCCGTTATTAAATTCTCGGTCGACTGGTGGAACACACTGCACCAGCCTGCCAGCGTGGTGCGGATGGACGGTCCAACAATACACCCGGACATTCTCTGGCCGCTTCTGGTCATGGCCATCGCCTTCTCGTTCCTGTTCTTCGTCATCCATTTGATGGCAATGCGCAATGAAATCATGCGTCGCCGTGTCAGAGCCTTGCGAATGCGAGCGGCCAGCACAGCCAGCCTCGGCCCGGCCGGTGCAACCCAACCAGCGGAGTAGCTGCAATGAATCTCGGACCGCACGCTGGTTTTATCCTCGCCTCTTACGGACTATGTGCCGTCACAGTCCTGTGCCTCATCGCGTGGGTCAGGATCGACAAGGCAGCACAGGAAAAAGCCCTTGATGAGCTCGCTGAACAAGGCGTAGCCCGAGCACGTCCAGAAAACCGGAGCTGACAGGCCTGATGAGTTCAACGGAAAACGAAAACGGGCCAGCTGCAGGAAAACGCAAGTTTCCCCTCCTTGTACTCTTGCCGCTTATTATCTTTGCAGCGCTTGCAGGACTGTTCTTGTTTCAGCTGACGCTTGGCAATGACCCAAGCAAGATCCCGTCAGCCCTGATCAACAAACCTGCACCGGAATTCGATCTTCCCCCTGTTGCGAACATGGAACAACTCGGCTCTCCGGTTCCCGGCTTCGCGCGGGAGGACTTGATCGGCCACGTGTCCGTCGTCAACATCTTCGCATCATGGTGCGGCCCCTGCCGCCAGGAGCATCCGCTTCTGGAAGACCTCGCGACACTGGACGGCTTCCAGATGCTTGGCATCAACTACAAGGACAAGCCGACAAACGCCCGCAGGTTTTTGAAGGACCTCGGCAACCCCTATGACCGGATTGGCGCTGACAGTTCTGGTCGGGCCGGAATTGACTGGGGAGTTTACGGGGTTCCCGAAACCTTCATCGTCGATAAGACCGGCACCATTCGATACAAGTTCATTGGCCCGCTCGGTCCCGAAAGCTATCTGAAAGTCTTTTTGCCTGAACTGAACAAAATTCTGGCTGAAAGCTGACTTTACGGCATCCTGATTCCTCATCACAATCCCGCGAAAATACTGAAAAACCGCCAAAATCACTGGCACGTGACTCGCACTTTATGATTGCCCCAACTAGTTTGACGGCTATCAACACACGGGAATTGAGCCAATGGTGAATTATCGCCTGCGGAAAGCAATTATGGCTTTCCGAACGGAATTGATTGTTCTTGTCGGAATACTTGTCATGTCCTCTGCGGGAAGCGTTGCCGCTGCAGAGCCGTTGAAGGTCGTGGAACTCTTCACCAGTCAGGGATGCTCGTCCTGCCCTCCGGCAGACAACTTGGCAGAGCGCCTTGTTCAGGAAGAAGACGATGTTCTCACCGTGCTCATGCCTGTTGATTATTGGGACTATCTCGGTTGGAAAGATACGCTTGCCAGCCCGGCCCATTCGCAACGCCAACGCGCTTACGCTGCCAGGCGCGGTGATCGGTCCGTCTATACACCGCAGATGGTGATCAATGGCGAAGAGCATGTCGTCGGCAGCCGAGAGAGAGATGTCCGTGCGGCGTTAACACGAACAAGCCCGTTCACGACAAGTGTTGACCTGAATATTTCCGACATGGTTGTCCAGGCAACGGTCAGTGGCACCTTGCCTGACGGTGCCTCAATGGCAACTGTCTATTTCCTCCGTCTCGACGAAAAGACAAAGATTGATATCGGTCGCGGTGAGAATGCCGGACAGGAGATCACCTACGTCAATGTCGTTCGCAATCTTCAACCAATGGGTATGTGGGAAGGCGGCTCTGAAACATTCCGAATGCCGAAATCCAAACTGATGCTGGATGACAATGCCCGGTGCGCGATTTTCATTCAGGTGGAAGACCGCGATGGACCGGGACAAATCATCGGCGCGGCTGTTTTGGACTGGAAAAAAGGCGGATGAGTTGATCCGCAACGGATAGCTTCTGCAAAACTTGCTGCCCCCGGTTGTCTGAAGTTCAAAAAATGATACCCCTTGACCGATCCGACACATACGGCTGGATCCTGTTTGGGGAAGAATGAATGGCCCTCGGTCTCAGGCTCAAAACTGCCCTTGCCAGTATCGCAGTTGGCCTCGTTGTTCTGGTACTGAAATTTGAAGCCTACAGGCTGACCGGATCAATCGCGCTTTATTCGGATGCGCTGGAATCGACGGTCAACATAGCCTCTTCAATCGCAACTGCGGCTGCCGTCTGGTTTGCAGCCAAACCTGCGGACAGCAATCACCCTTACGGTCATGACAAGGCCGAATACTTTGCAGCCGTTCTGGTTGGTGTGATGATTGTTCTGGCGGCAATTTCAATCTTCCGGGCGGCCTGGATCGGCTTCACGCAAGGCGAAAGCCCCGAGTTTTCCTATGCCGGTATCGGTATGAATGTGGCCGCAGCGGCAATCAATGGAGTTTGGGCCAGATACCTGATGCGGTTCGGCCGCACGGCCCGCTCCCCGGCATTGGTGGCCGATGGCAAACACCTGATGACCGATGTGATCAGCTCGTTGGGAGTTTTGGTCGGTGTTGTTCTGGTTCTTCTCACAGGCTGGAAGGTCCTGGATCCCATCCTGGCCGTGATTGTGGGTTTCACTGTCCTCTGGTCCGGCTGGGAGCTGGTCAAGGAATCTGTTGGCGGCCTGATGGACGAGGCAGCCTCATCAGATGTTCTGGACAAGATCCGGTTACAGATCTCCGAACAGGGCGAAGGCGCCCTTGAAGCTCATGATTTGCGCACCAGAATTGCAGGGCAGACAACGTTCATAGATTTTCATCTGGTGGTCCCGGGCTCCATGTCTGTCGAAGCGGCGCACGACATCTGCGACCGGATCGAGGAAGCTATCCGCGAGGATGTTGAAGGCGCCCGGATCACCATTCATGTCGAACCGGAACACAAGGCAAAACATTCCGGTATTGTTGTCCTTTGAGACGATTCGGATTTATCGCTTGCAACCAGACAGGAAGCCCGTTTATGCCTTCATGGCAGCGTCTACGTGCCCAGATTACTGACCACATCATTCTGATTGGCGGCGCCTTGTTGATGTGCGTCCCGGTCTACGCCCTGTTTGCCGCGACTACCCACGGTGCCGGTGCCAGCATGATGCCGCGACTGGACCTTGGCACCGCCATGCTTGAGAATTACGGAACGTTCCTGACAACAAGCTCTGGATTTTCCGGCGATGTCACGGCACTCGCAATGCTCTGGAATTCGTTTGCGCTGGGGGCCGGCTTTGCGGGGCTCAAGGTCGTCGTTTCTCTTCTTGCCGCCTATGCGCTGCTCTATTTTCGATTTCCCTTTGCCACCGGCTTGTTCTGGCTGCTTCTGCTGACGTTGATGCTGCCGCTGGAATCCCGGTTTCTGGCAACCTTTGACGTGGCTGCAGATTTAGGCCTCGTCAACACCCGAAGCGGACTCATCCTGCCTCTTGTCGCTTCCGGCCTCGGCACTCTGTTTTTCCGGCAATTCCTGATGACGGTGCCAGACACACTCATGGAATCTGCCCGGCTGGATGGTGCGGGGCCCTTGAAGTTTTTCCGGGATATTCTGCTGCCGCTTTCGGTTCCCACCGCAGCGGCGTTGTTCCTGGTGCTTTTTGTCACCGGTTGGAACCAATACCTGTGGCCGGTCATGGTCACCTCCGATGAGGCGACCTACACCGTTGTCAGAGGCATGCAGTTTTTTGGCCGTGCCAGTTTGCCCGGCCTGATGCTCGCAATCATCGCAATCCTGCCACCAGCCCTGCTTGTCATCTTGTTTCAAAGACAAGTTGTTAAGGGACTGTTTGATGGCTCACATTGAGAGAAATTGAAAGCATGGCATTTGAAGCGATCCTGTTTGACTGCGACGGCGTTCTGGTCGATTCAGAGAAAATATACGTCGAAGTCGAGCGCGACTATCTGGCCCGGATCGGGCTGAACTACAGTGTCGACGAATACATGACCCGGTTTCAGGGTCTGGCCGGAGTTGATTTTTTCGCAACTCTGGACGCCGATCACCGCGCATCGGGAAAAGGACCGCTTCCGGAAAATTTTGGCCCGGAGCTGGATGCAGCAACCATGGAGCGGATCGACAGGGAACTGCTGGAAATATCCGGTATCAAGCAACTCCTGAATGCGCACAGCGGTCCCCGGGCAGTTGCCTCATCCTCACGATTGAACCGTTTGACCCACAAGCTGCAACACACCGGGTTATATGATTTTTTCGAACCGCATATCTATTCCGGCGAACAGGTTGAAAACGGCAAACCGGCCCCGGACCTGTTCCTGTTCGCAGCGCGTAATCTGAATGTTGAACCGGACCGCTGCCTTGTGATTGAAGACAGCTCCAACGGTGTGAAAGCGGGCCTTGCCGCTGGCATGACTGTCTGGGGATTTGTAGGCGGCGGCCACAGCCACAACGGTCATGGCGAACAGCTCGAGGAGGCTGGCGCACATAAGGTTGTCGATAGTCACAAGGATCTGTGCGCGCTGTTGTTCGCAGATCAATAGAAGGTCCTGCCAGAAACCAAAAAGGCCGCCAGTTTTGGCGGCCTTTTCATATTCAACACCATCTCAAATCAGCGAATGAGATCGCTTTCCGGATTTGCACTGATGCGGTGGATCGACAGATCTGCGCCACGGTGTTCGTCTTCCGGTGACATCCGCAGACCCGTTACCGCCTTCAGAACACCGTAGACAATAAAGCCAACGGCAAAGGCATAGGCCGCGCCGACAGCCGTTCCGATGATCTGGGACATCAGGGATACCCCGCCAAGGCCACCAAGAGCCTCTGCACCAAAGATACCGGCTGCAATCGCCCCCCAGACTCCGCAGAGACCGTGCAACGGCCAGACGCCGAGGACGTCATCGATCTTCAGTTTGTTCTGGCAGATCTCGAACCCCTTCACAAAGACGATACCCGCAATACCGCCAACAACCAGGCTGCCCACCGGATGCATGATGTCGGATCCGGCGCAGACAGCCACAAGGCCGGCCAAGGCACCGTTATGGACAAATCCGGGATCATTCCGGCCAACGATCAATGCGGTCAGGATACCGCCGACCATCGCCATCAAGGAGTTGATTGCCACAAGACCGGAAGCCCCGTCCAGGGACGCCGCTGTCATGACGTTAAAGCCGAACCAGCCAACGCACAGCATCCACGATCCCATAGCAAGCCACGGCAAGGATGACGGCGGAATGCCAACCGGACGGCCCTTGCTATCATAGCGGCCCATACGGGCACCCAGAAGCAACACGGCAGCCAGTGCAATCCAGCCACCAACGGCATGCACAACAACAGAACCTGCAAAGTCATGGAAACCGGCACCGAAGGTTGCTTCCAGCCATCCCTGGAAACCGAATTTGCCGTTCCAGATAATGCCTTCGAAAAGCGGGTAGGCGATGCCGACCAGTGCGACTGTCGCCAGACACTGTGGCAGGAATTTCATGCGCTCTGCGATACCACCGGAAATGATCGCCGGGATCGCTGCTGCGAATGTTGTCAGGAAGAAGAATTTGACCAGTGTCAGTCCCTGTAGTTCAAAAGCTTCACCACCGCCGGACAACGTCGCTGCGTCGACAAGGAAGCTGGTTCCGTAGGCGAACGTGTAACCAACAAAGAAATAAGCAACAGTCGAGATGGCGAAATCGACCAGGATTTTCACCAGCGCGTTGACCTGGTTTTTCTGGCGAACGGTTCCAACTTCAAGAAATGCAAATCCGCCATGCATGGCAAAGACGAGAATGGCTCCGACGAGGACGAAAAAGACGTCTCCGCCGACTGATGGCGTATCCATAAATGACCCCCTATTAGGCAATTAGCCTCTTGTTTATGCTTCTGCGGATCAGATGTATTCAAACTGCATGCCAAACAGGCATTGGATGAAAAACAGCGCAGTTTTCTGCCAGTCTTATGGACATATCAATAGTATTTCGATATGCGCACCCTACATGAGACGACTAATTATCCAGCAATTGCCCATTTTTTAAACACATTCGTAATTCCCAAGATATTAGCGCAAAAAGAAGCCCGGGTTACCCCGGGCTTTTGAAGTTTGCGGTCCGAGCCATCGAGACCGCTGGGAGATATTCTTGGTCAACGCATTGATTACATGCGCTGAGAACCTGTTCCGAATTCCGGGTAGGCTTCGACACCGATTTCGACCTTGTCGAGACCAAGCGCCTCTTCCTCATCGGAAACCCGGATGCCCATGGCGACTTTCAGAACCGTCCAGACAATACCTGACGCAATGAACGTGAATGCACCGATGGAAACTATACCGATCAACTGGCTGACATAGGACGCATCGCTGTTGGACAGCGGTACGATGAGTGTGCCCCAGATGCCCGCAATCAGGTGAACCGGAATGGCACCGACAACATCATCGATTTTCAGCTTGTCGAGCATCGGTACCGCGAAGACCACGATTGCTCCACCAACACCACCAATGATGACCGCCTGAATGACGCTTGGTGCAAGCGGCTCTGCCGTGATTGCTACAAGACCGGCAAGCGCACCGTTGAGAGCCATCGTAACGTCGACCTTCTTGTACATGGCCTGCGTCAGCAGGACCGCGACAACAACACCGGCAGCAGCGGCCATGTTGGTGTTGGCAAAGATACGGGAGACGTCGGAAACATCGCTGATCGTGCCCATTGCGAGCTGTGATGCACCGTTAAAGCCGAACCAGCCGAGCCACAGGATGAATGTACCCAGCGTTGCCAGAGGCATGGAAGAACCCGGGAACGGATGAACCGCACCGTTTGCGCCATACTTGCCTTTACGGGCACCAAGAATGATGGCACCGGCCAAAGCTGCCCAACCGCCAACAGAGTGAACCAGCGTGGAACCAGCAAAATCAGAGAATTCAGCGCCGCCGATGCTGGTGACAAATTCACCGTTCAGCCAGCCGCCACCCCATTCCCAGGAACCGGTGATCGGATACAGAATGCCGGTCAGAATGATTGTGAAGATCAGGAATGGCCACAGCTTGATGCGCTCGGCCAAGGTGCCGGACACGATAGAAGCCGTCGTCGCACAGAACACCATCTGGAAGAACCAGTCAGACGCTGTGGAATAACCGGTGTCGAGAGCGTCGCCGCCGACCGGATCAAAAGCGTATGGTCCGAGTGAGCCCATGAAACCACCGTCAACGCCGGTGTACATGAGGTTGTAACCAGTGATCCAGAACATCAGACCGGCAATTGAGTACAGCGTGATGTTTTTCAGGCACTGCATGGAAACGTTTTTGGAGCGAACCAGGCCAGCTTCCAGCATGGCGAAACCGGCCGCCATCCACATGACCAGAAAACCACCGATCAGGAACAGCAGCGTATTCAGAATATAGGCGACTTCAGGTGAGACTGCCGGAGCAGCTTCCGTGTCCTGTGCCAGAACTGGCAGGGCTGTCAGGCTCAAGAGAGCCAGTGACGTCGCGCCCTTTGCGACAAGATTTTTCATGATACTTTTCCTTACAAAAATCAAAGAGCTTCGGCGTCTGTTTCGCCGGTCCGGATGCGTACGGCCTGATCGATCGTGTAGACGAAGATTTTTCCGTCGCCGATCTGACCTGTCTTCGCTGCTCCGGAAATCATTTCGACAACCTTGTCGACAGATCCCGCATCAACTGCGACTTCGATTTTCAGTTTCGGCAGGAAGCTGACTGCGTATTCCGTGCCGCGGTAAATTTCGGTGTGGCCCTTTTGGCGGCCATAGCCTTTAACTTCGGTCACCGTCAGCCCCTGAATGCCGATACCGGTCAAGGCATCGCGCACTTCGTCGAGCTTGAACGGCTTGATAATGGCCATCACGATTTTCATTGCTCGTTCCATTCCCCATGTCGCGCCCCTTCCCTTTGAAGAAGCTCTTTTGCTGTTTCGCTCTGTGCCCGGAGTTCCCCCTCTGGAAGGGTCTCGAGTCTTTCAGTCGTCACGTTGCGACGAGCGATCCAGCGCCGACCCTTTCTCTTCAAGGACCGTGCCAACTTGGAAAAAGAGATTCAAAAACCGCGGAAATCTGCGGGTAGATCGAGTTTTTGGTGCTGATTTAGGGAAATTCAGACGATGGAATTGGTGGAATTAAAGGCAGCATTGCTGCTCAGTTTTTCACCGCAACGCACAATAATGATTAAAAAATAGGCAAATCAAAACACGTAAAATCACCCGCACAAAAAAGCGGCATTTACACTGTAGCCGCTCCAGATTGACTGAAAAATACGACGGAGATGGCCAAGAAATCAGGCTGAAAACCCGCCGGAATCCAGAAAGGATTGTTCAGCCGCAGTTGTTTCCCTGCCAAGAACCGCGTTGCGGTGCGGAAATCGTCCGAACCGGCGGATTACATCCATGTGGATCAGTGCATAGTGATAGAATTGCATGTTTCCAAGCGCCCGGCACAGGTCGACGCTTTTCTCCTGGTAGGCCATATCTTCAGCATGCTCGAAAGGCAGATAGAAAAAGACCCGCACGTCTTTTGGAAATGCACGATCGAATCCACGTTTAATCGCGTCTTCTGCAATCGCAACGGCCTTGCCATCCGCCTTGAAAGACTCTGCCTGCCCGCGAAAGACGTTCCGAGTGAACTGGTCAAGCACCAGAATAAGTGCAAATGCGCCATCCGCTGTCTCGGCCCATCCATCAAGCATACCGGCCTGCGCGGCCTTTATGGTTGGCAAGAACATGTCACTGCATTGAGTGTCGAAGGCTGCATCCTGCGCGAACCACTTGTCCGGACCTGCCATCCACCAGAAATCAAGGACATCGATTGGAGACACAATGGTGTTGAACATGGCAGAAATCCCGTTTTCAAGCAAAGCTTAGGCAAGTGGTCACCACGTGCTATACCTCAGGATGATCGGCCATGAAATCGCCACCTGGTATTTCGCAGTGGACGCTCGTTCTGAGGTTCAACCGAAAAGCTTAATCTTGTGCGGTTTTCAATCTGCACATCAACGATATATACCGGTAATCAAACGCCACTTTAGATCCGGAACATCCTCTTGAGCGAAACAACCCTCGACCTTATCGGACTGAAATGCCCCTTGCCTGTCCTGAAAACACGAAAGGCAATGTCACAGTTGGCATCGGGTGCCGAATTGATCGTTTTAACCACGGATCCTATGGCTGAAATTGACATCCCACATTTTTGCCAGGAATACGGCCATATGCTGCTGACCTCCGAACGCACGGAAACCGGACACCGGTTTCACTTGAAAAAAGCAGAGTAGCGCCAACCTGCCTTTGATCAATTGATCTTGGCTGCAACGACGTCAATTTTCCTTGCCAGCTTCAAATCCAACTCGCTCAGACCGCCAACATCATGTGTCGACAGGGTAATGTCCACGCTCCGGTAGACATTGAACCATTCAGGGTGATGGTTCATTTTTTCCGCAATCAGCGCAACTTGGGTCATGAACCCGAAGGCTTGAGTGAAATCCTTGAACTTGAAGGATTTCGTAATCGCATCGCGATCTTTGACAAGCTTCCATTCAGAAAGCTCCTGTAATCCCGCTGCCCGGTCTTCAGGTTTCAAGCGCTCGGCCATTTTGTCCTCCTGTCAAAAATGCAGTTTTCATAGACCCTACACCTTTCACTTCGATGGTTCCTCGATCCTCGAGGAGAAACGCATTGCCAGCCAGCTCACAGAAGGCCTCTGTGACCTGGATTTGTCCGGCGATGGAATGAGATTCCATCCGGCTGGCGACATTCACGGCATCACCCCAGACATCGTATGAATAACGACGGGTACCGATGACGCCCGCAATTGCCGGTCCGGAATGAATGCCGATCCGTAGATCGAGTGTCACACCGTTGAGCGGCGCGCATTTGCGGATTGTATCCATCATGGCGAGCGCCAATCGCCCGACAGCGACGGCAGCCGCTTGCGGATTTCCGTCAAGCCCGCCGACAACCATATAGGCATCGCCGATTGTCTTGATTTTTTCAGCGCCCGCCTGCTCTACAAGCCGATCAAATTCCCTGAACAAACCATCAAGATATCCAACGACTTCATCCGGCGTCAGAGCCCGCGCAGCTGGGGTAAACCCGACCAAATCCGCGAACAGGACCGTGACAGCTTCATGCCGGTCTGCAATTCGTTTGTCCGGCGCACCCTTCAGACGATCCGCGATAGCTCTCGGCATAATTGTTTCGAGAAGGTTTTCAGAGCGCGCATGTTCAACTGCAAGCGCGGCTTCCGCCCTGTGCAGAGCTGTCAGGGCATACACGATCAAAATGCTCGAGATGATCAGGATATTGATCATCACCTGGGCCGACAATTGTTTGCGGAACTCGATATCGCCTGGAAGAACCGGTCCTATGTCAGGAGCGAACATGTAGGCCCCGACCAGCAAACCCAACGCAAGCAGGAAACAGACTGCAAATAATCGCCAGTGACCAACACCGAAAAAAATGAAGGCTGCACCACCAAGCGCAAAATAGCCTTGAGTTCCGCTCGCCAGACCCAGGGTCCAGACAACAAAGGTATTTCCCGCCGCGATGACCAGAATGAAATAAACAGCCGCGGCATTGTCTCCCAAACGATGCATACGGGGCACCAGAAGGAACAACCCGATCATCACCAGGCCGTAGATGCTCAAGGGCATCAAGTCCTCAAAGGCATAGGTCAGGTTCTGAATTGTGTGGAACAGATTATCGAAGATGCCGACGAGCGCGGAGACATTGACGACCATCTGGCGACGGCGGACGTAGGGATCAGTCGACTGAATTCCAGCCACAGCCAGCTTGCGGAGCCAGTTTGGCACCCTCACATGGCGCAAGCCATCTGCAAGCCGGAATCCTTTCAGCCACGTCATCAAGAAAAACCTCCAATGCTTCGACAAACAAAGGATGGTTCTGCAGGCAATGACAAGCCCAAAACGTCATCCAGCGGCTTTGCAGCGCCCTAATGGGCTGACCTTGACATACTCGTGCGACAGAGACTTCATTGCCGAATGACATCCGTTCTTTTCGTATGCCTTGGTAACATTTGTCGTTCTCCACTTGCCGAAGGCGTATTTCGGTCACTGGTTGAACAGGCTGGATTGTCGGATCATTTCCGTATCGATTCCGCAGGAACGGGGCGGTGGCACATAGGAGACCCTCCAGATCCCAGGTCCATTGAAGTTGCCGCCAGACAGGACATCGACATTTCAGGCCAACAGGCACGCGAGATCGTGCCCGGCGACTTCCATAGCTTCAACATCATACTGGCGATGGACAACAATAATCTGTCGACACTAAGAGCCCGGGCAGGTGCACAGAACAGCTCAATTCGCCTGTTTCTGGATCACCCGCCAATAGATGTTCCTGATCCCTACTATGATGATGAGAATGGATTTGAAGAGGTCTATCAAATGGTCAAGGCAGGTGGGGAGGCTCTATTGAATCAGATAACGGACAACAGCGACCCTCGATATGGCATCAGGACCTGATAATTCTGTCTCACCCGCCCAACATGCATCTGACCAAAGACCATGGGAAAACATGCTGCAATCATGTTCAACTGTTCAGCAGCTAGCGTTTCCATTTTTCGGAGAGTTCGGTCAGTGCATTGCGCAGCTGCCAGATTTGACGCCTGATTTTCCGGTGTAGTCGGCGACCGTTGACCGTAAACCACTCGTCCAGCTTCTGGTCAGTCACCAACGGTGGCTGCTTTTGGTAAAGCAGCCAGTAGACGCTGAGGACGACCAACAAGGTAACGCCCCATGATATCAGCGTGTCGGACAAAAAGTGCCCGCCAAAGGCAACCCGGTTCGCAGAAAGAACCAGACAGAGCGGCAGAACAAAAGACAATACCGCCTTGCGCCAGCTGGCCGGCACCAGAAACGCAATTGAGACCAACCAGATACTGGCAGATGCCTCACCTGACACAAACGAGCAGTTCCTGTCGCAGTATTCGGTAATTTTCCAGACAGGTTGAAACGGCAAGTCACCGCCAAACTCTTCAATTGAGCGTGGACGCGGCCGTCCCCAATTATTCTTGAAAATGGCATTGACCAGAATGCCCGGTCCAAGGATCAGAGTTGAGATCAGAAACAGGGGTTTTCGAAGCGGTACCATCGGTGCGCGACCAGGCAACACCAGTTTCAAGACCAGCACAGCGACACTACATATGGCAATAACGCGGACCAGATACGGGCCAAGATGCCTGAGCTTCTTGAGAAACGGATCATATTTCGCTTCAAAACCAAGTGGCTCGACGAAAAACAGACCACTCACCCAGATATCAACGCGCGGAAATACCAGGAAAAACAGGGACACGAATGCAACATACAGCGCAACAGCTGCGAAGGGGTGTTCCCAACACCAGGCAGCAGCTTTGCTCATGGCAGTCTTCACGGTATGGTCGTACATACGTAGATCTCTCATAGGCGCTCTTTAGCGCATCCCGAAAGCCGATCCAATCCTTTCCTTTGCCTTGCTCCAAAGAACAGTGCAGCAGAAAATTTCAGCAAACCTCATGACACAATCTTCATCAGAGAAATCCGGTTCGAATGTCGTCCGGCTTCGACAATCAAAACAACCTGTTCTGGAATTCTGGTTCGAATTTGCTTCGACCTACAGCTATCTGGCCGCGATGCGCATAGAAACGCTCGCAAAAGATTACGAGGTTTCAGTCAGTTGGCGCCCGTTTTTGCTGGGACCGTTCTTCAAGAAACAGGGATGGGACACCTCACCCTTCAATCTGCATCCGTCAAAACTCAAGTACATGTGGCGGGATATGGAACGTCACTGCGAGCGGTATGGGTTGCCCCTGACAAGACCTATTCCGTTTCCGCAAAACGGTTTGCTCGCGGCCCGGATTGCTCTGGCAGGACGGACCCAGGCCTGGATCGGTGATTACACCCGAGCGGTCTACATGGCTGAATTCGGTGAAGGCGAGGACATTTCTGACGAAGCATTGCTCGCCGGTATTCTGCTCGAGGCTGGAGCACCGGCAAAGGACATCATGGAGCAAGCCAAATCGGATGACATCAAGTCCGAATTGAGGAAAGCAGTCGCCCAGGCAGAACAGCATGGCATTTTTGGCGCACCAAGCTTCATCCTGGAAAACGGCGAATTGTACTGGGGCGACGATCGTTTGGAAGATGCGTTGGAAATGGCCGTTCAGCTGAGCCCTTCTTGAGTGTTACTTCTGAGAACTGACCTTTTGCGCCTGCGTCTTTATCAGCACGTCAAAAAGGGTTTCCGGAGACAAGGGTTTGGTCAGAACATCCTGAAATCCGGCGTCTTTCAAATGGTCATCAGTGATGGATTCAAGGGCCGCTGTGACTGCAATCAATGGCAACTCAAGACTTGAGTGCGATGCCCTCAATGTTTCCGCGGTTTCAACGCCGCTCATTCCCGGCATATGCAAGTCCAGAAGCACAGCATCATAGCCGCCTTTTTGGACAAGGCCGATGGCCTGTTCTCCGGAACTGGCAACGTCAGACGAAATCCCGAAAGACTCGAGCAACGCCGCCAGGAGACGGCAGTTGGTGTCATTGTCGTCGACAATAAGTACATGGGCTGGCAGATCGCCTGACGCCACATCGACAGAGGCGGACTGGTCGCCAACTGATTGCTGGTCATTTTCTTCCAAAGAAAGCTGAACTTCAAACCGGCTGCCACCAGATGAAGGTTGGGACAAGACCAGACGCCCACCAATTTTCCGGACCAACTGTGCCGTTCCCCAAAGACCCAGTCCTGTGCCAGGACCTGTCTCCCGGCCGGAACGCCCGCGAACGAATGGTCGGAACAACCGTGCACGCTCATCGGAGTCGATTCCAGGTCCGGTGTCCTGAATGATGATTTTTACATGAGGCTCTGCAGAATTGCTGTCACGGTCTTCGCCTAGCGTATCTATTGTCGCCAGGACAGACACTTCTCCGGCAGGCGTATACTTGATGGCATTGTCCAGCAGACACACGATTATTCGCCTCAAGCTGGCGCTGTGCATTGTCATGGCACCTTCAATACCCTGATCCATCGAGACCGTGTATGTCAGACCTTTGGTTTCCGCTGAAATCCGGAACAATTCGGCACTGTCACTTACAATCGATGCAATCGATGTGAGAACATCAACCGATTGTGCGCTCGGATGAGCCGCCGCCACGAGTTCCGTCGTCATCTGCTCCAGAGCATCGATCGAGCGGATCAGGATGGAAAGCTGTTCTTTTTGTGCATCATCCAGAGATCCCTTGCCAATCAACTCACCGGTCAACCGCATCGCGCCGAGAGGAGTTCTGAGATCGTGAGCCAGAAGCGCGAGATTAACGCTGTCCTCATCCTGCTCGGCCATACGGCAAGCCTTTCTCTCGATTCGAGCGTCTGCGGGCTTGCAAGACCGGGATCAAACAGCCACTGTGTTGCCTGCCGTGCTTACCCCGGAGTGCGGCTTCTGTCCATCAGGACATGATTATTGCACCAAAGATCATTCAATGTTGAGACTGGCTCAAGGGTGTCAGCCGGTTCTCTTCTCAAGGCCTAACCTATCAAATGCTATCCCAGACTCTCTCCATTGTTGCCCCGGTTTTTCTGCTCATCGGTATCGGTTATGCAATCGCCAAGATGAAAATCCTGGATAAGAGCGTTAGCGATGCCCTCGGGCAGTTCGTTTATTCAGTCGCTATTCCTGTCCTGATTTTCCGCACGCTAACCACGGCGGATTTGTCCGACGGTCTGCCAATCGAGCTTTGGGCCAATTATTTCATCGGGATTGCAGTCGTCTGGATTATGGGATCTCTGGTCATCCGAAAAGGTTTTGGTCGCGACGCGCGCGCCGGCGCAGTTGGTGGCATTTCAGCGTCCTTCGCAAACACCATTCTTGTCGGACTGCCACTGGTTTCTGCGGTTTATGGAGACGAAGGACTGGTTCCGATCCTTTTGATCATTTCAGTGCATTTGGCGATAATGACGGTTGTTATGGCCATCGTCATGGAAAAGGCAGCTGCAATAGACAGCGGCGAAGCCAGTCCTCCGATGTTGCAGCTCGCTGCTGGCGCTGGACGTAGTTTAATTAAAAACCCGCTGGTCCTGACCATCGTATTCGCATTTGTCTGGAGATCGACTGGGCTGGACTTACCGGCCCTTGGCGAAGACGTCTTGAACCGGATTGCCGGGACAGCGCTTCCTCTTGCATTGCTGTCACTGGGTATGAGCCTCGTTCAGTACGGCGTTCGCGGCAATATTCTTCCCGGGCTCTTACTCGGCGTTATAAAGATATTCGTGATGCCGGCGATCATTTTTGTGGTGAGTGCATTTGTCTTCCAGCTGCCACCGCTCTGGACTGTCGTTGCAACCGTCACAGCCGCCTGTCCTACAGGCGTGAACGCTTATATTTTCGCCAATCGCTACGGCACTGGCCACGCCATGTCCGCCAACGCAATCACGATCACCACGTTATTCGCAATCGTCACCACCAGCCTCTGGATCTGGTTCCTGAATGACTGGTTTGGCCTCGGTTAGGACGAAATCATTCGATTGTCAGAGGCCTATGAGGCTGCGTAATTTCATGTGGGAAAGGCCACTCTCACGAAGCGCACGAATGCTTGTGTCCTGACTGGATTTGGAGAGCTTGCGGCCGTCCTCTCCCAAAATCAGCCGATGATGGCGGTAGCGCGGAACCGGCAAACCAAGCAACTGCTGCAAGACCCTGTGCACACTGGTTGATGCGTAAAGATCCTGACCGCGCAGCACATCGGTGATGCCCTGATAGGCATCATCAACAACAACGGAGAGATGATAACTGGTCGGCGTGTCCTTGCGTGCCAGAACCACATCGCCCCAGGCCGCAGCGTCCGCAGCAATGCGACGCGGGGCATCAAACAATGCCGTGCCTTCCGCGCCAAACTCATCCCAGGCCAGGTCCTGTCCAACCTTGTCCAGCGCTGCTGTCATGTCGAGCCGGATGGCAAATGGCTCATCGCTTTTCGCGCGTTCCTTTTGGTCTTCCTCGCTCAAGACCGCCGCATCGCCTGGATACACTGGCGCGCCATCCGGATCTCGTGGCCAGGTTTCCCCGTCCGCTTCATAGTCAGCCACAAAGCGTTTGATTTCTGCTCGTGTCAGATAGGCCGGATAGACAACCCCAAGGTCCTGTAACTTCTCCAGGGCATTCCGGTATCGCGGGAACGCTTCGGACTGACGCAAGACCGGCTCATTCAGCGGAACGCCCAACCAATCAAGGTCCTCGAACATATCGTTTTCCAACTGCGGCGTGCAGCGGGTTTGATCAATGTCCTCGAACCGCACCAGAAAGCGCCCTTGCAGAGCAACCGCTGCCCGCGCATTGAGCAACGCCGACAGGGCATGTCCAAGATGCAAATGCCCATTGGGTGACGGTGCAAAACGAAAGACAGGCGTGGTCATTCAAAACCTGGGACGATAAGTTGACGAAGCGGCGGTCTATGATCCCAACGTACCTACCATTCCCGCGCACTGGCGCAAGACCTTCAGTGAGTTGAACGAAGTTCATGAAGCCAATTGCCACAGATCATGACGTTGAAACCGGCCTTCAGGCCCTGATCGCCAAAGATGACCGTTTATCAGCTATTGCCGAGATTGCTGGTCCGCTCCCCCTACGCCGCCGAAAAGCTGATTTCGAGGGTCTGGTGCAGATCATCACGGGTCAGCAGGTCTCGACTGCAAGCGCTGCGGCGATTTTCGCCCGCCTGCAGACGCTTGTTTCACCACTGACTCATGAGAAACTGGCGACCTACTCCGATGAAGACCTGGCGGGAGCCGGCTTGTCGCGGCCCAAAATCAAAACGCTTCGCGCCGTTGTTGTTGCCTGTGCAGATGGATTGGACCTCGGCCATCTTGCCACCATTCCCGCCGATGAGGCTCATGCGCGTCTGTGTGCCATTCACGGGATTGGCCGCTGGACATCAGATATTTTCCTGCTGTTTTGCGCAGGTCACCCGGATATCTTTCCGAGCGGAGATCTCGCGCTGCAAATCGCGGTCAAGGATGCCTTTCAGCTGGAAGACAAGCCATCCCAGAAAGAGCTGGATGAAATCGCAAGCCACTGGGCTCCAAACCGCGCGGTGGCAGCGCGTCTGTTCTGGTCCTGGTATCGCGTCCAAAAGCAGGGCCGGGATACCATCCCGGTCTAAGATTTAAGCGGACGCGTCGGAAATTGACCGCAGCAGCAGTTCAATATCCTGAGGTCGTGACAAGCGATGATCACCATCTGGAACAAGGGAAAAGGTGACGTCATCCTGCGGCAACGCGTCCACAAGCCTTTGGGCATGGGCGACAGGGACATCCGGATCCTGCACGCCTTGCAGGATCGTTATCGGCGCTTCGATATGGAGTGGCTTTTCAAAAAGCAAATGATTTCGGCCATCTTCAATCAGTTTGCGCGTTATCACATAAGGGTCGTCGCCGTAGTCTGACGGCTGCGCCCAGCGCCCGTCGCTCATAATCGTTTCACGGACCTCGTCGGAAAACCGCTGCTTCCACATAAGCTCTTCGGTGAAATCAACTGCAGGCGCGATCAGGACAAGGCCCTTGATGCGCTTTGTGTCTTTCCTCGCAAGCGCAAGGAGCAAGGCAATCCAGCCGCCCATAGATGAACCGACGAGAATCGTCTCCTGTCCGCAGAATTGATCGAAAACGGCTTCAGCCTCTTCAAGCCAGTCAGACACACAGGCAGCTTCGAAAGGACCGCCCGATTGCCCGTGGCCGGAATAGTCAAAGCGCACAACTTCCCGGCCATTTTCAAGGCCGTAGCTCGCAACAGATTCGGCCTTGCTGCCAGTCATGTCGGATTTGAATCCCGAGAGCCACAACAGGCCGGGCGCGGATCCACTATCCTTCAAGACGGCGACATGGCGCTTTTCGCTATTTTTTCCAACCTCAATGAATTGCGGTTCTTGCGTCCCCATACTATGGCTTTCGTTCAAACATGTTCGAAGTCTGTTGTCCTTTGGCACAACAGCCCCGCTTTTTAAAGATCTCCCGGAGTTTCTATTGGCCATTGCGTCTTCACCCCCGACCGTTCTGCAAGTAATTCCGGATCTCAATTCCGGCGGCGCCGAGCGAACGACGGTAGATATCGCCAAGGCGATCATAAAGGCAGGTGGCACAGCGCTTGTCGCGAGTCAGGACGGTCAGATGGTCAATGAGCTGGACGATATCGGGGCGTCACACATCACGATGCCGGTAAAGTCAAAGAACCCGGTTACCATCTGGCGAAATGCAGGCCGCCTGGCCGATCTCATCCGCGAGCAGAATGTTGATATCATTCATGCCCGCAGCCGGGCACCGGCCTGGTCGTCCCTCTGGGCAGCAAAGCAGACGAAGACACCCTTCGTCACAACCTATCACGGCAGTTACAGCGAAACGAACAAGCTCAAAAATCTCTACAACTCGGTTATGGCACGCAGTGACGCAGTCATCGCCAATTCGCACTACATCGCAGATCTGATCAGACAGCGCTACGCCTTTGCACAAGACAGGATCACGGTCATCCATCGCGGGTCCGATCTGAACGGCCTGGATCCGGAGAATGTCAGCCACCTGCGCCAACAGGCGCTGAAAGACAGTTGGGGCGTTCCCTCCGGCCACCCTCTTATCGTCAACATGGCCCGGCTGACATTTTGGAAAGGGCAGAAGGTTTTGATCAAGGCTATGGGCAAACTCAAGGCCTCTGGCATGACAGACCCGATTGCAATCCTGGCGGGAGATGCTCAGGGCCGTGATGGCTATGTTACCGAGTTGAAGGGAATGATTTCTGATCTGAATCTTCATGATCAAGTGAGATTGGTCGGCCATTGCGCGGATGTCCCAGCTGCCATGGCTCTTGCAGATCTGAGTATTGTCGCCTCTACCGAACCGGAAGCCTTTGGTCGGGCAGCTGTCGAAGCACAAGCTGCTGGCGTGCCAGTGATTGTATCAAATCTCGGCGCGGTCCCGGAAACGGTTCTGGCCCCGCCGGACACACCAGACACTGAACGCACTGGCTGGCGTGTCCCTCCGGCCGATGCTGACGCACTGGCAGATGCAATTTGCGCAGCCCTTGCCCAGTCAGATGACGACAAAACAAAATTGACGGACCGGGCGCTTGCCCATGTCCGTCAAAATTTTACCGTGGAGACCATGTGCGCCAAGACACTTCAGGTCTATTCCATGCTTTTGGAAGCCGAGAAGCCGTCTGCTTAAGCAGCCAGCGGATAGGCCTCTTCAACCAGATATGGCCCGCCACCGACACTTGCCTTGGCAGAAAACAGAACAAAACGTCCGGCTATGAAGGGCGGTGCCTGAAATGCGCCGCGTTCACTCAGCCATTTTGCCACTTCCTCATTCGTCGATGTTCTGCAACGGGCAAGCGTGACATGAGGGGTGTATTTTCGGCGTTCCGGCGGAAGGTGAAGCCGCTGCAGGATACGCTCCTGTTCGGCCTGCAACTCCGTAAGGGCGTCTGTCGGCTGGACGCGCGCCCAGACAGCATGCGGCTTTCCGTTGCCAAAAGATCCCAGCCCGTCCAGCCGGATCTCGATCGGGTCTCGGCGAATCCGGTCCAGAGCAGCGACCACTTCATCAGCAGTCCGGTCATCAATGTCGCCTATAAACCGAAGGGTGATGTGATAGTTTTCCTGATCAATCCAGCGAGCCCCCTTGAGGCCTCCCTGAAGCATGGACAGCATGAGCGCCGTCTCCGACGGTATCTCAAGGCCTGTAAAAAGCCGCGGCATGACTGGTCCCTCCGCTAATCACTGACAAACTTATCAGGAATCAACTTCATGAAATTCGCAAGACAAAATCATAAGCTCTTTCAAATAAAGGCGGAATTAGGATTTAAGCCACAAAAAAACCGGACGAAAATGACCTCGCCCGGCTGTTTTGATTGACTTGTGATTCTCTAACGATCGTTCGTCAGCTAAGGGGCCGGATTTCCAAATTCCTGGTGCAGGGCATCAATTCGCTCCAGCACCGCCGGGCTCAGGGTTATATCGGCAGCGGCAATATCCGTTTCCAATTGCGCAATCTTGGTCGCCCCCAGAATGACAGACGTCACGAAGCTGCGGGACAAGGCATGGGCAATTGCCATCTGCGCCGGGTCCAGATCAATCTCGGCGGCAAGGTCAACATAAGCATCAACCGCCTCAAGGGTTCGGCGGTGTTCATAGCGCTGCATCTTATTGAAGAGCGTTTTGCGCGCTCCGGCAGGCAAAGCTCCATTGCGATATTTGCCGGTCAAATGACCTTGCGCCAGAACGGAATAGGCCAGAAGGCCGACATCTTCACGGCGGGCAACTTCAGCAAGATTGACCTCAAACGTCCGGTTCACAAAGGAATAGGCATTCTGGATTGAGGCGACACGTGGCAATCCAAGGCGTTCTGATGCAGCTATGAAGCGCATCGTCCCCCAGGAGCTTTCATTGGAAAGTCCCACATGTCGTATCTTGCCTGCCTTGACCAGATCCCCGAGAATCTCCAGCGTAGATTCGATGCTGTTTTCATCCTCCGCAGGTTCGGCGTCCTCCCAGCGATTGGGATTGTTTCCGAACCTTGAAGACGTGCGATCCGGCCAGTGAAGCTGATACAGGTCGATGTAATCGGTCTGGAGGTTTTTCAGGCTGCGATCTACGGCAAACTCGATCTGTTTGCGGTTCAGTCGGCCATGCTCCCCGTTTTCACGGAACCAATCCATTACGGTTCGGCCAACCGTCTTGGTGGCCATGACGATCTTGTCGCGATTGCCGTTTGCCTTGAACCAGGTTCCGATAATCCGTTCCGTCCTCCCTTGCGTCTCCTTCTTGGCCGGGATCGGATAAAGTTCGGCTGCATCGAAAAAATTGATGCCCTTGTCGACGGCATGGTCCATCAACGCATGGCCTTCGGCTTCAGAGTTTTGTTCTCCGAATGTCATCGTGCCCAGGCTGAGCGCACTTACAAATGTTTCTGTGCGACCTAAACGGCGTTGTTCCATTTGAAAATCCTGTTGATCTGAAAATATCGGGAGCAGGCGATTAAAACCGCCCGCAAGCTTCAAGAAGATTGGGCCCTGGCCAAAAGCTCTTCGACTTTCGGCAGGATGTTTTCAACGATCACAGCCACGCCATCGGCATTGGGGTGTATGCCGTCGACAAGGTTGAGATCCGGATTGAGGGCAACTCCGTCCAGGAAGAACGGATAAAGAAGAGCATCATGCTCTTCCGCCACGTCTTTGTAAATCGGGTTAAACCCGTCAGCATAAGCCAGACCCAGATTGCGCGGGGCCAGCATTCCGGCCACCAGAACTTCTGTGCCCTTGTCCCGCAGACGTTTGACAATATCGGTCATGTTCTTGCGGGTATATTCCGGTGAAATCCCTCTCAGGGCATCATTGGCGCCAAGCTCGACGATCACGGCATCGGTGTTGTCACCGACTGACCAGTCGAGACGAGACAGCCCGCCAGACGTGGTGTCCCCGGACACGCCCGCATTGACCACTTCGATGGAATATCCACGCTTGTTCAGCGCCCGCTGCAATTGCTCCGGAAACCCTTCTGCGGGGGCCAATTGGTAGCCAGCAGAGAGACTGTCACCCAAAACAACCAGCCGCAATTCTGCCGATTGCGCCGGAACCGAAGCCAAGGCAATGAAAAACCAGCTCAAAAAAAGATACAAACGGTTCATGCTAACATTCTTTCAGGACTGGAAGACCCACCACAGGAAACCCATATGGTCGCACAGTGACCACTTGTCGAGTGGCGTATTGCGGCCGAACGGCCAGCACAAGACCGTTATAAAGGCCCAAAAATGACAAATGCGCCAGCAATCGCTTTGAAGAATGTTCATCTGACACTCGGCGACGGCGCCGGACAAGTGCATATTCTCAAAGGGATCGACCTGACAATCGACAAGGGGACGTCTGTCGGTCTTGTCGGCCCATCCGGGTCTGGAAAATCTACACTCTTGATGGTGATGGCCGGGCTGGAGCGGGCAGATGAAGGCGCAGTCAAGGTTGCCAATTCTGAACTTGGTCCGATGTCTGAAGATCAGCTGGCGCGGTTTCGCGGTCGCAATGTTGGTATCATTTTCCAGTCCTTCCATCTCGTTCCAAACATGACAGCACTTGAAAATGTCGCGGTGCCTCTGGAACTTGCTGGCGACACCTCGGCCTTCGACAAGGCCAGGGCCGAACTGGAAGCAGTCGGGCTTGGCCATCGGATGCATCATTACCCGGCCCAGATGTCCGGCGGTGAACAACAACGTGTGGCAGTCGCCAGAGCACTTGTCGTTGAACCGGAAATACTGATTGCGGACGAGCCGACCGGAAATCTGGACGAGAGCACCGGCACACAGATTGTTGACCTGATGTTCACGGCCCAGCGGGAACGCGGAACCACCCTTGTGCTGGTGACCCACGACCCGAACTTGGCGGAAAAATGTGATCGCATGATCCGGGTCAGATCCGGTGAAATCGAGGAAACTGTTCAGGCACCCAAACAAGAGGTGTCCGCATGAGCGGTTTCGTTGCGGGCAAGCTGCAAAAAAGCAATCAAACCTTTTCTCTTGCGGCAAAATTCGCCATTCGGGAACTGCGCGGTGGTCTGAAGGGTTTTTACATTTTCATTGCCTGCATAGCGCTTGGGGTCGCGGCCATCGCTGGTGTGACCTCCGTTTCCCGGGCACTTACGGAAGGCATCTCACAGGAAGGCCAGTCCATCCTGGGCGGTGACCTGTCGTTCCGGCTCACCCACCGACAGGCTGACGCAGCGGAGCAGGACTATCTCCGCTCGCTTGGAAGCATTTCAGAAATCGCGACGTTACGGGCCATGGCTCGGCGTGATGACGGCGAAGACCAGGCTCTTGTTGAACTGAAAGCGGTCGATGACATCTACCCGCTGTATGGGGAGTTTCGTCTTCAGTCCGGCAATCCTCTGAAAGAAGCTCTTGGCAGACAGGACAATGTTTGGGGCGCGGTCGCAGAACTCGCCTTGCTCGCAAGGCTTGATATTGAAGTTGGCGACACGCTGTCCCTGGGCCGGGCGAATGTTAAAATCACCGGTATCATTGAAAACGAACCGGACAAACTTGCTGGCGGAATGGAGTTCGGACCGCGCCTGCTGATATCCAACGATGCGATCGCCGACACAGGCCTGATCCAGCCAGGCAGTCTGGTTCGCTGGCTTTACCGGGTCCGGATGGATCCGGCACCCAGCATCAATGCACTTGAGGCGACAATAAAGGATGCTGAAAAGACCCAGGCCGACGCAGGCTGGCGCATTCGCTCCCGTGCCAATGCATCTCCCGGTCTGCAGCGAAGCATCGACCGGTTTGCGCAATTCCTGACCCTGGTGGGGCTGACGGCTCTTGTTGTTGGTGGTGTTGGTGTCGCCAACGCCATCCGTGCCTATCTCGAAACCAAACGCGAAGTCATCGCCAGCTTCAAATGCCTTGGAGCGACCGGTGGTTTCGTGTTCCAGATTTACCTGGTGCAGATGCTGGTCCTGGCTATGATCGGGATCGCAATTGGTCTTGTATTGGGCGCCATGATCCCGTTTGCCGCCGGAGCCGCGCTCTCTGGTGTTCTTCCGGTCAAACTGGTCACAAGTATTTATCCGATGGAACTTGGCCTTGGCCTTGTCTACGGCCTGCTGACGGCTCTGGCATTTGCTCTTTGGCCGCTTGGTCGCGCCCATGACGTGCCACCGACAGCCCTGTTCCGGGACATCGTGACCGGCGGATCGAAATGGCCGCGCAAACGCTACCTCTTCGCAACGGCGGTCACAGTTGTTGCCCTTGCTTCAATCGCAATCCTGCTGGCTCACGACAAGCGGATCGCAACCATCTACATCAGCGCATCTGCCGGAGCCTTCCTTCTTCTGGTGTTGGTAGCCCGTATCATAATGGCCGTTGCCAAACGTCTGCCGTCCGTGCGCTCCACTGAATTGCGTCTGGCTATCGCCAATATTCATCGCCCCGGCGCGCTGACGCCCTCTGTGGTTCTTTCGCTCGGCCTTGGCCTGTCCCTGCTTGTTGCCCTTGCCCTGATCGACGGCAATCTTCGCAGGGAACTGACAGCGACCATTGCTGACAAGGCACCCAGCTTTTTCTTTGTCGACATTCAAGGCCATGAGAGGGATGCATTCGAAGCCCTGCTTACCAAGGAAGCGCCGACATCAAACATTCAAAGCGTGCCGATGTTGCGTGGCCGGATTGTCAGCCTGAACGGCATAGCGAGCCAGGATTTTGTTCCTGTTCAAGAAGGCTCGGACTGGGTGCTGCGCGGAGATCGCGGCATCACTTATGAACCATCCCTTCCGGAAAACTCCAAGCTCAGCGAAGGCGAATGGTGGCCGGAAAATTATGCGGGCCCGCCGCAGGTCTCTTTCGACGCAGAGGCTGCGACAGATCTTGGGTTAAGTATCGGGGACTCCGTCACAGTCAACGTACTCGGCAGAGAGATCACCGCCGAAATCGCCAACTTCCGGGATGTGGAATGGCAGTCCCTGGCGATTAATTTCGTGCTGGTATTCTCGCCGAATACATTTGCCGGTGCACCTCACGCACATCTCATGACACTGGGGTGGGACGGCGATGTTCCTGCGACACTGGAACTGGGGCTTCTCAAGACCATATCCAATACATTTCCGACGGTCACGGCTGTTCGCGTGAAGGATGCCATTTCCCAGGTGAATGATCTCGTCGCCCAACTGGCCTGGGCGATACGCGGAGCGTCTTCAATTACCTTGATCGCCAGCATTCTGGTGCTTGCAGGAGCTCTTGCCGCAGGGCACAGGAGCAGGATCTATGACGCTGTCATTCTGAAAACTATCGGAGCCACGCGTGGCCGTCTTATTCTGGCTTACGGGCTGGAATATGCCATCCTGGGGCTGACGACAGCCGTCTTTGCGCTGCTCGCGGGCGGTGTCGCGGCCTGGTATGTCATCACCCGGATCATGGGCGGGTCATTTGTCTTGATGCCCGTTACGGCTACAAGTGCGGCTCTGATCGCCTTGGTGCTGACCGTTGGTTTCGGCCTGATCGGCACCTGGCGCGTTCTTGGCGAAAAACCGGCCCCGGTCCTCAGAAATCTCTGAAACCGGGCCGGGCCAAGAGGTCTGTCAGCGAAACTTTACACAAACAGCGGCTTTCCCCGCAGCCGCAAGCCTGACGCAACTTGCATGGGGCTGTATTCTTCGATATCCAAATTAGATCTTGGCGAGTTGAAAGAGGGGCTACGCTCTATGCCGAATTTCGAGTCTAAATCTGTTTTCAAACTGGGTGCTGCAGTCGCATCGATGGCTGTTGCCGCGACATTGTCGTTTTCCGGCCCTGCTCAAGCTGAAAGCCCGTTTCATACCGGCGTCTGGCAAATGGACACGCCGAAAGGCTCTCGCGGCCTCGTGGTCAGCGACTGGCTCGTTTACGAATTCGGTCTGCCAAAACACTGGCTCTACCGCAAGGCTGGAACCAACGACGAGAACCAATTCGACTTTTATTCTCGCACTTTGGGTTCGTCGGTTTATACGCCAATCGACATTCGGGTTTATCGCACCGGCCCGAACGAAATGAAGTACACCATCAGGGAAAAGGGAAAAGATCCCGTCACCGTTGCAGGGACGCGACTTTCCATCCCGAACTTCAAAAATTCCTGCCTATCGGTGGAAAACAAGGGGGAGCGGCTCTTCGGCAGCTGGGTTGGCACAAAGTCGTCTACGCTGAAAAAGCTTCGCCTATCCAGAACCGGCCTGACAATCGACGGGAAAACCCGGAAAGTATCCGTTGAACCGGTTCGCTCCGGACGTCTCGGCATTGTGGAAGATGGCAAGCCGATCGCATTCTTGACGGATGCAGGCGGCGACTACGCAGTGCTGCAGTGGTTCAAACCGGGCATTACACCAGAAGTCATGAAAGACCCCGCGAAAGAAATCATGGATTTCACGGCTGAAGAGATCGTTCGCTGGCCGTCCGGCACCTGTGATCGCCAGATTGAATCGCGTCTAAAAACAATGAAATAGGCAGAAACTTCGGTTATAATCGGAAAAAATTCGGGTTAGTGTAGAAAGATTACGGTTTTTTCACGAGAACCATCTTGTGCTAATCTCCGTATTTACCCATATGTTGTGGGAGTTGTGCCGCATGTGATGACATATGCGCATATCGTTCTAGAAAGGGATTATCTCGACCATGTCGACCTTTGACCGTCAATCACAAGGCGCCTACGCGGCAGGTGGCGCACGCGCCGAGGCCGGCATTGATCAGGGCCTCCGCGCCTATATGCTAGGTGTCTACAACCACATGTCGCTTGGCTTGGCTCTGACCGGCTTCTTTGCGCTGGCAACTTCAATGCTGGCCACGACATCCGATCCAAGTGCGGCTGTTGCCAGCATGGGCAATGGCACGATGCTGACACAGCTCGGCGTGACACTTTACGGCAGCCCGCTGAAATGGGTTGTTATGCTGGCTCCGCTGGGCATGGTCATGTGGCTGTCTTTCCGCATCCAGTCCATGAGTGCATCTAACGCCCGCATCATGTTCTTGGTCTATTCAGCAGTGATGGGTATTTCCCTGTCTTCGATCTTCCTGATTTACACAGGCGGCTCGATTGCACGGGTGTTCTTTATCACGGCAGCTTCCTTCGGTGCCTTGAGCCTGTTCGGTTACACCACCAAGAAAGACCTGTCTGCTTGGGGATCATTCCTGTTCATGGGACTGATCGGCATCATCATCGCTTCGATTGTGAACATCTTCCTAGCGTCTTCTGCCATGCAGTTCGCGATTTCAGTGATCGGTGTTCTGGTGTTCGCTGGCCTCACCGCCTACGACACACAGCAGATCAAATCGATGTACTACGAAGGCGACAGCAGTGAAGTTGCCACCAAGAAGTCTGTCATGGGCGCCCTGCGTCTGTACCTCGACTTCATCAACATGTTCCTGATGCTGCTGCAGCTTTTCGGTAACCGCGAATAAGCTCGGCGCTCAGCCAACAAACAGAAAGCCCGGTCATTGCACCGGGCTTTTTTGTTTCTTTTTCAAGACGCCGAACGCATTCGGCAATTCAAAGCGTTTCTTGATTGTCGGAAAGACCATAGGCTCGACCGATCAGGGCGCGTAAACACTCAGAGGCTAAGAATGATCAAGGGTCGATGCGACTGCGGCAAAGTCAGTTTTGAAGTTGAAACCGTTCGCGACACGGTAACGGCCTGCCATTGCGGCCAGTGCCGACGCTCAAGCGGCCATCATTGGGCAGCCACCCATGCGCCCTATGACAGTCTGGTCTTTTCCTGCGACGAAGGCCTGACCTGGTACAAGTCATCCGACTGGGCCAAACGCGGTTTTTGCAAGAACTGTGGTTCAAGCCTTTTTTATCGCATGAATGATGAAGCCGGTGTCGGAATTGCTGCGGGCTGTCTGGACGCACCCACCGGCATGAAAATCGACAAACACATCTTTGTTGCCGACAAAGGCGACTACTACGACATTTGCGATGGCGTACCACAGATCGACAAATACTGATTTGCAGATAGTCTTCCGCTTTGCGCTGAATTTGAGGTGAGAAAATGATTGAAGCTCCACCGGTCATGACGATCAAGGCAACGATGCGCCGCCCGTCAGAAACCCAGATCGCAGCATTTCAGAGTGTCCCGACGGGTTTCGTTGTGGACGCCTTGCTCGGCGGCGGAGCCCTTTCCACCAGCATTCAACCAATTGGCGGAGGCCGGGACTTGCGCTGCGTGGCAGCAGGGCCCGCATTGACTGCCGACTGCGGCCCTGCCGATGTCCTGGCAAGCTTTGCAGCACTCAAATTCATTCAACCGGGAGACATTGTCGTCTCGGCGTTTGCGGCTCACACAGGATGTGCCGCAGCAGGTGACAGACTCGTTGGCATGATGAAGAATTGCGGCGCCGCCGGATTTGTGACCGATGGCCCAGCCCGTGACTATGACGGCATCATTCCTGTCGGTCTGCCCGTCTGGTGCACGGGCCTCACACCGGCTTCGCCGCACATGTCAGGGCCGGGGTCAGTTGGATTTCCGGTTCAGATCGGCGGACAGGAAATCGAAACCGGAGACATGATCGTCGCGGACCGAGATGGTGTTGTGGTCGTGCCCTATGAGCGGCTGGACGAGGTGATCGAAACCCTCAAACACATCACGAGCCTTGAAAAGTCACTGGACGCCGATGTTGCCGGCGGTCTCAAGGTCCCCACCTGGGTCGAAGAGATGTTGGACAGCCCGAAGACAGTCCGAAAGGATTGAAGTCAAACAACTCTCGTCAAGACTGCCAACACCAACTTTTCACACCAACCGCAATCCCGCTTCCGCCGTGCGGGACAAGGCCGTGTTTTTGGCAAGCGCATTCTGCAGAAGCTGCGACAATTGTTTT
The DNA here is from genome assembly GCA_039972695.1 of Roseibium sp. Classification (GTDB taxonomy): domain Bacteria; phylum Pseudomonadota; class Alphaproteobacteria; order Rhizobiales; family Stappiaceae; genus Roseibium. The sequence goes on along the minus strand of JBDWMJ010000001.1, from coordinate 369,605 downwards.
TCAAGATAATCGACGATCGGTGAATTCCGGTTGGATGGCGAATAGATGGCCAGCTGGACTGCGGGTAGTTCCGGGAATCCAGCTTGATTTTTCAGGATTTTAAACCCGTCCTGAATTGCACCTGCCGGAAGACAGCAGACGCCTGTTCCAGATCCGACGGCGACTTGAGCGGCCGCAACACTTGTTGTTGTGATCTGCTCATACCAGGTACGTCCGGCATCTGCCAAAACACTGAAAGCAATTTCCCTAAACGGACACGGTTCAGGAAACAGGACCAATGGCAATGGATCTTCCAGCGGACAACTATCCGAAGCCGCCCAGTACAATGGCTCCTCAAACACATCGCCTTGGACCGTTTGTTCCGAAGATACCAAGGCAATTGCCAGATTGAGTTCATTGTTGGCCAGCATTTCATGCAGCCTGGCGCTGTCCGCTACGGTCAATTCCAGTTTGACGTTCGGATGCAGCCGCACAAAACTGCAGAACAACGATTGCAGCTGACCGGGTGCGTACCACTCCGGAAGGCCAACATGCACTTTTCCGGTCAATTCCGGTGCTGAAAGCCTCATCTTCGCTTCATCATGAGACTTCAGGATCTGGGTAGCATGCTCATAAAGGATTTGTCCGGACGCTGTAAGGCCCATCAATCGGGACGAACGCTCTACTAGGCGTTTTCCTACTCTGTCTTCGAGACGACGTAACTGGGAACTCACACAAGGCTGGGTTCGGTTCAATCGGCGGCCAGCTTTCGTGATATTGCCCGTTTCAGCAACTGTGACGAAGGCTTCCAGCAGTTCAATGTCAAATCGACCAATCGTCATTTGCCGCTCCAGACCATCTGAGATCCACGCCAGCAGTTTAGACAATCAACGCCGAAGTTAGGCATAAATTTTGGTTATGAAAGAGCTGCAGGCCATGCGAATTATTTCGAAAAATCCACCGAGTCAGAAGCCAAACCGACGGCAATGCGCGCTAAGGTCCAGAGGTTGTTTTGACACTGCAACCGATCGCAGTTGCCAAAAATTTGGCTGTTTTTTCGTATTTGGCCTGACCACTACAGATGACAAAACCCTTCATTTCCAGTTGTCTCGCAGAAACACAGAATAGTCCGACCAACATCCTGAACCTGACGGCTGCGGGGCTGGCAATTGTCGCTTCGACCTATGGGTTGGCCAGATACTGTTTCGGTCTGTTTCTTCCGGAAATCCGTCTGGAGTTCCAGTTTACTTCCGAAACCATCGGACTGATCGCGGGGATGTCCTATGTCGGGTATTTGTTCGCTACCTTCGCAGGCTCGTGGCTGTCGACTGTTTTCGGTCCGAGGTTACCGATTTTATTAGGCGGCCTGGCAGCTGTCGGTGGAATGGCAACCATCGGACTGTCCACTACTCCCCAAATATTGGCGTTTGGGGTTTTCATTGCCGGCATGAGTCCAGGACTTGCCTATCCGCCCTTTTCCGACATTGTGGTTCACAATGTTCCGCTCAAACGGCAGAACGGTGTCTATTCGTGGATCAATTCCGGAACGGGATTTGGAGTCGCATTTGCCGGACCGCTGGCGCTTTATGCAGGTGAGGACTGGCGGCTCAGCTGGCTGATATTTTCAGCATTGGCATTGATATTCACGTTCTGGAACATGACGACCTTACCCAGGCGAAATCTTTCCAGAAGAAACATCCAAACATTTCCCTTCACCTATATTCTTCAGCGGAGCGCACTTCCGCTTTTTGTCGCGGCGTTTTTGTTCGGAATCGTAACTGCAATCTATTGGACTTTCGCCGTTGAACTTCTCTGGAATCTGACTGGCAATTCCAGAGACACTGTCTTCTTCTGGATCGTTCTTGGTGTCGCCGGAGTCACAGGCTGTTTTGCGGGCGGGATTGTGAACCAATGGGGATTGCGGCGAAGTTATTTCATGCTTCTGTTGTTTGTGGGGTGTGCAATCGCTTCTCTGCCGTCACTTGTCCAGATACCGTTTGGTATTTTCTTGTCAGCGGCCTGTTTTGGCTCGGGCTTCATTGTAACAACCGCACTTTTCGGCATTTGGAGCATGCGGATATTCCGAGAAGCTCCCTCTCTCGGATTTGGCACGACATTCTTTCTGATATCACTGGGACAAGGCGTTGGACCGGTCATAGGCGGCTTTCTTGCTCCAGTCATTGGCTTTCCAATGATCTTTGTCGGAGCAGGATTGATGTGCCTGTTTCTTACGCTCTTTCAGCCAGGGACCAGCGAGGCCAGCGCAGCATAATCGAAATTTATGATTTCACCGAAAATCATAACAGTATTTTTCTATAGTGACTTGGAAAGCCCGTCGATAATGCGACACCAATCAACTCGACGCTCAACAGCCAAGGTCACCTATGCTGGAATATCCTCAAAAGACGATCGGCAGTCAGCTCGAAATTGAATTCTGCCAGGCCTTGTTTGAAAAGAATCCCGACAAACTGATTGAGCTTTTGTCTGAATGGCTGGAAGTCAACCAACTGAAAACAAGTGATCAGTTCAACATACCCGACTACCTGCGAGAATTGTTGTTTCCAAGGGACAGGTCTGCGGTCAACTAAGGCTACCAGAAACTGGCAACTCAACCATCGACAACCCGCAGATGCTTCTTCTTTTCCAGAACGCGCAGAACCTGTGACAAGTCCTGACCACGCTTCAGGATCAATCCGCCCGTCGCCACCACGGAATAAGCTCCCTGCCGCCGAGCAAGTTTAGGATCTTTTTCGATCCGGAAGAGCGGCATTTCAGAAGAACGGCGAAATACGGAAAATACGGCCCGATCTTTCAAGAGATCAATGGCGTAGTCGCGCCATTCTCCGTCGGCAACCATCCGGCCATACAGGCGCAGTATGGTATCAAGTTCGCGACGGTCAAAAGAGACAACAGGTTTCGGCGGCGGAGCTGGTCGGCTATGAAGCAAGTTGACACCGCCTGCACGCTGAGACGCACCATCATCGGCTTCGCTCATTCCGCCTCCTTTAGGCTCGCGATCCGGTATTGAACAGAGGACATTTCCAGGATTCCCCCTGTCACGATGTTGTCATGATGCGTTGTTGATTGACAATTTTGCAAGTCCGCAATGGATCAGAGCACGAATTTTGCCAGAAATTGGTATTTCTGCCAATTATTTGTGGCGAAAAGCTCACAAAATGGACGTTACGGCACTTTGCCCAAAAAGAATGCCGAAAATTCCATGATTTTGCCGCAATCCAGCCCTTGGCGAGCCATTTTAACTACCCATATTAGATTCATACCCTGATGGGTGTGACCAGTGAAAGCTGCGGAATGCAATAGCCCCCCAGCCCCCCGTGGTTTTTGACCGGTCCACCTGATTTATGTGAGTCAAACATCAGGGCAACTGAAGGGCCGGCACACGCCGGCCCTTTTCCTATTCCGGCGGAATTTTTCAAAACCTCTCCTTGATTGAAACAAGTCGTCGACAACTTTCGTCTCGAAATGCTTTTTTTGCCTTCCCCAGAGGAAGACATAATGTATCCTTTTCAAGATATGACCATTGACCTGATCGACTTGCGCGCGGCCCGAATCTCAGATTGCGAAGCTCTCGCCGGTATCCATAGCGAATCCTGGCTTGGCGCGTATCGAGGAGTCTTGCCTGGGGTTGATCTTCAAAAGATGGTTTCACGTCGAAGCGAGAGCTGGTGGCGCGGAGCATTGGCCCGAGGCGTCAACATAAAGATCATCAGGGTCGCCGACATTCCTGCCGGATACACCACTTACGGCCCCTGCCGACTAAACAACACCGGAATGGACAGCGAAATCTACGAGCTTTACCTGAAGCCGGAATATCAGGGGCTGGGATTTGGCAGAGCGCTTTTTTACAGCGTCAAGGAGACCATGTCAGACAAAACCAGTTCCGGACTGGCAGTGCAGGTTCTCAGCGACAATCAACCCGCCCGGGAATTTTACAAGGCTGTTGGCGGCAAATTCACCGCCAAGTCCTGGTACCGAATTGGCGGCAAGCGCCTGGAATTGTCTATCTATTGCTGGCCCAACCGCCAGTATGGCACCTGATCCGGAAGATCAGCGAAGAACGCCCGGGTTACCCAGGATTACAGGCTGGCCATTGCAGTCAAAACTTCCCGCCATCTGATCAGCTGCCTGACGGGCCATGACATTTGCATTTTTGTTGGCCTGCGCATCAACTCTCGCGATCTGACAGGTCCCGCCTCCTGGTATCAGCTGGGTTACGATCAACACACTTCCGTTTGATCCGTCATCCAGGCTGGGGAACCACCGCAGGATCGTGGCAAACGGCACGCCGCCGCGCAGTCGCCACTCCAGCGTTTCGTTGATGGTATTGAAATTCGGCAATGTCTGGGAAGCCGCCGGTTCATTGGGTGCATCCACGCCAAAGGAGACGAACATGCGCAAGTCACCTTCTGCGACATAGATCGGCATACCCTTGTAGCCCTGACACTGCCAAGAACCGCCGTGGGTACCTTCGTCTGCAGATGGCGGCTGAAACAAACTACACTTGTCGAGTTGTATTTTGCTATAATCACTCGTGACATCGGCCGCGTATACCGTACTGCACACAAATGCAGCCATAAGTGCCACCAAGAGAACACGAATCCGTCCAGAAGAAAGAGCTAACTGCAGCATGTAATTGTTCCCTGAAGGTCATTTTCCGGCATTCAGCCACGTTCACTCTTTAGGTGCAATGCAAAACTTTAGGCTTGAACTTCATCGGCTGGGTTGCGATAGACGCTGCAAAGATCCTACAGGAGTAGAAATATGCGTATCGACGCCGTGCCGATTGGCAACAACCCACCTGAAGACGTCAATGTCATTATTGAGGTCTCCATGGGTGGAGAACCAATCAAATACGAAATGGATAAAGATGCCGGTGCGATGTACGTCGACCGTTTCCTCTATACACCGATGCGCTACCCGGGAAATTATGGCTTTGTTCCGCACACATTGTGCGGCGACGGCGACCCGATTGACGTCATTGTCGTCAACCAGCGCCCTGTCGTTCCCGGCGCCATCATGAACTGCCGTGCAATCGGCGTCCTGTTGATGGAAGACGAGTCAGGTCAGGACGAGAAGATTCTCGCTGTTCCGACACACAAACTGACCAAGCGCTACGACAACGTGCATGATGTCACCGATCTGCCGGAAATCACGATTTCCCAGGTGAAGCACTTCTTCGAGCACTACAAGGATCTGGAACCTGGAAAATGGGTGAAGGTAACCGGTGTTGAAGGTGCTGAAGCGGCAAAGCGGATGATCATGGAATCTATCGAGCGCGCCCAACAGCAAGCTGCTGAATAAGACAGCGGATTTGTAATTTCTTGAGGCCGTGGCTGATCCTATCGATCGGCTGCGGCCTCAATGCGTTCCATGTCCTGATCGCTCAGGCCGAAGTGGTGGCCGATTTCGTGGATAAGCACGTGAGCAACAACATCGCCTAACGTCTCGTCCATGGTTGCCCAGTAATCCAGAATAGGTCTGCGGAACAGCCAGATCCGGTTGGGCATCTGGCCGGTGCGCGAAACCTCTTCGCCTTCGCTCAAGCCCTCACCTTCAAATAACCCGAGCAGATCGTGCGGGTCTTCTATCGACAGGGCATCCAGAACGTCATCCGGGGCATAATCTGCCAGACTGACTTGCAGATGACCGCAGCGCAGCAACAAATCGTCCGGGAGGCCAGCAAGTGTTTCACTCGCCATGGCCTCGAAGTCTTCCAGATCCGGGGCTCGCCTGTCGGACCAACCGGTTCGGCTGATCGGATGAATGGATGCTGGCATCGTCTGTCCCTTAGCCGCCAGAGGCAGGCCGTCTTTTGTCTATCTGTGGCTAAAGGTAAGTGACAAACAGGTAAATCACCAAACAAATCGCAAAGATCAGGCCGAGAGACCGGCCGATCCGGGTTCCCAGAACCTCGATCGGGTCATCTTCATCCTTGTCGGCGGCGCTCATGTGGTCCCTGGCCCGATCGGCCATGCGAGCGAGGGAAGATCCCGCGATCGTCTCGCTTTCGACCTGAGCGCGATCAAGTGCCCTCAGGGCCTCTTCGCGCTGCTCGTCCTTGGGATGTCTGGTCTTGCTCATGCGGACGTTTTCACCTGCGTATTGCCATGATGCAGCAACATCGACGATATCAACGCCAGACCTGCAAGGCCAGTGGATGTGACCGCGTTCCAGCCTGCAAACGACAGTCCGAACATGCGCCAGCTTGCTTCGGTGCAGCTGACGACCCGGGTTGTCTGCAATGCCTGCAACATATTGGAAGCAGAAGCTGGAGCCGCACTGCCACCGCCGCAATCATTTGGCCCGTCCCAGAATTGCCATTCGGCACCAGACTGATAGATGCCAAGCCCGGCTCCATAAGCAAAAATTGCAGCGACCGCCAGCAACGCAAGACCTGCCTGCACCTTTCGGCCCTGCACCATCAGGATCATCGCCAGTCCAGCAATCGGCAACCCTGCGTAATAGGGAACGCGCTGCGCAAGACACAGTTTGCAGGGCACATATCCGCCGATCAGCTGGAACCCCCAGGCAGACCCGATCGACGCCAGCCCGCCAACGAGAAGCAAGCCGGTCAGATATAGAGCCATGCGTTCCACAGACATCAAAGTCTCACCCCTTAAATGAATTTCAGCAGCACAAATCCGCCGACCAGAAGCACCACAAACAAGGTGAACATGAGGCCGAGACGTTTTTCAATGAAATCCTTGATAGGCGGCCCGAACAAATAGAGCAAACCGGCAACAACAAAGAACCGCAACCCGCGCGATACGATACTGGCGAAAATAAACACCGGCAGGCTCAAACCTGCAGCGCCCGATGCAATCGTGATCACCTTGTAGGGAAACGGTGTCAGACCAGCGATGAAGACAAACCACCAGCCCCATTCGGTGAAGATCGCCTTGAACTCCTCGACATAATGGGACTTGCCATAAAAGGCGAGAACGGGCTCGGCGACCTGTTCAAACAAAAACATGCCGATGAAGTACCCGGCAATGCCACCCGCGACAGACGTGATCATGCACAAGAACGCGTACCACCAAGCCTTTTCACGCTTGGCGATGACCATCGGGATCAACAGGATATCCGGCGGGATCGGGAACACCGAACTTTCGACAAACGAAACAGTGCCAAGCGCAGCAGGAGCGCGCGGGCCGGCGGCAAGGGACAAGGTCCAGTCATAAAGGCGTCTGATCATGCCGATCCCATAAAGGCTTCAACCCGAAAAGTCATCAGACGTTTTGAATGGAAAGCGCATTCATTGCGCAAGAACGCAGGAACACCCTCAGACCGGAGCCGGGCAGCAAGCAGACTATCGAGAAATGAGAAAGTGGTGCCCCCCGCCGGAATCGAACCGGCACTCCCGAAGGAACGGGATTTTGAATCCCGCGCGTCTACCAGTTCCGCCAGAGGGGCAACTGACACCGGAGGCGTGAATATCACCGGGCCTTGACGGATGCAAGCCGCTTGGTTGGCAAAGATAAAAACATTTCCACTGGATCGTCACTCAGACAAACAGTCTTGGCCAAACTCGTCGCCTGGCAAACTTGGACACCAGCGCTCAATGTGCCTCCGAGGTCGAATAGACAATCGAATTCACTCTGTCCTAGAGTGAGCCATGAGCAAGTCCGCACGTGAGATCGAGCTCAAGCTCGAACTGGATCCGGCAGCCCAGGACGCGATCAAGCGCTCCGGCATGGTCGAAGGGTTTTCCGCAAGCCGCGCCGCCAGCAAAACCCTGCAATCCATTTATTTCGACACGCCGGATCAGGCCCTGCGGAAATCCAGAATATCCTTGCGGGTCCGCAAGGCCGGTCGCAGCTGGCTACAAACAGCGAAAGTCGGCACCGGTGTGGTGGGCGGCCTGTCGTCTCCGATTGAAGCCGAACACCCGGTCAAAGGCCGGGCGCTGGATTTTTCCGTCATCGAAGACCAATCCGTCACGGCAACGCTCGAAAAGGTCATCGGGTCTGCACCCTTGGCCGAGTGTTTCGAAACGGTGATGAAACGCACCACCCGCGATCTGACGCGAGACACGGACGGCTCGCATATCGAACTTGCCTTCGACACCGGTAACATTCTGGCAGGCAGCGGCAGCCAGCCGCTGGTCGAGCTTGAACTGGAACTGAAATCGGGGCCCGGCAACGCACTCTATGAAGCTGCCAAAGCGCTGCTGAAAGACGTTCCGTTCCGGTTTTCGCCCTACAACAAGGCAGAGCGCGGCTACCGGTTTGCCGGCAGCGAGGTCAAGAACGCGCTTCAACCCTATCTGGCCGGTCCCATTGCCTTTGAGCGCGGCTTTACGGTTGAGCAGGCTTTTCGGGACGTGCTGCGGTCCTGCCTGACGCAAATCTCTGAAAACCGATTTGTCGTTCTGGCCTCGGACGATCCGGAGGGAACGCATCAGTTTCGCATTGGCCTGCGACGGCTTCGCAGCGCTTTCCGGCTATTCCGCCCCGCGCTCAATCCGGAGACCACCGCCCTTTTGGATCAACAGGCAAAGACGCTTGCCGCCGAGGCCGGAGCCTTGCGCGATATCGATGTGCTGATCGACGAGATTGTATCGCCCGTCATGGGCCATGCGCCGCAAGCGCTATCTTTCAATGCGCTGATCAACGATTTGAACGATCTGCGGCAGACCAGTGCACGCACGGCACTCAGGAAACAGCTGAGCACCGCGCGCGTAAATGCCTTCATTCTGGACCTTGCCGCCTACACGGAAGGCCGAGGCTGGCTGGATCCGGATTCATTTGAGCAGACGGAGTTGTTGGCACAGCCCGTCGAGGATTTTTCGAAAATTGCACTGGCGCGACAGTGGAAGAAGGTCACCAGATACGGCAAGCGGCTGGACGAGCTTTCCATTCCTGAGCGCCACGAAATGCGCAAGACGATGAAAAAAATGCGCTACGGCATCGAGTTCTTTGGCGGTCTCTATCCGAAAAAAACCGTCAAACCGCTGCTCCGCCGCATGAAGAACCTGCAAGAAATATTCGGCTATCTGAACGATGTCGCCATGGCCGAAAAGCTGCCCGACCTGACGACCGCCAAGGGCAAGGATGCTGTTCCCGCTGCCCAGGCCGTCGGCTTTGTCATCGGCTGGCATGAGGCCAATTGCCAGGCCATGTGGCAACACGCTAGGGGGTATTGGGACGCCGCACGGGACACGCCAAAATTCTGGGTGTGACGCGCCAACCGACCCCTGCCGTTACAAGCGAAGTTGAATGGCAATCTGCAATGGTCCATGTACAGTTGACGGACTTGAGCAGGATGACCTCGAAACGATGACCTCAGACATGCACACAATCGCGTCGACCGGCGGCGGACCACGGTATGCAAAACCCTCAAGGTTGCTGCATTGGGCCATTGCTGCTCTGGTGCTGCTGGCCTGGCCGCTCGGCCTGATGATCGGCTTTGCCAAGAAGGACGTCGTGCTCGACTTCTATCTGGTGCATGAGAGCCTCGGCTTTCTGGTACTGTGGCTGATGCTGGTGCGTGTCGGCAACCGGCTGGTCAGCAGACCACCTCACCACGACGGCCCCTTGATCGAACGCGTTGCCGCCCACACTGTCCACAGCCTTCTGTATGTTTTCTTGATTGTCATGCCGCTCTCCGGGTTTCTGGCGACCAATGCGCACGGGTTTCCGCTGAAATGGTTCGGGCTGGTCCAGGTCTGGAGCCCGATTGGCAAATCCCCGGACATAGCACCAACCTTCTCGGCCATTCATGAATGGAGCGCCTGGATTCTTCTGGGACTGTTCGCCCTGCATATCGGCGCGACCCTCTTCCACCACATGATCCGCAAGGACAACACGCTCTACCGGATCCTCTGACGCCTAGTTTGAGCCGCAAACTGCTACTTTGATATCCTAGGCGACGTGGGCTTTGATCCAGTATCCTTCCACCTCATCCTGAGGAGGATCGCAGATCTGTCTCGAAGGATGGGCCACACGATCCGAGTTCGCCGCCGATCCTTCGAGACGCATGGCGCGCCGTGCTCCTCGGGATGAGGGGGTAGGGAGGAGAGGTTTTAGGGGATTAAACCGGCTTTGCCTGCACCAAAAGCGCCGCAAGGGGGGCCTTCGGCGGTTTGGCTGACAAAAACCCGTTTCAGACAAACGGGATGGCGAGCGCCCGGGTCCTGCCGGGTGCAAAAAAGGGTTGGGAGGTGGCAAGAGCAAACGCCCGCCCGGATTTCCGTTTCCCGAAACAGCACCTGCAATCAATGCATCTTTCCTGCGCGGTGACAGTGGGGTGTGGCTGTCACCTTGCCAGATGTCAGGGATATGCCAAGGCAAGCCCGCGCCAGATCCCGCAGGCTTTACTCAGCTGAGAATACTGCCGGAGGATAGTGCGGTCCGTCATGCCGCAGCCAGCTCCTCACGAAATCCGGCCCCCGCCGCCGCGAACGGACGGCCCGAACTCGGCCCCGCGTGACAGGAACGAGGCAAGTATACGACAGGTCCTGAAGGGGTGAATAAGTTTTGTTTTTCTGCAAACCATGAGATTGCCGCCCATTGCGTTGATTTGCTCAGGAAACCCCGTCCGCTATGCGGATAAAGCTACCATTTGCGTTTTTGTAATTTTAACGAGCGAACATTGAGTGCTTTCAGCGCAAGCGAGATTATCTCCGCAGGCGTATTCAAAGAAGTTGTTGGTGCCGGAAACTTCTCTTTGATAGGTTGGTTCATAGAAAATTTTTCAAAAAAAGGGGCGCTTTTGGCAAACGGCGACAATCACATTGATCCTTTGGCCGAAGGCTTCCGTGACCCGCCTGATTGGGTCACCGAACCATGCCTAATATACATGGCCCGTGTCATGGAACTCCGGGAGTTTGTGAGTTTTTATTTCAGCTTTGTTAAATCCTCTAAGGAAATGGCTAAGCTAATCCCTTCTGACGCCATGGAAAAATCAGGGACGGACGCATTTAAAGCCGTGCAATACGATTATTCAAAGCAGCGGCCGCTGATGAACCAAATAATGCTGTCACGGGCAATCGAGTCCTTCGAACTCTATCTTACAACTGCGATGCGAGATATATTTCTTTCTCAGCCTGAGATGTTGAAATCTGAAGGGAAGATTGAGATTTCCGCAGTCATTGAGGCTGGAAACTATAGTGACGTGATCTGGGAAATTGTGAACAAGAAGCTCCATGAGCTTTCGTACAAATCTCTGGCTGACCTTCGAAGTTTTATTTCGAAACGCACAGGAATTGAACTATTCCAAAACGAAGCCGCGTATGAAATGACTGTACTGTCATCGGAAATCAGAAATTTGATCGCGCATAACGACTGTGTTGTTAATGATGTGTTTAAGGCAAGAACCAAGAGCATAGACCTGCCCCTCGAAGTCTCAAGTACGGGTCGCATCTTGATCGACGATATCTGGCTTCGCAGGGCGAGCTATACACTCGATAGTCTAGTGTTCGATTTCGATGAGCGAACCGCGGCGAAATTTGAGGTCCGGACCCTAAATCGTAAGGGCTCATTTGTCCTAAGAGACTGATGCTATTTCTGTCGACTAGCAGTCGGAGATGGCCCGCGCGGTGGCGTGTGGCCACAAGTAAACTGGACCGGCTTTGACTTGCGCAAATATCCATAACGGGCTCGAAGCGGTCATGCTCCGCACTAAGCGCTAAAGTCAACTTTGGGGCCGAAAGTGCTTTGCTCGACATTTCGGGTGAACGTTCAATAAGGCTTGGCAATTCGCTTCGGTCAGGAACGGTGTGCCCGAAGAGCTTCAGGCACTGCAATGAACAGCAACACAACTGCGGCGAACACAAATAGCCAACTTCCTATAAATTGATACAAAAGTGCTCCGCAGCCCCCGCCTATGAAAAAGCAGACAAGGGTCAGACTGTGGAGCCAAAGCTTTGGCAGGGCATCTTGACGCGAATTGGTATCACCCAACAAAGCTGCCAACTCGATTCCGATATCGGTTGCCATTCCAGAAACATGAGTTGTACGCACTCGCGCCCGTGAAATCATTGTCGTGACAGCGTTTTGAAGGCCCATCACAAAGCTTAGGACGATGACCAGAAATACTTCATGTGCATTGTTTGATGACAGGCCAAGAGTCATACCCAGTAAAAGAAGAATAACGGCCTGCGCGGCAATCGCTAAAGCGTAAACGGAACGTATTTGTCGACTTTCACCGACTTGAATAGCAAGTGCTGCCATGCTCGCCCCAAAGACAAAAGCGACCACCAGTCCTAAGAAGGATAGTGAGACTAGTATTCCACCGTTTGCGATCTGGTCTGCCGCAGCGGAAATGTTCCCTGTCATGTTTGCTGTAAAAGATCCTGCAATCAGGAACCCGACCGCATTCAACGCCCCTGCAATTGAAGAAAGCAGTCCCGCCAGCACCAAATCAATGCTCGATGTGCGGTCATCGCCAACTTTGATTAACACTGGAGTGCCTCTTGAGCTCGTCTTGCCGCAGCGATATTCAGCATTTTACACTTTCAGAGGTCTATTGGATCGTGCACAAATGATCGCCTTTATAGGACTTGTAAACTACCTTGTTCCTCCCCCAAAAAAAACCGTTCCCAATCCGGGCAACAGCCAAATGTTTTGCTCCAGCTGTTACAACTGTCATTCGCGGCTTTGCGGAATTTCGGTAAAAGGGTGGGAGGCGGTCGTTAGCTGCGACCAGCACGAACAACCGCTTCGCGCCTCCACAACGGTCAGACCATGATCTGAGCGAACGCTCCGAAAGCAGACGTTTATCGTGGATGCAACAGATTCATAGAATAGGCGGAGGACGACCACTCACCCAAACTCTTCACAATTGATGTTCCGTCCATTCTGAGTGCCTAGAAAGCCACACGGTCTCCGCCTTTCAAATCAAGGATTTCACGTGCTTCATCTGGTGTTGCGACTTCATTGCCGAGTTCTTCGACGACCCGGCGTATTTTGGCGACCTGCTGGGCATTGGAGGCTGCCAGTTCGCCGCGGTTGATAAAGAGGCTGTCCTCCAGACCGACGCGGACGTTGCCGCCCATCTGGCTGGCTGTCGTTGCCATCGGGATCTGGGCATTGCCAGCTGCCAGGATTGACCAGCGGTAATCGTCACCGAACAATTTGTCTGCGGTTTTCTTCATGAAGACGAGATTGTCGATATCAGCGCCGATACCGCCCAGAATGCCCATAACAAACTGAATGAAGATTGGCGCCTTGAACAGGCCGGTGTCCATGCAGAATTTCAGATTGTAGAGATGGCCAACGTCATAACATTCGTGCTCGAATTTGATGTCGTGCGGCGCCAGCGTGTCCGCCGCCTCGCGAATGTCCTTGAAGGTGTTGCGGAAAATGTTGCCATCGGAATTGGCGACATAGTCCTGCTCCCAATCGAATTTCCAGTTCTCATAGCGTTTGGCAAGCGGGTGAAACGAGAAGTTCATGCTGCCCATGTTCATGGAACACATTTCAGCGCTGAATGTGGCGGCAGGTCTGATCCGGTCCTGAATGGACAAGGTCAGCGAACCGCCAGTCGAGATGTTCACGACTGCATCGGTTGCCTGTTTGATGCGCCCAAGGAAGGGTGAGAAGTCGGCAGGGTCAACCGAGGGCGCCCCGGTCTCGTTGTTGCGGGCATGCAAATGCAAAATGGAAGCGCCTGCCTCAGCTGCTTCGATTGCCTGGGCCGCGATATCGTCATAGGTATACGGCAACGCATCGGACATGGTTGGCGTATGGATCGCACCGGTGACCGCACAGGTTATGATCGTCTTTTGCTTCTTGCGGGCCATGACCGCCTCCTATTTCTCTTTGTCTTTTTTCACAACACGGCGGGACAAGGGGAAGAGTTCCAGTCCTGTGCGTTCCTTCAAGATCCCCCACAAGCCTTTCGGCGCTTTCAGCATCACAACAATGGCGACCACACCAAGGATCAGGAGATAGGTCGTCCCAAGGTCCGACAGTGCTTCCCTGAGCAGGAAGAAAACGATGACGCCGATGATCGGGCCTTCCAACGTTCCAATGCCGCCAATCACGACGATGAAGATGACGAAGGCCGTCCAGTCATTGACGCTAAAGGCAGCATCCGGTGAAATTCGAAGTTTCTGCAGGAAGATCAGCGCGCCGGTCGAGGCTGTCAGTGCAGCCGTGATGACATAGATCGTGAATTTGTGACGCCAGATATCAATGCCGAAACTTGCCGACCCAACTTCGCTGTCACGGATAGCAGTCAGGGCAAGACCGTTGCGAGAGCGAAGGATCAGATAAATGGTCGCAATCACCAGAACCACCATGCCAAGCGCAAGCCAGTAACTGGTGGCCTCACGCATGGATCGGCTGGAGGCCATTCCCTTGACAATCGATACGGGTAGACTGGTGCCCGATCCGCCGCCCAAGGCTGAAACCTGTGCGAAGGATAGCCTGAACACTTCGGCGATAACCCAGGTGCCGATAGCAAAATATGCGCCGCGAAGACGAAAGATCAGCAAGGCCACCGGGACCGCAATGAGTGCGCCCAGCACGCCGGCAAGCGGGACCGCGAGAAGCGGTGACACACCTGCAAACATGGCCAGGGCAAACAGCATGTATCCGCCAAAGCCGACAAAGGCTTGTTGACCGACGGACACCAGCCCAGCGTATCCGGCAAGAAGATTCCACAGACACGCCAACGACAGGTACAGAAAGATCTCACTGAGCAGCCGCATATCCGCGCGGCCAGCCCACCAGGGAGCTAACACCAAGACTATCAGGAGGACCAACCCGGCAATCGCTCCAAAACGGCTAGCTGTCGATGATCTGGATATTGAATAGGAAGACGTCGTCATCAGTCGATCCTCGGAAACAGGCCGCGAGGCTTGACTGCAAGTACAATCAAGAAGGCGATGTGACCGGCCAGAAGTTGCCAGCCCGGATTGATTTGGGCGCCGATATTCTGACTTACGCCGAGGATGATACCGCCAATCAAGGTGCCCCAAAGGTTGCCGAGGCCGCCGATGATCACAGCTTCAAATCCGAAGATCAGACGCCCTGGCCCGATCGACGGGTCAAAACTGGTGCGGATACCAAGAAACACTCCGGCAATGCCAACCACCGCAAGGGACAAGGCCATCGCAAGGCCGAAGATATGGGATTTGTTCAGGCCCATCAGCTGCGCAATGTCCTGTTTGTCGGAAACAGCCCGGAACGCGCGTCCGAGGGCCGAGTGGTAGAAGATCCATTGAAGGCCCGCGATCACGGCAACAGATACTCCAAACATCAGTAGCGGCAACACTCCAATGTTCAAACCTCCGCCGACAGACAAGCTGGCGATTTCCAGAGAGCCCGCATTCATCTTCTGCGGGTCCGCGCTGAAGACTTCCAACAATCCGTTCTGGATAATGACCGACAGGCCGAAAGTGACCAAAAGTGGCGGTAAAAGATCATCACCAAGCGTCTGGTTTAATATACCGCGCTGAAGCACGTACCCGAGACCGGCCATGACCGGCACCACGATAACCAACGTAGCCAGTGGCGGTAGTCCGAGCCCTGTCGTGATGGACAGTCCCAGGAAAGCGGCAAGGACGATGAAATCACCATGTGCGATATTCACCAGGCGCATGACGCCGAAAATCAGCGAAAGCCCGGCTGCAAACAGCGCATAAAGCCCCCCAAGCAGGATGCCTTGGATAATTGCGTTGACCCAATCCATCTCAAACTCCGAAATAGGCGGCGCTGATTTGCTCGCGGTTCAGCTCATCGGGCCGCCCCTCTAGCGAAATGCGCCCCTCTTGAATGCAATAGACACGGCTGGACACGCTCAAGGCCTTGGCGATGTCCTGCTCAACGATGATGGCGCTCATGCCATCACCAATGATGTCCGGCAGTGCCTCATAAATCGACTTGATGATGATCGGTGCCAAGCCGAGGCTTATCTCGTCAAACAGCAGAATGTCCGGGTTCGACATCAACGCTCGTCCGATAGCCACCATCTGTTGTTGTCCGCCGGACAGGGCCGTGGACGGAACGTTTCGGCGTTCCTTTAGAATTGGAAACAGCGAGAATACCTTTTCCAGTTCCCAGGCACCTTTGCGGCCGCTTTGCCCACCAATGACAAGGTTTTCCTCAACAGACAGGGAGGGAAACAGCTGACGACCTTCCGGCACCATACCAATGCCGAGATGAGCGATCTGATCGGCACGCAAGGCACCGACGTTCTGGCCTTTCCAAATCACCATTTCCGGTTTGTTATTCAGCAAACCGGTGATTGACCGCATCAAGGTTGACTTGCCTGCGCCATTGGCGCCGATGATAGAGATGACTTCGCTAGGAAAGACATCAATCGAGATACCGAACAGGGCCTGGAAGTCGCCATAGTTGGCTTCAAGATTGCGGGTTGAAAGCAGAGCATCAGGCATCGGTGTCCACCCCCATATAAATTTCCTGAACTGCCTGGCTCGCCATGGTCTCCTTGGGATCGCCATCTGCGATTTTTTGACCAAAATCGATTACGATCAGCCGGTCCACCACGGACAACAGCGCATGGACGATATGTTCGATCCAGATCAGCGATAGACCGGTTTTACGGATCGTGTTGATCGTCTCGACCAGGTCGTGACACTCTTGTTCCGTTAGTCCGCCGGCGATTTCATCCAGCAACAGTACTTTTGGACGTGCGCACAAGGCTCTTGCGAGTTCAAGGCGTTTACGGCCAAGCAGTGTCAATCGACCAGAGACGTCATTGGCCTTGTCAATCAGCCCGGTCAGTTCCAGGATTTCCAGGCAATGTTCGTTTGCTTCTGCAAGTGTGTTTTTGGTGCCATGGGTTGCGGCGACCAGAGTGTTTTCAAAAACCGTCATGCCGGAAAACGGCTGGGGGATTTGAAATGAGCGCGCGATTCCGGCACGGCATCGTTTTGCCGTTGAGGCACGAGAAATATCCTGTCCGTCGAACGTGATCGACCCTGCATCTGCCGGTACTGTTCCGGTAATGAGATTGAACATGGACGTTTTCCCGGCGCCGTTCGGGCCGATAACTCCAAGAGCTTCCCCATTCCCAAGCGCATAGGTCAGGTCGTCTGCGACAGTGATCGCACCATACGCCTTGGAGACACCATTGAGTTCTAGAACCGCAGACATGCTTACCTTCCAGGAATGGGCTGGTGTGCAGCCAAGGGCTACACACCAGCACGGGGTCAGGATAGAAGCTGGAGTTCACCGGTCGTTGGGATGAACGGTGCGCTCCGATTTGCAGTAATAACAAGTTCGAAACCGTCATCGCCCTTCTGCCATTGACCGGCTACCAGAGGCGTCTTGGTGACGTTCTTTACAGGACCGCTGCTCCAGTCGATCGGCCCGACGACCGTCGACATTTTAGTTGTCTTGATCGCATCCAGGATCGAGTTCGGGTCGTCGAGATCCGAGCTGCGCTTGATCACGTCAGCGGCTACTTCAAACAGGGCATGTTTAAAGCCGATTGGCTGCGTCCACGGTCGGCCAGATGCTGCTGAATATCCATCAGCAAGCTCCTTGGCACTCACACCGGTCAAAGAAGAGGAGAACGGATGATTGGGTGACCACCAGATTTCCGAGCTCAAACCATCACCGCGGTCTCCCAGAGATTCGATCACGGACGGGAAGAGAAGAGCCTTGCCGATAGTCACGACCTTTGGATGGAAACCCTGTTGAGCCGACTGCGACCAAAACGTACCGAAGTCAGGCGGGATCATGTTGCCAGTGACGATTTCACAACCTGCAGCCTTGAATGCTGAAATTTGTGAAGAGAAATCATCGGTTAATGGCTGATAGCGACCCGGGTCAGTCAACGAAAAACCCTGCCCGGCGAGTGCAGGTGGGAAGCCGTGTATTTCATCTCCCCACGCATTGCCGTCTGCATCATTCGGGAATAGGCCGCCGACATTCTTGGCGACTCCGCTCTGCTGCCACAGATCGAGGAAAACGTTGATGACGTCTTCCAGACCCCAGAAGAAATGATAGGTGTAATCAAAGCCGACTGCAGGATCACCGTTCCGGCCAAAGAAGTATGGCTGCCAAGGGCAGTCGGTCGTAATGCACGGGACTTCGTTTAGTTCAGCCTGGTCCGACACCGGATTCGTCGTGTCTGGCGTGGAAGCGGCAACGATAAGGTCCACTTCATCACTCAGGATCAGTTCCGAGGCTACTTCTGCAGCGCGGTTCGGATTGGACTGACTGTCTTTTGAGATGATCTCGACCTGATAGGTCTTGCCGTTGTTGGCGATACCTCCGGCCAAAGCTTTCTTGATGCCTTCAAGAACAAAGTCATCTGCTTCTGCAAATCCGGCCAACGGTCCGGTCCGTGGGCTTACATGGCCGATCTTGATAACAGGATCTGCGGCATAGGCCCGGGTGTTCCGCAGGATCGCCGGTGCTGCCAAACTGACGGAAGCTCCGGCCAGAAAGCCACGACGGCTGATAGATGTTCTCTTCCCAAAAAGCGTCATTCTATTTCCTCCCAGATGCGCTGAATTCAGGTGCGAAGCGTCAAGTCAAGATTTTCTCAAGACTTCGCAGGTGAGCTGCAACCTTCTGGCGGGTTTTGTCCGCATCTTCAGGTGTCCAGCTTTGGAAACCTTCACCGCTTTTCATGCCAAGCTTCCCTGCCTCCACAAGGTTGCTCAGGTAAGGTGAAGGATGGGGCCGATTGTCTAAATCGGCCAAAACGTTTTCATGAATGTCCAGGGTCAGATCAGTTCCGACCAGATCAGCATTGGCAAGCGGCCCTAGAACGGACAGTCGGCGGCCAAAACTTGAGTTGACCACTTTGTCGACCGCTTCGGCGGTACATACACCACTCTCGACAAGGAAGATCGCCTCGCGCCACATGGCGTGCTGAAGACGGTTGCCGATGAATCCCGCAACATCCTTTTCGACACGAACCGGCGTTTTGCCAACAGAATCCAGCAACGCGACGGTTATTTCGATTACGCTTTCATCCGTCCACTCAGTCCGAATGACTTCAACGAGCGGAATCATGTGAGGCGGGTTCCACCAGTGGGTTCCGATACCGCGGGACTTGTCGGTCAGGCCGGACATGATCTTCGTGATCGGAATGACCGATGTATTGGATGCAAAAATGCAGTCTTTCGGGGCCGCTTCCTCAACTTCGGCAAACAGCGCCTTTTTCAGGTCCGGCTTTTCCGGCGCGGCCTCAAAGACGAAATTTGCCTTGGCCACACATTTCAGCAAGTCGGGTTCGCCAGTGATGCGCTCCAGCGCCTGCTCGGCTTCCCGTTTGGGGACGCCAAGTGCCTGTAAGCTGTCGGATACTCTGCCTGAAAGAGCATCCAGGCCAGCCTGGAACGGATCGTACACCTGAACCTGATGGCCTGCGCGCGCGAACGTGAGCGCGATGGCGTGTCCCATCAGCCCGGCACCAAGAACGGAGATATTTAGGGATACCGTCATCATCAGCCTGCCGTGTACCCACCGTCGGCATAAAGAATATGCCCGGTGTAGAAATCGGAAGCCTTTGAAGCGAGGAACAGCAGAGGTCCGATCAGGTCCTCCGGCTCGCCCAAACGACCCTTTGGAACGCGCGCCAGAAAGCCGTCGCGGAATCCCTTGGCCTTGTCATTGTCTTCAAACATCCAGGCTGTCAGGGGGGACCGGAACACGGTCGGTGCGATTGCGTTGACCGTGATGTTGTCTTCGCCAAGTTCACACCCAAGCGCCTTGGTGATCCCGTCTACCGCAGCTTTGGAAGCGCAATAGGCGGTGTATCCTGCCGGATGGCCAAGCAGACCACGTGCCGAAGACACAAGCACGACTTTGCCGCCGGAGCCCTGCGTCTTCATTTGAGTCGATGCTGCCCGAGCCAGCAACCAGGACTGCGTGACGTTGGCATCCATCACTTTCTCAAAATCGCCCGGAGTCAAAGTATCAATCTTGGCAACCTTGTTCATGCCTGACGCCACAACAAGAATATCGAGTGATCCAAACACCTTAACAGCCGCGTCGACCATGGATTGGCAGGCTGCCTCGTCGGACGGACGTATTGCAATGGCTTCCACATCTGCGCCCAATTTTCGGCATTCTTCTGATACCTCGACAAGTGCGCTCTGATTTCCGGCAGCCAGAACCAGCTTGCAACCGGCACCTGCCAGAGCGCGTGCGGCAACTGCCCCAAATGCACCAGACGCACCGGTGATCAGGGCGACTTTGCCAGTGAGGTCAAAGAGACCAAGGGGATTTGACCAGGTATCAGTCATCAGGAAGCCTCCGGCGGATAGGGAATAACCACCAACATCGTGCAGGTATGATTGGACTGGTTCTCAATGGTACGCACTTCGCCGGGGGCGACGGTGCAGCTGTCGTATTTGCGAAGGACGGTTTCCTTGCCACGGGACTCAATGGTCATCTCACCTTCGAGAACGACATAGACCTTTTCGAACGGAGTAGAATCGGGACCAGCGCCGCCGCCAGGCAAAAACTGGCTCAGCCCGACCCATTGGTTCGTTGGACCGCCGTCCTCAAACCCCTGCAAGCGCAAACCGACAACGTCGCGGTGGTTCGGCGCCTCATAGGGCTGGGCATCTTCAAAACGCTTCACATGCATCGGCTTCCTCCCAAGCTTGGCATGAACCGCTGCCGTTGACCGGCAGCGGCTTATGAACTCAGAATTCTTCGCCAGCTTCGATACGATACTGCTGACCTTTGTCGATCATCGCCACGAGGCGGATGATGCAGCCGTCGCCGCGATCCCAGTTCCACGGGAAGAAGGCGAAGGTGCAGCGCTTGCCTGTGACTGCATCCAGGTCTCCACCAACATTCTCGATACCGAGGATCCCGTTACTGAACAGCTTTTGGTGAACTGGCTCCCACTCGGGGAAGTCGTCTTTCCAGTCGCGTCCGCCCGACCACTCCAGGTATTCTTCTTCCAGATGCGGCAGGATCGGACCGTTGCGTTGCGGGCCGATTGCAGTTGCGAGCGGGTGATCATTGGCCTGGGTGTCGTGACCGACAACCTTGATACCTTTATCAACCATCCAGTCTGCTGCAGAGGGAACAAGCCCCGGGCAATAGGCAAAATAGTCGCCGTCTTCGTACTGTTTGTGCCAACCGGTGTTGATCAGAAGAACATCGTTCTTGCGGATGGCATGGCCACAGGCCTTTTCCAGATCGTCACCGGTGATCGGTTCCCACTTTTCTTTCGGGATCGAGACAACGAGTCCCGTTCCGAAAAAATGCGGCAAAGGCACCTCGTCGATGAAAGGCGTTCCCTGGACAACGTGCGCAGGCGCATCGATGTGGGTGGTGACATGCATGGTTGTCGTAATCGTCTGGGACAGCACACCGGACTTCGCCATGTAGTGCTTCCGGTCAATCTGGACATCCTGGAAATACGGCCAGTTGGGGCACTGGAATCCGTAGCGATGAGAGAGGTTGTAGAACTCTACACCCATGTCGTTGTTCAGGTTTTCCTGAAACTCGATTCCTCGAATCGTGACTGTCATTTGCGTTCCTCCCGCCAACAACTCGTTTATGTATTGCAATACGGTACAAATGTATCACTATGTGGTCAAGTAGATTCTCGACAGAGTCGATTCATTGGCCTATATGCATGCGGCAGGCATTGCCCAAAAGGCATGTGAAATCGGAAAATAAACGGCGTAACAGAATGACCATGACGATTGACGAAACTCGGAAAAGTTCATCAAATCAAGGTGTTCAGGTAATTTCCAGAGCGGCGGAAATTCTTCGTATTCTGAAGAAGGACAACTCAGGTCTAAGCCTTGGTCAGATCGCCGACCGCGTACAATTGCCCCGCTCTACGGTACAGCGGATTGTGAATGCCTTGCTTGCCGAGCGTCTTGTAATGGCCTCTTCGTCCGAAGGCGGCCTTCGGCTGGGATCCGAAATACAGTCCCTTGCTGCGGCTGGCCGGATCAACATGGCCGAACTGGTGCGCCCCGTGCTCACTGAGCTCTCAAAGGCGACCAGTGAAACAGTGGATCTGGCTGTGCTGCGCGATGACCACATAGTGTTTGTCGATCAGGTGATCGGGTCGCACCGTCTGCGTACGGTTTCGGCAGTTGGTGAAGTCTTTCCCATGACAACGACGGCCAATGGCAAGGCGGTATTAGCGCTTATGGATGACGAGCATATGCTCGCAATTGCAGGTCAGGAACTGAAAGCCTCCAAGGACGCCGATCGTCCGCTGTCCAGCTTCCTCAAGGAAATCGAGGATGTTCGGGAAACCGGCCTTGCATGGGATTTCATGGAACATACCGATGGCATCTCCGCAGCCGGTTTTGCCTTCAAGGATGCCATGGGCCAGATCTATGCGGTGTCAGTTCCGGTGCCGTCCCACAGATTTAATGATTTAAAGAACAAGCTCGCTGAATTGCTGCTGGAAACACAGAAATCGATCCTCCAGCTGCTCTGAATTTTCGTAGCAAATCAACGGAAAGGCGCCTGCTCGTGGTAAATTTTACTGCAAATCAGATTTCATTAACTGTTCTGGATAGGGTCGTTCATTCGGGACTGAGCGCGTGACCATATTCCGCCCTTTTCACCGAAGACAGAAGTAACCCCAACTCCCCCTCTTAACGGCCCGGCGTGAGGCGGTTTCCTCACACCGGACCTCAGGAATTACTCAGAACAATTGTCGACTCCGCTCGGGTGTTCGAGCATTGCGGATCGGCCCTTGCTGGACAGTGTGTAGGTGCCGTTTGAATAGCGGGACCCCGAGCCGGAAACGACCTGTTCGAGGCGTTGCCCGGGCGAGCCATCGATGCTGAAAATCACATGCCCGTTGCCGCTGTTCACATAGGTCACCGTCAACGGCAGTCCTTCGGCGCATGTGTACTGCACGGTGATTGAGTCAGCAGGCTGCGCGGCCCCGCCTCCGGCACTGGCCGCACCAGCTTGAGCGAATGATCCGGTTATTGGATAAAGATCCCTCTTCGGCTCTGCGCCAACACCGTAGAGCACCTGGCCGCGATGAAGGTCCAGCTGCAGGGCGACATTGCGGGAGGCATCAAACAGATAGACCGACCACTCGTCGCGCGATTCTTCGCGGAAATTGAAATTGACCCGGCCCTGTGCATCCGCTTCGTGCCACTGACCGTTGCCCACATTGGTGAAGCTGCCGCCCGGATGCAGGACCTGCCCGACACTGTAGCCGTTGACTGCGCCAGATGCTGGCAGTTGCGCGGCAACCGGCTGATTGTTTTGAACAGGCGCGTTCACCTGCAATCGCGGACCATCGCACACCCGAAAGACCGTCGGATAAGGGTTTTGCGAGCACATGATCCCGCCCCACTGGTAGCCGGTGCGCCCGTTTCGGTAGCGGATCTGGAACCACTCATAACCGTCCATCATGGTGCCGGTGCCGTTGAGAAGCAGGATTTCATCACCCTCGCGAAGGCTGCCGACCTGTTTGTAATTCATCCCCGGCCCGCTTCGGACCTTGCCGCCATAGGAATAGCCCGGCTGCGGGAAATCGACATCGGGAGAGGCGTGAGCGGCAGAAGAGAAGGCCAACAAGGCAACTGCGAGACATCCTGAAATACGGCGCATGAGAACTCCGGGGGTAAGGGAAAAGGGGTTATCCGTTGCAAAATAATGATTTACGCGTGAAACCGATGAGCGGATATCTAGAGTACCCAATCTGAATGGAAGATGAACCCCTGATTTCCGGGAACCAGGCTCCGGTGCGAAATTTCGCCTTGGCTATAGGACTTCGTCAGCTGCCGTAATTGCAGATCGATTGATTACAATTTATTCGAGTGATATTTTCTTTCAGACATTCAGGGGACCACAAGGTTTCAAGATTATGGTCAGTCTGATCGTCCAAAAACCAGTCTGCTGCCTTGGGAGGGGCCCGACCATGTCTCATTTCTGCAAAACCGGATTATCCATTGCCTGCCTCGCTCTTTCCTCCCTGTCGGCAAGTGCAATGGAGGCGTTTCCCGATTGCACCGGCGAGGGTTGGCTGGACAAACCGGACGAGATCTTCGCGGCTGATTGCGCCGATATGGCCTTCAATGGCAGTCTGGAGGAACGCCAGAAACTGGCCTGGATGTTCTTCACCCGGGTGAACCAGCTGATTGAAGACTCGGCGAAAAAGGGCATGTCCGGAACCGGGAAAGTACCGGTGTGGATGGCCTGGCCCACAGATCCCGACACATTCGGCTCGTCAAAACCATTTGACTTCAACGCCGCTCCCCGCTCTGACCTCAGTCCGACGGCAGAGAAGAAGGACCTGGAAGCAGGCCAGATCGCGACAGCCGATCCAGATGGTGCCAATGAGGAAGTCAATCGCAACAAGATCAGCTACGACTATCTGGTCCGGAGCGGCCTGACCACGAAGCTCGATGTGGCCGCGTTTTTCAAGACCAACAACTATGTGGACATGCCGGTGGGCTCGGTGGAACTCAAGGCCTCGTGGCTGCAGGTAACCGAGGGCAGCCCGGTGCCTGAAGGCGCCTTGACCTTCACATTCGACAGCGGCGAGTACTGGTGGCGCGGACTGCACGTCATGGTGAAAATGCAATCCCTCGCCAACCCGGAAGACGCCTTTTATACCGAGGAGCCAAGCTGGTTCTGGACGACGTTTGAATTCAACGACAATTTCGGCGTGGCCCATGTGCGCGACAGGCTTATCTCCCAGCGAGCACCTTTGCCGAAAGACGAGATCAACGCGATACTAAAAGTTGGCGGTCTGGCCGGGTTTGGCTTTGACGCCTATGCACCCAACGGCACCCAGATCCGGTTCACCGAAGACGGAACCGGTGCGACGCCGGTCATTCTGGGTCATACCGACATGGAGGATTTCGCCGGCAGTCCGAATACCGCACAATCGCGCTACTGGACCGAATTTCAGGCAAGTTGCCATGCCTGCCATGCAACGGCGTCCTACAATCCGGAAACCAGTGCATTCTTTCCGTTTTCGGTGCCCACAGGCGCCCTGCATCCAGGCTACAACATGACGGACAAAGCCGGAGCCGTGCGGTACCTCGGACAGGGTTACAAACCGCTGGACTTCATGTGGCCAATCGCGTTCCAGGCTCGTTGATTGAACTGGGACTTTCTGCTTTTTGGGAGTTCACGCGAGCTGCCAGAGTTGGGCCCTGACTGGCGCTAGCTCTCCCCGTCGACCACCAGCTGCATGCGGTCCGCTGCTCCGCGGGCGCGGATGTACTGGATGGGTGTTCCGTCCAGGTCCAGATCGACACTTTCCAGGATAAGGACCGGTTCGCCCAGCGCCAGGCCGAGCTGTTGGGCGTCCCGTGCCTCGACAAGTTCGGCGGTGATCCTTGTTTCCTTGCGGCGGTAGTCTGAAATACCGGCCCGTTTAAGCGCTTCGGTGATTGATCCGCTTTCGGCGTAATCCGCGACAAAATTCGGCACCCGCGCCTGCTCGAGCCAGCCTGTCCCGACCATCATCGGCACGCCGTCTGCGACACGCAGGGTCTCCAGCCGGATCAGCGATGTTCCGAGCGGAACAGCAAGCTTGTTTGCCAGCAGGGCATCCGCATCTTCGATCGCCGAACCGATCAGGCGGCCACTGGGCGCGCGGTCCTGACCCGAGACGATTTCGGAAAAGCGCGTTCGATTGCTGATCGGATAACTGAGCGGCGCAGAGGCAACAAATGTTCCCCGGCCTTGATCGGCGCGCAAGATGCCCTCGGTTGTCAGGGCTGCAATGGCCCGGCGAACCGTGTGCCGGTTGACGCCAAAACGCGCCGCGAATTCGGATTCTGGCGGCAGGCGGCTGCCCGTCTGGAAAGATCCGCTGACGATATCCGCCTTCAGCGTTTCCATGATCTGACGCCAGACGGCAATCCCGCTGCTGCGGTCCAGGCTCTTTGGGTTTGTCATCTGTCCGTCATCAAATTTCGCTACTCAAGAGTCAATCTGATTATTTGTCTATACAAATAGACGAATTTAAGATAGTCAAAAATGCAACACGTCAAGCTTTGTCCCCTGACCGCCCAACCCGAAGGCGCGATATATGACCCACAACGGCGCAAACGCTTCCGCACCCCCAGACCCGACAGAGGTCGACATTCGCCGGAACAACCTAGCGATCCTGGCACAGGCCACCGCAGAAGCTGTTTCTGAAAAATTCGATACCCTGACATCCCCGTCCTATGAACTGATCCGCCAGCCGGAAACCGGCCTGGTGATGGTCCGTGGCCGCATGGGTGGCACCGGCAGCCCGTTCAACCTCGGCGAAGTCACCGTCACCCGCTGCGTCGTGCGCCTTGGCAGCGGCGAGACCGGAAGCGCCTACAGCCTTGGCCGCAACAAGACAAAGGCACTGCAATCTGCCGTGATCGACGCGCTCTGGCAGCGTCTGGACGACCGAGAGCAAATTGAGGCTGACATCATTGCGCCGCTGGCGAAAACCCAAAACGCGGCCAAGGCCGAAGTCAGGGAAGAAACCGAGGCCACCAAGGTCAACTTCTTCACCATGGTGCGGGGAGACGACTGATGGAAACCGCAATTCAATCACCCGACAAAGCGATCGCATTGCTGGCCGCCGGATTTTCCGATCCGGTGCACGATGCTCAAACCTGCTTTCGCGCCATCATGAACGCCATGGCCCGTCCGGGGATTTTTCAAATCATCTCCGCTGAAACACTGACACCACCAAAACCGTTGACCCCGGCAGCCGCTGCCATCGCCCTGACGCTGTTCGACTACGACACGCCCGTCTGGCTCGACAAGGCGTTGATGCAATCCGATAGCGTCAAGGCATTCCTGAGGTTCCACACTGGTGCACCGATTGTTTCGGAGCCGGTCGACGCGGCCTTTGCACTGGTCTCCGATCCGGAGCAGATGGTTTCGCTGGCCAGCTTCGATCAGGGATCACCGGAATATCCGGACCAGTCGACGACCGTCATTCTGACGAAACAGGAATTTGGCGGATCAACAGGTGTCACTCTTCAAGGCCCCGGCATCAAGGACACCCAGTCTTTCGCGGCTGCCCCTGTCCCGAAGATGTTCTGGGATCAGGTGATCGCCAACAACAGGCAGTTCCCGCGCGGTGTTGATCTGATCTTTGCTGGCGACACGAAAATCGCCGCCGTGCCCCGCTCCACTCTCATCAGCTGCAAGGAGGCCTGAGCCATGTATGTTGCTGTCAAGGGCGGCGAAAAAGCCATCCGCAACGCTCACAAGCTTCTCGCCAAACGGCGCCGGGGCGATCCCTCCGTTCCTGCGCTCACGCTGGACCAGATTGCAGAACAGCTGTCGCATTCCGTCGCCCGTGTGATGGGAGAAGGCTCGCTCTACGATGAAACACTGGCTGCGCTTGCCATCAAACAAGCGCGCGGCGACCTGATCGAAGCCGCCTTCTTGATGCGCGCCTATCGCACGACCCTGCCGCGCTTTGGCTATAGCGATCCGGTCGACACGGCGAAGATGCTGGTCGAGCGACGTATTTCGGCGACCTACAAGGATCTGCCCGGCGGGCAGGTTCTGGGGCCAACCTTCGATTACAGCCACCGGCTTCTGGACTTCGCTCTGGCAGCGGAAGAGGGCGGTGTTGAGCTGGACGTTGACGTGGCACCGGCAGATGAAGATGAAGCGATGCCCCGTGTGACGGATCTTCTGGGCGATGAAGGCCTGATTGAACCTGATCCCGTCACCGACGAAAATGCGCCGGTCGGCGATCTAACGCGCGACCCGTTGTCGTTTCCGGCAGACCGTGATCTGCGCCTGCAAAACCTGGCCCGAGGTGATGAAGGGTTCTTGCTGGCCCTCGCCTATTCCACCCAGCGCGGTTATGGCCGCACACACCCCTTTGCCGGTGAAATCCGCTACGGCGAAGTCGAGGTCGAGTTTTTCGCCGAAGAACTTGGCTTTGCCGTCAACCTCGGCTCGATCAAGGTGACCGAGTGCCAGATGGTCAATCAGTTTTCAGGCTCAGCCAAGGCCGCTCCGACTTTCACACGCGGTTACGGTCTTGTGTTCGGGCAGGTCGAACGCAAGGCAATGTCGATGGCAATGGTCGACCGATCGCTGCGCTGGGAAGAGCTTGGCGAGGAACAATCCGCCCCCGCGCAAGACGCCGAATTTGTACTGTCCCACTCCGACAACATCCAGGCAACCGGTTTCGTCGAGCACCTGAAACTGCCCCACTATGTCGACTTTCAGGCAGAACTGGATCTGGTCCGCCGTATGCGCGGCGAATGGTTTGAAAAACGCGCTGAAATGGAAGCAGACGCAGTATCGCAGGAGGCTGCAGAATGAGTGATACAGCTCAGAATTTCGACTCTCTCTCCGTGGGCGGCGAATACAATTTCGCCTATCTTGATGAACAAACCAAACGCATGATCCGCCGGGCGATCCTGAAAGGGATCGCGATCCCGGGCTATCAGGTTCCATTTGCGGCGCGCGAAATGCCGATGCCATATGGCTGGGGCACCGGCGGTGTTCAGGTAACAGCTGCCATCCTTGGCAAGGATGATTGCCTGAAAATGATCGATCAGGGGTCTGACGACACCACCAATGCTGTCTCCCTGCGTGGTTTCTTTGAGAAAACCGCTGGCATCAGAACCACCTACGAAACATCGGAAGCCTCGGTCATCCAGACGCGCCACCGCATTCCGGAAAAAGCCCTGCGTGAAGACCAGGTTCTAGTCTTTCAGGTCCCGATCCCGGAACCTTTGCGCTTTCTGGAGCCGCGCGAGACCGAAACCCGCAAGATGCATGCACTGGAAGACTACGGCCTGATGCATGTGAAGCTCTATGAAGACATCGCCAAGAACGGCCATATCGCAACGACCTATGCCTACCCGGTGAAAGTCAATGACCGCTATGTCATGGACCCCTCACCTACACCGAAGTTCGATAACCCGAAGACAGACCAGATGGCTGCGCTTCAGCTTTACGGCGCCGGCCGCGAAAAACGCATCTACACCATTCCGCCCTACACCAAGGTGAAAAGCCTCGATTTTGAAGACTATCCGTTTGAGGTTCAAAAATTCGACAAGCCGTGTGGTCTGTGCGGCGCGGAGAATGTCTATCTCGATGAGGTCATTCTGGATGACAAGGGTGGACGCATGTTTGTCTGCTCCGACAGCGATTATTGCGAAGAACGCCGCGCGGACGGTCACCTCGGACCCATGGCCGCAGACCCGGCCGCCGCTCAGATTGGTGGAACGGACAGCACTTCGCAGGAGGCCAACCGATGAGTGTTTTTCAAGCAAACGACCCGCTCCTGCAGGTTCACAATGTTACCCGCTATTACGGCGACCGCATCGGCTGTACCGATGTCTCCTTTGATCTGTGGCCGGGGGAAGTTCTAGCCATCGTCGGCGAGAGTGGATCAGGAAAAACCACCTTGCTCAATTGCCTCTCGACACGGCTTGCACCAACGGCTGGCGCCATCGAATACCGCATGCGTGACGGTTCCATGCGCAACCTCTACCAGCTGAGCGAAGCAGAACGCCGCCTGCTGATGCGGACCGATTGGGGTTTTGTCCACCAGAACGCTGCGGACGGTTTGCGCATGAATGTTTCTGCCGGCGCCAACGTCGGCGAGCGCCTGATGGCCGTTGGCGATAGGCACTATGGCAACATCCGCTCAACCGCCGATGACTGGCTCGGCCGGGTCGAGATTGCCAGTGACCGGATCGATGATGATCCGCGTTCGTTTTCGGGCGGCATGCGCCAACGACTGCAAATTGCCCGCAATCTGGTCACTCAGCCGCGTCTCGTTTTCATGGACGAGCCGACCGGCGGACTGGATGTATCGGTTCAGGCCCGCCTCTTGGATCTTCTACGCCGTCTTGTGGCTGACCTGGGTCTGTCCGTTGTCATCGTGACCCACGATCTGGCGGTGGCACGCTTGCTGTCACACCGGATCATGGTGATGCGCCATGGCCGGGTTATTGAAAGCGGCCTGACAGATCAGGTACTGGACGATCCACGCGAGCCATATACCCAGCTGCTCGTCTCATCCATTCTTCAAGTCTAGGGGGCACTTCAAATGTCAGTGCGTCTTTACCTCAACAATGTCGGAAAGTCCTTCACCATGCACCTGCAGGGTGGCACGGTCATTCCGGTGGTCAATCAGGTCGAGTTCTCGGTCAATGCAGGCGAATGCGTTGTCCTCGGCGGACCATCAGGAGCAGGCAAAAGCTCGATCCTGAAAATGATCTACGGCAACTATCGCTGCGACCAAGGCCAGATCCTCGTCACCATAAATGACGAGATCATCAACGTGGCAGGTGCTGAACCACGGCAAGTCCTTAAACTCAGGGACGACACCATCGGCTATGTCAGTCAATTCCTGCGCACGATCCCGCGCGTTTCGGCTGAAGATGTCGTTGCCGAGCCTCTGATCGCTCAAGGCGCCAGCGAAGAAGAAGGCGTTGAGACAGCACGCACGCTTTTGACGCGCCTGAATGTGCCTGAACGCCTTTGGCAACTACCCCCGGCAACCTTCTCCGGCGGCGAGCAGCAGCGGGTCAACATTGCCCGTGGTTTTATTGCTCACTATCCGATCCTGCTTCTGGATGAACCAACCGCTTCACTCGACGCAGTCAACCGCGCGGTTGTTGTCCAGCTGGTGGAAGAGAAAAAGAAAAAAGGCGTGGCGATGGTCGGCATTCTTCATGACCAGGATGTGCGTGAGGAAATTGCCGACCGCATCATTGATGTCACCAGTTTCAGCACTGAAGCTGCTGCCTGACACACAAAAGACTTGCCGGGATGGGAAGAGTGTCACAGAACAGTCATCCCTCCCCGGTAAGGCCATCATCCGGCCCTTGCCGTTTCCAGACCCAGTGATTTGACCATGCGCTACGCCATTTATTTCGCCGCCTATTCCAGTGACCCGCTCATGCAGCTGGGCAATACCTGGTTGGGCCGCAACCCGTTTTCCGGAGGTGATTTGGCACAGCCAGATGTGCACGGCCTCGACCAAAAGCGCGTTCATGATCTGACAACCGATCCGCGCCGCTATGGGTTTCATGGAACCCTGAAAGCACCCTTTTCCCTGAAGGATGGCACCACGCAGGCGAACCTCATCGACGCCTGTTCAAGATTTGCGACAGACGTTACTCCCTTTGAGCTGACCGGCCTGAGTGTCAATCGTCTCGGCAAGTTCCTGGCGCTGACACCCGATCAACCAGAACCGGCCCTGGCCGCATTTGCCGAAGGCTGCCTGAGAGCGTTTGAGCCATTCCGCGCTCCGTTGTCTGAAGCTGATCTGGAACGTCGCCGAAAGGCCAACCTCACGTCAAAACAGGATGCCTACGTCGAGAAATGGGGTTACCCGTACATTTTCGATGAATTCCGCTTCCATATGACGCTTTCCAACAAGTTGGAGAACGAAGACGAAGCAAAAATTTTGAAAGAAGCCGCTGAAGAGCACTTCGCTTCCGTCACTGACAACCCACGGACCTGTCGCCACTTTGGCCTTTACGTCGAAGCCGAGCGCGGTGCTCCCTTTGAGGTTCAAACCATATTCGAGTTGACCGGCAACGCCAGTCCGCAAGATTTTCTTACTCGGGCCGAGGCCTCCAAGGAGAACGCATGAGCACGCATCCCAAAGTCTTCAAGAACGCCCGCCTTGTCCTGGCTGACGATGTCATTGATGGCTCCCTGACCGCTGATGATGCCGGACTGATCGCCGACATTGGAACGCCCTCGGATGTCCTGGCGCATGACTGCGAAGGCGACTTTCTTCTGCCCGGCCTGATCGAGCTCCACACCGATCATCTGGAAACACATTACGCGCCGCGCCCAAAGGTGCGCTGGAACCCGGTCGCCGCCGTTCAGGCACATGACGCCCAGATCGCCTGTGCTGGCATCACCACGGTCTTCGATGCGTTGCGTGTCGGCATGGATGAAGATGCCGATCTGCGCTACACCGACATGCGCAAGCTGGCAGATGCCATCGAGATCGGTCAGGACGAAAATCGGCTGAGAGCTGACCACTACATTCACTTGCGCTGTGAAGTGTCCGCCCCTGATGTTCTGGAGGCATTTTCGGTCTTTGAAGAAGATGAGCGGGTTCGCCTGATCTCATTGATGGATCACACGCCGGGACAGCGGCAATTTGTGTCCTTGGATTCGTTCCGAATCTATTATCAGGGCAAACGCGGCTTCAACGATGAACAGATGGACGCTTTCATCGAAGAGCGGAAATCGCGCGCAGACAAGAACGCACCGGAAAATCGTAAAAAGATCGCTGCCCATGCCGATGGTCATCGCATTGCCATCGCCAGCCATGATGACGCGACACAGGATCATGTTGATGAAGCCATCAACCTGAACACCAGGATCGCGGAATTCCCGACGACTGTGGAAGCTGCCAAAGCCTCCCATGAAGCGGGGATGGCGGTTCTGATGGGCGCACCGAACGTTGTTCGCGGCGGCTCGCATTCGGGCAACGTGTCGGCGCGGGAACTGGCAGAAGCTGGATATCTGGATGTTCTGTCATCAGACTACATCCCGGCATCGCTTCTACAAGCCGCCTTCCAGCTGGCGGAAGACACCGACGCGATCTCCCTGCCGCAAGCCATTGCGACAGTGACTTCGACACCCGCCAAATCCATCGGCCTGAAAGATCGAGGCGTGCTGGAACCGGGCAAGCGCGCGGACCTCATTCAGGTCAAGATGATAGGCAATGTCCCGATTGTTCGCGGTGTCTGGCGCGAAGGTCGACGGGTCGCCTGATCAAAGCCATGAGCATCGCAAGCACATCAACTCAGAAACTTGGGCCGGGCCGGATGATACTGGTCGTCGGACCAAGTGGCGCGGGCAAAGATACCCTGATGTCCGCTCTCAAGGACCGGTTGAAAGACCGCGCTGATGTTGATTTCGCCCGCCGCGCCATTACGCGTGAAGCAGATCCGGATGCCGAAGATCACGACACGCTCAGCCACGCTGAATTCGAACAACTGGTCGCTGACGGGACCGTCGCCCTATCGTGGGAAGCGCACGGTCTCGGCTATGTGATCCCGCGGCACTATGATCAGGCAATCAGGCGCGGCGACACAATCATCGCAAATGGGTCCCGAAAGGTTTTGAAGCAGGCAGTTGATAAATACGAAACCGCAATCGTGTTGCTGATCACTGCACCTGTTGAGGTTCTGGCCGAACGGCTGGCAGCCCGTGGCAGGGAAAGCAAGGACGAAATCGAGCGCCGCCTGAAACGCGCAGGCCTTGAACCGGAAAACGTCCCTAATCTGGTCCGGATCGAAAACACTGGCCCTGTCGAGGACAGTGTGTCCGCGATGATCGAAGCCTTGAAGTTCTAGTTTTTCTTCTTTTTGCCGCCCGTCAGCACATTGCCAAGCAGTCCGGGTGGAAGGCCAAAACCTTCCTCGACAGCTTTGAGGACCTGCTCGTCATCAACGTCGCCGTCAATGACCTTTTGAACGTCGATCTGTGTCCGCCCGCCAGTGGCCGTTTCCAGAACCTCGCTTGCCGCCCCCAGAAAATCATCCGCCGACAGTTTGGGCGCATTCAGGATCTTTACCAGGTCCCCACCGGTAAGCTTCAGCTGCTCGAAGGCTGCCTGTGGATTAGTCAGTATGTCGGCAATATCTGGATAGATGCGCGGGTCATCCCAAGGCCCTTCAATGACAACGGGAACACCGAGGCCAGCCATGGTCTTTTCAGCGCCTTTTCGGCGCGGTGTCGGCGCCTGACCTTCAAGTGTCGGCACGATCTTGGGTTCAACACGCCAAGCCAGGCTTTTGTTCGGCAGATCCGTTGTGCCATTGCCGCTCATGCGGACAAGCGGTCCAACAAGGTTCAGGTCCTCGGAAGTCGCTATTCCATTCTGGATCTGGAACGAGGATGTCAGGGACGAGAAGTCGGTTTTCGCCGACTTGTTGTCTTGCCAGCCGAGCAATGTTTCCGCTGTCAGCCCACGCAACATTTTTGGAATGTTGATGCCGCGAATAGCCCCATCTTCAAACCGGTAGTCCGCTGTTCCGTTCAGATTTTGCACCAGTGCCTGTTCGCTAACGCCACGGGCCTTGATATCCAGATTGATGGCGCCCGTCCCTTCAATCCACTCGAACTCGGAAGTATCCCGCAACAGCGGATAGGCGTTCAGCCCGACAAGCGAGAATTTGGCAGTCACCTCGGGTGTATCACCGGACCCATTGAGCGTGACGGCACCGGCACCCGTGCCATCGTAAAGTGCAAGTTTTTCAAGCGTCGCGGTCAGCACGCCATTGGTAATGGTGGTTGAAAGCGCACTCTCATCAATCTTGATCTTGTCCCAGCGGATTTCCTTGGTGGTCAGCTTGAAATCAACATCAACGGCCTGAAGGCCTTTGAAATCCAGGGGTGCAGTGTTCCACTTGGAGGCACTGTTCTTCGGCCCGCTGGCACCGGGAACACGCGTTCCGTCTTTTGCAGGTTTTGCGCCATTGCTCGGTGTAGCCTTGGCCGGTGCAGATGCAGGTGCAGGTGCAGGTGCAGACGATCCACTGAGATACGGGTCCAACACCAGTTCGCGAAGCGCCAAACTGGCCATGATCTTCGGCTTTCCGCCAAGCTCGACACGTCCATTGGCTTCACCAGAGGTTTCATCAAGAGTGAACCGTGTTTCTTCGAACGTGATCGTATCGCCCTGCGCACCAAAAATGCCGGATGCCTTGAATGTCTTGAGCCCGCCTCCTGTGCCAAGAGGTTGCCCCATCCAGGCCATCAGCCCTCTCAAATCCGCGGTTTCGATACGGACAGCGCCGTCAAGATCTCCGGTCAAGGCAGCTTGTCCGTCAAATCCGGCACCGAACCTGTTTCCTTTGACCGCAACCGAAACCGGAGCCTCGTTGCCTGCCAGGAGTTTTGCGGTATCTGCCTGTCCCTTCAATGTGAAGCCTTCGTCTCGCCAGGACAGCGCACCGCTTAACGAAATTGGTTTCTCAAGTCCCTTTAGGTCCACATTCATGGACAGATCTGTGATGCGGTCGGCTTCCGGATCACCGCCAACGGCAGACGCCAGACCAAGTCCACCGACTTCGCCATCTGTGATTTCCACCGAACCATTCAGGTCAAGGCCGGCGATCAGTTCATCGGCCGTCATGCCTACGCTTGCAAATGCCAGATCCGCGCTCAATTGACCGCTGGCCGGCAGATCCTTTCCTGCGAGCAAAAGCAGATCTGCAATGGACCCGTCTTTTAGCAAAAGGCGCCCGGAAACCTCAGGAACCAATCCCGACAGGTTTGCATCCGCAGCACCGCCCAAAGACAATTTGCCAAGCAAAAGATCCAGATCATAAACCGAGACCGCAGCTTCATTTCCGGCAATCTTCGTTTGCAGTTTAAAGGCTCCAGGATCCGCTTCGATCTGCTGTCCAACCAGCGCTGCCAGGTCTTTCAAAGATGGGCCTGCCGCATCGACAGAAAGATCTGCCTTCAATGGCTTCAGGCCGGTATCACCGGCAATTGTGAGCGTGTTTTCACCGGACGAGACGGCCATGCTGACAGCCACCTCATCGCCGCCAACAAGCCCAAGCGGATTGGCAAGCGTTCCGGCAACCTCTAGCGGTATGGATTGAAATTCAAATCCGGCATTGAGCTCGACTTCCCTGGCAAGGTCGGGAGCTCTTAGATCAAGATCAAGACCGGAAATCGAAATATCCTGCCCAGCCTTGGAATCCTTGTAACTCAGAGTGCCACCGGAGATGCGCAGACGATCAACACCGACGCTGTTCAGAAATCCTTGTGATGCAGTATCGGTATTTTTGGCCTCGGAACCGGCGTTCTCAGCAGTTTCAGAGGCCGGAGAAACAGGTGTGTCGACCGGCTGTTCTCGCTCACCGGCTCCAAACTTCCGACGAGGCTCCCAACTGGTTGCACCGGAGGGACTGATTTCAAGATAGATATCGGGTTCATCCAGCCCGATTTCTGTCACCTGAATGTTGCCGGAGATCAGGCCCGACCATGCGAGGCCAAACTCCATGCGTTCAGCGCTCGCGAATTCGATGCCGTCGGCTCCAGCTTCACCGGAAAGACCAATATCATCTGCGACAAGTGAAAAACCGGGAAACAGAGACAGTGAGATCGGACCATCCAGTCTAAGCCGCCAGCCAAAGCGATTATCGATCTGCTGAACGACCTGTTCCTTGATTTTGTCCTTGGGCAGAAAGAACGGCACCACCAGAATTGCGGTCACAAGCAGAAATACAAGACTGCCAAATCCGATCAAAAGCCGTTGCATTTACAGCGTCTCCATTACGCGAATCGGCCCCAATGTAGACCAATCCGGAATAAGCGTGCCTGTTGATTTTGACAAAAGCTGGGAATTTCCAGCTTCCAGGGCGTTTTAAGGACCGTAATCGGCGATCAAATCAACGAAACCATATGATTGTCCCAGGAAATACCCGGCGTGCGCGCCAGTATTTCTGCTGGATCTTCAGGGTTTGATACATAAGACAGGCCGCCATTGCCATCGGAAATCAGAAAACTGGCCTGATCTATCGACGCAACACCGCAACCGTCCGGAACAGGCTGATATCCAAGATAGTCCCCGGCATCAGCCTTCCAGAAGAGCGTTTTCCCGCCGCGC
The DNA here is from genome assembly GCA_039972695.1 of Roseibium sp. Classification (GTDB taxonomy): domain Bacteria; phylum Pseudomonadota; class Alphaproteobacteria; order Rhizobiales; family Stappiaceae; genus Roseibium. The sequence goes on along the minus strand of JBDWMJ010000001.1, from coordinate 333,143 downwards.
GGCGCGGACGTGGCAATAATGCTTCCGTCTGCGTTTGCGGTAACCGATCCAATATAATTCTGAAGACCGGCAGTAGCATTTTCCGGAAAAGACGTGAACACTGGAGCTTCATCGCGAGACATTACGGCGACCAGGGGAGGTGTCTCCGTACCATCGCCCTGATACTGCCCGCCAACCCAAGCACGCCCCTGAGCATCAAGAGCCATGTGGCGCAAAGACAACTTATGCAGCGAACGGTCCAGTTTGTGGGAAGCAAGCAGGTCCCCGGACACACAATCCAGATAGACAACCGAGGGAACCATTGTGTCGAGATTGAGCTTTTCCCGGCCCTTGTCTGGGTGGGTTTCAATCCCTCCATTGGCAACAACCAGCATCTTCCCGTCCGAAGACAAAAGAATGTCGTGCGGCCCCGTTCCATGCGTCTCGAATTCGCCGATCCGCCGCGTTCGCGGCCCGCTCATGTCGTAGACCCCGATCATGCCGCGCGCAGCCATAAAGTCGTTTTCAACGGCATAGAGCAGTTTGCCATCCGCTGAAAAACAGCCGTGCCCATAAAAATGACGACCATGTTCCGAGGCAATAACTTCCGGGTCGGCGGATACAAAAGGCCTTACGACTATCGCAAACGTCCCGGGCCTTCGGGCAAATGCAACAAAGCGGGATTTATCCGGTGCAATCGCCACTCCATGGCCGCGACCGGGAAGAGATATCCGGGCAAGCAACTGTCCAAGATCATCCAGGATTCCGATACCATAGCTGCCATTTTCAGCCTTGTAGGCACTGGCAAAAAGTGGCGTATCTGATGACAGGCTGCTTGCGAAAAGATTCTCGGCCAAAGGAGAATTCGCCAGGACCGGTGTGGCCATTAGGCTGCCCAGCGCGGACAAAAAGCATCGCCGTGAAAAGGCTGTTCCCTTAATCACCGTCGAGCGCATTAAAGCCCCCGGTCAACCCCAGCGCTCCGGCAATCTCCGGCGAAACCAGCTTTCGCAGGGACTGCAGGGTAATCGCCAGAACAGCGAGTTTCGAATAGCTGTTGTTGTCGGAAAATGTCTGACGAATGGGTGCCTCAAGCTGCGCCAACATGTTCTGCGCGTTCTTGAATTCAAAACCTGCAGTGTCGAACAACCATTCATGCTCGAAAGCCACCATTGCTTTGAGCTGCATTCGGTTCAGGGCTTGTTCAAGGCCCTTGAGTTCACTCGACAGGAACAGGATGCCATTGCCTGATCTGGAAAATGGAATGCGTTTCGGCTTTGCCTTCTTCTCCGATGATCCGAGGACTGGCAGAAGGTTCTGATCGCGCGCCACGATCAAACCAGTCGAAAGCGCGTTAAAGATGGTTTCAAGCGCTTCGCGCTCAGACCTGAACCGGTGATTGTCCGGACCGGCAGACAAGAGCAGCGCACTGTAACCAGCCTCATCTGTCCAATCCTGATCAAGTCCTGCTGCGATTTCCGCCACATTTTCGGAAATTGCCAGCGCATACCCGCAGACGAACTCTTTCGTGTCGCTTGCCTGGCCAAGGGTCAAGGCACCTGTTTTGTCAAAGGCAATCAGTTGAAGAGCTGTCAGCCCCTGAACCGCGACGCTCTTTTTTTCCAGGCTCTCGGTCGACAACACGGACGCATCCTTGTCGACGAACACTTTGCGGATTTGGCGCATGGCAATACCGCGCGTATCTGGCATGAAAGCCAGTCGGCTGACACGGTCCTGATCCAGCAGGGGGCCAAAGCGAAGGAAATGTACCCGGGCGAATGCTTCTATCGTCTGTGAATAGGCAGATTGAAAACTGGCAACAGCTTGCCCGTCCGGCTCAAGACAAATATCAGTCGCAGCAGCTGGCAACTTCTTTGAGGCGGCAGAAAAATCCGCGGTAGCTGGCCGGATGTAGTCACTTATGATGCGCTCAACGGGTGCCTTGTAATCCATTGCTCCGGCGGGAGCGGCGAGGCCGACACACAGGATTGTCAGGAAAAGACGACGCATCACAAAGACTCCAGAAACCGAATGAGAGACTGACGATCCTGCGGAGATAGTGCAACGACCTTGTCTCGGGCTGTTTGTGCTTCACCGCCATGCCACAACACTGCTTCCAGCAGGTTTCTCGCCCTGCCATCATGCAAAAACCGTGTGTGTTTGTTGATCGTTTCGGTCAACCCAATTCCCCAAAGCGGCGGCGTTCGCCATTCCTGACCGTTGGCATCTCCAACGGGCCGATTGTCTGCAAGTCCTTCACCCATATCGTGCAACAGCAGATCCGTATAGGGCCAGATCAACTGGAACTGATGCGCCTTGTTGTCCGCGCTCCGACTGGTCACGAATTTGGATTGATGGCAGCTGGTGCAGCCGATTTCATAAAAGAGTTCTTTTCCGCGCAAGACTTCAGGGTCGCCAACATCGCGGCGTGCCGGTACAGCTAGGTTCTCGGAATAGAATGTCACCAGATCCATCACGGGATCATGGGCCTCAGAAACACCAAGATGCGCCTGCTCTCCATGCGGCATTTTCCGGCACGCCACCTGTGCTCTTGTACAGTCACCATAATTGTCAGGCAGATCGGGTGAACTGATCCCGATATCGCCAGAGAACGCACCTGCCGTTTGGGCGCGAATAGTCGGATTGGAAGCCTTCCAGCCAAAACGGCCAATCGTAAGGTTGCCCTTGGCGGGATCGCGAACCCGGCTCACCTTGCCGGATATGCCATCTTCATCTAGATCATCTGCATCAGCAAGTCGCTCGATATCGCCTTCATGAATCGCCTGCAACAATCCAAGTCCGATCATTGGTGGTGCAACACGCGGCGAAAACAATGTCTCGGGATGCATTTCGCCATATCCAAGATCACGGACATTGTAGCTTGGCTTTTGCAGAACGGCGATTTCTCCGCCATTCAGCTCAACTTCGATCTCTTTATGCTCAATATCAAAGCGGCCTTCCCCGGCAAGGCCCGGAACTGCGAATGCCTGGAACTGGCCGCCATATGTCGGCTCGGGAATTCTCAACAGGCTCTTTGACGCCAGCGCTTCGTGATCAGCGTCTGTCTGCGGCGGAATAGACAGGCGCAGGAACAGCGAGACGGCGTCATCGCCGGGTCGTGGCGGGCGACCGCGCCCGTCCTTCAGATGGCATCCCTGACAGGAGCGCGCATTGTAGAGCGGGCCAAGACCGTCAGAGGCAAGTGTCGACGAGGGGGACGACGCCCACAATTTCTTGAAGAGGCCGTTGCCAACTTTGAAATTCTGCTCTTCTTCAAACGTGATGTTTGCATTGGAATGCGAAAAGGCGTCGCGATTGACACGCTTCACCGATGTCCCGGCACCGCCCTGCATTTTCTCAAAGGCTTCTGGCTTTGAGAAATCCTCGGCGTCAGGCAATATCTTGGAGACTTTTTGTCGGTCTTCAGCAGACAAATCTTCACGATGCGCCAGCATGTCCCCGGCAGACACCTGCCAGGCCAAAACGCATGATAAAAACACCAAAGCGCCCAATACGGCGCTTTTTATTGGGGCAAATCCCATAGTTCGCATCCTGAAATGTAATACCGCAGAAGCCCCAATCCCGCGGAAAGTGACGGGCGAATAATCCGCCCGTCATTTTTCGTCTTATTCGAAGACAGACGACGGATTGTCGAGGCTGTCAGACCCTTCAAACGCAATGTTGTCCAACTCGAGTACTTTCACCACACGCTCGATGGAAGCTGTCTGGGCAACAAGGGAATCGACAGCCGCCTGAATGACTGCATTGCCTTCCTCATTACCTTCGCCAATCATCTGGTCGTAAGCTTCGCCGCCTTCGGCCCGTGCCTTCATGGCCTCAAATGCCGCTAGTGTCGCATCGAGTTTTGTTTTCATTTCTTCTGCAAGCGCAGGGTCTTTTTCCGCGACCATCTCGGCAAGGGACGCGCCGGAGACATTGTCCCCGAGCGGGCTGGAATACTCACCAAAATAGACGTTCCGGATACCGACGACATCATTGAAGTGAGACATATGCGTGTTGTCGGAAAAGCAATCATGCTCTTCTTCCGGGTCATGCAACATGAGGCCGAGTTTGATGCGCTCACCGGCCAACTCACCGTAGGACAGAGATCCCATACCGGTCAGAATTGTAGCAAGACCGCCTGCATCGCCTTTGCCTGCGAGATCTTCGCGAGCTGCCCCACCTGGAGCCCATGCCGCTGCCATTTCTTCCAGATCTGTAATCAGAAGGTCGGTAACAGCTTTCAGATACTGAACGCGCCGCTCACAATTGCCACCTGTGCAATTTGCAGGGTCGAAATCTGTTGCCGGGCGGCTACCCGCGCCTGCATTTGTGCCGTTCAGGTCCTGACCCCAGAGCAAAAACTCGATTGCGTGGTAACCGGTGGCGACGTTGGCTTCAACTTCGCCTGCTTCCTGAAGTGTATTGGCCAGCAAATCAGCCGTGATTTCAGTCGCATCCACAGTCTCGCCACCAACCTTTAGTGTTGGGTTGGCAATAACGTTCGCCGTGTAGAAATCATTTTCCTCGGACTCATCGCCGTAGGACGTGTCCACGTAGTCAATGAGGCCTTCGTCAAGCGGCCATGCATTGACCTTGCCTTCCCAGTCATCGACGATGGCATTTCCGAACCGGTAGGCTTCTGTCTGCTGATACGGATTACGTGCTTCAATCCAGGCCTTACGCGCGGCTTCAAGATTGGCTTCGGTCGGCTCGGCAGCAAGAGCATCAATCGCGGTCTTCAGCATCTGTGCCGTTGCCAGGGAATCTGAGTATTTTGCCTGCGCGATATCACCGTATGTCGACAGAACATCGGACGGCGCAGCAGCCATAACCGGCGTAACAAAAAGGGCGGTTGCTGCCAAAAGACCGAATTTCAAGGATTTCATTGGTTCATCCCTTTACAGACATTGCGGCCAACGACGTGGCCTGATCAGAATGCCGAGTTGAATATTTCACAGCCCTGAATGCGCTGTAGACTCAACGGAAAAACATATCTTGAGAATGAAAGTCAAGTTAAAATATCAGTAAAAATCAATAGTTTAGAACGATTCAAAAATACATGAGTTGTTGTTTCCGGATTTAATGCCAATTTTGTAGACTTAAAGCCGATATCAACTCTTTGATGCTAAACAGGGATTGGTGTAGCAATAACTGATCTGAATTTTTCAGAAACCAACAGGACCGTATCGCATGCTGAACGCTCTTAAGAGTTTTGTCCGGGAGATTACTTTCGGAGACAACGGCAAGAAGACATTTGCCGAGGATGACAAACGTTTGGCAGCAGCGGCGCTATTGTTTCACCTGATAGATATCGATGGTGTGATCGAAGACAGTGAGAGCGAAAAGCTGAAGCAAATTTTGCAAGGTCACTACGGCCTCACCGATCAGGATACCGAAGAGCTTATCGCGGCAGCCAAACAGCGCGACGCAGAGGCCGTTGACCTTTATGGCTTCACATCAGTCCTGAAACGGACGACCGACGAAGAAGAACGCCTCGCAATTGTCGAGATGATGTGGGAAGTCGTTTATTCCGATGGCCATGTTCACGAATTTGAGGACAACACGATTTGGCGGGTCGCCGAATTGCTGGGCGTTTCGAGCCGAGACCGTATGACATTGCGACACAAGGTTGCCAAAACCGCTCCAGAAGACGGTAATTGAGTTTTGGAAGCCGACAACACTACCGATCGGTATAAAAAGAAAAAGTGACATCTGCAGGACTCGATTTTTAGTCAGGTGTCGCGCATATTGGCCAGATGCAATTTCCATTTATTTCCAGTGAAGCCCGTCCCAAGATCCTGATTGTACTACACCAGGAACATTCCTCCCCCGGCAGGGTGGGACAGGAACTCGTCAAACGTGGCTTCACACTGGATATTCGCAAGCCCCGTTTTGGCGACAGCTTGCCGGAAACGATGGATCACCATGTCGGTGCAGTGATTTTTGGCGGCCCGATGAGTGCCAATGATCCGGAGGCCTTCCTTCACAAGGAAATCGACTGGATCAAGGTGCCTTTGGCAGAGCAAAAGCCGTTTCTCGGCATCTGTCTTGGCGCTCAAATGATGGTCAAACACCTAGGCGGTACTGTGTCCGGTCACAAGGATGAACTCGTTGAGATTGGCTACTATCCCTTGCGCCCCACAGAAACCGGCAAAGACCTGATGGACTGGCCGGACAAGGTCTACCAGTGGCACCGAGAAGGGTTTGACCTGCCCTCTGGCGCAGAACTTCTGGCCACAAGTCCAACCTACCCAAATCAGGCGATCCGGGTCGGACCGGCAGCCTATGGGATCCAGTTTCATCCCGAACTAACCCATCAGATGATGGTGAAATGGACGACAAAAGGCGCTCCCCGCATGGACTTGCCCGGGGCCCAGCAAAGACGCGATCACTTTGCCGGCCGATTTGTCCATGATGCAGCTGTCAGAGCCTGGCTAGACAGTTTCCTGGATATGTGGATCGGAACCGCACAAACACCTGTCAATCACGGCACGTTGAAGGCAGCGGAATAACGACACCGCCTTCAAAATCGCTCTTTCAATTCCTTGGAGAGCAGATCTCATCTGAATGAGATCCGCTCACTTTCGCTCGATCAGCTTTCGAACACGACCAGGAGGTCCTTGGCATCAATTTGCGAGCCAGGTGACACCAGCACTTCACTGACCTTGCCGTCGCGCTCGGCGTGAAGAGCCGTTTCCATCTTCATCGCTTCAATAGACACAAGCACATCCCCGGCCTTGACGTCCTGACCCGCCTTGATGGCAACCGTCGAGATGACGCCCGGCATCGGTGCTCCAACATGAGCAGCATTACCGTCTTCTGCTTTGCGCATGGTCGCCGCACCGGTCGCGCCATGAGCACGGTCCGGAACTTTCACACTGCGCGGCTGACCGTTGAGTTCAAAGAAGACTTTCTTCTCGCCCTTTTCATCGGTTTCACCGATGGCCTGACAGCGAACCACCATGGTCTTGCCCGGTTCAAGATCAACGAAGATCTCATCGCCTGCTTCAAGTCCATAGAAATAGACCAGCGTTGGCAAAACCGAGGTCGGACCATATTGCTGCTGCGCCTTGTCAAAGTCGGTAAAGACCTTCGGGTACATCAGATAGGACGCAAGATCCGTATCATTGACGTCCCGGCCTATTGCAGCAGCTGCTGTTTTTCGCTCGGCATCCAGATCCGCATCGTCCAGCAAGGAACCGGGTCGAACGACAATCGGCGTCTCCCCCTTCAGAACCTTTTTCTGCAGCGCTTCTGGCCATCCGCCAGGGGATTGGCCGAGATCACCATGCAGCATCTTCACGACACTATCCGGGAAAGCGACGTCCTTGTTCGGGTCTTCAACATCATGAACGCTCAAGCCCTGGCTGACCATCATCAACGCCATATCGCCGACCACCTTGGAAGACGGTGTCACCTTGACGATATCGCCAAACATCATGTTGACGTCGGCATAGGCCTGAGCCACTTCGTGCCAGCGGGTTTCAAGACCCAGCGAGCGTGCCTGTTCCTTGAGGTTGGTGAACTGGCCGCCCGGCATTTCGTGAAGATAAACTTCCGAAGCACCAAACCGCAGATCGCTCTCGAACGCCCGGTACTGGGTGCGTACAGCTTCCCAATAGAACGAAATCTGCCGGATGGTCTTGGCATCAAGACCGGTATCATGCTCGCTGCCGCGCAGGGCTTCAACGATAGAGCCAAGACACGGCTGGGACGTCAGGCCGGACAGTGCGTCCATAGCCGCATCGACCGCATCAGCACCCGCTTCCACAGCAGCCAGAATTGTTGCCGCTGCAATGCCGGATGTATCATGCGTATGAAAATGGATCGGCAGATCCGTTTCCTGCTTTAATGTCTTGATCAGTGTTTTGGCGGCTTCCGGCTTCAGAAGACCAGCCATATCCTTGATCCCGAGGATATGCGCACCGGCGGCCTCAAGCTCCTTGGCAAGCCCGACATAGTACTTCAGATCATATTTCGGCCGGGCGCTGTCCAGCATGTCTCCGGTGTAACAGAGAACACCCTCACAGAGCTTTCCGGTTTCCTGGACCGCATCCATGGAAACACGCATGTTTTCGACCCAGTTCAAACAGTCGAACACACGGAACAGGTCGATGCCGTTTTCAGCCGCCTGGTGCACGAAGTATTTGACCACATTGTCCGGATAGTTGGTGTAGCCGACACCATTGGAGCCACGCAGCAACATCTGAAGAAGGATGTTCGGGGCTTTCTCGCGGATATGATGCAGGCGCTCCCAGGGGCTTTCCGTCAGGAAGCGCATGGAGACATCAAATGTCGCCCCGCCCCAGCATTCGAGCGAAAACAGGCTCGGCAGACCAGTCGCATAAGCTTCTGCGACATTGACAATGTCGTGGCTGCGCATACGGGTCGCCAGAAGAGACTGATGCGCGTCTCGCATCGTCGTATCTGTGATCAGAGCCCGCTTTTCGGCTTTCATCCAGTCAGCGAAACCTTTCGGGCCAAGCTGATCCAGCAGCTGGCGGGTCCCTTTCGGCTTGTCGTCACCAAAGTCCGGGACAAACGGTGCAGCAACATCCTTGGGTGGTTCTGCGCGGTTCTTGGTTTCCGGATGACCATTGACGGACACATCAGCGATATATGTCAGAAGCTTGGTTGCACGGTCCTGGCGTTTGATCTGCTCGAACAGCGCTGGCGTGTCATCAATGAACCGGGTCGTATAATCGTTCGCACGGAAGTCCGCGTGATCGATAATATTTTCAAGGAAAACAAGGTTGGTCGCAACGCCGCGAATACGAAATTCACGCAGCGCGCGATCCATACGCCTGCGGGCATCTTCTGCGGTCGGTGCCCAGGCGGTGACTTTCTCCAGAAGCGGATCGTAAAAACGGGTGATCACCGCGCCGGAATAGGCAGTCCCGCCATCGAGGCGAATACCGAAACCAGTTGCACCACGATAGGCGGTGATGCGGCCATAATCCGGAATGAAGTTCTGGTCCGGATCTTCGGTCGTGATACGGCACTGCAGGGCGTGACCATTGAGGTGAATATCAGCCTGTGCAGGGACACCGCTTTTTGGCGTTCCGATTTTTTCGCAATCGGCAATGTGAATTTGCGCCTGAACGATATCGATGCCGGTGACTTCTTCTGTCACTGTATGCTCGACCTGAACGCGCGGATTCACTTCGATGAAGTAGACGGCGCCTGTGTCGGCATCCATCAGGAACTCGACGGTACCTGCACCGCGATAATTCACGGCCCTGCCGATTTTCAGGCCATATTCACATAGCTCGCGCCGCTTGGCTTCTTCCAGATATGGTGCGGGTGCGCGCTCAACGACTTTCTGATGTCGACGCTGAATGGAGCAATCACGTTCGAACAGGTGAACGACATTTTCGCCATCCCCGAGGATCTGGACTTCAACGTGGCGGGCCCGCTGTACCAGTTTCTCAAGATAGATTTCGTCCTTGCCGAACGCTGCCTTGGCTTCGCGTTTGGCCGCAAGCACTTCCTTTTCAAGGGTTGCTTCGTCCGGAATGACGCGCATGCCTCGCCCGCCGCCGCCCCAGGATGCTTTCAGCATCACCGGGTATCCGACCTCAAGAGCCTGTCGCTTGATTTCGTTAATGTCTTCCGGAAGTGGCTCGGTTGCCGGCATGACCGGAACACCAGCTTCAATTGCCAGATTTCGGGCCGCGATCTTGTTTCCGAGACGGCGCATTGTTTCCGACTTGGGACCGATGAAGGTTATGTCTGCCTCTTCACAGGCATCGACAAATTCCGGGCTTTCCGACAAAAGCCCGTATCCCGGGTGGATCGCATCGGCACCTGAGTGTTTGGCAACACGAATTATCTCGTCAATGGAGAGATAGGCCTCGATCGGGCCCATGCCCTTTCCGACCTGATAGGCTTCATCAGACTTGAACCGATGAAGCGCCAATTTGTCCTGTTCAGCGTAGATCGCAACTGTTTTCAGGCCAAGTTCATTGGCAGCCCGAAACACACGGATCGCAATTTCAGAACGGTTTGCGACGAGAATTTTTGTTATCGCCAAACGCTCTCTCCCCTAATAATTCGCAATAGCAAAGGTCAGTTTCGGGACGATTTCTACTTTGGTGGAAGGCACTTGAAAAGAGGCAGGATGGGTGTCCCTTTTGCGAAACGAGGAATATTATTTCCCTGACGGCGATAAACCTTGGAAAAAACAGCAAGAATGCTGACCGCCGCGACCCAGGTCGATCTGAAAATATTTTTGCAGCGCAACACAAATCGGACCATCTCGGGGCAGCTGGATGCCAAAAACATATCAGATGTTCGCCATGACCAGTTTCAGCACAAGGTGTTAATTGGTAATCAATTCAATAGAGATTCGGTCAATTTCAACCGGCACCCATGTAGATCAATTTTAACCGCGCCCTACTACATCTAGTGAGAACAAAGACTAAACAGACTTGAGTCGCCGATTCGGACAGGTTTCGTTCCCTGTGTGTCCATGTGTTAACAGGCTCGGCTCCACCAGGTGAGCAAAAGAAAATCTAAAATTAATCATTGACATCAATTCAGCCGCAACTGCCTCGCCGAAGTCGATTTGACTCAAATATTTGAGCTGATTCAGTATTTCGTGGTGTAAATCGCCTCATAGACCATATCTCGTAGGGAACAAATCCTGAATCTCAAAGAGTCAGCGATTCGGTTCCGGTTTGTTCTAGAGTCGTTCTCCACAAGAATTTTTGATAAATGTTCCGTCGGGACAATTGGAAAAAAGAAAGCGACATTCCAGACTGGCGTGTGCTAGACACTCGGCACCATATATAGGTGATCCGGTCGCAATCCCTATCCTTGAGATTTGACCCAACCAAAAGAAATCTGATCGCATCAATTCCATGTCGCGCCCGCAATTTCTGACACTTCCGCCATCCGCACGTTCACGCACAGTGACGGCTGTTCTCGGTCCAACCAACACCGGGAAAACCCATCTTGCGATTGAAAGAATGCTGGCCCAACCATCCGGTCTGATCGGTTTGCCCCTGCGGTTGCTTGCCCGCGAAGTTTACGGGCGGATTGTTGATCGCGCTGGCGTCGACAGCGTTGCGCTGATCACCGGCGAAGAGAAGATCATTCCCAAGAACCCGAAGTTCTGGGTTTCGACAGTCGAGGCAATGCCTCTGGATCTGCAAACCGATTTTGTCGCGATTGACGAGGTTCAGCTGGCCGGGAACCTGGACCGCGGGCATGTTTTCACGGACCGCATCCTTAATTTGCGCGGCCAGTCCGAAACCCTGCTTCTTGGATCTGCAACCGCGCGACCGCTGCTAGAGAAGCTCATTCCGGGGCTAAACGTCATTACCCGCCCGCGCATGTCGGTGCTGGAATATGCCGGTTCCAAGAAAGTTTCTCGGTTGCCTGCCCGCTCGGCGATCGTCGCGTTTTCTTCCGATGAAGTGTATTCAATTGCTGAGCTTATTCGCCGACAGCGGGGCGGTGCCGCCGTTGTGCTCGGATCACTCAGCCCGCGAACCCGGAATGCGCAGGTCGAACTCTTCCAGAATGGCGACGTCGACCATCTGATCGCAACCGATGCCATCGGCATGGGCCTCAATCTGGATGTCCACCACATCGCCTTTGCCGGAAACCGAAAATATGACGGTTATCAATACCGTCAGTTGACACCATCCGAGATGGGACAGATCGCCGGACGGGCAGGCCGACACACCAAAGACGGTACCTTCGGAGTGACCGGGCGAGTCGATCCGCTGGACGATGAATTGGTCCAAAGGATTGAAAGTCATCACTTTGACAGCCTGAAAGTGCTGCAATGGCGCAACAGTGTGCTGGATTTTTCATCGACTGCCAATCTGCGCCGCAGCCTCGATGTTGTGCCCACTGAGCAGGGATTGACGAGAGCACCGACCGGTGACGACATCAACGCTTTTGAACATTTATTGCGTGATTCCGTAATATCTGACATGGCAAAGGGTGCCAAAGCAGTCGAATTGTTGTGGGATGTATGTAAAGTCCCCGATTACCGCAAGATTGCTCCGGCCAATCACGCAGAGCTGTTGAACACGATTTACACCCATCTGATCCGCAATAATGCCATTGAAGATGACTGGTTTACCCGTCAATTGGCCTTCGCAGACCGCACAGATGGTGATATCGACACTCTTGCGAACCGGATTGCACACATCCGGACGTGGACATATGTCGCAAATCGCCCCGATTGGCTGGTTGATCCAGCCCATTGGCAAGGGGTGACACGCGGCATAGAAGACAAATTATCTGATGCCCTTCACGAGCGTTTAACGCAACGTTTTGTAGATCGGCGAACTAGTGTATTGATGCGACGTTTGAGAGAGAACGCAATGCTGGAAGCGGAAATTACATCGGGCGGCGATGTGCTCGTTGAAGGTCAGCACATCGGAAATCTGCTTGGCTTCCGGTTTGCCCCTGATGCGGCGGCAGAAGGACCGGACGGAAAGACGGTTCGTGCTGCAGCCCAGAAGGCCCTGGCCACGGAAATCGAGTCACGTGCTGAAAAGCTCGGCAAGTCGGAAAACGCCGACTTCGTCCTGACGTCCGACGGCATGATCCGCTGGCGCGGAGAGCCGGTTGCCAAACTGGCCGCCAGTGAAGATGTTCTCGCGCCGACAGCGCTGCTTCTCGCCGATGAACAATTGACTGGTCCGACCCGCGATACGGTTCAAAGCCGGATCGATTTGTGGGTCAAGGCCCAGATTGAAACGCTTCTGAAGCCCCTGGTGGATCTGAAGTCTGGCGAAGGCCTTGAAGGTCTTGCACGCGGTGTTGCCTTCCGGATCGTTGAAGGCCTCGGCATTCTGGAACGCCAGGACGCCTCCGATGAAATTCGCCAGCTTGATCAGGACATGCGCGCGTCACTGCGCAAACACGGCATTCGCTTCGGCGCCTATACGATTTTCGTTCCCGCTCTTCTGAAACCTGCTCCAAGTCTTCTGCTTGCCCAACTTTGGGCCTTGAAGAATGGCGAGCTGGACATGAAAGGCATGGAAGAGTTGCCACAGCTGTCAGCTTCCGGCCGCACATCCATCCCGGTTGATGAAAGTGTCGAAAAGGCTCTCTACAAGGTTGTCGGCTTCCGTGTCTGCGGTCCGCGTGCGGTTCGTGTCGACATTCTTGAGCGTCTCGCAGATCTCATCCGCCCGCTGATTGCCTGGAAGCCACTCAATTCTGAAGTTGCGCCTCCTGATGGCGCGATTGAAACAGGCGGTGGATTCACCGTCACTGTCGCAATGACGTCCCTCCTCGGCTGTGCTGGTGAAGATTTCTCGGCTGTTCTGAAATCTCTTGGCTACCGTTTCGAAAGCAAGGAAGTCCAGCGTCCGGCGACACCAAAACCGGCAACGACTGATGAAGCTCAAGCTTCTGAAAAAACTGCGAAACCGGAAGATACGCAGACAACGGCATCAGACGACGAAAAACCTGCGGACGTTGAAGCGAAGACCGAAGAGGCAGCACCATCTGCTGCGGCTCCGGTCGAGACTGCCGATGCCGAGCCCGTTGCGGACACCAAGTCCGAGGCAGAAGCTTCTGCTGAGGCCGCTTCCGACACGCCGGACAATGCTGAGGCAACTGCGGACGTTGAAATGGAAACGGTTACGATCGAAATCTGGCGCCCGGGTCGTCACGATCGACGCCCCCGTGGTCGTCAGGACAATCGCCGACCGGACAACCGCAAAGGCCAGGGACAAGGTCCGAAGGGCGCTCAAGGCGCTCCGGGCGAAAAACGTCATGGCAGAGGTGGTAAAGGCGCTCCCAACAAGGGTCGCGGCGGACAAAAGAGCTTTGATGGTGGCAATCGCCGCGACAGAGCTCCGAAAGACAAGCCTATCGATCCAAATTCACCATTTGCAGCGCTGCTGGCCCTGAAAGAGGGCATGGACACCAAGGACAAGAAGTAATCGCGGCGCAGGACACACAAGCTGCCTCCGGCAGTTTGCGCATCGACAAGTGGCTCTGGTACGCCAGGGTCACCAAATCCCGGTCTCTTGCCCAGAAACTGGCAATCGGCGGACACGTCCGGGTGAACAAGGACAAGATTGCCTCCGCCAGCAAGACCGTAAAAGTCGGCGACGTCCTGACAATTGCCCTTGAACGCAAGATTCTCATCTTGAAGATTGTAGCATTGGGCAAAAAACGCGGCCCTTACGAAGAGGCTCGCCTGCTGTACGAGGATATGTCGCCTCCACCACCTCCCAAGAAAGACGCGCCACCACCGCCACCCGGACAACGCGAAGCTGGTGCCGGCCGGCCGACCAAACGCGACCGGCGAAAAATACATTGGTTCGTCAGTAAGGATTGAACCAGTTGTTGCGCGCAAGTTCAGATGGCATTTCGCGCAATTTCACTAGGCATCTGATTGAAACGCTTATCTGGACCAGTTCCGATCCAGAGCCGTTATACCGGCTACTTAATACCTCGCCCTGCTAAATTTCTGCAGCTGCTATTTCCTCTGAGAACTCGCAGGCTCACCCGCCTTCCCGGGTCCGAGCTTAAAATGACGAAACAGTTGAATCTAAGAAGCAATTTTAAATAGCTTCAACAATCAGATCGATATTTATTTCATTGACAATGGCCTAAGACTCATTGTTAAAAATGACCAGCTTGAAGATCTGTGGTGTCAGGACCTGCGCCACCAAAATGCTCTACACGACGTTAGGCGTGCGGGAGTCCGAGCAACAAGGTCGAATCATGTGGCACCCTTCGTTGGGCGCTGCATTTCGAATGTTGCAAGGAACTTGACCAAAATGAGTATGCACCAACGCGGTGTCTGTCTTGGGTACATTGCCCTTATCTGCACTACCCTGCTTGCCCATACATCCCCCGCAGCGGCCTTTGATGCGCCAACTCGGATCCAGCAGAGTTTGAGCCTTAGTGCCGGATGCGGTTTGATTGCCTTCGTCCATGATACTGGAGGGGGGTTGGCATCAGCACGTGTCAGACCATTGGCTACTGGTGCCACGCAAACCCAAGCGGCAGGGGGGGCAAGCTTTTTCAATGGAACTGTAAGCACCACTTTTTCGGCGATAACGACTACGAATCTGGAAACGAACTGCAGTCTTGCAGATGTCACTAACCTTGTTCAGCAAGGCGCTGCAGGAGGCTATGGTGCCGAAACTTATATCGGAGTTACATTTGAAGCGACACGTACCAGCGACGGTGATCGCTACTCCTACCGCGCCGAAATTAGCGGGGCAGCAGCAACGACCGTTACGGTCAGCCAAACCCTGCTCAATGCGGCACCAACGGTAACGCTTGGCAGCCTCAGCGGGCCAGACGGCAGCGGAAACTATACCGTGATCGCCACGTTGTCTGAAAACAGCACTGACTTCACCGCGGCCAGCCTGACATTGACAAACGCCACAGCAACAGTGTCCGGCAGCGGCAGCAGTTACACCATTGTTCTGACCCCGGTGGCGGATGGGTCGGTCGGTGTAATAGTCCCAAAGGGGGCTTTTACAGACAGTCAAGGGCTAGTAAATTGGGCAGCTTCAAATAAAGTGGCATTTGAAGCTGACGTCACCGCGCCATCGGTCAGTATTTCGACGTCCGCGACAAGTGTGACCGGTCCTGAAACGGTCAGCATTTCCGTCACTTTTTCCGAGAATGTCACCGGGTTTGAAACCAGCGACTTCACTGTTGCCAACGGCACGGTCACGCAACTGCAAGGAAGCAAGGCGAATTATGTCGCAACGGTTGCCGCAACGGGTCGCGGTGACTTGGAGATTTCTATTCCGGCCGGGGCCGCAACAGATCCTTCGGGAAATACCAATACTGCGTCGAACACCCTCTCCATAACCAATGCAATCGTTGAGAAAACCCAGAAAGTCATTGCTCAGTTCATGCATACGCGGGCGACCCAGCTGATTTCCAGTCAGCCGGATCTCACCGGATTTCTGTCGGGCGGAGCCGGGGGCTCCTTCGACTTCGTAATGACGAGCCTCAATGGTGAATTCGACTTCGCAAGCCAACCTGGCGCCGAGAATGGTGTCTGGATGAGGTTCAACGGCTCCTGGAGCCGGGAAAACACTGCAAGATCGCATTACCTTTTTGGCGCAATTGGTCACCACTTTAAGATTTCTCCAACATTTCTCATTGGTGGGATGGTCGAGTTTGATTATCTGAGCCAGACGGATGAGAAAGCGCAGATCAATGGTTATGGATGGCTTGCCGGCCCCTATGCCGTGGCACGTTTACCCGAACAGCCCTTGTTCTTTGAAGGGCGTTTTTTATATGGGCAAACGTCAAACGACATCTCTCCACTGGGCACCTATACAGACAGTTTTGACACGCAACGGATCCTTGCACAGCTAAAGGTCTCGGGTGAAGTAGGCGTTGAAAGAACGATTGTTGTGCCGTCGCTGAAACTGTCTTACACGAGCGACGATCAGGACCAATATGTCGATGACCTCGGTAATTTCATTCCGGAACAGGGGATCGATTTGCTTCAGGGCGAACTCGGTCTTGATTTCCGCCACCAGGTCAATTTGCCGATGGATAGCGCGACTTTGGAACTGATGGGAGGTGTTTCATTGATTGGATCATCAACCAATGGCTCGGGCAATACCGCGCTGGTTGTACCGGAATTTGAAGGTAGCCGCGCCAAGATTAAGATGGGAGCGAACTACATCATGCCGAACGGCGGCGATTTCGTGCTGGAAACACATTATGACGGCATCGGGGTCCAGGATTATGAAAGCTACGGCCTTCAGCTTGGATTCAAGCTGGCTTTCTGATTATGCGACGAACAACGAATATGTCAGCCAAAGCAATTCTAGATGGCGTCAACGATCAGACTGATTTTCGGTCCAGTTCATGCCATCCGAAATTGCGCGCTGCATTTCTCAGACTTAACCTTGATCGGCACTTAAACGGCAAATTACCCCCGATTACCGGCAGATCCCTGATATTCCCGCAAATTCCTTGGCTGCCAACCGTTCCTGCGCGATACACCAGAATCCGCCTGCGGTGGTAAAAACAGAATAACTTTCTAATGAACCGCCAATATGCGGCGACTTGGGCGCTTGCGCCGATCTGGCACATGCGATACCCAACCCTCTTGAGATTAATGAGAGTGCATTGGCATTACGATGCTTTGCGCCACTGATAGCCGGACGCAGCAAACGGGTAAGGAATGTAAGGCCCTATATGGCTGCCAGCGAGGATTGCGATGACCTACGTCGTCACAGACAATTGCATCAAATGCAAATACACCGACTGTGTTGAAGTTTGCCCTGTAGACTGTTTCTACGAAGGCGAAAACATGCTCGTCATCAATCCGGATGAGTGCATCGATTGCGGCGTGTGCGAACCCGAATGCCCCGCAGAAGCAATTTTGCCGGACACCGAGCCTGGCCTTGAGAAATGGATCGAGCTGAACGCCGAATATTCGGAAAAGTGGCCGAACATTACCGAGAAGAAAGACCAGCTTCCCGAAGCAGAGGAATTCGATGGCAAGGAAAACAAACTTGCGGAATTCTTTTCGCCGAAGGCTCCTGCATAAACGGCATACGTATTCCGGGCCAACGCGACAGATGTCAGTCAATTAATCGCGTTAATCGGGAAATTGATACCGAGATTCAAACACCTGCGTGATCAGAATTCATGCAGGTGTTTTGTTGTGTTATAGCACCGGAAAAGCACAACACTTTAATTTTCCACAAAAGTATGTTATGTTTGAGTACTAGTCGCCAACCACGAAACCAACCACGAAACCGGAGTCGTCCTTACGCGTCCTGTGTTCCAACCCACCGGACCGACAAAGATCCCGTCAGCTGATACGACTGAAACAAGGTTTTAGAGTGGAATTCAACGACTGACCAGCCCGACACGCCGCATATCAACAGGCGTTCCACTTTTGGATCGCAGGAGTGTCTGCGTGTCGCAATAGAACAGAGGATCGGACATCGATCCGACAAAGGTCATACATGACCGCTAACTGCGCAGGAGAAAATACAAGCATGGCAACGAACACCAAGAAGACCGCGCAGCGTCAGGGTTTCAAAACAGGCGAATTCATTGTTTATCCGTCGCATGGCGTCGGTCAGATTACCGCCATTGAAGAGCAGACAGTTGCAGGCCACTCTTTGGAGTTGCTCGTTATTGTTTTTGAACAGGACAAGATGACCCTACGCGTTCCAGTCGCGAAAATCGTGTCTGTCGGCATGCGTAAACTCGGCGATCCTACCGCTGTGAAAAAGGCTCTGGACACCGTACGCGGTCGCCCACGGGTCAAGCGCACAATGTGGAGCCGTCGCGCGCAGGAATACGAAGCGAAAATCAACTCAGGTGATCTGAACTCGATTTCGGAAGTTGTCCGGGATCTGTTCCGTTCCGAAAGCCAGCCGGAGCAGTCTTACTCCGAGCGTCAGCTTTATGAAGCAGCTCTTGACCGCATGGCCCGTGAAATCGCGGCAGTAAACAAGTGCTCCGAAACGGAAGCGATCAAGGAGATCGAAAGCAACCTGGCAAAGTCTCCTAGCCGTATCAAGGCAGCAGCAGCTGCTGCTGCGGAAGCCGCTGGCGAAAGCGGTGATGATGCGGATGGCACGGAAGAAGCCGCGTAACGCAGTTTCAACTTTTCGAACGAAATGCAAAGGGTCCGGACATGTCCGGACCCTTTCTTTTTGAGCCAAGTCTTTCCCACGTCTTCACGCATAAGTGTGTAAGACGTGCATTTGCGTCGCATACAAGTGATCTATTCTCAGGGCCTGTACGTAATTAACCCGATAACTCATCGGAGCGTCACACATGTCCACCTTTATGAGCGAAAAACGGCAGTTGGTAAGAACGGCGATGAAAGCGCCGTATCTCACGCGGGAAGAAGAACTCGAACTTGCTTACCAATGGCGAGACCATCGAGACGAAAAGGCGCTTGAAAAGCTCTCTCTCTCACATATGCGCCTAGTAATCGCGGTCGCCTCAAGATTCCGCAATTTCGGACTTAATCTTGGAGATCTCATTCAGGAAGGACATGTCGGGCTGCTGGAAGCCGCCGCTCGTTTCGAGCCGGAAAGGGAAGTTCGGTTTTCGACCTATGCCACTTGGTGGATCCGTGCATCGATCCAGGATTACATCCTCCGGAACTGGTCGATTGTTCGCGGCGGCACATCGTCTTCGCAAAAAGCGTTGTTTTTCAACCTTCGGCGACTACGCGCGAAACTCTCCGGCAATCAAACCCCACTGACGGATAGCGAACTTCACCAGAAGATCGCCGACGCCATTGGCGTCAAACAATCCGATGTGGCCGTCATGAATGCTCGCTTGTCCGGACCAGACACGTCTTTGAACGCTCCGATTACCGATACAGAAGGCGCCAGTGCGGATCGCCAGGACTTTCTTGTGTCCGATGCTCCGCAACCGGATCAAATCGTATCCGAAAGCATTGATGCAGAGCGACGCAGTAGCTGGCTGTCTTCGGCGCTTGGAGTGCTGAGCGAGCGGGAACTCAAGATTATCCGGGAGCGCCGACTGTCCGAAGATGGCGCGACGCTCGAGTCCCTGGGTGTCAAACTCGGCATTTCCAAGGAGCGTGTTCGGCAGATTGAAAGCCGTGCCCTGGAAAAGCTGAAATCAGCCCTTCTCGCGAACCAGCCGGATCAATCCGCCTATTCGATCTCGATTTAGATCGATTTCATGTCAGGTGAGACCTGGACCCAGCACAGCACACTTGTAGTCCGGTGATGGTCATCGGGCTGCATTCGTCTCCTGCCAATCAATCGGTCTTAGGTCTATCGCAACACCACCAGAGCCATTCTGTCCGCAAACACTTTCACGTGCGCACATCAGACGTTAATCGACCACCAACTTGACCGACGTCCCGACCGGGATGGCCTTGTTCGGGCTCAGATCATTGAGGATCGAAAAGAATTCGAGACGGCGCGATGGTTCGACACCGTTCATGCCAATCGCCAGTTTTCGCGGCGTGTCTCCGGCTTTCGATTTGACGACTTTCAGCCTCAGCGATCGCAACCGCGCCCGCTCTGTCGGTGTCAGATGCCGGAAACTCTCAATTGTCTGGCGGAAATCCTTGTCGAACGCATCGTTCGGCGATCGGCTTGCAAAGATAAACCGGTACCCGGTCTTGCCGATCCGCAAGACCGCGATCCGGAACGACCACCCCTGTGTTATTGCGGCCCCGGTCACGCCGGGCAATCCATTGATCGTCGTTTCGCGAACGCTCTCGGGCAGCAATCCGTTAATCCAGCCGGATCTCATGTATTCTGCAAGGCTGGAGTGCCCGCTAACATCGGCACCGTCAAACCGGATGGCCGTGCCGTTGCTGCTGCTTGCCAGAACAGCTTCCTGAGAATTCTCCAGAATGTATCCGGTAGGAACCGTGAAGCCGATCCCCAAAGCCTTGTGCAGGAAAGACTTTCCGCGGACAAAACCTTCCAGCGGATCATCTCCAAACAGCATCCCGTTGATCTGTTGGAGATACCGGTCACGGTCCCGCTCCCCGATACCGGGCGCCCCGATCTTCCGAGCAGATCGAACAGCTATCTGCAAGCGTTCCGGTGTCGAGGGGTGTGAAGACAGGAAATCAGGCGCGGAGCTGCCCTCTTTGCCTGCAGTCTGGTAGCGGGCATAGGCTGCCATCGACTTCAGGAACCGGGAGGCGGCATAGGGGTCAAATCCTGCCTTGGACAATGTTTTCACGCCAATTGCATCAGCCTGCAGTTCCTGGACTTGACTGAACCGGGCAAAGGACAACTGCGAGGAAATGATGGCCTTGCGTGCAGCTTCCGTATCCTGAACCACATCATTCAATATCTGGTCAGCCAGTTGGCGTGCCTCGGCGCGCTGTTGCCTCTTGATAGCATGGCTTGCGGTCACATGGGCCATTTCATGAGCGATAACGGCGGCAACTTCCGACGTATCATTGGCCAGGGCCAGCAGTCCGCGCGTGATATAAAGGTACCCGCCGGGCAGAGCGAACGCGTTGATGGCCGGTGAATTCAGGATCGTGATCTTGTAGCTTTGAGACGGGTCATCAGAGGCGGCGACAAGGCGGCCGACAACGCTGGCAACAGCGCGTTCAGCGCCCTCATCCTTATAGACACCACCATATGTTGCCACGACTCGCGGATGTTCCCGCGCGCCGATATCAGCGGCAAGCCCTGGCCGCAGGGTTCCCGGAGCAACAGTCCCGACGCTGGTGCCATCTCCTAGAAGCTGGCAGGACGCAAGAAACAGGGCTGTCCCTGCAACCGCGCCCATACGCAAGTGCGCGCGAACACGCAGCAGCCCTACGCTGCCCCAAAGCAAAAAGCGGTTTGCCGACCTGATTTTACTTTCGGTTCTGGCCCTCACGACCTGCCCTTTTGTTTTCTAAAACAACCAGCTGCTCCGGATTAAGCAGTTCGATATGCGGTCCGTCCCAGATCTGGATCACACCACGGATTTCGACCGCCTGCCCGACCAGATCATCAAGATGCCATCCAGCCGAGGCCAAAGATGTCTCCAACGCCTCTACACCAGCGGTTTTCACCGTCACGGTGAAATCATTTTTCCAATAGTTTCCAAAATTGAGATAGAGGGTACTGCGGGTTTTTCCAAGAGAAACAATCCGCCCTCTCACAATTACATGACGCCCTGCCGCCTCTTCAAGGGCTTTCAGAGCGCTTGAGGCATAAACCAGATCCGCTCTTCCAGCTTCCCAGATTTTGCGTTCTGCACGCCGGGCAATACGCTCTGCCGCGCGGAGGACGTCTGCGCACTGACCCTCAGCTTTCGCCGGGGAAAAGACAGAGTAACCGTCCTCCAAAACTCTGGCTTGCAACAGGGAATGGTCATCATTGACGCCCAATCGAACCCACGCAGGGCGAATGCCCCACCTGTTTGCCGGTCCCACTGGTGCCGCCTCGAGGTTTTCAGCGACAAGGTAGGAATCTGACACCTCCTGCATCGACCCGAACCACCCGCTCAAGTCGGTCGGAAAGAAGATTTCGCCCTGAACGGACTGGAAAAGGCCATCCGCATCAGGTCCCTGAACCGCAACCCACTCGGCCTGATCCGGAACACAAAGATCAAGCGCATCAGGTTCTTCGGACGCTGAAGTCTCTATTACAGACAAGCCAAGCAGGAAGAGACACATCAGCGCCGTTATGCTTCGATTGCCGATACTGCTGATTGCCAACATGAATTCTCGACCGCACCTCACGTGGCAATTCGGCAATGATTGTAGACTGAATATTGCACATCAAAGGTGCTAGAACGCGATTGCGGCAAGTCCAAGACAATTCGCGGAATATCCGGATCTGACGCAATCAGTCACCCTTCGCGGTCAACATCCGCTTTTCGGAAACCGGACCCGGGGGCTTGCAAACGGGGGCTCGCAAAGCCTTTCAAATCATGCTAATCGACCCGAAGCGGCCCCGTAGCTCAGCAGGATAGAGCATCAGATTCCTAATCTGAGGGTCACGCGTTCGAATCGCGTCGGGGTCACCACTACTTAGCATGGTTTTGCCTATCCTGTTTTGCAGTGTGTTTTGCAGAATCTGTTTCCAAAACGTTCTCAAACTTGGCAATCGCAATGTCCGCCATAAGAGCACAAGCCGACTCGACAGCACAGGCTGCATTAATAGCCTCGTCGACGCATGAGTGTTGGTCTTCTGGCTTATCTTCAAACCGGGTCTCCTAAACACCCTGAATCAGGCAGTTGCGTCCGTGTTGAATGGATTGATTTCCAAAACTGTCTTACTGGCAACCAAAAATATTTAGGTCCATTCTTTTAGTACTAATAGTATCACACTGTATATTTTCGTATCTTCCCGTAAGTTACTTTATTGTTTTCATATTATTGAACATATTGAATCAGTAATTAATAATCATTAAAAACAATAAGTTACTTCTATATTTTATATGTAGATATTTAATTAAATACCAATTGAAATAATTGAGCCCAATTACTTTCATTGTATCATTTCATTTTCGACTTATTTTAAATTTATTTTCGTCAAATTGATGATTTTACATTTACTGCATAACAACAAATTGCCGATTTTAATCATTTGGGCACCATGTTTTTGCGCACCGGGCTGGGCAGCATAAAGCACCTAATTCCCTCAGGGAGGGCAAGTCTATGCAATCCGGTAACAAAACATCATTTCCTTCAAGCGTTTTTTCAATCGCAGGTTCAGCGGAGTTTTCCGGGGAGCGCGGGGATTATCTTCAGGCGGCCCATACGGAGGATCTGGCGCTTTCAAGCGGCACGATTGCACTGAGCTTTGCCGCCGACAGTATAGAGGGCTGCAGCACCCTGTTCTCCAAGGACGGGCGCGGCTATGACGCGGGCGGGCACATGACCGCCTACCTCAACAACGGCGCCCTCTACATTCGCCAGCAATCAGAGACAAAGTCCGAGTACCTCAAGGTCCCCGACTTCAAGGTCGAGGTCGGACAGACCTACCACCTGGCCGTCTCCTTCGGCGAAGACGGGCTCTCCGTCTGGATCAACGGACAGCTGGCAGCAGCAGAACCGGATTTCAAGCAGGGCATGGAAGACAACACCCGCGCCCTCGTCGTTGGCGCATCGGGCGCCTACCGCTCCGATGACAGCCAGAACGCAGGCTCGGAGTTCGAAGGCACCATCTCCGATGTCATGGTCTTTGACGGACAGCTCGACAAGACAGACGTCGCAGCCCTGGCAGGCGAAGTCGATCCAGCCTTTGCAACTGCTGCCCTTGAGGCCATCGCCGAGGGCGATCTCATGCCCGCCTTCCAGCAGCTCCACCACGGCTCCGACGAGGCAAAGGCCCTCGCCATGGCCTATGGCATCAACCACGACGGCGAACTGACCACTGGCGCTGCCTATCAGGCCGGCACCTCAGGCGCAGATGATCTGGATGGAACTGATGGCGCAGATGCCATCGACGGTGGCCTCGGCAATGACACCATCAACGGCGGTGCAGGCAATGACCTCCTCCAGGGAGGCTATGGCAACGACGACCTCATCGGCGGCAACGGCAACGATGTTCTCGACGGCGGTCACGGCGAGGACCTCCTCGACGGCGGTGCTGGCGACGATCTCCTCATCTCCCGCTCCGACGGGCGGGAAGGCGAGATCGCCTATGACCCCGACCGCGATGAAGGCGATCCTGAGAACGAGCTCACCGACGGCAAGCTCTATCCCGACCAGCCCATCCCCGCAGACGATGTCATGACCGGCGGATCGGGAGCAGACACCTTCTACTTCCAGACCCTCATCAACGCCAAGCAGCGCTACGTCGAGAAGCACACACAAGATGACGGCACCATCCGCTGGCACGGTGTCGCCGGCGAGAACGACAAGCTCCACGACCACTGGGTCGACACCATCGGCAATGACGTCATCACCGACTTCACCAGAGCCGACGGAGACCGCATCGTCATCGAGGGACACACCACAAAGATCAAGTCCATCTCCTACGCAGACTCCAATGACGACGGCGTTATGGACCACACCGTCATCCAGCTCTACTCCGATCAGGGCAGAGGCGGCGGCGCCCACAACCAGGATGAGCTGGGAACCATCACCGTCTACGGCGACCTCGTCAAACTCTCCGATATCTCCACAACCTCAAAACCCGCATACGGCATCGTAAAGTCATCAGCAGACCTCGATGAGGCCCTCAAACCAATCCAGATCGCTGAAGACAGAGGCAACTTTACTCCACATATCGATCTGCCGACACTGGAAGGCCAGACATCGTCAGACGGTGTGAATACCCTTTTCGGTATTGCAGGCGCTCTGGAGTTCGACAACGCAAACGGTAGCCATATTGCGATCGAGCATCAGGACGGCATGGAGACCAATGAGGGAACAATCTCCTTCTCCTTCCGTGCTGACACCATAACGTCCTGGGATGCGCTTTTCTCCAAGGATGCATCCGGATATGGCAGCGGCGGGCATGTCTCGGCTTTCATCACCGACTACGGCTATTTGAAGGTACGGGTCCAAAGTGAAAATGGGGAAAGCTGGCTTTACAAGGATGTCGGCATCGTGGCCGAAGTTGACTACGACTTTGCCATGACCTTCGGAGATGATGGTGTCTTCGTCTTCCTTGATGGGGAAGAAGTCGCTTCCGACGAGGACTTTATCACCGGCCTAACCGGGAACGAGGAATATCTCATTCTCGGAGGCAATGGCTGGGGCAGCCAGGAGGGAGAGATCGGCTGGATCGGCAACAATTTCGATGGAACAATCACCGATTTCGTGATGCTCGATCAGCAATTGACCGAACAGGAAATTCGGAGTGATCTGTTCGCCTAAACCGACATAAACCTGATCCCAAGCCCTTGTCAGCCTTTTGCTGATTAGGGCTTGGGACGAGGGCCTATTATTTCTTCTGGCACATGGACTGCCTAGGCACATGAATGTCTGCTTTGCGCATCCTATGTCCAAACGTTTCATTTCGAACAAGGCCATTCCCTGATCAGGCGCTCTGCACAAAAGTGCCCTTCCGAAATCCCATATGACAAAGTCAGAACGAAGCTGTTACCTATAACCGGAGCTGGGGTATAGGTGCTGTATGAGTTTTATCACGATTGCATGGTCAACAGTTGCTGCGATTGGCATATCCATTTTCGCTGCACAGCTGGCTTTGTGGTGGGTCAAGAGCAGTGACCGCGTGTCGCTGTTGGCAGCGATCATGGCCCTTGCGGCCAGCGGCGCCGCGATTTGCGAGCTGGCGATTATGGGCGCCCGGAAGATTGAGGACTTCCAGCTCCCGCTGCTGGCAAGCAACCTTCTGGTTTTCTTCCTGCTGATCCCGATGGTCTGGTTCACACGGTTACGGCTTGGGGCAGGTCCGCGCTGGCTGGCCTGGGTTATCACCGGCATCTGGACGCTGTGCCTTGCCATCAATTTCGCACTGCCGGGAAATCTGACGTTCAGTTCGATTGAGCATCTCGATCATCGGGTTGCATTCTGGGGCGAATCCTTTTCGGTTCCGGTAGGAACAGCGAACCCGTTCCGGTTCTTGAGTGAAATTGCGACCCTGCTGATCATCATATTTATTGGTTGGGCCGTTATTTCAGCTGTCCGTGCAGGCAACGGCGTTGCGGCCCTTCGCATCGGCGGGCCAATGCTGTTTTTTATTATTACGGCTGGAATTCATACGGTTCTGGTCGATCTGAGCATCGTCAAATCCCCATATATGATTTCATGGGCCTTTATCGCGATTGCCGTTGCCTTGGGCATGGAGCTGGTGCGCGATGCCGCGTCCGCCGCCCGGCTCAATCTTGACCTTCATGCAAGCGAGGCCCGCTGGCGGGTGCTGCTGGAAAACATCAGGCTTGGTGTCATCAGCCTGTCGGTGGACGGAACCATCACCTTTGCCAACGAGGCCATGCTGTCCCTGTTCGGGCGAAAAAGAGAAGAAATCATCGGTCGGTCGATTGCCGAGTTCGTACCGCCGTCCTTGAGGAATGATCTGAAAGAGCGCATCGAGACCGCCAGAAAGGCAGGGCCTCGGGCAAGAACGGAATATCCTCTGCTTGATGCGGATGGCAATCAACATGAAGTTGTCTGGTCATTGGCGGGCATTCGCAATGAAGACGATAAAATCAGCGGCTTTGTGGCAATCTGCGATGACGTCACTGAAATCCGTCAGACGGAGAATGACCTTCTGGAAACACGCCGTGCCATTGAGAAGCTGGACCGGTCAGCAGCCCTGTCTGAAGTGACCGCCGGTATCGCCCATGAACTGAACCAGCCCCTGGCCGCAATCCTCAGCAATGCGCAGGCCGGACGACGTATTCTCAAGGCCGAGGCCAACCCGCCTGACGACATGGCGGAAATCCTCGACGACATCATCGCTGACAACAAACGGGCCAGCGAAGTCATCACCGGTATTCGCAATCTTCTGGCACCTCAGCAGGGATCCATGCGCCCGATTGCAATCCTGGACATTGTTGATGATGTCCAGCGCATTCTTTCAAGTGAACTTCTTGGCCGGGGCGTGACATTGGCTATACCCGATACAAGCTCGTTGCCGCCAATTCACGCCAACAAGGTCCAGATCGAGCAGGTTCTGTTGAATCTGATATTGAACTCCGCCCACGCCGAGACGGAAACAGGCACGGATCAGCCAAGGGTCGACGTGTTGGCAAGGGTTCGCGGACGGTTCCTGGCGGTCTACGTGATAGACAACGGGCCCGGGATAGATCCGAAACTGAAAGACAAGGTCTTGCAACCTGGCGTCACCTCAAGGCCGGATGGCCTTGGAATGGGTCTGTCCATTTCCGGCCGGATTGTTGCGAACCACGACGGGAAAATGAATTTCATAACGCGTCAAAACCGGGGAACCGTGTTCAGACTGTTGTTGCCGCTGGCTGATGTGGGGACCAAATGAGTACCATGCGCAACGTTTGTATCGTTGATGATGAACCCTCAACCTGCCGCGCCTTGCAGCGCCTGCTTCGTGTCGCTGGTTACAATGCGCAAGCCTATACGTCTGCCGAGGATTTTCTGGCGTCGGATCAAACCACCCAGGCAGAATGTCTATTGCTGGACGTCCATATGCCGAATATTGACGGCTTTGCGCTGCAATCTATGCTCAATGGCCGTCCAGGCATACCGCCGATTGTTTTTCTGACCGGGGCCGGAGATGTGCCCATGTCAGTACGCGCGATGCAGGCGGGAGCCGCCAACTTTCTGCTGAAGCCGGTTGATGAAACCGAGCTCATTGATGCAATTGAACACGCAATGGCGTCAAACCCCAATAGTTCGCGAACAGATCAGAAGTTTTTGCTTGAGCGATTGCAGAATTTGACGGTCCGGGAACGGGATGTTCTCACCGAACTGCTCACTGGCGCTCTTAACAAGCAGATAGCAGACACGCTCGATATCGCTGAGCGAACGGTTAAAATGCACAGGGCCCGCATCATGCGCAAACTGGAGGCGAAAAACCTCCTTGATCTGGCACCTTACAAAGAATTTTCTGACAAGCTACTGTAAACATTTTCTATTTTTGAGAATTACGTAAAAGAACGTAGCACCTCGGTACAGCTAGCCAGTGTCATAAAGACCTGAAATCCTCACGCGCGTAACGTTGGGGAAATGTGGGTGCTCGATTGTCTGTATCGACACGCCTTGAATGAACAGCGAACGCATGTCGTTGCGCGTCCGAACATTCTCATTTGATCCAACCTCAATCTGGTTTGCAGCTTCTGAAACTCCTCAGAAGTACAGAAGTGAGCACTCGGAGGCTTTCAATATGAAACGGCTAATAAAACTGTTTGCCGCATGCGGCATGGCAGTGGCGAGCGCGGGAACGTTTACGTTGTCGTCGGCCATCGCCCAGGACAAACCCAATATCCTTGTAATCTGGGGCGATGATGTCGGCTACTGGAACCTGAGCCACATTAACCGCGGCATGATGCGCTACAAGACGCCGAACATCGACCGCATTGCCAATGAAGGTATCTGGTTTACCGACTACTACGGTGATCAAAGCTGCACTGCAGGCCGTTCTTCCTTCATCATGGGCCAAAGCCCGGCTCGAACCGGTCTGACAAAGGTTGGAATGCCCGGCGCGCCCCAGGGTATTTCCGAACTGGATCCGACGATTGCCGGTCTCCTCAAGCCTCTGGGCTACATGACAGGGCAATTCGGCAAGAACCATCTTGGTGATCGCGACGAGCACTTGCCGACCAACCACGGGTTTGATGAATTTTTCGGCAACCTCTATCACCTCAACATCGAGGAAGAACCGGAACTGCCTGATTATCCGACAGGTGAACTGGCGGACAAGATCCGTCCACGCGGCGTGATCCAGTCGACAGTTGATGGTGCTATCGAGGATTCCGGGCCGCTGACCAAAAAGCGGATGGAAACCGTGGACGAGGAATTTCTGTCTTCGACCAAGGATTTCATCAGCAGGGCGAATGATCAGAAAAAACCGTTCTTCGCATGGTTTGCCGCTTCGCGTATGCACGTCTTTACCCGCCTCAAGGAGGAAAGTCAGGGCGTGACAGGTGTTGGCCTCTATGCCGATGGCATGGTCGAACATGATGGCCACGTCGGCCAGTTGCTGGACCATCTGGATGAACTGGGCATCGCCGACAACACCATCGTGATTTACTCAACCGACAATGGCGTAGAGAAATTCACCTGGCCAGATGGCGGCAACTCGCCGTTCTACAGTGAAAAGGCAACCACATGGGAAGGTGGCGTGCGCGTTCCTGCAGCGATCCGGTGGCCCGGTCACATCCCGGCTGGCAAGGTCGTAAACGGTATCGTCTCGCATCAAGACATGTTGCCGACACTTCTGGCTGCAGCTGGTGAGCCAACCATCAAGGAAAAACTCCTTGAAGGGCATTCAGCCATTGGACGCGACTACAAGGTTCATCTGGATGGCTACAACATGCTCGACTACTTCAAGTCGGGCGGTGAAGGCGATGGTCCGCGCAATGAGTTCTACTACTTCACGGACACCGGCGGCCTGTCAGCTGTGCGCCATGGCGACATCAAGGTGATGTTCAGCAAACAGGAAGCCCATGGTTTCAATGTCTGGAAGAACCCCTACACACCCCTTGGCTGGCCGGATGTGATCAACCTTCGGTCCGACCCGTTTGAATCAGCTCCGCATGATTCAATTGGCTGGGCCGACTGGGCCGTGCGCCGGATGTATGCCACCCAGGGAGCCGCAGTTGTTGCGACAGACTTCATCAAGACCTTCATTGAATATCCACCACGGCAAAAACCCGGATCCTTCAGTGTCGATGCAATCATCGAAAACCTGAAAAACGTCGTTGAGAAATCACCGGGTTGATCAACACGCCCTACCGGCTCCGGTCGGTAGGGTAGATATTGACTTTGCAAATACGACATTGCCCAGGCACAGATTGGGACTAGTTAAATTGTCGAAGTCAGCAAACAGCGATTTATTGGACGGTTGCTGATGCGCAATTGAGAAAATTAGAAGAAGGCGTGAATAAATGTTTCACAAAACAATGCTGGCAGCCGGACTTGGCCTGTCCTTGTCAGCTCCTGCGATGGCACAGGACTCCAAGCCGAATATTCTCGTCTTTCTGGCGGATGATATGGGATACAGCGACATCGGCTCATTCGGCAGCGAAATCAAGACCCCGAATCTCGATCGTTTGGCAGAAGAAGGGATGCGCTTAACAAATTTCCATGTTGGAGGAGCATGTTCACCAACACGGACCATGCTGATGACCGGCGTGGACAATCATCTTGCCGGGCTCGGGAACATGGTTGAGATCCAGGCGGACAACCAGTTCGGAAAACCGGGTTACGAAGGGTACCTGAACGACCGTGTTGTCACAGTCGCGTCCAGACTACTTGACGCAGGGTACAACACTTACATGGTCGGGAAGTGGCACCTTGGCAAAAAGAAAGACAAGCTTCCGAGCGCTCAAGGATTTGAAAAAACTTTCACACTGATGGAAAGTGGTGCCGACAACTGGGTCGAACAGCCTTATGGGCCAATGTATGAATCCGTTCATTATTACGAAAACGGAAAGCCCATCAATCTTCCAACAGATGGATACTTCTCAACCGACTTCTATACGGACCGTGTGATCGATTACATCGATGCAGACCGGAAAGATGGAAAACCCTTCTTTGCGTACGTCGCTTACCAGGCGGTGCATTATCCTTACCAAGTCCCGCAAGAATTCAGCGACAAGTACAATGGTGTCTATGATGATGGTTTCGTCAAACTTCGAGAACGCCGTCTCAAAGGTCTGAAGGAATTAGGCATTGTATCTGCCGACTTGGAAATCGATTCAAAGCTGGACAAGACCACGTATGGCCCTTGGGTCTACCCAGACTGGGATGCTTTGAGCGAAGAAGAAAAAAAGTTCAACGCACGCCGTATGCAAACCTATGCCGGCATGGCTGACAACATGGATGTCAACATCGGCAAGGTTCTCGACTACGTGGAAAGTATCGGCGAAACAGACAATACTCTCGTCATTTTCTTGTCAGACAATGGCGCGGATCCGAACCAGTTCCCAATTGCATCCCCGGCAAATCGCAAATGGTACGAAGAGCACTATGACCTGACGTATCTCGAAGATTATGACGGCGACTATTCCAAAATGGGAACAAAAGGCTCTTACGCTGACTATGGCCCCGGTTGGGCCGCTGCATCGAATACACCTAATAGTTATTACAAGCTGTTTTCGACAGAGGGCGCACTCCGGGTCCCCTTTATCGCTCATTATCCGAACAAAATAGCTCCCGGAAATACATCGCACACCTTCGGATTTGTGAAGGATATTGTGCCGACCCTTCTGGAAGTTGCCGGGATCGAGAGCACAGAGGAAAACGGAGACATTCATCCTCCGACCGGCGTAAGCATGTGGAGCGTCCTGACCGGAAAGTCTAACCAAATTCACGCTGAGAACGAGGCCATTGGTTACGAGTTGGCTGGAAGCAGCGCGATTTTCAGAGGCAAGTACAAGCTCGTAAAAAACCCACCACCGAAGGGAACCGGAATGTGGGAGCTCTACGATATCGAGACTGACCCGTCAGAGCTTTACGATCTGTCGAAAGACAACCCACAAGTGGCCGCCGAACTGGCGGAAGCGTATGCAAGCTACGAGAAGGAAAATGGAATTGTGGCCGTTCCGGAAGGCTACAATCCATTTGAACAAATCGCGAAGAATGCCAAGCGGAAAAAGTGAGAAGGTTGGCGCCAAACAGGCCGTTTCATAAAACAAACGGCCTGTTTGCATTGCCATAGCCCTGCTGCCAACACAGCTTGGCTATGGCCATTAAGTTCAACCCGAACTTGGCTCTGAGTTGCTGCCATTGTTCGACCTCAAGTCGTCGCCGAACGTGGTGACCTCAAAAAGCTAGCAGGACTTTTGAGAGAGCCTCCGACATTCGAGAAACTTGATACTTTGATCTAGAGCCAGCAGAAAGGTGACAAGACATGAAACACTCGATTTGGGCTGTAACGCTCGGGTCTGTCTGTCTTCTGGGCAGCCCCGTAACGGCGGCTGATTACTGGGCGGAAGCCGGTGTGACAGGCTGCAAGATCTGGTCGGATACACCGGTCGACACGGTGATCGCGACATGGTCCGGCCCGTGTGAAGACGACAAGGCGTCCGGTATCGGATCGCTCGTCTGGATCGAGGGTGGCGATCTTCTTGCCACGTATCGCGGCGGCATGCGGGGCGGCAAACTCAACGGGCCGGGTCTGCTAGTTGTCAAGGCAGAATCCGGCGACGGATACGACCAGCTGGAAGCAATCTTCGTTGATGGCGAGCCTGCTGGCCCCGGCGCTATCGCGACAGCAAAGGGCGAGCAGTTTTCCGGAACGTTTCTAGGCGGGTCCAAGGACGGGTTCGGCACGGTGACGGATGCAGAGGGCAACTTCTATGAAGGCACCTTCATAGACGGGTTGCCCGCCGGATTTGGCTACCTGAAAGGCGCAGATGGCGAAACCTATCTGGGTCAGCTCATCGCAGGTGCCTTTGATGGCGATGGCCTTCTGCTTCACGCCAATGGTGAGTTCTATGCCGGTGAATTCAGCAAGGGTCTCGCGGATGGCGTCGGCCGATATGAAGACAACGACGGAGGGACGTACACAGGCCTCTTTGCCAGCGGCAAACCCAATGGGGCGGGCACCTATTTCACCGCTGATGGCACCGCAATCCAGGGCCGGTTTATCGATCAGAAACCGGACGGACAAATTCTGATCACATCCCCGGATGGATCGCAGACAGTTGAAACGTGGAAC
Organism: Roseibium sp.; assembly: GCA_039972695.1. Classification (GTDB taxonomy): domain Bacteria; phylum Pseudomonadota; class Alphaproteobacteria; order Rhizobiales; family Stappiaceae; genus Roseibium. Next base: position 300,447 of record JBDWMJ010000001.1, on the reverse strand, counting down.
AAAGGGGAGAAAGTCCAATGAGTGTCCTGGCACAAAACGCATCGTTCCGCGGTGTCTCCCGGATCATGATTGTTCTGGCAGCCAGCCTGATGTTGCTGCAATCTCCTGCGGAAGCCGGTCCATTCCGGAGCGGGATCATCGGCGGCCTGGGCGGTCTTGCAATCGGAGGGATCATTGGCGGTGGACGCGGCGCAGCGGTCGGTGCTCTCGTCGGCGGTGTTGGCGGCGCGATTGTCGGAGCCACCAGCCAGAACCGACGTCAACGTGCCGTTCGGCGACCTTATACAAATACGGCACGCGCTGCGGCTCCACGGCCAAGAGCTGCAATTGCAAGCCCGATCGTCTCCGGTATTCAGGGGGCTCTATCGGCAAAGGGCTATAACCCCGGGGCCATTGACGGCCGCATGGGACCGGCAACAGCACAAGCGATCAGCGCCTACCAGCAGGCAAGCGGTCTACTTGTGACTGGGCAGCCGTCCGAGGCTCTGTTGGATCACATCCAAAAACAAGGTCTGGCGCAGGCGTCCAAACCGGTCAAAGGCGGGGCTGCGACAGCGAACTGACAAAACGTGCCGACCTGAGCCAAAGAGTCGGGACGGTTGACGGGTCATGCGTGGATCAGCGCAGTTAAGCTGCTCTGATCCACCGCTTGTCCAACCAAGCTGGACGTACAAATCGCCATCCTTGTTGCGAAAGCCATATTTGATATCGATACGCTTTGACATTCGCTCCGGTGGCAGCTTTAAACTTGGCCTGCACAAAGAGGAGCAGGTATGGCGAGCAAAAAGGCCTTGATCGTTTGGGGTGGGTGGGACGGCCATACACCTGAACAATGCGCAGATATTGTCAGCGACATTCTCAAGCCACATGGATTTGATATCGAGATCAGTGGCACAACCAAGGCTTTTGCGGACCCGGAACTGCCGAAATACGATCTCGTTGTTCCCGTCATAACAATGTCCACGATTGAAAAAGCGGAACTGAAAAACCTGCTGGCTGTCGTTCGCGCGGGAACCGGTCTGGCAGGTTTCCATGGCCAGATGGGCGACAGTTTCAGAAACGAGCCGGACTATCAATTCATGGTCGGAGGCCAATGGGTCGCTCATCCGGGCGATATCATTGATTACACTGTTCAAATCGCGGAAACAGACGATCCAATCGTTGCCGGGATCGAAGATTTCCCGTACCGGTCAGAGCAATATTACATGCATGTTGATCCAAGCCTGGAGGTCCTGGCCACAACCACATTCGATGGCTCTCGTTTTGAGGAAATCGATGGGGTTACCATACCCGTGGTCTGGAAGAGGAAATTCGGCAAGGGACGAGTGTTCTACAGCAGTCTTGGTCATGTGGCAGATGAGTTCCAGGTTCCGCAAATGCGGACAATTTTTGAACGCGGAGCTCTTTGGGCCGTTCGATAGATTTTTTCCCCGCTGATCAAACAGAAGAACGGACTCCATAGGTGACCGAATTCTGGCTCGTGCAGAAAAGTGACCTTGCCGGGCCGGAGAAACACGCCTAGCGTGATTTCAGCAGGTGCCGGTTCTTTGTTCCCGGAACCTCTCTCCAGTTCCGGCGCGGTTTGGTCCGTTCGCCCTTCAGGACATCAAACCATATGGGTGTATCGATTGAACCGGCGTCGCCGGTGATCCAGACCAAGGTACCCAAACCGCTTCAGAGTGGCCTGGGTATCGCCTATATGGCTGGCGGCATGTTCCTTTTTTCGGCAGTCGACACCATGGCGAAGTTTCTCACCGAAACACTGCATCCACTTCAAGTCGTCTGGTCGCGGCAACTCGGTCTCCTGCTGGGTGTTTTCATCCTGCTTGCCCTCAAGGGCGTGTCCGTGCTTGCGACGAACAACAAAAAGCTGCAGATCACGCGTGGTGCGTTGGCCGCCCTTTCGGCAACCCTGTTTATTGTCGCCATCAGCTATGTACCGCTGGCGGACGCAGTCGCAGTCAGCTTTGTCGCACCGTTTATTGTCACCGTTCTGGGTGCTTTTGTGCTGCGCGAACCGGTCGGTATCCGTCGCTGGATCGCAGTCACCGTCGGTTTTATCGGGACTTTGATCGTCATCCGGCCCGGCATGGGCGTTATTCACCCGGCGGTTATGCTCGTCCTGATCGCGGCAGCCTGTTTTGCATTGCGGCAGGTCGTCTCAAGGTATCTGGCAAACTCTGACCGGACTGAAACAACCGTCGCATACACGGCTCTGGTTGGCTGTTCGATCCTGACGATCCCGTTGCCATTTGTCTGGCAAACTCCAACCATGGGCACGGAAATTGTGATCCTTTTGGTTATGGCCCTGTGTGCTGCCATTGCAGAATTACTCGTGATCAAATCCTTGGAAGTATCTCAGGCCGTCGTGGTTGCTCCGGTTCAATACAGCCTGCTGATCTGGGGCACCATGTATGGATATCTTGTGTTTGGCCATTTGCCGGATTTCTGGACCTGGGTCGGAGCGCTGATCATTGTCGCAACCGGCGTCTATACACTCCATCGCGAACGTGTGGTTGCGCGTCGGCGTATGGCAGAAACTCCGGACTTATAGTTGCCGGGTTGGGTTGTCGGACCTATTGTTTCTGAGATCGGTAGTCATTCGCAAGAGAGCAGGTCCCTGACTGATGAGAAAAACGCCAAGGCAGTTGAGTTCCCAGGCTTCTGATCCGGGTTTTGGTTACAGACCCTCTTTTCGAAATGGATACATCCCTTTTCTTCGGACTTCGACAAAACCGTCTCTGGTCGCGTTGAGCTGGCTTGTTACGGTTTTTCTGATCGCCGCAGCACCGGTCAGGGCAGATGGCATACTGCCGGAGGTTCAGGCTATTTTGGCGCAGCCTGACCGCCTTCCGTTGATCGTGGAAAAGCGCCGCAGGGACATTACCCGGTTTTACAATTCTGATGATGCGCAAGTGCTCTGGTTGGGGCATCCGCGCAGCCATGCCATCACAGACGTTATGGCCTCGGCGCAGTTACAGGGACTTCGGCCAGAGGACTATCCGTATGGAATACTGATTGAGGCCGCCAGGTCGCTGGATGGTCCGCTGTCTCCTGCTGAAAAAGCGTGGGTTGAGCTGCTTTTCTCAAGTCACTTTCTGGATTTTGCGAGCGATCTGAGAACTGGCCGGGTATCGCCACGCATTCTCTATCCCGACGCCTACATGCCGCTGAACGAAGTGAATGCGCTTGATGCTCTTGGCCGTTTGGCAAAGGCAGAAGATTTTGACAGCTTTCTAACTGATTGGCAGCCGCAGGACGATACCTATCGCCGCCTGAAAGAGCATCTTGCGCACCTATACGATATTCGCTCTGCAGGCGGTTTTACATTTCAGCAGCCCGATGAAACCACCCTCGTGGCCGGAACCAGTGATCCACGAATTCCCGATCTGCGCCGTCGGCTTTTTGAAGATGAACTTCTGACCGAAGCATCCGGAAGCCAGGATTTCGACAAGCGTTTGGCATTCGCGGTCGGGCAGGCCCAGTTTCGCTATGGCCTGCCGCTGTCTGGCAGCGTGAGCCGCACGCTTATTCAAGCCTTGAACATTCCGGTTGATCGCCGGATTGAACAGGTCACCAACGCAATGGAACGCATCCGGTGGATCCCCAATCAGTATTCAAGACTGCAGATGCTGATCAACAAGGGTGAAAACCACTATGTGTTTGTTGAAAACGGCCGCGTTATCCGTGAAGGCTTGGCGTTTGCCAACTGCCCGGACAGGAACTACACGACTACCGCAACGGCGATTGAAGCAGTCACCTTTCATCCAACCTGGCAGGTCTCCTGGGAATTTCTCGGCAAGGAACTGTTGCCACGCCTGCAATCGGACCCCAACGCCGTCGAAGATCAGGGCTATTATATGCGGCGCGGAGGGGCGGAAGTTCCCTTGAGTGCGGTTCCCTGGAAACAGGTGACACCAAATACGCTGGACAGGATTGAAGGCAATTTTTCAATATTCCTGCCGTCATCGATAGAGAACCCACTAGGCCGGTACGCTTATCGTGTCAGACGCGAAGAACGCCTGATCCTGTTTGACCTGCCCCAATCCCCTGATGGCGATACTTATTGCAATCCGTTTTTGCCGAAAACCGCATTTGGAATTGTCGAAGGGCTGGATATCCTGAAGGAGGTTATAGAGCCTCGCGTTTTCCCGCCATCAGGTGTTCCGGATCGGTTGTCTCGCGGCGACACCATCACCTATCCCGCGCGAAGTGGTTTGATGGCCGTTGTGACCCATCAATCTGCATGGATCCAACGACAGGGCATTATCCGCTTCGGCAAAGATCCGTATTTGGAAGATGCGCGACTGACAGCTGCCTTGTCCGGACGGCCAAAGCCTTGAGGCGTGCTGATAGTGAACCGATGCGCCGGCCTGTTGCGTAGACCAGATACAACGAGAGGCCGAATGATGAATCGAATTGGATCGCTAATTGCCTTTTTCGCTGGCGCTGCGGCATTGGCGGACACCGGTTTTGCGGATAAGACGCGGACAGACTCCTCACCGACCGCGCACAGTTTCAGTTTTGAAACGCCAGAAGGTGATCAATTGCCGCTTGAGCAATTCAAGGGCAAAACCATTCTGATTGTGAATACGGCAACCGCCTGCGGGTTCAGCGACCAGATCGGCGGATTGCAGAAACTGCACGAAACCTATTCCGATCGCGGCTTAGTGGTTCTTGGTATTCCATCAAATGATTTTGGCGGTCAGGAGCCGCGCAAGGACAGCGAAATTGCCGGTTTTTGCGAAGGCAAATATGGCGCGAAGTTTCTGATATCCGCCAAAACATCTGTCAAAGGGCCATCCGCCCATCCGTTCTACAAATGGGCGACAGACGAACTTGGTATTGTTGCCCGGCCGTTCTGGAATTTTCACAAGTATCTCGTCGGTCCGGATGGCTCACTCGAGGCGTGGTATTCAACACCTACCCGTCCGACATCCGGCAAAATAACAACCCGGATCGAGACCCTTCTGGATCAGGAGCCTGCGGATCAAAACTCATAGGCTCCTGGCGATCAACCGGTAGTCAGGACCTACCCAAGACTCGCCTGACAATGCGGGTATTTGCTAAAGCGGTATTGCGCGAATTTGCGATACAACCGACCCGCCAAGGTGTGCACTCCGGGAAGTGACAACAATCGCGCAATCAGCGACCATCCAGAAAACTGGCCCCACATGGCAATGAAAGCATCGACTTCAGAATGCATGCGCCCGTTAGCATCCCGCACCCGCATGAACATGAGGGCGTCGGATTGACTCAGGCCTGTCCCCTCAAGTTGTTCCGGGTGACGGGCAATATCAAACCACATGATCGGTGTTTTAGGAGTGCGTTTCTTGAAGAAAGCAATTTCCCGAGAGCACAATCCGCATTTGCCATCATAGAAGACTGAAATCACAGAAACTCTCCTCTCGTATGCCAACTCTACTACGTAGCCGACGAACGGATGGATCGGTTTGTGAATCGACGATCAGTCTTTTGGCGCGCGGCGTAGTTCTGCAAGTTGACGTGTATAGGCTGCAATCTCGTTGAGCACCTGATGCGCAGCATTTCCATGTTGGGCTGCCAGTGCATCACTCATCTGGACATGCAGTTCCGCGATATGTTTGCGATCCCGCAAGCGGTAGACCAGCATGTTCATGAGAGGTTGCATGGCCTCAACCGCACCGGACACCTGGAATTCCAGAAGCGGATTACCGGTTGCCCGGGCAACAGCTGAATGAAACCGGACATCTGAATCACAGAACACTTCATCTGTTAGGTCTTCACTGCGTTGAAGGGCAATTTCAGTTGTGAGAACCTTCAGATCAGTTTCGCTGCGATTGGCACATGCCAGCGGCAGGCAGGCCGCTTCCAGCATAAACCTGGCCTCGATCGCATCTTCCACCGGTACATTGTTCATGCCGATCAAAAGGCGCGTCGTACTGACCAGATCATCGCGCGCTTCGTCCCAGGTGATCCGATTGACAAAAGCCCCCCCCGTTGCGCCGCGCTCGGACCGGATGAGGTTCTGTGCTGCAAGCCGTTTCATCGCTTCGCGAACAGTGGCACGCGAGACCCCGAAGCGGTCGGCCAGTTCAGTCTCGCTTGGCAGACGCTCTTCGACGCTCAATGCGCCATCCAGAATGGCTTTTCGGATTGCATTGGCAATCTGGGTCGACAGTCCTTCTTTGCGGAGCGCCTGATATTCGATCACCAATGACTTGTCCTTTCACGACCAGCTCCCAAACTAGTCAAGTAGATGAGCTACACGCAAGAATATGTGGCCGGCCATACACGGTCAATTTAAAACATCAATTGTCTGACAATTAATTAATTGACATTTGATCACCTTCAGATCAGCCTTCTGTCAACGATTTGGAGGACCTTGAGTGCACGCAGCTCTCAAAGCACTGGACAGCAGACAAACCGCATGGATTGGCTTCTTCGCCGTCATTCTTGCGGCATGGGTCATGCTGTTCCTGATGCAACCGGATCTGGACCTGCCGAAGGGGTGGCAGGCCATTGGCGCAGATTACCTTGCATCCCTGTGCCGTCCCGCAAGTGAATTCGGTATTGCCGGTTTGATCGGCATGTGGAGCTTGATGTCCCTCGCCATGATGGCACCGACAATCGCCCCTGCCCTGAAGACCTATCTGGACCTCACGCATACCAACGGCGCAACCATGTCCGGGTTTGCGGGATTGATCGCAGGCTATCTGGTCGTTTGGCTCGGATTTTCAGTCCCCGCCGCATTTCTCCAGTCGGCTCTTGATACCCAAGGCTTCCTCGATCCTTTCGGGCGCAGTTCCGAGGTAATCTTGACAGCTGGCTTGCTGGCTCTTGCCGGGATCTACCAATTCAGCAGCCTGAAAGAAGCCTGCCTCAACCAATGCCAAAGCCCACTGGTGTTCTTCCTCAGCAATTGGAAAGACGGACCGGGAGGCTCTTTCCGGATGGGACTTCATCTCGGATTGATTTGCCTCGGCTGTTGCTGGACCCTGATGCTGCTCGCCTTTGTCGCCGGGACGACGAACCTTGCTTTCATGGGCCTTGCGATGGTGTTGATGACTTTCGAAAAACTGCCTCAAATCGGTCGGTATCTGACATATCCAGTTGGATTTCTTCTGCTGACCGGCGCGGCACTCATCCTGCTGATTGAACTCATAAAAATTATGTAAGTGGAGAAAACTCATGACCGGTTGGTCCATCCGCGGGGAATTGATCCTCAATTGCAATTGCACTGTCTTCTGCCCGTGCGTGGTCTCCCTTGGAAAACACGCCCCCACAGAAGGCTATTGTCAGGCCTGGGCCGGCGTCCGGATTGACGAAGGCCATTACGAAGGCGAGGACCTGTCTGGTCTCAACGTCGGTCTGGTTCTGGAAATCCCCGGCCTCATGGCACGCGGGAACTGGAAGGCCGCCGCCTATATCGATGAACGCGCAACCGATGCGGCCTACAATGGCCTCCTGAAGATCTTTTCCGGCGAAGCAAAAGGTACCACTGGCCTGTTCCGGGTTCTCGTCAGCGAATTTTTGGGCGCTGAACGCGCGCCCGTCTCCTACACAAATGAAGGCAAGAAGCGCCGCCTGATTGTTGGCAAAGCCATCAAGGGTGAAGTTGAACCGGTCCGCGGTGCAAACCCGGACCAGGATATTGTGGTCACCAACACGGAATACTGGATGGGGTCCGACATTACCGTGGCGACCGCCAACCAGGGCCGTGTCCGCGCCTATGGCCGTGTGTGGGATTTTGATGGCCGCAGCGCAGAAATCTGTCAGATTGACTGGTCCGGACCAGCGGCGGAAACTGCAGCCTAACCTCGACCACCAGAACAAAGGAAACATGACATGACATTCAAGGCCCTGTTGGTCGACAAGGACGAAGACGGCAAGACGAGCGCGTCTGTCCAGCAAATTGAAGAAACCCAGCTGCCCGAAGGCGATGTCACGGTAGACGTCGAATACTCAACGCTGAACTACAAGGATGGACTCTGCATTGGTCCGGGCGGCGGGCTCGTCAAAACCTATCCGCATGTTCCGGGGATCGATTTTGCCGGAACTGTCGATGAATCTTCGGACGATTGGTACAAGCCGGGTGACAAGGTTGTTCTGACCGGTTGGCGCGTTGGCGAAAACCGTTGGGGCGGCTATGCGCAAAAGGCCCGGGTCAATGGTGAAATGCTGGTGCCACTGCCGGAAGGTTTGACAACGCGCGATGCCATGGCAATTGGCACAGCCGGGTTCACCGCAATGCTCGCCGTTATGGCGCTCGAAAAACAGGGCATGAAACCAGGCAACGGGCCGGTCCTCGTTACGGGTGCTGCTGGCGGTGTTGGTTCTGTTGCAACAGCGATACTTGCCAATCTCGGCTATGAAGTTGCTGCCGTCACAGGCCGCGAAGCGACCTGGGACTACCTTAAGTCGCTCGGCGCCAACCAGATTGTGCCTCGCGACGATGTTGCTGAAACCGTCAAGCGTCCGCTGGAGAGCGAAACCTGGGCGGGTTGTATCGATGCAGTTGGTGGCCCGATGCTGGCGCGTATTCTTGGCCAGATGAAGTATGGCTGTTCGGTTGCAACGATCGGCCTAGCCGGTGGCGCCGGCCTGCCAGCCACGGTCATCCCGTTCATTTTGCGCGGCGTCAACCTGCTCGGCATCGACAGTGTCATGCAACCTTATGACAACCGTCTTAAAGCCTGGGAACGCCTTGCCAGGGATCTGCCGATGGAGAAACTGGAATCCATCATCCAGACAGCGACCCTCGAGGACTTGCCAGCACTTGGCAAGGACATCCTGAAAGGTCAGGTTAAAGGCCGGGTCGTCGTCGATGTGAACGCGTAACCATCAAATCAAAACGGTGCTGCATCGACGGCTGCACCGTTTTCATCTCAATAACTCGCTCTGAGACAACGTTAGTTTAAGCAGCCGCAGCTAGCTGTTGTTCCATGAACACTTTAAAGGACTTTGGCTTGTACCCGAACAACAGATAATCCACTTTATAATATTCAATCAGTTCCAGATATAACTTCTCATCTATATCTATCGGCGTTTTGTTTTCCGCCATTTTTTTCCCGGGAAAAGGCTCGCAGATATCGAGTCCCTTCGACAGGCTTTCCATATCCAGATTTTCTGTTTTGACGAGATAATCTGGCGGCTTGTTAGACTGCAAATGCTGAGTGTATTTATACTGACAGGCACAAATATATAAATGATCGTTGAGTATGGTATTGAAGAACTTGTCGGTATTCCAAGTGTGCATACTCGGGTATTTTCTTTTTAACTCACCCGAATAAGTCTCGCTCGTTAGACTTCGATAGGAAGAGAGTGCGCGATCTATTGGATCTCGAATGGCTACGACAACTTTGTACTTGTTCCAGAATACATGATGCGTGGTAAGTGTTGGAAATCCCAACTCCGTTTGCCCTTCAAACCCCAACCAGTCGCGAAAACATGTTCCTGCTGCATTGGGATTATGAATATACACGATACCTCGATCATAACAAATATTCTGATTCATCAAATATCCCGGTCACATAAATCGATCATGAATAAGTGTTTCACTATTCATCCTGACATTGCAAGTTTTACGGATGATTCGCCTAATATACAATCAAAATTTGGACGCTTGATATTTAACGCAACGTAACTTTTATTTGGGTGTATTCTTCTCTTTATTGCTATTTTTAATAAAATTGTTAACTCAACTAAACTTGTCCTTCAGAAAATCAACCATTACGCGTACCTTTTTGGGAAGGTAGGATCGGCTTGGGTACAGCAACCATGCTGCGGTCTCGAACGAGTTGGCAGCGCAGCGGTAATTTGGCAAGAGATCTATCAAAGCTCCCTTCTCCAGATCACGCTCGACCAGCATGATCGGCAGAAGCGCGACACCCATTCCAAGACGAGCGGCTGAGCGAATGGAAAGGGCATTCGAAAATACGGTCGAACCACTTACCGGAACCTGAAAGGCATCCCCACTTCCTCTTTGAAATTGCCAGACAGTCCGGAAACCTGGCAGGGAGAACCGCAGACACTCCCGTTCCGACAAGTCATTCGGCTCTGCCACTGGTCCATTCTTCTCAATATAGTCCGGTGACGCCACAATCCGGTAACTGGTGGTCATCAGTTTGGTGACAATCAGATCCACCTTTGGGCTGGGACCAAACCGGACAGCCAGATCGATCCCGTCGGCCTGAAGATCCAGATTTGCATCAGATGCCAAAAGATCGATTTCAATGTCCGGATATTTCTGCCGAAATTCCGGCAAAATCGGCATCAGGCACTCTTGCACAAATGAGATCGACGCCGTCATGCGCAGAGTTCCACGCGGCGAGGCCGCCGTTGTCCGTGCTTCATCGCCGGCAGCCTCCAGCTCCTCGATCAAGGGTTCAATCCGGTTCAGGTAAAGTTCGCCTTCACCAGTCGGCGCAAGGCTTCGAGTGCTGCGCTGAAACAATCGGAAGCCGATGTCATTTTCAATCTGGGCGACAACACGGGAAACACTGGACGCATCCAGATCCAGAAGCCGGGCTGCAGCGGCAAAGCTGCCAAGGTCACGCACCAGCAAGGCGGTTTTCAGAGACATGAGATCCATTCATGCACAATACGCACGAATAACATGTGCGGCGACCTATTTTTCTCTTTTGCGCATGAAAATAAACCCAACTTGCCATACAACAAGGAGACAAGTTCATGACACAGTTGCTCCGCATCAATTCAAGCTCCCGCCTGGAGGGGTCGCACACGGCCGCAGTCGCTGACGCATTTGAAACCGAATTTCGAAAGAAACATCCCGGATACCCGGTCATCACCAGGAACGTTGCGGACGGATCGATCCCGTTCATAGCCCAAAAGACCATTGAGGGATTTTATTCACCGCAAGACAACCTGCCTGTCGATCTTAAAGAGGCCACGGCGCTTTCTGATGAATTGATCAAGGAGGTTCAAACTTCGGACACACTGCTTCTGGCTGTGCCGATCTATAATTTTGCGGTACCGGCGGCCCTCAAGGCATGGATCGATCAGATCATGCGGATCGGGCATACATTTGCGATGGATGAGAAAGGCCTTCACGGCCTGGCCAAGACACGTCGCGCAGTCATTGTCTGTGCCTATGGATCTGAAGGGTATTTACCGGGGGAACCCTTTGCCGAAGCCAATTTCGTTCAGCCCTATCTGAATTTCCTGCTGACGTTCCTCGGCATACAGGATATTGAATTCATTAATATTCAGGGGACAGCGACTGCAGTTCCGGAGCAATTTGCCGACAGACTGGAGACAGCAAAACAAGACGCCAGGTTGGCGGCCTGAGTTAGGGATTTTGCAAAAGAGGCAATTGGTCCCCGGAAACGGCGTAATGAATCCTGCGTCAATGCCGGGAATCCGGTTGCTTTTCCCCAAAAGCTCCCATATAAGCGCCCGGTCCAGAGTCGTCCGGCTCGTCGTGGACTGGTTTTGTGCATATTGATGCCTGACCAATCTGCGCAACGTCAAGGGCATGCCGTGTCGGCTCTGAATGCACCAAAAAGAAGTGTCTGACACACAGACACACCTCAAGAAAGGATGCAAAATGCCCAAGCTGAAGACGAAGTCAGGCGCGAAAAAGCGCTTTAAAGTGACTGCAGGCGGCAAGGTGAAATGTGGCCAGGCCGGCAAGCGTCATGGCATGATCAAACGCTCGAACAAGTTCATCCGCAACGCCCGTGGAACAACCACGCTGAGCGATCAGGATGCCAAGGTCGTGAAACAGTTCCTGCCCTACGCATAACGCCAGCCCCTAAGGAGATCACCTAATGTCACGCGTCAAAAGGGGCGTAACCGCCCACGCTCGTCATAAAAAAGTTATCAAGGCAGCCAAAGGTTATTATGGCCGCCGCAAGAATACCATTCGCGTTGCCAAGCAGGCCGTGGAGAAAGCGGGTCAATACGCTTACCGCGACCGTAAAGCCAAGAAGCGGACTTTCCGTTCGCTCTGGATCCAGCGCATCAACGCAGCGTCTCGCCAGCATGGCATGACTTACGGCACCTTCATCAACGGCCTGACAAAGGCCGGTATCGAAGTCGACCGCAAGGTTCTGTCCGATCTGGCCGTCAACCAGCCACAGGCCTTTGAGGCTTTGGTTGAAAAGGCACAAGGCGCTCTGGCTGCCTAAGTCTGCCAGGACCTTCGGAAATTTGAAAAGCGCGATCCATCGGGTCGCGCTTTTTTGTTACGCTGAGCCTGCTCAGCTTGCTATGCCCACCACTCAATCTGCTCTCGCCTGACCACACCATACGGATCTGTGTTTATGCAACAATGTCTGTTGAAGCCGTTCCGGTGGACGCGGTGATGGATACCCCATTACCAATTGTACGGTCCTCTCTATGGCGCACAATTCACAGATGGACGGACACTGCTTTTCATTGAGCGCAGAGTCGTGTTCACTCGAACAGATTCGGCAGGCTCAGGGTTTGAGCCCCGGAATTGGAAAGTAGGGCCAATGCAACTATCCGAGAAACAATCTGGCGTCATGAAGGGTATGGTTTCGGCAATGATCTTGGCCCTTGCCGCTCTCAGCGCGGGTGCACACTTTCTTTCGCCGATACCACCTGTTGCCAATCCAGCCTCTTTGCGAATTACGTTTGCAGTCGTTTCTCTGGTTCCCGTGGCTCTTTGTTTGATGATCTCGATTGGTTTGCTGGCACGGCATCGTTTTTTCACCCCGGAAGATATTGATGGCAGTGGCCTGACCGAGGGAACAGCTCAGGCCAGAACACTTCAAGCTGTCCTGCAAAACACACTTGAACAATCAGTGCTCGCGGCGCTCACCTATGGCTGTTTCGCTGCGCTCGCACCACTATCAGTTATCGGAGCTGTCCAGGCTGGAGCCGTGCTGTTCATCTTCGGAAGACTGTTGTTCTGGAAAGGTTACGCCAATGGCGCCGCTGCGCGGGCTTTTGGGTTTGCCTTGACGTTCTATCCGACCGTTTTGCTTCTGATCGTGACTGGTATTTTGGTAATTTCCACAAACACCCTCTGAGCTGTTTTCACTATTCGAACAAAACAGGTTTCGCCGGAGATATGCGTGACAACACCGAAAGAAGTTATCGTCTTCGACTGTGAGTACATGACTGCCGACGGCGCCATGGGACGACTGTGGACCGGGCCAGTAGACCCCGATCCAATTGTGGTGCAGATCGGAGCTGTGAAATTGTCGTTGGAAGGCGATTGTCAGATCGTAGACACCGAGCGCATTTTTATTCGGCCGGTGGATCGTCTCGGCCAAATACTGGAACTCGATCCCTATTTCATCGATTTGACCGGCATCTCTCAAGCGAAAATGGATGCTGAAGGGATTTCCCTCCTCGCAGCACTTCAAAAATTCAAGTCGTTTGCAGCGGGCGAACCCTTCTGGTCCTGGGGTAAGGACGAACTCAATCTGCTCGCCATCAGTTGTTTCATTGCCGGTATCCCGCCAACCATCCCGGCACACCGGTTCGGCAATGCACGCTCGCTCCTGTTCAGGACCGGCATGTCGCAGGAGGACATCATGGCCACAAACAGTGGCCAGTTGGCCGCGTATTTCGGCATCGCAGAACCGAACAAGCAACATCATGATGCACTGGATGACGCCATGTCTGTTGCTATGGTTCTCCGGCACTTTTTGCAGTCCGGTCAACTTTCAGCCCAGGACTTCGACCGCTCATCGCGAATCTAGGGATAACGCCCCAAATCAACAATCAACCCTGAATTCGGGATACCACCGATATCCCCGTTCTTCCGGCGACGCGTCCCATAGCGCGGCATTGCGTTAACTATTTTTAACAGAGAACCGAGGATTTCTGCGGACAAAAGGTTAACAACGCCCTAAGATGGCACGGTGATTGCGAAGTTTCAGTAAGAGCCGCTTGAAGCGTGCCATTCTGGAACAAAGAGGCGTTAGAACGTGCGAGTGAACCCGGTATCATCAGCAGGCCGTGCCAATGTGAGGCGGAAGCGTCCCTCGGCGGGAGAGACCGAGAGCGAACGCCAGTCCAGCTTTGCATCGCATTTACCGGTGCCTGTTGAACCTGCTCTAAACCGCGCTCAAGACGCATTCAGCACCCGTTATCAACCGAACTCCATTTTCCTGGCGCATCTGATTGCGACACGGGACAGCGAACTTGATGCCAGAGAAATTCGGCAGTCGGAAACTTTCAGCGGCGCTGATTCATACCGCGCAACAGCTGCACTGCCACGTCAACGGACCGCTGGGCATGTGATCAAGACCGAGCGGTAGTCCGGTTTTCAAATTCCAGAAGTACCACTGGATGTCTTGACCCGGGGCTCACACCTCGGGTTTCTTTTTGGCTGCAGTTTCAAAAGGGCATTTTGTGACAGCCAACACAGACTTCAAACAGCATGCCCCCCAATTATAATTGCAGATCCGAAGATTATTCGGACCTCCGACCAGATTGGCCACGGACTGGCCCACCACGGAGACTAGGATGCAAGTACAACCAATCGCGGCGATTAGCCCGATGCATATTCGCCCGAAGCCGGTTACCGCAGTACCGGAAACCCGGAAACAGACGACCGCCCCAACGACGCCATTCCCGTCTGCAAACGAGATCATGTTGCAAGACCAGCGCGGCTCTTCACAGGTCATCGGATATCATGCCGCTCAGTCAGAGTATTCAGCCCAGATGGTGGCCAACCGTTTGAATGCAGGTCAGACGCAAATGGATCGGTCATCCCATTTTGCGCAATACAATTCAGCCAGCCAACACGCATCAGCAACGGCCACAATCTCCGTGACAGTTTGATCGCGCAAAGCTGACTTCATCAATCTTCAATTCTCAAAAAACCGGCCAGCCCGGTTTTTTGGTGTTCAATGACATGGCAATGAAAAGCCCAGTCCCCCGGATTGTCGGCGACCAGCGCGACTTCCATTGTCTCATCTTTCAAAAGCAATGCGGTGTCCGTCACAAGCGGTGGCAGTGCACGTTTGTTGGAGCGCAACAATTGAAACGAGATGCCGTGCAAATGGATGGGATGCGCATTTGGAGTCTCGTTGCGCAGGCGAAGAATGTAGGATTTTCCAAGTTTGAGCCGCGCGAGCGGATCGAGCGGGCCGGGAACATCGCCTGGCCAAGCTGTCCGGTTGATTGACCAGAACGTATAGCCAAGCGATCCGCAGATGCTTGCCTTCAGCGCGTCCCCTTCCGGCGACCAACCGAAGACAAACTCCACGACTTCAGCGTTGGTCATATCAGGCTGGGTGACCGGATTGGGCGGCAATGACTTCAGCTCATGAAGCGACCGCTTTGCGCTGCCACCTGTCGGCAGGAATCGCGCAAGCACTTTGTCACCGTTGGACTTTCGCAGCCGAAGCAGCACTTCGTCCTGCTCGCTATCCGGAACCCGAAGCGCCACGTCAACCCGTTGTCCTGGTGACAACAGGATGTCCCTGGCGGGCATAGAAACAGGCACCGGATTGGAATCAAGAGCAATCACCTGTGCGTCGCCGCCATCAATTCCGAACGTGCCAACACGTGTGACATCAGTCACCGCCAGGCGCAGCCGGACCAACCCGCCCGCAGGCACTTCATAGGTCGGTTGAACTTGCCAATTAACCGTTCGTACGGTCCCAAGCGTGCCGCCGCGCGCAGCGCTTCGTGGTTTGAACAGATCTATAAACTGGCCATCACTGCCGAGTCTGAAATCCCGGATATTCAGCGGCAGGTCCAGATCGAACCCCGGATCTTCGTCTTCTTCTACGATCAATACGCCAGTCAAGCCGCGCGCCATTTGTTCCAGCGTGTTGCAATGCGGGTGGTACCAATATGTACCCGCATCCGGGGGCGTGAACTCGTACCGGAAAGCTTCACCCGCTTCGATAGGATATTGCGTCAGATAGGGTACACCATCCATGGCATTGGCGATCCGGAGGCCATGCCAATGAACAACCGTAGCCTCGCTCAGCTGGTTCACAACATTGATTGTTGTTTTTGCACCCTGCTTGAAACGCAACACCGGAGGCGACCCATCCGGCGAAAAGCTCATCATGCCCCGAGTGGGTTTCCCGGGCAGCAGACTGTAGTCAATCTCCGAGACTGTCAGCTGGTGTTGCGCTTCATTGGCAGCCCGGGCAACAAGTCCACCCCCTGCAAATGCAGCCGCAGTAGCAGTGCCGCCCATAAGAAGCTCACGCCGGGAAAGTCCCAACATAATTGAAATCCCTTTGGAAATTGGCGCGCCCACAACCACTCAACATAAAACCTGCGCTTTCTTCAAGATCAAAAGCGCAGGCTGGTTCTTTAAGCTAAACTGCAGGATCAATACCCTGCCGCGTGTCCATCCTTGCGGGGGTCAGATCCGGCCGTCAGCAGATGCCGTGCCTTGTCGATCATGATCGCCTGGCTCCCACCAATCGCACCCGGTGCGCGGACAACATTGTGGCCCAGTGCTTTCAAGCCCTCAATCGTTGATGGCGGCACAAGCCGTTCAGCTTGCAGGTCATGTGTGTCGAGATCAAAGAACATCCGCGGGAAGTCAATCGCGGCCTGAACATCCATCCCGTAGTCAATGATGTTGGTCAGCAGATGCGCATGGCCACAGGCCTGATAATGGCCGCCCATAACCCCGAAAGACAGCCATGGATTGCCGTCCTTCAGTGCCATTGCCGGAATAATCGTATGCATCGGGCGCTTGCCGCCATCAATTGAATTGGCAAAACCCGGCTTTGCATTGAAAGACCGGCCACGACTGTGCAACACGACACCGCTTTCCGGCGCAACAATACCGCTTCCGAAATCCGTAAAGAGCGAATTGATGAAGGAAACAGCCAGGCCGTCCTTGTCGACAATGCTCAGGTAGACCGTGTCCGTCTGCGGTGCAAGACCGCTCTCCGGGATCGACGTCATGCGTTTGTCGAGCGAAATCTGCTGGGCAATCTGGTCGATGTAGTCGTCGCCGATCAACCGCGTGTGGCAAACATCCATGTATCCGGGATCAGTTACGAACTTGTCGCGCACGGCATAGGCCAGACGCGCAGCTTCCATCTCCAGATGAAAACGCTCAGCTCCAAACGGATCCATGTTTTCAAGATCAAAGCGCTCCAGAATACCCAGCATGACGAGCGCAATGACGCCCTGACCATTCGGCGGAAGCTCGGCGATCGTGTGACCCTTGTAATCCCGCACAACCGGCGAAACCGCTGTCGTATGACAAGCAGCGAGGTCTTCCAGTGTCATCAGACCGCCGCGCGCTTGAAGCGTCGCAACAATATCTTCGGCGACGGCACCAGTGTAGAACGCGTCAGCTCCACCTTCCCCTATCGCTTCCAGAGTATTGGCAAGATGCGGGTACTTCAGAATGGTTCCGGCGGTCGGCGCTTTACCGTCGACCAGATAATAGGCCGCGGAGACGGGGTCAGCAGCCAGTTTTTCGACGTCTTTTTGCCAGTCATGAGCGACACGAGGTGCAACAGCAAACCCTTCGCGGGCGTATTGCACGGCGCGCTTGAAAAGGACGTTCAGGTCTTTTGTTCCGTGTGCCTTGAGCAGGGTTTCCCATGCCCGGACAGCGCCAGGAACCGTAACGGCATGCGGCGACGTGTCCGTAATTTCCGAAACACCAAGTTCAGCGAGTTTTTCGGGATTTACAGCTCTTGGAGCAGCACCTGAACCGTTAAAGCCGGTCAACCGGCCATCCGGCTCGGTTACAATCGCAAAACAATCCCCGCCAATTCCGGTCATGTGCGGTTCGACGACACATTGAACGGCAACGGCAGCGATGGCGGCATCTACAGCATTGCCACCGGCCTGCAAGATCTCTAGCGCAGCGCTTGTCGCAAGCGGATGCGACGTTGCCGCAGCAGCTTCTCGTGCAAAGACCGGAGATCTGCCGGGCGCCTGAAAATCTCGTTTCACTTAGTTTCTCCCGTTTGGCGTAAAATCTGTCTTTTCCATTACGCCACAAATGCTTGTTGGAGATGCTGTCTATTCGCTGAACCTCAGTTCTGCTAGCAACACATCACGCGGCGAGCACATTAAGGAGAACTGGCCAAATGCGCAAACTCACACTTTCAACTGCAGAGACCATCATTTCTGCCGCATTGGAAAAAGCCAAAGAACTCAATCTCAAGCCCCTGACCGTTACCGTGCTGGATGCCGGAGGTCATGCGATCGCACTCAAGCGTCAGGATGGGTCTTCCATCTTGCGTCCGCAGATCGCGACCGGAAAAGCCGTTGGAGCGCTTGCAGTCGGCACAGGAACACGCTGGCTCAATGCCAATGCCGAGTCCCGTCCTCATTTCGTCAATGCATTGAATGGCGCATCCGGCGGCACCATCATTCCAGTCCCGGGCGGCGTTTTGATCAAGAATGACGACGGCGAAACACTGGGCGCTGTCGGCATAACCGGCGACACCTCTGACAACGACGAGGCCTGTGCGGTCGCAGGCGTTGAAGCCGTCAAGCTGATCGCCGATTGCGGCTGATTTCGACCGTCAGGTTCGTTTCAACAGTAGGCAACTGGAAGATTTCCAGTTGCCGATCGGCTTATCGGCCACGTCCGAAGAAACGTCTCAGGACTTGTCAGACATCTTGTTGATGGTTTTCTGCATTTCTTCGAGCTGGCGCTTCATCGCATCCAGATCAGAAGTGTCTTTTTTCTCTGGAGCGCTCTGGGCAGACTCTGTGGACGCTGGATTCCCTTCAGCACCCGGGAAAGGCATGAACATCTTCATCGCCCGCTCGAACATTTCCGAATTGCGTTTGACCTGATCTTCAATTGCCTCAAACGCAGTCGCTCCGAAAGATTCGCTCATCTTCGAACGCAATTTATCCTGCTCGTTGGTCAGCGAGGTCATGGAATATTCCAGAAAGCTCGGTACAAGACCCTGCATGCTGTCGCCATAAAAGCCGATCAGTTGCCGCAGGAAGGAAACCGGCAACAGGTTTGTTCCCTTTGCTTCCTGTTCGAAAATAATCTGTGTCAGAACCGACCGGGTGATGTCGTCACCGGACTTTGCATCATAGACAACAAAGTCCTCCTCCCCTTTCACCATCACCGCAAGATCTTCCAGGGTCACATAGGTGCTGGTGCCAGTATTGTAGAGCCGCCGGTTGGCGTATTTTTTGATGATTGTCGGCTCGCTGGTCTTGGCCATCCGATACTTCCGCCTCTTAAGCCCGGGTCAATAACCGCTTGGGCTGTTTTTCAAATCATGACAGAACTTTTGCGGTCCCGTCATCTCCTCCGACTTAGAGACTAAGCCAATCGTATCACCACATGCCACTCTTTTTATGTGCAGTGACGAAAGGATGATACCGCAATTGCGAAATCGACCGCAGATAGGGGTTGTCACGGTTGACACAATTGGCGGCGCGGTTTCTAGTCCTTGCATAAATAAGGTTTACACCGTGCCCTAGCGGCAACGGGACTCTAGAGGCCCCCAGGCCCGATCAGTTTGGAGAGTAAAATGAGCGATTCCACCGACGTTGTCATTGTCAGCGCCACCCGCACACCGGTCGGATCTTTCAACGGATCCTTCGCTAATACGCCAGCTCACGAGCTCGGGTCCCATGTGATCAAGGCGGCACTGAGCCAGGCCAAGGTTGACGCCGCAGACGTCGATGAAGTCGTGTTCGGACAGGTTCTGACCGCAGGTCAGGGCCAGAATACAGCCCGCCAGGCTGCTATTGGCGCCGGAATTCCTGACAGTTCGACAGCCTGGGTCCTGAACCAGGTATGTGGATCAGGCCTTCGGACTGTTGCCGTTGCAGCGCAACAGATTCAGGCGGGAGACGCCACCATAATGGTTGCCGGTGGGCAGGAAAACATGACCCAGTCGCCGCACTGTGCACCAATGCGCGCCGGTTACAAAATGGGCGATTACAAGATGATCGACACCATGATCAAGGACGGCCTCTGGGACGCATTCAACGGCTACCACATGGGTCAAACAGCTGAGAATGTTGCCGACAAATGGCAAATCACACGCGATCAGCAAGACGAATTTGCGGTTGCCTCCCAGAACAAGGCGGAGGCTGCGCAAAAGGCCGGCAAGTTCAAGGACGAGATTACACCGTTCACGATCAAGACCCGCAAGGGCGATATCGTTGTTGAAGACGATGAATACATCCGCCACGGCGCGACCTTGGACAGCGTTGCCAAGCTACGCCCGGCCTTTACCAAAGAAGGGTCCGTGACGGCTGCAAATGCATCCGGCCTCAACGACGGTGCTGCTGCGCTTGTCATCATGAGCGCAGCTGAAGCCCAAAAACGCGGCCTTACACCGCTGGCGCGCATCGCCTCGTCTGCAACAGCAGGTGTTGATCCGGCCATCATGGGTTCAGGCCCGATCCCTGCATCGCGCAAGGCGCTAGAAAAAGCCGGTTGGAAAGCGGAAGACCTGGATCTGGTTGAAGCCAACGAGGCATTCGCTGCGCAGGCTTGCGCCGTCAACAAGGACATGGGCTGGAGCTCTGACATCGTCAACGTCAATGGCGGTGCGATTGCCATCGGCCATCCGATCGGCGCATCAGGCGCACGCATTCTCTGCACATTGCTGCATGAAATGGTTCGCCGCGACGCCAAGAAAGGTCTTGCGACACTCTGCATCGGCGGCGGCATGGGCGTTGCCATGTGCCTGGAACGCTAAGACCGGTCACGAACAGAATAATCCAATCATCATTGTCGGGCGTCAAACGCCCGGCCATGAAACAACAAAGGCAATCGAATTTAACAGCTGAAACACGCCGATAAGGCACTTGAGGGAATCTGGGAGTAAATTCATGGGTAAGGTCGCATTGGTCACTGGTGGAACACGCGGGATTGGAGAAGCCATCTCTCGCGGTTTGAAAGACGCCGGATACACTGTCGCTGCCACATATGCTGGCAACACCGAAAAGGCCGAAGCCTTCAAGGCCGAGACCGGTATTCATGTCTACAAGTGGGACGTTTCAGATCCGGCAGCCTGTGCCGCTGGCATTGCCCAAGTCGAGGGCGATCTCGGCCCTGTCGAAGTTCTGGTCAACAACGCCGGCATCACCCGCGATGGCATGTTCCACAAGATGGACTTCGATCAGTGGCGTGCGGTGCTGTCCACCAACCTGGACAGCATGTTCACCATGACGCATCCGGTGATCAACGGTATGCGCGGTCGCGGTTCAGGCCGGATCATCAACATCTCGTCGATAAACGGCCAGAAAGGCCAGATGGGCCAGACAAACTATTCCGCCGCAAAAGCCGGTGTGATCGGTTTTACCAAGGCGCTCGCGCAGGAAAATGCCTTCAAGGGCATCACCGTCAACTGCGTGTGCCCTGGCTACATTGCGACCGACATGGTTTCCGCAATGCCGGAAAAGGTTCTGGAATCCATCGTCTCGAACATTCCCGTTGGCCGCCTCGGCAAGCCTGATGAAATCGCGCAGACAGTTGTTTATCTGGCCTCTGACGCCGCAGCCTTCATGACCGGCT
Organism: Roseibium sp.; assembly: GCA_039972695.1. Taxonomy (GTDB): domain Bacteria; phylum Pseudomonadota; class Alphaproteobacteria; order Rhizobiales; family Stappiaceae; genus Roseibium. The sequence continues at coordinate 279,023 of JBDWMJ010000001.1, read as the reverse complement.
CAGTCATGACCATCAACGGCGGCCAGTACATCGCCAACGGCTGATTGCTCAAAAACAAATGAAGACATTAAGGCGCCCCTAGGGCGCCTTTTTTGTTTTCATAGGCTGACTGGATCGGAATACGGCTCTGCGCTGACCAACCCATCTCGTCTAAGGCAGCCTAAGAGCCTAATGCTACTGACCTGATAGATCCTGTGCCAGCATAAGAGCATTGCCGTCCGGATCATAAAAAGTGGCTGTACTGACCATCCCCTCGATGGTTTCGGTCTTGCCGTCGAATGCCACATCGACATTTTCAAGGGCTGCGCGGGCCGTCGCAATATTCGATACACCAAAAACCGGAACCGTGTTTCCGGGTTTGGGATCTGCTTGCTCCCCCAATCCCAATGTGACGCCATCGGTCTTGGTCTTCATCTCGCTCCAGCCAGCTTCGTCCAAATGGTAGAGTAGTTCGAAACCCAGATGCTTCTCATACCAATCGGTACTTGCATGTCTGTCCCGAACGGAGAGAGCCAAGGTGATTGTGTTGTCCAAAGAAATGACCGACATCATGCTTCCTTATGTATAAAAAGTATAGTAAATATACTTTATGGAAATCGCGTCACTTGTCAACCTCACTTCCAAAGCCTGGTCCTTGAAGATTCTTGCACTTATGCATTCCGGCGTTCCAGGCAGGCAGGCGCCATTGCTGTCAGCGGCCCAAGCAAACCGCGCGTCATTTGCCGCAAGCCTGCAGCATCTGATCCAACTTGGTTTACTTGAGAAAAATCCGGGTCATGGCCATCCTCTGCGGCCTGAGTTCCGGTTGACACCTACCGGAAAACAGGCCGCTGAAATGGCAAGCCGCATCGTGCAACACGCATCTGGTGAACAGGCACTCGCAACGATAAGACGAAGCTGGACAGTCCCCATTCTGGCTGTCACGCAATCACCAATACGTTTTTCAAACATCAAATCCGGTTTGGGACCGATTACCGACCGCGCATTGTCCAAGTCACTCGGTGTTCTCGAAGAACAGGACTGGCTCAAGCGTGACATAGATATTTCCCAGCGCTCACCCTTTCCAACTTACCAGGCAGTGAACGCCGGCAAGGAAATCAACAGAGCAATTGCAATGATGCGCTAGGGCAGCGGAAGTTACTGTGTCCGGCGAAAGTTGCGAAAACTCCGCTGTTCCACGCCGGAAGCGGATTGACCAACTGGCCGGATGTCCGTGACATCCAAATCAAACACCGCAACCATCGTCACTTGACCATCAAGAAGGGTAATCGTCTGCCTGGACAGGTTCAAATCAAGCCGACCGCTTAAGGAAACCGGCTTGTAGAGCTCTGCGTCTTTCCAATCGTCATCAAGCTTGTAGCGGATCAGCTGGTTTGGAGCAGGTGACGGAATATGGCTGCACATGCCGTATGTCGGGACCAGATACCCACTCACTGCGGTCCCGTCTTCCGCAATGATCGGAATAACATAGCCGGAAATGGCAATTTCCTTGCCGTTCAGAGCCGGATTGCCTTTCAGCGCCGCTTCCGTTTGCCGCTTCGAAATTGCCTCTCGTTGAGACAAGAGATAATCGGTTTCAACGCCAGCTTCCTCAAGCTTTGCTTCTTCAATTCGCAGGCGTTCTTCTACACGCGGCCGTTCCTCGTCCCGAACAGCGCCTTGCTTGAGCCTTTCCCGAAGCCGGTAGACGGTTGCTATCGATCTGAGTTCGGTAAAATAGAGAGTATCAAAAGGGTCTTCAAACCGAGCTGCGACCGGATCCTTCAAATCATTCCAGACAATTGGCGTTGCAGCCATTGCCGAAGTGGCCGTCATGGCCCAGATCGTCAGGATCACACTCAGTCTTTTCATCTAAACACTCCAGCAAATGCCCACATACAACCGAAACACAAACACCGCGTGCTGACAACATGAATACCGCGGATCGGCAATTCACAAGTCTGGCACTTGACCTCCTCCACCCAATCACCCTATCTGCCACACCAACAGCCCGTGTGCGGGCCTGACAAGAAAGCGATCTTCTGATGGAATTTGAAAAAGACCCGAATGATCCGGCCCGCAAGGAAGTTGCCCCGCTTTTGAAGCTGGCACTGGAACTTGGGCCCCTCGGTGTCTTCTTCCTCTTCAACTCCAAAGGAGAACGGATCGCGGAGAGCTTTCCGGTTCTTCAGGCAATTGGCGAGCCGATCTTCCTGGCAACCGCTGCTTTCATGGTTGCGATAACAGCTTCCCTGATCGTTTCCTACAGCTTGACACGCCGCCTCCCGATCATGCCGCTGGTCTCCGGTGTCGTGGTCCTGGTCTTTGGTGCCCTGACCCTTTGGTTACACGACGAACTCTTCATCAAGCTCAAGCCAACCATCATTAACACGCTGTTCGGCAGTATTCTTCTTGGCGGTCTGTTTTTTGGCAAATCGCTGTTGGGTTACGTCTTCGACAGTGCCTTCAAGTTGACTGATGAAGGCTGGCGCAAACTGACCCTGCGCTGGGGCCTGTTCTTCTTTGTTCTGGCGATCATCAACGAAATTGTCTGGCGCAATTTTTCGACAGATTTCTGGGTCAACTTCAAGGTCTTCGGCGTCATGCCCATCACCCTGATCTTCACCATGACCCAGCTTCCCCTGATCCAGAAACACGCGATCGTGGAAGAAGAAAAAGACGCCTGAGAGCAGCTCAGGTTTCGCCGTTTCCACTGCTTCATCCTGAGGAGCAGCCGCAGGCTGCGTCTCGATGGATGGGCGACGTCCTCAGAACAAGCGGCCCATCCTTCGAGGCTTCGCTCGCGCTACGCACCTCAGGATGAGGATATCGGTCGAGAACGCGGGAGAGACTATTCCGCGTCAGTGCATCTCGCCGTGGTGGCCGAAGGCGACGTCGCGGCGGGCGCCAGTGATGGAGATGGAAAAGCCTGCAATCACATCAATCAGCGAAATCACCATCAGGATGAAGAACAGCGAAGTGGCGGCTTCCGGCAGGATCAGAAACTCGACCAGATAGGCAACCAGCACCAACACGGACAACATGTGGTCCGTAAGAGCTGCCTTGCCGATCCGGGTGGCCTTCAAAATCTCGATGAACAGAAAAAACAGGCCGACGGTGATCAACAGATCGCTGGCGAGCAGCTGGAACGTCGCCCCCGATACCATGGACGTGGATACGACCGGGGTCGACCAGAAGGATGGGTCTGTGGCGACCACTGTAAACGCAAGGCCATTGTAAATCAGAAAGGCAAAAAACGTAAAAGGGATTGCGGCGAGAAGGCGCATGAAACAAGCTCCGGAAGTCTAGAGGCCCGCGGGGGCAAACTGTCCGGAGACCTGACACGATCCAGGCGGTCAATTCAAGGCAGGGGCTTTAAAAAAGAAAAAGGCCGACCTGTCGAAACAAGGCCAGCCTCAATCTTGATTTGCCGAACGGCGATCCGCCTAGATTTAGGCGTCGTCCTTAGCGGACATGATCTGACGTCCCCGGTACATGCCAGTCTTCAGATCAACGTGATGCGGGCGACGTAGTTCGCCTGAATCCTTGTCTTCGACATATGTCGGCTGCTTCAGGGCGTCCGATGAACGGCGAAAACCGCGCTTCATGCGCGAGGTTTTTCTCTTTGGAACGGCCATTTTGTTTTTCTCCGTGGTCCATAACCGCGCGGCCCGGACCGGGTATGCCCGGGGCGTGGCGTCACGCAACGTGTTTGAATGCGCGGCGTTATACAGGGAAGTCCGGTGTTTTGCCACCCCATGAGGCAAAATTTCTTCTGATAGATGATTTGTAGCATTTAAGCCGACAAAACACCCGGTTTTATTTGTCCAAAACGCAGCCGAATATCGGCCCGGCACCTCGCACGCGGGCAAGGTTGGTCGCCGCCAGCTTGCGATGCCCTCGCGTAGGGTTTGCCGGGTTCCGGCCTAGCGGATTGGGCAATGCGGTCGCCAGTCGAGCCGCTTCTATTCGGGTCAAGTCCTTGGCCGGTTTTCCGAACCAGGCTTGCGCGGCGGCTTCCGCACCAAAAACGCCCTCGCCCCACTCGGCAATGTTGAGATAGATTTCGGCGACCCGTTTTTTGGTCAGGATACCGTTCAGCATCAAGGCAAGAGGCAGTTCCAGACCTTTGCGGAAATAGGACCGGTCACCCCACAGGAACAGGTTCTTGGCTGTCTGCATGGTGAGGGTACTGGCCCCGCGGGGCCGCTCGCCTTCGCTCAAGGCCTCGATCTGGCCCTGCAGTGCGTCCCACTCGACACCGACATTTTTGCAAAAACCGCTGTCCTCTGAAGTAATCACCGACCTGATGAGGTTTGGCGAGATGTCTTCCAGCGGAACCCATTGACGGTCAACCCAGAGAAACTGGACATAACGACCAAGCATCAACGTGCTGACCGGCGGAACAACGGAATAGATAACAGTCAGGACAGGGGGCAGAAGGATCAAAACCAGCAGGACCTGAAACAACCGTTTGCGGATGACTTTCCAGGAGACCTTTTTTGAAGCCGGTTTCTTTCCTTCGCCTTTCGTGGCCTTAGCCCGTGCCATTCAATTCCCGTTCATTGTCGACAATAAAGTCCCGGATGACAGGAACCGCGTCACGTTCCTTGGCCAGATGCAACTGGAACACCATGTTTGACCCGTGCAGGAACCCGAGTTCTGCCGCGCAAAGGTAAAACTCCCACATCCGACAGAATCTCTCGTCATAGAGTTCTGCTGCTTCCTGCCACTTGTCCAGAAACCGGATCCGCCAGTCACGGCAAGTGTAATAATAGTGCAGGCGCAGGATTTCCGTGTCGCAGACCCATAGCCCAAGGCGCTCGGTCGATGCAAAGACTTCCGAAAGCGCAGGAACATAACCGCCGGGAAAAATATACTTGCGGAAGAATGGACCCGTTGTCCCAGGAGGTGTCATGCGGCCAATGGAGTGAATAACGGCAAATCCCTCGTCTTTGAGACAGGATTTGACCTTGCCGAAATATTCATCGATGTGACCGATGCCAACATGTTCCATCATGCCGACGGAAATGACCCGGTCGAACTTGCCTTCAAATTCCCGGTAATCTTTCAGGACAAATGTCACCCGGTCTTCAACACCAGCCTCGCGAACGCGTTCTTCGGCGATCTTTACCTGTTCCGGCGAGACATTGAGCGACGTCACCTTTGCACCGGCCTGTGCCATACGAATGGCAAGCGATCCCCAACCGCCACCGATTTCCAGAACTTCCATCCCGGGTTTCAGATCAAGTTTAGCGACCAGGTGCGTGAGTTTGGCAACCTGTGCGTCTTCAAGGCTGGTATCCGGACTGTTGTAGTAAGCGCAGCTGTAATTCAGCCCTTCGTCCAGAAACAGGCGATACATGTCCGTAGAAAGGTCATAGTGGCTCCTGGCCTGCGATTTGGCCCGCTCCACGTTGTTCTTCTGCTGGTAACGCCGGAACGCCTTCCAGCCCTTGCGCAGGAAACTCTGTACCGGATGTGCCCCGAGCGGAGCCCGGTTGATGGAGAACAGGAACATGAAGTCGTAGCAGGTCGAGCCCTCTTCCATGGTGAGGGTGCCATCCATATAAGCTTCCCCGGCTGCCAGCTCCGGATTTAGAAACAGAGACCTGTAGAGCTTCTTGTCGTGCAGGCGAATGGAAACGGTTGGTCCGTCTTCGCCCGACCCGAATTCGTGCAGTCCGCCTGCAACATCATAAACACGCATACGGCCGCGCTTGATGAATGACCTCAGCAGGCTAGATAACAATTTCATGCAGCAATCCCCCAAAAGACAAAACTGCAAGCGGCAAAACACCCAAAAGCAGTCAATTTCGAACACAGGTCTTGACGTTACATACAATAGACGTCAGGGAAACCTCAACTTCATAACGACGCAGACCGCCCGCCCCCGGAGCCAACCGTGACAACTGACTTAGACAAGCATCTGGCAGCTCAGGCCGGGCAAATTGAAACTGTCCTGAAAAACATCCTTGATAGCAGTGCGCTTGACGGTGAGATCGGTCGTCCGCAACGCCTGATAGATGCCATGCGTCACGGTGCGCTGAATGGCGGCAAGCGCTTGCGACCCATTCTGGTAACTGAAACAGCTCAGTTGTTTGACCGGTCAGATGACGGTGTTTTGCAGGCCGCTTGTGCACTGGAACTGATCCATTGTTATTCGCTTGTCCACGATGACTTGCCTGCGATGGACGATGATGATCTGCGCCGAGGGCAACCGACTGTTCACAAGGCTTATGACGAAGCGACCGGAATTCTCGCAGGTGATGCGCTGCTCACGCTCGCCTTCGATGTCATCACAGGAGAGGCGGTTCATCCTGATCCGGCAATCCGTTTGCAATTGACGAAAGAGCTCGCTCGCGCAGCAGGTATTGGCGGCATGGCGGGTGGTCAGATGCTCGATCTTGAATCAGAACACCGCGACCGGTCCCAAAAAGAGATTCGTCTGCTGCAGTCGATGAAAACCGGCGCCTTGCTGCGCTATGCCTGCCGCGCCGGTGCCATTCTTGGAAATGCCTCAGAGGCGGATGTTGACCGCCTGACGCGCTTTGGCGAAGTCGTTGGTTTGGCGTTTCAATTGGCTGATGATTTGCTGGATGTCGAAGCCAGCCCGGAAGCCATGGGCAAGGCCACCGGCAAGGACGCAGAGGCTGGCAAGGCAACGCTTGTTGCGTTGATGGGCGCTGACAAGACCCGTGCCGAACTGAAAGTCCTGTTGGACGAAGCTCACAGCCTACTGGAGCCTTATGGGACCAGAGCAGGCGCTATTGGTGCGCTCGCCGACTTCATCGTTACCCGCTCGAACTGAGACGTCAGTCTTTCGAATGCCGTCCGAAGTCCGGCGCATCGGTTTCCTGACCAGCGTCAATGATTGAGCGGCGGACGCCACGTGTGTGGGTAAACAGATCAAACAACTTGTCGCCATCGCCCCAGCGAACAGCGCGTTGAAGAGCCGACAGATCTTCGGAGAACCGCGCCAACATCTCTAGGATCGCATCCTTGTTATTGAGGCAGACGTCCCGCCACATGGTGGGATCAGACGCGGCTAGACGGGTAAAATCACGAAAGCCTGACGCTGAATACTTGATCACTTCCGACTTGGTAACTGTCTCCAGGTCATCAGCTGTGCCGACAATATTGTAGGCAATCAGATGCGGCAGGTGAGACACGATTGCGAGCACCAGGTCATGGTGTTTCGCGTCCATGATATCGACGTTGGACCCACAGCCTTTCCAGAATAACGTCAGCTTGTCGATAGCAGCCTGATCGGTACCATCCGGCGGTGTCAGAATGCACCAGCGTTCGTCAAACAAGGTCGGGAAACCGGCATCTGGGCCGGACTTCTCCGTTCCGGCCAAGGGGTGCCCCGGAACAAAGTGGATCCCGTCCGGAACGTGCGGACCGACTTGTTCAATGACAGATCCTTTGGTCGACCCGGCATCCGTCAGGATCGCGCCTTGTTTGAGAGATGGCGCTATCCATTTGGCAATGGATTCATTGGCACCAACCGGCGCACAAAGAATAACCAGATCCGCGCCTTCTACGGCGACGGCAGCATCCTGAGAATAACTGTCCCCTAATCCCAACTCTTCGGCACGCTGCAGGGTTTCCGACGAGCGGGTGGTAATCGAAATCTCTTTCACCAGGCCGCGTTTACGAGCCACTTGCGCAAGAGAAGACCCGATCAAGCCAATGCCGATCAGAGCCATACGTTCAAAAATGGGGGAACCAGTCATATGTTCTCTGTCTGCCTTCAGGCTTGTCCCAAAAAGTCTTCCAGGTGGGCAACCACGGTGCGGTTGGCTTCTTCACTGCCGATCGACATGCGGATTGCATTCGGCAAACCATAATTGCCGACGAGTCGCAACACGCATCCACGCTCCAGAAGATAGGCATCGGCATCGCTCGCACGTTTACCAGCCTCATCCGGAAAGTGAACCAGCACGAAGTTGCAAACACTTGGCGTCACTTTGAGGCCAAGCTTTTCCAGCTCAGCTGTTACCCAAGGCAACCACTTGTCATTGTGATCAACGGCTGCAGAAATAAATTCGCGATCCTTGACCGCTGCAACACCGGCAGCAATCGAAACACCGGACACGTTGAACGGTCCCCGAATGCGGTTCATTGCATCGATAATATGTGATGGTCCAAAACCCCAGCCGAGCCGCAGATTGGCAAGCCCATAAATCTTGGAGAATGTCCGCGTCATGACAACATTTTCGGATGTCGCGGCCAGTTCGATGCCGCTCTCGTAGTCATTTTTGCGCACATACTCGCCATAGGCAGCATCCAGCACAAGCAGGACATGCGGCGGCAGGCCCTCATGCAACCGTTTAACCTCTTCAAACGGAATGTAAGTGCCCGTCGGATTGTTCGGGTTGGCGATAAACACCATCTTTGTCTTGTCTGTGACACGTGCAAGAATTGCATCGACGTCCGTTTTCAGGTCTTTTTCCGGTGCCACAACAGGCGTCGCTCCGGCGGCCCGGATGGCAATTTCATAGACCAGAAATCCGTGCTCTGAATAAATCGCTTCATCGCCGGCACCGAGATAGGCATAGGCCAGCATGCTCAGAATCTCGTCTGATCCGGCACCACAGATGATCCGGTCCGCATTCAGGCCATAGACGTCACCAATAGCGGCCCGAAGCTCGGTCGACGCACCATCCGGATAAAGTTCCAGGTTTTTGGCAACTGCATCGATGGCTTCGCGCGCGGCCTTGCTGCACCCAAGCGGCGTTTCGTTGGATGACAGCTTATGAAGGGTCTTGCCATGCGTACCTTTGGATTTTCCCGGAACATAAGGAGCAATATCCAGAACACCGGCTTTCGGCTTTGGGCGATTTGGGCTCAACGCCTTTGCACCACCTTCATTCATTGTCGTCATCTCGTTCATCCCTGAGACCCTTCATCTGTGGGGTCAAATACATCTTCCGGATCGCTGTCACCATCGATTGGAGCGGCATACCCGCCGACGCGCCGCAAGACAACTGGAGCAGCTCCAGCTTCTGCGCAGGCTTTCAGCACATCTTCTTCCGGCAAATCTCCTGAAACCGCCAACAAGGCATCAACGCCATTGGCGGACCGGAAGAAACTCAAGACTTCCATTCCCTGATCCATCAGTCTTCCCGGAAGAACATCGGACCAGCGGGCGTCATAAACCGCGATGTCCGCGTTGTCGATGAGACTCTCGCTCTTGGCGAGGACCAATGCCGGAAGATCCGCAGGGCGCTCGGCCGAAACCACGAATGGAAGGCGGGCACGGATCTGGGCACCGCTGTCGCTCAAGCCGCGCCACCAGGGCAGCTCCGCCCGGTCCGTCAGGGCGACAAGTCCGATATCTTTTTCAGAGGTCGTAACGGTGCCTACGACATCAGAGGCGTCGCTGCACGGTATCAATTCAGCGGAAAATCCGAAATAGAACCGGGCAAGATCCAGTATCTCGATCAGTTCGGCGCCGCCATCCAGATGAATCGCGTACTCTGATTCATGACCTGCTCCAGCAGATATGAAATCCCGCCAAAGGTGTTCGACAACGACAAGCGGCAGATTTCCATGGTGGCGTTCCACCATATTGCGCATGACTTCAGCTTCCCGATCCGGCGCATAGGAAGAGACAATTTCACCATTGGCTTGGCGTGCTTTCGCCAGATCAGCCTCGGCCTGAGCACGCTGAATCAAAGCATCGTGGATGCCGGCATCGATTTCGTCGATTGCCGCACGCAGACCATCAAAAGGTCGCCCGTTTTCCGGATTTTGGGTCATCGAAGACTCCACCTGAGATAAGGGTTCAGCGGCGCATAGTCATAGGGATGTGAAGACCCAAAGGCAAAAGAAAACATTGACTCAGCTGACAATGCACGGCTAGGTCGCCAGTCTGATTTCGCTGTGATCAAGATGGTTCGCCGCCCGGGAAACCGTTTTGATCGAAGTGGGCCCGTTTTGCGGTTCGGTCAGAAACCTTATGTAGGCAAGAACAACACGCTTCGAGAGCCATGTCCGCCGACACGACAAATGAACCTATTTCCAGCGAGCTGAAATCGTCCGAAGCCGAGACGCCTTCCAGCAAACTGGCAAAATTTTCTGCCGCTGAGCCGCTGGAACTCGACTCTGGTGTGAAACTCGCGCCCTGGCAAATTGCCTATGAAACCTACGGTGAACTGAACAACGATAAATCCAATGCCATCATGGTGTGCCATGCGCTGACTGGTGATCAGTATGTTGCGTCAACTAACCCGATAACCGGCAAACAAGGCTGGTGGACATTGATGGTCGGGCCCGGCAAGCCGATTGATACCAACCATTACTTTGTCATCTGTGCAAATGTTCTTGGTGGCTGTCTGGGAACAACCGGCCCGGCGACCGTTGATCCTGATACGGGCAAGGCCTATGCACTAAATCTGCCTGTGGTTACCATCCGTGACATGGTCCGCTCTCAGGCCAGGCTGATTGAGCATCTCGGGATCGACACCCTGTTTGCAGTCATTGGCGGCTCCATGGGCGGCATGCAAGTGCTGCAATGGGCAGCGAGCTACCCTGAAAAAGTCTTTGCAGCGATTCCCATCGCGGCAGCAGCTCGGCATACATCGCAGAATATCGCGTTTCATGAAGTCGGCCGTCAGGCAATCATGGCTGATCCGAATTGGTGCTCCGGAAACTACATCGAGGACGGTGTCCGCCCGACCAAGGGACTTGCCATTGCCCGGATGGCGGCCCACGTCACTTATATGTCCGACGAGTCATTGCACCAGAAATTCGGGCGCAATCTGCAGGATCGTGAGAATCTGACTTTTGGATTTGACGCCGATTTTCAGATCGAGAGCTACCTGCGTCACCAGGGCATGACCTTTGTTGATCGTTTTGACGCCAACTCCTATCTCTACGTTACGCGGGCGATGGACTATTTTGATCTGGCCGAAGAATTTGGCGGGTCTCTTCCAAACGCTTTCCGGGACACCAAAACCCGATTCTGCGTGATGTCGTTCACGTCTGATTGGCTGTTCCCGACTTCAGAGAGCAGACAGGTCGTCAGAGCGCTCAACGCCGCGGCAGCCAATGTGTCCTTTGTCGAAATCGACAGTGATCGCGGCCATGATGCCTTCTTGCTGGATGTGCCGGAAATGTTTGACACCATCCGTGGTTTCATGACCGGCGCAGCAAATGCTAGAGGGCTGCCGTCTCCGGGCGCGAAAGTTTAACCGATGAACCTTGCTCCAAGACAAAACCGCCCCGGCGAAACACGCGGTGACCACAAGGTCGTTGCCTCACTTGTTCCCGATGGTGCCCGTGTTCTCGACATCGGTTCGGAAGACGGTGCATTGCTGGACCTTTTGGCGCGAGATCGCCAGGTAGATGGCCGCGGTATTGAATTGTCTCAGGAAGGCGTGAACCGCTGCGTGGCAAGAGGCCTTTCGGTCATTCAGGGTGATGCAGACACTGACCTGTCGGATTATCCGGACGAGGCGTTTGATGTGGTCATTCTGAGCCAGACCCTTCAGGCGACCCGCGCACCCAAACAGGTGATGAGTGAACTGCTGCGCATCGGCAAGCAAGTCATCGTCTCGATCCCGAATTTTGCCCATTGGCGCAACCGGGCGCAGGTACTTTTCCGTGGCCGTATGCCCGTGACAAAATATTTGCCGTACGAATGGTACGACACTCCGAACATTCATTTCTGTTCGCTGCGTGATTTTGTCGATCTCTGCAATGAACTGGACGCAGAAGTTGAAAAAGCGGTGGCCTTGAGCGGTCGCGGCAACAAGATTCCGGTCAATGCCCCCTGGTGGGTCTGGAACATTGTTGCCGAACAGGCCGTCTTTCTTCTGAAACGCCAGGACTGACCGGAGCCGCTTTGCTCAAGGTGTCGATTCTGATCGCACCACGTCAGTCTGGATGGACCGGACAGGCTTCATGCCTGTTGCCACGCCTTCCGGAATAAACACCGGGCGCGGCACCCTCAAACGGCTTTTGGTGCCATTGGCAGGCACACTGCCAAAGACTGCCTTTTCAGCTTCTATGAGCAGCAAACCGCCGAAGGTTGGCCAAAAACGCTTGCCAATCCCCTCCCATGTTTTCGCTGCCTTCAAGATGGTTCTTTTCTTCGATGGCGGCATAAACAAGGCATTGGATTCATTCATTATATTGAATTGACAGTTCCGAAGAAGTTCCTTGACCTGTCTGCGGGAATACGGCCGCCCATATCCGAATGGGGACAGCTCTGACTGCGCCCACAGACCGCGCCGGTTCGGGACGACCACAATCAACCGACCACCAGGTGACAGCACTCGCCAGGCTTCCTTCAACAAGGTGGTCGGGTCCGCACAATGATCCAGCGCGTGGATCAGCATGATCCGGTCAAATGACAGATCCTGGAAAGGAAGCGCTCCGTCTTCGATCAACGCGCTGGCGTTTTCACGTTCACGCGGCCAGTGGACAGCACCTTGGGGTGCCGGCATTGCGGCAATTGCCCGTTCCACATTACCGATATAGGGCCGCATGAAGGGTCCGGCATAACCGATACCAAGCAGGCTCTGCCCTTTGAGGTCCGGCCACATGGTGCGGATGGGAGACCCGATCAAACCACGCAACAATCGCCCGAGCGGTAAATCGTAGAAGGCGCGCAGATGGACAACGTCAAGATACATGCGGTCGGCCCGATTGATGAACTGTGGCGATTGAACAGCGAACAGTGCGGCAGCGCAAGAACTGAAATCTTGCTCCGGGCTTCTGTCTTTGCCACTGTGCGGTTTACCAGTTCCTATTCCTCAAAAGGATCACAGCAATGACCTTGAGCGACACCACCGAGATCCGCCAGTTCCCGTGTCTTGATGACAACTACGGCGTGCTGATCCATGATTCGGCGAGCGGGACTACAATTGCAGTCGACGTCCCCGACGCCAAAGCCTATGAAGCTGCTCTGGCGGATAAAGGTTGGTCCCTGAGCCATATTCTGATCACACACCACCACTGGGATCATGTTCAAGGCCTAGGGGAGCTGAAAACAAAAACCGGTGCCATGGTGATTGGTCCCGAGCGCTCTCGACAGAAAATCTCCGAACTGGAAGATACGGTTGAAGATGGCGACAAGGTCCTGTGTGGTCCTTATGAAGTTACAGCGATTGCAACTCCGGGCCATACGCTCGATCAGATTTCCTGGCACATTCCATCGATCAAGGTCGCGCATACTGGCGACACCTTGTTCGCGCTTGGTTGTGGCCGGGTGTTTGAAGGCGACAAGGAAATGATGTGGGCATCACTTGCCAAGCTGCTGCGCCTGTTGCCCGATGACACCACGATCTACTGTGGTCATGAATACACGGAAGCCAATGCCAAATTCTCGCTGACCATCGAGCCGGAGAATGCCGAGCTTCAGGCCCGCGCAAAACACATCTCAGCCCTTCGCGCCAGCGGCAACCCCACGCTGCCAACCACGATGGCAGAAGAGAAGGCCACCAACCCGTTCCTGCGCGCTGGCGAGGCCTCGGTCGCCGCCGCCTTAGGCATGAGCGGAAAATCAGCAACAGACGTCTTTACAGAAATACGCACGCGCAAGGACAATGCTTGACCGTTTCTGCCAATATTGCCGTTAGGTGCGCTGAACGCGGATCTGGCCCTTAAAATATCAAAAGTCTGCCCCCATATGCACTTTGTTGTGATCATGAAGGGGCAGACGCCATGACACTCGCAAGTGACGAAGACCAAACCAACCGGTCGGCAGAACAACGTGCAAAGGATGTTGTTCATCGCATCGTCAGCCAGGCCGAACCAATTCCTTTGCAACAGGGCGGCGGGCACAAGCTCGACATGCAGGTTCTCTACGAGGAAGTCGTAGCGTCCTTGCGCGAAACCATCGACGATATGGTCTTTTGCAAAGATCCGAAGTCCGGCTGATTTTTCCGGGCACAGCTAGGTCGAATCTTATATTAAACCCCTGTACTTCAAACATTTGCAGGCGTTCCATGTCGATCCAAGCCAACCTCTCTGCCGACCAGATAGTGGGCCTTCTGAAGATGCAGCCGCATCCCGAAGGCGGCTTTTACGCAGAGACCTTCCGCGATGAGATAACCGACGCCGATGGCCGGGCAGCGTCCACGCTGATCTATTTCCTGTTGCCTGAGGGTGTTCTCTCCCGGTGGCACAAGGTCGATGCGGTTGAAACCTGGCACTGGTATGCAGGCGCACCGCTGGAACTCTCCATCAGCCCGGACGGAACGAAAAAACAGGTCCTCACGCTCGGCAATGATTTGTTGAATGGTCAGCGCCCACAAGGCATCGTACCTCGCGATGGCTGGCAACAGGCCCAATCACTCGGCACCTGGACCCTCGTCGGCTGCACAGTCGCCCCTGGTTTTCAATTTGAAGGTTTCGAAATGGCACCGGAGGGTTGGGAGCCAGGAAATTAGCCACACAATTGGTCATCCCATGGCTCGACCATGGGATCCATATCGTTTTTTTCTGATCGATCAGTGTTGTCTCGAGGCAAGCGTCGCGGGATTGATTACCGGATCAAGTCCGGCAATGACGAAGATGTGGAAGTTTAACCAAACCCATCAATTTCTTGCGCTTGATCGATCTCAAGGCCACTGCCATCAACTCGCCTAATCTGGGAGCTCTTCTGATCAGGGGACCATCCCATGGAACTCCTCCGGGCCTTGATTATCGCATCCGCGTTCATGCTGACTGCTTCTGGAAATGCGCTTGCCTATTCCGGCGAGCAATTTGTTACCTGCAATCTCAATCCCCAAGGCGATAACTTCCTGGCGCTGCGCACTTGCGGGTCTTCAAAATGCCAAATGACCCACAAGCTTGGGCCTGGCACTTTCATGCTGTCGATGGAGCCATATGACGTTAAAGGCTGGCGTCAGGTGATCGTTCTGAAAAGCCTGCAGGACGAGAGCTATTCCGGCCCGAGCGGCTGGGTCTTCTCGAAGTACATCTGCAAGATACAGTATTGAGAGCAGCTATAGAAACTGGGCTGATCTATTCTTAGGCCAATCCGGCAATCGCGCTGGCGAAATCCTTTGCCGAGAACGGCTCCAGATCGGCAACACCTTCGCCGACACCGATGAAATGCACTGGCATGCCGTGTTTGGCGGCAATTGCCACCAGAATACCGCCGCGTGCTGTGCCGTCCAGTTTGGTCATGACCAGACCGGTCACACCGGAAACCTTGCCGAAAATCGCGACCTGATTGAGCGCATTCTGGCCTGTTGTTGCGTCCAGCGTCAGAAGAACCGTGTGCGGGGCTTCCGGGTCATGTTTCTTGATGACGCGGATGACCTTTTCGAGTTCCTCCATCAACTCGGTCTTGTTCTGCAGGCGTCCCGCCGTGTCGATGAGGAGGACATCAACGTCCTTTTCAGTGGCTGCTTTCATGGCATCAAACGTAAGACCTGCAGCGTCCGCTCCGGTGTTTCCCGCAATAACCTCGGCGCCGGTGCGCTCGCCCCAGATTTTCAACTGCTCGACCGCAGCGGCCCGGAACGTATCGCCAGCCGCAAGCATGACAGTCTTGCCTTCTGCGCGCAGTTTTTGCGACAGCTTGCCGATTGTCGTGGTCTTGCCAGTGCCATTGACGCCAACCATCAGAACCACATGCGGTTTCTTGGCGGGATCAAGCACCAGTTCCTGCGCGACAGGCGCCAGAACCTTTTCAACTTCTTCGGACAGGATTTCCCGCACTTCATCCGGCGAGATTTCCTTGTCATAGCGGCCATCTGACAGGCGTTCGGTGATCGCCATCGCCGTGTCAACACCCAGATCCGCCTGGATCAAAATATCTTCCAGCTCTTCCAGCATGGCCGCATCAAGCTTGCGCTTGGTGAAGATCGATGAAATGCCATCGGTCAGCGCAGACGAAGAGCGCGACAAGCCTTGTTTGAGACGCTGAAACCAGGTCCCTTTGGGTTCGTCCTCAGCTGCCATCGGTTTCAAAGTGGCAGAAGGATCCGGCGTCGGCACCGGATCAACCTCAACCAACTCCGAAGAAGCTGGTTCAGCTTCAACGTCCGCGCCAAGATCCGCCGAGAGGTTTTCTTCGGTCTCCAGCGAGGGCATTGACTGCTGCAGTTCTGGTGTGAGATCTGGTCCGGAACCAATATCGAATGGTTCAGCCGGTGCGCTCATGGCTGCAACCGGTTCCACATCCATCTCGACGGTTTCAATTGCGGTATCGGCGTCTTGTTCGGATTCTATTGCGACTTCAACCGGCTCTTCTATCACCTGCTCAACAGCTTCTTCTGAAGCCGGGTCGACAACAACGTCCTCCTGCTTTTCAGGCTTGTCTTTGCCGCCAAAGATCCGTCCAAGAAATCCGCGTTTTTTCTCGCTCATGAAGCTGCCTTAAATCGAACCGCATTCCGGATTTGGGCTATCAGGCCGCTTTGGAAAGCGCCTCACCCAGAAGATGGCGTCCGGTATGACCGATAATTCTGGTTTCCACAATCTCTCCGGCCAGTCCACCGGTCAGTTCGACCTGGGTAAACTGCTCGGTGCGACCCAGACCTTCCTTTTCGATCAGGACAGGACGGAGTTTACCGACTTCCGCTGCAAGGTGCTGGCCGAGGACGTCTTCGCCCTTGGCGCGCAAGCGCGCGCCACGCTCCTTGATGATCTTCCTCTCCAGCTGCGGCATGCGCGCTGCAGGAGTTCCCGGGCGCGGTGAAAACGGAAACACATGCAGATGTGTCAGCCCGCATTCATCGACTATCCTGAGCGAATTCTGGAACATCTCTTCGGTTTCGGTCGGGAACCCGGCAATGATATCAGCACCAAAGACCACATCAGGCCGCATCCGGCGCACATCTTCGCAAAACCGGATCGTATCGGCCCGCAAGTGGCGTCGTTTCATCCGTTTCAGGATCATGTCATCACCGGCTTGCAGCGACAGATGGAAATGCGGCATCAACCGCTCATCCTCGGCAATCACCCGCATCAGATCCTCATCCGCCTCGATCGAGTCGATGGAGGAAAGACGCAGACGCCTCAAATCCGGCACCATTTTCAAGATTTTGGCGGTCAGGGTGCCTAGTTTTGGCTCGCCCGGCAGATCCGCACCATAGGAGGTGATATCAACACCGGTCAGAACAATTTCATTGTAGCCATTGTCGACCAGTCGTTTGATCTGATCGATCACGACCCCCATCGGCACTGAGCGGGAATTGCCCCGGCCATAGGGAATGATGCAGAAGGTACAGCGATGATCGCAGCCGTTTTGAACCTGAACAAACGCCCGCGCACGGCCGGCCAGACCATCAATCAAATGACCTGCAGTTTCTTCAACGCTCATGATGTCGTTGACGCGAACTTTCTCGGTCTCTGAAATGCCGAACGCGACCACATCGGAATAGGATTTGCGCTCCAGTTTCTCGGTGTTGCCGAGCACCAGATCAACCTCCTGCATATTGGAGAAGGATTCGGATTCCGTCTGGGCTGCACAGCCTGTCACGATTACACGGGCATCCGGATTGTCCCGCTTGGCTCTGCGCACAGCCTGACGCGCCTGACGCACCGCTTCATTGGTGACGGCGCAGGTATTGATCAGGATGGCGTCCTTGAGGCCAGCTGCTTCCGCCTCGCGCTTCATCACTTCCGACTCATAGGAATTGAGCCGGCAGCCAAATGTTACAACATCAATGCTCATGAAGCTGCTTCTGCCTCCTCAGGGGCATCACCTGCGCCAGTCTTGCGCCAGGTCAGCGTATCCAGATCGATCTCGCCTTCATATTCAACTTCGGTCAGGCCGGTCATCAGCACATGATCGTCGCTCGCGCGCCATTCAATACCAATCGGCCCGCCCGGCAGATGAATTGTGGTTTTGCGTCCGGTCTTGCTGTCACGTGGAGCAGCAACACCCACCGCACAAGCGGCGGTTCCACAGGCCTGCGTCAGGCCAACACCACGCTCCCAGACTTTCACCCGGATCTGATCTTTATCGAAGATATGCGCCAGCGAAATGTTCGCCCCTTCCGGAAACACCGGATGATGCTCCAGCAACGGACCAACACGGGCAAGGTCATAGGCCTCGACATCATCGACCCAGAAGATCGCATGCGGATTGCCCATATTGGCGACAGCAGGCGTGTGCAGGATCGGATCGTCAATAGGTCCTATTTGAAGTTCGATAGCCCGGGTATCAGCGAATTCTTCAGCCAAGGGAATTTGGTCCCAGTCGAAACGCGGCTTGCCCATGTCGACAGTGACATAATGCTGGCCGTCCGCTTCCGTTGCATGCAGCAGACCAGCATTTGTCTCGATGGTGACAAGATCCTTGCCAACTTCTTCCATCAACAACCGGCCAATGCAGCGTGTTGCGTTGCCGCAGGCATCTACCTGAGATCCGTCACAATTGTGGATCCGCATGAAAGCATCAACGCCTAAGGGTGAACGCTCGACCGTGATCATCTGATCAAAGCCTATTCCCGTTTCACGATCACCCAACTTGGCGATCACATCCGGTGAGAGGCGCAGCGGTTTGTCGCGCGCATCCCAGACCAGAAAGTCATTGCCGAGGCCGTTCATTTTCAAAAAGGGTCTGGTTTCAGACGCCATGCCGAGTGCACTTCATGTTGAGGTTCAGGGGATCGAGGGCGCTTAAGGCGCGCTCATCTGCTCCTATATGGCGGAATTGCCTCCAAAATACCAGATCCCATCGCAACAGAAGGTTAGCAAACGACCATGTGTGGTGTCCGGACAACAGCGACCGCATTATGATTTTAGGTGCTGATCACCATCCGGCACCCTGGCGTAATCTTTGACAGCAAGAGCCGCATGTGCTCCGGCGAGACTGCAACACAGCCTTCCGTTGGCCTGTAATCTTCGCGCGCGATGTGAAAAAAGATCGCACTACCCTGACCTTTGATGGCTGGATGCATGTTGCAATCCAGAACAACGACAATGTCGTAAAGCCTGTCGTCTCGCCACATTTTCTCGTGGCTGGCGGCAAACGGCAATTTAACGGGACGGTTATAGCGGAGCTGCTTCGGATCATCACACCATCCGGAGTGCTGCGTGAGCGCTTCAATCGGTAAAACCGTTCGCGGACGAAGGCCTCGGTCGCGCCTGTAGAAGACTTGCAACAGCCCAAAGTCACCGATCGGGGTCCCGCCATCCCCTTCTCTTTTTCGGCAAACCAGACCGGACCTCCCCAAGGCACACGGAACCGTGATCGATCCAAAACGCAGAATTCCCTTGGTCTTGTCGCGGGTCAGGGCGCGAACGTCGAGGTTATCTGCCGATTTCTGGACTAAAACCATATTCGATCTGCCTGGTTATCGCTTCTTGAAGAAACAATCTGATAAACCCATGCTAAACCTCGCGTGAAGAAGAATTGACGAACCGGCGCTTGTATGGCGAGACTATCCCACGCACATAGGTTTTAGAAACACGCATGTGTCTTTCGGACAAGTCGGCGTGAAGAGAATTAGATATTGGCGAGGAACTGAAGCGATGACCGCCCGCACTATTTTGATTGTCGATGACGATAACGACCTGCGTGAAGCGCTCGTCGAACAACTGTCTCTTTATGACGAGTTCGAAACCATCCAGGCTGATTCGGCAACTACCGGAATTGCGATGGCCAAGGAAGAGCATGTCGATCTTCTGCTGATGGATGTCGGATTGCCGGACATTGATGGCCGCGAAGCGGTAAAGCTCCTTCGCAAGAACGGTTTCAAGGCGCCGATCATCATGCTGACCGGTCATGATGGTGACAGCGATACCATTCTCGGACTGGAAGCCGGTGCTAACGATTATGTCACCAAGCCCTTCAAGTTTGCTGTTTTGCTTGCACGCGTACGCGCCCATTTGCGCCAGCATGAGCAAAGCGAAGATGCGACTTTCGCTATCGGCCGTTATTCCTTTCGCCCGGCGGCAAAGGTCATGCAGGACGACGGTGGTTCCAAGGTACGCCTGACAGAAAAAGAAACATCGATCCTCAAGTTTCTATATCGCGCAGGCGAAAAACCGGTCACCCGCGACATCCTTCTTCACGAAGTCTGGGGCTATAACTCTGGCGTTACGACACACACGCTGGAGACCCATATTTATCGCTTGAGGCAGAAAATCGAGCGTGATCCATCCAATGCTGAGCTTTTGGTCACAGAAGCTGGTGGATATAAGCTTGTGCCGTAGCAGGTAATCATCGTAGATCTTGGGCATGAGCCTTGCCGAAGACATAGCGATTCTCAAACAGATTCCGATGCTTTCGGACTTTCAGGACGATCAGTTGCGACTGCTCGCCTTTAGCGCCGAAAGCATGGATTACAGCAAAGGGTATCGGTTGTTCGATCAGAACGACCGTGCCGACGGCGGTTTGGTCATTACCAAAGGCCGCGTCAGCCTCAAGGTGCAACAGGGCAATACTTTCCGGGAAATGGATACGGCAGGCCCTGGAACCCTGCTTGGCGAAAGTGCGCTATTGGTGGAAACCAAACGCCCGTGCCGGGCTGAAGCGATCGAAGATGTGCGCATCATCCGGATTCGCCGTGCCCTCTTCAAACGCATGATTTCAGAATTTCCCGAACTTGCCCAACGTCTGCTTGACCAGCACACGGCACAATACCGGATGACAGTTGCCCGCCTGGGTCCTATCGGTGACAAGATGGCCGAGCTGGAGCAGATCAACGCAGAACGCCGCGCAAAGAATGAAGACTAAAAAACCCGGTGCCAAGGTACCGGGTCTTTGAAATCTTCAAATTTGCGTTCTGATCAGACCCAAGGGCGACTTTCAGAAATATCAGCTTCAAATGTGTTGATCTTTTCAGCCTTGTCGAGTGTCAAACCGATATCGTCGAGACCATTCATCAGACAATGTTTGCGGAACGGATCAAGCTCAAAAGAGACTTCGCCGCCATCCGGGCCCTTGATGACCTGATTTTCAATATCAATTGTCAGCGTGGAATTTGCACCACGGGACGCATCATCGAGAAGCATTTCCAACTCTTCTTCAGACACCTGAATCGGCAAAATCCCGTTCTTGAAGCAGTTGTTGTAGAAAATGTCCGCAAATGACGTCGAAATCACACAGCGGATACCGTAATCAAGCAATGCCCATGGAGCATGCTCGCGGGAGGATCCACAGCCAAAATTATCACCGGCAATGAGGATCTTCGCATCTTTGTAAGCTGCTTTGTTCAGAACAAAGTCGCTATTTTCCGAGCCGTCGTCATTCGTCCGCATTTCGTGAAACAGCGCTGTTCCAAGACCTGTGCGTTTGATGGTCTTCAAAAACTGTTTCGGAATGATCATGTCCGTGTCGATGTTCACGATCGGCATCGGCGCAGCAACACCAGTCAAAGTCTCGAATTTTAGCATTAAACGTCTCCTGAATTACGAACCGGAAGAACAATCACCTCAAGCGGCAAGGCTTGTGGTCTGATCAACTCCCAGCATGAGATTGAGATTTTGGACAGCAGCGCCGGACGCTCCCTTGCCAAGGTTGTCGTAGACGGCAACGATCGCTGCTTGCGCCCGCGCATCATTGGCAAAGACGTGCAAACGCATGCGGTTGGTGTCGTTCAACGCCTGGGGATCAAGGTCATCGGCACGCTCGAGTGCCTCCAGCGGCGCAACATCGACAAACCCATTGGCTGAACCGGCAAAATGATCGGCGATGGCAGTATGCAGCTGCTCGCCAGTCGGGATCTTGTCCAATTTCGCTAGGTTGAGAGGCACCACGGTCAGCATACCCTTGTAGTAGTTGCCGACAGCCGGAGTGAACAACGGCGCGCTATCAAGAAGGCCGTATTCACTCATTTCCGGCAGATGCTTGTGATTAAAGCCAAGACCATAAGGCGCAAATACATTGGCGCTTGCGCCTTGCACATCATAGTCGGCAATCATGCCCTTGCCACCGCCGGAAAAACCGGAGATGCCATGAACAGTCATCGGATAACCGGAAGGCAGCAGCTCTGCCGCAATCAGCGGCCGAACAGCGGCAATCAGACCTTGCGGCCAGCACCCAGGGTTCGATACCCGCATTGCGGCGGAGATAATGTCCGCCTGATCAACATCCATTTCCGCAAAGCCATATGCCCAGCCGTCAGCAACCCGATGGGCGCTTGATGCATCGACAACACGCGTGGTGTCGTTTTCGATCAGGGCAACGCTTTCTTTTGCGGCTGCATCCGGCAGACACAGGATCGCAACATCTGCCTTGTTCAGAAAGTCTGCCCGGGCAGATGTGTCTTTCCGGCTTTCCTCAGGAATGGACAGAAGCTCGAGGTCGCGGCGCATGGCGAGGCGCTCGCGGATTTGCAAACCCGTCGTACCTGCTTCACCATCTATGAACACCCGCGCAACCATCGCTCGATCCTCTCCTTATGCACAAGATCTTTAAAACCGGTGCGTCATACACCCAAACTGCCCTCTTGTCACCGCTCACTATGCACTCAAGACCTCAACGAGCCATTGAGTGATACTCATCATTCGGTCTCATATCAGATCCGGCAGCCACACGATTGGTCATGTTGAAGAACGCTGCGACAGACGTGATATCCCAAATATCACGGTCACTGAAGCCGACGTCGCGCAAAGCCTGACGGTCACTTTCGAGGATTTCTGCAGGTTTTTCAGTCAGTTTTACCGAGAAGTCGAGCATTGCCCGCTGCTTGTCGGTAAGATCAGCCACACGATAGTTCATCACCATCAGGTCACCGAGCACCGGATCGCCCGAAAGCTGTCGCACGGCAGCACCATGAGCGGTGAGACAATAAAAACAATGATTGACGGAAGATACCGTAACGGCAATCATCTCTCTATCAAGCTTGCTTAGTCCGCAGTCCGCCAGCATGAGATCGTTGTACATGTCCGTAAAGGCACGCAATTTTGTCTCGTCAAAGGAATAGGCTTTGAGCACATTGGGGACCATACCCAGCTTTTCTTCACACAAATCAAAATATGTTTGTGTTTTTTCGCTCAAAGGTGATCCGGATTCGATTTCCAAAGCTGTGACTTTGCTTGACAATTTAGTCCTCCCGTCATGAACATATTCAGATTGCAGTAATTAAAACCATAGTACGAAACAGAGCCACACCAAATCACCGCTTAAGGGGATAAAAATGCCGGACAAACACGACGTCGAGAAAGCCAAACTCATCGACGCAGTCCACGCAAGCCTTGCCGAGGAAGGCCCCGCGCTCGCAGATTTCTCACGTGCCTTTTATGACCGCGGTGCCGCCGAGGATCTTGTTGACTACACAGCGGATGAATTGATCGGTTTTGTTCGAGGCGCTTGGAACGCCTTTCAGGAACATGATCTGGGAACCCACCGGATCAGCATTTCAGACCCGGATTTCAAGGCAAAAGGTACCAAGGCCAAAAACCTGACGGTTATTGAAGTCGTCAATGACAACATGCCGTTTCTGGTTGATTCGGTAATGGACGAACTCCAGGCCAGCAAACTGGAAGTTCATCTTGTTCTGCACCCCATCTTCATCGTGGATCGGGATGAAAAGGGCTGTCTGAAATCGGCCATCGGACGCAAAAAACCGCCCAAGCGGCGCGACAGGCAGGAAAGCGTCATCCATATTCATGTGACGCGGATAGATGCCGAAGATCAAAGAACCGCCCTTCAGGAACGCCTGAACACGGTGCTCAACAATGTCCGGTCCGTTGTTACCGACTTTAAACCGATGCAGGAACGCCTCGGTGAAGCAATCGATACCTATAAAACCACGCAGATCCCCGGCAGCAGCGATGAATTGTGGGAAGCCATCCACTTTCTGGAATGGATGGAAAATGACAACTTCATCTTCCTGGGGATGCGGGAATACAAATTTGAAGGCGGCATTGAAGAAGGCGAACTCTCACCGCACGAGGGCACAGGCCTTGGTCTGCTGACCGACCCTGACGTTCGTGTCCTCAGACGTGGTTCGGAATTCGTCCAGATCACGCCTGAAATTCGTGAGTTCCTGCAAAAACCGGAACCGCTGATCATCGCCAAGGCAAACGTGAAAAGCACCGTGCACCGCCGGGTGCACATGGATTATGTCGGAGCCAAACTCTACGACGATGACGGAAAAATGGCCGGGGAGCTACGGATTGTCGGCTTGTTCGCTTCAACCGCCTATACCGAGCCGACCAGCACGATCCCGTTCCTGCGCCGCAAGGCTGCCAGCGTCCTGGCCAGCGCAGGCTATGATTCCGAAAGCCACTCCGGTCGTGCCTTGAAAAACGTTCTGGAAGCCTTTCCACGCGACGAGCTTTTCCAGATCGACAAGGAACGGCTTCTCGAGTTTTCCATTGCAATTCTTCAACTCAACGAGCGCCCCCGAATCCGGGTTCTAGCCCGCCCGGACAGATTTGACCGTTACGTTTCGATCCTCTGTTTCATTCCGCGTGATCGATATACGACCGAGGTGCGTCTGAATGTCGGGACTTATCTCGCGGGTATATATGAGGGTCGACTTTCCGCCTGGTATGTGACCTATCCTGAAGGGCCTTTGGCCCGGGTTCACTACATCATCGGTCGGGACAAGGGCGAAACGCCGAAACCGGATCAAGCCGAGCTGGAAACAGCCGTCGCCGACATGATCCGCACATGGTCTGACAGTGTTCGCAACGCGCTGATAGCCGAATTTTCATCAGCTGATGCCCGTAAACTCTCAGATCGGTACGCGCTGTCATTCCATGGCGGCTACAGGGAAGTCTACAACGCCCAGTCCGCCGTATCAGATATCGTTCAGCTGGAAACGCTGTCGGATACGCGTGACACCACAATCACGTTTCACCGCCCGCAGGGAAGCAAGGACAACCGCCTAGCCTTGAAGGTATACCATCGTGGTTCGCCGATCCCGCTGTCCGCGCGTGTTCCACTTCTGGAAAACATGGGCTTCAGAGTCATCAACGAACGGACTTACCGCGTTACGCCGACCAATGCGCCGTTGTCCTATCTTCATGAAATGACACTGGAAACCCGTTCCGGTGAAGACTTCAAGTTTCCGGCGGAAATGCAAAGCCGACTTGAAGCGTTGTTTATGTCCGTGTGGACGGACCGGGCAGAAGACGATGGCTATAACCGCCTCGTCCTGACCGCTGATCTTGCCTGGCGCGATGTTGCGATCCTGAGAGCGCTGTCAAAGTACCTGCGGCAGGCCGGCATCCGCTTTTCCGAAGACTACATGTGGTCAACGCTCAACGAATATCCCGCGATTGCTGCCAAACTGGTCGAGTTGTTCCATCTCCGGTTCAATCCGGACGTAACCACAAAGGATCGCGATTCCGGTACGACTCGTCTGGAAACCGAACTGACGGCAGATCTGGAAGACGTTTCCAGCCTGGATGATGACCGCATTCTTCGCCGGTTCCAGAACGCTATTCAGTCGGTGCTGCGGACCAACTTTTATCAGCTTGACGACACCGGCCAACCGAAGGCAACTTTCTCCTTCAAGATCGACAGCCGCCAAATCGACGAACTGCCGAAACCGCGGCCGTTCCGCGAGATATTTGTCTACAGCCCACGGGTCGAAGGCGTCCATCTGCGTTTCGGCATGGTTGCCCGAGGTGGCCTGCGTTGGTCCGACCGTCCCCAGGATTTCAGAACCGAGGTTCTGGGATTGGTCAAGGCGCAGCAGGTCAAGAACGCCGTGATCGTTCCTGTTGGCTCAAAGGGAGGGTTTGTTCCCAAGCATCTGCCCCCCATGAGTGACCGGGATGCCTGGTTCAAGGAAGGCACCGAAAGCTACAAGGTCTTCATCAACGCGCTTTTGGATGTCACAGACAACCTCGACGAGGACAAGATCCTGCCACCAGAACGGGTCAACCGTTTTGATGGAGACGATCCTTATCTGGTTGTGGCCGCCGACAAGGGCACAGCGACATTCTCCGACACAGCAAACGGTATTTCCGAAGGCCGCGATTTCTGGCTGGGGGATGCTTTTGCATCCGGTGGGTCTGCCGGTTATGACCACAAGAAGATGGGCATCACCGCCCGAGGTGCCTGGGAAGCCGTCAAACGTCATTTCCGGGAAATGAACCGGGATATCCAGACCGAGCCGTTCACCGCTGCTGGTGTTGGCGACATGTCTGGTGATGTCTTTGGCAACGGCATGTTGCTGTCAAAGGCGACCAAACTGGTCGCCGCCTTTGATCACCGGGACATCTTCATTGATCCCGACCCGGATCCAGCCAAAACATGGGTTGAACGCAAACGCCTGTTCGACATGGGCAGGTCTTCTTGGAACGACTACAACACGGATCTGATTTCCAAGGGCGGCGGCATCTTTTCGCGCCAACTGAAATCTATCCCGCTGTCTTCGGAAATCCAGAAACTTCTGAACATATCCAAGTCCAGCGCTGCACCACAGGAAGTCATGATGGCGATCCTGCGGATGGAAATCGACCTTCTGTGGTTCGGCGGTATCGGTACGTACATCCGGGCAACCACTGAAACCGATGCCGATGCGGGTGACCGCGCCAATGACCATATCCGCATCACAGCCCCGGAAGTCGGCGCCAAAGTCCTCGGCGAAGGTGCAAACCTTGGCCTGACCCAGCTCGCCCGGATCGAATTCAACAAAAAGGGTGGTTGCTCCAACTCGGATGCGATCGACAATTCGGCCGGAGTCAACTCCTCCGATATGGAGGTCAACATCAAGATCGCCCTTGGCGCGGCAATCAAATCCGGCAAGCTTGATCTCAAGAAGCGCAACAAGCTGCTCGCGGCGATGACCGATGAGGTTGCCGACCTGGTTCTGCGAAACAACTATCTGCAGACACTGGCAATTTCCATGACCCAAATGCGTGGCATGGAGGATTTCGGCTACCAAGTGCGCATGATGAGGCAGCTGGAACAGGCTGATCTGCTGGATCGTGTCGTCGAACAATTGCCGGATGAGGCCACGCTCGACGAAATGCGTTTGGCCGGGCAGATTCTGACCCGTGCAGAATTGGGTGTCCTGTTGGCCTATGCCAAAATCACGCTCTATGACGCGCTTCTGGAAAGTTCGGTTCCCGATGATGATTTCCTCGCCCGCGAACTGTTCAGGTACTTCCCGGACCAAATGGCAACAGATTATCAGGACGAGATCAACGGCCATAGATTGCGCCGGGAAATCATTGCAACAATGCTTGCAAACTCGATCATCAACAGAGGTGGATCCACGTTTATCACCCGACTGATGGATCAAACCGGCGCAACGCCAACCGAAATTGCTCTGGGCTTTGTTGCTGTTAGAAACAGCTACGATCTCACCGACTTGAACACGGAAATCGATGCGCTGGACACCAAAATCGATGGTGAACTGCAACTTCAACTCTATTCCGAGGTTCAAACCCTTCTTTTGGAGCGTGTTGTCTGGTTCAAACGGAATGTCTCGTTTGAAAAGGGCCTGTCTTCTGTTGTCGAACGATTCCGGCCGTGTATTTCCGAACTCCGGGATCGATTGGAGACGACCCTTCCTGAAGAACCCGCCGCCACGTTGAAGGCAAGAACAGCCGATTACATTTCAAAAGGTGTCCCGGAAAGCCTCGCACAACGGATCGCCTGGTTACCTGCCGAGCGTTCAATTCCGGATATAGTTCTTGTATCGGAAGAGACCGAAGCCGATCACAACGATGCCGCATTGGCATTCTTCGAGGTGGCCTACCATTTCCGGATTGGCGCCATGCACGAGCTTGCGGGAAATCTGGGTGTTCATGATTACTATGATGGACTGGCACTGGATCGCGCCCGGGCAACCTTGTTCTCTGCGCACCGGGCTCTGGCAATTGCCGCCATCCGTGCAGGCGGTTTTGAAACCTGGCTGGAGCAAAATCACGACCAGGTCTCCCGCAGCACACATGCAGTCGCAGAAATTCTCGATGGCGGCTTGAGTGTTTCGAAGTTTTCTGTTGCTGCCAGCTTGCTCGCAGAAATCTGCGGCAACGCCTGACGCTCTGAATATCCAAAGAAAAACGCGCTGGTCATAAAACCAGCGCGTCATTCAGGATATTGGATCTATTCAATCCGAAGCCTTCGCACACACTTTGCTTGTGTTGCCACGAAGAATTTCAAACGTAAATCTAGTGACGGAAATGACGCATTCCGGTCATCACCATCGCAAGACCGGCTTCGTCAGCCGCTGCAATCACATCATCGTCGCGCATTGATCCGCCCGGCTGGATAACAGCTGTCGCACCAGCTTCAGCAGCAGACAGAAGACCATCAGCGAATGGAAAGAATGCATCGGACGCCACAACGCAGCCTTTGGTGAGGGGCTCCGATAGACCTGCCGCTTCTGTCGCATCCAGCGCCTTGCGAGCGGCGATACGAGCGGAGTCCACGCGGCTCATCTGGCCAGCTCCAACACCAACCGTCGCGCCATCCTTGACGTAGACAATCGCATTCGATTTCACGTGTTTTGCAACACGGAAAGCGAATTTGAGGTCCGTCAGTTCCTGATCACTCGGCGCCCGTTTGGTAACAACTCTCAAATCCAGATCATCAACAACCCCATTATCCCGTGACTGAACCAGCAATCCCCCGGCTACCGATTTGACGAACAGACCCTTGGCCCGTGCATCTGCGAGGCCACCGGTCACCAGAAGGCGAAGGTTTTTCTTGGCCGCAATGATTTCACGGGCCGCTTCATCAGCATCCGGAGCGATAATGACTTCGGTGAAGACCTTGACGATCTCTTCCGCCGCCGCAGCATCGAGTGTCTTGTTCAGAGCGACAATTCCGCCGAAAGCCGACACCGGGTCACAGCGCAGTGCTTTCGCATATGCTTCGACAATGCTGGACCCTTCAGCAACACCACATGGATTGGCATGTTTGATGATCGCGACAGCGCTGGTGCGAGCCGGATCAAATTCGCTGACGAGTTCAAAGGCTGCATCGGTGTCGTTGATGTTGTTGTAAGACAGCGTCTTGCCTTGCAGCTGGGTCGCCGTCGCAACGCCTGGTCGTTTTTCGCCAGTCTTGTAGAAACCGGCAGTCTGATGCGGGTTCTCGCCGTATCGCATGACTTCGGCAAGCTCGCCGCCAACCGCACGATGCGCTGGCGTGGCTTCATCCAGTTGATCAGCCATCCAGTTTGAAACAGCTGCATCATAAGCAGCCGTGCGTGCAAATGCTTTCAGAGCCAGTTTCTTGCGCAAGGCAATCGGTGACTGACCATTGTTGGCATCTAGGTCCGAGATCACGCTGTCATAGTCCGAAGGATCGGTTACGACGGTAACATAGGCATGATTTTTGGCTGCTGCCCGCGTCATCGCAGGGCCACCAATGTCAATGTTCTCAACACCAGTCGCATAGTCTGCACCCTTGGCGACGACATCCTCGAATGGATAAAGATTGCCACAGAAGAGGTCGATGCCGGTTATGCCATGCGCGCTCATAGCCGCCTGATGGTCAGCGTCATCCCGAATGGACAGGAGGCCACCATGAACCATCGGGTGCAGGGTTTTGACCCGGCCGTCCATGATTTCAGGAAACTTTGTAACTTCGGAAATATCCAGAACTGAAAGACCTGCCTCTTTCAAAGCCTTGTAGGACCCACCGGTTGAAACCAGTTCAACACCGCGCTCGGCAAGCGCCTTGGCGAACTCGACCAGACCGGTCTTGTCGAAGACGGACAGGAGCGCGCGTTTTACAGGAACCAAGTCGGGAACAGGAACAGCTTTGGACACAATGGCCATCGAGATTGCCTCGCAATAGGAACGATCTGGGAAAGGATGGCGTCGCCCTATCACGTCTTGCAGAAAATCGGAAGATCAGGATGTCTAGTTACGTCGTATTATCCGGAGACTCGCTACCATCTTCAAACGGCAGCTCTTCAGCGACATTATACTCGCTGGCACCACGTCTGTTGAGTCTGGACGTCGCGGTCTTGCGGAACTGCCATCCAACAGATGGTTCTTCCATAAGGGCGCCCGAAATCACAATCTGGTCTGTCTTGCGATGACCATAGAGGTCCGACAGGTAGATGCTTTCTTCCAGAGAAACTTCAAACCCCGGGGCTTCAAAATCCCACGCTTCGCCATCGCGGCACACCAGCAGGATTGCAGATCCACCACGCGTCATCGACGCCCGAACTCCGGGATGAAGATGGAACCGTAGCGCATAGAATTGATCAGAATGCACCACACCAACGGCGTTGAAGGTATCAATCCCGTCCAGAACAGTACCATCGCGAGACAAACGGATGTCTCGTTCGTGTATCACATTAAAATCATGCGCATATCCGTCATGAGCCGCCGTAATGCGGGACCCTGCGGCATCGTCCTCGCGAGCGAGGGTAACATTCTGTGGACCTGACAGGATTGGCGCGCCAAGAAGATGACCAAAGGGTCGCTCGGCAAGAAATCGGCAGGACGACGTATCTTCAACGCTCGCTGTCGAGTGGGCAGCCGTAGATCGGCTGACTTTCCGCCAAAGCGGATCGGACTTCGGCGACACACCGCAGTTGACAATGATCCGTTCAACACCGGATGAAAACTCAAACGACAAACAGCCCGCATGAGCGTCTCCAGACACGGTGATATCCGGGGAAGGACCCGTGTCGACCAGCACAACAGAGTCGCCGCCGGTCAAGCGCTGATAGCCGGAATGAGGTGCATTGCTCGGTGGAGCCCCGCGCGCATCATCGTAGGCCAATATGGTCGCTACCAGATCGGTCGGCGTTGATCCCATGCCATTGAAGTGGGCAAGAGCACCGTCGCCATGTCGGAAAAACCGCAAAAGCGGCATCATACGGTCGACCGATTGCAACATGGCAGGCGGTATTTCCAGTCCCTGCGCCACAAATGCCTGACGGATTGGCAGCAGATCCGTCAAAATATCAATGAGAGCTTTCGGATTGCGCGAGATGTGGCCGCCATCTGGCAGGATCTGACGCGTCAGTTCCTGATCGAGACGGCGAATGCTTTGCCGCGCGAACCGCCCTTGCCCCGCCATCGAAATACAGGCCGATGCCATCGCCAGAGCTGCATGCAGTCGCTCAACACCATCATCGGTCTCATTGATCGTCTGCCGCAAAAATCGCACCTGCCGTGCAAGCGATTTGACAAAGGCACGATAGAATTCGTGATCACCATCCTGAAGAATAAAGGGCGAATGGGCCAGCCAAGACAGAATGCGGCGTGTCACGACCGATGCTTCCCAACCCACATCGTGTCGGCGCCCGCAGTATTTTATCCAGTCACCAACCAACACACGTGCATTTTGCCGGGCAATCTGGCTGTCGGCTGCCCTTAAATCCCGAAGCCAACCAAACCCGTGCAGTTCCCGAAGCCAGTCTTCATGGACAGCCTCAAGTTCAAAAGGCGAACGACCCTGCGTTTCATAAAGATGTCCGGAAAACAGAAACCGGCCGCCATAGATATCAGTTGCATTGGTTGCGTCCGCAGTGCGCAGATCTTGGGGAGCAATGAGCAGGCGCGCAGGCACAGCCGAAAACGGCTGCATGCGGAAGATTGGTCCACCATGCATCCATTTCAGGGATCTCTGCCAGATATACTGGGCCACAAGGCGCCAGATCCGGCTCCTTTCAGACAGTGCTGTCAAGGTCACTGTGTCTTGCCCAACATTGATGGTTCACGCGTCGCTATTAGGATTACTCCACCAGAAAATGCTTGAAACAAACCATTAAGGTTAGCGTTTCATTTAGGGAATCATTGCAAATGAACCGTTTATTCGACGTTAAAGCCGACGAAAACGTGATGCGAAAAATCCATCCATGCCTTTGGCATCATGGTCTGGTGCTGCGTCGAAATAGGGCAAACAGCGCAGATATCCGTGATCTGTGACACATTGGTTCAGGCCGCCAATCTCCGTGCCAACGACCGGAATCAGCTCCACCTGATCCTTGTGCCGCTCAAGAAACTTGGCTGCTTGCGCCTCACCCTCAGCTGTTTCGAGGGAACAGGTGCAATAAACAATCAGCCCGCCAGGCTTTACCCACGAGATGACGCGGTCAAGCAATTCAGACTGTATTTCACCAAGCTTCTCAACATCGTACTGTTGCTTGATCCAGGGCACATCCGGATGCCGACGAATGGTACCCGTAGCACTGCAGGGCGCATCCAGAAGCACAGCATCAAACGGCTCATCAGGTTCAAACTTGCGCAGATCGGATGCTATCGTGGTGACGGATAATCCGAGACGGCTCATGTTTTCAGACAGACGCTTGAGGCGACCTTTCGAAATATCGATTGCCGTTACATTTGCTCCAGCAGCTGCAAGCTGAGCTGTCTTTCCACCGGGAGCAGCGCACAAGTCTGCGACGTTAAGACCTTTTACGTCACCAAGGAGTTTCGCCGGAAGCGTGGCTGCCACATCCTGAACCCACCAACCGCCATCTTCGAAGCCGTCCAGATCAGTAACAACGCCCTTTTTATTGAGCCGGATACTTCCAGCGCCAACAACCACGCCTTCAAGCCTTTCTGCCCAGCCTTCCGGATCGGCTTTGACAGTCAGATCCAACGCAGCTTCCGATTGATGGGCAACAGCTATGCTTCGGGCCGTTTCAGCGCCATAAGCTGCCTGCCAGTTGTCCCAAAGCCAATCGGGCGTGTTGACGCGCACTGCATCGATATCAGCGGTAATGTCTTCCCGTTCACGGCCCAGGCGGCGCAGGACACCATTGACCAGCCCCTTGTACGGACGCGCGCGCCGATCTCCGCCGGCATGATCAACCGCAATGGACACTGCCGCTCTGTCCGGGACATCAAGATAGAGCATCTGCGCAATGGCAACGTGGAGAATATCGTGAACCCGGCCTGTCTTTTCCGGAATGTCACGATCCAGCAGTCGGCTCAAGACCTCGGTGATTTCACCGCGATGACGCAAAGCAGCGCCAATAATTGCACGCACCAGTGACCGATCATTGGCCGCAAGACCCTTGAAGCCGGAATGCCCGGCAGACACATCCAGTTCCCCGTCCAGCGGTCGCCTTTTGTGAACGACATTGCCGAGAATATCCGCAGCAGCTTTTCTGGACGCAAAACCGGGCGTCACAGTTTTTTCAACACCAGCGTTTGGACCGTTGCCGGTCCTTTTGTTTGGCGGTCTATTCAAGAAACAATCCTAACTAGATTTCAGGAAACCATTTGGCTGGTTTCAAAATCAAGCGCCGCAGTCCGGATGTCCGGCTGCGGCGCGTTTATAACCAGTTTATGTCTTTGCAGGTTTTGAGGGAAGCTGTTTTTCTTGCCCCTTGAAACAGGCTTAACCCCAGGGCCCTTTAGGACGGCTGGGCTCCCGATAGGAAGTTGCACGCGGCGCTCCGCCCCATGGGCCCGACTGAGAGGCCGTTGGACCACCGAAAGATGCCCGACCTGCACTGCCCATTCCAGCATCGGAAAGCTTCTGCAATTCATTGATCCGGTTCTGCGGGTTCGGGTGCGTCGAGAACAGATTGTCCATCTTTTCACCAGACAGTGGGTTCATGATGAACATATGCGCTGTTGCCGGATTGGCTTCTGCGTCCGGATTGTGGATCCTCTCAACACCTCCGGCGATCTTGTCCAGCGCTGAGGCCAACCACATCGGTTCGCCGCAGATTTCCGCACCCATCCGGTCAGCTGCATATTCCCGAGTTCGTGAGATTGCCATCTGGACAACCATTGCTGCCATCGGCGCAACGATCATCATCAGGATAACCCCGACAAACCCAAGAGGATTGTTGCGGTTGCCCCCAAACAGAAATGCAAAGTTCGCCAGCATGGAAATCGCACCGGCAATTGTCGCCGTGATCGTCATGATCAACGTGTCATGGTTTTTCACGTGCGCCAGCTCGTGCGCCATAACAGCCGCAACTTCCTCCTGGCTCAACATGTCCAGAAGACCGGTTGTCGCTGCAACGGCGGCATTTTCAGGGTTTCGTCCGGTCGCAAAGGCGTTCGGTTGTGGATTGTTGATGATATAGACTTTCGGCATCGGCAGATTGGCGTTTTGTGCCAAGTGCCGAACCATCCGGACAAAGTCTGGCGCGGAGCGCTCGTCGACTTCTTGCGCATTGTGCATGCGCAGAACCATCTTGTCCGCATTCCAGTAGCTGAACATATTCATGGCAGCAGCAATCGCCAGCGCAATCATCATTCCTGATTGCCCGCCAATCATGAAACCGATCCCCATGAATAGGGCGGTCATCGCTGCCAACAGCATTGCCGTGCGAACGTAATTCATCGTCGTTTTGTCCGTTTTCCTTGTGGTTTTGGCGCAAATATTTCTACGCCCTGCAACTGCTCTCGGTTTTCAAGATGGGGATGACTGCCATTCTTGACAAGTTTATCCTATATAGCGGGGACGTAATTCCTTCAGCCTGACATTGAGCCGATGACTGATAAACCTAACAATCCGACCGCCACTTTTTCCGCGACAGACGTGCCGTCTCTAAAGACGGATATCGAAAATGCACCGCCCAAAAAGTTCGAAGATCTTCCACCCGCAGCCCAGCGCGCCCTGACAGAAGCTGAAGATCGTCGCAAGGAAATCGATGCGAAGTCAGACGCCTTGCCGGAAGAAGTCGATGGCCGCGGCGGATTGGAGCCAACGCGCTATGACGATTGGGAAATCAAGGGCCTGACGTCGGATTTTTAACGTTTGTGAGATGAGGACCGGCCTGACAAAACGATGGGCCAGCTGACATCAAACGTCTACACCAGTTTCCGAACTTCCTCAGCCACAGCTTTTGCCAGATCTGCCTGCGGCTCCGCGTCAAAATGAATGGCGTCAATCGAACTGGTTGAAATCACGGTTCCAGTGTCGAAAAAGGCGACGTCAAATTCCTCTGCCTTGAGTTGATACTGCTCTGCAAGACGATGGGATTGTTGAACACTTCTGTCGCTGAACTGCGACACGAAAGGAGTTCCCTCCATGTCGCCAAGCGGTGGTGGCGACATCAGCAAAACCTTCGGCGGGTTGCCGTCAGGGCCGCAGTTCGATTTTTTGGCAAGCTCAATATGGTGTTGCAGGGATTGCGCGATTTCTTCCGCGCTCAGTCCAAAACGTCTTTTGAGATTGTTGGTGCCGAGCATGATAACCAGAATATCAATTGGCATGTGCACCTGAAGGGCCGTTCTCAAATGTGCCAGCCCGTTCCTGTCCCCCATGATAGGATCTTCAAAAACAGTCGTCCGACCATTCAGTCCATCTTCCACGACGTAAAAGTCCGCTCCGAGTTCTTTTTGCAATAACCGTGGCCAGCGAACATCATGGCCATAACGGGACCGATCGATTGGGTTGAACCCCCGTGTGAGGGAATCTCCAAAACAGACTACAGAAATCGGATCTTTTTCAACGCCCATGAATGCTCCATCGGATCAAAGAGTTACAATTTGAAACGACTTTAAGAGAGACATCCTTGTCACGCAATCATGCATAACTGCACGTCTTTGCCCGTTTGGTTAATCAGAGATTTACCAAGCACGAGATAATCTCGCAGACAGTTTATGCGTAACGACTGCCGGATCATCGATGACTGCCAGCCCAAATCCCTATGAACGCGGTGCCTGCCTGCCGAGTTCCAATCCATTTCAGCGCCTTGCCGAACTGCTTGACGGCGAGACCCCGGGTCTTGATCCGATCATGATGACGATCGGTGAACCGCAACATGCGATTCCTGACTTTACGGCAGATGTTCTGGCAGAAAATGTGGCCGATTTTCGGCGGTATCCGGCCATAAAGGGCACAGCGGAATTTCGGCAGGCGGTCGCAGACTGGCTAGATCGCCGATATAATCTGAACGGTATGGTTGATCCTGAAGATGGCGTCCTGCCGCTGAATGGATCTCGTGAGGGCCTGTCGTTCGGTGCAATCGCTGCTCGGGACCAGCTGGGCAAAAGTCTGGATCATCCGGCTGTGATCTATCCCAACCCATTTTACCAGACATATGCCGCCGCAGCCCATATCGCGGATTGCGAGGCTATTTTGCTGGATTCGATTGCCGGCAACAGTTTTCTACCCGACCTCGATAGTCTTGACGCGGACCTCCTCGACCGAACCGTAGCCTTTTATGTCGCATCGCCAACCAACCCTGAGGGTTCAATTGCCGATATTGGCTACTGGCAACGCTTGATCAGGCTGGCTCGCAAGCACCGCTTCTATATTTTCGCGGACGAGTGCTATTCGGAAATATACAGGAAGACACCGCCACCGGGCATTCTGGAAGCCGCCGTAGCGATGGGAACCGGTTTTTCGAACATCATCGTCCTGAATTCCCTTTCCAAGCGATCAAATCTCGCAGGTTTGCGCTGCGGGTTTGCAGCTGGGGATCCGGTCTTTCTGAAAAAATGGACAAAATTCCGCGGACTGGCAGCTCCTCAAGTACCGCTTCCTGCCCAAGCAGTAGCCGTGCGAGCCTATCAGGATGAAGCGCATGTCATCGAGAATCGCCGCCTCTACAATGATAAATACAAAGCTGCGGAACGGTTGCTTGGACCGATCACGGGTCCTGTGACAGCTGATGCCGGGTTCTTCTTGTGGCTGGACATTTCCAAGTGGGGCGATGCTGTTTCGGTCACCAAAGCTCTCTGGAGCGAGATTGGAGTCAAGGTCCTGCCAGGAAGCTATCTTGCATCCGATCAGTCCGACGGCAGCAATCCCGGACGAAATTACATTCGGGTTGGACTATGTGCACCCCTTGAACAAATTGAAATCGCTCTTGAACGTTTGGCAAACTGGTTGGGAGAGAAAGCATGAGACGGGCCAACGCAGTTCGCGGAAACGGTCGCCGCGCATCAGTTGATCTTCTGGACACGGAAAGCCCGTTCAAGCGGTTTCTCCGGCGCAACCTGGCTGGCGCTGCCGGTCTCGGCATCATTTCCCTTGCCGCAATGCTTGCCGCAGCGCTTGCGACCTGGTCTGTGAATGACCCGAGCTTCAATCATGCCACCGACGGACCGGTCCGCAATGCCCTTGGCGTCCCGGGGGCAATTGTCTCCGATATCCTCATGCAGACACTCGGACTTGCGACAGCGGTCTTTCTGGTGCCTCTGGTCCTTTGGGGGTGGCGCCTTCTGACCGGTCACGGCCTGGCTATTGGCCGTAAACGCCTGACGTACTGGCTCTTCGGCTCGACGCTAGCTGCTGGAGCCCTGGCGGCTCTGCCTGTTCCGGGTAGCTGGCCGATGCCAACCGGTCTTGGTGGTTTTCTGGGTGACATGGTGCACCGTTTCCCGGCCCTGATCACCGACAATCTGACCAGCGGTGCAGCCACAATCGTCGGCGGTCTTGGTCTCGGTGTTCCTGCTGCCCTTCTGCTTCTGGCATCAGCTGGATGGCTCGGAGCCGCGGGCCAGCCGATTGAACGCATTGAGCCGTCACGGACCCCAAAAGGCCACGGCAAGTCGATAGAGGAAGATCTTGGACTTGATGACGAAGACAGCGAGTCCCGCATTGGCATGATGGCTAGTGCCTTTGTTGGTCAAGTGAGCCACTGGGGCCTTTTGGGTGGCACACAGCTTCGCCGGTTGGTCGGCTTGAAGCGGTCACGTTTCCAAGAGGAAGAAGACTGGGATGAAGACCACGACGCAGATTACGAGCCGGAAGACACCCGGCAGAAAAGTCGTCTGAACGCATTTCGCCGGGCTCTCACAGGCAGGTTGATGCCTCAGGATGACGACGGTCTGGACGGGTTCTATGAGCGCGATGCTTCGGACGATGATGATCCTTATGAAGACAATCCGTATGGCGAGGACGGCGAGGCCTATCATCCGAGTGATCTGATGATGGAACATGGAGAGGTGTCCGGTCAGCCGTTACCGGACGACTTTGCCGTTCCTGTGGGTATTGCAGCGCCTGAGAGTTCTCTTGCCGGCGATACACGGCGCCAGCAGCCTATTCAGACCGGCCGCGTCATTCCGCCGGCACCACGCCCGAAACAGGGCAAACGGGCCCTTGAAGAAGCACAACCGTCTTTCCTGGGTGCCCCGGAAGATTATGAGCTGCCACCTCTGCATTTGCTGGCTGAACCAAAGGCGGGTGGCAAAATACCGGGACTATCCGCTGATGCACTTGAACAAAATGCCCGCATTCTGGAAGGTGTTCTGGAAGACTTTGGAGTCCGCGGTGAAATTATAGAGGTTCGACCCGGCCCCGTCGTGACGCTCTACGAACTTGAGCCGGCACCAGGTATCAAATCATCTCGTGTGATCGGTTTGGCAGATGATATCGCCCGCTCCATGAGCGCGATTTCTGCGCGTGTGGCCGTCATTCCGGGAAAGAACGCAATCGGTATCGAATTGCCGAATGCGCGCCGTGAAACCGTTTATTTGCGTGAACTTCTGGCCGCGCAGGACTTTGAGAAATCAAAGTCTAAGCTGGCCCTGGGGTTGGGCAAAACCATCAACGGCGAGAGCGTCGTCGCTGATCTGGCCCGGATGCCACACCTGCTCGTTGCCGGGACCACTGGCTCCGGTAAATCCGTTGCCATCAACACCATGATCCTGTCGCTGCTTTACCGGCTGACACCAGAGCAATGTAAATTGATCATGATCGACCCGAAAATGTTGGAACTGTCCATTTATGATGGCATTCCGCATCTTCTGACGCCCGTTGTGACCGATCCGAAAAAAGCTGTTGTTGCCTTGAAGTGGACCGTCCGCGAGATGGAAGACCGCTACAAGAAGATGTCCAAGATGGGTGTCCGCAATATCGACGGCTACAACACCCGCATAAAACAGGCGCTGGAAAAAGGTGAGAACTTCACCCGAACCGTCCAGACCGGATTTGATCGCGACACTGGGCAGCCGATTTACGAAGAAGAAGAACTGCCGCTCGAAGCAATGCCTTACATTGTCGTCATTGTTGACGAAATGGCTGACCTGATGATGGTTGCCGGCAAGGACATCGAAGGCGCGATCCAGCGGCTTGCGCAGATGGCTCGTGCCGCCGGCATCCACCTGATCATGGCAACCCAGCGCCCGTCAGTGGATGTGATTACCGGTACGATCAAGGCTAACTTCCCGACCCGTATTTCCTTCCAGGTAACGTCGAAAATTGACAGCCGCACCATCCTGGGTGAAATGGGCGCCGAGCAATTGCTCGGTATGGGTGACATGCTGTTCATGGCCGGTGGCGGCCGGATTCAGCGTGTCCACGGACCGTTTGTGGCTGACGAAGAAGTCGAAGAGATCGTCCAGCATCTGAAGGTTCAGGGCACTCCGCAGTATCTGGAAGCTGTTACGGAAGAACAGGACGAGGCCGAAAGCCCCTATGACGGCGGTCTTGCCGGCGGTAGTGATGGCAACGATCTTTACGACAAGGCGGTTGCGATCGTTTTGCACGACAAGAAGGCTTCGACATCCTACATCCAAAGACGACTCTCCATCGGTTACAACCGGGCAGCGTCCTTGATCGAACGGATGGAGCAGGAAGGCCTGATCAGTGCAGCCAATCATGCCGGAAAGCGCGAAATTCTGGTTCAAAACGGCCTCGAAGAAAATTTTTAGAGCTCTTTGCCAAAGCTTCGCCACAGAAGGCGCTTAGCTAGGGCAGACAGAAAATGAACGAATATGCTTTGGGACAAAGTACCATGCTGAAACGCCTTGCACTTCGCCTGTCGACACCCTTTATCCGGTTAGCTTTGGCCTTTGCCATAGCAGCGACCGCTGCAATTCCAGCTTTTGCCCTGAGCGACGAGCAGCAAAAGACACTTCAGGAACTGAACGGCTATTTCAACGCCGTCAAAACGATGCATGGAGACTTCATCCAGTTCGGGCCGGATGGCAGCCAGTCAGACGGCAAGTTCTATATGGCACGGCCTGGCAAAGTGCGGTTTTATTATAACAAACCGTCTGTTCTGGACATCGTTGCAGATGGCCAATCCGTTTCAGTCAAAGATCGCAAGCTGAACACTCAAGATATCTGGCCCCTTGGTCAAACGCCGCTTCGTTTCCTGCTGTCCGATACAATTGATCTGCAAAAAGACACCAATGTCACCAATGTCGTGGTTGAAAAGGATCTTGTGACGATCACGATTTTCGACAAGACCAAATTCAATTCCGGCACTTTGACATTGATCTTTGATGCCAAGGACTACGCCCTGAAACAGTGGACCGTGACCGATCAGCAAGGCTACGACACATCAGTGGCAGTCTATAACGTTGTCTCTAACGGTCCGACCAATCCGGACCTTTTCAAGATTGATTACCTGGCCAATGCCCGGCAGGATCAAAACTGATAAACACCGTTGTTGATGGCTGAAATCCAATCGAGCGGGCCTTTGTTAAATCGGCTTTTGGCCGACTATTGCAAGCGCAACAAGCACAAGCTGGTCTCCGACGAGGCCGGTCATGCGGGATACATTGAAACGAGCAGTGGTCGACGGCGCTTTTTTCGGGGGTGTCATTTCGATCTCAATCCGCTTGGTGCGGCGGAAATTGCAGATGACAAGACCTATACGCTGGATTTTCTGAAGCGGGACGGTTTTTCGGTTCCGCACAGTATGCTGATCCATGCAAATGATGTGCTTGCAGGAACGCGTATATCGAAACCGGATGTCGCCGAAGGAATGAAATCCGCTTATGATGCGGTCAAGTTCGCCAATGGCACCGACTATCCGGTTTTCCTGAAACCGAACAAGGGTCAGGAAGGCGAGGATGTTGTGCGGCTCACCAACCGCTCTGAACTGGAGCAGGCTCTATCGATCCTGTTGATGCGCCATTCTTCCCTGATGATCCAGAAGGCTGTCCTGGGCGACGACCTCAGAATTCTCGTTCTGGATGGTGAAGTGCTGTGCGCTCTGATTCGGCAACCCGTTCACGTTGAAGGTGATGGCGAGAGATCTGTTGAGCAATTGGCAAACGAGATCACGGGACTAAACTTTCAAGATTCAAGGATCGATCCGGAACTTGCGCGTCAGGGCCTGAAGCGCACATCGGTTCCGGATAAAAATCAAATGGTCGAGCTTCTGGCGAACAAAAACCTGTCCACAGGTTCTGTTGCCAAAAATATAAGTGATGAACTCAGCGAAAAGCTCAAAACTGTCGCGACGGATGCCTGCAAAGCAATTGGTTTGCGTTATGCGGGGATCGACATCATCGTTGATGAGCCGGAGAATGCGCAAAGCGATTATGCAATTCTTGAGGTGAATGCCGCCCCGGGTCTAAACCGCTATGCGGCTCAGGGTGAGGCTGAACTGAAAATGGTCACGGAGATTTATGAACGCGTGTTCGACGCGCTCATTGCCCCCAATTCTCAATAATCGCCGAGTTTGATATCGCGGGAATAATCACCAACGACTTCCTTGGTGACAGCCTGTCCGCAAATGGTCGCTTCGCGCTTGGCATCATAGGTCAGGGACGGCGAGCCGCTCAGTTCCCACCCTGCATTGAGCGCCTGCGTCACACGATGACAGAATTCGCTGTCATCGACATTTGTGATGAACCGGTAAAGCTTCATATCTCACTCACAATCTGGTCAAGCACGGGCTGCAATCACATCGGCAATCGCGATCACCCGCTTACCCATATCCGCATGTAGCCGCTCAACCATCTTGCCGTCCACCTGTATTGCGCCCTTGCCTGCGTTTTCCGGTTCGTCAAAGATTTCATTGATCTTGCGCGCCCAGGCAACTTCCTCTTCCGACGGACTGAAAGCTGCATGACAGGCAGGGATCTGTTTCGGATGGATCAATGTCTTGCCATCCATACCCATATCAAAGCCTTGCGCACATTCAGCTGCAAATCCTTCTTCATCCTGAAATGCGTTGTAAACGCCGTCCAGAATATCGATACCACCAACGCGAGCTGCCGCAACGCAGATCATCAGCCATGGCATCATTACATCGCGTCCGGGGATCAACCGTGCGCGGGTTTCCTTGGCTATATCATTCGTTCCCATGACAAAACAGGAAAGCCGCACTTCCGGATCCCGGCCGCAGGCTCCGATTGCTGCAGCGTTCAACATGGCTTCAGGCGTTTCCATCATGGCCCACAGCTTTAAGTCGGCAGAAGCGCCATGAACGGCAAGTTTGTGCGCAACTTTCTGAAGATCCGCCGGTGAATTGACTTTCGGCACAAGGATCGCGTCCGGGCCTGCTGCCACAGCAGCTTCCAAATCGTCAGACCCCCATGCCGAATCCAGCCCATTAATCCGGATAACCACTTCACGTTCGCCGTAACCACCGGCTGATACAGCTTCCGAGACCTGTTGCCGGGCCAACTCCTTGGAGTCGGGCGCGACGGCGTCTTCCAAATCAAGCAGCAGGCAATCGACATCAATCGTCTTGGCTTTTTCCAAGGCGCGAGCATTCGAGCCCGGCATATAGAGTGCAGAGCGGCGTGGTTTGAAAGTCTGGCTCATGAGGAAGTCCTATCGTTCATGTTGCTGTGCAACACGCTAGCGGCAAGCACGCGTCAAATCCACTCGCCTTTTGGCTCACTCCGAAGGGGGCAAAGATGTTTTTTTCGGAAAGATCATGTCCTTTGCCGCAATTACCGCACCTAGTGATATCGCCAGGCAGGCTATGATCACCGAAAGCGTCAACGGACCAAAGCCAAAGGCAATAAGAAGAAGGGTTGACAGCAGAGGTGCCGAATAGGCCGCAGCGCCCAGAACCTGAATATCTCCGCGCTTGACGCCAATGTCCCAAGTGAAAAAAGCCAAACCAACCGGGAAAAGTGCCAGGGCAAAAACAGAACCCCATTCGGTCGTGCCTTGCGGCATCACGGTTTCTTCAAGAGCAAAATGACATATCACCGAGAGGAAGGCCGTCATCAGGCAAAAGCCAGCGACGGCTTCTGTTGGAACGTTGCCCAAACGCCGCGATAGCACCGAATAAGTCGACCAGAACAGGGAAGAGGCCACCGCAGCTCCATACCCAAGCGCGGACCCGCCGGAAAAACTCAGGCCATCACCGCCGGTTATCAGCAAAGCAGCGCCGGCCAAACCCAAAACAGTTCCGATAACATGATGCAGGCGAAGGTGTTCGCCCGGCAGAAAGGCCGAAAACACAACGATCAACAACGGCCAAGTGTAATTGATCAAATTGGCATCAACTGGCGGCGCATTGCGGATTGCGGTGAAATAGAAAAAATGAAATCCGAACAGGCCGATTGTTCCAAAGGCCCAAACTTTCAAGGGCTGACGAAGCAGGCCAAGCTTACCGGTCGCAGCAAGCCAGATAAAAGCCAAAGTTCCTGATATTCCAAAGCAGAGAGCATTGAGCAAGAAGGGCGGAACGTTGCCTGATCCGGCCCCGAACAAACCGAGAGTTGCCCACATCAACACGGCACTTAGTCCAATAACAGTCGCCCGCAGCCGCATTTTATCTGGCATGAAAGATCCTATTCTCCGGAATATTGCTCATGGCATAGTCTGACCCCAGACAAAAGATCTAATCAGAATTTGATTCAGGTCCTTGATCATTCCTTCGGTTCTGGACATGTTGGGGACCACCTCTTTGACTTGCCACTTTCGGAGAATTCATGAGCAAGATGGAAATCAAGGTTCTTGGGCCTGACAACGCCCACCAACTTGCACCCCTAATCGCTGAAAATGCGCAGGCGCTGATCCGCGGTGCGCCCAGACGGCCCGATGAGTTCTATGCAGAACGCATTCTGGGCGACAAGGCTGCCGAAGTTTTGGGTGCCTTTGATGGTGGCACGCTGGTCGGGTTTGCTGTGTATTTTGATTTGCCTGAACTCATCACCGGCCTGCGTATAGGTCAGCTGGATGATATCTACGTTCATCCGGATCACCGCAACAAAGGCACTGGTCGCAAGATGATCGAAACGCTGGTAAGCGAAGGTCAAAATCGCGGTTGGTTGCATTTGCGCTGGATTGTTCCCGGCAAAAACACTCCAGCAGTTGCGCTCTACGAAAAGATAGCGGAGCCTGATCACCGCAAGAGTTACGTCATTCCGATCGACCGGATTGCTGGCGACTGATCAAACTCCATCGTGTCAGATCCCGGCCTGAAACAGGGGCGGGATCCAGCCAAGTGTCACAAATCCGATCCGCATCATCCCTTGATCGATGGCCAGCGGCAATTCGATAGCCGGATTGCCGTCAGAGTCCGTTATTGTCGGTTTCAAGCTCTTGAACAGACCCTCGGCAACGGCAAAGCCATTGTTTTGCGGCGGAAATAGCGGTTTTACGATCGCAAGTGCCTGTTCCGGATTGCTCAATGAAAGCTTTACCTGACCGGACAGCAGACCGGCCCCGTCCAAAATCAGGTCACCACTTGCCCCAAATCTGCTGTTTCCGGTTTTTATCTCGGAAAACACCAGTTGAATTGGAAGCTTGCCGCCGCTCATTTGTGTGAGCAGCGCAAGGTTTGCGCCCGACAGTAACGGAGAACCGTTTTTCAGCTGGACGTGAGCCCGAAGGTCCAGCGGGGCCTTCAAGTCCGGGACGCTTTCCAGCATTAAGGCATCGACCGAGACATAACCGTCAACACCGTCGGGAAGGCTAGGCGTCCTGCGCAGATGAAATTCAGCTTTTTCCGACGATGCAGTGGCAACCGAATGCATGTCCCGATACGCAAGTTCAGGCTTGGTCAAAACCATATCAAGGTCACCAAGGGCATCCAGTGAATATTTGATGCTCGCACGGGCTGTATCCCACGACAATTCGCCGGACACTCCGCTTCCTGGGACGGCAATTGCGGCCGGCGCATCAGCTTCCAGAATAACGTGCCAGGGATTATAAACCAGCGCGACCCCGTTCAGGGAGCCAAGATTGCCCTCTGCTCCGAACCGGCCTTTCGACGTAAAAACCCTGCACCGGACTTCATATCGAAAC
Organism: Roseibium sp.; assembly: GCA_039972695.1. Taxonomy (GTDB): domain Bacteria; phylum Pseudomonadota; class Alphaproteobacteria; order Rhizobiales; family Stappiaceae; genus Roseibium. The sequence goes on along the minus strand of JBDWMJ010000001.1, from coordinate 234,376 downwards.
GGATAACCGGCAACCCCCAGATCAGCGCAACCGACTTCATGTCCGCGCCCTGCCATACGTGCCATGTGCAGATCGATCTGATCGGAGAGTACTGACTTGCCATAGACCCATGCACCGGACCAGCCAACAATGACGAATGCGATGACCGTGAGTAGGACGATATAGCGTTTTTTGGCAGATACGTGCGGCTTTGTTGGTTCGGTGGACACGGATTCAGGCCCTTTTGATCATGATCTGTCGGAGAGTTTCGTTGAAACAAACTGCCGAGATTGCTATCTCGACATCTCCAGACAATGAGACAAGACGATATGAGCGATTTTTGGGTATTTGGCTACGGGTCTTTGATGTGGAACCCGGGATTTGATCACCTTCATTCCGAACAGGCCTTGCTGCGTGGAGCCCATCGCTCTCTCTGTGTCTATTCCTGGGTCCATCGCGGCACACAGGAGCGCCCAGGCCTTGTATTTGGTCTGGACAACGGTGGCGCCTGTCAGGGCATTGCCTATCAGGTGTCTGCCGACATCTGGCCCCAAACCTTGGACTATCTCAGGGCACGCGAGCAGACCACGATGGTCTACAAGGAGCACTGGCATCATATTGAGCTGGACAGCGGCCGCAAAGTGGAAGCCCTGGTCTACATGGTCGACCATGCCCATCAGCAATACGCGGGTGCCCTTCCTTTGGAAGATCAACTCGATATCGTTATAGGTGCAGTCGGGAAATCCGGCCCAAACCCCGAATATATCGTCAACACAGTTGCCCACTTGGATGAAATGAATATCAGGGATACCGGGCTTGCCTGGCTAGCCGGTCGTCTTAAAGATCACCAGAGCTCCTAAACCGTTCCAGCTGTATCCGGTGCCGTGATCTCTTTGAGAACCGGAGACGGATTCTTCGCGGACCTTGCTTCTTCTATCAATCGGTTACTCGCCGTTTCGATGTCCGACACCAGCCGTTCGTGGAATTGATCCCCAGGCAAACCCGGCTCAATTCTCGGCAGAATTTCGACAATGACCGTCCCCGGATACACAATCCAGGACGCCCGCGGCCAGTAGATGCCAGCATTATGAGCAATCGGCACAACCGGACATTCAAGTTCCCGGTAGAGATGTGCAATGCCGAATTTGTATTTCGGCTCTGCTCCCGCAGGACGCCGTGTGCCTTCCGGAAAAATCAGGATCTGCCGTTTTTTGGCAATGGTTTCCCGGGCAGCGGTCACCATTGCTGCAAGAGCTTCCGAACGTTTACCGCGATTGATGGGAATCTGGTCGAACTTGGCTGTGTACCAGCCAAAAATCGGGATCCACCGCAACTCGCGTTTGAGAATGAAGGTTGGCCTTGGAAACAACGGAATAAGACCAAATGTCTCCCAAGCCGACTGATGCTTCATACCTGCGATGTATCCGCGCTTTGGCAGATTTTCCCGTCCACGAAATTCAACTTTCAAACCGACTGTGAACCGCAACAACAATAGAAGTGTGTTCGACCAGGCTGGCAAAATCCACCAGCCCCATTTCTTCGGCAACACCATCACGGGCGAAAACAGAAGCATCAGAAGCAGAGTGACCAGATAGAACAGGATCTGAAAAACGGTAGAGCGCAGAAGAAGCATGAGACCTTGAAAGCTTGAAGCCGGATCGTTGATTACTTGAACACGGCGCAGGCAGGACGCAAAAGGCGTCAGCTAGCGCTTTGCACAGTAATGCGAAGTCGCGCGACGATATACTTCACATATTCGCGCAAGAGAAGCTTCATTGTCGCCGGTTCGGCGTACCATGCATCAAGTTTCAGGTCTTTTGAAAACACCGGATAGCCTATCAGGCTCACGTCAGGCAGGGCACCTGACAATTCCGCTGCGGCTCGTGGCAAATGATAGGCGCTTGTCACGACCAAAAGCGAAGAAAATTCGTTTTTGCGAACCCAGCTTGCTGTTTCCGCCGCATTTCCGGCCGTGTTCAATGCGACGCGATCAAGGTCGACGGTTTTCTTTTCCAGTGGCATCGGCGACGCTGTCACTGCGGCCAGCTGTTGACGGGTCGTACCCGGATGAACACCTGAAATCAGCAAACGGCTGGCAAGACCTTCTTCAAGCAACCGGACGGCTTCGGTTACCCGCGCCTGCCCGCCAGTCAACACGACAATGGCATCCGCATTTGCCGTTTTCGGAACTTCGGACGTGGCAATCCGATGGGCAAAAATGACAAAGGGTAAAATGGTGACGATCACTAGGGAAATTGCGAGGATCGCCCCGATGCCGCGCCAGCCAAACCAGCTCTTCCGGCTTTTTGACTTTTTGTTTTGATCCATGTCCTGTCGTGCCGAAGTCCGCACAGAAGCGTGAGTGTTTTCCTTTGAAAAAGGAGCGCTCTCTTTCAGTCCAGCCTCTAATGCAGTGTCAGCATTCATCATGTCATGACCATGATAGGTGATTCGGCCAATTTCGCGGCATTTTGGCGAAAAAATCAATCTACTTTTGCAAGATGCGCCTTAACAGCAATTCCTGACGTAAGTGCCGTCAGGATTGCAACCAGGAAAACAACTCCGAATACGCCGAAATATCCGGGCAAACTGACTGACAAGGACCCAAATAACGCTGACATTTGATCAGACCCGGCTTGCCCGGCGTTTTGGCGCGTCAGCATGTCGGCAAGCACAAAACAGAAGATGGCCGCAACACCCCCGGACACGCCCCCCTTCAAACCAAGCACCAGAAAATGGCGCTGAAATTCCCGGGCAATGAATGTGTCTTCGGCACCCACAAAATGCAGCACCGAGACAACGTCCTTGTTACCGGCCATCGCCGACTGGGTCGCAAATACCACACTAAGCACCATGGACCCCATTACAAGGATCATGATCGCAAAACCACCTAAGACGACTGCTCCAGCCATCGCCGCCAGTCGCGACGTCCAGGTCGAATGATCATCGAGACTTGCGCCAACCACATTCTGGGTAACCATTGCCCTGAGTTGATCAAGGTTGAGAAGGGAAGGATCATCAATCGTTATCTGGATCAGGCGCGGTACCGGTAGCCCATCCAGATCCAGTCCCTCTCCAAGCCAAGGCTCCAGCAGGGACTTTGTTTCCGCATCAGACAAGGCCCGCACAGCCTCAATGCCAGAGAATTCCTGAGCAAGAGCGACTGCCTTGTCGATCTCTCGCAACATGTCCACACCTTCTGTCGGCCTGATCTGGATCGTGACCTCACGCACCAGATCATTCTGCCAGGCATCCGCGGCATCCCAAACCACAGAAACAGCCCCGACAGTTAGACAAGCCAGAAAACTCATGATCGCGACCACTAAGGTCAGCGCACGACCGGCTACCGATTGTGGTGGAACGATTGCCGCAGAAGGCCCTAGTTTGCCTTCTCCAGAGTTGGTCTTTTGTTTTCTGGGTTTTGGAACAGTTTTCTTCTTCGGCCGCATCGGTCGCTCCACCCGACGTGGTGGTTTGACGCTGGCGGCTGACAGCTTCCTGTTTTTTCCTTTGTCTGACTCTGCCATTCTGCCCTAGTCGAAAATTGTGAGGCGGCCATCGGCCAAAACCATTCGCCGGGCATCCACTTGTTCCAGCAACGCAATGTCGTGCGTTGCAATAATGACCGAAGTCCCGAGTTTGTTCAATTCAATGAACAAGCGCAACAACCGACGCGCAAGGGGCGGATCAACATTTCCGGTCGGCTCGTCTGCCAGCAGAACTTCGGGTCGGGTGATCAAGGCCCTTGCTATGGCCGCACGTTGTTTTTCACCGCCGGAAAGTACCGGTGGATGAACGTGCATTCGGTCACCGAGCCCGACCCAGTTCAGAAGATCAACCACGTCTGACTTGTAATCAGACTCTTCCCTGCCAATCACCCGCAGCGGCAAGGCCACATTCTCATATGTCGTCAGATGGTTGAGAAGGCGAAAATCCTGAAAAACGACCCCAATCTTCCGACGAAGTCGCGGCAGTTCCTGTTTTTCGATCACACTCAGGTCTCGACCGAAAACATTTATCAACCCGCGCGTTGGACGCAGAGACATAAAAAGGAGCCGAATCAGGCTGGTTTTTCCTGCCCCTGATGGTCCGGTCAGAAACTGAAAAGACTGCGGTTCGATCTGAAAACTCAGATCCTGCAGGATTTCCGGTCCCATTCCGTATCTCAATCCAACATTTTCGAAGCGGATCACACAAAAGACTCCTGTTGATCGACGGCAAGCTATAGCCAGGCCGTTAACGGTGCATTAATCATATAAAGGTCCACTGGCGGGCGAAAAGCCCGTCATCGGATTCGCTGGCCTTTGTCCAATATTACATGCTGGATTTCGAGCTTGTCGGTTACACTTTGACACTGTTTGAATATGCCATGGCGAAAAGTCTTCTGATATGAAGATCAAATGTCCGGATTGCAGCACATCCTATGAAATCAAGATCGAAGCTCTCGGTCCTGAAGGGAGAAGTGTAAAATGCGCAAAATGCGGCAATAGATGGTTCGTTGCACCAACTCCTGATCCGGAACCGGAACTCGAAGCATCAACAGATTCTGCAGACACCGAACCCAGCCCTGAAGATGAAGCGGATTGGGCAGCTGATGCCGAGGAAGAGGACGGTTCCACGGAATCCGAGCCGGTAGAAGACAGCCCGCCAGATGTGCCCCAGCCGGTAGCCAAAACTGACGAAGAAAACTATGCGGCAGATCTGGCTGATGATGTTGATGAAGCCTCAGACGAAGACGCCCCTGTTGACATCGAGACCCTTGCAAAGCGTCCAAAAATCAACGTCAATCCGAACAAGTTCCGGCGGAACCATATTGGTATAGTCCTCAATTGGATATTGGAACGTAACTTTCGGCGTATTGGTGGGTTGGCCCTTTTGGGGTCCGCAATCGCACTTTGCGCCTTCTTGATTTTAGCCAGGGTTAGCCTTGTGAAACAGTCGCCGGATTTGGCCAGTCTGTTTCAGATGATCGGCTTTGAGGTGAATTTACGTGGACTGGAATTCAGAAATTTAAGAACTTTCACGGAAGTAGAAGACGGCAAGCGGGTTCTTGTTGTAGAAGGCTCCATCCGAAACCTTCAGGAAGACAGAAATTCTGTCCCAGCGGTGCGTCTTTCAATTCGAAGTGCAGACTTACAAGAGATTTACGCCTGGACCGTAGAGCCGCGAACCGCAACCCTGAATGGATTGGATGAAACCCGCTTCAGAACGATCCTTGCTGATCCGCCCGAAGACGCTTCCGACATACAGGTCCGGTTTGTAGACCGCGGCGAACGTAAAATAGTTCTTGAGTGACCATGAAAACTGACATTCTTACCCTTTACGACGAAGATGTTATCGCAGACCGCGTGGCCTCGCTGGCCCAGGAAATCACAGAAACAAAACCTCAAAACCTGCTTGTTGTTGCCGTCCTGAAAGGCAGCTTTATATTTGCCGCCGACCTCGTTCGCGCGATGCATCGTGTTGGACTTGAGCCAGAAATGGAGTTCATGCACCTTTCTTCCTACGGAGCCGGCACAGAAAGTTCCGGAAATATCCGCATTTTACGCGATGTAGAAAGTGAAGTTAACGACCGGGATATCATTTTGGTGGATGATATCCTTGAATCCGGTCGCACACTGTCTTTCGCGCGCGAACGGTTGATGAGTAGGGGCGCTCGTTCGGTCAAGATCGTTGCTTTACTGGATAAACCGGAGCGCCGCAAAGCTGCCATATCTGCAGACTACGTTGGATTTACATGTCCAGATAAGTTTGTCGTCGGATATGGTATGGATATGGGCCACGCCTGGCGGCAGTTGCCCTTTATTGGATACGTGGTCGCTCCCGAAGGGTAGCGACAGACGGCAAGACAGAGGAGTGAGCATGGCTCGCATTCTTCTTACGGAAGATGATGAAGCGGTTCGAAGCTTCGTTAAGCGTGCACTTGAGCTGGACGGCCATTCCGTGGACGCAGCCGAAGATGGCGGAGAAGCAGTTGAAATCCTGACACAGGAGAAGGGTGGTTATGACCTCCTTCTGTCGGATATCAAAATGCCCGTCATGGATGGAATTGCTCTGGCACTGCGCACAGCACGCGATTATCCGAAGTTACCGATCCTCCTGATGACCGGTTTTGCGGATCAGCGGGAACGGGCAAGCGGACTTGACAGTCTCGTGCATGACGTCATTACCAAACCATTTTCACTGGCCGATATTCGCAAAGCCGCTCGCGATGCGATTGCGGGCGAGCTTCCTCAAGAGGCGCGCCGCTACGGCTGATGAATGCCGCTACCGTGTCGCAGAAATTGAAAAACCCCGCTTTAGGCGGGGTTTTTTGTTTCTTTTGTAGCATTTTCAGCTCGTCAGTACCGCTTCAACAATCGTTCGAGATACTCAAGTTCCAACTGCGGCCTAGATGGATCAGAGAACCTGCGGCGCAATTCTTCCAGTATTCTCCGTGCACGTTGAACATCGATCTCATCAGGGATCTGAACGCGGTTGTTGAGATCAGGCCCCTCGGTGCGCCGAGGCCGCCCCAACGGGTCTTCATCCATGGGAGATGGCCCATTTGGTGATCCTTGGCCTTCACCCTGACCCATCATTTGTTCGGTAAGCCCTTGCGCACCCCGACGCAAAGCGTCCAGTGCATTACCTTGCTCGCCAAGCGCCTGCTGACCCTGGCCTTCTCCAAGTGACTCTTGTGCCTGTCCCATTGACTCACCGGCTTCGCCAAGTTCCTGATTCTGGCTCATACCATTCTGGCCGAGCTGATCCATCAACTCCTGAAGCTGTTGTGCAAGGTTACCCTGCCCTTGCTGAAGTTGCTCAAGCATCTGCTTCAGCTGTTCCTCAGAAAGCTGTTGCTGACCTTGGCCCTGCTGTTGCTGGCGTTGTCCGCGGCGCTGCTGTTGCTCATCCTGATTGAATTGATGGGTTTCATCCATCAACTGCTGCTGGCGCTGGATCATTTCACCCAGCTGGTTCAGCATTTCCATCATTTCGCTGGACATACCTTCTGGCATCATCTGCGGTCTGCCAGACTGAAGGTTTTCCAGCATCTGCTGCATTTGCGCCAGAAGTTCGCGTGCGGCATCTCTGGAGCCGGTTCGCGCCAGTTCCTCGATCCGATCAAGCATTTCGCTCAAATCCTGCTGATTGAGTGTCTGCTGGTTGCCATCAAAAGGCTGCATGGACTGCGGATTACGGCGCATCTGATCTGCAAGCGCTTGCATGTATTCGTTCAGAGCTTCGCGCAGCTGCTGTGTCAGCTTGGCGATTTCTTCCTCGCTCGCTCCGTCTTCCAGAGCTTTCCTGAGCGCTTCCTGGGCATCGCGCAACTTGCGCTCTGCCATGGAGAGATCACCATCTTCGATCGACAGTGCCAGATCCCACAGCAAAGGTAACAGGGTTTTCAGATCTTCATCGTTATCGGCACGAACGAGCTGCCGATACGCAAAATGCAACCCTAGGTAATTTCGGGGCTGAACATCGAAAAACTCGGGAGCCAGCATCAGCGCATCAAAAGCCGTAATAACTTGCGCGTGGTTCTGGGCATCAAGCGCAAGATTGCGGCGCTGCTCTACTACAGCCCGGGCCAATGGCTTTCCGAACCGGCGTTGCGGCAGCGTAATCCGATAGGCCGGAGACGTGCCTTCCTGTCCGGCCTGATCCCGGGCATGTAATGTCAGATCGATTTCGGAACCTGCCCAGGCATGCGATGTCAGATCTCGGATGGTCTCGCCTGTTTTGGCAGTTCCGGCCCGTGGTGGCAGCGACAGGGGAAATTGCGGTGCATCAACAAGTGGGCGAGGTGTTCTGTCGGCGTTGTCGAGATCGGGAACGGGAGCGATCTGCGCTTCAGCAGCAATAACTCCATAGTCGTCATTGACCAGATACGAGAACTTGAGAGCCCCGCTAAGTTGCTCTTCCGGATCATCAACTAGGCGGATTTCCGGGGAATGGTCAGGGCGGACGGCAAATACATAGCTGAGGAACGGGTCTTCACCAGCCAGCAATTCCACAATTCCGGTTGTTTTCAGCTCCAGGCGCCGCTCAACCGGTAAAATGGCAGTGACATCATCAACGGCAGACTGATCAGTCTCTTCCGGCTCAACCAGCTGGGGTTCAACATCTTCAGCCCCGGCAAAGGTCATCTCCAGATCACGGGCCCCTTGCGCACGCACAACGAGGATCGAGCCCTCTGGTACGGAGATTGGTGTCCCCGGATCCCGCAGCTGTGCGCTTTCCCCGGTCAGATAGATAGGCGGTTCGCTGGTATAAAGCGGTGGTGTGACCCATGCATCCAGCCGACTCGGCGGCTCTACTGTCTTGAATGGGTGCTGAAACGCGGAGACGAGACGCTCGCCATGTTCGCCTGTAGCGGCAGAAAAGCCAACGACGAGAAGACAGGCTGCAAGAACACGGACTGCCCATGGATCTCGGCGATAGGCTTTTGGATCAGGTGCCTTGGAATTGATCTGCGCAACTGTTTCCGCAGTACGCTGCTGATGAAGCGCCCAGATAGCCTGACTTTCCGGATTGTCAGCGCCAACAGACAACTCATCTTCAAGCGTCGTCAACGGCCGGTGGTCAAACCCGGATGTTTTTTCCAGTCGATCAAGCCCATCCTCGCGCGATGGCCATCTCAGATGAAGAAGGTCTCTGGAAACCCAAAGCAGGGCGCCGGCAAATCCGATAATCCCTAGTGAACCCGCCCAGGACGGCAGATACAGCCAAAGCCCCAACCAGGACACACCGATGAAAAGTGCGATAACGACAAGTGGGGGGAGCAATGCGCGCCAAAGGCGTTCGACAAACAGAGCACCACGGCTGCTTCGAACCAATTGATCAAGGCGCGAGGTGATATACACCCGCCAACCCGTGAATTCAGATTGACCGGTTCGGATCGGACTTTGCTTGCTGTCGTGCGTGCTCAAAAAGCACCTCCGGTATCAATTCCGAAGCAGCTAACCGAATTCGGCGCCACTTTGGAACGTGCCCACCAGTATTAAACTGATGCAAAGGAGGCGATCCGACAAGTTGTCGGAACAACTAATTTCCGCAAGATTGTGTCACGAACGCTTGAGCCAGTCGGGTACCTGGTCGAGTTCAATCAAATCGTCGTAGGTCGGACGAGGTCTGATAATCGCGAATTTATTAGCGTTTACGAGGACTTCCGGCACCAACAAGCGAGAATTGTATGTGCTTGCCTGCACAGCGCCATAAGCCCCTGCAGAGTAAACAGCCAACATTTCACCCGCATCTACTCTGGGCATATCTCGATCTTGCGCCAGAAAATCACCTGTTTCACAGACCGGGCCAACTATGTCGGCCTTGATTCGAGGCGCATTTTCAGCCGGTTCCGTCACCGGTTGCACTTCATGATAAGCCTCATAAAGCGTCGGACGGATCAAATCATTCATGCCGCTATCCACGATGACAAAGTTTTTGGCATCACCTTCTTTGACGTAGATGACCTTTGTCACGAGGATTCCTGCATTACCGGCAATCATCCGGCCGGGCTCGAACATTACTTTGCAATCAAGCTCCCGGACATGTTTCTTGACGACTTCCGCATAGGCATCGGGATGCGGTGGCGGATTGTTGTCCGTAACATAGGGAATTCCAAGCCCGCCGCCGAGATCAACATGATCAATAGCGTGCCCTTGACCACGAAGATCGGTGATCAACTCGCCAAGTCGCGCAAAAGCGTTGTCAAACGGCTCAAGTTCGGTGATCTGTGATCCGATATGCATATCGATGCCAGTGACCTTGATACCGGGAAGTTTGGCGGCTTCTGCATAGACTTCACGAGCCCGCTGCCACGGAATGCCGAATTTGTTTTCGGCTTTGCCTGTCGCGATCTTGGCATGCGTCTTCGCATCGACATCCGGATTGATCCGGACAGACACGCGCGCTGTCTTGCCGGTCCGGGTTGCAACACGGGACAATTGAGAAAGTTCAGGTTCGGATTCGACGTTGAAACAGAGAATGTCTTCTTCAAGCGCATATGCTTGTTCGGCCTCGGTCTTTCCTACACCGGAAAAAACAATCTTGTCCGCCGGAACGCCAGCAGCCCTTGCGCGTCGCAATTCACCTTCAGAGACGACATCCATACCCGCGCCAAGCTGTGCAAGGGTCGTCAGCACAGCCTGGTTGGAATTGGCTTTCATCGCATAACAGACCAGCGACGGAATATCGTCAAAGGCAGATGAAAACACTTCGTAGTGACGAATCAGGGTTGCCGTTGAGTAGACATAAAAGGGCGTCCCGACTTCCCGGGCGATGTCTTCAATGGCAACGTCCTCTGCAAACAGAGCGCCGTTTTTGTAATCGAAATGATGCAAGGATTTTCTCTAATCGCCTGCGGCAGATATTTACTGCACGCTATCAGTTATTTCTTCGCTTGGCTTGTTTGCGCCAATCAACGGATCCAGAAAAAACATTTGTTTGGGCTTTGCTTCAGCTTCCTTGGCAGCCGCCGCAGCAACTGCCGGATCCAAGGCACCGTCTGTCTCGGGTGTTGAAGCACCTGGCGTCTCCAACGGAGCTTTTCGGCCGCACCCACCCAAAGTCAGACCCAGGCACAGGCCTATCAGCAGCAAACTTTTCAACCGGGTTGTCATCACCATCATTGCCCTTGTTGGAAATCCATCCATCTGGCTATTCTCCTCGCACGACAGGCCCGGTTGGGCAAGACCCGACAGCACCTGTCGAACGGGATCATTGAAAGATTAGCCTTTTGCGAGCTCTTTCAGCCACCGGCGAGCCTGTTTGCGAACATTGACCGGCGACGTGCCGCCATAGCTTGTCCGGCTGCGCACGGATTTGTCGACAGAGAGGACTGAATAGATCTCATTTGTGATTTTGGGTTCAACCGCCTGCATTTCTTCCAAAGACACCTTATGAAGATCAACGCCCTTTTCGACAGCGATCGCCACGATGGTTCCAGTCACGTGGTGAGCATCCCGGAAAGGCAGACCCAGAACACGAACAAGCCAATCAGCGAGATCCGTTGCTGTGGAATAACCAGACCCTGCAGCTTTTTTCATTGCCTTTGTGACCGGCTCTAGGTCACGCACCATCCCGGTCATGGCAGCTAGTGCAAGGGAAATGCTGGCAAGACCATCGAAGGCCTGTTCCTTGTCTTCCTGCATGTCCTTGGAATACGCCAGCGGCAGGCCTTTCATCATGACCAGCAACGCCTGAAGAGATCCGTAGATACGGCCGGTTTTGGCACGAACCAGTTCGGCAGCATCGGGGTTCTTCTTTTGCGGCATGATCGAGGAACCGGTGGAGAATTTGTCGGACAGTTTCACAAAGCCAAATTGCGCCGAACACCAGATAACGATTTCTTCCGCCAACCGGGACAGATGCATGGCCGCAATGGAAGAGGCTGCAAGCGCTTCGATGACAAAATCACGATCAGACACAGCATCAAGCGAGTTTGCAGTCGGCCGGTCAAAGCCCAAGGCTTCCGCGGTCAGCTTACGATCGATTGGAAATGATGTGCCTGCAAGTGCGGCAGATCCCAATGGGCTCTCATTCATTCGGCTGCGGGCATCACGGACCCGGCCGCGATCACGGGAAAACATTTCGACATAAGCCAGCAGGTGGTGACCAAATGTTACCGGCTGGGCAGACTGCAGGTGCGTAAAGCCCGGCATGACATCGCCGGCATGGGTCTCGGCTTTTTCAGCCAGAACCTGCATCAGCTCGGTCAGCTGATCATCCAGCGTGTCCATGGTGTCACGTACCCAGAGACGGAAATCGGTGGCGACCTGATCGTTCCGGGACCGCGCTGTGTGCAATCGGCCAGCTGCCGGACCGATCAATTCAGCCAGGCGCGCTTCGATATTCATATGAATATCTTCCAGCGCCCGGGAAAACTTGAATTCACCTTTTTCGATTTCTGACAGGATTGTGTCTAGACCTTGAACAATCTTGTCTGCATCGTCCCGCGTCACAATGTCTTTTTCCGCGAGCATACGCACATGGGCTTTCGAGCCGTCGATATCCTGCCTATATAGCTTCTGGTCGTAGTCGACGGAGGCGTTGATTTCCTCCATGATGGCGTCCGGTCCTTCAGCGAACCGGCCTCCCCACATGCGATTGCTCATGTCTTGTCCTTTAAAAGGCGCCCCTGCCGAGGTGTAAACGAATGACGAAGCCAACCGAACCTGCCAAGAGCTCAAAACGGGGCATAATTGCCGCCGGACTCGCAGGCGCAGTAGCTGCTGTAGCGGCTCTATACGTGATCGCTGGTCCGAATGGCAATATTGCAAGCGGCGAAAGCTGTTCTGCAGCCCTCGCATCGGCGCAATTAGCAGCTCCACATGCAAAGGGTGAGGTCGCCGCATTTCTTCCGGCCAGCCAACCGCTGGATTTGAAAAACCTGACCTTCAACGGCCCTGATGATCAAACAGTGACGATGGCCGACTTCGAGGGCAGAACGGTTCTTTTGAACCTGTGGGCGACCTGGTGTGCCCCATGCCGGAAGGAAATGCCGGCTCTGGACGAGCTGCAGGCCGACCTTGGCAACGAGACATTTGAGGTTGTTGCCGTAAGCCTCGACCGGGGAGGGCCAGACAAACCGAAAGATTTTCTGAATGAAATCGGGGTCAGCCACCTGACGTTTTATCAGGACAGTTCAAACGGTCTTTTGAAGGATCTGAGAAAAGTCGCCCGGGCCACAGGCCTGCCGACCACAATCCTGATCAGCAGCGATGGTTGCGAAGTCGGAACGATGTACGGCCCCGCAGAATGGGCATCCGGCGAGGCAAAAGCCCTTATTCGGGCTACGATGGGAAGACCGGAAGCCTGATTAGGTCTCCGGACTTCCGGAAATCAAACGGAAATATCGACCGCTTCACCTAGACCCGGAATTTTCCGGGCTTCGCGTGTTTCCGCCTGCTCGGTCACCCGAGCTTCTTCCAGACGCTGAGCGACTTGCTGCTCTTGATTATTCTGGTCTTTGACGGCATTCGTCGCCAATTCGCTGCGCACGCTTGCCGTGCTATAGGCTGCAGATGAACTGTCAGATACACTCGCCATACTTGGTACTCCTTTGGCGTGGTGATGAGGCAGAACCGCGATTACACTAAGATGTCCACCTTGTTTCCAAGGCCCTCTCCGGGATCACTTGTCTGCGCACGTTCTTCAAGTTGCTCGGCCTGCCGCGACAATGACTCGGCGCGATTGGCACTAAAATTTGCTTGCCGCTGGACGGTTTCGGCTACCGCTTCGGATTGACGGGCATTCATGGCTTTCGCCTGCTCCGCGATTTGTTCCGTTCGCGGTGTCTGCAGCGACTGCTGGAATGCCAGAGATGATCCGGATCCAATTCCTTCAGGCATTATCTTACCAATTCTTGGTTCAAACCCTTACGTATTTCGGGTCAATTTTACTGAATTGAAGTAAGATTTGGGAATTACCGCGCACTGTGCTTCACATAGATTGAGCACGCCCACTCGATTTTAATTAAAATTGTAATTGAATACAGTTATCCAGTTGATTTTACTGGGAAATAGAAGACCGTATTTAAACATGTCAATACTTGAAAAATTCGATCTGCAGATCGAATAAAACAGCAAAAAATCGCCGAAAATCCAAAAGTCAGATGGAATAGCGGGATTTCAAAGTCTTGAGGGTATCAGGCTGTAACGTCGACCTGGCCACCGAGGCCTGGAGGTGGAGCAGCTTGTGCTGACTGGAGGTTCTCTGCCCCTTGCTCAAGCAAAGCGACTAGGCTGGCGTCTTGTTGAGCGGCCATTTTCATCATGGCAGACTGAAGCGCCTGACCCGTTTGGGCCTGGGTCATTGCGACATAGCTGTTTGCTATTCCGACGCTGTCCATCATGGATCTCCAAGTTACATCAGGACACTATCCAACTGTCCTTAAACATGGGTTAACAAAACCTTGCTGCGAACCATCACTTCAGGAGCGCGCCAGCAGTTTGCGGCGAACTTTTCCAGACGGTGTCCTCGGCAGTTCTTTGATCAACCGGTATTGCTTCGGCCGTTTGTATTCGGCAAGTCGCTTTGTCGCGAAATTCGCCAAGTCAGACTGATCAAAATTTTCGGCGTCCATCGGCACCACGAATGCCGTTATCAGATCAACACCATTGGGTGTTCGAACCGTCGCAACCGCAACTTCCAGAACAGAATCATGAGCTGTCAGCACGCGTTCTACTTCTTCGGGCGCGACCCGGTAGCCAAACGCATTCATGAGATCGTCGGAGCGGCCCTCATACCAATAGTAACCGTCCTCATCCTGTCTTGCGCGGTCGCCGGTCAGGAACCAATCACCTCTGAACGCTGCCTCGGTCTCTTCCGGGCGGTTCCAGTACCCCAACATCAATCCCGCTTCATACCGATGAATTGCAAGCGATCCTGCCGTGTTCGGGTCAGCCTGACGAATCTCATCCGTTCGCTCGTCCAGAATTGTAATCTGACGACCTCTTTGCGGAACACCCGGGGATCCGGGTTTAACCGGAACGGAGGGGCCGCTTGAAAGGTAAGTCGAAATTTCACTCATTCCGAGCGCCTCATAGAGTTCTCGCCCGGTTCTGGTAATCCATTCTGTATAGAGTGCTGAAGGAAGTGCCTCACCGGCTGTAAGTCCGTGCCGAAGCGCCGGGAAAGAGGCGGCCGAAATGTCCGCGTATTTCAGCATCCGACGGTAAAGGCTTGGCACGGCAGCAAACAGAGTGGCACCGCTTTCTTCCAATATTGTCGGCCAGACATCAGGATCGCGAGGACCATCATAGACGATGCTTGTCGCACCATTCGCCCAAGGGTCCATCAGGCCGACACCCAGCGTGTACGTCCAGTTAAAGGCTCCAGCGTGCAGGAGGCGGTCGTTCTCACTGATCCCGTACCAGCCTTGATACATTGGTTGGCGCGCCATCGCGGCCCGCTGAGCGTGAAGAACGCCCTTCGGTGTTCCACTTGTTCCCGAAGTGTAGATCAGGAATGCCGGATCATCAGGCGCAGTGTCTGCAATTCCGACTGGTTTGGATTGCTTGAGATTCCGGATCTCATCAGGTCCGAAGACCACGTGATCTTCTGTTTCCGGCAATGCAGTCTTGCCGTCATGGAGGATGAGTCGGGCGCCACTATCAGCCAGAATTGCGGAAGCTTCCAGGGAGGTCAGCAAGGCGGAAGTGGGCACCGGCACCATACCTGCCGCGATAGCACCGAAAAAAAGCAACGGAAAATCGCTGGAATGACCGATACGCAGCAGCACTCGATCACCGCGTTGCAAACCCGTCTGGTTCAAACCGGCCGCCACAGCCATTACGGTTGAAAGCAGATCCGCATAGGTCCAGGTTTCAAGAACTTCGCCACCCGGCCCGATAACTTCCAGCGCATGTTTATCCGGATCGGGCGATGCATGCGTCAGGCAGTATCGGGCAAGATTCACTTTGGTTTAGCGTGTTGGAACTGGAACTTCACCGCGATAATCATAGAAACCGCGCTGTGTCTTGCGGCCAAGCCATCCTGCTTCCACGTACTTCACCAACAATGGACACGGCCGGTACTTGGTATCGGCAAGGCCTTCATAAAGCACCTGCATAATCGACAGACAGGTGTCCAGGCCGATGAAATCGGCAAGCTGCAGCGGGCCCATCGGATGGTTCGCACCAAGCTTCATTGCTTTGTCAATCGATTCAACCGATCCAACGCCCTCATAGAGTGTGTAGATCGCCTCGTTGATCATCGGAAGCAGGATCCGGTTGACCATGAATGCCGGGAAATCTTCTGCAACAGCGACCTGTTTGCCAAGCCGGTCACAGAAGGCTTTCGAAGCTTCGTAGGTTTCATCTTCGGTCGCAATTCCGCGAACCAGTTCGACGAGTTCCATCAGCGGCACCGGATTCATGAAGTGTATGCCGATAAAGCGTTCCGGGCGGTCCGTCGTGGCAGCCAGACGGGTGATCGAGATCGAAGACGTGTTCGTTGCCAGAATGGCTTCCGGTTTCAGGATCGGACACAACTGGGAAAAGATTTTCCGCTTGATCTGCTCGTTCTCGACGGCAGATTCAATCACAAGATCAAAATCGCTGAGCAGGTCAAGATCTTCAGCGGGCTTGATCCGTGCCAGTGTTGCCTTGCGATCCTCTTCAGAAATCTGATCTTTCTGAACTTGTCGAGCCAGATTGCCGTTTATCGATGCCAAGCCTGATTCAATGCGTTCCATTGATAAGTCGCTCAAGGCGACCTCATAACCGGCGAGTGCACACACATGTGCGATACCACTGCCCATTTGACCTGAGCCAATCACGCCGACTTTTTTTATTTCGACAGCCATCTGAAAATCCGATCTTTTATCAACGCCCGTATTCGGGACGCAGTTTGAGCTATTTTTGGCAAGTCTTGCGCCGAACAGCAAGAACCCCGGGACGAAAACTCGCATTCACCCCGGGGTTCGTGATCAATTTGTCGCAGATTTTATTCCACTGCAGCCTTTAGTTCCGGCAAAACGTCGAACAAGTCAGCCACCAGACCATAATCTGCAACCTGGAAAATGGGCGCTTCTTCGTCCTTGTTGATCGCAACAATCACCTTGGAGTCCTTCATACCAGCCAAATGCTGGATCGCACCCGAGATACCGCAGGCAATATAAAGATCTGGAGCAACCACCTTACCGGTCTGGCCAACCTGCCAGTCGTTCGGAGCATATCCGGCATCAACAGCAGCGCGCGATGCGCCAACAGCAGCGCCCAGGGCATCAGCAACAGGCATGATGACTTCCTGGAACTTCTCTTCAGAGCCCAGCGCACGACCGCCGGAAATGATGATCTTGGCAGATGTCAGTTCCGGACGATCAGACTTCGAAAGTTCCTCACCAACGAATTCGGACAGGCCGGACCCGTCAGCGCCAGCTACCGTCTCGACAGCCGCCGATCCACCTTCTTCTGCAGCAGCAAAAGTGGAGGTACGGACCGTAATGACCTTTTTCGGATCGCCAGACTTCACAGTCTGAATCGCGTTTCCGGCATAGATAGGACGTTCGAAAGTCTCAGCATCGACGACAGCAGTAATGTCGGAAATCTGCATTACGTCCAGCAAGGCAGCGACGCGCGGCAATGTGTTTTTGCCGTTTGCTGTTGCCGGTGCCAGGATCGCATCGTAATCGCCAGCCAAACCGACAATCAGGTCTGCAGTCGGTTCAGCCAGCTGGTGCTCAAGGGCATCGCTTTCGGCGATCAAGACCTTAGCAACGCCAGTGAGCTTGGCCGCCGCGTCTGCAACGCCTTGTACGCCTTTGCCGGCCACCAGCACATGAACATCTGATCCAAGAGCGACAGCAGCAGTCAAAGCCTTGGCAGTCGCATCATTCAGTTCGCCGCCGGCATGCTCAGCCACAAGAAGTGTTGTCATAAGTAGTCCTCCTGCGACGGGCCCTTAAAGGACGCCGGCCTCATTCTTGAGTTTTTCGACAAGTTCACCAATGGAACCAACCTTGATACCGGCTTCACGCGCAGGTGGCTCGGTTGTCGTGACAACAGTCAGGCGTGGTGCAACATCAACACCGTAATCGTCTGGTGTTTTCTCATCGATTGGCTTCTTCTTCGCCTTCATGATGTTCGGCAAAGATGCGTAGCGCGGTTCATTGAGACGCAGGTCAGTGGTAACAATCGCCGGCAACTTCAACTTGACGGTCTGCAGACCACCATCAACTTCACGCGTGACATCTACAGTGCCATCACCAAGATTGAGCTTGGACGCAAAGGTTCCCTGGCTCCAGCCGAGCAGAGCAGACAGCATTTGCCCTGTCTGGTTGCAATCGTCATCAATCGCCTGTTTGCCAACGATAACCAGGCCCGGCTCTTCAGCTTCGACGATGCCTTTGAGGATCTTCGCAACAGCAAGCGGCTCTGTTGTTTCGTCGGTTTTCACGAGAATGCCGCGATCCGCACCCATAGCCAGACCAGTCCGCAATGTTTCAGTTGCCTGTTGCGGTCCAACAGATACCACGATCACTTCCGTCGCCTTACCGGCTTCCTTGAGGCGCAAGGCTTCTTCGACGGAGATTTCGTCAAATGGGTTCATGGACATCTTGACGTTTGCAAGATCAACACCTGAACCATCCGCCTTAACACGGACTTTCACGTTATAGTCGATGACCCGTTTTACGGGGACGAGGATTTTCATTTGGTCTCAACCTCTTGCTGGGCCGGCTTTCACCGCACCGCATTATAAAGGCTCACCCGCTGACGTGACGTTTGGTCACAAACGGCGGAAACAAGCCAATCGTGGCGCATGGCGAGGGACGGTACTGACCTGCACGGCAGCTGTCAATTGCAGCAAAAGGCCTAAATCAGGAATTTGTCATCCTTTGAGCCAACGGCGTCGCAAAAAAAGTGGTGCTGCACTGCGGAAAAAGCGCGGAAACGCGGCAATTAATGCTGAGAATCTGAAAAATCTGGTCTTATATTTTGGATTTATCTGGCATGAAATTATCTGACGCAGGTTCTGCAAATACAGTCGTCCGGAGACGAATTTCACCTCGGCAAACCGTCCCGCAGATTTTCAGATCGGACGGTTCGCGTAGATGCTGCCTGCGCCTACCGCCACTTTTGCGCCTGTAGAAGCTGAACGGTGTCGGCACACCGGACCAAAACCTAGGTCAGATTGCGGTCAAAAAGCAGGACACCCTTTCGCCTGAAGAACAGAATCAAAACAGCGCCAGCGACCATGCCGCCGATATGAGCAATCCAGGCAACTTGACTGTCCCCCGCCAATCCAAAATTGACGAACTGGAAAACAACCCAGGCACCAAGCACCCATTTTGCTGATAACCGAAGCGGAAAACGGCCAAAGGCAAGAACCCAGATTTTAACCCGTGGGTGAAGCATCAAATAGGCAGCTACGACGCCTGACACCGCACCGGATGCCCCAACCAACGGAACTTCGGAACTGGCATCCAGCACTGCATACGCGTAGCCACCGGCGGCCGCACATATCAGATAGAACACCAGATAGCGAAAATGCCCCATGGCATCTTCAACATTGTCTCCAAACACCCAGAGAAACAGCATATTGCCCAATAGGTGCATAAAATCACCATGCAGGAAGGCATAGGTGATGATACCTGCCCATTCCGGCAATATCTGCAAATGCGGCTCAAGATCGCGAATATCAAAAAAGACTGCTGGCACAAGACCGTAGGAATAGCTTGAGCCGATCATGCTTTGCTGGATACCGCCGCCCTGCACGAAAAAGAAAACCAGGACATTCGCTGCGATCAGCGCGAGGTTTACATACGGCCTTGGAACATGATCCAGCCGATTATGGTCGTGAAGGGGTAGAAACATTCCGTCGCCTCGTCCTGTTCGGTCGAATTATCGGTTCTTGCCGGGGACCCACAAGACATCTTTGTCGCCTTTGTCATTCAAATAACGAGACGCGACGAAGAAATAATCAGACAGACGGTTCATGTATTTAACAGCCGCTGGATTGATGTTTTCTCGAGCGGACAGGTCAACCATCAACCGTTCCGCCCGGCGAGACACTGTCCGGGCCAGATGAAGATGCGCAGCAGCCGCGCTGCCGCCAGGCAACACGAAGGACCGAAGAGGTGACAGGTCTGCATTTAGTTCATCAATGGCTTTTTCAATTGCGCTCACCTGATCATCGGTAATCCGCAAGGGTTCGTACCCAAGATCTTCATCGGTTTCCGGTGTCGCAAGATCTGCCCCGAGATCAAACAGATCGTTCTGGATGCGCCCGAGAACGGCATCGACACCCGACGCAGTGTCTGAAGTCTCAAGCCGCACCAGTCCCACCACAGCATTGGTTTCATCAACAGTTCCGTAGGCCTCGATCCGAAGATCGTTTTTGGGTCTGCGCTCACCGGAGCCGAGTGCCGTTGTCCCGTCATCGCCTGTTTTTGTGTAGATCTTGTTCAGAACAACCATGAATGCTGCACCCTTGCTTGGTTATCGGACAGGGCCGAAGAAATAGAGCCCGACCATCACAAGGACAATAACCATGAACTGCAATCCGACCCGCCAGCGCATGAGCAATTGCGAACGGTTTGAAGATCCATTTCGGAACATGTTCCAGACTCCCAGCAGCAAGACAATCGCCACTGCCGCCATGCCAACGGGTATGAGAATATTGATGATCTCAGCCATACTTTTTCCTTAGCAAGATCAGCGCTTTGCAGGATTCACCCAAGCACTGATCTTTTATTCCTCATTGTCCGCCGCCCAAATGCAGAACCTGTCCAGCAGTCTTGTCGGCAAAATGCGTTTGGCCACTGCCATTATTGTTGTCGGTACGGTTACACGATACTTCGCTCTGGGTTTCTTCGATTCCAGTGCATGAACAAGTTTTTTAACGACGGCTTCTGGCGGTAGTTTGAATGGCCGTTGCTCGCCGCCTTCCATTCTAACTCGACGCTTTTTATAGGTCTTATGGTGGACAGAATCATTCATGCCGTCTTCACCAATCCAACGATCAAAATTCGCGAGTGCGTTTTCAGTAAACTTCGTACCAATAGGTCCAGGTTCAATCGTTGACACAAGGATACCTGACCCTTTCAGTTCCTGGCGCAATGTATCCGTATAGCCTTCAAGTGCGAATTTGGACGCGGTGTAGGCACCGCGATATTTCACGCCAACAAAGCCGAGAATGGACGAACATTGGACAATGCGGCCAGATCCTTGTTTGCGCATGGCCGGGATCAGTTGCCGTGTAAGATCGTGCCATCCGAAGAAGTTTGCCTCAAATTGGACTTTCATTGCCCCTGATGAAATATCTTCCAGCGCGCCCGGAATACCAAACGCACCATTGTTGAAGACGGCGTCCAACTTGCCGTCGGTTGCCTCTAATACGGCATCTACTGTCGATCGAATGCTGTCCGGGTCCTCGTAATCCAGGCGATAGGATTCAAACCCCTGATCACGCAACCTGTCGACATCCTCCTGTCTGCGCGCTGTCGCAAAAACACGCCAGTTCCGTCCACGCAGTTGCCTTGCCGAAACAGCCCCAATGCCGGACGAACACCCCGTAATCAAAATGGATCGGTGCGTCGGGAATTTACGAGAATCGTCAAACATTCAATCGAAATCCAAAGACGAGCAATTAACCTTGTGCAGTCCTATCAGATTGGTTTACCGGAAAGCAATTTTGGAACCGGTCCGGCAAATCCTGCAGCTTCCTTGATAAATTGTGTTTTCATGCTCGGCATCCGATCCACCAGGCCCAGTCCGAAGTCCCGAACCGCGCGCAAAATATCATTGTCATTAGAAAACAATCGGTTGAGCACGTCCGTCACGACACCCATCTGGAATGTATCGAATCGCCTCCAGCGTTGATAGCGTTCAAGGACATCAAATCCACCGAGATCCTGACCGAGTCGACGCGCATCAATCAGGACTTCGGCCAACGCGGCAACGTCCTTGAAACCAAGGTTAAGGCCCTGCCCGGCGATCGGGTGAATGCCATGCGCGGCATCACCGATAAGAGCAAACCGCGGCTTCACGAAGTCCCGCGCCAGTTTCAATCCCAATGGGAATGCCTTTCGCGGACCATCCAGCTCCAGAGTACCAAGATGATGGCCAAAACGTCGTTCCAGCTCGAGCTCGAAGGTAAATTCATCCGAGCGTACCAGGCGATCTGCATCAGAATTCTTTTCAGTCCAGACCAGCGACGATCGGTTACCCGGTAGAGGCAGGATGGCAAAGGGGCCTGCCGGCAGGAAATGCTCTTCGGCGCGCCCTTCATGCGGACGTTCATGTTTGACGGTGGTGACAATACCGGATTGACCATAATCCCAGTCCACCGTCCGAATTCCGGCAAGATCCCGAAGTTTGGAACGAACACCGTCCGCGGCGACAAGCAGCCGGCTTTTCAGGATAGTGCCGTTTTCCAGTTCAAGCTCGGTGAAATCCGGATGGGTCCGGAATGTCTTGGCAGTATCGGGTGCAAAGAAACTCACGCCCAGCGCTTTCGCTGCCTCATAAAGAGCCGGCATCATAACACCATTCGGCATCATATGGGCAAAGGGCTCACCCTCGGTTGCCTGGCCGTCAAATGTCAGAAAAACCGGCCGAACCGCATCGCGAAGCTTGCTGTCCGTGACAATCATCTCGTTAATCGGTTGGGACTTGTCAGATATCTTGTCCCATATACCGAGCTGGGTCAGCATACGCGAAGCAGCAGCAGCAATTGCCGAAGCCCTTGGATCCAGATGCAGACTGTCCATCGGTTTTGGATCAACGACGGCACACTTCAGCTGTGCGTCACCTTGCTTAAGAGCCACCGCCAAAGACAATCCGACGTACCCGCCACCGGCGATCACCACATCAAACATCTCTTCGACCTTTCTGGATCCAGCCATAACCTCAAACTCCTTGCCCAAGATTTCCCTAGAGGCATCTTGACTTTAACGTCAGCTCCCGTCCAAGAGTGCTTCAGTTACGGTCGCAAAGTCGACCAAATCATTTTGCCACTATCTAGCAGGGATTGCGCCGATGAACACGGCCATTGATAACCTTCTTCAAATTCTCGACCTTGAACCGCTGGAACGCAACCTGTTCCGTGGTCGCAGCCCCCAGGTTGGTTGGCAGCGCGTATTTGGCGGACAGGTTATTGGCCAGTCGCTGGTTGCAGCGTCCCGCACTGTCGTCGAAGACCGGCATGTTCACTCCCTACATGGGTATTTTTTGCGCCCCGGCGACCCGGAAGTCCCGATTATCTATGAAGTTGATCGGATCCGCGATGGCGGCAGCTTCACGACACGCCGCGTTGTTGCCATTCAGCACGGCGAAGCGATCTTTTCCATGGCGGCCTCTTTTCAGGTCCGGGAAAAGGGGCTGGAACACCAGATGGACATGCCCGATGTTCCAACACCAGACGAGCTGCCAAGCGAACAGGAACTCAAGGAAAAATTCCTCGCCTTTGCACCGGACAACATAAAGAAATACTGGGAACGTGAGCGACCGATTGAAATGCGCCCGGTCGATATGACGCATTATTTCAGCAAAAAAGCACTGCCTCCGCAGCAATATGTCTGGGTGCGGGCGACTGGCGAACTACCCGAAGATGAACGCATCCATCAATGTGTGCTCGCCTACGCGTCCGACATGACCCTGTTAGACACATCACTGTTCCCACATGGAACGTCTGTCTTCAGTCCTAATATCCAGGCAGCCAGTCTCGACCATGCCATGTGGTTCCACCATCCGGTCAAGGCGGATGAATGGATGCTTTATGCGACCGACAGCACAAGCACGTCCGGATCTCGCGGTCTGAACCGGGGCTCGCTTTACACACGTGATGGCAAACTGGTCGCCTCCACCGCGCAAGAAGGGCTTATTCGCCTGCGCAAAAAAGACTGATCCACGGCTTAACGAGGCGGACTTGTGAAGCCTGTAATCGCAAGCGGGTTGTCCATCATTGTTTTTGCGTCTGGCGTATCGGGGCGCAAGGCACCTGAAAACGCTTCGAACATCTTGCGCACAAACCCTTCCGACAGATCCTTGGTGATGAACACCATCCGGGTCCGGTGATCATCATCGGGCCAGGCATCCAGCGTCGCCGGTGGATGGAAAACATGCTGCACCCCGTGAATAACAACGGGCCGATCAGGATCTTCGGCAAGCTGAACTATCCCTTTTACGCGCAGCAGTTTTGGTCCGTGCGCCGAGCGCAAAAGGTCAAGAAACATTTCCAACGCAGAAGCCGAAACCGGTTTGTCGGTCGCCAGTGTAAAAGCCCGGATCGAGTCGCTGTGCCGGTTCACATCATGGCTGTGGTCATGATGATCGTGGCCGTGGTGATCATGGTCGTGGCCATGGTGATGGTGTCCCGAATGATCGTGTGACTTCGGCTCGTAGGCTTCTGCGTTCAACCATGCTGCCACATCCGGTATTTTGCTTGCGGGATTGTAGAGCCCTGCATTGAACAACCTGCCTGGTACGGCTTCTCCAGATTGAACATCCAGCACCTTGGCCCCTGGATTTAGTCCGACAAGTCTTTGTTTGAGTGCATCAAATGAATTTCGGTCTTCTTTGGTCTGAAGAAGATCCGTTTTTGTGAAGACCAGCCTGTCGGCAACGGCCGCTTGTTTGCGCGCCTCTTCATGCTCGTCCAGCGTCGACAAACCGTTCACCGCATCGACAAGAGTTACAACACTGTCGAGACGATAGCGCATTACCAGATATGGATGCAGCATGACCGTGTGAAGAATGGGTGCCGGATCTGCAAGGCCGGTGGTTTCGATAATCACCCGGTTGAGCCGGTCCATCCTGCCATTATCAAGTCGGCGCAGAAGATTTTCCAGGGTTGTTACGAGATCCCCCCGGATCGTGCAGCACAGGCACCCGGACGACAGCTCAACGATACCGTCGCCTGCCTGATCGACAAAAAGATGATCTAGGCCAATCTCACCAAATTCATTGATGATGACCGCCGTATCCGCCATCGTCGGATCCTGGAGGATCTTGTTCAGCAGAGTTGTCTTTCCTGAACCGAGAAAACCGGTCAAGACGGACAACGGAATAGGGGGCTTGGGTCCCTTTTTTGGGGCGGCGCCTTCTGTCGGCTGGTCGGGGACAGTCATAGTTCGGCTCCAAACTTCTCAAGCCCGGAGGCTTGTCCATCAGGGGCAACCGGAAACAATGAGAAGCTTCGCCGGGCCCGCTGTGTCTTCAGCGGGCATCGCTAGCATTATTGGAGGGAACAGGTCAAAACAGATTGCAATTCAGGTGATCAACCCGCGTTCAAGACCGGTGCTTCTTCCTGCTCTTCTTCTGATATTTCAGCAGCTTCTGCCTTTTCAGAAAGATCATCACTATCCGGATTGGAGACAACCAGTTCCATTGGTGTCAAATCCTGTTCCAGATCGACTTCTTCATCTTCGAAATCGTCTTCGTCATCAATTTCGTCGACAACCAGGCGGACTGCTTCTGCAGCTTTCCTTAGCGTCTGAATCACATCTTCAACCGACGAGCCTTCTTCAAGTTGATCAGCGGACAGTTCCGCCAGACTTGCCAGGGCTCGAATGGTTGCGGTGGATTTCGGCTCTATCATCGCGCGATCTCTCGGTCTGATAAGTGTCAGCATCTTCTATGCCTGAAGTAACGCTGCATGCGTCACAGCATTTTTCAAAGAGACCAAGCCCTTGTCAGAAAAATACTTACTACACTGTTAAGGAACACCGTAAATAAAAAGTTAACCAAGAATGCCAAATGGTTAAACTAGTCTCAATTTGCAAAGATATATGAAGCTTACTTCTTTGGACTTGGCGACGGCACGGGGACTGTGAAATCCAGCCCTTTGCGAAAAATTGATCCATGCGATGCATTGCTGGTATCCGCGGCGGACCCAGGACGAACCGTCGTTGGCTTCATCGCACCGGCTGCTGCCGGTTCAGCTGCAGGATCTGCAGGCTCAGCCGCGCCAACAGCTTCAACGGTGGCCGTCTTCTGTAGCTTGTTCCGGATTTCGTTTTGTGCACGACGGACCGGGTTTGCGGTGGGCAGCGGAATATCTTCAGCAGGAATCGAGGCGCTCACCGACGGAGTTGATTTTGGTTTGCCAAGTCCGACCTTGAGCGGACGATAGGCAATTTTCCGTGGTCCAATGGTGCGATCAAGAATTTTCGCCCAATCTGTTTTGCCATTAGCCAACTTGAAGCCGGAAAGGCTCGCTTTCTTGGGTTTATTCTTCTTGGACTTGCCGAAGGAAAGCAGACCGCCGCTGGGTTCATTCTTAATATCGAATTGAGCAATGTAACCTCTCGCGCCCGGACTTTTGTTCCGGCGGCAGTAACCATCCGCTGGCGGGTTTCCAGATGACCCGTTCAGGCTGGAAACGTTCTGGCCCTTGCTGCGTTTTTTGAAACCCTGATCAAATTTCTGGCGCGCAAAGGCGGTCCGCTCCAGACCGGATCCAGCGCCCAGGATAATTGCGATCAGGGTGCGCCGACCTCGTGTGACCGATGCAGCAACATTGTATCCGGAATTGCAGATATATCCTGTCTTCATGCCGTTTGCGCCGGGCACCCGCAAAAGAAACTCCCGATTCGCCGACCGCAGCGTTTTCTTTCCGAACCGGATCGCAGGATGCTTGTAGAATTCGCGAGCTTCCGAATAGTCCCTCCGCAAAGCCATCGCGAGAATCGCCATATCCCGGGCGGTGGTGACCTGACGATTGTCTGGAAGCCCATGCGGATTGGTGAAGTGAGTGTTGGTCATGCCCAGTCGTTTGGCTTCAGCATTCATCCTGGCGATAAATGCACTTTCCGATCCGGCAACGGTTTCGCCCAGCGCGACAGCTACATCATTGGCAGACTTGATGATGATGATCTTGAGCGCGGTATCGACTGTAAATCTGGTTCCAACCTTGAATCCCATTTTGCTGGGAGGTTCTGAAATCGAGTTCTTGGACTGAACAACAGCTGAGTCCAGCGCGATCCGCCCTTCCTTGATGGCCTTGAAGGTTACATAGGCTGTCATCATTTTGGTCAGGGATGCCGGATACCATTTACGGGTCGCATTTTTCTGATCAATCACTGCGCCGTTCTTGGCATCGACCAGAATAAAAGACCCGATTTCAGCGCGAACCGGCTGGGCAATCAGCCCCAACATCAGGATTGCAAATGCCAGGCAGAAAACTGGGCTACGACCGACCGGACTTGCGAACACAGGAATCCCTCGCTTGTGGTTCTTCATAAGAACCGGCGCGCTTTACGCACTTTGGAGTTTGTTCCCCTAAAAAACCGGATCATACCGTCGAGAGCAACCCCTTCTTGGCAGAAGTCCAGTGACGATGTTTTGGGCACCCGCCTATTTTTTGATCATACGAATTCCCGTTTCCTTGTAAACATAGGGAAAGAACAAGGGCTTGAGGCAAGGTGATCATCAATTTTGCCCGGCATTCCACTATGGCCCATCTCTTGCTATGACTGAGGAAATCATCTTCAGCCATGTGTCTGGAACAAAACCCGATGCAGGCTGATGGCAAAACAAAAACAAGATCCTTTCAGGGAGCGAGGAAAATCCGGCATGTATGATGCTGGCACAGCATCAGAATTCGGCACGGCTTCCGTGACGATGCAACGCGTTCGGGGGATCGGGCGCGTCCGTTTTGCCGTTTCTGGAGACGAAACCCGGCTCGCCGACCTCTTTCAAAGCGGATCTGCAAAAATCCGACTTCCGAAAACCTATTCCGAACCTGCAACAGCAGTTCTGATCAACACGGCAGGTGGCCTGACGGGCGGTGATCATCTTGATTACGAAGTGACAATTGACGAGAACGCACACGCGATTGTGACCAGTCAGACCGCCGAACGCGCCTATCGCAGCCTCGGAACCTCCGCAAAAGTGACAGCCAAATTGTCTGTAGCAGATGGCGCAACACTTGAGTGGCTGCCGCAGGAAACGATTCTCTTTGACCAGTCCAACGTCTCCCGCACCATTCAGGCTGATCTAACCGGGAACGGTCGCCTGATGATCCTTGAATCACTGATGCTCGGTCGCGCAGCCATGGGCGAAAAAATCGAGTCGGTCGCTTTCAAGGACACCTGGCGTATTCGAAGAGATGGCAAACTGGTCTTTGCAGACGATGTCCGCTTTTCCGGCAATCCAAGAGAATTCTTGAGTGGCAGCGCGACAGGCGGAGCAAACCTGGCTGTAGCAACGTTAGCGGATTGCAGGCTGGATGCGGAAGATCATCTGACGACTGCCCGATCTACCCTCGATGGCTTGCCGGCATCTTCCGTTCACTGTGCAGCGAGCGCCTGGAATGGCCTCCTGACCGCCCGTTTTGTTGCCAGGGACAGTCGTGATCTGCGATCAGTTCTAATGGCATTCCTGAAAAGTTACCGTACTGCCGACCTCCCCAGGGTCTGGCACTGTTAGTTTGGAGATCATCCGTGAACCTGACGCCAAGAGAAAAAGACAAACTGCTGATATCCGTGGCCGCCATGGTTGCCCGTCGCCGCCTGGAACGGGGGGTTAAACTCAACCATCCGGAAGCAATCGCCCTGATCAGTGATTTTGTTGTCGAAGGTGCACGCGACGGCCGTTCGGTCGCTGATCTCATGGCGGCAGGCGCAAAGGTTCTGACCCGTGATCAGGTTATGGACGGCATTGCCGAAATGATCCACGACGTACAAGTCGAAGCAACATTTCCGGACGGCACCAAACTCGTCACCGTACATGAGCCGATCCGCTAACGACCTATCATTCTGAGTATTCGGGAGATTGATATGAAACACATTGTTGTTGCTCTGAGCAGCCTGATTGGTTCAGCCGGCATAGCTGTTGCCCATCCAAGTTTGCAGGGCCACCCACATCCGCACACGGATGCGGCCAGTTATTTCACGATTGAAACCCTGGTGATTTTCGCGGTCGGCCTGTCGATAGGCGGAACCGTGGCCTGGTATCGCCGCCGCAAGGGAGGTGAAAAATGATCCCGGGAGAACTGTTCCCTGCTGAGGGTGAAATCGAGCTCAATGCCGGTCTGGAAACCGTGACTCTCGATGTTTCCAACACCGGTGACCGGCCGATCCAGGTCGGCAGCCACTATCATTTTGCCGAAACAAACCCGGGACTACTGTTCGAGCGGGACGTTGCGCACGGCATGCGGCTAGACATTCCGGCTGGAACAGCCGTTCGTTTTGAACCCGGACAGACACGCACCGTCACGCTGGTATCATATCGCGGTGATCGCACAGTCTACGGCTTCAATCAGAAAGTCATGGGTAAGCTCTGATCATGAAGCTGAGAGCTGTCAGTCAATCGAACCGATGTGGGGTGCACGCAGCGCCGTTGTCAGGCTGCGCGCGCACCAACCACATCAATCCGTTTGTCGGCCGCAATCAATTCCATACCCGGAAAACGCTGATCCATTCGTCACTTCGGCGACGGTTTCGCAGGCAGCGTTCTCAGATATGCAATCGTCGCCGCCAGATCGTCCTTGGTCATGTTGGCGTAAAAGCCATAGCCCATCGGCGGGTTCATCGCGCTGCCGTCAGGACGCTTGCCTTCTGTAATCATGCTGACCAGCTCGGCATCAGAGTATTTTTTGATCCCGTCTTCTCCGGACGTGATATTGGCAGAAACCGAGACGCCCCAAGGACCATGGAACTCAAACCCGCCAGCACCAAGTTGATTGGCAAAATCGGGACCTTGTGGCCCCATCGGGGTGTGGCATTCCAAACAATGGCCGAGAGGGCCTGCAAGATAGCCGCCGTATTCAACCGTTACACTGGCGGGAACATCTGCAACACTTCCGACGGGCGGACCATAAGCAGGCGGCAGCGGAATTCTATAGTTCGAAGCAGGAACTTCGTTTTTGACTGCGGGAAGACTGCGCATGTAGGCCACAATCGCCTTGACGTCCGAGTCGGAAATACCACGGTACAGCCCGATTGGCATCGGCGGGCCAATAATCGTGCCGTCAGGGCGGACACCTTCACGAATTGCGAGGATCAACTCCCCATCCGTCCAGTTGCCAATACCGGTTTCCTTGTCCAGAGTAATGTTCGGCGCATAGGCCGTAAACATCGGATTGTCATCGACCAAACGCCCCGCCAGTTCCATGTCCATGGCCGGACCTGTGGGTGTCAACGGTGTATGGCAGTTGCCACAGGCCACGATCGAGTTCATCAAATAAGCGCCGCGTTCCAATGGCGTTTCGGCAAAAGCCGATGTCACCACTGTGACGCCGATTCCGGCAAACATCATCGATTTGATCGTCTGAAATACTCGCATAATTCGCTCCCCCTCAACGTCGGCAACCGTCACTTCCATTCGGATTATCGGATCAGTTTCCGTTCCCGGGTCAGCACTGCCGCCAGACATATTTCATCGAACTCGCAAATAGTCAGCGTGTCAACTTCGTTGCCTACCCCCCGCAGTGCAGCAAATTCGTTTAATGACAATATCTTAAGTGCTCATAGCAATGACCAGACAGGAGCGTTCGCATGACACTGAAGACCCTTGTTGCCGCTACAGTTGCTCTCGTTTTTTCCGGATTTACAGCTCAGGCAGAGCAACCCGTTGACTGCGGCTATCCTCTCAACGAGACCGAACGCGCCTTCTGCGCAGAAGAAGCCTTGAAGAAAGCCGAGGTCGATCTGGGCAAGGCCTTTCTGCGAGCTCTTGCGAAAATGCGCGAACTCGACACGGAATTGCCGGATGATCTCAAGGGTAGCCCGGCAGCTCTGGAAAAAGCACAGACCGCCTGGCGCGATTTCCGCGACAAGGACTGCGCCGCTTACAGCTTTCCATTTCGCGCTGAAACGCGCGGCAATGAACTCTATCGCGGCTGCATGATCGTCATGACCATGCAGCGCACCGAAGATCTGGATGCCATGGTCGCGGATCATGGCAACTGAGACACTATTATCTGATCGCCGATTGGAGACTTGAATGGCCTATAAAATGCCCCGTGCCGCCTACGCGGACATGTTTGGACCAACCACCGGCGATCGTGTGCGTTTGGCCGATACCGATCTGATCATCGAGGTGGAAAAGGACTACACCACCTACGGCGAAGAAGTGAAATTCGGCGGCGGCAAGGTCATTCGCGACGGCATGGGCCAAAGCCAGGCGCCAAGATCCGCCGGTGCAGTCGATACGGTCATCACCAACGCGCTGATTGTTGATCACTGGGGCATCGTCAAAGCCGACGTCGGCCTGAAAGACGGCCGCATCGTTGCGATCGGCAAAGCGGGCAATCCGGATGTTCAGCCGGGCGTCGATATCGTTGTCGGCCCCGGCACTGAAGCCATTGCAGGCGAGGGCAGGATCCTGACCGCAGGTGCGCTCGATGTGCATATCCATTTCATATGCCCGCAGCAGATTGAAGACGCGCTGATGTCTGGCGTCACCACCATGCTCGGCGGTGGAACGGGACCGGCAACCGGCACCAACGCCACGACCTGCACGCCCGGTCCCTGGCACATCACCCGGATGCTGCAATCGGCCGATAGTTTCCCGATGAACCTGGCCTTTGCCGGTAAGGGCAATGCATCGCTTCCGGCAGCTCTGGAAGAACAGATCCTTGCAGGTGCCTGCGCCCTGAAACTTCACGAAGACTGGGGCACCACGCCTGCTGCTATCGACACTTGCCTGTCCGTTGCCGATGAATACGACATCCAGGTGATGATCCACACGGATACGCTGAATGAGTCAGGTTTTGTCGAAAACACCACAGCAGCCTTCAAGAACCGCACGATCCATGCGTTCCATACAGAAGGTGCGGGTGGCGGCCACGCCCCGGACATCATCAAGGTCTGCGGTGAGCTGAACGTTATTCCGTCATCGACGAATCCGACGAGACCTTACACGGTCAACACGCTGGAAGAGCATCTCGACATGCTCATGGTGTGTCACCACTTGGACAATTCCATTCCGGAAGATGTTGCTTTTGCCGAGAGCCGGATCCGCAAGGAAACCATAGCAGCAGAAGATATCCTACATGACATGGGTGCCTTTTCGATCATCGCGTCCGACAGCCAGGCCATGGGCCGGGTCGGGGAAGTCATCATTCGTACGCTGCAGACAGCGCACAAGATGAAAGTCCAGCGTGGCCGTCTGTCGGATGAAACGGGCGAAAACGATAATCTCCGCGTTAAACGCTACATGTCCAAGTTCACCATCAATCCCGCCATTGCACACGGCCTTGATGAACACATCGGTTCCGTCGAGGTCGGAAAACTCGCTGATCTCGTGCTTTGGGATCCGAAATTCTTTGGCGTGAAACCGGACATGGTCCTGAAACTCGGCACAATTGCCGCAGCACCAATGGGCGACCCGAATGCATCGATCCCGACCCCTCAGCCGGTCCATTACCGTCCGATGTTCGGCTCTTTCGGTAAGGCCATGACCCAAAGCCGGGTGACTTTCGTCTCGCAGGCTGCCTACAACAACGGCGTCAAGGACAAGGTAGGCCTCGACAGTATGGTCCTGCCGGTCAAGAACGTGCGCGGCGGCATCTCCAAGAAATCGATGATCCTGAATGACGCAACACCGGACATTGAAGTTCATCCGGAAACCTATGAAGTGCGCGCCAATGGCGAATTGCTGACATGTGAACCAGCCGAGGTTCTGCCGATGGCGCAACGCTACTTCCTGTTCTAGGGTTTCGAACAAATGTCTCTGGAGTGACCAAATATGTACAAGATCGTCGGATTTCCGCAGACCCGCGCCATGCGGGTCATGTGGCTTCTGGAAGAACTGGACCTGCCTTATGAGATCGAACCGGCCTTGCCACAATCCGAAGGCATCAGGGCGGTCAATCCGAGCGGCAAAGTACCTGCATTGATCGACGGTGATGCCGTCATCACCGAATCCGTCGCGATCTGCACCTTTCTTGCCGACAAACACGGTCAGTTCACGTTTCCTGCAGGCACGATCGAGCGGGCCCAGCAGGACAGCTTCACGCAATTTGCTGTCGATGTTCTGGAAGGGGCTCTGTGGACCGCCGCCAAGAACAGTTTCATTCACCCCAAGGATGTCCGGGTCCCGGAAATAAAGGAAGTTTGCAAACTGGAGTTCGACCAGGGACTGGAAACGCTGGCAAAACGGCTAGGCGACGGACCCTATGTGATGGGCGAAACCTTCACCATCGCCGACATCATCCTGGGCCATTGCGCAGGGTGGGCGGTGGTAGCCAAATTCAACCTGCCGAGCGAAGGCCCCGTCTATGATTATTTCAAGCGTCTCAGGGCCCGCCCTGGTTACAAGGCCATGAAAGCGAAAGTCGAAGCTGCAAAATGATCCGCGTTTCTGCAATCCGGGAAGCCGGTAGCTGGACGGACACGTCCGTCGATACGATCACGCTGGACCGGGAAGACCGGCACCGACGACGAGCTGTGCTGACAACTGAAGGCGGTCTGTCGTTTCTGCTGGATGAAGCAAATGCCGTCTATCTGCATCATGGCGACGGATTGGAACTGGACAACGGACAGATAGTCGAAGTCCTCGCTGAACCTGAAGAGTTGGTCGAAATCGAAGCAAAGGACACAGCACATCTGGTCAAGATCGCCTGGCATCTCGGCAACCGGCATCTGCCAACCCAACTGATGGGACAGACCCTTCGCATCCGGCGCGATCACGTCATTGAAGATATGGTCGCCAAATTGGGCGGTAAACTCACAGCGCTGACGGCACCGTTTGATCCGGAAGGCGGTGCTTACGGCCATGGCCAGACCCAGGGGCACGATCACGGTCACAGTCATGACTGAAACTGTTTCGCAATCGGCCCTCTACCGGCTGCTGACGTTTCTGTCGCCAGCGTTTCCAATCGGAGCGTTTACCTATTCGCACGGGCTGGAACAGGTCATCGAAGATGGTGGTGTTACCTGCGCAGCAGACCTTCAAGCCTGGCTGCAAGATATTCTGCAGTTCGGGGCCGGACGAAGCGATGCCATCCTTTTAAAAGAAACCTGGAACGCGGCCAACGCAGGATCACAGGAGCAGGTTCTGGATCTAATCGAACTTGGACTGGCTCTGCAGCCTTCAAGAGAACGGCATCTTGAGACAAGCGCTCAAGGCACAGCGTTCATAGAGGCAATACATGCAAGCTGGATACCCGCTACTGTGTCACCCGCCAGCCAGATTTTTGCGCTTTTGACAGATCGCGAAACCAAAAACGTGCCCAAGCAATGGCCTTGTCCCGTCGCTCTGGGCCTGGTGACAGCCATGCATGACATCCCGGAAGAGGCGTCGATTTCATCATTCCTGCACGCTTTTACCGCCAATCTGATTTCGGTGGCCGTTCGAGCCGTTCCGCTTGGCCAGAACAACGGGCAGAAGGTGCTGGCCGCTCTGGAACCGGTGATATTCTCGGTTACCCGCGAAGCACTTGAAGCCGGTCTGGATGACCTGGGCACCTCAACATTCCTTGCAGACATCGCGTCGATGGCGCACGAAACACAATATTCGAGGTTGTTCCGGTCATGAGTTCGATAAATGGTCCACTACGTGTAGGCATTGGTGGCCCGGTTGGTGCGGGCAAAACCACGCTGACCGACAGGTTGTGCAAGGCCATGCGCGATCGCTTCTCGCTCGCGGTCATCACCAACGATATCTACACCAGTGAAGATGCCGAAGCCCTGATGCGCTCTCAGGCCTTGTCCATTGATCGTATTCGCGGCGTAGAAACAGGCGGCTGCCCGCACACTGCAATCCGCGAAGATGCGTCAATCAACCTAGCTGCCATCAAGGATCTCAACGACGCCTTCCCAGACCTTGATTTGATCCTGATCGAATCCGGCGGCGACAATCTGGCTGCGACTTTCTCACCGGAACTAGCAGACCTCACCATCTATGTGATTGATGTCGCAGCGGGAGAGGAAATACCGCGCAAAGGCGGACCTGGAATAACCCGATCAGACCTTCTGGTCATCAACAAGACAGATCTTGCTCCTTATGTCGGTGCGGATCTTGGCGTAATGGATCGGGATGCGACCAGAATGCGGAAATCCCGCCCGTTCGTTTTTGCGAACATGAAAGCCGGATATGGTGTAGAAAAGATCGTGGATTTCATAGTCGGGAAGGGTGGCCTGGTCGCGTGACACCAGCTGAAACGCTATCGGTATGTGCGCAAAACAACGCGCTTTGGTGTGATGCCGTGCTGAGCAAAGCGGGTGCAACAACCAGATTCAACAACGACTACTGGGTTGCTGAAGGCAAGCAACTGCCGCTTTACCCAAATCTTGTGACGCTCAACAATAAGTCTGGCCCGGAATTGATCTCTGCGCTCAAGGCACTGCCTCCAGGAGCAGCCGTCAAAGACAGTTTTGACTGCCTTGAGCTCAAACATCGCGGCTTTGAAAAACTGTTCAGCGGCAGATGGTTGTTCCGCCCGGCGCAATCATCAAAAAAACCGCCAGTCTCTTCAGATTGGCAAAAGGTCATGACGCTGGACGCACTCGCCAAATGGCTACCGGCATGGAATGACAATGAGACCCTTCGGCAGGTCTTGTCGCCAAAGCTTCTCAAATCCGCGACCGTAGATTTTGCCATGATCATGGACGGGGAGACGATAAAGGCCGGATGCACTTTCAATCAGGGACCAAAATGTGACGGCAAAAATCTGATTGGTCTGTCCAACATATTTTACCGGAAGAAATGGCTTTACGGAGCCCTTCGCAGTCTGCTGCAACCGTATTCCCATCATCCTGTCTGCACTCACGAATCCGATGAGACGCTCTTGCCCGTCTATCGTCAGTCCGGATTTCAAGACTGCGGAAAACTGGCCATCTGGGTGAAAAACAAATCCCAGGAGTCGTAACCGGTATTTAGGCCTGTCAAAGGCAACAGGCGCTTGATTTTTCGGAACACTCCGAGCAATTGTATTGTAAATTGCATCAAGGGGGATGACGCAATGATGTTCGACGGGATCAATTTGATTGCGGTTGCTGCCGCTGCAGTCGCATCCTTCATATATGGCTCTGCCTGGTATGGCGTGCTCGGTAAATCCTGGATGCGTGCAGCCGATCTCACCGAAGAACAAACCCGGCCTGATCCTGTAATACTCGGCATTGCCTTTTTCTGCCAATTCATCATGGCGTTTGTTTTTGCCGGAATTGTCTATCACAGCGGCGAAACAACCATCCGGAACGGTATTATCTCGGCCTTGATGATTTGGGTCGGAATTGTCATGACGACGCAAATCATCAACCATCGATTTCAGGGAAAACCGTGGAGCCTGACAATTATTGACGGAGGTCATTGGCTTGGGGTGTTGCTGGTGCAAGGAATAGTAATTGGCTGGCTAAACTGACGTAAGCGTAAATTGTCACATATATGAATGGATTAGACCAAGGGCTGGCCTACGAAAGTACCAAGCTTTGGTTGTAGACGCTCGGGAAGGCCATAAGCATAATGGCCCCCGGTAAAAAACGGCCTGCAGCACGGGAGGACAAACCTGCTGCAAGCCTAATTGTGGTTTCTGGGAGGTTCTCGCATGTCCGCATCTGTTTTTCCCGTTCCGGCGGAAGTTGCCGCCAGGGCACATGTAGATAACGCAAAATACAAGGAAATGTACCAGCGGTCGGTTGACGATCCTGACGGTTTCTGGGGCGAGCACGGCAAGCGTCTTGACTGGATCAAGCCGTATACCAAGGTGAAGAACACCTCCTACGACTATCACAACGTATCTATCAAATGGTTCGAAGACGGCACATTGAACGTTGCCGCCAACTGCGTTGACCGACACCTGGAAAAGCGCGGCGATCAGCCAGCAATCATTTGGGAAGGTGATGACCCGAGCGAATCCAAGGTCATTACCTACAAGGAACTGCACCACGAGGTGAACAAGTTCGCCAACGTATTGCTTGGCCAGGGCGTCAAAAAGGGCGACCGGGTTACTTTGTATCTGCCGATGATTCCCGAAGCAGCTTACGCAATGCTTGCCTGTGCCCGTATCGGTGCAGTTCATTCCATCGTTTTTGGCGGTTTTTCACCGGACAGCCTGGCTCAGCGTATCGAAGGCTGTGACAGCAAGTGTATCGTTACCGCAGATGAAGGCCTGCGCGGCGGCCGCAAGGTTCCGCTGAAGGCAAACGTTGACCGGGCAATTGAGAAAGCTCCCGTCGACAGCGTGATTGTCGTGAAGCGCACTGGCGGCGACATCGCGATGCAGGATGGCCGTGACGTCTGGTATCACGATGCTGCGGACAAGGTCTCCGATCACTGTGAACCTGCTGAAATGAACGCGGAAGATCCACTCTTCATTCTCTACACATCCGGATCAACGGGTCAGCCGAAAGGTGTTCTGCACACATCAGGCGGTTATCTGACCTATGCCTCAATGACACACGAATATGTCTTCGATTATCACGAAGGCGATGTCTATTGGTGTACGGCAGATGTGGGCTGGGTGACCGGCCACAGCTACATTGTTTACGGACCGCTCGCCAATGGCGCGACAACACTGATGTTCGAAGGTGTGCCGACTTATCCAGGGCCTGGCCGGTTCTGGGAAGTGTGCGACAAACACAACGTCAACATCTTCTACACAGCCCCGACAGCTATCCGTGCCCTGATGGGTGCTGGTGACGAACATGTTACAAAAACTTCCCGCAAATCACTGCGCCTGCTTGGGTCTGTCGGCGAGCCGATCAATCCCGAAGCCTGGAACTGGTATTACAATGTTGTCGGCGAACAGAAATGCCCGATTGTCGATACCTGGTGGCAAACGGAAACCGGCGGTATCCTGATCACACCGCTTCCAGGTGCAACTGACCTGAAACCGGGATCCGCGACACGTCCATTCTTTGGAGTTCAGCCTGCCATCGTTGATGCAGAAGGCAAGTTCCTGGAAGGTGCGACCGAAGGCAATTTGGTCATCAAGGACAGCTGGCCGGGCCAGATGCGCTCCGTATATGGCGACCATGAGCGTTTCGTTCAAACCTATTTCGCGACCTACAAGGGCCTTTACTTCACTGGTGACGGCTGTCGACGCGATGAGGATGGCTATTACTGGATCACAGGCCGCGTCGATGACGTGATCAACGTCTCCGGACACCGGATGGGGACTGCAGAGGTCGAAAGTGCACTGGTGGCCCATGACAAGGTCTCCGAAGCCGCTGTGGTTGGCTATCCGCACGACATCAAGGGGCAGGGCATCTACGCCTATGTCACCCTGATGGAAGGTGAAGAGCCAACGGATGAGCTGAAGAAAGAACTGGTCAAACACGTTCGTGCTGAAATTGGGCCAATCGCATCCCCTGATCTCATTCAGTTCTCACCTGGCCTGCCGAAAACACGCTCCGGCAAGATCATGCGCCGCATTCTTCGCAAGATCGCGGAAGACAGCTTCGACAGCCTTGGTGATACGTCCACTTTGGCAGATCCAACTGTGGTCGATGAGCTCATAGACAATCGTCAGAACCGCGGCTGACAAAGAACCCCATGAAACCAAAAAGGCCGGGCAATTTGCCCGGCCTTTTTTAATAATCATTGGATCTATTTCGATAAAACGATTTGCTGAATTTTCTTGGCGATATTTGCAAAAGCTTGGATCAGAACCGCGGCTGAAGTGGCCTGATAGTAATTTCCATCGCTTGCGCAGGACTGCATGTTCCGTGACCCCGTGGAATTGGTGTTGCTACCAAAATAAACACCAAAGATCTCAATTCCAGCGTCTTTCATGGCTTCGCAGTATTCCCGGTGGCGCTGAGAGGACTCGCCATTGTATCCAGAACTTCCTCTACTTGTTTCAAACCATGCCTCGGGATCATAATAAGTACACCACCCCCATCGATTACATGATCTATCTGTTTGATAGTAATGCCTGTTGTTGTCACCATCTGTCATCATGATAGCGAACTTCAATACTTCATCGTTGGTGTACGCTGCTGGCACACTTTCGGAAGGCCACACATTTGCAAAATTGGGTGACAAGCTGTTCCACCCCCATATCGCGCCGGTTTGGCCGGCCGTAGCACCGTCCGCCCGTAGTGCCGCGATAGCAGTGGTTAGTGTATTTCGATTCTTCGAAAGCGGTACCAACCTCGAGCTACTTGAACACCGATTAGTACCACTACCAAAGAACGTCTCTTTGGGCGGCGGGTCGGCGTCTATAAAGTAATTATAGGATGCGTCAGTGAACTCAACGTCGTAAATCCCATAATCTTCACGTTCTGTCACACAAACACCACTCACTGGGTAATGCTCTCCGCCCATGACTTTATTGGCGTAAGATCCCAAGTTTACACCTTGGCTGTAGGGGACCAGAGAAATGCGAACTTTAGCATCATCTTCATCAAGATCAGCAGGCAACAGAATGTCGACAACACCTTGGGAAGCCTCACGGAGGGTGTTCATGTCACCCCCCATTGAACCAGTTACATCAACTATAAGGGCAAGTTCCACGTCGAAACGCGAATAAGATACTTGGGCACTCGTTCCAAAAGAGAACGTCTCAGGACCGATCGCATCCAGTGCGTATCCGCCGAAATCGATGAAATAATTGTCAAGCGTTGCGCTTGAGGAGACCACTATTGTGCCTTCGTTGCTATCAACGACAAAGTCCAGGTTTTCAACGGCCTTGTCTAGAAACTCTGCATTGGACAAATTCGCTCGAAAGGAATCTGCAATTCTTTGCGTAATTTGAGCATCGGTCATCACAGATGTCGACAGATCAGAAGCGACTGATAATGCCGCAGCATCGATCGCATAAGACAGTTTTTCCCGAGCACTTACAACGCGGGTGACATCAATGGCTGCACCAGCCACAACCACCAGTAGGATCACCATCAAGCCAAAAATTGGCAATATCGCGGCATGCCGGTCGTGGCAAAGTCGGTAAAACGTAATAATCAATTGTGAGCGCATTTTTTTAATCATCAGGACCTCGAAGCGCAATCCGAGACTGTTACTAAAGAAAAGTACTTAAATGATTAAATCGTACATTAGATTTAGCTAAAAATTTATGGAAACCAAACCATCTGAACACTTGTTCCAAGCGATCGAGTTTCGACCAATTTCCGTTTTTTAAGGTTCCAAGACAGTATCCCAGTAGAGGAAATCCATCCAGCTCTCATGCAGGTAGTTGGGCGGAAAGCCGCGGCCATTTGCATGTAAGTCCTGAATCGTCGGCTGAAAAGGCATGTGCATTGGCCACATGTTCAATTGCTTGCACGACTTGTTGGATTTTCTCAGGTTACAGGGGGAACAAGCTGTTATCACATTGTCCCAAGTGGTCAGGCCGCCTTTGGAGCGCGGGATCAGGTGATCAAATGTGAGGTCTTCTAGGGTGCCGCAATACTGGCACTGAAATTTGTCACGTAGGAAAACATTAAATCGGGTAAATGCAGGATATCTGCTGGGTTTTACAAAGGTCTTGAGTGAAACGACGCTGGGTAATCGAAATTCGAAGCTCGGACTTCGGACCGTCGTTTCATATTCAGCGACGATATTCACCCGATCGAGAAACACAGCCTTTATTGCGTCCTGCCATGACCACAATGACAAGGGGTAATAACTCAGCGGCCTGTAATCCGCATTGAGTACTAACGCCGGATGGCCTCCTGACGATACTGCTGCCGTCACCTTCCACTCCTCACGCCTAACCGAATCTTCCGTTGCCCAGTTATTTGGACAGCAGATCAAGTTCATTCGTGACGAGAGTATTGTAATGCCGAGGTGACAGTCTTGTGAAGCCCGTCAATTTCATTTGTCAACGAGTTGATATGTCTCTGCTTTTATCCAAAAACCGTATTTAACAGCATGAATTATTTGAGAAAAATACAATACAACTTCAACCATTCGGATTTTTGCGAACGCCAACAAAAAGGGCACCATGTGGTGCCCTTTTTCATTTCATCATTTCTTGGCGAATCAGTTTGAAGTCCATTCCCTGATATCAACAAAGTGGCCGGCGATAGCCGCAGCAGCAGCCATTGCCGGTGAGACCAGATGGGTCCGGCCTTTAAAACCCTGGCGTCCTTCAAAGTTGCGATTGGACGTTGATGCGCAGCGCTCACCCGGCTTCAACTTGTCCGCATTCATCGCAAGACACATGGAGCATCCAGGCTCACGCCATTCAAATCCGGCTTCCTTGAAGATGACATCCAGACCTTCTTCTTCAGCCTGCTCTTTCACTAGACCGGAGCCCGGAACCACCATGGCACTGACACTGGCCGCAACCTTTTGATTGCCAACCACTGCAGCGGCAGCGCGCAGGTCCTCGATACGGCCATTTGTGCAGGAGCCGATGAACGCCCGGTCGATCTTGATATCGGTAATTTTTGTTCCCGGCTCAAGCCCCATGTATTCAAGCGCCCGCTCTTTGGACTTGCGGCGGTTTTCGTCATCAATTGCATTCGGATTCGGCACAACGTCTTCGACCGACACAACATCTTCCGGAGAAGAGCCCCAGGAAACGATTGGCGGCAAATTGGCGGCATCAAGCTCGATGATTTCATCGAAGTGAGCGCCATCATCCGTGTGAAGCGTCTTCCAGTAGGCAACAGCCTTGTCCCAGTCTGCCCCTTTTGGCGCCTTTGGGCGGCCCTTAACGTATTCAAAAGTTTTTTCATCCGGCGCAATCAGTCCGGCACGCGCGCCGCCTTCAATAGACATGTTGCAGACCGTCATGCGACCTTCCATCGACAGGGCTTCAATAGCTTCACCTGCATATTCGATCACGTAGCCGGTACCACCAGCCGTTCCGATTTTACCGATGATTGCCAGGACAATATCTTTTGCAGTGACACCAGCCGGTGTCTTACCGTTGACTTTGACCAGCATGTTTTTGGCTTTTTTCTGGATCAGGGTCTGGGTTGCCAGAACATGTTCCACTTCCGAGGTACCAATACCATGGGCAAGGGACCCAAACGCGCCGTGGGTGGACGTATGACTATCACCACAGACAATCGTCATGCCCGGCAGGGTAAATCCCTGTTCCGGGCCAACGATATGAACGACGCCCTGGCGCAGATCGAGTTCTGAATAGTACTCGACACCAAACTCCGCAGCGTTGCTGGCAAGCGTATTGACCTGAAGCGCAGATTCCGGATCATCAATTCCATGACTACGATCCGTTGTCGGGACATTGTGATCAACAACTGCCAGCGTTTTCTGCGGCTGACGAACCTTTCGGCCTGTCATGCGCAAACCTTCGAAGGCCTGCGGGCTGGTCACTTCGTGCACGAGGTGACGATCGATGTAAAGCAGACCGGTTCCGTCTGGCTGCATGTCGACCGCGTGGTCGTCCCAAATCTTGTCGTAAAGCGTCCGTGCCTTGGCCATGGGTCTCTCCTCAGTCGAGCTGGTGATCTGCGCCTGATATCAAGCACCAATGTTCCAGCTTCTCCTCGATATGTCCGCATTGCCGGACACCGGGGTATCTCAATTAAATCTGGCTAGTGAATGACGCAGCTCTGCCCGAAGGTCAAGCATTCCAAGTTGAGTTGAATTCAACTGAGATTGACTGAGGCGGAGTGGTCATCAAAAAAGGCGACCCACCGGGCCGCCTTTTGAAACTTGAAAAGCATCTAAGTACTTTATTCTGCCGCTGACTCAGCAGCAGCTGAATCTTTTTCAGCCTGCTTGGCTTCAGCTTTTGCAGCCTTGGCAGCATTGACCTCTGCACGAACTTCTTCGTTGAGGCGCTTGGAGCGTACGTTGGTGTTTTCAACGATACGCGCAGATTTACCGCGACGATCACGCAGGTAGTAGAGTTTCGCACGGCGAACTTTACCGCGGCGGACAACTTCTACGCCTTCGAGCATCGGAGAATAGATTGGGAATACACGCTCAACACCTTCACCGTAGGAGATCTTGCGAACAGTGAAGCTCTCGTTGATGCCGCCGCCGGAACGGGCGATGCAGACACCTTCGTAAGCCTGTGTACGCGTACGTGTACCTTCGGTGACCTTCACGTTGACTTTGACAGTATCACCTGGAGAGAATTCCGGAAGCTTGCGCTGAGCTTCGATCCGCTCCATTTCTTCAGCATTAAGCTGTTCAATGATGTTCATGGCATTTTTCCCTTTTGATTTACGAAGCGGTCAGAGCGCTCTTGAAGCATCAGATGCCAAGAACGAATTCACCATCTCCGGGCCATGTCGTATATCCACCGGATTTTTATAGGTTCTTCGAGGTCTTTCGATCTCACCCAGAACGTTTGCCCTTTTTAAAAACGCACACATTCATCCAGCTTCGGCGGGCTATTACAGGATTTTCTGCCATTTGTCATGCAGATTCTTCAATCTACATCATCTTCATCGGCCATATAGGCATCCCAGAGATCCGGGCGACGGTCGCGGGTCAACCTTTCGGCTTCGGCCATGCGCCACTCATGGATCTTCTTGTGATTGCCGGACGTCAGCACTTCGGGAATAATCTCACCTTCGAAATCATTCGGCCGGGTGTAATGTGGATGCTCCAGCAATCCGGTCTCGAAGCTTTCGGTATCCGCGCTTTCCATATTGCCCATGACGCCCGGAATAAGCCGTACAATCGCATCCAGCATGGTGATCGCACCAATTTCGCCACCGGAGAGAATATAGTCGCCGATTGAGACTTCCTCGAGCTGCCGACTGTCAATCACCCGCTGATCAACACCTTCAAAACGCCCACAGACTATGATTGCCCCGGGACCATCTGCCAGTTCATGCGCACGGCTCTGCGTAAACGGTTTGCCGCGCGGACTCATCAAGATGCGCGGGCGGGGGTCATCTGCAGATGCAGCGGCATCGATCGCCATGGCCAGAATATCAGCACGTAAAACCATGCCGGCCCCGCCACCTGCTGGCGTATCATCCACTGAGCGGTGTTTGTCCGTCGCAAAATCCCGGACCTGGCTGGTCGAAAGCTCCCATAAACCCTTGTCCAACGCACGACCTGAAAGGCTTTGGCCCAGCGGTCCTGGAAACATATCCGGATAAAGCGTCAGAATGGTTGCCTTGAAGGCCATGTCCGCCCCTGTAAGTTTTGCCGATAAATTATCGGTATTTGGCCTAAAACAGCCATTAGTTAAGGATACATTAACCGAAGATAGTGAAACACCGTACGTTCACTGGATATTTGCCGGAAAGAAAGCTCTGATTAATGCTCACTATGCAAGGTGGCAAGAGAGATTAAATCAGGTAGCGAGCCGTGTTCAAATTTCCCGTCATTCGATTCAAGCTTCCAGCCTTCATTCAGCGACGGGTTGATCAGCATTACCTTGATGTATCCCTGAGCCGCATCCTGCCGTTGACTGTGTTGGTGATCTTCGGCGTGATGGTCGGTCTGGTTTTCCGCACAGGTGTCGGCCACCCCTACGACAAGATCATACACATCGGCTTCTATGCCTTGTTGACGCTTTCCATCCATGCGTTGTTCTGCTGCCGCCTGCGTATCTCTGCAGTCGTTGCATTTGGCCTGGGAATTGGTGGTGAACTGGTTCAAGGTCTTGTACCACATCACGAAATGTCCGTACCGGACATTTTCGCCAACGGCATTGGGGTGGCTTTGGTTGTTGCATTGATCGCACTGGTCCGCTCTGAATCCAGAGAAGCAGTCAAGGATGATCAGGAAGATCTTGATCTGTACCAAATGGGACTGGAACCTGTGCCGACCCGTTACCGGTCAGGCGCATCTTCTGAAGGATCAGGCTTGTCTTCCGACAAATAGTCTTCCGGCAAATCCAGTGTCACACACCCTTTGTCCAGTTTGATATCCGGAACAAATTCCCTGGTGAATGGCACGTAATACGTCTTGCCGCGCTTTGGTCGGATCTCCAGAAGGTCTCCGGCGCCGAAATCTTGAACAGCAACAATCTTGCCCAGCGCTTCGCCCGACGGGTCCAGAACGTCCAGACCATTCAGATCAGAATAGTAGAATTCATCGTCTTCAGGCTCAGGCAACTCATCCCGGTCGATATAGAGATCAAGACCGTTCAGTTCTTCTGCCTGATTGCGATCCTTGATCTCCACAAACTTGGTGATCACGACCGTCTTTTTCACGCGCGCTGATGCCACTTCAAACGACCGTTTGCCGTCTTTTGTGGTCAACACGCCGTAGTCAGTGAAGGAAAGCGGGTCATCCCCATAAGGTTTGACCCGTACTTCCCCACGAATACCGTGCGCCGCGCCGATTGTCGCCATCAGAACCTTTGACGTCTCAGACGAGCTCATGTCGGAAGGCCCTTGTGATGGATCTCGGCACGGTGCAATTCGGTTTATTCAGCAGCAGCTTCTTCAGCCGGCGCAGCGGCAGCTTCCGCAGCAGCAG
This sequence comes from Roseibium sp., assembly GCA_039972695.1. Classification (GTDB taxonomy): domain Bacteria; phylum Pseudomonadota; class Alphaproteobacteria; order Rhizobiales; family Stappiaceae; genus Roseibium. The sequence goes on along the minus strand of JBDWMJ010000001.1, from coordinate 189,716 downwards.
CTGCTGCGTCTTCTTCAGCCTGCTTCTTGGCGTCTACACGCTCTTGTGCTTTCTGGCCAAGCTGGGCTTTTTTCGGGTTGTTGCGCGGCTCACGCTTCGTCAAACCGGCAGCGTCCAGGAAACGGTTTACGCGGTCTGTTGGCTGCGCGCCGGTGCCGAGCCAGTATTTGATACGCTCAACATCAAGCTGCACGCGCTCTTCAGAATCCTTAGGCAGCATCGGGTTGTAAGAACCAACCTTTTCGATGAAGCGGCCATCGCGCGGTGCGCGGATGTCTGCAATCACGATGCGGTAGTAAGGGCGCTTCTTGGAACCACCACGTGCCAGGCGAATTTTCGTAGCCATTATAATTTCTCCAGTTTGTTCAGTTGCCGGCTTCAGCGGCAATGGCTTCATGGTGCCGGATGACTTCGTGAACGATGAAGTTCAGAAATTTTTCGGCAAAGTCAGGATCGAGATTTGCGTCGGTTGCGAGCTTTCGCAGCCGCTCGATCTGAATTTTTTCCCGCGCCGGATCAGCCGGCGGCAGGTCGTTTGTTGCTTTCAGGACACCCACTTTCTGGGTGCATTTGAACCGTTCTGCGAGCATGTGAACCAGAGCGGCATCGATATTGTCGATCGATCCGCGCAGGGATTTCAGCTCGGTCAAAGCGTCATTGTTCTCAAGTTGGGCTTCGGCATGGCTCATCGCTTTTTGCCTTTCCCCATGCCCGGAAGACCGGGAAGGCCCGGGCCGCCAAGACCTGGAAGACCGGGCATGCCTGGTGGCAGACTACCACCACCGAGACCACCCGGAAGGCCTTTCGGCAATTCCATGCCGCCCGGCAACTGACCGGATTTGGCCATTTCTTCAAGCTGCTTGGGATCGACGTCCGGCATTCCGCCGCCCATGCCACCCATCAGCTTGCCGAGCATGCCTTTGCCCTTGCCCATCTTCTTCATCATGTCCGCCATCTGGCGGTGCATTTTCAAAAGCTTGTTAACCTCGGCAACCTGAACGCCGGAACCCGCTGCAATGCGTTTTTTCCGACTGGCTTTCAGGAGGTCCGGTTTTTTGCGCTCGGTCGGTGTCATCGATGAAATAATGGCGACCTGACGCTTGAACATCTTGTCGTCCATGCCGGACGCATCAATCTGCTTTTTCATTTTGCCGACACCCGGCAGCATGCCCATCATACCGGACATTCCGCCCAGCTTTTCCATCTGTTTCAGCTGCTCGGCGAGATCTTCCAGGTCAAACTGACCTTTCTGCATCTTTTTCGCCATCTTGGCGGCTTGTTCCGCATCAATGGCTTCGGCAGCTTTTTCGACGAGCGATACAATATCGCCCATGCCGAGAATGCGGTCTGCAATCCGTTTCGGATGGAAATCCTCGATCGCATCAGATTTTTCGCCGGTACCGATCAGCTTGACCGGTTTACCGGTAACAGCCTGCATGGAGAGCGCTGCACCACCACGACCGTCACCGTCCATACGGGTCAGGGCAATACCGGTAATGCCAACACGCTCATCAAAGCTTTTCGCCAGATTGACGGCGTCCTGACCGGTCAGGCTATCGGCCACCAGCAGAATTTCATGCGGCTGGGTCGCGGATTTGACATCCGCCATTTCCATCATCAGCGGCTCGTCGATATGGATCCGACCAGCGGTATCGAGCAGAACAACGTCATAACCGCCGAGTTTGGCAGCCGACATGGCGCGCTTGGAAATCTCTACCGGACCCTGGCCCTCAATAATCGGCAGAGTGTCGATCTCGTTTTGATCACCCAGAACCTTCAACTGCTCTTGCGCAGCCGGACGACGCGTATCGAGCGAGGCCATCAAAACCTTGCGCTTGTCGCGCTGGGTCATCCGGCGGGCGATCTTGGCCGTTGTCGTCGTTTTACCGGAGCCCTGCAGACCGACCATCATGATCGCGACTGGTGCCGGTGCGTTCAGGTCAATCAACTGGCCGTCAGTACCAAGCATTTCCACCAGCTGGTCATGAACGATCTTGACGACCATCTGACCCGGCGTGACCGATTTGACGACTTCCGCGCCAACCGCGCGGTGGCGAACTTTGTCTGTGAAAGAGCGCACGACCGGCAGGGCAACGTCCGCTTCAATCAGCGCGCGGCGAATTTCGCGCATCGCTTCATTGACGTCGTTTTCAGACAGCGCACCGCGGCCAGTGAGCTTGTCGAAAATACCACTTAGTCGATCTGATAGGCTTTCAAACATCAAAAGTCCTCAAGGTCTAAAGTCTCGGGATTTCTCCCGTTCCATATGGGTGAACACTGCTCAAACCCAAGCAGATTGATCCGCACAAAGCAGTTTCGCACCCGAGGGCGCATCGCGCTGTCGGGTGGTAACCTCCGGGATCTCTTTACACCTTGACGGGTCCCGGTCGGCGGCTCAATTGTCAGTCACTCGTATGGAGTTCGCGTGTGTATGCCGGAAAGCAGGGGAAGAGTCAAGGAAAGCTAAGTATCTTGAAAACCCGAGGGTTCGACAAGATACACAGATTGGTCAACTAACTTTCTCTGTTTAGATTTAGAAAAGCGTCCCCAGACCTCACCGTGAAATTCATTGTCTGGCAGCGGGTCATACCCAACGACAAAATCATTCGCACGCAATTGCTCTACCAAAAGTTTCACAGCACCTATAAACGGTGGAGAGATTACAAACTCTTTTGGGTCTAATCCATTTTCGATAATGAGGTTCTCGATATCTACTGACATACCACCATTAGGTCCAGATGAAGGTCGAAATGCCATTGTTGAAATTTTCGACCCTGTGGGTGACTTTTCGTCAGGAACAACATGGTGTGGAGATATGCGACGAATAACATGATGTTCATTTAGTATCTCCTCATGGTCATGAGGTATAACATCACCTATTTCATCGTATAATGGCTTTCTCATATCAGATTTTTATATCATTAAACCATTCAACAACTTTACTATACTGCACGGTTAAATCTATTTCTTCTTCTTCTTCTGTTTCCACTTCAAAGCGATACGCACTTACTTTATAAGGTTCATTTACAAGAAGTTCGACATCTTGCTCCTTGGTATGCCACTCAAGTTGGACTTCCCCACCACTACCAGGAACAACATGAGGCTTGGATACACCCAATGCACACAGGCTTTTTATAAGATCGAGCGCAAACCAAGCATTTTGAGGTTTTACAGGCACCCCGCGATACCCATCCCAACCCTTAGGTAGTTTGGTTAAACAAATCACCTCGTCAGCAATCTCCCTTGACTGACGCTCCTCCAATACAGGTTGCACTACCAGTGAATTGAATACAGCTTCTTTAGAAGAAAAATGCTCCTTTTTTTGGGTTTCACTTGAAAATGCAGCGGTATTATATTTGTGCACTATTTCACCCTTTCCCATACATTGTGAGCTTTTTCTGTAGTAATTTTACTAAATCGATCGACAATTATTTCACGACCCATATCCAGAAAATCTAAAGTTGACGAAATATTTCCAGAGTGAGGTTTTCCGCGGACCGTTAGCGAAATGTTTGCAATTTTTTCTCGCTCTTGATTGTAACCAGTCTTCATTTCGCAAGATAATCTAGCTATCGGATTCTCGTCCTCATCAAGAATTGTATCAGACCACCAAGATGAATAATCATCCGGGCTAAATGGAGAAAAATCCAAAAAACGAACCCACTCGTCCAATCTACACAATCCACTATCCTGGATTTTAAAGATATTTATGTAGGTAATTTCCGCTTGGTTACACATTAGATGCTGTTGATCTAGCGAAACAAAGAAATCTTCTACTCTTGATAATTCAGCCTCGAACTTCTCTCGAATATACTCATATCTGGGATAAGTATGGTTGGGGTCTGGATCTTTTCGCCAGTTATGAAGAAGCCTATCTTCTTGAAATTGAATAAGCTCTCGGCTGTCATCTGAGATAAACCAAAATCTATCATGCCGCCCGCCAGACAAAACATTAATGCCAACCTTCTGAGAAATTGGAAATCCGAACGTCTCAAAAGTTGGTTCGAGCGGCGAATGAATTTCTACAGATGGAAAGTCATCCTTAAATAACTCCCATATTTTATAGGCATAGATTTGATTATATGAACTTGGAATACTAAATTGAGCGCCTAAAACGACTTCATTTATAGGTGGTTTATTAAATTCAGCTAAATATTTAGGTCTAGAAATCATAGAATGTTGCAGTCATTGTGCTGGATTTTCTGTACCTGGAATCTTTCGAATCAGTTTAGATCTATCACACTTTGTGCGATCAGTGGAGACATTTCGGAAAGCAAATTTATTCCCGCTTCGAGGTCTCGTATTGCGCAGAAGTCTCATAATAGTCATTGAACCCGATCCGCTCGCGCAGATCCTTGAAGTTCATCAGATCCGGTGTGCGGTCTTCGTCTGACTTCAGCTTGGCAAGTGTTCCGACCATCGCCCGCATGGCGCTTGCCATTAGGGTCAGCGGATAAGCTGCAATCGCATATCCAATGTCCTGAAGTTCCTTGTGGCTGAGCTCCGGCGTTTCGCCACCTTCAACGATATTGGCCATTTTCGGGCCCGGAAGCTCGCGGCAGACCGTTTTCATTTCCCCGACAGTCTTTGGCGCTTCCACAAACAGAATATCTGCACCCAGTTCCTTGAACTTCGCTGCCCGGTCAATGGCCTCCACCAATCCATGCTCGTGCCGTGCATCCGTACGCGCAAGAATCAGGATATCAGCACCAGCCAGCTTGGCGTCATTGGCCGCGCGGATCCGGTCAAACGCTTCTTCGCGGGACACGACCGCCTTGCCGGGCGTATGGCCGCAGCGTTTGGGCGACAACTGATCCTCGATCATCACGGCCGCAGCACCCGCCTTAGCAAAACCCGCCACGGTTCGGCGCACATTCATGGCGTTGCCATAGCCGGTGTCGCCATCGGCAATCAGCGGGATCCGGGTTACATCGGTGATGTTACGCGCCTGATCGAGGACTTCTGAATAGGACATCAGACCGAGATCAGGTTGGCCGATCCGGGAGGCGGATGTGGCAAAGCCCGACATGAAGGTCAGATCAAATCCAGCCTGTTCAATCAGTTTTGCGGACAGCGCATCATAGCAGCATGGCATGACGTGCAATTTGTCCTCGGCCAGCAAGGCACGGAGTTTTTCAGCCGGTGACGGCATGGCAGATCCTTAAAGTTTAAACGGGATATAAAGGGCGAGGTCGGTCCACATATAGAGGATAGCGACAGATATCAGCATCAAAACGAGGAACGGCAGGACACCCTTAGAGACATCTGACAAGCTGGATCGTGCGACCGACTGGATAACATAAAGATTGAGCCCCACGGGCGGCGTGATCAACGCACATTCGACCATCACAACCATATAGACGCCGAACCAGATCGGATCAAAGCCCAGCGCCATGGCGGCAGGCAATAGCACAGGTGTCATGATCAACACCATGGACAGCGCTTCAAACACCAGCCCCATTATTAGAAGCACAATCGACACGACAATAATGAACACCAGCGGCGTATCAATGTTCTGGCCGATGAACACCGAGATCTCCTGCGGGATCCGGTAAAGCGTGATGGCTTTGCCGAACACCTTGGCACCGGCAACAATCAACAGGATCGCAACAGTCGTCACCATGGATTCAAAGGCTGCTTCCTTGAGGCCTGTCCAAGTCAACGTTCTGAGATAAAGCCCCGTGATGAGCAGCGCGACCGCAAATCCGATTGCCGCAGCTTCAGTTGGTGTTGCAATGCCGGTGTAGATCACACCGATGACAACCGCTGCCAATGCCATCGATGGCAAAGCCCGAATACTGCTATCGATCCGCTCCTTGGTGCTGGCGGGCGGTTCAGGTGTATAACCGCCAAACCAACGCGCATAAATCATCGAGAAGATGATGAAGAACGCGACAAGCAAAAGACCCGGACCAATACCGGCCAAAAACAGCGCTATGACGGATTGTTCAGTGACAAATCCATAGACGATCATCGGGATCGATGGCGGGATCAAAATGCCCAGGGTTCCGCCGGCTGCCAGGAGTCCATACACGAACTTCTTCTCGTAGCCGCGCTGAATCATTTCCGGGATGGCGACCGTGCCAATGGTGGCTGCTGTTGCAACGGAAGATCCTGAAATCGCGGCGAAAATCGCGCAGGAGACAATGGTCGCGACTGCCAATCCCCCGGGCCAATGTCCCACCCAGGCATGAACGGCTGCAAAAAGATCTTTGCCGACACCGCCCTTGAGCAGAATGTTGGACATCAACAGAAACAACGGTACGGCCAGCAGGATGAACCCATCCAAAGTGGACAGGATCGCCTGTGGTGCCATCAAGGGTGAAAAACCGCCGAGATAAAGCAGCGCCAGACCCAGTCCGCCCAATGTGAAGGCAACAGGAACCCGGATCAGAAGCAGACCGAAAAGTGTTGCCAGAATGAGAACTGTGGTCATGAAGGCACCTCATCGTGATGAGGATTTGCGTCTCCGGATTTTCCAAGTTCGATCAAGGCTTGAACAAACAACAAGGCAAACCCTACCGGAACAGCCAGTTCCGATACCCAGGTCGGCAGATCGAGCATGGAGCCCGTTGTCCGGCCCCGCTCAAAGGAATCATAAAAAATTCCCCAGCCCTTCCAGGCAACAATTGCACTAAAAGCAGCTACAGCCGTCATCGACAGAACGTGGCAAATTCGTTTTCCGGTTGGTCCGAGTGTTTCAGTGACAGCGTCAACCGCAATGTGGCGTCGCGCTCCAAGAAGCCAGGGCATTGCGATCAGCGTTCCCCAGATCAGGGTCAGCTGCGACAGTTCCGCGGCCCATATTGTCGGCGCAACAAACAGATAGCGTGCCGTCACCTCGTAGGTCAGCATGCAACCGGCAAGTACGAACAAGAGCGCAGAGACCCAGGCAAGCGCCAGCAGAATTCTCGAAAACAACTTCATGAAATGACCATAACGGCTGGACCACCTGAACAGCACGTCCGGCGGGAGTTTGGAACAAGTGGCGGGCACCAGGCCCGCCACTTGATGTCATCAGAATTGACGCAGTCTTTACAGACCTTTGGCCGCTTTCATCACGTTCTGGCCAAGTTCACCGGCTTTTTCGCCATAAGCGTCATAGACCGGCTGGCTGACACCTTTCCAGGCAGCAATCTCGTCTGCGGTCGGCTTGTAGACAGTCATGCCGTTTTCTTCCGCAGCCGCATAAGCGCTGGCTTCGATTTCAGACACGCGATTGCGAACGTCATTCTCGGCAGTCACAGCGGCAGCCTGAATAACGGCTTTATGCGCATCCGGAAGACCATTCCAGAAATCCGTGTTGACTACGACAATGAACTCAATGTCAGCATGGTTGGTGACCGTGATCGTGTCCATCACTTCCCAGAGCTTGCGGGATTTGACACCCGAAACGCCGGTCATGCCAATATCAACGGTGCCGCGCTGGTAGGCGAGATATTGCTCAGACCCGGAAATCAATGTCGGCGCGCCACCGGAAGCGGTAACAAAATCACCAAGCGTCTTGCCGAAAACACGGACTTTCTTGCCGTTCATGTCAGCCGGCGTTTTGATCGGACCACCATTGGACAGCATGATCGCACCGCCATAAGCCTGCCACCACAAGACTGTCGAGCCAGTGTCCTTGATTGCAGCATCAAGCGGGCCACGAACAGGCGAGTCAGGCGACACGGCGGCACGGACCTTGTCTTCGCTGTCAAACAGGAATGGCTGATAGAAAATGTCCACGGCCGGAATGTCACCAACATAACGCGTCAGCGAGGCAACACCCATTTCGATGGCACCGGAGCCAACGGCAGCAGGAACTTCCTTGTCTTTATAGAGCTGCGCAGAATCGTAGATTTCGACGGCGATTTCACCGTTGGAGTTCTTCTCGACTTCTTCCTTGAACAGAACCAGGTTCTGGCCGAGATGGCTTTTCAAGGGCAATTGCAGAGAAATGCGCAGCGTCGTATTTGCTGCGTTTGCAGCGCTAGCGGTCAGGCCGAGCGCCATTGCAGCCCCGAGGGCCCAAGATAGTGGTTTCATGACTTCCTCCCAGTTTATGGAAGGCAGTTTTGCAAACCATTGATATGCGGTCAATATTTCATATCGTCAGACAGACATGACGAGAATTCAACTGTCTCTTGAGCTCCCGAACATCGTGAGTATTCAGGCCCGCTCATTCCGGTGTTTTTAGCACCCACACTGCACACCACCGCCGGCGTGACCTATCCGGCGGTGGCGATGATCAGGCAATCAGGCCGATCATTGTCGACCAATGGGGGATCGCCTGAACCCAGGTTTAGGGTTGAACCGTTTCAAATTCTGCCGGATCGAGCATGCTGTCCTGGTTCATGTCAGCGGCATTGAATGCATCTTGTGACATGGACGGTACAGCGGCTGTGATCTCTTCAAAGGTAACAAAACCGTCCTGATTCATATCGACGGCTTCAAATGACATGCCCTGTGCGAGTGCCACATTGGATACGGTGAAAGCACCAATCAAAAGTGCGGCTGTAAGGGATTTGGACATGATATGACCTCCAGATTTTGGTCTTGGTGTTCCGTCGGTCAGGTAGACCCCTGCGATCCACTGACCCGGAACGAGAAGGACACTGACCGTCGATCACGTCGGAGAGACGGCTGCTCTTGGGAAGTCTTGGGGCAATGTCATGACCATCCGGCCTGTTTGGTCACAGGCCGGACAATTTCATGTCACTTTTGACAATTTCAGGCAGGAATTAGACGAAAGACTAAGATAGATCTCAGGGATAGTCTCGAGACCCGAAAATCGCTGAACCGACCCGCACATAGGTGGCACCAAAGCTGACGGCGACCGGATAATCAGACGACATACCCATGGAAAGCTCCGTCAAACCGTTACGTTTAGCCATCTTTTCCAGAAGTGCAAAATGCTCACCGGGCGCTTCATCGACCGGCGGAATACACATCAAACCGATAATGTTCAGACCAAGGGTGTCTCTGCAGTCGCTGACAAACGCATCAACGTCCAATGGAGAAATTCCGGCCTTCTGTGGTTCTTCACCCGTATTCACCTGAATGAAGCACGGCAGCTGGCGGCCCTGTTTGTCCATTTCGGATTTCAGCGCCTTGGCAATCTTTGGCCGGTCGATGGTGTGAATGACATCGAACGTCGCAACGGCTTCTTTCGCCTTGTTTGATTGCAGCGGGCCAATCAGGTGCAACTCGATGCCGTCAAAATCCTCCCGCAATTCTGGCCATTTGCCCATGGCTTCCTGAACCCGGTTTTCACCGAATACCCGTTGGCCCGCCTCCAGGACCGGCCGGATATCAGACGCTTCAAATGTCTTGGAGACTGCAATCAGGGTGACCGATCCATCAGACCGGCCGAACTCTTCCTTGGAAGAACGAATATCGGCCTGAACTTTAGAAAGACGATCAATTGCAGTCACGGACAGGAGCTCCAGGGAGAATTGTGATTTCAGGTTCTGTCATAGGGCCTACAGCGGGCTCGCTGCAAGTCCGGGGTCCCGGCTAAACCGCAATTCCGACCTCAAAAACAACGCCGGAAAGCTTTACGACTGCCGCATTGCGAAATAAACAGGTCCAAGACCCAATCAATCACCTCTCACATGTTGACCGCGGGCGCGATTTCTGGTGACAGTCCCGCAATCAGATTTTACAGGTTTCCGCTGGTTCCGGCGGCAAGAAAAACGGCATAGTTGATGACATCCGAACGGTATAACGCCCGCGAAGTTGAAGCGCGCTGGCAAAAAAAGTGGAACGACAAAGACGTCTTCGTCACACAGAACGACGATCCAAGAGACAAATACTATGTCCTTGAGATGTTCCCTTATCCGTCCGGTCGCATTCATATGGGCCATGTGCGCAACTATGCGATGGGCGATGTGGTTGCCCGTTACAAACGCGCCATGGGGTTCAACGTCCTGCATCCGATGGGCTGGGACGCGTTCGGCATGCCGGCCGAAAACGCAGCCATGCAGAACAATGTCCACCCGAAAGACTGGACATACGAAAACATCGCCTTCATGCGCGACCAGCTCAAGATCATGGGTCTGTCGCTGGACTGGAGCCGGGAATTCGCAACTTGCGACGTTGAGTATTACACCCAGCAACAAGCTCTATTCCTGAAGTTCCTGGAAGCAGGTCTGGTCTATCGCAAGAACGCAAAGGTCAACTGGGACCCGGTCGACATGACGGTTCTCGCCAACGAGCAGGTAATCGACGGCCGCGGCTGGCGATCCGGTGCTCTGGTTGAGCAACGTGAACTGACGCAATGGTTCTTCAAAATATCCGACTATTCCGAGGATCTGCTGGAAGCGATTGATACACTTGATCGCTGGCCGGACAAGGTCCGCCTGATGCAGAAAAACTGGATCGGCAAATCCGAAGGTTTGCGGATACGTTTCGAATTTATCGACGCGGCCCCGACGGGCGATACCAGCCTGGAGATCTTCACCACCCGACCGGACACGCTGTTTGGTGCTTCGTTCATGGGCCTTTCTCCGGACCACCCGATTTCAGTGAAACTGGCGGAAGACAATCCGGAGCTGAAAGAATTCATCGACGAATGCCGCCGGGTAGGTACCTCTCAGGAAGCCGTCGATACCGCCGAGAAAAAAGGTATCGACACCGGTTTGCGTGTCAAACATCCACTGGATGCCTCGATAGAACTTCCCGTTTATGTCGCCAACTTCATCCTGATGGACTACGGCACAGGCGCCATCTTCGCCTGTCCGGCGCACGATCAGCGCGACCTGGATTTTGCCCGCAAGTATGGCCTGCCGGTTACGCCGGTCGTCCTGCCGAAAGATGCGGACCCGGCTACTTTCGTGATCGGCGACGAGGCCTTTACCGACGACGGTTCGATCTTCAATTCCGGTTTCATGGACGGTATGTCCATTTCCGATGCCAAGAACGCGGTCGCCGAAAAGCTGGAAACGATCAAGATCGACGGCGCTCCGCAGGGTGAGCGACAGGTCAATTACCGTCTGCGTGACTGGGGTATTTCCCGCCAGCGTTATTGGGGTTGTCCGATCCCGGTCATCCACTGCGATAGCTGTGGCGTTGTTCCTGAAAAAGAAGAAAACCTTCCTGTTCAGCTGCCCGATGACATCAATTTTGACAAGCCGGGCAACCCGCTGGATCGTCATCCAACCTGGCGCGAAACCACTTGTCCGTCTTGCGGCAAACCTGCCAAACGCGAAACGGACACGATGGATACGTTCGTCGACTCGTCCTGGTATTTCGCCCGGTTCACCGCACCTCATTGCGCTCAGCCGACAGACCCGGAAGCAGCAAATGGCTGGCTGGCTGTCGATCAGTATATCGGCGGTATCGAGCACGCGATCCTGCACCTGCTGTATTCGCGCTTCTTCACACGCGCGATGCAGAAAGTCGGTGCTCTGGGTCTTAAAGAGCCGTTCAAAGGCCTTTTTACCCAAGGCATGGTCACCCATGAAACCTATCGTGCTGGCGGTGAAGGCGGAAATGGCCACTGGGTTAGTCCTGCAGAAATCCGTATTGATGGTGACGGCGCTAATCGCCGGGCATTCCTGCTGGACAGCGGTGATGAAGTCGAAATCGGCTCGATTGAGAAAATGTCGAAGTCGAAGAAAAACACTGTCGATCCGACAGATATTATCGACACGTATGGCGCAGATACAGCGCGCTGGTTCATGCTGTCCGACAGTCCACCGGAACGCGATGTCATCTGGACCGAAGATGGTGTTCAAGGTGCCTGGCGCTTTGTTCAGCGCGTCTGGCGTCTGATCAATGATATCGCCGAGAAAACAGAGCCGCGTAGTGGGTCCGCGCCGGATCTGTCTGACAAGGCGCTGGAACTTCGCCGTGCATCCCACAAGACATTGGTGGCCGTTTCCAAAGACCTGGAGGGGCTCGGTTTCAACCGTGCCGTTGCGCGTCTCTACGAGCTCGTCAACACACTGAGCAAAACCTTCAATGATGCCGGTGACGAAACGGGTAAGGAATTCGCTATACGCGAAGCGTCAGACTTCCTCGTTCAGATGATGGCTCCGATGATGCCGCATCTGGCAGAAGAATGCTGGCACGTGCTCGGTCATGACAGCCTGATTTCCGAAGCCAAATGGCCTGAAGCTGATGCATCCCTGACTGTGGATGACAGCGTGACATACCCGGTTCAAATCAACGGCAAACGCCGCGGTGAACTGACTATTTCAAAAGAGGCTTCCAAAGAGGAGGTCGAAGCAGCTACGTTGGCAGCTGATTTTGTTCAAAAGGCACTTGATGGCAAGTCACCCAAGAAACTGATTGTTGTGCCGCAAAGGATCGTCAATGTCGTTGTTTAAGCCGTTTTTGACAGCAAACATGGCTCGCAAGGGTCTGGCTTTGGGATGTGCGTTGCTCGTCGGAGCTCTTGTAGCCGGATGTCAGGTCCGTCCACTTTACGGGACAGCATCATCTACCTCTGGTGAACTCGGGGTCGACACAAGTGTCAAATCCGAGTTGGCTGCAATTGATATTGAGTCGGCCGGGACAGATACCTCGGGGCGGACACTCTACAATGAGCTAACGTTCAATTTTGAACGTGGCGCCGGAGCACCGGTAAAGAAATACAGATTGAAGATCTTGAAGGATCTGAGCACATCATCTGTTGCCGTTGAGCAGTTTTCCGATGTTCCGTCGTCCTATACGACCACATTGAACACCTCTTTCGTTCTCAGTGACATCAACACTGAAGAAACACTGATGACCGGCCGATCTTTCCAGTCAGCATCTTTCGACTTCTCTAATCAGCGTTTTGCAAACCTGCGCGCGTCACGCGATGCTGAAGAACGGGTCGCCAAAGCTGTTGCCGATGATATCACGGCTCGCATCGCCGGATATTTCGCCAGCAGATCATAAGGACCGTACAACCGTGACGGCTTTGAAAGCTTCGGAGATCGACCGGTTTGTTGCCAATCCTCCGGAAGCTGGCGGTGTTGTACTGATATTTGGCCCCGACACAGGCCTCGTATCCGAACGCGCAACCAGACTTGTTGCAAAAGCCTCCGAAGGCGACAGCGATCCCTTCAATCTGATCAAGATCGATGCCTCCGAACTCAGCTCTGATCCGGACCGTTTGATTGATGAAGTCCTCACCGTGCCGCTGTTTGGCGGCAGGCGTATCATCTGGGTCAAGGACGCCAGTGGCAAAAACCTTACGCCCTCACTAGAACCAGTCCTGAAACTCGATGAGTGGGAAACTCTTGTCGTGCTTGAAGGCGGCGACATTAAAAAAGGTGTTGGTCTTCGCAAACTCATCGAGACCCACAGACGGGCTATCGCCCTACCCTGCTATTCGGACAACGACCGCGGCGTTGATCAACTCATCGATGAAGAGACCCGGGATGCGGAGCTGACCATTTCCCGCGAGGCCAGGGCCGCCCTGCACAGTCTGCTGGGCGGTGACCGTATGGCAAGTCGGGGCGAACTCAAGAAACTGTGCCTTTATGCACTTGGCAAAGGCCGGATCGAGAGTGATGACGTTGAAGCGATCATAGGCGATGCATCTGCCTTCGAGACCTCGGAATTGATAGATGCCGCTGCGTCCGGAAATCTCGGTATACTTGATCATGGCCTGGAACGATTGACCGACGCTGGATCAAAAGCCTCCGTGATCGCCAACCAGGCACTGAAGCATTTCCAGAATTTACACCGGATGCGAATCGAAATCGATCTTGGCAGGAACGCGCAACAAGTGATCGACAGCCAGCGACCACCCATCTTCTTCAACAGAAAACCGAGTTTTTCACAGCAACTCAGGATCTGGTCCTCAAAGGATCTGGAGCGCGCCATGCACATCCTGAGTGATGCAACACGAATATCCAGGCTGAACGATCCGTTAGGTGTTCCAGTGCTCTCAGAAGCTCTGCTGACGCTCGGTAGAGCCGCAAGGGCACGCAGCCAGCGCCGATAACAAAAAACCCTGCAGCTAGTGCTACAGGGCTTCGTTTTACATGACAATGCCCTCAAGCGGGTTAGCGCGTTTCCACACCAAGCTTTTTGCAAAGCTCATCAAGCTGCTCCAGAGAAGTGTATTTAATTTTCAAATCACCTGTTTCCTTACCCGGCTTATGCCCGACAACAACCTTCAATCCGAGCGTATCTGTCAGCCGCTTTTCCAGAGCCTTGGTGTCGGCATCCTTCTGCGGTTTATCTGAAGGTGCCTTGTTCCCCTTCAGCTTTTCCAGTGCATCGGGATCCTGAGCAATCTTCTCCGCATCACGAACGGTAAGGCCCTTCTCGACAATCAACTCGGCAAGCGCTGCCGGATTTTCCACTGTGATCAGAGCACGTGCATGGCCGGCTGTCAGCAATCCTTCGGCAAGGTAGTCTTTCACCGAGTTCGGCAATTTCAGCAAGCGCATGGTGTTGGCGACATGGCTACGGCTTTTGCCGATCACCTTAGCCAATTCGCCCTGACTGTAGCTGAATTCGGCTGTCAGCTGCTCATACCCCATCGCCTCTTCAATCGGATTGAGGTCAGCTCGTTGCACGTTTTCGATAATCGCAAGCTCGAGCGCCTCCTGATCCGTGACGTTGCGGATGATAATTGGCGCTTCATGCAGGCCCGCCCGCTGAGCTGCCCGCCAACGACGTTCACCGGCAATGATTTCAAAGCGGTCCACTTTTCCAGCTGCGGGACGGACCAGTATAGGCTGAACAATTCCTTTGGCCTTCAGCGATTCAGACAGATCCGCCAGATCCTTTTCCCCAAAGGTCTTGCGTGGATTGCGCGGATTGGGTTCCAAGTGCTCGATCGGTACTTTCCGGCTGTCACGAACAACCGTTTCCTGCGGAGCAGCGGCCTCTGGAGCAGAATCCCCGATCAACGCTGCCAATCCCCGGCCCAGACGCTTGTTTTTGCCGTCTTTCTCCGCCATGCCGCACCTTTTTCTTATTTATTTCAATACTTTACATTGAGATAGCCAACTGTGCCCGACTATCTCCGCATTTCAGTCAATTCGAATCCGAATCTAATGGTCAGGTTGAGGCTTTAAGCTGCTACCTGACGCATTTCACGTTCCCGCTGAATGATCTCGGATGCCAGCCGCAAGTAAGCCTGACTTCCTGAACATTTTAGATCATAGAGCAGTGCCGGTTTGCCATAAGATGGCGCTTCGGAAACCCTGACGTTGCGCGGGATGACTGTTTCGTAGACAGCATCGCCCATGGTTTCACGCACATCGGCAACCACCTGCGTGGAGAGATTGTTGCGGCTGTCATACATGGTCAGAACGATGCCATGGATACCAAGCTCGGAATTCAAGGCATTCTTCACCTGCTCGACCGTGCTCAACAATTGGCTCAATCCTTCAAGCGCGAAGAACTCACATTGCAGAGGTACCAGAATAGAGTGCGATGCGGACAGCGCATTGATCGTCAAAAGATTCAAAGACGGCGGGCAATCGACCAACACATAGGTAAAGCCGATTTCCTGGAACAAACGCGACCGTGTCAGATTCTGGATCGCGGTGCGCAACCGGAAGGCCCGGTCACTGGTAGAAGCGATTTCCAACTCCAGCCCAAGAAGATCCATTGTTGATGGAGCAACCCACAGCCGTTGAACAGCTGTTTCGAGAACGGCCTCTTCCAGAGAACAGTCACCGCTCAAAACTTCATATGTCGAGAGTCCACGGTCACGATGTTCGATCCCCAGACCGGTCGAAGCATTGCCCTGCGGATCAAGGTCGATAACCAGTACTTTTTCCCCGATCGCCGCAAGTGCGGTTCCGAGGTTGATGGCTGTTGTTGTTTTACCAACGCCACCTTTTTGGTTTGCAAGCGAAAGCACACGTGGCGCTTCGGGAAGCATGCTCATTACAACAAAACCTTCCTGGCTACTCAGGCCGTGCCGAAATATCTGAAAAGAGGAGCATTCGGCTTAAAGGATCAACAAGACTTTCTTTTTCTACCAGATCAAAGGCCCAAGAGTCAGCGGCTTCATCAAGTTCGCGCTGAAAATCCTGTCCTTTGTGGAAAACAGCCTTCGCACCCTGCCGTGTAAACGGCTCAGAAAGCTGAAACAACAGAGTCAAAGACGCCAGTGCCCGGGCTGATACCGCATCAACAGAGCCATGCGTCCAATCTTTCGCAACCGATTCGATCCGCCCCGGATGAACCGTCCCCCTGGATCCCGTCTCCCGAAGCGCCGTTCGAAGGAATGCCGCCTTGCGCTGATTGCTTTCAATCATGTGCACATGGCCATTCGGATCATCGGAGATCAGAATTGCTGTCACCAAACCGGGGAAGCCGGCCCCGCTGCCGATATCCACCCAGATCCGGGCCTCTGGATAAGTCCACTGAGTTTGCAAACTGTCTGCAACATGGCGGGTCCAGATATCCGGAATTGTCGATGGTGCAATGAGATTTTGTGCCGGTTGCCACTTCAAAACCAAGTCCACGTAAATCTGGAGACGATCCAAAGTTTCACGTGAAACATCCCCATACTTATGCACAACATCTCCAGAGCTGTTCAACACCACCGGGCGGCTCATCAAGCCGCTCCCTTGTGCGATTGACG
Source organism: Roseibium sp. (assembly GCA_039972695.1). Lineage (GTDB taxonomy): Bacteria > Pseudomonadota > Alphaproteobacteria > Rhizobiales > Stappiaceae > Roseibium. Next base: position 173,185 of record JBDWMJ010000001.1, on the reverse strand, counting down.
CTTCAGGTAGGAGAGGATCAAGGTCAGGGCCGCCGGTGTAATTCCATCCATGCGGGACGCTTGGCCAAGTGTTGCTGGCCGGACATCTGACAGCTTTTGTTTGACTTCATTCGACAGACTGATGATCGCTTCGTAGTCGAAATCATCCGGAATTCTCAAAGCCTCATCGCGCTTCAAAGCATCAATGTCTGCTTTCTGGCGATCCAGATAAACCGCATAAAGCGCATCTGTTGCCACCTGCTCAACAATGGACGGATCAATCGCGCCCAGCTCCGGCCAGACCAATGCCAAACCTTCAAAGGTCACATTCGGATAGGACAGCAGATCGAATGCCGAGCGGCGAACGCCATCCTGATTGACAGGCAAGCCCTTTTTCTGGGCTTCGGACGGCGTCACAGACAAACCCTTCAACAGGTCCCGCGCCTCTGAAATCTGCTGCATCCGGCGATCAAACACCTCACGGCGGCCCTCGGAAACACAGCCAATATCCAGGCCAAGCGGCGTCAAACGTTGGTCTGCATTGTCCGCCCGCAAAGACAAGCGGTACTCGGCGCGGGAGGTAAACATGCGATACGGTTCGGTAATGCCGCGTGTGATGAGATCATCAATCATCACGCCAATGTAGCCTTGCGACCGGTCAACAATAAACGGCTCTTTGTCCGAGACCTGCAAAGCTGCATTCAGACCTGCAATGAGACCCTGGGCTCCGGCCTCTTCATAGCCGGTCGTCCCATTGATCTGACCAGCGAGATAAAGACCCGAACAACGCTTGGCCTCCAGAGTGCCCCGCAATTCTCGCGGATCTACATGGTCGTATTCAATCGCATAGCCTGGTTGGAAATACTCAACATCCTCAAGACCCGGTATCGATCTCAGAAAAGCGATCTGCACGTCTTCCGGCAAAGAAGTCGATATCCCGTTTGGATAGACGGTGTGATCATCGAGGCCTTCCGGCTCAAGGAAAATCTGGTGCCCATCCCGATCCCCAAAGCGAACGATCTTGTCTTCGATGGACGGACAATATCTCGGTCCCCGTCCCTTGATTTCACCGGAATACATCGCCGAGCGATCCAGATTATCCCGGATGATCTTGTGGGTTTCAGGCGTCGTGCGGGTGATATGACATGGGATTTGCTGTGTCGTGATCTTGTCGGTCATCGCCGAGAAGGGTATCGGATCGTCGTCTCCCGGCTGCTCATCGAGCTTGTCCCAATGGATCGTGCGACCGTCCAGGCGTGCCGGAGTTCCTGTTTTCAAACGTCCGAGATCGAAACCGATTTCCTCAAGGGACTGAGACAGGCCCATCGCCGGAGCTTCACCGGAACGACCGGCCGGGATCTTCTTGTCGCCTATATGGATAAGCCCGCGCAAGAATGTCCCGCTGGTCAGAACGATGGCTCCGCAGGAAATTGTCCGTCCATCTGCCAGAACCAATCCGGCGATGGAACGGGTTTCGCCCTCATAGTCAAACCTGATCTTGTCCGCCTCACCTTCGACGACAGTCAGGTTTTCAACGGCCTCGATCTCCCGCTGCATGGCTTCGCGGTAAAGCTTGCGATCAGCTTGTGTGCGAGGACCCCGAACAGCCGGTCCTTTTCGTCGATTGAGCATCCGGAACTGAATGCCACTTTGATCGGCAACCCGGCCCATCAGTCCATCGAGTGCATCGATTTCCCGAACCAGATGCCCCTTGCCCAATCCGCCAATTGCCGGATTACAGGACATCACACCTATGGTCTCGAACTTGTGAGTGACCAAGGCCGTATTCGCACCGAGACGCGCAGCTGCAGCAGCAGCCTCACAACCGGCGTGCCCACCGCCAATCACCACAACATCGAATGTCTGTTCCAGATCGCTCATCGTATTTCCGCTCATCGAAACGCCCAGGCAGTTTAAAACACCTGGCTTCGTTCGGATCAATTTTCGGGATCGCTCTGTCCGGCTCAATCGTCCAGATCTATAGCGCTGATAAACCCCAGCACTTGTTGGCGTCTTTATACGCCGAGACCTGATGTCAGGTCAAAAGAGAAATCCCAATTGAGCACCTGCCCTGCATCCAGCGCCTCTCACGGATGTCCAAACCGATCATATCGGATTCACGTGAAACATGTTCCGGTTATGAATCGATCCAGACAATACATCAATGATTCACGTGAAACAGGTCATTTACCGACACAAAAATCCCTGAAGATAACATCGAGAAGATCTTCAACATCGATGCGTCCGGTTATCCGACCAAGGGCATCTGCTGCTCTTCTGAGGTCTTCTGCCCTGAGTTCTGCGGGAAGATGATCCGCTGCAACTGCTTGACGCAGGCCTTCCAGGCAATCATTGAGGTAATGTCGGTGCCGTTCACGAGTCGCCAAAGGCGCTTCACTCAAGGATATTGTTTCTTCAGCAAAACGCATAAGGCCATCAAAAAGAGCCTTCATTCCATCAACTTTTTTGGTGGATGCAGGGATTTCCTTGATTGTTCCGGAAGAGTCTTGTTTCGGAAGAGTCTCAAGATCAGCCTTTGTCCTGACGGTCCAGACAGGAACATCCTGTCTGAGATCAGCCGGCAAACCCGATTGAGGATCATCAGACTGAACACCATCCGGCTCCACAGCCCACAGAATCAGATCAGCTTCTCGACCCTTCGCTTCAGCTCTGCGGATACCTTCGCGCTCAACGATGCCATCGGTTTCCCGAAGACCTGCGGTGTCAACCAGTGTCACGGGATACCCGCCAAGATCCAGATGGACCTCGATCACATCTCTTGTAGTGCCTGCTTCTTCTGTCACGATGGCCACATCGCGTCCGGCAATGGAGTTCAGCAGACTGGACTTGCCGGCATTCGGAGCCCCCATAAGCACGACCTGGAGGCCGGAACGAAGCCTCTCCCCGCTCTTTGATCGATCCAGATGATCGGCAATCTCTCCGTGAAGTTCAGACGCCTCTCCCCATACCTGGTCGGCGACACTCCCCGGAATATCTTCTTCATCGGCAAAATCAAAGTCGGCTTCAATCATCGCTCGCATATGGATGAGCCGTTTGCGCCAGTCTTCATAGAGCTTCCCAAGCGCGCCCCCCATCTGTCGGACAGCCTGTTTGCGCTGGCTCTCTGTTTCGGCGGCAATCAGATCAGCAAGACCTTCAACTTCGGTCAAATCCATCCGGCCACCATCAAATGCCCGCCGGGTAAACTCACCGGGCTCTGCAGGCCGACACGCATCGAAGGTTCCGAGCACTCCCAGCATGGCCTGAACGACAGCACGTCCACCATGACACTGGAACTCGGCAACATCCTCTCCGGTAAAGCTGGACGGCCCGGCGAAATATAAAACCAGCGCCTCATCCAGAACATCACCGGACGATGGGTCTCGAAGTTTGGACAGCATCGCTTTCCGGGGATCGGGGACTTTGCCGCAAAGCGCAGTCACCACATCCCTGGTGCTGTGCCCGGATATCCGGATCACTGCCACGCCAGACGGCACTGCTCCGCTGGAAAGCGCATAGATTGTATCGGCCATATAAGGATCCTGGCAGGAATGTCGGAGGCATATCGGCTGCCTCTTTATCAACATCGGCAACAAACGGAAAGCATGACTTCAGGATGTTCCGCGACCGAATCGGTAAAGTGGGGATTTCTCAATGTACAGCGAACTGTTTCACGTGAATCAGAAAGCTGTGTCTGCATCGCCCAGAGTTCATACTTCCGGTCACAAACCTGCGCCTGAAACACCTGGATAAAAACCCGAAACGAGGGAAGCGATTAAAAGAGGGTCAGTTCGATACCGATTCAATCGATAGCGGAATCACGTGAAACAACTGATGAGGTAACAGATCCCTCATCCACCAAAATCAAGAAATTAGAAATGTTTCACGTGAATCGGGTTTAATCATTCTCTCTGTCAGTCCAATCAACCCTTTTAAGACGATAGAGAACATGGTCCTCCAAAGGGTGGCCTCCATCCAGCATAGGGTGTTTGAAGTCATCTTCGGCATTGCGTACCATACCAAGCCGTTTCATGACTTCTCGGGACGGACGGTTTCCCTTAGTGGTAAAGGATACGATTTCAGTTAGGTCAACGGTTTCAAAACCGAATCGAAGCCAGGCCTTTGCTGCCTCTGTTGCATAGCCGTTTCCCCAGGCAGGCCGTTTCAAACGCCAGCCAACCTCAACACATGGATCAAATGGCAGAGGCTTAGCATAGGCCGGAATACTCAAACCGACAAAGCCGAGGAATTCGCGGTTGGATTTTGTCTCAACCGGGACGAAACAGAAGCCATCCTCTTTCTGCTTTCTGATAGCAATGTCTATTAGAATTGCAGTTTGCTCTCTTGTCAGCGGAGCAGGGAAATAACGCATCACTTCTGGATCGGCGCACATTTCAGCAAATGGATCCAGATCATCATCCTGCCATTCTCTAACCAAGAGGCGGTCGGTTTCCATCAGTATCTTTTCGGGCATGGGAATTCGCTTCCGAATCAAAAGAGATGATTCACGTGAAACAGTTCTTAACAAAAAGTAAAGGCGCCACCCTCTCGGGCAGCGCCTTCAATTATCATAACTGATCCGATTCGATCAGGTGTTCATGCTGTCGAAGAACTCGTCGTTCGACTTGGTCTGCTTGAGCTTGTCGAGAAGGAACTCAACAGCATCGACCGTGCCCATCGGATTGAGGATACGGCGCAGAACGAAGGTCTTCTTGAGACGCTCGGCCGGAACCAGCAACTCTTCCTTACGTGTACCGGAGCGCTGAATATCAATCGAAGGATAAACGCGTTTGTCAGAGATCTTTCGATCAAGGATAATTTCGGAGTTACCCGTTCCCTTGAATTCTTCGAAGATGACTTCATCCATACGGCTACCGGTGTCGATCAGCGCAGTCGCGATAATCGTCAGCGAGCCACCCTCTTCAATGTTACGAGCAGCACCAAAGAAACGTTTCGGACGTTGGAGGGCATTGGCATCAACACCACCCGTCAGAACCTTACCCGATGATGGAACAACCGTGTTGTAGGCACGGCCCAGACGCGTGATCGAATCGAGCAGGATAACTACATCACGGCCATGCTCTGTCAGACGCTTGGCTTTCTCGATAACCATCTCGGCCACCTGAACGTGACGTGTCGCTGGTTCATCGAATGTAGATGAGACGACTTCGCCATCCACGGTCCGCTGCATGTCAGTCACTTCTTCCGGACGCTCATCGATCAGAAGAACGATCAAATAACATTCCGGATGATTGTTGGTGATCGACTTGGCAATGTTCTGAAGGAATACAGTCTTACCGGTCCGCGGCGGCGCGGTGATCAGTGCACGCTGGCCTTTGCCGAGCGGTGCCACCAGATCAATCACGCGCGAGGACAAATCCTTGATGGTCGGATCTTCGATCTCCATCTTGAATTTCTCATCCGGATAGAGCGGCGTCAGGTTGTCAAAATGAACCTTGTGCCGCGCTTTTTCCGGGTCTTCGAAATTGATTGTGTTGACCTTCAGAAGCGCAAAATACCGTTCACCCTCTTTCGGGCTCCGGATCTGGCCTTCAACCGTATCGCCTGTCCGCAGCGAGAATCGACGGATCTGCGAAGGAGAGACATAGATATCGTCTGGTCCTGGCAAATAGTTGGCGTCTGGTGAGCGGAGGAAGCCGAAGCCATCCTGCAACACTTCGACGACACCTTCACCGATGATTTCTACGTCCTGATCCGCAAGGTTCTTCAGGATGGCGAACATCAGCTCCTGCTTGCGCATCGTGCTGGCGTTTTCGACATCAACTTCCTCTGCTTTTTGCAGCAGCTCGGTTGGCGTCTTTAACTTGAGGTCTTTGAGTTTCATTTCCCGCATGGAATTGGGGTCTTATATGTTGTTCATGGAATTGGTTTGGAGGGTCGTTCTGAAAACCCATAGTCATGGGAGTGTCAGAATAATCTGAAAGACTTTTTTGATGTGTCCAGATTTCCAGTGAGCGCTGAGAGACAAGGTACCTATGCGTCACTGATTTGAAGTGGTGCGGAACATACGTCGTTTTGAAGTAAATCGCAACCCGGGATTTCTGCCAGTTTTTTGGATCAGAAACGATCGGATCCTAACCACGAAAAAAGGCAGCTGCCGTTGGAGCAACTGCCTTGTTCGGAATGTCTGAAAATAGTCAGAACGGTTTGACAACCACCATGATCACGATGGCAACCATCAAGACCGTTGGAACCTCATTGAGGATCCGGAAAAACTTTGCAGTCTTGATATTCTGATCCGCAGCAAATGCCTTGAGGAATTTACCCAGATAATCATTATAGCCGGACATCAGGAACACAAACAGCAGCTTGGCATGAAACCAGCCATCGGTCCAAACATCCAGCTCGTAGGCAGTCCAAAGACCGAAGACCCATGTTGAGATCATCGCCGGCCGCATAATTGCCTTGAAGAGCCGCCGTTCCATCACCTTGAATGTCTCGGACTGAACAGAGCCAACATCAGCATCGACATGATAGACAAACAGCCGAGGCAGATAAAACAGCCCGGCCATCCATGCGATGACTGACATCACATGAATGGCCTTGACCCAAAGAAACAGATCCATCCGGTTATCCCTTTTTGACCATCTCTACCATGCGGGCCACATTTTCCGGATCTGCATCCGGTGTAACCCCGTGGCCGAGATTGAAAATAAACGGGCCTTTGTCGAACGTCTTGAGAATATGCGCAACGCCGTCTTCCAAAGCCTTGCCGCCGGCAACCAACCGCATAGGATCCAGATTGCCCTGGATCGGAACCTTCTTCTGGATCTCCAGCGCCACTTCATCCGGTGAAGTCCAATCAAGACCAACCGCATCAACACCAGTGCCTTCGATATAAATTTTCATCCGGGATGATGATGCTTTCGGAAACCCGATGATCTTCGCGTTCGGACGTTCAGCCTTGACGCCAGCAACAATCTTGCGTGTTGGTTCAATACTCCAGCAATGGAACCCGGCATCATCCAAAACACCAGCCCAGGTATCGAATATCTGAACCGCATCTGCGCCCGCATCCAGTTGCCGAATGAGATAGCGAATGGAAGCCGTAACAAGCTCATCAACAAATCGCTGCATGAGATCGGGATTGCGATAAGCACCAACACGAGCCGCAATCTGATCCTGTGTGGTGTGACCTGCAACAGAGTAGCACGCAACAGTCCAGGGAGCCCCACAGAAGCCCAACAACGTCGTTTCGTTAGGCAGCTCGGCACGCAGACGAGAAACTGTCTCTATGACCGGTTTCAGGTGATCCTCTGCCTTGTCCTGTTCCAATGCATCCAGAAGCTCAGATGAAAGAGGTTTGAGAACCGGTCCTCTGCCTTCTTCAAACCAGACCGGATACCCGATAGCGTCCGGTACGACGAAGATGTCCGAGAACAAAATGCTTGCATCAAAGCCATAACGACGGATCGGCTGGAGTGTGACCTCTGTTGCAAGATCCGGGGAATAGCAGAAATCCAGGAAGTTCTTCGCTTTGGCACGAACTTCGCGGTATTCGGGGAGATAGCGTCCTGCCTGGCGCATCATCCAGATGGGGGGTGGCCAAATCTTTTCTCCTGAGAGAACCCGCATTACGGCTCTGTCTTCGGATTTCATACGGTAGCGCCTTTCCCACATTTCACTTCTAAATAAGATTCTATATTTGAATCTGTTTTTATTATTAGAGCGTGGATTACAGGGATCATTTTCTGTCCACAATCACTTAGATCAAACTCCGAAACGGGAAAACATCCGCCAATTCCACGGTAGAATTCCTCCCCAGGAGTCGATAACAAAATTTGGGTCGTAATTACAGCCATTTAACGAGGTGTTTACCTTTCGTTAAGAATTTGGGCATTGGTGGATAGCCTGTCGATATGTCACAGACTTGATGTTGACCCACATCTTTTCATTTTCATTTCGGCGTCAGTTTCCGGCCCTTAAGGTTTTGTTAATAAAATCAGCTGAGCGGGTATAAATATCGTGCTAGGCAGAGGCAGAGCAAGGTAACTCCCAAAACATCAACAAGGCTGGGGATGACATCGTGAACAAGTCGAGGCACTACTTTCATCTGCATCTCGTGTCTGACTCGACCGGCGAAACACTGATGACCGTGGCCCGCGCTGCGACGGTTCAATATGAGAACGTTCAGGAAATTGAGCACGTCTATCCGTTGGTTCGCTCCCACAAGCAACTCGATCGGGTTATCACCGAAATTGAAAAAGCACCGGGGATTGTCCTCTACACTCTGGTCGATGAAGAAATTTCGTTGCGGCTCGAGCAAAAATGCCGGGAACTCGGTGTTCCGTTCGTCAACATTCTCGATCCAGTCTTTGCTGTGTTCCAGTCATATCTGAATGTTACACAAACACACCGGGTCGGTGGTCAGCACGAACTGGACGCAGAATACTTTCAGCGGATGGAAGCTTTGAATTATACGTTGATGCATGACGATGGCCAGATCTGGGATGATCTTGAATCGGCAGATGTTGTGCTTCTCGGCATTTCCAGGACATCAAAGACGCCAACCTGTATCTACCTCGCCAATCGGGGCATCAAGGCAGCAAATGTCCCGCTGGTTCCCGGTATCCCGCTTCCCGATCACGTCAAAAAACTAAAAAACCCGATGATTGTCGGATTGATAGCGTCCGCCGGGCGAATTCAACAAGTTCGCCAAAATAGAGTTTTATCATTAAATTCAGAGAGTTATAACAGTACATATGTCGATCGGAAGGAAATTTCCCAGGAAATTAACATGACCCGGCGTTTGTGTTCCGACCATGAATGGCCGCTGATCGATGTTAGTCGCCGGTCCATTGAAGAGACTGCCGCAGAAATTATGTCCCTTTTCAAGGACTTTAAATCCATTCGGGAAGCCGCTACGGCTGGCTGACGGAATTTCGACCACGTTACGAGGAAATTAATGTCAGTTGTTTTGGCCAGCGGAAGCAAGATCCGCGCTGAGCTTTTGAAAAATGCCGGACTTGAGATCCAGGTCGATCCAGCAAATGTGGACGAGCGCGCGGTCGAAGAGCCACTGTTGGAAGCCAATTTTTCGCCGGAAGACATCGCAAGCGTACTTGCAGAGGCAAAGGCGAATGATGTCAGCGAAAGACGTCCCGGTGATCTGGTCATAGGCGCCGATCAGATTCTGGCCTTTGAAGGCCAGCGGCGAACCAAACCCGATGATATGGAAGCGGCGAGGCGCCAGCTTTTGCAGTTTTCCGGAAAAACGCACGAATTACTGTCCGCAGTTGTTATTTCCAGAAACAGTGAGGCGATTTGGCGGCACGTCTCGACTGCGCGCTTGACCATGCGGGAGCTGTCGCCGGAATTTGTTGGTCAGTATCTGGCCGCAGCCGGAGAAGACGTCCTGTCCAGTGTTGGCGCCTATCAACTTGAAAACATTGGTGTTCAGCTGTTCGATAAAATCGAGGGTGACTATTTCACCATCCTTGGATTGCCCATGTTGCCGTTGCTTGGCCAGTTGCGAGAGCTTGGGGTGATCGAGACATGAGCCAAACCAGAAAAGCCACGGTTATCGGATATCCCATCGCTCATTCCCGCTCGCCAATGCTGCATGGATATTGGCTGAAAAAACATGGACTTGACGGAGAATATGGCCGTTTGGAACTGATTCCGGAAAAATCCGGCGATTTCTTCAAGACATTCGCAGACTCCGGGCTGGTTGGCGCCAATGTCACCGTTCCTCACAAGGAAGTTGCGGCACGGGCGTGCGACTGGCTGGACGATGCTGCCAAAGCCATGGGTGCCGCCAATACGTTGTGGCTGGATGAAACCGGCCTGCTTTGTGGTGCCAACACCGATGGCCTTGGTTTTCTCGGAAATCTGGATCAACGTGCGCCGGGGTGGGACGATACACCCGGAACAGCCGTGGTACTCGGGGCTGGAGGTGCGGCTCGCGCCATTGTCTGGGCGTTGCTCTCCAGAGGGTATCAGCATGTGCATATCGTCAATCGCACAGTCGAAAAAGCCAAGGTAATTGCCGATGAGTTTGGCTCCAAAACGACAGCATATTCATGGGATAAGCTGGGGACATTGCTTGAGGATACGGATCTCCTTGTGAACACCACATCGCTTGGCATGACCGGAAAAGCACCCCTGGAAATTGACCTGTCTGGACTTCCCAAATCGGCACTCGTCACTGATATTGTTTATGTTCCTCTGGAAACAGACCTTTTGAAGTCGGCTGCTGCGCGCGGAAACAAGACCGTTGATGGCCTTGGCATGCTGTTGCACCAGGCGGTTCCCGGATTCGAGCGCTGGTTTGGTATTCGTCCGGATGTGGATGATGCGTTACGGGCCTTGATTCTGAAAGATCTTGAGGGCAGCGCGTGATCAAACTTGGCCTCACCGGTTCCATCGGCATGGGAAAGTCGACAACGGCCAAGATGTTCGCCGCCGCGGGAATTCCGGTTCATGATGCCGACGCGAGCGTTCATGTGCTCTATGATGGGCGTGCGGCGCCTCTGATTGAAGCCTTGTTTCCAGGAACGGTCATTGACGGCAAGGTAGACAGGACACTGTTGTCACCACATGTCGTCGGAAAACCCGATGCCATGAAAGAGCTCGAGGCGATTATCCACCCGCTTGTGCGTGAAGAAGAAAATGCATTCCTCGAACGGGCAGCGACAGAGCGCCAACGCATTGTGGTTCTGGATATTCCTCTCCTGTTTGAAAGCGGCGGCGACCAGCGCGTTGACGCTGCCGTTGTCGCAACAGCAGATCATTCGATCCAGCGAGAGCGGGTGCTGTCCAGATCCGGTATGACTGATGATCGGTTTCAGGCGATTTTGGCAAAGCAAATGCCGGATGCGGACAAACGGTTACGGGCACATTTTCTGATAGATACCGGTTTGGGGCTGGCCTCCGCAAAAAGAGCCGTTCAGGCGATCCTGAAATCTGTTTCCGGCATCGGCTGAGAAAACAATCACTGAAGACCGGGGAAAACCCTAAGTTCGTCTTGCCTCTGAACGTTTGACCTGCACAGTGAACCTGCAGGCAAACAGGCGAAAACATGCGTGAAATTTCATTTGATACGGAAACGACGGGGCTCAACCCGCGTGGCGGCGACCGACTGGTGGAAATCGGTGGTGTGGAACTGATCAATCACATTCCGACCGGCAAATCCTATCATGTCTATATCAATCCGCAGCGCGACATGCCGGAAGGGGCCTTCAAGGTCCACGGTCTTTCGGAAGAGTTCTTGTCCGACAAACAATTGTTTGCGCAGGTTGCAGATGAATTTCTGGAATTTGTTGGCGATGCTACGCTTGTGATTCACAATGCTGCCTTTGATATGGGCTTCATCAATATGGAGTTGGAAAAGGCCGGTCGACGGCATATTTCCAACGAGCAGGTGCTCGACACCCTGGAAATCGCCCGCCGAAAACATCCCAGTGGACCGAATTCCCTTGATGCACTGTGTTCACGCTATGGTATCGACAATTCAAAACGCGTCAAGCACGGAGCGCTGCTCGATGCGGAGATTTTGGCTGAAGTCTATCTGGAATTGATCGGTGGTCGGCAAAGAGGTCTCGGGCTTATGCCGGACGAGGTCGAGGATGAGATGTCTTCGTCATCCGGTGGGCCCACTCAGCTTGGAGGTCTGGGGCCTTTCAACGCCAAACCCCGACCTGCACCACTCGAAGCCTTGCTGAAAGACGATGAGTTTGCCGCTCATCAAGCGTTTGTCGAAGGTATGGGCGACAGTGCGATTTGGCAAAAATACAAGTAGTTCATACTGTTACCTGTCCAGAAGCCAACGAACACTTTGATGGCGAAAATGGTCTCTGGTGCCACCAAAACCCCAAGCCATTGATTGGGCAACCGTCCAGCCTCTGGCCCGTTCACGGTTGATGCCCAGCTCAGCAGACAGTCCGTCCAGTCGCCAGAGCGTAGCTTCTTTGGTTTGCCCGAACTCAAACCCGCGAACGATGGGCGCCAGTGAGAAGGCTTTTTCACCAACAAGGGGCTTTGGATCAATCGCAAGCCAGGGTTCGCGCTCGGCGGAAATGATGTTGTGGCCGTGCATGTCCTGATGCAACAAAACGCATTCCGGCTGATCTAGGCTCAAGGTCTTGATGTAATCCAGCGCCGCATCCACCAGATAACGTTCACAAGGTTGTCCTTTTTCCATCCAGGCTTTCGGAATGTCTTCAGCCCAGATTTTCGCCCGGTCGATCAGAGATGTGAACGGCGTGTCGGTGGGTTTCCAAAGCCGTGTGAGCAGATCTGTGACCACATTCAGCACATTGGCATTCGGATCTTCCGCCAGATAACCACCAGGCACACAGCGTTCGAGCAGAAGCGCCGAATTTTCTTTGTCGTACTTTAGAAGCGTGACAGCTCCATTACTGTCCCAGACCCTCAGCGCCTCTGCTTCAAAAATGCTATCCGGGTCAGGATACTGGATTTTCAGAACTACTTCTTCTGAGTTCCGACGTGCTGGGAGCGCTAGCGACACATTGGATCCACTGAATGGCTTCCCGATGCTCGTCAAATCCCACTGGGATAGACATTGCTCTAGAAGGTCCGGGAGGCGTGCCAGCCATTGAGCCCCATTTGGAAAGCTTGCGACAGATTTTAGATTTTCCGGAACCTCAAAGGTCATGTTTTCTCGATTAAACCGCTGCTTTTAAAACGGACTGCTGCGCCAACCCATGTAATAAAGTTTCTTGAAAATAGATCTCTTCAGCTTGCCCAGCTTGGTTTTCGGCCGAGGCCCCATAGTGGGATCGGTCACATACCGCCCATCGCCGATATGGCTGGCAACACCGGGCAAAAGAAAGGCCATGGTCTTTCCAGCACCCTTGATCGTGCGGGACATCTGGTCATGCAGAACTCTTCCGAAGGGAGCAAATTCGGAATAGAGTTCCTTTGAAATCAGGCCAGGATTGGTTGACCATCCGAAAAACTCGGCATGTGCATCGGATTTCATGTGTCGAAAAGACGTGTCCGCAGCCGTCAATTCAGTGGATCTCTCTGCCCATTTCGGTTTTATTTCGGCAAATTTTCTGACGCAGACATTAGACACTTGTGGATTTTCGGACAGCAGCTGAATGGCTGCTTGCCAGTTCACCGGACCTTCAAAAGCCCAGTCATCTTCCAGATGGAAGATATAGGCCGTCTCGACTTCAGAATAGAGCGCGTCGATTGACCCCATCAAACCGCGCCGGGTATCACCGTGAATGATCTGGATATCCGGAAACAGCTCTCGGGCTTTCGTCAGAACATCCTCGTCACAGGAATCCTCATGCAGGATGATACGCCCGCCAGTGTTGAATTTCCGGAAGGAACTCAGGGTTTCCTGAAGCAGATCAAGGCGGCCACAGCTCGTAATACAGACTGTGACGTCAGAAGGAATTTCGGTCATGGGCGCCTATTGGTCGCTTGGAATACGGTAAGTTCTTACAGCATCGACGGAAGAATACGATCCGGCGGTTGATGGCCATCCATGAACGTCTTGATGTTGATGATCACTTTTTCACCCATCTCGATACGCCCCTCGATGGTGGCAGACCCCATGTGAGGAAGCAGCACCACATTATCGAGTTTGACGAGCTTTGGATTGACCGCGGGTTCATGCTCAAACACATCCAGGCCAGCGCCAGCAAGATCGCCTGCTTCAAGCATGCGGATCAGGGCGTTCTCATCAATGACTTCACCACGGGCCGTGTTGACCACATAGGCATCCTGTTTCAACAGTTTCAGGCGGCGTGCCGACAGAAGATGAAATGTTCCAGGTGTATGTGGACAGTGAATCGACACCACATCCATACGGGCCAGCATCTGATCGAGGCTTTCCCAATAGGTTGCTTCCAGCTCTTCCTCGACTTCTGAGGCTACCCGCCGGCGGTTGTGGTAATGGATCGACATTCCGAAGGCTTTTGCACGTCTGGCAACTGCCTGCCCGATGCGGCCCATGCCGATAATTCCGAGCCTTTTGCCCCAAATCCGATGGCCCAGCATCCAAGTCGGAGACCAGCCTGCCCAGTCGCCACCTTCCAGCGCCTTGATGCCTGTGGCAAGACGTCGCGGCACGGCCAGCATCAGGGCCATGGTCATGTCTGCGGTGTCTTCTGTGAGAACGCCTGGCGTGTTGGTGACGTTGATTCCCCGGTTATTTGCGGTCACGACATCGATATTGTCGACACCATTCCCGAAATTCGCGATTAGTTTGAGGTTTTCTCCAGCCTGGGAGAGCACCGCAGAATCGATTCGATCTGTCACGGTCGGCACAAGAACATCAGCTGTTCTAATAGCTTCCACCAGTTCGGCCTGGCTAAACGGCCGGTCATTTTCATTGAGACGCGTCTCAAATAACTCACGCATCCGCGTTTCAACCACGTCCGGAAGTTTCCGGGTCACAACGACGACAGGCTTCTTTTTCGCCATATCAACTGCCTTTCGGGCTACGTTGAGGAAACTTTAACCCCAACGGCTTCACCTTGATGCTGCGCATCGCGTCAGCGAATTAGACCAGTCTCTTTCCTTACCAGATGGTCCGGTAGAAACAAGAGATCGGTTTCATTCGCTACACAATCCAGCAAGGTGGTTTTTGCCGAGCTGGTGTTTGCGCAGGTTTTTCGATACAGATTTGCCTCAAGTTGATGATCAATAACAATTGGACTCCCGAACAATATGGCCCGTTTGTTCCCAGCTGCTGTTTTCAGGTTTCGAGTGATGTTTGTCCTTCTCGGCATACTACTCATTCAGTTCCCTGCTTTTGCGCAGGAAACGACAAAGAGGGAAACCGATTTACCGTTGCCCCGGTTCGTGAGCCTGAAGTCCGACCGTGTGAATGTGCGGGTTGGTCCATCCCGGACCTACGACATCGCCTGGACTTTTGTTCAGTCAGGATTGCCGGTTGAAATTATCCGGGAATTTGAAAATTGGCGTCAGATTCGTGACTGGGAAGGCAAACAGGGCTGGGTGTTCCATTCCCTTCTGACGGGTCGTCGCACAGCGCTGGTGACACCTTGGGAGAAAAACAACCGGACACCACTTCGCGCCCGCTCCCGATCCGATGCCGACATTGTCGCGGAACTGGATCCGTTTGTTCTGGCATCCGTCACGGAATGCGCTGGGGGCTGGTGCCGCGTTACGGGTGAAGGATATGACGGCTGGCTTGATCAGACACGCCTGTTTGGCGTGTATCCGGATGAACTCCTGGAAAACTGATCAACAGAAGTAAATATGAAACATTAAAGGCGGCCGATTGGCCGCCTTTTTCAATTCAATTGCTGTCCGGAAACACCTATTTGACTTTGTCTTCCAGGTTTTTCAGCTGGTCGAGGCGTGGCATCGACATGATGTTGTAACCGCAGTCGACGAAATGAATTTCGCCTGTCACACCGCCAGACATATCTGACAGCAGGTAAAGACCGGTTCCGCCCAATTCATCCAGAGACACAGTCCGGTGCATCGGAGAGTTTGCCTTCTGGAAATTGAACATCAAACGGGCATCAGAAACACCGGAGCCTGCCAATGTGCGGACCGGACCTGCTGAAATGGCATTGACGCGGATATTCTGTTCACCGTAATCGACCGCCAGATACCGAACGGACGATTCAAGGGCTGCCTTGGCAACACCCATGACGTTGTAGTTCGGCATGACCCGTGTAGATCCGCCATAAGTCAGCGTTACCATCGATCCGCCATTGGGCATGATCGCAGCAGCGCGCTTGGCAATTTCCGTAAACGAGAAACAGGAAATCATCATTGTTCGGGTGAAGTTTTCCCGGGTAGTATCGGCATATTTGCCGCACAGCTCATCCTTGTCGGAAAACGCGATTGCATGCACCAGAAAGTCGATGCTACCCCACTTTTCCTTCAGGGTATTGAAAACGGAATCGACAGAATCGATGTCTTCAACGTCGCACGGCAACAAGATTTCCGAACCAACAGATTCCGCCAGCGGCTTTGTTCGCTTGCCAAAGGCGTCGCCCTGATAGGTAAACGCCAGCTCGGCACCCTGATCAGCCAGCGCTTTTGCGATGCCCCAGGCAATCGAGTGATTGTTGGCAACGCCCATGATCAGGCCGCGTTTGCCCTTCATAAAATCAGACATTCAGTGTTCCTCAGCCGTGGTATCGCGACATCGCAAGAGATGCGTTCGTGCCGCCGAAACCGAAGCTGTTTGAGAGCACGGTATCGAGACCTGCATTGTCCACGCGTTTGGTGACGATTTCTTCCGGTTTCAGGGCCGGGTCGAGTTCGGCTACGTTCGCAGATGCAGTGATGAAATCATTTTCCAGCATCAGGAGGCAGTAGATCGCTTCCTGTACGCCGGTTGCACCAAGGCTGTGACCTGTCAGGGATTTGGTCGACGAGATTGGTGGCTGGTTTTCGCCGAAAACGCGGCGGACAGCTTCAACTTCGCCAATATCTCCGACCGGAGTCGATGTGCCGTGGCTGTTGATGTAGTCGACCTTGCGATCACCCAAAGTGGATGTGGCAATGCGCATGCAACGCTCGCCGCCCTCACCGGACGGTGCAACCATGTCGTAGCCGTCTGAGTTGGCGCAGTAGCCGGTCACTTCAGCATAGATTTTCGCGCCGCGCGCCTTGGCATGTTCCAGTTCTTCCAGAACAACAACGCCGCCGCCGCCAGCAATCACAAATCCGTCGCGGGTCGCGTCATAGGCACGCGAGGCTGTTTCAGGCGTGTCGTTGTACTTTGAGGACATGGCGCCCATTGCGTCGAACAGGCAGGACAAGGTCCAGTCGAGTTCTTCGCCGCCACCTGCAAACATCACGTCCTGTTTGCCGAACTGGATCTGTTCCGTTGCGGACCCGATGCAATGTGCTGACGTGGAACAGGCAGAGGTGATGGAATAGTTGATGCCCTTGATCTTGAATGGCGTTGCCAGACAAGCCGAGTTGGTCGAGCTCATGCCTCGGGTCACCATGAACGGACCCATGCGCTTGGGAGCGCCCTTTTCGATCACGATCTTGTGGGCTTGGAAAAGGTTTTTGGTTGAAGGACCGCCGGATCCCATGATCAGGCCGGTGCGCTCGTTGGAAATGTCTTTTTCCTCGAGACCACTATCGGCAATTGCCTGTTCCATGGCGATGAAGTTATAGGCCGCGCCATCGCCCATGAAGCGAAGCTGGCGTTTGTCGATCAGGGACGGAATGTCGACATTCGGCATTCCATGGACCTGACTGCGGAAGCCGTGTTCAGCGTAATCCGGAGCAAAGCTGATACCGGATTTGCCTTCCTTGAGACTGGAAAGAACTTCCTTTGCATCTGCTCCGATGGACGAAACGATTCCCAAACCGGTGACGACAACGCGTCTCATTGCGGTCTCCTAACCTTCTTTTCCGAGGGCCACGGTGGTTTCCGCAGCATGCTCTTCTACAATACACAAACCGGCGCCTCCGTTTTACGAAATGCGCCGGTCTAACAATAGTTTGGCGATTTGACCTTACTTTTTCGCCAGGCCAACGCGCAAATCGGTCGCCTTGTAGATCTGTTCGCCGTCGGCTTTCAGCCAACCATCGGCGATACCCAGAACCAGGCGGCCTTTCATGATGCGTTTGAAGTCGACGCCGTATTCAACTTTTTTGACGTCAGGCGTGACCATGCCCTTAAATTTTACTTCGCCGGTCGACAGGGCCATGCCCTTGCCTTCAAGACCCTGCCAGCCAAGATGAAAGCCGGTCAGCTGCCACAGGGCGTCCAGACCCAGACATCCCGGCATCACCGGATTGCCCTGGAAGTGGCACGGAAAGAACCACAAGTCCGGATTGATATCGAATTCAGCGCGGGCATAGCCCTTGTCATATTCGCCGCCGGTTTCGGAAAGTTCTGTAATCCGGTCGAACATTAGCATTGGCGGAAGCGGCAATTGCGCGTTTCCGGGTCCAAAAAGCTCACCGCGTGCGCAGGCAAGCAATGCCTCATAGTCGTAGCTGGATGGCCGCTCGGTCATTCGAAGTCCGTCTTGTTTTCCCTGGTCTCGAGATAGAGGAGACGAGGTTTGGTTTGTAATTGCTTCATTTTAGGCGCCTTCCTAACACAGGGGAACCATGTCCGAAAGATGTCAGTTGCATGATCTTATAGGCTTTTTCTGCGGAATTCAGATCCTTTGTCATGGTGCAGCGCACGATCTGGTACGGCTTGTCGCAGTCGAACCAACCGTTAAAACTTGCATGTTAGGTACAAGAAATGGCAGATATAAGAGTGTACTGCGTTGGTTGAGGTGTTTCCTGAGCCCTTGCAGCGATCGAAATTTGCGTTTCAAAAGTTTGGATCACATCGGAATGGCAAGACATATGACGACCGAGATGGCTGAAAAAAACGTAACCGGAATGTTGCGGCATGCGGGTTTGCGGCCAACCCGTCAACGTGTCTCTCTTGCTGAACTGCTGTATTCCAAAGGTGACCGGCATATTTCTGCGGAACATCTGCATGAAGAAGCGGTTGACGCGGAAGTCCCGGTCTCACTGGCAACGGTTTACAACACGCTGCACCAGTTCACGGAAGCAGGCCTTTTGCGGGAAGTCGCTATTGAAGGCAACAAGACCTATTTCGACACCAAAGTCTCGGACCATGATCACTTCTTCATCGAAGGCGAAAACCGCGTAATCGACATTCCAGGTGAAGGTGTTGGCATCGGCAAGCTTCCTGAAATACCTGAAGGCATGGAAGTCGTCCGTGTCGATGTGGTTGTGCGGTTGCGCGAGAAGACCTGACGCCTGGCGACCTGCCAGTTGAAGCCTGTCTATGCAGATCTCCAGATAAAATAATCTGAAATCTCGCCGATTTCGGCGAGGTCCTTTTGGCCGTTCTGAACAAATCCGATCTTTTCCAGAAGTCGTGAGGATTTTGTGTTTTCGGGATCTGTGATCGCGCACAGCGTTTTCAGATTCAGTTCGCTTTGGGCGAATTCCAGCACAGCTTGACCTGCTTCACGCGCATACCCCTTTCCGCGAAAAGCTTCCAGAAATCCATATCCCAGATCCGGATAATCAAGTCCGTCGCGAACCACCAGGCCGCAAACGCCGACAGGCGTTGTGCTCTCCGTGATTTCAAACACCCACAATCCGACGCCGTGTTTTTCAAACCGGGCAAGGGACTTGGCTTCGATATAGCTGAGCGCATCTGCCTCGGAACGAATTCCGTGGTCAGTAATGAACCGTATGTAATCCGGCTCGTTCATCAATTTCAGATAGAAGGCCGCGTCTTCCGGTGTCGGTCGCCTGAAGGTGAGGCGCTGGCTGGCAGGATTTGAGGTGGATGAAGAGCTCACTCACCCATTTCCCGGGTTATCTGTGCCCTGGTTCGCACGGCAATATCCGGAATGGCATCGAAATGGTCCTTGTCCGGGCTCTTGCAAAGATCGTAGATGACACAGCGTTTGCATTCCGGTTTGCGCGCCTTGCAGATATAGCGGCCATGCAGGATCAGCCAATGATGTGCATGGAGCGCAAATTCGCTTGGAATTGCCTTTTCCATTGCCTTTTCGACATCGAGCGGTGTTTTGCCCGGCGCAATACCAATGCGATTGCCAAGCCTGAACAGATGGGTATCGACCGCGATTGTCGGATGCCCGAAGAAGATGTTGAGAACCACATTCGCCGTTTTCCGGCCAACGCCGGCAAGCGCTTCCAGCGCTTCGCGGTCTTCCGGCACCTCGCCCGAATGATCGCGAATCAGCTGCTCGGACAGGAGAATGACGTTTTTCGCCTTGTTCTTGTAAAGGCCGATGGTCTTGATCTCGTCGCGCACCCTGTCTTCGCCCAGGGCAAGCATCTTTTCCGGAGTATCAGCGATTTCGAAGAGGTGTTTGGTTGCCCGGTTGACGCCGACATCCGTCGCCTGAGCCGACAAAACGACAGCGACCAGCAATGTGAAAGCATTCACATAATCAAGTTCGCCTTCCGGCTCCGGATTGTCTGCATGAAACCGCTGGAACACAGCGTAAGCCTCAGCCTTGCTGTAGCGCGAGCGTTTCAAAACCTTGCCGGGATTGTCGACCGATGGTGTTTGCCGCGTCTTTTTTGCTGCCGGTTTGCTGGATCGTTTAGATTTAGTGGCCGTTGAACTCTTTGCTTGCGTCATGATCCCTCTATAATCACGCCTCATGAGCGTGAACAATCCAGATCCGGACACCTTTGGCAACACGGAAAGCGAGGAGCGGCCGTTTTTTTCGGCCGTGCTGACACCCTATCGGTCATTGGGTCCGAACGGATTCATGATTTTGATGCTGTGCCTTGGCGCAGTCAGTTTTGTTGCCGGTATCTTGTTCTGGCGCATCGGGGCCTGGCCGGTCTTTGGCGTCTTCGGGCTCGACATGGCGCTGATTTGGTTGGCGTTCCGGTTAAATTATGCATCCGCCAAGCAATTTGAAGAGGTGCGCGTGTCGCGCAGCGAAATTCTCATTCGAAAAGTCGGTCCCGGCAAACATACCCAGGAATACCGCTTCAATCCGTTCTGGGTTCGGCTATCGGTGGACCGCATTGATGACGAAGGGGTCGTCAAGATTTCGCTTACCAGCCGCGGCGAAACCATTGATCTCGGCAACTTCCTGAACCCGGAAGACCGGACCAGTTTTGCCGGAGCCATGGCCAATGCCCTTGCGACAGCAAAGGCGGGCGGTCTCTAGGTCTGTTGTTCGGCCTGTTGGGGGTTAACCTTCAATGTTGCCAGCAAAACCACAAATGCTGAGAGTGATACCCCTGCCGCAACATAAAGAACGGTTTTGAAATCGGCTGCACTCGCAATGAGGCCCATGCCAACACTGCCGATCAAACCACCCGCAAACAGGCTGTTCATGTAAACGGCGGTGGCCCTGCCCGGTTTGTCCGGCGCGAAACTCTGGACAAACGTAATCGACAGGCCTGCGAACAGGCCATAGTATGTTCCTTCCAGGACCGAAATTGTCACGACATGCCAGAGGCTTGTCACTTGCGAAAACAGGATCATGCTGATTGCGCCAAGGAGTGCGGCCAGCAGCAGGACAGTTCTCACACCAATTTTTTCAGCAAGACGGACTGCTGCGAAAATCATGAAAATTTCCGTCAGACATTTAACAGTGAGCGAAATGCCCGGCGTTGACCCCGGTAGGCCTGTTTCCTTCACGAAAAAAAGCGGCATTGCATACACAAACAGGATGTTTGTGATGGCAAATCCAAGGCAAATGATTGCCGCGATTACCAGACCCCAGTTGATCGGATCGGCGTCAGTTGGCTTTTTTTCCTTTGCAATGGCCTTGAAATCGCGCGGCACAACGATGTGCCAGAGAAGGAGATTTAAAAAACCCAATGCGGCTGCGCAAATAAAGGCGACCTTAAATCCGAATTCTGCGACCAAGATGAACGACAAGGCCGGCCCGACCATCCACGCCAGCGAAATCGCCATGCGCAGCCAGGAATTGACGCGGGCAATGTCCAGATCGGTTCTTTGAGCATAAAGACGGCCAAACGTAAAAATCGTCCCCGATCCCATGTTTGAAAGGCTCATGAGCGGCGCAAAGATCGCGACCAGTGTTAAAAAGCTGTCAGTTTGTGTTAGGAATGAAGTGCCTGCAATATATGCGGAAATTGAAATCAGAAGCAGTTTTCGAACCGGAAACCCATGATCGATACGCTCGCCTGCCCAGCGGTTTGTGAGCAATGTCAGTGTCAAAACAGCGCCTGTGTAAATCCCGATTTTCCAAGGCTCGACCCCCAGGCCCTCAACTATGAAAAAGCTCATCATTGGAATTATGGCTGCGCCACAGATGCTGTTGGTCAGCAGCAGAAAAAAGATCAGCACGCCCTGACGGGGAAGCCGGGAGAAAATGTTCATTGAAAAACCGGTAAGGCGAGAACTCAGCAAGACCTCTACTCTAGAGCGCTTTTTTCTTGTGGTCACCCACATAACGGACTTCAAATTCAGAAATCGCAATGGCAAGTATTAAGAACCGGCTCTGTAATTCACTCGATGGATTGCAATGTCTTGAGCCGGTAGAGGGCTTCGAGCGCCTCTTTGGGTGTCAGATCATCCGGATTGATCTCGTCTAGGGCACTTAAAACGGGATCTGGCCCTGTTGAACCTGTTCCTGGAACGGGTGTAGGTGCCAGGGTTGCAAACAACGGCAACTCGTCAATCATGCTTTCAGTTGGCGACCTGCGGTCTTGTTCTTCCAGCTGGCTGAGCACCTGTTTGGAGCGCTCGACAACGACCGATGGCAATCCGGCAAGTTTGGCGACCTGAATACCGTAGGAGCGGTCGGCAGCACCCGGCACGATTTCGTGCAGGAAAATAACGTCGCCTTTCCATTCCTTGACCGACACGGTGGCATTGGAGAGCCGGCCCAGTTTGGCCGATAGGGCCGTCAATTCGTGGTAATGCGTTGCAAACAGGGCGCGGGACCTGTTGTTTTCATGCAGATGTTCAATTGTTGCCCAGGCAATCGACAGGCCGTCAAAGGTTGCCGTGCCCCGGCCAATCTCATCAAGGATGACAAGGGACCGGTCGCCAGCCTGATTGAGAATGGCAGCGGTTTCGACCATCTCCACCATGAAGGTAGAGCGTCCGCGCGCCAGATCATCTGCAGCTCCAACACGCGAAAACAATCGGTCGACAATACCGATATGGGCTGATGCGGCCGGAACGAACGATCCCATTTGGGCAAGCACGGCAATCAGTGCGTTCTGGCGCAAAAAGGTCGATTTACCGGCCATGTTAGGACCCGTAATCAGCCAGATATGACCGATGTCTTCATTTGCTTCCGGCCCGAGATTGGCGTCATTGGCAACAAAACTGTCACCGCCGGTTTTCTTGAGCGCCAGTTCGACGACCGGGTGCCGTCCGCCCTTGATGTCAAAAGCGTGGCTGTCATCGACGACGGGCCGGGCATAGCTTTCTTCCTGCGCCAGTTTGGCAAGGGCTGCAGACACATCAAGAATGCTGAGGCCTTGCGCGGCGGCCTTGATGGCATCACCGGCATCAATGATTGCCTGTGCCAACCGGTCGAAGATTTCCAGCTCAATGGCAAGGGAGCGTTCACCTGCACTGGCGATCTTGGATTCCAGATCTGCAAGTTCCGTGGTGGTGAAGCGCATGGCACCGGCCATGGATTGCCGGTGAATGAAGCGACCCGGATCAGCGACCATCTTGTCTGATTGCGCCGTTGGCGCTTCGATGAACCAGCCAAGCACGTTGTTGTGTTTGATTTTCAGGGACCGAAGGCCGAGTTCCTCGGCATAGTCGGCCTGAAGTTTGGCAATCACCTTGCGGCTTTCGTCGCGCAGTGCCCGGAGTTCATCCAGATCGGTGTTGTAACCAGTGGCCACAAAATTGCCGTCACGCTTCAAAAGCGGCGGCTCTTCCTTGATTCCGGAAACCAGTTCCGCGCCCAGATCATGCGGGGCCTGTTCCAGGCTTGCGCGTGCGGCAACGATTTCAGCAGGAGTAGTGCCAGAGGTGGAAGCTGTCTGATCGAGAACACCCCTCGCAGCAGCAAGGCCTTGAGAGATTGCCAGAATATCGCGCGGTCCGCCGCGATTGAGCGCAATCCGTGATAGGGCACGGGCCATATCCGGCGCGCCTTTCAAGGTCTGGCGCAGGCCCTCCCGCATCATTTCGTTGTCGAGGAAAAACCCCACGGCATCATGACGTCGCTGGATTGCATCGACAGAGATCAAGGGACCAGCCAATCGGCTTGCCAGCAACCGGGATCCTGCCCCGGTAACTGTCCTGTCGATTGTCGACAGCAGCGAGCCCTGTTTTTCACCTGACAGAGTGCGGGATAGTTCCAGATTTGCGCGGGTTGCCGGATCAATCAGCATGCGCCCGGCACCGGCTTCGCGAACCGGCGGATCCAGCGGCGGTCGTTCACCGAGCTGGGTTTTTTCGATATAAGACAGTATTCCGGCAGCAGCGGACAGTTCCGCGCGGCTGAAGGTTCCAAACCCGTCGAGTGTCTTCACGCCAAAATAATGCGCCAGGCGGTCCGCAGCCGTTGAACTGTCGAAAAAGGCCCGAGGCACGGGAGAAAGTGCGCCGCCTGCCTGCTCGGCAAGCAAGCGCAGATCGGTCTCCTGAAGCAGATTGTCGGCGAGGATCAATTCCTGCGGGCTGACTTGTGCCAGATCTGCTGCCAGTCGCTGATGATCTGTCTCGGACAGCTGGAATGATCCCGTCGACATGTCGATCCAGGCAAGACCGTAAATCGCATCGCCTGCAAGAGATCCACCCTTCAGCCGTGTGAGGGCCATCAGATAGTTGTTGGCTCCGGCATCCAGCAAACGTTCTTCCGTCAAGGTGCCTGGTGTCACCAGGCGCACCACGTCCCGGCGCACGACAGACTTTGCGCCGCGTTTTTTGGCCTCGGCCGGGTTTTCCATCTGTTCGCAGACAGACACCCGGTGGCCAAGAGAGATCAGCTTTTGCAGATAATCATCGGCCGCATGGACTGGTACGCCGCACATCGGGATGTCTTCGCCCTGATGTTTTCCGCGTTTTGTCAGGGTGATGCCCAGCGCCCGGGCAGCAACTTCCGCGTCGTCAAAAAACAGCTCGTAAAAATCGCCCATCCGGTAAAACAGCAGACTGTCCGGATTGGCCGTCTTGATCTCGATGAACTGGGCCATCATGGGCGTGACTTTGCTGTCCGCCGTGGCCGGTTTTTGCGCGCTCGTCTGTGTCATGCACGATAGTTAAATCAACCAGCATTCAAGGGGAAGCTCTGGAAAGCGCACAAGTTGGGTGATTTCGCCAAGAATAAACACCTTTCGATGGCGGACCGGCTGCGACGTGACCCGGCGGGCTTTTGGGAAAGTTGCCCAAATAGATAAGGTGTTGCGCCTTGAGGCTTCAAATATCAGCAGATAAGGTTGTCAGTTCTGTCGCATAAAGCGCCGAAAACAAGGGAACGCCCAGATCATGTCCGCGAAAAAGCCTTCATCCAAGACCAGTGTCAGTTTTACGGATCAGGAAGCTCTGCAATTCCACCAGGAAGGCAGACCGGGCAAATTGGAAATTACCCCGACAAAACCGATGGCGACACAGCGAGACTTGTCGCTTGCCTATTCGCCGGGCGTGGCGGTGCCGGTGCGGGCAATCGCGGAAGATCCAAGCAAGGCGTATGACTATACGACCAAGGGCAATCTGGTTGCGGTGATCTCCAACGGTTCTGCCATTCTGGGCCTCGGGAATTTGGGGGCGTTGGCGTCGAAACCGGTGATGGAAGGCAAATCGGTTCTGTTCAAGCGCTTTGCCGATGTGGATTCCATCGATCTGGAAATCGACACACAGGATGTCGACGAATTCATCAATTCGGTTCGCTACATGGGGCCGTCTTTTGGCGGCATCAACCTGGAAGACATCAAGGCGCCGGACTGTTTCATCATTGAGCAGCGTCTGCGCGAGTTGATGGACATTCCGGTCTTCCACGATGATCAGCACGGAACGGCGATCATTGCAGCAGCCGGTTTGATCAATGCATTGCATCTGACAGGCCGCGACATGAAAGACACCAAGGTTGTCTGTAACGGCGCGGGCGCTGCAGGCATCGCCTGTATCGAGCTGGTCAAGGCGATGGGAATTCCGCATCAAAATGTTCTGCTCTGCGACACCAAGGGCGTGATCTACAAGGGTCGCACAGAAGGCATGAACCAGTGGAAATCAGGACATGCGGTCGAGACAAAAGCCCGCTCGCTGTATGATGCGATGAAGGGTGCAGACGTCTTTTTCGGTGTGTCCGCAAAGGGCGCACTGACCCCGGACATGCTTCGTGTCATGGCACCAAACCCGATTATCTTTGCAATGGCCAACCCGGATCCGGAGATTACGCCTGAAGAGGCTGCTGAAGTGCGTGATGATGCCATTGTGGCAACAGGCCGGTCGGATTATCCCAACCAGGTCAACAACGTCCTTGGATTTCCTTATATTTTCCGGGGTGCGCTGGATGTGCATGCCACCACCATCAATGACGAGATGAAAGTCGCCTGCGCCAATGCGCTTGCGGAACTGGCGCGCGAGGAAGTGCCGGATGAAGTCGCTGCAGCTTACCGCGGCAACCGGCCGAAATTTGGCCCGGAATACATCATTCCGGTGCCATTTGATCCGCGCCTGATCCATACCATTCCGCCAGCTGTGGCCCAGGCCGCGATGGATTCCGGTGTCGCCCAGCGCCCGATTGTCGATATGGAGGCTTACAAGCACCAGCTGTCGGCGCGGCGCGATCCGGTCGCCGGAACTCTGCAGCGCATCTTCTCAAAGGTTCGCCAGCAGCCGAAACGGGTTGTCTTTGCCGAAGGTGAGGAAGAACCGGTCATCCGCGCAGCGACAAGTTTTGTCTCTCAGGGGCTGGGTGAAGCGATCCTGATCGGCCGGGAAGACGAGATCAAAACCATGTCTGAACAGGCTGGCATTGATATCAACCGCCCGGGCATATCGATCCAGAACGCCCGTTTGTCGGATCGCAACGCCGATTACGCGCAGTACCTTTATGGCCGCCTGCAGCGCAAGGGTTACCTGCTGCGTGACTGCCAGCGCATGGTCAACAATGACCGGAACTATTGGGGTGCAATCATGGTGGCGCGCGGTGATGCGGATGCCATGGTCACAGGTTTGACCCGGAACTATTCGGTTGCGCTCGACACTGTGAAAGCGACCATTGATCCGAAGCCCGGCCATCGGGTCATTGGTGTGTCGCTGGCATTGGCCAGAGGCCGCACGGTTCTGATTGCCGATACTGCGGTGATCGACATGCCGACATCGGAGGAACTGGCCGATATTGCCGAAGAAGCAGCCCATGTTGCCCGCAAGCTCGGCTATGAGCCAAAAGTTGCCATGCTGGCCTATTCCACATTCGGTCACCCGCGCGGCGAGCGCTCTGAAAAGGTTCAGGAAGCCGTCCGCATTCTGGATCGTCGCCGGGTGGACTTTGAATATGATGGCGAGATGGCCGCTGACGTCGCCCTCGATATGGACCGCATGGCCGCCTACCCGTTCTGCCGCCTGTCAGGTCCGGCCAATGTTCTGGTCATGCCAGCATTCCACTCCGCGTCCATCTCGACAAAAATGTTGCAGGAACTTGGCGGTGCCACCGTCATCGGCCCGCTTCTCGTTGGTTTCGACAAACCGATCCAGATCGTTCCACTCGGTGCCAAGGACAGCGACATCGTCAACATGGCCGCGATTGCCGCGTTTAATGTAACGTAGGAAATCCTTGTTGCGCGGGCGTCGCAACAAGGAAGAAGTTCAGAGGCTCACCGGGATCGGTGAGCCACGGTTATCGCTGTTCTGATTCCCTGTAAATCGGTGTTTGTGGCTCTCCGATCGGGGATCTTCTGTTCGTCGTCCGGGATGTGGAACAATGGTTTTGATATTGCCCTGTCTTTTTCAGCTTTGACAAACCTGTCTTCACCGGCGATACCTCGAAACCATGTCTGATATAAAAGTCAAAATCTGCGGTCTGAGCACCGAGGAGACCATGGAAGCCGCGCTTGATGCGGGGGCGGATATGGTAGGGCTGATGTTTTTTCCCAAAAGCCCACGTCATGTCAGCCTGAGCCAGGCCTGCAAACTTGCGGATATGGCGCGCGGCAAGGCGGAAATCGTCGCGGTGACCGTCAACATGGATCTGGATGGATTGTCCCGGATCAAGGAGCTTGTCGGGCCGGATATCTTTCAGTTTCATGGCTCGGAAGCCCCTGAGGCCTGTGCAGCAACCAAGGTGATGCACGGCACCAAGCTGATGAAAGTGGTGTCGGTTTCTGACAAGTCCGATCTGGAACAGGCGCTTTACTACTCTATAGTAGCTGACTGGATCCTGTTTGACACAAAAGCGCCGGAAGGTGCCGACCTGCCAGGCGGAAATGGCATTTCCTTTGACTGGACGCTTTTGAAAGACCTCGAGATGAAGAAGCCCTTCATGCTTTCAGGCGGACTGGATCCGGACAATGTGGCTGAGGCGATCCGCATGAGCGGTGCCAGAGCCGTTGACGTGTCCTCCGGTGTTGAACGGGACAAGGGCGTCAAGGACAGTGATCGAATTCGCGCTTTCATGGCAGCGGCCAAAAGCGCCTGATTTCCCGGATAGCGAACCGGTGTAAGGAGTATACGCGTGAACGATATGGCGAACAGCATCCGGACCGGCCCGGACGATCGCGGACATTTTGGTATCTTTGGCGGTCGTTATGTGGCCGAAACCCTGATGCCGCTGATCCTGGATCTGGAGCAGGAATACAAGGCTGCCAAGAACGATCCGGCGTTCCATGCCGAAATCGAAGATCTCAACACGCATTATACCGGTCGCCCGTCGCCGCTCTATTTCGCCGAGCGTCTGACCGAGGAACTCGGTGGTGCCAAGATCTATTTCAAGCGTGATGAGCTGAACCACACGGGATCGCACAAGATCAACAATTGCCTTGGTCAGATCCTGCTCGCCAAACGCATGGGCAAGACGCGTATCATCGCGGAAACCGGCGCTGGGCAGCACGGCGTTGCAACGGCGACTGTTTGCGCACGTTTTGGGCTTCCTTGCGTGGTCTACATGGGCGCAACGGACGTTGAACGTCAGAAGCCGAACGTCTTCCGCATGAAGCTTCTGGGCGCGGAAATCGTTCCGGTGACAGCTGGCGCGGGCACGCTGAAAGATGCGATGAACGAAGCGCTTCGCGACTGGGTGACCAATGTCGATGATACCTATTACCTGATCGGTACGGCCGCTGGCCCGCATCCGTATCCGGAAATGGTACGCGATTTTCAGTCGGTGATCGGCAAGGAACTGCGCGAACAGATGATGGCGGCAGAAGGACGTCTTCCCGATGCTCTGGTCGCAGCCGTTGGCGGGGGATCAAACGCCATCGGACTGTTCCATCCGTTCCTGGATGACAAGGACGTCAAAATCATTGGTGTTGAAGCGGGCGGTCGCGGCTTGACCGGTGAAGAGCACTGCGCCTCGCTGACAGCAGGCAAACCGGGGGTTCTTCATGGCAACCGGACATATCTTCTGCAGGATGACGACGGTCAGATCCTCGAAGGTCATTCGATTTCAGCCGGTCTCGATTATCCGGGCATCGGTCCGGAGCATTCCTGGCTGAAAGAGATTGGCCGCGTTGAATATGTACCGATCATGGATACCGAAGCTCTGGATGCTTTCCAGATGCTGACCCGTGTAGAAGGCATCATTCCGGCTCTTGAGCCATCCCATGCGCTGGCCCATGTGGCCAAAATGGCGCCGCAGATGGACAAGGACCAGATCATCGTCATGAACCTGTGCGGTCGCGGCGACAAGGATGTGTTCGCCGTTGGCGAGATGCTGGGATTTGATCTCTAACAGGATCAATCACATTCGAATGCTTCAGAAGCCGCACACCGGAAGGAGCGCGGCTTTTATTTTGCAATTGGCTTTGTTGTCAGAACAGCCTGCAGATACTGTTGGCGGCCGCGGGCATCCAGGGCGTCTAAAGAACGCGCCGATATTTCATCATGCTGACCGTCGGTCGCGCTCATGTCTTTCATGCGCCGCCAGATCTTTTCATGGATCGGCTCTGGCGTTGGCTCGAACAGGGAATGGGCCATTTGCGGCTCCTTGATTTTGTGTGGTTCGACCTCAATATAAGCGCACACAGTGCATTTTTCCAGATGGCAAATGATCATGCCAGCCATGTTGGCGAAAAGAAGACAAATCTCGCTGATAAGGTCGCAGCCGCTGTCTGATGACACCATTCAGGTCCAAATGGGACGTTCTTTGATTGACATAACCTCGTCTGCTCCCCTACATCGCTTGGTGTTCAAGTGAAATGGAATGTCTGCCGAGAGGCAGAAGGGGTATTGCTGAATGACGGAAACGCGTATTGATCGCCGTTTTAAAGCCTGTGCTGATGCCGGGCGTCCGGCTCTGGTTACATTTGTCACGGCTGGTGATCCGGATCTGAAAACCTCTCAAGCCATTTTGAATGCTCTTCCCGCTGCTGGCGCTGATGTGATTGAAATCGGCATGCCGTTTTCTGATCCGATGGCGGAAGGAATTCCGATCCAGCTGGCCAACCAGCGTGCTCTGGCCAGCGGGCAGACCATGGACAAGACGCTGGACATGGTTCGCGCGTTCCGCAAGCAGGACTACGACACACCGATCATCCTGATGGGGTATTACAACCCGATCTACATCCGCGATCCGAAGACATTCGTGAATGTCGCCAGGGATGCGGGCGTCGATGGCTTCATTATCGTTGATATTCCGGCGGAAGCTGACGATGAATTGTGCATCCCGGCTCTTGAAGCGGGTTTGAATTTTATTCGCCTTGCAACTCCAACGACGGATGACAAACGCCTTCCCGCTGTTCTGGCCAATACGTCCGGTTTCGTTTATTACGTTTCGGTGACGGGTATCACCGGTGCAGACATTGCAGATACAGGCCGCGTGACCGATGCCGTCAACCGGATCAAGGGTCATACGGATCTGCCGGTTGCAGTCGGTTTTGGCGTTAAAACTGCAGAACATGCAGCAACAATCGGCAAGGATGCCGATGGTGTTGTCGTCGGCTCGGTTTTGGTCAACGCGATCAAGGACAGCCTTGATGGTGATGGCAAGGCAACTGACAAAACTGTTCAGGCTGTTGCGGATGTTGTGTCGAATTTGGCGTCCGGATGTGCCCGTGCACGGGTTGCCTGAGCAGCAGTAACTTAATTTGAACGAATTCCGGCGGATACCTATATCTCCGCTGATATATAACTCGAGTAAACGGACGCGTTCGACGTGAACTGGATCAACTCAATTGTGCGCCCGAAGATCCGCGATCTTTGGAAAAAGCGTGAAGTCCCGGAAAACCTTTGGATCAAGTGCCCTGAAACCGGCGAAATGGTGTTTCACCGCGATCTTGAGGCCAATCTCTGGGTGGTTCCGAATTCCGGCTATCACATGCGGATGCCGGCGCGCCGCCGCCTTGAATCCTTTTTTGATGACGGCAACTACCAGCGGCTGGAAACACCTGCTGTTCAGGCGGATCCGCTGAAGTTCCGCGACAGCAAACGGTATACCGACCGTTTGAAAGATGCCCGGGCGAAGACCGGCGAAGATGAAGCCATTCATATCGCTCAGGGTAAAGTCAACGGAATGGATTTCACCGTTGGTGTTCAGGATTTTGCCTTTGTTGGCGGGTCTTTGGGCATGGCTGTCGGTGAAGCCATTCTCGAAGGTATGATGAAAGCGGTTGAAGACAAGACACCGTTTGTGATGTTCGTTGCCTCCGGTGGTGCACGTATGCAGGAGGGCATCCTGTCGCTGATGCAGATGCCGCGCACGACAGTCGGTGTTCAGATGCTGCGTGACGCTGGCCTGCCTTACATAGTGGTGCTGACGGACCCGACGACGGGCGGTATTTCGGCATCCTACGCGATGTTGGGAGATGTCCATATTGCGGAACCTGGAGCGACAATCGGTTTTGCCGGTCGCCGGGTCATTGAGCAGACGGTGCGTGAAAAACTGCCGGATGATTTCCAGACAGCCGAGTATCTGCTGGAACATGGCATGGTCGACATGGTTGTACCGCGCCCGGAAATGAAGAACACCATCTACAAGGTGGCCAGCATCTTGATGAAACGGGATGTTCAATTGCCGCAAATCGCTCTTGAAGCGCCAAAAAAGGCAACGGATGCTGCTGGTGAAGCAGATGCTGCGCCTGCGCAAGAAGAAGCCGTCACCTGACCTTGAATTGATGACTGGCCGATGTCGCATATGTGCCACGGCTGGTCATTTCCGCGCTGTTTGCTTGTTTCCAACACGGCTATGTCCTAAAGGCGTAACAACGCTGAGGGAACATGAAGGACCCTTCGGAGGGCGCCTTGGATCAAATTGCTCAAATCCTGGATCGTTTGCTGGCACTGCACCCCAAGGAGATAGACCTGTCTCTTGGGCGCATGCATCGCTTGCTGGCCGCGCTCGGGTCGCCTGAAAAAAAACTGCCGCCGGTCATTCATATCGCCGGGACAAACGGCAAGGGGTCGGTAACCGCGACAATGCGGGCGATCCTGGAAGCGTCGGGCAAACGGTGCCATGTCTACACGTCACCGCATCTGGTTTCTTTCAATGAGCGCATTCGACTTGGGACAGAAGGTAACTTTGCCTCCGACCCGCAGCTATTCGATGCCCTGAATCGCTGCGAAGAGGCCAATGGCGGCGAAGAGATAACGTTTTTCGAGATCACCACCGCGGCAGCTTTCCTGTTGTTTGTAGAAAACCCGGCGGACATTGTGCTTCTGGAAGTCGGTCTTGGCGGGCGTCTTGATGCCACCAATGTTGTCGACAATCCTCTGGCCACTGTGATCACGCCCGTCTCGATGGATCATGAAAAATTCCTGGGCGATGATTTGGCGGTGATTGCGGCGGAAAAAGCCGGGATCATCAAACCCGGTGTTCCGGTTGTCTCGGCCGAGCAGGAAGATGATGTTTTGCGGGTCATTGGCCGACAGGCAGGTCGCAACCGCGCGCCGCTAACGGTCTTTGGTCAGGATTTTGTGGCTCTGTGTGACCAGGGTCGTCTGATCTATCAGGATGACGAAGAGCTTCTGGATCTGCCGGCACCCGTCCTGGGCGGTGAACATCAGTTCGAAAATGCCGGTCTTGCAATTGGGACCTTGAAGGCGGCCGGTCTTCTGCCAAATCCGGACTCTATTGAAAAAGGCCTGAAATCAGTCAACTGGCCGGGGCGCCTGCAACCCATATCCCATGGCCCCCTTCTGGAGCTGTGTCCGGAAGGCGCTGAGGTCTGGCTCGACGGTGGACACAATCCGGGTGCCGGTCTGTCGGTCTCGCAATTCATGGGCGAACAGGAAGAACGCAGTCCAAGGCCGCTTTATCTGGTCTCCGGAATGCTGACGACAAAAGATCCCGTCGGCTTCTTTCGACCCTTTCATGGTCTTGTTCGCCATGTCGGAACGGTGCCGATCTCGTCAACAATGACTGCACGAACGCCAGAAGATCTTGCAGACCTTGCTCGCTGTGCCGGTCTTGATGCGACGCCGTTCCCGTCACTGGACGCGGCCTTGGCAGATGTGGCAGCCTGTAGTGCAAATGATGGCGAACCACCGCGTATTCTGATTTGCGGATCGCTCTACCTCGCAGGCGAAGCACTGGCCCGGAACGGAATGGCTCCGGAGTAGGCCATGCCTGCGTTCAACACGAACGGAAGGTCTCGTTTCCATGAGATTCATCGGACCAGTTTCAAAGCAACTCTCGGTTCTCATTGTCGGAGCGGGTTTGCTAAGCGGCTCCGCCTACGGGCTGTCCGATCAATACGAGACGCCGCCTGAACAAGACCCGTCCTCACTTCTTGACGGAAAGGAAAACGGGCCGGGATATGCCGTGTTGTCGCCTGTGCGCAGCAACGGCCTTATGCGGAATTATGAGCTGCAAGGCGATCAGGGCGTTGAGCAAATCGAAGGCGATGGTCTGCTGCAGCATCGCTTGGCAGAAATCAGGGCGTTTGTGGCCTTGTCGAACCTGAAGAACGACGCCAGCTTTGTTGATGGCCTGACGGAAGCGGCGAAAAAACCGGCAAAATTCGTCGAAAGCGCCATTACCGACCCATCCGGAACGGCCAAAAACACGGTCTCGGGTGTTGGACGCATGTTTGGCCGCCTGTCTAAAGGCGTTGAAGCCGTTGTGACGGGAAAAGGCGGATCGGCTGGCGAAATTGCCGCATCGATTACCGGACAGGCGCGGGCCCGCCGGGAGCTGGCTGTGCAGTTGGGTGTTGATCCTTACACGTTCGACAATGCCTTGTCGGAGAAACTGGATGAAACAGCAGGTGTGACAACAGCCGGAAACTGGACCGTATCCGCAATCACTGCGCTCATTCCTGGCGGCATGATTGTCAATGCCACGCGCACAGCGGACAATTTCCGGACGGTTATCATCGACAGCTCGCCTGCAGAATTGCAGGAGCGGACCCTTGCAGCGCTTCGCAAGGCTCTGATTTCAGAAACAACGATTTCGCAAATCTCCGGCAATACGTTTTTTACACCGTCCGAAAAGGCGGTGATTGCCTATCGGCTGCAAGCCATGCCGTCCGTTGGCGGGTTGGAACTGATTGCGGAAAAAATAGCTACGGCAGACAGTCGTGAAGCGGCCTACTATCATTTGCGCCAACTGGTTCTGCTGGAAAACTACAACACGAACGTTTCGGGACTTGGGCAAATTCGGTTGGTCGCAGACACTCTGGTTGCCATTCGCCGGGATGGATCAGCAGCCATTGTCCTGCCACTGGATATGGTCGCCTGGACGGAGGCCACGGCCCAGAAATTCTCCGTTATGCAGGAAGAAATCGACCAGTTGCCCTTCCCGCCAACAGGCGTGGATTTTCTGATCACTGGCGACCTTACAAAAATGGCTGCCGAACGGATCACGTCCCTGGGATGGGACATCACCGGCAACTTTCCGATGCCCGAAGGCCCCGTTCAATAAGCCCTGACCCGAGGTTAGCCAATCAGGCGCATTCCAGAACCGGACCCGAGAGACCGCTTTCCCATCCAAGGATGGCGCGCTTGCGGGTCAGGCCCCAGTGATAACCGCCAAGCTTGCCGTCCTTGGCAAGAACGCGGTGGCAGGGAACCACAAACGACAGCGGATTGCGTCCAACGGCTGAGCCAACTGCGCGTGAGGCTTTTGGGCTGCCGATGCTGGAGGCAATGTCAGAATAGGTGGTCGCCTTGCCCATCGGAATCTTGAGCAGTGTCTGCCAGACCCGAATTTCGAAATCCGTCCCGATCATGACAATGTTCAGCGGCTGGTCTTTCTGCCACTTGTCCGGATCAAAAACGCGGCCTGCATAGGATGCCGTAGCCTCCTGATCATGCACGAAATTGGCGGCAGGCCAGCGGTCGCACATGTCTTTCAAAGCGCTGGCTTCTTCTCCTGGGTCAGAAAACCCGAGGCCGGCAAGACCCTTGTCTGTCGCCATGACCAGAACCTGGCCAAACGGAGAGGGATGAAAACCATAGATGATGCTCAACCCGGCACCCCGACTGCGGTAGTCGCCAGGGGTCATCGCCTCGTGGGTGACAAACAGATCATGCAACCGGGACGATCCGGACAGACCGACCTCGTAAGACGCATCCAGAACGCTGGCGGAATCGCGCAACAGCGCCTTCGCATGGTCCAGCGTGATGGCCTGTAGAAATTGTTTTGGCGTCAGGCCTGCCCAACGCGAAAAGACCCTTTGCAGCTGGATTGGTTGCAGCCGGACCTCTTTGGCCAGTTGATCCAGAGATGGCTGCTCCCGCCAATCTTCGGTAATGCGTTTCAAGGTCTGGCGGACAACCGCATAGTTTTCAGCCGCCTCTTCACCAACTGCCAGAGGCTGTGGTGTGGTCGTCAGACTATCTAGGTCGATCACTTTGGTCATAGGAGAAAACCCGTCTGTTCTATCGTGCAATGACCTTAGCGCCTGATATCGACACCTGCGACCCGGTTTGCGAGCCGATAGTCTGCTTTTCTAACCAAGGAGGGTTTCAAACGCATTTGGCGAGATCGCAGGTCCCTTTCGGGTTGTCAGAAGAATGTTGGTTTCTGTTCCGGCGATTCCATCGATCAGGCGGATGCGATTGAGAGCGTCGTCAAAAGCACCCAGATCCCGTGTCGCGATCTCCAGAACCAGGTCCCATTTGCCGTTGGTGGTATGAATTGCGCGTACCTCTGTCATGGCGCTGAGCATTTTCGTCACCGGGTCAGTGTTTTGACCGGCAATATGGACGAGGGTAATGGCCCGGATCGGAAGATCGCGCCAGTCATCGCGCAAGACAGCTGTAAAGCCCAAGATCTCGCCGCTTTCGATGAGTTTTTCCATGCGGGCACGAACGGTGGCCCGCGACACCTTGAGATCAGTTGCCAAATCGGACACGGACTTGCGGCCATCATGGCGCAGAAACGAGATTAAACGAACATCAAGATCATCCATGATTCCATTTCGATCAGTAGTGCTTACCAAAATGATAAATCTAACGGCTATTTTGATCAAGTCTCCGGATTTACTCTACCGCGACGAATTAGCACACTTTGGCAAATGTAGTCATTGCGGAGATTTGTGTGAACGTGGACCAAAAAGAGATCGTGCTGGTTGGAGCTCCGGTAGACGATGGCGCAGGCCGCAGGGGCTGTGTTATGGGGCCGGATGCCTATCGGACCGCTGGTCTGGCCGATACTCTTGAAGCGCTGGGCCACCGCGTGACCGACGAAGGCAATGTGCTTCGTGAACCGGTTGGCACTCTCGAAGCTCCCAATGAGACGATCAAGAACTATGAGGCTTATGTCGGTTGGACCCGGGCGCTTCACGAAAAGTCGTCCAGATTAGGCCAAGGCGACGCCTTTCCAATCTATCTGGGTGGTGATCATTCGATTGCGGCGGGCACCGTGTCCGGTCAGGCAAAGGCCGCTGCCGCAAAAGGCCGACCGCTTTTTCTGCTTTGGCTGGACGCGCATTCCGATTTTCACACGTTCGACAGCACTGCCAGCGGCAATCTTCACGGGACGCCGCTCGCATTTCTCTGCGGCCTACCTGGGTTTGATGACCTTCTTGGGGCATCCCTGAAGCACAAGGTAAGGCCGGAAAATGTTGAAATTCTCGGCGTTCGGTCTATCGACACACCGGAGCGTGACCTGCTTTTGAGCCATGGTGTTGGTGTCAGCGATATGCGCAGGATCGACGAATCCGGCATATCCGCTTCGCTGAAACCGTTTCTGGAACGTGTGCGTGCTGAAAACGGTCTTCTGCATGTCAGTCTGGATGTCGATTTTCTGGACCCCGACATTGCGCCTGCCGTTGGAACCACCGTTCCGGGCGGCACATCGTTTCGCGAAGCTCATCTCGTCATGGAAATGCTGCATGACAGCGGCCTGGTGAGCTCGCTCGATCTCGTTGAACTGAACCCTTTCCTTGATGAACGCGGAAAAACCGCCCGTCTGATGGTTGATCTCGCCGGCAGTCTGTTTGGACGCCGGGTTTTCGACCGTCCAACAAGAAGCTTCTAGAGGATCTGCAAATGACAAAATTCACAATCAACGTTGCACCGTCCGACAAGGCCTATGTCTCCTTTGTCAGTGTCGAAAACATGATGCGCAATGTGCGCTCGGTCGGTGCACAAACCGTCATGCGGGGCATCGCGGACTACATCAGAGAAGATTTTCTGCGCTGGGAAAGTTTCGACAAGAAGCCCCGTATTCCGGCGCATGCCCCGCAAGGTGTCATTGAATTGATGCCGACGAGCGATGGCGAGATGTTCGGTTTCAAGTATGTCAACGGTCACCCGGGCAATACCCGCGATGGCTTGCAGACAGTGACAGGTTTTGGTGTCTTGTCGGATCTGACGACCGGCTATCCGCTTCTCTTCACGGAAATGACGATCCTGACAGCGCTCAGGACCGCGGCAAATTCTGCGCTGGCTGCCAAATACCTGGCACCGAAGGGCGCAAAGACGATGGCTGTCATCGGCAACGGCGCACAGTCTGATTTCCAATGTCTTGCGTTCAAGGACATGGTCGGCATCACCGAAATTCGCGCTTATGACATTGAACCTGCCGCCAGCATCCGCCTTGCTCGAAACCTGAGCAATTCGGGTCTGAACGTGACGATCTGCAAGACACCGGAAGATGCCATTGAAGGTGCGCAAATCATCACGACGGCCACCGCTGACAAGAAAAATGCGACAATCCTGACCGACAACATGATCGGATTAGGGGTTCACATCAATGCGGTCGGCGGCGATTGTCCGGGCAAGACCGAACTGCACAAGGACATTCTGCTGCGCTCGGATATTTTTGTCGAGTTTCCCGATCAAACCCATATCGAGGGGGAATTCCAGCAGCTTGACCGGGATCATCCGGTGACGGAACTCTGGCAGGTCTATGCTGGTAAAGCGCCCGGGCGGATATCCGAAACACAGAATACCCTGTTCGACAGTGTCGGTTTCGCAATCGAGGATTTTGCAGCGCTGCGATATATCCATGATTTGCTGCCGAAAACAGGACACTTCGAAAATCTGGATTTACTTGCTGATCCCGATGACCCGAGAGACCTGTTTGGAATGGTCCTCCGTTCAGCTGACGCAGATGATAATAAGGCGGCCTGACGTCTTGTAATCTTGCTCGATGGCGACTGGCTGTTGATCACCGTCAATCAGGATGTGCACATGCAAACGCAGCGCATTTGTCGCCTGCATTATCCGTCTCGTCCGGGTTCGTTCGGATTGCTGGAGAACAGTGCGATCTTGTTGCCTTGAGGGTCGCGAAGGTAGCCGACATAAAAACGAGGTCCATACGAGTCGCGGAAGCCCGGCTGGCCCTCGTCAAATCCACCCGCCGCAAGCGCGGCGGCGTGAAGGTCGCGAACCTGCTTTTGATTGGTAACCTCAAATGCGATCATCGTGCCGTTCCCGGCTGAGGCCGGGCGGCCATCGAAAGGTGGTTTGACGTAAAAATCCGGCAGAGCAGCAGATTGCCCCGGTTGTTCGGGCAGCGTGTAGCTTAAGCCCTCAGAACTCACCTCCAGCTCGTAATCAAGGGCTGGCAGGAACGCAGAATAAAATCGTTTCGGGCGCACAATGTCGTCGGCGCCGACAGTAACGTAAGCAATCATGCCACCTGTTCCCTTTTTAGAAGTTTGATATTGCGACGCGTTTATTGCATTGGTGTAGGCCAACACACAATTCTGTCTTTGGCATTGAAACGTTGCTGAGAACACACGGTGTTTCTCTCCGCCATAACAGTTACTTCCAGTTTTGTTTGAGGACGATAAATGAATTTTTCGATGATTGTTGTGGCTGCGTCTGCCCTGATAGCAACAGCAACGGCCACGCAGGCAGCAGAACAGTATTTTTCATACAAGGACTGGAGTGTTCAGATCGAAACTGTCGACACCGGGGAAGATCTGCGTGTCACCTGCAGCATGTGGACCGGTGGTGACGGCGATCCGACTGTCGGGTTTTCAATTTCCAATGGAAACGCTCTGCCACCGGATGTTTTCCCAGGTGTTCAGGTCACAGAGCGCGCCATTCGTGGATATGCGACAGTCTTGCAGAATGATCAGACGGTGAACTTCGTATTTGACGATGGAGACAGCGCGCAGGCATCGGTCTTTTCCGGGTTTGACGAAGACGGATTTGCATTTGCAGAAACCAGCTTCCCCTTTGAAGACAACCAGCGTGTTCTCCAGGCGATGCAATACAATGGAATTATCGACATCGTCGGCCCGCAAGGCGTGTTTTATACAGCATCCCTGAGCGGGTTTTCAGCGTCTTATCGGAAAGTTGCCGAACAGTGTGGCTTTGCAGTCACCGGCGTTATCGATTAAGCGCTGTTTCAATTTCTGCAACAACAGACTGGGCGGCGGATTTCGGATCTGCCGCTTGTGAAATCGGTCTGCCAACCACCAGGTAGTCGCTCCCGGCCTTGATCGCATCGGCCGGTGTCATGACACGGCGCTGGTCGCCAGCGGCGCTGCCTGAGGGCCGGATTCCCGGTGTTACAATGACGAGGTCATCTCCAAGGACCGAGCGCATCTTGCTGGATTCCGTTGCTGCACAGACAATCCCGCCCATACCGGCAGCCTTGGCGTCTTTAGCGCGTTCTTCCACGACATCGGCGATAGGCCCGCGATACCCGGCTGCGACGAGGTCAGCCTCATCCATGCTTGTCAAAACGGTGACACCCAGCAAACACAGATGCGGATTGCCTTCTTCTGCCAGACCTTTGACGGCTGCCCGCATGGTTTTCGGGTAACCATGCAGGGTCATGAAGGTCATGCCCATCTTGGCGACGTTGCGCACTGCCTTGTTGATCGTGTTATCGATGTCATGGAGTTTGACATCAAGAAAGATCTTGTGGCCGCTTTCTGCCAATTCGCGGGCAAACTCCAGTCCGCCTGCAAATTGCAGTTCCATGCCGATCTTGTAAACGCCGACGGTCCCTTCGGTTTTCCTGACGAGTTCCGCCGCTTCTTTGACGGTGGGAACATCCACCGGCAACATCAGGCGATCAAGGGCAGTTTTCGGGGCAAACGGACTGGTCGGCATGGCAGGGTCTCCGATTGGCAAATGCTGACCGTGACTACCATCAAGTTAGAGGCGGTGTCATGGAATTAGGCGAAAGTCCTTGTGGAATTCAGTCAAGGATTGCTGGCATTCAGGTGCTGCGGATTAACACCTCTTACGGCCAAAACGGGTAAAACCGGAGATGATTTGCAGCAAGGCAAAATGGCCGACTGATCCTGCCAGATGCTTTGCTTGTTTCGGGCCACTCATCGGCCTTGATTTCGTTAAGGTAGCAAGAGCCTATTTCATTAGACGGTTCAGGCTGCTACAACATCGCCGCTGGCCGGGTCATCCGGTACTTGAAGAGAGAGAATTCCATGCGCACTGCGAGCGTATCGCGCGATACCAAGGAAACCCGTATTTCGGTCGAAATCAATCTGGACGGGACGGGTGCTTATGACATCAAGTCCGGTGTTGGTTTC
Organism: Roseibium sp.; assembly: GCA_039972695.1. GTDB lineage: Bacteria > Pseudomonadota > Alphaproteobacteria > Rhizobiales > Stappiaceae > Roseibium. The sequence goes on along the minus strand of JBDWMJ010000001.1, from coordinate 132,733 downwards.
TTCGATCATATGCTGGAGCAGCTGGCGCGACATTCGCTGATCGACATTACCGTCCGTGCTGACGGGGACACGCACATCGATTTTCACCACACGGTCGAAGACACGGGCATTGCGCTCGGTCAGGCGATTTCAGAAGCGCTGGGCGACATGGCCGGGATTACCCGCTATGGCGACACGCATCTGGCAATGGATGAAGCCCTGACCAGATGCGCTCTGGATGTATCCGGACGGCCGTTTCTGGTCTGGGACGTAACGTTTGACCGAGACAAGATCGGTGATTTCGACACGGAGCTCTTCGAAGAGTTTTTCCGGGCCTTTGCGATGAATTCCGGCATGACGCTTCATATTGCCAATCTTTACGGCTCCAATTGCCACCATATCGCGGAAACGTGCTTCAAGGCTGTTGCACGCACACTGCGCAAGGCCGTTGAAATCGATCCACGCCAGGCGAACCGCATTCCGACAACCAAGGGCCAGCTTGGCGGCTAGGGGAAAACCGGGTTCATGACCACCTATGTTGTGATGGCACCACCCGAGTTTGATGATCTGAACGGAGACCCCGCACAGATAGACCGGCTTGAATTCGTTCCGGATCGGTTTTCTGTGCTAGCATTCCTGTTTTCGATCATCTGGCTGCTGGTCAACCGCATGTGGCTGGTTCTGCTCGGTTATCTCGCGCTCACCCTAGTTGTGGAATTGCTTGCCCTTGCGATTGGTGGTGAGGCGATGGGTATTGCGGCTGTCCTAATGTCATTTCTCTTCGGACTGGAAGCCCAAGCGCTTCGCCGCTGGTCGCTGGGCCGCAAGGGCTGGCGTGTTTTGGGTATCGCGGAAGGTGCCGGGCGCGAAGAAACCGAGATCCGTTTTTTCCATTCTTTTGCTGAGGGCACCCCTTTAGCTCCCATATACAGTGACCGGCAGCGTCCCCGCTCCGCTCCAGAACCGATCATCCCAAGGATTGGCAGCGAGCAGGTGGTGGGTCTGACCCTCGGTCCGGAGACCCGTCAATGACAATTGCGATTATCGATTACGGTTCGGGCAATTTGCGCTCGGCCGAGAAAGCGTTCGAGCGTGCGGCCCGGGCCCACGCTCATGTTCCCGATGTGATTGTGACCGCTGACCCTGAACGGGTCTTGAAAGCGGACCGGATCGTTCTGCCCGGTGTTGGCGCCTTTGCCGATTGCAAACGTGGCCTGTGGGCAGTTGACGGCATGCCGGAAGCCCTGGAAGAAACCGTTCGCAAACAGGGCAAGCCGTTTTTCGGCATCTGTGTCGGCATGCAGCTGATGGCAACGCGCGGCCTGGAATTCGAAACGGTCGAGGGTCTTGGCTGGGTCGACGGTGATGTCACGGAAATGAAGCCATTGGATCCGGATCTGAAGATCCCGCATATGGGCTGGAACACGATTGATGTGCGCCCCGAAAGCCATCCGGTCTTCAAGGGGATTGAGACCGGATCAAACGGCCTGCACGCCTATTTTGTACATTCCTATCATTTTGCCTGTGCCACGGAAGCCGAACGGCTTGCGACCTTCAACTACGCGGGCACGTTCACCGCGATGGTGGCCAAGGACAACATGATCGGTACCCAGTTCCACCCGGAAAAAAGCCAGCGGCTCGGGTTGGAACTGATCGCGAATTTCCTCGACTGGACACCATAAATCAAGGGAGGCCTGAAATGGCAAAAGGCTATTGGATTGCGCGGGTTGACGTTCGTGAACCGGATGGATATCCGGCCTATGTGGAAACCGCGAAGCCAGCATTTGAACGCTTCGACGCCAACTTTCTGGCGCGCGGCGGCAAAACCGACGCAATTGAGGGGCCTGGCCGCGCACGAAATGTCGTAATTGAATTTCCGAGCTTCCAACATGCTGTCGATTGCTATAACTCGCCGGAATATCAGGAAGCGGTGAAGATCCGCCAGAAAGTAGCTGATGGCGAGATCGTCATCGTTGAAGGAAGTTAAGTCGACATGATCCTGTTTCCTGCCATCGATCTGAAAGATGGCCAGTGTGTACGTCTGAAGCTTGGTGATATGGACCAGGCGACGGTGTTCAATGACAATCCCGGCAATCAGGCGAAAGCCTTTGAGGACCAGGGCTTTGAATGGTTGCATGTGGTTGATCTGAACGGAGCATTTGCCGGCGAAAGCGTCAATGGTGCGGCTGTGGATGCTATTCTGGCAGCGACCAGAAACCCGGTTCAACTCGGCGGCGGGATCAGGACACTCGAGCATATCGAAAGCTGGCTGGACAAAGGCATCAGCCGGGTCATTCTCGGCACTGTTGCCGTCCGCGATCCTGAGTTGGTCAAGGAAGCCTGCCGGAAATTCCCGGGCAAAGTCGCTGTCGGCATTGATGCCAAGGGGGGCTATGTCGCTGTTGAAGGCTGGGCAGAAACATCGGAACTGACGGCAGTCGACCTTGCCAAACAGTTTGAAGATGCTGGCGTTTCCGCGATTATTTATACCGATATTGACCGGGACGGTGTTCTGAAGGGGCTCAACATTCCGTCCACTCTGGAATTGGCGCGTGCGGTGTCCATCCCGGTGATCGCATCTGGTGGCCTTGCCTCCATTGACGATATTCATCGACTGCTGGAACCGGATTGCGCCATCCTTGAGGGCGCAATTTCCGGGCGCGCGCTTTATGATGGTCGTCTGGATCCGAAAGAAACGATGGATCTGATCCTGGGAAACCGCAAAAAAGATTGATGATGACCGGCAACAGGCAGCTCTTCTGGATATTTCTGTTGCTGCTGGTGATCATTGTTGCCGGAATGATCTCACCGGTCCTGATCGTTATCGCCTCCAACCTTGCAGCCAATCTTGCTGGCTGCACTTTTGTTGCGGGCAAAATAGAGCCCTGCATGATAGTCGGGATGGATTTTGGAAAACACATGGGAACAGTGCAGCATATGCCCTGGCTTCTGTTTTACACCATACCAGTCGGCCTGATTGCATTTGCCGTATGGCTGATTGGTCTTGGGATCGTTATATACTCCCGCAGGAAACACCGCCCGGAGGCATCATGTCGTTAAAAGCCCGTGTCATTCCCTGCCTGGACGTCAAGGACGGCCGCGTCGTCAAGGGCGTCAACTTTGTCGATCTGGTTGATGCAGGCGATCCGGTGGAAGCAGCAAAAGCCTATGACGCAGCTGGAGCCGATGAGCTCTGTTTTCTCGACATTACCGCCAGTCATGAAGGCCGTGACACAATCTATGATGTGGTTCGCAGGACTGCAGAGGCCTGTTTCATGCCGGTCACTGTTGGTGGTGGTGTCCGCGCAGTTGAAGACATACGGAAATTGCTGATTGCTGGTGCCGACAAGGTGTCGATCAACACGGCTGCCGTAAACAATCCTGACTTTGTCCGCGAAGCCGCGGAAAAATTCGGCTCGCAATGTATTGTTGTCTCGATAGATGCCAAGCAGGTCAACGCGGATGGTGAGCCGGACCGGTTCGAGATTTTCACCCATGGCGGCCGCAATGCCACGGGCATTGATGCCATCGAATTTGCCAAAAAGGTTGTCGAGCTGGGCGCCGGCGAACTTCTCGTAACGTCCATGGATCGTGACGGTACGAAAGCCGGCTACAATCTGGCTCTCACCCGCGCAATCAGTGATGCGGTTCCTGTTCCGGTTATTGCATCAGGCGGTGTCGGCACCCTGGACCACATGGTGGAAGGTGTTCGCGACGGCGGCGCGACAGCTGTGCTTGCTGCCTCCATTTTCCACTTTGGCGAATACACAATCCACGAAACAAAACAGCACATGGTGGATGCCGGTATCCCGATGCGCATGGATGCATGACACTCCGTAGAGACATAGACCAATGACGAAGTTCACACTGGACGACCTTGACGCCATAATTGCTGCACGTGCGAAAAGCTCGGATGAAAAATCCTACACGCGCAAACTTGTCGACAAAGGCGTGGCCAAATGCGCGCAGAAACTGGGAGAAGAAGCGGTGGAGGCAGCAATTGCTGCCGTTCAGGCAGACCGGAAAGAACTGACGTGTGAAGCAGCTGACTTGTTATATCATCTGCTTGTGGTTCTTAATGTTTCAAATGTTCCGTTAAGTGATGTTATGACTGAGCTTGCCGGGCGGACTGGACAGACCGGACTTGAAGAAAAGGCATCCCGACCGCAAGACTAGAGACGCGTTCGGGTTTGTTACTGACCGCCGCAGCAGGAACTGCGTAACTATGGATCAGAAAGTCGCCTCCTTTGTGGACATGGATTTGTCCCCCTACCGGGTGTTTTCCGAACGCCAGTGGTCCCGTTTGCGTGCTGACACGCCAATGACGCTGACAGAGCATGAGGTCGCACAACTTCAGGGCCTCAATGCGCCGGTCTCCATGGAACAGGTCGAAAAGATTTATCTGCCGCTTTCGCGCCTGCTGGCCTATTACGCCGAAGCAACTGTAGGCCTTCATCAGGCGACCCAGGATTTCCTTGGTACACGAGACGGCAAGACACCTTACATCATCGGCGTTGCGGGGTCGGTGTCCGTCGGGAAATCGACAACCAGCCGTGTCTTGCGCGAGCTTCTGGCTAGATGGCCCGCCAGCCCCAAAGTTGACCTGATCACCACGGACGGCTTTCTCTACCCGAATGCAGTATTGGAAGCCGAAGGGCTTATGTCCCGCAAAGGCTTTCCGGAGAGTTTTGATCGCCCCCGGTTACTGAAGTTCCTGTCCGACATCAAAGCCGGCAAACGCAATGTTCGCGCGCCCGTTTATTCGCATTTCTATTACGACGTCATGCCCGGCCATACGGTGAAGGTCGACAAACCGGATATCCTGATCGTTGAAGGTCTGAATGTTCTGCAAACTCGCGAGCTTCCAAAAGATGGTCGTGCGGTTCCCTTCGTCTCTGATTTCTTTGATTTTTCGGTCTACATGGATGCAGACGAAGACTTGTTGCGCAATTGGTATGTTGACCGCTTCATGCGCCTTCGCGAAACGGCATTCAGGGATCCAGGATCCTATTTTCACAAGTACTCACGCATTACGGATCAGGAAGCGGTAGAAACCGCGACGAAGATCTGGACCGAAATCAACTTCCTGAATTTGCGCGAGAATATTCTTCCGACCCGTCCGCGTGCTGATCTGATTTTGACCAAAAACGCCAGCCATCAGATTTCCAAGGTGGCTCTGCGAAAAGTCTGAATACAAAAAAAGGCCCGCGAGTTGTTGCTCGCGGGCCTTTGATCTGTAGAGCCAGGCAGGTTAGGCGACTGAACGCGCCCGAACTTCACCAAGGAAGGTGCCGACCTGTTCGCGCAATGTGGCTGCGTTTTCCTTGAGTTCGCGCGCAGATGAATTCACCTTCTCGGCTGTTTCACCTGTGTTTTCAGCAGCAGACGCAACGGATTCGATATTGGTTGTCACATCCACGGTGCTACGCGAAGCCTCGGTTGCATTAGAGGCGATTTCCTGTGTGGCAGTCCCTTGTTCTTCAACAGAAGAGGAAATGGACGACGCAATTTCGTTCATGTTGTTGATGATCTCAGTCACCGAAGATATCGCGCTGGCAGCCTGACTGGTTTCGTCCTGGATTGCGCTGATCTGGCTGGAGATTTCTTCCGTTGCCTTGGATGTCTGTGTCGCCAGTTCTTTCACTTCGGAGGCAACCACCGCAAAGCCTTTGCCGGCTTCACCGGCACGCGCCGCCTCGATTGTGGCATTCAATGCCAGAAGGTTGGTCTGTTCGGCAATTGCCTGAATGAGGGTAACGACTTCACCGATTTTCCCGGCAGCCTCTGACAACCCGTTCATGCGCTGATTGGTCGCTTCAGCTTCACTGGCTGCCTGAGCGGCAATTTCGCTGGAAGACTGCACCTGACGACGGATCTCGTTGACTGATGCGGATAGCTCTTCAGCCGCTGCCGCGACTGTTTCAACATTGTGGGCGGCCTGAGACGATGCGTTGGAAACCAGCCCGCTTTGTTCTGTCGTCTGTGTTGCAACATTCGTCATATCTTCGGACGCAACCTGCAGATTTTGAACAGAGCTATCGATGGTGTTCATCATCTCCATGATCTGCTGATCGAAATCACTGCTGAGTTGCTGGATCTCGGCACCCTTGCGAGCAGCATCTTCCTGGTTAGCGCTTTGCTGGAGTTCAAGATTGCGGCGGTTGGTCTCGTTTTCGACGAAGACTTTCATGGCACCTGCCATTTTTCCGATTTCATCGCCTCGTTCTGAACCATGGATCTCGATATCGGTGTTGCCTTCGGCCAAAGTGCTCATGTTGCCGGTGAGTTGCGCAAGCGGCCGGCCGATGCTGCGAACGATAATAACGGAAATAATCCCGGCTAATGTGATGCCTATCGTCGCCACCAAGCTCAAGATGATGGCTTCTTTCCAGAATGCCTGTTTCAGATCATCTATGTAGGTGCCGGTTCCGATCATCCAGCTCCATGGTGCAAAGCCTTCCGCCCAACCGTATTTTGCTTCTGCAACTTCGCTGCCTGGGCGGGGATAGCTATATTGTAGATAACCGCCACCATTTTTGGCGATTTTTATCAGCTCGACAATGATATTGATGCCATCTTCACTAACTGTCTTCGTTACATCCGTTCCGTTGAGTTTGGTAACGATATGATGAACCATGATTCCGTCATAGCTGCTGACAAATACGCTGTTTCCGCCCTGAAACCGCATTGCGCTGATCGCATTGAGTGCTTCTTTCTGGGCTTCTTCGCGGGTCATTTCGCCGGCAGCTTCGAGTTTGTGGAACTTTGCGGCGATCGCCAAGGCGCTCTGATTGACGTTTGCTATGCCGAGCAGGCGTTCGTTGAGCATCGCCTTATCGAGAGACGTCAGCCCTATGAAGCTTACGATAATGGCAACTGTCATCAGAATGCCGATGGGGAGGGATATTTTCCAGGCAAGCGGCCAACGTGAAAATGACATGATGTGAGGAACCTCGTGGTGAATCTGCCACGGAAGTTACGCTTCGGAATTAAAAAAAGTATAAATTTGCAATAATTTAGCTGTGTTAAAGTATAAAGGCCTTGTTTCGACCAAGAGTAGTAATATTTCGTCACTTTATCATAGGTATATTATTCATCGGTGTTTATGGCGATGAATAATATACCGTTTGGCACTACCGTTTTGCGCAGAAAACATCACGCAGGCCCGGCCGTGACCAGGTTGCGTTTTGCAGCTGGCCTTTGAGCACATGCCCTTGCGCTTCGAAGTAGAATGTATTGGCGCTTCCTTGCCGTTGTAGGGTCACTGTACCATAGCCCATTTCAGCAATTGTCGCCGAACGTCCATCTGCCGAGAAGATCACATTCAAATCGATTCCTGCCGTGCACAGATAATCCGCGATATTGGTTCCAGCCGTTTGTTGCCCGAACGTCTGCTGAGTGGCTCCACCAACATTGCCTGGCGGGACTGGGCCAGCCGGAAACTGGCCGTTCGGCACGGTACCTGGAAAGTTTCCTTGTCCCAATGGCTCTCCAAACCCGCCTGGTCGTGACCCGGCCGGGCCGTTGATAACCACTTCCCGATACGGGGTTTTGGTCACGTAGATGCCGCGACATTGACCATTGGCACCGCGCACGGACCACGCGTGTGAGACATAGGTCTGCTGTTCAAGAATTTGTCCCGGCTCCAGCCGGGCGTAAGGCCGCTCTCCGCCTTTGTAGTCAATCCAGTGAATTTCGACCGACGACTGGCTGGCATTGCGGAACACGATCTGACCCGGACGAATGGCTTCAACAGAGCGGACCCGCCCTATTTCGCTACACGCGAGATCGGAGCTAGGTTCTTCGCCGGAAAGACTGCCGTCAGAAATGATTTGCTGTGGCATGGCGCAGGTGGCGTTAAACAGGCGAACCGGGTTTGCACTGCCGTTCAACGACACGGAATAGGTTGGCATGCCTTCCACAGTAATTGAAAGCTCGGATTGGCGGATCAACGCTTCCCACAGGGGGTCGGTCATTTCGAGCGTGATTTCAGGCAGCGACAGACCGGCTTCGTTGTTGTTCGACGAGCCGAAGGCATTGTAGAAACCGGAGAATTCTCCAGCGGTGATGCGCACGCCTTGCGGCATTCCTTCGATCAGCCCGGCGGGTGCCTGCTGGAACGTAACCAACGCAAATCCGGACTGTGTTCCGCACTGCGCATGGAAATCGCGGTCATCTGTTTGCGGAACTGTGTGCTGGAGAACAGACAAGGTTCCAGGCTGGTTTCCAGGCTCGGCATTCCACTGGCGCAGGTCTGACGGCGAGACCAGCGCGGCTTGCGGGTTGGCAACAGCCGGGGCACCCGTTTGTGTCAGTCGATCCTGAATGACCGATTCCAGGTTGCCCGAAATGGCCGCGCTGTCAGTGCCGTTGGCATCCGGCGCAGATATCGGCGTATCCACCCGGTCAAGTGGTTTCAGTTCTCCAGGCGCAGTCGGAGAATCAAGCGTCTCCAGCGTGGATGGACGGTCTGCTATTTGTTGCTGATCGTTTTGCGTCGAAGTTGAAGAGGAAGACGGCGTTGGTGTCGACGGAGCGTTGTTGGTCACAGGACCTGCTGCGACGCCAGATGATGTCCCGACAACCCGCGCGGCAGCTCCGGGCTTGCCGTCGCTGGTGACATCGACCACCAGTGTGGTGCCGCTACAAAAATCTGCATCCCGGTGCAGGATACGGCTGTTTTCCAGTGTAACTTCGAGTTTGACGTCGCATGGCAACGGTTTGTTGTCACTGCCAAGTGTGTCGATGACAACGCCACTGTCGTCGCGACTGATGATCGGACGGTATTTCTTATTGACGGATATCGACCGGATGCCGGGTTCGGCTGGCTGAACCTGAATACGGAGCGTTTCCGGAGCCGTTTGGGCAGAAGCGCCAAAGCCTGACGACAGGACTGTCAGACCACAGACTGCAAGAACGCTGATTTTCACAGGAATTGACGATTTCATTCGGGCAGCCGCATGCCGCATGAGCGATCTCCGTTGGAGCGCGTTAAACATCAGTTGGCGATACTTAGGCAAAGTGGCACCGAAAGGGCAAGTGCTTGCACCTTATGCATTGTCGTGAAATTACCGGGGAGCCCGTTTTGCAAGAATGCGTTGCAAGGTCCTGCGATGCATGTTCAGGCGGCGGGCAGTTTCCGAGACATTCCGGTCACACAACTCGTAGACTCTCTGGATATGCTCCCAGCGAACCCGGTCTGCTGACATCGGATTTTCAGGAGGCTCGGCCTTGTCCTCGGGCTTGCGCGCCAGCGCGGCAAGGATGTCATCGGGGTCGGCCGGTTTTGCCAGATAATCGATCGCGCCGAGTTTTACAGCGGTGACGGCCGTTGCGATATTGCCGTAGCCGGTCAGGATGATCGCTCTGGAGTCCGGCCGTTTGGCATGGATTTTCTCGATCACATCAAGGCCATTGCCGTCATCCAGTCGCATGTCGACGATTGCGAAGGCGGGTGCCTTGATGGCGATTTTGGACACGGCGTCCTGGACACTGTCAGCTGTCTCGGTCTCGAAGCCGCGTTTTTCCATGGCACGGGCCAAGCGTTGTTGAAACGGCTTGTCGTCGTCAACGACGAGGAGGCTCTTGTCCTCATGTGCATCCAGCAAGTTGATCGCGTCTGTCATGGTACCTAACCGCTTTTACCTTCTTACGCCGATGATGTCCTGTCGGATGATCACCTTGTCAAGGTGCCAACATTCGGCAGCTCGTTTTTGCCGTTATGGGCTGAATTCGCCAATTCGTCCACTCCCCCTGCAGGTTCGAACACTTCACGAGGCCAACTGATGCGGATCAGGGCGCCGCTGTCGGGCGGTGTCCGGTTTTCCAGTTGCAGCTTGGCTCCGGTGCGCTCCAGCAGGGTTTTGGCGATAAAGATGCCAAGCCCCAGGCCGCCACCGGTCCCCTCGCGGGAGGATTTGCTGCCGCGTATGGAGACATAAGGATCGCCGATCTTGGCAAGAATCTCCGGTGCAAACCCCGGGCCGTCGTCCTGGATTGATATGGACAATGTGTCCGCGTCCCAGGTTGCGGCAACCTCGACACTTGAATCGGCGAAATCAATGGCGTTTTCCAGCAAATTGCCCAGACCATAGCGGATCGCGGCATTCCGGGTGCCGACCGGTTCCGGCCCCTCGCCGTCCTTGGTCGAATGGATCGGAACACCGGTCCCGCGATGCGGATCGATGACATCCTCGAGCAATTGCGAGACGGGCATGCGTTGATAGGTCTGGTCGGTCTCGCTGGACAGGCTGGTCAGTTGCCGCAAAATGCTCCGGCAGCGTTCCGACTGTGAGCGGATCAGCTCGACGTCTTCGGCGCGATAATCACCCTCCTCGAATTCATCGGAGAGTTCCTTGGCCACCAGATAGATTGTCGCAAGCGGTGTTCCCAGTTCATGCGCGGCGGCTGTTGCCAGCCCGTCCAGGGCATTCAGGTGCTGTTCGCGGGCCAGCACCAGCTCGGTTGCGGCCAGCGCATCGGCCATTTGCCGGGCTTCTTCCGCAATCCGGAACGCATACACCGCCATGAAGCCGAGGGTAGAGACAAGCGCCGTCCAGATCCCGATGGAATAGACCACAGGAAGGCTGAACGCCTCGCCTGCAGGCCAGGGCAACGGCAAATGATAGATCGCCAGAAGACTGCCGCTCAGGATGGCCAGTACGCCCAGCATCAGGGTGTAGCGCGCCGACAGACCGGTGGCGGACACCATCACGGGCGCCATCAACAGGAAGGCAAACGGATTGCCGAGGCCGCCGGTGAGAAACAGCAGGCCGCTCATTTGCAGGATATCGTAGCTCAGCTGCAGGGCGGCGGCGCGTTCCGACAGGCGCGTGACGGCTGGCGCACGGATTTTCAGGAAGATGTTGAACCAGGCCGACAGGGCGACGAGAGCAAACGCCGGGCCGACGGGCAAGGGGTATCCAAGACCCAAATGCACCACCAGCAGGGCAGCGCTCTGCCCGCCCACGGCCAGCCAGCGCAGGCGCACCAGGGTGTCGAGTTTCAGGCGCCGGTGGGGCAACGTGTGGGGCAGGGTGATGTTGGAAGTCAATTGATCGGCCATAACCACTTTTTGATACGGTTTGCGCGGGCTTGCAAGCGCCCACATGCGAGCAAACTCTTGTGTCTGCCCGCTCTAAGTGGTAGCCAGCCCGCTAGAAAGGCTGCCAGGATCACGCGGACCGGCAACCACATGGAGATTTTCGCTCCGAACCAATGATCAGTACCGCGCAACGGAACGAGACACGATGACCGATACCAATGACGGCGGCGAACAGCCGCAGGCAGAAGGCGCTGCCGCAGCACCGGGCATGAACATCCTTGGCCAGTACATCAAGGACCTGTCTTTCGAGAACCCGAATGCACCCAAGTCATTGACGCAAGGCGAACAGCCGAAACTCGACATCAACGTGAATGTCAGCGCCCAGCAGATGGGTGACGACCAGTTCGAAGTCATTTTGACCCTGAACGCCAAGGCCGAACGCCCGGACATGGTCATGTTCAACGTTGAGCTGATTTATGCAGGTCTCTTCAAGATCACCGGTGTTCCTGCCGACCACATGCATCCGTTCGTGATGATCGAGTGCCCGCGCATGATTTTCCCGTTCGCGCGCAACATTCTGGCAGAAGCCACCCGCAACGGCGGCTTCCCGCCACTGCTGCTTGACCCGATCGACTTTGCCCAGCTGTACCGCCAGAACATGGCAACACAGGCCGCCGCCCAGCAGGACGGCGAGCAAAAGCCGAACTGATCATCCGGTCAGACGTTTTTCGGGAATTTTTCAAAACCGCAGGGCCCGGCTCTGCGGTTTTTTCGTATCCGGGTTTTGGGTGTTGATGGACGGTGGAATAGAGGCTGGGAGAAGGTTGCCGGGTCATTAGGGTTAAGTCGCGAAAGCGGACATAAAATCAAATCGTTCTCAAAGACGCTTTCAGCCCAAATCGGACTGTGTTCACTGATGTCCGCTTCTAACCCATCGGCCAAAGAATTTTGAGGCTACGTTGCATTCGCAGCATTCCCCAGCCAACCACATATGGCCCAAAGTCGACCTCAGAGACCGAGACCTTAGCTACAACGCAGCTTCACCACTCCGGTCGTTCGGAATTAGGGCGCAATTGCATAGGTGCAGATCGTTGGGCAGGTCAGACGCGTACAAACGCGAGCCTTCTTGTGCTTTGCTTCAACGCTGTGGTGTGGAGTTCTGTGTTGGAAAATCTATAAGCGGATCAGCTCAGACCGACGGTACTGGAAGGCCGCGTTCCAAAAAGCTGCCTATAGTCTTTGGCAAATTGCCCTTGGTGCCAAAACCCATACGAGTTTGCAACGTCGGAAATGCCCACATCCTGAGGCCTTCTGGCCAGTTCGCTTCTCACCTTGTTGAGCCGGGATTTAAGGTAGAACTGTTTGGGTCCTATTCCATAAACCTCATGGAATGCGCGGCGCAAAGTGCTGACCGAAACACCAACCTCGGCACAGATTTCACTGATCGGCACATTGTCAGTCAACGCCGCATTCATCACCTCAACCGCATTCTTGACGACGCGCGTTCTGTTTCTGCTATCGTCCTTGCAGGTTTGGGGCTCAAGAGATGCCAACATCTCCAGAAAATCGACGATAAGGTCTTCTTCTTCGATCTGAGAAAGAGGGGCAGATCGTTCGGAAATATACTGCCTCGCCTTTAGCCGCAGCGTCGCGTAGAACCCGCTAGCATCGTTGATTTCTGTGAAAGTTGAGCGTTTCAGGTTTTCAGTAATCTCGACCCCGATTTTCCGGGCAACCTGTTCTGCCCGCTCTATCTCGATCCCGAAAGACACCCCCGAGAAATTCGAGAGACTTATTCCGTCGAACGGGTCTTCATTTCCGAAAGTCATGACGGAAGATGCTTTGGGGGTGCGGCCAAGCCAATGGCTGAGAACCTGAGGATCGGGCAGTCCGAATGCCAGCACTCCCTTTTTGGACACTCCTACCTGGTACATTGACCTGTTAAAGGATGTATCGATCATTGTCAGATCTCGGCCGGCCCAGACCGATACACGTGCATCCAAAGGGCCACGTTCAATCTGGCGAAGCTCCATGTCCCAGCCTGACAGGTCTTTGAACTGGTTGGGATCATTCAGAAGAAACGCAACCGGGGGCGGATGATCTTTCGTCTCTGAGCGTTTTTTGATGTGGTCCATTTTCCGACTCCGGTACATTTCCTTGAATGTTAACCTTTAGTAACGGCTGCAACAACTGCGGAAGATCGATCAAAAGACGAAGCGCCCACCAGTGTTCGGGCGACCGCGTTTGCCAAGCGAAGACGTTCGCTCTGTGCGGGTTGTCACCCTTTTGACGAAAGCGGAGCGAGAACAACTAGGAAGACTCGCAGCGTCCAGATCGCTTTCCTTGTCCACCTTGTGTCACCAGCTGATCCTTGAGGGTTTGAAAAAACAAACTAAACAGAACGGGAGACAATAATGAGACGAATACTAATTCTCTTAACTCTTGCACTAATGTATTCCACGGGTTGGGCAACGGCGCAGGAAACCAATATTATCCACGACGCCGAGTACTACATTCTGAAGGCTCAAAATGGCGAACGATGGCTGAAAGAAGATAAGGCCATCGACGCAAAACTAGCCGAGGTTCGGGCTGCGAACGGGGGCAAGCCCCCGAACATCATTTATGTCCTATTGGATGATGTGGGTTTCGGCGAAATCGGCATGCATGAGCTGAGCGTGATCCGGGGCTACAAAACGCCCAACATCGATGCCTTTGCCAAAGATGGCTTGAGTCTAATGCGGATGTACACGGAACCCTCATGCACTCCGACACGTGTCGCAATGATGACAGGCCGCCTTCCCACCCGCACCGGCCTTGTCGACGCCAAGGCGACCCTGGCCGGTGAAGGGCTACCGGCCGAAGAAGTGACACTGGCGGAAATGCTGAGGGAGGCAGGGTACACCACATCGCATGTTGGCAAGTGGCACATGGGCGACATCGAAGAGGCCTATGCTCATAAGCAAGGGTTCATGAATGCGCAGTTCCCGATCCATCAGCAAGGCCAATTGTCCCTCATGCATGCCGATGCCGAAGATGCAGATGTCATCCGTGGCATGGATCCGGCTGGTACCCTTCAAACATATACGCTGGATGCGCATTTTGCAGTGAACCCAAGCCACATGGTGACAGGCGTCGAATTGCGCGACGGCAAGATTTACGAAGTCGATCTGGAGCCGGACGAGCCATGGACCCAGGCAAAATACCGGGCAATGAATGAGCGTTACCAACAAGGCGCTTTGACCCAGCTTCGCACGTTGGCAGCAAAGGATGAGCCGTTCTTCCTGAACTACTGGCCGCTCTTTCCTTTGAATTTTGTACGCCCGGATATTAAGGAATTCAAAACGCTGAACGGTGGAACCATCGTCGAGACAATTGTCGAAGTTGACGAATGGCTCGGCGACATACTTGCAGAAGTTGAAAATCTCGGCATCGCTGAGAACACAGTTATCGTGATCATGGGGGATAACGGGCCTTTCATGAAATATGCCGGGCCTACCGGTATTTCTGATCGGATTTATCGCGGTGCCAAGGGCGATCATCTGGAAGGCGGTGTTCGCGTGAATGCCTATGTCCAGTGGAAAGGCGTGATCGAACCGGGCAGCTATGCCGAGGATATCATCCATGTGAGTGATCTGTTCACTACTTTTGCACGCCTCGCCAATGCGTCCGAAGAAATCCCGACCGACCGCATCATCGACGGCTTGGATCAAAGCTCGCTGCTTCTGAACGGCGACACCCACGGCCGCCGCGACTATGTCTTTGTTTACGAAGGAATGAAGCTGAGTTCTGTCGTCAAAAACAAGTACAAGATGCACCTCGCCCCTGCGGGCGCAAATCCGATCCTCTTTTCCCAATTCTTTGATCTTTATCGCGACCCAAGGGAAGAACGCCCGAAGGAATCGATCAAGTATGGGCCTTGGGCCGGTGGTCAGTTTGCAAACATGATCGCGCGCCATTTGGGGATGAAGAAAAAGCACCCCGACCGGGAACTTCGCCGAGGCGTGCCCTACACCGGAATCGAGAACCTGCGGCCAGAAACCAAGATATTGCTTGAGGTATTCCAGGCATCGCTGCCGCAGGAGTAAGGAAGCGCACCGGTTTTCACCTAGAACGCACTTTGTTCCATCACTAGGGGGCAAAGTGCGTTTGAGTTTCTAGGCTTCGTTCGGTCCATCAATAACGAACGACCTCTTTCGAATTGCCAGTAACATCCTTTGCACCCCAACGAATTTCCGCTTCCTGCCCATCAAGGTGGAGTTTGTGTCTACGAAAATTGAGTTTATGTAAGTGTAGCGAACGGCAGGAAATGGGGCGCATTACGGTCGCTCGTTTCATGCGCAGCGAATGTCCGTTTTCGGGAGCGGTTGGATACGGACGGGATTCCCTGAGCAAATCAACGCAATGGGCGGCAAGTTCATGATTTGCAGCAAGACAAAACTTATTCACCCCCTTGGGACCTGTCGTATACTTGTGCTCGTTCCTGTCATGCGGGGCTGAGGCCGGACCGTCCGGCTGCGGTGGCGGGAACCGGGTTTCGTGAGGATTTGGCAGCGGGGCAACGAACCGCGCCTTATTCCGGCAACCGGTCCGGCTGATGAATGCCTTGCGGGGTCTGGCGCAGGGGTTTGTCGGCCTGTTTCTCACACCTGGCAAGACGGCGGCCACACCCCACCGTCGTTGCGCAGAAAAGGCGGAGAAACCGGAGCGGAGGTTTCGGGAAACGGAAATCCGGGCGGGCGCTTTGCTCTTGCCACCTTCCCACTTCTTTTCTGCACCCGGCAGGACCCGGGCGCTCGCCGTTCCGTTTTTTCTGTAACGGGCACACCAGTTTCAAACCGCCGAAGGACCCCCTTGCGGCGCTTTTGGTGCGGGCAAAACCTGTTTAATTCCCCCTGACCTCTCCTCCCTAAACGCCCTCATCCTGAGGAGCATGACGGGCCATGCGTCTCGAAGGATCGGCGGCGAACTCAGAGCGTGCGGCCCATCCTTCGAGACGGATCTGCGATCCTCCTCAGGATGAGGTGGAAGGACACTGGATCAGGACATTTCCCGTGCCTTGCCCGCTTGCGCCTGCCTCCCCCCTAAGGGGGTGATGTCATCGAAGGTGGCAGAAGGGGAAATCTTGTAGGTGCGTTCTTAGGAAGAATACCCCCTCCCTATCCCACCCCCACAAGGGTGGAGTGAATTTGGTTGGTGCCGCTGGCCCTGTCCGATGGCCGATCTTGCGGCGCTTTTGATGCGGGCAAAGCCTGTTTAATCCTCCGGACCTCTCCTCCCTATACGGCCTCATCCTGAGGAGCATGGCCTGCCATGCGTCTCGAAGGATCGGCGGCGAACTAAGTCCGTGCGGCCCATCCTTCGAGACGGATCTGCGACCCTCCTCAGGATGAGGTGGTGGGTGTGAACTATTTTGGGGAGACCAAGGCTGCGGTGGCGTCTTCCAGGAATGCCTCGGTTTGGCGGGAAGCGGGCTCAGGCTTCTTCCAGCATCTCCGTCCATGTTCTTGGGGCATCGCCGTGCAGTGGATTTTTGGGTGAGCGCTTGTAGCGGATGGTTTCCATCCGGAAGGAGCGCGCGTCGAACATCATCATCCGGCCAACCAGCCCTTCGCCCGTGCCGGTGATTTCCTTGATGACTTCCATCGCCTGCATCGCGCCGATAATGCCGGTCAGGGCTCCCAGAACACCGGCTTCGGAACAGGTCGGCAGCAGGCCGTCGCGCGGTTTTTGCGGGAACAGGCAGCGATAGGTCGGGTTGAAGTCGCCGCTGTCGTTGGTCTCGAACGGGCGCAGGGTGGTGATCGAGCCGTCGAACTGGCCGACGGCTGCGGTCACCAGCGGTTTTTGCGCAAAAAAGCAGGCATCCGACACTAGATAGCGGGTGTCGAAATTGTCCGATCCGTCGACCACCAGGTCATACTCCGTCACCAGCGCCATGGCGTTCTGGCCGGTGATGCGGGTTGGATAGGGCCGGACCTCGACATTCGGATTGAGCCGGGCAATGGCCTCGGCCGCGCTGGCGACCTTCGGCTCGCTAAGCTGGTCGGTGTCGTGGATCACCTGCCGCTGCAGGTTGGACAGGGACACCGTATCATCATCGACGACGCCAAGCGTGCCGATCCCGGCAGCGGCCAGATATTGCAGAACGGGCGCGCCAAGACCGCCTGCCCCGATCACCAGAACACGCGCGTTTTTCAGCTTCTGCTGCCCCGCGCCGCCAATTTCCTGCATGACAATGTGGCGGGCATAACGCTCAAGTTCGGCGGGTGACAGCATGGTTGGTCCTGTTTCTGGTTACGTGACCCATTCGGAGAGACTGCGGGGCTTTGGACTATATGTTCAGGGTTCGTCGGGGGGCTATCCCAAAATCCGACTGACCAGCCGGGCGGTGTAATCGACCATCGGGATCACGCGGGCGTAATTCAGCCGGGTCGGGCCGATGACACCGAGCGCGCCGACAACCCGCTGGTTACTGTCTCGGTAGGGCGAGACGACAAGCGAAGACCCGGACAGGGAAAACAGGTTGTTTTCCGAACCGATGAAAATGCGCACACCGTCGCCCTGCTCGGCATGACCCAGCAGCTGGATCAGGTCCTTCTTGTTCTCCAGATCATCAAACAGCAGCCGGATGCGTTCCAGATCTTCCGCCGCATCGAGATCTGCCAGCAGATTGGAGCGTCCGCGAACAATCAGCGTGCCGGGATCGCTGGAGCTCTCGTCGCCGCTCCAAACGGCAAGCCCGGCATCGATAACCTTCTGGCTCAGCTGGTCCAGCTCGGCCTGATCGACCGCGCGCACCCGCTCCAGTTCCGCCTTGATCTCGGCGATCGTGCGGCCCTGAATCAGCGAATTGAGGTAATTGGTCGCCTCGACCAGGGCTGATGCTGGCAGATTGGCCGGAATATCGATCACCCGATTCTCGACCGAGCCGTCTTCGCCAACCAGAATGGCAAGCGCTTTCAGCGACTCAATGCGGATAAATTCGATGTGTTTCAGTCGCATGTCGGACTTGTGGGTCAGGACAACGCCCGCACCCATGGAAAGACCTGACAACATCTGGCTGGCTTCGGTCAGCACCTGCTCTGCCGAACTGGCATTTTGGGACGCGCGCACCTGAACATCGATCTGGCTACGTTCTTCCTGGGTCAGGTCACCGACTTCCAGCAGCGCGTCGACAAAAAACCGGAGGCCGATTTCCGTCGGCAGGCGCCCGGCGCTGGTGTGGGGCGAATGCAAGAGGCCCAAATGCTCCAGGTCCGACATGACATTTCGGATCGAGGCAGCCGACAGCGAGATATTCGGATGACGCGAGATGTTGCGCGAGCCCACCGGTTCACCGGTCGTCAGATAGGATTCCACGATTGAGCGGAAGATTTCGCGGGATCTTCGATCGAGGTCGTTGAGGCTCAAAAGTGTTCTCCGTTTCTAGGATCAGGACCGGATCCGGGGCGCATACCTGATAATCGCGTTTCTAACACTCAAGATATAGGCGTAAAAAGGCCTCAGGGTGAAGCTTGGTCTTTACGGCGCATCAAGTTGAGGTCTACAAGGCCTTAGAATTGAGGGGGAACAAGCGTTTCGCCGATAGCGAACGTCGAAAGGGGAATTCATGCGTCCTTCAAAACGCTCAGTTGATGAACTTCGTGCAGTCACTCTGGAGCGCAATGTTTCAAAACATGCCGAGGGCTCCTGTCTGGTCAAATTCGGGGATACGCATGTACTGTGTACAGCCAGTCTGGAAGAGCGGGTTCCGCCATGGTTGCGGGGCCAGAACAAAGGCTGGGTAACGGCTGAATACGGCATGCTGCCACGCTCAACCGGTGGCCGGATGCGGCGCGAGGCGACGGCTGGCAAACAATCTGGCCGGACGCAGGAAATTCAGCGCCTTATTGGCCGCTCCCTGCGCGCGATCGTGGATCTGAAGGCGCTTGGCGAAGTTCAGATTTCCGTCGACTGCGATGTCATTCAGGCCGATGGTGGTACTAGGACGGCTGCCATCACAGGCGCATGGGTCGCCCTGCGCGACTGTATCGACTGGATGAAAGCGCGCGACATGGTATCCGGCGAGGTTCTGACCGACCATATCGCGGCGATTTCCTGCGGCATCTATGAAGGCACACCGGTCCTGGATCTGGATTATGCAGAAGACAGCACAGCGGAAACCGATGCCAACTTTGTCATGACCGGATCCGGCGGTATCGTCGAAATTCAGGGCACTGCCGAAGGTGTTCCGTTCTCGGAAGATGAATTTGCCCAGCTGATGGGTCTTGCCAAGACGGGTATCAACCGTCTGGTCGACCTTCAGAAAATGGCCATTCTCTAAGGATTGCGCGCAATGAGCCATCGCAAACTCGAGCCTGGAAAACTTGTTGTTGCCAGCCACAACAAGGGCAAGATCCGTGAAATCAACGAGCTGCTGAAGCCGTTCGGATTTGATGTGGTGTCGGCCGGTGATCTGGATCTGCCGGAGCCGGAAGAGACCGGCACGACATTTGAAGCCAACGCTGAACTTAAGGCGGTGGCGTCAGCGACAGCTGCGAACCTTCCGGCATTGGCCGATGACAGCGGGTTTTGTGTGGCGGCGCTGAACGGCGATCCGGGGATCTATTCGGCGCGCTGGGCAGGTCCGGACAAGGATTTTGCCATGGCCATGCGCACCATCCAGGAAAAACTGGAAACGATGGGTGCGACGGACGACAGCCAGCGACGCGGAAACTTCGTGGCTGTGCTGTGCCTTGCCTGGCCGGATGGACACACGGAATTTTTCCGCGGTGAAGTCGACGGTCAGGTTGTTTGGCCGCCACGTGGTACACAAGGCTTTGGCTACGATCCGATTTTCCAGCCAGATGGCCATGAGCAGACCTTTGGCGAAATGACATCAGAGGAAAAGCACGGCTGGTCAGCGGACAAACCGGCCTTGTCGCATCGCGCACGGGCATTCCAGTTGTTCGCCAAGGGCTGTTTGGAAGGATAAGGGCTTTGACTTTGCAACCGGCATCAGACGGCGGATTTGGCATCTACGTGCATTGGCCGTTTTGCGCAGCCAAATGCCCTTATTGCGATTTCAATTCCCATGTCCGTCATCAGGCGGTGGATCAGGCCCGGTATGCGGCGGCATTCGAGCGCGAGTTGTCTCACTTTGCCGAACTGAGCAGCGGCAAGACCGTTGAGTCGATTTTCCTGGGGGGCGGTACGCCTTCCTTGATGGAACCGGCGACTGTCGAGCGGATTCTGACGGCGATTTCAGATCGCTGGTCGATTGATTCCAATGTAGAAATATCTCTCGAAGCAAACCCGACGTCTGTAGAAGCCGAAAGGTTCAAAGGCTATAGGGCCGCTGGCGTCAATCGTGTTTCGCTGGGTGTTCAGTCGCTGATCGATACCGATCTGAAACTTCTGGGACGCCTGCATGATGCGGAGACTGCGCGCAAGGCAATTGAAATGGCCCGCGCGACGTTCCCGCGCCTTTCTTTCGATCTGATCTATGCCCGACCCAACCAGACACTGGAAAGCTGGGAGCAGGAGCTGAACGAGGCAATTGCGCTCGCTGCCGATCATTTGTCGCTTTATCAGCTGACCATTGAAGAGGGCACACCGTTTTTTGACCTGTACAAGGCCGGTAAACTGAAAACACCGGATCCGGAACTGGGCGCTGATTTTTATGCGCTCACCCAGAAGGTGACAGATGCTGCCGGAATGCCGGCTTATGAGGTCTCGAACCACGCCAAGTCCGGCGCAGAATGTCGGCACAATCTGGTTTACTGGCGATATGGCGATTATGTCGGAGTTGGTCCGGGCGCACATGGCCGTTTGACGGTCGGTGTTAATCGCATGGCCACAGCGATGGAGCGGCATCCGGAGACCTGGCTGGAGACAGTCGAGCTGCATGGCCACGGGATGACCGAGTTTTCCGGCCTGAACGAGGAAGAGCAGGGCGACGAGTATCTTCTGATGGGTTTGCGTCTGACGGAAGGCATTGACCTGAAGCGCTACGAAGCATTTTCCCATAGATCCATTGACCCGAGGCGCCTGGAAGACCTTTTGAAGCACGGAATGGTGGAAGAACTGGGGGAAAACCGCGTTCGGGCAACACGTGACGGATTTTTTGTTCTCGATGCTGTTGTTGCCGATCTGGCTGCTTGAAGGCAGAAACTGAGCTGCTGAATTTCATTTATCAGATTGATTTAAATATCCAATCTTCGTATGTGCGGCGCACAGTAACGTTGCGGCATCAGACGAAATGCTGCCAGAAAGTACGGAATCTCAAAGAAAATCTGACAATTAGCAGTATTGCAGGGGGCGTCCGGTAAGGCTATTGTGTTGCAATGCAATAGACGGTGCAAAATCAAGCGGGCCGAAGGTTGATGTACGTTCGTCATCAAAGGGCAGCGACGGTTTCGCGACAAAAGGAGATGCGCCTTTGCCTTACTATCATCTTTATGAGCTGAACCATGCAGCCATGGCGCCCATGCGTGCCGTTGCCGATATGACCCGTTTGTATTTCCAGAACCCGCTCAATCCCTGGACCCACACCAGCCTTGGCCGCTCCATTGCGGCCGGTTGTGAAGTGTTGGAACGGACGACACGGCGGTATGGCAAACCGGAATTCGCTCTGCCAAACACCAAGGTCGATGGCAAGCAGGTTGCCATTCATGAGAACATCGTTTGGAACCGGCCGTTTTGCGACCTCATTCATTTTGATCGACAGGTTCCAAAACACCGGAACGATCCCAAGATTCTGATCGTAGCGCCCATGTCCGGGCACTATGCGACGCTACTGCGTGGAACCGTAGAAACCCTGCTGCCGCACGCAGAAATATACATCACGGACTGGATTGACGCCCGCATGGTGCCGATTCAGGAAGGCAAGTTCGATCTCGACGATTACATCGATTACATCATAGAGATGCTGCAATTCCTTGGCCCCGACACTCATGTTCTGGGTGTTTGCCAGCCGTCTGTTCCGGTGCTCGCAGCAGTCGCCGCGATGGAAGGCGACAATGATCCTTTCACACCGGCTTCCATGACGCTTATGGGTGGTCCGATTGATACACGGGTCGCGCCGACAGCGGTAAACGACCTTGCCGTGTCCAAGGGTATGGATTGGTTCGAAAACAACGTCATCATGAAGGTGCCGTTCCCGCAACCTGGTTTCATGCGGGACGTTTATCCGGGCTTCCTGCAGCTGTCAGGCTTCATGGGCATGAACCTTGACCGTCATGTCACGGCGCATCGTGACTTCTTCCAGCACCTGATCGAAGGTGATGGTGACAGCGCTGAAAAACATCGCGATTTCTATGACGAATATCTTGCGGTTATGGACCTGACGGCCGAGTTCTATCTTCAGACAGTCGAAACGGTCTTTATCGAGCATTCGCTACCGAACGGTACCATGCTGCACAATGGCCGCAGAGTTGATTGCTCTAAGATCACGCGCACGGCTCTCCTGACTGTTGAAGGCGAAAAAGACGACATTACAGGGCGTGGACAAACCAAGGCAGCGCATGACCTTTGCTCCAGTTTGCCTGATGATATGAAAGATCATTACGAGCAGGCGGGCGTTGGCCACTACGGTGTTTTCAACGGCTCGCGGTGGCGGACGCAAATTGCACCGCATGTGATGAAATTCATTGAGGCCAATCGGCCCGGTTCATCCAAAGCGAAGACAACTGCTGCGGTGTCAAAATCGACTTCCAAGCCTGTGAAAGCAGAAAAAAAGACGCAAAGTCCGGTCGGATCGCTTGAAGAAATTCTCCTTGCGAAACCAAAAGGCGTTGCTGACAACCTGACTGCGATAAACGGTGTTGGGCCGAAGCTTGAAACAGCCTTGAATGAAGCCGGGATATTTCATTTCTGGCAGATAGCCGGGCTCACCGATCAGCAAATCGAAGCGCTTGATAACAAACTGGATTTTCGTGGCCGGATGGCACGCGACAACTGGATCAAGCAGGCTCGCGAACTCTCGGAAGTCGTGAGTTAGTCAAGCTGACACTCAGAGCCAAATGACCATGAAACCCTCGCCGAAAACGGCGGGGGTTTTGTCGTTTAAAAGGCGTTTCAGAATGTGATTTCCGTCACAAATCCTTGAACGTGGCGGATTCAGTTCCTACCTCAAGGTCGTGGATGTCTTGAATGGATAGGACGATGACAACGACCAAAAATTGCATGATTAAACCTGCCTGGACACCAATGACCATTGGTCTGATGGTGCTTGGTTTCGTGGCGTTTTGGCCGCTGGGACTCGCCATGCTGGCGTACATTCTCTGGGGCGATCGTTTTGAGGGCATGGCCCGCGATGCGAAGAATCAATGGCGGGGCAGCCCGCTTAAAGGAGCATTTGATCAGATGTCGAATACAACTGGCTATGCCCGTACCGGGAATGTGGCGTTTGATGATTATCGCGAGAAAGAGCTGAAACGTCTGGAAGAAGAGCGTGCAAAACTTGATGCGATGCGTGCTGATTTTGACAGCTTCCTGAGAGAATTGCGCAGAGCAAAAGATCAGGAAGAGTTTGATCGCTTCATGTCAAATCATGGCCGGAGCTCCAACGGGACTGAACCAGCCCAGATTTAATACCCTTCCTCCCGGAACCGCCTTGTTTCAGGCGGCCTGACCGAGAGCGGCGCCCTCAAAAAGCGCCGCTTTCGTCCGTTTTAAGAGCGGTTAAACTCGCGTAGACTGATCTGACTGATTCGCTTGAAGACAAGTTGCCAATGCTGCTGCGCGCCCGCAAAATTTTTTTGCCCGAACATATAGATATCGATGCCGGAGACCGGCCAATTCGGATTCGTTTGCGTGCAAATCCACGTGCGCAACGTTATTTGTTGCGCCTTCCAGCCGACATGTCAGGACCGGTTCTGACAGTGCCCAAAGGCGGTAACCTGGCGCGTGCGGAACGATTTGCGCATCAGCATATCGACTGGTTGATTGCCCGGCTTCAAGACCGTCCGGACCATGTCGTGTTTCAACCCGGAGACATCATCCCGTTGCGCGGCGAAAATCACCAGATAGTTCCGACGGGCAAGCTGCGCGGGCTGGTGTCTGTATTGCGGCCAGTCGACGAAATTCCCTCAATTCATGTCCCTGGCAGTGATGATCACATACCGCGCAAGGTGACGACATGGCTCAAGGCGCAGGCAAAGGTAGACCTGACAGAACGTGCGAATTTTCATGCCGCCAAAATAGACCGGAAAATTGCTGCGATCAGTATCCGTGATACCAAAAGCCGCTGGGGCTCTTGCGCCTCCAATGGGCGGCTTTCCTTCTCCTGGCGATTGGTATTGGCACCACCGGACATTCTTGATTACGTCGCAGCGCATGAAGTGGCCCATTTGCAGGAAATGAACCACTCGGCCCGTTTCTGGACCCTGTGCGAGGAATTGGCTCCGCAGACACCGGAAGCGCGCCTGTGGCTGAAGGAAAACGGCACTCGCTTGCATGGGTTTGGCTAAATTTCTCGGTTTCAAGATTTGAATAAGTGTGGTTCGCTGATCAAGTTGACACAGGGGAGGCAGCATTGCGCACATCCATATTCAAACAGTTTCTGAAATTTGGGCTGACACTTCCCGCAATCGTTCTCTTGGGAAGCGCACCGGTTTGGGCCGACAGCTGCTGGGACCACAATGGATCCGTCATGCGGCTTCAGGCTCAAGGCAATCAGCGGTGGCTCTCTTATGAAATACCCCGAAACGTCCTGCGAAATGCGGGTGTCCAACGTGGAACATTGCTGTTCAATGGCATCAAGAGCGGCAATTGGTACTCAGGGACAGCACGCGTGTTTTCAAAACACTGCCCGGGAAATCCGTTGGAATATTCAGTTGAGGGTCCGGTTCGCGGTGATCAGTTGCAAGTCACGGTTCAAGGAACACGGGAAGTGTTTCAGCAATGCCGTCCAACAGGTCGCTACAAAACGGACACGCTGGTTTTCACCTATAGTCACGACTGCTGATGCGATGATCAGCCGCCGCCGCCGAACAGGTTCCTGAGCAAATTCAGCGGGCCTTTGCGCTCACCCGAACTTTCCCCACCAACTGTTCCCGGAGGAATTGGACCCTCGTTGCCTGCTGCTGCACTCGGGGCGGCCGTGGAAACAGGTTTTTTCGGCGCGGCAGTGGCGACAGGCACGTTCGGCACGCCGGGAAGGTCTGCAACCGGAAGCCCTTTGTGGGCATTGTCCATGACCTCTTTCCAGACGCCAGCCGGAAGGCTTCCTCCCGTCGCTTTTTTGGTCGGTGAATTGTCATCATTGCCGAACCAGACGGCAGTCGTCAGATTGCCGGTGTACCCAATGAACCAGGCATCTCTGAAATCCTGACTGGTTCCGGTTTTCCCGCCGGCGGGTCTACCGCTATCGAGTCGTGCCTTGCGGCCCGTGCCCGTTAGCAGCGTTTCCGACATCATCAGGTTCATATTGCCGACATGTGTCCGCGCGATGACCCGGCCTCGCCCGTCTCCGGAGCGCGAATAGAGCGTTTCCCCATTGACAGTTTTAATTCGCCGGATGATATGCGGCAGAATACCGTAGCCGCCGTTTGAAAATGGAACATAAGCTGCCGCCATCTCAAGGGGAGTTGTTTCAGAAGTGCCAAGCGCCAGCGACAGATTGGCTTTGAGGTCCGATGTTATTCCGAGCCTCTTGGCTGTTCTGGCGACATTTCCGGCGCCCACTTCATGAGCAAGCCGGGCAGCGACCGTGTTCACCGACAAACTGAGAGCTCGAGTCAGCGTCACTGGGCCGTAGTGTTTTTTGGTATAGTTCTTCGGTGACCAACCCGAGATCGTGATTGGCTGGTCCTGACGCACGGTTTGAGGCGTCATGCCATTTTCCAGCGCAGTCAGATAGACGAATGGTTTGAACGCGGATCCAGGCTGGCGTTTCGCATAGACCGCACGGTTAAACTGGCTCTTGGAATAATCCGCACCACCAACGAGGGCCTTGACCGCTCCGGCAGTGTCCAGCGTGACGATAGCGCCTTGTGTGACACCAAATGTCTGCCGGTTTTCCTCCAGCGCGTGCCGCAGTGCATTTTCCGCAGCCTGTTGCATGACCGGATCGATAGTGGTGTCGACAATGATGTCGCTTTGGATCGATCCGACAAAATGCGGCAACACATCCATCACCCAGTCTGCTGCATAGTTTTCGCTGGCAGTTGTATGACGGCGGACTACATTTGCGGGGGCTGCAATCGCATTTTTTGCTTCGTCGGCGTTGATGTAGCCCTCCTCATGCATGGCGGCGAGCACCAGCTGGGCACGATTTTCTGCCAATTCCGGATTGCGTGCCGGCGAGTAGCGAGACGGGGCTTTCAGGAGACCTGCAATCGTCGCAGATTCCGCAATCGTCATAAGACGCGCGGATTTGCCATAGTAGCGCCGTGCGGCGGCATCGACACCGTAAGCGCCTGACCCGAGATAGACCCGGTTCAGATACATCTCCAGGATTTCATCCTTGGAATATTTCGCCTCCAGCCAGAAAGCGAGTACCAGCTCCTGGATTTTCCGTTTGATCGTGCGGTCAGGTTCCAAAAAGAGGTTTTTGGCCAATTGCTGGGTCAATGTTGACCCGCCCTGAACCAACCTGCCTGTGGTGAAATTGGTGAACAAGGCGCGCGACAAGCCAAGCGGATCGATGCCGAAATGGGATCTGAACCGACGGTCCTCGATCGCAATCACGGCATTTGGCAGATAAGGCGGCAATTGCTCCAGCCGGACGGCTTCGCCGCCCGTATCTCCGCGGTTCGCGATCAGGTTGCCGTTTTTGGCAACGATTTTCACATTTGGCGGTCGTGCCGGTACCTGCCATTCGGATGTCGGTGGCAGGAACGCTGCGTAGTAACCGACAATGCAGACGACGGCGATTGCGCCCCAGATGCCGAGAACAGCACTCCAGTAAAAGCCGCGCTTGACCAGGCGGCCGAGAAGCGACGGTCCATTGTTCCTGTTCTTGCGTTTTTTGCTGCGCCGTTTGGCTCCGGACCGGCCGCCGGAACTGCGTGCCTTGCTGGTTGCCGGTTTGGCCTTGCCTTTTTGCGGCGATGACTTTGCGGAGGCTGGCTTTTTCCGGGGGGCTGCCTTGGATGACGTTCCGGATTTGGCCTTCGGTTTTGATTTCGCCCTGGACTTGGGAGATGTCTTGCCGGAGGGCGCACTTGGGCGATCTTGCGGCCCCAACCGCAAGTCCAGCAGACTGCCGCCGGGAGTCCCGAAAGTAGGCTCAACCCGCGACTGGCGTTTCGCCCGTGGCGCCATAGATTAATTGTCCCGTACCAAAATCCGGTTTGAAACCGGTAATCCCCGGGGATGATTCTAGAGTGTGGCAATTTAAGGGGGCGTTAAGCCTTCAGGAATTTTACAGGAATGGGCCTGCAAAAAAGCAGATTGATCCAAGTCCGGAACAGCAGCGGTCTGCCGGGAATACCTAGCTGGAAAAACGGCTGGCATCCGCGCCGTAATAGTTCACATAACGGCTGTTGAGTTCAGACACCGGCATCACGATCAGGACATCGGTCGTACCGAATTGATGATCCACGACGGCTCCGTCACCGATAAAGGCACCAAGGCGCAAGTAGCCTTTGATGAGCGGTGGCAAGGCCCGCAGAATTTCCTTCGGATTGATTGCGTCATTCGCCAGCCGGTTCATTTCAACGTAACGGCTCTCGACAGCCCGAACACGCCACTTTTCCGGCGCGCGGGAATTGTGGTGCAGGAAGGACAACTGGTCGGAAATCTTGTCCGGATCGGTGCCTTCGATGGAAGCGCAACCGAGCATGACATCAATTTTATGCTTCAGCACATAAGACCAGATGCCGTGCCACAGCAGTTCGACCGTTTTCTTGTTGCGATAGGGTTTCAGGACGCAGGAGCGACCCAATTCCATGAAACGCTTTCCTGGATTGGCGTCGATAATGGGTTGGATGTCATATTCGTCAGCGGTGTAAAACCCGCCATGCTGGTCTGCGATTTCCTGACGAAGAACACGATAAGTGCCAACTATCTCCGGCATTAACCGGCCAATTTTGTTGCGTTTCAGCGAAGCATGGTCAACCACCAGAAGGTGATCACAATAGGCATCAAACGGATCAGCATCCCGGCGTGTAGCGATCGTGTGTGCATCCGCTATTGCGGACATTTCTTCATAGAACACCTGATAGCGCAGGCGTTGGGCCTTTTTGACTTCCTTGAAGTTCCGCGCCATCCGGACTTCAAGAGACCCGATGCGGCCTAATGTTTCTCCGGTTTTTGCCGGTAGGCGATGAGCGTGTCCGGGCCGATCCACC
Organism: Roseibium sp.; assembly: GCA_039972695.1. Taxonomy (GTDB): domain Bacteria; phylum Pseudomonadota; class Alphaproteobacteria; order Rhizobiales; family Stappiaceae; genus Roseibium. The sequence goes on along the minus strand of JBDWMJ010000001.1, from coordinate 104,434 downwards.
ACGTTGAGCGGTGTTTGTTGCCGTACTGCCGGCGAGACCTTGCGAACCAGTTTTCTTGGAGAAAACAGACCCTGCCGCATCATTGACATTCCACCCTCGAATTCTTCCGTTCGGAAAAAGAGCCTGTCTCGCTTGGTGAATGCGAGCTTGTCGGCCAATTTCCCTAGCCGGATCAGGACGCTTCGTCCTGCATATATGGTTCGTTCAGAGCGTAAACCATAGAAATCCGACAACTGAATGACATTCGGATGATTTCCGGAACGTGTCATCCTCACTCTACCCTATTCGCGGGATCATGTGAATTTTGACAGGATTTCGAGATCAAGCCGTTAATTTGGTATGGGTGATTTTTGTCAGCGCGTCCGAAATAGCGTCGACAGATAGTGGCTTGGTGAGATAACCCGCTGCACCTACCTCTTTGGCCCGATCCTGCGCGTCTTTCATGACATCGGCCGTGACCATAATAACCGGAACGTGGGGCTTGCCTGCCTGGTGTTCACTGGCGCGGATTTGTCGTGTGGCCTCGATCCCGTCAACTCCGGGCATATGTAGATCCATCAGGATCGCATCAAACGTATCGTCAGCAGCGGCTTCAACGGCTTTTTCACCGTCCACGACCATGACCGGGACGTGACCCAGTTTGCGGAGCATGGCTTCGCTCAACAAGCGATTGATGTCGTTATCTTCCGCGACGAGCAGGCGCAGTGGCCGCGCTGGAACGCGGGCCCGATTGGGCAAAAATCCATTGTGAACCGTTTCCGCACTGACATCCCAGGCATTGTCTATGCCTTGGCCGTCAAGCAGGCCGGAGAACACCTGTATGAGTGTTTCAATACGCACCGGGCGAATGAGATAGGCCGCATATCCAGCTTCGCGCAGATGAGCGAGACGGTCCCGCTCAGGGGGGGCTATCATGACGACTGCCGGGGTTGTGCAGCCGGTCAAACGTGCAGAGGCCAGCCAGCCACCGCTGTCAGACAGGCTTGAATTGTCGACCACCAGAAGGTCGGCACCAGACAATATGGTTTCAATATCGGCACTGCCGGGAGCCAGCACGGTCACATCTGCATCATGCTGTTCAAGGCGTTTGGCCAGAAGCGGACATTCAATCTGACTGGAGGTCACAAAGACAATTTTCTTTGCCGTGAGATCGTCAAAACGAGGATCTTTCACGCCGGTCAGCTTTTCCGGAATCGGGAGCGAAACACGGAACAATGCCCCGCCGCCCTCCGCCGGATTGGCGGTAATGTTGCCCGCCATAAGACCGGCAAGCCGCTGGGCGATCGCCAGCCCGAGACCGGTTCCACCAAACTTACGAGCTGGTCCATGATCAACCTGCTCAAATTCCTGAAATAACCGCTCGGCTTCGTCTTCTTCAAACCCAATTCCGGTGTCTCGGACATCAATGTCCAAAAGCGTGTTCCCGGTAGGGTCAGTTCGTCCGGTCAGTTCGACGGCAACACCACCCTTGTCGGTGAACTTGACGCCATTGCCGATCAGATTGAAGAGGATTTGTCGGACACGCGTTGCATCCAGCGTGATTTCTTCCGGCAGATTTGCATCGATCCGGGCCCCGATCTCGAGATTTTTGGCATTTGCCTTTGGCGCAAGCAGTTCGACGACACTTTCTGCAAGACCACTCACCCGCACGGATGTGGCATGAATATCCAGCTTGCCGGCCTCGACCTTTGAGAAGTCCAGAACTTCATCAATCAGCAGCAGAAGCGTCTCGCCGGAAGTTTCAAGAGCCTCGATATAGGCGCTTTGCTCTTTGGTGAGGCGCGTGTCGCGCAAAAGGGCGGCCATGCCCAGAACACCGTTCAGCGGCGTGCGGATTTCATGGCTGACGGTCGCAAGAAAGCGAGACTTGGCTTCGTTGGAGCTTTCCGCTGAATGGCGTGCGGCAAGCAGTTGTTCTTCGATCAAGCGGCGTTCGGTTACATCGCGCAACACGGTTTGCACCAGCTGCCGGTCTGTGGCTGTGTCGCGGACAGGAATGTCTATCCGGGAAAACCAGCGATGTCCCTGGGCCGTCGCAATGTGAAGATCCTTGAAGCTCATGCCTTCATCGGCCTGAGCTTCCTTGTCCGAGTCCATTTCAGCAGCATTTTGATCCGCAACAAACGGCAATTTCATCGGATTGCCCGGCTGAAGTTCGTGGTTCAGGCCGAACACGTCTTCAGCTGCGGAGTTGACATACGTTATGTCTCCGTCCTGATCGCGGCGAATGACGACGTCACCCAGGGTCCCGAGAATACTTGCGTGGCGTTCGTCAGATTCGCCCAGTTCCCAAGCACGATCTTCTAGTTCCTCACAACGGGCCATCAGGCGGCGGATTTTCTCGTCTTTTTGCTGAACAGCCTCAACAGCGCGATGCATGTCATCGGCAAACAGTCGCCAGACCGCGAGGCCGCCGGCAAAGAAGGCAAGTCCAACACCGAGAAAGCGATTCACGCCATCGTTGGCAACCAGATAAAGCGCCGCTGCCAAACCAACCACAAGTCCGGCAACCGCAAGATTTTGCAGAGCCTTGGCCGGAGCACTGACCGGGATATCGGTTGTCCGGCGTCCCGGGCCGACGTCGGGTCCCGAAACGTCTATATCCGAGGTGTTCCGGTCCGTCGAAGAATGGTCTTCGTCAATGCTGAATTGGGAAGAAGAGCGGCCAGAAACGTCAGTTTCATCGCCAATTTGACCCATCTCCGGCTCAGGTTTGGCGGTTGTGTTGCTGTTATGACTGACCAAGATCGTTACTCTCTACAAGACCTAGTTGCGCGGAGTGTGGTGCTAAATCTTTGAAAAACCGTTTCATTGTAAATTTTGCGGGGAGTAGCTACGACTGCAAATATCATTCGAAGGAAGACAATGTGTGATGTTGATCACTGCTGATACAAAGCTGATAGAACAATTTTACAGAAATTAACGGGCGTAGATTCGCTTCTTTGAAATGCAGAATTGGATGGTTGAGTTCAAAACCGTCAAAACGCCCTAAGATTATTTTGTATTGTTTCGACGGCTGATCCAAAGCGGCAGCGAGTATCTGTTTTGAGAAATCAGACACACTTACGGAGCGTTATGGAGGCAACATTCACATGTTTAAAGTAAAAAACGAAATCATATTTTCAGCGACTTGCTTATTTTTGCTGGTGAGTAGTTCCAGTATTGCTACTGCTGAACAAACTCATCATGTGCCGGATGAAGCAATCGCAAACCAACGGGCCACGCTGGCAAAAAACACGGATGGGGCAGGTTTTGGCCCTCAGTCTCCACGCGACATTAATTCTGTCGACGGCAGTAATTCGCGGATTTTTGGAGCAGCACCTGCCTATACAGACATGAACCTTTGCAACATCCACTTTCATGAAAGTGCTGAACACAAGGGCGGAGAGTTCACTGAGTATGCCGGCAATGGCGATGGGCATGGTTATGGCACGGGATATAAATACACCGGTGAACTAAGCGAGGCCGAGCTTGCGCCGGTTGGCATGAAAATCGGCGCTGGCGAACATGGTGATCTGGAACCGGGTGATACCATCGAGGTTCATTATGTTCATACCACGGCGAAAGTTAGTCCGGGCCCGACATTGGGATCCTGCCTGAACGATTCCATCGGTAATCCGCAGCTGCGCGTCGAGACGCAGGTCTATGTTCTGGTCAATGATCCTGCGGCTCTGGATTTCGTTGAATTGACCAAGCTTGGTGTTGTCAATGGACTGAACCAGGCCGTCAATATCCCTTCAAATACCGGGGACCCGATTCAATATGAAGGCTCGACCACGGGTCCGGAGTACAATGAGAAAAGTTCACCTTTCCAGGTTTCCTGGAGCGTTCGGCCCAAGGTTGCCAAGGTCAACATCAAGACGGTTGATACGTGGTTGAAGGACAATGTTTTTGACGAAGACCACGCTCATGGTGTTCGCAATCTCGTTGAGAACAAGGACTTGCTGTCGGCGATCGGCAACTGACAACAGTTCAACCAATTCCCAGCATGCCGGGAGGATCAGCTGACCGGCATGCTGCATTTGATTAAACAGAAACGAGATCAATCGGTTTTTGTTTGTTGGCCTCGCCAGAGGATGAAGAGCCCTGAAACAACGATCAGACCTGACCCGATCGCCATCGGAAAGCTCAGCTGCTCGCCGAACAAAACAACACCCAAGCCAATCCCGAACAACAGCCGTGTGTATCTAAACGGTGTAACTGCCGAGACTTCGCCTGTTCGCATGGCTTTCATCAAGCAGGAATAGGCAACGACACCGGCGAGCACGCAGCCAAGGAGATAAAGGGAAACCTTGGCAGTTGGCCAGATAAACGGCGATTGTTCCCATGCCCAGAAGATCAATCCGGCAGCGACCAGGGATAAAAATCCGTAGAGCCCCAAGATAGTCGTGCTGACCGAAGCTGGCGCAGCCCGGCTTGCCAGATCACGACCGGCAAAACCAAGCATTCCAATCACGGCCAATATCGAAAGCGCCTGAAAACTGTCCGTTCCGGGGCGAATGATGATCACGACACCGATCAGTCCGATGATAATGGCGCTCCATCGCCGATAACCGACCTTCTCTCCAAAGATCAGCGCTGCGCTGGCCACAACAACAAGCGGAGTTGCTTGAAGAATGACGGTTGCAGCGGAAAGGGGGGTCAAGGCAACAGCCAGAACATAAAACAACCGTCCGACAATTTCGAAAAATACCCGTATGCGCATCGGGAGGGAGATGGAGTCCGATGTCACGAGGGGTTCTTTGTTCAGGATTGCCAGACATCCGAATACCAGTGCACCACCGAGACCGAAAACTATCAGAATTTCGCTGATGGGAAGTGTCTGGGACGCTGCCTTCAGGAAAGCGTCCTCAACGGCAAAGCCCGCCATTGAAGCAACCATCCAGACCCCGCCAATCAGATTGGCCCGGCGGTCGGTAGCGATGTTCGAATTCATCATGATCCAAGCTGTCTGGTCAGGCGGAACTGCCTATTTTACCCGAAAGATAGAAACCATAGATCAATCGGCCGGGAAAAGTCCTGGAGATATTCGGAAGTTAAAACCCGGCGTTGCCACCGGGTTGGTTTTTTAGCGAACGTCGAGAAAACCGATAATTTTTCGGACGTCTTTCAGGACAGGTTCCGCAATCGCGGATGCCTTTTCGGCGCCTTCCTTCAGGACCCTGTCAATTTCCGCCGGTTCACTCGTCAGGCGACGCATCTCGTTTGTGAGCGGCGACAATTTGTCGACGGCAAGTTCGGACAGGGCTGGTTTGAACGCAGAGAACTGCTGGCCACCAAAGTCCTTGAGAACGTCTTCCTTGGTTTTGCCTGCAAGCGCCGCATAGATACCGACGAGATTGTCCGCTTCCGGACGATCCTTAAGTCCCTCTGTTTCACTTGGAAGAGCGTCCGGGTCGGTTTTGGCCTTGCGGATTTTCTTGGCAATGGATTCTGCATCATCGTTCAGGTTGATGCGTGACAGGTCGGACGGATCCGACTTTGACATCTTCTTGGTACCATCGCGCAAAGACATGATGCGGGTCGCAGGGCCAGCGATCATCGGTTCGGTGATCGGAAAATAGAGCTGTTCCGGCAATTCGGGAGATGGCGTCGGGTTTGGCACACCGATGCCGAGCTCCTTGATCCGGGGTCCAAAATCATTGTTGAATTTGGTCGCTATATCGCGGGTCAGCTCAAGATGCTGTTTCTGGTCATCACCAACGGGAACATGCGTTGCGCGATAGGCCAGAATGTCAGCAGCCATCAGGTTCGGATAGGCGAACAGGCCAACAGACGCGTTTTCCTTGTTCTTGCCTGCCTTTTCCTTGAACTGGGTCATCCGGTTGAGCCAACCCATACGGGCGACGCAATTGAAGATCCAGGCAAGTTCGGCGTGTTCACGCACCTGGGACTGGTTGAAAATGATCGACTTGTTCGGATCGATACCGGCAGCCATATAGGCAGCGGTCACTTCCCGCGTGGCGTCAGTCAGTTCCTTTGGAGCCGGAAAACTGGCGGTAATGGCATGGGAATCCACGACGCAGAAAATCGTCGGCATTTGGTCCTGCAAGGGAACCCAGCGCGAAACCGCGCCCAGATAATTGCCAAGGTGGAGGTTGCCAGTCGGCTGTACGCCGGAGAAAACACGGGGCTGGAACGCCGTCATCTCAAATCCCTTTATTGGTGCGGCCGGTTGGAAGGGCGCTGTTTACATGTTTGGGCGCGCCGGGTGTAAGCCCAGCAAGGCATCTATGCAAGCTCGGAAAGATCCATAACTGGCGATTTGGTGTCAGGTGTTGCGCCGCTTCAACGTTTTTGCCATCCCGATCAGATCGCTACCGCCGCTGAGTTGTGCAAATGCACCAAACGCGACCATCCCGATCAGCACCAGAAGCCCGAGACTTATCGCGCGGATCAGCAGCCAGCCATCTGTGAGATAGGGTGCCAGATACTCTGCCGCATAGTGGATGACAACACCCATCAGCAGGCTTGCCAGCAGAACTAGGGTCAGCTTGCGCAAGAGACCCAGATTCGGTGCAAAATGGCTGCGTTTCCACAAAACGATAATCAGAAGAAGTGTGTTGATCCAGCCGGCGACAGAGGTCGCCATGGCAATGCCGACATGCTGAAATGTCGGGAACAGGGCAATCGACAGGGTAACATTCACGACCATGGCGACAGCCGCGAATTTCATCGGGGTCTTGGTGTCCTCGCGGGCAAAATACCCAGGCGAAAACACCTTGTTCAGCACAAAGGCCGGCAGACCGATGGAAAACGCCATCAGGGCGGCAGCGGTTCCCTCGACGGCTGCTGCATCGAAACGGACACGCTGAAACAGGACCGCGACGATCTCGTGTGGAACAACCGCAAGCGCGACTGCTGCGGGTAACGTGAGCACCAGCGAGAATTCGAGCGCGCGGTTCAGGCTATGTTGGTAGGCCTCGGTTTCACCTGAACGCAATTGCCGCGTCAGACTTGGCAGGAGCACCACCCCGATTGCGATACCGATGACACCCAAGGGCAACTGGTAAAGCCTGTCTGCATAATAAAGCAGGGCATTTGCACCGTCCTGAAGGGATGCAATCACCTGGCCGACGGCAATATTGATCTGCGTAACACCTCCAGCGATAACGCCTGGAATTCCGAGCGCCAGCAGTCGTTTTGCCGATTTGGTATAGCGCGGTCGGTAGATCGGAATTCGAAAGCCGAGCCGTTTCAGGTCGATGATCACAATTGCGAGCTGGACAATACCGCCCGTGGTGACACCGACGGCAAGAATGATTCCGAGCGTCGTGTTGTCTTCTATTCCGAAGAGCAGAACACATCCCAGAACGATACCCATGACGACATTCAACATGACCGGAGCGAAGGCTGCGGCGGCAAAGCGTTGATAGGTGTTCAGGATGCCGCCAATGAAGGCGAGCAACGACATGAAAATTAGATAGGGAAACGCGATCCGCGACATCATCACCGTCAGGTCGAATTTCTCCGGATCGGATGCGAACCCGGGAGCCAGTGCCCAAACAACAAAGGGCATGAAAATCTGGGCCAGCGCAGTCAGGATCAGCAGACAGAAAAGCAGCGCTGCGCCTATTTCACCGGCAAATCGGCGGGCACCTTCATCGCCCTCTTCTTCAACTGTTCTGCCGAAAAGCGGAATGAAAGCCGAGTTAAACGCCCCTTCTGCAAACAATCTGCGAAAGAGATTTGGCAAACGGAAAGCCACGACAAACGCGTCGGCAACAGGCCCGGCTCCAACAGCCGCGGCAAGCATTACATCCCGGGCGAATCCGAGAACGCGGCTCATCAAGGTAGCGCCACCGACTGTTGCAAAATTGCGGACAAGGCTCATGCCGGGCGGGCTCCTGAAAAGCTTCTGAACACTTAGGACGCCTGGCGCTGTGCTTTGCGCGCGACCGGCGCGGCCGGGTTCAGTTCAACACGGCCTTCCACGGCATTCGAAAGCCGTTCGCGAATGATGTCCTGGCGGCCGATATTTGAAATCTTCTGGCCGGTCAGGTCAGTCACATAGAAATTGTCGACGACCTTTTCACCAAAAGTCGAAATATGCGCTGAGCCGATGTTGAGATTGAGCGTTGCGATGGATCTGGTCAGGTCAAACAGAAGTCCAGGGCGGTCAAGTCCGGAGATTTGCAGAACCGTATAGTCATTGGACAAGGCATTGTTGATGAGCACTTCAGTTGCGACCTTGAAGGCTTTCATCCGGCCTTTCACGGCGACTTTCCGGGCAACAGGCTCCGGGAGCCTTTCTTCGCCGCGAAGTGTTTTTTCAATCAGGCTGGTGATGCGTTCGCCCCGGCGGCGCTCGTCATCATCGCCTGGCAACTCGCGGCTGATGAAAATCGTGTCGAGGGCAGACCCGTCTGTAGTCGTATCAATCTGCGCATCAACAATATTGGCGCCGGTCGAATAACAGGCGCCCGCAATGACAGACAACAGACGCGGGTGATCCTGAGCGAGAATAGTGAGTTCCGTAACGCCCTCGAAGTCCCATGGTGTGACGTCGAAAGAAAGCGGAGCTCCTGTCGTGTCCGCCTTGTGGACGAGTTCTGCATGAGCCACCAGGCGATCCGCCTCGGTCCGCAGCCAGTAGGCCGGGTAATGCCGGTTCAGATAGGCTTGTTGTTTGTCTTCAGGCCAATGGCTCAGATTGCTCATCAGGTCTTGTTTGGCAAATTCGATCGTCTGGCTGTGGGACATTTTCGAATGCCCGCCGGTCAGTTGCGGTTCTGTCGCGTAGAACAGCGTCCGCAGCAACTGGCCTTTCCAGCCATTGAAGACACCGGGGCCAACGGCCCGAATATCGGCAACAGTCAGAATGAGAAGCAGCTTCAGGCGTTCATGAGACTGAACCACCTTGGCGAAATCGGAAATCGTCTTGCGGTCAGACAGATCACGCGATTGAGCAATCGTGCTCATGGTCAGGTGTTGTTCGATCAACCAGGCGACCGTATCGGTTTCGGCGGCATTGAGGCCGAAGCGAGGGCAGACCTTTCGGGCAACTTTCGCTCCCGCGATGGAATGGTCTTCCGGCCGACCCTTGGCGATGTCATGCAGGAACATTGCGACATACAGGACCTTGCGGTTTTGTAGTGTCAGGATGATATCGGTAGACAGCGGATGATCGTCGCCGGAATTGCCGCGCTCGATTTCCGAGAGAACGCCGATGGAGCGTATGAGGTGCTCGTCGACCGTATAGTGATGATACATATTGAATTGCATCATCGCGACGACCTTGCCGAATTCGGGAACAAACCGACCCAGAACACCGGTCTCGTTCATTTTCCGCAAGGTCTTTTCCGGCGCATTTCGAGACGTCAGCACGGAAAGAAACAGACGGTTGGCTTCCGGGTTGTTGCGCAGCTCATTGTTGATCAGTTTCAAGGAGTGACGGATCAAGCGTGTCAACCGCGGATGCATCTTGAAGTCATGCTTGTCGGACAGCTGGAACACCCGCAGGATATTGGTCGGGTTGTTCTTGAAGATATCGTCGGACGAGACACTGAGACGGTTGTTCTCGACGACGAAGCCCGGAGCGCCTTTGACAGGTTTAGCCGAATTGCCCGCTCTTCCAACACGGAGCCGGCGCATAATGCCCGAAAAACCGCGGCCAGCCGGGTCCTTGACGTGTTCTTCTTCCAGCGCAGCACAAATGATGCGGGTCAGATCGCCGACATCTTTGGCCACAAGGAAATAGTGTTTCATGAAGCGCTCAACATCCTTCATACCGGGATGTTTTGTATAGCTCAGGCGGACTGCAATCTCGCGCTGAACATCAAAGGACAGACGTTCTTCAGGCCGTTTTGTCAAGAAATGCAGATGGCAACGAACTGCCCATAAGAAGTCTTCCGACTTCTTGAACCTTTTGTATTCTGCACGAGTCAGAACGCCCAATTTCACGAGTTCGGACTGACGATTGACCCGGTAATGGTATTTTGCAATCCAGAAAAGCGTATTGAGATCGCGAAGACCGCCCTTGCCTTCCTTGATATTCGGTTCGACCAGATAACGGGACGTACCTTGTTTCTGGTGGCGGTCATCGCGTTCTTCCAGCTTGGCAGCAATGAACTCCGAACTGGTGCCTTCGACGACTTCTGTGTCGTAGCGTTGGACAAGCTCATCAAAAAGCGGTTTGTCCCCCCAGATATATCTAGATTCCAGAACTGCTGTCCGGATTGTCATGTCTGTCTTGGCAAGCCGAACGCATTCCTCGATGTTTCGGGTGGCATGACCGACTTTGAAGCCAAGATCCCAGAGCATGTAGAGAATATATTCAACGACTTGCTCGCCCCAAGGCGTCTGCTTGTAGGGCAGAACGAACAACAGGTCGATGTCGGAGCCAGGTGCCAGGGTGCCGCGGCCATAACCGCCAACAGCTGCAACCGACATGCGCTCGGCAGCTGACGGGTTCGTGACCCTGTAGACATGATGAAGTGCGAAATCATAAATGACCCGGATCAGTTCATCTTGAACATAGGACAGTCGTTTGGCACACAGGAAGCCGCCGCCGTCTTCGTTGAGCCGCTTCTCGGCCAGTTCTCGACTCGAAGCAACGACCTGTTTGAGCTCGGTCAGAACGGCAGTTCTGATTTTCATGTCCGATCCGTCGCCGTCCGTCGCCTCGGTCAGCTTGGTCAGACGCGCGCGCAAGTCCTTCGCGTCAATCAGTCCGGCTAGATCGTCTTTGGTGAGCTTCATTCTCGTCAAACATCCGTTCAGGCATTTAAGGCTGGGCTCTGATAACACGGGTTTTATAGGGGATTGCGAATAATACCACGTAAATCTGCGCCAGATTGCGCCATTCTGCCTAGATATCGTCCTTCGCGGCAACGACGCGCAGCTGGTGCAGCAGGGTATCAAGAGACTCATCTGACAAACCGCCAATTTTCAAGGCAAGCTTATTTGTCAGCTCTGTTGCTTTTGAACTCATGCCGGCAGTGTCGATAGTGATCTTTGGATCTGATATTTCGGCCAGCCGCTGGATCTCTTCTGCTTCGTCCCAGATGACGTTAAAATAGGCGATTATTCGCTGCACCAGAAACCAGGTCGGCTTGCCGCGCTTGCCGTGTTCAAGGGCTGACAGATAAGCGCTCGAAACAGACAGGGCAGCAGCCATTTCTTTCAACGAAACGCCCTGTTTGGCCCTGAGTTCCCGAATTTTGGCACCAAGAGGCGTCATGGCGTTACCTTGCGTTTTCTTATCCGGACATAAAGAGCCCCGCCGCCGCCGTGGTTGGGGTGTGCTTCTTCATATCCAATAACAACATGCCGCAAATCCGGCATTGCCAACCATTGCGGCACCATTCTGCGCAGAATTCCGCGCTCGTCCATATATGCGCGTTCCGGTCCGCCGCCCTTGCCGGTAATCACCAGAACAACCTTATGGCCACGGGATTGCGCTTCATACAAAAATCCGAGCAATCGGTCGTGGGCATGATGTTGCGTCAGGCCATGCAGATCGATGCGTGCATCTATCGACTTGTTACCGCGAACGAGTTTTTTCCGGAAGCGGTGTTCCAGTTGGTGCATTGGCGGCTGCGAGGGAGGTTTGGCGGGTATCGGTGCTTTGACCGCCGTTGCGGTTCTGGGCGCTTTTGTAGCTTTGATGGGGGAGGCTTTCAATATCTCCGCCATTTCTTCTTCAAGCATTTTCGCCCGCTCGGGATGCATGGGCGTCAGCGTCTTGGTGACTTTGCCCCACATCTCTCGATCTTCCGGTGACAGGCTGCCTTTTTTGCCCCGTTTCGACATGCGTTAGTCCGTCACCGTTGGAGAGTTAGCTAAGATCTTGTTTGGAACAAGAACAGTGAACTCTGCAGAATGGTGAATTTCACCGGCAATATTTCCGGCGGCATCACCGGACCCGACGAAAACATCGCCCCGGGACGGGCCATTGATCGCAGACCCTGTATCGTCAGCAACCATGAGCCGCTGGAATGCACCGGCTTTTTTCTCCGGGTATTGAAAGTCTGACGTCACAAATACCAGCGAGCCGTAGGGAATGTGATCATTGTCGACCGCCAGGCTACGTCCTGGCACCAGCGGCAACCCAGCAGCTCCGACCGGGCCGTCTTCCCGTCGTGTCTCGGTGACTTTCCGGAAGAAAATATAGGACTGGTTTTCCTTGAACAGGGCATCACGCTGGTCCGGATTGGTTTTCAGCCAGCCTCGAAGCCCCGCCATAGTGAAATCATCCGGCGTTCCTTCGCCGCGTTTCACCAGAAGTCTTCCAATGCCGGTGTAGGGGTGGCCGGTTTTTCCGGCATATCCGACCCGCATGGTCGAGCCGTCGGTCAGTCGCAAACGGGCCGAGCCCTGCACATGAATATAGTAGGCGTCTATCGGGTCCTGGAGCCAGACGAACTCAAGATTTTCTTCATCAAGCGCCCCCTCCATGATCGCGCGGCGATCGGGCATCTCTTCGAATTTGCTGTCTATTCTGCGTCCATGACTGAGATGGCCCGGCCAGTCAGCCGGTCGGTTGCTTTCGGTGATGGTTTCCAGACCAACTGGCTTGCGATGAAGCGGCGTGGCGTATTGATCTGTTTTCTGCGTTGAAGCGGCGACTTCCGGTTCAAAATAACCGGTTACGAACCCGGATTGAGCGACCTTGAATGGCGAGAAATTGTTTTCGAAGAAGGCGCGTGCGCTGCTTCCGTTCGTGAGAGCACCGCTTGCAGCTTTACAAAGTGTCTCCAGGCCTTCTGAAGCGAGAGTCAGACTTTCAGGACCTCCGGCAAATGCTTCAGGTTTTTCGCAGAAACGAATGAAGCTCTTCAAAGTTGCCAAGTGATCATCGTCCGCCCAGCCTTGAAGGTCTGCAAAGCGCGTCTCGGTCAAATTGTCCGGAAGAGGCGGGCTCTGCGGCATGGCAGATACAGCTCCTGAAAAGAAAAGCGGCGCGGCAAAGACCGCGCCCTTCAATAGACTTGCGGCACTGGAGACCAGATTTGTCTCCGTTTGCCCGCACGACGGAACCATAGAATTACTCTGCGGATTCAGTCGCGACCAGTTTCCAGTTCGGATCCCGTGAAGTCGTGTCGCGGGCAAATGTCCAGATGTCGACCACTTCGGTGACCTTTGCCGGATCGCCATCAACCACTTCGCCATCTTTATCCCTGGTAGCGGAGATCAGTTGGCTGTGGATTTTGACAGTAACTTGCGATGTCGTGCCTTTGAGAGCCGCTTCAACGATCTCGGCCTTGTCGATGCCGACGAAAGTTGATTCGATTGTCTCGCCGCGACTCTCCCGGTCATCAATGGCTGAACTGAAGCCTTCAAAGACTTCACTGGATAGCAGGTTCTCCAGGGAATCCTTGTCACCTTCGGCAAATGCCATGACGATCATTTCATAGGCGCTTTGCGCACCCTGAACGAACTGTTCCGGTTCAAAGCTGCGATCAACTGAAAGGATCTGTTTCAACGCATTGTTGAGCGCCGTTCCTTCCGGAGCAACCTTGTCGATAACAACATCGCCGTTTTCCGCACGTTGTTCGGCAGGAATATCGTCATATTCGTCAGAGACTTGGCCGCTCTGGTTTGGCAACGGGATAATGTTGTCAGAGCCATTGTTCTGACCGTTGTTCTGGTCCGGTTTGGAATAGGGATCGAACGGCGGACGTTCTTCGCCGGTTCGTTTGCCCAGAACAGACCGCAGTCTGAACAGAATGAACACCGCAAGACCCATAAGGACGAGGTTCAGGGGATCAAAAATCTCATTCATCTTTCGTTCCGGCTACTTTTTAAGGCCTTGCTAGCTGCTCTCATGCGTATTCAGGCGAGCGCTCTCTCGACGCGTAATTTGCTCTACATCTCTATTTAGGCGGTTCTTGAGCCCGCATCCAGACCCAAGTGCAAATCTGCATCTGCGCAATCCGCCAATTCCTTGTGACTGCCTGCTCGCATTTTTGCGACACAATGTCTACCTTTAGGTCTGAACCAAATGGTCAGCCACCCTACCAGACGATGGAGCTTCCGTGGGACTTTATATTATTGCCGGTATTCTGCTGCTGCCACTTATCGAGATTGCGGTGTTTGTCTGGGTCGGTGGAGAGATCGGTGCACTGCCAACAATTCTCCTGACCGTCGTCACGGCGCTGGCCGGAACCATGATGCTGCGCCATCAGGGTCTGTCCCTTCTGATGCGCATGCAAACGGAGCTTGATGCCGGCCGCGCACCGGGCGGCGAAGTGATGCAGGGCGCCATGATTGTTCTCGCCAGTATCTTCCTTCTGATCCCTGGATTTGTCACCGATACCATAGGCTTACTGCTGTTTATCCCGCCAATCCGCGAAGCGCTGGTCAACTTCATCATTGCGCGCTCCAATGTCGTGATCGTTCAAAACGGGACCACGCAATACCGGCGTGAAGACGGTGTTGTGGATCTGGATGCGGAAGACTGGTCAGAGACGGACGGTGAGACGAAGGACAGCACCGGCACATCCGGGCCGCCTCGGATCAGCCCCTGGAATGATGGCCCCGGCGGACAGCAATCCTGAGCCTGGTCGCCGGATAGGTGAAGTAATCGTCTCAAAAACTCACCAAATCGTTATCCTGGCGTATGCGTAAATTTTACCAGTTCTGGTTACGACTTTCATTTTGAACGGGTCGGACCGGCATTGGGAAGAGCAAACATGGCTGCGCATCGTGTTGATTGGGTAGATACTGCCAAGGGCATTTGCATCATCTTTGTGGTGATGATGCACTCGGTTCTTGGTGTGGAAGCCGCTGCCGGTGAAACCGGCTGGATGCATGCGATCGTCGCCTTTGCGGCTCCGTTCCGGATGCCGGACTTCTTTCTGATTTCAGGCCTGTTCCTGTCCAATGTCATCGCCCGCGACTGGAAACTCTATCTTGACCGGAAGGTCGTGCATTTCGCTTACTTCTACATTCTATGGATGACGATCCAGTTTGCGGTCAAGGCTCCCGTTTTTGCTGGCGACATGGGCTGGATGGGTGCGCTGCAATTTTATCTGATCAGTTTTGTGCAGCCGTTCGGAACGCTCTGGTTCATCTATATGCTTCCCGTTTTCTTCATCGTCTGCAAACTGGCGCATGACAGGAAAATTTCCTGGCAGCTGATGCTCGGCATTGCAGCTCTCTTGCAAATCGCGCCTATCCATACCGGCTGGCTTCTTGTCGATGAGTTCGCCTCTCGCTTTGTGTATTTTTATGCCGGATACATTTTCGCGCCGAAGATTTTCGAACTGGCCGAGTGGGCGCGCGAGCGTGTCAGTCTAAGCCTTGCTCTTCTGGTGGCATGGGGTCTGGTAAACGGCGGGTTGGTCTATGCCGGCTGGTCAGCCCTTCCGATCATCGGTCTTGCGCTTGGCGCTGCGGGGGCGGGTGCGATTATCCTGACCAGTACATTGATCGTCAAAGCCGGTCAGATGAGCTTCCTGCAGCATTTCGGGGCAAACTCGATTGTCATCTATCTGGCGTTTTTCTTCCCGATGGGTGTCAGCCGCGTGATCTTGTTGAAACTCGGCATCCTCGATATTGGCACCGTCTCGTTGATCGTGACAGTCGTTTCTGTCATCAGTCCGATGATCCTGTTCTGGATCATTCAAAAGACAGGGTTCGGCTGGTTCCTCTTCAAACGACCGAAATGGGCGTATCTGGATGGAACGTTCGGACGCAAAAGCGCTCCGCAGGCAGCTGAGTAACAAGAGTTTTATGGACGGCGCGGATTAGCCCTTTTCACTTGGGCGCTGTGCGGGCAATATCCGCGCCATGTCGACAGAAAACGCCTCCCCTGCCCTCACCGCCGATGACCACCTGATACTGGTCGATGGTTCCACGTTTATTTTCCGCGCGTATCACGCGTTGCCGCCGCTGACGCGCAAGCCGGATGGCCTGCCGGTTGGTGCGGTGTCCGGCTTCTGCAACATGCTGTGGAAGTTGCTGCAGGAGGGGCTGACCCCGGAAAAGGGCGACGAGCCGACCCATTTTGCGGTGATCTTCGATCATTCGTCCAAGACGTTCCGCTCCGATATTTATCCCGAATACAAGGCGCAGCGTCCGCCGCCGCCGGAGGATCTGATTCCGCAGTTCGGTCTGATCCGCGAAGCCACAAAGGCGTTTTCGACCCATAGCATCGAGCAGGAAGGTTTCGAGGCCGACGATCTGATCGCAACTTATGCCCGGAAGGCCGCCGAGCAAGGTGCGCGGGTGACGATTGTCTCCGGCGACAAGGACCTGATGCAGCTGATCGGCCCGAAGGTCGGCATGATCGACACGATGAAGAACAAGGTTTTCGGTGAGCCGGAAGTCTTTGAAAAATTTGGTGTTGGGCCGGACAAGGTCATTGAGGTTCAATCTCTGGCCGGGGACAGCGTTGATAATGTTCCGGGTGTTCCGGGTATTGGCCTGAAGACGGCAGCCCTTCTGATCAACGAATTTGGCGATCTGGAAACGCTGCTGGCGCGCGCAACCGAGATCAAACAGAACAAGCGTCGGGAGAATCTGATTGAATTTGCCGATCAGGCACGGATTTCCAAGGAACTTGTCACGCTGAAACAGGATGTGCCGGTTCTGACTCCTGTTGGCGATCTGTCGATCACCGAAATTGACGGCCCGAAGGCTATCGGTTTCCTGAAGGCCATGGGCTTCACCACGCTGACCAAGCGTGTGGCCGAAACCACAAGCGCCGAAATCGCCAACATCGAGCCGACGGACTACCAGGTGCCTGGCTGGGATGTGCCCGATCACAAGGGCCGCATGGCCGAGCGCGCGGCCCCTGCTCCGGCAAGCAGTGGCGCTGCTGCAGGCGATGCTGGTGGTCCCGATGGCCTGATGGTGCCACAAACGGTTGCGGACAGCCGCGCGGAAAACATCAAGGCAATTGCCATTGATTCCAGCGCTTATGAAACCGTCACCACGCTGGAACAGCTGCAGCCGTGGATCGATGCCGCCTATGAAAAGGGCTATGTCGCCTTTGATACCGAAACGACCTCACTGGATGCGATGCAGGCCGAACTGGTCGGAATCTCGCTGAGTTCAGAACCGGGCAAGGCCTGTTACATCCCGCTGAGCCACAAGGACGGCGAGGGGGATCTTCTGGGCGGCGGCGGCTTGTTGCCGGATCAGATCCCGCTTGCCGAGGCAGTCGATGCCCTGAAGAAAATGCTGGAAGCCCCGTCCGTTCTGAAGATTGCCCAGAACCTCAAATATGACTGGTTGGTGATGACCCGCTATGGCGTCGATGTCGGCCCATATGACGATACGATGCTGCTCTCCTATACGGTTGATGCCGGCAAGGGCGGCAACGGTATGGACGAGCTGTCCGAGCGCTGGCTCGATCACAAGCCGATCCCGTTCAAGGAGGTTTGCGGTTCCGGCAAATCGATGATCACCTTCGACAAGGTAGCAATCGACAAGGCAACGGCCTATGCCGCCGAGGATGCAGATGTCACGCTGCGCCTGTGGTTGATCCTTAAACCGCGCCTCGCCTCCGACAAGATGGCGACCGTTTATGAAATGCTGGAACGGCCGATGGTGCCTGTGCTTGGACGCATGGAAAAACGCGGCATATCCGTCGACCGGCAGATGCTGTCCCGGCTTTCCGGTGATTTCGCTCAAGGAGCCGCGGCGCTGGAAAGCGAGATCTACGAACTCGCCGGACAGACTTTCAACGTCGGCTCGCCCAAACAGCTCGGCGAGATCCTGTTTGACAAGATGGGCCTGCCCGGCGGCAAGAAAACCAAGACAGGGGCCTGGTCAACCTCGGCGCAGGTTCTGGAAGACCTTGCGGCTGAAGGTCATGACCTGCCATCCAGAATTGTCGAGTGGCGTCAACTGTCCAAGCTGAAGTCCACCTATACGGATGCCCTGCCGGGTTACATCAACCCGGAAACCAAACGGGTTCATACATCCTATGCGCTGGCTGCAACCACGACAGGCCGTCTGTCGTCGTCCGAGCCGAACCTGCAGAACATTCCCGTGCGCACGGAAGCAGGCCGCAAGATCCGTCAGGCCTTCATTGCCAACAAGGGGATGAAGCTGATCTCCGCCGATTACAGCCAGATCGAACTGCGTGTGCTGGCCCATATGGCCGATATTCCGCAGCTGAAAAAAGCCTTCGAGGACGGCCTCGACATTCACGCCATGACCGCGAGTGAAATGTTCGGTGTGCCGATTGAGGGCATGGACCCGATGGTCCGCCGTCAGGCAAAGGCCATCAACTTCGGCATCATCTATGGTATTTCCGCCTTCGGCCTTGCCAATCAGCTGGGCATCGGGCGGGGCGAGGCCAGCGACTACATCAAGACCTATTTTGAGCGCTTTCCGGGCATCAAGGATTATATGGAGGCGGTCAAGAAGGACGTCCATGCCAATGGTTATGTCACAACGATTTTTGGCCGACGGGCGCATTACCCGGAAGTGAACACCAAGAACCCGAACATGCGCTCTTTTTATGAGCGCGCCGCGATCAATGCCCCGATCCAGGGGTCCGCTGCCGACATTCTCCGCCGCGCCATGGTGCGTATGGAAGACAAGCTGGTGGCATCAAAGCTCGATGCGCAGATGCTGCTGCAGGTGCATGACGAATTGATTTTTGAAGTGCCGGACTCTCAAGTAGAGGCGACCATTCCGGTAGTCCGGCAAGTCATGGAAAACGCCTGCGATCCGGTGCTGAAATTATCCGTCCCGCTCCAAGTCGACGCCCGCGCCGCCGACAATTGGGACGAGGCGCATTAGGGGACAAATAGGAATTTGGGGAATAGAATGGCCGATACTAATACGGATTGGGATCATCTCTTCGAACATCGGTACACGAGAAGTGGCCCACCAAAGTGGTGGAGTAAGAAGGGCCTAAAACCAATCAGCCAAGAAGGACTTTCTTTTTTCGCAATCGATCCGAAAGACAATTCCGTATACTGGAACGGTCACCAGCTTGAAACTGTAAAAAGACTGGATGATCCAGAGCGAATTATGGCAGGCATCGCAACTGGCTCAGCGGCTGTAGTGGCGCTCATCGAATTGGTAAAATTTGTGACCGCCTTCAATTGAGATACTGTTAAATTTTTATCATGAAAGCTAATTTAGCCCAGCAGCCTTTCTCAGCTCTGCATTGATGCGGTCCTGCCAACCGGGACCGTCTTCCTGAAAATGTTCCAGAACATCCCGGTCAAGTTTGACTGACACGGTTTCCTTGCCAACCGGAATGGCGTTTTTTGCTGGCTTGTCCAATGACACGATGGGTGCATCCGGTTTGGTCGTCGCGGCTTTGAACAGGGCTTCGGCCTTGTCCATAGGGCTTGTGTGTCTGCGAGGCGGTCGGCCCATGGTCATGTATCCGATACAGGTGTCAGGAGAGATGTTCCATCCTGCACAGGAGACAGGGCAAACTGCAAGTCCGCTTTCACACCATTTGAATGTTCTTAATATGTTCTTGCTTCAACATCAAAAGTGTGATGATCTAAATATACACTTTTAAGTTGGGAGATTGGGATGGTCAGCCGGGTGACGACGGTTGCCTTTCAGGGCATTGAAGCGGTTCCGGTGGATGTGCAGGTGCATGTCGGGCCAGGCATGGTCGCCTTCACCATCGTCGGCCTGCCGGACAAGGCGGTTGCCGAAAGCCGCGAGCGGGTTCGCGCAGCGCTTTCCGCTTCGGGCTTGGCGCTGCCTGCCAAACGCGTCACCGTCAATCTGGCCCCTGCCGACTTGCCCAAGGAAGGCTCACACTATGATTTGCCGATAGCGCTGGGCGTGATGGCGGCGATCGGGGCAATTCCGGCCGAGTTTCTGGAAAATTATGTGGTTCTGGGAGAGCTGGGTCTGGACGGAACACTGGCATCCGTGGCCGGTGTATTGCCAGCCGCCATGGGTGCGAACGGGCTTGGCAAGGGTCTGATCTGTCCCCAGGAAAGCGGCGGCGAGGCGGCCTGGGCAGACAGTGAAATGGACATTCTGGCACCGCGCTCACTCATCCAGCTCGCCAATCATTTCAAGGGGACTCAGGTTCTGTCGCGCCCCGCTGCCAAGCTGCGCGGCGATCCGGTTGGCGTACCGGATTTAAAGGATGTCAAGGGACAGGAAAGCGCCAAGCGGGCTCTCGAAATCGCCGCCGCTGGTGGACATAACCTCCTCCAATAATGAGCTCCGGATTTCGATAAATAGTAAGCAAACTATTGAAATATCGTAGTACTGCCAGCAGTGGCAGCCTCCCGTGGAACTACGGGACGTCTTTTTGCATTTTGGTTGCTTGGCGCCTACACTCTCCAAAGATGTAAACATCCATTTTTCGCTCGCTAACTGCGAGGCTTTTATGAAGCGATATTATATTCCCGCGGTCCTGTTTCTCACCGCCACACCTGTCGTTGCGCAGACCGAAATCAACGCGGAGAACTGCTCGGTCATTGCACAGGGCAACAACAACCGGACGACGATAATCTGCGGTGATGTCACCTACAAAACCGGCTACACGGAAGAACAATTCGAGGCCCGGTTGCGGGCACGAACCCGGGAGTTGTCGGAGGAGACCAGAAGGCTTCAGGAAGAAAAGCGCGACTTAAACATTTCCCTTCAAACGCTGATCAAGACCGGGGCAGCAAACGCCCAGGCAATTGCTGACCAAGCCTGGGCGGCTGCGGAAAAGGAAAAGGAACTCAAACTCGCCGAAGGCGGTCTTGCCAGGGCTCAGTCGGATCTGTCCGATCTGAAAACGTCCTACCACCAAGCGATCCTCGAACAGCAACGCTTAAGAGGGGAACTGGAGGCATTCCGCTCAGCAGGGCTCGGAATTGAAGATCAGCGGTTTGTAAAGGCTGAAGAGGCCCTGGAAACGCGACAGCTTGATCCGCTCTCTCATGCCGAGTTGGTGAAGATCGCACCAGACCGGAGCGAGGAAGAAGTTTCCCGGGCGGACGGTCGACCGCTTATGGTTTTACTTGGTTCCGATCCGGAAAGAACGATCAAGGCGCGAGCCCGGGATCTGATGGCCGTCGCCTCGGCTGTTGGCAAACGCTATCTGGCTTTTGCGGCGTTGGCAGCACCTGTCGACAACAAGACCCTACGCGCCAGCCTGCAATCGGTCCCGGGTTTGTCGGAACGGGTTGTTCTGCATCAGGGACATGACCGGAAAGAGGTCAAGGAGTTTGTTCCGGCACTATCACCAGAGCCATTGGCAGACACTTTTCTGTCGCTCTGGTTGGAAGACGCGAGCCAGAGTGAGTTTGAGGAACTGGTATCGGCCGCGTGCGACATAAATCCAGATGCGGTTGAGGCACGGCTGTTCAGTCTAGGACGGAACGCTCTACGCAGTACTGATGTCGAGGTGGTCCGAAAATGCTTACATTCGATCTTCTACACCCGTTATCCAGAGCGGCTTCAAGCCCATCGTGACCGCGCCAAAAAAGTAGCGGAAAAGGCAGCTGATGACAGCGCATGGTCTGGGAACGAAGCGAAACTAGAGTTCGAATTGGTTGGGCTGTACCAATTGGCAAGTTCGTTGCCGAAGGAGCAAGACATTCAGCTCTGGCTGGCGCAGGGTGTGGCCAAGGTGCTTTACCTTTCCGCCCGTTCCGTCGATTTTTCGTCTCTTGAGGTCTGGGGTTCTCGTTTGGTTGAACTTGCGGGCAGGTCGGAGTGGTCCGGGAATGCCGATATACAACTTCATATGGCACAGGGTGCGTACAATGCGATCAGAATTTCTAGCAACAACGACGGCATTGTTTCCTCGAAGATTTGGCGGAATCGATTGAAAATGGTCGCTGAGAAATTCCCATTTTCTCCTCGAATTCAAGAAGTTGTAGCGATGAGTGGAATAAGCAATTCCAAAGCGTTACCGGATAAATCGTAGATAAGTTAATGTAACATAACTTGCTCTACAGATCAGCTCCGGATTTGCGCGGGTATCCGTTGTTCGCTAAGTCCGCTTAGCTTAATCACTCAGAGATCCGCCCGCTTGTGCTCCAACTTGTCGTTGGAATATCCAGCGTGTCTGGTTTTGAAAGCAGATGACTGACGGAAGGTTTGTGTTAAGCTCGAAGGTAGCCGCAGCTTACAGTCCAGTAGATTCATGAATTTCGGGCTTTTTGGCCGTGCGGTCTGCCCATCTTCGTTCCATTGAACGGTTAAAGCAATAGAGTCAGATTTGTAATTGGTTGTGCTTTTTTCTAGACAACCATTCTAATATTTGTTCTTTTACCTAGCGGGATATTTGACGCGATGGGGGAGCAAAATGATTGAGTTAAGAATCGCGACTATTTAATACGCTTTCATGTTTTTGTTTGCCGCTACACCATTTTCGCAAGCACAAGATATTATCAATATCGTCGCTTTCAACGCCGAGAACTTGTTCGATACGATCGACGATGCAGATAAACGCACTGTGTATGCCTGCATCTGGACACGGCACCAAGACACAAGTTTTAGACACCTAAAGAGCATTCTCCCGAACCGGAACCAGCAATGGAACTGTGTTCAGCCCAAAATTTATTTAGTAGAGTGTGTGAGACTAATGAAATAACTTGAGCGAGAACCTCGTTCGCGATTTAAATATTCAGTACTTGATGTAGTTGTTCTTCCGATTGGAGAACCTTGTTTCGTAATACATTGGCGTTGTTGATGAAGTGTTTTTAAAGTCAATTCCGGTGCTATTACTTCCGCCGGACAGCATTGGAAAAATTGAAAATGCCAGTCACAGCGGATGAGCTACAAGAATTTCTGGACGCTAAAACCACTGAGGTTGCTCGAGTATTGCAGAAAGTGCAGGGTTTCAGCCCCGCGCCAGCAACCCTCAGCGTCCTGAAGGCGAATGTGGACGTCATGAACTCTATGCTTCCCGACAGCGAGCAAACGACGCTGGCGCAAGAGTTGAAGATCTTCCTTGAAGAGAACGAACTGGAATGGCATTTCATGTCCGCGATGCAGAGTGCGCTTGAAGAGGAGCTACCTCGGGCGCCGCCTGGGGATCAGTTCAACGTCGAGAGGCGCGCCGACTTCCTGGCAAATGCCGATCACAGCTACCGTATGTTTGTCTTTGATGCAGATGGGTTTTGTGGCGTGGCGACGCTTGTCTCCAGCCGTCTGGCCTTGACCGCGTGGCACGTCACACAGCGCAGCGTGCGTGGCCAAAGACGCTCTGGCCTCTGGGTGCGCTTCAAGCATAACAAGACGCGGAACAATGTACTCGCGCTGCCAGTTGAACTTCCCTGCCACGAGTCCCAAGCGGATGAGACGTGCGCAGCGAATGACATTAGTTCTCAGACCTTGCGAGAACATCCCGATGTCGCACTTTTGTACCTTGAACGGCCGATGCTCACGAGTTGCAAATTGCCTCAGCCAACGGTAACGCTCAAGCAAGGCATGCATCGGGTGCTTCTTTTGCACCAGCAGGGGCCAGTACGCATTGACGCTGACAGAGGCGGCAGCAGCGCGCCGACCGATGCCGCAACATTGGGGATGGAGGCCTCCGAGGATGACCCCGCTCGCTTTCGGTTTGATGTGGCCATGGCGGGGACGTCGCCGGGTTCGTCTGGAGCTCCCATCTTCAACCAGGAATACGACTTCATAGGGTTTCACCAGGGAAAGCTGGGTGGCCATGGGCTGGCTGTGCCCCACGCCATCTTTGGCGAAAAAAGTCAGGTCACCGAGGCGATTGATCGAGATCGCAAGCCCCGGTTTATCTACTCAACAAACGGCACGTTGAGCGGAGACTTGGTCATCGGGCGCGAGGATTTTTGTACCGCTATCCACGACGTGGTGAACCGCGAGCCGGTGGCCGCGAACCTGCGTGGCATTTGGGTGCGCAGGCTTTGGGTGGACAAAACGCCAGGCATGGAATTCACCTATGAGATCCTTCGGCAAACTCTGGCCGAGAACGGGGCGCGCTCTGACGTGCCGCGCTTTGTGTTGCGCTTGGCTATCGACGATCTCTACGACGAAATAGCTTTGCAGGTCTTGGGCACTAAGGCACCAAAGCCAAAGCAGGGCGTGACGGCGGCCCAAACCAGCGACGGGGCGATGTTCAAGGACCAAGCCAAGGCGCTGGTGGCGGCCTTGGTCCGAAAGCTGGATGGGACGAAGGAAAAACCTGCCTGGCTGTATTTCGACAACCCCCGAGGGGGCTTGCTGCATGGCCCACAGCAACAACTGGAGATCCTCACCCAAGTCTTGCTGCATGAACCAGCGTTGCGCTTTGTGCTGGCTGGGGGCGAGACCTACGCACTGCCTCGACCCCAGTCTGATAGCCCAGCAAGCCTCAGCCGTCCCGGCATCTGGATCGAGCGCATGGGCGAAGTACGATTGAACAGTTTGGTGCATACTGTGACGGTGATCGACAGCACCTACGGCCTTGGCATAACGGAACCAGAAAAAAGGACGATTGCCGAACTCGCTATGCAGCAAAAGACCGCGCTTCGCGAGGAGCAACACTTCAAAGAAGCCGCTGAGTCTTTGCGGATGAACCTCAACAGCAAAGTTGCCCAAGTCGGCCAAGGGCGACTCAGATGATGCGTCCGCTTGACGATAAGCTCAAACAAGGGCTGCGTGCGGCGCTGCGCTTTGCGGCGCTGCGCGACACCTTCATTCCCAAAGACGCAATCAAGGCCGCGGCACAAGCGCTGGACGTCACCCTAACCCGGATGCAGTCGGTGCAACTACTGTCAGAGATCCGTGCTAATTCGCTTGAGAGCGGGTCTGAGGCTCAAGGCGAATGGAGCCTACGCCCTGGCCCGCGTCACAAGGTTCTGGATGAACTGGCCACCGAGCGGCGGGAAGGCTCAAGCGTGGAGACGACCAGGGCGCTGACCCCCATCGACAAAGCACTACGCGGGCTGGGGGAATACGCAGCAGAGGCCATCGACGGGATGTTACGCGAGCTGCCGAACCTGCCAAGCACCAGCGCCCGAAATCAACTTCAGTTTCTGGCCGATGTACTGGACCGGGCCGGCATCCGGGCGGCGGCCTATGACAAATTGGTGCGCCTGCGCGGCGCGCTGAACCGGATCGAGGCCTCCGAGCGCGCTGCGGCCGTCCTAGACGGCGAGTTCGTTGGACGAGGGCCAGAACTTGAGCGCATAGCAAAATGGATCGAGAGTGGACAGGAAAAGCCGCCCGCCCGAGCTCTCTTCATCACGGGTCTGCCGGGCATTGGGAAAAGCTTTCTGTTGGACCGGGCCATGGCGCTTTACCGCCAGGGCACTCAGCAGCCCGTTATCATCCATCTCGACTTCGACCGCCGCAGCTTGAATCTGGAGCGCGAGGACGATTTGGCCTTTGAAATGTCGCGTCAACTTGGGGATATGATCCCCAGAAGTGCCAACGAACTTCGCGACCTTCGCCTAAAATATGCAGAGATGGGAGAGCCAAACGAGTCGAGCAGCGCCGGAGTGCCTTTCGAACTGACGGACGCGATGGCCCGGGCGCTGCTGGAGGCCAAGACCCATGCGGTTGTGGTGCTCGACACTCTGGAAGAGTTGCGCAGCCAGGGGGACCAGCGCATTCGGAGCCTCTTTTCGCTGCTGGATCACCTAATGCGCGCGGGCGTAAGTCCGATGCGCGTGTTAGCTGCGGGGCGGGGCGATGCCCTTGCCCCTGAGAAAGAGCGGATCGACGGCGCGCCACTGTCGCTCGGGGGGCTGAGCGAGGACGAGGCGCGCCTTCTGCTTGTAGAACTGGACACGGATGAGGATTTCATCGACGACATCTTGGCCCTCGCCGACGATGATGATCCGCCCGATAGCCCGAACCCTGGGATGCCCGGCAAGCGTGACCACAACCCATTGATGCTACGCCTGGCCGCGCGGGCCGCGAAAGAGCCAGACTTCGACCCCGGATCGCTTGCGGTTGGCGGCAAAGGCGCTCTTGGGGCCTCCTATCTCTACCGCGCGATCCTGTCGCGCATCGACGACCCCCGTCTCGCCGCCTTAGCCCATCCAGGTTTGATCCTAAGGCGCATCAGTGCGGACTGCTTGCAGGGGATCTTGGCTCCTGTGCTCTTGCAGCAAGAGCTCGACATGTCCGAGGCCGATCAGTTGTGGCGGGACCTGTTAAGCCAGCACTGGCTGGTCGTGCCCGACGATGTCGATTGGTTGAAGCATGAGACGCAGTTACGCCGCATGATCCTCCCCGTCCTCTATGCCGAGCAGTCCGATCTCGCGGGCCAAATCGACCGTAAAGCCCGCGATTGGTTCACAAAGCGCAACGACCCCGAGACCGCGTTGTACCACGCCTTTCAAGCGACCCGTGTCGGCGACGCCATGCCCGACTTCACCTCCCAGCAAGTATCGGGGTTCACGCAGGACGACATAAACGAGTTGCCGCGGGCCGCGGCGATCCGGATCCGGCAGGCACTCGGACAGCGCTCCGTTGCCGATATTGGCGCGGCCTCTGGCTCAGATCCTAAGGTCGCCGCGGCTGGCCTCGCGCGGGAGGTGGATCCGCTTGCCATACAAGAGCTGGAAATGACCCTTGAGAAGGGGGACGCCCTGGAGGCGGAACTCATCGTCAAGGGTGAGGCTGGCTTCTCAAGTAAGCCCTCCTGGGACCGGCCAGAGGCACCGGTCATCTTGGCATATTACTGGCTGAGTGGGCAATGGGCGCGCGCCATCGCTCTGTCACAGAGTCTGCCCACTGAGCGCCGTGCCGCGCTGATTGAGGGGGATTCGCCGGTCTACCCCTTGGTCCTGTATGAGATCGCCGCGCAAACAGAGTTCCCAGAGGTGGTCACACGTCTGCGCGCGGATGAGGTGTTTGAGGAGCGTGTCACTGGGGCTCGGCTCCGCGGCGAGCAGATGGCCCTGATCGGGGCATTGGATCTGGCGCTAGTCGCCGCCGAATCCGGCGAAAACAAATTCAGCCGGAGCCTGGCGGACATACCCCATGACATCGTCGAGGCGCGGCGATCCCGTAGGGGATTGCGCGGCAGCCGCGCCGCGCGCCAAGGTCACGACGTTGCGCAGCGCTACGGTATCCTAAACGATCCCGAAACCGGCAATGCCGAGGGGATATACCATGAGGTTGCCCGGTTGAACCCTGTGGCCGGGCGGCTTGGGACCCTAGCGCGGATCGGCCATAGCCCGGTCATGGGGCGCTGGCTGACGGGGCTTTACGAAGGCTTGGACGAGCTTCTGCCGCTCTTGGGTTCGGGAGATCAGTTTGATTCCTACACGCGCTACCTGGATACGGCGCATGAAGATGGCCCAGAGATCTTGGGTGCTCTCGGTCTGACCTGCGATTGGGCCTCTGCCTTCACGTTGTTCCATGTAGTCCCAGACGTTCCGACGCTTGCCCGTTCCGCTGAGCGCTGGCGCCTCGCCGCAATGGGGTCTTGGCCCTGGCCAAAGGATAGCAGGCCAGATGGTTGGAAGGAGGCGGGGTGGGCCGAGTATGGCGAGCCCGACCCGGTGCTACGGCAGCGTCTGAAGTGTCTGTTGGCCCAAGACGATCCGATTGCCTCTGCCCGAGCGCTACTGCGCCGGTTTGCGTTTGCTGCGACCTATCCCGACTTTGCGAAGGGCCAAGCCCATGTGGCACGGGTCTTTGCGCGCCGTATCGCAGGACGTGTGGACGCCATACGCGACGTTGATGTGTGCGATCCCATGGCGATGGCGGCGCGGCTCAGTCCCAAGATGATGGGGCCTGCGGTGACCGCCGCGCTTGCTGTGCTGGCCGCCGAGGCGTCGACTGATCAGATGGCGGAGATGCTTTTTGGGGCAGGCTCGCCCCCTATGTCTTGATGCAGATGATTTTCAAAGGATCGCCGTGATCTGAACCAATTTGAACAAACTGAATAATTAGGGGGACTGAACCATGGCAACACATGCTCACCAGGAAAGCCTGAACCGGCTCGAAGCACTGCGGTCAACGGGGCGGTTGGAATGCGCTCAGCGCGCGCTGGAAGGTATGGCCGGGCACTCGCTGCTGAAAGAGCTTGAGGTGGACTACCAGACCGCGCTGGACGGCATGAACGCCTCCCCCACGCAACTGGAAAGCATGGGAATGCAACCAACCCAGCTCGAGGCGCTTATCAAGACGATCACGCGCCCCCCGCTGTTGTTCCGCAATGGCAAAGTCGAGCAGGTGCCGCTGCCTGACTTTGCGCCCGATATTGGCGACAAGATTGTACGCAACGAGATCTGGGGCAAATCGGTTGGCCGCGTCGAGTTTCTGAACCATCACATGCGGTGGGGCGGTACCGCTTGGGTGGTCACCGAAGAGCCAGGTGGGACCTGGCTTGTAGTTACCAACCGCCATGTCGCTGCCGAGGTCGCCCGTCGCAACGCCAAAGGCGAGGGCGTGTTCATGCGCTCTCCCTTCACCATGGTGCGCTATGGCGCGGAGGTGGATTTCAACGAAGAGGTAGGCGCGCTGCCGAGCGATGCTCAGCTGGCCTTGATCGAGCGGTTTACTTACCTGGCCGACGATCACAGCGCCGATGTCGCCATCGGTCGAATCGAGGCGTCGGCTGAGCTCGCACTTGAGCCGCTGCCGTTGGCCGAGACGGACCCTGAACAGGAAGAGACTGTGGCCGTCATCGGCTACCCCGCCTTCGACAGTCGCAACGACAGAACCGAGATGGAGCAGTACTTTAAAGGCTTCTACAACGTCAAACGCTTCTCTCCGGGGTTGATGATGTCGACCCGACCCGGTTCGATACTCAGCCATGACTGCACCACGCTGGGCGGCAATTCGGGCTCGCCGCTGCTGAGCCTGGACCGTGATGTCGTGGTGGGGCTGCATTTTGCAGGTGAGTATGGCGTGGCCAATAGCGCGGTGCGCGTGAGTACGCTCAAGTCGCTATTGGCGGGGGAGCGCCCCACCCAGATCCTCGTCGAAGAGGCGCTGGAAGTGGAGCGCGCTGACGGCTTTCACGAGCCGGAGTTCTTCGATGGGCGCGCGGGCTACGATCCGAGCTTTCTCTCTACCGCAGTGCCCTTTCCCAAATTGCCCGACGGCGCCTTCACCCTTGCCACGCCAACGGACGCCACACCTGAACGCCCCAATGAGCTCCGGTACACCCATTTTGGCCTACTCTACGACACCGCCCGCAAAAGCCCAGTGGTCACGGCGGTCAATATCGACGGTGCCAAGTCAATCCGGGTTAAGCGCGGCCGCGATAAGTGGTTCTTCGACAAGCGTATCCCTGTTGAGAGCCAATTGGGCAAAGACGATTTCCCAGGGGCACTCGATCGGGGGCACATGGTGCGGCGCGAGGACCCCAATTGGGGGGACGACGAGCCGCGCGCCATCCAGGCCAATTTCGACACGTTCCACTACACCAACGCCTCGCCCCAGCACGCGGCGCTGAACCAGAACAAAAAGACTTGGCAGGGGCTAGAGAACCATATCCTGGAGAGCACTCGCACCCATGGTTTCAAGGCCAGTGTTCTCACTGGGCCTCTCTTTGGCGAATACGACCCACCCGTCGATGAGATTGAGCCTGGGTTTCACTTGCCGTTGCAGTACTGGAAAGTGGTCGTGATGGATGTCGAGAACGAGGGGGGCGGCACTGGGCTGCACGCCACCGCCTATCTGCTAAGCCAGGGCCAGGCGATCCAGGCCTACCTGCAAGACCTGCGCAGCAACGAGGCCGTGGAGGGCTTTGGCTATGAAGGCACCGGCTTTGCCTTCGGCCCCTACAAGACCTTCCAGGTTTCGATCAAATTACTAGAGGAGCTCAGCGGCTTGGACTTTGGCGGTCTGCGCGACGTTGATCCGTTTGCAGCCACCGGCGATGAAATCGAGCTTCCAGCAGGCCGGCCGCAGTTCATCGAGATCGAGACGGTCGAGGATGCGGTGCTCGCAGCCCCAAGTGCCGCTCCGCAGCCCGAGGGCCTCCAAGACACAGAGCGGTTCGCCGTTCAGCGCGTTTTCTTTGGCACCGACCGGGCGGAGGGCGAGGTCACCGAGGCCGGGCCCAGCTTTAATGATCGGCGCGGCGAGCGGCTGGCCTTGGGTGTGGCCGAGGTCACTATTCCCACTCGGGCTCGCCGGATCGGCACGATCCCGCGGCCCAAGAGCCTGGGCCTGTTGTCGCTGACCGTCTGGAAGGGAAGGGAGGACCCGAAGCGGCACTTCACCCTCCGCGGCACCCAGCTCTTAAGCATGGATGAGTTCTGCGCCCAGGCGGCAGAGCTGGCGCAGGGTGCTGAAACCTATGCCAACACGGGCTTTGTCTTCATGCACGGGTTCAACACCAAATTCGCCCCGGCGATGTTCCGCACAGCCCAACTAGCCCACGACCTAGGTTTTGACGGCCCGGCCTTTGCATATTCCTGGCCCTCGGTGGGCACGGTTGACAACTACTTTACCGATATCGCGAATGCGGAGAACGCAGCGCATTTCATCGATGACTTCCTCGAAGTGGTCTTCTCTGTTCCTGGGCTTGAGAAGGTGCATCTAGTGGCCCATTCGATGGGCAATGCGGCTTTGGAGGAGCTGCTGACGCGAGCTGGTACCAAGCTGCGGCTGAACGGACGCTCCATTGATCAAATGATCTTGGCCGCGCCCGATATCGATGCGGGCAAGTTCGGGAGCATCTATGAGTATTTCACTGAGGTTGCTCAGAATGTGACGCTCTACGCGAACGCCACAGACCGAGCGCTCGATGTCTCAAAGGCGCTGCGCCGAGGGTACTTGCGTTTGGGAGATGTTGGGCCAGATGGGCCGCAAGTGGTGCCCGGGGTCGACAGCATCGACATCACCGAGATCGGGTCCGATATTCTGTCGTTGAACCATGGGGTCTATGGTGAAGATCGCGGTCTGCTGGATGACATCGGCGCGCTGTTTCTCTCGGGTCAGCAGCCGCCCAAACGGCGTATGCCCACGCTCGAAGAAGTCCCCACACCCAAAGGACCCTATTGGCGTATGCAGGCGTAACGGAGTTATCTCCTATAAGTCGATTGGCTGGGCGTTGTGGTTGCGTCGCGATTCATCGCCAAGTCGGAACAGACGTTCGCTGCATCGCATCTCACGTATGGAATGGACTTGGAGCGGACCGCTGCTGCGCGAAGCGCCAATGCCCGCTCAGGGCCGCGATTAGCCGATGATGTAATCCAATCAAAACACTGGTATCGCGATTTTGTTTATCTGGACGTCTGCTCTCGTCGCCTTTCTCATGCGTCTGTTTCCATCGTGGCGAACGGCAACGTTTTGCCCATTGCAAAACGAAGTCATCATGCGTTTGCTAGCTAATTAATGTAACGGAACGTTCTAATCGTCGGCCCGCCGGGATCCGAAAAATCCATGCTGGCCAGCCGATTGCCGTCCATCCTGCCGCCGCTGACACCACGCGAACTCCTGGAAGTCTCCATGATTGCTTCGCTCGCCGGAGAACTGGCGGACGGCAAACTGACGGACCGGCGGCCGTTCTGGGCGCCGCACCATTCAGCCACCATGGCCGCGCTGGTCGGCGGCGGACTTCGTGCCAAACCCGGCGAGGTGTCCCTCGCCCATAATGGCGTCCTGTTTCTGGATGAACTGCCGGAGTTTAATCCGCAGGTTCTCGACAGTTTGAGACAGCCGCTTGAAACCGGCGAAGCGATCATTGCACGCGCCAACCACCGGGTGACTTATCCGGCCCGCATTCAGATGATCGCGGCCATGAATCCATGCCGCTGCGGCCATGCCGGGGAACCCGGTCACCAGTGCCGGTGCGGCGAGCGCTGCATCACCGAATATCAATCCCGCGTTTCCGGGCCGTTTCTGGACCGGATCGATCTCAGGATCGAGGTTCCAGCGGTCACGGCCTCCGATCTGATCGGCCCGGCTGACAGCGAACCCTCTGATATCGTTGGGGGGCGGGTGGCCGAAGCGCGGAAAATCCAGGAACAGCGTTTTCTGGAACGTGGCGTTTCGGCACGGACAAATGCCCAGGCGCCGGCCTCAATTGTTGAAGAGATCGCCCAGCCTGATGACCGGGACCTCGCTTTCTTGCGCGATGCCGCAGAGACTTTTCGGCTCAGCGCACGCGGCTATCACCGCGTCCTGAAACTGGCCCGCACACTCGCCGATCTCGACGGCCTGGACACCGTCAGCCGCATCCATCTTGCCGAAGCCCTGAGTTACCGCGGTCAGGACATCTCCCGCCGCGCGGCTTGAGGGAACTAAAGAACAGACATTCTGGGCTGTTTGCTCCTGCAATTCAGATTGCCAATGACTTGAACAAACGCAAATTCTATTCGAACACGTCGCCGCAATTTGACGAAATGTGTGCTTCAGGGCAAAGCACGTGTTTGACTTGGCGCCCAAAAAGTTTGCCTGGGGCAAAGCCAATCATGAAGCCGAGTTTACCAACACCGCGCCGAGAATTAACGAAAGCGGTTTTGTATTAAACTCTTGCTCTAAACAAGCGGTGAAATTCAAACAGACGTAACTGAATTGTGGAAGTGGATTCGTGAATAGCACTTTCTACATAACACTTGCTATGCTTGCGTCACTATGATTACCTTCAATCCTAGATGGTAGAATAGAAAATAGAATAACTTCAAGTTTTTACGAATGAACTACATTGAATTGGCAGTGAGCAATTTATGAGAAACGAAGCGCCTGGTGACGTGGGAGCGCGTTATCGTAAAATCAGAGTTGGTCTTGCGACGGCTCGGTACAGTGCGGCATTCCTGGGACTCATGGATTTTGCTGGCGACTTCGGTACGTCAGAGCAAAGCCCAAAAGGCTTGAAAGAGTGCAGCTCGTATCACGAATTATCCCTTCAATATGATGACGGTCGAATACAACGTGCAGATTATAAAAGGGAGCTAAATGAGTTGGTCACACGGGCAACCAAGCTTATGGATGAGATCGTTGGTAGTCAAGTTAACGGGCAAGGGGACGAACTTGATGATGCGTCGGACCAAATTGAAAAAGCAAAACAAGAATTGGAAAATCTGTAATGAGCGGTGATAGTTTTGAGAACCGGCTGATTGCTGCACGTGAATCCATAATTAGATCACCGCGCCGGGCCGCCCAAGATGTGATTGAACTCGCTGAGGATTTTGCCTACGACGCAAAACTCAAAGCAACAGCGATCTTGTTAAACTCTGAGGACTGGCAAAATGTAGAGGATTCGGACCTGGCAAGAATGCGGCAGGAAATGGAAACTCTGGTTGAGAAGATCGTCGATGACCACAATAACCCTGACCCGGATTTGAAAAAGGAAACAGCGTTACGTTTCAAGGTATTTGACAAGTACAAAAACCGTGAGATCGAACGCCGTGTCGTGCTGGATGCCAACAATCTTACAAAGAAGTTTGTAAAGCCAAAAGAGTTCTTGTTGAAAGTGCCTAAACTAGAGCTACGTCTAGGAGACATTACTGGCGTTGCCGGGCCAAATGGCAGCGGAAAGTCTACCCTCTTCAGTATTCTAGTTGGAGAACTGGCCTCCACTTCAGGCACGATTCACTTCCCCGAATTTGGCCTCGCAGGGTCAGGGAAAACGGATTGGTCGACAGTTAAACGAAAGATCGCTTACGTTCCTCAGAAATTACCCCATTGGTACGGCTCTCTAGAAGACACTTTGAGGTTCACTGCCGCTTCGAAGGGCATTACTGGTCGGGAAAATGACAAGGCTTTTGAACACATCACGCAAAGGCTGGGTCTCAAAGGCCACTTGGGTTATGCGTGGAGTGAGCTGTCCGGAGGATTTCAGCTTCGTTTTGAGCTGGCGAAAGCGTTAATTTGGCGCCCACAACTCTTGATACTTGATGAGCCACTCGCCAATCTGGACGTGAATGCACAGCATTCTTTACTGCAAGACATTCGAAGCTTGGCGCGCTCCTACATCAATCCAATTTCAGTTCTAATAAGCTCGCAGCATCTATTCGAAATAGAAACTGTTGCAGATGAGATCTTGTTTCTAAATCGTGGCAAAGCAACATTTTACAATTCGGTTTCAAAACTGGGCGAGGATAGAGAATACAATACTTTCGAGCTTCAGTGTGACGTCGGTTATCACGAACTTCGGACTAAGTTGCAGGATCGCAGGATCATCGAAATCGCGGATCTCGGCCTGAATTATGTAATTACCACTGAGCTTACATTCAGCGGACCCGATTTACTTGAAATTCTAAAGGCCAATGAAATTCATCCGAAATACTTCCGCAACATATCGCAGTCTATCCTTCAATTGTTTGAACGCAATGAGGTCGCCGCATGAATTGGGTTGGCCGCTTGATATCGTATTTTATACTGATTATTGAGGCTCTAAATCCGCTTACAGGAATACGAAAATGGTTGCTGAGACAGGCTCCTTTGGCTTGGCGTGTCCGATTGATTGACATGTTATGGTATTGTTTTTTATGCCATTTCTTATTTTTCTTTGCAGGTGGTGTTCTGCTCAGTTCTAGCAACGCCCTGCAAATGACAGCGTCAAAGATTGCTGTCGCACAAGTTTTTGGATTATGGGTCATCGGTATTATCGGCGGGATTTGGTTGATTCATCTAATTCGTACACCGCTTATAGACCGGGACTGGGCTAGTCAGCTTAAATCTGTGGCCTTGCTGTCGATAGTAATTTTCCCATTTTTGATGACCCAACATGCCTATCTCTCGCCGATCGTTTCCAAGCTGTATTACGAACACGGACATCAACAGTTGGAGTCGGACGTTGACTGGTTAAGTGGTGCATTAGACCCACACGATCACGACTTTTACGAAAATATGGGACAACGAAAATGGCAACATTTAATTTGCGAAGGCGGCACATACAGTAAGAATATTCATGGGAGATTTGTTGGCATTCAAGTTGGACTCGGCTTGCTTGCTGGTGAAAACCTCTCAAATGCGCAGAAAGCCAATTTTGATGATGAATGCCGTGATAACTCTCCTGGTCACGCAGCCTGGCAGCTGGTGATGGTGTTGGAGCCCTCTCTTGCGTTCAGGCAGCATCGAAAAAATGATGGAGAGGGCGATTTTGAAATTGAAGACGTTGTGGATCGGGCTGATAGTTTTCTCGAACACACGTTGGATCGGTTACAAGCACGTGTTTTTGCCCACACCTATTCAGATCAAAAAGGTATATTGGGTTACCTTGAGAAGTATCTGAGTCTTAATACTTTGGTTTTCTCAGTTTTTGTTGCCGCTGCGATGCAAGTGGCAGCAAATATGGGTTCTCATGCACTGTCAATGAATCGTCGAAAGGCACTTCTGGGACGTAGAATTGATCCTTTTAGGATGATCCCGTTTTTTGC
This sequence comes from Roseibium sp., assembly GCA_039972695.1. Classification (GTDB taxonomy): domain Bacteria; phylum Pseudomonadota; class Alphaproteobacteria; order Rhizobiales; family Stappiaceae; genus Roseibium. The sequence goes on along the minus strand of JBDWMJ010000001.1, from coordinate 69,296 downwards.
TCGATATGAGCGCTATCTGCTTCGTGAAAAGCCTATAAGCTGGGCTTTTAGAATGCATCGATACGTGTTTGTTGCGCCGTTCTTAGTACTCGTAGGTACATTCTATGTTGTAATTATAGATTTACTTGCCGAGGGCCTTTCGCACAGCCAAATTCCGTCTTTCGTAAGAGTTCAGGCGGAAGTTTACGCTGTAGGTCTGTACATATTCGCAATGGTTTTGACATTTTACTTTATTTTCAAAACTCAAAGGCGGTTCGCCTCATCACCGGATACGCTTCGCTTTCCAACGCGTCTTTTTTTATCGATGTACTTGCCGATCGCAATAAGCCTCGGTCTGTTTTTGTTTTTGTTTTTGATAAATGATGTAAATGTTGAACAGATTCTTTTGGTTTATGCCGTGGTACAACTGGTTTCTGCGATGGCCATATTGTCCATCATCGAAGCGATGGTGGGATTATTTCGCGCAGTAACATGTTTTTTGATCAGCATCTTGCTGGCATCGTTACACAGTACCTTACTTTTTTTCACTGTATATGTTTATGGTCATTTTTTATTCTTGTTTTTTATTATTGTTTTCGTTCCTTATTTATTTTTTTACATCCAACAGTTCAAGAGGTATCGCAATCAACAAAGCCATCCTAATACCGGAATATTCACAGCCGGGGTAATGGCATATTATTGGATTCCCTTTGCCGCTATCTTGCCTGCATTTATTGGGACAGTAACTGATTTCGCAGTTGAAAATCTTGTGTTTGTCTATTTGATCTGCATACCGTTGATTGCAGTTTTTGCATTGCCCCCAGTCCTATCAAATATGAGCCACCTGGGTTTTCAGCCGAAGGAAAAATGATGCAGGGCATAGCAGATGTTGTTCGCAATGCCCTAGCAGAAGGGAAGTGGGAAACGGCAACCCAGGCTTTTATGAATTTGGCCGATTTTTTTACGCCTGGTATGGGTAATCATGCACATTCTGAAGCTCAAAACCTCACTCGCAAGGCAGTTGTAATATCAGGTGAAGTCCGAGCCTTGCTACGCGAATATGAAGATCGTTTCATTAGCCGCGAAGACTATAAGATCGACCTCCGACATTTGTCCGAGAGGATGCAGCGTGTAACGGATCAACTGGTAGCTTTGTCCAACGCCCCGGATGTAGCCAGGCCGGCTGATGAGCCATCGGTTCAGATCTCACTTCCCGGGTCTGGTGAGCTTGAGGCGATTTATGGCCGGAGCAATCTGCAAAGCCCAGCTTGGCTCGAAAGAGGATTGGTTGCGGCCAAAGCCGTGGTTCGAGTAGTAACGCCAAGGAAAGTGGGTACTGGCTTTTTGATTGGCGGCAATCTTGTAATGACGAATAATCATGTTCTATCCGACATCAAAGACCTATCTGGAACAAGCATTGAAGCGAACTATGAACGCGACGCCGGCGGCGACTTGAGAAAAGCAGCAAGGTATAAAGCTCAGACAGAACATTTTTCCACTGAGCCAGCACCCCTTGATTGCACCGTGTTTTCAGTAGACCCGCTCGGTATAGGCGATGGAACACCTCCCTTGTCGGAGTGGGGAACACTCACTTTGGCCGCGCGCGAACCAGATAGAGGTGAGCCGCTAAATATAATACAACATCCTGGTGGTGGCGTGAAAATGATTGCTGTTACATCTAACGAGTGTTTAAGTTCTGCTCCCCCACATGTAACTTATTTGACAGACACACAAAGTGGTTCCAGTGGCGCGCCAGTTTTCGATGGCGATTGGAACGTGTTAGCTTTACATAGAGCAGGTGATGTTCCAACAAAATTACAAAATGGTCGGTTTGTAAGAGCGAACCAAGGGGTGCTTATTTCGAGCCTTCGGTCATGTGTAGAACTTTCGTTTTGACGAACTCCCGCGAGGTCTGACTATCGAATTTGCTAACCAAAATGAAAGTTCAACTAAGACAATTCGAATCTAGTCAAGCGTATTTAAGTCTCTTAAGCCTCTCCTGCATCATATCCAAGAAGAGTTGGCGCAATGAAGGTCGAGCCCTCAGGACCAAATACTATCTCTTGGATGGACTTAAACGCGGACGTATATACTTCTAAGTTTTCAACATTCAAGTTGGCAGGTGCAGGTAGTAAATTTCCTAAAGGTCCAACATATCCGTCTACAGACAAAGAAATCCGAGCTTGTAGGTTCGAAATCTGAGCAGTCGCTGCGATATTCGGAAGTGTTAAGGCGACGTCTAACTTCTTTCCAATTATTACCACAGATAAACGAACCGCAGTTCCGTACTCTACTCGTCTGTTTTTACTTGTACTTAGTATACAAAAGCGTTTCGCCTCCTGAACAAGACCAAAATCTGACACCTCCGCACTACCGGAAAAGAGTCGAGCCAGCACGCTGCCTTCAATGTCGACGCGAGTCTTATACTGATGAGATTGGACATCCCACCGGTCCAAAGCACTAGCGCTTCTACGTTCTTGCCACTCAGTGATATCGTGATCTTCTGTCAGTTTATCGATTTCGGCAGATTCGAGAATTCCGAGGTTCGTTACAGCAGGCGCAGACCAAGAAGAGGCTTCCAATTCCCGAACGTCATTCGGCATTTCTTTCGACCAACCGTCAACAGCTATAAACATCCTGATCTCCTATCAATTTTAACTCCAATTTGAAGCATGTAACCGCCCCAAAAGAAATGATTTTAAGTCAGCAATCAATCATATCCGTATCTGTTTCAATCAAGTGTTCTCAGAAGTTCCGACAGGTTGTTAAGGTATAGCCTAATGATTTGAGGGGATAAGAGAATGCCAAATCACTGTAGTTTTTTAGGATGCAACAAAATCGAAGGTCGCAATTGAATTTTCATGTGACGATGAAGCCTTGCAAATTCTCTGTTCACGGAAGAGGAAAAATCATGAGAACCTGTTTACTCATGCTGGCCGCTTTTTGGGGTGGTGCGGCGCAAGCCGAGCCGCCGGTCCTTCAAACGCCGGCTCCGGTAATTTTCCTTGCGGACAATATGGATGAGAAGGACGACCTCGGTTGGTGTATCGATACATTGGGCAGGGGCTTTGGCGAACGCCTTCAGACCCATTCCTGAAAACCCGGTGGCGGCGATGTACAGTTTCGCATAGACGGTGGATTGATCCGTTCGGTTGCATTTCCCGACTACTGCATGGCCCACGCGCCAGATGACTCAACAGCCTTCGGACTGGTGCCATGCGAGGCCAGCGCCGCTGCACAGCAATTCAGATATGATCCGGATACGGGAGAGATCACTTTAGCTGATGATACGTCGCTTTGCGTTGCCGCTGGGGATGCAAGTCGTTCCGCAGGACCGTTTATGTCACGCTCGCTGGATCTTTTGCCGTGTGCCGACACCCCCAAAGAGCTCAAGCAATGGGCGGTAAGACCATAATCCGAACCACGCCTCGATAACTTTTCGCAAGGCTCTCAGCTGGTGTCGCAACCGAACTACAGGATTGAGCACGGTCTTCCGGAAAACCTCCGGAGCGAGGCCGCGAAGCTGTTCTGGCAGGCCTTTGCGGGAAAACTCGGCAAGACGCTTGGCCCGTACAAAAAGGCGCTCGTCTTCATTGAAGACATTCTTGATCCGGCCTTTGCCATCAGCGCCCTATCGACCGATGGGCGCCTTCTGGGTATGGCTGGCCTCGGTTACATGTATGGCTGCGGACTGGGTGTAAAACAAAACACGAAAACTGCGCTTTCCTGGATGCAAAAAGCGGAAGACGCGGGAAATACCGGCGCGCAAAAGTTGATTGGCTGGCTCACAGGCGCGGGAAGACTGTTCGAGATCCCATTATCCGAGTTGGCGGAAGCTGCCGAGGCTGGTGATGCTGATGCACAATATGTTCTTGGTAGGCGTTACGCAAAGGGCGAGGCCGGCGTAAGGAATAAAGTAAAAGGTGCCTATGAATGGTACCAAAAAGCCGCGGAACAAGGTCATGCCGATGCGCAATATTTTCTTGGCGATGCTTACCGTTTCGGCCGGGGACTGTGGGAAGAAGACACCACAGAGGCACATCTATGGTTTGAAAAGTCGGCAGTGCAGGGAGATCCATGGACTGCCTATGCGCTTGGGTTAATGTACGAAAACGGCGAAGGTGTTGACGAAGATCCGCAGACTGCTTTTGCTTGGTACAGGAAGGCGGCAGACGGCGGGGAAGTTATATCGGCGCTCTTAAAGGTCGCTGAGGCCTATCTTGAAGGGGGCGTTGCCGACACCGACGCAGCGGAAGCTGCGATATGGTTTGAACGGGCTGCCGAGGCCGGCAGCACTAAAGCGGAAACCCGACTTGGCGACCTCTACCGGAAAGGCCTTGGGGTCGCTAAGGATCTCGAAACCGCAAAATCTTGGTACCAACGGGCGGCCGAAGAGGGCGATGAAGACGCAAGGCAATGGGTGGTGTGGATTGAACGTACCGACGAGACACCGGAACAAACCATCCAGCGGTATCAATCGGAATTTGCACAGGGCGAACAAGAGGCTGCCTTCAATCTGGCTCGCCTCTATCAATCTGGTACCAGCGGTTTGCAGGCTGATCCGGCCAAGGCGGCCGATTGGTATCGGACAGCGGCGGACGCCGGGCACGTGCGGGCCCAGTATGAGCTTGGTCGACTTCACGAGGATGGCGAAGGGGTCACACAAAGCGACCTTGCCGCAATGCGTTGGTTCCGGGTTGCATCGGAACAAGACTTTGCTGAAGCACAATACAGATTGGCCATGCTGTACCTAATCGGACGGGGCGCAGAGCGGGATCCGGCCAAAGGATATTTCTGGATGAATCGCGCGCATTTGGGTGGAGCAGAAAATGCAGGAAAAGCTCTCAACAGATTTAGACGTAGTCTTAATCCAGCACAGATGTCTGATATCACAGCCGAAGCGAAAGCTTGGCAACCGTCCGAAGAGGCCATAGCAAAAGCACTGGTGGATGCGCAAAGACCGGTGGTTGAAGAGACCGTCCGCCGTCAAACGGCCAAATCCACGGATGGCGAGGTCAATGATGAAGGCGACGCGTTCCGCCGACACGACGTTGATCCACCGACATCTTACAATGCGAATGCAAACTCGCGTCCAATATCAAAAAACCTCGATTTTGCTAGTAAGACCGTTTTTTGATCCGGACGTCTGCTCTCGTCGCCTGTCTCAGGGGTCCTTTTCTGTCGCGGCTAAGGGCGAAATCTTGCCCCATTCCAAAACAGAGTCGCCACACATCTGCTGGGTAATTTATGTACCACAATCTCCTGATGGTTGGCCCGCCCGGCTCCGGAAAATCCATGCTGGCCAGCCGGTTGCCCTCCATCCTGCCGCCGCTGACCCCGCGCGAATTGCTCGAAGTCTCCATGATCTCGTCGCTGGCAGGTGAACTTGCGGATGGAAAACTGTCGGATCGTCGTCCGTTTCGCGCGCCGCATCATTCCGCCTCCATGGCAGCCCTTGTCGGCGGTGGCCTCAAGGCAAAACCCGGCGAAGTCTCGCTGGCGCACAATGGGGTCTTGTTTCTGGATGAGCTGCCGGAATTCAATCCGCAGGTGCTCGACAGTTTGCGCCAACCCCTTGAGACAGGTGAAGCCATCATTGCGCGCGCCAATCACCGGGTGACCTATCCGGCGCGCATTCAGATGGTTGCGGCCATGAATCCCTGTCGCTGCGGTCATGCCGGAGAACCCGGGCATCAATGTCGGCGCGGCGAACGTTGCATTACGGACTACCAGAACCGGATTTCCGGACCGTTTCTGGATCGGATCGATCTCAGAATTGAGGTGCCTGCGGTTACGGCCTCTGACCTGATTGGTCCGGCGGAAAGCGAACCGTCTTCTGTTATCGGAGAACGTGTTTCGGAAGCGCGGCAAATCCAGGAGCGGCGATTTTTTGAGCTGGGGGTCACAGCGCGCACCAACGCGCAGGCGCCCGCGTCCGTGGTTGAGACCATGACCCAGCCAGATGCCAGGGGAATGGCTTTCCTGCGCGATGCTGCCGACACGCTGCAAGTCAGTGCGCGAGGGTACCACCGCGTCCTGAAGCTGGCACGCACCCTTGCCGATCTGGATGGACTGGACACCGTCAGCAGAATTCATCTTGCCGAGGCACTCAGTTACCGGGGCCAAGACCTGTCCCGGCGGGCAGCATAACCACATGCTCATACTGGAAATTCTTGTATTGTCAGCCCTTCGGTCCCACGTCCTGATAGACAACGATGATTGAAGGGGCCGACATGCTGGTGACAACGACAAACACGCTTCAGGGCAAGGACATTGACTACAAGGGTCTGGTGACGGGTGAGGCAATTCTCGGCGCAAACCTCTTCAAGGATATTTTTGCAGGAATTCGCGACATCGTCGGCGGCCGCTCAGCCGCCTATGAAGAGGAACTGGCCAAAGCGCGACAGATCGCGGTGGATGAAATGTGCTCGCGAGCCAAGGCGCTTGGCGGCAATGCAGTGATCGGGGTTGATCTCGACTATGAAACAGTCGGCCAAAACGGATCGATGCTGATGGTCAGCGCGACCGGGACAGCAGTCACTGTTCGCTGATGTCGATGTCAAAAACGTGCGGCTTCCAAATCCAAGCCGGGTTTCCGGAAAACCAACGATGCGAAGCCGCAAGGCTTTTCTGGTTGGCTTTTTCCGGAAAGCTCGGCAAGGTGCTTGGACCGGAGACCAAGGCGCTTTCCTTGATCGAACGACTGCTGGATCCCGGCTTTGCGATCAGTGCGGTAACACCGGGTGGCAAGTTGCTCGACCTTGCAGGATTCAAGACCGCAGATGGAGCGCTCTTCGGCGGAAAATTGCGGGACATGGCGTCGGTCTACGGGACGTTCGGCGGTTTGTGGCGCGGTCTCCTGCTGGATTTTCTGGAGCGAGATCCGGAACCCGGTTTGTTGTTAATGGACGGGATCTTTGTTGCTCCCGACGCGCGAGGTGCTGGTATCGGATCGGCACTTCTGGATGCTATTTGTCAGCGGGCGATGGATGACGGCTTGTCCAGGCTTCGCCTTGACGTCATAGACACCAACGCTCGCGCGCAGGCACTTTACGAGCGCTGCGGTTTCGAGCCCAAAGGTCGGCATGGAACAAGCTTTTTGAAGCCCATATTCGGGTTCTCATCAGCGACACGCATGCAAAAGGTCCTGGCTTCGGCTTGACGCCGATCCTTTCAGCGCGGAAAGCTCTCCCGCAAACAAAGCGTTGATCAGGAGAGCTTGATGTCATCCCATGGATATGAAGACGGGCGTTTGAACCTGCCTTTTGTCGGTATCTGCACTTTCGGCAAATACCCCTATCAGCAGGATTGGGATGCGATTGACGCCGATGTTGCCGTGATGGGCGCACCGTTTGATTTCGGCACCCAGTGGCGATCGGGCGCGCGCATGGGGCCGCGGGCTATCCGGGAAGCCTCGACGCTATTCTCATTCGGCCACGCCGGTGCGTATGATTTTGAAGATGACATCACCTATCTTCCCGCCGAAACCACGCGAATTGTTGATCTCGGCGATGCGGACATCGTTCACACGGATACGATTGAAAGCCATCGGCGCATCGAGTTCGGTGTACGGAAGATTCTGAAAGCCGGTGCCTTGCCCGTGGTGCTCGGCGGCGACCATTCGATCAACATTCCCTGTATCAATGCTTTTGATGGAGAAGACCCGATCCATGTAGTGCAGATAGATGCCCATCTTGATTTTGTCGATGAACGCCATGGTGTCCGCTATGGCCATGGCAATCCGATGCGCCGGGCGGCGGAAAAATCCTATGTGACCGGCCTTACCCAGATTGGTATCCGGAATGTTTCGTCGACCGCGAAAGATGGCTACGAGGAAGCCCGCCGCATGGGATCAGACATTCAATCTGTCCGCCATTTCCGCAAACTCGGCGTAGATGGAATGCTGGATCGGATTCCGGACGGAAAACGCTATTACCTGACGATCGATATCGACGCGTTTGACCCGTCAATTGCTCCTGGTACCGGCACACCAAGCCATGGCGGCTTTTTATATTACGAAGTCCTGGAACTGATAGACGGACTGACCAAACGCGGTGATATCGTTGGCATCGATCTGGTCGAAGTGGCACCTGATTATGATCCGACAGGTTCGACAAGCACGCTGGCTGCCCAGATCCTCATGAACACGATCGGTCGTGTTCTGCGCCAGCGACAAAAACGTTAGTCAGCCAAGCGCCGTTTCCGATACGAAACGGCGCTTGATGATCGCTTAAAGTCCGTCGAACAGGGCAGTCGACAGATACCGTTCTGCAAAGGACGGAATGATCACCACGACATTCTTGCCCTCCATGCCGTCCCGCTGAGCCACCTTGATAGCGGCAGAAAGAGCGGCTCCGGACGAAATGCCAACCGGAATACCTTCGCTCTTGGCAACTTCGCGCGCCAGAGTGAAGGCGTCTTCGCTGGCAACGGTCGCAACTTCGTCAAAGACTTCTGTTTCCAGAACACCCGGGACAAAGCCTGCACCGATACCCTGGATCTTGTGAGGCCCTGGAGTTCCGCCTGACAGGATCGGACTGTCAGCAGGTTCGACGGCAACAACATGAAGGTTCGGATTGCGGGTTTTCAGAACCTGTGAAACGCCGGTGATCGTACCGCCAGTTCCAATACCGGACACAAAGACATCGATATTGCCATCGGTATCATTCCAGATTTCTTCAGCTGTCGTGTTGCGGTGGATCTCCGGGTTGGCCGGGTTTTCAAACTGCTGCGGCATGACAGCGCCGTCAATTTCGCCAAGCAGTTCTTCAGCCCGGGCAATTGCGCCCTTCATGCCTTTGGCACCTTCAGTCAATTCCAGCTCTGCGCCCAGAATCTTGAACATCTTGCGGCGCTCAACTGACATGGTTTCCGGCATCACCAGGATCAAGCGATAGCCTTTGGCCGCGGCGACAAAAGCAAGCGCAATGCCTGTGTTACCGGAAGTTGGTTCCACGAGTGTGGTTTTGTCCGGCGTGATTTTTCCATCCCGTTCCATCGCCTCGATCATTGCAACGCCAATGCGATCCTTGACGCTGGCAATCGGATTGAAGAACTCAAGTTTGGCCAGCAGGTTCGCCTTCACGCCATGCGCTTCGGCCAATCGATCCAGACGAACCAGCGGTGTGTCTCCAATAGTGTCGATGATCGAAGAATAGATTCTCCCGCGGCCGTGTGTTTTCCTGGTCATGACAATCTCCAATTAATCCGGAATGTAATATTCCCGGCGACTAAACAATTGTTGGCTAAGGTAATATGCCCGATCGCAAGTTATAAGAGATCCAATGTGCTTAAGCGAGCCAGCTTGGGAAACTGTTTTTCAAAGAATGCCTAAGATTCGGAAAAAAGCAGATCCGGAAGCTGTTTCATGTTCTCAAACAGGATAGCACCGGCTTTGCGCATCGCATCGCGGTCACAGGCCGGGTCTTCTACAAATGCAAAGGCTTTCATTCCGGCAGCTTTTGCGGCCCTAACACCCGGAATACTGTCTTCAATGACAACACATGTCTCGGGCGAAAATCCCATTGTCCTGGCAGCGAGGAGAAACACATCCGGTGCCGGTTTGCCGTTTTCGCAGTCCTGTGCCGAGAACAGTTTGCCTTCCAGGCGGGGAAGCAGGCTCGAGCTGCCGAGGGTGACATGCATTTTCGCATACTTACCCGAAGACCCGACGCAATAGGGGACGCCGCGTCGGTCGAGGTCATCCAGAACCTCGAAAATACCCGAAACCGCAGGAACACCGGCCTTGAAAGCTTCAAGGTCGCGCGCACGAACCTGATCTGGCCAATCATCGGGCAGCTTCCGGCCAATCAGCTCTTCAACCATCTCTTTCACACTTTCCAGCGTCCGGCCCATGAATTGGCGCTGGCAGTCCGGCCCGGTCATCGGATGGCCAAGCCCGGTGACCAGCTTGGCCAGACTGGCATTGGCCATGCGTTCGCTATCTACGAGCACACCATCGCAATCGAAAATTATCAGGCTTGGGGACATGAGAGGATCCTGTGGCAATGTAGAGTGGTTAGCTGCGACCGGTCGAACCAAAACCGCCGGAACCGCGATCTGTTTCAGAAAGGGTCTCAACTTCCACGATCTGTGCCTGAAGAACCGGTGCTACAACCATCTGCGCGATCCGGTCGCCTCTCGAAATCTGAAAAGTATCCGCACCCAGATTGATCAGGATGACTTTGACCTCGCCGCGATAGTCGGCATCTATGGTTCCTGGTGTGTTGAGAACTGTGACGCCATGTTTGGCAGCAAGACCGGACCGGGGACGGACTTGCGCTTCAAAGCCCGTAGGAAGTGCCATGGATAGCCCGGTTGGAACGAGCGCCCGTTCGCCTGGCGCGAGGTCTAACGGGACCTCAACAGCTGCCAGCAAATCAAGCCCCGCCGCAAGCTCGGACTGATAAGCTGGCAACGGCAGATCCTTGCCATGGCCAAGACGTTTGAATTCAAGTTTTACGCTCATGGTTTCATCCCGATTATTTGTGTTCGAGTGACGATATTCGCCCTGATCTGTCAAGCGGCCAGCGATAAAAGCTCCATAAATTGCAAAGGTCTACTTGCGGTCACCGCCTAGTCCTGAAACACTCTGACCTACCGTAATGTTGCTCGAGCGAGGAGAGTTGCAGCATGAAACGCCTATTATTAGCAGTTATGACCGGAGTATTTTTGACAAGTGCGCCTGTTGTCATGGCGCAAACTGTCGGATTTGCCGATGCGATCAAAATACTGAGCGCAAGTTGTGGCAAAGACATCGATAAATACTGCAAGTCAGCCACATTGGCGAACAACGGTATCGGACAATGTCTGGACAAGAACCAGTCGAAAGTGTCCCAGAAATGCAACGTGGACCGAGCTGTTGTTGGTCAATTGATCGCAGCGCGGCTGGCTGCACAAGCCGAAGCTCCCAAAATATGTGACCGTGATGCCCGCCAGTATTGCAAGGGTGTGAAGCAAGGGGCTGGCCATGTTTTGCGTTGCCTTCTCAAGGCTCAGCCTAGTGTGAGCGCGAATTGCAACACTGCCATTGATTTGGCTGGTTACCGCTAAGCCTGGATATTAGGAGATTTTCGATGAAAAAATTTATTGTAACCGGGCTAGTCGCAACCGCTGTCGCGTTTTCTGCAACACTTTCATTTGCGCAGACAAAACTCAGCCGAAATGAAATCATCAACTCGCTGCAGGGTGCCCAGCAGAAAGTTGAGGTCAGCGCGGATGACCTGCAACGCGCTGCGCTGGAAAACATCCAGAAATATCCGGGCGCAGATTCACCCCGGACAATTCCGATGGCCGATCAGCTGGCGTCGCTGCGTCAGTTCAATATCGAAATCACATTCGATTTTGATTCAGCCCGTATTCGTCCGGAATCCTATGAATCAGTCGGTCTCATCGCAGACGCACTGCATACGCCGTATCTGCAAGGACAGACGTTTTTCATTGTTGGACACACAGATGCAAAAGGTGATCGTGAGTACAATCTGAAACTGTCGCAACGCCGAGCGAAAGCCATTCGCGACGCATTGGTCACTACGTTTAATGTACCGGGCGCAAATCTGTTTTCTGTCGGGCTTGGCGAAGAGCAGTTGCGTGATCCTAAAAAGCCGTTTGATGCGGTGAACCGCCGGGTTCAGCTCATCAACATGGGATACAAATAGATCCCATACTTGCCTTTTGACGATGGCTGTCTCTGTTCCGCAGAGGCAGCCGTTTTTTGTTTTGGTCACTCATATTGTTTCGATAACTGAAACAGTCTGTCCAGATGGTCGTGCTTTTTGTTGCCGGTCATCGCCATTATCTTGTCAGGTACGTGATCAGGAGAGGCAAGCGTTATGAATGAGCTTCAGGAAACTGTTCCGCCACTGTTTCTGGCGCATGGTTCGCCAACACTCGCAATAGATGACACACCTGCGCACAGGTTCCTCAAGACGCTTTCACCAACCTTACCGAAACCACGGTTCATCCTGATTCTGTCAGCCCATTGGGAAACGGAAGGATTGAAACTGTCGGCTCCCGGGCCCTTGCGGACGTATCATGATTTCAGGGGCTTTCCGGACACCCTTTATGAGATCTCCTACCCCGCGAACAGCGACGAAACCGCCGTCGATGAAGTAGCCCAGGTTCTGGAAGCCGCTGGATATGATGTCGAGCTGAATGACACACATGGCCTTGATCACGGTGCCTGGGTGCCACTGTCACTCGTCTACCCCGATGCGGAGATTCCGATTGTTGCGATCTCCCTACCTCATGGCAGCACACCGCATTCACTCCATAAATTGGGGCAAACGCTTGGACGTCTGGCGAAAAAGGGTGTTCTGATCATTGGCTCTGGCAGCACCACGCACAATCTGCGAAAAATGGGCCCAAATGGCTCTGCGGTTCCGCCATTCGTTTCGAATTTCGACACATGGCTGGACGACGGCCTGAAATCCGGATCGATTGAGTATTTCAAGGATTTGGAAAAGCAGCCGGACTTTCGCCTGAACCATCCGACGGACGAGCATCTTCTGCCATTGTTTTTCGCATTCGGTGCGGCGGATTCAGAGGCCAAGCCGGAATTGATACATCGCAGTTATGAATATGCTGCACTCAGTATGAGCTATTACCGTTTTGCGCCATGATGGGTTCGGTAGGGACCTGAGTTCAAACAATTGCGGCGGCAGCTCGGGCAATAATCTTGTGAGCAACGTCTGACTTGTCCATTGCGGGCCAGTCTTCGACACCGGAGGCGCTGACAACGCGAACGACATTGGCATCGCCGCCCATGATACCTGTTTCCGGGCTGACATCATTGGCGATTATCCAGTCTGCCCGTTTGCGTTGAAGTTTGGACTTTGCGTTTTCAATCAGGTTCTGCGTTTCAGCGGCAAATCCGATCAGCAGATTGGGTCTGAGCGTATCGTGGTGGCCGACGGTGGCCAGAATGTCAGGGTTTACTGCGAGATTGAGTGCGGGCGGACTGCCGCTGCAGTCCTTCTTGATTTTTTCCTGTCCTGCGCTCGCAACCCGCCAGTCGGCAACAGCTGCGGCCATGATCGCAATATCTGCCGGCAGATTGGCGATGACCGCCTCCAGCATTTCCGCAGCGGTCTCCACCTGGATAGTTTGGACATTGGCAGGAGCCGGGACACCGACCGGACCGGACACCAGCGTGACTTTTGCGCCGGCGTCATAGGCAGCTCTTGCCAATGCGTGACCCTGCTTGCCCGAAGATCGGTTAGCGATGTAGCGAACCGGGTCGATCGGTTCATGGGTCGGACCTGAGGTGATCAAAACGTGACGTCCGGCCAAGGGCAGGTTTCCGAAGGCCATTTCAACGTCACGCAGAACAGCTTCAGCTGCAGCAACGATCTCAAGCGGTTCGCTCATCCGGCCGACGCCTGCCTCACCCTTTTCCGCCATTTCGCCACTGGCCGGACCGACAAACTGGATACCTTGAGCCTTCAAGGTCTGAAGGTTGTTTTGGGTTGCCACGTTTTGCCACATTTTCGGGTTCATGGCAGGGGCTGCAAGGACCGGCTTGTCGGTCGCCAGCAACACGGCTGTTGCCAGATCATCTGCAATTCCGTGGGCCATCTTGGCCATCAGGTTGGCCGTTGTCGGCGCAATCAGGATCAGATCATGATCGCGGGCAAGCCGGATGTGTCCGACATCATGTTCGGCTTCGCGGTCGAAAATATTCGTGAAGACTTTTTCAGCGCTCAAGGCACCCACAGCAAGCGGTGTGACGAATTCCTGCGCACCATTGGTCATCACCGGAATGACGCGTGCGCCGCGTTCCTTGAGCCGTCGGATAAGGTCGAGCGCTTTGTAAGCGGCAATGCCTCCGCTGATTATCAGCACAATCTGCTTGCCGCTCAGCATACCTGCTTAACTCCTGCTCTCGCCACGATGCTGGCCTTAAAAACCAGCGCGGAAGTCCCTTGGTGCCGGGGAAATGACCTGGGTTCCCCTACCGGTTATCTGATAAACCGCAAGGCCACGCTCATTCAAGCCATTGGATTTGAAGCGGAACAGGCCATCAATGCCGAGAAATCCGTCCTTGTTGGTCAGAATCCGTTGCTGGAACCGTTGCGGTCCGGCAGAGCGGATCAATCCGGCGGCCAGGGTAACGCCGTCATAGACAAGGCTGGCATTGCGCGGCGGAGGTGATCCGAAGGTGCTTTGGTAGCGCTGGGCGAAAGCCTGGAAACCGGTGTCCTCCGGGCCAACAAACCATGCACTTGCGAGAACCGGGTTGTTTGTGATTTGCGGAGTTTGCCATTGTCCCGATCCGAGAAGTTTCAGCCGTCCCATGTCTGCGTTCTCGCTGACGAGCGTCTGAACCACCTGAGAGGGAACATTTCCGCCTTCCGGGACGAACAGGGCATCAATGCTGTTCAGGGAAGATTTCAATGCCGACGTTTTCGCTACCAGATCAGAGGTGCCTGTTTCACCTTTCTTGTATCGCTGGATTGTCGCGATGCGTCCGCCGCCACGCCCGACTTCCTGGCGGAATGCGGCTTCCACGACGGCACCGTAGGAATCATCGGGTATCAGCGCAGCATACGAACTTTTTTTCTGGCTATTGGCGTATCCGATAATACGTCTGACATCTCCTTCAGGAAGGAAACTCAGGAGGTATACACCGCGAGCGGCAACCGATGTGTCGGTTGAAAACGCAATTACCGGAACGCCTGTTGCACGGGCGGCAGCGCCTGCACCGCCAACTGCTGGCGCGAAAATCGGACCGAGAATCAGCTCGGCTCCTTCGGATATCGCCTGCTGCGCGGCGGCCCGACCACCATTTGACGTCGCTCCGCCGGTATTCTTTACTAGGAGTTGGACATCGGCATTGGGAAAGCTTTGCAATGCCAGGGACGCTGCATTCTTGAAAACGGTTCCTATTGGAAAATCGGCGCCGTTGCCCTGAAGAGGTAACAGAAGGCCGACCCGTACGGACCCGGTTCCAATAACGTCTCCGGTGACCTGTGGTTGGGCGCTCGGTTGAACCTGGTCTCCGGGCAAGGATCCGAGCGATGAACCGAGGCATCCACCAAGGGCGAATGTACTGGCGCCCGCAAGCGTCGTCCGCAAGAATGCCCGTCTGCGCATCTGCGCTTCTTTGTCCTGAATGTCCATCGTCATGTCCGTTTACCCGCCCATTGCAAAAAGACTTACGTATTCAGTGCATGCCTGTCCAGTTTTCAGGCGAGATTCAAAGGCATAACGCCGGATGATTGGTGGATTTGTCTTGCATCGACTGCGTGTGCCGGTTAGCGCAAGAGGAAACCTTTGTCGGCCAGCCGGACTTGCAACTCAAAATGTCGTTGCGGAAGAGTGCGTGAAAGGAAATCCATGGTAACCGATCCTGCTGCCGGAATTACAGGCAAGAACCGTTACAGCCTTTCCGAGCATGTCTTCAATGCGCCAAACATTGAGCCAGCTCTCTATATTGTTTCAACTCCGATTGGCAATCTGGGCGACATAACTGTCCGGGCGCTTGAGACGCTGGCCGCTGCCAGTGTCATAGCCTGTGAAGACACACGGGTCACGGCAACCTTGACCCAGAAGTTCAGCCTCAAGGCGCCGCTTCTCGCCTACCACGAGCATAATGCGGACAAACAGCGGCCCAAAATCCTGTCGGAACTGGAAGCCGGACGTGCGGTAGCCCTGGTTTCCGATGCCGGAACACCGCTGATTTCTGACCCCGGGTACAGACTGGTGCGGGACGTTGTGGCAGAAGGCTACAAGGTGATTCCGATTCCGGGCGCGTCTGCACCTCTGGCCGGGCTCGTCGCCTCTGGCCTTCCAAGTGACACGCTGCTATTTGCAGGATTTTTACCGCAAAAGGGCGGACCGAAAACCAAAAGACTGGAAGAACTTGCCAAAACACCGGCGACGCTCGTGTTTTTTGAATCGCCGCATCGAACCGGGGCAACACTGGAGCTTATGGCGACAGTCCTGGGCGGGGAGCGGGACGCTGTTGTCGCCCGTGAGCTGACCAAACGCTTTGAAACTTTTGAGCGTGGTACGCTACAGGAGCTGGCCGAACGATTTGCGGACCAGACAGTCAAGGGCGAAATCGTCATTCTGGTCGGTCCACCAGAGGAAAAGCCGGAGGCCGATGCGTCGGATCTG
The DNA here is from genome assembly GCA_039972695.1 of Roseibium sp. Taxonomy (GTDB): domain Bacteria; phylum Pseudomonadota; class Alphaproteobacteria; order Rhizobiales; family Stappiaceae; genus Roseibium. The sequence goes on along the minus strand of JBDWMJ010000001.1, from coordinate 53,198 downwards.
GATGCTCTATTGAAAGAAGCGTTGGTCGACATGCCCGTCAGTGCGGCCGCGAAAAAGATCTCCAAAGCCACCGGTCTGGATCGGAATGAAGTCTACAAACGGGCTCTTGATCTGAAAGCCGGAGATTGAGGTATGGCGCGGCGGCAGGGATCAGAGACCGAGAAACGCCGCCGGGCTCAGTCTCTCGGGCTGTCCGCTGAAACCTGGGCGGCCTGGTATTTGCGGCTGACTGGATGGCGGATTCTCAAACATCGCTACAAAACCAGAGTCGGTGAAATCGATCTGATTGCCAAGCGGCGCAAAACAGTTGCTTTCATTGAGGTGAAGGCGCGCAGAAACCGGACTGCAGCCCTGGAGGCGGTAACCCCTGCCAGCCAGAAACGCATCGGGCGCGCCGCTCGAATATTTGTCACGGAACACCCCAAAGCCGGTTTTTTCACTCTGCGGTTCGATGTCATCATTATCCGTCCGTGGGCCTTGCCGGAACGGATTGCAAATGCGTTCGAAGCCCATGACTAGAACGGGTTAGTGAAATCAGCCTCTAGACAAAGCCAAATCCCGACCGCATATCTGGATCAATTGTTCTGATACACCCCCGGCGCTGAAAAGCGCCCCTCCGGGAGTTGCCTTATGGCCTTGAAAGTCGCGGTCCAGATGGACCATATCGAAAGCATCAATATTGCTGGCGACAGCGCGTTTGCCATGATGCTGGAAGCGCAACAGCGCGGTCATGAGTTGTATCACTATACGCCTGAACGTTTGGCCATGCGCGGTGATGATGTTTTCTGCGGGCTGGAACCTGTTGAGGTTCGCGACGAAAAAGGTAACCATTTCACCCTTGGTGACAAACAGCGTTTTGACATGCGAGAGATGGACGTGGTGTTGATGCGTCAGGATCCGCCTTTTGATCTCGCCTACATCGCGGCGACGCATATTCTGGACAAGATCCACCCGGACACGTTGGTGGTAAACAACCCCACCGAAGTCCGTAATGCGCCGGAAAAACTGTTCGTCACCGAATTTGCCGATCTTATGCCGCCAACCCTGATCACCAAGGACAAGTCGGAGATTGACCTGTTCCGCGAGGAATTTGGCGACATCGTCATGAAGCCGTTGTTTGGTCATGGCGGCGCGGCTGTGTTCCGGGTCACCAAAGGCGACCTGAACTATGGTTCGCTCTATGATTTCTTTGATGTCACGTTCCGCGAGCCCTGGGTCATTCAGCAATTCCTGCCGAATGTGAAGCATGGCGACAAGCGCATTCTCCTGGTGAATGGCGAATTTGCTGGTGCGGTCAATCGTGTCCCTGCCGAAGGCGACCTTCGCTCCAACATGGTTCGGGGCGGGGCTCCAACCGACAGCGATTTGACCGAACGCGAACGCGAAATTTGTGCCCGTCTCGGCCCGTCTCTCAAGGCAAAAGGCCTGATTTTGGTCGGCATCGATGTGATCGACGGCATGCTGACGGAAATCAACGTCACCGCCCCGACCGGCATCCGCGCAATCCAGAACCTCGGTGGCCCGGATGTCGCGAAAATGGTCTGGGATGTGCTTGAGGCGAAGCGGGCGAGCTGATTAGGGTGTTTATTCGTAAAATCTGATGTCCGCTTCTAACTGTAGACCGGATGTTAGCCTACCAAGCACCAATGTCGCAGACGCGCCGGATGCGGACAGGACGCCATTCTCAGACGAAACTGGAGAAGATGCCCCATGTGGTCGTTCGAACGATCTCTAAGAGCGCTATGGTGTTCGTTTGGGCAAGGAACGCTCCATGAAGCAGTGAATATCCGATTGACCGACTTCTACGAAACCGTGGCGACGATAAAGCGAACCTACAGGGTTCCAGTGCAAATATTCCAACTTAACTGGAAGAACCAACTTGTCAGCCTGCAGGAGACAGTGTTTGAGCACTTTCGAGCCTAAACCTTTTTTCTGGAAATCAGGGAACAGGTAGAACTCACCAAACCGGACATGATCAGGCAAAATTTGGAAGGACACAGTCCCAAGCCGATTTTCCGCTGTCTTGATCTCAAAGAAGGGTTTTTCTTGGTACCGTTGGAGGTGCAAATCGCGCTGGAGATCATCGTCCCATCCCCAGCGCGGAATGATGTGCGGTCCCATCGCTGCGCGTTTGGCTTCGAAAGCAAAATTGATATCGCATGGGATGTTCCTGAGCTTGGGAAATATCAGATCGGGCTGAAGGTCAGGAATATCCATGTCACATAACTAACTGACAACTATGTATGAATCCAGCAAATTTGCCTATCAGATTTAGGTCTGTCTAGTTCGTGTTGCTGCCGACAGCGCTTGTCTACTTGCATCGCTTTCTCTGGAACTACTTTGTTGTTTCTTCCAGAAGATGTGACATATCGCAAATGATGTCTGGTGGCCTGGACGTTGCAAAGATGGTTTGGGATGGGCTGGAAGCGAAGGTTTCGCGATAAACCGCAGCCTCACTCGAAGTGGGCGACCCATGAACTGCTGACTTTGATCAGACCGTCGTAACAAGGCGTCAAAGCGACCCTTTTTCGCTGTTCGAGCGCTGGTTGGTAGTGCGCAAACAGCCGTTTTTGCTGGGCTTCAGACGGGCACTTCGGCTCCAGGATCAGGTCGACATCGGAAATTGCGTCGATGGTTTCGGGCGAGAGTGGTGGAACGGACCTGCCGGGCGCGGCACCGATCATGATATGGCGCGGCGCATCGCGTTCGAGCACGTATGCGGCCGGACTGGTAAAATCGACCATCCAGACGGATTTGAATTTGTCTCGAACAGTTGCTTCCAATGCTTTGATTTTTTCAGCGACAGTTGCGAGTTCCTGCAGGTAGAGAAGGTGAAAATCCGGCTTTGCGAAAAAACGCATGGACGGCATTTCGCCTTTCTTTGCGATTGTTGTCATCGCGGGCCTGTGGGCCACATAAACCGAGCGCATGTTGGCCGAGCGGCGCATCAAGTGTGGCTTTGCAGATACCTGACCCAAGACCCCGAGCGATGGCTTGTCGATCGCCTGATACATCGGATACCGGACGATTGTAGAGGCGGCGCGTTTCAGGACGTCTATTGTCATTGGGGCAGCCATGACAACCACCAGGAGCAAGATGGATTTGCCGAAAGGTTCCGGATATCTGATCGGTTTGCAGGCCATCAACAGCAGAGCAGGCCAAAGCACTGCATACGGGTGGCTTCCGGTGTTTTGGGTTTCAAAAGCGAAGCCGCAAAACAGAGACACACCAATCCAGATCCAGTCTTTGTCAAAGAGCGACCCCTGCTGGCTATTACCGTCCAGACTGTGTTTTGAATTATCCAGATAGGCAAGCAGAGCGCACAACGCGCTGCCGCCGACAAGGACTTCAAGGTTATGTTCGGCAGCTCGCAGAAAACGGTTTGCAAGACCTCCAGAGTTTGCGGAAAGAAGTTCATAAATATCGTGAAGATAGGCCGAAACCATTCCGGTAAAGATTTCAATCAGGGCCACCGTTGTGATGCAGATAGCAGCGGTTACCAAGGCTGTGGTCAGGGCGATACGGCGTGAGAGAAGTCCAAGCAGAAGCAATGGTCCCATAGCAGCAAAGGCCGTGATCTTGCAGAAGGCAAGGCTCAGCAGCAGCACACTCAAGAGGATTGCCTGAAGTTTACCTGATGAAACGAACAGGATCGTTGCGAGTGTCAGGAACATCAAATGTGCGCCGTGGCGATTGTAAATGCCGTAGGCGTCAAAACCTGGATACTTGTCTAAGCCGGGATTGAACGGCAGCGCTGTCATCAGGATCCAGGGTAGAACCAGGCCCCATATCACAGCAGGTCCAAAACGCTGAGCGTCCCGCAAGATCAAAAGCATGACCGGAGCGGTGATCGGCAGCCATTGCAGTTGTGTCAAAAGAACAGGATTTGCGTTCGGGAAGAGGTGGTGGAGAAACCACGCCAAACCATATTCAAGCGGTCCTGCCGGGGCCATGAAATCGACGCCTGGCAGCTGCCCGAAATTCATGCGCCCGATCGCATCATAATAAATGAACAAATCCCAGTGCGTTGGACCGATTGGAAGGTTTGTGGGAGAGAAAAGGACAATAGCTGCGAACGCTGCAAACGCAATAACAACGGTTGCCGCAATGCTCATGTGCTGACTGGTTTCAAACTTCGCAGTGTTGGCAATAGAAAACACGGGTGTTCAGGTTCTTGTTCGCATTGGTTACTAATCCGAATGCGCATTGGCAATCCAAACAAGTGAATCCGGCAGTGCGCGATATTGCACCCTAGACAGTTTTGCTTAATAAATGCTGAGTGGTTGAGAAAATCATCGCTAAACTTCCAGATAGAACCAAGGTTTTGGACAGACGACGCAAAAAACCTCCGCATGAGACATGCGGAGGCACGAAGTTTTACTGTCTGATCTCTCTAACAGACGGGCCTATTCGGCAGCTTCTGTGGAAATCACGCCTCGGCGGATCTGGTCTTCCTCGATCGATTCAAAGAGAGCCCGGAAATTTCCTTCACCGAAGCCTTCGTCACCTTTTCTTTGAATGAATTCAAAGAAGATAGGCCCGATTACGGTTTTTGAGAAAATCTGCAGGAGGATCTTCGTCATGCCGCCGTCGATGACGCCTTCGCCATCGATCAGAATGCCGTGGCGCTTCATATGCTCCAGCGGTTCGTCATGACCATTCACCCGTTTGTGGGACATTTCATAATAGGTGTCTGGCGGGCCGGGCATGAATTTCAGCTCGTTGTCAGCCAGCTGGTCCGTGCTCTTGTAAATGTTGTCCGTACCAACCGCGATGTGCTGAATACCTTCGCCTTTATATTTGCGCAGGTATTCCTCGATCTGGCTGGTGTCGTCCTTGGACTCGTTCAGCGGAATGCGGATTTTGCCGCACGGCGACGTAATCGCCCGGCTCACCAGCCCGGTGATACGGCCATCAATGTCGAAGAAGTGGATCTGTTTGAAGTTGAAGAGATCACGGTAGAAATCCCACCACTTGTCCATGTTGCCGCGGAAAACGTTATGGGTCAGGTGGTCCAGGTAGTAGAAGCCGACACCGCCCGGTTTCGGGTTGACTTCGCCAAGCCAGTCAAATTCGGCGGAATAAACTGATCCCTTGTCGCCATAAGTATCGACGAAATACAGCAGAGACCCGCCAATGCCGACGATCGCCGGGACATCCAGTGTTTTGTCATCACCCTCGTAGGGTGTCGCGCCCTTGGCCACAGCATATTCAAAGGTTTTCTTCGCATCGACCACGCGCCAAGCCATTGCCGGAGCACACGGACCGTGCGCGTCGACAAACTTCATGCCGTGGGTGCCGGGTTCCGCGTTCAATATGTAGGTGATGTCGCCTTGCCGGTAGAGCGTGATGTTCTTGCTCTTGTGCTTGGCAACGGGGACATAGCCCATCTTGCGGAAAAGGGCATCGAGCTTTTCCGGTTCCGGGTGCGCAAACTCGACAAATTCAAACCCGTCTGTTCCGGCTGGATTTTCGTCTGTGATTTGGGTAGGGGGCGCATTGTGCGGAAACGGTCCCATTGTCGATCCTTTTATTGAAAACACTTTCAGCCAGAATGCCCGTTTGGGCGCGCAGGGTGTGTGCAAAGCGCGTGGAATTCCGTATAGTGGCACAGAAAATGTGCAAGTATTTGGAGATTTTTGCGTGAAAATTGCACTGGATGGCTTTGATGTGAAGTTGCTTGCTGCTTTGCAGGAAAATGCCGCGCTGACCAACGCTGAGCTCGGCGACGCAATTGGCCTGTCTGCCAGTCAGGTGTCACGACGTCGGCAGAAGCTGGAAGACAGCGGAATAATCCGGCGCTACCGGGCCGCCCTGAGCCCGGAGGCCCTGGGGCTCACCGTAACGGCCTTTGTCGGTGTAACCTTGGGCGCACACAGCAAGGAAAATGCGCGGAAATTTCGCAACATGGTCAAGGCCATGCCGGAAGTTCAGGAGGCACATACGCTCACTGGCGATGTTGATTACATGCTGAAGATCGTCGTGCCTGATCTCAAATCCCTGAGCCGCATCGTCAATGACGATCTCTTGCCTCAGGAGGCTGTTCATCATGTGCGCTCATCTATCGCGATGGACACTTTGAAAGACGACAATCTGTTGCCGATTGGCGGGCAATAATCCGGTTCATTGACGCCGTATGGTCGAAATTTGCCGCCAAATGTCATTCAGCCTTGCGTCCGTAACGGAAAATCCCATTTGATAGGCAACAATCAATACGCCCGATGGGGACAAGAGGAGCCACAGATGTTTGACGCAAAATCCTTGCTGGATCAATTTTTGGGAAGTCAGGGAGGCTCGTCGAACCAACGCGGCGGTTCCGGTGATCTGATGTCACAGGGAAAAGACTTTCTGTCCTCACAAGGTGGCGGATTGGCGCTGGGCAGTCTTGCAGGCCTGATGCTTGGTACCAAAACCGGCCGCAAAATTGGCGGAAAAGCGGTCACCTACGGTGGCCTCGCGCTGGTCGCAGGCCTTGCCTACAAGGCCTATCAGGGACATCAGGCCAATCAGCAAAATGCTCCCCGCCCGCAATATCCGGAGCATGAACCCATTCCGGTGGAAGGACCTCAAGGTACTGCCTTTGACCCTCGCCAGCAGCCGGGCGGTGAAAACCAGTTTGCCATCAATCTGCTGACGGCAATGATTTCAGCCGCCAAGGCGGACGGTCATATCGACCGGGAAGAGCAGGATCGTATCTTTAACAAGATTGATGAGGCCGGCCTCGACCGCGATGCCAAGGCCTTTTTGATGGATGAACTGCGCTCGCCACTTGATCTCGACAAGGTTGTCGCCAGCGCATCTTGTCCTGAAACAGCAGCTGAAATTTATGCGGCCTCCCGCCTTGCCATCAACCCGGATCATCCGGCTGAAAAGGCCTATCTGGAGACACTGGCTGCACGCCTGGGTCTTGAAGAAGGCCTTGTCAGCGAAATCGAACTGGCCGTGCGCGAAGCTGAGCTGATGGGTTGATCAATCCTTCTCCCCAGTCAGGGAGATGCATAACCTGCGGTATTTGCTAAAATTGTCTATCAGTGAGCCAGACTGAGCCCAGATAAACTGCGAACCGGGATCGACGAGCTGCAAGAATTTCTTTGTGCTCACCGATCCCGGATGTCGTTCACGACTATGAAAAAGACCTACCGGCCTGATCCGCCTATTGGGTCGTGTTCTGGTCGATCAATTCCATGGCACGTTTGTAGAGACCAGTTCCGTCCCTGCCATTTTCGTCCATTTCTTCAATCCAGTTTTTGGTTGTTATGGCCGAAGCTTCTTTCCAGCGCGCTATTTCTTCGGGTCCCAGTTCAACGATGGTTGCTCCGTCTTCGATTGCCTTGTCGCGGGGCGGCGCATCATCTGCCTGCATCCGCTTTCCTGCCAATTCCGAGAGCTCCAAACCGCTATTGTTGTCTATAACGGCTTTCAGATCATCCGGAAGCGCATCGTAGCGATCCTTGTTCATCGCGAGGATGAAGGTTGCCGTATAGAGTGCGTCGTCACCAAAGCTTGTGTGGTTGTTGACAAGTTCGTTGATTTTCAGGGCACCTGTCACTTCCCAAGGCACGACTGTCGCGTCAATGACGCCCTTTGAGAGCGCTTCAGGGACTGCAGGGACCGGCATGCCGACAGCTGTTGCTCCCAGGGAACTGAACATCTGGTTGGTTACTCTTGTTGGTGCGCGCAACTTCACCCCATTCAGGTCATCCAGCGAGTCGATCGGGTCCTTGGAGTGAATCAGCCCGGGGCCGTGCACCCACAATCCAAGCACTTTTACATCCTTGAAATCCTGATCCATCATAGTTTCTTCGGCCAGTTGCCAATAGGCGCGAGACACCGCCCCGGCATTTGTCATAACGAACGGCAGTTCGAAGACTTCCGTTCTGGGGAATCGGCCCGGCGTGTATCCCGGCAAGGTCCAAATGATATCCGCGACACCATCGATAGCCTGGTCAATCAACTCCGGCGGTTTTCCGCCAAGTTGCATGGCCGAAAAGTGCTGGATTTCGATACGTCCATTGGAGGCTTCTTCGATACGAGCTATCCACGGTTCAAGAATGTTTTTCGGAACAGCAGCCTGAGCGGGCAACATCTGATGGAGCCGAAGCGTCACATCCGCAGCCGAAGCAAAATTTGGTGCCCCTGCCAATGAAATGAGAGTAGCTGCAAGGATACCTGCCACGTTCCGTGGCGACTTGATTAAACTGAACATTGTTTCCTCCCTCGTAGTTTATTTTTTTGCGGCTTCAGATCGGCTGAGATCTCCTTAGCCCTGCTCTTCCGGCAGGTGCACGGTCAGGCCGTCAAGCTCGTCGCTGATTTTTATTTGGCACGATAATCGTGATGTTTTTCGGAGTTCGCCAGCCGCGCACTCCAGCATGTCTTCTTCACCATCGATGGGGGAGCCTGTCTTTTCAAGCCAGGCGTCGTCAACATAGCAATGGCATGTGGCGCACATCATGGAGCCGCCGCATTCTGCGAAAATTCCCTCGACACCGTTTGCAACAGCTGCTTCCATCACGGACGTTCCGGCATTTGCCTCGACCGTTGATTTTCTGCCGTCGGGATGGACGAAATTGATCTGTACCATGATGTCATTCCTCGGGCAGGGTGACGGCGTCGCCATGCTTCTTCTTTATCCTTCGGCAGTTCAGTTAAGCGTGACCGGCAGATTTAGCGGTCCTCGAAAGCCAAATCCGCTCCAGACGACGTCCTCGGCCTTGTTCAGGGACATGTTTGGAAAACGTTCGAAAAGCATCGGAAGCATGATCTCGCCCACGGTGCGACGTGCTATGTGAGCACCGGCACAGTGATGCGGTCCGCTGCCAAATGCCTGATGTGGTGCCTTGGGTCTGAAAACATCGAAAACTTCGCCATTTTCAAAAATGTCTTCGTCCCGATTGGCGGAGGCCTGAATGGTCATCAGTGTCACGCCCTCCGGAATCTCGATCCCGTCAATCTCCAGATCTTCTGTTGCGCGCCGCGAGGACGCCTGTATGGGAGCAACCCAGCGCACACCTTCTTCGAAGGCATCGACCCACGCCTCTTGGCGGCGGACCTGTTCCAACTGGTCAGGGTTATTCAGCAGGCCGTAGATGATGGTCGCGAGCGCATCCCGGGGCTCGTTGATCCCTCCACCAATCGCGATTTTCAAATTGGCGTAGATTTGGCTCATCTGGATCGGGTTTGAGGCATTAAGCATCACCGCGAATGCCGAATTGTTGGGTTCTGCCTTGTGGCGGGGAATGATTTTGTCAAACACCGCATTCATTTCTGCGTTTGCCGCGTCGGACTTCTCAAAAGGCTCATCTGCAAAGCCGAAATTACCGGCGGCATCGATCAGGGTCTGTGACCATCGCTGCATGTCGGCATCGCTTACTTCATCCAGACCGAGAATATGGGCCAGGATGCGGGCCGAAACCGGAGCACAGAGGTCCGAAAAAAGATCAACCGTCTCGCCTCTTGGCAGACGGTCAAGATACCGGGTGGCAATATCGCAATAAAGCGCTGACCAGTCGGTTTTTATCACTTTCGGGGTGAAAGCTGGCTGCATGGCCATCCGCTCGCCTCGATGTTCGGCGCCATCCTTGCGCATCAATGTGTGAGCCTGAAAGGCCCGTCGCATTGGTGTGACCGGATCATCCGAGCTGAAGAGAACGGGATCTTCCTTTACCATTTTGGTGTGCTTGGCTTTTGTCAGGAAAATCCGGTTGGCTGCCGGCACTGATACGATAGGGCTCTGTGCCCGCATACGCCGATATATCGGATAAGGGTCTCGCGTCAGTTCATCTAATGTCAGCGTTTCGTCGACCGGAGCGACCGCCATATGCCTTTTCCTCCCAAATCCGGCAACAAGGGAGAATAAATCGCTTGTAGTAAAATCAATCAATACGATTGCTTTTATAGTTGGCATCTAATTTTTTGATTTTTTAGGCGCGTTTGGTAGTTTTAATTTTTGTCGAAAGAGATGAAGAGAGGGCAATAAATGGCAAGCGCCGATCCGCTAAGCGTGGACTTTCGCGCATTGCAGGTTTTGATCCATGTCCACAAACTGAGATCAGTGACACAAGCCGCAGAAGAGCTCGGTGTGAATCAGTCAGCCGTCAGCTATACCCTCAAAAAAATGAGGTCGGTTTTTCAGGACCCACTTTTTGTGCGGCAAGCCCGCCAATTGGTCCCGACTGCGCGATGTGATGATATTGTCACCAGGAGTGGTCAGATTTCTGCTGAGTTTCGCGAACTTGCAAACCCTCCTGATTTCGACCCCCGAACCGTGGCGCAAAAATTCACGATCGCCTGCAATTACTATGAGCGGGTGTTGTTCGTACCTGAGATTGTGCACACGATGAGGAAGGAAGCACCTCTTCTGGATCTCGAAATTGTCGATGCCCATGACAAAGGGCACGAGCGCTTGCTGAGCAACGAAGCAGATCTTCTGCTTGGGCCGTTTGAAAGGGAAGAACCGCATTTCTATCGGCGCGAGCTCTATCAGGATCATTATGTTTGTCTGCTGGATCCTGCCCACCCAAATGCTGATGGCCCCTTGAGCCTGGACGAATATCTCCGCCTCGACCACGTCTTTGTCACTTATGGCGGCCAATGGCGATCCCGTTATATCTTGGAGTTGGAGCGGCTCGGGCTTGAACTGAAAGTCGCGGTGCGCGTGCCCAGTCCGGCGGGACTGGATCTTCTCGTCGCGGGGTCGAATTTAGTAGCCACCGTTCCAGAACGGTTGTCTGATAAATTCGGTGACAGGCTCAAGATTGTTCCATGCCCGGTACGCAGCCCAGTCAATATCAGGTTGGCCTGGACCGCATTTTCTCATCGGTCACCATTGCATATGTGGGTACGCGACTGGGTCTATCGATTGATCACCAATACTGCCAAAGCAGTTTAAGTACCGTCCTGAATGGTCAACGGCACTTTTCCATCATTCAGCAGCTGGCCCCACATAGACGGATGCCGGGCGGATCAGTTTGCCGGTGTTCTGTTGTTCCAGAACATGGGCGCACCAGCCGGGTGTTCTGCCCGTTGCGAACAGAGGTGTGAACAGGCTGCGGTCGATCCCGATCGCATCCAGAAGAACGGCCGTATAGAATTCCACGTTGGTATCGAGTGTTCGATCCGGTTTGGCTTTCTTCAGGGCTGCGAGGGCGGCGGCTTCGATATCTTCGGCCAGTTGAACCTTTGGATTGTCCGCGCCGAGCAATCTCAATCCTGCTTTCAAGACATCGGCACGGGGGTCGCGTGTCCGATAGATTCGGTGGCCAAATCCCATCAACCGTTCTTTCCTGGCAAGCGCTTCCATAATCCAGCTTTCCGCATCCTCCGGTGAGCCGATGGCATCGATCATGTCCAACACCGGACCCGGCGCGCCGCCATGGAGCGGGCCGCTCAAGGCACCCATGGCCCCAAGGATTGCCTGTTTCATGTCGGCCTGCGTTGACCCAATGACGCGCGCAGTGAAGGTCGACGCGTTCAGTCCATGGTCAAGGATCGTCACAAGATAGCGGTCCAGGGCGGCAACATGGGCGGGCGGTGGCGTGTCGCCGATCAGCATGCGCAGGAGATCTTGCGCAACTCCAAGCGATCCATCAGGTGCAATGACAGATTTGCCAGCGGATATCCGATGACTTGCTGCCAGGAATACCGGCAAAGCTCCTGTGATTGCGATCGCCTCCGGGAGGTCGTGTTCCATTGGCAAGGCCGCAAGACCGAGCTGCATGCGCTCATACACAGTCAAAGACGGACTGGCGGTCTCCAGCACAGGAAGTTGCCTAAATGCGCTGCTGCGGGCCAGTCCGAACAGGGACTGAAGATCGCTGGTGTTCATTTGAAGGTTTGGCTGCCAGAGATGCAAGACAGCCTTTTCAAAAGAGACTTGCCCGGCCAGATCCTCGATTGTTTTGCCGTTCAACACGAGTGTACCGTTCTGGCCGTCGACATCGCTGAGCGATGTGTGGGCAACAACAACGCCTTCCAGTCCGGCAATCGGGTCTGCGGTCATTGTCGCGGGGTTTGGCGCTTCGGTCATGACATTCTCCTTCTGGTTTACCGCCAGATAGAAAACTTCATTGCATTGATCAATCTTGATAAATACAATCAATATATGAGCAAACCGATCTATTTGTCTGCCAAGGAGGCCGCGACCGAGCTGGGTGTGCAGCCGGCAACTCTATATGCTTATGTCAGTCGTGGCCTGATTTCGTCCGTCGCAGGGGTTGGCAAACAGCGCCGGTATGATGCCGGTGATGTTCGCCGCCTGAAGGGACGCAAGAGTTCCGAAGAACCAGCCGGAACCCGCCCGCTGACAGGCGATCCGGTTCTTGAAACAGAACTGACGTTGATTTGCGAAGATGGCCCTGTCTATCGCGGGCAGAGCGCGCTGGATCTTGCAGAAAACTCTTCGCTGGAAACGGTCGCCACTCTCCTTTGGGGCTGCCAGCAGAATCCCTTTGCCGAAAAGGGACCAGTGGCTTCTCCCGTGCTGCCGGATGGTCTGGGTCCCCTGGAGCGCCTGATGATGGCGTTGTCAGCCTGGCCACTTCAGGACAAGGCGGCCTATACGCAGGCACCAGTCCTGCTGCAAAAAAAGGGTGCCAGCCTGCTAAGATATGGTGTTGCTGCGTTGCTTGGAACAAAGCCCGATGATGTGCCCATCCATACGCAGATTGCCAAGGCTTACGGAATTTCAGAAAAATCCAAACACCTGATCCGGGCAGCGCTTGTCTTGTCGGCGGATCATGAGCTGAACACCAGCACGTTCGCGGCGCGCTGTGCGGCCTCGACCAGAGCGCCACTTCATGCTGCTTTGCTATCTGGTCTGGGTGCATTCACAGGCCCTAGGCATGGCGCGGCCTCGGGCCGGGTCAGTGCCTGGGTGGCAGACATTGATCCGAACACGGATGTGGAAGCGTTGATTTCAGATCGTCTTAGCCGCGGCGAGACGTTGCCGGGGTTCGGTCATTCCATTTATGGAGACAGAGATCCGCGAGCAGAATGGCTTCTGAATGCCTTGATGCAAAGTGAGCCTGATCATGAATTCGTCAGAAAGCTGCCAGCGTTTCTTAAGGCCGGGGAAGAATTGTATGGTCAATTCCCCAACATCGATTTTGCCTTGGCGATAATTCAGAAAACCTATCAACTGCCCGGTGATTCCGGAAAAGTCCTGTTTTGTGCAGGACGCATTGTTGGCTGGATTGCGCATGCACTGGAGCAATACGGCGCTCAGGAACAAATTCGGCCACGAGCTACTTATGTCGGCCTGAGACCAAGCTAACGGTCTGTATTCTGGATCCGTCAGAAGGTGCGGGTCATATGACAAATGAGTTTGTCGCCGCGTTGCTCCTGATGGGTTTCGTGAAAACCATTACGCAGGTACCAGTCACGGTTCTCGGTCATCATCACATTGGTGAACAGACGAGCTTCCTTGTAGCCCGAATCTCTTGCCCGTTGACAGGCGAATTCCAGCAGCTTGCGGCCATAGCCCGCACCCTGGGCCGCAGGATTAACTGCGATGCTGTAGATAACCAGATGATCGGGCTGCAGCGTTAACGCCAGACTGGCGGCAAGACCCTTGTCCCTGGATCGGACTAGCCAGACCTCCCCCGTTTCGACCATCTCTGCATAATCCGCATCCATCGGCAGGGGTCTGGCATTCATCACGGGGATGTATGTGGCATAGGCCCGCTCGGCGAGGTGCCTGACGGCTGCGACATCAGAAAGGCCCGCCTGTTCGAGTGGCAATGTCTCGGCAACGTTCAATGTCGGACTTTCATGAAGGATTCAAAATCGACCGGGCTGCTTGAGCGGTCAAAACAGCCAAAAGCGCCGCCATCTTTCATGTCTTCGGCCGCAGCTGTAAAGGCGTTGTAGGCGATTCGGGCAAGACCTGCCCCTATCGATACACGTGAGACACCGAGGTCACCGAGTTCCTTTCGGGTCAGATGAAAGTTCTTCCTGCCGGCCAGGATATTCAACGGCGCGTTTACCTCGGCCAACACTCGAGCGATGTCATCCTTGTTTTTCAGTTGCGGGGCATAAACGCAATCTGCGCCCGCATCGACAAACGCATTCAACCGTTTGATTGTCTGATCCATTTCGTGAGGCGTCTTGACCGGTCCTTCACTTCGGGCTGTCAGCACAAAATCCGGCGCCATTTTGTTTTTCGCATCAACTGCGGCCTTGATCCGCTCGACAGCGAGTTCGAGTGAGTAATAGGGACGGTTCGGATCCTGGGAAAAGTCCTCTATCGAACAACCTGCGAGCCCAACGTCTATCGCGCCCTTGATGGTCTCGCCCACATCGTCCGGGCTTTCGCCAAACCCGTTTTCCAGATCACCATTCACGGGAAGACTGCTGACACTGATTATTTCCGCAGCATGTGCGAGCGCAATGTCTCGCGTGACAAGACCCTGAGCATCCTGGACGCCCTGCGCCCATGCGCAGCCGGCACTGGACGTTGCCAGTGCATCAAACCGCATTCCGTCGAGAATGCGGGCTGTCCCGATGTCGAACGGATTCGGCATCAGGAACGCTTTTCCCTTTTGATGGAGAGCTTTGAAAGCGGCGCGACGGTCAGCGATGGTCAACATGTCAAATACTCCTGGCAATGGAACGGCAATATCCGTTTTGGCCTTTGGGAGGGATCATTCTAACATCAGAACAGTCCGGGCACCTTCCTATTCGTAGCCAATTGGTGAAAGAGCCAGTTTCAACAAATTGTTTGAACCGGTTCGGTCAACCAGCCTGACGTGTGACCTTGGCTGCAAAACATCCACGTTTGGCATAGTGCAGATGGATGTAATCCACTTGCGGGTTGCCGAAATAAGTCTCGACCAAATCCGACGCAACCGTCCCCTCGATGATGTCTGCGTCAACTATTTCATGGGCCTTGTTGAAGGCTCTTACGGACAAAAGGCGGCTGGTGATTGAAGCCGGGATTTCACCCGTTGTCGGTTGCGATTCCTTCGCGCCCTCTTTCACAAAGATTGCATGGCGCGACCGGTAGGGAGACTCTCCGGATTGATGTTCGAAATTCAAGAGAAAGACACGCTCGCCTTTCTCTACATCGACCAGTGACACCCGGCAGGGAAAGCCGCCGTCTGAAATATGAACCTGAATATTCTCTGCAGCGAGTTCGTTGTCTGACAAGGTCGACAAATGGTCAAATTCAGCGGCAGGCAAGGGATGGATCTAGAACATTGGAATATCTCCTCTAGTGATTTGAGAGGATCCTAAATCTACTCAAAAGTGGCGACGACCCGGTTTGCGAGCGCGATTAAGCTTCTGGCTGACTTGACCCGATGTTTTTGCCGTGTCTCCATCCCCTCAAGAACAGACCCTTGGGAGGACTTATGCGCGATTTGGGTGCATGGGATTATGTCATTGTCGGCGCAGGAACTGCCGGCTGCGTGTTGGCGAACCGTTTGTCGGAAGATCCGAACGTTAAAGTCTTGTTGCTGGAAGCCGGCAAAAAGGACAATTACATCTGGGTGCATATTCCCGTCGGATATTTGCATTGCATTGGCAATCCGCGGGTCGATTGGGGCTTCAAGACAGCACCTGATGAGGGCCTGAATGGTCGTTCGCTCGTTTATCCGCGTGGCAAGGTGCTTGGTGGCTGTTCGTCGATCAACGGCATGATTTACATGCGTGGGCAGGCCTGGGATTATGATCACTGGCGTCAGCTGGGACTGGGCGGATGGGGATGGGACGATGTCCTGCCGTATTTCAGGAAGTCCGAAGATCACTATGCCTGGGACAATGATCTGCATGGTCAGGGCGGCAATCTGCGGGTTGAGGAACAGCGCATTTCCTGGGAACTGCTAGATGCCTTCCGTGACGCCTGTGAACAGGTCGGTATTCCCAAGACCAAAGACTTCAACGGTGGCGACAATTTCGGCTCGGCCTATTTCCAGGTAACGCAGAAGAACGGCCTCAGATGGAATGGAGCCAAGGCCTTTTTGCGCCCGGCCAAGAACCGGCCAAATCTCAGCGTCGTCACCGAGGCGCATGTCAACCGGATTGTTCATGGTAATGGTTCGGCAAGAGCTCTGGAGCTGGATGTTGCCGGTGAACCGGCAAAAATCATGGTCGAAGGCGAGTTGATCCTTGCCGCTGGTGCCATAGGTTCGCCGCAACTTCTCGAGCTTTCAGGTATTGGCAATCCGGACGTCCTGCAGAAAGTCGGCATTGAAACACAGCATGCCTTGCCGTCTGTTGGCGAGAATCTGCAGGATCACCTGCAGCTACGCCCTGTGTTCAAGGTCAGGAACGCCCTGACGATGAATGAAATGGCCAACTCCTGGATCGGCAAGGCCAAGATCGGGATGGAGTACCTCTTCAAGCGTTCTGGACCGATGGCCATGGCCCCAAGCCAGTTGGGTGTTTTCGCCAAGACCGATCCGTCTTTTGAAACTGCCAATGTCGAATATCATGTGCAGCCGTTGTCGCTGACCAAGTTCGGTGAGCCACTGGACAGCTTTCCGGCAATGACGGCAAGCGTCTGTAATCTGCGGCCGGAAAGTCGTGGCCATGTGCACGTCACCTCGCCGCGCAAGGAAGATCAGCCGGAAATCCAGCCGAATTACCTGTCGGCCGAAGCTGACAAACGTGTCGCGGCAGATTCGATCCGCCTGACCCGAAGGATCATGGGCGCAGCAGCAATGCAGCCTTATCAGCCCGAAGAACATCTGCCGGGGCCCGACTTCACCAGCGATGAGGCACTGACCATAGCGGCTGGCAACATCGGCACCACAATTTTCCACCCGGTCAGCACCTGCCGAATGGGCACTGATGAAGGGTCAGTGGTCGATGAGCGCCTGAAACTGCGCGGCTTCAGCAATATTCGCGTCGTCGATGCCTCGGTCATGCCAACCATCACATCGGGCAACACCAACGCCCCGACGGTCATGATTGCCGAAAAAGGGTCTGACATGATAAAAGCCGACCGGCGCGCCTAGATGGCGATCAAACGCGAAGTGAAACATGATATTCGGGCTATGTATGCGACGGAATTTCCGGCATAAAGGCTGGGAAAGCCCATAGCCCGAAAGCGTATGCTTTGTTCCGAATTTTCGCTGCATTTCTGTTTTGTCTCACTACCATTTCATCAGCCTTTGCTGATAAACCGCTGACGGTCTTTGCGGCGTCGAGCCTGAGCGAGGCTATGGAGAAGATCGGTCAGGCTTTTGAAGAAGAAACGGGCACGAAAGTGATCTTTTCCTTTGCCGGGACAGGTACGCTTGCCCGTCAGGTGGAGGCCGGTGCTCCGGCAGATATCTTTGTGGCGGCAGATGCCGAATGGATGGATTATCTGGTTGAGAACGGCGCGGTCCGACCCGGTACAGCGACGATGATCGCGTCGAATGCGCTTGTTTTGATAGGCCCGAAAGACACACAGTCAATTGAGCTGACATCGGATGCGCTGTTGGCGGCTCTTGATGGCGCACGCCTAGCGATAGCAGATCCTGACACCGTGCCTGCGGGTCGATACGGCAAGGCGGCACTGGAGCATCTAAAGCTTTGGAGTGATGTCGAAACGCGATTGGCCCCGATGGAAAATGTCCGTGTCACGCTCGCCTCTGTTGCACGCGGCGATACGCCGATTGGCCTTGTCTATGCGACGGATGCTGCCATTGAGCCGAAGGTCGCTGTTGTGACCGAGATCCCGACAGGCAGTCATTCCAGAATTGAATACCCGGCAACCATCACCGAGGTCTCGTCTCATCCGGATGCCGAGGCCTTTTTAACCTATCTGACGGACCCCAAAGCACAGAATGTCTTGCGATCATTGGGCTTTGTAGCCGATAAAGATAAGTAGACCGCATGAACGGGCGGCCCTTGGTTCCGGTAGATAGAGCATACGTGAATTTTTTAGAGCTTCAGCCCGCAGAATGGCAGGCCCTTTTCCTGACCTTGAAAGTTGCCTCGGTTGCCCTGCTGGTCGCCTTGCCATTGGCGATTCTGGTTGCCTATCTACTGGCCCGCTTCAAGTTTCCCGGCCATGGCATTCTCAATGCTCTCGTGCATTTGCCGCTGGTTATGCCCCCTGTTGTCACAGGGTATGTTCTGCTGCTGGCCTTTGGTCGCAACGGGCCAATTGGATCTTTCCTTCGCGAAACATTTGGCATCAGCTTTGCCTTTAACTGGACCGGAGCAGCACTTGCCGCTGGCGTGATGGCGTTTCCATTGCTGGTTCGCCCAATTCGGCTATCGTTCGAGGCTGTTGACCCGAAACTCGAAGAAGCCGCCAAGTCGCTCGGTGCGCATCGGCTGGTTGCCTTCCTGACGGTGACATTGCCGCTTACGCTACCGGGGATTCTCGGCGGTGCCATCCTGGGTTTTGCCAAGGCAATGGGCGAATTCGGTGCAACGATCACGTTCGTCTCCAACATTCCCGGCGACACCCGCACACTTGCCCTGGCGCTCTATACCGCGACGCAGAGCCCTAGCGGTGATCTGGCGGCTTTTAGGCTGACGATCATTGCAACCATTGTTGCCTTTGCAGCTCTCATTGCCTCGGAAATTCTGGCGCGGCATCTGCGCAAACGGCTGGGAGGTGACCATGATTGAGGTCGACATCACCGGTCATGTCGGGCGCATGGACCTTCAGGCACAGTTTTCCAGTGAAGGCGGTGTCACGTCGTTGTTCGGTCAATCGGGCGCAGGAAAAACCAGCCTGACCAACATGATCGCCGGTCTAATACAGCCAGAAACCGGGCAGATATCTGTCAACGGTGAAACGCTTTTTGACGCGGATAAGAACATCAACCTGCCAGTGCAGGCGCGCCGGATCGGCCATGTTTTCCAGGATGCCCGACTGTTCCCGCATTTGAGTGTGAAGTCCAATCTTACCTATGCGCGCTGGGCCGGGAGACGGCAACAAGGCCGCGCTTTGAATGAAGTTGTCGAGCTTCTGGGCCTCGAAGACCTTCTGGAGCGCAAACCAGGCACCTTGTCCGGCGGAGAAAAGCAGCGGGTCGCAATCGGTCGTGCGCTGTTGTCCGATCCGCGCCTGTTGATCATGGATGAACCGCTTGCCAATCTGGATCAGGCGAGGCGCAATGATATCTTGCCGTATCTTGATCGGCTGTGTGCGGATGCGGGTATCCCGATCCTCTATGTCAGTCACTCGATTGAAGAAGTTGCTCGCCTTTCGCAGACACTCGTTATTCTGTCTGACGGCAAGACACCGGCCTTTGGCCCTGTTGCGGACATGCTCGCCCGGACTGATTTGGGTCGGGCGACCGGGCGGCATGAGGCTGGTGCGCTCCTTGAAGGCACAGTCAAATGGGAAGATCCCGAATGGGGTCTGACCCATGTCGATATCGGCGGCGAAGTCATGCAGATCCCGGACTTGCCAGCTGAGCCCGGGGAAGCCATCCGTCTGCGCATACGGGCACGCGATGTGTCCCTTGCCTTGACACCGCCCGAAGGATTGTCGATCCGAAACACATTGTCTGGAACCATTCGCAGTATTTCTCGGGAAACCGGGCCGTATGCGGAAATCCTGTGCGCGGTTGGCGACCAGTTGATCCGCGCCCGCATCACCCGCGCCTCTGTGGTGGATCTACAGCTTTCGATTGGCAAACAGGTGACCGTCCTGATAAAGAGTGTAGCCATCGACCGCCGCCAGCGGGCTTCAATTAATTCTTTAGCGCAGTGGCAATATCCGCGTCGGTGATATCTGTGTCGTCTACAAAGCGGTAAACGATTATATTGTTTGCATTTCTAGTTTTTATCACTTTGTAAACGGCAAACTCAATGATGGCGGGTGTAGTACCACCCTCAAATTTGTTTAAACTTGACGCGGTAATTTCAACATCTATGGTTGCATTTGCTACTTTAACTGGAAATTCAGTTCCCACTGCTAGTTGATTTTTATAGTAAATTTCTGCCTCTGTTGCTGAAATTGCCCTGACAATCTTAAGATATCGAATATTGGAACTTGGCTTAATTGCTTCGTCTAACTGCCATTGAACACGAATTTTATCTGCTCCTGTGACATTCATATAGTCATGTAAATCTGTCTTAGGTTGTATTGCGGTTTTTTCTTCAAAATTTGCTAATTTTATGTAGGCATTACGCGAAACAGCTGCTGCAATCTCGGCTTCATAGCCAACGGCATTACCTTCTGCTTTTACACCGAAGTTAGTAATACTTCCGGCGGTGAACGTAGTGTTTTTAGCCCGTGTTTGACAGCAATTCGCAGAATACTTTCCAGACTCAAGTAACCTAATTACATTGTTAGATGTATTCCATATGTAAAATGTAGAAATGCTACGCAATCCCGAGTTCACAAAGCCCGCATCAGTATGTGCATGATTGGCATCGATGGTAGCTTTGCAGCCTAAAATGGGTAGTGTTAAAAAAACCAATATTAGAAACCGATACAGCATAAATGCCTCCGAATTATTCACCCAATGCAATGATCGATATACATTAACGACAGCTAATAAATTGTGGGTTGTATTACAAAGAATGCAGCGTAACTTGTCAAACATAGAATGAAAATAAATTGCGTGATTTTATTTGTGATGCTCGGCTAACCTTTCAGCTTTAAAATCCTCTATTATACTATGCCAATGACGAGCAGACTTCAGCGCAAGACCTGGCGCCAGATGAAATGGGGAATTGGTGTAACCACGATCGTGGTTGGCCTTGCTGTTTTATGGCTGACGGGACTGACCAGTCTGCGCATTACCCTTGCTGAAATCGAAACAAGAGCCGAAGCAAATCTGGCGGTGCAGACAGCTGTGCTGGAGCGGCTTTTGGACAAATTCAGGCTGTTGGCCCCGTTGCTTGCGCGTGGACCGGATGCCGGGCGACTGGTCTCTGGCGACGGCGAAGATCTGGACCGGACCATTACGGCGGTTGCGGCCGGCATGTCGGGAGCGGAAGAAATCTGGCTGATGGATCCGTCCGGCAAAACAATGCTGTCGAGTCTGGATGGAGTTCCGAATGGCGCGATTGGTGGCCGTGAAACCATAGCGATGGCCTTTTCACAGGCACTTCAAGGACAGCTTGGCCGTGAGTTGATTGCCGGAACTCCGGAAACACCTGCAAGTTACGTTTTTGCCTCGCCGTTGCGGAACCAGGATCGTCTGGCGGGGGTAATTGCGGTGCGGGTCAGTCTGGCCGATGTCGAACAGGCCTGGGCACTCAGCAAGGACCCTATTTTGGCGCTGGACAACGAATTCAGGGTTGTTGTGACGAATGTCCCTGCATGGCGCGGCAAAACGATTGGCGAACTGGATCTCGGCCGGAACATTTCGAACTTGTCTGCTCCCGGCAGGCTGGCGCTGCTGCTGCCGTCCGCTGGTGGCCGCAAGAATTTCATGAAATTGTCTGAACCGCTGCCGGTGCTGGGATGGCAGGTTCTGACCCTCGCGGATATCGATACCGCCAGACGGCAATCCGGATGGGCAATGGTGATTGCGCTCCTTGTCTGCGTGATTGCTGCTGGCGGGCTCTGGATATTTTTGTTGCGGCGTCAGGAACTCAGCCGACAGATCCGCCGGGACAAGGCCTCCGCCTTGCGTCTTGAGCGGCGTGTTCGCAGCCGGACAGCAGAACTCCGCAAAACAAACACGCAGCTGGAACAGGAAGTCAGCGAACGACAGCAGGCCGAAGCAGATCTTCGCCATACGCAGGCAGAACTGGTTCAGGCGGCGAAGCTGGCAACACTCGGCCGAATGTCCGCAGCCCTTAGCCATGAATACAATCAGCCGCTTGCGGCAATCCGCTCTGATGCTGAAATAGCGGAGATGCTCATCGAACGGGACCGGGCAGATGAAGCCAGGGCCAATCTGACCCGCATTGGCGGCATGGTGACCCGAATGGCGGAGATTGCCAAAACCCTGAAAGGCTTCACCCGGAAATCCGGAACGGACATCAAACCCGTCTCCTTCAGGCAGGTGGTTGATGAGGCGCTGCTGTTGCTGCAACCGCAGATCAAACAGACGCAGGTCGATCTGATCACCGAGTTGCCGGAGACGGACATTATCGTTGGCGGTGGCCGTATCCGGTTGGAGCAAGTGGTGATCAATCTGCTTGCCAATTCGCTGGATGCGGTCAGCGATCAGGCCCGCCCGCAAGTCCGTTTGACGCTGGAGCGAGTTGATGGAGAGGCCGTTTTGAGCGTTAGCGATAATGGCGCCGGGATCAGCAAGGATGTCCTGCCGCAGATTTTCGATCCGTTTTTTACGACCAAGGAAGTTGGTGCAGGTCTCGGATTGGGCTTGTCGATTGCCTATAAAATCGTCCATGACTTCTCTGGTACCCTGACTGCGGACAATTCTGTCGATGGCGGTGCCGTATTCACCATGCGCCTGCCGGTCGCCAACAAAACCCTTTTAGCTGCGGAATGAATTGATGGATCTGGCGACTGTCCTGCTGATTGACGACGAAGAAGATCTGCGCCGCTCCTTGAGTCAGGGATTGGAACTGTCCGGTCAGGACGTCTATGCGACCGGCAGTCCTGATGATGCTCTGGAGCGCATCAGCCGTGAGTTTTATGGTGTTCTGGTCACGGATATCCGCATGCCTGGAACGGATGGTTTCGAGGTCATGAAACGGGCATTCGAGATTGACCCTGCGCTTCCCGTCGTCTTGATCACCGGTCATGGTGATGTTCCACTGGCCGTTGAGGCGATGCGCGCCGGTGCCTACGATTTCATGGAAAAACCGTTTTCAGTGTCGCGGCTTGCTTCCGTTGTTGAGCGGGCCCTCGACAAGCGCCGACTGGTTCTTGAAAATCGCAAACTCCGCGAAGAGCTCGCAGACCGGACCGGACTGGAAAGCCGTCTGGTTGGCCGAACACCAGCCATGGAACTCCTGCGCAAGAATGTATCCGCGCTGGCGACGACAGATGCAGACGTCCTGATCCTCGGCGAGACCGGATCCGGAAAGGAAGTCGTCTCCCGTGCCTTGCATGATGAAGGGCCCCGCAAGGACAAACCTTTCGTGGCGCTCAATTGTGGAGCGTTGCCTGCGGAAATCATCGAGTCGGAGTTGTTCGGCCATGAGAAGGGGGCATTTACCGGTGCCAGTGGCCAGCGCATCGGCAAACTGGAACACGCCCATGGTGGAACGGTGTTTCTTGATGAAATTGAATCGATGCCTCTGGAGCTGCAGGTCAAACTGCTGCGCGTGATCGAGACGCGGACAATCGAACGACTTGGCTCCAACAAATCCATCGAGCTGGATGTTCGGTTTATCACGGCAACGAAGGAAGATCTGGAAGCTGCCGGCAAAGAAGGCAGGTTCCGTCTGGACCTTTTTTATCGGCTGAATGTGGTCAGCGTCGCGATCCCGTCGCTACGGGATCGATTGGAAGACATTCCGCTGCTGTTTCGGCACTTGGCCGTTGAAGCGCGCGCACGCTATCGCAGGGAAATTCCTGATATCATGGACGGATATCTCACTGACCTGATGACGCGGGATTGGCCGGGCAATGTCCGGGAACTCAGAAATGTAGCTGACCGATTCGTGCTTGGGCTGGAACAGGCAAACCAGCCGAAGACTGATCAAGGTTCGACCTTGTTCGAGCAGGTCGCATCTTATGAAAAGGCTCTGATTTCTGCCGAATTGAAGCGCAATGAAGGTGCGATCAAGCCGACCTACGAAACACTCGGCCTGTCGCGCAAAGCGCTCTACGAGAAGATGCGCAAATACGGCCTTGAAAAAGAAGACATGATGTCTGCCTGAGTTTTTTGGTCTGAATGTCACAACGGAGATTTCTGCCTCGTCGAATGGGTATCGAAGACCACAACACGAGAATTGGAAATCACTCATGGCGTCGACTGCTGAAATCAACCACTATAAAAATATCCCGAACGTCCTTACAGCTTTTCGGGAAGGGCACAACCAGATCTTGAGCATCGGACTGGATGTAAAGCTGCATCATCTTCTGAAGTTGCGCGCGTCTCAGATGAACAGCTGCGCCTATTGCGTGAACATGCATTCCGAAGAGGCACGCAGCGACGGTGAAACCCAGCAACGGCTTGATCGTCTGATCGTATGGCGCCATGTGGAAGACTTCTCTGAAGCAGAACGTGCTGCACTCGCATGGACCGAAGCCTTGACGGATCTTGATGAAACGAATGACCTGGCGTCGCTTCGGGAAGGTTTGAAAAAGCATTTTTCCGATACAGATATCAGCGGAATAACCGCAGCAATTGCGATGATCAATCTCTGGAACAGGATTGGGGTTTCGAACCACTGATGGCAACTTCGAAATCAGATATGGTTTCATTTGAGAAGGTGCGGCCCCAACTTTTGGGGCTAGCCTATCGGATGCTCGGCTCAATGGCAGATGCCGAGGACGCTGTGCAGGATACATTCGTCAAATGGCAGGCAAAATCCGGTGACAAAATTCATAATCCTGATGCCTGGCTGACCACTGTATGCACCAACAGGTGCCTGGACCTCTTGAAATCAGCGCACAAGAAACGCGTGGATTATGTCGGACCGTGGATCCCCGAACCGCTGCAAACTGAAACGGCAAGCACTCCGGAAAGCGACCTGGCACAGTCTGAATCCTTGACCACTGCCTTTCTTCTGCTGATGGAGCGCCTGTCTCCCAAGGAACGCGCAGCCTATCTGCTCCATGAGATTTTTGGGCGACCCTATGCCGAAGTCGCGGCAACGCTGGAGATTAACGAGCCGGCATGCCGTAAACTGGTGTCCCGGGCCGGCAAGCATGTTCAAAGCCCGGCAGCCCGGTTCGTCCCGAAGACACCTCATCAGGACCGCTTTCTTGATGCTTTTATGGGCGCATTGGAAACTGGTTCGACAGAGGTTCTGGCGGGGTTGTTGTCAGAAAACGTGCGATTCAGATCTGACGGTGGCGGCAAAACTGCAGCGCTTGGTCGGATACTTTATGGATACGATGAAGTGTCAAAATATACGACCAAGATCCTTAGTCGCTTATGGGATCACGCACCCGTCACCAAGCTCGAGATCAACGGGGTCCTTGGCCTTGCCATCTTCGACGGATCCAGATTTGTGACTGCAATGGTGCCCGGATATGCAGCTGACGGGAAAGTCGAAGATATCTTCATCATTCGAAATCCCGACAAGCTACAACGAATGACACATTTGCATCAACACGATCTCCGAAACGGCGGGCTTTGGAATTAGATGTGTCGATCTCGACGCATCGAACTCAATCAGTGTGTCGATTCAGACCCAGATACGATTATGTCCCTAAATCAGGCGACGCCTTTACTGATCGTTAACTGGCAGAAAACAGCGGATTTTTGATTTCATCCTTCAATTGGCACGCACCTTGCAAAAAGATCTGCGACCAGCCTGAGTGCTGTCCGGCTCTCATTGCCGTTGTTTAGTAATGTCTGGGAGGACATCCAATGAAAAAATTCGTAATCGCCGCAGCTGCGGCGGCCACTTTTGCCATGTCATCTGCAGCCCATGCGGCTGATGAGTGTGGCGATGGTGAAGTTGTCATCAAGTTCAGCCACGTTGTGTCCGCACAAGGCCACCCAAAAGGTGAAATGGCGACCGCCCTGGCAAACCGCATCAACACCGAAATGGATGGTAAAGCCTGCATGCAGGTCTTCCCGTCTTCTCAGTTGTTTGATGACAACAAGGTCATGGAAGCGCTTTTGCTCGGCGATGTTCAGCTTGCTGCACCATCCCTGTCGAAGTTTGAATCCTACACTCTGAAGTACCGCGTCTTCGATCTGCCGTTCCTGTTCTCCAACATGGATGCAGTCACTGCGTTCACCAAAGGGGACAAGGGTCAGGAACTTCTCGGCGCAATGTCCGACTACGGTTTTGTCGGTCTCGGCTACGTCTTCAACGGTTTGAAGCAGTTCTCGGCCAACAAGCCGCTGAACGTTCCATCTGATGCAGCTGGTTTGAAATTCCGCGTTCAGACATCTGATGTTGCGGTTGCCATGATCGAAGCCATGGGTGCAAACGCTCAGAAACTCGCCTTCAAGGAAGTTTACGGCGCGTTGCAGACTGGCGTTGTTGATGGTCAGGAAAACACTTGGTCCAACATCTACACCAAGAAATTCTTCGAAGTGCAGGATGGCACAACCGAAACCAACCACCAGCTGTTGACGTACCTTGCAGTAACGTCTCAGGAATGGCTCGATAGCCTGGATGCCGGCGTTAAAGATCAGTTCCTTACGATCTTCAACGAAGTGGCTGACGAGTACAATGCACGCTCGACTGACATCAACGCCCAGAACAAGGCGAAGATCGAGGAAAATGGCGGTGTTGTTCGTCAGCTGACACCTGAGCAGCGCAATGAGTGGGTTGAAACCATGAAGCCGGTTTGGGGCAAGTTCAAGGATGACATCGGTCAGGACGTGATCGATGCGGCTGTTTCATCCAACAACGCCAGCTAAACTTTAGCCGACAAGGAACGGGCCTGGATTGCAGGCCCGTTCATACTCTTCATTTTTCAAGTTCAGATAGCCGCTATGCATGCGGCGGGAAGCCGACGTTTATGACGCCGGTTCTGGGGAGGCTTGCATGTCCCGTGTCGGACGGTTTGTCGATTCTTTCGAAGAAAATTTCATAGCGCTCATACTGGCGTTGATGACCATCGTCACTTTCAGTCAGGTCGTAGCCCGTTACGGATTTAACGCCGGTTGGGGTGGGGCACTTGAATTCACCCGAGTTCTATTTGCCTGGCTAATCCTGTTTGGCATGAGCTACGGTCTCAAGATCGGCGCGCATCTGGGTGTTGATGCTGTCATCAATTTGCTGCCGCGCCCGTTATTTCGCCTTGCGGCCCTGTTGGGTGCAGCCCTTACGCTGCTTTACGCTGCGTTGCTTTTTGATGCGGGCTGGTTTGGTGCACTCCTCGGCCTTGAAAACAAAGGTTCCACAGGCGGTGCTTACGCCTATGTGGCCAAATTCTACAAACTTCCGATCGGCATGGAAGATCTGAAATGGCCGGTCTTCATCCAGGAATGGTTTGACGTCAAAGAGCGCGTCCCGCGCTGGATTCCCTACATCATTCTTCCCCTTGGTCTTCTCCTTCTTGCTTTCCGTGCAGCGCAAGCCTTCTGGCTGATCCTGACCGGGAAAAAAGACGCCATCATCGCCGCTCATGAAGCGGAAGAGCTGGTGGCGGAAAACAAAGACATCTTGAAGGACTAAGGCTGATGGAAACCGCATTTCTGTTTATTTTCCTGTTCGGCTTTCTGTTCCTTGGTGTTCCGATTGCCGTGTCGCTCGGCCTTTCCGCCGTGCTTTATATTGCCCTGTTCAGCCATGACTCGATGAGTTCGGTTGCAGTGCAACTCTTCAACGCTTCGCAAAACTTCACCCTGCTGGCGATCCCGTTCTTCATCCTGGCGTCGAGCTTTATGTCGACGGGTGGTGTCGCCCGGCGGATCATTCGGTTTGCAATTGCATCCGTAGGCTCGATCCGTGGCGGCCTCGCCATTGCGGCTGTGTTTGCCTGCATGTTGTTTGCAGCCTTGTCAGGTTCATCGCCGGCAACCGTTGTTGCCATCGGGACAATCGCCATCGCCGGGATGCGTCAGGCCGGGTACACCAAGGAATTCGCGGCTGGCATCATCGCCAATGCAGGCACCCTGGGCATCCTCATTCCGCCTTCCATCGTGATGGTGGTCTATGCAGCAGCAACAAACGTCTCTGTCGGACGGATGTTCCTGGCCGGTGTTATTCCGGGCATCATCGCCGGTCTGATGTTGATGATCGGCATCTATGTGATGGCGCGCGTCAAGAACCTGCCGGCACAGCCATGGCCCGGGTTCAAGGAAATCTGGGGCGCGCTCTCTGAAGCCGCCGTCGGCCTGTTCCTGATGGTGATCATTCTGGGTGGTATTTATCTCGGCATTTTCACACCAACGGAAGCTGCCGCTGTTGCTGCCGTTTATGCCGGTCTCATTGCCTTGTTCGTCTATCGCGACATGGGGCCGCTTGCCGGAACCACCTGGTTGTCGGACGAAGATGGAGATCTGGGGCGAACCGGGTTCAAGGCAATCCTCTATTCAGTGGTTGGAGCGTTCCTGTGGTCCGGCATCGGACTTCTGGCGACAGACAGAGCGTCTTTCTGGGGTCTGGATTCCTGGCTGGTTCTGGCGGCCTGCGTGATTGCCTATCCGGTGTTTCGCGCCGGAGTTGGACCTTCCCAGTTGGCAACGGCCTATGGTCTGGGGGCCAAGGCGTGGGGTCGGAACCTAGGCTTCATCGCGCTGAAATTCTTCCCGGCCCTATTCCACAGAGACACCAAGAAGGTTCTGACGGATTCGGCGAAAACGACCATCATGTTGATGTTCATTATCGTCAATGCGCTTCTGTTTGCGCATACGCTGACAGCTGAACAGATCCCTCAGGTGATCACGGATTGGATGGTCAATGCCGGCTTCAACTGGTTCACATTCCTGATTGCAGTCAACATCATCCTGTTGATCGGTGGTCAGTTCATGGAACCGTCCGGCCTCCTGCTGATCGTGGCACCTGTGGTGTTCCCGATAGGTCTGGAGCTAGGCGTGGATCCGATCCACTTGGGGATCCTGATGGTCGTGAACATGGAAATCGGCATGATCACACCGCCAATTGGCCTGAACCTGTTCGTGACATCCGGCATCACCGGAATGAGCCTGGTCCAGGTGGTCAAGGCTGCAGCACCGTTCGTGCTGATCCTGCTCTTGTTCCTGGTGCTGGTAACCTACGTCCCGGTTCTGTCGACCTGGCTGCCATACAGCCTGATGGGACCGGAGATCATAACCCGGTAGGGGATGATCTCTCGACTGAGACATGAAAGCCGGAGCAATGCTCCGGCTTTTTTCGTTTCCTAGAGCTGGATGTTTTCATCTTCGATATAGATGCGAACAATCTCGTCGAAAGAGCTATCGGCCTTGAAGCCAAGGCTTTCGGCACGCGAGGCATCAAATTGCCGGGGCCATCCGGCAACAATACCTTCGATTGTTGCATTCGGTTCGCGCTTGATGAGCTTTACGCGCTCCTCGCCGCCGATCTTGCGAAGGGTCTCGATTTCTTCCGCAACGGTGACTGCGAGGCCAGGCATCGTCAGATTGCGGCGCGGGCCAATTGCATTGCCGTCAATCTCTGCTGCATGCAGCAGAAAGCCGACAGCTGCGCGCGGGCTTGCCATCCAGTGCAGCACGTCTTCGCTTACCGGAAGAACGGCTTCCTGGCCGTTGAGCGGCTCGCGGATGATGCCGGAAAAGAAGCTGGACGCCGCCAGATTTGGTTTGCCGGGCCGAACCACAATGGTCGGCAGGCGAATACCAACGCCGTCCATCAGGTCCCGACGGGTGAGGTCTGCGAGCAGCATTTCGCCAATCGCTTTTTGCGTTCCGTAGGATGTCAGCGGTGTCAGGTGATAATCGTCTGGAATGGTATCTGGAAATGGCGCACCAAACACGGCGATTGAAGAGGTGTAGACAACCCGCGGACAGTAGTCATCACCCGCCGCAACGATTGCCTCGAAGAGGTAACGCGTGCCGTCGAGGTTTATCCGGTAGCCTTTGTCAAAGTCTGATTCAGCTTCGCCCGATACGATTGCAGCAAGATGAAAAATGACATCCGGACAGTCTGCCACCAGCTTTTCAGCTGCTGATTTGCCTGAGAAGTCACCCGATATAACTTGAACGGGGCAGGGGGCGTTGTCGGGAATTTGTGGTTCCACGACATCGGCAAGTGTCAGGGCCGAAATGTCTCGGCCCTTCACCTTTTTAAGGCTGCAAAGACGTTCCGTAAGTTTGCGGCCGACCATACCGGCCGCACCAATAATCAGGATTTTCAACGGAGTCCCCTTGCAGCATAAATTTCTGGATCAGAAATCTATACGATGCTGCCGAGCTTCATGGCAACGCTCATGTCGCCTTCAACCTGCATCTTGCCGCCCATGAAGGCCGCTGTCGGGTTCAGGTCACCAGAGAGCATGTCGGCGAGATCTTCAGCAGACATTGTGATCGTGCAGTCTGCTTCGCCATTGTCATTGGTCACATCGGATCCTTGAATGAAGATTGTGCCAGCATCGCCGAGATCGAATTTGACGCTTTCTTCGATGCCGCCGCCAGAAACCTTACCGCTGATGTCTTTTGTGAGTTGTTCCAAGGACATATAAATTCTCCCAAATAATAAGAAGCCGGGGTCAAAAGTTGCCTTCTTGAAGCATGCCGTTTACGTAACCGTCAAGTGAAAAGGCGCGAAAATCAATCCGCGCCTTTCAAATCGTTCAAATCCGGGCACCACAATGTACCAGAAAAAGTGCCTGATCAGTGATTATCGCGCGGTAAACCTTTGGTGTGAGCGACATCCTGATATTTGACCGCAGGTTCCAGAACCATGCCCTTGTCGAATTGGCCAATCATGCCGCGCTGGATTTCCTGCCAGGGTGTCTGGCTGTCGGCATACTTGAAACCACCGGCGGCTTCGAGGTCTGCACGGCGTTTCGCCAGGTCTTCATCGGAAATTAGAATATTGGCTGTCGCCTTTTTGAGATCAATGCGAACCCGGTCACCGGTTTTCAGCAGGGCCAGGCCACCCATGGCTGCGGCTTCCGGTGAGGCATTCAGGATCGACGGAGACCCGGAAGTTCCGGACTGCCGGCCATCGCCAATGCACGGCAGTGCCGTGATACCGCGTTTGATCAGGGCCGCCGGAGGCTGCATGTTGACCACTTCGGCACCACCAGGGTAGCCAATTGGTCCAGTTCCACGAATGAACAGCATACAGTGCTCGTCGATGTTCAGATCCGGATTGTCGATGTTGTCATGATAATCCTCAGGGCCTTCAAAAACGATGGCGCGGCCTTCAAAGGCATCCGGATCCTTCGGATCTGACAGATAGCGGGTGCGGAATTCCTCGGAGATTACGCTGGTCTTCATGATCGCGCTGTCAAAGAGGTTGCCGCTCAGATTGATAAATCCGGCATTTTCCATCATCGGTGCGCTATAGGGTTTGATCACATCGGGAAGATCCGTGGTGATGCCGTCGCAGTTCGCGCCCATGGACTGGCCATTGACAGTAAGAGCATCCGGATGTGGCAGCTTGTTGTTGCGCATGAGTTCTGCAACAACGGCAGGAACACCACCGGCATGGAAATAGTCTTCGCCAAGATACTCGCCGGCGGGCTGAAGATTGACCAGCAGTGGCACATCGTGGCCAATGTTTTGCCAGTCATCATTGTTGAGCTCAACTCCGAGATGGCGCGCAATACCGTTCAAATGGATAGGAGCGTTGGTTGAGCCGCCGATGGCTGAGTTGACGACGATGGCATTCTCGAACGCTTCGCGTGTCATGATATCGGACGGTTTCACATCTTCGCGCACCATATCGACAATGCGTTTACCGGTTGCGTACGAAATACCGCCGCGCTCACGGTAGGGTGCCGGAATTGCTGCTGCCCCTGGAAGCTGCATGCCAAGGGCTTCAGCAAGCGAGTTCATGGTCGTAGCTGTCCCCATTGTGTTGCAGTAGCCAACAGATGGGGCAGAAGACGAAACCAGTTCCATAAATTCTTCGTAGTTGATTTCGCCTGACGCAAGCATCTCACGGGCTTTCCAGACGATGGTTCCGGAACCGGTACGCTTGCCCTTGTGCCAACCGTTCAACATTGGACCGACGGACAGCGCGATTGCCGGAATATTGACAGTTGCAGCAGCCATCAAACAGGCAGGTGTCGTCTTGTCACAGCCAATCGTCAGAACAACGCCGTCAATCGGGTAACCGTAAAGCAGTTCGACAAGGCCGAGATAGGCGAGGTTTCGGTCAAGCGTTGCGGTTGGGCGCTTGCCGGTTTCCTGAATTGGGTGAACTGGAAATTCAAATGCAATACCACCGGCTTCGCGTATGCCCTCGCGTACCCGTTTGGCAAGTTCCAGATGGTGACGGTTGCATGGAGACAGGTCTGACCCGGTCTGCGCAATACCGATGAGTGGTTTTCCGGATTGCAATTCTTCACGGGTAAGGCCGAAGTTCAAATAGCGCTCAATATAGAGTGCAGTCATTCCCGGATTGTCCGGATTGTTGAACCATGCCGCTGACCGCAGATTCGGTTGTTTCTTGTCGTTCATGGCGTTTCTCCCTCAACTAAATCGCTTGAAATAGCTTGAAATGGATAAACACCACGCATGAACAGCTGTAAAGGCACGGTTGTGGTAAATCAGTCCAGCGCGGATGAGATTGTCCTTAAAGCACTCGATCCTTGAGTGTGTCGGCGACCGAAAACTTCGCAAAACCCCAAAGAACACAGAGACAAAGAACCAAGAGCATCGGTGCTGCAGACATTGGAAGAAGCGTCAGTCCGCCGCAGAGGCCGCCAAGCACCCATATACTCATCAATATACGTCTGGCCTGGACTGCGAGTTTGTTTCGCCGCATTCCGAGTGCCTTGAGGGTCGGGAAGGCACCGATGTCATCCGTGTTGCTGATAGCAATTGGCTGGTCATGTGTCGGGCATCGCAATTCCAGGGCTGATCGGTCTGCTGATAGTGTTAGAATCAACGGACGATCCGGACCGAAGGCGCGTGCGGTACCTACTGCAATTGTTTCTCCGGCAACGGGGTCATCGACAATTTCCAGACCGAGGAGGTCTGCCAGGGTCTTGCGCGTCTTCAGGCTATCACCGGAATAAAGCCATGGGACCAGTCCTTCTGTTCGCAGAGCCATTCCGGCAACTCCGGCATCCTGGCGCAAGGTGCCCTCCAGTCCGAGTACACCGACGACACGCCCACCGACAGCGACCCGCAATACGGTCTTGCCGTCTTCTTCCAGCGAGCGGGCGATTGCGTCCGCTGTAAAGCTGTCGATTTTAAGTTTCTGCAATAGTTCCGTTGTCCCGATGACAACTGTTTGGCCACCAAGCAACGCAACCACACCGAGCCCTGGCTCAGGCTCAAACAAATCCGGGCGTTTCAGGTCAACCTGCCACTGGCTCGCCAGTTGGCGTAGTGCATGGGCGACCGGATGATCTGAATCTGATTCCGCCGACGCCGCGACGGCGAGCAGGGTTTTTGGTTCATTGTTGAACGCCATCACATTGGTGACAATCAGGTTCGGGCCAGACATTACGGCTGTCTTGTCGAGCACGATATCGCGCGCCCGGGCCACTCGCGTAAATGCGCCCTGCTGAATGTTGCGTGCACCGGCGGCATTGGCTGCCTGATGATAGACCTTGTCAGCAAAGGCATTGATTCCATCAATCAGGAAAGGCCAGGCCAGTAGCAGACTGGCGGTGGCGGCAACCGGCACCATCGCAGGATCTGCAAACCACCAGGTATTACCAACAACACCGGCTATTCCGAGCGCCAGAAAACCTTCCCTAACACCAGTGCGGTCTCCACGCGGAGGCAGGAAGCGGATGCTCAGTGCCCGAAGGATCATCAAGAAAGCGGCTGCCAGCGCCGGGACATCAATATGCGGCACATCGATGTCCATACCATTGAGGATGGCTGAGCATCCCAGCAAAGACGCACCAACAAGCACGGTGAACAGGGTCAACGGGCGTCCAATTGGTGAATTGAGCGACAAAGACAGGCACAGAAACGCAAATATTGCCGAAAACATGCAGTAGACGAGGATGCTGTTATGGGAGAACACAACAACAAGTCTGATCTGCCCGAACGTATCGTTGCCATGAATTGCAATGGCCAAAGCGAGAGATCCGATGGAAAGGCCCAGACAGAGCAACCAAAACAGCGTGGAGAATATGTTTTTCTGCATTTCCGCGGACCTTCGAGCATGAAATCGTCTTCAAACAACCAACCGAATATCTGAGATATGGGGACTGCTCAGAAGAAGCGGCGGGGCTCTAAAAATGCGGAATGAACGTCGGACTCGCAACGCCTCAAAACCCTGAAATCAGGTGATGGATCTCTGAAACGCACGCTACATCCGCAGAACTATCAGGTGTCTGTGCGGGTTGGTTTTCGGGCTCAAATGCGGATTGAAACTATACATCCGATCGGCAACGCTTCTATCGAAGTAGCCTCTTAAAAATATCATTGTACCGAAATGCGGCCGTCTGCGATTTATGATAGATAGACTTCAAAATGAAAAGTATTCGAAATGAAAAAACATCAATCAGAGTTAGTCCGGATTTCAAACATAAACATCGTTACTCGTGAAACCGTTGTATTCCGTCCGAAGAAAACTGAAGGGCAACGATATTACTATTCATTGAAATTGGGCATATGGAAGGGCGGAAAATTCTGCCGAGGCAGGACTAGCCTGTGGCTATCATCTGAGTCCGAAAAAGAATCAGGACTGTTGGCAGAGTCAAGCCTGCGACTCAGCAGAATCGCGAAAAATGACTCAGGATCAATGACTTGGTACCGGTCTCGAGAGTGCCGCCCCGATTTCCAAGGACGGCACCCAGTTTAGACTGTTTGAAGATTGGCGCGAGACAGGAGCTCCATGGACGGCATCAAGTCCAGGAGTTCGCGCGTATAGGCATGTTTTGGTGCTTCGAAGAGTTCATCGCAGTCAGAGACTTCGCAGAGTTCACCATTGCGCATCACGCCGATGCGGTTGCACATCTGGCGGATCACAGCCAGGTCATGGCTGATGAACAGCATGGTGAGACCAAGCTCTTCCTGCAGGTCTTTCAGCAGATTCAAAATCTGGGCCTGAATGGAAACATCCAGTGCAGACGTCGGCTCGTCGCAAATCAGGAATCTTGGCCGTGTGGCAAGAGCTCTTGCAATGGAGATACGTTGGCGCTGACCACCTGAAAACTCGTGCGGGAATTTCTGCCCTGCAGCCACCCCGAGCCCCACGTGATCCAGAAGATCGTCGACAATCTGCCGGACTTCCGAATTGCTGGAGGCAAGTTTATGGAATTTTATCGGCTCGGCGATAATATCCCGCACCCGCATTCGAGCATTGAGCGATGAATAGGGATCCTGGAAGATCATCTGCATCTGGCGACGCATTGCCAGAATGTCTTTGCGATTCTTGAGCGATGTCAGTTCGGTGTTTCCGAACATGATCGAGCCACCCGATGGGTGATAAAGACCGGTGATGACGCGGGCAACCGTCGATTTGCCGGAGCCACTTTCGCCAACAACTCCAAAAGTTTCACCTTCGAAAATGTCAAAACTGACTTTTTTTACGGCCTTGAAGTACCGGCGTTGCGAGGGAAAAATTGACCCGTGCGTTTCAAACCGCATCTCCAGATCCTTGATCTGGACCAGCGGCCCGTCAACTTTCTCGTACTCGCGGGTTTTGCCAAGCCAGTGAGTTGATATGTCAATCTGCTTTTGAGGTGTCCCGGCTTTTTCGATGTAGTTGACCACCGGAAACCGTTCGACTTTGACATCCGGGCGCGGCACAGCGGATATCAGGCTTTGCGTATAGGGGTGTGTAGGAGCTCCCAGAACCTGAGTTGTCTCGCCGTACTCAACCAGCTCGCCCTGGTACATCACGGCGACATGGTCGGTAATGTCGGCAATCACGCCCATATCATGGGTGATAACCAGCATTGCGACATTGCGCTCTTCGCAGAGCTTTTTCATCAACTCCAGAATTTGAGCTTGGATTGATACATCCAGAGCTGTTGTCGGTTCATCCGCGATAACGAGCTCGGGCTCGGCACACAGCGCCAGTGCAATAACAACACGCTGACGCATCCCACCGGAGAATTGGTGCGGATATTGTTTGATCCGTTCTGCCGGGTCAGGAATGCCAACTGCATCGATCAGCTCAATTGCGCGCTGCTGTGCCTCCTTTTTGGAGAACGGCATATGCGTGCGAATGGTTTCAACCAGCTGCGATTCAACAGTCTGGAGCGGATCAAGCGATGTCAGGGGGTCCTGAAAGATCATTCCGATCTTGCGACCGCGCAACTTGCGCATCTGGTTGTACGCCAGCTGATCAATTCGCTGGCCATGCAAATGGATTTCACCGCCGGAAATATGCCCGGGTTCCTGCAGAAGCCCGATAACCGCATTGCCGACTGTAGATTTCCCGGCACCGGATTCACCGACAACACCGAGAATTTTCCCGGCTTCGACGCTGAGGGTGACATCGTCCACGGCCACAAATACGGATTTGCGGCTTGGGAACTCGACAGACAGGCCTTTGATTTCGAGAACGCTCATGTCCGCCTCACCGCAGTTTCGGGTTGAGGGCGTCGCGCAACCAGTCGCCCAGAAGGTTGACGTTCAAGACCAGCAAGGCAAGTGCCAGACCTGGGAAGATCGCGATCCACCATTCACCTGAATAGAGGAAGTCGTTTCCAACTGCGATCAGGGTACCCAGAGAAGGCTGGGTGGGCGGCATACCGACACCGAGGAAGGACAATGTTGCTTCGGTGACGATCGCAAGAGCCAGATTGATGGTGGCAATGACGAGCACCGGGCCCATGACGTTCGGAAGAATATGGCGCGCCATGATGACAATGGACGGCAGCCCAATGACTCGCGCTGCCTGCACATATTCCTTGTTTTTCTCGACCATTGTCGAGCCACGAACAGTACGGGCGTACTGAACCCAGAAAGACAGGGTGAGGGCGACGATCAGGATGTAAAACGCAAAGACTTCCCGGTCGATATTTCCGAAGATACCGTTAGCGATACCGTCAATTAGGAGAGCGATGAGAATCGCTGGAAAGGTCAGCTGAACGTCGGCCACCCGCATGATAATCGCATCGATTCGCCCGCCCATATAACCGGCGACAAGACCAAGTGAGATTCCGAGAACTGCTGCCGACAGAACGGAACAAAAACCGACTATCAGCGAAATGCGCATTCCATAGAATATGCCGGACAACAGGTCCCGCCCCTGGTCGTCGGTGCCGAGAATAAACCTCGGATCGGAAAACTCCATCCAGACCGGAGGAACGCGAGCATCCATAATGGACAGCGACGCGAGATCGAACGGGTCATGCGGAGAAATCCAGGGCGCCAGGAACGCCAGAAAGAACAGGATTGTCGTTCCAAATGCCGCAACAACCGTAACTTTGGACCGCAAAAAAGAATGGAACAGGTCGCTGTCGGTTATTTTGGCCCATCGGCTTTTTGGAGCGTCTGATGCGTTGGTAACATCACTCATATCAGATCCCCCTTTAAGGCCGACCGACCCGCAAACGCGGATCGATAAAGAAATAGAGAATGTCGACGATGAAGTTGATCGCCACAAACAGGAAAGCCGTCAGCAACAGGTAAGCCGACATGATCGGAATATCGACGTTTTGAACAGCTTGCAGGAACATCAGGCCCATGCCGGGCCACTGAAACACTGTTTCGGTAATTGTGGCAAAAGCGATGATGGCACCAAGCTGAAGCCCGGTGATGGTGATGACAGGAACAAGTGTGTTTTTCAGAGCATGGCGGAAATTCACCAGCCGGTCGGGCAGTCCACGCGCTTTGGCAAACTTGATGTAGTCTGTCCGGATGACTTCAAGCATTTCAGCGCGGATCAGGCGCATGATCAATGTCATCTGATATAGGCCCAATGTGATCGACGGCAGGATGAGAGCCTTTAGTCCAGACACTGTCAGGAAGCCTGTGGTCCACCAGGACCCGATCTGAACGGTTTCCCCTCGCCCGAAACTCGGTAGCCACTGCAGGGTCACGGAAAACAGGAAGATCAGCAGGATGCCGATGAAGAAGGTTGGTAGCGAAATACCGACCAGAGAGACCGACAAAAACAGTTTTGAAATCGCAGAGTCTCTATTGAGACCGGCATAGATGCCCATGGGAATGCCGACGATGAGCGCGAACATGGCAGACGCGAAACTGAGCTCCAGCGTCGCAGGAATGCGTTTGGCAAACAGGTCAGAGACCGGTTGCTGAAATTGATAGGACGTGCCGAAATCGAATTGCGCCGCTTTCGTGATAAATCTCACGAATTGGATAGCGATCGGATCGTTCAGGCCGAGACGCTCCCGAAGAGCTTCCCGATCTTCAATAGAAGTCTCGATACCGACCATCTGGTTGATCGGATCCCCGACAAAACGGAACATGGTGAAAGCGAGCAATGCTACCACCAGCATGACAATCAACGCCTGTAGCAAGCGGCGTGTCGCAAAACCTATCATTTGGGTTCTTTAACTCTGAAAATGAAAATACGCCCCCGGCAGAGCCGGAGGCGTTGTGGGTTCAATACCGCTTAGTTTTTGGTCACAAAGCGGAAGTGGAACTGGTTGTCGGCACGCTGAACAAGGTCAACGTTGTCGGCTACACCCCATGCCAGACCCTGCTGGTGCAGAGGAATGTAATAAACATTGTCATGGGTGATCTTGTAAGCTTCAGCGATCATGTCATCGCGTTTGGCCGGGTCGATTTCCGACAGGATCTGACCGGTAAGCGAATCCACTTTTTCATCGCACCATCCGCCATTGTTGAACGGAGAGCCTGCGCCGGTTTCATCGCGGCAGTTCATCAGGTTCGACAGGACATTGTAGCTGTCGAATGAACCAGGGGTCCAACCCAGCAGGTAGAACGACGTGTCATAACCACCGGATGCAAGGATCTTGGCGAAGTACTTGGCCTTTGGTTGTGCGTTCAGGTCGACCTTCACGCCAACGCGGGCAAGCATGGCCGCAACGGCCTGACAGATCGCTTCGTCGTTGACATAGCGGTCGTTCGGGCAATCCATGCCGACAGTGAAACCGTCTGCATATCCAGCTTCTGCAAGCAGTGCCTTTGAGGCATCGGGATCATAAGGGTAGCGCTGGAAATCACCGGCTTTGGAGAACATGAACGGAGAGATCATGATCGCGGAAGGCGTTGCCAGGTTGCGCATTACCTTCTGTTTGATCGCTTCAATGTTGATGGCTTGATAGAAAGCTTTGCGGACGCGGGCATCCTTGAACGGGTTTTTGCCCTTCACGTCTGAATAGATCAGCTCGTCGCGCATCTGGTCCATACCAAGGAAGATGGTACGAAGTTCCGGACCGGTCAGAGCGACTGTTCCCGAATTGTCATTGATACGCTTGATGTCCTGTACCGGGATTGGATAAACCATATCCATTTCGCCGGAAAGCAGGGCAGCGACGCGAGTTGCGTCAGATCCGATCGGAGTAAATTCAACCCCATCAAGATTGTGCTGGGCTTCGTCCCACCAACCAGCATGCTTCTCATACTTGGTCTGAACGCCAGCCTCGTGACTGGTGATCTTGAACGGGCCGGTGCCATTCGCATTCAGCGCAGCATAGTTGGCAGTTGTATCGGAAGCAGACGTCACCTTTGCGGCGTTGTTTGCCTCGGTCCACTCCTTGTCCATGATGTAGAACGTATCCCACTCATAGTGCAGGATCGGGTTCGGACCAGAAAGCACAAAATCGACTGTATAGTCGTCAACGATTTCGATTTTTGCGTCTGCCGGAACACGGGTCGTCAGGTCGGAGCCTTCAGAGCGAACACGTTCAACAGAAAACGCTACATCATCTGCTGTAAAGTCGTTGCCATTGTGGAATTTAACGCCCTTGCGCAGGAAGAAGCGCCAGCGATTTGGTTCAACAATTTCCCAGCGTTCAGCAAGAGCAGGCTCGATCTGGAGGTCTGCGCCACGGCGAGTCAAACCTTCATAGGCGTTGCCGAGAGCAGACAAGGTGAAAGTTTCGTTGAGGCTGTACGGATCCAAGGCATTTAG
Source organism: Roseibium sp. (assembly GCA_039972695.1). Classification (GTDB taxonomy): domain Bacteria; phylum Pseudomonadota; class Alphaproteobacteria; order Rhizobiales; family Stappiaceae; genus Roseibium. Next base: position 13,625 of record JBDWMJ010000001.1, on the reverse strand, counting down.
CGTGCCCTGAAAGGAAAACTTGAGCGTTTCAGCTTGTACAGACGAAACTGTGCCGGCTGCAGCAATTGCAGCGGCCATGAACATGGTCTTGGTTTTCATATTCCCCTCTTGAATTATCCGTTTGACGGAACTCTTTGTTTTGGTGCCCCACCAAGGAAATGCCTCGGTGAATTTCCTTGATTTCCCCGACTATGACACTCCAAGCGCCTGTCTTCAAATAGCTTTCGGTCTACTTGTGAGAGTTTTTTTCGCAAAGGCTGTCCAAAAACGCTGCACATCGGGTGAGTTCGGCCAATTCAATGAACTCATCGGGCTGGTGAGCTTGATCAATTGACCCCGGTCCGCACACGACTGTGGACAAGCCGAACTCCTGGAAAATTCCGCCCTCTGTTGCATAAACAACCACGTGTCGCCCGTTGTCTCCGGTGATTTGCCTGACTGTCTGTTCGGCCAGGCCATCAGTTTCTTCAGCAAGACCCGGAACTTTTGCCAGAACGCTTATGTCTATCTGGCAGTCTTCGGAAATTGACTGCATGCCCGGTAGCACGTTCTGTTCTGCGAATTCGCGATAGTCCTTTATCCAAGTATCGAGATTCTCACCGGGTAAAAGCCTGATATCAGTCATAAATTCGCAAACATGAGCCGTGATGTTGTGAGCTTGTCCGCCTTCGATCGTTCCGCAGTGAAGCGTTGTATAGGGTGGTTCAAACGGACATTCAGGGTCAGCGTTGGCCTTGTTCTCGGCCGTTTTGGTATCCAGCCAGGAGATGAGTCTGGCTGCGACGGAAATGGCTGAAACACCTCGGTGAAGCTGGCTGGAATGAACCGGATGGCCGTGAATTCTGGTTTTCAGAACCGCAATGCCCTTGTGTCCGGTCACCGCTTTCATGTTGGTGGGTTCGCCGACGATTACGAGCTCGGGTCGCGGGCCATCCGCCAGCAATGCTTCCATTAAAGGCGGCGCACCGAAGCAGCCGACTTCCTCGTCGTAGGAAAGTGCGATGTGAAACGGCTTTTCGAGATTGGCGTTCAGGAAATCCGGTACCTTGGCCAGGCAGGTCGCTGCAAAGCCTTTCATGTCAGCGGTCCCGCGTCCGAACAGTTTGCCATCCTCTTCCCATGCCGTGAAAGGATCGCGAGACCATTTCTGACCTTCTACAGGCACAACATCCGTATGGGCGGACAGGACAATCCCACCATCTGTTCTGGGGCCGATTGTTGCAAACAGTGCTGCTTTTTCGCCGGTTGGGTCCGGCACGCGAACAGTTTCAATTCCAAAGCCGGCCAAATAATCTTCGACGAAGGAAATGAGGTCTAGATTGCTTTGGTCCGATACTGTGTTGAACGAGACCAGCTTCGTCAGCATCTCTTTGGGGGAATAAGCTTGCGGCACATGCGCTCCTATTAACTTGGTACTGTTCAGGGCTTGGTCATTTCGGGAAGCGATAGCGTATCCATCTTTTGAAGCGCAAAAATTTCAAGGGGCTGTTCTTTGCCCCGCACTTTGATTTCCACCAGATTGGCTGATGATACCTTGCCCTCTGCCGCGTCAATGACAGCTTTTGACACAGCCAGAAAACTGCCGTGAATCTTGTTCTCGGTCTCAAGGCGGCTCGCTGTGTTGACCACATCACCAAGTGCGGTCAAACCGCCGCGTTCACCATCTGCGCCAGCTGACCCGATGCGTCCCAGTATGGCGGACCCAAGATGCAGGCCAACGCCGAGACGGATCGGATCATGGAACTGAGGTCCCTTTTCGGCATTCAACACTTCCATTACGGTTTCGATCTGCTGGCAAGCTATCAAGGCTTGTCGGGCCCCTTCGCTGGGACCACTGTCAATTCCAAAAATCGCCATGATGCCGTCGCCGATGAACTTGTCGACGTGGCCGCCTTCCTTGCGGATTACTGCCGAGACCTGATCCAGATATTGATTGAGCAAGTGAACGACATCGTAGGCAAGCTGGGATTCCGTTATGCCGGTGAAATTCCGAAGGTCGACGAACATGACGACGACTTCCTTTTCAACACCCCAAAAATATGCGTCCTGAACTTGTTTGGTCCGGTTGGTTTTTGTCTTTACCTGTACTTGTGGCTGAACGACGAGGTCCGATTGCGGGCGGATCTGGCAGGCAAGACGGACATTTTCCTTTGCACCAATCCGCGTGAGAACACTGACTTCCGCCGGGCCCGGAGGTTGCAAATTTTCCCCGCCGGACAGGACTTCTACGCGGCAGGTTGAACAGCGGGCGCGACCACCGCAAACTGATGCAAGCGGCACATCATTTATGCGGCTCATTTCAAGCAGGGATGCACCAGGTTGCGCCTTGATCGAAACACCGCCAGGATAGGTGATAGAGAGCTTTTTGGTAAATCGGTTGGAGATATAGCGTACTGCGATGACAGCCAAACTAAGGATGATCAGCCCGAAAACAGTCGCTCTGAACTGGTCAACAACCGTGTACAGCCAGTCGAATTGTTCATCCGAAACCTTGATGTTTACAGTCTTTGCAAGAGCAAGACGGCGCGCGCCTTCGACAAATCCCCAAAGTGCCAGAACCGGCATGGCGATAGCGAAGGTCAGTGCTGCATACTTGAACCGGTGGTAAAGCGGGTAAAGACGCAACCAGAAATGCAGGCCGATCATTGCATGGGTCCACACGACAACCAGCAGGATTGATTGCATCAGCGCAAGATCCGGCCAGAGGATCGTGAGCATTTGATGATAGGTCGGAGCAAAACCGAAATTTTTGGCCAACCCCATGGTTGCAGAGACATGCGGGATCAGTGTCCATGGGATATAGAGGCCGAGCACCAACTGGGTGAACTCCCAGCGCGGCATCTTCAGAGTACGGCGTTTCGACGTGCGCCAAAGCGCCAAAATGACATGCGTCAGAGCTGACAAAAGCAACAGTGTTTCACCAAGCCGACTTCGCCAGACCCAATAGTGCCAGATTGAAGCCTTCTCCATGGCGTCGACGGAAATGATGCCAAGAGCGTGATTGGTGAAGTGGCTCAGACAAAATACGAACAGGACAAGACCGCTCCACAGGCGCAACCTCTGTCGCCAGTTTCCCAGACTTGGCCCCATCCCTACCTTTTTGGCAGCAGGTGGAGCTTGTTCTGACGATGTATCGGTTTCTGTCATGGCCATGCGTTGGCTTAATCACCTTCAAGGCTATACGTGTTGAAGACCGGTTTCAGACACAGTACTGTTGAAATCAGTGCAGGTTGGAAGCGTTCGGTCAAGCAGGAGCCGTGGAAAGAGCGGCGACGGACTTGAAACTCGACCAACAAAAAGCAACTCTCCGCACAATTAGCGGACAGGAAGAACACATGAAAGTCTACGGCATCAAAAACTGCGATACAGTGAAAAAAGCACGCAAATTCCTTGAGGAAGCGGGTGTGGATTACACGTTTCATGACTACAAGACAGATGGCGTTGACGCTGACAAACTGGTTGTCTTTGCCAAGGAATTTGGTTGGGACACAGTTCTCAACAAAAAGGGCACGACATGGCGGCGCCTGGATGAGGCCACACAGGATGGCGTTGTAGATATGGCCAGTGCACTTGATGTGATGATCGAGCATTCCTCGACAATCAAGCGGCCGATTGTCGAATGCGAGACCAAGAATTTTATCGGCTTTGATGCCGTTGCCTGGGAAATGGCACTGGAGCTGGGCGAACTTAAGTAGCTATCCGGCTCACCATGTGCGGCGTGGTCCCGTGTCGATATGGTAATGGCCGGAAGAGTAGTGCTTGTATCCGCCCACTGCTTTTTGTGACTTCAGGAAAGCAATCACTGAGCTAGGATTTCCGCCAACCGAGAAATCCACGGCCTTGCAGTTCAGGTGGTACGAGTCTTTCGCGCCGCCTTTCCACCAGTTTTCCAGCCACCAGCGTTTCGTGGAATGCACGGTGACCTTGCCATAGCGTTTGGCGACCTTGTTCAGCACTTTCTTGAGTTTGCGCGGCACACACCAGGATGAATCATCATAGTCGATAGAATTGTGGGATGCCGTTACCCAGCCCATGCCGGTTACCCCGGCGACAGAACCGCATCCAACAAGAATGGCAGATGTAGCAACGATGACGACATATGTGGCGAGGCGCTGACGCATAACTGAAGTGCCTTATCGAGTTCTGGTTTTAGAAACTTGCCCCGCAATCACGTTCCTCCAATTTGATTAAAATTCTAATGAAAAACGTAGTTAATTACTTAAAGAAACAAATGTTTCAGAATTAGATCATTTCTGATACAAATGTCACAGGTCCGGTTCGGACATCCTTTGAATCAGTCGTCAGGTTCTGTGTCATGTCTCATGTATTTCCCCGCCACACTAAAGCCAATCTTCCGGTCGCTGTGAGTGGTGATGGTTGTTATATTATTGATAAATCGGGTAAAAAGTACTTCGACGGATCAGGTGGAGCTGCAGTGTCTTGTCTGGGACATAGCGATCCGGAGGTCACCGCTGCCATCAAATCACAGATTGATCAAATCGCCTTTGCCCATACCGGGTTCTTCACTTCAGAACCAACGGAGCAGCTGGCTGATCTCTTGATCGAGCACGCGCCAGGCGATCTGAACCGGGTCTATTTTGTCTCCGGCGGGTCCGAGGCAATGGAAGCCGCGCTGAAACTGGCACGTCAGTATTGCCTTGAAAAAGGGGAAACCTCCCGTCATCGGGTCATTGCCCGCCGTCAGAGTTATCACGGCAACACACTTGGCGCTCTGGCAACGGGTGGCAATCAATGGCGCCGCGAACCCTTCGCGCCTTTGATGATCGAAACGTCGCACATTTCGCCGTGTTACGAGTACCGCGGTCGCAAGGAAGATGAGACCGCTTTTGACTACGGCCAGCGCGTAGCAAACGAACTGGAAGCCGAGATTCAACGTCTTGGGCCCGGAAACGTGATGGCATTTGTTGCCGAACCCGTTGTCGGCGCAACGTCCGGTGCGGTACCGCCAGTTGAAGGCTATTTCAAACGCATCCGGGAAATATGTGATGCGCACGGAATTCTTCTAATTCTCGATGAAGTAATGTGTGGCATGGGCCGGACGGGCTCGTTGTTTGCGTGCGAACAGGATGGTGTTGCGCCGGATATCCTGTGCATTGCCAAGGGATTGGGTGCGGGATATCAACCCATCGGGGCGATGCTTTGCACCTCGGAAATCTATCAGGCAATTGAGACCGGGACCGGATTCTTCCAGCATGGTCACACTTACATCGGCCACCCGACGGCCTGTGCCGCTGCCCTGGCTGTTCTGAAGAAACTGACAGGCGGTGTTGCAGCTCGTGTCAATCCACTTGGAGAAAAACTGGACGCAGCATTACGTGATGCATTTGGCCAGCATCAATACGTCGGTGATATTCGCGGACGCGGTCTCTTTCGAGGCATTGAAATTGTTGAGGATCGGGCCAGCAAAGCACCGTTCGATCCGAAACGCGGTATCAACAAGGCTCTGAAAAAAGCGACCTTCGAAGCTGGCCTGATCTGTTATCCGATGGGCGGAACGATTGACGGCGTACAGGGCGATCATATTCTGCTCGCACCTCCGTTCATCATGGAAGATGCCCAAATCACCGAGATCACTGACAAATTGCAGTCAGCGTTTAAGGCAGTTTTCTAAAAACATGAAGTCAGCAGATATTTTGCCGCCCCTCCCTTTGATCATGGTGGCACCTAATGGTGCACTTCGGTCAAAGGCGGATCATCCCGCTTTGCCGATGACTGTTAGTGAAACCGTCGCAACGGCCAAAGCATGTTTTGAAGCCGGTGCAACCGGTCTGCATGCGCACGTCCGTGATGAAAGCGGGACGCATGTGATGGACGCTGATCTTTTTCGGGACCTGATACCGCAAATGCGGACCGAAGTTCCGGGCATGCAAGTCCAGATCACGACGGAGGCCGTTGGTAAATACAGCCCCGAAGAACAACGCAAATTGGTCAAAGATGTCGAACCGGATGCCGTTTCCGTTGCTCTAGCTGAAATGGTTCCGGACCAACACACCAAGGCTGCAAAAGAATTCTACAGTTGGGCCTTCGGTAAGGGAATTGCTGTTCAGCACATTCTATATAGTGTCGAGGATTTGAAACGGTTTCTTGATCTGGTGTCGGTCGGCGTCATTCCAGGCCGAAACCATCAGGTTCTGTTTGTACTCGGCCGATACTCCGAAAATCAGGAAAGCACTCCGAGCGACCTCGATCCATTTCTGAACGTCTTGGCCGACATGAATCCGGACCTGGAAATCAACTGGGCAGCCTGTGCTTTTGGGCGACAGGAAACAGATTGTCTCGTTTACGCTATTCAGCAAGGCGGCAAGGCCCGTATTGGATTTGAGAACAATTTCTGGAACCAAAACGGTATTCTGGCAAAAGACAATGCCGCCCGCGTCAGTGATCTCGTATCCGCACTAAAAGTTAAAGACTTGTATTCGAACTAGAGGCCCTGGTGCGTCGCGAAAGCCGGATAACTTTATCGCTTCACAAAACCAATGCCCAGACTGTTGCCGCCAGCATGGAAATGGCCATGAACACGGTGATTGTTCGCATCATCGGGCCTTCGCCGATCAATGCCAGGATTGACACGCCGGCCAGCGCCCACAGGGAGTGAAAGGTCAACCCTCCCATTGTGAAACCTAGCGCGAGAATGAAGGCGTTCTCATGAATGCTGAGGCTATTTCCAGCAAAAAAGGTTGAAAAGGCCACGAGGTTCATTGCCCAGGTTTTGGGGCTCAGTGGATGGATTAGCAGGCCTTCCCAGAAACTCGGTAAAGCGACTTCCCCTTTTGGTTTGACGCTCAAACAGACAATCCGCCAGGCAAGATAGGTCATGTAGGCCATGCTCAGTGCCTTGAAGAGGATAACAATCGGACCGCCGCCGGCCATCACATGACCAAGACCGTAGGCAACACTCAGTTTTAATGGCAGGGAACCGATTTGCGAGGCCACAATCACTGGAAAAGCTGTTCGATATCCAGCGCTTGCTCCAATTGCCAGAAACGTCAGATTTCCGGGACCGGGTGTCCCGGTCATGATGATGACAAAGACAGCAAAGGCTGTAAGCGTTGCGGCGTCCATAACTGTTCCAGGCTATAAATTCGATACAATCGATACATAACTCGAAAACAACAACTGTATTGAAAAATTGTATGGGTCAATGATAACATTGTCCTCATGACAATATGGGTGCCAAACATAGAAGCTGCGCAGGGTCCAATCTATCTGGCTATCGCTGATGCACTGGAAGGCGACATCAAGACCGGTGCTCTGGCTCAAGGTGATCGCCTGCCGCCACAACGGGAGCTTGCCTACCAGCTGGGTGTGACACTCGGTACAGTTACGCGGGCTTATGGCGAGGCTGAGCGTCGGCGCCTGGTAAAAGGCGAAACCGGGCGGGGAACTTATATTGCCTCCGAAACGCAGAAAGTATCTCCGCTGATCGCAAAGGAAAACGAACCAGAGGCTTGCGATCTTGCCCGAAACTTCGCTTACCCGCATCTAAACCCAAGCCTTTCGGAAGGCCTGGTGCGAATGTCCAAAACAGTTGGCATTGACCGACTAAACGGCTTTGTCCCATCCGAAGGTTTAAGAGCACATCGGGAAACCGGCGTTCTTGTTTTCAAAGACTATGGGTTGGAGGCTGATCCGGACCGCGTTGCCGTGACCTGCGGTGCTCAACATGGCATTCAAGTGACCTGCCAGGCATTGTTCAGGCGAGGTGATGCAATTGCTGTTGACTGCTTCACCTATCCGTCGATTTTTACCTCACTTGAAGCAACCGGCCTGAAGGCAGTGCCTGTACCTGCGTTGCAACGCAAGGATGGTGGTTTTGGGGCCATGAATCCGGAAGTGCTAGGCGAAGCGGCCCAGTCTCACAATCTCAAAGGCGTCTTCTTGATGCCGAACATGCAAAATCCGACAACCCATACGATGTCTCTGCAAGAGCGCGAGGATCTTGTTGCTGTCGCAAGGAAGCACGATCTCAAAATCGTTGAAGATGATCCGTACACACCGTTCCTGACAGAGGCGCTTCCGGCTTTCGGAGCACTCGCTCCGGAGCGATCAGCCTCCATCGCCAGTATTTCAAAAGTTTGTTCGCCGGGCAGCCGGATTGGATTTGTGCAGGTGCCGGCTCCATTCGAAGACGCAATCCGAAACAAGATTGGCGAGAGTACCTGGATGGCTTCGCCGATTACCGCAGAACTGATTGCCGGGTGGGTGCGTGAAGGCCACTTGTTTAAAACCTTGCGGCTGAAACGAAAGGCAAACCGAACCAGGTTTTTGAGCGCGCAAAAGATACTGTCGCCTCATTTTCTGCAAGGTGGGGAAACAAAGGTATTCGGGTGGTTGCGATTACCTGCGACGGTTGATGCCGACGCTGTTCAGGCAGCCTTGTCGCATCAAGGTGTTTCCGTTTTGTCATCGCGGTATTTTCAAGCTCAAGATCATGTGCCTGCACCATACCTCAGACTGACTTTCGGTTCAGAGCCGTCAGATGACAGGTTTGAATGGGCTTTGAACCGGCTCAAAACAACAATTGATCAAATGGCAGAGCAACCAGCCATGACCCGGCCCGTCGGTTGACCCTTTTGACAATCCGGGTTGCCCGGACGATAAGCGACACAAAACTTGTCAGGTACTCAGACAGAAAGCAGCTGGTCTGCTAAGGGACTTTATGGCGTTTTGGCCCACTAGAAAAACCGAGAAATCGACCCCCCTTTGCGATCCGGATGCATCGCCATATGCCGTCTTTGAAGGTGTTGGGTTGACACTGACAGGCCGCGAAATCCTCTCGGGCATTTCGGTTTCTTTAGAAGAACACAGAATTGGCATCATCGGCCTGAATGGCTCCGGGAAAAGTAGTTTTATTCGGATGCTGAACGGTTTGCGGCAACCAAGCACAGGTTCCCTGTCTCTGTTTGGTGCCAAGTCAGACAAAGCGCAATCAGAGTTGCCGCGTCATGTTGGGTTTGTCTTTCAAAACCCGGATCATCAGGCGATTTTTCCAACAGTTGAAGAAGAAATTGCTTTTGGCATTGCGCAACTGGGTGCGACAAAAGAGGAAAGCCGATCCCAAAGCGTGGAGTTTCTAAAACGCCACGGCTGCGAGCAACTGGCTGCTAAGCCGATAGCTGAATTGTCTGAAGGCCAGAAGCAACTAGTGTGCATCTTGTCTGTTCTGGTTATGAACCCGAGTGTTCTCGTCCTTGATGAACCGATGACGAGTCTGGATGCTGTTGCCTCGCGGAGTATTTTTGGAAAGCTGATGGCCTTGCCGCAGAGGATCGTAATGGTCAGTCATGATCTGAGCCACTTTAACCAGTTTGATCGGCTTCTTTGGCTGGAAGACGGGCACATCCGCATGGATGGTTCCCCAGGTGCAGTGCTTGCGGCCTATCGTAACGATATAGATCAGCGAATTGGCGAAGACGTCGAGGTTGCGGCACTGTGATTTCAGTCTATCTGCAAGGTACGAGTTGGGCGCACCGATTACCGGCTGGTGTGAAACTTGTCGTTGTCGCTATTGGGAGCGTGCTGCTTTTCCAGGCGGATGACGTCTGGATCTTCCTGCTCTGTCTTTCAGGTGTGCTCGGCTGTTATGCGTCGCTCGGACGCGTAGGGATTGCACGCCTTAAGCTGTTGCGTGGGTTATCTTATTTTATGATCGCCATCCTGTTTCTTCACTGGATATCGGGAACTTTATGGGAAGGCGGTATTGTCGTCTTGCGCCTGGTTGTCATGATCCTGGCGGCAAATTTCGTGTCGATCACAACGCGCATGGATGACATGCTGGAAGCTGTCTTGCCGCTGTTCAAGCCGTTGAAGTGGATCGGATTATCCCAGCGGAAACCTGCGCTGGGTGTTACACTGGTACTGAGGTTTGCACCGCATTTGTTGGAGGTGTTTTCCATGTTGCAAGAAGCCTATCAGGCACGAACCGGACGTCGGACGTCCTGGAGGTTGATTGCACCATTTGCACTCCAGTCGCTTCGAATGTCCGATAATGTTGCCGAAGCACTGACTGCGCGGGGTGGTTCGGAAGGATTAGTGCAATAACACTAGATATTCGCCGTTTTCCGCTGGTCGAGGCCAATAGTTTGCGGTATCGGGGCAAGTAGAATTACGTTCGCGCAAGGAAATGTGGTATTCTGGGCGTCGTGCGGTGGGACCAAAGTTAAATAATAAGGAATAACAATATGGCTGATCGTTCCCTGGTGCATATTGCGTTTTATGCTGCGCTGATTGCAGCGCTCGGATTGATTCCGCCAATTGCGATACCGTTGTTGGGCGGTGTGCCGATTACAGCACAAACCCTCGGTGTCATGTTGGCTGGTGTCATGCTTGGGCCGGTCCGTGGTGGTCTTGCCGTCCTCTTGTTTCTGTTTTTGGTGGTGCTTGGCGCTCCGTTCCTCGCAGGTGGGCGAGGTGGTCTCGGGGTATTCGCAAGTCCATCAGTCGGATTTTTGATTGGCTGGCCGATTGGCGCATTTGTCGCCGGTCTTGTCATGAGGGCGACGACCGACATGAATGTGCTCGTTGCATCCGCTATTTCAGCGGCTGTTGGCGGCATCTTGATTGTCTATGCATTTGGCGTTCCAGGTGTTGCTTTTATGGCGGGGCTTTCGTTGCCGAAAGCGGCGCTGGGCAGTGCTGTCTACATCCCGGGCGATCTCGTTAAAGTCGTTATTACGGCTGTCGTAACGCAAACAGTGGCGCGCGGACTGCCGGGTGCCATATTGTCCCGGTCATAGGCTTCGGGGTCAGGCGCGACATCGGCATGGCCTTTATAGGCAACCGCATCAAGGAATTTGCTCGGTTGAAACCAGACGCCACTGCACTCGTTTGTGGGCGAACGAGCCTGACTTGGCGCGAGCTGGCCGATCAAACTCAAAAAGTCGAAAATTACCTGATCAACACGGTTGCTGATGATGCCCGCGTCGCGCTCATCTTGAACAATCCGGTTTCCCTCTTGGTCTGTTTTTTTGCCTGTGCCCGATCCGGGCGAGTTGCCATGTTGATGTCCCCGGATTGGCCCGCGGCGCAGACTAGTGCGGTTCTGGGGGCGACCAGGCCTGAGCACCAAATTGAAGACACGTTGTTTGAGGCGTTGTTGGCAGGCAGTGATCCCGCTGCTGCCGAGCTGCAGCCGCTCGGTCCACCACCAGGCGAAGACACCTTGTTCTATGCCGGCTTTACTTCGGGATCTACGGGATTGCCGAAAGGCTATGTCCGGAGCCATGGATCCTGGCTTGAGAGTTTTCTGATAAGCGACAAGGAAGTCGATCCAGAGTTGATTGACCGGATTGTGCTTCCCGGAAAGCTCAGTCATTCACTGCATCTATATGCAGCTGTTCACGGACTGGATCGTGGGATCGAAGTCGTTGTTGCGCCGCGATTTGACCCGCGCACAATCCTAGATGAATTGGCGGCAGCAAAATATGGCTCTGCCCTCTATGCAACACCAACCCATCTCAAACTGATAGCCGAGGCCGCGCAGAGCAGAGATGCTATCTCGATTGTTCGCCTGGTTTTTTCGAGTGGCGCGAAGTGGCAAGAGGCGGACCACAAAGCGCTTCACAATGTGTTTCCCAATGCGCAGCTGATCGAGTTTTACGGCGCATCGGAGACCAGTTTCATATCATGGTCTCGTCAGGACAATACTGTGCCCTGTGGTTCAGTTGGTCGACCGGCTGACGGGGTTCAAGTCGTCATAGGTGATCCTGACAGGCCGGAACCAACCGGGTCGTCAGGCCTTATTTGGGTGAAAAGCCCGTTGCTGTTTTCCGGTTATATCTGTGGTGAGACGCCTGATACCGAGTGGCGGAACGGTTGGCTTGCATTTGGTGATTATGGCTATCTGGACAAAAATGGATTTCTGTTTTTGATCGGCCGGGAAACCCGCATGATTGTTACTTCCGGGCTAAATGTTTTTCCTGAAGAGGTCGAGAGGGCATTGATGCAGCATCCGTCAGTCAGGTGCGCAGTTGCTTTCGGGCGCTCCGACCCGCTCCGGGGGGAAAGGCTGGAAGCCGTTGTTCAACTGACAGCATCCCTAGCCAATGCTGAAAGAGCCTTGCAGCAGCATTGCACAACCCTGTTGGGCAAACCAAAATCGCCGCGTAAACTTCATGTTCGGGATGAAATTCCTCTGACGCCGGGTGGCAAACCTGACATTCAACGCGTCTTGGCCGAACTGTCTGCCTCCAATCAGGAGACTCTTTAAAATATGGCAGGCCGGGCCGTCATTGTTGCCGCAAGGCGTACCCTGGTGGCGCCGCGTGGCGGTGCCCTGAAACATCTTCAGGCGGATGAATTGGCCGCACCGGTTCTCTCAAAGGTTCTGGAAGACGGTAAACTTGCTCCTGAAGACGTCGGGCAAGTGCTGTTGGGAAACGCACTTTATGGCGGTGGAAACCCGGCGCGGCTTGCCGCTTTGAGAGCAGGCATTCCGCAAACGGTTCCCGCCATGACGATAGACACGCAATGCTGTTCCGGTCTGGATGCCATTATCATGGGTGCCCGTATGATTGAGTCGGGTAGCGCCGCGTGTGTCCTTGCCGGCGGTGCCGAAAGTTTCAGCCGGGCACCAATCCGGATGCATCGCCCAGTGCACAAGGGCGGCCAACCGGAACCATATGACCGCCCGGCTTTTGCACCGCCACCTTTCGAAGACCCGGATTTAGCCGAGGCAGCCGCAGACCTGGCAGCTCGCGAACGGATATCGAGACAGGCGCAGGCCGATTTTGCTGTATTGTCTCATAAGAAGGCCTTGGCGGCTGCGGACTGGATCTCCTGTCGCCTTTTGGACCCAACTGAAAAGGGACTGCGCAGTGACACCTTCACCAGAAAGCTCAGCCCAAAGACGGCATTGAAGGCACCGGTGCTGGCGGGAACCGAACACTATGGATTGAATGCCGCGACGATCGCCTGTGAAGCGGATGCAGCAGCTGCTGTCCTAATGGTATCCGAAGCCCGGGCACGCGAATTGGGCGTTGGCGGGCTGCGCATTGTTCATGCAAAAAACGGCGGAGGCGAACCCGCCGATCCGGCTTTGGTTCCCATATCCATTGGGAGAGAGCTTCTAGAAAGTTGGAAGACGACTTCGGACGAGTTGGCGGTATTTGAAATTCATGAAGCCTATGCAGTTCAGGCCATGATGACAGCATCCAGACTGGATGCGAACCCTGAGATCCTCAATACAATGGGCGGTGGCCTGGCGCGCGGGCATCCAATTGGAGCATCCGGAGCGATTTTGATGGTTCAGGTGTTTGAAAGCCTAACCCCCAATTGTAAGGAATCCAGAGGGACCCTGCGGAAGGGCTTGGCCCTTATTGCAGCCGCGGGCGGATTGGCGGCCGGGATCGCTGTAGAAGCCGTTGATTATGGCTCTGTGACATAGGCTAATAAATTGATATTATTGATTTATCTATGCCGAATGAATCTTTTTTCGCTTTTTTTCATTTTTTTCATCTTGTGGAGTTGACGATAATGATTGGTCTGCGTATAACCCGGTTCATCGACGGCGGCGTTGCTGCTGGCGACAGGGTCTTGCGCTCTTCACTCAGGAAAATTGGTCTTACGGGGCCGGGTCTTCGGGCTTGGTTTTGAGGTTAGTTTTT